>NZ_JALIRS010000009.1:53407-189125 GCF_023337795.1 Lysinibacillus sp. BPa_S21 | reverse complement strand
GACGAATACTAATCGATCGAGGACTTAACCAAAACGTTTGAAACATTCAATGCACCGTTTATCCAGTTTTGAAAGAACAACTCTTTCAATAAAGGGTTTCAAGATACGAGTAGTTCGAGGAAACGATGGAGAGAGGGAAGGAGCGTACTCAAGTACGTGACTGACTGAACGACAGAAGCTGACGAAGAAATACGACGTATATTGAAAGCCGACAATAGTCTAGTGATGATGGCAAAGAGGTCACACCCGTTCCCATACCGAACACGGAAGTTAAGCTCTTTAGCGCCGATGGTAGTTGGGGGCTTCCCCCTGTGAGAGTAGGACGTCGCTAGGCACTTAAAAAAAGTCGAGGATTTATTCCTCGGCTTTTTTCTATGAATACTTCATAGCTCTATAGAATATAAAGATGAAGTGTGAATGACTATTAAAGTATTGGAAATGTTAAAATAAGGTTTCTTTTGTATCTGAAAAAGCAGATGAAAGTAACAACCATGCATATGGGATGTATCGAAATTTGATACATCTCTTTTTTATGTACACCCGTTATTTGTATGAATTATAGGTGAAAGAATAAGTTATTCTCTATCTCAAGTAGCTAGCGCAATTGGCACAGCGATATTTATATCTAAAATGACAACAGGTACAAATAAATATATGGAAAGCGCGGCAAATCCAATGGATCCAGTTGAAAAGTTAAATGGTTTAACAGCTGGTTTCCAAGGGGCATTTACGCTTGGAGTAATCTTTATAATTGTCGCCCTTGTGGTATCGTTTTTCTTAAAAGGACAGAAAAAGAAAGTAAAAGCCGCTCAGCTCATATACAATGAAAATTAGAAGGGCCTAAATTTTGTATTGTAATTTAATATGGCTCATAAACTAAAGTTGTGGATGATATTTTGAAAATGTATGCCATGTGTTGATTGGAGTGGAGGCTGGGCGACTCCAGAGAAGGGCCTAGTCAGAACGGAAATCAACCAACCGTTATGTGATGAGCCTTAATATGGAGAGGGATGAAGAAATGGATCAGGGACAACTAAAACAACTAGCCTCATGGAGGCCTAGAGGTTTTATTCAATGGTTACTGACGGTTCTTGCAGTAATTGCATTTGCTTTTATTAGCATTCTGACATACTATATTTGGAATCCGAGGGGCCTTCCGAACATAATGAGTCTCCTTGGAGCGATTGCAATGGTTACGCCTAAGTTTTTATTAAGTATAACTGTTGTGATATTAATTTTAGTAGGGTTAGCTGTTTGGAGAAAAGCGTTAATAGCTTGGATAATCTTGATTCCTTTAGTTTTACTATTAAGTTTTCTAACCGTAGAGCCAATCATTAAAATGTCAAACTATGCTAAAAATGAAAATGTTCCCGCCTCCCTTATTTCTCATTTTTTTGGTAAGATAGAAATAACATCCAAATTCATACAGGATATCGTATACGGAACAACTCCTGATGGTGTGGAATTAAAGCTTGATGTATGGCCAGCTCAAGGAGATTCAAAAAAATCACTTCAACCAGCTGTTGTAAAAGTACATGGAGGCGGATGGGTTGAAGGGAATAAAGGGAATACGCCAAATTGGAATCAATGGTTAAGTGAATTAGGATATACGGTGTTTGATGTGGAATATCGTATGCCTCCTCAAGCAGGATGGAAAGATGAAGTAGCCGATGTGAAATCTGCAATTGGATGGGTAGCAGAACATGCGGATACTTATAATATCGATCCCAAAAAAATAAACGTCATGGGAGATTCAGCAGGTGGAAATCTAGCTATGTTAGCTGCATATAGTATGGGAGATACAAAGTTGCCTCCTTCAATAAATGTATCAGCAGTACCTATCAATTCTGTGATTAACATATATGGACCGGCAGATATGACGGAGTTTTATAAAAATAATCCTAGTCCTGACTATGTGCAAGATGTGATGAGAAAATATATTGGGGGTACACCCTCACAATTTCCTGATCGTTATAAAATACTTTCTCCGATTAGTTACATTCAGGAAAACGCTCCTCCTACTATTACACTCTTAGGAGCAAGTGATCGAATTGTTCCAGAAGAACAGGCTGAAATTTTGGATAGGAAGCTAAAAGAAAATAACGTTCCCTATGAACTTTATCTTCTTCCAAGAGCCGATCATGTTTTTGATGCAGTACCCAATAGCTTGAGCGCTCAATTTGCTTATGAAAAAGTAAAAGCCTTTCTTCAAAAGAATAATAAATAAAATATAAAGGAGAGTAATTAAAAGGTTGTATTAATATGATTCTCCTTAGCGGGGGAAACGTCATTTTTTCCTTCTCATAAAAGAGTAGACAAATGTGTCCACCTGTAGAAGATGAGCATGAACATATCTATCCATATTGGCAAGCTATTCTTTTTATCATAATTTTGTAACTATCTTCATATAGTATTACTAAGCCTATGAAAGGAGTCGTTATCATGCGCATGCCGGCACTACCTAAAAAGAAGTCTCCTCCAAGGGAAGCACCAAGGTCATGGTGGAAAGTTGTAAAAGCGTATTTATCCAGAGGGAGGTTTTACCGTTTACCACCTCGGAATCGATAAATGAGCATTAAATGTTCGATGTAAAAAAAGTCGCCTAAATAGCGACTTTTTTATTCTAATAGAAATGTATTTTGGGTTGGACCGATTAAATAAAGTTCATGCATGGCTCGAGTGAGTGCCACATAAAGCAGCTTGCGATCAATCTTCGTATCGTAGAAAGGTGTATCGAAGGCAGCTACAATCACAGCATCGAATTCAAGCCCCTTTGCTAAATGACTCGGAACTACGAGCAATAATTCCTGATTGATAGACTCATTTTCAGTTAGAAGCTGAGAATCAATTTTTTTGTCTTTTAATGCTTGCTGCATTGAAATTGCCTCTGAAGTCGTTTTACAAATTAAAGCAATAGATTGATGTCCATTGGCTCGAATGGCTTCAAAAATTTCTTTAATTTGCATGGCATCAAATGATTGTGCCTGAACATAGGTAGGGACATTGCCATGACGAACTACTGGCTCAACTAATGGAAGCTGTTCATCCATTTGTGCTAAAACCTTGTTAGCAACCTCCATAATTTCAATGGTTGTTCGATAGCTTTTTTGAAGTGTTCTAAAGCTTGCTCTAGGGAAAAGATTTTGGACAGGTTCCCAGGCAGTAAGGGAACGATAGCTATGAATTCCTTGTGCTAAATCACCGACCATCGTAAACATATCAGTTTCAAGCCCGGTCTTTAAAGCAGCAAGCTGAAATAAACTATAGTCCTGTACTTCATCGATGAAAACGACACGCATTTTCCATTCATCTGGAATGCCCTTTATACGAGCTTGTAAATAATAAAGGGCGGCTAAATCTTCGAGCACCCATTGTTCTTTAAAATGTGCCTGTAAAAATTGCTGTTGCTCAAGATAATGCCATTCTGGTGCAAGCTCTGCTAAAAGCTCAGCATTTGTGAGAAGCGTACGATAGAGTGTCTTAATGTTATGTTTAGAGAATCTTCGCATATAAACGGTTGCAGTTGATTTTGCAGCGCTCTCAATAGCAGGAATACGTTCATCTCGCTCATCAATAAACTTAGTGACAACACGACGACGTTTGGCATCATCACGAATTCCATCAAGTGCTTTGCCAAGTGCCTCATCATATTTTTTATGGAGTGTATTTAAAATAGCCTGTTTCTTTTGACGGGCATGGCTTGCGAGCACTTTTTTAATATGTGCCAGTCTTTTTTCAATTGGCATATAAGAAAACTCATATAAAAATAGCTTCTTTAGATGGGAGGCACGCATAATGCAATATTTTTCAATGAAAACATCCTCAAATTGGTTGGCAATTTCCTGCTCGATCTTTTGAACATATCGTTCTATTACATCACGATAATAAAGAGAGCCCTTCATTTCGGATATCCAAGAATTTCTCTGTTGGGGTCCTCCCGCAACAAGAGATTCTAATTGTTCATTAGGATTTTGAAGTTTTAGTTTTAGCTTAGTCGCAGCAAGAACATAATCAGTAAAGGTTGTTTGACAAATTTTATCGACACCAAGCTCTGGTAAAACATCCCCAATATAATCGATAAATAACTTATTCGGTGCTAAAATCATGAGCTGCTCAGGGTTAAAATGTTCACCCATTGTGTAGAGGAAGTAAGATATTCGGTGTAGGGCAATGGTTGTTTTTCCACTACCAGCAGCACCCTGTACGATAATAGGCTGACGAAGATGTGCTCGTATAATATCGTTTTGTTCCTTTTGAATGGTGGAGACGATTTCTGTCAAACGCACATCTGCTTTTCCAGCTAATGCTTCTTGCAGTAATTCATCGTTTGTTGTTAAATCAATATCTCGTAAATCAAGCAGTTCACCATCATTAATTTTATATTGTCGTTTGGCAAATAGGTGTCCCTTATGGATTTCTCCACGAACATCA
Source organism: Lysinibacillus sp. BPa_S21 (assembly GCF_023337795.1). Classification (GTDB taxonomy): domain Bacteria; phylum Bacillota; class Bacilli; order Bacillales_A; family Planococcaceae; genus Lysinibacillus. Next base: position 184,694 of record NZ_JALIRS010000009.1, on the reverse strand, counting down.
TATTCCATATCCCCAAGGCGACCATCATAATAGACGTTTGCTACTGGTGAACGCCAATCGACGATAATAGGCTCGTGGGTTTCTCGATGAAACAAAGAAGTTTTTCCTATATAAAGAAACTCTTCTGGATCTCCTGTCTTTTGAAAATGAATTCGGGCAAAGTATGGCTTTTTTTGAATAGCCTCTAAGCCTTCCTTTTGGTTTCGAGCCATTTCAAAGAAACGTGCATTTGCTAGGATATTTATATAGCCTAAACTTGAATCTAAATAATCAAGATCTGCCATCGACTTACGAATATTCTCCTGAGCAGATTGCAAACCTCTTTGCGATTCATTTAAAATTTGCTGCATGTAATTTTTGGTGTAAGCTAATCGTTCCACTTCAGCCTGAAAATCTGGATGTTGTGCAGTCATTTTTTAGCACCTCCTATGTACTTACATTTTCAAGTAGATTCTCATACTACTATATAAAATATTTACCATCAAGTGAAATTGTATTAGGCTTATTTTGGGAGAAGGTAAACGGAAATTTAATGCCCACCAGCTAATCGGTTGAGGGTGGATAAAATAGGAGGTTTTCAGATTGGACATTTTTGCCCATAGAGGTGTTTCGGCACATTACCCAGAAAATACTATGGCTGCTTTTGTAGCAGCGTCAAAACTACCGATTACAGGAATTGAACTAGATGTTCATTTAACTGCGGATAGGGAGTTAGTCGTTATTCATGATGAAACAATCGATCGTACATCTAATGGCTCTGGCTACGTAAAGGATTATACGCTACAAGAACTTCGTGCATTTGATTTTGGTTCATGGTTTTCTTCTAAATTTGAGGATGAACGCATACCCACTCTAGGAGACATTTTAGAGCTATTAGCTGGTACCAATCACCTTATTAATATTGAGCTCAAAACCGATGTATTTCCATATGACGGGATAGAAGCACTTGTGATTAGGGAGGTTGCTGCATTTCAAATGGCAGAGAGAGTGATCATTTCCTCTTTTAATCATGAATCTATTCAGATTGTCTCACAAAGAGCACCATATATTGAAAAAGCGGCACTGTTTGCAGAAATTTTAGTTGATTTTAACGGCTACACAGCTCAAATCCCAGCAGATGCTATACATGTCAGCTTACCTACAGCATTTCGAAGATCCATTCAAGAAGCTCTTAATGAAGGAGCAACTGTGCGTGTATATACAGTTAATGATGTCGAGTACGCAAAGCAATTACGACAGATCGGTGTACAAGGACTATTTACAGATGACCCGGAGAAAATAGTGTCTGCGTTGATAGGATAGAAATCGGAGCAGGTGATAGGAAAGCGATAGCGACGGAAAGAGCAGTCAAGGCGACGGAAAGAAGAGCCAAGGTGACGGATAGAGTGGTCAGGGCGACGGAAAGAAGAGCCGAGGTGACGGATAGAGTGGTCAGGGCGACGGAAAGAAGAGCCGAGGTGACGGATAGAAATCAGTGCGACGGAAAGAAGAGCCGAAGCGACGGAAAGAAAGTCAAGGTGACGGATAGAAATTAGAGCGACGGAAAGAAAGTCAAGGTGACGGATAGAAAATCAAGAGCGACGGAAAGAATCGTCAAAGCCGAGGATAGAGCAGCGAAAAGCGTGGATAGAATAGTCAAAATCGTGGATAGCCTCGCCAAATCCGCGGATATTCGCTATGCGTGAGCTTTTTCGGATTTAACGCGCTGAGGATGTATGAATGTCAGAGCGTTAAATCCTAGTATACGAAGAATATAGCAGATGGAAATTCAAGTTCTTACCATTTTACGCGATTTTCTTCGATACTGCCTAGCATTTGTTTGATGACAAGTGTTTCGCCATTGTCTAGTAATATGGAGCCATCGTAGTAGCCAAACATTTGATGAACTTCAGATTTTATGAGGCCAGCTTTTGTTACGGCAACACGCTCGAAAAATGGGGAGAATGTTAATGAAACTTGGTTAGTGAATTTAGTCTTAATTTTCCATCGTTGCATTAAATCCTCTTGATTATATTTGAACAATACATCTTCATGTATTTTGGTCATTTTGCCTTCGACGAAAACTGCATTTTCGGTCATGCCAGTTCCATCTGTCCACTTGCCGCCTAAATTGAGTCCGATTCGTCTACCTCGAACTCGCTGTGATGCCATTCCCCAAGTCCATGTGGATTGGCGCGGCCAAACGCCACGACTGTATTCTAGTACAGAGAAATTTTCCTCGGAGGAAAATGTAAAACGGCGAGTACCAATCGACACTAATCCAGAAGTAGGAAGTATATGATGCTTTCCTGTAAATTGGAATGTTTTACGATTCCAAGGAATGACTACATTCAATGACTCATCTGTAGGCGGATGCTGAATGACAAGCTTTGCACATAAGGTATCTCCATCAAAGTCCGGGATCGAAACGGATAGGTGAGTTTCATTTTGTACATATGTCATATCGATCATCATTTCACTATTTTTGAAGGTTACTGAATCTAGTACCTGTGTAGGCATTTTTAACTTTCCACCAAATGGAATTGTGATTGTTTTTTCAAAGTAGCGTTGTGTTTCATATTCAAGGAAATAGACGAAGCAGACCGCTGCGTAGTCGAGATGGCTAATAGTAGCTGAGAAGATGATCTCATCACCGTAGACACACCAATAATTCCATTTCTTTTTGCGCATGATATGGCCACTTAAATTGCTGTTTATGAGAGGTTTGCGTGCAAATCCGATGGCAGCTGGATTTAAATTACCTTTTTTATCGCATAAAAGAGTAGGTTGTATAATTTCTTTCTCAGCATGCTGCTTCACATTTAACATCCCTTCTGGTTCATAAAATAAAAATCTATAATTCCATACCCTTATTGTAGCAAAAACTATCTTAAAATTGGAAAAGTTAGTGCCAATTCAGACCACATTCGACATTTTTATGAATAAGGACCTAGCTAATAGAATTTCCTCCTTATACATATGTTGAACTAAGGAGGGGAAGCGTGGCAAAAATGTATAACAGACAGGCTGCTGTGCAGTATGCAAACTTGTGGTGGAACAGGCGTAATCCAGCATTTCCGAATTTTACTGTTGATTGTACAAACTATATATCCCAATGTTTACTTGCTGGAGGAGCACCAATGCGGGGGGCTCCAAACAGGGGGAAAGGTTGGTGGGTTCAACATGGAAATTGGAGCTTTAGCTGGTCTGTTGCACATTCCCTTAGATGGTATTTGGAAGGTTCGACAACGGGGTTGAAGGGTAAGCGTGTACAATCTGCTGAAGAATTAGATCTTGGAGATATCATTTTTTTGGATTTTCAAGGTGATGGAAAGATTGATCATTCCGTCATTGTGACGAGTATCCAAAATGGTGTTCCTTATGTGAATGCACATACTTCCGACAGTATTCAACGACCTTATTTTTATGAAGATTCAACGGCCTATACACCAAGCATGACTTATTACTTCATTCATATAGAGGATAGTTTTGCTTAAGGTGATAGCAGTGTTAAAGCTCATGGTTTTGTGATAATGTTAAGGGTAGGAGATATTCATTTCGCCTTGGCGTAATTGTTGTTGTTGTTGTTGTTGTTGTTGCTGTCGCTACGCTTTCGCACAGATAAAACAATTGCTGTCGCTACGCTTTTGCACAGATAGACAATGCGTCCGGATGATGAATTGTGCCCGCACAATTCATCCTTTGAAAATCCGTGATATCCGCCAGAGGCTTTGGGCCAACACGGTGTTGATTACTCAGTCGTTGCCTCACGACGTGGCGTACTTAGACTGAGTTCCTTTATTTCAGTAGTTGTCTGGATACCCAAAGAAAAGGAATTATATCTGAATGAAGATAAATCTTAATTATTGTAATGGTATAGAAGGAGATAAGAGTAAATGAGCGAACAATTTTTGACTGTTAGGGATGCGATTATTGAGCGTCGTTCTATTAAAAAATTTAATGGAAAGCCGGTAGAACGTGAAGATTTATTGGCCATTATTGACGATGCAGTGTGGGCACCGAATCATGGAAATCGAGAGCCTTGGCGTTTAGTCGTTGCTTGTGGTAAGGAGTTAGAGGCTCTTCATAATTTATTGCGTGATCTAGCGATACCGAAATGGCAGGAGCTTTCAAGTGAAGATTTAACGAAACAAATGACGAAATTCACATTACCAGGTGGCTATGCTTTTGTCATCGTTCCAGAGGATGCTCGACAAAAAGAGCGATTAGAAGATTACGCAGCGGCAAGTATGTTTATTCAAAATATTCAATTGCTAGCATGGGATAGAGGAATCGGTTCATGTTGGAAAACACCTGGGTTCCTAGATAACCCAAAATTCCGCGAAGCTCTAAAGGTTCAGCCGGGAGAGCGCGTCATTGCGATGTTACAGGTCGGTTATTTTGACGAAGTACCAAAAGGGAAAGAACGCAAAAAATCAGAAGATATCGTTACGATTTTTGGAGAGTAACATAGTAAAATCCCCTCATTAAAATTGATGAGGGGATTTGTCATTTTATTTTTGTAATGCAGCTACTTCGAATAAATAATCACTTAAAACACGTAATCCTTTATCGAAGTTTTCTAAATGGAAATGTTCATTTGGTGCATGGAAGTTTTCGCTTGATAAGCCGAAGCCCATTAGCACTACCGGCAATTCTAAAATTTCATCAAAGGCAGCCACGATAGGGATTGATCCTCCTCCGCGTGTGTAAGCAGTTGGCACGTTATAAACTTTTTCGTATGAGCGACCAGCAGCTTGAATAAATGGATGATCAAATGGTGTTAGGAATGGACGACCTTTATCGAATTCTGAGATTGTCACCTCAACGCCAGTTGGCTTATGTTTTTCAATATGTGCTTTTAATAGTGCTACAATTTCATTAGGCTCTTGATTTGGCACAAGACGGCATGTGATTTTTGCACCAGCCTCAGCAGGAAGTACTGTTTTAATGCCTTCACCTGAGAAGCCACCAAACACACCATTGACCTCTAATGTTGGACGTGCCCAAGTGCGTTCTAAATAGGAATAACCAGCTTCACCGAATAACTCCTTCACGTCAACTTCTTCCTTCATGGATTCTTCATCAAAGCCAAGTGCACGGTAAGCTTCACGTTCTTCTTCCGTTAATGGTAAAACCTTATCGTAGAAGCCCTCCACTTGAATAGTGCCATGCTCATCACGGAAAGATGCTAAAATGTCAGCTAATGCATGAATAGCGTTTTGGACACCGCCACCGTAAAGACCAGAGTGAAGGTCACCTTTTGCACCACGAACATCAATTTGAACCCCGGTTAAACCACGTAATCCATAGCATACCGCAGGCTTACCAGGACCATACAAACCTGTATCAGAAATCAAAATTAAATCGGCAGCTAGTTTCTCCTTATGCTCTTCAACATAGGCAGGAAGGTTAGGGCTACCAATCTCTTCTTCACCTTCATAGATGAATTTCACGTTTACTGGTAAAGTGCCCGTTGTTGCAAATAATGCTTCAATCATTTTTAAGTGCATAAACACTTGTCCTTTATCGTCACTAGCACCACGTGCAAATAGTTTGTTATCGCGGATTGTAGGGTTGAAAGGCTCAGTGTCCCATAAATTTAACGGGTCAACCGGCTGAACATCATAATGACCGTAAAATAGAATAGTTGGTTTACCCTCAGCATGTAACCAATCAGCATAAACAACAGGGTGACCTGCAGTTTGCGTAATGGAGATATTCTCAAGATTTAGCTTTTTAAAAGCGTTTGCTAGCCACTCAGCGGCATTTTGTATATCTCCTTTATGCTCTGATAAAGAACTAATACTTGGAATACGTAAAAATTCATTTAATTCATGTAAATGTGCTTCGCGATGTTCTGAGAAATACGCATCTAATTGCTGTAAATTTGTCATCTAGCATCCCTCTTTTCTAATATTTCGATAATAGAAATAGTATAGCATAATGTGGTTGGGGATTCTTGCTATAGCAATGGTCTCTAACGTTTTAATTAATGCTTAGTCCCACTTGAGTGTGGCTAAAAAGTGAGATAGATTCAAAACATGCACGAAACTTAATTAGGGCATTAAGATATTTGTAGAAGGGTATGAGCGTTTTCCTTGGGTTTTATGTGCGACAGCAAACAGATGTTGATATGAAGGAGTTGTCAGCTTTCGCTCCAATTAACTTAAAGCATACATTTTAATACATATCTCCAACTTTCAAACGGGAATTTAATCGTAAAAGATTGGGGATACGAAGAGACTTGTAATGGTTGGGTAGTATAAACATTATGAAGGTCATGATCCAAAATGGCATTTTAAAGAATTGCATATTACACCTGGATCTGAATTATCTCAAACTAACCATTCGTATTTGAGTGGTTTTTATTATGCTCTATGAAGCGGGGGAGAGTCCATCTTGGTATCGATTTATTGGATCTGGAAAACTCATATACAGCAACATACTTATGGCGTTTTGTGAAATAAGCTTATCTATGAACTAAAGTAGAGCGGTCTTTAGCAACATAAAAAAAGCTGAATGAGAGAGATCATTCAGCTTTTAGTATGCTTACTCTCGAATAACCAATAGTACACCACTAAAGATTAATATAGTTCCAATCCAAAAGGGTACGCCGATTTGTTCTCCTAGTAATAGCCATCCTAGGAAGGTGCCGACGATTGGCTGAAAGAAGAAAAATAAACCTCCACTTGCGGCATTCAGCATTTGTAATCCACGATTCCACAATAAGAAGCCGCACGCTGTAGAGATAACGCCTAAGTAAAGTAGGCCACCTAAGATGGATGGTTCTAACATAACGTGGAAGTCTAATTTTAGTAGTCGTGGAATAGCTAAAGGTGTTAAGACAATGATAGCGACAAGTGTTCCATAGCTAGTGACAACGATTTGTGAATACTGCTCCGGTACCCGTTTAATAAGAACGGACATCAGTGACCAAGTTAGGGCAGCAATTAGTAGAGCGACTCCACCTAATTGATGTGATGAATCAATATGTGCACTACCTACGATCATATAAACTCCGAATGTCGCAAGAATAATAGAAACAGCTTTTTTTAAAGTGATTTTTTCTTTTAAAATGAATCTCGCAAAGACAACCATAAATGCCGGTGTCGTTGCTGTAATAATGGCTCCCATTTGAGCAGTAGACAGCATAGTACCTATTTCTTGGGCAACGATAGAAATCGTATTTCCGATGAACCCAATCATAAAGATTAACAGCCAGTCACGCTTATCAATTCGCCATGATTGTTTTGTAATAGTGCCAATAATGACCAAAGCGATGATTGCAATCATATAGCGCAGCCATACTAATTCTAAAGGTGGCACGGTATCGACAACTACTTTAACTACTACATACATGCCGCCCCAAATGCTAGCAGCAAGTGATAAATATAAGGAACCTAATAAAGTTTTTTTCACGTTTTCCCCTCCGTTATCTCTAGACAATACTGTCCTTAACGGAGATATGAAGATTCTCCGTTAAGGGAGAATCACTTCAGGTACATCATGTTCGAATAATGGTGAGAAGATCATTATAGCCAGCTCCCTTTATAGTATTTCATTTATCATATAACAATTTTTTGAATTTGGTTAGAAAAAAATGGTCTGAATCAGATGGATTACCAAATTCAGATATATCAAATCAACTTTGCCTGGGCGTAAATGTATCTTTCGCTTCGCTTTCGCACAGGACAAAAACCTCTGACGCATGTCAAAAATGAATATTGAATCTCCTTTTTACATAGTTTTCTTCATTTATTTTTATAGATAATTTAAGGGAACGTTATTGAATATACAATAAAAAAGAAGAGGGATGAGCGAGTTATGGAACTTTTTTTCGAATAAAAAGTATAGTAATAAAACATTATTTACGAATATTACAAGTGAAAGCATTTAAGCTTACATGATTGTAATGTAATTGAAAGCCAATACGATAGAGTGTAATACATTATTTTGCGAGAATATGTATAGAAGCAAGAACAAGAAGCGGAGGAATACACAATGAATGAAAAATTAGAAGGCGTATATGAGGAATACAATCGTTACATATACCATTTATGTTTAAAACTTACTCGCAATAATGTAGAAGCTGAAGATTTAATGCAAGAAGTATGGGTAAAAGTTGTACGCTATGAGAATAGCGTTGCCGAGGTGGAGCATATTAAAGCTTGGCTAACAACAATTACAATGAATACATTTAGAGATCGCTATCGTAAAAAAACACGACGCAGTAAATACATGATGAACCAACCTGAAACATTAGACGTACCGATTTTAGATTTGGTTCCCAATAATGACATTTCAACAGAAGAAAAAATTGAAAAAGATGTTGTTACTAAATTAGTACAGGATAAAATGGGTCAATTAGATGCAATCTATCGCAAAACATTATGGTATTTCTACATAGACCAATATTCACTTGCTGAAATCTCTTCAATTATGAAAGTTTCAATTGGTACTGTGAAATCTCGTTTATTCCGTGCAAAAGCTCGTTTGAAAGAAATGCTAATGGCTGATGTATCCATAGTAGAGTCAGTGTTGCCAGCATAATGAAATGCATTGGTCGCACTAGCATAATTACTTAGACGGAAGGATTTGTTCGGCCAATTCGATAAAAGGTGCATTGCAAAACTATTTTGCGATGCATCTTTTTTTTATGGATTTTTATCGCCGATAATCCGAGATCAAATCCTAATATTGTGTAAAATTTGTCCAACTTAAATTGGAATTCGCCGCTAAAACTGTGAATTGAGCTGCTAACCAAAGGAGAAACGCCGCCAAAATATAAAGTTTCGCCGCTAACCAGGTAAAGAACGCCGCTAAACCTCGAAATTCCACCGCTAGGTACTAGACTTCCAAAGGAGCCAGAATCGCTGATAAAACACCGAACATCGCCGGTAAAAGAGCCAGAATCGCTGATAAAACCTCAAACATCGCTGATAAAAGCTAAGGGGAGGGGCAATCATCTAAGAAACCGTGCGAAAAGAAAAACACCTTAAACAGTTAGATTGCCCATCTAACTGTTTAAGGTGTGAAAATGAAGCTTTTACTCATATCGATTTTGTTCAGCATTGAGTAATTTTGAAAAAATATCACGCAATGTTTGTACTTCCTCAGCTGACAGCATCCCAAACATATTGTGTATAAGGTCGCTTACTTGCTGACGGGATTCTTCCAAAATATCTTCCCCATCAGCTGTAATTTTCAATTGAGATGCTCGTCGATCTGTTGCATGCTGAGTTTTTTCAATAAAGCCAGCATTAATCAGCTTACTAGTTAAAACAGTGACACCGCCTGTTGTCACTTTTAACCGATCAGCAATGGCAGAAGGGCGCTTTGGTCCCTCCTGCGATAAGTAGTCTAAAATTAAAATATGGGATTTTGAAAAGCCGAGTACATTATGATTATTCCACTCGTTTGCCCATTTACGCTCAATGGAAGATACTACTTCAAATAACGAGGTAATGGCTCTTTCTTTTTCTTGATCCATATAAGGTCAACTCCAAAACTGTTTTAACTTTCTTGTGCTAATCTTGTCATCGCGTCTAATTCATAGGCACGTACTTTACGTGGAATAAAACGACGGATGTCCATCTCATTGTAGCCAACTTGAATGCGTTTTTCATCAATTAAGATAGGGCTTCGTAACATTCTTGGATGAGCTTGAATGATAGCAAATAACTCTTGAATAGAGAGCTGGTCAATATCAACATTTAAATTTTTGAAATCATTTGAGTTAGTTGCAATAATTTCGTCTGTTCCATCCTCAGTCATGCTTAAAATTTCTTTAAATTCGGCAAGTGTTAGTGGATGTGAAGTAATACGTTTTTCTTTATATTCAATGTTGTGATCTTTTAACCATTTTAATGCTTTTCTGGATGAAGAACAGCTCGCTTGTGAATAAATAGTAACTGTCATTCTTCATTCCCCGCTTTCTTTTTTAGGATTATATTTAATATATATCTTATTAGTAAGTTAATTAGGTTATACATATATCTTACTAGTAAGCTATATATAAATCAATAGTTATTTGAAAAATTTTATACAGAAATGAATTTTTTCTTCTACACTAAAATATACGCACTAAAGAGCGAAAAGTTTCACAAATTCGGCTTACAATGATGTAAGTTTACTTCATATAAATAATAGAACTTCATAGAAAATCGGGAGCTGCTCTAATATAGAGAGCAATAGTCTGATTTAAAGGAGATAGATATATTGTTAATCCACTGATTATTTTTATGATTAAATGAAGGCTTTTATGCATAGTTAAATAAATTTTTGTTTCAAAAAAGAATGGTTTGGAAAGCTTGGGGAGTAGGGGAGCGCACATACTGCTAATGTTAAGTAGAAGAAGCGCACAGGTGAGCGAGAGATTTGTTCGGGTAGGCCGAAAAAGTGATCGGGTCCACCGAAAAACTGCTCAGGTAAGCCAGAAAAGTGATCGGGTACACCGAAGAACTGCTCGGGTAGGCCAGAAAAGTGATCAGGTGAGCGGAAAAAATGCTCGGGTAAACGAGAGAACTGATCAGGTACCCCGAAGAAATCCTTAAAATAATCGCTCAAGTATAGTTCCTGACAAACGTTACCCATACTCGAGGCACAAAAAAGAGGGCAGCCCAGTGTGATCCTTGAATCACACTGGAACTACCCATATTAATATTATTTTCTAGCTTTGTTGTCCTGAAGTAAACCAGTCTTGGACATTCCAAACCTTTGTTGCTAAACCTTCGTAGAAATCAGGTTCATGGCTTACTAGTACGATTGTGCCTTTGAATTCTTTCATGGCACGTTTTAGTTCTTCTTTTGCATCGACATCCAAGTGGTTTGTCGGTTCGTCAAAAATAAGCCAGTTTGCTTCTTCCATCATGAGTTTACATAAACGTACTTTAGCTTGTTCACCACCAGATAGAGAATTAAGTGGGCGAGTAATATGCTCAGTTTTTAGTCCTGCGCGTGCTAATGCTGCACGTACTTGTGCTTGCTCCATAGAGGGGAAAGCGTTCCATACATCATCAATTGGCGTAATTTTTTCAGCTTTTACTTCTTGTTCGAAGTATGATGGGTAAAGATAGTCACCGCGAATCACTTTTCCATCTAGCGGATTTATTTTGCCTAGCATTGTTTTTAATAATGTTGATTTACCGACACCATTCATACCGACTAAAGCAATTTTTTCCCCACGTTCAATAGCAAATGTTAGTGGAGGTAGTAACGGCTTTTCTTTGTCATATCCAATGACTAAGTTTTCAGCCTCTACTACATAACGACTAGAAGAGCGTGCCTCTTTAAAGCCGAATTCAGGCTTAACAGCTGTTTCAGGACGGTCGATACGCTCTAAGCGGTCAAGCTGCTTGGCGCGAGATTTTGCACGACCAGTAGTGGAGTAGCGCGCTTTATTTTTCGCGATGAAATCCTCTTGTTTTTTAATGAATTCCTGTTGTTTTTCATAGGCATCGATATGCTGACGTTTATTGATTTCAGCAAGTTCTAAAAACTTTTCATATGTCGCAGTATAGCGAGTCAATTTTGAAAATTCTAATTGGAAGATAACATCTACTGTCTCATTCATAAATTCAGTATCGTGCGAAATTAATAAGAAGGCGTGTGGATAGTTCTTTAAATAGTTTTTCAACCATGTAATATGCTCTTCATCTAGATAGTTCGTTGGCTCATCTAGTAATAATACTTTTGGTTTTTCAAGTAATAGCTTAGCTAGCAAAACCTTTGTACGTTGACCACCGGAAAGAGCAGCAACATCACGTTCCAAGCCGATTGCATCAAGACCAAGACCTCGCGCAACCTCTTCAATTTTCATATCAAGAGAATAGAAATCTCCTGCATCCAGAGCATCTTGCACCTCAGCCATTTGCTCTAGTAAATCTTCTAATTCTTCAGGTGTTGCCTCAGCCATTTTTCCTGTAATTTCGTTGAGTTCTTCTTCTTTTTTATATAAAGGAAGAAAAGCGTCACGTAATGCATCACGCATAGTTCGTCCAGCTGTCAATACAGTATGTTGGTCTAAATAGCCGTAATGTGTTCCTGGCAGCCACTCAACTTTACCTGTATCGTGGATTGTTTGGCCCGTAATGATGCCCATTAATGTTGACTTACCAACACCGTTTGCACCTACAAGACCAATATGATCACCTTCAACTAGACGGAAGGAGACATCTTTAAAAAGCGTGCGGTCACCGAAAGAATGACCTAAATTTTCAACTGTTAATATTGCCATATATATTCCTCCGAGATAGCGGCTGTATACCGCTAGATATTAAAGTTCTGCTAATTGTTTATTTAATTTAGCTAGCTTTGTTTCCATATTTGCAAGACGTTGCTCTGCTTTTGCTACTTGATCATTATGACCTGTAGATTCAAGCTTCTCAATGTCGCCTTGTAAATTCATATAGTCCATTTTTAGCTCTCTAATTTGATATTCAATATCACTTTTTGATGGCATGGTGATTGCTCCTTTATGTGTTTATTATAATGAATGCGTGTAAAAGCGATGGAGGTTTTTTTATCCCCCACCGCTTATTAGTTACTATCAATCGGGTACTTATGTTGCTTGAATCCACTTCGTATAATTAAAGATAAACGAAAGTGAAAAATTCTACTATATTGTATCATATTCACCTTCAAAGAATCACTAAGTAGAAGCGATATTGTGGCGATCGTAAGCGAAATCTAAAAGCAATGACTGTAATGCTTCATTATTACTTGCTAAATTGAGCTGGCGTTGTTTTTTAACAGCTCGTTCGCTTCGAGCCTCATGTAATAAAAATTCCATGACTGCGTTTTGAATTTGTGATTGCTTCATTTTACGACCTAGTCCAAGGTGAATAAAGCCGTTCTGTTCGCGTGGGAAGGCGTGTAATAGCTCTGCCTCAGTTTGTGCAAGGGTAATACAAGGTACACCATAAGAGGCGATTTTGTAAGGTGTATAGTTAGCATTACAAATAATAACATCTGCTTTTGGTAATAGTTTGAGGAGTGCATTTTTATCACGTAGAATGGCAGTATTACGACGACTGAGCACCATCATTTGCAAATCATCTGTTGCATGTTGATAGCTATCATCAATCATCACTGTAATTTGTAGTGGGATTTGTAGCTGCGTTAAGTGTCGAAGAGTACGGTATGTTAGGTTATGCTCGTCCCCATCCTCAAAAGCAACAACAATATGAGGTGGGTTTTCAGGTGTTTTACATTCTGGTCTATCCTCAAAATTTTGAAAAGCTTGTGGTAATGCGAAGTTGAAACTACCACCAATATAATGGGATGGTAAATAATCTTTAACTTCTTGATAGAGTGCTAGCAATACACAGTCACAGGCTTGACCACCCTCACCAAAATCATCAAAATGAATGATTGTTTTGCAGAAAGGTCGTAAATTTTGAACTTGCCAGCTTTCAGAGTTACGGCCATCTCTTACAATTAAATCAGGCTGAATACTCTTCATTTGCTTTGGTAGCTCATCGAAATGTTCAAATAAGATTGGCGAGAGATTTTCATTCATTAAAATTTGAATTCCATCATTTGAAGGGGTTTTGACAAATATGAAAACTTTTTCATTTGTAAGTTGCTTTGCCAGCGTGGCCACCCGTTCAAAAGGATACAGCCCTTTATCGATACAGCTTTCAATAATGAAAACAATCGTCTTTTTTAGTTCCATTTTTTGAGTTTCGTTTTGCAAATGTATCCCATCCTTTCATCCGTCTATTTAAACTATGGTCAATGATGGGCAAGTATGTGTAAAAAATTAGGATTAGATAATTTATGACATAATGTGAAAAAGAGGAGGATAGCTGCCTGCCTCAAAATAGTTTTTCAAAACTCCTAAAATTAAATAGCTCCCTCATTAACCGATAAATAAAGTAGAGTTTGTAAAAATATACATAGGATTGATTTAGCTTTTCAGCAAAACCTTTGTTCCAGCAGTACGACTACTGGGGTGAACGATCTTTAGAAGGAGGTACAATCAATGGGAATGCGCGCAGCGATTGTTGTAGGGGCTACTGGATTAACAGGTACCTCTTTAGTAGAACAATTATGTGAAAATGATGAATATGTTTCAGTTACGGTTATTACACGAAGAGCGCCAGCATATACGCATCCAAAGCTAGAAGTTAAAATTCGTAATTTTGATGCTTTAGAGGAAAAAGATATCGAATTTGCACATGAGCTATATTGTTGTTTAGGGACAACGATTAAAAAGGCAGGATCTCGTGAGGCATTTGAGAAAGTAGATTTTGAATATCCGCTAACTATTGCCTCATTAGCCAAAAATCGAGGGATCCCACATATGCTAGTTATTACAGCTATGGGGGCAAATGAAAATTCTCCATTCTATTATAATCGAGTAAAAGGAAAGCTTGAACATGATCTTATGGAGCTAGGCTTACAGAGACTTTCGATTATTCGTCCATCTTTATTGGTTGGGGAGAGAGAAGAATTTCGCTTTGGTGAAAAAGCGGGAGAGAAAGTTTTAAAGCTGGCAAAACCACTATTAGTTGGTCCTTTAAAACGTACGAGAGCTATAGAAGCTTCTCAGGTTGCGAAGGCGATGCTAGTTATTGCACTGTACGGCGATAAACAGCCGGTTACAATTTACCAATCTCAGGAATTGGCTCAGCTAGATTTTCCCGAAGCGCAGGATGAGGATGTTTCAAGGGAGCAATTATTTAATTGGGAGAAGCGCAAATCATTAAGTCCTAGCGGTGAAGAAGATAAAGTAAACCGTGAAGTCGTGATTAATCGAGGTAAATTTAAAATAGAAGAAACCGTTGTAGATAAGGAAGTAAAATTCCAACGTCGTGAGGATAAATAATGAGCTCATCACCATAGCATAGGGTTTATTTCCGTTCCGGCTGGGCAAGTAGCCCATAGCGAAAATCAGCGTCTTCTAACTATGGATAAGAGTGGTTAACCAATTCATCTGTGAAAATATTATTTTAATAACAAGTAATCGACATGCTGAAGTTTCTTTTTAAAGCAATATTTTTTGTGTAGACTACGTTCCGCCTAAAGACTGAATTTACGGTTTTAACCACTACATTTCTTTCCGTGCCTCTTTTCATTTGTTACAATATTATTGTAGAAGATAAATGTGGAGGCAAAGTGAAAATGAAAATTTTACTCGTTGATGGCACGATGTTCGGTCGTAAAACAGGTGCTATTTTAGAGCAAGTGGAGCAATATATTAAAGAATTAGATGCAAGTTTCGAATTAGAAATTATGCATTTTAGTCAATATAAACATCAAATTGTAGACGGTTCGCCGTTAAATGATGATATGAAGGAAATGATTCAAAAGTTCGAGGAAGCGGATGCGTATATTATCGCTACACCGATTTTCCAAGCATCAATTCCGGGTGTATTAAAAAATGCATTTGACTTCTTACATCCGAAAACAATGCGTTATAAGCCTGTATCGATCGTGGCAAATGGTGGAACGTATCAACACCATTTAGTAGTAGAAAATCAGTTGAAACCAATTTTAGACTACTTCCGTGCACTTGTAACTCCGAACTATGTATACACACACACATCTCATTTTGATGCAGATAATCATATTGTCGATGAAGATGTTCATAATCGTTTACGTGAATTGGCGCGTGTTTTTGTGCAGTATTGTGAAATGAGCAAAACATTGCCGAAAGAACCGATTGATCAACATTAATATAAAATCTTTATCCCTTGCGCGGTGGAAGGAAATCACTGTGCAGGGGATTTTTCTTTTCAAGTATTCTTTTATGATGTGATAAAATAGAACTTTAGTGAAACGGAAGGGAGGGCTGCTCATGCAGGACATCGCTATACTAGAAAAACAACGCTGTAGTCTAATATTGACTAATAAAGCGAAGGAAGCGGTAGAGGAATGCTCAGCAAATGAGCATGCCTTTTTTGCCTTACAAAAAACATTCACCGTCTATATCGAAAAGCGCAAAGCAAAAACAGTTGGTGAAACATTTTTATCGATTTATTTTAATGCGGAGCAAAATGAAAAGTTAACGGACGTCCTTGCAGAGAAAACAGCCATTATGGATTGTGTGCTAAAGGTTGAAGGATTATTAGCTACAAATATTCGTTTTGTACATATGCGTGGCCCCATCAATACAAACCGACGCTTACCGGCAGCATTACAACTTGTCACAAGACCTAATAATGGAGCAGGGATTCCGCTTGATCTTCATAAAAAAATAAGAGAGCTACCAATAGCCGAGGAGCGCACAGAATATGTGAAAAAGCGTATTTCGAGCTGGGAAGGCTATTTAAAAATTCAAGAACGCGATGCGACAATTGATGATATTCATACAGAATTTAAACAAAGCTATTTTAATGAGGATTTTACTAGGCTAACCATTGTCTGCCCTTATATAAAATCAAAGGAATGGAAGAAGCTTGAAGGATTAAGTGTAAGCATTCAAGGGGTACGCGGTGAAATTGGACAAGTATTAAAGGCTAGTGCAGGGAAGCAGACAGTAGAAATTGACTTAAAGCCTTTTGTGCAGGATTTAGCACGTAAAGATCATCTTAATCTTCGTTCAAAGCAAGCGAGCTTTAGTAATTTTGCGACATTGAGTCAAATAAGACGATTACGCAATGGTTTTACAAAGCTAGAAAAAGGCGAGGCAGTTAACCCTAGCTTAGAGACGATCCTATTCGAAAAACGTCCAACTGTCCGAACAGCAAAGCTTCGAGAGGATATTGTTTTTCACAATAATTTAAACGAATATCAGCGACGAGCTGTTTTAGGAGCACTGTCTGTTGAAGATTTGTATGTCATTCAAGGACCTCCTGGCACAGGGAAGACAACCGTTATTTCTGAAATTTGCCAGCAAAATGTCAAGGCGGGTTTAAAAACTCTCGTAGCTTCTCAATCAAATCTAGCCGTAGATAATGCTTTAGGACGACTTCTTTCTAATCAAGAAATTCGAATTTTACGCTACGGTAGAACGGAAAGTATTGAAGAAGAGGGTAAAAAATTTATAGAGGAAAATGTTGCGCTTCATTGGCGTGAGCAAACACTCTCAGCGATTGAAGAGGAAATCACAGCTTTTACTGCACGTGAACAGGAACTAAAATCAAGTATTGTCAAAGCTGAAGAAGAGCTAGAAAAGCTTGAGACATGGCTTGAGGAGCTAAAGAAAGAAATAGCTGCGAAAGAACAGGCTGCAATTGACGAGCCAATTTTACAGCAGGAAATACAGGCGTTAAAGAAAGAATTAAAGGCTGCAAAAGCGGAACAGCAGGAAAGCGAAGCACAAAAAGAGCATTACGAAAAACAGCTAGCGCAAATTGAACCGGCTGTAAAGAAGCTTGAGCAAACCCTTGCTGAAAGCCCATCTATAGAGCAACTAAAGCTTACGATCGAGGAAACGACACAGAAAATTGAGCAATTGGAAGCAGCTGCTCAATATAAGGAGCTGCAAGAGCAAAAGCAGCATCTAACACTGCAGTTCAAAGATATCCAATCGAAATATGAAGAGGAAAATAAGCGTCTTCAATTAATGAAGGAAGCCGAAAAATATATCGGTACTTTAACGTCCTATGAGCGAATCGAACGATTTTTACAACATTATCAAATTCGCCCGTCCTATGTGCTGTCACAGAAAATTAGTCGTTTGCAACATTTAGAGGATGCCAAAGATTTAGAGGCGTGGGCAACCATCAATTCACGTCTACAAAAAGCGATTGCAAAGCTGGAGTCGTTGGTATCTGATGAAGAAAAAGAACGTGCCCTTGCTAAAAGTAGAGTGCAGCAAGTTCAATCGTTTTCATTGCAAAATCTAACAGGAGTTTTTGCGCAGCTCAATACAGCGTTTCAGGATGATCAAACACCACCTGCCGAGCAAATTGAGAGTTTCTTGCTCGGATTATATATGCGTCGTGATTTTGTCTGGCAAAAAGGCGTAGCTCTTAAACAACAACAAGAGCACAAAGATCGGGAATTTGAGTCCTTACGTAAAGGTATTGGTGGCTTAATACATCAAGAATGCGCAATTACAAGCTTTGACGTTCAAAGCATACAGCGACAATTGCAGCCATTTTTACAGCATACAGAACGACTACAGCAGCTAGCAGAGACATTCCATATTGATGCTGAGCCAGAAGATTCTGTAGAGCATTTAAAAATGCTTGTTTCACAATCGAAATCTTCTCTTCAAACAGCACATCAACAGCTAGAGGCGGTAGAGTATGCTAATACACAGCTCCTACCAAAGAAAGCAGCCCTTCAAACAGCGCAGACTAGCTTACAAGAGGTTGAACAACAGCTAGCGCAATTAGAAGAAAATATAAAAGAAATTAATATAGCTGGTTTGAAGAAGGAGAAGCAGCTCTTAGCCTGCACAAAGCTCTTACAATCAACACCAGAGCGTACTCACAAGGAAGTAGAGGAAGCAATTGCATCCTCCAAAACAGCCATCGTGGAATTACAACGTAAGGAACAGCAGCTACCTCTTCGAAAAAAATTACAAGAGCAATGGCGTGACAAGCTACAAAACGCTACAGAATATGATTTAGATGAAATTCGTAAATTATATGTGCGCCATGCGAATGTTATCGGTACAACATGCGTCGCTTCAGCAAGTAAGGAATTTATGGAGAACTACCCGACATTTGATGTTGTCATTATTGATGAAGTATCAAAGGCCACACCACCAGAGCTATTATTACCGATGCTTAAAGGTAAAAAAGTTATTTTAGTGGGCGATCATCATCAATTACCTCCTCTACTTGGAGACGATACATTGGAGGAAACGTTAAAGGCGATGCTCGATGAAAATCCAAACTTTGACGGCGCGCAAGAGTTGAAAAATTTGCTGCGTGAATCACTATTTGAACGCTTATTTAATAATCTACCGCAAACGCATAAGCAAATGCTGGCATTGCAATACCGAATGCATGAGAAAATTATGCACAGTATTACACCATTTTACGCGAAAGAAGAAAATGGTCTACAATGTGGTTTACCAGATTCAGATGCAGCGCGAGACCATTGTCTTGAAGGACAATTTGTTAACCGTGATGATCATTTGCTATGGGTTGATATTCCAACCGAGAAACCTTATTTAGAGGAGCAAGTAAAGGGTGGAACGAGTCGTTACAATGAAGGTGAATTGCAAACAATTCGACGTATTTTAATCGATTTGAATACATCTGTTATTGAAGCGAAAGCAGCTGGACGGATGCCTAAGGATGCACAAAAAAGCGTTGGCGTTATTAGCTTCTACGGGGAGCAGGTCAAGAAAATTAATCGCCTTCTGCAACAAGAATTACAGCTACCACATCTTCAATTTAGAACTGGGACAGTTGATAAGTTCCAAGGTATGGAGATGGACGTTATATTAGTTAGTATGGTACGTAATACGCCTAAAGGGGGAGACGTTGGCTTCGCAAGAGATTATCGCCGCTTAAACGTTGCCTTATCTCGTGCGCGAGAGCTATTATTACTTGTCGGAAGTGCTGAGATGTTTGCCAAACGTGCGAAACATCCAGATACACGAGAGATGTACAGTAATCTGTTAGAGACAGTGAAATCCTATAACGGCTTACGTAATCATGAAGGACAGGTGATATAGATTGTCAAAATTGCAACAGCGCTTAATACGTGAACTTCAGCAAAATCGCAATATTAAAATCGTCAAAACCGATGAATGGAGCATCCCAATTCGAACAGTAGAAGTAACCTATGAGCCAGTTCGTCGTTCCACAATGGATGTTTTGATGTCGATGTTGTT
The DNA here is from genome assembly GCF_023337795.1 of Lysinibacillus sp. BPa_S21. GTDB lineage: Bacteria > Bacillota > Bacilli > Bacillales_A > Planococcaceae > Lysinibacillus. The sequence goes on along the minus strand of NZ_JALIRS010000009.1, from coordinate 164,968 downwards.
AATCAGCATACAGGAAGCGGATTTTGCCAATGCACAGGATTTAAGTGAGTTATTACTAGTCGATCCGTTATTTATTGAGGATTTAGTATCGAAAATGTCTCGAGTAAGTCTCATTGAGCAAAAGGAAGGCTTCTATCGATTGACATCTAAAGGACAGCAGCAACTGGAACGTGGTATTTTTGAAGAGGAGCTAGATGTAGAAATGGCTAATCTTTACTATAGCCCATGCCATCTTACATTTCTTGCTGTCGACGAAGACAATATGGAAGAATACGACGACCTACCAGAGCTATATCGCTATGTAGATGAAGAGGCTGAGAAGCAAGAGCATTTTGAAGAAGCAATGTTAATAGAAGCATTACAGCAAGAGGATGACAAAGAAGCTGTAGCAGGAGCCTCTCAAAAAATAATTGCCAAAATTGTTCAAACCGACGCTAAACAAATCAATGATAGCCCATGCCTAGAATTTGTCCTGCACGATAAAGAACAAGATATTTTATTCGTTCGTATATGGAATACGCTGTTAAACCAATGGGATTCACACCTAGAACAACAGCTCACAGAAAAAGAACAACTAGAGTGGCGTAAGCAATACTTATAAAACAAAAAACGAACGCGTGATGCGTTCGTTTTTTTTGCGCTTTTCGAGGTGTTTGTCGATAAAACGGAAAAGTTGGGTGATAAATTATAAAAGTTGGGTGATAAATTATAAAAGTTAGGTGATAAATTATAAAAGTTGGTCGATAAATTCAAAAAGTAAGGCGATAAAATAGTAAAAGGCCTCGATAAATTTTTGAGCGTGCATATATTATTACTAAAAAAGGAGGGGATCGATGTTTACGATTAGTTTATGTATGATTGTCAAAAATGAGGAATGTATTATTGAAAGATGCCTAGACTCTGTTCAACATTTAGTGGATGAAATCAATATTATTGATACAGGTTCAACTGATCGTACAAAAGATATCGTCCAAAATTATACCTCTCGAATTTTCGATTTTGCCTGGTGTGATGACTTTGCCAAAGCTCGTAACTTTTCCTTTCAGCAAGCTACGAAAGATTTTATCTTATGGCTCGACGCTGATGATGTGATCACAACAGAACATCAGCAAAAGTTCCTTCAGCTTAAGCAGTCGCTGTATTACCCTAATGTCGATGCAGTTTCTATGGATTATTATGTAACACTCGATGCCGATGGTTGTGTCGAAGTAAGTGAAAAAAGATTTCGGCTTGTAAAACGTGCACGTAATTTTCAGTGGCAGGGTGCCGTCCATGAGTATTTAGATATAACGGGCCAGCTCTATCATAGCGATATAGCAGTTACCCATTTGCCAAGAAAAAGTGATATTCATCGCAATATTACTATTTATGAACGTTTAAAGAAAGAAGGGCACCCATTTTCAGCTAGAGAAACATTTCATTACGCTAATGAACTCAAAAATCATCATCGATTTTTAGAAGCTATCAATCACTATAAGATTTTCCTTGATTCCACAAAAGGCTCTGCTGATGATCAAATTCAAGCTTGCTTCAATTTAGCCGATTGCTACAAACAGCTACAAAATTCAAAACAAGCCACACAAGCTATTTTACAATCATTATTATATGATCGACCAAGGCCAGAAGCATGTTGTCGAATTGGTCACTTTTTTATGGAGCAATTGAAAAATAAAGAAGCTATTTACTGGTATTCGCAAGCATTACAGCAGCCTATTGAACAGACAATGGCCATTCACAACTATGCTTATTCCACATGGCTTCCGCATTTTCAGTTAAGCTTGCTATATAATCGCTTGCGTCTCTATGAAAATGCATATCAGCATAATGAGGCAGCGCGTAAATATAAGCCAAAGGATCAACGGATACTAGACAACCGCAAATACTTGTTAAGTCAGTTAAAGAAGTAAGCCGTTATGGAAAAGGAACATCAATAAAATTAATATATATACCGTAACCAATTAACATCGATACAAAAACAACAATCGTCATAAAAATCACATTCCGAGGTCTGAAAGTTCGAGCATCCATTCATTCATCTCCTTTAAAATTTGTGAACATTCTGTTAACTCAACATATGTTTTAAGAGATTGAGTATGACGTTCATGTATACATTTTTTTGAAGCACATAAAAGAGCAAATTCACAAATAATGTGGATTTGCTTTTTACATTGATCGTCTTACTCAATCAGACCCCATGGTGTAGCTGATCACTTTTCAGGGAAACCCGATCAGATCTTGAGAGTACCTGATCACTTTTCGGGGAAACCCGATCAGATCTTGAGAGTACCTGATCACTTTTCGGGGAAACCCGGTCAGATCCCGTGAGTACCTGATCACTTTTCGGGGGAACCCGATCAAATCTCGAGGGAAGCTGATCACTTTTCGGGGAAACCCGATCAGATCCCATGTGTACCTGATCATTTTTTCAAGCTACCCGATCATTTTCGCTGTCTTAACCAATTCTCATTAGTTTATAACCCGAAGTATGAGACAAATCGTGTTTTTTCTATTTATACAGTAGAGTAACTAGCAACGATAATGTATAATTATTATTTTTATCAAAGATTTAATAGTTTTTAGAAAAGGAGAAATAGATGAAGAAAATAGTATTTTTTGTGTTTATATTAATGGCGATGTCTTCTGTTTCAGTTTTTGCTGAGGGGACATATGAGGACGAAGTATTATCTAAAGCGGAATTATGGAAGGAAAATAGTAAGGTAACGATTTGGGGGGAATATAAAATCGAAGTGCCAAAAGAAGCCACTTATGAATTTACTTTTACGGATCCAACCGCGAGTTATACTACTCTGGATCTTAACATTGGTTGGGGAGCGTTAGTTTCAAGAATGGAGACATCGAAGTATGATGGGGATAAATCTAAAACGGTTCATAGGATTCGTTTGAAGAAAGGCACATACGATGCACATCTTTATAATAAAGTATCAGAGGTTTCTTACAAAATAGTGAACGATATAAAATTAGATACAGAGCCAAACAACGATTATGAAAGTGCCAATGTCATTCCACTGAATACAGTTATCTATGGACGCAACAATCAAAATTCTACAGATCATGATTACTTTCGATTTACATTAAATGAACCGAAGAAAGTTACATTGCAGTTAAATGAACAATTTATAACAACGCCTGGGGATAAATACAATGCTCGTTTAATGGATGAAAAGAAGAAAAAGATTTTAGATTTAAATGCAAGTTGGTACGTAAATAGTTCCTCAGCATATTTGCCAGCGGGAACGTATTATATAGAAATTAGTACAGATCCATATCTAAGCGTGAACAAAGACTATCAATTTACTGTGAAAACAGAGAACCTTCCAAATACAGTCGTTGAAGCGTTATTTAGACCTACGATTTTACAATATAATCAAACGGTATCAGGCATTGTTTCAGTAGCTAAAGATTACTTTGATTTTGATGAGTATCAAGTGAAGCATACAAGTAAAAATCCATTTGTTATTTTTACGACGTCGAACAATCCAATAAGTATTGAGCTACGCAAATGGGATGAACAAACATCATACTATGAACCTACTCCCTATAAATATACTGCTAATGGAAATAAAGCTTGGTCTCAGCAATTGCCTGAAGGAAACTATCAGCTAGATATTACAACGAATGCATCGATGAACAAAGATATCGATTATACAATCCGTTATGAGTCTATTCTTTTTACAGATGTGACAACGAACCATCCTTACCGTCTGCAAATAGAAGAATTAGCGAATAAAGGGATTATTAAAGGGTATGGCGATGCAATATTTAAACCGAATGACTCCATTTTGAGAAAACATGTTTTTTCTATGATTAGTCGTATTGAAGGATTTGAGCTTGCACCTATTCGAGAAATGAAAAGCTTTAAGGACTTAAGTGATCAAGATAGCTACTATGAAATCATTAAACCATTTTATGAAGCTGGAATTATTGATGGTAGCGGAAACAATATGAACCCCAATCAGTATCTTACAAGAGCACAGCTTGCAAAAATACTGGTGAATGCTTTTGATTTACATTTAGTTGGAGAACCCGTAGCCTTTAAGGATGTCCAAGCTACAAATGAATTTAATCCATATATTCAAATTTTAGCTTCGCATAACATTACAACAGGTTCAAATGGTAATTTTATGCCTAACCAGCCAGTAAGTCGCCAACATTTTGCCGTTTTTTTATCTCGTACATTAAAAATGCTAAATAATGAATAAAAAGATACTTCCACATGTAGAGCAAAAGATCAAGAGTAAGACACTAGCCTTTGTAGACTTTAATGTTTACGAAGGTTTATTTACTTGTATGGCCTTACTCTATTCTGTTGAGTAAAATGACAATCAATATTTGTAAGTTACCATTTGTACCAGATGATGATAGCAACTTGTAATAGGTCGTATAGGTGTAACCGATCGCTATATGCTATATTTAGGATATGGATTGTAAGAAAGGGTGTTAAACGGATGGCAAAGAGCCTTGTATTAGCAGAAAAACCTTCAGTAGCACGCGATATTGCGAATGTATTGAAGTGTCATAAAAAAGGAAATGGCTTTTTAGAGGGCGATAAATATATCGTAACGTGGGCATTAGGGCATTTAGTAACGCTAGCCGATCCAGAGAGCTACGATGAAAAATATAAAAAATGGAATTTAGAAGACCTACCGATGCTACCAGAGCGTCTAAAATTAACAACGATTAAACAGACGAGCAAACAATACAATGCAGTAAAATCACAGCTTACTCGTAACGATGTAAACGAAATTATTATTGCAACAGATGCTGGTCGTGAGGGTGAGCTTGTAGCACGTTGGATTATTGAACGTGCGAAAGTAAATAAGCCGATTAAACGTTTATGGATTTCATCTGTTACAGATAAAGCCATTAAAGAAGGATTTGCTAATTTAAAACCAGGTAAAAACTACGATAACCTATATGCTGCTGCGGTTGCTCGTTCTGAAGCGGATTGGTATATCGGATTAAACGCGACACGTGCATTAACGACAAGATTTAATGCACAGCTAAACTGTGGCCGTGTTCAAACGCCAACTGTTGCGATGATAGCTGCACGCGAAGATGAAATTAAAAACTTTAAACCACAAACGTACTACGGTATTGAAGCACAAACAGATTCGTTAAAGCTTACATGGCAAGATGCAAATGGTAATTCACGTAGTTTCAACAAAGAAAAAGTGGACGTTATTGTCAAAGCACTAGGCAATCAAGATGCAAAAATTGCTTCAATTGATCGCAAGCCGAAAAAATCATTTGCCCCAGGTCTTTATGATTTAACAGAATTACAGCGAGATGCCAATAAACTATTTGGCTATTCGGCAAAAGAAACATTAAATATTATGCAAAAGCTATATGAATCTCATAAAGTGCTAACATATCCGCGAACAGATTCACGTTATTTATCATCTGATATTATAGGCACATTACCTGAGCGTCTAAAAGCATGTGGCATCGGCGAATATCGTACATTAACGAATAAAATTTTAACAAAGCCGATTAAAGCGAATAAATCATTTGTGGATGACAGTAAAGTGTCTGATCACCACGCGATCATCCCAACTGAGGGCTATGTGAACGTATCTGCATTCAATGATAAAGAGCGTAAAATATATGATTTAGTAGTAAAACGATTTTTAGCTGTGTTATTCCCAGCGCAAGAATATGAGCAATTAACCGTCCAAGCACAAATCGGGCATGAGAAATTTATTGCTAAAGGGAAAACCGTTATCAATGCTGGTTGGAAAGAAGTATATCAAAATCGTTTTGATGATGAGGAATCAACGGATGATGTCAAAGAACAACTGCTTCCTCGTTTAGAACAAGGACAAGTATTAAAAACAAAGCTAATTGCCCAAACATCTGGTCAAACAAAGCCACCTGCACGTTTTACCGAGGCAACATTACTATCAGCGATGGAAAATCCTACGAAGTATATGGAGACGAACGACAAGAAGCTTGCAGATACGTTGAAATCAACTGGAGGATTAGGGACAGTTGCAACACGTGCAGATATTATCGAAAAGCTATTTAATTCATTCCTAATCGAAAAACGTGGCGGCAAAGAAATTTACATTACATCTAAAGGTCGTCAGTTGCTTGATTTAGTGCCAGAAGAATTACGCTCTCCAGCGACAACAGCCGAATGGGAGCAAAAGCTTGAGTTAATTTCAAAAGGTAAGCTGAAAAAAGATGTGTTCATCAACGAAATGAAAAAGCACACGAAAGAAATAGTTACAGAAATTAAAGCGAGTGATAAAAAATATAAGCATGACAATATCTCAACAAAATCCTGCCCTGATTGTGGCAAGCCAATGCTTGAAGTCAACGGTAAAAAAGGCAAGATGCTTGTTTGCCAAGATCGTGAATGTGGTCACCGTAAAAACGTATCACGTGTCACAAACGCAAGATGTCCACAATGTAAGAAAAAGCTAGAACTACGCGGTGAAGGCGACGGCCAAATTTTCGTATGTAAATGTGGTTATCGTGAAAAGTTATCTGCATTTGAAGCCCGACGTAAAAAAGAGGGCGGCGGCAAAGTAGATAAGCGCAGTGTACAAAAATACATGAAACAGCAAGAAAAAGAAGCAGAACCTTTGAACAATGCTTTTGCAGATTTGTTAAAAGGGATGAAGTTTGATGAATAGTTATAAATAAAAAAAGCGGGAGTGTTAAATAAATTAACATTCCCGCTTTTTTGTTCGTTATAAACAGAAATTTCAGAAAATATATTGAATTAAGAAAATAAGTATGCTACTGTATGTAACATGAAAATGAAGTTTAAACTTCAAAAAATAAAATGAGAAGGATGTACTTCTTTGATGGACAATCAAACAATTCAACAAGTCATTCAACATAAATATCAGGAACTTTCAAAGAGTCAGCAAAAGGTAGCGATCTTCATCCTCAAAAATTTGCAGACTGTCGGTGTTCATTCTGCTGCATATGTCGGGGACAAAGCGGGGGTAAGTGAAACGACGGTAATCCGCTTTTGCTACGCGATAGGATTATCGGGTTATGCTGAGTTGCAGCGGGAGATCACGATGCATTTATTCAATGACGGAAAGGCAAGTAGCTTGCAAAATTATTTGCAATCCAAGCAGGCACTATTTGAAACGCCACGTTTTTATGAAAAAACGATGGAAAAGGATGCATCGAGTATTTTAAATGTTGCTAAAAATATTAACGAGGAAGATTTTGATCGTGCTTCGTTCCTACTGCATACGAAGAAGAAAGTCTATATTGTTGGCAATGGGTCCTCCCAATTAGCGGCACAATGGCTGCATTTTACATTAAATATGCTACGTCCTAACGTAGTTCTTTTAGATTTTGAAACTAGTGAAATCATTAGAGCTTTACAAGAAATCGATGAAGATAGTGTGGTCATTATATTATCATTTCACCGTTATTTTAAAGAACCGATACAATTTGCGGCTGAAATTCAAGAAAAAAAATGTGAGATTATTGGTATTACAGATTCTAAAATTGCACCTATCACGCAATATGCAACGATAACTTTTGTGAATGAACAACAAGAAATGTCTACGATTGACGCAATGCCATCATTGATCTCATTTTTAAATACACTAATTGCAGGTATGACTGCACAAGATCACGACTATTATGAAAATCAACGAATAAAATATGATGATTTCCAAAATAGCTTTTTAGCAAATCGATGGAGTTGAATACAATGAATCAAGTTTTACAAAACTTACAGCCTAGATTGGCTGATATTTTTACACATCTACATGAGCATCCGGAAATTAGCTGGCAAGAAAAGAAGACAACGCAATACATCGCCAATATATTGAAGGAGGCACAGATGGAGCCTCAGTTGTTTGAGGATATGACGGGACTGTATGTAGATATTGGGGAAGGGATACCGAGAGTCGGATTTCGTACGGATATTGATGCACTATGGCAGGAAGTTGATGGCAAATTTCAAGCTAATCATTCTTGCGGTCATGATGGTCACATGACGATGGCTATTGGAACGGCACTGGTGTTAAAGGACATGGAGCATTTACTCCCCGGCGCAGTACGTATTCTTTTTCAGCCTGCTGAAGAAAAGGCACAGGGTGCTCGTGCACTTGTTGAGAAGGGACTTATTGATAATCTAGAATACTTATTCGGTGTCCATGTTCGCCCGTTAAAAGAATTACAAGACGGAACGTATGCCCCAGCATTGTACCATGGTGCGGCAAAGCTTTTTACTGGGACCATTATTGGGGAAGAGGCACATGGCGCAAGGCCTGAACTCGGTATTAACGTCATTGAGGTAGGGGCCGCAATTGTCGAAGGGTTACAAAAAATATGGACAGACCCCAACGTCTCTGCGTCAGTCAAAATGACACAATTTAATGCAGGAGGAGCTTCTACAAACATTATTCCGGGAAAAGCAACATTTAGTATTGATGCACGAGCACAAACAAATGAAGTAATGGAAGCAATCACGATTGGTGTTGAACGTGTAAAGGCATCGGTGGAAGCGATGTATGGTGCCAAAATTTCTTTAAATATAGATGCTCATATTGTTGCTGCGTTAGTGAATGATGAGGCATTACAACATATGAATTCAGCTATTGTCGATACGGTTGGTGAAAAAGCATGCGCTTCACCAGTCGTCACTCCTGGAGGAGAAGATTTTCATTTTTATACGTATGAGCGTCCGAACCTTAAAGCAACAATGCTTGGCTTAGGTTGTGGTGTAACACCAGGATTACACCATCCGAAAATGACGTTTAATCGAGAGCGGCTTATTACGGGAGTGAACATTATCACGAGAGCTATTTTACGGGCTTTATAGGCCCTAGCCATCAATAGAGGATAAAGAATAGAAAGAAGTGAGAGTATTGATTGACATAAGGGAAATAAAGACAATTAAACAGCTGGAGCAAGTTCAGCAATTGGAATATAACGTTTGGGGAATGCCTTCAATTCCCATTCATCAAACTTTAACGGCTGTAAAAAATGGCGGTATCGTTGTTGGTGCCTATGATGGTGATCAATTGGTTGGCTTTAGCTATGGCTTTTCAGGATTTCGAGAGGGCAAAAGCTATTTATGTTCCCATATGTTGGGGATAGACGAAAATTACCGCTCCAAAGGAATAGGTGAACAATTAAAATATGCCCAGCAAGCTATTGCTATTGAGCGGGGCTACAATTTAATGGTGTGGACGTTTGATCCGCTGGAAACAAGAAATGGTTTTCTTAATCTGTCAAAATTAAATGGTATTTGTTATACGTATATAGAAAACTGCTACGGTGAAATGCAGGATGGATTAAATAAAGGACTACCTTCAGACCGTTTTGAGGTGTGCTGGTATATAACCTCTGATTACGTAAGTAAAAATGTTTCAATAGATACAGAGGGCGCCATACCAGTTGCAAGCTGTGTACAAAATGAACAGGGATTCCTATGTTTAGAAATAACTGAAAATTTAAAATACGATAAAGATTTATATACGCTACCTGTACCAAAGGATTTTCAAGCATTAAAGCTGCAAGACCCAGCATTAGCATTGGACTGGCGCTTTAAAACGCGACATATTTTACAACGGTTATTTGCACAAGGTTATGCGGCTATTCAATTGCAGCAGCAAGAACATTACAACGAATATGTCCTCGTAAAATTAGAAATTTTAGATCTGGAAGGAGCAAACCAATATGAAAATCACGGAAATTACCATTAGACATTTAAAAATGAAATTAAAAGAACCATTTACAACTAGCTTTGGCACATTTGAGGATAAAGATTTTTTAGTTTTAGAGGCAAAGGATGAAGCAGGAACAATCGGGTGGGGGGAATCTGTGGCGTTCCATTCTCCTTGGTACAATGAGGAAACATTACAAACGAACTGGCATATGCTGGAAGATTTTTTAATTCCTCTTATTTTAAATAAAGAGCTTCAGCATCCGGATGAGGTCAATGAATTATTTAAACCAATTCGCAAAAATAATATGGCGAAATCGACTATTGAAGGTGCAATCTGGGATATTTATGCCCAACAGACGAATCAATCACTGGCAGCTGCACTTGGCGGCAAAAAGGACAATATTGAAGTAGGGATCAGTATCGGTATTCAAAAATCAATCGAGGACTTAGTAGCGTTAGTAGATGGTTTTGTTAAAGAAGGCTATAAACGCATGAAAATCAAAATCAAGCCAGGTTGGGATGTAGAAGTAATGCGTACATTACGAGAAGCGTTCCCTAATGTGGCATTTATGGCGGATGCGAACTCAGCTTATAGCCTGTCAGATGCTGAAACACTTAAGCAACTAGATGCTTTTAATCTAACTATGATTGAGCAGCCATTAGCGTCAGATGACATCATTGACCACGCAGCGTTGCAAAAATTAATCGATACGCCAATCTGCTTGGATGAAAGTATCCATTCATTGGAGGATGCACGTAAAGCTGTTGAGTTAGGCAGTACTAAAATTATTAACATTAAGATTGGTAGAGTTGGTGGCCTAACAGAAGCGAAGAAAATACATGATTATTGTGAGGCAAATAACATTCCAGTTTGGTGTGGAGGCATGCTGGAGTCTGGTATTGGTCGAGCACATAATGTGGCGTTAACTACATTATCGAATTTTATTTTACCTGGAGATACTGCAGGCTCAAGTCGTTATTGGGAAAAGGATATCATTGACCCAGAAGTTGTAGTGAAGGACGGCTATATTGAGGTTCCTCAAAAAGCAGGTATTGGCTATGACGTAAATAGAGAGACGATCGATATGTTCACGGTTGCACAGAAAACATATAAATAAGAAGTATATTTCGTTAGGAAGCCTATGAATATAATTGATTAGATAAGCAGGTGTTCTATGAAAAAAAGTTGGCAGATAGGTGGCGCATTTGTAGGATTAATCGTTGGTGCTGGTTTTGCTTCAGGACAGGAGATTATGCAATACTTTACGAGCTTTGGCCTTTACGGTATAGCGGGAGGAATTGTGGCCACAATTGCATTTGCCTTTTTAGGGATGAGTTTAGCGCAATTAGGTGCAAATTCACAGACAACATCTCATAAAGAGGTTATCTATCAAATTGGTGGACGTTATGTTGGGGCTATATTAGATATTGTCATTACATTCTTCTTATTTGGTGTAGCAGTTGTAATGTTTGCTGGATCGGGGTCAACATTTGAGCAAATGTTTGGGATAAACCCGATGATTGGCAGTGTTTTTATGGTCATCATGACGATTTTAACATTGCTATTAAACGTTAAAAATATTATTAATATAATAGCATTAGTGACACCATATTTAATGGGAATTGTGTTTATTATTTTAATTTACTCCATATTTACAATGGACTTAACAATTGCAGAACAGAATGTGTTAGCGAAAGAGCAAACATCTGCGGCATCTAATTGGATACTAGGTGCACTTCTCTACGTATCTTATAACATAGCTGCTGGTACTGCGATGTTAATCGTTATGGGGGGAACAGTAAAAGAGCGTAAGATTGCCGGTTTAGGAGGTTTTCTTGGTGGTTTAATGCTCGGTATTTTAATCATACTTATTAATATTGCCTTGTTCGTTAAAATGGATGTGGTTGGTGGGACGGCGATGCCAACATTAGAGCTAGCAAAACAGATTCATCCTGTAGTGGGTATCTTAATGTCTATTGCTTTATTAGGCATGATGTACAATACAGCTGTAGGAATGCTTTATGCATTTACAGTACGCTTTATAGCGCCTGACCATCAATATTTTAAAATAGGAATCGTGGTGATTGGTTTAATAGGCTTTGTGGCGAGTTTAGTAGGGTTCACGACATTAGTTGGAAAGGTATATTCAACAATGGGGTATTTAGGCTTTGCATTAATCATTGCGATTATCATCTCGTGGCTACGTAAGATACCAAAAGCTTCATAACTATGTTTTGAGATTCTCTAGTGTTTTTGTACAGCGCTAGGGAATTTTTTTGCAATTTTAGTCATAAAAATAAGGCGTGAAACATACAATAATTGTATGTTTGTTCATTCGGGATGTTTTCTGAAATTCTGCTTTATGTAAAATAAATTCTCGTAATTTTAAATAAAATCTATTTTGTTGCTAGACACTAATTTTTCTGGGTGCTATATTAATGGTGTCATAGTTTTTTAATAATTAGGAAAATAAAGGGTCGTCATAATGTTAAAACTTACGTTATAGTGATGTGCCATACAAGTGATTTCTAATAAATTGTTCCAACATCGGAAGTTTGGGATGACATTTTCTTAAAACGTATACCATGTAAATAAGTTGATTGGAGTGGAGGCTGGGCGACTCCTTGGGGATCAGCGATAGGGGAACGAAGGCTAAAAGCATCACATCCTGTGATAACGCCTTCGTGACCAACATCGGTGCTGCTGCCGCTACGTTAGCACTACGCTTTCGCGCAAAAAACATCTGTTGGCCCGAGACCCTGCAGCGAAGCGGATGTTTTCTGTGCGAAAGCGAAGCGGCAGCAACAAAGCGCCCAGCCGGAACGGAAATCAACCACACATTATGGCCATGACCTAAAACCTTTTCTAATTATAAGAGGTGATGGAGTAAAGAGTAATAAGAAGGATGATAGATGCCTATGGTAAAGAAAACATTAAAACAACGTATTGTTGACGCTTCTGTAGTGCTATTTCAGCAAGATGGCTATCACAATGTAACTGTTGATCGCATTGTTGAATATATTGGTGCATCAAAGGGTGGATTTTATCATAATTTTAAATCGAAAGATGAATTGTTGTATGAAATTCACGATGTATTTATTTCATATGTGATTAAACAGTCACAAGAGGCATATGACAAATACAATACACCAATTACACGTTTATGTGCGATGCTGCAAACACTGACCAAAGTATTTGATATGTATCAAGCACATATTACTGTTTTTTATGAGGAAAGCCGTTCATTACCTGAAGAATATAGTGAAATTATTCATGAAAAACGAGATCAATATCGGGATATTTTACAAAAAGTCATAGAGGAAGGCCAGCAAACAAAGGATTTCCGTACAGAACTACCTTGTACTATTGTAACGATGGCTATTGTGGGGATGATTAACTGGACATATAAATGGTTTAAGCAATCGGGTCCTTTAACAATGGAGGAAATTACAGAAGTCTTTACGGATATGGTATTGCGTGCGATTGTCACTGAACAAGCAATGGATGAAGCCGTACAATTTATGGTCAAGGGGGAGCCAGCAGTAGAGACTGGTTTTATTAATACTTAAAACAAACCGACTAGTCGGTATTAACTTCTTTCAACCGGTCTCAACCCCCGTTGAAAGAGAGGATGCGTTAGCACTACGCTTTCGCGCAAAAAACATTGTGTTGGCCCAAAGCCGATTCCGGACGCAATTATGCCGAGGCATAATTGATTTTTTACAACTATCATCTGAAACGAAATCCGCTATGGCAAATTAAACATTAGGGGGACTGGGGATGAACTTTGAACTAACGAAAGAGCAAGTGATGATTCGAGACATGGTGCGTGATTTTGCTGAAAATGAAATTAAACCGTATGCTCGTGAGGTTGACGAGACATCGACGATGAGAATAGAGAGCTTTAAAAAGATGGCAGAGCTTGGCTTATTAGGAATCCCGTTTCCTGAAGAGTACGGTGGGTCAGGTGGAGATACGGTTTCCTACGCACTTGCTGTTGAAGAAATCGGTCGTGCATGTGGCGGTACAGGATTAAGCTATGCAGCAGCAGTTAGCCTAGGTGCTTCGCCTATTTACAATTTTGGTACAGAGGAGCAAAAGCAGGAATGGCTAGTTCCGTTAGCGAAAGGGGAAACATTAGGTTCGTTTGGCCTAACAGAGCCTAATGCAGGTTCAGATGCTGGAGGGACACGGACAACAGCCGTAATTGATGGTGATGATTACATCATTAATGGTGAAAAATGCTGGATCACAAATGCTGGGTATGCACGTCAAATTATTGTGACAGCAGTTACAGGTAAACGTGAAGATGGGAAAAAAATTATCTCATCTATCATTGTACCAACTAACACTCCTGGCGTAACGATCAACTGCAATTACGACAAAATGGGCGTACGTGGCTCCAATACGTGTGAGATTATTTTGCAAAACGTTCGTGTACCAAGGGCTAATCTATTAGGGGATGAAAAACGCGGATTTAGCCAATTTTTAAATACGTTAGATGGAGGGCGTATTTCCATTGCTGCATTATCTGTAGGAATTGCACAGGCGGCTTATGAGAAAGCATTAAAATACGCAAAAGAACGTGAACAATTTGGTGCACCCATATCAAAACTTCAGGCAATTCAATTTAAATTAGCCGATATGGCAATGGAGATAGAGCTTGCGCGTACGTTAGTACATAAGGCGGCATGGCTTAAAGATCAAAAGAAACCATTCGGGAAGGAAGCGGCAATGGCAAAATTATTTGCTTCTGAAATGGGCTTCCGCACTTGTAATCAAGCCATTCAAATTCATGGTGGTTCAGGGTATATGAAAGAATACGACGTAGAACGTCATCTGCGTGACATTAAGTTAATGGAAATCGGTGAGGGAACGTCTGAAATTCAACGTCTCGTTATTTCTCGTCTAATTGGCTGTTAATCATCTTAAGTAGATAAATAAGGAGGATTTTCATGGCAGAACTTGTGTATCAAACTATTGGTCAATTGCTAGATGAACAATCTGAGAAGTATCCACAGCGGGAAGCATTAGTGTATGCAGACAGGGATTTACGAATGACCTACGAGGAGCTCAATCGGCAAAGTCGTTTGGTAGCTAGAGGGTTGATGGCTCTTGGAATAGAGAAGAGTGAGCATATTGCAGTATGGACGACCAATGTCCCGGAATGGGTGCAGCTACAATTTGCTACAGGTAAAATGGGTGCTCCAATCGTCACTGTAAACACTAATTATCGTTCAAGCGAGTTGGAATATTTATTGAAGCAATCCGATGCAAAAACGATTATTTTAATTGAAAATTATCGAGACCATTCTTTTATGAATACACTGCAAGAGTTATGTCCAGAGCTTAATCATTGTGAACCGGGTAATTTGCAATCAAAGCGACTACCCTTATTGAAAAATGTTATTTTAATTGGCGAGACAAAATACCCTGGCGTGCTAAATTGGTCTGATGTGTTATCTGCTGCAGAGCAAATAACTGAGGAGCAATTAGATCAAAGACAGCAGGCACTTCATTATGATGATGTTATTAATATTCAATATACATCGGGAACAACAGGTTTTCCGAAAGGTGTTATGTTAACGCATTATAACTTAGTCAATAATGCGATTAATATTGCAGAATGTATGCGTTTAACTTATGAAGATCGCTTGTGCATTCCTGTCCCATTCTTCCATTGCTTTGGCTG
Organism: Lysinibacillus sp. BPa_S21; assembly: GCF_023337795.1. Taxonomy (GTDB): domain Bacteria; phylum Bacillota; class Bacilli; order Bacillales_A; family Planococcaceae; genus Lysinibacillus. The sequence goes on along the minus strand of NZ_JALIRS010000009.1, from coordinate 149,605 downwards.
TGTAATTGGGACATTAGCCATTACAACGAGTGGTGGAACGATGGTACCAGTTCAGGAATTCTCACCTACTGAGGTGCTACAAACTGTTGAAAAAGAGAAATGTACGGCGCTACATGGCGTACCAACGATGTTCATTAGTGAACTTAATTTACCGAATTTTTCGTCTTTCGATCTATCAACGTTGCGTACTGGAGTAATGGCTGGCTCTAACTGTCCTATCGAAGTTATGAAAGCGGTTATCGACAAAATGGGGATGAAGGATGTTACGATCTGCTACGGGCAAACAGAAGCCTCACCTGTTATTACACAAACAAGAGCTGATGACCCACTATTGTTAAAGGTAGAAACCGTGGGCCGCGCATTGCCAAATCTAGAAGTTAAAATTGTCATTCCTGGTACAAACGAAGAAGCTGCGCCGAATGAACAAGGGGAGTTATGTACGAGAGGCTACCATGTCATGAAAGGTTACTATAAAAACCCAGAAGAAACGCTTCTTGCAATAGATAAAGATAACTGGCTGCATACAGGGGATTTGGCAACGATGGATGAGGCGGGCTATGTACGTGTAACAGGTCGTTTAAAAGATATGATTATTCGGGGCGGTGAAAATTTATCGCCTAGAGAAATTGAAGAATTCCTTTATACACATCCAAAAATTGCAGATGTACAGGTTGCGGGCGTTCCTGATCCCGTTTATGGAGAAGAAGCGGCAGCTTGGATTATTTTGCGAGAAGGAGAGCAGGCTACAGAAGAAGAGATTCGAGATTATTGTCGGGATAAAATTTCTAGACATAAAATACCACGACATATTTTCTTTATCGATGACTATCCGATGACTGCATCAGGAAAAGTTCAAAAGTATAGATTAAGAGAGAGTTTCGGTGCAACAGTGAAGTAAGGAGGGGGCAGTGTTATGTTCAAGAAGGTTTTAATTGCAAATCGTGGAGAGATCGCTAGACGTGTTATAAGGACATGCAAACGACTAAATGTTCAAACAGTTGCGGTGTATTCCGAGGCAGATGCTGAAAGCTTACATGTGAAGGACGCGGATGAGGCGTTCTGTATCGGAAAACCACCTGTTGCACAAAGCTATTTAAATATTGATCGTATTCTTGAAGTGGCGAAGGAAAGCGGTGCTGACGCTGTTCATCCCGGCTATGGCTTATTATCAGAAAACGCTGAGTTTGCTAAACGTTGTACGGAGGCGGGCTTCGTTTTTATTGGACCAAGCGCGGACGTTATTGCTTCGATGGGTAGTAAATTAGAAGCTCGGAAAACAATGAAGGCAGCAGGTGTACCAATTGTTGAAGGTGTAGAAGCACCTTTGAAAGATGTAGCAGACGCTATAGAAATTGCATCCCGACTAGGCTATCCGATTATGTTAAAAGCCTCTGCTGGTGGTGGGGGTATCGGCATGCAGCTCGTTGAAAATGCAGAGGAATTGGCAAAAGCCTTTGAGGGCAATCAAAAACGTGCACAGTCATTCTTTGGTGATGGCACGATGTATATGGAACGTTTTATTGCGAATCCTCATCACGTCGAGGTGCAAATTATGGCGGACCATGATGGCAATGTCGTCCCACTATTTGAACGTGAGTGCTCGATTCAACGTAGAAATCAAAAAGTAGTTGAGGAAGCACCATCTCCTTTCATTTCTGAAGAAACAAGAAAACGTATGCTAGATGCGTCGGTCAAGGCAGTGCAACATATTGGCTATGTGAATGCCGGCACGATTGAGTATTTAGTAGATGCAGAGCAAAACTTTTATTTCTTAGAGATGAATACGCGTTTACAGGTGGAGCATCCCGTGACTGAGGAAATTACAAATCTGGATCTTGTAGAAGCGCAATTAAAGATCGCGGCAAAACAACCGCTGGCATTTACGCGCGATAGCATACAAAGAAAAGGACATGCGATTGAAGTACGCATTTACGCAGAAAATCCGTCGACCTTTTTCCCTTCTCCAGGGACAATTACTGCTTTTGAATTGCCTACAGGCGAAGGCATTCGCCATGAATGTGGCGTAGAGGCTGGCACTACGGTAACACCTTTTTACGATCCGATGATTAGCAAGTTGGTAGTGTGGGGAGAAACACGAACAATTGCCTGTGAAAGACTTATTGAGGCACTTCAAGCGTATAAAGTAGAAGGAATTCAAACAAATATTCCAATGCTACTGAAAACAGTCACACATGAACAATTTTTAAAAGGCTATACAACTACTAAATTTGTAGATGAATATTATCTACCTCAATTAGCAGAGACAAAATAAATACATTAAAGGCATTCGCACTTTAATAACGAGTGCGAATGCGTTATCTAAAACATTAATGACACTTGGAGGGATTGACAATGGCAACAGTGAAAGCGAGTATGGCAGGGACAGTATGGAAAATCGTTGTAGCAGAGGGCGAGAAAGTGACAGCAGGACAAGATGTAGCAATTTTAGAGTCGATGAAAATGGAGATTCCTATTGCAGCAGAAGAAGATGGCGTGGTTACAAAAATCATTGCGAGCGAAGGGGATTTCATTAACGTTGATGATGATATTTTAGAAATCGAATAATAAGGAGGTTTCTTTATGCAGCTACCAAAGCATGTAACGTTAAAGGAAGTGGGTCCCCGTGACGGTTTGCAAAATGAGAAAACGCATATTGCAACTGCCGATAAAGTACAGCTAGTGAATTTACTTAGTCAAACAGGATTGAATTATATCGAGGTCACTTCTTTTGTACATCCGAAGTGGATTCCACAGCTGGCTGATGCAGTGGAGGTGCTTCAAGCCATTAAACGCCAAAAAGATATCACGTATGCGGCACTAGTACCGAACATGCGTGGCTTAGAACGTGCATTGCAGGCTGAAGTAGATGAGGTAAGCGTGTTTATGTCTGCCAGTGAAAGCCATAATCAAAGTAATATTAATAAATCGATTAATGAAACATTTCCGATTTTACAGGAAGTTGTGGTAGGGGCAAAGGCAGCACATAAAAATGTACGAGGCTACGTCTCAACGGTGATTGGGTGCCCGTATGAAGGCTACATACAACCAGAAAAGGTTTTGCGAGTAACGGAGAAATTATTCGAAATGGGCGTCGATGAAATTTCGCTTGGTGACACGATTGGTGTTGGTGTACCGACACAGGTGGAAAATCTTTTAGAAGAATTGCTAAAAAGATATCCCGCAGGAAATTTCGCGATGCATTTTCATGATACACGTGGTACAGCACTAGCGAATATTGTTCAATCTTTAGAAATGGGCATTACGAAGTTTGATAGTGCGCTTGGTGGACTCGGAGGCTGTCCGTATGCCAAAGGAGCATCAGGTAATGTAGCCACGGAGGATTTATTGTATTTGTTAGATGAAATGGGTATTAAAACGGGTGTGGAACGGAATAAAGTGCTAGAGGCGGCACTCTTTATTGAACAGAAACTAGGGAAGGACGTTGCTTCTAAACAAATGGCGATTGTCCGTAATGAAAGGAGTGCGAGTCAATTATGACGCAACTCGTTCGTTTTGAGGTAGTAGATCATTGCATTGGGCTTATTACACTTTCAAGACCTGAAGCGGCGAATGCAATGTCTATACAATTACTCCAAGAACTTAGCACGACACTCGACAACATAAATGGCGATCCGGCAGTGAGAGTCGTCTTACTAACGGGAGCAGGGGAAAAAGCTTTTTGCGCAGGCGCAGATTTAAAAGAGCGTAAAGGGATGCCAGACCGACAAGTAAAGCAGATCGTGCAATTAATCGGGGCAACAGTGGCAAAAGTAGAGGCACTCGCTCAACCTGTTATCGCCGTACTAAATGGTGTTGCTTTTGGTGGCGGACTCGAACTAGCTTTAGCCTGTGATTTACGTCTGGCTGCTGCCCATACCAAACTAGGTCTTACGGAAACATCTCTCGGCATCATCCCAGGGGCAGGAGGTACGCAACGACTTCCTCGACTCATTGGCATTGGAAAAGCGAAGGAATTAATTTATACAGCACGTCGATTAAACGCTGAGGAAGCAAGAAACTACGGTATTGTTGAGTATATTTATGAGGGACATGAAATACTTGAAAAGGCACAGCAGCTTGCACTTGAAATGGCCAAAAATGCGCCACTTTCTTTAGTACAGGCGAAAATTGCCATGAATCAAGGTGTTGAAGTAGATTTAGCTACGGGCTTAAAAATCGAATCACTTGCATATAATGCTCTGATTCCTACAGAAGATCGATTAGAGGGCTTACTAGCTTTCCAGGAAAAGCGAACACCGCAATATGTAGGGAAATAAAAGGAGGCATTTAACCAAAAGGCAAAGTCATGGCTAAATCAAAAGGTGAAGATAATCTATGCCATGATTAAAAGTTAATTGGAGTAGAGACTGGGCGACTCCTTGGGGATCAGCGATAGGGGAACGAAGGCTAAAACCATCACATCCTGTGATAACGCCTTCGTGACCAACATCGTGTTGGCCCGAGACCCTGGAGCGAGCAACGCGAGTGAAGCGGCTCATCGGACGCCCCCAGGAAGCTCTGCTCTGCGCGAAAGCGAAGCGTCAGCGGCAAAGCGCTCGGTCGGAACGGAAATCAACCTCACACTTTGTTTATGATCTGAAATCTAAGTGAATTTATTATAATTATGGAATGTAAGAGAGAAGAAATACGAAGGGTAAAGTAATTATGCTAAGGCGTAACCGATTTGGGCAAAAGGAGGAATTAACGATGAGCAATGTACCGACAGAAAATACGACGAAAACAATGAAGGAACAAATTTTAGCAGGGGGCCTGCCAAAATATCACGATAAAAATGCACAGCAAGGAAAGCTATTTGTACGTGAACGACTCGAATTATTACTAGATGATGGATTACAATCGGAGGATGGCTTGTATGCAAACTGCTTAGCAGGTGACTTACCAGCAGATGGCGTTGTAACTGGAATCGGTAAAATCCATGGCCGCACTGTTTGTGTATTAGCGAACGATTCGACGATTAAAGCTGGCTCTTGGGGTAAACGTACAGTAGAAAAAATGATTCGTATTCAGGAAACAGCAGAAAAGCTAAATTGCCCATTGTTGTATCTAGTCGATTCGGCAGGTGCACGTATTACTGACCAATTGGAAATGTTCCCTGGTCGAAGAGGTGCAGGACGCATTTTCTATAATCAGGTGAAGCTTTCAGGTAAAATTCCCCAAATATGCTTACTGTTTGGACCTTCCGCAGCAGGAGGTGCATACATCCCTGCATTCTGCGATATTGTAGTCATGGTAGAGGGTAATGCATCGATGTATTTAGGATCTCCACGTATGGCAGAAATGGTTATAGGTGAGAAGGTAGATTTGGAAACGATGGGTGGAGCGAAAATGCACTGTTCTGTTTCCGGTTGCGGAGATGTGCTTGCTAAAACAGAGCAAGAAGCAATTGCCTATGCTCGTAAATATTTAAGCTATTTCCCGAACAATTATGCGGAGCGCAGTAAGGTAGAGGCTCCAAAACCACCAGCTATATTTGATAAATCGATTGATGAACTAATACCGAAAAATCAAAACGTTCCTTTTGATATGTATAAGCTAATAGAACGGATTATTGATGAAGATTCGTTTTGTGAAGTGAAAAAATTATTCGCTCCAGAATTAATTACAGGACTAGGACGCATTAATGGGCAATCTGTCGGAATAATCGCCAATCAACCTCGCGTCAAGGGGGGCGTTTTATTCCACGATTCAGCTGATAAAGCAGCAAAGTTCATTTCACTTTGTGATGCGTTTAATATTCCGCTTCTTTTCCTCGCAGATGTACCGGGTTTTATGATTGGTACGCAAGTTGAAAAAGCAGGGATTATACGCCATGGAGCGAAAATGATTTTTGCAATGAGCGAGGCAACTGTCCCTAAATTAACGGTCATTGTCCGTAAGGCATATGGTGCAGGGCTGTATGCAATGGCAGGTCCTGCTTTTGAGCCAGACTGTTGCATTGCACTATCCAATGCGCAAATTGCTGTAATGGGTCCTGAAGCCGCGGTCAATGCAGTTTATGCCAATAAAATTGCTGAACTCCCAAAAGAGGAGCAAGCAAGCTTTATTGCAGAAAAGCGCAAGGAATATCAAGAGGAAATCGATGTCTATCGCCTAGCTTCCGAGCTTATCATTGACGATGTCATTGAGCCAAATGATTTAAGAAAAGCACTCGAATCACGTTTAGAGCTCTATATGTCAAAATATCTATTATTCTCGGAACGTAAACATGGAGTAAATCCAGTATAAAGCACGAAAAAATGCTGTCTCAGTTAATGGAGGCAGCTTTTTTATTGTGAGCTTTTCTTTCTAATTGAACCTGGACAGACGTATAGTATAAGGGGAAAAAATAAAAACGTTTGACCTAACTTATTTTTACCCCTTGCTTGGTGAAGAGGTGCATATTAAAATGATGAGAGGATCAAGGGAAGTAGGTGGTATAGGCATGGCAAAAAATAATATACAGGGTAGTGCCAAGCTACCGTTACCTTATCGTTCACTGATAGATACATATTATTTACCGATAAAGGTAACAGGTTGGATATTTTTTTGCATCTATTCCGTCATAGCTTTTTATAAACTGGTGATTGATCGTCTAGTGAATGTAGTCGTGATTTTGTTCCATGGCGAATACTCTCTTGGTGATTTAGGGCTGTTTGATTACAGCAACTGGCGATTAACGACGAATTTTGTTCCCTTTGATACAATTCTTCGTTATATAAATTACTCTCAGTATTTTAATTTTGACATCATTATTATTAATTTGCTCGGCAACTTATTAATATTTACTCCAATGGGCTTTTTACTACCGCTATTATCAAAAAAGTGTCGTAAAGCTTGGAAAGTTATTTGTATAGGCTTTTTCTCTAGTCTAGCGGTAGAAACCATCCAGTTTATTTTTAGAGTTGGATCGGCAGATATCGATGATCTGATTTTAAATACCCTGGGAGCATGGCTTGGCTACCTAGCCTATAAAAGTATATTGATTAAAAATAGATAAAACAGTCCTTACTAAAGGGCTGTTTTTTAGTGGCGAATTAACACCATAAACTATTAAATGAATAGAATATCACAAGCTTATGAAGGTCTATATGCCTGATTTATCGAAATTTATTTATTTCTTTAGAAGCTTAGTATTCATTTACTCTTGAATTTGATTAAGAAAATTCCGATAATTAGGATACAGAAACTATCATATTTATTACGTAACTTTCATATTAACTTAGAAAGCCGAGGTGAATCATATGAAACTATCAAGTTTAATAGAACAAGAAAGAATGTCATCACAATATAATCGTAAAAAGATTTTACAGCGAAAACAAGCAGATGATGCATATCGAAAAAACTCATTGTATTTCCAGCCAAAGAAAAATCCGTTATTGCTTGAGCTCGAAAATCTACTTTTAGGGCGTACAGATCAAGATCTCTACGAGCAGCAAAAAGAGGAATCTAAAGAAGTCACGCCTCGACAGCAAACAATCATGCAGGATTTACAACAAACGAAAAAGAATGTGCTCGCTCATGAGCAAACGCAAAAAGCTGAAGCTCCTGAATATTCACAGATAGAGGATTTAGATGAAGAAGCGCCTTTCGTAGATGATGTGAATGCCAATGAACTGTTCCAAACGTTAGAGCAGGTGAGGACTGCAGCGTTAGCACCCGCACAGCCATCACCACAGGATTTACGTGTTGCGGCAAGTGCAAATGCTCAATTACTTCACATGCAGGGGCAACTAAATGATCAAGAGTTAGATGAAAGGGAGCCTTCTTTTGTACGTGAAACTATTGAAGTTAAAGTACCTGAACGTTTTTTGAAAGAATTGAAATTAGACCCATTTGCAGATACAATTTTCGGTAAGAGTTATGCAGAGGCCTATAAGGCGCGAACATTTAAATACGCTTCTGAAAAATATGCGACTCATATACAAATGGCGAAAGACGGCTATCAACCAGGAAATGACCCTAAGTTCTCTATGATAGCCTAATGCTGGAGATGGGAGTTTTTTTAACATGGCTAAAGCAAAGCATGCGAAAACAAATGCAATAAGATTATTGGAGCAACAAAAAATACAATTCGAAGTAATTGAATATGAGACTGGAGACGGCCAAGTTGACGGAATTTCGGTTGCTGAAAAAATTGGCCACCCAGTTTCTCGTGTTTTCAAGACATTAGTAGCAAAGGCAAGTGCACAAAAACTTTTTGTATTTGTTATTCCTGTAGCAGATGAGCTCGATTTAAAAGCTGCTGCAAAGGTTGTAGGAGAAAAGAAAATCGACATGCTTCCAGTCAAGGAATTACTTGGCTATACAGGCTATGTGCGAGGCGGATGCTCTCCAGTCGGCATGAAGAAACTTTACCCAACTGTCATCGATGCGTCCGCTCAAGAGCAAGGAAATATTATTGTGAGTGCCGGGAAAATCGGCATGCAAATCCACGTACAACTAGATGATTTAGTTGCCGTTACAAAGGCAAAGCTCGCACCAATTACCACTACCCAAGCATGATATGTTGGGTAGTTTTTTATTGGGCTTTTAAGTAGTGACAGTTGAAAAAGATTGCTTGGTTATGGTTATCCGCTTGGCGATGTGGAAGAAACGATTAGGTTACTTCGCAAACTGTTCAGGTAAGCAAAGAGTTCGTTCGGGTAGCTCGGTAAATTGCTCGGCTAAGTCGAATAAGCCCTTTATATCCGTTCAATCTTGATAGTCTGAATGCTTTTCCTTTACATTGTAAATACGCATATGGGACCTCCTGTAAATAAGAAAGTATACGTTCATGATTGCATGAACGTATTTTTTTATTAAAAAAGAACAATAATGTGCAATTAATTAGTTTTGAAGAGTACTTAAACAATAAAAAGAAAAACAAAAGTATAGTGTAGTTAAGGTAATTCTCAGACAGAAAGGGGGGGATGTTTTGAAAGTGTTAATTGTTTCAACGTCAACTTTATTTATTGAAGCATTACAAATAGCTATTCGTGATAGGCGTTCAACTTGGCAAGTAGATACTTATCAAATTCAAACTCCTATATTTGATCAAACCTTGATGAAAAAAATTAAAGAACAATGCCTTGATATTGTGGTAGTGGAAGCAACTAATCAACATTTTACAATGACAATTGATAGTTTGAAGAAATTAAAATGTCCAGAAATAGACATCATGTTACTTGTGGATTCAAGGATGGGTGAGGTCTACCATCACCTAAAAGATGAAGAAAGGTGGACCAGTGTTACTAAAAATACAAGTCTGGACGAATTTTTAATATTGTTGGAATCATTTGGATGTAATATACCTGATTTACCAGATGTCTCTTTAAGGGAGGTGGATAAAAAGATACTAAAAGAGTTAGCGGTAGGTCACTCATTTGAATTTATCCAACGTACACAAGAGCTATCGGCTGAAGAAATAGATCAGTCACTTTATCGAATTAATACTTATTTTAAAGTACCAAATTATATAGAATCCATTGTTAAAGCATTTGAACAGAAAATAATTACAAATTGAACATGCGAAGGAGGAAAATTAATATGAAAAAAGTTTTAGGTCTTTTAGGTGGATTAATTATTGGCATCGTTGTTATTGCTATCATAAAAATGGTTAATTAGGAGAGATGCTTTATGACATTTAAAATCGAAAATTTAAATAAAAGCTTTGGTGATAAAAAAGCAGTAAACAATATTTCAATTCGATTAGAAGAAGGGCAAATATTAGGCATGCTTGGTCGAAATGGTGCCGGAAAAACAACTACCATTCGAATGATGTTAGAGTTAATTCCGAAAGATAGTGGACAAATTTTATGGAAAGGAAAACCTTTCTCCAAGAAGAACTTAAAAATTGGTTATTTACCAGAAGAGCGTGGTCTTTATGCGAAAATGAACGTTTTAGATCAAATTATTTATTTTGGTATGTTAGAAGGAATGGATAAAAAAGAAGCTAAAAGAGAGGCCCTAAAATGGTTAGAAAAGCTTGAAATCTCTTATGCAGCAAAGAAGCGCACTGAACAATTATCTAAAGGAAATCAGCAAAAAGTACAATTAATTACAGCAATTATACATGATCCGGAGTTTATCATATTAGATGAACCTTTCAGCGGGTTAGATCCAGTCAATGCTGATATGTTAAAAAGTGTTGTAAAAGAATTAATCGCTCAAAAGAAAACAATTATTTTCTGTAGTCATCAAATGGATCAAGTTGAATCATTTTGTAACCAAATTTGTATTTTGAAAGATGGGGATTTAATTGTGTCAGATCAATTATCAGCTGTAAAAAAATCTTATGATTATCGTTATTTAGAATTAGATACAACAGCTAACATTAAAGATTACTTAGCTTTGAAACAATATAAATTCACACAAGAAAATAATCGTTATAAATTGCGTATTCCACGAAATGATAAAATCCATCAAACGATTCGGGAAATTGATGAAAAGTTTGATTTACAAGGAGTTTCATTGAAAGAACCAAGTTTACATGAAATCTTTATTGAACGAACAGGGGGGGCGTAAATGCGCAATTTTAGCATTGTATTTAATAACGTTTTCAAAGAGGCTGTAAAAACAAAGGCATATTTATATATGACGATTGGTTTAGTAGGATTGAGTTTACTTCTCTTTGCCTCACCATTTATCATGAAAGTCTTTACTTCGAACAGTCCGGATGAGACTTATAAAATTGTCAATCAAACATCTTTAGAACTATCTGAAAAAGAGTTAACAGGGTTAGCCGGAAGCTGGACAATAGTAGAAAATGCGAATATAGAAGACCTAAAAGAAGATATAAAAACTAAGGAATTAACTGGATTCTTTGTATTAGAAGATCAAACGAATGTAATGCAATTGAATATCTACATGCCGAAAGTAAACAATGAAGTGCTACTTACGTTAGAATCTTATATTAAACAAAAGAAAGTAGCGTCAATTGTTGCTAAACAATCGATTGACACGGGTGTCGTTCAAGAATTGAATACACCACTCCAAAGCAGTGTTCAATCGTTATATGAAACAGAACCAAATGCGTTGTTTATTATTTACGGTTTAATAACTATTATGTTCTTTTCTATTTCAATATACGGTAACAACGTTGCAACAGCGATTGCATCTGAAAAATCTTCACGTGTCATGGAAGTCATGATTACAAAAGTGGCACCAGTCCCTATGATGTACGGGAAAATTTTAGGCATTGGTTTAGCTAGTTTAACACAATTATTTATTTTTATGGGTGCCCTTTTATTATGGGCAAACGTAGGTATTTTTGAAGTTCCTGAAGGCTCGTTTGTACAAGCTGTAATGGAAACTATTACATGGGGAACAGCAGGGTATATTCTTATTTTCTGTACCATTGGATACTTTATCTATGCAACTTTGTATGCAATTGTTGGATCCATGATAAGCCGCCCGGATGATTTAGCAAGTGCATCGATGCCAATTATGATTATATTAATGGCAAGTTTAGTAGTAGAGATGCTCTTTGTAGTGGATTCTCCAGAAGGAACGATGACGAATATAACTTCTTACATTCCATTTACGGCACCAACGAGTGTATTGATTCGTATTGTATATAATACGATTTCACCAATCGAAATTGCTGTTTCGCTATTAGTAATGATATCTTTTATTGCTTTATTTGCAGCAGTGGCAGCGAAAATCTATCCAAAAGGCGTTTTAAAATCAGATAGCTTAACATTTAAACAACTAATTCAATTTAATAGATAGTCCTGCGATTATAAGAACAAAATGTCAAGATCTTTTGTTATCAAAGGGCAAAAAGAATAATTGCTCTAGTTTATAGCAAAACTTAAACAAAATAGTGAACAGCCCGTAGCCACAATTGCTGGTTATGGGCGATTTTTGTACGTGGTAGCACGCGATGGGATGAACTTGTGGATGCATTTTTATATGGAGATTCTTGTAGAATGGAAGGATGAAATAGAATTTCCAGAAGAAATTAAAAGTACAGAATTTTTTAAAATGAAATATAATGGTCTTATAGTAAAATGTTAGGAGTATGATAAATGGATGTACTAACAGGAAAAATGCTACTAATGAGCATTATTCAGTTTTCTATGATGCTATTTTTCTGTACATATATTTTAGACTTATATTGGTCAAAAAAACAGTTGATTACTATTATAATTATTATATTTTTGCCAACTTTTTTGTTGTTCCCGTTTATTGGTGCGTGGTCAATGTTATATTGTTTATCGCTATTAGCTATCATGATGTATCGAGAAACAAAAGTTGTTATGAACATTCTTCATGTGTGTATGGCACTGATACTTTTAGTAATAGGGGACAATATTTCTAACATACTGACTTTTCGGTTGTTTAATGGGATAGGGAATGAGCAACTATCAATAATTAGTTATTTCTTTTTTTATATAGTATTTGGTCTAATATTTGCTTTTTGTTACAAAAGAATTGTGAAATATTTGATAAGTCGCTGGGTAATTAATAGCTTTGTTTCGTATATTTCGGTATTCCTTGGTATTACAACAGTCATCTTTATGTACATCAATATCATGGCAATTGACCATGACAATTTCTATGAAAGTGTTCAAAATAATTTAGCGATGTTCCTAATTTATTTTGTATTACTTTCAATTAGTGTATTTGTCGTTTTATATTTAGCATTTAAACAATATAAAATGAAGCAACGTGAACAAGAAATGAAAAACTTCGAATCCTATGTTACATCAATTGAACAAATTAACCAAGATATGCGCAAATTTAAACATGACTACATTAATATTTTATCTTCACTGCGTACATTTATTGATGATAAAAACTATGAAGGTCTACATACATACTTCTATGATCATATTTTAGAAGCGAATCATCATGAACAACTAAATCAACAAGCGATGATGATGCTAAATAACTTAAAAATAAACAGTTTAAAAGGGTTAGTGACCACGAAAATTTTACAAGCCCAATCACATCATGTACCGTTTTATATTGAAATTGTTGAGGAGATTACTGATATTGATGTAGATCCAATTCTTTTAAATCGCATGGTCGGCATTCTACTAGATAATGCGATTGAAGCTGCACGAGGAGTTGAAAATGGCGAAGTACGAATGGCGTTTATCCACATGGGTGAGGTTGTCTTATTAGTTGTGAGTAACACATTTGATAAGAAAATAGCTATAAAGGTACATGAAATTTATCAAGAAGGCTTTTCAACAAAGGGAGAAAATCGAGGTTTAGGCTTAGCTAATTTACGTCAAATAACAAATGATTTACATAACGTCAATTTGAACACGAAAATTAGTTCCCCTTATTTTATTCAAGAAGTTGAGTTTCGAAAGGAGTAGATAAGATGGATATTATTATTTGCGAAGATGATATAGCTCAATTAGAAAGAGCAAAAAAAACAATCGAAAACTACGCTATGATTGAAGACAATGGGATGAAAATTGTGCTGGCCACTACAAATCCTGATGATGTTCTAGCATTTTTAGAAAATGATAAAGCTGATTGCTATTTTTTAGATATAGATTTAAATCACGAAATTACAGGTATTGCATTAGGGACTAAGATTCGAGAAAAAGACCCTATTGCTAGTCTAGTATATATTACAACACATGCAGAAATGAGTTATCTTACATTTATTTATAAACTGGCTGCGTTAGATTTTATCATTAAAGATCACCCAGACTTGTTAAAAGATAAATTATTATCTACTTTGAAAGAAGCGCATCGACGTTATTTAAAAATAGGGGAACAAGATAACATTCAAAAATTTCAAATTAAAACAACAGGGCGTACTCACAATATTGACTTTCAAAATGTTTATTTTTTCGAAGCTTCCCCAGGCTCACATAAAATTATTTTACATTTAGAAAATGAACATCTTGAATTTTACGGTCGATTGAAGGATTATGAAGATTTACATGAAGATTTTTATCGTTGTCACAAATCGTTTATTGTAAATAGAAGCAAAATTAAAAATATCGATTCAAAGGAAAGAATTATTTTTTTAGATAATGATGAAGTTTGTTATGTTTCTGCTCGACTTATTAAAGGTTTAATGAAGTAAGGGCATGTTCATAGCCTTCTCTTTTAGTCTAATGAACAGATATTATTGAGGCGTAACTCATTCTATTAAATAGGAAGCTACTTTTATTTGTAAAAAAATAAAAGTAGCTCTTCATTTTTTTTTAGGTTCTTTCATATAATGCAAGGCATAAGAAAAGGGGGAGCGTTATTGAACGGAAATGTGACCTACTATTATGGACACGCACTGACTGGGCAAGGAATTAAACATTTATATAAAGAAATGATGGATGAAGCTGAATTAGTTTATATTTTGCAGGGTGCACCGACGTTTAAAGGATCAGAGCTTCTTAAAGAGCTGGGGTATTATTATGTGAAGCAAGGCTTTGCGGTGGAATGGTTTAAGCATGCGTTGCTGGAGGATATTGTTGAAGCAGTGTATGTTCAAGGATGTAATCGACTATTTGTATGGTCATCGGGGTGGGGGATTGAACCGATTCTCCTTGGCACAAAGCATCGGGTGATGTCATTTTATGATTGTTTAGAAGAAGTCCAACTTGAAAAGGTTGGTGAACAGCTTGCGGATGCAATGACGGAACGAGAGTCATGGCGCGAGAAGTGTATTTCAAAGCTTAATAGCGCTATAAAGATTCATGATGATTGGGAAGCTGTCACACAAAGCTGCATGAACTGGCAGGCATTAAATGATCAGGTTGAAAATTTAAAGACAGATATTTTCCAATCAATGGTCTTAAATAAAACTGGTATGCGCACGCATCGCTTACTCGGAACATTAACACCGAGGGGGGCTGAAAATACAGTAGATAGCATAACAAAAAATGTAGCTCGAAGATTGATGATCAAAGGGAAGCCCGGTACGGGGAAATCTTCGTTAATGAAAGGTTTAGCAGATGAAGCCAATGCGAGAGGGCTCGATGCGCAAATTATTTGGTGTGGCTTGGATTCAAACTCTGTTGACATGGTTATTATTCCGGAATTGAATTTTTGCATCTTTGATAGTACAGATCCACATGTCTTTGAACCTCAGGTCGGAAGACAAGGAGATGAAATTTTCGATATAGGGGTACATTGCGCAATTTCACAGGAAGCAGAAGCTAAAATTGAAGATATTCGGGCAAAGTATAAAGAAGCAATGCAGGATGCAATGGGTTATTCGAAGCGTTATGCGGAAGCAGAGTATATGGTCCGTCGATTAATCGATAATTGTGTATCATCATCTCTTTGGCGAGAAAAAACTGCCCCACTATTCGAAAGATTAACAAAGTAATTTTTCTACTAGCATGCTTGTGCTACACTAGGAACTAGAATAGTGTTCCTAGGAAAGGATGATACGCTTGTCAAAAGTATTGAATGCATTTTTAGATGAAAACCTACAAGCCTTACGCAATCAAGGCTTATACAACGAAATTGATCCAGTAGAGGGAGCAAACGGCCCAACTATTCAGGTACGTGGCAAAAATCTAATTAATCTATCCTCAAACAACTATCTTGGCTTAGCAACGAATGAAGATTTAAAGCGTATTGCAAAAGAAACAATTGAGATATACGGTGTGGGGGCTGGAGCAGTCCGTACGATTAATGGCACACTTGATTTACATGTAAAATTAGAGGAAAAGCTCGCTGAGTTTAAAGGAACAGAGGCGGCGATCTCTTACCAATCAGGTTTTAACTGTAATATGGCAGCTATTTCAGCTGTTATGGATAAAAATGATGCGATTCTTTCAGACCAATTAAACCATGCATCGATTATTGATGGCTGTCGTTTATCACGTGCGAAAATCATTGCCTATCATCACTCTGATATGGACGATTTACGTGCGAAGGCAAAGGAAGCAAAAGAATCAGGCTTATACAATAAAATCATGGTCATTACTGATGGTGTATTCTCAATGGATGGTGATATTGCAAAATTACCAGAAATCGTTGAGATTGCAAAAGAGTTTGATTTAATAACATATGTCGATGATGCACACGGTTCAGGTGTAATGGGTAAAGGAAAAGGTACTGTAAAGCATTTCGGTTTAGAAAAAGAAATTGATTTCCAAATTGGTACACTTTCTAAAGCAATTGGTGTTGTTGGTGGATATGTAGCAGGTAAGAAAAATTTAATTGACTGGCTGAAAGTACGTTCTCGTCCGTTTTTATTCTCAACGGCATTACCACCAGGTGATGTTGCTGCGATTACAGCGGCAGTGCAAATGCTAATTGACTCAACGGAGCTTCACGATAAGCTTTGGGAAAATGGCGATTATTTAAAAGCAGGTCTTGCTAAACTAGGCTTTAATATTGGTGCATCTGAAACGCCAATCACACCATGTATTATTGGTGATGAAAAGCTTACGCAGGAATTTTCTCGTCGCCTATTTGAAGAGGGCGTCTATGCTAAATCAATCGTTTTCCCAACGGTTCCAAAAGGCACAGGACGTGTTCGTAACATGCCTACAGCGGCACATACAAAAGAAATGCTGGACGACGCTCTAGCAATCTATGAAAAAGTAGGCCGTGAACTAGGCGTTATTCAATAAAAAATGGGGCTGCCTCAATAGGAGGTAGCCCCTTTTAGTTTTATATGGATAAATAAGGCAAAGTGATAAATAAGGCAAAGTGATAGATGGGTCAAAGTGATAGATAGAAGACAGAGCGACTGATAGAAGAGCCGAAGCGGATAGAAGAGTTAAAAGCGTGGATAGAACCGTCAAAAGCGTGGATAAAAGAGCCAAAGTGGCGGAAAGAACAGGCGAAGCGACAGATGAAAAGGCAAAGTGGATAGAAGAGCCAAAGTGGCGGAAAGAAGAGGCGAAGCGACGGATAGAAGAGCCAAAGCGACGGATAGAAGAGCCAAAGCGACGGATAGAAGAGCCAAAGCGACGGATAAAAGAGCCGAAGTGACGGAAAGAAAGCAAAGTGACGGATAGAAAGGCAAAGCGACGGAAAGAAGAGCTGAAGCGACGGATAAAAGAGCCGAAGTGACGGAAAGAAAGCAAAGCGACGGATAGAAGAACCAAAGTGACGGATAGAAAGGCAAAGCGACGGAAAGAAGAGCCAAAGCGACGGATAAAAGAGCCGAAGTGACGGATAGAAAAGGCAAAGTGACGGATAGAAGAACCAAAGTGACGAAAAGCTACCCCGAAATGCCGGGGTAGCTTTATTTTAAGTGAGTGACTTTCGCTGTTTGTAGCGTTCATCTGTATTCATTCATTGACGATCGGTTACATCCTTTTTCACCATTGTGATATTACGTAGTTCCTTTATAGATATTGCCCCCGCTAAAGCGATCGAGACTTTTAATTCATCATATAAATTTGTCATTACTTTTTCGACGCCTTGCTGTCCTTCTAATGCAAGTCCGTAGACGAAGGGACGACCTATGGCAACAGCATCTGCTCCTAAGGCGAGTGCCTTAAGAGCGTCCATACCACGATACACACCGCTATCTAAAATAACAGGAATTTGTCTCTTTACGGCTTTTACAATGCTTGGGAGTGCGTCAAGTGAACCAATTACGCCATCCAATTGGCGACCGCCATGGTTCGATACGATGATACCGTCGATGCCGTTTTCTATAGCTAGCTTGGCGTCTTCAGGGTGTAAGATTCCTTTTAATAAAATAGGGAGATTAGAACGGCGCTTTAATTCACGTACATTCTCCCAATTTAATGTTGGATGGAAGATATTTTGCAAAACACCCTGTATATATGACTCAAATGAATCATCTGGTAAGGAAGCCGTAAAAACAGGGTCATTCATATAGTTTCCTCGTGCATACCCAAGCTTTAATGGTGAAAATTGATTGCGCACATCTTCTTCACGCCAGCCAAGCATGACTGTATCTACAGTTAAAACAATAGCTTCAAAACCAGCAGCCTCGGCTCGAGCGGCCATACTATAGGCAATTTCCTCATTTGTTGACCAATATAATTGAAACCATTTAGTAGCCGTGGGAGCCGTTTGAGCTACATCTTCAAGTGCGTAACTTGAAACTGTACTTTGGATATAAGGAATTTTTAATTGCTCAGCTGCACGTGCAACGGCAAGCTCTCCTTCTTCATGCGCCATTTTGTTCATGCCAACAGGAGCAAATAAGAACGGAGTTGGATGTACTTTTCCGAATAGTTCAACCGATGTGTTAATACTTGAAACATCATGTAAAAAGCGTGGAATAATAGAGTATTTTTCAAAGGCTGCACGGTTATTTCGCAATGTTTGCTCACCGCCAGCACCTGAACGGATGTAGCCAAACGGACCAGCTTCCATCTTGTCTGCAACGGCTTTTTCTAAATCTGCAAAGCAAATAGGGAAGGGGGCTTGGGCTTTAATATTTTTTAACAGTAGATCGCCATCTGTTGTTTTTGTCATCGAAATCCTCCTATTAATCTTTTTTTAGTTTCACGGCAAAGCGGTTACCTATCGATTGAATACTTTGAACAAGGATGATTAGGATAAACACTGTCGCATACATCACATCGACCTCATAGCGTAAGTGTCCATAACGGTATGCGAGATCACCTAAACCACCAGCGCCAACCATTCCTGCCATGGCTGTTGCTCCAATAAGACCGATTGTGGCAATCGTTAAACCTAAAATAATGGATGGGCGAGCCTCACGTAGTAGGACATTCCAAATGATATGACGGCGTTTAATGCCCATTGCTGTATAAGCTTCCACAACACCTGGATCAACTTCTAAAAGTGCAGTTTCCATAAGTCGCGCAATATAAGGCGCTGTATATACAACAAGCGGCACGATAACACCTTTTACACCAATAGTTGTGCCGACGATTAGCTTTGTGAACGGTAAAATGAAGAATAGTAAAATAATGAACGGTACAGAGCGAATAATATTAATAAATAAATTGAAAAATTGATAGAGAAATTTATTTTCAAACGATTGCCCCGGACGAGTCAAAACGATTAATAGTCCTAAAGGAATCCCAATTAAAATAGAGAAGAATAATGAAATCCCGACCATTTGAAAGGTTTCGATAATAGATTTCCAAATAACATCTGACCAATCTGCAAAGAAGCTTTGTATACTATTCATGTAATTCGCCTCCTAACTCCTCAACGTCTACCCCGTTTTCTTTAAAATACTTCAGTGCCTTTTCTACGATATGCGCCTCACCATGTAGATGCACGACAATATTACCAACAATGCCGTTTTTTAATTCAATGATATTGGCTGTTAATATATTTGGTTGTACATCATAGACTTTGCTCACTTCTGCAAGTAATGGTTTCCCTGTACTTTCACCAAGGAATGTTAAACGAATCACACTTCCCGAGACATTTAATTGCTTGATAAGAGAAGGAGATAAGTTGCGTTGAGATATGGTATTTAAAAACTTTCGGGTCGTTAAATGCTGAGGCTTTGAAAAGAGTTCTATAGCAGATCCATTTTCCACAACCGTCCCTGATTCAAGAACGGATACATCATCGCAAATTTTTTGAATAACATTCATTTCATGTGTAATGAGTAAAATAGTGATGCCCAGCTCACGATTAATTTTCAAGAGAAGATCAAGAATAGCGTCAGTTGTTTCGGGGTCGAGAGCACTTGTTGCTTCATCACTGAGTAAAATCTCAGGTTCTTGGGCAAGGGCCCGTGCGATAGCGACACGTTGCTTTTGCCCCCCTGAAAGCTGACTAGGGTAACTATCTAATTTCTCTGTTAGGCCAACAATTTCTGCATATTTTGCAACGCGTTGTTTCACTTCAGAGTCACTATAGCCAAGAAGCTTTAATGGTACCGAGATATTGTTGTATACGGTTGCTGTTTTTAAAAGGTTAAAATGTTGAAAGATCATGCCGATTTTTTGACGGGTTTTACGAAGGTCGTTAAGAGTAAGGGAAGTAATATCTACATGATCAATCAATACTCTTCCTGTTGTTGGACGCTCTAATAAATTGACACAGCGTATAAGGGTACTTTTTCCGGCACCACTGTAGCCAATAACTCCATGGATTTCACCTTTTTTGACATGCAAGTTAATACCATCTACTGCTTTGACGATACCTTTTTTAGTTTTAAATTCTTTTGTTATATTTTCTAATTGAATCATCTGTGATATCTCCTTTCTAAGCCCTTCTATAAATCAAGAATCTGCTAGTCTCGCAGATTCTTGATTTTATGAAAGGTCCTTAATAGTTACTACCAGCCTGGAATAACAGAACCTTTGAATTCTTCTTCAATAAATTTGCGTACTTCATCCGATTGATAAGCTTCAACAAATTTCTTTATTGTTGGATCATTCTTGTTTTCTGCACGTACCACAATGTAATTAACATATGGAGAGTCAGTAGATTCTAAAAGAATGGAGTCTTTTTTAGGATTAATGCCTGCATCAAGAGCGAAGTTCGTATTAATTGCTGCTAGATCTACTTCACTAAGCTGCTTTGGAATTTGTGCAGCCTCTAATTCAATGAATTTCAAATTCTTTTTGTTTTCTTCCACATCGCGAATAGATGCTGTTAAGTCTGCACCGTCTTTTAATTTAATATAGCCTGCCTCTTGAAGGACGAATAGGGCACGGGCTCCGTTTGTTGGGTCGTTTGGTAATCCGAATGTTGCACCATCAGGAACTGCATCTAATGATTTATATTTCTCAGAGTATATGCCCATAGGATTTAAAATTGTTTTTGCTACTGGCACTAAATCTGTATTGTGATCTTTGTTAAATGCATCGAGGAATGGCTTGTGTTGATAATTATTTACATCAAGATCACCTTCGGCTAACGATGTATTTGGTAACACATAATCAGAGAAAGTTTTTAGTTCTACCTCTAAGCCATTTTTTTTAGCAACTTTTGCGGCAACCTCTGTAATTTGTTCGTGTGGTCCAGAAGTTACACCTACTACAATCTTATTCTCATTAATAGCCTTACTTTCTTTACTATCTTCTTTAGAACCACAGCCTACTAATGCAGCTACCAGTGTGAGACTCGCTAAACCTAATAAAATTTTGTTTTTCTTTTTCATGAAACATACCTCCAAAGTTGTATTATCGGTTTGTAAAAATAAAAAAAACCTTCTTATAAACTAAGAGAGGCTCATGAAAAATTGTCCTCTCTTATCTTTCAAACGATGATCGTTTGCAGGATTTAGCACCTTCCTTAAAAAAGGAGGTTGCCGAGCTTCATAGGGCCAGTCCCTCAGCTACTCTTGATAAGAGATTTATAATATTTTTTTGTAAATCCGATAGAACTAATATAAATTATAGGATATTGTAAGTCAATTGAATTTTTAAAATTTTTTATTTTATTATAATATTTAGCCGCGAAAGAATTGCTAAAACTGTCCCATAGCAAGTTTGAAACAGTTTTTCGAAAGTAGGGGATTGCAATGCTCATGAGCTAAAATAAGTTTAATTTTTCAATTCTGCTGATTGCTTCGCGTAAGCGGTCTTCGCTAACAAGTAAACCAACCCGTACATAGCCTTCGCCGTATTGACCGAAGCCATTGCCTGCAGCTACTGCAATATCAGCTTTGTCTAGCAATATATCGGTAAATTGTTCACTCGTAAAACCAAGTGGAACAGGGAGCCATGCAAAGAAAGAGCCTTTTGGTGCTGTGACTTGCCAACCAATTCGCTTAGCTTCTTCGATCAGGACGTTTCGCCGGCGCTCATAAGTCGTTCTTAGCTGATCAGCACAACTCTGGGAAGCAGTAAGTGCAACTGCCGCGGCTTGTTGCACTGCAGGGAATTGACTACAAAATAGATGATCTTGAATAAGGTTAATGGCTGCAACAATATCAGGATTACCAACTGCAAAACCTATGCGCCAGCCTGCCATATTATACGTTTTGGATAATGTATACATTTCGATACCGACATCTTTAGCACCATCAGCCTGCAGGAAGCTGATAGGTTGATTGCCGTCAAATCCAATCGCCCCGTAGGCAAAATCATGTGATACGATGATGTTATGCTTTTTTGCAAAGCGTACTGTTTCCTCGAAAAATTCTAGTGTTGCAGTACCTCCAGTTGGGTTGTTTGGGTAATTCAAGTAAAGAAGCTTTGCCTTTTCTTTAACTTCATCGGATAAAGCATTATAATCAGGCAGGAAATTGTTTTCTGCAAAAAGTGGCATGACTTCAAAATTAACATCACCCAATACGACACCAGATAAGTAATCTGGATATCCGGGATCAGGTAATAGCATTGTATCACCGGGATTTAAAACGGCTAACGGTAGCTCAACAAGGCCAATTTTCGTACCACCGAGAATAGCAACCTCTGTTTCAGGGTCAATATCCACATTGTATTGACGTTTGTAGAAGTCTGCTGCGGCCACTCGTAATTCTGCTATGCCACGAAATGGAGAGTATTTATGATTTTGAGGATTTTCTGCCGCCTCCTGTAATGCTTGAATAATGTGTGAAGGAGTGGGTTGATCTGGATTTCCTTGACCAAGATTGATAACATCACGCCCTTCAGCAAGAGCAGCGTTTACTTTTTGCACAAGTGCTGCAAAAAATTGAGTTGGGAGTTGCTGTAGTTTTTTTGAGAATTCCATGCACGACCACCTTTTTCAGAATATAATAATTATTAAAGATATGATGCACATAATATTACTTTTTTTAGTAATTGTCTAGAGCCTAATAGTATATGAGGTGAGGGAAATTGAACAAAGTCTCGTATTTCATCGTCAATGCTTTTACTACAGAGCTTTACAAGGGAAATCCCGCGGCAGTCTGTTTACTAGATTCAGCAATACCTGATTCAACCATGCAGAAAATTGCTCAGGAGATTCCCGTACCAATAACAGCTTTTGTTCAAAAGAATGATAGTGAAATTTTTCTTAGATGGTTTACGCCAGCGAAGGAAATACCGATTTGTGGACATGGAACAATCGCTAGCGCTTTTTTGCTCTGGAAACAAGGGATTGTACCCGTCAATTCTTCGATTACATTCCAGACTGTAAGCGGCCCTTTGCAAGCAAATTGGTTGAATGAACTAGTTGAAATAACAATTCAAAAGTATCGATTAGAAGAGATTGAATGTCCTTTGGAGCTTGAAGAATGGCTAGGTGTGAAACCGACATATGTGGGGAAAACAGAATTGGATTATATAGTGGAGCTGCGTCACGAAGAGGATATTGCAGATTTTAAAGCTGATTTTGATGCGATGAAACAGTTCCCTGTGCGTGGTGTTTGTATAACGAGTCGTTCTAAGAATGAAGGGATTGATATTGTCTCAAGATTTTTTTCTCCAGCACAAGGCATTGATGAAGACCATGTAAATGGTTCCACTCATGGTGCGTTAGGACCGTACTGGTGTGAAAAATTATCAAAAGAAAGCATCGTGAGCAAACAGCTTTCAAAACGCGGTGGCGTATTGTACGTTACACCCAAAATAAAAGATGTTGCAATTGCGGGTTCGGCGATTCAAGTATTAAGTGGTGAAATATTCATCTAAAATCGTTGTAGTATAAAATATAAAAAGTACTGTCTTGAGGAGGCATAACAATGAAAATAGGTTGTATCCAATTAAACGTAGGCTTTGGCAAAGTAGAAGAAAATTTTGCTCGTGCAGAGGACAAAATTCGTGAAGCGGCAAAACAAGGTGCAGAAATTATTGTGCTACCGGAAATGTGGAATTCAGGCTATGCACTTGAAAGATTATCTGAGCTTGCAGATGTGGATGGAGAGCGTTCGAAAGCATTTTTATCAGCTTTGGCAAAAGAGCTTAGCGTACATATTGTTGGTGGCTCTGTTTCAACGAAGAAGGGCGATAAATTTTACAACACAATGTATACGTTTGATAAGAATGGCGAGTTAGTAGGTGAATATAGCAAGGCACATCTTTTCCGCTTAATGGACGAGCATTTATATTTAGAAGCTGGGGATGAAATGAATCGCTTTGCCCTAGGAGATATTGAGGCTGCAGGCGTAATTTGCTATGATATCCGCTTCCCGGAATGGCTACGCGCTCACGCCTTAGAGGGTGCAAAAGTATTATTTGTACCGGCACAATGGCCGACACCACGTATCGATCATTGGAAAACGTTGCTGCAAGCACGTGCCATTGAAAATCAATGCTTCGTCATCGCTGTTAATCGAATTTCTAGAAAGGTAGAAAACTTCAATGGTCAATCAATGATTATTCAACCGTGGGGCGAAGTACTTTGGGTTGGCGCAGAGGACGAAGAAGTAGCTGTCATCGACGTGGACTTTTCGATTGTCGATGAAGTACGCGGCCGAATTCCTGTTTATGACGACCGCAGACCTGGATTATACAACGGAGTAGTTACTGAAAAATAAAATCTGGTAGCACGCTCAAGAAGCAAAGCAATCTTGAGCGTGCTAACCGATGAATATCGCCGCTAAACTGATGAATATCGCCGCTAAACTGATGAATATCGCCGCTAAACCGATGAATATCGCCGCTAAACTGATGAATATCGCTGATAAACCGATGAATATCGCCGCTAAACTGATGAATATCGCTGATAAACCGATGAACAACGCTGATAAACCTGCGAACATCGCCGGTAACCCAATCAACAACTATAAAATTAGTTTTTTTCCTCAATTAAAGAATTAGCAAGCAACATAAATTCAAGTGTAATGCGATTATGGCCCTTCATAAAATTTTCCCCTAGGAGACTTTCAAGCTTTTTTAAACGATGGTAGAGTGTTTGGCGTACGATGAACAGTTGGTTGGCTGTTTGTTGTTTGGAGCCATTCGTTTGCAAGTATACCTGCAGCGTTTCTAATAGCTTACTATTATACTTTTTGTCGTATTCAATAACGGGCTGCAAATAATCTTGAATTACTTCCTGTAGGTTTACTTGCATCTGTAATTTATAGATGAGGTGATATAAATGTAAATCATCGTAAAAATAAGATGTTGTTTGTACTTTACTGCAAATATACAATGTTTCGAGTGCCGTTTGATAGCTCTTTGGGATTTCTTCTACATCTGCCACAACTTTGCCAATTGCGACTTGATAACCTTGGACCATTTGCTTCTTATAAAAATCGGTTTTTTGAAGGGAAGAAACTAATGTATTTAATAATTCGCGACTCGATTTACTATCCTTCGTATGGAGTAAAATAAAAATGACATAGCTTTTTCTTTCGAATAAAAATGGAATAAATCCATTTTGCTCGAAAAGGTTTCGATAGTAGAGCTTACTATAGACAATATCTTCTTGCACTTTAGAGACGGCATTAGGAGTGGCTAAAATAAAAACGGCACTGCTAGAAAGTTTATAGTTAGAATGATGCGTGACGATAAATTTATAAATTTCCTCTTTTGATAGTTTTTGATCGATCCAATCCGCTAAAATGGAGGCATCCTCAATGTCCCTTTTCTCTTCAATATAAAATTCTCTCATTAACAGCTGTGCTAGCGCAGTCGCTGTACGGTCTAAAATAAGTAATTCGAACTCTGAGAATAGACCATCCTCTCTATAAAGCGTTAAATCTGCGTAAAGCTGGTCAAAAATAAAAATTGGTTCATTTTTAAATACAGGTGCTGATTTTTTCACCGTTAAAAGTTGTTGGCGCTTATTATGCGGCATATTCGGGAACAAGATAGGCTCGCGACCTTTAATAGAAAAGATAATTTGTGTCTTTAATTCACTATACATATTTTGTAAAATGTCTTCTGCGTTTTGCCCGAGTAGAGCATTTTTATTTAATGTTTGAGAGTAAGATTCTAAAGTAGAGATCATTAAATATTGCTGATTCATAATTTGACTATGTAAATCCTGTGTAATGCGGACAAAAGGAACAGTATCGTGAAAAACGATAATAGGGAAGTTGTGACGGTTAGCAAGAGCTACAATTACTTCGGGGATATTCCGGATGTAGCTGCCGTATTCAATGCACAATGCGGCGCAATTTTTATTGATTAAGGATTCTACAAAAAAGATAAAATCCTCTATGCGTTGTTGAAGGGTAATCCCTGTTGTTAAAACTAATTCATCACCAGCTAAAAAATTATCTACTTGTATATTTTCAATGACATGGGCCCACTTAACAATTCGTAATAATCCATCTTCACCAGCTACGACCTCGGCACTTTGAAAGTATGTGTTTTCTAATACATCCTTTACTTGAAGCTTAAATTGACTCATTTTATCCTCCTTCCTTTTAACATAGATCGTTATTCGATTTTCTTTATTACGTGTGATTTTTGCTTAAATAAACGTGAATATCATGTCTTAAGAATGTTTAGTCTATTTTACATTATGTTTAAAACAAATGTATAGAATTTTACAGTTTGTCTATACCTTCGTTTCTGTATAACATGTAAAATTTTTGTAAACGTTAATCCAATCTAATAAAAGAGGTGGATGTGTATGGAGCAACAGACGCAATTACAGAGAGGGTTAAAGAAAAGGCATATGACGATGATCGCTATTGCCGGGGTTATCGGAGCCGGTCTTTTTATGGGGAGTGGCTCCGTAATTAACTTAGCAGGACCTGGCGCAATTTTATCTTATATCTTTGCAGGTATTATCGTTATTCTTGTCATGCGAATGCTTGGAGAAATGGCAGCCGTCAATCCAACAAGTGGGTCTTTTGCGCATTATGCACATGAAGCAATTGGTCCGTGGGCTGGCTTTATGATTGGTTGGTTATATTGGTTTTTCTGGGTTGTTGCGATTGCTTTAGAGGCAACGGCAGCTGCTGCGATTATTCAATATTGGTATGATGGGATTCCATTATGGCTACTAAGTCTTTTATTAACAGTTGCACTTACTTTAACAAATGTCCTTTCCGTAAAAGCTTTTGGTGAATTTGAATATTGGTTCTCTCTTATTAAGGTTGCAAGTATTATAGCGTTTCTGGCACTTGGTGCATTTATTATCTTTGGGATCGCGCCTAATTTTGATGCGGTGGGTACTTCCAATTTAATCGGCGAGGGAGGCTTTTTACCGAATGGTTTCGGCTCTGTCTTGATGGGAGTAGTCATTGTTATTTTCTCCTTTATGGGCACAGAGATTGTTGCGATTGCGGCAGGGGAATCTGACGAACCGTTAGCAGCAGTGACAAAAGCTACAAATTCAATTACTTGGCGTATTTTGATCTTCTACGTTGGATCGATCACAGTAGTTGTCACATTATTACCTTGGCATTCCTCTGATATTTTAACAAGTCCCTATGTAGCAGTGTTGGATTACATCGGCATTCCGGCAGCTGCGCAAATCTGAATTTTGTTGTCTTAACGGCGGTTTTATCGTGCTTAAACTCCGCGCTTTATGCGACATCGAGAATGGTATTTTCTTTAGCGGAAAAGGGGGAGGCCCCAAAAGCATTTTTGAAATTAAATAAAAAAGGTGCACCTGTTAATGCCATTTTAACAGCGACATTCTTCTCTTATATCGCCGTTATTATGAACTATGTTTCTCCAGACAAAGTATTTATGTTTTTACTTAGTTCATGTAGTGCAATTACGCTGATTCTTTACTTAATCATTGCTTTTTCACAATTAAAAATGCGCCGGAAATTTGAGAAAGAAAACCCGGAGCTATTAAAAGTGAAAATGTGGTTGTTCCCGTATTTAACGTATTTCACAATACTGGCTACAACAGCATTACTAATCGCTATGTTCTTTATTGAATCGATGCGTTCACAAATTTTATTTACATGTGTAGTAGTGACAGTCGTGATGATTTTCTATTTAGTTACACAAAAGAAAAAGGCGTCAGACCCAGTAGATGAAGCGAGTTCTATTTTCCAAAAGGAAGAATTAGATTTTGAATAACATAATTGAGGAGTGGGGAAATTATGACAGTTCAGCAAAAAGTGAAAACGCTATCACATTTTATCAATGGTGTTGAAACAGCAGGTACTAGTGGTCGTTACTCGGAAGTTTTTAATCCAACAACAGGAGAAGTTATTGCACAAGTTCCATTAGCGACTAGTGATGAGGTAAAACAGGCTATCCAGCTAGCGAAGGCAGCCTTCCCATCATGGAAAAAGACATCGATTGGTAAACGGGTCGAAGTATTGCATCGTTTCCGTCAGTTATTAGTAGAAAGACAGGATGAGCTCATTGAACTCATTTGTGAGGAAAGTGGGAAAACGAAGGAAGATGCTAAAGGCGAAATTGTTCGTGGCATTGAATCTGTAGATATGGCAATAAGTGCCCCGCAATTGCTGAAGGGGGAGTACTCGGTTAATGTAGGTGGCAATATTAATGCCTTTTCTGCAAAAGCCCCACTTGGAGTTGTTGCAACAATTGCTCCATTTAATTTCCCTGTTATGGTGCCACTGGCGATTACAAGTATGGCAGTTGCGGTAGGGAATGCCGTTATTTTAAAGCCGTCTGAGCGTGTGCCAATTTCGGCATTATATATAAGTAAGTTATGGAAAGAAGCAGGACTGCCAGATGGGATTTGGACAGTCATTAATGGTGATAAAGAGGCGGTTAATGAACTGCTAGAAAATAAAGAGATTCAGGCAATTTCATTTGTTGGATCGACGCCTGTTGCAGAGTACATTTATCAAACAGGAACAAAGCACAATAAGCGTGTTGCTGCATTTGGTGGCGGGAAGAACTTTATGATTGTTATGCCAGATGCAAATCTAGAGCAAACAGCAAATGCCTTTTTAGGTGCAGCATATGGAGCGGCGTCACAGCGTTGTATGGCCATTTCAGGAGCAATCGTCGTTGGGAAAGATACTGAACAACGCTTTACAGAGATATTAAAGGAGAAAATCTTGCAATTAAAGGTTGGCCCATATACAGATGTTGAGGTAGACTTTGGCCCAGTTATTACACAGCAATCAAAAGATACCATTCTTCGATATATCGATGATGCTATCGAGGAGGGAGCTAATCTTGTAACGGACGGTCGAAATCCGAAAATATGCGAAACGTCTAACGGCTTTTACCTTGGTCCGACATTGTTGAATAATGTAACGCCACAGATGACTATTTTTAAAGAGGAGGTTTTTGGTCCTGCACGGATCGTTGTAGGCATTGAAACCTTACAAGAAGCGATTGATTTGGTTAATGATCACGAACTTGGGAATGGTGTCACGATGTTTACGAGTAGCGGATCGGCAGCACGTAAATTCCAAGAAGAAATTGAAGTAGGTATGGTAGGCGTTAATGTCCCGATTCCGATTCCGGTTGGCTATCACAACTTTGGCGGATGGAAGCGTTCTAAGTTTGGCGAAGGGCACATGTTTGGACCTGACCAAGCACGTTTCTTTACGAAAGCAAAAACAATTTCTGAACGCTGGCCAGATGAAACAGAGGATACGACAAGTTCATTCGCGTTCCCAAGCAATAACGATGTGAATAAGTGAAACTAACTAAAGGGGTGTATAGATATGGTTCAAGTAAATCTTAAAAATGATATTTTAAAGAAAGATGAACAATATGTATGGCATTCAATGAAACCTTACAATCCACAAGCAACCTATGTAGTAGAAAAATCAAACGGTGCAAGGATTGTTGATACAGATGGCGTTGAATATATCGATGCTATGGCAGGATTGTGGTGTGTAAATGTAGGCTATGGACGTAAGGAATTAGCAGATGTCGCACACGAGCAGATGATGAAAAACGCCTATGCGCCTTTATCACAGGGGCATTTACCAGCGGTTGAACTTGCTGAAAAGATTAATGAAATGCTTGGTGGAGATTATGTTATTTTCTTCTCTAATAGTGGTTCAGAGGCGAATGAAACTGCGTTTAAAATTGCACGTCAGTATCATCAACAAAAAGGAGAAAGCTCTCGCTATAAAATAGTTTCTCGCTACCGTGCCTATCATGGCAATTCTTTTGGAGCATTGGCTGCGACAGGGCAAGCGGAACGAAAATATAAATATGAACCATTAGCACCTGGCTTTGTGCATGTAGCACCACCTGATCAATATCGAGAACATGAAAGTGAAACACTAGCTCCGACAGATTTAGCAAGCGTAAAGGCTGTCGATAAGACGATGACATGGGAGCTAAGTGAAACAATAGCCGCAATGATTTTAGAGCCAATTATTACAGGTGGGGGCGTTATTATGCCGCCGGAGAACTATTTAAAGGGCATTGAAGAAGTATGTAAAAAACATGGGGCTTTAATGATTGTAGACGAAGTTATTTGTGGCTTCGGTCGAACAGGTAAGCCATTTGGATTTATGAACTACGGTGTGAAACCAGATATTATTACGATGGCAAAAGGGATTACAAGTGCCTATTTACCATTATCAGCTACAGCGGTTAAACGGGAAATTTATGAGGCATTCACTGGGTCTGATGCATACGGTTATTTCCGTCACGTCAATACATTTGGAGGATCACCAGTCGCATGTGCGGTCGCATTAAAAAATATTGAGATTCTCCAACAAGAAGCATTGTTTGAAAGATCTACTGAGGTTGGAGCAACTACCCTTCAAGCACTTCAGAAAGCATTGGGCACTCACCCGAATGTTGGGGATGTTCGAGGCAAAGGTTTATTAATAGGCATCGAGTTAGTGACAGATAAAACATCGAAGGAGCCTTTACCAGTAGATAAAGTAAATGCTGTTATTGCTGCATGTAAGGAGCAGGGGGTTATTATAGGTAAAAATGGAGCAACTGTTGCAGGCTTTAATAACGTATTAACATTATCTCCGCCACTAAATATTGTACAAGAGGATCTCGATACAATATTAAAAGTTGTCATTGATAATATCCGTAAAGTGGAGCTTTAATTAGTGTATAAAATATAAAAGTTAAGCTGTCTCAAAAGTTGTAGTAAAACTTTTGAGACAGCTTTTTTAGTGTTTTATAGCATAAGAAAGGCTAAGCGTAATATGAGTATGAATAAAACTCCTCCTGTTAGAGCAAGTAATAATCAATTTCGCCTTGGCGTAATTGTAGCTGTCGCTTTGCTTTCGCTACAGATAAACAATGCGTCTGGATTTTGAATTGTGCCTGCGCAATTCATTCCTTTCAAAATCCGTGACATCCGCGGAGGCATTATCTTCATTCAGTAGGTGTTAGACGTTCGCTAAAAAGGAATCATATCAGTGTTCATCTAATCACCTTCAAAGGTATGAGTCTTCTACTGAATGAAGATAAAATTCTCTTTTTTAAAGTATCGTTCATACACAATTCACCTTACTCTTTTGTTGTTTTAAACATGTAGCCACTATATGATTTGTAAATAATCATCACAATGCCTATTAACATGAAATTTGATATGAGTGAACTTCCGCCATAGCTTAAAAATGGCAATGTCATACCAGTTACAGGTAAAAGGCCAATTGTCATACCGATATTCTGTGTAATTTGGAAGGCTAATAAACTAGAAATCCCTGCTCCCATCAGCGTCATAAATGGATCCTTTGCTTCTACTGTAATGAGAACAATACGGTAAATGACAAAAAATAAAAGCGTAATGACAAATGCACCTCCGATGAATCCGATCTCTTCAGCAATGTTTGCAAAAATGAAATCTGTATGCTTTTCCACGACATATACATCATTTTTCATGTAACCTTTTCCAGTAAACTGTCCTGTACCAATTGCCGAAAATCCCTGCCTTGTTTGAAAAGATGAGTCTGGATATTCATGAGGTTGCAACCAGCCATAAATTCGAGAAATTTGATGTCCTGATAATTTATTTAAAATTTTATCTGTAAAAAAATCATTGAATTTTACATAAAGAATAACCACAACGCTAAGAATTGATACTGGGATAGCTGTAAAGATGATCAGTAATTTTTTTTGCATACCTGAAAAGAAAAGCATTGGTACAATCATCGACATATAAATCATTACCATGCCCGTATCAGGCTGCTTATAAACAGCAAGCATAGGCGGAAGAATGAGAGCAGCAATTATGAAGAGGAGTCGCATATCGGTTAAAAAGGTAGGGCGCTCATATTTTTCTCGATGGGCAACAATGACCTTACTAACAACGATTAGAAGCGCGAACTTTAAAAACTCTGAAGGCTGGAATGATCCTAACACTGGAACTTGGTACCAACGCTTCGCTTCATTTACAGTTCTAGCTATACTCTCGGGTGCAATAAACAAGCCAAATGTTAACAAGACCATCGCCCAATAAAATGGCCAGCCAATCTTTTTTAGTTGCTCAATATCAAGCGTAGCTACTCCATACATAACTAAAAATCCGATTAGGTAATAAATAAACTGCTTTTTAATAAACGAGCTTGTATACTGCTCAAATACCGTACTACTGGAATGAACAAAGAGACAACTAATGATACCGAGCAATGTCAAGCTAATGACTAAACCTTTATCTAATTTATTGATTTGTAACACGCAAACACCTCTCTTTTGATCAATGAAAACATTCGTAGCTGCCGCTACATTAACACTTTGTTGAATGAAGATAAACCATACTATTAATAGACAACGATAGAAAATGCGGAAGGTTGCGAGTTAAATGATTATTGTGATTATTGTAGGGTTTAAATCGATTTTACTATTTTGTTCATTTACCATCTAAGTCTCTACGTGTGTGTTTGTAGGATTTTTAATATGACATTTGATAGATTCGTTTGTGGGAGTAAAGTATTGGGAGGTTGCTCGCGAATGCTGAGGATAAGATCTACTTTTCGTGCAATCTTTACAAAAACATAACACTAGCTTTATATCTTCATACTATTATTATTGGTAAGAGTTGGAGAAGGAGCCGAGGGAGATGCATTTTTTTCGATACATAATGGTGAAGGACAAATTACTTATATTGATGTTTGTTTGTGTACTATCGAATATTTTGTTAGGTATTTTTAGTATTGATTATTTACGAAAAATGTCATGGCATGCAAGTGAAAGCTATTCAGAAGGACTTGTACCGATTGGATGGTTAAATGAACTTGAAGAATCACAACGACAAGTAGATTATTTAGTGGATTCAGCTGGAGCTTATCAAGAAATGACGGTCATTTTAAAAAATGCTGAGCAGCCTTTACATCATTTAGATAGTCTAGAAATCGATAAAAAAATGACCCATCAGTTGAATAAATTTAAGGCATTATTAGCACAGCAGGTAGCATTGATCGATAACTATAAGCAATTGGGTCAAAATGAACAACGACAATTTTATGTTCAGTCTTATTTGCCTGTAAGTAAACAAAGTCATTCATTATTAGAAGAAACGCAAAGCTATTTAGTTCAGAGGGCTAAGGAACAGCAACAAGCCTACCAGAAAGATGTGCAATTTGGTTATTGGTTATTAG
The DNA here is from genome assembly GCF_023337795.1 of Lysinibacillus sp. BPa_S21. Lineage (GTDB taxonomy): Bacteria > Bacillota > Bacilli > Bacillales_A > Planococcaceae > Lysinibacillus. The sequence continues at coordinate 116,439 of NZ_JALIRS010000009.1, read as the reverse complement.
GCGGAGTATGTTTATTTGTTGTTTTATTAGTCATCTGTATAGGGCTCATCGCCACAAAAGCTGTGAATATACCAACTCGTCAATTGAAATCATTATTAAAGCGTGCAGAGCAAGGGGATTTCACAGCGAATGCTAGCTATGTGGCGCAGGATGAGCTTGGCGAGGTAGTATTGTCTTACAATCAAATGGTAACAGAGGTGAAAAGACTCCTTCATACAGTATCAAATAGTGCACATGAGGTTGAAGAAATGACCGGGAAACTGCACGAATCGTCCGAACAGTCGTCTAATACGACGCACAAAATTGCAAAGGATGTAAAGTCTATTTCTCATTCAACGGCTGCTTCTACGGAAAAATTAGCTTCCAATACAGCATCTCTAGAGGAAGTGCTAAATGGTGTGCAAGTAATATTGGAAAAAGTACAGGTAGTAGAAAATTTTGCTCATAAAACGGCACGTAATGCAGAAAGTGGTACGGAAATTGTACAGGCAAATTTAACACAAATACAGGCTATAAAGCGTGCAGTTGAAAAATCGAATACAGCTATTTTTAATCTTGTAGAAAGAGCAGCTACAATCGATCAAATGGTGGAAGAGATTGAAAAAATCACCGCTCAAACAAACCTCCTAGCCTTAAATGCATCTATTGAGGCTGCAAGAGCAGGGGAGCATGGTAAAGGTTTTGCGGTTGTGGCCAATGAAGTTCGCAAGCTTGCGGAGCAAACTGTTCATGCAACGCAAACGATCACGTCCATTGTACAAAACATTCATTTAGATTCTAGCTATGCTGTGCAGATGATGGAGGGGGTGTTAGTGGCAACAGAAAAGGGTGTGCAAGTTACAGGGGATACGGCAACAAGCTTTGATCAAATTTTAGAAAAAGTACATACAATGAAGCCATATATAATGGAAGTATCAGCAACCGTTCAAGAAATTGCCAACCATACGAAAAAGGTTAGTGAAGATGCGGTGATGCTAACAGCATTTTCTGATACGAATGCGGCATCAACTAAACATGTAGCTGTTCTAACAGCCGATCAATTAACTGCTCAGCAGCAATTCCATGATTATATTAAAGAACTACATAAAGTATCAAAAGTTTTACAAATAGCCGTAAACCGTTTCTCCATTTAATTTTATGTTTCCTAAAGTCCGGGACCTTTCTTTGTTTACAAAGAAGGTTCTTTTTTTGACAAGTAGGTGAGCGTTTCATGTTATCGAACAAGAGAAATAAATAAATAGGTGTATTCTTGGGATGTACATATGTATTTTGTTTATTTTATAAGCACAATATTTCGGAGGCCCCATATACTGATGATAAAGGATTTTTTATTCTGTTTTTAAAAATTGAAAATATTATGGTTGTATTTTTAATGTGAACAAATTATAATGATATTCATCGGAAGTGTTAGTAAATCAATGTTTGTTTATATATTATTGTACTTTCTGAAAGTACAATTGTTCACAGGTGGAGGTTTGGAGAAATGAAAAAGATAATGGTTACAGGAGCACTAGGTCAAATAGGTTCTGAGCTTGTAGAAAAACTTCGTAGTATTTATGGAGAGGACAATGTATTAGCGACGGATATTCGGAAGCTTGAGCATTCTAAGGGTCCATTTGCAGTGTTGGATGTGACAGATGGACAAAGAATGCATGATCTGGCGAAGGATTTTGGTGCAGATACAATGATGCATTTAGCGGCGTTATTATCAGCAACAGCGGAAAGAAATCCGTTACTGGCGTGGAATTTAAATATGGGTGGCTTAATGAATGCGTTAGAGGTTTCGCGTGAGTTAAACTTACAATTTTTCACACCAAGCTCAATAGGCGCGTTCGGCCCATCGACACCGAAGGATAATACGCCACAGGATACATTACAGCGACCAACAACAATGTATGGGGTAAATAAAGTTGCGGGTGAGCTATTATGCGATTATTATTTCGACCGTTTTGGTGTAGATACTCGTGGTGTGCGCTTCCCAGGGTTAATTTCCTACGTAACTCCTCCGGGGGGTGGTACGACAGATTATGCAGTAGAAATCTTTTATGAGGCGATCAAACAAGGTAAATATACTTCCTATATCCAAGAAGGTACGTACATGGACATGATGTACATGCCAGATGCATTGCAGGCTATTGTAGATGTAATGGAAGCCGATAGTAACAAACTAATACATCGCAACGCCTTTAATATCACTGCAATGAGCTTTGAGCCATCTGAAATTGCAGCGGAAATTAAAAAGCATGTACCACATTTCCGTATGGATTATCATGTAGATCCAGTACGTCAAGCGATAGCAGATAGCTGGCCAAATTCTTTAAATATAGAAGCAGCGCAAAAAGAATGGGGCTTTAAAGCACAGTATGATTTAGCAAAAATGACAGTTGATATGCTAGAAAAATTAAAAATCAAGCTACAAACAAAAGCTTGTTCATAAATAAATATTCCCAACAATCGGACGAAGAATTTAGTGTTCTTCGTCTTTTTTTATTTTGTAGGGTAATCAAGATTAGGATGACATTTGTTAAACGTATCTATGTAAAAGGTTGATTGGAGTGGAGATAGGGCAACTCCTCGGGGATCAGCGATAGGGGAACGAAGGCTAAGAGCATCACATCCTATGATAACGCCTTACAAATGTTTTATCTGTGCGAAAGCGAAGCGTCAGCGGCAAAGCGCTCAGTCGGAACGGAAATCACCCCCAGTTATGCGAATAAGTTATTTTAGAAAAAGTTAACAATAAAAAGAAAAATACTGGAATATATAGCTTAATTTGCGATTTTAAAATATAATCGTATTCAGAATATTAATAGTATTCTATTAAAATACTATTAATATTTCACAAAGGTAAAAAAGGGAGTTCACAAGAAGAGGGGATGGATGATTTTTATGATGCAAACGCCGTTAGTATTAACAAGCTTTTTTAAACGGGCAGAAACCTATTTTGCGAGAAAGACGATCATTTCTCGGACAAGCCCACAAAAGATTCATCGTTTAACCTATGGGGAATGGGCGAAAAGGACACGTCGCTTAGCAGATGGGCTTACAAAACTAGGGATGACAAGAGGGACGAAGATCGGCTCCTTTGCCTGGAATCAGCATCGCCACTTAGAAGCTTATTTTGCAGTACCGTGTTCTGGCGCTGTTTTGCACATGGTGAATATTCGTTTATCAGAAGAGCATTTAACTTATATTATTAATCATGCAGAAGAAGAGATTTTAATGATTGATGTGGATATGCTACCAGTTATTGAAAACATTGCGTCGGAGCTTAAGACAGTGAAACATTATATTATTATGACGGATGAGGATACTTTGCCAGAAACGACATTACCGAATGCCTTATCCTATGAGGATTTATTAGCAGCAGCAGATGAAAACTTTGAATTCCCAGAGGATATAGGGGAAGAAGAACCTGCTGGCATGTGCTATACGAGTGCTACAACGGGAAATCCTAAAGGGGTTGTTTATTCACATCGAGGTTTAGTACTACATAGTATGATGCTGAGTATGTCTGATTCAATGGGCATTTCTGAGCGTGATGTTGTGATGCCAATTGTACCGATGTTTCATGCAAATGCATGGGGTTTACCATTTGCTAGTGTCAATGTAGGTGCTACACAAGTTTTACCTGGCCCGCAATTCACATCGGCAATCATTTTGGATTTAGTGGAGCAGGAGAAAGTTACATTAACTGCTGGAGTGCCGACAATATGGATGGGAGCGTTACAGGAACAGGAGAAGCGTGAGCGAGATATAAGTTCGCTACGAGCTATTTGTTGTGGTGGCTCTGCTTCACCTACTCGACTTATTCGTACATTTGAAGAGCAGTATGGTATTCCGTATATCGTCGTGTACGGAATGACTGAAACAACGCCGATAGTAGCGCTATCAAATTATATATCTTGGATGGAAGAATGGCCAATTGAAAAGCGTATTGAATCGCGAGCAATGCAAGGAATGACAATGGCCGGTATTGAATCGAGTATTATAAATGACAATGGAGAAGTGCCATGGGATGGTGAGACCATGGGAGAGTTACGCTTGCGGGGTCCGTGGATTTCACACGAATATTATCGTGATGAACGTACAACTGATGCGTATCGAGATGGTTGGTTATATACAGGAGACATTGCGGTACGTACAGAGGATGGCTTTATCAAAATAATGGATCGTACAAAGGATTTAATTAAATCGGGTGGGGAGTGGATATCCTCCGTTGATTTAGAAAATGCGTTAATGACACATGATGCGGTTTTGGAAGCGGCAGTTATTGCAATTCCACATGTCAAATGGCAAGAACGCCCGCTAGCTTGCGTAGTGTTGAAGGAAGGAATGTCAGTAAGTGGAGAGGAGCTTCTTGCATTTTTAGGAAGTCAATTTGCAAAATGGTGGGTACCGGATGATGTAGTATTTTTAGATGAAATTCCAAAAACATCAGTTGGGAAGTTTTTGAAAGCTAAGCTTCGAGATAATGTAGCAGAAATTTATCCGAAATTAGCTTCATTCGTATAGTTAAAAGAGCGATTTCCACAAAAGGAAGTCGCTCTTTCATTTTTTATCTACTTAACATTTGGAATACTTGTTCCACGTCTTTGTCTCCGCGGCCAGAAATATTGATAATAATGCTTTCTTCCGAAGATAATGTTGGTGCAAGCTTAAGGGCATGGGCAACTGCGTGGGAGCTTTCAAGTGCAGGAATGATCCCTTCAACTTTTGACAGCACTTGGAATGCTTCGAGCACCTCTTCATTCGTCACGGTTACATATTCTCCACGACCAATTGTTTTTAAATAGCTATGCTCTGGGCCAGCTCCAGGATAATCTAGTCCAGCGGCAATCGAATAGGTAGGTAGTGGATTGCCCTCTGCATCTTGCAGTACTAAACATTTGAAGCCGTGTAATTCACCCGGTGTGCCTTTATTTAATGTGGCAGCTTTATCAGGTTCAATACCGATGAGGCGAACATTTTCATCTGCAATATATTCTGCAAACGCACCAATCGCATTACTACCACCGCCAACACAAGCGAGTACTGCTGCTGGTAGCTTGCCTTCTTTTTCTAAAATTTGTTCGCGACTTTCACGGCTAATGACCGATTGAAAATGTTTGACCATTGAAGGGAATGGATGAGGCCCAACAGCGGAACCTAGTAAATAGAAAGTCGTTTCATAGTTTTCAACTAAATCAGCAAATGCTTCATCCACTGCATCTTTTAGTCGTCCTTGACCTTTATCAACAGCTACTACCTTGGCACCAAGAAGCTCCATACGGAAGACGTTTAGTGCTTGACGTTTTGTATCCTCTAATCCCATATAAATGGTGCAATCTATCCCGAACATTGCACAGGCAGTTGCTGTTGCTACACCATGCTGTCCCGCACCTGTTTCGGCGATCACACGATTAGCACCCATGCGCTTTGCCAACAAAATCTGCCCAAGAACGTTGTTAATTTTATGTGAACCTGTATGGTTAAGATCTTCACGCTTTAAATAAATTTTTGCGCCACCTAATTGTTTTGTTAAATTTTCAGCAAAATAAAGTGGAGATTTGCGCCCAACATATTCACGGAAATAATAATCTAGCTCTTTATTAAAGTCTTCATCGTCTTTATACTTTTGGAAGTTTTCATCTAAAATAGTTAATACATTTTGAAGCTCATCAGGAACAAAGCTACCTCCAAATTCACCGAAATATCCTTTTTTCTCTGCTACTTTACTCATCTACTCTCGACTCCTCTTTCTAATTTTCCCAATAAAAAAAGTCACTACAATCCTTCTATAAAAAGGACGAGTAACCGTGGTGCCACCTTCATTCGCAAAAATGCGCGCTTTCGTACTCCGGTAACGGGGAGTAATTTCGTCCTCACATTTGATGAGGCTGCTCCAAAGTCCATTCACAAGTTTGTACTACTGATTTGCACCAACCATCAGCTCTCTTTAAGTACGACCTCTTGCTACTATTCTTTTTCCTAGCATTTGTTGAAATGAATTGTAAAGTATTTTCAGAATAGTGTCAAGGCGTGCTGTGCAAATTATTCCCCTGCATAATTGTGCGAGTCCGCTGAGAAAAATTAACGGGCAAGCTATGTTATGAAGGATATAATGCATTAATTATTAACTGATAAAGTTCTTTAATTCTTTATACGGTTACGTTAGAAACTATAATGAATGTATTAAAAGAAAGGAGAAATCTTAAAATCATCGGGGTAAAAGAAAGCGTGACTAAAATAATAGAATGATACATTGCGTTGTTTTCCGAAGCATCGCTCGCCCGCGGAAAGCGAGCGGAATGCTTCGGAAAACAACAATAGAGTCAAAGCACCAAATGAAAAAAGCGAGGTATTCGACGATTTAATCGTTGAATACCTCGTAATGTGAGAAGATAGGGACATTTTCAGTGCCCTCGATGAAACCGTCCTCTTTTTATTAAATACGGCTCGATAAGATCCGTCAGTTAAATCAAGTTTTTGAAGTTTAAGCGTTTATTCAGTGCATACATAATCGGCGCACCTACTGCTAAGACAACAAATTCACCTGCAGCAACAGTTAACCATGTCCAGAAGAATGGTAATTCTAATGCTAAGTTCAATTCAAAAGCAATGATAAACATTGTGCATGTAAATAAAAATGTATTGATGACTAAACGTGTCCAAATATTTTTGACAATCTTACAAATAAGAATGAACAACCCAAGGGTAATCATCGAATGGCCCACACCGAAGACTAAATCGTACATGCCGAGTGGTGAAAATATATTGGAGATAAATACACCAATAATAATTCCGACGGCAAAACGGGGATTGAAGGCAACTAAATGGTTAAACATTTCAGATAGACGGAATTGTACCTCTGTAAAGCCAAATGATCCGACTAATAATGTAACAGCAATGTAGAGTGCTGCAATAATGCCGCTCGTTGCTAAAAATTTTATTTTCATATTCATTTCTCCTTAGTTTTTTTACGTGGGATGGTTACGAACCACGTGAAGCAAAAGCAATCATATCAATGTTCATGCTTACTTGTAAATAGCGATGAGTAAAAAAAACGCAGAAATTCATAGTGCTAAAGGTAATATTTTGCTTTTGTCATTGCTCATTAATAAGACAGGTGTGTATGAACAGGATTTGAATTTTGAATCCATGACAAGGGGCTTGTACACTTGTTTCTTTACAGATGGAATGAAATTGGACTATAGATGAGAAGCAACCACTAAAGGAGAGTTCAGCCATATCAAAAAAGAACTGTTCTAAGCAGTTCTTTTAAAGTGACCGTTTTAGTAGTTTTTTAAAACACGAAAAGCTTGAGCAAACTTTTGGGCAAAGATTAGTGGGGGTTCTATTGATTGAAAATGAACGTATAAAATAACGGGGTCCGAATATATCCAGTGATTATGAACAGCACTTATAATCAAATTATTTTCAGCAAGTACCTTAACAAATGGAGGTAATTCCTCTTGGAGTACTACAACTTCACCTAAGTTAAGTGCATTCCCATATATATCAAGCGATTCGAATGTAATCCCAGCATGAAGTGCACTACGACTTGGGCGACCTTGAATCTTCACATTAAGGTTGCGATTCAGTTTTACTGAGCATACGCCATGTTCCATAGAAGCTTTTCCGTTTACAATCTGTGCAAATTTTGTACACATATCTTGAAAGCTTTGCATTTAGACACCCCTACTTTTTTTAAGGAGGAGTCTTGGAGTGGAAGTAGTAGGTCAAAATATCACGATTTTAATAGAACAGGTTACTCCTCTAAAATATTTTTAATTTCCTCTATTTCAATAATAATATCGTCTAGTTGTTTCTTGAATTCATCTGTATATTCTAATTCTCCATCTAATTCTTTTGTATATTCTAAGGCATTTAAGGCAAAATCAAGAGCAAATGCAAATAGACTGTCACATAGATCAGAAATGATTGTGTCAATATTTCCTAAACTTGCACTTTGATTCTCTTGTGAATAAGAAGGCTGATTTACATTGATTTCATCATTATTCATAGTATTCCTCCTTTTTGAGAACAGCACTTTGTCTCATTTGCATCATATGCATGACATGTAAAAAAGGAGACTAGAAAGGACTATTATGTGTTGAAAAGTTAAGTCACATCTGACTAGGTGTGGCTTTTTACTATGCGTTGAAAATGTTTCGAAAATGGATTGTTTTGCAAAAATGATTGCGTAGAAGAGCGTAAAATAATTATCATAAATAGGCTTTTTTATTATTGACAAATTAATTAATCAATAATATTGTTTTGTTAATTGATTAATTAATTAATAAAAATCGTTTGGAGGTCTAACATGTTAAGAATAGAGAATTTGGTTAAAAGTTATCAAAATGGTCGTGAATTGCTTTATGCATTAAATGCTGTTTCATTGTCGATTGATGATGAGGAATTCGTTGTCATTCTAGGTCCTTCTGGATCCGGTAAATCTACACTGCTTAATGTAATTTCTGGTTTAGAGCAACCGGATTCAGGAAGTGTCACTTACGATGACTATGAGATTTGTGGATTAAATCAAAAAGAAATGACGCTATTTAGACGTGACAAAACGGCTTTCATTTTTCAAGCCTATTATTTACTCCCGTTTTTAACTGTAGAATCTAATATTAAAATGGGTGCTGATTTAAAAGGGAACAAAAATATTTCTGACATAATTGATGCTTTAGGACTTGGTGGATTAGAAAAACGTCTTCCTTATGAACTTTCGGGGGGACAACAACAACGAGTGTCTATTGCCCGTGCATTAGCGAAAAAACCGGATTTTTTGTTTTGTGATGAACCAACTGGAGCATTAGACGAAGAAACGAGCAAACAAATCTTAACTTTTTTGAAGCAACTTCAAAAACAATTGAAATTTACCATTATTATGGTAACGCACAATGCTAGTATTGCTCAAATTGCAACAAAGGTAATCAAAATGACTAGCGGAAAAATTGTGGAAGTAACTAGCAATGCTCATCCACGGGATGTTAATGAAATTACATGGTGAGAGAGGGAGTACATTTAATGAAATTTAAAAAACAGTATCCCCTAGTACTGGTTGTTGTCTGTGCAGTATTTATTTGTACGTTACTGGTTTTCTATCTTCAAAGCATAGACTCCATAAAGAAGGTACTTGCACATCAAAATCAGCAAGACTTTACGCTTACTCTACATGATGAGGGAATAATAACGGACCTTTCCAATAAGTATTCTTTCTCGTATGATCCGATGACATATAAAGTCATTTATGATGAAAAAAATGTATATCGTATTATGCAAAATACGCGCCACATTGATATTCCACTATATTCAGAAGGCGTTGCGCCCCAAAAAACAACTGAAATTGCAATAGATAAAAATTTTTCGCAGGACAATAAATTAGCATTAGGAGATCCAGTTACTATTGGCAATACAACATATTCAATTAGTGGGATTTTTACTTTACCGGACGCAATTTCACCACTGGTAGCTGATAATGGTGTTGGCTACAAACCTACTACTCAAGCATTAATTTTATGTAGTGAAGAAGTTTACTCAAATTGGGATGAACAGGAGAAAACAAGTTATGCGGGCCGCTTTTTAGAAAGTGTTTCTGAGGAACAGAAACAAACTAATCTAGAAGAAATGCTTATGGATTCACAGGTAAAGTCTGTGATGAGTAAAGAGGATAATCCACAAATACTTTCTGCATTAAGCGCAAAAGAAAAAATGTTTAAGATCAGTCTTATTAGTGCTTTAAGTTTCTTTGGTTTAACTGTGTTGGTGTTGCTTATTACTATCGTTATCCAGAGTATAACGGAGAAGAAATCAACTATGGGTGTTTTAAAAGCACTTGGTTACGCTAGAATACAAATTGCTAAAAGATATTTCCTAATAGGACCTTTTGTGTTAATAGGCGCAGCTGTAGGATATTTAGTTTCCTATGTAGTTAGTCCTCTGTTCATTAATAGCATGAATGCTACATTTCTCGTGCCAAATGTTACACAAAATTTTGATCCTGTACAATTCATATTGTTTACAACAGTTCCCGCGCTGTTTTTCTCGGTAATGGCTTTTGTGATTGCGATATTCTCCTTACGTAAACCGCCATTAGAAATGATTCGTAATGGAACATCAGTAAAATTAAATTTCCTAGTTAAGCGAATAAGGATAACGAACCCGTTTAAAAAAGCAGTCTTTAAAGCCATCGTATTAAATAATATTCTATTAGTCTTTTTGGCCTTACTCACAGGCTTTATGGCTAGCGCTAATTTACAGATTGCTTTTTCTTTGCAAGCAATGTCTGATAAGGTATCCTCATTAACATTTAAAGGATCTGAATATAAAAGTAACGTACGATTCATTGAGGCGAAGGAAATGAAATTCTTAGACGCTGAAACACCTTATTTTTCAGAAGATTGTAAAATAGAGTTTCCAGATGGTGGCGTATTAAATAATGGCCAATTCATGGCTTTATCTAGTAGTCTTTCTCGCTTTAAGCTCTATAGTATACAGAAGCAGGAGACTATAGATATTTCCAAGCAGGAAGGCATTGTTGTGAATGATTGGATGCGTAAGAAATATGATTTGTCGGTTGGGGATACTGTAAAAATTTATGTAAATAATGTTGTTTATCAGTTACCTATAACGGCTATTGAGCAATCGGTATATGGGGAAGTAGTTTACAGCAATATGGACGTTGCCATCCATACGGGCCTTTTAGAAAAAGAAGAATATAATGGGGTATTTACTAAAGACAATGTCGAGTTTGACAGCAAGCGGCATCTGTTTGTTTCAAAATTTGAGGATGTATTATATGCAAGCTCTCAGCAAAAAGGTACGTATTTTGCACTATCCTTTCTTTTTATCATAATTGGCTTGGCTTTAAGTATTTTAACGATTAGTATTGTCATGAAAATCATTATTTCCTCTAATCGTAAGTACTTAGCGATGATGAAAGCATTTGGCTATACAAATTTAGAATGCAATCGTATTGTCTTGTCAGGCTTTCGAATAATTGCCTACATCGGATTTATATTTGGAACCCTCTATGCTATTGTTGTAACTAAAATTTTATTTGACTTATTGGCAAAAGCGTCTACCATAGCGATACCAATGACACCAGATAGTAAGGCAATAGCTCTTTCTCTTGTGATCTTTGCTGTTTCATACGAGGTCATTATGTTACTCTATAGAAAAAGCATGAATGCAGTATCGTTGCAGGAGGTTATGATGAAATGAATAAACGCCGCGAACAGAAGGAAGTTAGACGAGAGCAAATTCTAAACGCGGGCTTGGATTTGTTTATTAGAAATGGTTATCAAGGGACTACCACAAAAGAGATAGGGGATTCAGTAGGAATTAGCCAAGGATTAATGTTTCATTATTTCGGCTCTAAAGAAGAGGTATACCTTGAACTTTTGAACCGGGCTAAAATGGCTGATATTCATATTTCTGAAGAGGAATTAGAACAACCTTTAGTGTATTTAAATGCTATGGTTACGATGATACTAGATTCTTTTAATACTTATCCATTATCGGCAAAATTATTTATGTTAGTTGCTCAAACACTAATTGCAAGTAACTTACCGGATTCTATTCAACAAGTTGCTAGCGATCTGGCCGCATCTGAGAATTTCGAACGTTTAGTAAAAGAGGGTCAAGTTAAGGGAGTAATACGAGATGGTGATCCTAAAGCACTTGCAGGTTGTTTTTATTCAGCCATTCAAGGTGTTGCTCAAACGTACGTATGCTTCCCTGATATTCCGTTACCCCAAAGTAGTTGGTTAGTAGATATTTTGAAGAAGTAAAAGCGAAAAAAATACTGTTTGATGGCCTGACTTTTCTTATAGGGAATGTCAGGTTTTTTGTGTTTTACATAGATTTGGTATAGAAATTAAATGTCAGAAAAATAACTTCGCGAATTTGTCGAAAATATTTTTGTTATGTTAGAAAAAGAAATCAGTTTATAGAAATAGCGTAGTTTAGTAGTTTAAAGCGACAAATTTAGTGAAAAAATAAAATATTTTGTTAAATTTAAATGTCAGAACATTCATAATGTTGTTGACTAAGCTATATAATAAAGATAATATAGCGATACGTTCACACTTTGTTTGGATAAAGTGTGATAAATATCAAAGATAATATCGGGGGGATTATTTATGAGAAGTAATTTAAAAAAGCTTTCGTTCCTGTTATTTGGATTAGTTTTAATGCTTGCTGCTTGCGGTAGCAGTGGCTCTAATTCATCGGATTCGAAAGAGAAAGAAAAGAATAATGCCAGTGAGAGCAATGCAGATGACAAAACGTATAAAATCGGGATTACTCAAATTGTGGAGCATCCATCTTTAAATGCTGCGACTGATGGCTTTAAAAAGGCAATTGAAGATTCAGGATTAAAAGTTGACTACGATCCACAAATAGCGCAAGGAGATAACAGCCTTAACACGACGATCGCAAACAATCTAGTAAGTGCCAACGTAGATTTAATCTTTGCAAACTCTACGCCTTCTGCACAAGCGGCAGCGACAGCTACTAGTGATATTCCCATTGTCTTCACGTCTGTAACAGATGCTGTTGGCGCACAGTTAATAGATTCAATGGAGAAGCCAGGGAAAAATGTAACAGGAACGATCGATTTACATCCTGATACTATTTCGAAAACAGTGGCATTCTTAAAAGAATTAGGCGCGAAAAAAGTAGGTATGGTTTACAATGCTGGTGAACAAAACTCAGTAGCACAAGTAAAAGAAGTGAAAAAGGTCATGGGCGAGCAAGGCCTAACAGTAGTTGAGGCATCTGCGGCAACTTCTGCGGAAGTAAAACAAGCTGCGGAATCATTAATCGGTAAAGCTGATGCATTCTATATCATTACTGATAATACAGTAGTTTCGGCTCTAGAGTCTGTCATTGATGTAGCGAATGCCAATAAATTACCACTAGTTGTAGGAGAGCTTGACTCTGTTGCACGTGGGGGCTTAGCTGCATATGGTTTTGAATATTATGACATCGGTTATGAAGCGGGGCAAATGGCTGTGAAGATTTTAAAAGGTGAAGCAAAACCTGCTGATATTCCAGCTCAATATCCACAAAAGTTAAAACTAGTCATCAATAAAAAAGTAGCAGATGATTTAGGAATTGAAATTAAAGATTCTTGGGGTGCAGAGCTTTTAGAAAAGTAATGACCTAATTAAAACGAAGCGGGGGAGAACTAAAGCTGCCCCCGCTTTATCTTCTTTATGTAAGTTTTAGATCGGGGAAACTCCTATTAAATTGGTACATCATCATAGTGTAGGGTTGATTTCCGTTCCGACTGAGCGCTTTGTTGCTGCCGCTACGCTTTCGCACAGATAAAACATTTGTAGCTGACGCTTTGCTTTCGCTACAGAAAACATTTGCTGCTGCCGCTACGCTTTCGCACAGAGCAAAGCTTCCTGGGGGCGTCCGATGAGCCGCTTCGCTTCGCTGCAGGGTCTCGGGCCAACAGTTGTTTTTTGCGCGAAAGCGTAGTGCTAACGTAGCGGCAGCAGCATTGATGTTGGTCACGAAGGCGTTATCACAGGATGTGATGTTCTTAGCCTTCGTTCCCCTATCGCCGGTCCCCAAGGAGTCGCCCAGTCTCCACTCCAATCAACTTATATAAATTGAGTAGTATTAATATATATCATCTCCAACTTTTGGTGATGAGCTCATTATTTGAACAAATGGATTTGGTGAAAATTCCCGTGTGAGAGTATGGGGCCCATTCAGGCAACATGAATGTTGGTCAAGAAGATTTTATCACAGAAGACGTTGCACTAATTTCATCTTAGAGAATGGATCTCAGGTAAGAATTTTTAATGAAAAATAGTTTAAGAAATTATGAGGGGATGATTCAACTATGTTTTTAGCAATATTTGGTGCAATGGAGCAAGGGATCATCTATGCGATTATGGCACTTGGTGTGTATTTAACATTCCGCGTGTTAGATTTTCCGGATTTAACGGTTGATGGAAGCTTTGTAACAGGGGCGGCTACAGCAGCGACGATGATTCTGCTTGGCTACCACCCTATCTTAGCGACTTTGGTGGCAATTGTTGCTGGATTTATTGCTGGATGTATGACAGGAATTCTTCACACAAAGGGGAAAATTAATCCTCTATTATCAGGGATTTTAATGATGATTGCTTTGTATTCTATTAACCTACGTATTATGGGATCAACGGCAGAAAATACGATAGGTCGTCCAAATATTCCACTATTAAATTCAGAGACTTTATTTTCAAAGTTTCAAGCATTTTGGAGTAATTTGGGAATCGATACGGTATTAAATAACCTATTAAAAGGCTTCGGCGTACAGAAACTACCAGGAACATGGAGCACGATCATCGTCGTGTTAATCATCACAATTCTAATAAAGTTCATTGCAGACTGGTTCTTGAAAACAGAGATTGGTCTGGCTATTCGAGCAACTGGTGATAATAAGCGTATGATTCGTAGCTTCTCGGCAAATACAGATACACTTATTATTCTAGGGCTAGGACTTTCAAACGCACTTGTCGCATTTTCAGGTGCTTTAATCGCACAATATTCGAAGTTCTCGGATGTAAGTATGGGAATTGGGATGATCGTTATCGGCCTTGCATCTGTTATCATTGGTGAAGCAATTTTTGGTACAAAAACGATTATGCGTACAACTTTTGCTGTCATTGCTGGAGCTATCATTTACCGCATTATTCTAGCATTAGCATTACGAGTAGATTTCCTTGATTCTGGAGATATGAAATTAATAACAGCTATCATTGTAATTATAGCGCTGATTTTACCTCAATTTATTCATAAGAGTAAGGAGCGCAAACGCAAGGTGAAGCGCGCAGCAGAGAAGACACGAGTAAAGAAGCCGATTGAGCAGGGAGGGAAAGGCCTTGCTTAAATTACATGGCATTAATAAGATTTTCAATGAAGGTACCCCTGATGAAAAAATAGCACTTGCAGAAATTAATTTGCACTTAAAGCCAGGGGATTTCGTCACAATTATCGGTAGTAATGGTGCTGGTAAATCAACCATGATGAATATGGTTTCTGGCGCATTAACACCAGATTTCGGCACGGTTTCAATTGATGGGAATGAGGTAACTCCTTTACCAGAATATAAACGTTCTCACTATATCGGTCGCGTATTCCAGGATCCAATGGCTGGTACAGCACCAACAATGACGATTGAAGAAAATTTAGCATTAGCTTACTCGCGTAATAAGAGTAGAGGGATGCGTTTCGGTGTTGATAAAAAGCGTCGAGAATTTTTCAAGGAATCCTTACAGATGTTAGGCTTAAATTTGGAAAATCGCCTCTCTGCAAAAGTCGGCTTACTTTCTGGAGGGGAGCGTCAGGCGCTATCTCTTTTAATGGCAACATTCACGAAGCCTTCGATTTTATTGCTAGATGAGCACACGGCTGCACTTGACCCATCCCGTGCAGAGTTAATCACACGTATTACGAAATATTTAGTTGAGAAAGACAGCTTAACGACGTTAATGGTCACGCACAATATGCAACAAGCATTAGACTTAGGGAATCGCCTGATTATGATGGATAAAGGTCAAATTATTTTAGAGGTTGGCGAGGATCGTAAGCATGAATTAACCATTCCTGATTTAATGGCAGAGTTCGAACGTATCCGCGGTGAGAAAATGAACTCAGACCGTGCGTTACTAGGATAATAAATGATAAAACGCTCATACTTCGGTGTGAGCGTTTTTCTGCTAGATGTCGATATTTTTAGGAAGTTGGGTGATAAATTAAAAAAGTTGGTCGATAAATCGATAAAGTTGGTAGATAAACTAAAAAAGTTGGTAGATAAATAATCAAAAGTTCTCGATAAATATGGGAAAGTGTTTGCATTATAATCTAGCGAAAGGAGGTGAAAACATGTTACTGAAAAAACGGGAAATTTCATCGAAACAACTCATATTAGAAATGCTTGAAAGGCGATTGCCTAAATCTCACCCAAAGTCTACTTACTATCAAGAAATGTTAAATAGAACAAGAGCAGGGTATGCAGGTGAGCAAAGAGTAGATCAGGAATGGCAAAATATCTATTTGGAGCATATGTATTATTTATTGCATGATGTTGTGCTAAAAGCTGAAGGTGGATCCATACATCAAATAGATACATTATTGATGTCGCAAAATTTTATTTTAATAGTGGAAATCAAAAATATCGTTGGTCATATAGAATATATGGAAGATCATCATCAATTTATTCGGATTACTTCTGAAGGCAAAGTCGACGGCTTTCGTAATCCCTTTGATCAAGTGAAGCGGCATGCTAGGTTTTTGCGTCAAATTTTTCAAAAAGCGGGCTATCATATACCGATTATATATATGATTGTCTCTGCAAATCCGAATATGATAATGACGTCCAGTTTATCGGCGCAGCCTATTATTCATGTGAGTGGCTTGGCAGAAAAGGTAGAGCAGTTGTTTTTACGCTATTCACGAGTCTGTTTGAGTGAAAAAGATTTAGAACATATCGTTGAACACATTCTAAAGAAGCATGAACCAACACAATGGATACCAGATATCGAGTGGGGTGAACTAAGAAAAGGGGCATTATGCTCGCAGTGTGAGTATCAGCATAAGGTACGGTATTTCTATGGGAAATGGCGTTGTAGCAAGTGTCAACGGATAGATAATAAATCGATGCTAGTAGCATTACAAGATTATCAGCTAATGCTGGGAAACAATATTTCTAATGAGCAATTTCGTAATTTTTTTGATATTGACTCAGAGAGAATAGCTTATTACTTATTGAAAAAGTTAAAGTTTGAAGTGGTTGGTGAAAATAAAAATAGAAAATATATAATTCCTGCTAAATTATTAGATTAAATGTAAGCGACGCAAACTATCGGTGCGGTCAGATAGTGTCGCCAGTAAGGTAGATGTCGATATTTTTGGAAAGTTGGGTGATAAATTAAAAAAGTTGGTCGATAAATCGATAAAGTTGGTAGATAAACTAAAAAAGTTAGTAGATAAACTAGAAAAGTTGGTGGATAAACTAAAAAGTTGGGCGATAAACAATCAAAAGTTCTCGATAAATCTCAAAAGTGCCTCTATAAACCTAAAAAAGCCACACTCACATAGCAAGTGTGACCCTTTATTATTAGACTAATAAGCCAAATAGTTGGATGTCGTTGTTTACTTCTTTGTATTTGAAGCCGAATTCGTTCATGCGTGCGAGTAATCCTTCGTAATCTTTACGATTGCCAAGCTCGATACCGACTAAGGCAGGACCACTTTCTTTGTTGTTTTTCTTTGTATATTCGAAAGTTGTAATGTCATCGTTCGGTCCTACAACGCTTGTTAGGAATTGGCGAAGTGCGCCTGCACGCTGTGGGAAGCTTACGATGAAGTAATATAGTAAACCTTCGTGGATTAAAGATTTTTCTTTAATCTCCTGCATACGACCGATGTCATTATTACCACCACTAATGATGATAACGACTGATTTCCCTTTAATTTCCTCTTTATAAGAGTCAAGTGCTGCTACAGACAATGCTCCTGCAGGCTCTGCAATAATCGCGTGTTTGTTATAAAGATCTAAAATCGTTGTACAGACTTTTCCTTCTGGTACTAATACAATGTCGTCTAAGTAGCGACGACAAACATCATAAGTGTGATGACCGACGCACTTTACCGCAGCACCGTCTACGAATTTATCAATCCAATCAAGTGCTACTGCACCGCCTTCTTCAAATGCAGCCTTCATACTGCCCGCCCCAGAAGGCTCTACACCAATAATTTTGCTAGTAGGGGAAAGGTTTTTCACATAGGCAGAAACCCCTGACATTAAGCCGCCGCCACCAATACTACCAAATACGTAATCAATCGGCTCCTCTATATCATTCATAATTTCAACTGCGACTGTTCCTTGCCCAGCAATGACATCAAAATCATCAAATGGGTGAATAAAGATTTTATCGTGTTCATCACAGTGAGCTAATGCACTTTCGGCAGCATCATCAAAGGTATCACCTGCTAAAATAATTTCTGCATAATCTCGACCAAACATACGCACCTGGTCAATTTTTTGCTTAGGTGTTGTTTGAGGCATAAAAATACTTGCTTGAATTTTCAATTGTGCGCAGGCGTAGGCAACACCTTGAGCATGATTGCCAGCACTTGCGCAAACAACGCCAGCTTCACGAGCCTCTTCTTCAATTTTTTTAATCTTATAATAGGCACCACGAAGTTTAAATGAGCGTACATGCTGTAAATCTTCGCGTTTAAAATAAATATTAGCTCCATATTTCTCGGATAAATAGTCATTTTTTTGTAGCGGCGTGTGCACCACTACGTCTTTTAAGAAATGATGTGCAATCAAGATATTTTCTACTTGCACAGTTCTAGTGTCAGCAGCTTCCATAGTATCCATCCTCCGTTATACGTTTAAAACATTTATCTATGATAGCATATTTTATTTGCTTTTGGTTATTAATTTTTAGTAAATTCTAAATTTTCGGTGTCTACTTAATAAAAATGTAGAATAATTAAATTTCTTCGAGAATATTTTGTAGAAATAAAGGATACACCTATTTCCTCATAACGAAAATGGTCAAGCATATACTAGAATACCTTAGGACAAGTAGGAGGGTATGTAATTGGAAATCATTCAAGGAATTCTATCTACATACATTCAATTTTTCGATTGGGAAATGTGGAAAGAGATCTTATCTGACCCTGTATCTTGGGGGTTAATATCGACACTAGTGATAATAGAAGGTTTACTCTCGGCAGATAACGCACTTGTATTAGCCGTGCTAGTGAAGCATTTGCCAAACAAGCAACGCAAACGAGCATTAATGTACGGTATGTTGGGCGCCTATTTTTTCCGATTTTTATTTATCGGGATAGGGGTTTATTTAGTAGAGTTTTGGTATATTAAATTGCTAGGAGCTCTGTATTTAGGCTGGTTATGTGTCGCTCATTTCTTACAGATTGGGGAAGCGGATAGTGCTAGGGAAATGAAAAAATCAGGGCTGATGGTTCGTCTTTTCGGAACGTTTTGGGCAACAGTCATTTCTGTAGAACTGATGGATATTGCTTTTTCAATTGATGCGATTTTTGCTGCTTTTGCGATATCCAATCAAATTTGGATATTACTAGTCGGGGGAATGCTAGGTATTTTAATGATGAGGACTATTGCTGGCTTATTTTTAATCATTATTGAAAAAATACCAGAATTAGAGGCGACAGCGTTTATTATTATTGGAGTTATTGCCCTAAAAATGCTAGCCAGCGTTATCGGTATTCACGTTCCACACTATATGTTTTTTGTTGTGTTAATAATTATTTTCTTTATAACTTTCATTATTCATTTTTTAAAAAAGATGAAGGTTGCTTAACAATAAAACGGTTCTGTTCTCAATGGAGAGGACAGAACCGTTTTATTGTTAGTTTACATATTGATCAGGATTTATAATATAGAATTTTTCAATATTAAGCCAGCTTTCACTCATTGGCTCACCGTTATCGACACGTTTTTCTGTTTCTTGCATCATCCAAGCTGTTTGGGATGCATGTGCTTTTAATGCGTTCACTTTATCCGCCTTCATTTCACGAATATCAACGATAACATGCGGCTCTCCATTTTTTTCAATGGTATCATTTGCAAAAGCACAGCCTAACACTTGTGGACGTGCAGCTTTTGGCATACGACGAACAGCTTCTACTACGGCACGCGCTGTTGCCTCGTGGTCAGGATGCACTGCAAAACCAGGTAAGAATGTGAAAATAAGTGAAGGCATTAACTCTTCTATTAAACCTTCAACAAGCTTTACCATTTTTTCATCGTCTTCAAATTCAATCGTTTTATCACGGAAACCAAGCATGCGTAAATCCTGTATACCCATAGCATCCGCTGCTGCGACAAGCTCTTTGCGTCGAATTTCTGGCAAGGATTCACGTGTTGCAAAAGGTGGATTTCCTAAATTACGCCCCATTTCGCCCAAAGTTAAGCAGGCATATGTAACAGGTGTATTCATTTTCTTTGTATAGTAGGCAATTGTTCCAGCAACTGAAAAAGCCTCATCATCTGGGTGAGGGTAAACAATTAAAATATGACGTTGTGGTTGTAAATTCAAAAAGTCGTCCCCCTTAATAAGTAAATGGCGTTTCGCTAATTTCTAGTGCAATCGCCAATTTACCTGAGTAGTCTAGTCCAGCCATTAATAAACGGCCTAAATCATCTAATTCAAAATGTGTGATGCCTTGAGCATAAACCCAGCCATGCGCCATTTTTAACCCGACACGATGGGGTGAATCATCTACCACTTTAGCAAGTTCATAGTTGATTTTTGCATTGCGAATAAAAGCACCTGCATTGAAAAATTTCTCATCATAGTGTGCTGCATAAGAACCGTTTGTCGTCTCAAGATGAATATAAACGTCTTTGTTGGCGAAAGAATTCAATAATTCCTGCAACGTCTTTACTTGTACTTCTTGCATCTTAACACTCCTCTCGATTGTTTCTCCTTTAAGTATAGTAAAAATAATTCACAAAGGGAAATTGAATGCCTAAGTAGTACTACATCAACGATAAACTTCTCCTTAAAGGAATCTCGAAGGCTTGTTTAACTTCTTTCAGCGGGGTCCCTAAACATCCACTGAAATAGGTTAAATCCTATGAAAAGCCTGAGTAACCAATATCGTACTGTGCTGCCACTTCGCTTTCGAATCCACTGATCTAAAGCTTCCGAACGTTTTTGCCGAAGCATAATTGATTACACCTTTTAATCTATGAAGATTTTTTAAGCAAAATTCTTGAAAAAACTATAGAAATATATCAATATAATGAATGTGAAAGCAATTTTGTACAAAATGTGTCGTTTTGTATTGTATACGGTTTCACAAATGAAAAGATACTGAACATGATTTCTTCCTTAACTGACGGAAAGGCAGCGTATAATGTTGAAGGGAATTTTAACTAGGTAATAACGAATTCTATCTTGGTACAATAGATGACGTTCCTTCAACATGGTTATGTATAGCTGTAAAAAGGGAAGAAGACGGAAAGCTCATTATCATAGTATAGTAAAAAAGCCACGATTCTCTTTTATGACGGAGAATCGTGGCTTTTTATATTTAGTGGTTTATGGGGGTATGTATTTTTTTAATATCGGTTGAGTTTTCGTTCAATGGAATCTAGACGATTGTTAAGATGTGATAGATGCTTATGCATTTGTCTAAACTGTAAATTTTGATTTTGCGCGTCTGATGTTCTTGTCTGTTCGTTTTGCTCTTCTTCCTGCAATGCCAAAATGGTGGAGAGGGTTGCTAATGAATACCCTATTGTTAAAACCATTGAAGATATTAATTCCACTTTGGTAGACGTTATATCTCCATTCAGGAGACCTGTGTCTTCACCAAGGAGACCTGCTTCTTGACCACCTAGATTATTTGGATCAGCATTTATGTTTTGTTGTCTACGTCTTGCCATTTTTCTCCCTCCCATATACAGCTAATATATGGCATATGAAGTAGTAGCGTATCTTGTCCTAAGCATAAGAAGAAATAAACATCCCTCAATATAAAAAATTCACAATTTTCTAACAATTTAATTGATTTTTATGGAAAAATAGAGCAATATAGTAGAAATAAACAGTAATTTCAAGGGGGAATAGATGTGAACAAAAAATTTAAATATTGTAAAGAATCTAGAGTCATGCGAACAAGTCGAGTTTTTCCGAATGATATTAACAATCATAATACATTGTTTGGTGGTCGATTAATGAGTGACATCGATCAAGTAGCCTCAATTTCAGCAGCTAAGCATAGTCGTAGAGATTGTGTGACGGCCTCAACGGATTCTGTAGACTTCTTGCATCCAATCCGCCCGACAGATTCTGTTTATTTCGAATCCTATGTAACGTGGACAGGGATATCTTCAATGGAGGTTTTCGTAAAGGTCATTTCCGAGAATTTAAAAACGGGAGAACGCAAGGTAGCGGCAACAGCATTATTAACCTTTGTTGCATTAGATGAAAATAATAAACCTGCCCCAGTTCCATATGTCATTCCAGAAACAGTAGAGGAGACAAAGCTACACGAAACTGCAGCTGAACGGGCGAAGGTACGTGCAGAGCGTAAAAAGGAAAGTAAGGCATTAGCACAATTCATTTCGATGAATGATCCATGGGATTATCGGCTCGAAATGATGGAGAACTATTATATGTAAAAGAGGCATCTGAAACTAATCAGATGCCTTTTCGCTTTTAAATTTCTGTTACTGTTACTTGTGGTGCACCGAAACGAGATTTTGCGCCGTGCATAACGGGTCCTACATAGTCATTTAATGCCCAACCGTGAGCGATTGCTGCTGAAACGAATTCTTTTGCTTCAATGACAGCCTCTTGTACTGAAAGACCATTTGCAAGATTTGCTGTTACTGAAGCAGCAAATGTACAGCCAGCCCCATGGTTATAAGTAGAAGCGACTTTTTCAGATTCTAATAAGTAGAATTTTTCACCGTCGAAGAATAGGTCAGTCGCTTTTTCAGTAGCTAACGCTTTTCCACCTTTAATGACAACAGCTTTAGCGCCAAGTTCATGAATTTTACGAGCTGTTATTTTCATTTCCTCGATTGTTTTTGGTGTTCCAGTTCCGGCTAATTGCCCAGCTTCAAACAGGTTAGGTGTTGTAACTGCAGCTAATGGTAAAAGATGTTGAATCATCGCATCTGTGTTACCAGGGTTCAATACTTCATCTTCTCCCTTGCAGACCATTACAGGGTCAATGACAACATTTGCTGTACCAGATTTTGCAATAGCATCGCCTGCAATACAAATAATTTCTTCCGTTGACAGCATGCCAGTTTTTATGGCGTCAATGCCTGTTGAAAGAGCTGTATCGATTTGTTTTTGTAAAAGCTCTGTTGGTAATGGTGTAACGTTATGAGTCCAACCGTTTGGATCCATTGTTACAACAACCGTTAATGCCACCATGCCATATGTGCCATGCTCCTGAAATGTTTTAAGATCGGCTTGCATACCTGCGCCGCCTGATGTATCTGAACCAGCAATCGTTAAAGTTTTTTTAAGAGTCATGTGGAAGATCTCCTTTATAAATGAATGTTTTAAAATTACCATCTAGTGTAGTCTTATTCTGGATGTGTAAAAATAGTCAGAATT
Organism: Lysinibacillus sp. BPa_S21; assembly: GCF_023337795.1. Classification (GTDB taxonomy): domain Bacteria; phylum Bacillota; class Bacilli; order Bacillales_A; family Planococcaceae; genus Lysinibacillus. Next base: position 93,304 of record NZ_JALIRS010000009.1, on the reverse strand, counting down.
ATATATTTTTATAAGGTCAGTTGAAGCAGAAGTCTCTCATCTCTAGTTTGTCTTAACATAAAACTGATGATGCCCAGGCATAAATGAATTGAAGCTTGAATTCAACTTTGTTTTTTTGTACCGTTGTAGAAGAGAAAGGGGCTTTATTACGATGAAACAAGTATTCCCGAACGATTGGCAAGCAATACTTGCAGAAGAAGTAGAAAAAAAATACTATACAAAGCTCTGTCAATTTGTAGAAAATGAGTATTCAACCCAAACAATTTATCCACCAATGAATGACATAATGAATGCATTTTATACGACAGCTTATCATGACGTAAAGGTCGTAATTTTAGGTCAGGATCCGTATCATGGACCAAACCAAGCACATGGATTAAGCTTTTCGGTCATGCCAGGAATCTCACATCCACCAAGCCTTCGAAATATGCTAAAAGAGTTACAGGATGATCTTGGTTGTCCTATTCCTCAAAACGGAACATTAACGAAATGGGCACAGCAAGGTGTAATGTTATTGAATACGGTTTTAACCGTTCGAGCGGGTCAGGCAAATTCCCATAAAGAACAAGGATGGGAGCAATTTACGGATGCGGTCATCGATAAATTAGCATCAAGAGATAAACCAATTATTTTTGTGCTTTGGGGTAAGCCAGCTCAACGTAAAAAACAATTAATTTGTAAATACTCAACACCACATATAATCTTAGAAGCGCCTCATCCAAGTCCACTAAGTGCTTATCGAGGTTTTTTCGGCAGTAAACCATACTCGAAAATCAATGCACAGTTAGAAGAATGGGGAGAGCAACCAATTGATTGGTGCTTAGCTTAGTAAACTTTGTTCGCCAAGGCGAAATTGATGCACTTACTGTTTCGTGTTACAGTTAATAATAGAAGAAAGCGGGGGGCAACGATGAAGGTAAATTGTTTCAAATGTCAATATTTTAAAGTAACATGGGACCCACAAACTCCACGAGCTTGTGTAGCATATGGCTTTAAAACAAAGCAAATACCATCCGTTGTCGTTAAACAATCCTCTGGCACGGACTGTCTGAAATTTGTGCCAAAAGTAGAAAGTAGGAGAATGCAATGATTCCTTATCAAGCCGTTATTCAACAACTTGAAAAACAATTATCCGGTGTCAAAAATGCCGGAGACGAACAACAAATTCGTGAAGCCTTAACAGCAATCCGAGCATTATGCGACGTAGTATTAGAAGCATCCAACGGCATTTCTAAAGCGCAGTCAAAGCATCTGCCACAAATGCTAGTGTCAGAGCCGAAGCAGACAAGTTTATATACAGCAAAAATTGAAGAAGAAGACGGAGCAAATGGTGATTCAATTTTTGACTTTTAAATATCTTTTGAAGGTAGGGAAAATGACATGAAAAAATTTATCGTGACTGGTGCACTTCACGGCTTTTTAGCGGTGGCGTTGGGTGCATTTGGTGCACATGCTTTAAAAGAAGTTTTAGACGATTATAGTCGCGGGATTTGGGAAACAGCTGTGCAGTATCAGATGTTTCAAGCCACAGCTATACTTATCATTGGTATTTTAATGAGCTCTAAACTACTAGGTGAGGTCAAGCAGTTAAATTTAGCTGGAATCTTTTTTAACCTAGGTATTGTCTTCTTTTCAGGAAGCTTATATGTGCTAGCAATCAGCGGCGTTAAAGTTCTAGGCGCTATTACACCAATTGGCGGGGTTCTATTTTTAGCTGGCTGGGTTCTAATTATCGTAGCTGCGCTTAAACATGCTCGGTAAAAATATATAGATAAAGTTACTCCCTTGCACTAAGTGTGAGGGAGTTTTTATTTTTTACAGAATGATCGTTTTAATTCCTATTTTTTTTGTAAGAATTTATAGTACACTATTATTATCAAATAAGTTCGACAAATCAGAAGTGAGGTTTTGTGATATGGAGAAACTTTTTACTTTGCTAGATAATAACTATGATGAAATGGTAGCGATTCGTCGTCATTTACATGAATATCCGGAATTATCCTTTGAAGAAGTGGAAACGCCAGCGTATGTAGCTGCTTTTCACCGAGCACTTGGACATGAAGTTCGTGAGCATGTAGGTGACCGTGGTGTTGTTGCTACTTTACGTGGAGGAAAGCCAGGTAAAACCGTGGCATTGCGCGCTGACTTTGACGCACTGGCAATTCAGGAGGAAAATGATGTCCCTTATAAGTCAAAAGTGGATGGTAAAATGCACGCATGTGGACATGATGGCCACACTGCCACATTACTGGGGCTTGCAAAAGCACTTCATGCAATGAAGGATGACATTGTAGGCAATGTCGTTTTTATTCATCAGCATGCAGAAGAGATGGCGCCAGGTGGAGCAAAGTCTATGATTGAAGATGGTTGTCTAGAGGGTGTAGATGTTATTTTCGGTACACATTTATGGGCACCAACACCATTAGGGGATATATTGGTGAGAGATGGAGCAATTATGGCTGCTGCGGATAAGGTGGAAATTACGATTCAAGGCAAGGGTGGTCATGGTGCGGAACCGCATCATTCTATTGATGCTGTTACTCTAGCGTCCCAGTTTGTTATCAATGCACAGCAGCTTATATCTCGCCGCATTGATCCATTAAAATCAGCCGTTTTAACAATCGGTCATTTTGAGGCCATTAATCCTTTCAATGTGATTGCTGAACGAGTAGTATTAGCTGGAACAGTCCGTACTTTTGAGGAGCAGGTGCGCAAACAAATGGAGCAAGAGCTTGAGGCCGTTTTAAATGCTACTTGTTTGGCCTTTGGTGCAAGCTATGATTTTCGTTATACGAGAGGCTATCCACCTGTTTACAACCATGCGAAAGAAACAGAATTTATTGCGCAACTTGCAGCAGATATACCAGGAGTAAAAAATATTATAACGTGCCCACCATTTATGATTGGAGAAGACTTTGCGTATTATTTAGAGAATGTACCAGGTACATTTTTCTTCACAGGTGCTAAAAAGCCAGAGTGGGAAGTGGCATATCCTCATCATCATGCACGGTTTGATTTTGATGAACGTGCCATGTTGATTGCTGCCAAAACATTAGGGAAAGCAACATGGCAGTTTTTACAAGAAAATCAATAACAAATAAAAATCGGCATGCTAGGAGGTATCCTAACATGCCGATTTTTTGATCTAATGGCAAATATCCACGCAGAATCCTCATGACATACGAAAATATTTGCAGTGCAAGCAAGAATACCAGACCCAATTGGGATCTAGCGCAATTTGCAATGCGACGAAGCTTGAGTAAAACGGAGCGAAGGAGCAAACCGATATTCTGTTCTTATTTTATTCGCATATAGAGGAGCGGGATAGGACCATATAAAAAATATGAAATTATGAATAGTTTATTTCTTATGGATTTTGGTTAAAATAGGCCATTTCTTCATCATATTCAGCAAAATCAAAGTAAATCATTGGGAATAGGAAACGGTGATTCGATTTGAGTTCACGTATAATCACGTGATCTCGACCAGCAGCTTCTACAACGCCTCGCACAATTTTCACGTTTTTTCCTGGCTCAACAGCATGCTCGAAAGAAAAATGGAAGGTAGCGGGTTTTCCACGATTCAAACGGAAAATATTTTCAATATACGATTGCTCCCGTCCAGTTGGTCGTGCTCCAGTCGTCTGTGGAGGCATTACCTGCGGAGGCATTTGTTGTTGCGTTGTTGGTGTCCAATAATAAGGCATCATAAGTTATCAACCTTCTTTCTTTTAGATTTGAGGACAATCCTCTTCGGTTGGCGAGAAGAAGCAATGTGCTTTGAATCTTCCCGTGTTCCACTGACCATACCATTGTGCTGGACAATCTCCCTCAGGTCTGAAAAACCATAGCAACGAGTCGCCGGATGGAATCTTTCGCCTTGAATAACTCTCTTCGCTAATCGAAGGTCTTGATCACGTGCTCGTTGATAAAAGTAGCCTTTTAGCGTCGCTTCAAAGCCCTCAGGACGTTGATAAACCATTTGTTCAATGGTACGAACATCCTTAAAATCTAAACAATCTGCTCGTACACGATTGACGCCAACATTGCCGACCATCAGCATACCAAGTTTCCTTCACCTTCTGCTTCAGCCCGCATAAGCCTTGCTAGCATAGCTGTTTGTGCCTCATTCGTCTTTATAACAGCGATTTTCACTCCTCCTCGCAGACAGTATATGCATGATGGTATTGTAGACATGTTCAATTTCGATGAAAGAAATTCACAATTTAAAATGACTAAGCATATATTAATAACGATGAGTAGTCTGTAAAAAAGAGGCAGACTAGGCACATCACCAACATGTGGGGGTGATTTCCGTTCCTACTTGGTACGTCTGTCATACCGAGACATAATTGATAAATGGGTAAAAAGAGAATAGAAAATATCCGGGGGAACGTAGGATTAGAAATTGCATGTGTATGGAATACATGTGAGGTGACAGGGTATGGAGATTGGTGTTTGGATAGGTATTTTGTTGAGTGCTGTGCTGGCATTTTTAGTGGGCAGTTTTTACGGACAGCCACTCCATTGGTATCTTTTTATACTAATAATCGTAGTGGGATTTTTCATCCATACGATTATTTTAATTTTGAAGGTGAAGGATGAAAGGCCTTAAGGCACAGCACGCCATATGAAAATAAGAAAGTGTCATCGTAATGGGGTGACACTTTCTTATTTTTTTGATTGAGTAAGTGGAATTTGCTGTTTTGTAAGTATATTAAAAATAAACGGTGACATACTAAAGTTGGAAATTATTTTTTTGCTCTCATGAAGGAGTGTTATCATGCAAACTTTCGGGACGTTTGTAGCAATTATCATAAGTGCATTCATCGCCGTTGGAATAGCAGAATACTATCAGCAACCGTATAGTTGGTACTTAGTTTTCTTGATGATTCTAGCTGGTTTTTTTATTCATACAATTATTTTAATATTGGAATCAGAGAACAGCGAAGAAAACGAATATTAAAAAATGCGAGTCCGATTGGAGGACTCGCATTTTTATATTTAATTAGACAGTTAAGAATTTCACAAGTTTTTCTTGATCAAGAAGGTTACCAACGAAGAATGCACCGAACTCACCATAGCGGGCTGATACTTCATCGAAACGCATCTCATAGACTAATTTTTTGAATTGGAGTACGTCATCTGCGAATAATGTTACGCCCCATTCGTGATCGTCAAAGCCCACAGAGCCAGTAATAATTTGTTTAACTTTACCAGCATAGCCACGACCAATCATACCGTGAGAACGCATTAATGATTTGCGTTCATCCATTGAAAGCATATACCAGTTGTCATTGCCTTGACGACGCTTATCCATTGGATAGAAGCATACATGCTTAGCACGTGGAAGCTCAGGATATAGACGAGCACGTACATGTGGATTTTGGTAAGGATCTTCGTCTGAGTCACCTGCTAAATAGTTGGAAAGCTCTACAACAGATACATATGAATATGTAGGAATTGTAAAATCAGCAATCGCTAATTTATTGAATTCAGCTTCAAGCTCTTGTAACTCATCCATTGTTTCGCGTAATGTCATAATCATAAAGTCAGCTTTTTGACCAACAATTGCGTAAAATGCATGGGCACCTGTTTTAGCGATATCAGCTTCGTTTAATTTTTCTAAATAGGCAATGAATTCTTCTACTGCTGCTTGGCGTTCTTCGGCAGAAACTAGTTTCCATGAAGCCCAGTCGATTGAGCGAAAATCATGTAAAGCGTACCAACCATCTAAAGTAATTGCTGCTTCATTCATTATTAAAAACACTCCTTTATAAGTGAATAGCATTCAAAATTTAGTTTATCATAGTTTGTACAAAATCCCTAAGTTCATGACTGCATTTCACGAATTTGACACCATCCAAAGATAATGTATTCTAAAGAGAATAGATGTAAATAGAGGAGCTCCAATCATGAAAAGTATTTTACAACAGCCGATTTGGCGTTTTTACGATCAATCCATTAGCGCGAAGCAAAGATCGCCACTCGAATCCTTTGCAACCGACGATACGTTATGTCAGCTAGTTGGGCAATTAGCCTCTCCACCAACTATTCGTACATGGGTACATGATGCATCTGTTGTGCTTGGTATTCAGGATCACCGTCTACCCTATGTGCAGCAGGGCATGGACTTGCTCAAAGCACGTGGCTATCATCCTATTGTACGCAATTCAGGCGGATTAGCCGTTGTGCTGGATGAAGGTGTATTGAATATTTCTATTGTTTTATCTGAACAAACGGAAGCGCTAAGTATTAATGATGGCTATGATGTAATGGTAGCCCTAGTAAAGGAATTATTCCCTGAAGTAGCGGATCAAATCGAAGCCTATGAAATTGTAGGCTCCTATTGTCCAGGATCCTATGATTTAAGTATAGAAGGAAAGAAATTTGCTGGTATATCGCAAAGACGCTTACGTCAAGGGGTAGCAGTGCAAATTTATTTATGTATTGAAGGAAGCGGATCAGATCGAGCGGCGCTCATTCGAGACTTTTACGAGGAAAGTCTAAAAGGAGAGGAAACGAAATTTACGTATCCTACTATTGTCCCTAATGTGATGGCGTCGTTATCAGAACTGATTGATGCCTCATTAACGGTGGAAGCCGTTGTGATCCGTTTACAGCAGTTTCTTAACAATATGGCAGAAGAAATTCGAGTTGAATCTTTCCATGATGAAGAATTAACGCTCTATGCATTTTATTTACAACGTATTTTAGAACGGAATACGAAAATGCTTGATCGGAAACTGTAATCATCAATCATTTCCAAGAAAAAAAGCGATGCTGCTAATTAAGCGCATCGCCATTTTCTTGTGCATAAGGGCTACTTACAACAAGATTGCCGTTTTTCTCCATTTTGAAAACAGGTGCAATTCGTTCTTCCTCTTCATCTAGTGTTACTAGTCGTCTAGCGCGGTTCATAATTTGTACAAATTGCTCGTAATCTTTTCGAATAGCTCTATTTTCCTCTTCTAGCTGTGTAATGGTTTTCTCTAGTTTTTTATTTTTCTCAGATGTTACGTGTACTAGTTGTCTCCATTTTGTAGACTCATTACCTACTTCACCAGAGTGCTGTAAACGTAATAAATAAGCTATGACAATATCGAGATTTAATGCAGAAAGAGGAATGGATTTACCCTCTGCGCCACTACTATTAACTGTAAACATACTAGAAGCACGGCGTCTTGCTGGAGCTCCCAACACTCGCATTCTTTCTTTTCTTTCTTTTTTTGCTTCTGCTAATTGTTCCTCGTATTCTTTGCGAACAACAGCATTCCAACGAAAGCCACATGCAGCAGCAGTACGATTTAAAGCGTCACCAGCTTCTTCAAAGGCATTTAATTGTGTACTACCTTCCGTTACATGGCGAATTACCGCCTCTGCTAATAATTCATCGTTTTCTTCTAACCAAGCATCTTGTCTAACTTTACTCATATTAAAATCCTCCCACCTTTATTTGGAACTTTTATTTACAACTAGCATGACCAATCTTTTAACCTTTTATTCATCCATGTGGAAGGAATTATGCTTGAATACAAGGGGAAAAATGCGATACAATACCCGATGTAGGTTTGTACGTATGCTACATACTTAAATATGTGAAAGTCATACGATCAATAGAAACGAATTTTTGAATCATTTATGCCTCGGCATTTGTGCATGCACAAAGAACTTCTTCCCGATTCATCTCATCCTCTATAGAGGGGGAAGACTTCTGTAGCTGCCGCTGTGCTTTCGCTACAAATTGCTAAAAGAAGTTAAAAAAATACTATATAGAAAGGGTTGTTGACACAATGGCAAACGAATTTAAAGTTTGCGATGAATGTCAGGCCGTTAACTTAAAAACGTTAATTCCAAAATTAAAGGAAATCGATCCTGATGCAACCATCGAAATTGGCTGTCATTCCTATTGTGGCCCGGGACGTAAAAAAACATTTACCTTTGTAAATAGTCGACCTGTTGCTGCATTAACGGAAGAAGAACTAATGGAAAAGGTTTTAGCAAAGTTAAAGAAATAAGTAAAACAAAGCGCTATCTTCACTAGTCTAGTTGAAGATAGTTTTTGTTTTTTTGGCTGTTTTTTTATCGACGGATAGAAAAGTAAGAGCGACGGAAAGAACTATCGAAGTGACGGAAAGAAGAGCCAGAGAGACGGAAGGCCAATGAAGCGGCGGGAAGCTTCACGTTATGCCTTACCCCAACATTGATGTTGAACCTGGTTCATCATCAAAGTTAGGAATAGTATTGGCCAAAACGTATTCCATATATATGTTGATTGGAGTGGAGGCTGGGCGACTCCTTGGGGATTAGCGATAGGGGAACGAAGGCTAAAACCATCACATCCTGTGATAACGCCTTCGTGACCAACATCATGCTGCTGTCGCTGCGTTAACACTACGCTTTCGCGCAAAAAACATCTGTTGGCCCGAGACCCTGGAGCGAGCAACGCGAGTGAAGCGGCTCATCGGACGCCCCCAGGAAGCTCTGCTCTGCGCGAAAGCGAAGCGTCAGCGGCAATGTTTTATCTGTGCGAAAGCGAAGCGACAGCAACAAATGTTTTCTGTAGCGAAAGCAAAGCGGCAGCTACAAAGCGCCCAGCCGGAACGGAAATCAACCCCACGTTATGATGATAAGTATGGAAATTAGGTCAATAGAAACCTAAAATAAGACAAGAATACAGCGAGTTAGGTTGATAGTCTCTATAATTAAAAGTAAATATGTATGCTAGTCCTATATTTATCGCATATAATAGAACAAATAGGAAACGGGGGTGCTGTACAATTGACACATTATGCAAAAGCTAAATTACAAGAGGAAAAAGTATTTAAGGATCCAGTACATCGCTATGTGCATGTACGGGATCAAGTGATTTGGGATCTAGTGGGTACGAAGGAATTTCAGCGATTACGTCGAATTCGCCAGCTAGGTACAACGTTTTTAGTATTCCATGGAGCAGAGCATAGCCGCTTTAGTCATTCGCTTGGCGTTTACGAAATTGTACGCCGCATAGTAGATGATATTTTTGCTGGTCGTCCTGAATGGGATGAAGATGAACGACTGCTTGTGCTTTGTGCAGCCCTATTACACGACTTAGGGCATGGACCATTTTCACATGCTTTTGAAAATGTCTTTGAGCTTGATCATGAATTTTATACAAGACAAATTTTGCTTGGCGATACAGAAGTGAATGCAGTATTAAAAAAAGTATCTACTGATTTTCCGGAGAAAGTATCGCAGGTCATTGAAAAAACATATCCGAATAAACAGGTAGTCAGTTTAATATCCAGTCAAATAGACGCTGATCGTATGGATTATTTACAGCGTGATGCTTATTTCACTGGCGTAAGCTATGGTCATTTTGATATGGAACGTATTTTAAGAGTAATGCGTCCACGAAAAAATCAGGTCGTTATTAAGGCGACGGGCATGCATGCGGTAGAGGATTATATCATGAGCCGCTATCAAATGTACTTACAAATTTATTTCCACCCAGTATCTCGCAGTGCAGAAGTTGTCTTAAATAATATTTTAAAACGAGCTAAACAACTGAGCTTGGCAGGCTACAAATTTAAGCACGAGCCAACACACTTTTTAGCATTTTTCCGTAACTCCATTACGCTTGAAGACTATCTTGCATTAGATGAGAGTATTCTTTTTACATATTTTCAACTTTGGATGCAAGAAGATGATGCTATATTAAGTGACTTAAGCCGCCGATTTGTAAACCGAAAGCTATTTCAGTACATCGATTTAGATCCAGGTGTAGAGCTAGATAAATATCAAAAATTACAAGATCTTTTCAAGGAAGCTGATTTAAATCCAGAATATTATCTTGTCCACGATACGACGGCAGATTTACCTTATGACTTTTATCGACCAGGAGAGGAAGAAGTACGTGTCCCTATTTTCTTAGAAATGAAAAATGGAGATCTACGAGAGCTTTCACGGGAATCTATTATTGTTGATTCTATTTCTGGCCGCATGAAGCGAGATCATAAAATATATTTCCCACTAGATTTCCTAGAGGACAACAGTACCCATCCTGCTGTGAAAAAACAAATATTAGCTTTACTGCAACGGCAAGGGAAAAATTAATAAAAAAATTTTTTTGTATAAAAATATGTATAAAAAAATAAATGGAATTAAAAGCATTCCAACATATCTATAGTGAAAAACAGCGAAAGTACTCTAATTGAGTTATTTTCGCTGTTTTTTTGTTGTTGTATAAAGATGAAAAAAGTGGAAACTATATAGAAGTTTTTAGAATTTTATAAATAGAAAGTCCGAGATTGTTTAGTATTTGTTTAGTATAATCGTTTATAATGAGTCGAAAACCCTAAGAGGGGTGAGGCCTATTACTAAAAGTGACGCAAAAGTACTATGGATATATTCGAATTGCACATAACACATACATAAGTCATCGTAAGTGCCTATTCGTGAGTATTTATTCGAGTGTATTCATATAGACGACCATTAAATAGAAGGGAAGAGGGACCAACCTATTGTTTGCGGCATACTTTTCAGCATCACGAAAAAATGCGACGTCGTCAGCAAACGCCAACAGGTAGCTCTCGGAACTTAGAAAAGGAGAGAAACATGCAAAAATTAAAAAAAGTAAACATAGCAATAATCTTAATGCTACTCGTATTCCAAACAATATTATCGCCGATATCAGTGTTTGCAGTAGAGCAAGAACAACCTGTAGCACCTGCAGTTGAATTTGGAGATGATGGCATTGGTTCCGCAGGTGAAGTCGAACAACCTGAAACACAAAAAGAGCCTGGAAATGGTGAAGTGATTAGTCCTGGTTCCACGGGTGTAGGAGACCAACCTGGAACATCAAACGAACCTGGAAATGGTGAAGGGACTAGTCCTGGTTCCACAGGCGTAGGAGACCAACCTGAAAAAGAGTCTGGAAATGGTGAAGGGACTAGTCCTGGTTCCGCAAGCGAGGGAGAACAATCTGAAACACAAGAACCTGGAAATGATGATGTTAGTGGTGAAGGAGAAAATCCAAATGGAGATTTGGAAGAAGAAACTACACCACCATCATATGATCCAACTATGCCTGTTGATGTAATTAAAAATGTTGAGTTTACTGTGAATGGAACAAAGGTTAATTCAAATGAAAGTATTAATGTTACTAATGGACAATCTGCAGAGTTTAAATTTCATTTAGAACTAGCAGCGGGACATAACTATGGTCCAGGTACAACTTTAACGTACACTTTGCCAGCTATTTTTGAAGATATCACATTCCCAAATGGAACAGCTTATGGTGAGGTAGGTACTATTTCGAAAAGTGGAAATGATATTGTAATCACATTCAACGAAGCTTTACGAGATGATGTAGGAACGGGTGCAGCCCTTGAACTAGGTGCATACTTTAGCGTACAAGCAAACTTTGCAAGCGATAATACGAAATGGGAAGAAACAATTAGTTTACCGGGTACTGAAAACATCCAGTTGAATTTCCAACCTAAAACGAGCGGTGAACCTGTTACCAAATCAGGTGTAGCAGATAATGGTGGGAAAAATAGTAAGTTTATTGACTGGAAAGTTGAAGTTAATACAGATTTAGGCGTTAATAAAGATTCTGGTATTACAAATTTTGTTGATACACTAGGTGAAGCACATACATTTAAACAAGATTCTGTAAAAATAACAAAGTTAAATGTATCACCTAATGGAACAAAAACAGACTCTAATGACCCTGTCACTGTGACTCCAATCTTTGATGGAAACACAATGACAATTGCATTGCCGAATGAAAAGCATACTGCTTACCGTATTGAGTACAAAACAGAAGTTGGGGACCCAGGTAACGTTAAAAGTGCAGACTTTAAAAATGGGGCTACTTATAATGGAAAATCCGCTCCTACAACAGTAACGGTAGACTTTGGTGAACCATTAGCAAAAACGCACTCAGGTCCTACGGCTAGTGATTTAGCAACATATTGGACAATTAATTACAACTTCAATAACCGCAATATTTCACAGGAAAACGCGGTACTAATTGACAGCTGGACTGAAACACAAAAATTAGTTGGAAATATACAAGTATTTGAGGCAGATGGTGCGGCTGCCACTATTCCTTACGAAGTTAAGATTGCAGATGGTGGACATAGCTTTGAATTAATATTTAAAGCTCCTGTAACAAAACCATATGTTATCAAATATGCAACAAAGCCAAAAGACGAAGTGTATCCAACAGAGAGTTTTACGGTAGAAAATGTAGTAGCACGCCCAGATATGTCGGGAGAGGTAAAAGATACCTCTTATTATAATAAAGGGGATTTGTTACTAAACAAAGCTGCTACTGGTGTTAACTATCAAAACAAAACGATGTCATGGAAGATTGTGGCGAACCAAGCAGGCTATGAATTAGCTGAAGAAACGAAGTTTGTTGATACTTTTACAGATAAAAATCTAAAATTAATAGAAAATACTTTAAAAGTAAAAGTGGGTAATAAATTAGTTAGTGATAAAGATTACACGTTAAGTATTAATAACGATGATAAAACTGGATTTACAATTACTTTAAAGAATGTAATAAATGAACCTATCGAAATTACGTATGATACAGAATACGATATTCGACATGTTGGCGCAAATACAATTGAATATAATAATAAAGTAACAATGACAAATAAGAATTTACTGAATTCTTCATCCGCTTCAGCGAAACAAGATATTCGATCTGAACAAAAAACAAATGGTAAAAAAGAAGGTTATTATAATTACGAAACAAAAACTTTCTATTGGGATGTTGAATTTAACTTTAACTACAATTCTTTAAAAAATGCAGTGTTTGAGGATAAATTACCAGATACACAAGAAATTAAAAATATTGTAGTGCAAAAAGGTGAACTAGATGAAAATGGTGTTTTTAAAGAAACAGAAACAATAACTATTCCAAACACTTCAGGGAAACCGAACGAAATTAAGCTAGTATTCCCGGATATTATTAATAGTCCATATAAAGTAACATATGAATCAGTAAATGCAGATGGCATTTTCCCGCATGGTAAACCAGTAAGTATTAAAAATACAGCTACATTAACAAGCGATGATGGTGATAATGCATCGTGGTCAAAAACAGTTAATGTCAATCATACAGACAAAATTTTAAACAAAAGGGGTCATCAAGCTGAACTTGGTTCTGCAGTAGCTCAGTGGAACTTTGAGTTTAACTACGCACAATCAAAATTAGACAATGTAGTCATTACCGACACAGTGGGTAAAGATGATGAAGGTAACCCAGAACAATTGATTTTAGAAGATACATTTAAAGTATATAAAGTTGCATTGTCTGGAAAAACTCCAAATAATCCAACTGAAGAGAAGACACTTTTAGATCCAAGTAAGTATACGTTAAATGTAGATATGAAAAATGGTACATTCACTCTTAATTTAGGTAATGTAACTGAAGCATACTATGTAGAATACGACACAGTATTTACAGGTGAATCAGGCTCTAATGCTAAAAATGAAGTAGAAGTAAGCTATCAAGGTAGCAGCCAAACAAGTGGAAAAGATAGTTGGTTAATTAAAGAATTTAAGTATGGTAATCAAGCATCAACAGTTAAAGTACCATTTGTTATTATAAAAACGAATGCTGCAACAGGCGAAGTAATGAAAGATGTTGAGTTTACTTTATACAGCCAATACACAGGTGATAAACCATTAGTTAGCGCTAAAACAAATAAAAACGGTGTATTAGACTTCGGATTAAAATTTGCTGAAGGTAAATATACATTAAAAGAAACGAAAGTTGCTGGTTTTGATAATCCGGATGTAATCTTTACATTAAATCGTGATGAAAAAGCAACATCAGGTCCTTTTGAGGGTAAACAAATTGTTGAAATCGCCAACATACCAGAAAGTCCATTGAAATGTTCACTGTTTGAATTAACAGTACACGATATTGACGGCAAATTAGTGGATGGAACAGTAACATTGGTAAGTAAAGCGACGGGATTGTCAGAAAATCATACTGTTGAAAACGGTAAAGTTACTTTTACTCCAGACCAAATTAAAGCAGGTCAGTACGATGTTATTTACAATGGTGAGACGTTAAAGACGATTACAGTAGAGTTCAACGACAACTGTAAAGAGAGCATTCAACCAGCACCTAAGTGCGAAAACTTCACAATCGTGGTTGAAGATACAGATGGAAACATCCGTACAAATATTAAAGAGCTAACATTAAAATCAGATACTACAGAAGTAAAGGCATCAACTGACGCATCAGGTAAGTTTATTTTTGAATCAAACAAAATCAATCCTGATAATGGCGTGAAGCCAGGTGAGTACATGGTTTACGAAGGTAAACAATTCTTAGGCACAGTAACTTTAACGTATACAGAAGACTGTGGTCATGAATTTATCGTTAAAGAATTACCAAAATGTGAAGAGTTTGAATTAACTGTAAAAGATGTGGATGGTAATAAAATTACTGATGGCACTACAACAATCGTTGTTAAAGATGCTGACGATGACGAAATTATTAGCACAACAACTACGACAGGTGTTATAAAATTACCTGATTTGGAACCAGGTGCTTACACAGTTGAAGTAAATGGTGAAGAAATTGGTGCTTTCGAAACAAATATCGAATGTGAAAAAACAGTTCAGCCAGCACCAAAATGTGAACTATTTACATTAACAGTGAAGGATGAAAATGGCAATCCACGCCCTAATGTTAGCAATATCACAATCAAAGATACAAAGGGAGCAATTATTGCTACTAACCAAACAACAAATGAATTAGGTCAAATTACGATTCAACCTAATGAAATTCCGTCAGGTGACTATGTTGTGTATCAAGGTGATCTATACATTGGTCAAATAACTGTTAAATACTCAGAAAGTTGTAAAGCAGAAGTATCAGCAGCGCCTGCTTGTCCAGATTTCACATTAACAGTACAAACTGAATTTGGAACACCTAATGTGAATGCAAAGATCACAATAAAAGATGCTAAAGGTAATATCGTAAAAGGTGCAGACAACAGTGAAGTTTTAACAACTAGTTTCGCTGGAACGATTGTATTGCCAAAAGATGCAATTAAACAAGGTACGTACAATGTATACGAGGGAAGTCGTTTAATTGGCTCGTTTACTGTAAAAGATAAATGTTCGGCATTAGTAAAACCTTCATCAACAGGTGGAGGCGGTGGCTGGACGCCTGACCCAGATCCAGATCCGGAAAAACCAGTTGATCCAGAAAAACCAAATCCAGATCCGGAAAAACCAGTTGATCCAGAAAAACCAAATCCAGATCCGGAGAAACCGGTTGATCCAGAAAAACCAAACCCAGATCCGGAGAAACCAGTTGATCCAGAAAAACCAGATCCAGATCCGGAGAAACCAGTTGATCCAGGAAAACCAGATCCAGATCCGGAGAAACCAGTTGATCCAGAAAAACCGAATCCAGATCCGGAAAAACCGGTTAAACCAGAAAAACCGACTCCAGAACCAGAGAAGCCAGTTAATCCAACAAACCCAGGTGGTTCAGATAACCAAACAGATCCAAAAGATCCAGCAGACTCTGAAAAACCATCTGTACAAGAAGTCATTGATCAAGGAAAAGAGTTAAAGCCGTACAATCCTTCTACAGCAGATAAAGACACACTAGATGAATATAAGGATTTCCTCGATAAATACAACCAGTTATCTAAAGAGGAACAGGCGGAAGTAGGGAAATACCTTGATATTGACAAAATCAAAGCGGATGCTAAAGAAATGGAAGCGCAGTTAATGGCGCAAGGCAAACTGCCACAAACAAATGGAGCAAACCAAACAGCTCTTACACTAATTGGTGTGGCTCTCGTTCTAGGTGCATTATTCTTATTGCGTCGTCGCAATACAGAAGTGAAATAATTTACAATCAGAAAGCCCCAAGACCAAAATCTTGGGGCTTTTCTTATGCTAGAAAGTTTCTGATAGTTTTGCAGGCGCTTTGTCGAATGGATATTGCTCGACAAACTTTGCTTGAACGGCAAGTCGTTTCGTACCCTGATCAGCACATGTAACGAGGGTTAAAATAGTTTTATTAGGGATATCATCAATAACATAAACATCCGTGGCAGCGATGATTTCCTTGGTTGTTATTTTGTACTCATAAATATTCGTTAAATCTGTTAAATAAATCGTGTCTCCTATACTTGCCTTGTATAAAGGGCTAAATAAAATATCTTTTTCCTCAAAGTAATGACCTGCTAATGCGTAGTTTCCTTGTCCAAGTTTTTGATTAGGCTTCATGGTACCTGCACCAACGGCAAGAGAGGCATTTCCAACTCCTTTGACGATAGGGAGTTTCATATCCACACTAGGGACTACGATACTACCGATGACAGGCATTTGATTGGCGGTTGTTTGAGCTTTTAAAACTTCCGCAATGGATAGAGATTGCACTGCTTCAAATTCAAAATCAGCATCCGCATTATTGTTTTTTGCAATATCCTCTGCACTGTAATCAGCTGTATTTAATTGATGACTCAAATGAGCGATAATTGCATTTTGAATGGGGTTAATAAAAATAAGCAAGAGACCAACGATGAGCATACAAATGAGTAGTAGCAGTTTTATTTTTTTCATTTTATAAATCACATCCTAGTATTGAAGTTATAATAGTTCAAAACCGCCGCTAAAGTCGAGAGAATCGCCGGTAAAAGTACAAGTACCGCCGATAAAACTGATAAAACCGAAAAAACTGATAAAACCGAAAAAACGTCCATAACAAGAGGCTACCATACGTAAAAATGGGTAGAGCTTTTAAACTCTACCCGTTTTTATCTTTATTTATCGCTGAAGCGTACGCCTGCAACACCGTAATGGTTTTTAGACATTTCTTCGATGAAGACTGTTACATTTTCTGGTGGCGCATTAACTGTACGAGAAACGGCTTCTGTTACTTCTTTTACGAGTGCACGTTTCTGTTCTTCTGTACGACCTTCAAGCATTTTCACTGTTACGTATGGCATAATATTGCCTCCTTTATTGAATAATGTTGTATAGTAAGTTTATCTCCATTCAATAGAAGACTTCAACCTCTGAGGGTGGTAAGATGAATGCAGGCGTGGTTTTTTCCAAACACCTACTGAATGAAGATAAAGATGCTACGGATTTTGAATGAAATGAATTGTGAAGGCACAATTCAAAATCTGTACGCCATTACGCCAAGGCGAAATGGATAAGGAAATAGAAACTTCTTACTTGTATGTAGGCATTTGCGCAATGCCAGTGTCGCGTTTATGACGGCACGAATGCGCTTAACTATGCTTTACTTTTATAATAGCAGAACGGAGGTAGTTAAAGTATGGCAAATGAAGAAAAACCAAAACAAAAAATGGGCTTTACTATTATTAAAAATGACCCAACAGATGGACATAAGGGATTTGGGATCGGTTCGCTTTCGCTTGAAAACGTATCGCCAGTCATTATCGATATAGAAGAGGGGACTGCATCAGTAGAAATTGGTGCTATGCATGCTCGCAGTGATGTGGAACGAGGTATTAAATTTACGACAGATCGTGCTGATTCAGAAGGTGGGAAACCATATTGGTTAGTATGGGTGACGATAGACCATAAAGCGGATGGGCCTTACTATGCAGGTGTAACGGCGTGTGAAATGGTAGTGAATCGAGAAAAACGTCGTGGCTATAAAATTTTAGCTGATCATGTGAATAAAATGGATAAATCTATGAAGCGTCATATTATTGTAGAGCATATGGATGAACCATCTAAAAAGGTGTTAGCGTCTTTCCTAGAAGAACTTAATCCGGATTTATGGGCACGTAGTGAGGAGCAATTGCGTCAAGATTTATTTGTTTAATGATTCCTGACGCATAGTGATTGGACCTGCAATAATTGAACAATATGTGACATTTTGCAATCGTTTTCGATATAAGGTTGAAAGTGGGTTTGAAACAAAGTAAACTTGATGCAGAGCTTACATTTTAGTAAGCTAGGACACTTGGTTCTGCGAATGTGATGGGCACTATGTGGCATTTGAACAACCCAAGCCCAAGCCAAATGCCCCATGATGCTCATCTACTTCGCAAACCATAAATAAGAAAAGCTTTCTGTTCCCACGGACACTGCTCCGGGGAAGAGAAAGCTTTTCTTTTTCGTATATATTTGTTTACTTTGTCGAGAGCCTTCGTTATTAAAACGTTTAAAGCTTCTAAAGGTTCCGCATGATGCATTAATTTTTAAAAATGGAGAATGGAAGCATGTTCCAGAAATTGCCCCATGTATTCGTATCGAGAATATCGAAGTTTGAACATTTTTCAGTTGGTACATCTTTAGCGTCCATGTAGATAAGACGCTGTTTAGGGCAGGCATCAGTTGCTAACTTACCTGATTCAATATCGATAACCACACCTTTAACGCCTTTAGGCTTTGCGAAATCCTCGTTCTTTGTTCCTTTATTGACTGTCTCCATAAAGTCAATCCAAATTTGCTTTGTAGATGCAGTATCTTCTTTAGCCGTTAGATTTTTCCCTTGATCATAGCCGTTCCATACGCCAGCAGTTAAGCTAGGTGTAAATCCAATCAGCCACTGATCGCTATTTGTAGAGCCAGATTTTGCTGCATACGTATGCGTCATACGCGAGCGAATGCTAATCCCTGTAGCTGGTGAATAATCGCTTAAGACTGGATCGAAAATACCCGTCATCATTTCTGTTAAGATATACGTATTTTCTTTTGAGAGAACGGTTTTATCTTCTTTATTAGCTTCTTTATTTTCGTAGATGATATCGCCATTAGCATTTTTAATAGAAACAATAGTAGTAGGAGCAGTTTCTTTCCCTTGTGAAGCTAAAATATTATAAGCATTCGTCATTTCATATAATGTTGTTTCAGTCGTTCCAAGCGCCATGGATAAGTTGTCTTTCTTTCCAATCGTCACATTGAAGCGATTTGCCATATCATGAAAGGCTTTAAATCCAATCTCCTCTAAAGTTTTCACAGCGTAAATATTATCAGAAATAGCGATAGCTTGTGCCATTGACATATCATGGTTTGCAAATTTACCGTTTACATTTTTAGGTGCATATGTGGATCGTCCATGATCATATGTGAAAGTTGTTTCACCGACATTTAAATAGGTTAATGGTGTATAACCATTCTCTAAAGCTGTCGCATATAAAATAGGTTTAATGGTTGAGCCAGGCTGACGTTTTGCCTGTGTTACTCGGTTAAATGAACTCGCAGCATAGTCACGACCCCCAACTAATGCTGTAACAGCACCTGTTTTGGATTTCATACTAACAAAAGCAGTCTGAAGATCATCACTAGGCATATTTTTGGCTACAGCTTCTTCTGCTGCCTTTTGGTGCCCTAGATTAAGCGTTGTTTGGATAGTCCAGCCACCTTCACTAATATCGAGATTTTTCGATTTCAAAATTTCACTAGCCTCTTGCCATGCTACATCAAGGAAAAATGGAGCTACAGATTTTGTGGCAACCCAGCTATCATTCTTTAAGACAAGCTTTTCACTTTCTGCACGTGTTTTATCATCTTGCGTAATAGCCCCTTGATCGGCCATCAGTTTTAAAATAACGTGTTGGCGATTCGTTGCCTTTTCTAGATTGGCAATAGGGGAATAAATACTTGGCCCTTTTGGAATTCCTGTTAACATTGCCGCTTCTGCTAGTGTTAAATCTCTTGCAGATTTTCCGAAATAAACACGACTGGCTGCTTCTACGCCGTACATACCATGTCCGTAGTAAACAGTATTTAAATAGCCTTCCAGTATTTCATCCTTATCATAAAAAACTTCTAATCTATAAGCATATAGTGCTTCATTTAATTTTCGTGTCCAAGACTTTTCATGTGAAAGATATAGATTTCGAGCATATTGTTGGGTAATTGTACTGGCTCCTTGAACCTTTCCACCAGCCTTAATATCAATTAAAACTGCACCGGCGATACGAGAAAGATCAAAACCGCCATGCTTATAAAAATCTTTATCCTCAACAGCGACCACTGCTTTCAGTAAATAGGGGGACATCTCATCAGAGCTAACCCAATATCGTCGTTCATTTGTAAAGTGATCCCCAATCTGGTTCTCATTTTCATCTAAGAAAATAGAGGCTTTCGGTACGGTTAAAGGTGGGGCACCAGCTATTTGAACATAGACGCGTAAAGCTATAAATGCTACTACAATTGCAGATGTAAAGGCGACAAAAAGGGTTAGTGCCTTACGTGTACGCTTCGCACGTTTTTGCTTACGTTGAAAGCTTTTTCTCTTCATCCGTCTTCACCTCGTTTTCTCACACTTGCGTATAGTATGTGTTTGAACATTCATATTTAATCGAAATTATTGGTAAAAACTATTGCACTTTATTCAAAAACATCTATACTTTTTTTGTACTGTTTGAAATGCTAGCATTCGACAAAAGCATGCCACCTTGTAGATTTTAATCGAATTTTGCTAGACGTTGCAATAATGTATACGAGGATATGGGGGTAGAGGTTTCATTACATTCCTGTAAGCCCTTTATAGAGTAATCGTAAAAGGTTCATTATCGAAAGTTATTAAATACAGATTTCAGATTGGAGTGGAGGCTGTACGCCTTCAGTCAGAACGGAAATCTACGCAGTGATGAACTGATGAAAATAAATAGAATAGAATTAATTTCTAAAAGTGGAGGTCTACTCATGAGATTTGATGAAGCTTATTCAGGGAATGTTTTTATAAAAAGTCATCCTACATACGAGGATGCTCAGGCGGTCATTTATGGTATGCCAATGGACTGGACAGTTAGTTATCGTCCGGGCTCACGTTTTGGTCCCCAGCGTATTCGTGAAGTATCTATTGGGCTAGAAGAATATAGCCCATACTTAGACCGTGAGCTTGAAGAAGTGAAATATTTTGATGCGGGTGATATACCGCTACCATTCGGTAATGCACAGCGCTCGTTAGATGAAATTGAAAAGTATATCGAGAAGCTTTTAGCTGATGACAAAATTCCTGTAGGTATGGGTGGCGAACATTTAGTATCATGGCCTGTTATGAAAGCTGTGTCAGCAAAATATGATGATCTAGCAATTATCCACTTCGATGCACATACAGACTTACGTGTAGAATATGAAGGGGAGCCACTTTCTCACTCAACACCTATTCGTAAAATTGCCGAACATATCGGACCAAAAAATGTCTATTCTTTTGGTATTCGTTCAGGTATGAAGGAAGAATTCGAATGGGCAAAGGAAAATGGTATGCATATTTCAAAATTTGAAGTGCTAGAGCCATTAAAAGAAGTATTACCATCTTTAGCAGGACGTAATGTTTACGTTACGATTGATATAGATGTACTTGATCCAGCACATGCACCAGGTACAGGAACAGTAGATTGCGGAGGCATTACATCAAAAGAATTACTAGCGTCCATCCATGCGATTGCAGCAAGTAACGTCAATGTAGTGGGCTTTGACCTAGTGGAAGTAGCACCAATCTACGACTCATCCGAAATGACAGCAAATACAGCTTCAAAATTGCTAAGAGAAATGATTTTGGGCTGGATTAAATAACGCCAGAAACACTAAATAAAGCAATGCATTCTGCGACGAAAGTGCAACGCCAGTCGCAAATACAGCTTCTAAATTGCTAAGAGAAATATTTTGGAATGGGGTTTAGCTTTAAGCTAGCCCCATTTTTCATTTATAATCTGAAAAAGAAAGACGCCATCCAACATACATCGGATAGCGCTTTGATACTTCGAATAGTTCTATTAAGGGTTTGTCGACCAAAGTCCAGCGTGTTTTAAGACAACACGTGGATGAAGTTTTAGTTGTGCAACCATTAAATCTGCTAAATCTTCTGCTTGCATCACTTTTTCTGGATTGCCGTCTGTTAAGTTTAGTTCAACAGCCATATCTGTTGCAACTGTACTTGGCGTTAATGTTGTCACGCGAATATTTTTCTTACGTACTTCAAGCATTAATGATTCGCTTAGGCCGATAACGGCAGCTTTTGAAGCCGAGTATGCGCTTGTGATTGGTGCTCCTTTTTGACCAGCTGTTGATGAGATATTAATGATGTCGCCTGTGTTGCGCTCGATCATCTCCGGTAATACAGCACGTGTTGTGTAGTACACACCTTTTACGTTAACATCGATAATATTTGTCCATTCTTCAGGCGTTAAGTCCATGAAGTTACCGAATTTTGAAATGCCGGCATTGTTTACTAAAATATCGATAGCGCCAAGCTCGCTGCGGATAGATTCAACGGCTGTAGTAATAGAGTCTAAATCCGCTACATTTGCCACAGCGATGGCTACTTTCACGTCATACTGTTTAAGTTCCTCTGCTACTTGTTGTAAATTTTCAAGCGTACGTCCAACAAGACCTACGTGAATACCTTCTTGTGCAAAAGCTACTGCTGTTGCACGTCCGATTCCACGCCCAGCTCCTGTAATTAACGCCACTTTTCCTGCGATTGTTTGCATGTTTTTCGCTCCTTCGGTTGAGATCATTTTATTTAGACGAAAAAATAGATTAACATTTGTCTTTAAGACTATCCTCATTTTACTACGGTTTTATACATTGTGAAGAGTGCACTTTTTGGTGCGGAGGTTACTAAAAGTTACTTATATGAAAAGGGAGTTAGCTCTATGTCAGATAAATTAAGAGAAGAAATAAAAGAGAGAATAGTAAATAATGATTACCATTGTGAAAAAGAACTTACCTTATCCATTATTAGTGGGAAATGGAAAGTTGTTATTTTGTGGCATTTAGGTGTAGAAGGACCGCATCGCTTCAGTGAGCTTCAAAG
The DNA here is from genome assembly GCF_023337795.1 of Lysinibacillus sp. BPa_S21. Classification (GTDB taxonomy): domain Bacteria; phylum Bacillota; class Bacilli; order Bacillales_A; family Planococcaceae; genus Lysinibacillus. Next base: position 70,519 of record NZ_JALIRS010000009.1, on the reverse strand, counting down.
ACTTTTTCCGAAAATATCTCATAAGATATTATCAAACCAATTACGTGAACTGATGGAGGATGGGATTGTTCATCGTGAAGTGTTTCCGGAAGTTCCTCCGAAAGTCGAATATTCTATGACTGAATTAGGGATGACGTTATTACCAATCGTTGAGATGATGTATGAATGGGGAAAAAAGAGAATCGATCAACTTAAACAACAAAGCAATAATGAGGTTATTTCGAAGGATTTATGATGAACTTTCTGTAAGCCTTAACGTCTTTTTATAAAAGGGGTGAACGAATGGGAGTTTGGTATTTCTTAATCTTATTTGTAGGGTTGTTTTTGATAGTTAAAGGACTATTTATGAAAAAGCAATCTTTGTTCATTAAGAAAATTGGATTTGTGTTTGTAGGATTGTTATGCATTTCATTCTCCATTTTTATGTTTACACCAGGAAGTGCAGAAATAATTTCTGATTGGCTAAATTTAACAATCGACTAAAAGAAAAAATGTGGGGCTAAAAGTGGGGCGGCGTAATGAATACACTTTTAGCCCCACTTGCTTTTTCAAGGACCTCCATTAACATGGCTCATGATAAAGTGTGCCTTTTTATTTATTCGGAATATTTCTTGAATTCCTGATTGACATTGATAAGAAAATACTGTTACATTATAGGTAACAAACGTTACCTATTGAAAGGAGGTAAATTTTTTTGGCACCAAAAGAGCGGTTTACAGAGGAAGTTTTAATGGATTGTGCTTTTGAAATGGCTAGGAAGAGTGGGATTGAAAGTGTGAATGCAAGAGATTTAGCAAAAGAGTTAGGCTGTTCGACAAAGCCTATTTTTCGATTGTTCTCGAGCATGGACGATTTGAAGTTTGCCATTTATGAAAGGGCCGGCAATCTTTATAACGAAAGAATGTTTCAAGGCTTGCAAGAAAGTTCTTTTTTAGGGATGGGTTTGGCTTATATTAACTTTGCTCGCGAAGAAAAAAAGCTATTTGAGCTATTATTCTTATCTAATAAATATAAAATCTCGAGCTTTTCAGATTTAATCAATGACGTAGAAAATCAAGGAATTATCGCAATAATTTCAAAATTAACAGGATTAACGCAAACCTCCGCAAGATCTCTTTTTATAGATACATGGTTAACTACGCATGGTATTGCGACAATGTGTGCAACGAATACTTGCGATTTAGATAGCTCAGAAATTGAAGATATTCTAAAAGACGTATTTGAAGGTGTTAAACAAAAATTATTGAATGGAGAAAATAAATGAAAATGAAAAATTCACCTATTCTTTTATCGATACTATTTACTTTGCTTGTAATTGTTTTTCCTGCTATAGCTGGGACAATTATATCAATCAAAAATATAAGTAATTTAAGCTCTATACGTTTGATTCAATTTATTGCCTTTGCAGTTGGTGTTCTAGTTACTCTTTGGATCATGAAAAAAAGTAAATTCTCTTACCGTGATTTTGGATTAAGAAGGTTTAAAGCAGAGGCGTGGATGGTTGTTATCGTTATTTTTGAGCTGGTTGCTTTCTTTAATGGTATTACAGATCAAGATGGTTTTTCTGCGCAATACATACTTATTTTGCTTCTATTTGTTATTGCCGTTGGTCTTTGTGAAGAGTTTATTTTCCGAGGCCTAATTTTCAAATATTTATCAGCGAAAGGGCTTAAAGTCGCTATTATAGGCTCCTCAATTTTGTTTGGTATCGGACATCTTGCAAATGTACTTTCCGGTGCTGATTTATTAATGACATTACTACAAATAACTTTTGCATTCCTCTTTGGGTTAGTTTGTGCAGAGATTGTTGCAAAGACAAAAAGTATTATATTCCCGATTGTCTGGCACGCTATGCATGATTTTATTGCATTCTTGACCGATAGTGAGCCGAATGTTCTTTCTGTCTCTATTTATGTCTTTCATTGTCTAGTGTTAATTGGCCTTGCCATTTATTTCTGGAGAGCTTTATTTCCTAAAAAGGCTGTTATGAATTTAAAAAATCCTGAAAGTTTCGTTTAAACGCTACATGTTAAAAAGGCATCTACTCATTCATTTGAGTGGATGCCTTTTTTGGCTAGGCTCTTTAAATCAAAGTCTCTAAGCCAACATTACCCCCGGAAATAAGGAAGCACACTTTTTCGTTTTTACGAATAGGTAAAGATCCTTGTAGGGCAGCGCCTATTCCGATAGAAGAGGAAGGTTCTGCAATGATTTTACCCTCGGAGAGTAAGGTTTTCATCCCACGTTGGATCAAAGCCTCATCGACACTTACTACCTTATCAACAAGCTGTTGAACAATTGGAAAATTCCTTTCTCCAGGCTGTAAAGTTCGTAGAGCATCTGCCAAAGATTTTTGTTCCGGTAACAGCAATCTTTCACCAGCTTCTAAGCTTTTGCTATAACGCGAAACAACAGCAGGCTCCACGCCAATAATGTTGATATGAGGGGCAATGGATTTGACAGCAGTTGCCATACCACTAATTAATCCACCGCCACCCATTGGAACAACTATAGTATCGACATCAGGGAGCTGTGCTACTATTTCCAAACCTGCTGTTCCTTGTCCTGCCATAATATCGTAATCATCATAAGGATGAATGTTGAAATAGCCATAATCACGACTAAGCTTTTCTGTTACTACATGTCGTTCTGCAAGCTTACATTGGACAACTTCTGCACCTAAGGCACGTATTCCATCAACCTTAACGCTAGGAGCTGAATCCGGTAGAACAATTGTTGCCTTACTATTTAACAGTTTGGCAGCATAGGCCACACCTTTGCCATGATTACCTGAGGACGCAGCAACTACGCCTTGTTCTAATTGCTCGAACGGCATCGCAAGCATTTTATTGAGAGCCCCTCGAAGCTTAAAGGAGTTTGTTTTTTGCATATTCTCGGCTTTTATGTAGACATGACACCCTAAAAGATGATCGAGCCCATTTAATCGAATAATAGGTGTTTCATAAATATAAGATGAAATTCTTCGTTTAGCAGCATGAATTTGTTCAAGTGTTAACAAATAGCACCCCTCACTTCGTTTCGAATTTTCGAACTATTTAATATAACTGTAGATTTACAGGCAAATTGTGTCAATCGTTAAATAATGAACAAATTACTGCTACATCGGACAGAATCCTTACTTCTATCTTGAAAAATTATGAGTATTCATCCTATAATAAAAAGGTTATAGTAAAAACAATAAAAGGGAGCGTCCATAATGGCGAACGAAGCAAGATCGCAGGTGAACATTAAGCTCATTTCTACGATTCGCCCGATTGATGGGGAGTCTGAAGGCTATGAAATGTGGCTGACAGGGCAGCTACTTGAAAAAGCAGGAAGCATCTATTTGAAATATGAAGAGGTGCAGGAGGATAAAACTATCCGCACAACTATGAAGCTAGGCGATGAACAGGCATTAATTATGCGTAATGGAGCATTAAAAATGCGTCTACCACTTAACGTAATGGAGCAACAAATAGGTCATTATGAAAGTGAATTCGGTTCAATGCCACTCGTCATAGACACGAAAGAAATGACGTTTACAAAGCAATCAGTAAGCGGAGATTTCCATGTACAGTACGATTTACTAATCGGTGGACAATCCGTTGGCAATTATACATTAGACATTACATTTACGGAGGTACAATGATGAACGCAGTAGAACAGGTACAACAAGCCATTAAAGCGGCAATTGCGCAGGCTGTTGAAAAAGCAAGCTTAGTCGAAGCTGGCACAGAGTTAAATATTCACCTTGAAACACCGAAGGATAAAGCAAATGGGGACTACGCAACAAATATTGCTATGCAATTAACAAAATTAGCAAAAAAACCACCTCGTGCGATTGCAGAAGCTATTTTAGAAAATCTTGACACAGCAGGTACAGATATTGAGAAAATCGATATTGCTGGCCCTGGCTTCATGAATATTACAGTGCGTAAAGATTTCCTAACAGGTGTAGTAAAAGCAGTACTTGAGCAAGGTACTGATTACGGCCGTTCTAATGCTGGCGCAGGAGAAAAAGTTCAAGTTGAATTCGTATCTGCAAATCCAACAGGTGATCTTCATTTAGGACATGCGCGTGGAGCTTCTGTAGGGGATTCATTATGTAATGTGCTAGATATGGCTGGTTACGATGTCTCTCGTGAGTACTACATTAACGATGCGGGTAACCAAATCAATAACTTAGCGTATTCACTGGAAGCGCGTTATAAGCAAGCTTTAGGAATGGATGCTGAGATGCCAGAGGACGGCTACCACGGTCAAGATATTATTGAAATCGCTGGTAAACTAGCAAGCGAGCATGGTGATGCAATTTTATCTAAAACTGATGAAGAACGTTTTGCATTCTTCCGTCAACATGGTTTAGCGTTAGAATTAGACAAGTTAAAAACAGACCTTGCTAACTTCCGTGTAAACTTTAACGTGTGGTACTCAGAAACTTCACTATATGAAAACGGCAAAATCGAAGTAGCGTTAGATAAACTGAAAGCGAATGGTCATGTATTTGAAGAAGACGGTGCAACTTGGTTCCGTTCAACAACATTTGGTGACGATAAAGACCGCGTGTTAATTAAAAATGATGGTTCTTTCACATATCTGACTCCAGATATCGCGTACCATGAGGACAAAATTGTACGTGGCTTCGATAAATTAATTAATATTTGGGGAGCTGACCATCACGGCTATATCCCACGTATGAAGGCTGCTATTCAGGCACTAGGTTACGACCGTGATACGCTTGAAGTAGAAATCATCCAAATGGTTCAGCTTTATAAAAACGGTGAGAAATTCAAAATGTCTAAACGTACAGGGAACGCTGTGACAATGCGTGAGCTAGTAGAAGAAGTTGGTTTAGATGCAGTTCGTTATTTCTTCGTGAAAACTGCGGGCGATTCTCATATGGACTTTGACCTTGACCTTGCCGTATCTCAATCAAATGAAAACCCAGTGTATTATGCACAATATGCGCATGCACGTATTTCATCGATTTTACGCTCAGCAAATGAGCAAGGCTTTGCTGCAACAACAGATCATTTAACGCTGTTAACTGCGGAAAAAGAAATTGATTTATTGAAAAAAGTAGGCGACTTCCCGAAAGTGGTAGCAGAAGCTGCGAAGCACCGTACACCACACCGTATTGCCAACTATATTCAAGAAACAGCGGCTGCATTCCACAGCTTTTATAACGCTGAAAAAGTGTTAGATGCTTCAAATAAAGAGCTAACAGAAGCTCGTTTAGCCCTTATTACTGCTGTACGTACAACAATTGCCAACGCATTACGCTTAATCGGCGTATCTGCACCGGAAAAAATGTAATAATAGTCTATTTTGCCCCCGGCACGACATGTGCCGGGGGTTTTTTGTGTGGAAATGGATTTGATAGCTAAAGGTGTTGAATCGCAGATAGAATCCGAAGCAATTTGACTAAAGTCTGGTTCTTAGCGGCGGAATTTCCAGTTTTAGCGGCGTTCGTAGCTTGGTTAGCGGCGGATTATCAGGTTTTAGCGGCGATCCTCGCTTAGTTAGCGGCGCAACTCCCACTTTTAGCGGCGATTTCCAACATAAGCTGGACAATTTGACAAAACTAAACTCAGGATTGAAAAACTTTTAATAGAATTTTACACAATATCAAGAACTGGATGGATAGATCCGCCGAAGCGACGGAAAGAGTTGTCGAAGTGCCAGGTGAAATCCCTGACCGAATCAATTTCTCTCATTAAAACTATTATTTTCTATAAAATTCATAAATCTCGTTGCGGTTTACGCTAACGTCAATGCTATACTAATGGAAAATGGGAGAGGGGGATGCTGTTGAAGACGATTAAAGAAGTGGCTAAGCAGTTTAATGTTTCAACACGGACAATTAGATATTATGAGGAGCTAGGGCTACTTAATCCTAATCGATCATCTACTAATCAGCGAACCTTTTCAAAAAAAGAATTAGCGAAGCTTAAACTTATTTTCCGAGGGAAGCGTTACGGTTTTTCACTTGAGGAGATTAAGGAGATGGTATTGCTGTTTGATCTTGATCGCACAGGCGTACAGCAGTTGGAGCGTACGGTCGAATATGGAGAGCAAAAAATTCAAGAGATTGATAGTAAGATAGCAGAGCTTACACAGATGAAAAACGAGTTACAGCAATTACAAGGCATTTTTACAGAAAAATTAGCGACTTTTAAGGGAGAGATGCACGATGAATAGTTCGAATTTGTTGGCACGTAATGCGCGAAAATACCCTATGAGTGAAGCAGTTGTTTGTCAGGGCAGTCGAATGTCTTATCGTGATTTAGATGAGCAGGTGACACGTCTTAGTCATGTCTTATTAGAACAAGGTGTGTGGCAAGGCGATAAAGTTATCCTTTTTATGCCTAATGTTATCGAGTTTGTTGTTAGTTATTTTGCTATTCAGCGTATTGGAGCTATTGTCGTTCCAGTAAATGCGAAATTTACACTGCAAGAGGTTGAGTACGTAGCACAGCATGCTGATGCTAAGGCTATTCTAGTACATGAGGCAATTTTTGCAGCAGTTGACAACATCAAGGTAGTCCCTTTAAAAATCAAAACAGGTCAAGAGCAGGCTGGTTGGCTAAGCTATGAAACACTTATTCAACAGGCAAGCAATCAAACAATTGACTGCCAGTTGAATGAGGATGATGTTTCAACGATTTTATATACATCAGGCACAACGGGGAAACCAAAGGGGGTATTGTTTAGCTATCGCAATATTTTAACTGTAGCGCAAATGATTGCAGTGGAAATGGAAGTAAAGCCAGAAAGCCGAATCCTTCTTATGATGCCGTTGACGCATTCAGCTCCATTACATTTGTTTTTAATGGCGGGAATGCTTATAGGCTCAACAAATGTGTTAACGCCAACATTTACACCAGATTTGTTGATTGATGCAATCGAGCAAGAAAGAACAACACATTTCTTTGGCGCACCTGTCGCTTATTTGTTAACTGCTCAACTGCCAAGATTGCAAACAGCTGATTTATCATCGATGAAATGGTGGATTTATGGTGGCGCACCGTTATCACAAAAAGAAATCCACGCTATCCAAAAAGCTTTCCGAACGGATAATGTGACGTGTGTCTATGGCTTAACAGAGGCGGGCCCAAGCGGTTCGTTATTGTTTGGCAAAGAGCATGCAAGGAAGGCGGGGAGCGTTGGTCGACGTGCACCACTTGGAGCGGAGCTACGTATTATCAACGACAATGGTGAAGATGTCAGTGTTGGTGAAGTAGGAGAAATTGTGTTATTCGGTGAGGGCAATATGCTGGGCTATTACAAAGATGATATCGCAACAAAGGCTGCATTTATAGATGGCTGGCTGAAGACGGGTGATTTAGCTCGTATAGATGAGGACGGTTATATTTGGATTGTCGATCGTAAAAAGGATGTCATTTTGTCAGGCGGTGTGAATATTTACCCGAAAGAAATTGAAGATAGTATGTTGAGCTATGAGGGGATATTTGAAGTTGCTGTAATAGGTGTGCCACATCCGGAATGGGGAGAAACGGTGAAGGCCGTTTATGCCGCTAAAACAGAAATTGACGAGATCGAACTTAAAGCTCATTTGGAGGAGCATCTTGCTAAATATAAAATTCCACGCATCTTTGAACGTGTGGAAGCGCTACCACGAAATGCATCGGGCAAAATACTAAAACAAACCTTGAAGGGGCAAGAGGTGAAATAGCATGAAGGTTTTACAGCGGGAAGAAATGAAAACAACAAACTTTTTTAAAGATAATGATACACTTCAAAAAGTTTTAGAAATGATGCTAGATAAAGAGTTTGTGGAATATGCAACACGTGAGCTAACAGATTTCGGTGAGCTTTGTGCAGGAGATATTGATGTGAGGGCCAAGCATACGGATAGAGAGGGCGAACCTCGATTACAAAGGTATAATGCCTATGGGGAAGAAGTGTCAAAGGTTTGGGTCAATGAAGGGTATAAAAAAACAATTGAAGAGACGTACAATACCGGCATTGTGGGCTATGTGCATAAGGATATTCCGCAACTAGGTAGAAAGGGCAATTATGTGTATAGCTTTGCTCAAGGTTATATACTATCACATGCCGAACCGGGTTTTTATTGTCCGGTTACGTTAACGATGGCAACGGCGTATTTACTGGATCATTACGCGAGTGATGAGGTGAAGGAGCGCTTTTTACCACATGTTTGTGCAACAGGAGAGACGGAGCTATATGAAGGGGCTACATTTTTAACGGAGCGTCAAGGTGGCTCTGATGTTGGTGCGAATGTTGTAGAAGCAAGACAGGAAGGCAATCAGTATCGTTTATATGGGGAGAAATATTTTGCATCTAACGCAGGAATGTGTGGCGTAACTATGGTATTGGCTCGCATGGAAGGGGCTAAGGCAGGCTCAAAGGGCTTAACATTGTTTGCTGTTCCATGGCGAAATGAGGATGGCACTGTGAATAACCTTCGAATTCGGCGTTTAAAAGATAAACTTGGTGTTAGAGCAGTACCTTCTGGTGAAGTAGAATTTGATGGTGCGCTAGCCTATGTTGTAGGTGACCCTGATAAAGGGATTTACTACATGCTCGAGGCGCTTAATTTATCAAGAATTTGCAATGCAGTTGCTTCTATCGGCATTATGCGCCGCGGATATTTAGAGGCGAAGCACTATGTAACAAATCGTCATGCGTTTGGTAAACCTTTAACACAATATCCTATGATTCAAGATACGCTAGGGAAATTCGCTGCCAAGCTTCATGTAGAAGTTGCTACGGTTTTTGATGTTATTCAGCTGTACGATAAAGTAACGAGCGGGCAGGGCAAAAAAGAGGACATCATTTTGAATCGTTTGTATATTGCGATCATGAAAAAAGAAACGGCGGAGCAAGCTGTACATTATGCTAGTGAAGCCATTGAATTACATGGCGGAAACGGCTATATTGAAGATTTTGTTACACCTCGGTTATTACGAGATGCACAGGTACTTACTGTGTGGGAGGGGACTGCGAATATTTTAGCCTTAGAGCTTATTCGTTTAGTTGAAAAGTTTCATGTGCACGAAATGTTTGTCCGTGTCATGGAGGAACGTTTAGAAAAATTAGCTGACAGTCCATTAGTCGAAATTGTAGTGGATCAATTAGCAAAACTAGATTCAACGTTGCAAACATTTAGCCGTTTAGATGATGCTACGAAAACGTTTGAGGCAAAAAAGGTCGCAGAGAAAATGGCGCATTTATATGAAAGTGTGGTAGCGGTCGAATGGGCTCAAAAATTCGGTGGCAAATATGAGAAACTAGCAGATATTTATTTAGAGAACACATGGTCATTGCGTGAATTGGGTGCACCAATGAAAACGGTACAGTATTTTTCGGATATAGTGTAACTTCTTTGGCGCATAATGGATTTAATTGGGGGTCGTCTCGAATGGAGGCGACTTCTTTAATTTTCATGTATAATAAAATCAACTGAAAATTATAAAGGTTCTTTACTTAAGTAAAGTGAAAAGGGAAATCGGTGTAATTCCGATGCGGTCCCGCCACTGTATGTGTGAGTTTTTTCAATCTGCGCCACTGAAAATTTCGGGAAGGCTTGAAAAAGCGTATGTAGCACGAGCCAGGAGACCTGCCTTTATAGAAAACACGTTGTAGCCTACGAGGATAGGATGGTGGATTTTGTCATGGATTTTTTTGTGCAAATTTGACCCCCTCATTGTTTTCTGATGAGGGGTATTTGTTTTGGAAGATGAATGTCGATATATTTAAAAAATGGGCGATAAACTCACAATGTTAGGTGATAAATCGACAAAGTTGGGTGATAAACTCAAAATGTTTGTGATAAACCTGCAACATTGAGCAATAAACCACAACATTAGCAGATGAAAATCTGAAAAGTATCGATCAATCAGAAAAACAAGTCGTTAAAAACTATATGCACAGGACTAAGGGGGATTTATTCACATGAAGAAAATTTGGAAAATAGGATTATCAGCATTTTTGGCAATTGGCTTGCTTGCTGCATGTAATACAAAAGAGGCAACAAAAGAAAAGCCCTCATCTACTGAACAACAAGAGGCAACGAAAGTAGATCAAGCAACATTCCCAATGACGTTAACGGATGCTACTGGCAAAGATATTACGCTAGAAGCACCTCCTGAAAAAATAGTCTCTCTCATTCCAAGTAACACTGAAATTTTATTTGGTCTTGGCTTAAATGATGAAATAGTGGGTGTAACAGATAATGACGATTATCCAGTAGAGGCTACTAAAAAAGAAAAGGTTGGCGGCATAGATTATAATATTGAACAAATTGTTGCTTTATCGCCAGATATTGTTCTTGCGCATGCATCGGGTATGAGCTATTCAAAAGGAGCAATTGAACAGCTTGAGGCTGCAGGTGTGAAAGTATTTGTAGTAGCGGATGCAAAAAACTTTAATGAAACTTACACAACGATTGAACAGCTTGGTCGTGCAACAGGAAAACTAGAAGAGGCTAAAAAAATAGTCGCAAATATGAAGGCAAAAGTGAAAGAAGTTGAAACAAAACTTGAGGGTGTTGAGCCAAAGAAAGTCTTTGTAGAATCTTCTGATGAGCCACAAATTTATACAGCTGGTAAAGGTACATTTATGAATGAAATGCTTCAAATGATTCATGCCGAAAATGTAGCAGCAGATTCAAACAACTGGTATGAAATTGATGCTGAACAAATTATCGCAAAAAATCCAGATGTCATTGTTGTCGCCTATAATTATGTACCTGATATTTTAACAAAAATACCGCAACGTCCAGGCTTTGAGACAATCTCTGCCGTGAAAAATAAAGCCATTGTACAAGTCGATGAAAATACGATAAGTCGTCAAGGTCCTCGTTTAGCAGATGGTCTTGAGGAATTAGCAAAGGCTGTCTACCCTGAGGCATTTAAATGAGTAAAACAATTGTAGCCTATGTAACAGCAATTACGCTTCTAATCATTAGCATCTGGTGTGGTGTGGCGATAGGCTCGGTTCATATTCCACTAGAAGTATTGTGGAATAAAGCGGCTGATGAAACAGCTGCCAATATTTTATGGAAAATTCGATTACCTCGAGTTCTGTTGGCAGGGCTTGTAGGGGCGTCACTTGCCATTGCAGGGGCAGCTTTTCAAGGCTTATTAAAAAACCCGTTGGCTGACCCTTATACGTTAGGGGTTTCCTCTGGTGCATCCGTTGGCGCAGTTATGACGATTTTTTTTAGTTTATCAATACCTGTAGTAGGCCATTTTACATTGCCAATCTTTAGTATGATAGGTGCCATATTAACGATGGTAGCTGTCATGGGCTTTGCTAGAATAGTAGATCGCTCGCTAAAAATGGAAACGCTTATTTTAACAGGGGTTATCTTTAGTTCATTTTTAGGTTCCTTGATTTCATTAATGATTGCATTATCTGGTGAGGAGCTACGCCAAGTTATCGGGTGGCTGCTAGGCTCAGTATCTATGCGTGGTTGGCCATATGTTCAGATGATTATTCCGTTTGTCATAATTGGCTCAATAATGCTTTGGACGCAAAGACGCGAGTTAAATGTTTTGTTATATGGTGAAGAACGTGCGAAGCATTTAGGTGTCAATGTTAAACGCAGTAAATATATTATTTTAGTAGGTGGATCTATGTTGACAGGAGCAGCGGTAGCTGTTTCTGGAACAATTGGTTTCGTGGGTTTAGTTGTTCCTCATATGACGAGAATGGTTTGGGGTTCCGATCATCGTCATTTATTGCCATTATCGTTTTTAAATGGGGCAACTTTGCTGATTATTTGTGATTTAGTAGCAAGAACGATTATTACACCAAGAGAGCTACCGATTGGTGTCATTACTGCATTTATTGGGGCGCCCGTTTTTTCCTATATTTTTTATAAACAACGTAGAAGCAAGGGGGTACGGGCATGATTGTTGTTGAACATCTTTCCGGCGGCTATGAAGACGTACCGATTGTCCATGATATAAGTTTTTCCGTTGAAAAAGGCAAAATACTAGGGATTTTAGGGCCTAATGGTAGCGGGAAATCCACACTGTTAAAAGTAATAAGTGGCATACTACCGGCAACCGCAGGCACTATATTAATAGATGGTCATACTATAAGCTCTTACAATGCCCGTGCATTAGCGAAGAAAATGGCAGTGCTACCACAATTACATGCTAATGCCTTTTCAAACAGTGTGCGGGAGGCAGTATCACTTGGACGTTATCCTCATCAAACAGGCTTCTTTTCAAGCTGGACTGATCGCGATGAACAAGCGGTCCAACATGCAATGATGCAAACAGGTGTGAAACGCTATGAACAGACACCGATGGAATTTTTGTCGGGCGGTGAACAGCAAAGAGTTTTTGTCGCGCAAGCTCTTGCACAAACAGCAGAAATATTGCTGCTAGATGAGCCAACGAACCATCTAGATATTGCGCATCAACGACAAATTTTAGATATGGTGCGAAAGGAAGCAATAGAACATGGTTTGACCGTGATTATGGTACTACATGATATGAATTTAGCTGCCCTCTATTGTGATGAATTATTATTAATGGAGGAAGGACGGATGCGGGCATTTGGAGCGCCACATGAAGTATTAATTGCTTCACAAATCGAAGAGGTCTATCATGCCCGAGTGACAACTTATGCACATCCAGAAATTCCAAAGCCTCAAATTACAATGATGCCAGCTTCAGTTGAACATCAGCAGCGTGCTGTCATTAAAAAGGAAAATTTCACTGTTACAGATCATTACATTAAGCTTCAATCAGAGTTTCCGTTGAAAACAGTGTCCTCAGCTGTTCATAATCCGGGTATCGGTTGGTATGATTGTCTGTTAAATCGCTCTGTACCAATAGATTATGTCATTAGTGATGTAAAGAGAGAGGTCGCTGAATTTTTACTAAATGAGCATTTTTCATCAACGAGTACCGTCGTCATGTTAACAGCTGTCCCAACAAATCTTGTTGCTATTAATGAATTTCAAGCTTCTTTTGGCAGCGTCTTAGTAGCTGTGACGGCTGGAGTTGGCAATGCTGTGGATGTGTCTCGCGCACATGAAAGACAAGGTGAACCATATATTGGTACTATTAATACATGGGTCATCGTTAATGGCTGTTTATCTGAAGAAGCGTTTTTCCAAGCAATGATGACAGCGAATGAGGCGAAAACAAAGGCATTGCAATCAGAAAATATTCGTGATGACCTTAGTGGTACAATTGCAACAGGTACAGCAACAGATAGTTTATTGATTGCAGCGACACAAAAAGGGGAGGAAATGCTGTACGGTGGACCCATTACGGATGTAGGCAAAATTATCGGTAAAGGTGTTTTTGAAACAACTGTGCAGGCAATTAAGAATTATCTTCATTCAGCAGATAGTTTTTTGTAGCGACAGCTACATGTCATGGCGAATTGCTAAAAATGAATTCTAGGAGATGAGAGAAATGAAGCTTTATACAAAAACAGGCGATACAGGTAAAACAAGTCTTATCGGAGGACGTGTTGATAAAGATAGCTTACGCGTAGAGACATATGGGGCAATCGATGAATTAAACTCTTTTATTGGTAAAGCTGTTAGTGAATTAGATCGTGAGTTATTTAAGGATATTTTAATTGATTTAGAAACGATTCAGCATGAGCTTTTTGATGCAGGTGGCGACCTTGCGAATGTCATGAAAGAGCGACATTATAAGCTAACAGAGAAGCCAATTGAAGTGCTGGAATCGCGTATTGATGCATTGTCAGAAGAGGCACCTCCGTTGCAGCGCTTTATTCTGCCAGGAGGTGCTCCGGCAGCTGCAACTTTACACATAGCTCGCACAGTAGCACGCCGAGCAGAGCGTCAAATGGTAACGCTTATGAAGGAAATCGAAGATGTACCGACAATTGTACAAAAATATTTAAATCGTTTATCTGATTATTTATTTGCGGTTGCACGTGTTGTTAATTTCCGATTGAATGTAGCGGATATCGAATATATTCGAAGCGGCAATGTTTTTAAAAAATAGCTTGATCAAATTACGCACATTACCTAAAGTTGTGGATGACATTTGATATAGGTTGATTGGAGTGGAGACCGGGCGACTCCTTGGGGATTAGCGATAAGGGAACGAAGGCTAAAACTATCACATCCTGTGATAACGCCTTCGTGACCAACATCGTGTTGGCCCGAGACCCTGGAGCGAGCAACGCGAGTGAAGCGGCTCATCGGACGCCCCCAGGAAGCTCTGCTCTGCGCGAAAGCGAAGCGTCAGCGGCAAATGTTTTCTGTAGCGAAAGCAAAGCGGCAGCTACAAAGCGCCCAGTCGGAACGGAAATCAACCCCACGTTTTGCTAAACATATTAGTTTTAAAACGAAATAGCTAATTTGAAATTTACCGCACTAAAAAAGTCGATTTGTCATCAAAAAAATATGATGCGAATCGGCTTTTTTAGTATTTATATACAACTAAAAGAAAGATTTATAATATAAATGAATAAATCTCTTTAGTGGTTAATAGCCATCATTAAAAATTCAGGGTGGCTTTTTTTCTTGTAAAATGTAAGAATATAAAATTATCAGAAATATTTCCGTTTTATGTTGACTGAATGCTCACTCATTTATTAGAATAGGAATATAATGATAGAATGACGTACATTTACGTATGAGCTAGCAAATTTATCACAAAGAGAGAAACTTACGACAAACTAAAGGGGGGACCAACCATGAGTCCATTAGTAATTGCAAACATTGTTCTAACAGTCGTGGTTGTGCTTTATGCAGTAGGATTGTTCTTCTATCTGTTAAAAACACGCTATAAGTTTGTACAATTGGGGAAAAAGGTTGAGTTTGATGAAAGTGTTAAAGAACGAGTTCGTTATCTTATGGTTAATGTACTTGGCCAAAACAAACTATTAAAGGATCCAAAGAGTGGTTTAATTCACGTCATGTTCTTCTATGGATTTTTGATGGTACAGTTAGGGGCCATTGATTTAATTTGGAAGGGGTTAGCACCTGGTTCTCATTTGCCGCTTGGTATTTTCTACAGTGTGTTTACATTCTTCCAAGAACTCGTAGTATTAATGATTTTAGTGGCGGTTGTCTGGGCATTTTATCGACGCTATATAGAAAAGCTAGTTCGTTTAAAACGAGGCTGGAAAAATGGTCTTGTCTTAATTTTCATTGGCGGGTTAATGGTATCTACATTACTTGCAAATGGTATGGGCATCATTTGGCATGGTGAAGAACTAACTTATACAGAGCCAGTTGCTTCTGGCATTGCTGCTATTTTTAGTTTCTTACCAGCATCAGCAGCGGCTGTTGTTTTCTATGTAATGTGGTGGGCGCACTTATTAATTCTTTTGACATTCTTAGTGTACGTACCACAATCGAAGCACTTCCACTTGATTGTAAGTCCAATTAATGTGTACATGAACCGTTTAGATCGTACAGGTACTCTAACACCTATCGATTTTGAAGCATTAGAAAATGCTGAAGATGAAGAGGATATTCCAGCCATTGGTGTTGGGCGTATTCAAGACTTCACACAAAAACAAATGCTAGATTTATATTCTTGTGTAGAGTGCGGGCGCTGTACAAATATGTGTCCAGCATCAGGAACAGGGAAAATGCTATCACCGATGGATTTAATCGTGAAGCTTCGTGATCATTTAACATTTACAGGTGCTGTTGTGACAAAGCAAAAGCCTTGGGTTCCTTATCAATTCTTTGCGAATACAAAGGGCAATCAGCTAGCGATGGCAGCGGGCGCTGAGGGGGCAGTAATTGAAGATATCTACAGCCCTTCTTTAATCGGCGAAGTCATTACAGAAGAAGAGATTTGGGCATGTACAACGTGTCGTAACTGTGAAGATCAATGTCCTGTTATGAACGAGCATGTCGATAAAATTATTGATTTACGTCGTTACTTAACAATGACTGAAGGAAAAGTAAACCCTGATGCACAACGCGCGATGACAAATATCGAGCGTCAAGGTAATCCTTGGGGCTTAAACCGTAAAGAAAAAGAAAATTGGCGTGACTTAGATCCAACAATTCATATTCCAACAGTGAAAGAGCTGAAAAAATCAGGCGAAGAAATGGAATATTTATTCTGGGTAGGTTCGATGGGGGCATTTGATAACCGCTCACAAAAAATTGCATTAGCTTTCTGTCGTTTATTAAACGAGGCAGGCGTGAAGTTTGCGATTTTAGGAAATAAAGAGAAAAACTCAGGGGATACTCCTCGTCGTTTAGGAAATGAGTTCTTATTCCAAGAGCTGGCAACAGCAAATATCGATGAATTTGAGAAAAATGACGTGAAGA
This sequence comes from Lysinibacillus sp. BPa_S21, assembly GCF_023337795.1. GTDB lineage: Bacteria > Bacillota > Bacilli > Bacillales_A > Planococcaceae > Lysinibacillus. Next base: position 54,231 of record NZ_JALIRS010000009.1, on the reverse strand, counting down.
AAATCGTTACGATTGACCCACACGCTTATAATATCTTTAAAAATGAATACCAAGACTTCGGCTGGAAAGGTGAGGTCTACCACCATACTGAACTATTGAATCAATTGATTGATGAAAATCGACTAGCGTTAAATTACGAAGTTCATGAAACAATTGTTTTCCATGATTCTTGTTATTTAGGCCGTTATAACGATGTTTATGATGCACCGCGTGAGATATTACGTGGTATCCCAGGTGTTAAACTTGTGGAAATGGAGCGTAACCGTGAGACGGCAATGTGCTGTGGTGCGGGAGGCGGTTTAATGTGGATGGAAGAGCATGTAGGCAACCGTATTAACGTAGCACGAACAGAGCAAGCTTTAGCAACTGATGCATCCGTTATTTCTTCTGGCTGTCCGTACTGCTTAACAATGCTTGAGGATGGTACAAAGGCAAAAGAGGTTGAGGATTCAATCGGTACATTTGATGTTGCAGAACTTTTAGAGCGTTCTGTATTTGGTGAAAAAGTGAAAGCTGTCGAGGAATCTGTGGAAGAGGCAGCAGATGTAATGGTTGAAGAAGTAGTAGCTTCAGTGGATACTGTCGAACAAGACAAGAATACAGAAGCTAACGCAGAAAAATGATGGCTATTGCAGAAATATTTTTGTTATCTGAAAAATATAAATTGCACAATAAATAATTGTTTTGTAGAATAAGATTAAATGGAGATGGGAGTTAATCTAACTTCTTTCAGTGGGTATCCAAACACCCGCTGAAAGAAGTTAAAGCCTCCGGCGGATGTCATGGAATCGGGTTTGTGCACTGTCTCTTATACACATCTGACG
>NZ_JALIRS010000009.1:0-53397 GCF_023337795.1 Lysinibacillus sp. BPa_S21 | reverse complement strand
GTGTATAAGAGACAGGTGCAAGCACAAACCCGATTCCAGACGCAATTATGCCGAGGCATAATTGATACTAACTCCCATTTTTCATAGCTAGAGGTCGAGCGAGCGTTCAGTCAACGCAGATGCTCTAATACTTCTTCTAGAACGTAAAACAAAAGGGGTGTTTTACTTGAATAGAGCAGTAATTTTAGCAGGAGCAAGAACGGCATTCGGTAAGTTTGGAGGTTCACTATCCTCATTAAGTGCAAGTGATTTAGGTGCAGTCGCCATAAAAGGGGCACTTGAGAAAGCGAGTATTTCGCCTGATGAAGTGGATGAAGTAATTTTAGGCTCCGTTTTACAAGGGGGACAGGGCCAAATTCCTTCAAGGCAGGCTGCGATCAAAGCAAATTTACCAATAGCAGTGAAAACAGAAACGATCAACAAGGTTTGCGCGTCAGGGATGCGCGCAGTAACACTAGCGGATCAGCTCATTCGATTAGGGGACGAAGAAGTTATTATCGCTGGTGGTATGGAGTCTATGTCCAATGCACCGTATTATCTACAAAATGGTCGAACGGGCTTACGCATGGGCGACTCAACAATGGTGGATGGCATGCTATATGATGGTTTAACATGTGCCTTTCATAAGGCAAGGCCACATATGGGAAGCTATGGTAATATAACGGCAAAAGAATATTCGTTAAGCCGTGAAGAGCAGGATGCTTGGTCTGTTCGCAGTCATGAACGTGCACTTGCAGCAATTGAGAAAGGTTATTTCGCTGAAGAAATTGTGCCTGTGGAAATTCCACAACGTAAGGGAGAGCCGATTCAAGTCCATACAGATGAGGCGCCAAGAGCCGGTACGTCGATGGAGGTACTTGCCAAACTCAAGCCTGCCTTTGACAAGGATGGAACGATTACAGCAGGTAATGCACCTGGCGTTAACGATGGTGCATGTGCGCTAGTAGTTATGAGTGAGGAACGTGCGGCTCGTGAAGGCAGAGAACCACTTGCGATTATTATCGGTCATGAAGAGATTGCTATTGAGCCAGAAAACTTCCCACAAACACCAGGGCTTGTCATTAACAAATTACTGAAAAAGACGGGGAAATCATTAGCCGATATTGATTTGGTCGAAATTAATGAAGCATTTGCAGCAGTAGCTCTTGTTAGCAAACAGCTGGCGGATTTAGATGCTGAAAAAATCAATGTTAATGGTGGCGCGGTTGCACTAGGTCATCCAATCGGAGCATCTGGAGCACGCATAATTTTAACACTTGCGCATGAATTAAAACGTCGTGGCGGTGGTATCGGAATTGCTGCTATCTGCTCAGGTGGAGGGCAAGGCGATGCGATCATGATTGAAGTACCGAAAACAGGGGGACACGAATGATGGGAATTCAAAAAGTAATGGTTATTGGTGCCGGGCAAATGGGCTCTGGCATTGCACAAGTTTGTGCACAAGCTGGCTTTGACGTAAAACTGAACGATATGAAGCAAGAATTTTTCGAACGTGGTCTAGGAGTGATAACGAAAAACCTGACGCGAGATGTCGAAAAAGGGCGTAAAACGGAGGATGAAAAGGCGGCTATTTTAGGTCGTATTAGTATGTCACTAGATTTACAGGATGGTAGTGACGTAGATATTATTATCGAGGCAGCAGTGGAAAACATGGAAGTGAAGCAATCCATCTTTAAGCAAATTGATCAGATTGCACCGGCACATGCCATTTTAGCTACGAATACATCATCTTTACCAATTACAGAAATTGCAGCTGTAACAAACCGTCCAGAGCAAGTAATTGGTATGCACTTTATGAATCCTGTACCTGTTATGAAGCTTGTAGAAATTATTAGAGGATTAGCTACAAGTGATGAAGTCTACAAGGCAGTTGAAGATATGACAGTGAAATTGTCGAAAACGCCAGTGGAAGTAAATGACTTCCCAGGCTTTATATCGAATCGTATTTTATTACCAATGATTAATGAAGCGATTTACGCATTGTATGAGGGTGTAGCATCGAAAGAAGCAATTGATGATGTGATGAAGCTCGGAATGAATCATCCGATGGGGCCGTTAACATTAGCAGACTTTATTGGACTTGATACATGTCTTTCTATTATGGAAATTTTACATGAGGGCTTAGGTGATAGTAAATATAGACCTTGTCCATTGCTTCGCAAATATGTGGCAGCTGGCTGGCTAGGTAAAAAATCTGGAAGAGGCTTTTACGTTTACGAATAATCCTATGGGGATGGGAAGATTCAAACGAAGTGCAATGCTACGGGACAACGTACAGGGGTGACATAATAGATGCATTTACAATTTACAGATGAACAAATAATGATGCGTGACATGGTTCGAAATTTTGCTCAGGAAAAAATTGAACCGTGGGTAGAACGTATGGAAGCAGGAGAGTTTCCACGTGAGCTCCTTGCACAAATGGGAGAATTAGGTTTAATGGGGATCACGACGCCTGAGGATTTAGGCGGCGCGGCGATGGATTTTACATCGTACATAATTGCTATTAATGAACTATCGAAGGTTAGTGCAGTAATGGGGGTTATTTTATCTGTACATACTTCGGTTGGAACAAACCCCATTATTTATTTCGGCAACGATGAACAGAAGAAACGTTATGTTCCAAAGCTTGCTGCAGGAGAATATTTAGGGGCATTTTGTTTAACAGAGCCTAGCGCAGGTTCTGATGCTGGCTCATTACAATCTAAAGCGGTGCGAGATGGAGATGAATATGTCATCAACGGCTCCAAAGTGTTTATTACAAACGGTGGGGAAGCGGATGTTTATATTGTCTTTGCCGCAACGAATCCTGCTGAAAAAACTCGTGGTATTTCAGCATTTATTGTTGAAAAAGGCACACCAGGCTTAATCATAGGTAAAGATGAACATAAAATGGGCTTACACGGCTCACGTACAGTTCAACTAACGTTCGACAACTGTCGCATACCAGCCACAAACCTTCTTGGGGAGGAAGGGGAAGGCTTTAAAATTGCAATGGCCAACTTAGATGTTGGGCGTATTGGAATCGCAGCACAAGCGCTAGGCATTGCCGAAGCAGCACTTGAGGCAGCTACTGCCTATGCAAAAGAACGTGTTCAATTTGGAAAGCCTATTGCGGTGCAACAAGGGGTTGGCTTCAAGCTTGCGGATATGGCGACGAGGATTGAATCAGCAAAATTACTAGTCTATCGTGCAGCGGATTTACGCACAAAAGGGTTATCGTGCGGAGCCGAGGCGTCGATGGCGAAACTTTTTGCCTCCCGTACGGCAGTGCAAACAGCAATAGACGCTATACAAATTTTTGGTGGTTATGGCTATACAAAAGACTATCCCGTAGAGCGTTATTTCCGAGATGCAAAGGTGACAGAAATTTACGAGGGTACAAGTGAAATTCAAAAGCTAGTCATTAGTAAACATTTACTTAAATAAGGCTTGGTGTTTGTTGCATTGTTGATTTTTCAAGGATGATGTCGATTGCTAAAAGAAAAAACTCGGGTAACCTGATGAACTGATCAGGTCGAGTAATAAACCGCTCGGGTAACCCGGAAAACTGATCAGGTAAAGCAATGAACCGCTCAGGTACCTCGAAGACTGCTCAGGTAACCAAAAGATTTGCTCAGTTTCTCGAAGTAATATTGCAGATACATTATCAAAATTGAAATCAACAATATAGCACGAATAGAGTCTAACAAAAAAGGGGTAATGGACAATGAACTTTCAATTAACAGAAGAGCATGAACAATTACGTGAAATGATTCGTGATTTTGCTATAAATGAAGTAGCACCAACGGCAGCTGAACGTGACGAGAACGAAGAGTTTGACCGTGCGATTTTCGATAAAATGGCGGAACTAGGTTTAACAGGTATTCCGTGGCCAGAAGAATACGGTGGCGCAGGCTTTGACTATCTTGCATATGTCATTGCAGTAGAGGAATTATCACGTGTATGTGCTTCAACAGGGGTAACTTTATCAGCACATACTTCACTTGCTGGTTGGCCGATCTTTAAATTCGGTACGGAAGAACAAAAACAAAAATATCTTCGTCCAATGGCAGAAGGTAAACATATCGGTGCATATGGCTTAACAGAGCCAGGATCAGGCTCTGATGCTGGTGGCATGAGAACATATGCAAAACTAGATGGCGATGATTATATTTTAAGCGGCTCGAAAATTTTCATTACCAATGGTGGAGTAGCAGATACATATGTTGTATTTGCAGTAACAGATCCAGAAGCTAAACATGGCACAACAGCTTTTATCGTTGAAGCTGGCTTTGAAGGTTTCTCGGTAGGGAAGAAGGAGAAAAAACTAGGAATTCGTTCATCTCCTACAACTGAAATTATTTTTGATAACTGTCGCGTTCCGAAAGAAAACATGCTTGGGGCTGAGGGAGAAGGCTTCAAAATTGCGATGACAACACTTGATGGGGGACGTAATGGTATTGCGGCTCAAGCTGTAGGAATTGCGCAAGGAGCATTAGATGCAGCGGTTGAATACGGTAAAGAGCGTGTGCAATTTGGCAAACCGATTACTGCTAACCAAGGTGTATCCTTTAAACTAGCGGATATGGCAACTCAAATTGAAGCATCTCGACTGCTTACATACCAAGCAGCTTGGTTGGAATCAAATGGTCTACCATATGGTAAGGCATCTGCAATGGCAAAATTAATGGCTGGCGATACTGCGATGAATGTAACGACTGAGGCGGTTCAAGTCTTTGGTGGCTATGGTTATACGAAAGATTATCCTGTTGAGCGCTTCATGCGTGATGCGAAAATCACACAAATTTATGAAGGTACACAAGAGATTCAACGACTTGTTATCTCTCGTATGTTGACAAAATAACGTATGACAGAAAGAGATAAAAGACCCCAAGTACAGTCAACGGTAAAAGATGAAAATCTTATCGCCATTCGTCGAGAACAAATGATAGAGGGAGCCATTAAATTATTTAGAGAAAAAGGTTTCCATCGTGCTACTACGAGAGAAATCGCAAAAGCTGCAGGCTTTAGTATCGGAACATTATATGAATATATTCGTACTAAGGAAGATGTCCTTTACCTTGTATGTGATAGTATTTATCACCATGCGATGGAGCGACTTTCAAGTTATGAGATTAAGGCAGGAACTATAGAAGAATTAAAAGAAATGATTCGAGAGTATTTCTTGCAAATTGATAGTATGGTTGATGAGCTGACAATCATGTATCAGGAAACTAAATCACTGTCAAAAGAAGCACAGCGTTATGTATTTAGTAAGGAGTTTGAAATGGTTGGTACTTTTGAGCGATTACTAAAACGCTGTGTGCAGTCAGGTGAAATAACGATGACGGATAAGCAAATTCATATGGCAGCAAATAACTTAGTCGTTTCTGGACAAAGCTGGGCATTCCGTAAATGGGCGCTCCATCGTCAGCATTCGATAGACGAATTTATTGAAATGCAAATAACATTGTTTATTTCAGGCATAAAGGGGTTCTAATAAGTTCCGTAAAGGGGTTGTCGGTAATTGCATAAAGCGACATTGCAATTACCGATTTTTTTATGAATTATGTTTCATAGCACAAAGGTGTAATTGATTAAGGGGAGAAAGTGGGGATTTCATATGACAAAGGTAGAAGTATATCGTCCAAAAAATCACGTACGTTTTGTTACAGCATCAAGTCTTTTTGATGGACATGATGCTTCGGTTAACATTATGCGACGTATTTTACAATCAAGCGGTGTAGAGGTAATCCATTTAGGACATAACCGCTCCGTGGAAGAAGTCGTAAATGCTGCGATACAAGAGGATGCTCAAGGCATTGCGATATCCTCATATCAAGGCGGACATATGGAATACTTTAAATATATGTATGATTTGCTACGTGAAAAAGGGGCGCCACATATTAAAATTTATGGTGGCGGCGGTGGTGTTATTTTACCACGTGAAATTAAAGAGCTACATGCTTACGGGATTGCAGGGATTTTCTCGCCAGAGGATGGGCGTGTTTTAGGATTACAAGGGATGATTAACCAGAAAATTAAAGGAACCGATTTTCCAACAGCTACAGGTAATTATCTAGAAAAGCTCGATGCTCTAACGACAGAGACACCGGAAATTTTAGCAAATTTATTAACTGCTGCTGAATCGAATGATGATGAAGAAACGAAAGATATGCTAGAAGAAGCTCGTAAACGCTCAAAAGGGACACCTGTATTAGGTATTACAGGAACTGGTGGTGCGGGTAAATCCTCCTTAACGGATGAATTAATTCGTCGTTTCCTAAAGGAGTTTCCGGATAAACGCGTAGCTATTCTTTCTGTCGATCCGACAAAACAAAAAACAGGTGGAGCATTACTTGGTGACCGAATTCGTATGAATGCGATTTTCAATAATCGAGTATATATGCGTAGTTTAGCAACCCGTGGATCTCGTACAGAACTTACGGCTTCTATTGGGGATGTGCTAGATGTAGCGCGTGTAGCAGGCTATGATTTAATCATTGTAGAAACAAGTGGTATTGGTCAAGGTGATGCCGAGATTACAAAATACACGGATCTGTCCATGTACGTTATGACAAGTGAGTTTGGTGCGCCGACACAGCTTGAGAAAATTGACATGATTGATTTTGCGGATGTGATCGCCATCAATAAATTTGAACGCAAAGGCTCTGAGGATGCGCTACGTCAAGTACAAAAACAATATCAGCGTTCACGAGAGCTTTGGGATGAATCACTTGATAATATGCCTGTGTACGGTACGATTGCCAGTCAATTTAATGATAAAGGAACGAATGCTTTATTTGCGGCATTAGTCAATATCATCAATACGAAGACAGGAAGTAATTGGGAAACGGGCTATGAGCAATTTGCGAAAACCCAAAAGCAAGACGTTATCATTCCAAACGATCGTCGTTATTATTTACGGGAAATTACTGATACCGTGCGTGGCTATCATAAAAAATCAGAGCTACAAGTGGAATTTGCACGCCGACTATTCCAATTAGAGGGAGCGATTGAAGCGATTGAGGAAAAGGCACCAAATGATGCACTTGTCGCATCTCTTACTTCTCTCGCTGAAGGTGTCAGAGACGAATTAACAGCTGAGTCTAAACGTATATTAGATAATTGGCAAGCTTTAAAAGAAGCGTATGCTGGAGACGAACTTGTAACGAAAGTTCGTGATAAAGAAATTCGAACAATTTTAAGGACAACAAGCCTTTCCGGCACAAAAATTCCTAAAGTTGCTTTGCCGAAATTCGTAGATTATGGTGAAATTTTACGCTGGGTTTATAGAGAAAATGTACCTGGTGAATTCCCGTATACAGCTGGGGTATTCCAATTTAAACGCGAAGGCGAAGATCCGAAGCGTCAATTTGCTGGTGAAGGAACGCCTGAACGTACAAATAAACGATTCCATTATTTATCGAAGGATGATGATGCCAAACGTTTATCAACAGCATTTGACTCTGTAACGCTTTATGGTGAGGATCCAGATTACCGACCAGATATTTATGGCAAGGTTGGGGAGTCGGGTGTATCTATTTGTACGCTAGAGGATATGAAAAAGCTTTATGCAGGCTTTGATTTATGTGCACCATCAACATCAGTATCGATGACAATTAACGGGCCAGCACCGGTTATTTTGGCGATGTTCATGAATACGGCTATTGATCAGCAAGTGAAACTGCGTGAGGAAGAACTTGGTCGACCTTTGACAGTTGAAGAATTTACGGAGACAAGAGAGAAAACATTACAGGTTGTACGTGGAACCGTGCAAGCAGATATTTTAAAAGAAGATCAAGGGCAAAATACGTGTATTTTCTCAACAGAATTTGCGTTGCGAATGATGGGGGATATTCAACAATACTTTATCGATCATAAAGTTCGTAATTATTACTCAGTATCTATTTCTGGCTACCATATTGCCGAAGCTGGTGCGAATCCAATATCACAATTGGCCTTTACATTAGCAAATGGCTTCACGTATGTGGAATATTATTTAAGCCGAGGAATGAATATTGACGACTTTGCGCCAAATCTATCATTCTTCTTCTCCAACGGACTAGATCCAGAGTACACAGTTATTGGACGTGTAGCCCGTCGTATTTGGGCAGTGGTAATGCGTGATAAGTACGGTGCGAATGAACGAGCACAAAAATTAAAATATCATATCCAAACATCTGGACGCAGCTTACATGCACAGGAAATTGATTTTAATGATATCCGCACAACATTACAGGCTTTAATGGCCTTACAGGATAACTGTAATTCATTGCATACAAATGCATATGATGAGGCAATTACAACGCCTACGGAAGAATCTGTACGTCGTGCAATGGCTATTCAAATGATTATTACGAAGGAACATGGCTTAGCGAAAAACGAAAATCCATTACAAGGAGCGTTTATCGTTGAAGAGTTAACAGACCTTGTAGAAGAAGCGGTATTAGAAGAATTTGATCGTATCAATGATCGTGGTGGTGTGCTAGGTGCAATGGAAACACAATATCAACGTGGTAAGATTCAAGAGGAATCCATGTACTACGAGATGCTAAAGCATTCAGGTGAGCTACCGATTATTGGTGTGAACACATACTTAAATCCGAATCCACCTTCAGAAGATGAAATTAACAATATGGAAATTGCGCGTGCATCGACAGAAGAAAAAGAGACGCAAATCCATAATTTACATGAGTTCTGGAAGCAACATAAAAATGAGAACGAAGCAGCTCTTGCTCGTTTACAACATGTTGCGGTAAACAACGGTAATATTTTCGCGGAGCTTATGGAAACCGTAAAAGTCGCTAGCTTAGGGCAAATTACAAATGCATTATATGAGGTTGGCGGACAATATCGTCGTAATATGTAATTTGTAAACGTGTATATTTTCTAGCTGTATAACATTTATTCTAGTTTGTACAAAATGTTTGTGTAGTTTTAAGTGTCTAGTCTTAGGATTAGGCACTTCTTTTTATTTCCGTTATAATAAATTGTAAAAAAAGGGGAGGCGCAGTAGATGATGAAATCAGTTAGTAACTACATCATTATTTTAGCTTTATTGATAGGAGTTTATTTCCTGTATGATAAGCAAATTGGCGCTGTTCCTTTACTATTACTATCTGTCTATTTGTTTTACTTAGGCATAAAAAAAATGCGTGATATAAAAAACAGTAATTGAAGCTAGCAAAGAGGATAAAACTTTGTATATAATGGGTATTATGCTTATGATATGGAAAGTTACTTTTGTGCGGCCTTTTTTGCTGCGCTCCGAAAATAAAGCTATATGAATTTTAAAACGTCCATTGTGATGGATGAGGGAAAGGAAGTGCACGAATGAATTTTCGTGAAATGACAAAAGAACAATTAACAGAAGAATCGTTAATTAACTTAGCTTATGCAATATTAAATGAAAAACGTGCCTCAGTGTCTTTTAATGACTTATTAACAATTATTCAAGAGCTTGTAGGCTATAGTGATGAAGAAATGAAAGCTCGCCTATTACAATTTTACACAGATATAAATGTAGATGGCCGCTTCTTATTTAATCAGGAAACTGGATGGGGCTTACGTGAATGGTATAAAGTTGAACAGATTGAAGAAGAAACAGCTCCTTCTGTTAAAACGCATAAGAAAAAATCTAAAGCTGCCGTTGAGGATGAAGATGATTTAGAAGAAGATCTAGATGAAGAAGATATTGACTTTGATGAAGACTTTGAAGAATTCGTTGAAGATGAAGAAGATCTAGACGAAGAAGATGACGACAAAGAAGATATCGATTTTGATGAAGACGATATAGAGGACATCGATGAAGAAATCGACGAGGACTTTATTGATGATGAAGATGAACTTGAAGAAGAGGATGAAATCTAAGACGATTTCGGACGCAATTGTGCCGAGGCATAATTGATGATCATTACTCTTTGAAATTTTCTTTCTTTTATCCTTATAGTAAAAAATCTTGACTTCTATCGCGGTTACGTTTAATCTTTTACTTGGGCTCCTTAATTAAAGGAGAAAGACCGTGTATGTAATACGCTCCCCCTGCAAACCTATGCAGGAGGAGCGTTTTTTTATTTTTTTAACTTTATTCAATCAAGTTCTCCCATGTTTATAGCTACGGAATGAATATAAATGCTCTAATTTATTCATGATGTATAATAATCGGTGATTGAATATATGTTAGAACTTTTTAAAAGGAAAGTAGAAAAGAGATAGAAACGATTACAGCTTCGAATCGACTACAATTTTGTAGGCATTCTCGGCTTTTCTTATTTTAGGGATAAGAAATGTTACTTTTCTTAGCCTATAGAGAAATTTGCACCAATGCTCAAGATGACTTAGCTTAGGACGTGAATGCACTTTTCTTACTAGCAATTTCTAGAACAACATAAGGAGGAATTTTTTCATGACGAAGTATATTTTTGTAACAGGTGGGGTTGTGTCATCACTTGGAAAAGGGATTGTAGCAGCATCTCTAGGTCGTTTATTAAAAAACCGTGGATTAGAAGTAACAATTCAAAAATTTGACCCATATATCAATATTGACCCAGGTACAATGAGTCCTTATCAACATGGTGAGGTTTTCGTAACTGATGATGGCGCAGAAGCTGACTTAGACTTAGGTCACTACGAACGTTTCATCGACATTAACCTAGGAAAACATTCTACAGTAACATCAGGTCGTGTTTATCAGTCTGTATTACAAAAAGAACGCCGCGGTGATTACAACGGTGGAACAGTACAAGTAATTCCTCACATTACAAATGAAATCAAAGATCGTATTCAACGTGCTGGTCGTGAAACAAATGCAGACGTCGTTATTACAGAAGTAGGCGGAACAGTAGGGGATATTGAGTCATTACCATTCCTTGAAGCAATTCGCCAAATGAAAACGAATTTAGGCCATAACAATGTCATGTATGTTCATTGTACGCTTATTCCTTATATTAAAGCTGCGGGTGAGCTAAAAACAAAACCAACTCAGCATTCTGTAAAAGAATTACGTTCTCTAGGTATTCAACCAAATATTATCGTTGTGCGCACAGAGCAAGAAGTGCCTCAAGATATGAAAGAAAAATTAGCTTTATTCTGTGATGTTCAACCACACGAAATTATTGAATCTCGCGATGCAGAACATTTATATGAAGTACCTTTAAACCTTCATGCTCAAGATATCGATGATATTGTACTTGATCATTTTGGCATTAAAGCACCTGAGGCAGATATGGAAGAATGGCGTGAGCTTGTAGCAAAAGTGAAAAACTTACCAAATAAACGAAAAGTAGCATTAGTAGGTAAATATGTAGAACTTCAAGATGCTTATATTTCTGTAGTAGAGGCATTAAAACATGCAGGTTATGCATTTAATTCTGATATTGAAATTGACTGGATCAATGCAGAACATGTAGATACAGACAATGTTGCTTCACTATTAAAAGGTGCTGACGCTATTTTAGTTCCAGGTGGCTTCGGTGATCGTGGAGTAGAAGGTAAAATTTTAGCGACACAATTTGCTCGTGAAAATAATGTGCCATTCTTAGGTATTTGCCTAGGTATGCAACTTGCAACAGTGGAGTTTGCTCGTAACGTACTTGGTTTAAAAGGAGCGCACTCTACTGAGCTTGATCCACAAACGGAATATCCGATTATTGACTTCCTACCAGATCAAAACGATAGTGTAGACATTGGTGGTACATTACGTTTAGGTTTATATCCATGTAAACTAAAAGAAGGCTCGAAGGCAATCAAAGCTTATGGTCAAGAGCTAGTTTATGAACGTCACCGTCATCGTTATGAATTTAACAATGAATATCGTGAAGCGATGGAAGCTGAAGGTCTTGTCTTCTCAGGTACAAGTCCTGACGGCAAATTAGTGGAAATTATCGAGTTACCAGAAAATAATTTCTTCGTAGCATGTCAATTCCACCCAGAGTTAGTATCACGTCCAAACCGTCCACAACCATTGTTCCGTGATTTTATCGGAGCAACATTCAAATAATGAAAAAAGAGTTGTCTCATGCTGAGACAACTCTTTTTTAGATTCTTTATAGCTCTTCGTCATCAAGACCAAGCATTTCATCATACGCAATTTTTAAGGCTTCATAAACGAACAGGGCAGCAATAGCGTGTGGCACAACGATGCGTTTGCCTAAATCATTCGGTAATAAACCACCTCGTATGCGTGTGGAAATATACGTATACGCTAAATCTGCTAATGGATTTTCGGTATTAGCTACTTCACTAGCAACTGCTGCGAATGGAATAAATTGATTGTTTAATTGCTGCGCTAGAGCTAGTGCATCTTCATCGTGTGCACTACGTGTAAAAATACATACACGATCGGCTTCCGTAATCACTGTATCTTTTGTCCAAGGGACTAACTTAGCAAAACGTTCCACTGCTTGATATGCATTTAATTCGACAACTTGCATTTCACCAAAGCATGCGAAATAGACATTACCTTCACCAATACCAGCTTGTGCAAGTAATCGTGCTGTTTCTTCAATAGCTTCCTCTTCATTTTGTGTTATTCTTTGTAATAATCCACTTAATTGTGTTGTTAGAATTTTTGACATGATTCCACCTCAATCAATATTATAGGTATGAAAAGACTATAAAGCAAAAGCAGATAATTTATAATACTAGAAGGTATTAAGAGGTTAAAGGAGAATAATACATAATATAGGAAGTTTTGTGTAAGAATAATAACTCGAAAAGGGCGGAATGAAATGTGAAACGATTACTAATTGTTGATGATCAACCAGGAATTCGTTTGCTTTTAAATGAAGTGTTGAAAAAAGAAGGTTATGTTACATATTTAGCTGCAAATGGTACGGAAGCACTGAAATATGCTGAGGAGGAAATGGATTGTGTCCTATTAGACATGAAAATTCCAGGGATGGATGGCATAGAAATTTTAAAGCGCTTAAAAGAGAAGTGGCCACAACTCCCGGTATTCATGATGACTGCATATGGTGAATTAGACGTTGTACAAGAAGCATTAGACTTAGGAGCAATTCGATACTTTACTAAGCCTTTTGATATTTTTGAAGTGCGTGATGAGGTTAATAAAACATTAAAAGGTTAAATGAACAGGCAGTGGTCAACACCGCCTGTTTTTTTATGGTTATTATTCGATTTGAAGTTGGGTGTCCGATGAGCCGTAGTTTTGAGATTTATCGATAACTTTTGATTGTTTATCGACCAACTTTATCGATTTATCACCCAACTTTTTTAGTTTATCGACCAACTTTATCGATTTATCACCCAACTTTTTTAGTTTATCGACCAACTTTATCGATTTATCACCCAACTTTTTTAGTTTATCGACCAACTTTATCGATTTATCACCCAACTTTTTTAGTTTATCGACCAACTTTATCGATTTATCACCCAACTTTTTTAATTTATCACCCAACTTTCGAAAAATATCGACATCTACCTTCATGCAACACTATCTGACCGCACTGATAATTTGCGCCGCTTATGACATAAGCATATTTTTTTACGCAAAATTTAACATCAAAAAAGCATAAGAAATCAACGTTTCTAAATTGATTTCTCGCGCTTTTTAAGGTTTTGACCAGTTTTGTCCCAGCCACTAGAACTTTCGTTGGGTTTCACTAGGCACCGCCGCTACGTTGCACTACGCTTTCGTGCAGAAAACAAAGTAACCTGAAATGCTTTTCAGGTTACTTTGTTTTTGCTATGATTAAATAGCATATTTATGTAGAAAGAATAGTCCTAAGAGGAGGATTTTTAGTATGGCATTAGTATCTATGAAAGAGATGTTAATTAAAGCAAAAGCAGAGGGTTATGCTGTTGGTCAGTTCAACATCAACAACCTTGAGTGGACTCAGGCAATTTTACAAGCAGCAGAAGAAGAAAAATCTCCAGTTATTTTAGGTGTTTCTGAAGGCGCAGGAAAATATATGGGCGGATTTATCGCCGTTGTACAAATGGTAAAAGGTTTGATGGAGTCTTATGGTACTACAGTACCTGTAGCTATTCATCTTGACCATGGTTCAAGCTTTGAAAAATGTAAAGAAGCAATTGATGCAGGATTTACTTCTGTAATGATTGATGCATCTCATCATCCATTCGAGGAAAATGTTGCAACTACTTCTAAAGTAGTTGAGTATGCTCATGCGAAAGGTGTTTCTGTTGAAGCTGAGCTTGGCACTGTTGGTGGTGACGAGGATGGCGTAATCGGTGGTATTATGTACGCTGATCCAGAGGAATGCCGTAAAATGGTTGAGCTAACAGATATCGATTGCTTAGCACCAGCACTTGGCTCTGTACATGGTCCTTATAAAGGAGAACCAAATTTAGGCTTTAAAGAGATGGAAGAAATCTCTAACTTAGCAGATCTACCATTAGTATTACATGGTGGTACAGGGATCCCAACGAAAGATATTCAACGCTCAATTTCATTAGGTACAGCAAAAATTAACGTCAATACTGAAAATCAAATTGCTGCTACAAAAGTAATCCGTGAAGTTCTTGAGAATGATAAAGTTGTTTATGATCCTCGTAAATTCCTTGCTCCAGCACGTGAAGCAATTAAATCAACAGTTATCGGGAAAATCCGTGAATTTGGTAGTGCGCAAAAAGCATAATTTTTGTATCTAAACGGCTACAAAAGCACAGATGAATACACAAAATAAGAGAAGTGTTGATGCTGTTATCGACCTTCTCTTGTTTTTGAAATGATGAATTTTTGGCGAAAATTTAAATATATGGTTCATCACCAAAAGTTGGGGATAGCATTTGTGTTAAAACGAATGTAATGTATAGTAGTTGATTTCCGATTTAACTGAATGGCCCTAGGAAAGCGCCCAGTCGGAACGGAAATCAACCCACGATATAGTGATGAGCAAAACAGTGATCAGGAGGGAATACAATGAAATTTTTTATTGATACAGCAAATTTCGAAGAGATTAAAGAAGCACACGCATGGGGTATTTTATCAGGCGTTACAACAAACCCATCATTAGTTGCTAAAGAAGAGAATGTTTCTTTCCATGATCGTCTTCGTGAAATCACAGAGCTTGTAGATGGCTCAGTGAGTGGGGAAGTAATTGCTCTAGATGCAGAAGGTATGATTAAAGAAGGCTTAGAATTGGCTGCAATTGCTCCGAATATTACAGTTAAATTGCCAATGACGCCAGCTGGATTAGAGGCATGTCGCTTCTTTGCTGACAAAGGTATTAAAACGAACGTAACACTAATCTTCAGTGCCAACCAAGCATTAATGGCAGCTCGTGCGGGTGCTACATATGTATCACCATTTATCGGTCGTCTAGATGATATGGGTCAAAACGGTGTTGAACTAATTGAAACGATTGCAGATATTTTTACAATTCATAATATCGAAACGCAAATTATCGCTGCATCTATTCGTCATCCACAGCATGTAACAGCTGCAGCACTTGCTGGCGCGCACATTGCAACTACTCCATTTAAAGTTTTAAAGCAACTTTTCCATCATCCATTAACGGAAAAAGGAATTGAAGGATTTTTAACGGATTGGAATAAGAGAAAAGGCAAATAATAAGATTATATAGTGAGCCAATTGCAGAAAAAATTACTTTCCAATCATGAGGGAGAACGCAAAATGGATGTTTACAAAATTACAGGCGAAAATCGTCTAAAGGGTACAATAAAAGTTAGTGGTGCAAAAAATAGTGCAGTCGCCTTAATTCCAGCATCAATTTTGGCGAACTCTCCAGTGACAATTGGAGGGTTACCAGAAATTTCCGATGCATGGACGTTAAAGGCATTATTAGAGGAGATTGGTGGAGAAGTTTCATTTGAGGATGGCATCATGACCATCGATCCAACTGAAATGATTGCGTTGCCATTACCAAATGGTAACGTGAAAAAGCTTCGTGCCTCTTATTATCTAATGGGAGCAATGCTTGGTCGCTTTAAAAAAGCTGTCATTGGTTTACCAGGAGGCTGCTTCTTAGGGCCACGTCCTATTGACCAACATATAAAAGGCTTTGAAGCATTAGGTGCGAAAATTACTAATGAGCATGGAGCCATTTATTTACGTGCTGATGAATTAATTGGTGCCAAAATATATTTAGACGTTGCCAGTGTTGGAGCAACGATTAATATTATGTTAGCTGCTGTCCTTGCGAAGGGACGTACGGTTATTGAAAATGCAGCAAAAGAACCGGAAATTATTGATGTAGCTACTCTTCTCACTAACATGGGAGCTAATATTAAAGGGGCAGGTACAAGTGTTATCCGTATTGAAGGTGTAGAGGAACTTCACGGTACGGAGCACACGATTATTCCAGATCGCATTGAAGCTGCTACATTTATGATTATGGCTGCCGCTTTAGGTGAAGGTATTACGATTGATAATGTTATTCCATTGCATTTAGAGGCGATTATTGCAAAGCTTCGTGAAATGGGAGTAAAGATTGAAATCGGTGAAGAAAGTATTTTTGTGCCAAAAACAGACCTCTCCACATTGCAAGCCGTTGATGTTAAAACATTAGTGTATCCTGGGTTTCCAACGGATATTCAGCAACCACTTTCTGTTTTAATGTCCCAAGCATTTGGTTCCTCAAAGGTAACAGATACAATCTATACAGCTCGATTTAAACATATTGATGAACTTCGTCGTATGAATGCCAATGCACGCGTTGAAGGAAATACAGCTATGATTACAGGTCCTAGTAAATTACAAGGCTCAACTGTAACGGCTACAGATCTTCGAGCGGGCGCCGCATTAGTATTAGCTGGCCTGTTAGCTGAAGGCGAAACAGAAATTCATGATATCTATCATATTGAGCGTGGTTATAGCTCACTTATTGAGAAATTACGTGATTTAGGCGCTGATATTCGACGTGAAACAATAATGGCACGCGTAGCAGAGACAAAGGAATAATGAGAGCTAAAAGTTTTGAACTAACTATGTTACAATAGAGGTAATTTGAATGTTTCGGCGAAGAAATATGCCGATAACGGGAGGCAAATAAGACAATGGAACGTAGTTTATCGATGGAAGTAGTACGAGTAACAGAGGCAGCAGCAATCGCATCCGGGAAATGGATGGGTCGCGGTTTGAAAATTGAGGCAGATGATGCAGCGACGACAGCGATGCGCGTGATGTTCGATACAATTCCAATGCATGCTACAGTAGTGATTGGTGAAGGCGAAATGGATGAAGCACCAATGCTTTATATTGGTGAAGAGCTTGGCCTACGCAATGGAGGTCCTCAAGTAGATATCGCAGTTGACCCATTAGAAGGTACTAATATTGTAGCGAAGGGTACAAATGGTGCAATGACAGTTCTTGCTATTGCAGATAAAGGCAATCTGTTAAATGCACCTGATATGTACATGGAGAAAATTGCAGTAGGACCAGAAGCGGCTGGTAAGGTAGATATTAATGCTTCTGTTACGTATAATTTATTACAGGTAGCAAAAGCTAAAAATAAAGATATTTCAGACGTAGTAGCTACACTTTTAGATCGACCACGTCACCAAGCAATTGTTGATGAAATCCGAGAAGCTGGGGCACGTATTAAATTTATTCAAGACGGCGACGTTGGAGCAGCTATCAATACTGCTTTTGATGAAACTGGCATTGATATTATGTTTGGTACAGGTGGTGCACCAGAGGGTGTTATTTCAGCTGTTGCATTAAAATGTCTAGGCGGAGACTTCCAAGCGAAGCTAGTGCCAGAAGATGATGAACAGTTAGAACGTTGCAAAAAAATGGGTGTAGATGTAGATAAAGTTCTTTATTTAGATGACCTAGTTAAAGGTGACGATGCTATTTTTGCAGCGACTGCTGTAACAGATTGCGAGCTGCTAAAAGGTGTTCAATATAAAGGAGCTTATGCATTAACACATTCAGTTGTTATGCGAGCTAAATCTGGAACTGTGCGTTTTGTAGAAGGACGTCACGCTCTTGATAAAAAACCTAGCTATAAATAAAAATTTCTTCTAAAATATACCTAGTGCATCTTTTTGCACTAGGTACCTTCTTCTAAATTTTCAACCATCCCATAGTTTTATAAGGCTATGTTAGGCTTCATTGTTTTGTATAGTTAATGAAAGTACCTATCGCTCTAATTCGAACTACTTAATTTCTAACGTAAGAAAACGCTGACAGGTACGAAAAAATCACAGAGCCTATCGTAAAAACTTCTTTGATATCCCCAAAACTGGCAATTATATTTTGAAAAAGACTGGAGTTGTGCATATGTCTGCATTGACAATCGCTCAATTAGAAAACATGACGTTAAAAGAGCTTTACGCCCTTGCACGCCAATATAAAATTTCATATTATAGCAAGCTAACGAAAAAAGAATTAATATTTGCTATTTTGAAAACTCGCTCGGAGCAAGAGGGCTATTTCTTTATGGAAGGTGTACTAGAAATTGTTTCGCAAGAGGGCTTTGGCTTCCTTCGACCAATTAACTATTCTCCAAGTAAAGAGGATATTTATATTTCTGCTTCTCAAATTCGTCGCTTTGACCTACGAAATGGGGACAAGGTATCTGGTAAAGTACGTCCACCTAAAGAAAACGAACGTTATTATGGACTACTACAAGTAGATGCTGTTAACGGCGAAGACCCAGAAGTAGCAAAGGAACGTGTGCATTTCCCTGCATTAACGCCTTTATATCCTGACCGACAAATTAAACTGGAAACAACACAACGTAATTTATCGACTCGTATCATGGATTTAGTGGCACCTGTAGGCTTTGGACAGCGTGGATTGATCGTGGCACCACCAAAGGCAGGGAAAACATCATTATTAAAAGAAATTGCGAATGCTATTACAACTAATCATCCAGATGCTGAGTTAATTGTATTACTTATTGACGAACGCCCTGAGGAAGTAACTGATATTGAACGTTCAGTAAATGCAGATGTAGTGAGCTCAACGTTCGATGAGGTTCCTGAAAATCATGTGAAAGTTGCCGAAATTGTGTTAGAACGTGCACGCCGCTTAGTTGAGCATAAGCGTGATGTTATTATTTTAATGGACTCTATTACACGTTTAGCACGAGCTTATAATTTAGTTATTCCTCCGAGCGGTCGTACGCTTTCAGGTGGTATTGATCCTGCTGCTTTCCATAGACCAAAACGATTCTTCGGTTCTGCACGTAATATTGAAGAAGGTGGTAGCTTAACTATTTTAGCGACAGCTTTAGTGGATACAGGATCTCGTATGGATGAGGTTATTTATGAGGAATTTAAAGGAACAGGTAATTTAGAGCTTCATCTCGATCGCCAATTAGCAGAGCGTCGTATTTTCCCTGCGCTTGATATCCGCCGTTCGGGTACACGTAAGGAAGAACTTCTGCTAGAGCCTGAGCAACTTGAAAAGCTTTGGGCAATTCGTAAAACATTCTCGGACGCACCTGATTTTGCGGAGCGCTTCATGAAAAAATTACGTACGACAAAATCTAATGAAGAATTCTTCGAAAAATTAAATGAAGATATGAAAAAAGCTACTAAAGGTAAGGGCTTACTATAAAATGAATCACCATTGACTATAACTAGTTGATGGTGATTTTTAAATACTGGTATAACACACCTATATAATAAGGTGATTGAAGTGGAGGCTGGGCGACTCCTTGGGGATAAGCAATAGTGGAACGAAGGCTAAGAACATCACATCCTGTGATAACGCCTTCGTGACCAACATCGTGCTGCTGCCGCTACGTTGCACTCACGCTTTCGCGCAAAAGACATCTGTTGGCCCGAGACCCTGGAGCGAGCAACGCGAGTGAAGCGGGAAGGGGAACGAAGGCTAAGAGCATCACGTCCTGTGATAACGCCTTCGTGACCAACATCCTGCTGCTGCCGCTGCGTTAACACTACGCTTTCGCGCAAAAAACATCTGTTGCCCCGACGCCCCCAGGAAGCTTTGCTCTGTGCGAAAGCGTAGCGGCAGCAATTGTTTTATCTGTAGCGAAAGCGAAGCGCCAGCTACAAAGCGCCCAGCCGGAACGGAAATCACCCCCACATTATGGTGATACGCCCCTAAAATTAAATAACTAATCGATAGAGGAAAAACTATTGTCAAATGTATAGGATATATGGTACTATTGCAAAGTATGTAACGTGTACATATGTAGCCGACATATTCGGGCTATGTAAGGTACAGTTCGATAATACTCTGTTCCAGATGGTTCAGGGCGAGAGGAGAAAACGAATATGAAACAAGGAATTCATCCAGACTACAAAGAAGCATCAGTAACTTGCTCTTGTGGTAACACTTTCAAAACTGGTTCAGTAAAAGAAAACATCGTTGTCGAGTTCTGCAACGAATGTCACCCATTCTATACTGGCCGTCAAAAATTCGCGTCTGCTGATGGTCGCGTGGATCGTTTCAACAAAAAATACGGTCTTAAAAACTAATGTTAGTTTAATACCTGCCAAGCATGTGCTTGGCAGGTATTTTTTTCAGTATAACCAAAATGAATGTTGATGCGAGTCTTTTCGATATCCGGATTGATAAGAAGAAAGGGAGAAGACAAAATGGCACAGCTATATTTTAAACACGGGGCAATGAATAGTGGTAAATCCATAGAAATTCTAAAAGTTGCGCATAACTATGAAGAACAACAAAAACCTGTAATGATGTTTACACCAGGCATAGATACGCGAGATGAAGTAGGCTTTATCTCAAGTCGAGTAGGCTTACGTCAACAAGCCATTCCTGTTAATGATGATACAAATATTTTTGAGCTGGTAAAAAACAATGCTGTCAAACCATATTGTGTACTTGTTGACGAAGTACAATTTTTAAAAAAAGAACATGTTTTGCAGTTAGCATATATCGTAGATGAGTTAGATATTCCAGTTATGGGCTTCGGTCTAAAAAACGATTTCCAAAATGAGTTATTTGAAGGCA
Organism: Lysinibacillus sp. BPa_S21; assembly: GCF_023337795.1. GTDB lineage: Bacteria > Bacillota > Bacilli > Bacillales_A > Planococcaceae > Lysinibacillus. Next base: position 32,519 of record NZ_JALIRS010000009.1, on the reverse strand, counting down.
GTCAGTACATGCTTACATATGCAGATAAAATTGAGGAAATGAAAACAATTTGCTGGTTCTGTCATAAAAAGGCTACAATGAATTTGCGTGTTGATGAAAGTGGAAAACCGGTTTATACAGGTGATCAAATTCAAATTGGAGGAAATGATTCCTATTATCCAGTTTGTCGAAAATGCCACACACATCCGCCACTATAAAGCAAAAAAGGCTTTGTCGATAAGGCTAATAAAAAGTAGCATACATGCGAAAACTTCCTTATACTAAGTAGTGGAAATAAAAAATCTTTATAAAAAAATCTTTACGCACTTAGCGTAATTCTAATTTAGAGTTTCTCTTTTTCAGTAACGATACGACAGTTATAATAGAGCAAACTTCATAAAAAAAGGTTCACCAAACGTTATGGATGACTTTTGTTAAAACGTCCACTATGAATATAAGTTGATTGTAGTGGAGTCGCCCAGCCGGAACGGAAATCAACCATACGTTTTGCTGATAATCCTTAAAAAAACTAAATAGAGGTGAAATCCATGTTTGATCGATTACAAGCAGTGGAGGATCGTTACGAAAGGCTAACAGAGCTTTTAAGTGATCCCGATATTGTGAATGATAGTAAAAAATTACGCGAATATTCCAAGGAACAATCAGATATCCAGGAAACGGTAGATGCTTATCGTGAATATAAAAATGTAAAAGAGCAATTAGCTGATACACGTGAGATGCTAGATAGTGAAAAAGATCCTGATATGCATGAGATGGTGAAAGAAGAATTCAACCTATTAAAAGAGCAGCAAGAAGAATTAGAAGAACGTTTACGTATTCTATTAATTCCAAAAGATCCTAATGATAATAAAAACGTTATTATGGAGATTCGTGGGGCAGCTGGTGGAGACGAGGCGAATATTTTTGCGGGAGATTTATTCCGTATGTACTCTCGTTATGCTGAGACACAAGGCTGGAAGATTGACGTAATGGAAGCGACGCCGAACCCAATGGGTGGTTATAAAGAAGTTATTTTTATGATTAACGGCCAAGGTGCATATTCAAAATTCAAATTTGAAAATGGTGCACACCGCGTACAACGTGTACCTGCCACGGAATCTCAAGGGCGTATTCATACTTCGACAGCGACAGTAGCTTGCTTACCTGAAGTTGAAGAAGTAGATGTTGAAATCCATGAAAAAGATATCCGAGTGGATACATTTGCATCTTCTGGTGCCGGTGGTCAGTCTGTAAATACAACGATGTCAGCTGTTCGTATGACTCACTTACCGACAGGTGTTGTTGTATCGATGCAGGATGAACGATCACAAATTAAAAACCGTGAAAAGGCAATGAAAATCTTACGTGCCCGTGTTGCTGATATGTATTTGCAAGAAGCACAAAAGGAAATCGATGCTACACGTAAATCAGCTGTAGGTTCAGGCGATCGCTCTGAGCGTATTCGCACATACAATTATCCACAAAACCGTGTAACCGACCACCGTATTGGTTTAACGATTCAAAAGCTAGATCAAATCGTTGAAGGTAGACTAGACGAAATCATTGATACGCTCATTTTAGAAGAGCAAGCATCAAAGTTAGAGCGATTAAATGATGACCTATAATAAAGTAATGGAGGCCCTTCAATGGGCTTCTTCTTTTTTAGTGGATAATGGTCATGAGGAAACAGCAGCGCGTATTGTTATGCAGCATATACTTGGCACTAGTTATTCAGAAGTAATGCTACATCTTCAAGACGTATTAACAGCTGAACAAAAAGAAAAGTTTAAAGAACTAATCGAAGAGCATGTGAGTGGACGACCTGTACAGTATTGCGTCGGTAGTGAAGAATTTTATGGTCGTTCATTTATAGTTGATGAGTCAGTACTTATTCCTAGACCTGAGACTGAGGAATTGGTGCTTGGAACAATCAATCGGATGAACAAAATATGGAATGATCAAGCATTGAAGCTGGCAGATATAGGAACTGGTAGCGGTGCAATCGCTATTTCTATGAAGCTAGAATGTCCAGAGCTAACGGTCGTTGCTACTGATCTATCTGAAGCTGCTTTAACGACAGCTCAAAAAAATGCCCAAAGATTATCGGCGGATATTGATTTTCGACTAGGGGATTTAACGAAACCTCTGGCAGGGGAGAAATTTGATATCGTGTTATCGAATCCACCGTATATTGCTTTTGATGAGGCGAAAGAGATGCCAAATACCGTGCTAGAGCATGAACCACACAGTGCTCTGTTTGCAGAAGAAGACGGACTTATTTTATATAGAAAATTGGCTGAGCAGCTTCCACCCCTTATGAATAAACCGTCGCTCATTGGCCTTGAAATCGGTTATACACAAGGAGAGCAGGTGGCTCAATTCTTTAAAAATAGTTTTCCGCAGGCTACAATTTCGATAGAAAAAGATATAAATGGTAAACCTCGAATGATTTTTTGTGAAATTCATGTATAAAGTATCTACTTCTTGCCAACAATGTTAGCAAGGAGGGATTTTTATGTTAAACGAATACAAGATTATTAGATTACCAAAACAAAATATTTTACTAGCTTTTGCAAGATTAGTATTTATTGCGATTGCCTTACAATTATGTATTTTATATATTCCATCATTAGTAGGTTTTGCGAAAGAGTCTATCAATCAGGAGCAAGAAAACGATTTTCGTATACGCGTTATTGCCAATAGCAATACATCACAGGATCAGCTTGAAAAAGAGCAACTTGTCAAAAATTTAAAGCCGTATTTTAAACAAGTAGCTAGTGCTGGAGCTAAAAATGTGGATAATGAGCAAATACTTTCATTAAAAAAAGAAATTGAAGCAGAAATAAACAAAAATTATCCACAGCTGGATACACAAGTTGTACTTGGGGATAACTTATTTCCGCCAAAGAGAAAGGACGCTGTACTTTATCCACAAAACTTATATCATTCGATTGTCGTAAAAATCGGTGATGCACGTGGCGATAACTGGTGGTGTAGCGTATTCCCATCGATTTGTGAGCCTACTAAAGCAGAAGCAAAAGAAGAAGTGAAAGAAGAAGTAGAAGAAGAGAAGGAACACGTTACATTTTTTCTATGGGAATGGATTAAAGGTTTTTTTGAATGAATTATTCGCGAATTCTGATAACTTATGCACAATTTTTAAGAAGTTATAAACATTATGTGGATAATTTAGTAAAAACGAAAAATTGAAGGAAGGTTTTAATTATGGAAACCGTGTGCAAGATTGTGGATAGTAATGTGAATAGTCAGATAACTTATGCACAAGCTGTGGATATCTTAAATGCAGGCGAGGTCGTGGCATTTCCAACAGAAACGGTTTATGGCCTAGGAGCTGTTGCTACAAATGACACAGCGGTCAAAAAGATATTTGAAGCAAAAGGTCGTCCATCAGACAATCCGCTAATTGTTCACATTGGCACAAAAGAGGAAGTTGAACGCTATATAGAGCATATTTCAGAAGTAGCCAAAAAATGCATGGATTTATTTTGGCCAGGGCCACTGACACTTGTAATGCCTGTAAAGCCAAATGTGCTGGCAGACAGTGTGACAGCTGGTTTATCGACTGTCGGTATACGTATGCCAGATCATCCAGTTGCACTCGCCTTACTTCAACAATTAAAAAAGCCACTTGCTGCGCCAAGTGCTAATCGTAGTGGGAAGCCAAGTCCTACAGAAGCCATACATGTTCAGGATGATTTGGGAGGGTACATACCTTATATTTTAGATGGAGGTTCTACTGGGATTGGACTCGAATCCACAGTGCTAGATGTTACGCACGAGCCTCCAGTAATTTTGCGTCCAGGCGGAATTACGAAGGAAATGTTAGAGGCTAAGATTGGTCAAGTACTTCAACCTTCAAAAATAGAGCAGAAATTAGAGGCTACGCCAAAAGCCCCTGGTATGAAATATACACACTATGCACCTAACGCTCCCGTGCTATTAATTGAATGTGATTTGAAGAAAGTCCATGAGGCTGTACAACAATTACAAAGCCAAGGACATAAAGTAGCGTTACTTGCACCAGCGAGCTTTGTTGACAGCAAGGCTGATTTTTATTTCTCAGTAGGAGAAGCAGGTAGTAAAGAAGAAATGGGTGCGACTTTGTATCATGCCCTAAGAGCTTGCGATAAAACAACAGCTACAATTATTCTGGCAACTACTACTTCGACTGAAGGGGTAGGGGCTGCAATAATGAATCGTCTTGACAAAGCAGCCGGAGGAAAATGGTATACTTCGTAAATAAAATAGCATGCTGGAAGCTACTTCTGGCATGCTATTTTATATTGCCGCGCTTTCAGTAGAAGAAAGTACAGTAGATTTTTACTACAAATGAAGGTGATTGTTTATCGTTAGAGTGACTTTTAACACCTAGTTGTAAGGAAATTGTATTATGATAATACTGTAATTTCGAGCATAAAATGATAAAATATTAGAGAGCGAAGGAGTGCTTTCTTGCAGGGGATTCTTGCAGGTATATTAACGTCTGTAGATGTGATCGGTTTATATGTATTAATACCAAATGTTCGATATCGATTTTTTTTGTCAGTATGGACAGCTGCTTTGCATATGCTATTCCCGTTACTGGGTTTTGAATTTGGACACTTTTTAATGCGCTTCCTCTTAGAATGGGGACAATGGATTTCAAGTATCTTATTGTTTTGCATGGGTTTACATTTACTATTATTTTCGCAAAAGGATGAAAAGGCTACAATTTCACCAATACTTTTAGCTGTGACTGCAAGCCTAGATACCTTTTCAGTAAGTGTTTCTTTTGGTATGCTAAATATAGAGAAAACAGTATTTATTGTAAGCGCAGGTGTAAGTGCACTCATTTGCTCTTATGGGTCATTAGTCATTGCACGTAAAAGTCAGGTCCTTCTTGGTAATAAATCTCAAATGATTGCAGGGATTTTTTTTATCATTATGGGTTTCCTGGCTATCCGACAATAGAGAAAATAGGGAAGGGTGATAAGTATGAAAATATTATTTGTTTGCACCGGGAATACTTGTCGCAGTCCTATGGCAGAGGTAATTTTAAAGCATAAACAAATTGACAATGTTGAGGTCCGTTCAGCGGGCATTTATGCCATGCCAAATGCGGAAATGTCTGCACATGCACAACAAGTAGTTGATGAAGCAAATATGACGCAACAGCATTTAGCAACACAATTATCAATAACTGAAATGGAGTGGGCTGATTTAATTTTAACAATGACAACAGCTCACAAAGATACAATTATCGCTAATTATCCACATGCAGAACGAAAAGTCTTTACGTTAAAAGAGTATACAGGCGCAGGTAGTACAGGGAATGTTGTGGATCCTTATGGTGGAAGTATAGCAATTTATAAAGAAACATTTGCAGAAATAACGGAATTGGTAGAACGATTAGTAAAAAAAATTGAAGAGAATTGAGGGTCGTTATGAAAAAACAGTTTGGCTTACGACTTAAACTAGTATTATTTGTCGGTATTCTTGCACTAATCACATACAGTATTAGTTTTATATTTATCGAATATTTACAACCTACCTTTTTCCCGGGGGTCGATCGTAAACTGTTTGAAATCTTTACTTATCTGTCGGGGATTGCATGGTCAGGCATTTTAGCTGCAGTATTCAGTGTAATCCTAATTAAACCTTTACAGAAGCTCGAAAATTCAGCTTCCCGTGTAGCGGAAGGGAAGATTGGACAAGATGTAGAAATGCCGAAAACAAATGATGAAATTCGTTCTGTTGCAGAGGCATTCCAACAAATGGTGTTAAACTTAAGAGGAATGGTCGAAAGCATCGATAATAACTTCCAGCAAACCAATCAATCCATAATCCAGCTATCTGATGAAGCAGCTGTTGCAACAAAAAAAGCAGAGAATATCGCTTTTACAGTAAAACATATTTCCTCTGGTGCTGAAACATCTGCAACCGCAGTCCAAGATACAGCTGAAGCAATTGAAGATGTACGAGCACTTGCGACAGAAGTTAATAGTAGAGCAGAGGCATCGGCAACACAATCTAAAGAGATTTTACATAATTTATCAACAACAACAAAAGCAATCGAAACGTTAGTAAATAGCATTCAGCAAATCGCAGCTGGCAATACAGAGGCATTAGAAAGCATTCGCCTTTTAGAGGATAACGCTGGACAGGTAGAGCGCATTATTAGCTTAGTTGGCGATATTGCAGCACAAACCAATTTACTAGCTTTAAATGCTTCGATTGAGGCAGCGCGTGCTGGTGAACATGGCAAAGGTTTTGCCGTTGTAGCGGAAGAAGTTCGTAGTTTAGCTGATGAAAGTGCAAAAGCGGTACAGGGCATTACTTCACTTATCCAATCTATGCAACAAAATGTTGAAATTGTTGTAAAACAAATGAACCAGCAAGTGTCATTTGCAACAAAAGAAGCTGCGCGTGTATCAGAAACAACGACAGCGGTAGAAGGAATGTCTTCAAGTGTCCATGAAATGGCGACTGCGATTGTGGAAATTTCTTCACTAATTGAACAGCAAATGCATAATATTGAAACAACTGCTCGTCAATCTCAAGAAGTTGCTGCCATTGCTCAAGAAACGTCAGCAGGAGCACAAGAAGTTCGCAGTGCAACAGAAGAACAAGCATACGCAATTGAGCAAGTAGAAAAACTAGCAGAAGGCTTAAAGAAACAATCCGAAGAGCTCCACAAAATGATTCAACAATTTGATAGACAAGCATAAGTAGGAAGATTTTAGACTGTAGATAAACTCGATTGAGATTCGAGTTAACTACAGTTTTTTTTATGTTGTCTTGAAGCATGTGCATAGTACTGAGATGATTGTGATGGATAGAAGTAGAGCAGAGAATGAAGAGTAGCTTGCAGAGCGACGGATAGAAGAGACGAAGCGACGGAAAGAGCGGCAAGAGTGACGGAAAGAAGAGACGAAGTGACGGATAGCCGCAGAGCGATGGAAAGAAGAACGGCAACGACGGAAAGAACTGGCGAAGCGACGGAAAGAGCGACCAGGGCGACGGAAAGAAGAGACAAAGTGACGGATAGCCGCAGAGCGACGGAAAGAAGAGACAAAGTGACGGATAGCCCGCAGAGCGACGGAAAGAAGAGCGGCAACGACGGAAAGAATAGACGAAGCGACGGATAATGTGGCCAGAGTGACGGATAGAAGAGGCAAAGAGATGGATAGTCTACAGAGCGATGGAAAGAAGAACGGCAACGACGGAAAGAACTGGCGAAGCGACGGAAAGAGCGACCAGGGCGACGGATGGAAGAGACAAAGTGACGGATAGCCGCACTCGCATTTTGCACAGAATCCCACCATAGTGCCAACTATTGGTAATACATAGAAATAATATTGATATAGTTTGTCCACTATAATGACAAAGGTAAAAAATCTTTAGAAGATAGAATATTGCAACAAAAGACTTTTATCCGAATTTATCAACATGATATTCACAATATCCACAGGAAAACGAGTTTAAAAGTGAATGATTTTTCGTTCACTTACAAGAAATGTTCGTCTTTTAGGAGAAATCAGCATAAAAATGCAAGAAAAATCATGTTATTCTTGGGGGAGAAGTGGTACACTAGTGTTGACTATATTTCGAAAAGAGGGAACCCAGTGAGAATAGCAATTTCTTCTGATCACGGAGGCAATAACTTACGTCGTGAGATTATGCAGCTGTTAGATGAGCTAAACATTAGCTACGAAGATTTTGGTCCACAATCTGCGGATTCAGTAGACTATCCTGATTATGCAAAACCAGTTACAGAAGGTGTTGCTAGCGGGGAATTTGATAAAGGTATTTTAATTTGTGGTACAGGCATTGGTATGTCCATTGCTGCAAATAAAATTAAGGGGATTCGTTGTGCTTTAGTACATGATTTATTTAGCGCAAAAGCAACGCGTTGCCACAATGATTCAAATGTTTTAGCAATGGGTGAGCGTGTTATTGGGCCAGGCCTTGCACGTGAAATTGCAAAAGTATGGCTTGAAACAGATTTTGAAGGTGGTCGTCATACGCGACGCATTGAAAAAATCGCTGAGCTTGAGCAATAAGAAAAGCAATTAAGTTTGTTAAGATATGTCCTAAGCTAAAAAGGTTCGTCAAAGAGTGTTTTTTTAGCTGTGTGACATAAATAATTTAGAAATTAAGGGGCTGAGCATAGTGGTTGTACAACAAATACGAACACATTTGACTCAGTTACTCAGTGAATTTGAAGAGCAGGTAACCCTACGACCAAATACTATTTTTGTCGTAGGCTGCTCGACATCTGAAGTGATTGGTCAGAAAATTGGCACAGCAGGTGCGCTTGAAATTGGAGAGGCGATTTTTGAGCCGTTGCAGGCATTTGCAAAGAAACATCAACTACATCTAGCGTTCCAAGGATGTGAGCACATTAATCGTGCGATTACTATGGAAGCAACAACGGCAGACCGATTTGGTTATGAACCTGTGTCAGTTGTACCAGTTCGTACAGCAGGCGGCTCAATGTCCGCTTATGCCTTTACGCAATTTACAAATCCAGTTGTTGTGGAAGCTGTGCAAGCAAATGCAGGCATTGACATTGGTCAAACGCTTATAGGTATGCATTTAAAGGCAGTAGCTGTTCCGGTTCGTACTTCTGTAAAAATGGTAGGAGAAGCGGTTGTAACGATAGCAACAACACGCCCAAAGCTGATTGGCGGAGAGCGTGCAGTATATAAATAAAATTACCTCTGAAATCAGTGGTATACAAATAACGATTATACTTAGGAGGCTTTTTCAAACATGGCATACGAAAAATTAGCAGTACAAGACAAAGCAGTATTAGACGGAATTCTTGCGGAAAAAAAACGTCAACAAGCAAATATTGAGTTAATCGCATCAGAAAACTTTGTTTCTGAGGCAGTAATGGAAGCACAAGGTTCTGTTCTAACAAATAAATATGCTGAAGGTTATCCAGGTAAACGCTACTATGGCGGCTGTGAACACGTAGATGTTGTGGAAGATATCGCACGTGATCGTGTGAAAGAAATCTTCGGAGCAGAATATGCAAACGTACAACCACACTCTGGTGCTCAAGCAAACATGGCTGTATACCACACAATTTTAGAACCAGGTGACACAGTACTTGGGATGAATCTATCTCACGGCGGTCACTTAACACATGGATCTCCTGTAAACTTCTCAGGTATTCTATATAACTTCGTTGAATACGGCGTAACAAAAGATACGCAAGTAATCGATTATGAAGATGTACGCCAAAAAGCATTAGAACATAAGCCAAAACTAATTGTTGCAGGTGCATCTGCCTATCCACGTGAAATCGATTTTGCTAAATTCCGAGAAATCGCTGATGAAGTAGGTGCGTACTTCATGGTGGATATGGCACATATCGCGGGTCTTGTAGCAGCTGGTGAGCACCAATCTCCAGTGCCATATGCTGATTTTGTAACATCTACAACACATAAAACATTACGTGGTCCACGTGGTGGTCTAATCCTTGCTTCGAAAGAATGGGAGCAAAAGCTTAACAAATCTGTTTTCCCAGGTATCCAAGGTGGACCATTAATGCACGTAATCGCTGCAAAAGCTGTTGCATTTGGTGAAGCATTACAACCTGAATTCAAAGACTATGCAAAACAAATTAAAGCTAATGCAAAAGCTTTAGCCGAAGTATTAATGGCAGAAGGTGTTGAAATTGTATCTGGTGGTACGGATAACCACTTGTTACTTCTTAACGTGAAATCTCTTGGCTTAACAGGAAAAGTAGCAGAGCACGCACTTGATGAAGTAGGAATTACAACAAATAAAAATACAATCCCTTACGATACAGAATCTCCATTCGTCACTTCTGGGATCCGTATTGGTACACCAGCTGTAACATCTCGTGGCTTCAATGAAGAGGACATGAAAGAAGTTGGGGCAATTATTGCTACGGTTCTTAAAAATCCAGAAGATGAAGCAGTTAAAACTGAAGCAAAAGCTCGCGTAAAAGCTTTAACTGACAAACATCCATTATACGTATAATTTAATAGATAAGGCTGTGGTTAAAGTGGTAAATTTCACTTTAGCCACAGCTTTTTTTTGGCTTAGCGACTTAGTGGCTCATTGAACACTCTTATGGAATCCTCCTTTAATTTGGGTATTAAGTTATTTTAAATGTCCTGTTTTTGAATTTATTTACATAAACTTAGTAGAAAAGGATATATTATATAGTAGAGTGGGACAAATAATGTCCAGAAAAAGCGACAGTTCATTGAATTTTTATGTACAATGTAAATGAGATTTCAAGGGAGGAGGGGCTAGATGGCTACTAAAACAATGGTCGTAGAACATGAAATGCTATTAAATACAATTCGCAGACTAGGTGATAATTCTAGAGAAAGTTATGTTATTTTTGATGCAACGAATAATCATTGCGTATTGGAATGTAATGATTCGTTTTGTACGCTTACAAATTCTACACGTTCGCACATCATAAATAATGATTATTTTTCATTCATGTCAAACGAAGAACAGACGACTATTAAAATGATTAAAGATAAAATACATAGCGGGGTCATGGTACAAACAAAATTGGACCATAGTTGCTTCGATAAACCTCCTTTTTTAGCAGAGATACAAGCGCTCCCATTTCAAAATAATAAAAATGAAACATTGTATGTGCTAGTAGTTGTGAAGGATGTTACGTATTACCATACTGACGAATTTTTAATGCGCCTTGAGAAAGTTATGTACGAAGCGATTGAAAAGGATTATTCCTTTGACAAAAAGATGGATGTTATTTGCAGTAGTTTAGATGAATTTTTTATGCCAAGAATCACAAGTATGGTACTTGTTAAAACTGAGGCAGATCAATTACGGGTTTTTAAAGGGAACGACAAATTAAAAGATTTGCCGGAGCTTAGTGAAACGAAAGAATTTTTTAAGAGAGTTATGCAAGGGGAGACATCCATTTTAGTTAAGAATTTGGATGAGATTGATATTCCAATAGAACATAAAATGTTGGCCCAATCATCTGAAATGCCTTATGGATGGTTTATGCCGATATACAATCAACAACACCAAGCAATTGGATTGTTCGCGATATTTTCAAGGCAGCCTTGTTGTGACCAAAACTTTTTTGAAAGCATGTTTCGAAAAATCGGTGCTCTTGTTGCATTGGCATACTCGTATGCAAAAACGCAAAAAAAGATATGGGATTTAGCCTTTATTGATATTACAACGGGTCTGCCGAATCGTCATAGTTTTTTAAACAAGGTAGAAAAAGAATACGGTCAAAATGGCAATATTAAAATCTTAAAGCCAAGCGAATTCCATCAAATTGTCGAGTTGTATGGTCGGGAAGCGGGGGATGAGCTTTTAAGACAAATTGCTAAACGTCTAAATGACGAGAAGAATGATCATCACGAATATATTGCTAGATTTACAAGCTCTAGTTTAATCATGGCAAATGCGACATCCGATGAAGATTTCTTCTATTATAAAAGGCGTATAAATGAGATTATTCGTCAGCCCTTTATTGTGGGGGGAAAGCAAATTTATATTACATTGAAAACTGGAATTGCTTTCTATAACAATGAGATGAAGATTACGGATGCTATTCGCTTTGCAGATAATGCTGTATCGTTTGCGGCCAATAATCCGGGCACCCATATGGAAATATTCACACAAGAAAGAAATGATGAGCTTGAGCAGCAAATGACAGTGTTAAACCATTTGGCGCAAGCGATAAAAAACAAAGAAATCTCAGTGAATTTACAACCAAAGGTTGATTTACGGACAGGAGAAATTCAAAGTATGGAAGCACTTGCCCGCTGGATTTCGCCAAAACTTGGTTTCGTATCACCGGCCATCTTTATTCCTGTGGCAGAAAGTGCAGGAAAGGTACGCGAAATCGATATTCAAATATTAGAGATTGTACTTTCGTGGTTAGCAGAACGCAAAAGACTAGGAAAAAAATTAGTGAAAGTAGCTGTGAATATTTCGCCTGATCATTTTTACTATGCTCATTTTGTACAGGATACAGTGGAGCTCGTCCAGAAATACGATATAGATCCGAAATATATCATTTTAGAAGTAACGGAAAATATAGGACTTGTTGATTTTCAGACCGCTTTTTCAATTATCCAGGAATTAAAGGATTACGGCTTTAAAACGTCGGTGGACGATTTTGGAACAGGTTTTTCATCATTAAGTTATTTACAAAGACTGCCGTTTACTGAATTGAAAATAGATCGAAGCTTTATTCATGCTATTAATGATGATGCGACACTGGCGATTGTCCAATCTATTATTCAATTAGCGTTAAATCTAGGAATGACTCCTGTCGCAGAAGGTATTGAAAATAAGGAGCAGGTTGAAATCTTACGTGCACTTGGATGTACGGTAGGACAAGGCTATTTCTATTATAAGCCGATGACAATAGAGCAGTTAGATGCAGTACTTGATGAATAATTGCTATTATATGTAGCAAACATTCTTGAAAAGGAGTTGTCAAAAATTTAATTTTGAGACGACTCCTTTTTTCTGTTATACTAGGTTAGATAAAAATGAATCCGAACGGTTAGGAGAGAATCCCTTTGAGCAAAGTATACGTATTTGATCATCCACTAATCCAACACAAATTAACTTATATTCGTGATAAGAATACAGGAACAAAAGAATTCCGTGAGCTAGTAGACGAAGTTGCAACATTAATGGCATTCGAAATTACACGAGAAATGCCAGTAGAGGAAATTGAAATTGAGACACCAGTTACAGTTGCTAAAACAAAAGTCCTTTCTGGTAAGAAACTTGCGATTGTACCGATTCTACGTGCAGGTATTGGCATGGTAGATGGCGTATTAAATCTAATTCCAGCTGCTAAAGTTGGACATATCGGTCTTTATCGTGATCCAGAAACTTTAAAACCTGTAGAATACTATGCAAAACTTCCAGCAGATGTAGAAGAACGTGATTTCATCATTGTAGACCCAATGCTTGCAACTGGTGGATCAGCAGTGGAAGCGATCAACTCACTGAAAAAACGTGGGGCGAAAAGCATTAAATTTATGTGCTTAATCGCTGCGCCAGAGGGTGTAAAAGAAATTCAAGATCAGCATCCAGATGTAGATATTTATATTGCTGCACTTGATGAAAAACTAAATGACCATGGCTACATTGTCCCTGGTTTAGGTGATGCAGGCGACCGCCTATTCGGTACAAAATAATACTGAACGGATTTCAACAGAAATCAACCACACGTTATGGTGAAAATCCAAACTAGGTTTAGTATGTAATTTTTAGGAAACATAAATTTTTTGGGAGCGTCCTTCAATATTGAAGGACGTTTCATAGTATGTAAGCGAATTACTTTACTTGCTTCATTCAATGCAGATCAATGGAAGTAAAGTACTTTTCATACAAATATAACAAAGGACGGTGCAATTCGTTTTGACGAAAAGATGGAAAGTAATGACGATTTTCGGTACGAGACCAGAGGCTATTAAAATGGCTCCACTTGTATTGGAATTACAAAAGTATCCTGAGCAAATAGAATCGATTGTGACAGTAACGGCGCAACATCGCCAAATGCTCGATCAAGTTTTAGAAACATTTAAAATTACACCAGACTACGATTTAAATATTATGAAGGATCGTCAAACATTAATTGACGTGACGACGAATGCATTACAAGGCTTAGACAAAGTCATGAAAGAAGCAAAACCGGATATAGTTTTAGTACATGGTGATACAGCAACAACTTTCATTGCGAGTCTAGCTGCATTTTATAACCAAATTGCTATTGGACATGTGGAAGCAGGTCTTCGAACTTGGAATAAATATTCACCATATCCAGAGGAAATGAACCGCCAGTTAACAGGTGTTATGGCTGACCTTCATTTCGCACCGACGGAAGTCTCAAAGAAAAACCTTTTAGATGAAAATAAAAATCCTGAAACTATTTTTGTCACAGGTAACACGGCAATCGACGCATTAGCTACAACAGTAAGTGAACATTACACACACCCTGTACTAGAAAAAATAGGTTCGGATCGTATGATTTTATTAACAGCACATCGTCGTGAAAATCTAGGCGAACCTATGCGTCATATGTTTAGAGCGATTACTAGAATTTTAGCAGAGCATGAAGATGTACAAGTTGTTTATCCAGTTCATATGAACCCAGCTGTACGAGAAATAGCGAATGAAATTTTAGGGAACAATAAGCGTGTTCATTTGATTGAACCTCTTGAGGTCTTCGATTTCCATAACTTTGCGGCTAATTCTTATATGATTTTAACTGATTCTGGTGGTGTCCAAGAAGAAGCACCTTCATTAGGTAAACCAGTTTTAGTACTTAGAGATACAACAGAGCGCCCAGAAGGTATCGCTGCAGGGACTCTTAAGCTAGCAGGAACGGAAGAAGAAACAATCTACTCTTTAGCAAAACAATTAATAGAAGATAAAAAGGCTTATGAAGCAATGGCGAAAGCGTCAAATCCTTATGGTGATGGACATGCTTCTGAACGTATTGTGAAGGCACTTCTGGAATTTTTACAAAAAAGCAAGTAATATCCCTTTTTGAAATCAAAAAATGAGTCTAATGTACTAATCACGACGGGCAGGCTAATTTACGAGCATATATGCGTCGTAAATTAGCTTTTTTTTGCGCAAACGTGAACTTTGATTTTGAAGTTATGAATTTTCATACACAAATTTGTCAACAATTTGACAAGAGTATAGTGGCTGTGAAGTTTTTCTCCTTTACTAATTGACTTCAAATATCTCCTATTGTATGCTTACAAAGGGTAAGAATGATAAGGGTTTCTATTCGTAAATAGAGGTTGAAACACTTGTTACATCAAGTTTCTACTAAATTGACAGTTCAAACCAAATACTGTCGATTTGCAACGTTTTGTGCGTTTCGGGGTGTAAGATATTTTTTGGATTTACACCTGTAATTTCAAAAAAACGCTCTCCCGTTACTATTCCGCTGTGAGTAGTGTTTTTCACTGCTCTTTTCTGATTTCACATAGTGGTCAGCAAACGTTTCTTTACTCGAAAAATTGATTCAGGAGATTACAAACCAATGCTAGATTTGCATCACATTTTTGCTGTGCAGAAGAGAGCGTTATTTTTTTTGCTCGCACTCTGTGCATTAGGCTGGGGATTTACACCCTATCAGACGGTTTTTGCGGGCATCGCAATCGGTGCATTCTTTGGTACGTATAATTTTTGGATTTTAGTTCGCCGTATGGAGAAGTTTGATCGATCCATTAGTGAAGGGAAGAAAGTAGGCTCACTTGGTACAGCGCTTCGCTTTGCATCAGGTGTAGCGGCAGTCGCTTTAGCCATTTCGTTGCCAAACTATTTTCACTTAATTAGCACGGTCATAGGGCTAATGATTCCGTACGTTTTTCTCTTTGTCGAGAGAATAGTGTCACATGTAAGGAACCGCTAATGTGCTTTAAATTAGAAAGAGAGGTGAAAAATAACAATGAATCATAAAGCTCCATTACAAGTAGTTGATTTCGGTTTGTTTACACTAACATTCAACCTTTCAACTGTTATGATGTTACTAGTTGCGGCTGTAATCGTTTTCTTAATCGCATTTATCTCAACTAGAAGCCTAAAGTTAAAACCTACAGGTATGCAAAACTTTATGGAATGGATTATGGATTTCGTAAAGAACATCATCAAAAGCAACATGGACTGGAAAACTGGTGGACGATTCCACATTTTAGGTATCACGTTAATTATGTTTATCGCAGTATCTAACTTATTAGGTCTTCCATTCTCTATCGTCTATAACGACGAACTTTGGTGGAAATCTCCTACAGCTGACCCAACTGTTACAATGACTCTTGCAACAATGATTTTAGCCTTAACACATTTCTATGGTATTAAAATGAAGGGGACAGGCCATTATGGTGGTACATTCTTCAAACCTATGGCATTCATGTTCCCGCTAAAAATCGTTGAAGAGTTTGCAAATACTTTAACATTAGGTCTTCGTCTTTACGGTAACATTTATGCGGGTGAGATTTTACTTGGCTTAATCGCAAGCTTAGCAGCATCAGGTGCCGTTGGATTCGTCGGAGCAATTGTTCCAATGATGGCATGGCAAGGTTTCTCTATTTTCATCGGCTTTATCCAAGCCTTTATCTTCACAATGTTAACAATGGTTTACATGGCTCATAAAGTGAGCGATGACCATTAATATAAAGCATATTTCTTATGCTTGAACCAAAAAAAACAAACAATTCCAAGGAGGAAATTTTCAAATGGTAGGTTCAATAGGTTTATTAGCAGCAGCAATCGCAATCGGTCTAGGTGCACTTGGTGCAGGTATCGGTAACGGTCTTATCGTTTCAAAAACAGTAGAAGGTATCGCTCGTCAACCAGAAGCTCGTGGCGTTCTACAAACTACAATGTTCATCGGGGTAGCATTAGTTGAAGCCCTTCCAATCATCGCAGTAGTAATCGCATTCATCGTAATGAACAAATAATTCAGTTGTATACTGAATTCTAGTGGCGAAGCAGGAATCTCCAGATGAAACTTCGCCCTTCATTTTGGAACTGATAAAAGCTATGTGTAAATATAGCTTTTTAAAATAGGTAGTTTTTTAAATTATTATGTTGAAGTTAAAGCTCTTGAAGGGAGTGAAACAATCGTGTTTTTAGATTATCTTGTACTAGGTTCAGGTACTGGTTTTAACGGTGGTGATATCGTATCAACATTAGTGATTTTCTTAGTGTTAATGCTATTACTTAAAAAGTTCGCTTGGGGTCCACTTATGGGCATCATGCAACAACGTGAAGAATTAGTAGCTAGTGAAATCGAAGCAGCTGAAAAAGCGCGCAAAGATTCGCACCAATTTTTAGAAGAACAAAAGAGCCTTCTTAAAGAAGCTCGTACGGAAGCACAATCGATTGTTGAAGGCGCTAAGAAGCAAGGCGAAATGCAAAAAGAAGAAATTCTTACTGCAGCTCGCAATGAAGCAAACCGCTTAAAAGAATCGGCTTTACGTGAAATTGAGTCTGAAAAAGAAAAAGCTATTGCAGCTGTACGTGATGAAGTCGTTTCATTATCTGTACTTGCAGCATCTAAAGTCCTTAGCAAAGAGATTTCTGAGGCAGACAACCGTGCTCTAATTGAAGAGACGATTGCGAAGGCAGGGGAAGCTCGATGAGTAATTCAACTGTAGCAAAACGTTACGCACAAGCGCTTTTTGAATTAGCGCAACAAAAAAACATTCTTGCTGAAGTTGGAGCAGACTTAAATGAGCTAACAAAAGTAGTCAAAGAATCTCCTGATTTTTTAACACTTTTAAATGCTCCTAAGTTCTCTATCGAACGTAAGAAACAAATGGTAGCAGAAATCTTTGCAGGTGCAACTACAGATGTTTTACACACAGTTCAACTACTTGTTGAGAAAAAACGTGTAAACGAACTGAAGCTTATTGCTAACGCATATGCTGAGCTTGCTGCACAGGCACAAGGTACTGCGGATGCAACAGTATTCTCTACTCGTGCACTTTCTGCTGAAGAAAGTACTAATATTTCAACAGTATTTGCGAAACTTGTAGGGAAACAATCATTAAACATTACAAACGAAATTGATCCATCACTTCTTGGTGGTATTCGTGTTCAAATCGGTAATCATATTTATGATAGCTCAGTAGCGAACAAGCTTGAGCGCCTAAAACGTGAATTGATCGGTTAATAATTTAGAAATGTGAGAGGTGACATACATGGGCATCAAGGCTGAAGAAATCAGCAGTCTGATTAAACAACAGATTGAGAATTATGAATCTGAACTTAAAGTAAGCGAAGTTGGTACAGTTATCCGTATTGGTGACGGTATCGCTCTTGCTCATGGCCTCGACAACGCCATGGCTGGAGAACTTCTTGAGTTCTCTAATGGTGTTATGGGTATGGCTCAAAACCTAGAAGAAGGTAACGTTGGTATCGTAATCTTAGGTCCATACGCTGACATCAAAGAAGGCGATGAAGTTCGTCGTACAGGTCGTATCATGGAAGTACCAGTTGGTGAAGAACTAATTGGCCGTGTTGTAAACCCACTTGGTCAACCAGTGGATGGACAAGGTCCAATCAACACAACAAAAACTCGTCCAATCGAAAGTCCAGCTTTCGGTGTAATGGCTCGTAAATCAGTACACGAACCACTACAAACTGGTATCAAAGCGATTGACGCTTTAGTACCAATCGGTCGTGGTCAACGTGAGTTAATCATCGGTGACCGTCAAACAGGTAAAACATCTGTAGCAATCGATGCAATCCTTAACCAAAATGACCAAAACATGATCTGTATCTATGTTGCAATCGGTCAAAAAGAGTCTACTGTACGTGGTGTAGTAGAAACTCTTCGTAAAAATGGCGCTTTAGATTACACAATCGTTGTGACAGCTTCTGCTTCTCAACCAGCTCCATTATTATTCTTAGCACCATTTGCTGGTGTATCTATGGCTGAAGAATTCATGTTACAAGGTAAACACGTTTTAATCGTGTATGATGATCTTACTAAACAAGCATCAGCTTACCGTGAACTTTCACTTCTTCTTCGCCGTCCTCCAGGTCGTGAAGCTTACCCTGGTGACGTTTTCTACTTACACAGCCGCTTACTTGAACGTGCTGCGAAGTTAAACGAAACATACCAAAATGGTTCTATTACAGCTCTTCCATTCGTTGAGACACAAGCTGGGGATATCTCTGCATACATCCCAACTAACGTAATCTCAATCACTGATGGACAAATTTTCTTACAATCTGACTTATTCAACTCTGGGGTACGTCCAGCGATTAACGCCGGTCTTTCTGTATCACGTGTAGGTGGATCTGCTCAAATTAAAGCGATGAAAAAAGTTGCGGGTACACTACGTCTTGACTTAGCTGCATTCCGTGAGCTTGAATCATTCGCTCAATTCGGTTCAGATTTAGATAAAGTAACGCTTGCTAAACTTGAACGTGGTAAACGTACGGTTGAAGTTCTTAAACAAGACCTTAACAAGCCACTTAAAGTTGAAAAACAAGTTGCTATCCTTTATGCACTAACTAAAGGTCATTTAGATGATATTCCAGTACAAGATATCGTTCGCTTTGAACGTGAATTCTTAAGCTGGTTAGATACAAACCACACAAACGTTTTAGATCATGTTCGTACTACAAAAGAACTTGCTCCTGATGCGGATTACGTAGCAGCTTTAACAGAGTTCAAAAAAACTTTCGCTAAATCAGAATAAGTTCGAGTTAGTCACTTGATTAAAAAACAAAAGGTGGTGAAATACCAGTGGTAAACTTACGCGAAATTAAAGGTCGTATTAATTCTACAAAGAGTACGAAACAAATCACGAAAGCGATGCAGATGGTTTCTTCTTCAAAGTTACGTCGTGCAGAGCAAAACGCTAAAGCGTACGTTCCTTACATGGAAAAAATCCAGGATGTAGTAGGCGCGATTGCTTCAGGAACAAAAGACAGTGGACATCCAATGTTAACTGCTCGTCCTGTTAAGAAAACAGCTTACTTAGTCATTGGTTCTGACCGTGGTCTTGCAGGTGCTTACAACTCAAGTATCCTACGTCAAGTACAACGTACAATTGACGAGCGTCATAAATCAAAAGACGAATACGTTATTTTAGCGGTAGGTCGTGTTGTTCGTGATTACTTTGTGAAACGTGATCATAATGTCATCAGCGATGTTGTCGGTCTTCCGGACCAACCATCATTTGCTGATATTAAAGAAATCGCTCGTAAAGCTGTTGGTATGTTCACTGATGGTACTTATGATGAACTTTATATGTACTACAATCACTTTGTCAGCGCAATTGCTAGCGAAGTGACAGAGAAAAAACTTCTTCCATTAACGGATCTTGCACCTGCTAGCAGTAATGCTTCTTACGAATTTGAGCCATCTGGTGAAGCAATTCTTGAAGTGTTACTTCCACAATACGCGGAAAGCTTAGTTTACGGCGCATTATTAGATGGAAAAGCAAGTGAACATGCTTCTCGTATGACGGCTATGAAAAATGCAACTGATAACGCTTCTGATCTTATTTCAGACCTTTCATTGCAATATAACCGTGCGCGTCAAGCGGCGATTACACAAGAAATTACAGAAATCGTTGGTGGAGCTGCAGCCTTAGAATAGGCCAGCTTCCCAATGTCGTATAAGAATACGATAGGAGGGTACACAGTAATGAATAAAGGACATGTTATTCAAGTAATGGGTCCAGTTGTTGACGTAAAATTTGACAATGGCCAATTACCAGCAATCTATAACTCATTAACAGTTAAGATTGAACGTCCTAATGAAGAACCAACAATTCTTGCATTAGAAGTTGCTCTTCATTTAGGTGATGATTCTGTTCGTACAATTGCAATGTCATCTACTGATGGCTTACAACGTGGAGCAGAAGTAACAGACTCAGGAAAAGCTATCTCAGTACCAGTTGGTGAAGTTACTTTAGGTCGTGTATTCAACGTACTTGGAGAAGTTATCGACTTAGGTGAAGAGATTCCAGCTGATGCACGCCGTGATTCAATTCACCGTGAAGCACCATCTTTCGAGCATCTTTCAACTACAGTTGAAATTCTTGAAACAGGTATCAAAGTAGTAGACTTACTAGCACCATATATTAAAGGTGGTAAAATCGGTCTATTCGGTGGTGCCGGTGTAGGTAAAACGGTATTAATCCAAGAATTAATCAACAACATCGCACAAGAACACTCAGGTATCTCTGTATTCGCTGGTGTAGGTGAGCGTACTCGTGAAGGGAACGACTTATTCTTCGAGATGAGCGACTCAGGCGTTATCAAGCAAACAGCGATGGTATTCGGTCAAATGAACGAGCCACCTGGTGCACGTATGCGTGTAGCATTAACTGGTCTTACAATGGCGGAATACTTCCGTGATGAACAAGGTCAAGACGTACTTTTATTCATCGACAATATCTTCCGTTTCACACAAGCAGGTTCTGAGGTTTCTGCCCTATTAGGTCGTATGCCTTCTGCGGTAGGTTACCAACCAACACTTGCAACTGAAATGGGTAAATTACAAGAACGTATCACATCTACTAACAAAGGTTCTGTAACTTCTATTCAAGCGATCTACGTACCAGCCGATGACTATACTGACCCGGCTCCGGCTACAACTTTCGCCCACTTAGATGCAACGACTAACCTTGAGCGTAAATTATCAGAAATGGGTATCTACCCTGCGGTTGACCCATTAGCTTCGACTTCTCGTGCTTTATCACCAGAAATCGTAGGTGCTGAGCACTACGCAATCGCTACTGGCGTACAACGTACAATCCAACGTTACCGTGAATTACAAGATATCATTGCGATCTTAGGTATGGATGAATTATCTGATGAAGATAAACAAACAGTAGAACGTGCTCGTCGTATTCAATTCTTCTTATCTCAAAACTTCCACGTTGCGGAACAATTTACTGGTCAAAAAGGTTCTTATGTACCTGTTAAAGAAACTGTTCGCTCATTCAAGGAAATCCTTGATGGCAAATGGGATCACCTACCAGAAGATGCTTTCCGTCTAGTTGGTTCTATTGATGAAGTAGTTGAAAAAGCGAAAAGCATGGGCGTAGAGGTTTAATACTAGGGACGAGGAGGAAAAAATATGAAGACAGTTCTAGTCAATATTGTCACTCCCGACGGCCCAGTATACGATTCTGAAGTATCAATGGTAATCGCTAAAACAACTTCAGGTGAAATCGGTGTTCTTGCAGGCCATATTCCTATGGTTGCTCCACTTGCAATTGGTGCAGTGAAGCTTAAAAAAGAAAACGGTTCAACTGAACTAGTTGCCTTAAGCGGTGGTTTCATTGAAGTTCGCCCTGAAAAAATTTCAATTTTAGCTCCTTCTGCTGAAATTGCTGAAAGCATCGATGTTAAACGTGCTAAAGAAGCCGTTAAACGTGCTGAAGGTCGTCTTCAAAGTAAACAAGATAACATTGATTTCAAACGTGCTGACCTAGCATTAAAACGTGCGTTGAATCGTATCAACGTTCATGAGGGTAATATCTAATTCAAATTTTAACGGGCAGATTCAACATCTGTCCGTTTTTTAACTTTATGCTCTATATACCGTTTGAACGTATCGCTAGAGGACTTAATATGGAGGAATCAATATGGAAATATATGAGGCAATAGGGCAGGACGCTTTAATAGGGATTTTATCGCATATATTTTTTATCGCTATTACCTTTTATGCACTACAAGCTTTTATGTTAGAAAAGCTCTTCAAGAAGAACAAAGTATTTCAAATCCAATTAATTTATATTTTAGTAAGTATTACGATAGGATCAGCTGTTTCAAATTTCTTTCTGCAAATTTCAAACTGGTCTGGGAAGCTTCCGTATTTATTTTAATAGCCCCTTTTTACTATCTTTATGTTAGTAAGTGAATCTACATATTTCACAGGGCTTTATAACATAATTTATGTGGTCCTTTGAAATATGTAAAAATCAGTTTTACATCTCTCAAATGTTTTGAAAGCGAAAGAGAAGCGACAACTACAGATGTCTTAGTAGCGAAAGCAAAGCGACAGGTGCAGTACCTCACCACTGCTTAAGATGGTGAGATGAAGCACACGCCATGATACTGGGGAATAATTGATATAATTCCATTAGATTTTGTTTTTGTTCACAAATCATTGGGTATATATTAGAAATTAACACATTTCTTCCGTGTTATTGGTCATTCACAAAAAAAAAAAACATGCGTACAATAAATTAAATAGCAAAATATCAATAAATGACGTAAAATAGTGATTTGGATGCTTGAACGAGCGTAAAAAAAGTTGTACTATAGAGTTGTTTGTTTACTGATTATGACATTATACTTCTTTTTAAAATAAAATTTTGATAGGTTAATAGATTGAATTCGGAGGGACATAGGGTGGAAAAAATAATAGTGACTGGCGGCCAAAAGCTACAGGGAAAAGTACGGGTTGAGGGCGCAAAAAATGCAGTGTTACCAATCCTAGCAGCAGCTTTACTTGCTTCTAAAGGAGAAAATGTAATTAAAGAAGTCCCTAACTTAGCAGATGTCTTTACTATAAATGAAGTACTAAAAAGTTTAAATGCAGCAGTTACATATATACCAGAGGATAATACAGTATATATTGATACAACAAAAGAACTTTCTAGTGAAGCTCAATTTGAATATGTCAGTAAAATGCGTGCATCGATTTTAGTGATGGGTTCTTTATTAGCTCGTAATGGCTATGCTCGTGTTGCTTTACCTGGGGGATGTGCAATCGGTTCCCGTCCAATTGAGTTACATTTAAAGGGCTTTGAGGCGATGGGAGCAAAAATTTCTTTTGGCCATGGCTATGTAGAGGCGAAGGCAGAAGGACGTTTAAAAGGCGCAAATGTGTATTTGGACTTCCCAAGCGTGGGGGCAACTGAAAATATTATGACAGCTGCAGCCTTAGCGCAAGGAACAACTGTAATTGAAAATGCTGCGAAAGAACCTGAAATCGTAGATCTTGCAAACTTCATTAATAATATGGGTGGTCGTGTTATCGGTGCAGGTACGAATACAATTCGTATCGAAGGAGTCGATACATTATATGGTACAGAACATCATATTATTCCTGACCGTATTGAAGCTGGAACATTTATGGTTGCAGCAGCCATTACAAAAGGGGATGTAACGATTGAAAATGCTGTTCCTGAGCATATGACAGCATTAATTGCAAAGATGCGTGAAATGGGTGTAGAAATAACAGAGCTTGAAGAAGGAATCCGTGTACGTGCTCCTAAAGCATTAAAAGCTGTTGATATTAAAACTATGCCACATCCAGGCTTCCCAACAGATATGCAATCACAAATGATGGCCTTGATGTTAACTGCTGAAGGTACGAGTATTATTACGGAAACGGTTTTCGAAAATCGTTTTATGCATGTTGAGGAGTTCCGTCGCATGAATGCTGGTGCTAAAATAGAAGGACGTTCTGTGTTTATCGAAGGACCTGTAAAGCTTCAGGGTGCTGAAGTAATGGCCACTGATTTACGAGCTGCGGCCGCACTAATTTTAGCAGGCCTTGTATCTGAAGGTGTGACTAGAGTGACAAAGCTTCATCATTTAGATCGTGGTTATGTTGATTTCCACGGCAAACTAGCTGCACTTGGCGCACAAATTGAACGTGTACCAGTTGAAGAAGTTATCATTGAAGAGAAAACAACTGTTGAATTACCAACAAACTAAATAGATTGATGAACCCTTTGCTTACGAGCAAAGGGTTTTTTTAGTCATGTTGGTGAGAGTCTGGTAAACAGATTGAGTGATGTACATGTAAAGGATGCGAAAAAAAGCATATTTCCGCAATATAAGAGGATGTTAATTCCTATTTATGAGAGTTTTTAAAACGTATACCATGCAATTAGTTGATTGGAGTGGAGGCTGGGCGACTCCTTGGGGATCAGCGATAGGGGAACGAAGGCTAAGAGCATCACATCCTGTGATAACGCCTTCGTGACCAACATCTTGTTGGCCCGAGACCCTGGAGCGAGCAACGCGAGTGAAGCGGCTCATCGGACGCCCCCAGGAAGCTCTGCTCTGCGCGAAAGCGAAGCGTCAGCGGCAAAGCGCCCAGCCGGAACGGAAATCAACTTCACTCTATGGTGATAAGAGATTTTTAGAGAGCCCTCAATCACATATTTTGAAAAGTTTCAGCATATTATTCCTTATGAAAAAATGGATGATGAGTATAGGCATAATTTGTTTGATTGGAGCATTATATATGCTTCCTGTGGCATTTGGTGAGAGGCTTACGGTTGGAGATTCGCCTGAAACAACAGAGCAAGCTTGTGAAATATTCATAGAAGTGGAGGGACAAAAGGAAAAAATCCCTTTAGAAACGTATGTAACGGGTGTGGTAGCGGCAGAAATGCCTGTTTCATTTAAAAAAGAAGCTTTAAAGGCGCAAGCTATTGCAGCAAGAACATATGCGTTAAAATCGACAAATTACGGTGAAATAGCTATCGCTCCTACAGTTGCTAGACAAGTTTTTTACAATAAGGAACAAAGAAAAGCGAATTGGACTAGCAATTTCCCGGGGAATGAAAAGAAAATTGTCGAGGCCATTAATGAAACGAAAGGACAAGTTCTTCTATATAATAATGAATTAATTACGGCAATGTTTCATTCTACTAGCAATGGGAAAACAGAGAGTGCCTACGATTTTAGTGGCAATGATGTACCTTATTTACAAAGTGTTGCGAGCATTTCGGATCAATCCTCACCAAAGTTTTCAGCGATGAAAGAATGGACATTAGCTGAATGGAATGCTTTGTGGCCTGTTAAATGGCAGGAAAGTGATTTCAACCGAGTACAGTATTTTTTAAATGATTCGGGACGTGTTGAGCGCATGCAATTAGGTAAGAATGTGTGGTCAGGGCGAGAAATTCGAACACTTTTAGAAATACCATCAACGGATTTTAAAATTGCCTATAATTCAGCTGCCGGAAAAGTGCAGGTAAGTACGAAAGGATACGGGCATGGGGTAGGAATGAGTCAATATGGAGCAGAGGCTATGGCAAGTGATGGGAAAACTGCTTCCGAAATTTTACACTATTATTATCAAGAAACAGAAATAAAAAAGATAGATGCATGTTTAAAATAACTTCTAGTTGTTCACACTGCAACTAGAGGTGATGAAAATGAGAGAGGATAAAAATAGTAAAACTTCTCAAAATCAAGATGAAAAAGTTCAATTACAGAAGAAACCGTGGTTTTGGCCAGTTGTTTACGCTGGTGGTGCTCTAATGCTAGCAGGTTTGCTACTTGGTTACAATAGTCTTGTATCAAAAGAAGAGGCTCCGTTACCAACAGTAGCAGAAGTAGATTCAGGTCCTGTAGTTGAAACAAATGCAAAAACAGAAACAATGAAGTACCCGTTCAAGGAAGCGAATCTTAGTAAAATTCAAGTTTCGCAAGAGTTTTATGAAGTAGAGGCAAATGCAGAGTCGCGTGAAAAAGCACTTATGGTATTTAATCAAACATATACGACATCTTCTGGTATTTCTCTTTCTATGAATGGTGAAGAATTCGAAGTACTTGCTGCTATGAGTGGTAAAGTAAAACAAGTAAAACTTGATGCGTTTACAGGCAATAAAATCGTTATTGAACATGCCAATGGTCAAGAAACAACTTATAGCTCTGTAAAAGACATTGCTATCAAGGAAGGCGATCAGGTAACGCAAGGTCAAGTAATTGGGAAAGCGACTGATAATGAGTGGAATCAATCAGCTGGCGTACATTTGCATTTTGAAGTTCTAGAAAACGGAAAATATATTAATCCGAAAAAGTTACTAGCCTTTTAACTTATTTCAGTAAGAGTTTTGTGTAACGTAAGTGCAATGCTAGTTTAAGTCACTTTTCAGTGCTTATCCAAAATGTAAGCACTACAGAATCGGCTTTGTGCAAGAGCAAAGCCGATTTCGTATGCCGTGATGCAGAAGCGTGATGGATGATAGGAAATTCGTAGATTTCAAATATAGTAAATGATTCATTTACATTGAGAGAAACGAATACTAAAAAATGCATAAAAAATCGGTATTTTATCGTGAAAATGTAAAACGTGTTCTGAATAGCTTTGTCCTCACATAAGGTGAAGAAATGCGCAGACGTGCATCTGATGCCATTTGTGAAATTGTGTGGAAAGGACGAAGAACGTGCACGAGCACATTCGGAAGCGCTGCATACGCCTCGGTGAATTATTGATTGAGACGCGTGAGACTGTGCGTGTCCTCGCGAAAATGACAGGTTATTCAAAAAGTACGGTGCACAAAGATTTAACAGAGCGACTACCAACAATTCATGAAGCATTAGCTGAGCAAGTGAAAGAAATACTCGCCTACCATAAGGCCGTACGTCATATTCGTGGAGGAGAGGCAACGAAAAACAAGTGGAAAGAAAGAGCGAGTCAAGAATGATTCGTTCTTTTTTTAATGCGAAGGACAAGCTAGATACATATTTCCTGAAAGCGTCCAACTGTAACGGAAGTCACCCCTTCGATTTGCTAAAGAATCAAAAAGATTGCTGAAGGATTTCATCTTTTCATTAACTGTTCATATAATTGAAAGGAATGAAGTTCGATTCACAAAATTAGGTGTAATTACCAATAGGATATGATAAAATATTCTAGATAAACATATAAAATGAACGTTATGTAGTTGGAAATGGCGGGAAGGAGAAATTATAAAATGTTTTCGAAAGATATAGGCATTGACCTAGGAACTGCGAACGTATTAATCCACGTTAAAGGCAAAGGAATCGTCTTAAATGAACCATCAGTTGTGGCGATCGATAAAAAAACAAATAAAGTATTAGCGGTGGGGGAAGAGGCTCGCCAAATGGTAGGGCGTACACCGGGTAATATTACTGCAATTCGTCCACTACGAGATGGTGTCATTGCAGATTTTGACGTTACTGAAGCGATGCTAAAACATTTCATCAACAAATTAAACGTCAAAGGGTTTTTAGCGAAGCCACGTATTTTAATTTGCTGTCCAACAAACATTACTAGTGTTGAGCAAAAGGCGATCCGTGAAGCCGCAGAAAAATCAGGTGGAAAAAAAGTATACTTAGAAGAAGAACCTAAAGTTGCAGCTATTGGAGCAGGCATGGATATATTCCAACCTAGCGGCAATATGGTCGTTGATATTGGCGGCGGAACAACAGATGTGGCAGTCCTATCAATGGGTGATATTGTAACAAGTGAGTCCATTAAGGTAGCTGGAGACAATTTTGATAATGATATTTTGCAATATATAAAAAAAGAATATAAATTGCTAATTGGTGAACGTACGGCAGAAGCCATTAAAATAACAATCGGTACAGTCTTTAAAGGTAGCCGAGACGATTCAATGGACATTCGTGGCCGAGACATGGTGACAGGTCTACCACGTACAATAACGATTCACTCTGAAGAGATTGAACGTGCATTACATGAATCAGTCGCTATGATTGTTCAATCTGCAAAAAATGTTTTAGAAAAAACGCCACCAGAGCTATCTGCGGATATCATTGATCGTGGAGTCATTATTACAGGCGGTGGTGCGTTACTGCACGGTATGGACCAGCTATTAATCGAAGAGCTAAAGGTACCTGTGTTCGTTGCAGAGCAACCTATGGATTGTGTAGCAATCGGTACAGGAATTATGCTAGAAAATATTGATCGAGTGCCAGCATCCTTATAAAAATATGATGAGGTGATTCCTTTGTTTAAAGGGTTTTATACAGTTGCAACTGGTATGATTGCACAACAAAGACGAACAGAATTACTAACCAATAATTTATCAAATGCGAATACACCAGGATTTAAAGCAGACCAATCAACAATTCGCTCATTCCCCGACATGCTCATGTCGAGTGTAGGAAAAACTAATGCACCTGCTAATCAGCAAGCAGGCTCTCAATATATGAGTCAAGTGGGCGCATTAAACACAGGGATTTATATGCAAGAAACATTACCAAATTACATACAAGGCCAAATCTATAACACTGATTTCACGACAGATATGGCTTTGATCGATGGAAACTTACCACAAAATGAAGATGGTACTGCTGGATCTATTTTCTTCCGTTTAGCACATCCTGATGGTGGCGAAGCATATACTCGCAACGGGAATTTTACATTAGATGGTCAAGGCTATTTAGTAAATCCACAGGGGCTGTATGTGTTATCAGATAGAGGTCAACGCATCCAACTACCGAATGATGATTTTCGCCTAGATGAGAACGGGGCAATCTATGTTGGTAATCAGCAAGTTGCTCGTGTTGGAGTATCATTTTCAGCGAATCCGAACATGCTACGTAAACAGGATAATGGCTTAATTCGCACTGAAAACGGTGATAACTTACCGACAGCTTACGGTGCCAATGGCGTATCCTTTACACTGCGTCAAAATTATCTAGAAGGCTCAAACGTAGATTCTAGTCGCACAATGACTGATTTAATGACAGCATACCGTGCTTTCGAAGCTAACCAAAAAGTGTTACAGGCTTATGATCGCAGCATGGAGAAGGCTGCTAATGAAATCGGGAAAGTATAATAGGCGAACTGGAGGCGTTTGAACATGCTACGTACAATGATGACTGCAACAAACACAATGGGGCAATTACAAAATAAACTAGACACAATTAGTAATAACATTGCCAATAGCAATACACTCGGCTATAAAACGCAAGAAGCTACATTCAATGAATTGCTTTATCAGCAATTTAATAATGACAAGCAAGACCGAGCTGACCGACAATCACCAGTTGGTATCCGTTATGGTTCAGGCGCAATGCTTGGACAAATCCAATCAAATCAAAAGCAAGGCTCTCTACAAACAACGAATCGTGACCTTGATTTTGCTTTTACAAAACCAAAGCAATATTTCAATATTTTAATGCCAGAAGGTGAAAATGGCACAAAAACAGTGTATACTCGTCAAGGTGACTTTTATTTATCACCATTAAATAATGGAACAGTAATGGTTGTAACTGCAGATGGATATCCATTGGCAAACTCAACAGGACAAGCGATTACATTACCAGATAATGTGAAGAGTTTCGCGATCCGTGATGGTGGCGTATTAGAGGCAGCATATCCAAATGGAGATATTATTCGTACTGATGTAGCAGTGACAGAATTCCAAAAGCCACAGCTAATGGAGAAAATTTCTGGCGCCTATGTTGGACTTCCGGATAACCTAGCTCAGCTTGGATATACACAAGCTGAAGTTGTCACTGAATTACGAGGAGCAAATCGTCAGCAAATTGGCATGCAGAGCGGTTCGCTAGAAATGTCGAATGTAAATCTTTCAAAGGAAATGACGGATTTAATTCAGACACAGCGTTCTTATCAATTCAATGCAAGAGCTGTAACTTTAGCAGACCAAATGCTTGGGCTCATTAATGGTATTCGATAGTCAATCCGATATTACTGTTTAGTAAGTAATGAAGAGGAGTACAATCTATGACAAACGATTCAAGTCGAGGTTCTATGCAAACAAAAGAAACCGATACGCCACCAGAAGAGAAGGAACACGGCTCAAATGGAGAGCAACAAGAGGTTCGCTGGGTGCAAATACGGCTGATTCCGATTTGGCTACGCGTTGTACTTATTATCATCTTAGTTGTTATTGCCGCAGTTTTAGGTGCAATGTTTGGCTATAGTGTAATTGGACAAGGTAGAGCCGTGGACGTCTTCAAACCAGAAACATGGCAGCATATATTTGATATTATGAATGGTAAAGAATAAAATTATTCTTTACCATACTTTGTATTTACATAGCTTTATCTTCATGCAGCAAATGTTTTGTAACATTTATTGCATGAAGATAAAATCTGGATGCAATGACGCCAAGGCGAAATTGATATAAGGGGGAAAAGAAATGTTAACAGCAGAGCAAATTCAAGCAATTTTACCACACCGCTATCCTTTTTTATTCGTGGATCGAATCGTTGAATTAGAAGAAGGCAAGCGTGCAGTCGGTTTAAAAAATGTTTCGATGAACGAGGACTTTTTTAATGGACATTTCCCAGGCTATCCAGTAATGCCTGGCGTTTTAATTGTAGAGGCACTGGCACAAGTGGGTGGTGTAGCGTTATTAAACGCAGAGGAATTCAAAGGTCGACTAGCTTTCTTGACGGGTATTGATAATTGTCGATTCAAGCGCCAAGTAGTACCGGGAGACCAACTTCGCTTAGAGGTTGAATTCGTGAAACTACGTGGAGTAATGGGCAAAGGTCATGGCGTAGCGACAGTCGATGGAGAACTAGTATGTGAAGCGGATATTCTTTTTGCCATTGGGCCTGAACAACCAAAACAGGCTTAATTTGCAATTATAGGATAAAAGATATAAAATAATGATGTCGAATTATGTTTTTACTGTTAATCTTTTTAATAGATTAATTTAGATTTTTTATAGAAAATGCAATGGCATATATGTGATTGTGAATTGAAATACATGTAATTTTAGTTTTGTTTGAAACGTAGGAGGATTAAATAGATGTATAAGGAATTGTCTTCAGGTGTTAAAATTAGCATTACACGTTCGATTTCCACATCTTTTGAATCGTACTTAGCAAGTATTGATTGGAAAGAAGAGCGTTTTTCTATGGAAGACTTCATTGCTAGCTGGCAAACGTATTTTCAAGAAAATGCCGCATGGATCGAAAAAATCCCAGCAGATGTTTTAATGAGTACTGAATTCCATGAAGAAATGGCCAAAAAAATCGATGAAGTAATTGCCAAAATTTTAAATGAAGAACCAACAGCTAAGCAAATTGAAACAATCGAGGCCTTGCAAAAAGAGCTTGGTACAAATTATAAATTCAGCTGTAAAGCAGAAGCAGCATACATTGAACAATTGTTAAAAGAAAAACAAAAATAGTTTGTACAAAAATCGGATAGTTCCCTCCTTTCCCGGGCAATCTATGTAGGATCACAAATACACACATTGTATTTGATGACATAGCACCGAGGAAAGGAGGTTTTTTCATATGTGGAAAATGTCATTTTTGACAGTTATTCTTTTTTCTGCTTTATTCCTTGGAGGTTGTAACTGGGGAAACAGAGCAGTTGAAACAAGACCAGTCGAGAACGTTAAACACGACGTTCGCCGAGGTGTTGAGAAAGTGGAAGAAAGAAATGACGTTTACAACCGTGACGTTAATGGTGTTAACCGTAACACTGTACTTCCAGAAGCTACAACACCAGGTACAACTGCACCAAGAACAACAACACCAGGTACAACAACAGTACCAGGAACGACAACACCAGGAACAAATGCTGATATAAACAGCACAAATGGCTATAACAACGTTCCTAATGCAAATGGCGTAGTTAAAGAAAAGGTCGTTGAAGAGAAAGTAACGCGATAATATAAAAAAGAGTGTTTCCAACCATGGAAACACTCTTTTTTCATTTCGCGAAGTGAGGGTGAATGAATACCCGCGGAGTGAGGGAGAATACCCGCGAAGCAAGGGAGAATACCCGCGGAGTGAGGGAGAATACCCGCGGAGCAAGGATGAATACCCGCGGAGCAAGGATGAATACCCGCGGAGCAAGGATGAATACCCGCGGAGCAAGGGAGAATACCCGCGGAGCAAAGGAGAATACCCGCGGAGTGAGGGTGAATACCCGCGAATCAAAGGTAAATACCTGCGGAGCAAGTAAATACCCGCGAATCAAAGGTGAATACCCGCGAAGCAAGGGCAAATACCCGCGGAGCAAAGGTGAATATCCGCGAAGCAAGGGATACCCGCGAAGCAAGGATAAATACCCGCGAAACAAGGGCAAATACCCGCGAAACAAGGGTAAATACCCGCGAATCGAAGGTGAATACCCGCGAAACAAGGGCAAATACCCGCGGAGCAAGTAAATACCCGCGAATCAAAGGTGAATACCCGCGGAGCAAGGGAGAATACCCGCGGAGCAAAGGTGAATACCCGCGAAGCAAGGGATACCCGCGAAGCAAGGATAAATACCCGCGAAACAAGGGCAAATACCCGCGAAACAAGGGTAA
>NZ_JALIRS010000008.1 GCF_023337795.1 Lysinibacillus sp. BPa_S21 | reverse complement strand
TTGGTCACGAAGGCGTTATCACAGGATGTGATGGTTTTAGCCTTCGTTCCCCTATCGCTAATCCCCAAGGAGTCGCCCAGTCTCCACTCCAATCAACTTATAAACATATCATACTTTTTAGCAAATACATCCTATTTTTTTGTGATGAGTCAACTTCACGGGGAAATTTACTATAGTATTGAAACTGTTAAGAGTTGCTAATACTGCTATCCGAGATTTTTGATAAATTGCAAATAGGTCTGAACGAGTATTTGGAAACTATCCAAATTATGTTATTCTGATGAGTGACTCATATTTAGAGTGGAGGCACACATGAAAAAGGCTTTTGGTTTTTTTATCATTTTACTATCCTTGCCTGTCCTTTGGTGGATTAGTACAAATATTAGGACAGAAATTAATGCGGCACAAGCACATGAGGAGCAAATTGCAAGTGCTATTCATTTACCGGAAGTACAGCCACAACTTCCAGTAACTCTTATTGACCGAAACGGCAGAACATTTAGCGAAGAATATGTCGAATGGCGGCATCCTCTAACATTACAGGAAGTCCCAAAAATTGCCCAGGAAATTTTTATCGCTAGTGAGGACGCTCATTTTTATGAGCATATCGGCTTTGACCTTAGTGCTATCATCCGTGCAGTTGTTGCTAACTCAAACACAAATTCAGCTTCTCAAGGTGCTAGCACCATCACACAGCAGCTCGTTCGTATGCGCTATTTATCTGATGAAAAAACATATGAACGGAAATTAACAGAGATTTTTTACTCCTATGAGCTTGAGAAAGAATTTGATAAAGACACGATTTTAACGATGTATCTGAATGAAGCCTATTTTAGCAATCAAGTTTATGGAATCGGTGGAGCGGCTACATATTATTTTCAAAAACCACTCCAAGAACTATCTATAGCTGAAATTGCATTTATTGCGGCTATTCCAAATAACCCTTCACTTTATAATCCTTTAAAAAACTTTGATAAAACAAAAGCGAGGCAGGAGCGGTTACTAGATACACTTGCAGCGAGTGGCGCTATAACAAAAGAAGATGCCATTACATATAAAGCTGAAACGATAACATTAAATGTAAAGAATAAAGCACAAAGCTACCCTATGTACAGCACTTACGTCCTACAAGAGCTTAGATGGTTAGTTGCAGAAAAAGAAGGCTATTCAGATCGACTTGCAAATACACAAAGCGACGAAGAAAAGAAAAAAATTAAGGCGCAGCTAGACAAACGACTCAATACATTATTTCAAAATGGATTAACGATTCATACTGCGCTGAATCCGGACAAACAAGCACATGATGAGAAAAAAATGACTGCCATCCTAGGCTCAGGTAAATTACAAGCCGCTGGAGCAGTTATTGATAATACAACCCGTGAAGTTGTTAGTCTTTATGCCGGGAAAAACTATGAAAAGTTCGGATATCATCGTGCCTTTCAAGGTACGCGTCAACCAGGCTCTGCCTTTAAGCCGCTAGTGGTATATGCTCCTTTCTTTGAAACGACAGCACATACACCCGATTCTATCGTCAGTGGTGGTAGTTATTGTGTCGGTTCATTTTGTCCAGAAAACTATGGGGGCTTTAAATACGGTGATGTACCAATTCGAGTAGCATTTCGATATAGCTACAATACATCGGCTCTCCGTCTCTTTAATACAGTCGGAGTGGACACAGCCTTTAGTTACTTAGATCGCTTTCATTTCCGCTCCATCGTGGCAAAAGACCATAATTATGCTACCTCTTTGGGAGGATTGACGTATGGTGTAACAGCACTTGAGCTAGCAGACGCCTACACAAGTTTTATTGACGGCTCATACGTACTGGCCCATAGCATCCGTAAAGTGACAGCAGCTGATGGCACGGAGCTTTACAGTTGGGATTCAGCACGCGATCAAATTTGGTCACCGAAAACGGTCAAGTATATACGTTCAATGCTTACAGATGTTGTTACCAAAGGTACAGGGCAAGGCGTTTATAGTAGAAGTAATTATGTCGGGGCCAAAACAGGAACAACTAACAACTATCGCGACTACTGGCTTGCTGGATTAAACGATGACTACACTGCAGCAGTTTGGCTTGGCTTCGATAGGCCACAATCTATGGAAAGTTTAGAGTCTTATAAGATTCATCATAAGCTCTTTAATGTTTTACTAGAATAAAGATCAATGACTCTGCAGAATCGACTTCATGCTTTTGTTTTTTGCATGTGCGAAAGCTAGAGGCTGGAGACTTGCTGAAAGAAATGAAAAAAGAAGCAGCCCTGAGTGAAATTTATCACTCCAGGGCTGCTCCTTTTATTGTTTAACGTTATTATGTAATTTACTGTAGCCCGAACTTTTAATGAGCAAACGGTAAACTTGCCAAAATGCCATTATACAATTTTAAAACAACATAAACTAATAGCGATAATAATAGCGTCCACATAAAAAGCTCAAATACTAGTAAGCCGATCGTTCCACCCATCGACATATAATGACTCATTTTATAGATCAGATAAATAAAGTAGATAAAAACGGTTAAGACAAAAATACCTACTAAAACGTAAATAAACTGAATAGCAAAAGCTGAACATATTGCCCCCACCAATAAAATGATGTATCCGCCTCGTGCTTGATGAACTGTCGCACCATCATGATCCTTTGAGAAAAATAACATTCCTAGCTCATGAATAGTTTCTCCTACTAATTTTAATGCTGAAAATAGCATAAAAAAGATAACAGCAAAGACAATTAGCAAAAATACACGTAGCTCGAAATCGGATAAAAACTCACGCATGCCGGAATACACACCGATTGCATGGAAAACTTGCAAAGATTCACTTACTGCATACATTCCAAATGTCAAACTAAACAATAAAATTGTAATTAATGGTAAATAACCATAAATATAAGGGTTTCTCATAAAAAATTTTTCCTCTATTTGAATTGATAACTTCCTATTTATAATATATCCAAAATTCTTCCACTATCGCAAGCTAAATAATATGAGTGCATATGCATTCATACTAAAAGTGCGTTATAATTAACATACTTACCTGCATAAAGGAGGATTTTTTTGTTACAAGTACTTTATATTTTCATTCCAATGCTTGCTGCAATATTTGTGCCATTTTTATATAAAAGCATTAAAAATATTCACACAGGCTGGTTTGTTCTTGCAGTACCTGCTACACTCGCGATTATTTATGCATCATATATCGGAAAAGTAGCAGATGGTAAAGTATTTCTTGAGGAGCTTCCTTGGATTCCGTCGCTTGATATATCCATCGTTTCTTATTTAGATGGACTTAGCTTGCTTTTCTCATTACTCATTACTGGAATTGGCTCATTGGTCGTGCTTTACTCTATTTTTTACTTAGACAAACATAAAGAAAAATTACATAATTTTTATGTTTACTTATTATTATTTATGACCGCAATGCTAGGAGTAGTACAGTCAGATCATTTAATTACGCTGTACTTCTTTTGGGAGCTAACATCTATTTCATCATTTTTACTGATCGGTTACTGGTATAACCGTGATGCCTCTCGCTTTGGTGCACTTAAGTCAATGATGATTACAGTCGGTGGCGGCTTAATGATGTTAGGAGGATTTATCCTTCTCTATATAATGGGAGGAACGTATTCAATCCGTGAACTTATTCCAATGGCACCTAATTTAGTGCAGCATCCGCTGTTCACTTGGTCGCTCGTTTTAATACTTTTAGGAGCATTTACGAAATCTGCACAATTCCCATTCTACATTTGGTTACCAGATGCAATGGAAGCGCCAACACCCGTTAGTGCATACCTTCACTCTGCAACAATGGTAAAGGCAGGTATTTATTTAGTTGCACGGTTCACACCAATTTTCGCTGTTTCTGAGCTTTGGGTATGGCTCGTTACAGGCGTAGGTATCGTAACGCTATTCTGGGGTTCATTCTTTGCAGTAAAACAAACAGATTTAAAAGGAATTCTTGCTTTCTCTACTGTGAGTCAGCTTGGACTTATTATGTCATTGCTCGGCGCTAGTGCTTTAGCATTTCATAGTAATGGCGCAACAGATACTATTAAATTTGCTGCCTTTGCGGCGATTTTCCATCTGATCAACCATGCAACTTTTAAGGGCAGCCTATTCATGATTGCAGGAATTGTCGATCATGAAACAGGTACACGTGATATTCGCAAGCTCGGTGGCTTAATGAGTATTATGCCGCTTAGCTTTACAGTTGCAGCTATTGGAAGCTTATCAATGGCTGGTCTTCCGCCATTTAACGGCTTTTTAAGTAAGGAAATGTTTTTAACTGCAATGCTTGCACTGCAAAATTTTGAATTTTTCGGTTTTGATACATGGGGAGCACTCTTCCCGATTGTTGCTTGGATTGCTAGTATATTTACATTTGTCTATAGCTTCTATTTTGTTTTCAGAACATTTACAGGTAAATATAAACCGGAAAAATTACCTCATAAACCACATGAGGCACCGATTGGCATGCTAATTTCACCGATGATTTTAGCAGCATTGGTCGTAACCATATTCTTTATTCCTAACCTAGTTGGGGACACTTTTGTAAAGCCAGCAGTACAGGCTATTCAGCCATTCTTATACGATTCACCCAAGGATATTGATATTCATGTGGCTGCTTGGCATGGTGAAATTACACCTGAATTACTCATGACAGTTGGCATAGTAATTGTTGGGGTTTTATTGTTTGTAGCATTACCAAAATGGCAGGGCATTTATCAAAAATTCCCTCGAGCTTTAACGTTAAATAATGCTTACGACAAGATTATGCTGGGACTAGATGTTGGATTAAATCGGGTATCACGTCTTTATATGACGGGCTCTATGCGCCACTACCTGCTATATATGTTTAGTAGCATTGCAGCGATTGTCATCGGTTCTTTATTTGTAAAGAAAGCTTTTACAGTTTCCTTCCAAGACACTGCACCTATTCGTCCTTACGAAATCATTTTAGTTGTAGTGTTGGTCATTGGAACGGCCATTACGATTTTAGCAAAGTCTCGTTTAACAGCTATTATAGGCCTTGGTGCTGTGGGCTACACAGTAGCATTATTCTTCGTAATCTTTAATGCTCCTGATTTAGCATTAACACAGCTTGTTATTGAAACAATTTCTGTAGCCCTATTTTTACTTGCGTTTTATCATCTGCCTAAGCTCGGAAAACGAGAAGAGCGCATGAGATTCCAATTAAATCGTGCGATTGTTTCCGTTACAGTCGGTGTTATGGTTACACTTTTAGCATTGTCTGCACATTCGCAAAAATTGATTCCAACTATTTCAAAATATTATGAGGAAACAGTTTATACAAAAGCTGGCGGTGGAAATATTGTCAATGTGATCTTAGTAGACTACCGTGGCTTTGATACATTATTTGAAATTACAGTGCTAGGTATTGCTGGAATGGCCATTTTAGCAATGATAAAGCTACGCATGAATAGAAAGGAGAAATCGCATGAAAACAAATGATGTAATTATACAATTTACAGCAAAAATTGTATTCTTCATTATTTTCTTCTTCTCCATTCATATTTTTCTTGCTGGTCATTACACACCTGGAGGCGGTTTTGTTGGTGGACTTTTGACATCGAGTGCTATCGTACTCTTAGTCCTTGCCTTTGATTTAAATACGGTTCGTAAGGTTTTACCAATAAATTATACGTATTTAACGGCAATTGGCTTACTACTAGCCCTTGCAACTGCCGCTTTCCCAATGTTTGTAGGTAAACCGTTTTTCACTCATTTCTTTGATTATTTCGATTTACCGCTTCTAGGCAAACAGTCATTACACACGGCTATGCTTTTTGATAGCGGTGTCTATTTGGTTGTTGTCGGCGTTACGATGACCATTATTCAAACGATTGGGGAGGATGAATAATGGAAATATTGATGGCATTTGTCATAGGCTTTCTGTTTATGGCAGCGGTTTATTTAATTTTATCGAAAAGCTTATTGCGTATTATTATCGGGACTGGCCTGTTAAGTCATGGTGCTCATCTTCTTATTTTAACGATGGGCGGGCTTCGTGGAGAGGCACCGCCTGTTTTAAAGGAAGGGGCTAAAACTTTTGCAGACCCATTACCACAGGCGCTTATTTTAACAGCGATTGTTATTAGTTTTGGTGTAACTGCTTTCTTCCTCGTTCTTGCTTACCGTTCTTATCAGGAACTCGAGACAGATGATATAAGCTTAATGAGAGGAAGTGATGAGGATGAATAACTTCCTTCTACTACCAATTATCATTCCGTTTTTCTTCGGTATGATTTTAATGTTTGGGCAAAAAAACTTAAAATACCAGCGTTTATTCGCATTACTCGGTATTGGGCTCGCACTTATCTCAGCCATTTCACTGCTTATAAAGGTGAAAAATGATGGGATTCAAAAAGTGACATTCGGAAATTGGCCTGTGCCGTATGGCATTACAATGGTTTCCGATATGGTGTCGGCACTGCTTGTCACAACAACTTTGCTTATCACCCTCTTTGTTGTTTGGTATGGCTTCGGTTCCATCACGAAGGAACGTGAACGCTTCTTCTATTATCCTGGGATTATGTTTATTTTAACTGGGGTTAACGGGGCATTTACGACAGGCGATATTTTTAACCTTTTCGTGTTCTTCGAGGTATTATTAATGGCCTCTTATTTGCTCATCGTTCTCGGGGGCGAAAAAGGACAGCTTAAAGGTTCCATTAAATATATTCTAATCAATGTTATTTCATCTGCTTTATTTGTAATTACAGTTGCCTTTCTTTACTCTGTAGTTGGTACGTTAAACATGGCAGATATTGCAGTAAAAATTGCTGACATTAATCAGCCAGGTATTGTTACGGTTATAGCAGTACTATTTTTAATGGTATTTGGATTAAAAGCAGCTATTTTCCCGCTATACTTCTGGCTTCCAACTTCTTATGCAGCAGCCCCGATTCCAGTGCTAACGCTATTCGGTGCACTGCTAACAAAGGTTGGCATTTATGCGATTACTAGAACATATACATTGTTCTTTGTTCATGATTTATCGTATACACATGATTTACTAATGGCATTAGCAATTGCAACAATTATTGCGGGCTGTATTGGCGCACTTGCTTACCATGATGTGAAGCTTATCATTATATACAATATTGTTATTGCTGTAGGGGTTATTTTATTCGGTGTATCTCAAATGAATGAAATCTCCCTAAAAGGGGCTATGTTCTATTTAATTCATGACATGCTTATAAAAGCAGCGCTCTTTATGTTAATAGGTATAGTCATCTACATTACGGGCACATCTGATTTACGGAAAATGGGCGGGCTTATGCATAAATACCCTGCTCTAGGTTGGTGTTATTTAATTGCAGCATTTGGTTTAGCAGGGATTCCCCCACTTAGTGGCTTCGTTGGAAAACTGTTGATTGTACAGGGAGGATTTGAAGCTGGCAGTAAATGGAGCAGTATTTTTATTTTAGCTTCGTCACTTCTCGTTTTATTATCGGTTATTCGTATTTTCCTTTATGCCTTTTGGGGTGAAGAAAAAGAAACCACAGGTACTGTCGATAAAAAAGTCTACAATACACTATTTGTGCCTACCGTTCTTTTAGTGCTCATCACTGTAGCGTACGGTGTAGGGTCCGAATGGATTACACCATTTATGGACGATGCAGCAAAACTATTAAGTGATCCATCTATTTATATAGATGCTGTAATGAAGGGGGATTAGAGATATGGCATTTCAAATTATTTTAAATTTTGTACTTGCCTTCGTTTGGATGTTCCTTTCTTCTAATTACACAGCAACAGGCTTTATCGTTGGGTTTATTCTCGGTATTATATTGCTTGTTATTATGCGTAGATTTTTTTCTACCCGACTTTACGTCTACCGCATATGGGCAATCATTAAATTGACATTACTCTTTTTAAAGGAGTTAGTGTTAGCGAATGTACAAGTTCTTCGGGTCGTCTTAAAACCGAAGTTGGATATGCAGCCTGCATTCTTTGCCTATCCGACTGTTTTAACACAAGAATGGGAAATTACGCTATTATCAAGTCTTATTACGTTAACACCTGGTACTGTAGTAGTACATGTATCAGATGATGCAAAAACTTTGTATGTACACGCAATTGATATTAGTGATGTCGACGAAGCGATTACAGCCATTCGTGATTCATTTGAGAAAGCGATTTTGGAGGTGAGTAAATCATGACAACGTTTATCATTACTGCCATTGTGGTGATTTGCTTATCATTGATTGCCGTTATTTATCGAATGGTGAAAGGACCCTCTGCATCTGACCGTGTAGTAGCATTGGATTCATTGGGTGTGTCAGTAATCTCATTAATTGGACTGTTTTCGGTATTGGTTGAAACAAGCTTCTTCCTAGAGATTATATTATTGTTAGCGATATTATCGTTTATCGGCACCGTTGCTTTCTCTAAATTCATTGAGAAAGGAGATATCATTAAACGTGACAATTCTCGCTAATAGTTTAGTTATCTTTTTCATTTCTGTAGGGGTACTATTTATTGTCGTGACAGCCATTGGTCTTGTCCGTTTACCTGATTTGTACACACGTGCCCACGCTGCTTCTAAAAGTGCAACGCTCGGTGTTATGTGCGTACTCATCGGCGTATTCTTTCACTTTTGGCTGATTGAAGATCACTTCAATCCCCGTATTTTACTCGGTATTTTGTTCCTGTTTATCACAGGTCCTGTTGGAGGGCATATTATGACTCGCTCTTCATACATCGCTGGCGTAAAACCGTGGAAAGGCACAATACATGACGAGCTTGGACCGGAAATCGACCGGATGAAAAAGGAACAAGGCATTAAATAACTTTTCAAAAAAGTGGCCATTGAATAAACTTCAATGGCCACTTTTTTAATTGTTTGATAGCATATAAAACTCTTTTTCTAATCCAATGCCTTCCCAAAAGTTTAGTGCTAAGTCATTTTCTAAATCTACATAAACATTTACTACTGAAGTATTATGCTCATCATTAAACCAATTCACTAAATCATCTACTAGACGTTTAGCAACCTTCTGTCTTCTATATACTGATACTACATAAACCTCGTCTATTTGACCATAGTTCATATCATAAATAAAATCCTTTTTGATCGAAGCCATTCCAAAACCAATCATTTCATTATTTCCATTCATCGCTATATAAATGGCCCCATATTTTGATTCAATATATTGTTCTAGCTGTTCTTTAATCCCCTTCCTTTCACTCTCTCCTAGTTCACAATCTGCTGTTTCTATGGCATTTTCATTCCAAAGTTCTACTATTTCATTTAATAATTTCTGGCTTACAACATCCTCGGTTAATAGTTGAATATGTATGCTCATCTTTTTCATCCCCTATAACGTTTGATGATGTAATCATCTCACAACATTTGGGGATGTTCTATAAAATAGATAATTTTTCCACAAAAAGAATCTGCCTCTTCAAAGTAAGCAGATTCTTTAAGAATATAAATGCGTAGTTAATCAGTCTAAATATATCCTTTTGAAGTTAATATGTCTGTGAGCTGATCTACGCATTCTTCGATAGAATGGAGTTCTGTATCAATAATGATTTCTGGACGTTCTGGTTCCTCATACGGCGCACTAATACCAGTAAAGTTAGGAATCTCTGCAGTTCGTGCTTTTTTATAAAGACCTTTTGGATCACGTTTTTCACACGTTTCAACTGAACACTTCACATAGACCTCTAAAAACTCTCCTGCTTCCACAAGCTCACGGACAACCTGACGATCTTCTCGGTAAGGTGAAATAAAGGCAGTCAAAACAATTTGACCACTTTCTACAAAAAGCTTAGATACCTCACCAATACGTCGTATATTTTCCTTACGGCTTTTTTCGTCGAATCCTAAATCCTTATTTAAGCCATGGCGAACATTATCTCCATCTAAGACGAATACTTGATTGCCACGTTCAAAGAGCCGGCGTGCAAATGCATTCGCCACAGAAGATTTCCCTGATGCTGATAAACCGGTGAACCATAAAATAAAGCTTTGATGCTTATTTTGTGTACGACGCTCCTCTTTCGTAATAGACGCTTCATGCCAAACGATGTTTGAACTCACTTTATAACCTCCTGACGCATTCCTTTAATTAATACATCCACAACTTCTTTACGACTAAATGTACTTGGAGGCACTTCGCCATTACGCAACATTTCACGAACCTTAGTACCCGATAAAATGACATGTGCTGAGCTCTCATGAGGACAAGTTTTCGTCGTTGCCATTCCCTCGCATTTGTTACAATAGAAGCTATGCTCAAATTTTAATGGAATAATTCCTAATTCATCTTCCGTAAATTGTTCAAAGATTTTTTGTGCATCGTATGTACCATAGTAATCGCCAACCCCTGCATGGTCACGCCCAACGATAAAGTGTGTACATCCATAATTTTTTCGTACAAGTGCATGGAAAATAGCTTCTTTTGGTCCTGCATAACGCATTGCAGCTGGAAACACACCTAATTGCACACGATTTTCAGGATAATAATTGTTTAGTAAAACTTCGTAACTTTCCATGCGAATTGCAGCGGAAACATCGTCTGATTTCGTTTCACCAACTAGTGGATTTAAAAATAACCCATCAATTGTTTCAAGTGCTGCCTTTTGAATGTATTCATGTGCTCGGTGCACAGGATTCCGTGTTTGGAAGCCAACAATTGTTTGCCACCCCTTTTCTGCAAAAAGACGGCGTGTTTCAAGCGGATCAAATGAATAGGAAGGAAACTTTTGCTCTAGACGTTTTACTAATGTAATTTTCCCACCAACATAAATACTTGGACGCTCATGCAACTTTTTAACACCGGGATGCTGTAAATCCTCCGTGCCGTATATTAACAATGACTCTTTCCGTTTATTTGGCTCATAAATATCCGCAATTTCAATAACGCCGTAAACCGTATCACCGTATACTAATTTTGCCTCATCACCCGGCTGCAATGTTGCAGCTACATCCTTTGCTACAGGTAATGTAATTGGAATACTCCAAACCACACCTGACGCTAAACGCGTATGCTCGACAACTGATTCATAATCTTCCTGCGTTAAAAAACCTTCAATTGGACTGTACCCGCCGATTGCAATTAACTCTAAATCACTAAGTGCAATG
This sequence comes from Lysinibacillus sp. BPa_S21, assembly GCF_023337795.1. Taxonomy (GTDB): domain Bacteria; phylum Bacillota; class Bacilli; order Bacillales_A; family Planococcaceae; genus Lysinibacillus. The sequence goes on along the minus strand of NZ_JALIRS010000008.1, from coordinate 189,221 downwards.
GCATCAAGCTCAATAACTTTATTTATATGCGTTACATCCTTCTCAGAATTAATAGCTTGCACTAATAGTCCACCATGTGGTTGTAAACTCATTACAATCTCCTCCTAGTTTTATTGAATTACTCAGTTTTATATTTAAGTTTATTTGCATTGATTTTGGATTCTCACCAAAACGTGTGGTTGATTTCCGTTCCAGCTGGGGGCTTTGAACAGGACGTGATGTCCTTAGCCTTCGTTTCCCTATCGCTAATCCCCAAGGAGTCGCCCAACTTCCACTCCAATCAACTTATTTACATAGTAAACGACATCCACATCTTTTGGTGATGAACCTTGGTTTTTCATCTTAGGCTAAAATCGGAACTTCTGCGATTAATCCAGTTCTTACAGAGGTAATCGGGGATACTTCCCAATTGATCGGCTTTCCTCCAAAAGTGATCAGGTGTCCCTTTGATATGATCAGCTTCCCTTTAAAAATGATCGGCTTCCCCGCTGATTTGATCAGCTTCCCTAAAAAGTGATCGGCTTCCCTGCTGTTTTGATCAGCACCCCCTTAAAAATTATCAGGCTCCAACTGATTCAACAGTAATTCGGGTATTTAAATTCCTTCACCCGCATCATATATGGAGCGCTCTTCTTCACGCATTGTTCGCATTAAGCTAATGACACCAAGCGTTCCAACAATAATACTGCCAATTAATACGATGGTATAGAAATCTTTTTCTAAGAATAGCTGTACTAAAAAATAAGAAATGGCTAAAGAAAAGATTGGCGAAACGATCCAAATATGGATTATTTTTTTCACAATGTGCTTATGGAAAATTTGTTTCCCGTTTTTGGCCATTCCCATGCCAATAATCGAAGAGGATGTTACTTGTGTTAATGGCACAGGAAGTCCAAAGATAGAGCTTATACCGACTAGTAGTGCACCTGTACTCGAAATTAGTATCCCTTCCGCCTTCTCAAAGCGCATAATTTTTTTACCGTTTGTTTCAAGCACTCGTTTGCCAAGGAGCATAGCGCCAAGCGCCACAAAAGCACCACCAAGCAATATTCCTGTTGTTACGCTCATCATCCCTGCACCAACAAGAGGTCCAACTGCATTTGCTACGTTATTCATCCCTGCTGAAAACGCTTCGAAAAATCCAGCAAATACAAGGAGAATCGTTAATAGTAAATGATCTTTTAACAAACCCTTGACTTGTAATTTATACAGCCACTTTCCAAAGACAAATGCAATGATAAACGCTATGATTGGCACTATTACCCAAAATGATATGATGACAAGTAATGACTTAATATAAAGCACTTTATAGGCAATTCCTACACCTACAACTGCTCCTACTGTCACTTCACTCGTCGATAATGGAATGCCTAAAAGATTGGCGAGAAATAGTGAACTTGTCGCAGAAATCAAAATAAAAATGACAATCTTTACTGTAATGTACTCCTGTGGCATTATGCCGGAGCTAATTGTTTTTACTACCTCTCCACCTCCAAGAATTGCCCCAGAAAAAACACCCACTGAACAAATGAGCAATGCTTGCCAAGCTTTTTTGATGGCACCTGCTCCGTAAGCAACCCCCATTGAGGCTGCCGCTCCACTAGCACCAATATTCAGCGCAAAAAATAAACTAATTGCTATTGCTATATTTTCAAGCATGGCAAAACTCCTTTATTCATGTAATCCGCACTCAGTTTTACCAGATCCTTGCCACCTGCCTGAACGCAAATCATCCATTGTAAATGCTGGTTTTGTACAATGCTCGCAGCCGACGCTTGGATAGCCTCTGTCATGCAATGGATTGTACGGTAAACTATGCTTTGAAACATAACGCCAGACATCCTTCCATGTCCAATGAATGAGTGGACAAATTTTAATGGATTGAAATTTATCGTCACGATTGATAAAGTTTGTATTTTGCCGGGTTGGTGATTGTTCACGACGTAAACCTGATATCCAAGCCTTGGCGCCCGCCAACGCTTCATGCAACGGCACAATCTTGCGAATTTCACAGCATTTATTTGGATTGGAATTCCATAATTTATCGCCATATTGAGCTGCTTGTTGTTCGAGTGTAAGTGCTGGTTTTTGCATCTTAATGTTCAGCTTCGGATATTTTTCTTTTACTTTATCAATCGTTTCATATGTTTCTTTAAAATGAACATCTGTATCTAAAAAGACAATCGTAGCATCGGGCTTCACCTTTGAAATAAGGTCAATTAAGACAATCCCCTCAATGCCAAAGCTACAAGCATAGACGATATCCTCGCCATATTCAGCATAACTCCACTGTAAAACCTCCAGTGCAGCCTTATAGGTTTCGTCTATTTGAAAATTCAATGTTGGCTCATGCCAAGTTGCATATGTTAGCATATAATCCTCCTCTTAATGAAAAAGAGACGTTCTAACGACAGACATATATAGATATGTCTTTGTTAAAACGCCTCTAGTTTAACTAGCCAGCTCATTATTTAACTTCTTTCAGCTACAGAAGTTACCCACCTCTATAGGGGTGAGATGAATTCGGTTTTAAGTCACTTTTCAGCAGGTGTCCAAATAATTGTTTTGATTGTTCACTAGTATTGGCTACCTCGTTCTACAATCATTTTTTCTTATTACCAAATATATACTAAAGTACACCTAGTAGTCAACTAGGTTTTTATAAAAATTCATTTCAATGAGTCCAAATTTTTTATCCCGGTCAAAAGCAATATTTTAATTCCTTGTTGACTAATAGGAAATATATGTTTAATGTATAACTAAGCTTTGAACCAAACCAATATAAAATGCTGATCAGAGGATCTGAAGGCCATCTACTTAAGACGATTACTATTCGTTCTGGTAGATGGTCTTTTGTATTCTCTAGATCATCAAAAAGGAGTGTTATTTTATGAAAAAAAGGAAACATCTTTTCCAATCGTTAGTACTTATATCTGCATTAGCACTGGCATTAACAGGTTGTAGTAGCAGCTCTTCTGAAACAAATACAGGGGCTCAGGATACAAAAAAATCTGTGGAACTATTAAATGTATCCTACGATCCAACGCGTGAGCTTTACGAGGAATTCAACAAAGATTTTATAAAAAAATGGAAGGATGAAACCGGCCAAGATGTAACGATAAAACAATCACATGGGGGCTCTGGTAAACAAGGTAGAGCTGTAATTGATGGTCTAGAAGCAGACGTTGTTACACTAGCACTAGCTTACGATATTGATGAGATTGCACAAGCTCGAGGCCTATTAAATAAAGATTGGCAAACAGAATTTGAAAATAACTCTACACCTTATACATCGACAATTGTCTTTTTAGTACGCAAAGGCAATCCAAAGGGTATTAAAAACTGGGATGATTTAACAAAGGACGATGTATCTGTCATCACACCAAATCCTAAAACGTCTGGTGGTGCACGTTGGAATTATTTAGCTGCTTGGGCTTATGCAGAGAAATTATATAAAAATGATGAGGCAAAAATAAAAGAATTTATGAAAGCTCTATATAGCAATGTAGAAGTACTGGATTCTGGCGCACGTGGTGCTACAACAACTTTTGTTGAACGTAATATTGGTGACGTCTTAATTGCATGGGAAAATGAAGCTTATTTATCGCTCCATGAATTGGGTGACGAATTTGATATCATTACACCTTCTTTAAGTATTTTAGCTGAGCCGCCTGTAGCAATTGTCGACAAAATCGTAGATAAAAAAGGTACACGCGAAGTTGCAGAGGCATATTTAAAGCATTTATACAGTGACAGTGGTCAAGAAATTGCTGCGAAAAATTACTATCGACCACGAAATGAAAAAATTCTAGCAAAATATCAAGAGCAATTCCCAAAACTCGAACTAGTTTCAATCGATGATTTCGGTGGTTGGGCAGAAGCTCAAGCGAAGCATTTTAAAGATGGTGGTACATTTGATGAAATTTATGTACCTCAATAAGGAGGCATGTCATGAGTAGTTTAACGGTTTATAAAAAAACACGCCGCATTATTCCAGGTTTCCACCTTTCTCTGGGCTTTACGATGTTATATGTTAGCTTGTTAGTCTTATTGCCACTATCGATGATTATTATTCATACAATGTCCATAAGCTGGGCAGAGTTTGTTGATATTGTAACCGCTCCCCGTGCTGTTGCTTCATATAAGGTAAGTTTTAGGACTGCGCTCGCTGCTGGTTTACTAAATGTTATTTTTGGCACAATCATTGCTTGGGTACTTGTACGATACCGTTTTCCGTTTAAACGAATCATTGATGGACTTGTCGATTTACCATTTGCTTTGCCAACTGCTGTAGCAGGAATTGCCTTAACGTCCCTCTATGCGCCAAATGGTTGGATTGGTCAATTTTTTAATTTTAAAATTGCCTTTACGCCACTTGGCATTATCATTGCCCTTACATTTATCGGGCTACCATTTGTCGTCCGTACTGTGCAGCCTGTTTTACAAAATATTAGTGCTGAGGTTGAGGAAGCCTCTGCAAGCCTTGGAGCAAATCGTTTACAAACCTTTCGTAAAATTATTTTTCCAGAGCTTGCTCCTGCCATTTTAACAGGTTTTTCATTAGCATTTGCTCGTGCATTAGGAGAGTATGGTTCTGTTGTTTTTATCGCTGGTAATATGCCAATGAAGACTGAAATTACGCCATTAATTATTATGACAAAGCTAGAGCAATATGACTATGCGGGTGCAACTGCTATTGCAGCGGTCATGCTTGTCACGTCCTTCATTCTATTATTTAGCATTAATTTCATACAATGGTTGGCAAATCGTCGCTTTGTACATTAGGAGGTATTTATGGAACAGTCTACATTTATTCAGCAAGTTGCTCCTGAAAAAAATAATACAGTGACAAAGTCTGCTGCCTTACAAGAGCCACGCTTTGTCCGATATACGCTAATATTTATTGCGCTAGCATTTTTAGCATTTTTTATTGTACTTCCACTAGTATCAATTTTTACCACTGCCTTTCAAAAAGGAGTAGACGTTTATGTAGCAGCTATCACACATCCAGATGCATTGGCAGCTATTAAATTAACTTTAACTGTTGTCGCGGTTGCAGTACCATTAAACGCAATCTTCGGAGTTATGGCTGCTTGGGCTTTAACAAAGTTCAACTTTAAAGGGAAAAATCTATTACTTACAATCGTCGATCTTCCTTTTGCAGTATCTCCTGTTATTGCAGGTGTAGTATTTATTTTGTTATTTGGCTCACAGGGACTATTTGGAGATTGGCTATTTGAACATGACATTAAAATTGTTTTTGCGCTACCTGGTATTGTCCTTGCTACTGTCTTTGTTACGTTACCCTTTGTTGCACGAGAGCTTATTCCTCTTATGCAGACACAAGGCACTTCTGAGGAGGAGGCGTCCATTTCACTTGGGGCCAATGGTTTTAAAACATTTTGGCATGTGACATTGCCAAATATCAAATGGGGCTTATTGTACGGCCTTATACTTTGTAATGCTCGGGCAATCGGTGAATTTGGTGCCGTTTCTGTTGTATCAGGGCATATTAGAGGGATGACAAATACGATGCCCCTTCATATTGAAATTTTATACAATGAGTACCAATTTGCAGCAGCCTTCGCCGTTGCTTCACTGATGAGCGTAATCGCCATTATTACACTCATCGTTAAAGATATTATTGCTTGGAAATCAAAATCAGTTTAACTTCTTTCAGCAATTATTTTCTGTAACGAAAGTGCAACGGCAGTTACAGATGTCACTCACCTCTATAGGTGGTGAGATGAATGCAGGTTTAAATTACTGGTTTAAATTACTTTTCAGCGGGTGTATAAACATCTGCTGAAATAAGTTAAAGCCTCCGGCGGATGTCACGGAAATCGGAAAGGAGTTCTTTGTGCATGCACAAAGCCGATTCCGGACGCAATTATGCCGAGGCATAATTGATAGGAGGTATTGTCAGCATGAGCATTCAAATTAAAAATGTATCTAAAACATTCGGTTCCTTTCAAGCTTTAGAAGATGTTTCTCTTCATATTCAATCTGGGGAACTAGTTGCTCTTCTTGGCCCATCTGGTTCTGGCAAAACTTCGTTACTACGTGTTATTGCTGGACTTGAAACATCAGATGTTGGGGAGATTTTATTTGACGGTCAATCGATGATAGATCGCCATCCAAAGGAGCGAAATGTAGGCTTTGTGTTCCAGCATTATGCACTTTTTCGCCATATGACAGTTTTTGATAATGTCGCTTACGGTCTTAAAGTACGCCCTCGTAAAACAAGACCATCTAAATTAGAAATAAAGAACAAAGTGATGGAGCTTCTCAAACTGGTCAAACTAGAAAATTTTTCTGATCGCTACCCAACACAACTATCAGGTGGGCAACGTCAGCGAGTTGCACTTGCTAGAGCCCTCGCCGTGGAGCCCAAGGTACTTTTATTAGATGAACCTTTTGGGGCACTGGATGCTAAAGTGCGCAAGGAATTGCGTCGTTGGCTACGAAAGCTTCACAATGATTTTCATATTACAAGTATTTTTGTCACACACGATCAGGAAGAGGCACTTGATGTTGCAGACCGAATTGTCGTGATGAACAACGGCAAGATAGAGCAAATCGGTAGCCCAGACGACGTATACACAAATCCAAAGAGCCCTTTTGTTTATGATTTTTTAGGTAATGTGAATCTCTTTAAAGGACGGTTACATAATGGTAAGCTCATGCATGGTGAATTTGCGATTGATGTACCTGACGTACAAACACATACAGAGGACCATGCAGTAGGCTATGTACGCCCCCATGATATTCATATTGAGAAAACTAACATACCTGGCACCGTCCCCGTCAAAGTAAGCCATATTCACTTGCTCGGACCTATCGTGCAGATTGAATTACGTCGTGAAGATATAGATGAATTTTTAGAGGCAGAACTGACTAAAGAACAATTTACTAACCTTCAGCTTAAGATTGGTGACCATGTATTTGTCAAACCAAAGCAATTAAAAGTCTTTATCCCCGAAGATTTTTCCATTTAAAAAAGCCGTGTAGCAAATTTCTTTGCTACACGGCTACTATTTTATTTATGATGAAAATCTCGTCCGTCGTACACAGCTGTTACATAATTAGCACGAATAACAAAATCTCCGAAGTGCTCTCCCTCTAGACGTTCCTTCGCATAGTGGAGCAGGATTGGACGAAGCTCTGCTAATATCTCCTCCTCGCCTATATTTTCACGATATATTTTATTGAGACGATCACCAGTAAAGCTTGCGCCTAAATACATATTATATTTCCCAGGACCTTTACCGATAAAGCCAATCTCAGCCATTGCTGCACGTGAGCAACCATTCGGACAGCCTGACATGCGGATAACGATTTCTGTTTCGTTTAAGCCCGCTTCATCAATAATTGTTTCTATTTTTGTAATAAGAGAAGGCAGGTAACGCTCGGCTTCTGCCATGGCTAAACCGCATGTTGGTAATGATACGCAAGCAATTGAATTTCGGCGCAATGCAGAATAGTGTGCTCCATCTGTGAGGTTATATTGCTCAATAATAGCAGCAATTTTTTTCTTCTTTTGCGGCGTTACATTACTAATCATTAAATTTTGGTTTGGCGTTAAGCGGAAATCACCTGTATGCACCTTCGCAATTTCACGTAATCCTGTTAAAAGCTCATAATTTTCAAAGTCCTTAATACGTCCATTTTGAATAAATAATGTATAATGCCATTGACCTTCTGCACCTTTAATCCAACCAAACTCATCACCCGTGCGATCAAAAGTATATGGTCGAGCCTCTTGAATACTCCAACCTAGACGGCGCATTAGTTCTTCGTTAAACCATTCAAGTCCTCTTGCATCAATTGTATATTTAAAACGTGCATTTTTACGAACCGAACGATTCCCATAATCGCGCTGAATCGTAATAATTTTCTCCGCTGTTTCCAGTAGTTTATCAGGTGTGATAAAACCAATAATGCGAGCCAGCTGTGGGTATGTTTCATGATCGCCATGTGTCATGCCCATTCCTCCACCAACAGCAACGTTAAAGCCTACTAGCTTACCTTCCTCAACAATTGCTATAAACCCTATATCTTGTGAGAATACGTCCACATCATTACTAGGCGGAACCGCAATACCAATTTTAAATTTACGCGGTAAATATTGCGCACCGTATATAGGTTCAACTTCTTCATCCTGACTATCAACTACCTTTTCACCATCTAGCCATAGTTCATGATAAGCTCGTGTTCTAGGTAGTAAATGCTCACTTAATTTGGCAGACCAATTATAGATTTCTTCATGTAATGCGGATTGGTTTGGATTCACATTACACATCACATTACGATTGACATCTCCACAGGCTGCAAGAGAATCTAATAACACTTCATTAATTTCCTGCATATATTTTTTAACATTCCATTTTAAAATGCCATGCACTTGAAATGCCTGACGTGTCGTTAATTTTAAGGAGCCATTACCATATTTTCTCGCCATTTCATCCATTACTAGCCATTGTGCTGGTGTAGCCGCCCCACCCGGTGTACGTACCCGTACCATAAATTGATAGGCAGGCTCAAGCTTTTGACGCTGACGTTCATTACGAAGATCACGGTCGTCTTGTAAGTAACTACCATGGAATTTCATTAGACGATTATCATCCTCTGGAATACCTGAAGTTAATGGGTTATTCATCGTAGCCTCTAATGTTCCACGTAGATAATTACTTTCGTTTTTAATACGCTCTACATCACTAGGTTTCCCTGGTTGCGGAGGTAAAATAATTTTCCCTGTCATTTGTTTTCGCTCCTTTAATCAAATATGCCTCGTCATAATTGCGTCCTGAATGGCTTAAGGCTTATGCCTGCGTGAAGGCCTACACAACGTCGATCATATCGGTAATGCCACAGGACGACATTCCTAGACTGAGTTCCACTATTTCAGCCGATGTTTGGACACCCACTGAAAAGTGACTTAAAACTGCATTCATCGCTTTGCTTTCGCTACCAAAACACTTGCTAAAAGAAGTTAATAAACGTCACGTTGATAGCGTTTCTGCTGTTTAAGCTCATTGACAAAGGCTTTCGCTTCCTCTGGCGTTTTTTGTCCCTGTTGTTCAATAACGCGATGTATTGTTGCATCAACATCAGCTGCCATTGATTTTTTATCACCACAGACGTAAATGACAGCTCCTTGCTCTAGCCATTCATAGAAAGCAGCAGCATTTTCTTCAATTTTATGTTGAACATATATTTTTCTATCTGTATCACGTGAGAAAGCGACATGCATTTGACTTAGTGTGCCTGAAGCAAGCCAACGCTGTAAATCTGTTTGATAAAGAAAATCTGTGACAAAGTGTTGATCACCAAAGATTAGCCAAGCTTTCCCTCCGACGCCTAATTCCTCACGCTCCTCCAAAAATGCACGATACGGGGCTACGCCTGTACCAGCACCAATCATAATAATCGGTGTGTCCTCATGCTCTGGTAATCTAAAGTTCGGATTTTTATGAACATAGACAGGTAATGTGTCACCAATTTGAATACGCTCTGCTACGCTACCAGAGCAAACGCCAAGACGTTGCCTTCCATTTGTCTCATAGCTTACTTTCCCAATTGTTAAATGAACTTCTTCACTATTTGCCCTTTGACTACTAGCAATCGAATATAAACGTGCTGGAATTTTACGTAGTAAATCTACAAATTGCTGTGCATTCCATGTAAATGGTGCGAAGTCTTCCACAACGTCAAGTAAATCTCTTCCTTTTGCATAGTCCTTCCAGGATTCCGAGTCGGCAAGTAGCTTGTTAAATTCCTGATGGACTGTATAGGCACCAATTTTTTGTAACAAAGGCTTAGACAACACTGTAATTTCTAATTTTTTTTGCAAAACTTCCTTTAATGGCAGTGTTTCTTCAAAGACATTTACCTCAGTTTGTGGCTCAAACTGTAATGCTGTGATTAAAGCATCGACTAGTTTTTCATCATTTTCCGGTAGAATACCGATACTATCTCCTGGTTCGAAATAGAAACTTGCACCTTCGATGGATAATTCAATATGACGTGTTTCTTTATTGGATCCTCTGCCGTTTAAATTAATGTTTTCAAGTACTTCAGCATAAAACGGATTTTTACGAGAATATGTAGTGTCTCCTTGTGCTGTTTTATGTTGTGTAGTCGATAAATCAGCTACATCCGTCTGTTGGAGCAACTCCTGCTGAACAGCTGAGAACCAATGTGCTGCCTGGACATCATAATCTACATCACAATCTGTACGAGGTACGATTCGAGTTGCTCCTAACTTTGCAAACTGTTCATCAAAATCCTTTCCTGTTTTACAGAAAAATTCATAGGAGCTATCACCTAAGGCTAGCACTGAATAATGAAGCTGCTCTAACTTAGGAGCACGTTTGCTATGCAAAAATTCATAGAACTGTATCGCTTGATCAGGTGGTTCCCCTTCCCCATGTGTGCTAACAATGAGTAAAAGATTAGTTACCTTTTTTAAATTATTTGGTTTAAATGTTGCTAACGACGAAATTGTTACGTCTACATCATTATCTTTCAAGGCTGAGGCATATTTTTCAGCTAACCCCTGGCTATTGCCCGTTTGTGAACCATATAAAATCGTTACTGTTGTGGTGATTGTTTTTACTATCGGCGTTACTTCTTCAACGACAGGATCACTAGTTACTAGTGATGCACTTAAAAAGCCGTTTAACCAAATTCTCTGTTCTCCTGTTAGTTTAGGGAGCAGCTCATTTAACAGCTTTACCTGCTCCTTATTAAATGGACTATTTACTACTTGCAGTTTCAACCTTGCCACCTCACATATTCGTTTCATTTTCCTTGTTAATTTGTCTGACAAAATGATTGCTGAAAAAAGATCAATTAAGCCTCTACAAAATTGTGTCTGGAATCGGCTTTGCGCTTAGGCCGACACGATATCAGTCATTTCGGTAATGCCACAGAACGTGGCGTTCTTAGACTGAGTTCCTCTATTAAAGCGGATGTTTTTTGTACCGATAGCGGTAGCGACAGGTGCAGATGTTTTTTGTACCGAAAGCGCAGCGACAGGTACAGATGTTTTTTGTACCGAAAGCGCAGCGACAGGTACAGATGTTTTTTGTACCGAAAGCGCAGCGACAGGTACAGATGTTTGGACACCCGATGATTAAAATTATCGTAGTCGTATTTTTTCCTTCTTTTCTATTTGGACCACATAGGAATTTTGCACAATCAATGTAATCGATCCATGGTTCACAGTATTTAAAATTTGACGGACATTATCTAATGCTAGATTTACATTTTCAGACCTTTTATCTACCATTACAAAACACCTTTCTTAGTAAATTTTAACAATTGATAAATACGTTCTACTAAAACTTCTCTTACATTGTCGTCATAGCCTAAACTTTCACATAAAATAACATTCTTATTGTCATAATCTTGTAATCGCCTTGTTATGCTTTGGCGCAAAATCCCAGTAAACAACAAATACGGCACTATAAATACTTGATTGTCCCTATTCTTCTCTTGTTGTAACCAATCTTCAAACGTAGGACCCGTGCCATATAAAAAGCATGTGTCTACAGCTTCATAAGCGTATTTATCACGTAATCTTGTTGCAATTTTGGCCAAATCACTTTTTACTGCAGGATCACTACTGCCACGACCTATAAGTAAAACACTTGCATCGTTAGTCGGGCTCCTTGCTTCTAAAATTCTAGTCTGTAATGTATCAATTAATAGTTCATGGACGCCAAGTGGTTCACCGTATGTAAATCGCACTTGTGGGTACTGTTGTTTTGCTTTATCAATCTCATTTGGAATATCGTGCTTTGCATGCTGAGCGGAGAGCAATAAAATAGGCACGATGGCTATAGCTGTAGCCCCTTGGTTAATACAGCTCGCTATACCTTCAGCAATTGTCGGCGTCGCGAGTTCTAAAAAACTAATTTCTTGAATCGGTATTTCAACCTCTTGTTGTACGCTCTTTAGAAAAGTAACGGCTTGCTCCACTCCCGCCTTTACTCTACTTCCATGAGCGATATATAAAATGGCTTGCATGAATCCACATCCTTACACAGAAACTTCTGCTAACTGTGGCTGCGGAATGTTTTGTTCAAACCATTGAATTGTTTCTCTCAAAGTAACAACTTTTCCTACTACAATTATGCTTGGATTTTGAATATTTTCTCGCTGGACTAGTTCTTCAATATTAGCTAAAGTTCCCGTGACAGTTTTTTGTTGAGAAAATGTACCCCAATGGATGAGTGCTATTGGGGTTTCCTTATCTCGCCCATACTTGAGCAACTGCTGACGGATATAGGTAAGATTACCGACCCCCATATAAATAGCAATCGTGTCAACCCCTTTTGCAAGACTTTCCCATTGGATTCCATCATCCTTGCCCTCTTTCATATGCCCCGTGACCATTGCAAAACTTGAGCCTAGGTCACGATGTGTCACAGGAATTCCCGCATATGCCGGTGCTGCTATCCCTGAAGTGATGCCAGGCACTATTTCAAATGGAATATTATGCTGTGCTAGCACCTCTGCTTCTTCAGCTCCCCTTCCAAAAACGAATGGATCACCTCCCTTTAATCTCGTCACGATCAATCCTTGCTGTGCATAACTGACAAGTGATTGATTGATTTGCTCTTGAATCATGGCGTGCTGCTGAGGTAGCTTACCGCAAAAAATGAGCTTAGCCTCTCGTTTAGCGTAGGACAGTAGCGTCTTATTAATGAGTCTGTCATACAGGATGACATCAGCACATTCGATACAACGTAATCCTTTTACTGTGATAAGATCCACATCGCCAGGTCCAGCCCCCACTATAAAAACTTTCCCCATTTGATTTCACTCCCTTTCGTCTTTCTTTAAAGATAAAAAAAAGGCTCAAATTATCCATAGGCAGAAGTAATGCCTGCGAATAATAAGAGCCTCTAGTTTACTAGTCAGCTACGTATTTAATTCTTAGTAATGTAATAAGAATAATAAATAATTCGGTATATTTTGTCAACACTTTATTTAATGAGAAAAAACCAGGTGTCACTTGCTGACATCTGGTTTTTTTGAAATCTATGTTGTTTAAATTAAAATCTACGAGGACCTCTAAATGGTGGACCTGGTCTAAAACCCGGTCTGAAAAATGGTGGTCTGAAAAACGGTGGACCGAAAAATGGTGGGCCGAAAAACGGCGGTCCGAAAAACGGTGGGCCGAAAAATGGTGGGCCGAAAAATGGTGGTCTGAAAAACGGGCCACCCACTGGCCCAAAGCCTCCTGGAAAACCTCCGAAAAATGTCATAAGCTTCCTCCCTTTTTTTACTCTATCTTATGTAGGAGGATGCATTTATCACATGTCTATTGCCTATTCTATTTTTCTTCTCCTAAACGTTGCACAAAATTAGCTAGTGTACGTACCATTACACCTGTACCACCTTTTGGGCCTAAGTCATGTATAGCCATCGCATCTGATGTTCCTGCAATATCTAAGTGAATCCATGGTGTATCACCAACAAACTCCCCAACGAAGCCCCCTCCAAATATCATATGTCCATCACGACCAGGCGAGTTATTTAAATCAGCAACGTCTGATTTACGAATTCGCTTTTTATCATTTTCTGTTAAAGGCATGCGCCACACAAACTCATCCGTTTCTTGGGCTGCTTCCATGAAAGCAGCAAAGAATTCATCATCATTTGAAAGGGCACCAGTTTTATCCATACCTAGTGCTGTAATCACTCCACCTGTTAATGTAGCAACATCGATCAGGGAAGTCACTCCTTGTTGTTTAGCGTATGTAGTAGCATCTGCTAATACTAAACGTCCTTCCGCATCGGTATTTAAAACTTCTACCGTTTTACCACTATATGTAGTAATAACATCATCTGGCTTAAATGCTGTGCCAGATACCATATTATCGGTAGAGCCAATAACTGCAACAACATTCTTGTTAGGACGTAATTCACCGATAATTCTCATGGCGCCTAGTACTGCTGCCGCACCGCCCATATCGCCCTTCATGCCTACCATCGAATCTTTTGGCTTTAAAGAATAGCCACCTGTATCATACGTAACCCCTTTGCCGACAAGGCCAATTGGATCGTCAAAGTCTTCAGACGCTTTATATTTTAATGTTATTAAACGAGGTTCTTCATGGGAGCCTTGATTGACACATAAAATACCGCCCATACCGAGCTCCTCTAATTGTGCTCTATCTAAAATTTCCACTTCAAAATCATACTCGACTGCAAGGGACTCTGCGTAATTGGCTAAGTCTGTCGCTGTCAGTAAGTTTGGTGGTAAATTAATTAAGCTTCGTGCTTCATTTACTGCATCCGCATAAATAGCGCCAACATCAAAGCTTGCCACCACTTCATCTAAATCATCAGCAGTAGTCACAAGATGAACAGCGTCAATACGTTTATCTACTTCATTTGATGTAGTTTTGTAATGGGGAATTGAATAATAACCAAGACCCGTTCCTTCACCAGCTAAAAATGCAACATCTGTTACCGAAATCGACTCTGTCATGAACGACTCCAGCCAAATTGAATATTCTTTAACTTTTAAGGCTCTTAGTTCTTTGCCGAGCAATCCAAATGCTGCACGAATATCACCTTCTGTTAAGTTTTTACGCTCATCTAAACCAATAAATAAAATACGTTTAAGATTTGCGTGGTCCTTCCAGAATGGTAATTTCGTCATTTTTTTAAGCTCAGTCGATATATCTCCTGCACTAATCCACGCATCAAGAGATTCTCCGTAAAATGCTGAAAAGCTCGCCCAATTTTGCATTTGCTCACGATGTTTAGGGACTCCTACCACTAACATCTCAGTAGAAATCGTTTCAAATGTTTTTGCCTCTTTTACAATATGCATGTAAATTCCTCCATTCATTATTCTATTATACCTAAGTTTCAGAAAACACGTAATATTTGGCTTTTAGAAAATAATGAATGTTATAATTAAAGCAATTATTAGTGAAGGTTGTGATGATTATGAGTTTATTTCAAAATACCCCTTTACTCGTTGCCCTTTTTGCTGTTCTATTTGCACAGTTTGTAAAAATCCCTATTCATTTTTTAATGACTAGAAAGATTAACTGGGGATTATTTACTTCCACCGGAGGAATGCCTAGTTCACACTCCGCTTCCGTAACAGGTCTAACAACCTCTATTGCCTATGAAACAGGATTAGATTCCCCCATTTTTGCTGTAGCCGCTATGTTTTCATTTATCGTCATGTATGATGCGAGTGGGGTACGTTTTCAGGCTGGCCAACATGCAGCTGTACTAAATCAACTGCGTAAAGACTTTGAAAAGTTACTCCATGATTTGAAAAAATGGCCGCAAATGGATGGGCAAGAGAAAATGGAAGAACTAAAAACATTGCTAGGTCATAAACGGAGCGAGGTATTTTTTGGAGCATTAACGGGCATTTTCATCGCCATCATCACATACCAGTTTATATTGTGAGAATAGACACATCCTCATGCCGAGGTTGTGTTTTTTATTTGTCGGAAGGTTTTTGTTATTTATTGGAAACAATTCAAGGTTTGTCGGAATCTTTCGTGATTTTATCGGAATCTTTTCTAGATTTATCGGAAACAATCAAAAAAATCAGCAGATGTTTAGACATCCGCTGAAATAAGATCAATTATGCCTCGGCATAATTGCGTCTGGGATCGGCTTTATGCTTAGGCCTGCGTGATGCAGGTCAGTTAGCCGTTATCGCATGGATGCGATGATCTTAGGCTAACATCCTATGTGAACTCCTTTCCGATTCCATGACATCCGCCGGAGGCTTTAACTTCTTTCAGCTGTTTTGCTGAAAGAAGTTAAAACATTCGATATCCACTTTTACGTAAATAAATCATGACAATTCCCGCAACAATTGAACCGGCGAAGCCACCAGATAAAATTGCAATATCTACAAATTGCAGTGCTTGCAATTTATCTAAAAGTGCTGGAAATGCGGAACCTGGCTTGAAAATATAATCTAAAAAGCTTACATCATCGACAATAAAGATAACAACAATTGGATACACTATCGCCATTAACCATGTCATTCGCAAAAGCATATTTAATAAAAATCCAATACCAAAGAACATGACGAAAAATAACAAAATTGAAATGATTAACTGTACTAATGAAACTGGACCATCCATGTATGTATAACCTCCGTTTTCCTCTCATTAGTTTACATGATAACTACAACGCTTTCAATGAACATATCCTTGATTTCGCTTGTTCGTCATAATTAGGACAATCATTAAGTATATACCATTATAGATAGACGCCCTTCATGGCAAGGTGTATTATTTAAACAAAAGCGAAACGGCAAAAATATCGCCAAAATTTTGGGGTAACTAACGTTTGCTATGCTATAAGTTGATTGGAGTGGAGACTGGGCGACTCCTTGGGGATCAGCGATAGAGGAACGAAGGCTAAAATCATCACATCCTGTGATAACGCCTTCGTGACCAACATCGTGTTGGCCCGAGACCCTGGAGCGCAGCGGATGTTTTCTGTGCGAAAGCGTAGTGCTAACGTAGCGGCAGCCACAAAGGTGGCTCATCGGACGCCCCCAGGAAGCTCTGCTCTGCGCGAAAGCGAAGCGTCAGCGGCAAATGTTTTTTCTGTAGCGAAAGCGAAGCGTCAGCTACAAAGCGCCCAGTCGGAACGGAAATCAACCATACGCTATGGTCATTAACAATATTTTTGGAAATGAAAAAACTATTGAAAACTAGTAATCAACTAATTTTCAATAGTTTCTTGCTTTTCATGATGAAGCTGTTTGTGATAATAAAAACCTTGGCGACTTCCAAAGCTCTGCCCACTTTTTAAAGGCCGCTACGACAATTATTAAGCCTAAAACTAACATAATGACAGACAATATACCATTTAACATATTGTAACCGGCTGCCGCTGTATTCCAATAAACATTTTTAATCATCCAAAAGCCTGCTACATTTACCGTGATATATAAATAAGCTAATGGAATAAAGCATGTTAAGGCGTAGATTCGTTTATCTGCAACTTTTAATACTATTGTTACGCCACAAACTAAACCGATTGTCGCCATTAACTGATTCGAAACGCCAAATAAGACCCAAATCGAACTGATATCACCTGAATACAATAAGTAACCCCACATGAAGCATGCAAGTGCACTCGCAAAGATTGTACCTGGAAACCAATTTGTACGCTTAAGCGGCTTGTAGACATTACCGCCAAAATCTTGAATTAAGTAGCGTGCTACACGTGTACCAGCATCAATAGCCGTTAAAATAAAGACCGCTTCAAACATGATAACGAATTGATAGAAGTAAGAAGACAATTCAGCAAACCAAGGAATCCCTGTGAAAATATCAGTCATCCCAACTGCTAACGTTACAGCTCCACCTGTACGTCCTTCTAAATCCATCCCAATACTTTCAGCTAATGCCTGTAAATGAACCGGCTCCATTCCTAATGTAGCAAAGACAGCCGGGGCTGAATTAATCGCAAAATAATCTGCAGGATGAAGGGCTGTTGCTGCAATTAAAGCCATTACACCTACTAAAGATTCTACGAGCATCGCACCAAAACCAACGATTCGAATATCTTCCCAACGATCAATCATTTTCGGCGTTGTCCCAGAGCCTACGAAAGCATGGAAGCCAGAAATAGCCCCACAGGCAATTGTGATGGACACGAATGGCCATACTGGACCAGCAATGACTGGACCACCACCATGAATAAACTCTGTAATTGGTGGGAATTGAATGACTGGGTTCACGAAAAAGACCCCGATGATTAACGCAATAAATACGCCAATTTTCATGAAACTACTTAAATAATCACGCGGCGCTAATAAGAGCCATACAGGTAATGCCGCCGCAAAGAATGCATAAATAGGTAGAATAATAGCTAAAGTATCACGGTCAAACGTTAAAAAATCACCAAATGCTGTTCCTTGAATCATCGGTCCAATAAATACACCGATCATCAACAAAATAAAGCCAACTGTAGACGTAACAAGTAGATTTCCTGTTTTACGATAAGCAATACCGACAAGCATCGCTATCGGAATCGTAATCCCTACCGCAAAAGTTCCCCATGGATTTCGTTCCAACGCACCAAGGACAACCATCGATAACCCAGCCATTGTAATTGTTATAATGAAAAGCATGGCAAGGCCTGTACAGAATCCTGCAACAGGTCCTAATTCCTTCTTCATTACCTCTGATAATGACTTTCCGCCATGGCGCATAGAAGCGAATAACACTACTGCATCATGTACTGCACCACCGATTACTGCACCAATTAACAGCCACAGGAGCCCCGGCAAATATCCAAATTGTGCAGCTAAAATAGGTCCAACTAACGGTCCAGCCGCTGCAATCGCTGCAAAGTGATGACCAAATGTCACCCATTTATTCGTCGGAACATAGTCTTTACCATCCTCCATAGCGTGTGCTGGGGTGGGCGTATCATCTTTTATCTTAAGTACCTTCTTTGTGAAAAATATGCCATACAAACGATAGCTAATCATCAGTATACAAATGGAACCTATTACAATAGTAATAGCATTCATTTTATCACTCCTTTTTCCTTTTCCACATCATAGCAAATGAATTGAACGATTATTCGTAAAATTCACCAAAATGTCAGAATTTTAAGTTGAAAGGGTGTTTTCTACTGTTGAAATGCAGTTATTTTGATAGCTGAAAGATTTTACGTACATCCTTCATATAAAGCCTGCTGACAGGTATCGAATGTCGATTCTGCAAAATTAAATTGTATTTAGAGCTACTCCAAGGCTCCAGCTCTACAATATGTTCTAAATTGACGATAAATGCCCGATGGACGCGCACAAAACCTTTTAACGTAAGCTTTTTCTCCAATACGGCTAACGATTCTGAAACAAAATACCTTCCTTTCTCCGTGACAACAATCGTCTTACTCTCTTCTGATGTACAATATAAAATTTCCTGCATTTTAATAAGTAAAATTCGATCATTCACATAAACTGTTAATTTATCAAGCTTGTCCAACTGCAAATGTTTTAATGTTTCCATCGTTTTAGCCTGCGTTGCTCTTCTTTTGGCCACTAGCTTTTCAACCGCGCTTTGTACACGCTCTGGCTCAAATGGTTTCAGAATATAATCAAAGGCGTTCACCTCGAACGCTTGTAACGCATACTCATCATAAGCCGTAGCAAAAATTATTTCAGGTTTAAGAATGCTTTGTTGCAACTGTTTTGCTAATTCGAGACCATTGTTTACCCCTAGCTGAATATCTAAAAACACACAATCAACCTGCTCAAACTGTGGATCCTGCTGTATATCCTTTAGATCCTCTGATTCTCCAATGATCTGGACTAACTTTGTTTGCTCCAATAAATATCGCAATTCAGCTCTTGCTAACGGTTCATCATCTACTATATAGACATTTAACATTTCTCTACTCCCATCTCGTAGCTTTTAATGGTAGCTGAATCATAATTTTCGTACCAACATCCAACGTACTTGAAATGTGAAAATCTGCTTCAGCTCCGTAAATTTCATGAATACGCTGATAAATATTCCATAAAGCTGTCCCTGTTCCTTGCTCCGATTGCATGATCGTTTTGCCAAGCTGTTTAACCTGCTCTTTTCTCATCCCACAGCCATTATCCTCTGTTGACAGCAATAGCTTATTATTAAGTCGTTGCACCCTAACATCAATTTTGCCTTCCTTACGATGTTTAAAGGCATGATAAATAGCATTTTCGACGAGTGGCTGTAAGGTAAATGGGGGAATCTGTACGTCAAAAAGTGCTTCATCCAAGTGAAATTGCACATCATAGCGGTTCGGAAACCTTGTTTGTTCAATTGACAAATAAGCCTCCACATGGTCAATTTCATTTTTTAACGGAATGAGCATTTGGCGAGCTCCCTGCAAATTACTCCTGAAAAACGTACTAAGCTTGATCAATAATGCTCTAGCCTCATCAGCATCCGTTCGGATCAAACTCGAAATAGTATTCAGACTATTAAAAAAGAAATGCGGATGCACCTGTGCTTGTAGTGCTTTAATTTCGGCATCCTTTAAGAGCTTTCTTTGCTGCTCAATTTCAGCATATTCTAGCTGCGAGGAAAATAGTCGACTGAGGCCCTCTGCAAGCTCTCTTTTTGCCCCTGTTAATGAAGAAACATTGCTAAAATACAGCTTTAAAGTACCCACCGTTTTATGCTGTACTTTTAAGGGTAAGACAATCGCAGCACTTAACGGACAATCTTCATGTGGACAACTGATTTCTTTTGCGGACGTCGCAGTAATAATGCGTCCTTCTACTAAAACCCGCTTCGTTAAAGCCGTCATTATTTCTTGATGAATGACATGATGATCCTCGCCTACTCCAACATGTGCTAAAATCCCATTTGTATCCGTAATCGCGACTGCATCAACCTCAATCTCTCTTTTAATAATCTCGGCAATCGTTCGGCAGGATTCCTCATTTAACCCTTTACGAAAATGTTCAATAGTTTGTTGGGCAATAGAAAAAGCTTGGTGTGTTTGTAATGCTTTTGTACGCTCTTCCTCATCGATAAAAGTTTTAATAATAATGAAAAATATTAAAATCCCAAAAGCATTCATAAAAATCATCGGTAGCGCTATTAAAGAAACTAATTGCAAAGCTTGTTCAAATGGTTTTGCCATTATTAAAATCACAATCATTTGTAAAGTCTCAGCACAAATCCCGATGAGTACAGCTTTTTTATAGGAAAAGGTTTGACGTATTTTTAATTGCTTACTTAAACCACCTGTGATAAATCCTGCTAGTATTGTCGAAATACCACAGGCAACCGCTGTAAAACCGCCAAGGGTAATACGGTGAATCCCCGCAATAATCCCCACGCTAACTCCAACAAGCGGCCCACCAAAAATCCCGGCAATTGCTACGCCAATTAGCCTCGTATTCGCAATGGCTTCCTCTGCATTAATCGTGCTATGTATCATTTGATTTAAAGGATATATCGTTCCACTTTCGATTTTTATCCCTGTATAGCTACTCACTATACTTAAAGCGCTAAAAATAATAATAAGCCAAGCTTTTTCCTTAACCCCTTGATCCTGAAATAGCATTCCCCGAAAGAATCGCCATCTAGACATTAAAAAGGCAAACACAATGATTAGCCCTACTCGCTCTAACATAAACAAAAATAGCTCCATCATAGGTCCCCGCCTCTATTACTTTATTTTTTAAAGAATAATTTATAAGATGAATAGCCAAACACATCTCCTGGATTAATACCTTCAATCCCCTCTAATTGGTGCTTTTCAAATTGGTTCGATGCCATTTCTTTTAACATCACTGATGTCATTTCATCCTGAGCGAGCTCCTTTGGATACATCCATTTCGCTTCTAATAATTCTTTTTCCTGAATACAAATCTCTTGCTGTTCATCCTTCATCCGACAATAAAAGATCGCCATATTATCACTAATATCACTGCGGATCACACCCGTTCGAAAACCAATTAAACCTGATACATAGCAATCAATACCCGTTTCTTCTTTCAATTCGCGAACAACCGCTTCATCTACTGTTTCACCAGCATTGACAAAACCAGCTGGCAATGACCATCTTCCCTTTAATCCGCTATATGCCTTTTTAACAACTAGCCATTGTCCTAGCTCATTGACAGTTACACCTGCAACACCTAACCAAACTTTCCCTCTATCTTTTTTCATCATCCTCACCTCTATATCACTATTATAACGGTCACTTTTCCATATATAGAAGTATTAATTCAGAATTTTATGGTTACTCCATAAGCTCAGTTATAAAATAATATGTTACACTGATAACAAAACAGAATATTCACTCTATTCAAAGGAGGATATTTATGTTAAGCCAATTATCACCTAATGCAAAGCTTTTTATTTTTGCAATTGTATTGCTTTTACTATCCCCTATCATTGTTTTCATGCTGCCTATAACCATTTCCCAAACATTTTATTTTAGTAAAGATAATATCGTGCTGATTATTCCAACAAACAACTTTACTATGCTTTTTATAGCAATTATGCTAATTATTTTAACGTCGATCATGCTTGGATTTAAAAGAAATAAATACACCTATTTGATGACGATTATAGTTATCGTGAGCAGCCTTGTTTTAGGCTATTTTTCTCTTTTAAATTATACTGCTATACAGAAAACACAAATTGTTTTCAAAGAATTTCATCATCAAACTACCTATGAATGGCAGGATATTAAGGAAGTCATTTATGAATATGAAATAGGTACAGTGGGCACTTATTACTTCCAAACAAACAATAACGAAAAGTTTGTTATTAGAGAAAACGGACAATTCGGTTCAGAGGAAAGAAGTAGGATTTACAATGCAGCCTATCTAAATGGTGCTACATTTATAGAACGCGAGAAGGTAAAGTAACATTAAAAGCCACTTTCGATTAGTAACGAAAGTGGCTTTTGAAATTTTCTATGTAGCCTACCAGATTAAATTAGTATCCTACTTTTTATAAGCGTTGAATTTCATGTGCACCAAACATTTACTGCTCGATATCCCAATTTAGGTTTAATATATTTTTTAATCTGTTAACCTGATCTTCACCAATTGTATTAACCAATTGTTTTTCTATTTCTGCTTTACAATATTGATTTTTTTCAAAGCAACTGTCACCAAATTCTGTCATACGAATAGCTTTATGTTTTTTACTATGTTCGACACTCGTAACTGTCACCAACCCTTTAACTTCCAAACTCTTTATTATTTTATGGGTTGCTTGTCTTGAAAAATTAACATTTTTAGCAACTTCTGAAATCGTCAATTGTTTTTTATAAACCCTCTTCAAAATATACCATTCTGAATTTGAAATATTAATATCGTTATGCTTATTCCACTTCTCTTCCGCAAGTTTTCGAAGTAGTTCGTGACGTTCGCTCAACAAATCAATGACATCTCGATTCTGCAATTCGTCCTTCAACTAGTTCACCTTCATTTCCTATTTTTCGTTATTAATATACAAAAAACAGCACCAATCGTCAACTTAGTTGACAAAAACCATATAATAGCTTACAATTAATTTAGTCAACTTAGTTGACAATACAGTTTGTTGGAGGGGAAATACATGTACAACGTTGGCGATGTAGTCATATACTCATCACATGGACTTTGTTCTATTGAAGATATTTGTGAACAAACCTTTAACGACATTACTAAATCTTATTACGTTTTACAGCCACTAAATGAACCACAACTAATTATTCGTACCCCTATTGACAATTCCAAAAAACAGCTTAGAGATATTATTAAAAAAGAAGAAGCCCTCAGTATTTTACATTCATTCACATCCCCTGGTGTGGAATGGATTGAACAAAATACACATCGAATGAGATTTCATTTAGACATCATTAAATCTGGCAATCGCCAAAAACAAGCAAATCTTTTAAACACATTGCTACGAAAAAAGCGCGAATATAAGACACTTGAAAAAAAATTCCCTAACCAGGAAGAGAAATTATTACAATCTTTACAGGATACTATCTTTTCAGAGTTTTCCGTAGCTCTTAATAAATCATCCGATGAAATTTATGAATATGTTTTAACACAACTTCACTAATTGTGATATTAATAAAGCCACGATTAGAAAATAATCGTGGCCTGTTTCTTATTTAAAAAGAAATATAAAAAGGTTCTGCCTCGTTGTTTAAGCAATGTAATAATTCGTTTTTAAAATCTTCATTTTCTATTAATACTAAAGCCTCTTCTACGTCAAAAAAACCAACCTCTAAACTTTCACAACTCGTTTGTAATTCACCGCCAATAGAAGTTCCTAACCACCACATAGTACAAACACTATGTTTTATTTCTTGCGAAACACCGCAAAATTTTAGAATTTCGATTTCAATTCCAGTTTCCTCTTTAACTTCCCTAATAACTGTTTCTATAAATGTTTCATTTTTTTCTACACAGCCACCTGGTAATTCCCATCCTCTATTAGGATCTTTTTTTAAAAGTAATTGATTTTGCTGATTTAAAATAACAGCACCTGACGTTACGGTAAATTTGCAAATGTTTGATCAGCTCCTCCGCTATTAAATAACACCCATTTCTGTTATTATAATACAAAATATGATTCGTATATTGCTTAGCCAATTTTATTAACCATATTTGCAGGCATTTTTGCGGTTTATGATTCAATTAGAAGAGTAAACAATAATATTCTTGAACAGACTGAAGAAATTAAGAAGTTACGCGAGGAATTGAAGCATAGTAAGAAAAATTAGTTTCTCTTTATCAATTATTAGGGCTATCAATGCTCCGCACTCTTTCTCTTTACAATACATATTCACCCCGTACTGAAGGCATTAAAGAAAAGCGCGGTAATTCAAGAATTTAATATTAAGGTGGGACAAATAATGGGAGATTGGATCGTTCAAATAATAATGCTTTTTATATTATTAGCTATGATTTATGGCGTTTATTATGCTATTCGATTAACTATCTCGATTGTAAAAAAATATAAAGATGATATTTAAATCAATGGTGCAATTTTGAAAATGTGATAGCCAGAACAATAATAAATTTTTTCGTAGCAATGCACCATCAATAGTAAATCTGGAGGAGCAATTATGCAGAAGCACCGGGTATTATGCTCCTCATTTCATCCTTTTTAGTATCATATTTCGTGTTCGAACCCCTCCCACCTTTTAGAAGTTAAAACATTCGGACTTTTTTCGCTACATACATTACCATACTGATTGTTATGAGAAATAAAAATGTAAACTTCTTCGTCATTTCTGGATCTTCTGGTAGAGGAGGCAAAAAGATAATAATATGCGGCCAAGGCATACCAGATTTCCCCAACGTGACTACCTCAATCACTGTATAAATAAAGATAATAGCTAAAGTCACTTCGACACTCTTCATCACAAAAAGCAGTGCAAGTCCAGCGAACATATAAAACAATAGTAATATAGGTAAATGCGCTACCGTAATATAATCAAAAATAGCCACTCCTCCTTTAATAAAAATAAGGAGTAACAAGCTCATCATCAATAGACTATAGAGAATTACGTAACGAGCAATATCATAGAGAAACCATTTGCGATAATAAGGAAACAACGTATCCTCTGCGCCATGCTCCAATAACTCGCTATACCGATAAACTAAATGCCAAGAGCAAAATGGCAGAAAGATTCCTTGTACAATGATAAAATGCGTATAATAATCTTCTTCGATGGACGCATAGAACAGAATCCCTAGTAAGGCTACCGCCCACATAATAAACGGTACATAAAACGCACCTTTCATACTTTTTCTATCAAATGCAAACAATAGCTTACTATTTTCCATCGCCTACACCTCGTACAACTGCTAAATAGCCTTCCATTAAACGAGGAATTACCCGAGGCTGATCCAGAGCTTCCGTTGAAAAGATGCGTACTTTTAAATGCTGTTCTTCCTCATTAATTTGTGTAATATCCTGTGTCATTAATAGTTCGCTTAACTCCTCCGCTTGAACATTCATGCTATATACATACCCATCCGCTTGCTGTTTTAATTCCTCAGGTGTTCCCTCAAAACGTAGCTGCCCTTGTGTTAAGATGCCAATTTTTGTACAAAGAAATTCAATATCCTCAACGATATGTGAAGAAATAACAACCGTATGCTGTTTCCCTAGCTCTAGTAGTAAGTTACGAAAGCGAATCCGTTCTTCAATATCAAGCCCCGCAGTCGGCTCATCAAACAATAAAATAGATGGCTTCCTCATTAATAATTGAGCAATACCAACTCTTCTTCGCATCCCTCCTGATAGCTCATTCATCTTTTTATGATGCTGCCCACTTAAATTCACGATAGCTAACGCTTCTTCAATTTGCTGTTGTCGCTCGCTTTTTTTAGAAATGCCTTGTAAAACCGCGATATGATTGAGGGCTTCATATACTGAATTTTCAGGATAAATCATAAAATCCTGTGGTAAATAACCGATAAATGTATTCGGGGCAATGTAGCTGGCATTACGATGAACATAGGGTTTATCGTCAATACTAATCGAACCAGCAGTCAATGTTTGCAATCCTGCTAATATTTTCATTAAGGTCGTCTTCCCTGCCCCATTTGGACCAATTAAGCCATAAACGCCTTCAACCATTAATGAAATATCATTTAATATATTGCGCTTCTTAATCGTTTTTGTTAGATGTTCAATTTCTAACTTCATTTTGAAGAACCTCCCGTACAAGTTGTTCAATTTTCTGCCAGTTATTCTGAACCTGCTCGATTTTAGCAAACCATGTACTTAATAGCCGATTTTGTAGTTCCTCATCTGCTTGCAACACCTGACTATAGACAAAATCAGCAGATTGTTGATCTGTAGCCGATAACTCATAATAGTTGACTGATTTTGGTTGGATTAATTCAAATCCAGCTTGGGCGATTTTATGACGCATTGATAAGATAATACTTGTTAACTCTTGCCATTCTTCCGCCATAGCAGGATTACCCAATTGCTGATTCGTATGGGCAAATGCCAGCTTACTAGGTAGTAAATAGGCTGTACTATCTATCGAATCAATCGCATAGAGAGAATCTGTTGGGTATAATAAAAAATGATCATGCCATTGTACAGTACCCCCACCTGATTGAAATACAAGTATGTCTGGCAAAGATCTGCTGGAGGGAATCAGCTTCTTCAGGTCTTGATTCACCTGCTCCATGCGTGCAATCATCACTTCAAACTGTGTGGTTGTATCCGTCCAATCCAGTGGATAAACGACTTGATAACGCTTGATTTTTTGTTGCTGGAAGGGTGCTTTAATCATCGCTAAGCCATCCACAACTCCTTCATAGAGCATTGGCTTAATTTTAGGAATATTTAGGAGTAGCTCTTGGCTGCTATGCACTTGAAACTTCACCGCAGGCTTTTGAATTGGATTAAGAATAGCTCTACTGTAGCCTAGAAAATCGACATACTGCATAATCGGTTCGTCACTTCTTTTTGGATACCAGCCTACTGTAGCAGGTAATAGCCAGCGATTTCGGTGTACTTTGGCAAAATATTGACTCGTTAATGTATAGTCAAAGGTTAAGGCGGTTGTTGTCGGTTTGATGTTGACGCTCACCATATCGCCTTGTCTCTGAAAAGTCTGTTCCTGCCCGTGCTCATCTACAATACGTTGAATTGGAAAGGCATGATGTAATTGAAAGGTCGGTGTTGTTGTTTGCACCTGCTCCAATGCAATCGTTGTTGATAGCTGATTTTCTGTATCTTCGATTTTAATCGTATACTGAGCGATATGATAGCGTAAATCGGCTAGTGATCCAGTATAATTCTGGTAATAGGCACTTTCAGCCTGTTCATCCGCATAGTTAAAAGCCCTTGAATCCTCAAGCGTCATCTGATAAATACTCCCTATAGCTAGCACACCCACTAGAAAAAAAGCCACCGCAGTAGCTATACGTTGTTTGCGTATAGTGCTATAGCGCAGTAAACTAATTAAAAGCAATAAGATGGATAGAAATATCCAACTAATCCCTTTCCATACCGTTCCTAATGAATAACTATAGCCAATATACGATTGATAAACCTGATAGATACTCATTGTAGAAAGGTACAAAAAACTGCGCCAGTCATCAGACTGAATTTGCCGAATATAATCCGAGAAAATTTCTGTATTCATAGGACCTAATAACAGCCAAATCATTAGTAAAATGGCAAAGCTTATTTTATGCTTACCTACCATACTAGCGACCACCACACCAATCGCTAAACTAATGAAGGTCGGTAGCCAACAATAGAGAAGTATAAATAGACCAGACTCTAGATAAAAGCTCGACCATGGGACTGAAACGGCTTTATAAAAGCACCAAACAAACAGTGTTTGTATAAGAAAAAAGATACCTTGAATAATCATATGTACAAATGCCATGGCCGCTATTTTCTGACATAAAATACGATATGCATCTACAAAATACCGTTCAATGCTAAAGGCACGCTCCTCTGCAAATAGGCGATAAAAATAAACTGCATAAACTAAAAAAAGCATCTGTTGTGCTGTAAAAAAAATACTCAACACATTTCCATTATCTATCATATTTGATCGTTTATATAAACCAATATATTGAACGACTAGCAGGAGCATATAGACAAGCAGAGTACCCATATAAAATTTACTGGTTACTAGTCGCTTACTATAAAACATGACTAAATTCATCAAACGGCTCATCACATCTGTCCTTTCTTCATATAATAGAAGAGGCTGAAACATAACTAATTAGCTCTTCGCGAAAACTATATTAGAAAACCCGAACAATAGCAAAACACCGTATGAGTGTCTTGCAAATTTGTTCGGGTTTTACGTTAGCTAAAATACTTTTATCCCAGACTCTTTGATTTAATTGACTGTAACCCTAGCAGCACCTGAGATTTGTTTTGTGTTTGCTTGCGTATTTGCCTGTGCATAATACTTAGTTCCGCTTTTTGCTGTAAAAGTTGTTGTTTTTTCTGTCCCTGGATTTGCGATTAAACTAGCAACAATGGAACTACCATTTTTAGCATAGCCCTGTACATAAAACGTTGGTCCTGATGATGTTACTGTCAAAGTACCACTCGACCCAGAAGCTGTTACGTCACTTCCAGTTGCACTTGAACTACCTACAGGTATGTACGCCGTAGATGTTCCCCCTGCATAGGCTGAACCAGCAACGCCTAACATAATGGCGAATGCACCACATTTAAGTAGCTTATTCAGTTTACCCTTTTTCTTACAAATTAGCATATTCCACCCTTACTTTCAAGGGTGCATCCTATAGAAATTGGGAATCTTCATAGTTATTGCAATATGGTTTAACTGATGAAAGTACATTTGACTATCTACTTATAAGTGCCAACAGCTGTACATTTCTTCTTTTTAAGTCCAACAAAAAAGCCTCCTCAATTTGTTATGTTTTCACAACATAAAAATCAAAAAGGCTTTGTAGTTACATTTCTAAAAGCATCACTTTGGTCTTGCGCTTACACATTTATTAATTTCAAGTGTTAGTTACAACCCTCATTCAGCATTTAGAAAATTTATGTTTAATCACAAATCTCAGGTGTGCCTTCACGTTTCGCCGTTTTGAAAGACGTGCCACAGCCACATGATGCGATAGCATTTGGATTGTCGATTGTGAAGCCTCCGCCCATTAGCGATTGCTTATAGTCAATTTTTGTCCCCATTAAAATCGGCGCATCTTCACGGGAAACAAGAATTGTTAAACCATGCTGTACATCTTCAAAATCATCTTCTG
The DNA here is from genome assembly GCF_023337795.1 of Lysinibacillus sp. BPa_S21. GTDB lineage: Bacteria > Bacillota > Bacilli > Bacillales_A > Planococcaceae > Lysinibacillus. The sequence goes on along the minus strand of NZ_JALIRS010000008.1, from coordinate 159,958 downwards.
TCTTCTCTTTATCAAAATGCATACCGTATGATAGGCCACTGCATCCGCCACCATTAACAACTACACGTAAAAACGAACCTCGCTCTTCATTGTGCTCCATCATTTCATTAATATGAAAGACAGCCGCTTCAGTAACTTCAATTACTTGCTTACTTGTCATCCCAATCACCTTCCTTCTTATTTAATATCATATCAATTTTGACTATTGTATGACAAATATTCAGCTCCAACAGGATTTTGGTTCAATTTCTATGGAGCTGCTGCTGGGCGACTCCTTGGGCTTACCCGATCACTTTTGGGGCCTACCTGATCACTTCCGGGACTTACCCGATCACTTCCGGGACTTACCCGATCACTTCTGGGACTTACCCGATCACTTCTTGGGCCTACCCGATCACTTCTTAGACTTACCCGATCACTTCTGGGCCTACCCGATCACTTCTGGGACTTACCCGATCACTTCTGGGACTTACCCGATCACTTCTGGGACTTACCCGATCACTTCCCAGGAAGCTTTGCTCTGCGTGAAAGCGAAGCGTCAGCGAAAAAGCACTCAACCGGAACGGAAATCAACCCTCTAACCAGAATTGCAGTAAAAAGTTCTAATTTTTTCACATTTTTGGTATTTTTTATCCACGTTTATAAAATTTATATTGGTATAATAGTTATAATCAGTCGATGAAAGAGGTATAAATTATGGAGATTTCACCTTATTACGAGAAAAAAATTCAATGTCTTCATTGCAAAAAAGAATTTCCAACATTAAAAGTACGCTCTAAATTCATTAAAGTAGATCACACAGAAACAGATTTTCATCCTATCTATGCGGATGGTGTCAATGCCCTTTATTATAATGTATTTGTTTGTGAGCATTGCGGATTTTCATTTACAGAAGACTTTTCAAAGTATTTCGCCCCTGGCACTCAAGATGAAATTCGTACGCAAATTACAGAAAAATGGGTACATCATGATTTTAAGGGAGAACGTACTGTATTCCAAGCGATACAAGCTTATAAATTAGCGTTCCTTTGCGGTACGATTAAAAAAGAAAAATTTGTTGCTATCGCTGGGCTTACATTACGTCTTGCATGGCTATATCGTTCGCTAAAAAACGAAGGCCAAGAGAAACGTTTTATGACAATGGCCCGAGACTACTATATGGAATCTTATTCAACTGAGGATTACAGCTCAACGCAAATGTCAGACGTACGAATTATGTATATGATTGCAGAGCTATCAAGAAGAATCGGTGATTTGGAAAATGCTACACGCTTCTTTTCAAAGGTCATTGAAAAGCAAAGTATTGGCGGAGAAGCAAAGGTCATTGATATGGCCAAGGAACAATGGGCTATTATTCGAAAAGAAAAAGAACAAGCTCGCCATAGTTAAGAAAAAAAGTTCTAGCCTGAATGTATCGGCTAGAACTTTTTTAGTCGTCTTAGAATACTTGCTCTACTTCAATAATACCTGGTACTTCTTCTAATAATGCGCGCTCGATACCAGCTTTAAGTGTAATTGTTGAACTTGGGCAACTACCACATGCACCTAATAAACGTAATTTTACAATGCCATCTTCTACATCTACTAATTCACAGTCTCCACCGTCACGTAGTAAGAATGGGCGTAATTTATCTAATACCTCTTGAACTTGTTCGTTAATTGTTGCTTCTGCCATTTGTCTCGACTCCTTTCCTTATAATGATTATAATGTTAGCAACAGAAAAAATCCAATATAGAATCACGGGGAGTGGAAATGAAATGGGACAAACGAAACCAAAGATTGAAATTTACGGAACAGCGGTAATCTGCGCAAGTTGTGTCAACGCGCCTTCTTCAAAGGATACATATGAATGGCTTCAAGCAGCCATCGATCGAAAATATCCAAACCAAGGATATGATATTCGCTATATCGATATTGAAGGACCAATTGAGAATGAGCGCGATCAGGATTATGCTACACGCATTCAAGAGGATGAATTTTTTTATCCACTTGTCCTTTTAAATGATGAAGTGGTGGGCGAAGGCTATGTACAATTAAAGCCTATATTTACTGCTCTTGAAAATTTAGGTTTCATACCTGACGAAACCGTTTAAAAGAAATAAAAGGGATTGTTTCAAAATTACATTTCGAAACAATCCCTTTTCAAACATTTTCCACTAATTAATCATTTTGACGTTTGTAGTACCATAATAATCCTGATTTCATTAAGCGTGCGATACGTCCTGTTACTGTTGTATCTGCTAAATAAACGAAGCCTTGTTTTTTACCAAGAGCTCCCATGAAACCTTTTAATTTAATATCAGGCATTTTCTCAGGTAAGTTTTCGCCTTTCCAACGCATGCGAAGGACTTTGACGATTTGTTCTGCTTGTTCCTCAGCTAATTGCGCTGTTGGTGGTAATTCTGAAGCAGCACAGTCACCTACAACGTATACATGCTCATCATCAAGAAGATTGAAATATTGTGTTACAAGAGGACGCCCTTGTTTATCTTTCTCAACTTCTAAATCACGAACGATTTTGACAGGCTGTACACCAGCAGTCCATACAACAGTATCAAGTACAATTTCTTCTTCGTGATTATAAATTTTACCTTGTTCAATTTTTGTAATATTTGAATTGGCAATGACTTCAACGTTATGTTTTACAAACCAGTCTTTTACATATTTACTTAGCTTTTCTGGGAAGTCCTTTAGAATACGTGGACCACGGTCGAATAGCTTTATTTTTAAATCTGATCGGCTTTCACGTAATTCACTTGCAAGCTCAATACCACTTAAGCCAGCTCCTACAATTCCGACTGTAGAGCCAGCTGGTAAACCACAAAGTGCTTGGAATGTTGAACGTGATTTCGCCATTGTCTGAATGCTATATGTGTATTCAGCGGCACCTGGTACCCCATGATATTTATCCTCACAGCCAAGACCAATGACTAAATCATCATATTCAATACGTTGTCCATCTTCTAAAATGACTACTTTTTCCGTACGATTAATTTCAACAACTTCTCCATATACAGCTGATAAACGTTCATGTTCTGGGAAGCATACACGAATTTCTTTATCTGTTGCAGTCCCTGCTGCCAATGCGTAAAATTCTGTTTTCAAACTATGGAAAGGGGCTCTGTCTACTAACACGATTTCAGTGTCTAATGGAACGTTTGGTAATAATCGAAGCATAAGACGCATATTGCCGTAGCCGCCACCTAAAAGTACTAATTTACCCATAATAGTCTCCTTTTATATCTCTTATATTAATTGTTCACAAAGTATCCACAAATGAGTATAACCGATTGTGAGAAGTTTCACAATATCAGAATGCAATTTTGTGAAAGATTTCACAAAATGAATGATATCTCGCTTTTTTCAAACGATTTTTGAATCATTTGGACTTCTATAAACCGTCGCTATTGTGCGAATTTTCCTTAAATACCGTTTCCTTTTCTTCACTTTTGCAAAGATTATTTTACTTCTTTCATTCAGTACAAGCGACAGATATAGATGTCTTCCAATCATAAAGGTAGTGAGATGAATATAGGTTTAAGTCACTTTTCAGCCAGCGTTCAAACATCAGTTGAAAACCTTTGAGTATTTGCTTTCTCAAGGGTCAATTCAAATGATTGACGAATGTTTTAAAAGCGGGTAGCATTACTTTGGTGAGGTGACTTATATGAATCCAATGGTTGAATTTTGTATAAGTAATTTGGCAAATGGCTCTCAAAAAACTTATGAAACACTTGAGCGTGATCCGAACATAGACGTTTTGGAATATGGCTGCCTTAGTTACTGTACAAAATGTTCAGAATCATTTTATGCAATCGTCAATGGTGAACTAGTTGAGGCTGATTCTCCTGAAGAGTTGACGAAAGCAATTTATCAATTTATCGAAGAAAATCCGTTATGGTAATGAGGGTGTAATACCTCATTCATATAATGATGAAACACTTACTACTAAATTTGAACATATAAAAAGGATGTTATGCCAAAAAAATCGACATAAGCATCCTTTTTTTATGTTTGAGCTATATATTTGAACGAATCAATTATGCCTCGGCCATTAAAGCTTCTACAACATAGGTAGGTTGCTGCTCTTTCTGGAGCACAGCCTTTGTTGGTGTAACACCTGTGTTTACATGGATTGTGTCACAGCCAAAATGAATCCCACACATAATATCTGTGTCATAATTATCGCCAATCATCACCATTTCATCTTTCGTAAAGCCATGCTCTTTCGCAATGACTTCAAGCATTGCAGGTGATGGTTTACCGATATAAATTGGCTCAACGTCTGCAACCTCACCTACTAGTCGGGCAAATGACCCATTACCCGGGAGAAATCCATGTTCTGTCGGGAATTTAATATCTTGATTCGTTGCTATAAATGTCGCACCATTTTGCACGGCAAGCGTCGCCTTCGCAAGTGCCATATAATCTAGATTTCGATCAATCCCCATAACAAATACCTCTGGCTCATCCACGATAGGTTCAATGCCTTCATTAAATAATGCTTTACGAATACCATCAGAACCTAACATGGCTACTTTTTTGCCTGGGAAATTCACGGCTACATATTTTGCTGTAACTAATGCACTAGAGTAAATATGCTCTAACGGTGCAATCACTCCGATAGCGTTTAAAGCTTCTTGCAGCTGCTCTCTTGTCTTAGAAGAATTGTTTGTTACGTAAAATGGCTCAATCCCTGCTTGTTGTAACCGATGAATAAAAGTAATGGCAGAAGGAATGCCATCCTTTCCACGGTACACGGTTCCATCTAAATCAAAGCAATAGGCCTTGTAGGTCTTCATTGATGATCCTCTGGTAAAAATGCTGAAACAGGGCCGAGTTCATTTGTTAAATAACTATTCACAGCTGGTGAGAATTGTTTTAATGCTGGTAACGTTGTTGTTAACACATGAACAACTTCCTGAACATCTACATCTGTGAATTCACGAACAAGCATTTTACGTAAGCCAACAACTGCTTTCAACGGCGCTTCCATTTCAGTAGATACGACTTTTTCATCGATTAAAATATCAATAATATCCTCATAGCTTCCTGGATCACGCATAATGAAGCCGTCAATCATTAAATTTCCTACATCCATCATTGACTCCATCACATTGTGACCAATTCGCTCAAGTGCTAATTTCTTCATATCGTTTTCTAGCCAGCTATCTTCTGACTCTAAAATTGCTAATAGTCCATCTAAGTATTGTAAATTTTTTGTGATTTTATTACGATCTACAAAATACACAAGGAAAGCCCCCATTCAAATCTTTAAAAGTTGATAGTCATTTCTCTTCTATAGTACCATATCTATAGGATTGGAAGGAGATTAAAAGATGGAACGTTTTTTTTTATATGATGATGTAGAAGATACGAAAACACGCTTTGTAAGTTTTGCAGGGAATAAGTTACGTTATGATTTAGCCATTTTGCAATCGGGTCGTTTCTTTGGAAAAGTGCTTGTCATGGATATTCAATTTGGACGCTTTGCAATAATTGGTCCAGATGATGTAGAAGAACCTGGCTATCTTGAACACGTATACAATCGTACAGAGGAAGATACCGTCGAGCTACGAGAATATTTACGTGAATTATTGAATTAACACCCTTTTTGTGCCTGCAATATAGCAATTAAGAATTTAATACAAAAAAATTCCGCTTTTCTTCGGACACAGTGTTCTACTTTGCGTACTATGCAACAGAAGATTAGCGAAATTTTTTTGTAAGTATCTTAAATCTAAATCGAAAAGCAATGTATTGTGCCCCTACTTTTCATTATTCAATTTAGAAGGAGTATCTTTATTGTGAGGCTTGTCTTTGTTTTCATTGTCGTTTTGTTTTTTGGCTTGTTGATTTTGCCCAATTACGGCTAAGTCATCAACACTAATATCAAAGCCAAATCCATATTCTTCTCGATCTAATGACTTTTTATTTTCTTTAGTCAAATTAATCACCTCCAATAAATAAATTATCCTTTTTCACATGATTTATACGCTTTTTCTTTTCTTCAACAGTACTAGCGTTATGCTGTGGCATCTTTAATAATCCAATCAGCAGCACTAATTAAATCTGGAAAAACTGCATCTGCCAGCGGATCTTTTGCGCCTAAAAATACTCCTTTAGTTCCTGCTCGTTTACCTGCGATAATATCTGTATCCGTATCTCCCACCATGTAGGAGTTTGCCAAGTCTATATTATATTTTTCACCGAGGTCAACGATAAGTTTACTATTGGGCTTACGGCAGGCACAGCCCGACTTTGGTTTATGGGGACAATATACGACTTCGCGAATAATGGCCCCTTCCTTCTTCAATTCTTTTACCATATGCTCATGTATTTTTTGTAGCTGCGTTTCTTTCATAAACCCCAATCCAACGCCACCTTGATTGGTTACTACAAATATATAGTCGAAGTATTTATTCAATTTTTTTATAGCTTTCGAAACATGCGGCAGGAAATAGAGGTCTTTAGGTTTGTTGACAAATTTAACGCGATTCGTTAACACTTCATTGATGACCCCATCACGATCCAAAAATACAGCTTTTTTCATCTAACAACACACACCTTTAATATAAAACTAGAATTAATTTTAAAATCCATCCTTTTTGATTCATCACCGAAAGTTGGGAATGTTATAAAACGTATACCATGTAAATAGTTGATTGGAGTGGAGGCTGGGCGACTCCTTGGGGATCAGCGTCACAGATGAGACCCTGGAGCGAGCAACGCGAGTGAAGCGGCTCATCGGACGCCCCCAGGAAAGCGCCCAGCCGGAACGGAAATCAACCTCACGCTATGTTAAAGAGCTACACTTTTATTATTACCAAATTTAAAAAACCTATCACTACAAAGTAAAAACCTGATGCAAATCGCACCAGGTTTTTAATGTTTATTCTGCTATTTGTTCATTCTCAACAAGCTTTGTCACTTCATTATCTTCACTTACTACAGCTTCTGGCTGTTGAGTAGATTTACCGGATTTTCGCAAGACGAAATATGCACAGCCAAAATTACAATACTCATATAAGTAATCTTGTAGTGTACTAATCTTCGTATCGAAAGAGGCTTTCTGATTTTTATCGTCAAAAAAACCTTTTAAGCGTAATTGACTATAGCCCCAATCGCCGACAATATAATCATATCTGGCTAAAATATCTGAGTATCGTTCCTGGAATACTTCCTCTTGAAAAGCTTCTTTATAATCTTCAATAAGCTCGTATTCATATCCTTCAATATTGATCAAAGTGGCACCGCCTTCTATTTCAACATTCGTTCTTACTGTTCTGCTTGTAGTTGACGTTCTTTTGTTGCTTCGTTAACTTGTTCATCAGCATGATAACTACTACGTACAAGTGGGCCTGCTTCACAATGTTTAAATCCTTTTTCCATTGCGATTTTGCGCAATTTACCAAACTCTATTGGAGAATAATACTTTTTAACAGGCAAATGCTTTTTCGTCGGCTGTAAATATTGACCAATTGTCATAATATCTACGTCGTTAGCTCGTAAATCGTCCATTACTTCTATAATTTCTTCTTCTGTTTCACCTAAACCAATCATTAAAGATGACTTCGTAGGGATGTCTGGCTGCATTTCTTTTGCCAAACGAAGAAATTCTAATGAACGCTCATACTTTGCACGAGCTCGAACTCTTGGCGTTAAGCGGCGCACTGTTTCAATATTATGATTTAAAATATCTGGTTTCGCATCCATTAAAATTTGAAGATTCTCTTGCAAACCACCTAAATCGGACGGTAAAACTTCAATCGATGTAAACGGACTTTTACGACGAATCGCACGCACTGTTTCAGCTAATACTTGTGCCCCGCCATCCTTTAAATCATCACGCGCTACCATTGTAATAACAACGTGCTTCAAATTCATAATTGCTACAGAATCTGCTACTCGTTCTGGCTCAGCTAGGTCTAATTCATTTGGTAAGCCTGTTTTAACAGCACAGAAACGGCAAGCACGCGTACAAACAGATCCAAGGATCATCATTGTTGCTGTACGTCGTTCACCCCAACATTCATGAATATTAGGACAGCGTGCTTCCTCACATACTGTATGCAGATTTTTTTCACGCATGAGCTTCTTTAGCCCTTTATATTCATCATTTGTGTTTAATTTAATTTTTAACCAATCTGGTTTTCTTAAATATTCTTCTTTTTCCTTGCTTGTAGGTTTACAAGATGTCATACGGATATCGCCCCTATCAAATATGTGCTGTTTTAATATTACTATCTTCACTGTTGTCAATGTAACATAATAAATGAACTCCAACAACTATCATAATTAATTTTGCCTCGGCAAAATTGCGTCCAGAATCGGTCGGAGGCTTTGAGCCAACGTGATGTTGGTCACTCAGTCGTTGCCACAGGACGTGGCGTTCTTAGACTGAGTTCCTATATTTCAGTGGGTGTTTGGAAACGTGTATCTGTCGCTTTCAGGATAAAGAACATTCGCTGAAAGAAGGCAAACATTTCTACTTTTTAGGAGAGATAGGTACTTGAATTGAAGGTACCTCTTTACTACCATTTGAATAAACGTCTGGAACTTTCCCCCTTACAAAGCCTATCGCCACCGGAATATCCTGAGTAACTGTTGTAGTTTTACTAGCAAAAGGGACAATAATTTGCACATTTACCTCTATATGAACCCCTATCTCCATGTATACGCTATTAATACCATATTCTTTTATTGAGGAAGTAACTTCACTATGCACATTCCCAATGACATGAAAGCGTATCGGAATTTTAGGTCCTAAGTTCCCAATTAAAGGGATATTAGCTGCCTGACTCAACGGCATATAAAAAACTACCCCATTCCCTTCATTAATCTTGTTATAGTCATAATCAACATTATCAAGATTTGGTAAATGCGACAGTTCCCCTTGCTCTGCTTGCTCTAAATACAATTTTACTTGATTGACCGTTTCTGTTCGAACTCGATTAATCGTTTCTGTATTAATTTTCAAATCATCATGATTGCCAGGAGATACTTCTACAAGAATATCATTAACATCCATAACACTTGATGTACGCGAATCAATCGCTTTACTCACAACGGAAGATGCAATCTTAGCCGTTTGTATTTCTGCATAATCTAAGTATGTCGGCATAAGCTTCTCATTTAAATAATAAATAAATAAAAAAACACCGATAATCATAAACACAACTACTAGGGTTAATTTATTCAACCGACTGCCCTTTTTTCTATAGTTACCATAATTACTATATGATCGTAATTTCATCCTTTTTCGAGGGAAAAACAAAAAAATCTCCTCCTGTTCCATAAAATATGAACAGGAGAAGATTTTTATTCGATTTTCGATGGTCCAACATAATCCGATTCAACGCTTTCAATGAATACGGTTGGGTAGTCCACTAAATTAATTTCGTATGTAGCTGTCAATAGTTGATTTTGCTCTTCAAAAATACGAATCCACGGTAATGCAGCATTCAATGTATTTTGTCTTGATACAATACCTCGACGTCCATCCGATAATTTCAAAATAACACCGTTAGGATAATGGACAACTGATTTTTTCAACGCTTGCACAATACGTGCATCGTATATAGTTCCAGCGCCTGCTTCTAGAATTGCCAGGCCCTGAGAAGGTAGCATTTTTTCACGATATACACGACTTGTAGTCACTGCATCAAAAACGTCTGCTACCCCAATAATTTTGGCAAATGGATGGATTTCAAAATCAACTAAGCCTCGGGGATAGCCACTCCCATCAATCCGTTCATGATGTTGGAAGGCACAATGTGCAACAATCAATGATATAGAATGTAAATTACGTAACAAATCAAACCCATATCGAGTATGCTGCTTCATAGTTTCAAATTCCTCACACGTAAGGCGGCCAGGTTTTGTCAAAATTTCTTTCGGCACCATAATCTTACCTATATCATGTAACAAAGCACCAATTCCAATTAAACGTAAATCCTCCGCTGAATAGCCAAGCTCTTTAGCAATCGCTATCGAATATAACGTAACTTGAAAAGAATGTTGATATAAATATTCATCAAATAAATACGCATCTGTTAATATTGTTAGAATTTCATCATTACCTCTTACCGCCAATAGTAACTCATCGACAATTGTAACAATTGCTTTTGATTGTTGGTCAAGCACATAAGAGGCATTTAATGGATTTAAACCATTGATTGATTGGAAAGAAGCTTTAATGGTTGAAATTGCTTTATTTCGAATAACGGTTGGAACTGTTTCCTGTACCTCAATTCCCTCAGAAATTTTATCGTCAATATATAAATAATGCATATTTAATTGTTGAAGTCTCTGAATGATCCGTTCATTAATGACAACATCTTTCTTTAAAAGAGGGTGTCCCGCTTCATTCCAAATGGTTCTTGCTAATACCATTCCTTCTTTTAATACATCGATTGAAATTAACCGCATGACCTTTTCCCCAATCCATTCTAAAAGCGTTTTAACGACTATTACTTAAAGAAATTTTTGCCCATAATCTATCATAATGTTTCGCAAAAATTCTGGTAGAATATATTTTTTCTTAGCATATTTAAAACTTGGATAAAAATAACCGAATGTAAACAAATCAAGGGTTACTAATTTATAGCTTAGATCATTATCTGCAAGCTTCCCATTGATAAGTAATTGGCGATCTTCATTCATTGAAAAGCCATAAGTTAACATCTTCCCAAAAATAACGCCTCTAAACCCTAATCCTTTTAGCTCAATATACGGCCATTCTTCGTTTTTAGATTGCAGAAAAATTTCTTTCATTTCAGCAACTGTCAATTCAATCGTACATAAATTGATAGGATGTGGGAAAATTCGATGTAAATCTAATGCAGTCACTGTTCCCTTTGGTAAACCATCTAAAAAAATACCCGCATTAAACAACGCACAATCCGCTCCACTTTTCTCTAAAATGGCACGCGCGAATAAATCGGATAACTGTGAATAATGGAACCATTCCTTATTGTACGATTTTTCTGTTGTAAATACTGGAATATCAAGTAATCGATTGCCTTCTTTTTCTAATGATTCAACGATTTCATTTTCATTTTTAATCGTAGGCAAATCTTTATTATGAATTAAAGTATCCTTTTTTTCAACAATTCCTCTAGATTTTGTATCATATTCTAACATAAGATGGCCAGTATATTGCCCAAATTTCCCTCCACCTGTCAACAAAACGCCATTAATGAGCTTTCCATTAGGGAGAACATGATGTGTATGGGAGCCGAATATAACATCTATTTCAGGGCATTCCTCAGCTAAAAGCTCGTCCTCTGTTATCCCTAAATGAGACAAACAAACTATAATATCTACTTCTTCACGAAGCTGATGTGCTAAGCGAATGAGTGTGCTTCGTGCTTCATCTATCTCCCAGTTTAATTCCTTATAATATACTTCAAACATAGCAGTCGCTGCGATCACTGCAATCTTTGTGCCATAATCAGTTGTTAGTATAACATATGGCTTCATCCACGCAGGATTTATTTCATGTGAAGCATTGACATTGGCAACTACTACGTCAAAAGTTGCTTCATCATACAAATGGTACAGCTCTTCATGGGACAATGTAATACCTTCATTATTACCAATTGTCACTACGTCGTAGCCTGCTTCATTCAATAACCTCACATTGCCCTTACCGACCGTTGCTTCTGTATAAATATCTGAACGATCCAAATGATCACCAACATCAAATAAATAGCTTGTTTCCCCCATAATTGTAAGCTTAGTACGCGTTTCTTTCACATAGCTTACCATTCGTGGCCAATACTTAAAATGACTGTGCAAATCATTCGTGTGAAAAATATGAATTTTTTCCAGCAATTAAGCCACCTCTTCTTTAAAATAGCTTCCTTTTCTATCAGACCTTCGTCAGTATAAAGTCATCACCAAAAATTATGGATGACATTTGAGTATATCTTGTATATAAGGAGGCTCGGCGCCCCCAGTTGGAAATCAACCACACGTTTTGATGCGTATCCTCAATATTACAATAATCCCTCAATAATAGAGCGAATTCCTAATAATAATAAAATAACTCGAAGTGCTACTACAAGCGTATCTGATTTAATTCTTTTATTTAATGCTGCCCCAAGCTTTGCTCCAATATATGCGCCTGGAATAACAGGAATCGTATAAAGCCATGGTACATGTCCTAAATAAATATGACTCGCTGAATTAACAAGAGACGATAAAAATACCATGAACATCGATGTTGCTACGGCAACGTGTGGTGGGAATAAAAATAAAATAATCATAGCAGGCACGATCATCGAACCCCCACCGATACCAAATAATCCAGAGGCAAAGCCAATCGCAAATGTTAATGTAATGGCAAACCAAATTGGATACCCATATACAAAAGTATTTCCTTCTTTGTCTTCAAATTCCTGTTGCATACCATTTTTTACAAACCATTCTACAGGTTTCAATCGATCACGCACAAGTAATATCGTCGCTAAAATAATGAGTAAAATACCAAAATACAAATTAAATGATGGTAAATCGAGCCCCTTATTTACCCATGCGCCCAGCATTGTTCCAGGAATACTCCCTATAAAAAATATGAAACCACTTTTATAATCAACTGTTTTAGATTTCATATAGCTTAACGTAGAGGCAAGCCCCGTGAAAATCATCATGACAACAGATAAACCAACCACTTTTTGAGGAGTGATATCTGGAATCATCCCTAGATTTAGCCCCACAAATAATGTTGCTGGAACTAAAATAACTCCGCCGCCAAGCCCAACCAACGAGCCAATTACCCCAGATAATAATGCAATGATAACTAAAAGAATAAATTCCATTAAAGTTCCCCTTCAAACATGTTTAATTGTTTAGGCGCTAACCCTTCATCCCTAATCGCTAAAATTCCTTGTAATTCCTTGGCGTTTTTCGCGGCATGTAGTCCTGAATTATTATTAAATAATACATATAGATCCTGTACTTCTGACTGGAGTTCTTTTATGTGCTCCCCGATCTGCTGCAATTCTTCATTATTATAATCATATAAAAAACGAACCTTCCGCCAATTTTCGGCATTGCCAGTATTGCGCCAACCATGAATATTACGTCCATGAATACGTATAAGTGACTTCGTCGCAGTTACGGTAGGATAAAATGGTACAGAACCAACACCAGCCTGCGGTTCATCACAAATTGTATGAATGAATTGATGCTCTCGTAAAAAATCCATCGTTTGTTGCACGACATTGTCCGCATACCATGTTCGATTACGAAACTCAATCGCTACGTCAAAGCTTTTAAGCTGCTGTCTAATATACAATAGATACTGTACATTTTTAGTCTGACAATCAAACCATGGTGGAAATTGCGCTAGTACCATCGCTAGCTTCCCATGGCGTTTAAATTCATTTGCACATTCGATAAAGGCATTAAACATGTCATTCTTCGAGTCAAACGGTATATCACCACGTAAATGCCCAGTCATTCCTTGATAGGCCTTCACAACAAAACGAAAATTTTCGGGTGTGTCCTCACACCATTTTCGAACATTCTCTATAGAAGGTATTGCATAAAACGAAGTATCAACTTCAACCGTTAAAAAATGGCCTGTATAATCGAATAATTTGTCTTTCGAGGCAGTCACTCCACTATAAAGTGAAGGGTGATCACCCCAACCAGTTAATCCAACTATAATCATGTGACTCCCTCCTCTATGTACAATATCATAGCACACACTTTCTAACGAAATATGAACGTATCGTAAAAAACATATCTCATAAACAAGGCAAATTCGCATATTACTATTATTTACCTTTATAATAAAATTTAGGATTATTATCAAAACGTGGGGTTGATTTCCGTTCCAGCTGGGCGCTTTGTTGCTGACGCTGCGCTTTCGCTACAGTAAACATTTGTTGCTGTCGCTGCGCTTTCGCTACAGAAAACATTTGTTGCTGTCGCTTCGCTTTCGCGCAGAGCAGAGCTTCCTGGGGGCGTCGGGGCAACAGGATCGATTCCATATTGGGATTGTATGGATTCAAACAAGCCTTCCATAGCTGTAGCAGAAAATATAGGATTTACTAATGTTTTTAACTATGTAGGATACGAGTTTTCATTTGACTAATATGTTAAAAACCCGGCTAAGTGTATCACGTCCACTTAACCGGGTTTATTTGCGTCACTTAATTTAATTAATAAAACTTCACTACATCTTCAAAAGGTAAAGAAGTTTTTTCTCCTGGTTGTTCATTTGGTTCACCAAATGGCATTTGTGCTACTAAGCTCCATTCTGCAGGGATATTCCAAGTTTCTTTAACTTCCTCGTCAATAATTGGATTATAGTGCTGAAGAGATGCGCCAATTCCTTCTGTCGTTAAAGACATCCATGTTGCGTATTGTAGCATGGCATTTCCTTGATGTGACCAGAATGGGAATTGTTCTTTATAAGATGGTGCGTTTTCTTGCATTTGTTTGATTGTTGCTTGGTTTTCAAAGAACAAGATGGTTCCTACACCATCTTTAAACCCTTGTAAACGCTCTTCAGTCGCTGCAAAATTTTCAGCCGGTACACGCGCACGTAATGTTTCTTTCACAATATCCCAAAACTTTTCATGTTCATGATCCATTAACACAACGACACGGCCACTTTGCATATTAAACGAAGATGGTGCATGTACACTGATTTTTAATAATTCTTCAATTTTTTCTTTCGTAATCGCATCATTCTTTTTCACCTTACGGATTGAACGACGATTAATAATTGCTTCTTTTAAATTTGTTGTTACTGACATTTGTATTTCCTCCGAATTTAATTAAATTTATATATAGACTTTTACATGTAGCTTCATTTTACACGCTACTGTTTCAATCTAAATTTACCTTCTTTACTAGCGAATTCTTGGATCATTTCATCACCAATAATTAATGTAGGAACGGCGATTGTAAAACGACTGCTAATTTTAATCTTCATCGCCCTTACCTGTAACCATTATAGTTACAACACAGAAAGAAGTCAATTATTAAAAAAAAAGAAATGACATCACAAAAAGTGATCTGCAGTTTGTTGACCTCCTTTCATTATAATAAGACTACAAATACTACCTATATAACGTTATAATTTCTATAATATAGGCCATTCTCTAATAAAATCCCTTCTTGCCTTACTTAAGTTGATCTATTTGTTTAAAACCTTAATGTAATCTTCCTGAAGCTTTAATATTCTAACATTCTAATAATAAAGAAATGGGGACGCATATGTTTATTCTTATTGGTTTGGTTATCTTCATCCTAATCATTCTCATACTATGGCTACTACCATTGAAATATCAAAAAATTGAATGGATTGAAATGAACGCACAAATTATCGAAAGTGATTTTTCACACCGAACAGTCGGCCATGAGATTACATATGCAAAAGGAGAATCTCAGCGTAGAGTGAAGTTAACAGTACAATTTACCTCTTTACAAAATAAACCAATCACGGTCACAGGCAAAGTGTGGACATATACAAAAAATCGCTCTTTTTTTGAGGAGGGCCAATGGGTGACGATTTTATATAATAAAAAGAAACCTCAACAGTTTAAGCTTAAATATCGAGTTTAGAAAAAGGCAAAGGGGTACTGTATTGTTCTGAAATGACTTTTCACAATTACCTATACACAAAGCATAAGATAAGGTGATGGATCAATTATGCCTCGGCATAATTGCGTCTCGAATCAGCTGAAATAAAAGGAGGACAATGATGTATCCAAATCAATACTATTATCATTATGCTCCACAGCATAATAGTACTTTTCCTATGCTAAATGATGCTCCACTTGCAAATGATATTCAGAAAGCAATTAACGGTGAATATAGTGCTGTTGTTTGTTATGAGAAATTAGCTAAGATGGCACCTACTGAAGATGAAAAGAATAGAATACTTGAGATACAAAAAGATGAAATACGCCATCTCGAGGAATTTAGCAAAATTTATACGAATTTAACAGGAAGAAATCCTTCTTATCAAATAATCGAGGAATGCCCGGACAACTATAGAGCCGGAATAGAGTTTGCTTTTAAAGATGAACAAGAAACCGTTGATTTTTATTTAGATATAGCAGACAAAGCAAATGATCCAATGATTAAAGAAAGATTTCGACGTGCAGCAGCGGACGAGCAAAATCACGCTGTATGGTTTTTGTTTTTTTTTCAAAAAGCCCGGACATAACACATAAGCAAACTCAAAATTACAGTCATCCTGAACTATTACCTGCATTGACACCCCCTCAAATGTTGGGTGAAAACTTAACTCAATCAATTTTTGATAATTTTCTAGGAAACTTTAACTTAATTAATCATACATTCGGGCATATAAATGCTTTATTACCGTTTTTTGGGCATAATTGGGTACCGTTTTCTAATGATGAATCGCAGTTAGTCGTAACAAACTCAGAAAACAATAAAATAGCCTATGCGACTAGAAGTCGTAGGGAAAAAGACAATATTTCTATGTATGAATCGTTTATGGTATTAAATATTCCAACTGATAATTTTCCAACCCTTTTTTCTCAACTTTATAACGACTCTTTGAACCACCAAAACAACATTAGGTACTTACCTTGAAGATCAAAAAGAACAGAGACGAACTTCAAAAGTTCGTCTCCTTCCATCTAAACGCTCCGTACTCTTGCTTTTTCCTCAAGAGTCTATGCAGATTATTTAATTTCTTTCCATAAAGACAATGCGAATATCCAATTTGGATCTCCATATCCTTGATAGCTTTGTACAGCTTCATACATTTTACCTTGATGCTCTACTTTATCACCTTTTGTGTATGCCTTAATTGGGCTCCATTGCTCATAAGACGACCCTTGCTCTTTTGTAGTCACAGTGAAAACGGAACTTTTATTAGATTCATTTCCAGCTGTATCAACCGCAGTGACTGCATAGTTATATGTTGTATTTGATTGTAGATTCATGTCTTTAAAAGATGTAGTTTTCGATGTTCCAACTACAGTCATTTGTCCTGCTTGTGTCCCTCTATATATAACATAATGGTCAACTGCTACATTATCCTCTGATGCACTCCACATTAAATCTACACTTGAGGCTGTTACGCCCATCGTGTGAAGTGAAGTTGGTTGCGTTGGTGCTTCCGTGTCTGGAACTGCATTCATTGTCTCTACAGCTATAGACTCACTTTCTTTAGAAACATTTCCAGCTGCGTCCACTGCCTTTACTGTATATGTATATTTTGTATTCGCTTTTAAATTTTTATCTGTGAATGTTGTTCCCGGTACAGATCCAATTGCTTTACCATCACGGAATACTTGATATTCTTTTACACCCACATTGTCTGTAGAAGAATTCCATTTTAGCTCGACACTGTTAGCAGTGACTTTCGTAGCCTGTAATCCATTTGGCTGAGTTGGAGCTTCCTTATCCACATCCACATTATTCACTAAATTAACATCAATTACATTATAGAAAGCATTTGCAGTATTCGCTACATCCCAAACTGCTAAAATAATGTGGTAGCCACTACGATCAGTTGGTACGTTAATTGTATGAGTTAAATTAGTTGATGCTTCGGTACCATTATGTTCAATAGTTCCAATTGGCTCAAGATCAGCACGAGTTAATGGTTTATTAGGATCCCATCCCTTTTTCGTAATATAATAGTGCCATTTGCTTGTTAAATGTGATGCAGTGTACTTCCATGTAAAGGTATTCGATCCCCCTGTAATCGTATTCTTAAACCAGCGATTTACAGATTGTTGATCGAGGATGCCATCAAACTGACCTCCTGCAGATGCTATTTTACCATCAACTGGTCCACCTTGCGGAAATCCTTTTTTAGCCTCTAAGCTCTGTGGCTCGTACATAACCCTTCCACAACTCAAATTAAGCGCACCATAACTATGGCTACATAATGCAGCACGGCTAGCTGGTTTTTCTACAAACCCATGTGCAGATGCATTTGGTGCCATTGCAATCCCCATAATTCCAGCCGCTAATACGGCAGCACTTAATCCCTTTTTACGTTTACTTAATTTTGTAAAGTTCATATAGTAGTCTCCTTCTCATGAAAAATGTATTTCTACTCGTATGATAGCTACGGATTGAAAATTAAGCAAACTATGTATGAATATGCTAAAAGTTACATTACATTGTTATGTTTTGTCGCAAAATATATATATAAATAGCTCTAAATATAATAAACATTTTATAATTAAGTACCTTTTCACTTAAAAGAACTATATATTTTGATAAAGTGTTCATAAAATATTCAAATTAAAGTTTGTCGATTCATGATCTGCTTCATAAGTTTTTATTCCACGTCATATAAGTCGTTAAGCTATGTAAACAACATCTACATAAAAAAAATCGAGCGCAATGCACTCGATTTTAATATGTTGGGCAATATGGGTTTTAGCCTTAGCGCTAAAATCCTAATTTACCAAAGAATATCGGCGTATTAACCGATTGAACCTTCCATCTCAAACTTGATCAGACGGTTCATTTCTACTGCGTATTCCATTGGTAATTCTTTTGTGAATGGCTCGATGAAGCCCATTACGATCATTTCTGTCGCTTCTTCTTCAGAAATACCACGAGACATTAAGTAGAATAATTGTTCCTCTGATACTTTTGAAACTTTCGCTTCATGCTCTAAAGAAACATTATCATTTAAGATTTCGTTGTATGGAATTGTATCTGAAGTAGATTGGTTGTCCATGATTAACGTATCACATTCGATGTTAGCACGTGCACCACTTGCTTTAGGGCCGAAACGAACTTGACCCATATATGTTACCTTACCACCTTGTTTTGCAATCGATTTAGAAACGATTGTTGAAGATGTGTTTGGCGCCATATGAATCATTTTCGCACCTGCGTGTTGGTGTTGTCCCTTACCTGCTAATGCGATTGATAATGTCATACCACGAGCGCCTTCACCTTTAAGGATACAAGCTGGGTATTTCATTGTTAACTTAGAACCGATGTTACCGTCGATCCATTCCATTGTACCGTTTTCTTCAACAACTGTACGTTTTGTTACTAGGTTGTAAACGTTGTTTGCCCAGTTTTGAATCGTTGTATAACGGCAGTATGCATCTTTACGTACAACAATTTCTACTACTGCTGAGTGTAAAGAGTTTGTTGTGTAAACAGGAGCTGTACAACCTTCAACGTAGTGTACATGAGCGCCTTCATCTACAATAATTAACGTACGTTCGAATTGACCCATGTTTTCAGAGTTAATACGGAAGTAAGCTTGTAATGGCGTTTCCACTTTTACACCTGGTGGTACATAGATGAATGATCCACCTGACCAAACAGCTGAGTTTAGTGCAGCGAATTTGTTGTCAGTGTAAGGAATCACTTTGCCCCAGTATTGTTTGAAAATATCTTCGTTTTCACGTAAAGCTGAATCAGTATCTTTGAACACAATACCAAGATCTTCAAGGTCTTGTTTCATATTGTGATAAACAACCTCAGATTCGTACTGAGCAGATACACCTGCAAGGTATTTTTGCTCTGCTTCTGGAATACCTAATTTATCAAAAGTAGCTTTAATTTCATCAGGTACTTCATCCCAAGATTTTTGAGTAGCTTCTGATGGTTTTACGTAATACGTAATTTCATCAAAATCTAAATCTCCTAGGTCGCCACCCCATTGCGGCATTGGTTTTGTATAGAAAGTTTCAAGTGCTTTTAAGCGGTATTCAAGCATCCACTCTGGCTCTTGTTTCATAGTAGAAATTTCACGGACGATTTCTTCAGTTAAACCACGTTTTGAACGGAAAATTGATACGTCCTTGTCATGGAATCCGTATTTGTAATCGCCAATATCAGGCATTTTTTTAGCCATTTTTTCTCCTCCGTTCATGTATTATTGTTATTTTGTTTAAAGCACAGATATCTTACTTCGAGTGAAAGCACATATTGTGACTTTCACTCAAAATTAGAATTTATTAAAGATTTACACCTTTTTCCATCGCTTTCCAAGCTAATGTAGCACATTTAATACGTGCAGGGAATTGAGAAACACCTTGTAGTGCTTCAACATCCTCAAGGTCGTATTTATCGCTATAATCCTCACCCATCATCATTTTAGAGAAAATATCAGCAAGCTCTAGTGCTTCCTCAACTTTTTTCCCTTTAATGAGCTGTGTCATCATAGATGCAGAAGACATCGAAATCGAACAGCCCTCGCCGTCAAATTTCGCATCCTCTACAATACCGTCAGTCACTTTTAGCGTTAAGTGAATACGGTCTCCACAAGTCGGATTGTTCATATCGATCGTTACAGCATCATCTTCAATAGATCCTTTATTACGAGGATTTTTATAATGATCCATAATGACTGAACGATATAGTTGATCTAAATTATTAAAAGACATCGCCAAAATACTCCTTCGCAGAACGTAATCCTGAAACTAGGCGGTCAATATCTTCCTCCGTGTTATACAGATAGAAGCTTGCACGCGCTGTCGCTACTTGTTGGAGACATTTCATTAGTGGCTGAGCGCAATGATGTCCTGCACGAACTGCAATACCGTTCATATCAAGAACCGTCGCTACATCGTGTGGATGTACATCGTCTAGGTTAAACGTTACAAGACCACAACGCTTCATTGGGTCACGTGGGCCGAAAATTTTAAGTCCGTCAATTGTTTCAAGCTGATCCATCGCGTAGCCTGCAAGCTTATGCTCATGTTCCGCAATGTTATCTAGCCCAATTTCAGTTAAGAAATCAATAGCAGCTCCTAAACCTACTGCACCTGCAATAATAGGAGTTCCACCTTCAAATTTCCACGGTAATTCCTTCCACGTCGAATCATAAAGTCCAACAAAGTCAATCATTTCGCCACCAAATTCAATTGGCTCCATCTTTTCAAGGTGTTCTTTTTTACCATATAGTACACCTATTCCAGTTGGTCCGCACATTTTATGCCCTGAGAACCCTAAGAAATCTACATCTAAATCCTGTACATCAATTTTCATATGTGGTGCTGCTTGTGCACCATCCGCTACCATTACAGCACCGTTAGCATGTGCGATTTGAGCGATTTCTTTAATTGGGTTAATCGTTCCAAGGACGTTTGACGCCATTGACACCGACACAATTTTTGTTTTAGGTGTAATTGTCGCACGAACCTTTTCTAGGTTAAGTGTGCCATCTGCTTCAAGCTCAATATATTTCAACGTTGCATTTTTTTCCTTCGCTAGCTGTTGCCAAGGAATAATATTAGAATGGTGCTCCATGTGGGTAATGACAATTTCATCACCTTCAGCCACATTAGCACGACCATAACTTAATGCTACTGTATTTAAAGCAGTTGTAGTACCACGTGTAAAAATAATTTCTTGTGTTGATGTAGCATTAATAAAATTACGAACCTTTTCACGTGCACCCTCATATTTGTCAGTTGCACGATTACCTAATGTATGCACACCACGGTGAACATTAGAATTATCAAATTCATAATATTGTTTCATTGCTTCAATCACTTGAATAGGTTTTTGAGAAGTTGCTGCGCTATCAAGGTAAACAAGCTTATGACCGTTTACTTCCTGATTTAAAATTGGGAAATAGCTTTTAATGTCTTTATTCATCATTAGCGAACTTTCCTTTCAATAACCTCCGTCAGTTGCTTTTGTACGCCCTCGATTGGTAATTGCGTAACAACTGGCGCAAGGAATCCATGGATAACAAGGCGCTCTGCTTCTGCTTTCGAGATACCACGACTCATTAAGTAATAAAGTTGTAGTGGATCCACTCGACCAACAGATGCTGCGTGTCCTGCTGTTACATCATCTTCATCAATCAATAGAATTGGGTTAGCATCGCCACGAGCTTTTTCAGAAAGCATTAATACACGTGATTCTTGCTGTGCATCGGCTTTTGTTGCACCGTGTTCGATGTAGCCAATACCGTTAAAGATTGATTGTGCTGCGTCTTTCATTACACCATGCTTTAAGATATGACCATTTGAGTTCTTACCCCAGTGACGAACTTCAGTAGTAAAGTTAAGTTTTTGTTCACCGCGACCAACAACCACTGTTTTTGTATCAGCATGAGAACCGTCACCGATTAGATGTGTAATGTTTTCAGAAATAGTATCTGAGTCATTCATTAAGCCAAGAGCCCAGTCTACTTTCGCATCACGAGCTAGTCGTGCACGACGATTTACATAAGTAGTATATCCTTTCGCAAGCACATCAACCGCACCATAAGTAACTTGTGCATTGTCTTGAACTACTACTTCCGCAATAATGTTTGCTTGACCTTGTGCTTCTTCAACTGTTGAAATATAAGTTTCAACATACGTTACAGCCGAATTTGCTTCAGCTACAACTAACACGTGGTTATATAATGAAGCTTCCGCATTATCGTTTAAGAATACTACTTGAAGCGGCTGTTCAATAATGACATTTTTAGGTACGTATACGAACACACCACCATTAACAAGTGCCGCATGAAGAGCTGTTAATTTATGCTCATCAACTTTTACAGCTTCTGTCATAAAGTACTTTTTAACAAGGTCACCATGTTCACGAACCGCTGTTAAAATATCTGTAAAAATAACACCTTTATCAGCTAGTTCTTGTGATGTTTTAATGAAAGCTGGCGTGTTATTGCGTTGAACATAAAGATTTTCTTGTGCTTCAAGATCGATTAAACCTTTTGCTTCTTCAGGTAATGCATCAAGTGAAGAAAATCCTTCACTGTCAACAGTATGAGTTGGGAAATTCATGAAATCCCATTTTGTAATATTTGTTCTGTCTGGTTTTGGCAAATCTAAACCAGTTACTTTGTCTAGTGCTGCCGCGCGAAGCTCTGTAAACCAAGCCGGTTCACCTTTTGCTTCTGAGAACGAGCGCACGTCCTGTACTGTTACAGGCAAGTTAAGTTCCACTGTCATGCTAGTTCGTCCTCCCTCTTATGCTTCTTGTTCTTCAGTTTCTTCTTCGATACCTAATTCTTTTTTAATCCAGTCATAGCCTTCAGCTTCTAAACGTTGTGCTAATTCTTCGCCACCTGATTTCACAACGCGACCTTGCATCATTACGTGTACATGGTCTGGTGTAATGTAGTTAAGTAAGCGTTGGTAGTGAGTGATCATTAAGCAGCCGAATCCTTCTCCACGCATTGCATTGATTCCTTTTGAAACAACTTTAAGCGCATCGATATCAAGACCAGAGTCAATTTCATCTAAAATTGCGAATGTTGGTTTAATCATCATTAATTGAAGAATTTCGTTACGTTTTTTCTCACCGCCAGAGAAACCTTCATTTAAATAGCGTTGAGCCATATCTTCGTTCATTTCAAGGAATTCCATGTTTTTATCTAATTCACGGATAAATTTCATTAGAGAAATTTCATCGCCCTCTTCACGGCGTGCATTAATAGCTGAACGTAAGAAGTCAGCATTTGTTACACCAGCGATTTCAGAAGGATATTGCATAGCTAGGAATAAACCAGCTTGAGCACGCTCGTCCACTTCCATTTCAAGTACATTTTCGCCATCAAGTTCAACTGTACCAGAAGTTACTTCATATTTAGGGTGACCCATGATTGCAGAAGCTAGTGTTGATTTACCAGTTCCGTTCGGTCCCATGATTGCGTGAATTTCATTTGTATTAATTGTAAGGTTTACGCCTTTTAAAATCTCTTTCCCGTCGATTTCAACGTGAAGATCTTTAATAACTAAAGTTGACATGAAAATACCTCCATAGTGTGTTCAGTGAATGGTGAACCATTCCTTAATTATCATCATTCTAATCTTAACTGAAAATCGTTCTCTATGCAAACCATTTCAATCACTTTCAATTTTCTTTAAAACAATCCTTAAAAACAAAGAGTTTGTAAGCATTTTCAGATTATTACTAATCATTATTGACAATGAGAATCGACTCCCCTTATTTTCAATGAAATAATTCTAATTGAGAACGGATTTCATCTAGCTCATAGTGGAAACCTCTTAGGAATCGCTAATTGTAGCGGTTTTGTGACAGAAATGCATAAAGAACACTATCAATACTATAACCTTTTTTATTAGAATGGAATCAAATAAAGAAAAGAAATCTTTAGAGTACTAGTTCGTAAAATTAAGACTTACCATCATAACGTACGGTTGATTTCCGTTCCAGGTGGGCGCTTTGTAGCTGCCGCTTCGCTTTCGCTACAGATTAAACATTGCCGCCTGACGCTTCGCTTTCGCGCAGAGTAGAGCTTCCTGAAGGCGTCTATTGTAGAAGATAATGCATTTACACAATAGAGATCTAGTTTAGATGTTTATTTACAATCATTTTTCATCTCAAATAGTATATAATTAATGTATAATCAATCGTATTTTTCGATTAATAGGGGTGAATTCTAGTGGAGTTACGTCAATTACGTTATTTTGTGGAAGTCGCTGAGCGGGAACACATTTCAGAAGCTGCCGAACATCTTCATGTTGCTCAATCAGCCATAAGCCGACAAATTGCTAATTTAGAAGATGAATTAGGCACACCACTCTTTGAACGTGTAGGACGAAATGTTAAATTGACACCGGTTGGAAAAACATTTCTGGAGCACACAATTACAGCTTTAAAAGCCATTGATTTTGCCGCAAAGCAAGTTGAAGAATATTTAGATCCTGCTAAAGGTACCATAAAAATTGGTTTTCCAACGAGTTTGGCTAGCTATGTATTACCAACTGTTATTTCTGCCTTTAAGCGTGAATATCCAGATTTGCAATTCCAGCTCCGTCAAGGCTCCTATCGTTTTTTAATAGATGCAGTCAAAAATCGCGAGTTAAATTTAGCTTTTTTAGGCCCGCTTCCACCAAAGGACGAATCGATCCATTCAACAATTTTATTTACTGAAAATATCGCCGCATTACTACCAGCAAAACATCCATTAGCTAAAAGGAAAAGTATTCAGCTTGCTGATTTACGTAACGATTTATTTGTGTTATTCCCAGATGGATACATTTTACATAAACTAGCTATGGATGCCTGTCGAGCAGCTGGCTTCTTGCCAAACGTCATCTCTGAAGGTGAAGACTTAGATGCACTAAAGGGTCTTGTCGCTGCAGGCATCGGGGTCAGCTTATTACCAGAAAGCTCACTGTATGATTCAGCTGCCCGTTTCACAGTAAAAGTACCGATTCAATCACCTACGATTCCAAGAACAGTCGGCATTATTTCACCTGTAAACCGCGAGATTGCCCCGTCTGAAAAAATATTTTTAGACTTCGTGACCAATTTCTTTTCACGTCTTTCTCAATTCCAATAAAAAAAATCGCCGTAGCAGGCGATTTTTTTTGGCTTAAGTGATTCTATCCTACAGATTGGCGGTTTTACCACTACTATGGCTGTTCTATCCGTCGCTTTGGCTTTTCTATCCGTCACTCCGGAAATTCTATCAATTCATTTCCCTGATTGTTCATTAATCCATTGTAACGTTTTTGAGCCTAGACCTCCGGCACGCCATAAAACAACCTCATTGTAGCTTCTCTTTTGCACATGCGCTGTCCATTTTTTTAGTGTTTCCTGATCGGCGTACCAAACTTCATGCTTAACATTTTGTTCATCTAAAAAAGTGAAATAAGCCGCACCACTTGCTTGATCGCGATTTTTAACAGCTTGCGTTTTGTTTAGTAATTCCTCAGCTTCTACCTCCGTTAAAGCAACCGTCTTGCCTTGTTTTACCCATTCGAATCCGCCTGTTGCAAATGCAATCGCTAATTTTTGATTAGACTTCCTAATTTTTTTTACTAAGTCATTTAAAAACGAATAGGTTGCCTTTGCACCTGGACCACTATGATATCCGTGCACATTATAAGCCATCACTGTATATTTAGGCCCATTCGGTAATTTAACATTAAATGGGAATCCAGGCTCTAATACGACATGTAATGAAACATCCTTTTTTAATAGCTGTTCATAAAGTTGCTCTATGAAACGGACGTACTTAGAGAGATCCTCTTTAGCAACCTTTTCATAATCAATTTCGATACCATTCACATTGTATTGTTCAACAACTTGCATAATATTATCAATATGTCGCTGCATTGATGATTTATCTTGAAACAATCGATGCAATAACGCACTATCCTTCTGAACTAATGGGGCGTTATCTTTAACATAATCGTTAATTAACGTGAGAATAACATGGTGTGATTCATTAAATTGTTGCTGTGTTTGCTTCAACGTTTCTGTCGCATCTTCAGTTAATAATAATTGGTCATTCTCATTAAAATAAGCACCAAAAACGTGAATGTCTTGTAAGCCCTGTTGTGAATTTTTCACATCCTCGATGGCAGCTTTATTTTGCCATTCTGGTAACCAAATAGATAATTGAAGCTTGTTTTTGAGCTTAAACCCCTCCTTTGCCTTAACAGGTGCTTCTTGGCTATTACTACAAGCTGTGATAACTAGTAGTGCTATACAGATAAACAGAAAAATTTTTTTCACTTGAATTTAGTTCCCCCCGTTTTAGAAGGTTTCAATAAAGAAATCAACAACATTATTAAATAACGTTATTGTTTTGTGCTTTACTTTATCGAAATTCGTATATTGGTTAGTAAAAAGCGTATGATCGTTAACATCTGTAATCAAAATATCCTCGATGAATGTATCATAAATATCATCTGCATACTGTTCATGCGACGTTTCTTTTTTGCTGAACAACGCACCAAATCCAATTTTAGATCCTTGTATGTCAGGATTTACTTGAATTGTCTTGGATAATACCTTATCTACATCTATCTTTATTTTACCATTTTCTACATAAATGTTAAATATTCTCGTTTTTGTTAAGTTTCGTGGATACTCTTCCTCGTCAATTCTAGAACCTTTTTGCGTATCCAGATAATCGTATACAGTAGCCTTATTGAATGCATACTCTTCTTTATTCCACTTTATTTCATTTAACGGAAATCGTTCCTTCTCAACAACGCTCGATTCTGGTGATTTTTCAGAAACAACAATCTCATTATCTATTAATGCCACCCGAATATAGCTATTATATTTTTCATCATAGTTTAAATAAATAGATTGTTGTCCTACGACATTCCCTTTAAAGGCAAAGTTTATATTATATTTCTCTGGAAGTGTTTCCTTCAATATTACCCGACCTTCACTAGAAGGTGCTGATGTTAGCGTAATCGCATTATTTTCAAACTCTGCTGCACCGCTCAATACTGACCATTCTTTTGCCCGTTGAGGATCTCCGACTTCAAACTCTACATTTTGCTTACTAGCTTGGCGGATTTTCATCATCACATGATTCGTAGACCAATAGGGGGATACTTGTAATCTACTTAAATTGTAGAGATCAGCATCCGCATCATTATATGCCCCTAGCTCCAAATTGAAATGCATTTTAAATCTATCCTTAATTTCTTTATTATTCGCACTCTCAACTAACGAATCCATATTATTATAAAGTGAGTTGGCATGCATGATAGCATAGGCCTTAGGAACTTCTCCTAATTCCTCCTTATAAATATCATGCATTAGCTTGTAATCTTTTTGAATACGCTTCTCCATTTCTTGTCGCGTTTCACTTGGAATCATATATTGATTGCGAATAAAGTCCATTAAATAATGATTATAATATTCGATAGTCGTTTTATTTGGCACTTTATTTTCATCTATTACACCTAACGACTGTCCTTTATCGTTATACATATTAATATATGTCAGACGGTATCCATTAGAGCCCAACTCCCAATAGCCACTTTTCTCCATGAGCAATAAGTCTTTCGGCTTTAAAAATTTGTTATCCCGTGTATCCATTTTATTGGCGTACGTAAACATGGTAGCTTTATAATTTAGATCCTCCATGATGTTTTGAGCGAATATACTAGAATCTGTACGTCCATCTTCAAATGATAAATACAACGCCTTTTCTGGCAATGGTTTGTTTTTCTGATAAAAATCTAAGATATCCTGCTGAGTAACAGTTGTATAGCCTTGACTTTCAAGCAGTGCAAGTTGTTTTCTCAAATTCTCTTTAGATACATATTTAGGAGATTCACCCCTGCTCACACCAAAATATGATAATGCGATGAAACCATCTTTATTCACTAAAGGAACCGTTTCCTCTACCCTTTTATCAGTTAAAAATACAACACGTATTAAAATAACAGCTAAAAATACAACGATGATCGTTTGAACAATTGATCGTATTATTTTCCTTCGATTCTTTTTAGCCGGATTTAATACAACTTTTTTTTCACTCATTCCTTCTCACCCATTTTGCTAATTTTTAGAATCGAAAATCGAGATTTTCGTAATTTTTGTTTTTCTAATTTCTTTTCTTTGGCGATGACATCTTGAGGTGTTTCTCTCGTTCCCCAAGTTGATTTCCAAAATGTAACCCATGCAACAGGCATTTGCCACAGCAAAATAAATTCATAGAAAAGTACAAAGATAAAGCCAAACGTCCACAATTTACTTTTTCTAAAGAAAAGATGGGCTAAGCTCATTAGCATTGCCATCAATAACAAGCCCACTAAAAACGTAGTTGGAAAAACGCCATGCATAATTGGCACATAAAGTAAATTGTAAACAACAACAATAGGGGCTGCTATTGGTACGATTAAACCGATGATGAAGAAAAGAAACATAAAAGGTTCCTTCTTCCACATAAATAAAAATGCTCGTAACGATTCGCGTAGCCATGATCGTTTCCATCTCATTTGTTGAGATAAAAAGACTTTTGTATCTGATGGAACAATTGTAGAACATACAGCATTGTCCTGATATCCCGTTCGATGTGTTTTCAAAATATAGTTTGTCATACTACGGTCATCCCCAAATGTTGCGGGTTGTCCAAGGAATTTTTGGTTTAACCATGCTGTCTCGTTCTTTAAAATAAGCTCTTTTCGATAACATGCTAATGGACCAGATAAGCAAGTGACTGTATCAAACCAAGACTCAGCAGCTTTCATGATCCGAAAGGCTATATAATAGCGAACGGTTTGCAATTTTGTCAGAGCATTTGTAAATTTATTTTCAACTTCTGTTCTTCCAGCCACACCACCCATTTTAGGATCTTGGAAAGGCTGTACTAAATTTCGAATGGCATGAGGTTCTAAAAAACTATCAGAATCTACGAAAACAACTAAATCATGTTTAGCAAGATGCACCCCTGCCACTAAAGCCTCACGCTTCCCACCATTTTGAGGTAGCTTATGGAAACTTAAGCGATTCTTTGTTTTAAATCGCTCACCCTCGCTATGAATAAGTTCAATCATTTCATTAGCTTTTTCCTCAGTTCTATCTGTTGAATAATCATCTACAACAATAACTTCTAATTTGTCTACAGGATAATACTGATTAATACAGCTTAAAATTGTTCTATGAATCCATTCTTCTTCGTTAAACACCGGAATAATAATAGAAACGCCCGGTTCAAATTTAGGATTTATAGGTACATTCCTATAGAAAATGCCGAATATATATCGACTTAAAAGAAATGTTGCAGCAATAATACTATATAGATATAGGAATTTATTGAATCTGAAGTAAATAACACTTTCAGCCCTCATTAACATAACGATTAGAGAAACTACTAATAAAAATATACTTGCCATAAAGATTGATAGTCCCCATCGTTTTTTAGTCATATAGTCATTTAGAGGCTGTAAAAATTCACATGCATAATAGCATCTAGTTTCACCATCTACTTCTTTCGTAAAATGACGAACAACTTTCGCTTTTACCTTTACCTTAGATTCATAGCCCTCAGGCATCGCACCACCAGGTATAGTAAATTTCATCGTAATAATTTCGTCTATTACAAAATTATCAGGATTATTTGAAAATATAAGGATACCTGTAACCGAAATATCCTCCGCATAATGTTTGTTACTAACCTTGTGCTTTGCTCTTTTAATTTGTACTTCAAAATTAGTTTCATAGCGTAAACTTAACAGCTGTAAACGATATATTTCATTGACATCTGTAGGATCGATTTCTTCCTTTTGATACGAAGCACCCCGTCGGTCAACGAGACTTCGTACATTTTCTGGGTCAGGAATATTCGATAAAATCCGTCGATCAGCGCGTGGTATCGTTAAAATCTCTTTTTTCTTATTCATGATTATCAATTCACTTTCTTATTTGAATCTTCTTCAATCCAAGTCGACATTTTCGCAAAACTATACCCATCTTTTTGCAGCTTTTCAATGATTAATGGCAATGCTTCAACTGTTTTTGTACCGTCTAAAATGTGCATAACAATCACTTTTCCTGGAGCAATTCTAGTCATCACACGATTATAAATATCTCGAGATGTATATTCTAAATTCCAATCGAATGATGCTATATCGTACATCGCAATCGATTGGACACCTGTTGCGGCAATAATTTTCGCTGATTCTTCATTAATAGCACCTTTATTAGGCCTGAAATACAACAAAGGCTCTTCTTGCAAGGCATATGTTAGGGCCTGATGTGCCATTACAACATCCTCTTGGAGCTCTTCAGGTGTCATTGTCGTTACATCAAGATGATTATAGGAGTGACTTGCAACCTCATGGCCTCTCTCAACAATTAATTTTGCTAATTGCGGATCCTTTTCCACACCTTTGCCAATTAAAAAGAACGTAGATTGAACATGATACTTATCAAGAACATCTAAAATTTCTTTAAGTCTCTCCTCACTCGCCCAATCATCAAAGGTTAAAGCAATTTCTTTTTTGGAAGTATTTTTACGATAGTACAAATTCGGTTTTACATTTTCATAATCCGGATTTACTTTAATAGCATCATAGCCTTCAATTTCCTCTAAGGATTTTACTAAATATTGTTTATCTAAAACGTCCGTTAATGTAGAGAAAACGTACCCTTTTTCTTCGCCAAATTGAGACAATAATGGAATAACATCAATAATTGCAGGGTTAATGTACGTATTTAAATGAATGATAGATCCACTATTGATAAATCGATGAATATAATCCATTATTTCTTCAGCACTTTGCATATTTCGATCTTTTGGATTAATGGAAGATCCTACAACTCCCTTCATATTTAAGGTTTTAGTTGCTAATCGCATATTGTCCGTTGAATCACCGGAACGACTGCGAACGTATTTAGGTGTATAACCTAATTTATCTTTAAAAACCTCATTCGCTAAATAAATTTCTTTATATGTTTCTTCATAACTCAAATCAGTCATTTCGGGAAACGTCAATGTTCCATTTTCTACTTCATGACCTTTTGCTAAAATAGCCTTCACTAACTCAGGATCTTGTGCAACTCGTGTACCTTCTACAAAAAATGTTGCCTTCATGTTAGCTTGATCCAAAGCCTTTAATAATTTTTGCATTATTTCATTGTCTGCAAGTCCATTAAAGGTTAAAGCTACCTTTGGACTAAGAATGCTCGCGTGACTATAAATTTCACTCATCGTTCCATCCGGTTCCTTTATTTCAATTGTTGAATCGACCGGTTGAACCTGATTAGTTTGAGCGGACGATTGACATCCAGCTAGAAATAAAATGACTAATAGACTACATAATTTTAACCGCCCCGTGATCACAGAATCCCCCCTATAATTTGTGGTATTTTTCATTTTTAAACAAATAATGGGTATTGCGTGTATCAAAAATTAAAGCAGCATGTTGATCAATCAATGCATAATCAATAGCTGCATGATTCGTTAAAATGACTACAGCATCTGCTTTTTGAATTAACTCTTTTGTAAGTAAAACTGTGTTAAACATGTTATTACCAACTGTAAATGTTTCTATAAATGGATCAACAACTTTTAGACCACACCGTTTTTCCATTAATTTGTCAATAACATGTAATGCTGGTGATTCCCGAAAATCATTAATATTCGGCTTATAAGAAACTCCAATAACTACAATTTCTGCATCATCTATCTCTTTTCCATGTGCATTTAAATAATTTTCTAATCTTTCAATTACAAAGCTTGGCATAGAATCATTAATTTTATCTGCCGTCTCAATTAATGTCGCTGAAACACCATGCTGCTGGCTTGCCCACAATAAATATTTAGGGTCTACTGGTATACAATGACCACCTACCCCAGGGCCAGGTGTAAATGGCATAAAACCGTAAGGCTTTGTCGAAGCCGCTTCAATCACTTCCCACACATCGATATTCATTTTATGGCAAACCTGACTTAATTCATTGACAAGGGCAATATTAATTTGTCGAAACGTATTTTCTAATAACTTTTCCATTTCAGCAATCTTTGGACCTGTTACAGCAAACACATTTGTATTGATCACTGTTTCATAAAAAAGCTTGGTTACTTCTAAACAAGCTGCTGAAATACCACCAACTACTTTAGGCGTATTCGAAACTGAAAAATTTATATTTCCAGGATCCACACGTTCAGGAGAATAAGCTAAAAATATATCCTGTCCAATAATGAAGTTACCTCTTTCTAAGATCGGTTGAACTACTTCTTCTGTTGTTCCAGGGTAAGTTGTACTTTCAAGAATAATTAAAGTATTAGGGGACATATTTTGTTCAATTGCATTAGCTGCATCTACAATATACGAGATATTAGGTGTTCCATCTGCATTTGTAGGCGTCGGTACACAAATAATAATGATATCTACATTTACGAGTTTAGAAAAATCATTTGTCGGCTCAAATTTCTCTTCTTTAACCGCTTTCTCGATGATTGCGTTAGACATATCAGCAATATAACTATCACCACTTTTTAATTTGGTAATTTTTTTATTATCTTTATCGAAACCAATTACTCCAAAGCCTTTATTGACGATTTCTAAGGCTAGAGGGAGCCCCACATATCCTAGTCCAACAACCCCAATTGTGGCACTTCTTGTTTTGATTTTTTCTGATAAAGCTAATCCCTTTGTCTCAATCTTTATTCCCATAAACAAATTACTCCTTTGTCTAAGTTATTGTGAAAACGTAATTCAAAGCTTTAACAATTCATACCTTTGTACATAAAATCCCCTCATATCACACCCATTCTTAGTCATCAAATCCTAAGATTCGAAAACATAAACTTCCTCAATATGTATATCATACTAAATAAAACTAAACTTTTTCTAAACAATTCCATAATAAAGAGAAAAAATAACCATCTCGACACAAATAAGTTATAAAAAATACACAATCCACTTCTTTAGAACTATACATTTTCGATAAACAACTAGATAAATGTTATTTTTTATTAAATTTCAGCAAATAAAATTAACTATCTCCTAAACAAAAAAAATCGCCGTAGCAGGCGATTTTTTTGTATTAAGGTGGTTATATCAGTCGGATTGGCAGTTCTTTCCGCCTTGAGTCATACTTTCCGTCGTTCTGGCAGTTCTTTCCGTCACTTTGATATTTCTATCCGTCACTGACGATTTTATCCGTCGTTTTTGATAATCCTATCCGTCACTCTGGCAGTTCTTTCCGTCGCTTTGATGACCTATCCATCGTTCTGGCGGTTCTTTCCGTCGCTTTGATATTTCTATCTGTCACTGACGATTTTATCCGTCGTTTTTGATAATCCTATCCGTCACTCTGGCGGTTCTTTCCGTCACTTTGATGATCCTATCCATCGCTCTGGCGGTTCTTTCCGTCACTTTGATATTTCTATCCGTCACTGACGATTTTATCCGTCGTTTTGATAATCCTATCCGTCGCTCTGGCAGTTCTATCCGTCATTTTGACGCTTCTATCCACGATTTTGACTGCTCTATCCACGACTCTGCTTTTATTCATTAATCTTTCTTATTGAAACGATCGACAATCATGGCTAATGCACCATCACCTGTTACATTTGTAGCTGTACCAAAGCTATCTTGTGCTAAGTAGAGTGCGATCATTAGTGCAACCATTGTTTCATCGAAGCCGAGCATTGTTTGCAGTAAACCTAATGCTGCCATAACTCCTCCTCCTGGGACACCTGGTGCAGCAACCATCGTAATACCTAGCATAAATATAAAGCCGATATATTGTGCAAAACTTATATCCATACCGTTCATCAACATAACACCTAAAGAACAAGTTACGATTGTAATCGTACTACCTGATAAATGAATAGTTGCAAACAGAGGGATTGTAAAATTCGTTACTTTTTCTGAAGCACCCGTTTTTTGCGATTGTCGCAATGTAACTGGAATAGCTGCAGCTGAAGATTGTGTGCCTAATGCTGTAAAATACGCAGGTAGCATAGTTCGAAGTAACATAAGTGGATTTTTCTTATTTAAAGTTCCCGCAGTAGTGTATTGAACTAGCAAAATTACCCAGTGCATCACAATTATAAGTGCGAAGACAATTGCGAAGACAGATAATATTTTTGCTACTTGTCCTCCATATGTCATATTCAAGAAAATCCCGAAAATATGAAATGGTAAAAGTGGAATAATCACAAATGAAATTAACTTTTCAATAATTACATTAAATTCTTCAAAACCGCGTTTCATAACATCGCTTTGAATGGCTGTCATACCAATCCCTACGATAAATGCAAAAATTAATGCTGACATAACACCCATTAATGGAGGCATTTCAACTTTAAAGAATGCCTGTGCTAAAAATTCCTCTGGGTTTTTCATGCTTTCCATAGCACCATTTGATATGAAATTGGGCAACACATTTCGTGCTACCAAAAAAGCGAATATTCCTGCAATGATTGTGGAGAAGTAGGCAAAGAATGTTGCCAAGCCTAATAATTTCCCGGAGCCTTTCCCAAGCTGGGCAATGCCCGGAGCAATAAATGCAATAATAATAAGTGGTACAACAAAATTTAAAAAATTACCGAATAAGCCATTAAATGTTGCAAATATACGCACAAATGGCTCTGGCATAAAGCTTCCAAGTATTACCGCTAGCAAAATTGCGACAATAATTTTTGCCAATAAACCAAATTTAAACTTCACGATATTGTCCTCCTTAAAAAAACAAGTGTCTTTCTCGAATGTATTATTAGTAATTTACCATAAACAATCGAGAGAATATACAGTTCTATTAATAGTCGGAATTGCAAAACTCTTCTTTATTTTCTATCAAGTAATAAAAAAACTTAGAATAGACAAATTCGTCTATCCTAAGCTTCCATTAATACTCTTTAAATAATTTTTGTAAAATATAATATGATTGTTTTAAACGCTCTTCATACTTAGGCGCTTGCCATTTGTCCCAAGAATAAGCCGAGAGTGCTGGCAAGACATGATCTTTTGTCTCTGGTAAAGATTTCACTACCTTACCATCCTTGTCTACAAAGACAGCACCAAGATAAATATTATCGACTTTCGTAGAAGCGGTCTCTCCATCTTTATATAAATCGCCCATAAACTCACGCTGGCTTGGATCTTTTGCTTGAATCAGTAGCCAAGGAATCCGTAGCTCAATCACATTATCATCCGTCCACGTATAGTCTACTAATGAATTATAATCTTTTGCTTTTGGATTGGCATTCCCTTGAAGGAGCTTTCCTGTTTCATAATAACTAAAATCGGTAGTAATCTTTTGCTCTGGTAAGTATAGCTGTTTATTTAATACATAATTAATCGGTGCAAATTTACCACTATTTTTTGTGATAGCTGCCATTCGAGGAGGAATCATCTTTAAATTATGACCGTAAAAATAATCATAGAAATCATAGTATTCATCTATGACAACGCGAGAGTCCCCATTTTTATTTAATTCCACCATGAAATCTACACCATTTGAAAACGTCATATCTTTTATGGATGTTGCCGAAGTATTTCCTTGATTTGGTACTACATCAAGTAAAATACGAGGTGAAGCTGTTTTTAAAACATCACTTTTTAATTTGAAATACAAATATCTTTCATCATAATCGACAGCAAAATCTGTTGCGTCAGAAGGTGAGGTATTGTACATTTGTGTACCTTTCCATTCCTTTGTATCGCCATCTACCTTTACTTTAAATCGATCAAAGCTTAGTACGCCAAATTGCTGTTCATTCGTTTGGGCATTGGACCAAAATGGTCGACGATTTGGATCATCATAATCCATCGTATTCCATGTTCGCTTAAACCACTCGTCTTGCCATGTAAAGACAAGACCTCCTAGCAAGCCCTCATGCATAATATCTTCATACAAATGTTGAAGTGTTTCACCCTGCTGCTGTTCTGACATATGTCCCTGATTCCAGCCGTAAACATTTTCATGTGTCATACCACGGGCTGCTGGGATTCCAAATTCCGCAATAAGAACAGGCATATGATGAGCTTCATGTAAGTCTTTTAAATATCCAGCATAACTATTTTTATTGCCCCGGAAATCTTTATAATTTAAATATTTTTGATCAAAGTTAAAGAAGTCAGGGTAATATGGATACACATGATAGGAAGCAAATTGTCCCGGTGTCTTCATCTCACCCTTTGTATAAATAACATTTGGATTAACGCCTACTAAATCTTCATCCTGAGAAGGCTCAGATGGATGGTCTAGTAAGTCGGTTGTTACCCAGTTTGTGAAACTCATTGGACGGAGCCAGTTATATTTGTCCTTCTCATATTTAGTAATTAGATCCATTTGCTCTGCTAACCAATGCTCAAATGGTGCAGCATTTTTCGTTTCAAAATACGTCCCATTGTATTCGCCTATATTAGCGTGTTTTTCATTTGTACCGACAACCATATGTGGATACCATTCGATGCCTAACACCCAGCCAATAATATATTTTGACACATCGACATCATATAATCCTGAGGCATGTCCTGTTACAGGCTTGACATAAGTATTACCATGGATAACGTCTACCATGCGCTTCATTTCAGCTTGAAAGTCCTTTAAGGTAGCATCATCGTAAGCATCTAGTGATTCCGCCAAGCCTTCCTCATTAATCCACACACCATGCAATACATACAACGGTTTATCTGGGTTTTCCTCATTGTATTTAGCAAGTGCCCGATAAAAACCTGGTGGATGTAAGGTGTAAACGCGAATCGTATTGGCATTCATCTCAGCAATTTGACGGAACCATCGATAGTACTCTTCTTCCGTAATAGCGGCCTCGCCAGGGAATGCTCCCGGTTTCCCCATACCGATATTAACGCCCTTAAAGACTAATGGCTCCCATTTTCCATCTCGTAAAACTTCAAATGATTCGCCTTTAATCCGTGCATTATAATTTAATTTTTCATGATTAACAGTTTCTTTAACCTCTTTTTGCTCAAACGTTTCAAAGATTTTATGCATAACTGGTATATAAATCGACCAGTAAAATGAGCTATCGGCATACTTCTCAGCGTATTTATAAATGGTCGGTAATCCCTTTATTTTGTAAAGGTTCGGAACACGTGATATATCGTTGAAATCTCCCGCAAAATAATAGCTTGTCGTGTAGCGTTTATCCTGTGAAACGATCGCAGCGAATTGCTGTGGAATATCATTGTCCTTTAATAGTTTTTCCCCATCTTTTGTTAGGTCCCATTCATAATTAGCGAGCGCATCCTCCGCATATTTAGGCGTGATAATATCAAACCAATAGTCATATTTCGAACGAGCAGAGGTATTAAAGAACTTTTCCCCTTCTTCAGTAAATTGCACCTGAATGCCTTCTGTTTTAACATGCTTGTCCATTTCTAGCACAATCAGCTTTTCTGTAATTTCATTAAATAGAAGAAAGCCACCGCCTTTATATGGCCAATTATCACCATGTTCATCTACAACCCATTGTGGAATTTCTGAATTTTTATGATAATCAAGTTCATCAAAATAACGCCCAATCCATCCTGACCATGAAATCCCTAAATAATCTTGTAGCTCTTTTCTAACAGCCTCTGAAGTTGGTGATGCAAATGTATTGTATTCAGCGATTAGCATACTTTTTTTGTTGCTTGCTAAACGTGCTACTATAGACTGCCATTCGTTCATTTCCAAGCCGCCGACAATCTTTTCTGAGCGTTTACCTAGACGCTTTCCTCCATTTAAATCATCCTTATAAACACCATACGTATCTGCCAAATAAATAACATCATAATTACTATAGTCAGTCGGAAACTTTTTTTCTGATACTTTTTTCGTTTTATCATTTGGAATCGTACCGTAGTAATTCTTTTGTACATCATACGGACGATTATCGATCGTATATTTATAATGGTTTAAAAACCAGTTCACACCTAAATGCTCTCGATATGTTTCATTCGGAACTGTTTTATCTAGAATGGCAACGTTCAACGGTTTTTCATCGCTTAAATACCACCATGCTACAGGTGTGATAAATAGAATTAGAACGACTATAATCCCTATATATATTCGCTTCATACACTCTCCTCCTTTTCAGCGATGCCGGCACGCTTCATATTGCCCCAATCGCTTTTTCCTAGCACAAATCGAATTAATCCCTCACAGCGCCAGAAAAGAGTGAGTGGTCGATACCAAAAGATTTCCGTAAATGATAAAAGAACCATTCTTAGTAGCTCTCTTTTCTTCGGATAATTATTCAAGGTCCATGCCTCGAATAATATAGAAGCAATTGAAAAAATAACACCATAAATAACGAAAAGCAGTAACAGCATGAAAGCTACCTCATAATAAATTTTCCCTAAGAAAAATGCTACAACTATATAAATATAACCAGCTAGCTCAACAATTGGCCCCAGACATTCCACTAGCCAAAAATAAGGAAATGCAATAAAACCTATCAAGCCATATTTGGGGTTAAACGTCATCGTTTTGTGTTTCCAAAGGCTTTCAAATAACCCTTGGTGCCAACGTCTACGTTGATTTCGTAAGACCCCCAATGTTTGAGGTGCTTCAGTCCAACACACAGGATCTGGAACGAATTCAATACGTTTCTTTTCTTTCTTCTTTCTTATCAAACGGTGAATATTTACGACAAGCTCCATGTCTTCTCCAATAATATTCGTGGAATAACCGCCTGCTTCCACAGCCCATTCTTTCGAAAAGACACTAAATGCACCCGAAATGATAAGCACAAGATTGAATTTACTTAAAGCGATTCGCCCCATTAAAAA
The DNA here is from genome assembly GCF_023337795.1 of Lysinibacillus sp. BPa_S21. GTDB lineage: Bacteria > Bacillota > Bacilli > Bacillales_A > Planococcaceae > Lysinibacillus. The sequence goes on along the minus strand of NZ_JALIRS010000008.1, from coordinate 121,030 downwards.
GGCTCTTACATATTCTATTACTTGCATAATGACTAAATAATTATTTGATAGGCGTGATTCAGTAACGGAACCAAGCTGCATTTTTGCTCCATTGGCAATTCGAATATTTCCCCCTGCCGCAATCACTTCACCATCAGATAAAATAATTGGTTTCATCACACGAAGTAATGATTTTTCATCTAAGATTGAATCCCCATCAATTGAACAAAAATAAGGATACTGAGAAACATTAATACCTACATTTAAGGCATCCGCCTTACCGCCATTTTCTTTATCTACTAAAATACAATTTTGATAAATTTCAGATTCATAGATTTGTCTAACTTCTTTTGTAGGGATATTTGTACGAACAATTTTATCAACAGGCTTCATCCGGAAATGCTCAATGACAGTTTGCAGTGTAGTGTCAGTAGAACCATCGTTAATAATGATAATTTCCGTTTGCGGATAGCGTAAATTTAACAATGAATAGACTGTATCTACAACTCCAACCTCTTCATTGTAAGCAGGGACTAATAAGGATACTGGTTTTGAGTAGAAAGCATCTATATGTGCGTCATCATACTCTGACGGATCTAATTTATAGCGTTTTCGCATAACAAGCATAGCAATTACAAACATTGTGCAATATGAAACAATAACAAATAACATATAAAACAGAATAGCTCCACCAAAGAACCACATACAAAAATCTAAAAACACTTTCATTTGTTCCCCTGCTTTCTGACTACCGATTCCTGTGCCATTTCAATTGCATATTGGTCATTTGAGGACTCCATAAATTGCTGTAATTTTGCAATTCCTTCTTTATTTTCAGCAATTGTTTTCGCTGCCTGTGAACGAACCCACCAATTTTCATCTTCAAGAAGCTGTTCTAAATAAGTATAGGAATAGTTTAGTGGCACATGTTTAAAGATTTTCGCAACCATTAATCTTACTTCCCACATATCTGATGTCACAAATGGGACATAAGGATCGATTTCATCAATGACACCAATTTCATAAAGTCCCTTTAACGCTCTAATTTGTATTTCTGGAACCTCATGCGTTAATAGCTGTTTTAACTGATCAATATATTGCATATTTCTTTTTACAGCTGCAGTATCAATTGCAGCAAATTGAATATTTTTTGTCCAGCTATCAAAGTCTTCAAATAAGCGAATGAATATGTCATCCTCTAACAATACAAATAATCTTCTATATTCGCTTTCTGAATAATGAACAGTCAATTCTTTAATTTTTTCGATAAACAATTCTGGTTGGAAGAGAGAGTATATTTTTAACAGCTGAAAATTTTCTTCCTCCGAAATTTTGGATTTCTCAAATTGTTGACAAGCATTTAATAATTCATCTATCTTGAAATCAGCAATTCGATATAGAGCATTCATCCTAATGCTCCATCGTCTACTTGATAAATCCTTTTCATAAAACTCTTTTAAATAGAGATTTGAAAACTCTTTTATTTTTTGTTCAACTTTTTCATCCAATATATTTTTTAAGTAAGATGAAAAGATTATTTCTACAGCTGCTACTTGAGCTTTTCCGCGAGGTACAAGCACAATAGAGAAATTTTCATCATTGATTAAATAGTTGTACCAGGGCAGTGAATAATTTTGTAAAAATGTATCACGCGTTTCTGCAAAACGGATCTCCCGTCGGCGCTGAAATAGTAAATATACTGTAAATAAAAATAAAATCACCAATAAAACAACGATGACTTTTAAAAGAAACGAAACCGATAGCCCGATCATAGCCAAAACCTCGCAAACGTTCTCCTGATTTTTGCTTCTAACACACGCAAATTAAACGGTTTTACGATAAATTCATCGACGCCGCCTTCATAAGCATTAAGTGACGCTCCCTCTGAGTTTCGTTCTGACATCATATAAATGATGAACTTTTTCTCATTCGGCATTTCTCGTAAAATGTGCAAAATTTCTAATCCATTTTTACGTGGTAAAATATCGTTCATAATAACTAAATGCATATGGCCAGATTTATAGCTATCGGACTTTAAAAAACTATAGCCATCTTCATAGCTAGCCACTTCTAAAGTAAAATGTGGAATGTCTAAATGACTGATGGTAGTTTCTAGCACTTTTCTAAAGATTGCATTTTGTTCAATAATGCTGACTTTTACTAGCTCCGTTGGTTGCACATTATAATCTGTAACCTGTTCAATTGACCAACTCGGTTGTTCATCATCTGCTAGTTTTTGCTTATTTTTTTCTAATAAAGCTTCAAAGTTAACACTATTATTTCTTATTTCAGTAATGGAGGCCTTTAACGGTATTTGTTGAAATTCCCTTTCTTGCTTCAGAATGGCAAAAATCCTTGTTAAAAATGCCTTTACCTCCACTTCACTACTTTGTAGAAAAAAAACTCCCCAATGCATGCCATCTGCTAATTGGAAAAGTAAATCTGTTTTTCGTATTTTTGATTTTAGAAAAGCAGAAATTTGATGATTCACTTGATGACGTTCTATATCAGTTCCTTGTGAGGAATTAGCTAATTTAAAAAAGACTGCAGTCATTGTGAAACGTGAGCGAATAACACTTTCTCGCAATATTTCAAAATAACCCTTCACCTCATGCTCCTGCATGATGTCTTCTGCAATGAATAATTTATTCATGGGTGTTCACTCCAGTTGGTATAAGAAATATTTGATCTTCTTTTATATTTTATAGCATTTTTTTGATCTATTAACCCAACAACTATAGTAATAAAAATGCCTAATCAATTTCTATACAAAATTTTTGGTAAAACAATCACTTTTAAAATATATTATATTTTTGCTATAAAACACAAGAAGACCACTTTAATTAAAAAAATTATATTTTTCAGATAAGTTATGCTTATATACCCTTTCAAACCATTTTAAAACTGTCTGGTCATTTTATCGACAGACACCGCAGAGAATTAACATCCGCTTGCACCGAAAGCCCCAGATCGATGGGGCATTTATACTTGCAAATTTAAAAGGGTATGTAAGCTGTTCACTTACATACCCTTTTAGATAACTTTTAACGTCTTTTAGCGGATGTATTATTTAACTGGTACAACTGAGCCTTTCCATTCTTCAATGATGAAGTCTTGGATTTCTTTAGATTTTAATACTTCTACTAATTTTTTAATTTCTTTTTTTGTTTCATCTCCTGCACGTACAGCGATAATATTTACATAAGGAGATTCTTTATCTTCAAGAGAAATTGCATCTTTCAGTGGATTTAGTCCGTTGTCGATTGCGTAATTTGAATTGATAAGAACTGCATCACCTTCATTATTTTCATACATTTGTACAAGCATTTCAGGCGCGGTATTTGCATCGAATTTGAAGTTTTTAGGGTTGTCTACGATATCTTTAATTTCTGCTGCTGTTTTATTAACACCATCTTTTAATTTAATTAAGCCCTTAGCTTCTAACAATGAAAGCATACGACCGTGATCTGCAACTGAGCTAGAAAGTAAAATTGTTGCACCTTTTGGTAGCTCCTCAAGAGATTTATATTTTTTAGAGTAAATTCCGATTGGTTCAATGTGAATAGCACCAGCATTGACAAAGTCATAACCATTCTCTTTTATGCTAAGCTCTAAGTATGGTACGTGTTGGAAGTAGTTTGCATCAAGTTCGCCAGATTCTAAATGTTGGTTTGGTGTTACATAGTCTTGATACGTTTCAATTTTAAGATCGATACCTTCTTTTGCTAAAATTGGCTTTGCTTTTTCCAGAATAACTGCATGTGGTGTATTAGAAGCACCTATTGTTAATGTTACATTTTCTTTACTGTCTGATTTATCACCAGATGATGCGTTTGAGTTTGTATCTTCTTTTTTACCAGCACCACAAGCAGCTAAAGCTAGTACTAATACTGATAAAAATAATCCTGTTAATAACTTCTTCATTTTATGACTCTCCCTTTTTTATATAAAATATGTTAACGGTATAAAACCGAGATAACCTCAGATTTAGCGTTTATCTGTTTTGACTGTAATGAAGTCGCCAATCCATTGAATAACAAACACTACTATTAAGATTAATATAGTCGCCATTAATGTTACATCCTCGCGATTACGTTGGAACCCATCTAAGAATGCTAAGTTTCCTAGACCGCCTGCACCAATAATACCTGCCATCGCAGTATAGCCAACAAGTGCCACAGCCGTTACAGTAATACCTGAAATAAGCGCGGGTAAAGATTCTGGAATTAATACTTTCCAAATAATTGTCGACGTTTTTGCACCCATTGAACGAGCCGCCTCAATAACACCCTTATCAATCTCGCGTAAAGAAATTAATACCATTCTCGCATAGAATGGTGCAGCTCCAATAATTAGGGCTGGTAACGCTGCATTTGCACCACGAATTGTACCGAGTAAAAATTTGGTAAATGGAATTAATAAGATAATCAGTACAATAAATGGAATCGAGCGGAAAATGTTAACGATTGATCCTGTTAAAAAGTTCACCAATTTATTGGCCCATAGTTGATTCGGACTTGATAAAAATAATAAGATTCCAATTACTAATCCAAGTATAAATGTGATCACCGTAGCGATTGTTGTCATATACAAAGTTTCATACGTAGCTTGCCACATTTTGTCCCAGTCGACATTTGGAAAGACACTAGTTAGCATTTGCAATCACCTCCGTTTGTACTTCGTCTGTATTTAAGTAACTAAGTGCAGCAGCAACATTCGCCTCTGAGCCATCTATTTGCACAATAAGTGTACCGTACGCGCCATTTTTGGTTTGTGAAATATTCCCATGCACAATACTTACTTCTACATCAAATTGTTTCACAAGATGTGAAATGACTGGCTGCTCTGTTTTTTCTCCTACAAAGATTAGCTTAACAAGTTGTCCACTAGGGTAATTAGCTTTAATTTGTGCCACCGTTTCCTGTGTTTCCTTTGTATCTGTAATTTGTGAAACGAATTTTTTCGTAATAGCAGCTTGTGGAGCTTGGAATACCTGTAAGACCTCACCACGCTCTACAATTTCTCCAGCTTCCATAACCGCTACACGATGACAAATTTTACGAATAACGTGCATTTCATGTGTGATTAACACAATCGTTAAACCTAATCGTTCGTTAATATCGACAAGTAGATCAAGAATAGCATCGGTTGTCTCCGGATCGAGTGCGGATGTTGCCTCATCACAAAGCAATACCTCTGGATTATTAGCAAGCGCACGAGCAATACCTACACGTTGCTTTTGTCCCCCTGATAGTTGTGATGGATAGGCATTCTCGCGCCCTTCTAAGCCAACGAGTGTAATCAATTCTTTCACACGTGCCTCACGTTTTGCCTTTGGAACGCCTGCGATTTCTAACGGGAATGCGATGTTTTCTGCAACCGTTCTAGACCAAAGTAAATTGAAATGTTGGAAAATCATACTGACCTTTTGTCTAGCATCCCGGAGCTTCTTCCCCTTTATGGATGAAAATTCTTGATTGTTAACCGTCACCGTACCAGATGTAGGCTTTTCTAAACCGTTTAATAAGCGAATCATTGTACTCTTACCAGCGCCACTATAGCCGATGATGCCAAAAATTTCACCTTGATTGATCGTAAGGCTGACATCTTTGACTGCTGTTAATTCGCCATTCGCGGTTTTGTAATTTTTCGTAATATTTTGAAGATTGATCATAGCGAATTCTCCTTTTCTCTTATCAAATATGCCTCGGCATAATTGCGTTCAATATTTCAGCGGATGTTTGAAATAAAAAACCCCTTCACTTATAGACAAGTAGAAGGGGTCACGTAACTAATACGTTGAACCGTTCTCTCATCTTTCAAAGATAAAATCTTTGTGTGATTTGGCACCTTTTCACTTTGTGATGGTTGCCGGGCTTCATAGGGCACTTCCCTCCGCCGCTCTTTATAAGAGTTCGATATATTTATTGTTTTTTTAATATATTTGTTACTTTACCACGCAAGTAATATTCAGTCAATTAGTTTTTTAACAATTCGTATAAATATGGTACAGATTGAAAAGCATAAACCTTTTCTGTCACTTTTCCGCCCTCACATATGAGTAAACATGGTACACTTTCAATTTTATGATCATAGGCTATTTGCTCTATAAAATTAATATTCGCTTTACCGACCTGTAGCTGCGGCAGCAATTGCTCAACAACCGTCATCATTTTCGATGCAACTGCACACGTTCCACACATTGGCGTATATAAATAAAAGGCAGCCTTTTCACCGGACTGGATAACCCCGTCCCACTGCTCTTTTGACCATTCTTCCATCTTTTTTCACGCAACCTTATAAAATATATTCATTATGGATTGAGAAATGTGCACGAAGCAATATTGCCGCTAACACTTTCCTCGGAGTTGTCTCAACTTCCTTATATGTTGGCATCGTACGTAAATGTTCAGCCTCTGGATAATGTCTGTCCATTAATGCTCGTAACTTATCACCCGATGTATCTGCATCAAAAAATGTATAAAGCTCACAACCCTCATATGGATCGAGGAGTTCTTCTAATTGATGCACACCAATTGTACCATTCGTGCAAAGTATTTTTACATCTTCATTTAAAATAGGTTCAATTTGAAGCTTATCCGAACGACCTTCGACAATTACGCATTTCCCCTCGAACATCACGCCACCCCCATTTAGACATATCCCTTATAACTCATTATATCAATAAACTTTGTCGTTGATACAGTTAGACACCTATTGATAAGGGAATATACTTGCATTTCCTCACCAATTATTGTGTAGGATGAATGAAGATAATAAAAAACGCCGGTAGTTTCCGACGTTTTTCTGTTTCAGGCTTGTCTTATTCTGCAATCATTTCTTCGTATTGCTCAGCTGTCATAAGCTTTTCAACTTCTGATGCATCAGCAGGCTCTACAACGATCATCCATGCTTTTTCATATGGTGATTCATTAACGAATTCTGGGCTATCTTCTAAATCTGCATTTACTTCAACTACTGTACCTGAGATTGGTGCGTATAATTCAGAAACTGTTTTTACAGATTCTACGCTACCGAATGGATCATCAGTTTTGATTTCGTCGCCAACTTGTGGAAGTTCAACGAAAACGATATCTCCTAGTTCAGCTTGTGCGAAGTGAGAAATACCGATACGTACTTTACCATCTTCTACTTTTACCCATTCATGCTCTTCAGAGTATCGTAAGTCTTTAGGTGTGCTCATGCAAAAAACCCCTCCATAAATATGTAATATATTCACTTTCAGTTTGCCATACTTCTACCATAAAAACAAGAATCAATTATGCCTCAGTATAATTGCGTCCGGAATCGAATTTGCCCTTGCTGATAGAAGGTAAAAGCAGTTATTTCCAAGTTTGCTCAAAATCTGATTCTTTAAACCCTAAAGTAACTTTTTTTCCATCGGTTACAATTGGACGTTTAATCAACATACCATCTGAAGCAAGCAGTTCCAGCTGCTGCTCTTCAGTCATTTCAGCAAGCTTATCCTTCAAGCCAAGCTCGCGATATTTCATACCAGAAGTATTAAAAAATTTCTTTAAAGGTAGTTCACTTGCTTGCCATAAGCTTGTTAATTCGTCCTTTGAAGGTGTTTGCTCGACAATATGTACCTCTTCATATGAAACTCCATTGTCATTCAGCCATTTTTGAGCTTTTTTACATGTAGTACATTTCGGATATTGAATAAGTTGAATCGTCATTTATAGGCTCCTCTACTATCATTTTGGGACACTACATTTTCAGTGTCTCCCTCATTTCCTGTAGTATACCATCTTAATCGTTATGAACCAAAATGAAACTCTTCGTGCTAAGCGTGGGGGTGATTGGAGTTCCATGCTGGCACGACTTATGATGTTATCAGCGATGCTCGGCATTTATCAGCGGTTGGCGTTTTGGAGCGGTCCGATTTCAAGCTAATAAACATGTATTACTGTATAAATCCTTTTTGCTCTTTGGCAGGTAGATGTCGATAAAATTCAGAAGTTGGGTGATAAAACGTGAAAGTTAGTCGATAAAATTCAAAAGTTGGGCGATAAATCGTAAAAGTTAGTAGATAAAATTCAAAAGTTAGTCGATAAAACGTGAAAGTGGCTCCAAACTCAAAAGTTGGATGACATCTTTGAAACATATGTCATGTGTTTATCCGCGCGAAAGCAAAGCGGCAGCTACAAATGTTTTATCTGCGCGAAAGCGAAACGGCAGCGGCAAAGCGCCCCAGCCGGAACGGAAATCAACTCCTCACTTTGGCGAAGATTTTTTCAACAAAAAACCTAGCTATCACACCTTGGATAGCTAGGTTAAGTTCGCTTTATTAAACTACAAATTTTTCTGCTTCAATTAATTTAACAGAAGCTTCGCGTTTCTTCGCGATTAAGTTGTATGGGTTGTTGCGAGTTAATTTACGTAACGCAGACAATGTCATGCGTGCAGCGTCGCCGTCTGCTGAAGCAAGAATCGTATCTTTTGCTTCTTTTTCAATTTCCGCAAATGCTTCTTGGCTGAAGATTTGAGTGTATAGTAATTTTTGATGAGCCTTTTCAGCACCGTCACGAGCAATTGCTTTTTCTGTACGTAATACAGCTGATTCCATCGCGAATAGTTGGTTTGCGATATTTGCAATTTTTACTAAAACCTCTTGCTCTTGATCAAGCTTCGCGCCGAAACGTTGTGCCGCTAAACCTGCTGCTAATACAGCAATTTTCTTCGCATTTTTCACTAGGTATTTTTCCTGTGCTAGCGGCTCTGTGCCTACATCCTCAGGCATTAACATAAGAAGCTCTTGTTGTAAATTTTGAGCGACTTGTAGTAATGGTAATTCGCCTTTTATTGCCTTTTTCATAAATGTACCTGGTACAATCATGCGGTTAATTTCATTTGTACCTTCGAAAATACGATTAATACGAGAGTCACGGTAAATACGTTCTACCTCGTATTCAGCCATAAAGCCGTAACCACCGTGTAATTGAAGCGCTTCATCTGCAATGTAATCTAAAGTCTCTGAACCAAATACTTTAGCAATAGAACATTCAATAGCATACTCAGCAATTGCACCAGCAATCACTTTCCCTTGCTTTTGCTCATCTGGGCTTAGCTGACTTAAACGGTCCTCAAATAAACCTACTGTACGATAGTTTAATGACTCAGATGCATATAATTGCGAAGCCATTGTTGCTAATTTTTCTTTTGTTAGATTGAAATCAGACAGCTTCGTTTTGAACTGCTGACGTTGGTTTGTATATTGAATGGCAAGCTCTAATGCACGCTTCGAGCCACCAATTGTTCCAACTCCTAATTTATAGCGACCGATATTTAAAATATTGAAGGCAATTACGTGTCCGCGACCTACTTCACCTAAAAGGTTTTCTACAGGTACTTCTGCATCTTCAAGGATTAATGTACGTGTCGATGAAGATTTGATCCCCATTTTCTTCTCTTCTGCACCGACCGAAACGCCATTGAAGGCACGTTCTACGATAAATGCTGTGAATTTATCACCATCGATTTTTGCATAGACAACAAATACATCTGCAAAGCCTGCATTTGTAATCCATTGCTTTTCACCATTTAAAATATAATGTGTTCCTGCATCGTTTAACTTTGCAGTTGTTTTAGCACCTAATGCATCAGAACCTGAACCTGGCTCAGTTAATGCGTAGGCAGCAATTAATTCACCTGTCGCAAGCTTTGGTAAATACTTTTGCTTTTGCTCTTCATTTCCGAAAAGTACAATTGGTAAAGAACCAATACCTACGTGCGCACCGTGCGTAATAGAGAAGCCGCCAGCAACTGACATTTTTTCTGCGATTAATGCAGAAGAAACTTTGTCTAATCCTAGACCCTCATATTCTTCAGGTACATCTGCGCTTAGTAAGCCGAGATCACCTGCGCTTTTTAATAGACGAACCGAATGCTCAAATTCATGGTTTTCTAAATTTTCAACGACTGGTAATACTTCATTTGCTACATACTCTTCAGTAGTTTTAGCAATCATCTTATGTTCATCTGTGAAATCTTCTGGTGTAAATACACGATCTAATTCCACATCTTCAATAATAAATCCGCCGCCTTTAATGAAATCCGTTGTTTTTTCTGTCATTCTAAATTCCTCCCTATATATATCTATTTTTAATAGTTTTTATCCCCAATATATAGAAAAGCTTGAAGCACGGTGTTCGGAGGCAACCGGAAACGCTGCACCCCAAGCTGATCTAGCAAAAATTATAGAAGTTCAAACACTCCCGCAGCACCCATACCGCCGCCAATACACATAGTCACGACACCATATTTCTTACCCTGACGCTTCAATTCATGAATAAGCTTTAACGTTAAAATAGCTCCAGTTGCGCCAAGTGGGTGACCTACGGCAATTGCTCCACCGTTGACGTTTACTTTGTTTTGGTCGATGCCTAAATGACGTACGACCTGTAAGGCTTGAGATGCAAATGCTTCGTTAATTTCCCATAAATCAATGTCATCAATTGATAACCCAGCAATTTCAAGAGCTTTAGGTACTGCCACGGTTGGGCCAATACCCATTACCTCAGGAGGTACACCGCCAACTGCAAAGCCTAAAAACTTCGCCATTGGCGTAAGCCCTTGCTTCTCTGCTTCCTCGCGGTCCATCACAAGTACTGCTGCCGCACCGTCCGAAGTTTGAGAAGCATTACCAGCTGTAACACTACCTTTTACATGGAAGGCTGGGCGAAGCTTCGCTAAACCTTCTACAGATGTACCTGGACGTACACCTTCATCCATGCTAAAAGTGAATTTTTTCACCTGTGGCTTATTGTTGTCATCTACATAATGCTGCTCCACTTCGATTGGTACGATTTCATCATTGAATTTACCTTCTTTAATCGCTTTTTCTGCAAGCTCATGAGAACGAACAGCAAATGCATCCTGATCTTCTCTACTTACATTGTATTGACGTGCCACTTCCTCAGCTGTATGCCCCATTCCCATATAATATTGCGGAGCAGTTTCTGCTAAAGCTGGATTTAAGCGAGGTGTATTACCTACCATAGGTACCATACTCATAGACTCGACTCCACCAGCTAGAATTGCCTTAGAATGACCTAGCATGATACGCTCTGCTGCAAAAGCAATTGCCTGTAAACCTGATGAACAAAATCTATTAATTGTCAGCGCTGGTGTTGTATCTGGTAACCCGGCAAGCGCTCCTATATTACGTGCTACGTTCATGCCCTGCTCAGCTTCAGGCATTGCGCATCCTAAAATTAAATCGTCAATCGGGCCTTCATAGCCCGCTCTTTTTAATGTTTCTTTGACAACAACCGCTCCAAAATCATCCGGTCTAACCGTTGCTAAAGAACCCTTCTTCGCTTTTCCAATTGGAGTTCGTGCTCCTGCTACAATAACGGCTTCACGCATCGTATTAATCCCCCTTTGTTTCATGTGCAAGTATGGTTACAGTCTTGAAATTAGTTGCGCAATGGTTTTCCTTTTAAAAGCATGTGCTGCATTCTTTGTTGAGATAACGGATCAGCAACTAAGCTTAGGAACGCCTCACGCTCAAGGTTTAATAAGTACTGTTCATCTACTAATGTGCCATAAGGAACTTTACCACCAGCAATGACATACGCTAATTTTTTAGCAATCTTTAAATCGTGTTCGCTAATATAGCCTGATTCATACATTCCTTGCGCACCGATTAGTAGCGTGCCGTAGCCTGATGCACCGACTACAGGAACTTTTGCAGGTACAGGTGGTTGATAGCCTGCCTCATAAAGCGCTAGTGCAGCTTGTTTTGCATCATGTAGTTGGTGATCTGCATTAACAGAAATCCCATCAGCAAAGTTTAAGAAGTTATTATCGCGTGCTTCTTCACCAGATGTCGAAACTTGTGCCATCGCAATTGTTTCAAATACTTTATTAGCAATATGTTGATAGTCTACTTCAACGCCATTTGGTAACCCTTTAAGGAATTTTTGGTAAAGTGCTTTATTACCGCCACCGCCAGGAATTAAGCCTACACCGACTTCTACTAAGCCCATATACGTTTCCATTGTTGCTTGGATATGTGCAGCTGGTAAGCAAACCTCTGCTCCGCCCCCAAGTGTCATCGCAAAAGGCGCTGCCACAACAGGCTTGCGGGAATACTTAATCTTTTGCATCGCATCTTGGAATGCTTTAATAACGAAATCTAGCTCAAAAATATTATCATCCTGTGCTTCTACTAAAATCATTCCTAGATTCGCACCAACACAGAAGTTTTTCCCTTGGTTACCGATGACTAAGCCTTTAAAGTTAGCTTCTACTTCATCGATTGCAAAGTTAATCATTTGAATAATATCTAAGCCAATTGCATTCGATTGGGAATGGAATTCAAGTAATGCTATTCCATCACCTAAATCTATTAAGCTAGCACCTGTATTTGATTTAATAACGCCATGTTTTTTCTTATAGCGTTTTAAGTTAATTTCTTTTTCATTAACTGGTACTTTTACGTATTCAGAGCCATTATAATACGCTAGGTCACCGTCAATTTCTGAATAGAAAGTGTCAAAGCCGCTTGCTAACATATCTTTGACGAATGCAGGCACTTCACGACCCTCAGCTTCCATTTTTGCTACCGACTCTTTCACGCCAATTGCATCCCATATTTCAAATGGACCTTGCTGCCAGCCGAAGCCCCATTTCATGGCATTGTCAATAGCAACAAGATCATCAGCAATTTCACCATGTAGCTGCGCAGAGTAAATTAGCGTTGGAGCGAAGATACCCCATAATAGCTCTCCAGTTCGATCCTTAGCATACGTTAATGCCTTCACTTTATTGGCCAATCCACGCGTTTGTTTTGCCATCTCGATAGAAGGTGTTTTTAATTTTTTGGCTGGGCTATATTCTAGTGTGTTTGGATCAATTTCAAGGATCTCTTTACCTTGCTTTAAGAAGAACCCTTGACCTGATTTTGCTCCTAGCCAGCCGTTTTCGACCATTTTTTGTAAGAATTGAGGTACTGCGAATATTTGCTGCTCTTCACCAGTTGTTTGATCATAGACGTTTTTCGCTACATGGATAAATGTATCTAAACCAACAACATCCAACGTTCGGAATGTTGCAGATTTGGGACGACCAATTAATGGGCCTGTTACAGAATCCACTTCACCAACTGAATAGCTACCCTTCATCATTTCTTGTAAAGTAATTAGTAAACCGTACGTTCCGATACGGTTGGCAATGAAGTTCGGTGTATCCTTAGCAAGTACGACACCTTTCCCAAGCACATCTTCGCCAAATGTTTTCATAAAGTTAACAACCTCTGGCGCTGTTGTGTTTGCCGGAATGACTTCGAGTAATTTTAAATAGCGTGGCGGATTGAAGAAGTGAGTTCCTAGGAAATGCTTTTTAAAATCTTCAGAGCGCCCTTCTGCCATTGCATCAATACTTATGCCAGATGTATTTGAACTAATAATTGTGCCAGGCTTACGTACAGCATCAACTTTTTCATATAGGCTTTGTTTAATTGCTAAATTTTCAACGACTACTTCAATAATCCAATCTACATCTTTTAATTTCTCTAAATCGTCTTCAAAATTCCCAACCGTTAGTAGTGATAAATTTTTCTTAGAAGTAAGTGGTGCTGGCTTTTGCTTTAATAACTTTTGAAGAGATCCGTTAACGATTCGATTTCTTACTGCAGGATGCTCTAAGGAAAGACCTTTCGCTTCTTCCTCTTTTGTTAGTTCCTTCGGCGCAATGTCTAATAATAGTGTTGGAATACCGATGTTTGCTAAATGTGCTGCAATTCCAGAGCCCATTACCCCAGAACCTAGAACAGCTGCTTTTTTAATGTTGTAAGTCACTAGCAATTCCCCCTTATTCTCCCATTGAATGAATAGCCATTCATTTTTTGATCAAAAAAATATCAAGTTTGCCTTAGTGTATTTTTGTCCAGATTATTTCAGGCGTAATCTGTGACATACAACTGAGGCTTATCTTCGTTCAGCTACCATTCTGATTTAGCGGTAAATATCTTCTGCTGAATAAAGATAAAACTACTTTTTCTGTTTTTAGTTTAGATTATTTTGTTTAATTTAGCAATCATTTTTCTCCAATTATTTTTGCAATATACAACTTTTTTTGTTTTTTACGAGCGAAAACAGAACAATAAGTAGATATCGATTATGCCAAACAGAAAACTTTCAGGTTGCGGAAAAAATGTGTAGAATGGAAAGCAAGGAGAGTGAAATACTAATGAAAACAATTACAACTATTGAACAATTTAATGAACTGATCTCAGGTGATCAAAAAGTTCTAGTGAAATTTTACGCTGGATGGTGCCCAGATTGCACACGTATGAATATGTTCATCGATCCAATTATCGAAGAGTACAACCAATTTGACTGGTATGAACTTAACCGTGATGAACTTCCAGAAATCGCGGACAAATATGACGTAATGGGTATTCCAAGCCTATTAATTTTCCAAAACGGCGAAAAATTAGCACACTTACATAGTGCTAACGCTAAAACACCTCAGCAAGTAACAGAATTCTTATCTGCACAACAATAATTAACTGGGCTAAAAACGTTATAATAATGTAGAAGAGCTACTAGTCTGTGGCGAAAGCGAAGCACCAGCCGCAAGTTACAGAATTCTTATCTGCACAACAATAATGGAAAAATGAGCTGCATTTCTTTTTGAAATGCGGCTCTTTTTAGAAAGGAGATTAAGATGCGCCAGCAATTGTCGCTACTCGGAAAGTCTCAATATGATGCATCCATTGCATCAAACTATCATAATTCTGCCTGTGGTCCTACAACTGTACACGTCATCTTACACTATTTAGAAAATCAAGCCCCTTCGGTAAATGAGCTTTATAAACTTCTGGGTGGCACAAAAATCGGGTTATTTAAATGGCGTTTAATTCGTAATCTTCGCCGGCTCCGTCCAACATGGGATATTCGTGATTGTACGTTAAAGGAAGCCATGCAGGAAATCGATGAAGGTCGCCCTGTCGCCATACGCTTTGACCGCTATTTTAGCTTAAATTGGTGCGATAAAAAATCTGCTTTCGCCTATCATTGGGTTCCTCTTATTGGCTATGAAATACGCAATGATGAGCTATGGTTAATATTCCATGATAATGGCGGTCCTGATCGTGAGAGTAAAATTCGAATGGCTCCATTTAAAGATAATGAAAAAGTATTGAGCTTTGTAAAAATTACACCGAACTAAGTGACAGCGTGCCTGCGATGTTTAGACACGCTCTTTTTTCATTTATTATGCAAGGCTTATTTATTCTTCTCAAGAATTTCTTTTAGAACTTGTGCAAAAACATCCATTGTTCTATACGTTTCTTCCAGCGTATTATCTATCCCCCCCACTTCAACCTATGCACATGGTTATATGTTTCACCAAATGTCAGTCTCAATATTTGGTGATGAGCCATAAAAAAAGCAGAGCATATTTCTATACTCTGCGTTGATAACCATGATGTATGTTATTAAATAAGTGAATACAGTGAGCGTGCTTGCTTGGCGATTAATGTGTAGCCGCGTTGTTCTATTTCTTTGAACATTTGAGGCTCGTAATTAGGTAACTCTAAAGTTGCCAAATCTGCCTCGATTGGTACGTCTGTTTGAATGGTTGCAAGTTCGTGTGACAGTTTTAGCATCTCTAGATTCTCTTGAATTTTCGTGCGTTGACCAGGCTTTAATTCGTCTATGGACTTAAGAACATTTTCGATAGAGCCATACGTTTGAATTAACGTCAGTGCCTGCTTTGGTCCAATTCCCTTAACGCCTGGGTAACCGTCACTCGTATCCCCCATAAAGGCCTTGACCTGTGCAAATTGAATAGGTTCAATCCCATACTCTTCTTGGAAGCGTGAATGCGTATAAACGTCGTACTCTGTATAGCCTTTTTTCGTAAAAGCAATTTCTGTTGATGGTCTTAAAAGCTGCAGTAAATCCTTGTCTCCACTAATTACCGTAATGTCAGCCTCATCCTGAAATTTTGTAATCATTGAGCCAATTAAATCATCTGCCTCCATTCCTTTAACACCGAAGTTTTGCCAGCCGATTTGTTGCGATAAATTTTTCGCCATATCAAATTGCGGTAGCATTTCCTCTGGTGGTGATGGACGATTAGCCTTATAGCCATCAAATAATTCATTACGGAATGTGTGTGCACCCATATCCCAACAAACAGCTAGGTGTGTCGGCTTCATAATAGACTGTGCCGTTAATACATGACGCACAAATCCTTGGGCGCCATTAGAAGGTGTACCATCTGCAAGGCGAATATAATGCCCCATTGCAGCCGACGCAAAAAATGAACGGAATAATAGCGCCATACCGTCAACAATTAATAGTTTTGGTTTTGTTGTCATGATAAATAGTCCTCTCTATAACAATACAATGATTGTAGTAATTCATTATTAAGCATTGTTCTATTATAGCAAACTACCAGGGAACATCACTAAATAAAGAATGATGTTAATTTTATGCAGTAAACATAAATAACGGGTAGGAAATTTATCTTTTTATAATTAAGAGTTTTTAAAATAAAAGAAGCTATCGTCTTGGTCAATCTTCAAAACGATAGCTTTTTAATACAATAATGTAGAGGTAACTCCACTACATAGGAAATCTACTTTTACTAGTTTATTTACTTAAAATCTTGGAATTATTTTTTTGAATACGATTACGGGAATCCAGTCGAATACCTGTTAACCATTGTAAAAATGCTGTCACACCCATCTTTACTGTTTCTGAGCGTAGTTCCCCCTCTTTTGGATCTGCATAGACAAAGTCAATATGGCGGACTCCTTCATTTTCTCCAATGAGCTTTAGGATATCGAATAATTCATAGGCCGTTAAACCACCTGGTGTTGCTGCAGGTACATCTGGGGCGAATGTAATATCGAGTGCATCCAAATCTACAGAGACATAAATACGATCCACCTCATACATAAGCTGACGAAGCATTTCGCGAATCGTTAATTGTATGCCGTCACGGCGCATTTGCTTTAACGTAATCATATGTATTCCTTGTTCTTTCGCGTAGTGAATCATTTCAGGTGAATTAAAAAAGCCGTGTAACCCGACATTATAAACATGTTTGCCCTCTACAACGCCTGCTGCAATGAGCTTCTGTATTGGAGAATCCATAGCTAAGCCAATTTCCTCCTGATTCCGGGCATCCAAATGCGTGTCAATTTGAATAATCCCTATGCGATCCTTTGGAAAAGCATTCTTTATTCCTCTAAGAGAGCACGCTGTAATCGCATGATCTCCACCAATAAGACACGTGAAACTTTTAGCATAGGCAGTGCTTAAGCTTTCTGCCGCAGCTTCGATAGCTGACTCTGAAAGCATTCTATCAGTCTCGTGGATGGCCACATCGCCTACATCAACAACTGCCAATGAGCGCAAATCTACTTGCTCATCTAAATTATAAGATTGAAAGCTTGGCCAAGCCTTTCGAAATGCTGTTGGATACAATGCTTTTTGAGAGGATTTACTAGCGTACGATAATAAAGCACCGTATAAAATAATATCTACATCACTTGGAATCGGATTTTCCTTTTGCTTAATCCATTGATGCATTGCTGAACCATTTTCTTGCTTATACTGCCATTCTGGTTGAATAAACATCTTAACGACCACCTTCATGCTATTTTCTATAACTTAGCGTTGGGTTGATTTCCGTTCCGGCTGGGCGCTTTGTTGTTGCTGTCGCTACGCTTTCGCACAGATAAAACAATCGCTGACGCTTCGCTTTCGCACAGAGCAAAGCTTCCTGGGGGCGTTCGATGAGCCGCTTCACTCGCTTTGCTCGCTCCAGGGTCCCATCTGTAACGCTAATCCCCAAGGTGTCGCCCAGCCTCCACTCCAATCAACTTCCATGCGTGACAATGTTTTAACAAATTGTTATCTCCGATTTTGGTGATGAGCCAAATTGAAGTCAATTGCCCTATGCCACTTTGCTGTCCCCACAAATATACCTAAATAATTACTTTCAACATCCATAGTACCATTAGTACATATAATTTCGTCAAAGCTCGGTATTTTCCCTCTTACTTTCTTAAAAAATCTACATACTCCATTTACCCCTTTAATCACAAAAAGTAGCAAACTAGGCCATTTTTCCAGTTTGCTACTTTTTCAGGTTTTTCACCCTGCTGATCATTAGTCTTCACCTATTGCGCTTTTGCGGGATACAGTTTGGCAAAGCTCTGCGACCTCTTGCATCGTATAGCTTTGAAAGCTATATCGATTATGCAATTCTCGATAATACTGTAAAATCTCCTCAAGCATCGCTAAATTTTTTTCAATGTTCTTGCCAAAATTATGAGGATGCCACCATAAATGATAAAAAGCCTTAGACATTGCGGCAGCATGCATACCTTCTTTAATACGCTTGATCTTTAAGTCTTCCAAAAATCGTAAAGGGCTACAATAAGGTCTTAAAAATGCACTTGAACGAATGTTAATAAAGGAATCCTGCAGCATTTCTTCTAGCGTTACTAGATGATTTCCTGTTACATTAACATAGCTATCCAGCCATTTTTTCGCACCTAATAGTCGCCTTTTTTTCGTAAATTTTTGTGGATTGTATAGCGGATGATTTTCATTTCCTCGATAGCATACAAACCCCACTTCCTGGCAGGCTGGGAAATAGGCTTCATTCACTTGATTACGCGGAAATACAATCGATTTCATCAGGCCGATATTTTCTTCGCAAATCATGGCAGTAGCATGTAGATCTGCCCGAAAATCTGCTTCAGTTTGTCCATTTTCTAAACAATAAAAATGTGAAAATGTATGACTTGCTATTTCTTGATGTGGCGTACGTTTAATCTTCTCAATTAAGGATTTGCCGAAATGTAAAAGATCCTCTTGCTCATTTTCTCCTACTTTTGCAAGTTGTGTATGTGCTGCATAGCGCATGTTTTTATATTTTACGGGAATACCTCTTAAGTAATGAGCCATTTCAGCTTTTGTCTCTGCAAACAATAGTCCCACTGTTGCCCAAGTCGCATGAATGCCATACTGTTCAAACAACTCGAGTATTTTAGGCAATGCTTCACGAACGCCATATAAATTTTTATTATATTGTCCGTACTTACAAACATCGTGGACACCCCAATTTAGCTCAAAATCCAATGATATGACAAGACCTCCACGATTTACTTCAATTACTACTTCCTCCATTTTTGCACGCCCAGTAACAGTGCACGTATTTTGGATTGGGTAATGTAGCCAGAGTATACATCGACGACTTGTCCACCGAAGCCTAGCTTAAATGCACGAACATTTTGATCATCTGTCAGCTTTCCCATATCATATAAAACAAAGTCTTGCTCCTTTAAATGCAATATATTATGCCAAAGTAAGAACCGATTTGCATAACGAATTGGTCTTTTTAAATGATCTGGCATCGATTGTGGATGACAAGTCGCTACATAATAGGACATCGCTTTTTTAGCGTACACAATATCGAGTCTATAGCACAATGTTTGTCCACAAATACTTCGAATTTCAGACAACCATAGCGCCCCTTTATTTTTTAAGAGCGTAATAGCTTCCATTTGAGACTTACTAATTAGCTCGAGTTTTTTCCTTTTGGCGAAGTTATTATAAAACTGTTGAAAGGCTCGTAAATTTCCATCCGATGGCTCTTTATAAATAAAAACTTGATAGGACTCTTTTTCTGCACGGCGAAGAATTTTTCGATTACTTTCTGAAAGAGCAAGATACATGGATGACTCACTATCAGTAAGGTGAATATGAACCGTCTCACTTTTCACAAGCTTACGACTCGGTACAAGTGAATTAGTATAGCCAATAACCTTCATTGATTTTCTTACATTGGCTGGCTTTTCTACAAAATAAAAATGCTGCATTGCGATATTCCATCGCTTACTTTTAATGGACAGAATGAACATCGCCCCCACTCTCTGTGTATTTTTCTGCATGATTTCGCTCATAGCGAGCACATTTAAAATGCTTCATTCGAGAAATACGTTTATAGCCTAGCCGCAATAATTGTTTACGCTTTCGCCATTGCCACAAACTTGCAGTAACCCATAGTGTTTGTGCAGGTTTCATTTTTTGAAAAAAGGCTGTGATAATATCGATATTTTTATAAACATCATAGGTTAAAAAATATGTCTGCTTTGGCAATGCTTCAACAATTTGCAATGCATCTACACGCCAGTTCATTGCATGCAACGCAAACGCAGGCTTATTCGTGTCTGCAAAAGAATCTTTATAAATGGTGTATCCCTTGTAAAATAGAGAAATAATTTCTTCATCATCGAGTTGCATCGCCTCCTGTATCGACAACTCCTCAAACAAAACGCCTACAGGTCTATGCGGTACAACACTATCTGATGGGGATAATTCATACAAATCCACTTGCTTAAAACGAATAAATTTTTCTACGAACAGTTGTCCATATTCTAGCCAATCTTTTACTTTCCCATACTTTACTAAGTAACGTAATTGACCAAGCCTATTGAGTTTCCATTCCATGACACGATGATTGCCTTTTAAAAATTCCTTGAGTCGTTCCTTTAGCGTAAAACTGTACGCTAATAGCTTTGCTCGTTTCGTCCCATTGCTTACAAGCATACGCCTTGTAAAATCAATATTTGAGCGCCAATCGAATTTATACGGCTCGTAGCCAATACTCATATCAAACAAGTGATAGTTTTCAGAATGGGTTCGCTTAATCGTTTCCTGATTCACTAATCTACCAGGCTCAAATAGATTAAATGTCGGCTCATGTGCTAGTGCGTAAGTTACATACCGTCCACGACAGCAAATTCCGTAGGTGAAGGCAATCCACTGGTCTTCAAACACAAGTGCGTCTACCTCGACTTGTAATGCCTCCCCTTTTAGAAACGCTAACCGTTCGAAAAAATCCTTTTTCTTCCCTTTTGTAAAATCACTTGCTATTTTTTTTGCCCATCGTCGATCAAATAATCGAAACATTTGCCAAAGCTCGTTTCGCGAAGGGATTTTTCTCTTTAATGATCCTAATCTACGTAGCTTCTGTTCTCTTCTATCCATACCATGCATTTTTCTACGTTGATTTAAATAATTAGAAAAATCTACTTCGTGAAAAGCAAGATACGGCGTCACCACACGAAAAATACGAGGGCGTAATTGCCTTTCAATAAAATATTGTTCCAGTACCTTTGTAGAGTCTTTACTTTCCAATAATCCATGAAATGAGAATAGTAGATGTTTATACTTTTCAATGAGCTGATCAAATACAAAGGACGTAGCGGGCAACAGCCATTCTTTTTTCGCTACGATACCTGAATAATTCGCCATATTTTCACCAACAAAAGCATAAATCCGCACTCCCCATCGAAGTCGAACTAAGAAGGGGAAAAAGGCAATGATCGCACCATTTTCTTCAACGGCATAGAGCTCAACACGCTCTCTTCGCCCAACAATTTGCCACCAGTTATAAAACCAAGCAAATTCTATAAATGGATTATCATTGTCCTCCGTTGCTAAAATTTCATCCCAAATATCCTTGTACCACATAAGCTCAACATCAGTTCGAATGCGAATTAATTGCAAACTAATCACCTTTCTTAGCCGACTTTAATACAGCTTGTTCGAGACAAATAGCATTTTCCGAAACATTGGTAGAAACGTAAAAAGCGACGTTCACTAGGTACCCTTGTAAAGATGTGACATCTAATTGATTGACTAAAAATGAGACACGCTCCATTAAGCCTTTGTCGGTAATGAATTTTTCTAATCTAGGACGGAGCGAGCCGTCATCTATGAATTGGAGACGCCAAGGGGTATAAAAAAACTCTGCTAATGTCTCGAGCAATAAATCCTGTCTTTTTGGCACTTCAAAACGAGCAACCATGACGATTAATGGATGCTCCTCATTCTTTTTCATAGGTGCTTCTCGCTTCTTAGTCGATTTCATTATGAATCGTCAGCATTTTATGAGCCGGAGCAATTTTTTCAGATACCGTAATAATTTTCGCTGTTGAACATACATCACCTTTTTTATGCGCAAAAGCCTACCGACTACACGACCATTGGCGCCCGCCTGCGATGAATGTGCCGCAATAATATCTAGCTGTATTTTTTAAATATTGCTCTTTCTTGCAAAAAGGTTTGTAAATCCTTTTTTAGCTTGATCGCTGCTTTTGAGCTTTTCCAATCTTATCCATACGTAAAATAAGTTGAACGATCTTCAGAAGTAAACACTCCTTCATTTTTAATAAGCACCTGTTCTCGCTAAAACTACGTAAAGTGTTTTGATGATAATTTTAAAATCCATCCAAAAAGAATGATGATCAACGTATTCTAGGTCATATAAAATTTTTTGTCCGTGAGAAATAGTAGAGCGGCCGTTAATTTGAGCAAGCCCTGTTATACCTGGCTTTACTTCTAAACGTCGTGCCTGTATCGGGTTATAGGCATTTGTGATGGTCGGAACTTCTGGTCGTGGTCCAACCATACTCATATCTCCTTTTAAAACATTAATGAGCTGTGGAATTTCATCAATACTTAACTTCCGAAGAATTGCCCCAACCTTCGTGATTCGCGCATCCTGTTCAGTTTTAAAAAAATAATCATCCGGGATTCCGTCCGCACACATAGTAGGCATTTTGACTGGAATTGCCTGAATGGTCATTGTCCGCAGCTTCCAAATAACAAAGCGCTGATGATTCTGTCCGGTACGGATTTGTTTAAAAAAAACAGGGCGGCCTGTTTTCACAAGTAGAATGAGGAATACTACTAACATGAGAGGAATGGTTATGAAAAGTAATAGGAGTGCCCCCGCAATATCAAAAATTCGCTTTCCGTACTGACTATAAAAATTAATAGCCTGAGCTGACTGCCCGTGCAATTCATCATCCTTTGCATTTTTTTAGCACTTAACTTTATATATTCATTTTGGATATTTATAGAACTACTTTTGAACAAGCAATTTGATAATAAAATGAAAAAAGGAGTTATTTCAAAATTATTTTTGAATAACCCCTAACATTCATTCATGTATATTCACCCTTGTATAATCTGTGCCTCGCATGTAATTTCAACATTTCCTTTTAACGCCTTACTAATCATACATGTTTGCTCTGCTTTCTCTGCTAATCGATGAATTCTCTTTTGTTCTTGCTCAGTTGCATTTTGTACAACAATCCTTGGCTTATGTATGATTTTCTCATACGTAAAAACACCGTTCGTGACATCCACAAAACCTTCAGCTTGCATAGACAAATCCAACACAGTAATCTTTGAATTTTCAAGTAACGCAGCCAGTGTAATTAAATAGCACGTTGCTGCCGCTCCAAGCAACATTTCATCAGGATTCGTCCCAATCCCTGGTCCATTCATTTCTTTCGGAATAGAAATTTTCGTATGTAGATTGTCTGCAGCAATAGTGCCCGTCCCATTTCTCCCCTCCGACCATTGTAAATTCATATTAAATAGATGTTGAACCATATGAAATCCTCCTTTTCATTATATGCAATTCTGCGCTCTACCTGATCACTTTTCTTGATTACCCGACCAATTCTAGTACCTACCTAATCGTTTTGCAAGGCACTAATGCAACATCCAATAGTAAAGAAAACAGGAAAACTGATTTTATGGTAAAATAGAAAAAACAATTCTTTAGGAGATTTAAAAATGATTTTAACAAAGCAACAAGCAGTACAAGCACTTAAAAAGAACAAATTTATCGGTTTTACTACTAAAACAGGAAATATCATTATGAAAAAGATGAATAAAACCGATTATAATATTTTTGTATTTGAAGAAGACAAAGATAAACCAGTGCGTTATGTAGGTTCTATTATGAACGTGATGGCGACAATGAGCGACAAAGCTTCTAATAAAGATTTCGTCATTGTGGAGCAGCTTTCTACTCAAAATAAAGAAGAGGCTAAATCTGTTGTAAAAGATGAAGTCAAAGAAGTAGCTCAACCTGTAGAGAAACATGAAGTGAAAGAAGCTGCAAAGCCTGTAGAAAAAAAGGCAGTCAAAGAAGCCAAAAAAGAAAAAGTAGAAAAAACAGCTGACTTTGATGAAGAAAGACGTGCCATTTCAGGTTACGAAGGCTTATATGATGTAACAGCGAGCGGTCGAATCATTACAGTGCGCGAAAATCGTCCATTAGCTCGATGCAACGATGAATATGGTTTCCATATTGTTCGACTAACAAAAGAAGGTACTGTATCAAGTCACAATGTATTTGAACTTTGGAAGCAAGCGTACCCAGAGCTTGAACAAACAAATTTTAAAGGTGCCTTAAAAGCGAAATATGGTACAGGCTGCAAACTAACTGATAAACCAGGAATACACTTTTAGTAGGTGTCACAAAATCCCCGCGTCATTGCATTGACGCAGGGGATTTTTTACATACCTTTTCTATTCCTGCTCGATTAATTTCGCTAATAAACCCCTTAAAAATAGATTGATCGATAAAATAGTCTTTTTATTTTTTAGTCATTCATAACTTGAACCTTATTCTATAACCTCCCATTATCATATTCGTTTCTACTTAGCATATATTTTATCAATTATGCCTCGGCATAAAGAATATATAGGGTGGAGGAATTTTGCAGTTGAGTGCAATGATACTTGGTGGTTTTCTTTTTTTTAGCGCTAGCATAGGAGGAGCTCTAGCTTGGATATTCTCTAGGCTATTCCAACATACAACCCATGGATTATCATTACTATGTGGGGGATTTTTAGTTGGCTTACTTGTAGTAGACGTTATTCCTTCTTCTTTCCAACTATACCAATCACTCGGCCTTTTACTTGGCATTTTGTTGGGCTATTTAATGTTTGAAGTACTTAATAGTTTATTTCACACTTCCCATACTCAAAATCCCTCAGTATCACTACTAGCAATCGCTATCATTATCCACACTATTCCAATGAGTCTTACGATCGGACAGTTATTAGGGAATGCCGCATTAAGTATTACGCTAACAGCTTCTATTATTCTACATCATCTACCAGAAGGTTTTGCACTTTCAACAGCATTACTATCACAAGGAGAAAGGCTTTGGAGACTCTTTATTTATTTTATAGCATTTTCGATTTTCTTTAGTACTTTTATACAGATCGGCCAATATTGGGAGTTATCTGATAAAGCACAGGGAGTACTAATGGGCGTATCAATTGGGTTAATCGCAACCGCCAGTATTTCGGAATTTATTTTGCATCATATTCGTTCAGTTACGCTGAAATCCCTTATAGCATACGTTTTATTAGGATATTTATTAAGCCACGTATTTCATATGCTGGTCGAATAAAAAAGCAATCCACCCAATATTGTGGATTGCTTCTTTTTTATTATTCGTCGTCACCAACTAACATTAATGTTAGTGTTAGGATTTTAGAGAATTGTGCACGTGTAAGGTTACCTTTTGGATTAAATTGACCGTTTGTTCCATCAACAACACCTAATTGCTTTAATAATCCGATTGCTTCAACCGTTTCCTTACGCATTTTGTTTTTGTCTGTAAATGGGTTATTTTTGCTAACCTTACTTACATCATATTCCATTGCTTCTAAATAACTTGCTGTTACATATGCCATTTCCTCACGCGTAACAGGTTTATATGGTTCAAATTTAGCGCCATCAAAAATATCGATTAAGCCATATTCCTCTAAAATCGCTACTTCCTTCGCACCCGGGTATTTTGCCAAATCTTTATATGTAGCAGGACCTTCATAATCTTTATTCACATCTAACCCAGAAGCACGGAAAATCATAGAAGCTAATTGTCCACGTGTTACTTGTCCATTCGGATTAAATGTTGAAGAAGTTGTACCCTTTATAATGTCTGCTTGGAACAGTAATTGGATATAGCCCTCAGCCCAATGTCCAATAGTATCCGTGAAGTAACCGCCTGGTTTTAACTTGAAATCATCTTCCTGCATTGATCCTACAAATGCATTCAAATCTTTATCACTTAAAGCTTGCCATTTTCCTTCAGCATAAACCTCTGCCTTAAATGTATTTCCAGATGGAGTAAATTTCATTTGAATAACTTCACCAAAAAGCTCTTTAAATTCTTTTTGCTCCTGTGCAGTCATTTTATTCGTTTTCAATAGTCCTTGTAACGAAAGCTTTAATGTTATACTATTTTTCGTCGCGACTACTGACATTTCTTTATCTTCATATGCTAATTTAGCGATTACTAGTGTTTTATAAAGATCTTGGTAAGTCATTGATTGCACTTGTTTAGTCGCTGCAACTGCCTGTTTAGGGTGGATAAAGCTAGCAACATCTACAGTTTCTTGTGCATTTGCTTGTAACCCAAAACCTCCTGTCAAACATGCAATACTAAGCGCTCCAGCTAAAAATGTTTTCTTCATCATTCTTTCCCCTTTCAATTCATAAATTCAGTTTACTAAAATAATCATTAGTAAATCTATAAAAATATGTAAATTATTCAAAATTATAAAAAAGTCCTATTTTTCATAAAATAAAAAGTTACTAAATCACAAGTAAACTTAAAATAATTTATGACATAATTTCTACAGTGAATCGGTTAATTTCCTCAACAATTCTACTGAAATGTATCAATATTCTTCATTTTGAATAAACATCCTATCTTTATTTGTCTAGGAAAAATAGTAAATCTATTTTTCTATTAGTAGGTATAAAGTGATACTAGCAAACGCCCATTCATGCTCTACAACTCATATTTGCATAGGATATAGGGATACTCCACATTTACGATTTTGCCTTTGGATTCTATCAAAACACTAATTATCTTTTAAGGGATGAAATGTCACTTTCTCGAGTGGCATTTTTTTATTGTTATTAGGCCATACTTGAATGATTATGTAATTTGCATCAGCGTAAATTTTTATAGCATTATAATAATTGAGGCTTTCATTTGATTTTCCAATGTTGAAAGCAGTAGTATGGAGTTGTGATAAGGGATACATCAAATATCCATATAATTATATTAGTGTAACAATTTCAAAGGAGGAATTTAGGATGAATTATCAAAATATTACAGTTGCAGGTAGCGGTGTTCTTGGTAGTCAAATTGCTTATCAATCAGCTTTTAAAGGATTTAATGTAACCGTTTACGACATTAATGATGAGGCATTAAAAAATGCACAAGATCGTATTTCAAATTTAAAACCATTATATCAACAAGATTTAGGTGCGACTCAAGAAGAAGTGGATGCTGCATATGCACGTTTATCATTTAATAGTGATTTATCGGAAGCGGTTGCAAATGCTGATCTTGTGATTGAGGCGATTCCTGAAGTTGTTAAAATTAAAACAGAATTTTACACAAATCTTGGCAAAGTGGCCCCTGCTAAAACAATCTTTGCGACAAACTCATCAACGTTATTACCAAGCCAATTTGCAGAAGCAACTGGCCGTCCAGAGAAGTTTTTAGCACTTCACTTTGCAAATACGATTTGGAAAAACAACACAGCCGAAATTATGAAACACCCAGGCACTGATATGAAAGTCTTCGATGAGATCGTAGAATTTGCACGTGCAATCGGCATGGTTCCACTTCCATTATATAAAGAACAACCAGGCTATATTTTAAATACATTACTAGTGCCATTTTTAGATGCTGCTGAATCACTATTAGTAAAAGAAGTAGCAGACCCAGAAACGATCGACAAAACATGGATGATCGGAACAGGTGCACCACTAGGTCCATTTGCCATCCTTGATATTATCGGTATTACTACTGCTCTCAACATTATAGAAGCGAAAGCCGCTGCTACTGGTGAAGAAAACTATAAAAAATTAGCCAACTTTTTAAAAACAGAGTATATCGAAAAAGGCAAACTAGGCCGCGCAACAGGTGAAGGCTTCTATAAATATCCAAATCCAAACTTCGCAAAACCTGATTTCCTAAAAGGCTAATCAATCAAAAAACGATGTGCATAGTGTTTTCGCTATGTACATCGTTTTTTATTTTTTCAAGGTGTCGACATCGGTTGCGATTTAAAGTGATCGAGTGGCTTTTCATCAGCTCGGGTTGGTCGCGAATGTGATCGGGTCGTGCCTCAATCCGCTCGGGTTGGACGCAAATGTGATCGGGTCACTACTTCATCCGCTCGGGTTCGCTGCAAATGTGATCGGCTCGCTATTAATTAATTAGGTTGCCAGCTCGATTCATCTACGTAGACAGTTCACGAGAAAAAGTCCCAAAAACTAGGCGCATCTTGAAATTTTACTGTAGCAAGCTTTTCTATAATTTTTAATTTAATTTCCTGCTCCAAGTCTTCCCTTTCTTGATAATCTGTATTGTGTAAACAATGTTTAATTTTAGGTATGAAATTCTCTATAATTGTTAGAGTCTCTTCGTTATGTTGGTTTTCTAAATATGCCATAGGTTAGTCCCCCTTTATTTGAGTGTATTACCTGAGTTTATTTAAAGCCTTCCTGTGAAGGTTTGATATATTTTGTGGAGTTGTTTGTAAT
Organism: Lysinibacillus sp. BPa_S21; assembly: GCF_023337795.1. GTDB lineage: Bacteria > Bacillota > Bacilli > Bacillales_A > Planococcaceae > Lysinibacillus. Next base: position 92,605 of record NZ_JALIRS010000008.1, on the reverse strand, counting down.
GTTTGGGCTATTTCTTTTATAGAAAGCTCTTTTACATAAATCATCTCTAAAATTTGGAGCTGTCTAACCGTTAGTTTTTGTAAGGATTTTAAAAGTTGTTCATCCTCAATATGGTCTAATAGCCCTTTCCCAACTATATGATCAAGCTCTTTTTCATGGCTTGTATCTTCTATTTGCTCGATTGCAGTCGTTCCACCTTCTTCAGATAAGCCCTTATCTAATATTAATAAAGTATGCTTTTGCAGCTTTCTCCTTTTTTTATCAAAATCTAAACTAAAGAAATAAATTAAATTACTAACGTATTTGATTTTCCTAACATTTATATAGTGAGATTGGAAAGATTCATCAACGCGTTTTTTATTACTATCAGTTGGACATAAGATCGCCTTTTGCACCAAATACAGATTTTTAGAATCCGACAAAAAGCTTTTAATAATCGGATTATTGACCTGTTCATTATTCCTATAGAAGAATTCCTCTATTTTTTGATTATCTTTCTCCATGTAATAAACCCTCCTATATATCCGCCTTCTTTCTATATAAAGTGAATGTACTATCTATATTATAAACCAAAATAAGAACAAATGTTCCTATTCAAAGATAAAAAAATCACCTTTATAGACAAAAAGGTGATTCAACAATAGACATGAAACCGGGACAAAATAATATTTTTTAACAGTTAAGTTGTGTTTCTATAGAAAGACATCTCTTTACATTTTATAGTGTTTAAATGTTGGTGTTCGTACCAAGCAATAAGGGATTATCAGAGGAGGTTGATTTACATGATAGTACCAGAGAATGTTTCAATGTGGATTAGCTTAATAGGAAATTTTGGGTTTCCAATTGCCTTAACAGTTTATCTGTTCATTCGATTTGAACGGAAAATAGATAAATTAGAATCTGTCATCATGGAGTTATCCGAAGTGATAAAATCTCTTCATTTCAAAAAAGGTGGGTGATTTTGTTGTAATTTATTGCTAAAAAGTTTATCTTTTCAGTATGATTGTAAATATATGAGAGAAGTAAAAGTTGGAATATATTTACAAAAGTTTATAAAACCCTATCATATACATCACCTCTTTGTTTTATAATAAAACAAAAAGGTGATGTATATAAGATACTATTCAATAGGCGAATTTTCCGAATTGATAGGGAAAACAACGCAAACCTTAAGAAATTGGGATAAACAAGGGTTTTTAAGCCACATCATGTGGCTGATAGTGGTTATAGATATTACTCTCAAGAACAACTCCATCACTTCTTAGGCATTAAAAGTGAAGCTCAATTAAATAAAATGGTAATAGGATATTGTAGAGTTGGTTCACACAAGCAAAAAGGTGACTTAGAAAGACAAATTGATAACGTAAAAATATATATGCTTACTAAGGTTATCAATTTGAAATCATCACAAAAATTGGCAGTGGGATTAACTACAATAAAAAAGGATTAAACAAACTAATAGACAAAGTTACTAATTCTGAAGTTGAAAATCAATCCAAATCGTAACCGTTTTTAGTTGTAGACTTCAAGGGAAAAGTGCAAATAAAGCCAAGAAGATGATGAAGGAGTTGATGGAAAATGATACTTGCGAAGAAAGTGAGGATAAAGCCAACTAAAGAACAGGAATCTCAGCTTTGGAAATCTGTTGGAACAGCGCGGTGGGCATATAACTGGACATTAGGAAAACAAGAAGAAAATCACAAAAACGGCGGTAAATTTATATCTGATGGCATCCTTCGTAAAGAATTGACTGTTATGAAACAAACGGAAGAGTATGCTTGGTTGTATGATGTATCAAATAATATTACAAAGCAAGCGGTCAAAGATGCTTGTGATGCGTATAAGAAATTCTTTAAGAAACAAGCAGATAAACCACGTTTTAAAAGCAAGAAGAAATCAAAACCGTCTTTTTACAATGATCACGTCAAACTCAAAGTTAGAAAGAATGAAGTCTTGATTGAAAAAGTTGGTTGGGTTCAAACATCTGAACAAATACCAATGGGTGTAAAGTACTTCAATCCAAGAATCACCTCTGATAGTAAGTACTGGTATCTGTCTGTGGGGATTGAAGAAGCGACAAAGACAACGGCATTAACGGATGTTTCACTAGGAATTGATGTTGGCGTGAAAGAATTAGCGGTATGCTCAGATGGTAGAAAGTTTAAAAATACTAACAAAACAAAAGCAGTAAAAAAGGCAGAGAAACGCCTTCGTCGGTTGCAGCGTCAAGTTTCTAGAAAATATCAAATGAATAAGGAGGGAAGCCGTTTCGTCAAAACAAGCAACATTATAAAAATCGAAAGTCAGATACAACATCTACACAGACGATTACAAAATATACGTAAAAATCACATTCATCAAACAACTAACACTATCGTGAAAACCAAGCCTAGCAAAGTTGTGATGGAAAATTTAAATGTAAGAGGTATGTTGAAAAATCGTCATTTATCCAAAGCTCTTGCTAATCAAAAATTGTATGAATTCATTCGCCAAATGAAATATAAATGTGAGAAATATGGTATTGAGTTCGTACAAGTGCATCGCTTCTTCCCATCATCTAAAACATGTTCAAGTTGTGGAACAATTAAGAAAGACTTAAAACTATCTGACCGAGTATATAAGTGTTCTTGCGGTCATGTGATGGATAGGGATTTAAATGCATCATTAAATCTAGCAAACTATGGAAAATTAACAGTTTAACCATTTTCAAGACACTGTTAATATGTACGATTCGTTGTATCGGAATTTACGCCCTCGGAGTGTTATACCAAACGAGAGTAGCTTCGGCAAAATCGGACACGTAGAACAGGGAAATAAACATACTTTATAGATTTTTATAAGGTTTTGGCAACGGGGAAATTTTATGATAGCCTACAGGAGAATTGCTGTACTATATTTTCTTATTATGTTCTTGAGCATTTTTATTGCCACACAGATGAACAGTATATTAACTGGTGTATTGATTCTTGCTTTTTTGTATTGGTTTTTTATTGGTTTTCCTTATTTATTACAAGAAAAGTTTAGGTTTTTCGAGGTATGTTGGAGCTGGTTAACGAAAGGTGGCAGAATAGGCCCTAGAAATTAAAAATTCACCCTTTTAATTAACTGAATATTCCAAATCAAAATGAACTTTGTTCCAATTGATCCCATTCATTTTCTAAGGTCTTTATCAAATTTTTATTTCAAGCATACTATACATCAATAAAAGGATCGATTGGAGGCAATTATGACTAGCAGCAATAAAATTGCATCGACCAATATTGTGTTGTCAATTTTACTTGTTCTAGGTATTACTTTTCATTATTTTTACAATCAATCACCCATTCAAATTGAACGCTTAGGTATTTTAGGGTTATGGCTAGCATGTCCATTATCAATCATCAATATCGTCCTGAGTGTAAAGCTACTGAAACATAAAACGAGCAAACGCTAATAGCTTCGTCACGTTTATGATGGTGGCGATCGCCATAAATACAAGACTCCAAATAGAGGTTAACATGCTATTTGGAGTTTTTCATTTTAAAGAAATAACACCATATAATCTTCATCAAAATATTGCTGATCTATTTTTAATGCCCTCTTCTCCGTTCCAAAAACCTCAAAACCTAAAGAACAATACAGACCTTTTGCTGAAGCATTCGTGGATACAACCGATAGAGTAAGCTGCTCCACTCCCTTTAACTCTCTCGCCTTGTTAATGGCTTCAACCATTAAACGCTTGCCAATGCCAAGTCCACGCTTTTTCGGAGAAACATAAACAGCAAAGATGGCGGCTTTGTGCTTTAACTTAAGCTTGCTTTCCTGCACTAACGTCGCAACGCCCACTAATTCTTCATGATCAAATACCCCTAGTGTATAAGAAGATTCAAACCTGCTGGCAAAAAACTCAATCGGATTATCCTTTACCTCCTCAAAGCTGGAGCCAAATGCCTCAGGACTATTTTGTAGTGCTTCTAATCTTAAATTTCGATAGGCTTCAGCATCTGCAGCTGTTAAAAGTCTACTATTCATGTATTCCCCCCCTACAATACTTTTCAGACAATTATAAAAAGACTTTCATGTACTTTCAACACAAAGTTTCCTAAAATAGGAATAACAGCATAAAGGAGAATCTAAAATATGAAATCTAACAGTATAGCGCATCATTTTCATACATTACAGGAGCAGCGAGCTCACTACCTACCTCGCATTCATTCACTCTCGCAGGAACAACTATGGCATCGTGAGAAAGAAGGGAAATGGTCTATCGGTGAACACTTCTTTCACCTTTATCTAATCCTCAAAATGCTTAAAAATGCAACAAAGTTATCCTTACTACTGACGCCTTACGCTAAAATGCGAAGAAACAAACCATTCGCTACTGAAATACATGATATTTACGAGGAATATAAAAAGAAAAAGGGACGAGGCATGAGAGCACCAGGAATATTAGTGCCTCCCTCCAACATACGTTTTACGCTGAGCAGCGACGAAATTGAACAAATACTAGTAAACGAAACGAACGCCATGCAAAAATTAGTAAAAAATATCGAGGAGGATATTGCCGGGCATATTGTCTTCCCAGATCCTATCGCGCACTATCCCAACCTTATACAATCTATCCAGCTACTTGCTATTCACGAAAAGCATCATTTTAGAATAATAGAGGAGCAATATAATGAATTAATTGCCACTGGCGAAGTTTTAATCTAAACGATATTGCAATTAGAAGATTTTATTTAGGAAAAGAGGTTAGAAATATGATTATTTTAGGAAATGTTGTGGATGATCAAGGTAGATGTAAACACTATTCTACTAAACAAGATACTATTTCCATTAAGTTTAAATGTTGTGGAGAGTATTACCCTTGCTATAAATGTCATGAAGAAAATACAGATCATAACATTCAGCCCTGGAAGCAAGAGGATTTTGATGAAAAGGCCATTTTTTGTGGTGTATGTAAAAATATTTTAACCATTCATGAATATATAAATAGCTCAACATGTAAGCATTGTCATACTCTTTTTAATCCAAATTGCAGTAAGCATTTTCATATATACTTTGGGTCGTATAAGAATTCTACATGTAGTTTTTAATTATATGTTCATTCATCATATCCTTAATTAAATAAAGTGTTTAAAAAAGCCTTTGAAGAGCTAGTTTCTTCAAGGTTTTTTCTTTTTATAGTTTGTTAGTCTCGAAAACATCTACATCTAATTTCAACACCAAAATATTGATAGTATGTCAGTTATCTACAAAAGTCGATACATTAGTTAAAAACGATAAGAAACTCCTTAAATATCAAGGATAAATGATTTAGAACGCGGAACTCTCACATAAAGAATAACTACCTGAAACAGAAAAAGATAACAATTGTCAGCAAATTCTGACATTGATTATTGACTCAGTGTCACTTTTATTTTAGTATAGGCTTATATTCAAAGTTTTATAAATACTAGAAAGAAGTTGATTGATGGAACGCACTATTTAAACAAAGGGGCTGAAAAAATGGTTAATAACAATCATAATATGGATGACATCATGGAACGGGAGCAAGGTCTGAATAAAGGACTATCCACGAAGCAAATTACGATGATAGCCATCGGTGGAGCAATCGGAACTGGTTTATTTCTAGGTAGTAGCTTAGCAATTGGTCTTGCTGGTCCAAGTGTTATTCTTAGCTATTCAGTCGGTGCTGTTATCGCATTATTATTGATGGGCTGTCTTGCAGAAATGACGGTAGCTCATCCTACAACAGGATCCTTCGGTGCATATGCTGAAAAATATGTGAATTCATGGGCTGGCTTTACTATTCGATATGCTTATTGGTTTTCGTTAATCTGTTCAATTGGAACAGAGGTTACGGCCGTTGCACTTTACATGAATTACTGGTTCCCAAGCGTACCAAATGCTGTTTGGATTATATTGTTTGCTGCTATACTGCTTTATGTAAACGCTACCACTGTTAAATTATTTGGTGTCGTAGAATATTGGTTCTCTGTTGTTAAAATCGTTGCGATTGTTGGTTTTATCATATTAGCTTCTTTCGTTATTTTCGGTGCAGATGCCTCATCAAATATCGGCATCCAAAACTATGTCAATGATCGCGGATTTTTCCCAAATGGTTTCTGGGGTATGTGGATGGGGATTTTTGTTTCTTTATTTAGTTATTTAAGCATTGAAATGATAGCCGTTAGCGCTGGTGAAGCTGAAGATCCAAAGAAGGCTGTTCCAATCGCGTTAAAATCAGCTATCATTCGTCTGATTTTGTTCTATATCCTTACGCTTGCACTTATGCTAATGATCGTTCCTTGGGGAATGGCAGGGACAGACAAGAGCCCATTCGTGAAAGTAATGGAAATATTAAATATTCCAGGGGCAGCATCTGTCATGAATTTTGTCGTTTTAATCGCCGCACTTTCTGCTATGAATAGTCAGTTGTACATCTCAACACGTATGGTGTTCTCGCTCTCACGTGGTGGCTTTGCACCAAAGAAACTAGGCGAGCTAAACAAAAGACAAGTACCCACGAAGGCATTATTTGCATCAGTTATCGGTATTGTGATCGCCGCTGCATTTTCGATTTTTAAGCCCGAATCAGCCTTGTCACTAATGATTTCTATATCAAGCTTTGGAGCAATGTTCGCATGGTTTATGATTTTTATTACTCATCTATTTTTCCGTAAAAAATATAAAGCGGTCGATGGCGAAAAACTGCCGGTACGAATGATTGGGTATCCTTATTTAACAATCCTAGGTGCCGTTCTATTAGCTTCTGTTGTACTATCAACATGGTTCTCACCAGACTTTAGGCCAACCCTGCTCGTTGGCTTCCCAAGTCTCCTCGTTATTTCCATCGGCTACATTGTTTGGAAAAGAGTAACCGAAGCGAAGAGTCGTTTAATGGCTAATGAGCCGGAAGAAGAGCAAGTAAAAATGACTTAGATAAAAAATACCTTCAAGTTTGAACACTTTAAGTCAAACTTGAAGGTATTTTTTAGCGACTGTCTTCTCGATAGAAAACCTTAAAAATGCTTTTCCATAGCTAGCACTTCTTGTACGCGGAAAAGCATGAGCCTCACAAGACTCATGCCTAAAGATTCGTCCTATTAAAATAACATCGTTTTACTTCCTTAATTTCTTTACACTTTCTCGTTATGCTACCACTTCACGTTCGTTTTTGAATTGCTCATATAATTTTTCATCCATAATTGCTTTTAAAATTTGAACAACTTCATATACTTCCTCAAATGTGTTATAAAGCGCTACCGGCGCAATACGAATGCCATTCGGCGCTCTAAAATCAGGAATAACTCCCTTCATCTTCAAAGCCTTACAAATACGAGCCGAATCCGCATGTGTAATAAAGACATGACCGCCGCGTAGTTCATTGCTCACCGGGCAATTTAATTCAAAATCGTATTCACTTAAATATTGCTTGTATAGCTGAATGAAGTACCCTGTTAGCTGGATCGATTTCTCCCGAATACGGTGAATCCCCGCTTCATTAAAGACTTCAAGCGCACCTAGAAGCGGTGCTAAGCTTAATACATGCGGTGTACCCATTTGATAGGCGCTCACATTATTTGCTTGTATAAGACTCGTTTCCATATCAAATTGCTTCTCTTTATCAGAGCTGAACCAACCTGCTAGCCCTGGCTTCGTACCAAAATGCTTTTCGTGCACGAATAAACCAGCAACAGCACCTGGGCCACCGTTTAAATGCTTATAGTTACACCAAAAGGCAAAGTCAACATCCCAGTCATGTAGTGAGTGCTCAACTGAACCAACTGAGTGGCACAGGTCAAAGCCGATTACAATACCACGCTTATGCGCCTCTTTTGTTAGCGCTTTCAAATCAAGTATTTGACCACTACGATATAACACCCCCGGCAGGATGATCAATGCCACATCATCAGTCATCGCTGCAACAATATCCTCATGCGTATAACAGTGCCCGTCCTGACTACGTACATATTGAATATGATCCTCGATATTTTCATAGTGCATCCCCAGCTGACTTTGCACTGCATATAAGTCTGTTGGAAAATTCAATTCATCTATTACTATTTTCGTTTTTTTGCCTGTTGGCTTATAAAACGTTGCAATCATTTGATGCAGATTTACAGTAGTTGAGCCTGTAGCAATGACCTCTTCGGGCTTCGCACCAACGATCTTTGAAAGCTGTACGCCCACCTGCTCCGACAAATAAAACCAAGGATTCTCTCCTTGTGTCCATCCATCAATGCCATGCTGCTTCCAAGTTTCTAAAAGTGTTAGCAAACTTGCCTCTGCCCTCTTCGATAATAGCCCTAATGAGTTACCATCGAAATAGATCTTTTCTGGCTGAATATAAAATTGCTCTCTAAATTGTTTTAAATCATCATTTTTGTCTAAAAAAGTTGCGTATTCTCTTGTTGGATTAAATTCCATTATAAACACCCCTCTTTTGAAATGATGGCAGCATCGTAACTTTTTACTACCTTATACCCATCTTATCAAAAAGTGACACAGTGTCAATATTTTTAACAAAAGAATTTCCGTACTCTAAATATAGTTTTTGAGGCACAAAACAGAAAAAACCTCCAACAAAGGAGGTTAATCTGTATAAAGACCTTCAATATAAAAATGGACGATTAAATCTACATTCTGTTCAATGGAAACGTTTGGATCTTGCAGGCAACGCCATAGTAAATTCTCATTAATGTGATACCACATATGTGCAACATCCTTGGCATTAAGATGGTGCTTCGCAATATTATTATTTTGCACATATAAAATATCCTTCTCAATATGATCAATAAAATGCTGCTGAACAAGAGACCATTTTTCTCGAACCTCCTCTGAAACACCAATCGCCTCAAGCACTAACCTCATTAGTTTTTCATTTTCAATGCCTTGCTTATTGAAAGCCTTTACCTGATATATAATTTGCTCCCTTGCCTCTTCCTTCGATTTCGGAACAAAGCTCAGCATCGCAATATTGTACATTTTCTCAAGCAGTGAATCGATAATCTCTATTAAAAGTGCATCCTTATTCGAAAAATATACATAGGCCGTACCATGCCCCACTCCAGCTTCTTTAATAATTTGCTTCATCGTCGACTTCTGAAAGCCCTGTTCAAAAAATACCCTCTTGCCTGCCTCTATCAATGTATTACGCGTTTCACGAGCACGATCCTGCTTAATCTGACTACAGTTCTTCATAATTCACCAACTTCCAAATTCTATCTACCTCTATTATACAAAAATAACAAGGAGTTGGACATTTTGTAGAAGAAGTGTGGAGTCTACACAGAAATATTGATTTAGCAGCGTCGAAAACTACATAAAAAAGAACCGAAAAGATTCGATTCAGTGTTTATTCATATATTCCTAAATGGAGTTCCCTACAAAATGATTCTATCGTGTCACGCTCTTTTTTTGGCAATGCATCGTACTCAACCAGATATTGTGCCGAAAAGTCTTCTAGCTCCTGATAACTGACTTCTCTTGCCAGAACGATTCCATTGACCTCATTCGCCAATTGGTTTGCAGTCACAATATCCGTAAACGCAAAGGCCTGTTCTTCATCATCTGTGAATGGTTGAAGGTCAACTTCTCCCTGGTAATAGCGATTATCTACTTGCACTACGTAATATCTAATTGAATCCATTATACACCTCCCCAATTCATGATGTTCATTATATCCTTAAAAAGCGGATGAATACTCTTGTTAAAGATTCCTAAAGTAGCATTCGTAAAAACATTTCAAAATTCACGCCTGCTTCGCGTGGAATTTGTTCTTTCGATGTAGCTTCAATCGAAGCGGCTAAAAATGCTTCCGCAAGTTTCATTGATTCAACTAAATCCTGACCGCGCATCATGCCACCCATGATAACGGATGCAAACAAATCACCTGTGCCCGAATAGCTCTCGCCGTTGTATTCCCGAATGCTTGAAAATGAACGTTGTGCATCGACATACATATTGCCTACATAACGCTTGCTTGCATCTGCTGGCGGCGGATTCAAACCGGTAATAATGACGTTCGCACCAGTTGTCTGCTGTAGCTGATGGCCCGCTTCCTCTAACGCCTTTATATAATCTGCATCGTCTTGATAGCTTTGTAGCTTCTCATAGGACAAACCTGTAAGCAGACAGCATTCTGTAATATTGGGTGTAATAATATCTGCACACTTCACGAGCGCTTTCATACGATCAAGCAACTCGCCTGTATACATTTTATAGACTTCGCCCAAATCGCCCATGACCGGATCGACAAGCAACGTCGTTTCACTCGAATGAAACACATTTAAAAATCGAAAAATATTATCGATTTGCTCCTTGCCTGTCACAAAGCCAGTATGTATGCCATCAAAGGTCGCGCCAAGTTTGCTCCACTCATCCACAAAATAGTCCATCTTTGACGTCAAATCCTCACAATAAAAACTCGAATACCCGGTTTGCGCCGTTAAAATTGCAGTTGGTAATGGTACCGCCTGAACCCCCATCACTGACAGCACAGGCATCGCAGCCGTTAACGAGCACTTCCCAAAGGATGACATATCCTGAATTACAGCAACTTTTTTCATCAAACTCCCCACCTAACTGTCTTGCTTGTCTTCTCTTCATCGTATCATACTTAGAAAGATGCGAAAATGCGTACTCTTATATAAAAACAAACTGACCTTTAATATTTTTATCAAATTGGCACTTTTACAATAGTCAGTCCTTTGTTAAAGTTAAAATTATCTAAAAATTCATCTAAGTGAGGATACGCAGATGCAAAATATACACCGTCAATCCTATACAAAACCACGCACGAATACATTTGATTTGGTGATGACATCCATTTTAGCAGCACTTGTTTTCGTTGCCACAATGTTTATTAATTTTAGGCTACCATTCGGGCAAGGTGGACTTATTCACTTAGGGACATCCATGCTTTTGATTACGTCGATTTTATTCGGCCCTAAAAAGGGAGCACTTGCAGGAGCTATCGGAATGGGCTTATTCGATATCGTCGGTGGTTGGTTAATTTGGGCGCCAACTACAATCATCTCCCGCGCAATACAAGGCGCCATCGTTGGGAAAATCGCTTGGTCAAAAGGACATAGAGGCGACGACGTCCGACTAAACATTTTAGCAGCAGTTGTTGCTATGCCCGTAATGATGGCCGTCTACTATATCGGGCAAGCCATTATGTTCAAAAACTGGGTTGCTCCTATGGCATCCATTCCAGGAGACATCATCCAAAACGTTATCGGTTTACTAATCGCGATTCCAGTATGCATCGTCATGAAAAAAACACCGTACTTCAAAAAGAACTTTTAATACAAACTAAACACGCCATCTTGCCGTTTTGTCAGCAGCATAGAGGGTGTGTTTTTTGTTGTCGTTACATTTAGAATTTCAAATGACAATAATGATGGCTCTTTTTCATACTATATGGTGGAGGTGAAAAAATGCCAAGAGTAAAATATATAAATTCAGACGTTGATTTAGTGGCAAGGATGATGAGAGCGGAAGCGGTAGGTGAAGGAAATCAAGGAATGCTATATGTTGGCAATGTCATTGTGAATCGTGTTATAGCAGAGTGTCCCGATTTTAAAGATTTAAGAACCATTAATGATGTCATTTATCAGGTACAGGGAGGAAATTATTCTTTTGAAGCTGTGCAAAAAGGGAATATGTTTTACCAAAGAGCACGACCTAACGAAAGAAGATTAGCAAAACTGACGCTGGATTATTGGCGAGAACATCCAGCGAAATTTGCACTTTGGTATTTCAATCCATACGCACCATGTCCTCCAACATGGTACGGTCAACCTTTTACTGGCCAATTTAAAAATCATTGCTTCTATGAGCCAGCACCTGATACATGTGAAAGTGTTTATCGAGGATAGGGCATCTTTTAAAAGAAAATCCCACGGAAAAGTCTTCAATCTCTCCGTGGGATTTTGTATGATTGGTTATTCCTATTCATCCAATAAATCCATTGGCGCAGTTTTCATAAACTCTCTCACTTCTCGAATAGCAGGGAGTTCACTTTCTACAAGCTCTATCCCTATTATTTTGGCTAGTGGCTGAAGAATCGGTCTTAACTCTTTAGAGACAAATAGTTTGCTCGGCCTTACATCTAGGTTTTGCAAAAATGCCCATAAAAGACTTTGTGCAATTTGTGCCGTTTTATGCATAGGGAGCATTTCATGTTCAATAACAAAATTACTTCCTCGGTCAACAAGCATACCTGCAATCGGATAAACAGTGCGGTCCGTTTCTTCGCCTTCTACACCAAAAGGCATGTAAAATAAATCATATTCAACTTGTAACGCGCTTTTAGGCTTTTTCTTATATTTTGCTTTTTCAAACATCGAAATTTCCTCATAGCACTCATACGTTGGCTTTGTCATATTTATTTGCAAAATATAAATCTCTTGTAACTCACCATCCATTTGCACTTTAAATACTGGATATTGATGTGGTGCTACCTCCGGATACTCCCAGCCAACCTTTCGAGCTTCAGTAATATTAATCATCCTACTAATAACATCAATTAATAGCTCTACCTCTAGATAATCTGGTCTTTCGGGATGCGTTCCCTCTAAATAGCTCCTGAATTGAATCCAGTTCTTCTTCCCTCTATACGATAGCCCACAATCTTTAATTAACTGATAATCTGCAGGGTCTAACTCTTCTCTATCAACAAAATTCACAGTTAACGCATTTAAACTATAGGAAACATCGCTCGATACATTTCTCTCAAAAAGAATTTTCGATAAGCTAGTATAACCAAGCTCCATGTCAAAAATCATTAATCCAAACTCTTCACCGCCTGCTCCCATAACAGAAACAAGTACTTTTTGATCGGTATCTTCAAAGTGAATGACAACAACTTCATCATCCCTTAAATATTGCCATGGCTTTAATTTTTTCAGATCATTCGTAAGCTCCAATAAAGAAAAATAATCTGGCTCCAAGTCTTCTAGTAAACTATCTACCTCTACATTCTCACGTAGCAGTTCATTAATTTCCTCCAAATCGATCTGATCCATTGTGCCAGTATAAATATTGCCTGCTCCAGCAATACATACAGGAGTTTCAGCGTTCATCGATACATCCTTATTGCTCTCTAATCGAATAATAAATGATTCACTATGATCAATGATATGTGCAAAGGCTTCATCACCAGGATTTCGAAGCCATTCATCGACCAACTCTTCATCGGTATCAAAATCCGTATCATTTTCAGGTAAAAAACAAATCTTTTCTTTCGATACTCGCCCATCTTTTTTAACCATTTCAAAATCAAAAAAGTCCGAACCATCCAAATCAAAACTTAGGAATATCATTTCATCTAGCAAAGAAAAACTACTGTTCTTCGGTAACAATAACTTTCGATATATTTCTGGTTTTTCCTTACTTTCAATATGCAACTGTAGCATCATAATTTAAAACCTCCATCTTCTACTTGTTATAGTGTTGCTGACGTAGCTACGGCTAATCTACTTTCATATACAAGTGCGATAATCACTTGCTCCATCTCTTCATTGAAAACTTAATTTAATAGCAATCTCAAAGTGAGCCACTCTCTATTCACTTTACTAACAACCTATCCGTTCTGCAATACTTCAAAATCCATTTTACACCAATTGTCACATCCCTCAATACCCGCCGTTCAAAACACCTAAGCGTTGTTCTAGTAACAGCCCTCTATTGTACTGACGAAAATTCCTATGACACTGATATAGAACCTCTCCAAATCTATAGGGCGATCTTAATATATACTGTTTAGTAAAAAATCAATCTTTCTATCTAATATATAAAGAACATAAGATACATCTTAGAAAAGAGTAATTGAAATACAAAAAGCTCAATAATACATGGTCATCTCTACCACGTCTAGTGAGCTTTAAATTTATAAGATAGAAGTCTTATTTTACATGTACTTATTTCCCATTTAGAGTTGTAGCAGTCTCTTCTTTGATACAGTAATGAACAATCGGTAAGACTAAGAAACTAGCGATTGCACATAGTATACCAATTGCTAAGAATGTTTTCTCACCAACTAATAGCCAAGAAGCACCGGCCGACGCAAACATCATCCCGATATACATTGCCGAACTGTTCAGCGCCATTACGGTTCCCCTAATCTTCGGACTCAATTCTGATATTAAAGCTGTTAACGATGATTGACCTAAGCCGATAGATGCGCTCCATAAAACATGAACAATAATGGCCGGTGCAACATTTTCCGTTAGCAATGAAAAACTAATAACCCCGATGGCAGCAATAACCGCTGCTATAGATACAACAGCTTTTTTACCGATTTTGTCAGATAATTTACCGCCAATCACATTACCGATAATACTGCCAACACCCGCTAAAAAAATAACTATCCCAACTTTTTCTACACTGTAATCAAAATTTTCTTTGTAGTATACTCCGATATACGAAAACATACCTTGTAGTCCGATTGTCCATAAAAACGTAGATAATAACGCAAAAAATATAGATTGATTAGTAAAGGCTGTCTTAATAGCGGAAGCCATTGCAACTGGCGCTGATACTGGTATTTGGTTTGTGGCCGGTGTTTTTGGTAAGGAACCTAATGTGATCAATGTGACTAAAAGCGATAAAATTCCTATACCATAAAATGTCCATTGCCAACTTCCAATAGAAGTTAAGAATGCTCCTATAGGTACACCTAATACAGTGGATCCAACCATTGCCCCCATGATCATCCCCATGGCCATTCCCCGCATTTTATAAGGTACGTTATCTCCTATCAATGCAAAAACACTTGGCATCACCATAGCCCCAGATAAACCAGTTAAAGCCCGAAAGATCAAAACGGTAGTAAAATCTTGTGTCAGACCAGTACAAAATGTTCCAACTGAAAAAATAAACATTCCAGTTACAATCATTTGTTTTCGTCCAATTTTATCTGAGATAGGTCCGAACAGCGGTGCTGTTAGTCCATAAAATAAAGCGTAAGAGGTAATGAGCCACCCTCCTTTTTCAATTGGTGTAGCTGTTGCTTTTGCAATATCAGGAATCAATGGTGATACTACTAATGAATCCATCCCAATAAAGAACGCTACAATTGCCAGTGTAAATATCATAGTTTTCATTCCTCTGTCATTCATCTTCAATCTCCCCTTTTCCTTAAAATTATTTCATATATGAAATAATTAATCACATTACTTCATATATGAAGTATATTTATAAACAAAAATGTAACAAGTCGTTACATTTTGATTATCCCCTTTTATGACCTGATAAAAAATGCTTATAGCCATTGAGCATTTCTAATAAAGAATTAAAGCTTTCTTCATCAAAATAGGAAAAATTCTCTTGAAGAAATGTTTGATATTGAATAGCCACTTTTTCTTGAGTTTCTTGTCCTTTTTCAGTTAAATATACTAAGGTCTCTCTTTGATCAGATGGATTTTTAGTAGTTACAACAAAACCATCCCGCTTCATCCTCTGAATCATAGTAGTGACATTACTAGGAGCGCATCCAATTTTCTGCTTTAGATCAGACATAGAAGCCTTTTCTGTTTCAGATAATATTTGCATTACCCCAAATTGTACAGTGCTAATGTTGAACTGTTCTAATTCTGTTTCAAGATTGTTCTGCAATTGATGATACACATCTCTAATAACACTGTACAATTCCCTTGCCGCTATTTGCATAGAAAAACACCCTCTCTTTAATCTTTTTACGCTAAATAATACATATAGGGTTTTAAACATATCCTTGATACGGAAAAATATTTCATATATGAAATATACTTTTCTTGCTATATCTTGTCAACTCTCCAAATACAGAACAAAGGGATATTTATCACTACCTCTCGCTTTACAAAAGAAGCCATTACCTATGCCGAAAGCATTGATAAATCATTAATTTTAATGGATGGAATGAAACTTACTGAGTTAATGTTTTTATACAATGTGGGTGTATCGAACGTTCAAGCCTTTACGATAAAGCGGATGGATTTAGATTTTTTTGAGGAAGGTTGATAACAAGAAATGCAGCGAGCTTCATTTGAAGATTGCTGCATTTTTTAGACCGTCTGTTTTGCTTAATGGAATTTTGTAATTCCCCTTATTTCGATAATACCGCTGTTTATCTTAAGTAAAGAATTAATATTTTTAATTCATTTTATTTCTTTTCCACTCGTGTACCATAAACATCAATTGTTGAAGGAATATATGCATACTTACGTGTCAATAAATCACTTACTGAATCATAACTACTAAAGTCATTATCTATTTCCATTTTCATTTCTCGATTCTTGCCTACACCATATACACGTACTAGCCACATTTCATCCTTATACTGAATGAATTTTTCTAATTCAGGGTAAGAGATTGAATAAATCGCGTTTGTACTTGTTGATGTTGTCCCCTTCACTTCTATTTTTATTGGTTTTGGAGGAAACTGTGGCTGTAAATAATCAAATGCTGTAATATCGTATCCTAATCCGTCACCCTGTGTTTGCGCTACATGCTCTACTTGTTTCCCGTATTCTTCACCGAATACTTCTATTACTTTCTTTTTAACATATTCAAATACTTTTTGTTCTGCAAGATCACCAATTTTTTTACGCTTTTTCAAGTCTTTTTGTAGCTGTTGTTGACTTACTACTCGGCCACGTTTGTTTGCATTACCCGCAACCTTATTACTAACCCTAGACTCTCCCTGCTCGTAACTAGAACTCGCAAACGTTTCCTCTTTAATTTCGCCATCTTCTATTAGTTCTGCTTCTGCTTCTGCTTCTGCTTCTGCTTCTGCTTCTGCTTCTGCTTCTGCTTCTCTTCTGCTTCTGCTTCTGCTTCTAGGCTATCTACATTAAGAAAGCTATCAAACAAACTAGCCCAAGCTTCAGGACAGGGAAATAAATAAGCTTGATTGCCTCGTCCATTTTTTTGAAAGGCTGAATATTTTTTAGGACGATCAGATTCCATTTCTCCCCAAATATCTCTAATCGTAATTGGATGTTCTAAAATTGTATATTCTACATCTACCTTATACCCTTCATCTGACCATAGATTTTTCTCCTGTAGTTCATGTGGTTGTTCTGCCATATAACAATCTGAAGTTGCTATACCTACCGCGCGAATTGCTTTATCATAACAACTGTAAATTTTATTACCAGCCTTAATTGTAGCCATTCGTTCATACGCATGATTACGATTTCCACTTTTATCTTTTTGCGGGGACCACATATATCCCCCACTGATTTCTTCTTCATGTGTAGCATTTTGCATGACTATAAAATTACTCATAAATCCACCCTTAATAGACCAATAACTATCCGTTTAGTATTTAATATTATTTTAAAATTGTATTTTCACTATAATTTACGATTACTATAATGTCAAAAAATTCATTAACAGGTAAAAATGATGAATCACTTATAATCAGGCTCTATTAATGGTTTCTACAATCAATACAAAAACGCCAAAACCATAGCTATAATGGTTTTGACGTTATATACAGTGTATTTAACACCAGCATTTACTTTACTACGAAAGATCGATCTCATCACCAATTGCTTCAAAAGCAATTTTAATTTTTTCTATTAAATCTTCTAAAAACTGATTTCGTTGATCTAGTTTACTAGCTTCTTCACTTGTCCACGTATATTTCATGACAAAACCTGGACAAATATTTAGACGGTCATAATTCTTACATAAAATCTTTTCTTGTATTAGATGTTGATCTTCAGGTAAAATCATTCCGCTGTTTTCGAATGATTGGAATAAATCGTCAAATTCTTCTCTTTTCGACTGACGTAAGGTCGGCGATATTGAATATATTCTTCAAAAGTTAATTTTCCCTTAAACCACAACAGGTTGCTTGAGCGATAAGATACATGAAAATTACTTGAAAGTTTAAATCCTATATTCATTAAATTATTTAACTTTTCAACATCTAAGTTTGAATATGTACTCTTAGCACCATGCATTGTATCTCCAGCATAAAGCCATAAATGAATACTCCAGCTATCTCCTTCAACACTAGAATCAAGGGCAATTTGCTTCACCGTATCTTTCTTACTTTGCGCATAATTCTTCCATCCTCGATGATAGTCTACAATTGCATTTTCCCCGTCAATCTTCATCGCTTCTAATAAAGCCACACAACGTTTATTTAATAGATATTGATTCCCTTTACATACTGCAAATTGCGTATAAGGGTTTAAATAAGAAAATTCATGATCGATATACTCGATGAAATCTTCTATAAGTTGTTTTTCTAGGCCAGAAACCATCTCATTTTGTACTATCGTATTAAGTTTCTCTATGACTGTACGCCAAGATAAAGCACAAACTTGCTCTACTATTTTCACGCCCACTTCTTCCAAAAATGAAGGGTTAAGCTGACGTAACCAAATATTTTCGCGAAGTGGTTTATTTTCAACGATGAACAGCCATCCTGGATCAGCAAAAATAACGCCATCGTATCGGGCACCACGACTATCATTTTCGACTTTAGTTTTCATATCAAGTTTGTCATCAGAAATAATAATTGAAACTACTTTACGACCTTCAGTAGCTGTACCTTTAAATAATTCATTCGTATGACCTAGCTGTGTACTTACTAACTCAACACTTAAATCACCGGTAGCAATCGACTCTATTTGCTCATCTCTTTTTAAATCAAAATTTAATAACTCCTGACGAACCAACTCTAAAAACATAATTTGTACTGACGGGATATTTTTTACTAATATCAAAAACGTTCTAGTCAGTTCATCCTCATGATGATGCGCCTTATTTTTATATGAATTAAACACGTTCAAATGATCCACAGAAAAAGCCCCCAACAATCCTTTTATAAATTAATATAACATACTGTATATTTCGGGATTTTTACCCATTTTTCATTGAGGATTTCTTTATAAATTAATATAAGTTTTAAAAGCCAAAACAATAAAACGGTTAAAAATTACTTAACTGAGTTTTAAATAAACCCTCGCTCCTTCCATTGCCCAAAATACTTTTGATAGCCCATTTCCTCAGCAGTCATCGTGCATTGCGTATCTCCCCATTTAAAAGTATGAGATCCTGACAGTGCTTCATAGGTTGGATTCCCCATCACATCCTTGAAAAGCGTTTCAAATGTATGTACATCTACTGAATGTGTTGTTCCATCTTCATAGGTTTCAAGAAGAATGAAATCTACCTCTCCCTGATCTGATTGACCCTTAAACATCAAGCCTGCCTCATTTAATAACAAATATAATTGATGCATCTCCAACCTCATTTCTCTCTGAAAAATTTATTACCTAATGTCACTTACCTTCTATGTAGTTTTATATTTATTCTTCAGGCAGTGATGTCTCAATTGTATTATTATTGCAGATAAGATTTTTTGCTTTAAATTCTACACTTGTTGAAAGCTTCTGTAACATACTCACATTATTGACCAACTTTTCTACTTCAACTAGTCCTTCACCCTGCAATTTACTAAGTTCTATCTCAAGTTGTTTTAATGATTTTTGAATTAACTCTATGTCTTTCTTGTACTTTTCTAAAATAATTACAGTATCATTAACTTCTCTATTATTTTTTGTGTTTTTTAGCATAGTGCGTCATCCTTTCGATCTATGAAGTCATATTTATGGTACTAGCTTAAAAAGTTCACTATACCAATCACACCTATAAATGTTTGTACAATTGGAAGCGTATTTTGTCATTGACTCATCACCAAAAGTTGCGGATGAATGCCCTATATAAGTTGATTTCCGTTCCGACTAAACGCCAAGAAAGCGCCTAGTCAGAACGGAAATCAACTACACGTCATGGTGATGATCCTTGCCATTAACCATTACCCTATTTGTCTCCTAATCAAACATTAAATTTTTTTAATTACTCTGGCCCTCTTGAGGTAACATTCTCATTTAAAAGAAAGAATAAACCACTTGTTAGGATACTTTTAAATATTTTTGAATGTATAAGCGAATGAATCCTCTGCTTTTTGATGGTTTGAGAAAGTTATTTTCTATCAATTGAAACTTCATAACGTTTAGCAGCTTCTCCAAACGTCATTGCATCGTTCGTCTAAACTATACTTTTAGTCAAAAAAAAGTGCCAAACTCTTGTTAAAATCAAGAAAGTTGGCACCTTTTGAAACTAAAACACTTGTTGTATCAATATTCTTTATGTTTTATTTATTAACAAATTTAAATTGGTAGCTAAAGTGATATCATATAAAGAGAGTATTAGATTCCTGATATCACTAGCTCTAATCCAAATACCCCCTTATACCTTCCCTCATCAATCTTTCTCTCCTCTTCTATAAAATTATCTAAAAACATTTTTAAATCTCGAGATTGTATTAAGTTATCTTTCACAAAATCAAAATTATAAACTTTCTCGATTTCTATATCTCTATATTTCTCAGCATCTCTAAAATTCCTTCTCGTCAATTGATTATCTAAAAAATTCGATTTAAACTTTTCGAAATATTCCTTTCCTTCTAGGATGTTTTGCGGTAAAACTTCTTTAGGGAAAAATGTTAAATAATTCTCATTTTCAACAAAACTGAGCTCTTTAATTAATTGACTAAATAAAAGTAAATATTTCATTTCTTCTTTTGTTAATTTTGAAAAATCATATTTAAAATCAGGGTCAATTATCTTAAGCCTAGAATTATTGATCCCTGTTGATTTCGCTATAAATGTTCCCATAACTAACTTTTCACTAATAATTGAATTAGGATCTTGTAGACTCCTTTTTTGACTTTTCCCTTTCTCAATTTGTGCATCACTATTACTAATACCATTTTGAGTTCCTTTACACTCTAATATATGTATATCAGATCGACTGTCTAACACTAAAAAATCTGGTGATTTATTTGGCCCTTTCTTACCTGTAGATATTGTCGAAAGAGATGTTAAATATTTCAAAAAGAAACTCGTATCCGTTAACGCTTTAACCCCAAAAGTTCTATCCATTACTAAAGAAGATATCCCCATCCCTATATCATCACTCAAGATAGTTTTTTGATGTGCGTCTATATCATTAAATTCTCTTACAAGCCTCAAATTACCTGAAGCCTCGAAACACCTTGAATATCTTAAAAATGCCCAAAAATCATTTAAAGAACGTCCTAAGTAATTGGGATTCTTTGTAGCATCAGCTACATGTAGTAACAATTCTATTAAATTAAAGCTTAAAGAACTAGATAATGACGCTAATTGTGGAGGAACCGTTTTACCTATCCAAGTGCTGTGATCAATCATTAAATCAATATTTAACATTTATTTATCCTCTTTTCCCACGTTTTTTTGTCAGTATCAACTAATTTATTAACCATAATCTTTACCATTAAAACTCCCTTCTTTTAATACCATAATATAACACTAACTAAATATTAAGGATTAATTTATTTATATTTTTTTACTTATTTTGTGAATTTCAGTATCAAATTAGGTATCACTATTCAAAAAGGTTTGGTATAAATGCTAATTTAAATATGTACATTCCTGCTTGAATAATGATGTACAAAAATGCTCTTCCATTTCATACTAATACCGAGGTGTTAGTATACATATTCAATTAGAGTTTGAGGAGACAGATTTAAAATTAACAAAAGTAAATTAGCGAGGGATATGGGCGTAGACCGACGAACAATTGATAAATATTTAAATGGCTTTATACAAAAAACAAAGCGTAATAAGCCTTCTAAAATTGATGAGTTCTACCTGATTATTGCCAGCCTCTTATCAGAAGATTCTAAGCAGGTATTTTATTATCGACGCAATCTTTGGCAGTATTTAAAAGACAACCATGGTTTAAAGTGTGGACAATCTACATTCCATAACTATATTGCCAATACGCCAGAATTTAAGGCTGACTTTGAGAAAGATGCGCGTATCTTCTTTGAATGGCGGTATCCGTTATGAAACACGTATGGGAAAACAAGCACAGCTAGTTTGGAAAGAAAGTATTCTTTATGAAACAAGTGAAGGAGAACAGGTGGAAATTAATGTATCTGTGTTAGTGCTGAGCCACTCTCGAATGCGATTCTTTTATATGAGTATTTCCAAATCGCAAGCAGCTTTATTTTCTTTCTTAACCGACACGTTTGAAAAAATGGGCGGTGTACCTGAAGAACCCATCACTGACAATATGAAAACTGTGATGAATGAAGCACGAACAGAACAATTTGCAGGAAAAGTGAATACGAAGTACGCGCAATTTGCGAGAGATTTGGGATTTAAGGTGAGACCGTGTGTAGGAAAAGGGATATTGCCCAAGAGTTCAACTCCCGTTAAATATCCCAAGTCTGTTAATCGTTGATATGACTGCATTTACAGCCACTTTATGTATGGAGACGGCAATACATAAGCTTCTAAGCGTGTAGTTTACCTATTTACGATTCACGTAACATTATGCCGACAAACAGGCGTCCTGTACGCTAACCTTGAAACCCAGATGGCGCCATCGACTGTTCCCACTAAAGTTGGCCCTACGTAGAGGCAGAGCGCTACAAGCTTACGCGACCAGTAAATGTTGAGCTACCCTACTTTTCTAAACACTCTTGTTTATCGCGATTTTTTTCCTTTGAAGAAATCTTTCTTCTAAATTGCTCGTGCCGATGATGACACCTAAAGTAATAATTAAACTGCCGATAAATTGCTGCAGTGTAATGATTTCATGTAAAAATAGTGCCGCTCCAATTAATGCGAATATGGTATTGAAATTCACAAAAATAGCGGATTCCGCTGCACCAATGTGTTTTATACATAAATTATATAATGTATGTCCGATAGAAGTAGCTAAAATAGCCGACATGAAAAATACGAGCCATATGAATGAACTGAAGGATAAAAATGCTCCGTAGCTTCTGAAGCTTGTAATAAATGTAAAAACAAGTAATAGTGATGAACCAATGAGAAGCATCCAGCCTGTCATTAGCATGGGAGAAATGATTTTAGTTGCTCGACGAATTGCGATAAAGCTAAAGGCCTGTAAAAAGAATGACATAAACACGAGAAAATCACCTAGCTGTAGATTTGTCAGCTCGTTAATGTCGTCCACAACTGCGAATAGCACGCCAACTCCTCCAAGTGTAAAGCCAATTAATTTTGTTTTCGTCATAACAGTGTCTTTAAATAATACTGCAATAAGTGCTGTGAAGAGTGGACTTAAACCACTAATAATGGCTGTTTTCATGGCAGTTGTTCGAACAATACCATACGCTAAAAAGACATGGTGACAAATGACGCCGAAAAAGCAACCGATTAATATGTACTTAAATGGCATTCCTTTTACATAGAGCGGCTGCTTCGTTAGCTTTAAAATAATAAAAATTGTAATAGCTGCTAGAAAAATGCGTGCTGTTTGGATCGTTAATGGATCTCCATTGGAAACAATTACTTTCAGCCAAGTAACATTCATGCCCCAAAGAAACATAACGAATACTAAAATGGAATAAACCTTTGTATTTGCCAAGTCATCACCTCATGTTTTATTCAATCGCAAGAAGAAATCTCGCAAAATAAACTACTGTCAGGATTTCCGCATTTTTGGCTATCGGGACAACAGCCTAGCACCTGAGCAGGATCTAAATTGAAATCCCCTTCTTTTATAAATCTTTCCAAAGATTCATTGGCTTTTCATAAGAAAGTAGGCTGTCAGGAAAGATATAGCCTTCCAAACAGCCTACCATACTTCATACCCTTCTTTAAGCAGTCCTAACCTTTTGATAAATGTATGTTCCATCTGCAATTTGATCAAGCTGTACGGGGTCACCGATTTGCACACTTTCTTGAATGCGCACCGTTAGTTTGGCAGTTGAATCCTTTAGCTGCACTAGAGCAACGGTATACGGTGCCAAATGGGCGTAATCTGCTGGTGCAATATGAATGACTGTATAGCTATAAACGGTTCCCTCATCTGGGACTTCTCGTTCGTTTTTGATTTCTTGGCGGCAGGTGCTGCAATACACTTTTTTCGTCACTGACTCCACACCACAGCATTCATAAACCTTCATCTGCTACACCCTTTCTAATATGTGGACAACTGAATATGAACCAGTGCCACCTAAATTTTGTGCAAGTGCTAATCGTGGTTGTTTTTCTAGCTGGTTTGGTGCATGTCCACGCAATTGGAGCACTAATTGGTAAAACTGTGCCACACCTGTTGCGCCAATAGGATGTCCTCTGGATAAAAGACCTCCGCTTGTATTAACAGGCTTTTCTCCGTTCACGCACGTTTTTCCTTGCTCAATGGCTAGCCAACCTTCTAATTTCGGGAAAAAACCGAGCTCTTCAATGGCCAGCATTTCAGTCATTGAAAAGCAATCGTGAATTTCAACTACATCGATATCCTCAGGACTAACACCTGCTTTTTCATAGGCTTGCTGACCTGATATACGAATTGCTGGTAATGATAATAAATCGATGGCATCCTGCATCATCGTCGGACCTGAAGCCTGCGCTGATGCCAATATTTTAATATCAGATGGCTTACGAGATAAAACAACTGCTGCTGCTCCATCCGTAATCGGTGAACAATCGAATAAGCCAAGTGGATCTGTAATCATGCGTGCGTTCATAATTTCTTCTAGTGTTGCTGGTTTTCGGAATTGAGCTAGTGGATTTTGTAATGCATTTTCACGGTTTTTTAACGCTAATTTCGCTAAATGGGATTTATTTGCACCTGTTTCATAGAAATAGCGATTCGCCACTACACCAAAAAATCCTGGGAAAGTTAGACCAGCATAGCGTTCGTTAGTCGTCTGATCCATTGCAGAGTTAATAAATTGCGTTACAGTAGCCGTAGATGCATGCTTCATCTTTTCCACACCGACAACTAAAACGCTTTCATATTCACCACTTAAAATACCTAGAATACCTTGGCGTAATGCGATACCACCTGATGCACAGGCTCCCTCTAATTTGGCCGTAGGAATAGGACCGAGCCCCAAGTCATTGGCTACAATCGCGCCTAGAATTTCTTGATTGGCTAAGCTACCACCCATATAGTTACCAACAAAAACTGCATCGATTTTTAACTCTCTTGCTTCTTCTAACGCCTCTCGACTAGCAGCGAGCATTAAATCCTTTAATGAAGTATTTTCACTGTTTCCGAACTTCGTCATACTTACACTATGAACATATACACTCATTGTGTCACCTCCATATGCTGTTTTACTAGCTCGCGTTTTAAAATTTTCCCATAGGAGCTTTTTGGTAGCGCCTCAACTACGTAAATTTCTTTTGGCTTTTTAAAGCTCGCTAAATGTTCCTGACAAAGCTCGATTAATGCATTCTTCTCAATTTGTCCACGCCCGTTTGGCACTACATATGCGACGATGGATTCGCCCCATTTTTCATCTGGAATACCAATCACACATGTTTCCTTGACGAATTCATGCTTGTTCAACACTTCCTCTACTTCTCGAGGATAAATATTGACGCCACCTGAAATGATGACCTCCTTTTTACGGTCAACAATATAAAGGTAGCCATGCTCATCTAGTCTGCCTAAATCGCCTGTATGAAGCCAACCGTCACGCAATGTTTCGGCCGTAGCCTTTTCATTATTCCAATAGCCTTGCATAATAAGTGGGCCCTTTGCTGTGATTTCTCCAATTTCACCTACTGAACATTCATTGCCTTCAGCATCAATAATTTTCACATCAACAAATGGTCCAACTCTTCCACACGAATCAAGCCGAGATGGCAAATCCTCGCGTGGCATTATTGAAATACACATGGGTCCTTCTACTTGACCATATGTTTCTACAAATTTTGTGCCTACTTTGACTAGTGCCTCTTGCAACTTAGCAGCGGCAATGGGTGAGCCTGCCATATTAATCGATTTAATGTTACTTAGTTTTTGCGGGTTGAACTGCTCGTGCTGAATCATTAAGTTAACCATCGTTGGTACTAGGAAAATGATTGAAATACGGTCCCGCTCTAATAAATCAACAAAGTGCTCTGGCTCAAATTTATCGTATACGACTTGTGTTAAGCCATAGAGCCATGCCACATGACTTAAGAAATTTGCCCCGTGCGTTAAAGGTGCAACATGACCGAGCATATCCTTATAGTCAACTTCACATGCCATTGCTAATGAAAGAGCTCCACTGACCATATTGCGATGTGATAGCATTACGCCCTTTGGATTGCCTGTCGTTCCCGAAGTATACATAATGGCCATCGTATCATTCTCGTCTACTTCATTTACATGGGCCTGTCCTTTAAATTGTTTAACCATTTGCTCATACGGTTCTCCGCAATAAATAATTGGGAAGTCAATTTGCAGCGGATCTATCAATGGCTTTTCACCAATAATTAGGCTCATAGCTGAATCATTAACCTGATAATCATGTTCTTTCGGATGCAAGCGGTAATTAAGTGGTACTTTAACTAGACCATATAAAGAAACGGCTACATCAAGTTCAATATGCTCTAATCGATTAGACATTAAGATACCTACGCGTTCTCCCTTTTGTAAGTTCAGACTTTTAAAATAGGCTGTTAGTGCATAGGCACGCTCTATTAATTGAGCATAGGAAATAGTACGGTCTTTAAATTTAACTGCTATTTTATCTGGATATGCGCGAGCTGATTTCAATGCTAATTGGCCGATTGTACTCATCTATCTTCCCCCTATTCTTCAAAGTGAAAAATTAGAACCCCGAATTGGTCATCCTTACGTCTTTTCGGTATAGCCTCTTTTAATGGATAGAGTATGAATTCGACTGTAATGGCGATTTCATTTTCTCCTTCAAGAAAATGACCGCCAGAAAAGTTTTGATCACAATCAACAAAAGATCCGTGGAAATGAATATCTAAATCATTCGTTTCTATATCTACCCCAATAAAGCCTAAACCGGAAATAAGTTCAACCGGGGAGGTAGTTTGCCGTTTTTGGGAATAAACGATGGTCCCTTTCTTTTCACCTCTTTGAACTTGGACATAGGTAGCCTGCTTTAAGGATCCCATGCATTGAAATTGCCCTCCCATTACACCAAAGTGGTAACAAACCTCTTTAATCCCAGTAAATAAATCCGTTCCTGCTTTCAATCTCCCGATAATTCTATCCGTAGGTCGGTCATACAAAGCTTGCCAACTAGAATTATCCAATACTAATCCCTCCATCTACCTTCAACACCTGGGCAGTTGTATAGCTAGCCTCCCTAGATGCAAAGTATAAAACAGCACTTGCAATATCATCAGGTGTGCCAATACGCTTAATGACCTGCTGATCTAAATTGTATGGAACCCCTGTCGTAATACCTGTTAAGGTTGCACCTGGTGCCACAGAGTTACAAGTAATATTTAATGGGCCAAGCTCTTTTGCTACCCATTTCGTAAGAGCAATTACCCCTCCTTTTGATGCAGCATAAGCTGGACCTGAGCGCCCTGTACCATCTTCTCCAGATGTAACACCACCGTTTAAACCTGATACTGAGCTTATATTAATAATCCGACCATATTGGGCATCCTTCATATGTGGGTAAACACATGCCTGTGTAAACATAAATGCTGCTTTTAAGTTCGTATCAAGATCACGTGACCAATCGTCGAACGTTATCGTTTCAATATTTTTTCTACTACATGTACCAGCATTATTCACCAAAATATGAATCTCTCCATATTTTTCAACTGTGCGATTAACTGTTGCTTTCACAAACTCTGCATCACGAATATCTCCTAAGCACTCTAAATAGCTGTCATGTGCTAGTTTTTCAATTGTCTTCTCACATGAATTTAAGTCAACTAAAACAACATGTACCCCTTCCTTTGAAAGCTGGACCGCAACTGCTTGTCCAATACCACTTGCCGCTCCTGTAACAATCGCTACATCATCTTTTAATGTCATAATAGTTTTCCCCTTTGCTATTTAATATTTAATAAATCTGGTAAAAATGTTGATAGAGAAGGTATATATGTTACAAGTAATAAGACGATAATAGAAGCAACAATAAATGGTACAACCCCTTTTGAAATTTGAATGATATTAGCCTTTGACATACTGGCTGCAACATATAAATTTAAGCCAACAGGTGGTGTAAATAAGCCGATTGCTAAGTTAATCGTCATAAACACGCCAAATACAGCTGGGTCTACATCGAGCATTAACATAATCGGAAGTAATATCGGTACGAAAATATAAAACGCTGAAATGGCATCGATAAATGCACCCGCAATTAATAAAATAATATTTACGAGTAGTAAAATAATGATTTTATTATCAGTTAAACCTAAAACAGTATTTGAAATAGTTGAGGCAATTTGTTCTGTTGTTACAATATAGGCAAAGACAGATGCCGCACTTACGATGATCATAACAACAGCTGTTTGTAACGCCGACTCAATAAAAATACGATACATCATTTTTATGTAGCCTTTTCGATGAATGAACAGTCCTACAACCAGTCCATATACAACCGCAATAACTGCCGCTTCTGTTGGTGTAAAAAACCCTCCATAGATTCCACCTAAAATAATGACAGGAATCATTAATCCTGGAAGTGCCTTAATAAATGCATCCCAACGTTCTTTTCCTGTACTTTTTTGCCTAGCTGCTTCCACAGAGTCGTTAAAAATACCCTTTTTAATGTCACGTTTGCGAACATACATCCCAGCAATAAATAAACCGATCCCAACTAAAATACCCGGTATAACCCCAGCCATAAAAAGACGATTAATCGTAATCGGGATTTGATCTCCTGCTACTACTGCAAAAATAATGAAGGCAATCGATGGGGGAATAATAATGCCTATCGCACCCGCACTCGCCACTAATCCTCCAGCAGTTTCTTTGCGGTAGCCGTTTTTCACCATTGCCGGAATTAGAATACCTCCAATTGCTGCAACTGTCGCGGGACCAGATCCTGAAATAGCAGCAAAGAAAATTGCTACTATTACCGTTACAAGTACAATGCCACCTTTACGATGTCCTACTAATGTTTGTGCAAAGTCAATTAAACGCTTAGAGATTCCGATATGATCCATAATGACACCAGCTAAAATAAAGAATGGAATCGCTAATAGCGTAAACTTTGCCACACTCGTATACATAATATCTGTTAATGCCTCAAACCCTGATAGCCCTTGAGATGTAAATAGTACTACCATTGAAGCTACTGCTAAGGAAGCAGCGATCGGTACCCTTAAAAATACGAGCAATATAAAGGAGCCAAAAAGTAATAATGCTGTCATACTACCTCATCTCCTTTCGCTCCATTACCTTCTTTACTCACCGCTTTATATTCTTCTATCATTGCTTGAACTGTACGAATTAAGCACAACAATGCACCTAGTGGTAATGCAGAAGATAAAATCCACTGCGGCATCCCTAAGGCTGGTGTCGTTTGATTAATTTGCATTTGGAACAATACCATATCAATGCCGTAATAAAGTAATACAGCAAACAATACACCACTCGCTACTGATGAAATAATTACAATCACCTTTTTTGTCAGCTTATTCCCTTTATCGAACAATAAGGTAAAACCAAGGTGTGCGTATCTACGCACACCTAAGGCTGTACCGACAAATGTCAGCAATACTAACAAATTAACTGTGATTTCTTCTGTAAAAGAAAGGGATAAATTGACTAAATTGCGAGAAACGATGTTTACAAATGTTATAAATGTAATTGCTGCAAATGAAACGCTTAATATAATTTCTTCAAAGTAGTCTAAGAATTTCATATGTTTCCCCCTTATGGCGTAAACGCTTTCAGTAAATCTTCTCCCCAAATATCAGTATATTTATCATAAATAGGCTGAACAGCTTTTTTAAATGCTCCCAATTCTGCATCTGTTGGCATATAAACATTCATTCCTTTAGCTTTTAAATCTTCAATTTGTGATGCTTCTTTTTCGCGTGCAATTTTCACTTGATAAGCAGCTGCCTCTTTTCCTAGTCGATCAAATAATTCACGGTCTGCATCACTTAAAGAACCATACAGCTTTTTATTCATACCTAACACTAATGGATCATATGAATAGTTCCACAATGTTAAATAATCTTGAACTTCCTCTAACTTTGACGAAGCAATAACATCAATAGGATTTTCTTGACCATCAATTGTACCTTGCTGTAACGCTGTAAACACTTCTGAGAATGTCATTGTTGCAGGGTCTGTTCCTAATGAACGGTATAAATCTGTGTACATGGTAATACCAGGTATACGAATCTTTAATCCACTTAAGTCTTTTGGTAGTTTAATTTCATGCTTACTGTTCGTTATTTGACGGAAACCATTTTCGCCATAGCCTAAAGCTTGTACACCCTTTTCAGCTAAAAGTTCTTTAAGCTTTTCTCCCCCTTCTCCATTAAACACTTTATCAACCTCTGAATGATCCTTAAGTAAAAAAGGTGCACTTGCCACACCAAAACGTTGATCTAAAATCGAATAAATAATAGTAGAGTTAAATGTTAAATCGATTGAACCTTTTGCTAAGCCTTCAACAGCCTTTCCAGAATCTCCCCCAGATAATTGTTCATTTGTGAATACTTCAATTTTAATGCGACCATCTGTTTCTTTATCCATATCATCTGCCAGTTTTTTTGCTGCCTCATACCATGTTGATGAATCTGATACAGTGACAGACATTTTTAATTTATATGACTTTTCTTTACCATCAGCATCCCCACCACCGCTACCACCACAGGCAGCTAGTATTGCTGAAACTATCAAGAGCATTGCCAAGAGAAGATTTCTCCCTTTAAAAAATTTCTTCATAAAATATCCCCCTACTCTTTTTATGTTAGACTTAATAATTATTTTATAATTCCGAAAAATCTAAATATATATTCTTAGAGGATAAAAAATTATAAAATAATTGATTGATTTTTGTCTCTAACATAT
This sequence comes from Lysinibacillus sp. BPa_S21, assembly GCF_023337795.1. GTDB lineage: Bacteria > Bacillota > Bacilli > Bacillales_A > Planococcaceae > Lysinibacillus. The sequence goes on along the minus strand of NZ_JALIRS010000008.1, from coordinate 61,783 downwards.
AAAAATTATTCAAATAACAGCATTTTTAACTATTTAATTAAACACTTTTTCTTTTCCGAAACAGTAAAATAGCAATCATTAATTCCAATTTATTTTCATTATTATTAATATCAATATTTAAAAGCTTTTCTATTTTTTTTAAGCGATATTTTAATGTGTTTTTATGGATATGAAGGGCATCAGCAATTTCCTGTAAGCCCCCTTTACTTTTTAGCCACATTTCTAGATTGTATATTAATTCTTCTTCCTCTATTAAAGAGCCAATTGTTCTTCCGATGAAATTACCAACCTTTTGTTCATCAAGATCGGACAATAGTAACTCTAATTTCAAATCCTCTTCAAATACTATTCGTCTATTTTCAATAGCAACTGTTAACGCTATATTTGCTTCATTATAAGATTCATTTAGCTCAAAGAAGGAATGTGAATTGCCGACGCCTATAAATATATCGTCATCATATAGCTTAATAAGTTTGCGGTTAAAGGAATAAAGTGTTTGCTCTAAATCAATACGCGTTATTTTCGGGACAAGCAGCACTAGCTTATCAAAGCTCCATTGAAAAATATGTAATTGAGGATGGATTATTTGAATTGCACGCAAATAATCCACCCCCTTCTCATCAATTCTCCTATTCAATTGAATAATAATAATTCGGTTGTAGAGTTCCGTATCAATATTTAGCATTTCTGCCCGTTGTTCTAGCAACAATTGATTTACCTGGCCATTTAATAAATCAAGCAGGAAGAGCTCAAACATTTTGGTCTCTCGTTCTTTTTTACGGTGCGTTAAAAAATCTTCCACAAAAAACTGTGTGATTTTCTGAACAAGCTTCCCATACTTTTCTATTTCAACAGGTTGTCCAGTAACACCAATTACTCCAATCGATGTATCTTCAATAACTAATGGCATAACAAGCCCCTCACGCACACCCTTTAATTGGACTGACAGCTCCTTTGTCATATGCATGACTTCTTTTTTCTTCATGGCTATTAATGCACCCTCATGAAATTGGTTCACCCTAGACATGTCCGTGCTGGCGATAATAAATCCATTATGATCGATTACAACAACATTCTGGTCAATCAATTCACCAAGCTCTCTTACAATTTTCGTTCCAATTATTTGCAAATCAAACATTGTGCCACCCCCATAGCAGAATAATATACCGATTATATAGAATTTTCGGTATATTCATGATATTTTACTGTATTTTGCTATGCTATTGTAGATAAAATCAACAATATGTGTGGCTCGCATGCTGACTTCTAGCTTCGCTTTATGGATACCCGCTTGAATTTGCAGTAAGCAACCAGGATTGGCTGTGACGATAACTGTCGGTTGTAGCGCCTTAATCGTTGCCATCTTTGCGTCCAAAATGTCCCCTGCTAATGCAGGCTGCAACAAATTATATATCCCTGCTGAACCACAACATGTATGGGCGTTTTGTAGCTCTTTAAAGTGGACGTTCGGTAGCGCCTGTAATATCATTCTTGGCTCATTGAAGACTTTATTGACATTGCGTAAATGGCAGGAATCCTGATACGTCACAAGCGTTTGGTTTGCTTGCTGTGGCAAGGTTGCTAAATAATCTAGTAGACCAGCTTTGACAAGCAGACTTGAAATATCAATTGTCTTCTTTGAAAATCGAATTGCTTTTTCACGATACCGTTCATCACTATGTAAATGCTTTTCATACTCCTTTAAGAAAGCTCCACAGCCACCAGCATTATTGACAATATAAGTGTAGTCATCTGAATCAAATAGCTCAACATTAAGAATTAAGTTTTGCTTACCACGCTTTAGCTCTCCACTATGTCCATGCAGAGCCCCACAGCAATTTTGATTATCTGGAATGATAACATCCACACCAAGCATTTGTAGCAAGGATACAGTTTTATCATTTGTTTCCTTATAAAGTGTATCCATTAGACAACCTGTAAAAAAGGCAACCTTCATCGCAGCTGTTTTTACCTGTTTTAACGGCTGTATCTTTTTTGCAACAGGTGGTAAAGATGCCTCCATTGTTTTTAAATGCTTTGGGAATAAATTTAAAAAGCCAATTTTTCGAACAGCTTTTTGCATTCCTGTTTTTTGATAAAAATGCAGTAGACTGACTGCATGCTCCATATTTTTTTGCTTAACGAAAAGATTATTAAAAACAATTGTGCGTGTTGTTTTTTCTAAGAAGGATGAGTGCTTCACTTCTTGTACCGCCTCACGAGTTTGCTCGATTAAAGCACCATACTGTACTCCAGCTGGGCATGCTGGCTCACATGCGCGACATCCTAAACATAAATCGAATGATTTCTCTACGGATGCATCGAAAGGTACTATTCCATCACGTACTGCCTTCATTAAAGCAATACGCCCACGAGGTGATTGTGCCTCATCCTGCTCTGTATGAAGATATGTCGGGCAGCTTGGCAAACAGAAGCCGCATCTCATACAGTCGAGTAATAAATTTTCATCGACATTTGTCTCGAAGGATTGTTGCATTTGCTGCTGCATGTTAGTTACCACCATCTACCACCACTCTTTTCTTCGTTTCTTTTGCAAAGACTTTGCCAGGATTCATAATATTGTTTGGATCGAAGGCTTGCTTAATGTTTTTCATTACAGTGATACCAACAGGACCAATCTTCCATTCTAAATAAGGTGCTTTCATTTCACCTACACCGTGCTCTCCTGTAATCGTGCCGCCTAACGTCAATGCTGCCTCAAAAATTTCCTCAAATGCCGCTTCCACACGCTGCATTTCATCTTCATCTCGTAGGTCTGTTAAGCAGGTAGGGTGTAAATTTCCGTCTCCGGCATGACCGAATGTGGCAATATTGACCATGTACTTTTCGGAAATATCATTAATACTCATGACCATTTTTGCTAGCTCTGATCGTGGTACTGTTGCATCCTCTAAAATAACTGTCGGTTTTAATTTCGCCAAGGCAGATAAAGCTACACGTCTTGCTATTTTAATTTGCTCCGCCTCCTGCGCATCTTTTGCAATTTGTGTAAAAAGTGCACCATTGTCTTTTGCGATTCGTACCATTTCATTGACATCCTGTTCTACTTGATACATTTCACCATCCTGCTCGAGTAATAGCATTGCTTCTACATCTGTTGAAAGACCTATTCTCATATATTGCTCGACAGCGATAATGGTTTTTTTATCAAGGAATTCTAGTGTTACGGGAATAATTTTATTGGCTATAATGGACGAGACTGTACGAGCTGCATCCTCCAAAGATTCAAAGTATGCAATGCTCGTCATTTTATATTGTGGCAACGGGATAAGCTTTAATGTAATCGCTGTTACAACACCTAATGTTCCCTCTGCTCCAACAAATAATGATGTGAGGTCATAGCCTGCTACATCCTTTGCTAGTTTGCCACCTGTTTCTAAAATATCCCCGTTCGGCAAAACAACTTGTAGACCTTTAACATAATCCTTTGTTACACCGTATTTTAAGCCCCGCAAGCCACCCGAGTTTTCACTGACATTGCCACCAATTGTAGAAATTCTCATTGAGCTTGGATCAGGAGGGTAAAATAAACCATGTGATTCCACAAATGTACAAAGATTTTCGGATATAATACCTGGCTGTACTGTAATCGTTAAATTTTCCTTATCAAAATTTAAAATTTGATCCATTCTATTAAATAAAATCACTATCCCCCCCTCATAAGGTACCGTTCCTGCAGCAAGGTTCGTCCCAGAGCCACGAGGAATAATTGAAATTTTATATTCACTACATACTTTTAAAACCTCTGCAATTTCCTCTGCATTCCCTGGTGAAATAACAAGATCAGGTAAGCGCTGGAAGTTTGCTGTTGCATCATAGGAATAAGCTAAGAGCTGCGCAGTTGAGCTTTTAACGTATTTTTCACCAACAATATGCGTAATTTTTTCGATGACTGTTTTATTCATAATGCTCACCTCGAATTAAGTTATTATTACTACAATTTTAATTGTTAGAATTTTCTAAACATATGTCTTGTAAGATAAAAAAGAGACATAAATTATATTTTTTTTGTGTTATAAGACCAAAAAAATAGAAGTTGTCGGACAAAGTCCAATCAACTTCTATTTTCTATACTTCAACAAAATTATAAAAGGCCGATGAGAAAGTTCGGCACTAATTTTCTTTCTCATCAGCCTTATTAACGCTGGCGGTCCTTGAAGGAAAAACGAACTGAGTACCATTTGTATGCTCTTTTAAGAAAACCTGATTAAATCCTTCTTCTTTTGCAGGAAACATGGAAACTTCTATTTCCGCTGTATCGGAAATAGTTACATTATCATCTTCGTTTACAGATAATAGCTCTTCTATATTTATTCCATGATCATTCAATAAAATTGTCTAGATTTAAATGAAATTCAGTGAAATCAAATGAAACTAAAAAAGTGTCAAAACCCTTGACATTAAAGGGTTTTGACACTCATTGAAATCATTTGATTCCGTAAAATGGAGACGGCGGGAGTCGAACCACCTTCTCCTAGAAATGCTGTAATAGCAGTATCTATAAGGATTTATAACGGTTATCGAAAATGCTTGACTACGTACTTGACTACGTTTGATAAAAAATATGTTGCGGGGGCTAAGTGTTCTCTTTAATAAACTTAGAGTTTGAGCAACTTGATATTCAAAAGACTTTATTGTAAGGCTACATTTACAGCCCCAATCCACACACTCAACATGTGCCGAGTATATGTGGCAACACAAGGGTGCTGGTGGATTTAATTATTTGGCACGATTCCTATTTCAGTGGAGTTTGGCCCTATGTTTTCTTTTATTAAGGAAAAAAGCGATAAAGGAGCAAAATTCTGCAAGAACCCTGTGCTTAGATAAGATTCATAGCATAATCCACCACTCAAAAAATCTAAAGGTGGAGAAGGTTGAAAATCTTCAAAATAAATATGTAAATTTTTTAGAGCCTCCAATAATGAGAGGTCCTTTAAATTTTATTATTAAAACAATTCAACAGGGAGTATTATATTTTATGCAACCACGCCACCGCCTCTACATGCACTGTTTGAAGCGTGTAGCCGAATGGCAGCAATTCAGTTACGTCCGTTACGAATGTGTCAGGATTACATGATACATAGACGATCTTTTTGGTTTGGAGCACCCAATGCGGCGAATCACTCTCCCGCCAGCCCCGCAACGTGATGTGTCGACCAACAGAATATCCGGAAACGTTATGATCTTGCATCTCATCTAGTCCCCTTGGTGCATCATGGGCAAGGAATGCCATGTTATGCAAATCATTATCGATGGCATTGCATTTTACGGATTCAATTGATGTCTCATCAATCTCGCTTCCCGCCAATTCCTTCACACGTGCAGGGAACGGTAATAAGAACGTGCCGACACCACGAAACAGGTCAATCATTTTCTCGTTTTCCTTTGGTTTCCCTATTTCTAACGCAAGGTCTACAAGAGCTTTTGGGCTTGTTTTGGGTTCGTCTGAAAAAATGTACGAACCCAAAAACGAGGCGATAGATCATACCTATAGTCAGTACAATTAAGGCCGCCTGAAGTCTTGTGGGACATAACATTATTAAATGGATTAAAAAGGTAAATTCATAACGTAAGGCTTTATATAATATCCCATTTTATTTAACTCTTCAGATTGATTATTAAAAAAATCAATAGCCTCTTGCTTTTCTTTAATCGGGCGCTGGGATTTTCTATAATCTTTTTTCCATTCTTCACTTTCAAACCAGGCTACTAAATAGATTCCACTACGTGTACTTGAATCTTTTAAATATCTATCAGCTAATTGATTATCCATAGCTGTTTTTAATTCTTTATTCCAATTTCCTTTAACTTCTATTATGCAAGTAATTATATTTCCATTAGTACCTTTTGCATTAACATGTATATCAGTTCTTTCACCTTCAGAACTAGATCTTGACGGTCTCCACTCTACTTCCCTATTTAATATAACATTATATCTTTCAATGAAGTGTTTCATCCTATTTATTAAATATGTAGAGAATTCGTTTTCTCCTCTTGGCTTTATATAATTTCCATTTGGTATCCATAATAAAAACAACTCTGAATTCTCACCATATAAATCACTTTGTACTGCATTTAATACATTCATTAATACATTTACTAACTCTTCTTCAGTTTCAACAATTCTAGAATTACTATTCATTAATATTGTAATGAAATCTTCCGGGTTTACCTTAATAGGATTTTTAGAAAAATACGTCTCTCTAGCATTTTGCAAAATATTTCCCCAATATGAGTACATATTAAACTTTTGTTTCAAAGTTTCTATATCTCTATAACTAGCGATAGTTGCCTCATCTACTAAAGCATTTAATAATGAATTTTTTAGTAAATGGATATGATCATCCTTTCCCATATAACCATTCGTAAATCCTTTGTCTAACTTAATATTAGGATAACTATTTTCTAGCATCTGATATAATAATAAATAATCCCGCTTAGGTATATAAGATAAAACATCCCTCATTCTATATTTAGCAATTACCAATAACATTTCGTTACAAAACATTGGATAATCAAGCATCTGTGGAAATATATATTCCCATCCTTCATTCTGTTCTAACAGTACTTCTGCAGTTAGTATTGCAAAATCTAATCTCGACATTTTTAAAATTTCTTTTTTCAAGAAACTAATAATATCCCTATGTCCCTCTGAAATTAATAAACGACAAATCTCTTGATATAACTTCTTATTAGTTATTCTATGCTTATACAAAATATCCTTAAGGTAATCAAAAATAACTTGGTTGCCATATTTTTTTATATCTTCACTTATTCTATATGGGTATTCTAAGCTTTTATTTACTATATCAATTCTCAATTTACTTATTTCATTAAATTCCTCTCGAATTAAATCATACAAAAAGTCAAGTATCTTACCCTGTTGTTCTTTCTCTTTATCTCCTGTATAAATTGGTGCATTTATTATTATTGCTAACCATTTTCTTAATGTTTCATTTGAAAGATTTGAAACATATTCTTTTTCATTTTCAAAAACAAAATTAAAGATATAAAATAGACTAGTTTCATAATACGACCATCTATTTTTCCCTAAATATTCTTTTATATTTATATCAATTTCTAAATTACTTTTTGCCTGTTCAATAATTTCAGATTTCAATTTCTCTGGTAAAGCATTAAAGTTTAAATTTAATTTTTCATAGGGTATAGAATTTCCTAAACTAATATTTTGTAACAATTTTACCCAATATAATGGTTTACCTGAACTTATTTCTAGAATTAATTCTTGTATTTTAGGGATAGAAACTTCTGCTACTTTTTCTCCCTCTATACTTTCAAGATATTCCCTTTTATACTGCTTAGAAAGATAGTACTCTAATTCCCACGCATCAAATAAGCTACAAGGAATTTGCGACTTGAAATCAGTTCCCTCAATTAATTGATATAATTTCAAAACCAATTCTTTATTATCATAAATACTATACCTCAACGAATTTATAACTATTACTAGTAAATCACTGCCCTCATTTTCTATTAATAAATTATCTATTATCCACCCAATATCTTCTTCCTTTAAAATCCAAGAATAGTCCTTTAAAGGAGTTGAACATCTAATTAAATAAATAATAAGCTGTCTTCGATTTTCTGTATTTAAAATCGACAAATATCTATAGATTTCATAATTTCTTTCATCAGAAAGTAAAACTTTTATGAATTCAAATATGGAATCCCTGTATTCTTCTGTATGAACTAATTGAATGGTTGAACTATACAATCTATCTATTATTTTATTTAAGTCGTAATTATCTGATATCCCTTTATTTTCAATAATATATTCTGTAAAATCAAGAACTTCTCTTACAGTAAAATCCCTTTTTTCTAAGTCATATAACAACGATCTATACTTCCCTAAAAAACTTGTATTATGAGGTGTTCTAATATTTTTTAATAATTCTTTAAAAGATATTATATTTGGCCATAGCTCGTTTAAAACGATTCCGATAATCTCATCATCTGGATCTTCTAATTTTAAATACTCCAATGCATTTACTTTTTTTTCACTAGGTGTTAATTGAATTAAAGTCTTAATGATATTTTTCAATACCATATAATCCTTAATCTCTGTAGCAGCTTGTTCTACAAACGAATAAAGCTTAACTAAATTACAGTCTTGAATTATCTTTAAAGCCTCAAGCTTTGCGTTATTATCTCCGACTTCAAACTTCTTTTTAATTAGTTCTTCTATACCATCAAAATATAATACCTTATACTTATTATCTAAGTAAAAATTTGATCTATAGTCTGTAATTGATATTTTAGCAAAAATATTTTTAATTACTTTTTCTCTCAATTCATTAGGGATTTCAAATTCAATTTCAAATAATATTTCCGGTTGATATTCAATTATAAAAATCAATAAATCTTTTCTTTCATCTAATAACCATGAAATAACTCCTAAATACTCTCTTGATATCGAAACATATTCCTTTAACCTAATTACAAATAGATTTTTTAAAATTTCTAAATCTATTTTAAGAGTAATAATAGCTTGCGCAGCCAAATACTCAGCGATCATCTTATGAGACCATGTATATAAACCTTGACCCATATCAATAAATAGACTTGATTTTAACGTTTGCTGTAAAGATGCAAATGTAATCTTGGAAATTTTCTTTTCTAATTGCGGTTGTAATTTAATCAACTCTAAATAACCGATTGTTTTTTCAATCGAAGTAGAATTAATTATATTTAAATTCCCTGACATAATTGAAAGCAATGCTAGTATTTGAGCAATTTCTAATAGATCACTATGAGAAATAATTTTTGGATTATAGAATAACCTAGTTTCATTATGTTCCTGACATAGTATTTCTGCACCTTTACTAAATAAATCTCTCTTCGAAGTTGGTATTGAATATTCATATTTGTGTAACGACAAAAGCATGCTCAATGTATACGGATGCATAGTAAGAGATGAAATTCTTGCATTTTTCACCATATCCCAAAATACTCCAAAATTAATTTGTTCAATTTCAAGTGCTAAACTTATTTGGCTTGATGTTAATGGCGTTAGCACCAAGATATTTTTTTGTTCAAACTCATCCTTTTTAACATTTAACATTTCTGATAGCCGAGAACTAATATAATCAGGCCACTCAGAAGATCTACATGTCGTTCTAATAAAAAGATTCGGCCCATCAATAGAAGATAAATAATCTAATATATTATTTACATTTTGTTTTGATTGTATAATCGCTTCATCTACAGCATCTAAAAAAAGATATAATCTATTTTTCCGTTCATTTTGGTTCCATTCATTAAAATCATTTGTCTCAGTAATCTTTTCTTCAAACCATCTTCTATCTATAAAGTCACGTAAATTAATAAAAATTGCATTGTGTTTGTGCTTAATCCCTTCAAATTCAGCAAATAAAGTATTGCTTTTTCCTATGCCAGGTTCCCCCAGTAACACTAGTAATTTTTCATCTTCTTTATCTGATAAGTGACATATTTTATTTAAATTCAATGATTCATCAAACAGCCCTTGTGAATCATAATTAATTGTAACTCCCCTGTGTCTCCAGTATCTCTTCCAATCATACACTTCAAAAACCTCCAATCTCATATTATTACATTATATACCAATACGCTTCACACTTCACCATTCTCTCGCAGTACAAAGGCTGCTTCGCTTTTAATGATATGGAACTCAATATTCCTGTAGTTATAACGATCTTTTGTATACCAATTCTTCATATCCTTTGTTTAATACGAATGAAGTCGATTAGTATTCGTGGGCGATACAGCCCGACACTAGGTTTTTAATCATTCCATACTTTCTACTTCTAGACATACAAAAAAAAACAATTACATATTTGCTCCCTCTAAAAAATGACTAAATGGCAATTGTTCTGTCTATCTGTCAAATACATAGAAGATAGTCTAAAACTTCAATAATAATGAAAGCAGTAGAACAATTTTTCTGGAAACGTGTTTTTTAAAAAAGGTTTCAAAAGATCAGGAAAACGTAATCCTGAAGTGCGAAAGCTTTGTTAGAATAAAGTTCTAATAAAAAACAACCGCCCATAATCGGTGTTATGAGCGGTTTAACTAATTTATCATATAATAAAATTTTTAATATAAATCAATTAAATTAATTTGGGATTCTTATTTCACTAACGCCCCTCTAATTTAGGTAAAAAAAACTCACAATCTTTTTTCTTAACAAAATCTAATCATTCAATGTAAAAGAGGAAGATGAATCGATAAATGTAACGCCACCTGATTTTATCGAGCATCTTTATGATATTAGGGTAGTGGGACAAGCTGTTAAAAATCTTACTTAACTCCAAGCTAAATTTGCACCAAGGCCACTGTAAAATGTAAGATCCCTTTCACCAACCCCACCTCTACCAGTGTTTGTTTCATTACTAGTAACTCCACCACGAGCTTGGGTGGAAAAAGTCCAGCCTAACATCCTCATACTTTCAATCAGAATCTTTTCGAATAAAGGCTTGTCGAGTACGAAAACCTAGCTGGTCATTATTTTCAAAGAGATGGTTTCGCACCTTCAATTAAATATAAAGAAAATAACAAAGTGATGTAGCTAGTTAATATCATATGTAATAAGAAGAACCCACCAAGCAGCAATATGGTAAACTCCGATGCTAACTCAGTGGGATTCGAAACAACCGCCTCAAAGTACTATTATATCAATAGCTTCGGGGGCAATTGATTTTGTTGACTACGTTATAAGGTAAGTAACTATTATAATTCGTAAATTTCATCCTTCATAGAAGTGTCTTTATAAAATATCAGTCTATATACGATATAAGAAGGAAATTAAGGTATTTTTAGGCGTCGCTAGATACTATAAAGTGTAAAACTGTTTCGATAACTGAGTAAATGAAGAATTAGCCATTATTTGTTTTGAAGGTATAAATAAATATCTCCATTCCTTATAACCATTTGCTTTACCCCAAGTAGTTGCTATATCACAATATTTAATTGCCCTATTCTTCTTAGCAATTACATCTGGATCCTTTAGTCTATCTTCTCCTTTTACTTCTACAAGATAGATAACCTTATCTGTTTCAACAACAAAATCTGGTTCATATAATTTCCCCTTATTATAAGTAATATTAAACTCTTGTGGGGATGGCCTTAACCAGTTAATAACATCTGGGTCTACTTCCAAAATACGTGCTAGTACCAGCTCCGGATGACTGTCAAATTTGGCTATATTAAAAGCACCCTTTTTAATGCCATCAAAAAGTACAGATTGAATTTTTTTTGTATAGCTAGAAAATAAATCGACACGATCATCATATGTGTAAGTTTGTTGTAAATTATATTCCCTTGCGTCAATGACTTCCTCTTGTAAAAACCCATTTTCACAATAAAAATTTTGCATCATTTGTGTATATATTTTAGTTGAAACATCACGTTTGTACATCATGATAATATTTTTCATACCATTGATTCCATGTTGTTCTGTAAAGTATTCGCATACTTGATTTATCACCTTAAATAAAAGATCTGAGCATTTCCCATAATCGATTTCTGGTTTCATACGTAACTCATTAAGTATTACTTTCGTTGGATTATATCCTTCAAAATCAATATTATGTCCAATAATTCTTTCACGATCTTTCATATCTTCTAGACTCTGAATAAGTAATTCATTATTGATAGGTACTTGAGTAAAATCAGTAAAGTCGATATCAAAATCTACAAATACATATTCTTCAATTCCACTTTCAGTAACCTTTATTCTTGGTATAGGTATAAATTTACTTATAGCTTCACGATGTGTCTCTTCTGTTTGTTCCTTTAGCCATTCAGCCAAAGGCATTTCATTCTCTTTAAATACATCACCTAAATCTTTATTTTCAGAAACTTTCTTCTTTACTGTTTCAACAATTTTTGATGCTTCAATTGGCTTTGACTTACTACCATTAGATTTCTGAATATGTTTACTGACTTCTTCTTTAATTATCTTAGAAGCCATTTTTATTATGCTATCAGTATTTTCTGATTTATTTATATTACTACTTTCATATGCCTTTTTTAGTAATTGATTTTCATCTTCATCTAATTTAAGAGTTAGCTGAGTGCTTTCAATTTTCTCTGGAACAAGGTCTTCAGCCTTAATAATATTTCCCGCTTTAAAAATCGAATCACCTTTTTGTGCTTCGGCCAAGATATCATTAAATTTATCATGAGCTGTCAACATAACCGCATCAACGTCTTTATCGCCAGTTCGTGATCCATAAGGAAGACGAAGTCCTCTCCCTACCATTTGTTCACGAAGTATTTTCGATGCTGCAGTTCTTAAGGGAACGATGGTATATAAATTGTTTACATCCCATCCCTCTTTTAACATATTTACATGAATAACTATTTCAACAGGATTATTAGGCTGTTCAACCTCAAGTAATAATTGCATGTTAGCCTCTGTTTCAGATCCTGTCTGATTTGAATGAACAGTTATAACTTTATTCTTATATCCCCCATTACTAAATTCATCTGATTTAATAAATTTTTCTACCCATTTAGCATGATTTGTATCCTTACATACCACTAACATAAATGGTTTTACTAGATGTTTTTTACTATTCTCAGCATATTCAATCAACTTGATTTTTGCACGTTCATGGCATAAAAGTCCATCTTGTAACATCAATTTATCAAGTTGTTCATCTCCAAAATTATAGAAACTAATATCTGAACGAGTCACTGCAAAAGGTGTTCGTGTATAACCATCTTCTATTGCCTTTGACAATGGATATTCATATACAACATTTTTAAACGGTATTTGTTTATTTCCTTTTTTAAATAGAGGAGTGGCGGTAAGTTCTAGACCTAGAAGTGGCTTTAATTCATTTAATGCTGCAGCCCCCCTCTCCGCTCTATAATGGTGTGATTCATCCATAATCATTACTAAGTCCTCTAATCCAGCTAATTCGTCAAAAAAAGATTGACCTAAATACTCACTAATTTTCCTCATATTAGTTTTTTCTTTGTCGAACTTCCCTATGTTAAATACAAATATATTAATATCTGACTCCCATAAATTTAGTGTAGCTTCCTTATATTCTTCATCATCTATTACTCGTGGAGGATTTGAAAAGCATCCAATACCGTTAAATACATATTTTTTGCTGTTAGGATCTCCTAAATCTGAACGTAATTTTTTATACACTGTAGTTCCTGGTGCTACAACAAAAAAGTTTTTAATCCCATAATTTGTATATAGATATGTGATAAAGGCTCCTATTAATCTTGTCTTACCAACTCCTGTTGCGAGTGCAAAAGTAATCGAAAAAAAGTCTCGCTCAAAATCTGAACAGGTTGGATACAAATTATGTACCTTTCCCAACATTTCCCCTAAGTCTATATTTTTTGCCAGATATTCATTAGATAAAATTTTCTCTAATCTCTTTAAAGACTCTTCTTGTGGTTTTCTTAAAGACATTACTCCACTAATATAATCTGTATTATATTGAGGGAAAGCATTATTCATCACTATCAGACTCCTCATCATCATCTTCATTTATAAATACTGGAGGATTAATAATATTTAAATTATAATCTGCTTTATCAAACTCGCAATTGTTTAATAACATTTGTGGTATTTTTTTAATCACTATGTTAGAGTACGTCTTGTCAATACCTAAGTCATAAGAACAACAAGCAACTATTAGATATTCTTCATCTTCCATAGTACCTCTTATAGCATCTAATAAATTTTTTGTTACATGTTTAGTAGTTACAAATAAATAACTATTATCACTACCTTTAGATTGCTTCCAAAAAAGTTCGCTAGACGGCTGATATATAAAACCTTCGTGAAGTGCTACAGCTGAAGCTAACATATCAGCGTTATACTCCTTGTTTATAATAGTTTCTCCAAATCCATCTGTATTGATTAAAGAAGGGGCTAACTCATAAAAACGATAACCGCCTCCAGATGACCAATCAGCAGATTTAGTGATGCCTGCATCGTCTTCGCCGGCAATTACACTATCTAATCTTGGTTTACAATGAGAATATGCATGGTCTCCCATTTCAATACCGATATATCTTCTACCCATTTTATGCGCAACTGCTGCGGTAGTACCTGAGCCCAAGAAAGAATCTAATACTATGTCGTTAGGTTCCGTAGTCATTTCTAGTATGGTTCTTATAAGTTGCTCTGGTTTTTTACTATTAGGGAATTTAACTCCGCCTTCTTTAGTAACATTTTTCATCCATGCGTTCATATCCCAATATGTTCCTAATAAATCTCGTTTGTATAATTCGCCATCGATAACTTCTGATGTATCCCTTAACCATACAAACAGATTACATTTGTCATCTTTGTAGAATTGTTCATAAACTACACCTTTATTTTTTCCTGTTTTAGGAACATATTCTATTGAAATTATACTTTCCTTAATATCCTGTTCTTTACGATAATCCATTACCCTAGTTCTAATTGATGACTGAGCATTAGTTGTACGGAAGACATTTATTCCATATTTTTTATATGCTTCTTTAATCGTAATACCATCTCTTCTAGCAATTTGATTAACTGACATAGTAACTACATTTTTTCGTAAATACACTTTTATTTCGTTACCATCACCATCAACTGTTGATCCGAAATATTCTTTCTGTCCTGGATCAACAAGTACCGTAGTATATTTCCAACTTTTCTTTTCCTTTAAATATTGATCTATCAAATCCGACATTTCCGTATAAATGTATTGTGGTTTGAAAGTAGGCATTTTACTATAGTCTCTTGCGTATACAAGTATGTATTCACAATTTTTTTTGAGACGTTTATCTTCTCCCCCACCAGAAACACCTGCTACATTTTTCATATTTACCGAAAGAGTATTTACATAATTACATCTCTTGAAAACCTCATCGCATAGTACTTTTAAATATGCCATTTCCTCATCATCAATTTGTATCCAAATTGACCCTTCTGGAGCCAATAATCTTCTAAGTATTTCTAAACGGGCTTTCATTAACTTCAACCATTTTGAATGCTCAACAAAATCATCATAATGTTCATTAGCTGCATTAATGTTATAAGGAGGATCTATATATATACATTTTATTTTACCTGCATATTTATTTTCTAATGCTTTCAATGCCAATAAATTATCACCATGTATAATAAAGTTTTCTGTATCTGGATCCTCCTGTATGTTAGATAGGTTATTATTTTCAATTAGTAACCTAGGTTCAACACTCATTTTTTCGTCTTTACCGAACCAAGTAAGTTCTAATTTATTTTTCATATATCGTATGCCTCTCTTATCCTTTTTAATTGATGAAAATCTATAAGCCATCATATCATATTGGTATTATATCAAGCTTTTCACAAAATCTTTAGACAGAGGCTATATTTCTAAATGAAACTTGTATATGAAATAAAATTGTATTAATTAAAATATATTATTTCCGTATATAATTTAGCACTAAAACAATACAGATAAAGTTCACAATGTATTTCCTAATCAGATTCTCATTTTATTTTTTATAATCACTTCACATGCATCAGAGGAAAACACAATATTGATAACTTAGGCAAGGGAAATTTTTTGTGTTAATTATTCTAATACTTTTATGATTCGTATTCCTCAGACCGGAGATTTACTACCCCACATCCTTATTTCTAATAGACAAAATAAAAACCCTTGCTATTCAAGGGTTTGAACTTCAAAAACCTTTGTTTAAAAAAGAAATTTAATTCGAACCAACTGTTTAAATGTAGTTTAATCAATATTGCGAAAGTACTTCATTTTGGGACTACATTAAATAAAACAACATATTATAATTATTCAATTATTTTAATTATAGATTCACTATTTATCTCAATTCCTAATCCCTGAGTTTGTAAAATGACATCATCAACATAACTTATATACCTTTCAAAAAAATAAGTTTGACCAATAACCAATAATCTTTTCTCTGGTCTTGATACAGCCACGTAATGAAGGAATTTTGTTCCTTCTCTATGCATGTTATAGTCTTGTGCATTTATTATTACTTGTTCAAACTCAAGTCCTTTAGATGAATGAATTGTTCCACATGTTAATTTGTATCGCTCTTGGTTATAAGTAGGTATATATTTTTCATCATTTATAACTTTAAATAAAGAATCTATTTCTCTTTTTATTTTCTCAGTATTTCCGTCATAACCTAGATACTCATATAATTTTATACAGTTCTTTTCATAGAATGCATAATTATTTTTCGAGTTCTTAATGTGTTCTAATAACCTTTTTAAGTCAGCTATTCGATAGGCTTCTGGCATCGGAATTTCATCCATAAAATCATATTCGCTAAATTTTTGTTGTAATTCATAATTTGCTATGCACCTAGCAACCCAAATATGCTCGCTTTCAAGGTTGGAGTTATCTAAAGGGGATCCAGGTATAAAAACAAATGGTATGCCAACTTCATTTAATCGTCTACTCCAATTTTCTGCATTATTATTGCTGAAATTCAAAAATGCACATTTTTCATCAATATCTATCCATTTATTTATAAAATTTATCGCTTCCTCATCGGTGTCATATCTGTATGCTATTACTTCATCATTAAAATCCGTTTGATTATAATGATGTCTTACACTTTCCATAAATATATTTGAATAGTTTTGAATCACTTTATTAGATCTAAAGTTATGCCATAATTCGAATTTTCTAAAACCGGGTTTTGTACACAATTCTTCAAACCCATCGCTATAAGCTCCACGCCAACCATATATAGATTGTTTTGTGTCTCCAACTACAAACAATGGAATATCAAGTTCGTCACAAATATACATAAAGAAACAATGCATATCAACATCGCTATCTTGATATTCGTCAATATAAATTCTATAGTATTTTGATTTCAAATATCTTCTTGCTGAATATGATTTTTTTAAAATATCTAGAGCTAACTGAAAAGCAAAATTTTTTTTAATATCACTGTATTTACACATTAATTGAGTTTCTTCTATTTTTTTGATTCCTTCTGAAAAATTCATTATTTGATTTTCATCATTAAAATCCGGCTTGACTTCTATTTTAAACTTAATTCCATAGACATCATGCATAAAAGGCTGAATTATTTCTGACAAAATAAAATTATCATTAGTACCTACAAATCCACCACTTTTATTAACTCCTAGTCGGTTGATTATTTCTCTTGCTGCTTTACGAGTAAATGTAATAGCTGCGAAAGTTTTATAATTATTATTTTTTTCAATATCTTTAATAATCCTTTGGATTGTAGTATGTGTTTTCCCTGTACCAGCACTCGCACTTATTACTACATTGGTGTCAGCAATAAGAATCTGATCTCTCACATCTTTATCTAACGGCAACATAAATCCACCAATGCTTTTACACATTCAAACCTTTCATCTTTATAAATTCTATTTATTGCGTTATCATCCAAAGATGTGCTTAATTTAATCATATTAATGAGTTTAGCGCTTTGTAAGTAATCCACCCCGCACTTTGAACTATTGTTTCTTTTAGCTAAGTCATCCATAATTTGGGGTATTACTTCAAATAAATCATTTTCTAAATCTACCTTAGATAGATAAACTTTATTGCGCTTAAGTCTACTTATAGTAACAGGCAATTTACTATATATATATCTCTTTTTTTCAATTACATAATCCAAATCACTTTCATATAAAGAAGGATCTATCTTTATATTATTTTTTTCTGTGCATTCAATTAATCTCTGACACCTATTTACTCCTAATAGATTACAATAATCTTTTCCTTTAACCTTTTTCAAATCATTGTCTGTTTTTACAATCACTTTAATTCCTAGAGCAATTAGAACTTTATAATATTCAATAAAATTGATACCATCTACTTCTAAGATATATCCGCCGAAACTCTCATATCTCTCACACTTTTCCTTAAGTATTCTTTCAAACAATATTTTCTCCGATGGACCTTCTACTAATAGGACTACATCAGCAAAGACAGCTTCCGCTAAATTTTGATTTAATTTTTGTTTTAACGTTTTATAACTTTCAGGTACTGTATATGTATATGACTTTCCTGTTACTTTATTTCCTTTAAATAGCTTTATTAGATTAACATCATCCATTTGACTAATTAATAAAGAAGAGTGAGTCGTCATAAACAAGTATTTAAATATTTCATCCGTAAAAATTTGATAAGAAAGTGCGATTTCCATTGATCTATGTAAATGATTTTCTAATTCTTCGATTAAAAATATATTAATCTTTTTATCTTCTAGTCTTCGATTTTCAAGTGTAAACAGTGTATAAGCAAGAATTTTTTTCCTACCATCTCCCGAAGTTGGATAATTTTCAAGTTTGTCATCCAATATATAGGGTTTGAGTTTACTATGAATATTACTTAATTCTACTTCCGATCGAATTGATACTTTAAAGTTCTTGTCATCTTTAAATTTCTTATATTCTTCTATCAACTCATTTTCAAATGCTTTAATAGTATTCAACTGACCTACACTTGCATTAAGATTTTTTATATGTGTATTCAGTTCTTCTCTTTCATCTTCATTAATACTAGATTCTCCTTTAAATAGCTCTCTTGAATATTTTTTAAATACATCCTCTAATTTTATGGAAGAATCTATATAAACTACATTAAAATACTTATCTAAGTCAAAAAATGACTGATTACTTGGAATAGCTTCTAAATTCCCTATATCTACTCCCCAAAATAGATTAGGCCGCCCTATAAGAGATTCACCGTCATATACTGATTTAAGTTGAATAAATACCTCCTCCGCTTCTGATGTAATAGCCCCTCGCATCATAGTATAAATTTTTTTATTATCATCATTTTCTTCATCATCAGCAATATTTATCTTGAGAGTGATATTGATTTCTTTAGTTATATCTTTATTGTAAAAATCAGAATCAACTAAACCATTATTTCTAAATTTGCTGTCAAGCAAGAAGCGAATTGCTGCTAATAAGTTTGTCTTTCCGATATCATTTAATCCAAATATTATATTACGATTTGTTAATTCCAATGTTACATTTTCAAAACTTCTGAAATTCATAATACTAAGTTCTTTAAAAATCAAAACTATCCCACCTTTTAATTATTTAAAACATGAAAAACTAAATACAGCCGATATTTAATTTTAAACAGTACAATTGATTATGAAATTAAACCTATAGCCAATAAAATTAGCTTCTTTAAAATAAATTTATTATAAAAGCAACTTCATCTATCATAACATACGCAGCGTATAAATTACCCTCTTTAATGGGTCAAATTCCCAAACAGCATTTCTATTTCACTAATTCTCCTAGCAGTATCTCGCTTTTGACAAAATTAAAAAGCACAGACTCTAAGGACTGTGCTTACCAAACTTTATAAAAACAGAATTAACAATACTTTTGTTTAATTAGTTCTATTTCATTTAAGTGCTTTTGATATAAACCATAATAAATAACATCCCCACATTCTTTTGAACAGAAGCGGTATAAATCCGGTACAGGTTGCTGTGAAAACGATATTGTAAAACCCCAGTATTCATGATGAGTCTTACTAGATACCTTTTCATCACAATTGCTACACTTAAAGCCCCACCCTCGCTTCAAATCTTTTCTAAATTCTTTACATTTATAACTTTGTTGTAAATTTTCTAGCGTTTGTTCATGTTCCCATATTGTCCAAGCATCAAATTGTTCGTGATCCATTATTCTATCACTCCTCAAATATTTTTCTGGCTGTACTTATACTACCTCCACTCAAAAACAATATCAATAGTATATTTTATTTTAATAAAAAATTGTATCTATAGTATATGGTTTTTGAATCATTTCTCGTCAATCCTTAATGATGAGGTGATTACATGACGAATTTAACAAAAGTAGTTGGGGAGAGAATCCGCTTCTTACGTAAAGAACGTGGACTTAGCCAAGAAGAACTAGCATATCGTGCTTCTTTGCATAACACATATATTGGACAACTTGAACGTGGAGAAAAGAACGCTACAATTGAGAGCGTTGCAAAAGTATGTGTTGCGTTAGAAATTACATTAGAAGAGCTATTTGATGATAAAGAAACCCACTCGAAAGTGCTTAGCTTTGAGTTAGAGAAAATTGTACGTCTGTTAGAAGGTCGTTCTAAGAAAGATCAAAAAGCTGTTTTAATGTTTATTGAGTCTTTAATCGCTTGGAAAGATAATGAGTAACTGTTGCGTAATAACTTTATGAGGGCAATTTATTGTGTATTGGTGCATTTACAACTTTTGAAAACGCACCACACCTCTGCATTTTTTGCTATTAAGAGAAAAACACTAAGTCATATAAAATAAATTTCTATTGGATTTGACGTATAAGTTACTAAAGTTATCGTAGATTTCTACGGTAAATATAGTAGATTTATACGAACTTACCGTAGATTTCTATTGGATTTCTACGGTAATAAATATGAAATAAAACTACAATTACTACTTATTATCATGAAGTATGTACAGTAATAAAATCTTTGTGTACAACTATTCATATTACATATATCTATATATTGTAGTTATTGTAGTTGGTACTATAAACACCCTGATACAATGTAATTTCAGGTCTTATTTCTTGTGTAGTAATAGCGAAAAAGCTGTAGCCACATCTATTGTGAACTACAGCCTTTTCTATTCTAATTATGTGTTTCTAGAAATGTAAACGTACTTCCCAAACCTCCTTCTGAATATCTAATTCTTCCTCTAATCTTTGTGTATCAATAACATAGCTTCGAGTTGATTTCCCGCCCATAGTTCTTGGATCCGATGTATGCAATACAAAGCCTGATTGTGACTTATTTTCTTTTAATAAATTTTCAATTTGCTTATCAGAAAAGCGTTCATCTACATAATCATGTTCCTTCATGTACTTTCTTACTGCTGGGAGCCACATTTCTCTAGCAATAGTTAGCTTATTTTGTGAAGCATTATATTCATAATGCGTTCCTTTCTTAAAGTCATAATTATTACTTTGTACAATCGCTGCTGTATACTTAAATAGATTTTGTAAAGCATTATGAATCTTATTGTCTCTAAAGTGCTTGACTTGTTCCTCAATCACAACATTCTGATCGATAGTACAATCAATTTGTAATTCATTAGCCAATTCATTAAATAAATGCACTCCAACTAATACCATAGCTAGATTCGCTAACGGACGTTCATGTAAATCATATTTACAATCTACCATTTCTTTATAATGTTCATATAACGTACCTAGTAAAATATCTTCACTTTCAATCTTATTTAGTAACCACTGTACATAACCAGGCATAAACCCTGACATTTTTAATGCGCTTATCTTTTTATATGCCTTTTTATAGCTGTCATTTTGGCATAATGTATTTGGTGTAAGTTGAGCAATAATCAAACGTTCTAACATGTTCGATTCCTCAAAGCTTGTCTCCCCCAACCATACAATTGGTGCCGTTAGTCTATAAGTGACAGTACCTTGATTTTTATTGCCTCTACTATCTAATGCTGCTTTATACGCATTTAAGGCCAAGTTCTTTAAACCTTTCCAGTTAGAAGCTGACATATTATATGGTCTAAATTCATCTAAATATAGCGGAACACCGTTTAATAAATCGACCTCCCTTGTAATTGAGAAGGCGGGTCGGGTACAAGAACGAACCTCTGGATTACCAAATAATTTGCCGAATAACTGTGCTGTACTAGTTTTACCAGCACTTTGTGTACCCCAAATCATTAACTGTGGAAATGCATTATCTGTATATTTACGTAATAAAGGAACTATAGGTGTAACAAAGTGCCAACCAATAATCGTATTAATAACCCCCTCTTCATTAACTTGTGCTAATAATGGCAATACTTCTTTTGCAAGATCCTTCCAGTAATAAGATGACAGCATATCCATTGATAATTCAAGATCCATTTGCCCTTCAGTGAGCTTTGGCATGTAAATATACTTACTGTTTTCAACAATCCCTTCACTATCAATGACTTTATTCGGAGTAATAAATAAGTTATTGTGTAGACCAATTTTACTTACAGCATATTTGTCTACAACTTGTTTTGTCATAAATAGTTCCTTTAAATATTGCAAATGTTTTTCGTCACCTAACCAGCTAATTTTAGTACTGTTTATTTCTTCAATGAAGCCTTTCTTACTACTAAATGCTTTAGCTGTTAATACAATATTTTTTAAAATTTCGCCATTATTTAAAACGATATGGCCTTTTAGATATTCGTCTATATTTGCATGTACTCTTTCCTCAGGTACAAAGATGAAGTTTGATAATCTTCTTTGTTTTTCATAGTAGCAATTATTATACTCATAAACTAAACATTCATTTGTATCTATCTTATTTAATAGTTGCTCAACCTCCAAATTATCTTGTTCCTCATTTAAAACTTGCGATGCATTTATAATGACTCTTTCAATGTACTGTAACTTAGCTGCATGATGTCGATCACTAATTTTTTCTCCAATCGCCCACTCATCATTTAATAATACAAATGCGATTTCTTCGGGTGTATGTTGAGCTTTTAATAACTCAATTACAACATGGAAGATTTTTTTTGAACGATCTTCCCCCTCTTCAGGGCCATTTACTATTAAACTTTTAATAGAAAACGGCACTTGTAATGCATCGATTTCAACAGGGGATAACTCTTCGATTTCAATAGTTTCTAATGTTTTACTTACTGTTTTAATTTCTACATCATCTAAATATGTAAAACAGTCTAAACTATAAGTAGCACCTGTGAATTCCACTAGCGAGCAAAGCTTAACGTCCATTAAGTTTTTCACATTCATACTATTTGGCACTCGTAATAAACGGGCTAAATCTGCTGTATTATCTGCCTTAGCAAATGTATGCAGCTTTAAACTCAATTCTTTAATGAACTTGAATGAATGATCATCTACCACTTCAAATGGTTCATTAAATTTAAAATATGCGTGGATACCATTTCCACTAGAAACAGTGGCAGTTGGCGGTGTAGGTAGTGATTTTACTACTTGCATCGCCTCTTCATATGTTGCATGCTTTGGATCGATATCTAACCATAAGCCTGGTACATGTAACACGTCTTCCTCTTTTCCAGATTTGCACTTTCGTGTTGAAACACTAAAGTAAACATTTACATTTTGTTGCTTACCTTCTTCATTTAAATTATCAAGTACCGCTTCTGTTACATCTTCTACTTCCATAAAACGACGCTCCACTAAACCTTGTTGTCCGATTAAACGAAATTCTACATATCCTTCCGTTTGGCTAAACCATTCTTTTAATAAATTCACTTTTTGATTACTCATTTTAGTAATCCTCCTTTAATAATTTTGATAGGGTTGCTAGCCCTTATTTGCCATATACGCAATGTATGTAGCAAAGTTAAATAAATTTTTTAAATACGCATCACTTTTCCAGAAAAATTTCTCATAGGTATCACTTAGTCCCCATGCTATAACACTTTAATAGGTGATTATGTAGGCACCGGGGGTGAATTAAATCATTTGTGATAAACCATTGATTTTTATTTGTAATGTTCGTGATGTAAGATTGACACTCTATAACGAATACTTTCATGCTGAAAGGTTATACAGTGAATAGCAGCATAGATAGGATTTACTGCTTAACATGTAGCATATTTATTTTTACTAAGCTTTCGCCCCCTTATTTGATTAATACGCAAGCTGTTTTACAAAGTTAAATCACTTTTTAATTTTTTTGTTTTTAACTTGTAGCGTATTTAAAAATACTTTTTCGGCTTACACTGTACATATACGCAAGCCGTTTTACTGAGTTAAATCACTTTTTATTTTTTTGTTTTTAACTTGTTCGTATTTAAAAATACTTTTTACGCTTACACAGTACATATACGCAAGCTGCTTTACAGAGTTAAATCACTTTTTATTTTTTTGTTTTTAACTTGTTCGTATTTAAAAATACTTTTTACGCTTACACAGTACATATACGCAAGCTGCTTTACAGAGTTAAATCACTTTTTATTTTTTTGTTTTTAACTTGTTCGTATTTAAAAATACTTTTTACGCTTACACAGTACATATACGCAAGCTGTTTTACAGAGTTAAATCACTTTTTAATTTTTTTAACTTGTATCGTATTTAAAAATACTTTTTCTGCTTACATAGGACATATACGCAAGCTATTTTACAGAGTTAAATTATTTTTTAAATTTTTTAGTTATTAACTTGTATCATATTTAAAAATACTTTTTCTGCTTACATAGGACATATACGCAATTTATTTTGCAAAGTTAAAAAAATTTTTTAAACCCGCATCAATTTTCACGAAAAATTTCTCATAGGTATCACGTAGCTCCCGCCCAATCCCACTCTAATACTTGATTTAGTAGGCACCGGGGGGGTATTTAGAAGATTCCTATTAAAACGTTACTTTTTATTCGTTCAGTGATTGAATTTGATTTGACAAGCTATAACAATTCGTTTCCATTGAAAGGTTACGCTCATTTAGTCGATAATACTTTTCTAGTTGTAAACTTCCTTGCTGCTTCACCTCCGTTAATGACTTATACGAGGACTATTTAGCAGAGTTAAATTATTTTTAAAAGTTTTTATCAAACATAATTTAGATGAAGATTACAGTGTATTTGAATGATACTTTCTAGTTGTAAATTTTCATGCTGCTTCATCTCCTTCATTTCCTTATACGCAAGCTAAATTACATAGTTAAATCGTTTTGTAAATTCACTATATAAAGTCGTTATATCGCTCACATATGACTTATACGAGAACCATTTAGCAAAGTTAAATTACTTATAGAATTACTAACTAATAAAACTGTCTAAACCGCCCACATAAACTTATACGAGGACTGTTTAGCAGAGTTAAATCATTTTTTAAAGTTTTTTCAATTCATCTATTTCAGCACAAAACTAAAAGCAGTTACTAAAACATACAAATGTTCTAGTAACTGCTTTTAGCTGTTGTCATTTTATAATGGCGTGCATATGTATTATCATTTTGAGAGCTTTTTGATTTAAAGTGGGGGGGAATATCATTCCCAATTAGTGCAGCAATTAGGACATAGATAATCAGTTATAATGTCACGACTATCTGTTTCCATCCAATCTTCACATTTACCACAGTAAACTTCCTTCACTATGTATGTTTCTAATCTTGATAGTTCAATCACCTTTGCTGTTTTCTCAGGCGTTTCATTCTTCACGAGATACTCACGTTCATAAGTATTACGGACTTCACCATGCATAGCCATTATAACCCCTCCTCCTATTGAGTGCTTTTTGATTTAAGTGGCGTGTTAATATCATTCCCAATTTGTACAACAAGTAGGGCAGAATATATCAGTTATAAAATATCGACTATCTGTTTCTTGCCATTCTTCACATTTAGCGCAGTAAACTTTTTTTACAACATAGTTTTCTATTCTTGAAAACTCGATAACTTTTGCTGATTTGTCGTAATCTGAATTCATTACGATACATTCACGTACTGTTTCATTTTGTACTTCACCGTGAGTATGCAAATTAAAAACCTCCTAGATAGTAAAAATACTGTCTTTACATCTTTCATCGAAAATACTCTTTTATGTAGGTTGAAATACACGAGCACTTCTTGTCTAATTTCAAGTGTGTGTCGTTTAGATAATTTTAACATATTCTATCCACTATTTTTAAAAGCTTACTTAGTTAAAAGTAAAAAAAGGGATATTCTTATAGACTATGATTTAAAAACAAACATCAAATTGTATTTAACAATGCCCTTTTCGCCTCGTATAAATCTATAACAGCAATTAAATTGCGGGGATTAAATGAAAGAGGAGTATGTAAAAATGAATTTAAATTTAACAACTACTGAGATTGAAGAAATAGTTATAAAAGCCGTACAAAAGGCATTACAAGCCGCACAGCATGAATTTGTTGATAGTGGGTGGCTTTCATTAAAGGAAGGAGCTAAATACGCTGGTGTATCGTATAACACGCTATTAAAGTATCGTCAGCACGGCTTACAAGTATGTGAGATTGAAGGGATTAAGCGTATATCACGTAAAGAGATTGACCGCTTCTTTCAAGAACATAGCTTTTAATTAATAGTGGGATTTATCTTGTGATTCGTTATAATAATCAAGAGGTAAATCCTCTTTTTAATCATTTGCCCCCGCAACTGATTTAGGAGGAAATACTACAATGACAAAAAAGAAAGTATCGCCAATTAAAGGCTATAAGCTAAAGAACGGTGAAACTCGATATGAATTCCCAGCCTATTTAGGGATTGATCCATTAACAGGTAAACAGAAGCGGACAATGAAGCGGGGCTTTAAAACTCGTAAGGAAGCGGAATTAGCACTTGCACGTTTAAAGCTTGATGTAGCGAATGGTACGTATAAACAAGAGCGTGCTGAAACATATCAGGAGCTTTATGACCTTTGGGTGATTCAATATGAAAATACGGTGGAGGAAAGTACATTTGTTAAAACAACCGGCATTTTTAGAAATCATATCCTTCCATCAATGGGTGCTTATAAAATCGAAAAAGTTACAATTGATATATGCCAAAAGCATGTAAATGAATGGGCGGGAAAATTGAAGAAGTTCCGTATAGTTAAATCATACGCCGCTAAAGTATTAGATTTTGCTATGAAGCGTGGATTCATTCAAACTAACCCTTTTGCACTTGTAGAAATGCCTACTAATCTAACCAAGAAAACTAGCGTTACCAATGATGATGAAGATGAAAACTTCTACACACGTGAGCAGCTTATTCAATTCCTTACATGCTTAGAACAAGAGAGTAACTACAAAGCGTTTGCCCTATTCCGTTTACTAGCATTTAGCGGAATGCGTAAAGGTGAAGCATTGGCACTGACATGGAATGACTTAAACTTCACAACAAACGAGCTACGCATTAATAAGGCCCTTTCAAGAGGAAAAGATAATCAGCTATATGTAAAATCTACAAAAACAGGTGTTGCTCGTACTATTAAAATGGACGATAAAACAATGGCAATATTAAAAGAGTGGAAGAAAAAGCAGAAGCAGGATTATTTAATACTAGGCTTCAATACAATGCAACCTAAGCAGCTTGTGTTTAGTAATGAACAAAATGAATATTTACAGCCAACGAAAACTCGTAAGTGGATATTACAAGTACAACAGAAGTACAATCTAGGTGCTATTACGACGCATGGTTTACGACATACACATTGTTCATTGTTATTTGAAGCGGGTGCTAGTATAAAGGAAGTGCAGGATCGTTTAGGACATAGTGATGTACAAACGACAATGAACATATATGCACACGTTACAAAGAAAGCGAAAGAAGAAGCTATACAGAAGTTCGCCAGCTACATTGAAATGTAGTTGAGCGACTACGCTTTGACTACGTTTTTGACTACGTTCGTTTGATACTCAATGAAACTATATGACATAGACAAAATAAAAAACCCTTGATATACAAGGGTTTTGACGTTCATTGAAATCCAATGAAATCGTATTATGGAGACGGCGGGAGTCGAACCCGCGTCCAGAAACTCCAATACTTCAGCTTCTACGCGTGTAGTTTGCCTATTTACGATTCACGTAACATTATGCCGACAAACAGGCGTCCTGTACGCTAACCTGGAAATCTCTTGCCGGTGACTCAGATGGCACCACCGACCGTATCCCACTAAAGTTGGGCCCCACGTTCTCTACATGGGCGATAGAGAGGCAGAGCGCTTACGAGCTTACGCTGCGAAAGCTAAGTTTTGTTGTTTGCCAGTTATTATATAACTTCCGTTGATGACGGAGCCGAGACCTCCGACGCGCGACCAAAGCTTGAACCATCCCTGTCGAATCCGTAACGTCCCCTTGAATATGAATCGAAGCATGTCGCCTCGTTCAAGCAAAGGAGCTAGAATTTCTTCTAGTACGGTGGGAGCTAAAAGTACGCTTCCATGTAATCTGGCATTCAGTAATACTTATTATAAAACAAATCTATCTATAGTTCAAGTGTCCTGACATAGTAGAAAAAATTGGCTAGCTCTCCTTATTTCATCATCTTCTATCTTAAAATCTCTCATGCGCAAAATCCTCGGGTGCAGTGTTCAATCCGTCAATTCTGCCCTCCTTTCCATCTATTTGCATGTTCTTTCCGTCGTTTCCACCTTTCTTTCCATCACTTTGTAAGCTCTATCCGTCGTTCCTACCTTCTTATCCATCACTTTGCAAGCTCTATCCGTCGTTCCTACCTTCTTATCCATCACTTTGCAAGCTCTATCCGCCGTTCCTACCTTCTTATCCATCACTTTGCAAGCTCTATCCGTCGTTGCCGCCTTTCTTTCCGTCACTCTGCATACTCAATCCGTCGATTACGCCTTTCTTTCCGTCACTTTGCAAATTCTATCCGTCGGTTCTTCCTTCCTATCCATCTCCGTCCCAAACGCTGCCAAATAGCAAAAAGCTCACCATTTAAATATAGTGAGCTCTCTAACAATCTAGTACTATTGATTTTTAGATTTGAAGGCGCGTTCCATATCGCGTTTCGCTTCTTTTTTGCGCATGTCGTTACGTTTGTCGTAATCTTTTTTACCTTTGCCGACGCCGATTAATAGTTTGGCATAGCCGTCTTTAATGTACATTTTTAACGGGACAATTGTGTAGCCGTCACGTTTTACGGCACCGACTAGCTCGCCGATTTGCTTTTTATGAAGCAGTAGCTTGCGGGCGCGCAGTGGGTCGTGGTTAAAGCGGTTGCCTTGTTCGAATGAGCTGACATGCATATTGTTGATCCATGCTTCACCGTTGCGGATTTGTACATAGGATTCTTTTAGTTGGACCCTTCCTGCACGGATGGATTTAATTTCTGTACCTGTGAGCACCATGCCCGCTTCGATTGTGTCTTCAATGAAGTAGTCGTGCCCGGCTTTTTTGTTTTGTGCTAATACTTTCCCAGTACCTTTTGCCATATAAATTCACCTCTACTTAAAGGTAGAGCAAGATCAACCTGCTCTTATTGATAAAGTGAAAGCACCTGTTTTCTAATGGTGCCTTCACCTATACTTTTACTTATTTACGTTTTGATTTTTTCTTTTTGCCTTTTTTAGCGATGCCCTCGTAGAACTTTTGCTTTTGCTTTACGCCTTTTTTAGGGCCTGGGCTTGAGCCATCCTTGCGGCGTCCTCGTGGGTCACGGTCGTTTTCACGGCGTTCGCCTCGTTCGCCACGGCTTTCTTCATTGCGACCATTTCGACCGCCACGTCCGCCTCGTTCTTCTTCGTTGCGGCCACCGCGGTTGCCACGCCCGCCTCTTTCCTCTTCATTGCGGCCACCTCTGCGGCCATTACGACCACCTTTGTTGTCGCTATAATTTTTACGTGCGTGAATGACTGTAGGTGCTGCTTTTCGTGTTCGTCCATAAGACGTTACCATTCCGACGATTTCAAAGTCAACGGATGACTCCTCAATAATAACATTTGCTACTCGGACTGTAACTTCATCACCAATACGGAATTGACGATTTGTACGTTCCCCAATCATAATCATTTGACGGTCGTCAAAACGATAGTAGTCATCTGTCATATTGCTAATATGGACAAGTCCTTCAATCGTGTTTGGTAGCTCCACGAAAATACCGAAGTTTGTAATGGATGAGACGATCCCTTCAAACTCTTCACCAATTTTATCGGACATATATTGTGCTTTTTTCAGCGCATCTGTATCGCGCTCTGCATCGACAGCACGGCGTTCACGTTCTGAAGTATGATCAGCAATTTCATCCATCGCCATACTCCACTGTGCAATTGTTTCTTTTGATGTATCTTTATTAATTAAATACGTACGAATTAAACGATGGACGATTAAGTCCGGATAACGTCGAATCGGTGATGTAAAGTGTGTATAGAAATCAGTTGATAAACCAAAGTGTCCTATGCTTTCAGGATAATATTTTGCCTGTTGCATCGAGCGTAGAAGCATCGTTGAAATAACTGGCTCCTCTGGCATGCCTTCAATGGCCTGTAATACGTCCTGTAGTGCTTTCGGATGCACTGTGTTTCCTGTACCTTTGATTAAAATACCGAAGTTCGTGACAAATTCAAAGAAGCGTTGCAGCTTTTCTGGCTTTGGATCTTCGTGAATACGGTAAAGGAACGGTACATTCATCCAATGGAAATGCTCAGCGACTGTTTCATTGGCAGCTAGCATGAAATCTTCAATTAATTTTTCAGCGACTGTACGTTCACGTAATTCAATATCTACTGGCCAACCATCTTCGTCTACGATCACTTTAGATTCTTTAAAGTCAAAGTCAATCGCACCACGCATTTCACGTTTAGTACGTAAAATGTTAGACAGCTCAGCCATATGTTTAAACATTGGCACTAGAGGCTCGTAGCGGGCCATTAGCTCTGCGTCTTGCTCCTCTAAAATTTTGTAAACATCCCTATAAGTCATACGCTCAGTTGTTTTAATGACACTTTGGAAAATTTCATGTGAAACCACATTACCATTTGCATCAATAATCATTTCACATGATAGTACTAGACGGTCAACCTGTGGATTTAATGAACAGATACCATTCGATAATCGATGTGGAATCATTGGAATAACGCGGTCTGTTAAATATACACTTGTCGCACGATCGTAAGCTTCAACATCTATTACAGAGCCCTGTGTTACATAATAACTAACATCTGCAATATGTACGCCAAGTTTATAAGTACCGTCTACGTTTTTCGTTACGGTTACAGCATCATCCAAATCCTTCGCATCAGCTCCATCGATTGTCACAATCGTTTCGTGGCGTAAATCACGACGACCTTCCAAATCTGCCTCTGTAATTTCATCCGGCACTCGTTGCGCAGCTGCAACCACTTCTTCAGGGAATTCAGGTGGAATGTCATGCTTATATAAAATAGATAGAATGTCTACACCTGGGTCATTTTTGTGCCCTAAAATTTTAGTGATATAGCCCGTTGCTGACTTTAAATCCTCTGGCCAAGTAGCAACCTCAACGACAACCTTGTGTCCATCCACTGCCCCTAACGTATCTCCCTTAGCAATGAAAATGTCCATCGGTAGTTTTTTATCATCTAAGACAACAAAACCAAAGCCTCGATTTGCTTGGAACGTCCCAACAAAGCTCGTTTGTCCACGTTCTACTACCTTTGTCACGGTTCCTTCACGGCGATCGCCGAATGATTCCTTTAACACACGGATCAAAACGATATCGCCGTTAATCGCACCATTTATTTCATGCGGTGGAATGAAAACATCATCCATCCCCTCAACATCAGGCGTCACAAAGCCAAAGCCTTTCGCATGCCCGATAAATTTACCTCGCAGTAAATTCATGCGCTCCGGTAGGCCATAACGATTGGAGCGAGAACGCACAACTAAGCCCTGGCCCTCCATACGCACTAATGTTTTCACTAACTCTTTAAATTCGTCAGCATCCTCAAAGCCAAATACATCCTCGATTTCGCCAACCGTTAATGGTTTATATTCTTCTTCACCGAAAAAATCGAGTAAACGACTTTGTAGTGAATTATTTTGTTCTTTCATAATTTCCCTCCTTCATGAGAAAATCCTACTTATAATTTTATTGTGCCCAATTTAGGCTTTCTAAAAAGTGATAAATATCTTCATGTAACTGATCTTTTTCTTGATCTAATGTAATAACATGTTTTGAGTTTTCATACCACTTGATCTGTTTTTCAAGTGACTCAGTTTGATTATATATAATGTTGGCAGATTCTGTCTCAATTACCTCATCATTTGTCGCTTGTACGACAAAAATGGGCGCATAAATCATGTCAATTTCTTGTCGTGTCCGTGCAATAAATTCTCGCAACTCTTGTAGAGATGGCATGCCCTTTTCAGCAATTACCGCAACCTCAGCCTCGATTTGCTCCGCATCTTTACCTAAGAACTTTTTATAATCCCTCGCATATTTCAGTACACCTTGAAACATAACATCTGTTGTACGCATCGTCATTGGTGCACACATTGTCACAATACCTTTCACCGGGTTATTCAGCGCAATATTTAAAGCCATCACACCACCCAAAGACAAGCCAGCCACAGCAATCTCCTCATAGCCGGCATCCTGCAACTCTTTGTACGCGACTACGACATCCTGCCACCAATCAGCAGGACCTGTTGTAATAAGTTCCTCCGGTTCCACACCGTGACCTTTATAATGAGGTGCTAATGTAGTATACCCTTTTTTCTCTAAAAATCTCCCAAGCATTCGCACATCCGCCGAGCTTCCCGTAAACCCATGCAATAACAAAACAGCTCTAGGTCCTGCTTGAAAGAAAAAAGGCTGTGATAACGATTTCTTCATTGCGAGCTCTCCTTCATCCAAATATGTACTATAACTATTATAGCCATACAAATGCTTCCTCAAAAGTTTTGGCGCTTGTTTTATGAGGTTTTAATGGCTCTTTCCTGCATTTTGAGGATTCTATCCATGATTTGGGCTCTTCTATCCACGATTTCGAGGATTCTATCCACAACTTTATCTTTTCCATCCGCGATTTTACGATTCGCGGGTATTCACCTTCCTTCCGCGGGTATTCGCCTTGCTTCCGCGGGTATTCGCTTTGCTTCCGCGGGTATTCACCTTGCTTCCGCGGGTATTCGCTTTGCTTCCGCGGGTATTCGCTCTACTTCCGCGGGTATTCGCTTTCCTTCCGCGGGTATTCGCTCTGCTTCCGCGGGTATTCGCTCTGCTTCCGCGGGTATTCGCTTTCCTTCCGCGGGTATTCGCTTTGCTCCGCTCGGGTATTCGCTTTGCTCCGCTCAGGTATTCGCTTTGCCTCCGCGGGTATTCGCTTTGCCTCCGCGGGTATTCGCTTTGCCTCCGCGGGTATTCGCCTTGCTTCCGCGGGTATTTCCCTATTCCGCGCGCGATTAATTTTGCTGAACCAACGATGTAACCATAAAAGAAAACGCCCAACCAGTAAAGGTTAGGCGATATATCTTCAACTATTAGATTTTTGTAATAGCGAGTGCTAAAATAAAGAATACTATTGCTAACACAATTGTTGCACGGTGAAGGATTAAATCCATACCACGTGCTTTTTGCTTTCCAAATAGTTGTTCAGCTCCACCCGAGATGGCACCTGACAAGCCTGCACTTTTACTAGATTGAAGTAATACTACAACGATTAACGCTATGGATACGATAACTAATGAAACTAATAATACTGTATGCATTCACTGCACCTCCCGAACTTTGAACATCACAACATATCACATTATAACAAAAAAAGGTTCTCTTGACAAACTGAGATTCATAAATACCCTTTTTCCCCCTCTATCGGTTCGTTTTTCTAAAAAGCTATGTTCCACATTAATACCACGTTATCCTATAATTATTAAAAGTATCATCACTAAATAAATCGAGACGACTCCTTGGAATACGTTTTTAGAGATGATGCAAAATGTAATCGTATAGGAGGAATTATGAAAAAAAGTATATTACTGATTTTTTCACTTATTATTTTAAGCATGCTTAGCGCTTGCTCAGCTGCTATCAAAGCTGTCGAAGCTTTAGTACCAGAGGAACCTGAATATGAAGAAGAAACTTCTATAGACCTTAAGGAGCCTACTAGTAAAGCTCAATCAGGTGAGTTTTCTGCGGAAGATCTTTTTTCAACGACTCTTTTCAAAGAAGACCCTGCTTTACTACAATTTTCGAAAAAGGTTGAAAAGCAGATAACAAAATTTGACCCGAACTTTACAGTCATGTATAGAGGTAAATTAGATTGGGATACTTTTGAAGAACAGCTCAATGATCTTTATAACATACTTAGTTTCGTTAATCCTTATACTGCGGGATATATCGAAAATTATAACTGGGAAGCTTGGGAAGTAGATAATGGTTACGAGGTAGATTTTGATTTTACATATTTAACAGATGCCAAGAAAGAAAAGAAGATTGATGCTTATGTTCAGGAATTTGCTACTAAGTTTATTACAAATGACATGGATGATTTTCATCGTGCGAAAGCCGTTAATGATTTTGTCGTACAACTAGCCACTTATTCAGATGAGGATGCATCAGAGGGACAATCGGTTTATGCGTTAATCACTAAAGAAACAGGTGTTTGTCAAGCTTATGCGCTGTTAGCCTATCGTTTATTTTTGGCGGCTGGTCTAGATGCTAAATATGTATATGGCTATAGCGATAATCAGCTTCATGCGTGGAATTTAGTGAATGTTAATGGTGATTGGTATCATATTGACACGACTTGGAATGATATTAATCCTATTGAGCCTTATGCTATTTCCTACGAATATTTTTTAGTGAATGACGAGAAACTAAGTGAAGATCATATTTGGGCAAATGAAAACTACTTTGCTGCGACAAGCAATGCGTACGATTTTATGCATGATATGTGGTATGCAGATACTGTTGGCGATGTTGTTTATTATAATAGCATGACCGATAACATGGTCTATGCCTATGACTTGGCAACAAAACAAAATAGACAAGTGACTGAAACAGCCTGCTATTACTTGGCAGCTATTGACGATGCGATTTATTGCAGTGATTATGATAATGGAGGCTTTTTAACAAAGATAGTTATAAACGATGGCTCAGAAGAAGTGTTAGTAGAGGAAGAGGTTCTAAACTTGTTCATTGATGATAAAGGGGCATTATTATACGAAACGAATGATGGTAAAACACATTCACAAAATTTATAGCCAATTCAAGAATCTGCAAGCTTCCATCAATCCATGGAAAGTAAGCAGATTCTATTTTCCCCTTCACCTTTGAGATCATCGTACCTGGAGCGGACACAAAGAAGAACATCAAGTCCTCGCTCAGGGGTGATAGGACTTATCCTTCACAACATCCCCTGTAATCCATCCTTACTTACAACCTTTTCTTTACATGAATTGACCCTGAGGAGGAAAAATCATGAAATACTCAAAAAAATGGAGATCCTTGTTGTTAGCAAGTGCTATTGCTTTATCGTCGATTAGTTTCGCCCAGCCGCAAGTACAAGCAGCCCAAGTAAAGAAGCCAACCAATGTGATTATGCTTGTAATGGATGGTAGTAGTAATAACGCCGTTACACTTTCCCGTTGGTACAAAGGACAAAGCTTAGCGATGGATGAAATTTTATCGGGGGCAGTGCGTACATACTCTGCCGATTCAGCCATTACTGACTCAGCACCTGCCGCTACTGCATTAGCAACTGGTCATAAATCAAATAATAAATTTGTGGGTGTGCTACCTTCCGTCATTAATTCACCAGGTGTAGAGCAAATTGCCAAAGAGGATGCTTATAGACCTGTAGCCAATGTTTTAGAAGGGGCTAAACAGCAAGGCAAGGCTACTGGATTGATTGCTACTTCGGAAATTCAGCATGCTACACCAGCTGGTTTTTCTGCACATGTGAGACATAGAAGCCGATATGATGACATCGCTGAGCAACAAGTCTATCAAAACATTGATGTCGTATTAGGTGGTGGCTTTGAATCTCTTGCACCAGGCACAACTAAAAATGCTCGTAAAGACGGCGAGAATTTAGTGGATGTCCTTAAGAAAGAAAACTATGACATCGTTAAAACGCGTG
This sequence comes from Lysinibacillus sp. BPa_S21, assembly GCF_023337795.1. Lineage (GTDB taxonomy): Bacteria > Bacillota > Bacilli > Bacillales_A > Planococcaceae > Lysinibacillus. The sequence continues at coordinate 26,234 of NZ_JALIRS010000008.1, read as the reverse complement.
ATGAGCTCTTTAAAAGTAACGCGTCAAAAATTTGGGGTAGCTTTGCTCCTGGTGCCCTTGCCTATGATTTAGATCGTGCTCAAACAAGAGCATCCGAGCCAACACTTGCTGAGATGACAAGTAAAGCTATTGAGACCCTTAAGAAAAATGATAACGGCTTCTTCCTATTTGTAGAAGGAAGTAAAGTAGACTGGGCAGCTCATGCCAATGACCCAATTGGCATGATTAGCGATATTTTATCGTTCGATGCTGCAGTCAAGAAAGCTGTTGATTTTGCAAAAGAAGATGGCCATACAATGGTCATTGCTGTAACAGACCATGGCAATAGTGGTATTTCTATGGGGAATGCCAACACGACAAGCACTTATCCTAACACACCTGTATCTGCCTATATCGATCCTCTAAAGAAAGCAAAAATGACCATTGAAGGTGCGCTGAGCCATTTAAAAGAAGACAAATCAAATATTGTTGAAGTCGCCGCACTTTATGGATTAGATAATCTATCTGCTGACGAGTTTGCAACATTACAATTAGCTACAGATACAGAAGAAGAAATGGTGAAAATGCTTGCCAACCGCGCTAATCTTGGCTTTACAACCGGTGGGCATACTGGTGATGATGTGTTCTTATACTCATTCGGACCATCCAAAATTACAGGTCTTGTAGAAAACACAGACTTAGCATATGCGATGGCAAAGTTTATGGGCTTCGATTTAAAGAAGCTGACAGATGATTTATATATACCTGCAACAAAAGCGTTTACGGACAAAGGTTACACATCTAAAATTGACTTCACTAATAAAGAAAACCCTAAATTTATTGCACAAAAAAATAAGGTAACCATCACAATCCCAGTAAATAAGAACATTGTCATCTACGAACAAGGCAAAACAGTAAAAACGCATACGTTTGATACGATCAATGTCTACAACGGTACTGAATTTTACGTTTCTAAAAAAGTGTTAAGTATGCTTAAATAAGGGCCCGTTACAGCGGGGTAAGGTGAAACTTAATCAGCGGTGGACTCTTCTCCACCACTGATTTTTAGTCTTCATCAAAGCTTTTGCGTAGTCTTGATCCTGACATTTACATATACATTACCATCCGTTATAAGGGGATAAAAATTAGGATGCTATCATAAGTTGAAAGCCTTGCAGTAGATTCAGATTACCGATTTCATCATCTGTTTATTTTTTGGGCAGGTTCCATTTTGGTGATCCCTCTAATCCTTACATATTTTATACCGCTATTTTCCATACTGTTTACTTTGATTTTACTTCCATCTAGTATGCTTAATATAACGAACGTCCTTAAGATAAATTTAAGGATTTTTTAAGTACAAATGAAGCGGAAAAACAGCGATAATAGAAATTGTTGCGGGTTAGTAAAAATTCAAGTTGAAGTGGACCAAAGCGTTAAAAAAAATCATTTTCTTACTTTCATTTTAGTCATTATTCCTAAACCTTAAATTTACCTTAAAATAATCTTATGATTTTATGAATAAACAAGAAAATGTGCAACATTTTTATCTTCAATCCGTCACAAAAGTAATAAAAATTTAATTAATGTAAAAATAATTTAGAAATAACTTGAAAAAATATCAATTTATTTAGTATATTTACAAAGTTATAAGCTTTTTTGGGGGTGGACATATGCAATCCATTAAAAATAATGAGGTTTTACGTTTTATAGGCTTTACGTTATTTTACTTCATCATTTTAGTGCTCTTATTTCTAATCCATGGCTTCCATGATATGAATGCAGGACCATTTATATATACTGAATTTTAAGAAAAGGAGATATAAACTATGTTAAGTATTTTAAAGGCTATTCAAAAAGTGGCACAACAGCAGCCAAATCAAACGGCCTATCAAACCAACAGTGATTCCTTAACTTATGGTGAGCTTTGGCATTTGTCTGACTGTGTAGCACAATATTTAATGGCTCTTGATTTAAAAAGACAACAACCTATCGTCGTCTACGGGCATATGTCACCTTTACAAATCGTTGCCTTCTTAGGTGCTGTAAAGGCAGGTCATCCTTATGTACCGGTTGACTCTTCTACACCGTCCGAAAGACTACAAATTATAATAGAAGCTTCTCAGGCTTGTTTGCTACTAAAAACGGAATCATTGAGCTCGGCTCAAGCAGTCCCTGTAGTAGAAGTAAGTGATCTAGTAGCACAAACTACTAGCATTTCGACAGAGCCTTCAACATGGGTGAAGGACCAAGAAATTCATTACATTATTTACACATCTGGTTCTACTGGTAAGCCAAAAGGTGTCCAAATTACAGCCGATAATTTAGCCCATTTTGTTGCTTGGATGCATGATCATTTCCCTTTACAGAAATCTGGTGTATTTCTAAATCAAGCGCCTTATTCCTTTGACTTATCTGTGATGGATTTATACCCTGCACTTGTAGGTGGGCAAACACTTTACGCCATTAAGCAAGAACAAATTGCTAATCCAAAAGCGTTATTTGAATCATTAGCTTCATCTGATATTCGCGTTTGGACTTCTACACCTTCCTTTGCGAAGATCTGTTTAATGAACAAAGAATGGAATCAGGCGTTAATGCCTTCGTTAAATACGTTTTTATTCTGCGGAGAAGTTTTACCAGTATCCGTCTCTAAAGAATTAATGCAACGCTTCCCACAAGCATCTATTTTCAACTTATACGGTCCTACAGAAACAACCGTTGCCGTCTCTTATGTAGAAGTAACAAAAGAGCTTTTAGATCAATTTGACCAATTACCAATCGCCCCTCTATCTGAACCTAATCTATCCTTGCAAGAAGATGGCGAGATTATTATTTCTGGGCCAACTGTAAGTGCGGGCTATCTTGGTGCGCCTGATTTAACACTTAAAGCGTTTCCTACAATAGGAGATCAACGTATTTATAAAACTGGGGACGTTGGTTATGAAAAAGATGGCTATCTGTTCTTCTCAGGACGAAAAGATTTCCAGGTGAAACTGCACGGTTATCGTTTAGAAATCGAGGAAATCGAAAAACAAATCGGCAATCTTCCAGCTGTTTCTAGCTGTGTAGTTATACCTGTTTCAAAAGATGATGAGATTGTTTCACTAAGTGCATATGTTGTTCTTCGAGAGCCATTGACGGACTCTGCTTTCAAAATGACGAAGCAGCTTAAAGCATTGTTATCGGAGTATTTACCATCTTATATGATTCCGAAAACATTCAAATACATTGACACTTTACCTTTAAATACAAACGGTAAAGTTGATCGTAAAGGATTGGCGGTTATGGAAACAGTATGACGCCTTACGGAAATATAATTTTTTTCATCATCATTGGTATTCTGTTAATGCCAACAATTATTTTAGGACTACGCGGGAAATCAGCTAAAGGCTATAATATCTTTATTTCGATTGTCATTTTAGCTCTTATTTTTGGTAACTCCCTTAATGGTTCCGTTTCTCTAATACTGTTTACAGTATTTCAGTTATTATTAATTATCGTTTACCAAAAATATCGCTCACAGAAGAATAGCACCTCTGTATTTGTCATTGCTGTACTAATGTCTATTTTGCCACTTGTGCTTGTGAAGGTTCTGCCAATACTCGGCCTTAAAAATTTATTCGGGTTCTTAGGGGTATCCTACATTACCTTTAAAGCGGTACAAATGATTTTAGAAACACGAGATGGCTTAATTAAAAATAAAATTTCACCAGTTGAGCTTGCTTATTTCTTACTGTTCTTCCCAACAGTATCTTCGGGACCTATTGATCGTTGGAGACGCTTTGATAAAGACTTGCACACAGTGCCGTCTAGTCAAGACTATCAAAAACTACTGTTAAGTGGAATCAATTGTATATTTGTAGGCTTTTTATATAAATTTATTTTGGCTTATTTAATCTACAATTACACGCTTATTTATTTACCAAATCAAACGTACAATTATTTGACACCTTTTCAAGGGCAAATAGCGTATATGTATATGTATAGTTTTTATTTATTTTTCGATTTTGCGGGCTATAGTGCTTTTGCTGTTGGTGTCAGTCGCATTATGGGTATTCAAACGCCAGTTAACTTTAACCGTCCATTCTCGAGTCGCAATATTAAAGACTTCTGGAACCGTTGGCATATGAGTCTTTCCTTCTGGTTCAGGGATTATGTTTATATGCGCTTCGTGCTTTGGATGACGAAGAAAAAATGGATTAAAAACAAATATACAGTTTCTTATCTTGGCTTCTTTTTACTGTTCTTTTTAATGGGTATTTGGCACGGATTAGAATTGCACTTTGTTGTCTACGGTCTGTACCATGCCATGTTAATAATCTGCTTCGATAAATTTGAACGCTGGAATAAGAAGCGTAAGATTTGGCCAAAAAATAAATGGACTCATGCAATCGGCGTATTTATTACGTTTAATGCCATTTGCTTTGGTTTCTATATTTTTTCAGGAACATTATTTTAATTAATGGCTCTGTTCATATTTTTATGAATAACGAAGCCTAAACACTAAAGGAGATTTATAATATGGATAAACAACAAGTTTTAGAAATGCTAGTAGAATTATGTGAGGACGATATCATTGTAGAAAATCCAGATATCGATTTATTTGAAGAAGGGCTTCTTGATTCATTCGGTACAATTAATTTATTAGTGGAAATTGAAAATCGTTTTAATATCTCAGTGCCAATTACTGATTTTAACCGTGAGGAATGGAACACGCCAAATCGTATTGCAGCGGAATTAGCTGAAAGACAATGATAAAGAAAGGCTTTCTATCATTACTAATTGCATTCGTTCTTTTTGCTGCCCTTTTATTCTTCCCTAATTCCTGGATAAAAGCTTGGATTTCAGATGAAGATGTAGAGCAGGCAAAGACTAGTATGTCTCCGTTAGTGTTCCAAGGGATGTACTTCCAGGAGCGAATGTTGCAGGAGCCTAATACGATGCCTTTATATGGCTCCTCAGAATTAAATCGTTTTGATCCTTTCCACCCTTATAACTATACTCGAGCTACAAATGCTCCCTATACGACATTTATGGTCGGGCGTGGTGGTATGCAGTCTATAACACACTTTTTAAATTTTGCTGCACAAGAAAAGAATTTAAAAGATAAGAAAATTGTCTTCATCATTTCACCGCAATGGTTTACGAAAAAGGGAATGAATGAATTACATTTTTCTCCTAACTATTCGATGTTGCATGCTTATGATTTAGCATACAATAAGGACATTGACGAGGATCTTCGAAATCGAGGCATGAAACGCCTTCTTGAATTCGATACGGTGAATCGCGATGATCTGCTGAAAATAATTTATAAATATAAATTATCTGGCGGTAAGGAAAAACCAATCATTGGACGACTTGCCATGATTGCTGGCCATGTCCAAAAGGCCTTTTTAGAGAAAAAAGATTTATATTACTCGCTCTTCCCTCGAGAAGGTAGTAACTTAAAAAGCAATGACAAACTAGTTACCGACCAAACATTTGAGCAACAATTGCAAAATGCCGAGAATTATGGCGAAAAACGTGTATCCAATGATTTAATGATTGAAAATAAATTTTATAAACGACTTGTAAATGCTAATATTAAGAAGTTTAAAGGTATGCGAAAAAACGAAGACTATACGACTTCACCTGAATATGAGGATTTACAGCTAGTCATTGATGTTCTAAAGGATGCTGGTGCAAAGCCACTATTTGTTACGATTCCAGTAAATGGTCATTGGTATGACTACACTGAATATCCTGCAGATCGTCGTGAAAAATATTACGAAAAAATGGATCAGATCTTAACTGATAATGGTGTTCCATTTGTTGATTTCTCAGGCCATGACTATGATCCTTACTTCATTATGGATACGATTCATATCGCATGGAAGGGCTGGGTTTATCTAGATCAAGAGCTAGACAAATACTGGGCACAGAAATAAATCGTTTTCCAATAGAGACAGTCTAAAGTGTTAATCACTAAAGGCTGTCTCTTTTTTTGTGGATTATCTTTGAGGGCAAATGCGATGTTTAAAAATATGTCACTACTGTAAAACGAGGGGTGATTTCCGTTCCGACTGGTGCGTTGGCGTTTCATGTTCATACATGCGAGTTGGTCCATTTTCTATCTATTCTGATGCCTCCTCTACCGTTTTTAATCCAATTAAAAGGTCTTTTTACAAGATTTGTCGAATAATAATTTATATAGCAGGTTGCCTTTTTTGGTAAAGTCAGTAAATTATTGAAAGGTAGGTTTGGTTTATTGAGAAATAAGTATGTTATTTTTAGTATCCTATCAACATTATTTTTATTATTGCTTTCTGGTTGCACTAGTCAAAAAGATTCAGAATTAGCGACTATTTCAATTAACACCGATTCTAAATATGTGAGTACTTTCAAGGATTTAAATTTAGGTACAGTATTAGATTTTCATTTCAAATTAAATCAAGCCGATAAACGTTGGGTGGATCTTTGGGTTGAAAGTTATAAAGATGGGCAATTAGAGTCTAATTCATTAACGGCATTATCATATGGGCAAAGTCCAAACAAAGTAGAGGAAGGCAATATAGGGTTCGGGATAATCAATACTGATGATGAATCGTTTGCTTTTCTTTATGGACCAAGTATGAGAGCAAACCCGATAAAAATTGACAAAATTCCGTCTGACGCTAGTATTAGTGTATGGGATTATGCAATTGGAGATGAAACAGTAAAATTAAAATTGAACGAAACTTATTTACTAGGTGTATACAGAGAATCAAAAGGAAACTCTATACGAACATACGACTTGCAGGACGAAAATGAAGTAAAAAAAATGATACAAGATGACCATCTTGTATATTTATTGAAATTAAAAATTCATAATGAATCTAATTAAAAACTAATTTCTAGGGCCTCGACTGAGCAGTTCACTCGGGGCCTTGCTCACTTTTCTTTCCAACCTGAGGTTTCCCAGATTACCCGATCACTTTTTACTCTTACCTGAGCAGTTTCCCACGTTACCCGATCACTTTTTCACCCTACCTGAGCAGTTTCCCACGTTACCCGATCACTTTCTCACCCTACCTGAGCAGTTTCCCACATTACCTGATCACTTTCTCACCCTACCTGAGCAGTTTCCCACATTACCCGATCACTTTACACTCCTACCTGAGCAGTTTCCCACATCACCCGATCACTTTCTCGCCCTACCTGAGCAGTTTCCCACGTTACCCGATCACTTTTTCACCCTACCTGAGCAGTTTCCCCACATTACCCGATCACTTTACACTTCTACCTGAGCAGTTTTCCAAATCACCTGATCACTTTGCCAAAGACCACCTCCTCAATAGCCCGCCCAAACAACAAAAAAATCGCCTCAAAAGTATATAAATACCTTTGAGACGACACTAGAAAAGCTACTAAGTAATAGCTTATTTTAAGTTATAGAAAGATTTTAAACCAAGGTACTCAGCTGTTGAACCAAGTTGATCTTCGATACGAAGAAGTTGGTTGTATTTAGCTACACGGTCTGTACGTGACGGAGCGCCTGTTTTAATTTGACCAGCGTTTGTCGCAACTGCAATATCAGCAATTGTTGCATCTTCAGATTCACCAGAACGGTGTGAGATCACTGCTGTGTAACCAGCGCGTTTTGCCATTTCGATCGCTTCAAATGTTTCTGTTAACGTACCGATTTGGTTTACTTTGATAAGGATTGCATTACCAACACCTTGCTCAATACCAGCAGCTAATTTTTGCGTGTTTGTTACGAATAGATCGTCACCTACTAATTGTACGCGAGCGCCGATGCGATCTGTTAATAATTTGTGTCCAGCCCAGTCGTTTTCGTCTAAGCCATCTTCAATTGAGATGATTGGGTATTTGTTTGTTAGCTCTTCGTACCATTCAACCATTTCTTCAGAAGTTTTGACTACGCCTTCACCATCTAAGTGATATTTGCCATCTTCTTTATTGAATAATTCAGATGAAGCAACGTCCATTGCAAGTTTCACTTCTTCACCTGGTTTATAGCCAGCTTTTTCGATTGCTTCTAAAATTACAGTAATGGCTTCTTCGTTTGAACCAAGATTTGGTGCGAAACCACCTTCGTCACCTACAGCTGTATTATAGCCTTTCGCTTTCAGTACTGCTTTTAAGCTGTGGAAGATTTCAGCACCCATACGTAATGCATGACGGAATGATTCTGCGCCTACAGGCATTACCATGAATTCTTGAATGTCTACGTTGTTGTCAGCGTGAGCGCCACCATTAATGATGTTCATCATTGGTACTGGTAGTTGTTTTGAGTTAAATCCACCAAGATATTGATAAAGAGGTACATCTAAGTAATCTGCCGCAGCATGTGCAACTGCCATTGATACACCTAAAATAGCATTAGCACCTAGTTTACCTTTGTTTTCTGTGCCATCTAGCTCGATTAAAGCTTTGTCGATGACTACTTGATCAAGAACTGAGTAGTTACCTTCTAGCTCTTGAGCAATAATTGTGTTTACATTTTCAACTGCTTTTAATACACCTTTGCCTAGGTAACGAGATTTGTCACCGTCGCGTAATTCTACCGCCTCATATTCACCTGTAGATGCACCTGATGGTACGATTGAACGTCCAAAAGCGCCTGATTCTGTAAATACTTCAACTTCTACTGTTGGATTCCCACGTGAGTCTAAAACTTCGCGCGCATAGATTTGTGTAATAAATGGCATAATTAATTCTCCTCTTTTTCAATTAATGATTGACCTGTCATTTCAGAAGGTTGTGACACCTCTAATAATTCTAACATGGTTGGCGCCAAATCGGCTAAAATGCCACCATTTCTTAACATTAAATTTGGTTTTGTCACAATGACTGGAACAGGATTTGTTGTATGAGCTGTCATTGGATCCCCTTTTAAAGTAAGTACTTCATCAGAGTTACCATGGTCAGCTGTAATAATAGCTGCGCCTCCTTTTGCAAGGAGTGCATCTACTACTTTTCCAAGACATTCATCGACTGCTTCAATGGCCTTGATTGTTGGCTCTAACATTCCGCTATGCCCAACCATATCAGGGTTCGCGAAATTAAGAATAATGCCATCAAATTTATCGGCCGCAATCTCTGCTAGCAATGCTTCTGTAACTTCATAAGCACTCATTTCAGGTTTTAAATCGTATGTTGCAACCTTTGGAGAGGCAATTAAAATACGCTCTTCCCCTTCAAATTTCTCCTCACGACCACCACTCATAAAGAATGTAACGTGCGGATACTTTTCTGTTTCTGCAATACGTAGCTGTGTTTTGCCATTAGAAGCTAACACTTCACCAATCGTATTTTTCAAGTTGTCATTTGCGTACGCAACTTGAGCATTTACTTCATCACTGTAATGAGTGAATGACACGAATTTTAAATTCTTAGGATGCTTAGCTGATAATTCGAAACCATCAAATTCACTATTAGTAAACACTTTAGATAGTTGAATTGCACGGTCAGGACGGAAGTTGAAGAAAATAACAGCGTCATTATCATCAATTGTTGCCACTGCTTCTCCGTGCTCTTGAACGCTAAATGGAATCACAAACTCATCTGTTACATCACGCTCATATGATTCAGCTACACCACTTGCTGCACTATCAGCTGTTTGGCCAGCACCATCTACTAGTACATTGTAAGTAAGGGCTACGCGATCCCAACGTTTATCACGATCCATTGCATAATAACGACCGTGGATGGAAGCGAATTGACCTACGCCAATGTCCTTCATTTGTTTTTCAGTTTCTTCGATATAGTCTAGAGCTGTTGTCGGTCCAACATCACGACCATCTAAAAAACCATGTACAAAGACTTTGTCTAAGCCTTGTTGTTTTGCAAGCTTTAATAGCGCAAACATATGCTCATAATGGCTATGTACGCCACCATCTGAAAGTAAACCCATGATATGAAGCTTAGAATTATGAGCTTTAACATGTGCAATTGCATCCAAAAATGCTTTATTCGTAAAGAAATCTCCTTCACGAATAGATTTGTTTAAGCGTGTTAAGCTTTGATACACAATTCGTCCAGCACCAATATTTAAGTGTCCAACTTCAGAGTTCCCCATTTGACCTTCAGGTAACCCTACCGCTTCACCGGCTGCCGTTAAAGTGGAATGCGGGAACTTATTCCAATAACGATCGAAATTGGGTTTGTTTGCTTGGGCTACTGCATTTCCGAAAGTTTCGTCGCGAAATGCAAAGCCATCTAGAATAATTAATGCTACTGGCTTTTTAGGCATTTGCTGCCGCCTCCAATAATTTTAAATATGATTCTGGTTGTAAACTTGCTCCACCGACTAAAGCACCATCGATATGCTCTTTTGCTAATAATTCCTGAATGTTCTCAGGTTTTACGCTACCGCCGTATTGAATACGTACAGCATTGGCCGTTTCAGCATTATATAATTCCTTCACTACTGCACGAATTGCACCGCATACTTGGTTAGCATCTTCTGCTGTAGCAGTTTTACCTGTACCGATTGCCCAAATAGGTTCATAAGCAATCACCATATGCTCCACTTCTTGTGCTCCAAATCCAGCAAGTGCTGCTGTAATTTGATGAGCAACCTTCTGCTCAGTAGTCCCGGCTTCGCGTTCCTCAAGCGTTTCGCCACAGCAAATAATCGGTACGATATTATGCGCAAGTGCTGCAGCAACCTTTTTATTGATGGCTTCATCTGTTTCGTTATAATATTCACGTCGTTCAGAGTGCCCTAAAATAACATAGTCTACTTCCACACTTGCAAGTTGAGCTGGACTAATTTCTCCAGTGAATGCACCTTCGTTTTCATAATGCATCGTTTGTGCACCAATTGCTAGCTCAGATTCACTTGCAACTTGCACAAGCGTAGGTAGGTAAAGTGCTGGTGCACAAACAACAGCGTCTACTTTATCATTTGAAGGAAGTTTGTCCTGTACCGCATCAACAAACTGGATAGCCTCTTCAAATGTTTTATACATTTTCCAGTTACCTGCAATAATTGGTTTACGCATCGTTCTTGCCTCCTATGTTTTTATTCCACGTTAATGTTTTATTTATCGTTTAATGCCACAATCCCAGGAAGCTCTTTCCCTTCCATTAATTCAAGTGATGCACCGCCACCTGTAGAAATATGGTCCATTTTATCGGCAACTTCAAATTTTTCTACTGCTGCTGCAGAATCCCCGCCGCCGATCACTGTATAACCAGTTGTAGTTGCCATAGCCTCTGCTACAGTTTTTGTACCATTCGCGAATTTATCCATTTCAAAGACACCCATTGGTCCATTCCAAATGATTAATTTAGAATCTTTAATAACCTCTGCATAGTTAGCAGCTGTTTTTGGACCAATATCTAAGCCCATCCAGTCCGCTGGAATAGCGTCTACATCTACAATTTGTGTTTCTGCATCCTTTGAAAATTCGTTTGCGACAACTGCATCGATTGGCATATGTAATTGCACGCCTTTTGCCTTTGCTTTTTCAATGAAGGATTTTGCTAAATCGATTTTATCTTCCTCTAATAAAGATTTACCGATATCATAGCCCTGCGCTTTAATGAATGTAAATGATAAACCGCCACCGATAATTAAGTGATCCACTTTTTCTAATAAGCTTTCAATGACACCGATTTTATCTTTAACTTTGGCACCACCGATAATAGCTGTAAATGGATGCTCCGGCTTTGATAAAGCTTTACCTAGCACATCTAATTCCTTTTGCATAAGGAAACCAGATACTGCTGGTACATGCTTGGCAATTCCTTCAGTTGACGCGTGTGCGCGGTGAGCTGCACCGAATGCATCATTGACATAAACGTCCGCTAATTTTGCAAATTGCGCCGCTAAAGTAGGATCATTTTTCTCTTCACCAGCGTGGAAGCGTACATTTTCAAGTAGAATCATGTCACCATTTTGCATGTTGGCAACCGCTTCTTCTACCTCTTGACCAATCGATTCATTTAATTTCGTAACAGGTTTACCCATTAATTCAGCTAAACGTACACCTACTGCAGTTAGGCGCATATCCTCGTTTACTTCACCTTTTGGACGTCCTAAGTGAGAGGCTAAAATTACTTTGGCACCTTGTTCCACTAAATATTCAATTGTAGGAATTGCTGCTCGAATACGTGTTTCGTCAGTAATCGCGCCATCTGCCATTGGTACATTAAAATCGACACGTACAAATACGCGCTTACCTTTTACATCAATATCTTTCATCGTCTTCTTATTTAACATGAAGAAACCCCCTTCAAAGTTGTAGTCGTGAATTTCCTGGATTCACCCATCTTGGCTCCTCCCATCATTCACTTAACTGTATGAGATAAAAAACTTTGGTCCATTTCGTTATTATCAACCCACACTATGGTGAAGTATCCTTTTACTTGCTTTTATAGTAGCAAAAGTCACGTTCTATGCCTGCAATTACATAACCAGTCAGAGGATAGTGCCTATTCCGAATATTCAGCACACGCTCATCTTATATTTTTTGTATAAAAAAGGAGTAAGGGTAAATTTCCCTTACTCCCATTACCCTTGTATATTATATCTTTTAGACATTATAAAGGCTATACTTTTTATGCGTAAAAAGCAGTATTATGTCACACTTTTTACTTAAGTTATCGAATTATGACACTTATTTATTGTTTAATCCTTTTTCTGCGATATATAAAGCTAAGTCCATTAAACGAGTAGAGTAACCAATTTCGTTATCATACCATGCTAGAACCTTTACCATACTATTTTCTAATACCATTGTAGAAAGACCATCTACAGTTGAAGAGTTATGATTACCATTGTAGTCAATTGAAACTAATGGTAGTTCGTTGTATCCTAAAATACCTTTAAGCTCGTTTTCTGAAGCTTCCTTTAATGCAGCATTAATAGTGTCTTTTGTAACTTCTGATTTTAGCTCCACTACTAAGTCCACACATGAAACGTTTGGTGTTGGCACACGCATCGAGAAGCCATCTAATTTACCTTTTAATTGAGGCAATACTTTTGAAACTGCTACTGCTGCACCTGTTGTTGTTGGAATCATTGACACTGCACCAGCACGTGCGCGACGTGGATCAGAGTGCGGGAAGTCAAGGATACGTTGATCGTTTGTATAGGAGTGAATTGTTGTCATCATACCGCGTTCAATACCAAATTTTTCATCAAGTATTTTAGCAACAGGTGCTAGGCAGTTCGTTGTACAAGAAGCGTTTGAAATAACATCATCTGTTTTAGGGTTGTAATCCTCATGGTTCACGCCCATTACAAACGTTGGCATTTCGCCCTTCGCAGGAGCCGAAAGAATCGCTTTTTTAGCACCTGCTTGAATATGTTTTCCTACTTCTTCCATCGAGCGGAATCTACCTGTACATTCAAGTACTACATCAACCCCTAGCTCACCCCAAGGTAAATTAGCCGGATCTTTTTCGGCATACACTTTAATTTTTTTTCCATTTACTACGAAAGAATCACCGTCTGCATAAACATCAGCATCGTAGATACCGTGTACTGAATCATAAGTTAATAAGTGTGCAAGCTGACCTGCATCTGTTAGGTCATTTACTGCAACCACTTCGAATTCATCGTGCTTCATCGCTTCACGAAATACTAATCGTCCAATACGTCCAAATCCATTAATCGCTAATTTTAATGCCATTGTCAATTCCTCCAATATTGTTGAAATAATTAATTTTGCCTCGGACATTTATAATATCCACAATTGGCTTTATTCTCATTCAGAGAGTGTTGTAGAACTCACTGAAAAATTGAGTTACATCGTAATTTATAACGATGGTATACCTTCGGCGATAGCTTTCGCGGCTACCTCATCCGTTATAAAAATCGTTTGCTTTGGCGCTACCTTAAAGTACGATAGCATTGCCTTCACTTTTTGTTTACCAGCAGCAACTGCAATTAATTGCTTACTTCTTTGAATTTGCTCAAACTGAATACCGATTGTTCGAATTCGATGTACAATTTCACCTTCTGCATTGAAATAATAGCCAAATGCTTCACTAACTGCACCCTTTTCTTCGAGTATTCGTAAATCCTCCGGTGATGAATTACGACGAACAGCCATTTCTTCTGCAGAGCCGATACCATGAATCACACAATCTGCATGATCATAATAATTCATCATTTCGGTTACCATTGGCTCTGTTAACATTGCTCGATAGGCCTGCTCACTTAAATGCTCCGGTAAAAACAATGTGCGATACTGTGCATCCATTTGCATAGCAAATGCTGAGACAAGTGTATTGGCTTGCATTTGCATTTCATGTCCAATACCTCCGCGAGCAGCAACAAATGTGATGTTATGTGCATCAATGGGATGTAAAAATTGCGCAAGCGATGCAACCGACTTGCCACCAGTAACAGCTACTATTTGACCATCAAAGCTTGTTGACATAAATTGTTGTGCTGCCTCTTTTCCAAGCAATGTTAATATCGTATCGTCTTCATTGTAATCACCTGGTACAACAATTACATGCTGTAAGCCGAAATGGTTTTCCAATAATTTAGCCAGTTTTTTAAGACCAGACCATTCATAGACGATTGTTCGAAGCTTTTCAATAACTACTTCACCATCGTCTGTACATACCATACCCGACTTTTGAGAATCTAATAACCCTTGCTCACGTAAAATATCTGTTTCTTTACGAATTTCTCGCTCGGTCATTTTAAGTGAATCTGCAAGTGTTCGACGCCCAATTGGCTGCATAAGCTGAACTGTTTGCAATATACGATATCTCGATTGTAGCAGCGGATACATTTCTGGAAGTAGCCTTTGCTGTGCCTCAGGTACAGATAACATATTAATCTACTCCCTTTTTAATATCAGTGGGTTGTATTTTGTCCCACTATATAAAATTATGTCCCACTTACAATTTCATTATAATACTCTTTATAAATAATGTAAAGTGACAAAAAACGCGTTTAATTTACAATGAAACCGTTTAGTAATAGAAATAATCATTAGACGTAAAATACAGCTCTCCATTATACAATTATGAAAAGGTTGGGTTGATCACCAAAAACTGTGGATGACTTTTATTAAAACGTTACTATGTAAATAAGTTGATTGGAGTGGAGACTGGACGACTCCTAGGGGATTAGCGAGAGGGGAACGAAGGCTAAAGGCATCACGTCCTGTGATAACGCCTTCGTTACCAACATCGTGTTGCCCCGACGCCCCCTGGAAGCTCTGCTCTGTGCGAAAGCGAAGCGTCAGCAACAATGTTTTATCTGTAGCGAAAGCGAAGCGTCAGCAACAAATGTTTTATCTGCGCGAAAGCGAAGCGGCAGCGGCAAATGTTTTATCTGCGCGAAAGCGAAGCGGCAGCGGCAAATGTTTTATCTGTGCGAAAGCGAAGCGTCAGCAACAAACCGCCCAGTCGGAACGGAAATCAACCACACGTCTCGGTGACGATTCAAAGGTTTAATAAAATGGAACCATTTTACAATTCATTCGTAATAATAGATAATAGGATATATTAAAAAAATAATTGGCTCACATATATAGAGGAGGGTTTCTAATTGAAGAATTCTACAAGAGCAACAGAATGTCCAAAATGTGGTGGGAGAGAGTTAGGAAAAGGTAAGCATAATGGATATGCGGTTATGTACCCAGAAAATAAGATGAGTATCGGTTCAACTGTTGAATATATTATTTGCACAGAATGCGGATTTATAATCGAGAGCTATGTAAAAAAACCGGAGAAATTTAAAGGTACACTTTTTTGAGGATCTATTGTAATTTAAATTAAATGGAAAGCTTCGCTATTTAAATGTCCCGGAATTAGCGTTGTAAGTAGATACATAAAGGACTCTCTATTTTAAGCATAATGGCCTAATTGTGGATATCTAAAGTTAAATGAGCTTTTTAACAGAAAGACAATTGCAAAAAGAATTGATTGGGTGATTGGAGTGGAGGCTGGGCGACTCCTTGGGGATCAGCAATAGAGGAACGCGAGTGAAGCGGCTCATCGAACGCCCCCAGGAAGCTCTGCTCTGCGCGAAAGCGAAGCGTCAGCGGCAAATGTTTTCTGTAGCGAAAGCAAAGCGGCAGCTACAAATGTTTTCTGTAGCGAAAGCAAAGCGGCAGCTACAAATGTTTTATCTGTGCGAAAGCGAAGCGACAGCAACAAATGTTTTATCTGCGCGAAAGCAAAGCGGCAGCTACAAATGTTTTATCTGTGCGAAAGCGAAGCGACAGCAACAAAGCGCCCAGCCGGAACGGAAATCATCCCCTCGCTTTGGTGCTGAGTCTGATTAATTAAATATCGTGTGTTATCTAGCATAAAAAACCCGTAACCAAAATGTCATGGTTACGGGATTTTTATTAGCTTATTTTGTGTAAGATAAAATTGCGTTTTTCTTAAATCTGCATAAAGCTTTTGTAGCTTCATTTTTATTTGTGTATTCAAAAATACGAACGTCCTTTTTCTCAAATACTGTAATAACCCACATTGTAAAATCTCCCTTCAAATTCGCTTTTGTAATATAACAACCACTAAAAATGTGATACTTTTGATCATCTGTTTTATAACAACCTCTTACTGATTCTTATTCTACTCCTATTTTTTTAAAAATAAAGCCAAATGTGAAGGTCTTCACAAACTGTTCAAATTCTAAACGCTTTCATTGAACAATTTGTGAATTGTGGTTATTACTGCTGAAAATTCGAGTAAAAGTAACATCTCATTAAAAGCCTCTGGTATGTACATTTAGCAGATTCCTTTGTTATTCGTTAGACAAATGCTCCACAAGTGTTGCGTAATCTAAATTGCCATATTGTATCACTTGCCCATCCTTCTCTACTACCGGAATCATTAACATATACTTTTCATGTATGCTTTCATCTTCTTCAATATCAATAATTTCAATATCGAAATCTATATCTTCCTGTACAAGCTTTAATGTATGTAATCCCTCTACACACAATCCACAATTAGCCCGACTAAAAAATGTAACCTTCAATTAAAGCACCTCCCATAAGAGCATTATAAAACGAAAATCAAAATACCGTAATTACTCCCTTTGTTTCATTGATTCTGAATCTTTTTTAATAACAGTGGTGTTCTTGCCAATGAATACTGACACGACAACAACGATGGCTACAACAATAGTAAATAATGTAATGGATTCATTAAGAAATAAAGCTGCAAAAATAATCATTAAAAATGGCTGTAAATATTGAATTTGACTTACTTTTGAAATGCCTCCCATAGCCATTCCACCATACCAGGCTACATATGCTAAAAATTGACTAACAATAGCAAGATACAAGAAGCTAATCCAAGCTTTTAAAGGAGCATGCAACATTTCAGCTGATACGTTTAATAGCACTGGAATAATAAGAAAAGGAGTAGCTACTATGATTGCCCACGCGATTACTTGCCAGCTTCCTACTTCTCGTGCTAGTACCCCACCTTCAGCATAACTAAGTCCGAGTATTATGACTGCTGCCAATAAGGCTAAATCTGCAACATGTAACTGGCCCAGTCCAAGATAAGTAGCGTAAATCATTACTGCCAATGCGCCAACTATACTTGATATCCCAAATTTAATGGACGGAATTTCGCCTCCCCTTATCATGGCAAACCCCGCCGTAGCTAAAGGTAAAAGGGCTAATTCTACAGCTCCATGAGAAACTGGCAAACTTGTCATAGCCCAAGAGGTAAGTAAGGGGAATCCTAAAACTGCGCCTAAAGAGACAATAATTAAGCTCTTGAATTGACGAGCAGTGGGTAGTTTTTCTTTTTTCACAATCAATACGATAGTAACTAAAATTGATGCTACTACCGCTCTTCCTAAGCCAACAATTGTAGTCCCAAAATATTCTACTGCTACACTGGTTGCAGGTAATGTTAAGCTGAAACAGATAACGCCCACTAAGCCTAATAATAACCCCATTTTTTCCTTCTTATTGTCCTGCACTATGACCATCCCCTTATATTTTTTACAAATCTGTACCATTTGTGCTGGTATAATAAATATTAAGAGGAACTACCGTAAAAATAAACGGAATATTTCGCCATCTGTCCTGGTACAGAATAAGGGAGGCTTTGTATTGTATACAAAATATAATGAGGTTATTGATGAAATTAAAGATCAACTAGCACAGGGATTACTTATAGCAGGTAGTAAGCTTCCTTCAGTACGACAACTTTCAGAAAAATTCTCCTGTAGTAAAAACACAGTTGTTAAAGCGTATGAGGAGCTAGAAAAAGAGCACTTCATTTTTTCTGTGCCCAAAAGCGGTTATTATGTTGTCAATGAATTTCAAAATCCAGACAGTAAAAATGATATTATTGACTTTTTGTCTGCTGGTCCTGATAAAGACATCATGCCCTACATTGATTTTCAGCACTGTATTAATCAGGCCATTGATACTTATAAAGAAGAATTATTTACTTACACCGATCAACAAGGACTATCCTCTCTACGACTTCAATTGGTGAAGTATTTGCAAAGCTTACAGGTATTCACTGAACCCGAAAGATTATTTATTGTGTCTGGCTCTCAGCAGGCTCTTAATTTATTAGTTTCTATGCCATTTCCGAATGGGAAAAACAATATTTTAATTGAACAGCCTACTTATTTTGGCTTTACAGAATCTGCCAATTTACAGAAAGTGACTACGTTCGGGATTGATTTATCTATGGATGGAATTGATTTCGATCGTCTAGAATATATATTTCGCAATAACGATATCAAGTTCTTCTATATTGTTCCTAGGTTTCATAATCCACTTGGACATAGCTATACGAATAAAGAGAAAAAAAGAATTGTTGAATTAGCGGAAAAATACGATGTCTATATAGTTGAGGATGACTTTTTAGGTGATTTGGATCCAAATACTAAATCTGATCCATTATTCGCGTACAATCCTTCTGGCAGAGTTATTTATATTAAAAGTTTTTCTAAAGTTTTTCTACCTGGTTTACGAGTTGCGTTTTTAGTACTTCCAAAAATTATGAGTAACAACTTTTTACGTTATAAATTTACTGCCGATTTTAATAGTTCGGTTCTTTCACAAGGAGCATTAGAAATTTATTTAAAAAACGGAATGTTTAATAGCCATATTAAGAAAATAAAAGAGCTATATTATAGAAAAATGCAACATCTACAGGAAGCTTGTAAGTTATTGCTACCAAATAACACGCAATATACGAAACCTTCTTCAGGATTTTATCTTACTATCTCCCTGCCCGAAAAAGTGACTGCAAAGCAGATTGTCAATTTGTTACAAGAGCAAAATGTCCTTGTGGATGATGCAGCTAGAATGTTCCTACCAGAATATAAAAAGGAAAATCTGATTCGATTAAGTATTTCTCAAGTGGATGAGCGTCAAATTAATGCTGGCGTAGAAAAGCTAGCCCGTTGTATCACATTAATTGACAATAAAAAAAATGATATATCTCGAAATACTTTTCAATTCTTATAACGGTTCTCCATCCAAATAAGAACAATTTAGAGTCTTCAACTAGAAAAGACTGTGCAAGAAATTATGCACAGTCCTCTTTATATTATTTTTTCAGATGGCTATCTAAGAATTTTAGCATTGCAGTGTAGAATTCGATACGGTTTTCTTCATTATGGAAACCATGACCTTCATTATCTTTCAGCATGTATTCCACATCAACGCCTCTAGCACGTAATGCTTCAACGATTTGATCGGACTCAGCCTTATTTACACGTGGATCATTTGCACCTTGAGCTACAAATAGCGGAGTTTTAATTTTATCCACATGGAAGACAGGTGAAGCTGCTGTTAATAGCTCCTTATCTTTTTCTGGATGCCCAACACGCTCATAAAGCATTTCACGCATTGTTTCCCAATATGGAGGAATTGTATTTAATAGTGTAAAGATATTCGATACACCTACATAATCAACTGCTGCTGCATATAGATCTGGTGTATAAGTGATACCTGCTAATGTTGCATAACCTCCAAAGGATGCACCATAAATTCCGATACGTTTAGGATCTGCAATGCCTAGATCGATTGCCCATTGTACACCATCTGTAATATCATCTTGAATTTTTAGACCCCATTGCTTATTACCAGCTTCCAGGAATTCTTTACCATATCCAGCTGACGAACGGAAATTCATTTGTAGTACTGCATAGCCACGATTTGCTAGTAATTGCACTTCAGGATTAAAGCCCCACATATCACGTGCCCATGGTCCACCGTGTGGATTGACGATAAGTGGCAGATTTTTAGCCTCTTTATTTTTCGGTAAAGTTAAATAACCGTTAATTGTTAGGCCGTCTCGACTTTTATATGAAATTGGATGCATTTCTGAAAGCTCATCTTGTTTTAACCAAGGGCTTAATGTTGCCAATTCTTTTAATTCGTCTGTTGTTGAATCGTAGTAATAATATTTTCCGTAAACAGTGTCACTAGAAACGTTTACAATGAATTTTGTCATTTCTTTGTTGTAATCATTAATACCTAAATCACTTTCAGGAACACCTAATTTGTTTTGAATTTTACGGAATAGTTTTTCAAATTCCTCATCAAAGAATTGATAATGTATCTTATCTGTTACATACCCACCGTACAATACTTTATCTTTCTCAGAACTATATAATACACCCGCTACATCCACTTCTGAGTTGGACATAATTACTTCTTCTTTACCTTCTAAATCATATTTAACTACTTCTACTTTATCTCTTCCTTTATTAGAAGTTGCGAAAATATGTTTATTGTCTTTAGTGAAAGCAATTGGCATTACTTCATCTCCTGCTTTCATTTCAATAAATGGCTTGAATTCATTTTTCTCTGAATCACGGTAAAGGATAGTTCCTTCTACACCATCTGAAGTTACTGCCATACGTACATTTCCATCATGATCTGCTAACCAACTTGAAATATTACCTGGGTTTTTCGCAACATGTGTAGTGACTCCAGTCTTCACATTAAGCTTGTATACATCAAAGACTTTTGCATCTTCTTTATTCATCGTAATAAGGATTTCGTCTTTAATGCCCTGTAAATCACTTAATAACTCAACTGTTACATTCGGATATGGTGTTAAATCCTTCTCCTCGTTACCATTAAATGTTGTTGAATAAATGTGGAAGTTTTCATCGCCACCTTTATCCTTTACATATAGTAAATTATCATCTTTCCAGAAGGATCCCCCAATATCGCGATCCATTGAACTAGATACACGTACTGGCTCACTATCATCATTCATTTTCTTTACGAACACATTTGAACGATTTTCCCATGCAGATTTATAAGTAATGTAATTTCCGTCTGGTGAAAGATGATAGCCGGCGTTTCCTGGGTTTTTCATGAAATCTTCTACCGAAATTTCTTTTACGCCTTCATTATTGTTAACACTATTTTTCACATTTTTAGCATTGTTTAAAATTTTGACCGCATCTTGTTTAGTAATTGTTTCACTATTCGAGAGACCGTTAAATAAACCTATCTTATTTGCTTTTTCTTGATATTCAGCAAGTGTTGCTTCTTTTTCCTCTTTATTTAAAGCTCTTACTAAAATACGTGCCGCTTCATCACGTTTAATATTCACACTGAAATCTTTTAATTCTTCGCCTTTTACCCATTGATCAATGATTTGCTGACGCATTGTCTCTGATCCATGTTGGAATGTTAGAGCTGTTACAGTTAAATCTAGAAACTCCTTAGCAGATAGACGTTCCTCTTTTACTTTTACTTGACTGATAGTTTCATTAGCAGCGCGCACTTCCTGCAAAGATACAGGAATGACAGCAGATGACGTTAAAATAACCGCTAATGATGCTGATAAAAACCTTTTTTTCAAAATGATTCCTCCTTATATCAGTACATGTTATATCGTTTGTCGATACAATTAAATTATAGCAATTTTACAATTATTGTCAAATATTTGTATAAATTAATATAATTACCTTTAAAACCGATAAAAAGTGAACTGCAATGAGTTCAATTTTTAAATATAGTCTATCCCCTCAGAATAATTGCATAGGGATTCGGAAAAAAGTTAAAATTTCCGACTTGCTCCTCCACCAGCAGATGAGCCGCCTCCGAATCCTCCAAAGCCGCTGCCACCAGAGCTGCCACCTCCGAAACCACCAGGAAAGCCACCCGAAAAACCGCCACGTCCACCACGTCTTCCAGAACGAGGCCCGCCTCCTCTACC
The DNA here is from genome assembly GCF_023337795.1 of Lysinibacillus sp. BPa_S21. GTDB lineage: Bacteria > Bacillota > Bacilli > Bacillales_A > Planococcaceae > Lysinibacillus. Next base: position 4,118 of record NZ_JALIRS010000008.1, on the reverse strand, counting down.
ATTAGAAATAAATGTATAAACAATAAGTACTATAATAGCGATTAAAATAATCATCCACGTTGGCATTTCCTCTTTGTCAGCTGTATTTTCAGGCATTTCTCCATCCCAATTGTATTCCTCCGCGACAGTTTGAAATACTTCAGTGTACGTAGCTTTAAATGCCTTATCAATGTCTCCGGCACTTGCATTCGGATAAAACGCTGCATCTAAAATGCGTCCCAACTTACCATCAGGTAATGCACCCTCAAGACCTTGACCTACAGCAATGACCACATCATTATTACCTTCGCCCTGCCCAAACGTTGCTAATAATAACACGCCATTATTTTTTTGGGCATCCCCAATGCCCCAAGAACGAATCATTTTAGTTGCATACATTTTTGGTTCTTCTCCGTTAATAGTATCTACGGTGACGACCATTATTTCAGCACCTGTACCTTTATCTAGCTGCTCTGAATAATGATTGAGCTCTTCCTTCATGGATGAAGATAAAACATTGGCAAAATCATGAATATACGTATTTTTCATTGGCGACGGCATTGCGGCTTCTGCCATTCTTATCGATAAAATAAACATGATACTCACAATCATGAGCTGAATAAAAAAGCTTTTCATTATTGTTTACCTGAACTACTAAAATCTATAGAAGGTGCCTTTTCAGTACCCGCAGCTGCTTTAAAGTATTCTTTCTGTTCAAAACCAAACATCCCTGCAATTAAATTACCCGGGAAACGTTTGACCGTTTTATTAAAAGCCTGCACTTCATTGTTGTAGTCTTCTCGAGCAACCGCTAAGCGATTTTCTGTCCCAGCTAATTCATCCATTAATTGACGGAAATTTGCATCTGCCTTTAAATTTGGATAGTTTTCTACGACTACTAGCAATCGACTAAGTGCACCGTTCAATGCATCATTGGCAACAGCCTGTTCCTTTGGACTATGTGCACTTCCCATTTGTGCACGTGCTTCTGTAATGCTAGCGATCACATCTTTCTCATGGTTAGCATATCCTTTTACAGATTCTACTAAGTTCGGAATCAAATCATAGCGTCGCTGTAGCTGATTTTCAACCTGAGCCCATTTCGAATCAACACTTTCCTCAGCAGTCACAAGGCTATTGTATTTTGGAATAAATAGTAAGGCTAATACAACTAAAATAATAACGATCATTCCTATAGGTCCAAAAATTTTTTTCAATTCTAAACCTCCTTCGCTTTCTTTTTTCTTACTACTAATGTGTAGGAAAAAAACATCTCTATACTACATATATGCAAATGCATTAATACCGTATGAAATTTATCTAAGGAGCCATACTTAATACTGTAAAACAAACTATGATATTTAGGAGGCGCTTTTTTTGACACAATCGTTTCAAAATGAATCATCAAACCAAACATCATTCAACCAACAACAAAGCCTAAATCATGGTGGACATGAGCTCATGGACATGCATGAAGTAATCGGCGAAATCATTGCTGGTATGAATCAATCCATTTTTTTACGTCCACATGTTAAGGATCCTGAGTTACTAAGCATTTTGGATAGCCAATATAATTTCACTTTAGGTATGTATAACACTATTGTGGAATCATTCAACACAGGACATGATCCATCTGTTCCTACAGGTCGCTATCAAATGGAGACAGGGAATGATTTTAAATATGGAATGAATCCTGGTCAGCCTAAAAAGCCAATGCAAAACGCAAATGAGCTTAACGACGAAGCAATTTCTGGATTCCTATTAGGTGCTCAAAAAGGGGCAGCGAAATGTATGACTGCTGCTGCAACAGAAACTACCAACCCTGTCGTTCGACGTGTTGTTGCCGATAGTATTCCCAACTGCATTGAAATGGCATACGAATTATCTATTTACCAAAATATGCATGGCTACTATCAAGTACCTCAGTTTTCTCAACAGGATATGCATACTATGCTTAATGCATACGGCACTACAACAAATCCCCTTCATTAATAAAACAAGAGCAGTCCCTGTGTGATCGTCATCACATATGGGACTGCTCTTATTTTAACTACAGGGCGGCAAGCCTCTACATATTTAGTAAACAAACAAAAAAAAAAGAATCCCCTCAGATAGGATTCTTTTTTCCGACTAGTATAACTAGTCTTCACGTTCGGTATGTTCACTAAAAAATAATTTGGAGTTGTTGCTTTTTTGAAGGTTTGAAAGGAACAAATACGGGAATAATGCCTACTAGACAAGATTCCATATTTTCCCTTCTCACTTCTCCACTAAGCAGGCTGCTAAACTACTTATTAGGAGAATTGAGTTATAAAAGTAAATAATAAATCAGTAAAATGGCGCCCTCGGAGGGAATCGAACCCCCAGTGCAAGAACCGGAATCTTACGTGTTATCCATTACACCACGAGGGCAATTAAACAAAAAAAAAAGTACTCACCCTAGGCTTTACGAAAAGCATGATGTAGATAACCCTCATTTGAAGCATACCTGCAAAATAGTGTACTGTACTTTAACTTATGACCTTATCAATTATACAAACGTATGGCATATAATTCAACTATAGAATGCAAAACCTTTTAACTTTTTTTATTTTCACTAAGTTCGTGTCAAAATACCTACTAAATAAAGATACTCTCCCGGCGAATGTCACTCATAATTGTATTGGCACAATTCAAATACTGCCGCTCTGTTTAATGTGTCTGCTCCAATTGGTTTCTGCGTGAAAGCGAAGTGCCTACAACAATTACGCCAGGTGAAATTGATTTAATTTATTTCACTTTAACAGGGTTAATATTTGACCTTCCCTGACTATAATGTGTATGATAAGGATACAGCTGAAATACAAAGGAAGTTTTCAGCAATAGTATTCGAATTTAGTTTTATAAGGAGGATTTAACATGAATTTAATTCCTACAGTTATTGAACAAACAAGTCGTGGTGAACGTGCATATGACATCTATTCACGACTACTAAAAGACCGTATTATCCTATTAGGAAGTGCAATTGACGACAACGTTGCTAACTCAATCGTTGCGCAACTTCTATTCCTACAAGCAGAAGATCCAGATAAAGATATCTTTCTTTACATTAACTCACCTGGTGGATCAATCACTGCCGGTATGGCAATTTACGACACAATGCAACTGATCAAGCCACAGGTGCAAACAATTTGTATCGGTATGGCAGCATCTATGGGTGCTTTCTTACTTGCAGCTGGTGAACCTGGTAAACGTTTCGCATTACCGAATGCGGAAGTAATGATCCACCAACCTCTTGGCGGTGCACAAGGTCAGGCAACTGAAATCGAAATCGCTGCTAAACGTATTTTATTCTTACGTGAAAAATTAAACGGTATTTTATCAGAACGCACTGGTCAACCACTTGAAGTCATTGCAAGAGATACAGACCGCGATAACTTCATGACTGCTGAGCGCGCAAAAGAATATGGCCTAATCGACCAAATTATGGATCGTAACGACCGCAAATAAAACTATCAAAGGCATCCCAGATTTATTTCTGAGATGTCTTTTTTTGTTCGCCTTGATGTTCCGTCGCTTTGACTCTTCTTTTCGTCGTTCTGGCTTCTCTTTCCGTCGTTCGAGCTCTTCCTTCCGTCGCTCCGGCTTCTCTTTCCGTCGCAGTCTTATCTTTTCGTCGTTCCAGACCTTCCTTCCGTCGTTCAGGCTCTTCTTTCCGTCGTTCTGGCTTCTCTTTCCGTCGTTCTGGCTTCTCTTTCCGTCGCTTCGGCTCTTCCTTCCGTCGCGGCCTTACCTTTCCGTCGTTCCGGCTCTTTTTTCCGTCGTTCTGGCTTCTCTTTCCGTCGCTTCGGCTCTTCTTTCCGTCGCGGTCTTATCTTTCCGTCGTTCTGCCTCTTTCTTCCGTCGCTTTGGCTCTTCTATCCACGATTCTGGCTTTTCTATCCACGACTTTGGCTTTTATCCACCACTCTGGCTTTTCTATCCACGACTTTAGCTCTTCTATCCACGACTTTGGCTTTTGTCCACGACTTTGGCCTTCTATCCACGACTCTGGCTCTTCTATCCACGACTTTGGCTTTTCTATCCACGTTTTTAGCTCTTCTATCCACTACTCTGGCTTTGGTCCGCGACTTTAGCTCTTCTATCCACGACTCTGGCTT
>NZ_JALIRS010000007.1 GCF_023337795.1 Lysinibacillus sp. BPa_S21 | reverse complement strand
ATATGTCTAGTGATGATGGCAAAGAGGTCACACCCGTTCCCATACCGAACACGGAAGTTAAGCTCTTTAGCGCCGATGGTAGTTGGGGGCTTCCCCCTGTGAGAGTAGGACGTCGCTAGGCGCAAAAAGTCGCTGCTGATAAACTCAGTAGTGGCTTTTTTTATATCCAAAGAATATAAAACTTCAGCAATAGATAAAGGAGACATTTCAACCAAGTGATTGGTAAATGTCTCCTTTTTTATTTTATACAGTTGCTGCTCGTAGCTCTATACGGCGAATCTTACCAGAAGTTGTTTTTGGTAGCTCATCGATAAAGACAATACTACGAGGATATTTATAAGGCGCTGTTAATGATTTAACGTGCTCCTGTAGTTCTTTTGTTAACTCGTCCTCATCACGATCTCTAAAGCCTTCTCGTAAGATGACAAAGGCTTTAACAATATGTCCTCTAATTTCATCTGGAGCTGCAACAACAGCACACTCTTGTACAGCTTCATGTTTATTTAAAGCATCCTCTACCTCGAATGGCCCAATTGTATAGCCTGAGGAAATAATGATGTCATCTCCTCGACCTTCAAACCAGAAGTAACCGTCTTCATCACATTTAGCTTGGTCACCAGTAATATACCAATCACCGCGGAAGGCAGCTTGTGTACGTTCAGGCTCACGATAGTACTCTTTAAATAGAGCAGGAGATGTTTTGTGTACGGCAATATCTCCAACTTCTCCAACTGGGGCTTCGTTGCCTTCATGATCTATAATGCGAACAATATTGCCTGGTGTAGGAACACCCATTGAACCAGGACGTAACTCAGTATTTTCAAGTGTGCCGATTAATAAAGTATTTTCTGTTTGGCCATAGCCATCGCGAACTTTGAGTCCGAAGTTATTCATAAATGCTTCGATGACTGGGCGATTTAATGGTTCACCAGCCGAAACAGCGCTACGTAGTGAAGAAAGATTATAGTCTTTTAAATTATCAATCTTCGCCATAATTCGATATTCCGTTGGAGTACAGCATAATACATTGACCTTTTCATCTTGAAGCAGTTGAAGGTATGTTTTTGCATCAAATCCTCCGTGGTATACAAATGCAGTTGCGCCTAACATGATCGTCGATAAAAATGGGCTCCAAATCCATTTTTGCCATCCTGGAGCTGCTGTAGCCCAAACTAGATCACCTTCACGTACACCAAGCCATTGAGAAGCAGCTGTTCTAATATGTGCATATCCCCAACCGTGCGAATGAACAGCTCCTTTTGGTTTACCAGTCGTGCCTGATGTATAAGAAAGAAATGCCATATCATCTCTTTTCGTCGTCGCCGCTTTAAATGTATCCGGCTGCGTACTAGCCAATTCATTTAAAGACGTCCAATCACCTGTAGCAGCACCTATAACCAGCTTATTTTTTAAAGCATCTACTGATGAAGTAATATGATCTACCTCACTAGTGAATGTTTCATAGGCAATTACTGCCCTTGCAGAAGAGTGCTCCATACGATATTCTAAATCACTTGCACGTAACATTTCTGAACATGAAATAGGCACAATACCAGCCTTTAGACAGCCAAGGAAGACAAAATAAGCCTCAGGCAGACGTGGAATAATAACTAATACGCGATCTCCTTTTTGAAGCCCCTTCTTCGTAAAGGCATTCGCATATTGATTCATTTTTTGAACAAGTTCAACATAGGAAATTGTCCGGCGTTCCTGCTGCTCATTTAGCCATTGTATTGCTTGACGATTACTATCTTGAGAGAATTTCTCCAATTCCTCTGTAATATTATAGAATTCTGGTGCAATTAAATCGTTTGTTGCCATGTGAACATTCCTCCCCAAACAAATTTAATAGAAAATTCATAAAACTATTCTCATTTTAACAATTACAATAATATACAGCAAGAATATTCTACGCATAAAATAGAAATATTAGATTTTATAGAGAACTATTAGGTTTTTAGGTAATGATCAGGAATGCTTAGATAAAAAATATTAAAATTTTCACAAAAAGTATTGCATAAATTATAATGCTTGCTATAATAATAAATGTACTTAAGAGGTTTTAAAAAAACCGAATTGAATAGTATTGTTCCGAAGTAGCTCAGTTGGTAGTAGCACCTGACTGTTAATCAGGTTGTCGCAGGTTCGAGTCCTGCCTTCGGAGCCATTTTTTTGCTCATTTTTAAAGTTGATGTTATACATATAAAAAGTTATAAAATAAGTATTGCATTGAACAGTAATAAATGTTATCATAATTCTTGTCTTGTTTAAGACATTTAAAAAATGGCCCCTTGGTCAAGTGGTTAAGACACCGCCCTTTCACGGCGGTAACACGGGTTCGAATCCCGTAGGGGTCACCATTTTTAAAGCATTGTAGTAATGCAAAGGCTTAAAAAGAAAATAAACTGTGAAGAAATGAACACCTGTTTTTATGGAGGATTAGCTCAGCTGGGAGAGCATCTGCCTTACAAGCAGAGGGTCGGCGGTTCGAGCCCGTCATCCTCCACCATAATGTGTTATTTCGGAGGGGTAGCGAAGTGGCTAAACGCGGCGGACTGTAAATCCGCTCCTTAGGGTTCGGCGGTTCGAATCCGTCCCCCTCCACCAGTTTTATTTTAATGATTGGGGTATAGCCAAGCGGTAAGGCAACGGATTTTGATTCCGTCATGCCTAGGTTCGAATCCTAGTACCCCAGCCATTTTTATTTTGAGCCATTAGCTCAGTTGGTAGAGCATCTGACTTTTAATCAGAGGGTCGAAGGTTCGAGTCCTTCATGGCTCACTTTTATAGAATAAAGTATATTCAAAAGTGTAACATTAACTACAGATACTAATCTCTTGCTGAAAACAGCAGGAGATTTTTTTATACCTTTTTTAATTGTATAAATATTCACGAAAATGTTGAGTTGAGCCAGGTAGGATATAGGCTTTACAATAGTCTTACAACTTAAAGGGGGTATGAAAAAATGAATAAACTAAATATTGCTATTATTGGAGTACCGACTGATTATGGGCAAACTCGTAGAGGGGTAGATATGGGGCCAAGTGCTATTCGTTACGCAGGTGTTGTGGAGCGCTTAGAGGCAATCGGACATGCAGTACATGATCAAGGGGATATACGTGTTAGTCAAAAAATAGAAGGTACTGTTGTTGATAAACAACTACTTAATTTAGAGGAAGTTATTGATGTAAGTACATCCTTGGCTAATAGTGTAAATGAAGCGATTGAGCACAAGGCGTTTCCGCTTGTACTTGGTGGCGACCATAGTATTGCTATTGGTACACTTGCAGGGCTTGGTGAGCATTATAAAAATTTAGGCGTTATTTGGTTTGATGCGCATGCGGACCTAAATACACCTGATACGACACCGTCTGGTAATATACATGGTATGCCGCTAGCTGTTAGCATTGGACTTGGACATGAACGGTTAGTGAAAATTCGTAATGATGTACCGAAAATTAAACCTGAAAACGTCATTATTATTGGAGCACGTTCTGTAGACCCAGGAGAACGTGAATTAATTAGACAGCAAGGGATTAAGGTGTATACAATGCACGAGGTAGATCGTCTTGGAATGACAAGAGTAATGGAAGATGCACTTGCCTATTTAAGAGAGCGCAATATAGATGGTTTGCATTTATCACTTGATTTAGATGGGTTAGATCCTCTTTATACTCCTGGAGTTGGGACACCTGTACCTGGTGGTATTACGTATCGAGAAAGCCATTTGGCGATGGAAATGCTTCAGGAATCAGGTATGCTAACATCTGCTGAATTCGTTGAGGTTAATCCGATTTTAGATGAAAAGAATAGAACAGCTGATGTTGCAGTAGCATTGATGGGATCTTTATTTGGAGAAACGCTCGTTTAAAGAAATTTGACAAAAAATTACCTATTGCCACATTGTATAAAAATCTTTTGTTATAATTAATAACAAAATGAAACTTTTCTTATCGATGGGTCGTATAGTATAAGACAGTTGTAAAGGTGGAGAAATCGACACAATGGATGCGTTAGTAAACAAGAAAATAAAACAAGTGCTTAAAGGCGATCAAAACGCATTTGCAGATATTGTGAGTCTCTATCAGCACAAACTGTATCAAGTATGCTATAGGATGTTGGGGAACAAGCAAGAATCTGAGGACATTGCACAAGAGGCATTTGTTCGTGCCTATATGAACTTGCATACTTTTGATCAGAAAAGAAAATTTTCGACGTGGCTTTATCGCATAGCGACAAACCTTTGTATAGACCGTATCCGGAAGAAAAAGCCGGATTACTATTTAGATGCGGAAGTAGCTGGTACAGAAGGGCTTGATATGTATTCGCAGATCGCAGCAGATGACCAGCTACCAGAGGAACAGATAGAGAAACTGGAACTGCAAGATCGCATTCAATATGAGATTGGACGTTTGCCGGATAAATACCGTTCAGTTATAGTATTGAAATATATTGAAGAATTATCATTACAAGAAATTAGCGAGATTTTAGATATGCCTCTTGGAACGGTGAAAACGAGGATTCACCGCGGACGTGAAGCATTACGTAAGCAATTAAACAATCTGTAGGAGGGGAAGCGTCATGAATACTTGTCCAGAGCATATAATAGACTATATCCATGATTATTTAGATGGTGACATTAGTCGTGAGCATGAGCAAGAGTTAAAACGACATTTGCATACATGCAGTGATTGTAAACAGTTGATGCAGGAATTAAGTGAAACAATCGCCTTTGTGAAGAGTGCTTCCCACATTACACCACCTCCGCGTTTTGAAGAAGCTGTGATGGCTCGTTTACCGAAACCTAAAAGTCGTGTAGGTATGCAGAAGTGGATTCGCCGACATCCACTCTTTGTGGCAGCAGCAGTGTTTTGTTTATTTATGAGTGCAACTTTACTAGGTAGTTTTATGGATGACCAACATTTCTCTGTGACTAAACAACCGAACCTAGTTGTTGAAGGTCAAACGGTTATTGTGCCAGAGGGAGAAGTTGTAAAGGGCGACATTGTTGTTAAAAATGGTGATTTAATTGTTGAGGGTGAAGTGGATGGCAATGTTACCGTTATTAACGGACAGTATATGGCATCTTCGGCAGTTGTTTCAGGAAAAATAGAAGAAATTGACGAAGTATTCGAATGGCTCTGGTATACGATTAAAAATTCAGTTAAGTCTGCTGTGACATTCGAGGAGAAACAAGCAACTAAATAACACTCTATACGTCCTAATAGATAGTGCACGTGAGAGGCTGAACGGTCTACTCTTTTGAGTAGACTTTTTAATTGAAAAAAGTTACATTTGATAAGAATGTGCTATACTTAAATGTGTATGGATTCGCAATGAAAAGTGGGGGATGCCACGTGCAAATTATCGAACATTTCGCTAATTTAACACCTGTGAATATTGTTATTAACTTATTAGATGTACTGCTCGTATGGTACGTTGTTTATAAAATTTTAACCCTCATTAAAGGTACGAAGGCTGTCCAATTATTAAAGGGAATTTTCGTAATTATTATTGCGCGCCTTGCTACAGAGTTTTTAGGGTTAGAAACGTTAGGATGGATGTTACAACAAGTTATCGATTTCGGTTTCTTGGCGATTATTATCATTTTCCAACCGGAAATAAGACGTGGTCTTGAACAAATTGGTAGAGGGAAGTTATTCCAACGTTCAATTAATCAAGTTGAGGAAGAACAGACAAGGCTTATTGAGGCGATGAAGAAATCAGTTAGTTATATGGCCAAACGTCGTATAGGGGCGTTAATTTCTATTGAAAAAGAAACTGGTCTAAATGAATATATAGAAACGGGCATAGGACTAAATGCTGAGATATCATCGGAGCTACTTATCAACATTTTTATACCGAATACGCCACTGCATGATGGAGCAGTTATTATGCAGAAAGATAAAATCTCAGCAGCGGCTTGTTATTTACCGCTTTCTGAGAGTCCGTTTATCTCTAAAGAGCTTGGGACGCGCCATCGAGCTGCACTCGGCTTAAGTGAAGTGACAGATGCCATTACTATTGTTGTATCGGAAGAAACCGGTGCCATTAGTCTTACAATGAATGGTAATCTTCATCGAAATCTTTCTCTAGAGGAATTCGAAGAACTGTTACGTAAAATGTGGTTCGGATTAGCACAGGAGTCAGATGCAGCCTCTAAGTTAACTTGGAGGGGGAAAAAGAATGGATAAAATGATGGATAGCCCTTGGGTTTTACGAATCGTTGCACTATTTCTAGCCTTTTTGTTATTTTTCTCTGTTCGTACCGAATTATCTCCTAAAAATAAATCAATATTGAATGAGCAAACAGTAGTAATTCGCGATGTGCCAGTAGATGTTTTTTATGACGATAAGAATCTTATTGTAACAGGGATACCAAAGACGGTGAACGTTACGATAAAAGGTCCAACGCCACTCGCTTTAAAAGCTCAAACTTCTAGAGATTTTTCTATATTTGCGGATTTGAGTAAATTACTCATAGGTGAGCATAATGTTAGACTACAATACGAAAATATTTCGGATAAGTTACAAGTTACATTAGACCCAGCAACTATTAAGGTAAACATTGAGGAAAAAGTCACGCAGGAGTTTCGTGTTGACCCTGAGCTAAATACGCGTTTAATTGAAGAAGGATATATTTTAAATAGCATGTCTTCTAATCCAGCTACGGTGTATGTTACAGGTGCCAAAAGTGCCATTGAAAACATTAGTTATGTAAAAGCTACTGTTACGGGTGAACAAGGCTTAAGAGAACCGTTCTCACAAGTAGCGGAGGTTAAAGTATTAGATCGCGATTTAAATAAGTTAGATGTGACAATTGAACCGGCAACGGTGAAGGTACAAGTAGATATTGGAGCTTACAGTAGAGAATTGCCTGTTGTGCTTAAGGAAATAGGGAAAGCGGCGAATAGTATTACCGTCAACCAATTAACAATTAGTCCTACAAAGGTGAGAGTATACGGTAAAAAATCTATCATAGATGCTTTAACTGCAATACCATTAGAGGTTGATTTATCAAAAATTACAGAATCAAAAACTTATGAATTTGAAGTGAAATTGCCAGAAGGTGTGACAAAAATATCTGATTCAAAAATTAAAGTGAAAGCGGATATTACGAAGGTAGAGCAGGAAAAAACAACAACGACAACAACAACAACAACTACCACTCCTGCACCTCCACCTACTCCTCCGCCAACTTCGGAGGAATCGAAAACGCCTTCTGAGGACGACACGCCGCCTGCGGAGAAAACAGAAGATATTGATTCTTAAACAATAACTGACTATAATTTTATTTTGATTCAGTAGAGAGTTCGTTCTCTATCGGTAAGGTTATTCATTTTCAGATTTGAAACAGTACGAGAAAAGTTGCCCAGGCTAAAATCAAAATACTCTAGCCAATTTATCTGCGCTGTTTTACTAGTTCAGATAAATTTACATAGGGGCATAATTAATAGTTACCAGAGAATGAACGAAAATAGACTTTTCCAAAAGTAAGCAGATGAGCGGTCTAGTTGTCGTTGTAGACAAGCGTGACAACCGTCTTGCATTGAAGGAGAGAATAATTAAAATGGGTAAATATTTTGGAACAGATGGCGTCCGTGGCGTCGCGAATAGTGAATTAACACCGGAGTTTGCATTTAAGCTTGGCCGCGTAGGTGGCTACGTTTTAACGAAGGATGCAACTGACCGTCCAAAGGTTTTAATCGGTCGCGACACACGTATTTCAGGTGAAATGCTTGAAGGTGCACTTGTAGCTGGTCTTTTATCGATCGGCGTAGAGGTAATGCGTCTTGGTGTTATTTCAACACCAGGTGTGGCTTACCTTACTCGAATTATGAGCGCAAATGCAGGCGTTATGATTTCAGCATCACATAACCCAGTGGCTGACAATGGTATTAAATTTTTCGGTCCTGATGGCTTTAAGCTAACAGATGCGCAAGAAGCCGAAATCGAAGCAATATTAGATGCACAAGAAGATACATTGCCGCGTCCAATCGGAGCAGATTTAGGTTCTGTAAGCGACTACTTCGAGGGTGGTCAAAAATATATTCAATACTTAAAACAAACAGTGACTGAAGAATTTGATGGCATCCACGTAGCATTAGATTGTGCACATGGCGCTACGTCTTCACTAGCTACACACTTATTTGCGGATTTAGAAGCGGATATCTCAACGATGGGTGCTTCACCAACAGGCTTAAATATTAATGACGGTGTCGGTTCAACACATCCAGAGGAATTAGCTAAATTTGTAGCAGAAAAGGGTGCTGATGTTGGTTTAGCATTCGATGGCGATGGTGACCGTTTAATCGCAGTAGATGAAAACGGTAAAATTGTTGATGGTGATCAAATTATGTTCATCATTGGTAAGCATTTAAATACAGTTGGTCGCTTGAAAAAGCAAACAATCGTTTCAACGGTTATGAGTAATATGGGCTTCTATAAAGCTGTTGAAGATAACGAAATGCATAGTGTACAGACAGCTGTAGGTGATCGTTATGTCGTGGAAGAAATGCGTGCCAATGATTATAATCTAGGCGGCGAGCAATCGGGTCATATTGTTTTCCTAGACTTTAACACAACTGGTGATGGCTTATTAACAGGTATTCAGCTTGTTAACATTATGAAAGCTACAGGTAAAAAACTGTCAGAGCTTGCTGCTGAAATGAAAATCTTCCCACAACGTTTAGTGAACGTACGTGTAACAGACAAGCATGCTGTGACGGAAAATGCAAAAGTTGCTGCAGTGATTGCTGAGGTAGAAGCAGATATGGCTGGTAACGGTCGCGTGTTAGTGCGTCCATCTGGTACTGAGCCACTTGTACGAGTAATGGTGGAAGCAGCTACAGAAGGGGACTGCGAGCGTTACGTAGAGCGTATTGCAGATGTAGTCCGTGCTGAAATGGGCTTAACAGAATAACTACAATTACGCCAAGGCGATAATGATCAACTCGATTTCCTTTGAAAGGAGGTCGAGTTTTTTTATTAGAATGGATAAAAGCGAAAGTCGTGGATAGACTCCTTTGTTCTTTAAATATTGAAAGCTCACCGACGAAATGAATGTTTTTGAAACGAATGGGAACAGTAGTACAGAGTCACAATTACAAGGAGTGTTGAATCGCAATGGCTAAAATTGCTACAGTGATTACCAATATGTTTGAGGACGCTGAATATACAAGTCCTAAAGGAGCATTAGAAGCGGCAGGTCATGAACTAATAACGATTGATACGACGGCAGGCATTGAGGTAGAAGGTAAGCATGGAGAGAAAGTAAAAATCGATAAAGATATCGATGAGGTAAATGCTTCTGAATTCGATGCATTATTCATCCCAGGCGGTTTTTCTCCTGATATACTACGTGTAGATGATCGTATTGTGGCATTTGTCAAAGAATTTATGGATGAGATGAAGCCAACCTTTGCTATTTGTCATGGTCCTCAATTACTCATTACAGCAAAAACATTAAATGGTCGTGACGCAACTGGCTACAAATCGATTCGAGTAGATTTAGAAAATGCAGGTGCAATATTCCATGACGAGGAAGTGTTTGTTTGTCAAAAACAATTAGTAACAAGTCGTACACCAGAGGATCTACCAGCATTTAATCGGGAAATTGTGAAATTATTAGAGAATGAAGAAGGCTAAGTTTAAAAGGCACAAGTGAATTTACCTGTGCCTTTTATCTATAAATTACTTCTTTTTTAACGCTATAATAGCATTGGTAATTTGCCCAAGTCCGATACCAATGATAATGCCAACACCGGCACCGATTGCAGTGTCGATCCAGCCTTTATCTAAAAAAGCTTCGTAGCCACCGCCAGTTAGAAAACCAGTTAATCCTCCGATACCTAATCCTAAAAACAGGAAGCCGCCATAAAACAACCCGATTGCCTCATAATCTGCGGGATCACGATTTTCGTAATATTGCTTGAAGCGCTCATTTAAATCCTCTGATTGCTCAGAGTTACTGGCGAATTGCAATTCCTCACTGGCCTTATTAAAAGCTTCCTGCTCCGTTAACCCCTGTGACATTAAATCATTCATATAATCACTCATATAGAGTATCATGTCGTCTTGCGCTTCTCGCCCCTGATCGGAACGCCCTTTAAATTTGGAAAGGTGCTTGTCGACCTTACGTTTAGTTTGCCCACTTTTTTTTCGCAGCTTTTCAATATAAGTCATTTCAGCGTCCTGCAAATAATTCTGAGATTGTTCTTTCGCAAAACGATTCATTCTATCCTGTATTTCACGACTAAAGCTCATGTTTGTTCCCTCCATTATCTCTTAAAATTTCAATACGACTACTTAAAAAATCCCATTTAGCCCAGAAGGACATCAGTTTCTCTTTCCCTTGTTCATTAAGCGTATAGAATTTTCTTGGTGGACCCATTTCAGATGGCTTTTTGACAATATTGACAAGACGATTTCTTTCTAACCGCATAAGTAACGCATAAACAGTTCCCTCAGCTATGCCCTCGAACCCCATTTGCGTGAGATGTTTGACAATCTCATAACCATAGATTTCACCACGGCTAATAATTTCTAATACAATACCTTCTAAAACTCCTTTGAGCATTTCACTCAGATTATCCATGAACTCACCCCCGGGCTTAGCTTTACCTGTACTAAGTGTTGCTAAGTACTGTATATAGTATTGCTAAGTAGTGACTTTGTCAAGTGATAAAAAAATGGGATAACCGTGTTGCTAACCCAAGGAAGATTGCATCATATTTTTATTGGGAATTTCAAAATATTGTTTTATAGCAGATAGTTTGTCTACTTTTTGTCATTAAAAAGTAGGATAAATAGGTGTTTTTTATAACGAAAATTTGACGTACAGCATATGATTGAGTATGATGGAGAAGTTGAATATGAGGTCCGACCTTATCATTTAACGAGAGCGCATAAGGAGGGAAGAAAAGCGCAAAATCGGAAAACAATTATAGCGCCTGAGCTGAAGAAATTGGACGAAACTATCTTCAGCAGACGAGGTGGAGGTTTATCGAGAATTCGGCGGATGCCTCCCGATCGACATACCCGATTGTCACTTTCCATTTTGAAAGCATTTGAGTGATTGAATGTACAGAAAATGGAGAAGGTATAGTTAAAGCAATAGATAAATAGAGAAACCTCACGTATCGAATGGTTACTATTCAGATGACTGAATGAGTGTTAACACTGTGCATGTATGGCATGCTAATTTTCATTAGCAAAGCAGTTACATTCACAAAAATTTCGATAGGTTGAGGTCTAGTTTGTCATTGCGTCAAATTGACGATATCGGAGGATAAGAAATTTATGTGTGGAATTGTAGGATATATTGGTGAAACAGATGCAAAGGAAATCTTATTAAAAGGTTTAGAGAAACTAGAGTACCGTGGCTATGACTCAGCAGGTATTGCAGTGCGTAACGAAGAGGGTGTAACAGTCTTCAAAGAAAAGGGACGTATTGCAGATTTACGTGAGGCAGTGGACGAGGACGTTGCTGCAAAAGTGGGTATTGGTCATACACGTTGGGCAACTCATGGTGTACCAAATCGCTTAAATGCACACCCTCATCAAAGTGCATCAGGTCGTTTTACGCTAGTACACAACGGAGTTATTGAAAACTATCATTTATTACAAAAAACTTATTTAAAAGGTATTCCGATGAAATCTGATACAGACACAGAAGTCATCGTGCAATTAGTTGAGCTATTTGTGAAAGAAGGTTTAAGCACGGCTGAAGCGTTCCGTAAAACGTTATCTTTATTACACGGCTCTTACGCATTAGCTCTTTTAGATGCTGAAGCGGCTGATACAATTTTCGTTGCGAAAAACAAATCTCCACTTTTAGTAGGTATTGGTGAAGGCTTTAATGTTGTAGCTTCAGATGCGATGGCGATGCTACAAGTAACAGATCAATATGTAGAGCTACACGATAAAGAAGTCGTAATCGTACACAAGGCTAGCGTTGAAATTACAAAGTTAGACGGTTCATTAGTAGAGCGTGCACCATACACAGCAGAGCTTGATATGAGCGATATTGAAAAAGGTACTTACCCTCACTATATGTTAAAAGAAATGGATGAGCAGCCAACAGTTATTCGTAAAATCATTCAAGCATACGAAGGTGAGAATGGCGAATTAACAATTGATGCTGATATTTTAAAAGCATTACAAGCGGCAGACCGTCTATATATTATTGCAGCCGGCACAAGCTATCATGCAGGCTTAATCGGTAAGCAATATTTCGAAAAAATGGCTGGTATCCCAGTAGAAGTTCATATTTCAAGTGAGTTCGGCTACAATATGCCATTACTTTCAGAAAAACCATTGTTTATCTTTATTACACAATCAGGTGAAACAGCAGATAGTCGTCAAGTACTTGTGAAAATTAAAGAGCTTGGTTATCCAACATTAACAATTACAAACGTACCTGGTTCTACGCTATCACGTGAAGCGGACCATACACTGTTATTACATGCAGGTCCAGAAATTGCAGTAGCTTCTACAAAAGCATATGTAGCGCAAGTAGCTGTACTTGCTGTAACAGCATATGTAACGGCGAAAGCTAATGGCAAAGGCTTAGAATTTGATTTAAAACAAGAACTTGCGATTGCAGCAAATGGTATCCAAACAATTATCGATTCAAAAGATGTATTAGAGGATATCGCAGAGGATTACTTAAAAATCGCACGCAACGCATTCTTCATCGGCCGTAACATAGACTTCTATGTAAGCCTTGAAGGTGCCTTAAAGTTAAAAGAAATCTCTTACATCCAAGCAGAAGGCTTCGCAGGTGGCGAGCTAAAACACGGTACAATTGCCTTAATCGAAGAAGGTACACCAGTGTTTGCCCTAGTTACACAAGCAGAAGTAGGATTGAACATCCGTGGTAACGTCAAAGAGGTAGCTGCACGTGGAGCATACCCATGCATTATTGCTATGGCTGGCGTAGATGAAGACGGTGACCGTTTAGTAATCCCTCAAGTTCATGAATACCTAACACCACTTGTATCGGTAGTGCCATTACAATTAATTAGTTACTACGCAGCACTACACCGCCGCTGTGATGTGGATAAACCACGTAACTTGGCTAAATCGGTGACTGTTGAATAATACGCTATTTATGTTGAGTATTGAATTTTGATTAAAAAAGAAAAGAGCCTTACTACATTCTACGTAGTAAAGGCTCTTTTTGGTAATGGATCATAATTAAACTATTTTTCTGAATAATAGGTAATAACATTAAAATCTTATAGTGCTATCGTATTTATATCAAATTACGATAGCACTACTATTATTATCTTTCTATAAAACGTTTTCCTTTATTTAAACTATGTCAATTAGTTTCTCATTTCTAAGAGAACCGGTCCTTCTTCTTCAGATTTCTTTAGCTGCTCATTTGTAATAGTTAAATCCGATTTATTGAGTTCTTTTAATTCTTGTTCTATTTTCTTTTCATGTCGCTCAGTTTCCTTCATCCAGCTATCATAGCCCACTTGAAGAAGTTCTTTATTATGTCTAGAGAAACTGATTTGCACAGCTTCACCTTTATCAGACTTTACACGGAAGGAAATGTCCGCATTTTTACCTCCTTGTCTATCTTCTGAGTACCCTTGTCCGCTATACTCAACAGCTGTTATTTTACCAGATAATAATTGATATTTTTCTACTGCCTCTTTTGCTAAAATTTGATATTCCTGATTATTCTTTAATAGATTTTTATCCATGCCTGCATTAATTTTCGCTTTATGGTAAACCCACTTTGCTATCAAATGATTTTCACCTGTTACTGCATCTAATTGAAAGGCATATGACAGCATATCATTGATTTTAATGTTGGCTTCCCATGTAGCACGTTGCTGTGTCTCATTATTTACTGGGTTATATGTCATTTCCACTGTTTTACCATTTAAATCAAGTTTGAAAACCTTCCACAGATTTTGACTCGCAAGCTCTGCTGCCTCTTTCATCTTCATGTCGTTTACTGTCGGTTTGTCTTCTCCAACTAACTTTACTTTATAATCTTTCTTCACATAATCTTGCGGTACGCTTTTACTTCCGATTTCTGCATAAGAAACATTGTAGCTAGTAGGGACCGTCTGCGTTTTACCAAGTTCTGCTGCCTTAACTGTGTGATTAATACCACTAAAGACCATTGTCGTCATAGCTAATGCTCCTACAGTTCCAAGTACAAGATTTTTCATTTCACTTTTTTTAGCCATATTCAATCTCCTTTTCATTTTAATAAGTGTGATCACAGTTATAATTGTATAAACAGTAGGTTATCAAACTATCATGAACTTATTATTAACTTGTAAAAGTTAATTTGGCTGTTGTTCCCTTCCCGATTTCCGATGAAAAACTTAACTCTGCATGATGGTTAACTGCAATTTGCTTACAAAGCGTTAAACCTAATCCTGCACCTCCAGCAGAGCGACTTCGAGAAGAGTCTACTCGGTAAAATGCTTCTGTTATATGATTAAGATGCTCCTTTGACATTCCTTTTCCATTATCTTGAACGACAATTACCTTATGTTCATTCTCTATATATGCATTTAGTGTAATCAATCCACCTGAACTAGAAGCTTTGAGTGCATTATCGATTAAATTAACTAGCAGAATATGCATGAGATCTGCGTCACAAAACAGTGTATTAAAATGATGCTCATAGGAAATCTCAATTTGTTTTTCCTTTGCTTTCATAGATAAAGATTGCTCAACATCACGAATTAGCTCGCTCATTTCAATTTTTTTTCGTTCACTTTCGCTTGTGCGAAGAGTTGCCATCTCTAATAATAAAACGGAAATATTTTGCAATCTGCGGCATTCAGACATAATATAATTTGTTGCAAATATCCTATCTTCTTCAGTACGAACGATCTTCTGAATATATTCTGCATAGCCATAAATCGATGTTAAGGGTGTTCTAAGTTCGTGGGCTAAGTTATCTACAAACTGCTGCTTCTGTTCCGCCGCAATAGCCAGTTGCTGCATCTGACTTTGAATTTCTTCAGCCATATGATTGAAACTCTGAGCCATTTCAGCGAGTTCATCATCTCCTTTAACCTCAATTCGATTTCCATATTGTCCATTTGCAATACTTTTAGAAGTAGACGAAATGAGCTGCAATGGCTTAAACACACGGTTTAGTACAAATAATAAACATACTGCAAGCAATCCACAAATAAGCATCCCAATCAAAAACAGCGTAACCGTCATTTTGTACCATGAAGAAATAACGTCAGATACATTATAATAATAGGCAAGTGTATAGGAATCATATGGTGCTGGCAGAGTACCAACCACTCTGACGTAGTCCTTATCTTCGAGCTTTTCAATTGAAACGAGCCTTTCACTCACTTTAATATTTTCGGAAATTTCAGGAAGATTGTAAGACTCTTCTGTTAAATTTGCATACAGACGCTTGTTCTCCTTTGAAATAGTCAATATCACTTTTTGTTTGCTATAAAAATTAAAATAAGAGCGATAAAGAGACTCCACTCCACTATCGATAGAAACATCTCTATTTTCTAATGCGTTTAAATCCTTTGCATACGACGTTGCGATAAAATAATGCTCTCGTAGACTGCGATCTTTAGAACTTTCTAGATTGTTTATAAGCGTCATTGATGAAATGAGTAAAATTCCGCTGTAAAAAAATAAAAGAAAAAGGATAAATGTGAATAAAAAAGTCTTTATTTTCATATTTACACTTCCAAACGATAGCCCATTTTATAGACAGTTTTAATTCTTGATTCCAGTTTTAATTTCTTTCTTAGCTTTTGAATATGAACATCTACTGTTCTTGTATCCCCTATATAATCATAGCCCCAAGCAAGCTCAAGTAGCTTGTCTCGTGATAATGCAATATTGCGGTTATTTACCAATACCTCCAGCAAATCAAATTCCCTCGGTGTACATTCAACTAGATTTTTATGAAGGAATACTTGTCTGCTTTTAAAATCGACTTCCACACCATCTAATTTAAAATTTCTTGTTTCTTTGTTCGTGCGTCTTAATAATGCTTCTACTCGCGCCAACAGCTCCAGCATATCAAATGGCTTAACAAGATAATCGTCAGCTCCGAGAGTCAGCCCCTTTACCTTATCTGACAGACTGCTTCGAGCTGTTAAAAAAATAGTAGGGGTCCCGTGAATCTGCTGAAATACCTCATATCCATCAATCTCTGGAAGCATAATATCCAACAATACAAGATCTATTTTTTGCTGTGCAAGCTCATCAATCGCTTCCATTCCATCAAAAGCAGAAATACATCTATGTCCAACTGATTGGAGATTTCTTTTAATAAGCTCATTGATTGGAATTTCATCTTCGACAATTAAAATGGTTGCCACTAGAATCACCTCATCATTAGCATAGCATTTTAATGTAATAGAGTTGTAAAATCGATTCTTCACCAAAAGTAGTGGTTGTCAAAATCAGCGACCTATTCTCAAACGTAAACGAAGGAATGAATAGTTGCCGGTATGGAGCGTTATAATAAAGTCATTTGGCAAAAACAATGGTTTAAATACTAGCAATTCACATCCGTTCGCTGAGAATAAAAGAAGCGAACGGATGCTTTTTTAAATTTGGATGTTTCATGGTAATAAAGATTAGAATCGTTTAAAAGAGGGTATTTCCTTACAAAGAAATAGTGATTGTCCTAAGCCAATCCGGATTCTATAATAGTGAAGGTAGATTAATTAAATAACAAAGAATGAGGTGGATTATGAAAAGGCAATGGAACTTAATATTAGCAATAATTGTGGTCTTAATTATCGCGATTTTTTCAGTGATCAATGTTGACCAGGTAACAGTTAATTATTTATTTGGAAAAGCTGAATGGCCATTAATCCTCGTCATTATTGGTTCAGTCTTATTGGGAGCCCTATTAGTTGGATTAATTAGTATGATGAAAATTTATCAACTTCAAAGAGCTTTGAAAAAGGCAGGAGGGGAAATAGATCAGCATTCTTAAATGTTGATCCATTTTTCTAAGAGTCCTAAAATAGTTAAGTATTTTATATCAATAATTTTAATCCCGTCCTAAAAATTAGGGCGTTTTTTTGTATTTAAGGTTAGAAAATTAAAACTCTGTATACAAATAAATTTGTTGATAGCTCTGAGGTAGTAACTATTGGGAAGCAAGCTCAATTATTAAAGAAAAAAGAGAATGGTTATGTTAGATTTGGAACGTTAATCAAAATAGATATACCGTTCATTTTTATCGTAATGGGGACGGCCTTCGGTGTTTAGTGTTTCTGCGCGACAATGGGGAATCATTGTGCTGAATGTTAGTTTAAAACAAAGGCGAACTGCCTATGTTTAATTCCTAAAGGAGCATTTTTTATTTTTTGGGTTAAATAAAATATAATTAACATATAACTTATTTTTAATCGCTTAAGTGGTTGAAAAATTTAACAATGAAATGAGCGAGAATCGTATGCAAGAAACAAATAAATTCCCACTCTTATCGGGAAATATTTCATTAGATTTAGTAAATACTGAGGTAGTAAGATGGGGACAACGATATGATCTATTTATCAATGATGAAGATATATTGGATTGGCTCTATGCGGTAAAAGAAGATAATTCGTTTTGGAATGAGCCACTGTTTATAAAAATTAAGGAACGATTGAGCCAAGTAACATCAAATATTTTAGAAATGCGGAAGGTTATAAGAAAAGAATTTGAAGCCATTGCAGAACAACATCACATTTCGAATAGTTTTATCACTTTTCTAGAAAAGAAAATTGAAAAAGCACCTTTTACATATAAACTGACAGAACATAAATTAATCCCTTTCCCGATTGGAGAGATTGAGGATGTACTTTTATCAATAATTGCTTTTGATGTATTAAGTTTAATCGAAGAAAATAAACTTACTTTTCTCAAGAGATGCTCAAATCCAGAGTGTGTTCTATTGTTTATAGATGTGAATGGGAGACGTAAATGGTGTTCCATGAAAATATGTGGAAATAGAAAAAAAGCGGCAAGATTTCAACATCGAAAATTAGAGGATAACTAAAGAATCAACTTTTTGAGAGTTGGTTCTTTTATTTTTGCTAATTTAAACTAACCCTCCAAATTTATATTTACAGGTTAGTTTTGTTAATGTAGAATAAATTGTAAATATGGGGGCGATAAAAATGAGTAGTGAAACGGCCATCAATCGTGGAGACAAGAAATTAATCAGTGATCGGTACCTATCGAAGATGAAGGGAAAAGGAAGAAGTCCATTGCAAGTTAATGTAAAAGACTCCTTTACGGGATTAACTGGCGGATTTCTAACAATCGTTACTTTAATTTATTTAACTAATATGACTTCTACTGAATGGTTAATGGCTCCGTTCGGCGCAAGTTGTGTGTTAGTATTTGGTGTTTGGAACGCACCACTATCACAACCTAGAAATGTAATTGGTGGTCATTTTGTTTCAACATTCATTGGTCTATTTGTATATCATCTATTTGGTAATGAACCGTGGGCGATTGCTTTTTCAGTTGGTTTAGCGATTGCAATGATGATATTAACGAAAACTACACATCCGCCAGCAGGAGCAGATCCACTTGTTGTTATGTTTGGAGTACATAGTTGGAATTATTTAATTTCCCCTGTGTTAATTGGCTCCATCATTATTGTGTTTTTTGCATTGTTAATCAATAACATGCGTAGGAACAGAAATTATCCAACATTTTGGATATAGATTAATTATCTATATGGGAGGAATTTAAGTGGACCACTATATTTTCAAGCAATTGAGATTTGTTCGAGAAAGTACACTAAGTCAAGTTTTAGGAATGAAAGACGAAGAATCACTATTAATACCAAAAGGTTTTAATAACAATATTAAATGGAATTTAGGTCATATCTATGTGATACAAGAAAAGTTCGGTTTCCAAATTACAGAAGAGGAAACTCAATTACCAAATTATTTTATGGAATTGTTTGGTTCGGGTACTAAGCCTACTGAATGGGAAAATCAAGAGTTGCCAACTATCCATGAATTAATTCAGTTGCTAAGAAATCAATTAGACAGAATTGAGCATAATTTAGAAGGCCGTTTAGAGGATGAGATAATCCCTTATACTACTTCTACAGGTCTTTTCCTATCAAAGGTGAAGGAATTAATTAGCTTTTGTCTATATCATGAAGGAATGCATTTCGATGCAATTAAATCAATCAAAAGAATGATTTAAATTGTGAAATCTAAGTTATCTCTACATTGTATAATAAAAGTTTAGTTTAAGATTGATCCAGAGAAAATGATCAATCTTTTTTACAAAAGTTGTGCAATGTTTCGCAAATAAAGACCCTGTTTTGATCAATCTTTTTTCAAAACGGGGTCTTTTAAGTTAACGTAAAATGTGGGTTGTGAGGTATTTTTCCCTATGGGTCGATATAATTTTCGTTTGCGATATTGTCTTCATAGACTGATACGTTAACCGATCTGCATAATTGTCAATGAAGCGCCAAGCGTACCGTTACTAGCAGTCGTAGTATTTGTGTTATCATCATTGAACATCTGAAGAACGTTAACACCGGGTCCAGTATTCAGAATGTATGCACCGGAGAGTTGTGCATCGACCCCAACAGCGCCTCCGTTACCAACATGACTCCCAAAAAGAGGAACCCCGTTCAGGCGAAGCGCGAATCCGATACCGCCAGTTGGCGTCTCAAACCCTTCCAAATAGCTATCGATCCAATAGACGCTGTTCGGACTTAGATTGATATTTGGTGATCCAGGTGTATGTGTAATACCGATTCCATTGCTATTTATTGTTGAATCAAACACATAAGGTGACCCTGGTGTAATTACTTGCTGAATGAAGCTTCCTACCTTGATGTTGTTGGCTGTAACCGTACTGCCTGTAGCTCCTGTAGCTCCTGTGGCTCCCGTTGGCCCTGTAGCCCCAGTCGCACCAGATGGTCCTGTGGCTCCCGTTAGCCCTGTAGCCCCAGTCGCAGCAGATGGCCCTGTGGCTCCCGTTAGCCCTGTAGCCCCAGTCGCACCAGATGGTCCTGTGGCTCCCGTTAGCCCTGTAGCCCCAGTCGCACCAGATGGCCCTGTAGCTCCCGTTGACCCTGTAGCCCCAGTCGCACCAGTTTGGCCTGCTGCAGAAGAAGCAGACAAGATGTTTTCCAGTTTAGATTGAAGGAGCAGTTCTTTCTTAATTAATCCTTGCATGGTAGTTTGAACACTTGAATTAACCTGCAGCAATTCATTGAGGGTCGCCGGAACCGAAAGTCCTGGCAGCGTACCAACAGCGTACTGGATTTTCTCCGCTTCGGCATTAATAATGTGTCCTAGCCCTAATTCTTCAATTGCTATAGAAGCTAATAAGAGGTTCAAGGCGTCATCTCTAGTAATAGTAATGTTAGGGGTTATATTAGGAATATTTGCTTGCGACACTGTCTTCATCCTTTCTCGATTTTCAAAGTCTTTGAATTTATCGATCTAATAGAGAGGTCTCCCTCCTTTTAGTCGTATAATGCAGAATATGATTTTTTCTCGTTAACGGTATGAGCTTTCAACCCTTAAAGAAGCTATTTTTACAAATACATACCAAAGTATTGAATCTCCCTAGAGTCGGACACGAAGAGCCCTGAAATTAATATTTTCACTTTAAGAGCGTATATATTTTATCATTGACTGCGGAGCAGGAATTTGTGGTTACTTGGTTTACTTATCGATTTATAAATAAAAATATATGGTTTGATGTGATAAAGAATAAAGCGAATTTGGAAGATAGTAATTCCGAACTCGCTTCTTTTTGTTTGAGTATGATAAAGGTTCATGAAAATTATCTTATAATTTTCAAGATGTTTAGGTATTCGCTTCCATGGCTGGTTGCTTCTAGAGTCTACTCACATAGTAAGAACACTGTTAGCCTTTCTCCAGTGCTTATCGTGCCTAAAAGAGTAAAAGAACTTTTTGGTAAAAATTAGTGTACATATAAACATAAAAAAAATACAACCTAATGTTAATGTCGAAATTTTAGGAGGTTACCATGGCTAATTCAAGACAATCGAAACCAGATGATAGATCCAATAATGTTGAACGAATTCGTGATATCGTTAAGAACACGGAAGAAAAACTTCATGAAGCGGAAATTAGTTTGGAATTTGCAGACCCTATGCAAAGTGAAATGATTAAAGAAAAAAATAAGCGACGTCAACAGTCAATTGAAGGTTTAAAAGAAGAAATGAAAGATGAAATGGCAGCACGTAAAAAAGGAGAAGTGTGAATTACTTTATTTTCTCTTCACATCTTCAGAACTATATAGAATTGATAAAAACCACCTTATTAGCGATTTTGAGGTGGTTTTTTACTGGATATTTGTGTTAAAATTAGTGCTTGTCTTGTGGAATATTGATAATGAGCCATTTATCAAGAAGGTTAATGAAGAACAATATAACTTTTTCTTGTGGCGATTGTTCAATTAGAACGATTGCTTTTTGTACTAGCTATGGTTGATTAGTTGAAGTACATTTAAGAGGGAGAAATTATGTTTGAGATTTCATTGTGAAGCTTTAGAAGATATACAGTTATTCGTGGATAATTAATGAAAAATACGTAGTTACATATTGAATAATTTTAACTGTTTAAGAAGTAAAGAGCACATCTCCAAAAGTTATGGAAGACATGTGTTGAAAAATATACTATATAATAAGTTGATTGGCGTGCAGACTGGACGCTCCCTAGAAGCTTGGCTTTGTAGCGAAAGCGAAGTGGAAGTCTTAAAGTGCCCAGTAGGAACGGATATCAACCACACGCTTTGGTGATGAGAGGGTAAATATGAGAAAAAAAGTTATTTTATCATTAATGTTAATGACATTTCTTTCTGCTGTAGAAGGAACAATTATTAGTACAGCCATTCCCCGTATAACGAATGATTTGTCAGGCGTCGAACTTGTTAGTTGGGTATATGCAATTTATATGCTTGCCACAGCTGTTTCGACGCCAATTTACGGGAAACTGGCTGATTTATTTGGCCGGAAAAAAGTTTTACTGATCGGGGCTACTATATTTTTAGTCGGCTCTGCACTTTGTGGCGTCGTTACGTCGATGGAACAGCTCATCGTCTTTCGTGCTCTTCAAGGTTTAGGTGCAGGTGCCATTATGCCAATAACAATGACAATCATTGGTGATTTATATAGCGAAGTGAAAGACCGGGCAAAAGCACAAGGGTGGATTAGTGCTGTTTGGGGTATCTCGGGTGTGATCGGACCATTAGTTGGTGGATTTTTAGTGGATTCCCTTTCTTGGCGCTACATCTTCTTCTTAAATGTTCCATTTGGAATTATCGCGTGCTTAATGATTACAATTTATTATAAAGAATCTATTAAACCTGCTAAGCATCATATTGATTATCTTGGTGCAACAGTATTTTCATTGAGTACAATCGCTCTTCTATACGCTTTATTAACAGGTAGTAGTAAGCAAAACTGGGGGGACATGACGATTGTTGGCCTCTTAATCTTTGCAGCTATTTCATTCATTATTTTCTTATTCATTGAGAGAAAGTCTCCGGAGCCATTAATTCCACTAGCACTGTTCTCTAACCGTACATTATCTACTATAAACATACTAACACTTATTTCTGGTGCAATGCTTATTAGTATTACAATGTATCTTCCGATTTGGAGCCAGGGTGTATTAGGGAAAAATGCGACAGACGCCGGACTCATTTTAATGCCACTACCTGTAATGTGGACATTTGGTACTATTTTTTCTGGTAAATTAGTGGGTAAATTAAATACGAAACAAATCATTCTATTGGGAGCTAGCGTTCTTTCAGTAGCTGCTTTTTCACTATTTACATTGTCAACAGATTCACCAGCATTCCTTATTTATGTTGCAGTTGGATTATTCGGCTTAGGAATGGGGCTTATTACACCGATCTACATGGTAACAATTCAAGCGGCAGTTCCAAATCATACGCGCGGGACGGCAATTGGCTTAAACACATTTATCAATACGTTTAGCCAAACATTAGGAGCGGCAGTTTTCGGCGCGATGTTTAACACGATGATTCATGCACGTGGTATTAAAAACCTTGATCTTGTATCTTCTAGTGGACATGGAGAAACGACAGCAAACGTAGTAACTGAGTCACAAGAAGCATTAGCTTCAAGTGTACATTTTATTTATATGGGTACTTTTATATTAGCACTAGCAACTTTAGTAATTGTTTGGCTTTTATTAAAACCATCCACACAAATTAGTGAACAATAAAAAAAATATATAAATAAGCTATGAAGAAATTTTTCTTTATAGCTTATTTTTATTTTGTTTGAAGATGTGTTGTTCCAGAGGCAGAGCTGCTTTTTTGTTCTGCTAATAACGGTCACTGAACTGAATTGTGATAAGATAAAATTAACATAACTTATGATTAAAGGAAGATTTAAATGGAGAATCGATTTTCAATAGGGGAAATGGCTAAGCTTCATAATACAACTATAAAGACTTTAAGACATTATGATGAAATTGGAATATTAAAGCCTATTCAAATTGACGTAAAGAACGGATATAGATACTATTCAACCGAACAATTTGAACAACTAAACACAATTCTTTATTTAAAGGAGTTAGGTTTTTCTTTAAAAGAAATCAAAGGTCACCTGGAACATAGAGATATTAATGGTTTTTTGGATTTGTTAAAGAAACAAAAAGAATTAACTGAAATTAAAATTATGGAATTAGAACAAGTAAACCGTAGATTTCAAAATCGAATTAAGGATATTAATGAAGCACGAGAAATAAAAGAATTAGGAGTTGTATCTATAGAAACATTTAAAGCGAGGAAAATTGTAAGGTTGATGGAAAAAATCAGTTCAGAACCTCAGCTGGAAGTTTCTCTGCAACAATTGAAAAATTTATCTAATATGAATTCTTCTATATTTATTGGAGGAGTGGGTCTTACGGTAAGTATAGATAATATATTAAATAACAAGTTCAATGAATATAACTCGATATTTATTTTAGTCGAGGAAGATGATATTCAAAGTCCTTTAGTGACAACTCTTCCAGAAGGTAAGTATGCCTGTATTTATTATAACGGAAATCATAACAATTCCCTCGGAAGTTATAAATCCTTACTAAATTGTATTCAAGATAAAGGGTTCCAAGTTATCGGGGATTCTATTGAAAGAACGATAATTAATGACTATATTTCAGGAAGTAAAGAAGATTACCTAACAGAAATACAAATACCAATAAAATGTTGACCCTCCCCTTGCAGGAGGGTTTATATTTTGGGTTAAAAGTATTATCTAATAGGAGAAATGATTATGATTGGAACAATATTTAATACAATGATGATAATAGTCGGGAGTATTGTGGGAAGCATCTTTAAAAAGGGGATAAAAGATGAATATCATAATATTTTAATGCAGGCTATGGGGCTAGTAGCTATGGGATTAGGAATAAATGCACTAGTACAACATTTACCTTCAAGCAAATATCCAGTGCTTTTTATTGTAAGTTTAGCTATAGGAGGTTTACTAGGTCAAAAACTAAAGTTAGAAACAAGATTTAATGCATTAGTAAATAAGTACTCTAAGGGTAATTTAGCTGAAGGGTTATCGACTGCTATCTTATTATTTTGTATTGGAACTTTATCAATTTTGGGTCCTGTTGAGGCTGCGTTAAAGGGAGACTATACATATTTGCTTGCAAACGGTATGTTGGATGGAATTACTTCGATTGTTTTAGCTTCCACCTTTGGTATTGGGATAGCTGTTGCAGGGATAGTATTATTTGTATGGCAAGGTTCTATTTATTTAATTGCGATATTAATGGAGAATTCTTTAAGTAATGATCTTCTAAATGAAGTGACTATTGTAGGGGGTATATTAATATTAGCTTCAGGTTTAAGTATTTTAGGGATCAAGAAATTTAATACGTTAAATCTTCTGCCATCATTAATGATTCCTCCTATAGTATTTTTGATTATTCACTTAGCCCATTTATAATTTTAATGAGATATTGCAAGAAAGCGGAGTGTAAACGAAGCGGCAGCCCAGCCGGAGCGGAAATCAACCCCACGTTATAATGGTTGAAAAATAATTTATTGACAATTCAAATAAAGGGACTATAATATTTAACAAGATTTGCATAACGAAAAATTGTTGATAACGATTTGGAGTATAAGAGTAAAAGCGTTGAAGAGAACGAGTAATTTTAATGGAACTTACAGAAAGTAGCCGGTCGATGAGAGGCGCAAGGAAAGTTAAAATGAATACATCTTGGAGCTGCGTACCGAACTTTAGTAGGCTACGACGGGGTTGCATCCGTGATCAATGCAAAGGTATCGCTATTTAGCCGTACCTATTGAGAAGGGTTATGTGAATAACTCTTAAATTAAGGTGGTAACACGTTCATACACGTCCTTTAGGTTGATTCCTAAAGGGCGTTTTTTGCTCTTATAGAACTTGCAATATCAATTCAATAGTAAGGAGTTGTATTGTATGTTTTTAAAACCAGAGGAACAATTACAAATTATTCAAAAGGGTGTAGAAAAGATTGTTAATGAAGAAGAGTTATTAGCAAAATTAGACCATTCTTTTAAGGAACAAAAGCCTTTAACGATTAAGCTTGGTTTAGATCCTTCTGCGCCAGACATTCATTTAGGGCATGCTGTTGTGCTACGGAAAATTAAACAAATGCAAGACTTAGGTCATCAAGTTGTCATTATTATTGGTGATTTTACTGGTCGTATAGGAGACCCGACAGGAAAAGCCAAGGGGCGCGTTGCACTAACTGATGAAATTGTAAAAGAAAATGCTAAAACATATTGTGAGCAAATTTTTAAAATTTTAGATAAGGAAAAGACCACTGTACGTTTTAATAGTGAGTGGTTATCAACTTTAACATTTGAGGAAGTGATCAAATTAGCTGCGACGACTTCTGTAGCGCGTATTTTAGAACGTGATGATTTCCAAAAACGCTATAACAGTCAAGTACCAATTGGCATTCATGAATTTTTCTATCCATTAATGCAAGCATATGATTCAGTTGAAATTTTTGCTGATATTGAATTAGGCGGTACTGACCAAACGTTTAATATTTTAATGGGACGTACATTACAAAAGCATTTAGGGCTGGAGAAACAAATTGCCATTTTTATGCCGTTATTAGAAGGTTTAGATGGTGTTGAAAAAATGAGTAAAAGTTTAGGGAATTATATTGGCGTAAATGAAGCACCAGAAGTAATGTTCAAAAAAGTAATGGAAGTACCTGATGCATTAATTATTAAATACTTTGAACTTGCAACAGATGAGCATCCTAAAGTGATAAAAGAAATAGAAAAACGATTATTAAAAGGCGAAAATCCGCGAGATATCAAACTAGAGTTAGCAGAAATTATTACTACTTTATATCATGGGGAAGAATCTATGAAGGAAGCGGAGCAATATTTTGAAATAGCATTTCAAAAGAAAAAAATCCCGGATAACATCCCCTCCATGTTAATCGAAATAGGAAAAGAATCTGTACTAG
This sequence comes from Lysinibacillus sp. BPa_S21, assembly GCF_023337795.1. Taxonomy (GTDB): domain Bacteria; phylum Bacillota; class Bacilli; order Bacillales_A; family Planococcaceae; genus Lysinibacillus. The sequence continues at coordinate 205,923 of NZ_JALIRS010000007.1, read as the reverse complement.
ATATTATTCCAGCATTAATTGCCAATGATTATATTCGAAGTAAAAGTGAATTTATACGATTAATGAAACAAAATGGCGTTTCTTTAAATGGTGAAAAACTTACAGTAGAGGATACTGATAGAATAGTAATGAATGAAGAAGTTTTGCAAATTGGGAAGAAACGATTTGTACGATTTATAAAATAAATGTCCTTTTTCTTTTCCTTTTAGTTTTCCAATATAATAATTATGCAAGGATGTCTCCAAAATTTTATACGTTAAACCGTTTAGAATAGCCACATGGTTACTATGATAGAAGGAGAATTATGCAATTAATCCAAGTGCCTTCAAGTGTAATTGCTATAAGAAGAATCTACTTTTCATGTAGTGTAAGTTCCTTGCCATAAAAGATTTTGGTATAAAAATACAATAAGATGTCATGTCAAATTAGAAGGATATGCTTTTCAACATTCCAACACTAAAATTGAATTTTTTGTTAATTTCTCTCTCATTTTACCATTGCTATGCAAATTAATGGTATGCTATATCACGATAATAGTTTATGGAGGCGGTATTATGTATTACAGTAATGGTAATTATGAGGCTTTCGCACGTCCTAAAAAACCTGTGGGTGTTGATGAGAAATCAGCGTACCTTGTTGGTTCGGGGCTAGCTTCACTGTCAGCCGCATGTTTTTTAATTCGTGATGGTCAAATGAAAGGTGAAAATATTCATATTCTTGAAGAGCTAGATATCTCAGGGGGAAGTCTTGATGGTATTTTAAATCCTACTAGAGGTTTCATTATTCGTGGTGGTCGTGAAATGGAAGATCATTTTGAGTGCTTATGGGACCTGTTCCGTTCAATCCCATCATTAGAAATAGAAAACGCTTCTGTTTTAGATGAATTTTATTGGTTAAATAAAGAGGATCCTAACTATTCAAAATGTAGATTGATTGAAAATAGAGGACAAAGACTTGAGGATGATGGCAAGTTTACATTATCTGATAAAGCGTCTGAAGAAATGATTAAACTTTTCTTTACGCCTGAAGAGAAATTAGACGATGTGAAAATTACAGATGTTTTCTCTGAAGAGTTCTTTGAATCGAATTTCTGGCTATATTGGTCTACGATGTTTGCTTTTGAAAAATGGCATTCAGCAATGGAAATGCGTCGCTATATTATGCGTTTCATTCATCATGTTGGGGGCTTACCTGATTTATCTGCATTGAAATTTACAAAATATAACCAGTACGAATCGTTAGTACTTCCTATGATTAAATATTTGGAAAGCCATAATGTTGATTTCCAATTTAATACAGTTGTAGAGAATGTTTTAGTTGATAAAGTTGGCGACAAAAAAGTAGCTCACACTTTAGTGTTAAAACAAGATGGTGTGAAAAAGAATATTGAGCTAACAGAAAATGAATTAGTGTTTGTGACAAATGGTAGTATTACGGAGAGTACAACTTATGGTGACAATAATACGCCTGCCCCTGTAAGCACTGATTTAGGCGGTAGCTGGTCACTTTGGAAAAACATCGCTTCTCAAGACGCTGAGTTTGGTAGACCAGAGAAGTTCTGCGATGATCTGCCAGAAGAAAGTTGGTTTGTTTCAGCAACACTAACTACATTGGATGATCGAGTTGCTCCATATATTGAAAAAATCAGTAAAAGAGATCCATATGCAGGTAAGGTAGTTACTGGTGGTATTGTAACGGCTACAGATTCTAATTGGATGCTAAGCTATACATTAAACCGACAACCGCATTTTAAAGATCAACCAAAAGACCAATTAGTCGTTTGGATTTATGGTTTACTATCTAATAAACCAGGTGATTTTATTAAGAAAAGTATTACTGAATGCTCTGGTAGTGAGATCGCGCAAGAGTGGTTGTACCATATGGGTGTGCCTGTAGACGAAATACCGGATTTGGCGCAAAATTCTTGTAATACAATTCCATGTTATATGCCATATATAACTTCTTACTTCATGCCTAGAGCGAAGGGAGATCGTCCTTTAGTTGTACCTAATGGATCTACTAACTTAGCCTTCATTGGGAACTTTAGTGAAACAGAAAGAGATACTGTATTCACAACTGAATATTCAGTAAGAACAGCGATGGAAGCTGTTTATCAATTATTAGATATCGATCGAGGCGTTCCAGAAGTATTTGCATCGACTTATGATATTCGTACATTGTTATCTTCAACAGCTCGCTTACTGGATGGTAAAAAATTAACGGATGTTGATGCTCCATTTATCTTAAAACAAATAGGTAAATTTGGTATTCATAAAACGAAAGACACGATCATCTATGATTTACTTAAAGACAGTAAATTGATCTAAAGATATATACTAAAAAAGCTGATTCATAATTGAATCAGCTTTTTTTGTTCAGTTAAATAGTGAATTTTTTCATTTCATCTCTTAAAGCATCGACCATAACGGTTAGATCCTTCGCTTTTTCAGAAACAGTTTCAATGCCTTTAAGCTGTTCATTTGCGGATGCCGAAACTTGTTCTGCTCCGGCTGAGGTTTCTACTGCAGAAGCGGATATGTTTTGAACTGCACTAACGATTTGCTCCTTGCGCTCATTCATCTCATGAGATAAATGTTTTACCTCTTGTGCCACTTCACTTGTTTGATCTAGTGCTACCTTTATTGTATGGAAGATTTCGCTAGTATCATTTGTAGCTTTTACATTTTGTTCGACGATGCTAAGGCTTGTACTAATTTCCTGCACAGCACTTTTAGAAATAGCCTGAATGGCAGAGATTTTATGTTTAATATCTTCCGTGGCTATAGATGTCTGTTCCGATAATTTTCGAATTTCATCTGCAACAACCGCGAAACCTTTACCTGCTTCACCTACTCGAGCTGACTCAATGGAAGCATTTAGAGCCAATAGATTAGTTTGCGTTGCGATCTCTGTAATTGTATTGACAATACTTGATATATCAGATGAAGTTTTATTTACTTCTTGAACGATGTTACTTACTTGTTGAGAAGAATCACGGTTCTTTTCTGACCAAATAGACAGTTGGTTGATCGTTTCTACACCTTCATTACTTAACTGATCAATATCATCTGTCATGGAAGCAATCTTCTCAGTGCGCTCAATAACACGATCAATATTTCCAGAAAGTTGATTTAATTGTTCTGCACTTTGTTCTGTATCATGAGCCTGCTCTTCTGTAGCTTTTGCTATTTCATTAATAGCTGAGCTAATCTCGTCTGTTGTACGTACCGTATCTTCTGCTACTTGAATAAGAATCTTTGAGGAATCTGATAACTCGGTGCTAGTATTATGAATGTTGACGGTAACATTCTTTAATGCCGATTGCATACCAGAGATGCCTTTTGCCATCAAACCGATTTCATCTTGATGGTGTAATAGCTTCTCTAACTTTGGATTTGCGGTAAAATCTAAGCTTGTAGTTTGATGAATAATATTTTCTAGATTTTTAATGGCAGCAACAATGCGACCAATAATCCACCACATTAAAGCACCTATAATAATAAAACTCACTATGCCAGTAATAATCTGGTATATTAATACAGAGTTTGTAATAGATTGAATGCCGCTTTCAGGCACCCCAATATCAATCACTCCATAAAGCTCTCCATCTTTATAGATAGGCTCCATGATGTCATATGTCCATATACCTTGAACTTCAGCATACCATCTTGTAAATTGTTTCTTTCCGTGTTTAGCACCGTCGATTGTATATGTATCCTTATACGATTTACCCAATTTCCCCGTATCACTATGTGCCACAGCTTTTACATTCGTATCAATGACAATAGCATACGTTACATTCTCTTGTTTTGCTTTTAATTCTACAAAATCTTGTAAAGATGAGATGGGATCACTCTCAGAGTTTAATATAGTTTCTGCTTGCTTGGCGATTTCATAGACCTGTTCATTAGCTTTCTCAATTAGAACCTCTTTACTATTTTTGCCGACAATCCATACACTTAATGCGGAATTGAGTACAGAGGACAATAACAACAAACTTAATGTAAAAAACAATAATCGTCGCTTAATACTTTTGCTTTTCAAATAGTTCCCTCCTTTGAGTTTTATTGGAACTTTATGCCTATAAAAACTCGAATTTTAAGTATAGTATTATGCAATAAAACATGAATGTCAATAATAAATTGACAGACTTATTACTTAATGTGTGTCGAATTGAGGTATAAAAGTCCTTTGTTTTTCGGTTTTTTTATAGAGGTTTGAAAAGAGTTGAAATACCTAATTGGGGAAAGAAAACAGCACCAGTTGTTTTAAATATCCTGCCATTTACAATTTAAGTAGCAACCGACTTTTATTTCGTCGGTTGCTTTTTAGTACTATAAATAATAAATCAGTGCAACTAACGATCCATCAAAATGCTCTAACGATATGAAAGAGAAAAAAGAGGTGATGACATGCAATCCGAGTTTCTTGTAAAAAAAGCAAAGAAGGGCGATGGAGAAGCGTTTATACAATTAATCTGTCAATACGAAATGATACTTTATCGGACAGCCAAACGACTTGGTTTGAAAGATGAGGATATTGCAGATCTTCTACAAGATACGATTTTGACAGCTTATGAAAAAATAGATTCTCTAAAAGAAGCAAAATATTTTAATACATGGATTTGTCGAATTCTTTTAAATAACTGCTATCGCTTTATAAAGCAGGATCAGCGTACTGTACCACTAGATGTAACGACAATGCATGAACTCCGACACCAAGATCAAATTTCACTTGAGCTCGATGAAGCATTAGAGAGTCTTGATGAGAACTATCGCATTGCTTTAACACTTTATTATGTGAACGGACTCACGACAAAAGAAATTAGTGTATTTCTTCATGAATCAGAAGGGACGATTAAGTCGAGGATTTCTAGAGCGAAGCAATATCTGAAAAATAATTATTATGTTGAGGGGGCACAGTTGCTATGAAAAAATCATTAGATGATCGTTTACATGAGGAAATGAATAGAAAACAAGAACTACCGGAAATTGTGCAAAAAGCTTTTGAGCGTTCCTATACAGAGATTCGCTCTAAAACAAAGAAAAAGACAAAAAAACGTTGGCTGAAGCCTATTTCAGCTGCGGCTGCATGTGCAGTGCTCGCTTCAGGTGTGATTTTGTCTAATGATACAGCAATGGCTAAACTAAAAGCATTCCTAGGTTTCCAGGAGAATGCTGGGATTGAACTTGCTAGTCAAAATGGAGAAGTACAATATGTTGGGGTATCGCAAAATTCACAAGATATTACGGTTACACTTGAAAATACATTTGCTGATGCCTACCGTGTAGGGCTACAGTTTGAGATTTTACCAAGGAACATGGATTTAAGAGATATTCAGCATATGGAAATTGAATATCGTATATACGATTCTAAAGGAAAAGAAATTGATGCCCTTGTTTCAGATGCAAAGCCCCTTGCTTCAAAAGGTTTTACGGGTAATATTGAGGAGCAAATGCTGAAAGGAACCGACCAATCTATAATTTTAGAACAAATATTACAGTCGAATGACCGGGCATGGCCTTCTCTAGATAACGCTCAATTAGTAATTGAAACAATTCATTTCTATACAGAAAAGAAAGGGATTGTCACTATTAATGGAGAATGGCCATTTACATTAACACCAACGAAGGTTGTAACACAATCATTTGAAGCGGAAAAAGCTGTTGAAGGTATTGAACTTCAATCAGCAACCCTTACGAATGGCTCTATGCATGTATCTCTAATGGTCGATGCAAATATTTATGAGGATGAAAATCAATTTTTTGAATGGGCATTAACAAATGAAAAGGGAGAGTCCTTTTATGCACGAGGAGCCAATATCGAAATGAAAGATGGGAAAACCGTTGTTAACTTAGTTTACCCTTATAGTATTTGGAATAAAGAAAAACAAATAAGCTTAAATATAAAGGGCTATGAAAAATTAAAATTAATAAGTAAAGAATAGTAGAGCATATAGGAATCTATAAAACCAATTTGTTTTTTTTGACAATATGGGTCATCACCGAAAGTTATGGGATGACATTAGTTAAAACGTATTCTATGTATATAAGTTGATTGGAGTGGAGGCTGGCGACTCCTTGGGGATTAGCAATAGAGGAACGAAGGCTAAAACCATCACATCCTGTGATAACGCCTTCGTGACCAACATCATGTTGGCCCGAGACCCTGGAGTGAGCAACGCGAGTGAAGCGGCTCATCGGACGCCCCCAGGAAAGCGCCCAGCCGGAACGGAAATCAACCACACGTTTTGGTGATGAGCCTTTTATGGTATATTATGGATTGAAATCACAAAAATACAAGGGGGGATTGTTTGATGAGAAGGTATACTTTTTTTGCATAGCAAAGGCTATTGCAATATAAGATAAAAAAATAGCCTTTGCTCTTCCTAAAAAATATTAACATTTAGGAGTGCAAATATGAGCTATAAAAAAGCAAAGCATATTCTACCAGCAGAGTTGTTAGAGTTAATACAAGAATATGTCGATGGTGAATATATTTATATACCGCGGAGAGCAGAACATAAGAAGGATTGGGGATCCAATACTGCTACGAGAAAAGAATTGGATGTAAGAAATTTCAATATTTATAACGATTATCTATCAGGAGCGGACACCGCTACTTTAGGTGAAAAATATTATTTGTCTTCAAAGAGTATTCAAAGAATTGTACTAAAAGAGAAAAGAAGAAGAATCGAATAAGCTAGTGTGGTTTTTGACCACATTGGCTTATTTTCTTTTATGAAATATGTATGAGGTTTTTTTAGGTAATGCAGGTCAGCTATAATCTAATCAGCTTCTTTTGAACTTTCATCATTAGTTTATTCATTCAAAAAATAGGAGTGAAAAAATGAACTTTACGAAATTATTAGGAACCTCTTTTCCAACAGTACAAACTGAACGCATTACATTAAGAAAGTTGAAGTTGGAGGATGCTCCTGCGTTATTCAATTATTATTCAAATGAAAATGTTTATCGTTATCTTGATTGGAATGGGCCAGAGACTTTAGAAAGAAGTTATGAAGTAATTAACTTTTGGAACAAAGGCTATGATGAAGGTTGGATTATTCGTTTTGCTATTGCTAACAAAGAAACGGATGAAATTATTGGTACTATTTTTCTGAGCGAATTTGCAGGCAAACGAGCTGAAATTGGTTATGAATTATCTGAAGAATATTGGCACCGTGGTATTATGTCGGAAGCTATTAAAGAAGTATTATCAATAGGATTTAATCAGTTAGGCTTAGTAAGAATACAGGCAATCGTTACAGAAGAAAACAGAGCTTCAAAGAAGTTATTGTCGAAATTCAACTTTAAAGAAGAAGGCTGCTTAAGACAGTTTGAATGTCATAGTGTGACAGGAGAATGTAAAGATATGTTGATCTATAGTTTGTTGCATACAGAGTTTTTGGAGAAGAATATATAAGTTTTATAGTAATTTCAAATGGATCATAATAATCCTGGCAATCGAGAATGATAGGGATACTATGGTGAATATGCTTTGTGATATTTGTAGAAAGTATTTATGAAACGGATTGTTAATATGATTTATAAGTGCGACAAAAACCTATTTAGTGATTTTTGTCGCACTTTTATATAGTTTCTATTTTCCTCTATTTCAAAAATTCCTGTTAATATAAATTCCAATATGTGATAATTACCATAAATTAAGGTAAGAAAAGGGTGATGAAATGGAGAAAAATACTTTAAATTTCAAACTAAAAAGTATTAAATATAGCTTAATTAGTTATATCATTATTTTTATTGTAACCTTAATAATCAGAGGTTTGGCAAATGCAGAACAGTATCAAAACATTGTATCTAAGGACGTTATTGAGGTTTTTAAAGTGTTCGCAAGTGCATTTGTACAAAATATAGGGATTGCTTTACTACCCGCAATGATCATTGGTTTCGTTTGTTATTTTTATATTTTCCCTAAACAATCAAGACAGTAGATATAGATCGATTGAAGGACTTAGAGGGGTGATTTTTCTTAGTGTCAATATACTTTAAGTTTTCAAATATTGGTTTTGTGACGTATTTTAAAGAACGAGGGGATGGATTAGGTTGGAAATATCAATTAATAGCTTACAAGAATGTGACGCGGAAGAATTATTAGAGTTTGAAAAGAATAATAGACTATTTTTTGAACAAATGGTACCAAGTCGTGGGGAAGATTATTATAAGTTTGAAACGTTTAACATAAAGCATAGAAAGCTTTTAGCTGAACAAGAAGAAGAGAAATCGAAATTTTACTTAATAAGGGATAACGCAGGCAATATTGTTGGAAGAATTAATTTAGTAGATATAGATACAGCGAACAATACAGCAGAAGTCGGCTATAGAGTAGGTAAAGAATATGGTGGAAAAGGAATAGGGGCGAAAGCCTTAAAGCTACTTTTAGAAACAGAGGTCAGTGTAAAAAAGATTAAAGCAAAAACAACGACAAATAATATTGCCTCTCAAAAGGTTCTTGAAAAAAACGGTTTTAAACAAGTGTGTACAAGTGGTGATGAGTTCGAAATGAATGGTCAAAAGATGCGGTTTATCGATTACATGTTGGAACTCTAAAAGCTATACAAATGTTGTTGGGGGAGTTTGTTAATTTGTTTTTGGTGGATAGTAAAAACCTTGTGAGGGGTAGTTGAAAGACGGTGTTTAAACGAATCTTGATACTTTTTTCAATTATTATAGCGATACTTTTGTTAATCATTACGACAAGTTATATTATTCATCACAACCAATTATCAAAGGAAGATCAATTATTTACGCCACCAGGGAAAATGGTAGAAGTGAATGGTCATCAAATGCATGTGTATACAGAAGGGAATGGAGAAGAAACGCTTGTATTTATGTCTGGAGGAGGCACAAGTTCACCTGTTTTAGATTTTAAATCATTATTTTCTCTGTTAAGCGATAACTATAAAATCGTTGTCGTTGAAAAGGCAGGCTATGGCTTTAGTGACATCTCAGATTCTGACCGTGATATTGATACAATTTTACAAGAAACAAGAGAAGCTCTATTAAAATCAGGTGTTGAAGGACCATATATTTTATTTCCCCATTCTATGTCTGGTATTGAAGCATTGTATTGGGCACAAGTCTACCCGAATGAAGTAAAAGCAATTATAGGGTTGGATATGGCTGTTCCTGCTACATATAAAGATTATGATCTAAATATGCCTCTAGTTCATGTAAGTGCCTTTGCTGCGAATATTGGTATAACTAGGTGGATTCCGGGCATTTCTGAAAGTGATGCCATAAAATATGGGACTTTAACCGATGAGGAAAAAGAATTGTATAAAGTGATTTTTTATCGTAGAACGGTAACTAAAAATATGTTGAATGAAATTAAGTCTATTCAGGCAAATGCTGAAAAGGTAGGAGCGGCTGGAATACCAAATGTTCCTATGCTGTTGTTCCTTTCAAATGGTCAAGGGACAGGCTGGAATGAAGAGGAGTGGAATGAATTTCAAAGAGATTTCATTAGTAAGCATAATGACGGCACATTCATAAAATTAGATTGCTCACACTATATTCATGATATTGAATTTAAGCGAATAGCTGATGAATCAGAAAAATATATAGAAGATCTTTAATCTTACACTATTCAAATTATGTACAATTTCAAAAGTCTACTGTCATTCAAATTGACGGTAGACTTTTCCTTTACTCAATAAATACTTGCCCTTTAATTCCTGACAAAACTTATGACCCTTTTTTTATAAAAAACATTAAATTTAATTTCCACTTGCAAAATATGTTTATTGTGTATATATTGTATATAAAGTATATACACAATATTTCGGAAGCGGAGTATTTTCCTGAAAGAGCTCAAGGAAATGCTTACATTATTGCATACGGAGGATGAAAGATGGAAAATGTCATTGAATTACAGCATGTTCATAAATCTTTTAAGGGATTTCAGATAAAGGATTTCTCTATCAACGTAAAAAAGGGCTTTGTAACTGGATTTATCGGGGGAAATGGTGCAGGGAAATCTACAACAATCAAGCTGATTATGAATTTACTAAGGCAAGATAGTGGTACTGTTTCAGTGTTTGGGATGAATTATAAAAAACATGAAAAAGAAATAAAGGAACGTATTGGCTTTGTCTATGATGAAAATGTCTTTTATGAAAACGTAACGTTAAAGGATATGAAAAGGATTATTAAACCGGCCTATAAAAACTGGGATGATGAAGCCTTTCAACGTTATGTTAATCAGTTCGAACTACCATTGAATAAAAATATGAAGACCTTTTCGAAGGGGATGAAGATGAAAGCTTCGTTAGCCATAGCTTTAGCTCATCATGCAGAATTAATAATTATGGATGAACCTACTGCCGGTCTTGATCCGATATTTCGTAGAGAGTTACTAAATATTTTACATGAATTAATGCAAGATGAAGATAAAACGATTTTCTTCTCGACACATATAACAACAGATCTAGATCGAATTGCAGATTATATTACCTTTGTTCATAATGGTGAGCATATATTCACGAAGGAATTTTACAAGATTGAAGAAGAATATGCCATTGTCAAAGGGACATTGAATTTATTGGATCAGGAAACGGAACGAGAGTTTGTTGCCATCCGAAAATCGAACACAGGCTTTGAGGCATTAACTGCGGATAAAAATCGTGTGGCGAACATATTTGGGGATTCTGTCATTATGGAAAAACCAACGCTTGAAGATATTATGTACTATACGAAAAAAGGATGGTAATGGGATGGTTAATCTAATACTTAAGGATGTTTTAATTCAAAAGAAAATAATTTTAATATACATTGCTACAATTATACTTTATTTATTTATAGAGGTGTCCCTAGTAAAGATAGGATTCTTATATAGTATGGCTTTTATCACTCAGACCTTTGCTTATGATGAAAAAGATAACGCTAATATTTTGCTTAATTCGCTACCATATACGAGAAAGGAAATCGTTAGTTCGAAGTATATAGGTGCATTGGTATATACGTCACTAATTATATTCATTACTTCTATAGGTGATTTTTTCTTAAATGGAAAAGAGGTATTGTTTTTATGGAAAGATATATTGCTAATTATCGGTCTTGTTATGGTCGCTTTGTCATTTATACTGCCAATCTTTTATAAATTTAAAACGCAATCTTTAATGATTGCTGTAGGTGCTTTATTTGGAATATATATTTTAATCATTAAATTTTTATCCCCTAGTCTGAATGTTACATTAAGAGAATCGATACAAAAGTTCATGACTTTACAAGAAACGCAAATGTATTTTGTAGCTATCCTTACAATCATTATTTTATATGTTGGATCGTGGCTACTATCTATTCGTATTTATACGAGAAAGGTTTTTTGAAATAGACTGTTTTCGTAACGATTATAGCTCTTCAACTAACTGAGCAGGTTACTTTATATGTTTGGGAGTAATAACAATTAGAGGGGGATATAACTTGTCTGATAAACAAAAAAATCCATATCCATTTTCGAAAAAATCGTGGGTATCTCTTATTGGTTCATTTTTATTGTCACAGCTAATATTTATTACATTTGAAGTAACAGGCTGGATACCTAATTTGAAAGACATTGATGGAACTCTATTCGGAAGAATTGCAAAATCCCCAATTTTCAATGAGTGGTTTTCTTTTTATGACACATCACATTTTAATTTATTTACTGTCTTTTTTTGTCTAATACTTCTTGTGCCAGGAATAATAAATGCAATAATAGATATTTTTTTCACCAAGACTTCCAAAAGTAAAAGCAACAATCTTTGAGAAAACAGCTTGAGCCCATTGATGTAGGCTCAAGCTGTTTAAGTACGCTTAAACAAAAAGTCCCATATAATAAAATCTGAGTATAGCCGACCTTGGCTTCCGATGCCGATGTAACAAATGACAGTATACAAGCTGTCTGTTGTTAACATATTTAATAAACCGAGATAATTTTCGTAATAAAAATTCTAAAGGTTCATGCTAACGGAATAACCATCGTCTTCTGTACTGATCACATAAAAATAAAGAAGAGGTATTTGCATGCAAATTATTATTTCAAACAGTTCAAAAGAGCCGATTTATGAGCAGATTTATGCTCAAATCAAAAAGCTTATTTTAACAGGTGACCTACAAGAAGGGCAGTCATTGCCGTCTATGCGCCAGCTTGCAAAGGATCTAGAAATTAGCGTAATTACAACAAAACGCGCTTATGAAGAGCTAGAGAAAAATGGGTTTATTTATTCGATTGTTGGAAAAGGTTCGTTCATCTCTGAACAAAATAAGGAAATGATGAGGGAAAGAAAAATAAAGGTAGTTGAAGAAAATCTGTTGATTGCCATTCAAAATGCTAAAGAAATGAACATTGGCTTATCAGAGCTCAAAGAAATGCTCACGCTATTGTATTCAGAGGATGAGTGATGGAGACAGCTACAAAAATCGTGGGACGAACATATTCGGAGATCCGATTATTATGATAAAGCCTACACGCGAAGATAGTTTGTATTATTGGAAAAAGGATGGTAATTGGATGATTAACCTTATACTTAAGGATGTTTTAATACAAAAGAAAATAATTTTATTTTACATTGCTACTTTAATAATCTATTTATTTGCAGGTGTACCCTCCCTAATACCTTTGGGAATTCTTTATAGTGTAATATTTATACTAAATACTTTCGCTTACGATGAAAAAGACAACGCTAATATGCTGCTCAATTCTCTACCATATACCAGAAAGGAAATTGTCAGTTCAAAATATATAGGTTCACTAATATTTACAACAATATTTATTTTCATGATTTATACGGGGGATTTCCTCATACATGGAAAAGGGGGTCTTTTTATATGGAAAGAGATGTTGCTTATTATGGGGCTAGTTATGGTCGCTATATCATTCATGTTTCCAATCGCCTATAAATTTAAAACGCATTATTTATTGATTGCTTTAGGTGTTTTATTTGGTATCTATATGTTAACAATTAGTTTACTAGTTCCTATAAATGATATCTTAAGAGAACTAGCACGAAAGTTCTTGACGTTACAAGAAACGCAAATGTATTTTGTAGCTTGCATTACGGTTATTATTTTATATATTGGGTCGTGGCTACTATCTATTTATATATATGAGAGAAAAGCTTTTTAACTTCTGCATGCCAAAGTACAAAACCGATTCCGCAAGGCATTATTGATCATAATAAAACGGCTTGAGCATAGGCTCAAGCCGTTTTCATACGCTTAAACGCAAGCCTCCATAGTACGAAATTCGCGATGACTAACGCGATTAAGTAAATGATTGCCCCATAAGTAGTATGAGTAGTCAGGAAGTAATGCAGTGCCGCTAGAGCACCTAATGGGATAAGCAATATAAGCGTTTTCCAGCTCTGAGCATCGCCAACTTCATTATATGGCTTTGTGAAAGGAATCTTGCTTCCCATGCCGATGTAACAAATGACGGTGTATATGCAGCTTGCTACTAAAACAATTAGCAAATCTGGGATAATTCTCGTACCAAAAATGAAGCAGAAAATGATGCTTAGAACAATATACAATGGAATATACAACTTAATCAGAAATGCTTTTAAGCTACCTTTTTTTAAATCTGTATAGTCTTTGATAGGAAAGACTTTATAGATCCAAGCTGCTTTATATTTTCCCGAATGTCCGAGCAAAAGTACAGCGGATGGAATAATTAGCATACTAAAATAAATATTTAAATAGCTCATGCTAATGGCATAATCAACCGTTTCGGACCTTGAAAAAGAAAACATAAAAATAAATGGAATAACAAAAGAATAGCCTAAAGATGGATATACTTTTAGTTTGAATTCTCGCTCCTGCTTCATCATAAGAGAGGCGAAGCGATAGAAAGCTCTTTCTTCTTTAGTTCTACAAATGATTGTTAACCAAAGCGTTTTAAGTCGATTGTTCTTTTCTTTTTTAGATTTGCTTGTGTTTAATAGTTTTTGAAGATTACGTTCAAAGGTTGGAATTAGTTTTAAATAAAGCCATATCGAGATGAGTGGCATAACGATAGCAAATATACTGAAGACCACTGTAAATATAGAATTGTTACCGTTTAGCAGTAGCTCATAAGGAGCGGCAAACCACATAGGGATTAGAAAAATACTCCACCAATGAAACACTACTGCCATATCAAAATTAACAAATTCAAAGGACCTAATAAGAACTTGATAGCCAATCATCAACATTAACGATAAGCCGATTTGTACATAATTGATGATATCTTTTAGCTTTTCACCATCAAAGAATCTTAAAATAGCTATATATAAAATAGCGGTTAATACAACAATAAAAATATTAATTAAAACTAGTAAGAGCACAGTTAAAATAAAGAATACAAACCCTTGTTGATATAGTCCCACCATAAGGGGGATGGCAGTAAATGCAATAGTCAAATACGTCAAGTAAATGAATATATGCATGAACTTGGCTGCATTAATTGTTTTAGCAGAAATCGGCTTGGTCGATAGGATACTTCTGTCCCGTACATCTAAAAGTACCGAAGAAAAATCAGAAATCAATGTCGTCATGATGATAAAAATAATCATGGCATAAGCAATACTCATCTGGAAAAGATAGTTTTGACCAAATCCCATAAAAGGAATGAGCATAAGTCCAATTAAAACGTAAATCCATAAAGATTTAATGTAGCTATATTTTTGCTCTTCCTTGTTTTTATTTGCTGATTGATTAAATATTGTTGGTACTTTACGCTCATCCATTGTTAGTTTAATATGGAGGATCTTTCTCATGCTGTCGTAATCAACGCCCATTTTCACAAAAATAAATTGAATCTTATCAAGCTGTTGTAGAACTTTGAAATCTTTCATAGTCATACCTCTTGTACAATAGAAACGAATTTCTCACCAATCTCCTGATGATCATGGAAGCCTGTTAGTTGGTTGAAAATCTTCTCCAGAGTCCCTTCAGTATTGTCTGCCTGTAGTTGGGCAAATGTCCCATCGGCAGCGATTTTTCCATCATTCAGCAGGATGATACGACTACTGATTTTTTCGACAACATCCATGATATGAGAGGAATAAAATATGGTTTTACCTTGGGCAGCTAGTTGAATCAAAATTTCTTTGAAGATCATCACACTGTTCGCATCTAATCCGTTGATTGGTTCATCTAAAAATAACAAATCGGGATTATGTATAAGACTAGCGATAATTAATAGCTTTTGCCGCATCCCTTTTGAGTAGGAAGATATTCTTGCATGATAGGCTTCTCCAACACCGAACAATGTCATTAAGGATTTTGATTTATCAGCAGCGACTTCGAATTCAAGGCCATAAAGCTGGCCGATGAAGGTTAAATACTCATAACCAGTTAAATTATCATAAACATCTGCTATTTCAGGTACATAGCCAATTTTCCTTTTATATTCAATGCTGTCTTGGCTGATATTCTCTCCGAAAAGCTTAACTTCTCCACTGTAATCGCCTTCTATCCCTAAAATGATTTTGACGGTTGTACTTTTACCTGCGCCATTCGGACCGATATAACCAATTATTTCTCCTCTTGAGACGTGTAAATCGATGCCTTTCAATATTTCCTTGTTACCATAACTCTTCGTCAAATTCGTAATCGTCAAGATTTCTTCCATGTTGCAGCCCCTTTCTGTTTATCCCGCAGTGCAGGCAGTAGTTTATCTGTACCGATAACCCTTAAAATCCCGATTAGTGAAGGCTAATCGGGAGAATGAAAAAATTCCTTGCAGATTGAAGTTTCACTTAATCTTATGTTTAGTGTAATTGATTTAGAGAAAATATCCATATATTTCACCGATTTACTTAAAAGCCTAACTCAACATCACGCGAAAGCGCGGAGGAGTAACCCCGTAATAGTTCAACAGATACTATTGCTCCTTATTGAATGCGTGTTTCTGTTTCTAAGTCAAAGAAATGCGCACGCGACATGTCAAATAGTAGATGAGCGACTTGGCCCTGTGTAATCTTTGTATCGGAGTTCACCCGTGCAATATAAGGCTGACCATTTAATTGGGCATGTAACATTAGCTCAGCACCTGTTAATTCGGATACTTCGATAGTTGCATCAACTGCTGTGAAGAACGGCTCGTGATTTACAGATGATTTTTCATAAATATGCTCAGGGCGAATGCCAAGAAACAGCTCCTTGTGTAAATAGCCTCGTTCTTTTAGTAATTTACTTTTTTCTGTTGGGATAGCTAGGGTCAAATCATCAATCTGAATCCCGTTTTCTTGCAAAGTACCCTTAAAGAAGTTCATTGATGGTGAGCCTATAAAGTCGCCAACAAATTTGTTCTCTGGTGTTTCATATACTTCTTCAGGTGTCCCGATTTGTTGAATTAACCCATCTTTCATGACAACGAGACGAGTTGCCATTGTCATCGCTTCTGTCTGATCATGTGTTACATAAATCGTAGTCGTTTTTAAGCGTTGGTGAAGTTTTGTAATTTCAGCACGCATTTGTACGCGAAGCTTTGCATCTAAATTGGACAAAGGCTCATCCATTAAGAAAATATTTGCATCACGGACGATTGCTCGACCAAGTGCTACACGTTGTCTCTGCCCGCCTGACAGAGCTTTCGGTTTGCGATCTAAATACTTTTCTAAATCGAGAATCCCGGCTGCGTTATGAACTCGCTCTTTAATCTCCTGCTTAGAAAACTTACGAAGCTTTAAGCCAAAGGCCATATTATCATAGACGGTCATATGCGGATATAGTGCGTAGTTTTGAAAAACCATAGCAATATCCCGTTCCTTAGATGGTACATTGTTCATTTTCTTGCCATCAATTAAAAAATCACCAGACGAGATTTCTTCTAAGCCGGCAATCATCCTCAACATTGTAGATTTCCCACAACCAGAAGGACCAACAAGTACAATAAACTCGCGATCTTGAATAGTTAAATTAAAATCAGATATAGCTTTTACGCAGCCATCGTATGTTTTAACAATATTTTTTAGTATGATTTTTTCCATGTTCATAGTCCCCTTTGTTCATTTTTTTTCTAGGGAATATTCTTATTTTTGTTGTTGAAGTGCGGTGCAGCCATTTACGCAGAAATACTAGCATTTTCAGTGTAACATTTTGTATTTCAATGAACATTAGGAAGTATCAAAACGAATAGAAGGAGAGGTAGAAAGATTGATAACATTTTTGGAGGGCTATCCCATATAATTAATAGATAGACTATTTTTCGTTATTCAAATAAATGTATTTTTAATCCTCAGTTATAATAGGCGCAATTCTTCATTTTGAAGGATTGCATTTTTTGTGAGTTAGAAGCCATACCACAAGGAAGGGAAAATCCCTATACTGTGGACCTTTTGAGTTAGATGCGATTATGCAAAAATAAAGCAAGGGGGTACAGAAAGTGTTTAATGATTTTAAGCTTATCGATGATCGCCCGGTTTATATTCAATTAAAAGATTATTTGAAAGAAATGATTATGAGGGGACACTTGCTGGAGCATCAGAAGCTTCCATCTACCCGTGAACTTAGTAAATTATTATCGGTCAGTAGAAATACTGTACTGAATGCATATGCAGATTTAGAACAAGAGGGCATCATCTATGCAGTGAAAGGAAAAGGGAATTTTGTAGGGAAAGTCGAAACGTTGAAAGCTTCATCTATCGAATTTAATTGGAAGGAGAGGCTTAATAACGTTACCTTGTTAGCAGATGAATTAGATTTAATGAAACAAGATAACCACTGGGAAAAAGGGATGATTTCCTTCAATAGTGTTGCCCCTGAAGAAAAGCTTTTTGATGTTGAAAATTTTAAAAGAGCCTTTCTGACCCGGATGTCCCTTGAAGGAGATATCGTTTTGAATTATGGATATGCAAAGGGCTATAAACCTTTAATCGAGTACCTCCTTCACTATATGGAAATGAAGGGGATAAATATTTCCAATAAGGATATTTTGATTACGAATGGCTTTACCGAAGGATTAGATATTCTGTTATCTTCCTTAGCGAAAAAGTCTGGACGTGTTATTTGCGAAAATCCTACTCATCATGCAGCATTAAAGCTTTTTCGCTTACATGGATTTGACATCCACGGAATCGACATGAAAGATGACGGTATCGATATTGAACAAGTTGAGAAAAGTTTATCGAAAAAGGAATTTGATTTTGCTTACTTAATCCCGTCTTACCATAATCCGACAGGCATTGTTACCTCCTCCGAAAAAAGAACTGAAATTATTAGGCTTTTTTCACAATATCAAATTCCGATTGTGGAGGATGGATTTAATGAGGAATTACGTTATTCAGGCGCGCATTTAGCACCACTAATGACTTTTATTGGCGATGGTAACAATGTTATTTATATTAGTAGCTTTTCTAAAATACTTTTTCCAGGCTTAAGAGTTGGCTGGATATTAGCCGATAAGGAACTCATCCACTGTCTGGAAAGTATGAAAAGAGCACGTACAATTCATACATCGACGCTAGATCAAGCTGTGCTTTATCAATATTTACAGGATGGGTATTTTGAAAAATACTTAAAAAAAGCAAAGTTCGTTTATAAGAAAAAATATGAGTTAGCTCGTCAAGCCTGCAAACAATATATTCCTTTCAAAAGAATGACTGGAGATGGTGGACTTCATCTTTTTATTGAGCTAGAAGATGGAATGAATGCCCGTGCACTATTGGAAAAGTGCTATCAAAGGGGAGTTGTTTTTTATCCTGGTGACGTTTTTTACAGCAATGGCGAGGGCAGTAACACATTTCGCTTAGGATTTTCTCGGCTAAAAGAAGAGGATATTGTGCGTGGTATTAAGATTATTGGTGATACTTTGAAAAATGAAATGGGGAGTTGAACATATGAAAGTTGGCGTTATTATGGGGGGCGTTTCCTCGGAAAAGCAAGTCTCTATCATGACAGGGGAAGAAATGATCGCTCATTTAGATAAAAGTAAATACGAAGCGGTAGCTATTAAACTAAATGAAAATAACACGGCAGAGCTTATTGAAAAGGTGAAAGATATCGATATTGCTTTATTAGCGCTACATGGGAAATTTGGAGAGGATGGCACAATTCAAGGTGTACTAGAGACTATGGGTGTTCCATATACGGGAAGTGGTATACTTTCAAGCAGTATTTGCATGGATAAAAATATTTCAAAAAAAATTCTACGTTATGACGGCATTGAAACACCGGATTGGCTTCATCTTTCGAATAGCGAGGAGCTTCAGTTGGATGAACTAGACAGAATGGGATATCCATTAGTCGTAAAGCCTAATTCGGGTGGCTCCAGTGTAGGAGTAAAAATAGTTGATGATAGAGATGCCTTACTAAGATCGGTTGAGGAAGTATTCAAATGGGATTCTGAAATCATTATTGAGAAATATATAAAGGGTGAAGAAATAACATGCTCCATTTTGGACGGCGAGCTATTTCCAATCATTTCGATTCAACATACAGCGCAGTTCTTTGACTATAAGGCGAAATATGAGGATGCCGCTACGATAGAGGAGATTGTAGAACTTCCACCGGCAATACATGAACGAGTTGCTGAAGCCGCAAAAGGTTGCTATAAAGCATTAAAGTGTAGTGTTTATGCCCGAATCGATATGATGATCAAGGATGAAATCCCATATGTAATGGAAGTTAACACTTTGCCAGGGATGACAAAAAACAGCTTACTCCCAAAAAGTGCTTCCGCGGCAGGAATAACTTATACAAAGCTTTTAGATAGGATAATTGAAACTTCCTTACGGATTAGGGAATAAAGGCTTCATCATTAATTTAGAATGAACCATGCATATAAGTTGATTGGAGTGGAGACTGGGCGACTCCTTGGGGACCAGCGATATAGTGGAACGAAGGCTAAATGCATCACGTCCTGTGATAACGCCTTCGTGACCAACATCCTGTTGGCCCGAGACCCTGCAGCGAAGCGAAGCGGCTCATCGGACGCCCCCAGGAAAGCGCCCAGTCGGAACGGAAATCAACCACTCGTTATGGTGGTGATAATCAAATTGGATAAGTATGAGTCTAAAAATAGCATTGAAAAAAACACCTTTATGTTGATAAGAGATTAAACTCATTTTCAACAAAAGGTGTTTCTCAGTGGCCTAATTAAGCTTTAGACAATTCAATAAATCCATGTCCAAAGACATCTCGTACATCATGAATGGCAATAAAGGCATCCTTGTCTATTTCTTTGACAATTTTCTTTAGTTTTACAACTTCTTGTTTACTAATAACAATATACAGAATTTCTTTTTGTTCCTTCGTGTAATAGCCATGGCCTGATAGAACCGTCACGCCTCGATTCATAAAACCGTTCACATGACTGGCAATCTCTTCTGGCTTTTTCGAAATAATCGTAACGGCCTTTTTCGGGTTTACACCTTCAATAACAAACTCCATCACCTTTGTTCCAACATACAGCATAATAATAGTAAGCATTAATGCTTCTGCCCCGATAATAAAGTACGATGAAAAAGCTACAATTAAATCAAAAAACAATAAACCGTAACTAATACTCCAGCCTAAATATTTGTTCGTCATTCTAGCTAAGATTGTGGAACCTGCTGTTGTTCCACCAACTCTTATAATTAAGCCTATGCCAACTCCAGCGAACACGCCACCAAAAATAGTATTCACGATAATTTCATTTGAAGAAATTGACCAAGACTCTGTTAAATGTAAAAACAGTGAATGGAGGGAAACGGCAATAATCGTATAAATAGTTGTTTGTCTACTTAAAAATTTATAGCCGACTACCAATAAAGCTGCGTTTAACAAAAGGCTCACAATACTTGGCGACCATCCAAACAAATAATAGAAGATGATTGTTACACCCGTTACGCCACCTTCACCTAAATCATTAGGTATAACAAATAAGTTTACCGCCAGTGCAAATAACAGCGCTCCGACCGTAAGCATTAAAAAATCCATACTGAACTTCTTCATATATACACCACCACAACAAATTGATTTTTTCCTAAATACATACTATATCAAGTTCTAGACATTTTATATACTTTTTGGAATGTTCGTTTATGATAAATCTATACTTGTTAGTATGTCCTTTATTAGAGAAAAAGTCGAATTGAAAATAATCGCTGCTATTAAACAGTTATGTGGAATCAAGCTGAAATCAGCTTATAATATATACTATATCCGAACTTAAAATTAGACCGTTAGAGTTGTTTTAAAAAGAGGATGTGAATTGGGGGAAGGGATATCTTTAAAACAAATGATAAGGAGTGTTAGCAGCAGTTATGGATCAATCTTTAGCAATTCGTACTATGAAGATGAGTTTGAGAATATTAAATGTATTATTAATCGCTACTATAAGCATCATATCATCATGTGTTTTAGTACTCTTTGGTTTATTCGTTGTAGCATTAACAGTCTCGGGTGAGAAGATTATTAAATGGGTTTTAGATTCTAACATTGACATTTCTTTTAATTTTAATGGAATGACTGTTTTTCTTAATAAAGATGTAATGAGTAATTTTATTTATGATAAAAGTGAAGCAATCGTATTAATGTTACTTTTGATGATCTTTACGTTGATTGTTCTGTCAATTTTTATTTTATTATGGAAGTTTGTTAAATCGGCAATTGTTGGGGATGTATTTACTCTCAGAAATAGTAAAAGAATAGAGTTAGTGGGATATAGTTTGTTAATTTTAAGTGTTTTAAGTAATACGGTTCAAGCATACCTAGTTTCAACGGTACTACATATGCTTATAAATAATCATGAATTAGACAATATTGAATGGATTCAAACCGTATCTTTTAGATTTTTTGATATAAATTGGAGCATACTACTATGTAGTTTTATAGTTTGGACAATTGGTAGGATATTTAGATATGGCTCTTTTTTGCAAGAAGAGTATGATGCAACAGTATAGGAAGTGAAGAAATTGACGATTATCGTGAGATTGGATCGTGTATTGGCAGATAGGAAAATGCAATTAAGTGAGCTTGCGGAAGCAGTAGATATATCGATTGTCAATTTATCGAATTTAAAAACGGGGAAGGTAAAGGCAATACGTTTTTCTACGTTAAATGCAATTTGTAAAGCATTAGATTGCCAACCTGGTGATATTTTAGAGTATGCTGAGGATACTTTTGAGTAAAAAATTATATTGTTTAATTTTAGCAGTATATAGGATGGAAGTACGTATAAGTACATTTCTAGAACAAGTTGCATAGGATAACCTTATAATGTGTGAGGGGATTGAGAAAATGTACTACATTCCTTATTACGGAAACGTGCCTATGTATAACTATGGAGAGCAACTTGTTTATTGGCCACCTCCTTATCAGGTAGGGTATGCGAACAGAGTGGAACCTTCCCGTTTTTCCGATGGTGGAAGAATGGAATTAAAAGATTATGGGGCTCAGCCACTTGTCATCAATCTTGAAGGTGCAGCGAAGCAAAACGATACTTATCGTACGGCTCTGTGGACGGGAAAAAATTTGCAGATTACGTTAATGAGTATTAATGTTGGTGATAATATCGGTTTAGAAGTACACCCAAATGTTGATCAATTGTTATATATTGAAGAGGGTGAGGGACTTGCTCAAATGGGCCCAAGTAAAAATAATTTAAACTATGAAAGAAAGGTCAATGAAAATTATGCTGTAGTAGTGCCTGCTGGAACATGGCATAACGTCACGAATACAGGGAATGTGCCACTAAAACTTTATTCAATATACGCTCCTCCAAACCATCCGTTCGGTACGGTACATGTTACGAAAACAGACGCTATGGCCTCGGAAGCGGACTATGGTCAGGGCAATGAATAATCAATATAACCTTTTTCCCGATCATACAAAAGACAACTCCTACTTAGAGAAGTTGTCTTTTTTGTCGTCGTTTAACCGAAATATATATAGATAATAAGCCATTCAATGATAAAAGGGTCACCAGG
The DNA here is from genome assembly GCF_023337795.1 of Lysinibacillus sp. BPa_S21. GTDB lineage: Bacteria > Bacillota > Bacilli > Bacillales_A > Planococcaceae > Lysinibacillus. The sequence goes on along the minus strand of NZ_JALIRS010000007.1, from coordinate 183,026 downwards.
GCTATGGCCAAAAATGCAATATCAGGAGCAAAATATCGAATAGTGTGCCAAGGTGTTTCTGTGTTATAGCTTAATAATGGAATGGTGATTATGGCCAAAACTAAAAGTAAAAAACCGAATATACCCGACACTCTTCTTTTACTCGTTTTAACCTTTAATAGAAGATAGATAAACATCACAAAAAGTAAACATATTATAGCAATTGTTATGACTTGAAATGTTGGTTTATATGGAGGTGCGTCAACGGGCTCTTTTCCTTTTAAAATATCGATAATCCCTTGTTTCAAGTATAGAAGTGACTCTTCCTCTAATATATGACTTTTATTAGTGAGAATCACACCGCCCCAATCGGTTTCAGGTAGATAAAATACTTCTGAGCGTGCGTCAGGATTTGAACCGGAATGCCATATCATCTCTTCTTTAGATTCTGGATATGAGATTCGTACACCTAGGCCGTAATATCGATACTTACTAGTTTGAACCAATGGCGATATATAAAGGTTTATCGCATTTTTGCTCAAAAAATTGTTATGCTCATGTTGACTTAGAAGATTAATATACTGCACCATATCTGATGCACTTGCAGTAATATATCCATATGGTGTCCCACCATTATCATATGTGACTGCACTTTTTACAGGGTGACCGAGCCATGATTGATAGCCAGATAAGTATCCTTTTTCATAGGCCATGCTACTATTAGCGGCTGCATTTTTCATCCCTAATGGAGAAAAAACTTGTTCCTCCATAAATTCAGAAAATGTTTGATGGGTCACTTCTTCGATGAGAGCGCCAAGAATAGAAAAGTTAGCATTACTATACTGATGTTTTTCTCCAGGAGCAGCAGTCAGCTTCACATTCGATAAGCTTTCTACATTGTCCTTTATAGCACTTAAATCTTTCGATTCCTTGTCCGATATAGCTAAGCCAGAATAAGTGCTTATCCCACTTGTTTGCGTAAGTAACTGTTTAATTGTTATTTGAGAAGCGGCTTGTTGATCTTGCAGGGTAAACCACGGCATATACTTTTGCACGGGGTCATCTAATTGAATGATGCCTGCATCAACCAGCCTCATGATGCCTAAGCCTGTCAATGATTTACTAATAGAGCCGACTACAAATGGAGTTTCAGCAGTTACCTTTTCTTTAGATTCTCCGGTTACGCCCCACGATTTGGAATAATAGATATCATTTTTATGAACAATAGCAATAGATGCCCCTGGAATTCGCTGCTCTTCTAAAAATTTTTCAACATACTTATCTATAGTACTCTTAATGTCTCGTCCTGCTTCTTTTGCGGAGATTTGTGAGACTGGTTGAAATAGATAGAGTGGAATTAATATTAAACATATTAATATAGTTTTATAAAGGGAACTTTTTTTCATTGTTGTTTTCACCTATTTCCTCCGAAATTTTTCTTTCATAATCATGACCTTTAATCCAAAAATTAAATTTAACAAAAATATACACTTTTTCATAGTATATGATATTTGTTGTGTATACTATTCGAAAGAACATTGTTTTTAAAAGCAGTATATGATGTTTTGCATATGATGACTTCCCTTTTACACTTCAAAATCAAAACTTTCGGGAGATTATACGAATTGGACTATAAACTATTCGAAGATGAAATAGAAAATTTGGTAGAATTATTAACTCAAAATAAGTGGATTTATCATACCGATCAAAATTTAAAAGAAGAATCCGTTCGAAAAGCGTATGCAGAAGGATACTATCATAGCGATCGGGAAACACATTGGCTAATTGATAATGAAGAAAAGGTCGGGATTATTATCATTCATGATATAAGTGATACGATCCCGTTATTCGATATCCGTTTAGATACGCGTTATAGAGGAAAAGGATACGGAGTAAAAATCCTCCGTTGGTTACAAGATTACCTGTTTGGAGAAAAAGATAAGATTCGTATCGAAGGTTATACGAGAGTTGATAATATAGGAATGAGGAAATGTTTTGCGAAAGCTGGCTTTGTAAAAGAGGGCTATTTAAGAAATGCTTGGGAGAACGCAGATGGTACTGTAACAGATAGTATTGTTTATGGTGCAATCAAAGATGATTGGCTTTTAGGTAGAACAACGCCTATTAAAATCGATGACATCCCATATTAAGGTAGAAAAGGACGCTGAAGAATGTATACAGAAAATGAAGTGTTAAGAGCTTTAAAAAATCCTGGTCCATTCAATCTAGCTCAAAATGGAGTATAGATAATCCTGCAAAAGGCCAATGCGGAGTCACAGCATTAGTTGTAAATAATATTCTTAGAGGCGAAATCTATAAAACGTGGCTTGATGAAGGTTGGCATTTCTATAATATCCTAAATGGGGAAAGAAAGGATTTTACACAAGAACAATTTTCGAACAAATTTAAGAAAGAGCTAGGGAGCGAAAGTGTTATTCCAGATGAAAATCCACCTTTGTTTATTTTTGAATTTAAAGCTACTCACCAAAAGTTGGGGATGGTATATGTGATGTAAAATAAGTTGATTGGAGTGGAGACTGGGCGACTCCTTGGGGGATCAGCGTCACAGATGAGACCCTGGAGCGAGCAACGCGAGTGAAGCGGCTCATCGGACGCCCCCAGGAAAGCGCCCAGTCGGAACGGAAATCAACCACTCGTTATAGTGATGAGCTATATTAATTAAGCAAAGCAGAGATGTTTTTATGATAACATCTCTGCTTTTTTTAAAACATTAAACAAACTTGTTGACGTAAATTAAACCGTCGTGTTATTATTATCTCGAATTCAAGATAACTAAATTCAAGATAAATGAATTCGAACCTTTTAATCCATGTAGAAAAGTTTTACTTTTCATCATAAGGAGGTAATCATAATGGGTTTTTTAAATAAATTATTTGCTTCAAAAAAAGAGGAGGAAAAAACAATGGCAGAATTAAATATCGGGATTATTATCGGATCAACACGTGAAGGTCGTGTTAGTCCACAAGTAGCACAATGGGTAAAAGAAATCGCAGATCAACGAGGCGATGCTAACTATACAATTATTGATATTGCAGATTACAAATTACCTTTACTAGGTGAACCAGGACAAGACGCTTCAGGCGCTCAAGCTTGGTCAGAAATTGTTACAAAACAAGATGGATTTGTATTTATCGTACAAGAGTACAATCACTCTATTACAGGTGCTCTCAAAAATGCACTAGATTATTTACGTGTAGAATGGAATAACAAAGCTGCAGGTATTGTATCGTATGGTTCTGTAGGTGGTGCACGTGCAGCTGAACATTTACGTGGTATTATGGGTGAACTTTTAATTGCAGATGTACGTGTACATCCAGCATTGTCACTATTCACAGACTTTGAAAATGGTACTGACTTCAAACCAAAAGAAGTACAAACAGATTCTGTTAACCAAATGTTAGATCAATTAATTCCTTGGTCAAAAGCTTTATATACAATTCGTTAATCAAGATTGAGGTAGAACGTTATTGGATAAAGTATAGGTGAGAAATACATTTATCATGAAAGGGACTGTTAACATGAAAAAACATACTGCGGGTATTCACCATATCACTGCCATTGTAGGGCATCCACAAGAAAATATTGATTTTTATGCGGGTGTATTAGGTTTACGTTTAGTTAAACAAACAGTAAACTTCGATGACCCAGGCACATATCATCTTTACTTCGGTAACAAAGGTGGTAAACCGGGGACAATTATTACATTCTTCCCATGGGCAGATGCTTATCAAGGTCGCATTGGTGATGGTCAAGTTGGTGTCACTACGTATGTTGTACCAGAGGGAGCACTACCTTTTTGGATTAATCGACTTGCGAAATTCGCTATTCCATTCCAAAAAGCTGAACGCTTTGGTGAACAAGTAATACAATTTGATGATCCACACGGACTTCATATTGAATTAGTGGCACGTGCGGAAGGTGAATGGAATGAATGGACATTTGGCGAAGTAACTCCTGAGGTGGCGATTAAAGGATTTGGTGGTGCAACACTTTATTCGAGTCACCCTGAAGAAACGGCAAAGGTCTTAACTGAAGTCATGGGGCTTGAGGAAGTAGCAACGGAAGGCGAGTATACTCGTTATAAATCCAGCGCAGATATCGGCAATACGGTAGATTTAAAAGTTGTTCCTGGTATGCGTGGTCAAATGGGAGTCGGAACGGTTCATCATATTGCCTGGAGAGCCCAGGATAATGCGGATCATCTAGAATGGCAAGAGTATGTCATGAATCATGGACAACATGTAACTGAAGTGAAAGATCGTAATTATTTTAATGCGATTTATTTCCGTGAACCTGGTGAGATTTTATTTGAAATTGCGACAGATCCACCTGGATTCGCTCATGATGAAACACCTGAAACTATGGGTAGCCAATTAATGTTACCAGCTCAATACGAACAGCATCGTGAACAATTAGAAAGAACATTAATTCCGATTGAAGTGCGTGTGCTTGATTAAGGAGGATGAGTCGTTTGATTTCGATTGATCCTACAAAAAATACTGAGCGTGAAAACTATAAATTATTAATTGGTAGCATTATTCCGAGACCAATTGCTTTTGTTACGACCAAGTCAGAGCAAGGGGTCATCAATGGCGCACCTTTTAGTTTCTTTAATATTGTGTCATCAAATCCACCGATGATTTCTCTGGCGGTTCAAAGACCAAATGGGCGCTTAAAAGATACTGCTCGCCATATCCATCATCAGCAACAATTTGTTGTGCATATTGTAGATGAGGATAATGTGAAGCAGGTGAATGAAACAGCCGCTTCCTTACCTGTAACAGAAAGCGAAATTGATCGAGCTCAATTTACATTAGCCGATAGCCAGCTTATATCTGTACCGGGTATTCAAGAGGCAAAGGTTCGAATGGAATGCCGTTTAGTACAGGCAATTCCTTTAATGAATGGGGACGAGCAGACAGGCGATTTGTTTATTGGTGAAGTCGTACAATATCATATAGATGAGGCCATTTATAATGAAGGGCGAATTGATCCAAGAGAACTAAAAGCCGTTAGTAGATTAGCTGGTTCGAATTACGCAAAGATTGGTGATATATTTGCGATAGAACGTCCAGAATAAAAAAATGCGAAAATGTTGATATAACAGCATTTTCGCATTTTTATTTTATGCTAAAACTCTTTCTATATTCACTAACTCTTCGTTTGTTAATAGGACATCGCTTGCTTTCACGTTGGTAGCTACCTGGCTCTTCTGTTTCCCGCCTGGGATAACGGCATCAACGCCATCTTGAGCTAATAACCAAGCAAGCGCAAGATTTGGTAATGTCGTTTGTTTTTCCTCTGCAATTCCCTTTAATGCATCCACTTTTGCTAAAGTTTGTTCAAATAATTCGCCTTGGAATAAAGGATCCGAAATTCGCCAATCTCCGGTACCTAACTTAAAGTTTTTTGTATACTTTCCGCCAAGTAGGCCGTATGCAAGTGGACCGTATGGAACAAAAGAAATATCATTTTTTACACAGTATGGCAATAAATCTTGTTCTGAAGAACGATTTAACATATTGTACGAAGATTGTAATACTGAAATATCATTGTGCACATTAGCTTCTATAAGTTGATCTAGTGTTACATTAGAAATACCTATTGCTCGGATCTTTCCTTCTTCTTTTAAGCGAGATAATTCACCAATCGCCTCCGCAAGAGGGGTCTCGTTGTCTGGGAAGTGTAAATAATAAAGGTCTACATAATCCATCTGTAGTCGATTCAAGCTATTTTCAAGTGCGCTTCGTAAAAATTGCGGATGATTATTTGTTTTTACTGAACCATCCTCAAACCAATGTCTACCACCTTTTGTTGCTAAAACGAAATCTTCCCTTGAGTAGTTTTTTAATACTTCACCAACAAGTTCTTCTGAACGCCCTTTCCCATATATATCTGCTGTATCAAAAAAAGTTATCCCTAAGTCAAGTGCAGCCGAGACTAGTTCCTTCCCATTTTGTTCATCCAAGTTTTCATATAAGTTATGGCCACCTACAGCATTCGTCCCAAGGCCAATTTCAGAAATTTTGATAGTCGTTTTTTTTAATGTATGAAATTTCATATTCCTACCTCCTCTGTTTTCTGTAATCAGAATAGAATAAAAAAGTTATTTTACCAACATACATAGTTATCGTTTCATATATAGAAACAAGAGCGTTTTAATTGCAAATACAAAACCAATTAATTTTTAACATGATGTTAATAGGTAATTGATTTCTTTCGTCAATTGCTGACTAGTCTCTTCTAATTTTTTTACAAACGACCTTATGGCAGATTTCTTTATTTGATTCGTTGCACCATGCAAAGCAATGGCACCGATGACTTCTTCATTCACATAAATCGGAACTGCAATACAACATTTACCTACATTCGTTTCTTCATTATCAACAGCATATCCCTGTGCTTTAATGACCTGTAAATGAGGAATCAACAGACCATAATCATAGAAGGTTTTTGTTGTGAATGTATTAAGTTCAATACTATTTAATATTTCACGTTGTTTTTTAGGTGACAGATGAGCTAAAACTACTTTTCCGAGTGCGCTTGAATGCATAGGTGTCCGAGTATCGATTGCATGAAAAGTAGGATGTTCAAATGGCTCACTAATCACATTTTTTATCGCCATCTCACAATCTTCCAAAATAGCAATATAAGTAGTTATTTTTTCTTGGCGGGCTAATTGATAGGGCGCTACGAGAGACGTCCATTGGATATCTTTGTGCCAATACAAGTGCTCATCCCTAAAAATATGCGGATTTAATTGATAAAACTTTTTGTAGTGAATAACATAATTCATTTTTTCTAGCGTATAAAGCATGCGAAAAACGGATGTCTTATTCATTGATAATTCTTCGGTAATTTCAGTTAATGTAAGAGAATGCTTTTGACGTAATACATCCAAAATCAAAAGGCCCTTTTTTAATGTCGATACTTCATAGGAATCCATTTTGTCCTCTCCAAACTTCTAGATTTATAGCTTGTACAATATCATCTTTAATTTTGATTTACTAGAATTTAAAGCCTCTGGGATGTTAAGAAATCAGAAAGGAGTTTATATAGGATGTTAGCTTAAAATCCTTGACCATGCTGTCCTAAGCATAAAGCCGATTTCGAACGCATTGTTTATCTGAGCGAAAGCAAGGCAACTCTACAATTAGGTAGGGGCATAAATAATTATAAAGAGTGCGTCGATTTACTCATTTTCTAGTAAAAGAGAAATTGCTATACTAATCTAATTGTTGACTCAGTTCGAAAATATAGCTAATATACTGATTATTGATAAAAATGAATAAAAATGAAAGTTATTACCTTTTTTGTTGGAAATGGAGTGGTTATTATGGCGAATTTTTTACGAAGAAAGTCAATCGAACAAGCCAATAAAATAACTGAAGTCGAACGTTTTAAACTAAAGCGTGAATTAGGGTCGTTACAGTTATTATTGTATGTACTAGGAGCGACAATAGGGGCCGGAATTTTTGTATTGCCAGGTACTACAGCTGCTCTACATGCAGGTCCTGGTGTCGTTGTTTCTTTCTTAATTGGGGGTCTTGTAACAATTGCAGTGGGATTAGCCTATGTCGAATTCGCAGCAATGGCGCCCGTCGCAGGGAGCGCTTACACCTATTCTTATATTGCGTTAGGTGAAATTATTGCTTGGATCATCGGTTGGGATTTATTATTGGAATTTATCGTTATTTCTAGTACAGTCGCAGTTGGTTGGAGTGGCTACGTAGATTCGTTTTTACAATCTGTAGGAATTCACTTGCCAGGCGTTTTAACAAAGGATATTGCTCATGGTGGGGTTGTGAATCTACCTGCTGTGGTTGGTTGGCTTATTGTAGCTTGGATTGCAATGAGTGGGATTAAAAACGTTGGCCGATCAAACATGTTATTTACAATGGCAAAAGTCGGCGCGATTGTCTTATTCCTTGCTATCGGGGCTTTTCATGTTAACCCTGTAAACTGGACGCCATTTACACCGTTTGGCTGGTCAGGTGTCATGGCGGGAGCGGCATTAGTGTTCTTTGCCTTTACTGGATTTGATGGTGTAACAACTGTTCTGGAAGAAGTAAAAAATCCACAAAAAACAATACCAAAAGCTTTAATTGGTGGTCTGAGTGTATTAACGCTTATATATGCATTTGTTGCACTAGTATTAACAGGTATTGTACCATTCCCTGAATTGGATGTTCCAAATCCTACAGTTTATGCACTGCAATCTGTTGGTATTCAGTGGGGAGGCGCTATCATCGCAGTATCAGTTATTTTTGGATTGCTTGCTACGATGATTGCCAACACAACAAGTGCAACACGCGTGCTGTTTGCAATGAGCCGTGATGGGCTTCTACCAGATCGTATTGCACAAACAAATAAAAAAACAGGAGTTCCTGTATTATCAACTTTAATCGTGGTTGGAACAGGTATTCTCTTATCAGGATTTTTATCAATTGGGGAATTGGCGGAATTTGCCAACATCGGAGGTTTAACTGCTTTTGCTTTAACGACAGTTAGTGTTGTTGTTCTTCGCTATACACGACCAGATCAACCACGTGTATTCAAAGTGCCAGCGTTATGGCTTGTAGCAACTGTAGGTATTGGAGGATGTATTGTATTAATTTTTAGTCTGCCGGTATTCACTATAGTGCGCTTTATGATTTGGTTAGCAATAGGTATAATTATTTACATAAGCTATGGATACAAGCATGCTAAAATAAACACTAAAAATGAAGATCTATAAATGAGATAAAGTGCTTGGACAAAATTTTAAAAGTGCGAGAAACCAATTTTGAAACGTTGGTTTTTCGCACTTTTTTTGATGTAGGTGAATTTTGCTAATCTTACAGGTCTGAATGCACATTCTCCTTAATTTCAACATATTATAAGAATGAATTACCTTATCTATCCAGTTGTCAATTTCAAACACGAAAGGTGATTGCTAAGAGTTCCTGTATTATTTCTTTTCTCTGAACAGTTTTTATTTCCCCAATCAAATGATCTTTGTTAAATCTTGAATATGTGGGCTTTCAAGATTCCTCTATATATTTTCCGATTCCAACTTCAGTTGAGCTAATGGCTCTTCAGGTGCAGTCACATCGTTTTCCATCTTTTCTATTATTGTTAGTTTAAAATTTTTATAAGAATATCATACTGAAACTAAGGAGTAATACCAAAATTTGTTCTTGATTCAAAAGTATTTTTTCAAATGAAAGCACATGGAAACGAAGGAGGCTCAGAGCTATTGAGAAGCATACTTAAGGAAGTATGTGAATATTTTGGTGATGAGCTGAAACAAAAGAAAAAAATTATATTTTTAGTACCATTACAAAAGAACTTACATTGGCTATCATGGTGTTCATAGGTTTATAATAGACTAATAGAATTAAGGCTTGTAACGCTGATACGGCTTTCAAAAAAATTGTTATTAATATGATAAGGCATAATATTCTTTTCGCTCCTTGGATTCATTAAATTCTTATGAGACTTATAAAGTGCAAGCATTTAAGTCTTATTCTAAGTATTGATGGGAATAATAATCCAATGAAGGGGGCATCTACATAAGAATGATACGTAATGTTTTACATCAATTTATTAATTGCTTATGTTCATTTGATAGCGAAACCCAGGCAGTAAAGGCAGCAAAGCCGTATTGTAGAAGGAGTGAATACATGAGTAATTTCTTTCGAAGCCATGGTTTTAAACGGTTTATAATCCTAGCTGGGATCGCTTTTGCACTATATATGTTGCGAAGTATGATCAATCTTATTCTTCTTACGTTCATCATTACTTACTTGATGAATCAACTTACCACGAAGACAACAAAAGAGATTCGAAAGTACGTACGGATGGGCGAGAAGGCTGTGACAGTTACCCTCTATCTTTTACTTCTTGCAGGTATTGTTGCAATTATCTACAAGTATTTGCCTATCGTGACCCAACAAATTACACAGCTCTTTGATCTTATTGCTAGCTTTAGTCTCAATCCAAATGATAACGAGATTGCAAGGTATTTAGCTCCTACCTTTGAGAAGATTGAACTGGGTAAATATTTAGAGCAGGGTGTAGACCTCACGCTGAAAAATCTGACGAATATCGGTAAAATCATTTTGCATATATTTATCGCACTAATTTTGAGCTTGTTTATTTTACTTGAGAAAAAACGTATTATAGAGTTTACGGCAAAATTTAAAGATAGTAAAATGAGCCATCTATACGATGAACTACATTATTTCTCAAAGATATTCATCCGTTCTTTCGGTAAAGTGATTGAGGCGCAGTTCATTATTGCCGCTGTCAACTGTGTTTTATCTGTTATTGCTTTATACATTATGGGCTTCCCACATTTAATTGCGCTGGGGATTATGCTTTTTATACTGGGATTAGTGCCAGTTGCAGGAGTCATCATGTCCTTGATTCCTCTAACGATCATTGCATACAGTATCGGCGGACCAATGTATATTGTCTATATCCTGGTTATCGTTATGGTATTACATGCTATGGAGGCCTACTTCTTAAATCCAAAGTTGATGTCTGCTAAGACGAATCTTCCGATTTTCTATACCTTCATCGTCATTCTCTTCTCAGAGCATTTTCTGGGTGTATGGGGATTAATTATTGGTATTCCTTTGTTCATGTTCCTTCTCGATATTCTCGGGGTAATGTCCTTAGATGATGAACTGCAACAGGCAACGGACATACAAGATGACCCAAAGATTGAATAAAATTTCATTCATAAAGGAATCAAGTTGTGTATGATTCCTTTTTGTTTTTTTCTTAGGAAGTTTGGAATTTCGTTGGAAAACAGTTACCCCCCTTTCGATTTGAAAGGGGGGTAACTTCTTTATAGTGAAATTGCATGTGGTTTGTTCTTCATAAATATAAAAATTAACAATGCGGTAATGCCTTCTGCAACAGGGAATGTCCACCAAATAGCCTGTGGGCCAAAGAATTTTGGCAATAGTAACAGAGCGGGGATGAACAATATAATACTTCGAAGTAACATAATAGTTGTTGCAAGACGTATTCTTTCAATTGATTGGAAGAATTCCGCAAATACCATGTTCACTCCAAGGAATACATACCCAATTGCAAAGTGTACGAAGCCTTGTGCTGCCATATTGCGAATTTCGAATGTACTATCACCAAATAATGCTATTAGCTGCGAAGGGAATAACGTAGCAATTATGACAGTAATGAAACCTAGGACAAATGCAGTGGCTATACCGATTTTCAATAACGCTGTTAATCTCTCTATTAATCTCGCACCGTGGTGATAACTAACAAGGGGTTGTAGGGCCATGCCAATACCAAGAAATACTGTTAATAGGACAGTATGAATATAGTTTACCATCGCGTAGGCGGTAACTCCATCTGAGCCCAAATAGTGTAAAAATGTCACATTATATAAAATAACCATAACAGCGACAGAGGCTTCAACGATAAAGCTTGGCAATCCGATAGCGAACATTTTCTTTACATCAGATAAGCTGAAAAATTTACGTACAAATTTTAATTCGGATTGCTTTCGATAAAAGTGAAGGCAAAGCACTGACATACCGATTATTGTGGAGAGTGCTGTAGCTAGGGCACAGCCAGTTACGCCGTAATTGAGCACGAAAATAAAGATGTAGTTTAAAATAATGTTTAACACAGATGTAGTGATTAAGCCCATCATTGCAAGCTTGGGGTTGCCATCATTTCGAATAAAAATACTTAGTAAGTTTTCAATTGTATAGAACACACCGAAAATCAAAATAACATGTAAGTACTCTTGAACATAAGGAAAGGTAGCATCACTTGCCCCAAATATATAGGCGATTTCCTTTAAGTTTAATAAAAGTATTAGAATCAGTGTTATAACGATAACAACCATTGTTGTAAATGCTAATGTAAAGAGCTGGTGTGCTCGTTTTTTATTGCCCTCACCGAGAGAGATTGAAAATAGTGTTGCTCCACCCATACCGATCCAAAGGGAAATAGATAGTAAAATCGAGAAAATGGGTACCGCGATATTTACTCCTGCTAAAGCGGTTGGTCCAACCCCGTGACTAACGAAAATACCATCCACTAAAATATTCACCGACATCAGCAACATCCCAATCATAGCCGGAAATAAGTATGATAAAAACAAGGGTTTAAGTGGTCTTGTTTCAATTGGATTAATGGTAGTCATGAGCATGTACCTCCTTTACCATCACCTTTTCGCCTTTGTCATCTAGCTCACCGTTAAAGATGAAGCCAAATTTTTTATATAGTTCAACAGCTACTGTATTGTTGTCATAAACACTTAAATATATATTTTGACAGTTGTATTTAGCGACTAAATAATTAATAAGCTGCCGTAAAAAGTATTTTCCCAATCCTTTTTGCTGATAACGCTCATCAATGAAATAGCGATCTAACCAAACACGTTGTGTATTGTCCTTGTGTGGGAACACACCGTACATAGCGAAGCCAACTGCCATATCTTCCTTATACAATCCAATAGGTATAAAGCGTGTATCTGTTTCTGCCTCCGCTAAGCATTGCTGTGTACTTTCAATAAAATCTTGCTGACTATCAGCGATGCGTAATGCTAATATTTCTTCTTTGTTTAAAGCTGTAATGTCACGAATTTCCGTGAACATAATGTCAAAACCTTTCTTTTATGCTGTGGCATAATTGTTTGTGAATAGCTACAATTTAATGTATATAGTAACTATACAGTCAAGGAGAGAAACTTAAAAATGTTTAATAAAAATGTGAAATATTTCACAACTGGTGAATTCGCTAAAATTTGTAAGGTAAATAAACAAACGTTAATTTACTACGATCAAATCGGTTTATTATCACCCATTATGAAGGACAATAAAGATTACCGTTATTATTCCATTGCACAATATGAATTTTTCAGTGTGATTGAGCTATTAAAGGCTGTCGGTATGTCTTTAAAGGATATTCAAAAATATATGGCAGAAAAATCACCTGAAAATTTCTTGGACTTGATGTATCAGCAGAAGGAAATTGTAGCGAGAAAACGTCGAGAGCTGGAGATGATTGAAAGCATTATTGATGTAAAAATCGACTTAACAAAAGCAGCTTTAAACCTTGATTTTGACAGCATTACGATTGAACATCTTCCAGAAGCGACATTGTATTTAAGTAAAAATATCGAGGATTCGACGGAAGAACAGTTTACACATGCTGTTTCCGACTTTATTGATGAATTAGATCGCTCTCAATTGGATACAGGTTATCCCATTGGAGGCATGACAAGAAGAGAGCAAGTATTAGCAGGAAATTATGATAACTATAGTTATTTGTATATAGAGCAGCCGCATCCACAAGAAGGTCATCCTTATTTCAGGGCGATTGAAGGGGATTTTATTGTTGGATACCATATAGGAACGTCCGCTACACTGGGAGAATCTTACGAGCGATTATTTAAGGTCATGCGGGAAAAAGGCTTTGAACTAGGGCAGTACGTTTATGAGGAATATATTTATGATGCCGTGATTAAAAATCGTGAAGAGGATTATGTAACGAAAATTATGATAGAAATAAAAAAAGATACGTGATAAGTAAACTATCTCTTTGTAGCATCATTCAGAGGTTCTATAAAGGGATATTTTTAATGGTCAAAATGACTAATAGTAATATTAACGAAAAAGGATCTAGAAAAGGTAGGGTAATTTATCATAACTTTTAAGTTTTTGGTGAGAGCAAAAAAGGTATTTATACATAAAATAGGCTGATTGCCAAAAGTTGTGGATGACATTTGTTAAAATATATACCATATTTAAGTTGATTTCTGCTCCGACTAGGCGACTCAGGAAAGTGGTGCTTAGTTAAAATTATGTAGCTTATTATGCGGAAGTATTTTAATTGGTAAAGAAGAGGCACAAGTGGTTGAGCAAGGAAGCTTTTCGGATCTAAAGTGAACATAACTCACTATGTATAGAGTACTTTTCTTAACGCGGAGGGATCGTATTGCAAAAATGGATTGAACGATGGGCGTACATATTAAAGCAGCTTGAACAGCAAGGAGCTTGGGTGCATCCACTTGAAATAGCGCCTGTAGCTTCAGAGCAAGAGCTATCAAAAGTAGAGGAACGACTTGGCGTTCGTATACCTTCAGAGTTCCGCGATTTATTGCTACATTGTTCGCGACAAGTGGGGATGTATTGGTCTTTGCCAGACGAAGCCCTACTGCCTATTGAGCTAGGGGAGACGCCTTCAGGTGATTTTGGCTGGAGCTTGGAGGATCTGGAATTTCCTGATTTCGGCGGTGACGGTGAAAATCTAGATGAACAACTATATTTACAGTTTCACACAGCTGGCAACGGTGATGCCCTTCTTATTAGAATTGAGGATGGTTCCGTTTGGTATTGGAGTCACGAGGAAGATGAATTCGACCTACTTGCCAAGCGTTTTACTATTTATGTGGAGCGGGCTACAGCTTTAGGATGTATAGGTGCGGATTGTGGACAGCATCGACAGTTTTGTAGTGAGGATGGGTTGGATTTGAGCCTGACTAGCTCTGAATTATGGCTAAAGTGGCTCGAACAATATTTCACACTAACCCTGAGCCAAGCAATGTCAAACTTGGATTCCTTATTAATATATGTATCGATGCATGGACTGAAAGGTAGCGTTAAGGAAGCATTTGCACAGTTTGATTCTAGTAAGGTGTATGATGCACTCCGACATAAAATTGAACAATCTCTGCCACCAGCCTATAAAGAAGCATGGAGTGAAGTGTTAGTAGAGATTTGTGCGGTTGAGGCAAGTGATTGGGTAAGGACACTCTGGAGTGACAGAAATGATATCCCTAGTCGGATTCGAGATTATTTAACAGCGTATTGTCTACCAGCAGAAGAAGGTTTATCTCTTGTTCTTCAAGATATCGAAAAAAAGGCAGTTGATGCCTATACTACTTTACACCGGCTACGCCATTTTCATAATCCGAAAACGATAGCTTGGATGAAGCCTTATGTTTCATTCCCAGTAGATGGATGGGGTGAACTTTTAGCAGAATCACAGCCAAGTGCAGAGACGTTATTTGAGTGGTTGAGTGGCAGTGAAGTAGAAAGGCTTACCGCGATACGGGCGGTATATCAAATGATGCAGCGAGAAATTGTACCGACAACGTGTGTAGATAAAGATAATTGGGGACAATTGCTTGCTTTTTGGAAGGAAAACGAAATACTACGAAAAAATAAACAGCTATTTAGCCAAGCTCTTGAAGGCTTAGATAGTTGGTGAATAAAGGGGAGAGAAAATTGAACTATTTCACAATATTTGCATCTAAGAACGACATCGATGATATTGAAGTTAAAATTTCAGATGTTTTCGCGAAAGGCTTTGCCATCGATAAAGATGATAATGAGTATTTAATAAAATCCAAGGCGCTGTTTAAAAAGTATAAATTAATCATTAGAGTCATGTCTGAAGATACAAATCCAGACTACTTCGCTAATAATATTCCTGGAATGATGGGCTATTACGATAACATTCCTTTTGAAGATGACCATTTAAAAGAATTAGTGTTAACGCAAATCACTGTTTTAAACACAGTGATTGCGATTGAATCGGAAAAAGAGATCAATGAAGAACAGATGCAGTTATTTACAAACCTGCTATCAAATATAGGGGGGATTGGCTTTCTACCTGATGGCACTTTACTAGACGATGAAGGGGCCGTTATTGTTTATCCTGAGGGGCAATCAGGTCCATCCAAATTTAGACCTCATGCGTGTACACGAAAGATTATGGGGGAAGAGGTGACATCAGAAGAAGGCGAGCAAAGAAAAAATAACACGATAGCCTATTTAAAGGAAAGAGCTATTCCATTTACAACTTCACTCCCTCAGCTCCCACCAATTGAAGATTGTCAGTTTAAAACCCAAGAAGACATTGCTAGAAGAGCTGTAGCCTTGTTAATTGTCATTCAATTTGCCTGTGATGTAGCGCAAGGGGGAAATATAGAAGAATCGCGAGACTTTTTCATCAATATGTTACGCACATATAAAGTGGAAGACTTTCTAACTAGCAATGAAAGAGACTTTTTACAAGCTTCAGAACCAGCTGTGCAAGAAGCCATTAATATTTCGTGGCAATATGAGGCTTATTGGACGCTTATTTGGGCACTTGGCCTTGTTGAAAAGCTTGATTTCCCTGATGAAGTATGTGATTGCGAGTACGCCATTCAAGTTGTTTCTAACTGTGAAACGTTTGAACAATTTTATCTTCAAACGGTCATGCGTAGTCAGAAAGAGATATTGGATGAAGCCGACAAGATTTACAGATACCAGTGGGCTTGTGTAGATAGTCGCATAAAAGACCAAGCGGCTCCTGCTGGGATGAATGAAAGCATCGTCATGGAAAGACGCAGAGGGTTGTTCTGGATGATAGGGCATCGAAGTGAAGAATGGGATAACATATCGATGGATACTTGAATATAAAGGAAAAATAGCAAACTAGAAGTAGAAACTAGTTTGCTATTTTTACATTTTTATTTAATATAATGAGGTTTACTTACTTTATCAATCAAAAGAAGACCATCATATTGATCGCGTGGAACAAGACTTTCCTGAATCATTCCCCAGCTATAAGATAAACGTGGTTCAAACATCCATGAGTTGCCTCGCTCATTTTGACGGTTTCGCATGTCGATAAATGTGTAAGGTTTATTTGAAGATGAAACAATATCCTCGATTGAGCCTTTCACTGTCGGTAAAACGGCCATAGGCTCACCCATATTGTTTGCTGTTTCCCCACTAGTCATATAAAGGCCAAGCACATAGCTATATTTCTTGTAGATGTCTGGTAGACGTTCACCCAGTAATTTTACAGGATATGGAGAACCCATTACTTCGGATTGTGCTTTACGAATATGGTCATTATGCGCCCAGACGATGAATTTTTCAGTTGGATAAATCTCCTCTGCTAACCAAAGTAGGTTTTCCATCATCGATTGGTCACGCCATTCCATTGTTTTAAAATAAGAATCGTATTTATTTTGTTCTACTTCAATGTTGGATTGAATTGATAATTCTACATATTCTTCTGCAAAACGGATACGGTCAGCTAAAGTACGTTCCATAAGCTTTACAATATGTGGTTCGCTCGGATAAGCTGCCTTTAACTCTTTTTCTTTAAGCTGTACTTGTGATTTCACTTGCTTATATACTTTAATAATGCTTGGTTTTACCTTTTGATAGCCCTTTAAATCCTTACCGTAGGTCCAGTCTGCAAGTTGCTCCTCTACTTCACCGAACTGTTTCGCTAGTTGACTATTTTGTAGCCAGTCACCGTTCGTAAATACATTTTGCTGTAGAATATCAAAGCCAGTCAATTTTAATGGTTTATCTGTTTTCTGTGTTTTTTTAGCATATTCGAATAACGTTAGTGTTTCTTTTGACCACCATACAGGATAAATAGCATCCTTCATCGTTTGTTTCGCTATTTGTTTATCAATTTGTCCTTGAGCATTCATAGCATCCCCCATACCGCTTTCGAAAGCTAGGACATTGTAGCCCATCTCTTGGTGTAAAAATTGAATTAAACGTGTTTTTGCTAGGCTAAATTCGGCTGTACCATGTGAACTTTCCCCTAAAAAAACGATGCGCTTATCATGCAATAAAGGCTTTAGCATCTCTAAATCTTCAAATTTAGTAGATGGTATATTTTGTTTACCAACTGCTTCAGGCTGAATGGATGTTAAGCTGTAGGCATGGTCGTTTGTCCACTTTTTCCAATCCTGAAGTGTTTCATTGGATGTGCGAGCTGCCTTAACCTCTAATTTGTTATCGAAAGCTACGCGTTCTTCTATCGCTGGAACTGCTACGGATGCATTTGAAACCCCGTTGAAAGTTACAAAGCTTGTTAGTGCAATGCTTAATGATAATAAAACCTTACGCTTCTTACCTTTTGTCATTCTCTATCAGTCCTTCGTTATATGTTAAAACCAATTATAAGTAATTAAGTTTAAAGTAAAGAGGGACTTTGTTTAAATTTTATTTAAATTTGGGTGAATGTCATTATTCTAGGTGATTCGAATAGGGGTAGGCAAAAAAACATCTCCAAAGCTTAAGTAAATTTGAAGATGTTGATAGTTTTATTTATAGTGATACGCGCTAGCTCTTTGGTTTTTCCGCTGTATTTGATTGAACCATGCACGATCCTTTTCCTCTTGTTTTAATGTACTAACGATGGTTGAGGAGCAGCTGACACAGATTTTTGCCTGAGTAATTTGTCCACAGCGTTCACAAGGTGCGCCTAAATTAGGGAAAATTGATTTTTTCAATTTTCCTGCCTTTACCCATTTATAGAGTAGGTCTGATGAAACCCCAGTTAATGCAACTACCTCGTCGTTCGTTAAATAACGATTATTTTTTCTCAGTAAAAAATGGTGTAGTTCTGAAAAAATATCTTCTTCTCTCACATCAATCCTTTTTGCAAATAGCTGCATGTTTATTACTCTCCTCGTCTACTTCAATTGATAACTTCTTCTATACTTTCATGTATATTGTTAGGTTGCTCGTCATATTTATAGTTTTCCCAGCGATTTCGTGCTAGTTTCCGATATTTATTGGAAACATGTCGATCTGCAATTAATCGAGAAAATCCTTTTTTCGCCTCTGCAATATCTCCAAGTCGAAGGCTTAATTCGGCATGTAAATATTGAATTCTCTCTCCGCCCTCTTGATTGGATGCAAAAGATTTGCTGTAAAAATCTCTTGCAGCGAAGAGGTAGCGCAATTCCGACTCATGATCATTTTTTAAGCGATATAGCCAGGCTATTTTTAGTGCGAAATTGGCCATAAGAAGCGACTCTTCCATAGATGCTCTTGAAACAAGATAAGCTAATTTAAGGCTTACAATGGCATCATCAATCGTACGTTCCTTGCACATATCCATTGGTTTTTGTAGCTCTTTTATATACAATTCATCAATAAGAAGCAGAAAAGGTCCATACGTTCTTGTCATAGATTTGTGGTAAGCATAGCCACAATGTGGACAAACAGCAACCTCATACAATAACGGGTTTAAACCCTCATAAACAGGCATGAAGTCTGTTTGTTCTTCGATAATTTTATATCGATTAGGGCGTACTTTATATGTAGTAAAATGCTTTTTGCAAAACTTGCAATCTACACTACTTTCATAGTAGTAAATGTTAAATGCCATAAGAATAAACTCCTTTGCATCGTTTCTTTTGTTCTATTTATACGATGGATAGAATCGTTCAATGTATTTAATTAATTATCTTTTATATTAACAATTCTATGTTCTTTGGTATACTCCTTTAGCATTATTAAAATAAATATGTCCATTACTTTCTTTGTTATTTAAATTTCTATATGTACCCGTAATAGTATTTATCGGTGCAGTTGTAGCAAGTTATACATTTATTTTAGTTTGTCCAATTAATGTTAAATTAAATAGTAACTAATTTTACTGATATAAGTAATAATACCTATAGTGAATTTTAGTATAAAGATGTTACTTAATGTAAAATTAAAATTACAAATGTGTCGATTGGAGACAGATATTGGCCGACAAAAGAATCCTGTATCAGAATTTAGTGTTTTCTATTTAGATTCATCCCCAAAATGAAGAAGATCTATGTTATTAATATGTATCCTGTGTATAAGTTGATTAGGGTGGAGGCTGGGCGACTCCTTGGAGATCAGCGAAAGCGAAGCGGCAGCTATAAAGCGCCCAGCCGGAACGGAAATCAACCACACGCTTGGTGAAAATTATGTGAAACGCTAAGGAGGAGCGAACGATGGATTATAAAATTGTATTCTTTGACGTAGATGGTACGCTTGTTAATTATGAAGATGGTTGTATGGAAGAAAGTACAAGGAACGCTATTCAACAATTAAAGAGTAAAGGAATTCATATTGTTGCAGCTACAGGAAGACCTTTATCGATGTGCCAGGATTTAAGAAATGTAGGAATAGAGACGTTTATTACAGCGAATGGTGCATATGCTAAGCACCAAGATCAAGTCATACATAAAATACCTGTTGCACAAGAAATTGTCCAGGCCGTAAAAGCTTTTGCTGATGAAAATAAACAAAGTCTATCGTTTTTTACAGAACAATTATCAATGAATAACGTCCGAGAAAAAGAGACCTTAAAAGCCATGCAAGAAACATTATCTTTGCAAGAGTTTCCTGTTATCAATGAAGCTATCGTTACGCAAGAGGTGTATTTAATGTGTTTATATGGTGATGAGGATATTGAGAAAAAGTATACTTCAACATTTCCCCATGTATTATTTAAAAGGTGGCATCCTTATATTACAAATGTTTTGCAACATGATGTTTCTAAATCTATTGCTATCCAAGCTGTCCTAGATTATTTCGACTTGAGTCCTGAGGATGCACTTGCTTTTGGCGATGGAGATAATGATATCGATATGCTGGAGCAGGTTGGCTTTGGTATTGCAATGGGTAACGGTAGTGAAGCATTAAAAAATGTGGCTAATTATGTAACAAAGAAATCAACTGAGGGTGGTATTGATTATGCTCTTCGTGAGCTACAAATAATTTAACGCCTTTCCGATTTCTGACGCAATGATGCCAAGGTATAGTTGCGTGGAGAAAATTGGATTGAAACCATAACACTCATAATGTTGTCTCTATTGAGTTATGATAAAGCTAACTATAAAAAATTATTACGCTTTAGGTGGGATGGATTTATGGCGCATCACGTGCAATCTCTTATTGAGCATTACGGATATTTTGGCATCATTCTTATCCTAGTTGGAGGGATTGTTGGGCTGCCACTTCCTGATGAGATATTTTTGACATATGTAGGGTATAGTGTATATCGTGAAACTCTGGCGCATATCCCCGCTTTAATCAGCGCTATTGTAGGTGCGGTAGGGGGAATTACCCTGAGCTACTATATAGGCTATAGATTCGGACTACCTTTATTACAAAAATACGGTTCGAAAATTCATATTACTGAGCAGAAAATTGATTTTACTAAACAGTTATTTGCAAAAATAGGGCCGGGATTATTATTAATAGGATATTTTATTCCTGGTGTGCGTCATCTTACAGCATATATTGCAGCTATTAATAATTATTCTTATAAAAAATTTGCTTTCTTTGCCTATACGGGAGCAACTATATGGACATTTACGTTTATTACTTTAGGTAAAGTACTGGGAGAGAAATGGCATTATGTTGGGGTATATTTATCTCGCTACAGCATTTATCTTATAGTATTGTTCATACTAATGATGTTGATCGTTTATGTAGTTTTCAAAAGAAGGAATTCACCGAAATAAATAAAAGGTAAGATAGGTCTGATTCAATATTCATCGAATCAGACCTATTGCTATTTTAAGGTAATATAGCAAATGAACGGACAGGGAATCCAGATGCTTTTTCAGGCTTTGGTACAATATTAAAAATAACAGCGCCTTTTGGAGGTAGCTTGTCTAAATTGGTCATCAGTTCAATTTGGTAAGTATCTTGCTCAAGCACAAAATATTCACCGTCTAACTTACCATTTGTACGAAAATCCGCTGCTGAATCCGTATCAAAAGTTTCGTGACCGATAGCACTTACTTTGCGCTCGTTGAATAAAAACTGTAACGTTTCTAATCCCCAGCCAGGGATATGATTATGACCATCACCGTCCTTGTTGCTGAAAGACTCTTTATCTGGCCAACGTTTACTCCAATCAGTACGCAGGGCTACAAAGGTACCTGCTTCAATTTCTCCATACTCAGCTTCAAAATCAAGAACATCTTGAACACTTAACGTGTAATCGTTATTCATTTCGGCTTCCTTCGATTTATCAATAACGATGAGTGGTAGCACTAATTCTTTTAGCTCTAATTCCTCTAAATAGCGTGTATCTCGCACAAAATGGATAGGTGGGTCGATATGTGTGCCGTATTGCCCAGGGAACGTGAATTGCTGTGCAAAGAACCCATCATCATGGGAAAATAATGTTTCAAATTTTGCATCATCAAACATAAAGAAATGAGGAGAATTTGGACCAAATGTATGTGTTAAATCTACCCATTCTTTCGATTTCAATAGTTGAATTGCTTGTAAAAGTTCGTTTGCCATAATATTTTCTCGCTTTCTTTTGAAATTTTGGGTGCTATGTTTTGCTTGATAGCAAATAAAAAAGAGCCCTCCATGAAGAGGACTCTTGTGCAAAGTAACTGCAGTAAGTGTTCTCATCTTCAAGGCCGAATTTTGCCAATTGGAATTAGCACCATACCTATAGGCTGGTTGCTGAGACTTCATAGGGCCAATCCCTCCGTCTCTCTTGATAAGAAAATGCGATATAAGAATTTTCAGAAATAAAACTTACAAACACTTTAGCATATCTTTTTATTGTTTACAAGTTCAATAGGGATACAAGGTTAAAAGTTTGCATTCATTCTGCGAAAAAAGAGGCCCGCTTCAAGGGGCCAACTCTTCACCAACCCAACAATAATGTTAGCTTACAACAACTGCTCTCAGTAAATATTATACGTAATCCATCTGGTGTATAGGTTGTTTCAAATTTTATTGTAATGCCTGTTGACGCAATTAACTTTTCAACTTCTGTTTTATTGGATTGTTGTGCTGCGTCTATAAGATCATGTGCAAATTGCTCTGACTCATCAATTTTATCCGTAAGTAATTGTGCCTGCTGCATAATAGTCTTAATCCGTTTCGCTGAAGTCTTCAACTTATTTGTATTGATGGGTGGAAATGGGCTTCTATTTGTTGGCATTGCTAGATATCTAGAATGTTGAGTAGTTGGTTGATTTGCCATTACCCATGTTGGATAATAATTAGGATAGACAAAATATGGATAAGGATTGTAATACAACTAACTTCCTCCTATCCTATAGCTGATACATTATCTTATGTATAACGGAGACATTAGGTGTTAATGGCTACCGCTTTGAAAAGCTTGAGCGAAAAGGGGCTCAGTTCAACGGTTTATTATTCTTCTTCAAAAGGAGTTGTTAAGGTGGATATTCGTGCATACATAAAAAATGGTTTTGAAGTTTACTATGAACGTTATAATCAGGTGTCTGAAGAAGGGTTTTGTAGATGGATGTGCCCAGATGTACCTGAAGAAATGAAGGTAGTTGATATCGACGGTGAGTGGTCTGTGTGGAG
The DNA here is from genome assembly GCF_023337795.1 of Lysinibacillus sp. BPa_S21. Lineage (GTDB taxonomy): Bacteria > Bacillota > Bacilli > Bacillales_A > Planococcaceae > Lysinibacillus. The sequence goes on along the minus strand of NZ_JALIRS010000007.1, from coordinate 159,894 downwards.
AATGATTCCTTCAACTGTAACGGAGGAAGATATTCAAGCTTTAGAAAAAGAGTTCGGACTTCATTTTCCCGAATGGTATAAAGCTTTTATTTCAACGTATCACCATTATTTTGGTGTAATACCTGACCAAAGTATAGAGGACCCTTTAAATAACGTAAGGGATATGTTTAATCCAACATTATGTAGTTTAGGATACCTACCATTTTCATGGGATACAGAGTATGGAAAAATAATTTGTATTGATTTAAATAATAATGCTGATGAAGACAATTGTGCAATATATGAAATTGAACATGAAATTTTATTTGATGATGCTGCCGATATTCAATCGTCATTAGACTATCTGTATCCAAATTTCAAGGCATATTTTGATGATACTTTCCTTGAATCTAATAAATAGCAAAAAGGAAGGGGCGTTTTAGACAGCACCTTCCTCACAAGCAACGTATTTATTTTTTGTTTCTATCAAAGATTAACCATAGTAACGTAGTAGCTGCGGCAAGCATCACCATGCCGAATCCGTATATAGGAGTATACGCTAATGATTGGTGGCGAACGATGATTCCGCCAATATATGATCCTAGAAAAATACCAATGTTAAAGGCCGAAATATTTAATGCTGAAGCCATTGAAATAGCTGATGGTATATATTTTTCTGAAAGCTGAACGGCATAAAGTTGTAATCCCGGTACATTCATAAACATAAATAGCCCCATCATAAAGACCATTATTAACCCAACGATTGATGATTCTAAAAAGAAGTCGATGCCGAGTAGTGCTAATGCTAGGCCTATAAAGATAATAAAGATCGAACGTAAAGGGTTATTATTCGCAAAACGACCACCTAATGTATTACCGATGGCAACACAAATACCGTATACAACTAAAATCACGACTATTGCTTTCGGTGAGTAGCCCATATACTGCTCTAAAATAGGAGAAACATAAGTGTATACTACGAATGCGCCACCATATCCAATTGCAGTAATAAAGAGAATTAATAGCATTCTTATATTTCCTAATACTTTCCCTATATCACGAATGGATATTGGATTCCCTTTCGATAATTGACTAGGTACAAGCAGAGCATTACTAATTAATCCGATAATACCAATAACGACAATGAAAATGAACGACATTCGCCAATCTGTTACTTGTCCGATAAAAGTTCCTAGTGGGACACCAGTCACAGTTGCTAATGTTAGTCCAGTGAACATGAAAGCTATTGCACTTGCTCGTTTATTCGGTGCCACAACATCTGCAGCGATAACAGATGCAATGGACATAAACACACCATGTGCTAATGCTGAAATTACACGCCCAGTAAGTAGTAATGAGAATGAGGGTGCTATAGCTGCAAGTAAATTACCGATAATAAACAATACCATAACGAGCAGCAACACATTTTTGCGACTAAGGCGCGATGTTAAGGCTGTTAAAAGCGGTGCCCCAATAGTTACACCTAATGCATATATGGATACGGTTAAACCCGCAGTACTCAATGTTATATCAAAATCTTCTGTAATTAATGGAAGTAATCCAACGCTTATAAATTCTGTAGAGCCGATACCAAATGCACTAATCGCAAGTGCGAGTAATGTTAGTTTGGCATTCGGCACTTTTGTATCTTTCATTCTATTACTATCTCCTTTGATTTTTTTTATAGTATATAGTAATATTCATACATACCTTAAAGTTGTATAGGGTACTTTTAGTTACTTTTGAATATTACAGGGGGTTCACAATGAAAAAAGTTTATAATATTGGTGTCGAAGCCACTCTTGAGGTCATTGGGGGCAAATGGAAACCTATTATTCTTTGTCATCTTAACCACCATGGTAAGATTCGTACGAATGAATTTCGCCGATTAATTCCAGGCATTTCACAAAAAATGCTAACAAGCCAATTGCGTGAATTAGAGCAGTCTGGATTAATTAATCGTAAGGTTTTCAATCAAGTACCGCCAAAAGTTGAATATTCGCTAACACCTTATGGTCAAGAGATGGACCCTGTGCTGAACATGCTTTGCACTTGGGGTGAAAAACATATCGAAATGTTACAAGATCAAGGTGAAGATGTACTGATCATGCAACGTGATGAAGATATCGCCATAAAGCATACATCTTAAATAGATTGGAAAGAGACTGTCTAAGAGAAGAAAATAAGACAGTCTCTTTCACGTTTATATAGCTAACATTTACATGACAAAATCAAATTCATCTGGGTTTGGTCCAACGCGTTGATCTAGATTCATGGCGTTAATGATTGCCATCTCTTCATCAGTTAGTGTGAAATCAAAAATATCAGCGTTTTGAATCATACGTTCTTTGCGCACAGATTTTGGAATTGTAACGATACCATTTTGAATATCCCAACGTAAGATCACTTGAGGATTTGATTTCCCGTATTTTTCAGCTATTTTTGAAATAGTTTCATTATCAAGAAGTCCACCTTGCATTAATGGTGCCCAAGCTTCTACTTGAATATTGTGCTCTTCGCAGAATGAACGTACCTCAGTTTGTTGTAATCGTGGATGGAGTTCCACTTGGTTAATAACTGGTTTGATACGAGCAATTTTAAGAAGATCCTGTAAGTGCGATACTTGGAAGTTACATACCCCAATAGCTTTAATTTTCCCTTGCTCGTATAAATCTTCGAGTGCTCTCCAAGCTTCTGCAAATTTATTTTTACCTGGCCAATGAATAAGGTAAAGGTCTAAATAATCTAGCCCTAATTTTTCTAAGCTGTCATCGTATGCAGCGATTGTCTCTTCATAGCTCAAGCCATCGTTCCATACTTTAGATGTAATAAATAAATCCTCACGTTTTAAACCAGTAGTTGCTAGTGCCTGACGAATACCTTCACCAACACCTGCTTCATTTCCATAAATAGCGGCAGTATCGATGCTACGGTAACCAACCTCAATCGCATTTTTTACCATCTCTGCTGTAACATCATTCGGTACTTGGAATACACCTAGACCCATACCAGGCATTTGTAAGCCGTTATTTAATGTAATTTTATCTTGTAAATGATTAATCATTTTTCTGTCCTCCAATTTTCGTTTGTGCTTTGCTGCTTTCTTATTATGCTTCCATGCTATTGCAAAAAAAAGTACGCACTTTTTAGTTTCATAGAAACGTAGAGGTTACTTTTGTGAGATATCAATGGTTCACTGTAAGAAATTTTTATTAGTTTACGTTGTTTGGTCTTTTATATTAATTAAAATTAATGGATAAAGTAAATATTTATAGTTTGTAGAAGGTGACTCAATGCCTGAAATAGAATAAGTAATTGAATCTTTTATAAAGGAGAGAGTGGGATGAATCGTTTAAATTTAATTACGTTGGGTGTAAAAGATATGGTCGAGTCTCTTAAATTTTATCGAGAGGGTCTGGGATTTGAAGTCATTGTTTATGGTGAAGAAACAAATCCAGATGTTATTTTCTTTAATAATGGTGGGACAAAAATTTCACTGTTTCCGATTGATCGGTTAGTAAAAGATATAAACGAGGCAAATCCACCGGCTATCGGCAATGGCTTTAACGGGGTTACGCTTGCTTATAACGGAAAGTCGAAAGAAGAAGTTGATCAAGTGTTTGATTTAGCTAAACAGGCCGGAGCTAACATCGTCAAGGAACCAGAAATTGTATTCTGGGGAGGCTATAGCGGCTATTTCCAAGACCCAAACGGCTACTATTGGGAAGTTGCTTATGGGGACATGTGGCAGTTTGATGATAATGATATGTTGATTATGACAAATAATTAATAAGATAGACGTATTTGGGGAATCCAAATACGTTTTTATTGTTATCGCCCAACTTTTTGATTTTATTACCCAACTTTTAAAATTTATCGTCCAACTTTTTAGTTTTATCACCTAACCTTTTTAATTTTATCGACAAACCGAGCTTTAGATGTGATTTATTCAATGACTCTCTCATTTTACTGACAATGATTGAGTGCAAACCGATGAAATCGTATAATACGAATACGCTCTAAATAACATTTATTTCAAATAAATAATCTAGATTGGGAGGGTTACCATTTTGTATAACATATTGTACATAGAAGACGAAAAAGAGATTGGCCAATGGGTAACAAAGGATTTAACGGAAAGAGGCTACGAGGTTACATGGCTCGAATCCGGGGAAGAGGTCGATCAGCATATAGCTTTTAAGGATATCGCTATATTGGATGTGATGCTGCCAGGCTTAGATGGCTTTTCAATTGGTAAAAGAATTAAGCGAGAAAATAAAGAAATCCCAATTTTAATGTTGTCAGCACGAACTGCTGTAGAGGATAAAATAGAGGGCCTTAACTTCGCAGATGATTATTTAACAAAGCCATTCCATCCAGATGAACTTATAGCTCGTGTGGAGGTTTTACTAAGAAGATATCAAAAAAATGATGATGTATTAGATCTGCAGCATTTAAAAATTTATACGAAAGAGATGCGAATTATCAACAAGCAAACCGATGAAGAAATTCAATTAACCGGTAAGCAATTCTATTTATTACAGTATTTTATTCGCCATTTAAATCAAATTTTAACGAAGGAACAGCTTTATGAAGGGGTTTGGGGTGAAAGTTACATAGAAGGCGATAAAACATTAATGGTGCATATTCGATACTTAAGAGAAAAAATAGAGATAAATCCAGCCAAGCCGACAATTATTGAAACTATACGTGGTATTGGATATAGGGTGAAACAATGAAATTTTTCCGATCTTTATTAGCTAAGTATATGGTAATTATTTTTTTAGCGATTTCTATTGTTCAATTATCATACTTTGCAATTGCCGTTTTTATGTTTGGAATAGGAAAAACTGGTTTTTCAAGTGAAGTTCTCAGGGAAAGCGAAGTAGAAGAGAAATGGCTTACAGAAGCTAAGAGTATCAAAAATTTCACAGAGGATACAATTGCACAGCATTTTAAGGATTGGAAGGGTCAGTACCCTAAATCATCCATGTTTTGGGTAAGTGAAGATGGTACATTACGGACAAAAGTGGACGTAAAGGAGCACCTACCATCAGAATGGACGCCAGCATTTACAACAAAGTTTATAAAAGAACATTATGGGGAAGATCCATTTACAGTTATAGCTTTTTTAGGACAGGACGAATCGAATGGATTTATCGTTTTTGAAATTCCTAGAGAAGTGTTTAATCCACCTCTTAGAAATGTTTATGAACAGTATGGGTACCTTGTAATTGCTGGCACTATTGCGATTATCATATTTTTCATTGCTATATCTTTTTTATTCTTCAGAGGGATTCGAAAGCGACTATTGCACCTGCAGGAAGCAATGGAAATTCGTGATGTAGATGGCTTACCTATTGAAACGAAGGTCAAAAAGAAAGATGAGATCGGTCAGCTTGAACAAAGCTTTAATCGTATGGTGTGTGAGCTTAGGGAGAGTAAGAATCGTGAGCAGAAGGAAGAACAGTTGAGACGTGAATTGATTGCTAATTTATCGCATGATTTACGAACACCATTAACGAAAATACGGGCGCAATCGTATTCAATAAGTAAAGAAGTATTATCAGAGGATGGAAAACAAGCCATTAAGGCAATGGAAACGTCGATTGTTAATATTGATACTTTAATAGAAAATTTAATGTCTTATACACTGCTGATGGCTAGTAAATATAAATTTGAAGCGAAAGAAATTAACATTATACGTTTCGTACGTGAGCAGATGACTACATGGTATCCGGTGTTTGAAAAGGAAGGCTTTGAAATCGATATTGAGCTAGATCCATTTGAGAAAAATGAATGGCAAGTGGATCCGATTTGGCTTGGACGTATAGTCGATAATTTATTTCAAAATATATTACGTCATGCAAGTAGCGGGAAATATGTTGGTGTGGAAACCGAATCAACGGAGCGTTATGATGCATTTATCATAAAGGATCACGGAAATGGAATGAAAAATGAATCCAATGCCAAAGGTGCTGGTATTGGCTTATCTATTGTCGATATTATGGTGAAGGGCATGAATTTAGACTGGGATATTGAGTCCAGCGAATCCGGAACCAAGATTAAAATTAAACACTACAAATAGAATAATTCGTGAAGCATGTTAAGGCATGCTTCACTTCATAATTGCCTAACAGTATGCCAGTAAAGTTTATGGCATGCTGTTTTTTTATTTTTACAGACTTCTTGGAAAAGTAGAATGGAGCAATACTTTATAGTAAGGCAATGGAATTGTTATTTTCTTTTTAATGATCTGTAGCGAAAACGAAGCGTCAGCTACAAAGCGCCCAGCCGGAACGGAAATCAACCCCATGTTATGGTAAATAGCTTTTTTAAACAAAATTTAACCTTGAACCTTACCTGTTTTTAACCTTCATTACTTATGATAATTACAGAGGTGAGGACAATGGAATATATCGTACAAACAGAAAATTTATCAAAGAGTTTTGGTAAAGAGCAAGCTGTATCAAATATAAATTTAAAAATACGCAAAGGTGAAATATATGGATTTTTAGGACCGAATGGAGCGGGAAAAACGACGACAATTCGTATGCTGCTTGGGTTAATGAAACCATCTTCTGGGACCATTAAAATCTTCCAAAAAGATTTAATGAAGGAACGAATGAATATTTTAGCAAAGGTTGGTTCATTAGTAGAGAACCCTTCCTACTATCCGCATTTAACAGCTTATGAAAATTTAGAAGCATTAAGAAAAATTTTAGGTGTACCGAAATCACGTATCGATGAAGTATTAGATATTGTTCGTTTAAAGGATGCCGCAGATAAAAAAGTAAAGGGCTTTTCCCTTGGGATGAAGCAACGTTTAGGTATAGCGGCATCTTTACTAAATAATCCTGAATTACTTATTTTAGATGAGCCAACGAATGGTCTTGATCCTTCTGGTATTATCGAAATTCGTAATTTGATTAAACGACTGCCTGAAGAATATGGAATGACGATTATTATTTCAAGCCATCTATTATCTGAGATTGATCAGATGGCTACACAAGTGGGTATTGTCACAAAGGGTAAAATGATTTTCCAAGATTCAATTGAAGCAATGCGTAGATTTGCTCAGCCGAAGGTAGTCATTAAAGTGAGCGATGGTGAAAAGGGCTGGCGTTCATTAGTGGCAAATGGCATTAAAGCAGAACATAAGGATGACCTCATTTTATTTGATGAATGCTCAGACGAAAAGGTAGCGCATATTGTACAAATTCTTGTACAAGAAGGCGTTTCGGTTTATCGAGTAGAGGAAGAGAAACGATCTTTAGAGGAGATTTTCCTTCAAATGACAACAGGAGAGCATGCGCTATGATAGGGAAACTGTTAACTTCTGACTTTTTGAAAATTAAACGCAAAGGATTATGGTTTTTAACAGCTTTAGGACCAATAGGTGTTGTTGCGATGCAAATGGTGAATTACGGTTTAAGGAAGGACTATTTGCTAGAGCAAAGCGAGGACGATTGGGGCTACTACTTATTAAATGTTCATTCTTTTACTCCACTTGCTATCGTTTTAGGGATTGCCATTTTAACTTCGTTTATGGCAAGTATTGAAAATGAAACGAATGCTTGGAAACAATTAATTGCTCTACCGGTATCAAAATTAACGGTGTATTTATCAAAATTCACTGTTCTAGCTATTTTATTGTTTATGTCTTCCACGATTTTAATGCTAATGACAATGGCCTATGGAGTGTTTTTAGACTTAGGAGATAGCATACCATATGCGGAACTTGCTAAATTTGCTTATTATCCATATTTTGCTTCGTTACCAATATTGGCACTGCAGCTTTGGATTGCAAGCGTTTGTCAGAATCAGGGGATTCCGATCACTGTAGGTATTTTCGGCGTGATTTTTGCCTATTCCTCTTATGTATTGCCAGATTGGATGATTTGGAAATGGCCATCTTTAATGAATCATTGGGATGAGCCCGTTATTAATGTCATGCTTGGCGTAGGCATTGGTATTTTACTGTATATTATCGGAATGATAGATTTTGCTAGAAGGGATGTAAAGTAATGGGGTCTATACTGAGCGCTGAATGGTATAAATTACGTAAATCAAAAGTGGTGCCAATCATTTTCGCGGGACCAATGATCGGACTTTTTATAGGGTTATCAATGAATTCAAATAATATTTTATCAGATGCTGAAATTAATGAATGGTATATTTCTTTAATCTCTATGAATTTACTCTATGCATTATTATTTCTGCCTTTAATTTCAGGAGTATTTGCAAGTCTTATTTGTAGATACGAGCATCAATCTGGCGGCTGGAAACAACTTTTAGCACTACCTGTGACAAGAGGGAAAGTATTTGTCGCAAAATATGCTTTAATTATGCTTCTTGTGCTGGTGATGCAGATACTATATTTATGTTCTATATATGCAGTAGGTCTTTTGAAAGGCTACTCAGATCCTTTCCCAATGGAAATTGTATGGAAGAGTATTTTTGGTGGATGGCTAGCGACATTGCCATTAGTCGCTTTGCAGCTATGGCTGTCCATCATGTTTAAAAGTTTTGCTGCTCCATTTGCAGTAAATGTTGTATTTACTTTACCGTCTATATTAGCAGTCAACTCAGCACGTTTTGGACCTTACTATCCATGGGGGCAGCCCTTCTTGATGATGAATATAGGTGGTAATACAGGTGATGTATTCTTCGTGCCTTGGGAGCAATTATTAACAGTTGTAGGAGGAGGCTTCGTACTGTTTTTCCTTGGAGGGTATTTATATTTCCAACGAAAAGCTGTGTAAAGTGAACTTTAATCAGTGGGAAGATATTTCAACCCACTGATTAAGGTCAGTTAATCCTAATACGCCTTCTAAAACGTGAACTACTGCCCGTTAACGCGGGATAACTTTTTTATAGATAAAGGGAGATTTTTTTAAATGGTATTTGTTAAAAGGAGTTTTTTATTAATTTCGGCACTATTTCTTTTAGTATCTTTAGCGGGATGCGGAAAGGGAGAAGCTGTGAAGGATGCCGCAAAATATACATCCGCGGTTGAAGATATCGATATTCCAAATGATGTGAAAGTAATCGGATTTGGAGAAGCGACACATGGAAACGTTGAATTCCAAACATTAAAGAAGGATGTATTTCAGGCTCTAATAAAAAATGAAAATGTTCGTGTTTTTGTTTTAGAAGGTGATTTTGGTGGCGCTCAGCAAATAAATCAGTTTATTTTAAATGGTACTGGCACAGCTAAGGAAGCGGTAAAAGCTTTGGATTATGGGATCTATAAAACAGAGCAAATGATTGAGTTTGTTCAGTGGATGCATGATTATAATGAGACTGCAGATGAGAAAGATAAAATTTATTTTTATGGAAACGATATGCAACGCTATGATTATAGTAAAAAAGGGTTATTAGCATATTACGAAGTAGTTAATAGTGAAGCTGCAAAGAAATATAAGGCACAGTTAAAAGATGTGACGAATAAAACAATGAGGGATTTATCAAGTAGTCAGCTAGAAGAGTTGGACAAAAGTATTGATGCCATCATAAAGGATTTACAAACAAATAAAGACGCTTATGAAAAACAATCGTCGAAAGAAACTTATTTATTTGCTGCTCAATATGCACAAATCATGAAGCAACGGACGCAATTATTTTTAAATGACGGTAATTATATGAGTCTTCGTGATGAATATTTAGCAAACAACTTACAATGGATTGTTGATTTTGAAGCGGCTCAAGGTCATGATAAAGTACTCATGTCTGCTCATAATGGCCATATAGAAAAAACTTCTGCAAATGTGGCAGGATATAAATCTATGGGCCACTATTTAGACGAAGTATATAAAGATGCGTACTTTGCCATTGGGACTGACTTTGTTAACAATACGTTCCAGGCACAAAATGGATCTGGCGAAAGAAAAGAATATACAATTGAGCACCATAATGCATTAATAGATGCTTTTAGCGAAGTGAAGGAAAATATTTTTTATGTAGACTTTAAAAAGGCAAATGAATCTCAGGAGTTAGCGGACATCGTGGCTAAAAAACAACGAATGGGTAATATCGGAGATGATTTTAGCTTCTGGTACAAGTTCACGCAGATGCTTTATACAATTAAAATGACTCCTGCTGAGGCATATGATGGCATGATAATTGTTCAAGAGGCTACACCAACAAAGGTTATGGAATAACAATATACTCATGCAATAGAAGATGCTGTAGGAGCATTTCCGTTTCATTACAACATGACTTATACGGATTGGGTTCTATAAATAAGTATTAAAATACCTCGCTTTTGTTAATGATAACAAAAGAGGAGGTGTGGAAACGATGGCACAAGAAATTCTATGTGAAGTCAATAACTGTACATTTTGGAACTCTGGAAACAGATGTGGTGCAGAAAAAATCTATGTTGTAAGTCAAAAGGGACAACAGGCATCAAATAGTGAAGAAACAGATTGCAAAACATTCAATCCTGAAACACATTAAAGTATTTAAGGGTAACCATATCAAACGGTTACCCTTTTCCCATCTTTATAAATAGACATTTATTTTTTCTTTGTTAAACAGAAGTGTATGAGCATTTTTCACTTTTTCCTCTACATAATCTAATGAATACTGTCCATAGGAATCTGTTAAATCGCCAATGGCACGAGATAAATTATCAATAACAGGAATCAATGTTTCTAAGTGAGTAAGTTCGCCACCTCTATTCATTTCATCTGTAATTTCATGAGCAAGGTGTTGAATATTTCTTAGTCGCAATTTTTCAGATTGCATGAAATCCTCCTTATTGAGTGAGCTAATTTATGATGCTTAAATATATGTAAAACAATACGATTTCATGAATGGCTCTGGTAAAGTGATTGGATCCTTCAGAAAATTGCTCAGGTCCGCTCAAAAGTGATCAGGTCCGCTCCGAAAGTGATCGGGTTTGTCTCAAAAGTGATCAGGTTCACCAAAAAACTGCTCGGGTCCATCAACCAACTACTCAGGAGGCGTCCAAAAATGTTCAATTCCCATATTATCCTTTGGGTAATGTAACAATAAACGTTGTTCCATTAGAAGGTTCGCTCTGTACTGAGATAGTGCCATTATGAGCTTGAACGAGCTTAGAAACGATCGCCATACCTAGTCCAGTACCTTCAGATGAAGATTCTGTAGTGGTTCCACGATAATATTGTTGGAATATATTCTCCATCATGTGTTGAGACATCCCTATGCCATTATCCACAATGTGAATTTCTACATGCTCTGTTCTATCAAAAATCTGTGTATAAATATCTGTATTAGGTGGATTGTGGATAACGGCATTCATAAGAATGTTTTGTAAAATGCGTTGCATGAATTTCGTATCAAAGTCAGTGTTTATAACGGATGTATCAGTTTTAAAGTGCAATATATAGTCATTGGCCTGTGGATTGTTGCTTATAGTAGCAACGATTCTCTTTGTGAAATCCACAATATCCTGCTTGGTTTTGTGCAAGGGTAACTGACCTTCTGTAGTATTAAACTGAATGACGAGACTTAAATCTTGAATAAGTTCCTCCATATGCTTGCCTTTATCTGCAATCTCTTGAATAAAGGAACGGGCTTCCTCCTTGGACCAATTGTATTGATCGTTTAATAGTAGGGTAGAGTAGCCTGTAATATACGTTAATGGCGTTTTTAAATCATGTGAAATACCAGCAATCCATTCTTGTTTTGCTTGTTCCACCTTTTCACGTTCTGTTTCAGCAGCTTTTAATTTTCCTGATAAGGATTGTAGGTGTTGAAGTACCTCTTGATATAACATATAACGCATACGGAGCTTTCCTTTGCGTGTATAGATTTTAGATAGTCCAACAGGTTGTTTGTAGTTTTCCTGTGAGAGCTGATAAATCCAAGACATGATAAAACCAAGAGGACCACCAAAATACCAACCGAATACAGCAATACAAGCAAGAGTGCTAAATCCGAAAATCCATGCGACTAGTAGACTCTGATAAGCTTCACTAACAGATTTTTTAAAGAGTGGGAGAATACCTTCGAGCCCGATCACAATACAAATACCACTCAAAAGTATCCACAGAATAATCCCCATTGCAAGATGCAACGTAAATCGAGTGTTTATTCGCATAGTGAATCCTCTTTTGGTGGAATGAATTTATAGCCAATGCCCCTTAAATTCACAATTATTCTAGGTTTACGCGTATCATCGCCAAGCTTTTTCCTTAGCTTTGAAATATGAATCGTTACGGTTTTCTCCTCACCATATACATCATTTCCCCACACGAATTCATAAAGCTGTGAAGTGGTAAAAATACGATTTGGGTTTTTACAAAAGAAGTGTAGCAACTCAAGCTCTTTAGCTGTACATTCGACAAGCTGATTGTGAACGGTTAATGTAGCGGATTCAGGATTAAGAGCAAAATAACCGAAATCAAATTTTGTAGTCTGCTGTTGTTGAGAACTTTCATACATTTTTTGACGTCGAAGGATGACTTTTATTCGAGCGACGACCTCTAAAGGATTAAAAGGCTTTGTAATATAATCATCTCCGCCAATACCCAATCCCGTTAATTTATCAAAATCAGTAGAGCGAGCACTGACAAAAATGATGGGTGTATTCGTATGTTTCCGTATTTCCGTACAAAGCTCAAAGCCACTAATATCTGGTAGCATAATATCGAGCAAAATAACATCGTATTGATTGTCCTTTACAAGCTGTAGTGTACTTTTTCCCGTTGAGGCAGTATCAATATTTATAAAGTTTTCTTTTCGTAACGTAATTTCTAATAATTTTAATATCCCAATCTCATCATCTACGATTAGAATTCTTTCGGAAGTTTCCATTTTTATCCCCCTCTTTTCAATCTCATCATAACAGCTTCTGATCTACATATCCTTACTCTCTTGAAAAAATTACTGTCATTTTCCATCGAGTTTACTTTGTTTTTACTTTCGCTTATTAAGATTAATGTAACGAAATCAAAATTGTAAGGAGTACACAACATGGAAACTGTTATTCAAATACAGCAATTAACGAAGAGCTTTAAAGGAGTCGAAACGGTCTCGAATGTCAATATGAATGTTAAGAAGGGAGAGATTTATGGGTTTTTAGGTCCGAATGGAGCTGGTAAAACAACAATCATGAAGATGATTTTAAATTTAGTAAAACCAACTTCAGGTGACATTAAAATATGTAATCAATCCATTTCTCCTACTTCCTATCAGTACTTAAGCAAAATAGGCAGTATTATCGAATACCCAGAGTTTTACGAAAGGCTGACAGCAAAGGAAAATTTAGAGCTTCACTGCGAGTATGTTGGTGTTTATGAAAAAGGAGCTGTAAAAAAGGCACTAGATATTGTAGGTCTGGATGGAGTGGAAAATAAAAAAATACATGAATTTTCGCTAGGGATGAAGCAAAGATTGGGCATCGCACGGGCAATTGTTACGAAACCAGAGATTCTAATTCTGGATGAGCCGATTAATGGTCTTGATCCTATAGGGATTAAAGATATACGTGAGCTTTTACTACAATTAAAAGAAGAGCATGGAATCACTATTTTGATATCAAGTCATATCGTGTCAGAAGTAGAATCAATAGCAGATACAATCGGTATCCTTCATCAGGGGCAATTATTGAAAGAGGTAAAAATGGAGGATATTCGAAAAGAGAATATGGAGTACTTGGAGATTAAAATAGACGATGTGAAAAAAACAATTCATGTGTTAGAGGACAAGTTAGGTATCCGAAAATATGAAATGATCAATGAGCATTGTATTCGAATTTTTGATCATGACATTTCTCAATCTCAAATTAATAAGGAACTTATTTTAAATGACATTGCTGTCAATGGCATTGAAAAACAGCAACAGCATTTAGAGGAGTATTTCTTAAATCTTATTAATGGAGGGAATCAAATTGCTTAAACTTTTAAGGCTTGAATGGAAAAAGAATCATATAACTAGCTATTTTAAAGGCTTAGTCATTTGTATTGTTGGAATTTTTGCGGCAGTTGCACTGATGGCCGTGGGTTCCGGGGATGAACGGATGTTTCAGGATTATACAGATTTTATGTCTTTAACAAATATTTTAATTCGCATTGTTTTTATCATTTTTGCGAGTGTCATTTTATCTCGTTTAGTCATAGATGAATACAAAAATAAGACGGTTCAATTATTATTTACGTATCCATTGAAAAGGAAAAAAATTATTTTTGCTAAGCTGTCTCTAGTTTTCGGATTTTGTTTCTTCAGCATGTTGATTGCAACCTTTACGATCAATATCGCTGTTTATGTCTTCAATCCAATGATGAACTTATTTGATACGCCTGTAAAGATTCAGGAGATGGTAGCTACAATCCCGTCTACTTTTATTATTGCTTTTATGATGGCTGGGGTAAGCTTAATTCCTTTGTATTTTGGCATGCGAAAAAAATCAACAGCTACAACCATCACATCAGCTGTTTTAATTGGATTCCTTATTAATGCAACGGTTTCAAATGGGGATACATCTACAAGTTTATCTCAATTTATCATTGTCCCCATAATAATGTGTCTATTAGGGCTTATTATCGGCTATCTGTCCTACTATAACGTCGACAAAGTAGATTTAACTTAAAAATAAGAAATGAGGATGAAAAGTGAAAAAAGCAATCATAGCATTGATATTCGTTATTGTGTTAGGAGGAATATTCTTCACTCTTAAAATCAATGGAGAAAAGAGCGTTAATGAAGAACAGTCCTTTGATATTGAGCAAATTGAAGAACTAGAACTAAACATAGAGTCCTGGAATATAGCATTAGAAAATACAGAATCTGAAAAACTAACAATTGAATTTGAAGAGAAGCAACAAAACAATCCTATTGAAGTTAAGAAAGACGGAAATAAAGTAAAAGTACTTCAACAAGACAATGAAGAAGGAGTTATGAAAAATTTTAGCTTTGGAAAAAAAGATACCATTCACATTTATATCCCTAAAAATGCTGTGGATAGGATTGCTTTAAAAAACAGCTATGGTGATATCAAAATTAACAATATTGAAACAGAAGAATTATCGGTTTCAACGGATTCTGGCGCTAAAATTATTAAGGGGTTAACGGCTAATAAAGGGACAATCACATCAAAAGATGGTGAATTGAGCATCGTAGACAGTACTTTAAACGAATTAACAATAGCTGCTACAAACGGTGATAGCTATATGACTAGAGTTAATAGTCCAAAAATGAAAATTACTTCGACTGGCGGTGAGGTTCTTATGAAGGAAATCAGCGAAGGAAAATCACTATTTGTAGAAACTGCTTCAGGAGATATAACTATATCATACAAAGAGGCACCGAAATCATTAGGGCTTATGGCGAACAGCGAATCCTCTGACATAGATGTTAATTTAGAAGGGTATCAGAAAGAAAAACATACGGATACTTTAAAGAAAGGTAAAATTGGCGATGTATCAAACAAATTGGAATTAATTAGTAAGGAAGGTATAATAACTGTAAAATGAAAACTTATAATCTGGGAGATTAAAGACGAGAACTTTTTCAAAATTAGCAGAGCATATTATAGATTTATTTACAGGACAAAATGGAGATCACCAGTATCAGACAATTTCATTTAATTTAGAAAAAGATGAATATGTAAACCCTGAAGCTTGTAAAAGGTGATACCATTTTCATTGTTGATGAAACATTCATACTAAAATTGAGCTTACTAGAAAAGGAGGGGCAAAGCGGGAGACGATGGCGTTCGGAAGTTATGAAAGTGCAGAGATTAACAATGATGTCGGTTCTTCATATTTCCTCTAGGAGGTTAGAAATGGTCAAACATATATATGTAATAAGGCATTGCGAAGCCCAAGGACAATCGTCGGATGCCTCTTTAACAGAGCTTGGCTTTCATCAAGCTGAAGTTTTAGCTGAGTTTTTTGCTGACAAAAAAATTGATCGAATTATTGCTAGTCCCTTTTTACGAGCAATTCAAACAATAGAACGGCTAAGTAAAAGGGTAAATATAAATATTGAAATTGACGAACGCCTTGCAGAACGCATTTTAAGTACAAGAAATTTACCGGATTGGCATGCAAAGCTTCAAGCGACTTTTACGGATATGGATTTAAAATTTGACAATGGCGAATCAAGTAACGAAGCAATGGAACGTATCGTTAACGTCGTTGAGGAAACTATCAAAAGTGAGTCCGAACATACAATTATCGTTAGTCATGGAAATATAATTACTTTACTTTTGAAAAATTATAATAATGATGTTGACTTTCGATTTTGGACTCATCTAAGTAATCCAGATGTTTTTCAGCTAAGTGTTAAGGATCATGAAGTGACTGTAGAACGTATATGGGGAAAATAAAGATTTAAAGTTAAGTGATGAGCTAAATTTAGAGCTGTAAAGTTAATTTGAATATTAAAAGGGCGAAGTAGCAGGGGGAGAAAGATGGATAAGTTATTGCAAGAGATTGCTACTTGGATCAACAAGAGAGATAAACCAACTGTTATCGGTATTTCTGGACATGGTGCTGCAGGAAAAACAACGTTCGCCAATAAGCTTATTAACTGTTTAAACGAAGATGAAGTGAATTATATGAACACAGACCCGTATATTGTTAGTTCGGATATACGAAAGCATGCAATTATCGACTATACTTATCGAAACGAACAGCATCATTTTAAAATGACCGCTTGCCATCCGGCGGCGCATCATTTACCTTCTTTGGATAGAGATATTCAGATGGTTAGAGAGGGTCTAGATTTATTGACAATTGATACGCATTATATGAAAAGTGCGTTTATTTCTTCAAAAACTAAAGTAACCATTGTTGAGGGAATGAGTGTGGCATTTATTAATCCAAAATTATTTGATTTAAAAATTTATTTTTATACAGATAATGATACGGAAATTAAAAGAAGGTCGAGCCGTGATGTACTTGAAAGGGGAGCAGATATCAATTATTTAATGCAATCGCATGAAGAGCGTAGAATTCAATATGAATTGTATATGCATTCGTATAGTCAGCATTTTGATATCATTTTTAAAACTTTAGATGAAACAGTACATCTAGAAAAAAATACATTTGAATTTTAACCTATAAATAATTCATGTTATCCAGGCAGAAGGCTCACCTTACTGTTTACTATAGAAGAAACTTTTTTACCTTTTGAGTTTTTTTAACAATTTATCATGTAATTTTGTAAATAGTAGTAAAGTCAAAATTGTCCCTAGAAAAGCCGAAAGCATGTCCCATTGTGCATCCCAGCGATCTCCCTGCATGCCTAAAAAATCTTTGGCTACGTTACTACCTTTTGAAAATTTTGTACTGAGCCATTCAATTATTTCATAAAGAGCAGCAATAGCAAGCATAATACTTATTGTGATGCCTGTTAACCATGCTCCTTTTACTAGTGGGGTTTTTCTTATTAATATTTCCCTTATGACAATGGCCATTAAACCTTTTAGGAAATGTCCAAATCGATCATAGTCATTTCGTTTTAAGTGAAACTCCTCTTTAATCCAGTTAAAAAGAGGTACCTCCGAATAAGTATAGTGCCCACCAATAAATGTAAGAATGGATAAAATGGCAATAATAATATAAGAAAATGTAGTAAAGCGAAACTTGTTATAAATAGCGACTACAATAATAATTGCAACGACAGCAGGACTTACTTCTGCAAGCCAATCCAAATAGGATGCTGGTTTTATGACAGACCATATGAAAATGATAAGTACTATGAACAGCAAAATTACATGTATTTTTCGATGTTTATTTTTATCCAAAACGAACACTCCTTTTGTCTAAAGTATGAGGATAGCGTAAATAGCTTATACATAAGACAGTAAAAAAGCGTTCAGTCGTAATCACTGACGCTTTGTAAAAACTTGTTATACCATTTTTAATAAAGCCTCTACACCAGACATTCCCTCAGTAATACCTAACTGATGCGCCTCATATGTCACGGACTCTAATGGAGCCGTCAATAGCTCATCAATTGTTTTTACACCAACTGCTCGACCGGCAATAATTTTCCGGTCTGCCAAGCGATCATTTAATAGACCAACATCTAAAGCCCCGCACATAATGTAGCCCGTATCATTTGAAATTGTCAGCAGTGTTGTTTTTGGTAATTGCACAATGATCGCAGTGAAAAAATGGCCTTTAATCATAATAGGCTCAATTGTTACCATCCGAAATCACCCCTTTTCTCTATATACATATGGCAATAGATAAAAAGGTGTTCGACATTTTTATTAAAAATTATTTGCTACCAAAAACGAACAGCGCCTCTCAACTAGTATTCTACAAAATAAAAGAATCAACTCCGTTACATCAAGAGTTGATTCTTTTAATTATTTTGTATAAGAAAGCATCGCTGTTTGTTTGAAGTTTTTTAATGCAACTGTTGCCTCGTTTTTAGTTTTATACTCGAACATACGATAAGTATTTTGTTCAAAAACTGTAATAATCCACATAATGAAAAATCCCCTTTGTTGTTTTGTTTGTACTATAACAACAAGAGGATAAATCGGTATTTTCTCTCATTGTTATATATCAGTTGTGTCTTTTATTTTACATCATTCTGCGAAAAAATAAAGTACTATGTGAGTGTTTTCACATTTCGTTCAAAATATAACAGGGAATTTTTATGCATAAATTGATTTTTGGAGATTGTTTTGAGGAGAAAACAGCCAAACCTATACAAGTATAATTCATTGTAATTCGTAAATAGTAAGTTGACGGAGTTATGTGAATTTGAACTTGGGAGGTGATGCTTATGACACGTAAATATGTATTGGTTTTATCCCTTTGTTTTTTAATCATTTCGGTATTTTCTACAGGGTTAACAACTTATGCGGATAAAGGTCGACCTTACTATGAGGAGACAGGGGAAGTTGTATGGGACATTAACACAAAAGACAAAATAATTGCCCTAACCTTTGACGATGGACCTCATCCAAAATATACTGCAGCTATTTTAGATTTATTGGCAAAGTATGATGCAAAGGCGACGTTTTTTATTATTGGGAAAAATGCAGAAAAATATCCAGACCTTGTTTTACGATCTTATTCAGAAGGGCATGAGCTGGCCAATCATACGTATTCACATCCGTTTAAAGCTTCCGTAGCTGAATTAAAGGGACAACTTCGTAAGACGAAGGAAATAATTTATGGTATTACTGGATTTGCACCAGTTTTGTTCCGTCCTGTAGGTGGTTACTATAATGATCAAATGATTAATGCCGCTGTTAAGGATGGCTACAAAGTAGTTATGTGGTCTTGGCATCAGGATACTCAAGATTGGAAACAGCCGGGGGTTAATAAAATTTCCCAAAAAGTGCTGAAGGGATCGAAGCCTGGAGATGTTATTCTGTTCCATGATGGAGGCGGCAATCGCGCGCAGACTATTAAGGCACTGGAAGAAATTTTGCCAGAACTTAAAAAACAAGGTTATACATTTGTCACAATATCCGAGTTGATTAAAAGCAAGCAGCAACAAGAGCAAGTGCAATAAGGAAAATAAGCCATCTCATTAGATTGAAATGGCTTATTTTTTCTCCATGACAGAGTCTGTCATTGCGCAGCGGATAGTATAATTAGTCATTTCAATATTACCAAAATAATAGTGGTGCTAAGGCAATTCCGGCAACTGTCCCAAGTGCGATACCAACTCCAAAACCTGCTCCTGGTCCCCACCCCCAATAACCTAAACCATAACCGCCAAATCGTCTATCAGGTAGAATCCACACCTGTCTTCTATCCACCCTAGTTATTTCTCCATAATGTACTCTGCCACATGTTTCTGTAATTCTTACACGTTTACCATGATATTGACAACAAAGATTATAAGTATCAGCTGGATTCACAAACTATCCCTCCTTTCGACTTCCTTACAAGCTAATATATGCGGTTACAAACAGTATCACTAGCCGATTGTCTACTTCCGTCATAAGCTATAGTAAGGGGGGAATGTATGTCAGTAATACCAACAGATGAGTGGTTGAATGAATTAATAGTTAGTCAAAAACTTGATAACAGTAAAAATCTTGAAGACTTACAACGCACTATTCTTTGCAGTCGTTTAGTAGAGATTTTTATTGGTGGATCTCCAGATGAAATACAATTTGAACTACAACAACAGGGGCTATTTCAGTCACATGAAAAAATAGACATTCACAAGTTAAAAAAACAAAACGTTTGGGAAGTAGTCCAGAAGGAATTTATCTATTTAAAGGAGAAATGGAGCGGTCCCAATATACCAATCTATATTTTTCCGATCACACAGGAGCAAGCGATTACTAAGAAAAACGGCGTTGCCTATCCAAATGCTCTGTTTTTATATATAGAAGAGCTTGAAAAGCAGGAGCTTAAAGCGTTATTTACACATGAGTATAATCATGTTTGCCGTCTGCACTATTTAAATAAATCTTTAGACGAAGTGACTTTATTAGATTCATTAATTTTAGAGGGGTTAGCTGAATGTGCAGTGGAGGAGATTTATGGTGATAAATGGTTAGCACCATGGTTGAAATATTATTCATTGGATGAGATGTTAAAAATTTGGGAGGAACATTTTTTGCCTCAAATTAATAATCAAGGATTAAATAATCATGTTGAGTTTTTATATGGTGGAAAGCTTCCTCAATGGATAGGGTATTGCATTGGTTATGAAATAGTAAGGACATATATAAAAAATTATTCATCCAATAAACTGCATGTAAAAAGCTCGAAGGAAATTCTCGCTGGCTCTGATTTTCCTTTATAATCAATGTCTATGTAAAGTTTCACCGGTGAAAAGAAGGGGAAGACACTTAATTGAGCCCAGTCGGAACGGAAATCAATCCTACGTTACGATGATATAAAATAACCAGTTGTCGAAAAATTTACGACAACTGGTACTCTAAATAATTTAGATAGCAATAATTCCTAATGCTACAGCAATGAATAGTAAAGTAATGCTCAATCCCCACATCCAGAAGAAAGAGTACTTTAAGTGTTTCCCCATTTCTAATCCTGATAAGCCTAAAGCTAACCAAACAGCAGGGGCAAGTGGCGATACAAATGTACCTACAATATTACCAATAATCATTGCATAGGCAGTCGAAAGAGAATCAATATCGAAAGATAGACCAATCTGTTCAACTACAGGGAATAACGCGAAGTAATATGCATCCGTACTTAGTAATAAATCAAATGGTACGCCCAATATCCCAATAATGATATGTAAATAAGATGATAGACCAGACGGTAAAATATTTACAGCATTGTTGGCAATCGCAGTTAACATCCCGGTACCATTAAGTATGCCTAAGAATAATCCAGCGGCAATGATGATAGACGCCATTGTTAAGGCATTTGGTGCATGTGCTCGTACGCGTTCCATTTGTTCTTTAGGAGAACGATAGTTGATTGGCAAGGCGATAGCCACACCAATTAAAAAGGCTAATCCCGCTGGTAAAATACCTGCAACTAAAACGCCGATAACAAGAATCGTAATAATTGCATTAACCCACAAAAGTTTTGGTCGTTGTAAGCTTGTGTCTACTTCTGATGAAACAACACCTTGTGTAATAGTGTGATCATCATTTGTGAAGTCAAGGGTACCATATTGTTTCAGAATACGGCGCTTTTCTCTAAAACCAAGGAACACCGCTAAAGCTAACATTAACACGACACCTATGATCTGAATAGTGATTAGAGGATACCAAAGTTCCGTTACATCTGTCTCTAAAACCGAGGCAACACGACCTAATGGACCACCCCAAGGAATCATATTAATTACTGCTGCAGATCCCCCAACTAATAACAGCAATAGATATGGATTCATGCGTAAACGTAAATATAAAGGCAATAATGCTGGAATTGTAATTAAAAATGTTGAAGCTCCAGATCCATCTAGTTGCGCTACTACAGCAATTATTACTGTTATTACGGCAACGACAATAATATTTCCTTTTGAAAGCGCAATCATTTTATTGATTAATGGTTCGAATAATCCTACATCCTGCATAATACCAAAGAAAATAATAGCAAAGATAAACATAACAGCTACGCTCATCACAGAGCTTAATCCAGAATTAAAGAATTCCCCTAATTCATCGAAATTAAAGCCAGCTATAAACGCTGCTACGATAGGTGGTATCACCATTGCTACAAGTGGTGATACTCGACCACTAATAAGTAGAGCAACAATAATAATAATTGTGATAAATCCGATTAAACTTAGACTCAAAAAAATTTCCTCCCTTTGTGATTAATCATTCAGATTATTAAAAAAATATCACAGTGCTAAAGAGAGGAAAATAATATAGTCATATGTTAAATAAAGAACATACAATTAGTTTTGTTCATAAGTTCCATGAAATACATATTTTCGTTCAGGTCTTCCAACAGTTCCGTAAATTAGTTTTGTCTGTAAAAACTGCTCGCCCACTAAATATTCTAAATAACGTCGAGCAGTTGAACGACTAGAACCAATGAGTTCGCTTAATTGTGAGGCTGTGAGCTCTTGGGTTTGGTGATCTTCAAATAGGCTTTTAACAATTTGTAATGTGTGCAAATCAATACCTTTTACAAAAGGTTCTTCATCTTCTATTTTATTGTTTGATTCACTATAAAATAATGAATCAAGGTCATTTTGAGTGACATTTTTGCTTTGTTGAAATAATCGAAGTTCCTGCAAATATTTTTGAAATGCACGTTGAAGTCGGTGCTCTTCAAAGGGTTTTATTAAATAATCTAGAATGCCTAAGTCTACTATATTCTTTATTAAATTTATTTCTGTCGCTGCTGAGATTACGATGATTTTTATAGATGGATAGAGGTGGCGTAAATGGCTTACTAATGAGCTACCTTCAACATCAGGAATATATAAATCTGTTAATATAATGTCTGGCAAGCTAGAAGTTGTTTTCAGCTTTTCAATCGTTTCTTTTCCTGTACGTAAATTTTCAGTGACGATAAAACCTTCTATATTATGAACATAATCTGCGTGAATTTTTGCTACTCTAAAGTCATCTTCAATAATCCATACACTTTTTAATGTTGTCATTCTCAATGTCTCCTTTAGGAACTATAATTAAAAAACAGGCTCCTGATAAATCACCTGAATCTAATAAAATTTCCCCGTTTATCTCCTGAAGGGCTTTCTTGCTTATAGCAAGTCCATGTCCACGGTCTAACCCTTCTTTAGTAGATACCCCTTTTGTGAAAATTTCATCGTAAATATTGTTATCAATACCTGGTCCATTGTCTTGGATCTCAAATAAATAATGATTTTTATAATTGTTGATGGATAGTTGAATCACTTTATCCGAGGATTCCCAGCTTTTTAAAGTTTCAATAGCGTTTTGAAGTACATTACCAAGAGCTGTTAGGATAGCATTTTCTTGTTGTTTAGATAATTCGATAGATGAAGAAATCTCCTTTAGCTCGAGTGTAATCCCCAGTTCTGCAGCTTCGGCAATTTTCCCCTGAATTAAGGCAAGTAGAAGAGGGGTAGTCACATTGCTAGTTAAAAAAGCTTGATTTTTGAGCTGGATGTTTCGTTCTTCTTTAATAAATTCAATTGCTTCATGATAATGTTTATGAACAAGTAAACCTAAAATGATATGAAGCTTATTTGCAAATTCATGAGTATAGGCCCGTTGAACATTTGCATACTGCTTCATCTGTTTTAATTCGTCTGTGATTTTTTGTATATCTACTTTTTTTCTAAAGGTGTATAACGAGCCAATCTTCCTTTTCTTTTCAACCAAAGGTGCTTTATTTAAAATGATAATATGCTCATCAAGCGGTAGCTCTAAATTATGAATGTTTTTCTCTGCAACAATTTTAGGCGTGAAAATATCTTCAATTTTTGTACCCATCCAATCTGAAAGAGGCTTATGGTGAGCTGAATCTAGCATTTCATAAGCACTTTTATTAATGGTAGTAATTTGATTAAAGTGATCGACTGCCAGTATACCTTCTGCCGTTGTTTCTAAAATGACCTTGTTTTGTTGATATAATTTAGCAATTTGAATAGGTTCCATATTAAACAATAATTTTTTGATATAAACAGAAATAGCTACTGCACCTAATATGCCTATGAAAAGGATAATTGCGGTGTATTTGATCCATTTGTGGACATAACTTTCAATGATTGTATCGATATTTTCTGTTAAAAAACCGACAGATACAACACCGATAATTTTATTGTCTAATATGATAGGGGCTTTCCCTCGAATTGATTCACCTAATGATCCTATAGTTTTAGAAATATAAGCTTGTCTATCTAGCAATGCAGCATCATTGTCTCCACCAACCATTTTTTCTCCAATTTTATCTTTGAAAGGATGTGAATAACGAATTCCTTCAGAATTTCCAACGACAATATATGCTGCGCCAATTTCTTTTCTTAAAGGTTCGACGATGGGCTGGATGATTTCACTTGGATTTTCTTTATCGAAAGCCGTAATGATTTCTTCCATAGATGCGAGGGTTTTTGCAATATTTAATGCTTCTACTCCCATCTCTTTTTCTGTCGTATCCCGAATATGTTCCTGCAAAAAATACATAAACAGTCCACATATTAAAAGGATCAGAATACTTATTAAAAAAATCATTCTAGCTGTAAGAGACTGGAACCAACTTCTCATATTTCACCTCTATGTAGTTTAAAATACTCGTCATTTATTAAAGTGACAGCATGTTGACAAAAACATCTTAAAAAGAGTGCATTTGATTTAGTCTATCACAAATATCCAACAAATAGAGAAAGACCCTTTCTTAGGAAAGCGCCCATTGGGATTATGCCCTTCAATGACATAGAAGCAAATTTTCCGCTACAATATAAGGAAGGAGGGACTATCATGTCAAATGAACTTAAAAATGTATTACCACCAGTTATTGATGGATCAACAAAGGTGCTAATCGTAGGCTCAATGCCTGGGAAGCAATCATTAGAGAAGCAGCAATATTATGGTAACCCACGCAATCACTTTTGGCAGATTATTGGGGAAATCTTAGAAGTAGATATTCCTCAGGATTATGGAGAAAGATTACAATTGCTAAAGAACCACCATATTGGTCTTTGGGATACAATAGAATCGTGCGAGCGTAAAGGAAGCTTAGATGCAACTATTCGTAATGAGAAACCGAATGATTTTAAAATGCTTTTTGAACATTATCCTACTATTGAGTTGGTGCTTTTTAATGGCGCAAAAGCGTTTGAGGTTTTTAAAAAGCATATTGGGCTTGAAGTTTTAGATGGTCGAGCATATCAAAAAATGCCTTCGACTAGCCCAATACCAGGGAAGAATATTAAATCCTTTGAAGAAAAGATTGAGGATTGGCGAGTAATGTACTCTTATTTGTCTAGATAATTACATGATAAAATCCCCACCGATTAGTGTTGCTTGCCGGAGAGGATTGTAAGCATTATTTAATAGATGAGGATGATATTACTGCCATGTGTTGTAGTAAGATCCTGCTGGGCTATAAAAGAATTTTAAATGATATTTTTCAGCTAAGGCCCGACTTTTCTCTTCGTCGTCAAATCCGATTGTCATCACCTGAGTACCGACCTTTTCTCGGATTTGAACTAATTGCTGCATCTTGTCAAATGCCCATTCATCTTCTCCGACTACATCATACGAAAAGTTTTCCCACATAACAAAATCGATATATGGTGCTGTATAATCAGCTAATGTTTGAAAGCCCCAATTTTGAGCAACCGACAAGTTGTTATACTGCTGCTTTATGTTTTTTATAAAGGCAAGCATTGCTTCATTTTGCGCGCCCTGTTCTTTTTCGGGTAAGTAGGAGTCGATATTGCCAACAGTATCTAAAAACACACCATCCAACCCTTTTTGAACAATTTGTTTTTGAATTTCTTCTAGTAAAAGCGCTTGATAGTGTTTAGATGTCATATCCATTAAATACGAATCCCATTCAGAGAAATACATCTTTTCTCCGTGCTCGTCTTTATAAAAATCCTCTTCTTTCAATTGGCTATAGAACTCTATATTCCATTTGTCTGCTTCCATTGCATTAATATAGCCATAAATTAATGTTCCATTTTTTTGAGCCTGTTTAATATACTTCTGCTGCATTTCGATAGGCTCCACAATGACCAAATCTTCTTTAGCCATTTCCTTTCCAATCTTATCGTTCCCTTTATCTAAATAATATTTGTATTTTGTAACAGCAGCTAGCTTGTTTTGAATACTTGTTGATTCTGCAGAAGGAGATGTAGAGTTGAAAAATAGCCAGATCCCAAAGGACAATAGAATTGTAGTAATTAGTAAAAATATTTTTCGCATAAGTACCCCCCTTTTTATTGGAATATATACCCTTTATTATACGATATTGGGTGTGGAAATACGAATGCAGCTTAGGACGACTAAATACTAAGTTAATAGGCAATTGCTCAACGGTTATTAGCCCTCTTACATATATTGAGTTATGTAAAAGGAGGGGTTTAGCATGTATCCATATGAAGAAATAATGCCACTTCCAGAGCCTGGATTCGAACCGTCATTCGGATTGCCTGGTGTTGGAGCACCACCATCGTTTGGTCCGCCAGGTTTTGGCCCACCACCGTCGTTTGGTCCGCCTAGCTTTGGTCCACCGCCTTCAACTAGACCACCAAGTTTTGGTCCGCCACCACCATTTGGACCACCTAGTTTCGGTCCACCGCCAGCAGGTCAAATGCCTCTTGGTCCACCGCCTAGCTTTACGCCAGCGATGCCATCTTGGGGAATAGGTACAAGTGGTATTCAATCTTGCCTATTTAGAAATACGTATATATGGATGTTTAATGGATCAGGCTTTTGGTTTTTCCTAACTTCTGTAGGAAGAGAGTTTATTACAGGGTTCCGATGGAGTAGTAGAAGTGGTTGGCGCTTCCAAACTATTGCAAGAAGAAATATTCTCTCGTATGAATGTTCGAGATGGTAATTAAGCGTATATCTACTCGTCCTTGTTTAGATGCAGATAGTGGAAATAGCTTGCTTAGTAATGGAACATAAACGAAACTATGTGCATAAACTTAATTGTGTATGATATTTTTGCGACTAATCCTTCCAAATTACTTGGAGGGATTTTTTTATCCACCAAACTTACCTTCAAGGGAGTAAAATTAGAAAAAACACATACCATTTTCTTAAGAAGGGTGATAGAAAATAGGTGGGAGCTTAAATAACAAAAAGTCCCAGTTGATTACTGGCGGGGAAAAAGAAATAAAGGAGGGCTATGCCATGAAAAAAATCCTTTTTATCTGCATGCTTTTAAGTGTCAGTATAGTAAGTGCATGTTCTGATAAAGATGAAAAACCTAACGTGCCGGATCAGCCACAAGAAGAACAACAAGCTAATGTGCCGAGCAAGCCACAAAAAGAACAACAATCACATGAACATCAACAGGAACCACCCAAAACAAATAATGAAAACACAGTAGCATCTAATACACCGACTGGGGCACTAATAAATATTAAGGACCAGCTCAAAACGAATATATCGATAACTTTACCAACAAGGCTTCCAATCACAAAAGGTACATTTTTAACCGCAATAACGAAGTCTGAAGCTAACCAAGTTGAAATAGTATTTTTGGAAAGCAAAGAGTATATAACCATCAATGATAGGCAACTGAAACAACCAGGTAGAGCGACGGTTATTGCTCGGCTCTCCGTGAAGCAATATAAAAATACAGACGAAGCAAATGAGCAAATTTCCTTTGAGAACTATAGCAAAAATGGCGGTCAAGAAGTTGATCTTGGATACAACATTAAAGGTTACCAGGATGCAGGTGTTGGCTCTTTATGGACTGGTTGGAATGAGGGAAGATGGGCAATAGCGACACATACAAGAACAGAAAATCCAGAGGCGGGTGTGAAGCTTGCTAAGCAGGCAGTACAATTTTTAGAAACACATATGCTGCCTATTCCGAAGCAGAACGGTTTTGCCCATTTAGATGTTTATAAATCAGGGAATTTAATCGTATGGCAGGAGGGCAAACTTGTCTATACACTGGATTCAATCAAGGAGCCACTAAAAGCACTTGAAATTGCTACAGCTTTTTATCATTAATCATATTTTAAGTACTATATCGATGAGTCGCCCAGTCGTAACGAAGATCAACCATTTCACAGGGCATGTATCCTCTCGCATGCTAATTTATAGTGAAAAATGCAAAAGCGAAGTGCAGATGAAGCGGCAGCAATAGTATTATTATCCGTGCGAAAGCAAGTAACATGGAACGAAATCAACCTCATTTAAATACCGCACCATTGATCAACACAAATAAACTCCTAGGGCATTAAATTCACACCTTAGAAGTTTATTTGTGAAATGCTTAAATTTTTTCTACGTCATCCACAAGTTGCTTATACTCTGCAAACCATTTTTGCCATTCCTCCATCGGGAATGCTTCATGTACAGTTCCATTCAATAAGTCCGAAAGCAGGTTTAAGCATACATGCCAACCTGCTAAATCTTTAGGCGTATGCTCAGTTAGCTCACGAATCGATTCAACTAATACTAATATGGAGCCGCTACTAGTAGGAGATAATTCAAATCTTACTGTATCTTTGCCCCAATCAAATTCAAGTACTTCCGACTCAACATAGTCTGTAATCGTTATTTCCATAGATGCATCTGTTCCATCATTCATATTAAAACGGATTTTACCGTTTTTTCGAAGATCTATGATTTCTAAATTGTTCATCCATTTTTGAAGTTTTTCATTCTCCGTTAATACTGCCCAAACAGCTTCAACTGAATGTGACAGAGGACGGTTAAATTTAACGACATAGTTATTCTGTTGTTTTTGAATAGTAGCGAGCATTTGATATCCCCCTTAGTTATTTTTCCTCATCATAAACTGCTTGAAATAATCTTGTCACGCCTTTTTCTATCTCATCCTTCTTTAAATGTCCATACCCTAAAATAATCCGATTATTATAGTTCCCTTTCTCTATCGTATGATCCTCTACAGGGTATACCTTTACACCATACTGCTCGATTTTAAACAATACCTCTTTTGAAAAATGAATATCCTCTAATTCAGCAATTAAATGTAAACCAGTAGAGTAACCGGAAATTTTCACTTTATTTGAAAAGGTTGTTTGCAAACATTGGATAAGAAAATCTCGCTGGTTTTTATAAAACTTCTTCATTTTTGCAATATGTCGTTCTAAGTAGCCTTCCTTAATAAAATGAGCGAGAATAAGCTGATCTAATGATGGTGTGTGTAAATCGGTAAACCATTTCAGTTGTCGACATTTTTCAATTAGATGAGTTGGAAGAACGATGTAACCTATTCGTAATGCTGGAGAGAGGATTTTACTAAAAGAGCCGATATAAAATACACGTTCTGGATCTAAGCCTTGTAAAGAGCTGACAGGCGGACCTTCATAGCGAAACTCACTATCATAATCATCTTCAACTAAAAAGCAATCATTCCTCCTAGCGAAATTGATTAATTGGATTCTGCGCTGTATGGGTAGCGTACCTCCTAATGGGAATTGATGAGATGGAGTCAGGAAGACAAATTTAGGGTGCAAATTTTCTGGTATTAAGGATGTCTTCATGCCATCTTCATCTACGGTTATTGGATAAATAGAGGCACCTGAAGATTTAAAAATGGTTTGAATATCATTCGTAATAGGATCTTCCATAATGGCTATATCCTTAGGCGTTAAAAGCAACCTTGAAACAAGGGTCATTGCTTGTGTAGCACCTGATGTAATAATAATTTGTTCTGGGTGACAGTTAACACCTCTAGTTCTTAATAAGTAGTGTGCCAGCATTTGTCTTAATTCTAAACGACCTTCTGGGGAATCATATCCAAAATTAGTTGATTCAATATCATTCCACAGTTGATGTGATAGCTTAGCCCATGTTTTACGAGGGAATAGATCCAAAGCTGGAATACCTGAACGGAAATTAATAATATGATTTTTCACCTTTTTTTCATCGACTTCAAATAAAAATGGTGCCTCATGCTGCGTTAAAAAAGCTCCTTCTGCAACAAAGGTACCAGATCCTCTTCGTGCCATTAAAAACCCCTCTGCTAACAATTGATCGTAAGCTTCCAATATGACATTTCTTGAAACCTTAAGCTCGACACAAAGCTTACGTGTTGATGCTAGCCTTTCACCTGCGTGAAGATGGCCATTTAATATGTTTTCCCGAATTTGCTGATAAACTTGCCGGTTTAGAGGTATATCTGAAGAACGGTCGATTGGTATCCATAACAACTTTGTTTCGCCTCCTAGTTAAAGTGGTACTTTGAAAAATTCTATAAAGTGGCTCTTATGCTACCAATTTTATCATGTTAAAGTACTGGAAAATAGCTAAAGGAGGAATAAAGATGAATAAAGCAGAAGAATTAGTGGTTCAAGCATTAAAATCGGCAGCGAGAGATGAGCGGATGAAACATACTGTTCAACAGTCAACAGAACTCTATCCATTATTATGGAAAGCGGCAAAACGATATGTCACGGGTGAAAAGAGACAGGATGCTCTTCGGGTGGCCATGGAATGTATCGGCAATGATTATCAAATATCCCTTGAATTGTTGGGGGAAAATACAGCGGATTTGTTGGAATGCCAAAAGGCCAAAGATGAATTTTTGCAACTTATTGAGAGTATGGGTGCTTCGTCAATGAAACAAACCGTCTCGTTTGATTTGTCTCATATTGGTCTTTCTATCAGCGCAGAACTTGCTTATCAACACTTGATAGAGCTTGCTCAAAAAGCACAACAATATGAAATTACTTTAATGATTAGTATGGAGGAGTCATCAAAAACGAGCGATATTCTCGACATTTATAAAAAAATAGCTAACCAATATTCCAATGTCGGGATTACACTACAAGTGCATCTCTATCGTACAGAGGAGGATATACAGCAGCTCATTCAATACCCAGGGAAAATACGGCTTGTTAAAGGTGCTTTCCAGGAACTGGCTGACGTTGCGCTAAAAAGATCAGATGAACTGAATGAACGTTTTCTTTATTATGTAGAGCAGTTGATTAATGCTAATCATCCAATCTCGATAGCTACGCATGATGAAGTATTGATTCAAGAAATGGAACAAAGGCAATATTTTAATCAATCAAATGTTGAGATAGAGATGCTTTATGGCATACGGCCAGATTTGATTCATCAATTAAAAGCGAAGGGCTATTGTTGTAAGGTTTATCTTACGTATGGGAGAGAGTGGTATTTATATTTATGTCATCGTCTTGCTGAATATCCGGAAAATCTATTTTTGGCAGTAGCAGACATTATTAATTTTAAACAAGTGAATACTTCGAATCCCCTTTATGGAGAGTATAATTTCAGTTAACAGTAGTTAAAAAAGGAGTGGATTACTATGAAGTATCAACAAGCTTTAGAGCGCTATATTACAGCTACAAATTCCCATGATTTTAATAATGTAAAAGAAATTTTGCATCCGCAAGCAGTGTATTGGTTTACCGATAAAACATGTATAACCTTAGAAGAAATAGGAGCCTATTTCAATAATGCATGGGATTTGATAAAGGAAGAAGTTTATTCGGCTACCGATGTCCAGTGGCTTACGGTTGATGAAAGATCAGCTACCTGCATTTATACATACCACTATGAAGGCTATCATAACGGAAAATTTGTATCAGGTAGCGGAAGAGCAACAAATATTTTTACGGTCCTAAACAATGAATGGAAGTTAATCCACGAACATTTAAGTAGTTAAATTAATTTTACTGTTACTTGAATAAGTAATAATGAAATGATGAGTATTAGTAGTATTTTAGCTACTTTTATCGGGATTTTCGGTAGAATCAAAAGTCCGAGCTGAGAGCCGATAATAGAGCCCATTGCCATCGCTATTGCATACTCCCATTGAATAAAGCCAGTTTGGTAAAACACTATAAATGCCCCTGTACAGCTCCCGAAAATAAGTACACGTGTGAGCTGTACAGCCTTTATGTAGGTGTAATGGTAGCGTAAAAAATGTAGTATGCTGAAGGTGGAAGAGCCTGGTCCAAAGCCACCATCATAGATCGCTATTAAAAATGGCTGCCATAATTTATTGCTGTGTTTAGCATCATTTTCTTCTGAGTTAGCCGTCCATTCTTTATTCTTTATCGTTATTAATAAGGCAAAGACAAGTAGAATACATGCAATAATATTCATTGTTTTTTCTGAGATGGATACTGTTAGGAATGCTCCACAAACGCCTCCAGCAATGGCTACAGCAACATATTTCATGATAGATGCTAGACGAAGCTCTTTATGATAAAGAAGATAAAAGATGCTCGACAACGCTGCAATGCCCGAAGAAAATTTATTCGTAGCAATGCCTGTTTGAATAGGTATACCAATAAGCATCATAGCAGGGATCGTAATTAGCCCAGCACCTCCAGCAAGGGTACCTATAAATGCGGCAATAATTCCGATACTGATGAGCTTCAGTGAAAGTTTTGTATAAAAAAGCCCCATTACAATGGCAAGGGTCACAATCAAAATAAAAGATTTTTTCATAAGCGTCTCCTTTAACGTTGTTAGTTACAGGGTATTGCTACATTATTTATAAATCTAATATATTATTTTTAGTTTTTTATAAATAAAACTTATAAACGTATGATTGCTGATGGGTATTTTAAAAACCGTAGAAAAGATAAGATATTGATGTGATATATTTTGATAAATGAATTCTTTAGAGAATAATGAGAAGTAGTATGAACATTGAAGAATTATTTACCGATTGTGTCTTGGTCTGTGAAGAATCAAGCAAGGATGCATGTAGTGAATAATTGTACACCTTATCAGTCATTGATGGATGAAATAGCACATTTTCCTGAGATCCCAACGGCTATCGGTGTATGGCTTGTAACTGGAATACTTGAGTTAGCTGCATCTCAGAAATTAAGTAATTAGTTTATAGGATTTTGGCCGAAATTACAGATTTTCTACTAAAATGAGGCGAAGGAGCTGTTGAATTTGTATGACCATAAACATCAAATAATCTCGCATTATGAAAGATCAATCGTATTTGTAGAAAGTTTAGCAGACATAACTGAAGAACAATGGCGTACCCCTATAGAGCCAGGGAAATGGTCGGTTGCAGAGATAATTGGTCATCTTACACCGTGGGATGCATTTGTGTTAAATCAACGTTTACCGTTTCTTTTTACAAAGGAAAGCTTGCCAAAAGGGCCAGATGTAGAAGAGATGAATACTAATGCAGCAAGGAATAGTCGTGCACAAAGTAAAGAAGAAACGATAGCCGATTTTATCCGTCAGAGACGTCAACTAATTGATGCGCTTTATCAAATTGTGGATCAGCAATGGCAGCAGCCCTTTACAATAGGCGCTTCTGAATTAACCCTTCACCGTTATTTTGCTAGTTTAGTAGATCACGATTTACATCATTTTTCACAAGTTCGAGAGTTTTTAAGAATGTAGAGGCTATAAGACAATGGACATCAAACATTTAATTGATTACTATGCACACGCGTCTGTAAAATTTACGGATGTTTTTACGAACAAAATGGAGCCAGGTCAAGTAGATAAAGGACGAACAACGGCCCCTGGGAAGTGTGGATTGGTTGTGCCGCTTGCTGGTAGTGCTATATTTAGCTTTAGTGGTACCCCTTATACAATGGTACCGGGTATGGTCGTACATGCAGGACCACAAATGCCAATCGAAATTAAAGCTGCTGATGATAAGGGATGGGAATATGCAGTTGTTCATTATCAACTTTCTCCCGAAGAGGCAATTTTATATCCATTATCAACTCAGCACTTTTTAATCAATACAGGCTATCATACGAAAATAATTAATTATGTACAGCAGCTAATAGAAAGCCAAGCAATGCCAGGAAATATGTCAGTACTTAAAGCAAAGACGCTGTTTATGAATCTTTTGGAAGCCATTCTTATGTCTGCAAAAGTGAAGGTGCTCGATACGGCAAGTGATCAGATGGAACAAGCTTTACAGTATATACATGAAAATTATGCTACGCAACTTTCTGTTTCGAAAATTGCTGAAGAATTTGGTGTAGAGCGTCGTAGGTTTGCCTATCTGTTTGAACAGCATACAGGGATGAATCCTAGCGTTTACTTAACAGAGTATCGCATTCGACGATCGAAGGAGTTACTGAAATATGACGATTCTCCAGTAACGGAAATAGCAGAATGTGTAGGTTATGTAGATTGCTTTTATTTCAGTCGAGTATTTAAAAAATGTACTGGAATGTCCCCGACAACATATCGAAAAACAATGCTTGAGGAAGCTAAATACTTATAAAAAGTTGTTTCTTGAAAGAAGAAGCGGCTTTTTTTTAGTCCGAAATCGGCAAAAGTCCATGTGATTCGTGATATCGTCCATTCACAACGGGTTTTCTCTTTGTTAGGATAGTATCCGTAAATGATAATGAATATCAATTAAATTAATAAACACTATTGACTTATAAATGAAAATGATTATCATTATCAATATATTCGAGTTTCGTTAGGAGAGAATAGCTATGAATAAATATTTTAAAATGTGTGCACCTGCGCTATTAGCGCTATCTTTGGCTGCGTGTGGAACAGATAAATCAGAAGAGTCTTCTACATCTACAAATAATGTAGCTGAAACTAGTGCAACAGAAAATCAAGCGAAAACACAAACGATTACATACTTAGGCGAAAAATATGAACTTGCAGCAGATGTTAAAAATATAGTAGCTGCAAGCTTAGAGTCTATGGAAGATGCGGCAATGCTCGGCATCAAGCCTGTTGGTGTGCTTGATATCGGAGGGAAAATTCCAGCTTATCTTGCGTCTGAATTAGAAGGTGCTGAGCTTGTTGGCAATAAAATGACACCGAATACTGAAGCCATTCTTAAACTTAATCCAGATATTATTTTAGGTTCCTCAAAATACCCTGAGGAAATGGCTGAAAAGCTCAATAAAATTCAAACAATGATTCCGTATTCACATGTCTCTACAAATTGGAAAGAGAATTTAACATTACTTGCACAGCTTTCAGGCAAAGAAGATGAGGCTAAAAAAATTATTGCTGATTATGAAGCGAAGGTTGCTGATTCTCAAGTGAAATCTAAAGAGCAATTAGCGGACAAGCAAATTCTAGTGATTCGAGTACGTGGAGGCATCATGTATATCTATCCTGCTGGCGTTTACTTAAACCCTGTTCTATATGAAGATTTAGGGGCGCCGATACCAGAGGTTTTAAAAACTGCCAAGGCACAGGCTGAACTATCGCTTGAAACATTAGCAAAGGTTAATCCTGATGCTATTTTTCTTCAATTCGAGGAATCAGAAAATGCCGATGCACCAAAAGCATTAGAAGAGTTACAAAAGAATCCAATCTTTGCAAGCTTAAAAGCATCACAAAACAATCAGGTTTTCGTGAATGCCATTGAACCTTTAGCACAAGGTGGTACAGCATGGTCTAAGGTGAAATTCTTAGATATCGCAGCTGAAAAATTACTTAAATAAGTTTGAACAGGCTGGTAGTAGATGTGGTGGAGTCACCAGGCTATTACCAGCCTTTTATAAAGTAAGTTCAAATAGAAAAAGGTGTGGAAGTTGAAAAAAACAAACATGGTGGCATTTTCAATAGTAGCGGCTTCTCCAATTCTAATTGCGATTGTGGCATTAGTATCCGTTATGTACGGCACAAAAGACATTAGCGCAACAACGGTATGGCAGGCCATTACTGCATTCGACTCTTCAAATGTTGACCACCAAATTATACGAACTGGGCGTATTCCTAGAATTGCCGCAGTATTACTGGTGGGAGCATTTTTAGCAGTAGCGGGGGCAGTGATGCAAGGTATTACACGAAACTATTTAGCGTCCCCATCATTAATGGGCGTTAATGATGGTTCGGCATTTATGATTACGTTGGCAATCGTCTTTTTCCCGGGGCTTCCTAATTACCAAATGATTCTACTTTCAATGCTCGGTTCAGCATTAGGAGCTGGGATTGTCTTTGGTTTTGGCTCTTTAATTCGAAATGGTTTATCACCAGTAAGGCTCGCCATTATTGGGACGGTCATTGGTACGTTTTTAAGTAGTATTGCTACAGCCATTGCGATGTATTTCCAAGTATCACAAACGGTAAGTGTTTGGTACAACACAAAAGTACATATGGTGGATATGGATATGCTCATGCTAGCTATTCCATTTGGGCTAATTGGTTTAGTTCTTGCGTTATTATCAGCTAAGGCTATTACGATCACTTCATTAGGCGAAGATATCGCAATTGGACTTGGGCAAAAAACCAAAGCGGTGAAAATTATTAGTATGCTTGCGGTTGTGTGTTTAACAGGAACGGCAGTTGCACTTGTAGGAAAGATAGCCTTTGTAGGGTTAGTCATACCTCATATTACACGTTTCCTTGTTGGAGTCGATTACCGTTTTATCATTCCTTGTGCAGCTGCAATAGGTGCATTTTTCTTAGCGCTCTGTGATGTACTCAGTCGCTTTGTTAATTATCCATTCGAAACTCCAATCGGCGTATTAACGGCGTTGGTTGGTGTTCCATTCTTCTTATATTTAGTTCGTAAACACGGAGGTGAACAACGTGCGTAAAAAAACCTCCAGCGTATTCGTTATGACTGTTTCTATACTCATGCTATTTATTTTTGGCGCCAGCTATCTCCATCTTACAAATGGTGTCTTTGATATGTCGGTGATGGATGTCTTAAAAACATTGCTACGCATCGAGCCGAACCCGAAATTTGATCTAGTCATTTTTGAATTCCGTTTACCACGTATTGTTATAGCAGCATTAGTCGGTATTGGCTTAGGGATGGCGGGGGTTGTGCTACAAGGTATTACGCGTAATGGGCTAGCGGACCCTGGGATTTTAGGGATCAATGCTGGTGCCGGAGCAGCAGTGGTCATATTTATGTTTTTCTTTCAATTACGTCTCACATCTGCAGATATGAGTAGCTGGTTCTCCATTTTGATGATGCCGGTTTTTGGGTTTGTTGGTGGGGCGATGGCTGCTGTGTTAATTTTCTCGTTTGCTCTGAAAAATGGCCATTTAGATATGCAACGACTAATTTTAACAGGGATTGCAATTAATAGTGGCTTCGGGGCATTGTCATTATTTTTATCATTGAAAATGAATGCTCAGGATTTTGAAGGTGCTGCAGTTTGGATGGCAGGCTCTATTTATAATGCAAACTGGATTTTTGTTGTGACTATGCTACCGTGGCTTATTTTATTAGGCTTTTACGTTTACCGGAAATCATATTTGCTCGATTATTTTCAATTAGAAGAGGATAGTATTACTAGCTTAGGGATAGCGGTAGAAAAGGAGAAAATGAAGCTGTTATTGGCAAGCGTCGGTTTAGTCAGTGCTTGCGTATCGGTATCGGGTAGTATCGGTTTTATTGGATTAATGGCACCACATATTGCTAAACAGCTTGTTGGTATACAACATCGTTATGTCATGCCAGTAAGTGCATTGATAGGTGCGGGGTTGCTTATTGTAGCTGATTTTATAGGAAAAACAGTATTTGCGCCGTCTGAGCTGGCAGTCGGAATTGTTGTCTCAATTATCGGGATTCCGTATTTCTTATATTTACTAGTGAAATCGAAGGCATAGGAGGAAATCGTGTGCAAACGGCATTTAGAATGGAAAATTTGGCCTCTGGCTATGAGCAGGTTCGTGTGTTCGAAGGCTTGAATTTATCAATAGAAGAAGGAAAGGTTACGACTATTATTGGCCCTAATGGATGTGGAAAATCTACATTATTAAAAACGATTGGTCGTATATTAAAGAAGCAGCAGGGAACGGTCTATTTACAGGATCAAAACATGCAAAATTTATCGACGAAGGAAATCGCTAAAAAGCTAGCTATCCTATCACAGACACCTATTGCACCAGGTCAGTTAAAGGTTGAGGAGCTTATTGCTTATGGTCGTTATCCGCATCGTAATAATGTAAATCGCTTAACAAAGAAGGATGAGGAAATGATTGAATGGGCCTTAAATGTGACAAATACGACGGGGTACAGAAATCGAGAGCTTGCTCAGCTTTCTGGAGGTCAACGCCAACGTGTATGGCTGGCGATGG
The DNA here is from genome assembly GCF_023337795.1 of Lysinibacillus sp. BPa_S21. GTDB lineage: Bacteria > Bacillota > Bacilli > Bacillales_A > Planococcaceae > Lysinibacillus. The sequence continues at coordinate 121,883 of NZ_JALIRS010000007.1, read as the reverse complement.
CTTTAGCCCAAGAAACGAATATTTTGTTATTGGACGAACCGACAACTTATTTAGATATGGCGCATCAGTTAGAGGTGCTAGAAATTGTAAAAAGCTTAAATGAGCGGCATCGTTGTACGATTGTTATGGTATTGCACGACATTAATCACGCTGCTCGATATTCGGATTATTTAATCGCAATGCGACAGGGGGCTGTTATGAAAACTGGAACACCTGAGGAAATTTTATGTGCAGAGGTTATGCGCAACGTCTTCAATATTAATGCACGTATTATGCAAGATCCAGTTACGAAAACACCAGTTTGTTATGGCTATGATGTTATGAAGGAGATTGACAAATGATTGAGGAGAAAATCGTGAAAGTACTTGATTATGTGACGCAACAAATTGAATCGAAGTTTACGGATTATACGTATACAGTAAAAATCTATGTACCGAATGGAGAAGTACCAGAAGGAGGTTTTCCAGTCTTATACGTATTAGATGGATCGTCTTATTTCCATCTTGTAAAGGAAGTGGTCCGCCTACAAAGTCGCAATGCACTTAAAACGGGTGTTTTGCCAACTATTGTTGTAGGTGTTGGGCACGATGCGGATATGCATGAACGGAGATTTTATGATTTTACAGGACAAGCCGAAACATATACGTATCCTGCAAGATTTAACGGTAAGGGCTATGAGAAACATGGGGGAGCAGAGAATTTTAGTACATTTTTAGAGGAGGAATTAAAGCCGAGTATTCAGGCTCAATTCCCTGTAAATATGCAGCAACAATCACTTTTTGGGCATTCGTTAGCAGGTTACTTTGTACTTTGGCAATTATTCCATCATCAATCAACCTTCCAACGTTATATAGCGATTAGCCCCTCTATCTGGTGGAATGAGCATGAACTATTCAGTTATGCCGCAACATTTATAAAAGAGCGACCATATGCTTATGAAAAATTATTTATCGGTGTGGGAGAACTTGAAACTTTTATGGTGGATGATGCGCAACAAATTGCGAATAAATTACAGAAAATCATGGATATATCCTTCTATGAAGCGTTGGAGGAAAATCATGCTTCAATCGTGCCAACTATTATGAGTAGAGCAATACGTTTTGTGAACAAAAAATAATTAGTAGTGACCGCATTATTTTATAGTAATGCGGTTTATTTGTGATTAAAAATACATTATAATGTATTTTTAATCACAAAGGGAGGGTTGACAGATGAACATTATTTTAGCACAAGTAGAGGATGCCTCAGTAATTCATAACGTTATGCTACAGGCCTTTAAAGAGTATGAACATGCAACACCACCATCAAGTGCATTAAGTGAAACGATTGCATCGATTGAACAGGCGATGAAAAATGGAGAGCATGCCTTCATCGGATATATTGATGAACAACCAGTTGCGATGGTGAGATTTACCCTTAGCACTCAAAAAATTTATTTTTTTAGATTATCTGTAATTCCAGGAAAGCAGGGACAAGGAGTGGCTAAGGCATTAATTGCCGAGCTTGAGCAATTCGCACGCATGAAAGGAAAAACAATTAGTGAATGTAAAGTACGTATGAGTGTACCAAGAAATATTGAGTTATATTCATCGTTGGGATATATTGTCACAAAAGAAAGTGAGGAAGAAAATCGTAACGGTTTCTCTCTTTCTGTAGCGACAATGGAAAAACAGCTTATGAATTAGGGGGAACTGCTCTTGAGGAAAAAACTTGGCTGTTTACATGCACACTATTCAAATATTGAATATATAGAACAGGCATTTCAAAATATCGAGAAGGTAGAGCTAGTCCATTTTGTGGATCCAGGTCTTATACAAAAAGTTTCAAAAGGGACTGGTGGATTATTCTTTAAGGTGAAAGAGCAACTTGAGTGGATGGAAAGTTGTGATATGGACGCCATCTTAATAACGTGTACGAATTATATTGCATTGTTAGAGGAAGAACAGCTAGAACTTTCTATTCCGATTATGAAAATTGATGAGCCTTTCTTTGAAATGTTATGTGAGGAAAATCAGCTTCAAACGATTCTCTTTACAAATCCTGAAACCGTAGAAGGTACGATGAACAGACTTCAGCAATATGCTTTACTACATGAAAAATCCATTCATGCTGAAGTTAAAGTTATCGACAACACGTTTGAGCTCATTATTCAGGGAAAAAAGGATGCATATAATAATGCTGTTGTACAAACTCTTCATGATGTAGCAGGGGGGCAGCGGCACATTTCAGTTGCGCAGCTTTCAATGGTTGAGGCTGCAAGGCAATTCGAAAAAGAGTCAACTTTAACGATTATCCATCCACTAAAGTCGTTAGTTAAATTTGTGATGAAATCTATAGAATAATAGTTCAAGCGTAACAATTTGTGCAATACATTCGTTTCATAGGAAATAACTATAACTTGTAGGGAGTGTAGTAATGAGGCGATGGGTACTTATGGTAACATTGTTGTTATTGTTGGTAGGCTGTACAATGAGCGAGAAAACGATTGCTCTACCAAATGATTTACCTGACTTTGTGCAAGAAAGTGACTTTAAATCAATTGATTGGGGCCAAAAGGCAGCTGAATTTGGAGAGAGAGGTATTATCGGTAATGCAAATAAATCAGGTGTTATTGGTGTCGATATGCCGAGTTTAAACACTCAAAAATGGATGTGGCATATTTGGGGAATTGAAGAAGGTCATGATACTAAGTTAACAATTGTCGGGTATCATAAAGATTCTAAAACAGTGCATCCTATTTTAGTAGATGGTTGGACTATAGGGCTTGGCGGACCTGTTAATGGTGCAGATGCTCATGCACCTTCAAGTGTAATAATCCCGAAGCCTGGAGAATGGGCAATTTTACTTTATACAAATGGGAGCTATTTTGATACGTTAATTTATGACGTTACTGAATAAAAAGTCCATATTCAACATAATGTGACCCTCGTTTTGTAAGCTGAAATTCTTACAAAATGAGGGTTTTACTTTAAAGAATGAATGTGAATAGCGTGAAAAATATAAAATTGGTAATATAAAAAGTAAGAAAATAGAAATGGAGGATAGCTACATGACCGATTTACGATATCCAATTGGACAATTTCAATTTCCGGAAGTAGTGACAGCGCAGCAAATAAAGGAATGGATAGAGGATATTCGTCTATTACCGACACATCTAGCAGAGGCACTTAACGGGGCAAGTGAACAAGCATTAACGAAATCCTACCGAGAAAATGGCTGGACGGTTACGCAGCTTGTCCACCATATTGCAGATAGTCATATGAATAGCTATATCCGTTTTAAGCTAGCTTTGACAGAGGATACTCCGACAATTAAACCTTATGACGAAGTGGAATGGGCACAGCTTCCGGATTCAGAAATGCCAGTTTCGGCATCTTATAAAGTGATTGATGGCTTGCATGCACGCTGGGTTTATTTGCTGGAAAGCTTAACAGCAGAGCAATTACAACGAGCATTTAACCATCCTGATTTAGGATTAATGACGCTTGAAAAAGCCGTAGCCTTATATGCTTGGCACGGGAAGCATCATCTTGCTCATATTCAAATTGCTTTGGCGAAATGAAAAATATATGTTAGAACGAAAAGTAGGTGATTTTCCGTTTAGGAGAAAATCACCTACTTTTGAAATTGTTTTTTCAAGAAATATCGTCTGTTATACGGATAATGATATTATATGGTAGCTTTAATCTAACTTACGAACATAATTTTTTACACAATATTAATTCCTGCACTTGCGTTACCAGTAACAGAAGCAACAATCCCTGAGGAAGTAATAGAGAACACCATTAATAAGCGATCACCAGCAGCTACTGGCACTGGTGCAACGTTTGCAGTACCAAATGTAATAGTACCTACTGCTATTGTTGACAGAGCTGGAGCTAAATCAACAAATGCTGTTGTAGGGCTGAAAACATTACTTCCCGCTACCGCGCGGTAAATTTGTGCTCTGACTGTTGCTGTTCCTGTAAGGGTTACAGCAACTGTTGCAGACAATGATGCAGAAATAGATGTAATAGTACCAGCACGTGGAACTGAAAAGGCTTCTGTTCCTGTAGCGGCTGTTAAATCTATATTTGTACCAGTAAGAGTCACCCCTGGAATAGACGTACCGAATCCTACCAGACTTACTGTACCGATCGCGCCACCAAGGACTGATGTTAAAACAACAGGAACTATTCCTGATGCGAATGGGATGATAGAGCCTGTTGCTGGTGGAGTCGTAATACATGCAGCCTCTATAGCTTCAAAAGGACCAAGTGCAGTACACTGATTATTTTGATTTGCGCAGCCGCTGCACGCTGAATTCATACAATTCATACACATTTTTACACCCCCTTTCTTCATTATTCTATTCAGCTAAGCTTATAGGGTGAGGGCAATTAACTCTATTGCAATTTTTATATGCGAAGATATTGATGATTCTTTAGAGATTGTTAATGGCAAGTATTCGTAATGAAATTGATGTCCGGCTAAATTGGTTAACTTATATCAATAGGTGTCTAAAACCTGCTGAAATAGGGGGACTCAGTCTAAGAATGGCACGTCCTGTAGCAATTTATCTGTTGCTGCCGCTACGCTTTCGCACAAAAGCCATCTGTTGCTGTCGCTACGTTACACTACGCTTTCGCACAAACAACATCTGTTGCTGTCGCTACGCTTTCGCACAAAAAAATTTACCAGGCTAAGCACAAAGCCGATTCCAGACGCATTATGCTCGGGCATAATTGATTTGAACAGAAAAAAAGTCCAATATGTATTTTCATACGTATTGGACGGATTTATCGTAAAATCTCCATAGACTCTGTACACCACAACTTTAAACTAACTCCATTTTCGAAAGAAATTGAAAAACAAAGAACCCTTATCTTTTTTCTGGCTTTCTTCAGAAGATTCTTCTTTTAGCTCGGGTTGCTTGTTTACTTCTTCAATTTGTGCTTGGGTTTCATATACTTCCCCTAATGTAGGTTCGAAAATTTTATCACATTCATCACTTTTTAAAATAGGTGATTTATGTGTGTCCTCTTGCTCGTTAACCACTTTAGCAGTTTCAAGAGTGGCAGTCTCATCAACCGTTTCAACCGCTTCAAGAATGACAGACTCATTAACATTTTTAGCTGTTTCAAGAATGACAGACTCATTAACGGTTTCAGCTGCTTCAAGAATGACAGATTCATTAACATTTTCAAATGCTTTATGATGATCAGCCTCATGTGTTATTTCAGAGTTCATTTCATCTAGAGTGACAGCCGTATTTTTTTTTCTGTAATTCTCAGGAGTTGCGTCATCGTCAGGTGGTAAGGTAGGTTCATTCATATTAACTGGAATTTCCTGTGTACTCGTAGCGTGTTTAAAATGGAATGTGGATTCGGTTGAGGTATTTCTATATAAGCCGTTATATATTTGGCTTGGATAAGTATTTATTGATTGAAAGTATTGTTGATTAAAATGGCGTTCCTCGGGTACATCTCTTTGATTTCCGTTGTGAGTAGAAGGTTTACTATTATTTACATCTAATTGCGTATTTGTTGCTTTACCTGCCAGACTTTGTAGCATTTTATAAGATGGTTGTGTTGATGCAGTCGCTGATTGGCTTGCTGTTTCTGTAATGATCGAATCTCTTTGTGCTATGTTAGCGAAAAATTTAGATGTGTTTTCCGTTTTAGATGGAGTGGTAGTAGCTTCGGTATTTTCAATCGTGAGTAGTTTGTTTAATACCATTAGTATTTCTCGATTCATGTCCTCAATCGTTTGATTCAGGGAATCAATTTGTGCCGACAGAAGTTTTATCTGTTCCTCATAGCCTTTAATTTGTGGGTTTTCTTGCTTATCATCTATTGTTTCCGTTAGCTCTTCTAAAAGTGCCATTTGCGTTTTAATCTCATCAAAATCCATTTTCATAAATAAGTAATCTTCAAGTGGAGTTCCTATTTTTAATGAAGTTAACGTGTCTTTGTATGCTTCTACCTTTTGCTTCAATTTTTCAATGTCTTGAGTGGCGTACAATTTTGAATCTTCCATTGCATTTCACCCCTTTCAGTCCATTAATATTTTATTAAAAATATTTACTTTCTGTTACAAATATACCGGTCCTTTCGAATATTTTAGTTTCTCTTATATAAGAGAAGATGAAAGCAGAAACGTTACAAACTGGAGTATTTTAAATTCTTTCAGCTGCAGTCTTCCTCTATAGGTGGTGAGATGAATGCGGATTTAAGCTACTGTTCAACCAACACCGTGTTGCTGTCGCTTCGCTTTCACATGCTGGCCTAAGTACAAAGCTGATTCCGAGCACAATTGTGACGAAGCATAATTGATTAAAAATCAAAGTAAAAATATTTGTTAGCCCATACACTTATAGCTAAAAAACATATGATACAAACGAAAGATAAAAAATTTATGGAGGTGTCAAAAGGATGCTAGAGAATATGCCATCCCAGGCGCAGGAACTAATTTGTATCAACGTCGATAAGGTATTCGACTGGATTGTAAAGGAAATGTCGTTTGATTTTTCTCCAACTGGACCAATTACTTTTCCAGGAGTAACGGCAACTACTGATTTAACAGGCGCAGTAGCTACATGTAAGGTAGTTCCAGCAACAACTAATCCTATTGTTATCTTGAACCGTGAGAATCGACAATTCTCCATTGATGGTTCAACTGTTTGTCTTCAAAATTTAACTATTCAAAAGAACTTTATTCTTACAATAGTTGTTTGCTTACCAAACGGCACTATGTTCACAAGCAATACTATTCCGCTTTCTCGTTGCGAACAAGTTACATTATGTGCACCAACAGGGACAGATGTAGAAATTTTATTCACAGATTTAGATTGTTTCGTGTGTACAACAGGAACATTAACAGCAGGAGCAGGCACAATTACGTTTTCTGCATTAACAATTACAGTTTCAGTTTGCCAAAGTATTCAGTCTACATTCCCAGTAACTGTGGAATTCTTAGCGACTTTCTGCGAGCCAAGAGCAGAATTACCATTCGCATGTCCGGGTGTAGTTCGCCCACAGCAGTGCCCTGCTATATTCCCACCTGTCGGTTAATAGTACTAACACATAGAAGAAAGTCATATTGTAAAGAGAGGTTAATCCTCTCTTTTTTTTTATGAAAGGACGAAGTTGTCACATATTGAGTTTACTTTGATTAATTAAATACTATTAGTAAGGGGGTACTGATTATGATTACTCGCATCGATCGTGTTGAAGGAAAAATAAATGAACTAAAAGAACAAACGGATTTTTATGTTCATGAAATTAAAAAAACGGTTGAGAAGCTTATTATTCCGGATAGTGTCAACATCATTAGTTATTTCACATCCTCGTTCAATATTTCTTATCATCCTGATGAGGAAAGCTTATGCTTGGGCTCTTATCATATTCGCAATATAGGTAGTCAGCCTATAACAAATCCGTATCTATGTATAAAACTGCCTGAAGACTCTCCATTCTCTTTCTCTGGAAGGTATGTCTATGAACATTTTGCACCGAATTTAAAAGGAAACAGTAGCTGGGAGCGAATCAATGATCAATCAAGCAAGGAGGAATTCTGGCTTAGACCTATAGGGAAAACAACATTAGAGCCAAACGAAACACTTTCATTCCCTAACTTTCAAATCAAATGGGGTCATAATTTTTCTTATTCGGGAAGTATCATGGGTTTTACATATTGTGATCAGCTAAAAGATGGTGCTGTTGTCTTAAATCCTATTAATCTCAATGGAATTAGTCATACACAGGAGGATGAAAATGAGTGAGTCTGAAAATATAAATCAAAAAATAGATAATGTTGTCCATCAACTAATGAAGGAACAGCTTGCGAATCTACCTACCAAAAATAGTGTGGAAAATAATAGCTTCGCTTATCTTGAAAAAGGCACGTTGAATCTACTTCTTGCCTATTTACTATCTGGAGAAAAGAGCAAAGCTGAAGAAATTGACGATGAAGAATTAGAAATGAAGCTTATTAAGCAGCTTGATGAAATGTTAGAGGAGAGTAAGGAGCAATTTGAAGAGGTCATTCGTTTACTTAAAAGTTTGTCGTGATAGGAGGTGCAAGTGTGGATAATGATATTGTTAATAACAATGATCCTATTCAACTTCAGCAGATGATCATTTTTTTAAGAGCGGAATTAGCGAAATATAAAAATGAAGTTAAAAGGCTAAGAGATAGTGATTATTATTCACTAGTACTGAGACTAGAGCGAGAAAATGTTGAATTAACAAAGCAGAAAAAAGAGCTTTCGATGGAGGTTTTAAAGCAGAAGAGAGACCATGAAAGAAAAATGAAAACTTACTATGATGATATACAAGCAAGGGAAATCCAAAAGAAAAAACAACTTGCTTCTATAGAGGGTTTATTAAAAGAATTAGAAGAATTGCGTGTAGAAAATAAGCTAATGAAGGAAAAATTAAAATTCACTAAAGATGAATTACATTCTACAAATTTAGATGCTAAGTATGAGACTATAGTGGATGTCTTTGAAAATAAGTTAAATGATTTTACAAAAGATATAAGCCAACAAATGAAGACTATCATTGAAGCCTTTGAAAGATCCCGTATAGAGCAAGCTAATTCAGAAGACCTTCATAAGCATTTGGCCAAAGAAATAGAAGGAAAAAGCAGAGAGATAGAAAAATTATCAGAAGAATTAGCGGATATGAAAAAACAAAACTTTTCACGAGGTGGGAAAACGATCTTGAATGCAGGGGTTCTTTCACACTTAGATACCCAAGTGAATAAGGTATTGGCCCAATCAATTGAATTTGAGAAGCAATTGAATCATAAGTTACGTTTGCTTGGTGAATTAGAGCATAAATTGAACGAGCTAACTTTAGAAATAAATGTTCATAAAACGAAATAAATTAATTTGGTGAGGGCTGTTTCGAAAGTAAAGAACTTTTGAAACAGCCATTTATGTTATGAGGGAATACAGGCAACTCTCTTCAAACGAAGGAAATTTTTTTCTGCATTGAATAACAAAGAAGATTTCGGCTAGGATTCCGAAATCTTCTTTTGAAATACATGATTATAATTCGTCGCATCCCGTAAAGCTTTTTCCTCAACTGGAATACGCACGGACAGCATGGTCACATTTAAAAGTGTAAAGCAAAATGCTGTGAAGTATGCTTGAAACATTAAAGGCAGTAGAATAATTTCTAAGCAAACAACGGCGTAATTAGGATGACGCATAAATGTGTAAGGACCTTTCCGTACCACTTTTGCATTAGGCAATATGAGTATTTTTGTGTTCCAAAAGGACCCTAACGACCGAATACACCAAATACGTAAAGCTTGAACGGCAATAAATAATAAGAACAATATCGGAAATAAAGGCGATACACTTTTGTGATTAGTAACTACTTCAATAATTAAAAATAGGAAAAAACCGACATGCAAAGAAACCATATATGGATAATGAGAGGAGCCAACTTCATATGCCCCTTGCGAAAGCATCCAATTTTCATTGCGTTTTGCAATGAAAACCTCTGTCAATCTTTGTAGAATGACTAGGATTAAAATAATGTAAACAATCATGCTACTCCCTCCATTTAAGTAATACAGCTTCTGCACAGAAGCCAGGGCCGAGAGCGACGAGCAAACCATTATCCTTTACTTGTCCTTCGTTTAACATAAATTGCTCTAATACATATAGCACCGTAGGAGACGACATATTTCCATGATATTTTAATATTTCCCGAGAAATGTCGGTTTTTTGGGGAGCTAGATAGAGAGTATCTTCATAAGCTGTTAACACTTTTTTACCGCCAGGATGTGCAATGAAATGATTGAGCTGTTCACTGTAAAGTTCATGTTCCAATAAAAATTGTTCAATGAATGGGCCGAGCCAATTGGTGATGATGGCAGGAATACTCTTCTGAAAAACGACATGTAGACCATTATTTTTAATATTCCACCCCATAACATTTTCTGAATCCGGCATCCACTTAGAGCCGGTTCCAATAATAGTAGGGATTGATTTTTTAACGTCGATATTCACTTCATCTCCACAGACGAGTATACATGCTGCCCCATCTGCAAAAAGAGAGGCACCGATTAAATTACTTTTTGAAAAATCATTTGGCTGAAAGGTTAGACTACAAAGCTCAACACAAACGACAAGAACTTTTGCTTCCGGATGGGCACGACAAAAATCATAGGCTCTACTAACACCGGCCGCACCACCAGCGCAGCCAAGCCCCCAAAGTGGAATACGCTTAAGCCTGTCTGAAAAAGGAAGTTGATTCATAACCCGTGCATCAATACTTGGTGTGGAAATGCCTGTGCTACTCACAAAAATAATGGCATCAATATCTTTAGGAGAAATCGGTGATTGTAAAAACGCTTCATTTTGTAAACAAGCTTGAATAACGTCAACGCTATATTGTGTAGCTAGCTCAATATATAAATTGTTACGTTCCTCAAAGGAATGATCAGTGCGATGCCATTCAGGTGGCACACAAAAATGACGTGTTGCAATACCACCATTCTCAAACACTTTTAAGTAGCGTTCTAATTTAGGGATTTTTGCATGAAATAGCTCCTTCGTTAGCTCCTCTGCATTTGTCTGTTGTAATGTGTACGGTGGCTTGTATGTACTGATCGAAATGATTTTTGACAATTCAACATCTCCTTTGCCAATAGTGGTCTTGTTTATTGTATGCAGGGAGGTGGGAGATAAATGCTTGTTAGATTACATTGGGCGCATCACTCGTGGATGACATTTGTTAAAACATATACTATGTAAGTAAGTCGGAACGGAAATCAACCATAAATTTTGGTGGTAGTCCTTATATTGACAGTTACTGAATATTTCGTTATATTGAAACTAACAAAATCGGAAGTAGGTGATGTGACATGATGAATAGAGCCGCTTTTAACGAACAGCAATTCGGTTTGTTCAATTTCACACGCCTAAAATATATTATTTGACCACGCATTGTAGATCACAATAGTGGTGATTTGTATATGCTCTTAAATGTGCCTGTGAAACCTTGTAACTGCCGAATTGCGCAGAGACAAGGTTTTTTATGTTTTTAACGATTGATGACAAATGATATGCACATTTAGGAGGAAGACGAATTGAATTTAACAACTTTAGGATTTTCAACATATTTTGAAGAGCAAATGATTGGATTTAAACGGGAGGCTAAGCTGGCGAATTGTGTACCGGCAAGGGTTACCTTAGAGCATAAGCATTCCTATCGTGTACTGGCTGAAGAAGGAGAGTGGCTGGCAACGATCGCTGGACATTACGCGTATACATCATTAGCGCGTGAGGATTTCCCGGCAGTTGGGGATTGGGTGCTAGTTGAGAAAATGCCGGGTGAGGACAAGGCGATTATTCATAAATTATTTACACGAAAATCAGTGTTTTCCCGCAAGGCAGCGGGGCTGGAAATACAAGAACAGATTGTAGCATCGAACGTGGATATCGTGCTTCTAGTGATGAGTTTAAATGCTGATTTTAATATTCGCCGTTTAGAACGTTATTTAGTAGCAGCGTGGGATTCGGGTTCGAAGCCAATCGTTGTCTTGACGAAGGCTGATCTCTGTGAAGATGTTTCAAGTAAGATAAGTGAGGTTGAGTCTGTAGCGTTCGGTGTGGATATTTTTGTGACTAGTGCTCTGTCAGGTGAGGGCTTAGAAGATATTCGTGCGCTATTTACAGAAGGTGTGACAGGAGCATTGCTCGGCTCTTCTGGTGCTGGGAAATCCACATTAACAAATGCTCTTAGTGGTGAGGAGCTTATGAAAGTTTCAGGTATTCGTGAAGATGATGCGAAGGGGCGCCATACAACCACACATCGAGAGTTAGTTCTATTGTCAGGCGGCGGCTGTTTAATTGATACGCCTGGAATGCGAGAGTTACAATTGTGGGATCAGAGTGATAGCCTATCCTCTAGTTTTCAAGATATAGAGGAACTTTCTGCAGCCTGTCGCTACAGGGATTGTAAACATCAGAAGGAGCCTCATTGTGCTGTACAGCAAGCCATTACAGATGGTGCGCTTGAACAAGGACGTCTCCAAAGTTACTTTAAATTGCAAAGGGAGCTTGCTTTTATCGAACGAAAAGCAAATGCACAAGCAAAATTAAATGAGCAACGCAAATCAAAGCAAATTGCGAAAGGAAGGAAAGGGAAAAAATCAAATTAAACGCAACTTGGAATGAGGGTGAGCGAGATATCAGCGATATTGAAAGCTTTATCAGCGCAAATGACACTTTATCAGCGATTTTCAAAAGTTTATCAGCGATAATCACACTTTTATCAGCGATTTCATAGTCGGGGGACACACGCATGACAATCCAAAACATAAATCATTTATTATTTTCAGTCTCAAATTTAGAGGAATCCATCGTGTTCTATGAAAAGGTTTTTGATGCAAAATTATTAGTGAAAGGTAGAAGCACAGCCTATTTTGATGTAAATGGGCTGTGGCTTGCACTTAATGTTGAAAAGGATATTCCTCGTAATGAAATACATCAATCCTATACACATATAGCGTTTTCGATTCAGGAGGACGATTTTGACAACATGTATGAGAAGCTAATCCAACTTAATGTAACTATTTTGGAAGGCAGACAACGAGATGTACGAGATAAAAAATCAATTTACTTCACAGATCCAGATGGTCATAAATTCGAATTTCATACAGGAACTTTACAGGAACGATTGGATTATTATAAGAAGGAAAAATGCATATGGAGTTTTTTGATTAAAATAGAAAAATGGGTGTCTCTATCTGTAAAAAGGAGGACATCTATTTTTTTTTGCAACGTGTTGAACAACTTAGAGAAAGAGATATACACTTTGTTATTTTAAACTTAGGAATAGATACCAGAACACCAACTGGTAAATTCTTTTTAACGGTAATGGCAGCCTTTAGTGAACTTGATCGAGAAATGATTAAAGAGAAGCAACGTTCAGGAATTAAATTGGCCAAACAAAAGGGGGAATATCGAGGAAGGGTTAAAAAATATACAGAAAAGCATCAAGGTATGAATCATGCCATTGAATTACGTAAAACTACCATTAAACTGTAAAGAAGATATGTGCAATTACAAGAATCAGCCAGGCGGCATTTTATCGTAGGCTAAAGGAAATGGAAAAAGATAATGGATAACAATTTTAATACATTTAATTATTTTGCAACCGATTTACTTCCTCATTCGACTTTTTTGTGTAACGGAGAGGAGAACCAAAATGGATCTAGCAAAATTAGTGAAAAAAGCAAAAAAAGGTGATGATGAAGCATTTGAACAACTGATTGGTTCTGTTCGACAAAAGCTGTACCGAACAGCCTATGCATATGTTAGAAATGAACAAGATGCTCTTGATGTCTATCAGGAAACAATTTATACAGCCTATATTTCCATAAAGACATTAAAAAAGCCTGAAAGTTTTTCGAGTTGGATTACAAAAATTCTAGTATTTAAATCCATTGATTTTATTCGTAAAGAGTCCCGCCATTTTACTACAGATAATGAGGAAATCTTTACTGAATTAATCGCTTCTGAAAATGTTGATTTTATCATGCATTCAATGGATTTATCAGAAGCCTTTAAATTCTTAAATCCTACTGTTAAGACCATTATTTTGTTGAGGTATTATCACGATCTGTCCATTAAGGAAATTGCCACCATCATGAATTATCCGGAGGGAACCGTGAAATCACACTTAAATCGAGCGAAAAAAGAGCTAAGACCCATTTTAAAGGAGGGCTATCTTTATGAATAAAGACAAATTCAATCGATCTTTCGACAACATTAATGTACCTGTTGAAAAGCTAATGGCAAGGGAGAAGACGGCTATTTTTCAAGCTAAGAAAAAAAGAAAAGTAGGAAGAACCATAAAACAGTCAATCTTGGTTGCATGTGGGTTATGTCTATCTTTGCTTGGTTCTGGATTTGTTTCAACAGGCATGGCGGAAGCCTTATCAAATATCCCCCTAATTGGTCCAATTTATAAAGATTTTAGAGACATTGCCTCAGAGAAAATTGAACACGATCAACTTACGACAGTAATTGATAAACAAGATAGTAAAAACGGCTTAACGATGACTGTAAAAGAAGCAGCTTATGATGGCAACCGGCTAATCGTAACAGTAGTTTACACAGGTCAAAAAGAACTTTCGATGAAGGAAGAAAAGGCCGGCTTTAGCTATATAACAATTAATGGACAACAAGAAATTAAACCAGCGATTGGTTCAACAGGTCAGGACGACTTAAACTCGAAAACAATAATTGAACATCATCAATTTACCTTCTCTCAATTTAATGAATTTGGCGATAACATTGAGATTGAGGTCCATGGAGATAACTTATTTGGCTATGAGGGCAAGTTGAAGGTGGCTTTCCCACTTGAAAAAATAAAAGGCGATGTGTTTGAGTTTTATCCAAAGGTTACAACTAAAACGGTAGATGAAGTTTATAAGTTAACAGCGGATAAAGTAACCTTTTCACCGCTATCAACCAGAATAGACCTAACGATTGATTACCCTGCTGAAATGGATAAAAACGATACTTGGCCATGGTTTGATTTCTCTGTAGTCGATGATAATGGTCAGGTATATGATAAACTGAAACTACAATCAGGCATGGCAGTTGGGAACTATGGTCATCATATGGTACTGACACTGCCTCCAATGGATACGATACCAAAATCATTTACACTCAAGCCAAGTCGACAAAATAGTGAAGGATATAGTGAAGAAATAAAGGCATTAGAATTAGTCGTTCCTTTAAATAAAAGTAAATAATGACCTCGTTTGCTTCGTTTACTCATATCGCGGAAGTACCTTAAGCTAACGAACACGCGATAGTTGAATAACGAGTTTAATTAAAAGTCGTCATGAAAGCTGGATTCCATAGCTATTGGAATCCGGCTTTTTCACATTAAATTTCCTTAACGTTGTAAACCTGCATTTTCCTGACCAATTAGATAGAAATGATAAATGGCCATTTTTTGAGTTTAAGGTAACTGATAGTGAAGGAGAGTTACACGAGAATATACAAATGGGTGCGACCAAGGATAATAGACATCATATTATTCTAGAGCTGCCTCCTATGGAGAAAATGCCGAAATCTTTTACACTTAAACCAGGTAAGACGAATGAGCAGTGTTATTGGGAGGAAATGAAGGAATTAGAAATGGTAGTACCCCTAGAGCCTTAAAAGTTATGATCCCCTTTAGTTTTAGGAACTGAAGGGAGCATAAAATTTTAATGGCATTAAAGAGAAACAATAAAAGAGTAGAAAGCGTTCATAACATTAGAAGGGGTGATTTTGTGAAAAAAGCTATTATTTTTGATATGGATGGTACTTTATTTCAAACAAACCTAATTTTAGAGCCAGCGTTATCGGCAACGTTCGATGTTCTACGTGCAAAGGGTTTGTGGCAGGGAGAAACACCAATTGAGAAATACCGCGAAATTATGGGTGTTCCATTACCTGTTGTCTGGGAAACGTTATGTCCTATGTATACGCTAGAGATACGTGAAGAAAGTAATGCCTTATTCCATGTTAAGCTTATTGAACAAATACGTAATGGCCAGGGCGCATTGTATCCACATGCAGAGCAAACACTTGCTACTTTAGCAGAAAACTATGAGTTATTCATCGCGAGTAATGGACAAACAGAGTATTTACAAGCAATAGTAGAGACCTATCAATTACAGCGTTTTATCAAAGGTACATATAGTATTCAGTCTGTTTCGAGTGGTCATAAATCTGATTTAGTGAAGAAGGTCATCGAGGAAAATGCCATTCAACGTGGAGCAGTTGTAGGTGATCGTTCTTCGGATATTCGGGCAGCTCAAGATAATCAGTTGCTTTCAGTTGGTGTACGTTTCGACTTTGCGCAGGAAACAGAATTACAAAAAGCGGACATAGTGATTGATCGTTTAAAAGAATTACCTGGTTTAAAGCTAGGATAAAATTTTATCGACGACATTTTCTGATTATCACCCAACTTTTTCGTTTTATCGACATGCATTGCAATTCAACAGCAGAAAGAGTAAAATGGTGGAAATCTATAGTAAAAGCACTGATAAGGAAAAGTAAATTGGATAAGCATTATATAGAGAGCCTCTGTTGGTGGAAATGAGGTAAATGCCCCCTTTTGAAAATGACCTTTGAGCTTCGTACCGAAAGCAAATTTGCGAGTAGATTACGACGAGATGGGCACTCGTTACAACAGCGGCAGTATCTCTCATTGAAATTTGAAATGAGACGCACTGATGGAGGCAAATAGTGTGAGCTATTTGTAAATATAGGTGGTAACACGGGTATACTCGTCCTAATCAATTTTGATTAGGGCGTTTTTTTATACACTTTTTAGGTGTGCAGATGAGAGGGATATAGATTTTTATCGGCACGCCTTACACTTTTTAATTTTTTCGAGGGGAGCAACTTAGGATGACAATTATTATTGGAGGCGCGTGGCCATATGCAAATGGTTCTTTGCATTTAGGGCATGTCGCCGCATTATTACCAGGTGATATTTTGGCTAGATATTACCGACAAAAGGGCGAGAAGGTTTTATATGTTTCGGGAAGTGATTGTAATGGTACACCGATCTCCATTCGGGCTGCACAGGAAAATACGACAACGGAAGCAATTGCTAATCATTATCATGAAGAATTTTCAAGATGCTTCAATGATTTAGGATTTACCTATGATTTGTATACGCGAACAGATGCGCAGCACCATCATGAATCTGTTCAGACAATTTTTTTACAGCTGCTAGCGAATAATTTTTTATATAAAAAGAAAATTGAACAAGCATACTGTGAAACAGACAAGCAGTTTTTGCCTGACCGATTTGTAGAAGGGGTTTGTCCGAACTGTGGTGCGAAAGCGCGAGGTGACCAATGTGATAATTGCTCGACAATTTTAGATCCGCTCGATTTAATCGATAAACGCTGTAAAATTTGTGGGAATGAGCCAATAATCAGGGAGACAGAGCATTTTTATTTTGCTTTTAGTCAGTTTCAAGGGAGACTGGAGACTTATTTAGCAGAGGCGAAGGCAGAAAAACGCTGGCGAGACAATGCCTTAGGTTTAACAGAGCGTTACTTAGCAGAAGGTGTTCCGGACCGAGCTGTAACAAGGGATTTACCAAATGGAATAGATGTGCCAGTACCAGGTTTTGAAGGCAAAAAAATATATGTGTGGATTGAAGCTGTAGCAGGTTACTTAACAGCGAGTATTGAATGGGCGAAGCAGCATAATATAGCAATTGAAGATTTGTGGAATGAAGAAACGATTTCATATTACGTTCATGGTAAGGATAACATCCCGTTTCATACAGTGATATGGCCAGCTATTCTGATGGGGATAGGAGCAAAGGCCTTACCTACACATATTGTATCAAACGAATATTTGACATTAGAAAAACGAAAATTATCAACGAGCCAAAACTGGGCGGTATGGGTACCTTATATTTTGAGTCGATACGATGCCGATTCTCTTCGTTATTTTTTAACAATAAATGCGCCAGAAAATCGTGATACTGATTTCTCATGGCGAGAATTTATTTATAGTCATAATGGTGAATTACTCGGTGCTTATGGTAATTTTGTCAATCGTACATTGAAGTTTTTAGAGAAATCGTTTGCTAGCCAAGTACCCCATGCAGAGGTAGATGATACTATTCGAAAACGTACGATTCAGTTGTTTGGTGATGTCGGGATCCATATAGAAGCGGGTTATTTTAAACAAGCTTTAGAAGCTATTTTTGAATATATACGTGCGGCTAATCGATATTTTGACGAGCAGCAGCCGTGGCTACAAGTGAAAGACAAAGTGGAAGCTGGCAATCGGACACTAGCCACGTGTGTTTATATTATCGCTAATCTTGGACAACTGTTACATCCTTTTTTACCGTTTTCAGCTGAGAAGGTAAGAAAAATGTTAGGAATCAACGAAGTGAAGTGGCGTGAACAAGTGGACTTACCAACAAGTATTAGCGAGGTGACGCCACTGTTTGAGCGTCTTGATGTTGAATTAATTGAAGAGGAATATCGAAAGTTAGTAGAGGGCAGTCGATAGGAAAAATGAAAGCAGTATGACACTATTGGGCCATACTGCTTTCGACTATTTAGTTCATAACAGGCGTTAATTTAGCAACAACGATACTATTGATCGCATTAATATAAGCTAGCGCACTTGCTTTCAAAATATCTGTATCCGCAGCTTTGGCGATATATTTTTCACCGCCATGCTCAATTGTAATTTTTACTTTACCAAGCGCTTCTTTACCACGGGAAACACTATTGATATTATACTCTACAAGTTTTACATCTATATTTGTAATGTCTGCGATGGCTGAATAAAGGGCATCAATTGGGCCAGAGCCAACAGCGCTTGCTTTAAATATCTCGCCACCTTTACGTATTTTCACACTTGCTGAAGGGAAGCTTGCGTTGCTGACGACTTGTAAATCATCAAAGTCAAAGAATTGATCACTGTAATGAGTGGCATTAGCATTGTTCGCATCATGCTTTTCATAATAGCTTTCCACAATGACATATAAATCGTGATCGTAAACTTCTTTCTTTGCATCAGCAAGCTTTAAGAAGCCTTCGAAGATTCCTTCAAATTCATCCGTTGAAAGATTGGAAAATCCAAGTTTCTCAAGGGCATTTTTCACCGCATGACGCCCAGAGCGAGCTGTAAGGACTAACTCCATATCGTCAAGACCGACATCTTCTGGATGTACAATTTCATAGGCATCACGAGATTTAAGAAGGCCGTCTTGGTGAATACCAGAGGAATGGGCAAAAGCATTATCCCCAGTAATCGCTTTGTTTACTTGTACGTCTAAGCCCATGAAGCTTGAAACAAGACGAGACGTATTCATAATTTCTCTTGTGTTAATACGTGTCTCAGCATTGTAAACAGAGCTACGTGTTTTCAACGCCATGACGACTTCCTCTAATGCTGCATTTCCTGCGCGTTCGCCAATGCCGTTAATTGTACATTCTACTTTATCTGCACCGTTTTTAATCGCAGCTAGTGTGTTCGCAGTAGCCATACCCAGATCATTATGGCAATGAACACTCAACAAAACGCTATCGTTTAGGTTTTTCATACGCTCATTTAGTTTATAAATCATCGCTCCGAATTCTTCTGGTTCTGCAAAGCCGACTGTGTCAGGTACATTAATCATTGTTGCACCAGCTTTCATCACGGCTTCGATTGTTTTCCAAAGATACTCGAAATCAGAACGAGATGCATCTTCTGTTGAATATTGGACTTGTGGTAGAAGCGTTTTTGCATATTTTACTGCATCAACGCCAATTTGTAGAATCTGATCCTTGGATTTGCTAAATTTTTTCTCAACATGAATATCAGAAGTACCAAGCACCATATGAATCATCGGATTTTCAGCGTATTTTACAGCGTTATATACTGCATCAATATCTGATTGTACAGCACGTGCTAAAGCAGTAATCATAATATCACTTGTATGCCCGACTTTTTGTGCGACAGCTTTAACTGCATCAAAATCTCCTTGTGATGAAGCCGGGAAACCAGCCTCGATAATATCGACGCCTAATTTTTTGAGTTGCTGTGCAATCTCTACTTTTTCGTATAAATTCAGTTTTGCACCAGGCACTTGCTCGCCGTCACGTAAAGTTGTATCAAACACCCAAATTTTTCTTCCCATTTTCAAACACTCCTTTTGTTGTAGTTGTCAATATATTGATAGTGTCTCTGTTAGAGACATAATCCACACCTAGGCTAATAAACTTTTTGGAAACAAAAAAACTCGCCTCTATATAAAAATATAGAGACGAGTTATGCTCGCGGTACCACTCTAATTGACCTTCTCTTTACAGAAAAAGTCCCCTTATCGACAGCTATCACTGTCTATCCCGTTAACGGGGGAAACCGACGTCCCTTACTTGAAGTTCAGGGAGTGGCTCATGGACGAGTTCAAAATGTGTGCCTATCGGTTTGCACCAACCACCGACTCTCTACAAGTACACTGCATTTCTACTATTTCCAATCTTGGCCTACAATGTGTTGTTGAAAGCAATGATACTTGGATAACGGCTGAATGTCAACAATATTCTAAAAATTATTTTTTTTCTATCTATTTTAGTGGATCAATAATTTATAATGAAGTCAACCATTTGATAATAATAAAAAACTCTCTTGTTTTTGGCTAATATCTCAAATTTGGGGATGGTATTGTTAAAACGTATGCCATGTATCTAGGTTGATTGGAGTGGAGGCTGGGTGACTCCTTGGGGATCAGCGTCACAGATAAGACCCTGCAGCGAAGCGAAGCGGCTTATCGGACGCCCCCAGGAAAGCGCCCAGCCGGAACGGAAATCAACCCCACGTTATGATAATTAATTCCTTAATCCACTGTAAAACGCGAAACTTGCGTTTGTAATTCCTCGGCCATGTTTGATAGTGTGGCAGCGGAAGCGGCAACTTCCTCAATAGTCGCTAGTTGTTCCTCAGAAGCAGAAGCTACACTTTGCAGATTTGAAGAGGACATCTTTGCGATTGTTGCAATTTCATCGAAGGATGCATAAATTTGTTCTGCACTTGATGACATTTCCTCTGAAACTGTTGTTGCTTCTTGAATTTGCCCAGATACTTGTTCAATCAGTTCAACGATTTTTGAGAAGCCTTCCTCAGCTACTTTTACAACTTGCATACCCACTTGTACCTCTTGCGTACCAGTATCCATAACGGTTACGGCATGGTTTGTATTGTGTTGGATTTCTGAAATCAAAGTAGCAATTTGTTCAGCGGATTTCTTAGATTGCTCAGCTAATTTTTTCACTTCACCTGCAACTACTGCAAAGCCACGACCATGATCTCCTGCACGTGCTGCCTCAATTGCAGCATTAAGTGCTAGTAAATTTGTTTGCTCGGCGATATCCGTGATGAGACCAATAATATTTCCAATTTCAACAGAATGGTTTTCTAAATTTTTTACAACGCTAGCAGATTCTAAAACCGCTGAATTAATTGTGTCCATCTGTGTAATAACGCGGTGAAGCGATTCATTTCCTTTATTAGCCTCCGTATTTGTTTCTATAGCAAGCTCTGAAACGGCAGCTGTCGTCGCAGCCAATTGTTGAATGCCTTTCGTCATAGATTTCATAGCTATTGAGCTTTCAGTTGCATTTTTGCCTTGAGCCTCAGAGCCACTTGCAACTTCTTGTATAGAGGAAGTGATTTGTTCTGTCGCTTGGATGGTTTGCTCGGCACTTGCGGTTAATTCAGCAGCAGCCCCACTTACTTGCACGGTGTTATGACGTACATTTGAAATAAGGTCCTTTAAATTTACCGCCATTTGATTAAAGGCGAGTGCTAAATCACCTACTTCATCACGGTTTTTAATGTGAATTTGCTCAGTTGTTAAATCACCCTCAGCAATCTTTTTCGCAGTCTTTGCCATACCTTTGATAGGGCGGGAAATAAGGCTTCCCATGACCATGGCAATTATCAGACTAATGACAACAGCAAAGATGCCAAGAATAATCATTTGAAATTTAATGGATTGTATTTCTTTTGATGTAGCAGCGATTTTCCCTTTTATATATTCATCTTGGTAGTCAGCAAGATTAGCTACGCGTTGATCGAATTGTTTATTAATGAGGCGGCCTTGTGAGCCATCAAGCTTTTCATATTGCTCAGTTTCTCCTGCAGCTTTTAATGAAAACATTCGATCTGCGAACTTTTGTACATCTTGTTCACTTTTTTTGATTGCCTCTAATAATTCAATAGATTTTTGAGAATCGAATGATGCCATTAACTCATCATATTTCTTTTTAAATTCTTCACGTGACGCCGTATTACTTTGGAAATTTTGCTTGTCCCCAAGTAAAAGATAGCCTCTCATACTTACAAGTTCTTGTTTAGCAATTGCACGTAGCTCTTGAATATTCATAGATTTAGTTATTTGTTCCTCGAGTAACACACGATATGATTTGTTAACAGAATCAAGCTGTTTGAAATTTACGCCGATTATTCCAACTAACACTAAAATAACAATAAAAAAACCGAGTACTAACTTCTTATAAATCGTAAATCGCATAGTTGTCGTTCCTTTCGCAGTAATTTAGTAGAATTGTTACAAAAAAATGAAATATGTATATACCATTTATATCAGATTATATGAATTTTACAAAGTATTATGAGTATTTGAACTATATACATTAGGAATAATAAGGTAATTAGTTGTAGATTGCATGATAAAAAAAGTATAATAAATTGCTATTTTCCTGTATTTGAAAGTGGAAAATTACCTGCATATCTCAAACAATTGTGACAATTTGCATAAATTTGAAACTAATTGAACTGTAGTAACGTAAAATTATTAATAAAGGAATAAGCAAGGATGTGTGAAGATGTATAGACCTGTTTTAAAATTGCCAAAAACAAGATATGAAAAGGTTTGGGACTATATCGGCGGTGGGGTATTTGTACTGTCCATTCTTTATATTTTGGTTATGTGGGGCAAACTACCCGAGGAGATTCCAGTTCACTTTAATGGTGCAGGAGAAGTTAATCGCTGGGGTTCAAAAATAGAGGTACTCATCATGCCTTTTATCGGAATATTTCTATGGATTTTTCTGGGGGTTCTTGAAAGGGCTCCGCATATGCATAATTACCCAGTACGCTTAAATGAAAGTAATGTAGAGGCATTTTA
This sequence comes from Lysinibacillus sp. BPa_S21, assembly GCF_023337795.1. GTDB lineage: Bacteria > Bacillota > Bacilli > Bacillales_A > Planococcaceae > Lysinibacillus. The sequence continues at coordinate 99,195 of NZ_JALIRS010000007.1, read as the reverse complement.
TTTAAATAGCCGAAAAATATTAAATGAAATAAAAAACCTCTGCCTCATTTTATTTGCAGCTATATCAATCCAAATGGTCCGTATTGCACTTGGTGGGGTAGAGAGTATTGGTTGGTGGTTCCTACCGATAGTGCTAATTGGAACAGCCATTCCGATTATTAAAGGAATAGTAGCGCGTACCAAAATAAAGTAGCTTATTTCAATATAAACTAAACGCTCGAGAATATTTGAGCGTTTTTTTTGTACGAAAATTTCACTAAATCAGCTATACTATCAAAACTAAGAGAAAATTGTATGGATAAGTAGAAGAGGTGTCAAAACTATGCAAAAGAAATTTAAACTTAAGGATGGACTATCCATTTGGATTCATAATCAACCAAAGGAGATGATACTAGAGGGAATATCGCAAATAGGCAATGCACCCCATGATCGAATCATTGCTTTTGTGTTTACTATTGATGAAATGGTTATGTATTTGCAAAATGTACTAAAGTTAAACATGCTTGTGGAGCAGGGTTATTTATTTTTTGTTTATCCGAAAAAAGGAAATAAAAAATATGAACAGTTTATTCATCGTGATGAAATTTTCCCAGCCATTCAAGTGGACGAAGAAAAATACATTGTTGGCAGTGATTATAAATTTGCAAGTCTTATGTCATTGGATGAGACTTTTTCTATAGTAAGCATAAAGAGAGATAGTAAGGGGCGTGGCAAGAAGAAAACAGCAAGTAGTCAATGCGTTAGTGACTATGAAGGCATGATTCCTCAGTTGTGTGATGCACTTGCTGAAAATCCGGATGACTTAACATTTTATAATGGATTAACACCGGGGTATCAAAAGGATTGGGCCCGTTATATCTATAGTGCGAAAAAGGAAGAGACGCAAGTTGCACGTTTAGAGGAGATGCGTGAAATTATTAGATTAGGCTACAAAACAAAGGAACTATACCGAAAAGCAAAGGCAGAAGGTAAAGCATAAACAACAACAAAGAGACTTTATTGATTTCTTTTAGTGATGCAATATTCATGGAAATTGGCGATCCTATGATTATGCTACACATTACGCAGCATTGTGAAAAAATTAGGGGTGTTTTTTAGTATGAAATTTAAGTTGATTGGAGTGTAGACTAGGCGACTCCTTGGGGATCAGCGATAGGGGAACGAAGGCTAAGAACATTACATCCTGTGATAACGCCTACGTGACCAACCTCGTGTTGGCCCAAGCGGCTCATCGGACGCCCCCAGGAAGCTCTGCTCTGCGCGAAAGCGAAGCGTCAGCGGCAATGTTTTATCTGTGCGAAAGCGAAGCGTCAGCAACAAATGTTTTCTGTAGCGAAAGCAAAGCGGCAGCTACAAAGCGCCTAATCGTAACGGAAATCAATTCTACGTTATGGAACGACCCTTCTATAACAGCAATAATACTATGTTGAAAAGGGGACAGAGTATGAAAAACACTTATATTGAGCAAGTAGATGAAAAATGGCAGGAGGGTTTTGCCAAACTTGTAGATGTAGTAGCAAGCAATTTGCCAGAGGGTTTTGAAGAAAGTATGATTTATGACATGATAAGCTACGTTGTCCCGTTATCTACTTATCCGAAGGGCTACCATGTTACACCGAATACTCCTTTACCCTTTATAAGCTTAGCTGCACAAAAACGTCATATTGCGGTTTATCATATGGGTATTTATGCAGATCAAGCATTACTCTCGTGGTTCCAGGAGGAATATGCGAAACGAGTACCGACAAAGCTTAACATGGGGAAAAGCTGTATTCGTTTTACAAATACTAAAAATATCCCATATGAATTAATTGGAGAGCTTGTTTCGAAAATGACACCAGCACAATGGATAATAAAATATGAAGGGGAGTTAAATAAATGAAAAGTGCCACTACATTTTTAATGTTTCAGGGACAAGCTAAAGAAGCTATTCAGCAATATCAACAATGGTTTCCGGAGTTACAGGTAGAAAGCTTAACTTATATGGAAAACTCACACCATGTTGCGATGGCTATTCTTCATTTAAAGGGTTTGAAAATGATGGTGAATGACAGTGTAATACAGCATAACTTTACATTTACACCGTCAACTTCTATTTTTGTGGAATGTGAGTCTGTAGAAGAAATCGATAGTCTTGTTACACAAATTTTAGAGGGTGGACAGACGTTGATGCCACTTGATAATTATGGATTTTCTAAGAAATTTGCCTGGATTCAGGATCGCTTCGGTGTATCCTGGCAACTAACGTATAATTGACTATCAAAAGAAATATATATATAAATGGATTAAATAACGCCATTATCAGTAAAAAGGGGAATAGAATATGGCAGTAACTTTAGTAAGACATGATATAAAATATGCTGAAGCAATGCATGCACTGTCTTCCATGCCACAGGTTCGAGATGCACTAGGGCTACCTGCCGGTAAAGTGGAAGATACTATTAATTTTATTAAACGTGAATGTGTGGATGAAGAAGCTGGAAAGACAGTTCCTCGTGTTATTTTAGATGAGGAAGGACAACTTATTGGTGTGACGGCGTTAATGTTTATTGACCACAATAAAAAGAGCTGTCATATTGGTTCATGGCTAGGCTATGAATTTTGGGGAAAAGGCTATAATCTTCAATCAAAAATTGCAATTTTAGATATTGCATTCTTTGAGCTAGGGCTAGAACGTGTTTTTGCAGGAGCTAGAAAAGTTAATATTCGCTCACAAAAGGCACAGGAAAAGTTGCCTTTTATTAGACTAGGAGTTGAGACTGATTTTCCGCAGGAGCATTCGTGGCTAGAGGTTAAAGAAAAGCAGCCTTGTGTTTTAAATGTTTTTGAGCGTAAGGATTTTGTTCAATATCGTACATCCTTAAAGAAAGTGGAAGGTCAGAGGGAAGACTATTTACCACACTTATTATTAGCTGATGAAAGTGAAGAAGCTGTTCGAAAATATTTAAATGACGGTGAACTATATGAGATTAAATGTGGTGAGCAGTTAGCGGGTGTGGCTTTACTTCTTGCGCAGAATGATACGACAGTAGAGTTAAAAAATATTGCAATCGTACCGAAGTATCAAGGTAAAGGGCTTGGGAAGGAAGCACTAAAACATATAACAACAAATTGTCTATCTCAAGGCTATCAAACGATAATCGTCGGAACGGCAAATTCTAGTATTGATAATATTGCATTTTATCAAAAAGCAGGTTTTCGTATGGAAGCGATTGAAAAAGATTTTTTCAGTAATTATCCAGAGCCAATTTACGAAAATGGAATTCGCGCACTCGATATGATTTTCTTTTCAAAGGCATTGTAACATAATATAAACATAAAAATACCCGTCCAACTTGAGTTGTGCGGGTATTTTTATTCGCCAAGCAACAGTGCCATCAACTTTTCTTTCGAATGTAAAAAATCATCAAGCGTATAGCGATCTAAGACTGTTAAATAAGCTTGTAATGCTTCATACAAAACGCCTTTTAGCTGACATTCTGGCGCAATTTTGCATAGATTATTTTCTTTGTCAAAGCATTCGACAAGATGAAAATCCTCTTCTGTATGACGTACGATTTCGCCAATTGTAATAGTCTTTGGATCAATCGCTAGGCGAATTCCACCTCCACGTCCTCGAATCGTTTCAATATAGCCCAATAATCCAAGCTGGTGTGTCACCTTCATTAAATGGTTTTTCGATATATTATAAGCATTTGAAATTTCTTGGATAGTTGATAATTGGCCATCTTCCTTTGCACCCAAATATATGAGTGTTCGAAGGGAATAGTCTGTGTATAAAGTTAAGCGCATAAGAACACCCTACTTTCTATAGTTCAAAATAATTATAGCATTTTTACTTTAAAGTATTATAATTTCCAATGTTTTTTTAAAGATGTATTTAAAATACATTAATTATGTCCATTTTGTTAAAGATGTATTTAATATATTGCTTTTAAAAAAACAAAGCGCTATATTGTAATCACGAAAGGATGGTTAGCGATATGTTAAAACAAGAAACAGTACAAATTATTAAAGCAACAGTTCCGGTATTAGAAGTTCATGGAGTGGAGATTACTAAAACGTTTTACAAAAATCTGTTTGAAGCTCATCCAGAATTATTAAATATTTTTAACCATACAAATCAAGAAAAAGGTCGTCAACAAACAGCGTTAGCAAACACAGTTTATGCTGCTGCGGTTCATATTGAAAATTTAGAAGCTATTTTACCAGCGGTGATGTTAATTGCTCATAAACACCGTAGTCTAGGTATTTTACCTGAGCATTATCCAATTGTTGGAGAAAACTTATTAAAAGCGATTAAAGAAGTGCTTGGTGATGCAGCGACAGATGATATTATTAATGCTTGGGCTGAAGCATATGGCATAATTGCAGACATCTTCATTCAAGTAGAAGAAGAGCTATATCAAAAAGCTGAACGTAATGGTGGATGGCGCTTATTTAAACCATTAAAAGTGGCGAAAAAAGTAGTAGAAAGTGACCTTGTTACATCTATTTACTTTGAAAATGAAGATGGTTCAAATCTACCAGCTTATGAGCCAGGTCAATATATCAGTATCCGTGTAAAAGTGCCAGGCAAAGAATATTTAATGAATCGTCAATATACACTTTCACAAGCAAGTGCAGAAGACGGCTATCGCATTTCAGTGAAACGTGAAAGCGATCATACGCCAAATGGTAAAGTATCTAACTTTATTCACGATGTATTAGAAGTGGGAGATTTAGTAGATGTAAGTTCTCCAGCAGGACTATTTGTCTTAGAAGAAACTACTGCTCCGATTACATTTATCAGCGGTGGTATCGGTGTAACACCATTAAACAGTATGTTACAATCACTAAAAGATGATGCAACAAATGAAGTGAGCTTCATCCAGTGCGCACGCAATGAAAAAGTTGTAGCGTTTAGCGATGACATTCAAAAGAAATTAAATGTACTACCAAATGCAACATACACAGCATTATATTCGGATGAAAATAAGAAAATCTCAAAAGAATTATTAGCTGAAAAAGTAGCCGATAATGCAGATGTTTACGTATGTGGACCTGTTGGCTTTATGGAAGCTGTCATTGAAAATTTACATGAGATTGGCGTAAAAGACGAAAAAATTCATTATGAATTCTTTGGTCCAGCCATGAAATTAGTAAAATAAGATTTTCAAAATTATGGGTGACGTGCTTTTATTTAAAAGCACGTCATCTTTTTAATTTCATAAAGAATTAGTTTTTAAAATAATCTGGTCGATGAAATCCTTCGTAGGCTTTATTAGATTCAATAAATTTTTGAAAAGCTGCAGAATGATATGCTTCAATTAAATCCTTTACAAATTTTTTATCTTTATCCTCAGTACGAACTGCTAATAGGTTTTGGTATTCGAAGGTTGGGTTCTCTAATGCTAAGTTCGATGATAGTTTTCTTCCAGATGACAAAATAAAGTTACCATTTACAAGTGCAAAATCTACGTCAGGCAGTGAACGTGGCAATTGTGCTTGCTCCATTTCGACGAAATCAATAGTGTATACATATTTACTGATATCTTGTTTACTCACTGTAGTGGATGAATAACCTTCTTTTAGTTCAATCCATCCAAGATCGTCTAAGATTCGTAGAGCACGTGCAATATTATCTGGATCATTAGGAATTGCTACTGTATATTCTTTATTTTTCTCTAAACTGTTGATAGAATCAAAACGATCTGAATAGACCCCCATTGGTGCAGTAGGAACTTTAAGTATTTCTGTCAAATCTAAATGCTTCTCTTTTTTAAAGTTTTCCAAATAGGCCGTGTGCTGAAAAATATTAGCATCAATTGAGCCATCACCTAAAGCGATATTAGGCTGGACGATATTACTGAATTCAATTGTTTCAATTGTGTATCCTTTTTCTTTTAGTATCGGTGCAATACCGTATTGAAATTGGTCGCTGTATGGACCGGGTGTAAAACCTATTTTAATTGTTATATTTGATGTATCTTGTGCAGTTCCGTTTGAATTACAAGCTGCTAACACTAATATCAATAGCATAGTACTTAAAAGGAAAAGAAATTGTTTCATTATTTTATCCTCCATTATCTAAAAAAGTAATATTGACACTGACTACTAAATATAAGCAATAAAAAAACGCGTAAACGACAATTGTTTACACGCCTCCGGTGATTCCGGTCAGTAATTATTTTAATACCAATTGGATTAGTGGGATTATAGCAAACGCTTTTTATAAATCAATAAGTTTTTAACTTCTTTCAGTAAGTGTTTTGGTAGCGAAAGCGAAGAGACAGGTAACAGAAGTCTCCCACTTCTATAGGTGGAGAGATGAATGCGGCGGACTCAATTATGTCGAGGCATCATTGATTAATTGATTTTTTAAAATATACTTGACTTATCGGTTTTGTTTGGTTTAATATGTAAATTAATTTATATAATGTGGCGACTGAAAAAATCGGAGCTTTAGTTTTAGAACTGAAAGCTCCGATTTTGTTTTTAGCCTAAAAAATATTCATAGTGACCATAAAAATGGAGCTCTCATTGATGTCTTAAGCAAAGATTTGCGAAGGAGATTTGGTGGGAGTTTTTTGTGTTCATGAAAAGGAGTTGGAGATAATAAATGTCTTTTAGTGGAAGTTTGAAAGATGGAAGAAGTGTGTGGCTAGACGGAGTAAAAGTGGACGTAACAACTCATCCTGCTTTTACGGGAACATTAGTAACTATCACAAATTTATTAGCACTTCTAGATGATGAGAAGAAACAAAGCATTGCAGGCTTTAAAAGTCCGAAAAGTAATCGATTTGTTCATAGTGCATTTTATATTCCACGTAGCTATGAGGACTTAATAAAGCGTAAAAAAGCATTTGCTCTATGGTCGAATAAAACATATGGAGTGATGAGTCGTTTATCTGATTATGCTAATTCTCTAATTACCGGATACTATTTGGATCGTCATCAGTTTGCGCAATATGATGTTGGATTTGTTGAAAAAATAACGAAATATTATGAGTTAGCTAGAGATGAACGGCGAATTGTTACTACTGCAATTTTGGATCCTCAAATTGATCGTTCGAAACCAGCAGAAGAGCAAGATGAAGACGCATTATTGCATATTATACGGGAGACCGAGGAGGGGGTAGTTGTACGAGGGGCTAAAATGATTGCAACTGGTGCTCCGTATGCACATGATGTCATTGTTACCTCTCCGCAAAAATTATCATCAAATCAAATAGCACAAGCAAATATGTTTATTGTGCCATTAAATTTACCTGGGCTACAAATTGTTTGTCGAGAATCATTTGCTTCAAATAAAGAGCATCATAAATTAAGTTCAAGATTCGATGAAATGGACGCTGTTTTATTATTTGACGATGTTTTAATTCCGTGGGATAGGGTGCTTATTAAAGGTTCACCTGAGGGCGTGTTGAAAGCTCATCAGCATCAGCAAATCGATGCGCTAGCACAGCATCAAACGGTGGTTCGTTTACTATCAAAATTAGAATTTATTGCTGGAGTTACAACAGCAATAGCTCAATCAATTGGTGCAGATTACTTTCTACATGTTCAAGAAAAAATAGGGGAACTTTATACACAAATTGATAGTATTGAAGCTTTATTAATTTCATCAGAAAAAGAAGGGCTTCTAAATGAGCAGAATGTTTATTTGCCTAATATTACGCCACTACAAACAGCAAGAAATTTAGGTACCCATTTCTATGGCCGTGCTCTAGATATTTTAAAGCAGATTGGTGCAGGAGGCTTTATTCAATTATCGTCATTTCCAATTCCAGAAAACCATGAACTATACCCATTATTCTCTAAATACTATAAAGGGGCAAAGGTGGATGCACGAACAAAAGAAAAGTTATTTAGAATTGGGTGGGAGCTTATTGGCAGTCAACTCGGCTCACGTCATGATTTATACGAACGGTTTTATACAGGGGATCCAATTCGCGTTTATGCATTGCAGTATGAAACTTATGATAAGTCCTATTTAAAAAATAAGTTAAATCATTTTTTGAATAATTTAGTTGAAAGGGAGGTAAACGAAGATGAATACGCCGATTCCGTATTTGCAGAGGTTGAATAATGGGCGAACAGTTTGGTTAGATGGGGAGATTGTTAATAATTTAGAAAACCATAATGCCTTTAAAGGGATTGTTCAAACAATACAGCATTTATTAAATTTACAAACAGTGGAGCCGACAAAATCGATTTTAACGTATGAAACAGAAAAAGGTGCAAACGCCCATTTATCTTTTTTAGTTCCAACATCAATCAATGATTTGAAAAGGAAAAGTTTAGCTTATAAATGTTGGGTAGATGAAACATTTGGCGTAATGAGCCGTTTATCCGAATATTCTCGTTCGCAGTTAGTAGGTTGGTATGCAAGTAGACAACAATTAGATGTTTTGTCACCGGGCATTGCAACAAAGCTTGAAAAACTATACGAAGCGGCACGTGATTTAGATTTATTATCAACGGTAGCAGCACATGACCCGCAAAAAAACCGTTCAAAATCTGCTGAAGAGATAGAGCATGGGAAATTACGTGTAGTTACTAAAAATGAAGAAGGTATTTTTGTGAGTGGTGCTAAAACAATTGCTACAGCAGCACCATATGTGGATGAACTGCTCATAACTTCTTATCATAAGCGAGGATTAGAGGAAGCACCAATGGCAAATGTATTTTATGTTCCAACTTCAGCTCAAGGGCTACATATGGTATGTCGAGAATCGTTTGCTTCAACTGATACAAACAACCACCCTTTAAGCTCTCGTTTTGATGAAATGGATGCTGTCTTAATTTTTGATAATGTTCTAATCCCTTGGGATAGGGTGTTGGTAGCAGAAGATCCTGAATTAGCTTGGAAGCTACGAATTGAAACGGCATCATCTTTGTTAAGTCAGCATCAAACGGTTGTACGCCTGATTAGTAAATTAGAATCGGTCGTCTCAATTGGCAACGCACTAGCGGAAACAGCTGGAGCGACGGAGTTTTTACATGTGAAAGAGAAGTTGAGTGAGTTAATCATACAGTTAGAAACTATAAAGGGCTTATTAAATGCAGCTGAATATGAAGCTATCGAACACAATGGAATATATCTACCTAAACAACGATTTTTAACGACTGCCCGAAATTTAGGTACACGTTATTATCCACGTGCTTTGGAAATATTACAGCAAATTGGAGCAAGCGGATTACTGCAAGTGCCGTCTACTATTGAAGAAATCAATGGGCCAATAGGCGACAAGTTACAGGCGTATTATGGAGGTACACATACAAGTGCATTTGCAAGAACCAAATTTATTAAACTAGCTTGGGATTTAATAGGTAGTCAACTTGGAGCGCGTCACGAATTATATGAACGTTTTTATTCAGGTGATCCTGTTCGTACCTTTGCAGCGCAATATCAAAATTACAGTGAAAAGGAACGATTGTTAAAGCTAGTTGAAGAATTTAATTAGGTAAGGAGAGAGGACTATGAAACCACATTTTTATTGGTTTGCTCCTACAAATGGAGACGGCAGGTATTTAGGGTTAAAGCAGCCTGAAAGAGAGCCGACCTTTGAGTATTTAGTAGATATAGCTCAAACTGCAGAAAAAGCAGGATTTGAAGGGATTTTGATTCCAACAGGTATTCCTTATTTAGATTCTTGGCTTGTAGGGTCTGCGATCGTTCATCAGACAAAGCATATAAAACCGTTAATTGCATTTAGACCCGGCTTTGTTTCACCGACAGTTGCATCTAAAATGGCAGCAACTTTAGATCAATTTTCGAAGGGAAGAGTGTTGGTTAATGTTGTAACGGGCGGTTCAGAAAAAGAGCTAGCACAAGACGGCGACTATTTATCACACCAACAACGCTATGAACGTACAGATGAATTTTTAACTGTAGTGAAAGAAACATGGCGAGGAGAATCGTTTCATCATGATGGCGAGTTTTTTAATGTAACTGAAGGAAAGTTGATTCCTACTCTCTATCAAGAAAAAGGTATTCCTATTTATTTTGGAGGTTCTTCCGATGTGGCTAAGGAAATAGCTGCTAAAGCTGCAGATGTTTATTTACAATGGGGGGAGCCAATTGCGAGCATTCAGGAGCAAATTCAAGATGTTGAAAGACGAGCTAAAAAGTATAATCGTCAATTAGAGTACGGTATTCGAATTCATATAGTTGTACGGGATACAGAACAAGAGGCTTGGGATGCTGCTTATAACATTATTAGTAAAATTGAAAATCCTGTACAATCGAATCTTAATCGATATTATGAAACGGTAGATTCAGTGGCTCAAAAAAGAATGAATGTCCTTACTGCTGAAAACGAGCGATTTGATCAATACAGTTGGGCAGGTATCGGGAAAATTCGAAAAGGTGCAGGAACCGCCATTGTTGGTACACCGGAGCAAGTAAAAGCAGGGTTGCAAGCGTATATTGATATCGGCGTAAGGCACTTTATTTTATCAGGCTTCCCTCATAAAGAGGAAGCGGAAATTTTCGGAGAAAAGGTATTACCATTATTTGAAAAAATGGAGTGATCATTAAATGGAATTTGTTATTTGGGGCTCAAATTTAGCAGGTGGATTTTTACGTTCTAGGATAGAGCAAAATACAGAAGGAAGCTTTGAGTACAATAAAACATTGATAAAATTAGCTGAAAAGTTAGATATAAATGCTGTTTTATTTCCGATCCGATATATGGGTAATATTGGTGGTAATGATAGTGCTGAAGAAGGGCAGCTGGATGCCCTAACGATTGCGGCAGCGTTATTTGCTGAAACGAAAAATATTCACTTTATAGCAGCTGTTTTGCCTGGGTTCATCCATCCAGCAACTTTAGCCAAAATAGGTTCAACAATAGACGTCATTTCAAATGGGAGATTTCATATTAATTTAGTGAGTGGTTGGTTTAAAAAAGAGCAAGAAACCTTCGGTATTGAGTGGATCAACCATGAAGATCGGTATCGACGTTCAACAGAGTATTTAGAGGTATTGAAAGGTCTTTGGTCACAAGATAACTTTAGCTATGAGGGCGATTTCTATACAATAAAAAATGCTACGCTTACACCAAAACCAATTCAAAAGCCATATCCTTCAATTTATCAAGGTGGTAATTCAGAAGACGCTCAAGTTATGGCAGGCGTACACAGTGATGTTTATTTTATGAACGGAGCTCCGATTGTAGAGTTGCAAAAACAGATTGAAAATGTAACTGAGATTGCGAAAAGAAAGGGTCGGACGATAAAATTTGCTGTTAATGCATTTGTGATTGCCCGTAAAACTTCTGAAGAAGCGTTCCGAGAATTTCAATCTATTATTGACCATGCCGATGAAGAAGCGATCCTGCAGTTCCAGAATCGCAAAGAAACGTTAGGGATGTGGAAAAATGCCACTCAGTTAAGTGATTTTGTAGCTAATAATGAAGGTTTTCGTACTGGGTTAATCGGTAGTTATGATGAAGTAATTGCTAAATTACAAGAATTAAGTAGCATCGGTATTGAAAAGGTACTAATTACATTTAAAGAACCGTTAAAGGAATTACCGGAATTTCATAAACATGTTAGCACAAAACTAAATCACAGTATTTTTAACCATTAAAACATTGTAATTCTATAGGCAAAATACAAAATAGGGGGTGTTATAAAGCATACTTTTATTTGTGCAGAGCGTACAATTCCTTTGAAATTATACTGTGAAAAAAACGAAAACAATCTATAGAAACCTTTACAAAGAAATTAAAAATTTACATGAGATTGATGTGAAGGGCAAAAAAATTCATTATGAATTCTTTAGTCCAGCAATACAGTCAGCAAAATAAAATAAATAAACATATGAGCCCTTGTTATAAGCAGCAGTTATCTGCACTTGTAGCAAGGTTTTTTTGTGTGCATAGGCACGAAAGAGTTATTAGATTTTTCGCAGTTTTAAAAAAGTAATTGAATTCTTAGTAAAACAAGTGGTAATATAACTTATAAGAATACTAGGGTATTGAAAGGGGAATTGTGGATGGTCCAAATGGTTATTACAGGACTTATTTGTGGAGCTTTACTTGGATTTGTTATGCAGCGTGGTCGTTTTTGCTTAACTGGTGGCTTCCGCGATATGTTTTTGACGAAGGATAATCGTATGTTTTACGCATTACTTATTGCAATAGCAATTCAAAGTGTGGGTGTATACACCTTAATTAGTCTAAAGGTATTTGAATTTAGTGCTGGTTCTTTACCAATCGTAGCCGTTATTGTAGGTTCATTTATTTTTGGAATTGGCATTATTTTCGCTGGTGGTTGTGCAACAGGCACTTGGTATCGGGCAGGAGAAGGTTTAATTGGTAGTTGGATTGCATTAGCTGGTTATATGCTCGTAGCGGCAATGATGAAGTCAGGTGTATTGTTGCCCTTAGATAAGGCTATGAAAGAAACGAGCGTAGAAACTAATTCTATTGCCGAGACAATTGGCGTAAACAACTGGTTGATTATAACGATTTTCGTAGTAATAGTTGCATGTATCATATACCGTGAGTTAAAGAAACCACGATTGAAAATCCCAGGGTTAAAGCCGAAAAAAACGGGATTAGCACATATTTTATTTGAAAAACGTTGGCATCCATTTATCACTGCAACAATTATAGGTGTGATTGCAACTTTAGCATGGCCATTAAGTGTTGCTACTGGGCGCATAGGCGGGCTAGGCGTTACAACACCATCTGCTAATATTTTGCAATTTTTAGTGACGGGGGAAATTAGCTTCATCAACTGGGGTGTTTTCCTAGTACTAGGAATTTTCTTAGGATCATTATTCGCAGCAAAAATGAGCGGCGAATTTAGATTCCGTATTCCAGATACAAAAACGGCGATTAACAGCTTATGTGGTGGACTTATGATGGGATTCGGAGCAGGTTTAGCGGGAGGTTGCTCGATTGGTAATGGCTTGGTGATGACAGCAATGATGACTTGGCAAGGGTGGATTTCATTAGGGTTTATGATTTTAGGTACATGGACAGCATCTTACTTTGTGTTTGTACGACCAAGTAAAAAAGCGAAGCAGGCTACGCACGTAGTAACAGCCTAAAAAAAGGAGTGTTTTCATATGAAAAAAACATTAGAAGTAATGGGGATGGTTTGTCCATTTCCTTTAGTAGAAGCAAAAGAAGCTATAAAAGATTTAAATTCAGGCGATGAATTAGAAGTGCAATTTGATTGCACACAAGGAACAGAATCCATTCCTCGGTGGGCTGCTGAAGAGGGGCACGAGGTAACAGAGTATGAACAAGTTGGCGAAGCTGCTTGGACCATTACTATTAAAAAGAAATAAGTCTTCAATATAACGAGAAATTCGATGATAGAATCGTCGAATTTCTCGTTTTTTTTTATAAAAGAGAGGTGAAGATTGGGATAAAACCAGAAATTAACGGGGATGAAATGTTGATATAAGGGGAATTAACAATGTAGCGATGTTTAACTTCTTTCCGATTTCCGACGCAATGATGTCGAGGTGTATTTGATTAAAAAAAGTTAGAGCTTCGATGTTGACATTATACCTAATGGGGTATAATATGAATCTCGTAAGCAAGTTCAATCAATCGTTTTGAAGGGAGGCGTGAATAGTATGGCTTACGGTACAAAAACAGCTAATCGAGTGAAACGAATAGAAGGTCAATTGCGTGGTGTTTTACGCATGATGGAAGAAGAAAAAAACTGTAAAGATGTGATTACACAGCTATCTGCCGTGCGTTCTGCGGTTGATCGAACTATTGGAGTGATTGTTAGTGAAAATTTATTAGAATGTGTAACGACTGCTGAAGGAGATGCTGAAAAAGTGAATACAGCTATCCAAGAAGCGATGGATTTAGTCGTGAAAAGCAGATAAATTTTATATACCCTTAATAGTATATGGAAGGAGGCTATGTTAATTGGGAACATGGATTTTGCTTGCTGTTGTAGTGGCATTTTTTATTTGGCGCATGAAACCGGCAAAAGGAGTACGAACAATCTCGACAGCGCAATTAAAAAACATCTTGAATGAAAAAGACAAAGTATTTGTTGATGTGCGAACACCAGCTGAATATAAAGGTCGTAACATTCCACAATTCAAAAATATCCCTCTTGGTTCAAGTTTCGATAAATTACCTAAAGATAAAGAGATAGTGGTCATTTGTCAAAGTGGGATGCGTAGTAGTCAAGCGTGTAAGCAATTAAAAAAACGAGGATTTGAGCGTGTGACAAATGTCCGCGGTGGCATGAGCGCGTATTAGGAGGAGAATAGCATGAAGGAAATTTCAGCTAAGGAAGTACAACAAGCTTTCGAGCAGGGTCAGTCATTGAATTTAATCGACGTGCGTGAAGTTGATGAAGTGGAAGTAGGGCATATTCCTGGCATTATTCATATTCCACTTGGTTTACTTGAATTTCGTATGCACGAACTAAATAAAGATGAATCATATATTATGGTTTGTCGATCAGGTGGTCGTAGTGGTAGTGCTACTCAGTTTTTGGAAAGCCAAGGCTTCGATGTTTCCAATATGGTTGGAGGCATGCTAGCTTGGGAAGGCGAAGTAAAGTAGCCTATAACTCTTGCTATATTTTTTTAGAAAAAATAATACCCATATAGGTATGAAGGGGGAAGTTATGAGTATTAAAGCAGATTTTCAGCTAGATGCTAAGGGGCTTTCTTGTCCTATGCCGATTGTTAAAACAAGAAAGGCAATTGCAGACTTAGTAGATGGCCAAATTTTAGAAGTATCAGCGACAGATAAAGGTTCAAAGGCGGATATTGCTGCATGGGCCGAATCTGTGGGGCATCAATATATTGGGACAGTGGAAGAAGGAAGTGTGCTGAAGCATTACATTCGTAAATGCTCAGACGACACGATGGATGAGCAAGCATTTGAGCAAATAATTGAGTTAGATGAGGCTATGAAGAGAGAAGGTCTCATTCTCGATGTTCGTGAGGAGGCAGAGTTTGCTTTTGGCCACATCGAGGGTGCGAAGTCTATCCCTATGGGTGAATTGGAAGCGCGTATTGGTGAGCTTGATAAAGAGCAAGAGATTTATGTCGTATGTCGGACAGGGAAGCGTAGTGATTTAGCTGCTCAAAAGCTTACGGCACATGGTTTTACAAAGGTATTTAACGTTTTGCCGGGGATGACTTCCTGGACAGGGAATTTAACAAAAAACATTTAGGAGGAATTTATTATGTCAAATAAAGTAGCGATAATTGCAAGTAACGGTGGTCTTTTCGATGCGTATAAGGTGTTCAATATTGCGACGGCAGCGGCCGCAACAGAGAAAGAAGTAGCGATCTTCTTTACATTCGAAGGGTTAAATTTAATTCATAAACAAGGAATGCATGCATTACCTATGCCTGCGGGCGCTGAGCATTTTGCAGAAGGGTTTGCTAAAGCTAATGTACCAGCAATTCCGCAATTAGTGGAGATGGCGCTGGAATTAGGTGTGAAAATGATCGCTTGTCAAATGACGATGGATGTAATGGGTTTAACGACAGATGATTTTATTGAAGGTGTCGAGGTTGGGGGAGCTGTAACGTTCTTAGAGTTTGCAAAAGATGCAGCACCGTCACTAACATTCTAATTAAAATGAATGAGTCACTATATAGGCGGAGAGGACAATCCTTTCCGCTAAAAAAATCAACGAAATAATACCTTTGGGGGTAACGGAAGTGTCAGTTCTAAAATGGAGCGCAGCAGAAGTAGCGAAAAAAGTAATTAATAATGAAGAATTATTTATTTTAGATGTTCGAAATGCTGATGCATTCGAGGATTGGAAAATCGATGGTCATAAATTTGAATACCTTAATATTCCGTATTTTGAGCTATTAGATGGCGTTGAGGATATTTTACCGAAGATCCCAACCGATAAGGATGTGTTAGTCGTTTGTGCGAAAGAAGGATCATCGCTAATGGTAGCTGAGATGTTATCCGAAGCAGGTCGTACAGGGGCTTATTTAGCTGGTGGGATGAAAACGTGGAGTGAATATTTAGAACCGATTAAAGTTGGAGATTTAACAGGTGGTGGAGAGCTTTATCAATTTGTACGTTTAGGGAAAGGTTGCCTTTCTTATATGGTCATCTCTGAGGGTGAAGCAGCAATTATTGATGCTGTACGTTTTACGGACACATTCACAAGCTTTGCGGAAGAGAAAAACGTAAACATTAAATATGTGTTCGATACACATTTGCATGCGGATCATATTTCTGGTGGCCGACATATAGCTGCTACTACTGGTGCGACGTATTATTTACCGCCGAAAGATGCAGAAGAGGTTGTGTTTGATTATACACCTTTACTTGATGGAACAACTGTACAAGTTGGTGCATCCAAAATTGACGTAGGAGCAATTTATTCGCCAGGTCATACAATTGGTTCAACGTCATTTGTTGTGGACAGCAAGTATTTATTGACTGGAGATATATTATTTATTGATTCAATTGGACGCCCTGATTTAGCGGGTCTTGCAGAAGACTGGGTTGGTGATTTACGCGAAACACTTTATAAACGATACAGAGAATTATCGAATGATCTAATTGTTTTACCAGCTCATTTTATGATCATTGATGAATTAAATGAAGATGGAACTGTAGCAAAACATCTTGGACAATTATTTGCGGAAAATCACGGTTTAAATATTAAGGATGAAGCAGAGTTCAGAAGCGTTGTGACAGAGCATTTGCCTCCACAGCCAAATGCATATCAAGATATTCGTCAAGTAAATATGGGTAAGATTACGCCAACGCAGGAAGAGCAAACAGAGATGGAAATTGGTCCGAATCGTTGTGCAGTTCGATAGAGTTGTCTATCCCGTACTCGTAAAAGTTCGGTGAATACTAATAATTCTTGGGGGATGAAGAAAACTCCCAATGGTAAGATGCAATAACTATACATGCTTACAGCGTGTTAATAGCGCGAAGCGAAGGCGCTCATCCTTCGTAAAGTGTAAAAAATACAGAACAGGCAAAATCGCTTACAACCTTTGCCGTTCCAAAGGAGAAAAAATATGAAATCAACTTTACAACTAGATGCAAAAGGTTTATCTTGTCCAATGCCTATAGTGAAAACAAAAAAAGCTATAGATACATTAGCTTCTGGGGAAATTTTAGAGGTTCAGGTAACAGATAAGGGAGCTTTAGCGGACATCCCTGCTTGGGCCAAAGCCGGTGGTCATATCATTTTAGACAAAGCTGAAGACGCTGGTGTTATTACGTTCTTTATTCAAAAAGCTTAAAACTGGTGAGGGTTGTTTGAAGGTAGAACAGCCCTCCTTTCATTTAACTTATTTTAGTGGGTGTCCGTACATCCAGTGAAATAGAGGAGCTCAGGCTAAGAACTTTATATCCTTAAAAGTAACGGAAAGAAGGAAAAGTATGGATGTAGCATGGATGATTACAATATTTTTAATTGGCTTTGTAGGTTCATTTGTATCAGGAATGCTAGGAATTGGCGGAGCCATTATAAAATATCCAATGTTATTATATATCCCACCTTTACTTGGTTTTGCAGCATTTTCCGCACATGAAGTATCAGGTATTAGTGCGGTTGAAGTGTTATTTGCCTCTATGGCTGGGGTATGGGCATATCGAAAAGGTGGTTATTTAAATAAATCACTGATTATATATATGGGTGCTGCCGTATTAGTAGGAAGTTTTGTTGGTAGTTTTGGCTCCAAATTTTTATCTGAAGTGGGCGTTAACATCGTGTATGGTGTATTAGCGTTAATTGCTGCAGTGATGATGTTTATTCCTAAGAAGCAGATTGACGACAAGCCTTTAGATGAGGTAACGTTCAATAAACCGATAGCGGCCATATTAGCGTTTATCGTTGGTATTGGATCGGGGATTGTTGGAGCGGCTGGTGGATTCTTGTTAGTACCTATTATGCTAGTCGTATTAGGTATCCCGACACGTATGACAATAGCTACAAGCCTCGCGATTACCTTTATATCCTCAATAGGCGGGACAGTCGGAAAATTGATGACGGGACAAGTTAATTACTATCCTGCAATCATTATGATTATAGCTAGTCTAATTGCTGCCCCATTAGGTGTAAAAGCGGGTAAAAATGTAAATACAAAAATTTTGCAAGTTATTTTAGCGGTTCTTATATTGGCGACCGCTATTAAAATTTGGATGACTATATTGTAGGAGGCATTAGTAGATGAAAATTGAGATTTTTTCGGACTTTACATGTCCTTTCTGCTATATTGGCAAACGGGAATTGGAACGTGCTATTAATTTAGCGGGTTATTCGGGAAAGGTAGAAATTGAATACAAAGCATACCAAATTGGTCCGGATACGCCTAAGAAAGATGCGCCAACTTTATATGAGGGTATGGTTGCGAAATTTAACGCTACATTAGAAGAAGTAAAGGAAATGACTAAGGGCATAGCGGTACGGGCCGAAGCGACTGGCTTACATTACAATTTTGAAGATATGAAAACGGCTCATACCGAAAAAGCTCATCGATTAGCAAAGTGGGTAAGACAGTTTGGTAAAGAGTCAATCTATACGGAAGAGCTTATGAGAGGTTACTTTACGGAAGGAAAAGACTTAAACGATGATATGTTCTTGTTAGAAGTCATTGAAAATTTAGGCTTAGATGTTGAAAAAGCAAAAGGTGTTCTGGCGTCAAACGACTTCAGTGAAGCTTTAGACAAAGATCGATATGACGCCCAACAACTAGGTGTACAAAGTGTGCCGTTCTTTGTGTTTGAAAATCGTTATGGTATTAAAGGTGCGGAGCCAAATGAGGTTTTTGTACGAACTTTACATCAAGCGGCAGAGATAGCGGGTATTCAGCCGGTTTTAAGGATGACGGGTGATGGTGAAGCTATTTGTGCTGATGGTGAATGTAAATTATAAGGGGGGAATGCCGAGTGCGATGCTGTGCTCGGCATTTTTATTTACGCGAAAGCCAAGTGTTGCAGTAGATGTTTTAGTAAAGTAGTAGCTAGCATTACGCTAAGGCAAAATTAATTAGGTCAGGAAATAGTACATACTGCAAGAGGTATTAAGTCTCGATTGATGTGTAATAGAACAAAAGAATTCATAATTTTATCCTCTAAATGGTTCTATTTACGCGAGGTGTGAGAAATTTCACATCGGAAAACATGCTATTTTGCTAAAATATAGGTGATTATACAAAGGGGGGTATTATAGATGAAACCTATAGTAGCGGGAGTAGCGGGGACGGTGCTGTTAGCAGGTACACTTTTTGTAGGAGCAGCCATTAGCGACAAAATTTTAGGGGATGCAGAAAGCAAAGAAGCCGCTGAACAAACAAAAATACCGACAACAGCAGCTGCTCAGTCAGTTGTCTATGCGCCACCAAGTATTGAAGAAGTACCAGATGGGCCAATGAAGGAAGCAATATTATATGGTTATGAGCTTGTCAATAATACACATGTTGCTGCAGAAGAATATGTTGGGAATCAATTGTCTTGCACAAGCTGTCATGCAGGGGCAGGTTACGATGAGCAAGTATCGTCGTTAGTAGGCGTTATGGCGGATTATCCCCAATATATCGCGCGCTCTGGTGATATTGTAACGATTGAGGAGCGTATTAATGGATGTATGGTTCGCAGTATGAACGGTAAGAAATTCGACATGAATAGCAAAGAGCTAGAAGCGATGGTTTCGTACTTCGCCTATATTTCAGAAGGTGTACCGATCGGAGCAGAACGTGAATGGGTGGGTACAAGTACTATGAAGGACATTCCTATACCAGATGTTAAGAATGGTGAGGAAGTATATGCTCAGTCTTGTATCGCTTGTCACGCAGCTGATGGCTCAGGCAATGGTGCTAATACAGGCCCGGCATTGTGGGGTGAAAAATCATTCAATGATGGAGCGGGGATGGCAAGAATGTCTAAAATGGCTGGCTACATCAAACATAATATGCCAGTCGGTGCAGCGGGTACTTTGACAGATCAAGATGCCGCTGATTTAGCAGCCTTTATTTTATCGCAGGATCGACCTGAATGGGCAAATCATAATAAAGATTGGCCGAAAGGCGGAAGACCTAATGATATTATGAATAAAGAAAAACGGGAACAAGTTAAAAATAACACAATAGATTGGGAGAAAGTGCTTTCTACTAATTAATAGAAAAGGGATGCTGAAACTTACGGCATCCCTTTTGTGTTATTTATAATTATAGGCCGTGACAATTTTATCTCTGTTAGTTGTCGTATCTGTGAATTATTCATACAAGCAAATACCAAGGAAGGAACCATCGACATTAAAGACATTAGAGAAACTATTATCCTTTTTCAAACATGATAATCTCACTTGTTCACGAGACACAACCATCGACACCACTGATTGCTAAATATTTTTTACGCATGTGTAAGCACATCTTTTTCTTGTCGTATACATATATGGGTATATTGTGGATAAAATAAAGGTTTTCTTGTATTGGTGATAAATAAAATTGTGGATAACTATCAGTTTAATTAGGTGATATACCATGTTAGGTATTTTATCGACAAAAATGACTGAGTAAAAATCATTGTAAGTGGATAAATACTAAAAAAGTGAACAAATAGACGAAATTTTGGGGATAAACCTAGGCGTAAAAGAAATTAAGTACCCCGATTTGGTTATCACTAAAAGTAAAGAATGCAGTCGGAATGGAGATGAATTTCGCGTTAGGGTGATGAGCCTTAGATTTGTTATACTAGCAGTATTAGGAAATGGCATCGGAGGTGACGCTATTGATTTATTTGAAGTTTTTCATTCAAATCATTGTTGTATCAGGGCTTATTTATATTGTAAGTGGTCGATTAATTGGTTCAAATATAAATTTTATACGTAGGATTCTTTCTGTCGTTATTAGTGTGACGCTAACGTCCTTTGTTTACTGGTACACTTATTTACGTCATACAGATTTTTTGTACGAACCGGTGATGCAAACTGTGACAGAGGTCAGTACACTTATTTGGATTGGTTGCATGCTACTAATTTCGATGTTGCTCTATCTCGTTTTTGAGCTTTTCGATTCAAGTGGTATTAGGGCCAGGGATCGTCGTAATGGGCAAAAAAATTTTTTCATGCGCCTTCGAAGCTACTGGCGACAACAAAAGCGCTTGCGTCAGGTGTTAAAAATAGCTGTGACAAATGGCGTTGTTCAAACGATTAAATACGCAAGACAACGAGAAAATGAAAAAGAGCTTGCCGTTGCTTTAAGAGTAACTTTGGAGCAATGTGGTGGGATATTTATTAAATTTGGTCAGGTACTTTCTACTCGTAAGGAACTATTTTCGCCTATCTTTATTGCCGAGTTAGAGAAACTACAGGATAGTGTGAAGCCTTTACCGTCAGAGCAGGTAACACAAATATTAGAAAATTCACTTCCAAAGCCTATGAATGAAATATTTACAAGCTTTCAAATGGAGCCTATTGCAGCAGCCTCCATTGGACAAGTACATAAGGCACGATTGAAAAATTTTGATGAAGTCGTGGTCAAGCTACTGCGTCCAGAAGTGAAGGGGATTATGCGAGACGATCTTGATATTTTAGAGGAATTTGCCAACTGGCTTTCAACTAAGTCTACATGGGCTGAATCACTTGGTTTTCGAGAGCTTGCTAAAGGATTTGCAGATGGGTTACGTGAGGAAACCCATTTAGATATTGAGGCTCGTAATACATTACAGGTGACGAATGCACTTGCCAAAAGCGATTATAAGGTGAGGATTCCTAAAATCTATATAGAATATTGTCAGGAAAATATTATTGTCATGGAATACGTACGAGGGAAAAGTGTTGCCAATGCTACGGCTGCATTTAACCAATTAGAGTGTGATCGTAAGCAGTTTGCACGGACTGTGTTATATTCCTTCTTTGAGCAGGCGCTTCTTTCAGGTATATTTCATGCAGATCCGCATCCGGGGAATATTCAAATTGATGAGATGGATGGCAAACCGATACTGCTGGATTTTGGAGCTGTTGGCCGTTTGGGGGCTACACAACAAGAGGGCTTAAAGCAATTTTTAATGGGAATTCAGCTAAATGATTCAAGTATTTTATATGACGGCCTAACATTAATGGTTGAAAATGCTGATCATGCAGAACGTGCAAAGATGGAGCAAGCTATAGATCAAATTCTCTTGAAAATCTCTTACGTTGATCGGATTCCAACAGAGGAATTAATACATGCGTTATTTACGGTTGTTCGTGATTTCGGTCTTGCTTTCTACCCTGCAGTAGCTTTAGCACTACGTTCCTTAGTAACATTAGATGGAACATTACGGGTGATTGACCCAAGTTTTGATATTTTTACAGAAGCGAAAGAATTTTCATCTGTCTATATGCGAGCATCCTTCCTGAAGCCATTTAAAGAACCAATGGCCGCAAAGGAACGTTTACAGGAAGAATTGTCAATGCTTATACCGACATTGCGCAAAATGCCAAGACGAATCGACCAACTTATTCAACGGGTAGAAAGTGGAAAAATTATTTTACATCACGATGTTTTTTCGGATGAGGATAATGCTCGTTTTATAACCAATCTATTTTCCCGTTTCGTCCTGCTGCTCGTTGGTATTACCTTTGGTATTATTTCGGTAGCACTTTTAGCCATCTCACAATTCATTCAGGATACGTATGCTGTTTACTTAAATACAGCTGCATACTTGGGGTTATTTTTATGTGCCATTCTCTTAGTACGGCTTTCTATCCAAGCGCTACGTTCTATGAAGCAATAGAAGTGCCGCTAGCAGTGAAAATCAATCTTTGTTTATGGATATACATTATTTTTAGGTAGGGGACATGTTCCTTTACCTATTTTTATTGTGAAAACGTTCCTTAGAAATATTACAAAAATATTACAAAGAAGATAGTGGGTCTAATGGTAAAGCAGTTAAAAACGTTGTCGTGTAGAATAAAACGTAATTTTGTAGAATATATTAGAATTTACATGAATATTACAAGAATGTTTCGAGTTTTACTATACGATTAAAAAGGCGTGAAATAGTATAAAAGTTATGCTGATAGTGCTAAACTTTAAAAGGCTAATAAAATATAAGATAAATAAAAGAAATCGTTCCAATGATTACATTAAAATTCTAAGAACGAAATTGACTAGTGAAGGGAAAGAATAACGTGGGTAAGCGCAATAAATGGCGTAAGTCGATGGTGCTAGCATTAGCACTAGCTGGCGGCTTATTATTTAATACAGTTCAACCAACAGTAGTGCACGCAGAAGAAACATCTCAACAAATGATTGATAAGAAGGCTAAAATAGATAAAGAAGTTAAAAAGCTACAAGAAGAATTAACTAAACTAGAAAAAGAAATCGATGAAAAAGTAAAAGTATTTAACAAAGTACAGGCGGATATTAAAGAAGTTGATGCAAATATTGTAGATACTAAAAAACGTATTGAGCAACGTTCAGCGATTTTAAGTGATCGTATGGCTGCATACCAAGCTCAAGATACTACTGTAGGTGTTTATTTAAACGCTGTTCTTGAATCAAAAAGCTTTGCAGATTTAATGGACCGTGTCGTAGCGGTAAAAACATTAATGGATGCTGACCAAGAATTAGTTGATCAACAAGAAGCAGACAAGGCTGACTTAGAGAAACAAAAAACAACATTAAATGAAAAACAAAAAGAGCTTCAAAAGCAATTCCAAGAGCTTCAACAAAAGGAAAGCGAAATGGAAGTGAAAAAAGCTGAAAACGAAGCGAAATCTCTTGCATTAAAGGCACAAATTGCAACGAAACAAGAAGAAGAACGTTTAGAAGCAGAACGTAAAGCAGCAGAGGAAGAAGCAGCTCGTTTACGTGCACTTCAAGCAGCCACTCCAGTTGTACAAGCAACAAACAACAACGGTAACAACAATGCAAATAACAACGTGAACAATAATAGAAATACTAGCAACGCTAACAATAGTAGCAATAGTGGCAAAGAGAACAATGAAAAATCACCACAAGTAACTATTGGTTCTGGATCAGGCACTGCATCTTCAGGTGATGCTATTTCAACTGCGAAGCAATTCCTAGGTCGTAGCTATGTTTGGGGCGGAAGTAACCCATCGACAGGATTTGACTGTTCAGGTCTTGTACAATGGTCTTATAAACAAGCAGGCGTATCTTTACCACGTACAGCATCACAACAATATTTAGCAACACAACGTATTTCAGCAAGTGAGGCACGTGTAGGTGACCTAGTATTCTTCAGCTATGGTTCAGGTATCGCGCATGTAGGTATTTACTTAGGCAACAACACGATGATCGATGCTCAAAATAGAGGTGTTGTTATCGAATCACTTGATTGGTGGAAGCAATATTTAGTAGGCTTCGGTCGTATTTAATTTTTCAGCAAAAGAGATTTACTGAGCCCTACTATTATATAGACGATTTAAAACACGAAAAGGTTATCTTTGTAAGTCATTTACAAAGATAACCTTTTTTTATTATTTGGAGTGTAGCCCGTAAAAGCTAACTGATAAATCACGCAAGGATAGGGCTATCCGATAAATTAGGCTCGACTACTCGACGAATAATGAGTAAAATAACATCTAGGATGAATAAATTTACATAAGTTGATATATTTACTACTATAGACATGGTTATTAAAAGGATTATGTGTTTTTCCCGTAACCGGAAATGATTTCTTGCATCTTGAACCTCATTTCTGATAATTTTGAAATATACAGTTATGAAGCTATCCTAAAAAATTAAATTATTTGAGACTTTAGTTTTGTAGCACTAAAGTAACAAATGATAGAAATTAAGATAACACTTGCAAGTTCACCATTTTTTACGTTCTGAAACAATAAAGGTAGGGATGAATCATGGAAAAAGAGATTTTGCAACTTTTTAGTAATTTAACAGAGCATGACCGAGATATTCAATATAAATCATACGAAGAATTAATGAAAATTATGCAGGAACCAGTTGACTGGACATATTCAGTTTGGGAACAACTTGTTCAGGCTCTTACATCTAAAAATGGACATGTCCGTGCAAGTGCTGCACAATTTTTATGCGCATTAGCAGCAAAAAGTGACCCTGAAGAAAGAGTGTTAGAAGATTTCTTAAAGATTTGGGCAATAACTTATGATGAAGAAACAGGAACGGCGAGGCATACTTTGCAGGCGATTTGGAGAATAGGTTTAGCAGGGCAGGTACAAAGAGATTTAGTCGTTTCATATTTGGCGAAAAGATTTCAAATATGCCTTGATGAAAAGCACCCGACATTGATACGTTATGATATTATTGTATCTTTTAAAAAGCTATTCGATGCAACGAATGACCCAAAATTACTAGAGATTGCCCGACGTTTAATAGAAGAAGAGGAAGATGCAAAAAGCAAAATGAAGTATAAGAATGCCATCCGTTAAACGTTTGGAATGGCTATTTTTTGTACAGATTCTTTCGTTAAAAATTAAGCAATTCATTATATGTATCAAAACAAATACCAGCACGAGTATGGGAAATGTCTCTGAAGGCAATCAAAAATATTTGTGTGCATAAAGATACCTACATGATTTTATTCATCGTATTTGTTTATTCTAATTCCACAGCTATTTTTTCCTATCAATCTATGTTAAACTGCATAACAAGTGAATAATTCTTGCAGAATAAGGGTGCTGAACTATAGCATAATCGGGAATTCGGTGAAAATCCGGAGCTGTTTCCGCAACTGTAAGTACAGAAATCATAAAAATATGCCACTGTTGAACTATTTAATGGGAAGGCTTTTTATGACTCACGACGTGATTATAATGTAGTGAACTGTACAAGCCAGGAGACCGACCTTTGTTTGAACGTATAGATAACTCTTCGGAAGCTAGGAGAATATGCGGCAAATACATAGGCTTTGATGTGTCTACGCGACACTATTTTATGTTATTTTCGTTGTTTCCTTAGGAGTGGAAACAACGTTTTTTTATGTGCACTTATTAATGCATCTGATGAGATTCACGGATGTTATAAGTAAGAGTTTTTCACGAAGGAAAGCGGGGACTTAGATTTGAAAAAAGATGCACGTTATTCTTGTTATCCATTTATGCGTGAACAGGCATCCACAGTAGATTTTGAAATTCGAACGGATAGCCTTACTACACATATTGGTGTCGCTTTGGCGGCGGTGAAAAAGGAAAATGTAAAAGTAGTATCAGATGATTTACTTACCATTTTGCCAATGGCTTACCATGTAAATGGCTCTGTCCGAGGTAAATTAGCAGTAACCGCAGATGATTTGACTTGGCTAAGTAATCGCTATGATTTCTATGTTAGTCATGTTAAGGATGAAATACAAAACTTTGTATTACCTCAAGGAACAGAGGCTGCTACTGCATTACATTTATGCCGCAGTGAAGCGAAAAAATCATATCGTGTTTTGCACAAAGTATCTGAAGAACGAGAAGTACCAGCTATTCTCTTTGATTACTTAGGATTACTGGCCAATGTCTTTTTTGTAATGGCTGTCTATATGAATCAGCATGCTGGTATTGCTGAAATACCGTTTATTAGTAAGTCATACCCGATGAAAAAGAAAAAGGAGAATCAATGAAATGAAGAAAATGTTAAAGCTGCAATGGCTTTCAGTATTGATGCTGGCACTTGTATTAGTTGGCTGTGGTACGAAAGAGGATACTAATAAAAAGACCGTTTCTAAAGAAGATCAACAAGTCGAGAAAACAAGTTATAAAGTTAAGGATGACCGTGGCGTAGAAGTAGAGTTTGCTGCAGTACCTAAAACTATTGTTTCGTTGCAACCGAGTAATACAGAAATTTTATTTGCTCTAGGCGTTGGCGATAAAATCGTTGGTGCAACAGAATTTGATACGTATCCAGAAGAAGCTCAAAAAATTGAGCGTGTTTCTGATTCCGTAAAATTCAATAGTGAGCGTATTTTAACGTTAAAGCCAGATGTAGTTATTGCCTATACAACTGGAAATGAAGAAACGTTAACGGCATTAAAAGGTCTCGAGGATGCAGGTATTAAAGTGTTTGCCATTCAATCAGCTACTTCATTTGATGATGTTTACGGTGATATCCAACAAATCGCAACGGTGATGGGAATCGAAAATAAAGGCGACAAATTAAATGAAGATATTAAAGCTAAAATTGCGGAAGTCCAAGCGAAAGTTAAAGATGTGAAAACGCCAAAAAATATTTACCTAGAAATTAGTCCGAAGCCAGACATATATACGGCTGGTTCTGGTACATTCCAACAAGAGATTTTAAATGCTGCGAATGTTAAAAACGTTTTTGATAACCTCCAAAGCTGGGCAAAGGTATCTGAGGAAGATGTTATTGCGAAAAACCCAGATGTTATATTAACAACAGTAAACTATGCGAAAGACCCAGCTGCAGAAATTCTTTCTCGTGATGGATGGAATACAATCACGGCTATTCAAAATAAAGCAGTTTACTATATAGATACTGATGTTTCCAACCGTCCAGGTCCACGTATTGGTGAAGCTGTTGAGTTAATAGCAAAAGCTGTATACCCTGAGTTATTTAAATAATTGATATTGAAAAATAGTATTTTGGAGCTGTCCTTTATCGAGGGCAGCTTTTTTTGCTGGATAATTTTCTGGTAGTGAGTGATTTACTATGAAGATTCTTTGGCCCTACCCTGCTTTGAAGGAAAAGTGATCGGGTGGAGTGGGAAACTGCTCCGCTTTGCAGGAAAAGTGATCAGGTGAAGCGTAGAAAAGTGATCACGGTCACCCCCTCCTCATCGCTCGAATTAGTGTATGACATTCCCTAGTGCGAAAATTGGTATTATATCGAATTGTTCTATAAAATAGAACTAAGTATGCTTGCTAATAGGAAGAGGTGCGGTGAGTGAAACAGTTTGATATGAAGATTATTCCGTTTGAGGCAGTTTATAATTTTCGTGATATGGGTGGTTATAAGTCGAGGGATGGGCGCGTAGTTAAGAATGGTTTGATTTATCGCTCAGCAGCACTTGGTAAAATGACGAAAGCGGATAAGGAGCTATTTGAAACACTAGGTGTGAAAACAATTTTTGATTATCGAGACAATCATGAGGCTCAAAATAATCCAAATCCGGTATTCACACAAGCTGAGTATATTCAAATTCCAGCGAAGGGAAATCATGCTTTTGAGATGCCTACAAACACTGGTGGAAAGGATTTTTATAAAGTTGTAAGCACAGAGATGTTCCGAGAATTTTATGCACAAATGCCTTTTAACAATGACTCATTTAAAAGGTTAATGGCAACGATTCAACATCCTGAAAACTTAGGCCTTGTTCATCATTGTGCGGTCGGGAAGGATCGAACAGGTATTGGTAGTGCACTTATTTTACTTGCTTTAGATGTACCTGAGGAAACGATAATGGAGGACTATTTAGATACAAACGTACATTTAAGTCCCTTAGTAGAACGAATGGCTCAGACCATTCAGCAAGATTATAACGATCGAGAATTACAGCAATTTTACGCATTGATGTCTGCCCGTGAGGACTATTTACAAGCGGCATTTGATGCAATGGACAACCGATATGGCTCTAAGATCGCTTTTTTAGAGCAAGAGTTTGACTTAACGATAGAAAAACGTAAGCAATTACAGGACTATTGCTTAAAATGATAAGAAGCCCTTTCACATAAAATTGTGAGAGGGATTTTTTTGCCGTATTATAGTAGCCTAAAGATCTATAGTAAGATACTATATATTTTTGTCATGTGTTAATCTGTACCGAAAGCGCAGCGTCAGGAACAAAACGTTCACCTTATAAGGACAAGTCCAATTCTGAGCTGCAGCGTTTAGAACGGGGCCGACGTGGCGGAAAGAAGTCAGAGCGACGAATGAACGGGTCGAAGCAGCTGATTGAAAAGGCAGGGTGACGGAAAGAGGTCCGTCAAAATTGGCAGCTTGCCGACTGACTGCCCGCAAAATCTTTATGAAGCGTATAGGAGAAGTGAAAAGTATTGGGAGATGCATTAAGAGAAAGTGATATAAAAGAAACAAATAAGTTAAGTTTATTCCATTTAACATGGCCTATATTTTTAGAAGTATTTTTATTTATGTTAATGGGACTAGCCGATACTTTTATGCTCAGTGCTTTATCAGATAATGCTGTATCAGGGGTTGGTGCGGCCAATCAATATATTCATATTGCAATTTTAATACTTGAGGTAGTGGGTAATGGTGCTTCCATTGTTGTATCTCAATATTTAGGTTCAAGGCGCTTTTTTGAGGCTGCGAAGATTTCCGCTTTAGCAGTAACGATGAATTTGGTCGTTGGATTACTGATGAGTATCTTATTTTTCTTCTTTTCAAGTCATTTAATGTCCATGATGAACTTGCAGGGAGAAGTGCTTAAATACGCTCAAAGCTATTTAATAATTATAGGAAGCTTTATTTTTTTACAGGCGATTATAAATGCGCTAGCCGCGATTATCCGTGTACATGGATGGACAAAGCAAACGATGTATGTATCACTAGGGATGAATGTGCTACACGTTATCTTAAATTACGGTTTAATCTTTGGTAACTTAGGAATGCCGGAGTTAGGTGTAAAAGGTGCGGCTATTTCCTCGGTTGTCAGTAGGGGATTAGCAGTTGTTGTGTTTTTCTGGCTGTTGTATCAAGTCATGGAAGTAAGAGTGAAGCTAGAATATTACTTCGAGTTTTCAAAGGAATATGTTCGAAAAATATTAAATATAGGTTTACCGTCAGCATTTGAGCAGGTACTTTATCAGTTCTGTCAGATTGTCTTCCTTTATTATGCAACCTATTTAGGCGCAGAAACACTGGCAGCAAGACAATATGCCATGAATATTTCGATGTTTACGTATTTATTTGCGATTGCAATCGGGACAGGCACAGCTATAATTATTGGGCGAAATGTTGGTGCTGGTAAGAAAGATCAAGCGTACCGTCAGCTTTGGATAAGTGTCCGTGCAGCTTTTGCCTTTACGATAACTATGGTTGCGGTTGTGACAATATTTCGTAAGCAACTTATGCACGTTTTTACTGATAATCCAGAGGTCATAGCTATCGGGGCATCTGTCCTAGCGTTAAGTATTTTACTTGAAACAGGGCGCACGATGAATATTGTCGTTATAAACTCGTTGCGTGCCTCAGGGGATGCAAGATTCCCAGTGAAAATTGGTTTCTTATCAATGGTATGTATGAGCCTCCCACTCGGGTACTTGTTTGTCTTCGTGTTGGATTGGGGGTTAGTAGGTATTTGGCTGGCGATTTCGGCAGATGAATGGATGCGGGCCATTATCGTATACTTTAGATGGAAAAGTCGTAAGTGGGAGCGTTTTGCACTTGTTTCACCTACAGAACAGAAGGAGGTAAATTAATGGGGGCACTTTCTAAAAGAGCTGCAGGGGCAGCCTTAATGACTAAAAATATGAAGATTTTTGCTTGTCCAATTTGTCAGGAGTCAATGGATGTTTTTGAGCAAGGTAGATTAGTTTGTTCCTCAAATCATTCTTTTGATATTGCCAAGCAGGGCTATGTCAATATGCTGACACATGGTGCTGTTTCGAAGTACAGTAAAGATCTCTTTGAATCTCGAAAAGCAGTTATCGATAGTGGTATCTATGATGTAGTAGAAGATAAAATCGGCGAGCTAATGGCTAATGCAGAAACCGTTCTAGATACAGGGTGTGGCGAGGGTTCGCATTTAGCCCGTATTATGGAGCATAAACAAGATAACTGTATTGGCATTGGTATTGATATAGCGAAGGAAGGCATACTTGCTGCAGCCCGACATTATCCAGAGCAAATTTGGTGTGTTGGTGATTTAGCGAAAAGCCCATTTGCCAAATCAAGCTTTGATGCTATATTAAATATTTTATCGCCTGCCAATTACGAAGAATTTAAACGTCTATTAACTCAGAATGGTTGTGTTATTAAGGTTGTACCTCAAAGCGGGTATCTACAGGAGCTTCGAGCGCAATTATATGCAGATTCTACTAAGGAGTCGTATTCGAATGAACAAATAGTTGCTCGCTTTAAAGAAAGCTTTGCTGAGGTTAGTGTGGAACGCATAACTTATACGGTACCGTTAGCTACAGAGCTTGTACCAGCATTGCTTGAAATGACACCGATGGGCTGGCATAAAAAAGAGGAAACCGATATCCAGTTAGAAGAAATTACGATTGATGTTGATATATTAGTGGGAAAGGTTTAATTATTTTACATGCAATTGCGATATACTGGTCTTTTCGATTACAATGAGAATAACTATTGAATAAGGTAGGAATGAAACAGTGTATAAATTTATAGCAAATGTTGTCAAAGTGATTTTGAAATTAACGGGTTCAAAAGCGCGTGTATATGAAGAGCAAAACTTACCGAAGGAAGGTGGGTTTATTATTGCATGTACACACACGGGCTATGTCGATATTTTAAATCTTGGTGTTGCAGTATATCCTCGAGAAATTCACTTTATGGCTAAAAAGCAATTGTTTGATATAAAAGGTCTTGGCTGGCTAATAGAGCGATTAAATGCTTTTCCGGTTGACCGTGAAAATCCGGGACCGAGCGTTATTAAGATTCCTTCGCAGTTATTGAAAGAAGGGAAAGTTGTTGGGATATTCCCTTCTGGTACGCGAAATGCGGAAGGTTCAGATTTAAAGCAAGGTGCAATTACGATAGCACAGTTAGCCAAAGTGCAAATTGTCCCGGCTGCTTACGTGGGTGCACGTAATGCTGGGGATGTCTTTAAACGTGGAAAAGGTTATTTAATTTATGGTGAGCCATTTTATGTAACGGGTAAAGGTAAAGAAGGGCGCGAGGAATTTACACATCGCCTTGAGCATGAGTTAGTAGCATTAACCGAAGATTTAGAGAAGCGAGTTGCAGCGGCAAAGAAATAAAGTGAAACATCATGCGTAGGACAACTCCTAGTGAGGAACACAAACAAAAGCTTTCACATCCTTTGAAGTAAGATTCTGTCAGTAGTATGTGAGACAACTAAGAAGCACTTAGAATCAAGTTGATTTTGAGTGCTTTGTTGTAGGAGGATATAAAATGATTCGAGTACTTTTTGTATGTTTGGGGAATATATGTCGATCACCAATGGCTGAAGCGGTCATGCGTGATTTAGTAGAAAGAGAGCATTTAAGTCATAAAGTCGAAGTAGATTCGGCAGCTACAAGCTCTTGGCATATTGGCGAACCTCCACACAGGGGAACACAAGATAAGCTAAAAGAGTATGGCATCTCAACAAAAGGGATGCAGGGCCGACAATTACAAAAGGCGGACTTTGAAAAATTTGATTACATTATTGGAATGGATGAAAGCAACATACGTAATATCCGAACGATGCTTGGCAATCCCAATTCTCCAAAGATTTTCCGCTTTTTAGATTTAACTGACCATAGAAAAGACGTACCTGATCCGTACTATACAGGAGATTTTCAGGAGACCTATGATCTAGTTTTAGAAGGGTGTCGGGCATTGTTAGAAAAAATCAAAGTAGAAAAACAATTGTAAAGTGGCTCAACTGAAACAATTTTTTTGATGATCGCCATAACGTGTGGATGACATTTAGAACTGATGCTATGCAAATAAGTTGATTGGAGTGGAGGCTAGGCGACTCCTTGGGGATCAGCGGCTCATCGGACGCCCCCAGGAAGCTTTGCTCTGCGCGAAAGCGAAGCGTCAGCGGCAAATGTTTTCTGCGCGAAAGCGAAGCGTCAGCGGCAATGTTTTATCTGTGCGAAAGCGAAGCGACAGCAACAAAGCGCCCAGCCGGAACGGAAATCAACCCCACATTATGGTGATGATCTGATTTTTTACTTTATTCTTCAAAAACCGACCTTAAACATTGGTATATCTAGCTTTGCAAGCATCATTTGTGTTATTATTTGCAGAGTAAAGATACGATACGTATTTCATTACCATTAACAGATGTGCAGCTGCGCATCTATGATTTTTATAAACTTCAACATTGAAAGAGAGTGGAAACTATGGGTCGTAAGTGGAACAATATTAAAGAAAAGAAAGCGTCTAAGGACCAAAGCACAAGCCGTATCAATGCAAAATTTGGCCGTGAAATTTATGTGGCAGCTAAATCAGGCGAGCCAGATCCAGAATCAAACCGTGCACTTAAAGTTGTTCTTGAGCGAGCAAAAACATACAGTGTTCCTAAACATATTATTGAAAAAGCAATTGATAAAGCGAAAGGCGGCGGCGATGAAAACTTCGACGAATTACGTTACGAAGGTTTTGGACCAGCCGGCACTATGCTAATTGTTGATGCCTTAACAAACAATGTGAATCGTACTGCTTCTGATGTACGTGCAGCGTTTGGTAAAAACAATGGGAATATGGGTGTCAGTGGATCTGTTGCCTACATGTTCGATTCAACAGCAGTTATCGGTTTAGAAGGTAAGTCAGCAGATGAGGTTCTTGAAATCTTAATGGAAGCAGATATTGATGCTCGTGATATTTTAGAAGAAGATGAGGCTGTCATTATTTATGCAGAGCCAGACCAATTCTTTGCTGCACAAGAAGCACTTAAAGCTGCTGGTATTCAAGAATTTACAGTAGCAGAGCTTTCAATGCTTCCACAAACAGAAGTAGCATTAACTGGTGACGACATTGCGAAATTTGAAAAACTAATTGATGCACTAGAAGATTTAGAGGATGTCCAAAACGTTTATCATAACGCAGATTTAGGCGAATAATATAAACATATGAAACCAGTAGCAAATTAAGCTACTGGTTTTTAACTTCTTGCAAAGCAGATTACGGACGCACTTATGCCGAGACATAAGTGCTTTGCGATAAAAATCAAAAAACTATTTTTCTATAAGGTATATCCTTGTAGAAAGATAGTTTTTTCTTCATGATTGAAATGTGTATAATAGCCTATTTCTAACGCCTTCAAAAAATTGCTAAGTGGAATGGAAATTAGGAAATAAAGTATATTTGGGTAAAAAGTCGAATAATTCATACATAAATTACGATTTACCCATTGTGAAAAATTTCAAATCATTACATAATATAGATTAATAGTCATGCGAACGAAGAGAAAAAAGGGGGGCTAAAGCATGAAGTTTACACGTTCGATACAGGGGAAATTAATTATTATTTCATTAGCGCTTTTAATTGTGCCTAGCTTAGTCATAGGTTTAGTCAGTTATGAAAAAGCAAAAAAAGGTATGGAGGATATTGGCAAACAAGTTATTAAAAATAGTGTTGAATCTTCTTTGCAATTAATTGAGCTTACGAATGAGAGTGTTAAGAGGGGCGACATTTCTTTAGAAGTCGCACAGGAGCGAGTGCGGGAGGCGTTTCTAGGACCAAAGGATAGTGAAGGAAAGAGGCCGATTAATTATCCTGGAGACTTGGGGGAGTATGGATACATATATGTTTTAGATGATAAAGGAACATTAACTACCCATCCGACTCGGGAAGGGGACAGCCTATGGAACGATCAAGATAGTAGTGGCAATTATTTTATTCGAGAAGTGACTGAAAAGGCACTTGCTGGTGGAGGGTATACACAATATGAGTTTGAGCTACCGGGTCAAGATGTATTAGCTGATAAAATAATTTATTCTGCAAAGGATCCTAATTGGGGATGGATCGTTGTGTCAGGTACATATATGCAAGACTTTAATAAAGAAGCTAATTCACTATTACTCGTTATTGGTATTACATTATTAGGTGCCATTATTATAGGTGCTGTAGTTGTCATCATGGTTTCAAGACACTTAGCTTTACCTGTTAAAAAGTTATCAAAACGTGTGCGGGAGGTAGCAAAGGGGAATTTAACTGTGGAAATTGAACATCTACAACGCACAGATGAGATCGGTCAATTAAATGAAGGCTTTAATGAAATGGTTGATCAACTGAAAACATTAATTACAGATGTAGAGGAAGCTATTGTAGAAATTCAGTCGACGTCGTCAAATTTAACATCTGTGGCAGAGGAAACTAACGCTTATGGAGATACAATTGTAAAAGCGATAAATGAGGTCTCAGATGGTGCAGTAAAGCAAGCTTCAGATGCTGAGGATACGAATAAAACAACCATCGATTTCGCCCAGCAGATTGAAGGATTGCATAACAAAAATGAAGTAATGCTTGATGCATCTCGACATATGAAGCGAACAAATCAAGAGGGGCTTATAAATTTAAATGGCTTAAAAGAGAAATCACACGAGTCTTCAGAATTGATTAATAATGTGCATGCTGTATTTAATAGCTTAATTGTGAAAGTAAGGGAAATTGAGGGTATTGTCGGTACCATTACCGAAATTTCTGATCAGACGAATCTACTTGCATTGAATGCATCTATAGAGGCAGCTAGAGCTGGTGAGCATGGCAAGGGCTTTGCGGTTGTTGCAGAGGAGGTACGTAAGCTAGCAGATCAAACATCTGTAGCAACTGAGCTAGTGCATACAACCTTAAAGGGGATTGAAAGCGAAACGAATTTAGTGAACGATGAAATGAAGAAAACAAACGTTATTGTTCGTGAGCAAAATGATTCGGTTGCCGTAACAGAGGCATCATTTAAGGAAATAGAATTGTCCGTAGAGAAAATTATTTCAGTCATTGGGGAAATGACTGAGGGAGTAGAACACTTGAATAGCTCAAAGGATTATATTATGCGATCTATCGAAAGTATTGCGATGATTAGTGAGAAAAATGCTGCTGCATCAGAGGAGGTAACGGCATCTGTTGATGAACAACAACGTGCCATTCAGCTTGTTAGTGAATCTTCTAGTGATTTAACAGATGAAATAACGGCGTTACAGGAATCTATTAAGCGCTTTGTATTAAGATAATCAATCAGGATGTTTGTACAGTAATTCTAGTACAAGCATCCTTTTTCTTTACCTTACGTTAATAATTGGTAAAGGGGAGGTGAATCATGAAGAAATGGGTAACGAGGTTAGGGATTATACTACTTGCTATGGGCATTGTTGTTTATATTTGGCTCGGTGAGGAGATTAGACAAGGTGTCCAGCCAGCTGCAGATGGAACAGCTGCATACATGATTGTCCTGGGGGCAAAGGTAAAGCCGGGTGGAATTCCATCGCTTTCTTTGCAAAATAGATTAGAGGAGGCTGTAAAGTATTTAAAAAAGTATCCTCATGTAAAAGTAATTGTATCAGGTGGAAAAGGGGAAGACGAGGATCGTACTGAGGCTTCTGTAATGCTTAAATACCTACAGGACAATGGCATTGAGACTGATAGAATAGTAGTAGAAGACCAATCTACTTCGACTTATGAGAACTTATTATTTTCTAAAGAACTTTTACCTAAGGAAATGAAGAAAATTACGATTCTCTCTAATGATTTTCATTTAAAGCGTGCAAAATTTTTAGCTGAATCTTTAGGTTTTGAAGTAGATGTCGTTGCGGCAAAAACGCCAAAATCGGTGGAATTGAAGTTAACGCTACGGGAAAAGGCAGCATTATTAAAAACATATATATTTGGCTATTAATTTATTTCTTAATAATATAGATTTGGCATATAATAGAAACATAACGGGGTATATGACAGAAAGAGGGGATTTCTATGAAAACGTTTAAAGACTATGCGTACAGCCGTCCGAATATCGAGGCAATGAAGGAGCAACAATTATCTTTAATTGACCAATTTAAAAATGCACAAACGATGGACGAGCAAAGTGAAATAATTGAGAAATTAAACGAATTGAGTAATGACTATGCTACGATGGCGAACTTAGTGTACATTCGTGCTTCTATCGATACTAATGATGAGTTTTATCATGCAGAACGCGATTATTTTGACGAGGTTGGGCCAGAGTTGGAAGAGGTAACAACAGAATATTATAAAGCACTCATCGCTTCACCATTCCGTGAGCAGTTAGAAGAAAAATGGGGTCAGCAATTATTTGATTTAGCGACGTATCAAATTAAGGGCTTTTCACCTGTAGTCATTGATCTAATGCAAAAGGAGAACAAGCTTGTTTCAGAATATAATAAACTAGTTGCCTCAGCGCAAATTGACTTTAATGGTGAAACATTAACGCTTGCTCAGCTTGGCCCATATGCAGAGTCTACTGATCGTGAAATGCGTAAGGCAGCAACGGATGCACGTTTTGGCTTTTTTGCCGAGCATGAAGGGGAATTTGATCGACTATATGATGAACTTGTGAAGGTGCGTCATGAAATTGCCGTTAAATTAGGTTATAAAAACTATGTTGAGCTTGGTTATATTCGTATGAATCGCATTGATTATAATGCAGATATGGTAAAGAAATTCCGTGACCAAGTTCGTGATTTAATCGTACCGATTGCAACAAAATTATATGAACGTCAGGCAAAGCGTATTGGTATTTCTGATTTTAAGTTCTATGATGAAGCATTCAACTTTGTAACAGGAAATGCTACACCAAAAGGCGATCCGGAATGGATTGTTGCAAACGGTAAAAAAATGTATGAAGAGTTATCACCAGAGACTGGTGAATTCTTCAACTTTATGATTGACCATGAATTAATGGACTTAGTGGCAAAGAAAGGAAAAGAGAGTGGCGGTTATTGTACGTTTATCGAAAACTATCATTCACCATTCATCTTCTCGAACTTTAATGGTACTTCCGGCGATATCGACGTGTTAACACATGAAGCAGGGCATGCTTTCCAAGTCTATTCAAGTCGGAACATTGGAATCCCGGAATATTTATGGCCAACATATGAATCTTGTGAAATTCATTCGATGAGTATGGAATTTTTCACATGGCCATGGATGGAGCTATTCTTTAAGGAAGATACAGAAAAATATAAATTCACACATTTAAGTAGTGGTTTATTATTCCTTCCTTACGGTGTTGCAGTGGATGAGTTCCAGCATGTAATCTATGAAAATCCGAATATGACACCAGCAGAGCGTAAAGCTGCGTGGAAAAAAATTGAGGAGACATATTTACCACACCGTGACTATGATCATAACAGCTATTTAGAAGCTGGCGGTATATGGCAACGTCAAGCTCATATTTATTCAAGTCCGTTCTATTATATCGATTACACATTAGCGCAAATTTGTGCATTCCAATTCTGGAAACGTTCGCGTGAAGAATTTGAAGCTGCCTGGAAGGACTATATTCATTTATGTGGTTTAGGAGGTTCAATGTCCTTTACGAAGCTTGTAAAAGAAGCAGGCTTAATTTCGCCATTTGAGGACGGTTGTGTTGAATCGGTTATTGGTGATATTGAAGATTACTTAAATTCAATAGAAGATACAAAATTATAAACTATTACATTTTATTACATTAGCGAAATTTGCGACACTCCTGTGGAAGGCAAGCTGTGTGAGCCTCTTCAGATGCTTTAGCATTTGAGGGCTCAAGGGATTGCCTGTTGGAGGGTTGCGAATTTTTTTAGTTTCAAAAACTCTTTTATTTTGTCGATAGCTAATAGGATACTTGCGAAATGGTGAATATATAAGTAGTATTTTCAGTAACTGTGATAAAAGGAAGTGAAGAAAGTGACGAGGAAAGTTTGGTTTCAAGTAGGGGTAGGGATTTTACTTGCACTACTAGTTATTAAATATTTTATAGAGATTCATTGGATCTTTTCGCCGCTAGTGATTATTTTAAAGGCTATTTTTGTACCTTTATTGCTTGGCGGTGTGTTGTATTATGTTACGGAGCCGATTCAAAGGTTTTTAGAGAAGCGTAAATTTCCGAGATGGGCAAGTATATTAACGATCGTCATTGGACTAATAGCGCTTGTTGGTGGCTTTGGTTGGATTGTTGGTAATCCGATTGCCGTGCAGGTAAATAATTTAGTGAAAAATGTACCACAGATTAGTGCTGGTATTCAAGATGCAGCTGATTATGTGTTTAAAATGTTTAAAAACAAGGATAACTTCCCACCACAGTTAAAAGATTTTATCGACAATATGGCAAATTCTACGCAGCATATTGCCGTTGTGGCAAGTAAGGGGCTAGTTTCGTTTTTACAATCAGTTGTATCAGTATCTTTATTAGCTATTTTAATTCCATTTTTCTTTATTTTTATGTTGAAGGATCATGAAAAATTTGCACCATCGATTTATAAATATTTCAGTGGTGAACGTCGAGAATGGGTGAAAAAGACGTTAAGTGAGATTGACGATGTTTTACGTAGCTATATTCAAGGACAGCTGCAAATTAGTTTTTTACTAGCGCTCATTATGTATGTCGGGTATTTAATTATAGGTCTAGAATATTCGTTGCTACTCGTTATATTTGCTTTCTTTATGAATATGATTCCGTTTATTGGACCTTGGATCGCCTTTACACCAGCACTAATCGTGGCTGTTGTTCAGGATCCGGTGTTAGTCATATGGGTGTCAGTAGTCACACTCGTGGCACAGCAAA
Source organism: Lysinibacillus sp. BPa_S21 (assembly GCF_023337795.1). Taxonomy (GTDB): domain Bacteria; phylum Bacillota; class Bacilli; order Bacillales_A; family Planococcaceae; genus Lysinibacillus. Next base: position 59,914 of record NZ_JALIRS010000007.1, on the reverse strand, counting down.
TTGATAGTAACTTTATAACGCCTAATGTAATGGGGAAAAGTCTAGATATACATCCGTTAACAGTTATTACAGTTATTTTAGCAGCAGGTAATATTGCAGGCTTTATCGGTATTATCATTGCTGTACCATTTTATGCAGTATTGAAAGTGATCGCATCCAATATTTATGATGAACGTAATGTCATTAAGAAAAAGGCTACGAAGTCAGTTTAGGAGTCGAAAAAATGGAACAAGAAATTGTGAAAGTTTTTAATGAACAGCATGAACAGATTGGGACAGCAACGAGAGCAGAGGTACATCAAAAAGGACTATGGCATGAAACATTCCACTGTTGGCTTGTCAATGAGGACTATATTTATTTCCAAATCCGTAGTGCTCAAAAAAAGGACTACCCTGGCTTGCTCGATATTACAGCAGCGGGGCATCTATTAGCCATAGAGACAGTAGAATCGGGAATTCGTGAAGTGAAGGAAGAATTAGGACTCGATGTCGATGTACACGATGTTGTTAAAATGGGCATGACATCTTGTAGTATTGTTTCAGAAAACATGATTGACAATGAATTTTGTCATGTTTTTATTTATCCATTCAAACACGATTGGGAATCATTTGAATTGCAGTATGAGGAAGTGTCAGGGGTAGTTCGTGCAAAGCTTGACGAAGCAGAGGCATTCTTTTTAGGAGAAACAGCTACTTTGAATATTGAAGGCTATGAATATTTCCCTGATGGTCAACGGGTGAAAATTGTACGCCCGGTAAGTACAGCGCAATTCGTCCCTTACCGTGAACTATACGTTGCACATGTTATACAGTTTGCAAAAGATAAAATCTTTAATAAAACGTTATGAATTGTGGAGGGTGACTGAAAAGCACGCCATAAGAATTCAAAGATAAAATCCGCTTCGCTTTCTGTGGACAAGGTATGAGCCATATCGGTGTGCTCTTGCTTTTTCCACAGGGAGTTTTAAGCGGATTATTTTATTTACTTTATAGGGAAAATGATTAGGCTCTGATTTCTTGTCTCATCATTAATTTTGTTAAAGAGTATGTCATGTATATAAGTTGTGTCCTACCTCGGTGCCGCTGCCTCTACGCTTTCGCGCAAAAACATCTGTTGGCCGGACGCCTCAGGGAAGCGTCCAGTTGGAACGGAAATCAACTCTGCGTTATAGTGCTGTAATTTTCTAATTTGGGTCTCTCATCGTAATTTAGGGATGACATTTTGTTAAAACATATGCTACGCAAATAAGTTGATTGGAGTGGAGATTGGGCCACTCCTCGGGGATTAGCGATAGAGGAACGAAGGCTAAAAACATCACATCCTGTGATAACGCCTGCTACGTTATATTGATGTGATTTTCTAATTTGGGTCTCTCGTCTTAATTTAGGGATGACATTTTGTTAAAACGTATGCTATGCGAATAAGTTGATTGGAGTGGAAACTGGGCGACTCCTTGGGGATTAGCGTCACAGATGAGACCCTGCAGCGAAGCGAAGCGGCTCATCGGACGCCCCCAGGAAAGCGCCCAGTCGGAACGGAAATCAATCCACACGTTATGGACATCAAACTTTACTTTTAGTACTATCTATTTTACTTCAATATAACAGGAAGAATAAGTTATACTAAAAGAGATATTGAATAGAAAAGGAGCATTTTTATATGCTAACATTTGAACAAAAGCAAGCAATCATCGACTCATTTCCTGAACTGACAAAGAAGGAAATTTCATTAAAACGCTTAAATTATCACTTTATGGATAGCCTTTACGAAAAGACCATTGTTGTGGAAAAGCTACACCCAAATGGCAACGGCTTCGTCTTTGTTGGTGATTTATTGCGCTATGAGGAAGAAGCAAATGATAAAGGCCTAGTCAATATTCGTGACTATGATGAACAACAGCTTCGCGAAATTATTGAAGATGCCATTCAATATTTATCAGAAGAAGTAGAGGAGCAAGGGCCAATCGAAGAGATATGGCAAAATCGTGAGGGTGCTCAATTAATGCTAGCCTTTGAGCAACGTTCTTGGAATGTTTATCATGGAGACAATTTAGAGGAAGCCTTTGGTACACATGATGCTGCGAAAGAATATTTACTTGAAGAAGGTTTTCGTAAAAAGAAATAAGTAATTCGGGGGATACTAACGAATGAATGGGAAAAAATTAGTGGGAATAGTTATTGTTGTTGTTCTAGCTGCTTGTTTATTTTCAGTATTTACGATCACAAAATTTTATAAAGATCATAAGGAACAGCCAAATAGTGAAAATCGAGAAATTAATAAGTCAAAGAGCTTGAATTTAATTTTGCCACAGGCTACAATTATCTCGAATTCAAGATAATTGAGAGGTGGACTGTCAATGCAGCACGTTTTTTATAAAGGAACAGATGAAACAAAACCAACTTTTTTACTGTTACATGGTACGGGTGGAAATGAACAAAGCTTAATTGGTCTTGCGAAGGAAATTGATGAGACAGCAAGCATTTTAAGTGTCCGTGGAAATGTACTCGAAAATGGTATGCCACGCTTTTTCCGTCGTTTAGCGGAAGGTGTTTTTGATATAGAGGATTTAATTTTCCGCACGAAGGAATTAAATGACTTTTTATTAGAGGCAGCACAGCAGTATAGCTTTGACCGTAATCGAGTGGTTGCTATCGGCTATTCTAATGGCGCGAATATTGCTGCTAGCCTATTATTCCATTATGAGGATGCTTTAGCAGGTGCAATACTGCATCATCCGATGGTACCTAGACGTGATATTAAATTGCCTACACTTTCTTCAATCCCTGTCTTTATCGGTGCTGGAACGAATGATCCAATGTGTACTGCTCAGGAATCTGAAGAATTAGAGGGACTTTTAACGTCAGCTGGGGCCGATGTGACAACTGCATGGTTTAATTACGGTCATCAGCTAACAATGCCTGAGGTAGAAGCTGCAAAAGAATGGTACGACCGTATTTATTCAAAATAAGGGAAAATCCGCAACCTTTGAGTGAAGAGCTCACGGGAGGTTGCGGATTTTTTTATTTTTGCTTCTTCGCGAAGGGAAGCCACCAATTCCAGTCCCCAAAGAGCTTCATAAGACTTGGAACGAGCATGAGACGAATAATCGTTGCGTCAAGGGCAACTGCAATAGCGATACCAACCCCAATTTGCTTCACTGGCATCACATCTGTAAAAGCGAACGCCCCTGTTATTACAATCATAATAAGCGCTGCTGACGTAATGATACGACTTGTAGAAGTTAGACCATCAATCGTAGCACGTGTATTATCCGCGCCTTTTTGATATTCCTCTTGAATGCGTGATATTAAAAAGACTTCATAATCCATACTTAAGCCGAATACAAGACAAAATACAATTACCGGGATAATAAGGACAATGGTACCGGCTTCAATCCCAAAATGTCCGTATTGGAAAATATAGACGAGAATACCGAAAGCGGATGAAAGTCCAATGATATTCATAATAATCGCTTTCAGTGGAATTAAAATAGAGCGGAAAGCGAGCATTAAAATTAAGAAAGTAGAAATGATAATAACGGATACGGCCAAGACAATTTTATTGGCAATTTCATCGAAAATTTCTTGATTGAATTTCGCATGACCTCCGAGAGCAAAGTTGACACCTAAATCCTTATCTTTCCATGTTCGAGCGAATTGTTGAGCAGTACTTGATGAACCAGCTGCATCCAATGTAATTGGGATAAAGAGTTGTTTATCTTTAGAAAATGTATTTAGTATTGGTTTTAATTGTTCTGCCGCTTGAGGGATTTTCAAAGAAGCCGTCAGTTCCTCAGGGGACTTAATGTTAGCCGTCGTATAAATGGTTGATACATGACTCACTAAAGGGTCATCAAGTAATTGTTCTTGAATATTAAAAATAAGCTCTCTTGCCTTACGATCTTCCCAGCCTTCCTTACGTTCTGCTAATAAATATAAAGTTGAGGTATCACCAAGTCCAAACGTTTCGTCTAACTGATCATAAGCAGCACGAGCATCATATTTTGTCGGTAATGAATCCACTTGAGGAATGGTAAGTTTAATATCCTTCAATGGAATCATACCAATACCTAGTAAAAGTAATGCCACAATGACGATGGCAACTGGATGTTTCATGACAAAACCAGCAAAGCCACGCCAACGATTTGCTCCAGCAGGTTTTACACGTAAAACTCGCCATTTATCTAGGCGATCTCCTAATAGCATCATTGTAGCAGGTAGCAATGTTAAACCAGAAAGCACTGCAAGGAATACAACAATTGCGCCTCCTAGAGCGATATTGTGGAAAATTTCGACGTCAATGACAATCATGGCGCCTAAGCCGATCATGACACAAGCAGCAGAAAAGATGATAGAACGGCCAGCTGTCTGTATCGCCGTTTGAATTGCTTGTACAATGGATGTGTGGGCACGTTCTTCGCGATACCGGTTTATAAACAACAAGGCAAAATCAATGCTTAATGCAAGTCCAAGCATGGGCACGATATTTAACACAAAAATTGATAAATTTATATTACCGCTAAATAAAGTCAAAATTCCAAACGCAGTACCAACAGTAACAATGCCGATAATGATAGGTAAGATGGAGGCTACGACAGTACCGAAAGCAAGTAATAGCACTATGATAGCGATTGGTAAGCCTATTGCTTCCGCTGATGCTAAATCCTTTTGACTGGCTGTATTGATGTCTGCTGAAATAACAGGCCCGCCTGTAATGTTCACACCGTCATCCTCTATTAATGAGCGGATGTCTTTCACAACATCAGGTAGACCATCAACATTATTTTTAATATGAACCATTGCATAAGCTATACCATTCTTTTGTAAAGAAGCGTCATTAAGTGGTGACTGGACTGAATGAATCTCCTTAACTTTTTCTAATTTTTTTAATGTATCTTGAATTTTCTTATCGTCAGCTGGATTGAAGACGACCAAAATTGTATCGGAAGGCAAATCAAATGTTTTTGCAAGCTCATTTGTTACATAGGTGTGATCGCCTTTAACAAAAAAACCATCTCCGTGAAGCTTACTTGGGAGTTGTATGGCAAACATAGCCATGGTAATAAAAATGACGAACCATAAGGTTACGATAGCTTTTGCGTGGGTTGTAATAAAAGATGAAAAATTTTTCATAGTAGGTACTATCCTCCTTTTAAAGATAGTGTAAAGGATGTGGCACATTTTGTCGTGTGACAATGCAAAAACTCCTGTCCCAAATAAGGAACAGGAGTCTTAGTATGCGAAGTTAAAAGAATAACGATAATAAAAAGTAAATAATAGCTGCCATAACTGCAGATATTGGCATTGTAATAACCCAAGTAGTGACAATTTTACGGGCCATACCCCAGTTTACACCACGTACACGTTGTGCAGAGCCAACACCCATGATAGAGGAAGAAATAACGTGTGTTGTGGATACTGGTAGGTGAATTAATGTAGCACCGAAGATTACGGATGCAGATGCTAAATCTGCTGCAACTCCGTTTACAGGGCGAATTTTCATGATTTTACCGCCGACTGTTTTAATAATTTTATAGCCTCCGATAGAAGTACCAAGCCCCATTGCAGTTGCTGCTGCAGCTCGTACCCAGAATGGAATTTCATCTCCTGAATGCAAACCACCTGCGATTAACGCCATCGTCATAATTCCCATTGCTTTTTGGGCATCATTAGTACCGTGTGTAAAAGATTGAATGGCGGCAGTGAAAATTTGCATCGTCCGGAAACCTTTATTCGTACGATATAAATTTAAGTTTTTAAACCATAATTTAAACAGTGTCATCATAATAAAGCCAGCGCAAATCGCAAGGATTGGTGAAAGCACTAAGGCCATAATGATTTTAGTGAAACCGCCATAGTTTAGCACTCCGAAGCCAGCAGATGCAATTGCTGCACCAGCGATGGACCCAATCAGAGTGTGGGAAGAACTCGATGGAATACCAAAATACCATGTTAGTAAGTTCCAAATAATAGCGGAGATTAATGCTGCTAAAATAACGACTGAGCCTGTCGTGTCTCCTTCAAAGGCATTTAAAGAGAATGGATCGACAATGTCTTTTGTTAGAGCCTTTGCAACTCCAACGAAGGTAATCGCTCCGATAAAGTTCATCGTTGCAGCCATCATGATAGCTACACGGGGTTTCAATGCTCTAGTGGAAACTGAAGTTGCAATAGCATTTGCTGTATCATGGAAGCCATTGATAAAGTCAAATGTTAGGGCAAAGATAACGACCAGTACGGTTAATATAATGATTGTGTTCATTGTAAGTGCCCATCTCCTAATTACGCGTTACGCATGATAATTGTTTCCATAGTATTTGCAACGTTTTGACAATGATCAGCGATATCTTCAAGTTGTTCATATATATCTTTATATTTAATAAGTCGAATTGGATCTTTTTCATTTAAAAACAGTTGTTTAATGGACGAACGTTGAACTTCATCACATTCACGCTCGTAATCTTTAATAAGAATTGAGTGTGGGCGCATGCCAATTAGATTCTTTTTCTTTAACTCTTCTGTTGCTTTTACAATTTCATCAGCACTTTTTGAAATATAGCCTAAGAAAGTACGCATGGATTCATCAACCTCAGTTAGAGAGAACATTTCAAAATGAGCGATACAATGCTCCGTACCATCTAATACGTCGTCCATACGAATGGCAAATTCTAAAATGTCTTCGCGTTCGATAGGTGTCATAAATGATTTGTTTAGCATCACGATTAGTTCATGAATGAGCTTATCACCAGCTGTTTCGTAATTTTTCATCGTAATGCTAATCTCTTTTAGGTCAGCTACACTGTTAATACGAAAATCATTTGCGTAATGTACGGCCTCTCTCATATTTTCAGCAATTTTATGTAAAGCTATAAAGAAAGGGTCTTGTTTTTTTGAGTTAAGCATGTAAATCGAATCCTCCTGGATATAAATAAATTGGCCTCTAAACTTTACTATCATAACAAAATCTTTAATTTATCTACACAAAATTCTTCAATTCTACAGAAAACTTTACAATCCTGTAATATACAATTTGCTCACAAAATAATAATGGAACCTCTGTGTTTGTTTTTATTAATACAGAAAAATGCTTTAAATATAGGTTTTATAGAGATTTCTACTTTCTGTTTACTACAAAAGAATACTATGGAGACATAAAATTTTGAATAACTTATATGTCAGAATTGTAAAGGGAATGTAAAGGAATCATTTTGCGCATAGTTTTCCCTTTTCTTAAGAATATCTTCATTTTTATCCTTCAACTTTATTAAGAATTCTTTACTACAATGGAGAAAGAATGGCTCATCACCATAAGTTTAGGATGATATTTGTTAAAAACATATCCATATATGGAAGTTGATTGGAGTGGAGACTGGGCGACTCCTTGGGGATTAGCGTCACAGATGAAACCCTGAAGCGAGCAGCGCGAGTGAAGCGGCTCATCGGACGCGCCCAGTCGGAACGGAAATCAACCCACGTTATGGTGATGAATCTAGAGAATGTGAAAGGGGCGTTTATTTAACAATGATTCAAGTCGAAAATTTACAACATACATTTTTAATCGGAAAGAAAGGCAAGGAAAAGCATGTTCCAGTATTAAAAGGTGTCAACTTTGAGGTGAAAAAAGGAGAGATTGTCGCGATTGTAGGTAAAAGTGGCTCCGGTAAATCAACCTTATTACAAATATTAGCTGGATTTATGAAATCTGAACAAGGATCTATTAAGGTAAACGGAATGGAAACAGCGCATCTCACTGAAGCAGAAAGTGCAGCTTTTCGTTTACAACAGTTCGGATTTATCTTTCAAAACTTCCAACTGATGCCAGGCTTAACGGCGTTTGAAAACATTGAACTACCATTGAAGTTACAGGGTATCAGGAAAGCTATGCGTACTGAAAAAGTGAAAAAATTAATGGACAAGGTTGGTTTAACAGATGTAGCAGACCATTACCCAAATGAATTATCGGGTGGTCAGCAACAGCGTGTTAGTATTGCAAGAGCTCTAATTACAAATCCACCTATCTTGTTGGCAGATGAGCCGACAGGAAGTCTTGACTCGGAAACGGAGCAAGATATATTGCTGCTCATTCAAAGCCTAAACCGTGAGCTTGGTTTAACATTTGTCATTATCACGCACGACGAGGAAGTAGCAACAATAGCACATCGACGTTTTCGCATGTACGATGGGGAACTTGTAAAGGAGGAAGCATAGTATGTTATTTAAAGATCAACTAGATTTTGTGACACAGCATATAAAGAAAAATAAATTACGTGTGTTTATGACGGTGCTGGCCGCAACTATGGGCTGTGCATTTTTGATTGTCCTCGCATCAGTTGGGTTTGGGCTTCAGGATTCCATACGCAATGAAATATTATCGGATGAAAAAGTTACGAAAATTCAAGTGCATGGTAATGATCAATTTACAGAGGAACAAATCAATGAAATAAAAAATATAGAACATGTGGAAACAATACTTGAAACGATTACTGTTAATGCATCAGCCCATTCATTTTTTGAGGATCGTGATACAGACTCTGAATTATACGTTGCGAATATGCATAATTTTGAGCAAGTAAACGGCAAGCTTGAGAAAGGGAAGTATCCAACAAAGCCAAACGAAATTATTGTAGGTTATCATTTTGCTCAATCATTAGTAAATGATGCTGAGCGCAAAATTATTGAAGAAAAAAATAAAAAAGCTGAAGCGGAAGGCACTTTTTATAATGGTAGTGAGGAAGGTTATAAGGACTCATTAATTGGTAAAGAGATCGAGTTAGCATTAATGCCACGTATTGATGGGGCAAAAGAAACAAAGAAAACGAAATATACGATTGTCGGTGTGATGAAGAAGCCATCTTATGATTGGATGATTAATAATTCTATTTATATGGACACAGAGCAAAAGCCAATGCTAGCTACAACTTTAGCAGCAACAGATGTTAAAGAGGATGACATGTTTTATTCAGAGTTTAATATTTTTGCTGATAGCATGGAAAATGTAAAACCGATATTAGACAAACTAAAAGACAAAGGCTATAGTGTTTTTTCTGTAACGGAGCAATTGGATCAAATGAATGTATTTTTCCTAGTTTTAAAAATCGGTTTAATATTTGTAGGGACAATTGCTGTCTTGATCGCGTCGATTGGCATTTTCAATACTATGACGATGGCTGTTACAGAGCGTACTCGTGAAATTGGTGTTTTAAAGGCGATTGGAGCGAGTCCGAAACTTATTCAACGCTTGTTCTTAATGGAAAGTACGTTCATTGGTATTATTGGGACTTTGATAGCCGTGGCTATTTCTTATGTTATTAGCTTTGTAGCAAATGCTACATTGCCTTTAATTTTAGAAGCAGCAACAGGTGAAGATGCGTTTAGTAAAAATGACATTATATTTTCACTTATTCCTTGGCAGCTTGTTCTTATTGCATCAGCGATTAGTATTGGTGTAGCGATGATTTCAGGCTATCGTCCAGCACGAAAAGCCACAAAAATCGATGTTATTCAAGCATTACGACAAGAACTGTAATAGAAAGGGTGGTCCAGAAGTATTGGACCACCTTTTTAATTTGATTAAGCAAATTCAGAAATACCCGCGAAAGGAGGGTGAATACCCGCGCAACGCTCACAAATATCGCGGCATTTTATAGGTAAGCTTGTAACTCATTCGCTAAAAATGGCTTGGCATTTAGTAACTTTAAAAACGCATCATAGTTAGAGCGCTGTTCAGAGTTTGGTTTTTTACCTGTTCGATAGGCTCGTATTAAAATGTTTTTTGGTGTGTTTTCCATATCTATAAACTCTAGCAATTGTGCCTCATAGCCAACAAGTGATAAAATTTCTGCTCTGATGGCATCTGTTGCGAGCGCTGCAAAACGTTCGCGTACGAGACCGTGTTGAAGCATGATATCAAGTGCTGGTGTGTTAAGCTGGCGATTTAGCTCATGCTGGCAACAAGGGACACTTAAAATAACACTTGCTCCCCATTTCACAGCGCGCGCTAATGCCATATCAGTGGCAACATCACAGGCGTGGAGAGTTACCACCATGTCCACGGCAGACTCATCATTATAATCATTAATATCTCCTACTAGAAATTCGAGTTGATCATAGCCTAAATCCTGTGCGATTTGTGAGCATTCCTCAATGACTTCCTTCTTTAAATCCAAACCAGTGACACGAATGTCTAAGCCTTTTTCGATTTTTAAATAATGGTACAAGGCGAATGTTAAATAGGATTTGCCTGAACCGAAATCTAAAATACGAACCTGACGATCCTTTGGTAAGTGGGTTAAAGCATCGTCAATAAATTCAATGAAACGGTTGATTTGCTTAAACTTATCGTATTTTTGTTTTTTTATTTTTCCTTCTTCTGTTTGTACCCCAAGACGAATTAAAAATGGGTAGGGCTTATCCTCAGCCAGTAAATAGTTCTTCTTGCGATTATGAGCTAAATTGACTTGCTTTGGCGTTGAGGATTTATCGGATTTCCACAGTACTTTGTTCTTTTTTGATAGCTGCACTTGTACTTTTTCATCAATGAAATCAACATGAGCTTGACGGTAATCGTTAAAAATTGCTTCTAGCTTCTCAGGGAAACTTTCTAATAGAACATTTTCGTGTTTTAAAATACGTTCAAATTGATATTCAACTTGTATATGGTAAGCATCCTTAAGTAATAAAGGTTTTAGCTTTATACGTTTTACTTCGTTTGATTTCATACGTGGTTGACTGATTGTAGCAGTAACGAGTTGTTGTTGTAAAATCCGCTCCATAAGCTGAGCTTTCATTTCTTCAAATGTCATACATTTCGCCTTCTTTATCGTGTTATAGATGGCACTAGTTTAACACACTTTATGAAGTCCGATGCTATTATAAATTTTAGACATCACTCTTTGAATAATTATAGGTTATCATGTATATTTGTGGTATTTTAATTATAGTGAATTTTTAATAAAAAGACTAAAGGGGAAATAAGGGGGAAAAATATGTCTGCAAACATGTATCAATTACTTGCGATTATTATTTACATGATCGCCATGCTAGGAATCGGTTGGTATGCTTTTGTGAAAACATCAAATTTAACGGATTACATGCTCGGTGGGCGTTCGCTAGGTCCTGCTGTTACAGCACTGAGCGCAGGGGCAGCAGATATGTCTGGTTGGCTGTTAATGGGTTTACCGGGTGCGATTTATTTAGCTGGACTTTCCAAGGCTTGGATCGCCATTGGTTTAACAATTGGTGCCTATTTGAATTGGCTATTAGTAGCACCGAGACTACGTGTCTATACACAAGTTTCTAATGACTCTATTACTATACCGAGTTATTTAGATAATCGTTTACGTGACAGCACAAAGCTAATTAGGATTGCTTCAGGTATTATTATTTTAATCTTCTTTACATTTTATGTTTCTTCAGGAATGGTTGCAGGAGGCAAATTTTTTGATAGTTCCTTTGGCTATGAATACCATACCGGCTTATTAATTGTATCTGCTGTTGTTGTGGCATATACATTGTTTGGGGGATTCTTAGCAGTTAGTTATACAGACTTTTTACAAGGTCTCATTATGTTTATAGCACTTATTGCTGTACCGTTATTTGGATTGTCTTTAACAGGTGGAATTGGAGATACGATAGCATCCATTAAAGCTGTAAATCCTGACCATCTGAACTTATTGTCTTCAAATGCAACTGCTGCAGTCATTATTTCATCACTTGCATGGGGGCTAGGTTATTTTGGACAACCGCATATAATCGTGCGCTTTATGGCTATTAGCTCAGTAAAAGAAACAAAGCAAGCTCGTCGCATCGGTATTGGCTGGATGATGTTGAGTTTATTCGGAGCGATTGGGACAGCTTTAGTAGGTGTGGCTTATTATGAGCAACATGCAGGTGAGCTAAAAGACGCTGAGACAGTATTTATTGTACTTGGTCAAATTTTATTCCACCCATTCATTGCAGGAATAATGCTAGCTGCCATTCTAGCCGCAGTAATGAGTACAATATCATCGCAATTAATTGTTACTTCGTCAGCACTTGTGGAAGATATTTATAAAGCTTTATTTAATAAAACAGCAGATGATAAGCATTATGTCTTTGTAGGCCGTGTCTCTGTTTTAGTTGTAGCTATTATCGCAGGGATTTTAGCATGGAATCCAGATAGTTCTATTCTAGACTTAGTGGGCTTTGCTTGGGCTGGCTTCGGTGCAGCGTTTGGTCCTGTCATATTGCTGTCCCTATATTGGAGAAAATTAACGAATTACGGAGCACTCAGTGGAATGGTAGCTGGTGCTGCAACTGCCTTTGCTTGGGGGAAAATAAAATTCTTAGCTGATACATTATACGAGATTGTTCCAGGCTTCATAGTATGCTTAATCGTTGCGGTTATTGTCAGTATTTTGACATATAAACCGAATAAAGATATTGAAGACGAGTTCGATCGTACTGAAGTATTGCTGAAAGAAGAACGTAGTAAATGAATGAAGTGCGCCTTTTACATAGAAGGCGCATTTTTTACGATATCTATGTTAAACGACACGAATTAGGACATTATATGGTAAGATGAAGAAAATTTGTCGTAGTAGCACCAAAGTGTCGGTGGGAGGTTTGTGGATGGATAGAATTAAAGAAGTAGATATATTGTTGGAAAAAGCTATTTTAGTTGGCGTAAATCTACGGAATGATCAGCATTTTGATTATTCAATGGAGGAGTTAAAGAATTTAGCTGAAGCTTTAAATGTAGAAGTCGTTGGCGTTGTCACACAAAATTTAGAGCGCATTACGCCATCTCATTATGTTGGTACTGGTAAAATTGAAGAAATAAAAAACTTTTATGACGAAGCACAAGCAAATTTAGTGATTTTTAATGATGAATTATCACCTTCGCAAATCCGTAATTTAGAGCGTGATTTAGAGACAAAGGTTATTGATAGAACGATGTTGATTTTAGATATTTTTGGACGTCGTGCTAAAACAAGTGAAGCACAGATGCAAGTTGAGTTAGCGCAATTGCAATATATGCTACCTCGTTTGGTTGGCTTGCATGCTTCTCTTAGTCGTCAAGGTGGCGGTACTGGTGGTGGCTTTAAAAACCGTGGTGCCGGTGAGACAAAGCTTGAGCTAGACCGTCGGAAAATTGAGGATCAAATTGCGAAAATAAAGAAGGACCTAGAGCATGTAAAGGAACAACGAGAGACGCAGCGTAAACAACGACGTAAAAATGCCGTCCCTGTCGTTTCCATTGTTGGCTATACGAACGCTGGTAAGTCAACGATTATGAATCAGCTACTTACGAAAATAGGGCAGGAAGATCATAAACAAGTGTTTGAGAAGGATATGCTTTTTGCCACACTTGAAACATCTGTCCGTCAAATAGAGTTACCTGATAAAAAGACATTTTTATTAACAGATACAGTTGGTTTTGTTAGCAAATTACCGCATCATCTAGTGAAGGCATTCCGCTCAACATTGGAAGAGGCTCGTGATGCCGACTTATTGCTTCATGTTGTAGATGTTTCCAATTCTGAGCACGGCTTTATGATGGACGTAACAAATGAAACGCTTAAAGCAGTTGGTGTTGAAGGGATTCCGACAATTTATGTGTATAATAAAGCGGATATAGCAAACGTTTCATATCCTGTTATTAGCGGTGATAATATTTGGATTTCAGCAAAGGAAGGGACTGGATTAGAGGAATTGTTGCAAATGATACGTCAGCATATTTTCTCTGATTATGTAACTTGTAAAATGCTTATTCCGTACGAACAAGGGAATATCGTCTCTTATTTAAATGAAAATGCCTCTGTCTATGAAACAGCGTATGAAGAACATGGTACGCTTTTAACAATAGAGGTAAAAGATTCGGATTACGCAAAATTCCAACAATATGTAATAAAATAATCAATCACATCATTGTTCTAAAAGCATGCTAGAAGCATTCCTTATTTCTAGCGTGCTTTTTTGTAATGGAAAAAGCGAATTTATATCGTTGTGAATGAAATTATAGATAAAGCTAGCTTATTTGTTAATAAAATAAATAATCTGACTATAAAATATTTTAGAATAATTTTATGGTGGTTTGTAATTTAGTTGATATCAAATAGTGAGAAAAGTTAGGAATATCAACAGGTTTGCTATAATTCTATAAAAATCATTCTGAATTTAAAGAAAAGGTGTAAAATTCCAACATTTTTTAAAACTCTTGAAAAAGTTTTTAAAACACTTTAGTATGATGAAATAAAGTTTTTATCTGTACTATTGGGTAATAATATTATTATTGAATAATGAAATCGGGAGAGGATATTTTTATGTCTACTAAAGATGAAATTGTAAAATCCGTCCCTCAAAATGGCTTTGTTGGACACCCTAAAGGGCTCTTTACATTATTTTTCACAGAATTTTGGGAACGATTCTCATACTACGGTATGCGAGCAATTCTGATTTTCTTTATGTACTATGAATTGCATGAAGGCGGCTTAGGCCTGGATCGTGGAACAGCGAACTCCATTATGGCTATCTACGGATCATTGGTTTACATGTCAGGGATTATCGGTGGTTGGATTGCTGACCGATTATTGGGCACACGTAGAACCATTTTTTATGGTGGCGTGTTCATAATGTTTGGGCATTTCCTGCTAGCGTTACCTGGTGGCGTAGGCATGTTGTTTGCTTCAATGTTCTTCATTGTCATTGGGACAGGTTTATTAAAACCGAACGTTTCAAGTATTGTCGGAGATATGTATGCTGATACAGATAGCCGTCGTGATGCAGGTTTTTCGATTTTCTATATGAGTATTAATATGGGATCATTCCTTGCACCATTAATTGTCGGAACAATTGGACAAAAGTATAATTTCCACCTAGGCTTCGGTATAGCAGGGTTAGGGATGTTTATTGGTTTAATTATTTTTAAATTAACAGGAAAAAAATATTTAGGCTTAGCAGGGTTACAGGTAAACAACCCGTTACTACCTGAAGAACGAAAAAAAGTCTTTACACGATTTGGAATTATAGCGCTACTTATTATTATTGCTGGGGCTATTGGTATCAAAACTGGCGTACTAACAATGAATGTTTTTGGTTTCATTATTACGACGCTAGGTATTGTAATTCCAACGGTGTTCTTTATTTATATGTATCGCAGTGAGAAAACAACAAAGGATGAGAAGTCTCGCGTACTCGCTTACATTCCATTGTTTTTATCGGCAGTAATGTTTTGGGCAATCCAAGAACAAGGGGCAACTATTTTAGCAACGTATGCAGATAGTCGTACACGATTGGATATTGGTAGTTTTCATATTCAATCTTCTTGGTTCCAATCGTTAAACCCTTTATTCGTCGTTACGATGGCTCCATTATTTGCTATGTTATGGATGAAATGGGGAGATAAGCAACCATCTACACCGCGTAAATTCGCTTATGCATTATTCTTTGCGGGATTATCATTCTTAGTGATGATGCTACCAGCGTATTTATCTGGTGGTACAGATTTAGTAAGTCCATGGTGGTTAGTAATATCATTCTTTTTAGTTGTAGTTGGGGAGTTATTATTATCGCCAGTAGGATTGTCAGTTACTACAAAATTGGCTCCGAAGGCTTTTGCTGCGCAAACGATGTCACTTTGGTTTTTAACAAGTGCGGCAGCACAAGCAATCAACGCACAACTTGTAAAAGTCTATGAAGTTGTAAGCGAATTCACGTACTTCGGTTTCTTAGGCTCATTATCCATTGTTTTCGGGATAATAATATTAGTACTTTCGCCAATTATTTCAAAAGCTATGCGAGGTATTAATTAATCATCAAAAGATGCAAGAACAGTTATTCAACTAACTGTACTTGCATCTTTTTTTGTATGAAGAGATATTTTGTTGGTAGTCTGCTCATCATGTAACATGTGTTTAATTTGCTGAATACGGGACGTTTCTGTGTAGAAAAGTTTTTATTTTCCTTTATAATAATCTTAATAGTATGAAAATTAAAGGGGTTGGATGCTATGAAAGAAACTTTGAGTCGTTTGAGGCCAAGGTTAATGGAGATTTTCACGTATTTGCACACGCATCCAGAAATAAGCTGGCATGAGGTAGAAACAACGAATTATATTGTTGATTTACTTACACGTGAAGGTTTTTCACCAATACGCTTTAAAAACAGTACAGGACTTTATGTTGACGTAGGAAATGGTCATCCTAAAGTTGGCTTGCGTACGGACATTGATGCGCTATGGCAAGAAGTAGATGGTGAATTTCGTGCGAATCATTCCTGTGGTCATGACGGACATATGACGATGGCAATCGGTGCTCTATTACTTTTGAAAGAGCTTGCTCCATCATTTAACGGTACAATTCGTGTGATTTTTCAACCTGCTGAAGAAAAAGGAACAGGTGCTTTATCTGTTTTAAAAGAGGGAATCATTGATGATTTGGACTTTTTATTTGGTGTTCATGTAAGACCTGTCCATGAGCTTGAAGACGGTACATATTGTGCCGCGTTGCACCATGGGGCCTCTCGATTACTTGAGGGGGAAATTATTGGAGAAGATGCCCATGCAGCAAGACCACATCTCGGCGTGAACGCCATTGAAGTAGGAGCAACTATTATCGAAGATTTAAGAACGCTTCATACAGATCCAATGGTTCCTGTATCAATTAAGATGACAAAATTCCATGCAGGAGGAGAATCCGGCAATATTATTCCTGGAAGTGCATCGTTCACCATTGATATACGAGCGCAACGAAACGATGTAATGGATACACTTGCGCAAGGAGTAAAAAGGGTTATTGATTCTTCCAAGGTCTTGCATAAAGTGCAGATTGAATTACGTACTGTTGCCAATGTAGTAGCTGCTGAGGTAGACTCAACTGCTCAATATATTATGGAGCAGGCTATCGTGCAAGCTGCCGGATTGTCGAATTTAAGAAAGCCAGTTCATACACCTGGAGGTGAAGATTTCCATCACTATGCTGTTCAACGTCCACATTTAAAATCTACGATGCTAGGTCTCGGTTGTGGGGTAACACCAGGACTACATCATCCAAAGATGAGATTTAAGCAGGCGAGGCTTGTAACAGGGGTTGAAATCCTGACAAGAGCGGTATTGTTAGCATTAGAGTCGGGGAATACAAAGGAGGGATCAGCATAATGTTAGAGAGAGTACGTATTCAAAAAATAATGGCACCTACAGAGATTGCAGAAGTACAAATTTTGAACGAACGTATTTGGGGAAGTCAGGCTATTCCCTCGCATCAATTATTAGCAGCTGTACAAAATGGTGGTTTAGTTCTTGGGGCATATTTAGACGAAAAGCTGATTGGCTTTAATTACTGCTTTGTTGGGTATCGACATGGAAAAATGTATTTACTCTCGCACATGATTGGAGTGGAGAAAACATATCGTGAACAAGGTGTAGGTGAATTATTAAAGCATGCTCAACAGGAATATGCAAAAGAACATGGGTTTCAGCTTGTGATTTGGTTATTTGATCCGCTAGAAGCGTGTATGGCTAATTTATCATTTTTGAAGCTTAATGCCTTTAGTTTTCAGTATGAAAATAATTATTATGGTCCGCTTAAAGATGATTTTAACGATGGGCTACCTTCAGATCGAATTGTTGCAGAATGGTGGATTGAACAAGATAGAGTAGAAGATTCCTTAGATGAACTGGAAGAAGAAGCTGAAGAAATTGTACCGTGGTCTTTAACGGTAGATGGCTTACCCGTACTTGATATTGACGGTGAATTTCAGCGTGAACAAATATATTATAAGGACGCTTATTTATTGCCTATTCCTCAATATTTACAAAAGATGAAAATAGAGAGTCCTAAGCTTGCGGAGGACTGGCGTTATAAAATTCGTACTATTTTAGCGACATTGTTTGAACAAAATTATGCTATTGTTCGAATGCAAAAGAATAAGGAATATGTGCATAGCTATCTATTAGTCAGACGCTCCTTATTAGCTTTATAATAAGGCTAAGGAGTGAAATCTTGTGAAACTAGAACAGATTACAGTTAGACATATAAAAATGCCTATGAAAGCACCGTTTACAACGAGTTTTGGCACAATTGATGAAAAAGAACTTCTATTAATAGAAGCGATAGATCAATCGGGAACGAAAGGATGGGGAGAAGCTGTTGCCTTTGTAGCGCCTTGGTATACAGAGGAGACATTAAAAACAACATGGCATATGCTTGAAGACTTCTTAATCCCCATCTTGTTACATAAAGAGGTTGAGCATCCAGATGAGATCAGTGTTTTGTTTTCTTCAATTCGTCGTAATTGCATGGCGAAATCCTCTATTGAAGGAGCCGTATGGGATATTTATGCACAACAAACGAAACAATCACTTGCGAAAGCCTTAGGCGGAAATAAGGAGAAAATAGAGGTAGGTGTTAGCGTAGGTATTCAATCTTCTACAGAAGCATTAATTGATTTATTAAAAGGTCATGTAAAAAAAGGCTATAAACGAGTAAAAGTGAAAATTAAGCCTGGCCATGATGTAGAAGTTATTCGAGCTATTCGAGCTGAAATGCCGGACCTGCCATTGATGGTAGATGCTAATTCGGCATATTCATTGAACGATATGGATGTACTGCAGCAACTGGATGCATTTAATCTATTAATGATTGAGCAGCCATTAGCTGTAGATGATATTGTCGATCATGCTAAGCTGCAGCGAAAGTTAAAGACGCCTATTTGCTTAGATGAAAGTATTACCTCCTTTGAAGATGCTCGAAAAGCGATAGAACTTGGAAGTTGTGGTGTTATGAACATAAAAATAGGGCGTGTGGGCGGTTTAACAGAAGCTAGAAGAATTCATGATTTATGCAAGGAAAATAATATTCCTGTTTGGTGTGGTGGTATGTTAGAGGCAGGAATCGGACGAGCGCATAATATTGCATTAACGTCGCTCTCTAATTTTGTGTTGCCTGGGGATACTGCCGGCTCAAGTCATTATTGGTATGAGGACATCATTACACCTGAAGTAATTGTAGAAGATGGTTATATTCATGTGCCACAAAAGGCTGGAATTGGATATACACTTAATATGAAGGTAATTGATAAGTTAACAATCAGCACAAAGGTTTATCAATAATAGGTTCATCAACAATAGTTGAGGATGACTTTTGAGAAAATGTCTACGATGTAAATAAGTTGAATAATAGAATAAATAGGGAGAGAACTGATTGAAAAAAAGTTTGCAAATCGGTGGTGCCTATGTAGGAATTATCGTCGGTGCGGGATTTGCATCAGGACAGGAAATTGTACTATATTTTACGAGCTATGGCTTTCATGGAATTTACGGTGCACTTATTGCTACAGTTGGATTTGCTCTAGTAGGAATGTGCATTGCTCAAATTAGCTCAAGATTGCGTACGACATCGCACAAGGATTTAATTTATCAAATTTCTGGAAATACGGTTGTAGGCTTTGTCATGGATATTTTACTGTCGCTCTTCTTATTCGGTGTTGCAGTAATTATGTTTGCGGGAGCAGGTGCTACGCTTCATCAAATGTTTGGACTACCAGTTTGGCTTGGGAGCATTTGTATGATAGTACTTACTATAGCGACTGTGATGATGGATGTGAAGAGTATCATAAACGTTATTGCTATAGCTACACCCTATCTGCTAGCCATTGTCTCGATAATAGCGATCTATTCATTAGCAACGATGGATTTAACCTTTGTCGAACAAGCTGTTATTGCGCAGCAAGCACAAGTAAGTTCTAAAAGCTGGTGGGTTACTGCGTTACTGTATTTGTCTTTTAATATTGGGGTGTGTTTTTCACTTTTAACGGTTATGTGTGGAGCTATTCGCAATGAAAAAGTGGCAGGAATGGGAGGTATTATCGGTGGGATTTTGCTTGGAGCTTTAATTCTACTTATTAACCTGTCTCTTCTGGCAAAAATGAATGTCATCGTCGGCATAGATATACCCATGCTCGCTTTAGCAAATGAAATTCATCCTTTAATTGGTCTGCTGATGTCTTTTTCCTTATTAGGGATGATTTATAATACAGCGGTGGGGATGTTCTATTCATTTATGGTGAGATTTTTAAAACCTAATAAGGCTAGTTTTAAAGTAACTGCCGTATTTATCGGTGGTCTAGGCTTTTTAGCAAGTCTTGCTGGTTTTACGATGCTTGTAGCCAAGCTATATGCAGTGATGGGCTATGTCGGTTTTATATTAATAGTTTTAATTATTTTCACATGGCTTAAAGGCTTTCGTATAACGTAACTAAAGTAGTGATAGCCTCTAATGAATGTCGCGGCACAATTGATGTAATAAGGTGATTGAGAAAAAATTAGGTTTTTATTCTCAATTACCTTTTTATTTGTGTGAAAAATGGAGAGACATTGAACTTCGGAAGTAACTCTAAACATAGATATTTCGTTGATAATGCTCATTTTTAAGGATTTTCAAATAAAACGAGAATAATTCTCAATTGAAGGTTGACTGAGAATGAAAACGAGCTTATAATGAGAATCGTGAGTAATGATAATCATTTTCAATGAATGTTACGAGCAAAAAATGAATCTACCGGGGATTACAATGAAAAAAAGATATCTTTTAACAGCAACTGTTGTACTGTCTATAGTTTCACTATTTATCGGAGTAATTGATATCAAACCGAGTGATCTATTAGACTTCGAATCAGAAAAAACTAGACTATTTTTTATTAGTCGTATACCGAGACTTGTAGCAATCTTGTTAGCAGGTGCAGGTATGAGTATTGCTGGTTTAATTATGCAAAGCTTAAGTAGGAATAAGTTCGTATCACCAACGACAGCAGGTACGTTAGATGCTACAAAATTGGGGATACTGATTTCGATGATGTTTTTCACGAATGTCACGTACTTTCAAAAAATTTCTTTCGCTTTCATATTTGCTTTAGCCGGCACATTATTATTTATGCAAATATTAAATCGAATAAAGTTTAAAGATGCGATCTTTATACCGCTTATTGGCTTAATGTTTGGGAATATCCTTTCATCCATTACAACGTTCTTTGCGTA
This sequence comes from Lysinibacillus sp. BPa_S21, assembly GCF_023337795.1. Taxonomy (GTDB): domain Bacteria; phylum Bacillota; class Bacilli; order Bacillales_A; family Planococcaceae; genus Lysinibacillus. The sequence continues at coordinate 38,905 of NZ_JALIRS010000007.1, read as the reverse complement.
TAAGGCGGATATTATCCAAAACATTTCTGCATGGTTACAGGGAGATTTCTCATTAATGATGAAAGGTCGTTATGAGCTTTTATACATAAGTGTACCCGTGCTGATTTTAGCTTACATTTATGCGAATCGCTTCACAGTGGCAGGAATGGGTGAGGATTTTGCGAAAAATCTGGGTCTTTCCTATAAATTCATTGTGAATTTAGGTTTAGTGTTAGTAGCACTTATTTCGACGACAGTGGTGCTAACAGTTGGTGTGATACCGTTCCTTGGTTTAATCATTCCAAATATCATTTCGCTATTCAAAGGGGATAACCTTGCTAAGACATTGCCTCATACAGCATTACTAGGTATGTCGTTCTTATTATTCTGCGACATTATAGGGCGTGTCCTTATTTTCCCTTATGAAATTCCGATTAGTATGACTGTCGGTGTCATCGGAAGTGCGATCTTCCTAATTATGTTGTTTAGGGGGAAGGCATATGCGTAACCGTACAAAAATGTTGATTTTACTAGGTTTGGCAGTAGCATCTATTTTACTGTATGTATTTTATGAACTTAATGGTAACTACCATTATTCGTTCCCACGTCGCCTTACTAAAGTGGTAGCGATGTCGTTAACGGGGATTGCGATTGCTTATTCAACTGTAGTTTTCCAAACGATTACACATAACCGTATTTTAACGCCAAGTGTAATGGGACTTGATGCATTATATATGATGGTTCAAACATTTATTTTTTACTTCTTTGGCTCAATGTCGATATTCGTTATTAATGCGAAATACAATTTCTTGTTAGCTGTTGTAGCTATGATTCTCTTTGCATTAATTTTTTATCGTGTATTGTTCAAAGAAGGGAAACGTCCGATTTATTTCTTACTGCTTGTCGGTATGATTGTCGGAACGTTTTTAGGAAGTGTAACAACATTCTTCCAAGTATTGATAGACCCGAATGAATTTTTAAGCTTACAAAGTAAAATGTTTGCAAGCTTCAACAATGTCAATTCGGATTTAGTATGGCTTGCAGCTGTTGTCATCATCATTACCTTTATTTATGGTTGGCGTCATATAAACCAATTAGACGTAATGTCTCTTGGACGTGATACAGCAATTAACCTAGGGGTACCATATGATAAGCTTGTACAGCGCATGCTCATTGTTTCTTCGGTATTAATTGCCGTGTCTACGGCTCTTGTTGGGCCTATTACGTTCTTTGGCTTAATCGTGGCAAATTTATCGTATCAATTTTTCAAGACGTACAAGCACTCTGTGATCATCGCAGGTTCTTGTGTAATGAGTATTGTAGCTTTAGTCGGTGGACAGTGGATGGTCGAACGTATTTTTAATTTCGATACAACACTTAGCGTTATTATAAACTTCGTAGGTGGCGTGTACTTCATCTACTTATTATTGAAGGAAAGTAGGTCAGCAGGATGATCCAAGTAAAAGAAATCTCCAAGTTTTTTGGAAAAAAACCGGTCATTCAAGATGTCAGTGTCGACGTGGCACCAGGGAAAATTACGTCTTTTATCGGACCGAATGGTGCAGGTAAATCAACATTGCTTTCAATGGTAAGTCGTTTACTTAATGCAGATACTGGAGAAGTATTACTCGATAAGTCAGATGTGAAACGTTGGAAATCAGACGATTTTGCAAAGCGTGTATCAATTTTAAAACAGTCAAACTATATGAATGTACGCCTAACAATTCGTGAGCTTGTTTCATTTGGGCGCTTTCCTTATTCGAAAGGGAATTTAAAGCCTGAGGATGAGCTAAAGGTAGACGAAGCAATTCAATATATGAATTTAGAGGATATTCAGCACAGTTATTTGGATGAACTATCTGGTGGTCAACGTCAACGTGCATTTATCGCGATGGTTATTGCACAGGACACAGACTATATTTTACTAGATGAGCCGCTCAACAATTTGGATATGAAGCACTCTGTGCAGATTATGAAAATTTTGCGTAAGCTCGTTGATGAGCTAGGGAAAACTGTGGTCATCGTGTTGCATGATATTAACTTTGCATCAGTATACTCGGATCATATTGTCGCATTAAAAAATGGACGTGTGGTCAAAGATGGCCCAACAAATGACATCATCAACCCTGATGCGCTTAAGGAAATCTATGATATGGATATTCCTGTTCAAGAACAGAATGGTTGTCGCATTTGTGTGTATTTCAACTCGTGAAAATAACAATAGATGGTACTGCCGTCTAGACTATAAAAATAAATTTTAAAGGAGCAATTTTGCAATGAAAAATTGGAAACTACTTACTGTATTAATGGCGATGATGCTATTAGTATTAGCTGCTTGCGGTTCTAAGGACGAAGCGAAAAAAGAAGAGAAGGATTCTTCAACTGATAACAAGCCTGCTGAGGAGCAAAAAGAAGAAGCTACAGCTTATCCACTTACAATTCCTGCTATCAAAAACGGGGAAAATACATTTAAAGAAGTAACGCTTGATAAAGTTCCTGAAAATATTGTTGTATTTGACTATGGTTTCCTTGATACTTTAGATGCTCTAGGTGTTAAAGTTGCAGGTGTTCCACAAAAATCTGTTCCAAAATATTTAAGCAAATATACTGATTCATCTTACAAAAATGTTGGTGCTTTAAAAGAGCCTGATTTTGATGTAATCTCTAATATGAATCCAGATATTATTTTCATCTCTGGTCGTCAAGCATCAGCTTACGATGAGTTATCTAAAATTGCACCAACTGTATTTGTAGGTGTAGATGATAAAAACTTTATGGAATCATTCAAAGAAAAAACTGAATTAGCTGGTAAGATTTTTGGTAAAGAAAAGGAAGCAGCTGATGCATTTGCTGCATACGAAACAAAAGTAGAGGAAGTTAAAGCTAAAACAGCTTCAGCTAAAGAAAAAGCATTAATCGTTCTAGCTAATGAAGGTTCATTATCTGCATATGGTCCTGGTTCACGTTTCGGTGTGATCCATGATGTGTATGGTGTAAAAGCTGCTGATGAAAAAATTAAAGTTGATACACATGGCGACAATGTAAGCTTTGAATATGTACGTGACACAAACCCAGATGTTTTATTCGTAGTTGACCGTGATGCTGCTGTAAATCCAGAAGGTGAGTCTGGCACAAAAGCTGCAATTGAAAACGAAATCGTTGGGGCTACTAACGCTGCGAAAAACGGAAAAATCGTTTATTTAGATCCACAAGTTTGGTATTTATCTGGTGGCGGTTTAACTTCTGAAACTCAAAAAGTTGACGATGTTTTAAAGGTGTTTAAATAATATGTTTGTACAAATTAAACGTATTGTCGTTACGGAAGGTAATTCCGATAAAGTAGTAGAGCGTTTTGGCGCCAAGATAGATGGTCCAACATTGCTTGAAAAACAACCGGGCTTTATTGATAAACAGGTACTTGTCAAAAAAGTACGACGTGGTGATGAGGAAGTGCTAATTGTGGTTCGTTGGGAATCAGAAGAGGCCTGGAAAAATTGGGAGAAGAGTCCTGAACATATCGCTGGTCATAAAGCAAATGCTGGTAAGCCGAAGCCTGACCACATTATCGAAAGCGGACAAGAAGTTTATTATGTAAAAGGTTAATCATTGAAGGTGTCTCAAAGATCATTTGAGACACCTTTTTTCTTATGAGTAGAAGATGAAGGATTCACATTATTCCTTAAAAGGAAGAAGGGAGAGGCACAAATCTATCATAGTGCCATACCCAATCGGTTTTTGTTTTTAGTGTTTAATGGTTGCTTTATTCCAAGCATTAAATGCCGTAGTAATATTGAGGGAAATACCATTTTCGTTAATGGAAACCCCGGAAAAAGTGGTAGTCGATCGTTTGAGTAAGTAATTTATGTCTTTTACAGCATTTCCGATAGATGAAGTGCTAGAGCAATTGCCTCTTGCATTTATAATGCTAAAGTTTGGTGACGTATAGATTATAGGTGAAGAGGTACTTGGACTTACTAAAGGCAATAAAGACTGACTTTCTTCAGAGACTCTTATAATTCCATATGGTTCAATAAAATTGTCTAGCTTTTGCTGAAAAGTTTCCTCAAATCCAGGGATATTGCAAATAAAATTTGAAAATGTTGATTTGCTTTTATACTCAGCTAAAGTTTCTTTATAAGCCTGTTGCTCGGCATCGATAATTAGTTGCTCAATATGTAGCTGTTCTTTCGAAGGTTTTTTTATGGTGATTTCTCCTTTAGACATAGAAATTGTACAGGAGAAATTAGCTGTAAGTATTAAAATGTTTTCTGCATTTACTTCATGTTTCATTTCAATCACTCCCAGTATGTCGAGAATTTCCTTGTAATAGATTTAATTACTTCCTATATAATTTGGCGCATCACGTAACGTAGGGGAATTTATGTCCAAGAAGTCGCGCAACCTTCTTTTCACTAAATGATATACGGTCACGTTTCTATTTCTTATTTTCAGCTATGAACTTTTCGACTTGAATTTATCTTAGCTTATTTAAGCGTATCATCAGTAAGGACGCCATTTCAATGGTGAATTTACGCCAAAAAAATGGCGTGCTTACTATAAATACCGCCATTTTTTGGCGGTATTATCGTTAAATAATTTGATGTAAAATATTCCCTTTCGATTTTGGTGTCTAGTATTATTTCCCATTAATCTGTATACTATTTAATAACATGTTTAGGGGGAGGAGAGGACTATTGCAGGAAATTGACCAACAAATTAATGAATCATTGGACATTCTAATTGAGAACGAGACATTAATAAGCCATGAATTACGGTCCATGCTTAAAGCTTTTAAGGAAGAAAAAAAGGCAGTTGGCTATTCGTTTGGCAAGCTATGTTATTGTCATTATGAAGCATTTGCAGATTGTTGGAATGAGGACATCTATAAAGTTGCCGCTGCTATTGAACTTTTAATTTTATCCTTTGATATTATCGATGACGTGCAGGATAAGGATTCAGATTACAGTTGGTGTAAAACACCTGAATTATCATTAAATGTTGCTTTAGCTATGCTAGTTATGGCTTCCAGAATTATACGTGAGACTTCCTTTGAACACAAAAGTATGGCTATTCAAATACTAGAAGATTATGCAATGCGCAGTATAAACGGTCAGCAACTAGATTTACTCAATACTTGTAGAGATGAGCAATCATATTTACAAATGATTGAACAAAAGTCGGGTTCTTTAACAGCGATGGGTTGCTTAATAGGTGAAGTACTTGCAAAGGGAGAGATATCTTCTGAAGTAGAGGAGTATGGGAAATATATAGGAATTATCCAACAAATTAAAAACGATATTCAAAGTTTAAAAACTTGGGGACCTAAAAATGATTTGCTAAATAAAAGATATTCATTGCCTATTATTTATCTTTTATCACAGAAAAATGATGTTTCAAAATCTGTTATCAACTATTATAATGATGATATAGTTGCATTTTTGGATAATAATGCTACTGAAAACGAGTTGACAAATGGTGGTGCAATACGTTATGCCATTACAATTAAAAATGTTTTCAAGTTAAAAGCATTCAATACTCTTGAAAATGTAGCTATAAATGAAGCAGGTAAAGATTACTTAAAAAAACTAATGAAATGAGGAAGATATGTATGATGAATGTAATTCAATATCTAGAAAAAAACCCAGACTTAGTTGCTCTATTAAAAGCAAAAAAAGCAGCATTGATTGGAATTTCATCTTTAGAACAAAAAGCAATTTTAGATGCGTTTAGTAGTGAAGTAGAGTTGGAAAGTACAGCTTGGTTATAAAACCATTGGGTAGTAAGTTATTTTGGCCTGCTATAATGCTCTATTTAGTGATTGGTATGTATCTGAATTATGCGAATTATAGTAGGCCATTATTGGAAATTGAGGTGGAAGAAGAGAATGGTAAGTGGGGAGTAACGCAACCTTACTATAAAGAGTGGAAAGAGTGGGGAAGTATTTCACCATCTGATGTTATTTTAAGCGTAGATGATGTGTCAATGGATCATTTAAATCAATTGAAATATAAATCTACAATAGTAGCTGGTAATAAAATAACGATAATGAAGCCAAATGGAGAAATAGAAGATATACATATTAAGCATTTAGATATCCCTCACCAACTTTACTATATATTACTATTTCCAGCTTGTTATTATTTTTTAACTCTTTTCATTACTATATATCTACATTTTAATCAAAAAAACACAAAGGCTGCTAACTTACTTATTTTTTTTATGTTAACTGTTTCATTGGCTTATGTAAGCAGTGGAGTATCTAGTAGAGTAAATGGAATAGGGATAATAGTAAATCGTAGTAGTATGGTATTGTGTTTAGTCCTATTATTACATTTTTTAAGAGAGTATTATTCGTTTGTAAAAATCAATTGGCTGTTTACAAACAATATCAAATTCTTCTATATATGCCCTGTAATCGCTTTTTCACTGGGCTGTATTATTACTTTCTATCCCGCTTCTTATTATTGTCTATCTGAAGCAGTGTTAGTCCTTTTCTTCATTCTCCTTATTATTATTCTTGGTATTTTATTACTAAGCTATTTCAAATATAAATCACCTCAGTTGAAAATATTGTTAAGTAGTATATTGATACCGTTTCTGCCATTTCTTTTTTTATATTCACTCCCTAAAATTTTTTTTGATACGTTTATTCTGTCAGGTGAAATCTGCTCTTTATTTTTATTGCTTATTCCTTTTAGCTTTATCTTTACACAGGTAGCAGAACGATTATTTGATATTGAATATCATATTACTAGATTACGTTATTATGTAATCTTTTCATTGATTTTTACTTTATGGTTTGTAGTTGGATTGTATTGGATTGCAGGAAAGTATTTAACTATATCCGTAATGACAGGTGTTTCTTTCTTTACTTTTACATCGTTAGTTGTTCTTTTTTACATAAAAGAGAAAGTCGATTATCGAAAACGAAAAATCTTATTTTCGACAAAAGGGGATTATATACATCAGCTATACACTGCTGTAGATAGGATTGGTAAAACGATTAAAATAGATGAGCTTTTAGAGAAGTTTGCTCAAGAGGTTTCTCTACATCTTGAGCTAGAGCATGTATTTGTATTAACCTATAACTATGACACAAATCAATTTACTTCAACGGTTGAGGGAAGACTTTCAATTAATCCAGCGTTAATAGAGGATTTAAAATTAGGAGAAATACGGAGAATTGACAAAGTCTACTTAGCCTTCCTCCATCAAGATGCTCATTATAAAAGAGCCTTAGTATTGGGACATAAAAATTCGATTCATTTAAAAGATGAAGAGCTTCTATGGCTTGAATTGCTCTTATTGTATGTAAACAATTTTATTGAAAATACAAAGATGGTAGAAGAGCTGTTAGAGGAACTAAAACATATGAGGCAAGCAGATGATAGTCAACTACCTTGGTTAAGCAAATTATTATGGTTAAGATTTGAAGAGGAAAAATATCAATTAGCTCAAGAATTACATGATACCAATTTGCAGGAGCAACTCCATATTGCCCGAGAGGTAGATGTTCTAGTCAATGCGAAAGATACAACTGATATTCAGCAAAAACTTGAGAAAATTCATCAGCAGATGATTATGTCTTTACATGATTTAAGAGCTTATTGTGAAAATTTAAAGCCCCCATTATTAGATACATTAGGGCTAAATGCTGCGTTAGAAAAATTAATTCGTAAAGTAATAGAAAGAGCTGGTTTTACATTAATTTATACGATAGATCGTCTTTATTTAGAGGATGAACGTATGAATTTAATGATTTATCGACTATTTCAAGAATTACTCAACAATGCTTTAAAACATTCCTATGCAACAACTGTTGAAATTCGTTTACAGGAAACGGACTATGGTTTTGAAATCATCTACAAGGATGATGGTGTAGGCTGTAAAATTGATGATATTATTGTCGGAGAATCGATGGGAATTCAAGGTATGCAAGAGCGTGTAAAAGCCTTTAACGGGCAGTTTTACATCGATTCACAGGTTAATGCAGGAATGTCTATTAGAATTACAGTAAAAGAAGGAAGTGATACACTTGATTACGATGCTCATAGTGGATGATCACCCTATTGTGTTAGAGGGGACGAAAAATTTATTTCAAGAAAATGAAGATATTATAGTTGATACAGAAAGTAACGCGACGCATGTCATCCAGAGAATTAAAAATAAACCATATGATATCTACTTAATTGATATAAATATGCCGTTAGAAAACGGTATTAATTTAGCACGTAACATTAAAGCTATCCAGTCAAATGCTTCAATTATTCTTTATACTGGTGATGATATTACTGATTATTATCCACTTATTTTAGAACGGAAAATAGAAGGGATTTTAGCTAAAACAGCATCTAAGGAACAAATTTTACGAACTGTTCGAGCCATTGCACATGGTGAAATTGTGTTACCTCAAAATTTCTTGGATTTTCTCGATAATAAATTTAAATTGCAGGATGCAAAACTCGATATTCACTTAAATGAAAAAGAAAAGAAAATTTTAAGACTCATTGCGGAAGGACATACGAATAAAGCGATTGCTATAGAATTAAATATTCCTCAACGAACAACCGAAAGATATTTAACTCAGCTATTTTCTTTGTTGAATGTAGATTCGCGAACAGAGGCTGTAAATCTTGCAGAAAGAATGAATTTACTATAGATTATCTATATGTTATACTTATTTCCGTTGGTATATTTTTCAATAAAAAGGGAGAGTTTAGGTGGTTTTATGATTCCATATTTTGACTTAGTTAATTATAACTAAATTATAAATCTAAATACCTATCTTTTCGTTGTAACACCGCCAAAAAATGGCGGTGTTTTTTTATGTCCGCCAAATCACGCCAAAAATTAAGTCTAAGACCGCCAAAAAATTGGCGTAAATACAACATTGAAATGTCGGTGTAAGTACTGGTACGCTTAAGATAATCGTGGTTAAGTAGATTTGCTATAGTAAGTAATACTATACAAGAGATTTCGTTTAAGATAAGAGCCTGACTATCTATGAATAAAGTAGAGATTGTAGATTTTTTTAAAGTTACTAGCTAGTCAACATACTTCACCATAAAACTTTATATAAAGGTAGGCGTGTATTTTGAAAGTAGAACTTGAAAATTTATTTTCTATAGATGAATCTAGTCGAGATCAAGTCATTAATGTGTATAATCGCCATGGTATTTTTATCGGTGCGCCTGAAATAAGAAAGAGAAAATTAAAGGCTTCGTTTAATCCTATTTTTACATTAAATGAAGATGTTACATATGAACATGTAGCAGCACTTTATAAATCATTGGAAAATGAATTAGGAATTGTTTCTATCGGAGAACGTTTTTATTTCGACTTTTCAGATAGTGAATATGAACAAGCCCAGTTGTTCACATTAAACTCAACAGGTAATTCACCTGATATGTTTATAGAGGATCGAGGAACTTTATTTTCTATCAGCACCCATTGCCAGCACTGCGGACTAATGGCAAAAGAGCAACTTTCACCATTAGTGATAGATACAACAGAAATGAAAGATCGACATCTAGTTCATGTGAGCGGATATTGGGTAGCTTCACAGGAATTAGTAACATTAATGAAGCAAGAGAATATTAAAGGCTATGAACTTTTAGAGGTTATTCATCAAGGACCAGAAGACGGGAAGCAAAAAGCTTTTCAAATTATACCGACACAAGTATTGCCAAAGAGTAGCACTGAAAGAGTTAAATTGTATTTTGCAACAGAACAGCCTCCATGCTGTTGTGGCTTAAGCGGGGTAATCAATGGTCCTGATATTTATAATCGCGAAGATTTAACCAATATAAAAAGTGACGTTTTTTTATCTGCAGAATGGAGCCATGATGGAAGTTACTTATATCGAAAGACTTTGTTCAGCAGAAAATTTAGAGAATTAATTATTAAAAATAATATATCTCGTGAGGTACGAGGAGAGAAGGATAAAAACTTCGGTCCGAAAGATTGGTTATTCGACCCAGTGTTATTAAAATAATTCTAATTGAAGATGAGGAAGTGTATATTTTGTTTAGAAAAATAATACCTATCATTGCCATCTTATTTATCGTTGCATTAGCTCTTTCAAATTATTTTAATAAACCAGAAGAATCATTTGTTATACCCCAAGAAAGAGGGGGCATATTGGGTTAGATAAAGTTTTACCAATCGGGATTTACCTAACTTCTTTACTTGCATAAATTACGCGTCGATAAAAAGTAAATTTACCTCTAGCTGACTTAAATATGATATGATGTGAAACATAAAACGGCGTATAGTTTTGGGGTGAAGTAGTATATGAAAAAATGGGCTTATCCCTTAGCGATATTAACGGTCATTATCTTTTTTGTGTTACGAGTCACTTTTCAAAGTGAATTAATCAGTACTTTTGATACGAAAATGGCAGATTTATTGTTCGGGAATCGTTTAATAGAATTTTTTCACTATATAGGAGAACCGGCATTTGTAGTGTCTGTAGCTATCGTTTTAATAGTGTATTTAGCGTGGAAGGTAAAAAATAACCGAGGAATATTATTTGTTTTGTTAACCATTGCAGGTGGGAATGTACTTAATCAATTATTGAAAAAATGGGTGCATCGAACAAGACCTGAGATCGAAGAACAATTAACATCGTTTAGCTTTCCTTCTGGACATGCTATGACCGGCATCTTGTATTTATTTACAATAGCCTATATTTTTTCAGAGAACAATAGCAAGGGTCGTAAGACATTGCTTTGGCTTGGGGCAATTGTTTTAACTGTACTTATTGGTTTGTCTCGAGTTGCTGGGGCCCGCCATTTCGCGTCAGATGTACTGGCTGGATGGAGTATGGGTTATTCGTGGTTTATCATTTGTGTTATTTGGTATGAACGTCGAAAGAGACTTTTTAAAGCGCTAAATAAATCATGAACTTGGAGGGGGCCATCTAATTGAAGATGGTTCCTTTTCTTATGTAGAAATAAGGGCGTCACTATGTGAACATAGCCCTTATTTCTGGCTCATCACACACGGTATGGTGATGAGCTTTATGTCTTTAATTGGTTCAATTATATTGAAACAACAGCCTTGTCTGCTTCCATAAGGTTTTTTATAATTTCTAAGCAATCATAGAAAGTTTCAAAGGGTTCATAAGGGAGATGAAGGTCTTGACAGCAATTTATAAGATGATCTCTCGCAAGTACTAAATCTGCCTGTTTTGCTGCTTCAAAATCAGAAAGTGAATCTCCAATCACAATTTTAAAATGATGGCTCTGTGAAACCTTTCGCATAACGCTTGGCTTGCAGCAACCACAACCCTGTGTCTCAAATTTTGTACATTCTTCATCACAGCCATTTGGAAAGACGAGCTTTATTTGCTGTCCGGAAAAATCAGCACTGTTACAATATATATCAGAAAATGGCCCGTATTTCTTTAAGATGGGCTCAATGAAAAAGTCGACACCCCCACTAACAATATAAAACGGAATATGGTGCTCTTGTGCGAAACGAACGAAATCACCAAAGCCTTCCCGTATAATGGCTGTATCCAATAAATATTGAATAACAGCATCTTTTTGTTTAGTCGATAATAGGCCAAACATTGCTGAAACGCCATCTTTAAAGGTCATAGTTTGTTCCATCATTGCCTTAGCAATTTTTTCAGATTCCTCTGGAACGAATTCAGTCATTAGTGAGACGATATTATCTGTTTCTGTTATAGTACCATCAAAATCACAGAAAATAATTGGTTTCAAGCTACTTCCCCCTTCAAGAAAAAACGTCTACTTTTGTAGTAGACGTCCAAATTTTACCTGTACACCGTATTCATCGGCTTTTGTTAAGATAATGTCGTGCTCTGGAAATTGATTTTTCATGGCATTTACGAAATCTTGCGCAATAGCAGTAGGGATGATAGAAATCAGTGTTGGTCCCGCCCCACTTAAAGCTGTTCCAAATGCCCCATTGGCCTTTGCTGCTGCATGAATTTCTGTATATTGTGGTATTAAATTAGCACGGAAAGGTTCATGGAATAAATCAGCTTCCATATAACGACCTGCCCGTTTAAAATCTTGAACCATTAATGATGCTGCTAGCATATTTGCGTTTGCAGAGGCCCTTACTGCATATGTACGGTCAAATTGTTCTGGTAAAACAGAACGGGATTCACTCGTTTTTAGTTCGACATCAGGCACAAACACAACAAAGGAAGCATCTAGATCATTGACATGACATGTATCAACTACTCCATTTTCATCCATCGAAGAAATTGTTAATCCCCCTAATACTGAGGCACTTGCATTATCTGGATGTCCTTCGATTTGGGAGGACAAATTGAGTTTATCCTGTACAGTTAAACCTAGGTTACAGACTTGATTTGCTAGTTCAATTCCTGCAACGATGACCGCTGCACTGCTCCCCAAACCACGGGCTAATGGAAGCTCACTTGCCATTTCAACACGGCAGGCAGGTAGTTGCTTGCCATATTGATCCGCAATTTTTTTAGCAATTACGTATAGTAAGTGCTCTTCCAGCTCAAACTCTTTAGGACCATTATCATCGAGGTGGATAATTTCCCAACTATCCTGTAAAGACACGGTTAGCTTTAAGTAAAGGGCTAAGCCAAGCCCTATTGAATCAAAGCCAGGGCCAAGATTGGCTGTGCTCCCGGGAACCGTGATTTCCCACATATTACTCATAGTACGCCCTCGATATATGTTCGAATTTCTTCCTCATCGTTTTTAAGTGAGACAACATCTACAGTTGAGACATTCATGGCAGTATCAGGATCTTTCAATCCATTACCTGTGAAAATTGTTACAACTTTAGAGCCCTTTGCAATCTTGCCGTTTTCAACTGATTTAATAACGCCTGCTAATGAGGCAGCTGAGCCTGGTTCAACGAAAATTCCTTCAGTACCAGCAATTAATTTGTAAGCAGCCAAAATTTCTTCGTCTGTAACCGAATCAATGATTCCACCAGATTCATCGCGAGCTGCTTCTGCAAATTTCCAACTTGCAGGATTACCGATACGAATAGCTGTCGCCACTGTTTCAGGATTAGCAATAGGTTCACCTGTTACAATTGCTGCTGCACCTTCAGCCTCGAAGCCAAACATTTTTGGTAAACCAGAGCCTTTTGCTGCATCGTATTCTTTAAAGCCTTTCCAGTACGCAGTAATGTTACCTGCGTTACCAACTGGAATGCAAAGATAGTCTGGAGCTTTTCCTAAAGCATCTACAATTTCAAATGATGCTGTTTTTTGTCCCTCAATACGGAATGGATTCACGGAGTTTACAAGTGCTACTGGAGTTGTTTCGCTAACTTGACGAACAATATTTAATGCATCATCAAAATTACCGTCGATTTCGATAATCTTTGCACCGTACATTGTCGCTTGGGCTAGCTTTCCTAGGGCCACTTTTCCTTTAGGGATAACAACTATGGACTGGATTCCAGCACGTGTTGCATAAGCCGCGGCTGCAGCTGATGTGTTACCAGTTGAAGCGCAAATAACGCATTTGCTGCCATCTTCAATCGCTTTTGCAACGGCAAACACCATACCACGATCTTTAAATGAACCGGTTGGATTTGCGCCTTCAATTTTCCCATAGAGCTCAATGCCAAGTTTTTTAGATAGATTAACTAAATGTATAAGAGGCGTATTGCCTTCGTTTAAAGTTAGAGCGGGTGTATTTTCTGTTACGGGTAAAAATTGTTTATATTCTTCAATTAGGCCTTTCCACATAACGTTACAATCTCCTTTTGTTCTTATAGAAAGAACAGTTGTTTTTGTATAAAAGACATTTTAACGCAAATGACCCCATATTTTCAATAGCATTTCAGAAATTGTCGAAACAATTCGGTAATTTAAATTTCGCTTGTCACTTTCTTGAAACAACTGTATAGTAAATATGTAATGTAAAGTCAAGTGTAAAGACAGGTGATTAAGATGACAATAAATACAGTAACAACAAATAAGTTTCAACAATCTATTTCTCGTAATAAGCTTTTGGGGGTAGCAGGAGTAGGCTGGCTTTTCGATGCAATGGACGTAGGGATATTATCATTCGTAATTGCAGCATTAGCAGTCGATTGGGGATTAACGCCAAGTCAATCAGGCTGGATAGGTAGCATAAACTCCATTGGGATGGCTGTAGGAGCTCTTGTTTTCGGCGTGCTTGCCGATAAAGTGGGACGTAAGCAAATTTTTATGTGGACGCTTGTATTATTTTCGATTGCAAGTGGCTTGTCTGCATTTACCACTACATTAGCCGCTTTTATGACACTACGCTTTTTAGTAGGCATGGGACTAGGTGGAGAATTACCTGTCGCATCGACGTTAGTTTCTGAGAGTGTAGAAGCTAAAGAGCGTGGGCGAGTTGTTGTATTACTGGAAAGCTTCTGGGCGGCAGGTTGGTTAATCGCAGCATTGATTTCGTATTTTGTTATTCCATCATGGGGATGGCGTAGTGCATTGTTGTTAACCGCAATTCCAGCAATTTATGCAATTTATCTTCGCTGGCACTTACCAGATTCACCACAATTTGCAGTAAAGGCTGAGTCTAAGAAACGAAGTGTTAGGCAAAATATTCGAGAAGTATGGTCAAAAAAATATGCACGCTCGACACTTATGTTATGGGTGTTATGGTTTACAGTTGTTTTCTCATATTACGGTATGTTTTTATGGCTACCAAGTGTCATGGTTGGTAAGGGCTTTGATATGATTACGAGCTTTAAATATGTTCTCATTATGACGCTTGCGCAGCTACCGGGCTATTTTACCGCTGCATGGTTTATTGAAAAATTCGGGCGAAAATTTGTACTTGTTTCTTATTTAATTGGTACAGCTGTAAGTGCTTTCATTTTTGGTAATGCGGAAACAATAGTAGTACTATTAATATCTGGGATGTTTTTATCGTTCTTTAACTTAGGGGCATGGGGTGCACTTTATGCTTATACACCAGAGCAGTATCCAGCCATTATTCGTGGAACGGGTGCTGGAATGGCAGCAGCTGTTGGGCGCATCGGGGGTATTTTTGGACCTTTGTTAGTCGGCACTTTATTGACAGCGGGTTATGATATCGGCTTTATCTTTGCTATTTTCTGTGGAGCGATTATTATCGGTGTTGTTGGGGTAATATTTCTAGGTAAAGAAACGAAACAAATGGAATTAGATTAACAAAAATTAAAAATGTCTTGGATGAATGATAATCCAAGGCATTTTTCTAATTAATATACATAAAAATTAGAAATTATTAATTTTTATACAAATATTTTTAAAAATCTGTTAAAATCATTAATCAATAAGGTTCGTTGCTGTACATCATGTGGAAAAGTTGAGGAGCGTAGTTTAAGGACTCATTGGGAAATACAATGCTACTACGAGATTCTAGAGCGAGCCTCATCGAAAGCGTTAGTCGCAACGGAAATCAACCATCGAAATTAAAAATGGAACGATGTTATGTTTTTTATTTTGAACTATCGCATTAGCAAGTTAAAGCATTGAAGATTTTTCAGAAAAGTCATTGTATTCAGATTGTAATCGTGATACTGTATTTTTAACTTCTTTTAGCAGGTGTCCAAATACCCGCCTGAAATAGAGGAACTCGGTCTAACATAGCCGATTCCGGACGTAATTATGCCAAGGCATAATTGATCCGAATTAGAGTCAGTAGGAAACAATCGCCATTCGTGATAATTTCATTGAAAGAAAGGTTGTTAGAAATGAATATAAATGAAGAAATAGAAAGAAGATTTGTTAGGCTTTCGAAGGGGCAGCGTAAAGTTGCACAATTTGTTATGAATAACCCTACAGTTATAATTGGTAACGGAGCTGCAGAAGTTGGTAGACAGGCTAATGTTAGTGAATCAACAGTTATCCGTTTTTGTTATGCGCTGGATTTATCGGGCTATGTAGAGCTTCAAGACAAGGTTAGAAGTTATTTAATGACTCAAAATGATGGTGTGAGTATTCAACCTACATACTTTTCAAGTAAGCGGAATATCTCAAGTTTCGGTAAGGTGATGGAGCGTGATATTCAAAATATTCAAGCTACGATTGATTTGATTAACGATAATATGCTTCAAAAAAGCTCAAAATGGATGCATGAAGCGGAAAACGTTTATATTTTAGGTACCCGCCAAGCATCGTCCATTGCAAATTGGTTATCGTCTACAATGAAAACTTTACGTCCAAATGTAAAACAACTTCGACCAGAATCCGACGATATTGTACAACAAATTAACAGTATGGGGGAGCAAACGACTTTAATAGTTTTTTCATGGGACAAGCATTCAAACGACATTCAAACGATTGTAGAAATTGCCAAGAAGAAAAAGGCTAAAATTATTGCTATCACTGGTTCGGCGTTGTCGTCTATTCGGGAATATGCAAGTGCGTTATTTACACTTGGTCTGAAAAAGCAATCTTCATTGGACGTTATTCCAGTATTGTTTTCGTTTTTACATGCGCTAATTGAGGAAATGGTCAGCCAGGATAAAGTACAATATGAAAAATATCAGCAATCATATGAGCAAGTAGAAAATAACTTGTTATTTTTAGACTCAGCAAGAGAAAAGCAAGTTTTCTAAAATTTGCATCGGGCAGAACACGTAAGATATTGATCTATAACATTAACATAAAAAGATGTCCAAATAAGTTTTAGACATCCTTGAAAAAGAAACTTATAAAATTTTACTTAAGCTATATTCGTTAATAAAGGTATCATTTAATTTAATGGCATTTTGTCGGATACCTTCCTGCTGAAAACCTAGTTTTTTAAACAAATTTAAAGCACTTTCATTATGCTCCATAACAGATGCTTCTAAGCGCGAAATATCCCGCTGTTTAGACCAGCGTTCAGCCGCCTTCAACAACTCTGAACCGATACCTTGTCGTTGATGCTCATCCTTAACAGCTATGCGGACTGATGCAACATGCTTAGTTTTAGAGTGTTTATATCCATGAATAACGGCATAACCAGCAAAAATGCCATTTAATATACAAAGTAAAATCGTACGGTTTTTTAATTGTTTCCAATAGCCTAAATCTTTACGAAGCTGTTGAACTGTAAGGTCTAATTCGTTTTTCATGTTGTACATGAAGTCCGTCTGTTGGAAAATTTCTTCTTGCAAATGAATAAATGATCTAGCATCTGATGCTTCAATTGCTCGAATTATGTATGCAGGTGGGTTTTCATCATTTTTAGAAATATTATTACTTGTAGTCTTAATTTGTGTGCGCGAGAAAGTTACTTTGGTACCAAGTTTAACATCAATGACATAGTAGCCTGCATTTGTCCATGACAAAAAGTGAGAGAGAGGGGGCTTTGTCTTTTTCCACCAGCTCCTATTCAAATAAGCTGCATTTGGTAAGGCTTGTCCCATGATATTTTCGAGTTCGCTAAAAGATAAAGTAATTTCTTGTTGTGTAGCTATATCAAAATAATTTGCTAAAGGAATATACTTTTTTTCCATCTTCTTTGTCATCGTAATCCCCATTTCCTGTATATCCTAGTATATATATAGACTACCTGATGATAGCATAAAATTATGGTTTCTTAAATATAAAAACACAACTATATATCTATTTATGGTAAATATTTTTAGCAAACTATACATTGTTATTATTAAATGTTAAAAATAGGGCGATTCAAGTAGATAAATATATTAAAAAACTTTGGGTTATTATCATAATGTTTGGTTGATTTCCATTTCGACTGGGCGTTTTCCTGGCGTTATGACCTCCAAGAAATCTTCACTCCATTCAACACTCATAATTTTCCAAGTTTTGTGATCTGCAAAAATTAGCTTCTTTAGTATAGGTAAAGGAGTACTATAAGAAGATACAGTTATTTTAGAATAGTAGATTTTAGTTATGAATTCGCATAGATCCTTTATAGATAAACTTTCAATTTATATATGTTTGATCATAAGGTATGATAAAATAAAATATAAATGTTATTGCTATTTAGGAGGAATAAATTCAATGAGTAAAGTTTTAGTTTTTGGTCATAAAAACCCAGATACAGACACAATTACATCTGCAATTGTATATGCATATTTAAAACAACAAATTGGCGTTGATGCTGAGGCGGTGCGCCTTGGAGAGGTAAATAACGAAACACAATTTGCTTTAGATAAATTTGGCTTCGAGGCACCTCGATTAATTTCATCAGTAGTTGGAGAAGCAGAAAAAGTAATTCTTGTAGACCACAATGAATTCCAGCAATCTGCTGATGGCATTGAAGAAGTACAAATTGCAGAAGTGATTGATCATCACCGTATTGCAAACTTCCAAACGGCTGATCCACTATACTACCGTGCAGAACCTGTAGGCTGTACGGCAACAATTTTAAACAAAATCTTTAAAGAACATGGCGTAGCAATTCCTGCAAACATTGCTGGATTAATGCTTTCTGCTATCGTTTCGGATACATTATTATTTAAATCTCCAACTTGCACAGAGCAAGATGTAAAAGCTGGGGAGGAACTAGCGAAAATTGCAGGTGTTGATGCTGCAGAATACGGATTAGCAATGCTTAAAGCAGGTGCTGACCTTTCAGATAAATCATTGGAAGATCTTTTATCATTAGATGCAAAAGAATTCCAGTTCGGTGAATATAAATCTGTAGTAGCTCAAGTAAACGCTGTTGATATTAACGACGTGCTTGGCCGCCAAGAGGAATTAGAAATTTTATTAAATAAAAATGTAGCGGAAAACGGCTTAGATTTATTCTTCTTTGTTGTAACAGATATTTTAAACAATGATTCAACAGCTGTTGCAATTGGACAAGTAGCGGAGGCTGCAGCAAAAGGATTTGGCGCAGAGCTAGTGAATAATCGCGTTCTTTTACCAGGTGTTGTATCTCGTAAAAAACAAATCGTTCCAGTTTTAACTGATGCATTAAAATAATGAAAAAGAGGTTGTCCTGAAAAAGGCAACCTCTTTTTTTAATCTAGTTTTAAAGGGTGGACAGCAGGACCTTCAAGAACTTCACCTTTGGCATTAAAGCGAGAGCCATGACAAGGGCAATCCCAAGTTTCATCGGCTTTATTCCATTTTGTTTTGCAGCCTAAATGCGTGCAAGTCGGTGTATTTGCATGTTTCACATAACCTGTCACGAACTCTTTGGCTACAAAGCCACCTACCTTTAGCATCTGCATAAACTGAGCTCCGAATTTTGTACGTGTTGGAGAATACAGAGGAATTGCACCATCCTCATTCCCTGCTCCTGTTATGAGGGATGATAGTATATCTCCCGCTACAAAAGAATTGGAAATCCCCCATTTTCGATAGCCTGTTGCAATGAAAACATTAGGCAAGGACGGTGTAATCCTGCCAACATACGGGACCATATCAGGTGTTTCAATGTCCTGCGCTGACCAGCGATAGATGGGCTCCTGATCGAAATGCGCCTTCATTTCATTTTGAATGGCCTCATAATAGGGCTCCGTATTAGTTGTTTCCCCTGCAATATGATTAGCTCCACCTAACACTAAATAATGCTCGTCATTAATGGTAGCAGTCCGAATTGAGCGAGTAGGATTATCTACGCATAGATATTGACCTTGTAGTGTATCAGTAATTTTGCTAGCAACCATATAGGAGCGACTGTTAGAAAGTTTAAAAAGATGTAGACCTCTAAAGGCTTCGATTGGATAATGTGTGCACAAAATAAGCTTGTTGTATTGAACCGACATATCATTTGCGGTATGTAAGCTATTCTGAGGTATGTTTAATTGTTGAACACGGGTATTCGTATAGAGTTTTGCGCCCATTGCTAATGCTTCTTTTACAAGGAAATTACAAACTTCTACAGGATGTATTTGTGCTTGCTGGGACATGTTAAGCGCTTTTGTAATCGGAAAGGGAAGCTCTGTGTCAGATGTTAAATTAGCCTTAATATTTAATACTTTATAGGCATTCCATTCTTTTAATAATTGGGCATAGCCTTCTTTTGTTTGGCAATAAAGCAATGAATCTACTTGCTGAATGCTTTTTTTAGGGAGTATCTGTAATGCTTTTTCAACAGCAATTTGGTTGAGCCGATAATAGAGGCGTGCCTCGTCTACAGTAAGTTTTTCAATAAGGTTGGCATAAACTAAGCTGTGTTGAGCGGTTAATTTTCCGGTTGAATTACCGGTCGTACCATGACCGATATGGGAATTTGCTTCAAGCAAGACTACATCTACACCTGATTTTGCTAAAATATAGGCTGTATATAGTCCTGTCAAGCCGCCACCAATAATACATACATCACAAGTTGTTGATGCAGGAAGAGATGGTAACGAGACAGGATCAATTGTTCCGAGCCAAAGAGATTGTGTCATACATAACCCTCACATTGTTTTTACGTTCAGTATGTAGATTGATTTGAAAATTTATGCAATGAAGCTAAAAAATTGCCTTCCAGTAATTATTATCGCTACAATGTAGCAAAAGGAGCGTGACTACTTATGAAAATTGAAATCTGGTCAGATTATGTATGTCCATTTTGTTATATTGGTAAAAAGCAACTAGAGCAGGCGATTCAGGATACAGGTTTTGCTGGGCAGGTGGAGCTCGTTTATAAAAGCTATCAACTTGACCCAACAACACCTGTGGATACAAATGTGTCCACGTATGAAGCATTGGCGAAAAAGTATGGAATGTCGCTAGAAAAAGCGAAGGAAATGACACAAGGTGTTGCTGCCCGCGCAAAAGAAGTTGGTCTAGAATATAACTTTGATCATTTAATGGAGGAAAATACATTAAAAGCGCATCGTCTAGTGAAATGGGCAGAACAACAAGGGGATGTTTCAAAGCTTGTTGAAGCGCTATTATATAATTATTTTATAGAAGCAAAGCGTATTGGCCAGGATGATGTATTAATCGATATTGCTGAGCAAGTAGGTCTGAATCGCGAAGAAGTTGCAAAGGTTCTTTCTAACGACGATTTTAAAGTAGATGTAGAGACTGACATACAAGAAGGGCTACAGCTTGGCGTAAGAGGGGTACCATTCTTTGTGTTAAATCGTAAGTATGGTATTTCTGGGGCACAACCTCAAGAAGTATTTGAAGAAACTTTACGTAAAGTTGCAGAGGAAGAGGGCTTACAACCAGGATTAAAGATGGCAGGCTCTGAAGATGGTGGGGTTTGTACCGACGATAGTTGTAAGTTTTAATTTTGTTGGAGAAAAGTTAAGAATATTGGACCTGATCTCTTTTGAAGCAAAGGTGATCAGATTGCTGATGGACCCGATCAGTATAACAACACTAACAAACTAACACATATGCTTTATTAGCTCATTACCAAAAGTAAGGGATGAGCTTTGTTAAAACGTATGCAAGTATGTAAGTTGGTTGGAGTGGAGACTGGGCGACTCCTTGGGGATTAGCGATAGGGGAACGAAGGCTAAGGGCATCACATCCTGTGATAACGCCTTCGTGACCAACATCCTGCTGTTGCTGCCGCTCCGCTTTCGCACAAACATAACCCTCTGCTGCCGCTCCGTTAACACTACGCTTTCGCGCAAAAAAACATCTGTTGGCCCAAGCGGCTCAGCGGACGCCCCCAGGAAGCTCTGCGCGAAAGCGAAGCGCCAGCTACAAAGCGCCCAGTCGGAACGGAAATCATTTCTAAGTTATGATGTGATATATTTTAATGGAATCACCTGCATTTCAGTCAAAAGTCTGAGTATACGAACGTTGACTTTTCATACAAAGTTTTTTAATATACTTATATATCTTGAATTCGAGATAATAAACTTTGATTTTAAGGGAGAATTTATATAATGAATGTATTAGTAGTAAAAGCTAACAACCGTCCAGATGGTATTTCAACAAAAATGTATGACACATTTATGGAAAATGTACAAGGCGTAGATGTAACAACGTTTGACGTATTCGCAGAAGATATGCCTTATTTCGGTCAAGATCTTTTCAATGCTTTTGGTAAAGTTCAAAACGGTGAAGCGTTAACTGACGTTGAATCACGTCTTTTAGCAGCAAAACAAAAAGCTATGGATGCTTTAACTGCAGCTAATGTTGTTGTATTTGCTTTCCCACTTTGGAACTTAACAATCCCAGCGAAATTACAAACTTTCATCGACTATGTATTCCAAGCTGGTTATACATTTAAATATAATGAAAACGGTCAATTAGAAGGCTTAATGGGTGACAAAAAAGTAGTTATTTTAAATGCTCGCGGTGGTTACTACTCTACACCAGAAGCACAATCAATAGAAATGTCAGTTAATTATATCAAAAATGTTGTTGGTATGTTTGGTATGGAAATTATTGAAGAAGTGATCATTGAAGGTCATAACGCGTCTCAAGATAAAGCACAAGAGATTATTGCAAATGGCCTAGAAGCAGTTAAGAAAGTAGCTCAGTCTTTACAAACTGTAAATGCATAATAAAGTAGTATTTATTAAAAGTTCTCTCTAATTTGAGGGAACTTTTTTATTTTTTTCTATAGAGGTATGTAATGATCAGAGATCTGAAATATTGATATTATGCGCATATTTCCGATTTACATTTAATAACATCCCGTTATGTGAAATAGTTATGAAATAATATTCTATCATTTTACGGTAAAGTATTTTGTTATTCATTTAAAAATACATACAATTAGGACTATTCGTTCAGTTAATAAAAGATTTAGTATAATATAATAGAAAACGTAGGAAAATATTAGAATTATAAGGAGGGTGTTTCATGAATAAGAAATTAGTTACTAAATTCTTAGCGTTGTTACTAGTTCTATTCACAGTGTTACCATTTGGACTATCCGCAAATGCTGCATCAAGCGGTGTGACACGTGGGGATTACGTGAAAGAATTAGTAGAAAGCTTAAATGTAGAGCTAGGTGATGGCTCCAAAATTGCCTTCACAGACGTCTCTAAGGATTTAGCCCCGTATGTAGAAAAGGCAGTAGAATTGAAGCTTATTAAAGGTAAAACTGCCACATTGTTTGATCCAAATGATAAATTGACACGTCAACAAGCATTTGTCATTTCTGCTCGTGGATTAGTCAGTGAAAACGCTCCACTTTCTGTATTAGACAAGTTTAAAGATGCAAATCAAGTTGCAACAACACATAAGCAAGATTTAGCAAATGCTGTTGCTGCAAATATATTACAAGGTTTTGAGGATAACACAATTCGTCCTCGTGACTATGTAACAACTGAACAAATGCAAAGTATTATTAAACGCTTTGTAGCTGAATATAAATTACCAACATCTACAACTAATGTAGATCTTCAAATTTTAGGAACAACAGATATTCATACAAACCTTGCAAATTATAATTATTTCTTAGATAAAGAATCTGCTGACCTAGGTTTAGCAAACACTGCAACATTAATTGAACAAGCACGTACTGAGAACCCGAACACACTACTTTTTGATAATGGTGATTTAATTCAAGGAACGCCATTAGGCTCTTATAAAGCATCAGAAAATATTTTAAAGCCAGGAGAAGTTCATCCAGCTATTGCAGCACTTAATGCATTGAAATATGATGGTGGAACTTTAGGGAACCACGAGTTCAACTATGGTTTAGAGTTTTTAGATGAAGTTTTAAATGATGCAAAATACCCTGTCGTAAATGCAAACACATACGACGCTAAAACAAAAAAGCGTATGTACACACCTTATGTAATTCTTGATAAAGAGGTTGTAGACAATACAGGTAAAAAGCACACACTTAAAGTTGGTGTTACAGGTATCGTACCTACTAAAATTGTTGAATGGGATGCTATCCATTTAGCAGGAAAAGTAGAAATGCAGGAACCGGTTGACGCAGTAAAAGAAATTGTACCAGAAATGCAAAAAGCAGGCGCAGATGTAATTGTAGTACTTTCACACTCTGGTATTGGTGAAGATACTTACGAAAAAGGTGCCGAAAATGTTGGATACCAAATCTCTGAGATTGAAGGGGTTGACGCTTTAATTACAGGTCACTCTCATTTAACTTTCCCAGGTGACTATAAAAACCTAAAAAACGTTGATCAAGAAAAAGGGACGATTAACGGTGTACCTACTGTAATGGCAGGAAGCTATGGCAGCTATCTTGGAGTCATTGATTTAAAACTAGAGCAACAAGGCTCTAAATGGGTTGTGGTGAATGGACAAGGTTCTCTTCGCTCTATCAAACAAGAAGGCTTACAACCTTCTAAAACAGTATTAAATGCAATTAAAGAAGCACATGAGGGTACGTTAAAGTATATTCGTCAGCCTGTTGGTGAGACTACTGCACCAATCCATAGTTATTTCTCAATGGTGCAAGATGATCCGTCTATTCAAATTGTGACACAAGCTCAAAAATGGTTTATTGAAAAAGAATTAAAAGGTACTGCTGATGAAAACACACCATTGCTTTCTGCTGGTGCTCCATTCAAAGCAGGCTCTCGTAACAACCCTACAGATTATACAAACATTCCTGTAGGTCCGCTTGCAATTAAAAATATGGCAGATATTTATGTTTACGATAATACGGTTGCAACGATTAAGGTAACAGGTGCACAAGCAATCGAATGGTTAGAAATGGCTGCTGGTATTTTTGCAACAATTGATCCGAATAAAACGGATGAACAAAATATTATTGATCAAGAAGCACGTTCTTACAATTTTGATGTGTTAGATGGCTTAACATATCAAATCGATGTAACATCACCAGCGAAATACGATAGTCGAGGTATTTTAGTAGACGAAAAAGCGAATCGTATTAAAAATGTGCAATACAACGGTAAAGCAATCGATCTAAACCAAGAATTTATCATCATTTCAAACAATTATCGCGTTGGTGGTTCTTATGGTGCCACGTTTAAAAATGCAGATGGCTCTAACATCACTAACTATGCTTATGAAAATCGCCAAGCTGTAATTGATTACGTTATTGAAAACAAAACAATTAATCCTGCTGCGGATAACAATTGGTCATTTGTACCGTTCCCAGCAAATACGAAAATTATTTACAATTCAGCTAAGGATGCACAGAAAGTTATTCCTGCAGGTAGTAATATCGAATATTTAGGAGATACTGAAGGCGGCTTTGGTAAATATTTAATTAAGTAATCATGAAATGTTAAAAAGGAGAGTGCGTTGTTAAACGCTGCTCTCCTTTTTGTGTCGCTCAAATGTATGATAACGTGTTCCTTGAAATGTTAATAAGCCATAGTCACCATCTGCAAGCTGTCCATAATTATGCCCATTCATTTTTAATTCTAGACGATCGCCACTTTGTACTTCGAACGTTACATAGTACGATGTATGGGCACTAGAGTTACCAGAACCTCCACTTGTATTCGAACGTTTTGTTACGACTTTAGCGGGTACTGTTAATAATGGTTCATTGTTGTTTTTCGACCATTGAAAGATACCTTTAATAATAGTAAATGCTATAATACCGAAGACGATAAAAAACATTATTGAAATAAAAGAATTTGCAAAAGAGAATTCATCAAACCCAACCATAAAAGTCCTCCAATCTACGAAATATTGTAATTGAAGTTGTTATATTTCAAAATCCACCATAACATCAATTACAACACTAATTAATACACCATCTGTTTTAGGAGAGTGTTATAAACTAAATTCAATCTGTGTCTTAGCATGAATCCATGTATCTTCTTGCGCCTATGGATTTACACTATTCCCTGCTAATTTCCTAATATATGTAGATGTAAATGAAATTTTTGGATAAATGTCCGCGTCAAAAAAATCAATAGATACAAGTTGCACATCACGATCAATGTTTTCCTAGCAACAGCGATTATGAATGATATTTCTGAAACCTCCATTTGTTCAATATCTGACACGGCTATTTCTGAAGTGTTCGATTCAAATACACCGTATTATATGTCGTACAGAAAAGCCAATAGTTGAATGACTATAATCAAACGTTACTTTGGAAAACCACCCTAAAACAGATCTTACACGAATGATAAAGTAAAAAATTCAGATATTCAATGAGTTTTTAGAAAAAATGGGGGAATATTACATTGGTACAAGTTTATTTTGTGAATCTTTCAATGAAAGTCAGGTTAGCTGAAATAATGTAATAATAGTATGTAATCTTTTCTTCTACAAAGGGTCAACAATAGAAGTTGTCATAATAATAAAATCATGTGCATCTATATAGAAGTAAGTGGCCATTTTCATTAAATATTAAGTTATCATGACTACTCTCTAATCGAGCAGCCGTGGTTAATTTTTTATGCCATCATAAGCTTTTATAAGATGTTGAATCAAAAGAAATACCAGGAATGAAAAAATACGTTAAAATTGTATTTAGTAATCAAATGAATAATCGTAAATAAATTACTTAAAGTAAATAAGTTACTCTAAATTTACTTTTTTTAAAATAATCGTTACAATAGAGTACATAAGAGGTGAAAAAAATGAGTGAGACAAATTTATGTCCTCGTTTAGCTAAAGCAATGGATTTAATCGGAAAACGCTGGACAGGGCTAATTTTATATCAATTATTAGACGGGCCACAGCGCTTTAATGAGATTGAATCTGCATTACCTGTGAGTGGTCGTTTATTATCCGAACGTTTAAAAGAGCTTGAAAAAGAAGGGCTTGTTGAACGAAAAGTATATTCAGAGGTACCAGTGCGTGTTGAGTATTCTTTAACGGAAAAAGGGCGGGCATTAGAGGGAGCAATCCACAATATCGAATCATGGGCAACAAACTGGCTTTAAAAGTATGTGGTCTATTTCGGAATTTTGATAAATGGATCGTCAACGGCCATATGTAATACTAATTTTCGTTAATATATTCATTATCTCTGTATGGGGAGTTTGTTAAGGTGAGATAAAAAATAACCTTCATTTTACTTGTCAAATTAGAGTTCTAAATCCATACTAGTGTATAGTAAGAAGGACGTTAGAAAGGAAATAGCTCTCATGACAAAAGAACAATGGGTGGCGGATTTAGCACAGAGCGTTAATCCAGCCAATATTAAGTTAGATGAATCATTACAGCAATATACTATGACAAAATTAGGCGGTAAAGCGGATGTTTTCGTTCTCGTTGAAACAGAGGAAGAGGCAGCAACAGTTATTCGCTATGCCCATAAGAATAATATACCTTTATTAATGTTAGGTAATGGATCGAATATGGTCGTTCGTGACGGCGGTCATCGAGGGATCGTTGTTACATTTTCATTTTTAGATGAGATTCGCATTAATGGAGACCATGTTTACGCGCAAAGTGGTGCCCTTATTAAGGATGTATCGAAACTGGCAGCGGCAGCATCATTAACAGGTTTCGAATTTGCATGTGGTATCCCTGGCTCAGTTGGTGGAGCTATGGCAATGAATGCAGGTGCATATGGCGGAGAAATTAAGGATATTATTATTTCTTCGAAAGTGTTAACAAAAGAAGGCGAAATGTTAATTTTATCGAAAGAAGATCTTGAACTCGGTTATCGTCAAAGTATCATTGCCAAGAAAGGGTATTATGTATTGTCATCCGAATTTCAATTAGCTAAAGGTGTGCAACAAGAAATAGATGCAAAAATTGCTGATTTAACGTTTCAGCGAGAATCTAAGCAGCCGTTAGAATTCCCATCTGCTGGGAGTGTTTTTAAGCGCCCACCAGGTCACTTTGCAGGCAAGCTTATTCAGGATAGTGGTTTACAAGGAAAAGGCGTAGGTGATGCAGAGGTATCAACGAAGCATGCAGGCTTTATTGTTAATAAAGGTAATGCAACGGCTACTGATTATATTGCAACAATTCAAATGGTACAACGAGTAGTTAAAGAAAAGTATGGCATCGATTTAGAAACAGAAGTAAAAATCGTTGGTGATGACTTATAAAATGCTACGCCCTTCGCTAATGGTGAAGGGCGTTTTTTGAGGAGTGAAACAGAGAATGAAGTTTATATCATGGAATGTTAATGGAATTCGTGCCTGCTTAGGTAAAGGGTTTTTAGATTTCTTTAATCAGGTAGATGCAGATTTTTTCTGTATTCAAGAAACAAAGTGTCAGGCAGAACAAGTGAAGATTTCACTTGAAGGATATGAGCAATATTGGAATTATGCACAGAAGAAAGGCTATTCAGGTACAGCCGTCTTTACAAAACATACCCCGCTTTCAGTACGTTATGGCGTTGGTGAGGATGAATCGCAGGAAGAGGGAAGAATTATTACACTAGAGTATGAAGATTTTTATTTAGTAAATGTTTATACTCCGAATTCACAGCGTGATTTAGCTAGATTACCTCTTCGTTTAGATTGGGAGAATCGATTAGCGCTATATTTAAAAGAGCTAGATTCCAAAAAACCTATAGTTTATTGTGGTGATTTAAACGTCGCACATATGGAAATTGATTTGAAAAATGCAAAATCGAATGTTGGTAATTCAGGTTTTACATATGAAGAACGTGCAAAAATGACAGAGCTATTGGCAAGTGGTTTTGTAGATTCATTCCGCTACAAGCATCCAGATGCAACAGATCACTATACATGGTGGTCTTATATGAATAAAGTACGCGAGCGTAATATTGGATGGCGTATTGACTACTTTATTGTTTCTGAGAGGCTAAAGAACAACATTAATGAAGCAAATATCCACTCACAAATTATGGGCAGTGATCATTGTCCAATCGAATTACAGCTTAATAATTAGTATCTATGAACAATAAAATGGTCAAGGAAACCTTTGCGAATATTATGGCACTTTAAATGAGGTGATTTCCGTTCCAGGCTACTCGCTTTCCTGTGGGCGAGCGCCGAGCCGCTTCCTCCGCTAACGGAACGAAGGCTAAGTGCGTCACGTCCTGTGACAATGCCTTCGTGACCAACATCGTGTTGGCCTCAGGGTCTCGCCTGTCTCGCTTTCCCACGGGAGTCGAGTAGCCTTCCACTCCAATCAACAATAGCGTAGAACTTTGAATTTTATTTTAAAAGTGAACGATATGGTTACTCATCATAATCAAACCAAACAGAGTGTACATCTGCCATTGCTGTCGCTTTATTAGCGCTATGCTTGGCACAGAGAAAACATTTTGCTAAAGTTTCCGTTTTGTCACTATAATTTAGAGTGATATGGTAAGAAATATATGCTAAGTAAAGTGGTTGATTGGAGTGGAGGCTGGGCGACTCCTTGGGGATCAGCGTCACAAATGAGACCCTGGAGCGAGCAACGCGAGTGAAGCGGCTCATCGGACGCCCCTAGGAAAGCGCCCAGCCGCAACGGAAATCAACTACTCACTTTCACTTTGCCGAAGAGCCATATTTTAATTGATACAATAGTTTTTCAACAACGTAAAAGAGTCGTATTTTCTATAAGGAAATACGATTTTTTTATATACTGCAACGCAATTACCATTAAATTTCGAGTCTTTAAAAGGATTTGACAAGTGGGTAGAAGAATATATTGCAAAAGAAGGGGGTTGGGATTGTGAGAAAGTTAACGTGGAAAAAATGGCTACTGGCTATAGTAGGATTTTTAGCTGTAGTAGCTCTTGTCGTATTTATCGGATTTACATGGTTTATGAATAAATCGAAACCAGTAATTGATGGAGAGCTTTCGGTGAATGTGCTAGAAAAGGATGTTACTGTCACAAGGGATGACAAAGGTATTCCTCATATTTTTGCTAAGACTGATGCAGACTTGTATCGTGCACAAGGCTATGTTCAAGCGCAAGATCGACTGTTTCAAATGGATTTAGCGCGAAGACAAGCTAGCGGTCGTTTGTCGGAAATAATCGGTGAGGCAACGATTGATACTGATAAATTTTTCCGAACATTTAGCCTGCGTGATGCTGCTGAACAATCATTATCTACTTACGATGCAGAAAGTAGGCAGGTGCTTGAGTGGTTTGCAGATGGCGTCAATGCTTTTATTGAGCAGGCAAAGAATAATAATACATTAAGCTATGAGTTTGCATTACTAGGATACGAACCAGAGGAGTGGTCGGTTGTAGACTCTCTTACTATTGGTAAATATATGGCTTATGACTTAGGGGGTAACTGGAATACGCTTGCGTTCCGTCATTGGGCTTTACAAAACTTTGACGAAGAAAAAGCTAAAGAATTATTTATAAAATATCCTGAAAACGCTTCATCTATAATAGAGGCAAATAAAGAAAACCCAGTAGCCGTGGCAGGGCGTTTTAATGCAGACCTTTTACCAAATGAATTTAACGGTAGTAATAACTGGGTTGTATCGGGGAAGAAAACAAAAAACGGTACGCCGATTTTAGCGGATGATCCGCATTTAGGGTTAAGCACACCATCCATTTGGTATCAAATGCATCTACAATCTCCTGAACAAAATGTTAGTGGTGTAATTTTTGCAGGTGTTCCAGGTATTATTTTAGGCCACAATGATAACGTTGCATGGGGGGTAACGAATGTTGGGCCCGATGTACAGGATCTATATATTGAAATACCAAACCCAGATGATCCCACACAGTTCCGCTATGATGGTAAGTGGGAGCAAGCAAAGGTACGTAATGAACCGATTAAGGTAAAGGATGGCGAAACGGTAGATTTTGAAGTCGTTGTTACACGTCACGGCCCAATCATGACAGATTTAGCTTTTAAAGATACTGAGCCGACAGCACAATTTTCGATGCAGTGGACGGCATTGCAACCAACGACAGAGCTACGTGCACTACTAGGCTTTAATAAAGCAACATCTTGGAATGAATTTGAAAAAGCATTAGAAGATTTTAAGGCACCAGCGCAAAACTTTGTCTTTGCATCAAAGGATGGCACGATTGCTTATAAAGCGAATGGTCAAATTCCCATTCGGAAAAAAGGAGACGGGCAATTACCAGTACCTGGTGATTCTAGTGACTATGGCTGGGAGGGCTTTATCCCGTGGGATAAGCTTCCGACAGTAGTAAACCCAGATGAAGGTTTTTTAGCAACAGCAAATAATGAAGTCATTGGGGAAGAATATCCGTATCATATAACAGACTTCTGGGCACAGCCTTATCGTTTTGAACGGATTAGGGAAGTGTTAGAGGCGAATGATTCTTTAACAGTGGAAGACATGATGAATTTACAAATGGATCAGCACAACCTATATGCCCGTGAGTTTTTACCAGATTTATTAACGTCGATAAAAGCACAAGATCGGGATGGGAAATATAAAGATGTTATTAAATTATTAGAGAATTGGGATATGGTAGATGCAAAGGATTCTGGGGCACCATTAGTGTTCCATACATTAATGGTTAAGTTACAAGAAGTGTTATTTAAGGATCAGATGCCAGAAGATATGTATGAATTAATGTATGGTAAATTTAATATTACAGATCAGCTTTTACGTACAGCTTATGCAGGTAAGAAGAGCGTATGGATTGAGGAGCAGGGTGGAGTCGATAAAACAGTTTACAAGGCGTTAGAGCTCACAATCGCACAACTAGAAGACCAGTTCGGAAAAAACGTATCGAAATGGCAATGGGGTGATTTCCATCAACTTACCTTTGACCATACATTAGGTAAAGCTTCGCCAATTCTATCAGCATATTTTAATGCGAAAAAAGTTCCTATTGGTGGTTCCAAGGTTACTGTTCAAGCTGCTGATAATGATTTAGCTGGAAATGTTAATCACGGAGCCTCATGGCGCTTTGTAGTAGATGCTGGAGATTTAAGCTCAGCCTATCATATCGTTGGCCCAGGTCAAAGTGGGCATGTAAAATCTGCTTGGTATCAAGATCAAGTAATGGATTGGGCTAACGGAGATTATCATCAAACGTTTGTAAGGAAAGAAGATATTAAAGGTAAAACTTTACGATTAAAAGCACGATAGGAAAATTTTATACACGTGAACAACTAAAATTCCTTTCTATTTTCATATAGAAAGGAGTTTTTTGTTTTAATAGATTTAAAACTATTTATTTACACACTTCGTTCTTCTAGTTGAAAGGGGGTAAGGAGATGTCAGATGATGAATTAATTATGGAGATTCAACAACATAATAGCAAAGCAGCTCTCGATACATTAATCAGGCGTTATTATCATGAAATATATTCCTTTATTTATCGTAGATTGCAAAGTCAAGAACTTGCCTATGACTTAACACAAGAAGTTTTTGTAAAGATGATCAAGTCTATCAAACTATACGAATATAGAAATCAATTTAGAAAATGGTTAATTACAATAGCTTTAAATCAGGTTAGAGACTATACACGCTCTAAAATAGCTCAAAATCGCAAGCAGGAAGAACAAATAGAGGAAGGTCGTATCATTGATGAAAAAAAGAATATTATTCAAATTTACGAAATAAAAGAACAATCTCAAGAAATCCAAAATGCATTAAGAATTTTACCGGAACAACAAAGCGAAGCGATTATTTTAAAGTACTATCACGGTTATAAATATGGAGAAATCGCACAAATAACCCAAACAAATGAAAATACTGTCAAATCACGTGTCACGCAAGGATTAAAAAAATTAGCAGGTATGGTAAGGAGGGAGTCTGAGGATGACATCGTTTAATGATGAAAATATGACAAAAGTTAAGAAAGATGTAGAAGTCAATTTAGATACATTCCCAGTTCCGACACCGAATGAGAAAAGAATAGAAGAAACAATTCAGTTTATAGGTACTTTACTTGATAAGGAAGATCAAGTTAAACAACCGTCTTTATTAAAAAAATTGAGAGTAGAGTGGACAGTCACAAATCGTCTTGTTATTTCATTACAATTTCTAATTTTACTGTTCGGTTTATGGATGGGTATACAAGCATCAATTGAGATGACAATTCAGGTGATCTTTTTATTATCACCTTTATCCATAGTTGTTTGTTTAACTGAATGCTTTAAAACGAAAACTTTTGGGATGAACGAGCTTGAATGGACTTTTAAATACGGAACAGGGCAATTATTTATTGTACGGCTGTTAATTGCATTAGGATTACATTTTATTGCTGTTGCACCAATCGTTTTCGTCAGTGGATTTTTATCCATCAAACATTTAGTTACATTGCTTATCGTATGGCTTATTCCAGCAATGCTAGTAGCTATTTTCCTACTAATCATTTCATTATATACACCTATTCATTGGAACAATGTTTATATTATAGGGCCTTTTTGGCTATTGCTTTCAATATTATTAATAGTGCAACAAAATTTATTACGATTATGGATTGAAATGGATATAACTATTCATCTTTGTGTTTTTGTTTTTCTATTAACCATAATGATGAAAGTAATTTGGAAATACAAGGAGGCATCAAGTCTTGAATGAACTATGTTTAAAATCCATCTATAAAAATTATAAAACAAAGCAAGTATTAGATAATATATCTATGATATTTAAACCGGGTGTCTATAGTTTTTTAGGAGCAAACGGCTCTGGTAAAACGACCTTAATGCGTATTATTTTAAATTTAATCAAGCCTACAAAAGGAGCTGTTTATTGGAATGGTCAACCTATTGAGTTATTAGGAGAGAGTTATCGTGATGCAATAGGATATGTACCACAGCATGTTCCATTTTATCCAAATATGAAGGTTTATGATTTTCTGATGTATATTGGCACATTAAAGGGCATCGCTAATCATGCTTTAAAGGAGAAAGTAGAGTACTGGCTAAAGCAAGTTAATTTATATGACGATCGCTATCAAAAGATAAAAAATTTATCTGGAGGAATGAAACAACGTGTAGGGATTGCGCAAGCGATGTTAAATGACCCCCAATTATTGATTTTGGATGAACCAACCGCTGGATTAGACCCTAAAGAAAGAATTAGATTTAGGTCTCTAATTGCTAATTTATCTGTAAATCGCATTATTCTTTATACTACACATATAGCTAGTGACCTAGAAGGCTTAACAGATTATGTGTGTATTTTAAACAATGGTTGTTTGGAGCAGTTAGATGAACCGGAGAATGTTCTTAAGAAATTAGCCAAACAAGTATGGGAAGTTGATATTTTACCCGAAGAGCTAATTTATATTGAAGAACAGTACAAAGTTGGAGCAATTGAAAAGCATGGTGGTCGAATTCGAGTACGCTTATATCACCATAAAAAGCCATTACCTCAAGCAGTTATGAAGGAACCGACATTAGAAGATTTATATTTATATTATTTTAGTGAGGGGCAATCAACGTGAAACAGCTTATTTGGTGGGAATGGAAATTACTTTGGCAGCAAAAACTCATTTATATTATGTTAGTGGCTATCCTATCTTTACTTTGGATTAGTAAAACATATTTTAATATGTCTATTGAAGAACTTAATGCATTTGAAGAAATTCAGAATCCAATAACAGAAAAGGATATCCAAGAAGCACGGGAAATTTTAGCTACTAAAGAATTCGAAATAGGCCCTGAAGTGAATGTCTTTTATAGAATAGATGAAGCACAGACGCTGATGGATAAGCAATCTACAATCATAAATCAATTGAAAGCACGACCTCAGACGTCCGCATTAGAAAAAGAAATTACGATGCGTGAGCAGGTAAATACTATGTATATAGAGAAGACAGAGTATCCAATATTTTTATCTGAATTTCTAGGCGGTGAAGGGTTAATAGCAATTGGAATATTATTAATAGTTGGATTGTATAATCTATTTGCTCGTGACCAACAGACGGGTATGATTCAATATACATTAACATCAAAATTTGGAAGATGCAAATTGGTGCAAGCAAAATTGGTAGTGACACTTCTTTACACAATGGTTATTTATATTGGAACAGTGATTTTTAGTGTGATTTTTAATATATATAGAACGGGTAGTCACGTAAACTATTGGATGTATATAGCAGAAGGTTTTAATTCTCCGATACAGTTTCATTCTAGTTTGTCTATGTCGCCATACACATTGACATTATTCGAGTTTCTGCTAATTCAGCTATTATTTCTACTTTTGGGAAGTATATGTTTTTCGATAATTTGTTTGTCAATCTCCTCTGTTGTAAAAGCTAGCTTTATAAGCTTTTTATTTTCAATGGCTATATTCTTTTTGCCATTTCTAATTGTAAATTTATTAAATTTGCTAGCGGAGAGAGGATGGATTGCTAAACTATTCATTTATACAATCCCATATATCATGCAAACAAAACGTTTATTCGAAGCATTTTATTATCTGCAAATAAGTAACAAAGTGATTCTAGCTCCTTTTATTGCCTTAGGACTGCTTTTAGTAATTATAATTAGCTCTATAGTATTTTTAAAAATATACAATAAGAAATGGCGATATATATGAGTTAGGCAATATCAACCTATTTTATTTAGAATGATTAAGATATTCTTTGTGGTTCCTTTAGATGAGGGTGGTTTCCGTTCAAGTCTACTCCAACCAAGCGTAGAGCTAACACTATTGCTACTCACAGTGATCAAACAGAAAAGACTTATAACAGTGAAGCGATTGCACACCTGTTGCTAATACTTCGCTTTCGCGCAGGACAAAACCATTTGCTGCTGCCGCTTCGCTTTCGCACAGACAAACCCATTTGCTGCTGCCGCTTCGCTTTCGCACAGACAAACCCATTTGTTGTTTTAATGACACTATAATCTTAGTTAGCAATAATTTTTCAAACAATATAAAAAATCGTATTTTCTAAAAAGGAAATACGATTTTTTTACTGCATCGCAAATAACAATCAATTATGCTGGGGCATCATTGATATAAAGACATTTTTTAAATTTGTGATATAAATCATTTACATTCAAATATTTGTTTGAATAAGATGGAATATTATGTTATAGTGAAAACAATCAAACGAACATTTGAATGAGGTGAGGAAATGCCAAAAGAAGTATGCGAGATAACACAAGTTCATGAAGAAGCGGTCATTAAGGTTCAACAACAAATGCCTGATCTATCAGGAGTAGCAAAGTTTTTAAAGGCATTATCTGATGAAACAAGACTTAAAATTGCGTATGCCTTAACGGTCGAAGATGAATTATGTGTTTGCGATGTTGCCTCCATTATCGGATCGTCAGTAGCAACAGCATCGCATCATTTACGATATTTAAAAGATAATAACTTAGCGAAGTCATATCGAAAAGGAAAGCAAATGTACTACTCTTTAGCTGATGAACATGTGTATCAAATTGTAACGGTTGCTTACGAACATGTGAAAGAGGGGATTGGAAATGGCAGCGACTCCAACTAAACAAGAATATAGGCTACAAAACTTATCCTGTGCTAGCTGTGCAGCAAAGTTTGAAAAAAACGTGAAAGCTATTCCAGAGGTTCGGGATGCACAAGTGAATTTTGGTGCTTCAAAAATAACAGTCGTGGGCAGCATTGATGTTGATCAACTTGAAGAAGCAGGTGCCTTCGATGGCATAAAGGTATCCCAATCAACTGCAAGAACAATTGAAAAATCAACACCTTTTTATCGGAAAACAGAAAATATTTTAGCGGGAATCTCTTTGTTATTCGTAGTACTCGGGTATGTGTTTGGAGCAATGCGTAGTGAAACGGATCCGCTAACTATTGGGATGTTTATTATCGCGATTTTAGTTGGTGGAATAGGAATTTTTAAAACTGGTTTCCGCAATTTAGCACGCTTTGAATTTGATATGAAGACGCTGATGACCATTGCGGTATTAGGTGCAGCCATTATAGGAGAATGGGAAGAAGCAGCGGTAGTTGTCTTTTTATTCGCAGTAAGTGAAGCACTTGAA
Source organism: Lysinibacillus sp. BPa_S21 (assembly GCF_023337795.1). Lineage (GTDB taxonomy): Bacteria > Bacillota > Bacilli > Bacillales_A > Planococcaceae > Lysinibacillus. Next base: position 2,356 of record NZ_JALIRS010000007.1, on the reverse strand, counting down.
GCGTATTCAATGGATAAGGCGCGACAATCCATTCGTCAGCTAATGGATATAGCTCCACCGACAGCCACGATAAAACGAGCACATGGGGAGCATTTCCACGAAATGGAGCTGCCGACTGAGGAGATAGAAATTGGTGACATTCTAATTGTTAAACCAGGTCAGAAGATTGCGATGGACGGAATTGTTATTAGTGGATTGTCGGCAGTGAATCAGGCGGCGATTACAGGTGAATCAATTCCGGTTAGTAAAACAATTGATGACGAAGTATTTGCCGGAACTTTAAATGAAGAAGGTGCCCTAGAGGTTCGTGTGACGAAGCGAGTAGAGGACACAACAATTGCAAAAATCATTCATCTTGTTGAAGAAGCACAGGCAGAAAAAGCACCTTCACAGCAGTTTGTGGATCGATTTGCGAAATATTACACGCCTGCAATTATGATTATTGCTTTACTTGTAGCGGTTATACCACCTTTATTTATAGGTGATTGGCAACATTGGATTTACCAAGGATTAGCTGTCCTTGTTGTAGGGTGTCCATGTGCATTAGTCGTTTCTACACCAGTGGCTATTGTAACAGCAATTGGGAATGCTGCTAGACAAGGCGTTCTTATTAAGGGCGGCATTCATTTAGAGCAACTTGGTCATATTGAAGCAATAGCATTTGATAAGACAGGTACACTTACAAAAGGTCAACCCGCTGTAACGGATGTTATTACAGCGCAGGAGATGTCTGAGGATTATGTTTTACAACTAGTAGCGGCCGTTGAAAAGCAATCACAGCATCCATTAGCTAAAGCTATTTTACAGGCATTACATGATAAAAATTTAACTGATCTAATACCAACAGACTTTCAATCCGTAACAGGCAAGGGTGCTTATGCGACGGTCGACGGTCAAACAATCTATGTGGGAAGCTTAAAATGGATTGCTACATTAACGACTGTTGATGAAATGATAAACAAACAGGTTAAAAAACTTCAACAACAGGGTAAAACAGTTGTAGCAGCTGTTAGTAATGATCAGTTTATTGGGATGATTGGCATTGCTGATCAATTGCGTCCAGAAAGTAACGATGTGTTAAATAAATTAAATGGTTTAAAAGTGAAGCATAAAGTGATGCTAACAGGTGATGCAGAACCAACTGCACAGGCAATTGCGACGTCTTTAAATATGACAGATGTGAGAGCAAGTTTATTACCAGCTGAAAAGCTAATGGCCATTAAAGATTTACGTGCACAGTTTGGTGCAGTGGCGATGGTAGGAGATGGTGTCAATGATGCACCGGCACTTGCCTCAGCCAATGTCGGCATTGCAATGGGAGGTGCTGGTACGGATGCAGCACTGGAAACTGCAGATATTGCATTAATGAGTGATGATTTAACGAAGCTTCCTTATACAATTGGTTTAAGTAGAAAAACATTACGCATCATTAAAGAGAACATTATATTTGCCCTAGCTCTAAAATTAGTTGCCCTATTACTCGTAATCCCAGGATGGCTAACATTGTGGATTGCAATCTTTGCAGATATGGGTGCTACATTACTAGTTGTGTTTAACTCATTACGATTAATCAAAACTAAGAAATGGTGAATAAGATTTATTCAGGAGGAAGGGATTTATTCATTCTAAGGAGCTAGAGATAGTAGTTGATATAGGTGCTACTCGATTCTTGAAAAAAAGCTTTGTTAACGTTATTATGGTTTCAGGAATTAATGTAACAATTAAATATAAATGAGGCGAAGGTTTGAATATGTCAGATCCTATTTTAGTAAATGTTACAGAGGAAATTGTGCGTGGTTTAGTAAGTTTTCTACTACGAGGACCGGAATATCAAACATTTTGTAAATGTGAAATCTGTGAACTTGACACAGTGGCACTTACACTAAATGCATTGCCTAGCAAGTATGTTACATCTATGGAAGCCCGAGATGAAGCATTTAAAATGATGAATACTCCTGATAGTATCGAACAAATCAATAAAGAGATTATTCATGCATTACATGTGGTAAATAAGTATCCTCGACATAAGGAAGAACCAACTTCTATATGAAGTTGGTTCTTCACGTTTTGAAAAACAAAATTGTCAATCAAATTAAGCTTTTTATTAATAAAGTATTTATTATGTCTCGTTTTATCATAATAAAAAAAATGCCAAAAAATACACGCTATGAAATGTGGTTGATTAGAGTTGAGACTGGACGCCCCCAGGAAGCTCTGCTCTGCGCGAAAGCGAAGCGGCAGCAGCAAATGTTTTCTGTAGCGAAAGCGAAGCGTCAGCTACAAATGTTTTATCTGCGCGAAAGCGAAGCGACAGCAGCAAATGTTTTCTGTAGCGAAAGCGAAGCGTCAGCTACAA
>NZ_JALIRS010000006.1 GCF_023337795.1 Lysinibacillus sp. BPa_S21 | reverse complement strand
TCTGTACCAGTTGGCACAACAGAGGACGATAATGTAGAAGAGTATACGTGGGGCGAGATTCCAACATTTGATTTTGACATTAAAGCACACTGGGATATTGCTACGGATTTGAAGATTGTTGACTTTGAACGAGGTACAAAAGTAACAGGTAGCCGTTTCTTATTCTACCGTGGGCTTGGAGCCCGTTTGGAACGTGCATTAATGACATTTATGATGGATTTACATGCAGAGGAGCATGGCTATGAAGAAATACTACCACCTGTCATTGTTAATCGTGATAGCTTGACGGGTACTGGAAATCTTCCTAAATTTGAAGAAGATGTTTTTAAATTAGAGGAAACAGATTATTTCATGATTCCAACGGCAGAAGTACCTGTAACAAACTTCTATCGTGATGAAATTTTACCTGTTGATGCATTACCACAAGGCTTTGCAGCATACAGCGCTTGCTTCCGTTCAGAGGCAGGCTCTGCGGGTCGTGATACACGTGGTTTAATCCGTCAGCACCAATTCAACAAAGTAGAATTAGTACGCTTTGTAAAACCAGAGGAGTCCTATGAACAGCTAGAGTTGTTAACAGGTCATGCTGAAAAAGTACTGCAATTACTAGGCTTACCGTATCGTAAACTAAAAATGTGTACTGCAGATTTAGGATTTATTGCAGCGAAGAAATATGATTTAGAAGTTTGGATCCCAGCACAAAACATGTACCGTGAAATTTCTTCTTGCTCTAACTTTGAGGATTTCCAAGCACGACGAGCAAATATTCGCTTCCGTCGTGAGCCAAATGCAAAACCAGAATATGTTCATACATTAAACGGTTCAGGTCTTGCGATTGGACGTACAGTTGCTACTATTTTAGAAAACTACCAACAAGCTGATGGAAGCGTAGTAATTCCTGAAGTTTTAAGACCATACATGGGTGGTAAAGAAGTAATTGCGCCAAAATAAATAACGGCTAAAAGCTATTTTAGATATCCTTTACAGGTTCTTGGTTATCGATTTACAGATGCTTTTAATATTATCGGGTGTGTAAACAGTTGTAGTATTTATGTTAAAAGGAGAACGTGCTCTAAAATCGGAACGTATTGAACAATTTGCTAAGATAATGAGAATCACACAAAAAGCAGGTTAATGTTAGAAAAGACTGGATGTTCGAGTAAGAAACTAATATAAAAGCCACCAAGTTTTTTTATAGTGGCTAAGGAAAGAATTGTTACCAAACGACACTTTGGGAAGGTTTGTACTTCAACTAACTAACGAAGCAAGTTACTTAAGAAGAAGGAATTTAAGAAAAGAATATAGAAATACCAGCAGGAGAATAAATTTTTTAGGGGGTAAAATGAAAAATAAAAACATTTTAAAAACGATAAACTGGACAACTTTCACAACCATTGTATTGGTGGGTATTGTTACAGCAGCAATTACGCTATATGACTTAAATACAGACACTACTTATGGTGAAGAAGGACAATCTCGTGCGGAATTCCGTTGGTTCTTTTTACACACAATCATTTCAGTTGCTATACTTTCAATTTCGTCTTTTTTAGCTTTGGGTTGGAAACGATTATTTCCTTTTAACGTACCTATTGCAATAATAATAGTTGGTTTTTGTTATGCACTATTTTTCCTTACATTCACGATTGGATGGGTCGGTCTTATAGGAATATTTGGTTTTTTTATTGCATTCCTAATTGGGGTAATCTTAATAGTATCATACTCAATTTTCAATTTTCTTGAAAATCGCAAGACCAAAAAAATTTAACTGGTTAGAAGTGTATGAAAAGATACTTTATTAGCTAACGCGTGCTTAAATTTCACTAGGATTTATAAAGCATACAAAATAAATCAAATAACCGTTCCCAAATCAAAGTTTGGAAACACATCAAAAAGCCACGAATGTTGTGAAATCAACGTTCGTGGCTTATCTTATGAATATTGTTTAAGTGTTGTTTTAATCACTTTTGTTAAAAGTCAGTCATAGCAAAGGTTTTGAAGCATTTGAATTAATGTTGCACCATAGTCTTTGATGAATAAAATCGTGTATAAAAAATTGAAGTCTTATCGTTGTAAATCCGCATAAATCTGACGAGCCCCCTTATTGAAGTAACAGGGTGCTTTAGTTAAATTTTCGATTCAAAAAAAGACAGAATTTATTCTACACGTTGGTTTTGTAGATTAAATCTGCTTTTTTTTAAAACAGTAACAATCTTTGAGAAAACAGCCTTTAGCAAAGATTGATTTGATATTTACTGAATCGAAAATTTATACGAAAACATCCTTTATTATTTGTCATCAAAAAGTATTCAAAGAATTAAACGCTCGTTAAGTTGTACAAAAAAGGTACTGCGAATTATTCCAGTACCTTTTTGTATGCTAATTAATTGTCTTTTTAACCTGCGATTTTGCTTTTTGTACTTCAAAACAGAACCCGTTAGTTTACTAATGGATTTTTATTAACAGTAAACATCTTTTCAATACTTTTAATAAAAAGGAAATCTATTCTTACATAGTTTGCCGATTGTCTACTGTAATGATTTGTCCTGTTAGTGACTTTTGAAGAAGTGTATAACAAATGGTTTCAGCAATGTCCTCAGGAGTGGAAATCCTTTTCAATAAAATATTTCCAGCTACGGCTTCCATTTTTTCTTCATTTCCTTTCCACCATCTTGTATCGACAGCACCGAGAGCAATACAATTAATTCTTATGCCTAACGATAGTGAAAACGCATGTGATTTTGTTAGTCCAAGAACAGCCGATTTTGTTACTGCATATGGGACCGAGGAGCCTAAGCGGGTTATTCCTGCTATACTTCCAACATTAACAATTGCTGAATCTTATCCTTTTACATCATAAAGTTTTATCCCAGATTGAATCAGTCGCCCCATCAAAATCATAGCCAATTGATGCGTAATACCAACATTGTTAACGAGATAATCTAACTTTCCAAACTTTTGAATACAAGCCAGAATCATTTCTTTCGTTTGATGCTCGTCACTAATATCGGCTTTATGCAATAGCCCAGGATTTGATAATTGATTGAACGTATTCGTGCTTCTTGTACCGAATTTGAATAGTTTATAACGACCTTAGTCCCTAGAGAAGATAACTTTAAACAGGTTGCACTCCCAATTCCTGTTGCACCACCAGTTACCACTACCACTTAAGAAGTATCACAAGAGTTTTTCTTTTATAAATTTGATTCTATTATTCCTAAGTAAGGAATATCACAAACATTTTTTTATTTACTATGAATATTCTCTTTGGTTAGGTCTATATCCTTAATTCTAGAAAAGCTTGAGATAAGTTATATGACATTAAAGTTTTTATGGTTACTAATAACAACATTTGGAAATGTTTCGGAGTAACCAATGGGTTTAAGGGTTGCTTCGAAGTGAATGAACTCCATGACCAGTCATTTTAGAAACTTTATTTTTAATAAGAATGTCTGCTTATTGTGGAAAGGGGACATTTTTTGTGAAATGTGTGATACAAAGTAAATTGCCTTATATTGCGATACAAGGTTGCTTGATTTATTCCGGTAAGAATTAAAATTCCTTCGAAAAATCTAGTTGATGTTAAGGTAGTATTTCCTCACCCTGTTATAGTGTCAAGATTGATATGGATAAATGTACTTACGGTTTCAAAATTGAAATATTTGATTACAAACATTTATCTCAATAAAACTAATTACCTTTAACTCAACTAACGGCGTCTTAGTAGAAGAAATTAGAGCTTTTATGTTGTCCTTCCTCCTTTGCCTAAACATTTTTATCTGCTTATACATTTAATAAAGTAAGTCAACATGATTCTATGTCTAACAATGACTATTGAATTAAATTATATAAAAATGATAAGGAGGCAATTAATTTGAAATTAAAAAAGTTTATTGATGCATTACCGATTCCACCTATTATTAAACCAACCGGAATACATGATGGAATCCCTTACTATGAGGTGTTGATGCAGCAGATAAAACAAAAGCTACATCGGGCCTTACCACCGACAACAGTTTGGGGATATAATGGCTTGTATCCCGGGCCGACATTTGATGTTCTCAGGGACCATCCCATTCTTGTGAAGTGGGAAAATAAACTACCTTTTACACACCTTCTGCCAGTGGATACGACTCTTCACGGTGCCGAACCAAGTCAACCTCCTGTCAGAACGGTAGTTCACTTGCATGGGGGTCGAGTTCGCCCTGAAAATGACGGATATCCAGAAGCATGGTTTACCAAAAACTTTGAAAACTTTGGCAGCAGATTCGTGCATGAAGTTTACTACTATCCGAATTGTCAGCGTCCGACAACTCTCTGGTATCACGACCATGCCCTTGGAATCACTCGATTAAATGTTTATGCCGGGTTAGCAGGGTTTTACCTTATTCGAGACAAGGAAGAAGAAAAACTAAATCTTCCCCAAGGTGAATTTGAAATTCCATTAGTTATCCAGGATCGTTCCTTCTATGATGACGGTCAACTGTTCTATCCCTCCCAGCCCGGACAAAAACCACCACCTGCACCACAACCACCACCTCCAATAGATCCTGATCTTCCGAATCCATCGGTTGTTCCGAGTTTTGTTGGAGATACAATTTTAGTCAATGGAAAAATATGGCCCTACCTTAGAGTTGAACCGAGAAAATACCGATTTCGAATCCTCAATGGTTCTAATGCCCGTTTTTACCGTATGCGATTGAGTTCTGGTCAAGATTTTATTCAAATTGGTACGGATGGCGGATTATTAGAAAAACCTGTACTGGTCTCTGAAATCATACTGGCTCCGGCAGAACGAGCAGATGTAATTATTGATTTTTCAAAACATAGAGGGCAGAATATCATACTGACAAATGATGCTCCGGCACCTTTTCCTGATGGAGTTCCTCCTTCTCCAGATCTTTCGCAAATTATGGAATTTAAAGTTAAACAAAAATCTTCCAAGCCGGATACAAGTACAGTACCAGAAAGATTAAGTTGCTTTGAAAAACTCGAACCTAAAGATGCTATAAATGTTAGAAAAAACTTTTTAGTAGAAACTACTGATGAATTTGGCCGACCGTTGTTTGAACTCAATAACAAGATGTGGGCCGATCCCATTACAGAAACACCATATAATGGAACAATAGAAATTTGGGAACTTTATAATTTAACCCCCGATACCCATCCGATACATTTGCATCTAGTTCAATTTCAGATTCTCAATAGAGCACCAATTACCGTGGATGAAAATGGGAATATCATTAAGGTAGGGAAAGCAAAGAAACCGGATCTGAATGAAATGGGTTGGAAAGATACCGTACGTGCAAACCCTGGAGAAGTTACCCGTATCATTGCACGTTTTGGTCCGTTTACCGGAACTTATGTATGGCATTGTCATATCATTGAACATGAAGATCATGATATGATGCGCCCGTACCAAGTACTTCAAAATCATGATTTTGATCCATGCATCCCTATTCCAGGCGTATGCCGGGACGATTCATTTACTCAGTGCTGCGATCATGGCCATAAATATTGTGACTGTAAAAAGTATCATGACGAGGATGAGCCAAGTCCTAATCGCCATCTCCGTAAAGGGGATTACAGTGATGAGTGATTCAAATTTTTATCATCAATACTTTGACTATATTATTATCTGAACCGGACCAGCTGGTGCAGTTATGTATCCTAAGATAAACAAATAATAAAGTTTTATAAAAATCATCTCTTCAGTTATCCTTTGAGATGATTTTTTTATTGGACGTTTATGTTAAAACTGATGTTTATCTTGTGAAGAATTTCTTCCAAACCTTCCACCGTTATGGTCCACTTTATCAAACAAACTTAACAATTGACCAAATGATTTTAAATGGAAATTACCGGTGAAGGGAGAATAATTGGGGATTTGTGGTATTATATAGTGAGCGAAGAAACAGAATAAAATTTTCCAACGAGCTTCGCAAACAATTTGAAATTACCAATAGGGGGGCCTGCCGACAAAATTTAGAAGGATAAATCAGTTCCTACTTTTATAGAATAGGCTGAAATGGTATTTACTTAGGTTATAGTAACAGCTAGGTTTTAATAGCTGAGAACTAAAAGGAGAGATTTCATTATTTATGTTTAAAAATTTTTTTGGAAAGTGCTTAGTAACTTTTTTTGTTTTACTTTTACTTATCCCTGTTTCAAATCAAAAGGCTACAGCTAATTCACTACCTCAAAATGAAATGCGTGCAGCCTGGATTGCAACAGTATCTAATATTGATATGAAGGCTGGTATGAGTAAAACCCAATATACTCAATGGGTTCAAAGTACCTTAGACAAATTAAAAGCTGATAACTTTAATACAGTTATTTTTCAAGTTAAGCCATTAAATGATGCACTGTATCCGTCTAAGCTTGCTCCATGGTCATCGTATATAACAGGCAATAGACAAGGGACCAATCCGGGTTTTGATCCATTGCAAATAATGCTAGACGAAGCACATAAGCGAGGCTTAGAACTTCATGCTTGGGTAAACCCATATAGGGTCACTATGCCTTCGCAATCTTTGTCTAATCTTGCTGCCAATAATGTAGCCCGTAAAAATTCTAATTGGGTAGTGAAATACGGTAAACAATACTATTTAGATCCTGGGTTGCCGGAAGTTCAAAATTACTTATTATCAACCATAAAAGAATTAGTAAGCAACTATGATATCGACGCTGTACATATGGATGATTACTTCTATCCTTATAAAATAAAAGGAGAGACTTTTCAAGATCAACGAACTTTTAAAAAGTATGGTAGCTCATTCAATAATATTGAAGACTGGCGCAGAAATAATGTTAATCAATTAGTAAAAAAGGTTTATGCAAGCATTAAGGCAATTAAACCTCATGTTCAATATGGAATATCTCCGTTTGGAATTTGGCGAAACAAAGGACAAGATTCGACTGGTAGTAACACGAATGGAATGAGTAACTACGATGATATTTATGCTGATACAAGACAGTGGATTAAAGATGGAAGTATCGATTATATTGCGCCTCAAATCTATTGGTCTAGAAATCATAAAGCAGCAAATTACTCTGTTTTATTAGATTGGTGGGGAAGAGAAGTTCAAACGTACGCAAAAGTCCATCCTATAAATCTATATATTGGCATGGCCAATCATAAAGTTGGAAATGATTCTGATACTGCATGGAATAATAAGACGGAACTTATCAGCCAAGTAATCGCCAACAGAGCAAATAAAAATGCTCAAGGACAAATGCATTTTTCTCTAAGAAGTATTAACAATAACGCTCTTGGATATGCTTCTTATCTAAAACAGCAACTATACAATTATAAAGCTTTAACACCTACAATTTATTGGAAAGGCTCTGCAATACCTTTATGTCCAACTGATGTTAAATTGAGTAAAGAGTCTTTCGGCATGAAGCTTACTATTACAGATAAAAATAGTACTCAACCAAGGAAATATGTAATATACCGATTTGAGGGAACAAAAGAAGGATCATATAAAGACGTTAAAAATATAGTAGACGTGGTTTATAACACACAAGGTAATACTGTTTATGTAGATACTATTGCCAATAATAGTAAAGTATACACATATGGTATAAAGTCTATATCTGCTACAGGTGTGGAAAGTAAAACTGCTTTTGTTCTAAAAGGCGGAAATCCCAACCAGTAGCAATAGAGCAACACCTGAAAGGCCAGAGCAACCAGAAAAACCTGTAGATCCAAAGCCTATTGGTAGAAAATAATCGATCTTTTTTAGACTCCATTTTGATAATCTTTTTTCAAAATGGAGTCTTTTTATTTATCGTAAATTAATGATTGCGTTAGCAAATTTAGCCTTTCAAATTACTGGTTCGCCTGTATAAGCTGCATGTGTAGTATCAATTAGTGCTTTAGCTACTTTTATAATGGGATTACTAGCTGGATTTTATAGATAAGTTTCCTAAAAAACATTTAATGTTAATTTGTGATATACTTCGTGTATTTTTGAATTGACGCTTTTTAATATCGAATCTTATATGTATATGTTATTTAGATATTATGGGAAGTTGGCATATTCAAGCCCTCCTCCACGCCAAATAATTTTAGTTTACATAATATAAATACTTTGGTCACAGCTTTCTAATTATCGGATGTTTCCCATAATTTATCGTTCAAAGGGGGATTATTCGTTTGAATAATGCTAATTATCGTTCGATCTAGACTTGTCCAATATTCATAAAAAATATTCATTAGAGTGACAAATTTAGCTGGTTGTTACAGAATCAAGATACATGTTGGTTGAAGAATAAATACATATATTATTGATATTAGAACGGGAATATTTGAGAAGTCGAACGTGTAAATTTGTATGTTCGACTCTTCTTAATTAGTTACATAATATATAGAACAATTGATAAATCTGTTTTAAAATATTGGTGAAGCATTTAGATTGAAACGGGGTCCCTTTAGAAAAATGTGGATTTACAACGTTAAGGCAAATATGAATAAACAAGAGCAAGCACAACCTTATTAGGTGTTGTGTTTGCTCTTGTTTCAAATAGCGATAGAATGCTGCTTTGTAACCAGACTTAGATTAAAATAGAATAATAAAAATATTTTAATTTTATGCAACTAATTACTATTCAGAATGCTCTAACGGTATGTAAGGAAAGAAGAGGTGTTATAGATGGAATCTGAAATTTCTAGTATAAAAACGCATTTTGATAAAGATTTAGATTCGGCGTTAGATGTAAGTGAAAAACTGTTACATTTTCCACGAATAAACTTCGTTACATCTGAATTAAGCCAAATCCGTAAAATAAATAATTCATCCCAATCAATTGTTCATTTTTATACATTAAATTGATAACACGCTGAAGTATGAACTCTCTCACAGCAATAGCTTCGTTGGCTATTAGAAGGACTATCGATTCAGCAGCCAAAGGCAATTGTGAAATCTGCAAAAGGTGTCTTTAAACCGGTCTATCATTAATGGTGCAATTATCCATATATGAAACTGAACGGAAATATGGTAATCGATTTGACGAATGTTAATCCGAATTAAGAAGAGGTGGAGTCAGATTTATGCGGATACAACGATAAGGACAAACACACCCAAACCACGCTTTTTGGTGCATTTTTACTTCAACTTACGTGGCAGAATAATGAAAAATCAGTTAATATTTAAAATAAACATTTGTAAAGAAAAGGGGAGAAATTTATGTTTTCTAATGAAGAAAGAGAGTCTATTTATAAAGTTATTTATAATAGGAGAGATATTCGAAGTTTTTTATCAACTCCTATCCCTGAAAACATTATACATAGAATATTAAATGCAGCTCATCATGCACCTTCAGTAGGATTTATGCAACCTTGGAACTTTATTTTGATTTCCACTGACGAAATTAAAGAAAAATTGGCTTGGGCAGCAGAAAAAGAAAGCCGAGCATTAGCTATTCATTATGATGGGGAGAAAAAAATGAAATTCCTTGATTTAAAAATTGAGGGTTTAAAAGAAGCTCCTATAACTATTTGTGTTACATGTGACCCTACAAGAGGAGGTTCCCATGTATTAGGACGAAATTCAATTCCTGAAACAGATATTTTATCACTAGCCTGTGCTATTCAAAATATGTGGTTAGCAGCTTGTGCTGAAGGACTTGCGATGGGGTGGGTAAGTTTTTATAAAAAGAATGATATTAGAGACATTTTAGAAATACCACCACACATCGATCCCATTGCTCTTATATCAATCGGTTATACTGAAAATTACCCAGAAAAGCCCATTTTAGAGTTAGCTAATTGGGAAAAAAGACGTTCTTTAGAACATCTTATTTTCGAAAATAAATGGGGACAAAACTAAAGACTTATTAATCTATCGGAGTCTTTGGTGCAACTAGGATTTAATAACTTATACATAAATAAACCTAATAACGTTCCCCAGTCAGACTTTGGTGACTCTACGAAGAAAGCTTTCTAAACGACGTTTTGGAACTTGTTTAGAAATTATTTGACTGATATAGAAACAAAAAAGGAATAATGTTACAATATGTAGGATTATATTAATATATGAGGTATTTCTTATGAAATTATTACTTTACTTTTATTACACTATCGCAGTTCTTGCTATTATCACTTTTACTTATGATTTAGTTAAGTTAGGCACTTTCAATTGGTCTTCTCTTGCAATAACAATTAGTATGATTGGGATTGCAACGGGATTAAAAAAGAACACTAAAAACATTCAATCTAAAGTCGGATAAAATAAACAATCAATGCTTTAAAAGCAGAAGCACAACAGCGAGTAAAGCCTACATCAAGTTCGATTGATACGTTTATTTAAGCTATACAATCACATACAAAATAACGTTGCCAAACAAAAGTTTGGAAACACACCAAAAAGCCACGAAATGTTGTTAAATTAACGTTTCGTGGCTTTTCTTATGAACATTGTTTATACGTCTTTTTATACAGGTGGCATAAACGGTTGAAGTATCAGTATTTTTACTTGTTTGGTTTGTTCTTCACTTTGCATAAAATCGTGTATATTTCTTAACGTTGTAAATCCGCATAAATCTGACGAGACCCCTATATAGAACAAAATGGTTTAGAACTTACAGAGCTATTTAAACTATATGAATTTTCATCTTTTCTTAATTAACTGTAAACTCTCTTAGCAAAGAAATTTTAACATGGTAAAATATAGATTGGTATGTATATGGTAAATGACGTGATGAACTATATTCAAAATCTAATTTAAGGAGCGAAAATACATATGGCGAGGAAGAGAAAAACGTTACCTAAAAATTTTAATGAACTAATTGAAGCAGGTGATATTGCGGTATTACAAGAGGTATTTACAAAGTGCGAGCTAGATGCCTATGGTGGTTATAGTAAAACAACAGCCTTAAGCTTTTTCAATGTACCGGAAGAATTGGTTCGCTGGCTCGTGGAACAGGGGGCAAATATAAATGCGAGAGACAATTACAAAAGATCGGCTTTACATAATCAGGCAATAAGTTGGCGGGGGAATATTGAATTGCTTCTTGAGTTAGGTGCAGATATAGAAGCCTTGGATTATCAAAACGAAACACCTTTATTTGCTGCGGCTGCTTTTTTCAGACCAAATGCGGTGCGCACATTGGTTTCTAAAGGCGCAAATATTAGCGCGGTAAATATGATGAATGAGACGCCTTTGGACAAAGCTTTAGCAGTATGTAGAAATATAAATATTGTTGAACTAGTGGAAATTTCTGAGATTTTTCTGAGCGCGGGCATAGCTGTAACGCCGGAAATGAAAAATTCTATTAAGCGAATTGGAAAAGACTTCGAATTTCACAGAGAAGGTTTTAATAAAGAATATTTGAACGAAACGGATGAGGCACTTTCCCGGCTTTATGAGCTATTTGAGGTTCCACCAGTAGAGAAGCGAAAAACGCATGATGGTACGTCTCCAATAACAGTATGTACAAAGGGCTGGCACGCGCAACATAATGAACTTTGGAATTTACTAATTCCTTCGCAAGGACATGCGCAAACTGTACAAGGAGAGGTTATTCGTATTACTGGTAAAGTCTCATACGAAATTTTAGATAACGGCGGCATCAACTGGGATAATGATTTTCGTAAAATGCTCAAAAGTTTGAACCATTACATTAGCTTAGGTACGCCATTACATCCAGCTGAAATTCAGGAGTCTATCACTTTAGCGAAAGAACTTCACAATGGCGATGGAGATGTGGAACCTGCGAGACTATGCGAGTTGGCAGTGCAATGGGTACTTAGCAATCCGAATCCGATTATTTTAGAACAGCCCGAATATAAGCGCTAACATATTTAACGAATCCAATAAGCATTTTTATAAACAATAATATCCCTTTTGCTAAGCACTTAACGGCTAAGAAAAGGGGATATTATGCCGTAAGTGATGCAACGTGAAGCGGGTAGATGGGAGGCTTGCCTTTTTTATTAGCATGAAATGATTTTGCGGATAGTTTAGTCAAATTAGTTGGTAGCAACATCAAAGAAAAAGATTACTGAAGACTTGGAAGAATACACCAAGTCTTATCTTTAAATTTGACACTTTAAATTTCGATAATAAGTATCTTGAAAAAAAAGTTGAGTATGATCTTGCAAAATCTAATAGAAGACAAAGTGAAACCGAAATAAGGATAGTATTATATATTGCTTATGAGTTATTTAATACATACAAATATTGAAGGAATAAGGAAAAGCTGCAATCTATAGTTTTAGAAAATCAATGAGGTGTTCACCCTGGATTATGTAAAATAAGGAAACGCGAAATACTTTTATTGTGCCCTGTGAGAGCGATCGGAATGGGCAACGGTACGTGTTACTTAATCTCGATACGTTTCATAGCGTTAAATGAAAGGGCGTCTTGAGCAATATAGCGAACTATAGTGTATTGAATAATCCAAAACATTCGTATTTAAGTGGTGAAAGTGCTATTCATCCACAGTCTGAACACTTCAATAATTAAATAAACACGAATATTATATTTAAAAAGGGCAACAAAAACAACAATCAATTAAAAAAACGCCATTTTTAATTGACAAATAATCCATATATTAATCCTTCAATAGAAGGTAAAAATGTAACATCACCGATTCAGACACCTGATTGAAACCCTTATTCTTATCGTCAACAAGTCGGGTTTCAATCAGAAGGTTTTACAATGCCGACAACAAATATGAATTATGCTTATCAACCGCAGTTAACAACTAATCATTATCAGTCTATCTATCCAAATTATTTGAACGGTTACGATTTTTCAAATAAAAAATAACTACCCAATTACGGGTAGTTGCTTCTTTCTTAAAGAACAAGAAATCGAAATGTTCAAAAAGAATCACTTTCTATTCAAACTCAACATGTGTATAGATTTGAGTTGATGTAATACTTTCATGGCCAAGTAATTCTTGCAGTGTTCGTAAATCAACGTTTTCTTTATTTTGCTGTAACATCAATGTTGCAAAAGTATGCCGTAAGTGATGTAGCGAGAAGCGGGTAGGTGGAAGGCCTGCTTTTTTCAATACATCTTTAAAAATGACATGTAAACCCCGCGGATCTAATGCTTTACGATTTTTATTTAGAAAAACAGGTTCTGTTGGATAAATTTGATATGATCTTAAAGAGGCTTTATAGGATGCCAGAAGCGGTATTAAGTGTGGATGAAGGGGCAATATCCGTTCTTTTTTCCCTTTTCCATCAATTCGAATCGTTTCATTTACCAGATCAACTTGTTCCCATGTTAATGAAACAAGTTCAGAACGTCTTATACCTGTTGTTGCTAATAATTTAAACATGAGCTCATTCCGCATCGAAAAACGCGATTTGGCGCGTTCTAGATAGTCAAATAGCTGCTTTAGATCCGTTAATGTCATATACACAGGAAGTTTATCATCGGTCTTTGGCGATTCAATCCCGTGCGTAAAATCATTAGCAAGGTATCGTTCTATTAAACAATATTTGGCGAACGATTTTAAGGAAGAAATTTTTCGGTTCACCGAACGAGGTTTTTGTTTTAAAGATCCTAATAGATATTGGATAAAGCGACGTACTTGGGTCTTGGTAATCTCATTTAAAAGGTTGAACAGCCATGGTCCGTTAAAAAGGTTAAGAAGAGCTGTAAATCGTATTCATAACTCGTAACGTATTTTCCGAGTAATTTTTTTCAATCTCAATATACAATACAAATTCGTCAATGGCAGCGTGTAGTTGCAAGTATAAAACCTCCAAGATATCGTATTAAACAATAATTATTATCTGTACAAAATTATCCCATTATCGTAAAAAAGGAGAGTTATCGTTCACATGAAAATTATTAGGAACTTCAGAATTACAAGTCGAAAAGTACAGATATTATGGGTAGTTGACGTATCTAAGCCCCCCTCCACGCCAAATAATTTTAGTTTACATAATATAAATTATAGGAAGTTATGTTTCAATGAAAAGTATACTAATAACAGTGAGACAAAACGTGTTGTAAAAGGTCAGATGAGACAAATAGTTTTAGACACCAAAATTCACATGAGTCTTTATCATTTAATTTCTAGCTTCAAAATTCTTTCTGTCCTTAAAAATAAAATATTTTCCCTTGATTTTAAACCTTTAGTTTTGGACTTCTTTTTCTTTTAATACATATAATGCAGCCCCGATATCACTTAAAACTGCTTGCCATAGCGTAAGTCCAAGGAAAAACAACACTAAAGCAATAACCTTAAAGATACCCTAAATATTTAGAGTAATTAAATGTGTGTTGTGATCTTCCTTTGGTCTTCTATTATTGCATCTATATGAACCAATTCTTTTGTCGTAATCCTCATTATCCTAGCAAATTGTTCAATACGTTCCGATTTTAAAGTACAATCTCCTTTTAAATCCTACAAGTCCTTTACTTACATCTAATTGTTCAGCTAGCCATTCATAAGATTTATCCTCAGCCTCTAACCAATTAATTATTTTGTTAATTACGATGTCGTTAGTTTTCATATCATACTCCCCACCTATCTATAAAAAACTAATCATTCTATATAGGCATCCATAAAGTTTTTATTCATTCAATGGAAATAATTGTATGATTAACTACTTATAATAAACAACATTTTTTCTGAAGAACAATACTAAATAACCAGTCGTCAATTAAATTTCGACAACTGGTTAGGTGTATACTTTTTTATCAGCAATTTTCACTTCTACCTGTAAAAAGGATACTAAACATTCGTTTTTATAGAAGCAAGATCTCATCTTCTTTTGCAAATTCATTTTCTATAAAAAACTTTTTTACTTTTTGCTGGTTGGCTGTATAAATAATCAGCACTAAAGATTTAATAGCTCGACTACATGCAACATTAAATAATCTGTTTGTTTTATGAAAGATTATTACGTTCTTTCATGGGAGTTTAAGTAATTTCTCCACAAGGTGATTACATATCATTCGTAAGTAGCAAGACTTTGTTCAATTCTCATTTTTACTACCCCAGGATACTGATATGTACGCTGTAATTGATTAGCTGTTAGATTCTTAAGTAAATATATCCAGCGTTCATGTAGACAATCTTTTTTTCAAACAGTACGACTTTATTTAAAAGACACAACAATCTTACTACACGCTTTTTATTTATCCCATACTCTCATCTGCTAGTACTACTATTTTTTATTACCAAATTAGCCGTTTCACTCGGATGGTTAAGAGGAAAATGATGACCATATGGAACAAAATCAACCTTACCAAGATGCGAAGGAGCAGAATAGCCTCTGTCATAATCCCCCCAAATAATGCGAAGATTATATTTTGTTACTTCATTGAAATCACCTTGAACGTTTTTCAATAGTAAACTGTTAAGCTGAACCGTAGTATTTAAAATTCTAGGAGAAGTAAAACTGTTACTTATTTTTTCAATATAATGTTCAGGGATACTCTCAGTACTTTCAAATAAACCATTACTTAATAAATAACGCTCTATCAAATTAGTAGTTGCCAATTTCAATGTCCATTTGTTCATAAATTGAGGAACATTTATCGATTTAGCATTTTTTTTAGCAACAGGTGGCTGAAGTAAAGTAATTGTATACTTCTTATCTATGTACTTTTGTACTAATGCTTCCAAAAGAATATACGCACCAAATGAATGGCCAATTAGATGGGCACCATTATTAGCTTTCTCCAATAACTTTTTCAATACATTTAAATAGATATTTAAAAGATTTTTCTCTCGTTTAAAAGGAGAACGTCCCAAACCTGGAAGGTCCATGATCCATACAGGTCGACCCGTTTTTTCATGAAGCTCTTTCCCTAAAGGAAATAAATCCTCTCCATCACTTAATAAACCATGTAATAAAATAAACGGTTTACCCTCTCCTTGTGATTGGTAAATGGTAGTATTATTACATAATGTTCGTTTAAATAAATGACTGTGCTGGCCATTTTGATACATCATGCGATAATCCAGATCAGCTATTACGGCTGGGAAAAATTTCATTACATTTGTCTCCTTAAACCAATCTTCTCCCATAATCTTTTTCGCTGAACCATTTGAAAATGTTCGATTTGTAATAAAGGTCAGCCCATCAGCAGGAATTTGGGTTATTTTGCTTACGCCACTATTCATAAGTGCTTTCATAAATGGCAATGGGGCAGAAATTTTAGGTGCAGTCATATTCATACTTTCTGACATAGCATCTAATAATTCTGAAATATTTTGATCATGTTGTTTATCTTCAACAAGTGTATATGTTTGTATAGTTGGTTGCTCCAATCTGAAAACCTGCACAATAAACTTTGCTAGTTCATCGTTTGCAATAAGTGGTAATCTATATTTCTTACCCCCAGGGATCACTGGCAAGATCCCTTTGCGCATACTCATCACAAGCAAGCCTAAGCCTACTGTTTGCTCCGTACTCCCTGTTTTACTACTACCAACTACAGTTGGTGGATTAATTACTGAAAGCGGATAACCTACTGTTGATGCCTGCTGACGGATATAAAGATCTGCTAAAAACTTTGTTCTCTCATATGGATTTTTTATTTTCAAAAAATTGTTTCCTTCTTTAAACACATCTATCGCAATCTTGCTATTTTTATCATCAAAGGGACTCATATAGCCTACAACATGAATAAATTGTTGCAATCCCTTCAATTGATGAATTTTTTTAGCCAATTCACTAATATGTTGGGCACCATTCAAAAATACGGAAGCTGCCTCTTTGCTTGTCGCTTGAATATCCATGGGGCCTCCTGCGTGAATAATCACATCCGTTTTCAATACCCTCTCCTTATCTTCAGCACTTAGACCTAAGTCTATTTTCGTCAAATCACCTTCAATAAAGTGCATAACTGCCTCTTTTAAGATGCCTCTTTCTTGATAAATGCGTGTTGCTTTACTTTTCGATCTCACTAATAGAAGAATTGTAACATGCTCTTTGGCTAATTCCTTCACTAATTGCTTTCCAATAAAACCTGTTCCACCAGTTAAAAATACTGTTCTCATATAAATCCTCCTTTTAGTACTATTCAGTACTAATTTGATGTAAAAAAAATGCTTCTTTTATCGAAGCAAGTTAAAAAATTGATCTGCTGTTGTCATGATTACAGTTGCATCCTTCAGTGTTTCTGAAATAAATAGCGCTCCTTCAAGATTTGTAATAAAAAGAGATGCAACCTCGTCAATATTAATTGTCTTTCTAAATTCTCCATTCTCTATCCCTTGTTTAAGTAATAGAGAAACTTTCGTTTGTAATCCTACAAAAAAAAGACCTATTTTTTCTTTTACTTTTGTGGCATTTGTAGGGCTTTGAATATAAAGCGTAATAAATGGACAGCTCCCCTTATATTCTCTCGTCTGAACTCCTTGGGATAATTGCTTTAAAAACAGTTGGATACGATCTTCAACTAATAATTGGTTTTGAGATAGTAAGCCATCAATTGCAGATTGATACATTTCAATCCAATAATCAACGACCCCTTCCAACAATTCTTCCTTATTAGAGAAGTGATAATACACATTAGACTTTGAAACTTTGCTTACACGAACTAATTCATCCATGCTTGTATAAGCAAACCCTTTTTCTAAAAATAATGTTGCAGCTACTTCAATCACACGTTTTTGATTCATTAATTTTACTCTTGTCATAATTAGTACTGTACAGTACTATAATGGGTGTTGCAAGTATTTTTGTTAGTTTAATAAAAAAATTGATCAAAAAAGCTATACTTTAATTGATTTACTGCTAAAAATTAATCTCATTTTGAACAAAGTTGAACTGAATCCTAAAACTGTTTTGGATGGCTTGCAATTTTTCACTTGTGTTTTAACGCTAGGTTCATAAATTTTTGAAAAGAAAACAAATATTTTTTTGGTCAATTACGACACAGCTATGCAACGCATATTAAATAGAACAGCGGGTATTAAAGTACACTCCCCTTTCTTTATCACCTTTCCCTCCGAAAAAATCAGGTAACTAACAATGTAAAGCAGCAAAGAATTTTTCTAGTCGTTAACACAATCAGGAAAACTTAGTAAAAGATGTTTACAAACAGCTTAAAGATAGATATACTTACAAAGTAAACAAAAAATTCTTAAGGAGGTCGAGTGAAATGATCGTAATCGTTAAATTGATGTCATTAACAACTTCAGTAAAAATGAAATTCACACATTCGACCGGATTGGAATGGATCGCTTAAGTTTTTTTTGTAATTAAGCATACCCATACCGCAGGGAGAAGTGTGCCCCTGCGGTATTTTTTGTGCCTTTTTTTCACCGTGGGGGAGTCTCTCTACGGTTTTTTTCATTTTTCAGGGTAATTTAAGGAGGTGATAATAAATGATATTAAACATTTTTTCTCTCACGATAACTATTACAAAACGTGAGATTTCTCTTGAGAAAGCACTTCATAATGAAAATGTGAAAAAAATCTTTGAAGAGAACCGAAGAAAAGTAGAAAATTATCTTCGTATTCGTCAATATTAATTTTGTTAATTAAAAAACATGAAAGGTGGGAATTGAAATGATTTATATGATCAAAAGACGATATGCAGTTTTATGGGTGGAGAAAGACACAACCACCAGATGAAGTAATATAAAGTGACAATATAGCTATTTAATTTTATAAAGCTAACCCGTTCTAATCTAGGACGGGTTGCTTCAGGAGGTATTTTGCACTTTTTTATGCGATATTTTACACCTACAACTTGATGTAGTTTATGAAAATGCGGAATTACAATGTTAGGGAAATTCTAATTCTAAAAGCGTAATTCCTCGATACTAAAATTGAATTTGGCAATTTTTAGCTCAATTCCATTATTCTTTCCCCTAGCCATACATGTAGCGAAAAACAGCACCCGATTGCGGAATATTGAATAACACAAAACATGCTTGTAATACTGCGATTTCTTCTGTATAAGGAGAAGCCAAGTCTTCTTTCACAAATACTAAACCTTCTTCATTCATCGTTTCACTTGCCTTTGCAAGCATATCTGCCTCATAGTTTGTAACTTCTACTTTCGGATCAATCTTTTAATGTTAAATATATACCGAAATTACCACAAAAGCCCACTTCAACAAAAGAACATTACCTTCTTCTTCCCTTTTAGAGTCTTCATGTACAAAAGAAAATGCTAACGATTAACTATTCATAAATTCATTACTAGAAGTACCTGTAATTGGATGATATAATTTTTACGTATCTTTAATTTAGAAGGAAGTGAATTCATGAGTGATTTAGAAAAAATCAAACTCGTGAAGCCACCATTTCCCAAGCTACGATGTTTTTCTTTCAAACCTATAATTATCTAGGAGAGGATTATTTTGAAGAAAAACATCGGAAACAAAACACCTAGCTTATTATTACTGATCGTATTAGTAGGCTTCCCACAAATTAGTGAAACGATTTTTAGCCCATCCTTACCTTCTATCGCAGAAGTGTTTGAAACTTCTATGAGTGATGCACAGCTTACGATGAGTGTGTACTTTATCTCATTTGCCTTCGGGGTATTTTTCTTTGGGCGTTTATCCGATAAAATCGGTCGTCGTAAGGCAATGCTTTATGGGCTGTTTTTATATTTTGTTGGTAATGTACTTTGTTTAGTAGCAAATGAAATGGCGGTTTTATTAGTCGCACGCTTTATTCAAGCGTTTGGTGCGAGTGTTGGCTCTGTCGTGACACAAACAATTTTACGTGAAAGTTTTTCTGGTGTTGAGCGTCATAAATTGTTTGCTCAAATTTCAGCTGCCCTTGCCTTCACGCCTGCAATTGGTCCGTTAATCGGTGGTTTTACAGATTATTATTTTGGCTTTAAAATCGTATTTTTAGTGTTAGTTACTATGAGCATTATTGTATTTTGCTTTGCGTTTTTACGCTTACCTGAAACAGCGCTTACTACAATCGAAATGAAGCCTATACTACCAATTGTGAAGCGCATGATTACAAATGTGCGTCTATGGCGCTACGGCGTATTAATTGGCGGTATTAACGGTGTATTATTTAGCTATTATACCGAAGCACCATTTATTTTTACGCAATATTTTACACTAACAAGTGCGATGTATGGTTTTTTAGGCATTATCGTTGCGCTCGCTTCTATTGCAGGTGCGATGCTATCTAAACGACTCGTTAGCCACACAAAACCTGAGAAGATTATCGTACACGGGTTAGTCATTATGCTCATCGGTACATTGCTCGCTACATCGGTACATTTTTTACCGATTTCATTACAAATGCCAACCATGATTGTTAGTGTGTTTATTATTTTATTTGGTACAGGTACCGCTTTACCAAACTGTTTAAGCTTAGCGCTCATTGACTTTCAAGACGTCATTGGTTCTGCGGGTGCGATATTTAGCTTAGGTTATTATTTACTCGTCAGCGCTACAATTTATGGTATGAGCATTTTCCATAACGGAACAGTCCTTGCGATGCCACTCTATTTTTTAGCAATAGGGATTATTATGCTTTTAATAAGCTTACCCTTACTTAATAAGAAAGGCGCGATGCATTAAAAAGTTGCACCGTTTCCAAAAAGATAATATTTTGACCCTCACGCTATGTAATAGGCGTCACGATTGCATTTATGCTAAGTTGAAAATAGACTTTAGGCACCTCGAAAGTGATTAAACTTTTTTATAAAAACTAAACTTAAATCTGCTAGGTAAGAATCCATTTTGATCAATCTTTTGTCAAAATGGATTCTTTTTATATATCGTACTGCATCACCCAGATGAAATAACCATCGTATCCTCCAGTAAATAATGACTTTTGATTCTGGTGATGAGATCACTCGTCTGTAATCCCATTCGGTATCTTCCGTCAACGTAAAGTCTTTCAAGTCTTCCCCTGAGAAAAAATACACCAATTGATGCTTGATCATCTTTGTCTACCCATTTTGCGTTCCATACATGCCATTGCTATGTGCGCCGCTTCTCGAGTTACCTCCCTATGGCCTGTTTCCGCCATTACGTTTTTACAATGATTATCAGAAGTCTTCTTGTTTTGGTTGTAATATGGTATTCCCTCTTCCCTATTTCTTTTACTCCTTAGTTAATGATATGTTCATGCATATAACGTAGCCATTACATGTTAGAAAACGCTGTCTAACCATGATTTTTAGCGGTTTCTTGGCATGTCATCTTTTTGATTTGTATCCTTTCCCTTTCTGCATGTTAGTCAAAATAAAAAATCAGCCCTACAATCGAGCTGATTCGCTACAATATAATTTCCAATACAAGTAGAATAATCCCTTTTAACATCCTACGGTTTAAAATATGACGTAGGTTGCGATTTAGGAACGGAAAGTCTATTTATCCAATGGCCCCTGTACCGCCAACTGATAGTCAATGTTTTAAATTCCATTGATATAAAAGCTTTATTCTACACTTTTTAACGATTCAATCATATTTATTTTCGTAACTTTTCTTCTAAGAAGTAAATTAGAGACAATCGTCAGTAAAAAGGAAAGAAATACAGCAACCAAAATGATTAAACTATTCAATTTATCAGGGATTTGCTGATGAGTACTTGATAGAGCCTTTACAATCAATTTATAAACATAGCCACTGATTGGTAAGGCTACGATGACCGCAAATGAAGTAAGTAGGATGTTTTCCAAAAAGATTAGTCTGTTTATTTTATTTTTTTGATAGCCTAATACCTTAAGCGTTGCAAGCTCCCGATTCCTTTCATAAATGTTTATGGAAGATATCGTATAAATGGCGCCAAAGGAGAGTATGATGGCACTTATGATGAACATGACAAATACAAAACTGTTTTGTTTGACAATATATTGAGCTGATTTTTTTAGATCATTCTTATCAGCAATTGTCTCTACAGTTCGATCTTGCTCAAAAAAATGACGAACGTCCATTAGATCTGCGGAGCTATTTGCTTGAACTAAAATTGAGGTTGGATTGTAATCTATGTTAAATCTCTTTAAGTATCCTGGTGTACTATAAAACGATGGATTCGAATATTGTGTAGATATATTTAAAACCTCCATATCTACAGTAGTATTTTTAAGCTCTGGCGCTGTGAACTTTACTTTGATGGTATCCCCTTTTGAAATATGGTATTTATTTGCGTAAGACTTGGGTACAAGTAAACCATTATTTTCTAAAGATAGCCCATTTTCCTTTTCATCAAAGAAATGAATGAGATTGTTTTCTTCCTCAGTAACAACTAAAGTTGCGCTTTCTTTTTCATTATCTTTTATGATTTCAATAGGAAAAGAGGATAAAAAGTAGCTCTCTTTTATTCCGGATGGTTGTTTTACCGTATGAAGAGAAGTACCGATCGTATAATCTACTTTTAAATCATAGGTATAAACTTCTTCAATTTGATCAGCTACTTTTAGTAAGGAGGCTTGAGTACCAAAAGCGGTGATCAGTAAAACGGTGCTAACAACAACCCCCATCGAACTCGCTATAGCCTTTCGCTTATTTAAAAATATATTTCTCAATATGAGTTTATAACTGTAAGAAATAGAACCCCAAAGACTTGGAACTCTTTCTATTAATAGCTTTTTCATCTTCTTTGGCGGTTTAGGACGCATAGCCTGAGCTGCGCGTTCTTTTAGTACAGACCTACTACTGAAGTAACATGCTAGAACGCCAAAAGCACTTGAGAAAATAATAGGTGGAACAATTGAAAATAGAGACAGTGAGAATTTAATGTCAGGCAGAGAGTAGGCCCTTGCGCACGATGTTGTTACTAAAGGGATAAAAACAAAAGCGGCCAGAGCACAACCCATGATTGAGCCTAGTATACTTGCCAGCACGGGGTATCCCATATAGTGAAGCATAATGTTGCTATTTTTCACACCTAAAGCTTTCATAATACCAACCTGATTCCTTTGAGAATCGATAGTTCTCGACATGGCCAAAAACAGGATAATTGCCTCAATCAAAAAGAGTACTAAAGGAATAATCTTGCTCATTAAGTTATTATTATCTATCGTTTGATTGATTTTAGAATAATTTAAAGTCCGTTCCTTCTTTACTTGATCTAAATAACTTAGCCCTTCAGATTGTGCTTTAATGGATTTACCTAATTTGTCAATATCGTACCCTTCTTTAGCATCAACGATCAATTCATTAAAGTATAAGCCATTTAAGATTTCAGGTAATGTTTCCTCAGCAATATATGCAACCCCGTACGTTTTATGGTCTTGAATTTCGTTCTTTTTTGCATGTTCTACATTCTCACCCAAGCCACTAATTGTAAAGTTAACATTACTGTCATTTGCATTTACTGTGATTTGATCACCAACACGATATTGATGCTCTTTCGCATAACGAGAATCTAATAAAATCTCACCCTTGTTTAAGGGTAGATTCCCTTCAATGATAGTAGGCGTATTTATTTCATTGTTTTCAGGGATCGAATGAATTTTTAATACCGTTTTGTCATCTTCAAAGGTTTGCGTAGCATCAAATGTATAACGTCCTTCAATTTTATCGATGCCTTCAATTTTACGTAAACGCGTCACATCATTTTTAAAAAGTTGACTGTAATACACATTTAAATCACTCAAATGATGTTCTTGAAAGTAATTCTTTGTATAAGCACTAAGAGTATTACTATAGGTTACTAATCCTGCATAAAAAAAAGCACCTACTGCAATCACAATCGTTATGGCTATAAACTGCCCCATAGATTGTTTAATGTCCCTCAATAACTTTAAAAACAATTTCATACTTACCACTCAATCCCTTCAACACTTTGTTTTTCATTATTGATCGTAACGCTTTCGATCTCTCCGCTTTTAACTTTAATAATTTTGTCTGCCATAGGCGCAATCGCAGAATTATGTGTCACTAAAATAACGCATTTCTTCGTGTCTCTGTTTAAATCTTGTAGCAGCTTTAATACGGACTTCCCAGTTACATAATCCAGAGCTCCGGTTGGTTCATCACAGAGTAAAAGTAAAGGGTTTTTTGCAACAGCTCTAGCAATAGCAACTCTTTGTTGTTCTCCACCAGAAAGCTGAGAAGGGAAATTTTTCACACGATCCGCTAATCCGACTTT
This sequence comes from Lysinibacillus sp. BPa_S21, assembly GCF_023337795.1. Classification (GTDB taxonomy): domain Bacteria; phylum Bacillota; class Bacilli; order Bacillales_A; family Planococcaceae; genus Lysinibacillus. Next base: position 283,525 of record NZ_JALIRS010000006.1, on the reverse strand, counting down.
ATGTAAAATCTCTTTAGCGTCTAGAGGGTGTTTACAAACTTCTGTAGCAAATTCAACATTCTCAAGAGCGTTTAAATTAGGAATTAAGTTATAGAATTGAAAAACAAAACCAATTTTCTTCGCACGATATTCCGTTAGATTTTTTTCGTTCAATCTTGTTATTTCTTGATTGCCAACAAACACTTGACCTGAGCTAGCTGTATCCATACCACCAAGAATATTCAAAATCGTGCTTTTACCCGCTCCACTTGCCCCTAATATAACGACGAATTCCCCCTCATATATGGAAAAATCAACACCATTAAGGGCTTTGATTAGAACTTCCCCTGTTTTGTATTCTTTCGTTACGTTTTTAAATTCAATTAGCTTTTTCATTTATTTCATCCCCTCAAAAAATTTTTTATCAACGTAAAGTAACTCTAAAATAAACAACTTTTGTCGTATATTTTAGAGTTGCGGACTTCGCTACATTATCAAAACCGTTAATCACTTCAAGAGATGATTTAAAAATCTTCTAATAATATATAAGTAGATAAAATTAAAATTATACATGTTTGGTAAAAAATACACTTTAAATTCCAGCCATTTTCAACTATTAGTAGACATAATAAAATAATTGTTGAAACTATTCTCGAATTGTTTATAAGAACGAAGATAAATGGCTCTCGTCAGAAAAATACGGATTTAAACGTTAAGTAAAGAAATGTGCCAAAACAACGCTTTAGGACGCTTTAATCCCATTGAGAAAACAACCCGAAAATCGGTATAATAGGTATATGAAAGAATAAATTCGAAAAAGTTGGTGTCACGAATGCTGAAAAAAACACTTTTTACAATATCATTTGCACTTATTTTAATGATTCCTATTTTTATCATAAATAAAATTTTACCCAATAATGATATACGATTTATTTTAATTGGCATTAGTTGCACGATTGTTATCGGGTTTTCTCAATACTTAAGTGATAAATGGTTCGCTACTAAAGAATAAATTAGTTTCAAAAGCCACAAATGCTGTTAAATTAGTGTTTTGTGGCTTTTTGTATGAACATAGTTACGACAAGTGTGCTATGTGAATAAAAACAAGTATAAAAAGACAATTTATCAACGCTGTAAATCTGCATTTTTCAACCGCTCTCAACTTCAACTAATGGTATGCTTTAGTTAAATATTCGATTTACGAAATATCAAACAAAAAAACAAAGTAGAACTTACGCATTTTGTAGATTAACTCTGTTTTTATGTTTTAAACAGCAACAAATTTTTAGAAAACAACCAAATAAAAAAGGAAGCACGTAGGCTCCCCAAAAATTTCACTCAATTTAAATTTAAATTTATCCATTTTGTGTTGTCTCTCTTTTGACAAACAGCTATGAAGAACGTTGAAGCGTGCGTTCTTTTAAAGCGCTGGTTAACCTCTACTATGAATTTTTCATTGTCTAAAAGAATATCAGCAGCATGCTTTCCGAAAGAACGTATGACGTCGCTGTGTTTTTTTATGTATAAGAAACTTTAATTTGTACAAATTAATATTGAGTGTATCGCACGCACTTATATGGTTATGGCGCTAGTTGACCGTCACGGCCACCCCATTTGTTAACTAGGGTCAATCCATCCCCATGACCCTAGTTATTTAAATTACTAATTCTACATATAGAGGTGCTTTAATTGACTATATTCGGAAAATGCTTATATATCACATTCTTTGTCACAATGTTCTTATTTACAACAGTTTGGGATTTTATCAAAAATGGTGATTTGGCTTTACTTGAAAATTTTTTCTTTTCCTTTTGGGTAGCAAGTTTTTTATTCATGGCATTGCTACTTAGAAGTAAAAAAGATGAAGCTGAGAAAAGCTAAATACAAGCGGATTTTAACTGAATATTTTCCACAGTTTACTCCTATTGACATTTAAAGGTCAGTGTAAAAAACTTTAAAACGCATTAAAAATAATCAAGAAACATTTCCTAATCCTTTTTGATTTGCTAATCAGTATGAAACATCTTCAACCGGCTACATCTTTCTTAACTAAGTATCCATAAAAAAACAACTCAGCGGTTAATTCAACCTCTAAGTTGTTTTTTTATTATTTCGTTAACGCCTTCATATCTGCCACAATCGTCTCAACTGGTACATCTGTTGTAGCGACATAATCCTTCACAACAAACCCATCAGCATTTACTAGGTAATACCTTCCCGTATGTACAACTTGATCAGAATTCGGATCATTTTTTACATGTGATTTAAACGATTGCATGGCAAACTGTTCTATAAACTTTTGATCATAGCCAGTTAATAGTTGCCATTTGCTTGCATCCGGCACTGAATACGGTTTCAAATAATTCGTTAAAACTTCTGGTTTATCAACCTCAGGATCAACACTAAATGCGACAATTTGATAGTCTTCGACGCCTTTATCCTGAAGTGCCTTTTGTACTTCTGTCATGTTATACGTCATTGGCGGACAGATAGAATTACAATTAGTAAAGACGAACATCGCTAACCATGGCTTTCCTTTAAAATCATTGAGGCTAACCTTTTCATTTTTTTGATTGGTTACCGAGAAATCTTGAACTTCTATATTCGTTTCAGGTTCAAATTTATAACTTCCGCAAGCAGACAGTATGCTACTTAATGTTAGGATCAACACGAGCATGACACTTTTCTTTTTCATTTATTTACTCACTTCCCTTCAATTTACCATCGTTATTTATTGTATAAATTATAGTTACTCAATACAAGATATGAGCTTATCCTTTCAAGTTTTTATGACAATCCAATGTATATTGTACAATTTTGGTAATTAATGTCCTTAATTTTTAAGATCGTTCATACTTTTTTAGAATTTTTTCGAAGCTGTTTTTTATTATTTCGATTATTTCCCGTGCTATCACATGATTGTTATATAACAAATATTTTTTACTCTTTAGATTTATACGCGATATGAATGAACAATAATAAATCCTCAAAAATTCTCTTTCATGTTCAAATTTTCTCCAACATTCAAAATTATCATTCTCAAACTATTATAGGAATATTATTCTAAGAGACAATTCAATTCTCTCTCATACAGATTATTTCTAGCAAAACCTTATTATTTCTATGTTATTTCCTCAATTCGAAAGTGATTAAAAATTTTAAAAACTCAAAATTTAGTATTGCATTATAAGAATCTTCCCCATAAAATAAGTGAATATAACGACGAGAGAAAAAGAAATATGTCGTTTAAGACAGAAATATATAACTTTAGGGGGAATAATAATGGCAAACATTTCTGGGGACAAAAATATAGATTCAGTTGACTATCATGCAATTGAAGCTATGGAATCGTTCAACAAGTTCGTGAAAAAGAAAAACACCTTTCTTTTCTCGATCACAGCAGTTTTTTTAACACTTTATATTTTGTTACCAATCCTTGCTTTCCAACCTGTACTACAACAAAAATTCTTCGGAAATATTACGGGTGTTTGGGTTTATTCAGCAGGATTATTCATAATGACTATCGTTCTTTGTACAGTTTATGTGAAAAAAGCAGCATCATTCGATAAAGCTGCCGCAGCAATACTAGCTGAGTATCAGGCGAAAGGTGGAAATTAAATGAATTTAGTATCCGTTGGTTTCTTTTTAGCAATCGTTGGTTTAACACTTGTAGTAACCTATATCGCAGCGAAGCGTACGTCTTCTGCAGCTGATTTCTATACTGCTGGCGGTGGTCTAAAAGGTTGGCAAAATGGCTTTGCAATCGCCGGTGACTATTTATCTGCAGCGGCATTCCTCGGAGTTTCCGGTGCAATTGCGTTAACTGGTTTCGATGGCTTCTTCTTCTCTGTAGGCTATGTAGTAGCTAACTTAGTTCTTCTTTATGTCATTGCAGAACCAATGCGTAACTTAGGTCGATACACTTTAGCAGATATGCTTACTGCCCGTTTTAATGAAAAACGTATACGCGGTGTTGCTGCGTCAGGAACAATTATCATCGTCATTCTTTATATGATCGCACAATTAGTTGGTGCCGGTGCTCTTATTAAATTATTGTTTGGTATTGAGTATTGGATTGCGGTTTTAATAGTAGGTGTTATGATGACTACTTATGTATTATTCGGTGGTATGACAGCTACTTCTTGGGTGCAAATTATTAAAGCTAGCCTTCTTTTATTTGGGACAGGCGTATTAGCTACATTAGTACTCATAAAGTTTGATTTCTCTCTTATGAAAATGTTTGATACAATCGCCACGGATCATGGTGAGGAATTCCTTGTGCCAGGAATTAAATATACAAGTACTATTGATTCTGTTTCGATGATGATGGCGCTTGTTTTAGGTACATCTGGGTTACCTCATATTTTAATGCGCTTCTTTACAGTTAAAGATGCTAAAACTGCACGTTCTTCTATTTCATGGACGACATGGATTACAGCTATTTTCTTCTCATTAACTATTTTCTTAGGTTTTGGAGCATTAAATTTTGTAGGTATCGATAAAATTCTTGCTGAAAGTAAAGCTGGTAACACAGCTGCCCCACTACTTGCTAATTACTTGGGCGGTGATGTGTTAATGGCATTTATCGGTGCAGTAGCATTCGCAACCATTTTAGCTGTTGTTTCGGGCTTAGTTTTAACAGGAGCTTCAGCAATTTCGCATGATATTTATGGTGAAATTATTAAAGGTGGTCAATTAACGGAAAAGCAACAAGTTGTAGCAGCTCGCACAGGCTCGATTTCTATTGCCGTTGTATCCATTATCCTTGCGTTATTTGCGCAAAACTTGAATGTATCGTTCCTAGTATCCTTTGCATTTTGTATCGGTGCTTCGGCAAACTTACCGGTTATTCTTTACACAATTTACTGGAAAAAATTCAATTCAACAGGTGCTATTACAGCGATGGTCACTGGTTTATTATCATGTTTAGTATTAGGTGCAATGGGACCAAATGTATGGAGTCCTGTGGAAGGAGCGGCAATCTTTGTTGGTAATCCTATCGTGCCGTTAGCTGTACCAGCGGTCATTACGGTTCCCCTTGGCTTTATCGCTGGTTATTTAGGGACTGTTCTATCTTCTAGCAAAGTACCACAGGAAGAAGCGGATCGCATTTATAAGGAAATTCGTGTGAAAGCGAACACAGGTGTATCAGTTTCTGATATCTCGCATTAATTGGTTGCAACCATCCAAATTATTGAAAAAATATCTATCAATCATCCTATTCAACTTAATAAAAATATCAAGTTAAAAAACTCGGTTTTAAGTCGAGTTTTTTAATTTTTTTACTATAAATATTTACCAATTTATTTATCGAGCAATATTATTCTCCTTGAAAAAAACCTAATTTCCACTGAGTAAATAGTGTTTATTTTTTATAAAAAACCAATTTCATTTATAAATTTTATCCGTATTTTTCTCCTAAAAAGTCTAGCATTGGCCTAACTCCATATATTTTCAGAATTATCCAAAACTCTTTTATTTCTTGGCTTTGTCATGTATATTCTCTTTCAGGAATATTTTTCAGAAAATTATTTTTTCATAATTTTTCTGAAATGTATTGCAATTTTGTGAACTTCCTCATAAAATGAAGATGTGAATTCACTAAACTAGCAAAATTAAGTCTTTAAGCAGTAAAAATAAACACAAATGGGGAATGTTAATGGGGAACAATCAAGAGAATAAGAGCATCATGATTGACTATGACGCGATTGCAAATCAAGAATCGTTTAAAGCACTTGTGCGAAGAAAGAATTCATTTCTTTGGTCAATGACTGTAATCTTCTTAGCAGCATACATGTTGCTACCAATTCTTACTTCTTACACAAAAGTACTACACCAAAAGGCATTTGGGGAAATTACTTGGGTGTGGGTATATTCAGCAGGACTTTTCATCATGACTTGGTGCTTATGTCACTTATATGTAGCAAAAGCAAATAGCTTTGATAAAGAGGCTAAGGCAATTATCGCTGAATACGAGAATGGAGGTGGCCGCCGATGAGTAACGGGATGAGTTTAACAGCCATATTCTTCTTCGTAGCCATTGTTGGTTTAACATTAGTTATTACTTGGTGGGCATCTAAACGAACGTCTTCTGCAAGTGACTTCTATACTGCAGGCGGTGGGTTAACAGGCTGGCAAAATGGACTAGCCATCGCTGGTGACTACTTATCAGCAGCATCTTTCTTAGGAATCGCCGGAGCAGTTGCATTATTTGGATTTGACGGATTCTTCTTCTCTATCGGTTATTTAGTAGCTTACTTAGTGGTTCTATACATCGTTGCTGAGCCATTACGTAACCTTGGTAAATTTACATTAGCTGACATGATTACAGCGCGTTTCGATAGCGCTAAAGTTCGTGGAACAGCAGCTTTAAGCACTATTACAATTGTTTTATTCTACATGATTGCACAACTAGTTGGTGCAGGAGCACTTATTCAATTACTTTTAGGGATCGACTATTGGGTTGCCGTATTAATCGTAGGCTTTATGATGACGACATACGTGCTATTCGGTGGTATGACGGCAACATCTTGGGTACAAATTATTAAAGCTTGTCTTTTAATGTTAGGTACTGTGATTATTTCATTCTTAGTATTAAAAGAGTTCGGCTTTAGTATTGCTACGATGTTCAAAGAAATGGAAACTGCCACTGATAGCGGTGCAGCTTATTTGAACCCAGGTCTTAAATATCAAAATGGCGTTGATACTATTTCAATGTTAATCGCTTTAGTATTAGGTACAGCGGGACTTCCACATATCCTAATGCGCTTCTTTACAGTAAAAGATGCGAAAACTGCACGTTCTTCAGTTATTTGGGCTACTTGGATTGTAGGTATTTTCTACATTCTTACAATCTTCTTAGGCTTCGGTGCAGCGAAATTTGTTGGTAAAGAAGCGATTATTTCTGCAAATGCTGCTGGTAACATGGCTGCTCCACTTCTTGCTGAAGCACTTGGTGGGGACATTCTATTCTCATTCGTATGTGCGGTAGCTTTCGCAACAATTTTAGCGGTAGTAGCAGGTCTTGTACTTTCTGGTGCATCTGCCCTATCACATGATATTTACGGTCAAATCATTAAAAAAGGAAAAATTACAGAGAAAGAGCAAGTACTTGCCGCTCGTATTGGTTCGATCACAATCGCTGTTATTTCAATCCTTTTAGCACTTGGTGCACAAACATTAAACGTAGCGTTCTTAGTATCACTCGCATTCTGTATTGCAGGTTCAGCTAACCTACCAGTAATCATCTATACAATCTACTGGAAACGCTTTAATACAGCTGGTGCTATTACAGCAATGTTAACAGGTTTAATCTCTGCTTTAATTCTTGTAGCAGTTTCACCAAACCTTTGGAATCCAGTAGAAGGAAAAGCTATTTTCGTTGGGAATCCGTTAATTTCGTTAACGAACCCAGCAATCATTTCTGTACCACTTGGCTTCCTTGGAGGATTCATCGGAACATTACTTTCTAAAGAAACAAATGATAAGAAATATCGTGAAGTGGATGTTAAAGCAAACACAGGTATTTCTGTACAGGACGTATCTCACTAATCATATGACAACTGCCTCGTAAGTTAACACTTACGAGGTTTTACTTTTTCTTCCGTATTCGGTACTATATTTACAAATGACACTTGGAGGTAGGTAACATGTCACACTCTAACGCAAAGAAGAAACGCATGCATGTTAAACGCACTAAAGGAAAGGACGTCGAAAAAAATCGTCAAACGTCCCCTTTCAGTACACATGAACGTGTAACAAAAACAAAAAAAGAAAGCATTGAACATAATTTTACAAAGTACAAAAAACACAACCACATGGAGGATCATTAGTGGTTGTGTTTTGCTTGTATGGAGACATTTTGAACTTTAAAAGTGATTAGTTTTGGTATGAAGTATAACGGATACAGTAAAAGAAAAAGATTAGGTATCCACCACGTAAGATCGAAATCAAGCTTTATTGTCCAAAAAGCAATCGCCTGTAATCCAGAACAAAATGTTAGTGTCAGTGATACTAAGGCAAACGCTCTCCACTTTTCATTTTTTATTTTAAATAAATAGAGACTAATAAAACCAGTAACTGAAATTAAAATATCTAACGGGAAAAACGACCAATTCCAGATAACTAATAATTCATTTTGATAATCCTGATATAAATAGTCTTCTGGAATCAACTGAAAAAACGTGACAAGCCAATAAAGTATAAAAAAGAAATCTGTACCTAAAAATAGTAGTCTTAAACTTTTACTCATCTACAGCCCCCATTTAGTTTTCTTCATTAACATTACCCTTAAGAATACCAAGCATCAGGATGTCTACCATTTCCTGCATTGTATCCTGAAGTGACATCATATCTCTGTTTTGGGATGCACGTTCCATCAATCGATAAAGCCCACCAATATAGACTTCTATAAATATCTCTTTATGAAAGGTACGTATTTTATTTGTTACAATTCCTTCATCTATTAACGTAACGATGCCTGACCATTGTTCATGAATAAATTTATCAACGGTCTCCCATTGCTTTGGATAATATCGTTGAAGCTCTTCTAAATATTGGAGCTGAGCAAATGTAAAATCGGCTGGAATTAGTACAAGACATTTTTGTAGTTTTTCTACAAGATGTAATGTTGCATCATGCAGTATTTCATTTTCTTTCAACTTCAGTTCATGAATTGCTAGATCAATCATTTCATTTAGTAATTCTTCCTTTGAAGGATAATAACTATACAATGTTTTAGTACTCATACCTAGTTGCTTTGCTAAATCCCCCATCGTAAACCGAAATCCTTTTCGTTCAGCTTCACTTATTGATACCTTTAAAATTCTATCTTTCAAGATGATCACCTACCTATAGGAAAATGAAAAAATATTTTTATTTTCCTTGTTTTCCATTTAATAATAGTACTTAATGAAAATAATGTCAATGTAAATGAATGCTAAGTATTTCCACAAGCATACCCCCGTCCAATTTTGGATGGGGGTAAAATAAAATGTTATTCAATAATCGCGCCGATTTAGTTCTCGACTTTTAATTTGAAATTACTTTTTGTATCTGATCATTAATATTATCTTTCGTTAATCCACCGTGGTAACAAACTACAGATTCTATGTCGAGGTCTAGGTATTTCTTCAAAGAGAGTCGAGCCTCTTTTAAATCCAGTACTGTTGGGACATGAATTCCCCCAATTACTCCATCTACACTGTACAGCGAATCCCCAGCAACCAATGTTTTACTTTGTTTCAAATATAGACTAATATGGCCAGGGGTATGCCCCGGAGTATGAATGACTCGAATTCCGCCGCAATATGACAGTTCTTGGCCGTCAATCAAGGTATCATTCACTTTCCCCTTCGGCGGATTCTCTATGTGCCCATCTTTCAAAAGAGGTACATCTCCCTGGATATAAGGCTTATCTAGTTCGTGAGCATAAACTTTAATATTCCTTCCACACTCCTGTAAAATCTCAGGAAGACTACCTATATGATCTATATCCTGATGCGTCAAAATGATTACTTTTAGTTTGTCGAACGACACTCCTATCTTTTTCATTGCCACTCGTATATCTTCAATTTGTCCAGGGAACCCAGTGTCAATTAACACAGCCATTTCATGATCCCATAATAGAGTGGGATGAATAATATTTCCGTGAAATTCGAGCTGGAGCATTTCTACACCATTAGAAATTTCCATAACTTTACACTCCCTTATAATTAGTTTTCACTAAGTTGTGAATTAATTGAATATAACACAAACATCCTTTAGGTTTGTCTTGTTTCATAAAAGTTCCCAGCTGTTCTGTTCTATTTCCCGGATAAATTTATACACAATCGCGCCCGTTTACGAATATGTAATTACTAGTTGATTTTATTTAGCCCATTTAATTTACCGGAACAAAACCTAGCAGGTTAATTTTTAACATCCTGTAAAACAGCCCTCTTTCCCGAAAGTAGCTTCCGTAATGTTTCGAAGTTAACTAAAAGCGTTCCAACAATAATCGTCAAAGTTCCTATACCTGTTAGCCAAGAAATATATTCATGATAGAAAGTAGCACCTAGTATAACGGCAATTAATGGTGAGATATACAGCCATGTTGAAGGAAAAACAGGATTTGTCCGTGAGACAAGCCAATAATAAAGACTATGGCCAATCATTGAACCAAAAATAGTTAAATAAAGAATAGAGCCGATTGAAGCTGGGCTTAAAAAATAATCAAGCTGAATGTTCTCGGTAAAAAGTGACAAAATGATTAATAAAATCCCACCATGCATCATTTGCGCTGCATTTAAAGCTATCGGAGATGTCGCTTCAAATTTTTGGATGACATGCTTCGTATAAATCGTTCCAGATGCATAAAATGCTTCACCCAATATAATAGCGAAACACCCAATCATCCAGAAGGGACTAATCTCAATTGAAAAGCTAGGTAAGATCAAGAGCGTGACACCAATGACTCCCACGACACAACCAATGAATGAATTCCGATTTCCTTTTTGCTTCAAGATGAATGTCTGAATAACGATGATCATCATTGGACCTGTAGCAGATAAGACCGCTGCAATCCCTGATGTTACATACTGTTCCGCCCAGTATAACATGGCAAACGTCCCGAAGGTTAAACCTACTCCGGTAAAAAACATCTCTTTCCGAAATAATAACCTTATTGTCGTTTTCTTTCTCCACACCATAAAACTAAATAGCAGCAAACCAGCAATGAAAAAACGAAGTCCCGCTGATAAAAATGGAGGCACTCCTGCATCAACACCAACTTTAATCGCTAAAAATGTCGTTCCAAAAATCAAACACATGAAGAAATAATTAATCATAACCAAATAAAACTCCTCCTTTTTTTCTATCATAAAAGAAAGACAATAGAACAGATTGAAAAGGATAGAACAGATTAGATTAGATCGTGGTACAATCGTCTTGAATAGGAGGAATCGATGTGAGCAAAGCGATTCAAAATGGAAATTATCTTTTTAAGAAGGTTTATGATTATGTACTGCACAAAATAGAACGTAAAGAATGGAAAGAACATGAAAAGATTCCCTCCGTCCGGCAATTAGCATCTGAAATGAATGTTCATCGATTAACTGTATTAAAGGCCTATCAATTACTGAAACAGCATGACAAAGTTTATGTAAAAGATAAAGCAGGCTATTTTGTCCAATCAAATGAGACAAAAAATCCTGAATATCTATATCTGGACAATCCAATTGTTTCTGCATACGTACAAAAAAATCATTTATCTGAAATCCATCAAACACCGGTTTCTTATCATTTTTCTCAGGCATTAATTGATCCAAATCTTTTGCCTAATCATTATTTTTCAGATTACGTAAAGAAAGTCTTTGATCTTTATCCAAAAGTTCTTGCAACCTACTCAACTGTGCAAGGTGATTTAGAGCTACGTGAAACACTCACTCAATATTTTATCAATCAGTATAAAACTCATCTCAATGCAGATGATCTGTTAATCACTTCTGGCTCACAGCAAGCGATCCACTTAATCGCTCAAACTTTCATTAAGCCAAATGACGTCGTTTTATTTGAACGTCCAAGCTATAGTGCCGCGATTGATATTTTTAGAGCACAAGGAGCTCAGATTGTAACGGTTGATATCCATCCAGACGGGTACGATTTAAAGCAGGTTGAATTATATATGAAACAATATAAACCACTTCTTTTTTATCTCAACCCAACATTCCATAACCCGACTGGTTACACTGTTTCAGTTGATCAGCGCAAAAAATTAGTAGAATTAGCTGAACAATATCGATGTCTATTAATTGAAGACGACGCCTATCACGACATCTATTTTGAACATGCCCCGCCACCACCCATTTACACATATGATACTGCTGGGACAGTCATTTATATCCGAAGCTTTTGCAAATATATCTCACCTGGCTTGAGAATTGCAGCTGTTATTTGTCAATCATCATTAATGAAATCACTACTAACAGTAAAATCGTTAGCTGATAATGGTTCACCACTTCTCAATCAGAAAGTTTTTCTCCATTACTTTTCATCACTAAGATTGCAGCAGCACTTGGAGAAAATCCGGATTGCCCTACAGATTCGTAAGGAAATCCTGGAGAAAGAACTAGCAGTAACAGATTGGAAATGGACCAGTCCAAAAGGAGGTCTTAATTTATGGGTGCAACTCCCAGATAATATTCCAACAGAGTTATTATTAACCAAAAGTATCGAAAACTCTATATCCTTTGTACCAGGTCAAATTTGTGATCCATTGAAACAACTTTCATCCTGGATACGTCTAAGCTATTCTTATACAAATGAAAAACAACTACGTGAAGGGGTAAAAAAGTTTGTTACATTGGCACTATCACTCTCAAAGTGACGGGGGCCTTTCGTGATTCTAATATTTTTATCAGCGATGTTTGGCGTTTTATCAGCGATGTTCGAGATTTTATCAGCGATTCTGATACTTTAAACAAAAACACAGCTGTTCTTTTAAAGAACAGCTGCGTAATTCGCTATAAATGATAAAATGTGGTCGTATTTCTTGTAATGATGTGTGCCGCTTCCTGTGTTGTAAGCCCTTTTATCGATGCGATAACCTCTATCGAATGATCCATCATCCAAGGTGATGTTCGTTTATTGTCAAAAGTACCTTCGAACGGCCATGGTCCATCTGTTTCTACCATCATGAGCTCGATTGGGTATTGTTTAATAAGTTGTTGAATTTCAGTCTCATACGTACAATCAGGCGTGACAGAAATGAAATACCCATTAGAAATCATCCGTTCAACCACTTCCTCATCGCCTTTAAACCAATGAAAATGCGCTTTTGTTACATGATGTTTTTCTAGCAAATCACAAACAATCGCCGCGTCCTCATAAACAGCATGTAAGACAATCGGTTTATTCAATTCCTTTGCCAATACAATAAATCGTTCTAGCAATGCCACATACGGATGATCATCAATAGTCTGTTCCTGCCTCAAATAATAAGGCAGCCCTACCTCGCCAATTGCCACCATGTCATGTGCATGTTTGCGAATCCAATCAAATAAGGCCTCTTCCTCCGTTTCACTAGGTAAAGCTTGTTCCGGATGAAAGCCAAACGCTGCGTTTACTTTTGCGTAGGCTTTCGACAGCTTCAACGTCTTCTCACATGATGGAAGATTCATGCTAACGGCAATTACATGTTCAGCTTCCTCTAGTAAAGCAGGAACCTCATTTTCCTCATACTGATCTAAATGAATATGTGCATCAATCAACATTCGCCTCATCCTTTTCTTCTTTTAAATACGTGAATAACTGTTGTTTCAATGCCGTAAAGCTAGCAGAATGGCGAATTTCTTCTTGTCGTGGTCTTGCAAACGGTACGATAATTTCCTTTTTCACCGTCGCCGGCCGCTTCGTCAGTACAATGATACGATCCGCTAAAAAGAGAGCTTCCTCAATACTATGTGTAACGAACAATATAGATTTTCGATATTTTTCCCAAATTGATAAAAGCCAGGCCTGCATTTCAAGCCTTGTAAACTCATCCAGTGCAGAAAATGGCTCATCTAAGCACAAAATAGGTTTGTTACTAACGATGGCGCGAATAAACGATACCCGCTGTTGCATGCCACCCGACAGCTCATTAGGATACGCATGTTCAAACGCTGCGAGTCCCACTTTGTCTAACCATTCCTTCGCATCGTTGACATTTGGTTTTCCTTGAAGCTCATCCACTATCGTGATATTTTCTACTATCGTACGCCACGGTAATAGACATGGCTGCTGAGGCATATAGCCAATCGTTCCTTTTGTTTGCTGGATATCTGTACCGTTTAATAAAATAGCACCTGCATCAATAGAAGTAACACCACCAATTAATTGAAAGAGTGTACTTTTTCCACTACCTGACGGACCTATAATTGCAACAAATTCCCCGTCCTTCACCTCAAAAGATAAATTACAAATGACCGGAAGAGCATCAAAGGATTTGTCAATGTTTTGAATGCTCAGCATGAAATCCTCTCCCCTTCACAACAAATTTTTCTATTAATCGAATCGCACTAAATAATAGTAAACTTAAAAATACGATGGCAAAAATCGCTACAAATACACGGTCTGTTCTAAATGAAGATTGTGCCAATGTCATATAGACACCAATCCCCTTTTTCGCACCTAACCATTCCGCAATGACAGCCCCCATTACGCTATAAGTTGCCGCAATCTTTATGCCCGAAAAAATCGATGGGTACGCATAGGGCCATTCAAGCTTCCAAAAAGTTTGTGCCTTCGTTGCACCAATCATTTCAAAATAATGCTTCAGCTCAGGCGCAGTTTGACGAAAGCCATCCATGGCTGAAATAACAATAGGGAAAAAGCACACAAGACAAATAATAATAAGCTTTGGCAATAAACCAAAACCAAACCAAATGATCAATAGCGGTGCAAGGACGAGTACAGGGATATTCTGTGACATAATGAGAATAGGGTAAAATAACTCCAGAACGAACGTAAAACGATGTAATAATACGGCAACGGTTAGTCCACACAATATGCCAATGGCAAGGCCTAGAAGTGCTAATTGAACAGTCGCTAAAGCATGTGGCACAAACGTCTCATACGATTGAGAACCTTCTTTCAAAATGGCACTCGGTGTAGGCAAAAGCCAATGTGGAATATCAGCAAAACGGACAATTAGTTCCCAGATGAATAAGAGGAAGGCGATAAAAATTATCGTCCTTCCTTGTTTGAAAGCTTGCTTCATCACTTGTATTTCTCCGTTAGCGTATCCATTGTAATACCAGATGGCTGATATAAAATTTTCACTTGCGTAATAACATTGATTGCTCCGAGCTCAACCATCTTAGCATTCATTTTTTCAATAATTTGTAGCAAAGTCGTTAGCTCGCCCTCCATTGTCGTTTCTAACGGATGCACTTCATATTTCACCCCTGATGCGTCAATAACCGCAATCGCTGCATCGACAAAGGGGATCACATCTTCATATGTTTTAGTTTTCGGGATAATTTGTACACTTATTAATGAGTTTGCCATATTACTTTGTCTCCTTTTTCGGTAAAAAGTCGTTTGTAAATGCTTGTTTTGCGTTAAACTCGCCCTCTAAAACTTTGTTGTCGGCCATCCATTTCGCGTAGTTTTCCCAGACTGCTAGTTTTTGCTCACCCCATTGTGTAGCGTCGTCTTGATACTTATCTGCTAGCCATTCCTGACTTTTATGCACAAGATTCTTATCTAAATCAGGAACCGCTTCTAGTAAAATATCAGCTGCTTCATTAGGGTGCTTTATCGCATACTCATAGCCCTTTGCTACAGCAGCGACAAATGCTTTTACCGTCTCAGGATCATCCTTCATCATTTTTTCATTTGTAGCAAGTACAGGTGTGTAATAATCTAGCTGCTTGCTATAATCTGTTAAATAAAGCATGTTCAGCTTTTCGCCACGAAGTTCTGCTTCAATACCTGTCCATGCATAATAAATCCATGCAAAATCAATATCTTTTTTCATCATTGTGAAGAAATCTAAATCACCTGCATTGACGATATCTAACTTATTAATATCCGCATTTTCTGTTTGCATAAGTGACTGTAATACAGCCTTTTCAAGTGGTGCACCCCAGCCACCGTATGTTTTACCTTCAAAATCCTTTGGTGATGTAATACCTTTTGATGCGATAGATGCGAAGCCAGAAGTATTATGTTGAATAATCGCTGCAATCGATACTAACGGTACATCCTGCACACGCGCCTGAGTAATTCCTTCCTGATAGCTTACGCCAAACTGAGCCTTCCCAGACGCTACGAGCTGATCTGCACCCGCTTCACCAGGTAATACAATATCAACATCTAAGCCCTGTTCCTTAAAGTAACCCAGTTTTTCCGCGACATATAAACCTGTATGATTTGTGTTCGGTGTCCAATCAAGAACCACCGATACTTTTGTTAATCCATTAGCATCCTTTTTAGCCTCTTTTTCGCTACAACCCGCTAATGTGAAAAGTGCAGCCATTAGGACCAATAACCATTTTTTCATGCCGAATCCTCCAAGTAAGTAGTGTGAAAGTGTTCATGAATGAATGTCTGTACCAGAAGAAAGCGTATTCATAGTCTTTTTATACGAAAGGCCTGTGCATGCATCAAAAAGTCCGAAAAACATAAAAAACGCCTAGGATTCCTCCCAGACGTTATACAATCAGTATCAAAAACTTTCTTTTTTTGAATAGATGTTCCCTACGCTGGTACGAGCCAAATCAGGTTCAAAGGGTCAGCATCTATCGGACACAATCTCAGCTGGCAACACCAGCCCCCCTACATTCTTTCCATATGAACTTTTCGATGATTATTATACCCATAACTATCCGGAAATGACAAGGCTCTGTTTACCGATTGCGCAGTAAATATAAATTTAACAGCATAAATCTCTATCTTCAAAAACTCCATTTTCTGACATAGACCAGTCCATTGATGAAATTTTCTTTATCAGCGATAATTGGGAGTTTATCAGCGATTGCCCTAGTTTATCAGCTGAAAAAACAAATAAAAAAAACCCAGCTCTCAAAAAGAGCATGGGCTAGATAAACGAATTTTATTTCTCTTCTTTTTTGACTGTAAAGACATGTGAAATGGCACCGTCTGTCGCAATATCTACTTTAAAGGAGCCGTTGGAGTGGCGATCTGCTCGGGTTAATGCTTGTACATCAAGAATCTCTTGTACGCCTTTTTCCGTCTCGATTGTAAGCTGTTCCTCATCAGTAACTTTTTTGACAGCCACGATACGATGTGGGTTCGCTTTTAACTCTGTTAATACTTTTAAGCCGCGTTTTGCACGACTTGTCATTTCTACTTCGGCAACATTCATTTTCTTCACAGCACCGCGATGTGTGACAATCGCAACATAGGCCGTGTCATTTGGCGGTAAAACATTGATGCCGACTAATGCTTCTCCATCTTTCAGCGTAATCCCTTTGACGCCACCTGTTTTGACACCCGTTACCGGCAATTCCTCTATTGGGAAACGAATCGCATAGGCAGTATCTGTCGTTAACATTAGTTCTGCCTCGTCCGTCACAATGTCTGCAAAAATCATTTCATCGCCTGACTTAACATTCATCGTTTTGATTGGTTTCGAATAGCGTGTAACAGCATAATCAGCTACAGGGGAGCGTTTAATTTGTCCATCCTTCGTAGCTGTTAAAATATACGTATTGGCCTGTTCGAATGTTTCAAAACCGTATACAGCAATAATAGACTCATCTTCCCCAGTCGGCACGATACTTGAAATATGCTGCCCAAGATCCTTCCATCGAATATCAGGTAGTTCATGGACAGGCTGATAAATATAATTGCCTCGATTTGTGAATAATAGTAAATGATGCTGTGTATTTAAATTTGCTTCATATAATAAATAATCGGAATCCTTCATCGCAAAATCCTGACCATTCGAAGCGGCATGTGAGCGTGTAGATGTACGCTTAATATAGCCATCCTTTGTAACTGTCACAACGACCTCTTCACTTGGCACAAGGACATCTAATGTAATTTTGATTTCTTCAATTTCTTGCTCGATTTTTGAACGACGTGGCTCTGCAAAACGCTTTTTAATGTCCTGTAGTTCTTGTTTAATGACACGTACAAGTTTTGCTTCGCTATTAAGAATACCTTCTAGCTTCGCAATCAATTTATTTAACTCTTCCTGTTCAGCACGTAATTCAGTAATATCCGTATTCGTTAAACGGTATAATTGCAAGCTCACGATAGCCTCTGATTGCACTTCCGTAAAGCCAAACTTCTCCTGTAAATTTGTTTTGGCATCGCGTTTATCATTTGAAGAACGAATGGTTGCAATGACTTCATCTAAAATGGACAACGCCTTTATCAAGCCTTCCACAATATGCGAACGATCTTTAGCCTTTTGCAAATCGTAAATGGAGCGGTTCGTTACGACTTCCTTTTGATGGGCAATATAAGAATCGAGTAACAATGGCAATGTCATCATTGTCGGACGACGATTATGGATCGCAATCATATTAAAATTATAGGCTACTTGTAAATCAGTTGTTTTGAACAAGTAATTTAAAATCCCTTGTCCAGGCACATCTTTTTTCAGTTCAATCACTACACGTAGGCCAGTACGATCCGATTCATCACGAATTTCCGAAATTCCTTCAAGGCGTTTATCTACGCGTTGCTCATCGATTTTCTTTACAAGATTCGCTTTATTGACATCATATGGTAATTCAGTAATAACGATTTGCTCTTTGCCGCCTTTAATGGGCTCAACAACTGCTTGCGCGCGCACGATGATTTTACCGCGACCTGTTTCGTATGCCTTTTTAATACCATCAACACCTTGAATAATACCACCAGTTGGGAAATCAGGCCCTTTAATGACTGTCATTAATTCATCAACAGTCGTATTAGGGTTATCTAAGCGCATAAGAACACCGTCTAGCACCTCATCAAGTGCGTGCGGAGGGATGTCCGTAGCATAGCCGGCCGAAATACCCGTTGAGCCGTTGACTAGTAAGTTCGGGAAACGCGCTGGTAAAACAGTTGGCTCCATATCCTGATCATCAAAGTTTGGTACAAATTCAACCGTTTTCTTGCCGATATCGCGTAGCATCTCCGCTGCAATAGCAGAAAGTCTTGCCTCTGTATAACGCATCGCGGCCGGTGGGTCACCATCAACAGAACCATTATTCCCGTGCATTTCAATAAGCATATGACGCGCTTTCCAATCCTGACTCATGCGCACCATTGCTTCATAGACTGAGCTGTCACCGTGAGGGTGATAATTACCGATAACATTACCGACCGTTTTTGCTGATTTACGGAATGGTTTGTCGTTCGTATTGCCCTCCGTAAACATTGCATATAAAATACGTCGTTGAACAGGCTTAAGACCGTCACGTGCATCAGGCAACGCGCGGTCTTGAATAATATATTTACTATAGCGACCAAAACGGTCACCCATGACTTCTTCTAAAGGTAAATCTTGAAACTTTTCAGTACTACTCATGTTGGTCCTCCTCTTGTTGGATGAATTCATTGTCTAAAATATTTGAATCATCCTCCATACCGAAGTTTACATTGGCTTCGATCCATTTACGGCGCGGCTCTACCTTATCGCCCATTAATGTTGTCACACGTCTTTCAGCACGTGCACCATCCTCAATTGTTACACGAATTAATGTACGCGTATCAGGGTTCATCGTCGTATCCCACAGCTGGTCAGCATTCATCTCACCAAGACCTTTATAGCGCTGTAATATGTAACCCTTTCCAACTTTTTTAATAGCCTTTTGTAAATCATTTTCGGTCCAAGCGTATTCAATCACTTCTTTTTTACCAGTACCCCTTGAGATTTTATAAAGTGGTGGTAACGCGATAAATACCTTTCCAGCTTCAATCAATGGTCGCATATAACGATAGAAGAACGTTAACAGCAGCACTTGAATATGCGCTCCGTCCGTATCAGCATCGGTCATAATAACGACTTTGTCATAAGCAGAATCCTCAACTGAGAATTCTGCACCGACACCAGCACCAATGGCATGAATTATCGTTGAGATCTCCTCGTTTTTCATAATATCCTGAAGCTTTGCTTTTTCCGTATTAATGACTTTACCACGCAATGGCAAAATCGCTTGGAACGTACGATCTCGTCCTTGTTTTGCAGAGCCTCCTGCTGAGTCACCTTCGACTAAATACAGCTCGTTTTTCGCTGCATTGCGAGATTGTGCAGGTGTTAATTTTCCAGAAAGAATTGTACTGCCTTTTTTACTCTTCTTGCCGTTTCGCGCATCTTCACGTGCTTTACGAGCCGCTTCACGTACTTGTTGCGCACGAATAGCTTTCCGCACAAGAGATGCAGACAATTCAGCGTTTTCCTCAAGCACATATAAAATTTGCTCCGAAACAACACTATCTACGGCCGAACGTGCCTCACTCGTCCCAAGCTTACCTTTCGTTTGACCCTCGAATTGCAGTAAATGCTCTGGTATACGAACAGAAACAACCGCCGCTAAGCCCTCTCGAATGTCTGTCCCTTCAAGATTTTTATCTTTATCTTTTAACAAACCTATTTTACGTGCATATTCATTGAAAACACGCGTTAACGCAGACTTAGCTCCTGTTTCATGTGTCCCGCCGTCACGTGTACGTACATTGTTAACAAATGAAAGAATTGTTTCTGAGTAGCCATCGTTGTATTGGAAGGCAAATTCTACTTCGATTTCATCTTGAATCCCTTCCACATATTTAACAGGATGAAGTACATCTTTCTCCTCATTCAAATAAGCAACGAAAGCTTCAATTCCGTTCTCATAAAAGAAAACATCATTTTTGCCTTCCTCGCGTTCATCGATTAACTCAATTTTTAAGCCTTTCAATAAAAATGCTGATTCACGTAAACGTTCTGCAAGCGTATCATAATTGTATTTTGTTACAGAGAAAATTGTGTCATCTGGTAGAAAATGAACAAGCGTTCCTGTCTGTTTTGTATGTCCTACCTCTTCTAATGTCGTAACAGGATGACCACCATTTTCAAAACGTTGACGATACTTCTTACCGTCGCGATGAATTGTTACTTCTAAAAAAGTTGATAAAGCATTCACAACAGAAGAACCTACACCATGTAAGCCACCGCTTGTTTTATAGCCGCCTTGTCCGAATTTACCACCAGCATGTAAGACTGTAAAGATGATTTCAGGAGTTGGTTTCCCCATTTTATGCATACCTGTTGGCATTCCTCGGCCGAAGTCTCGAACGCTGATACTTTGATCTTTATGAATAGTGACAATGATATGAGAACCAAAACCAGCCAGTGCTTCATCCACCGCATTATCTACGATTTCATATACTAGGTGATGAAGTCCACGGCCATCTGTAGAACCGATATACATGCCGGGTCGTTTTCGTACCGCTTCTAATCCTTCTAATACTTGAATGGCGTCATCATTATAGACGCTTGGTGACTGTTTATTCGCCAAAAAATTCCCCTCCAAAAAACAAACGCATGTTCTATTTATATTCTCTTCCTAATAATAATAGCATTTCCTAACAATATCTAGTGTCAGGCCCAATAAATTTTTAAAATTTCCTCACAGCTTCGTCGTTTTGATCTGTTTTACCGAAAGAAAAATTTGCAATAGTTGCTTCAATATGTATTAAGAACTCTTCTATTCCCTTGACGTAGGGCAGCAAGCTTTAGTTGCATAAATAAAACAACAAATGACTAACTTCTGCTCATTACTCTTTTTTAACGAAACGCTGAAGGCTTTGAACTTTCATTAAAAAGCATTTGAATATTCTCAGAAAAATATACAGTCCAATACTAAATGGGTTTCTTCTGCCTAAAGAAGATTCATACTAGCTTACTCTAGAAATTAAAGATAGACTTCTATTCTACCAAAGGAATGAGTGATTGACAAAATTGCCATTTTACCTATATTTTTAGAAAGGGCTTTCATGCTGTCTACATGAATCATGTCAAAAAGCCTAACCTCAGTTTAAATACATAAAAAATCCTTGCAAAATAGTTATCTTTTGTAATGAATTCAAGATACACGAAGAAATCTCCTTCATGACATTGTAGATTATAAAGAAAAAGTGTAAAATAATTGTTACATATTATTAGTACCAAGTGATAATTTATGAATGAAAGGAGTCCAGCTATGCTAAATGGACTTATTATTTTATGTGCTTATCTAATCGGCTCAATACCTTCAGGATTATGGATAGGCAAAATTTTTTATAAAACGGATATTCGTGAACACGGAAGTGGTAATTTAGGTGCGACGAATACATTTCGTATTCTAGGAAAAAAAGCAGGAATTGTCGTGACAATTATGGACGTCTTAAAAGGTACGGCAGCCGTATTACTTGCAGCTCTTCCTGTATTCTCTGAAGTCTCCATTCACTCGCTAATTCTTGGACTAGTAGCCGTAATTGGTCATATGTTCCCGATCTTTGCTGGTTTCCGAGGTGGGAAAGCGGTAGCAACATCGGCAGGTGTTCTTTTAGGTTATTCATGGCCTCTATTTGTCTTACTATTTATTGCTTTTATTGTAACATTAAAAATAACGAAAATTGTAAGCTTAACTTCTATGATTGCCGCTTTAGTAGCACTAATCTATTCAATCGTTTATTATTTTGTTACCGGTGATTTTGCGTTAGGTATTTTAGTAGCATGTTTATTTACCTTTATCATGTATCGTCACCGAGCAAATATTGTCCGCATTAAAAATGGTACCGAACCAAAGGTGAAATGGCTATAACGAGGAGAGGAACATTCGAATGAATATCACACTAACAGATAAAGCCCTGCAATGGTTTCAACAAGAGATGGAAGTAGAATCCGGAGATACAATTCGTTTTTATGCTAGATACGGTGGTTCCAGTCCTTTTCACGAAGGCTTTTCTCTCGGTATGACACGTGAAGAACCAATCCAAATCGGTGTAAAGACAGTGATTGACGATATTACCTACTATATTGATGAAAAAGATTTATGGTTTTTCAATGATCACGATTTATATGTAGATGTGGATGCTTCAAATGACGAATTAAAATATGAATATAAAAAATAAAGCAGTGTTTCCTTTCGTTTATGCGAAGGGAACACTGCTTTTTTTATATGAAACACTTCCAACCTTGGTTTATCTTCTCTCAAAGTTGTACATTCTATATTTATGTAAAATCTTGAGGAGGAAAGAACATGTCTATTTCTAAAATTGCTGATACCTCCCAAAACAATGACCAACTGTATAGTTCTCTTTCGCAAAATTTGAAAATGATTAAAAATACACTTGGGAATAGTAATGACCTTGTCATTCGAGAAATTACCATTGGAAAAGCCGAACAATTTACGTTAGCCATCATCTATGTAGATGGCTTATCCGATAAAATAAGCATTTCTAATGCTGTAATTGATAAACTAATGCTTGATATTGATGATAATAATGATGCAGAAATAGAAAAAATTATTCGATATTTAAGAGATTCTTGTTTAACAGTCGGCGATGTGAATGATATTTTTCATTTTTCAGCATTGTACAATTCAATTTTGAATGGTAATACGGTCATTTTAGTAGATGAATCTTCAACTGGTATCGTAACAAGTACTCAAGGCGCAAAAGATAGAGCCGTTATGGAGCCATCAACAGAGTCGGTCATTAGAGGTCCAAGGGAATCCTTTACAGAAACATTACGTACGAACACGGCCCTGATCCGTAGAAAAATTAAAAGTCCGAATCTCTGGATCAAATCCAGAATAATCGGTGAAGTAACAAAAACGGAAGTTGCTGTTATGTATTTAAACGGCATTGCGAATGAAAAAATAGTAGCAGAGATTCTTTCCCGATTAGATCGTATAAATATTGATGGTATTTTAGAAAGCGGCTACATTGAAGATTTTATTCAAGATTCTAAAACCACCATATTCCCTACAGTTTATAATTCTGAACGACCTGATGTTATTGCTGGTGAAATATTAGACGGTAAAATTGCTATTTTAGTGGACGGTACACCGTTTGTCCTAATTGTACCAGCCCTATTTACATCCTTTTTACAATCTGCTGAAGATTATTATCAACATTGGATGATTAGTTCTCTTGTACGCCTTTTAAGATTTTTTGGAATAAGCCTAGCCTTGGTGGCACCATCGCTTTACGTAGCTATCACCACCTTCCATCAAGAAATGCTCCCAACCCCTATGCTAATAAGCATTGCATCTCAACGAGAAGGAGTCCCCTTCCCTGCCGTTGTAGAGGCACTCATAATGGAGGTTGCCTTTGAAGTGTTACGAGAAGCGGGTCTTCGGATGCCAAGAACGATTGGACCAGCCGTATCCATTGTAGGAACATTAGTGATTGGTCAAGCAGCCGTGGAAGCTGGAATCGTTTCAGCAGTGATGGTCATTATTGTGGCATTAACAGCCATTTGTAGCTTCTTGTTCCCTGCTTATGGCTTATCCAATACAGTGCGCGCACTGCGTTTCCCATTAATGATTGTCTCAGCAATCGTTGGATTATTCGGTTTGATGTTTGGTCTGATGATTATCATCCTACACTTATGTAGTTTGAGAACTTTCGGTGTTCCATATTTAAGTCCATTCGGTCCATTAATTTTACAAGATCAAAAAGATGCACTCGTGTTGTTCCCTCGTAGAGCTTTATTGACTAGACCGCGCTTAATCAGTCAAAAAAACACGGTTAGGGGGCAGAAATATTTTAATACGAAAAAAAGGAATCAAACGAAAGTGTAAACGAGGAATGAACCATGTCAAAATTTAAGGCAATTTGTTTACTAATGATTCTTACTGTACTTTTAAGTGGTTGCTGGAGTAAGCGTGAGCTCAATGAATTAGCAATTGTCGTAGGATTAGGAATTGATAAATTAGATAATGAATTTGAAATAACTGTTCAAGTCGTGGATCCTAGTGAAATTTCCTCAAAACAGCCTTCAACAGGACGATCCCCCGTTATTACCTACCATTCAAAAGGTAAAACGGTTTTTGAGGCAATTAGAAAAATGACAACAGTAACAGCCAGAAAACTTTATTTTGCGCATCTTCAAATAGTTGTGCTCGGTGATGAATTAGCAAAAGAAGGAATGAATGAACCATTAGATTTAATTTCAAGAGATCATGAATTCAGAAATGATTTCGATGTCATCGTAGCGCATGACGCGACTGCTGATGAAGTTTTAAATGTATTAACACCCATCGAAAAAGTACCAGCAAATAAAATGTTAAATTCTCTTAAAACATCTGAGAAAACTTGGGGTACAACTCAATCCATTAAAATTGACGAATTAATCAATACATTAAATGACAAAGAAAAAAGTGTAGTCATGTCAGCTATTGAAATACAAGGGGATAAAAATATTGGAGAGGAGCAAACAAATGTTAAAAGATCGAAATCCTCTACGCTATTAAAATATGCAGGCTTGGCTGTATTTAAAGAAGATAAACTTATTGGACTTTTAACAGAAGAGGAAAGTAGAAGTCTAGGCTTTTTAAGGGATAAAATTGAAAATACAATTGAAATTATTGCTTGCCCTAAAGGAGGTACGTTATCTACAGAAATTACGCACTCCAAGACAAAGATAAAAGGTAAATTTGAAAAAGGAGTTCCAAAAATCAATGTTCTTATAGATATTGACCAAAATGTCGGAGAAGTTGAATGCCATATAGATCTTACTAAAGAAAAATCGATTAAATATGTAAGTAAAAAAACAGAAGAACTTATTAAAAAACGAATCGAAGAAACAATCCATACCGTTCAGCAAAATTACCGGGTCGATATTTTTGGATTTGGTGAAGTACTCCACCGCACAAATCCGAAAGAGTGGAAAAAAATAAAAAAAGACTGGCTCACCGTATTTCAAGAACTACCAGTGAAAGTTGAAGTACATGTTAACACACAAGGAACAGGGACGATGGAAAACTCATTAGTGAATAAGCCGAAGGGAGAATAAGAAATGATTATGACGATAGTCATACTACTAATTTCAGCTAGTATTGCCCTTGCCATCATTCCGACATTAAAAAAGAATAAAGAAAAGAAAGCAATCGTTATTTTTTCGATTTTATTATTGATCGGTGCTGCATTAAATATCGGGGTCTCACTAAGGCTCAAAATCCCAAGCCCACTAGACTTGGTTACCTTTATTTTTTCACCAATTAGAGATTTAATTATCTCCCTAACAAAATGAATTAAGAGAAAGGGGTATGTTCATGATGGAAAAAGAAATAATTAGTTCAAGACAATTTATGATTATTACCCTTCTCTTTTCTATTGGTACAGCCATTTTAATTATCCCTTCAACTGTAACAAGTGAATCAAAACAAGATGCTTGGATTGTAGCGATCATCGGTGTCGCTATTAGTTTACTTTTAGTAAAGCTATTCGTAGCTTTAGGAAATCGAACACCAACACAAACATTTATAGAGGCGAACGAAACCATCTTAGGTCGTTTTTTCGGTAAAATTACCGCACTTGGTTTTATCTCTCTTACCTTACTTTCTGCAGGTGAATTATTATTTTTTATTGGAGCTTTCATGAAAACAGAGGTAATGGTTGAGACGCCTACTATGGTTTTTGCACTGCTGTTCGGTATCATCATCGTCTATGCTACATATTTAGGGATCGAAGTTTTTGCACGGTCTACGGAAATACTTTTCCCAATATTCATCTTAATTTTTATTGTTTTTGTCATTTGTATTTCTCCACAAATTCATATAGAAAATATAAAGCCAATTTTGGAAGCATCCCCAAAATCGATTAGCTTTAGTATGTTTCAATTTATAAGTCTTTTTTCATTCCCGCTTGCCGTGCTATTAATGATTTTTCCTTCTGCTGTTAATGTCCATAAATCAGCACAAAAAGGGTTTTACATTGGCTCGATGATCGGGGGGCTTATTTTAATTATCATCATCATACTATGTATTCTTGTCCTAGGTCCTGCTAATACCGCTGCCCGCATATCTCCCAGCTATGCTTTAGCCCAAAGAATTTCTATCGGAAATTTTGTGCAGCGTATTGAAGTGATTATGGCGGTCATGTGGATTATCTCTATTTTTATTAGAACTTTTATGTATTTTTATGCTTCAGTCATTGGTATAGCTCAAGTATGTAAGATCAAAGATCATCGACCACTCATTTTTCCAATAGGTTTAATTACCATTGGTCTTTCGCAAATTATTCATCCTAATATCGTACATTCCTACACTTACAATAGAGAAATATGGCCATTGTTTTCAGGTGTTTTCACAGTTAGTTTGCCGCTATTATTATTAATTGTTGCAATGATTCGAAAAATCAACGGTAATCAAGGAAATACTACACAAAGTAATACTAGCAGCAATGGCGGTAATTCTTCTCAGAGTGAAAGTAATAGTAATGACGAAAATTCTACGCAAAGTAACAATAGTAATAATTCCGCTCAGAGTGATAGCGGGAACAATAGCAATAATTCTAGTCAGAGTAACAGTAGTAGCAATAACGAGAATTCTGCTCAGGGTGATAGTAGTAGCAATAGCAATAATTCTAGTCAGAGTGACAGTAGTAGCAATAACGAGAATTCTGCTCAGGGTGATAGTAGTAGCGATAATTCTAACCAAAGTGACAGTAGCAGTGATAGCAATAATTCTACTCAAAATGAAAGTGATACAGGCAATACACCAAATAGTGATAGGAGTGGAAATTCATCAGATAAATAACAGCATAGTAGTTTATCTCCGGAAGCCGTGAATGACATGAAGTTTAAGTATAGAGAAATTAAAAAATGATGCCCCTGACGTAATCAAGGTCATCATTTTTTCTTTACATTTACTTTTGAGCTTACGCTACAAAAGACAAGTGCTGAAAGAAGTTAAATATGATATTCAATCTCATCAACAAAATCCCATTCGTATGGTGTTTCTTGGTAAACGTAGTAATTCAACCAATTCGAGAATAATAAATGCGTATGGGCACGCCACGTATTAAGTGGTTCATTTACTGGATCATCATTTGGGAAGTAATTCACCGGTACCTCAATATCTAATCCTTTCGCAACATCACGATTATACTCATCAGCTAACGTTGTCGCATCGTATTCTAGATGACCGGTAATCATGATATTTTTATTATCCTTAGATTGCACGATGAAAACGCCAGCATCTTCTGAATAAGACAGTAATCGTAAATCAGGATGGTTGCGGACTTCATCAATCGAAACAGATGTATAACGAGAATGTGGTGCCGTAAATAAATCACTAAAACCTCGTACTAAATCCACTGTTAAATCCGTAATGACATGAGAATAGACACCTGAACATTTAGAAGAAAGCTCAATTTTGCCGATACCATAATGATGATATAATGCCGCTTGTGCGCCCCAACATATATGTAGAACCGATGTTACGTTATGCTTTGACCAATCCATAATCTGTGAAATTTCCTGCCAATAGTTCACGTCTTCAAATGCCATTTTTTCTACTGGTGCACCCGTAATAATCATGCCGTCATAGCGGCGATGGCGAATTTGATTGAAGGTCGTATAAAATAACTGCAAATGTGATTTACTGACATTTTTCGATTCATGCGTAGCGGTATTTAAAAATGTAATATTCACTTGTAACGGTGTATTCCCCAATAAACGAAGTAATTGCAGCTCTGTTTTTTCTTTTTCTGGCATTAAGTTTAAAATTAAGATATTTAACGGCCGGATTTGTTGCGTTTTTGCTCTATCCTCTTCCATTACGAAGATTTTTTCCTCTCGTAAATGTTCTCCAGCTGGTAAGTTTTTTGGAATATTAATTGGCATCTTGCATTCCCCTCTCTTTTATTTCTCTCTGTTGAAATCAATTAGTGCAACGGGCACCCCGCAAACCTCAATAAGACTTAAAATTAAAAAATCCCTCTCATTCCATATGAGATAGAATGAGAAGGATTAAGTCCACGTTCACTCTTATCTCTCAAAGGATAATCCTTTGCTGGAATTAGCACCTTTCTAACTTTTGTTAGAGGTTGCTGAAGCGTCATCGGGCCAAATCCCTCAACTTCTCTTGATAAGATTATTTAATTAAAAAGAATTGTAACATGAACAATTAAGAATATCAATAATACATCGAATATTTCGTTATTAACCATGCATGTCATTATGGTATTTGTTTAACACTAATGTGAAAGTTATGTCTACATATTTTATGGTAAACAAGCTGTAATTATGTTAACATATACCTTTAGTAACAGAGAGGAACGTGAAAAGTTTGATTAAAATTGAATTCCCAAAACCAGATTTAGTAATTCGCCAACGCGAACAAGATTTAAAGCCAGGTGATGTACCAATCACTCCATACTTCGGTTTTATTGACTTCCATAAAATCACACGTGAAAAAGGCGGCATATTCTTATTCTACAATGAACAGAATGAATTATTATTTGTCGGTAAAGCACGTAAAATTCGCCAACGTATTAAAAAGCATTTTGAGGATAATGTGTCTCCGATGAAAAATCACCGTGATGAAGTTTTCAAAATTGAAGTGTATGAAGTAGATGATCCAATGGAACGTGAAATTTACGAAACATACGCGATCAATACATTCCGCGCTAAATACAATGTTGATAAAGTTTTTTATTAAAATAAAAAATACTTTTTAACAAAAAAGAATCTGCTCGTCATCTATGTAGCTTACTACACTGATGGCTTGCAGATTCTTTTTTTAATCTAAGAAAAAGGCTTTTCGTTCTTTAGTAATCCATTCCTCAAGTTCCTGATCATCGCGCTTTAATAGTCGATTGACCAGCACGTCATGCCATATATAATCCTCTAATAAGTAAATATGAACAGGATCATTTGTAATAAAGGCCATTTCTTGATTTGACGGTGAATGACCATAAATCATCTCTTGACCATCTACTGACAGTATAAACCAATGCGGTGTGGAGGTTTTCTTCGTATAGTTTGTAATACGATGCTGGTCTATTGACGCAATATTTTCATCCACATACAATGAAATGCCATGAACCGGAATATGTTGAGCGACCTCTTGTATATCTTCTCTCAATTCTTCAAACATATCTTCCCACATCGATAATATAACTTTTTTCTCCGCTTTTTTTAATAATGACTGACAATAATTGACGATTGCCTCTTTTCCTTTTAAGGTGACAACCTTATGCTCCGCTTCCTGCTCTTCTACCTCTAATTTTTCTAATTGATCACTAATTGATGTGAAATTCGATTGCCAACGTTGCTGAATTTGTTGTAAAAACACAGCAACTGGAATGGCTGAGTATGTCGTTTGATCTGCCGTTTCTTCTTTTAATACTAACCCTTTTTCAACGAGTCCATTAAGTATGTCATATATTCTTGCGCGTGGGATACCGGAATTTTTACTTACTTGATAGGCACTAACATGTTTATTTTGTACGAGTGCCGTATAGGCCTTTGCTTCATATTCTGTGAATCCCAGTTCTTTTAATTGGGCGATTAATAATTCCATCGAATCCCTCCATTTCCTCTATTATAAGACAAGGCTATGAAGATAAGCCAACGAAAAAAATAGGTCTTTACAGCTTAATGAATTTTAGTTACTATTTCAGTAGTAACTATCTAAAGAGGTGTAAACATGCTATTTGATGTAGATTTAAATGTAGTCATATTATTACTATCTTTTGGGTTTTTAGCCGCCTTTGTGGATGCGGTCGTTGGGGGTGGTGGCTTAATTGCATTACCTGCCCTTATGTTTGCGGGGTTAAATCCAGCAGCAGCCGTAGCAACCAATAAGCTTGCTGGTACAATGGGGTCTTTAACATCAACTATTTCCTTCTATCGTTCCGGTCAACTAGAAATTCGTTCGGTACTCAAATACTTTCCCCTAGCCTTTATTGGATCGCTTTTTGGTGCATGGACCGTACATTTAATCAATCCTGAATTACTAAAACCACTAATGCTTATAATGCTTGCAGCTGTTGCAGTCTATACAATCTTCAAAAAAGACTGGGGTTCAGTAGCTGCAGTCAAAAATTTAAAATTTACGCACTTAGTTTTATTCATGTTATTGTTATTTTGCATTGGTTTTTATGATGGATTTCTCGGTCCAGGAACTGGCTCATTTTTAATTTTTAGCTTTTTATTAATCGGCTTCGATTTTTTAAAGGCAGCAGGAAATGCCAAATTTTTAAACTTAGCAAGTAATTTTGCGGGCCTTTTAATGTTCGCCTACTTAGGTCAAATTCATTATGTCTACGGTTTACTAATGGGGATCGCTCAAATTGCCGGTGCAACTATAGGCTCCCGAATGGCGATAAAAAAAGGTAGCGGCTTTGTTCGCATATTATTTATTATCGTAACGATTACCTTGCTCACTAAAAATGCGTATGATTATATAATAGTTCAATGAGAAAAACTCCGTAGATATGATACTTCTACGGCGTTTTTTTGTCGAAAGAATTCTAGATTTATTTCGGAGAAGTCTTTTCAGTCGCTTCGAGGATTCTTTCCGTCGTTCCAGTGATTCTTTCTGTCGCTTCGAGTTCTATCCGTCGTTCCAGTGATTTTTTCCGTCGCTTCGAGGACTCTTTCCGTCGTTCCAATGATTCTTTCCGTCGTTTTGAAGATTCTAACCGTCGCTTCGAGTTCTATCCATCATTTCGAAGGTCCTATCCGTCGCTTCAAGTTCTATCCACGAATCCTGGGGTTCTTTCCACTACTTTGGACGTTCTATCCATCATTTCGAAGGTTCTATCCATCACTTCGAAGGTTCTATCCGTCGTTTCAAGTTCTATCCACGAATCCTGAGGTTCTTTCCACGACTTTGGACGTTCTATCCATCATTTTGAAGATTCTATCCGCCACTTCGGAGATTCTTTCCGTCGCTTCGAAGGTTTTATCCATCTCATTCATTTTGCCTACAATAGAAAACGCCGTAGTTATTCTATCTCTACGGCGTTTTCTTAGCTAGATAAACAGCTTTTCGTCTTTAAATTTATGACTCGTTAATAAACTAACAATAACAAAAATGAAGAAAGATGCGACAATAGGGATTGTCACAGTATGCATGCCAAAGACGGAAGGATAAAAACGATCAATGACAATATACAAAGTCATCCCTGAAATCATTGACGCAATTGCTCCATATTTGTTGGCTTTTTTCCAATATAGTCCTAAAACGACCGTCCAAATAAAGACTGCCTCAAGTCCACCAAAAGCAAATAAATTAAGCCATACTAATAAATCTGGTGGATTTAGTGCAAATACGATTACGGCTAAACCAATCACTGCAGTAACAATAAAGCTAGCACGCTTTATTTCTGTGTCATTAGCAGTTGGCTTTATATAGTTCAAGTAAATATCTTTCACTACGGTTGAGCTAACAAGCATAAGTAGCGCATTCACTGTAGACATCGTTGCTGCCATAGGTGCTGCTAAGACAACGCCAGCTAAAAATGGTGGCAAAACCTTCAATGTCAGTAGCGGCATGACTTTATCACCAATTTCAATACCCGGCATCACTGGTCGTGCTAAAACACCGATTAGATGCATCCCAAACATGATTGTCCCAATGGCAATAGTGCCAATGATAATCGCTAAATGCATGCTTTTGGAATTTTTATAGCTCATCGCACGAACTGCAATTTGTGGAAGTCCTACAACCCCGATACCTATCAAAATCCAAAATGTAGAAACGTATAATGGCGTTAATTCACCTTCTGCTCCAAATGGAGACACTAGATTGGGATTCTCAGCGACAAGTGAGGCCATAATATGATCAATTCCTCCACCAGCTATGATAGTCCCGATTAATAAAATAACAGTTCCGATGACCATAATTGAACCTTGTACCGCGTCTGTCAATGCAACAGCACGGAAGCCCCCAATAATTACATAAGCTAATACAGAAATCGCAAAAATAAAGAGTGCAGTAG
This sequence comes from Lysinibacillus sp. BPa_S21, assembly GCF_023337795.1. Taxonomy (GTDB): domain Bacteria; phylum Bacillota; class Bacilli; order Bacillales_A; family Planococcaceae; genus Lysinibacillus. The sequence continues at coordinate 251,140 of NZ_JALIRS010000006.1, read as the reverse complement.
TGTAGTTTAAGCCAGTTAATGATTCAATTAATCGAGCTCCACCTACCCATTGTGCCATCATCGCTGAAAATAAAAAGATAATGATACTAATGGCAGATAGGATAACAATCGTATGACTTTTATAGCGTTCTCGTAAAAAGTCTATTAACGTAATGGCTTGATAACGTCTTGCGATAATAGCAAATTTCTTCCCTAAAATCATTAACACAAAATAACCTGCTGGAAGCTGAGCCATCGCCAGTAATACCCAGCCTAGCCCCTTCGTATAAGCAACACCTGGACCTCCAATAAAGCTACTTGCACTACCGTACGTAGCAATCATTGTCATCGCAAGAATGAAGCCTCCCATTTCACGTCCACCAAGGAAGTACTCCTGTAAAAATGAATTAGAGGAGCGTATATGCTTATTTGCCCAAATACCAATACCAAAGATAATGACTAAAAATAACAACAGTGGAAAAATAACTTGCCAATGCATTATTGATCCACCTCCTCATCGTCAAATGGTACCTCTTTGAAAAAGAGTTTCATGACTAGCCAGATTAAAATAATCATAAAGCCTGTCCCTGCCATACAACTATAGAAAAACCATGCCGGGAAACCGAAAACATACGTATAGCTTTTCGGATCACCAGAGCCTAGTCCATAGGCAAAACCAAACCAAATCGCAAAGTTAACGATCACAAGTCCGATACCGATAAGCGCCTCTCGATGCGCAATTTTAAAACGTTGATCTTTCAAAATATAGTCCCCCTAACCTACTCTATTTTACTGATATGTTCGTATTATGGGAACCTTTGTGAAAAAAATAAATGACATTTCGAAAATTGATTAAAATAAGACGTCATCATTTTAAAGACATATAGCAAAAAGCTGACCCTCACTGCTTTTCTCACGGCATCATTCAGATTTTCACTTTTATAAATTAATCATAAAAATGTTTAACGAACACACCCCGTTAGCCATTCATGAAGCGCCAAAATAAGAACTTCACCATAGAAAATGAAAAATCGTGGGAGTTCTATTTTTCAATGGACTTTAAAGTGCCTAAACACTTAAGAAATCAACGATCATTTTCTTTTCAGGCTCTGGCAACATATGCATGTGTCCGCACCCTTTTAACATATGAGCCGTGTTATTCGGTATAATTCTTTTTGCTCTTGATAATACTTTTTGGGCAGGAAATAAACAATCTTTTTCTGCTGCCATAATAAGTGTCGGTGCTTTACACTGTTGCATTAATTTTTTATTCACATTAGAAGGCATCCCTACTTTTGTTTTTACATGATCAAAACTATCTTTCACCATATCCAAAGTATCTTTATCAAGAATATCTTCTTTAATAGCCATAAATAGAGCTGTTTCTTTTATATATTTTTCTTTCTTTGTTAGTTTATATTTGAGTAGTGGTATTATCATTTTCACAGTTGTGATTGGAAACGCATTGTTAATACCTGACGGCACAATTAATACTGATTTTTTACTTTTTCCGGTGCGATACACATCAGTTTTGCCAAAACGCCGCCTCCAAACGATGTCCCAAAACAAGCTATTTTATCAAACCCAAGCTTTGTAATAACCTCACTTGCCCACTTTCCATAATCATAATTATAAGGAGAAAGATTAACTTCATCACTTTTTCCAGGGTGACCAATAATATCAACTGCATAGATATGAAATTCCTTCAGCAGGAATCTGTAAGCTAGTAAATTATAGGCAGTCGTACTATTCCCACCATGAAATACTAACAAAGGTTCACCCGATAGATTGCCAGTTTCAACAATATGTGTTCTTCCAAAACGAGTATGAACGTAAACATCCTTACATGAATAATCCAATTTTTCCAATTGAGCATCATAAAGCTTTAGCGACATTTCTCTTCCAGATTGTGTTTTGTATATACTCATATAGCTCCTTCTTATAACCAAATTTCCTACCAATCCCTTATTTACATAAAGATTATATTACATTCTTTATTCTAGCCTATTAACAACACGATAATCCATAATTTAACAAAACTAAATTTTTACTAATCTACACCGTTAGTCCAATACGAATTTAGACAATATAAAAAGGCATGAGTCCGATACAAAGAACTCATGCCCAAATCATTACCTAATGAGGATAACCATCATATGATTGTAGATTTTTATTTTTTGCTGTTGTTTTAGTTAAGATAGATGGCATATTCATCATCCAGATAGATATCTTTTAGATAGATATCTTTCAAATAGATTTTATCAAGATAGATAACATCAAGATAAATTTTTTCAAGATATTCTTCTTCCACATAGTCTTTGTCTGTTACGACTATATTGTCAAAGTTCGCGCTTGCTTTTTCACCCGCAACAACTGTTACAGATTTAGTTACATCGTCAAAGTCGTCGCCTCGAAGAACACTTGTATATTTGCCTGGTTTAAGATTATCTAAAGAAAACTCATCGCCGTTATTGATCCCACCATTGTAAACCTCATTGCCATTTTCATCGGTAACAACCAACGTGAACTTGACATCATACTTATCTTTTACAAATTCATTGCCGACCTTATCATTTCGTACAAATTCATCAGCTACAAGGTCATCTCGTACCTTGTAATCAGCTACAAGATCAGTTCGTACCCATCTATACTCCTTAAATTCATATTTACCTGTTGTATACCATTTAAGTCCGCCTGCATTATGGAAATACAGATAAACTACATCACCGTAACCTGCTGGCATATCGACAGAAACTGAATTACCAAAATGGGCTGGAGCGTTTCCTGGAAAATCCTTAGGGTTATTGACAACATAAGCACCGACATTTGCTGCTATGAGTCTATCATCAAAGGAAATTGTTAGTTTGCCATTCGCTATTTTCACATTATATTTATAGCCATTCGGTCTGTTTTGAGGACTTGAATCCGCAATATCAAACCAACTGCCTCCATCAGCACTTGCAGCAGCCACATTAACCGGAACATAAGTATGACCGTTTTTAAATGCATTACTAGACAAGCTTACCAATGTGTCTGTGTTGTCAGTAGATACATCTTTTGCATAAACGGGCGCGTAGTAAGGTTGGTATTCTTTTTGCCAGACGGGCTGATATTTTTTTTGCCATACAGGTTGATATGTTATTTTTTCATGTTGTTTTGTTACGTCAACATTTACGTTTAGCGAACCGACAGCAGGCTGTACTACAGGCAATTTACCGGCTGTATGGCTCAGGTTGAACTGTGTTGCACCTTTTTTAGGAGCTTCTTGCGGGAAATATTCTGCGCTTAGAAGTTTCCAGCCATAATCGGTAACAACACCAAAGTGTTGGTTACTTTTGTAAGATTGAACGTTTTTAAATTCTACTATTTTGCCGTTTTCGTCAACGAAATTGATGTTCGCGTAACCGCCGAGCTTATCAGGGTTAATAAAGTGCCAGAAAATGCCCACGCCGTCAGCTGTGTAGCCTTTAACAAAGTCAGTTTCTCCCTTTTTCTCACTAAGGTCAAAGGTTTCGCCCTGTCTGTAACTTAACCAGTCAATAGGCGCTTGATCGGCTTGATGTAGTGGGTAAGACGCTGGGGTTTCACCTATCGGATCAGATTGATTGCCGTTGTTGCCAGTACTCTTGGCGCTCGCGTTTATGGTTACATACGGAATCATTACTATTAAAACAAGCAAAAACAATAAAATCTTTTTAGTTATTTTCATGTATTCTTTTACCTCCACTATAAAAGAAAATTGATTTTATATTCCCCGAATTTCTGAAGTCAGGTCTCTTCGTTTTCAGCCTCATTGCTATCGTGCAACGTGGTTAAACGCTCAATTTCTTATGGAGTTGAGTTCTTCGTTTTCAGCCTCATTGTTGTCGTACAACGTGGTTAAACGTGAAATCATGCGAGTTTTATTCTAGTATCACCTCGTTTCTATGATTCCCCCAAATTTGAAGCAGTCTTTATTAATTAATTTTTAAAATAAATCCCATCTTAATTTAATAAATTCAAATTTATAAACATACTTCCGATAAGGGGATGATTGGTAATCGTCAAGATGAGTTTTGCTTTATAATTTTAAAAATTAATTAAATCCTTATTCGTTTTTGGACACAAAAAGAAAAGTTACGGGAAGAATATTCACTGAAGAGGATGAGAAAATTGACAAAAAGTGTAGAAATAACAACCCTTCCAAAGCCTCAGAACATAGCCACATTAATAAAATATGGTACGCGATAATTGGCCACTTATAATAAATATTTCTATTCTCGATAAATTATTACACGATTTATTAAATCACAAGCATACTATGGAATCGACAATTATTTCAATATTCAGTCTTTCGTAGGAACACCACGCTTTTTATCGTTACCAGACGCCGAACTAGAGACCAAAAGGATGTCCGAAGCGCAAACCCCATTCTTCAGCATGCGAAAGTATGGTGGTCAAGAATCGGAGGTTAGCAAGCTCCTAGTCCTTTCAAGCCCCAATCAGCCACTTACATATTTCTACTAGTAGGGAGCAAAATCCATGTTCGACACTCGATTGATCTGACAAAACTATTTAATACGAAGCCCCATTAGCGAAAGAACAACATTACCAATCTGGTCCATCATTTTGATCTGCCACTTTCAGATTAAATGAATTGGGATCTAGATTATTACTTTCAACTGCCCTATAGAAAATGGATTTTACCTCTTCTCGTTCTGATTCTGTAGCATCTTTATTTGCTAAAATATATTTCACCCTAATATCATCTTTTGAATAAACTGCTAGTAACATACGAAAAACATAGCCTTTCTCAGTTAATTTATTGCTTACATTTTCAAAAAGGCCATCTTCTTGATAAAGTTGAGATTGAATATCCTCTACTTCTTTTAATTTCTTTTCATTTTCAATTTTTATTTCAGTATTTTTTGAAGGGGGTTGTTCAGCTATCTTTCCTTTTGTTGAGGAATTATCGAGAAGTACAAAGGTTACAACGAATAAAATGACTACGGTTCCAATTATAGTGATTTTACCCTTTTTTATAATGAGCATCACTTCCTTTTACATTAAACATATGACCATGTAAAAGGTTTAAACACTTACTCAGATTAATATCCCGAATTTTCGTAATACAAGATTGTTAAATAAATGAAGTGATACTATTTATTATTCATCTAATCAAGTTGATAAAAAACGACCAACATTAGTAAAAAAAGATGGGATCTCTGTGAAATCCTCCGTTAGCAGCAAAAGGATACATCGCCTTTTTAAATTCATTTGAGGTCTCCTTTAAGGATTGAGTACATATATAAATCATCAAATTTGCCACAAGTATATTCATAATGCCTCAATAAACCTTCTCTTTTAAACCCCTGATTTTCTATTAATTTTTGTGATGATAAATTCGCAGGTTCGATGAGAGCCTCAATTCGTTCCATTTCAAGGTATTTATAGCCATATTTAATAACAGCTTCTAAAGCTTCGCCAGCTATTCCTTGACCCCAATATTCTTTATTTAATTCAAACCCTATTTCAGCCCGGTAATGGTTAGGGCGCATATTGAGAAAGCCACAACTACCTATTACAACATCAATATTTTTCTGTGTAATCCCCCACCTTATACCTGTACCTTCTTCCAGTATAGATTTATACCATCTTATTTCGCTCATGACGTCATTTGGGGATTTGTATGGTTCTAACCCCATGTATTTAACAACTTCTTTATCTGATAGGTATTTAAACATATCGTTTGCATCCTTTGATGTTACTTCTCTTAATATTAACCTTTCTGTTTCTATGATCGGAAATTTACTCATCATACCTTCTCCCTCTATAATATTGGTTATATTATTTTCTAAAATTTGAATATCTCACATTCATTACATAGTAGCCGACGAAACTTCACCCTTATCCAACTGACTTCTTCGTTAGTTAGCCTCAATGATCCTCAAGTAAAACCTCAATAGTTTAAGTCATGATTCACTAACTTAGACTAACTTTTTCTCTAAAACTTCTTACTCATCAGAGGTAAGCAAATATATTTAGCTATATTTAAAGATACTGACGAAATAGTTTTCTTCAGGAAAATCACCTATATATTCTAAACCATTCCTTGAATAAAACTGTTTTAACTTTTCATTTCCAGCCCAACAATCTAAATACAGGGTTTTATCTAATCCATTTGCAAAAACACAAGCAAATTTTGTTATAGCAGAACCAATGTTTTTTCCTTGAAACTTGGATAAAATGGCAATTTGAGATAAATACTTACCTTTATCATCAAGGGAAAATTCATTTATATTTTCTATATCATTTATACAAAACGTTCCTATTATTTCTTCTGCTACAATTAAAATGTACAAAAAGTTATTCTTTATCTGGTTTTTAATTTTAATATTATCCCAAGGGTATTCCCATTGGTGGATTCCTTTTTGTTGTAAATTTAATGTAACCTCATTCAATATATACAACACTTGCGATAAGTCATCGATTTTGCCTAATCTTATTTCCACTATTTAAATCTCCGTTAGTTTATTTACGCCTTGCGAGTTAAAGGTTTTTCTGGTCGGTTAGCGCAATATTTGCAATTAGAGTCACTACATGTTGATTCAGTCCAACTATCACATTTAGGGCAAAAATAAGCATCAAAATCATCATAATATACTAAATTAAACTTGCAATTAGAACAATATTTATCTTGTTGAATTTCACCATAAAATTCAAAGTCGTTTATTATCACTTTTCCATACTTTTCTACTATTTTCATAAATATACTCCTTTAAAATATTCAACCCACATCTATGTATTAAATAACCATATTAACATACATTTCCTATTTATTTTAAATATATTGAGCTTGAACGAACAAATTAGTTGGTAAAGTAAACAGAGTCATCTTAGTAAAAAAGGATAGAAAGTGCGATTCAAGCTCTTCTATCCTTCTTTTAAAATTAGTTGTTGTGTTGTTCGTTAAGTACCTCAAACCTTTAGGATATCAAACATTTTTCACATCTTTAATATTGGAATTTCTTTAATAAGCTTTGAAGCTCGTCTGCCTGTTGTGCCATCTCTTTAGCTGAGGAAGCCATATTATCTATGAAAGCTAATTGCTCCTTCGCAGTTAACGTAACGTGCTCCGTGCCTTCGGTTGCCTTGCTTGCAATGCGTGCCATCACTTCTGTTGAGGCTGTAACTTCTTCAACACTTGCGGACATTTGCTCCGTTACAGCGGAGATGTCATGCAATTGGGTACTAACACCTTTAATCGACTGCATGATTTTATGGAAGGCTAGTTTTGTATCATCGACAACATCCATACCTGCTGCAGCTTCTTTCGAATTACTAGAAATAGCCGTAATAACATTGGCCGTATCACTTTGTATGGAATGAATAAGTGATGCTATTTGATCAGCTGATTCTTTTGATTGTTCTGCTAATTTACGAACCTCATCTGCAACGACAGCAAAGCCTTTTCCTTGCTCACCCGCACGAGCCGCTTCAATGGCTGCATTTAAGGCAAGTAAATTGGTTTGATCAGCGATGCTTGTAATGACATCTACGATATTGCCAATTTGCTGTGACTGATCACCTAATATTCGAACCTGCTCCTCTACATGTTCAGATGATTGGTTAATAATTGTCATTTGATTCAATACTCGATTCAACGAGTTATTTCCTTGTGTAGCCTCATCACTCATTAAATCTGCAGCATCTGAAACCGTTGAAGCAGTTTCAGCAACTTGTTGGATGCCAATCGCCATTTCTTGCATGGCCGTTAAGCTATCACTCGTGCTATGTAACGTTGTTTTTGAACCATCCGCTAGCTCTTGTAAAGTGGATGTTAGTTTTCTCGTCATATCTGCCGTTTGCTGCGATTTAGTCGTTAATCCATCTGAGGATACATCAACTTGTTTAGAGGATTGAGCTATTTGTTGCATTAATACTTTTAAGCTTGTCAGCATTTTATTAAAAGATTGTGCAAGCTCACCTGCTTCATCCTTGGAATTAATTTGCAGCTGTTTTGTTAAATCTCCTTCTCCATCCGCGATGTCTCGTAGTTGATTATTGATTTCACGAAGTGGCTTCACAAATGCTCTTGTGAAAAAGACACTACCTAATACTGCAATAACAGCTCCGATGAACAATACAATAAGAAGCTTACCGATAAATGCCAAAATAATAGCATTCACGCCGTCGATCGTTTCACCGACAAACCACATGCCAATGATGTCTCCATTTGGATCTTTAATCGGTGCATAGAGTGTTAAATATTTCGTGCCTACTACATCTGCTTCACCTATGAAGGTTTCCCCTTTTTTCATTACTTTTTCAACGACATTTGGATCAGCATCTTTACCAACTAAACGTTCCCCATTTAGCTTTAGATTGGTGATAAGTCCTTTTGAGCCTTGGAAAATAGTTACGCCACCGTCGATGCTTTCTCCTACTTCATCGACAAAAGCATCCTGATCAACTATTTTTGTATCCCCTTTGTAAAGTTCCCCATCTTTTATAGTCCAATCTCCCTGAAATCTTTCATCAAGAAGCTTATAGCCGACCTTCGAAATATGGGTTACACTCTGCTCAAAATTGCTAAGCATAATTTGCTTCACTTGTATATGGGATACAAAACCAATCATGACGCTTAAAAATAGGATGACTCCCACTAAAAGTAAATTAAATTTTGTACTAATTTTAAAAGTGCGCAAAGATTCATCAATCCTTTCTCATATTTATTAGGAATATTATGTATAAAAAGTAAGCCAAGTTTATTAAACATGATTCTATAAATAGTTTCAATACATTATCAATAAATTAACATTTTTAATCAATATAGGTTGCTCTAGTTCGGAGTTGGAAATAATATATATTCATTTTGTTGGGTTAATTTCCATAGCATTACTTTTGAAAAGTTGTCAACTTTCAGTGCAAAACTACATCCCTTCATTTATTAGGGGTAGTTTGAAATTTATGTTAATATATCTAAAAAGGGGTGAGAGACTATGAAACTTGTTTTAATATTTGGTCCTCAAGCAGTAGGGAAAATGACTATTGGACAGGAATTAGCTAAAGTAACAGATTTGAAACTTTTTCATAATCATATGACGATCGATTTAGTTGGTCATTTTTTTGGTTATGGTACGACTGAAGGAAAACGATTAGTGAATTTGTTTCGTCAGGAAATATTTGAAGAGGTATAAAAGAAATTTGTATGGTTTAATTTTCACTTATGTCTGGGCTTTTAAAATGCAAGAGGATTGGGACTATGGGACGATCTCACCAAGCTTTTTGAATCCAGAGGAGGGACTGTCTACTTAGCTTGAAGCTGATGTAGTAGAAAGACTGGACCGAAATAAAAGTGCTAATCGACTTGAGCATAAACCTTCAAAAAGAAATATTGATTGGTCTGAACAAGACTTGAAAAGCTCATTGGAAAAGTACAGATTAAATTCCTTAGATGGAGAAATAAATTATGCAAACTATCTCAAGATTAACAACACAAACGTAAGTGCCGAAGAAGTTGCTTTGAGTATTAAGGAAGAATTTCATTTATAGAATTGAAAAACGCCTGGGTTCCCAAGCGTTTTTTCGGTTTTAAAACTACAGACCACTTCTAATATTATTTTAATCAACTGTTAATCCGTTAATAAAACAATATACTATTTCTTCTTCCAACTGACTTAAAGGACGATTTAGTTGAGAAGATAGTTCATCCACTAAATTCAAGTGGTTACTTTGATGTTTTTGCGTTAAATCACAAATTAACTTCAATAACATTATATAGCCTATAAAATCCTCTTTGTTTAATGGGGGTTCATGTGAAATTACATAGATTTCAGCATCGAACATTTCAATGATTTCTAAGAGACGTCTAACATTATCAATTTTATATTGTGGTTGTTGTGTGTATATACTCGGATACAAACAATCGCCTAAGAAAAGTACCTTTTCTTCCTCTACAAAAATGATGGATGAGTCATCAGAATGATCTCCACCTACATGTTTGACTTCACACCGAATACCACCTAAATCAATCTCATATTTATCTTTAAAAGTTGTATTAGGTAAAGTGATGGTGATATTTCTGTCTTCGCCAAATTCTTTTTTTATCATGTCGGAGCAAAACTGATTCTCTAGTCCTTTTTCAACACGATTATCTAAAGCTTCATTTGACCAATCATATTCCGCCATTTTTTCAAGATGCATTTTTGTGTTTTCATGTGCTATCGTAAATAGATTCATCTGATTTGTTCCAAAACTATGATCCCAATGCCAATGTGTTAATACTACAGATTGATAATTAGCCATTTGAATTTGATTTAGTTCACCAAGAAATAACTTAGCGTGTTTATCAGAATTTCCTGCATCTACAATTAATGTTTCGTCATCCCCACAAATGGCAGACAGTATTGGTCGATCTGTTCCAGGATCATGCGGTAAATAATATATACGATTTGTTAGTTGTTTCAAATTTTTATCCATCATCTTAACCCCCATTGTGTTTTAAGTCCCGACAATCTTATTTAAAGTATCAAGAACATTTTCTAACTCTGTTAAGGTAACTTTCGAATAATATTTTTCCACAAGAATGGCGTCAATTTTATTTAGAAGCTGATGAAACTCTTGACCTCTATCCCCAAGATAAATGAAAGTCTCTCTACGGTTTATTGAATTCTCTTGACGATCGATCATTTTTATTTCTTCTAGCTTTGAAATTACTTGACTAACCGCACTTTTTGAAATACCAAAATGATGTGCAATATCATTCGCGATTACTGGCTCATTGCGAATGATATAAAACATTATAATTTCTTGTTGAGGAGTTAAGTGAAAGTTCTCTAATTCCTCAACTTCTTTGGTTTCTTGTAAAACTAACAATTTGAACTGCTCAAACTTATGATTGATGTTGTCTATAATTGTTAAATAATCGTGCACAGATTTATCAACCCCTATCTCACTTTAGTTAAGTTAAGTTTACTTAACTATCATTCGTTTGTCAATTATTGTAAGAGCTTATTAAAGATGGGCACTATTATTTTCCATTATATCAAAAGCTCATCAATCGCTTGAACAGCCAGTTCCAACGCTTTAATTCTTCTTTCTAAAAGCGTTCTTTGGGGACTACCAACTTTTGACTTCATATAGATGTTCTCAATAGATGGTAATAAACCAGCAAGAACATTACGGGCTTCTGCTAAATCTTCCTGGGTATAATATTGGGAGCTTTGATTCCAAACGTTTTCTAGCGATGCTAAGCCAATGACAACAGCTTTGAGGCGTTTCTTTACTAAGGTAGTATTTGCGCCTTTCTGGGTCATCTGGGACAGGGCATTTTCGAGTTTACGGATTGTCGATTGTAAAGATTTTATTGATTCCAATTTTTCTATATTTGTAACGTTTTCCATAATAGTACTTACCTTTCTTCGTTTCAGGATACATGATAAGGTTTCTAGAACCTGATTTCACTCGCAATATTTTAACATATTTGCAAAGACAGCTTCTTCTATCTTTAAAGATATTTGTCCCTTCTCGAAATATTTATAGAACCCCCAAAAACGCCTGGAACTCCAAGCGTTTTTGTTATTTAGCATATATTTGCAATGCCTTTTTATCAATTTTCCCAACACTTGTTTTTGGCAATTCATCGATGACAATAATCTTTTTAGGAATTTTGTAACGACCTAAATTCTTGTTACAAATTTCGTTGATTTCCTCTAGTATCGTGTCATCCTGATCTGGACAAACGATAAAAGCCGCCACGATTTCTCCCCAATAATCATCTGCCACACCAATTACTGCGACCTCTTGCACTAGATGATGGCGCAAAATACATTGCTCTACTTCCTGTGGATACACGTTTTCTCCGCCTGAAATAATCATCTCTTTACTACGACCAACAATATAAAAGTCACCATCGTCATCCATCATGGCTAAGTCGCCTGTTTTTAACCACCCGTTATGAATGATTTTTTCCGTCTCCTGCTGATTATTCCAGTAAAACCGAAACATATGCTTTCCTCTGACCAATAGCTCTCCCACTTCGTTTGGCCCACAACTTTGTCCAGCACTATCGATAATTTTGGCTTCATTAAATTGCATGGTCTTCCCTACCGCACCCTTTTTCACATAAGCAGCCTCTCGTGAAATATAAAAATTATTGGGTCCCGCCTCTGTTAACCCATAGCCCTCTTTAAAAAATAGCCCCTTTTTAATAAATGCGTCATAAATTGGATATGGGCATGGCGCCCCCCCTGATAAAAATACGTTCATGGATGGGAAGTTACTTTTCTTAAAGTATTCTGTCGCAATCATCGCTTGGTACATTGTCGGAACAAAAAGCGAAATCGTCGTTTTATACTGATTAATTGCCTTAAGCGCGTTTTCTGCCTCAAACTTATCTCCAATCACAACTGTACCGCCAGCCATTAACAGCGGTATACATAAGGCATTCAAACCGCCTGTATGAAACAACGGCATATAATTTAACGTACAATCACGATCACTCAAGCCCCAGCTAATAATGGTATTAATGGCGTTCCAGTTCACAGAATTAAAGGATAGTACAACGCCCTTTGCCTTGCCTGTTGTGCCCCCTGTGTAAATCATTAGCCACGGATCATTAAGGTCTACTTCTCGAATGCTAAGTACAGCCTTTTCACTAGCTAAACGCAGAGAATGCATGTTTTCTAAAGAAACAGGGCAATTCATTTCTTCATCGTAAAGCAGTAAAGAAGGCGTAGCATCCGTTAAAATCTCCTCTAATTCCTTCTGACTCATACGCCAATTTAATGGCACGTAGATCAGTCCTCTTAGTCCACAGGCAAATAAGATCGAAAAAAGCTGGATGCGATTTTTCGCGAATACAGCCACTCGACTACCTACCTGCAAATTTTGGCATTCAAAAAAATGACTCCATTTGGTGATTTCCTCTGTTAATTGCTGATAAGTCCACTGCTCCTTTGTTTCTAGGTTCACCAATGCGATACGTTTGGGCGTTAACGATGCACGTTTTAAAATCCAGGATTGCTCTACAAACATCTTGAAAGCCCCCTTATTACATCATAATTGCTCCATCCACATGAAGCGTGTGACCGTGGACATAGGAAGCCTCATCAGATGCTAAAAATAAATAGGCATTGGCAATATCTCTCGGTGTTCCTAATCTTTGCAGTGGCACGATGGAGCGCATTTGTGCCAGAATATTTTCTGGCATTTTTTTCACCATGTCTGTTTCAGTAAAGCCAGGTGCCACCGCATTAACGTTAATTCCCTTGCGCCCCAATTCCTTCGCCCAAGTTTTTGTCATACCGACAATGGCCGCCTTTGTGGCAGCGTAATTCGTTTGACCAACATTCCCATATACCCCACTAACAGAAGATGTATTAATAATTTTGCCACCACCGGCAGCAATCATATGTGGAATAACCTCTTGCGTACAATTGAAAACGCCAGTCAAATTCACATCAAGTACTTGGTGAAACTGATTTTCTGTCATTTTTGTTAGCATCGCATCACGTGTGATTCCTGCATTGTTCACTAAAATATCGACACGGCCCTTTTGCTCTATAACTGTTGCCACTAGGTTTTTGACGCTCTCTCGATCTGCAACGTCTACTTGCACAAATAATGCTTGATCCCCTAAATGCTCGGCAGCTGACATACCAGCATCCTCATTAAAATCTGCAACGACAATGAAGGCGCCCTCTTCAATAAATCGTTCGGCTGCAGCATAGCCAATCCCGTTCGCAGCTCCTGTAATAATGGCAACTTTATTGTTTAAACGCATAGTTTTTTCCTCCTGTTTCTAAAAAAGCTTCAATTTCTAGAGTCAGCTGTAGTAAGTCATCAATTAACGGAGAGTGACCACAGTCTTTTAAGCTGACAAATTGTGCATTTGCACCTAAATCAAGCAATGTTTCGTCATTCATTCCTTCTGTTATGACAAAATCGCGATCACCTCTTAACACTAAAACCGGAATGGTGATCTGTTGTACCTCATGAGAACCTTTTGCGACCTCATGATCAACAGCACTTATATTAAAGACATTTAATGCATGATAAACTTCAGCTAAATTTCGTTGCGTCAGCATATCCTCCACATATGTCTGATAGTGTTCCGGGCTAGGCTGTTTATGTGTATAAATAAGTGCGTTCCAGAGGGACTGTAAGCCCTGTACATTTTTCGAATCATAGAAGCCTTGTACTAATTTTGTTTTAGATGTATCGACGAGTACTTCCTCATAGGTAAAAGCCCTTTTGAATGCTGATTGATTGCCAGTACCTAAATCCGTGTAAAATGGAAAACCCCTTGTAGATGCCGAGGCTAGTAAAATAAGTTGCTGACAATAGCCTGGATACTGAGCAACAAATTGCATACATACCGCTCCGCCCGTTGACCAGCCAATCATGTCAAAATGTTGCAATTGAATGGCATCCACAAAAAGCTTCACATCATCACTAAAATCTTTAATCGTGGAAATTGGCTGATGATAAGATGAACCACCAAAGCCCCGTAAATCCATGGCGTAAATTGTATATTTTTCATCCAACTCGTCGATTAGTACGTCCCAATGCTTGGAGGAAGTCATATTGCCATGAATCAGTAATAAAACACGTTCTCCCCCTTGGCGTTCACGGTAGGCAATTGTTTCTCCATTTGATAGCTGAACCGTTTTTAACATCGAAATCCCCCTTATCCCCATCGAATCGTAATAGCTCCCCAAACATAGCCAATACCTGCACTGACAAGTGTAACGATGTCGCCATCATGAATACGGCCTTCCTCTAATGCCAGCTGTAACGATACTATTTGATCAATCTGTCCGATATGACCATAATTTTGTAAGTATATGGACTGCTCCTGCTCTAAGCCGAGTTCAGATAAAATATAATCATGGGCAGATTTTTTCATGTGAAGCATTGCTAAATAGCTAATATCCCCCTCATGTAATCCACTTTTCGCCAGGGATGTTCGAATTACCTTCAAGAAATTGCTTAAAGATTTTTGCTCTAAGCGGTCCTTCATACCCATTGGGTCAATCACATCGAGCTGATACAAATTATTTTCTAAATCAGCTGACGTCAAAGGTTTTTTTGTACCACCGACAGGCACGACTACATCCTCTGAGAACGAGCCATCCGTCATAATATCCGCCTCTAATAAATGATTTTTGTCATAGTCTTTCTGTAAAAGAATAGCACCGCCACCAGCGGCTAAATTGTACATAAAGCGTGTTCGAGGATTACTGTAATCGATAAAATCCACATTTCGATAGCCACCAGCTAGAAGTACGGTATGAACAGATTCATCCGAGGCCATTAAACTTTTCGCTAGCTTTAGTGCCATAATGGTCGTGCCGCATCTTAATTGCACATCGAATGCCCAAGCATTCACAGCTCCAAGCTCCTCCTGCATTTTTATCGAGGCCGTCCACAATGGATATTCCTTATGCTCCTCTCCCATATAAATCACAATATCAATGTCCTTTGGGTCGACATTAGATTTGCGTAGAGCGTCCTGTGCTGCCCATATCCCCATTTGAACCGTATGATCGTGCTCACCAGGAATAGGCTTTTCATAAATACCCATTTTTTGTCGAATAATATCCTCTGGAATATTGGAAAGCGCCGCGATCTCTTTAGATGTCATTTTCGTGTTCGGAATATAGAGTCCTGTACTTACAATGCCAACAGTCATTCAAATCGCTCCTTTTCCTGTGACAAGGCCACCGCTGATTGATCTTTTTCCTTATGCTTCCATCGCCATTTCCAGAACAGCATGCGCAATGAGCCAATAATTCCTTTTGGGAAAAAGATAACCGCTAAAATATAAAGAATCCCAAAGAAAATAATCCACCGTTCAAAAATTGGATAATCACGCGCAAGCCCCGAAAGCGCATGCTGTGCATATTCAATAACAGCCGACCCTAATAATGGGCCTACTAATGTGCCGACACCGCCAATAATCGTCATTAATAATGCATCTAACGTAATATCCATCGTCATTACACTCGTATTGACAAATCGCAAAGAGATAGCATATAAGGAGCCCGCTAAGCTGGCAACGGTACCGGCGACAATTGAAGCAATCACTTTATAGTACAAAGTGTTGTATCCTAATGATTTTGTTCGTTGTTCATTTTCCCGAACAGCAATTAAAATTCGACCAGTTGGCGAGTTCACAAAGCGATACAGCGCCATAAAAATAATGACTAAGCATGTTAGCACGAAGAAATAAAACGTCATTCGATCTCTAAATATTTCGGGTGCTCTAAACGTAAAACCATCATTTCCGTATGTGACTGAACGCCATTTTTCCGCCACTACTAAAAATAGTCCCGAAAAAGATAACGTCAACATCGCAAAGAAATGGCTTTTTAATCGAAGTGTCAGCAATCCTACTACGAAGCTAATAATGCCAGCTAGCAATATGCCAACGACTATAGATAGTAAAAATGTCGACAGTGTTGGCTCCATTTGTTTCAACATAACAGCCGTTGTGTAAGCACCTAAACCAAAAAACATAGCATGCCCAAACGACACAATACCTGTATAGCCAAGAAGAATGTCATAGCTCATCGCTAAAATACCGAAAATAAAAATTTGTGTTAATAAAATTATGAGCGTTCTTGAATCATTGACGAAAGGGAGAAGCACTAAAATGGCTAACATGAGGAAAAAGCTTAGATGGCGTAATGAAAGCTTGATTTTCATGTTGATCTCTCCTTTCTCATAGCAAATAAACCTTGTGGGCGGAAAATTAACACGATGGCCATTAAAATCATATTGACCGCAAGCGATAACACCGGCACATAATAAGCCATAAAGCTTCCTGCTAAGCCGACTAATATAGCTGCCAGAAGCGAGCCCGAAAAACTGCCCATGCCACCGATTACGACCACGATAAAGCCTAAAATCGCATACTCCATGCCCATTTCCGCATAGATGACACCTGAATACGGAGCCATTAACATCCCACTAAGTGCAGCTAGTGCCGCGCCAACCATAAAAACATATAAAAATACACGCTTTATATGAATGCCAAGTGCCTGTGCCATTTCTTTATCCTGTACACCTGCTCGAACGATGAGTCCAACCTTCGTCATCTTAAGCATGTATTGGAAAATACCGAAAATGATAAAACCTACTATAATAATAAACAAGCGATATTTAATAATAATAACGTCACCTATTTCCCAGCTACCTGCTAAATAACTAGGCGTTTTCACCGCCACCCCATTTGGACCAAAAACTACTTTAATCAACTCCTGCAGCACAAGCATTAGCCCTAAAGTAATTAAAATTTGCTGAATATGATTGCCATAAACAGGTGTTATAATTAATTTTTCTGTCATAAGCCCTAGTAAAGCTCCTGTTACGATGGCACCTACAATGCCAATGACAAAGCTCTCTGTGAACATATACGTAAAAATCCCAGCATAAGCCCCCCAAACAAATAAACCACCATGTGCAAAGTTCAAAACATCCATTAATCCAAAAATTAGCGTTAGTCCAGCCGCCAGTAAAAAAATTAGTATACCAGTTGCAAGGCCATTAATGACTAAATTGACGATTAGCTCCAATAAAGTACACCACCTTTATCCGATTCCAAGATATTTTCTTTTCAGTTCTTCATGATGGATCAAATCTTTCATTTCGCCCGCGTGAACGGTTCTACCATCATCAATCAATGTATACGTATCGCCAATGCGACTCGCCATCATAAAGTTTTGCTCAACAAGTACGATGGACGTTTGCTTTTTCATTTCAACAATGGCCTCCATAACTTTCTCTACCACTATGGGCGCGAGTCCTTTAGAAGGCTCATCAATCAACATTAACTTACTATCGTTAATAAACGCCCGGGCCATAGACAGCATTTGTTTTTGACCACCGGAAAGATGGCCACCAGCCTTCTTCCAAAATTTCTTTAAATCAGGAAATAGCTCCAGCACATAATTTTGTCTCTCTAACGTAGCTGTATCTTCTTTTCGCATGGCCACTTTCATATTTTCCTCTACCGTTAAATCTGCAAAAATCCCTTGGTTTTCCGGTACGTAGCCTATTCCTAATTTTGCAACTTTAAAAGTTGGGTTTTTCTTAATAGATTGTGAGCGAAATTCTACGTCTCCCTTCGAAGCAGGCGTTAACCCCATAATCGTTTTTAAAGTAGTCGTTTTCCCTGCCCCATTTCTGCCAAGTAGTACGCTGACCTGCCCCTCCATCGCCTCAAAGTTGACTCCCTGCAAAATATGATATTGCCCGATATATGTGTGGACATCATTTAATTTCAGTAAGGTGTTCATCGTACAAACCTCCTAAATATGCATTTTGTACGGTTTCATTTTGCATAATATCCTCTGGTGTTCCATCCGCAAGAAGCTGACCATTAAATAGCACCATAATTGAGTCCGACAAATCGATAATCATATCCATCTTGTGCTCAATCAGTAGAATCGTTTTATTGCCTTGCTTTTTAATCGTGCGAATCACCTCTAAAATCGTTGGTACCTCCTCTAAAGACATCCCTGCCGTTGGTTCATCTAGTAAAAGAATTTCCGTATCCAGTGCTAACAACATCGCAATCTCAAGCTTTCTCTTTTCCCCGTGCGAAAGCATTGTCGTGAGGGCATCCCTTTTATTGTCAAGCAACACTAGCGATAATAGCTCCTCCGCTTTTTCAGTAATTGCCTGATAGCTTTTATAATGGCGAAATATTTGATAACGTATTTTTTCCTTAGATTGCACAGCCAAACGGACATTTTCTAAAACTGTCAGGTTCGGAAAAACATTCGTAATTTGAAAAGATCGCCCTAGCCCCATGCGTGTTCTTTCGATTGCTGATTTTTGCGCAAGTGATTGCCCCTTAAAATAGACATCCCCGGCAGTCGGCTTTAACTCTCCACTAATCAAATTAAAGAAGGTTGTTTTCCCAGCTCCATTTGGTCCTATAATTGATTTCAAATGTTTTTCTGGCATAGTAAAATTCACATGGTCGACAGCTGTGTGTCCGCCAAAACGAATAGTTAAGTTTTCTGTTCTTAAAATTGGTTCCATCGTATTCTCCTTTCTAGTCCTTCTATCTCTCTTCATCCATTCTCAAGTGAAAGTAGATGAAGAGAGACAGAATCATAAAAATTTATCTGTCTCTTATTTCACTATTTCATAACCGGAGGGGCCGTTTCATCAGGGCTAAGCTCACGAATTAGCACTGGTACTGGATAATCCACACCCTCTTGTTTCTCTAAACGGATCGAATACATTGACTGTAATGCTTGATGATCTTCTTTTCGGAAAGTCATTTTTCCTTTTGGCGTTTCAAATGTCATCCCTTCCATAATGCCAATCAGTTTATCCGCATCTGTATCTCCATTTGATTTTTTCAAAGCATCTACAATTGAGATAGCAGCAGACATGCCTCCTGGTGTAAATAAATCCGGAACTTCATTGAATCGTTTTTTATGTTCCTCAACCAACCATTTATTTACATCATTTTGTGGCAACGTATGATAATAAACAGAGAATCCTTCCATGCCAATTAACGGATTCATAAATTTTAATGCAATAATATCTGGTGCACCTGTTGAAATTTTAATGCCTTTTTCTTGAATTTTTAGATCGGCAATTTGATTCCACGGTGAGTTTGCACCCGCCCATACAACAAATAAATAATCCGGTTTGGCATCAATTACTTTTTGCAAATTAGATGTAAAATCTGTTGCTGCCGGATCAGCATATTCCTCCAAAACAATTTCCGCGCCTAGCTTTTCCGCCGCTGTCTTAAAGGCTTTTACCCCGTCCCAGCCAAAAGAATAATCCGGTGCAAATGTTGCAATTTTAACACCTTTTCCTGCAATCGCTGCCGCCGCTGCATAAGCGTCCTGAGAAGAATTTCGGCCTGTACGGAAAATATATTTATTAAAATCAGTGCCCGTAATACTATCTGCCACCGCAGGCTCCACCACCATAATCTTTTGATACTCTTCCGCAAGTGGTAGCACAGCAAGCGTATCACCTGAGCTAGAAGATCCTACTAAAAAATCAACCTTGTCATCTTCTAATAACTTTGTCGCTTTTTGGACCGCAACCTCAGGCTTTGTTTCAGTATCTTCATAAACAATTTCTATTTTCTTCCCGTTAACCTCCATCGTCCCACCTGTCGCATAATCAATCCCTAAGTCAAAGCCACGCTGTGTTTGTTTCCCATACGACTCCAGAGCACCCGTCAAGGAAGCTAGCACCCCAATTTTAATAGTGCCCCCTTCCTCAGAAGACCCCTTCGTATCATCCCCTGAAGAACGATCCTTCGACTTATCCGAATTACAAGCCACCATCAACATCGTCATCATCAATAAAAGCACCATTAACCAATGCTTCTTCATCCCATTATCCCCCTTCATCATGAACTAAAAAGAAAGCGCTTTCGTTGCTAAGTTCACTATATAAAACTTCAGTTACAAATTAGTTACAAGATAGTTGGGTCAGTTTACTGAACCAACTATCTTTGTCGCGAAAGTGTAGCGTTAGCGCAACGACAGCGACAAAAGGTTTTAATGAGCTGCCCTATTTGGGCAGCTCATTTTTCTGCAGCGAAAGTGTAGCGAAGTGGAACGACAGCTGCAAGTTCTCTCTGTCGCGAAAGTACAGCGAAGCGCAACGACAGCGAGCTGCCTTTTCTCGTCAAGATGAGAGTTTATCGAGACAATTTTAAGATTTATCGAGAACTTTTGATTGTTTATCGACTAACTTTTTTAATTTATCACCTAACTTTTTTAATTTATCACCCAACTTTTTTAATTTATCGACCAACTTTATCAATTTATCGCCCAACTTTCGAAAAATATCGATATCTCCCTTCATGTGGAGAGCTACTTTTACAGAAACGGCAGTGGGAATTTTTTTTCGGCGATGAGAGGTTTATCGGAATAAATTTTTGTTTTATCGGAATGTTTCATCGATTTATCGGAACATTGTAGGGAGTTACTTTATCTGCAACGACAGTAACAAACCTCTTCAACAGTTTTATATAAATTTCATATTAATTCATAAGTAATAATATATTATCCATATTGAAATCTGGTTTTTATGAAGATAGCACTTTTAAAAGGGGGGACTAGAATGGAGTTTAGTAAACTTGGCAATAGCGGATTAACAATAAGCAAGATTGCATACGGAAACTGGATAAATCATGGGGGTAAAGTAGATGAGGATACTTGCTAAAGCAGCATTAGATGTCGGTATAACTACATTAGATACCGCTGATGTTTATTCAGAAACTAAGCTGCAGAAGTACTCGGCAGGTCTTTACAAGATATACGTCGGGAGAGCATTGAACTATGTACAAAGGTGTGCCATCCAACTGGGAATGGGCAAAACGATAAAGGTTTATCATATTCTAGAAAATTGTCATGTATCTTTACGTCGATTACAAACAGACTATAAAGATGTCTATTATGCACACAGATTTGATCCAACTACTCCTCTTGAAGAAACGATGTTAGCTTTCGCAGATCTTGTAAGACAAGGTAAAGTGCTTTATATCATTGCAAGCTAACCCCAGTATTCAATGTTGTTGGGAGTTATCGAAAGCGATGTTATACCAACCTGTCAACGTGAGGGACTTGGGCAAGTAGTATGGTCGCCTTTAGCACAAGGTGTACTCACAGGGAAATATCTTCCCCAAAAACCAGTACCAGCCCAGTCGCGTGCTAATTCTCCTGCTGGCAAACCATTCTTTAATAGACTTGCACAACGTTAGATGAACGATAATGTGCTCACAGCTGTTCAGAAGCTTAAACCCATCGCACAAGAGAGGGTTCGGGTGCAGCGAAATTATAAACTCCTTAAATTCCTTCCGCTATCGCTCCAGTCAGACATTTACCGTTGACAATTGCTACGTTTTTTCTTCTGCAGCTAGTTAGCTTTTGGGAGAGAAAATAAAAAAGGCAGCATATACTACCCTATTTAACTATCAATCCCTATAGTTGAATATTTCATTACAAATGATAAACCTATTTCTTTCTCTCCCTTATCGCCTGTATAATACCCCAAAATATAAACCGATATACAAAAGCTATGAGAAAAAACATATAAACAAATTCAAAAAGGGAAAAAGGATCATCAGAGATTAAATAGGAATTAATGAAAATCAAAATTAAAGATAATAATTCCATTGTAGAATTTTTAAATCCTCTTTCTTCATACAAATACTTGGCCCTTTTTAGATTGAAAACATCCTTTAATTCATCAGTAAAGAATCCCTTAACCAATCCCAATCCTATCAAATAAATTCCCATGGAAAGTTCATAAGATATATTCAAAACCCATGATACTAAACAATAAACTACAGTTAACAAAAATAAGTACACTTTTACTATTCCCCTTGTTTTTTGATAATTTAACAGAATATTACTATTTTGCTTATTTTTTAGTAATTTAATAGTATCATATAAGGTACATCATAAATACAACTTTTAATGCTGATGCTTCCGTAATATTCATTACGCCAGTAATTCGGCCTTTGGATAACGAGGGGAAAGTCATTAAACAAAGGCTGGAGACTTTAAAAATTGATATAGATTCCAATGAGGAAAATACGAGATAAGAAATTAGACAAAAAGAATCCCTTGAATTTATTGAGTAGGTGAATTCTTCAACATATCAAGGGATTTCATTCTGTCAATATCAATCATTAAATTCCTGCACCCTATCCAACCATTCATGCATAAGGCTATTAAACAAACCTGCTTGTTCAATTTGCAAATTATGCCCTGCCTTATCTAAAATGGTGAAGGCTGCTCTTGGGAATTTATCTAAAATGGCAAAAGCGTCCTTATAGCCAACTATGGAATCCTGCTTGCCTAACAAAAATAAGGAAGGTTTAGCAAATGAAATCTCATCTACAGGAAATGAAAAACGATAGCTTTCTTGAATTTTTTCTAAAAATTCCACATCCGCATTTTTTATGCCTGCTAACACTTCATTTGTATATCGATGACAATTTTCTTCATCCAAAACAACTAAATGTGAGCTAAAATCTTCTAACTCTTGTTTCGTTAATGTCGATAAAAATTCTTTATCCGCCGACACAATACTTTGTGGTGGTACTGTTCGACTTTCTTTATCAGGAATAATTAACGGACAAATAAACGCAGCACCTAAAATTTGTTCATGATGCTCTCTCATGATCCCACGCACTAAATAGCCACCATAAGATTCACCTACCAATAAATAACGTTCATTTGGTATTAAGGAGTGAATTAGTTCTATTACGGCCTCAAGCATTTCATCTGAGTTATTGATCTTTTCGTAGTTTGAGGTCTTGCCCATCCCTGGAAGGTCTATATAAATTCGTTTCCAGCCCTCTATTTCTGCAAAAACAGGCTCCATACAGCCCTTCATTAGTTGATGGTCTGGCGAATATCCATGGAGCATAACGATAGGTGTTCCCGTTCCAATTATTTCATAGTAAATATTCGCCTTATTCACCGTACAAAATGGCATAGTAGTTCCCCCAAAATTATAAGATTAATTTACGTAAATGTTCAGCAAAAGTTATTGTAATTTTTTTCTTGTAGAAGTTAGTCTATCTACTAAAAATAACCAATCATATAATATACACTAACCCATTATTAAATCATAAACAACCATTGTTGATTCCATTGGTGTTGTATTTAGTTCTCTTTTTAATTGCTCGACACATTTTTCATACCATTTCAACGCTAGGGAGCGGTTTTGTAATTGATAATAACTATACATTAACAAGCGATAGCCTTCTTCCCATAATGCATCTTCACGAAGCATTTTTTCCGCATAAAAAATAGCTTGCTTATAATTTTGCTGCCGCGTTGCATTTTGCGCCAATCTTTCCAGTACTTCGATATACAATGACTGCAGTTTTTCACGATCCTGAATGAGCCAGTCTATCTGCTTTTTTTCAGCATAAAGAACATCGGCATAGCTCGTTTCTGCAAGATGTAACCATTCATTTGACAATTGTGGATCGAATTCCTCCATCCCTAAGTCATAAAAATAGAGAAAGCGTTCGACATCGATTTGCAGGAAATGAATATGCTGTAATTGATACATATTATTTTTTCGCTGAATGAAAAAGCTATCCTGACGCGCATTTCTATTTGGTTCAAGAACCTTTAATAACGTATTCAAGACAACTTTAAAATCTCGGTCTAGTGAATCAACATCCCGCTCAGGCCATAACGCCTGTGCTATTTCATCCTTAGGTGTAAACCGATGGCGATGACAATATAAATAGACGAAGAGCTCCTTTGATTTTTCACGCTTCCATTCCTTATCCTCAAGCTTTCGATGCTTTCTGATTAAGTCTAAACTTCCTAAAAAATTCACCTGCATTTCCTCATGCGGATAAACGATATTATCTTCCACTTGAAAAGTGTTTCGCATCTTCAAAATAGCGTCATTTTCCCCATCACATTTTCTACTAAATTGTAAAAGCTCATAAAAAATCATCCTATTAGGTGGACCAAGAATGGTCTTTCTTTGTAAAAAGTAATCATAGCCATTCGTGATGCATAACTGTGCAAACTGTTGAAAATAATGATTGAATGGTTGGGGTTTGTTTTCTTTGAAGGCAATGACGGATTGAAAGAATAGGACATGCATCTCACCATTTTGATCGCCACAGTCGCTAAATAGTCGCTTTGCCTTCCATAATAATTGTCGCGCTCGTTCAAATTCATGTTGAGAAATAGTAATTTTCACCTCAGCAATTAAAATGAGAGCAGTCATCCATGCGTCTTGGACTTGCTCCGTTTCTCGTAAGCCGAGCGCTACATATTTTTTAGCAGAGACAATATCTCCTTGCGCAAGTTTGACAATTGCTAGTCCCATGTACGGCTCGGCCTTTACGCGAGAAATATTGATGGTATTCATTAATGAAAGGGCCTTTTCATAAGCATGACAGGCTCCATGATAGTCTGGAAAATCTATTAATAAGTAAGCATGCGCTTTGCGAATATAGCCGACCGCCTCAATAAACACTGATTTTTCACGAAGACCTCTACGAATCCCTTGCTGAGCGGCATACCAAGCATCCTTCCCTAGCCCTAATAGTGCATAAACAAATGAGGCTAACAACTCACTCTCCCTATGCGTCGCTACAAGCTGTGGTGGTAATTCCAACCTTTGCGTCAACAATTCCTTTGCTTCTAATAATTGACCTGTTCTTAACAATACTCGAACATCGACATTGGCTCTTTGTAGTACTTCCTTCGTCAAAGCAACCTCTTCGGTAAAAATTTGAGCATCTTTCGCCTTCCCTAAATTCACTAAATTTTCAGCATATTGTCGTTGCAATTCGAGAAGTTCCTCTTCGTTTAACGGCGTATGATTTGCTAATTCTAATGCCTTTTTTAAATGCGGCTCTGCCAATGCCGGCTGGATTGTATCGAGATAAATATGTGATAAACCTGCCTGCGCTTTCGTCATAAAAAGATAATCATGCTTACTTTTTGCGATGTTTGCGCAATTTTCATAGGATTGCTTCGCTCTTTCATAATAAGCACGATAGCGGTGGCACTCCCCTTCAAAATAATACAGTTTGTAATAGTCTGATTTTTCATCAACTGTAAAACGATTTATTTTCTCTAATAACCACTCAAATTGCCCAGCACGGACTAGACTTTCAGCATAATTTTGTAATAGCTCACCACAAAAATTCTGATCATTCGTTTTAAATGCATGATGCAGGACAGCTTGAATATTGTTTTCTTTTACATAATACAATGCTGCTTGCTTCTGCAATGCAATATACTGTGAAGGATTTTGTTGCCATTTTAGCTCTAAAAATCGACTGAACAATGCATGAAAACGATATAGACCATCCGTTGTGATCGGTTGAATAAACAAATGTCGTTGTACAAACAGTTTTAACGCCTCTGCCATTTCCGAACCATAAAATTGTGTGATAATCTCTTCTGAGAAAGTCGGGAAAATCGCCAGCTGTAATAATGCCTTTTGCTCAAATGGAGACATCTTCAGATAAACTTCCTCTGATAAATAGGTGAAAAGATCATTAGTAGAGATGCTTAGCCAATGAGCTAATGTCTCATTATTCCATTGCTCAGCTAATAAAGAAATACTAATTGCCCAGCCCTCTGTAATTTCCAAAACCTTAGCTATTTCATCTTCTGTTAAATGCACCGCTACATAATCCTCGAAAAAAACAGCGATTTCCTCTGAAGAAAATGTTAATTCTCTTTCTGAAATTAAGAGTAATTTTTTTTGTAGTTTTAATCTCCTCGTAATATCCCAATTCGGCAACGTTCTGGAAGCAATCATAAAATGAACATTCGGAGGTGAAAACTCTATTATTTTTTCCATCACATAATTAATATGAAATTCATGATCAACTAGATGGTAGTCGTCAATAACAATTAAAAGCGACCCTTCGATGTCACACAAACTATTGACAAACAGCTTAAACCAACGAGTTAGTTCCTCTATTTTCGGAAAACGGGATAGATAATTCCATGCATCAAAACCTTGACCAAAGCTCGGAACAATTCGTGTGATACTGAAAAATAAATGCCTTAAAAACGGTAATATATTATCATCTTCCTCCGACACACTATACCAAGAAAATTTACCCGATTGAGCATGTAGAAATTGTGTAAGGATTGTTGTTTTGCCGTAGCCAGCTCCACTATGAATAAGTGTGCAAGTATGATCTAGGCTTTTTTTTAATGTTCTCATTAATGAAGATCTACTAATACAGTGTTTGGACGGACTCGGTGGAATACATTTTGATTGAATAATAATGTCTGTAGTCATTTAAAATGTTAACCTCCCCATTAAACTGGTTATGTAGGTTACAAATTTACATTTAAAAATAAAAGAAAAGCGAAAACTCACGTATCGCAATTGTTGCTGAGACAAACCACGAGAGGAGTTTTCGCATTGTATTCCAAGTTTATCAAATTGATTTTACCGATACCATATTTTTTTCAGGTTTCTGATGATTAATATATGTTTCCCTGGCATTTTGTATTTGACACCTATTAAATGTATAATTAAGGAAATCAGAAAATTCATGTACAAATAATGAAAGGAGAATGTGTATGCTATTATTTTGGAGCTGTTCCTTCATTATCTCAATTTTTGCCTTCATTCTAGCAATCGTTAAGCTCTCGTGGATTTATATGCTAATAAGTACAATTACCTTTTTACCTATAGCTTATTATTTTTCGGGTGCAGTAAATGCTTTCCAATACATCGGACTAACACCCATTGTACTCCTAATATTAACCATAGTACTATGGTTGTTAAAAAAGAAGGCTCTAGTAAGGGCAAATGTTGATTGTTAACACATTGACGAATTTTTAGGCGTTAATTAAATTCTTGATGAGTAGTTAACTAGTTCTACTAAAGAAGGAGTTCTAGTATGGATATAAAAGTAACGGCAGAAGTATATAGGTTAGGAATTTTAATAGGTTTTTATACTGTTCAGGATATCATTAAATGGGCTGATAATGTTATTGAACGTCTTGATCATCCACCGTATGAAGTAATTGAAGTATCATTATCTTCCCAGAAAAAACCCATTGATGTCTGTTCGAAATTAAAATTGTTCAATGAAGGTTTAAATAATGATGACCTTCCTTCTAAAATATTACTCGGATTGCTGAATGATTATTTTCTTTCAACCAACAACGCTTCAGACGTTTTTTCAATGTTAACTCGATTAATTGACCATCTACAGTTAGAAGAAAGTAATGAGTGGATAGAGCGTGAAATGGTGTACTTGTCAGATGCTTTTTATTTAGCGGACCAACATATATATGGTGATTTGAAAGAAGTAGAAAACAATTTAAAGAATTTTTTATCTAAGTTCGAAGCTTATGCACAATATTAACCATGAATGACGATGTTCTATAAGAATTAACTTTCTTAAAATGAAAAATCCCGATTATCAACTTTATGATAATCGGGTAGTTTACTATTATAAAAGTTCTTTACGTAATTCAGCAGCTGATTTTGGTGATAACAGTCCAAACGGGATATCGAATACTGTTTTTGCACCTTTGTCTCCTGCTTGGTTTAAACGATGAGCTGCACGTGCAAAAGCTACTAGAACGCTAGACGTGAAGTTTGGATTACTTTCAAGCTTTAATGAGAATTCAAGAATTTGTTTTTCGTTAGCGCCGCTTTCTCCACTACGAATAACGAATCCACCATGTGGCATACCTGTGTGATTTGCTTTAAATTCCTCTTCAGAAATAAAGTTCACTGTTGTGTCATAATCATCAAAATAGTTAGGCATCGTCACGATTTCTTGTTCAACTTTTGCAGCATCCGCACCTTCTTCAAGTACAACCCAGCATTCACGTGCATGCTTTTCACGCGTTGTTAGTTCAGGATTTTCACCGTTGCGAACACGGTCTACAGCCTCTTTAATTGGCAATGTGTATTGTACAGCATTTTGAACGCCTTCGATGCGACGTATAGCATCTGAGTGACCTTGACTTAAACCGTCTCCCCAGAAAGTATAAGTTGTACCTACTGGTAGAACAGTCTCCCCGAGTATACGATTTAATGAAAACAAACCTGGATCCCAACCAACCGAGATAACGGATACTTTACCAGATTTTTGTGCTGCTGCATCTACAG
Organism: Lysinibacillus sp. BPa_S21; assembly: GCF_023337795.1. Classification (GTDB taxonomy): domain Bacteria; phylum Bacillota; class Bacilli; order Bacillales_A; family Planococcaceae; genus Lysinibacillus. The sequence goes on along the minus strand of NZ_JALIRS010000006.1, from coordinate 222,538 downwards.
CCTCAAAAAACTCAGGAATTTTCGCATGAGTATCAAAGCTATCAATTGTATTAAACCATTGTGCAAAGTGCGGTCCTTGCTCTGGTAAATCTGTTGCTGAGCCACCACATAAAATCATTACATCAATGTCATTTTGGAATTTTTCAGCATCTTCCACTAAATATACGCTTGCATTACTTGCAATGTTTACAGTTGAAGGATCGCGACGTGTGAACACCGCCACTAATTCCATATCTGGATTTTGAGAAATAGCATGCTCAACTCCGCGCCCTAAATTTCCATAACCAACAATACCTACTCGAATTGCACTCATTAAAAATTCCTCCTCACGATTACGTGACTTTGTGAAGTCCTTCACGTTAAATCTAATTACAATAATACGTTGTGTTAGGAAAATTCACAATAGTTTGAGTACGTGTTTTTCTCTCGAAATTATACAAGTTTTCTATGATTTCTATTCGCGTATGGCATGAATGCGTTTACATCTTTCGAATTTAATGACTAACCTTTAAGTTTTCGTTAAAGCCTTGTAAATCCAGACTTTTCCGACTGCATGTCTTGTACAATAAAACTATCGACAAAGGGGGCATGTTGAATGAAAGGTAATGGTTTTTCACCTAGCACAACATTGGTACAAGGAGACTTACTTGCTTGTCCATTTCAAAATGCACAAAAATCTGCAAAGGCTCATATTGAAACAAAGGCAAAACACAAAAAATCTCCACCTGACCAACACCAATGTATAGGAGTTATACCTTTTGGTGTTACAGAAGAAACCCTAGATACATCCATACAAAAACAAAGAATCAATGAGATTAACTTCTACCATAGAGGCAAAGAGATTGCACGCTGGTTGGTTAAAAAAAATGAATATAATAAGGTTAGGACTGACCAAACCTAAGATACATTTCCTTACTTCTTCAGCAAAGGGTCTCTAGTCATTTGCCCTTTTATTTTGCCACTATCTGTATGCAAAAAATTACTTTTAACTTGTTCTTCGCAATGTTTTAGGTTGGTGTAATTGAAAAGGAGTAAAAACGGAGAATTTAAATATATTATAAGAAATTGGAATTGTTAGGAGATAGTAGCTTACATCAATTATATCTCTGCATAATGGCGTCAGAGGCTTTGTGTCAACGTGATGTTAGTCATTCAGACGTGTGTTGTTGTTGCTGTCGCATAGATATTTCAGCGGATGTTTAACACCCGCTGAAAAATAACTTAAATCCAAATTCGTCTCATCTTCTATAGAGGGAAGAGACTTCTGCTTCGTATCAGTTCCGTCGCTCTGGCCAATCTTTCCGTCACTTCGATTGTTTTATCCGTCACTTTGACTCTTCGTTCCGTCGTTCTTGCTGCTGTATCCGTCGCTTCATGTCCGTTCCGTCGCTCTGGCCAATCTTTCCGTCACTTCTTTTATCCGTCACTTTGACTCTTCTTTCCGTCGTTCTGGGTGTTATATCCGTCGCTTCATGTCAGTTCCGTCGCTCTGGCCAATCTTTCCGTCACTTCGATTGTTTTATCCGTCACTTTGACTCTTCTTTCCGTCGTTCTGGGTGTTATATCCGTCGCTTCATGTCCGTTCCGTCGCTCTGGCCAATCTTTCCGTCACTTCGACTGTTTTATCCGTCGCTTTGACTCTTCTTTCCGTCGTTCTGGGTGTTGTATCCGTCGCTTCATGTCCGTTCCGTCGCTCTGGCCAATCTTTCCGTCACTTCGACTGTTTTATCCGTCACTTTGACTCTTCGCTCCGTCGTTCTTGCTGCTGTATCCGTCGCTTCATGTCCGTTCCGTCGCTCCGCCCAATCTTTCCGTCACTTCGACTGTTTTATCCGTCGCTTTGACTATTCTTTCCGTCGTTCTTGCAGCTGTATCCGTCGCTTTATGTCCGTTCCGTCGCTCCGCCCAATCTTTCCGTCACTTCGACTGTTTTATCCGTCGCTTTGACTCTTCTTTCCGTCGTTCTGGGTGTTGTATCCGTCGTAACTGACGTTGCAAGCTTTCTTCGGCATAACTTGTTTTTCAAATCTTTACTTTTTTTCTATTATCGATAATATTGGCTCTTCTTTATTTCTTTTACTGATACTCTTAGTTTCCAAAGCTCTTTAGCTAACTGAAATACTTCTTCATCTTCGCCATCTTCAATAGCTATTTTCCTTGCTTTAAATAGAGCATTCGCAGCCGGTGATAGATCGGGACAATCTACTACCCATTTTTTAAAATCTTCATGAAATGGCTCACTATCACTCCAAAGATAATCATGGTTTAAAAATGCCGCAGCCACTGTATTTTTATTCAGCTCTTGTTTATATCGGAAAAGTTCTTTCTCATCATTGCCTAATAATACTATTTGCTTTCCATCCATAAAAACAAGTGATATATCTTTCTTTTTAAAGTTCATTTCATCATTTCTAAGTTTAAAAATAATTTTCTCATCGTCTATTATCATTTCTAAACTTTCATGAAAAGACAAAAAAGTTAATGCAATTCCCGCAACCAAACCAAGGGCCATTGTAGCAAAACCTACCCATGCTCCATTATAAGATGCAATTAAATTTAAAGGTCCCTGAAAAGGTACCCACGGTAAAGTACTAGCCCATTTAGCAATACTCGGAAGAAACCACCCTAGCACTAAACCGATAAGTGGGAAACCAAGCCACATTATAACTTTATCGGTCTTCGAAAAATTTAGTATTGTATGATTATTACTCATTTAAGTCCACCCTTTTAAAATAATACACTTGTTATGGCATGTCTTTATTTTGCCATAGCATCAAATAATTAATTTCACTGTTTTTATTCATTTCATTTAAAACTTTTTTAGCAAACGCTAGTAAATAATACCATCTATAAAGGTTGACTGTCAAAAGAGCTACTACATCCTTTCCTCACTGTATCTCCTGTGCTAATTCGGAAAGACGCTTTTCATTAATAATGTGGTAGCCATTTTTTCTTTTCTCCAAAATTTTTTCTTCGCAAAACTGTGCAAGTACATATAATAAATGCCGATAGGAAACTCCTAAATATTCACAGATTTCAGTATGCTTTTCTTTATAGACTCCTTGATCTGACGAAAATTGAATAAATGCAGCAAGTCGATTTTCAAGTGGAAATGCTTGATTTTGAGTATATTTCGACGTCATTTTGAACGCCTTTTCCCCTAAAAACACACAAAGTTTACGTAAAAATAGTACATCCGTGAGTAACTTTTCTTTGCAAGATTGTGTAATCGAAAAACAAATCGTCTCGGTTACAGTCTGAATCCCCTTCGTATATCTTGCCTCATTAAGCAACTCAATTTCTCCCATAAAAAGTGGTGCCTTCAAGTAATCGATAAGCGAGACCTTGCCATTCTTATGTGTCATGTAAAGCTTCGCCTTTCCTTCGATCATGTAGTATAGCGTATCTGGAAATGACCCTTCTTGAAAAATCCATTCGCCTTTGTCAAACTTACATACTTCCAAAAATGGAGCTATATCAAATGAGAAAAAATCATCAATTGGATATTTATCGAGATAGTATGAACGTTCCTCAGCTGTCAGTATATGCATTTTTATTCTCTCCTCCAAAAAATGTGAGATATCTCACATTATTGTAACGATGAACATGTTATTATTCAACTTAGTTAAATTGGAGGTACGGAAAATTTATGAACAATCAACGATGGCTTTCTCAAAATTTCTTTGCATTTTTCTTTACATGGGGGATTTTCTTACCTTATTGGACTGGTTGGCTTGTAGATGCCAAACATCTTACAGTTTCAGAGGCTAGCGTCGTAATGGGCTGTGGTCTTTTAGCACGAGCAACATCAAATCTATTTTTCTTCCCGACGCTTGCAAAATATGTGAATAATAAAAGACTTACTAGCGTTCTGGCAATAGGTGCCCTAATCACAACTTTACTTTACATACCAAGCACGAGCTTTATCTCGCTTCTTATCGTTACCCTTTTATTTAGCGTTTTTTATCCAGCTCTGCTCCCTGCCGTTGAAAGTAGTGCTGCAACGCTCGTACAGCATGGAAATGTACACTATGGTAAAAGCCGCTCCTATGGTTCCCTTGGCTTTGTCATTGCAGTATTAATCATTAGTATGCTGACAGGTGCACTTGGCAATGACATCATCTTTTGGAGCATGGTGGTCGGTCTGATTGGTATGCTGTTGATGCAACAAATGGCTACACCAAAAGAATTACTCGTTGTACCGACGAAAGAACAACGTGCAAAATCATTGTCGATGAAAACACTATGGACAATTAAAGGCTTCCCTATTGTTTTATTAGTCGTTATTCTGCTCCAAGGTGCGCATGCTTCTTATTACAGCTATGGCTATATATATTTAGGTGATTTACATGTTGATCCGTTCTATATGGGAATGATTATTAACATCGCCGTTATTTGCGAAATTTTATATTTTATGAAGGCTGATACACTATTTAAAAAATGGCGCTCATCTTCTTTATTACTTTTAGCAGCAAGTGGTTCATCATTACGCTGGCTACTCATTTACTTATTCCCAAATGTCTGGGTATTTATCGCTTCTCAAACATTACATGCATTATCTTTTGCTCTTGCGCATTACGCTTTTATCAGCTATTTAACAAAAACATTGCCGAAGGAGCAAATTCCAAATGCACAAGGCCTTTACTCTGCATTAGCAATGGGATTGAGTACAGCAATCCTTACTTTTTTAGGTGGCTATTTATACGAGATTTCACCTGGACTATCATTTGCAGCAATGCTTATTTGTACAGTTCCAGCAATCGGTATACTGCTTACTACTAGAAATAAATATCAATATTAAAATAAGCAGGTGGGAAAAATCTCACCTGCTTTTCTATATGCTCACTTTGGATAATACGAAAAACCAGGATATTTCACGACCGGCCACTTTTCCTTCCTTAGTACATGAAGAAGATCAGGGCCAATATTTAAATTGCTTTGTACTAGTTCAGATGGAGTAAGAGCCATCCATTGATGTAATGAAACATCCTGAAATCTATCACTTTTAAACATTTCAAGGAACCATAATGTCTCAGTCCCGGTATTCTCAATGTAGTGACCATTTGCAAATGGCACGTAGCCAACATCCCCTGCACGATAATCGAATGTTCTCGCCACACCATTCGCTGCAAATACTGTCATACGCCCTTTTCCTTGAATGTAATATTGCCATTCGTCATTATTCGGGTGCCAATGCAGCTCTCTCATTGCGCCAGGATTGATCTCGACAAGTGCTGCTGCAATATTTTTAGAAATAGGAAAGTTTGTCGAATCCACAATTCGAACACTACCACCAGGTGTTTCAATAGGTGTCTGTGCAAGCAAACGATGTTTGAAAGTTTGAGGGATTGTTCCGTATGGGGATTGTACTTTTTGTAGATTTAGAGGTCCTGGTACTTTATCTTGATATATATAGACCTGTTCATTCGGGATATGTTGAAAGGCACTTATTGGCACACCAAAATTAGAAGACAGCACATCTTTTGGAGTATGAGCAAACCAATCAGATATTGAAAATGTACTAAGATCTGAGAAATGCCCATCGTCAAACACTAGCAAAAATTCACAACCGTCTTCAAGACCTTGTATGGAATGAGGGATTCCAGGTGGGAAATACCATAAATCCCCCGGTCCTACATCGGCAATAAAATTTCGCCCATTTTGATCGACTGCTGTAATGCGTGCATGACCAAGGAGCATATACGACCATTCCGCCTGTTGATGCCAATGCAACTCCCGTACTCCTCCCGGTGTCAAACTCATATTGACACCTGCCAATGTCGTAGCAATTGGCAGATCACGAGCAGTAATTTCTCGAGACCACCCTCCATGTTTTAAAACCATATGTGTATCAGAAAAAGAAAATTTTAAATTTGGCACAAGTCCAGCATCTGTTTTTGGAGGGACAAGCAAATCGGGATTCTCCAGATCCCTCACAATATCTCTCGGCCCTTTATCCACCCATCCTGCCCCATCTTTCCGAATAGGCTGCGGAACATAAGAATAGCCCTCTGGCATGTTCTCCAATGCGTCACCTCTTCATAAAGAAATCGTCATTTCAATATGTATGGTACCTTAACTAGGATTATTCTTTTCCTTTCAGCTTAGTTGCGAGGATAGCCGAGGATGTTGCTGTTAAGTAAATTTCTGTAGCTCTTAATTCTTTATGATTTAACCAAAAGTCCCTGACCTTATCAGGTTTCCCTCTCCATTCCTCAGGAAAAAGTTCTTCAGGCGTAAAATCGTCCATTAATAACATACCTCTAACAGCTAATGCTTCTAATAGTTGTACACATTCAATCGTTTTAGCAGCTGCTGCATCAGCAAAAATAAATTGAAAAGGACCATTTGCTATCACTTCTTTCCAGTCACCAACTAAAAATTCTGCCTGCTGATGACAAATTGTTTGAGCAGTAGCATCGATTTTTTCCTTCTCATGATCCACTGAAACAAACTTTACATTTGGTGCAATGGTAGAAAGAATCCAAGCACTGCCTACACCGTAGCCAGTCCCAACTTCAAGAATTTTCCCATGCATGATTTGACCAACAAGCACTGACAACAATCTTCCGGCCTTATCTGAACATGAAAACTCGAAATTATGTCTTTGAGCTAACATTTTACTAGCCTTCACCAATTCCGGAATATATGTATTGGAGCGATATTTAGTTAATATAACGACAAACCACCTTTAGGATTTTAAATTTCATATTTGCTTTTCTAGGCTGATTTTTTCGCGAATCGAAACTTGGGTAATTTCCTTATATAGATCTTGTTTCATTGCCTTAACTAGTTGATTTGCTCTTTGTAATTCTCCGCCTTTTTCATAAACAATCCGTATTTTCAGAGTAACAATCTATACGAAAGCAGCCTTAATCAAAGAGTTTTTGTTAATATATGTGACATAGCGATCTTCAGTAATAGCTTATTACTTCGGCTACGTTTAGAAACAGATCGCCGATTTTGTCACCCGAAATTTTTGTCGATGAATATTTTTTTGAACTTATCAATTTTTGTTCTATTTATGACAAAGATTGGTAAAAAGCAAAGAAGGCGGAAAACATGATTTAAATTGCGAACTATTTTCATGTAGATATGAACACAAAATATAGATTAAGTGAAAGATAGTAACTTATTACACTACAAAAACAAGCAAAATTAAAACAAATTTCTCGGAAGCAACAGTTAATTTACTGACTCTTCTTAATTTTTGTTCAATTATCAACAAAAATTGATTTCTTAATATTCATAACTAATGATATGTTATTAACATACCCGGGGAAAAGTAAAAAAAAGAGGAACATGGAAAGGAGATTGATAGCAATGAACAAAAGAATGTTCGGAAAAATTTTTCTATCTTTTTTACTAATCGTCACTTTATTTGTTACTACAGCAATTACTCCTTTAACTCTAGCACAGACATCAATACCCGAAGAATACAATAGTTTAGCTGAAACTTTTAAGGATTTTAATAAAAATTATTCCGAAATGCCTGAAGAAAAAACAAACGATTTAAAGAAAGAATTACTTACATTAATTAAACAAGGAACTATTAAATTACAGTCAAATGGTGAACTAGATTTTAAAGATATACAATCAAAGCAAAATGGCGAGAATAATGTGCTATATATGCCTATAGAATACAAAAACATAGCATCTACGCTTAACATTTCGGCCCTTACAGTTATCTTTGATAACAAAGGAGAACTTGTTAATTATGACGAAAGAAAAATTGTAGCAGATGATAAAAATTATACTTCTCAAATAGAAATCTATACTGATGGAGTATTAACTAAATCAGAAAATGTACAATTAACAAAAGAAGATTTTATGATTACACCTGAGAAAGAAAAAAATTCAGATTCAATCTTATCATTTTTAAAACCTGATACTGCAGAAGCTGCAAGTTGGGCATCCAAATTTTTTAATTGTTTAGATGATCAAGGTGTTCCAAGTTGGGTTTATAAAACACTAACAGTAGTTTGTGGAATTGCTTGTGCAACAGCAGTACTTTGTGTACCATGTGCTGTAGGAGCTGCATTAGTATTTGAAGCAGATATTATGTATTGCGTAGGTAAAGCAAACGGAAACTACTAACGAAAGGAACATAAATTATGCTTAAAAAAATAAGACTAATGTTATCAGGAGTTTTAGGCATAATGGCTTTTTTTTCGCTTTTAACCTTTTTAAAAATAATTGATATCCCTAATTTTATTTCAAAAATCCCTTATTCTATTCCCTTTGTTTTTATTATCGTTTTATTATTAATTGTTTCATTATTGGAAAAAAAAAATCTTAATTAAAATATGTAATTCTAAAAAGAGTAAAGGAATTGTGCCGATGAATGGAATATCTATTCCTGCTTTACTAAAAGCTATCAGTACTTTCGTTAATGGGTTATTTAACAAACTTAAATTTAAAAATAATTAATACAACAAGTTCAATAGATTAGATTTTTAGAGCGATGTATTTATCGCTCTTTTTCGTTTAATTGTCAAAATGTTCACTGAATCTATTTATTGAACTCAAAAACATGTGGATTTATTTACCAAAATAACAGATAATTACTAATGTAATGAAAAAGGAGGTAATCATTTTTATGTTGAAGAAATTAGGTTTTACAGTTTTACTTTCTGCTATCCTACTACTAGTTACCTTTACTATGGGTACAAGTAAAGCACAAGCAGGATATACAGATAATCCTAGTAAGCTATACTATGATTTAGCAGACCAAGTTTACAATGTCGGTAAAAAGACAAATGCTGAAATCCAACATGCAATCAATCTTGAGCACGGTCCAAATAAATTTAAAGTGATTGATTCAGTTGACATTAACTCTAATCAAAATCATCCGATGGGAGCTCCTAGTTACAATTTAGATAGAACTGGTTTTAAAGCCATGACTGTCGTTATAGCAGATCCAAATGGTAGCAAGAAACTATTCATTGCCTTTGCCGGTTCAGAAAATGTTTCAGATTATGCAACAGCAGCATCGTCCTTATTGAATGGTAGTGTTCCAGGCCAAGTACATCAAGCTCACCTCTACCTTAACTATATCTACGATAAATTTGGTTATAAAGACTACCAATGGTATTTTACAGGACATTCTTTAGGTGGATGGTTAGCAGCGAAGTCATACTTAGACGTTCGTGCTGGAATAACAGTAGTTTCAAACCAAAAATTTACTCATTATGGTCCTATCAAAAAGAAAAAAATTAGCGGCGTCTATACTTTTAATGCTTTACCAGTCGCTAAGACTCAAATGACGGATACGCAATGGACTGCAAACAAAAACCGTACATATCACAGTGATGTAAAAAATCTTTACATTGATAATGAATGGTTAAATAGTATACATGATATGCATCCTACCAAACTAGCATATATCGGTGAAGAAGGTGCCGTGAATAAAAAAGTTCCTCACTTCACTTCTTTGAGTTATTCACCTTTTAGTCCACTCATAGATATCGTTAATTATTACCGAATTAACAAAAATAATGATATTGTGGATTATCACAGTAGAAAATATCTTTCAACTTCCGTGTATCATTAGTTTTTTCTTAAAATGTGTATTCTTGACTGAATACACATTTTTTATTGGAAAGATTTACGCATATACAACACACCTGATATTGTCCTTTTTTACTAAAGCGATTCATTTGTACAGTCGTCATAAACGCTAACCATATTGTCTTCCCTTCTTGCTAACACGATTCTCCTATAGTTCATTAGTATTCCCCTTTTTGCCTAGATAACTTATACTTCATAGTAACGAAAGGGACGATTTTCAATGAACAACAGCTTAATATCCAAATTAAAAGCCTTTGCAAAAAAAATAAAACAAAATTTATTTGTACTTTATCTTTCTTATAAAGATCCCCGAACACCATGGTACGCTAAGCTTTTGGCAATGCTTATAGTTGCCTATGCTTTTAGCCCGATAGACTTAATCCCAGATTTTATTCCTGTTCTAGGGTATCTTGATGATTTGATCATCGTACCCTTGGGAATTAGCCTCGCTTTAAAACTAATCCCTCCACATGTAATTGAAGTGAATAAAGAAGCTGCAGAAAAGTTAAAGCAATCTGGAAAACCAAAGAATTGGTTTGTTGGCATTCTTTTTATAATCATTTGGATTATCATTGCTGCTTGGGTTTGTAAAATAATTATTCATCATATTTAAAGTTTTGTTCAGTAACCGACTAACAAAATGAAAATCAACAAGTTCATTGCTCTGGCGAAGTATATTATCTTTTGGCACAACAATATCGTAGATCGCCATGTATGGACTTAAATTAAAGGTTTCTTGATTTGAAATCATCAGGGCCCACTTGCACATTAATTCTTTTTATAAGCGTCACTAAAATAACAGTATGATACATTGCGTTGTTTGGAGAAGCATTGCTCGACTCCTGCGGGAAAGCGTGACAGATGAGACCCCGCACGAAGCGTAGCCTAGGAGGAGGCTCGGCGCTCGCCCGCAGAAAGCGAGCGGAATGCTTCGGAAAACAACAGTAGCGTCACATTGCCAAATGAAAATCGGGGTAATCAATGATTTAATCTTGAATACCTCGCGAAGTGAGAAGAATATAGACTTTTTCAATACCCTCCGCAGTCGTCAGCTCCTTTTTTATGCTCAAAACTTGATTTGTTTTTGAGCATCACTTTATACAAGTAAACGGTTATAAAATAAGAGCTTCCTCACTTTACGAGAGACTGATATATGTAAAGCCTAAAAGTCACTACTGTATAATGAGGAATTTGAATAATATTTAGTTAACATAAAAATAACCATAACTAAGTGAAATCCACTCCACATCTGGAAAAACTTTTAAATAAAGGCTATATTTTCCGCTGATATATTATGCTAAAATATTTTTATTCTACAGCCCCAAGAAAGAGGAATTGTTATGGAGCATATAAAAGACAAACCAAAAAAGATTAAGAAGGATTTTAGCCCAAAAGACGCTGTTTTCGTATTCTCTTCTTTTACATTCGTTTGTGTGGCAGTCATTTTCGTTCTTATCGTTTATGATGTATTCACTGTACAAAATTTCCTATCATTTGATCAGCCATCCAGAATGATTGGGAGTGTAGTTCTCGCTGCATTCGGATTACTTTTGTTTGGCGTAATATTAACATTGTTGATTCCCTCAAAATACATTGACGAAACTAACAATAGTTATCAAAATTATTCATTGTTAGGGATAATTGCCTTTATGCTGATAGGAGCATTATTTGAAGAAATATTGTTTAGAGGAATTATTCAAAATCTGCTTCTTGTATTGCTAGAAAACGAGTGGATGGCCATTATAATCACAACCTTATTGTTCTTAGGGATGCATACTCAATACTTCAAAAAACCTATTATGTTAATAAATATTACCATTCCAAGTGTAATTTTCGGATGGATCTATTTTGATACAAACAATATTTTAGTACCATTTCTTGTGCATTTTTTGATGAATATCGGCATGACACTATTATTTAAATATAATTTAATAAGTGTAAAAAGATAATGAACAAATTTTTAAACCATCGCCCCCTTGAGGTGCGATGGTTTATTCTTTATTACATTCTATTAACTCAAAAACGCATTCATATAATGTTTGTAAACCAACCTTCAACTCTTCATACGTTGCATAAGCATACGACAATCGAATATGCTGGGAATCGTTAGGATCGTAAATATAGCCGGGATTAATGAGAACTTGTCGATGCAATAGTTTGGTAAACAACGCTTTATCAACAATCGGCTCATGAAACTTCAGCCAAATGTAGAAGCCCCCTTTTGGCTGACTCCAGCTAGCAATATCCGCAAAACTCTCTTGCAATATCCCCTCGACAAAATTAGCTCTACATAATAATTCTTTTCGTAAACTCTTAATATGCTTTTCATACTTTCCGGTTTGCAGCCAGTGCAACACAACCTCCTGTGAGATAGCGCTTGAACCGTAATCTGTTTGCATTTTTATATCTGCTAATCGCTCAATCACTGTTGTTGGACCAATTAACCAGCCAATTCTAAGTCCCGGGCTTAAGGTTTTTGAAACACTCCCAATATAAAGGACTTGCCCGCTAGCATCCATTGATTTAATTGGAGGTGTAGCCGCTTCAAAGAGCAACTCATGATATACGTCATCCTCAATGATGGGAATGCGCGACGCTTTACATGCTTCGTAAAGTTGCTTTTTTTCAAGCGTCGTCCACACCCTTCCCGTCGGATTGTTTAGCGTAGGAACAGCATAAAATACAGCCTGCCTTTTTCTTTTGCGTTGAGCTAATGTTTGTGCAAGCTGTTCATCTCGATAGATAGCCATCATTTGCATACCTACAGATTGAAATGGATGGACTGAATTTAAATAAGATGTTTGTTCCTGGAATACAATAGAACCTTGCTCAAGTAGCCCTACAGCAATAAGCTGCAATGCCTGTAGTGCACCAGAGACAATACATACATTTTGGGGTTTCGCATGGATTCCCCTTTTTTGCACATATTCGCAAATCGCTTTCCGAAGTTTTTCGCTACCTTGTGGTGATGAATACCCTAAAGCTTTTGGCTGCAAGGAGAGATCTTTCAATGACGCTTCAATTTCCACGGTCGGCAATAAATTTGGCGCTAGTTCCCCTGTTCCCAATCGTATGACATCATCACGTTGCTCGTATTCATTGATTATTTGAATGGTATGATAATTAGGCTTATGGAGACTGGTGTCTATGTATTTTTGCCAATTTGGTTGTGTTTGTGCAATGAATGAATCCCAGGAATTATCAGTTACATAAACACCTGAACCTACCTTCGATTCCAATATACCTGCTGCTTTTAACTCCTCTAACGCCTGCTGAACAGTACTCCGATTGACTCCGAACTGCATAGCTAGCTGTCTTTGCGTCGGTAGCTTTGTTCCTGCCACCCAATCTCCCCGTTCTATCTGCTCAGTAATCCACTGTATAATTTGCTGCTGTAATGTCATTTCACCCTGTCTATTTGGCTGCCAATTCATTCGTCTCACCTCTAAATTGGATGGCTAAAAAACCATCCAATTGGTCGTTTTCTTTTAGTTATAACATATCTAGAATATTTAATGAAAGGAGTGAATCTCATTGGAAGCATTTTTTCATGGAATGATTTTAGCATTTGGCCTTATTTTGCCTTTAGGCGTACAAAATGTCTTTGTCTTTTCTCAAGGTGCAACACAGCCACATCTAGTTCGTGCCTTTCCTGCAGGCATAACAGCCGCAATTTGTGATACGCTTCTAATATTACTAGCGGTATTTGGTTTATCTATCATCGTGTTGCAATTCGAGTGGTTACGTATCGCCTTAATGAGTGGTGGTATACTTTTCCTACTTTATATGGGCTATACAATTTGGCGTTCAAATCCAGTGACAGCCGATAATAACGAGGCGCTACCTGTAAAAAAACAAGTTGTATTCGCACTGTCTGTCTCTCTCTTAAATCCACATGCAATTTTAGACACAATTGGTGTTATTGGGACGAGTGCTTTAAAATATAGTGGGATGGAGCAAATGTTGTTCACTGCAGCATGCGTTTTGATTTCTTGGTTATGGTTTTTCGGTCTTATCATTGCGGGAGCATCGTTGAAAAGACTTGATAGCTCTGGGAAGCTTATGAATATTTTTAATAAATGCTCCGCGATTTTTATTTGGGGAACTGCTCTCTATCTTGTTAGTGGTTTACTGTAGCTATTAAAAACAAAGAGTTTAAGTAATACTCTTAATATTTCAGGATACCATATACAATGTGCACCCTTAATATGCAATTTTTAAGCTGAACTAATTTCGATAGTAGTTCAGCTTTTATTTATGTTTAAAGATATAGGTGATCTATTTATTGAATTGTTCAAATCTCTTTTTCTATCATTTCAGTCGTTACACAAGAAGCAGTTGATCTAATTGAACATTCGCACTCCATTTGTCGAATGAAAAACTATCAAAGTAATCACGCCAATAACTAGCCAATTATTAGAGGATCTCCATCACAAAACCCTAAAATCTTTCATACTTTCTCCAAGAATATAGTGGGAAAACCACATCAAATTCTGCTTCATAATAGCCACATTAATTCCTGGCTGGTCAGAACTATAGGCCATTCCTTTAAAAATAATTAATTCTGTATCAACTTCCATATCCCTTAATCCCTGATATAGCTCATATGCATTTGGTGTTGGTATTCTTGCATCCATTTCGCCATGTTGAATTAAAGTAGGAGTACAGGCTGATTTAATATATGTCATTGGTGATGTTTTCGTATAGATCTCTGGATCATTCCATGGATTATTTCCTAAATACATCCTTATAAAGTAAGGTATATCTGTATTTACATAATGTGTACTCCAATTAGTAATTCCACCTCCAACGGAAATAGCTTTAAATCTACTACTAAAAGTAGAACAGAAAGCTGATATATATCCCCCGTTGCTCCATCCCATAACCCCTACTCTATCTTTATCTACAATCCCTTTGTCGACTAGTTTATCTACTCCAGATATAACATCATCATAGTTAGCAATCCCCAGTTTTCTATAGTTTGCTTTTAAGAATTCATTACCATAACCAGAACTTCCCCTGTAGTTTGGTTCTAAAACGATAAAGCCTTTTTCGATGAACTGTTCAATAGGATATTTCTCATTAAAACAGTCTGAAAATATGGGAAAGGATGCCCAAGCTGGACCACCATGGATTACCACTAATAAGGGATATTTTTTATTTGCGTCAAACTCTACTGGAGTTGATAAAACCCCCTCTATTTCAAGATCATCACTACTTTGCCACGAGATCATTTCCCTGTTACTTTTAAGCTTTCCTTTGAAAAAGCTATTTTCATTCGTTATTTTTTTATCGTCTAAATAGATCTCAAAGGTTTCATTTGTTATAGCTTTATTATAGGATATATGATTTCCATCCCTTGTTATAGAAGCATCCATTATAAAACCATCTACTTTATCGCTTAACATTTCCACAGTGCCATCCTCAGATAGCAACCCAATAAGATAATTAGTTTTATTCTGCCATCTAATTAAAATTCCTTTAGCTGTCCACCGTATTGGAATAACCGTACTATCAAAATCTGTTAAAGGATGCATTAGTTCTCCATTATTAATATCATAGATCTCTAGTGTACTGTCTTGTATATGAGTTTTATAGTAATCCTTCTCCATTATGCTTGCTGAGTAACATATTTGGCTGCCATCAGGAGAAAAGCAAACGTTCCCTCCCAACAACTTATCTATATTCAACTTTTGTAGCTCACCTGCTTCAATATCCAGTATGTAAAGATCTCCCTGAATAAAATCTTCCATATTTGAACTTGGTGTAGCCATAAATAGAGCTTTTTTTCCACAATTTGAAATATCAAATTCATGGATATGAAAATCCTTCCCATCTGTTAGTTGATAAACAACGCTATTTTCGTATTCATCTTTATCATTTTGTATCACATTATCTATTTCAATGTAATATAAACAATTATTTTTGTATTCCTTACCTGTATGATGGAAATCTCCATATTGTTCTCTACGTTTTTTAATCGTCTCAGATTCTTTTGACTGCGCAACATAATAAAAACCCTTACCAGTAGGCTCCCATTTAAATTTACTGACCCCTTCTTTCTCATCAGTAATTTGAACCCCACTATAACCATCTATGGACCTAACAAAGATCTGATTTTTCTTATTATCCCCGTCACCAACTGGGCTAAGGTATGCAATTTCTCTGGAATCTGGAGACCATATTGGGAATGTACTCTCTATATCCCCAGTCGTTAATGGGTAACATTGCCCCTTATCTTTTTCATATATCCAGACATGATTCCTATAGTTATTGTCTTTCCAGTTAGCTATCTTCTTACCAAATGCTACGTTTTTGCCATCATCACTAATGCTTGTATCTGTTAAGGTTGGTATTGAAATAATCTCTTCTATACTTTAATAAGTTTTTTCATTCATTTTCATTAATACCTCCCTTCGTTAATTCTCTTCCAATAAAGTTAGCAGGTACAGGGTTTAGTTCTAGTTCTCTTGCCCAAACAGAAAGTTGACCTATGTGGTGAATTTCGTGAGTAATTATATGGTGTAATATATCATCCACAGTGTATTTATCTTCATCCCAAGAAACGCTGACTAGTTTTTCTCTCAAATCTCCTACATTTGTATTTATAAATTCAGCTATTTCATTTCGTAATTTATCCGAAAGTGATTTAACCTTTTCAACTGTATTAAAATCAGCAAACTGAAATACTACATCTTCTTTGCCTTGAATACCACGAATCCAACTATATTCCACATCAATTATGTGAAAAAGTGTAAATAATATATTTCCTACTCCACCCCTGCGCTCTTTTAACAACTCTTTCATAGTCAGTTGATTGCACCAGTCAAACCATTCATCTCTTATTTGCCAGTTATATTCAAAGAATTTAATCATTTTAAGCACCCCAATCTAACTTATTAATTCGATTTAAATCCAAATTTTCCCTTCTTCAACTATCCTGCACGTTAGTTCAAGTATGATTCTTCATAAATTCTTGATTTCGTAATTGGTAATATATTAGTAATTTACTAATTTCTCCATATGGTTCAGTAGCTCTCTATGTAGCGTGTAAACATAACGCAGTTTTTTTATGTTACAATTTACATAAATCCCATATTGAGGTGATTATAATTTTATTTATTAGAAAGCACAAATATATTTTTTACTTCGTAACAATGTTTTTATTTTCATCTATTCGGGATTATTTCAGAAAAGGTAATTGGGATTTGCTTAATAATCTTTTCTTTTCTTTATGGGTAGCGATCATTTACGCTTTCGTAAATTGGGCGTGGGATAGTAAAAAATATGAAAAGAAATAGCATATTGTTCATTAATTTGTTGTAGCGACGTGGTGGCTTTTTTCATGATAAAATTTACATATATTTCATTACGAGGTGACAGAATGGAAAACGTTAAATTAGTTTGTAAAGCTTATGGCAGTGATTCATTTACAACTGGACAAGTTGGTGGTAATAGTAGTCAGGGCAATATAAGACCAATAGGATCTATCATGACATTCGGTTCACCATTGCTTATGACTTTTTGTAAAAACTGCGGAGAGGTTGCTTCAATCAAAGTTGATAACCCTAAAAAATTCCCATAATATTTTTTATTTAGGGTCACTCCAACCTAGTGACCCTTTAGTTTATTTGCTCAGATTGTTCATTACTTTGCTGTAGCGCGCGACGGCGCTTTGGCTTTTTTTATGTATAGGTAGCCTCAATTTGCACAAATTAATGTTGAGTGTATCGCACGCACTTATTAGGTTGTGGCGTTGGTTGACCGTCACAACCTCCCTCATTTATTTACTTAGGGTCATTTTCAACTCAATGACCCTTTTTTATTTCTAAAAAACAGAATTATATTTCTTTTTTCACCCATACTATCCTTGCTTTATCTAAAATAATAAAAGGAAGTGAAAGTATGGGTATTTTTGGTGGAAATCCAAAAAACGAGCCATTGCATTACGGTGAAGTGTTTAGTGTTTGGTCAAATTTAATTGCAGATTATGGTATGATTTCTGGCTATCAAACTTTTTATAATCATGCTGGTGACGAAGATCTAAAAAAAATAATTGAAGATATCGTCGAACTTTGCAGGGAAGAAGTAAAACAATTAGAGAAAATTCTAAAAACAAATGGGATTGGTTTACCTCCTGCTTCACCTGAAAGACCGGTAGCAAGAATGGAAGATATCCCTGCAGGTGCAAAGTTTAATGATCCAGAAATTAGTGCTGCACTTAGTGCCGACCTTGCTGCTGGATTAGTTGCATGCAGTCAAGCAATGGGTATTTCTACTCGAGAAGATATTGCCTTAATGTATGCCCAATTCCATACAGCAAAAGCTCAAATCGGTGCAAAAATACTACGTCTTAATAAAACAAAAGGTTGGTTTGTTCCACCACCATTACATGTAGATTATCCAGAAAAATAATATTTATTAAATCTGACAAACCGCCTTCCCCAGTATAAAAAACTGGGGTTTTTTCTGTATCGACTGAACATTTTCTTTCGATTAATCATCTTCATATTGTGCAGTAAATATTTGAATGACAAACATAGGATGTCAATTTTAGTTAGTGTATAATTTTAATAGTTCATGTATTGGCAAACTGTTAATATCGTCCAAATTTATAAAGTATGGTAATTGCCACTTTTGTGTTTCTATCGCTTGTTTGCTTGTAGGAGTATCCCAACTAGGATAAACTCTAATTGCCATTTTCCCCTTTGAATTAGCAGTTTTAAGGATGTTTTGTTTTAAAAGAACATTTTTCGGAAAAATGAATTGGCCAAAATCACCATTATTATTAAAAGTGTTAATTACCAATAAATCAGTAGCATTGTCATATGAGAATGCTTGGTTTTTATTAGCTTCATTCTTTTCCCAAAAGGAAACAAACTGTCCTATCTTAGTAGGTGTTATTTTTGCAACTCTAAACCTAACCGATTTAGAATTTAACCGAAAAATCCCAGCCCCATAATCAGAATTTTGAGTTTCTTCTCGGATATTTTGTATAGTTAAATGATTTGGTTCATACAGTAATTCATTTACATATGCTAACGTCTTCTTAAAATTATTCATAGTTTTACTCCTTATCTTTTACTACAATATACCATTATATCATTTGCGAATTTGTCACCGTAATTGATTATTAAAACAACTTTATTTCTCCATTTTCTTTCAGATATTCACTCAATATAGTGATGTACTGCACTTTGATATTTCTCCGTTAGAAAAATTTCAGATACTATACTTTTTTAAATATTTCAAACTATTTCTTTAAACACAAAAAAGCTGAACTAATTAGTTCAGCTTAAACATAGCAAATTATAATGTTGTACAAATATTGTTACCCGAGCATTTAAGATTTTACAGCTTAAAATAAACAGTAACTTTTTCATCAAACACTTCTGTCTCTATATATCGTTCACCATGATTGTCATCCGAATAATGAATTTCATTTAGCAACACATTTGCCTTTAGTAACTCTTCATGCCGCTGGATGATCGTTTTTGCTTTGGCGCTTCCAGTAATCGAAATCGATACATATTGCTCAACAGGTAGTTTCCATTGTTTACGTGTATCTTGAATTGTACGAATTAGTTCCCTAATCTGTCCTTCTTCAAGTAAGCTTGCTGTCAGATGAACATTCATAAGAACTCGACAAGCATCAACTTCGGCTAAGATGTAATACTCCTTCACGATAGATTCAGTTAACACATGTGATTTTAACAATGTTACTTGTTCCCCATCGATTGTCAACGAAACTGAACCTTTTCGCTGTAATACATTTTTCTCCTCATCATTTAAATTCACTACATAATCTTTTACTTTGTTCACTTTTGCTCCAAATGCTGCTCCTGCTGTTTTAAAATTAAGTTTATAATGAACCGTTTCATATGCAGAGAAAACATTTGTCCAAACACATTCTTTTATATTTAGTTCATCCTTTATTAGCTCGCTATATGGTTGATAATCTGTTAATTCGCCGTCAACAGAAACAATCATTTCACTTAACGGCTGTTTCACCTTGATCCCTTGACTATTTCGGATGCTACGGCCTAGCTCTACGACTGTTAAAATATTCGCCATCTCTTTTTCGAGCTTAGCATTAACCAGCGATTCATTGTACGTTGGGTAGTTTTGTAAATGGACGCTTTTTCCGCTTAATTGTCGATATAAATCCTCTGCGATAAATGGCGTGAAAGGTGCTAGTAATTGACAAATTGTCGTTAGGAGCTCATACAGTGTACTAAAGGCACCTCGTTTATCTTCTGACAATCCGTTAGCCCAAAATCTTGCTCGTGAGCGGCGGATATACCAGTTACTTAGCTCTTCCACCAGCTTGCCGATTTCACGCGTTGCCTGTGTAAACTGATAATCATCCATAGATTTTGTCACTAGCTGAATTGTATGATGTAATCGAGACAATATCCAATGATCTAATTTTGTACGAGTTCCAGTATTGTGAGCATCATACTGGAAGCCATCAATTTCTGCATATAGCTGATAAAATTTGAACGTATTATCTAGCGTATCGACTAGCTTCGATTTCGCATCCATCACAATCTTTTTAGAAAAGCGTTTAGGATTCCAAGGAGAACTATCGACTAAAAATGCCCATCGTAAAGCATCCGCTCCATACTGCTCTATCAGTTCAACTGGCTCTAATGCATTGCCTTTACTTTTCGACATCTTCTGTCCATGCTCATCTAAAACATGCCCTAAAGAAAGGACATTTTTATAAGGTGCTTTGCCTGTAAATAAAGTCGAAACCGCTAACAGACTATAGAAAAAGCCTCGTGTCTGATCAATACCTTCAATGACAACATCGGCAGGGAATTGATTGTTAAACGTATCAAGATTTCCAAAAGGATAATGATGTTGCGCAAATGGCATGGAACCACTATCAAACCATACATCAATCACTTCTGGTGTACGCTCCATATCACCACTACATTTCGGACAAGTACACATAACCTCATCAATATACGGCTTGTGAAGCTCTACGTCTTGTAAAGTATCCTTTGCTAATTCTTTTAACGATGCCATACTGTTTGGTGCTTCTTCATGACCACAATCCTGACAAACCCACACATTGAGTGGGGTCCCCCAATAACGATTTCGGCTAATATTCCAGTCCACTAGGTTTTCTAAGAAATTGCCAAATCTACCGTGTTTAATATGATCAGGATACCAAGTTACTTGTTCATTATTTTGTAAAAGTTTATCTTTCAATGTAGACATATTGATAAACCAACTGTCAGTTGCATAATAAAGCAAAGGTGAATCACAGCGCCAGCAATGAGGATAGCTATGCTCATATTTTTCCTTATCAAACAATAGTTCATCTTTAGCGAGCATTTTAATAATGTCGACATCACAATCCTTTACAAATTTTCCGGCCAACTCAGGAACCTCTTCGGTATAACAGCCTTTCAAATCAACAACATTGACAAATGATAGCCCATTTTGCTGTACCGTTTTATAATCATCCTCCCCATATGCAGGTGCGATATGGACGATACCAGTTCCACTATGCTCTATGACATAATCTGCTAATACAACGACATGCCCCTTATCAACTGTGACATAAGAAAATGGTGGGGAATACGACACACCTTCAAATTCATGCCCCTCATGTTCACTTAACACTTCAACAGAATCAGTAAAAACTTTATTTACTAGTGATTTTGCTAAGATATAGACTTTATTGTGCTGCTTCACTCGAACATATATGAGCTTAGGATTCATGGCTAATGCAACATTGGCAGGTAATGTCCATGGAGTCGTTGTCCAGCCAAGAAAATATTCATCTTTATCTGTAAGCTTAAACATTGCTGTTACAGATAAATCCTTAACATCCTTATAGCCCTGTGCAACCTCATGAGAGCTTAAGGATGTTTGACAGCTAGGGCAATATGGCGAAACGCGGTGCCCTTTATATAAAAGCTTTTCCTTATGCACATGACTTAAAATATTCCAAACGGACTCAATGTAATCATTACTTAATGTTAAATAGGGGTCATCCATATCAATCCAATAGCCAAGCTGCTCTGTAAAGGAGCGCCACTTCTTCTCGTAGGTAAAGACACTTCCCTTACATTCCTGAATAAATTGTTCGACACCATACTTCTCAATTTCTTGCTTACCAGAGATACCCAGCTTTTTTTCTACGCCCAACTCTACAGGCAAACCATGCGTATCCCAACCAGCTTTACGCTCAACTAAATAGCCTTGCATCGTTTTATAACGAGCTACGACATCTTTAATCGTTCTGCCAAATGCGTGACCTACGTGTGGTAAGCCATTTGCTGTTGGCGGTCCTTCGTAAAATACAAAAGGCTGCTGTCCAACACGATTGGTCACGGATGTTGCAAACGTGTCTTCTTGCTCCCACAATGCTCGAATCCGCGTTTCTCGTTCGACCGTTGTTTCCTTCTTTTTTCCTGCTTGCATATTAGTTCCTCCTATACAATTAATTTTGTATAAAAGGCATACAAAAAACCCCGTCCCAAGCAAGGGACGGGGTTAACCGCGAATACCACCCTAATTCTATTGAATCAACGTTCAATAGCACTCAGCAACGTACAATCATACGTGTTCTTTTTAACGGTAGACACCCGGATTAGCTTACTATGTTCAGCTAATCTTCTCAGAGAGGATCTTCATGTAACACTTGCACACCGACTTCCACCAATATGTCGGCTCTCTGTAGAACAAAATGAAACACTACTCTTTCTCATCAACGAATTTGTATGCTTTTATTGTCACTCATCTTAACAAACTAATTTTTGTCTGTCAATAATTTCAAAGTACTAAGATTGGAAGCTATTTTCCTATAACTCATCGAGACATGCTTCGATGCTTTTATGAAGAGTTGCGAACTTTGGCTTGCCATTTGTTTTAATATAAAAGCTTTTCATAAAGGATTTACAGTTAAAAACTAAGATTCTGTGATGTTGTACATCGAGCTGTTCTTTTTTTACGTTTAAAATAGTAGGCAATTGTTGCAGCAATTTAATGATCTCTTGCTCCTGTAAACCTTGTTCCAGCATTGTAAAAATAGGTACTAAGATCCGTTCATCTTCATTGTGAATGAAAGCATATTTTTCTTGCAAAATGGCGTTGTATAATGCGCTTACAATTTCACTATAATAGGCTTTATTTAATTTCGGATTTTTCACCAATTCATCGATTGCATCAGCCATATGTGCAACACTATGAGCCCACCCTTTACCTGGCACGTAGCCTCTTACATCTGTTTCAGCTGATAAATAAGCTAGTACTTTATCTTTACAATCAGAGATTTTCTGTTGGGATAAAAAATCATCTGCGTTATCTCTATATAATATTAGAGTAATCAATAGCGACGTAAATGTACGGGTAAAAACTAAATCTGATTCGCTTTCTTCAATACCCTTGCATAATAAATTATTCAAACATTCCTCTAAAAGCTCCGTTAAAAGTGAATGCTCTAGTAAGTTTTTTTCATGGATCAATTCATAAAACGATCCATAAATTAAGTTATCTCGTAGTTCACTATCTAATGAGCCGATATGTAGCATCATTGATTGTATGAGATTGATATGTTTCTTTTGCTGCCATGTAATAGCTCCACTTTGTAATTCTTTGAGTATTTCTTTTAATTCATCTTCCTTCAAAAAGTTTTCATTTTGTAGTATACGCACGGTTTTTCTCCTTTTCATGTTTGCTTTTCGAATAATCAAAAACCACTTTCATGATAAATACCATCAAGCTTCCATCCCTCATTAAACAGTACATACTTAAACTCCTTCTGCTGTTCGTTGTCCATTACAACAATTACCTTGCTTTTCCAAGGGAAGGTTGCCGCATGCACCTTTCCATTTCTGACCTCATTAATTTGGTTTGACAAAGAAAGTAGAGTAGATGGCGTAACACTATTTTCTATAAAATATTGCGGACGGTCAGAGCTATCTTCAACCCCTTCATTACTTGTTCATGAAATGCACTGAATTTTCCGGGGAAAGACTTTTAAAATAGATAAGTGAAATAGATAGAATAAATGCTAACGAATTGTCCATTATTACAGTTATCAATGCTTTATTCACTTCCCAGTACCTATTTTTTAAGAAAACAACACCACCCTACAAATAATTACAATAATTGTACCTTAAACCAATTTTAAAAAATAGACTATGATTGATAATAAAAAAGCTAGACATTCTTGAAATTTGGAATGTCTAGCCTTGATTCATTTATGATCTTCGAGTATTTTCATGCTATCTATATCTGCAAAGGTTATTTTAGAATCGCTTTTTTCCATTCCTAAATCTGTACTATATTTCACTTCTACAGTATCTCCAAGCGACAATGTTGTAGGAGCATCGATTAATGGGAACCACGTACCATTACCGTGTTTTTGTACAATGTCATCCATTGATAATTTACCAATATCCGATTCATCTGCATAGGAAACTACTAAAAATTCATGTTCCTTGATTGCTACGATTAACCCATTTTTAGAATGAAGTTCTTTTTCCCCAACAGGAATATCAAATTTTTCACGTAAGGCTACTATTTCTTGACTATAGTGCTTCTCTAAATAGTTCATAGCATCTTTCGCAACTAGAAAATATAAAATCGGCCTATTGACATCTTTGTATTGATTCTTTTCCTGCTCCATTAGTGAATTGATTATAGCTACTTTATAAGATAATGGTTTAATATATTGTTCGATAAATTCTTCTTTTGTAAGATTCAACAATTGTAATTGTTCAGCAAGTGCTTCGTTTTGATTTATACTTACTTCCACCAATGATTCAAGCTGTTCACCAATTTGTTCTTGCGTAGGTACTATCCCCTTTGATCGAGCGTAAGCATATAAAGATTCAGTCTGCAAATAGGATTCAAAATTCTGCTTCTTTACATCATTGGACCTTTTCTGATCTTTTACTCGGGGATCCGATTCCAAATAGATGTTTAGAAACTTTTCATCTAAAACAGTTGGTATACTTGCTGATTGCTCCTGACCTCCGCTGAATTGGGTATACAGAAATAGTCCAATACAAACTGTTAAAATAATAGACATTACACTATATTGCCAACGCCAAGATCTTTTTTTCATCTCACGCTGTTCTAAATGCTGTACAACATTGCTCATAACACGCTTTTTGCTTTCGGTTAAATTATTTAATACCCTAACATCGACTTTACTCATGTAGCAGGACCTCCCATTCAATATGCTGTAGCTTTGGCTTTAATAGCTCTCGTCCACGACGTAGCCTTGTTTTCACCGTACTCTCCGGAATACTTAAAAGCTCGGCAATTTCAATAACAGACATTTCCTCAAAATAATAATAAATAAGGACCTCACGCTGTTTTAATGGTAGTGCTAAGATGGCGTTTTCTACTAAGGTTTGTTCATCCTGCTGCACTAGCATGTCCCTTTTCTTGACAGCCTGCTTAGCAAAGATTTTCTGTTGAACTTGTATTTTTCGGTATGTCCAGCTGCGTAAATAATCTTTACTTTTGTTAATGACGAGCCTCGATAAATATGCCCGTAATTCTCCTCTTTCCTCATAGTTTTGCTGATTATCGTAAAATTTGATAAATACATCTTGAACGATATCTTCAGCACTTTGTAAATCTTTGACGTAATAAAAGGCAAGTCGGATGAGCCTTTCTGTATGCTGCTGCATTATTTCCTCGAGTTCGTTAATTTCAAGCAACACCTCTCCCCCTCTCTACCCTATAAACGGTGCTCACGATATTGAGGTTTGCTTTTTTTGTCTTTTTTAAATAAAGATCTGGATACATTCCGAATTCACTTATTCTAATTTTTATCAGAGAACGGAGCAATGACCGCTTTTTTATTTGAAGAAAGCACAATATTTGTTGATGGCGTTCCATAAGGCATCGCCTCATCTATAAACTGCTCTAGTGTTTCTACTGAATTCGTTGCAATTTTTACGATATAACTGATTTCCCCCGCTACACGATAGCATTCAAGGACATCGGGATGTGCGTTACAAAAATCCGAAAGACTTTTACAATCAATAGATTTAAATAAAATAATAGCTTGAATATCGCGATTCAACTTTTTTAAATTTACTTTTGCGCTATAAGCCTCAATAATCCCCTGCTCTTCTAACTTTTTCACGCGCTCAATCACTGCTGGAGACGATAAGTGAACCGTCGCCGCTAATTCCTTCATCGACATTTTTGCATTTCTCTGCAATTGCTTTAAAATTTCTGTATCTATTTGATCCATAAGTATCCACCTTTTTTAATAAATTAGATTTAATAAAATTCCTTTTATTATAAAGCCATTTCTCTAAAATACATTATACAGATTCTGTCATTGAATAGCTTTATTCATTACAATTAAACATAATAAAGGAGGCTTTCACAATATGAAAAAAATATTATTACTATTAGCAAATGGATTTGAAGCTGTTGAAGCAAGTGTTTTTACAGATGTACTTGGCTGGAATAAATGGGAGGGCGACGGCACAACGGAAGTCGTGACCGTAGGATTGCATAATCAATTACAATGTACATGGAATTTTAACGTAACACCCGAAAAGTTGCTTCATGAAATTTCATTAGAGGATTTTGATGCACTAGCGATTCCTGGAGGTTTTGAAGAAGCTGGATTTTATGATGATGCTTATAGCGATGAGTTCCAGGCAGTTGTTCGTCATTTCGATGAACACAAAAAACCAATTGCAACGATCTGTGTAGCTTCCCTAATTTTAGGTCATAGCGGAGTACTACATAATCGTCAAGCTACTACTTATAATCATCCAACAAGTAAACGACTCACACAGCTACAATCCTATGGTGCAGACATCGTTAACGAACGAATTGTTCAAACTGGACATATTATTACATCATCAAATCCTGGCACTGCATTCGACGTTGCCTTTAGCTTCCTAGAAATGCTAACATCTATGGAAAATACAAAAAAGGTAAAGGATTTAATGGGGTTTAAGTAATAAAATGAAGCTGTCTCAATGCTTTAAGTTGAGACAGCTTCATTCGTTTAATTTGATAATAAATGATGTAACTTCAATCCAAGTTCTTTGTTTTTTGTCACTAATGAAATTGTTCTTGTTCTACCAAAATTATTAATCGGTACGGCAAAAAGCTGAAGATGACCGATATTTTTAGCCATTAACTCTGGGACAATCGTGATCCCCATTCCAGAAGTTACAGCCCCAAAGACAAAATCACCAAAATTCACTTCACTTATAATATTTGGCTTGTATCCAAGGGAGTGTATTTGTTCTACGATATCCTTCCTTGAATCACAAGGAGCCTGATGAACAATAAGTGGCTCCTCACACAATTCTTCAAGCTCAACTGCTGTTCTCGTATTAAAACGATGATGCAAAGGAAGCACCGCATAGTAAGGTTCGGTAAACAATTCCCAGCTCCACAATGATGCTCCTGTATATTTTGCATCAACAAAGACTGCATCAAGTCTACCTTTTTCTAAAGATTGTAACAGTTCATTTGAAGTATTTTGAATCATTAATGTAATAGGCCGACTAAGTCGCTTAAGACCACCCATTTTGTTTGGCAAATAGTAAGTGGCTAAGCTAGGCAGACCCCCGATGGCAATTGGATTGCTTTGACTAAATTGCTGTAATTCTTCACGAATAGCTGTTATTTCAGTCAAAACTGGTGTAATACGAGTGTAAAAACGTTCACCTGCTTCTGTTAATTCAATACCCATGGATGTTCTATGAAATAGCTCGATGCCAAGATTATTCTCTAAGTTTCGAATATGTTTACTAAGTGCCGGTTGCGAAAGATTAGTGATTTGAGCAGCTTTTGAAAAACTTTTTTGATTGGCAGCAGCAATAAAACTATGTAACCATTCTACATTCATATGTATCCCCCATACCCTATAACGATTTGTTATACCCTTATAAAATAGTGATTGTTCCATATTCTTGGGTTTTTAGTAACCTATTAAATATAGAAGGTGCTTCGATTATAACATACCGTTATAGGTCATCAATACTTAGCATCTTTAATTTTATGGAGGTTCAATATATGAAAAATGCTTTATTTTTATCATTCGGAATGTTTGCTCTTGGCTTTGATTCCTATGTAATCGCAGGGCTTCTTCCAGGAATTAGCGATACGTATCAAAAAAGTACATCACAAGTCGGCCAGGCCGTGAGCATTTTCACATTATTTTACGCTATCTCAGCGCCGTTATTTTCTTCATTACTTGCAGGAAAACCAATAAAAAAAATCCTAATAGGGTCAATGCTTATTTTCACAATAGCAAATAGCATTACTGCTTTTGCGCCGACTTTTTCTGTTTTTCTTCTATCAAGAGCACTTGCAGGGACTGGGGCTGGTTTATTTTCACCATTAGCTGTTGCGGCTTCTACAAAGTTCGTTTCTAGTAATAAGCGAGGGAGAGCCCTAGGGTTGACTATTGGTGGAATGAGTATGGGAACAGTGCTTGGCGTTCCTTTAGGCATCTATATTTCGAACTTATTTGATTGGCAAGTAACACTTTGGCTATTAGTCATGATCGGCGTCATTTCTGTTTTATGTATGTTTATTTTTCTACCCGATTTCCCAGCAACACCGCCTCCTGCGCTTAACGAACGATTAAAAATGTTTTTGGATAAAAGAGTAACTATCACTGTATGTATAACATTTTTCGCCAGTGTTGCTAGCCTTGGATTGTATACATATCTATCTCCCTTATTAGAGGAAATGACAGGCTCCAGTAATTTAACATTGTACCTTTGGGCATGGGGGTTCGGTGGCTTGTTTGGAAGTTTAATGATTGGTTACATAATCGACTATTTCGGGAAACCAAAATCATTAGTTACAATTATTTTATTTACTTTAATTTTATCCATTATTTGTATACCATTAATGATTAACTTACCAATATTAAAATACTTACCGTTCTTTGTTTGGGGCGCAATGGGCTGGGCATGCCAGGCACCTCAACAACATATTTTACTCTCATATCAGCCAAATAACGGAAGTTCCGCAGTGGCATTAAATAGTTCTGTAAATTATCTAGGCAGCGCAATTGGTGCAAGCTTAGGTGGGATTGTAGTATCCATACAGATTGGAACAATAACATTGATTTATTTTGCAGTCATCTCAATGTCATTCGCCATTTTTTTACAATTCTATAGTTTGAAGGGCAAATTTAGCGTATAAAATAATTTAAAAATTGCGGCTCTAATCGTCGATTTGATGATTCTTTTCATCACTTGGATAGCTAGAGTCGCAACTTTTGGGTTCTATGTTTCATTTTGGTGAGTTATCCGTCATTTCATCGGAATTATTCTTCATTCAATCGGGGCAATTTATTTTTTTGAAGGTTCTTTCCGTCGCTCTGGCGATTCCATCCGTCGCTTTATCAGTTCTTTCCGTCACTCTGTTTTCTATCTGTCGCTTCGACAGTTCTTTCCGTCGCTTTAACAGCTCTTTCCGTCGCTCTGTTTACTATCCGTCGTTTCGACAGTTCTTTCCGTCGCTCTGGCAATTCTATCCGTCGCTTTAACAGCTCTTTCCGTCGCTCTGGTTTCTATCCGTCGCTTCGACAGTTCTTTCCGTCGCTCTGGCGATTCCATCCGTCGCTTTATCAGCTCTTACCGTCGCTCTGGTTTCTATCCGTCGCTTCGACAGTTCTTTCCGTCGCTCTGGCAATGCATCCGTCGCTTCGATTGTTTTTTCCGTCGTTCTGCCGAGTCCATCTGTCGCAAGGACAATTTAAAAAGCTGCCGCCTGCAAATACAGACAGTAGCTTCAAGACAGCCTTCTTATTAAACATTACTGACAATAATTTCGCCAGTTGTTGCGTCAATATACCGGATAGGTAACCTAGTATGTCGATCACAAGCTATATAGACAAGTTGATAAGACTCTATCTCGTCATCGTAATTTTTGTCCCAAACCAGTTGAAAATCAACATTTTCTAGAAATTGACGAAACGCTTTTTCCGTAGAAATAGCTGGAACTGTAGGAACTTGGCTAAGTTCGTCCAAATTAAAATTTGGGCCTCTAAAATAATCAATCAGACCTGTTGTACGATTTACAACGACGATGACCATATCAAAATTAGATATACCCTGGTAATGGGCAGGGAAAATAAAAGATTCTGTTTCTCTCTCGTCCTCTTCCTCATCTTCCTGAATTAGTCGTTGAAGATAAGGGTAGTAGTCAGGAATTATTTTCAGTAAAAAATCTATTGCTTTTTGATAGCATGCTTCTTGACTTAGCTGTAAATTACCCAAGCGTTTATGCATCCAAGCAAAGCTGTTTAATTTACCCGTTTTCTTTGAAATAATCGCTTTAACAGTATCTTCTGACTGCATTTTAAAAAAGCCGTTGATCGATAAATCTTTATCGTTCATTTCCCAATTCCGTTTACGCCACACTATCCCTCGATCTGGTCCTCTATCTACTTCTCGAATAAGCTCAAGTTCATCTGTTATGCCGATAATTTCTTCCATCGTAAAATCGTTGACCTTCAAATTAGCTGGAGAAGGAGGAAGAGCAACATAACTTTCAGGTTCATTTTCATCATGAATAACCGTTAGTGTTGGTTCTAAAGCATCTGCTTTAAAGTGTAAAAATGAAGTTATCTCATACACGAGTTGAAGTCCATTTTTCTTCACATTGTAAACATCACTAGACAAATTTGTTATTTCTAGTTGTAGCGCCAACGCATTCTTTACATATTCCATCAGAGCTTCTTTGGAAACTAACTGCGAAGGTATTTCAGGACTCGTTTTCACTCCGTAGTATCTAAATCCAGTAATACTTCCGAATGCATTCACATCAACAAAACAACCAGCTTGTTCTAACGGTAGATCCATGACCATTTGTTCAAAATAAAAACGGTCCACTCTAGATAGTTCTTTAACTTTTGAAAACGCCAAATCTTCCAGAGCAGATGGATAATGACTAAGCAAAAATTGTTCCGTAATTTTTCTCATTTCCTCAATAGATAAAGAATCTACCACAGAAACAGTATCATTATTTTCAATTGATAAGTATATGAGGTGACCGGTGCCATCTAATTCAATAGTAATACTTTCATCTTGTTGTTCATTCGCCCAGGTGAACATCACTCTTTCGTCTTCAGAATAGTCTTCGATGATTAGTTTATAGTGATTTGGTAATGAAACAATTGATAAAGCGCGTTTTTTTAGTTCATCTTTTTGCAAAGCCAATCCTCCATTGCGAATTTTTTCTATGTATAAATAAAAACCGACCTCCTAAGAGATCGGTTTTTTATGAAAATGATTACTGAGCAGCTTTCGCGCGTAGAACCATTTGTAGGATACCACCGTGACGGTAGTAGTCTACTTCTACTTCTGAGTCGAAACGAGCTAAAGCTTGGAAAGTTTTAACTGAACCGTCTTCAGATTTAGCAGTTACTGTTAAGATTTCACGTGGTTTCACGTTGTCAGTAATGTTAACAGAGATTTCTTCTTTACCAGTTAAGCCTAAAGTATCAGCTGATTCACCTGGCATGAATTGAAGTGGAAGAACACCCATCATTACTAGGTTAGAACGGTGGATACGCTCGTAAGATTGTGCGATAACTGTTTTAATACCAAGTAAGTTAGTACCTTTAGCAGCCCAGTCACGAGAAGAACCCATACCGTAGTCGTTACCAGCAAGTACTACTAAGCCAGTACCTTGTGCTTGGTATTTCATACATGCGTCATAGATGTACTCTACTTCACCTGTTGGCCAGTAAGTAGTGAAACCACCTTCTGTACCAGGAGCAACTTGGTTACGGATACGGATGTTTGCAAATGTACCACGCATCATAACTTCGTGGTTACCACGACGAGAACCGTATGAGTTGAAGTCACGGATTGCAACACCGTTTTCGATTAAATATTTACCTGCAGGTGTATCTTTACCGATTGCACCAGCTGGAGAAATATGGTCAGTTGTAATTGAGTCACCAAACTTAGCCATAATGCGTAAGCCTTCTAAGCCTTTAATAGCTTCTGGCTCTTTTGCAAGACCTTGGAAGAATGGTGGGTTTTGGATGTAAGTTGATTTGTCATCAAATGTGTATAGAGACTCAGTTGATGTTTCAATTGCATTCCATTTTTCGTTCGCTGTGAATACAGTTTCGTATTCTTTTTGGAATAATTCACGGTTAACTACAGTACCTAATACAGCGTTAACTTCTTCAGTTGAAGGCCAGATATCAGCGAAGAATACTTCGTTGCCATCTTTGTCTTTACCGAATGAATCTTTTTGTAGGTCGATATCCACAGTACCAGCAAGTGCATAAGCAACAACAAGTGGTGGTGAAGCTAAGTAGTTAGCTTTTACAAGTGGGTGTACACGACCTTCGAAGTTACGGTTACCAGAAAGAACTGAAGTTACGAATAAGTCGTTCTCTTTGATAGCGTCTTCGATTTCAGGAAGTAATGGACCTGAGTTACCGATACATGTTGTACAACCGTAACCTACAGTGTTGAAACCGATTTGGTCAAGGTAAGTTTGTAAACCTGAATCTTCAAGGTAACCAGTTACTACTTTAGAACCTGGTGCTAAAGAAGTTTTTACCCATTTAGGCACAGTTAGACCTTTTTCTACAGCTTTTTTCGCAACTAAGCCCGCAGCGATTAATACGTATGGGTTAGATGTATTTGTACAAGAAGTGATTGCAGCGATTGCTACAGCACCTGTTGGGATTTCTACATCACCTTCAGCGAATTTAGCTACAGAAGTTTTTGCGAATTCATCTTCAGTTAAACCGAAACCTTGTGTACCTTGTGGTGCCACTACTGCTTCTTTGTAACGAGAACGCATTTGAGATAGTGGAATTAAGTCTTGTGGACGTTTTGGACCAGAAAGGTTTGGTTCGATTTCAGCTAAGTTTACTTCTAATACGTCAGTGTAAACTGGCTCTAAAGTTGGATCGAAGAACATGTGGTTAGCTTTTAAGTAAGATTCTACAACCGCGATGTGTTCTTCGTCACGACCTGTTAAACGCATGTAGTTTAATGATTCTTCGTCAATTGCGAAGAAACCACATGTAGCACCATATTCAGGAGCCATGTTAGAGATTGTCGCACGGTCAGCTAGTGGTAATTTAGTTACGCCAGGTCCGAAGAACTCAACGAATTTACCTACTACGCCACGTTGACGTAATACTTGAGTTACTTTTAATGCTAAGTCAGTAGCAGTAGTTCCGTTTGGAAGATCGCCAACTAATTTAACACCGATAACTTCTGGGATTGGGAAGTATGAAGGTTGACCAAGCATACCTGCTTCAGCTTCGATACCACCAACGCCCCATCCAAGAACGCCGATACCGTTGATCATTGTTGTATGTGAGTCAGTACCTACTACTGAGTCAGGGAATGTTTCGAAAGTACCGTCAGCATTTTCGTTTACGTGTACAACTGGAGCTAAATACTCTAAGTTTACTTGGTGAACGATACCAGTTGCTGGTGGTACAGCGCGGAAGTTATCATAAGCAGTTTGAGCCCATTTTAAGAAGTTATAACGCTCAGCGTTACGTTCGAATTCTAGGTCCATGTTTGCTGCTAATGCAGATGCATTACCGTATTTGTCAACTTGTACTGAGTGGTCAATTACAAGGTCAACTGGAATAGCAGGGTTGATTTTGCTTGGGTCGCCGCCCATTTCTTTCATAGCAGAACGTAGAGAAGCAAGGTCAACTACTACTGGTACACCAGTAAAGTCTTGTAATACTACGCGAGAAGGTTTGAATGGTACTTCAGCTTCTGGATCTGCACCGTTACCCCATTTTGCTAATTCGTTTACGTGCTCTTCTTTGATAACATATGCATCATATTGACGTAAAACTGATTCTAATAATACTTTGATTGAGTAAGGAAGGTTTGAAACTTTTGCAACGCCAGCTTTTTCAATCGCAGCTAAGTCATAGTAATTATAAGTTTTACCATTAACTTCGAATGATGCGCGGCTGTTGTGTAAATTACCTTGTGCCATTTGCGGATCCCCCTAAATATCTTTTTGAAAAGGCTATATAAATTTTTAAAGCATCTTTTCTCCAATACCCATGATAGCGCATTTATATTCATAAGTAAATTACATTAATATTATCTTTTTCAATAAGTAATCCTTATGACCTTGGTTTCTATCCTGATATTTTTAATTTTTTGATGTGCATAATATGAAGGGTTTGCTGAAAAGAAGTTTTTATACCTTTTATATGAAGTGAATTTAAATGTATTTAACCGAGGTACTTTTTGGGGCACTCGTAGTTTTTAAAGGTACCCAACAAAAAAATATATAGTTATAAAATCATTTTAGACAGGTACAATTATATAGTAGAAATTTTATCAAAGAAAATAATTTACAACAACTAGGTTTTGTAACCTTTATTTCCATTTTATTTTATATAGGCTCTAAAATAAAAAAAGCCACTATGATGTAATGAACCCCAAAAGTTAGATTTTTGGTCTAACTTTTGGGGTATAGTTCAGTTTTAGTGGCTTTACTTTTTATTATCTTCTACATATTTCTGAGTTATAAATGCTGTCAAATGAGCACTAATTTTTCTGTGTCGTATTGTTTTTGCTGAAGCCGTTCCTAAATTAAAGTTATTTCAACGTGATTGCAAATTCCGAGTTCGGCGCGCCAGCAAATACAACCGTTCCGTTTTTCGGCAGTTTTACTTTGTTATTGCCACTCACAACGGTAAAATTGACGCATACTCCCTGCTCATCATACACCGTGAACGAACCCTTCGATGGCAACGCCACAGTCATCGTTTTCCCTGCTGCCGATTGCGGGATCGTAAACCATTTTGCATGCCCATTTGCTTGCAGCGTAACTTTGGATGATCGGCCTGCATCCAGCGGTTTTACGTTGGATTCACTTACGTATAAAGATCCGGACATCTCCATATATTCATCGCCGCCTTCTGTATAGAAACGGGCTTCCGACGTATCACGGCCACCCATCACAGGTATTTGGAGCTGATGCATCGCCGTGTTCGGGCCTGTAATTTTTCTGCTATCCCAATAGCCCTTCATGCCTTCCCTGCTATTAATTTGTGTGGCAGGCATCATTAAATATTGAATAGAACTAAATTTCTCGTTCACAAGATAGAATTTGACGCCTTCCCGCTTTGCCCATGCGGCAGTGGTTTCCTTTGATAACACATTGTCTTCTAGTTTCTCGGCCACATATTGAGTAATTACTGCTTGCCCTAAGCCTGGCAGCGATATAAATGTGCTCTCCTTTAAATATGTTCGTCTATTCTTCTCTGTGGCAAAGCTGATCTTGGAGGTACCTTCCGCATTAATAAAGCTTCCATTCGCAGTATATACATATTTTTCTTCTGGATTAGATGGTAAGATCAGCTCTCCATTCTTCCTAATTTCTATTTTGAATTGACTGAAACTATTGCCGTAAAAACCCGCTTTCTTTGCTACGTCTTGAGGCATCTTGGCTTTGACCGGCTTTCCAAAGGATTTGTTCGGCTTGATATCCTTAATTGTGCCCTTCTCTTTGAGCGCAGCGAGCAGTATATCAGTCGCCATAAGTTGATTTGTAGTGCTACTACCACCGGAGGACAACACAGCCACTGCCATCTTCTGTTCAGGAAGTACGACCAGTGAAGCATGTTGTAGTGCCGTATCGCCGCCTTTAGCCAAGCCTTTTATCCCGTATTCGCTGAAAGGATATAGTTTTACACTATCCCAGCCAAGACCATAGTTGACAATATTCTCTCCATCCCCCGGCCACATTCCTTTTTTATATTCCTCATGCTCCATCTCCTTGACTGCCTTATCAGAGAGGATTCCTTTTTCTTGTCCCATAAAAATTTGTGAGAATCGCACCATATCTTCTGCTGTGGAAGAGACCCCTCCCGTACCAATCACATTCACCGATTCAGTAGGAAGCTGCCCTTGGAACGTTGGAAAATAAAGTCCAGCTCGCTTATCGTTTTCCCATTTGTCCTGCGGCGTTTTCGTATGATTTAGCTTTAAAGGTTTTGTAAACCGTTGATGTATAAATTCTGTAAAGCTCATACCGCTGACTTTCTCCACCATAATCTCAGCTAGCGTAAAGCCGTCGTTGCAGTATACCGAGAATGCGCCAGGGTCCGCCTTCAAGCTCTGGTTGGACAATTGCTGCAATAAGTTATCATGGGCATAGGTATCATTATCATTAAATAAAAATGAATTACTAAGCGTACTACCTTGCAAGCCGGAGGAGTGGTTCAACAGCATACGTGGTGTAATGCTTTTGTAACGCTCGTCTTTCATTTTGAAATCAGGAACATAGTGGACGACAGGAGTATCCAAATTGACTTTTCCTTCATCGACTAATTTCATTACAGCCGCAGCCGCATACATTTTACTGACTGAACCAATCCCGTATAGGGTATCTTTGGTCAGCGGCTGTTTACCTTTCATATCGTTCTTGCCTGTCTGATCCGACAAAATAAGTTTACCATTATCAATTAGCGCATACTGCACGCTAGTCGTCTCATAGGACTTCGTGAGTAAAGTAGCCTTCTCTGTCGCAATCTTTTTCAGTTCTTGACTAGCTAATTCTTGGCTAGCTACAACTGTAGTCTGACTGCTAGAAAGCGCCATCGCACCGGTTGGTAGGCTCATCGTTAACGCTAATGTAGCTGCTAACACCGCAGATAGTTTACTTTTCATAAAAGAATTGCCTCCTCAATTTCAAGATATAAATTAATGCCCCACAAATAAAATTTTTTTGTTCACTTTAACACCATCGTTACCCCCCTTCACCAAGAAATATTTTCCATAAATAGAATATCAAAGTTTTATTTACTCGTAAATACAGTGATAGACTGATAGCATATCGGGCTAAAGACTTAAAATTAATTTATGGAAATTAAAAAGACCAGCTCGGCTAAATTAGCTTTGCTGGTCATCTTCGATTCATGAGTAACCCAAAAATTAATCTGTTAAAACCTTCTAATAAACACTCTTGTTATGTACCTTTTATAGAAATAGTGGAATTATCTGCGAATGTTGTTATAAAGAAAGATGTCACAACATTAACTTTCCCACTATCCACAAGTTTTTAATTCTCATGCCTAAAGCTCCAAATGCGGCGAGTTCATCATTTTGTCCTCCCCCATAAGTCATTTCCACGCGTTCTTGGCTAATGAATATTCAGCGCCCATACCAATGTCTGTTCAAAAGCTAAGAGAGCGGTTCCCTGAGAATAATATCATCATAACAGGCCAAAGCGGTCAGAAAACCTCCTAAGATCTACCGATTGCCATCCCTAATAGAGAGAATGTACTGATCCAACCAATAGTCTTAGATCTAAGACAAATTCGGCAATTAAGCTCGGCAAAGTCAATGACAACATTTGAATATCCATACCATCCACTGTTAGACCTATAAAGCTAGCTACAAATACTGTTTTCCATACCATCTCTCCTTCCGATTCCTAGGTTGTTTTGAAAGGCATATCTACAAGCAAAACGAGGAAACTGTATAGAATGTTTTAATAAGAAAATAGTCATAAAGATAATTGACTGGCTCCCTTATATACAATTAAGAGCTCTCAGACGAATCAAGACGGAGAATTACCCGTCAACTGGATTTTAAATACGTCTGAAAGCCCTTCTATTAAGTGCCTGTTACATTTGATCATGCAGATTATGATTTTACCAAAGCGTCATTTAACTAGATTTCTCAATAATATGCGTGTTATATAATTAGCTCTACGTGTAGGTCGGTCGTAAGTCTGTGTACTGCTATTAATAATTTTGTTGAATTTTAATAAGGTACAGGATAAGCATCTACAAAACAGTTCACCTGTGATTTTTCATTTTTCCTTTCTATTGTTAAAGTAACATTGCCATTAACATTTTTTTTATTCAATGTTCTTTCAAAAGATTCATATCCTCCGATTTCTTCTCCATCTATCTCTAGTATAATATCTTCAGGTTTAATTCCAGCAGCTGCAGCTACCGAGTCTTCCTTCACCTGCAAAACTCTTGTCCCTCTCTCCCCCTCGTTTGTTGTGTGGACAATACCAATCCATGTTTTCCAAAACATCGATCGATTATCCGTGCCAGTTTCATATACACTCTTTAGATTTTCTAAAAATTGACTTGTACCAAATAACATATTTTCCTTTGTAGATTGATTCATTTCACCAATAAAGGAAGCCTGATATTCAATACTCACTTTAACGCCATCACTAATTTCCTCCAAAGAAGTAATGGTAGTAAAATCCCCATCAATGCTTTGGAGTACAAAGCGTTTCATTATATCTATTTCTGTGAATACACCCTCAGATGTTGCGCCCCAGCCATGATTCATATAACCTTTTCCACCTATACGAAATTCTATGTCAGCATTTTTTGTATACCAAAGGTTTAAATGCTCAGGCTTAGTCAATGCATCCCAAACTTTATTCAAAGGTGCATTCACAACTATTTCTCGCTTTAAAGAATCCTTATTTTTCTTCATTTTGAAAACTCTCCTTTTTCAACATAATTTTTTAGACTTACAAGTTGATCATCAAGTAGTTCTCCGATGTATTTAAGCATTTCATGGTACGCAATTTGGAGTGTGTCGAGATTTATTGAATAGATACGATATTTCCCATTTAAGCTCTCTGAAATAATTTTCTCTTCCAATAAAACATTCAAATGCTTCTTAATGGCTGGTTGAGAGATATCAAATGCTTCAACTATCTCCTTTTGGGTTTTGCTTCCTTGTTTAAGCATAATTAAAATATGGCGTCGCGTTGAATCACCTAATGCACGATAAACATTTGGCATTATCATTCCCTCACTTTTCACATAACCGTTTGGTTATATATAAAATATAATTAAGCACAGAAATAATGTCAAGACTTTTCAGAAAAATTCAATTATTATCCACCAAAAAAGAAGCAACCTTGGCTACTTCATCTGATTCAATTTACTTTTTAGAATCTTATTGTCCTACTTTAACTGTATCCACGTCTGAATATGTACATTTTTTCAGAAAAAACAATAAAATTCACTTTAATATTTTAACATGCTATAGTTTAATCTCATTTTTATATTTTCGGAGGATGTATGAGCAACCCTAATAAAAATAAATTTATTCCTTCATTAGTTATTACAGCTGGTTTAATATTACCCATTTTTCTACCCGCATTTATTATGATGGGTTTAATTAAATGGATGCCTAACGAAATTTCTTATTCAGGAATTATGTCATTAATCATTTTATCTATTGAGTTATTTTTAATTGTTGGCATTTCCACTGGTGTATTAAGTCTTGTAGGTATAACAGAACAAAAGATAGACAAATTAGGATTTCTAGGTTTTATTATTTCCGTGATGACGTCGTTTATTTTTATAATTGCAGGATATTACTGGATGAAAACTCTTCACCTTACTTCTGTTCAATTATCTTCAACTGGAATATTAATAATTGCAGCCATTACTATGATTATTTTAGTTATCCAAGTAAAAATTTTAGAGAAACTAGAATAAACACCAAAAGACCGCACTCCACTTAATAAATAGTGGAAATGCGGTCATCTTTTGATTTTTGTAGACTTTCTAATAAGGAAATCCCTATTTTTTCATCATCATTTCTACCTAATCTATAATTGGCCAAAACAACGGAGGCAACTTTCTTTTCTTTATCAATCCCTAAAAATGAACTAAAGCATCCTGTTCCGCCGCCATGTAACATAACATTATTATTTTTCTTTAAAAGCCACCATCCGAGACCCATATCATACTTCTTTGTTCCATTTCCATGTTTTTTATGACAAAGAGACAAATATGGTTTATCTTCATAAATATTTATTTTTGCATATTTTAGTAAATCATCAGCAGTTGAACTTATTGCGCCCGCTGGTGATATAAGATTTTCTTTATCCCATTTCCAGTTGCCACAATCATTATTTTTTCTATCATAACCATGTAAATTATTATTGGATGTACCTAAATAAGTATCGTTTAATCCAAGCTCATTATGAAGAAAATCATTCATTGTGTCCCAATATCCTCTGCCTGATACAATCCCTAATCCATACCCAAGAAGTGATAAACCGAAATTTGAATATTTCCATGAATAGTCCATTTCTTTCAATTTATTTTTTTCCAGTAGCATTTTCATTTTGTTAAAATCCATATTTAGTGGATTATTCTTATTCATATTACCAGCGCCCATAATCAAATCTAAAAATAAACTAGAGTATTCCCGTTTATTTAATGGCAGACTGGCTGAATATCCAGAAGAATGAGTAGCAAGACGGAGCAATGTAGGATAATACTCGTCTTCCTTGAGTTCTTCTATATATTTTTGTATTGGATCGTTTATTGACATCTTGTTTTCAAAGAGATATTTTGATAGCAAAGATACAGTAAAAGTTTTTGTAATAGACCCAATTTCATAATGATATTTTTCTGATGAATCGAGTTCACCGTTTTCATCATAGATTTTTATAACTGTATTATTGTCTATAAAATAGCCGACAGTTAATTTTATTTCTTTTTTTCCTTTACAGGTCTTTTTAATTAATCTAAACGTTTCATCATTAATCTCAAACATAATGATCACTCTCCTTTACCCTTTGCTTTTTTGTTTATTTTTTAATTCCCTTATTAATTGCTTGAATTCTTCGTCTCTCAAATTCCTTCATTACTCTCGTTTGTAATTCATTGTTATCATCATCCAGTTTTAAGTTACCCTCTTCTTCAAATCCATCTTGTTCTTCACCATCAAAACTATAAAGTTTCTTTAATAGGCCCCACATTGTTTCCAATTCCTCAGTTGAGAATTTTTTAAAAAGGTCTTCTAAAAAGAAGATTCCTTTTTCTGCAACAACAAGCAATACCTCTTCTCCATTTTTAGTAATTTTTACGTTAACTGCACGTTTATCTTTCTTACTAGGAACTACGTTTACGTAACCCTTATTTTCCATGATTGTAATCAACTGTTTCGTACTCTGCTTTGTGGTACCTAATTTACGAGCAATATTATTCAAAGTTGTTTCATCCTCAGGTAAATGCGCTATTGCCACCATTGCCATATATTGTCTCGATGTTAATAGTTCCAGGAAGCTATCTCCTTTTACCTGAATTTTGTTTGCTAGAGAAAATAAAGTAGCATAAGTTTGCTGCATTAAAAAAATTTCTTTATAAATATCCATATTCATCCTCCATTTAGACAGCTTACTGTCTAAATTAAGAGTACCACACTTTCGAACTTAGTCAATATACTGTCTATTTTATTTTAAAATGTAAGATCCAAGTGCAATTAGCTTTCTCATTCGCCTTATCTTAATAAACGCCATAAGACGAAAAGAATTCATACAGCGATTTTTTTGTGATTGGTTCATCGCAAAAGGAAATACCATTGATAACGAAGTCTTTGATCAATTTATTAACGGAGTATTACATCAAATGGAAGGTAAAGCCAGTCATTCCTAAAGTGGTTCCAAAAGAAAAACTGGAGACCATTCAAGTACCAAGCTTATTAATGATGCGCGACAAAGAGGTCATTTACAATCCCATACGAGCTCTAATGCAAGCAAAAACAAGCATTCCTCATATAGAAACTTTGGTGTTGCCAAATACAAGCCATTGCTTATTTATAGAGGATGCTAAACAGGTCAACGATTCGATCATTCACTTTTTACATAAAGATCCCTTATGTGAAATGGATATTTAAGTAATGGGTGCTAATGATACAAAAAAAGCCGAATCTCAATTTTATATTGAGTACGGCTTTTTTAACCTCACATCTATTCGTGAATCTTAACTATTTCTCAATATTCATTCGAATAAAGAGATTATTGCTATAATCCATATGCCTATCACGATTATTAAAAACCACCAGCCCATAAATTTTACGTACTTTTTTAAAAATGATTTTTTAATGAATTTAGCTGAAAAGGAACTCATCTTTAAAAAATCTTCAGGATAACTTAACATCATGTAAGAAAAACTGCCGAAAATTAAAGTAACTAATATTGCCATAATAAACATTTCCAAAGCATCTACTCCTAAACTTTATGTATTACATCACAATAATTATATTATTTGGTAACTAGATTGCACAAAAAAAACTCATTAGAATCGGAATGGATCGATGATAACTTCCCCAAATTGTATTTAAAGTTTCAACCGACTATCTATAGGCGTCGTGCATTCCCCTTATTAGCTATTTTCAGAGCAAAAGAAGAAGCCGCAACTCCTAACGAGTGCGACTTCTATATATGTATCATTTGTAAATTATCATAGCCGAATAAACTAGAAAACCGAAGTTATTCAAAACACTAGCAGAATACTTAATATCAATAATTTCATGCCCTTGAAGTAAGAATTCGTTTACTTGGTTTTCAAAATCCTCTTTTTTTCGACTATCAAAAATTTTAATTTTAGTCAACCATCTCATTTCCCCTCACTCTAATACTAATAAAAATGGAAGTGATTGTCATCACTTTACTTATGTATTTCTCCACGTTTTTATTACCACAATTCACAAAAAAATTCTATTGGCCTCATCGTTATAAGAAACTGCAATAAACTTGTATGAATCAGACATAAGGAGCAAATGCTGTAGTTATGTTCTAAGTGAATTTCGTATTTCCCGCACATATTTAACTAGAATTTTTTTACTTTCAGAAACAAAAAACTCCATCACCTTCTATAGGAGGAAAAAATGAACATAAAATTACGATTAAAAATAATGATTTTTCTTCAGTTTTTTATTTGGGGATCTTGGCTTGTAACATTTGGTTCTTATATGATCAATACGTTGCATTTTACTGGAGCGCAAGTTGGAATCGTGTATAGTTCTAATGGTCTTGCAGCCATTATTATGCCAAGTTTGATAGGCATTATTGCCGATCGTTGGGTAAAAGCAAATGTTTTATATGGATTATTACATTTCCTCGGTGCGATTACGCTATTTAGCGCTGCTGAAATTTCTGATCCTACCATGATGTTTTGGGTAATGTTCTTTAACTCCATGGTTTATATGCCGACACTTGCTTTATCGAATACAATTTCTTATTATTACCTAGAAAATAA
Source organism: Lysinibacillus sp. BPa_S21 (assembly GCF_023337795.1). Classification (GTDB taxonomy): domain Bacteria; phylum Bacillota; class Bacilli; order Bacillales_A; family Planococcaceae; genus Lysinibacillus. Next base: position 179,934 of record NZ_JALIRS010000006.1, on the reverse strand, counting down.
AGGCTTCGATGTTGTAAAGGATTTCCCACCTATTCGTGTCTATGGGACCATTGGTTTTATTCTTGCAATGTGGATTATTAGTCTTGCCAAAATTGAATTAAGTAATATTCAACTATTTATAGCGAGTGGCTCTGCTTTGGTACTTGCCCTTTACACCATTACTCTTCCTGCTTGCCCAACTTCTAATGCTAGAAAGGACAAGTCGTTGGTCAGCCTTTTAGGACTCGATGCTTTTGTTCTTTTTAAAGATAAAAAAATGGCTTTGTTTTTCATTTTTGCCATGCTATTAGGTGTTGCACTTCAAATTACTAATACATTCGGAGATCCGTTTTTACACGACTTCGCGTTGAACCCTGATTATAAAAATAGCTTTGCTGTTAAATATCCAGCTATTTTATTATCAGTGTCACAAATTTCAGAGGTATTCTTTATTTTGACCATTCCTTTCTTTTTAAGTAAGTATGGCATAAAAAAAGTAATACTAATTAGTATGATTGGATGGACCTTACGTTTTGCGTTCTTTGGCTATGGAAGCCCGGTTGGCGGAGGCTTTTTACTATTGTTGTTATCAATGATTGTTTACGGTTGTGCCTTTGATTTCTTTAATATTTCGGGAGCCATTTTTGTCGAAAAAGAAGTCGATCATCGAATTCGCGGGAGCGCTCAAGGATTATTTAGTACAATGGTCAATGGCATAGGCGCCTATTTAGGAGCTGTTATTAGTGGAGCAGTAGTTGATTATTTTACAGTCGACGGAGTGAGGAATTGGCAAAACATTTGGTTGTTCTTTGGGGCATACACGCTCGTTTTAGCAATCATTTTTGCATTCGTTTTTAAATATAATCATGACAGCAATGAAAAGGAAAATGTATCAATGAAACAGTAAATTAAATGTGTAAAAGGGGGAGCCTTACCTTTCATAGGGTTAAGGCTCTTTTAACATCCATCTTAAGTCTGAAATAATAAAAGCCCATACTATTCATTAAAAGAACTCATATAGTCCATTAACAAAATACTCATATATTTTGTCATCAATTATATTTTCACCATATCCTTCAAAAAAAATTTGTTTTTCTATTTCTTTTTCAAAGACATTTGGTTTTGGTCGAATTGCTAATGATACATCATACCTCGGATCTCCATATGCACCACTCCCCCAATCAATAACACCTGTGATTTCCCTGTTGAATACCAATACGTTATCAATTGTATAGTCCCCGTGAATTAACGTCTGCTTATAATTATCAGGTTTATTCTTTTAAACCTTTTCCAATAACTTCTTAGTACCATCTACTTCATTATTAATTAAATTATTGCGTGCTTGACTTATCATTTGCCCAAGCCAGTTTTTATTGTGTATAAGTTCATTGGGACAAGGCGTTGAATGAATATCCGCTAGGAATTTGCCAAAGTTAAATATTGTTTCTTGCCTTGTTTCCTTATTTTTCTCATCTTTTAAAGCAATTCGGACAGTTTCACCCTGTATGTACTCAAAAAGAGCCCAACATTGACGATTTTGCTTTTGCTCAACAAATAGCTTTACTTTCGGAATAAGTAGTTTTGTTTCCTTTGTTAAGCAGTTTAATACAGAAACCTCCTTTTTTAACAAAGAACAATACCAATCACCTTTTGTTCTTTTGAGAGCAAAAGAGCCTTGATGATTGCGAATAATTGCAACGTTCGAGGTGTATCCTTGTCTCGGAAACTTAATAGAGTCAAGTTTTTTTAGAAATTCTCTTATTTCTTCTGGTATTTCATCAACCTGTATAGGCTGCAATGAGAACCCTCCTCTGAAAGATTTTAATATACACATCCCCTTGTCAATCTAATTCTCACTAGAATCATAATGACTTAATGATCACCTTTAATTTAGACGATTTCAAGCAGAGGATTTTCATGAAGAAACGATTGACTCATAGCAATGCGCCAACGAAGAGATAGGTGCCTATTTGTTGAATGTATGCTTCCCATCTTAACAATATAAATTATTACCTGAGGAACCCTACGACCAAGCACATTGACTGTAGGTTCCCCGTCTATTTACTTTTTAAAATGATTCTTTTTCCTTTTTCATAACAAGCGACTTCAATGTATCGCTTAACTCCTGAATACGACTAGTTGTGTTCGTCATCATTTCAAGCATATTATGTTCGTCCTCTACTGAGTGCACAATTTCTATTGTAGAAGTTGCATTTTGTTCGGTCATATCATTCAGTTTTTCAATTTGTAATTGGATTGTTTCAAACTGTGAAATGGCACTGCTTAGTTCATTCATTCCTCTTGTTAAATCAAAGTTAGCCTTTGAAAATGAATCTTTTAAAATATTGAAGAAGCTGCTCACATCTTGTAAGAGCACTTCGCCTTTTTGTAACGCTTTTTCTCCGTCGTCAGAGCGTTGATAAGCTTCAGTTGATTTTTCGAACAACGTTCTCGTTACATTCGTAATGCTCACCGTAATAGCAGCACTTTCTTCCGCTAATTTCCGTACTTCATCTGCAACGATGGCGAATCCTTTACCATGCTCCCCTGCTCTTGCCGCTTCAATTGCAGCATTAAGAGCAAGTAGATTCGTCTGCTCTGCAATATGCTGTATGCCCTTTAGTAAGCTATCTACCGTTTTCAAGCTTGTCTGTAACTCATTCACAGTTTCAGCTGTAGAACTCATCGCTTGATTCATAACTCCCATTTGCACCATCGCATCTTGCATTTTCTCCCATCCTACTAGAATATCTTGCTGCAAATCAGTAGATTTAGAAATAGTATCCTTTGAAATTGAAAATGTTTCGTTGACAAAATGCACAGATTCCCTCATCGTGCCATGAATCATTTGCAAGCTAGATGACTCCTGCTGAATACTTGCGGAAATATCCTCTGTAGCTATAAGAATTTGTTTACTTGATCCAGATATTCGCTGCATTGTTTGTTGGAATTGTGTAACGTGCTCATCCAAAGCTTGACTACTTTTTTCAATTTCCTGAAACGTATTCTCAAGCTGATTTAATGACGCCTTTACTTCATTTTGTTGAATTGCAGCATGTTCAATTAGTTCATTACCCCATTTAGCGATTAAATATAATGCAATAATTACGCCATTCATTATCGCAAGTAGCGTTATAAATACAGTCATATCATCAAATGGCCCTAATAATGATTTCGAATTAGCGATATAAAGAATCAGAAAGCTGATATTTGTCAGCACACCAAAAAATACAAGTAATTCTTTTTTAAAATAAAGGGCGATAATGGCCACTGAACAAAGTAAAATATAATGTTTATTTAATGAAAAACTATCAACTAAAAATAAAGTAAAAACAATACTCGAAGGAATCATTCCAAAAATAAAGCCTTTAACATACGTGTTAATTGGTAAAAAGTAATTACAAACTGCTAATGCCATAACGGCTAGTCCAACAAATAAAAACATAATGCCCTTTGAGAATATCAACGGCCCACAAATTAAAACAGCCAAAATTGAAATAATAGCTAAATTAACACGATGGACTTTTCTTGTATCGTAGCGAATCTTTTTCTCCATAAATAGTTCCCCCTTTAAAAATGAATGGACATTCAGTACACTTTTCTATTATTATAAAGTATAACTACTACTTTTTGTAGATAAAAAGTGCATATTAGAGAATTTTTAACATTCTTTGAAAACAAAGGGGGATTATTTTATGGGAAGAGTCCAACAACTTGCACCAAATTTTTATTGTATTGATACACACGATTTAAATCGGGAACAGCGTACAAGCTCTTATTTGCTTATCGATGAAAAAATTGCATTAATCGAGACGTCTGCCAGTCCTTCTATGCCATATATAGTGGAAGGTTTAGATGAATTACATATTTCTTTAGAGGATATTCATTATGTAATTGTTACGCATATCCATTTAGATCACGCTGGAGGTGCAGGGTTATTTTTGCAAAGCTGTCCAAACGCTACATTCGTTGTACATCCAAGAGGTGTATCTCATATGGTGGATCCTAGTCGTCTAATTGCAAGTGCAAAAAGTGTTTATGGAGCAGAATTCGATCGTCTATTTGATCCAATTGTTCCCATCGATGCTAAACGCATTATAGAAATTGGACATGAGGAAGTACTATCTTTAGGTCAACATCAGCTAACGTTTTATCATACAGAAGGTCATGCAAAGCATCATGTATCCATGCTTTATTCTGCTACGAACGGATTGTTTGTTGGCGATACTACTGGTGTGCGTTATCCGGAAATGGAGAGAGAAGCAATTGATTTAATTATTCCTTCCACTTCACCGAATCAGTATGACCCAGATACAATGGAGCAATCTATCCAGCTTTATGAAACATTAAATGCTACGGAATTGTATTTCGGTCATTTCGGAGTTTATAAAAATCCAGCTGAAGCTTATAGACAAGTGCGCTACTGGACACCGCTATTTTTAGCTGAAGGAGAAAAAGCGCTAACGGTATCTGGCGATTTTAAAGAACAAGTACAATTTTTAGATAGTCGCTTAAAGGAACTTTTATTTAACTATTTACAAGAAAATGGCATCGCAGAAAATCATCCAGTCTATCAAACAATCCCGTTTGACACAATTGTTTCGGCAATGGGAATATTGGATTACTTAGAGAAAAAGAATACTAAAATTTAAAGCAACCGCACTGGAGAGGAGAAATCCTCTCTGTTTTCTTTTAAGTTCTGCTTTTTTCTTCAATCGATACGATATGTTTGATTTCAGCTGGCAAGCAAACGAGTTTCTGATTTAAAGAACTCTGGGAATAGAAAGGCATCCTGAAGATTCGAAATAGGTAACCATTCTAATCTTTCGTCAATACCATCACTGGTATAGCTTTCACATATGACTTCGACTTCATTTGATTTCATTAAATAAAAGAATGATATTTCATGAAATTGCGTTTCTCCAAATGGACCTCTTTGAAGGGGAAAAAAGTTTTCATGAATAAACACTAAACGATCAACTTCAACATGCACTTTGGTTTCTTCAAAGCATTCACGGATAACGGCTTCTTCTAAAGTCTCCTGTAACTTTACTCTTCCACCAACGGAGTAGTAGTAAGGATCACGACTATTTTTAACCATCAGCACTTTATCATCTCGGAGAATAATTGCGCCCACCCACATATTAAACACCCCATCTTTAGTTGGGAATGTGATATCCTGCTTATCTGTATCTCCTCCTTTCAAACGTTATCTCTAAATGGACTACACCTAATTTAAAAGTTTTATCATATTTTACCCTATAAAAATACCATTCATGAAAAAGTAGAATCTAAAAGGTATTGTTTTAATTAGAATCGAATATAGAAAATATAGGAAAAATACGAGGTGAACTCAATGAACGATACATTTTGTAGTAAACACTTTAAGCTAGAACAAATTGGTCAAGGTATATATGCAGCAATAGCGAAAGAAGGTGGCGGGGCTGTGGCAAATGCAGGTTTTGTGGATTTAGGCGATAAAGTTATCATATTTGATACATTTAACACACAACAAGCATCGAAAGATTTAAAACTTATAGCTGAAAAAATAACAAATCGAACTGTTACTTGGGTTGTTAATAGTCATTGGCATGGCGATCACATCCGAGGCAATCAAACATTTAAAGATTCGACTATAATTTCAAGCCAAATTACATCTTCAAAAATAAGAGATATCCATCCCTCAAGATTCAGTCAACAAAAAAATGATATTCAAGGTTTAGAAAACTATATTCAATCATTAAAAGACAAGCTACATCAAACCAATGATACGAATATACAATGCCAAATAAATTTTTTAAGTGAAGTAAAAGATTCTTTACCCACTTTAGAATTAACTTTACCGAACCAAACATTTCATAATGAATTAATCTTTCAGGGCACGAAGCGTTGTGCAAGGCTTTTCACGTTAGGGGGAGGTCATTCATATTGTGATGCTATGCTTTATATTCCTGAAGAGAAAGTAATATTTATGGGTGATTTATTATTTGTGAATTGTCACCCAACGTTTTTTGAAGAGTCTAACCCTGTGAAATGGAGCACTATTTTAAAAAAGGTTAAAGAACTAGAAATTGATGTGGCGGTACCTGGACACGGTCCAACAGGTACAAAAGAAGATATCTCAAAAATAATCGATTACATTTCCGAGTTAACTGCCATTGCAGAAAATAGCTACCAAGATGAGGATATAAAAATCCCTGAAATTTTTAGAGATTGGCGTTCACCGGAGATTTACCAACAAAATATAAAACACTTAAGAGAGTTGACAAATTCTTAATTGTTAAGCAACTAAAGATTGTTACTATTCAGCTAACGGTTCAGGTTAGTTTTAAAAAAATAAGAGATATTAATTCACCAACTATTAGGAGGGGAATTATGCTAATAACTCAACAATGGAATCAAGAAGATAGTGAATATATTCGAAAAAAAGTAATTGAACATAATCTTTCTAAGTTACCTGATGATGTAAAACATCCCGTCAAGAATATTAGCTTTATTCTCAGGGATGAAGGAGGAGAAATTTTAGGGGGCATATCAGGAACAATTTTCTGGTATAACTTACATATTGATTACCTATGGGTTGATGAATCACTTAGGGGTAAAGGATATGGGAAAGAGTTATTAAATTGTATAGAAAACATAGCTAGAGAGAACAGGTGCAAACTAATTCAGCTTGATACGTTTAGCTTTCAAGCCCCAAGTTTCTATCGAAAAAATGGTTATGAAATAGTAGGTGTAGTTGAAGAACATCCAAACAAAGAAAATCAGCAGTATTACCTAAAAAAGAAATTAACTTATTGATAAATTAAAAGGGAAGATTTAGTTAAATATTCGATTTACAAAATATTAAACACAAAAATAGAGTTACTATACAATATGCGTAAAATTAACTCTGTTTTTATGCTTTAACAGTAACAATCTTTTAGAAAAATGCCTAAATTAAAAAGAGGGCGTAGAAATTCGGCCCACTTTAACCATTTACTCAAATCTTTCATTTTGCATAATCTGTGCATTAGGGCATCTTTTTTTTAACTCTAAAATAAACTTTATTTTATCTTTTGGTAAAATTTTTATACTAACATGAGCTGCTGATTTGTAAAATATTTCAAGACCCTTATCAGATGATGAAATTAGATAACCCGTAAACTTTTCTGTCGTTGGAGAAACGCTAGTTATACTTAGATATGGAATCTTACTTTTGAAAGGGCCACCTTTAACTAAAAGATGATTTTCACAGAAAACAAATTGAATAGAAGTGGCGTACCACCCTATGAAAACAGCTGAAATTATAAAGACCGCTGACATAATAATAATTGTTGAAAAAGATGTGAAGAACGGAAGCCATGCTATAGTCCCAAATACAAAAACCAGTAAGAATATAGTTAGTACTAAAACAGTATTTGTTTTTGCATGAAAAACCATAAAACCAATCCCCTTTCTTATTAATCTTCGCTAAAAATCATTTACCGAACAGAAAGAATAAGGAAATCCATTCCAGGTACCTTATAAGTAATGTACCATTTTTTGATTTAGCAAACAAAGCAAAAAACTATTTAGAGAGTTACGAATAATTGGGTTTGTTAAAAAGCATCGACACTAAAGACGATGCTTTTTGCTTTGATCGAGGTTTTACATTCATACTTAGCAAACACATTATGGCTCTTTTAACCGTTCTAAAGCCGACTGAAAATCCTGTCTCTCCCCTACTTCGCGGAAATTTTTAAATGGATTGCTCACTTTTTTCATTCGCTCTAGTACTGCGGGAATAGTAAAGAGGTCTGGGGTTAAATGCTCATTAACCTCCTCCCAGTGTAATGGCGTTGCCACTAAACCCTTCTCATTGCCACGAGTTGAATATGGAGCAATAATCGTCTTGCCTTCTGCATGCTGCACATAATCTAAATATAATTTTTGATGTCTATTCTTCTTTAAACGTTCGATCGTATACAATTCTGGTTTTTGCTCACATAAAAAACGACAAATAAATTCAGTAAATACACGTACTTCTTCGTAAGTAAAGGCATTTTCAGGTAGCGGGATATATAGCTGTAAGCCTTTGCCTCCCGATGTTTTCACAAAAGATTGGAGCTTAAAATAATCGAGAATTCCCTTTAAATCGAGTGCCCCCGAAATAGCAAGTGAAAACTGGTCGACAGAAGGAGGATCTAAATCAAAAACAATTTCAGTCGGATGTTCTGTTTGTAACGTTTGAAATGGTATGTGTAGCTCTAATGCAAGCTGGTTACCTAGCCATAATAATGTTTCAAGGTTGTTGCACACTAAATAATTAATATCGTCCATCCACCCTGTTGAAGCAAATTTAGGTACTTTTTCAGGGCTACTTTTTTGATAAAAGCTTTCCCCCGGAACCCCATGAGGAAATCGAATTAACGTAAGTGGACGATCTCGCAAAAAAGGTAGCAAATAAGGAGAAATCATTTGTAAATAGTGCAAATAGCCATCCTTCGTAATACCGATTTCAGGCCAAACAGGCTTATCAGGATGCGTAATCTGAACCGTATCTGGAATAGGAAAGAGTTGACGCTGCATGTGCTGCCAGTGACAATCCTCTGGCAACATTTCTAGTCGAAATGCATGAAAACGAGGTTCTCGACATTTACTTCCATCGAAATCAATACAGGCAATATCAAGACAAATGGATGGCTTCAGCTCCCAAATTTCATTATTTTGCCGTCCATTTTCCTGAAAAAAGGCAATGAGTGTTTTCCGTTCTTCCTCTGACATTCCATGTTTAAACGTCACGACTTCTACAAGTTTCTCCTGTTGAAAAATACTGCCGTGAAAATAACCATTTCCATGATTATATTTCGTCACTATGACTGTTACATATCTCCAATTTTTTATTTTTAACCAATGTATCGAGCGTGTATCTGCCATCCATTTACTCGTTTTCCTCTTCGCAATCATTCCCTCTCCATTGTAAACCTGGATCGCCTGCCAAAGAGCTTCGCTATGCTCTACAATGCAAATCGCCTGCAATGGACATTGATCCTCATAATTGACAGTCACAGGTAGTTTTAAAGACATAAAAAGCTTAGAAAGTTGCTGTTTACGTGTTTTTAAATACTTATTTGTCAGTGACTCCCCTTTATAGCGCAATACATCAAAGACAATATAATGACATGGAAAATCTTTAGCATGCGCAGCAATAACTTCTTTGTTTTGCATCCGACCTCTTTGTTGGACAAGCGCAAAATCACTAGTAAAGTTATTCATTAAATAAACTAATTCACCATCAAATGTTAATGGTAAATACTTTTTAACTTTAGTAAATATACTTTGACAAAAATCAAGTATCTCAGGAAACATGTGATTTAAGTTATTGCCATTCCTGCTTATTAACATTGGCTGTTCGTCCCAAACTAACAAACATCTAAATCCATCGTATTTTGTTTCGTACATCCATTCCTCACCAATAGGCGTTTCAAGCACTTCTGTTAATAGCATTGGTTTCATCTAAATACCTACTTTGTTTTTTATCTTCAGTTTTTGACAATTTCACTTTAAGATACATAAAAATAAGCAAAATATATCATAGTAAAGAAAAACGAGGTGATACAAATGCATACAGTTTGGAAAGGAAGTATCTCATTTGGTCTTGTCAATATACCAGTAAAACTTCATGCCGCAACAGAAAATAAAGACATTAAATTACGACAGCTCCATAAAGAATGTCATACACCTATTAGCTATAAAAAAGTTTGTGAAGGCTGTAACCAAGAAGTAAAAGATGAGGATATTGTAAAGGCTTATGAATATGCGAAGAATAAGTTTGTCGTATTAGATCAAGAAGAATTAGAAAACTTGCGGAAGGAAAATGAAGATAAGGCCGTTGAAATCATTGATTTTGTGAAATTAACTGAAATCGATCCTATTTATTTTGAACGTACTTATTTTTTATCCCCAGATTCGACTGGCGGAAAGGCTTATGCCCTATTACGTCAAACATTAGAGCAATCCGGAAAAATAGGTGTGGCCAAAATTATTATTCGCTCAAAAGAGCAATTAGCAATTGTGCGTGTTTATCAAAATGCTTTAGTGATGGAAACGATTCATTACCCTGATGAGGTAAGAAGTGTTGGGGATGTTCCAAGTATTCCAAGTGAACAAAACATTGTTCCAAAAGAACTAGAAACCGCACTGATGCTAGTCGATCAATTAACAACAGAATTTAATCCTGAAAAATATACAGACGATTATCGCAATGCTTTAATGGAGCTTATTGAGGAGAAAAAAGCTACGAACACTATATCAACAAGTGATAAACGTCCGGTTCCTGATAATGTCACGGACTTAATGACAGCACTGCAAGCCTCCTTAGAAAAAACGAAAAAGCCTGCAACGAGAAAACGAGCAACGCGAACGAAGAAAAATGCATAGATTCACGCTTAAAAAGTGTATCCATGATTTGTGGATATGCTTTTTTTAAAGAATCTCACTTTTACTAGTTACAACCATTAGCTTGTCCTTATATATTCCGTATTTCTGAAAAAAATAAGGTTTGCCAATCTGCTCAAAATAAAGATTCCACTTAAACATTTTTATAAATATAGAAAAGGTTGGTTTGTAATTGGACTTTTCTAAACCTAGTTTTTGCAACGTAAATCTTTTTATTATTCGGTAAATTCGTATGAAATAATTTGTGTCTAAGAAAATAATCAAATCAGCAGTTGAAAAACTTTGCGCTACCCACTCCTCACTATGAACACCCTCAATTATCCACGCTTCTGTCTGTATAATATTCCGCAAATAATCAACTTTTTGTTTATCCGTTCTTCTAACATCACCTGAGTTCTGTCTTATCCAAACAACATTATCTAATTCATAATAAGGAATATTTAATTTCGCAGATAATTCTCTTGCTAAAGTAGTTTTCCCACTCCCAACAGAGCCAATGATATGTATTTTGCGCGGAAATTCTTTGTTCAAATAAATCCTCCTACTCATCTTTTAATTTTATTATTTGCGGCTTATCGCAATAGCGTGGGTGATTTCCGCGCTCTGCCGCTTTGCTATCGCTTAGAGCAAAGCTTCGTGGGGCGTTAAGGCACTTACATCTAGGAATTCAACGCTATTAGGATTGATATTATCCTTAAATAGAACTTTATTTTTGGTAACATCTTAAGTTTATCTTGAGCATCTTTTACAATAAACCTTTTTAAACCTTCGTTGTCTGTAAAGATCCTTCAAACGCCCCAAACCGTTCGCCCCCTACTTGCAGAAACATAATTGAGGCTAGTTGGGACTTAGATCTCATATAACAGGCGCAGCTATGAAACCAGGATTAGGGGTAACTGGCAAACTATGATTGATGAATCCAGTCGTTGGTCTGGATATTTCAAATTATTAAAATAATCTTGTCTAATTTAGAGACTATCAAATTTTCTAACTTAATTAATTATAATTATTGTAGATTTGATTTCTTTTCAATAAAAAGTGTCTGACTTCTATTATAATATTTTCATCGATATATTATTTAAAAATGTAAATCTTTTCAAATAATATTTTAAAACTAATTTTAGTTATACCTCCTACTGTTTAATCTTGTGCTCCTATAAAATACACCTACTTATATAAAGGAACATATGTATCGTAGTTTCCTCGTTTAAATATAAATAACCCATTACAAATGGTAATTTTAATATGAGCAAAATGCTACCTGTAAAAAGAATATATTTGCTATTGAATTTCTGTTCAATTTTTTATCCCCCAACCAATAATTACGTTTTATTAGGAATTAGTAAACAATATCATCTTTTACCTTCATTTTAATATATTCATTTTATTTATTAAACAAATTATGGAAGTGTCTCACGGAAAAATAACCTCATGAATAGGCTATTTTTATTTATTTAAAATAAAGAACTGAGAGCCGTTTAAAGGCATTTTTTGTGTGAAGAATTATGTTAATAAACGTGCAAAAATGGGTATTTAAAAGATTAAGTGGTTTGACAAAAGTAACAACCTGTGGTTAAAATCAAGTTGTTACTTTTGGTAGCAGAGTAAAAAATTTTTAATAAAGGGTTTCTTAGGAAGTCACTAAAACTCTAAGTTTTCAAACTAGGGGGATGAAAAAAGATGAAATTGAAATCTGTAGGACTCACTTTAGGGTTAGCTATTTCGTTACTTTTAACAGGCTGTGGAGATGGAGATAGCAAAAAAGACAATGGCAATTCAACAGGAACTGCGCCAAACATAGGGGAGCAAGTGGACTATAAGATTATAGGAATTGAACCAGGAGCTGGGTTGACTGGTCTGGCGGAAAATACTATAGAGAAATATGAAAACTTAAAAGGCTGGGAGCTTGAACAAAGTTCTACACCTGGGATGTTAGGTTCATTAGAGCAGGCTATTCGAAATGAAGATCCAATTATTATTACCGGATGGACACCACATTGGATGTTTTCATCTTATGATTTGAAATTTTTAGAAGATCCTCAAGGGACATTAGGTGGATCGGAAAATATCAATACACTTGCGCGTAAGGGCTTGGAAAAAGACTTACCGGATGCGTATACAATTTTGGATAGATTTTATTGGGAACCAGAAGATATGGAAGCTGTAATGTTTGAAGCACAAACGAGTTCATTTGAAGATGCAGCAGACAAATGGATAGAAGAAAACCAAGACAAAGTAAATGAGTGGACAAAAGATACGAAAAAAGTAAGCGGAAAAGAAATTGAATTAGCTTCAACACCTTGGGATTCAGAAAGAGCTTCGAGTAGTGTATTACAGGCTGTATTTGAAGAACTCGGATACACTGTCACAATCACACCTGTAGATCCCGCAATTATGTTTCAAGCTGTCGCTACAGGCGTAGCTGATGCAACAGTAGCTGCTTGGTTGCCAACAACACATAGCTCTTTTTATGAAAAATATAAGGATGACTTAGTTGATTTAGGTGAGAACTTAAAAGGTACAAAAAATGGATTTGTAGTTCCTGCATATATGGACATTGACTCGATTGAGGATTTACAGCCTAAGAAGTGATAAAAAGTTAACTACTGAATAATTTTGACCTTCAAAAGCCTTTCACATATTTAGCCCAAACTCCCTGCCCCGTTAGTTGAGTAAGACAAGATAAAACAAAAATCGTTACGAACCGAATCATAAAAAATAGACCAACATATTTTATATGTATAATATGTTTGGTCTATTTATTTACATACGTTTGAAGGTTGTCACCCTAAGATTACTTTGGCTGTCTCTTACTATACTAACGCCCACGATAGTTGAGCAAGTGTTTATCTTATTATTTCTTCATCGAATTTACCGTTTTCAAAACCCAATTTAATAAAACTCTTTAAATTTGAAGTGTATTCCTCTATTTCTGCGGTCTCATGGTTCAAAACATAAATTGTATCATTCATTTTCCCGTCTATAACTTGAAGACATAATTTATCCCCTGTACCATCACTATATTTTTATTTCACATTTATTGTAAAATAAAAAGCACTTATCCCATTCCAATGATAGTGCTTTATTAACATCATTTCATTATTTATAGAATAAAAATTTTAGGGAGTTCAATACATTTTGTACTTTAAAATAAGAAATTAAATTTTAAAATTTATTTATTTTTATTATGAATGTCTGTATTGTCACTTATATAATATAACGAAAAATCATCATCATATAAATCAACTTCAAAGTAGTAATGTTTATCTGATTTTTTATCTACTACAACCATTTCGAACAAACCCATTCCTACTCTATAGTTAATTTTTACAGAATTTAAGTTATCTTTTTTAACTCCATAGTTAGTTTCAATATAGTTTTCAACATAAAAATAGGCAACAGCTTTTCTAGACTCTAAGTTGAAATATTGATAGCTAACAAAAATAACTATCAAACAAAATAATAAATTAAATAAAACTAACTTTCTCATTTCCCTCCCCCTCATTATCATAATAGGATATCATTTTTTTAAGCAAACTATTAATATTCGACTGGACAGTTCAACGAATGTTCTTCAAGTAAAGAACCCAATTAGTTAGTAAGATTTATTTAAATTTTCAATAACGGGAGGTAATTCCATTAAATCATCCACTATATAATCCGCATCGACATTATCCCATTGAAAGTCTTTCTTCCAAATACCTTTCATTCCTACTTTCTTAGCACCTATAACGTCATTTTTAGGATGGTCCCCCATAAATATACTTTCGTTGGCAGAAACATTAAGTTTCTCTAATGCTTTGTTAAATATTCGCGGGTCTGGCTTTTTAATTCCTTCCCATTCAGATATTAAAATAACATCAAAATATTTATCTATACCTAAAGCCATAATATTATCCATCTGAAATTGACCGTATCCATTTGTAATCATTCCCAAAAGAAGATTGTTACTTTTCAATTCCTCCAACATTCTAATGAGATTAGGAAAAGGAATACAGTTATTCTTAAATTCACTAAGATAATCTTGAAGTAGTTCTTCCCAAGTTAAATTAACAAAATCAAATTCATTGACTAATTGTTGATATACTTTATCTTTCCAAACATATCCACGGTTATCCAATTCTATAAATCTTGTCACATACTTTTCTTTTGGGATATGCCCTATTAGTTTAGACAATCTATCGTATTGTCTGCCAATAAACATTTTTACAGATTCATCTCTATTTAATAAAGTTCCATCCAAATCAAATATAGCAGCTTTAATCATTGTTAATTCTACACTCCGTATTTTAAGTATTATTCTTGAAAAACACCATTGATTGTTTATACTTGACCGTTGCTCCCTTTAATATCATTACTTGTCTTTTCAAAACACATATTAACTGTCCTTTCGTTTGAACGAGTCCGATGCATTGTATTGGCAGGTACAGTAAATATTTCTCCAGGTTTCAATGAAACTGTTTCAGTGTTTTCTAAGTCTATGAAAAGTTCACCTTCTAATACATAAAATAACTCATCGCAATTCTCGTGTTTATGCCAGTGAAATTCTCCATTTATCACAGCTATTCTAAGAGCGTGATCATTTACTTCACTTACAATAAAATTTGTGTAGTCACTTTCGTCTTTATTAGTTCATTTAGGTTGTATACCTTTAACTGTCCATTTTTCTGCATTCTCATTCTCCTTAGCTTATCTAATGTTCTTTAATGACTAATTTCAACAATAGAACTAAAATTCCTTTTTTTCTTCAACTATTCTGCCCTGTTAGCTTATGTAGATTTGTTCACAATATCTTTGGTATACAGTCTAATCGGTTATTCAAGAATATGGCCTGATTGTTCGATTTCTCTTTTTTGTTTGACTAAGTCATTCTATTTAATTTTTAAAAAATAACCCATTTCACAAACACCAGTTCCCCACACTCTGCTATAATGAAGAAAAAACTAGGAGCTTACTAGATGATAAACATTCAAGAACGTATGGAGCATTACCGTATAGCAGGTTTAAGCATGATAGCTATCGAAAAGGGCAAAATCAGTAAGAAGCAGCATTTTGGTGTTCTAGAAGCAGGTACCGATAAAATAGTGGATGAGCACTCCATTTTTAATGCTTGTTCGATCAGTAAGTTTCTAACAAGTATTTTAGTAATGAAATTAGTAGAACAAGGGATTGTGGATTTAGATGAAGATGTTAATAAAAAGCTAGTTTCATGGGCGGTTCCTGACAATCATTTGACCAAGCATAAAAAAGTTACATTGCGCAACTTACTATGTCATCAATCGGGTATTATGGACCCTGAGGGCAGTTTTATGGAACTAGAATCTTTCAACAAAATACCATCCATAGTAGAAATATTAAATGGTCAAACGCCTTATTGCCCTACTACCATTGAAGTGACATATGAACCTGAAAGTGAATTTCACTATTCTGATGCAGGCTTTTGTATTATCCAATTATTACTAGAAGATATAACGCAAAAACCTTTTTCTCAACTTATGGACAATTTCATATTTAAACCATTATGTATGACAAACAGTACATTTTCTACCTCTCTTTCAACATCAACTATCAATAATTTTGCTTGTGGCCATGATCAACATGGAGCGTTAATTCCAGGGAAATATTCTATATATCCTTATCTTGCTGCTTGTGGAATATGGACTACCCCAAGTGATTTAACCATATTATTACTGGATATCATGAATGCTAGTAAAGGACAAAGTAAAATCGGCATTACTTCCAAACAAGTAAAAGAACTATTCCGCTCACATGGATGTAAAGAATGGACAGGTCTCGGCGTATTTCTAGATGGCACGGACGACAAACTCGAGTTTTCCTCTCTTGGCTGGGGTGTTGGGTATCAATGTATGCTAGCCGCCTATCCAAACCTTGAAAAAGGGATTGTGATGATGACGAATACTGATACTGGGATGCATCAAATGAAGGGAATCATGGGCGAAATCTATCGTTCACTTTCCTAATGACAGAAAAAGAGGCTGATGATGAAGCCTCTTTTTTCCATTACACAGAATTAAAGATTGAAACCAAGCATATGGAAACCGCAAACTCGGAGTATAACTAACCTTTTATGCTATTCATCAAGCCTCTTTCTTCACCTTATAATGCATTTGCACCATTTGCCCAAAGCGTTGTGTATTTACTAACTCCAGGTCTTGGAATGGATTATTATCCTTAAACAATGGAATGCCAGAACCTAATAGGTGCGGTGTAACCGTAATAATTATTTCATCTATTAACTGTTCCTTTATAAAGGGATCGAGAATTCCTGCTCCACCAACCATCCAAATTTTTGAGCCTTTCTGTTCCCTTAATCTTTTCGTAAATGCTACAACATCCTCATTCACAAACTCAGCGTGTTCGTTTTGTCCACTTAGTGAAGTTGAGAAGACATAACATTTCTTATCGAGATATGGAAAAGGCTCAATATGATCTACAACCCAATCATACGTTCTTTTACCCATAATAATGGTATCAATGGATTGGTACATATCTGAATACCCAGCATCCCCTTCCCCCTCTGCCTCTTCTAGCCATTGTAAATCATCATTCTCTTTCGCAATATATCCATCCAAACTAGTTGCAATATATAAAATGATTTCTCGTGACATACCGTCATCTCCTTTTCTCTTTTGAAAAACTCCTGAACAAGATCTATACTAAACAATAAACATGACAACTACTGGCATGATTAAATGAAAAAAGGTGAAGAAAAGTGTCAAAAGCAAAACGTCTATTAGATATCCTTGTATTTGTGAGCGCAAAAAAGAAATTTACTGCACAGGAAGTTGCGGATGAATTCAATATATCAATTCGTACTGTTCATCGATATATTTTAGATTTAAGTGATATGGGTTTGCCTATTTACGCAGAACAAGGACGAAACGGTGGCTATACAGTTCTATCGAGCAGACTCCTACCGCCTATTTTATTTACAGAAGATGAGGCTGTTTCGATTTTCTTTGCGTTCCAATCTCTTCATTATTACCGTGATTTGCCTTTTAATACAGAAATAAAATCCGTTTCTCAAAAGCTTTATAGCTCGCTTCAGGAGGAAGCAAAGCAGAAAGTGGATAAACTTCAATCCTACATTGCATTTTGGAATCCTAAACGAGCGATTGAAACACCTTTATTGAAAGCCGTTTTAGAGGCTGCCATTGAAAACAAAAATCTACATATTCACTATGAATCAAAATCAGGTACAACTACAAAACATATCCATCCAATTGGTGCGTATGCTCATGATGGATTATGGTATATGCCTGCCTTTGATTTCACAAAACAAAAAATATTACTGTTTCGTGTAGATCGTATTATTTCCATTATAGAGAGCGAAGAAAACCAAGAGGTATTTGTAAATTTGCAGGAGTGGTTTAGTAGTGAATATGAACTTAAACAACCTATCCATTTAAATGTATTATTATCAAGAGAAGGTGTACGACAATGCAAAAGCGATCCGAACCTTGAAGATTTGGTCACGATAAAAGAAGATGGCACCGGCTTTATTGATGCCATTATAGACAAGGGTGAGCTTAATTTTATTAGCTCCATTTTTTATCGACTAGGTATGCATGCTCAAATTGTAGAACCAAAAGAATTAATTAATATTATAAGACAGCAAGCAAAAGGAATTTTATCTATGTATCCAGAAAATGATTAATGTTATATACATTCATTTCTACTCGAAGGACCACTTCATGGGGAGTGAAAAAGGAACCAATTGAATTAAACAAACGAATGAAAACATAGATCTTATTTTAGAAAAAGGCAAACACCTAACATTAATCTTTTCTTCTGCATAAAATGGTAGTGTACCTAATTTGCTTCCATCTTGCCTCCTACGTTGGGCAAGAAACACACCCCCATCATAAAATATTTATTTTGGTCACTTTCTGCTTAGGAATAGTGGCCTTTTTTTCAGATCATAATCCCTCCTTCACAAAAAAACCGACAAGATCATTTAAGATTTTGTCGGTTACTTTACTATTTAGCAGCCCAAATATCAATTTCTAATTTAATGTCTGGGAGTCCTAAAGCAGTAATATACGCTATCGTCATAGAAGGATAAGGTTTTCCAAACATTGTTTCCCATTGTTGATAGAAGTCATCCCAATTTATTTCTTCTGTTGCCCAAATGTTGGCCTTCACCACATTATCTGCGTTAAGTCCCTCTGCTTCTAATATTAATTGAATATTTTTTAATGTATTCTGAACCTGCTCTGTTAGTGATGATGGCAATTCACCGTTTATCCCAACTCCAATTTGTCCAGATAATGCGTATATTGTTGCATCCTTTGGGATTATTGTAAGATGACTGTAATTGCCAACAGGGCTAGGTACTTGGATTGGATTTTTACGTGTTATTTTATTATTCATGATTAATCTCCTCTAGGTTTTTATTTTATTTTTCTAAAAAAGGGCAGACTTGTCCCTGTTAACTAAATTTTAGAAAAAAACAGCAGTTGAGAACCCAATACCCATACTTAAAAAACGTAATGATCTTTTTTTCATTTGGATTCTCTCCTTTCACCTAAAGATACTTTCATATTACCATATTTTTCATAAAACAATCAAATTCTCTACGTTTTTAATCTTTTTCCGTTTTCGTAAAAATCTTAACTAACCCTAATAAACAATAAAGCACAGCTGACACGATAACACTATAAAGTAACACCGTAATTGAAGATGGCCCCCATACTTTAATAAAGTCCCAATTTGATTTCTCTGGTAGTAGTTTCGGAAACAAAATGATAAGTGCAAAAATGATGGCAACACTTAAAGAATGAAAGTTTAATAAAAAAGTTCTTTTACGATTTAAAGACACTCTAATTCGTTGTTTTTTAACAATTTCCCTTAAGGTTGTAAGCAATTGAATACTTAAAAACATCCCCAAGCCTACAACAACAACACATATAAGTGAAATAATTTTATCCAAATTCTGAAAGATGTCAGAATGAATAGTATTTATTGTTTTCCCTTCCCACAAATCTATCACACCTTGCCCAATCGCAGTTGTATAACTCGAGTTCATATTGGATAATACGGCTACTCCTAATTGTTCATTGGGCTGTATGATGAAATAAGATGAGAATGTGGGATTTTCACCAGCATGGGATATATATTGTTCTTCTTTTCCCATAACTCCCCATCCACTTGCATAGTATGTGTCCTTATCGAAAGGCTCTACAGATTGATCTGGGATATGCGATTCTTGAATAATTTTATAATCAATCGTTTCATTTTGGCTATTTCCTAACTGTAGCTTTAACCATTTTGCTATATCACTTGTGTTACTTATTACATATCCTGCAGGTACATTTCCACGATAGATCGGTGGTGTATATGCCTGCTCTCTCATCAGTCCTATTTTATATCCCGTGGCCATTTCATTTGAGTTAACTTGATGAATTCCAACAACTGTATCATTCATAGAGATTGGCTTTAGTAGTTGCTGTTTGATATACGTATCAAAGGGTTGTTTTGAAACCTTTTCAATAACGAGTCCTAAAACATCATAATTGATTGTTGCGTATTCAAATGAGCTACCTGGTTGTCTATTTAATGGCTGATCAAGCAATTTTTTCACAGTTAACTCAAGGGCATTTGGTTCGTTACTTTTTGGGATATTAGATATTGTGTTAGTAGCTATTCCACTTGTATGATACAGTAACTGATTTATCGTAATTAGCTGAGACTTCCCATTATATTTTAACTTAAACCATGGGATATACTTTTGGACATCATCAGACCGCTTAAGTAACCCTTCCTTTTCCAGTTGTAGAATGGCTAGTCCGGTGAATGCTTTCGATGTAGATCCTAGTTCAAATAATGTTTTAGGGGTAACAGGGGTTTTCGACTGAACATCGGCGTATCCAAAGCCTTTTTCGTAAACCGTTTTTCCCTTTTCTACAATTACTAATGATACCCCTGGAATTTTACTTATTGCCATTTGCTCTTTAATAAATTGATCAATCTTTTGAGTTTTTTCATCTGCATTTGCTATTGTGGGCATTAAACTACCTAAGGCTACAATCATAGAAATTATAAACAGATAGATTTTTAATGAGCGTTTCATTTTCTTTTCTCCTTTAAGCTAGGTACAAGGTTTAAAAAAATTCCTTGACAACTTCGCTAACTATATCAAGAAATTTCCACCATAACTATCGTTTTACATGACTAAAAGCATCACATCGTGACAGTTTTGTAACGTACAGTTCTTTTATCGACTTAACAGGAAATTTTGAACAAACACAAAAAGATCAGTCACCCATTTTAAAAAATGAGAGCTAATCTTTTTGATGATCACTATTGGACTTTAAATTTCTGCTCTAAAAGCTTTCCCCAACTCATGACCAAGTCCAAAATAATGTCGAAAATTATAAATAAGTGGGCTCCATTTATTTGGATCAATATAATTTTCTTCAACAATAATTTCCTTATGGGCATGGACATGTAAAACTTGTGTCTCGACTATGGCAAAAAAAGAGGCATACTCAGGGATTCGAATATATTTTACCTTTGCCTCAAGTTGAATTGGACACTCTGCAATTCTTGAAGGCTTTACTGATTTAGACTCGGTTGGTGTTAAGTTACTAATTTCATATTTTTCTTTTTCAAATGTAAATCCATTCGCTCTCTTAAATTCAGGAACGGGATTTTTCCCTGTAAATGGCGCTAATTTTTCTACGTTCTCCCATAATGAAGGGCTTGGGACATTAATAACACATTCAGGATGACGTTCTAAGTTTTCAATGGCTTTTCCCCCAAGCCCAATTCCTAAAATTATACAATCTCCTAAAGCCCATGATGACGAAAGCGGGCTAATATTCACGGTATCATCTTCATTCAGTGTAGTTAATAAAATCACTGGTGTCCCGTAGTATAGAATTTTGGGATGAATCATTTCTGTAGTAGCAATTTGAGTCATTTTTTCTCCTCCTATTCGTACTTTCAATTTTTATAGTACAAGAGAAACATTTCAATTTTCATCGAAATATGAATTGCATTTTATGTTTTGGCTTTTTTCGTATAGATTGTTGCTCTCTTGAAAATACAAAACATAGTTGAAAATAATGGATTTTCAGGAGGCTTTCAATAATGTGGAGATATGTGTATAACAGTCGGAGAATTAAAAAAGCAAATCCACTAGTCTAGGCTAGAAATCCCCATTATTAAATAACGCGTCTAGTATTTCTTTGCCAAAAAACGCAAAAGACAATAGAAACACTACAATTAAAATGGCTAAACTACCGAATATAATCGAGAACACTATCCCCTTTTTATTATCATCACTCAATATAACCCCTCCTAAACTAGCACTATTAATTCAATAATATCTCATATCCCATCCATATGGATAAATATTTCCATTTACCTAAGGCTAAAACAATTGTTGATTGAACAAATGGGAGTTCAATGTGTACTTCCGCTGGGAATCTGTCTGTCTACGAATCTCAATATTATGACGTTTCAATACGAAGTACTTTTCCCATTAAATAGTAGCAAATCAATGGCATTTTTCACTGTAGCAACTTTTCAAAAAAATAGGCTATATGTTAAACAAAACAAAAATAAAGGACATTTACTGTATCTTAGTAATTTTTACGAAATAGTAAAAGACCAGGCTCAAATGCAGTGCCTGGTCATCTTTTTTCAGATCATTATGTTATCGTTGATTTTTAATGACAACCTCAGTTACAGCTAACGCTTTTCTTGGTTTAATATTATTCATAATAATATCTGCGATGTCATTAGGGTCCATTAATGTTTTAGTTTTTTCCTCAGAAAAAATCCCGTCCCAAAACTCTGTTCTCATACGGACCCATGTATACAGCACATACATTAATGGATGTTTCGCGTAATTCTAGTGCTAGACTCTCAGTAAATCCTCGCACACCAAATTTACTAGCACTATAAACCGATTCCGTTACTTTTCCTTCTAAGCCAGCTGTAGAAACAATATTGACGATTGTTCCTTCATTACGTTCTTTCATACCTTTTAGTACTTCTTGTGAGCAAAAAATTGTTCCTTTTAGGTTAATATCAATCATTTGATGAATGGCATCTTCTTCCAAGTTTTCAGCTAGATCAAAATAGCCAACACCCGCATTATTTATTAGTAATGGAATGGACCCAAATTCATCTTGTATAGAATGAATTATTTCACCGACCATTTGCTTTGAAGCAACATCAACCTCATAGATAGAATAGCCATTTGCTAACGTTTTAGCCGTATTCTCAAGCTTTGATTTCGTTCTACCAAGTAAACAAATGTGATAACCTAACGTCGAATATTTTTTAGCAAGTGCTGCACCTAAACCACTGCCAGCCCCTGTTATAACAACAATATTTTTACTCATTCTTATCATCCTCTCTCCGTTAATTATATCAGAATAGGAACTCCTTTCAATAAAAGGAACATGCTCTGATAACCTCTCTCAAATAGAGTAAAATTAGGTGGCACTCCCGAAATAGTAGAAAAACATGGTTCATTTAATAGGTAAAGAGGAAAGATTTAATAATCAATATCTACATTTTTATAGAAATCTGATTAAAAGGTTTAGAGCTTTACTATAGATCCTGAATACAATGAACATGTAATCTGCAGATTATACTTCTATTAAAGGAGGTGAAATTTAATTGCCTTTAACGACTGGTCCAATTGAAAATACAGGAAATTTACCATCTAATGCAACTAGCGTTCGTATCAAAGTTCTTAATCTTACTGGCGGTATTCTTTCCGGAGTAGTCAATGTTTATAGACTTAACGGTACAAGAAAATTACTATCATCAACTCGATTTAGCGTAGCAGCAAACGCTTCTACTTTTGTCACGCCAAGTGTAGGAAATGCAGCTCAATATGAAGTAGAAATCGTTCCAAATCAAACTGGCGGATTATACAGCGTTTATGGAAGAACAGCTTCAGGTGTTCTTATAGCTGCCCAAAGGTTTGTAAACTCCGAATTAACAGAGATTCTTTAAACAACCTTTTATAACATCTTCGTTTAAAGTTTTTAAAGGTAATTCAATTGGGGGACATTTGACATCAAGCTTGCCTTTTGTCCTCCATCTAGATGTTGCTAATAAAAAGTACGAGTGACTCTTTAATTACGATTATGGGTGTATTTACCATTTCATCACTTCATTATTACCTGATAACGCGGCATTTTCTCTTTCAGATAGTTCCTTCTTCTAATTTTATTCACAGTGATCCATACGTCCATATTCATATTATTTCATGTCAAACAACACTTTTATGTTATTTTCTGGGTATTCGATACATATAATATTATATTTATTAATAAAACGTCATAATTTCATCGAACACAGAATATAATTCTGGAGGGTGTTAAATGAATACAATTAAATCTTTAATTTTCCCCCAAGACCTGCATAAATTAAACAAAACTCAACTTAAAGAGATTTGTAATAAAATGAAGTTAGAAACAACAGGCAATGTAAATGAATTAGCAAGTAGAGTGTGGGACTCTTTTGAGCATATTGAAGGCGATGTTCTTAAAATGATAAACAATAATATTTTCTCTGGTGCGGTTTTTTTAGCTTGGTACCTTGTAACAAATAAAACTGATTTAACAGGATTTAAACAAAGGATAATTGATAAATCGCCATTTAATCCTTTCGAAACAATAGTTACACCAACTAGCAAAAATGTTCCTGTAGATCCTACTATTATTGCTGCTGCCGACATCGAAGGTTCACAAGCATATTATTTAAGATTTATTCATAGAACAGGGGTAAATGTCGATTACTTTTTAACGAATCGAAGAGAATACATTAAGCATGAAATTACAACAGTTTATATAGATGAAGTTAAGGGAATAATTGAAGTACGAGCAAGTTCAGCTATTGCCAAAAAAATTATTGCTTGGTTTGCTAAAATTGTTGAGGAAGAATACGAATTCAAACAGTATGATTTGTTAGAGAAATACGGAGGTACTCTTGAATCTTTAGCTGATATCCTTCAAGGAAGACTTATTGATGCTACAGGAAGACCAGCAGGATCAGTTAATACATTTGAAGAAACTCAGGGTCAATCAATCGTGAGTATACTTTCTGCAATTGACGAATACTATACTAGTGGTGAATTATCAGTTTTAGAGCAAAATTTAAATAGTGAAGATATTACAGGCATTTTAGAAACAACACCTTTTACTTTGTTACTTTTAAGTGGTCTTGAAACAATAGGATTAGGCAGTATTAGAGAACTAAGAGGTTTGCCATTATACAATTATTTAGAACCTTATCTATCCAAACAAAAGGGATCCATATTATTTGAACATAGTGTTGATGGTGTGAAACAAGAATATTCTATTCGAATCGGCGTCAATACAAAAACATTTAAGTTCAATGTATTTGCGTCTGAGCCTGTATTAGATTATATTAGAGAAAAATTGATTTACCAAATTTATTCTGCGAGGTAAAAGTATTGAGCAATTTAAAGCCATGGGAAATTTCTCAAAAAATAGATAATGCACTTGAGGCAATTGCTATCAGTAAAATTGATAAATTTTACCATAGTTATATTGCAAAAATAACTAACTTACCTCTTGGAGTAGTTATTGATACATTATCTGAATTAGAAAAACAAGAAGCACTCGTTATAAAATTAGAGTTTCACTGTGAGGAATGTAGTAGAAATATTTTAACCGCTAATAAATCCGAACTTGAAAACATTGATTCCATTCCTTGCCAGTATTGTGGTACAGAAAATAATTATGATCCTTTAAACGCTATTCCCATTATTGAATTGAGTGAGGATTTCAGACAAAGTTTTTCAAAAAAAAAATTACTAACAAAAAGGAAAATGTCGGGTTAAGTAAACAAAATAAACCTGAGAGTTTAAGAGAAATTATTGATATTTTAGCCAAAGAAAATTCTAATCATTTATTAGAGAAAGTATCAAAACTTGGGCAAGTAACTATTATCTTAGGAGATGGTTATATGGGTGAATCTAGTAAATATGGTGGTCTAACTTTTGGAGAAAACAAAGGTAATATAACTATTGAAAACAATGGTACACTTCAACAAGGGATAGCAAGCCAACCAAATGACATAATCTATGCTTTACAACAGCTTCACGAAGAAATTCAACAGCTATCCGATGAACAGCGAGATATTGCGGAAGCTAATTTTGAACTTCTTCAAACTCATATAGAAAATGGAGATAAAGAGAAAGCTAAAAAACCATTAGAGAAGTTAACGAGCATACTAGGTGTTATCAGCTCTATTGTGTCTATCGCTTCTGCCTTAGGTTTTGGAGTTCCTTTAAAATAATAAATAGAGAAAAAATCGGGGTACAAATTATTTTGTACTCCGATTTTTTATAAGCAATGGTTGAACTATCTAAAAATATTATGTTCATATAAGTAATCATACGAAAGATCGACGAACAAATACTCATGCTCGTTTATGGCAATCGAAAATGTTCTTGTAATTTCCCCGGTCTCTATATCTCGATAAAGCTCTGAGATTTCTCCGCTTTGATCGTTGCGCATTTTAATGATTGTTTGTAGGAAATACGGGCGCCAACTCCAGTTTTTATTGATTGCTCTCGGCTGTAATTCCCACTGCCCCTCAATACGCATTACGTTTGGAGATAGTTGGAAGCCATCTTCATTACAAATATAAACACGGAATGAATAACTATCCAACAGCTGGGCTAGATTTTCTAGAAGTACAATGTTGTCACTGGAAGGTTTAACACGATGAACAATCGCCTCTAGTTCCTCTTTTAGTTTTTTCAATTCGAAATACTGCGCCTCTAGAATTTTCTTTTCAGAGGTTATAAACTGCTGGCACTCTTCCTTAAAACGCTCCTTTAAAATATCCTTTTCAACGAATGTCATTGCAGGGTTTGCTAAGTATCGCCCCTGATAAAATCTGCCACCGTTCTTCCAAGCAAACTGTAATTGATAAACAGTTTCGATTCCTTCAAATAAAAGATTTGCGCCAATTTTATAAGCGAGACTACCAATTGCTGAAATCATATCTGACTGTGCAGACCAAGAATCATAATTTAAGTCTCGAATATTGACCTTTAATATTTGTGGTGATAATAGTGCAATATGCTCTAAATGACTCTCCGCTCCTACTTCCTGAACGGCGATTTTGACGCCAAATGTCGTAAAGTATCGTACCGCATGATGCAACTTCTGAATGTCACCTAAAAAACGGTGCTCAGAAACAACTAATACAATACGATGTAAATCCTCTTCGCTAATGTAGTGTTGAATAATATTAAAATGACTTTCACCAAAATCCTGCATGAGTAAGTTCGGGTTACTTGGGATATAAATATCAATATCCTGTCCGATTTCTTCTACTTTAGCTAATGCAGCATGTAGAATTTTATGTTCCATGTCTATACGATACTCTTCTGGAATATCTTCATTATTCACAAAATCTTTTAAATTAATTTGTTGACCCTCAATTTGTAACTGTCCGGAAATTTCGTAGGCAATCACCGTATGCGCATCTGCGCTAAATATAGGTTGAAAATACCCATGTATTTGATCTAAATTTGTTAAAACTTCAATTGCATCCATTGTCGAAACCTCCATACAAGATGTTATCCAAGAATAACATTACATTCACAGCTCATATCATGAAAAAAAGCTCTCTGACTGTATAATAGTTTGTTTCAAGTAAATTGGCAACTTCACATGGCGTTATTTTATGGAATAAATCTGTCCTGAAATTTAACAAACTTCCACAAATCTAATTAGCCCTATTTTTATAGGCTTTTTGCTTATACTTTCAAACCATAAAGCGAATTTTTTTCTGACAACTCATCACTAATAACGACTTTATCACAAAATAGGTTGCTTTAAGTACGCATATTTCTATTTAGTGTCACTTTATTTGCCTTCACTAAACTTTTCATGTATCGCTGTGTAAAAAAATCCCTCAAAATTCCTTTATCATTATAGCTTATGCAACCATTCAATATGAAAGCCGTGATAACTAAAGGTTTTGATCCTATATCCTAAAAATATTCAGCCGTATACCCCACCCCAGAAAAAAAGCAGTATTCCAAAGTATAGATTATACCCTACAGGAATACTGCTCATGACTATTCTGACATAAAGAAATACCAAATAATTGCGACGGCAATTATTGATAAAATAACAGCAATCGTTACACGTAATGGTGAAATTGGGGCATCCCCACCTACTCGACCTGTTTGACCATTCACCATAAAGCGGTATACTTTCTCTTTGTAACGGAATGAAGAAAGCCAAATTGGCAGCATTAGATATTTGTATGTAATATCATCATGTGTGGTTGAGAAGTGTAAATTAGATACTACATCTGCATTATGTTCCCAACGTATTTTTGAAGTAATTTGTGCATTCAGGTGATTTGAAATTTCTCTCTTCGCCTGACTCCACCCGTCCTGTAAACCAATACTGTAGCGTTCTGATAAAAAGCCAGCAACATATTCTGGTTTATAGGCTTTATTATTGAGTAAATTAAAAGGTTCTATTTTTCGCATCATATTTCGATCATAACGGGTCGTTGCACTTATTAAGTGATCATCAATAAATTCCTGATAAAAGCCACTTGTGGTATACCAATCCGTTTCCGTTCGGGTATTTCCATCTTTATCTGTTACTGTGCGATGTCTACCGTAACTTGCAGAATACCTTGAGCTTGTTTTAGTATCAAAAGTCCAATAAGGTAGATAAACCCCTTTAAATGAATCAGGCTTTGCACTCTCTTTTGCGGCTCTCGGTGTAAACCATTTGCCCTTAATCCAACTTTGGAAGTTCTCTCCCGCTTGCTTATCTGTAAGTTCAAATGCACATACTCCGTTCGGCGCTAATGTATTTTTAGCACTTGCCTCCATGACCTGATTGGAGCCACAATATGGGCAACTATCGGCCACCTGTAATGCATCATATATCGTTTCTGCTGCACAGGATTTACAAATAACTGTTTTTTTCTCGACACCCCAGTTAAAATTCCCACGTTCTTCAGCCTTTGCAAAATCCATTTCCTGGGCAACTTTTTCTTCTTGTTTTTCTGGGGCTGCAATTTCAGTTTCATAGCCACAATACGGACATGTTAACTTTCCGGTTTTTGGATTAAATTCAATAGATGCACTACATGATGGACACTCGGCGTCAAAATCAAGGTCTACTTGTTTAGCATTTTCAGCGTCTTGAGCTGGCATCATTAGTCATCTCCTTACTTAACATCATTTTCATCAAACACATCACCACATTCTGGACAGAATTTTGGTGGGTTCGCAGGATCTTCTGGCTTCCAACCACATTTATCGCAAACGTATTGTAATGCTTCTGCAGGTTTTTTAGCACCGCATTCACTACAGAATTTGCCTTTGTTGACAGCACCACATGTACAAGTCCATCCTTCTTCTGCAGGTTTTGGTGTCCCACAATTTGAGCAGAATTTACCTGTGTTATCGTTACCACATGCACATTTCCATGCACCTGAGTTAGTCGCTGTTTGTCCTTGCTGAGCAGTCTGTTTATTTTGCTCATTCATTTGGTAAAGCTGTGCTGCATTAACACCGCCTGCCTGTGTCGCCATGTTCATGCCCATAAATCCTGTCATTGCTCCACCTTCATTTTTGGCTGCTGCCATCATGGCCTCTGCCTGAGCACCTGTTAAATGAGCTGCAGCCATACCTGGATCACGCATCACAGCACTTCGTTGTAGTTGTTTAATCATTGCTTCATCTTCTTCAGAAGCTTTTAAAGAACTAATACCAAAGGATACAACTGCTAAACCACGAGTAGCTAGCCATTTTTCTGATAACACTTTATTAAGGGCATCTGCTAGAGCAACCGTATGCGCAGGTATTTCGCTATAGCGTACCCCGCTTGCAGAAATATGTGCGAAAGCCGGCTGTAACGCAGTCATCAACTCCGTTTTTAGCTGGCTGTCGATTGTATCTCTAGTAAATTCACGCTCAACGTTTCCACAAACATTTGTATAGAATAATAATGGATCGACAATTTTATAGGAATACTCCCCATGACAACGAATAGCAATATCAATATCTAAGCCGATATTACGGTCGATAACACGGAAAGGAACCGGTGATGGTGTCCCATATTTATTGCCTACGATTTCTTTTTTATTAAAATAATACACACGTTGATCTTTCGCAGGTTCTCCACCAAATGTAAAGCGTTTACCAATCTGCTTGAATGTTTCCAGTATGCCTTCAGACAAATCATTGCCATACATAATCGAAGGCTCTGTAGATGTATCATAAACATATTCTCCAGACTCCGCAGAGAACTCCACTACTTTCCCTTGCTCGACAATCATCATACATTGCCCTTCATTAATGGCAATGATAGAGCCATTACTAATAATGTTGTCATTGCCTTTATTTGACCCTCGTTTAGAAGTACGTTTAACACCCTTTGCCACAAGAACATCCGCTGAGAGTGACTCACAATAGAGATATTCACGCCATTGATCTTCTAAAACGCCTGCTAATGCGCCAACTCCTGCTTTTAATAAACCCATATTTATTCCCACCTTCAACTTATATACTTATCACTTATTTTACCATATTAACTTTGCCCGGCATAACTGCGTTCGGGGGCTTTAGGCCAAAACCGCTCTCCTGAGTTCCCTATTTCAGTTGGTATTTGGCCCACCCACCGTAAGATAAAATAATCTAATCATTATGTAGTACGCACAAAAAGGACAATTTGTTTCATTTTTTTAAACTTCTTTATAAAAAAAGAGATAGCTCCATAGGAACTACCTCGATCGTACTATAATTATTTCGTTGATCTTCACGTTTTAAGAAAATGCGGAAATGGCCACTAACACCCATGCAACGATAAATAACATACCGCCGATTGGCGTAATCGCTCCAAGCTTTTTCACACCTGTAACCGCTAATACGTATAAACTACCTGAGAAAAATACAATTCCTGCGAACATTAAATATCCTGCCCAAGATAGCAAACTGGAAGCTCCTAATAGGGCTTCACTCGATAAAATACCAAGCCCTAGTAAACCTAATGCATGATACATATGGTATTGCACAGCAGTCTCCCAAATAGCTGCATAGTGTGGTGACGCAAATTTATCTTTTAGTGCATGCGCCCCAAAAGCACCTAACACGACCCCAAGACAAGCCATAATTGCACCGATTGCCAATAAAAGTTCCATGTTGTATTCCCCTATTTCTTTTCGCGAGCGATTTCTTTGTATTTCGCATCCCATGCCGGATCAATTTTACTTAAGGATACCGGACGTAACGTATCTTTTTGCGCTAGAATATGTACGGACTGAGCAGTCGCCGCAATCGTGCCATCTTCATGTAAAATTTCGTAGCCATATGTTGTACGTAAACGATCATGTTTTTCCACCCATGTACGGACCGTTGCCACTTGGCCATAATGCAAAGCAGCCTTATAAGAAATGGATAAATCCATTACTGGCGATACATAACCATCTTTTTCTAACTCAGCATACTCAAAGCCTGCATCATTTACTAACTGAGAACGACCTATCTCCATCCAAATGATATAGTTTGCATGATACACTACGCCCATTTGGTCGGTCTCAGCATATCGAATTTCGATTTGTTTTTCACTAACAAACATTTTCTTCACCTCGTCCTACATTATAGCGTAAAAATATTGATTTGGCGGGGTTTTTGTTTTTTAGCAATGAAAAAACCTAATACTCAAGCTTATTAAAATATAATATTTCTTTTTTAAAAATGACTTGGTAAAAAATGTGTTATCCGTTTTAACCCTTTGTACCCCGCTTAATTAGGGTACAAAAAATATAAAGTTATATAACACTGGGCAGGTGCATAAGACTAAAATCTTTTACTACTTTTGTTACTTGATTCATCGTATCAGTTTTTAATTGCACCTCGTAAGTAAACATTTCTTTAGTACTCACATTACCATCTCCCACCCAATAATAACCTTGACGAAACGTCAAAGTCCTTAAGCTAGCCTCTGTTTGTTTTATGGCTGTTTGATACAGTTTTCAAAGCAGAAAGCCTTTAATTATTTGAAATAAATAAACTAACATATAAGTCTAAAAATACATTCTTAATAAAATATAGAAAATCATAAAGGAGAGGTAGAATCCATATAGTATTCCAGTATCAGGAATACTTTTTACTGACAACATGAGTTGTCAGTTTTTTTATTTTGTTGAAACTGCTCATTTTTTTCTGACACGATTGTCATTCCTTCTTTCTTAATCTCAATACGCTTATGGTATAATCAAACAAAAAGGGGTTTTATTAGAATAATGCTTGTCATATTATTTTTTATATTTGTAATTTGGTTTTTATTTAAACTCATTAACTTGCAAGAAGAACAAAACAACTTACGGGAGGAGCAAAACGAAATTCTAAGGAATATATCCAACAAGCTAGATAAATAGTATACATAGATGGGAAATCCCATCTTTTTTTACCAACATTCCTCTCAAAACCATAACTTATCCCACCTACTCAATAATAGGCTCAAGCTCTTTCCACCGTCCCTATAATGCATTCCTAAATATATTTTTATCTAAAAATAGGGCTTTTAAAGCTTTAGGAAAAGTATTCACCTTCCTATACTAATTTCCCCTCGCTGGCTTGATAGATGGATCTTGTTTCCATCCCTCTCGTAAATTGTTAAAGTACCTTCTCTAACTACCTCTTCCCAACCATATACCCAAATGATTAGACTATAACTAAATGGAATACCATTTATATCAGAAGACTTTGACCACTCATATACAGAGTCATACTCATTTTCCTGTGTTAGTTGAGCGCTTTTAGGAACAGGAAAATCATTATATTTTTCCGATAACACATATTTTGAAATCGCAACGAAATAATAGCTACTTCCTAATACAATGAATAATACTACAGCAATAATAATCTGGTTATATTTCATCTATAATCTCCTCTAAATGTCGGAAATAAATTGAAGGGCAAATGCCACTTCGAATTATAGCGTGACTATAGCTTTTAAATCACCTTATCTTTTATATCCATCAAAAAAGTAATTATTTTGAATATTTGTGTTAAAATTGAATGTATTTATAAATTTCAAGGGGGTGTAACAAATGCAAGAAAATAAAAGATTACCCTTAATTGCTTCTTTGTTTGCATTAATCGGTTTACCTATTTTTTTTCTAACAATATCCTTATATACAGGAAATTGGCGATTTCTTATCTTTAGTATTGGTCCTGCATTTGGCGCTGGTTTAACAGGACTTATTCTTACAATGCAGAAAATTAGTAAAGATAAACGAGTGACTTAAAGGTTTTAACAGTTTTGAGATAAATAAGACATCAACTATCGTCCATGTTTACTGTTCGCTAGCAAAATTCCATTTTTAAACTGACAACTGTTGTTGTCAGTTTTTCAATAAATATCCTCAATATTCATTTTCCACCTTCGAAAATTTACGAAAATAGACTAAGGCTTACTTCCTTTTATTTTTACCAGATTTCTCGTTACCTCGTTTAAAATTACCCGTAATTTTAGCTAACAATAACTGTACTGCCGTTCTATCATCTTCGACTTCTTTTATCCTTGTGATCAGACGCTCAGCCTCCTTATCCTTTACAAATTTAATTTGTTTACCTTCGTAATATATGACTACCGTTCCTTTTTTCGTAAATTGATAAGTAAATGGTTCTTCGCTTAATCTGTTTCGTTTATCTATTTCGCTCATTACACCATCTCCCTAATTCTTTTCTTTACAAATATTATATTCAAATTAATCTGTCGATTCACTGATTTTCTTTAATTCAGGCTGTTTCCCAAGGATTGTTGCTATTAACGGGGCAGAAAGGGTAGTTTTCAAGAAAACTGTTGCCTTTTTAAACTAGGTAAGAGCGTGGTATAAAAAATGTTATTTGGAATTTCAGTAATAGTGTTTACATATAAATGAATATGGAGGCGAAAAAAATGTTTAATAATGATTCAGATAAGAATAAAGGATCAAAAAAGAGATTTGAAGAAATCCTTTCAGAAAATGGTGTGGCTAATGGAAACAGAATAATAATAGATAAAGAAACAGGGGTTCATTATTTATTTAGTTGGGGTGGATATGCAGGGGGAATCACTCCGTTATTGGATAAGGATGGAAAACCAATAATAAAGCCAAATAATGAATAACAGTGCTTTAATTAAATATTCGATATTAAAGAAACCCAGACATTCCAAATAAATGGCTCCTCCGCATCTAATACAGGAATCTCAATACATCCACGGATAAAAAAATACTCTTCGTCAATAATGCACAAATCCTCATTCATCTCTATTCGGCTTTCATGCTCTTCTAAGGGTATGTTGTAATAATAATCAGGTACAGGACTTCCATAACTCATCGGAAGTTTAGCGTGATTACTTCCACAACATCTACATAAATAACCTTCTTGATAATTACTCATTCTAAAATCCCTCACGAGAAAAATAGTTTTTCTCAAAATTACTCCTAATCATAATAACGAATTCAACTAACATGTTCCGTTGACATCTATAAACGCTGCGGCTTTTTTCATTCAGTCCAATCGGTCCAATCTCTTCACATCACAAAATATTTGCGAAAACATATAATATTCTGAAAGGAATGATGATTATGCCCTGGCAACAAAAAATAGCGTATTTAGTTGGTCAACCTGTAGGCGTATCACTCGTCAATGGTCAAGGAACATCAGGAATATTATGTGGAGTATCAAATGGCAAGCTACTTTTATATGAATATCTATATCGGACTCAATTTGCTTTAAAACAATATGATTTCTTTATGATTCAAGATGTTAATGGTTTTCCGCCCTGTAATCCAATAGTATATTAAAAAACAGCTCAAATTTATTTTAAGCTGAAACAATTTCGTGAATTCTTATTTAATGTCACTCATTATTTATATAGAAAAAAAACGAAATAGAAGAATAGCACAAGTTTGTAGTAATAGACGCTGAAACACAAAAGGTACTTCTTAGCGGAGACACTTATCATATCTACGATAATCCTTACAAATATACATGCATAAATCACCGTAGAAATGAACCGCACCTCAAATGTTACGTCTTAATAAAACTAAAAGTTGGTGATTGGTTCCACCGCCAATGCATGTAGATTGTTCAGAAAAATAATATTTATTGAACCCGACAAACCGTTTTCCCAGTATGAACTGGGATTTTTTCATTTTCCTCATATTGTTCATTAGTTTGCTGTAGCGTCTGCAAAAGCTGCAGCTTATTTATGTTATAATCTGGTTAAAAAGGAGCTGTTTTTATGTACGAATATAAGTTTGTTAAAATTGAGTTTAAAAAAATATCAGGCAGACCTACCGAAGATTATCGAGAAGTAATTAAAAATCACGCAAAAGAAGGTTGGAGATTTATTCAAATCTTAACTCCTGACTTTACTACTGCACCTGGGATGGGTACTTACTATGAACTAATTTTCGAGAGACCACAAAATACATAAAATCTATTTCTGAGGCTATAAACTAAGAACCTTCGAATTTAGTTACTAAGGGTCACCCTATCCAAAGTGACCCTTTACTCATAGTGTGCAGTAATTGAATTAAACAAACCTGCATTTTCAAACATTCACCAATTATGTTATTCTACATATAAGTTATTAACATAGGTATTAGGAGTGTTATGCAATGAGAACAGACGGTACACATTCTAAAATTGGATATATAATATTTATTTTTGGTATCTTCTTGCTTGTAAGTGGAACAGGCAGATTAACTGGTTCCCTAGAATACAATTCATTTATTTCAAATAAATCTATTGCAATAATATTCGTTGCTATAGGGCTATCTGTTATTTTCATTTCATTCTTTGTAAAACCTCAAAAAGATAAATAACTTTACTGAACAATTTCCTTCGATTACTCCTCAAGTTTTCATAGACTTGTACGAACATAAATTTGTAAAAAATCAATTGTCTTCATTCAAACTAACTCCTTTGGAAGATTATCATAAAGTCGTTTATGATCATGAAAAAGAAGGATAGAGGTTAGTATAAATCTTTGCACCTGGAATAAAAGGCCACGGCACTCCTTCTTTTTTGAATTAACATTTAAACGTAAGAATGATTAAGGGAAATGAGGTTTCATTACCTTTTTTTATTGAACAAAATACTCATATTGTTTATTAAGGTTCTTTGTTTTAATGACACTCTCCAATGAAAAAAACACATTAGGTTAACTAAAAAACGAATTCATGTTAACCTATATACATACCATTTATTTGGAGGTGTTTTTTTGACTGACAAGAATAGAACAGTTATTAGCTCGGTTGGCGGTTTGGCATTATTTACTTTAGGAGGATATAGAATCTTTACTAACAACTTAGAAGCTATGTCCTTACTAGTAGCATATATTTTCTTTATTTGCGGATTTATAGGCTTTGTTTTTAATGTAGTAAAGTTGTCGAAACTCCCTCGAACTTAGCATTGCTTTGTAGCAATGCTTTATTAATGTAATTGAACATTTTTTCAATTACAAAATCTTCAGAAATGGAGCTGTAAACAAGTATATGAACAACAATCTCCAGTAGCCGTAATAGAAAACTTTTTTAAAAGCTAATTATTTTATTCGCTTGAAAACTTCCGTTCGGTCCCTAAATCCTTTTTCAGAATATGGAAAATACCTGAAATTAATGTTAAAATTCCCATATAGTAATACAACTTTAAAAACATTCGGTAATATTCTTGAAAAAATGAGGGGCTTGAATGAAAAAAATAATCTTAATTAGAGTATTGGCAATTATAGTATTATCACTAATTCTTTTTTCAGACGGGATACAAACTCATGATCTTTTTTATCTTTTAATTGCTGTTTTTATCATTGGTGTTCCGTGGTACAAGCTTTTCAAAAAAATAATTTTTATTATCAGGATTTATAGACTTACCAGCCTTAATAATTCGTTGAATTCGAACAACACAGTCATTTAAGTTTGTTCTCTTCCACAAATGTGCATATTGTTGGATTATGCTTATTATTTAGAGCTAATAAAATCAGCGCCACCTTGTTCTGCGTATTTAGCTGTCATTCCAGCACCTGCAGCAACACCTAAAATATATTTATTTTCATTAATTTGTTTATGAATCTGTTTTAGCTTGCCCTTCCATTTCATAGGGTAACAAGCGTTTATACCTCCCATAACCTTTTTACATGGACCAATTCTTGGCCATCGAATTCCATTTTATAAATGTCGGGCTTAGTTGTATGTAATAAAAAGTTCAAATCATATCTACTATCATAAAACCCCATTATTAACGTCATTATAGCCCCATGCGTACCAATTACTACTTTCTGTCCTTGACATTGATTTAATAATTCTTTTAAGACTTTTATTGCACGTTCCTGACAATCAATATTTGATTCGCCTCCCTAAAAAGCATAGGTTGGGTCAGAAAATGACCTTTGTAATAAAGGGAATAATTCCTTGTCAGGGATTCGTTTCTCTTCAGCAATAAATATTCGTTCTTTTAGATCTTCACATACAATTACCTCGTTTTCTATTTGATTAGCTATTTCTTGAACAGTTTGGATTGAGCGACTATACGGGCTTGAGAAAACCGTATCGACGCCCTCTTTAACGAGAATATCCGTTATTCGTTGCGTGTCTAACTTCCCTTTTTCAGTGAGTGCCCTCGTTCTCTCATTCCCTTCCTTTGGTGAATCTCCGTGTCGAACCATATATATGAATGTTTTCATAATACCTCCTACAATTATCATGTTTCTATGTTTACGTTTTTGACCTAAACAATTTTTGTGACGAAGCTAAAATACAAGAACTTCTATTGGTCATCTTCTGCTATTGGTAAAACTGTAGAATATTTTATTTCTCTTAAAGATAAGTTTGTTTGAATACGAGAAATGCCCAACATATTTAATTTTCTTATAAAGCTATTTAATTCTTTTCGATCTCTAATAATTACCTTTAAGAGATAATCATACTCTCCTGTTAAACAATGACATTCTAATATTTCTGTCATCGTTTTCAAGGTATTTTCTAAAGCTTCTAATTCCTTAGCTTGATGGATATTGGTACTCATGAAAACGTAACAGAGTAAATCGAATCCCAGCTTCTCATGATTTAAAATAGCAACTTGTTTGTCAATAAACCCTTCACTTTCTAAACGTTTTATCCTTGTATGGGTTGCCGGAGGGGATAAATTCACACGTCTCGCAATCTCAGCATTACTTACCTGTACTTCTCTCTGCAAAATATCTAATATTTCCATATCAACACTATCCAATAATTTTCTATCTATCGTTCCCATGCCATTTGCTCTCCTTTTTTTATTCGAAATTTCAGCTACAACCGACAATTTTTATTAATTTTATTCCGTAAAACTCTATTATTCTTACTATTATTTTAACTTTTGTTCATTATACAAAATATTCTACTGCTAAAATAGCGAAAATGTTATGATTCTTTTATCAAATGTAACTCGATTGTAAATTTTAGAATCAAAGGAGAGATCGTGATTTGACGAATGTCTATGTTTTATTAATGCTTTTAACTAGTTTGCTTTGGGGAGGCAATTTTGTAGTTGCCAAATCGCTTGTTGATCATGCCTCTCCGTTAACATTGACAAGCTTAAGATGGATCATTGCCGTCGTTGCACTTCTTCCAATGGTATGGTGGAAAGAAAAAAGGTTGCTCCCCTCTCGTGATGCCCTTCTCCCTTTATTTTTAATGGGCATTACAGGTGTGCTAATGTTCAATATCTTTCAATTTTTAGCATTGGAAAGAACTACATCGACGAATGTTGGCCTCATTTCAACATTAAATACTATTTCTATTGCGTTTTTTTCATTTCTTTTTCTAAAAGAAAAGATTAATATTTTTCAAGCTCTTTCAATGTTTCTTTCGTTAGTTGGTGTTCTTCTCGTACTTTCAAAAGGGAATATCAACTTATTATTGTCTTTTCATTTTAATTTGGGTGATTTATGGATGATGGCAGCTGTATGTGTTTGGGGAATTTATTCCGTCTGTAGTAAATGGGCAATGAAAACTACTTCGCCACTAATGTCTAATTTGTATTCAGGAATATTTGGTCTTCTTGTATTATTGCCGTTTAACCTTAATGATTTTTCGATTTCCAATGTGAATCATTCTTTTCTTCTATCGCTTTTATATACGGGGTTTATTTCCACTGTCGTTTGTATGGTGCTTTGGAGCATAGGTATTCAAAAATTAGGGGCTACAACATCCGGTGTTTTCCTTAATTTCAATCCGATTTTCACTGCAATTTTAGCGTTTTTATTTTTAGGAGAGAGCATCTCTTGGACACAAGGAATTGGTGGATTAATCGTTATTATTGGCTGTTATTTATTTTCACGTTTTAAAACGAAAGCACCTTATTTAAATACAGCCCTTTCAAATTCATAAATAACTTCTATTAAAAAAGGTCAACATAATTCGTTGACACTCTACCGGATAACAGCTGAAAGAAGTTAAAGTGAATGATATTTTTTCACTTCTAATGGAATGGATATTACATTTGAACTACCCCCACTTATCAACCTTACGGTCTGATTGAAGTGGGAGATTCTTGGGAACAGAGCATACTTGTTGGTGTATTTCTTTAATTTTTTGTCATTACTCTTCCTCCAATCTATTCTTTCACTAAACTGCTCCGTTCGTATTATAAGGTCAGCCAGATATTTCTGGTTGACCATTTTTTATATGGTTTTATTATAGCAGTAGCCAGGGTAGAACGTATCTGCACGTGGGGCTTGATCCCGTCAACTAAACCGTTCGCCCCCTACTTGCAGAAACATGATTGAGGCTGGTTGGGACTTAGATCTCGTATAACAAGCGAAGCTATGACACTGCATGGAGGATTAGGGGTAACTGGCAAACTATGATTCTAGGAGGAGATTAATAATGAATCCAGTCGTTGGTCTGGATATTTCAAAAGGAGAAAGCCAGGTTCAAGCATTCTTAGATAAAGGCAACCCATATCGTAAAAGTTTTAAGGTAACTCATACTTTAGAAGGTCTAAATGACCTTGTTATATTTTTAGAGGATGTAAAAAACGAGGCTGGTATGAAGCCTACAATCATTTTAGAAGCTACAGGACATTATGGTGCTCTTGTCATACATCATTTAGAAGAACGAGGATATTTATTGATTATCATTAATCCGTTAATTTCATATAAGGCAAGAAGTTCAAGTTTAAGAAAAGTAAAAACGGATGCCATTGATGCCTATCTTCTTTGTGAATTGTTCTATAAAGAGGAATTAGAGCCATATAAAAAGCGTGGTGTGCAGTTATTAAACCTTCGTAATCTTACTAGACAACATGAAAATATAACTGGCGTAATGATTCAAACTAAGTTGCAATTTCAGGCAGTCCTTGAACAGGTATTTCCTGAATATAAGGGGGTTTTCGGAGATTTATATTCTAATGTTTCACTATTAACTCTTTCAGAGTTCCCTTCTTCAGAAGATATTTTGAAAGCAAGTGAGGAATCCATTACAGACAAAATTTATGAACTATGTAAGAGTAGATCAATTAAATGGGCAAATGAAAAAGCATTACAGCTTAAAGCCGCTGCAGCTCGTAATCCTTTTGAAAAAACAGTTTATCAGAGTCATATTTTAAGTCTGGATATGTATATAAAGATCCTTCTTCAGTACAAAGAGCATCTATCAAAGTTAGGAAGAACATAGTATTATCAAATCTATCCCAGGTATCGGTGAAAAAATCGCTGCAACGATTATTTCTGAGATTGGTGAAATAGATCGATTTAACAATCCTAAAAAG
This sequence comes from Lysinibacillus sp. BPa_S21, assembly GCF_023337795.1. Lineage (GTDB taxonomy): Bacteria > Bacillota > Bacilli > Bacillales_A > Planococcaceae > Lysinibacillus. The sequence goes on along the minus strand of NZ_JALIRS010000006.1, from coordinate 139,730 downwards.
CTTGTGGCTTTCGCTGGAGTTGACCCGAGTGTTTTCGAATCAGGCAAGTTTTCAGCGACCAAAAATCGAATTACAAAACGAGGTTCAAGTAGACTTCGTCATGCCTTGTTCATGGCTGTTCGTTGTGCAATACGAGATTGCAGAAAAACTAGAACAGACGATACAATCATTCCTCGAAACAAGAAATTACGTGAATTTTACGATAAAAAACGTGACGAAGGAAAACCTTTTAAAGTAGCGATGGTAGCTTGTATTAATAAACTATTACATTGGATTTTTACCTTATTAAAAAACAGAACTACGTACCAAGATTTAGCTTGATAAGTAGGTACAACTAAATCAAACAAAACCTTCCAAAAGCAAAATTTAGGACGGTTATTTGTCATGCACTTTTTTAGTATAGCATGTGCCTATTAAATTTTTAACAGAAAATTATTGACAAACTATTAGCTGGTTAGTTGAATTAGTAACAATCTTTTCGAAAGGCTTTTTTCGTATGAAAACAGCCTTTTCAAAAAAAGAACAATAAAGCAAAAAATGTACAGCTAATAACCATTAAATCAATGATTAAACCATCTGTATTAGGATCAATAAATGCTATGGAAAATCACTATTTTTGTGCTACTAAAGATTGTCATATCGTTTATTTTGATACGAGTAATAAGAAGTACCTTCTATCTGATTTAAAGGTAGCTGTGCATCAAAAGGATGACGCATTAAGTACACAGATTTGTTATTGTTTTGATTGGACGAAAGAAAAAATTAAATACTCTATTGAAAATGAACTTACTCCTAATCCGTTAGAAGAAATTCGTGCAAATATTAAAGAAAACCGTTGTGGCTGTGAGGTAAACAACCCTCAAGGTAGTTGTTGCTTAGGGAATGTCACGAAATATATAAAGAGTCTCCCTTAAATCTCTTTCTTCAGTGGAATTAGATCTTATCATTAAAAATCGGGAATAAACTTTATAAAGGCTGTTTTCTCAAAGATTGTTGCTGTTAAAACAAAAAGACAGATTAATCTACCAAAACACCACGTGTAGATTAAACACTGTCTTTTTATATTTCGTGAATTAAAATTTAATTAAAGTAGCCGTCAGTACAACCAAGAAGGGATTGTTCCACTATTTTTCTCTCCGCTTAGAACGCATACCTTTTAATAAAGTGATATTATCCGAATTGAGAAATTGCTCGTACCCTTCACTATTAACATCATATATTGCAAGTTTTCCTTCGTCATGTAGTGTATTCCCCACCCATATTTCTTTACCTTTAAGTAATCCTCGATAGAATAGTCCGGAACGTATTAAGCCCTCCAATTGAACGAACAGTTTCCTTCGTTATAGCATCATTAAATTGGTTTCTCTCTAAACAAAAAGCATATAGAACAAACTATTATCAGAAAACCATGATGATAAATCGATGACATATCGGCATTTTCAAGAATCGTTTGCTCATCTTTTTCCACAATTTTCGTAATAAGCTGATTAATATTATTTTCTGGATTAATGCTATTAAGTGCATCTAAACCAATTAGTATTGTTTGTAATTCATCATGGAAAAGAACTTTTACCAAGCTTATAGTTAGCTAAAATCCCTAATCACCCTGCGAATCCCTAAATACTTTTTGTGTGCATATCCATATAGTGAATAATTTTATCGTAGTAATTTTTCCTACTAAATCGCTTCAAATCTCCTACAACATAAAATTCTTTTTTCGCCCTTGTTACAGCTACGTTCAATAAATTTGGTTTCGAACATGTCCAATTCGCAGCTCCTTCGGTTTGTTCATCAGTTCCTGTGACAAAGTAAACAATGTCTGCCTCTTTCCCTTGGAAAGTGTGAACTGTTCCTATAGATTTTTCTAACCATTCATTCAATTTCGGATCTTGTAGGGGTTTTAGTTTTTGACGAATCGCTTGTTTTAGCCCATCCCTCACCGCTGTAAAAGGAGTAATAACAAATAAATTGGGCAATTTATTTTTATCTTTGTATTTATCAAATACTACCTGTGCCATATATTCTGCTTGTTCCTTAACATACTGAGCTTCCTCTGCTTTTCCTACGCAATCAATCCATTCACCAATACCAACTTTGTCTGTTTCGGCTAATACCATTTTATTATCATAGGCGATACCATTAGCTATAGAAAACATCGGATTTAAGCAGCGTCGGTGAACCCATAATGGAATACCAATCCATTGATTTTTTTCTTTATCTTTATAAGTACCATATGGATTCGCTAAATCAGCAACGCTTTGAACAGATGTTGTGGCACTCATATAATGCTCCTCAAGATTGAAATGCTTGCAAATATCCATTAATAATGTTTTATCAATCGTCACCACTGGTTCGATTTGAATCGGGTCACCTACAATTACAGCTTTTTTGGATCGCCACAGTGCCCCTACTGCTAATTGAGGACTAGCTTGTCCTGCTTCATCGATAAATAGATGAGAAATAAAATTTTGTTCGATTCCTTTATACATATTTGCAAAGCTAGCAAAAGTAGTGCTAATTAATGGCGTAACTAGATGAATTACATGCCAAAGGTTTTTCAGATACTTTCTATGTTCACTACTATTCAAGTTTAGTGCTTTTCGATTAGCAAAAAGCCTTAATGAACTACTAACAATCTTATGATTTTTTATTAAAAATAATTTATGAATTTTCATAGCCATCAGAAAAAGTAAGCCACGCTCATAGTTTAGTATATCAGTTTGCCAAATCACATTTTGTTGCCTGTAATCATTATTACTATCTTCCCAATATTTATCTGTCGATAATTCTAAATTTTCTTGAGAATATTCAGCTTTAAATTTCGTACTTGATTGGATTATATTTTCTTTTTGATCTTTCAAACTACCTTGATATTTACTTATTTTTAAAGCTTCTCGCTCCAATTCAATTAAATCTTGTTTAATTTGTGTTTGCCGTTTCCTTAATATTTTTTCATCTTGATTTTTTGCACCTAAAATTCGTAATAAGAAATTAGGCTTTTTCAAAGTATTTAATTCTCTCTCTATTTCTTCTTGCTGTACTCGCAGTTGTGATAGATCGATTGTTATTTTTGATTGATTTTGCTCCATTATTTGAAATTCTTCTTCTAATTTTTGCAATTCTTTATCTAATTCAATATATTTTTGTAAATCATCTTTTTTCTGTTCAATTGAATGAAGCAGGGAGTTAAATTCTTTCACAACTTTTTGCCAGTCTTCGGCAGAAAGCATTCTATTATCTTTCTGTAATTGTTTAACAAATGACAAATCATCTCCATCGTCTTTTAGCAAACCCCAAATAAAATTATCAATATTTTTTGATTTACCAAATATACCTGAAAATAGCCCCCAAGTTTCATCCGAATGATCGATTAGTTTTTTAGCTATCGAAGGATAATAGTCTAACTCTTCAAGATACTCAGCTATTTTCTGATCATACTCATTTTTTATTCCTGGCTTAATAACTCCCTCATCATTTTTTTCAGGTTTAGCAATTTCCTTTCTTTTAGGTAAATCTTTAGAGATATTTTCAACAGCTCCATTATTACTGGATGCAACAACGATAGAATATTTTTTTAAATTTTCATTCATTTCATAAACTATGTTTTTAAAGCCATTTAATTCAAACATTCCTATCTTTCTAAAAGCTGTTTTTGGATCTGGAAAAGCAGCCATTTCAACCGCACGTTGGACAACTATATTTGCAAATACATCTTTCAATAATGTTGTTTTTCCTGTACCCGGGGGACCATTTACAGAATGAAGTCTTCCATCACCATTAATAATTTGATTTACTGCTACTTGTTGCATTAACGAGAGTCTATGCACAACAGGAGATGGCCATCTCCCTAAGGGTAAATTTTTAGGTTGTAAAATTTGCTCTATTAGTTCTCGATTATTATCAATATCAGTACGTTTCTCATTACCTACTATAAAGTCACGAAGCGTTGCATTACTTCCCTGCTTCCAAGCTTTCTCAATATCTGCTAAAAAGAAGCTATTGCGATTCATTTGCTCATTTCGGCTACCCATTTTGAATACAGTAATTTGTAAGTATTGCTGAGAAAGTTTGGAAAATCCCTCGAAATATTGAGTATATTGGTGCTGCAATGCACGAATACTCTTTTCATCTACGCCATTCGTAAATATAGCAATCGTCTCTTGCTCCATCTGCCTACAAATTCTTTCATAATGACTCAACAATTCACCATAATCCGAATTTCCATTGCCCTTCGAGAATTCTTTAAGCAAATAATGGACAAACGGTATAAATAACGATTCCTCTATGTACTTCCCTTCACTATTAACTGCGAAAGTAAAACTATAATTTATAGAAACATCCTTCTCGATCAGTTCCTCGTCACTCTGAAAAATAAACCTCATTTTCTCTACTAACTGCCACTGCTCATAACATTGCATATAATATTGAAATTGTATGCCATTTTCCTTACTGTTGCTTAATATATGTGTTTCCCATGGTCGATCTAAAGTTGCTACAGTAGCGATTTTAGGAACCTTTTTTCTATGGGTAAATAGGGACTCTCTTAATGTCCCTTTTAAATTTGGTAATGTTTTAGGTTGAACCGCTTCAAGCAAATACCAAGCATTTAAGACTGTATTAATTTTATTCTCCATATTGTACCATCCCTTCCAATTTTGATATTACAGTATAAAAGTCGGAGAAACAATAAGGGACTCGCCAGAATTGGTGAGTCCCCTTTAGTTAAAATACAAATTAGTTCTCTTTTTTAAACAACTTACTTGTTTGTGAAAGCTTCAACACAATTAACTTTTCGTTTTCAACATCTAATCCTACAGGTATCGTATCACTCAAGATGGATAAAATAATCTGAATAAACGGAAACGGAAGTAGTATCTGTATTTTCTGAAAGAAAGTGGGGCCACCGTCTAGTTAAAACATACTTAAACCGCTCCATACCAACTTTCGTACAATAACAATTATTTCACACAATGAAAAATAAATGATTTCGTTTCCTTAGTTGCTTGTTCAAACTCCCAATCGCCATAAGCTTGGATTTGTGAAAAGCCTACTTGGTATAATGATTCATAGATTTCTTCTTGTGTTCTAAACCTTAATTGCATTTTTTCATGAATTAACACTTCATCTGTTCGTGCATTTTTGACAATTTCATAAAACGTAAAAATATCTCCTACAAACCCTTCATATTCCGACCAAATTTCAAGTGGATCACCACTCACCTCATCCTTTGCAACATCTGGTTTATCATCTTTTTGCCAGTGTTCCCATTCTTTTGCTAATGGGTTACGCGTATCAAAAATAAAATGTCCTCCAGGTTTTAATGCTCGATATACATTTGAAATGACATGCTGCCAACTTTCATCTGTAAGAAATACTTGTGCAACATTTGCTGTCATTATTACAACATCAAACGTATTTGATTGTAAATTCGAGCTATCACCAACAATCCAAGTCACCTCGTCTGCATACTCTTTACTTTTCGCCCTTTCAATCGCTTCTGCATTCGGATCAATAGCTGTAATATAGTAACCAGCTTGCGCAAAATGGGTTGTCAACCTTCCTGTTCCACAACCTAAATCTGCTATTTCTTTCCCATTTACTTTCTTTAAAAGTGCCAAGAAGAATTCATTGTCTTTTCCCCGGCTATTAATTTGATCATATACTAATGGAATCATCTATTTACCTACTTCCTATAGTAATTTTCCCAACAATAAACTAGTTTAATGTTGGGAAAATTTAAATATTACACATAATTCTATACCATATTTTTACATCAACGCAAATGAATCTCGTTACCTTTTTAAGCTTTTTTCCAATAAGTGTTTGGTCCATTACATGTTAAAGTTGCATTTTTCGGTACTTGTTTCATGATTAGAAGAAGATTTAGTAAATCCACTGACGATCCCATTGAGTTTAGTATAATCAAGAACTTTAATGTCGTTGTTAAGAGTCCAAATGCACTGAAAACTAGTGGGAAAATTATTGAAAGTATAATAAAAGGTGCAACCGTAATGAACAAATATCTTGATTTTGAAATCTCTTCTTCCGTCATTACAAAACCCCCGAACAGAGTAAGCCCTACTGCAGTTTTTTCTGATTTCATAAAATTAGGAATGAAGATCAAATGAAGTATTTCGTGAATGATTAATAGTAAGACAATCCCCAAAATAACGCTTACGTTAATGGTTATTGATATTCCACCAGATGTAAATCCAAAATCTCTCAAAGAAATACTAGAAAAAATATTTATTATCCCAATAGAGATCATTGAAGCGACAATCATTAAAGGAATCGATAACAAAATAGCACTTATTAAATTCTTCGGTTCTTTCATCGGAATCCAGCCATTGTTAATTAGCTCTACATGTAAATTGGGGTTACTTTTTGGCAACTTGTTTAGTATTTTCATTTAACCTCTCCCATTGTTTTTAATAATTTCACTTAATTTGAAAATCCCTTCCTTCATTTCATCGAGTGAAGCATACCCATAAGAGATTCGTATAAACTGGCCTGTTTTTTCCGCATAAATACTACCTGGATTTAGAAGAATATTGTTGGATAATGCTTTTTCAAATAGCCTTTTTACTTTAAACTCAGGCTTTATTTTCACCCATATGAACAATCCACCTTTTGGGATGTCCCACGTAGCATAAGGACTTAAATATTTATCCATTACATCTAAAGCAACTTTTCTACGCATACTAAGTTGTTCTCTTACTTTTTCGAGATGATCATCATAAGAATTACTAGATAGCCACTCTGCAGCAACGAGCTGGGAAAGAGTACTTGATCCATAGTCAGATTGCATTTTTAAATCTGCTAATCGATTAATGACAGACTCCGGGCCGACTACCCACCCAATTCGTAGTCCTGGACTAAGCGTTTTAGATAAACTCCCAACATACAAAACATTTCCGTAATGATCCATCGCTTTCAGTGGTTTAGGTGGTGGCGTGTCAATCCATAAATCACGATACACATCATCCTCTATAACGGGCAATTGTTCTCTTTCACAATAGGTAATTAATTTCTTTCTTCTCTCTTCTTGCATTAAGGAGCCGGTTGGATTATGGAAGGTTGGAATCGTATATAAAATATTTTTTCCTTTTTCCTTTGTCGGATAAATTGAATCGATGAGTATTCCCTCATTATCCATCGCTAATCCTTGCAACTCCATCCCCGCAGACTCAAAAACAGTCAACGAGTAAAGATAAGACGGCATTTCTAACAACACCGTTGAACCTCTTTTTAGAAGTCCAATCGAAATTAGATGTAAAGCTTGGAGCGCACCAGACACTATGAGAATGGACGACGGAGACGCATCGACTCCTCTTACCTTTAAATAGTCACTAATGGCCTGCCGTAATTTAATATTCCCTTTTGGCTCTTCATAGCCAAAAGTGGTCAATTGATTCGAAACCTTTTGAACAACGGATTTCATCTCTTCTAAAGGAAACATCTCGGGTGATAGCTCCCCTTTACTTAATTGTATAAGATTCGTATTCGATTCCGCTTCGTTAATCTCCTGCACCATCGAAACGCTAGGTTTATGAATGCCTAAAGTGACATTTTCATTCCAGTTAGTCGAGGATTTTGCCCCCATCAAAGTCCAAGTATTATTGGTGACGATTGTTTCCTTCCCCGCTTTACCTTCAATTAGACCCTCTGCCATTAATTCCTCTAATGCTGTGATGACTGTACTACGGTTAACCTCGAACTGGTTTGCCAGATTACGTTGACTTGGTATGGGACTGCCAATCGCCCACTCTCCCGTTGCGATTTTCTCTTTTATAAAATCAATAATCAATTGGTATTTTGGCTTTTTCATATGTACTCCCTTTACTAAACTGGTTGGTTTTTTTCATTATAACTTGTTGGAGAAATTTTACCAAAAACCTACTAACATTAAAAACATAAATTTAATTGGTTGGATGAGAAAATTAAACGAGGTGTATTCATGTTAAAAAAATTTAATGTTAAAATTATGGTTGCACAATTCATTATGATCCTTTTATGGGCATCAGCTTTTCCAGCAATACGTGTGGCATTAACGGCCTATTCACCTGAACATATATCACTTTTACGATTATTGATTGGCTCAATCGTATTATTGATCATAGCGGTTATCACAAAAACGGCTTTACCCGCGTTAAAGGATATACCAGCTATTTTATTACTTGGCTTTTTAGGATTCACTGTGTATCAAGTAGCACTAAATTATGGGGAACAAACGATTAGTGCTGGCGTTGCAAGCTTACTTGTTTCAACAACCCCTATATTCACCGCTTTGTTAGCTATATTTTTTTATCGTGAGAAGCTTGGATTATGGGGATGGCTTGGTTCACTTGTTGGTTTTTGTGGTGTAGCATTTATTTCTATAGGAGGTTCAACTGAAGACTTTGCTTTTAATAATGGGATAATTATAGTTTTAGTAGCATCCCTATCGGAAAGTATATACTTTGTTTTTCAACGTCGTTATCTAGAAAAATACGGGGCTCTTCGCTTTACAATGTATGCCATTTGGTCAGGTACTATTTTTATGTTACTTTTCTCACCTGGCCTAGGTGAAGCCATTATGGATGCGTCATTAAATGCAACATTCGTCACTTTGTATCTTGGCATTTTTCCAACCATCATTCCCTATTTTATGCTGGCTTATGTTACAGCACGCACAGGAGCAGCTAAAGCAACCAGTACGCTTTATTTAACTTCTGTTTTTGCATTTCTTATCGCATGGATCTGGCTTGGTGAGGTTCCACATTTTTCTGCCATAACTGGGGGCTTGATCACTTTAATAGGGGTATTTATCGCCAATATCAAGAAGGAAGATATTATTAAAGAAAATATCAATGCTGAGAGTTTAAACTAACTGTATGCGTTTACTTTATCTTTCTATAAAAAGTCAACTCTACAATAAAATGAGTTGACTTTTTTATAGCTAAGCTTATTTGAAATAAAAATCCATAGCATTTTGATAAAGAATTTTATCCGCTGACATCGGATCAAATAATTCTTGAATCAGTTCAATATCTGCATAAGCAAACGGTCTTTTTGCTCGTGTAGACGGCAAATCTGTGCCGAACATTAACGCCTCTGGATTAACAGCATGAATAGATTTCAAAGCATGTTGTACATCGAGCTCTACACGACCAAATCCTGTCGCCTTTACTCTTACACCTTTTTCTACGAGGCGCAACAAATGAGGTAAGCCTTCCTCTGATAACCCTAAATGATCAATTGAAATCGCCGGTAATTTTTCAATCGATGGTGCAATTTCAGGTAAATCTTTTGCGTCTATATATAATTCACTATGCCAACCAGCTAAATCATAAACACGTCTCGCAAAATAATCGAGTTTCGTTAAATCTTCGGAACCGCCACGTTTCACATTGAATCGTAGTGCTCGTACACCTTTGTTATGTAAATCCTTTATCTCATCATCTGTCACCGCAAATGGTAGCTGCGTAACGCCACAAAATGCAGATCCCATATTCACTAATGAATTCACTAAATAAGCTTAGTCAAATCCTTGAAAAGAACCTGATACAATTGCACCACCTACAATATGATAAGTCGCTGTTTCTTTTTGGTAGTCATCTACAACATAACTAGGTGGTACATACCCTTGATTTTCAGTAATAGGATAATCGAAATCAATAATATGAAAGTGCGCATCAAAAATTTTCATCTTTACCGCCTCCTTTCTTTTACGTTATCAAATAAAGTACATAAAAGAAATTTATGATTTTCTATGTAAATCGATAATTTTCACTTATCACTTTGAACATTCGAGTCGTTAAAGTCTCGCAAAAATTGTGTCTTGCACCTGTTATAATGCCTATAGCCATCCCTATTTTTTGTTACCTTCTCTCTTTACTTTTTTATTGTAAGCACAAATATTTATTCCTAAACTCTTCTGTTTCACTCAGTCTTTCGATTCTGTTTCAAGTTACACCGCATCCTCATTTTCAATATTACGAATACCTAGATATGCAATGATTACTCCAACTACTGCAAGCCCTAATTGAAGTGGAATGAAGGACACTAACGAAATTTCCGGGTTATAAGAACACGCAATTGCCACCACGAGTAGAGATGAACCAATCGTGGCCGGAACAGAATGATTACGCATCCCAAAATATAATGGAATTAAGCTTATTCCTGTTGAGGCAATAGCAAAAGGAACTATATTAATGACTTCACCTATGAACTGATTTGTCGTTATCGTAAATGGAACGATAGGAAAATAACTATTAATGATAGAAAATAGACCAACTACAACGATATTAGTCAACATCATAGCAATTAACGTTAAGACAGCTATAAGGACCAGTTTACTAGCAATCAGTTTCTTACGACTAACAGGATAAGTGAACATAATCAAAATTGTTCTGTTTTTATATTCTTCAATAACTAGTTTCGCAATTAATACAGAGGCAAATACAATAAACGTTGCTCTTACACTTGCACCAATCAGTATATTTACATCTTCATACGTTGAAATGAGTAGATCCCCTTCGCTTTGTGCAATATAAATAACTAAACACATTATTGTTGTTAAAACAATGTTTGCGATAATTGCACCTTTTACATACCAACCTAAATTAAATTTCTTCATTTCCAGCTTTAGTAGATGTAGCATAGCACCATTTCTCCTCCTCGGTTTATTATTGCATCATAATATAAATAATACTTAAAATGTTAAACATCGGTATGTTGTAACCATTTCTGTATTTATCAATTAATAAACGTAATAAAATAATAGCTAAAATAATTGTCAATATTGTTTTAATAAGAATATCCACTAATGGCATTAGTCCAATTCCAACTTTAAATCCCCACGGCACAAGGTCGACCGGAAAGGAGGTCACTACAATACAAATGATTATTTTTATAAAGTAAATAAATAATTGATATTTTCCCCACCCTAGTCCCATCAGTTTAAGCATGGATTCTCTCTCCTTTCTTTTATTTAAGAGATACTAAAGCTTTAAGTATTCTATCCAATAAAGGAATAGTATTTCACGCTTCTCCACATACATGCATGTTTACACCTAAAACGACCCCTTTCATGTACTTTCATTGTACGAATCGATCATCTCTTTTTTCTTACTCATTCCTTACAAATTTATTAATTGTACTAGTAGGAATATCTACAAAAAAAATAAACTACACCCCAAATTGGGATGCAGTTCAAATATGCTTACTGATTTTTATTGTTACAATTCATCAACACAAAAAAGCTAGTCTCACAAAAATTTGTGAATACATAGCCTTCTTTATACGTGTTCATTTGTTAACCATAACGGTAAAATTCTCGATTTATGCTATGTAACCAAAGTCATTAAAGGCGACTTCTTAAACATCCCCAGTTTCTTTCAGGTTGTTTGGTTTCGTACTAATTATAAAACCAACCTGAATAATCATCAATAATATACCGATACACACGATACTAACTAACTGTGAGTTACCTGTAAATGCAGAATAAAACATTAATCCAAATGATAAAAGTACTAAAGCCCAAATTGTAAATTGATATAATTTATAAAGCCCTTGGAACATGAGATGTTTTTGTCCGTCGTCAAACTGATCTAATAGTTCTTTATTAAAATTTTTTGATTTGGGATTAGGAAACGTAAATCCAGGGTTTGTTAGGTTGAGTATTTTTTCACTAGGAACGGACTTGATGAATGCAACAGCCAACAGCACGACACTAGCAAAAGGGACCTCTGGATAGTCATCCCTAAATAATAAAAATCCGACTAACATCGTAATAAATGATAAACAAACTGCAATTTCTGTATAGATAGTCATTGCATACGCTTTCCTTTCCAACTGAAACAAATGGAAGTCCTCTTGATCAAATTCAAGTTCCCTATCCAATCCGATTTCTATTTTTCGCTTATGCAATTCGGCAATGATAAGTGTAACAAGGCTGATGAAATTTACAGCCATTAATACATTCGCAGCGTCTGGTAGATTGTTAAAATTTATAATCCATTTATAAACTCCATAAATAGCAACTGTAAGGTAAACCAATAACATTTTCACTATAATTCCTCCTCACTAAATATAAAAATATTTTCTATTGGCTCTTGAAATACATGAGCAATCTTCACCGCAATTAATAAAGATGGCATATATTCATTTCTTTCAATCAAACTAACTGTTTGGCGTGAAACTTTTGCTCTTTTTGCCAATTCAGTTTGATTTAATCCATCCCTTGCTCGCAATTCTTTGAGTCGATTTTTCATTTGACCACCTCAGACACATTGTAAATGATTCTTTTATTTTTGACAACGATAATAGTCAAAAATAAAAATATAATAGTCATTTTATTCGAAAGAGTTACACGAAGAATTCCCCATTAGTTTAATAGATTTGTTAAAAGAGAAAGACTAGATACTCATTATTAAGTCGTGAACTGTACCCGAATTATTAAAAACAACTTTTCGAGTCAATTCAAAAAATAATTGAATACCTAGTCTTTTTTGTTTTTCTGCATTTTTGTAAATATAAGAATGCTAATAATTAGTTTTTTAAATTACTCTTCATCTGCTCGACTTCTTCCACCATTCTTAAAAGCTTCATGAGCGTTTTCCAATTGCGGACAGTTGCCGGAATCTCAAGTTTTTTTAGATTATTTCCTAGTTTGGCATTTCGAATGCTGTCATAAAATAAAAGATACACATCTCTTCCGTTTATGACACTGAGTTCTCTTTCATTTGTAAAAGATAAAAACTTGTCACTATTAGCCTTGGAAGGGGCTGTCGGCAACAAAGCAACATGTAAACATTCCCCTTTACATGTTTGCTCTGCTTCTGAAATCTCCTGATCTGAAAAAGGGGATTGACTAACAATCTGCTGTATTTCCTCTGCAGTCCTAATGACAACAACACTAGATATCCCAAAATCCTCGTTAATTTTATCGTGAATTTTCGTTTGCAAAAGCTCCTCAGTTTCCTCTGATTCAAAAAGGATGTTTCCACTTTGGATATATGTCTTCACATTATGTAATCCTAGTTGCTCAAGAGAACTTCTTAATTCCGCCATGATAATTTTATTATGCCCGCCTACATTAATCCCTCTAAGAAATGCAAAATATATAGTCATACAACTCCACCTTCTTTTTACAATTTATTTACTAATAATAGTTACATCCTTTTATTGCTTCAAAGGCTGATCTTCTACCTCTATTTTCGTAATGGATAGTAATTCCGTTCGCATTAACTGTTGGCATAAAGTCTCCTCCTACTTTGTATTACTACCCTTTCTCTTTTCCCACTGAACTAAAATTCGCTTTGTCTGTTAGTGCGTTTAATATATATTAAACGTATTGGATGCAATTTGTAAATTTATTTTGGTTATCATTACCAAAAGAAAAGACACTCACAAATATGAGTGCCCTTAAATATTTTTTCTTATCTATACGAATCATGTGTAGGTTCAAACAAGTCTTCTTCTGAATTTCTAACAACAGAAAAGTGTTCGACATTGTAATGACCATGAAGTGTATGATTATGATGCTTGATAATTTGCTCTGCACTTAAAACATCACTGTCCGCAGTTGAATGCCCATCACCAACTAACGTGACATCCAACCCACTAATAGTCGCCGTTCTTACCGCAGTATCGATACAGTGCTGCGTCGAGCAGCCCATTACAACTACATGTTTAATATCTTGAGATTGTAAATGAATTAGCAGATCAGTCCCATGGAAACAATTCGTTGCTTTTTTATCGAAAATCCTCGCTTCCTTAGGTACGCTAATGCCATTATGAATAGCAAACCCTGTCCCTTTACCTTCAGCAACATCAAGATCCCTTACAAAGACGACTGGAACATTGGATTTTCTTGCTTTTTCAATGACTAAGTTGATATTTTTAATTAGGTGTTCCTTATTAAAAACTGCTTTTTCTTTCTCATTACCATCCATTAATTCTTGCTGAGCATCAATAATCAGTAGTACTTGATTCAAATCATTTTCCCCTTTCAATTTGAGGAAACGCTATATAATTAATAGTTAGACGATTTCCCCTTTTTATTTATCACGGCGCTAGCATAATTTTTGTTCATACTATCTACCCCCTAAATGTAATTGTCATTTAAGACTCATTAATATTATCATATTTTCCTAAAAAAGGTAATATCGGTTAAACCGTTAATATTTCAAGTTCATCAGCAAAACGTGAAGTTGATTTCCATTCCGATTTATAAACATGACATCCGAAATAATAAATGTCATCTCCAACTTTTGATGACGAACGACATTTCATTAATTTTTGACTCTATTACAATGTTTAAGTATATAATCCATACATTGAATTGTGTCATCAATACGTTGTTTTTTCGAATTACAATAGCGTATATTGGAACCTTCTCGAATACTGATGGCTTCGTTAATAATATTGTGGAATTCTTCCGGTAAATGATGAATTGCATATTTACAAGCATCTACTTTTGAAACAATCATATATTCTTGCAATGTGTAAAATTGCCGTAAAATTCCTGTTATTGACCATTCTACTTCTAAATCCACTAATTTATTTGGTATCAAAAATGCTTTATATTTTTTAATTTTTTTCAATCTACTCGACCAATAACTGTTCATGTTTTCTAAAACATAATCTGCAAGCACTCTTTCATCTACACTGAAGTTATATGTAGCTACATCCGGTCCTAAAACGGTAATCCCTTTATTTTTTAAAATCCACCAAGTAATTGGGTTCATATCATCATTACCCCAGTTTGTTTTACCTTCATTTACCTTTAAACATCCTGTTACCTCACTCTGTTTCTTGCCAACATCCTCATCTAGTAAATAACTGCCATCCATCCCTGTATCCTTATATTTCTGATTTAATTCTTTGTGAAGATCAGATATCACCTTCATATCTTCTTCAGTTAAGGATCTGTTTACAACAGCAATAAAATCGATATCACTCGAACCATTTATGTAAGCGTTAAGAGCAATAGAACCGTGTAAATAGAAACCTTCAAGCGTATTCGGTACTTTATTTTGAAATAAGTTTATATAATCATTTAAAATATTTTGAACATGTAGAGGAACTCTAGAATCCATAAAAACTCTCCTTTAAATTAATTTAATACTTATTTTACCAAAACACCCACTGTTTTTCCCACTATTGATCATAAAGAGGTTATCATGAACTTATTTGCACGACATAAATTTCTAACAAATGAGAGTCCTTCTTTCTATATTGAATCCAGCTCTGTTGTGTATTGAAGTATCTTTTGAAAATTCATTGGGTATTCTAGGGAATAGATAAGGAGTGGGGGAATTTGTACACAGGTTATATACAAGTAATTGTTCAAACGGTTATTACTTTTTTTGTTCTTCTGACATTTACGAGGTTTTTAGGTAAAAAACAACTAAGTCACTTAACCTTCTTTAACTACGTAACTGGTATTACAATTGGTTCTATTGCAGCCAATATGGTAATTTTAAAAACAATTGTATTCACAAAATTTTTAGTAAGCTTAGTTATTTGGTGTGCGCTTACTACTTTAATTAGTTATATTGCTCTAAAATCTGGAAAAGCAAGAACATTACTTGATGGACAACCGACAATTGTTATTAAAAAAGGGAAAATAGATAGAGAAGCTCTAGCAAACACGAAAATTAATATTGATGACCTTACGATGATGATTAGACAGTATCAAGTTTTTTCAATTACAGAAATTGACTACGCTATATTAGAACCAAATGGCATGTTGAGTATTCTAAAAAAACCTGAATTTCAAAGTCCACAAAAGATGGATTTAAAAATCGTTTCATCTTCTCCCGCTTTTATTCCCATTGAAATCATTACAGATGGGAAGCTATTGCCACGAAATTTACAGGAAGTCGGTAAAAGTAGGGAATGGTTAGATCATGAATTAAAAAAGGCAAACGTAAAAACAATTGAAGAAGTTTTTTATGCGGAAATTCAACCAAACGGCAAGCTATTTATCCAAAAAATTGATTAAGGAGATTTCTAAATCTAGTGACTTCTCGCTTCTTAAAACTTGACAAAAAAAGTTATTTATGCAATAATTTACTTTTACGGAATTTATCTGTACAATAGGATTCTCCTGGCCAGGGGAATCCTATTTTTTTGAAGGAGTGTATTTGCATGAACAAAGGTGAATCTAGTTTAACTTCCTTAATCTCAGCTTTCAGTAGAGCCTACCATAGCCAATTCGATACCCCTATAATTTTTGATGATTACCTAGCAAAAGAGTTAATCACAGAAAAAGAATTCCATGACATTCAAACAAATATGGTACAAGGCATCCAATTTTTCAACAAAGAAATCGCAGAAAAATTAAATGGAAATACGGAAGAGCTCTTAAAATGGATTGTGCAAACACAGCTCTCCCCTACACCATTGGCTAGAGCAGCATTTTGTGAAAAAGTTTTACAGAATGAAATTTTGCTAGGTTTACAGCAATATGTCATTCTCGGAGCAGGGTTAGATACATTTAGCTTAAGACACCCGGAGCTTGAAAACATGTTAAAAATCTTTGAAATCGATCACCCTGCAACACAGGACTTTAAAAAGAAAAGATTGGATGAAGTTAATATAAAGCTTCCAAGTAATGTACATTTCGTTTCGATGGATTTCACAAAGAAGTTTTCATATCAAAATCTAATGAATAGCGGCTTTGATAACAAAAAAACTTTCTTTAGTCTACTAGGTGTTTCCTATTATTTAACGAAAGAAGAAACGTCAAGCTTAATTGATCATTTGTTTGCCAATGTACCAACAGGAAGTTCGATTGTGTTGGATTATGCAGATGAGAAACTATTTAAAGAAAAAGGAATTTCAAACCGAGTAGATAACATGGTAAAAATGGCTGCAGCAAGTGGCGAACCGATGAAATCATGTTTTACGTATAAAGAAATGGAAAAAATGTTAAAAAAATCAGATCTACTTATTTATGAACATCTTTCGCCAGATAAAATTAATGAGCTTTATTTTAACAATCGAAAAGATTATCTTACAGCCTTTGAAACCATTCATTACGTTCATGCTGTGAAAAATTGAGTTAAGTTTGGAGGAATCAAATGAAACTTTATAAATTTTCTAAAGAGAATGGGAAAAAAATAACACAGTTTAAATCAAATTTCATTATGTCTCGTATTATTAACACGGAAGTACCAGCTAATATCGGGTGTATGCATTTAGAAGAAAACGGTATTATTGGCTATCATAAAGCTGTAGTTCCCCAGCTTCTCTTAATTTTAGAAGGCGAAGGATTTGTAAGAAATGAACAGGAGCAATATTTTCAAGTTCAGCCGGGAGATGCGGTCTTTTGGGAGAAGGATGAATGGCATGAAACAAAAACAGATAAAGGATTAACTGGCATCGTGATAGAATCTGAACAATTAAATCCGGCAGCTTTTATGCCTCTAAAATGAGTTATCGATATTTTCAAAATATTTCTCAGGCAATTAACTATGCAAGAATAACATCGTAACATATTTTAGTAATGTAAGATGTTTTAGTCTTACACCTCCGAAGCTTTGTTACTAAGGGTCACTTATGAAAATAAGTGGCCCTCTATATATTTCTATTCAGGAAATATTGTTTCTATATAGTTTATTGACAAACTCCCAGCGGATTTCCATCTGGATCATAAAAGGTAAAAAACTTCGTCTCTCCTTCTCCATCTATTTCATTAACTTTTTCATTCTTTTCGATTAATGAACGATAGGTTTCTTCAATGTCATGTGTTTAAAGAACTTGCCGACGCCAAAATAATTATCTGGGAAATTTTGTGGTATATGGTCTTTTGCTTTTACTAAACATACAACGGTTTGAGATCCGGCATCAATTTTCATTACCGCTGCGCCTTCTTGCAAGTATAGAAGTGAAAATCCTAGTTTCTCCTCATACCATTTAGCAGATTGTTCGGGGTTCTTAATTGGAATAAATATTGCCTCTACTCCTTTCAGTATTGGTTTACTCATAATTCTTCTCCTTGTACTTTTCTTTAAAATCAGGACTCAATTCACTCCACACATCAAATTTATTTCCGTCCAAGTCATAAAAAACAAAATTTCTACCAGCATGTCCCCTATTTTCAATCTCACCGACTCTAATTCCTTTATCTTTAAAAGCTTTATGAATAGTTTCCAATGCACTTAAACCATCAACCTCAAAAGTTATTGAAAAATGTTCTTTCCCATAGTGATCTATAAAATTTGAGCTTTGATTGTTCATGGATCTAACAAGAAAAAAACTTTGATTGGCAAAATTAACAATAGCTTTATCACTATCTTGGTAAGTGCATTTTGCTCCTAATTTACCTACATACCATTCACAGGACAGTTCTACATTGCTGACTGGAATATAAGTAGTTCCTATTCTAATTAACGTTTCACTCATCCACTCACCCTCTCCAATGTCTTCAGTGAATTATTCTATTTTCAGCTTTTAAATACCTTTAATTCTTGCTACATTTTCATCGTGTGGTCTACAAAGTAATGACCAGACTCAAATTGAGTACTGGTCATTTAATGTCTTGTTTTTACAATTATTGATCACTATACTTGAATGTTTTTAAGGAAATAATAAGTGTCAATGCTAAGCATCCCATTAAAAGAAGTAACGATTCTCCCCATGCACTAAAATTATTTAGAAATGCAGCTTTAATTCCATTAGTAAACCATTCAAATGGATTTACTCGACTAATAAACTGGATAAGATACGGCGCCTTTTCCATAGTAAAAAAATGCATTACTACAAAGCAGCATTGGTATCATCAATACATTGGCAGTCATACTTAAATGACCTTCATTTTTCACAAGACTTGATATAAAAAAGCTTAAAAATACAAAACTTAATGAGGCTATTAGAATAATCGGTGTCATATATAAGAAGATAGTAAAAGAAAAGTTTAGGTGATTGATCACGGTAGAAAATAAAAGCACGATATAAGATAAGATAATAGCAACTATTGCCCACGAACTCGAAATACTGACGATATATTTCCATAAAGGCATAGGTGTTGCGTGAAGTAAATTATAAACACCTCTTTTTCTTTGCGATAACGCAATAAAAGCAGTAGTCATAAACGAATAAAAAAATACACTAACGGCAATGATTCCTTCTACATAACTCCCTGCAAAGCTCGGTAAAAACAACCTTAGCACAATAATCGCAGCAAATGGCATTAAAATAGACCAAAATAGTAAATACATATCTTTTATACTGGATTTCAAATTTAATACGAAAACAGCCTTCATTTTCTCACTCCTCACTTCGTTAATTCAAAAAATAATTCTTCTAAATTTTGAGTTTGGTAGTACTCCATTTAACTATCAGGGGAGCCATTGGCAATTATTTTCCCATGATGCATCATCAAAACTCTGTCAGCAACATTCATTACTTCCAACATATCGTGGGAAGAAAATAACACGGCAGCCCCGCTATCTTTTAAACGTTTTATGATTTGTTGAATTTCCCTTTGTCCTCTAGGATCCAATCCTGCAGAAGGTTCATCCAAAATTACTAGTTTAGGCGCGTGCAAAGTTGTCACGATAATTGCTAGGCGCTTTTGCTGCCCTAATGACAATTTGATAGCTGGCGTTTTTTTGACCTGCAATAAATCAAAAGCGACGAGTTTTTCTTCAATTTCATTTTTTGTCAGCGAAATTCCATAAAATGCAGCAAATAATTTCACATTATCCTCTACAGAATAGCCTTCAAAAAAGGGGTTGTTTGAAGCTGCGTTCCTATTTCCTTTTTGTAATCAGATGTCCAGTATTTAATTGTTCCACTGTCCTTAGGAATAATGCCAAGAAGCATCCCGATAGTTGTTGTTTTGCCAGCACCATTTGTGCCCACTAAAGCAACTATCTCCCTCTCTTTAATATCAAGGTCTATATGATCAACGACACATCTAGCCTTATAACTTTTCGTTAATTGACTAGCACAAATTAGTCTTTTCATATTTTCTCCCCTTACTTAATATTGTATATTCAACTTTGAGTATATAGCTATTTTTTAACTCCCTCATTCGAGAGAGTTATCTTTTTTCATAATTTCAATAGCTTGATGTAAAAATTTTGATTGTACTTTCACTATTTCTTGCATATTATCAAATGCTAGTTGTGTTAATGCTGGCAGTTCTCCTTGCAAAGCAATCAATTTGGCCTCATAGCCAGCTTGAATAGCCTTTTCTTCTTGTTCCAAAATTTTTTGCTGCTTTTCTAATGCTTCAACAGCTTTAGCTTTTGGCAGTTTAAATGCAAAGGAAACACCAGAATACAAAGTTGTAGGGTAAATGACAGAAGAATTTTCAAGTGCCTCAATAATCAGTTCCTGCTCATGTGCCTTACCCTTTTCAGTAATTTGGTAAATTGCTTTTTGTCTATGTCCTGTGGATTCAATACTAGCCACCTCTATATAGCCATCTTTTTCAAGCTTTTTTAATGCATTATAGATAGAGCCGATAAGCACTCCACCCCATCGTTCAGCATCACTTAATTCAAGCATTACTTTAATATCATAGCCAGTCATTGGTTTTAGCCCCAACATAGCAAGTACTAATAGTCTTGTCATAATAATCACCTTTTTATATTCAACGTTGAATAATTTGAATATAACTGTTCTGCATTTTTTTGTCAATAGGCTTTTATTTATTATTGAAATGTTGTAAAAAAACTAAAAACAGTTTAATAAAGTTTTTTATGATAAAGTATATGTTATTGCACCATCAAATGGGCATGAACCAATTTAAGCTGTAGCGAATACCTATTCGCTACAGCTTTTCACATTTTATGTTAATGCAAAAATTTACTGTGATTAGGTAAAGCAATCTGCTCAAATTCAGTCGCTAACTTATGCAAATTTCTAGTAAGCTCTTCCCCCGCCATAGGTAATCCATGTCCTGTAATAGCAACTGAAGGTTTAAGTGCCTCTAATTTTTTTACAGAATCCCAAGCAGCCTGCCAATCCGTCGTGAAATATCGTGGCGGCCCACTAATTTCCTTTTTTTGTAGCAACACTTTGTAGAGTGATTCTTGCTTAACTGTAACAAAGGCATCTCCTACAATTAACGCTCGATCCTCTTCACGAAATAAAGATATATGCCCTGGCGTATGACCCGGCGTATGAATCCAACGAAAACCTGGCATAAATGGAATACTGCCATCGGACGGAAGCGCCTCAACATTATCGCCTAAGTTAATAGCTTCATTTGGGTAAATGGGTGACACTTTCGCTAATAAACCACCATTTACACCAGGATCAGCTTTAGGATAATTTTTTATATCAGTTAAATAAGGTAATTCTAAAGAATGTGCATAAACCGGTATTCCCCAATGTTCAATTAGATCGATTATCGCCCCAACATGATCAAAGTGTCCATGCGTTAAAATTATTGCTTTAGGACGACTATTCGTTCCAAACCGCTCCTCTGTTGCTGTAATAATTTCTTTTGCACTTTTTGGCATTCCAGCATCGACTAATACGAACTCTTTTTTATGAGGTTCACCGTAGAGTACAATATTTACAATTTGAATGGTATGTTGGTATAAATCAGGTAATACTTCTACACCATCTCCACTCCAAATCGATGTTGCTGGAATATACTTAAAGTCGTTACCATAGTTCATATCATTATGCATGGAAAGCCCTTCTTCCTTCATGAATTGTAGATAATCATATTTTTCCTTTTTACAGTAAAAATAAAGCAAGAAAAAAATGGAATAAAAAACTGCTAGATTTCAGCAACTTTCTTAGCTAAAATCTAGCAGGTATATTTATTTACGCACAGCTTCAAATGTAATTAACGAATGCTCTTTTGAAGGCTTCTTGTTATAAACATAATCAGCCGAGCAAGTTATATCAGAAAAACCTATGTTTGTTAATATAAGCTTGAATTCTTCTACTCCATACCATCTTAACGGAAATCTTTGTAACTCTGTATCGATTAATTTACCCTTTCGCCACTTTTCATATTTTAAAATGGTTAGCGTATATTGATCGATCCAATTCATTTCAACGCATTTACGTTCTAATGTAATTCCTTCCTCTTGCGAAATTTCATAGTAGGATGAAGTAATTTCCCCTGTTCGCCAGTCTGTTGGTAAAAGCAAGTCTACAATAAAGCGACCTCCAGGTATCAAATGATTATACATACATGTTAATGCATCCATCGCACCTTTTGAATTCTCTATTAAACATAACGAACCTGTCGGCATAACTATCGCTTCGTATTTTGAATCTAATGAAAAATTTCTTAAGTTACCTTCATATAGATTTGGCTTGAAACCTCTTTCTTTGCAGTGTTTTCGGCATGAATCTAACATTTCTGGTGAATAGTCGATCCCCTCAACATCATATCCATTTTCAAGTAAAGGGATTAAGAAGCGTCCAGAGCCCACTCCTGCTTCAAGTACCCTTCCCTTAGTTCCTTTTAAGCGTTCAAGATAATATTCAATATCCCCACCAATAGAATGTCCCACTGGTTTTGTCAAATCATAAAGTTCTGTACACAAAGGTCCGTAACTACTAAACATTCCAATTCCTCCGATTTCGTGCAGAAGAATCTATTATTCTTATTTCTTCCACACCTTATATTTGTATGTTGGAAAAATAGAGCTGACTTTCATCTTATATCACTCACTTTCTGTATAATATAGTAAAATCATACATAATAAAGGAATGCAGTTCAATATATTTATATTTCAATAATCACCACAGTGTGTGGTTGATTTCAGTTCCGACTAGGTGCTTTGTTGCTGTCGCTGCGCTTTCGCACAGAAAACATTTGTATGGCTTACGGAGTCTCTACTCAATTTCAAGATGATGGGCGATTTTCCTTTATTGTTGGCGAAGAAGTAGAGAAATATGATATTTCTATACATGACAACTTCGTCAATACTCAGATTCCCGAAGGAAAATATGCGGAATTTAAAATTGATGGCTCTGCAGAATCCGTTCAAAATACCCGACGTTATATTTACGGGTTTTGGTTACCAAATTCAAATTACGAGAGGAATAACGGCCCTGCCTTTGAGATAACAGACGTAGTAAATTCTATTTTTCCAAATACATTGAAAATGAAAATTTATATTCCGATCCAGTGAGGAAAACTTTATAAAAAATAAGGAGAGTATGCTATGAATATCGAAAAAGTGTTTGCAGAGTTCCCATTATTAAGCTCCGAAAATATTGTGCTAAAAAAAATTGAAGATGCACATTTACCAGAAGTATTTGCAATCTATGATAATGAAAAAGTATTTGAATATTGTGGGATAATCCCGAAACATAATATCCAAACGGTGGGTAAAATGATAGGGCATTTTGACAGAGATTATCAGAAGAAAAGCAGAATTAAATGGGGCATTTTTCAAAAGTCTCATGGCGATAAATTAGTCGGTATTATAGAAGCAATGGATTTTAATCAAAAAGTGAGTATGGTAACGATTGGTTACTTTTTTGCAGAGGATTATTGGGGTAAGGGCATTGCAACGGATGCAGTTAAAATACTTACCAAATTTTTAATTGAGGAAGTTAATATAAATCGTATACAAGCTGAGGTTATGCCATTGAATGAAGCATCTAAAAAGGTTCTCCTGAAAAATGGTTTTATAAAAGAAGGACTTTTAAGACAAGCTACATTATGGTCTGGTAAAGGAGTTGTAGATTTAGAAATATACGGATTGCTTAAAGAAGACTACAAGGACAACTAAATAATTGGTGATCTTTAGTCAAAGGTGCGTGCTTACATCAATCTTTCGGACATCAATTATGAGATAATGATTAATATCAACAACTGAAAGAGTGATTCTATTGATTAATGAGCAGAAACCTAATAACTCGCAATTCCGTAACATGCGAATAGCTTATTTGATAGCTATTGTGATCACCATCTTTTTAGGTCTAGCCTCTAGAAAATGGAGTCTTCTACTTCCGTCATTTGTAGCGCAGAATGCAGGGGACATGTTATGGGCTATGATGGTCTATTTCGGATTTCGATTGTTGCTAGTGCGTAAGAACACTCTAGCAGCTATTTTGCTCAGTTTCTTGTTTAGCTTCGGCATTGAATTTAGTCAGTTGTATCAGGAAGACTGGATTAATCAGATTCGTGGGACAACGTTCGGGGCTTTGATACTTGGCAAAGGTTTTCTTGTAGAGGATTTGGTTCGGTATACAGTAGGTATCACAATCGCCTTTGTATTAGATAAGGCGGTAATTAAATTCTATTTGCGAAATTAAATCAATAATTATCAATCAGTTACTTTGACATAAATTCCGCTCTGTCTTGCTGTATTTCCATTTTAAAAAAATCACCCTATAAGCGAGCCTTTTTCAAGTGACTATCTTATAGGGTACATTTTATTAAACATAGGATTTTGATCAAACTTTATTTGAAGTTATTCATTTGAGAAGCTGATCATTTATTCATTACTATTCATTAATCCATTCGATTAATTCATTATCAAAAGTATCTTGTTCTTCAAACATTGGGTTATGACCACTTTTTTCAAAAATGACCTTCTTCACATTCCCCGAAGAAGAATCAATTTCATCCCACAGCGAAACCGGAGCGACTAAAAAATCATACCTACCTAACCCTACAAAAATAGGTTTATCTAGGTGGGCCATAGATTGAATTAGATTTCGTTCCGCAAAAGCTACACCCCAAAGGTGATCAATAACGTCCATATTTGTATATACGCCATCCCACATATAAGCAGCATCGAACGTATAATCATAAAAGCTATGCGCTCCCATGCGAATACACATATGCACAAATCGTCTTGTTGGATCATTGTGAATATCATCTTCTAAGAAGGCAATATCATGTTCAAATTGCTTTGTTCGCTCAGCACTAGCAGTCTCATTAAAAAATGAAAAACTTTGCTGCTGTCTCTCTTGACTGTTTGTCGGTGCTGAATTTAATAAAATGACCTTTTGAACGTACTGAGGATATTTTTCGGCATAGGCCAAAGCCATAAATGCATGTCCAGAATGTCCTAAAATGATGAAATCCTCAAGCTTTAATAATTGTCTTGCTGTTTCGATATCCTTCACAATTTTATCCAAAGTATAATCTTCTTTCTTGAGGGCACGAGGAGGCTTCACAAAACCTCGATGATCTAAGAAGATAAATTGAAAATGTTTATATAAATTTTCCGAGAACAAGCGTGGATAATATACACTGCTTCCCACTACCAATATCGGCTTACCTTGCCCCTTCACACAATATTTTAAATCAAATCCTTCAGTAATGATGCTTTGATAATTATTCATGATATTCGTCCTCTTTTCTTTTTATATAGAAGAGCTATCATAAAATGCTCCTCTTTTTATCACTCCCTTTCTTTTTTACATCCCCGTGTTTTCTCCATTGAACGCTCCAGCATTCTCATTCACCTCATTATTATTTTTTTCATCGAAAAACGATTGTTGAGCCACTTCGTAGTTGTCGATTTGGCATAATAGATAATAATTCTATATTTTCCCTCTAAACTTGAACCAAGTATACAATATTAATTCAAAAGTTTAAAATTATTAAATATTATAAAAAATAGAAAGATAGAGGATATAAAAAATGGATAAGCGATTACAGCAAATCATTTCATTAAGAGAGAATGGTCGATTGGAAAAAGCAAATCAATTAATGGTTGCTCTAGTTAACGAAGAGCCTGAAAATGGGTACTATCAATTTCAATGTGCTTGGACATATGATTCATTAGGAAAAGAAAGTGAGGCTGTTCCCCACTATGAAAAAGCAATTCAATTAGGGCTTAAACCCGAATTTTTAGTAGATGCTTATGTAGGATTAGGAAGCACCTATCGAACATTAGGGCAATATGAACAATCGAAATATATTCTTGAACGAGCTATAAGTGAGTTTCCAGAAGCCGAACATGTAAAAATTTTCTATGCGATGACACTTTATAATCTTGGTGAACATTCAACGGCTATGGAAACTTTATTAACTACATTAATCCTCACTAGTAAACATGAAGGAATTATAAATTATAGCAAAGCCATTAAGTTTTACTGTGATAAGCTTGATCAAACTTGGGAATAACACAATTAATCAGGCTCCTATTTATGAACTGATAAATTTTTCATTTTGAAAGAATGTATGATAAAATAAGAACATGTATTCCCTCTCCCTTAATTTTCTTAACGGGAACTATTTTGTTATGATAATAAATTGGATGCGAGAATATTCTTAAAATATAATATTTATTGTCGGATAATCTGTTGTTTTTTTACAGAGATGAAAAATAAATTGTCAGCGCTTGATTGGAATACAGGCTGAGTTACTCCTTAGGGATCAGCAAAGATGAAACTTTAGTAGAGAAGCGAAAGATCTTTGACCGCCTCAAGGAAAGTGCTCATTTGGAGTTCTAGCTTTAAAATAAGTTTGGTTATATTAATAATTTTCTTTATATGAGAACAAATTTAAAGAGCATGTTTTGAAAAAAGATTGATCAAAACATGCTCTTATTTAAAGTCCTTCATTGTCTGTATTTGGTTCTATATGAGGAAAAACTATCAACAGGATTTACCGCCTCTTCTTTCTCATCAGTAATTTAAACCTTAATATGGGGTGATATTATATTCTTTGAATACAACTGGCAGGTAAGAGATGAGTGGTTTGTCTGGTGCAATCAACTGAAATGAAAGAGTTGTTAAATGGCAGGAGGGATGAGTAGGAAATATTTTATATACACCTCGCTTAATCCTTCGATGGCTTATCAAAGCATTATGTTATCTTAGGCTTGCTCCTTAATTTACTCCTCCAAAATTCAATACCTCCTATTTTCAACCAATATATATTTATTCTTGTTTTTGGGTAAGAATTTTTTTATCAACTAACCGACTATTGAATAGTTACAAAACAGGGAATTACTTTATTAATTCTTCTCCAGTTAAAATTTCATATAGATTTGCTGAATCTTGCTTTGTTAATTTTACGTATCTATCACTATCTGTAACAATTTCTAAATTTTCACCATTTGGGGTAACCCAAAGTAAATAAGAGGCTATTTTGTTTTCGCTACTGTTCTTAAATTGAAATTGAAATTGGTAGTCAGCATAACGTGCCATTTCTACTTTTTTATTTTCCCATTTAGCATTTTCAACTATATCTTTCGCTTTTTCCACCTGTTTTTTTTGATGTACTTCTTTGAAGTCTTCAAAAATATTTTCTTCACCAATTCGTTTCTGAACAGTTATTTTTTGCCCAACCATTTCATTCAAACAACCCGAAGTTACTAACATAACAGCTAACAGAGGAAAAAATAGTATTATTTTTTTCAACTTGCTTCCCCCTTTACTTCTAATACAGGTATAAATTTTTGCCCCTGCTCTATTACTACATGAAATGACGGCTGCTTTACAAGCAACCGTCATTTATACCATTGTTTATAGAGCTTTAGAAGCTTGATGAATTAATGCAGCTACCATTTTATCCATTTGTGCAAAACGATCGTCTTTTGTTTGACCGTTTACATATCGATAATAGATTTGCTGGCATATTACCGCTAATTTAAAGTAGGCAAATGTAATATAATAAGCTATGGCTGAAACATCACGTCCGCTTTTCTCAGCATAGCGGTTAATAAATTCCTGACGTGTGTAAAACCCTGGTAAAGTCGTTATTGGCGGTTCTCCAAATGCGTAGAGCAGCATTTTAGGGTCATCTGCATGCATCCAATAACTCATAGCTACACCTAAATCTGCTAATGGATCCCCTACAGTTGTCATCTCTAAATCAAAAAGTCCAATCATTTCAGAGTAATCATTTGAAAACATAGCGTTATTAAGCTTGTAGTCATAATGAATAATGGTAGCTTCTTGATTAGAAGGGACATGATCCTTTAACCACTTTGTCAACGCTGCCACTTCACCATACTCTGCCGTTTTTGCTTTGTCATAGCGCTCAATCCACCCATGTACTTGCCTCTCCATAAATCCTTCTGGCTTCACCATATCCTTTAATTGCGTTTCCTTATATGGTATGGCATGAAGAGCTACAAGCGAATCCACCATCTTTTCCGAAATTTGACGTCCTAATTCCTCTGTATTTTCAGTACCTGGTGGAAAATGAGTGTCAAGTACGATACCTTTTTTGCGCTCCATTAGAAAGAAATCACTACCGATAATATCTCGATCTTCAACGTACACATAAGGTTTTGGGACAGCAGGTAAGAATGGATGTAATGCTGATAAAATTGTATACTCACGTTTCATGTCATGCGCTTTTTTGGCAACTGGCCCATGAGGAGGTCGACGCAGAACAACTTCAAATTCACCTACTTTTAAACAATATGTCAAATTTGAATGTCCGGCACTAAACTGCGAAATTTCTAGTTTCCCCTCTGGTAATTCCGGAAACTGAGTCTTTAAAAATGAATGTAATTTCATTTCATCAATACGTTCACTTGCCCTTACTTGTATCGTATCCATTGTACCCCTCCCCTAAATGATTGAACTCATACCGCCATCTACCACTATGACATCCCCCGTAATATAATCTGAGGCAGCCGCAGCTAAAAATAAAGCAACACCTTTTAGGTCATTTTCAGTTCCTAAACGTTTTAACGGCGTCACGCCCATCAAATAATCTTGTCCGCGCTCAATTAAGACTTTTGACATTTTTGTCGGGAAAAATCCTGGAGCAATTGCATTCACATTGACACCATACGGTCCCCATTTTACAGCTAAATCTTTTGTTAGCGTGATGACCGCACCTTTACTTGCGTTATAGCCAATGGTATCCATAAATTCAGGTATTGTACCCCCAAGCCCTGCAACCGAAGCGATATTGATAATTTTTCCGCTCTTTTGTTCTAGCATTATTTTACCAACAGCTTGCGTCATTAAAAATGTACCATTGACGTTAACATCGAAGACTTTTTGCCAAGCCTCATACGGCATTTCAACAGCAGGAGTACCCCAAGAAGCCCCACTGTTATTGACTAAAATATCAATTTGGCCGAATGATTCAAGCGTTTTTGACACTACATTTGCTATATCCTCTGGCTTTGTCACATCACAGGCAAGAGCTAATGTTTGTACACCCAATTCAGCTAATTCTGCGGCTACTTCTTCGCATGCCTCGACCTTTCTTGAGCATAGTACAATGTTGGCACCTGCTTCAGCAAAGCCTTGCGCAATTTGAGCTCCTAGACCACGTCCTCCCCCTGTTACGATGGCCGTTTTTCCCTTTAAACTAAATAAGTCTAGTACTGTCATTTTACCAGCTCCTCTTGTTTTTTAGCATGCTTTTTCAGCTCTAGCTTAGCCACCGTGTTACGATGCACTTCATCCGGTCCATCTGCTAATCTTAATGTTCGAGAATTCGCCCATTGTGCAGCAAGCGTCGTATCTGGGCCAACCCCAGCAGCACCAAATGCTTGAATTGCCCGGTCAATCACTCTTAATGCCATATTTGGCGCCACTACTTTAATCATGGCAATTTCTGCCTTCGCCTCTTTATTCCCGACTGTGTCCATCATATACGCTGCTTTTAGCGTTAAGAGTCTAGCCTGTTCAATATCAATTCGTGATTCCGCAATACGCTCCCGCATGACACCTTGGTCTGCAAGTGGTCGATGGAAAGCATGTCTCCCTTGTACACGTACACACATTTCCTCTAATGCACGTTCAGCGGCTCCAATAAGACGCATACAATGGTGGATACGACCTGGGCCTAAACGACCTTGCGCAATCGCAAAGCCTTTTCCTTCTCCCCATAATATATTTTCAACAGGTACTCGAACATTTGTAAACGTCACCTCACCGTGACCCTCTGGTGCGTGATCATAGCCAAATGCAGTAAGCATACGCTCAATTTTTACTCCAGGTGTATCCATCGGCACTAAAATCATCGACTGTTGCTCATGGATAGGTGCTGTAGAATCTTTATGTTTCCCCATAAAAATAGCGATTTTACAACGAGGATCGCCTGCTCCTGTCGTCCACCACTTATGTCCATTTAAAATATAATAATCGCCATCTCGTTCAATACTTGCCTCGATATTTGTTGCATCACTAGACGCAACTGCAGGCTCAGTCATTGCAAAACAGGAACGTATTTCTCCTCGTAATAACGGCTCTAGCCATTGTTTTTTCTGCTGTTCTGAGCCGTAGCGCACAAGTACCTCCATATTTCCCGTATCTGGCGCATTGCAATTAAATACTTCAGGAGCTAGTAAAGATCGTCCCATTATTTCACATAAAGGTGCATATTCTAAATTCGTCAATCCTGCACCATATTCACTATCCGGCAAAAATAAATTCCATAAACCCGCTTCTTTTGCCATTTGTTTTAATTCCTCCATAATTGGCGGAATCGCTCCCCAACGATCCTCCATTGCCTCTACCTGTGCAGCAAATACTCCCTCATTTGGATAAATATATTGTTCCATAAAATTTGTCAGCTTCTCTTGCAGTTCTACTACTTTTTCGCTATAAGAAAAGTTCATTAAAAAGCCCCCTTTGTTTGAACATCAAAATGACAAATGAATGAATATTCATTTTTATTCTTACATTAAATGTTACCGCTATATTTCTTGTAAATCAATGTCTATTAAACAAAAATTTGAATTATAGAGAAAATTCATACTTAAGGCAGTGATTCGGGTAGATAGAAAATATCATTTCGATAATAAAATCTAAATCAAAAAGATATATTGCCATAATATGTAACTTAAAATCCGAATAGTTCTTTTGATTAAAAATTTTATGACTTAGTTGCCTGTTTTTACTTTTTTAGCTCATCATAATAGGGGTTGATTTCCGTTCCAATCGTGCGCTTTGTTGCTGCCGCTTCGCTTTCGCACAGATAAAACATTTGTAGCTGACGCTTCGCTTTCGTACAGATAAAACATTGCCGCTGACGCTTCGCTTTCGCGCAGAGCAGAGCTTCCTAGGGGGCGTTCGATGAGCCACTTCTTTTTTAAACTGTTTAATAAAACGAAAAGTAGGATAAATAAAGAGACTGGAAAGAACTCGGTAATTTTGAAAAATAGCGAAAATGGGTAATAACTTTTTCCCTTCACTGAGTTAAATATTCCTCCCTAAATCAAAAAAATGTTAGGCCGTTTGCATCTCGGTCTAACATTTTTTTGGCCCAGCCTCTCTTTTCAATTAAATCAATCTTTAACATTTCAAAGCGTTTTCCCTATATTTATTATATCAGTCAGTAATTGACGAATCGCTAAAGGTAAATGACGATTTTTTAAATACACTACATAAACATTTCTTCGTAAATTGGGACAATCTATTTCTTTTTGAACAATCGTTTTTGCTGTAGGACCTTTTAAATAATTTTCTGGTAAAATGGTAATGCCTAAATTTTCACGAACGAGTGATACTGCCGTTTCAAAACGTTCAATTTCAAATTGGATATTAATGTTCTTGTCAGCCTTTTCAAACGCATCTAAAATGTCATGTCTCGTTTGAAAACCCTCTGTACTAATAATAAATGGCTCATCACTTAAATCGGCAATTGTTAGTTTCTCCTTATTCGCTAACGGGTGATTTAAGGGTAAAACGGCGACAAGTCGCTCTTCATATAAGCAGTTAACTTCTAGTTCTTCATCATCCATTATCTGATTCGTAATAATTAAATGTGTTTTATAGCTTTTGAGCGATTTTTCGACACGTTTACTTCCTAAAATATCTACTAAATGGATCATCATTTGCGGATATTCCTTTTTATACTCTGTTATGACTTTTGGGAGCCAATGTTTAATGGATTCCATAATCCCTATCGTTATTTCGCTTGTACCTCGTACAATGACCTCATCCATTTCTATTTTTAAAACTTCCATGTTTTTCAATATTATTTTTGCCCGTTCATATAATAGCTCGCCGGCTTCTGTTAATTGCAGATTTCTCGTATTCCTTTCAAGTAAAGGAGATCCAACTTCTTGCTCTAATTTTTTTATAGCATTACTTAGAGAAGGCTGAGAAATATGCATTTTTTCAGCCGCCTTCGAGAAATTCATTTGCCCCACAACTGCTATAAAATATTGTAATTGTTTAAAATCCACAACAACATCTCCCCCATTTATAGTTTTAAGCTATAGATTGATAATAATTATATATTAGAAATTATAATTATGCGAATATATAATCAACTCATAAA
This sequence comes from Lysinibacillus sp. BPa_S21, assembly GCF_023337795.1. Lineage (GTDB taxonomy): Bacteria > Bacillota > Bacilli > Bacillales_A > Planococcaceae > Lysinibacillus. The sequence continues at coordinate 107,590 of NZ_JALIRS010000006.1, read as the reverse complement.
CAATATTTTCACTACAATAATATTGTAAATGGAGTTGATAAAGATATGTATACAATGACAGATCAAAAACAATGGAGAGGCCGTATAGATTCAACTACTAATGCGAGTAGTTTTCGTCTACATCAAAAAGTAAAAAGAATTCCTATAAATGATGTAAGCGTTTCAGATAATCAGCATGCCGGAATTGTTGGCTTTATTTGTGATGAAGGTGTACGTCGTAATCAAGGACGTTTAGGAGCAGCAAGTGCACCTAACGCACTGCGTGAAGCATTGTCTAGCTTACCTTGGACATTTGAAGAGGAACAACAAATTATTGATGTCGGTAACGTTCTTTGTCTAAACCATGCTCTAGAAGAAGCACAGCGTGAACTAGGCGGAATTGTCAAAACATTGCTAAATAAAAAAATACAATGTGTCATACTTGGCGGTGGACATGAAACACTATACGGACATTATTTAGGTGTTCGTGCTGCGTTACCTAAAGATGCGAAGCTTGGGATCGTCAATATCGACGCACATTTCGATTTACGACCATATGATGAGCAACCGTCGTCTGGCACAATGTTCCGTCAGATTTTAGAACAGGATCCACATACCGATTACTTTGTACTAGGCATACAACGTTTTGGCAATACAAAAGAGCTATTTGACAAAGCCGACGAATTGCATGTGAATTATGTGTTAGAAGAAAATATGACGCCAGAAAATAATGCGCACATCATGCAAGATCTTCAGCAATATATGGATGATCATGATTATATTCTCTTAACGCTTTGTACGGATGTGCTAAACGCTGCATTTGCACCGGGAGTTAGTGCCCCATCACCATTTGGACTCGATCCAAAAACAGTACGCACAATCATTCAAAAAGTAACTTCGCACCCAAATACACATTCTTTTGATATTTGTGAGGTCAATCCTTCACTGGATGAGAACGGACGCACAGTTAAATTAGGTGCTTATTTTGTTTATGAGGCACTTAATAACTTACTTAGGGGGCAAGGTTAATGATTGAATTTAATCAAATTACAACAGTATTTCTAGCAGTTGCGCTATTCGCATTGGGTAGCTGGCTTATCAATAAAATCAGTTTTTTAAAGCGTTTTTGTATTCCAGCACCCGTTGTCGGTGGCTTACTATTCGCCGCATTGGCAACTATTCTAAAGACCACTGACGTAGTAGAATTTTCACTTGATACGTCATTACAAAGCTTATTTATGATTACTTTCTTCACAACAATAGGTTTAGGGGCAAGCTTTAAACTTGTAAAGCTTGGTGGAAAATTATTAATTATTTATTGGTTGGCTTGTGGTTTCCTAGCATTAATGCAAAATGTAATCGGTGTATCACTTGCATCACTAATGGGCATTCATCCTTTAATCGGTATGATGGCTGGTGCAGTATCTATGGAAGGTGGCCATGGTGCCGCTGCAGCATTTGGACAAACGTTAGAAGACTTAGGTATTTCATCAGCTATGACAATCGGTGCAGCTGCGGCTACATGTGGTTTAGTTGCTGGTGGCTTAATCGGTGGTCCTATTGTTAAATATTTAGTGGGTAAATATAATTTAACGCCAGATGTACAAGAAACGGAGGAAGTTGATTTTGAAAATAGAAATGAACAAATTACTTCCGAATCATTCTTTACACAAGTATTATTCATTACATTTTGTATGGCTTTAGGTACTTACGTTGGAACATTATTCTCTGAAGCTACTGGCTTCGTACTACCTGGTTATGTAGGTGCAATGTTTGTAGCTGTACTAGTGCGCAATATTATGGATAAAGTAAAACCTGAAGCGATTAATATGAAAAGCATTTCTTTAATCGGCGATGTCACTTTAGGGATTTTCCTTTCAATGGCACTAATGAGTGTTAAACTATGGGAAATTGCTGATTTAGCACTTCCGCTATTCATCATTGTTTTCGCGCAAGTATTCTTCATTGTCGTATTCAGTATCTTTGTATTGTTTAAGTTACTTGGAAAAAATTACGATGCTGCCGTTATGGTTGCTGGTTTTGCTGGACATGGTTTAGGGGCAACGCCAAATGCGATGGCCAATATGTCAGCGGTTGTCCAACGTTTCGGTCCATCTCAAAAAGCATTTCTTGTCGTACCAATTGTAGGAGCATTTTTAATCGATGTATTCGGTATTCCAATTATCATTACGACTATTAATCTATTTAAATAATCAATGAGCCGTGCAATGTCTTAATATGGACATTTACACGGCTCATTTTATCAGTTATAGCTTATTGTAATATTTCACTAACGGTTACAAATTCGTAGCCTTGCTTTTTCAAGTATAGAATTACGTTTTCCAAACCATTTGCTGTCGTTTGATGAATATCGTGCATTAAAATAATGCTGCCATCTTTCACTGATTCTTTCACATACGTTAATATTTTATCAGCATTGCGATGCTTCCAATCTAATGTATCGATTGACCATAGAATAGAAGGCATCGTCATGACGGAACGAACTTTATCATTCGTTGCACCATATGGTGGACGGAAAACCGTTGGATATTGACCGATTGCTGCATAAATAGCATTGTTAGTTCGATCAACCTCTTGTTTAACAGTTGTTGTCGATAAAGCTGTTAATTTAGGATGGTTCCATGTATGATTGCCTATTTCATGGCCAGCCTCATAAACTTGTTTTACGACTGCTGAATTTTTAGAGGCATTTGGCCCAACCATAAAAAATGTAGCCTTTGCATCATATTTCTTTAAAGTCGCTAAAATTTGTGGCGTAACTTTTGCATTGGGCCCATCATCAAATGTTAAAGCCACACGCTTCTTTTGCCCTTTCGCTACCGGCACGCCTTTATTGTATACTTTATTACCGGCTATTTGAATATTTGCCAGCTCCGACACTTTAACATAGCCCTTTTGTTCGCCTGCTTCTACATAAGCCCAGCCTGCTACCGTTGTATATTGCTGAACTACTGTTTTATTGGCAAGTGTACCAAGAACCTCGCCACTTGGACTAGCTGTTAAATGAAGCTCAGCCCCTTTAGCAGCATTAACTCGTTTCTTTGTTGCAACAGGTTTCTTTAAAGAATTCGTTGCAACATAACCTGTTTGATAACCGTATTGGACAAATGACCAACCTCCAGGTGCAGAACCATATACAAAGATCATACTGTTTTCATAAAGCTGCCCCGCTTTTTGTGCACTTGGACTTGGATATGTAAATAAAGTTGTTCCACCTTTTTGTTTCACTACATATTTTTCAGATTTAACGCTTACTAATGCAGCCGTTTCAACATATCCCTCTAGCTGTTTTACTTTAATTCGAGTCCATTCTCCATTTACAGATGTAGCGGTTACATAACTACCCTTCGCTATTTGACCGATTACGGCACTTTCTACGGAAGGTTCTATATAAACTGCTGTGTCTTTGGCTACTGATTGAATTACGGGTGTACTCTTAGCATTTGCAGAAGCATTATCTACAAACACAAAACTGATTAAAAATGTCAAAATAATAGCATAGGGTAAAAATTTCTTCATTGTTCTACACCGCCTTTTCATAGATGTCTTTTTCGTATGTTTTTTCCATAAAAGTATAGGATTCGACTCTAATTATAGAACAATAGATTCTTCCAGGAAATAGTAGGAATCAACTAGTTTTTGTGAATAAAAATTTCTTTTCTAAAAAATCTTTCAACTTTCTTCATCAAAATTTCCCTGTGGTAGCGTAAGCAATAGATGATGAAAATCATTTATTATCATTTATTTATTGGGTGTAACACCTCCTACCTTAATGATTTAATCGATTGTATTCCCAAGCATGAATACCTGTTAGCTTTTGTCAAAGGCTCCGCGACGCCTTTTTAGGGTGCTTGTGGAGCGCACCCTAATATGAAGACGAATGAAACAATTAAAAAGTTAGAAATTTTTCATTTTTTTCCCTCCTAGAGCGCATCGTACGCTGTAAGGGCATCTTCAATATGAAATGGTGGTGTCCACGCCTGCCCATTCGCATTAGTCGTCACGAAAATATATTTTCTATCATCTTTTTCAATAATCGAGGCTAAGCATAGGCCCGCTTCAGGTGTGTAGCCCGTTTTTCCTCCCAATATTGTCCCTTCCCCTCCTGGTATTTTCGTTAAAAGTGAGCTTGTGATTGTTAATTCATTAGGTACATGGGTACTATAGCTTTTTGAAGTCAAAATTTGATAAAAGGTAGGATTTTCAATAGCATAACGAAAGAGCTTACTAATATCGCGGACACTAGAGACATGAGCGGGATCATGTAATCCGCTGGCATTGACAAAATGAGTATCGTTCAACCCTAATTCATGCGCTTTATTATTCATTAATGTCACAAATGCTTCTTCGCTACCTGCCATCGCTTCCGTCAGTGTTCCTGTAGCATCCGCTCCAGAAGCAAGCAGTGTGCCATATAATAAATCCTCTATCGTCACAAAATCTCCTGCCTTAAAGCCCGCCATGGAAGCATTTTGAGCAGTAAATTTTGAAATTGTTTGTGGTTTAACAATTGTTTGCTTTTGCAGATCAGTAGTCATTTCAATGGCAACAATTGCTGTCATAATTTTAGTTAATGACGCAGGAAAAATAATGTCGTCTGCATTTTTTTCGTATAATACATCTCCTTTTTCATTCAGCAACAGTGCATTTTTACTATGCAACGAAGGTAGCTCTATTTGCGTTTGGTCCGTTGTTGTGTGATTTGTGTAATAATAAAAAAATGTGGCTGCACATATAAAACAAAATAAGACAAATTTTTTCATAAAAAAAACGCCCCCCACACATTATAATAGGAGGCATTTATGAATATTCCTGTAGGTAATTTATGAAGAAAATCTTAAGGCTGATTTTTTATTAATAAAAATCATCGAAATCCGAACAAATTCTCGATATGGTTTTATTCGCTAATTTAAAAAATACATCCTGAGATACTTCTAACTTCAGTGCATCTTCCTTTTTTAAATCTGCATATACTCCCCGTAAAATACGACCTGTTAGACCATGTGAAATCGCAATAACTTTCGGAATCTGTTGAATGTCTTTTAGCCAAGCACTTAATCTGTTCACCACTGAGTCATAAGCTTCTCCATTAGGCGCATTAAAATACCAGTTATAGACGTCTGTGTTATGGAAAAGATTAGGCCAGGAACTTTCAATTTCCTTCGTGGTTAACCCAGCCCACTGTCCTACAGCAACCTCGGTTAAACGATTATCTTTTTCAACATTCTTCAAATCATATCCAATTGTTTCACAAATTATCTCAGTGCTTTGCATGGCTCTTCCTAATGGACTCGAAAAAATTTTCCATTCATTAGGATTTCCAATTAAACTTTTTAGCAATAGAGCATTTTGTTGTACTTGATGTACACCCACTTCTGTTAATGGAGAATCAAGCTCTCCTTGGTATCGTCCTTGTGTATTAAATTCCGTTTCACCATGACGTAGTAAGTAAATCGTTTGATTCATTAGTGTTTCCCCCTATTATTTCTCCCTTACTGTCACTCATTTTAAAACACTAGTAATATATAGACAAATCCAAAAAACAAACATAATGGACTGTAGATCCAAGTATCATATTTAGCAAACTGTGAATGTTTTATTTTTTTAAAAAATCCAACATAATTAAAATCACCAATCGCTCGAATAGTAAAAATTATAGCACAGACAATACTTCCGATTTTAGATAGACTATTTGCTTGAAAGCTCTGCAAATAATCACCTTGAACAATGATAATAAAACTAGCAAATAGAATAAGAGTGGCTACAAATAATGTTCCCCATTTTCTCGGAGTAAAAGCAGGTGTATGTTCTCCCTCTCTTACTGGAAGAACAGCGGTAGAACCCCATCGACCTCCAAAAGCCCAATACATATGCAAAAAACCGATAAACCACAAAAACCCTACAGCTAATAATGGTAAAATTGATCTCATATAGTTCCCTCCAATGTTGTAACCGCAAAACATACGATATCGTATGTTACAGTAAAAATTTTGCCCCTTCAGGTTTTATAACCATATTAGGGACGTTTATATCATGTAATTAATTTTGCCTAGGCATAATTCCGTAACATCCTCCGGCGTCTTTACATTTGGTTAACCGCAGAAAGAAGTTAAAAGCTCAACCATTTTATCAATATCAAAATTAGGATTTTCTTCAAACCTTGTCATCCATCCCACATACGTTAAATAGGCAAGTCTCGCTCTATCTATCGATTCAGCATTGTTTATGCCTTTTTTTTGATACAATTTCGCAACACAAGAAATTCTTTGTTCTTCAATATCCACTAAGCGCGCTGCAACAACAGGATCATATTTGGCCCAAGTATAAATACCAATCTCCATTTTTTTATCTCGATTAAAACTAATTTGTAATAGCTGTTCTAAGGAGGCCTCCTGTTGCTCCATACTTTGAACAATCAACTTTGTGGCATGTACTTCCCAATAGTCGAGCATTGAATCTAACAGCTCTTGATGGTCACGAAAATAGTGATAAAAGCTCCCTTTACTTATTTTTAGTAATCTAGCAAGTGCTTCGATCCGAACTTTATGTATTCCTTCATCTGCTAATTGTTGCAATCCTGCCTTTATCCAATCTTCTCTCGTTAATTGCATGTCATCTCTCCAATAAGATACGGTATCGTATGTTTTTGTGTTAGATTACTACTACTTTCATTTTTTGTCAATTTTTCAATCTGCTTTTTTAGGAACTTTAATGTTATTGCTGATCGTTACATTTATAGTCATTACTCTTGGTAAAATACATGCCCCTACTAATATAATAGCTAAAAGTTTTTTCATCTTTAATCTCCTTTTTTCATTTTATTGATTCTATTTATTCTTAGGTCCACAGCTGAGGCCAGGTTTTATAAATCCCTGGCCTCATTGCATCCGGAATCGGCTATAAAGTTAAAATGTGTTATCAAATAGACTTTCTGCTATGCCTAGTAAAATATCTTTCTCTGTAAACTCCATTAATTCGTCTCTTGTAATGTCTTGCTGTTGAATTAGACGGTTGGATTGAATAGTCACGAGCTTTTCAAATAAGTTTCGGATATAACGACCGTTCGAAAAGTTCGGAATGGATTCGACTGGAATTTGATGCAATTGCTCCTTCATATGGTGTGCAAAGATTTCACCATATTGATAATCATTATTTTTACAAAGCATGGCAAAAATATCATATAGCTCATCCTTGCTAAAATTATCAAACTGTACAAAATGATTAAAACGGGATTTAAAACCTGGATTGGCCAGCAAAAATTCCTCCATGAGCTCTGTATAACCAGCAACGATAATAACTAAATCATCGCGTAAATCCTCCATCGCCTTTAAGAGGCTATCAATCGCTTCTTTCCCAAATGCATCCTGTTTATCATTGATTAGTGAATAGGCTTCGTCTATAAAAAGTACGCCACCCTTTGCTTTATTCACAACTTCTTGAACTTTCAAAGCCGTCTGGCCAACATATCCTGCTACTAAGCCTGCTCGATCAGTTTCTACAAAATGGCCACTCGAGAGTACACCTAGGTGCTTATATATTTGGCCTATGATACGCGCCACTGTTGTTTTTCCTGTACCTGGATTTCCAGAGAATACAAGATGATAGGTGATTGGGAAGCTGGTTAAGCCATGATCAACACGTAAGCTTTGAATTTTAATGAAATTGATCAGATTATGTAATTCCTTCTTGGCATTCGGAAGTCCTACAAGTCCATCAAGCTGCTTCTGTAATTTTTCAATCTCTCGCTCTATTTCTGGTGTAATTCGTAAACGTTCACCGTTAATAAATTCACCGCTATAAATAATTTTTCCTTCTTCATTATAATAATCTCCTCGACCGTGCTTTTCTCCATTTACAAGTTCCCCTATATAAGAAGCCTGTCCATTTGCGTAATAAAGCGTACCCTGTCCTGTCATAGCATCCTCTTTAAATTGACCGTCCGATAGTAGCACACCTTGTCTGGAATAATTCTTACCTTTCCCATGCTTCATATCCTCAAAGAAATAACCCTCATACTGAAGCGTTGTTACACCATTTGCAAGCTCCTTAGCACTTGGAGACTCTGGCGCATAGTAAAGCTTTCCTGCACCTTGCATATGATTCCATATAAAATCACCTTCATATTGTAAAAAACCACTTGGATAGTATTGTTTTCCCTTGCCCTTCTTCATACCATGAACAAAATCACCCTCATATTGTGGCTGATTTAAATGCGGATACTGTGCACGAAGCTCTTCAAATGGAGCAATTCCACCTTCCTCATAATATAAGATTCCGTAACCTTCCATTAAATCATTACGAAAGTGCCCCTCATAATATACGTGACCATCCTTATATAAAATACCATTCCCTTGTTTTTTATTTTGAATAAATTCGCCCTTATAAATCATTTGTCCTTTTAGATACATGACGCCGTTCCCTTGCTTCATATGATTGACGAATTCTCCCTCGAATAACAGCTCACCTTCTTGGTCAAATAATGTACCTTTTCCATCATAAATGTCATGACCAAAGTCATTTTTCTTTACACCGCCGCGATACATCAATGTTCCATCTGGATAAAATATCTCTTTTTCTTCATGATTATGTGTCATATGATTGTCATCCTTTATCAATTCAGTATATGCCCAATTATAGCGCGCAGAAATATACATATGTAAGAATTTTTTGAATTTAAAAGTTAAAGGGTTTTATTAAATTGATTCTTAAACATAAAAAAATCCGCTTCGATAGAATTCTTTGCGGATTTTTTACTTTTTATTTTAAGATAGCTTTCGCCTTTATATTATATAGCGATAATTTTGCTGCATCGATTGAATCGTGTCAATGATCTCTTCTCTTAGCTCAATTGGTTCTAGCACTTCAATATTTGCTCCTTGGCTTAGTAGCCACATTTTAATACCATGTCCAAAAACTTCTGCTTCAAATAAATACTGTCGATCCCTTTTTGATACTATTTTTGCTGTTGGTAAGCGATCTAACACGGCTTGCGGGGCTGTTCCTTTAAAGATAAATTTGATCCGCATCAGTTCACCAGCATGCATAAACTGAATGCGTTTACGAAATTCCCCTTCTTGAAAACGCTTGGTATATGGTATTTGAAACTTTTTATCGAGCTCTTGAAAATGTTGTATACGGTCGACTCGATAGACAATGGGTAAATCCTTTTCTTGCTTATTATCATATGCTATTAAATAAAAGTAGTATTCTGAGAAAATGACGGCGAGAGGTTTCAAAATCTTTTCTGTAGGAATTATTTCACCTTCACATAAATAATCAATCTTAATAATTTTCTTTTTTTGAATCGCCTCTGAAAGAGCCCAAATTAAATGCAATAGAGACTTTTTATGATTTAAATCTACGTACAAATATTTTTCGTTTAAAATAATTTTATGAATGAATTCCTGCTTATCGGCCGCAACAATCGAAATAAGCTTATCTATAATATCGCTCATTTCTGATTTTAGCAGCGCCCTTGACTCGATAAGAATTTTAACAATCGCTAAAACTTGCTCCTTCGTTAAAATTCTTTCTCCTGTATTCGTCAGCCTGTACACTTTTTCTTTCCGTACATATTCTAAATGGCAATCCAATTTTGCTTTTTCTAGATACGCTCGAATTTCATTCAAATCCCGTTGTATGGTTTTTTCACCAACATTATGTGTAAATGCTTCTTGCTTTTTATTAATCCCTTGACCATCCATTAGTCTGTCAAACATTGAAATGACTCGATAGCCTTTGTTTTGTTGTGAATCTACCATATATCCCACTCTCTCTTCATATTTACTTGATTATTATACAAAATAAGGTGGACATTAGTAGTCCTTTTAACTACAAAATTTCTTTACTATTGATATAATTGGCATATACTAATTATCAACAAAACACTATGAACAGACTATACTTTTGTAATAATTCACTTTATTTTTACAATTAATTCCGTATGAGCGGATAAAAAAGACCTCAATCTTAGTGATTGAAGTCCTTTATTATTATGTCAATGAAATTACAAATGTCAGTTACTTTTCGGCAAAGCGAGGGGTTGATTTCCGTTCCGACTGAGCGCTTTGTAGCTGGCGCTTCGCTTTCGCTACAGATACGAAACTTCAGTAAAATGAGTATTTATGCAAAAATGTGTAGCCTAGACGAAAATTACTCTCATTTAAATCACATTCACAAAATTTCATTGACCATTCTCAAAAATTTTGTTGCTTGAAGTCTTTAGTGGATTATTCCCTTACTCTTACCGCTGTTCCGTATGCTAATACCTCTGATGTACCATCCATGACTGAGGAAGTAGAAAACCTTACTCCAACAATAGCATTTGCCCCTAATCGTCTTGCCTCTTCCTCCATATCTTGCGTGGCAACTTCTCGGGAGCGAACGAGCATTTCTGCATACTCCTTCATCTCTCCACCAACAATATTACGAAGTCCCGCCATCATATCGCGACCAATATTTCTTGATTGTACGGAGTTACCTTTTACTAAGCCAAGTGTTTCTACAATTTCTTTTCCAACCAAATTATCTGTTGTTGAAAGTAACATATAAAATTCCTCCTATTTTTTATATTTTTGAACGGCTTGGACAGCTTCAGCGATGGAAGTTGTGATTACGCCCGTACGCTTAATTAAGCCAATAACAAATAAATTACGATAAACAAACTGATTTTCAATTCCGTCCCGCACAAGTGCTTCAATTTTCATCATATTGTCCCGACCTTGTTGACGAACATCTGTAAAGACACCTATGATTGGTCGATTCAGCATTGCAAAAGCACCAATTTCTGCTGCTACACCTGAATCAATCTCTACACCGTCTAAAACAGCTACTAAGACATCACTATTTTGCAGCATCTCTAAGTCTGCTTGTGCAATCGCCAAACTATCTGCATAGGCTGTTTTGTCATTGATCGCGTCATTTTCCTGTGGGACATATAATTCGATTCCAGGTACCGCCTCTCTTATTGATGCAGCGAGCTGCTCATTGACTAAACGATCTCCTAAAGAAAATAATCCATTTGCTAAGTATGCCTTCATCATAAAACTCCTATTCCAACGTTTTTTCAAACACTATTTTATGTCGATTTTTCTTATCCACAAAAGTGGAAACAATATCAAATCCGTGTTTAAGATTTGTGATGAGCATTGCTTTTCGCTCATTTCTACCATATGTACGAACTTTTTTAAATCCAAGTGCCTGTAGATGTTCATGCTGTCGCCTCATTAATTGACTGGCGATTCCTTGACCACGTTGCTTTTCACAGACACCGCCTAACCAACTGTAAAAAACGCCATCAGGATGTGTATAGCCTAGTTTAAAGCCTATGATATCTTCATTTTCTACAGCTAATAAACAAATGAGTCCTTCTTTACTTTCAAGTTTTTCTAGTGGTAAATTCGCCCCATCAAATACATGTGCATGAATTTCCTGTAATTGCTTCAACCAATCATATGGTACGCCTTCAATTACGACGATATGCATTTTTATCACCCCTATCTCTACAATCATTCATTATAGCAGAAAAGATTGGTCTATAATGGTTTGGTTTCTGGTAAAAGTTTTAATCAAAAGTAAAGAGATTTTATACCGATCTTCCTACAGTGCTAAATGTTTATCCTATCGAACAGGCGAAATGATCTGCTCGGAGTTTTTGGATAAATAAAGAATATTGCTAAATAATTTGAGATACCAGGGCAGTTTCTCAAGCTAAAATAAAGAACAACGCAGTTTATCGAAGTAATCTTATTCTAAAGAGATTTTACTTTACTGTAAGACAACGTTTTTCCATCAGCACTTATTTTATAATCTGCATTGTTAAAAAGGGTGATTGTTTCGATATCGTCTTTAGAAATACTTTTACTTGTTGAATTGGTTGCTTTATAAAGTAAATGATATGACTCCTTGTAAACTGTAACGTCCAATATTACTGTGTCATGGTACTATTTTCCTTTGAATGATGGGTCTGAAATAGGCATTAGGCTTGTCGAACCCAACATCATAAATAGCAATATTGACATCGAAAAACATTGTCACTAAAAAAATGCTAAAAGAAAGTATCCTATTTTTAAAATATAACGTTGAAGCAAAAAAGCATATAAAGCCCATTATGATATCTGTAGACCATGCTAGATCCCCAAGTTCGATTCCAATGTTCTTGAAAGGGTGACAAAATCGAATGCTTTAGTTAGGACAACCATTGTGATTCTTATTATTAGGTAAAGAAGTGACAGGATTAAGAAATATAGACAAATTATCTCCTTCAAAGTAGACACTATGATTTTCAACTTCCTACCTCCAAGTGATCATTATTGAAGTTAATGGATAAGTCGGGTCGTAACCTGTCATCCATCAAGACATTGACAACCGCCAAGTATCGTCCGTTTAGCGTATCATTTCTAATCTAGAGTTGCAGCTGTAAAGATAAAGGCACGACTATCTGCATTTAAAATTTGTAGCCCTTCACTAGTTTCAACTAATGGTATCTCCCAATGAACATGACCACAGCAGACCAAAAGTTCTGCTGCATTCTGTAATTCATTCCAAATAAGTGGATTTCCATGCAGACCTTGAGGGCAAATTTCTGGACTTTCATGAAGTAGCAGAATGTCGGGAGCTTGCCTTAAAATACCTCTAAGTTTTTCCAAATAATCGACTTCTCTCATACGATTCGGTTTGTCCACCCTCCCGATGATTCCTCCGAGTCCTGCTACTGCAAGGTTTGCGTGCATTATCGCCCCGCCATCAGAGAAATAATAAATACCTGAGGTAGAATCCAATTCAGTTTGTTCCTTATTCGTCAATAGGTCGTGATTTCCTGAGATGCCTGTGACAAATCCAAAATGACTCTGAAAAGCTCTCCATACAGGCAAAGGATTACCGCTTGCCCCTCTTTTCGTTAGATCAGTGTATAAATCTCCGCATAAACACACCATTACCTTGGCAGGGTCCACATCTGGTAAATGGATTTGAAACAACAGGGAAAGCACCTCCGCAAGTTCCTCCCCCAATAACTTCGGAATTTCTTCTGCCTGCTTGTGTTTATGACCCGAGATTCCTTGTAAATCAGAAGCAACAATTAGCGCATCCAACTCCTCCGGTAATCCAAGCACCTCTCCCCAATATATAGGAAGCCACTCATAGGAAATACCCGCTCCTTTTGATGCTGCAGTTATGTATGGTAATTTCTCTAAAGGCTCTTTGGCAATATCAACGATTTTCAATGCTCTTTTTGTATGATTCTTCATTTAGGACACCCCCTTCAAAATAATACTTCTGCTTTTTCATGTGAGTAGCTATCTTTACCTCCCCATGTTGCTATTGACTAAAATCGGTTCCCCTTCATCTCACAATTCAATTTCAACCTTGAAGGCTTTTGACCTTTTTCAAATAACCATAGGCTTCCTTCAATGGTAGATTTAACTTGCCAGCAATTTCTTTAATCATCATTCCACACTTACTCATTTCCGACACTTGTTTGATTAAATGAGCCTCCATGCCTTGAGCCGCTTGAAAAGCAGGGTCTAATAAAGACTCCCATAAATCTTTATCTGCGTATTCATCTGCTGACACAATCCTTGCCATTACTTGTTCAAGCTCCATACAAGTTATTTTCCAAGTCGATTGATTATCATTTTTCTGAGCAATAAGTTCTATAAATTGCTGTATCGCTATTTGAAAATGTAAAACTGAACTAGCTAGATAACGTCCTGCATGCCAATCCCCCATGCCATGCATGAGAACAGCTACTGGTTGCCCAGGCTCGGCTGTCTCTATAATAATCGGATCGCCAGTCAGTTTTCTATGCCCAATAACAAGCCAATCAGCTTGCCATGAACCTTTATCATCATTAATAAGAGAGTTACCCTCAAGATCCATGCTATATCCTAACTGCTCACGCTCTAAAAGTACTGGATTAAATATTTCAACATCTACCCACTCTTCAGCCATCTCACTTATAGTCTTCAATTGTTTTAACTGCCCGTGAAGTTCAGCATCTACCCTCATACGCATAAATCTCCTACATTCAATAAATTCTTTTACTCATTTACAATCTCTTCTCTTGCTTCTGTACTAAATTTCACAATTTAATCCATTGATTTTCTTCGTTAGCTTTTCTGCTAATCTTCTCCAACATATTTTCCACGAGGAGTCCGACAATTCTTCCTCATCCTGCTCCAACCAATAATCGCCTTCCATTAGCTCATACATGTCAAGTAGAGTAATCTCCGCACATGCCTGATTTTCAAGAGCTGCAAACATTGGCTCCGGTCCATCATCCCAGTTATAGCCATTTACAATAGCGTGCAAAATCACCGAAGACGACAGCACTCTAATCATGCTGCACATCTTATCTTGAGATTCTTCATATAAAATATTGTCTACTTCACGTTGTTCTTCTGCATTTAAAGTAAGTCGGATAGCCCCTTTAGTCTTCAACAACAAATCAGCGATGGCATTGTTCATTCTTGCTGCATTCCAAGCTGTCGCTAAAATACCTTTAGGGGAATTCAACTCCACTTCATATTCAAGTAGTAGCTTAATCATTTCCACTTGCTTGAACTTGACCGCTTTTTTTAGGACCGTATCTCCTAACTTATCCTCAGCCTCTAAATCTACGTTTCTCTCTAGGAGAAGCTTAATACCTTCAACTGGCATTCGATTCGTTACAAAAAGCATTATCGGCGTTCTTCCTCTAGAATCGCGTTCATTTGGGTTAAGCTGGTTCACGGCCACCCGTACCACCTCTATATCCTTAAATTTACTAACTTCTGCCCAATCCATTCATATCCTCCTATAATTAAACCTATCTTATTCCATTAAATAAAAAATCCCCCACTTTAAAAACGAACCCAAAGTACATCATTTGGATATACTGTTCGTTTTAGTGGGAGACGATATCTTATCATCCGATTGTTTCCACAACGTTTCCTTGCTGATCTTTAATATACGTTTTTGCAATTTGGATGGAAAGCCCCGGTATAGAGGATACTTCAAACTCTTGTTCTTGCGGTAGCAAGCTTTGATTCAGTTCCATAACGGCCTTGTCATTTAAAGTGATGGTTACATCCGCTTCCTCCACGTTATACCCACATTGTTCAGCTGGCTCAAATACAATTCGTATTTCTCGACCAACTAGCGTCAGGCTTTTCCCTTTTAATATCCGTCCGCGTAATAGTTTGCCGATTATTTCCGCTTGCTTTGCCCCCAGCGTCAACTTATTAGACTCTTTGCTGAACCACCCCTTTTTCCCTTGTTCCCAAGTCAATTGGTCCACGAACAAATAGCCAGTATTAGAGCCTTCTTCCGCCATTCCTTTCTCTACCACTTCGGCAATGGATGGAGTTTGTAAAAGAGATGTACGAGACAAATCAGTAACATAGCTAGGGATATACTCAAGACCTGCATTTAGCACCCCAATAGTATTCCAAGTTTGCATCGCCTCAAGCTCGTCGCCTGTAATCCCTACCATTTGAATAAACTCCAATTGTCCATTTGGTGTATCAATAGCAGGCAATTCAGGATCTAATGTAAATGCCAGCGCCGTTAAACGTGTGTCGGCTCCTTGGCAGATTGGACCATTCGCATCCAAATAATCACCTGATCTGAAAACATTGCCACTATTAAACACATATCTGCCCATGTTTTGTAGCAAGTTTAACGCCCATGCTGGTGGCTCCTCCTCATCTTCACTTCGAACAAGACGAAATGATAACTCAAACCCATATCCGCTGTAGTCAGCGTCCTCTGATTCTTTTTCATATAACTCAGAAAATCCATAAGTGACAAAATGCCAGTGTGGAACTGGTGTCTCACTTTTATAGGCACTAATTCCTTCAAGCGGATCTTCGCCCCCTAATAAATAAGGAATAACGGTTCCATAATGCTTTGGCTCCTGATCTCCGTAAACTTTTAACAGTTCCTGATCAATCGCATCCCAGCCAGTTGTATTTAATTCCTCACTCATCTATAACGCCCCCTATGTATTTTTTCAACTTCTTTATTTGCAGTTTGCACACCCGCCGATAAGTAACTCAAACCTGCCTTCACCTCTCCATCTAAAGTGGTGGGAGACTTCTGTAGCTGCCGCTTTGCTTTCGCTACACAAAACATCTGTAGCTGACGCTTTGCTTTCGAACGTCAGATTCTACTTTAAAGTATATAATATACTCCAAAGAGAATAATACCCAACTTGACTACCTTTAATTTTAAAACAGAATAGTTTTATATTCATTATTCGGTGATGGACATCGAGTAAATTATCGAGACTTAAGTATCATATACAATGTCATTCTGTATGAACATCAACCTAGAAAGACCGTAAAGTACTAAGCCTTGGAGGATATCTAGATAGATAGCGAGGGATCAATTATGCCTTGGCATAATTGATCCCGGAATTGGCTCTAACTTCTTTCAGCAGGTGTTTGAGTACCCGCTGAAAGAAGTTAACAATAATTAGAATGATTCGAGGTTTCTCCCTAACCGTATAACATTGCTGGTGATCGAACACTTTGTAAATAGTCTGCTAACTTTCCAGCATATACTTTTTCTAAATATGGTAATTGTCCGATACAATGAGGTGTCATTAATGCTGGGTTTTGATAAACTTTCAGCCCCCCAACCTTTAAAAGCGTCGCCACAAATTGCGAGCAAAAGTAAGCACGCTCTCTTCGAACCTCCCTTTGCATCATAACGCCAAAGAGTCCAATAAAATTATATTTATAGCGATCACGATTCCAATACATATAACGTACGATTTTCATCATTTCTAAGTATTGATAGTGAGATATTTTACAACGATAAATGACACAATCAGCTGTTTCAAATAGCCCTCTGTCTGCATCTTCTTGCAAAAAGCCTCCACTTAAAGGATTGTTTAGCTGTCTACGTCCAAAGCTATACATTTCAAAGAGCTCCTCATCAAAAGCAATGGACGCATGGTTCATCTCTTTTCCAGTATACATGCCTATTGCTTTTGATAATAATGTACCTGTTTTTGTTAATACTATGTAAATGGTGTATGCCATTTCCTCACCTACTTCAATATTCTTTCCTACTATCAATACGTTTCAAATATTCAAACGGTTTCAATTATTTCCTTTTTCTATAAGTATATATAACGAAGTTAATTTTTTTCTTAGCAAAAAGTGAAGATTTTCTAAATTTTGCTTTTAGAGTTTATTAAGCCACCTTTATTTATATGTCTTAAATTGTATTCTTATGTGTGTCACTGAGTACTTGGGTATATGTATGTACGAGAGGATATGATGTTAAGTGCGATTGTGGAAAAGTATGATGAAAGTTTGAGAGTTATTTTTTACTAGATAACAGAAGAAAGAATAAAGCAGATAACTAATAATGGTCTGCACCCCAATTGATAGTCACAATTGAGGTGCAATTCCCATACTATCCATGTTTTAACCTAAGTTTTCATGCTTGTTATACTTTAATTCTTCACCGTTTCCTGACAATTATTTTGATATATACTTATTGCTTCTTTTAAAAATATCTGCTCCTGTTCTGTAAAAGGATTTGGAAATTTGAATGTTTCTGTAAATGGCAGCTTTTTTTCAACTAAATCTAAATTTCCTTTCAAGGTTTCATTCATAAGATGTAGTAGTGTTCTAACTGTTTCTTGAGCTTCTTTTGAAGAAGGTATAGCGTTTGTATACGTTAAATGTTTAATTTCCGATAAAACTTTAGTCCATTTTCTATCTAAATCGATTTCCTCAGATTTATTTATACTAAATAATTCATCAGTTATATCTTTTGAAAAGTGTTCTTTAAACCATGTTTTGGTGTTTTCAGCAAACATTAATTTTTGTAGCATGGCACAAAATATCTCGATATTAATGATTTCCTCATATTTCACTGTTTCAATAAGATGGTTTAAATCAGATAATATATTGTTGATTTCAAGTTTTTTTGCTTCAAACAACTTTTTTTGATCGTTTAAAGATTTTAAGATAATTTCACCTTTAATCTTGTTTTTTTGCATCATGTCTTTAATTTCCTTTAGAGACAAGCCTAGAAACTGTAATGACTTAATGTTTTGTAAAGTAGATAGGTCCTCTGCAGTATATAGTCTATGTCCACCCTCTGTATAATCACTTGGTTTCAGTAGGTCTATACTGTCATAATAGCGTAGTGTTCTAATACTTACGCCAGACTTTTGTACAAGTTCACCTATCGTAAATATACCTTTCCCCACATTATTCTCTCCTTAATGATTGACTTTAAAGTAACGTATAACGGGATAAGAAAACTTTTTTCCATTTAAAGTATAAATTGCAGCAATTAAAATTAGGATTGTTTCAAGAATAATAAGGGCAAAAGAAACCATTGAAACTGCGCTCCATTTTTTAGAAATAAAAGTTAATAACAAAAAAAACGGGAAGAAAGTAAAGTGAAGGTTCATCCCTTCTTTTGCATGGTCAGCAAAATAATTATTCTTATTCCTCGATACTAAGTATACCAATATTGGTAAAATAAAGGTTAATAATAGTGAGAACAGATGCATTAAACTTGCCAATCCTCTATTTAATAAACTCTCTTTTTTCATTGTGCTGTTCCTCCAATAGCTTTTTTTGATTGTTACCTTTTGAATTGAGTAACTAAATTCATCATAAAAGGTGACGCTACTAGAGATTCAAGGACAAATTTATTGAATAATTTCATATGTAATTACCGTTGTACTTTTGTTACAAAAAAATTTGTGGCATGAAGTTCAATCGATTGGTAAAAACCTACATTTAAAACCTCTACCTCTACTACAAATTCAGCAGTATTCTTACTTCTGGTTACATTATTCATTATTATTCTACATCTCTAAAATAATGGTTTTTGAAATCCATTAAGATGAGCTATAAGTGCAATTTGTCCGATATGATAAGTTTCATGCATATATACATGATTAAATACCCAGTTCAACGTTGGTTCTGAAGGAGGTTTCCATCCATCATTAAAGTTTGGTACGTCAATTAATGTATTTAGCTCAGATAGGCTTATCGAGTGTAAAATTTCATCAGTATAATGCCTTATCTGAATATAACCATCCAATATTTCCTTGGCTGAATTTTTTTCGTTTAGGTTTAACATACATGTATTTTTCATGGCAATTTCATTTATCCAATAATCCTCACTACTTGCAATATGAGCAATATTCCAAGCAAGTGTGTTTGGATAAGTATCGGATTGTATAAACCAAAATTTTTCATCTAGCGATTTTAAATAAGGAATTAGCGTTTTTCTAGCGTCATTTCTATACGGATAAAGCATTATAAACTCCCCTTCTTCCATCTTGGTTCAAATTACTTCTTTTGTGATTGACATCCCAAAAGTTATTTAATATCTTTATGCGCCAATATTGCTGCTGTTATTTTTAGTTTTCACAATAATATGATATAATCTTGTTACTGACTAACCTAAGTAAATGAGCTGTAGCGATACCGTACGCTACAGCTTTTTTGTCATTTTATTATCACTTTCCAAGTATTCCTCGGCTAGTTGCGGATTTTTGTAAATAGCCATACCCGTTTTCAATTTTTTAAAGCCAATCTTTTCATAAAAAGGTTCATTTCCTGTTGTTACAATTAACTGAATACAAGAAACATCCTCTAATTGCTGAATGATGTCCTCTAAAAGCGTTCTGGCAATGCCTCTTCCTTGATAGTCTTTATGTACGACAACATCATAAATTGCAGCATTAAAGACACCATCTGAAAGTGCCCTCGCAAAACCTATTATTTGATGATCTTTTACTGCGAAAACTTGATGCGTACTTGCATTGAAAACTTTTTTTATGATCTGTTCGTCATGTTTCATCCACCCTACTGATTGATAAACTTCTTTTAACATCGTTAGCTCGTTTTCCTCGACTTCATATTTCAGTAAAACCATTTTTCATTCCTCCCAATTTATTTGTCATTTCCTTAAATTTATTCTTGTTGCTGACTATATTTCACTATCTACATAGCATTTATATACCAAGCCTCTAGTCTACATAATATTTTTATTTAATATTAGCTTTTTTGCTTTGATTTTTTTAAATAACTCTGATAATGTTGCTCCTCAGATAAAAGCCGTAAGAGACTGTTTTAAGCTATGACGTTAATTCAGATTAGAATTCTACAATTAATAAAAAAATTCACCCTTTACTAAATCGCATTCTGTAGTATTCTTATATTATAACAAATTTAAAAATTCAGAAACTTTAAGCGAAAACACCTTACGGATGGAATAATAATAGTTTAGCAAGGAGTTTATAAGATGAGAGATATTAGAGTTTATCATGTAGATGCATTTACAACAGAAAAATTTGGCGGTAATACTGCTGGCGTCGTGCCAGATGCTGATACATTATCCGAAGTTGAGATGCAAAATATCGCAAAAGAATTAAATTTACCGGAAACCGTATTTATACTATCTTCCAATAATGAAGAGATAGATTATAAAGTAAGATATTTCACTCCTACTGAAGAAGTCAACTTTTGCGGACATGCAACTGTTGGATTAACATGGCTTTTGGCTACTGAGTTTAGTCTTGCTGAGAAAAAGGAAGGTATAGTGCTAGAAACGAATATCGGTAGAGTACCGGTTGTATGGCATAAGGAAAACGGAAAAGTTATTAATGTGGAAATGACCCAAGTAACACCAAAAACACAAGATATCAATATTGATATGGAAGAGCTTAGTCGACTGATCGGCGTCCATCCCGAAAGCATTGATTTAACTTACCCAATCAAACTAGCGAATACTGGAGTCTGGCATTTACTCGTTCCAATAAAAGATCAAATCGATATCGACAATGCAACACCTGACTTAACGGCGTTAGGGAAACATAATAAAGAGCATAATATCAGCACGACTCATCTTTATACGTTTACTAACTTGCAAGAAAATAAATTATATACAAGAGATTTTGCACCAGGGATTGGTATACCAGAGGATCCTGTAACTGGTGCAGCAAATGGTGCATTAGCAGGCTTCCTCCATTTAGAAGGCATTATTCCTCAAGGTGAAATCACCTATCTTACAATCGCTCAAGGCAATGCGATAGGAAGACCTGGAACTCTTTATGTGACTGTTATTCCAAACGAATCAGAACCAGTCATCAAAGTTGCAGGAGCCGCTACCGTCACAATTCGAGGGATCTTAACTATCTAAACATTATAAATATAAATTTTCAAAAATCACTCGTCATGTTATGAGTGATTTTTTCTCTGATGGCACCAGAAGGGATTGGAGCCTAAACATATGATTTTTATTGACAATCATATGTTTAAAGAAAGTATGAAATGGTACGGATTACATACTCTTCTGTATATTCTAATTGGGTTCTTTAAATTTTCTCTATGTAGTTTACATAATATTTTTATCCAATCAATCAGCGGAGCTCATGTGCTTCCGCTCCGTATATCTACAAAAGAAAAGCACTAGAAATCAACGTCAAAAATTGATTTCTAGTGCTTTTTAGGGTTCTAGGCAGTTTTGTCTCAGCCTCTTGGTGAGTTTATCACCTAACTTTTCTAATTTATCACCCAACTTTTTAAATTTATCACCTAACTTTTCTAAGTTATCATCCAACTTTTTAAATTTATCACCTAACTTTTTTAATTTATCGCCTAACTTTTTAAATTTATCACCTAACTTTAATATAATGCTCTTTTCTTGTATTAAATAAAAAACGGCTGCTTAAGCAGCCGCACTTCCTTTATTTGTCCTTGATTAAATCTGAAATTAAGATACCGTTTATTTTCAATCCAGTAATGTCACAATCAGTAATCTCAACATTTGATAAATCGCAATTTCTTAATTGCCCATTAGAAAGGTTACAGTTTTGAAAACTTACTGGTTTATATTGCCCATCAGGATGATAATTTCCGTCCCCCTCCATAGGAAGAACCACATTATGAAACTCTGTTCCAAACAGATGGACGTGGTCAATAATACCGTGGCTAAAGTTTGCGTCCGAGATTTTAATTCCACTCATATTAACATCATTCAAAGTCATTTCACTCATATTTACGTTATTAATTTTCGTTTTTGCCAAGCTGACATTATCAATATCAAGCTCCTCAGCTCTAACCTCCTGCCACTTAGACCCTGATATATCCGCCTTTTGCAAATCCAACTTTTCCACCCTTAAGCTCATTCTCATATCCCCCTATTCATTAGAACCTATGCATAATTATTCTGAAATTAAACCGTATGCAGAAACTTTCCTAATTTTTAAGGATACGAGCATTGAGACAATGTAGGCTAAAATAAGAATGCCGACACATAACATTAGAATAATCGGTAAATGGACGATAAAATCTAAACGTTTCACCCCTGCACTTGAAAGTAATACAGAAAGCATAGGGTTCGTATAAAAATATCCTAGTACACCACCAATGGCCACTCCCGTAATAATCACGGGCACAAAGCTGATGGAAATTTGATGCATCAATTGAATGGTTGAGTAGCCTATTGCTTTCATTACGCCAAACTCTTTCTTACGCTTAATAATCATCGTTTTGATGATCAGATACAGAATCATTACAACAACGAGAACGGTAATTGTCAGAACCATTATCATAACTGCAAACACTGCAGCTGTATACATACCTGTTTGGCTCTCTATAATTTTATCTATGTCTAACGTCTCTACTATATTATCTCCGTACTGTTCTTGAACGTCTTCAATAAAGTGTTGATTTGATAGTCCATCTAGATATACATAAAGGGTCGTGCCCTTATAATCCGACTGTAATTGCTGAATGCCATCCATCGTTAATGAGGTTATTTGTCCTAAATTACCGATCGATTGGCTGAGGCCTGTTACTAGAAAACTAGCTGTTTTAGTCCCATATTCTACTTCAACTGTATCGCCAATGCCTTTATTAATTTGATTTGATACAACCCAGGAGATGGCTATTTCATTATCATATTTTGGCTGACGACCTTCGTAAACAATATTATTTTCTAACTGATTATAATTTTTCGTAACATACGTATCTACCGTTTGATGATCAATTTTTGTTGTAATTTTATCAAAAATAGTGACCTTATTTACTTGGTCCATTTGTTTAATGTTACTCAAAAGTTCTGTTGTATCAGCATCTGGCCTAACCGTTATCATCACATTTGCCGGTTCTGCGCCAAATAGGTTAATAAATGCGGTTTTGTCTGAAGCAATGTTGTAAAAAAGCACCACTGAAAAAACGGATGCAAATGTTAATGCGATCATAATTAACAGTATCATGATGTTTTGTTTTACATTTGACAGCATCGATTTAATAGCAAGTAAAAAATGAAGCCCACCTCCCGTATTCTCCAATGGAAAATAATTTTTTCTAAAACTGTGCGTTTGAATGCCTCCTCGAAGTGCCATAATAGGTTGAATTTTTCGAACATGGAAGGCAGAAATTAATGCAACAATGACAACACAAAAAGCAATAATGAATATATTGACTACATTAATCGTCATATTGAATCCCTGATACCATATTAATCCAGATAAAGATGAAATAATGCTCCCTATGATAGGCATAAGACAATATGACAATGCAACCCCTACAATACTTGCACTAAAAGCAATTAAAACAAACTGTAAAATAATTGACGATAGAATTTGTCTACTTGTATAACCAATTGCTTTCAGTACGCCTATATTCGTCATGTCGTCTTCAATGCTATTTGATATACGAAACTTAATGACAATCAGTGAAACAAGCACGATAATGGCTGCAAAAGCTACTAATATCATAGCGATGATGTTAATGGTTAATGTGCTTACACTTTTCACCTTTTCAATATCTAACGCCCCAATAGATGAAGTCGCTTCTGTTGATTGAGGAAACTCCTTACTAAAATCATTTAGTAACTTTGTAGATTGTGTTTTGTCTTCCATCACTGCAGATATGATCAATCCTTTGTCTACTTCATTAGCTAACGTTTGATAAGCCCTGGCTGGTAGCATGAATTCCATGATTCCAATGTTACTCGTACCCATCATTGTTGTTTCAAAGAATCCAGCAATTCGATATTTATAGTGCTTGTTTTGATAGGTGATGGTAAAGTCTTCACCTAACTCATAACCACCATTTGTTTTAAGTATGTAAGGAATAAAAATATCATTAGCACTTGCAGTGTTTAGTTTTTCAACCAACTTCAACGCCCCGATATTACGATGACTATCTGCATTAAAAATAGCGATACGATTAGCTAATACACTATCACCAAAATTAAATTTGGCAATGTCCATATTAATAATTTCTTCTGTTTCTGACTCTGTCACCCCAGGATATTTCGTTATAAATTCTCCATAGCTTGAATTATAACTTGGATAATCCATCACAATTATTGCGTGAGGATCTTTTAATTGTTCAACTTTACTATCAAAAAATGTATTGATTTGAGTAATGACCATTAGACCTATATTCAGTAGTAGCGCAGCCACTAAAATAAATGTAAATAAGGAAGCTGTTGCAGATTTACTTTTCCTAATATTTGCAAGGGCTAAATTCATGATTTTCACCTTACCACCCCATTTCTGCAAGGAAAGCCCCGAGCTTTTCATGACGCTCGACATGCTCTTTCTCACTGAACGCGCCTAACTGCAAGTCACCGCAAATTACGCCATCTCGCAAATATAAAATTCGATTTCCCCGCAATGCTGTTTTCATATCATGCGTGACCATGACGATGCTTTGCCCATTTCGATTTACATCTGTTAAAACATCTAACACACTATCACTAGATGCAGAGTTTAATGCACCAGTTGGTTCATCGGCAAAAAGTATTCTCGGATTGTTAATTAATGCTCGAACAATTCCAACTCGTTGAGCCTCCCCACCAGAAAGCTGTGTCGGAAATTTAGACCATGCGTTTTCATGAATCCCTACTTGTTTTAATAGTTCTTTCGCTTTTTTTACGAGTTCACGCTTATTTTTATTTACTAAAAGACCACTTGCCAGTACATTATCGAGTACGCTCATATTATCCAGTAAATAAATTTGTTGAAATACAAAGCCACAATTATTCCTTCTAAATATCGCTAGCTGGTCATTGTTTAATTTAGCTAAATTTTTACCAGCAAAATCGATTTCGCCTAATGTCGGTTTATCCATTCCACTCATTGCGTAAAGTAGAGTGGACTTCCCAGACCCTGAACTACCCATTATGATTGTAAAATCCCCTTCTATTAAACTGATATCTAGATTTTTCAATACATGCTGTTGAATTCCACCGCTGGAAAAGGTTTTACACAACTTCTCCGTTTTGATAATTGTCTTTGTCATGTTGTTTAGCACTCTCCCTTTATTAAGCTCATGTTTGAATTTGCAAATCAAAGAAAAAAGACCGTAATGAAGATTACAGTCTTATCATACAAAATGAATTCTTATGAAATCTTTGTGCAATTATTAACTAATTCTTAATTATCATGCAAGCTTGATTTTCAATACTACGATAAAGCCATCATGCCCATTGTAACAGCTAATTTGGCCACACATATTTTCCATGAAATACTTCGATATATAGAGACCCAGTCCTGAACCATTCTTGCCTCCGATATTTGTTCCTCGGTAATATTTATTGAACAGTAGAGGTAATTCTTCTTCGCTAATTCCGGACCCGAAGTCCATGATGTGAAGTTCAAGATATCCCTGCTGGATTTGGGACTGAATAGTGACCTTCGTTCCTGCATATTTATACGAATTACTGATAATATTGTCTATTACCTGCTGCATACGTACAGAATCCGTTAAAATAATACATTGTGGAATTGAATCATAGATGATTTGATTATCGTAATTTACATTTTCAATCATATCAACAAGTACTTCACTCGATTCTTCGATGACCGTTATTTGTAACTGTTGCAGTTCTTCCAAAGTGGCATGAAACATATCGGTAACAAGTAAGTCAATTTGCTCTGCTTTCGAATAGATTGTATTCACTTGCTTCATGACTTTTTCATCCCTTGCCTGCAGAAGCATCAATTCACTTACTGCCTTTATTGAAGCAACAGGCGTCTTAATATCATGACTTAATGTGGCCACAAGCTCTTTCTTACTACGGTTGGATTCATACTCTCTTTGACGGGCAGCATAAAGCTCTTCACGTAATAGATCAAAGCTTTCCGTGAATGCACCAAAATAATTATTTTTATTCATATTTAAAGGAACATCTAGATTACCCCTAGCAACATCCGCAGCGAAATGCTTAAGCTGCATAAAAGGTTTCAATAACGTTCTGTAAATATAGACATTGTAAATAATACTAATAATCATTAATAAACCAACTATTAAACTGAAAGATGTAACCAGTTCCTTTTTCATTTCTTGCACTATGTCTTTTTCGTTATTGCGGATAATAATTTTCCCTGCAACCTCATCATTTTGCATCACATCAATAATCGAATCTCTATTTTTGATGGCATCATAGATATTAATAAACTGAATACCCGGTGTTTGATAAATGACATTTTCTAAATTATCTATAATTATGAATGGTTGTTGAAAGCCGCTGTTATTAAGTGTTTCATTATTAATTTGTCCCCAATTTTTTTCGACGGTTTTAACTAAATCATTAATGGCTACAATATTCACTTCTGAAATATCTTTATTGTTAATCATCATTATTGGGGCAGTAATTCCTGCAACAAAAATAACCAAAAACAAGGCACTAAGCAATTTTATTCTCATCGCTTCGTGTCCTCTAACACATATCCTGTTCCCCAAACCGTTTTTATAAATTGCGGGTCCTTTGGATTTTCTTCAATCTTTTCACGTAAATGCCGAATGTGCACATTCAGTGTCCCATCCCCTACAAAAGAATCTCCCCATACATGTTGAAACAATTCATCTTTAGTAATGATACGGTTTTTATTATTTACCAAATAATACAGAAGCTTATATTCCATTGTTTTTAGCTGAATATCAATACCCTTTACTCGAACACGATGAAGTTTTGTATCAATCTGAATTTGACCAAATTCTAAAACCTCCTGTTGGGTAGAACCACTGCCATATCTTTTGAGTACTGCTTTTACTTTGGCTAATAATATGCTTAGTGTATATGGTTTTTGAATGTAATCGTCCCCACCTATGTTAAGTGCGATTAGAACGTCGTCATCGCTGGAACGAGCACTTATAAATAAAATCGGAATCTGCGTAATTTTACGTAATTTTTTACATAAATCAAACCCCGATTCACTACCGAGATTGATGTCTAGAAGAATCAATGATGGTTCATGTTCTTTCAAAAATAACTCGCAATCCTCTGCACTTGCCACAAAAGCCGTTTTGACTTCGAACATATTAAAATATTCACAAGTTGTTTCAGCTAAAGCAATCTCATCATCAACAATTAAACAATCTACTTTCATCGCAATTCTCCTAGAAAGAGACTTTCGGTATGCATAGCATAAGAACCCTGGTTAAAAACGCTGAATTCGTAATCTGTTTGCTGTAAAATCTCATTTTCTTTTTTAAGTTTTATATTCTCGTGAAACTTACTGAATTGTGTTCTACAATCAGCCATATACATTCCTCCTAAAGTCCACTTAATAAAGCAAGAACAAACGTTTGAAATAATGCTATTAAATATATGTATAAAAAAATAGTTAAATCATTGTAAGATACCACTGTTTTTAGTATGAATATTAAAAGTTAATATATACCATTAAGTATACATTAAAGTTGAAATTTGTTCTTTATAAAATAATTCTTTCTTACTATAAAAATCTTAAAGTCTTAAGAGTAAGATGATTAACGCTTGATGTTAATAGCAACCAATCGATATAAAACTATCCCTACAAAGGTGGCGGCCCCTCTTTGTAAAATTTGTTAAGAATGAATTCAGTGGGATTCAAGGAACAGCACTCCTCCAGTTTAGTATTGACATACCAGTCATTACGAGTTGCTTACCATCTTCCACTATGAAATTAAAGCTGAATCATATCATTTATAAACCAAGCCTCTTGACGAACATTTGTTCCGGTATTAGAATAATAAAAAAAGGAGGCAATTTTATGCAAAAAACGAGCACCATTGAATTAGTACATTTCTCTGAAGAGTATGTGGATAGTTTGAATGACTTTGACCTTCCGGAAGAACAAAGTCAATTTACTGCCCTTCCAAAAGAGATTTCTATAGAAATGGTTGGACAATATCCGATTGTTATTTTGAGTGACCATGTTCCTGTTGGATTTTTTGTCCTGCACGCAACGGAAAGAGTAAAAGAGTACTCTACTAATCCAAAAGCAATGTTACTGACTGCATTATCTATTGACCATAAACAACAAGGACATGGGTATGCCAAAAAAGGGATGTTGGCACTGCCTGAATTTATAAAAAGCCATTTTAAAGATTGTAATGAAGTCGTTTTAGTCGTTAATCATAAAAATATTCCGGCTCAAAATTTATATTTAAAAGTGGGCTTTGTCGATAACGGGGAAAGAAGAATGGGTCGTATTGGCGAGCAGCTTGTAATGAATCTAGCCATCTAATAGTTTTTTTTTAGAAATCACTCGTCATGACATGGGTGATTTTTTCTGTTTGCCCCTATTTCCTTATATAGTTTACATAATATTTTTATTACCTTCTAAAAGAACGCTGTCGCTGCTCCATAAGTTCAAAAACTAAAAAAGCGAATTCCCATAATAGGAATTCGTTCTACATTAGTCTCTATACTAACTCCAACCGCGCCTTTGCTTTATAGCGGTGCGAGGTATATGTGGTAACATATACGATGTTGATGGAGATTTACTTGATTGTATTATGATAAGAATTTAGTTACCACCAAAGCCGTAACACAATAAATATCTATTGGTATCAATAAGAGGCATCCTATTATCCAGTGTAATTTTATATATACATTAGGTGGTATTATGTTCAATGCTATTTTTGTATTTCCTACGAGTTCATTATTTTTCCGTACCCCTTCAGAAATATTCTCAACTTGCTGTTCTGCTTGAGTTAAATTAGGATTATGAAAATCAGCCTTTAAAAATGCGTATTGAGGATTTAAAATCGACAATTTTACACTCCTTCGTATCCATCCTAATTTTTTAATAATTGTAATTAAAAGCGTAACTTGCACATGGCATTTGTTCTATTATATTCTCGGAATAGTGATAACATGTGTGCATGCACAATTAATTTACAAAGTTCTGCAATCAACATTCGATTATTGGCGTAAAAGAGTGTTTTTTGTTTTAATTCGATATTCAACCTTTAAACGTATATCCCCCATCGCCATAAGGTGTTCTTCTGCCATTTTATTTGTTTAAGGGGGAGATTTAACATTGGTACACCAAGAAAATGTCTTGGTTGGAAAACTGCAAATGAGGCTTGTAATGAGCAGTTGTTTCCTTAATTTGACAAATCATCATCATTAAAAAGAATGGAGATAAGTTAGTTCTCTTCCTATGTCTCCAATGTTACACTTCTCCTTTTTTACGAGCTGCCATTTCATCCGTACAAAAGTTACTCCTAGCTATTTTCTATAGCTTTTGGATTGCCTTTTTTAGTTAGTCGAATCTCGTTGAATTAATATCGGATTAAAGCGATATAATTTTTGATCATTGGCTATATGTTCTTTTTTGATTTTTGCTAAGAGAATTGAAGCCGATTTTTGAGCCATTGGTAAAATAGGTTGTTCCAATGTTGTGATAGAAGGATGTGTAAACTTTGCATATGGCACATCATCAACCGCTATCACTTGTAAATCGTTAGGTACGTGCAAGTTTCGCTTTTTTATATAGATCATTAATTCTTGAAAAATACGATCATTCGCCGCAATTATTCCTTTAGGCGGTTGTTCCAATGCAAATAATTGATTGAAAACCTCTTCCATTTTAGCAGGCTCGCCATTTTTAATATAGCGTTCATCAATGAAGAGGTTTCTATTTCTTAAAGCTTGACGAAATCCTTCTAGACGTTCGACACGAGGAGTAATCGGTAAGGTTAAAGATGTTGTTACAATAGCCAATGGTTGTTTTCGAAATGTCTCAACTGCCATATCCATTGCAGAAAAATTATCAAGCAAAACAGCAGGAATGTCTACTCCTTCTAAAAAACGGTCGATAAAAACGATTGGCATTGCTTGTTGATGAAGTCTTACATATAGATTCTTATTTTCTCCCGTTGGGAAAACAATCATGCCATCTACTTGTTTTTCAAGTAAAGTTTCGATATGTTTCTTCTCTTTTTGTGGATTATCCGCAGAGTTACAAACAATCATATGGAAGCCTTCTTTATCAAACTCTGCTTCAAGTGCATTTATAATTTTTGTAGAAAAATCATGAATAATATTTGCTACGATAACACCAATAGTAAAGGTGGATTTCTGTTTTAAACTACGAGCCATTAAATTAGGACGATATTGCAATGCTTCAATAGCTTCTTCAATTTTTTTACGAGTTTCTACACTCATATATTCATATCGCTTATTCAGATATTGCGATACGGTGCTATTGGAAACGTTTGCATATTGCGCAACATCGGCAATTGTTGTTTTTTTCACTAAAATCAATCTCCTACCTATAAATATGAAAACTCTCCTTGGTATTATGTAGCATAACATATTTTAGCAGTTAAATTAACAATTCAAATAGTTATACACTTGTTCTGGTAAATCAATACCCTTTTCTATTGTATTTGCACTACGTTTTTGTTCAATCTCACCTGGAACAAGTACTTGGTCAAAATTTAGTGCCGTTGGAGCATCATGTAATTCATGAACCATTTGTGAGACACTTGCCTTAAATTGTTTTACATCACAAAAAATAGTTGGATCTAATACATATAAATATTGTCCTAGATTACGTTTTTGCTCGTAATCGCCATACATTTTTGAAATATGCGGACCAAAAGCTTCACTTGCTAAAATGCCAGAAAGTACGTCTACTACTAGTGCCAAACCATATCCTTTTGGTCCTGCAAACGGTGTTAAAGATTTTACTTGGTGAGGGTCTGTGGTTGGTGCCCCCTGTGCGTCAACTCCCCATGTATTCGGAATCGCCTCACCTTTTTCACGTGCATATAAAATTTTACCGAGTGCTACATTACTTGTCGCCATGTCCAGAATGATTGGCTTTTCGTCAGTTGGAAAACCGAAAGCTATTGGATTTGTTCCAAAATACGGCTCTTTTCCACCAAAAGGTACAACTGCTGAGTCTGTTTGAGAGCACATAATAGCAATTAAATTTTCACTTGTTGCTTGTTCAAGGAAATAGCCGAGCGCCCCACAATGGCTACTTTCTTGAATAATGGTTGTACATGAGCCATGTTCTTTTGCTATTTTAATGGTTTCATCCATTGCTTCCTTACAAATGACATGTCCGAAACCATGACCCCCTTTAAAAATAAGATGATTTGTGCCTCGTTTTTCGACTGAAAAATTGGGGCTTTTCGTAATTCCGCCTGCTTTCAAACGTGTTATATAATGCTCCACACGCATTACACCATGAGAACTTACACCCCGTAAATCTGCATAAATCAAAACATCCGCTACTTGTGCAGCTGTTTCTATGTCAACACCTTGAGCTGTAAACTTTCGAACAACTAATTTTTTTAATGCTGGTACGGAAATATTCATTGAAATCCTCCTCATTACTTAAAATAAATTTGTGCTTTATTCATGTTGTATTGTTTTGCCTCAAAGTAAGAAATCGCTTCATCAAATGCAATTTTTTTCGTTACATAGCCTTTCTTTATGTCTCCTGATCGTATATAATTCATAACTGTCTTAAAATCTTCTAATGTTGCATTACGACTACTTTTTAATGTTAACTCTTTTGAATGAAATTCAGGATCGTTAAATGTAATCGTCTTCTTCATTAAGCCAATAAACACTAGTGTTCCGCTATTTTCTACGTACTGGAACGAAGATTCCATTGATTGTTGATTGCCTGTTGCATCAAATACAACGGTTGGCAATTCACCATTAAATTTTTCATAAAGCTGAGCCATTACTTCATTATTTACAACAATCACGTCATCCGCTTTCGACCATCCCTGACCTTCTTTGAGACGTTCCTCATTCAAGTCCATTAAAATCGTTTTTGCTCCACGTAATTTAGCAAAGCGTGCCGCTCCTAACCCAATTGGACCTGCACCAATGACTAGTACCATATCATTCTCTGTTAGCTCTGAACGACGTACCGCATGAGCACCGATAGCTAAAGGTTCAACAATGGCTAACTGATCGCCTGACACTGCATTATCAGTAATCACAATACTTTCATCGACTACGATATACTCACCCATACCACCATCCATATGTACGCCTAATACTTTCAGCGATTTACAGCAGTTCGTTTGACCTCGGCGACATGCAACACACTCATCACAATAGATGTACGGAATAACTGTTGCACGATCCCCTACTTGAATATCATTAACTGCTTCTCCGACTTCTTCCACAATAGCTGCCAGTTCATGACCTAAAACACGTGGGTAGCTAAAGAATGGCTGTTCACCTGCAAAAGCATGTGTATCTGTTCCACATATACCGATATGTGTTATCTTCAATAGAACATCATGGCTTTTTTCAATACTTGGCTTGTCTACCTCACGTTGTATCATTTTAAACGGTTCATTTATTATCAATTGTCGCATGCTATTTCCTCCAATAATCTATTAATTGTTGATAATTGTTTAATAACTTCTGCTGCATCACATTGGAAATACTGCTCGATAAATTGTTGCATTTGCTCTGCTTGTCCTTGCTCAAATTGTTCATGGATTTCTGTCAATTTTTCAATAACATTATCAGATTCACGAATGGAAAAACGTGTTGGATTCATTGTAAATATACCTATTGCTAAAGCTTGATAATATATTTCCGTCTCAGCAAATGGTGCAATACGTGCTTGCCACTTTGATAACTCATTTAATTGAATGTCATATAAGTGATGCTCTATAAATGGATTTAAAAAACGTTCAAAAACATCTTGCTGATAGTCTTCATCCACTTGAAATCGTTGTGTAAAATCATTTGTTACTTTTTCGATAAAGGCACGAATACCTGCATTAGAAAATGCCTCTCTTACAGTTTTATAATTATAAATCTTGCCAAATGCAGAAAGTAAAATGTGACTACCATTTAAAATGGCGACCTTGCGTTTGCGATACATGTCTAAATCATCAAAGACAAAAGGTAATTCAAGACTTGTTGGCCAATGTTTAAAAGGTTCTTTCTGATCAATCACAAATAAAAAATAGGGTTCACAAACCGTATATAGGGCATCTTCCCCCTTATAATCTAGCGGATAACCTGTTACGATACGGTCTACTAGTGTATTACAAAAAGCTAAAGTAGCAAGCCATTCAAGAAATGCTGTAGGGAAAGCCCAGTCTTTGGCATGTTGCAGACATATATTTTTTAATGTTTTACCATTTTGTTCGATCAATTCAAGAGGAACGATGGCCAATTGTTTTTCACCTTGAAAATGATCGTAATAATGTTTTAGGAATACCGTTAATTTTGCTGCATAGCTTGTTGGACAAGCAGTAGGAAAAGGGATATTCTCGTAATAAATTCCTGCCTCAGTCGTATTAGAAACAATCATTTCTAGTGTTTCAGATTGTGCATATTGTAAAAATCCATGCCAATTTTTATATGGATTAATGGTATCTTGAATAGCTTTAACGATAGTTTCTTCTTCTACCACCTCACCATCTTTTAACCCTCGTTCCTTCACTGTAAATTGCAACTGTTGTTCTTCTAACTGCCTTACCGTTTTTCCTCTTTCTGTTGCTGCGACTGAAACGATACTAAAAGGGACTTGTAGTTTTTCAATTGCTAAGTCAAAAAAGCCTCTCATAAAATTTCCGTCACCTATTTGCATAATTTTAATAGGATGCTTCATCTTATTTCTCTCCTACATAGTAACGCCATCTTTAAAAATAGCGATTTCTTTAAATCCATATTTTTCATTATTCGTATGCACTTCTCCTGAAGCTAGCGCTAATATATAATCCATAAATTCATCGACTAATACATTTATCGGTTTACCTTCCACTAATTGCCCTGCGTTAAAGTCAATCCAATTTTTTTTGCGTTCATAAAGGGGTGTATTTGTTGAAATTTTGACAGTTGGTGTTGGTCCTCCAAACGGCGTTCCCCTCCCTGTTGAGAAAAGAACAATTTGGCAACCTGTTGAGGCAAGAGCCGTTGTTGATACAAGATCATTACCTGGGCCATTTAGTAAATGTAGCCCCTTTGTTGTCATACGGTCGCCATAATCAAGCACTTCTTTTACTTCTTGGAATCCCCCTTTTTGAATACAGCCAAGTGACTTTTCTTCTAATGTTGTAATACCACCTTCTTTGTTTCCTGGAGATGGGTTTTCATATATAGGTTGGTTATATTTAATAAAATACTGTTTAAAGTCATTTACTAAATGCACGATATCCCTAAAAACAGATGCATCTTTTGCACGTTCCATTAAAATCTGTTCAGCACCAAACATTTCTGGAACTTCCGTCAACACGGTTGCTCCACCTGCAGAAATCAACTGGTCAGAAAATACTCCAATCATTGGATTAGCTGTAATACCAGAGAAACCATCACTACCACCACATTTCAATCCGATTTTCAACTCCGAAATGGATACCTCTTGTCGTTCAAATGTCGTCGCATATTCAAATGCTTTTTCAAGCAATCGTTGACCCTCTTCCATTTCATCTGCTGATTCTTGAATATTTAAAAACGCTACGCGATGTTCATCATAATGACCGATTGTTTTCTTAAATAATTCAATATAATTGTTCTCACACCCCAGCCCTAATACAATAACTGCCCCTGCATTTGGGTGGTGAATTAAATTAGCTAAGATTTTTTGTGTATACGTTAAATCATCGCCGAGTTGAGAACAACCATATGGATGAGCAAAATGCTGTACACCGTCAAAATTGTCAGCGTTCAATAATTGATTGCCTAGCTTTGCCAAGTTTTCAGCTACTTTGTTAATGCACCCGACTGTATTAATAAGCCAGATTTCATTTCGTACACCCACCTGTCCATCTGTTCTACGATAACCCTTAAACGTGCGTTGTGCATGACGAGATGTAGCTACGGGATGTGCTTTCGGTTTAAATTCATAGCTTAATTCACCCGATAAATTGGTTTTCATATTATGTGAGTGAACCCAACTACCCGCTGGAATTTCTTTTGTTGCATGACCGATTGGGAAACCATATTTCATGATATGTTCATCATTAGAAAGAGTAGTGATGGCAATTTTATGCCCACGTTGTACTTGTTGCTGTAAAGTTATTTCTGTCCCATCCAATGGAAGTAAAAAGCCTTGAGGAAGATCACTCAAGGCTATGGCAACATTGTCCATCGGATGAATTTTAATAAATGATTGATTGTTCATTTGAATCCACCCTTTCTATTTATAAGCTATTTCATTATGAACAATTGGTGTAACGAATTTAATAACTGCTAATGACGCGATGACTGCTAAACCGCCTGCAAGCAAGAATGCTGCAGAGAATGTTCCTGTTTTATCTACTAGGAAACCTGTCAAAGTTGGCCCAATAATACCAGCTGTGTTTGCTAAGAAATGCATAAAGCCACCAACAGATCCAACATATTTTGATTCCACAACGTCATTAATAATTGCCCAGTAAATAGCACCTGTTAAATATAAGAAGAAAACAGAGGTAGCAACAAGCGCAACAGCACTAACTGTTGTTGTTACAATACCTGCACAACCAATGGATACAGCTGCTAAGAATAAACATGTAACTAGCACAACTTTACGAGAGAATAAAACACCCTTACTCATAAAGCGTTTATAAATGAAATCCGATACAATTCCACTCAATGCTAAACCTAAAAATCCTAAAATCCATGGAATAACAGTCACGATACTCATATCTTTAACAGCCATGCCACGAGCCTCTACTAAATAACTTGGGAACCAAGTTAAGAAAAAGAATAGGATATAGTTATAGGCAAAAAACGCAAAGGCCGTAAATAATACTGTTGATTGTTTTAAATAGTAAGATAGGCCACGACTATGTTGATTTCATCTGCTGCAATTTCTAAATTGGCTATTGGTTCTTCAATGTCCACGTTTTTTGGCTTTTCTTTTACCACTTTAAACCATACAATTGCCCAAACAAATCCGAGGATCATAATCGCAATAAATGAATATTTCCAGCCATATGCTAATGCAATATAGCCAACAATTGGACCTGCAATGGCTCCACCAAGTGGCGTACCACTATTGGCTAATCCCACTACAGAAGCACGCTTATCTGCGGGAAACCAGTTATTCACCATTTTATTAATGGTTGATGATAATGGCCCTTCCGCCATACCAAAGACGATACGAACAATTATCAATGAAGCGAATCCAACGACTAATACCATTGCTCCACTGAATAAAGACCATACAATCATCGCTACAAATAAGGTTAACTTTGCACCAAATCTATCGGATGCCATCCCACCTAAAAAGTTAAAAATCGCATATCCAACAGAGAAACTACTAAAGATAATTCCTAATTGTGTCGAAGTTAGATGAATATCTTCTTGAATAAATGGTGCCGCAATCGATAATGCCGAGCGGTCTAAATAGTTAATGACACCAGCTAAAAACAACATAATAATAACAACAGTTTTGCCATCCCCAAAAATACCTTGTTGTTTCATATATTTCACCCCTAATATTTGTAATATTTCCCTTCGTTAAACCCCTGAGTAGGCCATAAATCCACCATCTACAGGAATCGTTACACCAGTGACAAATGCTGAGTATGTATCATCAGCTAAAAATAATAATGTTCCTAATAAATCTTGTGGTTTTCCGAAACGCTTTTGTGGTGTAGCTGCAATGATTTTTTCTGAACGTGCTGTTAATGAGCCATCCTCTGTAAGCAAAAGATTACGGTTCTGTTCGGTAATAAAAAATCCAGGTGCAATAGCATTAACACGTAAACCCGCTTCTGCAAAATGAACAGCCATCCATTGTGTAAAGTTATTAATCGCTGCCTTTGCCGCACTATATGCAGGCACTTTTGTCATAGGTGCAAAGGAACTCATGGATGAAATATTAATAATTGTCCCCTTCGTTTTCAGCAATGCTTCACCAAAAACTTGGACGGCTAAAAATGTTCCTGTAAAATTATTCGAGAATACGCTTTCAAAACCGCTTGGCGTTAATTCAAAGAAATTTGGTGTAATAGATTCTTCTTTATATACTTCATCAGCAGTAATGGCATCTGGATGATTGCCCCCCGCTCCATTAATTAGCACATCAATTTGACCATATTGCTGTAAAATTGCTTGTCGTGCTGCTATTAATGACTCTTTATTCAAAACATCAGCAGGAAAATTAATCGCTTCTCCACCATTTTCTTTAATCGATTGGACGATTGCTTCTCCTTTTTGGGCTGTACGATTTAAAATAGCCACTCGCATTCCTTGTTTTGCCAACTCCTTTGCCATCTCAGAACAAAGAACACCACTACCACCTGTAACAACAGCTACTTTATTTTGTAAAGCTTCATGCACCCTACTCACCTACTTTTAAAATGACTTTACGTATTTCATTTGGATTTTTCTCGATAAATTGAAAGGCTTCTTTTGCTTCATGTAATGAAAAAGTATGTGTAATTAAACCTTGTTGTTGTAGCTTTCCAGTATCTACAAGCTGCACTACGTTTTCAAATTGGAACGTTTGCAAACGTGATCCTTTTATCGACAATTCTTTTTTCGTAATTGGTAGTGGCGTGAGCTCAGTTGATTCTTCTGCAAAACTAAGTACAACCACTCTTCCAGCAACTGAAGCTGCATCAATAGACTGCTTAAACGTTAGTGGAATACATACCGCATCAATTGATACATTAACCCCTTCTCCATCTGTCCATCTATCAACAGCTTCTAATAAATCTTGTTCTTTCACATTAACAATTTCATCCGCACCAAGTTCCTTTGCATAAGTAAGCTTAGAATCATCTAAATCCGAGATCATGACACGAGCATCCATTAATTTAGCCATCTTTAAAATACAAATGCCAATCGGTCCTGCTCCTTGAATTAATAGCGTCTCACCGGCCTGCAATTCACCACGATATACTGCTTGTGCGCCAATTGTATACGGCTCGATTAATACCGCCTCTTCAAAAGATGTTCGGTCTGCTACTTTATGTAGTTGCTTTTCAGAAACAACAAAACGCTCACGCATACCGCCATCTTCATGCACACCAAAAACAGATAATTTTTCACAGACATTTGGTCGTCCCTTGCGGCAAGCATAACATTCACCACAATAACGGATTGGTTCAACAACGACTTTGTCGCCAACTTTTAATCCTTGAACCCCTTGGCCAATGTCTAACACGCGTCCAACAACTTCATGCCCTGGTACACGAGGCAAAGTCGCTAATGGATTCGAGCCGTGATAAATATGCATATCTGAGCCACAAATGCCAACATATTCTGTTTGGACAAGGACATCTGATTGCTTTGTTATCACTGGTTCTGCTACATCAATTAAAGTCATTTCAAAAGGTTTGATTACTTGTAATGCTTTCATACACTTCACCTATTTCTTTAGATTTTCATAAGCATCCCAAAGACCATTTAAATACATAATGCCAAGTGCTCGGTCATATAAGCCGTAACCTGGACGACACTGCTCTCCCCAAATATGACGACCATGATCTGGGCGTACATAGCCTTCAAAGTTTTGCTGATTTAATGTACGGACAATATTTTTAATATCTATTGAACCATCCGATGTAAAATGTGAAGTTTCAAAGAAACTACCATTCTCCAAGATTTTCACATTTCTAATATGGGCGAATGGAGCACGGTATGCATATTTTTCAGCAATAGCTACCATATCATTTTGTGGATCTGCACCCATTGAACCTGAGCAGAACGTAAAACTATTCGCCATTGAATCTGAAATTCTGATTAACTTTTCATAGCTTTCTGCTCCCGTAATAATTCGTGGCAAACCAAAGATTGAATACGGTGGATCATCTGGGTGAATCGCCATTTGAATACCTGATTCTTCTGCTACTGGTAAAATTGCTTGTAAAAAGTAGGCTAAGTTCTGCCAAAGCTTGGTTTCATCTACTTCTTTGTACTGCTCGAATAATTCTGAAAGTCGGGCTAATCGTTCTGGTTCCCATCCTGGAAGCGTTAAATCCGAAGAAGCACTTACTTCATTCACAAGTTCCTGAGGATCTAAATTCATTACTTTTTCCTTATCGAAATAAAGGGCAGTTGAGCTATCTTCTAAAGGATGGAATAAGTCTGTACGCGTCCAATCGAATACTGGCATGAAATTATAACAGATTACTTTCACGCCATTCTCGCCAAGATTACGAATCGATTGCTTATAGTTCTCAATATATTTATCACGAGTCGGTAGTCCTAATTTAATGTCTTCATGTACGTTAACACTTTCCACAACATCTGTATGGAATCCGAAAGATTGAATATAATTGACTTCTTGTTGAATGGCACCTTTTGTCCATACTTCTCCGGCTGGTAGGTGATGTAGTGCCCATACAATTCC
Organism: Lysinibacillus sp. BPa_S21; assembly: GCF_023337795.1. Lineage (GTDB taxonomy): Bacteria > Bacillota > Bacilli > Bacillales_A > Planococcaceae > Lysinibacillus. The sequence continues at coordinate 68,052 of NZ_JALIRS010000006.1, read as the reverse complement.
TTTCACATTCGGAATTTGCTTCACTTCTTCTAATGTCACTGTATCATTGCCACGACCATACCATCTAAACGTCATATTCATATTAATTACCTCCTAGTTTGATAATTTTTCTATATATGCATTTGCACGTTCAACAACGCCCGCATAACCATCTTTCTTATATGCTTTATTTAAATCACTACCAATACCAACCGCGACTGCCCCCGCTTCTAACCATTCGTTCATATTAGCCAAACCAACACCGCCCGTAGGCATAATCGTTACATGTGGTAACGGCCCCTTAACGGTCTTAATAAAGTTTGGCTCAAATTGATTTCCCGGGAATAATTTAATGATGTCGCTTCCACCTTCAAGAGCTGTCACCATCTCTGTAATCGTCATACAACCTGGTAAATACGGTATGCTATAGCGATTACAAATTGTTGCAATGGCAGCATTGTAGCTTGGACTAACAACAAACTTCGCACCGTTTAAAATCGCGTGGCGCGCAGTCTCAACATCCAATACCGTCCCAGCACCAATTAATGCATCACAATTACGTAACGCTTTAAATGTTTCTCCTACAAAAGGCGTGGTATACGTTATTTCAATTGCTCGAATGCCACCTGCAATTGCACCTTTTGAAATTTCTGTTGCTTCTTCAGGTGAGCTTCCTCGAACGACGGCTACAACTTTTGCATCTGATAACGCTTTCAAAATTTCGATTTTTTGCATTCCTGACAACTCCTAACGCTCAATTAGTTTTTCATCACCGATAAATTGCTTTAATTCTCGTAATGATGGAAGACCCTCATTATCTCCTTTAATCATCGCTACAAGTGCTCCCGCACCATTTGCTAAACGCAGCCTTTCCGGAATATCATAACCATTTAAATAGCTATATACATAAGCTGAATCAAACGCATCCCCTGCTCCAACGGTATCAATCGCATGAACGGAAAATGCTTCTCGCTCATACTGTTCAGTAGTTGTATAAACTGAGGCTCCATGTTCACCTTTTTTAATAATAATTTCATCTATTTTGTAACTCTCTTGAACGTCTTTGACTGTACGCCCTTCAAATAAAAGTTCAAATTCATCCTGTCCTGCTAGAAGGAGATTGATTGATGGGTACACTTTTTCGTATACTGCACGGGCATCTTCTATAGTCCATAACTTTAATCGTAAATTCGGATCAAAGGATATAGGAATATTTTTTGCCTGAGCTAAACCAATTAATTTCAATGCGACGTTAATGTTATGTTCACAGACCGCTAAATACACACCACTAATATGTAATAAATCCACATCATCCAGTACTGTCTCATCTAAATGTTCTTCCGTTAACTCAAGTAAAGGTGATGGATTGCGATAATAAAACGATTTACCTGCACCTCCTTCCCTAATTTCTTTGAAGTAAATAGAAGTTGGTATATGTGGTGTTTGTCTTACATGTGATACATCAACACCTTCGCCACGGGCAAAATTATAAATCAGCTTGCCAAATTCATCGTCTCCAATACAACTAATCCATTTTGCTTCCATATCTAAACGTGTAATACCTATTGCAAAATTTAATTCTGCACCACCTACCGCTCGCTCAAAGGAAGGAACGAATCGTAGAGGACCTGTTTTAGATGGATTAAAAACGACCATTGCATCACCTATCGTTGCAATTCGTTTATTTCTCAATTTTTTCATTCCCTTCTTTAATAAAACGTTTTAGTAAAACGTTTTATTAATACTATCACGAAATTTTCCGTGTTGCAATAATAATCTGATTATTTAGATTAATAGAATGAACTATCGTTTCTTCTAAAGTAGATGTAATCTTCTAGAACCTTTAAATCATGAATAAACACTACAAACAAATAGTAACCATATGTATTCATGTTTAAATGCAAAAAAGCTATAAAGAAAAATCTCTTCACAGCTTTTTTGTATATTTAATTATTTAAAGCTACTTTTTTATTTTCACTTATAGTCAAATGGCATAAAATTCTTTGCATGCAAATTTGATATTCTACAAGAATTTGTTTATACGGCTATGAATAAGCTCCTCTACCTGTGCTTTTAGAGCTTGATTGGCATAACGAAGCACTTCATCTTCGCCTGCTGTTTTGACGATTACATCGCTGAAATATTCATCAATTTTAACCCATTTCACAACAGCAATATTTTTATTAGCTAGAAATCGTCTTTTATTGTAAAAATCATTTCTTATATCTTTTAATAAATCTTCTACAATACGGATGTAGACTTTGGACATTTTTAACTTTTCAAGTGATGAATAGTCTTGCTGTAATGACCTGATGGCCATATCTAATTTAATAAACTCATACAATACACTGCGATCCCCACCATTAATCATCAACATCCACCATCTTTGCGTCTTGGATTTCATCAAGTGCAATACGTTTGATAGCTACATCCGTCTCTAGTAACAATTCCTTTTTGACTGTATCAGTTCCTGTAACTAGCCCTGTCTCGTCTTGTAAATGATTGTTGCTCCACAGCGTTAACGTAATCCGTTTTTGCATTTTAAAAGCACGTTGTATCGTCTGTTCTATTTCCTCTAACTCCCACTCGGTTAATTCTCTCTTTTTATCGTAAAACTGCTCTTGCTTCCACTCTCTAATGAGGCCAAGATGCTCAGGAAGCATCATCGCCGTCCACTTCATTGATCCACGGTCACGTATCATGTCAACACTCCTCGAATTCTTAATCGTTCCTCTATCTCGTCTTATCTCATTCCCCCTTACGCTAAATGCCCGCCTACTAAGCGATTACGTGTAATTGCTGTGCCAGCCTTTGTATAAGAAGCCGCCCTTAGTAATGACACTGCTCCATATTTTCTTCGAATGGCATCCATAACGTGGCCAATTATTTGTCGTTGCTCCTTGCGCTCATCAAATAAATCCAACTGGATGCTGCACGCCGGTTCTAGGTTCGTTATCCTAACTGACAATTGACGTGCTGGCTCGCCAGCAAAGTGCTCATCCAGTAATTCTAGACAAGTTTTATACATAACTAGCGTTTCACTTGTTGGCACTGCAATCGTTCTAGAGCGGTGGAATCCTTTTGTCATAGCATTTCGACTATAGGAAAGTCCTAAGCTGATTGTACGACCAACATACCCCGCTTCACGCGTTCGCCTCATAACGTCCTCACACATTTCAAGTAGTACGACAGCAATTTCTTTTCGAGTGTGATAATCTCTCATTAACATTTGCCCTTTACCGAAGCTTAACGCTGAATTCGTCACTAAAGGCTCTCCTAATGTGGAAAGATCAATCCCCCATGCATGGTAATATAATTGATTGCCCATAATACCGAAGCGCTTTTCTAATTCTTCTAAATCCGCATTAGCCAATCCACCAACTGTTTGTATGCCCATTGCTTTTAAGTTCGCTTCCATCTGTTTGCCGATGCCCCACATTTCAGACAGAGGTCGTACCGGCCAAAGTTTTTTAGGAACATCTTCATATGTCCATTTAGCAAAGCCCGTTTTTTTCGCATCTAAATCTAACGCTAATTTAGCTATTAGCATGTTTGGTCCCATACCAATTGCAGAAGAAATACGGAATTGTTCGTAAATCGCCTGTTGAATCATTTTGGCCGTTTCCTCTGGCGGACCCCAAAGTTGTTCTGTACCTGTCAAATCCACAAAGCTTTCATCGACGCTATAAACATGAATCGCCTCAGTAGGTACATACTGAGCTATAAGGCGAGTGATCGCCATAGACATGTCAAGAAAAAATGACATTTTAGGTTCAAAAAGCTTAATATCTGGGTGCTTAGGTATCTCATAACGGCGGTTTCCCGTTTTGATTTTAAATTTTTCCTTCATCACCGGCGAGGCTGCTAGTACGACACTACCGGGTTGCTCGAAATTGCCAATGACTGCAATAGGGTCTTTCAAGACATCTAAACCTTCTAGCATTGCCATACAGCTTGCGTAAAAGCACTTCATGTCAATACAAAAAATGTCCTTGTGCGGCAGATTGTCGTAATTCATATCACCTCACGCTTCCGATGTGTAACAGGCAATATTGCTAGAACATTGTTAATAATAAACGTACGCTTTGCCTGCCTCGTAAAGCAAAATGCCGTAAAGGAATCACCAACGATCTTTATGATTTTTACACGCCTTTTCGTAATGACACCCGACTTGGCTACATACATCATGCTAACTACTTGTTGGCGCTGCATTGCTTTTATTAACTGTTCTTTCATCCTAGTTGCTCCTTTTCACTCTGTTATATGCACTGACCTCAACAGGGCTATCCCTCAAAAACAGAACGAACGTTCGTAAACTTATTATACGCACGTACGTTCTTAATTAGAAGAGGGAATTTTAGTTAATTTTTAAGGGAGGGCTTGAGTGGCTCCATACAAATCAATTACGCCTTGCCGTAATTGCAAAAACATTCACTGAATGAAGATGATGGGCATTTGTGTAAGCCTAAAATACCTTTATACATATTCTGTGCTTAAGACATGTATTGAAAAATAATGAGAGAAAGGATGTAAGTATTAGCTCAAATATTGACTATACTTCACCGTCAACACAGTTCACCTCTGATGTAAATGACAGTACTCTTTTTAAAAAAGATGATCGAAATTTTATTAATGTTCTAGGTATAGAACAATTAAATACGTTAGAAAATATATCTTTGCTTGATATTTTTCTAAGTAGGAATAAGGTGATAGAGCCTCACTATCATCAAAATGCATCAGAACTTGTTTATTGTATTTCCGGTGCTGCCATTGTTTCTATATTTAATCCCTTTACAAAAGAGATTAAAAACTATCCTATCGAGCCTGGCCAAGTCGCCAATGTACCGCAAGGATGGTGGCATTATGAAATTGCTACTGAGAATGACACGCATTTACTAGCTATTTTTGATGCGCCAACTCCCGAAGTTATTTTAGGCTCAGATATATTGAAATTTACACCTTCCAATGTGATGGCTCACACGTATTGTTTAGATGAAGCTCAGTGGAAGAAAACAATTGAGCCTATTGTGCCATCAACATATATTGGTCCACCTAAAGACTGCAACCGTGTAAAATCAACTGCTGAGAAGAAAAAAGATCAAAAAGATCCTCATCATAAACATAAAAATAAGTATAGACCTTCACAATTTATGAATCCCTATCCGCCATATCGCTATCCATATATAAATCCTTATGGCTCTTATTATTAAGCATAGTCAAAAAACGAAAATCGCAATCGAATGTATGATCCAACATCATAAGCGCTACACCTTTCATCGCATAAAAATAAATAAAACGGAAAATCTATATATTAAAGTCATAGCTTCGTTATTACTAAAAGAGGTGTAAAAAATGGAATTATTTCCAGTGATCCATACGAATTTTTGGGATGCTCTAATAGCCGTTCCAGCTGTGTTAATTATTACACAGCTCATTAAGGTATTTTTGCATGTTCAGCCTAAATATGTTCCCGCGATCGCCCTTGCTATTGGCTTGATTATTTCTATCTTCATTAGCCATAAACACAATCTTATTGCAGGAATATTTATGGGCTTTTTTTATGGTTACGCAGCTATTGGCAACTTTGCTGCCTTAAAAACAACCATTAATAGTTTTAAAAGAAAGAAATTAAAGGAATAAACCTTTCAGCTTATCTACAAATAATGTAAAACAATCAACAAAGGTTGATTTTCACTACGAGCTGGCGCTTTCCGCGGGCTTGGCTTCAATCTCCTCGTCACTCCGTTCCTGCGGGGCTTTCAGCTCAAGCTCATCCCGCAGGAGTCGCCACTCTCCGTGAAAAATCAACAGCTCTTCATCATAAGCGAAATGGCATTATAATTTTTATTAAAACGTCAATCAGAAGTAACGTTTGTCTGCAATCTGGCAGGAATACGTATTGTGATGAATTCATTTTCAAATGAATTTTTTGAAGATTTATCGGAACAAAATCTCATTTTATCAGAACAATTTTAGCTTTTATCGGAATATTTTCTCGTTTTATCGGAACAATTTCAGTTTTTATCAATGTAAAAAATGATTAGAAATCCATTTATTAACACACCCTAATCTCATAATTAATGAACGAGAGTTAGGATGTGTCACTATGGAATTGGTAAATGGAAATCTAACATCATTACGTTATAAGGGAATTTTTGAGATTTGGGCGCAGCTTGGCGTTAATAATGGCTATATAGCTTCAAATCATGCATTTTTCAAGCACGTTGTTAATAAAAAGTTGAAGACTATTATCGTGGATTTTGTGCAATGTTTAAAAGATGAAAATAAACAGCTAATGGCGGTATTAGAGGAAAATGGGGTGCTTGCCCCTACTACATCAATCGATTACAGTAAGTTAAAGATGAGCAATCCCCGAAGAAAAAAGGCTATTAATGATGCAGAAATCAGCAGCATTTTATCGATGAATATAGCGTCGTCACTTATTTCAGTTAGTCAGGCTTTAGAAATGTCTGTTAAGAAGAAGCATACTGCAAAATATGGAGAACTTCATATGAGGTATGCCATACTTGGCGCAAAGCTAGTACGGCTTAGTAATGACAAAGGCTGGCTACTGGCCCCTGCTACAAAGTAATGTTAAGAAGCTCTCGTTTCAACAAAACGAGAGCTTCAATGTCTTTTCCTTCTTAGCGCCTTCTCACAAACAACAGCTTGTACCACTGATTCACAAGGAACGGTAGTACAGACAAGCTATACATAAAGCCTAATTGTGCGGGACTTAATGTGGCAACTTCAAATACACTTGTAAGCATCGGAATAAACAATACTGCGTGTAAACTTAAGAAACCGATTAAAAATGCAAGCCAAGTATATTTATTCGAAAATAGTCCAATGGCGAAGATCGATTCTTTAGCTCTGGAGTTGAAACCATGCACTAATCGTGACAGGCATAATGTTGTAAACGCCATAGTGCTCGCCGTTAAAGTATCTCCTGTTGACAATCCAATCTCAAAAGCAACAGTTGTAGAAATGGCAATTAGTAATCCTTCAAGCACCACTTGAGTAATAAATGCTTTATTTAATAATGGTGTATGAATATTTCGTGGCTTGTCTTTCATTGTTTTTTTATTGTTCGGCTCTAGACCGATTGCAATCGCCGGTAAACTATCCGTTAGTAAGTTAATAAATAATAAATGCACAGCCGCAAAAGGAACTGGTAAACCTAATATTGTTGCATATAAAACAACGAAAATGGCACCTGCATTCCCAGATAATAAGAACAAAATTGCATTTTTTATATTCGTATAGATACTCCTACCGTTTGCAATAGCCTTCACAATTGTTGAAAAATTATCATCCGTAAGTATCATAGAGGAGGCATCCTTAGCGACCTCTGTGCCAGTAACACCCATTGCCACACCAATGTCGGCCTGTTTTAAGGCAGGGCCATCATTAACACCATCTCCTGTCATAGCGACAACATGTCCTTTTTCCTGCCATGCTTTAACAATACGGATTTTTTGAACTGGTGTTACTCGGGCATAAACTGAAAAATCATTAACCTTTTCTTGAAGCTGTTGATCTGTTAGGCCTTCAATTTCATGCCCTTCAATTGCTTCAGAGGGATCATTTAAAATGCCGATTTGATTGGCAATAGCCGTTGCCGTGATTTTATGGTCCCCTGTAATCATCACCGGTTTGATACCAGCTTTTATACATTTTTCAACCGCACCTTTAGATTCTTGCCTTGGAGGATCCATCATTGCGACTAAACCAACAAAGATTAAATCTTTTTCAGCCTTTACATCGATTGCTTGATTTTCTCTTACCTCTTTGTAGGCAACAGCTAGCACCCTTAACCCATTCATAGAAAATTCGCGATTTACTTCTTCAATTTTTTGGCGCTGTTGTTTTGTAATATTAAATACACCTTTTGAAGTTTCTATTTTGATAATTTTAGGAAGAAGGACATCTAGTGCTCCTTTTGTAATCATGATAGATTGCTGATTAATAGTATTGACAGTACTCATAAGCTTTCGATCTGAATCAAATGGGATTTCGGCCACTCTTGGATAATGATTTCTTACTAGCAGTTCATCAAAATCATATTGCTTCCCTAATTTTACGAGTGCAACCTCCGTAGGATCCCCGATTTCCTTACCGTCCCTTGCCACAGCATCACTACATAGTATTGCCTTTAACATCAAATCTTTCTCAAGTGCATTTTCGGTGCGTAGTTGATTATGTGGAATAACTTTTTCATCCACATATACTTCTTGTACAACCATTTTATTTTCAGTTAATGTTCCTGTTTTATCTGAGCAAATAACAGATACACTTCCAAGACTTTCAACAGCATATAGCTTTCGAATAATGGCATTTTGCTTTGCCATTTTTTGCGTCCCAAAAGCAAGCACAATGGTAACAATCGAACTTAGTGCTTCTGGAATTGCTGCAACAGCAAGTGAAACAGCAAACATAAACGATTCTACAAGCGCACGTCCTCTAATAAGGTCAATCACGAAAATCGCTAAACAGATTAATGTAATCCCTAAAGCTAATTTTTCTCCGAAATGATCTAAGCTTACTTGTAACGGTGTTTTCTTCTCTTTCGCGGTATCTAGTAAGTTTGCAATTTTGCCGATTTCAGTCTGCATTCCGATAGCTGTTACCATGACTATACCACGACCAGTTGTCACAAAACTTCCAGAATACACCATATTCTTTTTATCACCAACAGTTACATTGCTTTCCTTGATAGGATCGATACTCTTCGCTACAGCGATAGATTCACCTGTTAGCGAGCTTTCATTAATATGCAAATTATGGCTTTCTAATAATCGCCCATCTGCATTTATATAATCGCCAGCCTCTAAATAAAGAAGATCTCCAATCACTATATCTTCCGAAGAAATCTCTATGAGCTGATTGTTCCGCATTACTTTGGCAATCGGAGAGGTCAGGGCTTTTAAATTATCCAAAGACTGTTCTGCCTTGACATGCTGCACAGTGCCTAGGATAGCGTTTAATATAACGACAATCATAATGACAACCGTACTTCCTACTTCACCTAATAGGAATGAAACGAAAGCAGCGATGATTAAAATAATGACTAATAAATCTTTAAACTGCCCAAAGAAAACGGCAAATGCACTTGTTTTTTTTCCTTCCTTTAATACATTATAGCCGTATACTTCTTGCCTCTTTTGAACGTCATAATCACTCAATCCTTGATCTGTCACGTTCAAAGTTTTCATCACTTCAGCTGATGATTGTTGATGATAGTCTGACATTCGATTCCCCCTCCATTTGAAATTATTAAGTAACTCACAGCAGCCACCTTATCCCGAATTCTTTTTCATTGGACTAATTCAGATGAAAGTGCTGTTATTAGTTAATACGTTAGATTCCCATCAGTAGACTCCTTTGAATTATCTATCTTAGGCAGAGAGAAACTTATATATCCTAAAAATAGTATTGAATCATTAGACTCTCTATCTACTCGAGTCCCTAAAATACTTTAACTACAACAATCTATTCCTTGTCCTATTCCAGTATGATAATAATCGATATAGAAATTAAATATTTGTTTATAGGTGAAAATATACTATAAGAATCAGTGGGTTTTCTTCATCCTCACAAATAATATCCTCATACTAGCCATGAGCACAAAAAAAGGCATTTGGAATATGGCTACTCCAAATGCCCTTCGTCACATGCCTAGACCCCTATAGGCCAGCTTGCAATTATTTTATTGTTTTAGTGTCTTTCGTTATTGGCGACGATAAACTATGAGTTGTTGTGAGCGGATTTCATCCCTAAGTCAGTCCCATGTGAAACAGGTGATCTTTTTAGAGAGAAAATAGCACAGCCTAGAGCACATAAAACTAAAATGGCACCAAAGCCAGCTAAATGCTTAGCAGATCCTGTAATAGTAAACATAGCTCCACCAAGAGCTGAGCCGATGGATATACCGATTTGTAATGCAGCAGTGTTTAAACTTTGTTGAATATCAGACGTTTTTGGATCAGTTTGTATTAAATAATTTTGTAACGGAGGTGTAAGTGCCCAGCTAAGCGCACCCCATAAAACCGTCACGACTAAAAAGAGTGGAAAAGCAACAATTGTGTAAGGAATACTAAATAATACAACGGCAAATGTAGATACAACAATTAGAATCGCCTTACCCGTACCAATTTTGTCACTTAGCCAACCACCAAGAGCATTCCCACTGACAGACGCTATTCCGAAGATTAGATAACAAATACTAATCCAAGAGGCACTCATATCAAATGCTTCTACTAAAAATGGCGTTAAATATGCATAAAGCATATAATGGCCAGCCAGCATAAACAGTGTTGTTAATTGTGCACTTAAGATTTTTAAATTCGCTAATGATTTAATTTGAGCCTTTAATGGGACAACTTCTACAACTGGCATTTTTTCAAGCAATAACGCAATAAGAATCATAGATACCGTTGAAAGAAGCGCTATTCCCAAGAATATCGCTCGCCATCCAAATGCTTCTGACACAAATATCCCCACAGGCACACCGATGACAAGTGCCGAACTTACACCTATGAAAACAAGTCCTAAAGCTTTTGCACGATGTCTTGGTTCAACAATTTTTGTGGCAATCGTTAAAGATAAGACGATGACCAATGCAGTACTCATCGCTGTAAAAATTCTAGCAATCATAACGATCAAGAATGTCGTACTAAAATACGTCATAAGATTACCTAAAGTAAAGATAAATAAAGAAATAAGATAAAGGCGCTTCCTTTCCACTTTTGCGGTTAATGATAAAAGGACAGGCGCAGATACTGCATAGACAAGAGCAAATAGTGTAATCAATTGTCCCGCTGTTGCTAAGGACACATTTAAATCCTCCGCAATTGTTGGTAATATACCACCGACAATTAATTCCACCAATCCTACCGCAAAAGTAGTAACGGCAAGAATATACACTCTCCAATTCATAATAATCACCCTTCTTTTACACTTTCATTTTTGTAGGGAGATTTAAATAAAAAAATCCTGACTACAAAAATGAAGCAAATTTTTGTAGTCAGGATTTTATGGTTCCTGGTAGAGACCCTCAATCCATATCATTGAGGTTATACAGATCAAATATTTACGTTAGCTATATTAGCATATTGAATTTTGCATGACAAGATTTTTTTATTTGTCTCACCTCTCTCTTCCTGATCATCCATAAAATTAGTTCACATACAAAAATGTAAAGTTTACCCAATAAAAAAAATCCATTGCAAAAGAGAGAAATTTCAGATTTTACTTATATTTTTTTACGTTTGACCATACATACTAATATAACAGAACATTGCGAGGTGATTGTTTGCGTATAGTAGGTTTAGTATGCTATTTTTTATTGTTGTTTTATGGTGTAGAACCAGTAACAGAAGGGCTCTCAATCGATAAACAAGCAATCAATTCTCCTAGTGTGAGCAAACAGCAAATCCCCATAAAAGAAACGGTTGAAAATTCAACAGTTTGTGTCTATTACCCCACTTATAAAGTTTGCACAGCATTACCAGCAAACAAAAAATGAAAAAAGAAGCTACTCATCGGAGGGCACTGAAAAAGTCCATATTTTCTCACATTGCGAGGTATTCAGCGGTTAATCGTCGAATACCTCGCTTTTTTCATATGGCATTATGACTCTACTGTTGTTTTCCGAAGCATTCCGCTCGCTTTCCGCGGGCGAGCGCCGAGCCTCCTCCTACGCTTCGCTTCGTGCGGGGTCTCGTCTGTCTCGCTTTCCCGCAGGAGTCGAGCGATGCTTCTCCAAACAACGCAATGTATCATACTGTTATTTTAGTCGCGCTTTCCTTTAAAAGAATTGTGCAGGTGGTCCTCTGATGATTTCAAATCAAGAAACTCTTAACTTAAGTCCATACATGGCTATCTACGTATATTAAAGCTACTAAACGAAAAAATAAAGACAGAAATAAGGCACTTCCTGTTCAAAATTGAACAAGAAGTGCCTTATTTTTATCTGAAAAAGTTCGCTATTATAAAACCGTAAGTTTTTCAGTACCCTCACTCATCGTAGCCTCTTTTTTCACTTATTTTGGACCAATATGGAAACGATTAAACGGATATAATGTTAGTTTAGCTTCACCATAGATGGCATCTTTAGAAATTAAACCATAGTGGCGGCTATCGGAACTTTTTAAACGGTTATCACCAAGTACAAAATACATATCCTCAGGAACCTTTTTTTCTTTTACTAATTGCTCTAACGTGAAATTTTCTGTAATACGTAATTGATTCGGATCATCTGTTTGACGATTCACATAATCTTCTTTATATGCTTTGCCGTTTACATACAAAACATCGTCCTTCATTTCAACTGTATCACCTGGAAGACCAATCACTCGTTTAATATATAATTCATCTTCTGTTGGTGATTGGAAGACTATTTGATCAAAGCGTTCAATTTTACTCATTTTACTTACAATAATAATATCTTTATCATGATAAGTTGGGTACATAGAAGCCCCTTGCACTTTAATCGGCGCAAATAAAAATTGCTTACAGCCTAAAACAACAATAGCTGTAATGACAATGATTTTAAGATAGGATATTAATTCTTTTTTGAAACTACTTGTTCTCTCTTCTTGCATGCTCATTCCCCGATACTGTTTTTTTATAGTATAACATTTTCTGCAGTATATTGACGAATTAATCACATAAATTGTTTCAAGTTCACAAAAATGGTTAATCACCCTAACGTGAGGTATTTTCGTTCCAACTAGGCGCTTTTCTGAAGGTGTTCAAAGAGTAGCTCTTGGTCACAAAAAACGCGTTGCTGATCCGTTTCAACAGCCACAAAAATAGACAAAGCTACTTTATAGCTTTGCCTAGGTGCATCCTATTCTTTTGTTTTTCGAGTATGAATGGTTACTTTGTGTAGTAGAGTGATGCTGCTATTAAATAAGTCTATTGCTAAAACAATACCTGTACGTAATGCAACAGCAATCAAAATTGTGCCTATAATCATCACAATCACTCCCTCAACCATTTCTAATAAAATTATACATCAATTTTCTGATTTTTCAAACACTACGGAAGGAATCCTTACGTTGCTAATATAAAAAGGACGCTTTAGAATACGGACAAATCTTTAAACTATGAACAAACTTTCTGTATACATTCCCCTTTAACAATCCTCTCCTTTACAGTTTGTTGAATAACAAAACCTGCAATCTAAAACCCGTGATTCCAACCACTCTAACAAGTTGAATATTCTAAATTATTTGAAAAGAACTCAACAAAATGTATAATTAGTAAAATAAGGTAATAAATGTTTTGGTTTCATTGCTATACATTTAGAATTATAATTCGCGGTTAACAAGTAGGAGATGCAAATCTTCAAAAGTATCATCGCCCCCTATGTATTGGCCTCTACTTGACATTTATATACTAGAAAACGAAACTATTAAATCCATCTACCAAAACATTCTATACAGAATCTTCATGTGTAATTCTTTTAAAACAACCTAGGAATGCGGAGGAGATATGTTATGGAAAAGAACTCAAATCTATGGAAAATTGTATTTGTAGCTAGTTTTATAGGTTTAACAGTGGATGGTATGGATATCCAAATGCTGTCATTAACAATGCCGAGCTTAATGGACGAATTCGTCTTAGACACTAAGGCTGCTGGCTGGATCAGTACTTTCTCTCTATTAGGGATGGCACTTGGTGGGATATTAGGTGGTTGGTTATCTGACCGCTTTGGTCGCGTTAAAATGATGACCTATATGATGATATTATTCTCAATTGGAACCGCTCTCTTAGCTTTTGTACAGACATATGAACAATTTATTATTGTTCGTTTCATATCAGCAATTGGTATGGGCGCTGAATATTCATTAGCCACAATGGTAATGGCTGAATATGTAAAAGTTAAACATAGAGCAACTATTATGGGCGTATTAGGTTCTTCCTATTCATTGGGATATTTAGTCGCTGTTTTATTAGCGGGCGCTATTCTCCCTGACTATGGTTGGAGACCATTATTCTTAATCTCAATCTTCCCAGTAATTGTGGCGATTTATATTCGAGTAAAAGTACCCGAACCAACTGGTTGGAGGTTGGCTAAAAAACAAGTTAAAACATCTAAAGTTAAGAAATCCAATGAATGGTTGGCGTTGTTTAGGGATAAAAAAGTTTTTACCATCTTTCTGTTATGGATATTAACGTCTTCCCTATTGCAATTCGGATATTATGGAGTAGGTACTTGGTTACCAACGTATATTGTGAAAGAATTAGGCTTTAATTTCAAAGAAATGACAGGTTACTTAATTGGCACATATACAGCATCGATTCTTGGTAAGGCACTTGCTGGTTGGGTTGCCAATGTAATAGGTCGTCGTGGGGTTTTCGTGCTTGCAGGACTATCTACAGCGGTCATGCTACCCGTCATCTATTTTTATCAAACACCAGGAAACATCATTATTTTAATGACTGTTCTAGGTTTCGTATATGGAGCGCCGTATGGTGTAAATGCTACTTATTTAAGTGAAAGCTTCCCAACTCATATTAGAGGAACCGCTGTAGGTGCGGCTTATAATACAGGAAGAGTAGGTGCAGCTATAGCTCCTATCCTTATTGGAATTATCGCTACTACACAATCAATTGGATTTGGACTAGCTGTCTTAGGTATCTCTTATGCATTCATGGGGTTAATTCCTGCACTATTCATTAAAGAGAAAATGTATGATACTTTTGAAAACGATCCAAAAGGAGAAATATCGGAAAAAAAGGGAGAGCTAGGAGAAGAAGAGATACTAGCAAACGAGGTTCTAGTGCAAAAACCTTAAGACAAAACATCAATAGACCGCAAAGCATTTCTTGAAGAAAGCTTTGCGGTCTATTTACATGAGAATTTCTTTTCTAACGTTGGGGGAAGTTACATAAAAAAACCATTCAACTAGGCATGCACCCTACCTGAATGATTTTTTTATGTTTCACATGAAAATTTTTAAGCACAATAATTGTAAGTGACGCATAGCTGAACTGACAGGATTTTTTTGAACTTTACGCTTAGGCACATAGCATTGCATGCAATTGTTTACAGCTGTATACCTAAGCACCTGGGTCCTCCCATTCATATATCTCCCTCCCTTCATTGTCAAAAAATTTTCAGCAATTGTCACAAAGTCTTTATTGCAAATGAGCTTTTAAATCCGATTTGATTTTTTCTAGCTCTGTCTCTTCTGGAATAAAATACCATATATGATCAATCTTTTTGCCATTTCCCTCTTTGAATGACAACTGCTCGATATTACTATCCATCTTTTTATAAATACTTTGTAGCTGGACTAAGTCCTTCATCGTAAAATTCATACGAACATTTTCTCCTACTACATCAAGCAAATCTGTAGCCTTTAATAATATAGAAGGTGTCGTCGAGGCTTTTTTTAGAACAGCTTCAATAATTTGTCGTTGGCGAATTTGACGACCGAAATCACCACGTGGATCTTCATAACGAATCCGAGAGAAAATCAATGCCTTATCACCATCTAAAGTGATCTCCCCCTTCGGATAATGGTAGGAATTGTAAGTTAAATCCATGTCATTATCAATCGTTACCCCACCAATCGTATCGATAATTTGCAGGAAGCCTTCCATATTAATAAACACATAATAATCAATAGGTATATCTAAAAAATGCTCCACCGTATTCACCGCCATTGGAACGCCTCCAAATGCATAGGCATGGTTGATTTTATCGACGGAATCATGGCCAACAATTTCTGTACGAGTATCTCGAGGTATACTAAGCATCTTCATCGTATGTTTTTCAGGGTTCACCGTAATGACTATCATCGTATCTGAACGTCCACTATCATTTTTACGTTCATCCACCCCAAGCATTAACACAGAAAACGGGTCTTTTTTCGTAACTATTTTTTGTTCTTTATTTTCATCACCTGTCGTTTCCATTAATGGTGTATTTATTTTATTCATTGTCTTTTGGATAGTGTAATAAGCAGTACCTATAAAAATTAAAAAAATTGTTAATAAAGCACCTACTATCCAAAGTAAAATTTTCTTCTTGCTCTTCTTTTTCTTAGAGCGTTTCATATTTTTTTCCATACATAAGTCCTCTCTTGCAAAAAAATTTACCCCTCTTTTTGACGTTTTAAGTTGGAAAAAAGTTAATATAGTCTAATTATATGCATATTGGACGAAAAAAAGACGTACACTAGTATTTACCAAATACCGACATACTATCCCTTTCCAGCTAACATCTTTATATGATCCCACTAGTTTTATACGAAAGTAGCAATCTTTGTCCCCATTGACCCATGAGACTGCAGATTTTAGGTGAAGGTTTTGCCTTTGTAAATAACAGTAGAAAAAGGCTCAAGACAGCTTTTACATTGTCCTAAGCCTTTTTGGCAGACGTCATTATAAGATTAATCATTATACTAAAAGTAAACGAACGTACTTTTGCACATGCTTGTACAAAGTAGAATAATACTATTCTTGAACTACCCCCACTTATCGACCTTACGGCCTGATTGAAGTGGGAGATTCTTGGGAACAGAGCATACTTGTTGGTGTATTTCTTTACCAACAGCGGTTTCTCTTATTTACCAAGCTATCTCCGTAGATTCCTACGGTTCTATGATTTTTCAAACCAAGGCTAATGTTCGTAAGCCTTCAGCTAGAATATTTTTACTAGCATTAATATCTCTATCGTGGTTTGCATGACAATTAGGACAAGTCCAGTCTCTTATTTTAAGAGATTTCTTGCCATCATGATGTCCACAATCAGAACATATTTGGCTAGATGGAAACCATCTGCTTACTTTGACGATTGTTTTGCCATACCAAGTTGCTTTGTATTCTAATTTAGATACAAAAGAAGACCAAGATACATCAGAGATTGATTTAGCTAATTTATGGTTACGCAACATGCCTTTTGTGTTCAAGTCTTCGATACAGATGATATCGTGGTTTTTGATGATCTCTGTACTCAACTTGTTTAAGAAGTCGTCCCGTTGATTGATGACTCTTTCATGTAATCTAGCAACTTTACGCTTTTGCTTCTGATAGTTTTTCGCATCAAGAAGATCGATTCCTTTATTTTTAGCGATTAATGCACGTTTAGATAATTTACGTTGCTCACGTTTTAAATTCTTCTCCATTTTGGAAGTGAACTTATTATTGTCAATCTTGTGACCATCAGAAAGGATAGCAAAGTCAGTAATTCCTAGGTCGATACCGATAGCAGAATCAGCTTTTTCAAGTGGTTGTATGTCAACTTCTGTAAGAATGGACACGAAGTATTTTCCGCTTGAATTTCGTCTAACAGTAACATTCATAATACGTCCGTCTACCTCACGACTTTTGGCAAACTTAACAAAACCGAGCTTTGGTAGCTTGATCTTATTATCTACAATAGCAATATTGCCGTTTGTATGCTTAGTCGTATAAGATTGAACGTTGTTTTTCTTAGATTTAAAGCGTGGTTTGTCATTCTGCTTTTTGAAAAAGCGATTATATGCATCTGCGAGGTTTTTAATTGCTGATTGGATAGCAATGCTGTCAACTTCTTTCAACCACTCTAGTTCCATTTTGAGCTGTGGCAGTTGAGCAGAACAAGCGTTGTAAGTCAGACCTTTATCAGTTTCTTTGTATACGTCATTCCATTTACCTAAGAAGTGATTAAAGACAAAACGAGAACAACCGATTGTTTTCGCAATCAGTATTTCCTGCTCTTTATTTGGGTAGATTCTGAACTTATAAGCTTTTTTGACTAACAATGCTTTCACCTCACTTCATTCCTTGGTTTTCGATGTATTTTCTAACCACATGAATGGGCGAACCACCAGTAGTTAACAAACAAAAACTTCTTGACCAGAACATTTCTTTCCAAAGTTTTTTACGAACTAATGGGAAGTCACGTTTTATCAGTCGGGAACTAGCACTCTTCTACGCATTGATGAACTTGGATAATTCTGTATTAGGTTTGCTTTAAACAAAATGTGAACATGGTTTTTGTCATGATTCCACTCAACAATAGTAATATTATATTCTTACCTAGATACGCCTGATTATAAGGCATGATGTGTTTAAATACTTTTGGCTAACGCCAACCACAATTCATCTCCCACCTATCACTGTGCTACGCCCTGCACGTGATTGAGGAAGGAGTCTTCTTGTGGAAAACCGATAAACTAATTGTCGCTGAACTAAATTGTTTAGCACCTTTACATTTCATTTGCAATCTGCTTAACAATTTCATCAATCGTTGGGATCGCTGACGTTTTATTGGCCTGTGTCAAAATACTAAAGATATACCACTTGCCACTTTTTCCTTTCACATAACCACTTAAAGAATAAGTTCCAGAAATATAGCCTGTTTTAGCAGAAACACTATAGCCCTTCATACGATTTTCTAAAGTCGCTCCAACTAGGCTACCCTTTCTTCCAGCATGCGGTAATGCATCTAAATAGGCGTTATACCAGGATTTGCTTCGAGCTTTATATAATAATAGACTTTCTTGCATACTGCTGACTCGATTTTTGTGACTTAAACCTGAACCATCTTCAAAATACCATTGCGCCATATTGAGCCCAATATCACTACCATATTTACGAATCGCTTTGATCCCAGCCGACCAGCTTCCTTCTCCAAGGAGCTCTCGTCCAAGTTGTTTAGTCAACATATCTCCCATACCATTAAGGCTTAGCTTTAAATACTTAAAGTTAATATCCTTTAATGGTTTTGAATTTGAAATACCTACTCGTTGTGCATTTTCAGGTATCTTACCCGTTGCAATAGGCATTTTTTGGATACCTTTTGCGGCTAATTTTTCTCGAAATACATCCAGTGTATACAGAGTTGGATTATAGACAGTGACATATGTACTTTTCTGTGAACCTGCTGGTAAATTACCAGTTACAATGATTCGCTCTGTACCATATTCTCTTGTAATTTTCACAGTACTTTTCTGGCCCTTTTTAACAACTTTTGTTTTGTTTACAACCGGAATAGTACTTGCAAACGGAACAAGCTGAACATTCGCCGCAGTGCCGGCCTTTGAGCCTGTCACTTTCACTTGCACAGTTGCAATATCATATTGATCATTTGGCGAAATCGTTAATGCCGAAATTCGCGAAGCATATAGTTGATCCTCTTCTTGAGGTACGATTCCCTTCGGTAAACGATCTGCATCAAACCAAGTATCATCCCCGATTAAGGAACCCGTAATTTTCGAGATCCCCATTTTTTTCAAGCCATTGGCAAACGACTCTAAATGATTAGGTAAAAGCGTTGGATCTCCTCCGCCTTGTAAATAAATATTACCGTGAAGAACCCCATCTTTAATTGGACCATCAACATATGTCGTTGTAGCAAAGCGATAATCAGGTCCCAGTAAATCCAATGCAGCGGCACTAACTAACAGCTTATGCGTAGAAGCAGGGCGTATCATTTTTTCACCATTTCTATTGTAAAGTACCTTCCCCTTTTCTGTATCTCGTACAGTAATGCTAAACTCGTTGTTCTTCCAATTTTTCGCAATGACGCTATTCACTTTTTTTGTCATTGTTTGCTCACTAGCACTTGCCTTCACAACGAAGATGATAGGAGAACAACAGACCATTACCATCATCATTAAAAAAAATTTTTTCTTTTTCATAGACCCTCCAATTGTCAGATTTCTACTTCTCATCCTTTTATTCTACTTAAATATTTAGAATTTTACAATAAAGCACTTTTTTATTTTACAAAGAATAATATGTCATCTTTTTTATTCGACAAGAATAAACTGTAATAGCTAGCTAAATCATTCCGGGAAAGGAGTTGTTTATAAATGGGTGCTAAATGGATAAAGATTTCAGTCTTATATTTAGTGATTGCTTTGGCTTTTGGACTGTTTATGCATTATACAATTCAACTCGAATGGACGGCGACACATGCACACATCGGTGTAGTAGGTTGGCTAACAACTGGTTTTATCGGTTTAATTTATTCAATATATAAAGATGCAGCCGAGACAGGGCTGGCCAAAGCACAATTTTGGTTTTATAATATCGGATTACCATTCCTCTTAGTCGGTATGATGATGGTCCATATAGATGTACCGCACTGGTTATTTGAACTCTTTGTATCTGGCGGCGGTATTGCAGTGGCAATCTCCGTGCTGTTCTTCTTTGTCAATGTCTTTAAAAATGTAAAATCTTAAATAGAAAGCCCCACTTTTTTCATAAAGTGGGGCTTCATATATACTATTCCTGTAACCATTCAGATGATTATTGCAAAGAATTCGCCTGCATTTGATACATTTTTTCGTAAATGCCACCCTGTGCTAATAGCTCATCATGTGTGCCACGCTCAACAATCTTACCGCGATCTAAGACAAGAATACGATCTGCATTTTTAATAGTAGAAAGTCGGTGGGCGATGATGAATGTTGTACGTCCTTTTTTCAGCACATCCATCGCATGCTGAATAATCTCCTCTGTTTCCGTATCTATATTAGAAGTAGCCTCATCTAAAATTAAAATAGCCGGATCAAAGGCAAGCGCACGTGCAAAGGAAATTAACTGACGCTGCCCAGACGACAGTGTACTCCCCTTCTCAATAACTGGCTCATCATAGCCATTTGGTAAGTTCGCTAAAACACGTTCCCCACCAACAGCCTTTAATGAAGTTTCTATTTTTTCTCGCGAAATTTTAGGATTATTCAAGCTAACGTTCGAAGCTATAGTACCTGTAAATAAGTATGGGTCCTGTAGAACAATCCCCATATGTTCACGCATTGTTTGACGAGGAACCGAAGTGATATCAATGCCATCAATCGTAATTTTCCCTTTAGAAGGATCATAGAAACGGAACAATAAGTTCATAATAGAACTTTTCCCAGACCCCGTATGACCCACTAAGGCAATTGTTTCACCTTGATGTGCTTCAAATGATAGGTTTTTCAATACGTATTCATCATTTTTATAAGCAAAGGAAACATCTTCAAACACTACATTCCCTTTATATCTAGGTAAACTTTTTTCAGATACTAGCTCCCCGTCAATATCTAACACCTCAAACACGCGCTTTCCTGCAACAAGTGAGCGCTCAAGCTGAGAAAATTGATTGACGATATTCGTAATCGGATTAAATAAACGCGTTAAATAATCGACAAAGGCATACAATGTCCCTGCTGAAATAACTTCCGTTGCCGTAAATGACTGTGTGCCAAAGTAAAAAATAAAGATCGTAAACATAAGAAGTCTTAATGTATTAACAAGGTTGAAGGAAGTTGCAGAATCCAGGAAAAGCAGCTTGCGTTCATACGCATAATGCTCATTATTCATATCATCAAATTCCTTCGTCATTTGCTGCTCTCGACGGAATGCTTGAATAATCGTCATCCCTTGAATCGATTCATTAATCATTGCGTTAATATCGGCAATTTTCGTTCTGATCACATCATTATATTTTGAAGCAACTTTACGGTATAAAATCATCCATAAATAAACGACTGGTATCATAGCCAATGCTAAGAATGCCATTTTCCAATTTAAAATAAAGAGTGCGATATAAACACCTACAATAGAAATTAAACTCGTAACGAAGTTTGAAAGTACTTGAACATATAAATTACGAACAGCCTCGGTATCATTCGTTACACGGGCTACAATTTTCCCTGCTGGTAAATTATCAAAGTATTGAATTGGCAATGTTTGAATATGCTCAAAGACATCTTTACGTAATTTTTGTACAACACGGTTGGCACCCATCTGTAAATAGATATACATAAAATAGCGTAAAACAGCTGTTGCGATTGCTAAAAGTAAATAGACAAGTAATAGCCAAGTGATTGGTTGTAATTCAATGTGGCCAATTGTCATGTAATTATCAATAATATGCTTCGCAATAAACGGCCCAACAAGCTCCGTAAAGACGGCGAGTGTTAAGAAAAATAATCCAAGTAGGATCGGTTTTTTAAAATACATTGCGTAGCGTGTTAAACGTTGATTCGTACTCATGAGGCACCTCCTTCTAGCTGCTGACGGTCAAATTGCTCTTTATACCATCCTTGTTGTGAAAGAAGTTGCTCATGTGTTCCCTGCTCTACAATTTGGCCTTCATCTAGCACGATTATTAAATCGGCGTGCTGAATTCCTGATAAACGATGCGTAGTAATAATCGTCGTTTTATCTTGTCGTTCGCGCTGTATATTTTCAATAATTCTTGCCTCTGTTTTTGCGTCTACAGCAGAAAGCGAGTCATCAAGCATTAATATTTCAGGGTCTTTAATAAGAGCACGTGCAATGGACACACGTTGCTTTTGACCACCTGAAAGAGATACACCCTTTTCACCAACAAGTGTCTCTAGGCCCATCGGTAAATTTTTCAAATCTTTTTCAAAGTATGCTGCACGAATCGCCTGGTGCAATTCAGCCTGTGTAGCATCTTCTTTTCCAAATAAAATATTTTCACGAATAGTACGTGAGAATAAAACATGATCCTGTGGAACATAACCAATCCAATCGAGTAACTGCTCCTTCGTTTGTGCAGTAATATCAACTCCATCAATCGATAGCTGCCCCTCGCCGATTGGATACTCGCGTAATAATTGTCGTAGGAAGGTTGTTTTTCCCGCCCCCGTTTTACCAACAATTCCAAGTGTTTGCCCCTTTTTCAGCGACAACGAAATTTCCTGAAGGTTTTTCACCTGACTCATCGGATATTGGAATGTTAAATCATCAAAGCCAATGGCATTCGGTGTCGCAATCGTTTGTGGATTCGCAATATTCCGAACATCCATCTCGTAGTTTAGCGTTTCCTGTACACGATCAAGAGAAGCATTACCTTGCTGCATCACATTGATAAGTTCCCCAATGGCAAATATTGGCCAAACTGCTAACCCCAAGTAAACATTGAACGTTACAAGTTGCCCAACTGTCATCGCCTCAATCGCTACTAAATGAGCACCATAGCCAAGCGCTACAACATAACTAATTCCAGTACCAACCTTTGTAATCGGTCCAAATAAAGCGTTAATTTTAGCGGTATGCATATTTTTTTCATACACAACCTCACTCATCTCCGCAAAATTAGCTTCGTCCTTTTTTTCTTGTACGTATGCCCGTACAACTCGCACACCTGCCACTGACTCTAGAACACTATCATTCAGCTCTCCAAAAACATCCTGCGCCTTCATATAGCGCTCATGCACAATTTTCCCTAAATATTGAATAAGGACGGCCATAATTGGCACTGGCAGCATGGCAAAAAAAGTAAGCTTCCACGAAATCATATAACCCATCGCAAAAATAATACAGCCCATATAGATGGTGGAATCAATCAATGTCATAATCCCGAACCCAGCAGTCAGTGACACTGCGTTTAAATCATTCGTCGCACGGGCCATTAAATCTCCGGTACGATTTTTTTCATAAAACGTTGGCGTCATCCGCAAGAAATGCTGCATTAGGTTTCGACGTAAAATTTTCTCTAGGTTAATAGCCCCTTCAAAAAGTCTGAATTGCCACACAAAATTAAGGACATAACCCCCAATAATGATACTTACAAAAATCAAAATATACTTCGTTAAAAGAGCTGGTGTCATTTCTCCAGCAGTCAATATATCGATAATTGACCCTAGTAAATACGGCGGAACAACTTCTAAGCCACTCGCAATCATTAAGAGTACGACAGCTATTGTATATTGCTTCCAATATTTCTTAAAAAACCAGCTTAATTTACTTAAAACATCAAACATACGTTATAACCTTCTTTCTCTAGTGCTGTTAAAGCTTTGCTACCCACTATCCAGATATACCTTGATGAAAATCATTTTTTGTACTTTGTTTTGCATACACATACACTCCTTTTTATGGTCACTACAACCCTTTTTTGCAACAAAAAAGACACATACCCTCAAAAAAGAGCATGTGTCTCTTCATAAAAGGCCAGGAGTTTCCCATGCCTTTTATTTGCAACGCAAAATAAAAAGTTAGAAGACATGGACGATGTATGCAGTTGTACTTTGATATGATACTGATAAAATTAACATCGTCATGCCCTCCTTTCCTTCAAATTGTTATAGTGTTCTTGAAGATTATCATACTTTAGAAATATTTGTCAACCAACTCACTGTTATTTTTTGTGTTTTTTAGGAAGTAGTTAGCGCTTTAAAGTAGCGAATTGCTAAATCGGAGAACCTTTAATTTAGAAATTTCCCTACAACTTTTTATATTGACTTTAACTCGCATAGTTCGATAGGGTCATTAATCAATTTATCGGAACAAATTTTTAATTTATCGGAACTATTTCTAGGTTTATCGCCCAACTTTAATTTATCACCTAACTTTTCTAATTTATCACCTAACTTTTTAAATTTATCACCTAACTTTTTAAATTTATCGCCTAACTTTTCTAATTTATCACCTAACTTTTTAAATTTATCGCTCAACGTGGGTATAAAATGATACACTTTTCACTATAGACATTTTAGTTAAGGAGTCTTTATTTTGAAATCATTTTTAGCTGTTGGAATTGGCGGATTTTTTGGTGCCATCTGTCGATATAGCATTGGTCTAGCACTTTCAAATAACGGTGGTTTTCCATATGCGACACTTTGCATAAATATAATTGGTTGCTTTTGTTTAGCATGGCTCTTTACAACGTTTACAAAACGTACACCTATTATTTTAGGAATTGGTACAGGCTTTTTTGGTGCCTTTACGACATTTTCGACATTCTCATTAGAAACACTATTACTTTTGCAGGATAGTAAATGGCTTCAAGCCGTTCTTTATAGTTTAGTGAGTGTTTTTGGCGGTTTAGTTTCTGCCTGGCTAGGATTTAAGGTAGCAAAGGGGCGCATCGTATGATAGTTATTGGTATCGGTGGCTTTTTGGGCGCACTAACGAGATTTTATCTAGGAAAATTGATTGTCCATTCATACCCATGGGCAACGTTTTTTATTAATATAACGGGTTCTTTTGCAATTGGCTTTCTCTTTGCATTCGAACCAAGTGAATGGATCTGGCATTTTATAGGGCTTGGTTTTTTAGGAGCTTATACAACATTTTCAACATTTGGTTTTGAATGTTTGCAGCTCTTAGGGCAGAAAAAATGGAAACAAACGATTATTTATATATGCACTACCGTTTTATGCGGTTTACTTTTCGCTACACTTGGCTTTTCCCTTGTGTAGCAGCATTGATGAAAAACTAGAGGTGATTTTTTGACACAGCCATCCATTGAACAATTACAAGCGCTCGAAGCTGAAATTGAACAAACATTATATACTTTAATCGACCTGGAACTAGAAGAAAACTTTCCAGAAATGAATACACGCTTTGCACAATTACTTACAAAGGTGCAGGCAACTAAGTTAATTGATTATAAGCTTGATGTCCTCGTTGACCCTCAAGACTTTGCAGCAGAAACATTTACTCTACTACAATGTTTAATAGAAGCTAAGGCTAGACCAAGAAAAAGACAAAGCCTTCTAACCCATCGTATGATTTTAAAAATATGGCTTCGTAAAAATCAACGCTTTATGAATGAATTTTTACCACAAATGTTTTAGGCGCCTTTTACTGTCTCAAGGGCGTCTCTTTTTAAAGTAGCAATTGCTGCAACACTTCTTTTATTTCCCCCTTCCAATCAAATTTAGCTACGTAAGAATAGTAACCCCAAACAAATCATACATGGCGCTTTGAAGTTAAGTTTGATTAAAAAAGTGTTGCAAAAATCGACATTTTATTATATTATTTATTTTATTGTGAAAAAAATAATATATTTGCTTCTTATCAAGAGAGATGGAGGGACTGGCCCAATGAAATCTCGGCAGCGGAACTTATGATAAAGTTACTGTGCCAAATCCAGCAGGCAAAGGCTTGATAGATAAGAGGAGTGTTTTATAGATATAAGGCCTCTTCTTGATATTTCAAGAAGAGGCT
The DNA here is from genome assembly GCF_023337795.1 of Lysinibacillus sp. BPa_S21. GTDB lineage: Bacteria > Bacillota > Bacilli > Bacillales_A > Planococcaceae > Lysinibacillus. The sequence continues at coordinate 42,153 of NZ_JALIRS010000006.1, read as the reverse complement.
TTTTTATTGAAAAAGAATGGACAAGAAACGTGTTCAATTTTGGAGGTTTACATGAAGAAAGGGAATCCATGGGCGCTCATCCCATTTGTTGTTTTTTTAATTTTATTTATTGGTTCTGGAGTTATTACAGGTGATTTTTATGCCTTTCCAGTCATTGTGGCTATTGCCATTTCAGGCGCTGTGGCCCTAGCAATGAATCGAAAAGAATCCTTTTCGAAAAAGGTTGATATCTTTTGCAAAGGCGCAGGAAACTTAAATGTCATGCTGATGGTTGTTATTTTTCTCTTGGCTGGAGCCTTTTCAGCGGTAACAAAAGGCATGGGGGCAGTGGACTCCACTGTTAACTTTGCTTTATCGGTCGTTCCACCAAACATGCTTGTCGTAGGCTTGTTCGTTATTGCCTGCTTTATCTCCCTATCAATGGGTACATCGGTGGGAACGATTGTTGCACTGGCGCCAATTGGGGTTGGGATAAGCGAGCATACCGATTTTTCCATTGCTTTAGTAATGGCAGCGATAGTTGGCGGTTCAATGTTTGGGGATAATTTATCCATTATTTCAGATACAACTATTACTGCCGTTCGCTCACAAGGCGCGGAAATGAAGGATAAATTCAGGGTGAATTTTTGGATTGTGTTGCCGGCAGCTATTGTTACGAGCATTATTTTAGGGCTTATTACAATGGGTGAAGCGGCCCAAGTGGAGCATTTAAACTATAATTGGATAAAAATTGCTCCTTATGTTTTAGTTATTATATTAGCGTTAACTGGCATGAATGTTTTCCTTGTTCTAGCACTTGGGATTGTTCTAGCAGGGGCTGTTGGTTTAGCAGATGGTAGCTATCATTTAATGAGCCTTTTGCAAAAGATTGGTGAAGGAATGTCAGGCATGTATGAAATGGCATTTCTTGCGATATTAATAGCTGGAATGGTGGAGATTATTAAGTTTAACGGAGGAATTGACTTTCTTCTTCACCTGGCAACGCGAAGAATCAAATCGAAAAAGGGTGCTGAATTTGGCATTGCCGGACTTGTGGGCCTAACAAATTTATCTACAGCCAATAATACAATTGCTATTTTAATTGCTGGTCCGCTTGCAAAAAATATTGCTGATCAGTATGGGATTGAACCGAGAAAGTCCGCGAGTGTATTAGATATTTTTTCTTGTACGGTCCAAGGTCTACTGCCATACGGAGCTCAATTCCTGGCAGCCGCAAGTGTAGCAGGAATATCTCCTGTAAGCATGCTGCCATACTCTTTCTACCCAATTCTTATAGGAATTTGCGGAATCATTGCTATACTTGTCGGATACCCTGCAAAAAAGATAGCTTGAACTTCATCAATTAAAAAATATTGATCGTACATTAAAATAATCCAATCGTTTTGAAAAAAGATTAATCAAAACGATTGGATTTTTTATTTGAAGCAAGTCTTTAAGCTCCTATGAACAACTGCGTTAATGATCTGATTTGGACCGATATTGTTTTTTGAGAAATATAACTCCTTATCCTTATAGCATATATTCGGAATTACCAAGAGGTTGATGTAAAATAATTTGTAAGAATAAAAAAGGAGTTGTTGAATGCATGAGTACAGTAAATAAATCTTTAATAATTGCAGGAATTTTTGGTATCTTTATTTATATGATTGAAGATTTTCATTTGAACTTTATCTGGAAATTTTTATTGTTATTTACCCTTGTTACTATCACAAAATCAGTTGCAGATAGACTATTTAAAGCGAGATGACCTAAAATCATATTTAATAAATTGATGAAGGAGAATTCTTAAAATTTTACAACTATACTTTCTCGTTAGTTATTTCATAACGTCTATATTTGACCATAAATCCAATTCCAAGAATAGGTCCAATCGCTAACAGTGTAAAGACCCACTCCCAGCCAACGATCCTTTGAATGACAGGAACTAGATTTATAGAAAATATAGTGAATAGAAATCCAATACACATTTGAAAAGTAAGGGCTGTGCCTACATAATCAACTTCGGCTATTTCTGAAACAGCAGCAGAAAATTGGGCGGAATCAGATATGACAGACATCCCCCAAACCATGGAAATTATTAAAGTTAACCAAATATACTGCCCGAATGTAAAGCCTATAGCTATCGAACAGATTGCACTAATAACCATAGAAATAATCGTTAAATTGGCTCTTCCAATTTTATCGGAGATTAGTCCCCCTATCACACAACCAATCCCTCCAGCAATTCCGATTGAAATAAAGGAGGATAACGCTATGAACCAATGAGGCGTATCAGGCGAATAGGCTAAGAAACTAGCTGTTAAAAAAGCAGGAAGCCATGTCCACATCGCATACAATTCCCACATATGGCCGAAATAGCCGTAGTTCGCAAGCATTACTGGTTTATTCATAACTACTTTTTTTATTAATTTTAAAGAGAAGGGTGATTTATTGGCTTCAATCGGAGCATCTTCTAAAATAGAAGTAACCATTATTACCGATAATAAAGCCAAAACTGAAGTACTAATTATCACGACTTTCCAGTTTAATGAAGAAAAAAACATAATGACAAAATGCGGTAATGATGATCCTATTGTTAGTGCTGCTATTAAGATACCAATTGCAAACCCACGTTTTTTCGGAAACCATTGTGATAAAATTTTCACAGCTATTGGATAGACACCAGCGAGCGTTATTCCAGTTAAAACCCTAAGTAGAATACCTAAAAAAGCGTAATGAACAAAAATTAATAATCCATTTAATAGTGCACCTAAAAATACTGAAATCGCAAAAACCTTTCGGGGATTAAAGCGGTCTGCAACCCCAAAATATGAACTAAACAATGACCCAATTACAAAGCCAATAGGAATAGAAGCTGAAAGCCACGCTTCTGAATTGGGGCTAATATTCCAAATTTCAATTAATTCGGGTGCAATCACCGATGCACTAAACCACAAGCTTAATGCACATAATTCTGATAATCCTATCCATACCAATGCTCTCCAAGAACCTTGAATCATAATATCCCCCCAAATAAATCAATATGGTTTATAATCTTCAGCATGCTCCTATATAGTATCTATTTCAATCAGTCATGAGCAGAATTTAAAGCAATTGTTTGAGCTACAGAGAAGGTTTTTTCGGGGGAAGTGTTGCCCTTCCCTCAACATCATCCCTTCGAACCAATCTATTAAAAAAGATTGGTTGTATTGTCATTAACAAAAAATAGTAACAATCCTTATGAATTAAATAATAACAAATATGATATCAAATTCCCTTATAAATCTAATCATCGGTAAAATAAAAAATCTACTATTATTTCTTATTGAAATAACAGTAGATTTATAAGTTATAAGGAGCCTGCCCCTGTACTGATTAGGTTTGTAACCACTCACTTAAAAGTTCAATTGTCATGCTTCCCTCCCCCATTCACGGCATCATCATATGGTGTATAGCTCACAGTAGGTACTTTCTTTTTCACAAAAACGCGATATAAGGTACGAACCAAAATGCTAGAAAAAATCAGACTTACAATAAGCGCTACGCTATTCCCAATATTCATTCTCATCCTATCCTTTCTCTCCGGGTAGTTAATAATGGTTATCCTATTTCTCAAGTGTATTACCAATTAATGTAGGCAACTGTACTATTATATTGTCATTAAACATTAGACATGCCCAGATTGTAAATATAACGCGCTAAAACAATTAGAATTTCCGAAAGGCTGTTTTCTCAAAGATTGGATTCAATCTACAAAATGTGTAGAAATGATCTCTGTATTTTTGTTTTGAGATTTCGCGATTTAATTTAACAAAGTTTAAAATTATCCCTGACGTAATACCTTTTGAAACATTCTTGGTTGATGTTTTTCAAAACATTTTATCAATTCTTTTCCAAAAATAGTGATAGTCTGTTCCCAAGGGTGCCCTAATAGTCCCCATTCAAAATTTTTGTGAATAAAAAAGTAGTAATCACCGTTTGGAAAAATAGGTACGACCCATTCATCAAACTCGTTTTTTGGAAACTCTAAACGGGGGTTTATCCAATAACCTGGATGCTGCCAATCTACTGCATACATATATTCATTCTTTTGTGTGAGTTCTTGAAAAACCAGCAATGATTTCTCCTCTAAATCACTATAAATCTCATCGTAAGTTACTGAATCTCCAGACCAATTAAAATAGGAGGATACACCATATGTGATAAATGGATTAGGAACTCAAATCTGCGCTGTTGATTTAAGAACAGTAAACCACTAAAATCCGCTTAAAGCAATTGGATCGCATGATGAGAATTAGAGGGTTCTACTTCCCTCTTTTTTTCTGCGAGAAATTGATAATATAAATAAGGCGTATCCTGTTATTAACGGGATACACCTAATAAATCATCGCCTTCTAGCCAATGTTTACCGCCGAGAAAGTTAACTAAATAAAGCGGTTTATAGTTGTTATTGATTGTAGTTTGAATCACTTCGCCTAGTATATCTAAAGCGAAAACAATAACTTGTGACCCAATAGGATATTTAATATTAACGTATTTTTTTAGAACAAGCACAAACTGTTCCATTGAGCAAATACCCGTTTGGAAGATACGGTGATTATCATCGGTCTCAATGTGGTATATTACTCCCCCGTCTTTCAATACATCGATTACGATTGTATGTTGGAATTGACCAACTGAACGAGAAGCAGTAAATCTACACCCGGAAACAGCTCGATGGTATGGTTCTTCTTTATCTGGATGATATAAGCTTCTCTCTACTTGCCCCCAGCCACTTTCTGTAAGTGCATTCTCAATATAACTAAAGATAGGGACGTATCGACTAGGGTTTTCACGTATGAATTGTTTTATTTCTTCAAGTTCTTGAGCGATTGAGTTGTCGAAATTAGATTCATTGTAATCTACCTCAAAATACGGTTTAGTCATATCTTTTATTAGGTCTATAAATTGTTGGGGGGTGACAAGCTCTGTGATGGCCCCTTCATATTTAAATGCTTCAGAAGTGCGGGTATTGCCTGATGGATCAAACAAGTATGGTATGCCTAAATAAGATGTTTCTGAATATACGTGAAATAGTTTCATCTGCAAAACTCGGTTTTGTTGTATGATTGGGCGCCAAATTACAATGATGTCATATCCAAATACTTCATTCATTGCTAAGGCGAATATATGGCTGCGACTAGAACAATAATCGAATAGTGTTCTACCTGTAGTACCTATTGTAATTTCATTTAATGGTAAGTCTACGAAATCATAGTTCAACTCCACTTATCTTCCCTCCTTAAAAACTATAATCTTTTTTATTTGTCATTTGTTAGTTGCTACTATTCATTATGCGCTGTGCTCTTATAGCTTAAACTTCAAAGGCTCCGATTTAGAATATGCCTCAGCTCTCCTATGTTCCTGTTCTCCTGTTCCACTATAATTAAAACTTGTAAGATTTCTATGATATTAATGTATGAAGCTAATGAAAAAAACTAGGCTACCTCTAAAAACGTATTTGCATAGATGATTGAGTGTAAATACAAAATGATTCGAGCTTTGCTGATTGTAGTGAAATTATCATAAAAATAAAAATGGATTTTAATTTTTATTTTTAGGTTAGATGGGCAAAAGAGTTGAAAATAAAAGGACCACACATTTTAGATATGTCTAATATGTGTGGTCCTTTATTTAGTTTTTTCTCCAACTAACGCATCTCGTTCGTTAAAGAAAGATTATGATTATAATAAGTATTTCTGAATTATAAAATGTGCTTTCTCCATCAAATTCGAAGGCAGATTATCCAAAGGAACAAATAGTGGATTGGTTTTAAATAAGTATCGTGTGTGAATAATAACTACTTTTGACAATCAAAAAATATTAAAAGGCTGTGTCAAACTTCCAAAATCGTTATTTGAGACACACATAAACACTTTATAGGCTGCTTGATGCTCATAAAAATACAGGATTATTCTATTATAAAATCAATTTTTGCAGTTGAAGCATACTTTTTATGTAGCAAAAAAGTTTCTTTAATTTTGAGTAAAGGATCCCATTTTACAAAAAGATTGATCAAAACGGGATTCATTCTTTGTGAAACATTATATTTTTAAGTTAATCATTTTCTCCACTTATACTAATCTCTCTTTCCCCTCATTTTATGATAAAGGGACATGATGACCCAAATAGCAGTTGGGAGGGCTATCGCTCCAGCTACCATAGATGTTAAGAGGTTAATTGTAGAGTCTGTATCTGTAACACCGACAATTAATAAAAGAATGGCCAAAATTAATAAGACAAGGAATGGTATAGTTTTCACTAAATTGACTAATCCTTTTCTCCCTTCTACCTTCCATTTGTTACTGTATGTTGTCATTATCGTCCAAGCTGTTGGGAGGGCAATGATACTAAGAATAGTAGCCACTACAATAAGTAACGATTCTAAGATACCAGCACTTATTATTGCACCAACCCATGCGAATGCAGTTATTAATACAAGCGGAACTGCCAATTTCATCATGGAATGACTTGAATTTTTATACTTTTCAGTCTTCGTTTCGTGGTCCGTATAAATAGGTTTTGTACCAGGGTGCGCTCGGAATAAATGAATATCTCCTTCTGAAGCAACATGCGACCAACCAAAAGATGAAAAAAGATCAAAGTATTCCTCTTTTTCCCCCTCTTTTAATGAACGGTAATCAACACTGTAGATATAATCCGAACTTTCTCCTTTTTCAAGCGTATACCCCATAAATCTGAAATCACTGACATGCCATCCCTTCAAAGAAAACCGCCGTAATTTTTCCATGTCCTTATCTTCAGAAAAGGCTAACCCACCAGAAGTAATATACTTTGTTTGTCTCATTCTTCGGCCTCCTTCAGTCCGGTTTCCGCTAATTGAATCATCTGTTTTCTTAGCATCATATCTTCCTTTAATACTTCTCTGCCCTTCTCAGTTAGCAGATATGTTTTACGTCTTGAATCCGATCCATCATACAAATAAATCCACTCTTGTTTTAGTAACTTTTTGATAATCGTGTACATAGAAGCGGGACCTATCGTAATGGTGCCTTTTGTTGTTTCTTCAATTAAGTTCATAATAGCGTAACCATGTCTTGGTTTAGTTAAAGCAGCCATAATATAAAACATTGAATCTGTTAATTGCTCCGTTTTCACCAACCCATCACCTTCTATATCTTTTTTAGATATATCACAAAATGATACATATATCTAAAAGCAATATATCATAATCTGATACATACGTCTATAGTTATATCATAATCTGATACATTAATATCTAAAAATTAGCCCAATAGCGCTTAGTTCACAAGCTCAAAATACTCCTCTTCTTCAGCCTTCTGTAATTTACGATAATCAATACAAAAATGACTTGCAGCCATAATATAAAAAACAGAATCTATTAACTGCTCTAAAGATTTCATTGTCAACACCTCCGATATATCGCAAAGTGATATATCATTAAATAATAAACCATTTTATATAGGGCAACTCTATCAAAAATCCCTCACAAGTGTTACTTGGAGGGATAAATAATTGTACGCTCTTTAATTTTCACCGAGCTGGGCGATTCCAACGTAGCAGATATCTAAACATTTCTTTTTTAGTATCCTTATCTAACAACAGAAACTCATCTCCTGCTTGAATCGCATAATAGTTCTCTAATGTACGAACACCCGGATTTTTTTGCTCCGTATTCACAACACCTATATTTTCTTCCCACATCATGCGATGGTTTTTCATATCATACGATAATACGATACTGTCTGCACTTTCCCGCTTCGTTTGTCGATAAGATACAATGGCTGTTTGTTGTTGTAGATCAACATCTACTATAGCAGGTTCTAGATTCTTATATGTTTGAATGGCCGGTTCAGCTAATACATTGTTACTAAATTCTCGAACCGCATCATAATCCTCCAACGGTTGATTATGCGAAGCAAAATAACCTGGAATATCAGATTCTACGAAAAATTTTGTAGAAATATATTTTTCGGCTTTATTATCTTCGCTTAATTTCTTGCCATCAAAGCGATAAAATTTCCCATCGACTCCCTCTAAATAAAGATTATTTTGCAACAAAACTATATTGTGGGAGCCATTTTCTAAAACATCTATTAACTGTTTGTGTTTTTTCGTAAATTCCTTTTCAGAGAGCTTTTCGTTTCCAGTATGTATATCTAATAAAGAAAATTTCCCGTTTTCACCGTCACGATGATGAACAAGAAGTCCCCCCATAAAATAGCCAATCAATGTCTCTTTACTTGACGAAGATTTCGCCCACTGTTTTTCACCTGTTTGCAAATTAATTGCTACAATTTGATGATGTGAAATAATTTGCGTAATCCCATTAGTTGTACCGTTATTTTCAGATCCTTCAACCATTTGGACCGCAACTTTCTGTACATCATCTGTATAAATAGGCGATACAGAATTGATTGGGAAGCTTCGACCAGCTAAACCAAAAGCAATCATCAAAAGATTGCCTAAAAAAGCATAAATGATGAAAATTATGATAATAACACCTTTACGTGGGCGTTTAAACAAAACGTACAATAACAATAAAAGTCCAACGGCAATGATAATACCTAGAAAGATATCGTGAACAAACCAACCATTAAAGCGCCACGAATCAATATATCGTTGAAAAAAATTGATCAATTCTCCTCCTCCTTAGATTACTGTCTATCACGTTTAACTAAAATCAGAATAAAGAACATAGCGACCACATTCTAAGCATTGAAATAAATATCCTTGATGATGTCCATCATTTATTAGTGATTTTGACAACTCCTCAGTAGAAAAACCAGTATAATTTTCAAATTGTTCAGTAATGCCTAGCGCCACTAACTCACTCCAGCCAACATAGCCAATAAATGCACAATAATCTGAGCAATGAGCCATCCAATCATTTCCTTGCCAACTTACATAACCAGGCGTTCTACACATTACTTCCTCAGTAAAATCTAAATTGACAACATTCTCATCATTAAGTAAGTCCTGCTGGAAAGAACCGTCGTATTTTTTAGCAGCTGCACCACTATGTATACATGTAGGACAGAGATATTCAGCCTCTTCAATTGCGTAAATACCTCCAGTATAATAAACATCTACTTCCTGTTCACAGCAATCACAAGTTACAACTTCTCCCGCTTCAAAGATTTTAGATGTTAATGGAGCTGGCAAATATTTAAATTTAGGTATTACCGTTTTAATTGTTATATCCTCTTTAATTTCACAAGGATACAAAGGCTTCACACAATTCGGATTATCTACGTAATAATTTATTGATCCAAATTTTTTCTGATCTTTCTTGTTTTCTAAATCCATAACTGAAGTGAAAATTTTATATGCCTCTGAATACATTCTAAGCATACAGTAGACGTCTACAAGTATCCTTAAATTTCCTTCAGTATGCTCTTGAAGTTTCATTTTTTCCTTGAACTCATGCATTTTATTAATACTAACTGGATCAGAAGGATTGAAATTTCTTCTTTGTTCATGCCATTCTTCTAAGATAAACGTAGTCATATTTTAACACCTTCTAATTGAAATAATCGATTTAATTACATTTTAAAAGAATAATCTTTTAAGACTGTACAAATTTCTACATTATATTGCTTATACCATTTTTCTTTTCCAAATTTCTGTGCAACTAGATGTTTTGAATTTTCTTTCCATGCCTGAATAGCCTCTAGTGATTCCCAATAGGATACAGTAATTCCCTTTCCTTCAGTATTTCTGGCACTTTCTACACGGAGAAAACCGGGCTGTTTTTGTGCTAATTCGTCCATCACTTCTGCCATCTTGGCATAGCCTTCTCCATCTTCGTCTGTTCTTTGTGATGTAAAAATTACGGCATAATATGTTTTCATAGCTATTTACTCCCTCCTCAATATGTATTATTGTAAACGATAAATACTATTACGAATATCGAAATGTGAAATGCAGAAAGGATTGTGACAAATGGGTATTAATCCAAACATGGCTGAAATCGCTGCGCTTCTTGGAGAAACTTCAAGAGCTACGATGCTCGCTAGTATGATGGATGGTCGTTTTCATACTGCCAGTGAATTAGCTTATATGGCAGCCATTAAGCCTCAGACTGCTAGCTTTCATCTTGCAAAGTTAGTAGATGGTAAACTTGTTAAAGTAGAGAAACAAGGTCGTCATCGATATTTTCAATTAGCAGACGAAGAAATTGCTCATTTCCTCGAATCCTTCTTAGCAATTTCTCCTCCCCCTGAAGTACGTTCTTTAAAACAATCTAGTCAAATGAAATTATTACAGGGTGCAAGAACTTGCTATGACCATTTAGCAGGTAAACTAGGTGTTCAATTAACAGATTCATTGGTAAACGCGGGTTATCTAAAACTAGAAGAGAAGCAGTTTCTCATAACATCTGAAGGTGCACAATTTTTCACAGATTTCGGTCTTGATTTAGTTGATTTAAAAAGAAAGCGTCGATCATTTTCCCCTGCCTGTTTAGATTGGAGTGAACGACGTTATCATCTAGCCGGTGCTCTCGGTCAAGGGATCCTTGCGCATTTATTACATTTGGGATGGGTGACTCGTGTCCCGTCAATTCGTGCCATTAAAGTGACTGAAAAAGGAAAGGCTGGCTTTAAAGAAGTTTTTCAGCTAGATATCTAAACTAACATAGGGCTCTGCCTTCTTTCCGCGGACAGTCTATACTCGATTCTCCGCGGATATTTTCCTTGTGTGAGCCGTAAAGTTGCGATTCACCAAATAAATACCAACAATAATAAACAGCCCTCCTATGACTAGCGATGGTTTTAACGGATCATTTAATAGTATCCAGCCTGTTATCACGCCGAAAAAAGGGGCTAAAAACAAAAAGGCACTCGTTTTTCCAGGATCACTATTTTGTAAAAGATAATACCAGCCTGCAAATTGAACAATTGACGAGAAAATGCTAAGCCATAACAAAATGAATACCGAATGAACATTCATAGTAAAAAATGGTTGTTCTAACACGAAACTTGCCAATAAAAGTAATAAACCACCAAAAAGCATTTGATAGGCTGATAGCACCCATGTATCAAATAAAACTCCCCATTTTTTAGCCAGTAATGTTGCAATTGCCCAAAAAACAGCTGAAAGAATACCAAAAAGAATGCCGATTTCCCCTTCAATCTGCATACCCATTGTAATCGTAACCCCAATTAACCCCAAGAAAACACCACACCATTGATACAATCGGTAACGCGCTTTCGTAAATATTGTAGCAAATATGACTACAAGCAATGGATTCGTAAATGTTAGAATAGAAGATTCACTCGCCGTAATGGTCCGTAAGCTTAAAAAAATACAGCCCATTACACCCGCAGTTTGAAATGCTCCAATTGTTAAAATTTTCATCCAACCTTCTTTTGAAGTTGGATGGGGTCTTTTCAACGCTGACACCACGACAGCCATCAAAATCCCTGCCAGTAGAAAGCGAAGTGCAGCCAATAATAGTGGCGATGAGTAAGGTAATCCCAATTTAACAATGGCAAATGAAGATCCCATTAAAAAGGTCGTTAAAACTAACAATGCTGTAAATTTATAAATATTCATTATTTCCCCTCCTATTTCAATTAAAGAACATTATAGATAGGAAAAACTTCAACTCTTATCGAAGTATGGAATACATATAATTTTTTCAGTTTCATTTCATTTTTAATGTGTATACTTAGTTGAATATAGGTACTAGGAGGAAGTTGCCTTGAAAATATTACTAGCAGAAGATGATGCAAGATTAAGAAGAAATATCGTTCATATTTTAAAGAAAGAATTTCACAATGTGACAGAAGCAGCGAATGGACAGGAAGCGCTAGACTATACGCTTATAGAGCAATTTGATCTTGTTATTTTGGATTGGATGATGCCGCACCTTAGCGGAATTCAAGTGTGCCAGCAATTACGAAACACTGGGTTCAATGGTAGTATTTTAATGCTAACAGCGAAGGACGACACAGAGGACATCATTAAAGGACTTGATAGTGGCGCAGATGATTACATAGTAAAGCCATTTAAAATAGAGGAATTGTTAGCAAGAATTCGTGCATTATTACGGAGAAAAGATAAAGTGATAGAGCAGGTCATTCAGATCGATCAATTACAGCTGAATGTAGATTCCCGTGTGTTTTTGTATAATAATGAAAGTATTGATTTAACTAAAAACGAATTTTTACTTTTAGAGTATTTATTTATTAATAAAGGTCGTGTACTAACGAGAGAACAAATTTGTATTTATATTTGGGGATACGATTACGATGTTTCGAATAATTCCTTAGATGCTTTAGTCAAGCTTGTACGAAAAAAAATTGATGATGGTCAATCCAAATCACGTATTCAAAATGTTAGAGGGATTGGCTATAAACTGAGGGAAGATTAATGTTTCAGAAAACGAAAAAAAAATTATCCTTTTTGTATGCAACACTTTACTTGTTGTTATTTTCACTATTCGTTATTGTGCTATACTTTTCCCTCGTAAAATTAATGGAAAATCAACAAATAAACGAATTACAAGACTTTTATGTTCGGCAAGAGCACGATTTCTTTGAACATGTTCATGCCAACACTAAAACGTTAAGCTATGATCCAAATCGCAGTTTTTTTTACTATATTTACACAAAGGATCATAAGTTTGTCCATGGAGACGAATCTTTCAAGGGACTGAAAAATCAGATTGAAAAAGCGTTTGGCAATAGAAATCCAGATGAAGACCTCGTACAGCATTATGAATGGCAAGAAGAGCATTTTCTACTTCTAAAAAAGCCAATTTTCAACGACGGTACGGTAGCCGGTTATATAATCGTTGGTAAATCTGTGACATCACAGCATCATTTTTTCCAAATGACAAAGTATTTATTAGTATTATTAACTTGTATTTCTACGGTCTTAATCGGTCTGCTGTCCTATTATATGGCTGGGAAAGCCATGATACCTATTCAATGGTCATTTGATAAACAAAAAAAATTCGTATCCGATGCATCTCATGAATTACGAACGCCACTTAGTATTTTTTATAGTTCACTTGAAATTTTAGAAGTAGAGGAAGGCAAGCAATTAAGCCCTTTTGGAAAAGAATTAATTACGGATTTAAAAGATGAGGCTGAAATAATGAAAGAGCTTATAGAAAAACTGCTGTTCTTAGCAAGACATGATCAGCAGCAAGTTTCCATTCAAAAAGATACCATACCGTTATCAACTTTACTTAAAAAAGTGAGCACGAAATTCCAAAGGATTATGCCTCCTGAAATACAGTTTTCTACAGAAATCCAAGAAAACATCGAGTTACTCGGTGATGCTTCAAAAATACAAGAACTGCTTTATATTCTATTAGACAATGCGATTAGATATACAAATAGTGGAGCCATAACACTTACCCTTTTACAAAATAAAGACACTGTAAAAATGACGGTTGCTGATAGTGGAATTGGTATGACTGAACAGGAATTGCCTTTAGTGTTTGAGCGATTTTACCGTAGTGATGCTGCTCGTCAACGAAATGGCTCTGGTTTAGGTCTTGCCATCGCAAAAGCTATAGTGGAGCAGCACGATGGGAAAATTTATGCGACAAGTTTTGTGGACAAAGGCACTACATTTCATATTGAATTCCCTATTTAATAAGGAATCAGGGCTTGTATAACAGCCCCGATTCCTTTTAATGATTAGGTGACGTTGAAACATTTCCTTTTTTCATGAACTGGCTTATTGTTCTTGCTACCAGTACTAACATAGTAATCCCTCCGGAAACTACATAAAACAATATAAACAACGTATTTTCTGTATCCGTTCCAATTAACACTCCATGAGCAAGTGAAAATGCCCACGCTGGTAACACAAGAAAGTGAAGTTTTTTCCATAAGTTGCGATTCATTGTTCGAATCCATAAATCCGATGTCATGATGACCATTAAAAACAAATAAAATGCGATTGTTCCAAGAGCCGATGGTAGAGACTGATATTTAGCTGAGAAAGGAATTAAAATCTCCGCTATGCTAAAAGGCTCAAACCGATCGATTAAAAGCACTAACATATGTGCGATTACGGTAATTAACCCTAGCCAGCCCGCATTTTGATGTATATGATAAATTAAATTTTTATGTGCTTTGACAAATGATGATTTTCTCAACAAACCAAATATAATGGAAATTGTAAAGTAAAAATACGCTAACAACCCTAATAATCGAATCCATTCCCAAGTACTGATGATCATTTATTTCACCCCCGTCATCTTCCAATTTGCTGCTTGCCCTTCTTTAACAATGAAGCGAGCACTTTGTTGACAATTCTTTTCGAACCATCGCTGTAATTCACCCTCATCCATAAGAAAGCAAAGTTTTGCACCGACCTCTGCATCACATAGAGATGACGTAACGACTGAAGCTTGTACTACTTCTGTATTGGCGATTTGACCTGTTTGTCCATTTAATAAATGATGTTTCTTCGTAATTCCTTGCAACCAGCTACGATAAACTCGATTCGAAGTAGCGATGGCACCTGTTTTTAGTTTAATCGAGCTAATTTCCTTGTCGACATCCCAGGCATCTGCAACACCAATTGTCCAGGTCTTTTCCCCGGAAGACCACATTTTCATATCCCCTCCCCCGTCTATACATCCGAAATCAGGTGATACCTTTTGCTCAAGCCAATTCGCCAATTTTTCAATGGCATACCCTTTCGCAAATCCACCTAAATCAATTTCCTGTGGAGCTATCTTCATCACTTTTTCATCACCTAGAAATTGAAACGGTTGATCTACAATCATAGGTTTATTTTGCAAGTCAACGCTGTTAACTTTATCAAACGGGAAAGATTGATTGTAGCCATGCAGTTCCAATTGACGTTTAAGATATGGAGAAAATAGACCATTAGAACGTTGATAATACCGATCCGCTTGCACTAAACAATCATATAGGAGCGAACTAATGCGGAGCGTTTCGCCAACTTCTAAACTATTAAGTTGGGCTAATTCATTATCTGATTGAAATCTTGACCATTCTTTTGCTACGTATTGAAGCCATTTTTCGGCCTCATCTTTCCATGCAAAACGTACACCTTTTGGCATAGCTAGATAAAATTCAGTATTCATTATTTGTAAAGTTAGAGTATCCACACAACCCACTCCATTACGTTCTTTTCGTTTTGCGGTCACTTTTGACAGCAGGTTGACTTGTCACTTCAAAATTTGTCCAATCTAGCTGTACTAGTTCTTTTTCTTTTTTCGTCATCTTTTCCTGATTTACATCCTGGATAGCATTGGTGCGTGTCATTTCGGCTTCTGTTGGGCTATTAATTTGGGTTAGTATCGCTGCAGATAAAAGTATCCCAGACGCTCCTAATACCCATTTTGCCTTTTTCGGATCTTTCATAGTGCTTCCCCCTAATTCGTAATTGGCTGGCAGACAAACGTTTGGTTGCTTTCTTGCCACTCTGCTATATAACCTAAGCCATTCGTTATAGTACTAATAGGCAAATATAATTCTTCATTTACATAAAATGCTTGTGCAGGTGATGGTGTTTTTACACTGTTATCATAAACAACATTCGTTCCAGCACGGTAAATTAATTCATTCCCCCGTTTTTGTATATCCAAAATTTTACTTTCTTTATAAAAGGTTGCTTTTGCTCCTAAAACCTCCGCTACTGCTTTTCCCGGTACAAAAAATTCACCGTCTTTTGGTATCACAAAAAAGCTCAGTTCCTTATTTGTATCTTCTACCTTTAACGTGACCTTTTGAGAGCCTGTGAAAGGTAACACTTCTTTATCTACTGCAACTGTTCGTGTCCAAATATTCCAAGTCCCTTTTGTAGTTACTGCATCTTGAAAATAGTAAGTTTCACCCTCTTTTTCATCGTCATCGTAATATTCCTCGTCGTCATCATCATCGTCGTGGTCTTTATAGTAGTCCTTATATTCTTTATACTTTTCATGTTTTTTATCTTCATGTTTGTGATCGTCTGCCTGTACGACTACGTCATTTGTGATGAAAATTGCCAATAATAGAACTACAACAAGACTTATTTTTTTTACCTTCATCTACAACACTCCTTTCCTTTGACTTCATTGTAGGTTTAAAAAATGATACGAGACTGAATTTTTCAAAAGAATTTTAGACAAATAAAAAAACACCTCACGTTGAAAAACAGGTAATGTACCTTATTAAATCAACGTGAAGGTGTTTGTCTATGGGACAAGAGTTGTTATCCAGTAGAAGGACCTAAATAGGTGCTTATTTATCTTTAACTATTGCTGAAGAAGAAAATACAATTTTTGCAAAGGTTATACACCCAACAACACAGCTTAATGTTATTAACGATGATACTATGCCTACAATAATCCAAACAGTTGAAAAGTTCATAGCAAGAAGAAGCACGAGACCCGTTATCACGCCAGCCATAATTGTTATACCTGTCCATAAAAATACTTCCTTGCATAAATGGAAAAGAGTTTTTGTCCTTGTCCAACCAATAATATGATACATTTTCAGCTCTGTACTTCTAGACTGAAATAAAACATGTAAACATTCACTTAGCCCTAAAATGGATAAAATAAAAGTAGAAATTAAAATAGATAGTTGAAACCATAAAGTTGCATCTACAGTAAACTCTCCTAAGGAAGATTTTTGAGCATTTACTAATACATTTCCAATACTTGTTGTTTGAATGATTAATAAAATGGTAGAGACATACAAAACGACCATAGTTGGTATAAGAATATTCCGATAATAAAGAAATGAGTATGCTTTTTTATTAGCAATATGCCTTTTCTTTACCTGCTTATTAATAGAAAAAACAAGGCTTAGTATTAATAAACCAATAAGAAAAATAATCGTTGTAATAAAATACGCACTTGTTTCTAATGAAAATAATCGGATCAATGGGAGACTTATTATATATGCTACAAATAGTAACATATACTGTTCAAAATAATTTCTTTGAATGATATGTTTCCGTTGCCAGCCCACTATACTAAGTAATTCATCCTCATTTTTTAGTATAATCTTCTCAAATAAAAGCCTTGCTATGAACCATACAATCGTAAAAACAACAAATAATATCGTTGTAATAAAGGTTAATTTATTCCAGTTTTCTTCAAGCTCTTGTGCTACACCTAATGTAGTCCAAGGCGCTATAACTTTTCCAATACCTTCCACATCTAATGTTTGATTAACAAAAGAAGATCCTGCTACAATATCCACTTCATAACCTGATTTAAGTAAATCAATTGCTACATTTTCAATTTTTTCTTGAGCTTCACCATTATATTCATTGATACCTGCTACTCTTATTCTTATTGCATCAATAGGCTTTGGTCCTTTAATAATTTCAGCAGTTTCCATCGATATTAATGCACCAGCAGGTTGTGCAATAAAGCTTCCCGGTATAGTAGTAGGTTGTAATAAATGCCCCTGTGCAGTTTTTATGTTAGCTGTAGAATATATACCTAAAGGACTAGAGGAAAGCTCTTTAGTTTCAGTTCCCGAAGCTGAAAAAGTTCCTACTTGCTCAAGAAGATAAGGTACCTCTCGTGACTCATATAAACTACTCCCTTTTTTATCTATTTCTTTATAGGATGGAGGACTTCCTTCTTCAACTATATTTATTTTGAAAACTTCATCCGAAAGACCATATTCTAATTTATGAGCAGTAAAAAAAACAGGTGTTTCTCCTCTATTTGCAACAAAATTACCTGTAATTTCAGGTTTAAATTGTTCATTTATTTTCACTGGTGTACCATCAAATGGTCTTTGAAAAGAAGATAAATCAATTTCACGATCAATAGGTGAACTTGCTTCTTTTTGATTTAACTCCGCTATTATTTTTTTTCGGGTTGATTCGTCAGAATTCATTAACCAATCCTGTTCTGATAGACCTAATTTCTTACTATAATCTTTTAGATCAATATCAAGTGTCTCTGTTTTTAGTTTCAAAGTTAGGGGGACTTGTATATCCTTTCTTTGTATAACTTTTATAATAGGGATGTCACCAAAAGTACTATGAATTGCTTGTAACTCTAAAGGGTTTATTTCATTTTCCAGTTCAGAAAAATCAACTTTTGTTAATTTTTGTTCACTTTCAACATCAATTGCAGCTAGTAAATGGTAAGTGGATGGAAGCATAATTTCCATTGTAGCTCCTGAAGCTGTTTCTCCTAAAGACAAATCTTTTAAGTATTGAACATTTCCAGGTTTAGATTCTTTAAAATAGATAAGGCTACGAGGAGGACTTAGAGAGTAATGATGATAGCCATCGGTTGTATAGAACTCCCATGTGAATCTTGTAGATTGATCTAACTGTGGCAATTCAACAGATAATTGTTTACCAGTGAAATAGCCAATCGATGCAACAGGAGCTGCAACTTCAATGGCAGGGTTAGATTTTAGATTTTTCCATTCCTCCATAGATATTCCACCTTGACTATCACCTATATAATTCTCTTCAACAATTCCAATCTTTTTTTCAATATTTGTCCTAGCGTTAGGAGGTCGTACTAATAAATCATAGGATCCTCTTCCATGTTCAGAAATCGAATTTTGAACAACTAACTTTGTTTCCTTGGTGTTTTCAAGACCTATAGGTATTAAAAGAAATACGCTAAGAAATACTAAAATAATTGTAATTGAAACAAACTTCCTATTTTTTATACGATTCCAAGCAAAATGTATCATAATTTATTTCCTCTGACTTCTTCTAGTTTCCCAAGGTTTAATCTATATGTCACATCACCTTGGTTTGCTACTTCCTCATCATGAGTAACTAATAAAATTGTCAAACCCATTTGCTTTAATTCTAACAATATATTTATTATTTTATTTCGATTAACTAAATCTAAGCTGCCTGTAGGTTCATCGCAAATTAAGACTTTTGGATTTGCAATTAAGGCACGTGCGATTGCGACTCTTTGCTTTTCTCCACCTGATAAACTTTCCGGTAGTCTGTTAAATAAATTTTCCGAAATACCTACTTTTTGCAAAAGATTTCTTGCCCTACTATATAAGTTTCTTTTTGGTTCATCATAATACAATGGAAGCACTACATTATCTAACACAGAATAATGAGGTAGAAGTTTGAAGTCTTGGAATATAAACCCCATATTAAGTCTTCGATAATTATTTCTTGTTTTTTCTTTTATTTTATGTATATTGATTGCTTCATAAAGAACATCACCTTCATCGGGGTGTGTTAAACCAGCTACGCAATTTAAAAAAGTGGTTTTTCCACTACCAGATGGCCCTATAATTGAACACCACTGTCCATGATCAATTACTAATGAAATATCATTAAATATTCCGAATTCTTCAGAAAGATAAGTATAAGTTTTCTTTAAATTTTTAATCTCTATCATATTTTTCCTCCTAATTTGGATTATTAAAATGCAAGCCTTTCACCATTCACTTTTGATTTACTAGTACATGAACCAAATGAATTATAATAATATGTAAATTATACATTTTTATCAAATATAATCAATATTATTCCATTTAAATTTATAATGTATCCAACTAGTTAAACTTATCTTCTCTGTTTTAAAAATAGATTTCCAGTAAGGCAATAAAAATATTACAATAATTTGAAAATTCACCATTTACAATACAATTGTTTTTATATACAATAAATATTAACATCTAATACATTTATTGGATGTTAATATAATATATCCCAGGGAGGGTTTTATTTATGAAAACAAAAAAACTATTATTTAGTGCACTGGCAGCAACATTTATTTTAGGAGCAGGTTACACAACTGCATCTGCATCTACTGCTGAAGAACCGTCTAATTCTATTACTCCACGTTACGTTCCCGTAGATGCGTATATTTCCCCTAAACTTGTTACATTAAATACTTCTAGCTCAAGTGTAACAAAAACAATCGGTTGGGGCGGAGGAGTTTCATCATACTATAATGTGTCATATAATGATGGATATACTTCTCGCACGTTTACGGCTGATTTCTATAGCACGACTCATACTAGAACTTATAGTTTATCTAAAAATGACACTACCCGAACTTGGGATAACTATTTATCGGTTACTAATGGTAATACTGCTTCAGCAACCGGGTCGGTTACACTTAGAAGATAAGTTTTATATATAATATGATATAAAATCGTATCTTTTACTGAGTATAAGAGCTTCTCATTTTCTTCCAGGAGAGAGATGACTACTCCCTTTCTCTCCTGAATTTTTTCGTATTTTTAAGATCTAACGAATATTCATATTCATTTTTTCGTTAGATCAATTATGACATAGTGATTTCGAACTAAGTAATTGTTGTTTCGTAAACATAAGTTATTTCATGTGTATAAAGTTGAAATAATACGATAAAGTTAAGTCCTCCATTCAATAAATTGAATGGAGGCTATTAAGATTAGTGAATTTTTAAAAAATTGTAATTAGGGAAGAAATTTTTGTTAAATTTCCCTTTTCAATGTAGAACTGTCTATATAACATTGAACATGTCATATAAGCATTCAAGCTTTCTTGAAAATATAATATTGTACTTCCTTTAGGAACAAAGAATGTACACGTTTCTTTAGAGGACAATTCATTTAAATACCCCTTTGCATCAATTTTTTATCATTGGAAAATCAAAAACAACTGTTCAATCACTTAATCTATCCATCATGTAAAAAATACCTTTTTCATAATATCGCTTCCCTCTTCCGTGAATCTTCAAACAAAATAGGTTGCAAATGTGTGAGTGTTTTATCTACCACATTGCAACCCTGATAGTATTTTGTTCAGTCAATGGATATAGAAATGCGTTCGCCCTTTGACAATCTTGAACTTGGTTTTATGACTTGATCATTTAATTGAATCGTTCCTTTTTCAATTTTTTTGATAATCTGTGATCGGCTCCAATCCTCAATTTGGTTTGCAAGCACTTTATCAATTCGATGTTTTCCAATCACATCATCCAGTACAATGTATATCATCTTAATGCCTTGTTGTATGAAGCTGTTTATCGGAATCGTTGACAAAAATGAAGATTCTTCTTGGTGCTCCTCCATTTCAGCAACATGCTCTGAGAACGTTTTATAAATAGCTAACTTTTTGTTCCACGTATGATTTTTTTCACATTTATAAATTGCATATTGGTAAATATTTTTTCCGTTTGCGTTATGTCTTCGCACATTTGTATCCGTAAAAATAGATATTTTCCCACACATTTTGCAGTGCTTCTTTACGGTACATTCAGGTATTTGAGAAAGTGTCCAGCGAATTGTAATATTTAACATTATCCTTCACCTCTTAATAAGATATAAAGGAACGCAAGCATCTATTCGGATATCTTGCAGTACAATGTAAAATGAATGAAATAAAAAAAGGAGATCCACATAAGGACCTCCTGTCATATCGAGACTACAGGGTTGCTCGGTTCCTTTGTAATGAAAAATGGGCATACTACCCCCTTGAAAAAAACATTGTTTTTTTGAGGGCAATGCTATCCAATTTATTAATCATTACAAAGTAAAGTTTGGCATACGTGTTCTCCTGTATCCTTTCTATCCAAATAGAGTTATCCCTACATTACCCGTAATTAGCTTCGATTGCAAGTGTAATATTTTAAATTATCCGAATTGTAACACATTTTGAATTTGAACTTAAGAAACCCTATTAACTTTGTAGCTAATAGGATTTTCATTCAAGTTTTTTATAATATCATTCGTTTTATATTACATAAGGCTATATTAAAATTCTCCCAACATAATTTATGATACGCTTAATCTTTTGACAAGCAACGTGGTCTTTTGCAGTGATATTGATTGATTTCATACAAAACAAAAAGCACCCTTGTTTAGATACGATATTGTAACTAAAACAAGAGTGCTGTATATTTGTTTACTCAAACGATTTTATATGATTTTTATAAAGAGTTCAGTACTTCATATTACCTACATAGATACCGTTTTTGTTGCAACTGTTTGTTGAAATGCCTGATCATGTTCAACAAACACCATTGTGGGATTAAATCGTTGAATAAGCTCCTCAATTTGCATGCGCGAATAAATATCAATAAAATTCAACGGTTCATCCCAAATATAGATATGAGCTTTTTCACATAAACTTTTGGCAATCAGCAGTTTTTTCTTTTGTCCACCAGAATAATGAGATATATCTTTCTCAAATTGAATTCGGTCAAAGTCCATCTTTCGTAGGATGGATTTAAATAACGTTTCATCAATCTCATGCTCTTCAATAAAGTCCGATAATAATCCCTTCAAATGAGAAGTATCTTGTTGGACATAGGAAATGATGAGACCTGAACCTATATTCATGAAGCCTGTATGCTGTATCGGATCTCCTTGAATTAGTTTGAGGATGCTACTTTTTCCGCTTCCATTCTTTCCATCAAGTACAATTCGGTCACCTTGTTCAACTTTAAAGCTAACTGGCTTATTCACTATTTGGTCATCGTACTGAACAGACACATCAGCCAAAACAATCAATTCATTTGCATGAAAATCCAATGATTCTAATTTTAATGACTCCGTTTTTTCCACATTTTTTAGCAGTTTCGACTTCTCCTCAATAGCTTTTTGTTGCCTTGACTCAAGGTTCTTTGCCCTCTTCATCATCTTTGCTGCTTTATGTCCTACAAAACCTTTGTCTAACTTAGAGCCCGAATTCGTTGTCCCATTTTTGGAAGCTTCCACTTGATTAGACCAACCCGATGACCGCTTGGAAGACTGTTTTAATCTCCCTATGTCTTTTTGTAAACGCTCATTAGTTGCCTCTTCGTGTTCCTGCTGTCTATCGAAATTTAATTTCCAAGAAGAATAGTTACCACTTTGAACTTCAATATTGGCTCTATTTATAGAAAGGATATGGTCAACGCATCCATCTAAAAAGTTTCGGTCATGTGAAATTAATATAAACCCTTTTTTCTTCCTTAAATATTCAGAGACCATCTTTCGCGCTTCCGTGTCTAGATGGTTCGTCGGCTCATCAATTAATAGAAATTGACCCTCCGTCAAAAAAAGTGCAGCAAGCAACACCTTTGTTTGTTCCCCATTTGATAACGTTTTAAAAGGTCGATACATAACCTCGGCATCAACGTCTAGATAGGATATTTCACGAAGAACTTCCCAATCTTCTGCTTGGGGGCAAATTTCTTCCATGATTTCATGAGTATACTTGTTTTTATCCGAAACTGGATAAGGGAAATAATTAAATTCCACCGAAGAATTGATTTTCCCACTATACTCATAATTCCCTAATAATAAATTAAAGAAAGTTGTTTTTCCTCGTCCATTTCTACCGATAAATCCAAGTTTCCAATCCGTATCTATTTGAAAGTTTACATTTTCAAAAATATTGTCAAAGCTACTTGGATAAGAAAAAGTTAAATTTTGAACTTGTATCATTGACATGATAATTCCTCCTTTGTATAGCTATACTTTTTACTTTTTATACAAAGTCGGCATATCCATCCATTGTAAATTTCTCCGTATAAGTTCGATGGATATTAACGACTTGTACGGAGTAATACATGCGTAACAATAGTATCTGAATCGCTCATTTTTAACTCTCCTTTCTTTCTTAAAAGTTCCTGATATGAACCATGAGAGAATAAAAAAAACCTCCCAATTTGTAATAATTGGAAGGATTAATCTTTAACACTTATCATAAATAAGTTCTATTTTGCCATTGGAACCATGACAAAAAACGTATAAACTGATTTATAAAAATGGACAGACTAATCCTATATTTTGTAATTTGAAGTTTGAAGTTATTCATTTCAAATAAAAATATAGTTTAGTTAATCATTGTCCATTCATCAGTCCTCTCATAATTGTAATTATATATTAGCAAACTTTTTCCTGAAATACAATTCAAGCATCAACTTCACTTCAAATTATTTTATTTATTATAATACCACTTAAAGCAAACAGCTTAGGGTTAGTGATTACATCTAAGACATCATACTATACCTAACGCTTGTTACTTTTTATCCTCAAAATGTTCAGTTGAATTTTTTCGAATTATTGATATATTACTAATATGACAGACTGATTATAATACCAACTGGAAGGGGATTCACAATGGATAACAATGTTTTTGTCGTAATTTTAGTAGCATTCCTCAGTGCCATGGTCTGTTGGATTTCAGTTTTAAGAAAGAAAAAAGGATCATAGTGAGTTGCTTATGATAGCAACTCATTTTGTTTTAAATTCCAAGCCAATATTTACCGTGATCACTTGTACATCTGGTCATGGTTTTACATGTATCTACATTAAGAAGTAAATTAATTATAGTACAAATTCGATAGTTGTTTTAGCTGCAAATTCACCCGTAATTTGCTCAACCAAATATAAAGTCAGGGTTAAGTACGGTGAGTGAAGATAATAGTTATAACCATTGTGATTTTCATTATACTTTACCTGAACTCGCCCTTTTTCCTACACTTGACTTAGCCGATTCTGGATACTATCATAAAATAAAATCCAAACGGGATAAAATGTAAAATAGCATTATATATGGATGTGTTATCATTAGAATCAAACCTTTTTAGCAGTTTATCCTCAAGCAAAAGAAATAATTTGAATTTTCGTGGGTGATAATATGAAAATTTCAATAGAAGAAATAAGCCAACAATTAGAAGAAGAAATTATTATTAGGTGTCATGAGGTTAATGAAGAAATAAATGCAATTATGAACAAGCTGAAAACTGAAAACCCTATTTTACTCGGTCATCAAAATGATAGTATTCACCGCATTAAGCTTAGTGATATTTATTATTTCGAGGCAGTCGAGGGAAAAGTGTTTATGTACTGCAGGGACAATGTTTTTGAGGTAAAACAAAAACTATACGAGCTAGAGGAATTATGCAAAGGTAAAAACTGTTTTCGCGCATCGAAATCAACCATTTTAAACATCACGAAAATTTCATCTGTTTATCCGACCATAAGTGGCCGATTCGAAGCGGTGCTGGATAACGGAGAACGTGCTGTTATATCAAGGCAGTATGTGCCTGTCCTTAAAAATATGCTTGGTTTATAAAGAGGGATACATATGAATTTTTTTAAATTTGTACAAGAGATAATTAAGGATTTCTTTATCATCTTCGCATCCATAATCATGGTGATTACTTTGTTGCGACAAATGTATTATCCTGACATGGCCTTTGATTTGAAATCGATTTATATCATTATGGCATCTTCATTTTTAAGTGCATTAACGGGGTTTATCTTTTATTCTCCGAATGATCTTAGTGAGAAGAAAATGCGTATAAGAATCATTATTCATTTCTTCACTTTGGAGATTTTATTGATTGTCTTAGGCAGCGCTATTCATATTGTTAATGATGCATCAGGTGCAATCTTTCTAGCACTGCAAATTGCGGTAATCTATATCATTGTTCGTCTACTCTCATGGCAAAATGATAAAAAAGATGCAAAAAAAATCAATGAAAAACTAAAATTAATGAAAAAAGACTTTGATGAATAGTCAAGAGAAGCAGTAGTTACCTATAATAAATTATTTTACGGTAAGCATTAGAGCTTACCGTTTTTTTGCATCTTATTGGCTTGTGAATACAACTTACCGTTTTTCCATATACATCCTTCCATCCGTTTATTATGATGATTTCATAAAAATTTTTCCAATGAAGTGGAGGAACGACTATGGGAATATTACTATTATCAATGGCTTTGATTTTCGAAATTGCTTTTGCCATCTACTGCATAGCGACTAAGCAAAACCATAAAAAATTAAAGAATTGGATGAGGATTGCAGTATTTATCGTATTTGCAATACTTACTGTTTCATCAGTGATTGTCTGGGATTTCCGCTGGGTAATGCTTGCTTTCCTACTTTTCTTATTAGCCGTAAAAGGGACAGTATCTCTTATCCTTAAGATAACGAATATCAAACAATTCAAAACATCTAACATTGTGTGGAAGTCCATTATGATGATATTGTTATTTGTCTTTGTCCTTTCACCCGTCATTATTTTTCCACAGCACCCATCTCCAAAAGTGACAGGACAATATGAAGTCGCAACCGCTACTGACACATTTATTGACAAGAATCGTATTGAGGAGTTTTCTGACAAGGGAGACAACAGAATTGTTAATGTGGAATTTTGGTATCCAAAAAACGCAGATGGAACATATCCGCTTTTGGTATTCTCACATGGAGCATATGGGATCAAGGAAGGTAACGCCTCTACATATACTGAGTTGGCAAGCCACGGTTATGTAGTCGTTTCCATCGATCATCCCTATCATTCCTTCTATACTCGTTCAGAGGATGGAATAGTAACGATGATCAATTCAGATTTTAAAAATGAAGTCAATAATACGAATAAAGGTATTTATTCGTATGAAGAATGGTACAATATCATTCAAAAATGGATGAAACTACGAACAGACGATATGAATTTTGTCATTGATACAATACTTACAAAAGCTAAAGGTGACAATAACCCTATTTATCAACATATTAATACAGAGAAAATTGGTGTGTTTGGGCACTCAATGGGAGGTGCGGCAAGTGTGTGGTTAGGTAGAGAGCGTGATGATATAAGTGCAGTAGTAAATATCGATGCCCCTTTCTTTAGTGAACTTGTTTATAACAAAGCTGATGATAATTTTATGGCAAGCAGCAAAGCCTACACAACTCCCCTTTTTAACATTTATTCGGACGATGTTTGGCGTCAACTGGATCGTACTCCTGTTTACGTAGCGAACAAACTTAATAATAAACAGTTCGAAGGAGCCTATACTACTCATTTCAAAGGGGCAAAACATTTAAGCTTAACCGATTTACCGCTATTCTCACCTATAGTGGCAAATATACTACAAGGAGGAAAAGCCGATATTGATAAGTTCTATTGTATTGAAACTGAAAATGAATTAATTCTTCAATTTTTTGACTTTGAATTAAAGGGAATCGGCCATTTCGCTCCCAAAGAGACATATTGAACACAAAGTTTCTTTCGTCGTTATATAGGATACGGTTAATACCCTTCAAATACTTGTATAGATGTTTGAGGAAATAAAAACAGCTGAGGTTCTTGTGTAACAAGAGTCTCAGCCGTTTGTTTTTCCAAGGCAGGAGTTTATATTCTAATTAATATTACCTGTTGGGTATAATGTTGTTCCTCCAATTGAAACTTTTATTTCATTAGATAACGGAACATTGTATTCATCAATAACTGTTCTCCACCATTCCCATGCAAGACCTGTACATTCTCTTGCATAAATTCTTATATTCTTTGAATTAGGCGGAAGTGGTATCACTGTAGAGAAATGTGCTGTTTTGTCTTTCCAGCTTCCATCCCAAGTTTTATGGGATAGTACTTCTTTTCCGTTTTCGTCATAAGAAAATTCATCCCAGGCTACTTCAAATTGAGCAACATATGCACCATAATGATCAAGGATGATTTTGCCTTTAGAATATTCTGTAGCCGTCGTCTCGATATAATCTGTATTGTTATGAACTGCAGCAATCGAATTATCCTTTAAGAAAACGCTTGTATATGATATTGGGTATGCTGGATTTTTAAGACTAAATTCTGCATTATCCTGAATTATTTTTCTAATATCATTAAAGTCTTTTGAAACAACCTGGTTATGCTTTTGGGAATCTCCCCCTAATACTACAGCAGTAAAGGAACTTTCTTCAAAAATATCTTTGTATTGTCCACTAGTTTCTACATTAGTATTGACATCCTTCAGTAAGGCTTTAAAAGCAGCTTGTACATCCTTACTCTTAGAGCTTGTTTCTAATTTCACATAAATTGTTCTGCCATACGCTACATTTGAAACCATAACGGGAGGAGCACTATTACTTACACCTTTACGGGTTAACTCTTCAAAAGAAACACTATCATCAAAAAGGTCTGATGGATTGTTAGGTAATTCTGCACTTACGGTATAAAATATTTGTTTATATGCCGCAACCATCACTTTTTTCTCTCCACTCGCAATTGCATTAAAGTCAATTCCCAGTGAATTATCAAGAACTTGGGCGTTAACATTCAGAGCGCTTGCTATTTGAGATTTGCTATAAACCATAGATTCTGAATATTGTAGTCTTGCAGGTAAAGTATGGGTTGTTGAATATTTTTCACTCCATGTAGACACTAACTCATCTACTGCCCCAGAAACATTACCATATGTTGGATTATCCACGGTCGTAGTATTTTCCCTTTTCATGCCAGGTAAATCTATGCTAATATTTAGCGGTTTTCTTTTGGCCACTAATAAACTAGGTTGATTGTCTACAAAAGCTTTGTTGGCAAGTTGTAATGCTCCTGGATATGTACGATTCGCCATAGAGTCGATAATAGAAATATCTACCGGTGAAGTTGTAAGTGATTTCTTGTTACGTTCAACCACTATAAACTTATCATTTGAATTAATACCTTCTTTTGGGACAAAACGATCAACCTTATCACCATTCACTGCTAAAACTTCGCTGTTATTATAGTTCAAGTTTGCTATACCAGTATCAATGTCATTAGGATTGCTTTTTTCACTAACTACATTAGAATCAAGTATTGCTGCAAAGGAAATAGTCGGATAATTTATAATGCATAAACTAACAGATAAACATACTAGAACTTTTATTACTTTAAAATAATTTCGAATTCCCAAAAACACCACTCCTTTTAGGAAATTATACCATAAAAACATTTTATTCAAATATAGTACTTTGGTTTTGTGTTCAGATTTTTGAAGAGTAAATATGTAGTGAATATAACAAATTATTATTTCCATTTTTAACTATTTTAGTCATAATAATTATAGTAACAACCTAAATAAGAATTGAGGATAAAAGACCTACTACTAAAGACAGCGTTGCATATAACTCGCATTAGCTACTCTCATACCTGAATCCCAACACCCTACCATTAAATGATCAATTTCTAATTCTTTCGCTACTGTTTTATAACTCCCTCCTGGATCAGTGCTTTCTTCTCGGAGTGGTATTAACTTTGAAGTAGTATCTGTATTTATTTCAATGTTATATTTCCTGAAGAGGTTTCTAGCTGCACTTCATAATCTCCGTTCCCAGATGTTCCTTTTGTTTCTTTTTTACTTTGTTGTTTATCTTTTAATACAATGCCGACTGAACGTCTTCCACTGTTTGATTTAAGTAGGAACGTGGCATTAGGTTTAGCCTCATTCAATGAAATGTCCACTTTTCCACTTGTTGTAGTAACGTGAACATCACTATGAAAATCAAGGAAGTCAAGTTTTACGTTACCACTGCTACCACTAACTTGAAGATCGTGCATTTGCAGATCCTTACCAACGACATTACCAGAAGTGCTATCAACAAAGATTTCCCCTTTGAATTCAGTAGGAACTCGAACTTCTAAATGAGGCATCCGGTCGATTTTAAACAGACGGCTTATATCACTTTTTAATCGAATCGTTAATTTTCGTTGCCCTTTCTCCATTACAATTCCCGGCCCGTTGTCGTATAAAAGTAAGTTTGCTTCCAATTCATCTATATCTGCTGATACTACATCTATATTGATGCTCCCATTTTCAATATAAATGCTATCTATATCTTTAAGGGAAGCTATTTGAATGTCTTCTCTTTCCTCCCCTCCTGAACAGGCACTTACAAACATTATTGTAAAAATAACCGATATAACCATACAGTATTTCTTCATATTCACCACTCCTCTCTTTTGATGCCATTATAAAAGGTGACCCCTCGTCAGTTTCAAGGCTTCTATAAATTAATTCATAAAAGTTTAAAAAGAACTTGAAGCTTACGTTACGTCATTTTGTATACTGTTAAGTAACTACTTTTTGAAATATCTAAATAAATTAGAAAAATAAGGAGGATTAGATGAAACAGGGAGATATAATTATATATGGATGTGTCATTATAGGTGCTGGGATTGGACTGGCTCTAGATCATGCATTTCCTGGTGTACTGATTGGCTTGGGAGCAGGGTACTTACTTAAATCCCTTTTTAATAAAGAAGAATAAGAACGGAATGAATAAAACAGTTGTTAACAAAAGGTATAACGTACAGAAAGGTAGGTTTATTAGTTGATACACATTAACAAAGTGGCAGAGCTGACAGGTGTTACAGTAAGAACACTGCGGCACTACGATAAAATCGGATTATTAAAGCCACCATCCAAAACAGAAGGTGGTCATCGTTTATATACGAATACTGAAATAAAAAAACTACAGCAGATTCAATTTTTAAAAAAAATTGGATTTCGCTTAAATGAAATTATGAACATGCTCGCTTCCAGTGAATGGGATTGGTCTGATAGTCTAAAGAGCCAATTATCTTTTGTCATAAAAGAACAGGAAAACCTAAAGAATATAGAGCAGTCCTTACGGGAATTGATACATGGAATTGCTATAGAAGGTGAAGAAAACTGGGTTGCAATTCAGAAGCTCATGCAATTATCCAGTAAAGATAAAGAAATACAGCAGAATTATAGAGAATCTATATTTAAAGAACGAGAAATAAAGCTATTCGAAAAAGTTCCCAATATGACAAGTGACAGTTCTGATTCACTGGAATGGATTGCTCTGATAGGTCAGTTAAAGCGTTATATGAAGGACGGTCCTAAATCAAGCAAAGTTCAAAATATCATTAGAAGAATGGATGAAAAGCGTTTAGAGGAATTTGATGGTGAAGATGAATTTTTAGATAAGCTGTGGGAAATAAGGATGTCGCAAAAGCAGTCAGAGAAACTGGGATTATATCCGATTGATCAGGATGTACTTGAATTGTTGAACCAGGCATATGAAGTTTTTATAGCTAAAAAGAATAATCCTCAACCGGAATAAGGGGGAAAGAATGGTGAGTATAGAACTACTTCTCCTGATAGGAGGTTTAGCTTTACTGGATACATTAAGCCCTGCTACATTAGGGGTAACGGTCTATCTACTTTTAACAGATAAAGAGCAACAAACCAAACGTTTATTGATTTATTTATTGACGGTTGCAGGATTTTATTTTGCTGTTGGAGTTTCACTTATGTTAGGATTAGGGTTTTTGTTCGAGATTATTTCTGGCTTATTTCAAAATCGAATTGTAAGCTGGATAATCTTTATTATTGGAGTACTTTTGTTCATCGCAAGTTTTTATGTTCCAGCAAAGAGAAATTCAGAACTGCCTTCTCCAAAATCAAAAAGCATTCTTTCAATTGTGGCTCTAGGATTCACTACTTCATTAATCGAAGTAGGTATGGCATTTCCTTATTTTGCAGCAATTGGAATAATGACTACTTCTAATCTATCATGGATGGAGTGGTCTTCTATTTTAGCTGGATACAATTTGATCATGGTGATGCCTTCCCTCTTGCTGCTTCTCTTTTACCTCCTGTTTGGTTGGAGGATGCATAAACCTCTGAAGAAACTTCGAGTGAAACTAGCAAATAATACAGGGTCAGCCCTTTCTTGGATAATGTGTATTGTTGGAATCATTCTAATTTTTAATAGTCTGGATTACTTGTAGGGCGTTTTAAAAAATCCCCTTTAAATAAAATGTTATCTACTTACTGTAGGTTCATTGTTTACTTAAAGGGGATCTACTAGTCTTCAATAGAATGTAGTTAAGGCTTAGGAAGATACTCTATTTTAAATAAGTGAAATCATAATAAGTTTCAATTGACGCTGCTTTTTTCAAGTCGAGAACAAAAGCCTTATATTTCTCTTCTAGCTTTTCATATTCAAGAATAACACGAATGTATTCCATTTGCATTTCCCCATTTTCAGGTGAATTTTGGTATTCGTATTCAATCTCTTCCTTGGATACACGAGTATCTCCCAACTGATTATCAATAAAGCGTTGCATGCGCAATTCTTGCACTACTAATTCTTCAATCTCCTGTTTAGAGTATTCCTCTGATACATCAATTCCAAACTCGTCAAATAATTCTTGCATACAATCCGTAATTTGTTCTTTATCAGGTTCCCATTCAGAAATACTTCTATCCTCATTCATTTTTTGTACAATAAGCTCATGTTCAATGATTGATTCAAGAGCACAATAATAACTCTCAAGAAGGTCTGATGAAGACATTTCAGAAGGTATGATGCCCAACATCAGGTCGTTCATCAGCTCAATATTTAAATAGTTTAAAGTTATTTCATAATCGTTAACCCTTGCCACTATGAACGGTAGTTTAATATTATTATTGTCAGTCAACATCAAAAAATCCGTAATGACTACATTATCTCTACCAATACTTTGGCTAGTATTATTCTTTTTGTTTAACACTAATCATCACCATTTTTCATTCAATTTTTTAATTGCAGTTTCTATTATTACAAACGACTTTTTTGGTCCAGGAATATTCCCTTTAATTAACAATAAGTTGCGTTCCCTATCAACCTTTATGATTGTAAGATTTTGAATAGTGGTTTGTTTTCCACCCATTCGTCCGGGCATTTTTTTTCCTTTGATTACTTTCATGCCATCATTTTTGGCGACTACACCGATGGAACCAGGAGCTCGATGGAATCTTGAACCGTGAGATGCAGGACCTCCACTTAATCCATGCCTTTTAATGACACCTTGGAACCCTTTTCCTTTAGATATCCCGGTAACATCCACTAAGTCGCCTTCTTGGAATATATCTGCACTAATACGTTTTCCAACATCTAATGATGCTCCACGAATTTCTTTAACATATCTTTTAGGATTGGTATTTGCCTTTTGACTTCTTCCTATTTCCGCTTTGTTTGGATTTTTCTTATCAGAAAATCCAATTTGGATTGCATCGTATCCGTCACTTTCCAACGTTTTCTTCTGTAACACAACATTTTCTTCCACTTCAACAACTGTCACAACTATAGGATCTCCACTATCACTAAACACTTGAGTCATGCCTATTTTTCTTCCTAAGATTCCTTTTATCATAATATCCTCCTACTAATTTTTATTTATTGTTCGTAATATCTCTTAGGGTACTTCCCACGTTCTAAACATTACTCTCACCTTTATTTATTGGTTATATTTTTTTGATAGTTTCCATACAATTGCCCACAAGCAGCATCTATATCAATGCCAAATTGACTTCTAATGGTAACGTTAATTCCTGCTGACTTTAATTCTTTATAGAAATTTACAACTTGATGTTCATTTGCTTCCTCAAACCTCATAGGTGAACTAACAGTTGGGTTATATCTAATGATGTTTACATGGAACAAACTCCCTCTTTTATATCTACTTCTTAAAAGGTTTACTACTTCTTTTGCATGGTTAATAGAATCATTAACTCCTGGCAACATAATATAAGCAATATAAACTTTTCTTGAGGTCACACGTATATGCTCATCTAATGTATCCATTACATCCAATAATGGGTAGTGTTCATTAATTGGCATTAACTTGCTTCGCTGTTCATTAAAAGGAGAATGTAATGAAAACGTCAGGTTGACCTGCGGATAGTTTTGAGTCATTTTTTTATGCCCGGAATAATACCTATAGTCGAAATAGATAATCTGCGAGGACTTAAAGCAAACAACTCTGGATTTGTCAGTACATTTAAAGCATCAAAAACTTGCACGTTCGCTAATGCTTCTCCCATTCCCATAAAAGAAATACTATCAATCGAATGTCCTTTTAAGTGAAAATACAAAATTTGGTCAGTAATTTCATCTGACGTTAAGTTGCGTTTTAAACCTATATCTCCAGTTGCACAAAATTTACACCCAAAATTACAACCGCACTGAGAGGATATACAAAATGACTCCCAGCCAGCTTTATATTTCATATTTACCGTTTCTATTTTTTCGTTTCCTGAAATTCCAAATAAAACTTTTGAAACCTGCTCAGAATGTTGCTCCTTTAAAGGAATAACATCTAAAATAGACTCCCCAAATTCTTCAACTAATTTCTCTCTTAACAATTTAGGAAGTACATTCATTTCATGGAACTTATCAATTCTTTCTTTAAAAATGGCATTCAATATTTGTCTCATTCTAAAATTAGGGTAATTGTGTTCCCTTAAGAAATCTTGTATTCTTATATACTTATTGCTTTGTTTTAATTGCATCATTTTCATCCTTCCTTAGAACTCTCTAGTTTTATAGGAGTAAATAGAAAGGAGTTGTCTATCCTTTAAGCTAAAAATAAACACAAAAAAGCACCAATAGAATTATCGGTGCTTAACTTAAAATAAAAAAGCACCAATAAAATTATCGGCGCCTATCTTAAATAAAAAATATGCTCAAATAAATAAGGACTTTAAGTCATTACCTTGTCATTTAATTGGCATAGAGGCAAAGCTCCGATAACTGTTTTGTATGGTTGTATAACTTAAAAAAGGACAGACTACTCCCTTTGTCCGCCAAACCATTTCCAAGTTTTACATTTTTACCAAAAAGAATTCTAAAAACAGTTAACATTGCTTGCACCTCCCTTAATCAAATTTATTATTGAGTAATTTAACATAAAATTGAATATATGTAAAGTTTGATTTTGGCATATCACTATTAAATGAACAATCTTTTAAATATACTATTTCTAACAATACCTCTGCTTCCATATTAGACTCTCTAAATAAGTTTGTTATACATAATAACGTATTTGCTATTTTTGACGTTAAATATGCATTGTTCATTAGTTAAAATGGAATCCAAACAAACTGTCGCTAAAAACGATAAGAACATCCAACACACTAAAACTTTTTAGATAAAACTGGTCAAACCTTAAAAAGCGCTAGAAATCAATTTTAGAAACGTTGATTTCTAGCGCTTTTCTGATGTGAAACTTTCCGATTTTGCTTTTAAAATATATAAAAAGGCAATTCCAGATTACGGTAAGATACCATAGAGCAATCGGATAAAAACTCTTTGATATCAAACACGTATTCTTGAACTGCCTTGCAAATTGCAATATTTAATTAGATTCTAATTCACATCTTTGGAGTAATTATACTTCGAACGATCAACCGGAGTATAATCTGTTGGCGTATAGAATCTCAATAAGTCACCATTCACGACTTTATCAGATAATTGTAATTTACGATCTACTTTATCTTTGATAGTTTTCGCAAACTCTAATTGACTATCATCTAGTAGTAAACCTGTTTGATTATCATAATATTTTTCATTAATTGAATAAATCGTAGGGCTGACAAAACCGCCATTTCTAAATGGTACAACTTCATCATGTTCTTTTGATAATAAGTCGGAACCAAATTGAACAAATTTTTGCGTATCAATTCCTAGTAAATGTAATAATGTTGGAAGAAGGTCTGTTTGGCCACCATAAGTATGGTTGGTTCCACCTTGCATTCCTGGAACATGTATAAATAATGGTACGCGTTGTAAATTAGCACTTTCATACGGTGTAATTTCTTTTCCAATGATTTGTTCCATCGCTTTATTATGGTTATCTGAAATACCATAATGGTCACCATAAAGAACAATCATCGAATTATCATATAAGCCTGATTCTTTTAATTGATTGAAGACCTGTTCGATTGCTTCATCTGCATAACGTGCTGTTTGGAAATAATTATCGACACTTGCATCTCCAGTATTAGCTTTATCAATTGTTACTAAGTCTTGATCCATTTTATATGGATAGTGGTTCCCTACCGTAATTAATTTCGTATAGAAAGGTTGTGGTAACGAACTTAAAAGACTTTCAGACTGTTTAAAGAATGGTTTATCTAACAAACCATATTCAGCCATGTTTTCTGAAGAATTCGTGTCATAATAACTAGCATCGAAGAAGTGCTCAAATCCAAATGATTTATAAATCTCATTTCGATTCCAGAAGCTTCCGTTATTACCATGGAATACAGCAGATGTATAACCATGATCTTTTAAAATGCTAGGAGCTGCTTGGTACGTATTTTGTGCTTTTGTTATATAAGCAGACCCTTGTGGTAACCCGAATAAAGAATTTTCTAGCATAAATTCTGCATCAGAAGTTTTACCTTGACCAGTTTGATGGAAGAAATTATCAAAATACAATGTATTCTTATCTTTTGTTAATGAATTTAAAAATGGTGTAACTTCTTCACCGTTTAATTTATAGTTGATCAGGAAGTTTTGGAATGATTCTAAATGTAAATAGATAACGTTCATTCCTTTTGCTTTACCAAAGTACTCCGCGTTAGGTTTTGCGTAGTTGGATTTTGTATAGTTCAGCACTTCTGTAATATCACTACTATCCGCCAAAGCTCTCTGTGAAGATGCTTTCATCGTTTCTACTGAATCATAAATCGTATAGTTATACATTCCTAGATATTTCACAATATAGTTTCTATCAAAACCACGTGATAATAGTTGTGGACGGTCCGCTTCAGCAAGTCCTAAATTCAAGATTGAAATTCCTAATGCAAAGGCAATGATTGCGATTGCTTTTTTATTGCCAAAACGATTAGTTTCTTTTTGTATTTTTCTTGAGAATCGTAGGTAAAACATTACAAATACATCTACGAAGAACAAGATATCATAAGGCTTTAATAAAGAAAGAACACTACCGCCTAAATCACCGAAGTTCTGCGTTTGGGTAACTGTAGGTAATGTAATGAAATCACTAAAGAATCGGTAATAAACAATATTGGCATATAAAACAATAGACATCAGCGTGTAAACTATAACTAGTGATGTATATTTTCTCTTTCCTCTAAATAAAAACGAAAATCCTAGGAATAGCATTGCTGAACCTAGTGGATTTAATAGTAAAAGGAATTGTTGAAGCACTCCTTCTACGCCCAGTTCAAATTGTGCTTTTTGCGTGATGTATGTTTTAATCCATAACATTAAAACAGCAACTATATATATCCCTAAAAATTTGTTTAATAGGGCATCTTTTTTATTTAATAAATTTTTCATTTTTGCACCTACTTTTTACTTAATTAATTATGCCTCGGTATAATTCCGTCCGGAGGCTTCAGGCCAGTACATGCTGGTCAATCACTCATTGCGCCATAGAACATGGCAATATTGGACTGAGTTCCTTATGAGGGCATTTGAACACACCCACTAAAAGAAGTTTAATTTAAATCTAGCTATATATTAACTATGATTCAAAAGTATTACGTTTAAAAAGTGTTACTTCACATTAGCTTTTCACGTAGCTATTGTATACTACTCCCCTTATAGAATTCTGTCAAGTTATTATACATAGTAAAACACTTCTAACAACTTTCAAATATTAGTTTTTTAACATAACCTTTGCAAGTCAAATGCCTTCTTTTATATCCTCATTCAGTTCAACCACGCAACCGTTTCACCATGAGATGATCGATGATGATTACCAAGTGTTTTAGATTCGTAGCTTACTTATTGACTGCAAGCACTCAGTGTACCGAACCCAACAAAGGATTCTTTATCAAATTGAAAAACTATATAAACACAACTTCCAAGTAATATTATGTAAAGTAAAAATACTTTGCACCCCTATTTCCTTCTAAGGGTCACTTCGATTAAATGAATTCTTTTCCTTATTTCACCCATACTATCCATGTTTAAAAATGTTCATATAAGAAAAGATGAACAAGTATGGCGATAATAAGTGGAAACTCTAAAGACAAGCCATAAGTTTAGCATCTGGTTCGCTTTAAACTTTGGCTGTAACTGTTCCATTAATAAAATCTACGAGGTAATGTTATGGATATATTTTCATGGTTAGCAAAAGGAACAGGTTTGTTATATTTTTTACCTTCGATGATGGTCTTACTAGTTGTTATTGTAGTATGTGTGAGAATCTACGTTTTACTATTCGTAAAGACTCTTTCACCTAAAGTATTTAAAACTCTTTTGGTACCTGTTGTCCTTTTAGGATTCATTATTTGGGCTATTCCAATGAACATGGGATTTTATGATTTTTTTAGAGCGAAGTTTTCTTAGTAACATGATCTACAGGTAAAATTAGCTGGTAATTCATGCTTGGTACTTCATTAGAAATATCTACGAATAATAAAGCATCTTCTGTACAGACTAATTTCAGGAGGTGAAATCCATGAATAATAACAACCAAAACTTTAACCAAAAAGCCCCAAATGCAATGAACTCGTTGAACGCAGAATTTGGGAATGAGACTGATGTTAATCAAATTAGACAACAAATCCAACAAGCCGAAGCAAACAAAAAACAAGCTTCTGGTACAAAGCACTCAATGAACGAAGAATTCGGGAATGAGACTGATGTTAATCAAATCAAACAACAAATCCAACAAGCAGAGGCAAACAAAAAACAAGCTTCTGGTCGATTTGGAAATAATAACAGTATGAAATAGTGAAATATCTTCCCTAACCGGCAATCTTCTTTGCCGGTTTTTCCTATTTCACCCACCTTTTTTATTCTAAGATGTGAACCCTTTCTTGTAATAAAAAAGATTCTTTTGATGCACACATTCGAAGTACCGAACGCCGACAAAAGACCTTAAATTATGTTGGTTTAAAATTGTTTGATTAAATTTCACTCAATACTCTTGATTTCACTGCATAAAAAAAACCAATGTTTTTGACTATAACGTTGGTTTTCCTTTAATGTTATTACTTTTTTAAAAGATTGCATTTGTTACTGTTGTTGTTTAGTAATATTTAATAAACTATCCATCAATGTAAGAAAAAAGCCACCCTATTTAAATGTGTCGCACATCCAGTTATAAAATTTTTCCTTCTCTTCAAATTGTGGATAATGAGCTGACTCTTCAAAAGAAATGAACCCCTTTTGATCCGCTTCAAGCATATCAAAATACTTTTTTGCTGCATTCGATGAAGTCATTGCGTCGTATTTACCCATTACAAAATAAAATGGTAACTCAAGTTTGGTAACGATCTTAGATAGCGGCTTATCCAAGGTTTCTTTTACAAGCGGTTCTTGTGAATTAGCAGCTCCATTGTTATAGCGAATAAAATCCAACAAATTATATTCACGACTTAATAGTATATCGCCATCCGACATATTAATAAGTCTTGTAGCGCCGCCGTACTTATACACATAACCTCTTGGAGTCACTGCCTCTCCAGCATGTATTTTTTCAGCGACCCCCTCTAAGTACTTCACATCTTCTGTATTTCCGGCTTTTTTCGCTTCACTTATCATATTATTCAAATTATCTATTTCACTTTCTTGCATATTACTCATCTGACCAATCCCAATATAGGCTTCATATTTTTCTGGAGCTTTATAAGCAGCCATTGTTCCTAAGTATGTGCCGTAAGAATGACCCATTAAGATCACTTTCTCTTTGCCAAATCGTTTCGAAATATTGTCCGTAAGTTCTAATAAATCATCTACAAGTACATCTGCCGTTAATTTAGAATAATCCTCATTAAAATGATACGATTTGCCGCTTCCTCTTTGATCGTAATGAACGACTGTAAAATCCTTTTCTAATAAGTCTTGGAACTTAGCAGCATAAGGTATTTCGGAACAACCCGGTCCCCCATGTACATAAATAATGACCGGGTTATTTTGATCACGACCTCGAATCATGATTTGCTGTTTGGTACCGTTGATCTTAACTTGTTCTAAGACGCTAATACTGTTATCCCCTTTTATATTCGAAGTCCATGTGGGCCTGAAAAGTGCGATTACCAGTATTATAATAATGAATACACCGACATATTTTATTAATCTCTTTAAGTTTTTCATCTAATCCCTCCTTACCCAATACACTACAATTGAAAAGTAATATATTGTAGTGCCGGTAAGTCACTAATAAGTCATAAATATTTATAAATAAAACGACAAATTATGACTTTTGGCTAATATTTTAAAATAAGGGGCCGCAATCAAAAAAAGAGCATAGACAAAGTCAATTTAACTTCATCTACGCTTTCTTATTTAATATTTCTTATCTTCTATAAGACTCTCTTCCATTGCTTTAGTAATAGCGGAAGATCTGTTTTTTACATTCAATTTCGAATAAATGGTAGAAACATAGTTTTTCACAGTTCCCATAGAAAGAAACATTTTTTCTGTAATGTCTTTATTGGACAATCCTTGGGTTAAACATTTGAGAACTTTTATTTCTTGATTATTTAAATCATAGGGATGAATCATAGAGTTATGGTCTTGATCCGTGTGTGAGTTATTTTTTAATTGTATTTGACCAAACACCTCTTTTGCTAATTGTTGAGGAATGAGGGAGCCTCCGTAATACACCATTTTAATTCCCTGAACTAAATATTCTGGATCAACAGCCTTTAATATATAACCCTCTGCACCAGCATTTAAGGCATTCAACACATGAGTGACATCTTGAAAAGTAGTAAGGATGATCACTTTTATATTGGGCCAACGTTTTTTTATTTCTTCTGTTGCCTTAACCCCATCCATCACCGGCATTTGAATATCCATTAAAAGAATATCAAAGTTTTCTCTTTCGCATAAAGCAATTGCCTCTTCTCCATTTTCTGCAGTTCCAACAATCTCAATGTCAGAAATATTTTCAATCACAATTTTTAAACTTTTTCTTAGAATCTCTTGATCTTCAACGATTGCTGCTTTAATCATGATCATTAAACTTCCTTTGCCATAGGTATGTTACACGTGATCCTCATACCATTATTCAATTTAAAATCAAAGTTAACCGTACCCGCTAATTCCGATATTCGATCTTTCATGGAGCGTAAGCCAAATCCTAAATTTAATTTATGACAACCCTTTCCATTATCTTCGATAAGAACGATCAATTCTTCTAGTTCAAACGAAATATTTACTTTAATAAAAGTAGCCTGACCATGTCTTTTCGCATTTGTAAGTCCTTCTTGGATACAACGAATAATGGCAAACTTTACTCTTTCACTGACTTTGGTCGCTTCCCCTTTGACACTCAGTTGTATATCTGTTGATGTATGTTTCATAAAATCAGCAATCAATTCTTTCACTGATTCAACAAGTGTCTGATGGTCCATTGGAGACATATGGTGAATTGTCTTTCTCACATCGTTCAAGCCATTCCGTGCTAAATCTGAAATCTCTTTTATACTTTTTTCTGCTTCTTTTTGATCTGCCCGATATAGAAAAGGAAGGGCGTCTAAGCTTGTTATGACCGATGTGAAAATATGGCCTACCGTATCATGCAAATCTTGTGAAACTCTATTTCGTTCTTCCTTTATCGTCAGTTCCTCAATTTTTTTTGAATAATACTTCAAATCCTTATTTTTTTCCTCTATAGAGGCAATTAACTCTTTATTTGCTTTATTGACGATGGTCATCCTTCCTAAGCAAAACCCAATACCATAAAAAATAGTAGTATCAATGAAGAGTTTAAAGAAATCCTGATTAGTGAAGAGACTGCCTGCCCATGTACTAGCAGATACGGCAAAAGGTCCTAACCAAATTAATGGCTTAACTTGACAAGCATAAGCAAGAGTAAGGATAGGAACAAGTAAAAAACTGTAAGTCACTGATATATCATACTGACTTGATAAGTAAATAAACAAAGACCCCGTTAACAACACCTCGGCCATTAAATAATAATGGAACTTTATAAGCCCAGGCCGATAAAATAGATGGGGTATGATATAAGAACAACTAGCCCATAAAAAAATAATCCACTTTTCCGAACCAATCGTACTAACGAATATCGCGTATCCATTAAAAGAAAACCATACCGTACGCATGAGAAATAGAAAATAGTCGGGCCAATGCCATTTCCTTTGATCTATTATTGCTTCCACTTTTATTCCCCTATCTTCGGTGTATATACCATCATTCCTAATACTAATCATTTTCGAATCCTACCTGGAGATTATAAATTGAACTGCAATTGCAGTTTCAAAGAAGTAAATATTTTCAAATCTTTGTATTTATTTAGTTATCTCTAAACTCCAAGCTACAATCTTCTATTACAATTCCGATTAATGTCCCTTTTTTTAATTTCTCGCCCACTAAATAATTTAGAGATGATATCTCCTTTTGTTAAATTAGGTTTTTACAGATAATTAGCCATTATATGTATTATTAATTGGAATATTTATCATATGCATTTTTTAATTATACCATCTCCTTCTTCAACTGAACTCAAAATAAACAATGTTGTGATCATGGACTAAGTACTGACATGCAACATTGTTTTTTTATTATGAATTTATCTTCTGCCCTATTGCACAAGAAGCGACTGCTCTTATTGAACAATCGCACCTGTTAGTTG
Source organism: Lysinibacillus sp. BPa_S21 (assembly GCF_023337795.1). GTDB lineage: Bacteria > Bacillota > Bacilli > Bacillales_A > Planococcaceae > Lysinibacillus. Next base: position 89 of record NZ_JALIRS010000006.1, on the reverse strand, counting down.
AATAACATAACCTCCAATTTGAATCAATAATCAATTGAATTGGCTATATCTATCAAGGTTTCAGGAGTAACTTTATCTGATACTCGTTT
>NZ_JALIRS010000005.1 GCF_023337795.1 Lysinibacillus sp. BPa_S21 | reverse complement strand
AAACGAGTATCAGATAAAGTTACTCCTGAAACCTTGATAGATATAGCCAATTCAATTGATTATTGATTCAAATTGGAAGTTATGTTGTTCAACTAACGGGTGCTTTAATTGAACAGAGAAACATTTATTATGGTGTTTCTCTGTTTTAAATAAACTAAAAATATTTCTGATAAAATTCCTTCCTAAGCTTTCCACTTAGTTGTGCATAAAGCCGAGTAGTTTCACTTTTTTCATGCCCCATTAAACTTTGAATTACTTCAATAGGTGCACCATTGTTTAATAGGTGTGTAGCGTAACTTTGTCTTAATTGATGTGGCTTTATTAATTCCAGCATGACTGGAGATTCGGTGTTGCAGGTTAGTGCAAGAAGGATTCTCTGATAAATGGAGTATTTTGTTTGTTATATTGATTCTAAGATGGAATATAACAAAGGATTTACTCCATTCTAAATAGGCATATTAATCATATGATTAATATGCCTATTTAGTTATGGGATGGTGTTCATTTTGAGTTTCTTAAAAAAAATCGCCTGTTTTTTAGTTGTTTTTTTAGTTTTTGTAAATTTGATTGGTAGTGAAGGAAAGGCTTCAGATGGTGAAATTACGTTAAAAGAAGCGATTAATATTGGATTACAGAGAGCAAAAGAATGGAATGTAAACGCAACACTTACTAGTGTAAACAGTGTAGATGAAACGATGGGAGGCTCAAGAGGAGAAACTGGGAGACGCTTTAATTGGTTTATGATCTTTATGGTTCCAGGAACAGAGGATTATGTACTAATTGGTATCTCAGAAAAGAAAATTACCGTGTTTAGACCGACTAAGCAAACACCGGATCCTGATCCAACAATACACTACAATGAGATTAAGTTGGATAGCTCTGATGTTCTTCAACTAGCAAAGGATAAATACGGACTAAAACCAGGAAAGGATTGGGCAACTGGATATCATTTTACACTTGATAGCATCGATGGATTGCCTATTCTAACAGTGTTTGGAAATGATCGAGATAACCGTTTTACTCGAATTTCATTCAATGCTCAAAACGGTGATGTGGTCAGTGCCATTCATAAATTACCATACGGTGGAGGATTAATAGCCAAACGTAATGGCATCAATAACCTAACAAAAAAAGGCATGGCGATTACGGGAGTTGTCGCTGGAAAAACCACTTTAGTGGTATGGGGAGACAAAAAGCCAACACAATTTAGTATAACCAAGCAACCTTTTATTGAATGGAGCCATAACAATGGAGAATCATGGACAGAACTCCAAGTTAATAATAATGTAACACACGCGTGGTTTGATAGGAATGATCGCTTATATATAGCGACCGAAAATGAGTTGTGGGTAGGTATGACATCAAAAAGTAAAGGAACGAAAATTCTTTCATTAGACCAATCAATCGAGAAAATCGATTATTCAATCAACAACCATATTGCTGTTCTATCAAATGGAAAGGTTTACTATACGACCAATCAAGGGAAGAGTTGGGAACAAGGTATAGTACCTAAACCACTTGATGTGATTCAAATATCGGATGATGGGGAATTGGTAGGACTTACAGAAGAAAGGAAGATTCTTCAAAAGAAAAATGATGAGTGGAAAGAGATAACTATGCCGAATAGAAATGATGAGCCTCTAGATATGAAAGTGATTAATAATAGGCTATTGATTACCACACTAAGTGGAATTTGGATCCGAGATCTTCAAGAGGGAAATTGGAGAAAAATTAAAGTTGATGAAGAGGTAGTTAAATTCGTTAAAAAAGGAGAGAAATTATTCGGAGCTACACTTAGAGGTGAAGCTATTTATTCCATCAACATGAAAGATGAAAGAAAATCTGAAAAAGTGTTTGATGCGAGGAATTTCATGGTTTGGGATGTGGATATCATGGAAGATACTTTATGGATTGCAACTATACCCGATTATTCGTGGGAAGAAATGACGATTCCGCAGAGACGGTAAAAGTTTGAAGTATATATCCATGAAAAAACAATGTGAAGCATTTCACTTAAACGAGCGGGGTGCTTTACATAAAATCATTGGGGTTGCAGACGCAGCTTTTTTTTTCTTTATTGAACTAACGGTGTAGGTTAGTTGAGATAAAGTTTGGCCAGATTCTGAAAGAAAACTTAATAAAAAAATTCGATATTTATGTTAAAGTAGAAAGGTTATTATAAAATATACTTAAACGTAATGCAGGGAGCTAAGAATTAGCGAGTATATTATAGAAATGGTAAGGAGTAAATTTTCACTTTGGATAAAAAGGGTTTCTTAATAGGTTTTTTAACAGTTTTCGTGATACCTCTCACTTATAATATAATGAGCAGTATACAACTATCGAATATATGGATACTTAATCAAGGTATTAATTTGAGTGTCAGTCTTGTAGTGTTTTTTATCTTTACACGTATCTGGAGTTATTTTAAAAAGGAAAAATTTTTCAGCTAAATATGTATGGCATGCCTCCCATCCAATATTACTGGTATTGATGAAAGAAAAAATTTTGTTGAACTGAAGGGTGCTAAGTTAAACAAGGTGTTGCAGCGGCAGCATCTTGTTTTCTTGTTGTCCTAACGAGGCAGGATAGTTGAGGAAGGTAAAATCAAATATATAAGGTGTAAGGGTAAAAATAATATATCAATTCCAACACGAAAGACAAAGAAAAGATATATAAAGTATATGTCATTTTATTTATTATATCTGTATTGATAGATGTAGTTTCATTATTTGTAGATGGTAGTATCCTTCGTGGAATATTCTGTCTTTTGGTTATTTTTCTTGTTCATCACTATAGTTTACTAAAAAATGTTTGGGCGGTATTAATCATAAAATTTATAGTGTGGATACATATATTTTTACTGTTTATTATATTTCTCAATATATTAATCGATGTTTTAAAATAAGGTCCTTATTCAAAGAACGGAGCAGTATAGCTAAAGCGATTTAGGGTACGTTACTTCTAAAAAGGAGTAACCTAAGATGAAAAATCCATTCTTGTCTATACTTATATTTTCGTTCAGTCTTTCTATGTTATTAGGAGATCCTGTTTATGCACAAACTACACCTTCAGATAAAAATGAATATATATTTCCTGCAAATAAGGAAAAAGTTATTGATGAAACTGTAGATGAATTTTACCAGGCATTAAGAGACCTAAAGTATCCTGTACATCAGGAGGTTTATCAAAGATTTAAGAAGAAGCCAAAGCCACAGCAAAGGGATTTAGATATTGCTCTTTTTAAAGAAATACCTGATGCATCTGTAAATTTTAGGAAAAGGTTATTGTTTAATGAGGTAGAAGGATTAAATTATATAACCATTGATGGAAATATTCTTCGACCCTACCCTGATATAGATATTAATTACCATCAGGCTATTAGCCCTGATAGGCAAGTTTATTTCTTTTATTCCTTTAAAGACACAGAAAAAGAATTTAGAGGTAGATATGCAATTTATGATGTTGAAACAAAAGAAACCGTAGCAGGTGGATATACTTATATGCCAAAGATCAATCTTACAAGAAACACTTACGATAAAGGAAAATAAAATTGGCTAAAATGGCAAAGGTCGTTTTCGTCTTTTTCAATTAAAAGCTACGTGATCAGAGACTCATTATATTTTAATGATGAGTCTTTTTTTTATTATCTTAAAGATGTAAAATATATATATGTTAAAATAGTTAACATAGACTTAATTGTTATCTATTATAAAAGGGGGATGTAGGATGAGAGGGGCTATTCAAAATAAACGAGTAGAAATTTCAAAAGAGGAAGCACAGCAATTTTTGAAAGTAGGAAAAGTGGCACATGTTGCAACGGTTGATGAGGAAGGTTTTCCTTATGTTATTCCATTTGTATATGTGTATGAAGGTGACGACAAACTTTATTTGCACATTGGCAATATTCGAGAAAGCCATTTTTGGTCGAATATCAAATCAAATCCTAAAATATGTATAGAAATTAGTGAAATGGGTGACCTACACCCAGGAAAAAAATATGCCTGTCAGTCTGCCCTTGTTTACCAAAGTGTAGTGCTTTTTGGACATGTCGTTCGTATCGAAGAGGAGTCTAAGAAGGAATGGTTCTTTGATGCACTTCTTGAGAAATATGGCAATCCAGAATGGACATTTGAAAAAGAAGGGTATCCAATCATGCCTAAAATTGAATTATTTGAAGTACAGATAGAAAAGTTGACAGGTAAAATTAATCACGGCATGTTTCATTAAAAAAAGCTAAGAATGGTTGATTTTTACCATTCTTAGCTTTTTAATTTTATAAGCCCTTTTTGCAATTTTTTCTTTCGATAATCTTGAACGATTCATTTCATTTCTACATAAGTACCATCCTGTATCCAATTCAGTGAGCCACCAGTAACAACCATCATTCTATTTAAAACGTATGAATAACAGTCCAACGGGAATAATAGTGGTGAAATGGAGGGTTCGAAAGATGAAAAGAATTATTGTAGTATTAATAGCTATTGTTACCTTGAATCTAACTGGGAATGTTGTTGGAGTCTATGCTAATAAAAATAACGAAGAATTTAAAGACATTTATGAGAGAAAAGTTCCCCAAACATTTCATTATAAGTTTGATTACGATAAACTTTACCGGTTCCTTGATATAAGTGAAAAGGAATACAGGTCTGAATGGAATAACGGAAAAACGATAGCTGAAATTGCCGAAAAACGTGATATTTATCCCCAACAATTGATAGCATACCTAGCGGAAAAACAATTTGAAGCACTAGATAGAGCATTAAAAAATGGGGACATTGACCGTTACTTTTATTACGATTATGCTATATCTTATATGAAAAATGATATTATTGAGTTTATTGATCGAAATCCAAATAAAAAATAATACATTCTTACAAATGTTGGTTTGGAATAAAGTTTGAAAATATCCCTTTAAAATTGTAGCTATTTCTATTCGTTATATCTTTTTTATATAGTCTGTGGAATAAAAATAAAACAACAGTTAATAAACTCAAAATTGAAAATTGTATTGTTGATGTCAAAATTATAAGTATAACATCTGCGCCTAAAACAATCTCGCCCGGTGGCAATTCTTTAGAGGGCGAAGGGAATAAAATTATACAAGAATCACAACTTCATCGGCATAAATGGCTAAGGGAGTCGCTGGTATACCGTCTGCGTTCAACATATGAGCGTCCGCAAAGCTTCTGAGGTTAGTAGTTTCTATAAAGTCTTTCTGGTTTTCTTCAACTTCAAGTGCTATTATTTCATCTATGTTATCCCCGCTTATCTTTCGTAATTCAATCATTTTTTTATCGCCTCTCCTCTCCTAAGGCAAGTCACTTCCACACATAGCCTAAAACATTTCAAATCATTTCCGTAATTCTCGAAATAGGGTACACAAAATATTCACCAATATAACTTTTGTTCCCCTGTGATTATCTGAAGAAGTTAGTCAATTGAATTAGCTATTCTGACTAATATGTCAGGTGTTTCTGTATGGGTCACTTTATTATATATCCCCAACAAATACTGCAAATTATTTTTTTCAAAGACAAAAAAATTAAATAACTGGTCTTCAAAATAAATACCTTTACTACCATCTTGAAGTGTATACTCCTTACCATTAAAGTTCAGTTTATCTTTGAAGTTCAATTTATTTTTTGAAGGACGAATGTCCATTTTAAAGATATTTTCTCTTATATCTTTATTAACAAACCTGATTTCTAAGGAATCATTCATATTATAGTTCTTATCTTCAACAAACTTTCCAAATTTATGTGTGAAAGAAATTGAAGGTAACATTTTAGGTAACTTTACATCACATTTAAAATGATTTTCAAATTCTTTTACTGCTGCTTTTACAGATTTATAACCAGCTTCAGTGAACCCTTCCTCAAAAGAAGGTGGAGTGTCGTTCGGATTTGCATTTACTGTTTCGCCATACAACCCATAAATAAATATACTAAATAAAACCAATAGAAGAGGAATATTTTTATTCAATTTTCATCACCCTAAATTATATTTAGGATTAGTGTGTCCTGTTCAGTTAAATTAATGCCTTCTTCGACTAACCTGCTTCGTTAGCTCAATAAGAAAAAAAGAGCTGCTTATGCAACTCAATGATCTTCAAGTAAAGCCCTCGTTAGTTTAGCAACTTGCTTTAAGCATCCTATTTTTAATAGTACAACTGTTATTAGGGTGGAGGTATAACGTATTAAAGGCTTATATGTATCACATTTAGATTATTGATACTTCATTTTAATATTAACACTAATTTCCTTTATTTGAAATTAAAATACAAAAGCACCTAAACTGCTTCATTAGCTCAATAAGAATAACTCCTTTGACTTTCGGTATCTTGATCTAAAACTCTTGCAACCGTTCGTATTATAAGGTCAATCGGAGAAATTTGGTTGACTATTTGTAATTCAGGATATTGCTTTTCAGCAAACTTGATAAAATTTATACAATCCAAAAACCCAAAAATCTTCTATGATTTGGACGGTTGAAATTGAAGAAAAGGCGCATCAGGAAACGTTGATTTCCTTTGCGCCTTTTTTTATTGAGTAATTGTTCGTGCTAAAAATACGGAGAAGTGCTGGCGTGATAATGGTTGATTCGGTTTAAAGTAGCCATTTTCGCCCGTTGTAATACCATATTGAGCTAAAATTTGTACGTATTCATAGTACCAATCCGTTTTTGACACGTCTTTAAAAGTAATAGGGAAATTTCTCTTTGGTTCTAATTCGTAAGCTTTTACTAAGATCTTCGCCATTTGTGCTCGCGTGATTGTTCCATTTGGATTAAAACCATTCGGATTTTCATCGATAATCCCGCCACTGACAAGCTTTTGGATATTCGTGTAATTTGGATGCGTAATAGGAACGTCTGGGAATGCATATGGGTTTAACATTGTTGGGATACTAGGTGCATTCGCACGAGCAATCATTGCTGCAACGTGCTGACGTTGCATTGGATTCGTTGGTTTAAACGTATTATCTTCATAGCCAGTAATAATGCCAGCTCGACGAATATTCATAATTTCTTGATAATAAGTGTGTGTTTTTGGCACATCTTTGAAATTATTCGATAATCCACCATTAAATAAAAGGGTATATTCACCATCACTCATTGCAGTAGCTTTAACATAATACGTCCCTTTCTTTAATTCCTTCTCGCCACTTTGTTTAAAACGTCTACCTTCCCAAATTACTTTATTGAAAGAATCAAGTATTTGTATATTCATAGTACTCACTTGAAGAGGGTCCATTACCCAGGAAATAGTTTTTGTTTTATCGATTGTAAATGTGTAATAATCAACGTCATGACGCTGATCAAAATAGCCATACATCATGTTATTGAAGTGAACAGGGGAGGCGTTACTCCTTGTGTCGTTCTGTTCTTGTTCCGCATAGTCACTCTTTGTCGTTACTTGAATTGTATATGGGTTAGATTCAAATGTAGAAATCTCCACATAGTAAGTACCTTTGCCTAGACCTATTGAATAAGTTTGTTCGCTTTTTACTTCCCCACGGTTCCATCGACCAATTTGGTAACCGTTTGCATCATAAACCGTTATAAATGCATTTGCCGGAGCGTCTAAATCAATATGGACTTCTTGGTAACCGGCTTTTTCAACATTTAATTTATAGACATTATCATTTCCTAGTCTTCCAGGTGAAATAGCACGCAATGGTGTATTAAAGGGCAGTAGCTGTGCCGTTTCAATTGAATTGTTATCTTCAATATTTGGATAAGCATTCTCTTCAAAAGATAACGTAAGTGCATACTTTTCATTATCCGATCCAGGTTCAACCTTCAAATAATAATTGTCAGGTTCTAAGCCCATTTGGAATGATTTCGCACTGCTGAATTTAAATAATTTTTTGCCACTTTTATTGTAGACGTAAAAGTTATATTCTGTTTGGCTATCTTTTTGTAAATCTATCTTTGCAAAGCCTAGCTTGGGGACTGAAAATGCAAACATATCTTCATCGGAGGAAAAGTTAGCGCTCGCAATTATTTGTTTGTTTAATGGCAGAGGTGTCGCTGTCTCAATCGTATTATTATATTCGAATTCGCTGTTTTTTGGAGCATCTGTAAATGAATATGTAAATTCGTAGTTATCACCGTGAGCTTCAATATAGTAAGTACCACTTTTAATTGGAACTGTTAAATTACCGTAATGGCCATAGCATACCAATTTATTGTCATCGCTGTAAACGGCTAAGCTAGTTTTTGTCCCAGAAACATGTAGGTATTGATCTTTTGGTGAAGTGATTTTGAAATAGTCTACGCCAGGACCTAAATTTGTTGTACCTTTAATGGTTGTATTAGCAGGAATTTCTGGAAGTTGAGATGATATTTTATCATTCGGCTCAACGTCATATGTATGACCCGCAGTAAATCTTGCTGTAAAAGAGAAGGGAGCAGAAGGAATGTGTTCCAAAGTACTGATACGCAGTTTATAGGTCCCTGCCTTTACGCCGTATGTTACAGAACGGCCATCTATCCCAATCGTTCCCCTATCTATAAAAAGGTATAATTGTTTACCATACAGTTCAAACTCCGGATACATTTTGTTTTGAGCACCTTCAAAATCAATCGTTAAAAAACCAAGTTCTGGAATCGTAATATCGTATGTAATCCATTGATTTTGTGTTGCCGTTCCAGATATTTTTTCGTCAAGCGAAATCGATGCAGCATCAGCTGATGTAGCGAATATGGCACTAAGAACTGCCACAAGTAAATATGCGTAAATTTTTTTCATAAAATACCTCCGAAAGCCTAAATATTAGCATAAACTACAAGGGATTTTGAACTGGTAAAAAATACACTTTTCGTTTGGGAATTATGAGAAACTCCTTAATCTCAAATGATTGGATGTAGGATAATTGTTTTAGCATTCCGTGGTGTTCGTGGCTAGATAGTGATAGTAGAATAACTTTTTAAAAAGACAAAAACATCTCAACTCTAAAAATCAATATAGGTGAGATGTTATGAATCAAACTTTTTTATTTAGCTTCAAATAAGAATAATTTCAAAATCGTGGATAGCCCCGCCAAATTCGTGGATAGAACTATTAAAATCGTGGATAGCCCCGCCAAATTCGTGGATAGAACAATCAAAATCGTGGCATGCAAAACTTTATGATGAATTAGAGGAATATATAATTCAACTTAATCGTTCATGGCGAAGATAATAATGTTTTGAGAAATCCTTCGTAATAAAATTTATTAAAAATTAATTGGAATAATAATAAATGAAATCGTAGGGAGAATATTCTCCCTACTTTTTTTGAGAAAATGTAAATTATTTAAGTAAATCATGAACTAAATTGTCTAATGTAGAGAAGGGAGTGAGTTACATTATTCGTTTAATTAAAAAAGCTCAAAAAGGAAATGAAAAAGCCTTTTTAAAACTTTTTCAAATGTATGAAGCAGATATATATCGAATGGCATTTATTTATTTGAAGAACGAAGAGGAGGCTCTAGATATTGTACAAGAAACTGCTTATAAAGCGTTCGATAAAATTGAAAGCTTAAAAGAACCTGCGTACATTAAAACATGGCTTATTAAGATTACCATTAGTAGTTCATTGAATCGTTTAAAAAAGATAAAAAAGATTGTGCCTGTGCAAAATGAATACATAGACAATATACCGTTTGAACAGGTTGACCCTACCGTTAAAGTTTTACTAAGACAGCTATTAGAGGAATTGACAAGTGATGAAAAAGGAATTGTATTACTGAAATATTACGAGGGCTATACTTTTCAAGAAATTGCTGACACGCTCCAAATCCCATTAGGAACAGTAAAGTCAGTCCTGTATCGTGCATTGAAAAAATTACGTGTTCAAGTAGAGGAGGCAGATTTTTATGGATAAGTTAAAAGAATCAGTGGAGTCGATTCCATTGCCGAAAGATTTACACAAAAGAGCGAAAATGGGCGTTAGCCAAGTAAAGAAAAAAAAGAAGAAAATGTGGCTCATTCCAGCAGTGGCTACTGTATTTCTAGCTAGCTCTATGACAGTGGGTGCTGTAATGATTGACGATGTAAAAAATTTGCTATGGCATATTAGCCCTGAAATAGCTGCATTACTTGAACCAATAGAAAGTACTGTTGAAAATGATGGCATAAAAATGGAAATCGTTTCAGCGATGCAGGATGAAGATATGGCCGTCGTGTATGTAACAATGCAGGATGTTGAAGGAAACCGTATTGATGAAACATTGGATATTTATGATTATTCTATGTCAAAAGGACGGTCTTTTACAGTTGAAAGAATTGGTTTTGATCCTACAACGAAAACAGCCTTGGTTCGATTTATGTCGTTTAATGGGAGTAGTACCGATAACTTTAAGTTAAAAATCCGTTCTTTTTTAAGTGATAAATCAGTGTTAGAGGATGTAACATTCCCTCTGGATTTAAAAGATGTAAAAGAACAACAAACAGAGCTCTTGCCAGATGATACAATTCGTGGAAGTGGTGGAGAAGGAGCGCTTCTTGAAGAAGATGTATATGTACTACCAGCAGGTATGTTAAATATTCAAACACCACTATACGACAGAATGCGAATTAAAAATATAGGACTTCAAAATGACAAACTATACGTGCAAACAGAGTGGCCCGCCAATAATGCGATTGAACACGGAGAATTTTATTTAGTGAATCAAGCAGGTCAGAAGATTCTTCCTATAGTGGGTTATTCCTACGGGAGAGATGAACAAGGAAAACCAATTTATGCTTATAATTATGAGGAATATATATTTAATGTGAAGGATATCAATATAGCTGAGTATGAGTTGCAGGCAAAGATTTATACAGCTGGTCAATATGTGGAGGGAAATTGGGAAGCAACCTTCAAACTCGAAGAGATGAAAGGGCAGTCGGTGCCATTTGCTATGAACTTTGGTGACTGGAAAGTGAAAGAGCTGAAAGTTTCTCCACTTGGTTTAACGATTATAGGAGAAGGCGATGCGACAGAAACGGAAGAATTAACGGCTACAATTGTTAAAAAAGACGGAAGTCATAAGGAATTAAAAAGTTTAGTTTCCTTCTCTGATGAACATCAAGTGAAACTGAAGTTACTGTCAGAGGAACCATTAAAGCTCGACCAAATTAATTCCATTATGGTTAATGGAATTAAAGTGAATTTTTAATATGAATAGGGAGGTACTGGTATCAATTAGTACCCCTCTTTTAGGATCAAGTCCCACAGGTAGGTCCGTTCTACTCCGGTTACTGTAAGGATTATCGTACAGATGATAATGGTCTCCTCCAAGAAGTACCTTTTGTGTTTCAGCGTCTATTACTACAAATTTGTGCCATTCTTCCTTTTCATTTTGGTGAAAAGAACCCATAAAATATACTTGGCGATTGGGATGAATATGAGGCGAGTTTAGGTTATCCATTTTTTCTGAACCGAGTTTAGTTTTCAATTTGAATGTTAGTTCTGTATCTGCTACTTCTTTAAAGGAAACTTTTTTTCTCATACTGAATGCAGCATCTTTATACTCTTCATAGATGTTTTTATCTAATTTGCTATAGAATTCATCTTCTTCGATAAAAGATTTACTTTGATTATCTGGATATTCTAATTTAAGTGTAGAGGTTTCTGAGGCTGACGTTTTTTGGTTTAACGTTTCAGTTGGTAAAAAGGATATAAGAAGGAAACTGGATAAGACACCCAATGTTAGTAGCGTTGTTTTCATTATTTCACCTCCAGTTTTATAAGATAAACATATTATTACCCAAGCATTGTTTATTATGATAATAATTTTGCGATCACCTATAAATATGCATGAAATATTCACCAGAATTAACTAATTACGGACTTTCTTTAACTAATCTGCGTCGTTCTTCAATAAAAAAAGCCAATCCTCTTCTTGGAAAATAGCACCCGTTCGTTGAATAAGGATTATATATCTTTCAATTCCGTTAAAAATTCAGTTTGAAGGCCTACTTCAAATACTACAAACTGAAACCAATACACACAGATTTTATATTATTAAAAAAGCCTAACTGAATTAATCAGTAGGCTTAATTTTTTTCCATATATACCATGGTATTTTATAATCCATCTTCTTACCTTGTTTACTACTTTTGTCTGTTATTATCCAATTACCATCTTTCTTTTGTACTTTATAATTTACATTTGTCCCATCTGACTTTTTAAAGAGTATATAACCTGTGTCGTCTTTTATAAAGGTTACAGGGTCAATAACATTTTTGTCGGGTATCTTTCTCTCCGGAAGCAATATGTTGGTTACTATTTCTTCTACAATTTTAAAAAGAGAGGTAAATTCATTATTTATCTCTGTTTGGTATTGCAATTGATTGTATGTGTAAGAAGAGTATGACTCTAAATTCAAGTTAAAAGACTGTTTTATATCTGACAACGTTGCTTTATAAAATTCATTTATATCCTTTTCTAATTGATCGCCCTCATGTTGGAAGCTAATGGTTTTAACCCCAAATGGGCTTATATTAAAAGTCATTGTTTCCTTACCATAAGGAGGGTCATGTGCATGTTCAAATGTTGTGACTTGGACTTTTGTAATAAAGCTAAACTCACCCTCATGTTCTCTAGTAATACTCAGAATTTTTCCATCCATAAATTGCTTGGGATAGCCATAATAATTATCAATTTCTTTCGCTATAGAGGGGAATAGTGTTGTAATCAAAGTATCATAAATAAGCTTATAATCAGGCTGTTCACTTTGAGCATCATGATTTCCTGAAATTAATGGTAACAAAGCATCTTTGTATAAGTTTTCATTCGGTGGTTTTTCCGCAACCACTTGAAGGTTATTAATATGGATACTAAGAAAAATAAAAGATAATATTACCAGGATTTTCTTCATCGAACACTCCTTTAATAGGTTTAGTTAATGAGTATTTTTCACTGAAATCTTTAAATTATTCTTACTAAACTGCATTGTTAGCCATCCCTGAAGCGCTAAAACCAGCGCTACACCACAGAAGATGGAACTGTACTCAGAAGCATGTTCTTTTTAGTGCCAGGGATTTATTTTCATGGTAGTTGAATAACCGTAGCCAAACCTTCACTCCAATCAACTAATACAGGGCATATATTTTAAAAAAATTCTATTCACAATTTTGGTGATTAACCAAAATTATATTAATAAGTCAAATTTAAACAAAATTTAAGGGGAATTTAAGCATATCTACTTATAATTAGTCTTATACATAGGGGAGGACTGATTGAGAGTGACGAAAGGTAAGAAACGTAAGACTTTATTTTCATTAAGTATTGCTCTAACAAGCTTTGTAGCGTTTAACGGAGTATCAAATGCATCAGCAGCAGTTCCGGCGATAGAAGAGCGCATAGCGTTAGAGAATAATTCGGAGGCAACGCAAGCCCGCACATCTAATGAAGCATTGCAAGATTGGAAAAAGTGGACAAATGACCATGCTTACAGCTTGACATCCATTCAACCGGAAACAATCGGTAAACAAAAAATTCCATCAAGTGAATTTGAAGATTTAGAGATGCTTAAGCCTTTATTGCATGATAAGCGCATCGTTTTTTAGGGGAAAGTTCCCATGGTGTAGCTGAATTTAACCTAGCAAAAACACGTATTATTCAATTTTTACACCAAGAAATGGGCTATAACGTTCTTGCCTTTGAAAGTAGTTTAGGGAATGCCATGAATGCCCAAGGTCAAATTGATAAACAAACAGCGCAACAAACGATGAAAGATGCTATTTTTCGTATATGGTGGACAAAAGAAACACTACCGTTATTTGAATATACTAAAAAAACACAGAAAACCGATAAACCATTAAAGTTAGCAGGTTTTGATATTCAACAGCAAGGTGCATTCACAAACGGCAACTGGCTACAAAATAGTCAGCTTGCGAAACGGTTAAGTGAAGTAGAGGAGCAGCTTTTTGACTGGAGTTTCGATACGGATCTAAAAGGCTACCAAAAGGCGAAACCAGGCATTATCGAAGTGTATAAACAAGTAAAATCACAAGTACAGCTTAAAGAAAAAGAGTTAAAAGCGGCTTATCCGAGCGAGCCCCATATTGTAAAGCTTATGGAACGCACTTTAGCTGACCGTATCCGTTTAGCAGATGAATTTGTAGAACTATCGATTCAAGAAAATATTGAATATGAACAAAATAAAAATGATTCTTCTTTTAAGACAACGGAATGGCGTGACCAAGCAATGATGGAAAACCTACTTTGGTTAGCAGAGGAAGTTTATCCAACTGAAAAATTCATCGTCTGGGCGCATAACGACCATATTCGTAAAGCACAATCCGAAGTAAAGGGTTCCCCTGGCTCTATAAAGTTAATGGGTGAACTTCTACCAGATATCTACAAAAAGTACAGCTATGTACTTGGTCTTTATATGGCTAGTGGGGAAATTGCAAACAATTTCAAAGAGCCTATGGCCGTTTTACCGCCAGTAAAAGGATCCATCGAGGATATTCTTTCATCGTCTAATAAACCATACACATTTATCGACTTACGAAACCGTCAAAATGAACGAGGAAACTCATGGATGTTTGAGCCACGCTTATCTTATAGCTGGGGAATGATTCAGGAAAGTCTTGTTCCGCGCGATCAATATGATGGCCTTCTGCTAATTGATAAAGTAAGTAAGCCAAATTATATAAAATGAAACTTTAATCAGTGGGGACTTTCTTCATCTCCACTGATTATTAGTTGAACGAATTGGGCATAAAATGTAGAAATAGCAGAGTGAGATAAAGAAAGAGAAGTTTACTTTAATATCAGCTGTGATAACTAAGTGGAAAGCTTAGGAAGGGATTTTAGAAGTATTTTTAGTTTTTTTAAAACAGAGAAACACCATAATAAATGTTTCTCTGTTCAATAAATGCACCTGTTAGTTCAATAAGAGACTGTACAAACTTGTCTTACTTATTATTTTCCGATTTATAGGCTATTCTTATAGTAACAGGGAGTATCCTGCTTGTTATAAATTGCGAATCATTTCCTTTATTTCATCACGTGTTTGAAGGATTGTATCGTTTTCGTTTGGGAAGATCGATATGGCACCACCGTCATTTTCAACATCAATAAGTAAATCGTCTAGAAAAATCGAAAGTGGCATGTTGAACACTTCGAATGACTCGTCTAAATTGGCAGCCATGATTTCAGCAAAGCTTCGGGTTGGCCAAACAGGTAGTATAAATGGATGGCTGTCTTCGTCTTCGAATAGTAACAAGTCGCCGTTTTCTTCGCGTAATAACCACACCTGTTCATCGGTTGCAACCATACCATAAAAATATGCAAGTCGCTTTTCTGCTGGACGATTAAAAATAAATCGTTTAATTAGTTTCATATAGGTCATTCCTTTACGGTATCATTCTAAAAAAGATATCAAATAAAAAAGTAACTATTGATTGCATAACCTTTATTCAACTATCTGATGTGCAGAGATAATAAAGTTGTTTAATTTACAATAAAGTCATTTAAAAAATAATAAAGTTGTTTAAAAATCCGTCCTCCACTAACGGTGCAGTTTAGTGCAAGAAGGTGTTACTATATAAAATGGAGAATTTAACAGGAAATAACATCAAAATTGATGAGAGGTTTTGTTATGTATTTTAAATTGTTCAAAAAAAATCTTGCTATTATAATTGCTTTTTTGCTCCTTTTGTTAATGGGCTGCGAAATCCCCAAAAAAGATGTAGAAGAGAATGTTAAAAATCATTTGGAAAACTACGGAATAAAGGACTACAACATACTAAGTGCTAAAAATGATGGTGAGCGTGGTGAAAGTAAGTATGGTTATGTAGAAATCTATAAACCTTATCATGTAAATCTCAAATTAGCCTTTAATCGAGGAACAAATCAATTTATTCCTGACGAAAGTGACGATGTTTATTTACAACTATTTAAAGAAGCATATATTCAACAACATCCTGAACTTATCAAGGCGTCCAATCAGATTATCGAAAAATACCATTTAATGGATGGACCTTCAAAAAATTATTATCTTGATTTTAATATTGAAAAAGATCAAAAAAAAAGGCTAATTGATGACCTTAGAAAGAAAGAAAAAATAGACACCAATTCATTATTACCATCACTAACAAGCGATGAAAATGAATCGTTGTATCCTTTGAACAATGAGTCAGTTATTAATTTCCATTATATATTTAATGTTTACGAAAATAACAATACAATCCCGAAAGCCAGTGATATTTTAAACGATTTTAAAGAAAGTAAAGTGTTGTGTGAAGGGAAGTATTTTTTAAATATACAGGTGGTATCTTACAAACAAAATTCAGTGACTTCTTTAGGTGAAGATTATCCTGAAAACAATATTCTTTTTGTAGTCGGAAAAGATGGAGAATTTAGAGATATAAGAACATTAAAACGTACCGGATGGCTTAAGTATACCGTAGTTCCATTCCCCTAGTAATTGATGTAATAAAGTAGGTAAGAAGATTTTTATAGCTATAACACCTCTATTTAGTAACACAGTATTTTAAATTTTAGTTGTAGTACAAAGTTTAGTTTTTATGTTTCAATCTAAAAAGATAGTCCGATATTTTTTTAGGAAGGATTTTGAAATATTACACTTAAAGAAACAGGTGCTTTAGTTCAATAAGAATTAAACAACTTTATTAATGAATTTTAAGTACAAATACCTTTTAAATGTATAGAAATTAAACAACTTTAAAGAGCCTTACTACACGCTAGAGTGTAGCAAGGCTCTTATATTTTTATAATAATATTAAACAATTTTATTATCGGTTTACATCTGACCCGTTAGTATTTTTTTCTAAATTGAGGTTTTTCTTTACAAACTTTAAAGGCATATCATCTTCAGGTGGCATTACTTATTCGCCATTTAAACGATTTAAATGAGCAAGAATAGATGTTACATATTTCTTTTTTCCTTTTTGTCTTTATCGTATAAATTAAGTTATAGTTACTAGGGTTTAGTATAGTTATTGGTGGAAGTGTTTCGGCATAGTTTAACGAAACTATATTTTCTGCAAAATGTCCGACTTAGTTGGTTTTAATAAATATTATGTTTTAGTTTAGAAAAAGCCACAAAATGTTGATTTAACAACATTCGTGGCTTTTTAATGTGTTTCCAAATTTTCATTTGGGAACGTTATTTTGTATGTTTTGTATAACTTAAATAAATGTATCAATCGAACTAGATGTTGGTTTTACTTGCTGCTGTGCTTCTGCTTTTAATGCGCGCCAAGTTTCTATATAAATAGCATCAAATTCACTTTCACGACGCTGTTCTTCTCTTGTACCGATTGCATGCCAACCATTATGAGGTGAATAGGTAGAAGTAATATTCCCTCTCGCATCCTTTATCTCTAAATAGCTCATATTTCCACGCTGCATGAATGGTAATTGCCTTAACATTTGTGAGATCGAGCCTTTACGGTCAGGTGAGACTACAGATACAAAGCTGTTCTTAAGTGTCATATAGGAAGGATTTTTATGGCCACCACACTTACCATTTTCAAAGTCTTTTTTTGCCTGTGCGATAATCGCTTCCTTATATTTTTCTTCACTCATCGCCGGAGCTGATTTTGTCGGCATCGCATTTATCCCTGAAAAACTTGGCATTGAAATAGGTGTTAATTTATTTTCAACACCTAACAATTTTAATGTATCACTACTAATAGTCGGAAATCTCATCTTTATACCCCCTTTATGAGAGATCAAAAAAACTAGTTATACTATTTTTTCTAATTGTAGCTATAGTAAACGGTTAATTTAGGAGAGGAATATTTCTTCCATGAAGTACCTGCTAAAATACTTACATTTGTCCCATTATAATAAATAGACCATGTACCGTTAGCTATTTTTCCTAAAACTCCAGTAGTTATTTCAGTCTTATTAAGCGAACCCCAAGGCGCAGAAGCATAAGTGCTCATAGAATCATTTTTGATGTATACTGTATTGGAAACAATTGCTCCGTTACCTCCATATGTGAGACCACTATTGGCATCAACTACCACTTTAGTAACTACAGCGTCAGATGGTAATCCAGAAACGTTAAATGTAGCTACACTAGAATCTCCACTTGTTTGTTGAGCAAGTGTTAAACTCATTGTATCCCTAGAAGTAAACGTTTTTGAAGATGATGCAGCTAGTGTTGTAGATGTTGTAAACGAAAACATCATTATTACCACAAGCAGAAAACTAAATAGTTTCGTAAATTTCATGTCAATTATCCTCCCATGTATAAATAATTAGGTTTCTCCTCAAAAAATATTTGTTATTATTAGTATTTTTTTACAGGAGACCCTTTTTTTATATCGGATGGGTAACTAATATATTTAAAGTAGCACTTGAAAGTTTTTGTAACGTTAGAAGAAATCTATTTCCAAGCATAATGAGCATTGCTAATGAATAATTAGAGAATGAAAAGGGGTTACGTTAGTGAAAAAATTTGCAATAGTATTTTCAATTATAGTCGGGGCACTTCTCCTTTATTTTGTAGGGACTTATGGGTATGTAAAGTACCAGCTTTACACAATCAAAAAAGATACTCATGAATATTTAATAAACAATAAGAATTATAGTGAAGATGATATTTATAAGATAGATTCAAAAATAGGGGTTGGAATAAAATATCAAGCAACTGTAATCTTTGAAGATGAAAAATACCATGTTTATGATTATGAGAAATCGAACGGAAAGATAAAGCAACTTTTCCCTTATCCTGAAATGGAACAGGATGATACTTATAAACATAGAGAATAGAGAAAAGGGGTCAGTTCAAAATAGAACTAGTACCTTTTTTTATGTGCGCCCGGCATGCGTATGAACTATAGGGTGCAAGTCCCGAACCACGAAGACAGAAGTAGAGGTTAGCCAAGAGCAAGGGTGTCCGTGGTGACGCGGAATCTGAAGGCAAAACACGGGTCTCATAATTCAGATTCTTTTACAAATAAGTTTTTAACTTCTTCAAATCTTTTTAAATCTGGCTTTGGTATTCCGTCTATTTCTCCCAATTCACATGCCATTTTGTACCAAGGATCAGCCATAATTGTAATTTCTTCATTGGTAGCCCATCTTGTTTCATACATTCTAACACCCCCTAACTATTAGTATATATGATTTATTTGCACCGTTAGTTCAATAAAGAAAAAAAGAGCTGCCTATGCAACTCAATGATCTTTAAGTAAAGCATCCTGTTCGTTTAAGAAGATTTCATTTTAATGGTATTCCGCAAAATTAACGATATTTTTTTGAAACAACTAATTCAGTAATAGGCATTGTTATCCAAGCAAGTCCAATTACAATAACAAGTGGAATATTTTTTATATCATTCATTGCAGTTACTTTTTCAGATACCATTAGAACAATTAGCATTAAAAACAATAATAAGTAATAGCTTATTTTAGAACTTAAAAGTGTAATATGCTTTTCCATCTCATCTTTTTCACCCTCATGTTTTCCATCCATTTCACCCCAAGTTAAGGATTGAAATAGGAAACCGATTCCTAAAAAAACAAAGAATAGTGTAGAAGCATTAATTATCTCTTTTGTAATCCATTCATAAATACCATAACCACCAATTGAAATAATTAGAACTACAGAACAAAATAGACTAACTTTTTTTACAGTTATCATTGACGCCCATCCCCTTCATATTTAAAAATAAATAATTCTTCAATAGATAGACCAAAAACATGAGACAAAGTAAATGCCAATTGTAAACTTGGGTCATACTTATCATTTTCAATAGCATTAATTGTTTGTCTGGACACTTTACATGTTTGTGCAAGTTCTTCTTGTGATAATCCCTTCGTTTTCCGATAAGCTTGAATTTTATTTTTCAATAGTATTCACCCGCAATATGTAAAGATGATTTTACATTTAATATACCATAAATTGGTGATATGTAAAGAAATCTTTACATGGGATTTGAAATAATTCTCATATGACGCTTTAACAAAATGTTAAATTAAGGGGGGCATGCCATACTCCCTTGGAAAAAGCGATATTTGAGTTTATGTGTTTTTCAATTCAACAGGATGTAGAATTGGAGAAATTGTTTCACTTGATCAGAACACTCTGCAATCGTTAAAGGTAAAGGAGATAAAAATAAATGTTTCTCTGTTCAATAAATGCTTTATTCACAAACTTATACATCTGATATTTTGGAAGGTGTTAGAGGCTGACTGTATTTTTTAGTTTAAGAACCTTTTGATACTTTATATAGCAAGCAATTCTCCAAGGAATTAAATAACAAATAACAAGTAAGAAAATTAGCATACTGAGTGTAGCTGGTTCGATAGTAGAAATATGTTGTCGAAAATAATAACGTAAAGCAATCATAATGGCGAAAGTAATGATAAAAGCAGGACTTTTCTTAGCATAAATTAAACCATCATTTCGTATTTCATAATCTGACCATAAAATAAGAGGAATGGAAAAACCTATTCCTAAAAGAATGGCTATAGATAATTGGAGGTATGTGACGTGCCCAGAAGCGTTTAGAAAAAATGAAAATCCTGGTGTTAAAAATAGAAGCGGAAGAATTATTCGCACGCCTCTTCCTTTGGTTGGTTTGTACATAGAACGGATTCTACGAACTAAAATGATCAATCCAATAATGAGAAACATAGAAGTAGCTGGTATGTCAGTTTGCATAAAAACCTCCCTGAATTATGTTTTAATATTTTTATTATTGCATAAATTCTGATGAAAACCATATTTTTCCTTTAAGAAAAATAATGGGTTGTTTTCCCGAAAATTGTTGCTGGTAAAACTAAAAGGCATAATCCAATGGGTACTTTCGCGCTTTAATTTCTACGTAAGGAAATTTATGGTACTATTGAAATGGAATATCGCCAACAATTGAATAGCGAAAGAACAGGACTGTTATGTTGGCTTTTAAGAGGGGGCATCACATATGAAATACATTAAAGGCTTATATGTATCACTTGTACTAATGATGTTTGTTGTTTTGGTTAATACAACAGTATTTGATGATGAATACTCAGGGATTGCTATGTTCGTTTGTTTAGGCATATTTATATTGGGAACAGCATTTTTTATAAATGCCAAACAATTAAAAAAATAGGATACGTTTAGCGAGTTACTAAACTAACAGGGGTTTAACTTCAAGATGGAATTTCACTGAGATCCCACCTTTTTCTTATTCAACTAACATGGCAGGATACTTTAATAGGTGTTCGAGGTTTTTGTGGAAAATTATTAAATGAGGGAGGAGCTGTTTTGAATAAATATCTTAAAATCTCACTTGGCATTTTAGGTGTCGTATTAGTAGGAATTGGAATACTTGTAGTGGCCTTTATATTAGAAATGAAACCTGATAAAGATAAAGAAGAAGAAATAAGAAATCAAGCTGAACAATATTTAGAAGAAAATTTTAATGATAACTTCGAGATATATGACACTCTGTATGATAATATGGGGAACTTTGAATTTGAATATGCTGCTAAGGTCAGAGATAAGAAAACGAATACTGAGTTTTTAGTTTATTATGATGATGATGAAACAAAACAAATGGTGGACACTTACATTGCGGATAAATGGGCAAATGACTTAAAAAGTGAAATCCGTCCTTTTATAAAAGAGAATTTTGGAGAAACATCTGATTTCTTCGTTTTCTTTACCAATGATACTATCGGGCAAGAATTAAGTATCGACCCTCTTAATCCTAAAAGTTATAAAGAGTTTGATGTTGCACCGATTATTCGTATTACTGTAACCCGTAAAAAGAGTGAAGATGACGAAAAAATCCTAAATGAATTCATAGCATTTCTAAACAGCGAAGATAAATTACAACACGGTTCAATTGCTATGAATTATATCGATGAAAAAGGTGTCATTTTAGATGATGAATGGAATAAAGATTTTTAATTAGATACTTTAATAACGGGGTGCTTTAGTTTTAAATTTTCTATTTCACTAAAATCCAAACAAAAGGCAGATTTATTCTACAAAACGTGTAGAATAAATCTGCCTTTTGTTAAGAGCAACAATCTATACGAAAACAGTCAAAAAAGAATATTGTGAGCTATTTTTACGGCTTAAAAGAACCCATTGCGCATTTCGAAGATATTGTAAAATAATCGGGCATCTCTAGCCATTTTATGATTTGCATTCATTTGGGGCCGTAAGCAATTTTGGAACATTTCATCACAATATCTCGATCTACCATATCGAGCATAACATTCGTCGTGTAATTTGCAGCATGAGTCTACAGCATTAATGGGTCTACCTGGTCCTGAACATCCTGGTCCACAGTATTTATAACCAGGGTAGCAAAAACCAAATTTGCGGTGTCTGTACATTGTCTATTCTCCTTTTTTATAAGAAATAATGGTTACTATAAAATATGAAATTTTTGCATGCAGAAGGGGATTAAAAACTAATGAAGTGAAAAAAGATGATGAAATCTATAAATGTAAGGTTACTGTAAGCTTTTAAAAAAATTTCTGTAAGGATGGGAAGCTATGATAGCCATAGTAAAGTATGAAAGATAAGGAGTTTTAAGAATGAATCCATCTGTTACTCAAAAAGAAAGAATTGTTTCCTTAGATATTATTCGAGGGCTAGCGTTATTTGGCATTTTGTTTATAAATGTAGCGGCCTACCAGGTAATAGTAGAAGGCGGACCGATGCCTGACTATAGTGGAATTAATGGTATTATTGATACGCTTATTGATATTTTTATCGAGAAGAAATTCTTTTCAATTTTTTCATTCCTCTTTGGGGTAGGTTTTTATATTTTTGCTTCACGTGCAGAAGCGCGTGGTGATAAGCCAAGATGGCGATTTGCAAGACGTTTACTAGCTTTATTGCTCATTGGCATTGTTCATATTTTTATTTTCTGGGGATCCATCCTTGCTATTTATGCAGTAATCGGTTTTTTACTGATACCTTTTTATCATGCAAAGATTTCAACAATTAGTAAATGGCTAGTTGGTATCATTACCGTTCATGTCCTTGCTATTCTTGGACAACTATTTATGCCAAATCAAGGAGCCTTTTCAACGGTTTTTGGTCTATTAGGAAATGATGCAGTGACTATTTTTATCATGTTTTTATCTGGTTTTTTAGCAGCAAAAGCTGATTGGATTAGTCATGTAAGTAACTATTCAAAACAAATAAAGTGGCTACAATTTGTGACGTTTCCACTTTTTGTTGGTATTTCAATTTGGATTTGGTTTGCATCTCAAGGTGAATATCAAAATCTAAATTCCGTTATTAGTTTAGGGGTCATTCCGACAACTTATTTATATCTAGCTTGTCTATTTGTGATGTTAGAGAATAAGAAAATTGCGAAGCTTCTTCAACCAATTGGGCGAGTGGGTCAGATGGCCTTTACAAACTATTTAGCACAAAGCTTTATTGGTCTAGCTCTTATGTCGTTCATGGGGCTTGAAGTTGTTTCACCTTCTCATGTAGTGATCATTGCTAGCTTAACTTTTACCATTCAAATTATCTTTAGTGTCATCTGGTTCCGATTCTTTCAAATGGGGCCATTTGAAAAGGTATGGCGCTTTATGACTTATGGAAGAAAAGCAGTGCCGAATAAATAATAGAGACTCCCTGGTGATTGATGTCAATCTACCAGGGAGTTTTTTGTGCTAGGATCATATGTAAAAATTATTGAATTTTATTTTCAATTCACTATTTGTATACTCTAAGATTTTTTTGGATATCATATTTTTTGAACACTAAACAGAGCAAAGATGCAATGTGAGTAAAACAATCCAGTAAATTGGGAGGAAAAAATTATGACTAAAGATTTCTACACTACACTTAAAGAAAGACGTACTTACTACGGAATTAATAAAGAGGTTAAAATATCAGATGAAAAAATTAAAGAAATTGTAGAATTTGCTGTGAAATATACTCCGTCAGCATTCAACTCTCAAACTGCACGTATTGTTGTATTATTAGGTGAGGCACATAATAAATTATGGGACATCACAACTGAAACATTAAGAAAAGTAGTTGGAGATAGTGATTTTTCTGGAACTCAACAAAAAATGGATTCCTTTAAGGCAGGCTATGGCACAGTATTATTTTTAGAAGATGAAGCTGTAGTTAAATCGCTTCAAGAGCAATTTGCTGCATATGCTGAGAACTTTCCAATTTGGTCAAATCAAGCATCAGGTATGCACCAATTAGTTGTGTGGGCAGGATTGGAAGCAGAGGGATTAGGAGCTTCTTTACAGCATTATAATCCACTAATTGATGATGAAGTGAAAAAAGAATGGAATATTCCTAGTAATTGGAAACTTATTGCGCAAATGCCCTTTGGCAATCCGACGGCATCACCAGGTGAAAAAGAATTCCAACCACTTGAAGAGCGAATGAAATTTTTTAAGTAATGTATATATACGATATCTTCTAAGCCAGTACCAAGTGGAACTGGTTTTTTCATGCATAAAAAACTGTAGATAAAGTAGTATCTTTGGCATTCAATTTAATTTTCTTTCGATTTCAAGAATCAGAAGTACAAAATTATTTTATATCCCAAGCTAGTCAGGGATCACGCTATTTGCTGATGGTGGAATGATTTTATATCCATCTTTCCAAGCTGGCCGTGGGTAAGATGCAAAAAATAGCATAAATAAAACTGGCATTGGAAAATGGGCATTTAAACCCTTTCCAATGCCTTTATTTATTCAAGAGGAAAGATTGCAATAACCAGATAACACCGCTTTTTTTATCTAAATATGGTTAATCTGCAGGTCTTGGGCCTCTATCACCCTGTGTATTTTCAGAAGTTAAAATTGGCTTGACGGTAATATCCCCATTGACACGAATTTGACAAGATAAGCGCAAGCAGTCTTCGTATAAATTCTCATCAAGATTTTTAATAGCGAAGGCGTTTTGTTCTATTTTCGAAATATCTTTGTATTCGCCAGCTAAGACTTCCACTCTACAAGTAGTACATTTTGCTTTTCCGCCACATTGATGAAATATTTCTATTCCATTATCTTCAAGTGCTAACACTAATTTTTTTCCTTCTTCTACTTCAAATGTTTTTCCTCCAAATACGGTGACAAATGGCATTTATGAATACTCCCTTCATTTTTTCCTAATTGATGGGTTTAGTATTATCAGTTTGTATTGTTCAGGCTATTTTCATACAAAAAATCATTCATTGACTGAGAGCTTAAAATCTTAGCGATAAATATCTGTTTAGCAGGTTTTTGAATGGTGGATAGCCAAAGAAGGCTTTACATATGGCAGATAACTGCGCATACCTAGCACAAATAAAAAGGGCGTGTTTTGAAAAAATCAAAACATGCCCTTATAGTAGAAAATCTTTAAATGGCAATTAACTATTCAGCTTTTACCAAAATTTTAATATGATTTCTTTCTTTTAATAGTCCTTCGAAACCTTCTTCTATTACTTCATCAAGTTTAATACGTTTCGTTACTAATTTATCAGCAGCGAAGTATCCTTGAGCCATTAAATTAATAACAGCTGGGAAAACATCACGGTATCCAATAATACCAGTAAGATTACGCTCTCTTAACACAAGATCTTGTGGGTGAATGGGTGCTTCTTTTTCGAAGATACTAACAACCATAGTTTCTCCGTTGAATTTTGTAGAATGGATTGCTTGTTTTAATACTGGCGGAACACCAGTAACTTCAAATGCAACATCTACGCCACCATTTGTAAGTTTTTGGATTTGTTCTACCGCATCACTAGTAGCGGGATCGATTGCAATTGCACCAAATTCTGACGCTTTTTCTCTACGTTGTTCAGATAATTCTACAGCATAGATTTCTGATGCACCAGCGGCTTTTAATGCTTCAATTACTAGTAGACCGATTGGACCTGTACCAAATACAGCCGCTTTATCGCCTACTTTTAATTTACTTTGTTTTACTGCGTGAAGTGCTACAGCAGATGGTTCAACAAGTGCTCCTTGTTCATATGAAACACCTTCTGGTAATTTGTGTAGCATGTGCTCTGGAACAGAAGTGAATTCAGAGAAACCACCGCCGCCTCCGGCAAGACCATAGAAGCCCATTTTTTCGCAAAGATTGTATAACCCTTGTTTACAAGGTTCACATTCACCGCAATTATAGATTGGCTCTACTGTAACACGATCGCCAACTTGTACTTTCGTTACACCTTCGCCAATTTCCACAACTTGTCCTGAGAATTCATGTCCCATAATAATCGGTGCTTTATCGCCAGTTAAAGGATGTGGTTGATCAGCAGGTATAAAAATAGGACCTGCTGTATATTCGTGTAAATCACTACCACAAATACCGCACCATTCAATTTTAAGTTTTACTTCGCCTTTATTTGCTGTAGGCTCTTCAATATTTTCTAATCGTAAATCTTTAGTGTTATGCCATCTTAATGCTTTCATTTATATTGCATCTCCTAATGAAAAAATCTTCTACGAGTCTGTTGTATTACGAAACTTTTAAACTTCTTAATCATACTGAATAAGGGTTTCTTTCTACTACTGAAATTATTATTTATAAAACTTTACACGGCCTTCAAGTGGTTGGAACTCTTTTTCACCTGGTTGTGCGATTGGATTACCAAACGGCATTTGTGCAATCAATTTCCAGTCTTTGGAGATATTCCATTCTTTTTTCACTTCGTCATCAATTAACGGATTATAGTGTTGTAAAGAGGCTCCTAGTCCTTCTGCCTCTAAACCAGCCCATACTACTAACTGATGCATTCCTGATGCTTGGTTAGACCAGATTGGGAAGTTTTCAGCATAAGAAGGGAATTGCTCTTGAAGAGATTTAACGATTGATTCGTCTTCGAAGAATAATACTGTTCCGTATCCTGATTTAAATGAATCCATTTTTTGTTGAGTTGCTGTGAAATCTCCTTCTCCAACGACATTACGTAAAATGTCAGTTGTAATATTCCATAATTTATCATGAGCTGCACCTGTTAATACAACTAAACGAGCAGTTTGAGAGTTGAAAGCTGAAGGTGTATGTTGAACAGCAAATTCAACAATTTCTTTAATTCGCTCGTCAGATACTTGTACATCTTTATTAATGCCATAGTAAGAGCGTCTTTCTTTTAAAGCAGAGTAAAATTCAATTGCCATAACTTTTGTTCCTCCTAGTAATTCCTATTCAAGTTGTGATTTCAATCTATCTTGTATGATGCTATTAAATTTACTCAGTCATTCCTGTTAAAATAGTACACAGTACAAATGAACGTTCAATTAAATATCTCTATACAATATATCTCGAACTCAAGATAATTATATTACATAAATTTTCAAAGTCAAAGACTATGCTTACTAATATTCCAAAGCTTCAAAATATTTTTTAAGACTGAAGATAATGGATGGTAAACTAAAAGAAATGGTTAATCAGCTCATTTATTGCTGATCATCGTGCGTGTGGCTTATCTTGTAGAGTAAGTAATTGTAAAAAGTGAAACCTAAAGAAGGAAATATCCGTAAAAGAGGTATAGATATAAAGGAGCGATATGAGATGGCCAAACAAATAAAAAAATACATAGCAGTCACAACAGCTTCATTTATGGCTATGCAATTAGCCGCGTGTGGGAATACAGAAACGGTTGAGGAGTCTTCTTCTACTACTGATCCTACAAATAATGTAACGGAAGAAAATAATACGACAGCAGCAGAGAATGATTTACAAAGTGTCTATGACAGTGATATGGCAAATGCATGTGATGAATGGAAGGAAAGTGATGATGGCTCGTTCGAATGTTTAGATGAGAATTCACCTCATTATGCACAGCATTTCTTTAATGGACTGATGTACGCAACTACCGGGGCATTGCTCGGAAGTGCCATTTATAAAAGTCGCAATTTAAGAAATGGTACAGAACGAGAGGATAGAAGTGGTGGTTCTGGTTCAGCAGTTCCACGTAATCATAGCAATACGAGCGACAGTAAAAATACAAATGGCATCACGACGAACGGCTCTCAAAATCCGTCGGGTACAACTTCGAGTAGCTCGAATAACACAACAACAAATAGCTCAAATTCAACTACAAGCGGTTCCAACTCTTATTCGAGTGGCAAGCGTTCATACTCAAATAGTTCAGGTTCATCTTCGAGTCAAAATTCTTATTCAAATCACTCATCATCCAGCTCAGGGAAATCAGGCTTTGGCTCAGGTGGTGCCTCTCGAGGGGGCTCTTCATCTTCTTAAAAGGAGACATCAATATGGACAATCATTTTCAACACCGCCAAGCATTTTATGCGCAATTTCCTCATTTCTTCCCTGACTTTGAGGACCTTGAGTACGCCTTATACGATGTAATGGATTTACCCAAAGAGAAAATCGATGAAATTAACTATGCATCTACTATACTTTGGAAAATATTTTTGAAGGTTGGGAAACAATTTAAGCATTTATCGGATGAACAACTTTTAGCACTAGGCATTCGTTCTGAAATGCTGCCATATATCCAATTAGATTATTTACAGCAACAATCGGTACTGGCGCGCTTCGATTTTATTTGTACAGAGGACGGACACATAAAATGTCTTGAATTAAATGGTGAAACACCATTTCTTGTCCAAGAAACCTTTGAGATCAATGAAGCGCTTTGTCAGCATTTTGGATATACCAGTCCGAATGATGTTTCGGCTTTACATAAAACGTTGTCTGGAGCACTCTTTGCGGCTATGCATTATGTAAATGATGTGAAAAAACCTAAAATCGTCATTACGGGGAAAACGGCTGTAGAAGATTATGAGGAATATTGTCAGGTACAGTTTTTAAAGAAATGTATACCTTTTGATGTGGAATATGTTCCTATACAAGAGCTAATCATTTTCTCAAGTAACACTGCGAATATAGCCCGAGGCCTTTATACGCCTGCCATGGAGAAGATTGATGTGTTGTATCGTCCTGCACACCCAGTAGAGTTTTTAATAGATGATGTATCTCCCGATGGTGATCGTATTGGTCTACAATTACTGGAACTTGTAAAAGATGGACAGCTTGCGATTATCAACGCACCCGCCGCCTACGTATTGCAATCGAAAATTTTATTATGGCTGATTTGGGAACGAAAAGACGATCCACTTCTTTTTACTGCAGAAGAACGAGCCGCTATTGAAAAGTATATGTTGCCAACATACCTTTCGGCAGAACCATTTGTGCAGGAAAACTTGCCGTTCGTCAAGAAACCAGTCTATTCACGGGAAGGGAATACTGTAGAAATTTATGCAGGGGCTGGTACGAAAACAAACGCCTCTGCGTATACCCATTATGATGATAATTTGTTTATTTATCAGCAGTATGTGGAAATGCCTTCTATTACGATCAAGCTAAAGGATGGATGGCGAACAAAGAAATGGTTAATCGGCTCATTTATCGCTGATCATCGGGCCTGTGGCTTATCTTGTAGAGTGGGAAATCAAATTACAGAATGGGATTCGCACTGGTTAGCTGTTGGCTATCGGGAAGAGACCTAAAAAACGGCGAGACTTTTTAAAAAGTTTCGCCGTTTTTTATGCCCTGTTACTCGTTCCAGCCTTTGCAGACGTCCACCCATTCTTGATAGGGAGTATAGGTTTCTAGTTCAGAAATCGTCAGCTCAATGGCGGAGTTGCTGCTACCACATGCAGGGAATACCGTTGTGAAGCGTTTAAGCGATTCATCCAAATAAATAGCAACGCCCTCATTCACACCAAAAGGACAAACACCTCCAACCTCATGTCCAATCTTTTCAAGTACCTCATCTTTCCCAAGCATCTTTGCCTTTGTACCAAAGGCAGCTTTAAATTTGGCATTGTCGACTTTGGCATCGCCAGCAGCGACAATTAATATCGCGCCATCGTTCACTAGAAATGATAAGGATTTCGCAATGCGCTCAGGCTCGCACCCGAGTGCCTGTGCTGCAAGTTCAACGGTCGCTGAGCTTTCGTTTAACTCCTGTATTCTGTGCTCCACATTCCATTGCGCTAAATGTGTACGTACTTTTTCAATAGCCATATGTAGTACCTCCTTCTAATACTCATTTTATTTTAACATAATTTTCAGAATACATGGTTGTGCAAACGTTTAATGTGGAACAGTGATTTTCATGTTTTGTTAGGTATGGCTACGAAAATGAAATCCATGAACAAAAAACATGTTCAAGCGTTACATCAATGGATCAAACATTTTTATAAAAACCTCATACGCTTAATCACTATGCCCAAGTGGCTTCCTTATTAAAGCTTACTTTGCCCCTTCAAACTCTATATGACCCTCTTAAATCTCTCCTTGTCTAGTACATCTTTTAACAGCGTTATTGCTAAAATCCTAAACTAAAGATTTAGGAGTTTTCAGAATATGTCCGAAAGCAAGAAAAAGATGAATTAAGTGATTTTAGAAATGCACGCCATGCTATAATTTTGGAAACTAAGATATAAAGTGGAATTATATTTGGAGCTGTAATGAAGCTTATCAGAATATTTGTTTTGGGAGGTGATTGGTGATCAATGGTCACTTTATTAGCTTTCTTTGTTGCACAGCTGCGTTTTCTTTTACTGTAATAGCGGATGCCTAGATTAAAAGTATTAAAGAGAAGGAATCTACTAACATGAAAAAACTAAGAATAATCATGGTCATAATTTTGATAGTCTCCCAATTAACATTAAGTAATCTGCTTGTTTATGCAAGCAGCGACGGAGCAGTTTATACAACTAGGGATGTGACAAATGGTGTTGTCATAACAGGATATACAGGAGGTGGGACAGATATTGTTATTCCTGGTGAAATCAATGGTAAAACAGTTGTGGAGATTGGCTCGAATGCATTTGCGTATAAACCACTAACAAGTGTAAAAATTCCATCAAGTGTGACAATGATAGGAGAAGGTGCATTTCAGGATAATCAACTAACAAGTGTAAAAATCCCATCAAATGTGACAAGGATAGGAATAAATGCATTTAAGAATAATCAACTAACAAGTGTAGAAATCCCATCAGATGTGACATGGATAGGAATTGATGCATTTGCGGGTAATTCATTAGATTTTGTAACCTTTCAAGGAATGGATGGTTCCAGATGGAAAAGTGCTTTTACTAATCAAAGTAAGAATGGGAAGTCCTTTATGGGATGGTATGCTGATGAAGAGCGGAAGATATTGTGGGGTGACTCCGTTAACAAACCAAGGACTATTTATGCAGGGTGGAGTCCTTTGACTGTCAATTTTGATACTAATGGAGGGAGCATAGATTCATTAAAATCAGTAGTATTTGATAAATTAGTAAAAGCGCCTACCACACCAGTAAAAGAAGGGTACACTTTTACAGGTTGGTATAAAGATGAAGAGCTGACAAAAGTATGGAATTTTGACCAAGATAAAGTGAGAAAGGATCTCACGCTATACGCCAAATGGTCGAAAGAAAGCTATACCGTTACGTTTGAGGCTAATGGCGGGGACGATGTTACACCACAAACAGTGGAATATGACGAATTAGTAAAAGCGCCTGCCACTCCAGAAAAAGCAGGGTACACATTTGCAGGTTGGTATAAAGATAAAGAGCTGACAAAAGAATGGAATTTCAATCAAGATATAGTGAAAGGGAAAACCACGCTATTCACCAAATGGTCGAAAGAAAGCTATACCGTTACGTTTGAGGCTAATGGCGGGAACGATATTACACCACAAACAGTGGAATATGACGAATTAGTAAAAGCGCCTGCCACTCCAGAAAAAGCAGGGTACATATTTGCAGGTTGGTATAAAGATAAAGGGCTGACAGCAGCATGGAATTTCGATCAAGATAAAGTGAAAAATGATCTCACGCTATACGCTAAATGGTCGAAAGAAAGCAATAGCTATATCGTTACGTTTGATACGAATGGCGGGGGAGAAGTTGCATCTCAAACAGTGGGAGATAACAAACTAGTGGAAGTACTAGTTGCTCCTCATAAGGAAGGGTATACATTCGATGGCTGGTATAAAGATAAAGAACTGACTGTACCATGGGATTTCGCAAATGACGTTGTGACAAAAAATGTGACGTTGTATGCGAAATGGATCAATAACACATCAGGAGGAGGAACTGGCGGAGGTTCATCTAACTATAAAGTCACTTTTGACGCCAATAGTGGAAGTGAAGTGCCATCACAAACGGTTCGTTATAACGACCTTGTGAAAGTCCCAACTACGCCAGTAAAAGAGGGCTATACATTCGACGGCTGGTATAAGGATGCAGAGCTTAAAAATGTATGGGAATTTGCGCAAGATAGAGTAACGGCAGACCTAACATTATATGCGAAATGGACAAAGGATCATGTGTCAGAAGGTAGTTATACAGTGACGTTTGATGCAAATGGAGGTAGTGAAGTTCCTTCGCAAACAGTGGCAGATAAAGCTTTAGTGAATGCTCCTGCCAAACCAACGAAGAAAGGCCATATATTGATCGGCTGGTATACAAATAAAGAATTCACAAAAGCATGGGACTTTGCAAAAGATGTAGTCACAGAAGACGTCACGTTATATGCTCGTTGGATGCAGGAGAGTACTAGCTGTGACATTACTTTCAAGGATATTGATCGTAACTGGGCACAAGATATGATTCAAGAAGTAGCGAATCGCTGCATTATTAAAGGCTATCCAGATGGCACTTTCCGACCAAATGATAAGATCCAACGTCAACATGTGGTACTGATGATGGACCGTGCTTTACAATTATCACCTATTCGAAAGGCTGTAGCATTTTCGGATGTACCGAAAAGCCATGTCTATTATGAACAAATTACACGCCTGCAACGAGCAGGTATCGTGGATGGTGATAACGGAGCATTCCGTCCAAATGCCTATATTACACGTGCGCAAATGGCGAAAATAATGGTCCTTGCATTTGGCTTAACGCCAGAAGGTAAGAGTAAGTTCAAGGATGTCGATTCATCACACTGGGCAAGTGGATATATTGCCGCTCTAGCAGACCACGATATTGCACTAGGTGATGAAAACGGTAATTTTAGACCAAATGAAAGCTTAACACGCGCCCAATTTACAGCGCTCGTATATCGAGCACTTGGTTTATAAAATGAGACTTTGAGAAAGAGAGAGTGATGGAGCATACATTTGGTCCATCCTTTTTTTGATTAAAAAATGTGAATAAACAATAGGCTCTTCACCTATGCTTTACTTGGGTTCAAGATTGGGGAAAAGTACTGAATCTATTAGTGTCATACAATAGGCGATAAATATCGTTTGTTTAAAAAGGAGGTTACAAATGAGTAAGTATGGTATGTACTTTTAGCTTTATCTTTTTTCTAGCAATTTAGTTTTATATACAAATATTTTACAGGGCAATTAATAGATTTTAACCTTGCCTTTACTTTTTTGGATTACAGTCATGATTGGTGCATACATACTGTTTAAAGTGAATATTGGTCGATTCGGCAAGATAATTGCTTTGATCGTTATGGTTTTGGGGTTGGTCTAATTGGTCTACTGTTAGTAGCTTAAGTAATATAGTAGAGATGGAATGGAAAATGAGAAAAAAATAGGATGCTTACACGCCCATTATACGAAATACAGAAAATGGATTTTCCCTAAATAACCTTAAATTAATCCATTTTGTTGATCCAGCATTCATGTATCGAGTGACAGCAGATGAAAATTTCCCAGGATCAGATGCCCAAATTAAAGTTCATGAGCAAATAGAATGGATTGCTCAATGTAATGTGTATGCTATCCTTATCACGTGCACAAACTATATTGCAATTCTTGCATACTTATTATGCAAGAATTGTAACATAGTAGCAAATCTTTTAAAAAGAGCCTTAACTAGAGACGCAGCATTTTTCTCCTGCATTCACTTTAGATACCACTATAATCGACCAATTAATACTAACGGGCTTACTATAAAAATTAATCTCTTCATTTCAAACTCTTTCTATAATCATTACTAAATTCCCTTAAATTAATAAAACTAACGTTTTGAGTGTTGGATTCATTTAAAACATTGTAAACAGCTTCAGTAATAATTAAATTACCGTACCAGTTATTAAAGTAGAAAATATCACTACCATCCCATTCTTTTTCATCTACGCTTAACCCTTCAGAGATACGTAAAATGTTTAAAAATGCTCCACAAGTCTCACAATGCGGTACTGTATTTCCTAAATGATCTTGGAGAAAACCACCTTTACCTGTAGCTTCAATGCGGGCTATCTTAAATAATTCCTTATCTAATAATCGCTCCTCATTTTTAACTTCAATTTCTATAGGGGATAATTTGAACCCTTTAAAATGATGTCTAATTAGAATATCTTGAATTCCACTTCCAATAATATTACTTCCCAACAGTTTATAAAAGTCACTAGTTTTATCATCTCGTAATTGGACTTTTAAAGGGTTTTTTATAGGTGAGCGCACCCCACCACATTTATCACATTCCTTGCTATCATAATCTTCTCCAGTATTCTTGAAGATTACATTTGTGTCCGATTTTTCCCTTAATAAATAAAAATTCATAGTATAGCTCCTTTTATTTTTTGCTGTTTTCTCAAAGATCGTTGCTTTTAAACCAAAAAGGCAGATTTAAGAGGCGTATAGAAGAAAATGAAAAAGATGTTCCTCTTTTTATACTCTCCTTTGTACTTGTTACTTCTTTTCAAACAACAACAGCTTCATTTGCTGAGCCAGCCCAGGATTCTAACGAGCTTTATAGGACATGCTTACTCCTTATATTGAAAAAGATTTCAACTATTATTATCCAAAGATTCTAAGAGATTTTTTACCTGCTGCCACACCCTGAAGTGGTTGAAACGATTAGAGTAAGTAAAGCATAAAAAACTCCCTTTATCGGTTTGATAAAAGGAGTCGATTTGAAAGTAATGAGAAATAGAATATCTATTAAGAATAAGTTCAAAATCTCTTTAACCTTATAAAGCGTTTTTTTGTACTCGCATATGTATTATGCAACGAAAGGATTCTTCATTTTCATTAAGCCGTAAATATTAAAGAATAGCCCGAGCGTAATGATTGTTAAAATAGTATAAAGCACTGCTTTCCCAGTTCCACCAGTCCAACGATAGAATAGGCGATATGTGAAATAACAAATAAAGCCAATGATAGCGATAGTAGCGATAATATCCACGAGCAGATACGGAATAAATGAAACAGCCGTTAATACAGCATAAATGATAACATTCCTTTTCGCTGCCGCGCGAACTGTCTGATCATCTTCACCTTTAGCTGTTAACAAGAAAAAGCTATAAATGTTTACAATTGGAATCCAAGAAATATAAGCTACATCGCTAAAACCATTCGTTTTAGATGCATTATAATAAATAAGTGCACCAATAATATAGTATATGACACTAACTACAAGGCCAATTAACAAGAGAACTAGCAAGAAAGCAAGTAAGCCTGGATCGAAAAAATCTGGATCTAATAAGTCCGGATCGAAATCATCGTAATCATAAGAATCGTACATAAGAGAACCCCCTTTCAAAAAATACTTTTTAACAATAACAATACTAAAGGTATAAGTCTACAGTAAAAAATATCCGGTATTTATTGTTAATAGTATATTTATATCATCTTGTTAAAGCGATTTATTATTTCGTGATAGATTTTTAACGAAGGCTATTTTCGTAAAGATTGCTCTTTAAATAGCAACAATCTTTGAGAAAAAAGCCTTTAAGAAAGAAATGAATAGATTATACTTTCATTTCAAAAAAATTCAAGATTTTTGTAACGAATTACAGTTTAAATCTATATATATGTATACAGTAAAAAAGAGAGGAGGAAGAAAGTGGAGGATTTAAGTGAGCTGTACAAGTCGTATGCAAATGAAGTAAAGACATTCCTTATTCTTTTAACGTCGAATGTAGATTTAGCAGAAGAACTAACCCAAGAAACCTTTTACCAAGCAGTAAAATCTATTCATCGATATAACGGTGAATGTAAGTTGTCTGTTTGGTTATGTCAAATTGCAAAATATACATATTACAACCATTTAAAAAAGGAAAGAAAAAACAAACATTTAAGTATTGAAAATATAATGCAAGTGGGTTTGGATATCCCATCAAATCATGACGGGCCAGATATAGAAGTTATTAAGCGCAACACTCTTATTTCGATACACCAAAAAATACATCTTTTAAAAGAGCCTTATCGCGAAATTTTTTTACTAAGAACATCAAGTAACTTTAGCTTTAAAGAAATTGGAGAGATATTTGATAAAAGTGAAAACTGGGCAAGGGTAACTTATTACCGCGCTAAAACTAGTTTAGCAGAGAAGATAGAGGGTGATGATTATGAATTGTAATGATATTAAAGATGTATTGTCATTATTCTTACATAGAATTTGTAGTGAAGTTACTATCGGAATTGTTAAATGTAAGACCCATTTAAGAATAATAATGGAAAATTAGCAGAAAGGATACAAGGTGGTCATTATGAAATGTAATGTTATTAAAGATTTATTGCCATCATATGTTGATGGAATTTGTAGTGAGGATACTGTCGAAATTGTTGAAGATCATTTACGCAATTGCAAGGAATGTAAGACCCATTTAACAATGATGCAAACTGATCTTGTTGAACCAATACCAGAGCAAGTTAGAAATGCAATCGCACCCTTTAAAAAAGTGAATAAAAAGCGTCGCATTCAAGTCGTAACAGCCACTGTTTTGACCTTTATTTTAACGGTTATAGGTGCCCTCGTCATTCAAGATGTAGGGGCAGTGAATCAAATCTTTTTTCCGATGGTAAGTGCTAATATAAATGTAGATTCTGAGGACAATAAGGAAGAATGGGAAAGCTTGTACTTTGAAGGTCAAAAATACCTGATATACGATAGCGTTTTTTGGAAAAAGGAAATTACTAATACCGCAAATAATGAAAATGACATATTACTAAGAGTAAAAGATAAAGAGGGTAAAATTGTAATAGAAGAAATGAAAATACCACCTGGTTCGAGCGTGAAATTGAAAAAGTTAAAAAATAATGAGAAATATTTTTTTGAATTCAAAACTAAAAATGGCCATTATTTAATAAATGCAACTTAAGTTAAACCAGGATCATCTACCAAGTTAGGTCCAATACTAGGAACCTACACTTTGCAGGCTAATGTTGAAAAAACGGATTACGCTAATTCTAGCTTGAGTAGAGGAAGAATAAAGGTTTGCCCCCTGTTTTACAATAAATGATCCAACAATAAACCCTTTAAAGTCTATTTTCGAAACGATTGCCGCTATTCAACTGACTGGGCAGTTTAGTTTAAAATAAGAATATTGGTTATTTGTGGTAATATGGAATAGGAGGAGGGGGAGTATGAAGGTAATCATTTTTTTATATAATGGCGTAACTATGCTGGATGCGATTGGTCCTTATGAAGTTTTAAGGCATATGGACGATACTGAGGTATTATTTGTCGCAGAGAAAATAGGAGAAATCAAAGCTGATTCAGGCTTTATAGATATTCGTGTGAAACACAGTATCGATGATAGTAAAGAGGCAGATATTTTAATAATACCAGGTTCAACTATAGGGTTTATGCAAGAAATGAAAAATGAAAACGTATTAAATTGGATAAGGGAAGTAGATAAAACTACAAAATGGACAACTTCTGTATGTACAGGCTCTTTATTATTGGCTTCGGCAGATTTACTCAATGGGTTAAAAGCAACATCGCATTGGAAAGCGATCAATTTGCTTAGTAACTTTGGCGCAATTGCAACAAAAGAAAGAGTAATAGAACAAGGAAAATATATAACTTCATCAGGGGTATCTGCTGGTATTGATATGGCTTTACAATTATCTAATAAACTAGTTGGTGAAGATCAAACCAAAGCAATTCAGCTTGCTATTGAATATGATCCACAACCAATATTTAATGCTGGTAATTTTTCAAATGCAGAAGAAAAGGTCCGAAACATAGCAGAGAAGAAATTATCAAAAGGCGCAAAAAAAGAACTCGGATTGCTAGGAATGCTTAAAAACTCAAAAAATATACTTAAATTAATAAAATAAAACCTAAAGCACCGATTCATTGTCTTTTAGACATGGATTGGTGTTTTTTTAATTCTAAGAACATGTACCTCATTCTTGTTCAAAGTTTAATGGTTTATCATAAAGTTTGTTTAAAATCGTCTCACCACTAAGAATTAGTAGAGGTGTGACGATTTACGTAACGAAAAAGTTGATTCGAAAAACGCGAAAAATTCAGCAAAAGTTGATTAGAAAGAGAATTCTAAATGAAAAATAAATGATTTACTCCGCAATTAATTGTTTTTCCTACGTTTATTTAAAAAATAAGCTTTGATACTTTATGCCCGCTCAAACTATATATTGCTGAAATATTGGGTTTTTCTGAAAATTCTGGTAAGGAAGAGTTGTATGTAAACCTAGAAAGTTTAGTTGTTAAAAAACTTTACAAATTTTAGTTTCAAATTATGTTGAGAATGAAACAGAATCTGAATTAAGAAATTGATACACGGGTGATAAAATAGTCATAAGAGGTGTAAGGGCTTAGGTAACTATTACCAAGCTATATTCTCTCCTATAAAAGATTAAAAAAGCGGGGGGAAAGGCATAATATTCAAAATAGGAATTCTTTAACTTTTTAGATGTCAGAATTTTTTAGTAAGTAAGGAAGGTGGGAAAATGTATACTTTTCTAGATCGTTTGACCTTACAAAAGGTGCAAGTATTAAATTATATCAATAATGAAAAACGATTCGTTTCCAGTCATGAGTTAGCTCAAAAAATGGATTTATCTGAAAGGACGATTTTGAAGATTTTATCAGAACTCTCAGATGACTTACGAATATTTGAAGAATTTACTTCTTTAAAGGAAATTAAACATAAGCAATTTAAACTTTTTACTAAAGATTTTTTTTCAATTAAAACAGTAGAAAGATATTATTTACACAATTCTTTAGCTTATAAAATATTTGACAAAATTTTTTATAATAAATTTAACAATTTGGAAAAGTTTTTTTTGGAAAATTTCACAAGTCGGTCCTCGGTTTATCGTAATATTCTTAAAATCAAACCATTGTTAAAACGTTATCAATTGAAGTATATTTCAACGCAGGACTTAATCACAATTGAAGGATCGGAAAAACAAATTCGTTACTTTTACTTTTTATTCTATTGGAATTCATGTTGGGGAGAGCTATGGCCTTTTACGTTCATTTCTAGAGAAGAAGTTCTAGAAATGATGAAAGGAACTAATCGAGATATTCCAGAATATGCATTATTTTGGTTAGCTACTTGTCTAACACGAGCAAATATGGGCTTCATCATTGAAGACGACCCTGAGTATACAAATTATACAAAGTATCATTATCATTTTGAGGAGTTTTCACAAGAAATTAGTCCTTTATTTCAAAAATATACAACCCTCACTGATCAAGAAATAGAGAAAGAAATACAGTTTTCATTTGCCTTTCTAAATTCTCAATACCGTTATGAGAAAGGAGAAAATTCTATTAGTTTAATGATAAATTTTGCTCAGTATCATAATCAAGAGTTGTTTACGCAAGCTACATTATATTGGATGGAAAAATTCAGAGAGTTCTTCTCTATTACATTAGATCTTGAAGAATATGGCGTTCTGTTTGCTAACTTGTTAAATCTTCATTATTTTAGTTTGCATTTTGATGGACCTCCTTTTTTATTTAAAGAGGACCTTTATAAAAAGAGATTTGATAATCAAGGTACTATTCAAATAGAAATTATGAATCAATTTTATGATTATCTCTTAGAGAATGAAACTTATTATGAAGTATTTAAACATAGAGAACTTCTGATTGGGAGATATCATAGATTATTAAAACAATCAATTGATGTCATGAAAAGAAACACAATAAAAATAAAAATATACTCTGTCATAAAAGATGGTCCCAATTTATTTGATCAGATAAAACGTGCTTTTTTACATGTTGAAAGCTGTACAAAAGATGAAGAGGCAGAGTTGATCATTACTGATCGTCTATACTTAAGAATTACTAAAGAAAAAAAGGATATATTTGTATGGGGGGATATACCTACTAGAGAAGATTTTGATAGATTGAGCAAAAGGCTTCAAGAAATTTATTTTACGAAGGAACAAAAACCAGAACAATTACTTTTAAAAACTTTATTAAGTCAATCATAGGCATAGCATTGATTTTAATTAAAAAGATAAATATGAAGGGGGAATTTTTATTTTTTGGATTAAAAGGGATGCGGAGATCAGAAATTTTGCTACCCCAAATCCTAACATACAACTGAATGTTAGCAGTGGGAGCGACATACAGAATCAAATGAAAATGATTGATTTCTCTATTGAGGATTTACAAGTTATTAATAGATTACAACCAATTATTGAAGAGAATATAGATGATATTGTGAATCGTTTTTACAAGAATCTTGAAAATGAGGAATCACTGCTAAGACTAGTCCATCATAATAGTTCAGTTGAGGCGCTAAAAATAACATTGAAAGCACATATTCTAGAGATGTTTTGTGGCGTCATTGATGATCATTATTTTTTGAAAAGAAAGAAAATTGCGCGAATTCATATGGAAGTAGGATTGCAAACAAAATGGTATTTGAGTGCTTTTCAAGATTTATTTTCTTCCATTGTAAAAATTGTCGAAAGAGAATTTGATGACAGACATTATGCTTCTTATGTTCTAGCACTTTCAAAATTATTTAATTTAGAACAGCAAGTTGTCCTTGAATCATATGATCAAGAAACAGAGAAAATGAAAGAGCAATCGGAAAAACAAAAAGAAATAACAAGAGCACAAATGATCAACGCATCTGGAAATCTTGTGGCCATTTCAGAGCAAACGAATGCAGCTTACCAACAATTACATGCATATTGCGAGGAAATATTAGAAACGGTTAATACCAGAACTAGCTTGTCAGCTCATGCAAAAGAAAAAGCTGAAAATGGGAAAACTCAAATAAAAAAACAAAATAATAATATCGCAAAAATATATAAGGAAATCAATGTTATTTCTAGTGATGTACTAAAGTTATCAACAATCACAAATAGGATGCAAAGCATTATCGATATCGTCACGAAAATAACAGAGCAAACGAGCTTATTATCGTTGAATGCTTCAATTGAAGCAGCCAGAGCTGGAGGCCATGGAAAAGGTTTTGCTGTAGTTGCCAATGAAGTAAAAAAACTATCAGAGGTCACGAAGAATTCAGCCACAGATATTGCTCAACTAATTTTAACAACCGTAGCGAATGTTGAGAGGCTTACAGATTCTCTTAAAGACATTAAAACTTCTATTCAATATGGAAATCATTTAATGGAAGAAACAGATCGAGATTTTGAACTTATTTTGAATACGATGGGAGAGACTCAAGAAAATAATACGCAAAATCAACATGAACTTACTGCCTTCGTACGTATTGTCAATGAACTAAGAAAAGCTTTTGAAGAAGTTGCATTATCTGCTGATCAACTGGCAAATTTTGCTCATGATCTAAACTAAAGAAAAATGAAAGGTGTTAAAAATGCAGATTCCAGAAGAGTTAACATATTATTTGAAATTAGGTGATGCTGTAGCAATTGTTGATGAAAATCGTTTAATCATAGATGTGAATACGAAGTATGAAGAAATTACAGGTAGTAAAAGAGAGTCATTAATTGGTTTGTATGCAGAGTATTTAAATTCGAATATAGTCCCTATTAATAGGAACAGATCATTAAGTAATGGCGAACCATGGTCAGGGATCATTCCAAATTTATATAAATCAACAGAACGTAAATATTACAGTGTTACAATTACACCCATAAAAATAAATGAAGAGGTGTATTATATCGTAGTGATGCGAAGCGAAGAACAACCAGCTTTAGACCAAGATAACCTAAAGGAGTTGTACAAAGTAATAGCTTTATCGAGTGAAATACGTGATAGAGGAATTGCAGAACATCTTAAAGAAGTACAAAGTCTAACAGAAAGATTCTTGTTAGTTCTTAAAGAAGAGAAAAAGTACAATCTATCTGTGGGATATATTAGTAAAATTATTGACTGTAGTATACTACATGATATTGGAAAATCAGGTATTCCAGAATCGATATTGTATAAACCAGGGCCGCTTACATTTTATGAGAGAAAAATAATGGAGATGCATCCTCTTATTGGGGTTGATGTATTGCTGGATATTTCAAATGGGATGAATATTAGACTTGTAGATGATCTGGATATAGCAAGTAATATTATTAAGTTTCACCATGAAAAATGGGATGGTACAGGTTACCCACTAGGACTAAAGGGAGCACAAATACCACTAGAAGCTAGGGTTATAGCCATTGTAGACGTATATGATGCTTTAACTAGTAAAAGACCTTATAAAGAAGCTTGGCCGCAAGAGAAGGCAACAGCCTATTTAAAGAGCCAGAAAGGCATTCAATTTGATCCTTACTTGATCGATATATTTATTGATAAAGTTGTCAAAATAAATCAATAAAACCGAGTTTACACATTTGTTTAATGTGCATATTATTCCTATTTCTATTTTACTCCAATTAAAGGCGCTTGTAAGTAATATACCATCCAAAAAAAGAAGTTTGAAATCTATTTTTGAGAGAGAGATTTACATGAAAAAAATAGTAATCTTCATATTTTTAGTTTTACTCAATTTGAGTTATCAATATATTTTTATGCGATAAGTAGAGTGAAAAGATTTGATCCTTGGGTCCCTGTTAACGGCAATGATACAGGGAAAGAAGGTACTGAAAAGTTCGAACTCGCCTTTTTATGCAAAATAGCTACATTTAGGGTACATAAAACTTGTAGTACCAAAAATACATCGATTTTGCATAAATTGAATTCAGCTTAATGTTGAGGTGGTTGACATTAAATTACAACAATAGTGTGATTGTGGATATTAAGAAGGAGGTTTTTATCG
This sequence comes from Lysinibacillus sp. BPa_S21, assembly GCF_023337795.1. Classification (GTDB taxonomy): domain Bacteria; phylum Bacillota; class Bacilli; order Bacillales_A; family Planococcaceae; genus Lysinibacillus. Next base: position 285,124 of record NZ_JALIRS010000005.1, on the reverse strand, counting down.
TGAACAAATCGTTGTTTAGACATTTTAAAGGTGCTTTAAACGGGGCTTTGGAAGGAACAAAAATTATTACAGATCCTGAAACAGGCGTACAATACTTATTTGTGTACAGTGGTTATGCAGGGGGATTAACTCTATTAGTAGACAAGGATGGAAAGCCATTGATCGATAAGGATTTTGAGAATTCTCAAGAATAACAAGTATTGAAAGGCAAACGCAATATAGTTTGTTTGTGATGTCATCGGTTCTGTTGACTTTGGGTTATTCAAGTATTTATAAAAAGCGTATTTGGCTTTTATTCATTAACATAAATTTATACTTATTATTTAGACAAAAAATCATGAAAATAGACGGAAATTTCAGAAATTACAAAAATGTTTTGTTCGAGAAATTATCGAAGTTGGACGGAAAATAAGAATCCTTTTTACATCAAGTTAAGGCTGAGAAGTCCTTTTGGGGATGGTTTGAAGATGATGAACATACGATCAATTGTGTTCGAACTCAATGACTATTTATTGTAGAAGAAAGGTTGATAGGATGACGCATCAAGTAACTGCCAAAAGCAATAGTACTCTCTGTACAACAGGCGTTGATGAAATATTACAAAATGTAGCGCTCATAGTATCTACTTTCGTTATATCTTGCCCTATCTATAGAGAATTTGGTTTTCGACCTGAAACAATAGCACCCTTTCAGCTTGTCAAAAGACGAAATACCGCACGCCTTATTGAAAGCATCCAACGCTTCGAGCCACGAGCTGTTGTGGTAGATGTAGATTATCTTGGAGATTTGTATGTAGGGAAATTAGAACCTGTAGTCAAAGTAATTGTCAATGAATGACCCTAAACGATCTCGAATTCTTTGCATCAAGCTAGTAGATTATTTTGTGATCATTTGTGTTATTTAGAATAGCTGCACCTCCATTGTTAGATTGAATCTAACGATTTGGGTGCAGTTCATTTTTCTTATTCGTCTTATACATCATCGGGATAGAAGGAGCTAGTAGTATTTCTTTGTTTTCTGGAAAATAAGACAACTGTTATTTGGTATGACCTAAAAATAGGGTCGAAATGATGAAGAAGAAAAAGAGGAACGTTGGGTCCGGAAATGTGATAAAGAGGGGGAGAGAGAGTTTGCGTACATTTAAAATTAGTACAAAATTTAATTTGTTTTTAGTGGTAATCATTATAGGTTTAAGCATTATGATTGGCGTAACTTCCTATGTGAAAGTGAAGGATATGATGCGCAGTGATTTCGAGCAAAGTATCATACATATTTCAAAGGTCGGTTATAAGCTGCTTGAAGAACGGTTTAAGGGAGACTGGACAATAAAAGATGGAGAACTTTATAAAGGTAAAGCGAAAATAGTTGACCAAATGGACTTTGTTGATGAGGTAGGAGAGAGCATCGAAGGCGGTGTAACAATTTTTCAAGGAACAAAAGGGCTAATTACTAATTTACAGTACAATGGAGATCGCTTAGTTGGCAAGGACGCAGATCCTAAAGTTATTGAAGAGGTAATGAAGAAAGGCAACACATTTATTGGTGAAGCCGATGTTGTTGGGACAAAGTATTTAACACTTTACACACCCATAAAAGATGCAAATGGAGACATTATCGGGATGTGGTTTGTAGGTGAAACAATCGATAAGGTTCAACAAACTATTTTTGGATTTATCGGCGAGCTGTTTATGGTTATGTTTATCGGAGCCGCCATTGCTGTTTTGGGTAGTCTGCTTTTCACAAGAGCAATTGTAAGACCACTTCAGGAAATGAACCGTCAACTGCGAGATATTGCAGAAGGGGAGGGGGATCTAACAAAACAGCTACAAATTAATTCGAAGGATGAAGCTGGTGAGCTCGCACAATCCTTCAATAAAATGCTGGTGAGTTTAAAGATTTTAATGCAACAGATTGCCCAAACCTCTCATCAGGTTGATGTATCCTCCGATACTTTAACGTCTCAATCAGATCAATCTGCAGAAATGACGAGAGCGTTAGCCTCTACTCTACAAGATTTAGCACAAGGCTCTAGAACGACATTACATACAACAGCGGCGAGCTTAACGGCTATGCAGGAAATGGCGATTGGTATTCAGCAAGTGGCCGAAACTTCTTCCATCGTGTCATTTGCTGCGAATGAAATGGGACATGAGGTAGCACATGGAAATGATTCCTTGAATCGTGTTATGTCGCAAATGACAATTATTAATAATTCATCTGATCATGTAGAGAAACAGGTACGGATATTAGGTGAACAATCACAACAAATAGGCAATATTGTTGATGTGATAACGGGCATTGCTGATCAAACGAACTTACTTGCATTAAATGCTGCGATTGAAGCAGCACGTGCAGGGGAACAAGGAAAAGGCTTTGCTGTAGTAGCAGACGAGGTACGAAAATTAGCAGAACAATCGAAGCAATCCGCTGACCAAATTGCGGCCCTTATACTTTCGATTCAACACGACACTACCAATGTGATTACAGCTATTTCAAGTAATACGAAGGAAACTGCTGCAGGTATGGAAGTTGTTGATGTAACAAAAGAGGCATTCCAAAAGATTATGTCATCGATAGAAGGCGTAAGTGCGCAGCTTCAAGACATTTCAGCGTCGACTGAGCAAATGTCAGCAGGCATACAAGAAGTAACTGCTTCCACAGAGGAAATGGCGCGTATTGCTAATAGTGCAACGGAAAGTTCAGAGCATGTAACAGTCACTGCTGAGGAGCAATTAGCATTGATAGAGCATATGGCTTCTTCAGCGAAGGAAATGGCTCAGCAGTCAGACGAGCTTCAGGGCTTATTAAAGAAATTTCATTACGAAGACTAGTGGATGAAAACGGCCATTTTAGGCCAAGAGAAAACTTAACCCGTGAACAAATTGCGGCATTCATGTTTCGAACTCTTGGTCTATTGGCCTTGCCATGAAGTGACTGTCCAAAAGAAAGCTGGAAACTAGATAAATTAAGGAGGAAAACATCTATGCAACGAATTAGCCTAAGAAAGAAACTTATTTTTGCATTTTTAGTCATACTGTTCGTTCCTACTCTTTTAATTGGATATACCGCCTTTCAAAGTATAAAAAATGAAATTTTGAATGAGCAATACGCTAGTTCTACAGAAAGTATCCGTATACTTAATAACGATATTACAAATATGTTTGTTCCTAAAATATATGATATCGAATACCTTGCAACAAAGATATATCAGTCTTCGTTACTAGAAGACAGCAAAGAATTGAAAAATCTATTCCAGGAATATATCAATACGCATCCAGAGGTGGAACTGCTTTACATAGGTACAGCTGACGGAAGATTAATAGATGAACCTGCTCAAGAATATCCCAGTGATTTTGACCCTCGTATTCGCCCTTGGTATAAAGAGGCTATTGAAAATAAAGGGCATGCATCTATTACTACTCCATATATATCAATAGTCTCAAATCACTTGGTTGTCACAATCATGCAGCTTCTTCCGGATGAATCTGGGGTCATTGCCGTTGATTTAAATATATCTGCTCTAAGTGCTATTACACAAGAGGCACGGATTGGAGAAACTGGTTTTGCCTCCATCATAGATGATGAAAAGCTATATGTTTCTCAGCGGGATAAAGAAAGCGGCACTGAAGCAACAGAAGATTATATTCCTAAAATTTTTGAACAAAGTGAAGGTACCATTAAAGAGAGTGACCGCCATTTACAATTTGTCACAAATGAACTTACAGGATGGAAGGTCATTGGAACAGTATTTACTGCAGAGGCGACAAAAACTGCCACATCCACGTTTCATATCGCCTTAATCATCATCGTTGTTTCCATTATTTTGGGTATTATTTTTATAATCTTCATGATTAAATCTATTGTCGGTCCGCTTAAATTGCTGCAAAATAGCGCATTAAAAATTAGTGACGGAGATTTTACCGAGTTTATTGAAGTTCACTCTAAGGATGAAATTGGACAGCTTGGGGAAGCCTTTATTTCTATGAAGGTGAACTTAAAGAAATTAATCCGAAATGTCGATCAAAGTGCTGTGCATGTTCAAAAATCCGCACAAGATTTATCTGGTAATGCAGAGCAAAATATTGAGGCTTCCGAGCAGGTTACAGAAGCTATGCAGCAGGTAGCTATTAGTACGGAAAAACAAACAACTAGTATTGACCAAAATGCTCTTTCTATTGAGGAAATCGCTAAAAGAGTCGTTGACGTTGCTGATAGCTCTATGCAGGTTTCAGACCTATCTAGTAATGCTATTCAATTAGCAGAAGCGGGCGGTCAATCTGTAGAACAAACGGTGAACCAAATGCTTTCTATTCATGAATCTGTTACGCAATCAGATACAATGATCAAAACACTCTATGACCGAACAATAGAAATTGGCTCAATTTTAGAGATGATCAGTGCGATCTCGGACCAAACCAATTTACTTGCGCTAAATGCCGCGATTGAGGCAGCGCGTGCAGGAGAACAAGGGAAAGGCTTTGCAGTAGTGGCCGATGAGGTTCGAAAATTAGCAGAGCAATCTCAGCAATCAGCTATACAAATCTCCACGCTCATAACAGGTATTCAGCAAGATACCGCTAAATCTGTAGAAACAATGACGAAAGCATCAGTAGATGTTCAAAATGGTTTACAATTAACCGAGGATACGAGTAAAAAATTTAAGAGTATTATAGAAAGTCTTCGAAATATGGCACCAAAAATGGAGGGGATTTCTGCCTCTGCTCAAGAAATGTCTGCAGTGGTTGAAGAAGTGTCTGCCACTGCGATTGAGCTATCGGATCACGCGAAGTTAAATGCTGCTGCATCTGAGGAAGTCGCGGCTTCAACTGAACAAACATTATCCTCCATGCAGGACATGGCTTCTGCAGCCAAAGGTCTACTTGATCTGGCCGATGAACTACAGGGGTATGTTCTTCACTTTAAATATTAAATTTTTCTTTTGTATTCATATGAAACTTAAGCAGTGGGGCTTTCTTCATCCCACTGCTTCTTTCATTTTGCACTAACAGGGTAGGATAGTTTAATAAGGGAATTCTGAAATAGCCTTAATTTCAAAATGATTTTATTTAATACTGCTCAACAAAAAGTAGGTAGGGAGAACAGTATTCGGGAGAGCTTTCTAAATTGGATTTTTGACGAAGAAAAGAATACAGAATATTTTTGACTGTTACTGTTGCCTTTGATTTGGAAGGACTAACGCTTTTTGATAAAATGGTAAACGGTTTTAAAACTCCTGAATGGAAAGAGGATTGCTATGAAAAAGAAGTTGGTATTGATTGGGATAGGGATTCTCTTAATTTTCCTTCTACTACTAGGCACTTATAAATTAATGAATTCTAGGACGTATCAGTTATTTGGGGGCTTAACCAACCAAGTAGAGACGAATCGAAAAGTAGTTGCTTTAACCTTTGATGATGGACCGGCGGATAACACAAATCAGATATTGCCGCTATTAGAAGAGTACAATGCTAAAGCTACCTTTTTTCTTATAGGTGCAGAAATAGAAAAATTTCCAGAGGAAGCAAGAAGAATTGCAGAAGAAGGACATCAAATTGGGAATCATACCTATTCGCATAATCGGATGATTTTCAAAACACCCTCTTATTACAAAGATGAAATAGAAAAGACAGATCAATTGATTCGAAATACAGGTTACGAAGGTGAAATTGATGTTCGGCCACCTAATGGGAAAAAGCTGATAGGGTTGCCGTATTATCTAAATAAAAATAAAAGAGAAACGATAACTTGGAACCTTGAACCAGATACTTTTTACACAACGGTTTCTGACAAAGTAAAATATGTGACTGAGAATATTGAACCTGGTTCGATTATCTTACTGCATCCAATGTATGATAAAACGGGCAAAGCGCTCCAAACAATTGAAGGTATACTACAGGAACTTTCAAATAAGGGTTATAAATTTGTCACTGTTAATGAACTTCAAGATTTATAGTAAAAAAAGAGTTAATTTCCTATCTTCGTTGGATTAACTCTTTTTTTGTTACTGCCGTTTTCTGCTTTAAATGGATGCATCCTTCTCCCAGGAAATTTCTCTTCTTCATCCGGTTAGTTGTCTTTATGTTTTACAGAAACAATCTTTGAGAAAACAGCCTTTATTTTCAACAAGCCGGATTTTACAGGCATTTATCCCTCACCTACCAATCCATTTTGAAGGGACCCTTAGAAGTTAGAAACGATTATTTTATTAGGTAGCTTGTTAAAAATGAGTTCAGTACGGCACTGTACGCATATTTGTATTTGTGCGCCTGACTTGTATATTCAGAACCTTGAAGACAGACGAAGAGGTTAGCCAAGAGCAAGGGTGTCCATGACGACACGGAAGCTGAAGGAACTGGAGGCTTTTCTGTATATGTAATAAGTTCCTGTTCGGTTTATAGAGCATTCCTTACTCAATTGAATGAAGGGGATTCCCTAACTTTTATTTGGAAACGTTTAATTTATATATTATATATGCTTGAGTGTCTTGGTAGTCTCTTTAACAAAATCCATAAATACTTTCTCTTCTTCAACAAATGGATAGTGATTCGATTGTTCAAAGATAGTTAATTCAGACGTAGGAATAAGGTCAACAATTTCGTAACTAAATTCAACCGGACATTGCGCGTCATATTTCCCTCCAAATACATATGTATCTATATGAATTGTCGGTAGTTCTTTACGCAAATCTAATGACTTTACTGCAACTTTTCTAAAGTAATCTAGTGTGCGACCAACAGTACGTCCACTAGTCGGTATTGTCAGAGCATGTTTTAATTTTTCTTTGCTGGTAAATGACATAAGTGCCCATTCAAAATCTAGTTCTTTTCGTTTTTCCTGAGGCGTTTTGCTGTTATTTAAACTTTCCATAATTTCGATAATACGACTGAAATTTTTATTTTCAGGACAGTAAATGCTATTTGGATGACTTGCGTAAGCTTTACTTGCTGCACTGCAACCACAGATACATTTTGTTAGAGATTGTTGTTTTAATACAGCATATTGCAAGGCGAGCATGCCACCTGTTGAATGACCTGCAAAAGCCCATTTAGGAATATGTAAAGCTTCACGAATTGCTTCTAAATCTAAAATAATTTCTTCTAAATTCATTTGCTCATCTGCTTCAACTACAGCTGAATTACCTGCTCCCCGGACATTAATTAAAAAGACTTGGTAATACTCTGTGAACGGATTAGCAAACCAATTGCCTTTTTCATTAAAAGCCATGTAAAAATGTGTAATGGCAAGTGGCTCGCCGCTGCCCTTTACAAAATATTCGAAAGTTCCTCTTGGTGTTTCAATTAATTTTTGTTCCCACATCTTTAACACATCCTATTTATCAAAAGTTTGAATTTTCTAACAAATACTATTATACTCTTTTGGATTGCTCAATAGGAGAATTAATATTCCAAGAGCGTTGTTTGGTAGCCTTCCAAAAAAATGTTATTCAATAATATGGACCGATTGCTGCACAATATTGAGGAAACTCAAAATGTAATGTTGACATTACGTTTTAGATTTTTTAATATTATATTATGTAATGTATACATTACATTTTAGGAAGGATGTAATTCATGAAGCATGGGGTGCGAAATTCAGTCAAAGAATTTAGGAAAGAAAAAGGCTTAACACAGGACCAATTAGCTGAAGGTATCTCTGTTACAAGACAAACGATTATAGCGATTGAAAAACAACGATATGAACCATCTATTGGTACTGCTATTAAATTAGCAACTGTTTTAGAATGCCCACTTGAAAAATTATTTTGGATTGAAGGAGAAGAATAAAATGAATGTATCGTATCGAACAAACTTTATTTTGCGTATAGGGATTCCATTGTATTTGTTTATTAGCTATTTCTTCATTTCACATTCTAAGTTAACATTGATCATTGCTATTTTAGCAACAATTCACCTGATTACATTTGGTCTTGACGTTCATAGAAAAGGGAAATGGAATAAAATCAATCTTCAGCATGACCAACGTACGCGAGATAATGCCTTATTTGCAGGAAATCTCATATATTGGTTTACCATTCTCGTTTTACTTTTAGGCACGTTATTAATACAAAATTCTATGATTTCCATTACGTATCCGAAGTTGGTTGGGTATCTTATCTTAATTAGTTTGCTCTTAAAATGGATAATACGAGATTACTTAAATAATCGAGTAGAATCTGAGGATTAAGAATGAACAGAAGGTGGTTGTGCGGCTGCTGAGACCTTTTATTACTGTTTAATATATGAATAAAACTGAATATAATTTTAGAGGTGCCTTACTTATAGCTGGTAATATAAGTAAGGCATTTTTTGTGTATTAATAGACTACTTAATTAGAAGCTTGTTTTTCTGAGAAGTTTTTTACTATGTGTTAGATGATTTTTTCTATAGGACAAAATTTTAAAAAAATTGCATGGGGGTATACCTCCCTCTTCATTATTGTAAATAGTTATTGTTTAAAGTGTTTGATGGTCATTTTTTTGTGGTTGTGTGCAGTAAGTCTTATAAAATATAGTAGATTATAAAGTTGACATATAAAAAATGGAATAATATAATTATTTCAAATATTTAAATAAGCCTCACTTTTCTGATAGTGAGGTAGAGGCGCGGCAATTAACAGTACCTAATGGAGTCCGAGAAGATGAGGAAGTTAGATAGAAGGAAGTGTCGCCGAAGTATGTGATGAGTTCTCGCCATCATATACTGGGTCTGTAGCGAATAGTTGCAGGACTGTCTTCGTAAACATACGTGTTTATGAAGTTGTGCTATCTCTGTTTAGACAAACGGTGGGAAGTTTAAATGGTCGATTCATTTTAGTTTCTAGAAATGAGTAGGTCATTTTTGTGTTAGACAGATTCTTTTTGCACGAAGAGTCTGTTTTTTATTTGTCTTTACATTTTGGAATTTGAGGTATTTTGGAGGGGATATTATGGAGAATACATCAACATTATATTATGAATTTTTACCGACTGACGGTCAAAAAATAAACGTGAACCCAGATAAAACAGCATTACTAATAGTAGACATGCAACATCAGTTTATTAGCCGAGACGGATTAGACGCGCAGATTGCAAGAGAAAAGGGCATGTTTGATCAGTGGGAATACTTTTTTGATCGTATCGACAATTTAACGATCCCGAACAATAAAAAGCTTTTAGATTTTTTCCGTACTAATAAATTAGAAGTAACATTTGGTCGCATTGCTTGCCATCATAAAGATGGACGAGATCGTTCTCCTGTACAACGCCGGCCAGGATGGAACAATATTTTATTGCCAATCGGTGACCCAGGAGCGGAGATGGTGGATGAATTAAAGCCCCTTGATGACGAAATTGTTGTAAATAAAACGACAGATAGCGTATTAAGTGGTACGAATTATGAATTTTTACTGCGTAATATGGGCATTGAAACAGTAGTTTGTACAGGTGTTGTCACAGATCAATGTGTTGCTTCAACAGTTCGAAGCTTAGCTGACGCAGGCTTTGAAGTTATTTTAGTTGAAGATGCATGTACAGCTGCAACGCAACAGCTTCATGATGCTGAAATTATGATTATGAATCAAATTTATTGCCAAGTGATGAGTACAGATGAAGTAATTGAGTTAGTAACGGAAGAACTATCAAAACGCGAACCTACGAAAGTGTGAGAGGAAATGGTCTATGAGTCAAACACCAAATGATCATACACCACAGTTAAAGCGTGTTTTAACATTAAAAGATTTAGTCATTTATGGTATTGCTTTTATGACACCGATTGCGCCAGCTTATATTTATGGCTTTGCAGCAGAGTCTACAGGTGGGATGTTGCCATTAGCCTACTTGATTGCGATGGTTGCAATGATGTTTTCTGCATATAGTTACGGTCGAATGGCTGCTGTTTTTCCAAATGGGGGGTCAACATATACATATACCCAACGTGCCATCAATCCGCATTTAGGTTTTTTTGCAGGTTGGGCAATGTTTATGGATTATGTCTTAGTGCCACTCATTGTATTCATGGTAGGTGCTTCATATGCGAATGCATTAATGCCATCTGTTCCGTATTGGGTATGGGTGTTATTAATTGCAGGTATTATAACTACTGTCAATATTCTAGGTATTGGCATCGCAGCAAAAACAAATCAAATCCTCGTTATGTTTATGGGAATTGTAGTCGTTATTTTTGTGATTTTATGTGTAAAGGCAATTGTCGGTGGGGAAAGTGATACGTCGCTCTTTACTGTTGTTCCGTTTTTCAACGATGAAAAATTCGTTATGTCTGCAATTATTTCTGGTGCAGCAATGGCCTGCTTCTCATTTTTAGGGTTCGATTCGATTACAACACTTTCAGAAGAGGCAGTTAATCCAAAAGAGGATATTTGGAAGGCAGCTATTTTAGCTTGTTTAATCGGAGGACTTATTTTTATTGTGCAAGCTTACGTAGCTCAGCTCGTATGGCCTGATGTTACAAACTTTAGTTCAGCTGATACGGCTTTATTTGATGTAGCGGAAAAAGCAGGGGGTGCAATTCTTGCAACTCTTTATACGGTTGCGATTATTGTATCGACAGTGACAGCTGGTTTAACAGGACAAGCCAGTGCATCTCGTTTAATGTTTAGTATGGGGCGTGATGAGGTACTTTCGAAAAAGTATTTCACACATTTACATCCAAAATATCAAACACCGGTATACAATATTTTATTGTTGTGTCTGATTAGTGTTTTAGGAGCGCTGTTTTTATCAATAAATTTTGTGGCAGAATTAATGAACTTTGGAGGCCTGACAGGATTTATGTTTGTCAATTTGTCAGTGATTGTGTATTACTTCTTCCGTAAAAAAGAAATGAAAATAATTCGATACTTATTAATTCCAGGACTAGGATTTGGTATTTGTTTCTACTTATTTATTAATTTATCACCGATGACATTGAAGGTAGGCTTTATCTGGCTTGCAATTGGTTTTATCTATGTTTTCATTACGACGAAAGGCTTCAAAAAGAAACCACCAACTTTTACGAATTTATAAAATACCGAAAGAGCTTAGCGTAAATTTCTAAGATAAGTCAGTTATTTAACGTTGGTAATTTTTATCGATGTTAGGTAGCTGATTTATTTTAATACAGGAATTCCTTATAAATATTCAGGATAATATAGCTGGTACTGTATATCGAAGGATTTGAGGCGGATGAGATAGCCAAAAAATAATCCATAAGAAGTTAAAGATATAATAAAAACATTTGGGTTCGACAGGGCGTTAGCTGAAGTAAAAAATTGTTTGAAGATAATTCTTAGCTTGAATAGATAAATATGATGTCAATCGGGCGCATTATAATAAGGAATGCGTCTATTTGCATTTAAGGGCCATTTTATGGCAGAAGGATTTTATCTCCTTCTTAGAATGATATCGGGATGAGGGGATTGAATTGCGGAAGATTGTTAGTTTATGTTTACTATTGTTTTTGGTATCCTGCCAATCCGTACAAGTAAATGATAGTTCGCATATTACTGAAGAGGAAGTTGTTAGGGTGTTACAAGAGAATGGTGTTAAACTAGTGGGAGCTGAATCTTCAAGAGAAAACATCTTTGGTTCGAAATTAAAAGATGTGAATCCTGGTGCATATAAGTTAAGTGAAAAACAGCTTTTTATTTATGAATTTGCAACAGTAAACGACCGCGAGAAGGGTACAAAGGAGTTTGCTGAAAAGACTGCGACAATGAATTTGGTGTCTTTCAGTATGTTTAAAAAGAGAAATATACTGATTTTTTATTTACATGGACAAAATTTAAATTCAGAAAGTATACCATTTGAGAAAGAAATAAAAGGAGCACTCGACAGCATTAGTGAAGGATAAAAGGATAGAATGCTAACGTCTTTCTGTTAAAGGGCGCAATTCTTGAATTGAAATTGTGCCTTTTTCAGTAATAGGGTCATATTATTGAAAACAATAAGATATGTTCAAACGACGCTTTGGGTGCTTTTTTTATTCAACTAACCTCGCAGGATAGTTTAACAATTTATGTGGATTTTTATGGTAAAATATTTAGTGAGGTGGGGGATTTGCTCAAAGAAGAAAGAAAATTTATAAATAGTTTATCTATAAGAACTAAATTTGTTTCTTTAGGCGTAATCATAATTCTTTTGAGTATTTTTGTTGTGGATTTTTCCTTTAAATTTTTCTTGATATGTTATTTGCTTGGAGTATTTTTAATCTTTATCAGTGATCTCATTGGTATAGAGAAGTTTAATAAAAACGCAATAGGAGAGATAACTTCAAGTTTTGGATTTGTATTGATTATGTTAGGGGTATTTGCATCCCTAGGAATTAATCCCAACTTTCATTATGGCATGATAATAGGGCCTTTTTTTATGTTAATTGGAACAACACTAAAGAGTCTAGCGAAGAAAAAAGGTTCTTAAACTAAACCAGCTAATAGATTGTCAATAAAAATCTTTTAAATTGACGGATTGTAATATTAAGTGCAACACCCAGAAGTCAAAATAAAGGAAGCCCATAACGACCTCGTGTAGAATGTAGTTACCACACAAACATTCAAACGGAGGAATCATTATGAGCTATACCCATCTTACCATATCAGAACGTGTAAAAATAGAAACATACCTAGAACTTGATTATCCGATTCGTAAAATAGCGAAACTCTTAAATCGTCAACCTTCTACGATTTCCAGAGAAATAAAACGCCACGCCGGTAGTACGGCTGACGAAGCGCAGGTACGTTACCACCAAAATAAATCTAACTGTGGTGCAAAGTCAAAATGTACACCCGAAGTAAAAGAAGCTGTTCAAGAAAAGTTGTGGGATACTTGGTCGCCTGAACAAATTGTCGGCCGCTTGTATCAAGGACAGCTAAGTTTTAAAACCATCTATCGCTGGATTTACGAGGGTTTTTTAGAAGTGCCTATAACCGTTCTCCGTCAAAAAGGAAAGCGCCAAAAGCCCCGCGAAACAAGAGGAAGATTTAACATTGGTACCCCAATTTCTAAACGCCCAAAAGAAGTACGTAAACGTGAAACCTTTGGACATTGGGAGTTAGATACAGTTGTATCTGGACGTGAGAAAGCAAAAGGTTGTGTAGCAACATTTATTGAGCGAATGACACGATGGTATGTTGGCTTTTTGATACCAGATCGCTCAGCTCAATCAATGGAAAGAGCAGTACGTCTACTTCATACTAAATTACCAAAAGGCGCTATAAAAACAGCCCCAACAGACCGAGGTAAAGAATTTAGCTGCTATAAAGTGTTAGAAAAAGACTTGAAAAATGATGTTTATTTTGCAGATGCCTATTCTTCTTGGCAACGTGGAAGTAACGAAAATGGAAATGGATTACTTCGCGAGTCCTTCCCTAAGCAAACCAATTTCGAAAAAGTATCACCAGAAGAACTAACAGAATCATTAAACTATATCAATAACCGACCAAGAAAATGTCTTGGTTGGAAAACTGCAAACGAGGCTTTTAATGAGCAATTGTTGCACTTAATTTGACAAATCATCAAATAAAAACGTGACGGAAAGTGGTTGATTATATGAATGTGAATTCTATTGCATCACCTCAACAATCATCATTCTATTCCAAAAATATTAGTGTGAAATCGGAAGAGAAATCAGTATTTCCCCTTAGTGAAACGGTAGAGAATATGGAGCAAAAAGATTCTTCTGCTATTTACAAGGAACTTTCGAGTAGATATGATGTCAGAAATGCTACCTTTGAAGAAATCACCGAAATGTCCAAAGCGCTATATGGAGTAGGAAAAATATCTTTTAAGGAGCATGCTGCTTTAACATTTGATTTTGATAAAGCCACTAACTATTTAAAACGGCATGCACCGGGATATATTGCAGCAGATTTTGATATGTATGAAACGTTTGCTAATAGTGCTGGGCAAAGAGATTGGATAGCTGAGTTTGAGGCAAGAGCATCGAAAGATTTTAAGTATGGTAATTTAATTGGTTATCAAAGTAAGATGAAGGTTCTTAATATTTTGGAACGATTATCAAGATGAGAAAAAAGAGTAGCGAAAACTACTCTTTTAATTTTTTCTTGATATTTATTTGGCGTTGGTAAACATTTCATGATGGGATTTTTTCTTGTAAAATTAAAATAGATATCTAAAAGGGGTAGAATATGAGCGACTATTTCCGAATAAAGAAACGTCCACCATCAGATGAGCCAATAAAATACACTATAAACAGGGATTATCTCAATACATCAATAGGTGAATATGAGGAAAACTTGAAGAAATATAATGCCAAGATTGTGTCAGTACGATACATTCGGCTTCTCCAATCCGAAAAAAGCAATACAGGAAAGATGGGGGAAATAACCCAGCGGACCGAGAGTAGTTTGAAAAAGACATAGATTATGACAATGTGTAAGGATCGACTGCTCTTTTTTGTTTTAGATGTTTTCGTATAGATAGTTGCTCCTTTGAAAATATCGATTAAAATATGGAGATATGTGAAAGAAGCAGTAAGTAAATGAAAGAAAGCCAACTAGCAAGTCGAAATACAGATATAAAAGAAGTGACGGCATAAAATATCAAAGCAATACCGACAATCATCGACCCTTTATAGGTCTCTCTCAAATCACACGATTCTTTTTTCATCTCTTTGTAAAATTTTATCGTCATAAACATACCACCCATCAATAACACTGCGCAACCGATAGACGGAACGATCTCCAATCCTATGCTTTTACCCATTTCGATGGCAGCTACCGCTATAAAGTATATAAAAGCTACAAACAAATAAAGAGCTTTTTCCTTTCTCTCTAATTTTCTACTTTTCTTTTTCGCTACTTTATACCAATGCTTCAAATCTTCTTGTGACACATACTGCGCAACAATGGCTTCTACTTGTTTAGCACATTTCTGTTGAACTTTGATCATATAAAAACCTTCGTATTCTTCAGACGACCGTTTTAAAATATCTTTGATGCCTATTTCAAACGGAATGTTACTTTTCTCTAGTTGTTCGATAATTGCCAGAATAGCATCTTCTGAATGTCCAACTAATATTTTCTTTTTAAACAAACACGGCACCTCTTACGAATAAATTGAATTACGCTTAATTATACTATTTCATTCGCTCTCTCTTTTAATCCAAAATATACCACTACCTTTTGAATATCTGATTTTTTCGTTTAGTAACAATCTAACTGCACACCACGCTTTTTATATGGCTCCAATTCCTCTTTATAGAACAATTCACAAAGAAGCTAGAATCATAGTTTGCCACTTACCCCTAATCCTCTATGCAGTGTCTTAGCTTCGCTTGTTATACGAGATCTAAGTCCCAACCAGCCTCAATTATGTTTCTGCAAGTAGGGGGCGAACGGTTTAGTTGACGGGGCCAAGCCCCACGAGCAGTTACGTTCTACCCTGGCTACTGCTATAATAAAACCAAATAAAAAATGATCAACCAGAAATATCTGGCTGACCATATAATATGAACGGAGCAGGTTAGTTCAATAAGCATCGCAATTATATTTAGTTATTTTTCCATATGCTGTATAATTTTAGGTAGTGATATTTAACTTTTGGTATTTCTAATGCATTATTTCGGGAGGGAAAACATGTTATATTTAGCTTTATTAATTGGCATCGTTTTAATTGTTATTACGGATAAGCTTACGCAAGCTTTTAAATTATCAAGCATTTGGGGGCTGATTGGTCAAATTTGTGCATCACTTGTAATAATAATGGTCGGCAAACTTGAGGTTAGTGATATTAATCTAGGTAATCACTTTGAATTAGGATATTTGACGATTCCGTTTACTTTATTATTTCTTGTAGGTTTTACAAATGTAATGAATATAGAAAAAGCGCAAAATCTTTCAATATTGCTGTTGCCATTCGTTTCGTTAGTTTGTTTCTCAATGTCTGCTTTCATCATAGGAGATCCATTTGTTTCAATAACGGGAGTTTGTGCCAGTTTAACAATTATGTTTATTCTGCTATACGGCTATTATTCAGGTAAAGCATTTGTAGGAAGAACTCTTACTACGTCAATAGGCTTCGTAACAGCAGTACTTTCAATAGCCCTTATTAAAATATCTATTATAACAATCTATATTCCGATATTTACTTTAGCACTACCATTCACTTTATATTATTTTATTAAAGATAAATTTACGAGTGTACAATCAATTACAGTTAGCACTTTCATAGCTATTTTTTTTGGTGTATTAATATTCATAGTTCCTTTTCATATAATGTGGTATCTCGTTGTTGGGTTATCGATTATTTTAATTATCACGCAATTTTCACGTAAATATCGCTTTATTTAGAAACATAAGTTCTTTTTCAACTAACGAGGTACGTTACTTGAAGATCATAGAGTTGCGTAGGCAGCTCTTTTTTCTTTATTGAACTAACGGTGCAGTTATGTTGAAAAGAAAAAGGATACTATAATTCGTTATTGGAGGAAAAGATGATTAGAGATAAAATTGATAAAATCTTAGACTGTTTACCAGAGGAAGAATTAGAAAATGTTTATTGGTCCATAGTTTTTATCCAAGATGATTATATATATAAACAAAACTTACGTGAAAAAGGTGTAGTCATAGAATTAGTTAATGAAGCAGAGGAAATTATTGATTTATGGGATAAGACATTCGCACAAAACATTAGTGAAGTATTAAAAAAAGAAATATCTTATGACCAGTTTAAATGGCATATTTTCAGTTATGAGAAGCAAGAATGCTTGAAAAAAGAAGTTGCTAGAAAAGCGTTTGATTCTTTATCTAAAGAACAATTTTATGTAATGTATCAAGGTTCATCAATAATATTCCTTTATACAAATGCTAATGAAGTGATATCAAGGGATTTTGATACTCAACAAGATATATATATTTTTGATAAAAACTTTACTTGGACATATGTTCATACACATGAATCAATATGTGGTCCATATCTTTATAAGATAAATTGAAATTAAGATTCACTATTGCTAACGGTGCAGGATATTTGAAAATCAAAAATGAAATGATACTTAAAATAAGTCTTAAACAAAGAGAGGAATAATTATGAACTATAATAAGAAACTGAACCAATTTACGTTGGTAGACATTATTGAAAGGAAGAAACATTTTACAAATACAAATACCATTTTTGATAAAACTGAGTTTCAATATACCAATGAGGGTGCACTCTTAGCATATAATGAAATGCTGGCGGATGTTAAACATATGGATGAGAACGGATTTATAAGTAAGTACCTAAGAATTATAAAACAACTTAAAGTAAAGTTCGAAGACGAAGAATTTAAAGACGAAAAAGAAATTGAAAAAATGTCCGGATACAATAACGCAATAGTATCCATTTTGGAGTGTATAAACCCAATTTTTTCATATGATTTAAATGATTAAAACAACCTTAATTGAATAAGATTGTGAAGTATTACACTAATGTGAGGTGAAGAAATCGTGACACACAAAAAAATCACAGTACAATTTACGATGCTGACATTTTACATAGCCTATCTTGTGTCAGGTGTTTTGATTGCCCTGGGGCAATTTGGATATTCGGTTCACAATTGGGTTCACTCGTTACAGCAACTCGGGATGAATATCCCTTTTGCAATCTATATTTTGTCGCCCGCTATTGCTTCATATATCGTTCTGAAGAAAAATAGCAAAATAGTAGGTTTCAAGGAATGGTTGAGAACTGTTTTTTATGCCAAAAATAGCATATCGCTCTATTTGTTCGTTGTTACAGGACTTGCACTGTATTTTGTGATACATATTGCAGTTTCTGGCCACATGGAAATGGTGCTTCCATTTTATGCGTTCTTCCTTTCCCTGCCTGGTAATCTTATTATCGGTGGCTTAGAGGAAGCTGGCTGGATGTACATATTGCAGCCTGAGCTTGACAAAAAATACGGTTTTGTTTTGTCTTCTTTTTTAGTTGGAATCATTTGGATTTTATGGCATATCCCTCTCTTCTTCATTCCGGGGACGAATCACGGAGAGGGACTCATTAACTTTTGGATGTTTGCAGTTCAACTCATTGCGTTTCGGTTTTTCAACGGGGCAATCTACAAAATATCAGGAAAAGGCCATGTGTTTATGTGCGTATTATTCCACACCATGTTCAATGCGGCATCCCCCATCTTCGGCACTATGACTATGACTTGGGTAGGAACAATTGCCGCAAATGCTGTAATTGTTCTTGTTTCAATTGTAACCGTTGTGATATACGACAAAAAGAACAGCCCAACAGTATCTAACATGGGCGCAAATTAACCTATATTTCCCCTCTCTGAAAGAAATGTGATTAACATCAATGTGTAAGATTGTGAAATGTTGTACTTAAAGTAACAGAGTGCTTTACTTGAAGATCATTGAGTTGCATATGCAGCTCTTTTTTTCTTATTGAATTAATGGATCAGTTTAGTTGAAAAATAGATTGGAGGTCGAACAGATATGAGACGAGAGGGAATTGTTAAATGGTTTAAATGCAGGTAGTTATATGCTTCTGTTTTTGGATAGAAATTTTGGGTAGGAATTAGTATTCTAGAGGTGGGAATACAATCCAATCTTGGCTAGAAAATCGAAAGAGGTAAACATTTATCTTGTTCAACTAACGAAGTACGTTAATTAGAAGGCTTACCCGATCACATTTGAGGCTAACCTGATCATTTTCGGAGCGGACCCGATCACATTTGAGGCTAACCCGATCATATTCGGAATATAAGGGGAGGATATTGGTGGAAATAATTTTTATGTTTATCGCAGGATTTATTGTTTTTATTTTAGCTGTAATTGCAATTATTAAAGGAGTAACGCATAGAATAAAAAGTCCAACTGATGATTTAAAAGAAGAAATGTCAAATCTTAAAAAGAGAGTGAAAATGAAAAGAAAGCCTAATTATCTTTTCAATTAAAGGAACTTTAAGAATGGGACTGTGCTTATGATTAATGCAAGTCCTTTTATTATGCCTTCAAAATTGCTCCTACAGCTTGATACATGACTAGACAACGCTCATCAATGCTCACAGACTCGTTAATTGCTTATAAGAGGTGTCATTCATTCCGTCGCTTCAAGTTCTATCCATCAATCCAGAGGTTCTATCCACGACTTTGGAGGTTCTATCCGTCGTTTCAGTGTTTCTATCCGTCGCTTCAAGTACTATCCATCAATCCAGAGATTCTATCCACGACATTGAAGGTTCTATCCGTCACTTCGGAGGTTCTATCCACGACTTTGGAGGTTCTATCCGTCGTTTCAGTGTTTCTATCCGTCGCTTCAAGTTCTATCCATCAATCCAGAGGTTCTATCCACGACTTTGGAGGTTTTATCCGTCGTTTCAGTGTTTCTATCCGTCGTTTCAAGTTCTATCCATCAATCTAGGGGTTCTATCCACGACATTGAAGGTTCTATCCACCAATCCAGAGGTTCTATCCATCATTACAAAGTCTTATAACCGTAAATTCTTTTGTCGTGAATTCCTATTTGTCCACCAAATCACATCTCACAATGTTATAATAATTAAAATATAGACGGAATATTCAATCGATTGAGGGTGCAGAGCTGAAGAAGGAGAATGATTTAATGAGACGATTCTTTTGGTCATTTATTTCAGCAATCAGTGGGTTTCTTGTAGGTATGGCTATTTTTGACATGATTTACAGAAGTTTATCAAGCGTTTCCATTTTCATTTTAGTGATAGGCATTATTATGATGCTGATTAGTATTTGGGGATATAAAAAATATGTTGGGAAAAGGTTTACTGTTTAAACATAATTGCTTCTAGCTACTGTGAGGTGATCTGATGAACAAGGTTTTGGCGATGTCGATTTTGGGAATGGGTTTAGCCGGTGCCGTTTTAATTGTCTCGGTCGCTCTGTTGTTCAAATCCCCAGCTGAAAACGTGGTACAGATGGTTGCTGCTGCCTCAACAGTAGCTTATGCGGTGTTCGCTGTCGCGGCTCTAGTATTGCGAAAGCGCTTTGAGGACAAAGGAGAGTGATATTTCCATATTTGGTTTGAATATTTTAAGTACGCCTTATAATTTGGCAACAAGTGCTAAAAGTTATGGCAGTTAGCTAAAACGGGTCAATATACAATTAGTATTATTAATAAAGTCGGAATTTAGGAGTAGGCAAATTTGTCTACTCTTTTTTATTTAGAATGATTTAAACAGGAGATTGGAAGATAGACTCCTCATCACAACTCGAACCCTTTTGGCATTGAACAAAACCTAGCACCGAAATTTGGATTTCAATATATGTTAAAAAAACCACGAAAGTTGGGTTAGGGTATGTATGAGTAAAATAGTAAAATTTATATATACCTAAAAGAAAGGAGGATTATAAATGTATGAAAAAATAATGAAAAAGTTTAGGTATTTTATAACGATCGTTTTTGTAGTTTTTTCCTCAACTTTTGTGAGTTATCGATCTGCTTATGCTTTAGAGGATTCATCAAACAAAAATACAGCGGGAAATGAATCCAGCGAAGGTTCCCAAAACGAAAATACAGTCGGAGATGAATCCAGCGAAGGTTCCCAAAACGAAAATACAGCAGTAGGTGAATCCAGCGAAGATTTATCAAACGAAAATACAACCGGAAGTGAATCCAGTGAAGGTTCCCAAAACGAAAATACAGCAGGAGATGAATCCAGCGAAGGTTTCCAAAACGAAAATACAGCAGGAGATGAATCCAGCGAAGGTTTCCAAAACGAAAATACAGCCAGAGATGAATTAAGCGATGCTTCCCAAAACGAAAATACAGCTGAAGGCGAATCCAGAGATGCTTTCCAAAACGAAAATACAGCAGGAGATGAATCAAGTGAAGGTTCCCAAAACGAAAATACAACCGAAACTGAATTAAGGGAGGCTTCCCAAAATGAAAAAACAACTGAAGATGAATCCAGCGAAGTTTCTGAAAACGAAAATACAGCCGAATACGATTTCGATGACTTCGACATATACGAAGCTCTCCAAAATAAAACTTTGGACGAAATTGACTTATACATCAGAGATTTAGACTTATACAAAGTTCTCCAAAACAAAACTACGACCGAAGAAATAGATGCATTCTTTAGCGATATCAATAGAGCTAGAAACGAGGTAATATATGATTGGCTTTATGGTGTGAGTGGTTATAATAGGGAGACCTTTGATAGTCTTATGAGTGGCTTCTATGGAGATAAAAATTATTGGACGGTTGATAGAGCTGAAAAAGATTGGAAATATGAAATATCTGAAGCGGTTGCAGCAAGACGTCTTATAAATGTTGGCTATCTCAGTAATCTGGCGGAGTTGTATTCTGGAACTGACATTCATATTGTTTATAGTAATACCCATCCTATGATATATAGCATTCCATTCGATTTGGACAATCTAAACAATTTGATACTCCCAATGGATTTGGACAATCTAGACAGTTTGAACAGACCAATCACTTTGTATTCTCGATATGTTTCGTATAGTCAAAATCTAAGTGAAAACTATAGTATAAATGACGGTATATATTTCCCTGTAAACCATTTTCTTGTAACGAGCGACGGAAAGGTATACCTAAATGGTCTGCTATATAGAGAGTACAACAAAATAATTGATAACGGAGGGGTAATTGGTGATGTACTACCTGAAGGCGAAAATACATCCGGAGGTGAACCAAGCGAAGGATCATCAAATGAAAGTACATCGGAAGGTGAACTAAGCGAAGGTTCATCCAACGAAAATACATCGGAAGGTGAACCAAGCGAAGGTTCATTAAACGAAAATACATCTGGAGGAGAAACAAGCGGAGGTTCATCCAACGAAAATACAACAGAAGGTGAACCAAGCGAAGGTTCATCCAACGAAAATACAACAGAAGGTGAACCAAGCGAAGGTTCATCCAATGAAAATACAACAGAAGGTGAACCAAGCGAAGGTTCATCCAATGAAAATACAACAGAAGGTGAACCAAGCGAAGGTTCATCCAATGAAAATACAACAGAAGGTGAACCAAGCGAAGGTTCATCCAATGAAAATACAACAGAAGGTGAACCAAGCGAAGGTTCATCCAACGAAAATACAACAGAAGGTGAACCAAGCGAAGGTTCATCCAACGAAAATTCAACAGAAGGTGAACCAAGCGGAGGTTCATTCAACGAAAATACAACAGAAGGTGAACCAAGCGGAGGTTCATCCAACGAAAATACAACAGAAGGTGAACCAAGCGGAGGTTCATCCAACGAAAATACAACAGAAGGTGAACCAAGCGAAGGTTCATCCAACGAAAATACAGCCGGAGACGAAACAAGTGAAGATTCATTAAACGAAAATACAGCTGGTGACGAACCAAGCGAAGATCCATCGAACGAAAAAACAGCTGGTGACAAATCAAGCGAAGACCCATCGAATGAAAAAACAGCTGGTGACGAACCGAGCGAAGAACCATCGAACGAAAAAACAGCTAGTGACGAAGCAAACGAAGATTCATCCAACAAAAATAGGGCTGGTGACAAATCAAGCGAAAATCCATCGAATGAAAATACAGCTGGTGACGAACCAAGCGAAGATTTATCCAACGATACTATACCTAGAATAAGATTTGAGGACGAACATAGCGGCCGTCGAAGATTTGAAAAAAATGATGATTTTGTGACGGTAGAAGATGAAGATCAACATGTATCAAGCTATCTCGAATTCTCTGTATCAGGCAAATAGATTAGTGTGATCATCTGAATGTTTATGAGGGAATTACTATTTAAGTTTATTGTCTAAAGAGAATAATTTCACTTTAATCGAAATAATGGTCAGATATTTCCGAATTGATGAAAATGAAGTTTTATTCGTAAAATTTAAAAGGCAAGCAGTCCTAGGTGATTTCGTCAACCATAGGATTGCTTGTCTTCTTTTATTGTAAAACTAAAAGCAGACGCTTTCAAAAGTTCATTAGTTGTGTAAAATAATGTGGACATGTGCAATATATTTGTACATTGTCAATATTATTTCCTTTATTTAACGAGAAATTCTTTAATATATTTAATTACTCTGTAATTAGTATCGCCGCTGGGGTGTTAAGCGAGCCAGCTGTAGAAGTATAGACTAAATGTGTAACACTAGTTCCTTTAGGTACAGGAACTGTAGCAATCAGAACACCTTGGGTATTGGAAGACAATGTAGGAACACCAAAAGTTGTACCGTTGTTCCAACGCACAGCACCGCCGTATGAACCTCCACGACCTGTCAAATATACCTTTAATGTCTTATCGGCTTGAGTTGGATTATTGAATGTGATATTTGCCTTGTAAATAACACCATAATGCCCCTTATTAGTCGCTACAGCATCGCTAGGCATGTAGCTAGTGTCTTTAGTCATTAAGTTGTCATTATCTCCATTATTTATAGAGAAACTTTTATTGCCGTCTCCGACAGTATACAGAGCAGCAGAGCCACCTGAAGTACCAAAGCCGTCGATATTGGAAAAGTTCCAAGAACCACGCGGATGAGTCCCAACTGGTGACACAACTGGATTTTGATTACTACGAAGATTGGCAGTAGTACTTTTAGCAGCTACTGTTCTGACTTTATAAGACATTGCAGAACTAGACGATAAAGTAAACTCAATAATTCCACCCACCAAATAACCATTTGGTACTTGCCATTCTTTAAGTAATCCAACTTTCCCCGCTGCAATGGAACTATCAACCGGAGAACTAGGAGTTAATGTATTTCCGAGTAAAGCTTTTGCGGCACATTTCCCATGAGCTACAAAGCCGGTAATAGTAGCGATACAGTCTTTAACACCAGAGACTTGATAAGTACTGCCACTTGAACCATTACCAATGGTAACACCGAACTTGATAGTCGCACCTGTGTTATTTAGATGCCAAACAAACATCCGATAAGTTACACTCTTTAATCCAGATGCAGTATCTGCCCAAAGCGTTGCATAACCATTAGTAAATGGAACAGAGCTACTAATAGTTTCTGGATTATCAGACAAGAAAAAACGTTGATTATTACTTGCTTTACCGTATAACTTTAAAGATGGTACCACATTTGGGATTGTCACCGCAGTTAAATCAGATTGAGAACATGAAACAGCCATTTTTATTTCCTCCTAAAAAGTTATTTGAGATGTGAGACTAGTGGATGTCGTTGATTAAGGTTATCCACGATTTCTCGCTCTCATATAGTTAAAGTGTTAAAGAGGGGGAATAAAACAACCTTCATTTTATTTTTTTATGCAATCGTTTACTCGAATGATGAAATAGAAACTTTAACAGAATTGGAATCTGCGCTCCTATCATTATAGAAGACGCAGTAAATTCTAAATATGGAAAGGAAGAATGGTATCCTTATTTAGACTGTATAAAAAAATTGTTGTTTTTAAATGGACTGACAAAATTAGTTTTATGTCAGTCCATTTTTTTATATTTTTTTGAAAAAGAACAGGTGGTAGTAACGCATAAATCCTTTTGTTAATAATAGAAAAATGCTAACCCTAGTAATTTCTATATGAGCTTTATCGAATTAAAGAGTGCGTATATATTACTATCATGGCTCTAATTTAGTTTGTGGCACAGATGCGAAAAAACGATTCGTGCGATTACTTGGAAAGACGGCAAAATAAAGGCGATAGGTGGTAATATGGATAGACATGTTAGATCATAGAGAGGATTTTAAATCTGTGCCCTATTAAATGAACTCAAAATATTCATTTCTTCTCGATATTTTGCTACGGTCCTTCTAGAAATTTTTTTGCCTTCATCGCACAAAATTTGAGTAATCTGTTGATCAGAAATGGGCTTTTCTTTTTTTTCAGCATCGATAAGTTTCTTTATTTGCTGTTTTATATGTATAACAGAATCTATCTCACCAGATTCGTTAACAATTCCTTTCGTAAATAAAGAGCGTAGAGCATATATCCCTTGAGGTGTTTGAATGTATTTACCTCGTATTGTTCGACTAATCGTAGTTTCATGTACGTTTAATTTTTGCGCAACATCCTTTAAAAGCATAGGCTTTAAAGCTATTAAGCCATTATGAAAGAAGTCGCTCTGGATATCTAATAATATTTGTACTAGCTCATAAATCGTTTTGTTACGCAGTTCAATCCCTTGTATCAAATTAAGTGCATCTTGCAAGGTCTGCTTATAATACAGTGCATAATCTGCATTATCTTTTAAAATTTTTGCGTAATATTCATTAATGGAAAGGGAAGGTAAATGCCCTTGATTTAGCTTGATAATCCATTCGCCTTCAAATTTCATAACCTCGACATCTGGTATGATATATGTCGCTATTTCCGCTTTATCAGTCGATATAATAGGCTTTAAATTTTTTATATAGTCAACTATCTCTTTCATTTCCTGTAAAGGTACTTTATATTTTTTGCTTAATTGTTTAAGAGAGTTCGATGATAAAAGCTTTAAATCATTGGCAATGATTTTTGGCGCCAGTTCTGGTGCTGACGGATCGTTAGTTATTTGGATAAATAAATATTCTTGATAGTTACGTGCTCCAACTCCTATAGGCTCAAAACTCTTTAACATACTTAGAATGCTTTCTACATGCTCACAAGTCGTTTGGAATTGTATAGCTACAGCCTCTATATCAATATCCAAAAACAATCTCTCATCTAAAGAGTAAATAAGGAATTTCAATATTTTCAAATCACTCTGGCTTATTCCTTTATGTAATGGTATTTGTTCCAATAACATCTCTATATAACTTTCCTTTTGCTGAAGGCGTGCTTCAACAAAATCAAAATCTATGTGGTTGGTTTGATATTTATTTTTAAGGCCAGCATCGGGAGATATAAAAGCAAGTTTCATTATATCTTCATAGTCCAATTTTACTTTTGCATCTTCAACGACTAACAAAGGATTTTCATTGCCTTTTTCATAAATATATTGCTCTAATGCACTATGTGAAAATTTAAGAATTTCTAGATGATGAATCAAATGAGGGCTTAATGTTTGGATAATTTGCTGTGATTGATGTGTTCCTAATTGCATTTTAGATGCCTCCTTTTGCTTTAATTGAAAGTTATATTTAGGAATTAATTTTGAGGAGTTTTCCTCGCAAACTTAGAAAAATCAAGTATATTACGATAAAAAATACTGTTAATCCTACATATAAATTTACTAAGGAGAATTAATAGCAAAAGACGAAAAACTATCGCCTTTGCTATTATTCTAATAAGCACGAAAAAGGTAGTGGAAATACGATTTACTAGATGTCATTCCAATTTATTAGAAGAAGTGTCCTCTTTATTTTCTCTTAAAGATTTAACAAGTGCTGCAATCATTAATGCCGTTACGAATATTAATGGGAAGCCTGTGATAATGGATAACGTTTGTAGTGCTTTTAAACCATCTCCATACATTAAGATAATAGAAATACTCGTTAATAAAATCCCCCAGAATACGCGATACCAGCGAGCAGGTTCTTCACCTACTTTTAAGTTTTTCGATGCTACGTCAGATAGTGTAAAGGCAGCAGAGTTTACGGTTGTAGCTAGGAATATTGCAGCTACTAGTAAGTAAAGAATCATAACAATAAATCCTAGCGGCATCGATGTTAATGCCGTTATGATCGCGGCTTCTGTACCTTGAGTTTGTAAATTGTCGAGAATAGGAGCTACTCCCTTTAGCTCATAGAAGAAAGCTGTGTTACCAAATATAACGAATGACAACCAACATCCTAAAGTACCACCAATTAGCTGACCAAGGATTAGTTGCCGAATTGTACGCCCCTGAGAAACACGAGCAGCAAACATACCAGTGAATGGTGCATAGGAGAACCACCAACCCCAGTAGAACAATGTCCAAGCTTCACTAAATCCAGAGTTACCTACAGGATCTGTATAAAGGCTCATTCTGAAGAAGTTGTTTAGTAAAACACCTACGCTTTCAGAGAAATTTGCAATAATAAATGCTGTTGGACCAAAAATAAAGATGAAAATTAATAGTGCCACATATAAGTATAAGTTCCAGTCACTTAATAATTTCAATCCTTTATGTAATCCAAAATACAAACAGATACTGAAGAAAATAGTTAACGCAATAATAATCCATAAGTTAAGGGTTGTTGTTTTTTCCAAACCGAAGATATAGTGTAAACCTTCTGCCAATAAAGGAGTTCCTAATGCTAATGAAGTGCCAATACCACCAATAAGTCCAAACATGAAACTAACATCAATAATTTTCCCCAGTAAACCATCAGCACGATCACCGATAATTGCACGACAAGTACTACTTAATCGGAAGTTTTTTTCTTTACGAACATATACTGCATATGAAATTGGAATAGAAGGTAAGCAGTATATGGCCCATGCAGAGAAGCCCCAGTGGAACATCCCATAAGTTTGTGCAAAGCCAGCTGCTTCTAGCCCCATCGGCTCCATGCCGAACGGTGGGGACGAATAATAAAATGCCCATTCAATAACTCCCCAGTACATAATTCCGGAACCAATACCAGCAGTGAAAATCAATGCTAACCAGCTAAATGTCGAGAGTTGGGGGCGCTCATTTCCCATTTTTATTTTTCCATATTTACTAAAAGCAAGATAAAGCAAAAAAAAGAAAATAATTAAACATGCCCAGAGATAAAGCGAGCCTAGATTACCTGTTAAAAAACTCAAAATCGAGTTTAAAAATGAAGTACCTGCTTCTTTCGCAATTAAAATTCCAGCAATTAAGACAGTTATCAGTGAAAGGGCTATCCCTAGTATTTGACGATCAATTGTTTGAAAACGCATACATATCCCCCCAGGATAGGGTAGCTGACATAGTCAGCTACTCTTAATACAAGCTTTTGAAATGTCGGATAACGGCATCACCAACTTCATTCGTCGAAGATGCTCCATTTAAATCTTTTGTTAAAAATTTGCCTTCTTGCAAAGTTAATTCGATTGCTTGAATGATATTCTCACTATGTTCA
This sequence comes from Lysinibacillus sp. BPa_S21, assembly GCF_023337795.1. Classification (GTDB taxonomy): domain Bacteria; phylum Bacillota; class Bacilli; order Bacillales_A; family Planococcaceae; genus Lysinibacillus. The sequence continues at coordinate 257,242 of NZ_JALIRS010000005.1, read as the reverse complement.
GGGTAACCTAGGTGTTCTACCATCTGAGCTGCCGACCATATTGTAGCAAGTGGATTTGCTTTTTGTTGATGCGCTATATCTGGTGCTGAACCGTGAACAGGTTCAAACATTGATGGAAATTTTCCTTCAGGGTTAATATTCGCACCTGTTGCTAGTCCAATTCCTCCAGCGATAGCCGCGCCAACATCTGTCAAAATATCTCCAAACAAATTAGTAGTAACAACGATTTCGAAGCGTTTTGGATTTGTCAGCATCAGCATTGCTGCTGCGTCTACTAAGTATGAGTGTGTTGCTACATCAGGGTACTCTTCGGAAAGCTCATCGAAGACAGCGTCCCAGAATACCATAGAATGATTAAGTGCGTTAGCCTTACTAATACTTGTTAACGATTTTTTCTCTTTTCGAGCTAACTCAAAAGCATAGCGCATAATTCTTTCCGTTCCTCTTCTTGAGAAAATGGAATTTTGAATGACGACTTCTTCCGGCTTACCTTTGTATAAATGATTGCCGATTCCTGAATATTCACCTTCGCTATTTTCGCGAACGAAAGTCATTTGAATATCTTTTTGTTCAGCTCCAATAAGGCGTTTTGGAGCTCCATTGAGAAGACGAATTGGACGTAAATTTACATATTGATCGAAGCTTTGGCGAATGATTAACAATAAATCCCAGAGGGAAATGTGGTCAGGTACTCCTGGATAACCAACAGCACCTAAATATATTGCATCGAATTTTGATAGCTGCTCAATCCCATCGTCAGCCATCATTTTTCCATGCTTCAAATAATACTCGCATCCCCATGGAAAGTAAGAAAAATTAAACTCTATTGTTTTATCAATCTCAGAAAGTACGCGAAGTAGCTTCACACCCTCAGCGATTACTTCAGGACCAATCCCATCTCCAGGTATAACAGCAATGTCAAATTTGTTCATAGATAAACTAACCCTTCTTTCACAATTAAGATTGGTTCCAGATGATCAACTTCATCTCAGTCATTTCTTCGATTGCATATTTTAAGCCTTCACGACCTGTACCACTATTTTTAATACCGCCATAAGGCATGTGATCTACACGGAATGTTGGCACATCATTGATAATAACGCCACCCACCTCTAAGTTGTCCGCAGCTAATAATGCATTTGGCACATTATTTGTGTAAATACCCGCTTGTAAGCCGAATTCTGAATTATTTACGGCGCCAATGGCATCATTTATTTCTTTAAATGTGTTCACTACCACTATAGGAGCGAACACTTCATTACAAGATACTTTTAAGAAATCTTTAGCATCCAAAATAATTGTTGGCTTTAAAACGCCATTTTCCTCATGACCTCCAGTGATAATTTGTGCGCCGTTTTCTTCTGCTTCGCGAATCCAATCTAGCGAGCGTTGTAAATCCCCTGGTGATACAAGGGCAGAAATATCAGTATCTTCAGCTAGTGGATCACCGAGCTTTAATTGATTAGTAGCATTGATAAATAGCTCAACAAAAGTGCTAGCTACGTCCTCATGAACAAAAATACGTTGAGTAGAAATACAAACTTGTCCCTGGTTGGAAAATGCCCCCATAACACAACGATCAATAATGGATGAAACATCTACATCTTTATCAATAATTAGCGCTGAGTTTGAGCCTAACTCTAATGTAGTGCGCTTGAATCCAGCTTTTTGAGAAATTTGGTAGCCGATCTTGGGACTTCCTGTAAATGTAATCATTTTAATCTCATCATGTGCTAATAATAAATCGCCGATTACACTACCTGGCCCAGTTACTACGTTTAATACGCCATCTGGTAGACCAGCTTCTTTGAATAAACCTGCAATATATAACGCAGATAATGGGGTTTGAGAAGCAGGTTTTAAAACGATTGAATTGCCTGCAGCGATAGCAGGACCCACTTTATGAGCGACTAGATTGAAAGGGAAATTAAACGGTGTGATAGCACCTATTACTCCTAGCGGCTCTCGTTTTGTATAACCAAATCGATTTTCTCCGCTTTGTGCAGCATCTAATGGAATCACTTCACCATAAATGCGTTTTGCTTCCTCTGCGGCAAATTGGTATGTTTCAATCGTTCTGGCAATTTCAGCACGTGCATATTTTAAAGGTTTGGCAAGCTCCAGTGCGATAATTTGCGCTGCCTCTTCTTTGCGTTCCTCTAATAGCTTCGAAACTTTTTCTAATATTCCGAATCTTTTACGGGCAGTGAATTTTGAAAAACTTTTGAAGCTTTGTGAAGCATGTGATATAGCTGCATTCACTTGTGATTCATTGGCAATGGCAATTTCAGCAATTAAATCTTTAGAGTAAGGAGTGTAGAGAGAAGAATAATTTTCCGTCTCTACTTCTTTACCAGCGATGAATAAATTATATTTTTTCATATTATTTACCTAAAGCCTCCATTACTAAATGATGGAATTGAACAATTGCTAATTCAGATGGCGAATAATGTCCTTTCGTAAATGCCTGTGACTTAAAGCCGATTTGCTCCAGTTCAACTAGTTCGATATCCTCTACGCGAACCTGCTCTGCGAAAGACATTAAATCACGTTCTTCTTGTGAAATCTTTTCTAAGCTATCCTCTCGGAAATAGTAGGTGTAAACAATCGTTGTATTTTCATGATCGATTGGTACTAGCTCTATCGAAGCGATGTTTCCTGGACCTGGATAAACCGTTAACATTAAGTTTGGATACAACCAGTAAAATTCACCTCCACGTAATTCAGCCGAATCTAAGTCAACATCACCCATTTGTTTGTCTGGTTGAACGATTGATGTTTGGAACGAATAATTTTCACACGTAAAGATTTGGTAAGCATCCATATCTAATGTAGCGATAAAGCTTGGGTGAGCAACGTGGCAATGATCACACTCTAAATAGTTGTCATTGAACGCTTTCCAATTCGCTTTTAAGTGACGTGTTTTACGATAAGTGAACGTTAAATCTGATAAGAAACCTAGCTTTTCTAAACGCTCATGTAAATCCCCATATGTTTCAATTAATGGCTTCGCTTCTTCATCAAAATTGATGAAAATAAGTGAGCTCATTGTTTCAAGACGAATAGTACGTAAGCATGCATCTTTTACGCACTCGTCTTCACTTGGGAAGTTTGGAGCGCGGTTCAGTGAGCCATCCGTTTTGAATGACCAGCCATGATACATACATGTGAAAATTTTACGTTTCCCAGAATCCTGTTTTTCTAATTTTGTTGCACGATGAGGACATACGTTATAGAATGCGCGTAATTCACTATCGAAGCCACGAGTAATAATAATTGGTTCCCCTAATACATCGGCAGTAAAGAATTGTCCATTTTCTTGAACTTGATTCAAATGCCCAACTAGATGCCAAGTTTTATTGAAAATATGTTTTTTCTCCTCTTCCAAAATTGCTGGGCTTGTGTACATCTCATAAGGCATAATACGAGAATAAACTTTGTTTGATAAGTCTTGAACTTTGTTGTAAGCCATTTAAAATTCCCCCTCAGAAAATTAATATTATAATATATATCACTAGTCAAATGGACTATCAGATACCAAGATTGAACCGGATGGACAGCCTTCAACTGCATCCTCTAAATCATCTAAAAAATCGTCTGGTACAGCCGTGCACCCTTTATTATCATCTAAAGTACAGAATGCGTAGCCATCTGCTGTGTAATTAAATAGGTCTGGAGCGTTAGGATTACAAGAGCCACATGCGATACAAGTGGTACGATTTACTTTAGTGTATTGTGCCATTTAAAAACCTTCTTTCGCACCCATGATGGATGTGCTGTGTTGTGGTTGTACTGTTGCTTCAGGATTGATGGAAACCTTTGCATTACTTATAGCGATTGGTGCTTCACCAAAACCTGTTGCGATTAGCTTTACTTTTCCATCGTATGTACAAATATCTCCAACTGCATAAATGCCTTCGATATTTGTCTGCATTTTTGAATTGACTACGATAGATTGTTCTTTTATTTCTAATCCCCAGTTAGCGATTGGTCCTAGAGAAGAGATAAAGCCAAAGTTGACTAATACGTCGTCAATATCATTCAATACTTTTTGTTCATCAGCTTTTGCATGCTTTAAAACTACTTGTTCAACTTTGGAATCTCCTACAAAGCGATCTGGTCGATAGGGAGTAACAATTTCAACTTTAGATTGCAGTAGTTGTGACACACTATGCTCATGTGCTCTAAATTTATCTCGACGGTGTATTAGGTAAACTTTATTCGCAATAGGCTCAAGCATTAACGCCCAATCTACTGCAGAGTCTCCACCACCTAAAATTGCTACATTTTTGGATTGGAATTGATCCATATTTTGAACAAAATAATGAACATTCGCGTCTTTAAAATGTTCTTCGTTTGGAACACCAGCTAGTTTCGGTGTAAATGAACCATTTCCAGCTGAAATGATAATTGTCTTTGAATAATGCTTTTGAATAGTTGTTTCAATTTCAAAATATCCATTGTCTAATTTTGTAATAGTAACAACTGACTCCCCTAAGCTTTTTAACACAGGGAATTGCTCCATCTGTTCTATTAAATTATCAATTAGCTCCTGCGCGCGAATTTTTGGAAACCCCGCAATATCATAGATATATTTTTCGGGATATAATGTTGAAAGCTGACCTCCTAGAATAGGGAGGCTATCAATTATATTTACAGACATTTCTCTCATACCAGCATAAAATGCCGTGAAAATGCCAACAGGTCCTCCCCCGATAATAGTTGTGTCATAGTATTTTTCCTCAGAAATTGTTGACACGGTTGAATCATCCTCCTTTTATGAAATAAATAAGGCATCAGTGACTCTTTACGAAATTGAAATCGAACTATATTATTTATTAAAGTTAATAGCGCCTATACATATCTACTAGCAGGAAGCGTGCCAATCTCTAAAAATGTTGAAATTTAAAGAGTTTAATTTTTAGAATATTAAAAAAACCATTGCATTGATTCATTTTTGGTTCATAAATAGAGGGTTTTGATTCACTTTTGGTTCAAAATAAGGGGGGAAAGCATGGAATTAACATTAGATTTTCTAGTTGAATTATTAGATTACGCATCTGATGAGATCTATGTACTTGATAAGGATTTAAAAATAATATTCGTTAATAAAGCTTGTGAGCGGCATTATGGCTTGAGGAAAGATGAAGTGCTTGGTAAACATAATGATGAATTTTTAGAAAGAGGCTTTTGGAAGCCATCTATCATCCCTAGTGTGCTAGAAAACGAAGATATGATTACGTTAAAGCAACGTACTTTTATAGGAAAAGAGCTACTTACACGAGCATATAAAATTAGGGATGATCATGGGGAGCTGCGTTATATTCTTTGTACAGCTACTGATATTCATGCATTAGAACGCAGACAATATGAAGAAAAAATTCAACGAAAAGAAGATGTGTTGCAAATAAAAACACCGACATTAGTATTTAAAAGCAAAAAGATACAATCCATTTTAGATTTCTGTAAAAAGATTGCTAAAACAGATACAACAATTCTTATTCATGGTGAGTCTGGAACAGGTAAGGGAGTTTTCGCCAAATATATACATGCGATTAGTACAAGGGCTAACCAAGCATTTGTCAGCATCAACTGTGCCTCTTTGCCAGTAGATTTAGTAGAATCAGAGTTATTTGGCTATGAAAGTGGAGCTTTCACTGGGGCAAAATCGAAAGGTAAGGAAGGTCTATTTTCAATAGCAAATGGAGGCACAATTTTCCTTGATGAGATTGGAGAACTGCATTTATCGACTCAGGCAAAACTATTGCAGGCCATTCAGGAAAAAACGTTTATGCCTATCGGATCTACTAAAGAAAAGACAGTAGATGTTCGAATCATAACGGCTACAAATAGAGATTTATGGAGGATGGTTGAGGCGGGCACATTTAGGGAGGACTTATTTTATCGATTAAACGTCATTGATATCGAAATGCCTCCTTTAAGAGAAAGAAAAGAGGATGTGCTGCCTTTAATTTACTCCTATTTACACAAGTTCAATGAAAAATTCCAAATGAGTAAGACCATTTCAGATCGTTGTATCAGCGTGCTAACACAGTATGAGTGGCCAGGAAATGTGAGGCAGCTAGAGAATTTAATGGAGCGATTAGTACTCACAAGTGATTATGTGATTGATGTTACAGATTTACCAGATGTTATTATGGACAACATTGATGGGAAGTTAGATTTGAATGAGGATGAGGAAATGTGGACGTTAGATAATCGAATTGAAATAGTAACGAAGCAGATTGTAGAAGAGGCCTATCAATTGAAGAGAACAACTCGTGAAGTTGCGAAATATTTAGGTATTAGCCAATCACGTGCAACGAGATTAATTCAAAAATATAAAATAAATGAAAATCTATAAAATGAGATTTCTGTTTAAAAAATAAGTATTCGTAAATGAGGAGAGCTATGAATGATTTCATGCTCACCTTGTTTACGAATTTTTTTGGTATGAAAACTGCTTATGAAAAAGGTAATAGGATAAAGAAAGTAGGAATGTTGTATGACTCACAAACAAGCAACTATTATTTTATTTGTCGTTTCTATTGCCTGGGGATCCTCATATATTTTTATGAAGATGATGGATAGCTATGATTCACTATATTCAATCATTATTTTTCGATTTGGCATAGCATTCATTCTAATTTTCCTTGTATTTTTCAAAAAGATGCTATCGGTCGATTTGAAAACGTTGGGATATAGTGCGATATCTGGTACTTTAATATTCGCTACATATTTAGCATTAATGTACGGTATAAAAACAACTTCAGCTTCTACAGCAGGTTTTTTAGCGAGTACTTCTGTCATATTCGTTCCGTTATTTATAGCGATTAAAACTAGAAGATTACCAGCTAAAAAAATTATCATTGGTGTCGTGTTTGTCATGACAGGCATGTTATTTTTGTCTTTAGGTGATGGATTAGTACTCACGACAGGTTCGATATTTTGTATAGTAACGGCGATTGTCTATGCGTGTCATATTCTTTTGACGAATGTGTTTATACGTAAAGTAGATGCATTTTTATTAGGAGCCTATCAATTGGCCTATACAAGTATTTATGGTGTTATTTTTAGCTTTTTTACGAATACGTTTTTTGTTCCAAATAAATTTATAGAATGGGTACCAATACTAGGTCTTGCTATCTTTTGTTCTGCGTTTGCATTCGTGATGCAAACGATTGCCCAACAATATACATCTCCAGAAAGTACTGCCTTTTTATTTGCATTAGAGCCGATATTTGCAACTATTTTTGCCATTATCTTTTTAAATGAAATGTTTACGGCGTTAGAGTTTTTTGGAGCGGCCTTGATATTGGTTGGGGTAGGTATTGTTAACTTACAGCCAAGAAAACCTAACATCAATTATGTTGAGACATAGTTGTATCCGGATTTTTCTAACATGCTAATGGTTAACTGGTCAGCACTGTATATGTGGTCAAGATGCAACAGGATAATAACGAGAATTAGTTAAAGGACATAAACAGGGGGAAAGCGAATAGTATTTATAGCAGAGGTTACATAGGTGGAGGTCTGTGATGAAAAATTTTTCTGTTACCTTAAAAGAGGGGCAAATATTGAATTATAAGGTTTATGGTAGTAATGATAATAGTAGAGCTGTCATTTATTTTCATGGTTTTGGTTCATCAGCTTCTGGATTATACATAAATGAAACTGATTTAGATATTAAAAATGTATACATTATAGCTGTAAATCGACCTGGTTATGGAAATACTAGTCTGAAAAACTATAATATGACTGGCTTTTCTAAAGATATTAAAACGCTACTAGAAAAACTCAACTTAGATAAAGTAGATATAGTTGGTTGGTCAGCGGGAGGATTGTATGCACAAGTTTTTGCCTCAATGTATCCTGAGTATGTTAAGTCTTTAACCCTCGTAGGCAGCGCTATTCCGTTGAAAGGGGAAATAACGAAGAATGCTTTACCACTCAATTGGAGGTTCATCAGTTTTTTAAATAGTTATTTTCCTTTTATGATAAAATATCATTTTAAACAGTTAAGCAAAAAGATCAATCAATCTTTGCAAACAGTCGTCAAAGACTCTATTGATAAAATGCCAGAGGCGGATCAGGAAGTCGCCAATCAAAAGTATTATCAAGAGGCCATAGTTAAAGGGACTATAGACGCTTATCAAAATAAAGGGGTAGCAGTATTTAAAGACGCACTAGCAATGACTGAAAAAATCTCCATTAGCTATGATATGAAGTCTTATAAAGTATATATTTGGCATGGAGACAAGGATCCTATTTGGCCTTTGCAGACTGCCAATGTGCTAAATAAGTTATATACAGGTTGTTCGTTTAAAATAATAAAAAATCAAGGGCACTTACTCTACCTTAGCCATTTTGATGAAATATTAAACGAAATCAATAAATGACCAGGACTCATTTTAAAATTCAATTTATCCTTTAAAATTTAGAATTTGTTGCTATAGAGATAGCTAGATGATTAGACAATCAAGCATTTGATAGGTTTTAGGAATTGATACTGGAGCATTTAGTGGTGATGCCAATTGCACTATTGTAAGGCTAATCCGTTCTGCAATAGAGGAGGGTCATAAAAGATGCGGTGAGTTCCCTATAAAAATACTTAAAGTTGGTATTTGAGCAGAACTAGAAAAATTCAAGAAGTAGTTGGCGTATCAAGAGAAAAAAGAGATTTTCCCTCTTTTTTCTTATTAAAATGTAACTATTACGTGGTTTAACTCATTTAGTGCTTGAGGTTCAATTTTTAAGGTAAATGTTGATTGACCAGAGCCTCCATAAATAAAGTCATACTTAAAAAGTTGTTTATCTATCGCATAAGGTATAGGAAGTCCCACCATTGGGACATTTCCGACTTCAAATCCTGTTACCTTTTTAACTTCTTTTTGAGACGCCATTTTTACTTTAGTACAATTTAGAATGTCAGCTATTTTATCGAAATCTACTTTACCTACGTTTCCTGATATAACCAAGGCAAAGAAACCTTTATCTGTTTTTAGTATCAATGTTGGTGCTGTTTGTCCGACTTCTATCCCAAAATACTCTGAACCATCTTGTGCAGAATGAATATTTTTTTCGTGATGAATTACTTCATAGGTATATTTACTCTTCTCTAAAATCCTTTTTAATACCTTCAAAAAAACACCCCCATGTATATTGTTGTGAACTATTAAATTACCTGCTTCCTACCGCATCGCTATGCTCAAACAGAAATAATATGCGAATCAGCAAAAGGAAAATGTTCGCCCGCTACCCTATGCTCTTGTATATAAAGTAGCATTTTCCTCATGTGCTAGGCTTGAGCCAATACCAAACTACTTCCCACCTCATACCCCATTGGTAAATCAGCATAAGCAGCTGCTTCAATAGGAATACGCATATTAATATTGTAAAAAGATAACTCCATTGAGTATAGAAAAAAGTTATTTCAAAAAATGCTAAAAAGTCAACAAAAGTTGATTTGGAAATCTATATAGGAGCTGTTTATACTAATTACCGAATGTTTTAAAGAATATGAAAGAGATACTTTTCACTTTGTTAAGGAAGAAAAAAATGCTGGAGGCGAACATAGATGAAAATGAGAAATCAATATACGTGTCCGTTAGAATTTACCCATGATATAACAAAAGGAAAATGGAAGCCTATAATTCTATGGCAACTTGCCAAAGGACCTACTTCACTTTCGCAGCTTGTTAGAGATATTCAAGGAATTACTCAAAAAGTGTTATTAGAGCATCTAAGCGATTTAATAGAATTCAACATTGTGGAAAAAACATCCTTTGAAGGATATCCATTAAAAGTAGAGTATCGTTTAAGCGAAAGAGGCAAAAAACTCTACGAAGCAGTAGAAATTATGCAAAATGTCGGTATTCAATTAATGCAAGAGCATGGAATGGAAGATTTCTTAAAACGGAAGGGATTCATTGAATAAAAAAGATACTTACGAAAAAGTGGGTACTGTTCGATGGTTTTAAAGCTCCGTATACTGTTTCTAGACAGTATTGGATTAGAAAGGAGTATATACGTAAATGAACAATTTACAGAATTCAGTTAATAGGCTGCTAGAACAGCAAAATACAGCATTTGTAGGTTCCATCGATCAAGAAGGTTTTCCTCAGGTGAAGGCTATGCTTGCACCACGCGTAAGGGAGGGATTCCATACTTTTTATTTTACAACGAATACATCCTCTATGCGGGTAGCGCAATTTCGTCATGAACAAAGAGCAAGTGTTTACTTTTGCGATCAACTGCGTTTTGAAGGAGTTATGTTTAAGGGGACTATGGAAGTGTTAGAAGATCCGGTAGCTAAGCAGTTAATCTGGCAAGATGGCGACACTCTTTATTATCCTCTTGGTGTAACGGATCCTGATTACTGTGTTTTAAAATTTACCAGCTTGTCTGGAAGGTATTATAACAATTTTTCTTCCAAAAGCTTTGAAGTGTAATGAAGAGAATTATGTTTAACAGAATCAACTGGAAAGCAAGATGATTTAGAAAATTTGCTCATGGTAATAAAGTTGAGAAAAAAATATGTATTAAAGGATAAAAAAACGGGCCCCGCCATTCCTACGCGAGTAGCTCACGTAAAACGTAAGCCTTCGAAATGACCAAGCCCTTCTAATTATTTAAATTGTAGACTACTTCGCTAAATTTAGTCAAAGGTATATGTTGCAAATTTGCAAACGGGTGATAACAATAGTAAGTAGCACTAAAGCCCAGGTACTCGTATGAGCGCCTGGTTTTATTTCAAAAGATTTTCTGAAGATACTTCACTGTGGAATTCATATTGAAAAATGCACATACGAAGAGCGTCTCTATAAGCACCTTCAGTGAAAAACTCTTCTCTAAGTTCGCCTTCTACGTTAAATCCAGCTTTTTTATAGATATGAATAGCTTTTTCGTTTTGTTTATCGACTATTAAATATACCTTGTGTAAATTTAATATATTGAAAGCATACTTCATAGCAAGTCTAGTAACATAGTATGCGTAACCTTTCCCTTGACAGTTAGGATCAATTATAATTTGGAATTCTGCGTTACGATGGATTAAGTCAATCTCTACTAGTTCAACTAGCCCGATAATATTATTTTCATCTTCCGCAATAAAGCGTCTTTCACTTTGTTTATGAATATGTTTATTAAATAAATCTTGTAGTTCAACAAAAGATTCATACGGTTCTTCAAACCAGTAAGACATTATCTTAGAATCATTGTTTAGCTTATGAACATATTTTAAATCTTCTTTTTCTAATGGCCTTAATTTAATTCTATTTTGCATTTTATTCTCTCCCCTAAATACGTTTCTATAGAAAATACTAAACTGTATAGTTACTATATAGTCAAGTAATTACAAAAAGGTGATAAAAATAGCCATTTATGTGTAGCTCCTGTTTGTCCAATCAAGTAGTTTATTCCTGGCCCAAAGCGGCATAACCATCACAGATGGCATTTTGATCGATGGTAAACAAGTATTTTGATAAATATCTAAGCGAGAAGAATGCATTTCTAATCACAAAAGATTGAGGGGAGAGTAGAAAATGACTGAATAGTTTGCTATACTAGTAGCACAATCAGATAGGATAGTTTTCTAGGGTTCCGTAGCAAATGCTAGTCTGGTCCGAGAGAAAACCGCAAATTGATTTTGTGACACGGAAGGATAAAAGCCTGGGAGATACTGTTTACAGCAGTGTTTCTTAGGCTTTTTTATTTGGCTACGGAGGGAAGGGGAGAAAAGTTCAATTCAATAAGAGTGAAGTGCCCGGGAAATTATCGAACTGATCAGGTATGTCGAAGAAATGATCAGGTAGGCCATGAAACTGATCGGGTATGCCGAAGAAATGATCGGGTAGGCCATGAAATTGATCGGGTATACCGAAAAAGTGATCAGGTAGGCCATGAAACTGATCGGGTATGTCGAAGAAGTGATCAGGTAGGCCATGAAACTGATTGGGTATACCGAAGAAGTGATCAGGTAGACCCCGAAACTGATCGGGTATGTGAAGAAATGATCAGGTAGACCCCGAAACTGATCGGGTATGCTGAAGAAGTGATCGGGTAGGCCATGAAACTGATCGGGTATGTGGAAGAAGTGATCAGGTAGGACAGAAAATCGCTCAATATCCGTGTTTAACAATAAAATGGAGGAAATCACAATGAACAAACAATGGTTAAGTGTCGTAATTGCTGCTTTTTTTGAAGTTGGTTGGGTTATTGGTTTAAAGCATGCAGGAAGTGTATTGGAATGGATGGGTACGGCTATTGCTATTTTTGTTAGCTTTTATTTACTAATTAGGGCTGGAGAAAGCTTACCGGTCGGCACTGTCTATGCAGTATTCGTAGGTTTGGGGACAGCGGGTACTGTATGTGCTGATAGCTTATTGTTTGGAGAGCCATGGAAATTAGCCAAAATTTTATGTATCGTCGTTTTACTTGCAGGGGTCGTCGGTTTAAAGCTTGTGACGGGAAATTCTGAAGAGAAAGGGGTAGATGCATAATGGCATGGGTTGCATTATTAGTAGCGGGGCTATGTGAGATGATGGGTGTTTTTATGATTAGTAAATATAATGAAGCTAAAAGTATGAAAAATTTAATGTTATTGATTTTCGCATTTACCTTGAGCTTTGCTGGCCTTGCATTTGCCATGGAAACATTACCAATGGGTACAGCATATGCAATTTGGACAGGAATTGGAGCGGCTGGTGGTGCATTACTCGGTATGATGTTTTTCAAAGAATCAAAGGACTGGAGACGAGTTGTTTGTATAGTCCTTGTTTTAGGGGCCGCGATATTTTTGAAATTATTATCTTAATGAATAGTCATCTGGCATCGGTCGAATCGTTGCTAGATGACTATATTTGATTTTCATTAAGCTTAAAATGGTGGAAGTTTGTTTGATAATTTCCCATCAACTATAGGGTTAGAAGATGAATAAAATTGGCGTAGTAGATCATATTTTAAAATAGCCATTAGAAAAGGGGAATTTGTGTAAATAACCAAATTTGTATCAATAAGAGAATTGAGAGGTGATGAAATGCTATTATTAAAAAACCCATATTTAAGACTGTTTATCTTTTCATGTATAGCAATTATAGCAATTTCTATATTCAATATTTCATATCTTAATAGAGTCTTGGAGGTTGTTTTTGTATCTTTTCTAATGACTATAATTTCTGATCTTGCTTTTCAAAATAAAAAATTCCGAGACTATTCATTAGTACAGAAAATAGCACTTTTCGGAATAAGTGTAGGCATGTTTATTTTAGTTTTCGTTAGTTTAAAGTTACCATAACGGATATAAATACCCGCGAAGAGAGGGTGAATACCCGCGAAGTGAGAGAGAATACCCGCGGAAGAGGGTGAACCCATGAAGTCAGGGCAAATACCCGCGGAGAGAGGGCAAATACCCGCGGAGAGAGGGTAAATACCCGCGAAGTGAGAGAGAATACCTGCGGAAGAGGGTGACCCGCGAAGTGAGGGTAAATACCCGCGAAGCAAGAGAGAATACCCGCGGAATGAAGGTAAATACCCGCGAAGAGAGGGAGAATAGCGGAAGAGGGTGAACCCATGAAGTCAGGGCAAATACCCGCGGAGAGAGGGCAAATACCCGCGAAGAGAGGGTGAATACCCGCGAAGAGAGGGTAAATACCCGCGAAGAGAGGGTAAATACCCGCGAAGAGAGGGAGAATACCCGCGGAAGAGGGTGAACCCATGAAGTCAGGGCAAATACCCGCGAAGCAAGAGAGAATACCCGCGGAATGAAGGTAAATACCCGCGAAGAGAGGGAGAATACCCGCGAAGCAAAGGTATTTACCCACATAAAAAGACAGACAACCGTTGTAGGTTGTCTGTCAATGCTTAAAAATTTATTTTTTTACATCCTTCGTCCATTCAGCAACTTTGTCTTCATTATCTTTAACCCAATCTTTAGCAGCTTGTTTTGGATCTTTGCCATTCATTATTTCTAGCATAACGTTTTCTAAGTCTTCTGATGTCCAGTGGAAGTTATCTAGTACAGAATATACATCTGGTTGATCTTCTTTTAAACCTTTACGAGCAAAAGTGTTAATCGTTTCTTCGCCACCGTAAATACCTTTTGGATCTTCTAAATATTTAAGATCATATTTAGCGAATTTCCAGTGAGGCGACCAGCCAGTTACGACGATGTCTTCTTTATTTTTAATCGCTTTAGCAAGAGAAGTTGTCATAGCACCAGATGAAGATGTTAATAGATTCCAATCTGCTAAATTATCATATTCATCTTTAGCTGTTTCAGTAGCAGCTGTAATCCCAGCACCAGGTTCGATCCCCGTAATTGTTTTATCTGCTTGGTTTTTTAAATCCTCGATCGAATTAACGTCCATGTAGCTTGGTACTACTAGGCCTATTTTGGCACCTGAAAGGTTTTCGCCTAGCTCATCTAGATCATCTTTATATTTTTTGTATTGTGGGGCATGTGTATTGGGTAACCATGCAGCGACCATACCATCTGCTTCCCCTTTTGAAACAGCCTCCCACATAATTGCATTATCAAGCGGTGTTAATGTTACATTGTAGCCTAAATCTTCTAGCACCTGACCTACTACATTCGTTGAGGCAATTTCTGTATCCCATTCAACGTAGGCTAGATTGACGTCCTTTGAGTTACCACTGCTCTTACTTGAATCATCACCACTACATGCAGCTAGCAACAAGCCAAGCCCTAAAGCCATGCCTAATTTAGTTAATGTTTTCAGTTTCATCAAATCTTCCTTTCGTAAATTAATAGTTTTGTATCAAACGACAAAACGTAAATCTAATTACCTCTAGCTTTAGACGGTTTTCTTCTTATTAAGACTTTGCGTTAAGCGGTCTATCACAATGGCGAAAATAACTAGACCTAAACCTGCAACAAAGCCATTCCCAACCTGTGTACGTTGTAGTGCTGTTAATACTTCGCGACCTAGTCCAGGTGCACCAATCATAGAGGCAGTTACAACCATTGACAGTGATAGCATAACAGTTTGGTTAATCCCTGCCATTATCGTTGATTTGGCAAGAGGGATTTCAACTTTAAATAGTTTTTGTCTCGAGGTACTACCATATGAATCCGCTGCTTCCACTAATTCTTTTGGTACTTGGCGAATTCCTAGGTTCGTCATACGAACAGTTGGTGGTAAGGCAAAGATAACGGATGCAAATACACCAGGTACGATTCCAATACCAAAGAAAGCAACTGCAGGAATCAAGTACACGAAACCAGGCATTGTTTGCATGAAATCGAGTATCGGCTTAATCACATTTTCTGCTACCGTTGATTTGGACATTAGAATGCCAAGTGGAATACCTAAAACGATTGAGATGATACTTGAAAACAGCACGAGCGTTGTTGTTTCCATAAGATGTGTCCAAAGACCTTGGTTGTAAATAAATAACAAGCCAATTAATGAAAACGCAGCAAGGCCGAATTTCTTGCCAGTAACAAAAAAGGCAAAAATAACAACAAGTAAAATCAGGATAATTGGGGGAATGCTTATTAATAAATCAGTGACTTGATTCATGAGTAATTTTCCGTTTTTTTGAATTAAGTTAAAAAACACTGAAAAATTACTCGTCAACCAGTCCATAACGGATTCTACCCATGGTCCCAATGGTATAACTGGGATATCGTCTAAAAAATTATTCATGTACAACTGCCTCCTCATCGCTAGTTGAAAGTGCTTCGATGACAACGCCCCGGATGAGAACACCAAGTAAGCGTTCATCTTTTACAACTGCAATTGGAGTAGGAGAATTATGAATCATGCCTAAAATATCCTGTAAAAGCATATCTGGTGGAACGGTCAACATATCTGATTGAACGATTGAATGTACCGTTTGTTCTTGTCTTTTAGCTGCAGCCCGTGCGTCGTCAGCGGTAATATAGCCTTTTAAATGTCGATTTTTATCAACGGCCATTAGTAAACTAACCGTCTCTTCGCGCATTCTTTTTAGTGCAACGGTCGGTCCATCTACATCTACATTGACATATATAGGTCGAACCATAGCATTTTCGGCCGTTAATACTTTAGAGCGATCGACGTCTTCAACGAAAGTTTTAACGTAATCATTTGCAGGGTTTGTTAAAATTTCTTCCCCAGTACCAATTTGAATGATTGAGCCATCTTTCATAATGGCGATACGATCACCAATACGTAATGCTTCATTTAAATCGTGGGTGATAAATAAAATTGTTTTTTTCAAAGTGCTTTGCAAATCGAGTAATTCATCTTGCATTTCTTTACGAATTAATGGGTCGAGTGCAGAAAAAGCCTCATCCATTAGTAATATTTCAGGGTCATTGGCAAGTGCCCGTGCTAATCCAACACGCTGCTGCATACCACCTGATAATTGACTCGGATATTGGTCCTTATAAGCAAGTAAGCCTGCATTTTCGAGAGCCTGCTCTGCTTTTGCTTGACGTTCTTCTTTTGAGATGCCTCGAATTTCAAGGCCATATTCAGTGTTTTGAAGAAGTGTACGATGGGGGAATAAACCGAAGTTTTGAAAGACCATACTCATTTTGTTTCTTCTTACATTACGTAAACTATCTTTACCCATTTTAGAAATATTTTCTCCATCAATATAAATATTTCCGCTTGTAGGCTCGATTAGTCGGTTTAAAAGTCTAATAAGTGTTGATTTCCCACTTCCTGACAATCCCATAATGACGAAAATTTCACCTTCATTTACGGTAAAACTTGCATCGTATACACCAACAGTTGCACCTGTTTCTTTTAAGATATCAGTCTTGCTTTTTTGTTGCTTGACGAGTTCTAATGCTTGGGGAATATGTTTTCCGAAAACTTTAGAAACATGTTCCACTTTTATTTTTTCCAATAGAACCACTCCTTTCGTAGATCAATTCGCCTTGGCGTAATTGATATTGCTTCACTTACGCACTGATAGATTGCCACAAGACATGGCGATCTTAGGCTCCAGTTCCTCTTTTCAGTAGGTGTTTGGACACCCACTGAATGAAGATAAATACTATTTGAGGATAATGATACCCAAATATGAACAAGTAACAACTTTACACTAACAAAGAGTTGTTACTTCTGTCAAATCGACAAATGAGAAAAAATCCGCTTAAACGCTGTTATATCAGCGCTTAAGCGGATTTTAATTTGGGTATAAAAAGCTCTGAACTCGAGCAAAACTTTCATCATTTCCGATAAAGTAAATGATATCACCTTCTTCTAAGGATACATAAGGACCAGGTGATAGTAATAATTCATTTTTACGACGAATTCCGACAATTGTGCTAGATGTATTTTGCCAAAAATTTAATTCCTGTACTGTTTGGTGAATACAAGGGCTTTCAGCTGTCATCTCTAATTGATAGGGGATAAATGGATTGACAGATCGGAAATGCTCAGTTCGACTAATCAGTTGTTTCGTCTTGTCCTGTAGGTTTATTAATTCTTGGTGCTGCTTCTGGATGCTAGTCATAAGCTCGTGCTGAAGTTCATGGACAGATTGAACATCATGGAATTGCCTTACAAAATGCGCCGCCTTTTCATAGGAGATAATAATAACGCCACTGCCCTTGGAGGCTTCCACGATTTCTAAATCTTGCAAAACGGCAATCGCTCTTCTTGCGGTTTCCGCAGAGACATTGTATTGGCTAGCTAGAGATGATCTGGCATAAATTTTATCGCCAATTCGATATTTTCTTTCCACGATTTTTGAGGCCAGATCGACAGCTATTTGCTGGTATTTTGGCTGCTTCACCTGCACATTTTTTTCTAATTGCATTCTTAACTTCCTTTCGTCATGACAGTTACCACAGCTTATTATAGACTAGCCTGCACAGAAAAAATAGCATCTCCATAAGCTATTAGTATATGATAAAAACGTCATGAAGCAGATTTTGTTTCTTATTCATTATTTTTAATAGAATTAGGTGCTGTTGTTTGACAGTAGTTAGTTATTAATATAAACTAAGTTACATTATGTAAGTTATGTGAAAATAAAAGTACTCAGTTAGTGGATATGGCTAACTGTTAACAATAGAAGGTTGGAGAAATTATGACAATTACAACTAAAGTTTTGGATATAGTGCAAGACAAAATGACAATCGTGAAACAAACGGAAACTGAAAGTGTTTGCCTAGTCGGTCCAGTGAAATTACCGGTAAAACAGGGCGATTTTTCAGCAACATTTCAATGGTATAACTGGCTAAAAGTAGATGCCAATCTGTCAAAAGAAGAAATTATTGATGGTTTAGCATCTGCAAATTTAGCTTTTACACAACAATCATCAGTGCTGGTATATGGAGACTTTGAACATGCAGAGGATGCTCTAATTCGCATGCATAGTATCTGTCATACAGGTGATATTTTTGGCAGCCAGCGTTGTGACTGCGGTTACCAATTACATGAATCAATGAAAATGATTGTAGAACATGGTTGCGGTGCCATTTTCTATTTAGCCGATCATGAAGGTCGTGGGATCGGGCTATTCTCGAAATCTCTTGCTTATTTATTACAAGAAGAGGGGTTAGATACGGTTGAAGCAAACCATGCTCTTGGCTTCCCAGACGATAGCCGTTCTTATGAAGACGCCATAACAGTGTTAACTGCGCTTCGTTCAAAACCAGTTACGCTGATTACTAATAATCCGAAGAAACTTGCCGCATTACAGGCACATGGCTTAGCAGCAGAAGGACATGTCCCATTATGGGGAGGATTAACGGAGACAAACCGTTTCTATTTAGACACGAAAGTAGAGAAATCTGGACATTTGCGCGAAGAGAAGTGAGTGGAGGAACAAAGATGACAAAAGATGAAAAATATATGCAGCTAGCTCTTGATCTTGCCGCTAGTGCAAAAGGAAATACGAACCCGAATCCACTTGTAGGGGCTGTACTCGTGAAAGACGGGGTAATTGTTGGAACAGGTTTACACAGAAAAGCAGGTGAACCACATGCAGAGGTGCATGCATTCCGAATGGCAGGAGAGCATGCTAAAGGTGCGACACTCTATGTGACGCTTGAGCCATGTTCACATTATGGAAAAACACCTCCTTGTGCAAACTTAGTGAAGGAATCAGCAGTTAGTCGTGTTGTAGTAGCGATGCAAGATCCAAATCCTGCTGTTGCTGGGCGCGGTATTCAATTGTTACGAGATGCAGGTATTGAGGTAGAGGTGGGTGTTTTGGAAGCGCAAGCTCGCCGTTTAAATGAACGTTTTATTCATAATATGCTGACAAAACGACCATTTGTTTTGGCAAAATATGCGATGACTTTAGACGGAAAAATAGCTGCTCATACAGGACATTCCAAGTGGGTAACAGGTGAAGCAGCTCGTGAGGATGTACACCGTATTCGACATGAAGTGGATGGTATTTTAGTTGGTGTGGGTACTGTTTTAGCTGACAATCCATCTTTAACGACAAGATTAAAAGAACAGTACGGGAAAAATCCTGTGCGCATTATTATGGATAGTTCACTTCGTACACCAGCTCATGCCAATGTTTTGTGTGTAGAAGAAGCAAAAACAATTATTGTATGTAGTGAGAATGCCGATCCCAAAAAAATAACGGCATTTGAGGAAAAAGGCGTAACAGTATTGCCAGTTCGACATAATTCCGAGGGGCTTGTTATTGATGATATGCTTGAAAAATTATATCAATATGGCATTACGGATATTTTAGTAGAGGGTGGCAGTACCATCAACGCTTCATTTTTACAGCAAGGTGCTATTAACAAATATATGATTTACATAGCGCCGAAGATTCTTGGCGGTCGTTTATCATTAACACCTATCGCTGGTCAAAATCCAGCCTCCATGGATGAAGCATTGGATGTGGAATTTGCTTCGTTTGAGCAGGTTGGGCAAGATTTACGTATTATTGCTTATCCAAAGATTGGTGAAGAAAAGTGAATTATCAAGCAGATGTTTGTATCGTAGGAGCTGGGCCGGGTGGAGCATTGCTTTCGCACTTACTAGCGAAAAAGGGTCTTTCCGTAATACTACTGGAACAAAACGCAGCACTAGGGCAGGCATTCCGCGGTGAACATTTAAATGAGGAGGGTGAGGCTGTTTTAAAGAGTCATCAGCTTTTTGAAGCAGTCGAGGAGCTCGGCTTATTACGTATGGAAAAGCTTGAATATTACGTAGAAGGTAGGGCATTTAAAACCATTCTTCCTGATGAAGCTGTAGGGCATTTGGGAATTCATGTGCCGCAAGCAAATCTATTAAAGGGAATTTTACAAGAAACGCAGCATTTTCCGCACTTTTCTTGTTTCCTGAATACGAAGGTAAAGAAGCTCATAGTTGATTCTTTGGGCAGATATACAGGTGTCATTGCTTCGAAAAATGGGGAGACAATTGAAATTAGTAGTCAGTTAATTATCGGTGCTGATGGTCGTTACTCAACGATTCGTAAAGAAGCGAATATTGAGATTCAAAAGCATAAACACGGCTTTGACTTACTTTGGGCAAAAATTCCTGCCCCCGATGGATGGGAGCCATCTATTAAAATGGCATTAATAGAGGATATGCAGCTATCATTGTTTACGCAGGTAGGCGGCTTTATTCAAATTGGATGGAATATTCATCAGGGAAGTTTTCCACAGCTGAGAAAACAAACCTTTACACCGTTTATCAATCAGCTTTCAGAGGCATTTCCAGAGTTAGCAGAGACAGTGAAGACACATATCACATCTTGGCATGACTTTGTTTTACTGGATGTCTTTAGTAGTCACTGTTACAGTTGGGGAACAAAGGGCCTTGTCTTGTTAGGAGATGCTGTTCATACGATGACACCAACTGGAGCATTTGGACTCAATAGTGCACTCAAGGATGCAGAGTGTCTAGCATCACTCTTAAATAAAGATACGCTTGCTCATTTTAACGTACAAGATTTTCAACAAATGCGCGAGCAGGCCATTGACGAAGTATTAGCGAAGCAAATTGAAAAAGAGCAAACATTTGCGGTGAACTTCATAAACATGGCTTCTTGAAGGGAAGAAAGAACAAGATGAAATTTGGTTTTGATATAGATGATACACTCATTGATTTACGAGCACACGCCTTTGAGCTCTATAATAAAAAACTTGGTCAAAATGTTACGCAAGAAGTATTTAAAACTTTGCAAAGGGTTGAAATTCACGAACCTTTTGGTTTAACAGATGCTGAAGGAGCGGCGATGTGGAATCGGTTATTAGCGGAAATTTATTTTACAGATTGTCCTGCTTTTGAGGGAGCATTAGAGGTGCTCCACACTTTAGCACAGCAGGGACATGACATTTATTATATTACTTCACGTCCTAAACAGTATTGTGAGCAAACACAAGCATGGATGAAAGCACAAGGATTTCCTATCACAGAAGGTCACTTTTTCTGTGGAATGCAGGATACAGAAAAAGTAGCAATCATCAAAGAGCTAGCTTTAGATGTTTATGTGGATGATAAACCAGCTGTATTAGAAACACTGCAAGATGTGAATACAAAAGTGATTTTAAAAAATCAATCGTATAACAAGCATGTTGAACTGCCACGCTTAACTCATTGGGATGATTTCGTAAGATTGGTAAATAATTAACTCCTCATCATAGCGTGTAGTTGATTTCCGTTCCGACTGGGCGCTTTCCTGGGGGCGTCCGATGAGCCGCTTCACTCGCGTTGCTCGCTCCAGGGTCTCATCTGTGACGCTGATCCCCAAGGAGTCGCCCAGTCTCCACTCCAATCAACTAATAAGGTCAGATTTTTAATAAAAATCAGCCACAAATTTAGATGATGAGCGTTTTCATGAAGTTATCAGCGATTCCAGGTAAATTATTAGCGGATTTCAAGATGTTATCAGCGATTTCAGACAATTTATCAGCGGTTCCATGATTTTATCAGCGATTCCAGGCAAAAATAATTAAAGCAAAAAACCCGAATGGAAAGCACTTCAATTGAAGTGAATCCATTCGGGTTTATTTTTTTGTTTTTATCAATACAATTGCTTCTCGATTTCTAATGCAACGCCTTGAATAGTGTCAATTAATAAATTTTCATCATAGTCACTATAGCGTACTTCTGGTATAACAAGTGACACGGACGCAATTATTTGGTTGGATGCATTTAAAATCGGTGCAGATACAGAGCATGCTCCACGCACACGTTCACTATTACTTTTCGCAAACCGTTGTAAACGGATCTGCTTTAATTCCGTTAACAGCTGCTCTTTTGAAAGTATAGTATTATCAGTGATACATTCAAGACTTATATTCTCTACATATTCTTCAACATTCGGCATAAATGCGAGCAATATTTTAGATGATGCACCTGCATAAAGGGGAGAGGTGTCACCTACAAACATTTTCGTTGACAGCGGATATGTTGAATCGTAGTTTACAATACATCGTCTTTCCAAGCCATCAATAATATTCATGGAAACACTTTCGCCGATTTCTTCGTTTAACTTTTTTAAAATAGGCTCTGCGACAATAAGTAGACTTGATTCTTCTTTTACTAAATTACCTAAATACAGAAGTGAATGACCTAATTGATAGCGCTTAGTACGTTCATCTTTGTGAAGAAAGCCTTCGTACACAAAGGTAGAGACGAAACGCTGTAAACTCGAAATGCTGATCCCTGTTTTTTTGCTTAACTCTGTTAGGGAAAGGTTTGGTTCATCTTTTGAGAAAGCTTTTAATACTTTAATAGCTTTGTGCAGCGATGACATTGTATAGTTTTTTTCGAAAATCTCCTGATTCATCCCGTCACCTACGTAATAAAATTTTCTTCGACAACCGCCGGAGGATTTATCTTCTGAAATATATTTTATCTATATTATAGCGTAATTTTATTGTTGTAGAGTGGACTTTTGAAAATCATTTGTATGTTCTCCAAGTATCGGAGGAGCTTGTTTATATTGAATATTTAAATCAGAGAACTTTAACGGGTTTTTGATGAATCTGATTGTCCCGTATTGTTCGTGCTCTATTTCACCAATCATGTCGCGGGCCTTAAATTGCGGTTGTTCTAGTGCTTCCGCAATCGTGTTCACACGTCCGCCTGGAATTTTGTATTGTTGCAATAAGGTAATCCATTCATCCCGTGTTTTTGTCATGGTCATGTCAGTGATCATCAGAACTAGCTCCGCTTCGTGTTGCTTGCGCATTGTATTTGTGACAAAGCGCGGATCATCGGCCCATTCTGCACGATTCAACATCGTGCAAAACTTTTTAAATTGACCATCTGTCCCAACGCAAATCATTAAGGGGCCATCCGCACAGTTAAATACTTGATAGGGCGCAACATTATTATGACGATTGCCAAGACGTTCTGAGATAAAGCCTGTATTGATATAAGCGCTTGCTACATTTGCTAAGCTGCTCATCTGAATGTCTAATAAAGCTAAGTCAATAAATTGCCCTGTATTGGTTTGATCGCGCATTCGTAAGGCGGCTAAAATACTAATGACGACATAATTAGATGTTAAAATATCTGCAATAGGGACACCGACTTTTGTCGCTTCTCCTTCAGGTGAGCCTGTGACATGCATTAAACCACTCATTGCTTGAATAACTGGATCGAAGCCTGGTTCTTGTGCAAGAGGACCTGTTTGACCGAATCCTGTAACAGCGCAATGGATAATTCTAGGATTCACTTTTCTTAATTCCTCATAGCTGAGTCCCATTCGCTCCATGTCCCCCGTTTTAAAATTTTCGAGTACGACATCGGCATCTTTGACAAGTTCTTTAAATTTTTCTCTGCCATCTATTGTCTTTAAATCTAATGTGATCGATTTTTTATTGCGATTGGCACATAAATAATACGTACTCTGACCATTTACAAATGGCCCCCAATCACGCATACTATCAGAGCCATTTGGATGTTCTATGCGTATGACTTCTGCTCCTAAATCTGCCAACATCATGGAGCCGGCAGGGGCAGCATAAACACGCGATAAATCTAACACTCGAATATTTGCAAGAGGTTGCATCGTTCTTCCTCCTTCACACGTCATTTATAAACAGGCTTACGTTTTTCTACAACTGCGTTGACACCCTCTTTAAAATCATCTAGCTCTGTTACAATAGCCATTTGTGATGAAATGTAATCAAGGGCAGAACGTAAATCCATTCGTTGACTTTGATAAACAGCACGTTTAATGAATTGCAATGTTGTCGTTGGGCGACTTGCTAATTCCTTTGCATAATTCAATGTGTATTCTTCAAGCTCATGGTCTTCAACAACAAATGTCACAACACCTTTGTCTTTTGCTTCGTCAGCAGTTAATACACGAGCTGTCCAGAACATGTCCAATGCTTGATCGATACCGATTAATTTTGGTAAATAATATGCTCCACCGTCGCCCGGCACAATTGCAACGTTGATGTAGCTTTCAGAAATCTTTGTAGATTTTGCAGCAATCCGTATATCGCACATTAAGGCCATATCAAGTCCTGCACCCATGGCAAACCCGTGTACCTGTGCGATAACGGGTTTATCGATTTCTTCAAGAAGTAGGGGGATACGCTGAATCTTTTTCCAAAGTGAATTTTTTCGCGCTAAACCTGTAGAAGAAATATCGTCCTCGCTTTGGAAAAATCCTTCACCAGCTTGCATCGCCTTAATGTCTCCACCAGCACAAAATGATTTTCCATTCCCTTTTACGATGACGACACGAATATCCTCTGAATCACGAACATTTTCAAGCGCTTCAATCCATTTTGAGATCATTCCTTCACTAAAAGCATTGTACGCCTCAGGTCTATTTAATGTTATTGTGGCAACGTGGTCTTGCACATCAAAAAGTAAATCAGTCATTGTTAACACTCCTTATTAGTAGTTTGTTACAAATGGTTATTAAGTTCTTATCCTTCTACTTTAAGAAGGGGAGAGTTAGAGCTAAACGAAGTTAAATATTCCCATAGACTATCTCCGCTATTTTCTAGTAGTTGAGTTGCGACCAAATTAGTCCAATACGAGGTGCTCGTTCCTTCATCGCGCCATGACCAAAGTCTGCGTGTAAATTGATGTAAACTATGCTCGTGTGTCGTACCAATTGCAGCATGTACTTGATGCGAAATGGTTGTTACTGCTTGAATAACTTCTTCGAAACGAATGCGAGCGTAAGCAACCTCACTGTTTTGATTGTTCATCTGAAGGGCTTCGGTTACATTATTAAATGCTGCTAGGGCAATCGCCGTTTCACCTGCTAACTGCACTATATGCTGCTGAACGAGCTGGAAGCGATGAATCGGTCGACCAAATTGCTCACGTTCTTTCGTATATTGAACTGTTAAATCATTTATTTTATCGATGGCACCAGTCATCAGAGCTAATTGAAACGCTGAATGGAGTGTTGTTATAGCGTGAACGTCGTCAGAAGATAACACAGGAGAAACTTGTGAAACCTTAGCATGCTGGAATATCACAGTATCACGCGGCTCGCCTGCTAAATTCGACCCTAGCTTTATTTCTGCTTGGCTTAAATCTATTTCTACTAGATGAGTACCCTCTGTACTATTTGCAAGTGTTACTAAATGTTTTGTATGACGTGCCCAAGGAATTTGTATGGCCTCTCCCGTTAATTTGCCATTTTCTAAAGAAAAAGCTTGGTTAGGGCAGAGCATATACGTAGCCAAATCTTCAATGACTTGTAAATTAGTAAACTCCAATAAATAATTTGCAAATGTTGTTTCTGTAAATGGGATTGGTGCAGCATATTTACCAGTTAAGCGAACAATATTCAATAAATCCTCTATGTCACCACCAGCACCGCCATTTTTTTCTGTAATGGCTACATCAGTCATCCCGTTTTCTTTCAATAACTCCCATAATTCTGGTGCCCAATGTCCTTGTTCAACTGTATCGACTAACTCTTTATCGACTTTTTCTTTTAACATGCGCTCTACAACGTCAACGATCATATCTTTCATTTCACTCATTGAGCGACAACCCCTTTCGCTACAACGCCATACAGTACTTCTGACGTTCCTCCTCGAATAGTAAAACCTGGTGCATGTAAAATGGATTCAGCCATAAAGCGATCGATTTTACGATGCGCATCAAGTGTTGGATAAGTTTGGATGATTAAGCGTGTGATTTCAGGAATACTTTGCTCAAATTTCGTACCGAGTGCTTTCACAAGTGCAGCAGGAATAGATACGTCATCACCATTACCGGATTCTAAAAGCTGGGCAACTCCAATGGACAAATTACGTAGACCCCAAAGACGAGCTACTATTTTAGACGCTTGCTGTAACCCTTCTAAATTGTTTTGGCGCTTTAACTCCTGAATAAGCTCATCGATTAATGGGAATGTACTCAATATTCGTTCTGGACCACTACGCTCAAAGGCAAGCTCTGCTAAGCCTTGAGCCCAGCCATTACCGATCTCTCCAACAACCATACTGTCAGGGACAAAAACATTGTCAAAGAACACTTCATTGTAATGATGTTCGCCGGTTAAAAATTTGATTGGAACAATAGTGATACCTTCCGCATGTAAATCAACAATCAACTGACTGAGCCCTGCATGCTTACTTTTTCCATCAAAAGGACTTGTACGGACTAAAGTCACCATATAATGGCAAAGATGTGCATTACTCGTCCATATTTTTTGACCGTTGACGATCCATCCTCCCTCTACTTTTTCAGCACGTGTGCTAACTGAAGCGAGGTCAGATCCACTATTTGGTTCACTTAAACCGATGCCGAAGTAGCATTCACCTTTCACAATTTTCGGTAAGAAATATTCGCGCTGCTCTTCTGTTCCATATCGTAAAAGAAGTGGTCCTGTTTGGCGATCGGCAAACCAATGTGCAGCAACCGGTGCACCAACGGCTAAAAATTCCTCTGTTAAAATGTATCGATCAATGGTGCTCCTCTCCTGGCCGCCATATTGTTTAGGCCAAGTTAAGCCAATCCAGCCTTTTTGACCGATTAATTTAGAGAATTCAGGGTCATCTCCGCTTAGCCAAGAGTCACATTTAGGCGTGAAAGTTCCTTTTGCTAATTCATCCTGTAGAAACGTTCGAACATCTAAACGAAATTGCTCTTGCTCTTGTGTAAATTGCACAGTTGGTAATTGAAACATTTGATCACTCCTTTAAATTTTACCGTAATGTGGTAACCATTATTGTATATGTGTATTTTATGACCACTTTATAGCTGTAGTCAATTACTTTTTTGGAATTATTAGAAAATTTTATGAAGCGTGTAGTTGATTTCCGTTCCGACTTTTGGCGTTGTCTTCCACTGTTCTAAGGAATTTAGTAATGAGCTATGTATAAAATAAATTTTGTTGAAAAAATGGAAAAACACAGCATAAAAATGTTACTATGTAGAAAATTCTGTATTGGAGGTAGGGGATATGCAATTAGCTATCAAAACTTCCCAAAAATTAATGCAAGTTTTATCACCACAATTAGTACAGCATTTAGAAATACTGCAATATTCAACAAATGAGTTAGAACAGTATATTTATGATAAGGGGAATGAAAACCCACTATTAGTTGTTACCGATGCGTCAGTAAAGACGCAATATGAGGACATTATGCAATTAGCAAGTTATTCCGATAAAAGTTATTCTGCGAGATATAATGCACCACAACAGCATTCATTTAACGCTATTGAGATGAAGTTTGCTGTGAAAGAAAGCTATGAGCAGTTTTTGATGGAACAAGTCCCTATGCATAAAAATCTATCTTCTTTAGATTTGAAAATTTTAACGTTTTTAATTCAATCCTTAGATGAGCGTCTATTTTTAGATGTGGATTTAGCAATTGTTGCAAAGAAATGTCATACAAATGTTTTGCATGTAGAAGTACTATTGGACTTACTTCAAACTTTCGAGCCAATAGGGGTAGGGGCACGTAATTATAAGGAGTATTTACTCATTCAGGTAGACAATGATGAGCTTGCACCGAAATTAGCTTCTCGATTTATTGAAGCGGATTTAGAGCTAGTGGCTGCACAAGCTATTAAACAGTTAAGTAAAAAGTATAAAACATCTCTACATGACGTAAAGAAAACTGTCGACTATATAAAAAATTTAAAACCAGTGACGACAGGAGATAAATTCGAAACGATTCCATATGTCATGCCAGAAATCGAAGTGGAAAGACAGGGAGAGGAATGGCTGATTCAATTAAATCGTGGATATTTGCCGATTGTTACTATCGATAAGCATTATGTTGAAATGCTAAAAAACGATCCGAATTGTAAAACGTATTTTAAAGATACAATGAAAGATGCTCTGTTATTATTACAAGGAATAGAGCAGCGTGAGAAAACATTGTATGAATTAGCTAGATTGCTAGTGGAATTGCAAGAGGATTTTTTCCATAAAGGCATTGAGACATTGAAGCCTATGCGGTTAAAAGATGTAGCGGACATGTTAAATCTACATGTATCAACGATTAGTCGAGCTGTTCGTGGAAAATATATGAAAACCCCCCATGGTGTGTATGCTTTACAAACGCTATTTACAAAAGGCGTTATGAATATTTCTGGAAAAATGGATTCGATTATGTATATTAAAAAGCGACTCAAAGAGTTAATTGAAACAGAGGATAAACAAAAGCCTTTAACGGATCAGCAGCTTACAAACACGTTAAGTGCTGAGGGTATCCAAATATCCAGACGGACAGTAGCAAAGTATAGGGAAGAGATGAATATTATGAGCTCATATAATCGAGTATTTGGATAGTTTAGGTGATGTAAATAAACAGTTAATGATGTGTTTTTGCATCAAATTTTGAAAATCGCATATGAAGAGATTCGTAGATTTTCCTAACAAAGTAAATTAAAGCTCATCAGCATAGCGTGAGGTTGATTTCCGTTCCGGCTGGGCGCTTTGTTGTTGCTGTCGCTTCGCTTTCGCACAGATAAAACAATTGTTGCTGTCGCTCCGCTTTCGCTACAGAGCAGAGCTTCCTGGGGGCGTCGGGGCAACAGATGTTTTTTGCGCGAAAGCGTAGTGTTAACCAGCGACAGCAGCACGAGGTTGGTCACGAAGGCGTTATCACAGGACTGATGCCTTTAGCCTTCGTTCCCCTCCCCGTTTCACTCGCGTTGCTCGGACCAACAGATGTAAAAGGTTTTCATATGTGTGAAAGCGAAACGTCAGCAGTAGCACCGAGGTTGGTCACGAAGGCGTTATCACAGGGTGTGATGTTCTTAGCCTTCGTTCCCCTATCGCTGATCCCCGGGGAGTCGCCCAGCCTTCACTCCAATCATCTTATACATGGAATACGTATTAACTTCTTTTGGCGTCCAAACATCCTTATCCTTGCATTTTAAGACAATTTTTAGTGACAATAATCGACGTGGTAAAAATTTTGAATTTTTCTGTAATTCTGTAAGTTTGGCATCAAATTTGCTAATTAAACGGTAGACATTGAATTAGAGGAAGGGGCTAGCAGTAAATGTCTACATAACACTAAAGGGGTGGTTTAATGGGGGCTTTGCAAAAATCATTGAAAACACGGCATATTACAATGATCTCCATTGGGGGGGTTATTGGCACAGGACTCTTTGTTGGGACAGGGAAAAATATTTTAAGTACCGGTCCGGCAGCGGTAATTTCGTATGCAATTGCATGCTTACTCATAGTGCTGATCATGCAAATGGTTGGAGAAATGGCAGCAGGAGAAATTGTATTAGGAAAGAAATCAGGAGGGAATGCAGAGCTAGGCTCATTTGCTTCCTATGCAGGGAAGTATATTGGTCCATGGGCAGGGTTTACAGTAGGTTGGCTTTATTGGGCAAGCTGGGTATTTATTGTAGGATTAGAAGCAGCACTCATAGGGGGAATGCTGCATAATTGGTTTCCGATGATCCCAACATGGCTTGGAAGCGTGGGCATAACATTATTAATGACAATTGTTAACATTTATTCAGTAAAATCATTTGGTGAATTTGAATATTGGCTGTCCTTCGTTAAGGTTACTGCTATTGTTGTATTTTTAGTAGTTGGTATAGCCATGATTTTAGGAATCTGGCCAAATTATGAAACGAAGGGATTAGGTATTTTAACAGAATTCGGTGGATTTGCACCGAATGGGATTGTTCCTATTTTTACGGCCATTGTCTTTGTTATTTTCTCGATTTGTGGTGCTGAGGTTGCAGCCATCGCGGCAGCAGAGTCTGAAAATCCAGCGAAAAACATTGTCCGTGCCATTCGTAATGTTGTCTTTCGATTAGGTTTATTTTTTGTAGGTTCAGTAGCCATTATGGTTTTAATTATACCTTGGAATGATACAAAAACATTGGCAGCGCCTTATGCGAATATTTTATCAATGGCGGGGCTTCCAATTGCTGCTCAACTTATACAAATAGTCATTTTTATTTCACTAATTTCTGTTTTGAATTCTGCTCTTTATACAAGCTCGCGGATGTTACTTGAAATGTCACGGCAAGGCGATGCACCAAAAGTATTCTCGCAAATAAAAAATAGCCGAGGTGTTCCTGTTCCGGCTGTTATTGGTAGTACAGCGGTAGCGTATATTTGTGCGATGTTATACTTTATTTCACCTGAAGTTATTTTTTACTTTTTAGGGAATTGTGTTGGGGGATTAATGATTGCCGTTTATATTTTTATTGCTATTTCTCAAATTCGTTTCCGACGTTACTATGACAAAGTTTCAGTTGAGCCATTATCGATTAGAATGTGGCTATTCCCATATCTATCGTATGTCACAATTGGTATTTTAACAGTCGTTTATTTGTGCCAAGCGCTCATTGAATCTTTACGTCCACAATTCTATTTAAGTACATTAGTATTAATTGGCTCAATTGTGTTGTTTATGATTATGAGAAAGTTGTCGACAAGATCAGCAAAGCAAATAGAGGAAAAGCTAGCCTCGGAGTAGAATAACTATAAAATACAAAAAATTCGCGATATTTCTGCGAGATATCAGACCGTGAAAGAATGTAAAGGATGTTTTAAGTTCTTTTGCGACGTACAAGATGCCCCGTAGAAAGAGCGGATTTTTTTGTATTTACGGATGAAGAATGTTTAAAGTTCGAAAGGGAGTGAACTATATGTCGATAACTCAACTACATAAAGATGAGCATTTTTTTATTGTGAAAAATGGTGAGGTCATGATGAAAAGTGATATTCAAATAGAGCTGCTTGAAAAAATTATCAGTACATATAGTAAAGGAACTGAAACCTTTGAGTTAGAAGGAAATTTTATTCATGTAGTCGAAACTTCACAAGGTTGTTTATTTCATGTTAAACCATTTATGCAGTATAGCTATATTGACTTTATGAACCCATTGTCAATGAAAGTGTTAAACTCTATTTCCGACGGTGTGACAGTATGTGATCGTGATGGCAAGATTTTATTTCAAAATGATATTGATATTGAAATTGTTGGCATTGATTTAATGGGGAGATATGCAAAAGACGTAATCGCTGAAGGATTGATGAGTGATTCCATCTCGATGAAAGTAATTGAATCAAAAGAAAAAGTAACGATTTTGCAGACGTTCATTAATGGCAAATGCTTTTTAGTTTCTGGTAAGCCAATATTTGATGAGTACGGTGATTTACAATACGTAGTGGCCATTACTCGTGATATGACACAATTAAAACGGTTAGAGAAAGAAATAAAAAAATTAGAAGTTCAAAACGAGAATTTTAAAAATAAGCTACAGGTCTTACATAATAAAGAAATAACAAAAAGTAGTTTAATAGCTGTGTCTTCAGAGATGATGCAGGTTGTAAAGCGTGTTATGAGAGTCGCAGAGGTAGACTCGACTGTCTTAATTGGTGGTGAATCGGGTGTAGGGAAAGAAGAAATAACAAAGCTCATTCATGGAAATAGCAGACGTCATGATAAGCAAATACTAACAATTAACTGTAGTGCAATCCCTGAGAATTTATTAGAGTCTGAACTTTTTGGCTATGAGGCAGGAGCATTTACGGGGGCGTCAAGAGGTGGTAAGGCAGGGTTATTTGAGATTGCATCGGGTGGTACAGTGTTTTTAGATGAAATTGGAGAGATGCCCTTACAGCTGCAAGCGAAATTATTACGTGTACTCCAAGAATCAGAGGTTCAGCGTCTAGGAAGTGGAAAACCTATCCCTATCGATGTACGCATAATTGCTGCGACAAATCGAAATTTAGCAGAGATGGTGAGGCAAGGTCATTTCCGTGAGGATTTATATTATCGTTTAAATATTATACCGATTGATATTCCTCCATTAAGACAACGTCGTCAAGATATCATCCCACTAGTCAACCACTTTTTAGCCGTTGTTGAAGAAAAGTATGGCATCCATCGAACGATTGAGTCATCTGCAATGAAAATATTAGAGTCTTATGATTGGCCAGGAAATGTACGTCAACTTAAAAATATGGTGGAGCGCATTTGCTTGCTGGCAACGCAGCCAGAAATAACAGCCTATATTGTGCAACAAGAGTTAGATAGTAACCCTACTATTACACGTAGTCTAGAAAGTCCTGTAGAAATTCAAAACCATCAGGAACAAGTTGTAACGCCAAAATTTAGTGGTTCTTTAAAGGAGCAAGTAGCCTCGTTCGAAAAGCAAATTATTAAAGAAGCATTATCCAACTATCCAAGTATCAGGCAGGCTGCTAAATCACTTGGTTGTGATCAGTCAACGTTAGTACGTAAAATACAAAAATTCCAATTAACGAAACAAATTTCATATAAGGACTAGTGATGTATTTTTGCATCAAAATTTCATTCATACTCCATAAATTGTAATATCGCAATACTTGCGAATTAATACAAGAGAAATGATGAAATGCATTATTAATATGTTAATAGAAATCGAAGAAAAGAGGCATTTTCAACAAAGAAAGTGCCTCTTTTTCATTTTTGCAGTTTTGTGAAGTAACAATAAGATCCGTTTGATTTTTTCACTAATTACCAAAAGAAAGGAATGATTTTGTTGAAATGTATACCCATAATATAAGTTGATTGGAGTGGAGGCTGGGCGACTCCTTGGGGATCAGCGATAGGGGAACGAAGGCTAAGAACATCACATCCTGTGATAACGCCTTCGTGACCAACCTCGTGTTGGCCCGAGACCCTGCAGCGAAGCGAAGCGGCTCATCGGACGCCCCCAGGAAGCTCTGCTCTGCGCGAAAGCGAAGCGTCAGCGGCAATGTTTTATCTGTAGCGAAAGCAAAGCGGCAGCTACAAAGCGCCCAGCCGGAACGGAAATCAACCACACGTTTTGAAAATGTTGCAATATTTTTTCGTTAAAATAAATTTTTTTCATCAGTTGGCATGAGAATTGCTACTAAAAATATGTATGAAATTTTAAACGAAAAGAGGATGGCATTTATGACAATTCAACTAAAAGAAGAGTTAAAAACGTTAGATCAAAAACATTTTCTGCATCCAACAACGTCGATCGAGCAACAGCAAACACAAGGTCCAGCTGCCATTTTTACAGAGGGCAATGGCATTTATTTAAAAGATATAGAAGGAAATATTTACATTGATGGGATGTCTTCTTTATGGAATGTAAATATAGGGCATGGTCGTAAAGAAATTGCCGAAGTGGCAAAGGAGCAAATATCTACCTTAGCATTTAGTTCCTGCTTTGCATCCTTTAGCAATGAGCCAGCTATTCGTTTATCGACAAAAATTGCTTCATTAACGCCGGGAGACTTAAACACTGTATTCTTCACTTCAGGTGGCTCAGAGTCGAACGATACAGCGATTAAATTAGCGCGTCATTACTGGTTACTAAAAGGACAGCCAGCACGCCAAAAAATTATTTCACGTACTCATTCATACCATGGTGTAGCTATGGGGGCAACCAATGCGACAGGCTTACAGGCATTTCGTGACTTTACCAATTCACACGCCCCAGATTTCCATTATGTATACAGCGAATCCGCACGTAATTTACGTGAAACGATTGAAGCGTTAGGCCCTGAGACTGTGGCAGCATTTATTTCTGAGCCTGTACAAGGTGCTGGTGGCGTTAATATTCCGCAAAAAGACTACTTTAAAGAAGTGCGAAAAATATGTGATGAGTACGGTATTTTATTCATTGCAGATGAGGTTATTACCGGCTTTGGTCGTACAGGCAAATTCTTTGGTATGGAGCATTATGGGGTAGTGCCAGATATGATGTCATTCGCTAAAGGCGTATCAAGTGGCTATGTTCAACTTGGTGGTGTAGCGATCTCCGAAAAGCTTCATCAAGATTTATGCGAGCTTTCTAAAGGAACGTTAATGCACGGATATACTTACAGCGGTCATGCACTCGCTTGTCAAGTTGGGTTGAAAAATATAGAAATTATTGAACGTGAAAATCTCGTCGAAAATGCTGAAAAGATGGGGAATGCCCTGTTAGAGGGATTCCGAGCATTGCAAGAAAAATATAGCTTTATCGGCCGTGTCCGTACTTTAGGATTGCTCGGAGCCATTGAACTAGTGAAGAGCCGTGAGACAGGTGAATTGTTTGAGTCTCCTCTTAGTCCGATTTTTGTACAAGAAACGATGAAACGAGGGTTAATCCTTCGAACAGTCACTTATGATCAAGATACAGTTGTATTTTCTCCGCCTCTCATTCTATCAAAAGTAGAGCTAGATGAAATGCTACGTATTTTAGATGAAACATTTGAGCATATACGTAAAACAATCGTTGAAAAGCAGTAAAGGTAACATAAACAATCACTATTTGAAGGAGGAATTTGATGACAACAATCGTTAGAGAAATACGAGAACAATTTAATCCAGCGAAACCATCACAATGTGTAGGCCAAGTAGAGCTTCTGACAATTGATGAAACAAAAGACGTTATCGTTGCAGCTCAGGAAGCATTTGAAGGTTGGAAAAATACGTCTTCTGTTGCACGTGGAGAAATTTTACGCGTGACAGCAGACTTGCTTGAGAAAAATATGGATAAAGTTGCCGAAATAGCTTCGAGTGAAATGGGTAAAACGAAAAATGAAATGCTTGGAGAAGTGAAACGTGGTGCTTCCATTTTACGTTATTTTGCACAAGAAGGGATGCGGGCAAAAGGAGAAGTTTTACCTTCTGCCAATGAAGCGAAACTTTTGTACACAATGCGGGTACCGCTTGGTGTCGTTGCTGCCATAACGCCTTGGAATTTCCCTGTCGCTATTCCTATATGGAAAATTGCACCTGCATTAGTGTATGGCAATACAGTCGTTTGGAAGCCTTCTATTGAAAGCGCTTTAACCGGTAAATTAATAGGAGAATTATTTGAACAGGCAGGCTTACCGAAAAATGTGTTAAATGTCGTGCAAGGGCGCGGTTCAAAGGTGGGGCAGGTATTATTGGAGGCACCTGAAGTAAAGGCGATTACATTTACAGGGTCAAATAGTGTAGGGCAAAGCATTTTAGATACTGCTGGATCTACTAATAAAAAAATTCAGCTTGAACTAGGCGGTAAAAATGCAGCAATCATTTTAGCTGATGCCACTATACATCAGGCTGCAAAATTAACGATTGAAGGTGCGATGAAGCAAACTGGACAGCGCTGTACAGCGACTAGTCGAGTTTACATCGAGGAAGCGGTTTATGAACAAGTTGTAGAGCAGTTAATAGAAGAAGCTAAGAAAATTGAAGTTGGTGTTACGATGGGGCCTGTGTCATCTAAAGGGCAATATGATGCTATTTTATCCGCCATCGAAAAAGCAAAAGTTGATGGTGCAGAGCTTGCATTTGGCGGTGGTCCTACAAAAGGTATGGTAGAAGGATACTATATTGATCCAACAATCTTTACAAATGTAACACACGAGATGTCGATTGCCCATGAAGAGATTTTTGGACCCGTTTTAGCGGTCATCAAAGTAAAGGATTATGAAGAAGCAATCCGACTTTCAAATGATTCTAATTTTGGATTGAGTGCTTCTATTTATACAAATAACATTCCGAAAGCATTTGATTTTATTAGCCGTAGTGAAGTTGGACTTGTACAGGTTAACGATGAAACGGGTGGAGCTGAGCCACAAGCGCCGTTTGGAGGAATGAAAAACTCAAGTACTGGTGCCCGTGAACAGGGGCAGGCGGCAAAAGAGTTCTTCACAACATTTAAAACAATTACGATTAGTACCAAAAGTGAGTAAATGAAAGAAATTTAGAATAGAAAACCAAAAATAGATGTCACTTATGCCTCGGTGAAATGGCCCAGATTTTTTCAAATTGTACGCAACTACTTAAAAAATCTGGGGTTTCGCTTGAGGCATTAACTATATAAAAAAATTGGGGTTTAAATTTTATGAAAAGAAAGAAGGTAGAGCTATGGCACATAGTCGTTTAGCAATTGATGTCGGGGGAACGTTTACAGATGTATTTGTTTTTAATGAAGAGACGGGGGAAGTATTCGTCACGAAAACGTCGTCTACGCCTTCAAATCCGGAGCAAGGAATTTTAAATGGAGTAGCAAAAGCAAAACTAAATGGCAAGGATATTAAAATTTTTTCTCATGGCACAACAGTTGGAACGAATGCATTAATTGAACGCAAGCTGCCAAAAACAGCTCTTATTACGACAAAGGGCTTTAGAGATGTCATCGAAATCCGCCGTGGGACGAAAGAAGATATTTGGGATACCTACAAAGATACTGCGAGACCTTACATTCAACGACGAGATCGATTTGAAGTGACAGAACGAATAGATTATGAAGGAAATATTCTTCAGGCTATTGATGAAGATGAAATTCGGATATTAGCGAAAAAATTAAAAAGACGAGGAACAGAATCCATTGCCGTGTGTTTCATCAATTCCTATGTGAACGGGGAAAATGAGGCGAAAGTCAAAGAAATTTTAAAAGAGGAAATACCAGATGTTTATGTTTGTATTTCGAGTGAAGTGCTTCCAGAAATTTTTGAGCATGAGCGCATGAGTACTACGATTATCAATGCAGTTCTTGGGCCAATTATGAGTAACTACATTAGTAAGTTAAGTGATGAAATGCAGAAAAAGGGCTATGAAGATGAAATTTTAGTTTTACACTCTGGTGGCGGTGTCATGACATCAAGCACAGTTCCACGCTATGCTGCTAGATTGGCGAGTTCGGGGATAGCTGCTGGAGCAATTGCGAGTAAGCATATCGCAAAGTTGTGCGGGTTTGACAATGCAATCGGCTTAGATATGGGCGGTACAAGTACTGATATTTCACTGATGTATAAAGGAGATATACGAATTACAAAGGATTGGTCTATAGAATATGGCTATCCAATCGGTTTTCCGAGTATTGAAATATTAACAATAGGAGCCGGTGGAGGTAGCCTCGCTTGGCAAGATGAAGGCGGTTCTTTACGTAATGGACCACAAAGTGCAGGGGCGGTGCCAGGGCCAGCTTGCTATGGACGAGGAGGAACGGAGCCCACTAACTCCGATGCAAATTTAGTGTTAGGACGTTTAGGTGTAGATTTGTTGGATGGCACGATGCAATTAAACAAAGAGGCGGCTAGAGAGGCTGTAGGGAAAATCGCCAATGTCTTCGATCAATCAGTTGAGGAAGCGGCAAGTGCCATTATCGAAGTTGCCAATGCCAATATGAGTGATGCAGTTCGATTGATATCCGTCCGAAGAGGCTACGATCCCCGTGATTTTGCGCTTGTAGCCTTTGGTGGTGCAGGCCCATTACACGGCGCCTATTTGGCAAAAGATTTAAATATCCCAAAGGTCATTATTCCTACGCATCCAGGTGTAGCAGCGGCAATGGGATGTTTACTTGTAGATGTTCGTCATGATATTTCTAAAACATATGTGAAAAAACTAGATGAAGTAAGTGCGGAGGAACTAACACATCAATTTAGTGATCTTCGACAAGAGGCAAGAGAGTTATTGGAAGAGGAGGGGATAACAGAAAATACATCGACATTAACGAATTTTATTGATCTTCGTTATAAGGGCCAATGGCGATCTCTAGCTGTTCCCGTCTCGGATCAAATAACATCCTTAGATGCTATTTTGGAAGCATTCCATAAAGAACATGAACGAGAATTCGCATTTTCTGATAAGGAACAAACCGTAGAAATATTTGGTCTACGTGTAACGGCTATAGGCACCGTACCAAAGCCTAATTTCCCACAATATGTTTCTGAAGGCTCGTTAGAAGATGCTTTTAAAGAAACACGTCCTGTTTATTTTGAGGGGAAATATATTGAAACAAATGTATATAATCGCGATCAAATACCTGTTCACACACAATTTGCTGGTCCAGCCATTATCGATCAGCTGGATACGACGACTGTTATACCACCAGGATTTACTGCGGAAGTAGACGCCTATAAAAATATTATTATTACGGTGAACTAATACATGATAAGGAGGAATGGACAATGAGTACAACGAAATTGGAGACCAATCATAAGGTCCAACATCTGGACCCAGTAACATTTGAAGTGTTAAAAAACGGCTTTGTAAATTTAGTCGATCAAATGGCTGAACAAATGCTGCGAACATGCTACTCATTTGTTATTTATAATCGAGACTTCAGCTGTGCATTATGCGATGCACAGGGGAATACCGTTATGCAAGGAACACAAGATATTTCCGTACATGTAGGGACATTGCACTTAACGGCAAAAGCTGTCTTAGAGGACTTCGCTGATGATATTCATCCAGGTGATGTATTTTTAGTCAATGATCCTTATCGGGGAGGCACACATTTCAGTGACGTACGCGTAGTTTTACCGGTATTCCATGATGACAAACTAATTGCACTCATGCAAACAAATGGACATTGGGCAGATGTCGGTGGCTCAAATCCAGGTTCCTTTGATATTACAGCTAAGGAGCATTACGGGGAAGGTCTACGTATCCCGCCTGTCCGAATTTATAGTAAAGGTCAATATTTAACAGATGTTGTGAAGATTATTGTCATGAATATGCGTATCCCGGAGGAACGTATTGGAGATTTACGTTCTCAAGTGGAAGCGGCGAAAGTTGGAGAGAAGCAGCTCAAGGAAATGATTGATAAGTACGGTATAAATACGGTGCTAGTGGCTTTTGAGGAAGTCCAAAATTATGTAGAACGATTAATGAAAGCGAAAATTAAAGCTTTACCAAAGGGTCAATGGGAAACGGTGGATTATATCGATATGGATCCACAATTAGGGGATGGTCTCATTCCGATTCGTGTGAAAATGACCATTACGGAGGATGAAATAGCTTATGATTTAAGTGATTCACATCCTTATATTAGCTGTTTTTTAAATGCAGGCTTTGGCTCGGCACTTTCTGGTACTTATGCAGGAACTAAAACATTTTTCCCAGAGATTCCGCTGAACTCAGGGTTTTATCGTGTCGTAAAAATATTCCTCCCTGAAAACTCTGTTGTTAACGCACCTAGCCCAGTAGCTGTATCTGGTTATTGTTCAGGAGCGTTTGAAAAAATAATGAATGCCTGCTTTGAGTTATGGTCGAATATTATGCCTGAACGCGCTATCGCCTGTTCATTTAATTTAGAGTATTTATTAATAGGTGGGTATGATCAGCGGAGAGATAGTAGTGAATATTTTATGTGGTATGACTGGATGGCTGGTGGCCATGGTGGACGTATTGACCGTGATGGTGCGAATACAACTTCACCAGTTTTCGGGGTAGGGTTAAGTGTTCAACCATGTGAAGGGCAAGAGCGTTTATCGCCGGTTGTTACAACGAAGCATGAAATTATTATAGACTCCGCTGGTCCAGGTAAATACCGTGGTGGCTGTGGTGTAGAAAAGGGCGGCGTTTTAACGAATGTAAACCAAACAGTGATGTCTTATTGCTGTGATCGTTCTCGCTCGATTACATGGGGGATTATGGGCGGCTTACCTTCTATTGCACAGGGGGCTATGTTAAATCCCAACAAAGAGGATGAAAAATTTTTAGGCACGATTTTCTCCAATGTTGAGTTGAAGACAGGAGATTCCTTTACGCGTCCCTCAGCAGGAGGTGGTGGTTTAGGTGACCCATTAGCAAGAGATGTAAACGCTGTTTTAGAGGACGTGATTGATGAATATGTTTCGATTGAGCGTGCCAAAATTGATTATGGCGTAGTCATCCATGAAATTGACCGCGATATGGATGCCTTCGAAATTGATATGGCTGCTACATTAAAGGAACGCGATCATATTCGTAAAAATCGCCATCAATGGCTAGAGACAGATCCAATAGAAGTGGAGCAGATGTACAACAAAGGTGAAATTAATCAAATGGATGTTGTTCGAAAATATGGTGTCATTATGGATTATGAAACAAATAAAGCATTGCCAATCTCAACAGAGCAATACCGGGAAGCGATGAAGAAACGTTCTTTGGCCTATTGGGGATAGATATAGCGTTCTAGCATGATTTGATCAAGTGTCAATTAAAACTTTAATCATAAATAAGAGAGTAGTGTGCACTGTACATTACTCTCTCCGCTAAATAGGGTAAACAATTTTTTTGAAAAGCAATGCAAATACCATGGAAAATATTACTACATAATTTTAACAAATCTAAAGTTAAAGATTTGCCCAATCAAACATGATCAGCAAGCATATCTTATATCAAATCGGTATGGATAACGAAAAGTGGTTGAATGACAACACTGTTGGTGTAAAGTTACACTAATGGTGTTGTTTTGGTTGGATGAGCAAGTTTTGAAGGACATCGATAAAAGTGTTACTTGATTTATGCATCTCAGGAGGGAATGAAATGACATTTTTACGTTCTTTGCATATCAAAATTATAACGGCATGTATTATTGCGTATATAGTGACGGTAATTGGCATTAATCTATTCGATCTTTATCAACTAGGGATACTTGGTGGGCTTGCTATTATTGTATTTCCGATTACGGTGATTTTAGCTGGAAGACGCTTTGCTCCAGCACCATTTAATAATTTCACTACGTGGATTGTGATCATTATGATTGGTATTTGCATCTTACATTGGATGGGTCAAGATGAGAAGGAACTTATAATGTCGTTTTTCACGGCTGATTTTGTTTATATGTGGCTGCTCTATCATGACCCAGTACGAGAGTATATGGTTGCTAATGATTTTACGTTCGTTCGCTATATCGTGCGCATTGGGCTAGGGTTAGTATACGGTGTGTTGTTGGATGTACTCGTCTATTTCGTAAAAAAGATCATGAAACGATAGAAGACTGCCTTTATGGCAGTCTTCTCGCTTTAATCCAACACAGTAGTAATGCATCAGTTTGTATTAAATCTACTAAGCTTAAAGAGTGATAAATCCTGCTTACTTTTTCCATGTAGCGTTAAATCCGCTAGTACTTCACCAACGGCACTACTAAATTTAAAGCCATGACCCGAAAAACCTGCTGCAATAACAATATTTTGATGCTCAGGTAAAAAGTCAATAATGAAATTTTCGTCCGGGGTCATTGAATATTTGCAAGTTTTGCCGTATTTTAATGCTCCATGCTGTGGCATAAATCGCTGAATGAAATTTTGTAAATCAACAGAATCCTGTTCATCAAACGGACATAAAGGTTCATTTGGATTGATAGCTTCACCGCCATCGTGCCTGCCAAGCTTCAGACCAGCTCCATCAATACTAGGAAAACCATAGTACATGGAATCAGCAAATTCAAAACAATAGGCCGGGAAAATATCTTCTCGATAAAGCTGCTCATCAGCCTCAAACCATGCAAATGTTTTTCGCGTTGGTGTTACAGGAATGGCGATGTCCATTGTTTGTAGTAACTCAGTTGTCCAAGCACCAGCTGTCACAATTAAATGTTTAGCTTCATATATATTAGTTGCTGTTTGGACGCGGACAATTGCTCCAGCGTTGATGGATTGCACTTTTTCGTTTGTATGTAAGGTTGCCCCTGCCTCAAGAGCTAATTTTTTATAAGCGCTAATACAGGCTTCCACACGGAGGACACCAGCAGTAGGCTCAAAACAAGCAACAAAGTTTTTGGGTAAGGATAATCCAGGCCATTTTTCCATTGCTTCAGCCGCAGAATACTGCTCTAATGCTAAATCATAGAGTTTAGCACTTGTTTTCACATTTTGAATAAAAGGATGGGTCTCTTCACCGACATTTATAACACCTGTTTGTAAAAATAAAGCTTCACTCGTTAACGTTTCAAGCTCTCTCCATAATTCACCTGCTCTTTTGACAAAAGGTACATAGCTAGCTCCTTCACCATACGCAAAGCGAATAATTCTTGTTTCTCCATGATGACTACCTTCTTCGTGAGGAGGATTAAAGGCA
The DNA here is from genome assembly GCF_023337795.1 of Lysinibacillus sp. BPa_S21. Classification (GTDB taxonomy): domain Bacteria; phylum Bacillota; class Bacilli; order Bacillales_A; family Planococcaceae; genus Lysinibacillus. Next base: position 215,085 of record NZ_JALIRS010000005.1, on the reverse strand, counting down.
TCAAGCATCAAGACATTTTTTCCGGCCTTCGCTAAATGATAGCCCGCTGCCATCCCCATCGATCCTGCACCGATTACAATCACATCATAAATCATTTCAATCCCTACTTTTTTACTCTAGTATAACAAAACAAAAGCGAATAGAGTAGAATTTTCAGAAAATAATCTAGAAGATGCATAATCTTCCACCAGTAGTAGGAGTATTGTGCTTTTGAATATACGTAATTTATGAAGTGTGGCTGTTATGAAATCGAATCATTGATGATGTTAATAAAAGTATTAAAGGTCGACGAGGTATTTTGTTCATTTTTTCGTGTGCAAAGGTAGATAGGGCGTTGAACATCGACATCTTTTATAAAAACGCGCGCTACTTGCTGACGTTGAATAAAGCTAGAGGCAGCTATAGATGGAGCTAGCATCGTACCATACCCAGCTGCAATAGCGTGAATGGATTCATTGATACCGTCAAGTTGTAGTCCTACTCTTGGCGGTGGGATTTTATGAACCTTACATAAAGCGTTTAAATATTCTTTCGTAGAGCTACCATCTTCTCGAGAAACAAATGGCTGCTGCATTAATTTCGCTAATGTCACTTTCTGATCTGCCAGCGGATGACCAAATGGAACGATAAACCAATAATCGAGATTCATGAGGAATTGATAATTTATATCTGGATGATGACCATCCTCTTTTACGATAAAAGCCATATCAGCCTTGTAGTGAAGTAATTCTTCAATAACCTGCTGGGAATTAGCAGTCTTTATATGGATATTAGTTGTCGGATAGGCTTGTTTATATTTTGCGAGCCATTTTGGTAATAAAAAATGGGATGGAACATGCGTAGAAGCAATTTGCAATTCTTCATTACCTGTGTTTTTTAATTGCTCTAGTTTGTTTTCGATATCCAATTCTAAATCAAATAAGCGCTGAGCCTGTTTAAATAAAAATTCGCCATTTTGTGTTAAAGTAATTCCTCTACCTTTTGACTCTAACAGTGTTAAATCAAGTTCTTTTTCCAAATTTCTTATTTGGATAGTAACGGCGGGTTGACTAATCATCAGCGCTTGTGCTGCCTTCGAAACACTGTTGAGCTCAGCTACTTTTGTAAATAATCTAAGAGCATGTAAATTCATTATGTATTCCACCTCTTATAAAAATTTTTTATCCTTTTATATAAATTATATATTAGATTTATTAATTTTCACTCTGTATCCTTTTAATTACAATAAGTTTTTGGGGGTGGGGGCATATTGAATCGACAGCACATCGGAATTTTATTTGGTGGGGTGCTATTACTTGTAGTAGCTATGGGGATTAGCAGGTTTGCATTTACGCCAATTTTGCCATTTATGCGTAATGATGTTGGGTTTTCGTTTGAAGTTGCAGGATTTTTAGCATCAAGTAATTATATTGGCTATTTCATTGGTGCATTGTGGGCAGGATTTATCAATCGCCAAAAGAAGAACTTTTTATTGTTAAGTGTTGTCTTAAATGTCCTTTCTGTTGTTTTGATGGGAATCATTGAAATATATAGTGTTTGGCTTGTGCTTCGTCTAATTGCGGGCATTACAGGGGGACTTATTTTTGTATTAACATGTAGTATTGTTATGGATTACTTAGCGAAGCATTCACTTACACGATGGTCAGGCTATTTATTTGGAGGTATTGGACTAGGAATTGCGATTTCAGGTTTATTGGTCCCTGCTATTGAAGCACGTTTTGCTTGGCAAGGTACATGGATTGGCTTAGGGATTTTATCGGCTGTTTTTTTAGTGACGACTTATATACTTTGGAAAGGTTTGGATGTACAGGATAGTGTGAAAACTGTCAAATCCTCTAATGGAAAAATGACAAAGGGCTTCATGCCATGGTTGATTGTCGCATATGGCTTAGAGGGGTTAGGCTATATTATCACAGGTACTTTTTTAGTGGATATTATTCACAATATTCCTTCACTACAAGCCTATTCTTCCTATAGCTGGGTCATTGTTGGGGTAGCCGCTATCCCATCAGCACCTGTTTGGACTGTATTATTAGAAAAATTTTCTGCCATCAAAATTTTGTTTGTCGCGTATGTATTGCAAGTACTAGGCATCTTATTACCAGTATTTTCACAAACGGTGTGGAGCGTCCTGTTATCGTCCTTTTTATTCGGCTTAACCTTTGTAGGCATTGTGACGTTAACGACTTCCTATGCACGTCAACTATTCCCAACACAAAGCGGCCCAGTAGTATCTTTGTTAACTACGTTTTATGCTTTTGGACAAATTATCGGACCGATTATCGCGGGTCAGCTTGTGGCGGTTTATAGTAGTTATAAGGCAGCGCTTGTTTTTGCAGGAGTTATTGTATTTTTTGCCTTAATGGTCATGTTATGTGGAAGATGGATTACTGTTAAACGGCAGGCCACTTTTGACAATGCATTGCCTATCAAAACTCAATCTAGTCCTTAAATTAGAAAAGCCAGAAATCCGATTGGGGGTTTCTGGTTTGTTTTTTACTTAAAGATGGCAGCCTCTATCTACATGATATAAAAAAGGGTGTCAGCCAACGTAGAAATTGTTCGACAGCTTGGACTGATTCGCAATGAAAATTGTCATGCGAAGGTTATTGCGGGTTCGTTGTATTACATCGGAGAGGGTATATATGGAAAATTATTTTGAGCAAAACGGACATTCCAATTGAGGAAATCATGTGATGTCACAACATTTCTGTGTCGATTTATTTAATAATTCTGTTTAAAGTGTAAAAAAGCTAAAAAAATACAAAATTAGCTAATGATATGACGTCTGTCTCTTATTTATAATTAAAATAACGTTATAAAGGGAGGAATTGAAATGTGGTTAAATCAGTCATGTTTAGAGGGCGAAGTTGAAATGTGGTTAAATCAATCATGTTTAAAAATTGACACAGCATCAGTTTTGGACGAAGATTGTTCGCTTTCGGAAACTTTCTTTAAAAGAACTGCCACAGATGAGCAATGTATCGAAATGTATAAACATATGGTACAGGGGAGAATCTTTGATGGAATTGCATTGAAATTTCAACGCCAAGGTAAAATAAAAACATATCCGCCAATTAGAGGGCAAGAAGCGGCACAAGTTGGAAGCGCTTACGCATTGAATTCGAATGATTGGATTTATCCTAGTTACCGAGATATTGCGGCTTCATTTGTTCACGGGATGCCTATCGATAAGTTCTTTTGTTACACAATGGGTAAGATGGCTGGGCAGCATTTAACTGATTTATCTATTTTTCCTATTCAAATCGTTATTGGAGCGCAATTTTTACATGCGGTAGGTGGGGCATGGGCTAGTAAATATAAAGGGGAAGACAGTGTTTCGGTTGCTTATATGGGTGATGGAGGTACCTCAGAGGGCGATTTCCATGAAGCATTAAATTTTGCGGGTGTATATAAATTACCAGTGGTTTTCTTTATTCAAAACAATCAATGGGCAATTAGTAATCCAATTCATAAACAAACCGCTAGCCAATCAATCGCACAAAAGGCGTTGGCTTATGGGATTACAGGAATTAGAGTAGACGGCAATGACGTATTAGCAGTTTATGAAGCAACGAAGCTTGCTATAGAAAAAGCTAAAAATGGAGAGCCTGTGCTGATTGAAGCTGTTACATTCCGCCAGGGGCCGCATACAACTGCAGACGATCCGACGAAGTATAGAGACCAAGCTGAAGTTGAGGAATGGCTGACAAATGATCCTATAGAAAGAATGAAGAAATTTATTATTACTACTGGGCTATGGGATGAGAGGCAAGAGGAGGAGCTGTTAAATGACTGCGAAGAAATCGTTTTAAAAGCGTATGAAAAGGCACTTACAATCGAAAAGACAACGATTCCAAAAGTACTAAGAGCAACATATGAAACAATGCCTCAAAACTTAGTAAGACAATTGCAACAAAGAGGAGAGGTGTAATGATGGAGATGACAATAGTACAGGCAATCAATACATGCTTAAGCCAAGCAATGGAAAATGATGAAACAATCCTTTGTCTCGGTGAGGATATCGGAAAAAATGGAGGAGTTTTCCGTGTGACGGATGGGCTCATGGAACGTTTTGGAGAAAGGCGTGTAGTGGATACACCGATTGCTGAGTCTGCCATTATTGGAGCTGCAGTAGGTTTAGCCACTAGAGGACTTAAACCAATAGCAGAAATACAGTTTTTAGGGTTTATTTATGAGGCGATGGATCAAATGGTAGGACAGGCCGCACGCCTTCGTTCTCGAACGGAAGGCACAGTTACCGTGCCACTGGTTGTTAGAGCACCATACGGAGGAGGGATTCATGCACCTGAATTACATTCCGATAGTTTAGAAGCATTGTTCTTACACTCACCAGGTTTAAAGGTAGTCATGCCAAGTACGCCTTCCGATGCTAAAGGGTTACTCGCAGCGGCGATTAAAGATCCAGACCCAGTATTGTTCTTAGAGCCTTTGAAGCTATACCGAACGATAAAAGAGGAAGTACAAGAAGAATACTATGAAGTGCCTATTGGTAAGGCGGCAATTGTTCAAGAAGGGGAGCATGTGACCATCGTAACATATGGTCCGTGTGTCGTAACGGTTAAACAGGCAGTAGCACAATTACAAGAGCAGGGTGTGTCTGTGGAAATCATTGATTTACGAACAATCGCACCTATTGACTATGGAACCATCATTCAGTCGGTAGATAAAACTGGCAGACTAGTCGTTGTTCATGAAGCGGCAAAAACAGGCGGTGTAGGGGCGGAAATCGCAGCAGTTATTGCCGAAAACTGTATGTATGCTATGCACGCACCGATTTTACGTGTCACAGGTTATGATACACCTTTCCCTGTATCGAGCATTGAGGCAGAATGGATGCCAACTGTAACGCGCATTGTAAGTGCAGTACAAAATGTCATGAAAGAATAGGGAGGGATAGTAATGTATGATTTTTTACTCCCTGATATAGGGGAAGGTTTACATGAAGCAGAAATTGTTGGCTGGTTTGTAAAGCAAGGGCAAAAAGTAGCGATTAATGAGCCGTTAGTAGAGGTTCAAACCGATAAAGCCGTTGTAGAAATTACAGCTCCCATTACAGGAGTGATTGAGAAACTTGGAGGCGAAGAGGGAAATACCATTACGGTAGGTAGTCTGCTTTGTCAATTTAGTAAAACCTCAGATTCGTCACCACCCAAGCCAACACAGCCACTTGGAGAGAAAAAAGAGGAGAGTATACCGAAAGAGAAGATTGAATTTTCAATATTAGGAAGGGTGATGGCAGCTCCTTCAGTTAGAAAAGCAGCGCGCACTATGGGCATTAATATTGAAGAAATACAGGGCAGTGGGCCAAACGGACGGGTGTTGCGATGTGATTTAGATAGACATGCTAAACAATCATCTTCCGCGATAGCAAAAGTGCAAAATAAGTCAAAACGTATTGAAGATGAAGCTAATGAAAATAAAATCGTCCCTATTCGTGGGTTGCGCAAAGCAATCTTTGAAAATATGCAAAAAGCCGTTTCCAAGGCAGTATTATGCACCGGAATGGAAAAAATTAATGTGACGAATTTAGTGGCTTTTAGGAAAAGTGTTCAACAGCTGCCGGAAATGAAGGACAAAAAACTAACTTACTTACCTTTTTTAATCAAGGCAGTTGCGACAGCTTTACAGGAACATGAGCACTTTAATGCCAAGGTAGATGAAGACCAAAAAGCACTTGTAATTTTACCTTATATTCATATTGGTGTTGCAGTTGCTACTTCAGACGGTCTACTTGTGCCAGTGATAAAACATGCAAATAAAAAAAGCATTTTTGAAATTACAGAAGAGCTAGAAAGTTTATTGGCAAAGGTTCATTCTAGAAAAGCAACGGTTGAAGATTTAACAGGTAGTACTTTCACAATTTCTAGTACAGGAAAGGACGGGGCAATATTTGCGACGCCGATTACTAACTATCCTGAAGTAGCAATTTTGGGCTTTCATAAAATTGTGAAAGAGCCAATCGTAGTAGAAGATACGATACAAATTGGCCATTCAATGACATTGTCTTGCACATTTGATCATCGTGTTATTGATGGCGAGCCAGTAGGTGCATTTATGCGTAGTGTGGCAGGCTATTTAGAGGAACCTGTACGTTTTTTACTATAGTTCAAAGTGATAGATGCTAACTTAAGCGATTACTTTTGTCTGTGGGTGTAATATGCAAGCGTTCTATTGGCGATTCAACAATAATCGGAACGATGGGTCGGTGCAGCAATCGTCCTGATGGATCACTGTTAAACGCCAGACCACATTAGACAATTCATTGCCTATCAAAACTCAATCCAGTCTTTAAATCAGAGAAGCCAGAAATCCAGTTAGGGATTTCTGGCTTTATTTCTTTTTTCGTTAATGAAAAATATGAATGTGCGCAAGAAAGGTAACGCTATAATGCTATACTGAAATGAGTGAATAGTATGCAAGAACAGTAACGACAAACGCAGGGATCCATATACAGAATTTCAAAGTCTTCAAATTAAGAAAATAAGGAGGGGAAACATTTGCGCATATATCATGTCAGTGAGGAAAGTGATATTACAGTATTTCACCCACGATTACCGGATCGACTAGATTTAGATCCCGAAAAAGGTCTAGTATGGGCAATCAACGATACATGCTTGCCTAATTTTTTAACTCCTAGAAATTGTCCGCGAGTTTGCTACCATATTGGTGCCAATACAAATGAATGGGATAAACAAGCCTATATAACATCCGCATCATGTGAACACGTTGTCGTAATTGAAAGCAAATGGTTTGAGACGATGAAAAATACGAAGCTTTACTTATATGAGTTTGACATCTGCGAATTTACATTGCAGGATCAAAATGCTGGTTATTATACGAGTGAAACAACACAATATCCTATTGCTAAATTTGAAGTAGATAATTTATTTGAGGAACTGTTTAAACGTAAGGTTGAAATACGGGTAGTCGATAGCCTGTGGAACATCTATGATGAAATTCAAAAAACAACATTGAATTGGTCGATGTGCAGAATGCGATTTGCGCAACCAAGAAAATAATAGTCAAGCCTCGTAAACGATAATATCGCGTTTACGAGGCTTTGTTCTATTTAGACAGTAACTAATGGGGTACTCCTTATATCAATCAGCTTATTATCTTCATATGTAAATATGTATTCATAGTTTATGGTTTCATCCAGCATTTTCGGTAAGTAATATTTTAAATCTGCTATTCCTACATTTTTAGGATGGAAAATCCATGATAGATCTTTCCAATCTAAAATGCCTTCTGCAACTTTAATCGGTGTCACATACTGATAGGACTCTGGTAATTCAGCAATAAAAGCATACATACAGCCAAAGTCAGTTATTCCATCCGTCCATGTTATTTTTCCTTTGTAGGTAATATCCTGCAGTACAATGCCCGTTTCTTCCTTAATTTCTCGTAATGCACCAACTAATGGTGTTTCATCATTCTCAATCTTTCCACCTACACCATTCCAAGCCCCCATCCATTCTGGGAAATCCCTATTTAATAATAATAGTTGCTCACCCTTCTTAAGAAAACAAATTGTAAATTCAACCAAGTCTTGATCCTCCTTTATAAAAGATAGAATGCGTTCATAGAAATTAGATAATAAAATAGTAGCACAAATCCGTGAAATGGTTGTCCTACAAATAATAAAAAATGGAGTTAATCAATCAATATAACTCATTAAAAAGAGAATAGAGTAGGTCAAGGAAGTAATTTAAGTTGTAGTAAGGTTGTTGACGGAATTTTCAAATGAGCTATAGTTGTGATTATACGAAACGGATAAAAATGAGGTGCACATATGATTTTAATAAGTTCTTGCTTAGCTGGATTAAAGGTACGTTATAACGGAACAGATAGTTTAGATGATAGAATTCATCGGCTTGTGTTAGAAAATAAGGCGGTAACTGTATGCCCTGAACTTATGGGAGGTTTTTCGACGCCTCGTGAGCCCGCTGAAATTGTCGGTGGAGATGGTGAAGACGTTCTTGATGGAAAAGCGAGAGTGGTTGAAAAATCTGGCCGTGATGTTACAGATCTTTATATTAAGGGCGCATATGCAACATTACAGAAAGCACTCGAACTAGGTGCGACTAAAGTTATTTTAAAAGAGTATAGTCCTTCCTGTGGAAGTGCAATGATTTACAATGGTGATTTCAATGGTACAACATTGGTTGGCGTAGGCGTAACAACTGCATTGCTAAGAAGAAATAATATTGGTGTCTTTTCTGAGGAAGATTTTACGGATTTATTAATGCAAATTTGATAGGGAAAAATGTGATTGTCTTAGTATATAATGCTGAATAATAGTAAGTATTTTTATATAAACTCAAGATAAAAATAAAGTTTTGTTGACTTTCAATTTGAATTTTAAATGCTATAACTGAGGTAAATCATTTGGAGTGATGGGTATGAGTGAAATGGCAACACGTAGAATTCCACTTGAAAAATTTGTAGATCTCAAAGTCGATTACGCTTTTAAGCGATTATTTGGAAATGAAAATAATAAAAGTCTAACGGTTTACTTTCTGAATGCAATTTTAAATCGTACAGGTAACAATGCTATTAAAGAAGTCTCTTTTATGAGTCAAGAATTTAGTGGTGAACACAGAGATGATAAGCAATCCCGGTTAGACGTTCTAGTGAAAACTCAGGAAAATATAGCGATTAATATTGAAATTCAATTAAGCAATCAGCATGATATGGTCAAGCGGACACTATACTATTGGTCAAAAATTTACACTTCAGAGCTTAAAAAAGGTTTTGGTTATCATACATTAAGACCAACAATTACTATTAATATTTGTAATTTTAGTTTGTTTAAGCAAACCGATGCGTATCATACTTCATTCCATTTGTATGAAGATGATGGGAAATTTAGAATTGACGATGTTCTTGAAATCCACTTTATAGAAATGAATAAATTTATTAGACAATGGTTTCATAATAAACTGAACCCGTTAGATAATGAACTTGCAGGATGGTTATTGTTCCTGGGTGTGGTTGATGGAAGAAAGAAAAAAATCTATAAAGAAATCTATTTGGCATTGGAGGAGCTTGCTATGAGCGACAAAAGAATAAAAGATGCTTTAACTATTTGGCAAGAATTAAGTCAATCTCCTGAAGAATATTATGCCTATGAATCCCGTTTGAAATATATATTAGATGAGGAGGCGAAGATAGAGGACGCAAAATATTATGCGGAGAAGGACGGGGTAGTAAAAGGGATAAAGCAAGGAATTGAGCAAGGTGAGAAAAAGAAGCAGCAAGAAATAGCCTTGAAAATGTTACAGAAAAAAATAGATTTAGAAACAGTAGCTGAATTTACAGAATTAACACTAGATGAAATAAATAAATTAAAAGAACAGCTTGATTAATGACAATCCTGATATGAAAATATCGCCCCACTACCTAGGTAGATGGGGGCATTTTTGTGATTTACTAAAAAAATCCTGTTAGAGAGGTCTATCATCTTAGTTAACTTATTGAAACTTATTGAAATTTTAGATATTGGGTTCCTCAGGATAGTATAGATCCTTGCGTAAGCAGACATCCCGATGTGTGAGAGTTTCGCCTTTAAATTGAATCCAAATTTCATCATCTGCCATTACACCATGGGTTTTCCGCACGATGCCCCAACGATTATAGGCTTGCATATCAAGTGAAGCCAGTAATTCTTTTGCGTTGGCCCGAGTAGGGGGGAAGGTTCGCCATTTTAGCCAACGTTCCAGTTCTTCTAGTGTTATATGCCCCTCCATCGTTGGTGAAAATTGCTTGTTAAAATCTTCGATATAGTTAATGACATAGGGTGTGCCACCATCAGTCGGTTTTAACTCAACATGTGCAATAATGTCATCCATCCACATCACGTCAAAAGTCATGTAATCAATCAACAGCTTCACATCCTTCTTTAGAAATTTACCTCCTTTTTCGATTCGAAAGGAGGAAGAACAACATGATGATGAAGCTTGCATAGACGAAAATCCAAGCAAATTGCCAATAAAAACTGTTAGGTATTGACGTTATTGAATCTTCCGAACCCATCATTTCCAATGATAGACGCACAGGAGGAAGCAGCCAAATGAGTCCCTTGACCTGAAGAATTGTCTCTTTTAAAGTGGCGATTACGACAGAAATAATTAAGATGCCAAGTACACCCCACCAAGTATTTTGCTTGTTTTTGACAAGTTCCCTCGTAAATATAGCTGAAAGTGCAATAGCTAGTACAGCTAAACTAAAATGAGAGAGGAATCCTAGTAATTGATGTAAAAATCTTGGTTTTTCTCCAAAGGCGCCAATTAGAGTAGGGTAGATGACTGATACACAGCTTAAGAAGAAACCAATCAGTACACAAATCATAAAAATTCCTAAATTATATTGTGTTCGACTTTTAGCATGGAGTGTTGTAATTACTTTTTGCTCTTCATCTTCTGCGTGAAATAGTGTAATTGTAAACCATCCCATTAGAAAAAAGAGAATGATAGCTGTAAACGAATAACTATCTAATATTGGGTTTGGAACAAAGGAATAATTAACGACCAGACATAAAATGAAAATTGAAAAAGGCGGAACATATTGGTAGGTTCTTAAATAATTGATAAATTGATAGCGTAATAAACTAGTCATGACAGCGTCTTTTCCTCCTTAAAAATGGGTGTAAAATTGTTCCTCCTTCTGATTGATAGGGGTTAATTGTCTAATAGAGGCTTTTTTCTGTAGGAGATCCAGTAATACTTGATCTGTATCTTCTGTCTTAATAATGGTAATGACCTCATGACAACCATTATTTAAAAGACTTTGATGTTGAATTTCAAGAAAAGGTAGTAGGTTGTCCAATAATTCATCATTTGATATTTCAAAAATTAATTTGTTTTTCGGTATTTCATTTTTATGGAATGAATCAGCTTGAACGACCTTATTATTTTGGATAACAAGAACTGTATCAACAAGATGTTGCAGTAATTTTGTTTCGTGGCATGTTAAAACGATACTGAATCCTTTATCCTTTAAAATAGAGAGAGTTTCTTCTAAGTCACTTTGGGCCTTAGGATCGAGTCCTGATAACGGTTCATCTAAGATTAGCAGATCTGTGTCTTCAAGCATGGCCTGCATAATCATAACCTTTTGCTTCATACCTTTAGAAAAGTTGGCAATCCGAATGTTCCGTGCTTCCTGTAAATGAAATAATTCAAATAACTCATTTATTTTGAGCTGTAGTTGTTTTTTAGTCATACCTCGAATGCTACCCATATGAAAAAGATATTCTTCGGGCGTAAACAAAATATGTGAAGGGGTCACTTCAGGCACATAGCCAATTTTTAATGATTGTCGATGTTTCACAATAGAACCACTGTCAGCATCAACTAATTCCGCAATGATTTTTAGAAGGGTACTCTTACCTGATCCATTTTTTCCTACTAGGGCTATAATTTGATTGGCACAAATAGAAAATGTAGCGTTCTCTAAGATTTTCTTACCTCTATACTGTTTAGAGATGTCCTGTATTTCCATAATTGTTTTCATCTTTACACACCTTTGTTTTTAGGCTAGTTAACTTACAATGCAAAATATTTAACCATTAACTGTAATTTTAGTATAGATGAATAATAGTTCTTTTGCTAACAGAATATTGGTTCGATTTTTTATTTTTAGATATTTGTGTTGTGTCTTCATAACGTGGGTTGATTTCCGTTCCAGGCTACTCGCTTTCCTGTGGGCGAGCGCCGAGCCGCTTCCTCCGCTTCGCTCCGTGCAGGGTCTCGCCTGTCTCGTATTCCCACGGGAGTCGAGTAGCCTTCCACTCCAATCAGCAATAGTGTAGAACTTTTATAAAACTTCTGCATTTCAAAAGTGAACGCTATGTTACATAGATGAATATTTTTAACAGTTGCGACGATTGTAATGCCCAAAAATACATGCTAAGTGAAGTGGTTGATTGAAAGTGGAGACTAGGCGACTTCATAGGGATCTGCGATAGGGGAACGAAGGCTAAGAATATCATATCTTTTGATACCGCCTTCGTGATCAACCTCGTGTTGGCCCGAAGCCTGCAGCGCAGCGTATTTTTTCTGTGCGAAAGCGAAGCGGCAGCAACAACAAAGCGCCCAGCCGGAACGGAAATCAACCCCACGTTATGCTAATGGGTCCTAATTTATAATCAAAAGGTTCTGCCCTATTTTTTAGAGCAGAACCTTTTGATTATAATGATCGGTATTTTTTTAAACTTATAATATTTAATGTAATAAATACTAGAGCGAAGCAAGCAAGAACCGCTAAGTCTGCTAGAATTTCACTAAAGGAATAGCCTTTATACATAACCCCATTCAACGCGTCAGCGGCATAGTATAGTGGCATAATACGCCCAATATTTTGCAGCCACTCCACCATATTATCCAGTGGGAAAATACCTGAAAAGAAAATTTGCGGTATAATGACTAGCGGAATAAATTGCATCATTTGAAACTCTGATGCAGCAAAACTTGATAACAAAGCCCCTAATGATAATGAAACAAGTGCGACGACAATATTGATTAGCAGCACAAGCCAAATGGAGCCAACGTGCACGATATCAAGGACATAAACCCCGAATAGCACAATAATAGTTGTTTGAAGAAGTGCAAACAATCCATAACCAATGATATAACCAGCAACAATTTCAGAACGTTTAATCGGTGTCGCTAATAAGCGCTCCAATGTACCTGAAGTTCGTTCTTTTAACAACGCTATCCCTGTAATTAAAAAGACGAAAAAGAACACAAAGAAGCCTGTTAGCATCGGGCTAAAAATATCAAAAATAGCGGTATTTTCATCGCCATATACATAATCAGTCGTCAGCTTCATCATGGCAGATTGTTCCGGCTGTAAAACTTGAGAAAGCTTCATCTTTAAAGCTTTAGCTGTAGATGGATCATCATTTAATAATATGAGCTTCAATTGAGTGGGATGAAAAGCTAACCAGCCATCATATTTGTCATCTTTTAAACTATCAATAGAAAAATCATTTTTTTCGATCACATGAAAATCTGCCCATTCAAGTTTTTCAATGATTGATGTAGGACCATTAGATACGACTAGTGTCATGTCAGGTTCGTTACTATTGAAAACAAAATACATTAATGACAGCACTAGAAGAGGGGCAAAAAATAATAAGGCGAGTGTACGTTTATCGCGGATCATTTGCTGCATAATTCTAGTCACAATTGCGCCGATTCTCACAGTGCTTCACCTCCAGCCTTTAAAAATACTTCATCAAAATCCTTTGCCTGATAATGAGCTTTCAAATCATCAGGTGTTCCATGCGCGATAATATGGCCATTGCGTAGCATTGCCAACTGGTCACAGCGCTCCGCTTCATCCATCGCATGTGTCGTTACTAAAATTGTTTTATGCTCCTCGTTTTTTAAACGAATTAACTCCTGCCAAATCTCTTTTTTTAATACGGGATCAATCCCAACCGTTGGCTCATCTAAAATCAACAACTTTGGATTTTGGATAAGGGCAATTGCAAGGGATAATCTCCGTTTCATCCCTCCAGAATAATTCAACACCTTACTAGTTAAATCATCCGTTAAATGAACGAGGCTTGCAGCATAATTGACACGCTCCGCACGTTCTTTTTTTGGTAATCGATAAAGCTTAGCAAAAAAGTGAAGGTTCTCCTCACCGGTTAAATCCAAATACAAAGCATCTGATTGTGCCATATAGCCGATATCCGTCAGTAATTGCTTATGGGGGACTGTATAATTTAACACTTGAATATGACCATTATCGGGTTTAATCATTCCCATAATCATTTTAATTAACGTCGTTTTCCCACAGCCTGAAGGACCAAGTAAGCCAATAAGCTGTCCCTTTGGAATTTCTAAGGAAAGCGGGGCAATTACTTGTTTTTGATGAAACCTTTTTTCTATGGAGTTTAATGAAATTGCATTGATTCCCATCTATCCATCTCTCCTTTACTGAACACAGTGTTGATACTTGAAATTTTAAGGCAGTATATGGGGGATTACAATAAACAGAAAACGAAAAAGTGTTAAGTGATTTTGGGTTTCAACATTTTCGAGCAAGGTACAGACATTTAAAGATTTTTAAAATTGCCATTTTACTAAATTCAATTAATGGAAATAACTAAGAAGAGTGCCGATAAATAAGGTAACGCTGTAATAACTAGCACTATTTGACCTTATTGTGATTATTGAGGTAACTATCTAACAACATGGCTAAATACGAACAGAATAAAGTGATCATACAATGGGGGATCTAAATGTCTATTCACGATATGATGAATTTTGAAACAAAACGAGCTATAAAAAATGCATTACTTAGACAAATAGAAGAAGTAGGTTTTGAAAGAGTAACAGTAAAAAACCTAGCTATTACTGCAAACATTAATCGAGGAACTTTTTATTTACATTATAAGGATAAATATGAAGTGATGGAGGATTTACAACAGGAGCTATTAAATGAGCTAGAAAGCTATGTGAGAAATGTTCAACCTCTAGATGCCTTCTACACGATAAAAACAGGTCAGCTGTATCAACCGTTTATCGAAGTGTTTCAATGCATTAAAAACCATGCAACAGCCTTTCGAGTAATTTTAGGGGAACAGGGGAGCCCAGTCTTTAGCAAGAGGATGAAGAAAGTTTTTAGTCATCATATTTTGGACAGAATCTCTGTGATTCAAGGGGAGGGGCTTGATAAAGAATTTCAACAATATTTTGAGGCTTTTTTAACGTCCGCGATTTTAGGTGTTATTCAAGAGTGGTTAGACAGCGACGATGAGAATTTAAACGTAGAGGAGCTAGCAATGATTCATTTTCGATTATTGCGCTTCATTGGTAATTTAGCATCTTTGCAGCAATGAGAGTTTTGTAAGGAGATACCATCTATATATCCTTACAAAATGTAGAATAAAATCAGGAACTAAGAGATGCGGAGTGTTTTGACCCAAGCTCAAGTACAAGGGCTATGAGATTAAATTCCTCTATGAGCTCGATTGGTGAAGACTTACTATCAGTGGAGAAGAAAACCACCACTGATTTATAAGAGGACACTGAAAAACTACAAAAATTCATTTTTCAATATTATAAATCTGTCTTTTGTTCGATTTAGAAACTTAAAAAAGTCGATTTGCATCACATTTTTTGTGGCAAATCGACTTTTTCAGTGCCCTCGATTTATAATGAACGGTATTTTTAAAACTTAAAGTATTTAATGTAATAAAGACAAGGGCGAAGCAGGTGAGAATTACTAAATCTAGCAGACCTCATACATATTCTGCCAGTTAATTTAATCGATAATCCGCTTAAAGCTTGTAGCCCAGATGGATTGATTAAATTAAATGCATATTTAGAAAATGAACATAAGGTAATTGTCGTTCAAGATAATGGAAAGGAATGTTAAAGAAGCATCTTAATCATATAACAGAGGCATTTTACCGAGTAGACCTTTCTCGAAGTCACTCTGCTGGAGGTGCAGGACTAGGTTTAACACTTTGTAAGAAAATTACAGTTAACCACCATGCAGAGTTAACTTTTCATCAGAAATAGGGAAGGGAACAACAGCCAAATTAACTTTTACAAGTTAATAACAAGTTCATGATAGTTTGATAACCTACCGTTTATACACTTATAACTGTGATCACACTTATTAAAAATGAAAAGGGGATTGATTAAGGTGAATATGACAAAAAAAGTGAAATGAAGCGGCTTGTACTTGGAACTATAGGAGCAATTGCAGTGACTACGGCAATATTTAGTGAGATTAGCCAAAAAGTTAAGGCTGTAGAAGTGAATAAAATACAATTGGTACCTGCTAGCTACAATATTCCTTATTCAGAAGCAGCCGATAACAGCGTAAAAGTTGAAAGGTGGATTAAAGAAGGGAGCGGCTCAGGACTTGGTGCTGATTATAAACCATGGTTAAAATAGGCAGCATTGAATTTTTATCAGATTTGGAACAAAATTCTTTAAACTACTCTACTTCGTAAATTCCTACATTTCCAAAGCTCTTTCGTTGTACTTTTCAAATTTTTATGGGTTAACTCTCTCGATTTCAGAACAATTAGGAAAACTTAATTTTTTCTGAATTGACCATTTTCCTGATTTTATTCAACTTTTGTTCAATTATAAACAAAAATTGATTTTGGGATTTTTTAAATCCAATGGTATATTATGAGCGAATCTAGATAAATATAATTAAAATTACTAATTTTGGTAAAGTAGAGAAAATCATTTGATTGCGAGATGGGTTTATCATAAGGAAGATATTCCAGAAGGTATGGATATAAGTCTATTAAAGAATATCAAATGTTAGCAAAAGAAGCAGTAAAAAAATATCAATTATTATCGGGTAAAGTGACTTCTGTTGAGTATAGCGGACAAGGGTATCAAGAAAATCAACTAGGAGATAAAAAAAATACGGAAATTTCCTTCCAAGTAAGATCGGATCAAGGTGAAGTAGTTCAAATTTCTTTCTCTAGATATAATAAAGAACTACTTATGTTAGGTTATAACAGCTGGGTAAAGGAAGTTGAGCTTCAAGAAAAGCGAATAGAGCAAGAGTTACAAGTGCTTAATAAAGATGTAATTATTACAGAAGAGCAACGGTAGTATTGCCTGTAGGATTTTACGAAAATGAAAGGGAGGAATGAAGAAATTGTATCTCAAAAAAATTAGTTTTATGCTATGCATCCTATTCATTTCTATGATTACTGTACATAATGCACAAGCGAGTGGCGGGTTTGTAGATATTCCAAAACAGGATGAAGCTTATGAAGAGATTAATTATTTATGGAATTTAGGTGTTATAAATGGATATCCGGAAAAGGGTAAAACGTATTTCAAACCTAATAATAATGTAACACGTGCACAGGCGGCCAAAATGGTAGTTATTGCTTCGGGCAACAAGCCGCTGGTTGTTAATAAATCAAGCTTCTCAGATATCAAAGCTGGCACAGAGTTTTCGGGCTATGTGGAACGTGCTGTACAGCTTGGCTTCTTTAAAACGAATATAAAAGGACAATTTTTACCGAACAAACCTTTAACTCGTGATGAAATGAGTTATGTGTTAACGAAAGCATTTAAGCTTGATACAAGTGAGCATGAAAATAGCGATTCTCCTTTTGTGGACGTAGGTATTAAACATCCGTACGTTATATACGTAAATACGATTTACTCTAACGGTATCACAAAGGGCAGTAATCAAAAGTATAATCCAAACGAACAAGTGACACGTAAACAATTTGCGTTATTTGTAGCGCGTGCAAAAAATGATAAGTATCGCTTAGATGTACCTGTAAAAAGTGTGGCAGCACCTGATGTATCAAAGGTTATAGGTCGAGTAACAGTGGATAATTTAAATATTCGCAAAGAGGCCAATTCCACTTCTACGATTGTAAGCAAGCTGAAAAAGGGCGAATATGTTCAAGTGAGTAATATTAACGGTTATTGGGCACAGGTTACCTACCAAGGTCAAAATGGGTATGTCCATAAATCTTATTTAAAGTTATTAAATCAAAGTGGCAACCCATTAAAGGGACGAATTATCATCATAGATCCAGGTCATGGTGGTAAGGATCCCGGAAATACTGTTGGTTCTCTTTTTGAAAAAGATGTTGTATTCAAGGTTAGTAAACTTGTGGAGCAAAAATTGGCTGCAGCAGGTGCGAATGTATTAATGACACGTACAGAAGATGTGTATCCAACGCTACAGGATCGTGTTGATTTTACAAATGCTAGCTACGGTGAAATTTTTGTTAGTATTCATGCGAACTCAGTAAAAAATAATACTACTGCAAATGGCACTGAAACATTTTACGCGATTACAACGGGGGATTTACATAAAGAGAGTATTGATCTTGCAACATTCGTAAACAATCAAATTGTTAGTGACTTACATATGAGAAACCGAGGGGTCAAAAATAAACAATTCTATGTGATTCGAAACACGATTATTCCAGCCATATTAGTAGAGCTGGGCTTCCTAACAAATAGTGAAGACCGAGCTAAGTTATCGGATGATCAATTTATTGCGTTATTTGCGGAATCTATTTACAAGGGAATTTTGGAATATTACTCAAAAAAATAATTTGTTTAAAAAGCGATGTAGCTTTTTAAAGAAATTTGTGCCTATGGGAAACAAAATTATGAAAATAATAGCATGATGGAATTCGATAATGGAGGAATTAAACGATTGTAGGAGATCGTTTAAGTATATTTAGCAAAATTCAAATGAAATGCTTGGATACAGGAGGAGCCTCCATTGTCACAAAAGGCTTGAACCTACGTATTATTATCTTTGAACCCAAATATGTATGTACTATTTCATTTAGAAGAATTTACGGTAGTAAATAATTAAAAAACAAGAAATTGTTTCATATCGACTAAGCATCAAATAACCGACTGTTATTTGGTGCTTTATTATGTCTAATTTGTTAAACTCGGCAGGGTGTTTTGCGACTTCGGTTGTATATTTAGGATGAGTAAATTATCATCAATTCTTTAATATAGACAGTTGGATTTTACATGAGCCTATATAATTTCAATGCGGAGGTAGAAATGTCTTTTCATAAAATAATGAACTTTGAAACTAAACAAGCTATCAAACAAGCATTAATTATTTGAATCGAGAAAGTAGGTTTTGAACGAGTTACAGTTAAAAAATCTGGCTTTGACTGCAAACATCAAAAGAGGAACTTTCTATTTACATTATAAAGATAAGTTTGAAGTAATGGAGGATTTGCAGTAGGAGCTATTAAGTGAACTGGGGAGTTATGTAAAAACGTTCAACCACTAGAAGCGTTCCAAACAGTTAAAACAGGATAGATTTATCAACCATTTGTCGAGGTGTTTACATGTATTAAAGTGCATGCTAGAGCCTTTCGAATTATTTTAGGGGAGCAGGGAAGTCCAACCTTTACTAATAAAATGAAAAAATTCTTTAGTAACCATCTTTTAAAAAGTCTATCTCTCATTCGGGAGGAGGTGCTTGATCCGGAGTTCCAGCAATATTTTCAGGCTTTTTTAAGCTCTGCGATTTTAGGGGTTATACAGGAATGGATGGATAAAGGGAATGAGGAGTTAAGTGTGGAAGAAATGGTAACTATTCATTTTCGTTTAATGCGACTTTTTGGTAATTTGGTATCTTTACAGCAATGAAGCCTTTAGTAAAGAGATAGCTTCTATATCTCTTTACTAAAGAAGTAAACCTTTCAAGTTAGTTTAAACCATTGACAAATATTGTATCAAACAATAAAATATCTTTATATTGACTGACTAGTCAATCAAAAAGGAGTGGTATTGATGCCAAGAAAAGAAGAACAAAATCAGGAGCTTAGAGATGCACGGAAAGAACAAATATTACAAGCTGCATTAATAGTCTTTGCTAGGAGAGGAATGGTGGCAACAAAAATCAGTGATATTGCTAAAGAGGCTGGTTTAAGTCATGGACTTGTCTATCATTATTTTGATTCAAAAGATGAAATTTTTTCAATGCTTGTAAAAAAAGCTTCTAATAGTTCTATTGAAATTATTCAGAAAGCAATTGAGCATAAGGGTTCACCTCTTGAGAAGTTAAAGTGGATGACAGAACAAATATTAAATAACTTAATAGATTCAGAACATACACTTTTATTTTGGATTATGATACAAGCAAGTACTTCAGACGCTATCCCAAATGAAGTAAAAGAGTTGCTAACAAGGGATAATGCACTATCACCTGTAGATTGTATATTACCTTTGATTGTGGCAGGACAGGAAAAGGGGGAGATCATTTCAGCGAATCCAGTAACACTAGCTGTTACTTATTTTGCCTTTATACAAGGTTTAGCAATTAACATAATTCAATGGACTGAATGCCCTATACCTGATGCAAATATGCTTATGAAGATTTTTACAAAATAATAAAATCAAAAAAGCGAGGGGTCTGCAATTAAAATGAGTAGTAAAAAAAGTATATTTCTTCTACTATCACCATTTGTGATCATCGGATTGGGATTTATTACGGCATCAATCTTTAGCCAGTACATACAAGGGTGGGCTTGGATTCCTTTGGCGATAGTTTACTGGAGTGCAATCGGAATCTGCATTTTTTATTTTAAAGGAGATAAGCCGATTAAAAGTTGGTTAGGAAAATCTGCGGTTTCTAAGGTTTGGATTACAATATCTTTACTATTGGGAATGTTTCCACTAACTATATTTTTTATGAACTATCAATTATTTAACTCTATTCTTCTTATTGTGCTTTGGTTATTATTTGCTTTAATAAATCCTTGGTTTGAAGAACTTTATTGGCGTGGGATATTACTTGATGGACTGGCAAACTTTTTTCCTAGATGGTTAAGTATAGTATATTCAACATTATTTTTTGTGCTTAGTCATCCATTAATGTGGGGAGTATTTTCTATAGCAAGCAAATCCTATCATTTGTATATTTATTTAAGTATCGCTGGTGTTGTTTGGGCAATTACATATTTGAAAACAAAGAGCTTAAGATGGGTAATATTTTCTCATTTTATTGTAGATATCGGTAACTTAACTGTTTTAACCTTTTTAAATATTTATTTACCACCTACAATGTAGATTTAACTTCATCCTATAAATAATCGGCTTGGCTTTTAAATAAACAAGCCAAGCTAATACTACATCTTATAAATACAAATCACGTTTAACAAAAACACGAATCGCCAGCATATAGCATAGCAGCCCGATTAAAAACAATGCTCCTAGCATCCAAATAGACGAGCTATCTTGCGTCATTAATTTTTCAGGTGCAAACAATGAGTAAATCGTGAAGTACTTAAGCTTTTCTAAAGAACCGCCCATATTACTAAGTGCTTGAATTAAATAAAAAAGAATAGGAATTCCTGCACTATATGCATAAGAAGTTCTTAAATCCTTGCTACTACAGGATACTAAAAAGCAGTAACCACTTATGGCAAAATGTAAGAAAAAAAGGCCGATATTTAATGTCAAAAAAGCACTTAAATCCAGTTCATTTGGAAATAAAACTCCCGAAAATATGATGGCTATTAAAGTTGTTACCGAGAGCAGTATGAAGATACTGGCAACCAAAAAAAATGCCTGTGTGAAGACAATTTTAAAACGTGTATTCGGTGTTGCAATTAAGTATGCCATGGAACCATTATCGATATAGCCCATCATTAGTTTATTGGCCAACATAATGATGAAGACTAACGGCAGAACAAGTAATAAAAATCCATATAAATAGGTAGATAAAAATTCAATTAATGAATTGCCCATGTTACTCATACCAAATGCTGACATCAATTCTGGCATGGTTTCGGTAAGCTTATTAAGTGTATTGCTCATTTCAGGGTTATACATATAGACAATACTAATGATATAGAGCATTAATACAGCGAGTATGATACAAAAAAGTTTAACAGTAGCTCGCACTTCATGTTTTAGCAAAGTAAAGTTCATGATTCTGTACCTCCTCTTTCGTAGTAATGCATGAATATATCTTCAAGTGATTGTGAAATGATATCGAGATCATTCATTTTATAGTTTGCTAATGTATGAAGCAATGTTTGGACATTACCCTGAACTTTAATAATGGCTTTTGTTGGCCCAATCTGTTCAATGTTAAGCGGCTCTTCTAAAAAACGAGATAGCTCTTGCTCGCTTTGAAATTCTATTAAAAACTTTTTCGATTTGCGCTTTTTTAAGTCAGCAATTGTTTCCGTTGCAACAATTTTTCCAGCATTAAGGATTGCTACACGGTCACAAGTTTTTTCAATTTCTTCAATCATATGAGAGGACATGAATATGGTCGTTCCTTTTTCTTTTTCAGCTAAAATAAAATCGATAAACTTCGTTTGTATAAGAGGGTCTAATCCACTTGTCGGTTCATCAAGAATGACGATCTCAGGGTTATGCATAAATGCGCAAATGAGACCAACTTTTTGCTTCATACCCTTTGACATTTTTTTAATAAACCCAGTAGCATTTAATTCAAAGTATTGCATGAGTTCATGTGCCCTGGTTAAATCTTTTAACCCCCTCATTTGGGCAATAAATTTGATAAATTGTAGTCCTGTCATTTTATCGATAAACGCAATTTCACCAGGTAAATAGCCAACAAATTTTTGGATTTCCGCTGTAGATTTTCGACAATCTAATCCTTTTATGAAGCACTGTCCTTCTGTGGGTTGTAAGAAGCCCAGTAAATGCCGAATTGTTGTTGATTTACCTGCACCATTTGGACCTAAAAATCCGAACACTTCACCTTTTTCGATTTGTAGGTCCACATTTTGTACGCTATAAAAATCTCCAAACTTTTTCGTTAAATTATTGACCTCAATCATTGCCATACAATTCACCTCTTGAACTGTTCTTTATACTGATTATAAGACTAATTTTCAAAAAATAAATGACAATAAAAAAGAACATGAACGGCTTCTTTAAACAGACTCCTTCATGTTCTTCATCTTACTTGTAAATAGTTATTCTCCATAATAATTATTCAGTGCTACTTCTAAACGTTCTTCTAAATGCTTCGAAATATAGCTCAACACAAATTGCTCCTTTTCCATCTCAATTTGAGAGGAACGAAAAGTTTTTTTGAAAAAGCCTGCCTTATTGTCCATAGAAAATTGCTGTAATGCTTCAGTCCGTAATGTCGACACAATTTCATTTTCAATATGACGTTCACGAATTTTTTGAACAATATCCTTTACGCTACGCTCTTGCAGTTCTGAAATTTGTTTTTGTAGATGTTCATTTTCAAGTTTAAGTTCAGTTGTTTCTTTTTGAATTTCTTCCACTTGAAGATCGGATTCCGAGGATACTAATTGTATTTTTTGTGCGAGAAAGTCGTGATTGATCGTTACTTGTAAGTCTCCATGGTCTTCGTTTGGAAAAATATTAAAAAGTCCTGTTTGCACCATTTGTTGCAGAACATTTCCAAGAACATCAACTTTATTGGCTAAATCATCAGTACCCATAGTTGTGGCAGTTATTTGGTGTTTAATAAATTGCCCATAGTCGTCAATTCCTAATAAATGTTTTAAGCCTTTGACGCGGTATTCATCTTTTAGTAGCAAAATCATACGAAGTCTTAAAATGGCAGGAAGGTTCAAACGAATATTGGTGTTTGGGCTATTCGTAGCATTATCAAAAATATATTGTTCAAATGGTCTAATGTAATAGCGAAGCATCGCATCCGTTATGTCAAACCAACCTGCGACTTCTGAAGTAGAATAATAATTTGCGTGCTCAATATTTGTTAAATAACCGTCATTGTAGAGTATTTCCTCTGAAGGTGTATTTTGTATTACTGCAAACAATGGGTCATGTTGCACAATTCCGAGTACCAATTCTTTTGTATCATTTACTTTAAGCATCCTTTCACACCCCACTTTATTTTTCCCCTTATCAATTATTCTCTATATAGGTTTCTATTCAATTGGAAGCAATTGTATGACTATTTTGTGTAGTAAATAATTATTAGAAAGAATGCCCTGAAGAGAAGTATTTATGAAAAGACTGCCAACAAAAAATGACAGCAAAGCCAGGGGTTATATTACTTAAAGTGGGGTAAAGCATGTATTGAAATGCTGTTATAGTGTCATGCGGGTGGTAAAAAACTTCAAGAACTAGTCAATCGTAGAAAAGATGAAGTTGCTTTATTTAAAAAGCCCAGAAGTTGATGTAAGTAAAAAATTGAATACCTAGAAATTGATAAAGAACCAAAGAAGTTTCGCATTCTAAGCGTTTCATTGACAGTGCCTAGTTTGTTAGTTCTGGAAATACACTCTTGTATATCTCCTTTTTCAATTATTCAAAAAAAGTTTGGAATGCTATTATAATCAAAATAAAACAAATGATTATAATAAGTGAGCGAAGAATTGGATAATATTTTTTTAAATATAATCGCAAACTAATCAAAAATAAGCTTAGAGAAAGTAAAATTAAAAAAAATGGGAATAGTAATATATTGTCACTAAGTGACATATAAAAACCAAATAAAACTAAAA
The DNA here is from genome assembly GCF_023337795.1 of Lysinibacillus sp. BPa_S21. Taxonomy (GTDB): domain Bacteria; phylum Bacillota; class Bacilli; order Bacillales_A; family Planococcaceae; genus Lysinibacillus. Next base: position 191,072 of record NZ_JALIRS010000005.1, on the reverse strand, counting down.
TAATAGTGGATGGTATTTGTAATTTTTTTATTTTTTCCTCAGTCATAAAATCTTTTCACTCCTAATGTGTCATCCAATTAACTACCAGTTTAATATATTTATGGTAATTAGTAAAATTGAATATTGCTGTTAGTCAGTATACATTACTATCCATTTTGTTAATCTGGGCTCACTTTAGAGCATCTGGTTTAATTATTGTTAAACTTTTAACATATTATGCTCTTTCTTTTTAGGTACCATTTTTATTACAGCAATTATTGCCTCATCGATTTTCTCCTCAAACATCAACTTTATGATACGCACTACTCTTTCTGCTTTCTCCATAGCATACAAAATGATTATTCCACTTTTAACGTATACCAACAAAATCAATGATGTCCATGAGTCATCTCCTTCCAATTTGAGTAAACGATAAATCTCACGAATCTTCATTTGATCTAAATGCAACAAAAACTTGGACAAGTACCATTGCATAAACCTCTTATTCCCAAGCATCACACGAATAAGTACAGCTGCAGTAGTAGTCGGTGTTATATCAAGAGCGAAGGCCAGCAGACTCAATTGGTTGAAATCTTGCTGAACTATTACCAGTTGCACATTTAAATACAGCTAAATAATGTAAATTCTTAAGAAAAATTTAAGAAATCTCCTCGGAAATCTTTAAGGAATGCTCTTTATATTAAAAGTATTCAAATAATACTCATGAACGGGGAGAAAACTTATGCAATTAATAACGTTTCTTACTGAATTTATAAAACATCCAAAAACGATAGGTGCGATTTCACCTAGTTCAAAAAAATTAGCCAAAAAAATGGTCGAAACCATTTGTTTTGAAAATGCCCAGTGCATTGTTGAACTTGGTCCGGGTACTGGTTCATTTACGAAAGAATTAATAAAAAGAAAAGAGCGATCAACAAAATTAATTCTTATTGAAAATAATGAGATTTTTTATGAAAAGCTGCATGAACAATTTGAACATGAGCCGAGTATAATCGTAATACATGGATCAGCTGAGGATTTATGCAAATATATGTCAGCATTGAATATCGAAAAAATTGATTATGTCGTATCTGGGTTACCTTTTACGTCTTTGGATCCTGCTATTTCCTCACGTATTTTACGAAATGTAAAGGAATGCTTAGCAGACGGGAAATTTATTACATTCCAATATTCACTTGTTAGGAAATCCTTTATCCAAAACTATTTTGAGGATATTACACATGAAAAAGTATGGATTAACCTTCCACCTGCCTATGTGCTGAGCTGTAAACTTGGAAATGTGAGGGCTATTTAATGGGATTACAGGATCTTGTATCATATATCGAGCAATATGGTTATTTTGCTTTATTTTTTAGCTTATGGTTAGGAATCGTGGGTATGCCCCTACCTGATGAGATGATCGTTATGAGCGGCGGCTTTATGTCTTCATTAGATAAAATGAGTGTATTGAAAGCTTTTGTCATAACTTATCTTGGTGCAGTTTCAGGACTTTCTTTAGGATTCATCCTAGGTAAAGTGTTTGGCTATAAAATACTTGATAAATTGGTAAAAAAGAACAAGGCTAAATATTTATTGAAATCAAAAGAACTAATAGATAGATACGGTCATTTTGCTTTAGTTATAAGCTATTTCATACCCGTTGTGAGACATATACTTCCATACTTAGTAGGTATGAACAACATGTCGTTTAAAAAATACGCTTTGTATTACTACTCAGCAGGTTTTGTTTGGACATCGATTTACTTTACACTTGGTTTGTACTTTGGAAAGTATATTGAAAGCATTTCAATGCTGGCAACGAAATACGGTATATATCTTGGCGTTTTCGTCGGTATTGTAGGGTGTTTTTATTATTTTTATAGACGAAAATTAAAGACGGTATTGTAAGATGTTTTTATTATTTTTATATACGAAAAATAAAAAAATAGTTAAAATTAGGAACTGTAAATATTAATAGGAAATATATAGCATGAAATAGGTTGATTAGCGTAAAGCTGGATATGCACTGGAAGCGGCTCAGTCGGAACATTAATCATCCGCACGTTATGGTACTAGGTCTGATTAACATACAACCAGATCAATATACTTCAATTGGTGGGATTAGATGACGAAAGAAACAATACTTATAGTGGATGATGAAAAAGAGATTAGAAATCTTATTGCTATTTATTTGAAAAATGAAGGCTACAATGTTCTAGAAGCAAGTGATGGAGAGGAGGGCTTAAGTCTTTTAAAGAAGCATCAAGTACATTTAATTGTCCTAGATATTATGATGCCGAACGTGGATGGCATTGAAATGTGTATGAAGGTAAGGGAAATAGCTGAGATGCCCATTATTATGCTGTCAGCAAAGTCTCAGGATATGGATAAAATCACCGGATTAACATTAGGGGCAGATGATTATGTTACAAAGCCCTTTAATCCTTTAGAGTTAATTGCCCGTATAAAGTCTCAGCTTCGTAGATATATCAAAATGAATCGTTCAGATAGGATGGACGAGAATGAGATAGAAATTGGTGATATGCGAATTAGTACCGACACACATGAAGTAATCGTCAACAATGAAAAGGTTAAGCTTACGCCAAGGGAGTTTTCAATTCTTGAGCTACTTGCAAGAAATCAAGGCATTGTCATGAGCGCTGAGCAAATTTATGAAAAGGTATGGAAGGAAGAGGCTATACAGTCTGAAAACACGGTAATGGTACATATTCGGAAAATTCGAGAAAGAATTGAGACAAATCCAAGAAATCCTCAATATATTAAAACCGTATGGGGAGTAGGTTATAAAATTGAGAAAGATCATTAAGCCACCATTCCAATACTTACTAAACAAATTGAAAGTACTGATTGTAAAAGCCGTTACAAAAGTTCGAGAAAGTATCAGAATTCAACTTTTAACAACATTTATTCTTTGTGCATTTCTCGGTTTACTTGCAGCACGAGCAAGTCTGCCAATTTTGGGAAATATCAATGCAACAGCTACCATAGACTATAGTGCAGGTATGCAGCAAATAAATTTTCAAGCGCAGCATGCAGCAGATTTGGCTGTTAGTGAAAATAGTATTGAAGCTTTACAGCAAATGATTGAAGATGAAAATTTAAAGATGGACATGAAACAAAGTGCGATGAAAGTGCTAGTTACCGATGAGCGCGGAAAGGTTTTGTATAAAACAAAACAAGCGGAAGAGGAACAAATCGATTTACATAATAAGATTCGTCATGTGATGGATTTTGCAATCAACAATCCTTTCTATAATTATGATATCCCGCAGGTCGAGGATTCGAGGCAAGAATTTATTGCCTTTTATCCATTAACGCTAGAAGATAAAGATTTATATTTGTTTGTCAGTGGTATTCCAAAAGGTGTAGTTATTACAGAAACAATAGAGGGTCCAATCCCTGCATTAATTGGAATTGCATTTTTCACCTTTTCATTTTTCTATATAACAAAACGGAAAATGAAACAAATTGAGGCGTTAGCAAAGGGGGTTAAGGAAATCGCAAAAGGAGATTTAACTTATCGGATTGAGAAAAAGGGTATAGATGAAATCGCTTTATTAACAGAGAATGTCAATCATATGGCCGAAGCAATTATGACCAATATAGAAATGGAACGAAGGATTGAAAAACAAAAAAATGAATTAATTACAAATGTTTCACACGACCTTCGGACACCTCTTACCTCCATTATGGGCTATTTACGATTGTTAAGAGATGGAAGATATGACACGAAGGAGCAATATGATGAGTATGTAAAGATTGCTTTCTCAAAATCCGAACAATTAAAGAATCTGATTGAAGATTTATTTGAATATACGAAGCTAACGAATGAAAGCATTGTCCTTGGGAAGCAAGAGGTATGTATGAATGAACTTCTCGATCAGTTAATGGAGGAGTTAATTCCGCAAGCGGAGGAAAACCATCGTACATTTATTAAAAATTTCTCAGAGGAGCGGATCTTTGCAACAGTAGATTCTGAAAAAATTGTCAGGGTCTTTGAGAATTTATTAGTGAATGCCATTAAATATAGTACAGGTGACGGGGAGATTTTTGTGTCTCTTGACAGAAAAGAAATGTATGTCCAAATCTGTGTTGCGAATGAAAGTAATGAATTTACATCTGCAGAGCTAACGAGTTTATTTGAGCGATTTTATAAAAAAGATCAATCTAGAACGAGTGTAGCAGAAGGTTCAGGACTTGGACTAGCTATTGCGAAGAGCATTGTAGAACTACATGGTGGTAAAATTGACGCGAAATATAAGGATGGTATGTTGCAGTTTATCATTGAGCTGCCAGTTATGGCTTTATAAAAATAGAAAGGTAGCATTTTATCAAACAATGCTACCTTTTTTTATGGGCGAATTTGTTGCTCAATAGTGAGAATATGATTGTCATTAGAGTGGGGAAGAAGCTCTTGCAAGTGCATTAAAATATGATTGTGCTTCGTAACAATTTGAATTTCTGTATAGCGATATTGTTGTTGGACTTCTTGAACATATTCTGTAATTTTCAATAAATGAAGTGGGTCTTTTATTTCTACTTCTACAAAAAAAGGTAGTGTTAATTGATGTAAACTTAAGCAACCGCGACGAATCCAAATCGCTTCATTGACGTAATAACGGATAGGTAGTTGGCGATTGCTTGCGATAAATAAGTCCATATATGTCTCCTTTTCTTGAAAGTGTGGATAGAACCATCAAAATGATGGATAGCCGCGCCAAAAGCGTGGATAGAACCGTCAAAGTGACGGATAGAATCCCAAATTACGGATAGCCACGCCAAAATCGTGGATAGAATCATCAAAATGATGGATAGCCGCGCCAAAAGCGTGGATAGAACCGTCAAAATGACGGATAGAATTCAAAGCGACGGATAGAATAGTCAAAGTGACGGATAGCCTCGTCAAAGCGACGGATAGCCTCGTCAAAGCGACGGATAGAACCGTCAAAGTGACGGATAGAATTCAAAGCGACGGATAGAATAGTCAAAATGACGGATAGCCTCGTCAAAACGATGGATAGAACCTTCAAAGTGACGGATAAAATTCAAAGCGACGGATAGAATGGTCAAAGTGACGGATAGCCTCGTCAAAGCGACGGATAGAACCGTCAAAGCGACGGATAGAACCGTCAAAGTGACGGATAGAATTTAAAGCGATGGATAGAATAGTCAAAATGACGGATAGCCTCGTCAAAACGATGGATAGAACTGTCAAAGTGACGGATAGAATTCAAAGCGACGGATAGAATGGTCAAAGTGACGGATAGCCTCGTCAAAACGATGGATAGAACCGTCAAACGACGGATAGAACCGTTAAAGTGACGGATAGAATTCAAAGCGACGGATAGCCTCGTCAAAGCGACGGATAGTCGTATGCATCAATCGTCTCGAGAAAATATTTTAGCACAGGTGATTGTACTTCGTCATTGCGATAAATAAACCAAGTTGGAATTTGAGCTTGTTTTGTTGGTAGTATGTGCAGCGACAGTGACTGTGTATCCATATATCTTTCAGCGATTGCACGGGGTAGTAATGTTACACCTAGTCCAGCAGCAACGCAGCCAATGATTCCGTCGAGGGTGCCAAATTCCATGCGTTTTTGTGGTTGTACACCGTCTTCACGCAACCACTGCTCTAATATAGCTCTATATGAGCAGCCATGTGGAAAAGTAATAAATGTATTGTCTTCTAAATCTAGTAGGCTTTCCATTCGTTTATGCTTGTTAGATGTGATGATAACAAGCTCCTCACAAACAAATTCTTTCGCGAGGATATTTTCTTTATAAACAGGTCCTGTTACAAAAGCACCATCTAATTCATAGTTTTCTAGCCGTTCGATATTACGTTGGGATGGACTTGTCAATATTGTGATTTCCACTTGTTCATGGGCTTTATGGAAAGTTGTTAACAGCGTTGGTAGGTGTAGTGCCGCAGTCGTTTCCATTGAACCGATACGTAAAAGTCCTCTATTTTCTTCTGTATCCTGGAGTATTTCAAAAGATTTTTCATAGAGATGTAACATTTTTAATACGATGTCATAAAAATGTTCTCCCTTTGGTGTCAATCGGATGCCTCGATGTCCTCGATAAAAAAAGGTTGTATCGTACATAGCCTCAAGATTTTGAATTTTCATTGAGATGTTGGATTGTGTGTAGTTAAGCTTTGTAGCGGCCTTGGAGAAGCTACCTGTTTGCACGACTGTCCGAAAAATTAAGAGATCATTACTATTCATATGTTCCCTCCAGTCATCAGTTTATTTGATATCTATTATAACGAATTCGTGCTATTTGTGATAACTGAATTTTCGTTATAGTGAGAAGAGGGAGGGGAAAGATATGCATAAGCAAACAGTTCGATATTTAGTAGGAGGCATTTTTGCATTAGTCATTGCCATGGGCATTGGTCGCTTTTCCTATACGGTTATTTTGCCGTATATGCAAGATACTTTTGCTTTTAGTCGTGCCACAGCAGGCTTTTTAGCAACGAGTAATTATTTAGGATACTTAGTAGGGGCATTGGTGGCGGGACGCTTACAAATGGTCAATAAACGTATACCTTTTTTACAAATATCACTCGTTATTAGTATTATGGTAACAGCTATGATGGGCTTTACAGATGCCATTTTCGCATGGTATATACTTCGTTTTATATCAGGGGTTATGAGTGCCTTAATCTTTGTAATTGCTGCTAGCCTTGTGCTCGATCAGCTAGCTCGAAATGGTCAATCACATGTATCAGGTCTTTTTTATAGTGGGGTAGGTATCGGAATTGCTCTAAGTGCAGTTATTGTATCACCCATACATGCAATATTTGATTGGAATGGAACATGGATTGCTTTGGCGTTGTTTAGTGTCATATTGCTGGTATTCATCATACTTTTTATCAAGCCAATTACTCCACAACATACACAACAGAAACCAGGTCAAACAAAATCGTCCCAAAAAGTCCCACCTAAGGCATGGATGAAGTGGTTAATTATAGCTTATAGCTTAGAGGGCCTTGGCTATATAGTTACTGGGACATTTATTGTGTCCATTGCAGAAGAATCAACAAGCTTTCATGGTGATGCTTCCTATGTTTGGTTTGTTGTTGGGATAGCAGCCATTCCATCTTGCATAGTTTGCTCTAAATTGGCACAACGTTACGGCTATGTGAGAACATTATTAATTTCTATGCTTTTTCAAGGGCTAGGCATTGTTTTGCCAGCATTTGCGACAAATACGATGACACTCTATATAAGTGCTTTTATTTTTGGCGCAACCTTTATGGGCATTACAACCGTCGCGACCACTTTAGCAAGACAAATATTGCCGGTGAACAGTCACCAAATATTAGGTTATCTAACAGCTGGTTATGCTTTGGGACAAATGTTAGGTCCTTCACTTGCAGGGACATTAGCAAATTATACAAACAGTTATCAATATGCATTATTGGGTGCAACAGCTGTTGTAGTAGTTGGAGCTTTTTGTCTAATTAGTGGATTAAACTATGAAAAAGAAAAAGTCGGAGAGCTGGATGCCATAAGTGAATAGAGAAGAAAGCCTAGCTAATTGGAGCAACACTTTATCAACACGTAATAACAAGTGAATGAAAGAATTACTTTTCAAATTACGTCAATACTAGAAGTGTTATCTGGCTGTCAAAAGGGGACTTATTGATGAAGAAAATAATGCTGCCTATATTATTACTATTCTTTGCAGTTAGTTTTCGTCCAATATTTGTTCACGCTAACGGGAATCAGAAAGAAGATTTACTGAAAATTGTTAGTAGGTTTATGCCAACCGATGCCTCACTTATAAGCCCAGAAAATCCTTCTTCCACACTGCCAATTCAACTCTATGACTTTGACCACGATGGACAGAAAGAAATGATTTTTACTTTTGAAGTGAAAGCAGAAAATCAACCTTCTCAGTTTGGATTCATTGTGCTAAAAAAACACAATTCGGATTGGCGAAATATTTGGGAAACTACAGTGCAAGGGGTCAATTTGGATTTTTCGGGTCTGGTAGATATAACCGGTGATGGTACAAAGGAATATTTATTTGGTGTGACAATTGGTGCAGCAGCAGGAAGCAAACTTGAAATTTATCAATGGATTGATAACTCGTTCAAAAAGATTGCGGATATTCCTTATCATAAAATGGATTTTGTGAATGGGAAACAAAAAGTTGGTCTAGCGGTTTGGGAAATGTATATTGGCGAAAGTTATTTAGTGGATGTACTGAAATGGAATGGTACTAAGCTGGTTTATGATGAGGAGCTGTATCACAAATATTATCCAATCATCGAAAAGTTTTATCAAGAAAAAATTTCAGAAATGGATGCCTGGTTTTATTGGTATTGCCTTGCAGATGCCCAAATTAAAGCGAATAAATTTGAAGAAGCATCTAAATCTATTCAAAAGGGTATGGCATTAGCTAAAAAATCATCAATGAAAGAGGTAATTCAAGACTTTAATGATTTAACTGAAAAGCTAAAAAATAAACGAAAGCATAGGCAATAAAACAAGTATTCACCAACAGAAAAACGCACACTACTAAATAATTTAGCAATGTGCGTTTTATAGTTGGATTGTGAATAGACTTTAGTGAATATCACGCTTTTTAAAGTTCCCGCCACGAACCTCTGAAACATCAGAAATAACGACGAAGGCACCTTCATCAATATCTTTAATAATTGACACAAGTTTATTTTCTTCCATACGGTTAATGACACAGTTTAATATATCAGTAGGTTCATTGGAGAAACCGCCACGCCCTTTAGTATATGTAACACCACGTCCTAAGCGAGCTTGAATAGCATCACCAATTTCATCTGATTTTGAACTAACAACACGTACATCTTTTGATTTTTCTAAACCTACTTGAATAATATCGATAACGTTTTTCGCAATATAGTATGTTAATGCTGAGTATAATGCACTTTCTAAGCCAAAAATAAAGCTTGCCCCTAAGAAAATAAAGGCATTAATAAATAATATAATATCCCCGACTGAAAACGGAATTTTACGTGACAGCAACACGGCTAAAACCTCAGAGCCATCTAAAGCACCACCGTTACGTAAGACAATCCCAATCCCAACACCCAGTAGCATACCACCAGATAAAACAATTAATAGTGGATCATTTGGACCTAAAATTGTTTTTACATCATGCATAAGCACTGTGGAAATAGATAGAGCTGCAATCCCAGCACTACTCATCAATGCAAAAGTTTTACCTACTTGTTTGTAGCCAATCCAAATAAAAGGAATGTTTAATACAAAGAGCAGTACGCCTAATGGAATACCGAAGAGGTGTGCGCCCATAATACTAATACCTGTCACGCCACCATCAATGACATCGTTCGGAATTAATACCGCTTCTAGTCCATATGCTGCGATGATGGCACCAATAATAATCATGATAAATTTTCGTGTGTTTTCAACTGACTTTCTTCTTTTCATAAATCTTCTCCATTTCTTTACGTAAAAATCATACTTAAGGTTTTGGGATAATATTTATAGCTATTGTTTTTGTCTCATTATTGTTTGAGTCGGCCATATTATAGTATTTAATGATTAAATCGTTTAATTCATTTTCAAAGCTCATAAATTGATCAGTCGTTAATGTTAAATCAATAAATGAAAAAGTTGATAAATCTGCAAGTCTTTCTTCTTCACCAAGTGAATGTAAATAATTTTGATATTGAGATAGTAAAGTTAATTGATAGTTAGAAACATAATTTAATTTTTGTTTGACCGTTAGTTGTGTCCAGTCCTCCTTACTAAGAATTTCTGCTCCTTCATTTAATGCATAAAATTTCTCTGTAACAGAACGGACTTTTCGCTCTTTCACAATTTTTATGATACTTTCATCTACTAAAATTTGGATGTGTCGATATAAAGTAGCCTGAGGCACATCCTTTATAATAGAATTCATCTCTAAAGTGCTTAAACCTTCTTCTTTATTGTGCATGAGAGCTTGTAAAATTTTCATTCTCACAGGGTGCATTAAAACTTCTGCTTTATTCCGCATAAAACGATCCTCCTGTCTAATGGAATCAAGGGAAGCAATCAAATATTATCAATATGAGAACATTCTCAAGAAATATACTATAGTTTTTTAAAAAGGATGTACAGTGAAAAGGTAATGAAATTTTTTACAGCTTATGTTATCATTATTGATAATGATAATGAATGGGGGTTTTAGGAATGAAATTGCACTATAGTTTTGATGATTTAGGCCAACTGGATTGGGCAAGCATACTCCCAATCATTTTGCCGTTTTTATTCGTAGGATTTGTTCTAATCATTGTTGCTTTATTCGATCTATACCGGCACCGAGATACGCGAGAAAACATACTGATGTGGACAATTATTATTTTGTTCTTTAACTCAATTGGTTCTGTCCTATACTTCGTTATTGGCAGGAGGGAGGTCAATAAACGTGCGCTTAGAAATTAAAAATATTACGAAAAGGTTTAAACAAAAAACAGCCGTGAATGATTTTTCAATGGTCATTGATGCGAATGAGTGTGTCGGGTTAATTGGACCAAATGGAGCGGGGAAATCCACGTTAATTCAAATCATTGCTGACATTCTAAATGCCGACAAAGGGGAAATTCTTCTTGATGGTCAAAAGATTTCATCTATAAAAAATCAAATTGGTTACTTACCTCAGTATCCTAATTTTTTCTCATGGATGACAGCATTTGAAACATTGTCCTTTATGGGAACACTTTCTGGCATAGCAAAAAGTGAATTGCAGAAAGAAATCCCATTACTTTTAGAAAAGGTCGGTTTAGGGAAGGAAGCAAATAGTCATGTCGGCACCTTTTCAGGTGGTATGAAACAACGCCTTGGCATCGCACAGGCATTATTGCATAAGCCAGCTTTAATGATTATGGATGAACCTGTATCAGCGCTAGATCCAATAGGGCGGAGGGAAGTGTTAAATCTATTAAAAGGGATCAAAAAAGAAACGACAGTTTTAATATCAACGCATATATTGAGCGATGCGGAGGAAATTTGTGAGCGTTTTGTGATGATTAAAAACGGTCACAAAATAGAAGATGCTACAAAATCAGAGCTACTTAAGCGCCATCAAGAATCAGCTATCTTTATAATGATTCGAAAAGCAGATTATCAATGGTTAACAATGCTTGAACATTTACCATATGTGAAAAAAATCGAAAGCTGTGGAAATGGCTTCAAAATCCATGTTGAAAATTTGGAAACAGATGCTAATCGATTAATACAGCATGGATTAGATTCAAAAGTGATGTTTACTAAATTTGAAGTGGGTATTCAAGACAATCTAGAAGAAATATTTTTAGAATTGGTGGTGTAAGAGAATGAATGCTTTTATGGCATTAAGCAAGAAAGAAGTACAGCAAATGGCAAGGGAATATAAAATACTCTGGCTCCCAATCGTATTTATCTTGTTGGGACTAACTCAGCCGATCATGATGTATTATTTACCTGTCATTTTACAATCTGCGGGTGGTATTGAAGGCATAACAATTGATCCTACGATGGCAAAGCCTGTGGGACAGGAGGTACTTGCCTCAACATTAAATTCTCAGTTTGATCAGTTAGGTATTATTATTCTGGTCGTAGCTACGATGAGTATTATTCAAGGGGAAAAAGCAAATGGCATGATGGCATTTATCCTAACAAGGCCAGTATCGATATCTTCTTATTTAAATAGTAAAATCATCATCCATTATATTTTGGCCGTTATCTGTATAGCTCTTGGTTATTGGGTATCTTACGGCTATTCAGCATATTTATTTACAACTGTTCCTGTGCCTCAAGCTATGTGGGCTTTAGCATTCTATTGTGTCTGGCTGTTATTCATCATAACGTTTGTTACGATGATGAGTACATTTTTTAATAGTCCTGCATTTATCGCACTAATAAGTATCGTTAGCCTATTAATTTGCCGTTTTGTCGCTGGACTACATCCATTCATAGACATTATTAATCCTGCTAGTAATAGTATGTATGCAACAAGTATGTTAATGTCGGGCGATGTGGATTCGTGGGTTGGCATTAATATTGTCGTAACGCTACTGTTAGTTGTATTGATGATGATTACTATGCAAAGTTTCATTGCGAAAAAGAAATTTTAAATGAAAGCAGGTGGGGAAACTTGTTATCGATACAAAATTTACAGAAATCGTATGGCCAGCATGAGGTTTTAAAAGGCGTAGAGTTAAAATTAGAAAAGGGAGAAATACTGGCGTTTGTTGGTGGAAATGGTGCTGGTAAAACAACGACGTTAAATTGTATTGCTGGATTAGTCGAACAAAATTGCGGAAAAATCACGATTAATAATGTTGTGAAATCACAGTCGCTCGACTATAAAAAGCAATTTTATTTTATACCTGATACGATTCATGTATTTAAAAATATAGCTGCATATGATTGGATACTTTTCGTTCTGAAACTATATGAAAAAACTGATGATGAAAAACTACAAAAATTTATTAACGTCTTTGGTATGGAAAAAAGTATTTATAAACCTATGGGAACGTATTCTTATGGAATGCTTCATAAAATGTCGTTGATCACTGCTTTTACAATTAGCCCACCAATCCTAATTATGGATGAGCCGTTAAATGGATTAGATCCACTTGCAGTCGTTGCTTTTAAAAATTGCATGAAAGAGTACGTTGAAAAGGGTGGGACTGTTCTTTTTTCCACGCATTTATTAGATGTTGCCGAGAAAATTTGTCAATCCATCTCGTTTTTAAAAGATGGAAAGATTGTCTTACATGAGCGTGTTGAGAAATTGCTAGTCGATGGGAGCTTAGAGACTATTTTTATGGAGAAACAAGCCAATGAAGGATAATATGCAATTAATCAAATTCTTTTTAACATCTTTTTATGCAAAGCCAAAGCAGCCAGTCATTCAAGTGCTTCTTATTATTGCATTTATTTATGTAGCGGTTCAGTACTTTGTGCTTACTCTCATTGTTTATTTTATAGCGACCCCAGCGGAGTATGTATTTTACAATGTACTTCTTTCAAATGGTGTGACATATATATTGACTTCATATTTTGCTATTTCGGTAGTGTTTAGTCAAAGTGATTTTTCTATGTTGGCTCATTTACCCATTTCTACGAAGAAGGTTGTCATGTCGAAAATTATAAGTGGGGTAACTTTACCGATCATGGCGGTAAGTATTTTATCAATACCTACATTTTTCATATTCCTGATTGAGTTTAAGCTAGGTGTTGCTATAAAATCACTGGCATTTTTACTTGTTGTCGACGTTTTAATTGTATTGTTCCTTCTATTTATATTGTCCATTTTGAATCATTTTCGCAGTAGGTTTAGTAACACATCCGTATATCTACTTGTTAGGCTGACGCTTATAGTAGGTATCGGAATCAGCCCAATACTGTACTTTCTCATAAAAAATTATCATGCAATCAGCACTGTTTTAGTGAAATTAGATGTTTCAACAATATCATCCTTAAGTGCTTCAATTTCTGATTTTCTAGCAATAGGTTATCGTTTTGCCATGCAACAGTCATTGGTGGATACATTTTTGTCATTCAATACGGCAATAAGTTTACTCTTATTATTCGTACTGTGTTATGTATTGTTTAAGGGAACTATAAAAATGATTGCATCTAAGTATTATGAACATGGCATGCTTGTAAGTAGAATAGAAAAAACGACAAAAGTTTGGGGGAGAGATACTCAAAGCAGCTTGGTCAATTATTTGCAGCGTGAATATTGGATTATTCAGTCTGAACCGTACTTTAAAATGCAAGCTATTTTAGGGATGATATTAACGCCTATTTGTACAATCATTTTCTTAATTCTTGTACAGACGAATATTTTAAAGGCTGAATGGATTGTGCACAATGAATCTTTTCTATTTGTCTATATGGTTTTGTTGATGAGTTGTGTGAACAATATTAGTGGGACTCCTTATTCAAGAGAGGGGAAATACTATGCATCCAGCATGACATTGCCATTTGATCAACAAAAGATTTATTTGGCAAAAGTTATGACTTCATCATGTATCGGGACAATATCGGTTGTAATAAGCTATATTATTTATATGCTATTTGGTAGAGGCAGTTTTATATCAGTACTGCATTTACTGATTTCATTACTATTAATCATTACTTATAATATATTGTCTCCGGTATATGATAGAAGGCATCCATTACTCGAATGGTCTAATCCATCGGAGGCCATAAAATCAAATCCTACAGTATTAATAAGCCTGCTATATGGTTTACCATTATTGATTATCGTTGGGCTCCTCCATTTTAGCTTGCTTACTATTAAAATTCCTCCAGCGATGACAGCCATCATTATTTTGGTCATTGTCACTTTATGTACAATTACAGTAATCTATAAAATGTTTTTTGAAAGAAAGAACTTGAAAGGATACGTAAACAATTGAATGTAAAAATAGATCCAAAAAGTAACATTCCTTTGTATCAGCAGTTAACCCAGCAACTACTTATTGAAATAGCGACGGGAAATTTGAAAAATGGTGACTCATTGCCCTCCATTCGTGATTTAGCGGCTCAAACAAATCTCAATCTTCATACGGTTCATAAAAGCTATAAGGAGCTTCAAATGAAGGGGATAATCGATATAAAACCTAACTCAAAAGCAATTGTTAATAAGTCTGCTGAAGCAAAGAGGGCTGACCTTCAACAAATTTCTATAAAGATTGAACAAATAATGTGTGAAGCTTTTGTTTTAGGTATTAGCGAGCACCAACTACAGCAGATGTTCCAAGAAAATTTGCTTAAATATTATAGTAAGCGTTAAGAAAGAGATGGCTTCTGCAATGTACAGAAGCCATCTCTTTTTAATGAGCATGTATTTTAGTAAACTCATCCTTTGTCATTCCAAAATAGACCTCGTCATAAAAGGTACCATTTGTATAAATCATATTTCTTAAGCGGCCTTCCTCCACAAATCGTAGTTTTTTATGTAGAGCTATCGATGATGCATTAAAGGAGTAAACACAAATAGTTGCTTTCTGATAGCGAAGTTCAAAGAAATAGTGCTTTAAAATCGTTAAGATCATATCTTTTGCATACCCTTTTCCTCTATGTGAGGGAAATACCGTTATAGCATAATCAAAAGTTCCATTCTTTGCATCACATCCTGAAACCTCAATGGTCCCCACGACATTGTTCGAAGCATCCTCTGCAATCCAGTAAAAATTATCACTCTCTGTAGATGCCCCTTGTGATATTTCGTTGATCCATTCTTCAATTTGCTGATTTGTCCGAGGAAAAGCGATGGAGTCAAGGTTTTTTAGTATATCATCATCTGAATTTTCTAACATACGAATGTCTTCTGATTTGGGCGCTCTTAACAGTATTTTATCCCCGCGCCAATAGGAGACTTTCATTGAAATCATCTACCTTTCTAATTTGCATAGTTAAATTATACCATTATCGTTGTGTGGAAAAGAAAAAAGTAAGAAACCACTAAAAGAGTTCCTTACTTTTACAATGTTATAGTAAAAACACCGCTACAATGGTTGTCACCACAAGACCAATCGCCATAGGCAATAAATTTCGCCTTGCAAGTTCGAAGGGGCTAACGTTACAAATTGCAGCAGCCGGGATCAAAGCCCAAGGAATTAATGTCCCACCGCCAACAAAAATTGCTGTTATTTGCCCTAAAGCTATCAAAGTTGCAGTACTTCCACCAATAGCTTTGTCAAACAAACTACCGATGGAACCTGCTAAGGAAATACCTGAGAAGCCAGAGCCGTCTAAGCCTGTAATGGCACCAACGACCGCTAAAGTGACGACGGCAATTCCCTTTGTTAATGGAACTACCGCAGCTAGACCCACACCGAGATCATTGACGATACCATGTGAAGCGGCTGGTAAGTAGTCGTCAATAATTTGTGTGAATCCGGAATCTCCTAGATAGAAAAAAGCTGCGATAGGAATAACCGGCCCAAACACTTTAAAGCCGAATTGGAATCCTTGAATGAAATAGCTTGTTGTTTTTTCAAGCCCCTGTTTTTTATGAGCTACAACGCAAAGCAAAAGGAGTATAAAGACAGATGTGCCCCCTATTAAAGCAGTTGCATCGCCACCTTGTAATTTTAAGATAGACATGGCGATGACATCGAGTACAAAGGCTATTGGAATAAGTACTGCGAAAAATCGTTTTTGTCCGAGTGTTAGGAGGTTTTAAGGGATGACTCTTTCTACGTCTTCATTTGTGTCGTTTGTAGCATATAATTCCGCTGAGCCACGCTTCATATCACGGCGTAATAAGAAATAGGCGACTACCGTAGTCACAACGCCCATTGTCATAACAAGAGGGATACTAGCAGACATGACCTCACTTACTGGAATTCCCGCAGCATCAGCAGTTAGCTTCGGAGCTCCCTGTATAACAAAATCACTAGAAAGTGCAATTCCGTGACCAAATAAATTCATCGCCATCACTACACCCAAGACATGTATCGAAGAACCTTTTTTAAGTTGCAGGAGAAGGTTTCGATAATAATTTTGAAGTTAAAAAGGAAACAAAAAATCCCCAGTGAAATACTGGGGAGACGGTTTGTCAGGTAAATCATTTTTACTTTTCTAGATAATCTGCATGTAATGGCGGTGGCACTAACCAACCTTAAAAAAGGTCACTGAGTGAAGTGATCTTAATGAGGGAGGCTGTGACGGTCAACTAACGCCACAACCGAGTTAAGTGCGTACGATACACTCAATTTTAATGTATGCAAATTAAGGTTACCTATACATTAAAAAAGCCGCATCATCACACCCTAAAGCTCAGAAAAATGTTTGGAAGGCTGATTATGTAATAGTGGGATAGCGTTCTGCAAAACAACTTGGGGCGATGCAATGCTACAGGTTGGCTATCAAATTTGATTGAATGGTAGAAATAAGAATAGCTACTATAAATGCTCGGAGTTATGTGGGTTTAGTCATGAGCAATTTATAGCGGCTGAAGGGAATTACATATTATTAAGTATGTTTGTATCAAATTTATTTTATACGTAGGGAGAATAGATCATTTTGAATACGTGGAGCAACTTCATTTTTTATGTAGGAACTATGTTGATACATAATAATAATCCCAAAAATGTTCAGGTATAGTATTAGCTTGATTTCCAATACTAAACGTGTTTAAATATTTTGCCTTAAGAAAGGAGGCTTTTATTAGTGAGATTTCTAACATGGGGTGTAATTGGAGCCGTTATTTTGGGAGTAGCTAGAGGATTTCAAAATGGGACTCTTCAACGGTTCACAAAAAATATTTCGAATAAATTAAATCTACAGAATGCTCAACAAATGATGCAGCCAATACAACAAATGGCACAACCATTGCAGCAAATGTCTCAGCCTTTACAACAGATGAACCAAACTTCACAACAGTCGAAGCAACCTCAACAACAAGCAAACCAATCTTCACAACAAATGAATCAATCATTACAAAATACAGCCATTAACTCTTCAAGTGGTAATTCATCAAAATAATAATGTTTACAAATAAACAATTGTTATGAATGGGAGAATTCTGATGGAAACAGTTTATTCATCAGAATGTATTCATAGCAATTGACTCTACATATTTTTTTAGTATTCACTCTAAAATTTGATGGCTTTCGGTACTCCGAAATTGTGCGTCAAAATACAGGAGAAGGTTAGTCAGATAAATCATTTTTACTTTTTAGATAATCATGTAATGGCGTAGTATTTTAGCGTCAAGTTGAGCTTTTGCTGTATGGATTTGACCATACATTAATCCAATATCTTCTCTAGTTGACACACCCATGACAACAATTATCAAATCATCAAGATACCCTAGAACAGGTATAAAATCTGGGATTAAGTCTATAGGGCTAAAAGCATATGCAACTACAAGCATAGCCAAAAGCTTTGCATACCAGGTGTTCTGGGATCTTTATAAGACAGATAAAGTAGGAATAAATTTTGTTTTAATTTTTTTGCAAATACTTTTAATTTTGATATTAAACTGTTGTTCATTGAAAACCTTCCCTTTCGTTACTATGATGTATAAGTTAGCTAAGTAAAAAGGGAAATAAAAACTAATGAACAATTTAAGAATCGTGTCAGAAAGAAGGTAAGAAAATATGTTTGCAGTATATGACGACAGCACAAATGAAAAGCTATATCAAAACAAGGGCAACATCGAGTGTGTTATTTGTAAACTGTGTACTGAAGTGTTAAACATGCGTAAATACCTTCAAAATAAAAAACAAGCAACCAATAAAATTGATCACTTGTTTTTGTACAGTTGTTTGGTAAATAAAAATATTATTGAAGGGATATATAACAATACCCGTCTAATTAATGAAATCTTGAGGAATACATTCACGAACACCAGAATTTCTCAAGGAGTTAAATAAAGCTGCACTGATTCTTAAAATAACATTGTTATCAGTGCCATTTTCTAAATCATAGATTACAAAGTATGAATTATCGACTGTAAAAATACATTTGCGTTCTAATTTAAATCCAGGTGGTATAGGAGGAAGGTTAAAACGTGGTACAACTACAGGAGTATCTCCTTCATCTTTGATAAAATTGAAAGTTTGTTGGTCAATCTCATAGATATTAACTGGATCAATCTCCACACCTTTATCTGGAATTGTAATTTCATCTTCAACTAATAGGAAAAAGCGTTCGTTTCGAAAATTGAAAAGACTTCTCGCTCCAATTTCAAATGATGCCAATTTATATTCACCTCCTATTCTATATAATATTTTATTCATATAGAATTCAATTGTTTGGACAATAAGGAGGGTGAGTGGAGAATATTGAATTTTATATTTTCAATACTTGTAATAAGCCATTCCATTTCTAGATCGAAGTCTATCCTATAGGGTACTTTTGAGTAAAGTAACTATAAAAGGGTCACCAGGCTGATTGGCGGCCCTTAAATCGGAAATGTTAATACCCTGTATTCATGAAAGTAGCACCGATAATAATTAGAAGTATAAATAGTACAACAATTAAGGCAAATGATGAACCGCTACCATAACCGCCGCCGTAATAGCCGCAGTTATTAATGCCACCAACATTTCCACCATAGTATCCCATAAATAACACCTCCTTTTTACATTCTATAATATGTTGTCTGCAAAGAAGAAGATGGGGGGGTAAACCATTCAGCTATAGGCATTACAAAATATATTTTTGTGAGATAAGACCATAAAAAAAGGGTCACTTGGGATAGGAGTGACCCTTAGTAAAAAGTTACGGAGGTGTAAGGCTAAATTAGCTTTACCTTACTATTATTATGATGTGATAGCTATGTTTGTATAGTGAACTGTCTGTGAAATAGAATTAAAATAAAAAAGCCGTAGCGTTGTCACACGCTACAGTAAACTAATGAACAATATGAATAAAGAAACTAAAAAAGGGTCACTCGGATGAAAGTGACCATGAGTAACAATTGAGGGAGGCTGTGAAGGTCAACCAACACAACAACCAAATAAGGAAAAACCTTATGTTTCCCATGCTTTTGACATTAACAAAATACATTCCCCCAAAAATAAGTTATGGTTCGAGTTTTTTATTGTGAATTTTTTAATGAATATCAAAATTAAAAGGATATATAAATAACAATAATATAATAAAAAACAATACAAATTTATCGCTAAACGATAAATAATATGTTAAATTTATAAATAAGTGAGGTGCTTAATATGAATGTTAAACGAGGTTCAACAATTTTCTTAAAGGTAATTATTTTTCTGGCTGGAATTGCAGTTCTTGCTTTATGTATATTTTTAGTACCCAATATGGCTAATTTCGCATCAAGATTATATCCACATTTTTCCCTAATGAAATATCTCATTTTCATCGTGATGTATGGATCGGCTGTGGCTTTTTACTTTGCTCTCTATCAGGCTTTTAATCTTTTACGGTACATTGACTGGAACACAGCGTTCTCGGAATTATCTGTAAAGGCGTTAAAGAACATAAAGTGCTGTGCGATTATAATCAGTGGCTTGTATATATTAGGTTTGCCACTCTTCCATTTTATAGCAAAGGAAGTTGACCCTCCTATTGGAATAATGGGACTCATCATCATTTTTGCTTCGTTAATTATCGCCGTTTTTGCTGCTATCCTCCAACGACTTCTACAAGAAGCGATTAATATAAAATCAGAAAACGATTTGACGGTCTGAGGTGGATGATATGGCAATTATTATTAATATTGATGTGATGTTAGCAAAACGAAAAATGAGCGTAACGGAGCTTTCGGAAAAGGTTGGAATTACTATGGCGAATCTTTCTATTCTGAAAAATGGGAAAGCAAAAGCGGTTCGTTTTTCAACTTTAGAAGCGATATGTAGGACTTTGCACTGTCAGCCAGGTGATATTTTGGAGTGCAAAGGTGATGAAGACACTCAATAAAAACAGACAACAAATTTATTTAACCTCTTTGGGTCTTATCCTTAAGAGTTTTTTTGCTTTTCTAGAAATCATCTAATAAATTGATAAATAAAGGTAATACCCTAAATTCTAAGAAACATAACAGAAGAAGGGTAAGGTCCAACGGTGAGATGGGGACCTTTTTGATGAACTTATGTCTAAGGATTTTGGTGAAAAAATGAATCACCTTTTTTAAGGTTTTAAATGAAAGAAATGTTATGAATATAGCATTGGTTTTTTATGTATTTAAAAATATTCCTTTGTTGACGTTTGGTACGGTACGTCGTCGTCATAAATATCACAGAGATCCATTTTGCATCAGATAGTGGATAAAAAAAGCTAATGATTTCCATTAGTTTTAGCAAAGCAAACCTAGCTGTTTTGAACTGACGGTGGAGTTTAGTTGAAGAAAAGAGTATTTTTAGGTGCATATTGAAGTTAATTTTAACATAGAAATTGTTTTCGAAATAGTTGATTTGATGGTTTTATTTCAACAAGAGGTAAGTAAACAAAATAGTTAAGATAGCATCATATTTTAAGTAAATAATTTAAGAAAAACTTAAGATTCATCCTACCTTTTTCTTAATTAGTTTTACTTATAATCTTTTAAGTAAAGAAGAATAAGGGAGAAGTTAAGAATGAAAAAGTGGGGCTTTTTATTAATTTTTTCAATATGTTTGGGTGTGACAGCCTTTAAGATAGTACCGTTTTTTCAAGAGGAAAAAGGTGTAATAGGAAATGCCAATAATGAGAATGGTGTAGTGGAGGGTAAGTTTTCTTCTGGAAATATAACAAAAGTAGAAATTCCAGTAGAACAAATTTTTCAAGGAAATTTACTTTTGGTCAACAATAAGTACCCAGTTCACAATGAAAGTATAAAATCAGATGTAATCAATTTAAATGCTCGCAAAGAATTGGTAAAAGGATACAGATTGTTTAATAGCGAAACATATTTATCAGAAGATATAGCAAGGAAATTTTCGGATATGGTTCTTGATGCGGAAGAAGATGAAGTTTCTAGTTTTTTAATTACGAGTGGTTTTCGAGGATTTAAAGAGCAATCTAAACTTTATAAAGAAATGGGTTCCATTCGTGCCTTGCCAGCAGGCTACAGCGAACACAATTTAGGTTTATCGCTTGATGTGGGAAGTACCCAAGGGAAGATGGAGGTAGCACCTGAGGGAGAGTGGATTGCAGAGAACGCTTGGAAATACGGGTTTACTCTACGTTATCCAAAGGATAAAACGGACATAACGGGAATTATGAATGAACCATGGCATATCCGCTATGTCGGTTTACCGCATAGTGCGATTATGAAAGAAAAGAATTATGTTTTAGAGGAATATTTAGACTATCTAAAAGAAGAAAAACATATTTCTGCTACTATAAATGGTCAAAAATATGAGGTCATATATTATCCTGTTACAGAAAATACCACTATTAATGTGCCAGCAAATCTTCGTTTTGAGGTATCGGGCAATAATACGGATGGTGTGGTTGTGACACTATTTCCTGATAACACGTATAAACTCAGGTGAGGGTGCGGAATAAACCGAACGAAATTGATGAACGGTATTACCACACGGCCAAAATAGGGATTAAATTAAGTAAATATTAATGTTTATAGGGGATTATAATAATATAGGCAGATATCTTATAAGAAAATAAATTAGAATTTGGAGAATACTCTATGAAGATTAATGAAAGTAAAAAAACAGAACACAGCTATATTTTGTTAATTATAGGATTAGGATTTTATATTTTTATTTTATTTGCATTTTTATTTTTTAAAACAAATTCATTTCAATCTGTAAATCTTATACCGTTTTATACTATAACGGATTACTTATCTAATGGTGGTATTATTTCATTAATTAATGTACTGGGTAATATTGTTTTATTTATACCATTAGGTATCTATTTGATTTTGTTCAATCACAATAAAAGGATATTCATTAACACTTTATGGAGCGTTCTTATTAGTGTGGCAGTTGAGATCTTCCAATACTCATTTAAAGTAGGTGCTACTGACATTGATGATATAATTTTGAATGGATTAGGAGGATTCTTTGGAGTTGTTTTTTATAAAATCTTATGCAAAATTTTTAAAGATAAAGTCGAATATGCTATTGGATTAATTTCAATTATAACAGGAATCACATTCTTGATTTTGAGTATTTGTTTTTCATCAGGTGTTTTCGGTATTAAACTTCGCATTCTTTAATATTCTTATACTCTTGCTTGATAGACCTTGCTCTGCACTCTTATTTGCACATTTGTGAATGGATACACTTAAGCTAACGGAGGCTTTAGTGAAATCAGGAGTACAAAAATAATAAAACTTTATTAAAAATTTAATACTAAATAAAAAAGGTTAAACTCCATTTTGATTAATATTTTTCAGAATGAGTTTATTTAAATTAGCTATTTAAAAAATCTGGTTTCGAATCAAGCATTACTCAATAATAGAAAGGCTTAGGAGTCGTTCCTAAGCTTTTTTTGAGATTTTAAATGGAAGAAATGTTATGAATATAGAATTGATTTTATGTATTTAGAAAGATTCTTTTATTGGCGTTCGGTACACCAAGGATATGTATCAAAAGAATCTTTTTTTTTGAAAACCCTATAAAAGTGAGTACCTAATTTTTTTGTTTTATATTAATTATCTTCACTATTCCATTATTTTAAATTCCAAATGTGACTCCTGAACATTGTAAGGATCAAACGAAACAAAGTGTTCAGTAAGGGATTTCATTCTGAGGGAAGAAATTAATAAAGGTTCACTCCGCTGGAAGGTGAACCTTTATATGAAATATAAAGTACTATTGGAACTTTTGAGGTTTCTTAACTTTCATTGAAGCTACTTCTCCGCAATTCGTACAAATAGTCAAAATTAGTGGTGAACTCGAAAAATGGAGCATATCGGAGCTTAACGGGTTTTACATTTGCCATAGATCCGCCTAATTCACCTTGTGCGAAGGAATCATTACCACAAACCTTACAAACTAATTTATCATTCCCCACATTGTCACCTCATTATGAAATTTATGTAAATTATATCATAAACAAGACGTAACGTCTTTACACGCTATAGCAAACTAATGAACACTTTGAGGAAAGTATGTACTTATTGAAATAACGGAGAGCTTTACTTGGAAATTATTTAGTTGCATATGCAGCTTCTTTATTGAACTAACCGGTGCAGGTTAATTCAATAAGAATAACGTTGTAACGTAATTGTAATATTCGTAACACAAGAAATAAAAAATTGAATTCCTTGTCCCCTTCTAACAATGTACAGGGTTATTATAAACGTTTTATTAAAGGGAAGTAGGATACTATTATTTGATATAAACAATTGAAAATTAACCACCTTAGAATACGCTTAAGGCGAAAAAAACCTATTTTTAGGAGTTTGTTTACGATGCGAAATAATATATTTTTAATATTGCTTTAACAAACGATTTTGTATAATTTTGTATAATTATAAAGAGGTCAATAATTATACAAAGGGGTATGTTATGAAAGAAACTATTTATGATTATAATGATTTATTGGAAATGTTAGACTCGTTATTGAGAGAACCTACGGAATTTTGGAATAATTTTTACTCCGACCGCAATAAAGGTGTTCCTTTTTTTATAGATTCTCCCGATGAAAATTTAGTTAGTTACTTTGAAAAAAACGTTTTTAAACCAGGGAAAGTATTGGAATTGGGAAGTGGTCCTGGTCGAAATGCTATTTATTTTGCTCAAAAAGGCTGTACGATTGATGCAGTGGATTTATCCGAAGAAACACTTAAATGGGCAGAAGAACGAGCAAACTATAAAAATGTCAGTATAAACTTTATTAATGAAAATATCTTTGATTTAAATATAGAAGAAGGCACTTACGATATTGTATATGATTCAGGTTGTTTTCACCATGTTGCTCCTCATAGAAGAATGAATTACATAGATATAGTGAAAAGGGCTTTAAAACCTAATGGCTTCTTTGCAATCACCTGTTTTATTGAAGGTGGGGAGTTAGGTGGAGCAGAAATATCGGATTGGGAAGTTTATAGATTACGAAGCCTTAATGGTGGTTTAGGATATACAGAGGAAAAATTGAGGCTTATATTTAGGGACTTTAAGGAAATTGAAATAAGAAAAATGAAGGTAATAGAACAGCCAAATGTTGTTTTCGGTGTACCTGACTTTTTGACTGCTCTATTTCAAAAAAATTAATAATTCTTCTTTGTCATGCCATTTTTTATGCGACCAATTTGTGAGATTGTGAAGCATTTCACTTAAACTAACGGAGCAGATTAGTACAATACGAACTTACATTAAAATAGTAATATATATCATACTCTTTTATAAAGTGAAATAAAATAATAGTAAAAAGAAATCGGAGGGATTCTATGAAGCTTGTAGGGGAACAAATATATCTTCGACTTTACAAAATTTCTGACGCTAGCGAGTTAGCTAGCTTGCATAGTAGAAATCGCGAATTTTTTCAACGAGTTAGCCCATTACTCCCGGAAACCTTTTATACAGAGAAATATCAAAAACAACGCCTTCAACAGGCATTGGAAAAAACAGATGATGGGCAATTATATCCTTTTGGAATCTTTTTAAAAGTGACTGATAAACTTATTGGAGACATTTCATTAACTCAAATTTCAAGGGGAGACCTGCAAAGCTGTTATACGGGATTTACTTTAGATAAGGAGTATAATGGAAAGGGCTATACAACGGAAGCTCTTAAACTTGTTGTAGACTTTGCTTTTAAAGAATTAAAACTACACAGAATTGAAGCAGGAGCTATGCCTGACAACATAGCATCTATTCGTGTATTAGAAAAAGCAGGGTTTGAAAAAGAAGGTATAGCTAAAGAAAATCTGAAGATTAATGGCAAATGGACAGATCATCAAATATTGGCTATCATCAACAGCTTGGATATGTAAGCTCTTTTCACTTCATTATGTAAACGAGATTTTGGTACTTATCTAAGGTGCTGCTGAGCAGCTCTCTTTTTTTATCGAAGATTTAGTAATGTTTCACTTAAATTAACGGAGTGCTTTAGTCAAGTGGAGCAAAGTCTTTTAAGACATTGCACCTTTTACATTTAAAAGTACTTCTGATAATATTCTTTCCTTAGCCTCCCGCTTAATTGAGCGTAGATCCTAGTTGTTTCGCTTTTCTAATGCCCCATAAGACTTTGTATGACTTCTATGGGGGTTCCATTGTTCAACAAATGAGTTGCATAGCTGTGTCTAAGTTGATGTGGATGAATTTCTTTATTGATTTCAGCACGATTTGATATCCGCTTGATGATGTATCGCATTTGGGCAACACTCATTTTATGTGGCTGCCTTACTGTCACAAAGATGGCAGGATTATTGTCAGTACGGCTTTCAATATATCGTTTAAGCCATATGTCACAACGCGTATTAAAATAAACCTCCCTTTCCTTATCATCTTTTCCTCTAACGATTGCGGATTGATTGGACCAATTAATATGGTTCTTTTCTAATGCAACTATTTCTCCAATTCGGCAACCAGTAGAAAACATGAATTCGAAAATTGCTTTTTCCATTGCGGAATGACAGGATTCACGGAGGTGTTCAATTTCCCGTTCGGTTAAATACTTGGGTATCCGCTTTCCTACTTTCGGTTCTTTAATTTTGGAAGTTGGATTCTTACTTAGGTATCCTTCTTCATGAGACCAACGAAAAAATGATTTCATAAAGCGAATACGGTGTGCAAGACTGGCTGATTTTAAGTGCTTGCCGGATATAGCAAGATATTCCTTCAGTTGATTGGTGTCAAGTAATTCCATCTCTATATCCTTAAAATAACCAATTAATAGAAAAGACTGCAACCGGTAGGCTTTCAGCGTTTGTGGCGAAAAGCCCTCTATTCGTTTATTAGCTTCAAACAAAGTCCATGCTTTTGACAGTAACAATTCCATTCCCCCTAAAATAGTAATATAAAAGGGATTATTGCCAATTTAATAGAATTCTGACATAAGGAGTGATTTTACTAACGGAGCAGGTTTTTTAAGACAGGAAAGCTAAGGGTTAAATGTACGGATATCATAGACAGGCATCACTTCATTCAACATTTACATTTTGATGATTAGAAATGGAAAGACAATACAGGAGAAAATCTGTCGGCAACAAATCGAAAACGACCTTTACAAAAAAACACTCCCGAAGGAGTGCTCACCGCTTTAGTTCAAAAAGGTAAAAGCCATAGTCTGTGGAAACACCGGAATAACCCATTTGTCGGAGCATTGCGGTAATATTACCACGGTGATATGTACCGTGATTAACCACGTGCCTAACGAGATCTTTGTAATTAGCCCGCAACTCACCGAATTTAAGCGGATACTCAGATATTTCCTCTAAATCATCTTGGTGGTTCAAGATAAACTCTTCATATCGAGCCGCAATTTTAGCAAAATAAGCCTCAAAAGAGTCGAGCGTGGCATCTTTAACCTCTTCAAGTGAACTCGTCATCGCAACATAGATGTCCTCAGGACTTTCATGGGACATTATGCTGAGCCAAGTATTATCCACAGAATAGATATGTGCTAATGCATCGCCAATGGTAGGAAATACACTATTTAGTGGTTTACGGTACAGATCATCAGGAAGTTTCCTTAAATGTTCAAAAACTCTTTTATTAGCCCAAACATGGTAACGAAATAGTTCAAGCGTATCTTTCATTATATACCTCCTGGATCCTGATGTTTTTTCCAATAGTATGGTGTTCCATACATCAAAATGAATCCTTTAACTATTATGCACGATAAAATGGATCTTTCAACCATTATGCACGAACGTTCTTTCAGACGAATTCCATGACCATCCTTCTGTCGCTAACGTAGTGCTTTACTTGAAAATCATTGAGTTGCATAATGCAGCTCTTTTTTTCTTTATTGAACTAACGAGGCAGTTTAGTGCAACAAGGAGTACCTTCAAAATTATAGGGATTTACAACGCTAAGTTATGACCAAACGACGCTTTGGGAAAGTTAATACTTAGCAAAAATTTCAATAAAATATATATGTTATTATAGGTGTGCCAGAAATTTATAATAGTCTACGTCTTGTAAAATTTACTAAATAGAAAGGGAGAATGGATTATGATTATTAAAGTCGGATTTGATTATGAAGATGATATAGAGTATATGATTTGTCCTGCAAAAGTAGGGAGAAATATTAATCGATTACAAGAGGAATTTTGGGATTGGCTATTTGATAGAAAGAACCAACATCCTTATTGGTTTGAAGAAGAGGAAGATGGAACTGTTACATATGGTGTTTTTTATCGAACAGATGCTTTTGTTTATTGGTTAAACAAGGTGAGATTTAATAAAGGCAAGAATGTAGCAAGGTTAATAGAAGTTCCAAAGACACTATCTAAAAAAACAATTTGGTTTTAAGGGTGGTGTAGTGTAGTAAAAATTTATAGAGTATGCAGTTTCATTCAAAATAAACGTTCCCAAATAAAAGTTTGGAAACACCAAAAAGGCACGAATGTTGTTAAATCAACGTTCGTGCCTCTTTACGAGAACTATTGTTTATACAGCTTTTTATGCAAAGCTATATAAACATAGCTACGATAGGACTTTTCGAGATTTTTCATAGTGTGTTATCTGAATAAAAACCTGTATATAGAGACAATTTATTAAGCTGTATACCAGCATTTTTTTATCGTTTCTATACTTCAATTACAGGGGCTATAGTTGAAAAACAATTTTCCACAATCGGGCGCGATTGCGGAAGAAGCGTCGCTGTTCTTATTAAACTAACGGGGGCTTTAATGGAGCAACGAAAAAAGCCTAATTATATTCATAGTGCAAAATAACTCCTAAAGTAACACCATTACAGGATCCCGGCCCCTAACTCTTTGGAAATTGTGAAGAAATGTA
Organism: Lysinibacillus sp. BPa_S21; assembly: GCF_023337795.1. Lineage (GTDB taxonomy): Bacteria > Bacillota > Bacilli > Bacillales_A > Planococcaceae > Lysinibacillus. The sequence goes on along the minus strand of NZ_JALIRS010000005.1, from coordinate 162,734 downwards.
CTTAAACTCCCATGAAAGAACTTAATCATTTTTCATTTTCTGTGGTGTAGCGCTGGCTCTTGCGCTACATGGATGGCTAACCAGGCAGGTTAGTTGAAGAAGAAGGGATATTTATAAGAATGTTGAAGTAGTACTATAAATATCGTTCATCTAAGAAGAATTTATCTATATTATTTAATAACAGGTAATGCCTAATTGATAAGGGGGAGAAATATGAGGAACAAAATGATTATGTTGATTTCTATGCTATTTTTAATGACACTTGTCGGTTGTAACAATATTGATAAGAAAGAAACACGTGAGGTAAGTTCTACTTTTTCATTGCCCATTACTTTGGGTGATGGGACTGAAGGAGAGTATTTGTTGATTGGCGAAGAAGGGAAAGTTGGTTTTTTGGTTGGTACGGGTAAAAAAGGTGAGGTAGTAGAAGAAAAGATTATTGCTAATAAAGTAAATAAGTATATGTGGTATTTTTGGGGAGATAAAGATAGTATCAGTGGTAATTTTAAAGTAGTTGGAACTGACAATGAAGGGAAAGAACATCCCGTGTTGGTATCTGGCGATGATACAGTATGGCAATATTCCAATACTTCCATTAGCCCTAATAATGGTGCCGATTCCCATATCCCATCGAATATGATGTTCCCTACAAGTGGATTATGGAAATTAGAAATATATTTTAATGAGAAATTATTTGGGGAAATTGTTATAAACGTCGAAGAAAGTTAAAATTATATTCAACTAATAGGTGATTTAATGAAATAAGGAGTACAAAAATAATCAAACAATATAAAAAATCTAATACTAAATAAAAAAGGTTAAACTCAATTTTGATTAATATTTTTCAGAATGGAGTTTGTTTAATTAGCTATTAAAAAAATCTGATTTCAAGCATTACTCAACCTCAAAAAAGCTTAGGAGTTGTTTTCCTAAGCTTTTTTGAGGTTGTAACTGAAAGAAAAGTTATGAATATTGCATTGGTTTTATGTATTCAAAAAGTTTCCTTTGTAGGCGTTCGCTACACCGAGTGCTGGTAATCCTGCACGAAGAGCAACTGGTAGTAAAACCGCCCCTTACAGTGCAACAGCCGGGGATGGCCAAAAAAACCAAGAGATGCACATCATTAACAGACCAATCGTCCAAAAAGCTAATGCAGGTGTTTTATGATTTTTGTAAAAGGAGCAATCATGACCTCATTAATACCCGAAGTCATCATGACCCGACTCATGGCTACGATAATAGAAATAATGAGAATAGTTGACAACAGCTCAGTGATGACATAAATAAAACTGTTAAAAACACTGCTAATGGACGAAGTTAAATCGCCTGTAGTAACAATTGCTAACATGAAAATGCCTAGTACACAAATGAGGGTGGTATCGCGACGTTTAACCATAAAGCCAATGATCAGGACAATAAAAATAACGTAAATCCAATGGAGAGCTGTGAATTCAATCCCCATACGTTTCCCCCTCAATTCGAAATCTGATTCTATAGAATATGAAGAGGGAAAAAGTTGGTGATGGTTTTGAAAAATTTCGCTTTAATCAGTAGTGAAAATAAAAACACAGGTTTTTATTACATTACTTAAGTTAATGATGAACATGTTATAGCATTCTTTTGAAACTCGTAGTTTCCGAATCTATACTGGATTTCAATAATTAGGTATAATTGCAATGAAGTATTGCATTTTGGAGGTATAAATGGCATTTAAATTAAGTTTTGAAAATAAAGTGAAAAATAATGATGTACAAACAATGATAGGGTTTCTACTCATTTTTTACTTTGTATGGACAATTAAAGAATTATGGTTAATCGAATACATCTATTCGTTCGGTGAAATAATCTCTCCTTTATTAGAGGCATTGGTTAAAAGTTTCGTTTGGATTGTTCCAACTTCGTTATACATAAAATATTATTTACATACTAATCCATTTGACTACTTAAAAATGAACGTAAATGTTAAGAAAGGTTTATTTTGGGGAGTAATTCTTTCACTGTTAGTTGGCTTATATTTTACTTCGGAAACTTATATAATTAATCAGCAATCATTTCAATTTTCATTATCCTTTGACGATTACCTTAATGGTATTCTTATGGCAGGGCTTGCCGAAGAAATTGTTTTTAGGGGATTGATTTTACAAGAGATTAATAAAAAAATGACTTTTTGGAAAGCAAATATTTTAACAGCTTTATTATTTTTAGTGGTTCACTATCCAATTTGGATTTACGATGAAAAAATCTTTCATTTTGGGTCGCATTTATATGTTCTTTTTCTCGGCTTACTCTTTGGGTTTGTGTACAAAAAGACCGGGTCAATATGGTCGGTTATTATATTGCACGCACTTCACAACTTTTTCGTAACCATTATTTAATGAATAAAACAGGTAATAAATTTAATTCACGTAAATGGACCCTTCTAAAAGTAAGTGAAGACGCTTCTTTTAATTGAGGGGCTTTAGTTAAATGTTTGATTGAATAAATATATGATCCACTCAAATAGTCAATTATTTGAGTGGATCTGTTTGTTTTTTTATTTATTTGCAGTAGTTTCTATGTGACGAAACGATAGATTTATTAAAACCCTTTACGCAACCAGGTTGTGGCAAGATCAATTGCTCCGCGTGCAGCTTCAGTATTAGCTAAGGCGTTGAGCATCACGAAATCGTGAATGATACCTTGGAAACGTACTGCAGTGACTGGAACGCCAGCTTCATGAAGTTTATTGGCAGTAGCGCCAACAATAATTAAAAGAACAAATAGAACTACAATTAGTTTTTTTTGATGGCGTTCATATGATCACTTCTAAATCGAAGTTACCAAGTATGAAAGCTTTATTATGGATAAAAAATATTTCCAAAAACATTTAGTTTATTCAAAGCGTACATTTTCAGAAATTTCTTTCATCTTAGACCAATCCAAAATTTCTATCGCATCATCTTCTCGACTGATAATTCCTTTTTCTGTCCAGTCTTTTAGGATACGATTTATATGTCTTTTTGTAGTACCAATTAATGAGGCAACATCATCTAAAGAATTTGTTTTTATGTATTGATTTACATGTGTTGGGGATTCGACAGTACATAAATAAGCTGCTAAACGTACATTTACTGGGGAAAGCGCATTAACTCTAGATGAAATTGTGCAAGTTAGGAGCTTATATGCTAACTCTTTCAATAATAATTGATTAAATTTACTATCAATTTTTAAATGAGTTTCGTACACTTCTAATGGAATAATTAAAACCTCACATGGCTCTACGGCGATGCAGTTTGATACAACTAAACAATCTGTAAATATTTCAATATCGCCCATAATCGATGGTTGTTGGCAGTACCTTAATAGTAACTCTTTACCAGTCACTTCTAAACTAGATACCATATACCTTCCTGAAAGTAAAAAATAAATTCCGTCTATTTGATCTCCAGCTTTTAGAATATATTCATTTGGTTGAAAAGGACGTACGATAAGGGATGAAGTTAGATCTTGTGTAAAAGTGTAGTCATAAATAGATTTAAATAGGCTTTGATTCATTTTTTCCTCCGAGACATCTGTCCTGTATTAATATTATTCATTTTAATATAGTTATAGTTAATTAATAAAGAGGTAGGGATTCAAATGAACTTTGTATTCGATTTAGATGGAACACTTTGCTTTGATGGTAAAAGTATTGATAAAGAAATTATTGAAGCACTTCAAGAATTAAAATTAGCAGGGCATCAAGTGATTTTTGCCTCAGCAAGACCTATTCGTGACTTAGTACCTATCATACCAAAGGATTTTCATGAAGGGCTATTGGTCGGAGGAAATGGTACATTTACATATGATAATGGACGAATAAAAGTGAAACATTTTGAACAACAACTTTTAGATAAACTCATTACACTGATTCATCAACATCAGTTAAAATATTTAGCAGATGGTCAGTGGGATTACTCCTATACTGGTGATATTACGCATCCTATTTATCACAATATCGATAAAAATAATTCAACAAATATTCCTTTGGAACAATTATTACCAGTATGCAAATTAGTTTTATTCCAAGCGAATGAGGAAGTGTTAAAAGAGCTTCAATCAATCTCAGTCGTAGTCACACACTACAAAACTGAGGATGCTGTCGACATTAGCCCTTTAGGAATTAATAAAGTTAGGGGACTACGTATGCTGAACATTCAACAGTTTGTTGCTTTTGGGAACGATAGCAACGACCAATGTTTGTTTGAAAAAGCTGTGCATAGTGTATGCGTGGGGAGTAATGATGTGAAAAGTTATGCGAATGAAAATATTGAACGTTTAGATGTAGCGAAGAAGATTCGTGAACTAATGAGTAAATATGATTAAAATAATAAAAATATCGTTTTATGTTATAAAATATTTTCTGATTCCTTTTTAGAATATAAGGGTTTATAAAAGTAATAGAAAATTTGAAAGGCTTAGGAGCTATTCCTAAGCCTTTTTGAATGCTTTCGTGAAAGAAAGAATTTTTTTATTACAGTAAAAAAGGTTACAAAAAACCCCAAGTGTAATACTGTAGAGACGGTTTATCAGTAAATCAGTGTATTTTCTGGATAAAGAGAAGCCAAAGAGGGATGTTTGATCTTGTCAATATTGAAACGACTGTCTTTAGTCTAATTCAAGCTGGTACTATGTTAGAAGTTTATTCTAACAGTTCTTTCTTTCATTCATATGAATCTTGTAGAGAACTAATTAAATATTTTCCAATTAATAAATAATTATGATATTATTTTAAGAAACAGTTTATTAAAAGCGGGGGATATATTTTAATATGAAAGTACTTGTAGTAGATGATTCCAAGTTTTCTCAAAAAACAACGATCCAAACATTAAAATCTATTTACCCGGATGCTGTCTATGAAACAGCAAATGATGGGGTTGAATGTATTGAAGTATTTGCAACCTTTCTCCCTGATTTTGTATTTATGGATTTATTAATGCCTAAGATGAGTGGACAAGAGGCAATTATACAATTACTAGAGAAATACCCAACGGCTAAAATTATCGTGCTTTCAGCTGATGTGCAATTGGCGGTTCGTGATGAGGTTTTATCTGCTGGAGCGTTAGCGTTTATTAATAAACCAATAAATGTTGCGAAGCTGAAGGAAATTGAATTATTGATAAAAGGGTGATTTAGTTGTTGACAACTACACAAGAGGATATTCTGAAAGAGTTGTATAATGTATTTGTGGGCGAGGCAGCTAACTTATTATCAGAAATTCTTCAAAAAAGAATTTTTTTGTCAGTTCCAGAGATAAAGTTACTAGGGTTACATGAATTAAAGTCTGGCGAGCAAGAAGTGCTGAATCCTGTCATAAATGGTACAGTACTATCTACCTCTTTAAGGTTTGGTAATGTCTTTTCTGGTAGAGCAGATTTTATTTTTCCAGCAGAGCAAATTAAATATTTGACTGCACTTTGCTTAGGGGAAGAGTATACAGAAGAGAATGAAGAGCTTTCATTTAATGATGAGGATTTTGATGTTGTAAAGGAAATAGGTAATATTATTCTAAATTCCATTATGGGCGGTATGGGAAGCCTGATGGAGATGAAGCTTGAGTATGATGTGCCGCAGGTGATTTTACATAATGCAGGAGAGTTTTATAAAACACTTACGAGCTCAGGGGATAGCAATGTATTATTACTTTATGTAAGTTTTGATATAGACAACTCGAAGGTGCTAGGCATCATTTTAATTAAGTTTTCATTAGAATCAATCGAATTTTTAATTCGAAAAGTGGATGAGATTAGTAGGGATTTGGATGAATGATTTATATATAGCGATCGTTAATCAGCTAGATAATGGCATTATATTATTGGATGAAAAATTGAACATTCAATTATGGAATAAATGGTTAGTCAAGTACACAGGTAAAAGTGAAGAAGAGGTTAAAGGGTTACCTATAACAACAGTTGTTCCACGCTTGGATAAAAAGATTTATGCCTATATGTTTGAAAAGGCTTTGCTAGATGAACAAAAAAGCTTTTGTTCAGCAGCAATGCATCAATATTTTGTTGAAAGAAAGTGTGCGAAGATGAAGCCGCCTCGTCAAAATATATTAATTCAACATATACAAGTAGAGCATACATCGTATTTAATGATAGAAGTATATGATGTATCGAATCACTTTAAGCGCATTCAAAACTTAAATAAGCATATAAAAAGTTCAGTTGATTTTTCCAAAAGCTTGGAGCACTTTGTTTATTATGATAGTTTAACGAATTTACCGAATCGAAAATTTGTATTGGACCGTTTGGAGCGTTTAATCGAAGAAGAGGCTAAGCTATTTTCGCTATTTTTCATAGATTTGAATGGCTTTAAAGCTGTAAATGACCAATATGGACATCTACAGGGGGATTTATTACTTCAAATGTTTGCAGAACGGTGCAAACATTTTACTCAAAAGCAGGAAGTCTTTGCACGACTTGGCGGAGATGAATTCGTGTTATTAGTTGAACATATGACCACTGCCAATGCGGTGGAACAGTATAAAGCCAAAATACATGAGTTATTACGAGAGCCGTTTATCATTGAGGAACATCAAATTGTCATTTCAGCAAGTATTGGCTGTGCATGTTTTCCACAAGATGGGACTACAGCGAGGCAATTATTAAGTGTTGCGGATTATCAAATGTATCTTCAAAAAGCAAAGAAATAACATTAATGAATATTGCCGAACTTCATTTTGGTGTAAAGCGGCACAAATTGACCTGTTTTTAGGGAACTCTCCCACTTTCGTAGTAAAATTGTAGCGATTTGATATAAAAATAGTATAAAGTGTTGGAGTAATCAAATAAATGGCACTCTTGTTTTGGATATAAGTATTGTACCAAAACAAGAGTGTTTTTTGTTTTGCTTGAGATCAGGGTTACGAAAAAAAGGGGAAAAGGTTGAATGATATAAGTATTTAAAATTCTATAATAGTTATCTAATTAATGAATGTGATAAAAATATAGGAAAATTACACAGAAATGTCACAAAAATAATAAAAATAGCAGTACATTTAGAAGATACTATTCCGATATTCAATAGTATCTAAGGCCATTTACGATAGATCCATTGGAATAAAAAGAATATAATCCTCTTTCTTTAGAAAGTAAAAGCTCTATTAAATCGGATGTTATTTGAATGGTAATTTCGAATAATATTAGGGATAAATATTATTGTAATAGAGCATTAAGAGATAGTAACAGGAGGAACAAAATGAGGGATTTTTTCGAAGATCAGTACAGATATATTGATCAGCAACTAATAAACTTAGTCAGTGAAATTAGTGAATATAAAGGGATGTTGACAGCTTATAAAGAGCAAAGGCCGGATATATTCACTAGCCTTGAAAACGCTATACCCCTACAATACATAAAAAACTATATTTCGGTTTATAAGGATATAAAAGTTTCAAATAAGCGATTAAAAGAACTTATTTTAGATGATAGGATACCCCAATCAATTTCGGAAGATGCGATATATTGTTATTATGAAACATTGACACTTGTACATAAAAAATCCTGTACTTTTTCTATAAGTCCAGAAACTATACAAGAATTGCATTTTCAATTAATTCATTATCATACCTCTGATAGTGCAAAATGGCGCCAAAAACCGTTTTCCATTCCAGAAATACCTGAAATCCCCGAAAATGGGATGCACACGATTTGTTATCATCCTCTTCCATCAGAAAATATTCCACAGGCTGTAGAACAATTATGCAACCAGTACAATTTATTAATCCGCAAAAAAGAGTTACCTACACTTATATTGATAGCTCGTTTTATATTGAATCTTTATTGCATAATCCCTTTTAATCAAGGTAATGGTAGATTAACACTAATGTTCATGCAATTACTTTTAGTAAAAAGCGGACATACATTTGTAAAATATGTATGTTTAGATGAATATATAAAAAAAAGAGAAATAGAATACTATGAAGCCATTTTTAAATCTTCGGTGCATTGGTATTGTAATGGGCATAATATTAACTTCTGGTTAAAAGAGTTCTTAATGATTATATTAGAGGCTTATAAAGATTTACATAGCAGAGTACTAGATTCAATATGTAAACAAACGAAGGTAGATCGAATTCAGAATTTCATTCATAATCAACAACAACCTTTTACAAAAGATTGTATTCGAAGCATTTATCCAGATATAGCCGAAAGCACAATTAGTAAAGCATTAACTGATTTGCAATTATTAGGTGAAATTAAACTTATTTCAAAAGGGAGAAATGCGCGCTGGATGAAAGTCCAATCTTAGTCTATACCTTTTCAGGTCGGGCTAAAAGTTTATACTAAACCTGCTGATGAATAAAAGAGCGAGAAGTTAGCCCCTTCTCGCTTGCTTTGCGTACCGAAACTTGTACAATAAAACGTTGAAGAAAACCCATTTAGCAACGATTTCTTGCATGATTGCGACATTTAACTATAAAACTTACAATAAGTGAGGCACAGATAGCGTGATTTATAATAGCAAATCTGATACGACCTGAATAATCAGTAAGAAAAAAATGATTGGTAATAAAATTTGAATCCATCTTGTTTTGATGTAAGGAATGACCTTTAAACCTAAGAACGAGCCAACAATAGAGCCAATTGAAACAGGAATGGCGATTCCCCAATTAACAATGCCCGTAAAGTAGTAAAAGAAAAAGGCACCTGTACAACTTGAAAACGTAATAATTCTTGTTAACTCAACTGCTTTTATATAGGTATATTGCTTTTTTAGATGATAGGTTACATTCATTAGAGCTGAGCCTGGTCCAAAACCACCGTCATATATTGAGACTGCAAACGGAATGAGTTTATTAATTGGTTGTTCATCTGTTTCTTTTATATCCTTTACCATAAATTTATTACTGCAAAGTACGATGAAAAATGAGAAAATTAAGAATATACAAGCTGCAATATTCATGATTTGTTCTGATAATCGAGTGGCTAAATATGCGCCAAATACACCACCAAAACTAGCAATCATCATTAAAGATGTGAATTTTTTTAACGATAAATGTCCTTTAATTACAAATGATACGACATTTGATAGAGCAGAAATTCCTGTCGCAAATTTATTAACTGCTACAGTTGTATGTACCGGAATGCCAATAAGTAACATGGCAGGCAACAAGATAAAACCTGCAGCGCCGAAAAGAACACCAATGATTGCTGCAAGTAAGCCAATTGTTAATAAGATAAATCCATTTATCGAAAACCATTCCTGTAGTAAAATTTCCATCAAATCACCTCTAAACTTAAATTACAGCTAAATAATACATAAAACAAATATATAATAATTGCTTATTCATAAATTTAATTTATGGATAGAAAGGTGTGAATAAAATGAATTTGCATGCGTTAAGGATTTTTACGAATGTAGCAAAACATGGGGGAATTACCGCAGCAGCCAATAAAATGCTGCTTAGTCAACCAGCTGTCACAATTCAAATACGGAAATTAGAGAGCGAAATAGGGACAAAATTGATTGAAGGAAAAGGACGAGGCATTCAATTAACCCCTGAGGGGAAGTTTTTGTATGAGCAAGGAATGCGTTTATTTTATTTAGAAGCACAAATTGATGAAAAGCTCGGAAAATTTTTAGCGAAAGAAGAAAAATTACATATTGCTTCTTCCTATATACCAATAAACTATATACTCCCGCCTATGATCGCAGCGTATAAGCTTGCTAATCCTCACATTGAATTTTTCGTGTCATTAGGCAATGTAAAATCTGTGGAAGAGCAAGTTCTGAGCTATGAAGTAGATCTTGGTTTTGTCGTGCAAAATAAAATGGGTCACCCTGATTTACAGTTTGAAAAAATACTAGATATCCCGTTTTGGTTTGTAGTTCACCCATTGCATTCTTTGGCAAATCAAACTGTCTCCATTTATGAATTATCGAATGAGGACTTTATTTATCGGGAACGTGGTAGCTCGACACTTGATTTATTGGAGGCCGTTTTTTATACGTTTAACAGTCCATTACCTAAATTAGGACTTCAAATGCAGGGCTTACATGAATCGATTAAAGTAGTGGAAGCAGGGTACGGTATGACTTTAGCACCGTCCTACAGTGTCACTGAAAGTATAACAAATGGGAAACTAGCTCGGGTGTATGTAGAACATGCAGATATTCAGCAAAGTTTATTTATATGTACACGCAAATCAGATATAGAAGAACATCCATTTATTCAGTATTTAAAAGATTATTTAAATGCTATAAATCCTCCAATTTAAAAGAAATAGAACCAAAATCGGGAACAAGCATTGGAATTTTTCATAGAATTTTTTTTTATTTCCATTCTTTGTAATAATAATATATAGTAATTGTACTCAAACACAGTGAGTAATTTAATTCTTTATTAGGAGGGTATTATGGGCAGATTAGTTCATTTTGAAATTCATGTAAGTGATATGGAACGAGCAAAGGAATTTTATGGAGAGGTATTCGGATGGTCATTTCAAGATTGGAGTGATTATGCAGGTATGCCTTACTTTGGTGCAGTGACTGGTAATGAAGAAGAACCTGGAGTAAATGGCGCTTTAATGCAACGTCAAGGTGCTTCTCCGGAACCAAATCAAGCTGTAAATGGATTTGCATGTACAATGGGTGTGGAAAATTATGATGTAACGGAAGCAAAAATTCTTGAGCATGGTGGCACGGTTGCAATGCCAAAATATGCTCTACCGGGAATGGCTTGGCAAGGATACTATATTGATACTGAGGGTAATCTATTCGGTATTCATCAACCAGACAAAAATGCAAAATAAAGTTCACGATAGGTAAAAAATATGCAGTCTTAGGAGCGGCAATTTTAAAAGCCTGACTAAGACTGCGAGAAGCTGTTTAACTGAAAATTAAACAGCTTTATTTATTATCACTCCGAGTTGGTTCTTCTCCGGGCTTAATAACCCTATATACGCTGATGCTCCGCAATTGTTTTTAAAAAACAGTCCATCGAGTTTGTCATATATGCATCTTTTCGTCGTATAAAGACGGTTGAAATTGTACCGTATTTTTTAGGAATTGGATGACAATAAACCTTGCCTGTAGTAGAAAGGTGTTCAGCAACTGATTGTGGTACAAGTGTCACGCCAAGACCGATGGCAACACTGTTTAAAATTGTCTCTAATATATTAAATTCCATGATTCTTTTTGGTAGTAAACCTTCATCTTGAAGCCAAAGTTCTAGCTTGGAACGATAGCCGCAACCTTTATTAGAAACAAGGATTGGTGTAGTCATAAATTCCTCTATACGAAAGGATTTGTTTTGTGAGATGAGAACGAGATTTTCAGTATATACATCATATTGTTCTAAAACTGGATGTTTAATGGGTCCAGTTATAAAAGCCCCATCTAATTGGTGATCTGCTACTTCTTTAATGAGTTCCTCAGTTAAACCTGCTTTCAGCGTTAAATCGACATTTGGATACCCTTTATAGTAAGAAGCTAGAATGGTTGGCAATATACTCACTGTTTCGACTGTACCGATTTTTAATGTACCAGTCGGCGTATCACTATCTAAAAATACTTGTTTCATTTCTTCAACATCTTGCAAAATCTTATTAACGTATGTAAGCATTTTGCGCCCTTCTGGATTCAAGGTCATCCCCTTTTTATGACGATAAAAAAGTGGCGTTTTGAGCTCCTTTTCTAATAGTTTAATGCGTGCAGTTACATTGGATTGTACATAATTTAATTCTTTTGCAGCATGGCTAACGCTTTGGTGATTTGCGACGCTTTTGAAAATCTGTAAATCTCGTAGTTCCATCGAGCACTCCCCCTTAAAAACTATCATTATAAATGATAGTTAATATCACTTTCAATCATTTTACGTGATGTATTTTCTTTTTTATAATTCTCATTGTGAATTTCATAGTAGTTATATAGAAACGAGGAAAAACAGTGAGAAAAAGTCAAATAATAATAGGCATGATGGCTTGTTTAATTGCAAGTATGTCATGGGGAGCCATGTTCCCAGTAGCAGATCATGCACTTGAATATATAAATCCGCTCTATTTTTCAACTATTCGATATGGCGCGGTATCGATTGTATTAGTCATTTTATTATGGATGAAGGAAGGTAAAAAAGCGTTTCGATTAGAAGGGAAAGGTAAACTACTCGTCTTTTTTGGGATCATGGCGTTTACTGTTTACAATGTGCTTGTTTTTCTAGGCCAGATGTTAATGGGGGAATCGGGTGTTATGGTAGCGTCGATTATGGAGGCACTCATGCCGATGATTTCGATCGCTATTCTATGGGGGTATAAACAAGTGAAACCGAAGAAGTATATGATTAATAGTATGATCATTGCTTTTATTGGCGCTATTTTTGTTATTACAAAAGGCGATATGAGTTTCTTTCTTACTCTGAAACACAATCTAGTTTCGCTAGCATTCGTTTTAATAGGTGTTGTCGGATGGGTGGTATATACAATGGGCGGTCAAACATTTAAAGATTGGTCTACTCTCCGCTACTCTACATTAACATGTGTTTTTGGTACAGCTGTCACAGGTATCATTACAATGATTACTACGATGCAAGGATATGTATCAGTCCCAAGTTCGGAAACGATTTTTGCGATAAAATATGATTTATTGTTTATGATGATACTGCCAGGTATTGTAGCATTGCTTAGTTGGAATTATGGTGTAAAAATCCTATCATCTATTAATGGCATTCTATTTATTAATTTCGTTCCAATTACTACATTTGTGATTATGATGTTACAAGGATATAACATAACAATCTTTGATATAGTAGGAACGCTACTTGTTATTTCGGCTCTTATTTGGAATAACATATGTCAGCGCAGAGAAGAAAACATGAATACGCAGGTTGTGCAATAATTGTTGCTAAAATAATTTGTAATAAAGGCATCCAATCTGGCGAAGCATTTTATTTTTTGGCTTAACAATATTGTAGATCGCCATGTAAGGACTTAAATTAAGGGTTTCTTGATTTAAATCATCAGGGGCATCACCTGCACAATTCTTTTAAAGGAAAGCGTGACTATAATAATAGTAGGATACATTGCGTTGTTTGTAGAAGCATCGCTCGCTCGCGGAAAGCGAGCGGAATGCTTCGGAAAACAACAAAAGATGTAAATTGCAATTTAATTCAAATAAAAGTTGCGAATTGGAGGAATGACATTTCGTCCATTGTCTAATTCTGTTCTTAACTCTTCTTATATTATCTCGTAATTTGCCATGTATGGACTTAAATTAAGGGTTTCTTGATTTAAATCATCAGGGGCATTTACCTGCACAATTCTTTTAAAGGAAAGCGTGATTAAAATAATAGTAGGATACATTGCGTTGTTTGTAGAAGCATCGCTCGACTCCTGCGGGAAAGCGAGACAGACGAGACCCCGCACGAAGCGAAGCGTAGGAGGAGGCTCGACGCTCGCCCGCGGAAAGCGAGCGAAATGCTTCGGAAAACAACAGTAGGGTCACAGTGGCAAATGAAAAAAGCGAGGTATTCAACGATTTCATCTTGAATACCCTGTGAAGTGAGAAGATCTGGACTTTTTCAGTGCCCTCAATTTAAAACATGCTCTTTCTTTATTTCATGTAAATGTTATAAAATATTATGAATAGTGGGAAAAAATGAAATAATCAGATATGTCAAGTGGGATAGTTTTGATCATGTACGATTAATTGTCTTTAATTATATATACAAGCCAATGATGGAACTAAAAAAGGAGAGTTTAATCATACTACGTAATCTATCCAGATTTTTTTGTCATGTTGTACCCATTTTACTTTTAGTTATAGTGTTTGGAAAACGCAGGGGGGACGCATATGATGTTGGGACTTTTAGATTTAGAACGAATGACAAGTTTATCAAACGAACAGTGTGAAATTATCGTTGATATGGCTAAAAATCTTCAAATAATAGCTGATCTTTCTCAAGCAGATATTTTTATTAATTGTCTGTTGAAAGAACAGAACGCATCTTTAGTTGTAGCTGAAGCAAAGCCCACTACTATAGCATCTTTATATAAAAAAAGTATGTTATGGCTGATAGCATATGAAGAAATGGAGCCGGGTGTTTTATTTAGTTTAAAAACGGGAAAACCCATTTTTGGATCAAGAGGCATTACGGAAGAGCGCGGAATCATGCAGCAAGATATTGTTCCGATAAAAGACTCGCAAGGGGACACTATAGCCGTACTAATTAAGGAAAGAGATATTTCACATGAAGTTCAGAATGAAAAAAATATAGAACACTTTATGAAAGCAACTAATAGTGAAGACAAGCAACGTGTATTCCAAGCTATTGTCGTTCGGGAAATGCATCATCGCGTTAAAAATAATTTACAGGTTATTTCTAGTTTGCTACGGTTACAAATGCTACGCACTCAATCAGAAGAAGTAGCTGAGGTATTTCACGATAGCATATCGCGTATATCTAGTATGGCGTTAGTACATGATTATTTGGCCCATCGGGGAATTGAGGAAGCGGATATTAAACTTTTAATACAACAAATTGCAACGTTGTTAATTTCTTCGTCAGTTATTCCAGGTCAACATATTACTGTTTCGGTTGAAGGGGAATCTGTATTCTGTCCTTCAGATAAAGCGACAGCTATCGTCCTGATTGTTAATGAGTTAGTTCAAAATAGCATTAAACATGCTTTTCCATCACAAAATGTCGGAAAAATTGATATAAATTTGAGGCGACGAAAACAAATGGTTACGATTACTGTAACGGATGATGGTTGTGGAATGGGTGATTCTTTTTCTATAGGCGATATTTCTTCTTTAGGATTTCAGCTTGTCAATATGTTAGTTGAAGAGAGTATGCAAGGGGTTCTTTCATTCCCTCTGTGCGACAAAGGGACAAAAGTTTCAGTAACCTTTCCGATAATCGCTACCCAAGAAAATGAATACTAGTTGGTAAAATAGATTACGGCTTATTACCAAAGGCCCCAAATAAAGTTTAAAACAAATGGTGATATTGTTTTCAAACTATTTACAAAATATTTGCGGGTAGTGTAGAATGAACTAAAATAATATCTTAGGCAAAGGCGCCTTTCACGCCCGAAGAATATTTTCTTCAGGGATAAGTGAAAGCGCTTTTTTTCATTTGGTAGGAATCTTAACCATATAAAAGGGGTGTGAAGTAATGAAATTGTCTTGTGTGGTAAAAGGAACTCATTATTCGTTTTCGTCGGTAAGGGAGGTACTTGCTAAAGCAAGTGAAGCAAAGTCGGGGGATGTGATGGCACGTATAGCTGCGGAATCGTCGCTGGAGCGCATGGCTGCGAAAGTAGTACTTAGTGAGATGCAGCTGAAAGATATTTATGAAAATCCGGTTATTCCGTATGAGATCGATGAAGTAACACGGTTGATTTATGATGATATTAGCGACACGATTTACAAGGATATTCAAAGTTGGACGGTCGGTGAGCTGAGAAATTATATTTTGTCATCTGATACAGGTAGAGATCAGTTATTAAAGCTTTCGAGGGGACTTACAAGTGAAATGATTTCAGCAGTTGCCAAGCTGATGTCAAGCATCGATCTTGTTCTTGCTTCACAGAAAATGAAATATCAAGCACATTGCAATACGACAATCGGAGAGCCTGGCCGTTTAGCATTTCGTTGTCAGCCCAATCATCCAAATGATGTTCCAGAAGGAATTTTGTATTCAATAAAGGAAGGGTTGTCCTATGGGGCAGGTGATGCAGTTATTGGTATCAATCCGAATGTGGATACGATTGAATCCGTCAAAAAGCTGTTGACCCTTTCACATGAATTTATTGAGAAATGGCAAATTCCAACACAAAATTGTGTTTTAGCCCATATAACAACACAAATGGAAGCATTAAAGCAGGGGGCGCCTATCGCGCTTATGTTTCAAAGTTTAGCAGGTACACAAAAAGGAAATGAGGCATTCGGTATATCTAAAAAAATTCTTGATGAGGGCTATGAGATGATGGCTCGATATGGTACATCTGCAGGTCCGAACTTTATGTATTTTGAAACAGGACAAGGTTCGGAAGTATCTTTAAATGCTGCCTATGGGGTAGATATGCAAACGCTTGAATCAAGAAGTTATGGTTTTGCACGACACTGGAAGCCATTCATGGTGAATACCGTTTCTGGCTTTATTGGACCGGAAACACTTTATGATGGGCGCCAATTAATTAGAGCGGATCTTGAAGATGGATTTATGGGGAAATTGCATGGCTTGCCAATGGGGATGGCTCCAACTTACACAAATCATATGGATGCCGATCAAAATGATCAGGAAGTTTCTGGTATCATAACAGCAGTTGCAGGAGCGAATTTTTACATGGGGGTACCGGGCGGAGATGATGTCATGCTGAATTATCAAGATACAAGCTATCACGATGATGCTAGTTTGCGTGAGATGCTTGGCTTACGACCGCTTCGAGAATTTGAAAAATGGTTGGAGAAAATGGGACTAATGGAAAATGGAAGGCTGACAAAACGTGCAGGCGATTTATCAATTTTTGATTGAGGAGGGTGGGGCAAAATGGATATTCAAGAAATTGTTCAACGAGTAGTAGAAGAAGTGAAGAAAAACATGAATTCGCCAAAAACTATTACCAATCAAAATAAAGAAGAACCTATATTATTTCCAGAGGATCGTATAAAAGGGGTAGATAAGCCACACAATGCTGCATCTATTGAACGAGCACAAAGTATTACACCCGCTCGTATTGGTATTGGTCGATCTGGAACCCGTATGTTAACGACAAGCTATTTACAATTTTTAATTGATCATGCAGCTGCACAGGATGCTGTATTAAGAGATGTAAGTGATGATTTTCTTCAGCGTATGGGTTTGCATAAGCTTGAGACGAAAGCTAGTGATATGAAATCTTACTTAATGGATTTAGATGCTGGTCGAAAGTTATCCGATGCATCTATTCAATATCTTGAGAACAACGGGGATAAAGGCAAAGATGTTCAAATTATAGTTTGTGATGGATTGAGTTCCTCTGCTGTAGAGGCCAATGTAGTGGATTTACTGCCTGCTTTAATACAAGGGTTAAAATTAAAAAATATAAGTGTCGCAAAGCCGTTTTTTATTAAGAGAGGGCGTGTATGGGTGCAAGACGAAGTAGCTGAAATTGTTAATTGTAACCTTGTCATTTCATTGATTGGTGAAAGGCCCGGTCTAAATACAGATGAAAGCTTGAGTGCCTACATGATATATAGGCCTACTGAAAAAACAGTTGAAGCTGATCGGACGGTCATTTCAAATATCCATAAAGATGGATTGACATCCGTTGAAGCGGGTGCCTATCTATCCGATTTAATTGAACAAATGCTTCTTGCTAAGTGTACAGGAGTGTCCTTTACGCAACAAAGGAATTTGCATATGTAGTATTCTTCCGTTTCAGAAAGGTTGTGATGTACTATGAAAAAAAGGATTCTGATTGCTGAGGACGAACCAATTATTAGACTGGACTTAAAAATGATGCTTCTGAATAACGGCTTTGAGGTGGTAGGGGTAGCAGGAGATGGGGATCGTGCGATTGAACTCGCTTTTAAGTTGAAACCGGATCTTGTGTTAATGGATATAGAAATGCCAAAACTAAATGGTTTAAAAGCAAGTGAGGTGATTGGTCGTCAGCTAGATATACCCGTATTGTTGATTACGGCATACAGCCAAAAAGAAATTATAGAAAAGTCTAGGCAAGATAATATTTTAGGATATCTCATTAAACCCGTTTCTGAAGCTAACTTAATCCCAGCAATGATGATTGCGCTTCAACAAGCTAAGAGGACACAGACGATAAAACAATCTTTACAACTCACTCAAGAACAGATTCAAAAGCGAAAGATGGTTAAATAAAAAAGCGTTCTACATCAAGGGCTTTAAGTTTATAGTAATAAATGTTCAAGCTTAATCTCACTTATAATAGAAAGATTAAATCTTTCTGTTATAAGTGAGATTTTTATATTCAAAAATCCTTATATATCGCTAAATAATAAACCTCTTTTTCCTAAATTAACACAACTGTAAGTTCAGTTTAGTAGAATAATATGAAACTAATTATAATTCGCAGTCGTATAGAGTATAAGGAGCTATGGATAAGAAGATCTACATACGATAGTTAGTTTTAGCCATTTAAATGGCGGTTCGAATAGCTATCAATATTTATAAAGGGAAGTGTGTTATGCATTTTGAAGGTGCAATGTTAGAATATCGTTTGCAAAAAGAGAAAGACATATTTGAACCAATCTATTATTATACTAATATTGATTTACCACAAATTTTAACTAGACGAGAATGTGAATTTTTTATTAAAGAAGGGAAGACTTATCAACAACTGTCTTCTGCTATTGAGGATGGATTATTTGTAATTTATGTGAAATTGTATGAAGAAACTCCAATGGACATGAATGAACCCTTTAATGAAGGTATTAAACTAGAATTTCGTGAATTAAATGCCTATAAAAATCATCCGCTTATAACATTTGAATATATGGCGAATCATTTAGATATTTTAAGTATTATCGGCAGTATATATACATATATCGAGGACAAGGAATGGGAGCGGGACTCAGCTGAAATTGATGAAGACCGAGGCGTATATGTTTTATATGTTAAGCCAACAGGATATACGCTTGTAACATAGGGAGAGGATTTTTAGAATGAATAAGACAAAGAAAATGATGACAGGTGCATTAGCAGCTGCGGCTTTAGTAACACTGTCAGCTTGTGGGGACGAAAGGGGATATGAAGAGCCAACTGGAACGGATTGCGATGATTGGGATTGGGATAGTGAGACGGGTACGTATTATTGCGATGATAGTCATTCAACACATGCCGGGGGTTACTATTATGGAGGAAATTATTATAAATCAAAAAATTCGTTACAAGAAAGTGCTGATTACAAAAGTTATGCATCGAATTACAAATCAGGTATAGGTAGTGGTTCAAAAGGCGGTTTTGGAGGGTAAAGATGAACAAATTCCGTGAGGATCGGCAACAGTTTTTTAGCCAGATAAAAGATTTTTGGCATGATATATATGGTATGGAATATGCCCTCTTTGATATTAAGAAAGAAAGTGCTGAAACGATCCAGAAGATCCGTCAAGCAACCGACGAGATTGGTCATATTTTTTATAAGTCTGCTGCTTTGTTGCGTATGGTAGATGATGACACACTTTTGGGGCTTGGATTTCCCACTGAAACTCACTCTTTCATCCGTTTACAAACACTTCCAGTAGAAAGTGTCATCGCTCGTTTAGATTTAGTAGTGACAGAGGAACAAGTAAAAGTGCTTGAAATAAACGCAGATACACCTACGTTTATAAAAGAAACTTTTTTTGTGAATGGGAAAGTGTGTAAACAGTTTGAGATGGAAAATCCAAACGACGGATACGAAGATCAATTAAAACAAGCAATTTTGAAAGCTGTAACGTCGTCGCTTCATTCGAGGGGAAGGAATGGAGCTAACAATATTGTTTTCGCTGCACACTCGGAGCATGAAGAAGATAAACTGACAACGATGTATTTAAAAGAACTCACTGGATTAAAAAGTCAGTATATGGACTTTCAACAATTACAACTTTTAGATAAGCCGATTTTAGAAAATGAAGAAGTTGTCTTACCACAAGGTCTGTATGATATATACGGAGAAAAAATCGATGTTTTATATAGACAAACGTATCCAATTGAACATTTAATATATGATGAAGATCCCTTGACGAAAGAAAAAGTAGGTCAATCGTTAATGAAGCTAGTTAAACAACAAGACTTAGCCATTGTAAATCCTCCTTCTGCTTTTTTACTACAATCGAAGGCAATAATGGCGCTTATTTGGGGGCTACACGAGGAACAGCATTCTTTTTATACACGTGAAGAACATAACGCGATACATAAATATTTTTTACCAACATATCTAGATCCAGATGTGTTTTTACAACAGGGACAAAGTTTTGTAAAAAAGCCTGCATTTGGCCGTGAAGGAGATACTGTCGAGATTTTTTCAAATACAGGTAAAAAAATTGCGGAAGATATTCATAAAACCTATAAAGATGAACTTCCTGTATATCAACAGTTTATAGAGCTACCTCAAACTACTATTCAAACAGAACGAGGCACCAAACGAGTACATTATATGTATGGTTGCTTTTATATAAATGGTAAGGCAAGTGCAATGGGCATTCGCGCAGGGGGACAAATTACAGATAACGAATCTTATTTTTTACCAATAGGTTATTAGAAAATTTTTAAGAGATTGGATCAAACTAAAGTTATCATAAAAGGAGTGTTTAAAGGAATGGGATTTTTCTCATTAGATAGTTTTTTAAATTTTTTATTATATATAGGAACCGGATTTATTCTCATTTTGATTGGTATTGTTGCATTTGCTTGTACAACAAAATTTTCAGAGTGGAAATTAATTAAAGAAGGAAATTTAGCGGTTGCATTAAAGCTATGGGGAAAAGTGATTGGATTAGGCATCACCTTATATACAGTGTGGTCTTCAAGTGTTCATATACTAGATGCATTTATTTGGGGGTTAATCGGAATTGCCACACAAATAGTTGTGTATTTGATTATTGAATACGTGTTAACACCAAAAACAAGCTTGGCGAAAAAAGTTGAAGAAGGAAATACTGCAGTGGGCTTCAGCTTATTTGCTGTGGGCATTACGGTAGGATTAATTATAGCAGGAAGTTTGTCATATTAAGTATTTAATAAATTTATAATAATACATTAAAAAGAGCATGTTTTTTATTAATGAAAAGACATGCTCTTTCTTTGTTTGAAGGTATCAGCCGGACAATGAGCAAGCAAAAAACGATATGCTAGCCATATATAGTTTTCATTAGAATCTCTATAAGAGTATTAAATATTGCGTAACTAATGATTACGTGGGATGTTCTCAAAGTCTACAAATGACGATAAGAACATCCCATTTTTTATTGATATAATTTTTGCACTTCCATTTTACCTCTTCACATTATCGTGTCGTTTCTTTATTTTTGTAATACATACTTGACTAAAAAATACAAAAAAACTAAATTAGTGCAACTTTTTCTATTTGTAAAACGAGGATAGATTGAAAGGTGGGAAGAGATGGACATTGAACAGCTTTATTTACGCTATATAAACGATATCTATCGGTATCTATATTCCTTATGCAAAAACCAAACATTAGCAGAGGATTTAACGCAAGATACTTTTTATAAAGCACACATTACATTACTTTCTAATACAGTCCAAGATATTAAGCCATGGTTATTTAAAGTAGCTTATTATACACATATCGATTACATAAGAAAAGAGCGCCGTGTGGACCTAACAAATAATCTTGAACAATCGACATGTATAACACCTGAAACCATTGCGGTAAATGAAGAATCCTTTCATTCGTTAATTTCTTTACTTGATCAATTATCGCCTTATGAAAAGCAGGCAATTATGTTGTGTGATGTGCATGACTGTACTTATGAGCAGGCGTCAAATATTTTAGATTTAAAAATAAATACGCTCAAAAGTCATTTATTACGTGGACGAAAAAAGATGAGAGCCTTAATAGAAAAGGAGAGACAACAATATGGATGATTATGAAAAATTAATAGCTAGCTCCAAAGCAGAAATTGCAAATATAAAAGATCAAAGTAAATATCAAAAAGCAATTAAAAGAACAATTTTCACGTCGAAATCGAAGCTGATTTTTGCAACTTTAACGGTGATATTATTGATTGCGCCAATTAGTTATATGTTGACATTAATGTATTACGCCTTTGGTACAAAATCTACAACATTAATGGATGTGGCAAGTCAAACGCTTTACGTTACAGAACCTAATACATCACTGGAAGAAATAGAGTTTGATATGTCCTTTTCGCCATTTTCAATGAAGCTTGCTTTTGATCAATACAAGCGTATAGGAGAGGAAGACTATAAAGCGAACACTTATGATTTACGTTTTTTCCTTGGTAGCTTATCTAAAAAAGAAGTGACAACATCTCTAGAAAGAGTAGCACCAAAACATCCAACAGAAACGAATCCTTGGTTAATACATCCTAAAAACAGGAATTCGGAACTGGATACGGGTCGAGAATGGAGGATCCTTGGCGGCTTACCTGATGAAACTGTTGTGGAAGCTTATATTTCTTTTAATGATCTTATGACAGTTAAAGAAGCTAAAGATACAATGCCTAATGTCGATGTTGTGTGGGCTGCTGTCGATACCGGTATTGATAAAACCAATTTAAGTAAAGATGGTAAAGTTGTTTCACCAATTGGCTATCCTGTGCAACCTGATAATTCCACTTGGTCACCATTTCGAGATGCAACGTCAAATGAAGAAGTGTTTAAAGCTATTTTGAAAACTATGGAAAAGCACGAAGAACTTGCGACAGCGGTTTCTAGCGCAAAAAATTTAGCATTGCCGGAGCGTATTGCTTACATGAATAAACATGGCATAAAGACTTATGGGGTTGTTGTAACAGGACCGAAAAAGGAAGTCCTTGCATTAGAAAAACTGGATATTGTACGGTCATTAAAAGTAGGTGAGGTGAAATTATGGAACTGGTCACGTTAAAACGATTTGAAAAAGGATTCGTCACAGCTGGATGGTTTGGGGTGATTGGTGGCTTATGTCTACTTTTATTACTTAATATTACGCTATTAACGAATATTGATTTAACGAATAATAACTTTTATTTGTTAATGTATCTGACAGCGCCTTTAAGCGTCATTGCTTTATTTTCTAAAAAAAGTCGCTCATTAGGGCTATGGGGATTAAGTGTTGTCTTATTTATCATGATATTTACAGGAATTATTTTCATCATAGGATGGATAGTAGTTCCGTTTCCTTAAAAAAACTTTCCAACAGCATGAAGTACAACTATAAATCTATGACAACATAAAAAAGTAGCATTTTACACAATCTAAAATGCTACTTGGAGAAAGTAAAACTATGCTGTTTTCTTTTGTCTGGATATAGGAACAGAACGATTTAAAATACTATTGGCTATCATTCCAATCATAATAATGATCATACCGATTAAAGATACTCCAACAGGCCAAGAACCATTTAATAAAAGGATTTCACCAAGAACAGTAAATATCATTGTTCCAGCTTGTGTTGCCTCCACTGCCCCTAATAAAGAAAGGTTATTTTTTGCTAAGTCAGTAGCGAAGAAAAATGTCATTGTGGCGATAACACCTGAACATAATGCCAATAGGAAACCTTGCATGATTTGCCCAGATGTTGGTATGCCAGTTGTAGTCCAACCATAAATCGCTAAAATAATACTGATAGGAAGGCTACCAATGGCCATGCCTAACACGCGTTGAAATGTATCTAGGCGACCAGCAACGACCTCCATCATTTTTCGATTACCGAATGGATATAAGAATGCAGCGATGACTACAGGGAGGAAGCCAGATAAAAATTGAGAAACAGTAATATCTCCAGCTTCTGTCAATTGCATACAAATGACACCCGTTAAAATAAATAAGGAAACAAGTAAGCTTCGCATTGGAATTTTACCGCGAACTCGTTTAACGCCTGACTTCGTCTCCAGTGTAATAAAAAATAACGGAGATAATAACAAACCCGCTAAAATGGTTATTTGCCATGTACCTGCTACGAGCCATGCAGGACTAAATACAGCAGCATAGCTTAATAAGGAATAAAATCCAACACCGGCTAATGTACCGTAACCAATCCATGCCAAAGGATGTTTACGCATTTCTACCCATAGCGGGCGAAGGTTTTTGCGAAATAGGACGATAAAGAATAAAATGGGTAAAGCGAATAAAAATCGGAAGGAAGCAGTCCAAGCCCAGCTTGTACCTGATACGTTCATAATTCGGTTTATAATAAATGTAGCTGAAAAAAACGCAGATGATAAAATACCTAATAAGATAGCGCGCATTTCGTTCGCTCCTTTCTGAATATATATATATATATATATCATAATATATTTATTTTATTAAAAAGTAAAGTATAGTATATCAAAGGTGGGGTTCATATGAAAGAACAAGAGGATATGCAAACAAAAGAAGTAATTCTGCAAGTTGGTCAACTGTTACGACAAATACGAAATGAACAGAAACTAAGTTTAGAAGAGTTAGCGAAAATAACGGGTGTTAGTAAATTAACGCTAGGAAAAATTGAGAGAGGAGAAACGAATCCTACATTAGGTGTCATTTGGAAGATTACAAAAGGATTATCTATTCCGTTGTCACGGCTAATGGCTATAGAAGATATAGTAAATGTTGTACGCTGTGGGGAAGGATTTACTATTGAAGAAAATCAAATGTGGCGATTAGAGACTATATTTCGTTACAAAAAAGAAACAGGATTGGAAATGCATCGTGCTTGTTTGCAACCGAATAGTATATATGAGGCAGAACCTCATCATGAAGGAGCTATCGAATATGTAACAGTGATGAAAGGGGAAATTTCGATTCAAGTTGGACAAGAAATATATGCATTAAACGAATTTGATTCTATTCAATTTGAAGCAAATCGAAAGCATAGCTATGAAAACACAGGAGATGAAGTTGCAGTCCTCCATTTAACAATGAAATACTTATCTTGAAATAAGTAATCACGCTAGTCTATGCGGAGGGCTTGAAACCAAGCTGGAGATCGAAGGCGGTATTGGCGGAGCAAACAGTGGACAAAAATCAATCGTTCTAGTTGACGGTGGTGTAACTTTATATTTATGAAAAATCCCGAATATGGAATGTTAATTCGGGATTTTTTTTCTTATCTTGTCTTTTTAATTTATCTTAAAATCTTCTAAGCTGGGAGTAGAATCAAATACTTGTTTTATGGTCATCAAAATGATTTAGCCACGGTATCCAATTACGCTTAAAACTAGCAATCTATTGTATAGCACGTAAAGTGGCTAACACGGTTTTAGTTAAGATATTGGTACCGATTTCAAGGGCATCTGTATTAAAGCTCATATATGGATGATGGAGACCTGGAGCTAGGTTGCAGCCTAGGCCAATCATCGTTGCTTTTAATTCTGGTTTCTTGATAGTGTAAAAATGAAAATCGTCTCCACCAGAGGTGATGAGCGCAGGCATAATATTTTGTTCGCCAATGACTTCAGCAATGCCTTTATGTGCAAATTGAATAGCTTGCTCGTTTTGAACAGCAGCAGGCATGGCTGTCACGATGTCATAATGAATGGTTGCACCCGTGGTTGTACGTACACCGTTTATGATTTGTTTAAATTTTTGTACCAGATCCTGCATAGCTTCATTCGTTTGTGCACGTAAATCTAGTCCAAATTGTCCATTCCCAGGGATGATATTACGACTGTCGCCTCCAGCTCGAATATAGGTCATTTTGATGGAATGTGGTATTTGTGGATCCATGCGAATTTGATTTAAATGTTCATTAATCATCGTCATAGCATCTATAGCATTGACTGTTAAATGAGGGCGTGCTCCATGACTATCGTCTCCTTTTACCTGTCCATCGATCATTTGCCCTGCGCCATGTATAATAACCGGTGACGCTACACCTAATGGGATCTCTTGGATTGGTCGCAAGTGGATGCCATATAGATATTCCACATCCCGTATAACACCTTTCTCAATCATTTTTAAAGCGCCATTGCCTTTTTCTTCTGCTGGTTGAAAAATGAGACGTAGCGTGCCTTTGAAATTTTCATGCTGCATACATTTTGCCACACCGATAACCATGCTCATATGGGCATCGTGACCACATGAGTGATTTGCTTTAAAACGGCCATCGACTTCCTGCCATAGTGCATCAATATCTGCACGGACCGCTACTATAGGCTGGCCTTGGCCAAGGTCTGCATAAAGCCCTGTACAATCATTAAAAGTAGTCACCTTATAGCCTAGCTCATTAAGAACGTCTTTCAAATATTGTGTTGTATTCACCTCTTGCCAGCTTACTTCTGCAATTTCATGTAAGTAACGAAAATGTTGTAATAGTTCTTGCTTAATTTTCATGATGTAATCCCTCATTCCAAAATAGGTCTTTATAAGTAGTCTCATATTGTTGCTTTTGTCTTTCATATTGCTCTGGATAGTCCTGAATCATTTGATTCAAGATTGTATTCAATAACGAGGAAATGACAGGACCAGAGTCAATGGTAGACATATGGGACATCTTAGTAACAAAGGTAGAATCAGCAATTTGAGTTATGGGAGCTATATCTGAATCTGTAATACCCACCACATAAACGCCACGTTCCTTTAATTCTTGCGTAATTTCAAGTGTATGTTTCATATAACGATTAAAAGAAAAGGTAACAACGACACTATTCTCATCTAAGTTATTAATGTAAGAAAAATCATCCATATATAAATTTAAAATCCGACTATTTCCTCTTATTGTATTTAATGTGAAGCTAAACCAATGTGCAAAACCATAAGAGGCTCCACTCCCTAATACAACAATCTCCCTTGCAAGAGCAATCCGCTTAACCACCGTTTTAAAAACTTCGGGGTCTATATTTTCAGCCGTTTTTTTTATATTGATTTGATCACGAATCATAACTTCTTCTATGCCTGTATGATTCGTTTGTTCTGTAAATGTTTGCGACAAGCTCATTAATGAATTTTTTAAATCAAAAATAGAATCCTGTACTTCATTTTGTAGGTCAGTAAAACTCCCATAATTGAGGGCATAAACAAATCGAATCACGCTCGTTTCACTGACTCCAATCATATTGGCGATTTTCGTCGCGGAATTTGAAGCAAAAAGTTTCGGGTTTTCTTTTAAAAATAATGCAACACGTTTTAATGTAGGGGATAAATCATCAAATTTTTCTTGGATTTTAGTTTCATATGCGTACAAGTTGATACCTCCGTTGAGTTTGAAGGAAACTCTTTTTTTTCTTAATAAAATAAGTGTTTACTTTATTATATCATATTCACAATAAATTTTATTTTCAATATTTTCTGAAAAAATAATTGAATTTTTAAAAAATATTTGTTAGCTTAATATATGTTGAAGTATTCGCTTTAAATTATTTGCAAATAAAGCAAATACTTTTAGATTGAAAATCACAAAGTTGTGGGGGGATCGACATGAAAAAAGCGAATTGGCTATTTTTAATGATTGTGGGTGTGCTTTTCGTCTTAGCAGCATGTTCTTCAGATGATAGTGCTGGTGGTAAAGGAGCAAAAAGTAATAAAGATTATTCAGAATTACAGATAGCTTATAATGCTCAGCCGCCAACATTAGATCCATTGATGACAACTGCGGTAGCTACACGTGATGTCGCTCGTAATATCTATGAATCGTTAGTGACACTAGATAAAGATTCGAAGGTTGTGCCAATGTTGGCGGAATCAGTGGAAGAAAGTGAAGATGGTAAAGTTATTACATTTAAATTGAGACAAGGTGTTAAATTCCATAATGATGATGATGTTACAGCCGAAGATGTTGTAGCATCTATGCACCGCTGGATGACAACAACAGGTTTGGGAAAAACTTATTTTGCGGATGCAACATTTGAAAAAGTGGATGATACTACCGTGCGATTAGTCACGCCTAAGCGACTATTTATTGCGCTCCATTTGTTGGCAGATCCAAGTCAAATCGCCATTATTACAACGGAAGAAGCAAATGCTTCAACGACAGCTGAGGGTTTAACAGAATTTATTGGGACAGGTCCATATAAATTCGTAGAGTGGAAAAATGACCAATATATTCATTTGGAAAAATTTAATGACTATGTAGCTGTGGATAGTCCTGCGAGTGGATTGTCAGGGAAAAAAGAGGCGCATTATGAAAATATTTATTTTAATATTGTAAGCGATGCTTCAACGCGCTTTGCTGGCATTCAAACAGGGGAATATCAAGTAGCCAATGCGATCCCATTCGATAATGTGGCGCAATTAAAAACGTCTGATACTGTTAAAACTTCTATCAATCATAATGGCTTTAATGCGGTTGTATTTAACAAGCGAGCAGGATTATTTGCCAAAAAGGAAGCGCGTCAAGCTGTAAATGCTGCGCTTGATCAAGAAGCAATTTTGAGGGCGGCGTTTTCGAGCCCAGAATTTTATGAATTAGAACATAATTTAATGATTAAAGATCAAACAGACTGGTATACAGATGCAGGTAGTGATCAATACAATCAAAAGGATACTGAAAAGGCAAAGGCTCTACTAAAACAAGCTGGCTATAATGGGGAAGAAATCGTTATTTTATCAACACGCGATTATGAAGACCATTACAATGCAGCCGTTGTAGTTCAACAACAATTAGAAAGTCTTGGCATGAAAGTGAAGCTTGATATTTATGATTGGCCAACTGTTCAGCAGCGACGTACAGATGAAAAGGCATATGATATTTTCATTACTGGTTTTCCAACAGAGCCTGTACCTAATAAATATGTGTTCTTGGATTCCAAAGGAGAATGGGCAGGTTGGACAAATAGCCCTAAAATTGATGATTTATTAGGTAAAATTGCAGGTGCTGCAACACAGGAAGAAGCGACAGGTTATTACAGTGACTTAATGGTTGAAGTATATGATTATGTACCAATTATTAAATTTGGGAACAAAACGACAGTAACAGCATACGATGCGTCCGTTGAGGGCGATGATTTCTTGCAAGGGATCATTTTATGGAATTTGAAGTAATTTCATTAGGGGGGAAGAGCTTGTGTTGAACTTTATATTGAAACGAATACTGTCACTTATACCTGTACTATTTGTTGTATCAGTTGTCGTCTTTTTATTAGTTCATATAACGCCTGGTGATCCAGCTTCAGTTATGCTAGGTCCTGAAGCCTCTCCTCAGGAGGTGGCTAAGCTTCAGGAGGAGCTTGGCCTCAACCGTCCTATTTTGGAACAATATGTGACTTGGGTAGGAGATATTTTTAAGGGCGATTTAGGAACATCACTGTTTATGAAACAACCCGTATTAACAGCTTTTTTGGAGCATTTAGGTCCAACGTTTTCATTGGCTATTATGGCTCAATTGTTTGCTATTGTACTAGCTATTCCACTTGGCGTGCTTTCAGCTAAGTTCAGAGGATCTTTATTAGATCAAACATTTATGGGCGTTTCACTTGTTGGAATATCAGTTCCAAGCTTTTTACTAGGATTATTTTTAATTTTATTATTTGGAGTGGAGTTACGCTGGTTGCCTGTTGCAGGCTATAAACCGGTAGCAGCGGGTTTAGATGTACATATCCGCTATTTAATTTTACCCGCCATTGCATTAGGTTCAATGCAGGCTGCGCTTATTGCCCGTATGACAAGATCTTCGATGCTAGATGTTTTATCAGCCAATTTCATTAAGACAGCACGTGCAAAAGGGGTAAAGGAATTTATCATTACAATAAAACATTCATTACGAAATGCATTTATTCCAATCTTAACGATTATCGGTCAAACTTTTGGAACTTTAGTAGCCGGTGCAGCTGTCGTTGAAACAGTATTCAATATTCCAGGTATTGGTCAATTGATTATTAACTCAGTGGAAAGACGTGACTTTGAAGTAATTCAAGGAGTTGTTTTGTTAATCGCCGTTAGCTATGTAACTATCAATTTAGTTATTGATCTACTATATGGGATTGTTGATCCACGCTTACGAGTTGGGAAGAGATAGGGGGGAGTAAATTGAGTCAAGAACATTTTATGAATGATCTGTCAATCATTAAGAAGCAGATGAAGCAAAGACAGCGAACGCTATTTAGGAAGAAGTTTTTTAGCAACAAATTGGCTTTGACAGGCACCATTATTATGTCCGTGATAATGATGTTTGCAATTTTGACCCCGTTTATCGTCTCGACTTCGCCATATACATTAGATACGGCGAATCGATTATTACCACCAAGTGCTGAACACTTTTTTGGCACAGATAACTACGGTCGGGATTTATTTAGTCGTGTTATGTATGGAGCGCGTGTTTCATTAGTCATTGGCTTTTCTGTCGCATTGTTAACTTCTATTTTCGGGACAATTATTGGATTATACGCAGCTTATTTTAAAAAGCTTGATAGTTTATTGATGCGAACTTCTGACGGTCTTATGGCATTTCCAGCCATCCTACTAGCGATTGCGATTATGGCATCACTTGGTGCAAATTTGATCAATGTAATTATTGCTTTAACGATTGTATTTACGCCACTCGTTGCAAGAACTATTCGCTCCTCTGCTTTAATCGTGAAGGAGCAAACATATGTGGAGGCATTGCGGGCACAGGGGGCAAATAGCACGCGTATCATCTGGTCGAATATTTTCCCGAATGTCATTTCACCATTAATTGTTCAAGCTACTTTTATTTTTGCAGATGCCATTATTGTAGAGGCTGCACTTAGCTTTTTAGGAGCCGGGATTCCTGCACCTGAACCGAGTTGGGGCAACTTATTATATGATGGCAAAACGGTTATTTTCAATGCATGGTGGATGACAATATTTCCAGGTATTGCAATTATGTTAACAGTTTTAGGACTAAATCTATTTGGTGATGGATTGCGAGACTTGCTAGATCCGCATAATAAATCGAAGAAGTAGTAAGGGGGTGTTAATACGATGACAGATACTTTACTTGAAATTGAGCATTTAAAAGTTCATTTTGATACAGAGGAAAAGAAAGTAACAGCGGTCGATGACGTTTCTTTCTCTGTTAAAAAAGGGCAAATCGTTGGTGTGGTGGGGGAATCTGGCTGTGGTAAAAGTGTTACAGCAGAGTCTATTTTACGACTTCTCGATGAAAAGCATACGAAGTATGAAGGTGAAATTCGTCTTGAAGGTCAAAATTTATTAGCGAAATCCGCAAAAGAGATGCGAGAAATTCGTGGTAATGATATTGCTATGATTTTTCAGGATCCAATGAGTTCATTAAATCCAGTTTACACGGTAGGAGATCAAATTATGGAGGCTCTCCTTCTTCATCAAAATGTTTCAAAAGAACAGGCGCGTGCGAAAGCGATTGACATGCTGAAATTGACTGGTATTCCAGCACCGGAGAAACGGGTTGATGAGTTTCCACATCAACTCTCAGGGGGAATGCGTCAACGGGTCATGATAGCGATGGCACTTAGCTGTCAGCCAGCACTTTTAATTGCTGATGAACCTACAACAGCTTTAGATGTGACAACGCAATCACAAATTTTAGACTTAATAAAAGACTTAAAAGAGCAATTTAATATGGGGACAATCATGATTACACATGATCTAGGAGTTGTGGCTGAAGTTTGTGAAAAAGTGGTTGTTATGTATTTAGGACAAGTCATTGAAGAAAGTGATGTATTATCGATTTTTGATCAGCCTCTTCATCCGTATACACAAGGCTTATTAAAATCAATTCCTACTATAGAAGGAAATCGTGAGGAAAAGCTATATGTGATTGAAGGAAAGGTGCCGACATTAAATCAAATTCCTGCAGGTTGTCGTTTTGCTCCACGCTGTGAATTCCAGACAGAAGAATGCCGCACATCTATACCAAAGCTTGAAAGCTACGGAGAGCGTAAAGTCCGGTGCTGGCACTTTGAAGAAATTCAAGGAAAGCGGGAGGCGACAATGTATGGATAACAAAGAAACGATTTTACAAATAAAGAACTTAAAAACCTACTTTCCTGTAAATGGTGGCGTTGGGCGAGAAAAAAGATATGTCAAAGCAGTAAATAATGTGTCCTTTGAGCTTACTAAAGGAGAGACATATAGCTTAGTTGGAGAATCTGGTTGCGGAAAAAGTACCACAGGGCGTTCTATTTTGCGACTCATTGAACCTACAGATGGCGAAATAATTTACCAAGGCCAGACAATTAATAAGCTAAACCAAAAAGAAATGCTGCAAATTCGACGTGGTTTACAAATGGTGTTTCAAGATCCTTATTCATCGTTAAATCCACGTAAACGTATCGGGACAATACTAGAAGAAACCTTGAAAATACACCATATTGGCACAAAGCAAGAGCGTACGCAAAGAGTGATGGATATTTTAAATAAAGTAGGGTTCCAAAATGAACATTATTTTCGATTTCCACATGAATTTTCAGGCGGGCAGCGTCAGCGTATAGGATTAGCACGTGCGCTCATCATGAATCCGGATATTATTATCTGTGATGAACCTGTATCAGCTTTAGATGTATCCATTCAATCACAAGTGCTGAATTTATTAGAGGATTTACAAAAAGAATTTAATTTAACATTATTGTTTATTTCACATGACTTAAGTGTTGTACGCCATATTTCCAACCGAATTGGCGTAATGTACTTAGGAAAGCTAGTAGAAGAAACAACGACAGATGAAATTTTTAGCAATCCGATGCATCCTTACACGAAAGCACTATTATCGGCAATTCCTGTACCTAATCCACGAATTAAACGTGAAAAGATTAAGTTGCAAGGTGAAATCCCTTCTCCTTTGAATCCACCGTCAGGCTGTGTTTTCCAGACGAGATGCCCTTTTGCAATGGAAAAATGCAGGACGGTGGAGCCAGAGTTGGTCGAACATTCACCCGACCATAAGACGGCCTGCCATTTATATTACAAATAGGGGAGTGTTGAGAAATGAAAATTGAAAAAATAATAGTCCGTAAAATGAAAATGACTATGAAATCACCATTTGAAACAAGTTTTATGACGCAGCAAGAACGTATTTTCTTAATTATTGAAGCGTATGGTGAGAAGCATGTTGGTTATGGAGAATGTGTAGTTAGTGCCTATCCTTATTATGGAGAAGAAACAGCTTCAACGGCATTCTCTATTATTGATGAATTTTTAATACCACTTGTTATTGGTCAGGAATTTAACCACCCAGATGAGGTAAATAAGAAATTTGCCCGTGTGCGACGTAATAATATGGCAAAATCTGCTGTGGAAGCGGCTATTTGGGATTTATATGCAAAAGAGCAGGGCATACCTTTAGCACAAGCACTTGGCGGAGAGAAAAAAGAAATTACAGTTGGCATTAGCATAGGCATTGAAGATGATACGAATTCGTTGCTGGAAAGCATTGAAGGTTATTTAAAACAAGGATTTAAAAAAATTAAAATTAAAATAAAGCCCGGAAAAGATATTGAAGTACTGCGAGTAATCCGTGAGCGCTTTGGTGATATTCCTTTAATGGCAGATGCCAATTCTGCCTACTCATTAGAAGATCTACCATTATTTAAAGAGATGGATCAATTAAACTTATTGATGATTGAGCAACCGCTTGAGCATGATGATATTGTCGATCATCGAAAATTACAAAGCGAACTCAATACACCGATTTGTTTAGATGAAAGTATTCATTCATATGATGATGCTAGACGTGCAATTGAACTTGGTAGCTGCAAAGTGATTAATATAAAGGTAGGGCGTGTTGGAGGCTTATCTGAGGCTAAAAAGATTCATGATTTATGTCAGCAGCATCAGATCCCGGTATGGTGTGGGGGAATGCTAGAATCAGGGATTGGTCGTGCTCATAATATTGCGATTACAACACTGCCGAACTTTATAATACCTGGTGATACAGCTCCTTCTGCCCGTTATTGGCATGAGGACATTGTCGAGCCAGAAATCGTCATGGATGACCAAGGACATATCCAAGTTTCCGACTTACCTGGTATTGGGTATAATGTAGTGCAAGATAAATTAGAAAAATACACGCTAGAAAAATTTATTTATGAAGCATAACAAAGGCCACCCAGCTATAAATATGGGTGGCTTTAGTAGATCTAAAAATAGTAAGGGTTTTATGAGCAAAAGTTTTTGTTACAATCACTTAATTCTAATCGGAATCCAAACTTGTTATTAATAAAAGGTGCTAATCAGTGCCCCTATTAGTCTGTAGTAATAGAGGCGCTGTTTTTTATAATTTGAATTTTTTAAGTTCTACAGACAATGTGTTTGTCATGTCTTGAAGTTCTGAAACCTTTTCACTAATTTTTTCGAATGATCCTAGCTGTTCTTGTGTAGATGCGGATATTTCTTCTGTTCCTGCTGCGGTTTCTTCCGTAATAGCGGAGATGTTTTCAATGGCACTGTTCATCTGCTGGCTCATTGCGCTAGTTTGCTCCATATCCCTCGTAAGGTGCTGTAACTGATCATTAATGTCTAAAACATGTGTGGCAATCGCCTCAAATGACTTTTCTGTATCGGTCATCGATTGTAATTGTTCTTTTGAAAGCTGATGTCCACGGTCAGCGGTAGAAAGGATGAGCGTAATGCCATCATGTATATGCGTCACCATCGAGGAGATTAAAGTAGTAGCTTTTTCTGTTTCATGAGATAGTTTTTTGACTTCCTTTGCTACGACGGCAAATCCTTTTCCGGCTTCTCCTGCACGTGCCGCTTCGATGGCAGCATTTAATGCTAGGAGGTTTGTTTGATCCGCAATAGCGTGGACTGCATTCGCGGCACCTTCAATTTCTGTTGTGAATTGAGAGAATTGCGTAACAGCCTCTTTGATACTAATCGAAGTGGATGAAACATCATTCGCGATAGAGGATTGCTTTTCTAATGAGCTACGACCATTTTGAACTGCAGTAAGTGCCTGGTTGCCGTTTATGGCAGATTGTTCACTCGCCCGTTGAACAGTCGTAAATTGATCTGCCATGGTATTCATAAGGATAGCAGTTGACTGGATATCCTCTGAAATTGTTAGGCTTCCCTTTGCTAATTCATCCGTTGATGTAGCAATCTGTTTATTGCCGTCGTTTACCGTTTCAATATAACTTGTGACATCTCTTGTAAATAGACCAACATTTTTACCTACATGATCAATAGATTGTACGGTGCTTTTTAAGCTAACAATCATTTTGGAAAAGTTCTCAGTCAGTTGATCCACTTCATTTCTACTATTTTTCTTATAGGATAGGGAAGAGGTGTCAATTGTCAAAATCCCTGCAGCCACCGATTGTGCAAAATCCACGATTCGATTAATCGGGGTTGTAATTCTTTTCGTTGCGACATACGAAAAGATGATAGTAGCAATAATTAAAAGGATACTGCCTATGATTGTTGTCGTGGTAATAAAAGAAATCTTTTGCTCTGCCAAATCATTCGTTTCTTTATACCATTCATTTGTTTCTTTTTTTAGTAGATACATGTCGTTTAAGATTCCGGATATTCTGATTGCTTGTT
The DNA here is from genome assembly GCF_023337795.1 of Lysinibacillus sp. BPa_S21. GTDB lineage: Bacteria > Bacillota > Bacilli > Bacillales_A > Planococcaceae > Lysinibacillus. The sequence continues at coordinate 127,681 of NZ_JALIRS010000005.1, read as the reverse complement.
TTTTTATCTCAGGTCGATTGTGGGCAAGAAACCCCGCTTCTGTAGCTTTTGCTAACTCATCGTATTTACCCTCGATTTTTTTGATGATTGCCTTATGATCAGCTACTGTTGCAATCGTTGAGAGTTTGTCTACATTTACTTTCGTTTCTTTTAAAGTGGAGAGAGCTTCATTTTTATTGGCCTCACTATTTAAATAAGTGTAATTATTTAGTGATTGGCTCGCAATAACTAAACTTTGCTCAAGTTCTTTTACTGCTAGTAATAGTTCTGTATCATCTTGTGCAGTTGTTTGAATATCCAATGTTTGAACGATAATAAAACCAATCATAGCCATTGCGAGGACAATAGGTATAAGTATGTTCATAAATAATTTTTTTCGTAGTGTCACTGGCTATTCCCCTTTTCTGCAGTAACTTTTATTTTACCTGAAACAATATCTTCTTTTGCTCGTTCAATGGCAGTCTGTTGCTCAGGTGTAAGTTTAATAACACGTATATCCGCAAGTCCGACCCCGTTATCAGCTAAACCGAATGAAAATGATTTGTCGGAAATTTTCCCGTCTTCAACTAATGTTTTAGCCAATGTAAAAACAGCTTGGTCGACATTCTTTAACATGGATGTTACGACAGTCTTTTCTGCTATGTAAAATTGATCTGTATCAACTCCGGCCGCATATTTGCCCATTTCCTCTGCTTTCTTTATGGCACCGAAGCCTGTGAATCCCGCTGCATGATAAATAAAATCTACGCCGTTCTTTATGTAACGTTCTGCGATGGCGGCACCTGCCTTGGCATCATCAAATGAGCCAGAGTATTCACTAACGATTTCAATATTTGGATTAAAATATTTAGCGCCTTCAATAAAGCCGTTTTCAAAATGATGGATAACCGGAATATTTACACCACCAATAAATCCTATTTTTCCAGTTTTACTCGTCATTGCAGCAACCATTCCAAGTAAAAAGCTACCTTCCTGTTCTTTAAAGGTTATGGAAGTAATATTTGCAACATCTGATTGTCCATCAATAAGGACAAATTGCTGATCTGGATATTTCTTCGCCGTCTTTTCCAAAGCTTCCTGTGCAGAGAAGCCAAGACCAATAATGACGTTATACTTTTCTGTGACAAGTTCCTCTAGCTTCTGTTCGTAATTGCCATCAGGTGCCTCTTTATAATCAAACAAAATACCTAACTCATCTCGTGCTTTCTCAAGCCCTTTAAAAGCTGAGTCATTAAACGATTCATCACCAAGCCCTGCATCTGAGAGTAAGATGCCAATTTTATAGTCATCCTTCGCCTTTTCTTGCGGAGAAATTGTACAGCCTGCTAATAACAAAGCTATTAGACAAAAGCCAATCAAGAATTTTTTCAAAATGAGTACCTCCAATTATTATCGGTAAATAGTTATTATATGTCAGATGTCAGACGATATTTTTGTTTTACCATTAAATACTATCAGATTTTTTACAATTTACTACAGGGAAATCGGTTCAAATCATTCTCGATATTTTCTAAGCACTGAGTATTTAGTTTGTTTTGAAGTGGATTTTCTCTATGTATATAGTGAAAAAGGTAGGGGGATATTGTGAAAAACTTATATATTTTGCAAAATTAACCCTTTTCTTTGTCAATTAAAATAGCCCTACAAACATCTAAAGAGTTTGCGATGATTAAACTGCACCAAATAATTTTAAAATATTTTCGATTATATTTTACATAACCGCCTTTTAGCTAATGAATTTACGTAATTATCAGAATTAACACTGAGTTCTGATTTTGGTTATTATGAAAGTTAGCATAAAATGTTAATAACCATTAATCACTACGCTTGCAAGCAGTCTTGAAAATTACCCGCGGCAGGGTAATATCCGCGCGAAGAGGAAGAATACCCGCGGCATGGTAATATCGGCGCGAAGGGGATACCCGCGGAAGCAGGGTAAATACCCGCGGAAGCAAGGTGAATACCCGCGGAAGCAAGGTAAATACCCGCGGAAGCAGGGTGAATACCCGCGAAAGCAAGGTGAATACCCGCGGAGCAGGGTAAATACCCGCGAAAGCAAGTTGAATACCCGCGGAGCAGGGTAAATACCCGCGGCAGGGTAATATCCGCGGAAGCAAGGTGAATACCCGCGGAAGCAGGGTGAATACCCGCGGAAGCAAGGTAAATACCCGCGGAAGCAGGGTGAATACCGCGGCAAGGTAATACCCGAGGAAGCAAGGTGAATACCCGCGGAAGCAAGGTGAATACCCGAGGAAGCAAGGTGAATACCCGAGGAAGCAAGGTGAATACCCGCGGAAGCAAGGTGAATACCCGCGGAAGCAAGGTGAATACCCGCGGAAGCAAGGTGAATACCCGCGGAAGCAAGGTAAATACCCGCGGAAGCAAGGTAAATACCCGCGGAAGCAAGGTAAATACCCGCGGAAGCAGGGTGAATACCCGCGGAAGCAAGGTAAATACCCGCGGAAGCAGGGTGAATACCGCGGCAAGGTAATACCCGCGGAAGCAAGGTGAATACCCGCGGAGCAGGGTAAAACCGCGGCAGGGGTAATATCCGCGCGAAGAGGAAGAATACCCGCGGAAGCAGGGTAAATACCGCGGCAGGGTAATACCCGCGCGAAAAGGGTCATTTGGTGTGAAGTAGAATTGAAGGTAAATAAAACAAAGAAAAATTTGTTCTAACTTTTTCATTTTAGCTTACACTTACTATAGGACGAACTTAGTGTTGAACAAGGGAGGAAATGTCATAGCGAAAAAAATGGGAATTGTCGCGCTACTTATATTCGGTGTTTATGTGCTGTGTATGTATTGGTATATATTCCATAGCGGTGGTGGAACAATACCGCGAGCGATGCAGGGGACAGCTGCAGATCCAGTGATGTTTATGTCTGAAAAAGAACTATACTTAAGCGGTGAATATTCTAAAATACGGAACTTCCTTTTCTTTGTTGCTACACCTTTGGAATGGTTAATCTATTTCATGATTTTAATTATGGGCGTATCGCGTTATTTCGAAAAGGTAGCGACGTCACAAGCAAAATGGAAGCTGTTACAAAATGCAAGCTACTTATTTTTATTATCACTTTTACTATATGTTGTACTATTTCCACTCGATTATTATCGTTACAATTTAAGCAAAACTTATGGGATTAGTACACAAGCATTCTCCTCATGGATGCGAGATGGCATTCTTGATTTTTGGGTTAACTTTGGCATGAGTTTAATTATCGTGTCGGTCCTTTATTGGCTCATAAAAAAAAGTGCCAAAAGATGGTGGTTATATGCATGGATTCTAACGATTCCCTTTACAATATTTGTAATGTTTATTCAACCTGTAGTTATTGATCCTTTATATAATGATTTTTATCCGCTAAAAAATAAAGAGCTAGAGGAAAAAATTCTATCTCTTGCTACACAGGCAAATATACCAGCAGAGCACGTATATGAAGTTAATATGGCACAAAAAACAAATGCTTTAAATGCCTATGTCACGGGGATAGGTAGTAATTCGAGAATTGTGCTGTGGGATACAACGTTAAATCGTTTAACGGATAATGAAATACTCTTTATTATGGCACATGAAATGGGACACTATGTTGAAAAGCATATTTATTTTGGTATTGCTGGCTATCTTCTGTTGACGTTGCTAGGGTTATGGCTAACTGCAAAAGGTTTGAGGTGGTTGATTCGACGTCATGGACATGTATTAAACATTAAAAATGTTGGTGATATAGGTTCTTATCCTTTGTTTTTGCTCCTAACATCTGTTTTATTATTTGCGTCGAGCCCTCTGTCAAATTATGTTTCGAGGTATCAGGAAACGAGAGCTGATCAATATGCGATTTCACTAACGGGTGATCGGGAATCTGCCATTACTGCATTCCAGAAGCTAACGATTTCTGGATTGAGTGAGGTAAATCCACAGTTACTCGTAAAGTGGTTCCGTTATACGCATCCGCCAATGCTTGAACGTATTTATAAGGTAGCGGAGAAGGCTGAAGAGCATAAAGAGGAGCCGGTAAAAGAAGTGCCGATAAAAGAGGAGCAGAAAAAAGAACATCAGAAGAAATAAATGTCGGTGTTTTAACTGTAATAGTGCGTTTTTTGAATGAATAAGTTGGGTATTCTAAGGGAAAGTAGTTCAAAACTCGTACGTTCATGATAGGGGAATTGTTATGCGTAATATTGTTGTTATTACACTGTCATCGATAGTAGTCGCCTTTGCCTACAATTTTTTGTTAATTCCACATGAGATTTTAAGTGGGGGATTAAGCGGGATTGCTATCATGCTTGGGATTGTTACACCCTTGAATACAGGGGTTTTAAATTTACTATTGAATTTGCCGCTGCTTATTTTAGGAGTTCTAAAGCTAGGGAAGCGATTTATTGGATATACCATTCTTTCAGTAGTTGTCTTGTCAGTAAGTTTGTATATTATCCCCATTCATAAAGCTACACAAGATCCAATTCTTGCCTCATTATTCGGTGGGGTTATTGTGGGCTTAGGGATGGGTATGATTTTTCGTGCGGCAGGTTCCTCTGGAGGTTTTGATATTATAGCGATGCTGCTAAGTCGCAAACGTGATTTTCCACTGGGTACATTAATCTCAGCGATGAATGGGGTCGTTGTAGCTATCTCCGGATTTGTTTTTAGCTGGGATGCGGCATTACTGACGCTCGTATCGATTTATGCTACAGGAAAGGTAGTCGACACCATTCATACGAGTAATATTAAATTGACACTGATGATTATTACGAGCAAGGGCGAGGAAGTAAAACAGCAGCTACTGGAAAAGCTTCATCGAGGTGTAACCATTATGGATGCGAAGGGAGCTTATTCAGGCGAAGGGCGAAAAGTTTTAATTACCGTCATTACACGCTATCAGCTTGCTGAAGTTAAAGGTATGATCAAGGAAACAGATCCTAAATCATTTGTTAATATATTGCAAACTACTGAGGTCATCGGTATGTTTGATCGAGGCATAAAGTGAATAATATGTTTTGCCTGACGCTCCTACTCGCTAATTTGTCAGGTAATTCAAAATAAATATTCATTTATTTTGCACACGTTTATGATTATACTTAAAATAATCGAACGTGTGTTTTTTATGATTTTAGAGGAAAGGGGTTACATAATGAACAAAGAAACAATTCACTCTTATTGCTTAAAGCTTCATGGAACAACGCATGATTACAAAGAAGAATGGCAAGCAGATCGCTATCATATTGGGGGTAAAATGTATGGGATGATGGGCGGAGATGCTACAGGAAGACCGGTACTTACAGTAAAATGCGAACCTAAGCGAGCGGAAGAGCTGAGAGAAGCTTATGAAAGCATTATTCCAGGCTATTATATGAATAAAACACATTGGAATTCAATCTATATGGATGTAGATGATGTACCTATGGATGTAGTTGAAAAGTTAATCCAACACTCTTATGAGTTAGTGTTTGGAAAGCTAACAAAAAAAGCTCAGCAGGAAATTCTGAAATGAAGTGAGAGAACAAGCAGGAGAAATAGGGGATGCCAGCGAAGAAAAACTAAGGTGAAAGAGAAAACTGCTCAGGATAATCAAAGAATTGATCGGGTGCGAGTGAAAAGTGCTCGGGTTGCTCAAAGAACTGCTCAGGTGCAGGAGAAAAGTGCTCGGGTAGGTCAAAGAACTGCTCAGGTGCCAGGTGAAAGTGCTCGGGTAGGTCAAAGAACTGCTCAGGTGCAGGAGAAAAGTGCTCAGGCCAGCCAAAGAACTGCTCAGATCCAACTGGTATTTGCTCTACTAACGAAAAGAAATACCTGCAAGTAGTGATTCCCCATGCGAAACAACAAATATATGAAATTAAAAAAGAATCTGCAAGTTTCTCAAAGCTTAAAATCTCGGAGAAAACAGATTCTTTTTTGTGTTACCTAGTTATAGCCACGTTCACCAAATGGCTGAAGCTTGTCGAGCCATTTTTGTTCCAGCTTTTCTAGCTCTTTTTTGGGATCGAAATAGCCTTCTTCTTTTTTCTTCAAATATTCCACAACTTCAATATCAAAAGCATCATTGCCGAAGGTGTTGTAATCAGCTTGTAGTTCTTTATTCGTATGTGTATTTGTTTTTAACATAAATTGAAAACCGTTTAAGCGTTTTAAATTATTGAAGCTGCCAACAAACACTTTACCATTTTGTTTATTAGTCATGGTGAAAACACCAGCTTCGATTTTTATTTCTTTATACATTTCCTTTAATTCTTTTTTATGGTCCATTGCTAACCCTGCTTTCTTATTTTTTTATCCAGTACGCACTGCCATCCTCTTTTCGATCCATGAAGCCGTATTCGATTAAATAGCGACGTATTTGCACATAGTCCTCATATATCGGTTGGATTATTTCGTTTAATTCCTTTTCGGAATACTGTTTTGTTTCATCGAAAAGCTTTGTGATGGCACGGAGTATGACAATTTTATGTTTTTCACGCTTTGGGAATCGGACAAGCTCTTTGTCCAAACCATTTGGAAAGTACTTTTCGAGTAATTGCTGTTCTTCAGAAATCGTAATATTATAGCGATCATCGACCATCGTTGCCGTTTTGTGAATAGGTACAAAGCTGTCTTCCTTTTGATTTTGTTCTTTTAAAAGCTCCATCATTGCAAGAAACGTTTTCGCTTGTCGTTCCTTTTCTTTCAGTGCAAAACGATGGTGACGTATCGTTGCTGCACTACCAATTTCCAGCTCTTCTTTAATGTCTTGATCGCTTTTTCCTTCATAAAATAAGCGTAAAATATGACTTTGATGATCAGTTAGTCCTGTCATTTTTTTATGAAGGCCATTTAAATAATGAAATACAGATCGATGGACAGCGGTCATATGATGTTGCATAAATTTTTCTGCCTCGTAGAGAACACCTTCATGTGGATAAATAATACCCTTTTCAATTTTTTCTCCGCAAAGCAAACAAGTGAAGTGTGTTGCGTCATCATTGTAGCCTTTTTTTATGTCATGGATCGAAGCCTGCCAAAATAATTCATGTACATCCATTGGAAATCCTCCTAAAAAACAAACGAATATTTATTTTGTTTGCTTATTTATTATTAAAATAACAAATTGTTTGGATAAAATCAATAAAAACACATCGTTTTATAAACGATGTGCGAAAGTGTTTATTTATTTTTCTTTTTAAAAATAATAATCGATACGATGGCTAGCACAATAATTGTGACGACAATAATGATCATGCTTGTTGAGGTACTTAGTATGTTTCCATGAAGGTCATAGACAATGCCATACACTTTTTTGTATTCTTCTACCTGTGAAGCAGGCGCACCTTCGAAAACCTTGGAAATTGAGCTCTCCATAAACGCATTGCGTAATAGTAAAGTTGTGTGGCTAATAGGAAAATACATAATAATATTTTGAGCAAAGCTTGGAAGGGCACCAACAGGTACATAAACACCACATAAGAAACCGAGTGCTGTACCAATGATTGTACTGAGCGTTGAAAATGAATGTTCGCTATTGGCAAGTAACACAAGGAAGAGATTAAAAACACTGGCAAGTAACACAGATAAAACTAGTATGCCGACTACTTTCAAGAAATCCCCAAAGCTAAGTAGCTGACCGCCAGTTGATGCGATAAAAATTTCGCAGCCAATAAGGGCGATAAAGGAAAAGATACAGCCAATGATAAATGAATTTAATACATAGCTAAATTGGATGGTTGCCCGTGAGATGGGTGCTGTTAAAAAATCAGCTTGCGCTTTTGATTCAAGGTCCCTAACAGCAATGCCATATGCAGCAAGCGTAGTGGTAACGGCGATCATAGAGAGTAAACCAGCGACAATCCATTCATTGACCATTGTGACCAATTCTGGAGTTGTTTTTATCATTTCCTCAATGGCATTAATTTGTGATTTTTGAAGAAATACTGCGTAAAGGACAATGACAATAATGACAGAAAGCAGCGAGTAGAAGACTTGTGTTTTATTACGTCTGAAAACCTTGTTATTTCGTTTGACTAAGCTAAATAATGCTTCCATTAAGCTGCACCTCCCTCGGCCATAATATGAAGAAAGACATCATCCATCGTACCTTTGATGACTTCAAACGAAGCAATAAGCGGCTCCGCTTTTTTTAAGAGCGTTAAAGCATGAAGTGTCGAGTCGACTCGGATAGAGAAAATACCTAGTTTTTCTGTATAGGAAATAGCATTTTTCTCGAGCCACTGTATCCCGTCAGAACTATTATGAAAAACAATTGCCATTGAATCATAGGCGTATTTGGTTTTAAGTTCATCAGGTGTCCCTTCAGCAACAATTTCTCCTTCTTTTAAGACGATGACTTGATGAGCAACTGCCGCTTCCTCCATATAATGCGTTGTTAAAAAAACAGTCATATTTGTTTCAAGCTGAAGCTGCTTTATGGCTTGCCAAACGAATTGACGTGTTTGTGGATCAAGCCCAGTTGTCGGTTCATCTAAAAACAATATTTTTGGTCGATGGATAAGGGCTCGAGCAATATCAGCGCGCCTTTTTTGACCACCTGATAAAGTGCCATATTTGCGATTTTCTATATCAGCTAAATGAAGATATGTTGAAACAAATTGATAATTATCGGCCAATTGCTTTTTCGATAAGCCATATGTTTTACCACGATGTAGTATATTTTCCTGCACCGTTAATCGTGCATCAAGTAAACTTTGCTGGAATACGACACCAATGGATTTTCGAATTTCCCCATTGTCATTGCTTGCATCAAGTGTATAGCCATTAATATTTACTGTACCGCTTGATTTTTTTAATAATGTACAGAGTATTTCAATGGTCGTTGATTTCCCCGCACCATTCGCACCTAAAAAGGCGAAGAGGGAGCCATGTTCAACCGTGAACGAAATCCCCTTGACGGCCTGTTGTTCACCATATTGCTTACATAGATTTTCAACTTGTATAGCAAAGGTCATATTGTTTATTCCTTTCTTTTTTGAATTTCTTGATTGATTTTTGCAATATCACTTTTTTGAAGTACATAAATAATGCACCAAGCGATAATGAAAATAATAGCTTCACTTATAAAAATGTACGTAATGCTTGAATGTTCAAACCAACGTCCGAAATAGCCTGCAATCATGACACACAACGTAACCGCAATTACATGAAGAATAAATTGAGCGATAAAAGGTAATCGTTCAATATCATAGATAATGGACAGTAGACCTATTACAGCCCCTAGTATGGCAGCAATGATAATTTGCTCAAGTAATTCAGGCCCTGATACCACCGCGTTATTAGATATGACACTTAATGTTACTAAGGCGTAGGAAGAGCTTAGTGATATGAGTAAACCGATTGTCATCATACGTATAAATTTTTTCATATTAGGAGTCCCTCCCAATTCCTAAGTGTTGTTTTAGTTCTTTTAAATATTTGCGGCTAACATGGACGGACACATCGTTTTCTAAAATTAATTCTGTTGTTCCGATTTTACCCATTTGAATAGAGGCAATTTTGTTAATGTTAACGAGTGTTGATTTGCTGACTCGAGCGAAGTCTTTCGCTAATTGTGCTTCTAGCTCATATAATTTACGCTTCGTTTCGAATTCTTGTTCTTCCGTTTGCAAAAAGACTTTTGCACCCTCTGCGTAAATGGAGTAAATATCCGAAATTTTTAGCATATGAATTTCCTGCTGAAAATAGCCATCTAACATCGTTGTTTGTGAAGTTTGTAGCTGCTTCATCAGTCGTTCAATTTGCTCGTTGTATTCCTTTGCATGTATATGAACCTCAGTTTCTTCTAATGTACTATTGATTGTTAAATGAATTTTCATTGGAGGCCTCCTTTACATATCCCCGCTATGGAGAAACACTGAATCAGGTAATAATAATGTAGCATAGAAAATTTTGGCTTGGAGAAAATCTTGGATAAGAGGTTAAAATTTGCAGATAACAGGTTTAAATTTAACGATATATGACCTTGCGAAAAAGTGGTGAAGTAGAAAAATAGGCAGGTTCACGGCATAATAGAATGATACAGTCACGAGGGGTTGCTTCTATGTTTATTTTTGACAAGCACATGTTGATCACATTATGTATTGGTTTAACAGGTGCGATTTTATTTAATGTATTACATATTCCAATGCCGTGGTTACTTGGCGCTATAGCTGCGGTGCTAATTGTTCAGTTATCGACAAAGGTACAATTGAAATGGCCTAGATATTTTCGTAATTTTGGTTTAATCGTTGCGGGGTATTCCATTGGTTTTGCGTTTACACCAGAAGCGGTGCAGGATATTAAACAATTTTTAGGAAGTATGATTGTTTTAAACGTTTTATTTATTGTATTGTTTTTTGCTATTAGTTATTTAGTAGCAAAACGCACGGATTTAGATTTTGCGACTGCGTTGACATGTTGTGTACCCGGTGGCATGTCCCAAGTTGTTGCCTTTGCCGAGGAGCAAGAGAATATGGATATGGTCGTGATTACGTTTTTCCAAATTTTACGGGTTCTTTTGATAGTCGGCTTTGTGCCATTAATGGTGTCAGGCGCAGGGGGAACTAACTTAGTTGTCAATGGAGCGTATTCATGGAGCCTAGTAGGATTACTTGCTGTGTGTGGCGTAGCCGGTTGGCTAGCACAAAAGGCAAAAATTCCGACAGGCTATATGCTTGGCCCAGTGTTTTTATTGATGGGCATAAATATGATAGGAATTGATGTACCGAAATTGCCATTATCACTACTGCATATTGCACAGCTGATGATTGGCATTTACATCGGACTTTTATTGAAAAAAGAGGACTTACATTTATCGAAGAAGCATGTGTTTTACGCATTTGTATCGGCGGGTATCTTTGTTGGCGCAGCTTATGGCTTAACATTTGTCATGACGAGTTTTTACAGCCTTGATTTTCGAACGGGTTTTTTAAGTATCGTACCAGGTGGGCTTGATCAAATGGGGATTATCGCTGCTTCGGTTCATGCAAAGGTTACAATCGTTACCGCATTTCAGCTATTCCGAGTGCTGATCGTATCCGTTTTCCTCGTACCGTTTGTGAAGATGTTCGTGAAAAAAGTGAAAATCTAGAGGCTGATATGCTGAGAAAATACCAATTCTGTTAAATGGATATAGAGGATCAAAAGGTGGCCTTTTATCAAATTTATCTATTCAAATACAAAGTCCGGGGAATGTTACTGTTCGTAAATTTCCCCGGACTTTTTTGTAGTTAGGTCTTTGCCATCTTCTAAAACAATATCTTTTCTACTTAGGAACGTTCTTTAGAATTAGTAGAAGTTTTCAGCAAGGAAGGCACTGTCCAATAAGTACCCATGCGCCACAACCATTCAAATGGACCAAATTTAAAGAATTTTGCCCAGATCTTACTAAATAGTAATTGGAAAATGTATATACCTACGCAAATCCAAAGAGATTGGATGAGATGAATATTTTCCATAAGGTGAAAGGCATTACCGATTATTAAGATTAGCGCTGTTTGTCCTAAATAATTTGTTAATGCCATACGGCCGTAGTCCTTTAATGGTGAAAGTAAGACCTGGAAAAAAGGAAGTTGCAGTAAAAGCATTAATAAACCTACGTAAAAAGCCGAAACAAATGGGCTAAATTGAAGCCCGATAAGTGGAAATTGTTCAACATTTGTCACATGTTTTGTATATTCGTCTTCTGTGATATTGTCAAAGTCCACCATTCCGTCTGGGACATAGTGCCATTGATACAGCAATCCTCCTATACTAATAACGAACATAATAACTGTGAAAATTAATATATTTTTACGATTGTCGTTGATTTTTTCAAAAATCCGATACTGCCCAGCAGCTAATCCTAGTAAAATTAAAGGGAACGGCATTGCAATTTTTATGCCAAAATAAGCGGTTACCCCTAGTAGTATAAGCCCGATAGTTAAGTTTATTTCTTTACGAACTTTGTAAAATGGTAATGCGATTAGCCCAAATATTGCATAGAGGGTTAATGCTTCTCCAGGTTGGAAATAAAAGTGGATAAGTCCTATTAGCAATAAAATAATCATTCTTCTAATAAATAATTGATTTGCATGTTCATTTTTAGCTATTGCACGGGAAATAAAAATATAAAAACCTACACCAAATAAAAATGAAAAAATGGTGAAAAACTTACCTTCCACAAAAAGTGTTAAAAATCTATCATATGAAACATCTACAGATGTATTTGGTAGATTAATCCGCAGTAATCCTGGAATATTCACTAAAATAATTCCTAATAAAGCAAATCCTCTGAGATAATCTAGTGTATCAATTCGTTTGTTTAATTCAATTGGTTGCATTTTCTCACTCCTCATTGACAAAGTATACGGAAGTTGTCCATAAAGTAGTAACGATGAATGTTACGCCAATCTTACAAAATCGTCATATAACATCAATGATTTCCTGGAAAATGAGTGATTAATTTTTGTGGTTATGGCTGCATGAATATAACCGGTACCATCTTCTTTATGACGTTAAAATCCTAAGGTTCGGTTCGCTTCGGTTTTGGACCGAGGGAGACACACAATCTAACAATTAGAGACTTTACCCTTAGGGAAAATTACATAATGATCAATGATTTTATAATTACATTAAACTGGCCGTACTAAATTGTATGATTGAAAAAGATATATCTAAATGGCAACTACACCTTTGCATTACAAAGTAGTTAGAGTTGTATAAAATCTATTTTTGATAGTAATTTAAGTTAGCCACTTTATTTTCTCTTCACAATTTCTCATCAGATGATATTATATAATTTTCTCCATAGTAGCTTAAATACCACCAAAACTTCTTAATGGAGGAATACTGATACGGCAAAAGAAAGCAACAGAATTCAAGAAAATGAAGAGGTACAAGCTGAAGTAACTGTTTCGGTTAAATACCAGGGAAAAACATTCACCAATATCAAGTTGCTGTAAATAGGAGGGCAAGTAAATTGAGTAATCTCACACGTTTTCGTACACAAATTCTAATAAAAGAGGCGTTTATAGAGTTATTAAAAGAAAGACCATTTTCATCTATCACAATTAACCATATTTGTGATAAAGCAATGATTCATAGAAGCACTTTTTATCGTTATTATGATGATAAATTTGAACTCTTTCATGATGCTACAAACTCCATAGCGATAGATCTATTTAAACAAATGCAAGGTTATGATTTGGAACGTACATTATTTGAAGAAGTGATTGACTATATAGATGCTAATCGCGCACTATTCTTAAACATTACCATTAAAAATAATAACCATGAACTATATGACAAGTTGATTCAATTAGGTGCAGAAATTTTACTTGAAAACTCGAAAAAAAATAACGATTTACTTTCCAATAAAATTCGAAATTCTAAGTACCCTATTGTATTATGTGATTTTTATTGTAGTGGATACTTTGAGATTGTTAAAAGGTGGATTAACAATGACTATCCTTATTCAAAAGAAGAACTTCTTTATATCGCCAAGAATTTACAGATAAATGAACCATTTTAAGACAAACGTCTCATTTTGATACAAATATTCATTTTTACTCGTCGATTTCCTCCAATGCCTATGCTAGATTTATGTGCATAGATAAGGGAGGAGTAATGTATGAATAAAATTTTTGATAAGATTGGTCACTACATCCTAAAGAATTCAAAGATAAATATTATTTTTATAGCATGTTTAACAATCTTTTTTGCGTTTGGTGTAACAAAACTTGAGATGAAGATGGGAAACGATGTATTTATAAGTAACACATCAGATGTTTATAAATATACAGCTACGTATCAAAAGCATTTTGGTGGAGATGGTTTATACGTAGTATTGAGTGGGAATAGTGATCAATTACTTTCACAACAAACTAATAAAGCAATTATTGAGTTTACAAAAAAAGCACAAGAAATCGAGGATCTTACAGGATCCACTAATTATGTAGGATTGTTAAATGAAATGCTGTCATCCACTTCTCCTCCTCTTTCAATGTTTGGTACAAATGAAGCGAATAAAGAGCTTGAAACTGCCTTGAAAAATGCCATTCCAGATGAAAAAATGAAAGACATCAATAATGATGTGAATAATAGCTTAACTGATGAGCAACATGAGAAAATTGCGGTATTTACCCAACAACAACTTTCTGATGAACAGCTTCAAAAGATGCAAAAACAAATGTCTGCTCTTGGTCATATGCCTTCAACTGATGAACAAGGGCAATTAACGCAGGCTATTTTAACTAACAAGCAAAATGATGACATTACAAATTACACGCAGTCAATCTTAACGCAGCAACAAAAAGATAATGTGCAAAAAGCTATCATTAAAGCGCTGCCAAATGTTCAAAATATGAATGATGATTTACTGCATAAAATCGTCTTTTCTAACAAAGGGAAAGTTCCAGATCAACTCGAACAACTTATCCCTGGAAATGGGAAACATGTTGTCATTCAGTTGCATACGTCAAATAATACAGAAATGTCTACTTATGTACGTGTAAATAAAGAGTTAAAAAAACTCATAGAAAATACGAATTTCAATCCGAACTTATCCGTCAAAGTAGCAGGGATGCCAGCTATACTAGGTGATATACAGGAAGAAGTCATTGTAACTTTAGGCATCATGCTTGGTTTAGCTATAGTGTTGATGATTATTGTCCTATTTTTTGTATTCCCTGTAAGACGCCGAATTATCTCCTTAGCTTTCGTTTTAATTGGGCTACTATGGACATTTGGTTTCATGGGATGGACTGGAATTCCTATTACACTAGCAACTATGGCTACATTGCCAATTATTATTGGTCTTGGCACTGACTTTGGTGTTCAATTCCATAATAGGTACGAGGAAGAATTTAGGAATAATCAATTTGACGCAAAAATAGCCACAATAAACGCAGTTCGTCACATAGGGCCTGGTGTAGGGATTGCTGTTTTTATAATGGCCTTAAGCTTCCTCACAATGTTCTTATCGAAAGCACCGATGATGCAACAATTTGGTTTAACTTTAGCTATTGGTGTTTTATTCTGTTATGTTGTTGAATTAATCATGATGTTCTCAACATTCTATATGCTGGACAGTAAAAAATCGGCTAATGATTTTAAAAGTACTACAGATAAAAATACGTTGATATCACGTTTTTTAAATAAATATGCTACTGTGGCTATGAAACTTGCTATCCCGATCCTCATTGTTTCGGTTACGCTATCTGGTCTTGGATTTATGGCAGAAAAATCTATACCGACTGAAACAGATTTAACAAAAATGATTCCACAAAATATGGAGACATTAAAAAATACAAAACAGTTACAAAAGATAGTCGGTTCTACAACATATATTACTTATTTAGTGGAAGCAAAGGATGTCACGGAACCAAAGGTGATGTCTTGGATGCTAACTGAAAGTGAAAAGGTAGAAAACAACTATAAAGATGTTAGTGATGTCATATCACTTCCTACTGTTATTTTACAAATCAATGGTAAAGGTGATTTACCAAACTCTGCTTCGCAAGTAATGAATGACCTAGAAAATGTACCAAACTCACTAAGAGAAACTGTTATTAGTGATAATAAGAAATATGCAACCATTCAATTTCAAATAAATCCGGATCTTTCTTCAGTTGAACAATTGAAATTAATGGATAAAATAACGAATGATATGCAAGTAATAGACGGTGTAAACATAAATCCTGCGGGTGCACAAGTTATGATGCTTTATGGTATTGATAACATAGGTGCAAATAGTGAACTGATGATTGGTGCGGGGCTCTTCATTATTTTCCTTTCTTTACTTTTTGTCTATCGCCGAGTTAAGCATGCTCTTTATCCGTTGATACCAATTATTTTAGTATTAGGCTTTTCGCCTGGGGCTTTAAAAATGCTCGATATTTCATACAATCCGCTAACAACGGCGCTTAGCTGTCTTGTACTAGGGATTGGAACAGAGTTTACCATTCTGATTATGGAAAGGTTCCGTGAAGAAGAGGAGAAGGGATTATCTGCGCAAGAAGCGATTCGTGTTTCTCTTTCAAAAGTTGGGCAGGCGATTACTGCTTCTGGAATGACAGTTATTG
The DNA here is from genome assembly GCF_023337795.1 of Lysinibacillus sp. BPa_S21. Taxonomy (GTDB): domain Bacteria; phylum Bacillota; class Bacilli; order Bacillales_A; family Planococcaceae; genus Lysinibacillus. The sequence continues at coordinate 111,658 of NZ_JALIRS010000005.1, read as the reverse complement.
TTGGCTTCTCGACATTAATCTTTGTTAACTTTTCTATTTTACGAGAATTTGGTATTACAACCGTTATAGATACAGCACTTTCCTTATTTTGTGCATTAACGATATTACCAGTATTAATTGTTCTATTTCGAAAACGTAATCAATAAAAACCACATGAAAAAGCGTTATCTTTCTTAATGATTTAAGAAAAATAACGCTTTTTTTAAGTGAGATGCTGAAGATGGACAAGTCTTGAAAATGTTATATGATGAAGGGATTGATTTCAATTTAGAGCATAATATTGTTTTTTTATTGCGTGTCCAAGTGAAATAGACACAATTTATATAATAAAATCACAGCGAGAGGAAAAGTGTACAATCAATATGCGTAACATAATGAAGTTATTGGGGAGAATGCCTGGTTGGAATGGAAATGCAATCACTTCGTTCTAAGTATTCCAGAATTTGTGAAACTGATTACTTATTGTAACGTCTTTAATATCAAAGCGTGAAGGGAGAAGAACATTGTTTAAATATGTGATACAACTGATTCTTGGTTTCTTGACTTTATTGATGTCAACAGCTATTTCTTGGTATGAGGGAAGTGAGATCATAGACAATTCACTGGAATGGAAATATTCCACACCGTTTTCTCGATTATTTAATATTGAGATAGTCAATGGACAGGATATTAGCCAGCTCGATTACTTTGTCTATGCGGCTAAATTTCAACCATTTTTCCCAATGATTATGACAGTAAGTGTTATTTACATTTTTACTGTACTAATTTTTTTCATTTATCAACTAAATCGTCTGTTAGCCATTATCTTGTCAGGAGTTATAAGTTGTGTATTTATGGCTATTAGCGGTATACTTTTCAATTCTTCAACTGTTGGAGGAAACGTATTCTTTTGGATGACAGTTGGCAGTGTATTAATTTTTTTCGGTATTACGATAGGCTTATGGTACAAGAAAAAAATACAATGTTTAAATTACTGTCATCATCATTAATTATTGCAACATAAAGCTTGCGAATCCTAGTACATAAGTATTTGTACAAGGATTCGTTTTTTTATAAAAGCAGTTTTCGAAAAGGTTGTTGCTAGTCAACTAACGAAGCAGGATAGTTTAACAATAATTAGTAATATGTGGTAACCTTGTTTAGGGGGATTTTAATTGTTAATGTTTTTGCAAATTATTTTATCAGTAACAGTTATTTCACTTGCAGGATATGGATTGATTACTGAAGATTTTAAGTTTCAACCATATATGATGTTGTTTTTAGGTTTAATGATGTTGGTAATGGGATTAAGAGAATTTCAAAAGGGACAAAAAGGTTACGGCTGGCTAAGTATAGTTGTATTTATATTTATTATATTTGTAGCAATCAAAAGCTTCTTATTAAAGTAACGGGGACTTGAGTTGAACAATTGTGTTGCTTGAGCAGCCTCATTTCTTATTCGACTAACGGACCAGATTAGTTGAATAAGGGAAAATTACATATATAAATCAAGGGAATATATTGTTACAGGCTTTACTTCAAGATGGGATTCCATAGAGATCCCATCTTTTTCTTAGGTTGATTTCAAAAAGAATTGTTGTTACTCAATTAATAGTCAGAATAGTTAAATGAATATTATGGTTAATTATGGTAAAATTAAGCTAGGGGGGATTGTGGAAAATTAAATTTTGATATTATATTTCTTGATTTTAATATCACCTAACGTTGTTTTCTTTATGTAGTTTAGAAAAGGAATATTAAACCTTATTGTATCGGGCATCATCTCCAGTGATTGGTTTTTCAAATGGTACTTTATTTCTTCAGTTTTTACGATTGGAGTTCTGGGGGAATAGGAAAAGGTTATTGGAAATGATAAAGAATTAAGTTATTTTCTTGTTAAACTAACGGAGTGCGTTAATTAGAGAACATTGAGTTACAGCATCGTTAAATTAAGGGAATTTTGTTAAGGTACGTTAATAAAATAAATCATAAACATCAGGGGGGGTTAGCTTTGTTTGCTACAGTTCTATTTATCTATTTGCCTATTTCCATTTCATTACTAAGTATTTTGGGGTTGTTTTGGGCAATCAAGAACAAGAGAAAGGTATATGTTCCTCCGTTAATTCTTGTAAATCTAAGTATCATAACGCATTTTGTTGGCTTGAAACTAATTAGGGGATTTGAAGGAATGGGAGTAAGTATGCTAGGGGCAATTATACTGGGAATATGCCTTATAATCTTAGTTTTAATATTAATTACAGATTCAATTAATAAAAGAAAACCGCAAAGTTCTATTTGATTGATTAAATATATTCTTATTAAACTAACTGGGTACTTTACTTGAAGATCATTGAGTTACAGGCTGTTTGAAGCGGGTAGGGGTACGAAGGCTAAAAGCATTATGTCCCCCTTCGTAATCAACCTCATTTCCGCCAGGCGCCACTAAGAAAGCAAACAGTCGGAACGAAAATTTGGTGTCCGTATAGAAAAAATGTGAAAGAATGTAATTTGCCCTTTTCAAAATTAACTGAATTATGGTAATATAAATCCAATGACAATGAACGGAGGTGAAAAGGAATGACTAAAAACGCTACGAAAACATGTGTAAAAGTGGATACAGCGATGTATTTTGCACGTGTGATTACTTTCGATTTTGCGAGCAACGGGATAGGTCTGTCCATTTTTAAGCAAAATCAATTATCAAACGTAGCGAATTAACCATTCTTTTTCACGGACTAATGAGGAAAAGACTGCTTGTTAATCGAGCAGTCTTTTTTGTGTCTAAAGATGTTTTTCGTACGTTTCATTGGAGGAAAAAACGATGCAAATTAAGGCTGAACAAATACAAAAAATTATTGGTGGAAATGTTATATTTGAAGGGCTTCAATTAGAAGTAAATACATCGGAGCACGTTGCTATTGTTGGTGTGAATGGTAGTGGGAAAACAACTTTATTACAGTTATTATCTGGTTTGGATACACCAGATAAGGGACGAATCATTAAAAGTAAGGAAGCGTCGATTGGTTATTTACATCAAATTCCACAATATCCTATGTTCTCAGTGAAGGAAGTGCTGGAGGAAGCATTTGCGGAAATTTATGCATTAAAGTCAAAAATGACAAAGCTAGAACAGGAAATGCAGGTAGAGGTTACAGATAAGGTACTTCAGCAATATGGCCATGTGCAAGAACAATTTATGCTGCAAGGTGGCTATGAAATAGATGCACAATTAGCGATGATTGCAAATGGTCTAGGGATCAGCCCGTTGCTTGAGCAGCCTTTTAGTAGCTTAAGTGGTGGGGAGAAAACGAAGGTGATGCTTGGGCAAATCCTTTTAAGTAACCCTTCTATTTTGCTATTAGATGAACCGACGAACCATTTAGATATGCAGGCAATAGAATGGCTTGAAAATTACGTTCGAAACTTTGCTGGAATTGTTATTGTCGTATCTCATGATCGTCATTTTATGAATCAAATGGCTCAAAAAATAATTGAAATTGAAGAGGGAGAGGCATTTACGTATGTTGGCAATTACGATGCATTTGTCGAACAAAAGGAAGCTAAGCTTGAGCAGCAATTTGCCCAATACGAAGAACAGCAAAAGAAAATAAAAAAAATGCAGGAAACAATAAAGCGCTTAAAGCAATGGGCAAATGAAGCGAATCCGCCAAATGCTGGCATGCATCGACGTGCTAAAAGTATGGAAAAAGCACTAGCTCGTATAGAGCGTGTAAAGAAGCCTTCAACGAAAAAACAAATGAATTTAGCCTTAATAATGGCGGAACGTAGTGGTAAAGAGGTTGTGCAAATGAAGGGTATAAGCCATGCATTTGAGAAACCATTATTTAAGGAAAGTAATTTAGCGGTTTATTTTGGAGAAAGACTTGCGATTGTTGGTGGCAATGGCAGTGGAAAATCAACATTATTAAAAATGATGTTAGGGGAAGTTAAACCAAATGAAGGTGTATGTCATGTCGGCAGTAGTGTGAAAATTGGCTATTTATCGCAGCAATTTGAGCATAAAAATCCTACTATTCGTTTAATAGATGCCTTTCGCGAGAGCGTCTCTGTGTCAGAGGCTGAGGCACGTCATATTCTTGCTAAGTTTTTATTTTATGGCTATGACGTCTTTAAAAAAGTAAAGGATTTAAGTGGCGGCGAAAAGATGCGTTTGCGTTTAGCGCAATTAATGCATGAGGATATTAATTTATTAATATTGGATGAGCCAACCAACCATTTAGATATTGAAGCGAGAGAGGTATTAGAGGATACATTGGAGTCCTTTGAAGGAACCATTATTGGCGTCTCACATGACCGTTATTTTTTGCAAAAGATTTTTACAAAAGTTGCATGGATTGAGCATGAAACGATTCAAGTATTTGAAGGTGATTATGAATGGGCAAGGAAAAAACGCTTAGAGGTAGTAAAAGAACCAGTCATAAAAGAAGTACCTGAAAAGTCCTATACTGCTAAAAAGGAAATACCAATTGAAGAACAAATTGAAAAGCTTGAAATGAAATTAAAAGAGCCCACACTTGCCAAGGAGCAACGTCAAAAGCTTGAACAGCAGGTAGAGGATTTATTTGAAAAATGGATGGGGGGAGGAACAGAGCATGCTTAACATTGAGCATATCATGCAGCTAGATATAAATTATATTAAAAGTTTTAGTAGGATGGAAACGTGGCATGAAGGGGTATTATTTTATAATCAGGAAATGCCGACTTATTACGACGCCAATCATGCACATATTTGGAAGAAGATTGCTGAGCCAGATATGTTTTTACAGGAAATTAAGAATTTCTATCAATCAAAATCCCTCATTCCAAGATTGTATTTATACAACTTGGAGGATAATCAGTCATGTATAGAAGCATTAGAGATTCATGGCTTTCGATATGAAAGTTTTACTGATGATGTACAGCTTTGGAATGGTGAACACTCGCAATTACCACATAATCCAGCCATACAAATTGAACGCGTAACAGATGCTAATATGGAGGATGCGTTAGCCGTTGAAATGAGCATTTCGACATTTGGAGAGCCTGCATTAATCAAAAAAGCCTTTGAGGAAACATATCATTCCCCGCATTTTACGTATTATTTATTAAGATTGGATGGCGAAGTTTGCTGTACTGCTAATATTTTTGTCTCGGGAAATCAAGGGAGAGTGGAGAGTGTCGCAACAATTGAAAGCCATCGGGGTAGAGGTTTGATTGGATATATTCTGCAGCATATTCAGCAAGAGTCCGTAAAGCAGGGGTTAAAATTTCTTTGGATTTTGCCTATCAATGAACAGGTTGCCAAGGTCTATGACAAGGCAAATTTCAAATCAGTAGGAACAATAGAATCCATTCATGCTTTTACTGAAGGAAAAAGTATCAATCAAATACGACAAGGTTCCTAATTGGGATGAAAGATAAAAAATTCCGCATACCCAAGAGGGAAAACAATCAAAATTTTTAGGGTAAAAAGATTTTGATTGTTTTCATCGTAGCGTATAGTGTAAGAGGAAGGTTTTGGTGAAAAAGTGATGAAATCTTTTATTTGATTATGTAACTTCCTGAACCGTATCGACTACTCGGAATTTTTTATTTTAATGTTCAAAAGAAGGATTTTTAATCTTTAAAAGTGTTTTACTTGAAAAAATAACGTATTCGATTTATTGTCTTTAGAGATACTTGTTTAATGGACTTGGAGGATATGAAATGCACGGAATTTATATACGCTATAATGTCTCAGAAGAAACCCCAGCAGCACAATGGCCAAAAAAAATGGATGCATTTGCGTATGTTCAACGAGGAAAGCCACAACAAGACAATGACAACTTGCTGTCGATGGAAGAGCTAAAAAGCCATGCAATTCGCTATATTAAAAGCTTAAAAGACAATGCAAGTGATCATTTAGTAGAGCAACGCAATGGTGAGATTGAGCACTTTGATCGACGTTATATGGAATCCTTAAAACTAAAGGAAAGCATCGATTCACAGCTTATTAATCTAGAAGAAATTCGTTTACTTTTACAGTTAATGAATGTATTAAATTTATCACATGGTTTCGGAGAAAATGCTGGTAAGCTACTACGTCAAATTACCCCATATGCAAAAGAGGTAGAGCACCCAACATTCAAAACAACACGTGTTGAGCGACATTTTTATTCAGAATTAATTGAACAAATTGAAGCAGTTTATACGCGAATTATGCGTCACCACAACCCATCAACGACTGAAATGCAGCAGTCAGAAAAGCTATGGACAGCAGTTTGTGAGCAAGCTATTGAAAAGGTAGAATTGCGAATTGAACGCTTGTCTTCAATCAAATTAAAACATGAGAAAAATTTACTAGAGTTTAGTCAATTAAAAAAGCAAAATATCGAGGCAAAAGAACGCTTAGATGTTGCTGTCAATGATCTGGATGCTATTTTAAATGTACTAGAATCTTAAAGGCATTGTTAATGCCTATATAATACGGTTTGAGGTGGGGTTAGCTATGAGCTAGCCCCATTTTTAGCCCCATTTCCAATAGCACGGTCAAATATGTCGATAATCTTATCTTCCATTTCTTTCAATACATGCCCGTATGTTGTATGGATTATTTCTGGCGTATTCCCTAAACGTTCGGCAATGGCTTTCACAGGAATATCATTATTCATCAAAATTGTAGCATGTGTGTGCCGTAAACCGTGTATAGTGGTAGCTGGTAACCCAACTGCTGCTAAAATACGGTTAAAAGTGGCATTTAATCCTGTAGAAGCAAAAGGTTCGATAGTATTAGGTGATATAAAAATAAAGGAATTATCTTTCGTAATATCGTCATGTAATTTCCGACCATGCGACAGCAACAGTGCTTTAACAGCTGTTCGATAACTCTTCAACTGCTGCAAAACAACTTCATCTATTTTTATGGTACGCTCACTATTCTTTGTTTTCGTGGAGTCCACACCGTTACTACCTCTATGACGCTCAATGGTAATCGTTTGATTGGTAAAGTCGATATTCCTCCATTGAAGCCCCAATGCCTCACCTTTACGCATACCCGTATAAGCAATCGTCAAAAATAAACTGTAATAGGCAATATCTTCGTGTTGCCTGATATGATTTAGTAATAAACTTAACTGCTCAGGTGTAAGATAATTTTTATCTGCTTCTTTTCCTCTTAGAGAAGGCAAGACAGTTCCATGGAATTTATTCCGTGTTAGGATTTCTTCTTCTACCGCTGCATTGATAGCAATTTTAAATAAATCGTGAAGTAATCTGACCGTGCTAGGTTTATATTTCTTTTCTAATTCATTAATGTAATGTTTTTGATAGATCGCTTTTGTTAGTTGTTGTAGTTTAAAATGACCGATTAATGGCTTCATTTGTATACGAATAGCCATTTCGCGTTGTTTCTGTGAAGCAATTTTCCATTTTTTTTGATTAGTTTCATACCACATATCTAGCCATTGTCCGACAGTTAGGTTATCATTTTCTATATGTTTAGTTTCACCTCGCAGCGTTGAAGCCTTCAATTCCAGTAGGGATTTCAATGCTGCTTTTTCTGTTTTAAAACCACTTTTCTTTTTCTCTTTCCGTTTTCCGGTAGCATCATAATACTTATGTCGAAACAACCATAATTTTTCTTTATTCGCATTGAAATAGTGATATATTTCAGGTTCTTTTGCTGATTTATATAACTTCACCTTGTCCATTCCTTTCAAGCTTGGCGAGCATGTGTACAGGAATAGGTGAGTAAAATAAAAGTGTCTGGATGATTAAAAGCGTTTTAATGCCTGTAAAGGCGATTTGGTGACTTCGGATAGAAAGGGGATGCTATTATTTGACAACACTAATCAAACTCATACCTTGAAAGAATGAACCGTATCTATTTATCATTATTTATCTTGTTAGTGAAGAAATCATCTAAATAAGCTGTTATAAGTTTTTTGTCGTTATCCGATATTGGGTTCTTCTTATAAAAAATATTAGGCTTATTTATAAAATCGTTTAGTTCTGATTCACCATAAATGTTTTCTTTTTCGGTGTTGATATTATGTTTCATTATAATCTGCTGTAATGAAACTAGGAAATCTTGTAATTTGTCTATGTGGATATATTTAGAATCCAATTTTTCCGTAATAGTCATAATATTGAACGCCTTATTAAATGCTTCTTCTATGTCTTCGTGTTCATATTTAGCATATTCATCAGGTGAATTAGAAAAATAGTCCTGAAAAAACTCCGACTTATCATATCCTTTTAATTCTCTGTAATCAATAACGTCACCAGGATCCATATTCAAAATTAAATTAATTGATTCGAAAATGTCTTTTCTTAAAAATGGTAGGAAATATCCCTTAATATTAGTTAGTTTTGTAAGTAAATGTTTTATTCTATTTTTAAGACCATTTTTCGAGGTAATCACATTATAAACATCCTCATCAATATATTTAGCAAGATACATAAGATGTTCATAATCGACACTATAATAATTTGCTAATTTTTCAAGCACATCTGGATTTGGCTTTCTTTCTTTTTTTGTTCTAGGGTCATACCCTTTTTCTAAGGTATCTAAATAGGTATGACTAATACCACATTTTTCAGCAACTTCTCTTAATGATCTTTCTCCTCTTAACCCCTTTAGGTAATAACCTAGTTCATTGTTCATTAAATAGATCACCTTTTTCATAAGTTAATTTCTTTGATTGTATATCATGGTTGACATCATTGTAAAGTGGGGTTTATAATAAAAATCAAGGAGGTGTAAATCATGATTAACAATATTCTTAAATATGTAAGAGAAGAAAGAGGAATGTCTAAATCTGAATTGTCAAGACGGTCAGGAATTAGCAGAATCACCATAACAAAAATTGAAGCAAATAATACTAATCCTAAAGCGACAACTATCAGTTCCATTTGCAAGGTATTAAATAAAAACCCTTCGGAAATTTTTTTTACACAAGATGTAAATCATGAATTACAAAACTGGGAGGAGCGCGACTTTAATGATTCCCGCACAGGTACAAGTAGATATTGATGAAAAGGCAATCAGAAATTATATCCAGCAGCAATTAGACGAATGTATTCGAGAAAAAATTTTATTTATCGATATTGAGGGATTAGTTAAAATCACTAATTTTAGTAAACGATTTTTAGAAGATGCAGTATTAAGTGATTCGAGAGTTAAAATGCATCAACGTCAAAAATCTAGAAAACGTTTCTGGTTTTATGAACCGACAATTGAAGCAATAAAAGAAATTGTGAACGAATGGTAATCAGATCTGCTTTGGCGAGCATGTGTATAGGAATAAGTGATTTTTCATGTGTAAAACTCAAGGTGGTGAAATAGATGAATGAAGAATATTTAATTGGACGTATAACTGTGTATTTTGGCATTGATATTGTTTCCTTAGTGCACAAAGTACATGGCCGTTTTTCGTACATGGATTTAGTAGAAGGTGATTATATCGAAGTAAAAGAGGATGACAAATTCAAGGTTATTACTATTAAAGATATATTAGATAAAATTGTTGGACACGATTCAAGTCAGGTATGGAATCGTGGTTCATCAATTTATGAAGGTGCTCAAGTTAGGGTGAAGCTAGACCCTCAAGGAAACAAACGAGCAGTTTTAACGGAAAAAAGTCTAAAAATAAATAAAGTAATGTTTGCCCTTAAACAAGGATTCATAACTCATGAGCAAGCTACACAAGCATTTTTGCAGCTTGAATTAGAAAATGATGAATAAAAGAGCACCTGCACAGTTTAAGCAACATAGGCATTGACAAGGTGGTGGTGACGATGTCTGATAATTTCTTTTTTCCAGTTTTCACTGGTCTACTCGAGCCAGAACATGTCGAAAAAATTGGTTCTGCTTTATGGGAGTTTTTGTGGTTAATATCTAAAGTTACAAAAGAAGTTGTCGAGAATGATGAAACTATCGGCATTGTTCTTGGCGGTAGACCTGTTAAAAATATTGAAATGTCCGAATCGTTAGGTTACAGTTTGGCGAAAGTTGAACGGAATATTTCAACTTTAAAAAAACACGGGTATATAACCACAAAACGAACACCCTATGGAAATATTTTTAAAGTGAAAAACTCAAAGAAATTCTATAAAAATAGAACCCTCAAAAATGACGGTTCTGATTGGAGAGAACCCTCAGATTTGGAGAGAGAACCCTCAAATTTGATGGAGAGAACCCTCAGATTTGAGGGATGTAATAAAGATATAAAAGATATAAAAGAAATAAATACTACTCGTCAATCAAAAAAATATGACGAGGACAACACCTATTTCAAAATGGCAATTTACTTTCATGAGAAAGTTTCTACAGTTGCAAATGAAGCTGGAATATCTCATTTAATCAAAAAGTCTAATATGCAAACTTGGGCTGATGATATGCGTAAATTAATCGAGCTTGATGGAGTAGATAAACATCTAGCGAAGAAAGTAATGGATTGGGTAACAGAAGACTCATTTTGGAAAACAAATGTACTATCAGCCAAAAAGCTTCGTGAGAGATTTATGGAATTAGCTATAAAAATGAATACTGATAAAAAACCATCTCAACCAAAACAAAAACCGCAATATGATCCGAGAGATAAAGAAATAGCATTCCAACGATGGATACAAGACGGAAATGATCCAGATAATTTTGATTGGAGTGATTGAAATATAGGTTATCTAAAGTAAGAAGCGAGGATGATACAAATGGAACTATTAAAACACTTAACTATAGCAGAGAAAGTGAAAATTCGTAAAGCTGTTGTAAAAGAATTGGCGCGATATCGAATTTCTAAATTTACAGTAGAGAATCCAGATAATGATAATCTTGCCTTTCACCAAATGATTGAACGAGCTATTGAGAGATTACCAACACCAGAACGCTTTCTAATTGAAGCAAGGTATTTGTCAGCTAATAGTGAATACTTGACAGATTATCATGTCTACAATTTAAAGTTTGATCCACCAATAAGTTCAGTGACTTACACAAAGATTAGAGATACAGCTATGATAAAGATTTCATTGTTTTTAAATCTTGATACAGGTGTGAAAATTGAAGATTTAATTCAAACAAACTATCCGGCTATGTTTAGTTGAAAGGAGGGTGTGCTGCATGAATCAAACTATTATTTCAGAAGCTTTCGGTGAACAATTGGCACTTATTACAGCTAACACACCTTATGCAATTGAAAGTGATTCAGATACTTTTGTTTCAGAACTAGAACATAAAGTAAGGAAGTATATGTATTCATTGTGGATGGATGCCCAGGCCAATAAACTAGCAAACTATTTGGAGAAAAGACAAGCAGCACACTTTGCTCAGCTGTATGAATTTAGTTATGGCGTGTCTATGTATGATAATGATCAATCTCTTTCGAGTAGGGCGGATATTCTATCATTTATGATTATTGACGAGAAAGCATCATATAAGAAACGCTTAGAACGCATACGACTTCAATACAAGCGTTTCGAGGAGATATGCGAACTAATTAGCGTGGAAGATAGAAAGTTGTTTATACGTTATTTTGAGCATTCTCAGAAGGTAGATTATGAAACCTTAAGGAAAGCTGTCATAAATAATCTAACATTAATTGGTGAACGTTATTAGCATGATGAAAAAATGAAAGAGGAACACACTCGTGATTCTCTCAATACTTAAAAGATAATGAGGTGAACTTATGAAAGAACTAAGATGCACCAAATGCGGAAAGCTATTACTTAAAGCGAATAAAGAGTATGAAGTAAGTACAAGTGATTGCGATTTAGAAGTACAATGCACACGCTGTAAAGCAATCAATCATTACAAAGTTAAATAATATTAGAGACTCTCGAAGTCCAGTAGCTGCACAGTGGTGTGTATGTTATTGGATTTTTTATTTTCTATTAAAAATATTATTTTGGAGAGTACCCCCCGGGTATTTGGTGGAAAATCGTTAAATTCCTGTACACCGACTGCCCCCATTTGCTCTAAAAAAATTCCCTAAATGAAAATTTTTAAGGAGGTGAGGAAATTGAATAAACTAGCAAGTTTAAAAAGTATCACATTAAAGGGGTATGTGAATTTAGTCGGCAGACCAAGTGAGGTGCTGCATAGCGAGGAATATGGGGATTTTATTGAAATTATTCTACCAGGTGCATTTGAAAAAGCTTTATTGTTGGCTGAAGATGTGGACTTGGTATTTAATCACAGGGAGTCGCGGAAAATGGGATCCATAAAACAAGGAAATGTTGAATTGTATGAAGATAATTTAGGATTGCGTATTAAATGTACAATAACAGATCAACTAGTTATTAAACAGGCCGAAAATGGCGAACTAAGGGGGTGGTCTTTTGAATTCAAGCCTTATAGACAGCATTGGATCACGGGAAACGACGGTATTAAAAGAAGATTTATTAGGGATTTATCTTTAAAGTCTGTGTCTCTTGCAGGGATGGGACAGACTCCAGCTTACAACGATACATCAGTTGAAATTAGTACTACACATTATAATTCGCTAGATATTATTGGGGAGAAATGGAATTTCTAAAATTGAAAGGGATGAAAGCAATATGAATTTAGAACAATTAAACTCTAAAACTATTAACAAAATTAATTTATACATCGAAAATAAGAAAAAATTAGCACTTAAACTTAACGAAAAGCGTAATGAAGTTAATGATTTACAGGTGGAATATGAACTTGAAGAACAGGCATACCTCGCTAATTTAAATGAGGGCGCTCTTAGTCGAATGAAAGAAATAAAACATGACATTTCTGGATTAGAAATCGAAATTAGAGGAATAAAAGTCATATTAGATAAAAACAGCAAAGCGAAATTTACTTTATCGGATGATGATCGACAAGAGTTATCCAAATCGTTTTCAAAAGTAAGTGAAAAAAGAGACAAACTTTTTAATGATTTTTTGAAGAAAAAAGGTGAAGTAATTGCAGCATATAACAAACTCAAAGAAGAGCATGAAGATGTTAATGATTTATTTTTAGACATTATTACTCTAGTGGAAGATAATCTGGAAAGAGCAGAATATCGTCAAACAAAAGCAGCACTTTCAAATATTCAAAATGGGGACATCATCCAAGAAGTGAAGGATATGTTTGAACAGTGTTCCACAATTAAATCCAATCCTGACTGGATCTTATAGATGTAATAATTACATTTTGGAAGGTGGTGTAAAACATGAAATTAAGAGCGTTGCAAAGTTTTAGTGGTGCTATGGGTAGTTTCCATAAGGGACAAGTTTTTGAGATTCAAGACCTTAATTTTGCCCAGAATCTAATCAGTTCTGGTTATGCGGTAGAGGTTGAGTATTGTCCATCTTGTGGAAGTACCATAGATAAATAGTTAATCTACCCAAAATAAAAGTACAAGATAAAAAACACTTACTTCGGTAGGTGTTTTTATTTTCTTATCGAAAAATCTAACTTATTTTCATTCATTGTTTTACTTTTCCAATAGTGACATATTATACAGTTTGTTTTAAGATAAAAGTGGAGATTTATTACAACAAATATGTATGATTAATGTGCTATTAGGGGGTGCGATAATTGTTTTTACCTACAATTTATTGGCAAGACGGTAAGAGAACAAAACAATATCTAGAAATGTTAGTTGATGATTTAATGACAGAGTACAATGTAACACAACAAACTAGTAATCAAGGCTCAATGGAGTTAGGCGGGAACGCTGGTAAAATACTAGCAAAATACCGTAGAGACAATGGCAGTCAGCATCAAATTGAGGGTCAGATTAAAAAGTCAGATGCTGCCCTATTTAAAGATTTATACACTATTTTAGATAGTCAAAATATGATTCAAACGTTAGTTGGCTTTGATGATGATATTTGGAATCAATTGAAGATGGGTGAGTTTTTGCTGATCACAGGAGAATTTAAACAATCTCCAGCCGAATTAGTTTTATCCTCCATGTTTGATGTTGTTGAACAATTTAAAGGATTTTTTGAAGTGGCTAGCACTCAAGACCAGATTCAAAAAATAGAATTAGCATCAAACATTTTTAAATATAAGAAAGTCACTATGCTAATAGAACCTTATATTGAAGGGGATCATAAATTCTTTACATCGTTAGACTCAAATAATTTCGTTGAAGATAAGTATGATCTTGAGGGTGAGTTTACTATCTTAGCGAAAATAAAAAGGGTATATCAACCACATCAAAAAGTAGATTTAATGAAATTATTACCTGGTAAGTTAAGTATGAAGAAGGAGCAATTACTGACGATTCTCCCTACTCTAGATAATGAAAATTTATCTTTTGATGTTGGTGAAATTAATGAAGAGTCATTTGAAATAAAAGGTCCTGCAATTGAATTAACTCCAATAGCAATCTATCAAGAATAATTATCTTAAAGATATCAGATATACATTAAATACTTGTACAGACAAATGTAAATAATACGTAAGAAGTCACATATCAACAAGGTGTGGCTTTTTATTATATACGATTGTTGTGGGTTATATAGAAAAAATGTTAATGACTTACATATTTCTGTAGAGCATAATAGAGTATAGGAAGGTGATAATATATGGGGAATCCATTAAAACAATTAGCGCGGGATACTGTAATACTAAAAAAACAAAATGGTAAGGTTTACTCTGACATTAAGGCAAATGTACAAAAGAACAAAATATTCATTCATGATAATACCTTACCAATTGAAGAAGGGGATCGTTTAGTACGAACGCTTTCTAATGGACTCGAAGAAAGTTATATCGTTGTAGACAGAGGGTATTACGAGAAATTTCATTCTATAGATGCCCACTACCAATGTGATGTCCAAAAAGAATCGTCTATGCAATATAAAGAATGGGCTTCAAGCATAACAAATCACTTTTATGGAGCTAACTCAAGGGTAAATATAGGATCTACAGATAATTCTTCAAATATTGTTAACATAAATAAGGATAATATATTTGATGAATTAAGGGCAGTTATTAATGAAAATATTTTATCTAAAAGTGATTCGATAATTCTTTTAGATTTAGTAAATAACATGGAAGAAACAAGAGGAACTCCATCTTTTATTGATAAATATAAAAATTTTATGGAATCTGCAGCAAATCATATGTCAGTGTTTTCACCATTACTCCCTGCTTTGGCACAAGTACTGGCTTAGTGGTTTGTAGGTAATATTTTATTTTCTAAAGCTTACTTAATTAAGTAGGCTTTTTATTATGCATTGTGTAGGACAATAATTTCCTTTCCTCAGGGAGGGAAATATAAAGAACTGAGAGTTTCTAGCTTTAAGGACTGTGTTCGTAGGGGCATTTAGTAGACTGTAGAGCGTTAAGTAATAAGACGACTAAATTATAAACTGTGAAGGATAAAGCGCGTCGAGGGCGTTCTGTGCCGTTTTACAACTGGTTAAATGAACGTTCGTTCAGAAATGTGTAATAGATCTAATATTGATAATTGAATGAATTAAAAAACAGCACTTCAGTTTTGTATAACAATGAAAATATTATTAATGTTACAATAGTTAGTAATAAAAGGGGGATTGTGGAATGAGTGCGGAGATGGACACAATTTACGACAAACATATTGCTGAGGAAAAACTAAAGCAAGGTACAAAGTATGAAAAACTTGCAGCAATAGTTTTTAAAATACTAAACCAAAATGATGTTGTTGTTCATGATTTAACACTTCGTGGAGATGGTAAGAAAACAGGACATCAAATAGATGTTACAGTTCAAAATGTAGGATCAAAAGTATTAAAGCGAATTCTAATTGAATGTAAGGACTATGATTCAAAAGTTGGTATAAGCATAGTAAGAGATTTCTTTGGAGCTGTTTCACAAATTAAACCTGATACAGCTTTCGTTGTTACTACTGAAGGATATACAAGGGGTGCAAGAACTTTTGCAGAAGATGAAGGCATAAAATTAGCTATCCTTAGAGGATTCAAAGAAGATGATTGGGAAGGTAGAATAAAAACAATCCATATAGAAATAACAGCAACCTTTATGAATCAACCTAAATTAACTTGGGTAGCAGCCAATGAACAAGAAAGAGAAAATTTTTTAGCCAAGGTTAATCCTGAAGAAATTAATACAACTCAAAATACAAGTACAAGAGAAACATACTTTTATGATCGAGCGGGGAATCCTCAAGAGAATCTACAAACGGTTTTAGAGCCAATATTCAATAGTCTACCTAGGAATCCGGATTCTCCAACTATGGGTCGTCATGAATTCGATGATATTAAATATGTTAGCATGGCAGGGGTATTTCTAGGAGTCAAAGGGTTTGATTATGAATTTACAAGCAGTCAAAGTGTAATGAATAGCGTCGTTGATCATGGGAGAAAAATAGCCTTATTGGTATTTAAAGTTCTTGATGATGAATTCGACAAAATTATTTTTGACCAAGACTTAGATAAATGGACTTTTAATGATAATGGTGAAGTGATTTCAAAGTAATTAGTTATAAACTAATAAAGAGTTTTGTTAAATAATAGCATATAAAAAGACCACTCATTGGTCTTTGATTTGTGATATTTTACCTTTCTATTATGATAGATGATAAGGGAGATGTAGAAAATGGAAGAATGGATGGAAAACTTGTATAAAAGTGCTTATGAAAAAAGTTTTGAGATAAGAACAGGAAGTGAAAAAGGATTAATTCTCTATTTTAAAAAAATGTTCTTAGATTTATGTAACCCTATACTAAATATTAACCCTATTTTTGTTTCGGCAATACCAAATGATTTACCGTCACAATATCGAATCGGTAAAAAAGCTATTAAAATTGAAACTATAGGAAATGAACTTGTATTTAAAAATGATGATGAGCTTGAAAATATTTTATTAAAAGTTCAATTTGAAGATGAAAAAGCTTATGTATTTGATATTATGCGCCGTCAATTAGTAGAAGAAGATTTGAAATTGTTGTTAAAAAATAGTTTTGAAGATAGTTTTTAATAATTTATGATTTAGTCACATCTAACCAGGTGTGGCTTTTTATAATGACAAAAACCAAGGTACTAGTAGCCCTGGTCTTTTCTCGTTTTTCAAGTATTAATTTAATACACAGGTTTTTTACTAAAATTTTTCTGAAATAAACTGTCCAATTGTTAATAGTGAACTAATCGAACCTAATGAGTTTAATAAGAAACTATGAAGTAATTTAGCCTTACCTTTATCTTTAGTTTGAATAGCCGTTTGTAATTCCTGTGCGTTGTAATTTGCTTGCTGCTTTTCATATGGACTAATTGAACTGTTTTCTATAATTTTGAATAGTTCTTCAAAAACTTCACTGAGAGAGTCGTTAACAGTTATAATTTTGTTTTGTTTTACATTATCACCTAAAAGATTAACATTGTCTCCAAATGATGAATCTGTAATATTTCCAAATTTTTTTGACATTAAATTTACCTCCTTGTTTCCTTGTAAAAGAAATACATTTTCAACCTCAAATACAGACTTTTTATTCTGGGAATTATCCCCTATTATTTTCTTTTCTATATCGGAAGGCATTAGGTCTGTGTATTCTTTCAAATCTATATGGAATTTTGATTCAATAAAAGAAATCGAGTGTGTTTCTAATAAGTTCATGTAGTTAGCTACATCTAAAAAATCATGATCTCTAAAGCAATTATTATAATAAAAAGTCATATCGGCTGTATCTGAAATGGTCCATTCTTCTTCGTTATATACCAAATTTTCTCTAGTTAAATGTTCAAAAAATAAACTTACATTATTTTCTTGTTTGTAATCTTCTTCAATTTCCCCGGCCCAATTTAATATTCCGTATAGTGCATGCTCGTGTAGTGGAGATAAATCTCTTTCGAAGTGATCTCGACTCCATAATTCAATATTCCTAGCGGCAGAATCACATGTTTCTTTTTTAGTGTAGTATACTGTTTCTGGAAATAAATCAGAAAAATCATCTCCTGAATCTCTTTTAACTATGAAATAGTGTTTAATAATCGATGCAAGAGTATCTCTAGCTACTGCTTTTACATCTGGTTTTACATCATGATATATTGGTAACATTCCATGCTCCTCTCAAACCTAATCTATTATATTTAATTTATATTATAGTTTCTTCCAACTCCTATTTTAGGGAATTATGTAATGGAAGTACATATAAAATAGACAATTGTAATTAGTTATCGATTTTCCACATTGTATTAAATGTCTCAACGCATTGTCCTACCGTTGAATTGCTGAAAACCATTGTGGGAGTAAGCATGAATTGGTGAAATTTGAAATTTAATCATTTATTCTTTTAATCTTTTAAAACATGCTCTTAATAATTAATATATTATAATCAAGCAGCTACAGAAATGTGGTTGCTTTTTATATTGGCCAAAAGAAAAACACTTTCAGCTGCATGATGAGCCGAGAGTGTTTTTTTGTTGTGTGGATGTTAAATTTTATCGTCGTTCTCCAAAATAAAGTTTATTTCGTATTTTATACCCAACACTTCACAATATTTTTTTAAATCATCCTCACTTAAATTATCTTTCGCTAACTTACTGTGTAAATTTTGGCGAGTAGTGCCTAATAAATCCGCAAATTCTTTTACTGTCATATCCTTGCGTTTAAGAATAACTTTCAATTTTTCTGTTGCAGTTAACATTTATAATTCCCCTTTCTATCTCAATGAGAGTATAACAAATGTTGGACAAAAGAAAAATAAAATATAGATTAGTAAAATTAATATTTGACAAAAGTAAAGTTTTTGTTTTACTATATTGTCAAAGAACAGCAAAACAAAAGACCAACAAAGGTTAGTCGGTGAATGGACAAGAAATATCTGACATTCAGAAAGGGGGGATATCAATGTGTGGACGTGGCCAATCAAAAACAACCCAACAACGTAATGAGTACATTCAAATGAAGATGAAACAACACGATGCAATTAAAGATGTCCGTAGGTATCAGAATCGGTTGAAGTGGATTATGAGATATCATCGTCTACTTACAGAATTAGAAGTAAAACAGATGCGTGAAATTTTACGTAAGGTATTTAAGTAGAGGAATACCGGTGATAGAAAGTGAGGTGAGAACAATGGCAGCGTTTGAATATTTAGCACAATATGAAACATTCAATTCAGTAAAGGAAATGGATCAGCACGTAGAGCAACATATCCAGCGACATTTCTACAATTTAACAGAATCAGAACGTGCCATTGTTTATAAGCTTGCTAGTCACAGCTTAGAGTATCCAGGGGCATGTCACTTAAAGGCTGCAACTATTGCTACATCATTGGAGATCAGTACAAAGACGGTTTATCGTACTATTTCAAAGCTCGAATCACTAGGGATTATTAAGAAACAGATCACAACGAAGGAAAAAGGCGGTCGTGGTGCAAACATCTATATTATTTTGTCGTATCAATTAGAAGAGTGTGGAAGCACTGACAAACCTTTTGAGCGAGAGACGGTTCAAAGTGAGTTTGTTCCATTACAAGAAGCTTTTAACCAAGCTAATACAGAAAAAGAGGCATGCAAAGAGTTTATGAAAGATTATCAGGTGATGCTGTATGAATTTATGCATTCATTACCTATTCCAGATAACTTTAAGGATGATCTGCATAAAGTGGTGCTAGCATCTAATGTAAGTAACATTCAGGAATTTATATTGGCCAAAAACATCATTTTTAAAATGGCTAACGATATTAAAGAAGGGGTGCTGACGGTTACTAAATCATTACGTGCCATATTCGTAGGGGCTCATAAGAAGGCATTGCAACGTAAAGATAAGCATCCAACAACAAACACCTCATATATGAAGAAAAAGCCTGAAAACGTACGTCCAGTACCTTTCTACAATTGGCTATCAGAACGTAATGGGCCAACATACATATTTTAATAAGAAAGGAAGTGAATGCGAATGAAAGTAACGGTTAAAGAATGGCGTATCATGTCTGATCGTAACAAACAATTACTTTTAAATGCAGTCGCAACTAAATAAAACATAGACGAAAAAGGAGAATGAAAACATGCAGCAACAAACACAACACTTATTAGAAACAGTAGTACTCGAAAATAGTAACGATGCTGTGGGGTTATCTGTACAAATGATTCAATTAAAAACTGTACAGAACGCAATTGCACAATTAATGGTCGAAATTGATGAAATAACGGAAAAAGGTTGGCATGAGGATCCTGGCATGGCGTATTTATCCATCTTAAAAATTCAAGATACTGTGCGTTTAATTGATATGGCTTTCTTTCCGTTATTCAAAGAAATATCAGAAGAAGTCAATGCCATTAACATGCATGCACAAGAATTGTATGAAACAGTAATTAAAAATGAGGCTCAACAAGAAGCAACATTGTCAAATTGTTAATTAGATCAAGGGCATCCACATAGGGTGGGTGCTTATTATGCTAAAAGGATGTCTTTAATCATCATTAGTTTGATGTATTCAAA
This sequence comes from Lysinibacillus sp. BPa_S21, assembly GCF_023337795.1. Lineage (GTDB taxonomy): Bacteria > Bacillota > Bacilli > Bacillales_A > Planococcaceae > Lysinibacillus. Next base: position 91,298 of record NZ_JALIRS010000005.1, on the reverse strand, counting down.
TAATCATGTAAAGTCTTCATATTAAATGACTTGAAATTTCCACGAAAATGAAAAATCCAATATAATTAAATAATAGAATATAGTAGAGTATCATTAGAAAAATAAGGAGAATATCATGAATAATTTTATAGAATTATTGAAAGTAGCAAAAAATCCGAAATATTTAGCACTGACATTAATGATTTTAACATTGGGCGGCAGTATTAATTTTTTCTATAAGTTTGTAAAGCTAGAGTCGTTTCAAATGATTATTGAAATAATAATGTCAAACTGGCTTTATATACTTTATGCTGTTGTTTTTACATTAGCTAATATCTTTGTTCTGCTATATTCAGATAAAAAATCTCAAGAAAAAATAGATGAATATAATAGTCAAGAAGAATCCCATATAGTTAACGTTGACAATTTAATAAGTGGTCATATAAAAATTAGCCAAAAATATTATGTTGGAAGAGAATTACTTATAAAATTAAATAACATTTCTAATGAAAAAATTTTAAAGATGAATGGCTTTATTTCCCTGTATAAGGGACAGGTGAGAGTAAAGAAACTTCAATTTGATATTAACATGCTTAAAGCTGGATATTCTGAATGTATTTATCAATCTGTTAATGAGGTAGAAATACTCAGATTTGAAGATTTTGATATCTATATAAATGAGATGGTAACTGAAAATGAGTCAATTAGTGAAATACATAAGATGGGTCCGAGATTTGCAAGAATCCCCTTTGTCTTGAATTATGATAAGTATTATGACAAAAAACTTTTTGGAATTAAAACAAGGTTTAACTTGGTTTGGATTAAAGAAAAAACACGAAAAGTTTATCTATATATAAGGTTCAAATACAGTAAAAAAAATTATGGAAAGCAAAAGCAATCTGAAATAATAATATCTTTTATTGGAAGAGGCTGTTTGTTTATAGTTGTTTACACCACTTTATTTTTGGTTTTCCTTATAACTGTTTTTGTAATGATAAAGATACTTTATATGTTTTGGGATTTGGTACCACTCTTTTGGGATCTTATTAAAGAGGATATAAACAATTGATTTTTATTCTAGTGATTTATGCGAAAGTTTTTTGTGCTAAAAAAAAGGACTGGTGTATTATTCCCAATCCACTCACACATTCCTGTACACACGCTCGCCGTATTTTATTAGCCCCAAACTAGCCCCACTTAGCCCCAAAACAATTCAATTGTATGCATTATTTTGCTTATTGTTAAATTACACAAATATCACAAAAGTATTGATATAACAATGTTTATAGATGTTTTTAGATATTACATGCATTCAATCCACATTAAATGTACTAGAATCCTAAAGGCTTTGTTAATGCCTATATAAAAGTGGGGTTAGCGATGAACTAGCCCCATTTTCAAGCGTGTAAAAAAATATGTAGTCACAAGCTTACACCAAATAACTCAAAGTAGACTAAGTTAAAAACTAAATCGAAAAGACATACTTCAATTGCCAAAAGGTCCTGTACCCCTAAAGTTAGGGTCAAAAATCTAACTTTAGGGGTCACTACCAAATGACAATAGGAGGTATGTCTTTTTTTTTTTTGCAGAAAGCTGCCTGTTTTATAGTACTCTAGAGCCCCGAAGTCATACAGATTGTCCCGGTTTTTATACCAGTTGGACCGTTGAACCCTGGAATTGTATCGATTACTGTATTTGTTGCTATATCTATGACAGACACAGTATTGTCAAGCTGATTTGTAACATAAGCAAGTGTTCCATCTGGCAAGATGGTTACTTGGTCAGGAGATAATCCTACAGGGATTGTAGCAATGACCGTATTTGTTGCTGTATTAATGACAGATACAGTATTAGAACCTTTATTGACAATGTAAACAAGTGTTCCATCTGGTGTAATGGCTGTTCCAACAGGTCCTATTCCAACCGGTATTGTCGCAACTACCGTATTTGTTGCTACATTAATGACAGATACAGTGTTACTACTTTCATTCGTAACGTAAGCAAATTGTCCGTTCGGTGTGAAAACGATTGATCTAGGGCGAATTCCTACAGGGATTGTAGCAACCACCGTATTTGTTGCTGTATTAATGACCGATACGGCATTTGAGTTTTCGTCTGCAACATAAGCAAATGCACCATTTGGAGTAAACGCTATACCTTGAGGTTGGAGCCCTACTGGAATAGTAGCGATTACGGTATTTGTAGCTGTACTTATGACAGATACCGTATTATCTCCAATTCCAGGTCCATGATTTGATACATAAGCAAGTGTTCCATCTGGTGAAATCGCTACACCAAGAGGATTAGCTCCTACTGGAATGGTAGCGACTACTGTATTTGTTGTAGTATCAAAAACTGTTACATTATTCGAGAAGAAAGCTGGAACATAGCCAAATGCACCATTTGGAGTAATTGCCACTTCTAGAGGAGCCGTTCCTACTGGAATGGTAGCGACTATCGTATTTGTCGCTGTATCAATGACTGATACCCTATTATCAGGAGTAGCTAGCTGACCAGCGTCTGTCACATACACTAAATAATGACAAACTGGGATTGGTGGTACAGGAATAAATGGTGGCTTACATTTACAACGACAACAAGGATGGCAACAATGACATCGGCAACTTGGATTTGATTTAAACTTGAACTTGAACCTTATTAAATTATTATTTTCTTTCTTCACAATGCACACCCTTCCTATAATATTTTGAAACTAATACATTGATACTATATGCAAATAGAATTATGTTGCTTATACGTTTTACCTGAAACAAGTTCTGAATTGTATAGGGTGGTTGTTGATATTTGATATTATTTCCAAGCATTGTTTGATTTCTAACTATAGTGTTTGTGGGTGATTCATGTCAAAACCTGTCCCTGACTCAATTTGCTAAGGAACTGTACCAAAGCGAAGCTACAAAGCTTTCGGTTGGAAAGGAAATTAATGTTGATAGGGATACATGTATGAGCGGTAAGCCACATGCAAGATGTCCTAAATTGCTATTATCTTTTTGGTATAATCTGGTTCGGTTTCCGGAGGACATTGATACTATAAGAGATTAACTATTTCAAAATCTAGCGACAGAAAATTGAGAAAACGCTAAAGATTACGAAACTTTTTGTGGGCTGCATCCGTATAGTAGGTAATACATTGAAAAGGGGTGAACAACTTGACGCTATTTGGCTATTCACTCGAGCACATCTTTTTAGTGGGATTAATATTTGGGGGGCTTGCTACTCTTTTATTCACGCTTTTTAGTGATGCTGTCGAGGGCATTGGAGAGGGGCTACCGATTTTTAATCCAAGTGTCATTCTATCTTTCATTACATTGATGTCAGCAACAGGGTTTATATTAGAGAAATTAGCCTTCTTCCCTAGCGTTTGGAATATTGTTGCTGCTTGTATCATCGGAGCTATTTTAAGTGCCCTATTTTATTTATTTGTTCTTGTTCCACTACGATCGGCCGATGTTTCTTTAGCTTATACGGAAGAATCGCTTGGTGGCCAGCTAGGAAAGGTTATTGTCCCAATCCCGACAGATGGTTTTGGAGAGGTAGTTATTGAAACGACTAGCGGTATGATATCGAAGCGAGCGACAGGTTATGACAATGAGGCTATCGATTACGATTCGACGGTACTTGTTGTAGAAGTAAAGGAAGGAACACTGTTTGTGAGATCTTATGATAAAAAATTTATCTAAAGGAGCGATATTTATATGTCAACGGAAATTTTAATTGTTATAGGAATTGTAGCATTTGTTTTAATCGCACTAGTTGGACTGTATGTGACGAAGTATCGTACAGCTGGTCCTGATGAAGCATTGATTGTGACAGGTAGCTATCTTGGCTCAAAAAATGTACATAAAGATGAGTCAGGAAATCGGATAAAAATTATACGTGGTGGCGGTACATTCGTATTCCCAATTTTCCAGCAAGCACAGCCATTAAGCTTATTGTCAAGTAAGCTTGATGTAACAACACCTGAAGTATATACGGAACAAGGTGTGCCGGTTATGGCCGATGGTACAGCAATCATTAAAATTGGTGGCTCCATATCTGAAATTGCAACGGCAGCAGAGCAATTTTTAGGGAAGCAAAAGGATGAGCGTGAAAATGAGGCACGCGAAGTATTAGAAGGTCATTTACGTTCCATTTTAGGTTCGATGACGGTTGAGGAAATTTATAAAAATCGTGATAAGTTCTCTCAGGAAGTGCAACGTGTTGCATCTCAGGATTTGGCGAAGATGGGTCTGACAATCGTTTCCTTTACGATTAAAGATGTCCGCGATAAAAACGGCTACTTAGAATCGCTTGGTAAGCCACGTATTGCACAGGTTAAACGTGATGCGGATATTGCAACTGCAGATGCTGAAAAGGAAACACGTATTAAGCGTGCTGAAGCATCGAAAGAAGCTCAAAAGGCTGAGCTTGAACGCGCGACAGAAATTGCAGAAGCTGAAAAAGAAAATCAATTAAAGGTAGCAGAATTCCGTCGTGAGCAAGACATCGCTAAGGCCCGTGCTGACCAAGCATATGAACTTGAAACGGCTCGTGCGAAGCAGGAAGTGACTGAACAAGAAATGCAAATTCGCATTATTGAACGTCAAAAGCAAATTGAGTTAGAAGAAAAAGAGATTTTACGTCGTGAGAAGCAATACGATTCAGAAGTTAAGAAAAAGGCTGATGCGGATCGTTACGCTGTTGAGCAAAATGCAGTGGCTGCCAAAATGCGTGAACTAGCGCAGGCAGATGCGGAGAAATACCGTATCGAATCATTAGCGCAGGCTGAAGCAGAGAAAATTCGTTTGGACGGTCTTGCGAAAGCGGATGCAGAGCGTGCAAAAGGGGAAACAGATGCTGATATTATTCGCCTTCGCGGTCTAGCAGAAGCCGAGGCAAAACGTAAAATTGCGGAAGCCTTTGAATACTACGGTCAAGCAGCTGTCCTTGATATGATTGTACGTATGATGCCAGAATATGCGAAAGAGCTTGCGAGTCCACTTGGCAATATTGATAAGATTACTGTTGTTGATACTGGAAGTGGGGAAGGAAGCGGCGGTGCCAATAAAGTAACTGCCTACGCAACTAACTTAATGTCAACGTTACAGGAATCATTAAAGGAAACTTCGGGGATTGACGTTAAAGAACTAATTGAAAGCTATGCAGGGAAACATACATTGCGCCCTGAGTTAGAGCAAATAGCAGTAGGCTTAGGAAAGCAAGTGCCAGCTACTACTAATGAAACACAAGACGAAATAAAAGAAACAGTTGAACAAAAGTAAAAAAAGAAGCCGCCTGATATTTCTGATATCGGGCGGCTGTTTTTAGAAGCTTCTATTTTTTCTTGATTTGATACCATTCATTAGCGAGTATACCGTAAGCAACATGGTCGACATAATGATCATAAAGCCATTCTGCTGCACGAATCGTTTCTTCTTTTGTAAAGCCAAGTCGCTCAGGGATTGCACAGCTTTTGGTATTACCCACAGCAGCACGAATTTCGACCTTATTGAGCTGTAAATCCTCAAAAGCATATTGTAACAATGCCTGTACTGTCTTTGTCATAATACCATGTCCTTGGGCTCCTTCACTAAGCCAATAGCCAATCGCTGCAATTTTATTGCTATGATTGATCGTATTAAAGCCAGCAATACCGACTATTTCATTTCGAAAAATGATGGCAAGAGAGAGGCTGCTTTTAGCTTCGTGTCCTTTTAGACAGCCTTCTATATATGTTGTTGTATCTGCTACTTCTTTTGTGAAGTCCAGCCAAGGCAACCATTCACGTAAATGTGCTCGTGATGCATCTGTTAAGGCAAAAATAGCATTAGCATCTTCTAATTCGATAGTACGTAAGGATAATTCAGGGTTAATAGGAATGTGCAATGTACTTCACCTCTTTATTATTTTAAGGCATCATGCATAAAGCCTTTCATTTCATGACTGAGAACTGTTAACTCCTCGATAATTTCACTGAAATCTTGAACTAGCTGGGCCTGTTCGTTTGTTGCATCATTAATTTGCCCCATATTTTGCTTAAGGTTTTCAAGGTTTCTATTGATATTTCGTAGGGATGCTTCAATGTTTTCAGTAGCGCTAGATGTTTCAAAAGAGAGCTTTCTAACTTCTTGCGCCACGATGTTAAAGCCAGCGCCATGCTGCCCCGCGCGAGCAGCCTCGATAGATGCATTTAAGCCAAGTAAATTTGTTTGGCGAGAAATGTTCTTTATTAAATCTGTTACGTCATTTGTTTTCTCTGAATCTTCAAGGGCGTGCTGTGCTTGTTTGTTAATTTCCTCACTCGTTGCTGCTAATTCCTCTGAATGAGAAGCAATCGTATGTACTTTATCCTGTAGGCTATTTACTATGTGATCCATTGTGCTCATATAATCCTCGAGTTTAAGCTCATTGTCGATTGGCAATCCAAAAGCTAGAGCACCTACAACTTTACCATTTTCACGGATTGGGAACGAAAATGCATTGATAGCAACTCCGTATATATCCTCTGGTATAACGACATCAGCGTTTTTCCCATTAAAGGCAATGAAAACATTTTGGTCATTAGCATTTACTTTTTGTCCATCTAGATAGCCTGAATCTACACGTTTTCCAGCTAAGTATTTTACAACTGTTTCACTTTCCTTCTCGACGACAGCCACGATGGCTTCTTCCTTTAATGCAAGGTGGATATAGGGTGCTGAAAGGGCTAAAGCTTCAATAATCTTCATAAAAATTCCTCCAAATCTATGCATTGAAAATAGTTTAGTCATCGGAGCTTATTTACCAATGATTGCTAGATGATTACTTTCACTGTAACACAATATTTGCCAACTCAAAATAGATAAAAACTAAGTTTTTATGAAGAATATATGGCTTTAGTCACGTGTAGAGTGTCAAATGAAATTATGCACAAAAGAAAAAACTAGAGATAAATTTGTCTATTTTTTGACAAACAATCGTGAGTTTTGAAGATTATTGTATTAGAATAATAGTAACATTGGAAGTACGTTAAGGAGAGAGACAAATGGATTACATTCAAAAAGGGACTAAGGCGTTTTATAAAGCAAATTGGGCTTTATTTTTAGCGGGTTTTATTACCTTCGCTAATTTATATGTGACACAGCCTTTATTACCAACCTATGCTAAGGAGTTTCATGTATCGCCTGCAATTGCGAGTTTAACGCTTTCTGTAACAACCTTTGCGTTATCTGTCAGTATGATTATTGTTGGCTCATTGTCGGAGGCGTGGGGCAGGAAATCCTTGATGACCATTTCTATTTTTTCGGCATCTATTATTACGCTTGCACTTGCCTTTTCTCCTAATTTTGAAACGATATTAGTGTTGCGTGTTATACAGGGCGTTGTTTTTGCGGGATTACCAGCCATTGCGATGGCTTATTTAGGGGAGGAAATGAATCCATCTAGTTTAGGTATTGCAATGGGCTTATACATAAGTGGAAATTCGGTAGGTGGACTAAGTGGTCGAGTTATTATAGGTACATTAACGGATGTTTACAATTGGCAAGTAGGGATGGTTGTACTAGGTATTATCAGTCTTATAATTAGTCTATTATTTATTTGGATGCTCCCTAACTCCAAGCATTTTACAGCACGTCCTTTACAGATTAAAGCCTTGGCAACATCTCTTTGGCAACATCTAAAGGATCCATCCATGCTTTGTCTCTTTGGCATTAGCTTTGTATTAATGGGCAGCTTTGTAACTCTTTATAACTACATTGGCTTCAAATTAATGGAACCACCTTATAATTTAAGTGCAACGATTGTTGGGTGGATTTTTGTGATTTACTTAGTAGGTACTTTTAGCTCCGCTTGGTTCGGGAGTCTGGCTGATCAATACGGTCGTCAAAAGATGCTGTTATTGTCCATTACAATCATGTTTGCAGGGGCAATTATTACATTAAATGGGTTACTTACTTTAAAAATTTTAGGGATTATCATTTTTACATTTGGCTTCTTTGCAGCACACTCGATTGCTAGTGGCTGGGTTAGTAAACGAGCCACTCATGATAAAGCACAAGCCTCTTCTCTCTATTTATTTTTCTATTATTTTGGTTCAAGCGTTGGAGGAACGGTTGGAGGGGTATTCTGGATGCATTATGGCTGGGGAGGCGTTATTGGTATGATTGCAGTATTTTTAGTCGTTGCATGTTTATTATCATTTTTATTAAAGGGGATTATTGCTAAACAACGCATTGCAGCGGGGTAAAAGCAATCTTGTTCGCATCCTTAAGAGGTCGTTTATTGAGGCACAGTTTTATCAACTTTCATAAAAATGATTTGTCGTAAACTATCTGATAATATAATGTGGAGGTAATTATCAAGAGGAGTTGAAAAAGTATGTTCGCACGTAATAAAGGATTTTCTTTTGTCTTCGCTTTGTTAGCGGTAGTTTTAATTTTGACAGGTTGTAAGGCCTCTAAAGAAAGTGAAAAAAATGAGGATTATTCATCAAAAGTGAAGGAAAATCCAATTGTGACGATTACGATGAACAATGATAAAAAAATCGTCATCGAATTAGAACCTTCTACAGCGCCAAATACGGTAGCTAATTTTATTTCCTTAGCTAAAAAAGGTTTTTATGATGGTCTTATTTTCCATCGAGTTATCCCTGATTTTATGATTCAAGGTGGAGATCCTTCAGGTAATGGTACAGGTGGGCCAGACTATTCGATAGAAGGTGAATTTTCGAAAAATGGTTTTAAAAATGATTTGAAGCATGAACGTGGCGTCATTTCGATGGCCCGTTCAGACGATCCAAATTCTGCTGGTTCTCAATTTTTCATTATGGTAAAGGAAGCATCACATCTTGATGGCGATTATGCTGCCTTCGGAAAAGTGATCGAGGGGATGGAAACAGTAGATGCTATCGCTGCTGCTGAACGTGATAGTGCAGATAAACCATTAAAAGATCAGCAAATGAAAAAGGTAGAAGTCGATACAAAGGGCTTTGATTATCCAGCCCCAAAGGTACTTAAATAACAGAATATGAAACAAAGAAGCATGAAAGATCATTTAATGATCCTCCATGCTTCTTTCTATTAACCCATAATATTGTAGCCAGCGTCGATGTAAATCGTTTCGCCTGTTACACCACGTGATAGGTGAGAAAGCATCACGATTGTCATATCTGCCACTTCATCTTGTTGAACATTACGTTTTAATGGAGCTGTTTCTTCGATTTTGTGTAAAATTGTATTGAAGGAAGGCACTCCTTTTGCAGCAAGTGTACGAATCGCTCCAGCTGAAATAGCATTAACACGAATATTATCTTTACCAACATCTGCAGCAAGATAGCGCATAGATGCCTCTAATGCTGCTTTCGCTACACCCATTACATTGTAGCCATCTAGCACACGCTCTGCTCCTAAGTAACTCATTGTTACGATAGAACCGCCCTCAGTCATATAAGGATGTGCAGCCTTTGCTGCCGAAATTAAGGAATAGGCGCTAGTATCTTGTGCAAATGCATAGCCGTCACGAGTTGTTTCTAAGAATCGATTGTGTAAGTCTTCTGCATTGGCGAAGGCTACTGAGTGCACGATTCCGTGGATAATGCCTACTTTTGTACCGATTTCATCGAAAGCTGCTTTTGTACTTTCGTCGCTGTTGACATCGCATTGTACGATAAGTGAATCAGATTGTCCGATATTTTCTAATTGCTTTTGTAATTTTTTTAATGAACGTTCTTGACGATATGTGAAAATAACATTTGCGCCTACGTCAAATAATCGTTTTGCGATACCCCATGCAATACTTCGATCGTTTGCCACGCCCATTACGACAATATTCTTATCTTTTAATTGTAATAAATTATCCATCATCTATAAGAACCCCTTTATGAAATAATATCTGTTATTAGTACCAACTACTAAAATCTTATCATACATAAAAAATGGTTGCAATAACAAGATGAAAAGAATGACCAACTTTAGGTTGGAAAGTACAAAAAAATTCATCTCTGCTATGTTAGAGACGAATCTGGTGGGGTTATTTACATTTTTGCTGCAAGATTATTTAATGGATTAATATGGTATAAGCAAGAATCTATACGAATCTATTAAACTAAATTATGGATCATCACCAAAACGTATGGTTGATTTCCGTTCCGACTGGGCGCTTTGTAGCTGCTGCTTTGCTTTCGCTACAGAAAACATTTGTAGCTGCCGCTTTGCTTTCGCTACAGAAAACATTTGTAGCTGCCGCTTTGCTTTCGCTACAGAAAACATTTGTAGCTGTCGCTTCGCTTTCGCACAGATAAAACATTGCCGCTGCCGCTTCGCTTTCGCGCAGAGCAGAGCTTCCTGGGGGCGTCGGGGCAACACGATGTTGGTCATGAAGGCGTTATCACAGGACGTGATGCCTTTAGCCTTCGTTCCCTTCCCGCTTCACTCGCTTTGCTCGCTCCAGAGTCTCGGGCCAACAGATGTCTTTTGCGCGAAAGCGAAGCGGCAGCAGCACCGAGGTTGGTCATGAAGGCGTTATCACAGGACGTGATGCCTTTAGCCTTCGTTCCCTTCCCGCTTCACTCGCTTTGCTCGCTCCAGAGTCTCGGGCCAACAGATGTCTTTTGCGCGAAAGCGAAGCGGCAGCAGCACCGAGGTTGGTCACGAAGGCGTTATCACAGGATGTGATGGTTTTAGCCTTCGTTCCCCTATCGCTAATCCCCAAGGAGTCGCCCAGTCTCCACTCCAATCAACTTTTTTCATAGTATACGTTTTAACAAAAGTCATCCACAACTTTTGATGATGAGCCCAAATTATATTTATCCTAGGGGTATTAACCATGTAATCTAATTTGGGCGTTTGTAACGAGGGGAAAAAATAAAGGCACCCAGTTATGGATGCCTTTAAAGATACTAAAACTATTCGAATTTTAATGAGTCGCCATCGAAAGTCTCATCCGCCACTTTGATTGAGTCAGTTGGGCATCCTTCGAAAGCGTCTTGCATGTCTTCTAGTAGATCTTCTGGAACTTCAGCAGTTCCCATGTTATCATCTAAAATAACGAAGGCAATACCTTCATCATCATAATCATAAATATCTGGTGCTGCGGCTCCGCAAGCGCCACAAGCGATGCATGTATCTTTATCAACTATTGTGAATTTAGCCATTTTTCATTCTCTCCTTTTACATGTTCCTATAAAGCTTCATACTCATTTTAAAGATGTTTATCTTACATTTCAACATAAATACTATTAAATTGGAGGAATTTGCGTCTATGTTTCATCAAATTTTATTGCAAATCTTTCAAAAACTAAATAACGAACGAACGATTTCTGCAGCTTATCATGTATTAAGAGGAAAGCGTTCTGGTCAGACTATACAAGACATAGGCCTATTTCAGTTACATAATTATTTCGGTCTTTTACCTAAATTGCCTAGAAAGACATTTGATGAAGCCGTTTCTACGTTTTTGCAGTATAGTTGGTTAATAATGCAAGAATCTGGTCACTATTCCATGAAAAAGCTAGGTTTACAACGAGCGGATCAGACTTCTGATTTTTTATTTGACGGATGGCACTATAGGGGAAATGAGCATGTGTTTTTTGCTAGGTTCTCTTTAATTGTCCAAAGTTTGTCCTATCAAAGCGCAGGAGTTCGTACTTTTTCTCCCATTAGTAGGGATACAGCTATTCAGTCTTGGGTCCGCACTTTTTTAGTAGAGCATAACTATCAAGATGGACATATACAGCAGCGATTATTGGAGGAATGTGAACGCGTGCTCGCTGTGTTACCCTTATCAGAGGCCAATAAACAGCTCGTTCTCTATCGACTGAGTGGTCATAGTTTACCGGGCTGGACTTGGCAGCAGCTTGCGAGTGAACGTAAGGAAACCGTTTTAGATTGTCAATTGGCGTTTATAGAATTGCTACATACGTTATTAAATGAAGTTCATCAGACAAATGATTACCCGTTACTTGGTGAAGTTGCGGAAGGATTAAGAGTAAAAGCATTACTAACTGATTCAGCGCAACAAACAGCACATTTATATGAGCAGGGCTATTCAATTGAACAGATTGTGCAAATAAGGAAACTAAAACAAAGTACAATAGAGGATCATTTGGTGGAATTAGCCATGAATGAACCGAACTTTTCGATTGGTCCATTCGTCTCTTATGAAGAAGCGGAAAAAGTTTGGCAGGCATCGAAACACTATCAAACTAAAAAATTGAAAACATTGCATGAAGTAGTTGAAGGTATGAGTTATTTCCAGCTAAGGCTTGTCCTTGCGAAAGGAGAAGTGTAGATGGAACTTGAACAAACGTTAGCAAAGTATTTTGGCTATACAACATTTCGTCCAGGCCAAAAAGAGGTCATCGAAGCAATTTTTGAAGAAAAAGATGTTATTGCTCTATTACCAACAGGAATGGGAAAATCACTTTGTTATCAGCTACCAGGATATATCTTGCAGAAACCAGTTTTAATTGTTTCTCCTTTGCTGTCTCTAATGCAGGATCAGGTTGAGGAGCTAAAACGCTTTGGTGAAAAGAGGGTAGTTGCCTTAAATTCATTTTTAACCGTAAGTGAAAAACGATATGTTTTACATTTTTTAGAGCAGTATCGTTTTATTTTTACGTCACCAGAGATGCTTTTACAGCAACAAGTTCAAGACAAGCTTTCACAAATGCAGCTAGGTCTTATCGTAGTGGATGAGGCACATTGTATTTCTCAGTGGGGCTTTGATTTTCGACCAGATTATTTACGAATTGGACAATGGTTTTCACAAGTAAATCGTCCACCAGTTTTAGCGTTATCAGCGACAGCGACGAATAAAGTAGTCAATGATATTCGAGATACATTGTCGCTAGATACACCATTTGAGTTTTTGTACAATGTGGATCGGCCGAATATTCATCTTGGGCGTGTCGTATTTGAGGATAAGGCAGATAAAGTTCACTGGATTTTGCAGCATGTTAAAGAGACGGCAGGACCGGGTATATTATATATGTCCTCGCGGAAACGTGCTGAACAATATAGTGAAGCGCTTATACAGGCTGGTATACGAACAGCAGCTTATCATGCAGGTTATGGTGCTGAGGACCGCCAGTTTATACAGCAACAGTTTATTGATGGGGAACTCGACTGGATTGTGGCCACGAATGCTTTTGGTATGGGCATCAATAAGCCAGATATTCGTCAGGTCATCCACGAAACGATGCCTGCTAATGTAGAAAATTATATGCAGGAACTTGGCCGTGCAGGTCGTGACGGTCAACCGGCTCTCGCAATTTTACTTTATAGTGATGGTGACGAAGAACTTGCGAAATTTGTTGTAACAGGCGATTTGCCAACAGCTGGGCATGTGGATCGTTATCAGGAACTACTAAATCAACAAGTGCATCCTTCACAAATGTTGAAAAATGGAGAGTTAAGTGAGACCGCTTTTCGTGTCCTTGATTACTGGCTGCAACAAGAAACGATGGAACAAGTTAAAGTGCGTTTAAATCATTTGGCACTGGAAAAATATCGTGCTGTCGATAAAATGTATAAAATGACTCAGACAAAAGACTGTATCCGCAAACAGCTAGTCGGGTATTTTGGGCAAAAATTGCTGAAAAAACCAGAAAACTGTTGTGAAAATTGTGGAATCCATTATGATGAAATCAATAAGGTACGCTTGAAGGAAGAGAAGAAAATAGAAATGATTCCATGGGAAAGTCGCCTAAAGCAACTCTTATTGGGTTGTTAGAGGTTCATCCACCGAAAGAGTTTTCATTGATTAGTTGATTAGCGTGGGAAAACTGAGGAGTTACTAGGGAAAAGTACTGACAAATGAAGTGTTTTCAAAAGAACGAAGTCTTTCGTTCTGAAGCAGCTCATCGATTACCCCAGAAAACAACCAGTTGGAATAGCAATCAACCCCACGTTATGGTGATGTGTCCTTTTTAGACTATAACTTACGGTCATTTACTTTTTTCGCAAAATTCGTCATAATAGAATCATAGAAAGCGTAGTAAGGTTGGAGGAACGGCGAATGAGTAAAGAAGATTATCGCGATAAAATCGAAGAACATCGTCAATCTTTTGAAGAAGAACAAAAAGAACAGGAAGCTTTATCTAGAGTTTCAAGAATGAAGAAAAATGGAAATGACAATAAAAAGTCCAAAAAAACAAAACGAAAACCGCCATTAATGACGATTCTCTTTGTCATTTTTATCTTAATTCCATTATCGATATTAGTTTATTTTTTAAATTTCTATGAACCTGGAACAACAATGGAAGATGCTGAAAAAAAATCTTCGGAGCAAATGGTAGAAATTGATAAGTCAGGGAATAAAGATAAGGTACCTGTGTCAGTTGACAAAAAGAAAGAAGACGATAAAGCAGACAAAACAAAGGAAAAATCTAAAAAAAATGCTGAGAAATTAGCAGCTGAGCAGAAGGCTTCTGAGGAAGCGAAAAAGGCAGAAGCAGCCAAGAAAGCAGAAGAAGCCAAGAAGGCCGAAGAAGCTAGAAAGGCCGAGGAAGCTAAAAAAGCTGAGCAAGCTAGAATAGCGCAAGCAGAAGCGAATAAAAAAGCGCAAGAGGCTAGAAATGCAGAACAAGCACGAAAGGCCGAGGAAGCGCGAAAAGCTGAGCAAGCACGCAAAGCTGAAGAAGCTCGTAAAGCAGAAGAAGCCAAACAAGCGGCAAAAGCGAGTTCCCATACTGTAAAAGCAAATGAAAATCTATATCGGATTGCATTGAACCACTACGGCGATGGCAGCGAAGCAACACTAGCGAAAATTCGTGCAGCAAACGGTATGTCTTCTAATACTGTACAGGTTGGGCAAGTAATTAAGTTACCGTAAGAAAAGCTTGTGTCATTCTTTGGTAATGATGTTTTTCTAGTATAAAATAAAGGACAAACGTCAACACCAAATATGGTCGAGGCGTACGTCTGATTTAGTGAAAAGGCGATTCTTCATTAGTATGAATCGCCTTTTTACTTTCGTAAGGAGATGTGAGGGAATGATTTATATTGGACTATTTATTTTAGTAGTCATCGCGTTCCTGCTTTATATGTTGAAGGTGGCACATGAAAATAATGTTTTACATCATCAATTGTTATTAAAGGGTGAACAGGAAAAGATCCGACTTTTTTTTATTTCGGATACACATTTACGCAGCATTAACCGCCAGATGATTGAGCAGTTAGATGGTCATTTTGATGCTGTTATTATCGGTGGAGATTTTGCTGATGGACGCACACCTATTCAACGTATTCATGACAACCTAAAATTATTAACTCCTCTAGGACCAACTTATTTTGTATGGGGTAATAATGACAGAGAAGTCGGTGAAGAGCGATTAAGAAATATTTTACAGGAACATGGTGTTCAAATTATCGCCAATGATGCTGTATTACTACCTAAAAAAAACCGTTTTTGGCTAAATGCAATTGAAGATACATCTACAAGGAAATATAGCTTTGATGAAGCGTTCGCAAAGGTAGGAGAGAAGGACTTAGTTGTTTTCATCTCACATAATCCAGGTGTTTTTGCAAGAGTCCGTGCGAAATATAGAGCAGATTTAATGATTGGTGGCCATTTACACGGTGGTCAAATTAGACTGGGTCCATATGGTGTGCATCCTAACGGCTCTTATCGGGAGCGTGAGGGTGTGATGACCTTAGTGAGTAATGGCTATGGTACAACATTATTACCTTTCCGACTTGGTGCGAGACCACAATGTCATATTATAGACATTGAAATTTCGGATAAATAAACAACCAAAACGCGGTAGAAGGCGTATAATGGAAGCGAGTCCGATTATTAAAAGTAAAGTATTAGCAAAATGCTGATTCAAAGTTGATAGGAGTGTCAAGAAATGCAGCAAGTAGATGCAATTATTGTTGGAGGAGGCCCATGTGGTTTAGCGGCAGCAATAGCCTTGCAAAATATTGGATTAAAGCCAATTGTCATTGAAAAAGGAAATATCGTAAATGCGATTTACAATTACCCTACACATCAAACTTTTTTTAGTACGAGTGAACGACTGGCTATAGGTGATGTGCCTTTTATTATTGAAGGTCGTAAACCGAAACGAAATCAAGCCCTAGTTTATTATCGAGAAGTTGTGCGATTAAATGATATTCAAGTAAACCGCTTCGAGAAAGTAAATAGCGTTGTAAAAAATGGAGCATTGTTTACAGTAACGACAGATAAAGAAGTCTATACAACACCTTATGTTGTGATTGCAACGGGTTACTATGACCATCCAAATTATTTAAACATCCCAGGTGAGAAATTACCGAAAGTATTCCATTACTTTAAAGAGGGGCATGAATTTTTTGATACTGATGTTCTTGTAATAGGTGGGAAAAATTCGGCAGTGGATGCGGCACTTGAATTGAATAAGGCTGGTGCTCGCGTTACGGTTGTCTATCGTGGGAGTGAGTATTCACCTAGCATCAAGCCATGGGTTTTACCAGAATTTGAAGGAGTAGTACGAAATGAAGAAGTCCAAATGCATTTCAATACAAATATATTGGAAATCCGTGAGCATGAGGCCGTAATCGAAATTGATGGTAGTAAGAAAACGATAAAAAATGATTTTGTTTTTGCAATGACAGGCTATCATCCAGATCATTCTTTTATTCGTGCAATGGGTGTTTCTATTGATTATGAAACGGGTCGTCCATTCTTTAATGCAGAAACGATGGAAACGAATGTAGAAGGATTATTCATTGCAGGAGTGATTGCAGCAGGGAATAATGCCAATGAAATATTTATTGAAAATGGCCGTTTCCATGGCGATTGTATTGCAAAGACAATTGCGGAAAGAGGAAAATAGCAAGAGGAGCTGTATAGGCATGTTGCTTATACAGCTTTTTTCTGGAAAGAAGAGTCAAAGTGGCGGATAGAGAGCGGAGCGACGGATGGAAGAGCCGAAGTGACGGAAAGAAGAGCTAGAACGACGGATGGAAGAGTTAAAGTGATGGAAAGAAGAGCCGAAGTGACGGATAAAGAGCGATGCGACGGAAAGAAGGGCCAGAGCGACGGATGAAAGAGTCAAAGTGACGGAAAAAAGAGCCAGAGCGACGGATGGAAGAGTCGAAGTGACGGATAAAGAGCGGAGCGACGGATGGAAGAGTCAAAGTGACGGAAAGAAGAGCCAGAGCGACGGATGGAAGAGTCGAAGTGAAGGATGAAAGAGTCAAAGTGGCGGATAGAGAGCGGAGCGATGGATGAAAGAGCCGAAGTGACGGAAAGAAGAGCTGAAGTGACGAAAAGAAAATCATATGTCTCATCCGACGCTCAAAATGAAAGACCCGCCCGGAACGGAAATTAACCTTACGTTAGGATAATCAGACATAATTTCTCTAATCGAAGCTGATAAAAAGGTGTGAAAGAAATGCTTGGTTTTTATTGGGTACTAAGTTACATGACAGGAAACTTTATGACGGCTTATGTCGTTGGAAAAGTTTATGGTGTTAATTTACAGGAAGAAAGAAGTAAAAACTTAGGGGCTAGAAATGCTGGTAGTGTGATTGGGAAAGATGCTTTTCTATGGACTTTTTTAGGGGATTCTTTAAAAGGTGCGCTCATTGTTGGTGCAGGGCGTTTTATGCATTTCGAAGAATGGGAAATTATTTTAGGCGCTAGTTTGTGCATCCTTGGTCATCTGTTTCCGTTTTGGTTAAAGTTTAATGGGGGAAAAGGGGTAGCAACTTTTATAGGTGTGGGTCTGGCATTATCCCCGAGCTTATTTTTAATGATGGTTGTAGGGACAGCTATTACACTAAGTATCACTAGAAGTTTAACACTTAGTATGCTAGGTGGCTTTCTATTATATGTTGGAGCGATTATGTATACAGATAAATTATCTTTATATATTCCGTTACTAGTAGCAATTATTTTTATGCTTATGAAGCATATGTCAAATATTAAAGAGTCATTAGAGAGAAGGAAGTGAAGAAATGTATTGGTGCAAAATTGCGCATACAGAAGCAGAGTTTGAGGAGATTGCGCGATTAAATTACGAAACCTTTGTCGAAGAAATTCCGCAGCATAAACCAAACTCCGAAAGAAAAAAAGTAGATCGTTTTCATCATGAGAATACATATATTGTTGTTTATAAAGGAATAGAACTTATAGGTATGCTGGCATTTAGAGATCAAAGGCCGTTTTCAATTGATGAAAAGATAGGAAAGGTTGAGCAGTATTTATCAAAAGAGATTGGAACTAAGCTATGTGAAGTTAGATTGCTTGCCGTTAAGAAGGCATATCGAACAGGAAGAGTATTGCTGAAATTGACTCAGGCCCTAACTGCTTTTGCATATGAAAAAGGTTATTCGGCAGCTGTTATTTCAGGTACTACCCGTGAAGAGAAACTATATAAGCAAATGGGGTTTACCCAATTTGCGCCTGCTACAGGGACAGAGGATGCTTTATTTTTACCAATGGTATTAACGAGACAGCAGTTTGAAAGGTCTTTGCAGCAAAGACTGGCGAAGGAGTGTCATACATTTTATCCTGGCCCGGTGAAACAGTGCGAACCAATTATGTTTTCTGAGCTTTCTCATCGTTCATTAGGCTTTCAATCATTACTTGAACAAATGAGAAATAAGTTACTTCAACTATCTGGAGCGGAGCATGTAGCTACCATTGTGGGAACTGGAACATTGGCGAATGAAGTTATGCTTGGGCAATTAAAGGCTCAACAATTAGGACGTGGACTACTATTAACAAATGGTGAATTCGGAGAGCGTCTTCGAAAGCAAGCAGAGAGATGGGCATTGGATTTTGATGTAATGGAGCAAGATTGGGGAAGACCGTTTGATTCAAATAAGTTAGACGCTTATTTACAAAAAAGAACGTATCAATGGCTTCTTGTCGTACATGGGGAAACATCGACTGGTACTTGTAATGATATAAAGGAAATTGTACAGCTTACTAAGCGATATAATATAAAGCTTTGCATGGATTGCATCAGTTCCTTTGGAGCAATGCCATTTTCTTTAAAAGATTGTTATTTAGCGACTGCGGTGAGTGGAAAAGCTATTGGTGCACTTAGTGGCTTGGCTTTTGTTTTTTCGCAAAATCTGGTGAAATCTTCTTCAACATTACCTGCGTATTTAGATTTAGGGAATTACCAGCAAGGATCGATTCCGTTTACATTACCAGCCGTACTTGTTGCAAATGTGACTACAGCTTTACAGGCATATCCAGAAAGATATGGTCAGCTACAACAACGTTTTGAAACATTGCTGCAGCTACCATTTATGGACTATCAAGTTTCAACTAGACAGTATCCGATGCTAATCACGTTACAACTGCCTGAGGCTTTGGCAAATCTACAGAGAGATTTAAATTTAAATGGTTATTATGTTCATGCGGATAGCCAATACTTACGTCAAAGAAATTTCATACAGCTATCTGTTATTCAGCCAGATTTTGAGATCGCAATCAAGCATTTACAGATAATCTTGAAATATTATAAGCAAATTATTGATGCATAACCTTAAGTGACTAATGAATACATTAGCCTTACATGAAAAATTCCTTTAAATCTAGAGGAGTACCGACTTTGTTGAGCCCAATTAATAATTTTAAACGCGCTTTTTGACCATTAATACCAGTGGCAAATATAGCGCCTAAGTCTTCGAGCATTTTGCCTCCGCCAACATAGCCGTAAACACCTTCTGCGATCCCATTAAAACAACGGGATACAAGTATAACAGGAATACCGCGCTCTATAAGACTTTCAATACCTTTAACAACTGATGGAGGGACGTTACCTTGTCCTAGACCTTCTAACACAACGCCATCATATTTACATGCGAGTACTACATCAAGTAAGTCAACTTCCATACCAGCATAGACTTTCAGCATGGCTACTCGTTTTGATAATCCATCAACATCTACATATTGACGGCGGATAGGGGCATGATGAAATAATATTCTAGATTTTGTAATAAGTCCGATTGGGCCATATTGAGGTGACTGGAAGGTGTTTACTGAACTAGTGCTTGTTTTTGTCGTGTTAACAGCAAGGTGGACCTCGTCATTCATAACAACAAGCACACCTTTTTCACGCGCTTCATCATCCACAGCTACACGGACGGCTTCTACTAAATTATAAACCCCGTCTGCACCAAGTTCGTTTGAGGAACGCATTGCACCTGTTAATACAATAGGAATTGATAAATCAGTTGTTAACTCTAAAAAATAAGCTGTTTCCTCTAATGTATCAGTACCATGGGTGATGACAACGCCATCTATTTTTTCCTCTGCAACCTTTTCAATAATAAGGTTTCGTAATGCAAGCATTTCTTTTTGAGTAATATGCGGTGATGGGAGATTAAAAGCCTCCATTTCCATAATTGTTGCCAGTGCATCAAGTTTGCTGCTCTCTTGCATTAGAGGATTTTCCTTGTTTGGCATAACGGCACCTTCATCACTCATCGCCATAGAAATGGTTCCACCTGTATGAATTAATAAAATTGTTTTTTTCATAAAAATATTATCTCCTTTTAAAAAGTTTTATGTCATATCATGGTATAATAATAGCAGTTTATCTTCGTATAACAGATATTTTTTTGTCGAAAACGAAAGTTTGATGTCACAGAAGTTTTCCACCTGAGATATTCGGAAATATATTATTATAGAAGTGTCCAATAATTGGTACAAAGAGATAAACTTAGCATAGAAAATTATACATCCTAAGAAAATGCCAACGATATGTGCTGACGTTTCGCTTACGTGCGAGAAAAGATTGTTGGATTAAGGCAGTAGAAGGATGTCACGAATTTTAAAATCTTAACATAATATTGTCAAGGTGAAAATGATTTTTGAAAGGAGCCGGCATCATGATCATTTTATTATCAGCTGCCATTGCTCCCGGTCTAGCGCTTTTTAGTTACTTTTATTTGCGCAATCAGATGGCAACGGAGCCAAGAAGAACCTTACTTCAAACGTTTTTGTATGGTGCATTTTTAACGTTCCCGATCTTGTTCTTACAATATGTACTAACGGAGGAAGGGGTCTTTCGATATCTTTATCTACAAGATGTAGTTTTTTCTAGTGTAGTTGAAGAGTTTTTTAAATGGTTTGTTCTTTTAATCGCAATCTACAATCATGTAGAATTCGATGATCCTTATGATGGCATACTATATGGTGCAAGTATATCTCTTGGTTTTGCTACGATAGAAAATGTGCTTTATTTATTTTCTTTCGGTTTGGATACTGCATTTATGCGTGCCTTATTACCTGTATCAAGTCATGCTTTGTTCGGAGTTGTAATGGGCTATTATTATGGACGTGCCAAGTTTTCAAAGCTTGCAAAGACGAAAGAAATGATTGCTATGGCGTTTTGTGCACCGGTAGTATTACACATTTTATATAACACAATTTTATCGTTTAAAGGCTATTGGGTCTATTTAATGATCCCTTTTATGCTATTTTTGTGGTGGTTTGGGCTACGAAAAGTAAAGCTTGCTCATTATCACCTTGTACAACATTTGCATATGCATAAAAAAATATAAAGCGTAGAAATCTAAAAAAGATTTCTGCGCTTTTTATTTTGTAGCGAAAGCAAAGAGTCAGCTACAGAAACCTTCAACCTCTATAGGTGTGAGATGAAAGGAGTTTACAGAGGATGTTAGCCTTTAAATCATCGCATCCTTGCGATAACAGCTAACTGACCTGCATCGGTAAAAACAAACGCCACGTCCTGTGGCATTACCGAAATGACCGACATCGTGTTGGCCCTCGTGCAGCATAAGCACAAAGCCGATTCTGGACGCAATTTTGCCGAGGTAAAATTGATATGTATAAAATGAGTCGTTTGTTTCAAGCTATGAAAAAAGGAGTGATGATAGTGCGTTTAGTAAGCATGATTTTTGCTTTGATGTTGGGGATTAGTATATTCGCTATTCCGCAAAATGACGCCATTGCATTTACCGAGCAACAAATTTCTCGGGGTGCTTATGGGGATGATGTAATTGAGCTTCAGGCAAGGCTACAATACTTAGGATTTTATAAAAGTAAAATTGATGGCAAATTTGGCTATAACACATATTGGGCTTTACGAAATTTCCAAGAGAAATATGGTTTACCCGTGGATGGAATAGCCGGTGCTAAAACGAAAAAAACGTTATCAGGTTATTCAGATTATGATGAAGGATGGGTAAAAGCCCAATTAAATGCAGGCAATCAATTTACCTATTATGGCGGCATGCCACTTGAACAGCAAGTGAAAACAAACACAGGCGGCGGTGGTGGCGGAGGTAAAAGTAGTGGAAGTAGTAATAATAATGGAACTAAAACTCAAGTACCTCCAAAGTATACTGACAGAGATGTACAACTAATGGCGAATGCGGTTTTTGGTGAAGCTAGGGGAGAGCCTTATGAAGGTCAAGTGGCTGTAGCGGCTGTTATTTTAAATCGTTTGGAAAGTCCTGAATTCCCTAACACTATTTCAGGTATTATCTTCCAACCGTTAGCATTTACTGCGGTGGCAGATGGACAAATTTGGCTTGAACCAAATGAACGTGCAAAAGAAGCAGTTCTTGATGCTATGAATGGATGGGATCCTTCAGAAAATGCACTTTATTATTTTAACCCGAAAACAGCTACAAGTAAGTGGATTTGGTCAAGACCTCAAATAAAACGAATTGGAGAACACATTTTCTGTTCATAAGAAAGGAGGAAAAAAATGAGAACGATGCTCGTTATACTCACTGCAGCAGTTATTGGTTTAGGAGCATATAGCATTAATATGCACGGAAAAAATACAAGTTTACAACGTACTGTACTCGCTCAGTACACAGATAACTTAACAGATGCATCTGAAAAATTATCGCATCTACAAAGAGCTGTTTCACAATCGCTATTGTTTCGGGATGACAACGCCATTCACAATGAGTTAGATTCTGTTTGGCGACTAAGCTCTGACGTTCGATCTTCTATGTCGAATATTCCTATCGGACAGGAAATGTCAAACGACTGGTTAAGCTACTTAGGGCGTTTAGGGGATGAGGCAAAGAAAACGTCTAAAACAGGTGATTACCAAGCTTGGCGAGAAAAAATGCCACAAGTCTCTACAAATTTACAAGCCCTATCAGATGAATGGTCAGCAGCAACAGTAGATTTTTATAAAAACAACGGTAAGATGGATGTCTGGTTAAGACAAGTTGATACTAAAAACCCAAATACAACTTTTGATCATGTACAAAAGACATTAAAGGATTACAGCGAAAAAGACTTCCCACTTACATTGAGTGAATCGGATTGGCAGAAAAAAATAGAACTTAAAGCATTACAAGATTCAGTTATTACTGAAAAAGAAGCATTGGAAAAAGTAAAACAATTATTCCCTATCATAAAAGATGCAACATTTACTGTTACGAAAAGTAGCGATACTGCACCATATCCGTTCTATCACATCCAATTCCACCAAGATATTCGTTTAGGATATGTCGATCTAACAGAAAAAGGCGGGCATTTAATATCCTATTTAGTAGAACGTCCAGTAGATGAAGCAAGATTATCACAAGATGAAATTATGAAAAAAGCTGAAGAATATGTAAAACGACTTGGCATGAATGATGTTGCATTTGTGGAATCACGTGAAAACCATCAAGCATGGCATGTGACATTTGCACGTGTTCACCCTGGCGATAATGCATTAATTTATGCAGATGGGGTGCAATTAAAGCTTGCTAAGGACACAGGCGAGTTACTTGGTGCAAATGCGATGGAATATATTCAAGCTGAGACGATTAAACCACAAACTGCAAAACCAATTGATTGGCAAACTTTCTTCGATGACGATGTGAAAGTACAAGAAGTAAAAAATATTTATACTGATAACGGACAATTTGAACAACGTCTTTGCTATGAAGTCATCGCAGTCCGTGATAAAAACACGCAAGAAACATTTAGAATTGTTATTGATGCTGAAAACCATAACGTTTTAAAGGTGGAATATTTAACTTAATATAAGAAGAAACTACCAATTTATCTAGCCAAAATGGGCATCTCGTGCGATAATAAATCTATATTTGTGTTCGGGGAGATGCTCATGGAAATAAAAATTGGTACGCAATTAGAACTTGAACCAGCTTATACGGAGCGTGTTGAAAAATTCCGCTGTAAAGTTGTAGAACAAAAAGAAAATATTCTTTACATCGATTACCCAATAAATGTTGCTACAAAGAAAACAGCTTTTTTAATAGATGGTTCTGAGTTTAGAGCGACTTTTCGCACGGAGGATAAGCAATCATTTGCTTTCAATACTGAAGTAATCGGACGTAAAGCTGGTAATATACCTATGATTATGTTGCATTGTCCAAAGGCAGATGACTTTATCAAAATTCAACGTCGTGAATATGTACGTGTGGAAACGCCTGTGGATGTCGCTGTTCAATTTAAGGATTTCAAATATCAGCTTGTAACATCGGACATTAGCGCAGGTGGTTTGGCAGTTATGTTGAACGGGACAGTTGCTTTTCAAGAAGGCAATGCGGTTCAGTTAACAATCGTTTTACCATTTGCCAATGGGGATGTAAAATACGTGGTCACGGATGCGATGGTTGTTCGTATATTTGAAAAAGATGACAAAAAAATGGCAACTATTCAATTAACTGATACTGATGATGTAGACCAACAGCATATTGTTCGTTTTTGCTTCGAACGTCAGTTAGTGAATCGTCGTAAAGAAATAAATCCTTTTGATGCTTGATACTTCTTTTACGGGTGTCCAAACACGCACCGAAATAATTGGGACTGATCGACCAACATCATGTTGGTCTAGCACATCTGGCAGATGCCTTCCCAACTGATTGGAAGATGCCATGGAATTTTGCGGGGAGTTTACACACCTTTAAATCGAGTAGTAATTTTCATTTGAGAAAGCCCTCTGCTTAAAGAGGGCTTTTTTATGATACAATATGGTGTGAAAGAAAGTAGGGGAAACTATGAAGAAAAATATTCAAATTGCAATCGATGGACCGGCTGGTGCTGGGAAAAGCACCATCGCGAAAATTGTTGCAGAGGCACTTGGATTTACTTATATCGACACAGGTGCTATGTATCGTGCTGTGACGTATAAAGCAATGCAACAAAACATACATTTAGATGATGAGACTAAATTAGCAGAAATGCTAGCATCTACCACAATTGAATTAAAGCCTTCTTCTGAGGGACAACTAGTCTTTTTAGAAGGGAAGAACGTGTCGGCAGAAATTCGATCTAATGAGGTAACTTCATCTGTTTCACAAGTAGCGGCACACGCTAAAGTACGTGAACTATTAGTAGCTCAGCAACAAAAGCTTGCGGCTAATGGTAGTGTTGTTATGGACGGGCGCGATATTGCTACGCATGTATTAAAGGATGCAGAACTAAAAATCTTTATGTCTGCAACTGTAGAAGAGAGAGCAAGACGTCGTTTTATGGACAATCAAAAACGAGGAATTGAATCGTCCATTGAAAAACTGCAAGAAGAAATTGCCCTGCGCGATAAAATGGATAGCGAGCGTGAAGCATCGCCACTAATTCAAGCTGAAGATGCCATCTTTTTAGACACAACAGCATTATCAATTGATGAAGCAGCACAGGCCATTTTAAAATTAGCGCAAGAAAAAATGGTATAAATCCGAAAATTTCAGACATTTTTTGAATTTAAAGGATTTATTTTTGTCTTTGTCTTCAATTTCGAATAAAATAGTAAGGGAAGATGCGAAGGAGGGTTACATATGTCTGAAGAAATGAACTATGCAGAACAAACATTTAACGAAGGTGATATCGTCAAAGGTATTGCTGAGCAAGTTGATGAAAAAGCGGTAACTGTTTCAATTCCAGGTGCACCGTATGATGGTATTGTGCCTATCAGTGAATTATCAAGCTTACACATTGAAAAAGCGTCTGACGTAATCTCTGTTGGAGATGAGTTGGAGTTGATGATTACAAAAGTTGAAGAAGAAAACTATGTATTATCAAAACGGAAAGTAGATGCTTTAAAAGCATGGGATTCACTTGAACAACAATTCAACGCTGAGGAAGTTTTTGAAGCTGAAGTAAAAGATATTGTTAAAGGTGGTCTTGTCGTTGATTTAGGAGTACGTGGCTTCGTTCCAGCATCCCTAGTAGAAGACTACTTTGTTGATGATTTTGAAGACTATAAAGGCAAATCACTTAGCTTTAAAATTGTTGAACTTGATAAAGAAAAAAATCGCTTAATTTTATCACATCGTGCTGTAGTGGAAGCTGAAAAAGCTTCTCAAAAGAAAGATGTGATTAACCATATTAAAACGGGTGATGTTTTAGATGGTAAAGTACAGCGTATCGCATCATTTGGTGCATTTATTGACCTTGGTGGTATTGATGGCCTTGTGCATATTTCGCAGGTGTCTCATGAGCATGTAAGTGATGTGAGCGAGGTTTTATCAGAGGGACAAGAGGTGAAGGTTAAAGTCCTTTCTGTAGACCCTGAAAATGAGCGTATTTCGCTATCCATTAAGGAAACGATTCCTGGTCCTTGGTCGCATATCGAAGAGCGTGCAGCTAAAGGTACAGTGCTAGATGGAAAAGTAAAACGTCTAACTTCATTTGGAGCATTTGTGGAAGTTTTCCCAGGTGTAGAAGGTTTAGTGCATATTTCGCAAATCGCGCATAAGCATATTAACACGCCGCACGAAGCTCTAAAAGAAGGGCAAGAGGTACAGGTAAAAGTACTTGACGTAAATGCTGAAGATGGCCGCTTAGCATTAAGCATTAAGGATTTACTTGAAAATCCTGAGGCTGAGGAAGTAGTTGACTATGAATTACCTGAAGAAAACACAGGTTTCTCATTCGGTGATGTTATTGGCGATAAACTGAAAAATTTTAAATAGACTAGACAAGCGAGGATACAGTTTGTGTCCTCGCTTTTTTATGGATTGAAGAAGAGTGTTAAAAGCGACGGATAGTGGAAAAAATCAAATAGAAGTGACGAAATGATATAAAAATTTCCAAGTGGATGGATAGAACAGTACATAGCGCGCTCCTTAATGGATATGATATGATATAATGGCATTTTTCGTGTATAATAGCGAAAGACAAGAAGTTGGAAGGATGAAGTACAGATGACGAAACCAGTAGTAGCCATCGTAGGTCGTCCGAACGTAGGTAAGTCGACGATTTTTAATCGTATCGTTGGAGAACGTGTATCGATTGTGGAAGATATTCCAGGCGTTACACGCGACCGTATTTATAGTTCGGCAGAGTGGTTAGCACATGATTTTAATATTATTGATACAGGCGGTATTGAGATTGGGGACGAGCCGTTTTTAGAGCAAATTCGTCAACAAGCAGAGATTGCCATTGATGAGGCGGACGTTATTATTTTTATGACAAATGGTCGTGAAGGTGTAACAGCTGCCGATGAGCAAGTAGCAAAAATTTTATACAAAACAAAAAAACCGGTCGTTTTAGCAGTGAATAAAATTGATAACCCGGACATGCGCGAGATGATTTATGATTTCTATGCGCTTGGCTTTGGTGAGCCTTGGCCAATTTCTGGTTCTCACGGTTTAGGCTTAGGGGATTTATTGGATGAATGTGCAAAGCATTTCCCTAAGGAGGATGAAGATCAATATGGTGACGAGGTCATTAAATTCTCGTTAATTGGTCGTCCAAATGTGGGGAAATCTTCGTTAGTAAATGCATTTTTAGGCCAAGACCGTGTTATTGTTAGTAATATCGCAGGTACTACTCGAGATGCGATTGACACGCCTTATGAGTATGATGATCAGGAATATGTCATTATTGATACTGCAGGTATGCGTAAAAAAGGGAAAGTGTACGAAACGACAGAGAAATATTCTGTATTGCGTGCGCTACGTGCAATCGAACGCTCTGATGTTGTTTTAGTCGTTCTAAACGCAGAAGAAGGCATCCAAGAGCAGGATAAAAAAATTGCGGGTTATGCACATGAAGCAGGAAAAGCGATTGTTATTGTAGTGAATAAATGGGATGCAATTGAAAAAGATGAAAAAACAATGAACGTCTTTACACAACAAATTCGTGAGCATTTCTTATTCTTAGACTACGCACCAATTATTTTTGTTTCAGCCAATACAAAGCAACGTGTTCATCAAATTTTACCGATTATACAGCGCGTAAGTGAAAACCATGCCATGCGAATTCAATCATCTATCCTTAATGAGGTTATTGAGGATGCTGTGGCACGTAACCCAGCACCAGCTGATAAAGGTCGTCGTCTTCGCATCTACTATGCTACTCAAGTTGCGATACAGCCACCGACGTTTGTGGTGTTTGTCAATGAACCAGAGCTAATGCATTTCTCTTATGAACGATTTTTAGAAAATCGAATTCGAGAAACATTTGATTTTGAAGGAACGCCAATTCGTTTAATTTCCCGTGCTCGTGCTTAGGAAAAATATACACATACAATACGCCAGCCCGACTATAATTGTTGGGTGGCGTCTTTTTACAAGAGAGGAAAGTATAATTTTCCAAATGTCTACTAGAAGATTGCTTTGAAAGGTTTTCTTATGTAAGCTTTTCTCTAGCGTTTTTTTCTTAACAAGGGAGGATTTTGAATGGAAAAGATTTGTGTGTTAGGGGCAGGTTCGTGGGGTACAGCGCTCGCGATGGTACTTGCAGAAAATGGACATGATACACTTTTATGGACTCATCGAACTGATCAAGCAGACGAAATTAACAACTTGCATACGAATAAGAAGTATTTACCTGAAACGGTACTACCGGCAAATTTGTATGCAACAAGTGATATTGCTGAGGCAGTTGCTCATTCGGAGACAATTGTCGTAGCCGTGCCTACAAAGGCTATTCGAGAAGTATGTGAAAAAATGATAGCATTACTCGATAAAAAAGTACTGTTTGTTCATGTATCGAAAGGGATTGAGCCCGATACATTAAAACGAATTTCAGAAATTTTAGAAGAAAGTTTACCAGCTGAATTTGTTGAAGAAATTGTAGTCCTTTCAGGCCCAAGTCATGCAGAGGAAGTTGTTTTACACCACCCGACAACTGTTACAGCCGCTTGTGCAAGCATTGAAGCCGCAGAAAAAGTTCAGGATTTATTTATGAATCAATTTTTCCGTGTTTATACAAGCAAAGATGTGATCGGCGTAGAAATAGGCGGGGCATTAAAAAACGTAATCGCATTAGCTGCAGGTATTTCAGACGGCTTAAATTATGGTGATAATGCCAAAGCGGCACTTATTACGCGAGGATTGGCTGAGATTTCACGTCTTGGTGTTAAAATGGGTGGGAATCCATTTACATTCTCTGGACTTACAGGCATGGGGGACTTAATTGTAACATGTACAAGTGTGCACTCTCGAAACTGGCGTGCAGGTAATTTACTGGGACAAGGAATGAAACTGCCAGAGGTATTAGACCAAATGGGCATGGTTGTTGAAGGGGTACGCACAACAAAAGCTGCCTATCAATTAGCGGAGAAAAATGAGGTTGCTATGCCTATAACAACGGAGCTTTATAGTGTTTTATTTAGTGATGTTGAACCGAAAGTAGCGGTTGATGCATTAATGATGCGTATGAAAAAGCGTGAAATCGATGACATGATATACTAAAATTAATGGAACATACCGGATCTATTTGATTAGATTTGTCATAGAATGGACATAAATAGGGTATCTCAGTTGATAACTGAGATGCCTTATTGCGTTTTCAGTTGAATAAGCAATAGCGGATTGTCAATTTAACAACTTTCAGAAGAAGTTCCTTACCTCTATGGTTGCTGGTATGATGCGGAATGAAGTTACTTTTCAGCGGGAGCCGAAATAGAGGAGAATACCACGTCCTGTAGCAATTTATCTGTGCGAAAGCGAAGCGATAGCAATACAAGACTGACCAACATCACGTTGGCCTAAAGCCTTTGGCGAATTGTGCCGAGGCATAATAGATTGCTAGTTACTGGACAACTATTTCATTTTAACGAATGCACATAGTATAATATAGTTTGATTGTTTTGTGATGTCGAAGAAAGGTGGTTGTCTTGAATGGGTCCGTTAGCACATTTGCCAGCGCTTGATATAATGTGGGTATCATTTTATTGTATCGGCTTTTTGATTGTATCTGTTGGTTTAATCTTCTTAGCTCGTCATAAGATTTCGAACGTTTTTTTACGTACAATTGTAAATTTAATGGCATACATACTGTTTGGGCTAGGCACATTTTTAATGGTACTAATTATTGCCACATGGCCATGATAAAAAATGATGAGGTGAAAGTGACGTGAAAAAACTAAGTGCTTTTCTTTTGGTAATTGTAACCGCGGTACTTTTAGTAGGTTGTGCATATCCAGAAGACGAAAAAAGGGCAAAATTAGTGCCTGATGCTGATCAATTAGCTGCGGTTCAGCGTGCGGTTGATGAATACCGAGAAGCAACTGGTGGACTAGTTCCTATTAAAAATAGCGAGCTAGATACAGATATATATATAAAATATTTAATTGATTTTGAAAAACTAATGCCAAAATATCTCGCGCAAATTCCTGGAAATGCCTATGAAAAGGGTGGAATATTCCAGTATATTATTTGGGATCCAGAGAAAGAAGCTAAAGTAAAATTGGTGGACTTAAATGCTGCAGAGCGAATTCGTGAAATAAATATTCGTAAACTTTCTACTCAGTATTTGCCTATAAAGGATGCAACTTCCGATAATGTATACCAAATTGATTTTGAAAAATTAGGCTATAAAAACGATGTTACTGTGAAAAGCCCTTATTCTGGTGCTGAATTACCAATATTTATGACAGGCGATGGCGAAATGCATGTCGACTATTCTATTGATTTAGGTCAACTACTAAAAGAAGACAAGCCAGATGTGAAGCCAGGAGATGATATTCGACTCCTACTTGTCGATAAATATCCAGTAGTACCGGCTTATTCTATACCGTATACAGTAGATGAAAAAGGTGAGCCAATTTATTTTATGGACGAATATAATAGTGATGCAAAAAAAGCTAGAGAAAAAGCTAAGGAAAAAGCAATTCAAGAGTCTGAATCCAAAACTAAAAAAGAGTAGTCAATAAAGCTCCTTACATTTGTGAGGAGCTTTTCATATTTATCTATTCGCTCGCATATAGTGAAAAAGCGTAGATAAAGGAGGCAGAAACCTTGAGTGAAGCAGTATTTAGAGAAATTGCAGAGCGCACAAATGGCGATGTTTATATTGGTGTTGTCGGTCCAGTACGTGTAGGTAAATCAACATTTGTAAAAAAGGTTATGGAATCGGTCGTGTTACCAAATATTGTGGACGAAACAGAAAGAATGCGTGCGCAAGACGAGTTGCCACAAAGCTCGCCGGGGCCAGTCATTATGACTGCTGAGCCGAAGTTTGTGCCTGCACAAGCAACACGTATTGCGGTTGGTGACGATGAAATGACGTTCCAAATTCGTTTAGCAGACTGCGTTGGTTATATCATTGAAGGGACAAAAGGCTATGAGGATGAAAATGGGCCAAAATATGTGCACACACCTTGGCATACAGAGCCTATCCCTTTCCAAGAAGCGGCGAAAATAGGCACAGATAAAGTAATTCGTGATCATGCCAATATTGGAATTGTTGTAACGACAGATGGCACGGTAAATGGTATAAGCCGTCGTGCGGCAGAGAAGGCTGAAGAAGAAATTGTAGAACAATTAATGGATATTGGAAAACCATTCGTTATTGTATTGAATTGCCAAATGCCGGCACGAGAAGAAACGGTACAGCTTCGAAATGAGCTATTTGAGCGATATAATGTTCCAGTTATTGCTACTTCTATTGATCAAATGCGAGCATCTGATATTCAGTATATTTTGCAAGAAGCATTATTTGAATTTCCAATTCGGACAATAGAAGTGGAAAAACCAGATTGGTTAGATGTTTTAGATGCATCACACCCATTGAACGTTGCATTAATCGATTCGATGGAAGAAGTGCTATCATCTATTATGAAAATTAGAGATGTACAGCAAGCGTCAGATGCCTTTAAAGCCATTGATTTTATTGACCAGAGTGAAGTGGTACATGTGGATGCTGGTATTGGGACCGCCGTCATCCGAGTGTCATTACAAAGTGAGCTTTATAAGTCAGTTTGCAATGAATGGCTAGATGAGCCGATTGAGACGAAGCGAGATTGGCTACTCTTTATTAAAGAGGCAGCGGAAGCAAAAGAAGCGCAAAAACGCTTTAAAACTGCTATTAGTGAAGCAGATTCGAACGGTTACGGTGTGACATTGCCGATGATGCAGGAGTTTGAGCCAACAGCACCAGAGCTCATTAAACAAAATAATTTTTATGGTGTTCGTATGAAGGCAAAAG
Organism: Lysinibacillus sp. BPa_S21; assembly: GCF_023337795.1. Lineage (GTDB taxonomy): Bacteria > Bacillota > Bacilli > Bacillales_A > Planococcaceae > Lysinibacillus. The sequence goes on along the minus strand of NZ_JALIRS010000005.1, from coordinate 59,018 downwards.
CGCCATCATATCATATCATTCGAGTAGATATGGAATCAGAATTCGCGCCACTAATTGGCTCTGAATTCCATAGTCAACAATTACTTAAGGATTTAAATCATGCTTATTTACATGATCGTGAAGCTTTATGGAATACACAACTTTTTGGAACGCCGCTACATGAAGTGTTAAAAGAAGGGATACGCTACAAAATGGATGCTGTACCATCTACAGCCAAAAAACGTATGCGACAAACAATTGAACGTATGGTGAACGAGGGTGACAGAGGATTAGTTACATTTATTTTGTAGTGAAAAAATGAAAAATAAAGCACAAAAAATTACCACAGGACTTTTCGTTTTTATGCGAAAAGTCCTGTTATTTTTGTTTTTTGGGTGAAAAACGCATTTTTTGGTTATAATCATGTATGAATACAGTTGCGTAGCGGTTTTCTATGTGTTACTCTTTTTACAGAATTGGTTCATGACCCTTTGAGAGGAGGTGAATGGTGTGAATAAAACAGAATTAGTAAACTCTGTTGCTGAAGCTGCAGGTCTTTCAAAAAAAGACGCTTCTAAAGCAGTTGAAGCTGTATTTGATACAATTCAAGATGCTCTTGCAAAGGGTGACAAAGTACAATTAATTGGTTTTGGTAACTTTGAAGTACGTGAACGTGCGGCTCGTAAAGGTCGTAACCCACAAACTGGTAAAGAAATCGAAATCGCTGCTAGCAAGGTACCTGCTTTCAAACCAGGTAAAGCGCTTAAAGATGCTGTAAAATAATACACGTCTAGTAGTTACATAGAGCAGTCTTCATGTAAATGAACATGAAGGCTGCTCTTTTTAACTTTTTCAGTTGTTGTAACGAAAGTGAAACGACAGTTACCAATATTTTGGCGGCGCAATTATGCTGAGATATAATGGATCTTCACTACGAAAAGTTGCGCAGATAGCTATATAAGTTAGTCGTACATAGAAAGATGCTATAAACGAAAGTATATGGAATGTAATATCATATGCACATATAAAGGCCATCACTAAAAATTGCGCTATATTTTGTTGATTGAATGAGCAAGGACCTCACCAGCTGGAACGGAAATCAACCATACGAAATAATGTGAGCCACGAATTTAAATATAAGCTCCTAATTAGAAAGCAATAAGTGGCTATTTTGCTCATAAAGAGTTGAATTTCTTTTGATTCAAGTAAGTCGTTTTGCGCTTACCTTTTGGATATGCTACGATGCTTAAGGAAATGTGTAATGTATTGATACGCAGGAGGGTTTTTACGGATGTCGAATGTTGATTTATTGAAAATAGAAGAAGCAGTAAAAATGATTTTAGAGGCGGTAGGCGAAGATGTAAATCGTGAAGGTTTACTCGATACGCCGAAACGTGTAGCAAAAATGTATGCAGAAATGTTTAGTGGCTTACACGAAGATGCAAAAGATTATTTTAAAACCGTGTTTCATGAAGACCATGAGGAATTAGTACTTGTGAAGGACATTCCGTTTTATTCGATGTGTGAGCATCATTTAGTGCCTTTTTACGGGAAAGCTCATGTTGCTTACATACCAAACGATGGCATTGTTGCTGGACTAAGTAAATTAGGACGTGCAGTAGAAACCATTGCACGTCGTCCGCAATTGCAGGAACGTATTACTTCTTCTGTAGCGGAGACAATTATGGAAATGCTCTCTCCTAAAGGTGTTTATGTAGTCATTGAGGCGGAGCATATGTGCATGACTATGCGAGGACTTAAGAAACCAGGTTCTAAAACTGTGACATCGGTGGCGCGTGGTATTTACTTAGAAGATGAAGTAAAACGTAGAGAAGTTTTATCATTTATTCAAATGTCTTAAATTGTATGTCTAATTATGTTATGATGGACTAAGAATTTTTCGGATTTAAGGAGTGTACAGACAATGGCACAAGATTATATTGTTATTCAAGCTGAGGAAGATGGCGTGCACGTAATCGGTTTAACACGAGGTACAGATACAAAGTTCCATCATTCTGAAAAATTAGATGCAGGTGAAGTTATGATTGCTCAATTTACCGAACATACATCTGCCATGAAAATTCGTGGGAAAGCACAGATTCATACAGCTCATGGTGTTATAAATAGCGAAGCAAAGAAGTAGTGTGAGAAATTACTTTACAAAAGTGCTTTATGTCTATGCAAATTAGTGATGGCACATATAAATCGATTAGATGTGTAAAACTTAGTAATGTTTTCACTCCGATTTTAACTTCTTTCAGCCAGTGTTTTTGTAGCCAGCTACAAATGTCTTCCACCTTTCTAGGCGTTGAGATGAATGCTGAAAGAAGTTAAAGCCTCCGGACGCAATTATGCCGAGGCATAATTGATAGGCAGTTGGATTTTTCCGTTTTTTAACGGGGAAGCTCTACTGCCTATCATGATGAATAAAGCAAAAATTTTTTATTCCGAATCGTCGCGTATGCTATAATGACACAGTAAGCAAGCGTTAGGTCATGAAGTGACTAACGTATTTGAAATTGAAATGGAGTAAGGTCTATGAATGCAACATACATTCAAAATTCAATTGCACAACTAAAAACAGAGATTTTCATGGATGTTCGTCATAGAACTTTGCAAAAATACACAGGGTTGCCTGTGCTCGATGAAAATCAATTATTTTACTTGTTAGTGCCCTTTTTAAATGGGGAAGAGTGGCAGCAAGAGGAAAGAGAAGCTGCAATTACTGTTGGAATTGTGTACGCAGCCTTAGCGGCGCACGACCATATTAAAGAATTAAACGCCACATCCAAAGAACAGCAGCTAACCGTTTTAGCTGGAGACTTTTATAGTGGCCGTTATTATGAGATTTTAGCGATGTCGGGAAATGTCGCATTGATCCGAAGCTTGTCGCAAGGTATTGTGGCACGTTGTGAACACCAAATTAAAGTATATGAGGCAGAAAAGCGATCAATCGAACAATGGTTTGCCTCAATAACTAACATTGAATCAGGACTAATCTCAAAATTTTTCGAGCTCTATTCGTTTAGTAATTATATTCCAATTATGGATAAGAGCTTATTAATCTTGCGTTTAGAAAGAGAATTGGCGACCTATCAACGTGGGCAAGTATCTTTAATGAGTAAGGTTCTTGAAGAAAGTGCAAGGTATGCTGGAGCGACCTATAGCAACGTCATACAGGACAAAATTGTGCAATTAAAAACAGAGCTGTTACAGGTGATAGAAGAAGCATCGTTTTTACAAAGTGATGTTAAACAAGCTCTGCAAGCACGTGTAGAGGCATCCATTGCTTCTACTAATGGATAAGAGAGGTTTTTCAAAATGGCTAAAACGAAAGAAGAGCACGTGCACGAAGTATTTGAAAGTATTTCGGAAAACTATGACAAAATGAATGGTGTTATTAGTTTCCAAATGCATGTTGGCTGGCGCAATGATACGATGAAGCACATGGCAGTAAAACCTGGAGCGAAGGCACTAGATGTATGCTGTGGTACGGCAGATTGGACAATTGCATTAGCCGAGGCAGTTGGTGAAGGCGGAGAAGTAAAGGGGCTAGACTTCAGTAAAAACATGCTAAAGGTTGGCGAGGAAAAGGTAAAGCCTTACCCACAAATTGAACTAATACATGGAAATGCGATGGAGTTACCTTTCCCAGACAATACATTTGATTATATAACAATTGGTTTTGGACTGCGCAATGTACCGGATTATTTACAAGTTTTAAAGGAAATGAATCGTGTTGTAAAACCAGGGGGAATGGTTGTTTGTTTAGAAACATCTCAATCTGAAATTCCAGGCTATCGACAATTATTCCGTTTTTATTTTAAATATATAATGCCGATATTTGGTAAAATATTTGCAAAAAGCTATAAAGAATATTCTTGGCTACAGGAATCAGCAAATGATTTCCCAGGTATGAAGAAGTTAGCGGCAATGTTTGAGCAGGCAGGTTTAGAAAAAGTAACGTATAAAGCATACAGTGGCGGTGCTGCGGCAATGCATATGGGCTTTAAAAAAGTACGTTAATGGGGGAAGGTTTTCACACGTGGAAAAGATGAAGTTAAAACTACTCTATTCCGATTTGAAATCAGATATCGAAATCATTGAACAAGAATTAGAAAAGGCTGTGAACTCTTCTTCATGTTTGATCAATGATGCTTCTCTCCATTTATTGCAAGCTGGTGGCAAACGGATACGACCAATTTTTGTGTTGCTTGGCGCGAAATTTGGCGAATATGACATCGAAAAGATGAAAGATGTAGCCGTGCCAGTAGAGCTTATTCATATGGCATCACTTGTGCATGATGATGTAATTGATGATTCCAATATGCGAAGAGGACGCCCGACTGTCAAATCACAATGGAATAATAGAGTTGCAATGTACACGGGCGATTTTATTTTTGCGCGTGCACTTGAATATATTACAAAGCTTGAAGACCCATTAGTTCATCAAATTTTAGCACGTACAATGGTGGAAATTTGTAACGGTGAAGTCATTCAAATCGAAGATAAATTTAGATTAGATCAAGGATTAAAGGATTATTTTAGACGCATCAAACGAAAAACGGCCTTACTGATTTCTTCTAGTTGTGAACTTGGTGCAGTGGCAGCAGGTGTCGATCCCAAGACAGTGAGACATTTGAAACGCTTCGGCTATTTTGTGGGCATGAGTTTCCAAATTATCGATGATGTTTTAGATATTATGGCAACAGATAAAGAATTAGGGAAGCCAGCAGGTAGTGATTTACTACAAGGTAATATTACATTACCGATTCTTATGTTAAAAGATGATCCTAACATGCAACCTTACTTGGTAAAAGTATTTGCAGGTACGTTGACGGAAAGAGAACGTCAAAATATGCTGCAGTATGTGCGTAAATCCGACGCGATTGAGCAAGCTAATAAAATGAGTGATAAATATTTGAAAAAGGCTTTGCAAGAGATAGATGCATTACCAAAACATCCTGTCAAGAAAAAACTACGTGATGTCGCTCTATTTATGGGCAAACGTAAATTCTAGCTTTTTGTTGTACAAAGGCTCATTTTTTGTTAATATTTATCGGTAGGTGTAAAACCTGTTATACGAATTTAAGGAGTGTTTTAAACATGGCAATCGAAAAAACTTTTTTAATGGTTAAGCCTGATGGCGTAGAACGTCAAGTAGTAGGAGATATCGTAGATCGTTTTGAACGTCGCGGTTTTGTATTGAAAGGTGCTAAATTAATGGTAATTCCAACAGAATTAGCAGAAAAGCACTATGCTGAGCATGCTGAGCGTCCATTCTTTGGTGAATTAGTTGATTTCATCACTTCTGGTCCTGTATTCGCTATGGTATGGGAAGGCGAAAACGTAATCAAACTTGCTCGTACAATGATGGGAGCAACTAAACCTGAAGAATCTAACCCAGGTACAATCCGTGGTGACTATGCAACAACTGTTTCTCACAACATCATTCACGGTTCTGATTCACTTGCTTCTGCTGAGCGTGAAATCGGCCTATTCTTCGGTGAAGATTTAGTTTAATTTCTTTCAGCTAAATAGAGTAGTGAAAATAACTACGAGAACTAAATAAAAAAATCATCTATTTTCCGATGTAACTTTTACCTTCTAACAAAAAATGTTAGGAGGTTTTTTGTTTGTCTAAATCATTTAATAAAGTTAATTCAAACATTGATTTAGATTTATTTACTATCAAACGAAAAATTAATAACCCAATAGAAAATTGATTCTTTTTAGATATGGATAGCCGAAATATAAAAATTGAACATGCTTTAAATGTTGTTATTACAAAATTCGGGATTTTGCAAATAACTATTTGTAAACAATGTATAAAATTATAAAGCAGCTAAAACTATTGCCATGTATATTCTCTTTGTGAAGTAGTACATTGTTTTATATTGTAGAATAGAGGTGAGCAAAGTATTTGGTATATTATGTACATTTAAAAACGTTAAATTTTATTCAATATGAAAATAACTAAATATATAAGATGGTGATTTGAATGAAGAACAGTATCCCCAAACCTATTACCAACATGGTCTTATTGTTACTTTTTCTTGTTGTTTTATGGTTTGTAGGTAATGTTAGCCAGCTATTATCTAGTAAAGAAAATACTGAAAGTGAAATTGGCTATATAGTAATGCATGAAGGAATAGTCTATTTTATTCAAGGAAAGGACGTTCAACAATCAGATATAGAGAATTTCTCTAGCGAAAATCTCATGTACTCAAATAAATTTGAATCAGTTTCAATTTTAAATAATGATTTGAAACTGTCTATGAAAGGAATTAAAAGTGGAGATAAAGTGAGGATTTGGTATTCTGAAATTTTGGAGTCAAATCCAGCAAAAATCAAAGTTATTCGTATAGAAAAACTGTGACCAAAAGTCTATAATTCCAAATTACGCCTTAAAGACATCTTGCAGTTTGGAATAGGACATTCGATTAAAACTATTTTTAAGGGGGTTAAAATATGTGGCTTTATGTAGATGATTTACGAGATATTCCAAAAGGGTTTGTCGGTGCTAGAACATTTGAAGAAGCTGTAAAATATCTTTTAACAGGCAACGTAAAATTAATAAGTTTAGATCATGATTTAGGATGTGATGAAAACGAAGTAGAGTTGAAAAATGGATATGATTTAGTTAAATGGATTTGCAATGAAGGTATTAGTATTAACACGGTATATATACATACTGACAATCCTGTTGGGCGTGAAAATATGTACGAAACATTAAAAGGAGCGGTTCGACACAACATTATTCAGATTGAAAAGCTATATCATTATCCTAAAGTTCCGAATAAATATACTGTAAGTAAAAAGTGATAATACCTACAGTAGTGATAATTTCTCTTGTACTTTATTCTCCGCTATCGTACATCTCTATATAAAAAGTGACCTGTATAAACCATTGTCAAAATAGTCTTGGGTAAAATGTGTATTGAGATAAGTAGTTAGGTGCTTACTGAGAGTTCATGTAAGTACCTTTTTCTATGGGTAGCAAATGAAAAGAGCTACGAATTAATTAGTAATATAGTACAATGAGGGTAAATAAATATTCCGATATATAGGAGAATGACAATGCCTGTTTATAATAAGTTAGTACGGGATAAAATTTTAGAGATTATTGAAGCGGATGGATTAAAGTATAATGCAAGGGTTTTAGAACCACCGGAGCTTCTAGTAGAGGTAAAGGCAAAAATGATTGAAGAAGCAAAAGAGTTTCATGGGGCAGCTAACGTTCAGGAGAGTGTTGAAGAATTAGCGGATATTTTAGAATTAGTACATACAGCTATCAGTGCGTTAGGTGTAAGTTATGAAGAACTAGAAGCGATTCGTGAGCAGAAGATGGCTAAACGTGGTGGGTTTGATAAGGTGATTTATTTAATTGATGTAGAGGATAAATAACCTATTTTCAATGATGAATAATTACTTATTTGTGAGTTTATGCTGAGCGTGAAATTGGCTTATTCTTCGGTGAAGATTTAGTTTAATACGCAAAATAGATAGCCTAAGCAATTTCAATTTAATTTGAGATTGCTTTTTTTAATGCTCAGGATTTTTAGGGACAGGTAGAAGCCTGGCACTATTGTTAAATACTTCATAGTCATGTAAAATTGAAGATGTAATATTCTGACTATTAGGACTTTGGATAGCGTAATAGTCATGAATATATTTCATAACATCTAAATAAATTGGATGATAGGAAAAGAGAGAGATGCCAGAGCAAAGGGGTTTTTTTATGAGAGAAGTGGTAATTGTATCAGCTGTTCGTACAGCAGTTGGCAGGAGTAAAGGGGCGTTAAGTAACGTTCGAGCAGATGACTTAGCGGCAGATGTACTGCACGAAGTGGTACAACGAGCAGGCATACAAAAGGATCAGGTAGAGGATGTTATTTTTGGCTGTGTAACGCAAACTGCTGAACAGGGAGCAAATATAGCTCGTACCGCATTATTAATGGCAGGCTTTCCGGAAAGTGTTCCAGGAGTGACAATCGATCGTCAATGTGGCTCGAGTCAGCAGGCTGTGCACTTTGCAGCACAAGCGATTTTAGCAGGCGATATGGACATTGTGATTGCTGGTGGCGTTGAGAGTATGACGAGGGTACCAATGGGGTCTAACATGAAGGGTGCCCACGCGGGGGAACGTTTACAAGATAACTATACAATTATACATCAAGGGGTATCCGCAGAGAAAATAGCGGAAAAGTGGCGTTTGTCCAAGGATCAGCTAAATAACTATGCTTACAACAGTCATAGACGAGCATTAGCTGCAATAGAGGCGGGCCGTTTTCAAAAAGAAATATTGCCTGTCCAAGTTACGCAAGAAGACGGCGCAGTGACAACGTTTTCTGTTGATGAAGGACCTCGGGCAGAAACAACAGTTGATAAATTAAATGGGCTTAAAACCATTTTTAAGGAAGATGGTGTGATTACAGCCGGTAATGCAAGTCAAATGAGTGATGGTGCCTCAGCGGTAGTGATAATGTCTTTAGAAAAGGCCCAGGAGCTTGGCATCCAACCACTTGCTAAAATTGTTACTAGGGTAGTCGTTGGCTCAGATCCGACGTTAATGCTAACTGGTCCGATTGAGGCAACTAGACAAGTACTAGAACGTTCAGGTCTTACGATAGAGGACATTGATACGTATGAAGTGAATGAAGCTTTTGCGCCAGTACCACTTGTTTGGTTGCATGAAATTGGAGCAGATCCAAATAGATTAAATCCAGATGGAGGAGCAATTGCTTTGGGGCATCCATTAGGAGCGACAGGTACAAAGCTGTTAACAACGATGCTGTACCGAATGGAACGTGAAAATTTGCGTTATGGCTTACTTGCAATTTGTGAAGGTATGGGGATGGCAAATGCCACGATTATTGAAAAAATGTAAAAGGGGTTGTGTTTGATGAATGAAGTAATAGCAGTTGTTACTGGGGGAGCCTCTGGTTTAGGAGAGGCGACTGTTCGTAAAATTGTTGCAGAGGGTGGCAAAGCAGTCATTTTTGATCTTAATGACGAGCGAGGACATGCACTAGTAGAGGAGTTAGGGGAGAATGTCCAATATGCACGTGTTGATGTTACAAAAGAAGCGGATGTAGCGGCAGGGCTTGAGCAAGCAATAGCGAAATTTGGGTTCATTAACGTCACAGTGAATTGTGCAGGAATTGCTGATGCCAGTAAAGTACTTTCAAAGCGCGGTGTACATGCCCTTAATTTATTTGAAAAGGTGATTTCTGTGAATTTGATTGGTACTTTCAATGTTATTCGCCTTGCAGCTGAGAAGATGCAACTTAATGAGCCGAACGAGGATGGTCAGCGTGGCGTTATTATTAATACTGCATCTGTGGCAGCGTTTGATGGGCAAATAGGACAAGCGGCATATAGTGCGTCAAAAGGAGGTGTAGCGGCAATGACATTGCCGATTGCAAGAGAGCTTGCTGAAATTGGTGTACGTGTTATGACGATTGCCCCAGGGTTAGTAGAAACACCAATGTTTGCATCGCTACCAGAGCCGGCAAGAACCGCACTTGCCCAGATGACTCCATTCCCTAAACGGCTTGGGAAACCAGCTGAATATGCGCTACTGGTCGAAAGTATTATCAAAAATGGCTTATTAAATGGTGAAGTAATCCGCTTGGACGGCGCCATTCGTATGCAGCCGAAGTAAGGGTAAAACGAAGGTGTGTACTAGATTTACACAGAGCTAAGAGAATGAGCGAAAGCTAAGGTGATCTTCCAGTGATTACGACTCGTGAAGCTCTGAAGTTAAAAGGTCCTTGTCTGCGGATATCGAGCCGAAAAACGAGCTTGTTTCGTATGTGATTTTTAGTAGTAGCAGTCAGCCTTGGACGATTCAAAATTTTTATAAACAAAGGGGAGTGTTGTTATGCACATGATGGATACGCCTTTATTATTAACAAGTTTTTTGGATCGAGCAGAACGATTTTTTCATGCGAAAAAAATATATTCGCGGACAAGCCCTACAACAATTCACGAGTTTACATATAAAGAATATGTAAAACGCACTCGTAAACTAGCGGATGCTCTTACTAAGCTGGGGATGCAGAGGGGGATGAAGGTAGGTACCTTCGCTTGGAATCATCACCGCCATTTAGAAGCATATTTTGCAGTACCATGTGCGGGAGCTGTATTGCATATGATAAATATTCGATTAGCACCTGAGCATATCGCTTATGTTATTAATCACGCAGAAGATGAAATTTTACTAATTGATGATAACTTAGTTCCACTCATTGCACCGATTGTCTCACAATTAAAATCGGTTAAGCATTTTATCGTCATGGGGGATGCGGTCGAACTAGAAAACATGCCATTACCGAATGCTCTTTCTTATGAGGCGTTACTTGAAGAGGCGAAAGATGATTTTAGATTTCCAGATGATCTAGATGAAAATATACCTGCTGGCATGTGCTATACAAGTGCAACTACAGGAATGCCAAAGGGTGTAGTGTATACGCATCGTAGCATTGTCCTCCATACTATGGCTGCGGGACTCTCTGATAGTATTGCAATAGGTGAGACTGATGTTTTACTTCCTGTTGTACCAATGTTCCACGCGAATGCGTGGGGATTTCCGTTCGCTGGTGTATTATTTGGTGCTACACAGGTGCTTCCAGGGCCAATGTTTACACCACAGCTTCTCCTTGATTTATTTGAAAAATATAAGGTAACGTTGACTGCAGGAGTACCTACAATTTGGCTTGGGGTATTACAGGAGCAACGCAAAAATCCACGTGATCTGTCTTCAATGCGGTTGATAGTATGTGGTGGTTCAGCATCGCCGCTCGGTCTAGTTCGTGGCTTCGAGGGGGACCTTAAAATTCCTTACATGACGGGCTATGGTATGACTGAGACATCGCCACTTGTTAGCGTATCGACGTATTTAACACATATGCAAGATTATACGATGGATGAAAAAATGGATGTTCGTATTACACAGGGAATAACAGTGCCGCTCATTGAAACACGCGTAGTTAATGAAAACGGAGAAGTCCCTTGGGATGGCAAAACTATGGGCGAATTGACAATTAGGGGCCCGTGGATTGCTGCAGAGTATTATAACGATGAACGAACAAAGGAAGCCTTTAAAGATGGCTGGCTTTACACTGGTGATATTGCAGTAATGACAGTAGATGGTTATATCAAAATCACAGATCGTACAAAGGATTTAATTAAAAGCGGTGGAGAATGGATTTCTTCCGTAGAGCTTGAAAATGCTTTGATGTCACACCCTAAAGTGTTTGAGGCTGCTGTTATAGCAATTCCTCACGAGAAATGGATTGAACGACCACTAGCGTGCGTTGTACCAAAGCCTGAATTCCAAGATTCCATTACGAAAGCAGAGCTACTAGATGATTTACGATCGCAATTCCATAAAACATGGATTCCTGATGACGTTGTATTTTTAAATGAGATACCGAAAACTTCTGTAGGAAAATTCATGAAGGTAAAATTGCGAGAAGATTTAAAGGAATATCGAGTAGAGGTTTAGGGGACTAGAAAATGGAGGTGGTAACTAACTACCTTCATTTTTTATGCGAAAAAATGGAATCGGTGGGACCCTTTCCATGAACGTGGTCCATATAATTTTTTCTTACAAACAATACTAATTAAGAATAGATTTTAGTATGGACTTAACTTTTTGGTTTTATCGCTAAAAGTTAGGCGTAATATTAGTTAAAACGTATGCATGTTATAAGTTGATCTTCGTTACGACTGGGCGACTCCTTGGGGATAAGCGATAGGGGAACGAAGGCTAAAACCATCACATCCTGTGATAACGCCTTCGTGACCAACATCCTGTTGGCCCGAGACCCTGGAGCGCAGCGAAGCGGCTCATCGGACGCCCCCAGGAAAGCGCCCAGTCGGAACGGAAATCAACCTTTTGCATGATAAGAATCGAATGTGCAGTAAATGATATTTTGGTGAAGAACCAACAGAATCAATGGAATATTTTTGCCGAAATAATGAAAGAATGATAAGAAAAATGAAACTATTTTTTCCATTTCACCGTATAATCATTATTAATGAAAGGATGTGGACGTATTGTCAATTGCGATAGTTGCAATAATTGGAGGAATAGTTATTGCTTTAGCAGGTATTTTTACAGATACACATACAAAAAAACAAAAAATTAAATTAAAGGCTATAGAGAAGGAAGTAGAGTTAGAGAAGCTAAGATTAGAAACGTATACGATGGAAACAGAAAAATTACGTCTAGAATTAGAACAATCCAAAGTGTTATTATTAGAGGAAAAGCAAAACTCAACTAAGTAACTTGGATTACATGTGAAAGGCTATTTCAGGAATGGCACTTTTCCGCTATAATGGAAATACGACGCTAGAGGGGAAGAAGACTGCATGTCTGATTATGAACAGTTTATAGAAGGTATAAAGCGCAAAACAGGAATAGATTTAGCGCTATATAAAGAAGCGCAAATGAAAAGACGATTAACATCTCTGTATGAGAAAAAGGGATATCGTCATTTTGTGGACTTTCTAAAGGCACTTGAACAAGATCGTGACTTAATGAATGAGTTTTTAGATCGCATGACTATCAATGTTTCTGAATTTTATCGTAATGGGAAGCGTTGGGAAGTTTTGCAGAAAAAAATATTTCCGAAATTACTGCAATCTAATAAACGTTTGAAAATTTGGAGTGCTGCTTGTTCAACGGGTGAAGAACCTTATTCTTTAGTCATGGTATTATCGCAATTAGTGCCATTATCCCAAATTCAAATCATTGCTACTGATTTAGATGAAAATGTCATTCAAAAGGCGAAATTGGGTGTGTATCCAGAGCGCTCCTTAGCAGAAGTGCCGAGTGATATTAAAGCTAAGTATTTTGAGCAAGAAGGTTCTTTTTATAGGGTCAAAGATGAGATTAAACGTTGTGTGACTTTTAAGAAGCATAATTTACTTAAGGACCATTACGATTCTAATTATGATTTAATTGTTTGCCGCAATGTGATGATTTATTTCACTGAAGAAGCGAAAGATCAGATTTATACTAATTTTAGCAAAGCATTGCGGAAAGATGGAATTTTATTTGTTGGATCAACAGAGCAAATTTTTAATCCATCTCGTTATGAGTTTGAAGTTGAGGATACATTTTTCTATAGAAGGAACTAGTTAATAATATGAGAAAAGCATTCGTACAGTAGACAATATGAATGTCATGTACATAATTTTTTAGGCTTTAGACATAGATGAATCGTACGCTTTTCGCTTTGCCATAAGCAAAAGCGTATTTTTTATTAGTTAGATTGATGAAGATTAATAATTAATGAAGATCTTTTTCTATGTAAATCGTTCAGAATATTCTAATTTGAAAATGAATTTGCTGGAACAGTTCGGAATTTGCGAATGATTTAAAATGAGTCTTAAAAGACAATTGCAAAAGGACTGTTTTTTTAGAGAATATATGTTATAGTGAAAAATACATACTTTAGCGAGTTGAAGGGAGAAAGTGTTTATGCGTTACTTAACAGCCGGAGAGTCACATGGACCTCAATTAACAACAATTATAGAGGGCTTACCGTCGCTCTTACCAATTACAGTAGAAAAAATTAACCATGATTTAAAACGTCGTCAAGGAGGGCATGGGCGCGGTCGCCGTATGCAAATCGAAACGGATACAGTGGAAATAGTCGCTGGTGTTCGTCATGGCCAAACACTTGGTTCTCCCGTAGCACTCGTTGTTACAAATGATGACTGGAAGCACTGGACAAAGATTATGGGAGCAGAACCGTTAGCGGAAGATGTGAATCCTGAAGAGATTAAACGTCAAATTTCACGTCCACGTCCTGGACATGCAGATTTGGTAGGTGGCATGAAATACGGACACCGTGATTTACGAAATGTATTAGAGCGTTCCTCTGCGCGTGAGACAACTGTTCGTGTAGCAGTGGGTTCAGTTGCAAAAGCGTTATTAAATGAATTAGGCATTTCTATAGTGGCACATGTAACAGAAATCGTTGGTATTAAGGCAGACACTTCCTTAGTGGAAGGAAAATCTGTTGATGAAATTCGTGCCATTGTAGAGTCAGATCCTTGCTATTGTGTTGACCCAGAGGCATCTGCAAAAATGGTGGAGGCAATTGATGAAGCAAAAAAAGCGGGTGACTCAATTGGTGGCGTTGTCGAAGTCATCGTTGAAGGAGTACCAGCTGGTGTAGGTTCATATACTCATTATGACCGTAAGTTAGATTCGAAATTAGCCGCTGCTATGTTATCTATCAATGCATTTAAAGGTGTTGAGTTTGGAATTGGTTTTGAAATGGCACGGCGTAAAGGCTCTGAAGTACATGATGAAATCATTTGGTCAGAGGAAGAAGGCTATACACGTGCAACAAATCGACTTGGTGGTTTAGAAGGTGGAATGTCTACTGGAATGCCTATTGTCGTAAGAGGTGTCATGAAACCAATCCCTACATTATATAAACCGTTGCAAAGTGTTGATATTGAATCGAAAGAGCCATTTAAAGCTAGTGTAGAGCGCTCGGATAGCTGTGCGGTACCAGCAGCATCAGTTGTTGCTGAGCACGTTATTGCCTGGGAAATAGCGAATGCAATAATGGAACAATTCCATAGCGATCAATTACCTCAACTCAAAGCTCAAATCGACGAACATCGTCGTTATACAAAGGAGTTCTAATTTATGCGAGTACCAGTAGCGACGAGATCACATCAATATGAGGTTATCCTTGGTCATAATTTTTTAGCTGAAGCAGTAAAAGTATTTGATGCTAAGCTTCAAAAAGCTGATAAGCTCATTGTTTTTACGGATGCTAATGTGTGGGCGGCGCAAGGCGATTATTTTAAGGCGAATTTCCCTTATCATTTTGAGATTTTCATCTTACCAGGTGGTGAGGCATGTAAAACCTTTGAACAATACTATGCGGCACAAACATTTTTACTTGAACAAAAATGCTCACGCAAATCTTTTATTTTTGCATTTGGTGGGGGAGCTGTAGGTGATTTAACAGGCTTTGTTGCAGCCACTTATATGCGTGGAGTACCGTTTATTCAAATCCCAACGACGATTTTAGCACATGACTCAGCAGTAGGCGGTAAAACAGCTATTAACCATCCACTAGGTAAAAATATGATTGGTGCGTTTTATCAGCCCGAGGGAGTTATTTACGATACTGTATTTATCGAGAGCTTATCTGAACGCGAAGTACGTTCAGGAACAGCAGAAGTGATCAAGCATGCGATGATTTCTAATGCAGCGTGGTTAGAGGAATTAATGGCTGCAGAAACAGTTATTCATTTCACTACAGAAGAATTAGCGGAGCAACTTAGAAAAGGAATTGAAGTAAAAGCGCAAATCGTAGCAGAGGATGAAACGGAGCAATCTGTGCGGAAATTTTTAAATTTAGGTCATACTTATGGGCATGCCATTGAAGCTGCAGCTGGTTATGGAAAAGTGGCACATGGCGAGGCTGTCATGATTGGGCTTGTTTATTGTTTATTATTAAGTGAACGATACGGTGAATTAGACCGTAACTTCACGTCAGCATTTTTACAATTTGCAGTGAAGAATGGTTATCCATTTGAAGCTGTGAAAGAATATTCCTTTGAACAGTTAACAGAGTATTTAATGAAAGATAAAAAAGCGGAATATGGTATTTTACAATTTGTGTTGTTGGATAAAATTGGTAAGCCTTTCGTGCGACCAATTGATTTAGCAGAGTGCAGAGAAGTAGATGCTGAATTCCGACAGCTATTAGCGGAGGTGCTTGTATGATTCGTGGACTAAGAGGAGCAATTACAATTGAATCTGACAAGCCAGAGCTTGTATGGGATGAAACAGCAAGATTAGTGCGTGAAGTAGTAGCAGCTAATCATGTAGAAGTTGATGATATTGCTTCCATACTAATATCCACAACACCTGATATTACGTCAGCATTTCCGGCACGTGCTGTACGATTAATGGACGGGTGGCAATATGTACCTGTCATGTGTACGCATGAAATGGACGTGCCGAACGCATTGCCACTTTGTATTCGTGTATTAATACATGCGAATGTGGAAGTGGCACAAAAGGATGTTAAACACTTGTATCTCAATGATGCAGTTAAATTAAGACCAGATTTAGCCCAAGCTAAATAATAGAGGAGATGTTTGAGATGAAATGGAAACAACAATTGGACGGTATGCAAGCATATAAGCCTGGTAAACCAATTGAAGAAGTACAACGTGAATATGGTTTACAAGAAGTCGTAAAACTAGCATCTAATGAAAACCCATTTGGGTGCTCACCTAAGGTAACTGCTTATTTACAAAATAATTCTGTAAATCATGCGATCTATCCAGACGGTTATGCACAAAATTTACGTACAGCTGTTGCAAATCATCTAGGTGTCAAAGAAACACAGCTTCTTTTTGGTAACGGATCTGACGATATTATTGCGATTATTACTCGTGCATTGTTGTATCCAGGTGTCAATACAGTGATGGCAGACCCATCCTTCTCTCAATACTGGCACAATGCTGAAATAGAAGGCGCGGAGGTACGTAAAGTTCCTTGTGTCGAAGGTGCACATAATCTCAATGCTATGATAGCAGCAATTGATGACAACACTTCGATCGTTTGGGTTTGTAGTCCAAATAATCCAACAGGTGTTGTGATACCTGATGTTGAATTGCGTGCATTTTTAGCTAAGGTACCAAGAGATGTGTTAGTAGTTTTAGATGAAGCATATATCGAATACGTAACGCACCCTGGCCATAAAGATACTCTACCTTTAATTGACGAGTTTCCCAATGTACTATTAATGCGTACATTCTCAAAAGCATATGGTCTCGCTTCTTTCCGTGTGGGTTATGCAATTGCGCAACCAGACGTAATTGCTAAACTCGATCCAGTTAGAGCGCCATTTAATAATACAATTTTAAGTCAAGCAGTTGCGACAATCGCTTTAAGCGATAAAGAATATATTAAAGCTTGCCGTGAAGCAAATGAAAAAGGTAAAAAACAATATATTGAATTTTGCGAAAAACATAATCTAAAATACTTCCCTTCTGATACGAACTTTATTTTCTTTAATACGAATGCTGATAGTGATGTAGTTTTCAATGAGCTGATGAAACGAGGCTTTATAATCCGTAGCGGAAATGCGTTAGGATTACCTGGGTTTATCCGTGTGACAATCGGAACTGAGGCTCAAAATGAAGCACTGTTAAGTCACCTTGAAGACGTCCTTAAAGAGCAAGGAGTTTTTGCATGACACGTAACGTGCTCGTAATTGGGCTAGGCCTAATTGGTGGCTCGATTGCCTTAGCATTACAAAAAGCGCCAGAAACAAAAATTATTGGCTATGATATGGAGCCGAAAACACGTGAACATGCGAAAGAGTTAAATATTGTTCATGATATTGTGACAGATCCAAAAGAAGCAGCAGCTGACGCGGATGTTATCATTTTTGGAACACCCGTCAATGCAACACTTGAATGGATGGAACAATTAAAAACATGGCCGTTAAAAAATAAAGTAATCGTAACAGATACAGGTAGTACAAAGAAGATGATTATG
Source organism: Lysinibacillus sp. BPa_S21 (assembly GCF_023337795.1). Lineage (GTDB taxonomy): Bacteria > Bacillota > Bacilli > Bacillales_A > Planococcaceae > Lysinibacillus. Next base: position 41,479 of record NZ_JALIRS010000005.1, on the reverse strand, counting down.
CAAAAGGCTGGGGAACTACGTGAGTTAGGCATTACCTTTATTGGAGGACATCCAATGGCTGGCTCACATAAAAGCGGTGTTTTAGCTGCAAAGGCTCACCTTTTTGAAAATGCCTATTATATGTTAACACCGCTTGCTGGTGAAGAAATTGTCAATATGGCACAGCTTGAAAGTCTATTAAAATTTACACATGCAAAGGTTGTTAGTGTATCAGCTCGAGAGCATGATCATATGACAGCTGTAGTTAGTCACTTCCCACATGTTGTGGCAGCTTCTCTTGTGCATCAGTTGGGCGGAGAAAATGGGGAGTACCCAATGACACGTTCGCTTGCAGCTGGGGGCTTCCGTGATGTAACGCGTATTGCGTCATCCAATCCGATTTTATGGCGAGATATAACATTACAAAATCGAGATGAGCTTATTGCACAGCTAGAAGGCTGGGAAAAGGAAATGGGTCGGGTTAAGGAGCTGCTTTTAAATGGTGGCTCAGAGGACATTGAACAATACTTTGCGATGGCCAAAGAGCTAAGGGATGAATTACCGATAAGTGCAGGAGCCATGTTCACATCATTTGATTTATATGTTGACGTTCCTGACTATCCGGGGGTTATTTCTGAAGTGACAGGTTTACTTGCAGACGAAGCGATTAGTATTACGAATTTACGTATCGTAGAGTCGCGGGAAGACGTTTTCGGGATTCTTGTTATTAGTTTACAAAGTGAAAGTGACCGTGAACGTGCAGCAGCGTGTATACAAAAACGTGCTAATTATGAAACCTATATTTCATAGATAGTTTAAAAGAAAGCGTCGGAATTGCGGCGCTTTCTATCTTCATATTGGAGGGAAGAACGATGAGTGAAAAAATATTACAATATGATAAACCTTCTTTACAAGGGACTTTAACGATTCCAGGTGATAAATCTGTATCTCACCGTTCTGTAATGTTTGGAGCGATTGCAACGGGTAAAACGACAGTTGAAGGCTTTTTATTAGGTGAGGATTGTTTGAGTACAATTGATTGCTTCCGAAAGCTCGGTGTAAAAATTGACGTTGAAGGAACAAATGTATCCATTGACAGTCCAGGCATTGAGGGGTGGCAAGAGCCTACAGAGGTACTATACACAGGTAACTCTGGTACGACGACACGTTTAATGCTAGGGATTTTAGCTGGATCTAATGTACATTCAGTAATGACGGGGGATGCATCTATTGGAAAACGACCGATGCGCCGTGTTATTGATCCGTTACGTCAAATGGGTGCACACATTACTGGAAGGGCAGATGGACAATATACGCCATTAGCTATCCAAGGTACAGCATTACAAGCTATTGACTACCATATGCCAGTTGCGAGTGCACAGGTGAAGTCAGCTATTTTACTGGCAGGTTTACGCGCTAAAGGTACTACAATTGTGCGAGAAAATGAAGTATCTCGAGATCATACGGAGAGAATGCTACGCCAATTTGGTGCACAGGTTGATGAGGTGAGTGGTGTTATATCATTAAAAGGAGGGCAAACTTTAACAGGGACACATGTGTCTGTGCCAGGTGATATTTCATCTGCTGCCTTTTTCTTAGTAGCAGGAGCAATTTGTGAAAATAGTAAAGTAACGCTAGAAAATGTCGGAGTTAATCCAACGCGAGATGGTATCATCGAAGTGCTTCAGAGTATGGGGGCAGCTATAACAGTTCTGCCGAATGAAGATAACCAATCAGAGCCGACAGCAACAATTACAATTGAAACGTCAGCATTAAAGGGAACTACAATTGAAGGAGATATTATTCCTCGTCTTATCGATGAAATCCCAATCCTTGCTTTATTAGCAACGCAGGCGAACGGTAAAACGATTATTAAGGATGCCGAGGAGTTAAAAGTGAAGGAAACAGACCGGATAACAGCTGTAGTGGATGAATTGAAAAAACTAGGTGCTACAATTGAAGCGACTGAGGATGGAATGATCATTGAAGGACCAACGCCATTACGTAGTGCAAGCATTAAAACTTATGGTGACCATCGCATAGGAATGATGGGCGCTGTGGCAGCATTAATAGCAGATGGTGCTGTCACTTTAGATGACGCAGAATGTATTGCGGTTTCTTATCCATCGTTTTTCGAACATATAGAGGAAGTAAAATAAAGTAAAGTAAAGTCGATACTTGACTCTCCAAGTCATTTGGGGAGTTTTTTCTTGTTTCGAAAGAAAATGTTATGTAGCATAAAGGTATTAATGAAAGAATAGGTGAATGACTGTGAACAATGCGATGACTGAAATGATGCAAGCTCTTGAACAAGGGGACTTAGCACTAATTGAACAGCTACTGGAATCATTTTTAACAAAGGAGCTACCTGAGGAAATTTATACGCTAGCCGAAGTATTTATGCAATATGGATATATGAAGGAAGCTGACCGTGTACTGGAGCATTTACAATTTTTATTCCCAGAAGAGGCACAGTTAAAAATTGATCGTGCAAACGTATTAATGGAACTGGGTGATGAAGATGAAGCGTTAGATTTTTTATTAGAAGTAGAGGAGACATCTCCAGAATATCCGCAAGCATTATTAGTATTAGCGGATTATTATCAAATGCAAGGGTTATTTGAAGTAGCAGAAATGCGCATCAACGAGGCGCTATCTATATTACCAGAAGAGCCATTATTACAGTTTGCTAAAGCGGAGCTTTTATTTGAAACTGGTCGTTTTTTAGAGGCTGCGAGACTATATGAAGAATTATATGAACAACAAATAGAATTTGCTGGGGTTAGTCTTGTTGAGCGACTTGCTGAGGTGTACCGCGCAGGAGCTGCCTATGAAACGGCCTTAGATTACTATTTAAAAGCACTGGATGATGAAGTAAAGCCAGATGTTTTATTTGGTGCAGCGTATTCAGCCTTCCAATCACAAAAATATGAAATGGCCATTAAACAATTAGAGGAATTAAAAGAATTAGACCCTGATTATTTTTCTGCTTATTTATTGCTTGCTGAAAGCTACGCCATGACGGAGGACAATAAAAAAGCTTACGCTGCTATTCTCGAAGGATTAAAGCGTGATGAATATGATAAGTCTTTATATTTATTCGCAGGTAAAATGGCTTTAAAAACGGGTTTGCCAGCTGAGGGTGAACAGCATCTGCGTGAAGCTATTGCTTTAGATCCTGAATACATGGAGGCAGTATTAGCTTTAATCTCTGTGTTGGCACAGCAAGAGCGTCATGAGGATGTTATTGAATTATTTGAAACGTTGCAAAAAAATGATTTTGAATGGAGCACGTTATACCCGTTTGCAGCGCATGCATATGAAAATTTAGAATTGTACGACCGTGCATACGAATTTTACCGTTTGGCATATAATGATTTTAAGGAAGACGCAGCATTTTTGGGGAAATATGTTTATTTCTTATTAGAGGAAGGCAAGCGTTCAGAAGCTAAAGAAGTACTCGGTCAATTAATAACTATTCAGCCAGGTGAACTTGAGTGGCAAGAGAAGTTAGAAACCTTAGAATTTGAGTAAAGGAGGGAGTGGGTATGACTGCTTCTGTATCAGTTGTCGATAAAAAAGCATTTGTTAGATGGTTTTTAAAAAATTATCAATTGAAACGTCGTGAGTGTGTATGGATTCTGAATTACTTATTAAGCAACGATGAGCTATTAAAACGGATTCGATTTGTTGAAGAAGCTCACTATTGCCCTAGAGCAATGGTAATGTCAACTGTTGACTCAACAGGTGTGCCGTTTCGTTTTTACAAAGGCAATGTAATGACAGCAGATGCTGAGAAATCCTTCCATGATTTACGTTTGCATGAGCATGAAGATATGTATATCCAATTGAATTTTCCAAATATACCACCAAGTGCACAATACTTAGCAGTTCTTGAAGAAAACCCTTATATGCCAGAAGCACTGATAGTTAGTGAAAAAGACCGTTTACTGGCAGAAGAGCTGCTTTCCAACAGCTTACTCGTATTCCAAGAAGAAAAATTACTCGCGCAAATTGATGAAGCTCTCGATCAGGGAGATGAAGAGCGGTTTTATGAATTGTCAAATTTGTTACAAGCTTTAAAGGAAACGGCTAATTTACGATAGTTAAAAGTAAAAATTGAATGTCCTTTATCTACCTCAATATGATAACATAGCAAGTGAATGATTGTTTTCACTTTTTATTGGTTATCCTATTGAAGAGTGGAGAAGGGCATTTTTTTATTTGTAGCGATAGCTACGATGAAGGCGAAATTGATTTATGCAACTAGAGGAGGTTTGTAAAGATGTATTTTAATGCAAGCGATGTGACATCGTTTATGGCACAGAAGGAATTTATCGATACAGCTATTGTTCCGCTCGTATCCGTCGATTTAACTCCTGAAAAAATGAAACAAAGTGGTACAGAAGCAGATTTTTTGTTATCGCTTACATCTTTTATAGAACAACAGTTTAAAGGTCGTTTATTACTGATGCCACCATTTTCGAGTAGTGCAACATTAAAAAACGAAGATCTGCCGAAGCAATTAGAGGCACAATTACATAATGCTGGTTTTAAGCATGTGTTCTTCATTACTTGTGACCATTTTTGGACAAATATTGGAGAGGAAGTAAATGTTATTTGGCTACCAGCAATTCCGTTAGAAAGTATGGATAGAGGCGTGAAGAACTCCATTCTCGAAGATCAATTGCGACAAGTGATTCCGATGCTTTCGACCAAATGGGCACAGATTTAACAATTTGTTTCAATAAATGTTCACATTCTCCAGCTTTCCACAGAATGCTATATTGACCAAGCTATGGAGTTGATATATCATAGATATGTCCTAGTATTACTATTTGTAAAAGACTGTCCGTTGGACTGACCTTTAAGTTAGAGGGGGGAAAAAAATGAGTAATAATCGAGTTTCACGTCGTCAATTCCTAAGTTATACACTTACTGGTGTAGGTGGCTTTATGGCGGCGGGTATGCTGATGCCAATGCTTCGTTTTGCAATAGACCCAGTACTACAAAGTCATGCAGGTGGGAACTTTATAAAAACAGAGCATAAAATCGCTGATATTACTGAAAAACCTGTTAAAGTTGACTTAAAATTTGAACAAGTTGATGCATGGTACAAATCAGAAGTAACAAACGTAGCATGGGTTTTCAAACAAGGCGATCAAATCGTTGCATTATCTCCTGTTTGTAAGCATTTAGGATGTATGGTGGATTGGGGATCAGATTCAACACACCCAGATCAATTCTTCTGTTCTTGTCATGGTGGACGCTACGAGAAGAATGGTAACAACGTAAAAGGAACACCACCGTTAGGTCCGTTGGATGAATATGAAGTAAAAGAAGAAGACGGTTACTTATCGCTTGGTCCAATTCGTGCAAATACTCTAGTTAAGTAAGGGGGTACAAAAAAGTGCTAAATAAAATTTATGATTGGGTCGATGAACGCTTAGATATTACACCGATTTGGCGTGATATTGCCGACCACGAAGTGCCAGAGCACGTGAACCCTGCACATCATTTTTCAGCATTCGTTTACTGTTTTGGTGGATTAACATTCTTCATCACAGTGATTCAAATACTATCAGGTATGTTTTTAACAATGTATTACGTACCAGATGTAGTAAATGCTTGGAAATCAGTTTATTATTTACAAAACGAAGTAGCATTTGGTGAAATCGTACGCGGTATGCACCACTGGGGAGCTTCATTAGTAATCGTAATGATGTTCTTACATACTCTTCGTGTATTCTTTACAGGTTCTTATAAGAAACCTCGTGAATTAAACTGGATGGTTGGTGTAGGTATTTTCGGTGTAATGATGGGTCTAGGTTTTACAGGATACTTATTGCCTTGGGATATGAAAGCATTATTCGCTACAAAAGTAGGTATCCAAATTGCTGCATCTGTACCGTTTATCGGTGAATGGATTAAAATCTTATTAGCGGGTGACTCAACTATTCTTGGTGCTCAAACGTTAACACGATTCTTTGCGATTCATGTATTCTTCTTACCTGCAGTATTGTTTGCATTACTTGCAGCACACTTTATCATGATTCGTCGTCAAGGAATTTCAGGGCCGTTGTAATAGTTCTTGACGGTTCGATGATTTTTTAAAGGAGGGGACAAAATGCATCGCGGAAAAGGAATGAAATTTGTTGGTGATTCACGTATTAAAGCGAATCACAAAATGCCGAACGTTCCAAAGGATTATTCCGAATATCCAGGTAAGACGGAAGCTTTCTGGCCGAACTTCTTACTAAAAGAATGGATGGTTGGTGCTGTATTTTTAATTGCTTATTTAATATTAACAGTTGCACATCCATCACCACTTGAAGGACCAGCTGATCCAACAAGAGCGTACATTCCATTACCGGACTGGTACTTCTTATTCTTGTATCAATTATTAAAATATTCATTTGCTTCAGGTCCATATAATGTTATTGGAACTGTTGTTATTCCAGGTCTTGCATTTGGAGCGCTATTATTAATGCCATTTTTAGATAAAAGTCCAGAACGTCGTCCATCTAAACGTCCGTTACCAACAGCGTTTATGTTATTGACTCTGGCAGCTATGTTTTACTTAACATGGGAAGCAGTTGCTAACCATGACTGGGAAGCTCAAAAAGCAATGGGTGCAATTGTAGAAGAAGTTGACGTTACTATTGATGAAACACTACCAGGTTATAAAATTTGGAGTGGTGAAGCAGGTGACTCAGCTAAATCTTGTATCGGCTGTCATGCGGCTGACTTAAAAGGTGGACCAGCTGCTCCAAAGTTACTTGGTAATACTTTAACGGCTGATGAAGTTGAAGATATTATGCATAATGGTCGTGGCAACATGCCACCTGGCCAATTCCAAGGTACAGATGAAGAAGCGAAGCAATTAGCAGAATTTATTGCGAGCTTAAAAGAAGAGAAATAAGTATGTTTAAAAGAGTCAGGAAACTGGCTCTTTTTTTCTTCTAGTATATTAATGTGACTATTATACCTTCAAAAAAGTTCCCGCAAAATATATTTTACTTCTATAATATTCATATAGGATATACATACAATTTAAGATATTCGAAAGTGAAGAGGCAGTTACCAATGCAATAGCCTAACATTTGCTATAGTCTACTTTTAAGGGAGGCTCATCAATAAAAGGTAGGATGACATTGGTTAAAATGAAGCTAAGTTGAATGGAGTGGAGACTTGGCGACACCTTGGGGAACAGCGATAGGGGAACGAAGGCTAAGAGCATCAGTCGGAACGGAAATCAACGTACGTTTTGGATGGAGGCAAAAAATACTGCCAATATTCAATGTTGAAAGATTGTGGCCTATTAAAAACAATTTTATACATAATAACAGTTAAAAAAGGCATCTTAGTAAAGACAGAACTTAAAGGAGTTTTAATTATGCAAATTACACGTGCAAACATCTGGTATCTCCTTACCCATAAGTCATTTTTAATACTATTACTTATTATCAATCTATTAGGAACTATTTACGGTTATTATTGGTATGGAGGGCAGCTTGCCATCACGAAACCAATTTTTTATATTTTTGTACCGGATAGCCCGACAGCTAGCTTATTCTTTTGTTTTGTATTGTTAGCTTGGATTATGGGTAAAAGATGGCCGCTAATGGAAGTGCTAGCACTGATTACATTAGTGAAGTATGGAATCTGGGCCGATGTGATGAATATTTGGACGCTGATTGAAACTGGATCTATTGGTAGGCAAGGATGGATGCTTGTGGGCTCGCATTTTGCAATGGCTGTCCAAGCTATTCTGTATCTTGGCAAATATGTTTTTTCATATTGGCATATTGCCGTTGCGGCCGTATGGACATTGCATAATGATGTCATTGATTATGTATTTGGTCAAATGCCGATGTATCGTGATTTAGCGGATTACACGAGCTATATTGGATACTTTACTTTTTGGTTATCAATTATATGCATTTTTCTAGCCATCTTTTCAATTAAGTGGCGCAAATATTTGCCGAATTAGGTAAATGAATATAGAATTATAGTATCGAGGTAGAAAGGGGTTAGAAAATTGTCAACAGGTATGTATATTGTTTATTTTGCAATAATAATGCTACTGCCGCTTTACGCTCAGATGAAAGTAAAGGGTACGTATAATAAATTTGCAAATGAACGTACAATGAAGGGACAAACGGGTGCAGAGGTAGCGCGTGCGATTTTAGATGCGAACGGCTTATATGATGTACGAGTTGTTCCAACACAAGGTGTGTTGTCTGATCATTATAATCCGGCAACAAAAACAGTTGCTTTATCAGAAAGTAACTTCTACGAGGCGAGTATTGCTGGCGCTGCAGTTGCTGCCCACGAGGTTGGCCATGCCATCCAGCATAAAGAAGCTTATTCAATGCTAACTTTACGTAGTAAGCTAGTGCCAGTCGCAAATATTTCATCAAATATGTCTTGGATATTTGTCATGATTGGTATTTTTGCAACGAACCCAAAATTTTTACTTTTAGGGATCGTATTATTAGCAGCAGGTGTGGTATTCCAATTAGTAACGTTACCTGTAGAGTTTGATGCATCTAAGCGTGCATTAGTACAAATGAACTCTTTAGGGATTATTACAAATGAAGAAGAGCGTCCTGCACGAAAAGTGTTAAGTGCTGCCGCATTAACATATGTTGCCGCAGCAGCAGTAGCAGTATTAGAATTACTACGTTTAGTATTAATCTTTACAAATATGCGAAATGACGACTAATAAAAAACTTGTTGTAGTGGGAATTCACTATAGCAAGTTTTTTAATCCGTTAAGCCTTCTAGTTAATCAAGGTGGATAACATGATGAATCAACACAAACGCACCTCGTTTGATAATTTATATGTAGAAAAAGCCTGCTCTCCTCGAAAAAGTAACATGTTTTCGAGGAGAGCAGGCTGATTGATCATGTTAATGGAGTGGTTGTTTTTGCTCGTCCAGCGTGAAACCTTCTCCTGCAACATCGCGTACTTCGATGATAGATACAAAAGCATGAGGATCAATCTCATGGACAATAGATTTTAAGCGTACAACCTCATTGCGGCCAATAACACAATAAATAACTTCTTTTTGTTGCTTCGTAAAATGGCCATGACCTTCAAGTATAGTAATGCCGCGTTCCATTCTTACTGCAATCATCTCTGCAATGGCGCTAGATTCTTCAGATATAATAAGTGCCCCACGTGCTGCATATGCTCCTTCTTGGACAAAATCAATGACACGTGCACCAACGAATACCGCAACAAGGGTATACATCATAGAGCGTGCATCTAAAAACGTTAGCCAAGATAGTGTAATGACAATTGCATCAAAGATGAACATTGTTTTACCCATACTCCAACCAAAATATTTATGACCAAGACGTGCTAAAATATCTACTCCGCCTGTAGTACCACCGAAGCGAAAGACGATACCGAGCCCTAGTCCAACAAAAACCCCTGCAAAAAGAGCAACAAGTAACAAATCGTCTTCTAAATGAATCGTAAATTGATACTTTTGGAAAACTTTAAGGAAGACGGAGACAGATAAAGTTCCAACAAGCGTATAAATAAATGATTTTTTTCCAAGTAAACGATACCCAATTATAAACATAGGAATGTTTAATAGTAAATTCATGATGGCGGGGTCCCAGCCTAGTGTAAAATAAAGTATGAGAGTAATCCCACTTAGGCCCCCTTCACCAAGTTGGTTTTGCATGTTGAAGTGGACAAATCCGAAGCTAAAAATTGCAGCTCCGAGCATTATTGCGACGATATTGCTGATTTTGATCTGTTTTAGCATATGACCTCCTGAAGTCTCAATCAATGAAGTAGTGCTATCTATTATCTGACATTTTATTGTTTTTGACAACAATGGTGTAAATTTTATACGATGGTAAGTAGGAGTGTGATTTAGATGACTGAACAAGTGACAATGCAAGCTTTACAGCAGCGTGTGGATGATTATATTGGACAATTTAAGGAAGGCTATTTCCCGCCATTCGAGTTATTGGCACGTCTAACCGAGGAGCTTGGTGAATTATCTCGCGAGGTACAAGACGTTTACGGGCAAAAGAAGAAAAAGAGTACAGAGGAAGCAAACAGCATCGAAGAAGAATTAGGAGACTTTTTCTTTGTTTTAGTTTGTTTTGCAAATGCACAAGGCATAAAATTAGATGAAGCACTTTTACGCGTTATACATAAATTTGAAACAAGGGATAAAGATCGCTGGACTAGAAAGGATGGGGAATAATGTCAATTCGTGTAGCAATTGCAGGACCAAGGGGAAAAATGGGGGCTGAGGCTGTACATACGGTCATGAAGCATGACAAAATGGAATTAGTAGCTGTGCTAGATTATAAAGAAGTAGGAAAAACATTAGCTGATTTGGAGATGTTTCCATCAAGTTATACGGCTCCAATCTTTACAGATATGTCTGACCTTATAGAGGCAACTGCACCAGACGTATTAGTAGATTTAACAAGCCCACATGCAGTATACAAACATACTAAAGAGGCCTTAAGACTAAATGTACGACCTGTAATTGGTACAACGGGCTTTACAGATGAACAATTAGAGGAATTATCAGCAATTGCTAAAGAAAAAGAACTAGGCTGTATTATTGCTCCAAACTTTGCGATAGGAGCAATCCTGATGATGAAATTTGCAAAGGAAGCAGCAAAATATTTACCTGATGTTGAAATTATTGAAATGCACCACGATCAAAAGCTAGATGCTCCTTCAGGAACAGCTGTTAAAACAGCACAATTGATCCAAGAGGTGCGAACACAAAAGATGCAAGGACATCCAGAGGAAAAAGAAACGCTTGAGGGGGCACGTGGGGCAGAATTTGATGGCATGCGTATTCACTCAGTTCGTTTACCAGGTTTAGTGGCACACCAGCAAGTGTTATTTGGAGGAGACGGACAGCTATTAACAATTCGTCATGACTCGTTAAACCGTAATTCTTTTATGTCGGGTGTAGCATTTTGCGTAGAAGAAGTCATGAAAATGGATCAACTTGTATATGGTTTAGAAAACATCATCTAAAGATTGGGATGGAAGCATTATGAAAATCGCATTAATTGCACATGATCGTAAAAAAGATAATTTAGTACAGTTTGCTATTGCTTACCAAGATATTTTAAATGAGCATACTTTGTTCGCTACAGGTACGACAGGACAGCGTGTTATAGAAGCTACAGGCTTAGAGGTAACACGTTTTCGTTCAGGACCACTTGGTGGCGATCAACAAATTGGCGCAATGATTGCCAATAATGATATGGACATGGTCATTTTTTTCCGTGATCCGTTAACAGCACAACCACATGAGCCAGATGTTTCTGCACTTATTCGTCTTTGTGATGTTTACCAAGTGCCACTGGCCACGAATATGGGAACAGCAGAAATATTACTAAAAGGCCTACAAGAAGGCTTTGTGGATTGGAGACTGATTCAAGAAAGACGAAATTAATAAAAGACGTGATTTAGAAAGGATGATAATCGAATGAAAAAGCTGAAAATTGGCATTACCTGTTATCCAACAGTTGGAGGCTCTGGTGTTATTGCAACAGAATTAGGAAAAATGCTTGCAGAGAGAGGACACGAGATTCATTTCATCACCTCAAGCGTACCATTTCGATTGAATAAAATTTATCCGACCGTCTTTTTCCATGAAGTAGAAGTTAATAATTATTCAGTATTTCAATATTCGCCATATGATATAGCATTAGCGAGTAAAATGGCGGACGTGATTAAGGATGAAGGACTAGATGTGCTTCATGTACATTATGCAATACCACATGCTGTCTGTGCTGTTTTAGCACGTGAAATGAGTGGTCGGGACATTGGGATTGTCACAACGTTACATGGTACTGATATATCGGTACTTGGGCAGGATTCCACCCTTTCACAGGCCATTAAGTATGGCATAGACAAATCTGATATCGTAACAACAGTGTCAGAGGCATTAAAGCAACAAACCTATGAGCTTATTGATACAGTAAAGCCGATTAACACGATTTATAACTTTGTAGATGAACGCGAATACTTCCCACGCAGTCAAGGAAAACTAAAGGAACAATTCGGAATTCAAGAAGACGAAAAAGTTATAATTCACGTATCTAACTTCCGGAAAATAAAAAATCTACCACATATTATAGATTCCTTTATGAAGATTCGCGCAAACATGAAGGTAAAACTGTTGCTTGTAGGAGATGGACCAGAAAAGCATCGTGTAATGGACCAAGTAAAGGAAAGTCCTTACATGAATGATGTTCTATTTTTAGGGAAGCAAGAAAATCTGGCTGAATTGTATGCGATCAGTGATCTTAAATTATTACTATCACAACAAGAATCGTTTGGGCTAGTTTTACTTGAGGCAATGGCTTGTGGTGTACCTTGTATTGGATCAGCTGTAGGCGGTATTCCAGAAGTCATTGAACATGGTGTAGATGGCTATATAGTGGAATTAGGTGATACGGACGCTGTGGCAGAGTATGCCGTGGACTTATTGAATGATAGTGAGAAATTACAACGTTTCCGAGAAGCAGCTATCCGTGCTGTTGATGAAAAATTCCATTCATCTAAAATTGTAGAACAATATGAAAAATTGTATGAAAAGGTTGCGGAAAGAAATCATGCAAAACAATAAAGAATGGCAAGCAGCCTATTCAGTTATTGAACAACTAGAAAGCGCTGGCTTTGAAGCAGTAATCGTCGGTGGTGCGGTACGAGATGCCATACTCGGTCGCCCTGCCCATGATGTAGATGTTGCGACAAATGCTATGCCCGACGAAGTAAAATCTGTCTTTCATCACACAGTAGATATCGGGATTCAGCATGGGACGGTTCTTGTAATCGTGCCAGCTGGATCGGTGGAGGTAACGACATATCGCACAGATGGAGAATATACGGATCACCGTAGACCAGAGGAAGTGCAATTTGTACGTTCGCTAAAAGAAGATTTACAGCGCCGTGACTTTACGATGAATGCCATTGCGATGCGTCGCGATGGCGCTTTTGTTGATTTTTACGGAGGACGCCAAGATATTGAAGCTGGTATTGTTCGAGCTGTTGGTGACGCACAGAAACGCTTTTCTGAAGATGCTTTACGAATGTTGCGCGCCGTCCGTTTTTCTGCACAGCTCGGATTTCAAATTGAATCAGAAACCTTGAAAGCAATGCGGGACAAGGCCGATAATATTTCTTGGATTGCAAGGGAACGCATCAAGGCAGAGCTCGATAAGCTGTGGGTAGGGAAATATGTTTTTAATGGTATAAGAAAGCTGGAAGAAAGTAATTTAGTGAATTATTTGAATGGTACTTTCCAAGAGGATGACTGGTATGCATTTAATACCCAGGATAAGCAATTAGGCTGGGCATATTTTGCGGTCTTACAGGGTGAGCATTGGCGAGAAGTGTTAGGTGAATATCGTTTATCGAATAAGGAGATGGCGTTTGTAAAAGCTGTGATAGAAGCTTTAAAAGCTTTAATAAACGGCTGGACAAACATGGATTACTTTTTGTATACAGAACAGGAGCTGGAAGCTGCTTGTTATTTTGCGGAGCTGAGACAGCTTGACGTTCAAATGCCACAACAAAGTATTCAGGAAATACAGACAAAACTCCCTATTAGGCACAAGCGAGAGCTAGTTGTAAACGGTACAGATTTATTAAAGTGGTCTGGCAAAAAGGGTGGACCGTGGGTAAAAGAAGCATTGCAGGCGATGCTTGAAGCGGTTGTCAATGGTGAGCTTCAAAATGACCAACAACAGATCAAGAATTGGATAGAACATGATTATTTCAAACAAATGTAATTAACAAGAGAAACCCCGAAAGTCTTAAATCATCAAGGCTTAGGGCGTTTTTCTTTTTATTTGATTTGTTACTAACTAGGTTTAGTTAATTTTTTTGAGGTAATAGAGCAAATTTTAGAGATACATTTAATAATCAAAAAAATATCGATTTAAAGTAGTTTTTGCACATAAATAAAAAAAGCAGCAAAAGCTACTCTCTTTTAATCATTATCACGTATGGACTAGAAAAACAGTTTCATCGCATTAATCCATATCCCTCAAATACAATGTGTCCTTTCTATAAGCAGGACAATATGTTTTTATGTTGTTAGCCATAAATAAACAGCTCCTTAAACTATGCTACTTCGTCAATTTCCTCCATTTTCAACGCTCATTCAAATTTTTTAGGTGTTAACTCCCATAATTTTTGGGCAATTAAGAAAACTTCGATTTTCCCGAATTCACTATTTTCCTGATTTTATCAATTTTTGTTCAATTTTAAACAAAAGTTGATTTTGAAATTATGTATATTGAATGGTATGGTAATAGCATACTTTGGTAAATAAACAAAGATTCTTAATCTTCGCAAAAAAACAGTGAAAAATTATAGTTCAAAAGGAAACAATAAAGTTTTATTACTAAAAAGAAATCGATATCCCTTAGGGATAATACCCTGTCAGTGATAGTAATAACATTTACAATAGATTGTTAAAGTAATAAATAAGACTATTGTTTTCAATAATATCAGAAAGGGTGTTGAGAATTTACGTAAAACCTTATATTAAAGAAGTTACAAATAAAAAGGTTGCAGAACAATTAGCTATTGCACATGTAATGAACTAATTGGCTAAAAAACTTTTAAAGCTTAAAATAGGCAAAAAAACGAGTGAATGTAATGCAGGTAACCTACTTTATAAGTTCATTCGTTTTTATTGTAAGAGTGAAAAATATGAATATAGATAAGAAGGTACTGGCTATGAATAAATATATTAAAATTTTTACAATTACTAAGGGGGGGTGAAATAGTGAAAGTAACAAAAATTTTTAGCATTATTACAATTTTGTTTATTACTATTTTTGCATTCGGAAGTTTAAAGGCATCAGCCGCAAGTTTGGATTTATCAGAGCAACAAAAACTGAAATATTACAAGCAGTATAAGGAAATTGTAGAAGAAATCAATTCAGGAAATCCAAATGCAACATTGGAACTTGTACCTTTTGAAGAATATAAATCTGAAGATTATGTTGAACTATCAGAATTTAAAAAATATGCAACGGAAAGAGCTAGTGTAAATTTTGTTGATACATCAGAGTCAGAAAGTGGTATTCAACCCCGTAGTATAGCATATGGTACAAAGACTAAAAGTGTAAATTCTAATGGGGCAATAGCGACTATTACTGTTAAAGGTTCTTTTGAAACTCAATATGAAAGTTATTATCAACGACAAATGTTTACTAGAATTAACTCAATTACTTCCTCAACTTCTATTGGATCTTGGAGTCAAACGGATTATATTCCAAGTTTAATTGATGGTGGACGTACGTATTCAATTTTAGTAGGAGGTAAATTAACTATAAATAGTCTTACTTCTAACCATAATGTTTCTGTTCAATTTTATTGTGATTCAAAGGGTTCGATTAGTTAAAAATAGAATTTAACTAAAAAAGAGTAGCATTTTGCTGCTCTTTTTAATATTATCTGTGGATGTTACAGAGTGAACATATTAAGAAACGAGGATTGCGTAAATATTTAGAGGAATTAGAAGTTGAAAACTTTATTCGATAATGAATTGGATTTATAAAACTAATTTTTAAAATATCGAGTCAACACGTTGATTAGTTACGTTTCAAAACCAATTATAAAGTTTAGAAAACTTATATACATAGCTGAAATTCATGTAAGATGTAGTAGGAAATATCAAATGAAATTAACATTGATTTTTAAACGAGGAGCCGTTCTCAAAAATGAATGAGACGGCTCCTTATTATTAAATTAAGCTCTTTGTTTGTTTCTATAATTTATTTGCTTATCACCAAAAATTGGAGATGACATTTGTTAAAAAGCATACCATGTGCTAAGTTGATTGTAGTGGATGCTGGGCGACTCCTTGGGGATCAACGATAGGGGAACGAAGGCTTAAGTAAAATAGTTAAAATTAACGAATAAATAGTGTCTATAAGTATTTGAGGATAGAATGTGGTCAATTGTCATAATTTACAGTATGATTAATATAATTCAGATTGATAATGAACAACAAAAATTACTAATAACTAATAGCAGAGTTTACTAAAGGATTGATTAGCATGAGTATATCTATGAAGGATGAAATTTTAAAAAGAATATTAGCTGCTAATGGTGAAGCGGTTTCGGGTCAGGAGCTAGCAGATGCCCTTGGAGTATCACGTACAGCTGTGTGGAAGCATATGCAGTCACTACAAGAGGAAGGCTATACATTTGAAACTGTAAAGAAAAAGGGCTATGTACTGACGGGTGTGCCAAATAGCTTAAGTCCAACACAAATTGAACTATTTTTAAATACAGAACATTTTGGACGTGAAATTCATTATTTTGATGTTGTAGATTCAACACAAATAATCGCCCATAAGCTTGCACAAGAAGGCGCTCCTCATGGCACGATTATAATCGGGGAGGAGCAAACTGCTGGTCGTGGTCGTATGGCACGTCCATGGGAATCAGTAAATGGCACAGGGGTTTGGATGACTATAATAGTTAGACCGGATGTTACTCCGCAGCAAGCTTCATCATATACGCTTGTTGTAGCCGTTGCGGTTACGATGGCGATAAAAACATTATATAAACAAATTGAACCAGCCATTAAATGGCCAAATGATTTGCTCATTAACGGTAAAAAATGTACAGGGATATTAACAGAGATGCAGGCTGAGGCAGACCGTGTACAAGCACTACTAGTTGGCATAGGTCTTAATGCAAATCAGGTCGAATCAGATTTCTCCCCAGAAATTGCTGATATAGCTACATCTTTACGTTTAGAAGCGGGTGAGGAAATTAATCGTGCGGCCCTTGTTGCGTCCATTTTACAATACTTAGAACAATTCACGGAATTATACGTGAAGGAGGGCTTTGCTAGCATTAAAAAGCTATGGGAACAAATGTCATGTACGATTGGACAACGGATTGAAGTAACAACTTTACGTGGACGCTTTGAAGGCATTGCCAGTGGGATTACAGATGAAGGTGTACTACAGCTAACAGAGGATAATGGCACAGTCCGGACAATTTATGCTGGAGATATAAAAATTTTATAGAAACACAAATGACAAGCATACTAAAGAACGTATATTTTCGAATAATATACGTTCTTTTATATTTATTTTTCTCGTTTGTAGTCTTGTCTAAAGAAAATAAGAGAAAGTATTAGTAAAATACTTAGAAAGTTTCAATTTCCCTATACAGGTTCTTATAAAAATCGTGTTTACCACTTATCCGAAAATTTAGTGGACTATATGAAGCCATTTTTCCGCTCTTCCTAGGGATTTCGTATGGATGAATACCCCTTGCTCCGCGGGTATTTACCCTTGCTTCGCGGGTATTTGCCCTTGATGGCAAATAAAGGAAACAGATAAAGAGATTGTTCCCGCTATAGTTTTCATTTCAAGCCCCTCCAATGATAAATAGCTCTCTACTTTATTTTTTCTTTAACCTGATCAATATCATTCCATACATAAATAAGCTCTTCTACTATTTTTCCGCCAATTTTAATTTCGGTGTTATTGACGTATTGTGCTCCATAATATTCATAGAAATCACGTGTTTTATTTTCTGCTAATACTTCAACAAATACTTTTTCGTATCCTTTTTGATTAAAATAGACGAATATTTCTTTGAGTAGTTGCTTCCCGACTCCCTTTCCTTGATATTCTTCTAAAAGATAGATAGAGGTTAAATCGGTTGCATTCGGTACTGAATTAGTTTTTCGTGTGCCACCAGTTACAAAGCCGATTATTTCACCTTGTTCGTTTTCAGCCACCAGTACATAATTCGTAGCATCTGAAATATTCTTCTTCCATAGCTCCGTTCGCTGCTCGTAAGATAAATTATTCAAAAAATCATCTGGAAGAATGCCTTTATAAGTTGTTCGCCAACTGTCAACATGTACTTTTCCGATACCTTGAGCATCTTCAATGTTTGCTTTTCTAATTTTCATATTGATCACCTCAATAATCGTATTTTTTTCTCCAAGATAACAGGGCGTAACTGACTTGAATTACCTCAGATTCTGTCTTAACTTACTACTCTGATGAAAATTCCTTACTAAAAACATTCATTCATATGGGTATTGAAATATTATATAATAAATAGAAAATTCTTACTATTGGTCAAAAGAAGGAACTTAATCTTATAAAAATCATACTAAAAAGGCAGAATTACAAAATTGTAATTCTGCCTTATAAGTGAAGAAAATTGTATCTTAGTATACTTCCTTTATTTCAACGTTAACTGTAAGTCACCATATGAAAGATTTACTTTAAGCTGGTTATCACCGTTAAAAGATTGCGATACCTTGCTATTTTGATCCTTCTTATCAACTATAAGATCCCCGAAGTCAGTTTGTAATTCATAGCCAAGTTCACTTTTTTTATTTTGTAAGTGAAGTATAGCATCACCAAAGTTAGATGTAATAGTGGATGAACCATTTAATGTTCCATCAATGATAATATCACCATGCTCACTTTCGGCGACGAATCCATTACTTGAAAATTGTTGTAGCTTCATATCACCAAATGATTGTGTAATCTCTGTTTTCTCACCAGCAGTGTCTTTAATTATAATGTCTCCAAAATCTTCAATGAGATTTAACTCCTGATAATGCAAACCACGAATGATTGTATCCCCAAAATTACTATCGAGGACAACGTTTTTCAATTTTACATCTGAAGGAACATAGATTTTGATGGAAGGAGTTCTGAAGTTACCAAATCCGAATTCAAAACCTTTCTTCTTCTTAGCCTTTGTTTCAACAGTTAATGTATGATCTTTTATACTGTACGTCACATCATCTTCTTCAACAACATTTGTTTCTAATGTAAAACGATCACTAGCAATAATTTCAACATCTCCATAGGTATTGATCACTTTGAGGTTAGTGAAATCATCTAGTTTGTAGGTATTATTGATTAGTGTATTATTCTGTGGCAATTGGATGCCTTCATCAGTTAGCACAAAACTCCATTTCCCACCGGAGAAATAACCAACTAGGGCTAATAGTATGCCGAAAGCAATCATAGTAATGGCGATATGGGTATGTCGAGACGTCATTAATATCCCACCTTCCGTTTCTTCGTCATTTTATGGAATAGTTTACCTAACGCTTCAACACAAACAACAACGATTGTTTTGATTAAACGAGCAACGATTGGGAAAAGCAGGATGCCAAGACCCGTAACAATAAAGCCAACACCCATAAAGAGTATCGCTGTCTGCCAGTGCTGAGTTAAAATGAAGAAGCCCGAAATAAGTGCAACAATTCCACCGAAAAAGATACCAAGCATAGTTGCGATAATCGCAATAATAACACTGAATATTACTGCTCCAAATGAAAAAATAAGTGCTATAGCAACTACAAGTAACGGTAATGAAAGTGGGGCAGATAAGATTGCTAGAATGATAAGCCAAATCGCAGAAACATTCTTCTTAGTTGAAGTTGAAGTTACTTCTAAATCCTTTAATGCATAGTCCGCCATTATTTGTGATGCAACATGAGAAGGGGAGCCAAGTTGTTGAATGACCCGCTGTTCGTTTTCTTCTCCTGCTTCATCGAAATATTCCTCATAATAGGCAAGCGCAGCATCAATCTCATGCGCTGGAAGGCGTTGTAATTTCCCCCGTAGCTTCTTCAAAAAGCTTGCTCTATTCATCATATTTCCCTCCTAAAAGTACACAATCAACCATTTCTTTATACTTTTGCCATTCTTTTAATAGTTCCAGCAATCGTATTCGACCTTGATCAGTAATTTGGTAATAGCGTCTATTCCTGCCTTGGTAGGGCTGATCGTAAGTTGTTAAGCAATCTGCTTTTTGTAAACGACGTAATACTGGGTACAGCGTAGATTCTGATATATCCATCACAGATTGTATTTGCTGTGTTAATGAGTAGCCGTAAGCATCCTCTTTATCGACGATGGCGAGTACACAAGCGTCAAGCAAAGCTGAGCCAAGCTGAAATGTCATCTTTCCTCACCTCACAATGATTTACCATACAAGATTTTATATTATACGTCGTATAGTATGGTGGAAGTATATTACATATCACATTTAATTGTCAAATTTTTTTAAGTGAAAAATAAAAATGATAGTGGTGTCACTTTTTGTTGACAATAAAAGGAATATTGATTACGATAAAAATGACAACTGTGTCATTTTAAATGTTCGGAGGTAGAAAATATGCCAAAGGTAAGCCATGAATATGTACAGGAAAAGAAAAACAGCATTTTAGAAGCAGCTATAACAGTATGTAAAGTGAAGCCACTCTACGACATTACGATGAGGGATATTATTAAAGCGTCAGGGGTAAGTCAAGGTGGGATTTATCGTTATTATTCAGACCTGGATGAAATACTTGTTGATGTTATTAATCAAGTAAATACTAACGCAGACTATAAACATATGATCGATGGAATTACAGATACGAGTAATTCTCCCACAAAAACAATCATTAAATTATTTAATTTTCTTGGAGAATACATGAAGGAAAACGTATCAACAGTCGGAAAAATTCAATTTGAGCTTACGATTTTATTTGCTAACAATCCAGAAAGAGAAAAGAAAATTTTATCGAGCATTTATGAGAATGAAAGTGGGCAATATTTGATGCAACAAGTTTTTCATTCAATCCAAAAGGGGATTTCTTCAGGATACTTTAAGCCTGAAGTGTCGATAGAGGATTTATCTACCTTTATGATGACATCCATTGATGGCATTGTGAGAGACGTTGTCTTGCAAAAATGTTACGGGATGTTCTCAAATGATCAAGTGCAGTTTGATGAGATTCGATTGATGAATACACTTTGCAAATCCGTATTATTACTATTGGGTACGAAAGAAGGGGAGGATTAAAGTTGGGAGTAGAGATAAGAAGATTTCTATTTTATACCTTAGCTACGTCTTGGATCATATGGGGCAGTTTAGCCTTATTAACACAGGTAAATATTTTGAAGTTTGGCAATGCAATATCAATGCTATTATTTATTCTCGGCGGCATTACTCCTGCAATTTGTGAGATTTGGTTGAAAAAGAAATATTCGACTAAAGAAGAGTTCAAATCATTTATCTTTAATGTGAAAAATCCTAAGCATCCTGTCTCTTGGTACATACTTGCAATCGGATTGGCATTTGCGGCTTGTTTTTTACCAACGTTATGGGGCGGGGCAACTATGGAGAATCCAATGTATCTGGCGTTACTAGAATTGCCAATCATGATTATTGGCGGAGGATTGGAGGAAATTGGCTGGCGTGGTTTTTTACAGCCCACATTACAAAAAAGGTGGTCTCCTTTCACCAGTACAATAATTGTGGGCGTTATTTGGGCAATCTGGCATCTGCCATTATGGTTTGTTATTGGATCCAATCAAATGAACATGAACTTCCTTTGGTTTTCTCTAACAGCTTTAGCGCTTTCCTTTTTATTAACAATCATTTACCTCTCCACTAAAAGTATTTTTATATGTATTATTTTCCACACTTTCATTAATTCATTTTGGAATGTCTTTGTACCAGTGACAAATGTAATGTCTGGTTTATTCACATTTTTATTTGCCCTGTTCCTATTTACAGTGTTTGAAGTGTATCGAAAATCAAACTTTCAGAAACAAACGGTTTGAAATTGGAAATCTTTATTGATCGTAATTATTAGAAAATAATATTTGAAGATTACTAGGAAAATCTGTTATAGTATGTGCTGAAGGGCAGTATCCTTTTGTGAACGGCACCTTCAAAACGCAAGAACAATTTACAAAAATATCTGCCTTGATCTTTTAATGACAGGGACGGAAGAAAACAAGCGTTCAAAAATATAACTTAATTTAATGGAACGGCAATTCATTTGATTACCTCCCTTTATTAAGTTATGGCCTCTACTCAACAACGAGAGGTGATTTTTGGTGACGAACGAAACACTACCCTTCTGTCCATTTTAGGAACAGTGGGGTTTTTCTGTTTTCTTCCCTTAAAAAGGAGGACTACATGATGAAAACAACTTCAGATTTTTTAAAGATGAAGGGAGCGGGTGAGAAAATCGTTATGCTCACTGCATACGATTATCCAGCTGCAAAATTTGCTGAAGAAGCAGGCGTCGACATGATTCTAGTGGGAGATTCACTAGGTATGGTCGTTCTAGGTTATGATTCTACAATGCCGGTAACAGTAGCCGATATGGTTCATCATGCAAAAGCAGTGCGCCGTGGGGCGAAGGATACGTTTGTTGTTGTGGATATGCCATTTGGTTCATACCACGGTGATGTAAACGAGACGTTGAAAACGGCAGTATCCATGATGCAAGAAACAGGAGCAGATGCGCTAAAGTTAGAGGGAGCAGACGATGTTCTACCAGCAATTCGTAAATTAACGTCAGCTGGCATTCCGGTGGTAGCCCATTTAGGTTTACTACCTCAATCAGCAGGAGTGCTCGGTGGCTACAAAGTTCAGGGTAAAACAGCTGAACAGGCAACGAAACTCATAGAAGATGCAAAAAAATGTCAAGAGGCTGGAGCATGTGCAGTCGTCTTAGAATGTATTCCGCATCAGTTAACAGAGATGGTATCCGCTAATCTCATTATTCCAACAATCGGCATTGGAGCTGGTGTTGAGGCTGATGGACAAGTATTAGTTTATCATGACATGTTAAGCTACGGTTCACATCATGTACCAAAATTTGTGGAACAGTTTGCTAATATGGGGCAAGAAGCAAGCCGTGGAATTGCTAGTTACGTAGAAGCGGTAAAGACAGGTACATTCCCGACGCCAAAGCATTCCTTCACGATGAAAGAGGAAGCATTGGATCAGTTATATGGGGGCGTAAAGTAATGAAAGTCGTAACTACTATCCAAGCATTAACCGTAGAAATCCAAGCAGCTAAGGAAGCTCAAAAAACAATTGGACTTGTTCCAACAATGGGGTATTTACATGAGGGCCATTTAACGCTAGCAAAAACAGCTTGGGCTGAAAATGATTTAGTCGTGATGAGCATATTTGTCAATCCAACACAATTTGGACCAGATGAAGACTTTGAAAGCTACCCTCGTGATTTGCCAAGGGATACTGCTTTAGCAGAGTCTGCCGGTGTAGATATTGTTTTCGCACCGAGTGTTGAAGAAATGTATCCGCATAATGGTGGTATTCGTATTCATGCGGGTGAACAGGCAACCATTCTTTGTGGGGCAAGCCGACCAGGACATTTTGATGGCGTTTTACAAGTCGTTGCAAAATTATTTCACCTAGCACAGCCGACACGAGCATATTTCGGACAAAAAGATGCACAGCAGGTTGCAATTATTGCGACGATGGTACGAGATTTTAATTTCCCTTTGGACATGCGTGTAGTACCCATTGTACGTGAGGAAGACGGTTTAGCGAAATCCTCTCGTAATGTGTATTTAAGTGAAGCGGAGCGTCTTGAGGCACCAGCCATTAATGAAGCGCTACAGCTTGCTCGTGATAGCTTTTTATCGAATAGGGATGCGGCGAATGCACTTGCTAAAGCAAAGGCACATATCGCGGCACGTACACACGGTCGTATAGACTATATTGAACTTTTAGCGTATCCAGATTTAACACCCGTAATTGCTGAGACGGAGCAAGTGCTTTTAGCTGCAGCCGTCTATATTGGTAAAACGCGTTTAATTGATAATTGTATCTTTAATGTGAAAGAAGGATTGTAAAATGTTACGAATGATGATGAACAGTAAAATCCACCGTGCTACAGTGACACAAGCAGATTTAAATTATGTTGGTTCTATTACAATTGATGAGGATATTTTAGATGCAGTAGGGATGCTACCAAACGAAAAAGTGCATATCGTCAATAATAACAATGGCGCACGCTTTGAAACTTATATTATTGCAGGGGAACGTGGATCAGGCGTTATTTGTGTGAACGGAGCAGCAGCTCGCCTAGTACAACGTGGAGATATTGTGATTATTATTTCTTACGTGTATGTAGATAACAAAGAGGCAAAAGATCATAAGCCAACAGTAGCTATTATGGGCGAGAGTAATACAATTAAAGAGATGATATCGTATGAGCCAGAGGCAACAGTAATGTAGTTGGCTGAGACGAAGGTGAAGATTTAACCTAAAATTTAAAAATTTCACATCATAAAGCGCGAGAAAGCAATGTTTCTAAAAATTGATTTCTCGCGCTTTTTTTGTGAAAAGAGATGAGCCAAGGGCAATCGCAGATAAAGTAGCGAAATCGCTGATAAAAGTTTGACAATCGCTGATAAAGTAGAAGAAATCGCTGATAAAAGTTCAACAATCGCTGATAAATTTCTCGATATAACGCTGATAAAAGATTTCTACCATTGATTGCTCCCGCTATATAAAGTTATGCCTAGTTTTGTCCTGATCTCTTGTTTTTGTGTGTGATCTAAAAGGTGAAGGGATGCCGCTGAGCCAAATATATGATAAAATTCATCTATCTAATGTGAACTGTGAGTTGAGATGTATGATGGAAAGTCAAAAATATGCAATTGTTGATTTAGAGACGACTGGTCATTCACCGGCAAATGGGGACCGAATGATTCAAATCGCAATTGTTATTATGAAGGATTGGAAAATTGAGCGCACCTTTACGAAGTTTATTTATCCTGGTAAAGCGATTCCAACTTTCATTCAGGATTTAACGCATATTACGGATGAGGATGTAAAGGATGCCTTGCCGTTTGAGGCACATGCCGACTACATATATGAACTGCTTGCTGACTGTGTATTTGTCGCGCATAATGCGGATTTTGACTTATCCTTTTTACAAGCAGAGTTCAAGCGTGCGGGTTTACCGAAATGGCAGGGTAAAAAAATGGACACGGTTGAGCTTGCCAAAATATTGTTCCCTATGTCACTCAGCTTTAAGCTAGGTGATTTAGCGGCAGATTTAAATATAGAGCTGGCAAATGCACATCGAGCGGATGACGATGCCCGTGCAACGGCTGAGCTATTTAAACGTTGCTGGAAGGAGCTACTCAGTCTCCCTCAGCTAACTCTTGAACAAATGCATAAACGTTCATTCAGATTGAAATCAAATTTATCCCAGCTTTTCTTTGAAGCTCTTCAAATTAAACGTCAGCATGTAACTACTACTGAGAATGTCTCCTACTATCGCAATTTAGCTATTTGTGATGGACGAAAAAAGCATACAAATTATGCGGAGGTTGTTTCATATCCACAAACAGCAGCTGACAAAACAGCATTAATGACAAAGGCGATGCCGAATTTTGAGCAACGACCTGCCCAATTCGAGATGATGGATACGATTTGGCAAGCGCTCAATGACAAAAAGGAGTGCGTTATAGAGGCCTCAACAGGTATTGGTAAAACAGCAGGCTACCTACTCCCTGCGATTTTGTATGCTCGATCTGTCGATAAAAAAATTGCGATTAGCACCTATACGTCGCATTTGCAAGAGCAACTTGTTGAGGAAGAGCTACCGAAGATTGAAAAAATCCTTGGTACTAAAGTAAATATTGCTGTTCTTAAGGGGATGCAGCATTATATTGACGTTTCACGATTTGAGCAATGTATGGCTTATGCTGATGAAACTTATGATGATACATTTACGATTTTGCAGATTCTCGTTTGGTTGACTAAAACCGAGACAGGTGTGCTAAGTGAGCTCAATGTATCAGGTGGTGGACAACTATTTTTAGAGAAAATCCGCAAAATACCTGATGAAAAACCTTTAAAGGGCTTTGATTTCTATGAGCAAGCATTAAAAAATAGTGAATTTGCAGATTGCATAGTAACCAATCATTCTATGGTACTTAGTGATTTAGTACGTCAAACGCCGATTTTTACACAAATTGACGGATGGATTATTGACGAAGCACATCAATTTATACAATCTGCCATGCAGCAGGACGAAATTGTTTTCTCCTATACGCAGTGGAAGTACATTTTCGGTCAAATAGGAACGATGGAGGAAACTGCTTTGTTCCAGCAATTTAGTCAAGCTGCTAAGAAAAAACAACGTGTTTCTATGCAGAACTTGCAGCGTCTAGATGCACAATTCATACGCTTACAACGGACATTCGACGAAACCATTCAACGAGCTGTTCAGAAAATGCAGCAACAAATGAAAAGGAAACAAGCTAGTAGTAAATGCACTTTGTTTTTAGAGGATGTATCGCTAGCAAAAGAACCGCTTTTACAAGTAAGTAAGCTCACACAGCAGTGGCTTGATCTTGCGACAGAAGCCGGTCTGGCCTTTGAAAATAATATTGAACAATTAGATAAAAATGAGCGCTATCTTTTATCGGAATGGCATTATTGGATCCGTGAAATGAAGGTGAAAATCGCTGAATGGGAGGAAATTTTCCTTTCGCCACAGGATGATCATTCAGTATGGCTAGAATTTGATATACGGAGCGTTCCTGGTAGCTTGCACGTTTTTAAAAAACCTGTTAATGTCACGCCGATCATTGAAAAGGTACTTGACCCTCTTCGTAAGCAGGCAAGTATAGTATGGACTTCTGGTACGTTAACTGTGCCAGGTAATGAGTGTTTTGTGACGCGACAACTTGGTATTTCTGATAGTGTGCAAGTAAGAAAACTCCAAGCACCACCATCCTATTATGCAGGAGCGAAGGCATTTATTGTCACAGATATGCCTGACATTCAGCATGTGTCACAGGATGAATATATTGAAGCGGTCGCCCAAGCGATTACACGTACAGTGCGAATGACGGAAGGACGTTGTTTTGTCCTATTTACCGCTCAGGACATGCTTCGCAAAACCGTGGAGCTTATTCAAGACAGTGAACTCCTTGATGACTATATGCTCTTTGCACAAGGTGTGACGGGTGGTAGCCGTATGCGAATCCTGAAATCATTCCAAAAATTTAGCCACGCCGTTCTTTTTGGTACAAACAGCTTCTGGGAGGGCGTAGACGTTCCGGGTGATGCACTTGCGTCGGTTATCGTTGTGCGTCTGCCGTTCTCCTCACCTGAAGAGCCTGTATTTAAGGCGCGGGCAAAACATATTACTGCACAAGGTCGCAATTCTTTTAATGAGCTATCACTGCCAGAAGCCATCATGCGTTTTAAACAAGGCTTTGGTCGTTTAATCCGTTCTTCACAGGATAAAGGAGCCTTTATCGTTTTAGACCGCCGCATTTCAACAAAGTCGTACGGTAAGGAATTTATCAAGGCGTTACCACCAATTGACGTAAAGAAATTGCAACTACCTGAGTTGTTAAAGGAACTTAATAATTGGCAGAAATAGTTGGAACCCCTTTTAGCAGTGTTGCTAGAAGGGGTATTTCGTATTTTGCCTAGCAACTTGGACAGATGAGCTTGTACGACAAAGAAAAGTATAATAATTTCCGAATCCTATATAAGGATGAATATACAAGTGTGACGATCCTTTAGGACGGCAAGAGTCTGGGTTTACCACTTGATACGAATGAAATCAGGATTGATGGTGTCTCGTATGACCTAACCTAAAGTCCATGCTAATATAAATACTATAAAGATTTAAACTGAAAGAAGTTGATTTTATGACTAAATACAATTACTTTACATATGCCATTATGAATACCATTATATTTTTGCCGTATTTCCTCTTTACCATTATTGGGAATACTTATCATACTATTTTGAACGGTTGGTTTCCGCTTATTATTTTTTATGCTTTCCAAAATACAGGTACCTTTCTTATTAACTCTTTCGGAAAAAAGGTAAACACCCGTGAATTATTGTTAGGTTTTCTTATCCTCGCAATTGTCGGAGCAATATGCGGAGCTTTAGCACCATTTTCAACAATTTGGATTGAATTATCCGCTCTTTTTATGGGGATTGCAGTGAGTATTTTGTTACCACTCTACACAACAACCAAATATCATGAAAAGCATTTTTATAGAACTACTATGAAATCAAAGCATTATTTATTCGCGTTACTAACTATTATCATAATCGTTCCTTTGACTTTGTTTACTGCTAACTCTAATCATCCAAGTTTAGCCTTTGTAATTTATGGAGTTGCTCTTTCAATATGTTATATTTCATTAAGACGTATGCCGAAATACCCGATTGCTAAATCGCATTCTTTCCATTTTTCATCATCATCATTTATATTATTTATTCTATTTACATTATTACTTTTTGTTATAAAAGCTACCCGTGAAACGAATTTTCAAATTCTTACCGTACTTTTAATTGTTAGTATCCTGATAACAATGACGGTTCTTACTTTAATGATTATAAAATCAAAAATTCATCTTCAATTACCGAGGTTTATTTACTTTTTTTCATTTATCCAAGGTATGATCGTTAATTTTTATCTACTATATGGTACATTTTTTGCATTATCGCAAAAAAGTAGTACTTACGCGATTTACAATATTTACATGCCATATGGATTAGGCATTATATTGTCATTGTTTATAGGAAATAAAATCATAAGTTATTTTAAACAATGTCATCCATTGTCCGTAATCAATATCGCTTTTGTTTTAGGAGTTTTATTCACTGTGATACCGTGGACCATCTCAATTGGTGGGTTCCTCATAGGTTTCTTTTCATCACTACAGGCTGTAAAATTAAATCGCTTTGCTTATGATGCAACCGATTCATTTAAAGATTCTAGTCTTCTTTTACGTAGTAGTTGGGCTAAACTAGGAAGTATTATCAATCAGATGTGCTTCTTTTTCTTCATATTATTAAATAGTTTTATCAATCATATACCACTCAATGAAGTGTTCTTAGCGCTCAGTGGAAAGACATTTTACTATAAGAATCAAATCTATACTGATTTAAAAACAACTGCCATTTTAATCATTACCATAATTGGATGTCTCTTATTGTTTGGATCATGGAAATTAAAACGAACACACAAAAACATAAATTAATATTAAAGAAAGCTAAGAATCGAAAAATACAAATCCCCCTTAATAGACTTGTTAAGGGGGATAAATATATTACTTAGCATGAGGAGTAAATGTGTGTTTTTTCTAGTTTTACATGGTTTTATGACCTTTCTTCTTAAAGCCGGGTAATAACAGTGGCATCAAAACATTCAACACAATTTCTGCCGCGTTCTTTTGCTTGATATAATGCTTTATCACATCTTGATAATAATGTATTTCGTGTATCACCGTCTACGTAGTTAGTAACACCGAAGCTACTAGTTTTATGCTGCACTACAGGGAATGGATGATTTTCTAATTGTTGACGAAGTTCTTCAGCAAGCCTTACAGCATCATCTAATGTAGTTTGAGGGCAAATAACTAAAAATTCCTCGCCTCCCCATCTTCCAACTGTATCCTGCTCACGAATCGTGTTTTGCAATATCTCTGCTACATTCATTAATACTAAGTCTCCTACTTGATGGCCGAACTTATCATTTACTTCTTTAAAATAATCAATATCTAGTAGAATAATAGAGAACGGAGCCTTATGATGCTGAGCATGTTCAAATGCTTCTTCCAATACATCATCTAACCTTACGCGATTTGGAATTTGTGTTAGGCGATCTGTATTTGCTAATTTTTCAAGCTTAATTTTTGCTCTTTCTAGTTCTTGTGTTCGTTCTTTTACTTTATGTTCGAGCGTTTCATTGAGCATTTGTTGCATTTCTTGATGTTCTTTTTTAATAATATTGATTTTATCGCCTAATGCTAATGACAAAAAGATAGATTCAAAAATAGCAGCAATTGCAGGAACTTCCTCAAATATGACGGGATGGAATGGAATTAAACTTAAAAAGGCCAACGCTTGTATAATGATTGACCCAAGTAGAACAGTCCAACCTACCATATAAAATCTAGCCATTTTCTGACCTTTTAACAACACAACTATTCCAGATATCCAAAGGAAAATAAAGACAACTACAGCGAAAATAATTGTAAAATTATTTGTAATCATAACATTAGGGACAATGAATGAAGCAATTAATGAAAGTATAGTTATCCATAATAGAAGCTTTCCGAAATTGTGGAATCGGGGTACATATTTTTTAAGTTCTAGAAACTCTTTGCAAAATAGAATCATAAACAAAAGTAATATATTTCCGCTTATTGCAGATGATTTTATAAAGTACCATTTAGGCAAAAGTTGCCCTACTAGCTCAATATCTAAAGAATTCAATGAAGCTTGATAAAGGATAAAACTAAACATATACAAAACATAGTAAAAGTAAGCCTTGTCTTTTAATGAAAAAAATAAAAATAAATTGTAAATTAATAATGCTGTTAAGAACCCATAAAAAATTCCTGTTAAATATTTATAGTCAATAATCTTATTGATAAAGCTATCCGTTGTAAAAAGATAAGAAATTAAATTTAATGGTAATTCACCGTCTAACTTTATATAAATTTCTTGAACAGATGGATCTTGGATGTCAAATAAATTAGAGCGGTAATGAATGTTTTGATCGTCAATGTTTGAAATTCCTCTATGTTGAACACTATAGGAGCCATCTTTTTTCACTAAATACATTTCGATGCTATCAAGTTTGTCTGTTACCTCCAACCAGTAAGACTCCTGTTTATCCTTTAATATTTTTTCGGCATCTAATCGTAGCCAAATCGTATCCTGCGTATGCCAAAAGAATAAATAATTTTCTTTACTATCGACAAAGGAATTATCGTATGTACCACTTAATAAATCTTCTATCTTAATTTTTTTTGACGGGTCACGAAAAATATCATAATGCTGTCCCAATATAATAGGGTCCGATAGTTCCGCGGCATGACTTGGTAAGCTGAATTGCGTAAAAGTAAATATAAATACGATAAAAAAATAAAATACTAGGTTAGTTTTTATTATTTTATTTTTCAACATTTATTCTTTCTCCTATCCTAATCCCTAACCTTTAGTTCCTAGTAAGGATGCTAATTAAAGGTAAAATAAGGTGCTCTAAAAAGAGTTTTTCCCGTGGTAACAAGCAGTTATTTATTCTGTGGGTGGGAGATTAGCTGCTCGTAAAGGTACGATTGGTAAAGACGAATAATCAGTGGATGGATGAAGAAATCTCAACTGATTAAAATTAAACTATATGTAAATATATCACAACTATAATAGGTTTAGGATTTTTATGAATTGCAAATAATAAAAATTAAATCGAAACCAAAAGCATGAAAATTTGAATAGTAAGGGAATTAAGTAAGGATGAAATATTTATCCCTATTTACAGGTGAGGACCACTAACTTCTTTCAGCAAATGCCGATATTCGGAGGCATCATTGATAAATTGGTTTATGACCTTCGATTTTCTAACGTTCCCTTTATTTGTAACATTACTTAGCCTAGGCATGCCTTTTGTATAAATAAGCGGTTATTGCTAAAAATAAGACCGTCAAAATGGGTGATTTAATAACAATCAGTATTTGTCATTTTACCACTTGTTATGACAAATTTTTTGCAATATCGACGCTTTTCATACATGTGAAGAAGGAACTTCAAGTGTATAACTGGCTTCGTATTGACAAACAAAGGAGGTGTAAACATGAGCGTAGTTTATAGAATCGCTTTAGTGTTAGTGATCATCGGGGCCATCAACTGGGGACTCATTGGATTCTTTAGATTTGATTTAGTTGCCTATTTGTTTGGTGGACAAACAGCGGTACTTTCTCGATGGATTTATGCATTTGTTGGGTTAGCAGGACTAATATCCATGCCAATTCTTGTTAAGCGATTTGAAGAGGATGAAGATTTAAACGTGGATCACAATGAAGATTTTGATTCTCATACACGCATAGACAGAAATCCAAGTTATGGTATGGAGTTTGGTGATGAGGTGGATT
The DNA here is from genome assembly GCF_023337795.1 of Lysinibacillus sp. BPa_S21. GTDB lineage: Bacteria > Bacillota > Bacilli > Bacillales_A > Planococcaceae > Lysinibacillus. Next base: position 9,729 of record NZ_JALIRS010000005.1, on the reverse strand, counting down.
TTACCGCATTAAAAACAACAAATGAGTTAAAAGAAAAGAAAAAGGATTCACATAGCAAAAATAAAAATAAGCACAAAAATAAAAAGTAACCGCTAGGGCACTGAAAAAGTCCTATCTTCTCACTTAGCGAGGTATTCAAGATTAAACCGTTGAATACCTCGCTTTTTTCATTTGGCACAGTGACTCTACTGTTGTTTTCCGAAGCATTCCACTCGCATTCCGCGGGCGAGCGCAGAGCCTCCTCCTACGCTTCACTTCGTGCGGGGTCTCGTCTGTCTCGCTTTCTCGCAGGAGTCGAGCAATGCTTCTCCAAACAACGCAATGTATCATGTCACGCTTTCCTTTAAAAGAATTGTGCAAGTGATGCACCTGATGATTTCAAATCAAGAAAGTCTGTCTTATTAGTCGTTACTACTTGGAATGCGAAGGATCAAATCATTGTCCGTTACTGATTTGTTAACCAAGTTATTGGTGTGTCAAAACATCTTCAATCAAAAATGCGATATAGAGATTTGTTTTTGTAAATGGGTTACTTAAGTCCATATCTAAAAGCGATTCAATTTTTTTTATTTTATAAAGTACTGTGTTGCGATGAATAAATTGACGTTCACTAATCTTGCGAGTGCTTCCATTTTCTTCGAGGAAAATGCGTAAAAATTGTACATAATCAGTGTTATGCAATTCATCATAGCGATGAAGCTGACCTAAGATGTCTTGGCTATAGGATTTGATTAATGATTGATTTTGTACGGCCATGATAATTTTGTAGGCACCAATTTCTTTATATTTATATAGGAAACGATTGTTATGGAGTTTTGCTAATTGGATTACTGTTAATGACTCATCATAGCTCTTGCGCACATTTTCAAGCTCTTTATGAAAATTTCCTTTACCAATGATAATATCTAAGTAACCATTTTTTTGCGTAATTTTGTCGTAAATTTCTTCAACAATTTTTGAGAAGGGAGTAGTTGGTGTATTGATTTGTGCTCTGTCGATTAAAAAGATGAGGTGATTTTTATGCTTTAGTTTTAAGAAGCGTTTATATCTATTTTGAAAGGCAAATTGGATCATGACCTCGTAACGGTCAATATTAGCTTGTGCACCATTTGTTGTACATGTAATGATGGCTAGCTCCCTACCTTGTGGAAAGCCTAGTAGTGTTAGTTGATCTTTAATATAGTTGGCGTTTTGCTTGTAGTGAAAAAGTAAGTTGAAAAGAACCTTTTCTTCAATAGAAAGCTCTTGATGGTGATTGGAAATAAATTGAAACGTGGTTTTTAATAAATCTGCTATGCGATAATTCCATGGCATGTTAAAAATAGGGAAGTCATGTTCGTTGGCAAAGGATATAACTGAATCAGGTATGCTTTGAATATATGGACCAGTATTAATGATAAAACCTGCTACCTTTTTAGAGAAAGCAAGTTTCACAAGCTGTTCTAAGGAATCTTTTTCTAAAGATAAATTAATACCTGTAGTCACGACTAATTCATTAGGTCTACAAAACATAATTAAATCGATGCTTTCTACTACGTTAATCCCTGTAACTCTTCGACACGCTCCGTTATGTCCAGCTATTAATGTTAGCATTGGGAATTGAACTCCCTCTACAATTTTGCGAATTGTCCCCATTTTTTCCCCCCTTATTATGAACATAACTTACCATATATTATGTGCAGATGCACATATTTTTTTAGTTTACTATCTATATCTCATAATTTTTATCTTTTATAGAATGTGTATAACTACTGTGAAAGAGAGGACTTGCATATGTATAAGTGTAATAGTAGACGATTGCAAGAGTTAATTGAACAATTTAGTCAATTTGGAGCGACCGAAAATGGTGGCGTAACTCGTTTGTCTCTTTCGAATGAGGATGTATTAGCAAGAAACTACTTTTGTGAGTGTTGTGAAGAATTAGGGATGGATATCAAAGTCGATGATATGGGCAATATTTATGCCACGCTACCTGGGAAAAAGGATGCTCCTCCAATTGTGATGGGGTCGCATTTAGATTCTGTTGAAAAGGGTGGGAAATTTGATGGTGTTTTAGGCGTTTTAACAGCTATAGAGGCCATTAGAACGTTAAAGGAAAATGACATCGAGCTAGATATCCCTATAATGATTGTGAATTTTACAAATGAAGAAGGTGCTCGTTTTGATCCAGCAATGATGAGCTCTGGTGTCATCTCAGCAAAATTTGAAAAAGAAAAAATGCTACAATCTGTCGACAAAAATGGTACTAGTTTTAAAGAGGCACTGCAAGCGAGTGGGTATGAGGGAGATCAGGAAAATCGTTTAAGGGAAGCACTTGCATATATCGAATTGCATATCGAACAAGGGCCTGTTCTAGAGGCGAAGCAATTGGAAATAGGAGTTGTCGAAGGTGTATTAGGCATGGTTTGCTATGAAATCGCGGTTTCAGGGCAGTCCAATCATGCTGGAACGACACCCATGACAATGCGTCAAGATCCGATGATCGTAACGTCAAAAATCATTTCGTATTTACATGAAGAGCTCGGAAAAATTGATGAACAGCTAGTGTTTACCTTTGGTCGAATGAATGTATCTCCAAATATTCATACGGTTATACCGAACAATGTGACTTTTACGATAGATTCACGTCATCAAAAACCAGAGATTATGCAAAAGGTTGAGGACATACTGAATAATCTCCCAGCAGAGGATATGGGCTGTAGCATTAAGCCAGTTAAACTATGGGGCAGAGATACAGTCCATTTTGATACTCAAATTTGTAATGAAGTGGAAAATGCTTGTCAGAGCTTTGGCTATACTGCTCATCGAATGTTTAGCGGGGCAGGGCATGACGCGCAATATATGGCAAGCATTGTGCCATCAGCGATGATTTTCGTACCAAGTATTAATGGGAAAAGTCATTGCGAGGAAGAGGAAACAACATTTGAGGATTGCGCGAAAGGAGCAGATGTGTTGCTTGAAACAGTATTGACATTACAAACAAAGTTCAGTATGGGAGAGACTTACACGTTGCATTAAGGTAAGATTGACAAAAATTATCACGATTGAGCATTCTCCATTATTTTAAGAAGGGTGAGGGGCAGAATGAAAAAAATTATTAAAGGTGGACGAGTAGCGACAGCTGCAGATGTTTTTGAGGCAGATATTTTAATTGAAAACGGAAAAATTGTTCAAATTGGCAAAGATTTATCTGAGGTGGGCGCAGAAATTATTGATGCTACTGGTAAGATTGTCATGCCAGGTGGGATTGATCCGCACACACATTTAGATATGCCATTTAACAATACGGTAACCGATGATGATTGGAAATCTGGTACTATTGCAGCGGCTTTCGGTGGAACAACTACTATTTTGGACTTCTGCTTAACGGCTGGCGAAGAAAAACTTTCAGCTGCCGTTGAAAAGTGGCATGACAAGGCGAAGGGGAAATCAGCGATCGATTATGGATTCCACTTAATGATTGGGGATTTAACGCATGAAACAGAAGCTGAATTGCCACAAATCTTAGAACAAGAGGGCATTACTTCTGTAAAGGTATTTATGGCTTATGCGAAAGAATTTCAAGCAACTGACCGCACCCTTTTTAAAGCTTTTAAAATAGCGAAAGACCTCGGTGCTGTTGTTATGGTGCACTGTGAAAATGGTTCTGTTATTGATGAGCTTGTGGAAGAAGCGCGACGTGCAGGTCATAAAGAGCCGATTTATCATGCGCTTACTCGACCGGCTGAATTAGAAGGAGAAGCGACAAAACGGGCGATCGAGTTAGCCCATATTGCTGGAGCTACTCTTTATGTTGTGCATGTCACTTGTAAAGAGGCGGTAGATGAGATCATTGCCGCACGTGAAAAAGGCTATGACGTCTATGGTGAAACATGTCCACCATATTTAACTTTGGATCAATCTGCTTTAGCACAACCGGGTTTTGAGGGTGCAAAATATGTTTGGTCCCCACCACTTCGCCCTAAATACCATCAGGATCATTTATGGAATGCTTTAAAAGCAAAACAACTACAAACAATCGGATCTGATCAGTGCTCATTTAGTTTTAAGGGGAAAAAGCAGTTAGGATTAAATGATTTCTCTAAAATTCCTAATGGTGGGCCTTTTATCGAAGATCGCTTCAGTATTTTATATTCAGAAGGCGTAGCAAAAGGAAAAATTTCTATCAATGAGTTTGTCGATATGATTTCCACAAGTGCAGCCAAAATATTTGGCTTATTCCCACAAAAAGGAACGATTGCAATTGGTTCTGATGCCGATATCGTTATCTTTGATCCAGAGGTAAAACGAGAAATTTCTGCTAAAACACATCATATGAACGTAGATTATAATCCGTATGAGGGATGGGAAGTAACTGGGGAGCCAGTAAGTGTACTTGTACGTGGAGAATATGTCATTAAAAATAAAGAATTTGTTGGGGTATTGGGTAGTGGGCAATATATCAAACGTACATTAAAAACTACGGCTGCAGAAGCACTAAACATTTAGCACAGGCTGTAATACTCCCATGAAAGTACGACTTGTTCAATTAATAATCAGTGAGGGATGAAGAAAAAACCACTGATTAAAGTTTCACTTTTAACCGATTGCTTTGAATGGAGAACAGAGCAATCGGTTTCGTAATATCTTAATTCAGCTATAGAAGATAATCTACCGTGAAATGAACGTTTAATGTAGCTCTTTTTCATAATTAATAAGGCTCATCACTATGTATATAGGTTGATTGGCGTGAAGGCCTGCGACTCCTTTGTGACCAACCTCGAGTTGGCCCGACATGCGCCCAGCAGGAGCGGAAATCAACCACAAGTGATGGTGACGAGTCATGAAAAAATGAACATGAGGGGGATGTGGAAATGGCTCCGAATCAAGAAAATACAATGTCCGAACAGTTAACACGTAATTTTTTAGAGTTGACTAGTCGGATGACGAAGAATGAAGCAATTGAGGAATCCAATCGTTGTCTTTATTGTTACGATGCACCGTGTATTAAAGCTTGTCCAACGAGTATTCAAATCCCGAATTTCATAAAAAAAATTGCTTCTGGTAATATGAAGGGCTCTGCTACGACTATATTAGAAGCAAATCCAATTGGTGCAAGCTGTGCAAGGGTTTGTCCAACGGAGGAACTATGTGAAGGGGCGTGTGTGTTAAATTCCTCAACAAAGCCAATTAAAATCGGAGAGTTACAGCGCTATGCAACAGATTGGGCAATGGCAACGAACGCTCAGCTATTTAAGCAAGGGCAAAGCAATGGACAGAAGGTAGCGATAATTGGCGCAGGTCCTGCTGGTTTATCCGCTGCACGTGAATTAAGTCGATTTGGTTATCAGGTCACGATTTATGAAGCTGAATCGAAAGCGGGTGGCTTAGGGAGCTATGGAATTGTGTCATTCCGTTTACCGAATGAAGTCGTTGATTGGGAAATTGAACAGATCGAAAAGCTTGGTGTGGAAATCAAAACAAACACAACTGTGGGTGTTGATATTTCTGCCGAAGAAATTTTGGAGCAATATGACAGTGTTATTTTAGCAGTCGGTATGGGATCTGTGCCAAATTTAGGCATTGAAGGTGAAGATTTAGTCGGTGTGCATGATGCAATAGAGTTTGTCAGAAAGACAAAAATGGGACCGCTTACAAAAGATATTGTTGGGAAGCGAGTGGCTGTCATTGGTGCAGGAAATACCGCGATTGATGGTGCTACATGTGCAATCCGTTTAGGTGCTGATAATGTTCAAATTCTTTATAGAAGAACGCAAAAAGAAATGACTGCGTACAAATTTGAATATGAATTTGCCAAGCAGGATGGTGTGGAGTTTAAGTGGCTAACAGCACCGAAAAAAATTATCGGTAATGAGTCAGGTGAGGTCGTAGGTATAGAATGTGTGAAAATGAAGCTCGGTGAAGTAGGTGCTGATGGCCGACAAAGACCTGAGGAAATGAAGGGATCTAATTTTATTATTGAAGTGGATGCTGTTATTAAGGCAATCGGGCAAACACGTTTTGTGTCATTAATTGAAGCTTTTGGCTTACAGCATACAAATGGCGTTGTCGATATTGATGAAACGACAATGCAAACTTCAAATGACAAAGTATTTGCATGTGGAGATGTCGTCTTCGGAAATGGCCAGGGCGAGGCGATGGTTGTCACAGCTGTACAGCAAGGAAAAGACGCAGCATACAAGATCCACCAACGTTTAAGAAAACCTAGTGAGATTGCATAAGGGAGGAACTACTATGGCAGACTTACGCATTGACTTAGCGGGCATTAAATCGCCGAATCCATTTTGGCTTGCATCAGCACCACCGACGAATTCAGGTTACCAAGTACAACGCGCATTTGAAGCAGGGTGGGGTGGTGCTGTGTGGAAAACATTGGGGGATCCGATTTTAAATGTTTCTTCACGCTTTGCAGCTGTTAGCTTTAACGGCCAAAGAGTAGCTGGCTTCAATAATATTGAATTAATTACGGATCGTCCATTAGAGGTAAATTTACAAGAAATTTATGAAACGAAAAAAAGGTTTCCAGATCACGCAATCATCGCTTCCTTAATGGTGGAGCCAAAGCAAGAAAAGTGGCATGAGATTGTTAAACGAGTAGAAGATGTGGGGGTTGATGGTCTTGAGCTGAACTTTGGTTGTCCACATGGGATGGCAGAACGAGGAATGGGCTCTGCCTCTGGTCAAGTACCTGAATTGGTGGAAAAGCAAACGTACTGGGTGAAAGAGGCAGCGAAAACACCTGTAATCGTGAAGTTAACACCAAACATTACCGACATTACGGTAACAGCAGAAGCAGCCACAAGAGGTGGAGCAGATGCCATTAGTATGATTAATACAATAAACAGCTTAGCCGGTGTCGACTTAGATACATGGAATACAGTACCTCATGTAGCAGGAAAGGGTGCACATGGTGGCTATTGTGGTCCAGCCGTGAAACCAATTGCACTCAATATGGTTGCAGAATGTGCTCGTAATCCATTAATCAATGTTCCAATCTCGGGTATTGGTGGTATTTCCAACTGGCAAGATGCGGCAGAGTTTATATTAATGGGCGCTACTGGCGTGCAAGTTTGTACAGCGGCGATGCATCATGGCTTTAGTATTGTTGAGGATATGATCGATGGACTCAATAACTATTTAGATGAAAAAGGTATTGCCTCTGTCATGGATTTAGTAGGTCGTTCTGTTTCCAGATATTCTAATTGGGGCGACTTGGATTTAAATTATAAGATCGTGGCTGAAATTAATAACGATGTTTGCATTAACTGTAACAAATGCCATATTGCATGTGAGGATACATCCCATCAATGTATTGATTTATATACAGAAGATGGTCGCCCAATGTTGAAAGTTCGAGAAGAGGACTGTGTAGGCTGTAATTTATGTTCAATTGTTTGTCCAGTAGATGGTGCTATTACAATGGTTGAACGTCAATCTACAGTGCCACCAATGACTTGGAATGAACGTCAATCTCTGATTAGTAGTCTATCTAAGTAAACAAAACTTTTAAATAAACTGAAATTCCACCTTCCTTCAGCATTTTCGTTGAAGGGAGGAATGACCCCATGTAAGTTGTCACGAAAATTGGAAAAAAAGGAGAGATTATATGGAACGTGAAGGGAATTATTTAAAATCCCCAGATTTACTTCCAGTGACACATCAACAAAGAAATATTGGAACATTTGGTTTTGCAGTAATTTGGATAGGTATGGCAATTGTATTAGCGGCTTTTGCAATCGGTGGCTCAGCCATCATAAGCTTACCATTGCCAATGGTGATTTTAGCAACGTTGATTGGCTCGTGTTTAATTGGTGTGTTGATGACGTTAATTGGTGATATAGGCATTGAACATGGGTTATCATTCCCCGTCTACATGCGTGCTCCGTTCGGTACATTTGGCACACATATTCCGTCACTTGTTCGTGGTGTAACGGCTGCCTGTTGGTTTGGTTTAAACACGTATTTTGGAGCATTAGCTATAAACGGTATTTTAAATTTACTTTTTAGTTTTGATAATTGGTTTATCTGTTTCATTGTCTTTGCAGCACTTCAGTTATTTAATACATCACTCGGGATTAAATCTATTGAACGCTTTGCAGATTTGGCAGCGCCGGTTATCATTTTAATTTCATGCTGGATGTATTATACACTGGCAGATACTGCGGTAGCTCAAGGGAAGAATATTTGGACGTGGGTGGAAGCACCAACAACAGGATTTACAGCCTTCACTGCATTTATGGTAGTGATTATGGCGAATATGGGATTTTGGGCGACGCTAGCAGCCGATATGCCCTCACTTTCTCGCTTCTTTAAAGCACCAAAAAATGAACGAAATTGGTTCAAACGCAACAAAACACAACTTGTTGGCTCATTAATCGTCATGCCGATTACAAATACGTTCATTGTAACAATTGGTGCTGTGTGCTATATGGCCGTTGCCTCTGCAGATCCTATCAATGCATTACAGCAAAGTGCAAGTGGCTTTATTTTAGGGATTTTACTATTAATGATTGTATTAGCTCAATGGTCAACTAACACCTCTGCAAATGTGATCCCAGCGGCAACAATTTTCTCAAATCTCGGTGGTCCGAAAGTGCCGTTTTGGGTTGGGGTTGTTATTGCAGGAATCATTGGTATTCTAGCACAGCCTTGGAGCTTATTTGATGTGTTAGTCAATGCACTTTTGATTATCGGGGGTATTTTAACAGCAATTGTTGGGATATTATTTGCTGATTATTATTTAATTCGTAAACGTCGTGTGCACGTAAAAGCACTTTATGAATTAAAGGGTCAGTATAAGTATTTGAATGGCTTTAACTTAGCTGGCTTAATCGCTTGGATTATCGGTGGAGTAATGGCAAATATATTTTCCACGTATTCTTCATTAGTAGGATTCTTGGTGGGGGCATTTGTATATTATGTACTAGCGAAGTATTGGTGGTTCAAAAAATACCCTCAAGCTGAGCTAGAAGATCCAAGTGATGCAAAATATTTGGGAATTACAGCTGGACACAATTTGGATGAACTATTTGGACAGCAACAAGCGCCTGCTCCAATTGTTGTCCCCGATGAAGATGAAATCGCTGAACAACCAGATCCGCTGTTAAAAGGTGCAGAATAAAAATTAAACACCAAGGTGAGGTGATTGCATGTCAGAACATCAAAAAAGCACAGAGGAAATCAAAAAAGTGGATCATTATTTAGATAGCGGCTATAAAATCCAATATGTTTATGAAAATTTAAGTGGAATGTTTGTAGAATTTGCCCGTCAAGAAGAAGTGATCCTGCTACAAATTCTAACAGCAGATGCACGCAAATATTTCTCCGCAAAGCTTCAAGAACAGACGTTATTGCAATAACAAAGGTAACTCTATTTCATTTAATGAAATAGAGTTTTTTTATGGAATATGTTGCTGATAACGGCTATCCAACTGTAATGACAGCCAAAGATGTGGATAGAGTCGTCAAAGTGACGTATAGAACGGTCAAAATCGTGGATAGAACAGTCGAAGTGATGGATAGACTCCAAAGTGACGGAAAGAACCCTCAAAGTGACGGATAGAATCGACTAAGCGACGGATGGAACCACCGAAGTGACGGATAGAATCGTCAAAGCGACGGATAGAATCCAAGTGACGGATAGAATCGTCAAAGCGACGGATAGAGCCGCCGAAGTGACGGATAGAATCGTCAAAGCGACGGATAGAATCCGAAGTGACGGATAGCTGT
>NZ_JALIRS010000004.1 GCF_023337795.1 Lysinibacillus sp. BPa_S21 | reverse complement strand
AAAAACAAACAAAATGAAATCAACAATAGTGAAATAGATCTGGTCATTTTCTAACACCTCAATGTATTTTAGGTGTAGTATTCCCAGCTTCATTAAAATTAAATTGACATTGCTTGTTCAACTAAACCTCGCCGTTAGCCATCCATGACGCGCCAAAAATCAACACTTCACCACAGAAAATGAAAGATGATTAAGTTCTTTCATGGGAGTTGAATAACTTAATAATCAGTTGTTTGGAATAGCACACCTTATTTTTAAATGTTGGAGTTGGGAGGCGTAAGCTTAAAAGCAAGGTATGTTGAGATTGTGGTAGCACATCATTAAGTTGATGTGCTTTGTTAAGTCTCTCAGACAGCGCTCAGACGACTCGAGTATCAGTTAGACATACACTTGGTTGCATGGGTTGCTATCAGGTAGGTTCTCAGAGCTACTTTCCAATTCTTATGAACGTTGATCAAGAGCAGGGAGCATAACAAAAAGGACTTGTGTATGATATTACGCACAAGTCCATAGTTTGAAGTGTGATAGGATGTTGTTCCTCTTGTTGAAAAATGACTCATAAAATTATTTTTTCTCCAAGATAATCTAAATCCCTTTTTAAGTTAAAAATAATAAGTATTCTATGAGACCTTTCTGTAACTCGACCAAAATCTACAATTTGTTGTATTTCAACTATGTCATTTGTATAAATTTTTTGTGAGTCTCTAACTTCGGTAATCTTTTCGCCTAAATTGTCAATAGATTCCCAATGTACAATGTTAAGTTCAACTACTCCTTGATAAGAAGCTTTTATACTCAAATCATCATCTCCCTGCATCTTAAATAACTGAAAATTATGTCTATTAAGAATGATAACACAGAAAAGTTTGATTTGGTAGATAAATAGAAAAATTTACCAGAGGTTTATTTCTATTACAGTAGTCCACACAATAAGGTCAAAACAGATTCTTAATAAGAACAGCGACGCTTCTTGCACAATCGCGCCCGATTGTGCAGGATCGTTATTCAACTAAGAATATATTTTTTAAGGTATTTGCATTATCATTATTTAGTTCTCCGTGACTTTTGTATTTATCAATGCTAGCAATTGTTCCTGTACCAGTATTTTCATTGAACCAAACTCCTAATTCCCTCAATCTTTCAGGCTTTTTATCATCAGTGTAAAAAAATGTAGCTTTTACATCTGGATTTCTAGCCATGTTAACCCCTGTATCTTCCCATTTAATGTTTTCGATTGTTTTCTTTAATAAATCAACCGTTTCATTATCTGTTATCATTAAAACTTCTTCGTAATTTCTTTCTTTACTTAACTTTTGAAAATCTACTCTTGTTAATTCCCTTTCATCTTCACTATAACAGGCAACTAAAAACATTGTTGCAAAAAGAAAAATAATAGTTATTATTCTTTTCAAATTCATAAACCTCCAATATTAGTTTTCAATACGCAAATATTCGGAAGGATTTCTCATGACAAAATGTTTTTCAATAGACATTAGGACTTCATCATTTCCAGGTAATGAAACCGTGGCAATTGCCTCTTTAAACGATAACCATTTATATTCGCTGTGTTCGTAATTTAATGTGACTTCTTGTTGTTCTTCAACATATCCAACAAATACAGGTGCAACATAAATATAATTTTCTTTTGGTGAAAATATTTGATCAAATTTGTTAGTAGTATATAATAAAATCTTTGAAATACCTGTTTCTTCTTTGACCTCTCTTACAGCAGACTCCCAAGCCATTTCTCCTTCCTCGATACCTCCGCCAATATAACACCAAACATTATTTAATACAGATGTAGACCTTTTCAATAACAGTACTTTATACTCTTTTTCAATCTTTTTTAAAAGTACAATTGCAACACCTGTACATTTTATTGGAACTTCACCATAATCTCCACTCATTTACTCACCTCGTAGTGTTTTTCTATAACCCTTAAATTTCCTTTTTGCTTTAAATAGAATTATTCATAATCTCAATATAGAGAACGAAACTTAGTGGTAAATGTTTCCTTAAAGTGTATAAAAACGTCCCTCAAGAATATGGCCCGATTGTTGAATACAAGTTAAACAACACTGTTCAACTAACCTGCCCCTTTAGTTTAAGTAAATTTCTTCACAATCTCCAAAGAGTTTGGGGCCGGGATCCTGTTTTTTGCGGCCCGGAATTTTACGTTGTGGTACAATATGTTAATTAATTACAATACTTTCTAAAAGGAGGATACATAATGAAAGCAACGAAACTCGTATCATTAGCAATACCTATTCTATTATTAGTAGGTTGTGCGGTAGAAAATAAAGAGTCTACTCCTAAGACTGAGCAGGTAAGCAAATCAACAATGAAAACAGTAATATCAGAGAAACAGTATCCCTATTATATTTGTGAACAATTAGTAGAGTTTCAATACTTGAAGGATTTATTCATAGTAAACTCGATGAAAGCTACGAAAGACAAAGAAAAAGAAAAAGATATTTTAAAAACAGCAAACAAGATGGATGAGATTTTAGACAATATGGAATATATAAAAGTTCCTGATAAATACAAAGACATTCACAAAGACATACAATTAGGGGTAACAGATGCAAGAAAAGGAACAAAGACTATTAAAGACGCTAGTAAAGAGGATAAACCGAATATGCAAGAAGCTGTACTAAAAAGTATGCCACATTTATCAGGTGTAGATGGGGAATATTGGAAAAGGGCGGGTTATGAGTTAAGTAAGGAAAACAAAGATGCTTATGTTAAAGCACTTGAGAAATTAACGAAAGAACATTCGGAAAATGACTTCCGCTAACGATAATTATGTAAATGAGCTGACCATATGGGCGGCTCATTGTATTTTTTGCTTAGCATGGGTTTTTTCCAAAATGCTGGCGGTACCCCAATCAATCTTTATTTTAAATAATCGAACTTTGTTTTAAATGATCAATCTTTTTTATAAAACTACAGTATTTTCAGATAATGACTCCTCCCAACCTTACAAACCATGCTATGACTGACTTTTAACAAAAGTGTATAAAAAGCTGTATAAATAATGTTCATAAGAAAAGCCACGAAACGTTGATTTAACAACATTAGCGGCCTTTGAGTTCGTCTCCAAACTTGTATTTGGGAACGTTTTTTTGAATGTTTATGTATTTACTTATATTTACAAAACAAGTAATATGTAATAAATTTATTACATATGAAACATATTAATAATGGTGATGAATTACTTTTGTTTTTGGAAGCTTTATCTAATCCTCATAGATTAAGAATTATTAGCATTTTGTCTAATGGTAAACAGTACGTTAGTCAGCTTGCTAGAGAGCTTGGTATGAGCAGACCCCTTTTGTATTTGCATTTACAAAAGCTTGAAGAAGCAAATCTTGTTTCAAGTGATATGGAATTACTAAAGAGTGGTAAAGCTGCGAAATACTATATGCTAAATTCTTTTAAATTACAGTTAAATGAGGAGCTTATTTCAAAGTTAGAACCAACGCTTACTCTCAAAAAAAATAAGAAGATGGAGGATTAAATCAATGTCTCATGGTGCGACAGGTGTAAATGCAGGAGATACAGTAGCAACAATTATTATGTTAGGATTTATGGTAGTTCCAATTTTTTTAGTAGTTTTATTTTACAGAGCGTATAAGAATAACGTTAAACGTGCAGAGGAACGATTAAATGTTGAAAAACAGCAAACATTTAATTTACAAAAACAAGTGGATGAATTAAATGAACGAGTAGGGAAAATTGAAAGTTTATTAAAAGAAGTAGATTAATAGTCAACAAAAGCCTTTATCCGAAATGATTGGAAAAAGGCTTTTAAAGTCCAAAAGTGTCCTTTGGGTACATTTCATTGAGATTCTATTTATATGTTACCGCCATTCAGAACAAGTGGATCGATCAGTCTTCTTTAAAATTATTTTTCGCAGCGTCTCAGAGTGTTATTTTATTATCACAAGATCAAACTACGACATTGTGAACTTCACCTGTAAAAAACATCGATAATCCCATCAATGAAATTAAGATACCAATATAAAATGGCCAAGGGTTATCTTCTTTTTCCTTATCAAATGTAAAGTAGGTTAGTATACAAAAAATCAAAGTAATTATGGATAGACCGTATTGTGGGAAAAGGAATGCCAATATACTAAGAACAACCGCCATCATGCCATACGGATTTTGGATTCGTATATGCTTCATTTGTTCCTCAGTTAATTCCATATCTTTGTCTCCCCAAATATCAAATTTTTTCATTTTGTTAAGAAACTCAATTATTTTTTTAAAGATATCCATAATTCTCCTTTGAAATTAATAATAATTCTTTGAAAATGGTACGAAATAACAAATATAATAGTTTCAAAATTTTGGGGTTTTTATTTTAAATAAAGGCGTGATTTAGATGCATTTATTGAATAAGTAGCTAAAAGCAAATACCCCATTCAAATTACTTCAATAATACTAAGATAATCTCTTCTTCATTTTCCCCTTTATAAGTGAGCTTTTCATCACGTCCACGTTATCCAAAAAGAAAATAAATCCCAATCCCTAAAATCCCCTCATTATCACTCAATCAAATTATACCAAAATAATCCAAACGTTTGTTGAACTACTCTTCCCCTCCATTCAGAACAAGTGAATCGAACAGTCTTCTTTAAAATTATTTTTCGCAGCGTCTCAGAGCGTTATTTTCTAATAAAAACAGCGACAAGCACTGTTAAATCAGTATTTGTCGCTGTTTGAAATGTTACCAACCTTTTGTTTGGGAACGTTTTTTGAGTAACATATACATGAAGCATTAATTAAGCTTCTCCAATTCCCATGGCTAATAATAATAGAAACGCAAGAACTAAAATCACTAAATTTGCGATTAACCCGATTAATCCGATTAATAATTTACTTATGCGTCCTTTAGACATCCATAAAGATATTACAGAAAGTATAATACCTATAATGGATAAAACCCCTGAAATATTAATTATTAAGTAAATATCAGCATTCGGACCTCTTTCTGTATAGTAAAAAATAACACTTACTATCGCAGGCAATATAGATAAGAATCCTAAAGTTGTCCCTACTTTGCTTTTATTCAAAATCCATCCCCCTTACATTAAGCTCTCCCTTTTTCAATATAGACATAAATTGTAATTAAATTGTTCCCAAACCCTCGTTTGGTCACATTTCTTAACTTAGCGTTGTAAATCCCCATAATTTTGAAGGTACTCCTTGTTGCACTAAACTGCCCCGTTAGCTCAATAAGAAAAAAAGATGCTGCCGCAGCAACATCTTTTTTAACTCTTGCACTCGTTAGTTTAAGAAGAACAGCGACGCTTATTAAACAATCACGCTCCCTTATCAATTAGTCGACTCAACTTTAAACACTAAATAACCATCTGTTGAGAAATTCGCCAGGTGGCTAATTCGTTTTATAAGCGATTATAGTTACGAAAGTAAAAATTATTTTTCTACTACTTGCATAGCTCCTTGAAAAATAACAAGCATTCACTCATCAAGAAGAAGTGTTTTATGCAGGAAAATGATCTTCAAGAAACGCACTCCGTTAGTTGAAAAAAATCCTTTAACTCTCCCGCCTACATTGTATAGTGCTTTCTTTTTCAGAAATACCCTTTTGTATTGTAACTTTATTTATTTTAACACCATTTTCTGGAGTATCAGTCAACGTGATATAGATTCTATCAAAGGGAGCGTCACCATGATGTGCACTATAATTTAACGCACTTGCATGAACTATATGTCTTCTTGTATCGCCATCCAGTCTTTCAACTTTATCTATTTTTGGACACATGATAAAATCTGAATAAGTTTCAGCGAGATAGGAAAAATATCTGGTATATAAAGTTTCTTCAAGCAACTCATCTTTAGGTGACCCAACACTTTCATATTTCCAACCAACTAAGAGCCAATCATAAAATTCTAGTGATTTCAATCGAACCTTTTTGTTATTTCGAGTATATATAACCTCACCATCTGCTATCGTGCATGTTTTTACATGGTTTTCGGACACACAATTATATGCAGGTTCAATAACTGCAACGTCCCCATCTTTCATTTTTATTTTCATTATCGAGACTATGGGAGTTTTATTTAACTCAATTACTCCTTCGGAAGGACTTGCTGTGTTTATCCAGTTAACAACCTTACTGATAATCACTTCCTCATATCCATCATTTTCTTTAAATAAACGAGTTTCCTCATTTAAACGGTTTACTTGAATAAATGAAACAGCCTCTTTTTCTAATTTTGGTTGAAAACTCGCTTGTACTAATAGTAATTGCATCGAGAAAAATAATCCAAAAATCACCGTGACTAGTATAACTAACTTTCTCAAGAATTATCGCCACCTCTATTGTGAATTTTGTAGGTATTTTCCCCTTATATTAAAAATAAATACTTAAAGAACAAAGATGCAAATCAAACAGATTACGATACAAAAAGGAACGTTATTCAATAGCCCTTCTTGTTCAACTAAACTGCGCCGTTAGTTCAATAAAGAAAAAAAGAGCTGCATTATGCAACTCAATGATCTTCAAGTAAAGCCCCTGTTTGTTTAATAAGAAAACATTATTTTTTTACAATCGGTATATAAATATTAAAATGCGGATCATTCGGATCACGATCAACTGGATAATGTTCATGTTTAATCGGCATATAAGGATCATAATAATCTACACCAGCTTCTCTAAATGCGGAATAGTCACTATCAAATAACCATTGATGTAAATCCGTATAGGTCTTTTGTATATCTTCTCCTTTATTATGTGTCGTCTTCACATACATCCATTCAGGAACCCATATTTCAATCATCCCATCAGGAATTTCCTGCTCCTCACTCACTTCATACACCGCGTAATGTACAAATCCATTCTCAATTACATGATAAGATAGACCTAATTGAACATTTGGATTCACCTTATTCTCTAACTCATCAGCACGGTCTTCAACTTGTTGAATGACATTTTTTAAATTCGGTACAATTTCAGAGAATGTTCCCTCCCATTTTAATCCTACTGTCCGATAGGCAGGTAACGTTATAATTTCATAACTCAATTTATTCTACCCCTTTCTCCTAAAGCGTCATAAATTCCTTTTAACATTTTTCGCTATCTATTTGGAGAATACCTTCTTTCACTAACTTGCTCCGTTAGTTCAAAAAAAAAGAGCTGCATATGCAACTCGTATCGGAAAATACCGCCATTCAAAATCAATAATATCCTTTGAATTATTCTGTTTTGAAAGCTGCAATAACTCTTTAGATTCTTTACTATCCCTTGTAAAAGGTTTTTCGCATACAACATTTATTCCTCTTTGCAATGCGTATTTCACCATTTCAAAGTGATGAATTGGTATTGAACTCACAAACTCAAGTTCCTCCTTCTCTAACATATCCGTCCAATTTTGATAATGAGCAGGAGGATTTTCACCATTTAATAATTCTTCAGGTAATTGATGACACTCCATAGTGCTAACAGCAGTAATTTTCATCATAGGATGTATTTTACATGATAGGGGCTTGAACTTTTAAACCAAAACCGCCCCCGATTATTCCAACTTTCATATATATATACCCTTGTTTGCTCAACAAAAGTCCCTATCCCGTTATAGTTCGGATCATCCTCTTATTTTTTGAGCGGTTTAACATTATATATATGCGTCTCTGATTTCCCTTCAACAATTGTACTACCGATTATCCTAATGATATTGCCAACTTCATCGTTTTCTACACGTAATCTTTCCTCTTCGTACAATTCCAATAGTGGATCGATATTATAAAAGAAATCCACTTCAGAAAGCCAATTGTTTTCGTAAGTGTATTCCTCATACTGAAGATCGGCAAATTCCTCCGTCCAGCAACCACTTCGTTCATACTTCATCAATTTTCCGTTTTCGTATATGCACTTGGACACCACTACTAACTCGCCTGAATTATCAAATTCTAAACCATAAACAATATCATCAATGTATATCAAATACTCTTCGTCAAATCTACTGTCTGGAGTTGTAAACTCATTCACACCCTTTACTCGAAGTAGCCTGCCGTCCTTATCAAAGCCATATTCGTATGTGTAATTCCCGAATTTAGGTTTCTTCTTTTTGAACAGTCTACCCCTTTTCATCCCACCAACGATTAAATCTAAAACGGGGCTCGGACAGTAGTATCCACGATGGATTGTTTCTCCTCCTTTAGAATACTCTAACCTTACAATTTTCTTCTCCGTAGCATTGCGTAAATCTAACAATTTGTCCGCATACTTATGTTTAATACTGACCAACTCTGCAATAACCTTTACAAAAACATCTAACTTTGATTGATCGATTTTACCCGAATCCTTTATTTGCTTTTTTACATCTACTAACCAATCATTAAATTCCGCCATAATATTCTCGAACTCATCCACATTAACACCTTCCTGTTCTATAAGTATCTTTAATTAACGCACCTCGTAGTTGAACAAGATAAATGTTTACCTCTTTCGACTTTCTAACCAAGGTTGAATGTATCATCATCTGAAGATAAAACATCTTGCACATGTGGGACAATTTTCTTCTGGAAAAGTTAAAAGTAACTCTAATACGCTTGGTGCCACTGGCCAATTCATATCTTGAATCCATTCGAGAAGGTTTGGCAGCAAAGGTAATATTTTATCTCTATCTATTTTTTAATCATTTCTACTCTATCATTATCAAATTTATGTCTTGGCAAAATATCTTCAAAGTTTTCCATATACATCCCTCCCTTAAATTTATATATATTAGATGGAACTAGATGAGTAGCATGTCGTTGTATGCTGATTAATAGGGGACTTGAAAAAAAATAACGCTGGTGACGCTAGACTTTCAATAACATTAATCCCATCCGTAAACTACAATTAAAACTACAAAAACAATGGCACAGATTATAGTAAAAATAGACCATGCTTTCATTAGGGTAACTAAACAACCTTTGCTATTTCTGTCAATATATAATCCTCCGATATTCATTGTTAATAAAAGTATTACACTTATTATTAATTTTATATCCATTTCTATCTCCTTTAAATTAGATGATGTACCTTGTTTTCTATATACATGACTTGCAAGATTATAACAATTCATCTTCTTGTACTTCGTAATATTAAACCGGCGGACGTGATTTCGTAATTACATACTAAACGATACCACCCGTTAGGTTGGTCGTTCCGTAAAAGGGAGTGGAGGGGGATGTACGGTATGGTACAGGGGACCCCCGCATTGAATTTAATAACTTTTCTATATCATCGTATTTAATGAGGAAATCCTGTCCTAATATTTTGATATCTTTCATCAATGTATTCTCCGTTAGTAAATAACTTCTCTACTTGTAGGAGAAACACACCCGCTCTAATTTCTTTCCATAGAATACTTGACCTATCAAATCTTAACAATGTATTGTTTTATTTTATATATGTAATTTTTTCCTCATTCAACTAAACTGTTCGGTTAGTTCAATAAAGAAAAAAGAGTTGCATATGCAACTCTTTGATCTGATCTTCAAGTAAAGCACCCGTTACTTAATAAACTCTAAATCTTTTGGCGTTTATTAACCTTATTTCTTAAATACGTTATCAATGCAAAATAACGCTACCTTTTAGAGTTCCAATTTCTTAAGTCGTTTAAAATCCTTATTCATACAGGAATTTTTCAATTTTCTACTTCTTAACAAATCTTTAATGTTAGAGACATTGTATGAGAGTTGAATGTAAAAGTAGTTAATAAACTCTAAAATTGCAAAAATATATATGAAGAAGGTGATTGTTAAACCATCTAATGGCAAAGATGGATACCATTTTATGAAATCAAAAGCAAACACAATAATTGTGGTCATAATTATAATCATATTCACTGTTTTTAAACTATGTAATTGTCGAACAACCTGAATCGGAGTTATAGGGTTATTCTCATTTCTTATTCTTTTAAGTTTTACATACCAATAAATCGTTCCTTGTAACAAAAGAAACTCTAAGAGAATAAAAGATACCCAAAATGAATATAGAGAATACAATTGTAGATTGGGAAATGCGTAATTTATTAGATAACTAGTAGGTACAAAAGTGATTATAGAAAATAATTCCCCTGAATATAAATAAGCCAACCTATTTTCTAATGTTTTTTTCATCCTTACCACTCACCTCTTTCTTATTATTCAATTTACTTTTCTATACGAATTCACAACCTAAAATTTATAATATTATCCTATTTCGTTATTCTACAAACCTGCACCGTTAATTCAATAAGAAAAAAAGAACTGCATATGCAACTCAATGATCTACAAGTAAAACACTTGTTAATTTAAGTACAATGTTTCACAAATTGATAACTTCCTTGGAATTTAATACAACAAAAAGGTTCTAAAACCAAAGCCTTTTTAGTTAAATTCACCTTTTAAATCCACCTTCTGAATGAATAATCTGACCTGTAATCCAATCTGCTTCATCGTTCACTAGAAATTTAATAGTTTTTGCAACATCTCTCGGTGTTCCTATTCTACCAAAAGGAAACATCGGTTTTAATTCATTTTTTATTTCTTCTGTCATCCAACCTGTATCAGTTGGACCTGGATTTAATGCATTAACCGTTATTCCTAAAGGGGCTAGTTCAGCCGACAACGTAATAGTTAAAGCATCAACTGCTCCTTTTGTTGTTGCATAAGCTAATTCGCCAGGCATTGGTCCTTGAAACTGACCTGAAGTAATATTGACTATTCTTCCACCTGATTTCTTATCAAACCTTTGAGCAAATCTACTACTTAATAATGTCGTTGCACGCACATTTACCCCAGTTGTTCATATCATGCCTCATGTCTATAATTTAATCGCTGATAGTAAAGTGAATGCAGGTGATATCATTACACACGTCCTCCCTCTTGAAAAAGCAATACATGGTTATGAAATATTCGATACAAAACAGGAAGACTGTATTAAAGTGGTTTTAAAACCCTAAAATATAGCGTTTAGGTACTTTTGTCTCTCTATTACAAAAGTACCTTTTTCTGTTGACTTGGGGGTACATTTATACTTGGTACTTCTAACTTTTATTAATCTTGCACTAATCTGCCTTCCTAGTAAACTGCCCTAATGACGGTCTCAGTGTTGCGTTAAAGCACCCGTTGTGGGTCACTCTCTTTTTATTCTACGTTAACATCAAAAACAAAAGTTTGTTTTCCTTTAGACCATATTGTTATAAGTTGATAAATATAATATCCACTTTCCGATGGCATCTTAATTTCATTATCTTTCATTTCGACAATATCAGTTGTACCATCTTCATTCAGTTTAGCTACCTTAATTGAAGTAGGATTTTTATCAATTTCAAATTTTAATGTATCGTCTTTTTCAACTTCTATTGTTTCGAATAGTTCAGCTAATTCATTAATATCGGCAGAACTTTTTGTACTAATTTCAACATTGTCTTCTTTCCACTGGTAATCACTTTGAATCATTTTATATTGTTCCCCGTTCATAATCACTTTGCCTTCTGGTTGACTAAGAGTATCGGTTGGGAATACATTGCATCCAGTCAAGATAATAACTATCAATATGGATAAAATTAATTTATTCATTTCATTACTCTCCTTTATTTTTTCATTTAATTTCATAATTTTCTTTTTATTTTAACATATATATCCAATAAATCTGTTGGATGTTATTAAAGTAAACTGCTTGTTCGTTTAAGTACATTTCTTCGCAATTTCCAAAGTGATATTATCATAAATTCCCAATAAAAAACCTCACCTCTTAAAATGAATAGAGGTGAGATGTTTTTAATCAAACTTTATTACAAATTATTTATCTTTATTATTAATGATCAAATTTTTTTTATAAAGCTACAGTTGCCATTTTAACTTCTTTCATCGGGTTGTATCATACACCTTTTCTCAAGCTTTTCTTGACCAAATGACAACTGGAATAAGGAATAAAGATAATAGACCTCCAGCTAAAGATAATGTCGCATAACTCGCATTAGCTACTACCATGCCTGAAAGAGCACCGCCTGAAGCTCCTGCTAATGCAATTAAAACATCAATTTTCCCTTGCGTTTTGGCACGAGTAGAAGGTTCGGTCGAATCAACTATTTGAGCAGTGCCACTAATCAAGCCGAAGTTCCAGCCCAACCCAAGTAAAGAAAGAGCAATGATTAATAGAACCATCGAATCACTCGGTGCAAATGCCGCTAATAAACCAGCAAATAACAAAGTAACTCCTGAAGCGATGCTCATGGCTGTTCGCCCAATTTTATCAACAAGAACGCCTGTTACGAGCGACGGAAGATACATAGAACCTACATGAAATCCTATAACAATTCCAACCGCAGCTAAACCGTGACCATGATGTTTCATATGTATTGGTGTCATTGTCATGATAGCAACCATTACAATCTGGGTAAGTACCATCACTGTTGCACCGACTGTAAGACCTCTTTTATTGATAGTTTTTTCATTAAAGGTTTGCGTCTTATTTCCATATTCATTCTCTCGTCTGTGCGCTTCTATCATTTTTGCAATTTCTAATGGATCTGGACGTAACATAATAAAAAGGATAAGACCTGCTAAGATAAATGCTGTTGCTGATAAAATAAATGGACCCGCAAGCGACGGAACACCAATGGAAACAGCAAATTTTCCCATAACATCTACTAAATTTGGACCTGCCACAGCCCCGAACGTTGTCATCATCATTGTTGTGCTGATAGCCGTTGCTCGTTGTTTATTATTGGCTAAATCTGTCCCGGCATAGCGAGCCTGTAAATTCGTCGCAGTCCCTGAACCATAAATAACTAGAGAGGCGAATAATAAAATAACACTATTCATCATAGCAGCAATTACTACACCAATTGCACCAAGTCCACCGACAATAAAGCCTGTCGATAAACCTGTGCGACGCCCATAACGTTGTGATAGTTTTCCTACAATGAAAGCCGCACCCGCCGACCCTAAAGTAAATAAAGCGGATGGTACTCCTGCATAAGCATCTGTTCCTAGCATTTGCTGAGCTAAAAGTGCCCCTACCGTAATACCTGCAGCTAGCCCCGCCCCGCCAAAAACTTGTGAAAGACTAACTATGATTAGCACTCGTTTATATAAGCTTTTTAGCTTTTCAGGGGAATCAATATAACTGTCTGTAATTTCTTGTGCTTTTCCAAGCATTTTTCAACACCTTCTTTTTACTTTTCTCAATGATTGACCATATTAAAGCAGCGTTCGCGGACCTAAATGTATTCCACTCTTTTTCCGTTTTTTTGTCTCCAAAATATGCTCTAATTTAATTATTGCGCGGATTGAGCCATTCTTTAACGCTTAAAGACGAAAGCCTCTATTCCAACTCTTCGATAGGAATAGAAATAGTAAAAAACCCCAAATCTCCACGAAATGTAGATAAAAACATAATTTAAAAGCTAGAGCTGTCAAAAACATGTACAAATTTGACAGTTCTTATTTAATGGGCATGCATTACAACATTCTTTTTCTTTGAATAGAATAAAAAAGTGATCGTTAAACTTAAGCTAATAATACCAAAAACAAGCCCCAATCCACTTAAACCAACTAAATCTAGCATCATGCCTGTTGACAATAAGACGACTTGAAAGATGACAGAATCAATCATATTACGGAATGAGAAAAATCGCCCATGAAAATCTTTTGGCACTTGCTTTTGAAAAATCACCATTGTCGTTGGGAAAAAACAGCCTACTGAAAAACCAAAAACGCCAAAAGCCACTAATGCTAAAAATTTAAAATCCGCGAATATTAGCATGAGCTCCATCGAACCGATGATAAATGCTAATATAAAAAGTAGTGTTCCAGTGTTCAGCCGTTCTGTAATAAATTTCAAACCAGCTGCACCTAGCATAAAACCTATTCCCTCAACTGTATATAGTAATCCTGATATTGTCGTTGAATGATGAATCTCAGAAATTTTCATAATCACTAAATTAAAGGAACCTAAAAATAATGTTGGAATTAACATTAAAACAAGTGTCATTAAAACAACAGGGTGCTCGCTCACCATCGGTAACACTTCTTTAAAGTCGCCCTTTTCTTTAGTTGATGACGTTTGTTGTGCCGTTTCATCTAATTGTAGGAAGTTCGTAATAACAAACATCATGATATAGACAATAAATGAAATGATGTACAACCATTTCAGATCAAAGAAACTTAACATGAATCCCGCGGCGGCAGTCCCAATAATCCTTGAAATCGTTCGAGCATTCATTTGCCAAGCATTTAATGTAATTAAATCCTTATCCTTAACAATCATTGGAATAATAGATTGTAGAGCAGGCATATAAAAGGCGGCTGCTATTTGCAACGTAATTAAAAAAAGAATCATCCACATAACCGAATTTGTATAAAGTGCCACAAACATAAATAAAACACTGATAATGCGCCCTATACTAGCCCACTGTACAACCGTTTTTTTCATCGATTTGTCAATAATACGCCCGGCCAACGGACCTACTACTAAACCCGCCAATATACCGCTAGAAATAATTAATGATTTGTAAAAGTCAGAGGGAACGACCTTTTGCATGAAAGCTAGATTCCCTATAATGCCAGCCCACAATCCTAGACCTACAACAAATTCACCTAATAAAATTATCCACACATTCCGATTACGCCACATGCTGATCTCCTTGTTGTATTCATTAATTAATAAATCGTAACAAAATTACAAATATTAGTACATAGTCATTTTACAATAACTTCATTAAATGTATGTCTTGAATATACTTAGATTGATCACATCTAAAAATATTGTCATCATGAAGAAAGCAATAAAAAAACATCGTTTGATTCCCTTATCAAACGATGTCTAATTGTATATAAACGCTTTTAGTTTGCATAAAGCTATTTTGCAATTTTTAATTGAGAGACCCGTCTTTAGCAATTTATGAGGAGCCTTAAAACTGACACTACGCAAAATTAGAAAGATCTCACTTTCCATTCATATTAATTTTCTTACAAGGCGACGCCAGCCTATCCAGAAAATAATAACCATCATGCCTGCACCAACAGACTCGGTCAGTTTCCATAAAAGTATAAGAATTAACAAAAAAATTAACGGAAGAATCGTTAGCTTTAAATCATCTAACTTTTTCATTTCATGCACTCTTCTTTCTAAAGTGACATAATTAGTACTCAACATATTTCTGACAAGCACAAAACACTAAAATTTTTCTTGTTTTAAAAGTGCTGGTGTTTACTCTCAAATTTACATTTTTGTATGAAATATCTCCCCCATCCTACATTTACATAACATGGATATTGCTTATCTACATCATATTCTGAAGGTAGCGTAATGGAAACCACATGCTTTTTTATTTTCACTTGATGCTCCTCCATCAAAATTTTCAGTATCTTTTCTTCTTTTTTCCAAATGATGCAGCTTTTTAATAACAGTCGTTGATAGCAGCACTGAATTCTTTACATACTCGCTTTCCCATATTTCAGCTGATACTTTTCCATTACTCGGCTAAAGAACGAGGCTAGAACTTGCTGAAATAACATACCAAGCACTACAGGCATAATCGTTTTTGCAGGAAAGTATGTAGTCGCTATTACGACCCCTACAGCAATATTACGCATCCCTCCTGTAAAAACGAACATCGTAACAATGCTTTTATCCTTCCAAAGCATATGCCCTAATATTAAACAAAAAGCATATCCTGAAAAAGCAATTAGAAAGACGACCAAAGTAACACTAACAAGCTCCACGTTCATATTTTTAATGTATGGGGCAATTGCACTACTATTTATCATCACGATACTAAATAAGCTAAGTTTTGAAAAAGGGGCTAATTTTTTACCTAGTGTCAATTCAATTTTTCCTTTAGTAAACTCATTTAATGCTACTCCTATTAGAGAAGGCACAACAATCATCCAAAGTAAATCTAGAATGAGACCAACAGTATCAATTTCAATTGTTTGCCCTACAACAATATGAAGTAATGCAGGAATGACAACAGGTGAAATGAGTGTATCGATTAAAATAATTGCAAGACACAATGCAAGATGACCCCTACAAATACTAACCCAAATAAAGCTTGTTACCCCTGTTGGTATAGCGACTGCTAAAACAAAACCAATTGTCAGTAGATGATCGTGAAAAATAATGTTTGATACAAAATAAGCCCAGATTGGCATGAGTAGGTGTAAAAATGCAATAACAATTAATATAACTGTTGGGTATTTATTAAGACTTTTTATTCCTTCTAAATTCATGCTTAAACTACCTGCAAATGTCATAAAAGCAAATAGCCACGGCACGAATAATAATAGCTGATGCCCTACGTTCGCAAACAATACACCAATCACTAAGCTAAACGGTGTTAAAATAGGCATCCATTTTTGGAGGAATTTATTTAAACTATTTAACATCTCTTTTTATTCCTTCCTACTTTCATAAAAAAATAGTTTCCTTCAGTCTATAAACTAGAAAAATTTGCAGTTTATATCCATATCCTTCAAACTATTAACATGACTAGAAAGAAAGGATGACTGAGACAAATGAAAAAATTAGTGTGCGTGTTATTGCTTTTCATAGTTTTTATGGCAAATGAATACACTGTGCAAGCTGCTGGCTTTAAAGATGTGCCAAAAGATCACTATGCCTATGATGCCATCATGTGGGCAGAGGAATATGATATCATCAATGGCTACACAGATGGTACATTTAAACCGAATGCAACCATTACAGAGCAACAATTCGCAAAACTACTTGTAAATTTTTATGAGCTTGAATCACCGTTGGTTAAGCTAAAAAAACAGACCCCAACTGCAATCTGGTCTGATGAATTTTACAATCGACTTGCAAGCTATGCTGTTCCATTAAACGGGTATTTCGATAATACTATTAGAGCGGCTAATGTGAAGCGCGGTGTTGTGGCACAGGCCATTACACATTTAGCTAATGGTAAAAGTGGATTAGATCAATCCATACAGTTTTTACTCGATTATTACATTTCCACTGGTCAAAACTTTCAGTATGAAAATCGCAATTTACAGAAGTTTTTTGGGGTAACAAATTTTATGACACGAGCTCAAGTCGTGACAATGCTCCACCGAATGGATGAAAGAAATTTTTATGAGATTTCAGAGGACGCACAAGCAAGTCATGATAATAAAAGTAATGATTCTTTAAATACACGCGCGAAAAATGGCCAAAATCAATTAGATAAAATAATGCAGCTGACAACACCTGCTAAAAGTGCTTGGAATGGTACCTATTCATACTACTATAAATGGGGGAATGGCATAACTGATTTTAATCGTCGTGATGCCTATATTTCAAACGCAACAAGCAAAAACTTTCATATTTTCATTACCTCAAATGATGGCATAGCTGCAGGGAGTGTCGATGGGACAGCGACGATTACATCTAACACAAAGGCCGTGATGAATAAATCCTCAAACGGCAATCGTTGTGTATTAGAATTTGAACGTCTTAATAATGCACTTAAAATTACCGAGGTAGATTGTCGTACAGAGCATGATGAAGGAACTAATTTTTCTGGTACTTTAAAGAAACAATAAATTTCTCATAGGTCAACTGGAAATCTTCAAACTTATATAAATAACAATAATACTCTTTCATAGTGAAAAGAACTAAAAAGTGCGAAATGGATTAAAAAATTCATTCGCACTTTTTGGCCTACGTTATTCCTTTCAACACAATGATTCTCCCTTTTTCTATAAAATGCAAGAATATGGTCTACACATCCATTTTTTCAAACAGTCAGCAAAAGGAAAAGGATTGTTCAAAATGAAGTCCAGATTCAAAAAAATGCCATTATAACTCCTTATACGTCTTCATTGCAATTTCTATAAAATCAGCAAGGTACAGAGATATATGTTTATTCTTATGCCAAGCGATATCCGTAAAAATATCTGCTAAATTCACGGATGTATCCAGTTCTATTAAACATCGGTTTTCTAACTCCTTCTCCACCACCATTTTAGGTAAGAATGAAATACCTAAACCTGCCATCACACATTGCTTAATGGCCTCAATACTTGCAAACTCAATCATTTGTATTGGTAGCGCACCTTCCTGCTGTAGCTGTACTTCCAATTGATTGCGATAAGAACAACCGCTTTCCGTCAACAGCATCGTTTCATTTGAAAGTTGCTGTAAAGAAAATACGGCTCTCTCCTCGTTGCTATCAATAGGCGCACCAACAAAAACTAATTGCTCTTGAATAAGTCGCTCACGATGTAACATAGGTGTTTCCTTATATGCATCCGTAATAAATGCTATATCTAGATTGCCTGACTGTAATAAATCTTTGGCTATTTCTGTTGTATGTACAGGCTTAAAAATAATTTTGACTTGTGGATGGGATTTCTGAAATTGTTGTAAAACACTTGGCAGACGGTATACACATTGACTTTCCTGTGCACCTATTTTTAATATCGCTTGTGTTTGTTCATTTAATACAGCTTTTTTCATCTCCATATTTAAATCTAGCATTTTTTGGGCATACTGCTGTAATCGTTGGCCCTCCTCCGTAAGGGTAATGCGTTTTCCAAGCCGCTCAAAAAGAACTACGCCAAGCTCTTCTTCAAGCGATTTAATTTGTGCTGTAATACTCGACTGAGCATAATCTAGTAGCTGTGCTGTTTGCGTAAAACTTAACGTTTTCGAAGCTGTTAAAAACGTTTGCAGCTGCTTAATATCCATCTTCCCCACTCCTAAATCGTTTTTTTCGATACATTCCATCGAAACATTCAGCTTTATCGATAATAAAGATAAGTTTACACTAGTTATAACCTTAGAGATAGAGGAGGATTCTTATGAACATCACCGCATTTATTGGTAGTTCTAGAACTGATAGTAATAGTGAACAACTAGCCGATTATGTATTAGAGGGCTTAAACCATAAAAAAATAGATCTGAAAAATTTAACGATTGAGCCCATTTACGATTTGCGCCATGATAACAAAGGTTTTCAGTTTGTAGATGATGATTATGATCAAATTATCCATGCGTTGTTAACAAGTGATATCGTTATTTTTGCCACGCCGATATATTGGTACAGCATGTCAGGCATAATGAAGAACATGGTGGATCGATTGAGCCAGGCTATTCGAGATGAGCGTTTTCCACAGCTAAAAGAAAAATTACAAACTACCGAGGCCATTGTTCTTGCTGTCGGTGGTGACTACCCACATATAAAGGGACTACCAATGATTCAGCAATTCCAGTATATCTTTGACTTCTTAAAGATGCCGTTCTCCTCGTATATAATTGGAGAGGCAAACAAACCTGGTGACATAAGTCACGATGAACAAGCACTTGCGCAGGCGTCTATTTTAAATAAGCAGTTAAAAGCACGTATCTATCCGATATAAAAAACCGACCTGAAAGCGGCTATGCTTTTAGGTCGGTTTTTTATGTTAAAAGAAAATAATTGAAAAGAATCTTAGTGAAAAAAACGGGCTATTACTATAGTTAACGCTAGTTTCTGAGAAAGCTATTTCGCTATCCCATGCTTTTTAAATTAAACTGTAATCTAAAAAAACGACCACATTTTAATGGTCGTTTGTAAATTCAAGCTCTTTAGGTGGTTCGCCTTTTTTATTCATCAGGCGCATACGGATTGGCTCAATTTTAAGTGTAATCATTTCATCATGGTTACCAACGAAGATGCTTGTAAAAAATTCGGCTATCTTATTTTTTATTCCTTCCTCTAGAATTTCTGTTAGCTTTCCTTCAATTTCAACGTACGTGTCACCAAAGCCCCCATTTTCGTATCCATATAATATATGTGTATATGGGTTTTTGCGGAGCTCCTCCATTTTTTCAGAATGTTGGTTTGTTACTGTGTATAATACAAAATCTTCATGTTGGAATGTCATATAGCGTGAGTATGGTTTGCCATTCTCCACGGTTGCCATCGTCCCTATTTTTTCACGATTTAAAACTTCTAGTATTTCATCTCGTACAGAGGTCATCTCATCCCATCCTTTCTTATCCCTACTATTTTGTCCTTATTTAGCTTACCTAATCATATTTTTTGAAAAATATGAATTGACAATCTTCGTTTTATTTTAAAATCTATTGTTATAATAATTTGTTGAACAACATGAATTTTTAGAGTGAGGGTTATAATGATGAAGCAAGCATTTTTCACACGGTGTCTGTTCTTCTTAACGGGTATTTTGCTTTTATCCTTAGGTATAACATTGACAATTAAAGGTCAGGTTTTTGGTGTTGGTTCGTGGGATGTGTTACATATTGGGCTAGCTAAAACTTTAGGATTAACCATTGGTACTTGGTCCATTCTCATCGGATTAGCCATTATAGCATTTGATATGGTAGTAACGAAGAAGTTTCCACTTCCCGGTACATTTATAGATATGTTTTTAGCAGGGATTTTTATTGATATTTTTAACTATTGGATTCCAGATATAGATGGTTTTTGGATGCAACTATTATCGTATATATCTGGCTTAGTATTACTTGGCTGGGGTTGCGGTATGTATATGGTGGCGAATTTAGGGATTGGCCCTCGTGATTCATTAATGCTTCTAATGGTCCATAAACTTGGCTGGAGTGTCACACGCTCTCGAACAACAATGGAAGTAACAGTTGCTATACTTGGTTTTTTACTTGGCGGACCAATTGGAATTGGAACGGCTCTAATGGCTTTTGGACTTGGGCCAATTGTACAATTTGCTCTTACATTCAACGAGAAATTATTTACGAAATGGACTGGGATCAAAAGCGCCGTGGTATAAGCTTACAAGACAATGCAAAAAGTGCATTGTCTTTTTTTTATTCAGTTGCAATATACAGTTCAACTATATATAATCAAACTATATAGTTGAACTGTATATGAGGTGAACTTGTGAAAAAACATAAATTACTACCTTTATCCGAAACCATGCATTATATTCTACTCGCCTTACGTGAACCGCTTCATGGCTATGCGATGATGCAAAAAATCGAGGACATGAGCGCTGGTAGTGTAAGGATTGCGGCTGGTACTATGTATGGAGCCATTGAAAATTTGCTGAAATATCATTGGATTGTGCCTGTAGAGACACAGGATACGAGACGCAAGGTTTATCAAACAACAGCTGAAGGACTAGCAATATTAGCGGCCGAGCAACAAAGATTACAGCGCATTTTATCTTTATATGAGGGAGCTGATAGACATGATAAAGTTTAAAATTTTTTTTGATATTGAAAAGGAAGAACAATGGTTAAATCATATGTTGTCCGAAGGATGGGTTTGTGCAAATGTAATTTCTGGAGGCTTTTATACATTTAAAAAGACAGATAATCTTGAACGAGTTATCCGTATTGATTTTCAGCAGGATCTTAAGAAAGAAGAACGCACTAATTATAAACAATTGTATGAGGATTTTGGATGGCAATCATTAAAAGAAAAGTCGTATGATGGTTCTTATTATTGGTTAAAAAGAAAAGATGGCAACGATGAATTATTTTCCGATAATGATTCGCAAATTGCTAAATATAAACGACTAATGAAACATTCCAGTAATTGGGCAATAATCTTTTTTATATGGCTAATGATGTTTTATTCAAATGATAACTTTTATCCTTTCAATATAAAAGACGCTTATTTTACGCCAGGTTTATGGGATAAAGAAGGTTTTTCTTTCGCCTTTTCCTTCTTATTTGAAACACCCCTTGCCATTATGCGGTTTATCGTACCTTGGCTATTTTTCATAACTTTCAGTATGTACGTAATCATGTATTTCCGCTATCGCCAATCCATTCAGCAGTATACAGAATAAACAGCAAGGAGCCGCTTACCACGTGTAAGATGGCTCCTTCTCTGTTTTTATTCTTCTGAAGCAGATGGATTTTTCCCAGTAGCCTCGATTACTTCAGGGGTTCCATCCACTGTGTCTTCCTGCACATTTTCAGCAGCAGGCGGTGTAATCGTCACTAATGTATAGTCATCTTCCTGTAAAATTTCAAAGGAAAACTTTTGACGAATATCTCCTACATAAAGTGATGTTCCGATCGCTACATCCGTCACATCAACCTCTATTGTTTCGGGGATATTTGAAGGATTTACTTTTATTCGAACTTCTCGATTAGGTTGTAATAGGAATCCACCATCCGCAACGCCAATGGCCTTCCCAGTAACCGTTACTGGAATATCAACCTCTAGTTCCTCGGACATATTGATGGACTTGAAATCTACATGCTTTACATTGCCTTTTAACGCACAGCGTTGCACTTCTGTTAATACTGCATTGATCCGTTTACCGTCTACATCTAGTTGAAAGACATTTTTATTGCCAAACTGCGCTAACATTTTTGCAAATTGTCTGGCATCCATTGATACTGCTGTTGATTCCATTTGATAGCCATAAACAACTCCTGGAATAGCACCGTTCTGTCTAAGTTGAGTCAATGACGAATTACGCCCTTTATCGCGTTTTTTTACAGTTAAAACAGTATTCATCGTATTTTCCCCTTCCATGGAAACTAGTCTCATAAAAGGTTTTGCCCGTTCTATAGATTTTTATACATAGACATAGTATAGATTTCCCTAACGTTCGTCATTCATGGATCCAACAAAAAAGCCGAGACATTTGATGCTCGGCTAAATTTACATATTATAATCTTCCAGCTGCGCTCAAAGTCACTGCTAATAATTTAGCAAACTCTCCACGGCTAATAAATTGATTTGGTAATAAATGAGGACTGTCATTTAGCGCACCGATGGCATACAAAGTCTTAGTATGCTGCAATGCTTCCCCCTGAAGGTAGTAGCCATCCTGATAAGGTAAAACCACATATTCTTTTTCTTGAACATAATCAATAGCTTCTAATGTTCGACCAAGCATTAAAATGGCCTGTTGACGTGTAATTTTTCCATTTGGATCAAATGTAGTTGACGTTTTACCATTTATAATTCCTAAAGAATGTAAGGCACCAACATAACCACTATACCAAGATTTTTTGACATTAATGTCTTTAAATTGTTTTGTCGGTATTTGTTGAAAGCTAAATGCACGGGTTAACAATGCACTAACCTGGGCACGTGTTAAAGAATCGTTGACACCAAAATGATCTGCTGTTTTGCCTTGAACAATGCCCCGCTTCGATAAACTAGTAATATACGAACTATATGGTGAATTTCCTAGATCACGAAAATTATTTGGCTGTGAATAAACAAATGTTAATTCTGCATTATTGTGAATCGTTGCAATTACGCGATCCTTTAAATCTCGATAAGCAACTGGCTCCATTTCACCTTTTTTAACAACCTGTTTTAAGACCCCATTCTGACCATTTTTAAAAATTTCCACTTCTAAGGGCTGACGGTTATTGACAATATTAGCTTTAACACTAAAAGTATCTCCTTTTTCTGATGCGTTAATGGTAGCACCATACGCAGAGTACACTGTCATATTTGGCGTTTGCATATGTACATAATCGGTTGGCTTTTGATAGGCATGTACCTGCATTGGAATGACCAATGCTATACCAAACAATCCTACTAATACACCCTTTGCTATTTTTCCTTTCATCTTATATCTCCTTTCTTTCCATCTAAGACTGATACTATCTATCCAAAAAACTACACTTCATTTGTTCGGGTTTATGAACAGTTGAAGTGTAGTGAGAATATGTACCTACAAAATTTCGACTTTGTGACCTAATAACAAATGTAAATCATGAAGTTTTTTTATTTCATATTGTGGTTGAATATCGCTTGTATTTTTTATATCACGTATATTAAACCAACATGTATCAATTCCAGCTTGAAGCCCACCTTTGACATCAGATGTTAAGGAATCACCAATAATCAAGGTCCTATCCTTATTTATATGATCAATACGTTCAAAAACATAATCGAAAAAAGCTGGCATTGGTTTTTGGTAGCCTGTTTGCTCCGAGATAAAAATCCCTTTAAAAAATTGTGCTAAATTTGCATCCTCTAGTCGTTTATTTTGGGTCATTGTTTTACCATTTGAAACGACATATAAATCATAGTCATCTGCAAGCTGTTCGATGACTTCATAGGCACCATCTACATAATGATGCGCCTCTTTCAAATATTTTTGGAAAATCGCTTCAAAGTACTCCCCATCCACATCTAGACCGAATTCCTTTAAAGCAATCGAAAATCGAGTATTATGTAATGTATTTTTAGAGATCTCACCACGTTCAAAAGCACGCCACATCGACTCATTAATCTCCTTATAACGGGCAATCATCGTTGGCGTCATAGCAATATTTTCCTGATTAAATAATCGGTCAAGCGCTGCATTTTCAGCTAAGTCAAAATCTAATAATGTATCATCCACGTCAAACAATAATGTTTCATATTTAGTCATGTCATTTCCTACTTTCTTTGGTACTGTATTACCATTTACTCCTTCTATCATAACGTAAATTTACCCATTCATCCACTTTCCAAAATTTTAGGATATTTCATGGAAGGAGGAGAGCTAATATTTCCTTCATTGGGTAACAAAAATGATCATCTTGCCTAAAAATAGCCCTTTCGATAATTTCATATTTGAATTTATTAACGAATATGAGACAATAGAGTGCTAGAAAGGAAGATGTAAGAATTATGACGACCCTACAAAAAATTACGCCTGCCTTTGATCCATGGGAAGCGTATTTAGATGTTGAACAACATGGGCAAATGACCCTATCCAATATTGAATTTACAACAACAACTCTTTGTAATATGCGCTGTTCACACTGCGCTGTTGGCTATACATTACAAACTAAAGATCCTGATGCTTTACCAATTGAGCTAATCATTAAGCGTCTCGATGAAATTCCACACCTTAAAACAATTTCGATTACTGGTGGAGAGCCGATGATGTCTAAGAAATCCGTTCAAAACTATGTATTACCTTTATTGAAATATGCCCATGTTCGAGGAGTACGCACACAGATCAACTCCAACCTGACATTGGAGCCTGAACGTTATTTACTGATTGCCCCTTATTTAGATGTACTACATATTTCACATAACTGGGGTACTATTGATGAATTCGTTGAGACAGGCTTTGCCATGATGGAGCGAAAACCTACTTATGAACAACGTGCAGCTTTATTCCAACGCATGATCGATAACTCAAAAATGCTTGCTGATCACGGCGTAATGGTATCGGCAGAAACAATGTTAAACAAAAAAACTTTGCCGTACTTAGAGCATATCCATAACCAAATCATCAACGAAATGAAATGCGCACGACACGAGGTGCATCCGATGTACCGAACGTAAAGAATCTCATGTTAGCGTTACAGCTACTAAACACTTATTAATAAAGGAATTCTATCATATTTATCACCACTATTAATATTAAACATAAAAAAGAAGCTACTCATCAAGAATAACTTCTTCCTAAAATATATCTTATTATGTGCATTATTTAATGTACTTTAATAACAACCTAGCAAACAAATCTAAATTAGGCTCTCCAATATATAAATATGTACGTCCATCTTTCTCGTATTTATTTACTTTTGAATTAGGCGGTGCTAATTTTAAACTCCATTCAATAAACTCTTCTTCAGTTACTACCTTGTCCATTACATATCATCCTTTCTCACATAATCTATAAATTCAAATTTCAAACCGTTTTCTTCATGTTCTTCTTTATGTATTATTTTAAATTGTTGTTTTACTTTTTCGTAAGGAAAGAATACATCTCCCTTTTTATTATCATAAATGTATGTAATATAAATTTTATCAGCATATGGTAGTACTTGTTCATATAATGAATTTCCACCGCAAATCCATAGATCTTTGTCTTGGCTACCAGACTCTAGATAGTGATTTAACACTTTGTCGAATGAATTTTCAACAATTACTCCTTTTGGAGCTTTATAGTTCTTATTAGAAGTTAAAACTACATTTAAACGCTTATCTAACGGACTTGATAACTCTTCAAATGTAGTTTTACCCATTAAACATATATTAGGATGACCATTGTTATTTTGAGTAAGCTGTTTAAAACGTTGAAGATCCTTCTTAATTCTATATAGTAAATAACCATTCTTACCTATAGAATTTGTTTCATTAATTGCTGCTATGATATTGATACCCATGTATTCCTCCAGTTTAAATTTGACTCAATTTAATGTTAAGTAGTAATATCAAGATGTGACGACTAAACCGAATTTTCCTGATTCACAACAAAGTCACATACATGAGTGAATGTCCTTATTGGTATTTCACTCTTTTTATTTATCTTTCTTGGCATGAATGATTTTCCTGTTATCGTATACAGTAACCACTTCCCATCCATCAGATTCTAATTGTTCTACCTCACTGTAATTTTTGTAATTGTAGTAAATATGTTTTTCTTTTGTTGAAAATGAAGATACTAATATTGCAAAAACTAATATTCCTATACCTATGTAAATATTTATTTTGGAAAAAGCATAATCTTTAAAATAAACACTCAATGGGATCATTATCATTAGCAATAAAACTGCCACTACAACTGTCCATAAGTAAGGATTAGCTATCCACTCTTTAATTATCAATTGATACTCCTTCCTTTTTTGTTTATATGATCACACTGCTAATTCAAATTTAAGTTGTGGCAAGATTGGGTTATAACCAATCAACTCAAAATCCTTTTCTGAAATGTCATAGAAATTAGTACCATCAGGGACATTTAGAATTAACTTAGGTTGAGATTGAACCTCTCTAGATTTTAATTCTTCTACTCGCTTCAACATTTCTATAGCGTTATCAGAGTGCTTGTCATAGACATGGAGATTTTGAGTTAGCATATTAAACTTACCAACTTTCATTGAAGTGTGTTTAGCTATCATCATTTGAAACGCTAAATATTGCATCCTATTTATGTGTCCTGCTGTTAGGTAATCACTGCTACGAGATGTTAATGTCATATCTAAAAAGAAGTCATCTTTTACTTTTCTTACTGTAAACATAGTTTGATAGCAGCATGGATTCAAACCATTAGATTCCTTAAAATCCTCATTCTGCCACATGGATAAGATATGTCTACGACCAAACTTGTTATTCATTAAACCGTCTAATAAATTATTCATTAAGTCATATTTCTTTACTGTTGCGCCATATCTAATACCTATTGAACCGTCTCCGATATCAAATTCATTCCACCAGTCAATATTGTAATTGTCACGTAATAGCTTCAAATCGTTACTTTGATCTTTATAAATCCATTCAATTTCTCTAATGGCACTTTTAATTGCAATTGGACGTAATTCTGTAATAGGAGTCTCACCTTTTGAAATATCATATGTTTCAAATACTGGACTGATAAATGCGCTATATGCGGGAGTTCCGTCTTTCCATTTAGGTCTAGGATTATCGTCCATACATCCTTCATTAGCCAATCTAGTTAAGTTTTCAATCAGATACTTTTCTGCTTTATTTAATTCGGTCAATCAAAGCTCTCCTTTTATGTATAAAAGTAATGAGAGCAGAAATTAATCTACTCTCATATGAAGTTATGTATTTTATTTATTAAGTAATTTCTTTAATGCTTTCTTAAGTTTACCTTTCTTCTTTTTAGGTTGCTCCACTTCTAATTCAGGCTCAATCAATTCGATCTTCTCTTCTTCAATTTCACTTTTGTTATTGTTTAACTCAACTTCGTCAATCTCGTCTCTGCGTTCTTGAACATACTCTTTATAAGAGTTAATTACCTCATCAGCAACTTTTTCTACTGATTTATCAAACTGTATAAATTTATTATTGAATCTTTCTGTACCTGTACCATAGAAATCTTCAGCAGAAATTACACCATTACCATTATATTGAGGTGCAAAAGGCACTCCTTTTTGTTTAGCTTCTAACTTTCGTTCTTTACGTGATTTCATCATAAATATCTTTCTCCTTTTATTTTTTATGTATATTTCATACTAACTTATTAAAACTCATCTTGCTTTTCTAAATCACTACTAATTAAGTTTCCAATAATAAAGGTGCTACCACAATTTTTAAATTCAATACTGTTTTTGATAACTGTTCCATTTTCAGGATTGTATGTATAACCTTCTTGTTTGAACTTATTAATTAAAGCATCATTTACGCTAATTCCAATTCCGTGTGAAGAAACTATTACTCTATTAAATCCGTCTTCTTTAACTCGTTTTACAATGCGCTCTGATAGTTCAATCAAAGAATAAACGTCTAACTTATACTCTTTAATTCTATTTTTATCACCACTATCAATTGTAATAATAGTAGCCTTTCCACCAAATAACATATCTACAATAATCATTTTTTCCATAATTAATATTCTCCTCTGACGTTGGTCGTCACCCAATATTTTATCTTTCAATAAAATCCATGATTTATTAAAAGTGTGTTATTTACCACTACTACCTAAAGCACCTGCCCCACGCTCAGAAGGAATATTCAACAAATCCTCATATGAAATTACTTCTTCTTTAACTTCTGGAACAATTTCAACTGCCATTTGACATACTGCTTTAGTAATTGGGTATTTAATTTCATTTTCAGTTTCTACTTTGTCTGTAACTAATTTTGAAATTACAATATTTTTATTAGTTGTATTTTGCAACTTTAAGAAAACTTCGCCACGATACCCACTATCAACTTGACCACATCGAGGTACTAATCCAATTGATCCTGTTGAACCACGTTCACGCTTAAAGTCTAAACGATATTTAAAACTTACTGCCGTTGCAATACCTGTATTAAAGCCTACAATTTCATGTGGTCTAATCGTTACTTCATCTTCATTAAAGAGGACATAGATGTCATAACACCCATCCTCTTTTCGTTTTGTCGGAATAATCGCTTCCTCTTTAACTTTTGCAAAATATAATGTGTTGTTTAAATCCATAATTTATATTACCCCTTTTTTATGTATTATCTTTGTTTGTGTAATGCTTTATCAGATCATGCTTCACAACTACTACATAGTTTATCTTTACTAAATTGTTGAGATGCATTTGTGCTATGTTGATAGTAAAGAGTCTTAATCTTATTCTTCCATGCAAAGATATGTAGTTCATTAATTTCTTTAGCAGACATTTTAGGATTGACCATAATATTTAAGGATTGTCCTTGGTCAATGAATTGTTGTCGCATAGAAGCCTGTTCTAATATTACATATTGGTCAATCTCGGCAAAAGTCTTGAATACTTCTTTTTCGAGGTCTGAGAGGAAAGTTAGGTGTTGGACTGAACCATCATTATCTCGAATATTTAACCAAGTTTCACGATCATCCTTACCATATGATTGTAGAACATTTTTAAGATACGGGTTATGAATAGTTACTTTAGCTTTAGCTACATCTTTTACATATACGTTAGAGAATTGGGGTTCAATCGACTGACTTACTTGACCTAAAATAAATGCTGAAGAAGTTGTTGGAGCTATGGCGTTCAAACATGTATTTCGTCTACCATAGCCTTTTAATAATTCAGGTTCTCCAAATAGTACAGCTAATTCTTTAGACGCTTTGTAAGATTTCTTTTGAATAAATTTATGCATACGTACGTTTAATTTTGATGCTTCTACACTTTCAAATGGAATCATGTTAAATTGTAAATATGAGTGCCAACCTAAAGTACCTAATCCTAATGCACGATGATTCTTAGCGAAATTGTAAGCACGCTCCATGTAAGTAAAAGCGTTACGTTTTTCTTCTTCATCAGAATCTCGCATAGCTTCTAAATCACTTATAAACTCAGACATTACAGCATCTAAGAAATAAATCATTGTTTCAACAGCATCAGTATCTTTCCACTCGTCAAAGTGTAATAAATTCATTGATGATAAACAACATACAAATGATTCTTTTTCATTATTAGGTAACTTAATTTCTGTACATAAATTTGAGTGATTAATTAACATACCAAGCTCTTTATATACATCCACAGTATTATTATTAACTGTATCGGTGAAGAAGATAT
The DNA here is from genome assembly GCF_023337795.1 of Lysinibacillus sp. BPa_S21. GTDB lineage: Bacteria > Bacillota > Bacilli > Bacillales_A > Planococcaceae > Lysinibacillus. The sequence continues at coordinate 530,069 of NZ_JALIRS010000004.1, read as the reverse complement.
AAGGATAACCAATTTCTACTCTACTTTGAAGAACTTTAGCCCAGATTGTACGTTTTTCATAATCACCATTAATCATTTCTTTCATCCACTTATCAGTAACTGTCACACCATGAGTTAGTTTTTGAATAGGATTCCCTTCACTACCTATTTTTAAGAATTCTAAAATGTCATCATGATCAATTGGCAGATATGGAGAAAAAGCTCCTCTACGCATAGAACCTTGACTAGCGATATCCACTAATTTGTCAAACATATCCATAAAGTGAACTGCTCCTGATGACTTACCATTATTCTTAATTTCAGCACCTCTAGGTCGAATATTACCAAAGTAACCAGATGTACCTCCACCAAATTTACTCATCATACCTACTTCACCATGAGTAAATAAAATACTAGCCATATTGTCTTGAATATCACTACCAAAACAAGAGATAGATAATCCTTTTTTATTTCCAAAGTTAGACCATACTGGAGAAGATAATGAATAATAACCTTTACCTAGATAATCATAAAATTTATCAGAAAATCCTTTGATACCCAATATTTCTTCTGATTTATCAGAAATCTCTTTCATACGTTGTTCAGCAGAAACTCCTTCTTGTAAATAACCACCATTTAAAAATTTTCTACTATTTTCATTTATCCATTCAAATGCCATAAAATAAAAAACTCCTTCATTAAATAAAATTTATTGACAGTTTTATAACATGTCAAGGTTGTCGTTAACTTTACTCTATACTATTGTTATCTTCATTAGTGCCGTCAAACAGGTCATCAGCAGTTATACTTTTTTGTCTTTTTGAATAATTGACTGAACGTTTGTCAAAAAAGTCAACATGTTTAGTAGTAACTAATTCATCAGTGAACCAATCAGTTTGCTCAACTAATCCCATATCCACTTCAAAGATAGTATTGAATCCAGTATTAACAAGAGATTCATTCATTCTATTTTTAATAAATTCTTTAACTATAGCTTTTGGAAGGAATTCTAAATCACCTAATTCGTAAATCCAATCCAAGACCTCTTCTTCAGCTTTATATGTATTACGACAAGCATCATATACTTTATTAGTTAATTCTTCATCAAAATATTCAGGATGTTCTTGTCTAATAATACCAACTAGTTCAATTCCAAATAGTCCATGAATTTGTTCTTCCTTAGATGTAGCTTCAATAACATTAGATACACCTTTGAATAAGTTTTTATGTTTATTAAATGACATCATGATTAAGAATTGAGAGAATAAAGATACATGCTCAATAAATAATGAGAATAGTATTAAAGATAGTGTAAAGTCCTTGTTATCTTCAGTTTTGAGATATTTCAATGATTGTTTTAAACTATTAACTCGATTAGATAATGCTGGAATTTGCTCAATCTTATCAAACTCATCATTCAAACCTAAAATTTCCAATAGGTGAGAATAGGCATCACTATGTCGTACCTCTGATTCACCAAATGTAGAACCAACAGCTCCCACTTCAGGTTTTGGCATACGTTCATCTAGTCGTCCCCAAAAGTTTTTAACAGCAACTTCTACTTGTGAAATAGCTAACATAGCATTCTTAATTACATTACGTTCTTCATTTGTGATATTGATATGATAATCATTAATGTCTGACGTAAAGTTAAATTCAGTATGTAACCAATATGAATGTTGAATAGCTTCTTTATATTTTAATAATTCAGGATATTCATAAGGTTTTAAGTTGGTACGTGGTTTAAAGATGTCTAATTTACGTTCCTGATTACGCTTATCTCGATAGATAATATATGCCTTAGCTGTTGCTTTGTATTCAGAATTTAGTAAAGTTAATTCTACTAAATCTTGAATATCCTCCACGCTCAATTCTTCTAATTCTGTATAAGATGGATATATAGTTTCTAATACCGTTTGAGCTAGATTCTTTGATTCTTGAATATCAAACTCTCCAGTTTCTAAACCTGCTTTATGTATAGCGTTAACTATCTTATCTAACTCAAAATCAACTAATGAATTGTCTCGCTTTTTAATTACCTTTAACATTAAATAAATCAAATCCTCCCAAATATATTATTAGTCTTCTAATAGTTCTTTAACTACTTCAATTGGTTGTACACCGATTAATTTGATTTCAGAAACACCATCATTAATTAGCATTACTGGAACACTAGATAAATCATATTTTTCAACTGCATCAGTATCTACTGCAATATCAATTACATCATATTCTATATTTTCCATATCTAAAATGAATTGCATTTTATTACAATCTGGACACGTCGGAGTTGAACGCTTAATTAATGTTAATTTATTTTTCAAAATACCATCTTCTTTCTATTCATATGTATAGTCTTATGTATTTATTATTTTAATAATTAAGTAAGATCTGTTCTACAATTTCTTTAGTAGTCATTTTACCTGTATCAAATTTTACTACTTCTAAATCTTTAATTTTATGTAATGCTTCTTCATATTTCTTTTTAGCATACTTTAACTTTTCTAATGAAACATAATCATCACCACGGTAGTTGAATCGTTGTTCCAATATTTCGTCATCTGCATATAAGTAAATGACAATTGCCTTACCTTTCATTTCTTGTTCAATAAATCTACGTTGATCATCAGATAACATAGCAAAGTCATCATACATCAGTGAGTAAACTTCATTACAATAAGTGAATCTGTCAAATACTACACTATCCATCTTAGTAAACTCTAGAAACTTATTAAATAATTCATCTTGCGTACATTTACTGTGTTCGAAACTTGATCCTCTCACAACTTTAAACTCTGTAATGTCAGATAACATTTCCACTAAACTTGTCTTGCCACTACAATCTGTTCCAATTACAATATAATTTATAATTACCAACTCTTTCTTTATGTATTTTAATATGTATTGTTGTTTCCATAATTTAAATCGCTTAATTCTCTAGGTTTATACTTTTTATTAGAACTATTGTTAATTATCTTCCTTACTTCGCCTATGGCAGTATTTAATGTTGAAACTGACAATTTATCTTTTGTTAAATCATTTGCCAATTTTACAACTTCATATAAATTTTTAGCCTGTCTACGTTCGTTTCTAATAATGTGTAATCTTCGATAAGCTGTATATCCTTGATTTGCAGGTAATTTAACAAATTCGATATGATGCAACAAATCTTCTTGCTCTCTGTCCTTACAACTAATTACTTTAGATAGACTTGCTACTTCTCTAGGTAGCTTTTCTAAAAAGTTCCTTACAAACGTTAAGTCTTTTTCAAATTGTTTGATGTCTTCCAATTCAATCACCTAACTCTCGTTTAAGGTATTGTTCAAAAGTAATTCCTTCATTTTCTAATACTTTGTTATTTACAAATTTATAACCGTAATACTCTAATGCTGAATCGCTGATATTCATGATTTCATCTCCTTTACTTATTTATATACTTATTATAACATCCAATTACTATATTTCAAGTATATTTTATGTATTTTATTATTTAATTTTAATAACCGTCCATATAGCTTACTTCAAAATACAATCCATACTTATCTTCACCATAAATAAACTGTAAATCTGGATACTTTTTAATTTTACTAGATATGTATTCTGTTGTATACATGAATAACCATTCTAAATATTTCAAATCAAATGCACTACAGTATATTTTGTGGTATAGCTCTAATTCAAATTTAAAGGATTCATCTCTCAACGTATTAGCATTCATATAATATCTAATTGCAGTTTTATTATTGTAAGTAAATTCATCTTTAATGTGATTGTACAGATATTTATAAAATGGCTTCTTAAATACAGTATCTCTAACTTTAGATTTAAATTTTCTAATTCGATTATTCCACTTTATTTTACTTCTAAATGTCATTATTCTTCACCTTCTTTAGAGTTGAGCAGAGAAAGAGTATTATCAATCTCCGCTCAATAATTATGTATTTATTTTAGACTTCCAATAACTCTAATTTGAATGTTATGTCGTCCCAATTGAGATGCGCGAGCTTCTGATTCAACTAAAATATCAGCATTAAATCCTTTTATTCTACCACCAGTATCCCCAACAACAGCTTTGAAGCTTTCATTAGGAGTTTTTACTTCGACAATAGACCAAAGAGGAATCGTATTTGGATCTAAAGCAATGATGCGATACCCATTATAATATATTGTATTTTTCACGTTGATACCTGTTGCAGTAATACCTGAGCATTGATAACAGTCTGCACCGTAATAGCTTCCATTGAACGTCATCCAATTACTATTTACACTTTCATTACTTTCTCTACTTTTTGTCTGTTGTTTCTTCCTTTTTTCAGCTTGTGCTAATCTAATTTGCTCTGCTTTTTTAGCTTCTTCTATTCGTCTAGCTTCAGCTAACTCTCTTTCCTTTTCGATCCTAGCTAATCTTTCTTGTTCAAGTTTAACTTGTCGTTCTTTTTCTATGCGTTGACGTTCTAACTTTTTTCTCTCCTCTTCCTTCAAACGCTCACATTCCTTATGGAAAGATTCAATTTGATATGCAAATGAATTCTTTTTAATTTTCTCCATACGTTTTATGACATCTGAAGATTCTGGTGTACCATCTTTATTACTCTCATCTACGACATGGGATGCAAACCAAGCCCATCCAAATGTACATGTAATAAGAGTTGGTACTGTTAAAGATTTAGTTAGTTTGTTCATTTATTTGCTTATTCCATACAAAACTGTCTCATTTGAAGCTCTTAATGACAATTAATATTGTGCGCTTCTCTTGCAGAAATAAACTCCCTCACTTTCCGATTTTATGTATTTTATTATAATAAATATCATAATCTACTAAATTGTTATTTATCAATCATTTATATTTCCATAGATTAACACATCAGTTTTACCTGAATTATTAGCTGTTGAAATTATATAACCATTGTTCAATAATACTTCGATCAGTTTATTTTCGTCATATCCTGATTTAACTGTTAAATTATAAGGTGATTGTTTGACAGTATCTATAGAGTGTTCAATTGAGTTATAACAAACTTCCCTTTTTCGAGTAACTACTGTCCCATCTTCCTTTATTTCATATCCACTATTGTATAGTAACTTTTTAAATTCATGAGTATAAGCATTTTCACTACCAAAAGTAACCTTAGTTGGCGAATCAGATTTGAAACGCTCATATAGCTGTTTTGGAATATTTTCATCATATCTATAATAATTGACTGAAACGTTTCTAATCTCCACTTTCACATAAGACATGTCATCTGTCGTTAAAACATTCATAATTGCCATTGAACCACTCCTTTTTATGTATATTAATAAATAAAATATGGTTATTATTAAATCGTTTTATTTTCTAGCTTAATCAACAATTCTGTCCAACCATCAACCAGATTAAACTCGTTATGTTTTAAATGAAATCCAATCTTATTGAGAACGAATTTTTGAATATCCTTTAATTTTTCATCAATAATACTTTGATAATCTTCACTCCATTTTGAAATAACATTTAAGTTAGCGATACTGTTAAGTAAATGTGTTAATTCTTTAGGACTGTATGCTTTTTCATACACATTCAACATTTGTAATTGAATCAAATGACCATCCAAAACTTTTTCTGTATCCAAATTTAGATAATGGCTTTCTGATTTTTCTTCAGATTCGTCATTTTTCATTGATTTAAGTTTTTCTTCTGCTTCTAATCTACTTTTCTCAGTCAGTTCATTTTCTAACACTTCACCAACCTGATGTCTTGTATAGTATAAATAAGTTCCCTCAGTACTTCTTACGACTTTCGTAACCTTCACTTCTTTACCTTTATTGACCAAATATAGAGTATCGTCAGATTTCAAAACAGGAGAGTCTAATTCACCTTCCCATATTACTGGTGTTTCAAATTTTTCATAAGTCTCTACTATTTCTCCAAATGAAACTCTGTATTTTTTAACTAAAGTTACTCCTAATACCTGTGCATAATGTTTATCCATAATATTACCTCCAGTGTCGGTCACTACCCAATATTTTTATGTATTTTTTCGTAAAAGCAAACTATTATTTAATTTTTAATAATTGGTTTTAATTCATACCACATTACTTTTCTGTGATACATTTTATCGTTATAAATACTGACATATCCCCTCTTGTCTCTTTTCTCCGTAACTATGTATTCTCCTGTAAATTCAGGATGATATCTATTTTCCCAATAGACAGTTTCTTCAACTTCGAAGCCTTCTCCAAATAAATACTTCTTTATTACTTTTAATATTTTCATATTCACTTGCCTCATTTTTCTTTTATAAAATCAAAATATTATTTAAATTAAACCACCTTTATTCTTCTTTATCTTCTCAACAAATTCTGCTGCAAATTGACTAGCTGAAGTATTACAACCATTTACCGTAATAGCAATATGACACTTATTTTGATCATCAATTTCGTTTAATCGTTTATCAATATTCTTTTTCGCTTCTTCGAATTGTTTATCAAGAAGTTTTATACATTTCTCATGTCTTTCATTGTCCTGATTAACTGCTTCTTCAGCGCATTGTTGAACATATTTTTTATATGCATCGATTAATTTATTTGCAATATCTTCTATTTGAATTTTATTATTCACAAAATCATAATTAACCTCTACATTACTTGGTACATCCCATTTATAATTTTCAATTTTCCCTTCTGCTAAATTATTACTGTCCGTTTGTTTGAAAACGATAAATTTAGATTCTCCTTTTACAATTACCTCGTTCAACCGTTCATAGTTGTTTACTGATACTTCTAGTCCCAATCCGATGAAATCATCAATATTAATAGTTAAAGGATTATTTAAATCCTTCTTCAATTCCTTTAATAGGTTAATTTTATTTTTTAAATTACTAATTGTACTAAGATTAGACGCAATATGATAAATTTCATATAAAATCTTTGCTTCATTTTCTTTAATACGAATTTCAATCTCTTTATTGACACCTTCTTTAAACTCATTTATTTCCTTCTCGTACTTCTTTGTTAAATAAGCGTTATAAGCGTTTTGTAAAATTGTCATAATCAATTTTCTCCATTCCATTTATGTATTTTTGTTATTTAAATAATATTGTCATTTTATCTAAATTCTATATTAGGAATATGATAATAAAGTAATATTTCCATCATATTCCTAATATATTTAATACTTATTTTTCTTTTAACTCTAACTCAAAGCTATTGCCATCATTATCTGTACGAATATTAAATACATGAGTGTACTCACTGTTATCAATATTGCCAACTTCAAAATCTAAGCCTGACATTAATACTGAGTTATTAATAATAACTTTAAAGTCATGGGAAACCACTCCGTCACCATTATACAAGTCTCCTTCAGCAATCAACTTAAACTTCTTCTCATTTTCATCATTGTATAATGGCTTAAATTTAATTTTAGTTGATTTGGAAGATAGCTCTTTTTCGAAGTCAGTTGCGCTTTCATTCACCTCCACTTCGCCTAATGCTTTAATCAAGTCGACATTAAAATCTACAATTTCAATTGCAAAGTAAGAATTTCCATATGCATTATGTACTAGTTTACCTTTAACTGCTTTGTCTAATTTAGTGATGAATTTTCCTTTAATGTCAAATACTTTTAAATCTAATACTTGTACCAAAAATGATGATGTCATAACTAATTATCCTCCTTCTGATTTACGGTATCTAAATTTGTACCAAAACGAATATCGCCAGATTCATTAATCTCAAATACTTTTCGACCAGATCCACCATATCCAATCAGCCCATTCTTTGTTAACTTAGTCTCAAGTCCTGATCCTAATGTCTCCATAATGCGTAATTTAGTCTTTTCTAATTCAATTTGAAATTTAAGTGCTTCACGATAATCTGAATTATTATATGGTGTAACTTTTTGAATATCGACAGTCTTTTCAATCAAACCATTCAATCCTACTAGTAATTCTTGATATAAATTTCCAACATAAATTTCTTCCATAAATATTCTCCTCTAGCGTAAGTCACCACCTATTTTATTTCTGTACTGTCATAAGACAAATGAATCTTAATCCAGTAGTACGATTCTTTTGCTTCTTTATAGTCCATTATCATTAAATTATGTATTCCTGTTTTGAATAGAAACCACAGATGATTCCAATCATGTTTTTCAAAGTTGAGCAACCGTTTAATCATATTAGCTAATCACAACCCATAGCATGTAACCAAAGTAAGCTAAAGTTAAAAATCGTGATAAATAAGAACGAATACTTGTCTTCTCTTTTAACTCTCGCTTTTTACCAGTAATGCGTGAAAATAAAATTAATAGCATAGATATTAGGAATCCAATTACATAAATCACAATCATGAAATATGTAGGATATAGAAATGGATCATACTTTAGTGCATATAGAAGGTAAATTAAATAACCGAGTAGATAAGTTAATCCAAATGTGAAGTAGAGGAAACACCCTCCCATCATTTCATTATCCTTTATTTCTCCTTTTTTATTTCTTACACTCATGTTTCTAAACATATCTGTACTAAATGTTGCTAAAGCCCACCAAATAATTATTGCAATTGTGAAAAATAACATTCATTCATCTCCTACTTCCTTCTAATTGTATTCTTATACTTAGGTTTACGATTTTCTGTAAGTTTTTCAAACTTAACTTTCCATGTACTGATCACACGTTTAAGCTGCTTAATTTGCCTATTCTTATTAACGAGTTGCTTCTGTTCGGTTACTGTTTTCCCATCTTGCATAAGACTCAACTCCGTTTATGTATTTTTAAACTTTAAAGCAACTTTACCGATTATTAGTTCTTTGTCTTTCCATCTAAAACCTATTCTCTCCTTTGTACTATGTTCATACCAATAAGTTTCACATATGGCAATCATAAATAGCGTTTTATAATTTATCACTGGAGCAAATGTATGAATAAGCTCACCGTCAGCATCTTTTGAGACATATGTAATGAATCCAACCCCTTTAACTAAACGCTTTTTTCTAGTTAATACTTCCAGAGTTATCACCTTTCTTTAATACTAATCTTTTATATAAAATTTATTTGTCTTCTTCATTCATCATGTCATAAGCTTCACTGAATCCGCCCCAATTATCTACTCCACATGCCTCTAAACAAGATAAGAATTCAGCTCGTTCTAATAAGTAATCATATTCTTCTTTTGTAATTGTAATCGTCTCTTTTGTCATAAATTGATCTCTCCATTCTTTTATTTATTATTCAGGTATAACACACTTTATTAATTCTTTTTTCAATTCATAAATAAACATATCTCTGTTTAGTTCATCTGCCATTTCTTGTGCAAGCTCAACAGAATCATCATATTTATTAAATGAACCATAAGGATTGTCGTTTTCATCGTAAATCTTGTAAGTAGTTGTCAATTATTAAATCCTCCTAATTTAATAATAGTGTGATTTTATTTAGTCATTTTTAGTTTCATAGTGATTTGTCAAAATTACTCCTTTTTCGTTCATTTCTTCATATTCTCCAATTTCAATATCTAAGTCATAATCCATATAATCTTGCTTCAACTTACCTTCTGCTTCTTCGTATGTAGATGCTAATACAATTGAATTTGAATAAATAGTTCCGTTCATAAATGAAATTCTATATACTTTTAGGTCATTCATAGTCATTCCCCCTTTAAGTTGTTTATTTCAGCAATTCTTGGTTTTCATAAACATTACCGACTACTTCTAAATTATTTGTAAAATCTAAAGGTGCATAAATCTCTTCTTTTCGACCTTCTAAATGTTTTTTAGTTTCATATGTAAACCAAGCACCTTTAAAATCGACTACGCCTAATTGTGAAAATCCGTCTCTTTGGTCATAATCTATAATTCCACCACCACTATCTCTGTTTGGGATATGTTCAACTTCTTCCCAAGTACGTACAATATCCCCTCCAAAGATTTTCTTACCATTCTTGTCCTTTACTCCTGTATACTGACATTTTTTATAACGTCTATCAGCGCCTATGGAAACTAAGAAAATAACATTCATTCTTTTATCCATACCTAGTACCTCTCCATTAGGTAAGAGAACAAAATCTTTTATCCATTCTTTATCATACAAATCGAAAACTTTAAAATTAATCTCTCTCATGCTGCCACCTCTCTCTTTTTCACAATTCTCATATTCATTTTATTTTACTAAATATGGTATAAACTCTTTATTTATTGTATTTCTGTGTTTATTTAAGAATTAAAATATAATAAATCATAATTTTCATGTGATACATCAATCCAGTATGTTTCTACTTCATCTTTGTAAATATTAAAATCAGTCAAAGCTTGAAGATAACCCTCTATTCTTTCGTTAATTTTATTATGATAATAGTCGCCACTCATAATTACTTTTTTACTTTCTAAATCAAATAGCGCCCTTTCCTCTTCAAAATCTTCATTTACATAAATAACTAACTTTAACATGCGATCACTCCTATTTTATATTCATTAGATAAAATTTAATTTTTATTTAAACTTTTATGTATTTTATTTTTTAATATCCACCTTGTCTGCTTTTTTCTTTCGATTACTGATTCCTAAATATTGATTAACTCTTTTTTGTGCAAGATCGATATAAAATTTTCTATCTAACTTATCTGGTGTTAATTTATCTGTAACATCGTCATTGTCAATAAAGCATTTGTCAGGAGTGTTCGCGAATTTCTCAGGATTCTTACCTTCTTTACGTTTAAATAATCCACCGTCATTATCATCAGTTGAAGCAAATACTCGGAAAGTTTTATCCTTTAGAATTTCACCATTCTCATCCCATGTTGTTTTTTTATTCATTTTACCAGTCAATTCGTTTAATACTTTCTTCTCAGAAAATGTACAGTCTTTCATTGCGTATTGATAAGCACTTGTTAGCTTTACAATCTTTTGAAACTTATGTAATGACGTACAATTATTTATTGTTTCCTCTACAGCTTGATTTTTTAAGAAGTAATTTTTAATAGCTTCATTTACGATAGGTAAGTCATAATCAATTTCATTTAATTCTTTAACATAAGACCCTTTAGATTTGTATCTTGGTTTTCCAGAAGGATAATACAAATCACCCTCTGGTACAACAATATAATTATTTACGTCCTTTTGAATTATTTTCTTGTACTCCTCTAACTCTAAACCTAATCGAGTACGACTTTCCCACTCTTCTTTAGCTTCCATGATTTTTTTAAAGTTATAATCATGATTATCTTCATCAACATAGAAGAATACACCGTCAGTATTTAAGTTGAATAATGTACAATAAGGTTCTATTTTCTCCATGAAATCAGTAAGTAATAACTGACCATGTACACACACTGAATACATCATTCTCTTATCGCATAAGTTATTATACTGATCACCAAACGTACCGTAAGTAGTATTAAGTATGAGTTTAAGTGATTCTTGTAAAGAATTACCCTCTTTTTTCAATCGAACACGTTCACTTCTAACATATCTGAATTTTTCATCTGACTCACATGCTCTACTCATTAAACCATACTCTAAAATCAATGACGGATAAAGGCTGGTCACATCTAGAGAATAAATTTTACCTTCGTGTATTAAATTTGGTATCGCACCATGTAAACCACCTAAAGCGTATTTAGTAGGTACTCCTGAAATTTCTAATTCTACTTCGATTTTAGGTTTACCTTTTTCAAATTTAGTAGGTACAAATGTCCCGTTTTCTACACTTCTAAAAAAGTCTAAAACCTCAGTGTACTTTTCCAATTTTAAAGTATCTGGATAAATAAATTCAAAGTCATCATTTAAACCTTCTAGTTTCTTAGCTTCTAAAATATCAGCAGTTAATTGAGCACCAGTTCTTGATATTTTATTAAAAGGTAAATCGAACATTTCTATTAAATTGAGATACGCTGTAAATGTATTTTTAGTTTTTTCAAAGAGTTTAATGTTTTCTTTATTGTCATGTAAACAATATCGCATTAATTCCTTCTCTTCTTCTTTAGTTAAAGGTCTATCTATGTCCCAAGCAATATCCGCCTCTTTAATTTCACTTCCCATAAAAGCTTCTAATTGTTTTAAACCTTTGTTTAATTGAATTGTATCAAAGTTGTTAATTGGATAAGTCCAAGCATTAGGTACTACTTGATACCCTTTTTTACCATGAGTAATTAATTGTTCAGTAATATAACCTGCATCCATACCTAACATTAAACCTTTAAAAATGTACTGATCGTATCCTCTTGAGTTATATCCTATAAACACATCCTCTTTAGTTGATTTATAAAATTCTCTTAACTCTTCAACGTCATTTTTAATCAGTTTAATTTTACGAGTCTCGTAATCAACAAATATAACAAACCAATATTTCATACCTGTTTCTGGAACAACTAATTTAGATAAAACTTCAAAGTCGTAAAAAATTAATCTACGACCTTTTAATAATTCACTCAAGTATATCACTCCTTAGAAACTTTTCTTGAATGGATTTTCTTTGTTGTATTGAGTAATGAACTTGCACGTTTTTCTGTGGCTGCATAAAGTATTGCAATAGAAAGTTCCTTCTTTATCGAAATCTAAAGGTTTCCATTCATTTTCATTATGTATATCCTTACTTTCAATTTCTTCTATAGTGTTTACTACGTAATCCTCTACTTCTTTTATTACTTCTGCCGTTGCTTCATATTCAACAAAGCAATCTTGTAGCCAATATTTATCACTAATTATTTTAGGTAAATCTTTAAATGAATTATTTGATTCAGCAAGCATCAAAATCATACCTACTTCAATTTCATCCATTCCAGAATTCAACATTTCTTTTTCAAATGTATTTTTCATTTCTTTAATTAATTTACCACGATTGACCATTTTCTTTTTGATGTTGCCATTCTTCAACTTCCAACAAACATTTATGTATTTAAGCATCGCCCATTTGATTTCATTAATTTGGATATCTGAAGTACTTTCAAGACCAAGTTTATAAATTACTAATTGTCTTCCTGCATGTTCTAATTTCGAACCTGTAAACTTTGATGATGTCTTCCAGTCAATAATATTAATTTTTTCATCTAGCTGCTGAATAGCATCAATATACCCAAGTAAATAATATTCTCCTATTTGACTAACAAACATTTTCTCTAATGTAAAGCTTCCATCCAACTTATTAAAATTCTTTGTAAAGTGATCCATATCTTTTACAAATGAATTCTTAATTACTTCACTAGGGAAATCTAAATCCATTATTTCTAATTCCAACAATTTATTATGTAATTTTTGATTGAAATCAGATGTGTCTGTGATGTTCTCACGATATACATTTTCAATATAATCGTGCATTTCACTTCCAACTTCACCGTAGCAATTACTAATTCCTCTGTTCTTTTTTATGTATGTATTATAGTATTCAAAGTTACATGTATTCATTGTATTAATGCGTGAAATTGAATAAATTGTTTTTCCTTCGTCTCTCAACTTTTTAACTAACTCTTCTTCTACTTCATTATTAATTCGTTTTATATAAATTACCTCCTATACCTTCTTACTACATTCCACTATTAACTTTCTCATATCCTCTAAAGGTAAATCTGAAGGACTCATTTTTGAACCTTTAGGTAAGTATTTATTTTCTGCATCATATATGTATCCAACTTCATTTTCAAAGAAAGTATCTATTTTCAATTGTTTAGCAATTTCACGAGAAATATCTTCGTCTAATCCTTCATCCATGCAAACCAATATCCTCTTAGGAAATAAAGATTTTATGTTATTTGCTTGGAATTGACTCAATGAACTGCCTCCAAGTCCCAATCCTAAATCTATACCTTTTGACGACAATGTCATTGGGAATTTTTCAGACTCACCTATCATCGCAAAACTAGCATGTTGAATAGCATTATAGTTTTCACTGAACCCAAATAATGTCTTACTTTTTGTGAAAGGTATAATGGGAAACCACTTATTTTCATACTCCTCTATTTTATCTTTATTGAGCCTACCCATAATACCTACTAACTCACCAGATAAGTTTCTCCACGGAACAATAATCCTTCCTGTGCAAACATCATATCCAACTTTATATCTTTCTTGTATGTCGCAACATATCCCGTCATTAAGAAATCTTTCAGAAGGTAAAATTAAGTACTCATTTAATATAGACTCATCATATGTTTGAATATCTCCATTATCATCATCAACTACACTTAATATCTCATTGAAGAATCCACCAAAAGGTAATGATACTTCGACATTTACATCCTCATAATTAATGATCTTTGATATTCGATTCAATGCTTTCGAAAGCGATATATTTAATTTTTCTTGTACAAGAGTAATGATGTCCCCTTTGATTCCTCTTGAAAAACAGTTTGCTGAAAGAGTTAATTTGCTAACTCTAACTGAGGTAGGATTACCTCCTTCTTCCCAAGCACATCTGAATTCATTACCTTGATTAAATTCATCGCTTATATCAGTGAAGCCAACATCTTCTAATATTAGGTTTATTAGCTCATCATTTTCCTTAATTTCTTCTTTTAAATTATGTATGTTCAAATATTCACACCCTATCTATTCTGGTGCATTGGCGTACAATAACCTATTTCTTTCCAAGAGTTCCAAGCTCCATCGAACCTTGATATTACGCAGATATCGTCATCGTCGTTACGTGTTTTATCTAAGAACATAATCCGATATCTCTTTTCTGGATCTAATGTGAGGTATTCTTTACTTCCTGTAATTTTACCATTTGAATCTCTAATATATCTCCAAGGTTTAACGTCATATTTCTGACCACTATATTCATCGTCCCATAATTTACGCATGAGGATGACTTCCGACACTACTTCTTTTACTGCCTTGGCACTAGACAATGTAGCAGATGTTAAATAGCGTGTATTTTCCATATAAATAGCTAACTGCATTGTAATTGTGATATTTACATTTTCTTTTTCCGCAACTTGTAATAATTGTTTGGATGCTTCAATTAATTCTCCTGTAACATTACTTGATGAAGCATCTTCTGATTTAAAAGTATCGAAAATGTTATAGTTAAATCCTCTTTTAGCCATTTTTCTAATTACTCGTTTAACATCGTCAATGCTATAATCGAATATTTTAACAAATTTAATTCTGCCTTTATAATTCTCAGTTATGTATTTTTGAGCCTCTTTGATCATCGCTAATTGCTCATCTGTATATGATCCTGTTTTTTGTTTCTTTCTCGTCAATCCGAAGTAATTTAGCTTTTGAGATAGTACTGTTGCTAAGAATAAATGCCTCCATGCATCAATATTCATCTCATTTGCTATAATTGTAATACTTTCACCTGCATCCAATATAGCCATTACATATGAATTTACTACATAACTTGACTTCCCAGTTCCACTAAAGCCTGCGAATATTTGAACATTTGAACGATGTAATCCCATTGTATGATAATTCATTAATGGAGATGTCGAATGATAACTTAGCCCTCTCTCTTCTCCTGAGTTACATCTATCAACAAAATCATCAGGTATATCTAGGTCAACTATTTCCACTCCTGACCCCCTACCTAAGAAGACATTATCCAACTGATATTCATAATAATCGTATAGCTGAGAAGTTGTCATTTGTTTAAATTTTTCAAGCTTACTCAATACATTGAATCCTTTATCATATAAATTAATCAACATATTACTTTTTGTTAAAGTATCATAGTAAGATTCAACGTTGTCTAAACTAAGGATTTTACACATCTTATCTACGGTTTTAAATCCACCTTTTAAACTAAACTCTTCTGCAAGTAATTGATTATCCTTTAAATGAGCAAATACAGAAGCATTGTCTAATGATTTATATTCTAAGTCTTTCATTTGCTTTCCTATTGAGTAATAAAATTTTGAATCATTTAAAAGTAGTTCTGTGCTTGGATTGAAATCTGAATAGTCATCAAATAACTCTGGATTTTTCCATAAGCAAAACACAAATGAAGCTTCGATAATGTTTCTAGAATGTACTAATTGTTCAGGATATTTCTTTAATTCTTCCACTAACATTCCTCCCTACAAATCGTCATCTAAGAATTGGGAAATATCTTTATTATTTTTATTACTAATTACTGATACTGTGGTAATTTCATCAAATAAATCAGTATCAACTTTACTTGATTCTACTTCAATCTTCTTAATATGTTGTTGATTTCGTTTAAAATCTAGATAGATATCATTCACACTACCTTCAACTATTGTCATTACATAACATGTAGCATGAAATTCACTGGAGAAGTCTTTATTCTTGATTGCCCAAGAAAGAACCTCGTAGTTATTAACGAAAGCCTCTTTTACAACTTGTACTGGATAGAAATTAAGTAACTTTGATACTCTACCATTCAATGTCTTAGGAAACACCATTCCTTTTTCATAATTATAAATTTCATCCATGATCCATTGTATAAGATTGTTTCTTTCTTCTGTCTCTGCTTGTTTTTTAGTTTCATTCATTTCAAATAATTCGTATTCAACCTGATTGCAGAAATATTTATTCTTTCCTTTAATTACTTCCTTATAGAAAGTTTCATTTGTGCCATCTTTTTTACAGTATGTACATTTAACTTTTCTAGCCATTTATATGCACCTCTTTGGTATAAAAATAGGAGGAGAAATATATCCCCTCCTTATGTAATTATGTATTAACTAAATTGAGCTAACGTTGCTTCATAAACTGAAGTTGGAGTATTTTCCACTTCTTTAAGAGATACTTTATTTTCAGTCATATATGTAATTACTTTTTGTTTTACTTCATCTGTTGCTTCATTAGATTCTTCTAAAATTTTACGTGCTAATTCTTTATTACGCTCTACATCAATCTTATCTTTTGCTTTCTCTACTGCTTTTGAAACCTTTTCTTCATACTCTTTTTCTTGCTCTACTTTAACCTCTTCAAACGATTTACCTTTGTTGGATGCATCATTTTCTAGTTCCTTACGAATAGCTTCATTAAGCGCTTCGATGAATGCATCAGCATCTAATGGAATTTGTTCTACTACATCTGCAAATCGTGATTTCGAATCAATATTAAAGTTATTATCACGGAAAGTAACAATACGAGATTCGTCAACAACTTTCCCTACTACTTTATCTGCTCCAACTTTTTGTTTTACTTTTTGCTTCTCTATTGTTCGATCAATAGAAGCAACTCCTAAGAAATGAAGTTTAGTCTTAATTGCATTAAAGTATTTTGCCATCATATTAGAAGTAAGTGTTTCATACTCATCACCAGTAACCAAGTCATTTGCTGATTTACGTTTTGTATGTCCAATGAAATATGGGGTTACTCCAACATCTTTCAATTCCCATAACTTATCGATCACTAATTCCACTGCTTTATCCTCACCTGCTTGGAATCCTCCAAAAGCAGCTTTAATTGATTTAACACGTTTTTCAGCAGATGATTCACGATTGTGCATACGCACAACTTCAGGTTCAATAATGCGGAATAACTCATCAATAGTATCAATTACTACTACACGTAAATCTTTATAATCAGTCTCTTTGTTTTCTACAACGTCTTCTACAAATTCAACCAAAGTAGTGTAATCTGGAATATCCTCATACATTGCTCCTGAAATGGCATCTACACCATCTTCACGACCAATATTTAAAATTAAATAACCGTCTTCTCCTGCTAGTTTCTCGCAAACTTTTTTCATTAAAGTGGTCTTACCTACGCCAGATTCACCAATTAATCCAACGTTATATTTAAGTGGGTCAATTTTTACTACATTTTTCTTTCCGAATTTTCGTGCCATAAATAATATTCCTCCAATAATTTTATGTATTTTTATATTTATATAGAGAGTGAGAACTTAATCTCACTCATTTTTAATTACTATTTTTTTACTTAGAATGGCAAATCATCAGGAGAAATGTTGAATGGATCATCTTCTTTTTTCTCTTCTTTAGTACTTTGAACATCTGATACAGTTGACTGACGTTCTATTGTTGTATAAACTAACTCCTCTACTTCAAAATCTGTTTCAATTGCTCCTGCTGAGAAGTTAGCACCTTCACCCATGTCTTTAATCTTAGGGAACATTAAGCGAATTTCATTTAAATTATCTCCAAATGTTTGACCTTTTGGTTTAAAGTCATCCATTGTAGCCATACCAATTTCAATTAAAGTCTTTTGATCTTCAGTTAAATCTGTTTCAGAGAAGTCCTTAACCTCAGCACCACTAATTACTTTAGCTGAGTAAGGTAACTGGAATACTTTTTTACCTTTTACAGTAAAGAACTTTTCCACAATATTGATATGTGCGTTATGTTTTGTATTCTCTAAATCATATGTAGATGCATTAAGTACAGTTTGCAATGGGAAGAATACGTCTTTACGATGACCAGAATCGTATCCTAAAATATATGTATTAAATGTCATGACTTTTTCTGATTTGAATAAAGACTTATCAATTACATCTTTATCAAAGTATAAATCTAAATCTAACGCTAATTTATTTGCTTCTTCTTCATCAGCTAACTCAAAGTGACTAGGTACGTAGTTAGTGTAGAACTTACCATTCCAGTGTGAAACTTTTACTTCTCCCTTTACTTTGAACTTTTTACCGCTTAATTTATCTTTATATTTTTCAAAGAAATTAACGACATCTAATTCATGTAAAAACTCATAACGATGTGGAACTGTTTCTTCTACTTCTTTATATAGTTGCTCCAATTTAACCTTATCTTCATCTGTTGCATTTTCGTTGTTTTCAATTTTCCAGATCTCTTTTCGTAACTCTCCATACTTTTCTTTAACTTCTTTATCAGTAGTTAAATCAATTACTGTTTTACTAAAGTCAGCTACTGTATTAATAATTGATTTATTATTACGATCATCCCAAGTAAGCTCTAACTTACCACCTTTTTCACCGAACAACTTTTTAGTGAATGAGAAAACTTTATCTGGTTGCCCTTTTGATTTGTAGTAACCACCTTCAAGTGATAAGAATACGCCATTCGCTTTCGATTCATTTAATACAGCCTTTAATTCTTTCTTTGTCCATCCAGAATCAAACTCAGTAGTTTTTACAGGTTCTTTCATTAGATTTAATGCACCAACAAATTCAAATGTGTTTTGTAATTTTACCATATCAATAAATCTCTCCATTTCAAATTATGTATTTTATTCATTAACTATCGAACCAAATCACAATGTACCTAACTAAACTTTAAATAATATTAGGATTTTACTTTGAGAATATGTAATGAGCTTTGGCGAAACTCACTACTTAATAACATGCGATTGTTATATATTTTATCTTCATATGTATTAATTTTAATTATTTACATCATTCAAGGTTCGATAGTTTAAAATTATGTATAACATTAATTATTTTGCTTGTTGTTTTTCTTCTTTAAAGTTGCTGCCTTCTTCTAATCCTTCTCGCTTGAAGTAATATTTACTTCTCGGATTCATCCAAGGCGGAGGCTTAACTTCTTTCCACTCATCTTTATTCAAAATACTACTTTTAACAACTTTAACAACCTGCTTTTCATGATCCTTTAACTTTTCATATTCATTACCCTTATCAATAGCCTTAGCAATCTCTGATAATATGAATGCATCTGTAACATTATCACTAGGATGTTTGAATCCCCACCGTTTTTCTATAGGCTCAACCATAAGTTTTTTGGATGCATTACCGTTACCAGTTGCAAACTTCTTTAAACTTTTTGGACTAACATCGTAATATTTAAACCCTGCATTATGCAGATGTTCTCTAATTATCCAACCGACTCCGTATTGATAATCAATACTTTGTCCAACTGAATTATAACTGAAATTTTCAATGCAAATGATGTCTGTTTCTATGTTTAATTTCCTTACTATTTCTTCAGCAATATAAATCATTCTTTCTGGATCTTTTCTGTATGTATAGAATAAATCAGTTTCAACTATAATCTTACCTTTTTCATCTTGTATAAAGAATCCTGTCATTGATGATGGGTCAATTCCAACATATCGCACGGTCAATCAGCATCACCGTCTACATTTTCTTTTAACTTAGGATTATGTTGAAGAAGATTTACTTTGTCTAATACATGTTGCACAATTTCATCTCGTAACTTTTCAATTCGTAAATGAGCATCTTCAATTTTCCCAGTCATTGTAGCAGATAAAGGTATTTCATAATTCACTAAGCCGTTTAGTAATGATTTTAAATTACCGAAGTATCCAACATCTTTGTAGTCGTACTCATTAATTAATGGAGCATTTCGACCTTTGCCTTCACGTCTTTGATAACGTTTCTGTAAGATGATGTTACGTTGATCGCTTGTAATTCTGTAGTCTTCAGTTAATTGCACTACATTCTTTTCTTCCACTGGAGTTTCAGCCAATATCAAATCACCTAACTTTCATGTATTTTATTGATTAATAATATCATTTCTTATAAAATGTAATTCCAGTAGCAGTTTCTTGATTGTCTTATTACACCAAACAGCATCATCACGAGTGAATTCTTGTTGTTCATTCATATAGTCTAGCATGTTTAAAATCTCCTGTTCATCTGTATAATTCAATCTACTGACCATGATCATCACTCCCTTTCTTAGCTTATATGTTTATTATAACATCTCAATTTCATATTTCAAGTATTTTTATGTATTTTATTAATTAATTTTTAAGTTCTGATTTTACTACTTTTAATTCCTCTTGTAATTGTACAATCTGCGCCTCTATTTTACTTACCTTTTCTAACTTTTTCTTCTGTAGTAAGTCTTTTTCATGCTCTGTAAACCACTTTTCTTCTAATACCCACAGATCACACTCATATCCTTGGAATTCATGCTTTATCATCTTTACCTCTTTAACAATAGACACCTCTGGTAGATGTGCATCACAAAGTACTCCGCAGCATCCTTTATCAGAATTATAACCTTCATCTTCTGGCTTACATGTACAATAATGACCTTTCATAGTACCAATGTCTAACTCAATATTATAAGAAATCTTATTTTTCATTTCATATACTTCAAACCATCCGTTAGAAGAAAAGTCGTGATCCTCAGGTTCGTTGTAGTCTAATGTATAATTGCCTTCTTCATATATAGTTAAAAATTCTTTCAATTCTGGATAATTTTCAAGTTGATACAGTGTTTCGTAGTAAGGAATTAATGTTGCTTTTGTATCTTCGTCTTGCTTAAGAATGTAACCCTTTAGATCATCATAAAATTTATGCATTTATCTTCCTCCGATTTTTATAAAATGTGATTATTATTTAATAGTAAAATTCTTTTAACTTTTCATCGATTTTATCCAATACATCACCTGCTTGCTTCCAGAGTTCAGCTAACTCACCGTCCTGTATTTTTTCATAAGATAAATAATGTTGTACAGTGTAACCAAGTCCTTCACTCATTATTTTGTCTGCAATTTGTTCATTTGTATATTTAGACATTCAATCATTCTCCTTCTTTTAATTTAGGCTTATAAACATCTGGTCGTGTCTCTTTAAACCATTTAATAAATTCCTTTTTATATCTAATGAATTGAACAAAATATGTAACGCCTTTAATTCGTTTGTACAGTACTGTATTAAACAAATACCATATTGGATATAAAAGAAGACTAATTAAAACTAGACAACCTACGATAATAATCAATACTGCTGATATGTATGAACTAACTGATAAAATATTTACTACAAAATCATTCAATCTATACCACACTCCTCTTTAAATAATACTGAAATATTATTTAAACTTTAACCCATTTCACTACTTTAACTTCTTTTAGCTCGACCTCATCACATTCCACTTCATCTTCATATTCCCAAGGACGCTCATCTTGCATCTCAGTAGCCCCTTCACTGTAATAAGCTTCATAAAACTTACCGTCATGCTTAAAGATAATTCGATGGTGAACACTCCAACGTGAAGTATCTGTAATTTCATCAAGTACAGCACTGCTTGGCAAGTCCAATTCGTTTTTAAGATAATCCTTATGCAATTTAATTGTTGCCATCAATAATCACTCCAGTCCCTTTACAACATTCGCATTCAATTAGTGGTTCATTAATCTTTGTAATAAGATCATTTAAATATGTATCAATATTAACCAGTAAATCTTCGTAGCTAGCACCTTCAAATGGTGTAACAATTGTATAGCTTTGGTATGGTTTAGGTGCAACCTCAAAAACTGTAACTTCTCTACTACGTTGATAACGAGTTTCATATTTAGGTTTTCTACGTTTGTATCCAGAATTAATATCTACTTGATATTGTCGTGGTTCATACAATTCAATTTTCTTCTTTACTGTGAAACAGAAATAATAGTCGCTTGTAATAGCTGCATATTTAGAATTAATATTGTTCTTCACAAAGTCACGAATAATCTTATATGATTGTTCATTTGAAAGCTTACATGGCTTTAATGGTAATAACTTTGGATGAGTCTGAATTTTATCTAAAAAGTTGTATTTAGGTGTATATTGGAGTTGTTTCATTTCAAATTCTCCATCCACTTCCTCGATTACATTCACTTCAAACTCTACATCTTCAAAACCCTCTTCTACTTCATCGTACTTGAATGTATATAAACCACGCACTTCATCATAATTATCATCAAAATCAGAACAATTAACTACTTTTGGTGTAAGCTCGCTCTCTGGATAACCTTCTTTTAACTCATATCGTTGATTGATTTTTGTTTTAGGTTTCACTTTCTCTATTTTCGTAGGAATTGAATCGATTTTAAACCAATTATTATCGTATGTATTTTCTAGATTTTTACCATCAAACAATAAATTCGATAGCTTTGTATAGAAGTATCCTTCATTATTAACATTGTCAGAAATGTAATTATTACTATTACTTGTGATCATAACTAACTTTAATTTACTACCTTGACTATTCAAATATCAACACTCCTTTTCATGTATTTATTATTTTAATTTTATAAAAGCAGAATATTATTTAATGAAATCACCATAAATCCCCAATATCATTACTACTTATATCTGTTGACGGTTCAGATTTAACTTCTTCCTTAATTCCTAACCACTCTTTCCATTCTGCTTCAGGTACTTCTCGAATCACCTTACATTTAGTTGCAGTAAGTTCATGTAGACCATCTTCAATTACATCAGATCCTTCAATCTCAACTTCAATTAATACTCTGTCAATATTACTGAAGTAAGTTGAGTGCTTTAATTCGTTTTTATGATTGAAGAATAACTTACCATGAGCACCATATGAATTATTTGGATATTCTTTTTCAGCCATTACTTCTTCACCAACTGCATATTTAAATGTGGAACGGAAGAAACTTTGTAATGATTCTCCTGATTTTTGAACAAACTTATAGAATTTCTTATCTTTATAAAACTCTTGCACATCAAGTTCTGTTGCTTCTTTTTCTGATGGATATTCTCCAATTACTTCATCATTAATAACTCTGTACTCATTGCCATCCTTTAATTTAACAACGAATCTTTCACCCTTGTCTAATTCATCTAAAATTTCATCAATATCATAATCGATAGGACGATATTCTTTGAAGTAGGATTCTGATTTAGAAAAGTTTGCAATACGGTCAATTGCTACTTGTAAATCAAACTCTTCATCTTTTACATCATCAAATAGTCGATCATAAGATTCGCCATACATACCACCTAGCTGTTCTTTTAACTCATCATAAGATGTAATATTTAATGTCATACAAGTCATCAGAACACGGAAATATTCTGCTTTTGAAATTTTGTATCCCTTATCTTCATACTTCTGTGTACGAATAGCTGAAATTAAGGGATAACTAGTATTCGAATTAAACCGTAAAATACGTTGTGAATTATGTTTTAGGAACTCTGGATGTAAAATGAATTCTTCAATTTCAAAATCATATGCGCCCATGCAAACTGTAAAATCATATGTATCAAAAATATCTTCAACTTTCTCATATGTACGATAATGAATGATCTGTACTAAAATTTGTTCATCTAAGTATTTCTTAATAAATTGTGTAGCTTTATTTGTGTGTGAGACTACATGATTCCCTGATAAAGTTTGTTCAGCAAATAAATAAAGTGCATTATAATCACGGAAATATACATCTACATCATTAATTTCTTTATTAGTAAATAAGCTTGAAATCATACCTCCTGCAATAATAGCTTTAGATTTCTTTAGCGAACTGTATAGGTCTTCTCCTAAGTATGCTTTCAGTTTGTTCTTTTCAAATTTAAAATCGAATTGATTTGCTAAGATATCTTTTTTAATTTCACTGTATTGTTCTTCAGTTAATGTAAATTGCACTAAACACCATTCCTTTTTTTATGTATTTTTATTGCAAACAATTAAATAATACGTGTATTTTATAGACTTTCTAATTCTTTTTGAAACCTCACCAACTGATTTTCTAAAGTTTTCAAGATAACATTTATTAACTCAGCATTACCTTGATAACGATATAACTTTGCATTTATTCCTGATCCATCTGAATGCTCACTAATGGATAAAGAATAGTTGCAATCATCATAATGTCTATCTTTTTCTTTAAAATCTCTTTGTTTTGAAATTAATTTTTTAATTTCAACAATTCCATCTTCAGTAGTTTTTATTATCTTAACTAACTCATTTCCTCTTTTAAGTTGTTCTAAGTTCATACACTATTCCTCCATATATGTATTTTGTTATGTAAAATCGTACTATTATTTAATTAGTAAATCTCCAGTTTGGCACTAAGTAATGATAACCTCTGCTATATGAACCATCTAAATAGGAGGCTTCAAAATCATTACTCCCATTTTTTAATCTGGTAGCTTTGGCTTCCTTGTGTGCATCCAAGTCATAAATAATTGTACCAATAGATAACTTGGATTTAATTTTGTCTAATTTCTCTTCACGTTCTTCTAATTCTTTTACTCGTGCTTTTAATTTTGGTAAATTGTAATAAAAATCATCCATTACGATCTCTCCTTTTATAAAAGTGAATTTTTATCTAACTTAATTGCGTTTTAACTGCTACTATATCTGGAATACTTAAAGTAATTTGTTCACCTTTCTTCATACCTGTAAAGCTATATCCATTAAAAGTACCGTCGTGATTTTTAGTGAAATTCCAATCTTCACATTCTACATCGATACTATGTCCACCTTTTAAATATACACTAACAATATATTTGTTCTTTGAATCATTCATCTAAATCTCTCCTTAATATTTATCGTTTTCAATAGCATTTAACATATAATCAATATCAACATACGTACAATTACCGATCTTCTTCATTTGAAGTAAATCTTTATGTATTTTGTCTAATTTGTTTAATAACATTGGTACTTTGAATGCCATACTTGTATGGGTATCGATGTCTATATAATCACTCTTAGCAAATTCTGTCTCATATTCATTCCATTGCTTTTTAATTATTTCTAATTTATTCATTATCAGTTTCCTTTCAATAATACTTATTTTTTATTAAACATTATGCCATTGCTTTTCTATATTCAGGATTTACTTCTTCAATTATTTCTTTGCATTTACGTAAGAATATTATCGTTGGCTCTTCATTTTCAATTCCTTTAAACCATGTTTCATGTAGCTGCTGATATTTAATTGCTAATTTCATCATGTAGTCCATCTCTTCAATAGAAACATGTATGTAGTTTGAAATACCTTCTTTATCTTTAAATACTAATTCTTGAACTTCGGTTGGATTGTAATGTAACTCTTTCATATCCATCTCCTCCACAATCATATTATTTGAAACGCCCCTTAACAAAGTGCTAACATATCACCTATATAAGTCGTAAAGGATTGATCGTATATGTCTGAAAATAAAAATTCCAAAGTTATTAATATAGATGAACACCTTGCTTTGAAAAACCTTGTAAACAGCATTTCTGATAATGAGCTTGAAACTGCTAAAAAGTATATTGAAGCACTACAGCAAGTAAGCAAGAAAACTAATGCTAAACCTAAAGGATGATATCATCCTTTTTTTATTTGCTTAAGAAACAATCTCGTAATTCATATATTTAGTTATGTATTCTTGCATATATTTTCTGAATCTTTTCATCGTATAGTGTACTGTCTTTGGACTAACATCAATTAATGGTGCTACTTTATAAATAGATGTTTCTTTAAGTGTCAAAGGTATAAGATATGGATAGTATTTATCCATAATAAATCCCTTTGCGTACTCCACTGCATTATGTAAGTATGTATAATCCTCTTTGTACAACACATCTTTTCCAGACATATCGATAATATCAATTAACTTGCTACCTTCTCCGTCATTTACATTTTCATCTAAATAACAGAATGACCGATTTAGGTCGTTTCTCATCTTTCTACTAGCGCTATTGAGACTAGTATTAACTTCATTCACCATAACGATATAACAATAAGAAGAGAATTTACACTTATTATCTTTACTGTAAGCTTTCGCAGCTCTGACGAACCCTAAAACACAAGCACTTTTTACATCTTCTTTACTGATGACAATAACATTACTAAACTTATTAATTACCTTATGTATAAGTCCTTGATTCCTCTTATAGAGTTCTTCAAATGCCAATTCATTACCATCTATTTGATATAACTCTACTAATTCCTCATTTGTTAATTTTTTCATTCATTGTTCCTCTAATATGTACTTTTCTCTTTATTATTTAATAATCTGCCATTCTTCGGCAATGTAACGCTCATAACTCCTTCAACATTCATTAACTCGTTTCTACTTTTCATTGTATCAATAAATAATACATTAATTACTGGAGATTTATATGTAATTGAACCTAACTTAGATAATTCTTTAATAGTTTCTTTATTTTCGTATGTAATAATGTATTGTTGAGATGTCTTTCTATTGGATCGCATTTCGTCAAATAAATGTATAACCATTTCTGCACCTCTATTCTTATGTATTTTTAAATAAAAACATCCTTTTATTTAAACTCGTACAGCGTTACCTCATAATCATCAAAAACTGAATCAATTATTTTATAAACAATGTTCCAATTACCTCCTGCTAACCCACAACCAATCTTGTATGGCAAAGCAACTGATAGATTGTTTTCCTTTGCGTACTCGTATACCTTTTTCAGACCTACTTTAAGTTTTTTATAGTCAGTTTTACGTTCATTTCTACCTACATCCAGTTGACTAAATACGTTTGCAATAATCTTTCCGTCAGAGTTATGAGCCATATAAACATGACCCATTAACTCTTCTTTATTTTCTTTATAAACATCACAAATCTTTTTATACTCTAAGAATGTCTCGGAATACTTAGCCTTGACTTGTTTAGCTACTCCTGCACCCATAACTCCTAAACAATTCACTTGATGTCCAATTATATCTTTGTCACTTTGTAAAATGTCACTTTGTACAATTTTAATCAAGATCACCACTCCCCTTTTACTATTTTATCGTTTATCGATTCACCTTCATTTTCGACACTGTACCATTCATTAGAAATTTGAAGGCTTAACTCTCCCATTTCTTGATAACCTTTTGCCATCTGCTTAATGAACGCTTCTCTTAATTTATTATCTATTATGGAATCATTACTTATCTGTTTTATTTCTTCAAACATTATCAACATCTCCGTTTCATCATTATGTATTTTATTAACTAAACACCGACATTTGCTACATAACAACTATTAATTTAAAATGAGAATGTTATAACTTTCATTTATTTGTTTTATTTGTTAAATATATCTTAAACTATTACATTACCAATTTCAACTATTTTTTATGTATTTTATTAATTAATTTTATCTAAGTTACTAGTATCAAGAATAATAGTGGCTATGATGCCTATGACACCGTTCTTCATTTTATAAAATTCCACTATTATTCAATGTCATCGTATTTTCAATAATTAGGCTTGAATTTCCCTAAAATAATAACATCATTTTCACTATCAACGTCTACCTCGTCAGCAATTTCATAATTAAGACCATCACTACTCACCCATACATCTAAATCACCGTCTAATTTTTGTAACTTCTCAATAAGTTTATGAACTTTCATTTTTATTCTCCTTCTTAATTACTGATTAATATTGTTCAAATGTTTACCTTTTGTAAATAGCATTGGTAGCCAAGTTCTAACGTCCAAACTGTAGCTTCACTTAGTAGCTTGTCCTTTTGAATCTCTTCTAATGATTGTCCATTATCTTTGCTATTTATATATTCTTCTATTGTCATCGTCTAAGTCTCCTTTTTGAATTTTTACTGGATAATTCACAAATTATTTAATAGATAAACTTCTCTACAAACCATTGATAAAAAGCATTTAAATTGTTATATGCTTCTGTATCTTCATTGTCCAATGATTCTTCCATTCTTCTGTTTAATTCGTCAATAACTTCTGTAATCATAACCACTTCTCCTTTCATAAAAACCATTCAAATTTTTAAATAATAGAGTGGTTTTAATTAAAAACATTCTTCAGAGTTCAATTCTTTTGTATCCATCAGTATTTTATAACACTTAACTACTAAACGAATTTGGAATGCAATATCATCAAAGGCATCATGTTTACGTTCATTTTCATCTGTCACAGACTCTTTAATTTCATCTTCTGTTAAGCCTGATTTAATACTAGCTAATTCTAAAATTGTACGCACATCACGATCATTACGATAGAAAATAGGATACTTCAATCCACTACAGCTATTTAAATTAGTCTGTAATTTAGCATTATCAAATAGGATGCCGTTACCCCATAAGTAAACGTCTTTCATATCACCTGTAGTCGATTGTGCTTCTAACCATTTCTGCAAAGCTTCAAATAAGTCGTATTCCGCATATGTACCCTTAATCAGTAATTCAGTAAGCAATTCTTTATCTGTATTTAGCCACCATTTCAATGTTGAACCGTCCACATTTAAGCTACCGTACTTTTCTATATCTCCAATTAAATTAATTGAATCGTGATTGTCCCCTGTAGTTAAATCAAAACTCATTGCTGAAATTTGAAATACAGTCGCATTTTCTCCAGTACCAAGTGTTTCAATATCAACCATAATGTCTTTACGCATATTCAATTCTCCCTTTCTTTATATGTATTTATATTATTTAAATTTAATAGCAGTGTTATAATCAAACCAATTAATAGAATCTAATCTACTTAATTTATGAGCTTTGTTTCTTCTACCATGTTTAAAACTTATGACCTTCCTGTATTTTCTTATTATCTTTTCTTTTATCAATAGGTTAAATTGTGTATATACTTTAGAAGTCTTTTTGCTTAATTGATGTGGAATTCCTTTACAATCAGTAAATATTGTAATTTCATCTTGCTCTATCCCTAATTCATTTACCTTTTTAACTAATAAACATAGAGCTAATTTTTCCAAAGTGTAATTACAATCGATGTTCACTCTTGCTGTGAATCGATACTTTATAATATCGCCTTCAAAGACAATGTAAGCTATATATCCAATATCACCCCTTACAGATGCATCCGACCAAGCTTCATACATTTTATCACCTCTTTATGAATGTATTATTTTATGCTTTCTTTTTAACAATATTTCCACGCTTAACTTTTCTTGCTGCCTTCATATCCTTACTTCTACTTCCATATGGAGTGCGATCTGGATTACCTAAATAACCAAATCGTTTGCGTTTAAAGTCTAGCTTTTCTGCAACACCTATTATTTTGTCAAAGTTAAGGTTGTCCTTAACATACTGTAAAGCAGCTTCTTTACTCTCTGTCTTTACATTCATGTTGTATTCGTCACCATTTAAAACTAACGAAACTATGTATTGATTCATTATGTATATTCTCCAGTTATGTATTATATTTTTAATAATTTTGATTTAATATGTTTTTGTTATATATTTATTCTTAATGCATTGTAAATAAATGAATAACATAAGCTAATCCTAATAAGAAGATACTTAATGAATTCCAATTCTCGTGCTTCATGATAACTCCTCCTTCCAATACTATATATGGTGTTTATTTTATATTTTATTACTATATAGAGTATTTCACTTTTAATAAAATCTATATATTATGTATTTTAATATTTAATTTCTTTTACTGTGCCTACATTCAACATGTACTTAGTGTAACAAATTGAATCGCAGTATAAATTATGTTCATCTATTAGATACTCGTCCTCTCTTGTTAAGTCATTTAAACATTCTTTGTTTGCACACTGACCAATGATATTCGACTCATGAAAATCATTCAGTTTCTTCACCTTCTCCAACACTGTTATTTTCTTGAAGAGGATTATACTCTTTTTGCAACTCAAAATATTTGAATCCTGCACCTACTTTAATGTCAACCATCTGTTTAACAAACCAATCACATCTAGCAATCCAAGACTTCATGCTGTCGTCATCATTTAGCATTGAACCTTTATTGTATTCATCAATAATAGCTCCAAAAGTGTTCTTTAAATTTATGATATCTTTATTCATTTTTCACTCTCACCTTTATGTATGTATTTTTAAACTACTCGTCTTAATTTTGTTTTCATCATCTTGCGGCACTCAATATCTGCCTTTTTAATTCTATAATGTCTTCTGTTCTTCCACAGTATATTTGATTTTGTTACTTTAAGTAAATGCGCTATGTATCGAAAATCTTCATTATTGAATTTTCCATGTTTAACGCCATATACAGTAGTTAACGAATCTGTATGAATTGTTACACCTTCCCATCCTTTCTTTAATGCCATCTGTAAAGCTTTAATTATAGTTGTTGCTTCCGCTTTATTAGATGATTCATCAAATCCAATAAATGTTCTTCTTTTTATTCTTTTATTACCTTTCATGACAAAGTAGTGATGTGTAGATGATCCATCCTTATAGCTACCGTCAGTATAAATTTTAATCATATGTATTACCTCTACCATTATGTATTTTATATATTTGCTTTCCATTTTGCTTTTGATTTATCTGTAAGCTCGATCATGTCATCTATCCAATTTTGTGCAGCTTGTTCATCTTTGTATGTCTTATCAAATATCCATCCATCCTCATCTCTAATTATTTTAAAACCTTCTCCTCGTTTATTAGGAAAAATAAATAATCCAAAATCATCATAACGTTTTTCACTGTATTTTTTATTCATAACATACCACCTTTATGTATTTTATTTTATAATATATTAATTTCAAGGTGCGACATTAGAGACATTGCCAATACCACACCCCTAGCATTAACCGTAATTAATTCTTAATTAGGTAATTTTACGAAGCACTATGTATTCTGGGTAGTTCTGCTCTAAAAACAACTTCACATCACCGATATTTTTTGCATTTTTTATCTCTATAGTAGTGAGTGATACACTGTTAAACAACGATATGCATGAAGAAGATGGAACAATATAATGGTCGCCTCTTCCATCAATTCTGATTATATCTTGTACTTTAAATGTCTTGTTATTAGAAGGATAATATTTCA
The DNA here is from genome assembly GCF_023337795.1 of Lysinibacillus sp. BPa_S21. Lineage (GTDB taxonomy): Bacteria > Bacillota > Bacilli > Bacillales_A > Planococcaceae > Lysinibacillus. Next base: position 498,735 of record NZ_JALIRS010000004.1, on the reverse strand, counting down.
ATACCGCCTCATTTTGGAAGAATACTACTTCCTCTTCTTCATCATGTAATTCAAATATTTTAGTAAATTTTAAATCTAGACACTCATTCAGTATTTTTTTACCTTTAATGTTTGCGATAGAAAGTCCGTCAGGAGCTATTAACCCATCGAATAGTTCTAATAATTCCTCTGGTGTTTGGTTATAAATGGCTATTTCTGCCTCAATTTTTGCCAATCTCATGTTTATATTCCCCCTTTTGAAAAGTATTTATCATAAGTATAGTGACATTTATCACTGCTATAATCCAATTTTACCAATCATCCAAAATTATGTCAACACCGAAATGCAAACGTTTGTTCTCATTTTTGTTCGATACTTCTTAATAATATTTAATTGATATGTAAATCTTTATTTAAATATTATTAGCAATCATCAAACAATCATTGTGTATTTTATTAAATTATGTATAAAGGAAACCGAATGTCCTACATTCAGTCCTTTTTAATCTTAGAAGTTCAATTTAAAGTTACCATACTCTTCTTCCATGAAATCTATATCAATAATTTCTTTAAATCTCATGAAAGAAGGATACTTTTTGCCTTTTATTTCTAAGCTATATAAGTCAAATTTATTAGCTACTTTGGTTGCTATTTCTTTAGTGAGTACTCTGTCACTACCCATAAATTCATTAGCATAATACATAACTCCAGAGTTACCAATTGAAGTTGTAGTTATTTGCACGTCATCAAACGCAACCTTTACTACATTTATAATAATGTTCTGCAGCATTGGTATTGTAATACGAACATCATTACCACCAACTCTACTTTTTCTGAAAATGTATTCACCGTCGACAATGCGATTTACTCTTCCGTTTACGCTCTTATACTCTTGTGTATTAAAAGTTTCAATTAACATATCATATAGTTCTTTTGATATTTCTAACTGTCTATTGGTTAAATCAACTTCATCACTCAATAAAGAAGCATAATACTTGTCTTCTTTTTCTGATAAATCTTCTCTTCTTAAATTAATAATTTCCGAAAACTTCGTTCCATTTATACCTTCAAACAAAGCTAAAACTAAGGCTTTATCGCGTACATTGTTGATGTTCTCAAAATGTTTAAATAAATCTTTTCGTGTATAGTATTTAATTCCTTCTCTATACAAATATTTAGATACGAATTCTGTATTTATAGTATCGATAATTGGATTAAGAGAACTTTCTCCGTACCCGTTATCTTTTGCCCATGTAATATAATTTTTTATTGTATTAAAGAAGTTTACAGCAGATCGTTCTGTTTTTCTCTGCACCCAATAAAATAATTCTTCTAACATGCCAAAGTCCATGTCATATAAATCCTTACCTTTTTGAGCCTCAAATGCTTCTGTTCTCTTAAAATACAGTCTATATTGGTTTTTAGTTTCTTCAGCATGTTCAGATGCTTTTAAAAAGGCTTCCTTATACTCAGCGTTATACATTAATTACTCCCCCTATATCTATACCAGACTTTCGAAATATTTAACAATACTACTTCTGTCTTTCTTAGATAGCTTACCTATATTCTTATTTAACAATTTATATTCATTCCAACGATCATTATTAATATGGAATTCATTAATATCAATAATTTTTTCTAATTCATCATATCTCATTTCTTTTTCATCCATCTTCTTCATTAATGCTAGATGACCTTCAAATATGTCTGCATCAAAAAGAACTTTGTATTCGTCATTTTCATGCTTTCCAAAAATCCCAAATAAATAAACTAAATATTCATTTATTTCCTCGGCAATTTTTCTAGCATCTAACCTACTGTTGATCTTAAATACACTACTAATTGCATTATATAAAGTGTTATAAGGGATAAATTCATTACCTTTTAATGAATGTTTTATATCTGTACTTGTTGTAATTCTATCTTTAAGTTCACCTTTGGATTTTAAAATATTGATTACTTCACTAGCATAATTCTCTTCTTTTAACTCATTAGCTCTGCCTTTTGTTAAAGGCGTATGTTTATTCAAGTCTAACTGATATCTCTTAATTTCCTCATCGGATTTGTTGGATATAATAATAGGAAAAGACCCTTGAATTTCTTTATCTCTAATGTAAGCACTATAAGTTCCTAAAGTTCTATGCATCCCATCAACTATATCTAGAATTGTCCCTTCTGTTATCGTTAATGTGTTTTTATCTTTATCAAAAACTAATTCTGAATCTTCTTCTGAACTAAATTGTTTAGCATTCAATATAACTGTAGAAGGTCTTAATTTATTTTTTAATGTTAGATTTCTAATTTCGTTAACTTTCTTTTGAATTACTATTGGCTCTTCTGAAACTAATCCATATCTTAAAACTTTCTTCATACCTCGTTGTACATTTGGATTATAATTTAACTTTCCATACTTATATAATCTTCCAAGTTCTTGTTTTGTTAATGATGTTAAGTAATAACCATCTCCCAAATCCACAACGTTATGTCTCATCATAGGAAAATCTATTTCATCCATTGATTGGATATCTACAAATTGATAACTTTCATATTCTTTCTTCTCACGTTCTGTAAACCAAGTATCCATCCATTCGTTCTGATCAATGCCTAACTTAATAACAAGTTGTTGACCAAATAAGGCTAATTCTTCAACAGTCAATTTCCCAACGTTATTTGAGTTATTAAATAGTGAGTAAATAGTAGTCTTTTTAATACCATGTTTACTATTCAAATGTTCTACTATAAGCTCTACTTCTTTTTTATTAACTGTTGAAGCAAATAACTGTATCAAACTTTTTATCTCTGTTTCTAATTGCTCTCTTGTTTTATTAATTTGCATATACTAACGCCCCTTTCATAATAGAGTTATTTTACCACTTTTTATCTGACTTGTCATAGAGAATCGCTCTCTGATGATTTATTTTTTATCTTGTTATTTAGTAAAAGCAACATCTCTGGACGCATTTCTTCTAAACATTCTAATAATAATTCATGAGAAACTGTTTTATACAATTCTTCAGAAGTATTCATTTTTGCAGATATAATACCAGTTACATTTAAATTAGTTAATCTTAAATATCTCATTGTAGTATTTACATTACTGTGCCTTGCTTTCTTCATTGCAGTATCAATGCAGTTTCCATTATTAAGATAACACATAGTAACTGCTAGTTTTTTGAATGAGTGAAAACTGTAGTCTATTCCTGTTTTATTTAATAAATTATTCCCTCTATCCATCATTCCTCTTAACTGTTTATAAGTAAGATTAAATAATTTATCTGTATTTCCTATTTCTTTTAATTGTAGAAGTTCTTCATATAATTCTTTATCTATTTTATCAATCCACTCTTTATTTCCTTTACCTTTATTATGACCGTTAGACTTAAGAATGACTCCATCTTCGACTTCAGTGAAATTAGACCAATCTACTGTTAGTAGCTCACTAGCTCGCAAAGCTGTCTCAGTAGCTAACTTTATTATTAATGATTTTTCAAGTCCTTGCTCTTCTTTGGCAAAATAATCTGCATATTCCATAGCTAAATCAAAAGGAATCATTTCTATTTCTTCTCTTGTGTCTGGTAAAGATTTAACCAAATTTAATTTATCTAAATCATAAGAAATGATATCCCAATTTCTTAGGTATCTAATAAATTCTTTTATTACTGAGATATGTCTGTTAATAGTTGCGTTCTTATACTTAGGTTCATCATCTTCATTTAATTCATCATGTAAACTATTGAAGTAATCTTTTAATCTAGATACAGTTAAGTTTTCGATATCCTCTTTAGAAATGTACCTATATTCACTTTTCTTAATTAGGTCTTTAAATACCTTATTTAAACTGCTTCTATAGTTCCTAAAACTACTTTCAGAATTCTTTTTGTAATCATTTAAAAAATCATTTATATGATCTCCTATATAAGTGACCATTTGAACAGCATTCTGATTTGTATTAAGAGCAGCAACCATAACTTACAACCACCTTTACGATATCCTTTTATTATTAATAGTATATCCAAAATTTCATTAATTGTAAAGCATTTTATGTATTTTATTATTTTATCATTCGAGAGCCGACTTTATATCATCGACTCTCTAAGTTTTATAATATGTTCCTATTATTTAATGCTGAATATTCAACATATTTCTAATTTCACGCAAAAGCTCATTAGCGTAATAACTCTTACCTAATTTTATGTAATCGTCCTCTGAAAGCGTCGATGCGAAAGGGTTTGGAGCACACCTTGAATCACTTTCTAATTTACTAATGATATTCGCAATAATTACACGTTTCTTCATAATCTATATCATTACCTTTCTGTTTTAGTAAACGTTAATTTTATTTAATTAATTGTTGTTTAATACTACTGATGACTTTCTGATTATCTTCTAGACAACTGAATAAATGGTTCATATCCCCGTATCCATCTTCGTTGAAAGCATTCTTAATTGGGTTTATTCTCGCTACCTCGATATACCCATTTGCATCATTAAAATACATGATCACTTTAATGAACTTCTTACCGTTTTTTCGCTCACATAATATGTATTCAAAATCTCTTGGAGCAATCACATGACTAAATAAACGACCACGAATTACGTCATTTGAATCAATCGATGTTATAGTTGAACCGTTTTCAAATTTGATTTCCATTAAATCTCTCCTTTTAGCTTTTCATAATACTTACCTATTATAGAATATTTGATAAATAAGATTTTTCTCCACAATAATCACAAGACATACAAATTCCTTTATTGTCTAGATGCACTTTCATTGTGTTACTGCAATAACTTCCACATATGCTTGTTGCTGCTTCAGATTCCTGAATATCAAATTTAAACACTTTATATCCACATTCTAAATACATTTTACGTTGTTCAATTCCAGATCTATCGAATTTACTTGCTTCGAACCAACTATCAGTACATCCTCCATTCATTGACAAGTATTTACCTTCATCATTTTTTAAACAATAACCGATCATTTCAACGACTCCTTTAGTTTATAATGTTTTTGTTTCCTATATAGAAATTTAAACTTTTATTTAGTTCAATATTTGTCTGTTCAATACCTATAAATATCTTCTTCATTGTTTCGCAGTATTGTTTATACTCTTGTGGTATGTCTTTCTTTGAGCACTCATCAAATGTATTAATTACTTCCATAAAAGAACCTACATACTCATTAGTCATAATTATTTTATTCCACCTTTATGTATTTAATAATATTTAGTTTTTATTTAAGCTCAAATTTCTTTAATTTTATCATTCATACTTTTAGGTAATTTATCCTTTGCCTTATTAGCTTTATGAATACGCATGTCACGACTTTGCATCCACTTTTGCATTTCCATGTTTTCGAACCAATCCTCTAATACATGCTGCTCACCAATGTAGCGAACAAATACCTCCTTTCCGTCTGAATTGATGATGCTGTTTCCGAATACTCTCTCTGCTTCATAAATACCTGCAGAATGATGTTTTAAAGCTCTATGACGCATATCAGCCATATGTGATTTAGAATCATCAAACCAATCATGAATTGCTAAATAGTCTTCCATTTTACCACCAAATTTTCGAGCTGAACTTTTTGCATGTATGTTTGGATGTGACATATTACTTTGCCTCCGATAGATCAATAGAAATTGAGTAAACATTATAATCGTAAAGATCAGAACTGTAATCACATAGTACTTCCATTAATACGTCTCGTAAAGTGTAGTCATAAATACTTTCACTGTATTTTGATTTTACTTTAACAGGGAAGTCTTCAATATCATCTACTCCGTATCCTTCTAATTTACCATTGTGCTTGATATTTAAATCGCTAGGATAATATACTGAACCACCTTCATCATCGCTTTCTGGATAGAAATCCCACTCTAAATCTAATTGCGTGAAAGGTAAATCATTTAACTCTGTTTTCAATTGAGATAAAACTTCCTCAGTAATTTTCACCGAAGCTAATTCACTTACTACTAGGCTTAATTCTTCCTCTAGGATTTCTCGTCTTGCTTTTAAATCATCCACTGGTAATTCTAATACTTCTTTAAATTTTGTCATTATAATCTCTCCTATTTATGTATTTATTTAATTTAATAGATTCCTTTTATGTAGTTCTAAATTAATTTTATGTATTTACCGTTATCGTTAGAGGATGATACACACCTATATGTATGTATCATCATTTTTAATGACTTTCATAATTTCCTTCATCAACAAAATCTCATTAAATGAATATGCATAAAGTATATTGTGATCATTGTTATCAAAATTATATACAATTTCATGAGAGCAATAATTAGGATAAATTACAGTTAAATCACTATTGAATATTTTATTTCTAGTTACCTCAAGAGAGCTTTCACTGGGATTAATCCATTCTGTATCGAACCCATACTTCGCTATGGAATCCTTTATTTTGTTTCCATTAATATATGTTATAAAGGTTATCCTTTCGTCCCCTAAACGCTCATATGATTTACTTTCTTTTTCTTTTTTATTGTTTCTGTTAAAATCAATAACCAATTGCATTTCTGTCTTGTAGCTTTCTTCATTGTTATATATTTGAGTTATTATAACCTTGTTATTATCATCTTCTAATGGAATTGCTTTTGAAGGCATACTGTCTAAGTATTCCCCTTCAAATAGAATGTCGCTGACCAGATACTCATCACCATCTATTGATACAAAGACATTCTTTTCTTCATTAAGGTGCCCAAATAAACAGGATAAAGAATCTTTATTATTTATTATTGATTCTTTTTGATAATGTAAATATAGATTATATAATGTCATGGAATCTTTATATTCTGACCAGTTTGTATCATCAATACTATTTATTAAATAGTTTATTCTATTTTTACAACTTACTTTGTTCTCATTTTTCAATAATTCATTTTCCGTTTTTAAAAATTCAACTTCATAAAAAAGTTTCTTATTTTTTTCTAACAAATCAATCTTTTCATCTTTCAAAATCCTCACTTGATTTTTGTATTTTTGAATAGTTAGATTTCCCATTACACTTTTAACATCGTTGATATCTTGTAACACTCTTTCGATTTTACAACTTTCTTTTTCTATACTATTTAATTTCGAATCAATAACTTCTTGTAATAAATATACTTTATCTTTTTCTGCTTTTAATTCATATCTATATTCACTAATAGTTTCTAATTTTTTATTTAGTTTTAAAATTTCATTCTCTTTATCGGTAATTATTTTTAATGTTTCATTTCTACTCTTAGTTAATGAAGATATTTCCTTTTGTAAATCTAATATTTCGTTTTTTAAATAATTTTGTTTTTTATGAAATTCATTTTGTAATTTTTCATCCTTTTCACTCAACTCCTTTTTGGTACTTTTGTATAATTTTTTATACTTTTCTAATTCATTATTCAACTTTTCTTTATCATCAAATTGTTCACTTTTGTTATCCTCTTCTTTTTTACTACTTTCCTTTAGATTATTAATTAATTCTTCCCTACTATTATTCGTCTTCTTATGGTTAGGAATAAATTGATGTCTTTTATTTTTGCTTAATTCTTTACCGTCGACTAACATATAACACCTCCTAATTAAGTTATATGCATTTTTGTTTAAAATAATACAATTAGGAGGTGTTAATAGGTTTAGTCCAAACTTCGTAATGTACATTTAATGATATTTAGTTTTATTTAAATCCTAGAACCTTATCTAATGGTTGCCTTTTATTACATACTTCACATCCAAAGAATACACCTTCTTGTTTAATTTCTGCATTATATTTATTCCCACAATATTCACCGCATAATTTAAGAGGAGTCTTGTATTCGTTAACTTCGAAACTATACAACTCGTATCCACATTTCAAGTACATTTCACGAGATTCAATTCCTAACTCATCAAATTTACTAGCTTTAAACCAGTTATCAGTTGGATCTCCACTCATTGATAAATATTTACCATCTTCATTTTTCATTACGTAACCATTCATATATGTACCAACCTTTCACAAAGAATCCTATCATTTAATTTTCGAATCAATTTTCAGCAATGTATTCAGTTGTTCTTTTAATCCAACGTAATCATTTATAGCAAACAGTAAATTATCTACTTCTCTTTTAGAGCGTCTATTAGATAATGAACCATTTAATCGTATACTCAGCTTATTTTCTTTTGTCATGACTTTTCAATACACTCCAATTCAATCAAAGATTACTATTTAACATGAAATAACTACTTACCTATCTTATTAACATGTGCAGCCACAGCATTTACAACAATAGTTCTCACACGCATAATCATCTTCCCACCATTCTTCATTGTAGGACTCTTCCTCCTGCTCCGCATATAAATAGTTCATTGATTTATCCATTCCATATTCAATATTTGATTCATGCTCTTTAATATAAAACTTACCATCTCTTCTTATTACAAAGCCTATTACTTCTGTATTCTCACAATAAATCTCGTCGCCTTCATATATAGAATAATCATCTTCTGTATATAATCCTGAAAAATCTTGAATAATCGTTTCACTAATGCGACCAAAATCAGCGATAAAACAATTTCTTTCAGCTTTATTAATATTATCTTGGATTTTATTCTTATCTTCTGTATATGGATAGAAGTAAAAAAAAGTCTTGTTGACTAGCCTTGACTACATATCTTTGCATAACATCTTCCATCTCAATTCCTCCAATAAAATATCTCTATTATAAAAATTCTTAATTATAGATACTGTATAATTCTTTATATTCATCCATGTCTATGACTGCATAGTCGTTAACGTTTAATTTATCATTTATATCAGTTTCGTGAATCATTTCTATTAACTCATCGTATTGGATTTCTATATCATCACAAATTAGAATATTTTTATCTACACGATCTAAATTAATGCTGTTACATTTAATACAAGTTAAACCTGAATACTCTCCACCATTTTGTTCTACTCTTATTATAAATTTTCTCACAGTACTCACTCCTATTTTCTTTCAATAATACATCTGTTTTATGTAATTATTTATTTTCACAATATAAATTAACAATATGAGCAATATACAATCTATTCTTTAATACTTCCTCATCACTACCATATCGTAATATCCATTCCATTTCCGATGCTTTATTCGGAACTGCTTTGTCGTTCTTAATAATATACATATCCTTCTCTTTTACTTGAGACATAAGCGAGTCGAATGATGAATAATCCATTGTATTTCTCCTTTTAAATTTATTTATACTTACCTTCTACATAAATTTCTTTCATCCTCTTATAATACTCATCGAATGTTAATTCTCTTACATAAAACTCTGAACCCAGTGATCTCGCTTGTTTTTCGGCTACATGTTTGTAGTCATACGTGTAGATATGTTCGTCACCTCTAAATAATCCATAACTCATTTTTACACATCATCCTCTACAATATCTTCTTTATCTAATACATAGATAGTGTCAATTAACTTGAATTGCATACACTGGACACACTTGTACTCAATTGACTCTGTGAACTCCTCACATCTAAAACACATAGATTTATTTGATGTCATTAATTTCATCCCTTACCTGTTATTTTTCATAATAGACGGCTTTTATTTAACTTCCCACTCATTGTTTAGATCTTTTAACTCCCAACTTTCAATGTCACAGTTTTGCATTTTATAATCATCAAGTAATCCAAATTTACGCAACTTCTTTAAATCATTCAATTCCAAGTCAAAGAATTTATCACCAATTTCCATTACTGCAACTTCAAGAATAAACTGCATCATTCTCATATGATTCAAATATGTATTTGTTCCACACACATGATAATATCCATCCTCTTCATATGGATATCTTTCGCCTTTGAACCAGAAGTGTGAACATCCATCCCATTTAACACTAGCGATTGCAAAAAAGTCTCTACTTGCTACACTTCCGTCAGTATTCCATGAACAAGGAATGTATGCTTTGCATTCAATATAAGTTTTTTCTGCAATATAATCTACCTGACCTATTACATCATGTTCATTTTCTTTAATTGAAACCAGATTAATTCTTTTTATATTCTTCATTCCAAACACCCCTATCTCTAATAAAATGCGACTATTATTTAACCTTCTCAATTACTCTATATTCATAGGATTCAAAAACAATTTTGTACACACCTTCAACCTTATAGTCTACATAATCGATATTTTCTTTAGATAATTTATTCAAAGTTCTAATCCAATCATTAATGAATTGAAATGATTCAAATACTTGAGCTTCTAGAACTTCAACTTGTTTGATAATGGTCTGACAATCTGTTAATAATGAAGCTTTAAAATACGTTCCATTTTCAAATCTGATGATATATTCTTCTTCCATTCAATATTCATCCTTTCTAGAACTTTGTAGCAGTTGACATTCCATTTAATTCCCTAACCATATCAATAACTAAATTAGCCTGAGCCATAAAATACGTTCTGTCATAAGAAGAATTTGAGTTATTAGCTTTATAACTTAAATCGTCACGTAGCTTTTCTAATTGTTGCAGCGTAAATCCGTTCATTTTATTGATCCTCCTATTATATGATTTAATTCATATTCATTTTCTAATCTGTAAGCCATCTTTTTAGTGATTGTAATAGGATTATAGATATCACAACTTAGATGAAAGTCGTCATACGACAAGTTCAATATTTTTCCAAAACGAGAAAAGTTATAGCCGCACATTGTACCATTATAGTTTTGTGGTTTATTATTTTGATATGTAAGAATATATTCTTCCCAAGAGTTCGCTTCAATAATTCGTGATTGGTGGTCTTCAATTTCTTTATGGTCATTGTAACTGATATTTGTTTCTATAATTAACATCGTCAATCTCCTCTTTTATGTATTTTCTTTTATAAAATGAAATTATTATTGAATTACAGGCTCTCTATACCATTTAAAAGAACCGTACCTACTTTTATAGGTATCTACAAGTAAATTAATCCAATAATCTTTATTCTTGTTAAATTTACTTGTAGAAATGTACATTGTATAACCTAACTGTCCTTTAAGTAAACTGTTACTGGAAACATATTCTTTATTAATGTAATAGTCGGTATACCCTTTGTAAAAGTCATTAAAAACAATATCATAGTGCGTTCTCTTGTCTACAATTTCACTAGAATTATAGATGTTAATTTGCCCTTTATTAACTACTACTTTTGTAATTTGCTTCATACAACGTCCTCCTTTCTTTTTATAAAAGCGTTCTATTATTTAACTACTTTCGACCATAACTTCCAGTTAGGAACTCTACCTACTAGATACAGTTTGCCATTTTTGTATTTCAAATCGAAATTAGCAGTATTCTCATTCTTCTTGTTATTTACATTCACCGTAATTGTGTTTGCATAGTTTTGATCCATCCGTTTATACGTTTGTTTCAAATCATTAATAAACTCTCCCACAGTGTACCTTTTGTTAAGATGCTTATGTTCTTTACTATGTAAGTAATCTAAGTCAATAAAATGTCTATAGTCATGACCCTCTTCCCAAATAAAGAAAGTATCAATATACTGCCGTGTACTTGTATCCCATATATAAACTTCTGTATTTTTAGGGACATGTTTCAATTTAGTTATTAATTCGATTCTTTCCATATATACCTCCTATAAAATCAATAGTCATCATCCTTCAATTCATGTACTGGAAATCCACGTTTAATGAACTCTTTATTTTCTTCTAACTTGCTGCTGTAACATAAATCTCTATAAATTTTTAGCATATCATTCCGTGTTAACTTAACATTAAAATACTTATTGAATCGCTCAAGTAATCGATTAGCATGACTTATCTCTAATCCTTTACCAATTGGTCTGCACATCGACATTAAAATTCTTGCTTTAACATCCTCTAAACTTTTGCACTCATTAATACTTACATATGTATTTGTAGGCTCATCGATAATAATTTCACAGAAACGATTAATAAAGTCACATTTAAATTCTTGCATAAATTGAAACACTTCATTTAAATTTAATTCAGGTTGTAATTTATGTTCAAACATCACTACATCTCCTTTTGATGATATCGTTATATTAATGAAAACTAACCTATCCAACGTACTCAACAAATTCATTACCTTTATCACTAAACTCTCTAACCATTGCACAAACCAATCCAAATGACATTCCTGAATGACCTTGATCCTCTAATAACTTCTTGGCATCGTCGAATGATCCATCGTTATTCAATACTTTTACTATATCTAAACAACTACCTAGTTCCATTCCTCGATACAAATCTTTGAGTCTAACTGGTACGATTTTACTCCAATAATCCCATTTATCTTTTTCCAGAATTGACTTACCTTTTTCTATCCAAATTTCTGTAAGCTCTGGAATCATTGCTTCGTGCTCTAGTTTCTCTTTTTCATACTTTTCTGCTCGTTCCTGTTGCTCCTTATCAAATTCTGATTTAGTTTTTCCTATAATATCTAAATACGCACTGTCCATTGTTACAGTATCAGAATAAAGAACCTTACCATTAAAGACTGCACGTGCTAAAATACCTTTTTCTTTAAACTCTAGCAGATAATTAACTGCATCCTCTATTGTACTACCTGCTGATAACATAATTTCTCTGTAATTTTTATTCATTTTACATCCTCCTGATTTTGTATTTATTTATATAATATTAACTTATTATTTAGATTTAATTTCAGTGTCAACAATTTCAGAGTTCTTTAAGATATCACATATTTCGTAATACGAACCCTCTAAGTGTAAAGTTAAGTCGCTGTATCCTTGCTTCTTGATCATTGAGTTCATAGCATTCCAAATCACATCTTTTGCTTGATTTAAATGCATTGAAGCTTCTTTTGTAATCTTATTTTCCACGCACTACATCTCCTTTTATTAATTATTTTATTAACTAAATATAAATACCTCTTGTATATCCTTCAATAACACCATCATTTTGTAGTTTATTTAAAACAACATCTACTTTATCAAACACCATTCTAGCGTATTTGTGATTCATATCATTCATTAATATGCGCTGATAATCGTAAGGTTGTAAGAAATTTTCATCTAACACATCTATATTTTTAATCCATAGTGACTTCTTATCTACGCTTATACTAAATGAAATATCATCAATTAGTATTCTACAGAAATATAAAGTTGGTTCATGATGATTACTAAATCCATATTTCGTTAAACTTTCAACTGTCTGATTAGATTTTAATTTTATTCGATTAGTAAACCCTTTAGATGTTAACTCTTCTTTTGTTGGTGGTTTAATTTTGTAAAGCTCACTGTTATTTGCACTGAAATTAATTAAGTTAAGTTTGCTTTCTATGTATTCTCTACGTTCGCCTGAAATGTTAAATTCCACATTGCTCTTATCAACTCCTACCGAAATAATTTCATTTCCTTTTACAAGGATCTCTTGTGTACCGTAGTTAAACACATGATTATTCTTAACAATTTTACCTTTTGTAAAGTTATTAGAAAGCAATACATTTCGTGTTAATTTGAGAGTTGCTTCTTCTTTGCTTGTTGAGAAATTGTTATTGAATTTAAATCGGTATTGATTATAAATTTCATCTGATATGTATAATGGATATTTTAGCAAGTTGTCCTCAACCGTCGTCCAGTAAACATTTAATTCCTCATTAGCTGCTTTACGAATTACATTCTTAGATGCTTCTCGTTGACCATCATAGTAACCTAAGAAATTTGCAAACTGCTCTTTTCCTTGACTATCTACAACTAATATATCTCCCTTTTCTAAACCTTCTATATCTGTGTTAAAGTAAAATTTCTTTTTGTTTGTACGATAATTACTAATCAGATTAAAATTCACTTTTGCTATTTTCATTTTTATTTCTCCTTTTTATAAAACGAATTATTATTTTATTATTTAATTATTAAAATATCTCCAGTACTCTCGTTTTACATCTTCAACTACAATAGTACGATCTAAATCTAATATTAATTGGAAACCTGTCTTATTACTGAGTATCAATTTTTCCCTGTCGATAAGCGATGTCATTAATCCTCTGAAAGTACGTTTTAAGAATGTAAAAAATTTATCATTATCTACTACAAATACAGTTATTGTATCGCTTTCTAAATCAACTTTTATATTCTTATCATCAATCATTTTAAATGAAATGATTTCATCGTAATCAATTAAATCTAGAGGTACATTAATGTTTGGAAAGTTTATATCGTACTGATATTGAGAAACCAATAATTCATTTTTTATATTTTCTAATTTAATATTATCTTCTTTTAATTCTTGTAATTGTTTTTTCTCCAAATACAGCCTATTAAAATATCGCTTTATTCTCTTCATAGCTATCCCAACTCCATTTCTTAATAGTTCTTTTAGCGATACTTTCATTTACCCAAACGTGTATTGGTTTAACGAAAGTTTTTTCATTCAAGAATATAGGTTTGGCATCTATGTATGTATTGTCATTATCCCTTATGATCAACCTAACTTCATTTATACTACTTATGGAAATCTCTGCTTCTGGAATTAAATTTTGAAGGAAAGAAAATAATTCTGTTGCGCTAACTTGTAATGTCTTTGTCATGTATCCATCTTTATATAATTTTAAATATCCATTAGTATACCTAAAGCTATCTGATTCAATCGGGTTGAATATTTCTGGCTTCATTTTATTTTTATATTCTATTGTTTGTAATGAGTTCTCCTTATTTGCAACTACCAACTCATTAGTTTTAGTTAATTCCAATTTTAATATTTTATTCTCATGTTCAAGTTTTGCTATTTTTTCTTTTTGTAATTCTTCTATTTCAAGCTTTATTTTCTTATTTTCTTCAACTAATTCAAGATATCTGGCTGACTTAAACTCATTAAGTTCTTCTTTTAGCTTTCTATTTTCGATTGTTTCAGTATATCTATCTTCTGGAAAATCTATGTACATTAGAATTTTAAGAATAATATTGTCTAATATTCTTGAAGTAAAGATATTCATCAATTGTCACCACTCTCTCCGAATCGAATTACTTTAAATACAATTAAAACTATCAGATTGAGTATGATGGTGCTAATTCCAAAACTAAACGTTAATGACGTCAGGAACAATAATGAAACACCTTTTTCCAAAATTACATTCATCAATAAACCTAATCCAACTGAAGCAACCCCTATTACCATTAAATATTTTTTGGATTTTGAACATGTAATCACTCCCTATTTATTAAATAGAATTATTATTTAATCTTCTTTCTCTACAACTGTTTCAGAAATAACAGTATGATTTTCACCGATCTTAATACCTTTTGTTTTATACTCTTGTTTAGCAGCGTTTTCATTATCTGCTTCAACATCATATGTTTCATAACTATCTTTTTGAACATATACTCTAAATTTCTTCATTCGATCACCACCAATTTTTTAAATCAAGTACGGAAATTATTTAATTATATCCAATCTACCCATCATTCTAAGAACCTTCTCTACTGTTGATGCCTCTATTGTTCCTTCAACGTAACTTTCTGAATCAACATCTTTTGTCTTTGGAATAATGACATTATTATAGAAATCCTTTATTTGTTCTTCAGGGCTTTGTTTTATTTCATAATGACCAAGTAAACATTTCATGAAATTGTCATCGTCTGTCTTTTCATCAAAATCATTAAAATACTTTAGTATTGCCTCCGAATGAATGTTAAATAAGTCACTGTTAGATGTTTCGTGTATAGATTTAACAATTCCATACAAAGACGAACAATCTTGATTTCGCATGTACTCAATATGCTCAACCATGCACTCATCTAATAAAAATTTATCCACTTAAATACCTCCTAATATTTAGTAATACTTGATTTCTTAACCTAAGTATAAATAAAGAAATACATAAAATCAAGTATTATTTATGTATTTCTTTATTTAATTTTATAAAAGGGAAATATTATAAAAGAAAAAGCCACCCATTTAATATTGAGTGACTGTTAAATACTTTATTCATGAACTTTATTAAAATTAAACCCTTTAAATGAAACGATCCTTAATGACCCTGTGCTTGTTTTCTCAAGATACTGTACCTTACAGAATAATCTTGGTTCTAGCCACATTACATCTCGTTCCACACTAGTTACAATTTGTTTAGCTATTTCTCTAAATGCTCTTTTTTCATCAGGTTTAAAGCCAAACTCTACATTTACAACAGGTCTATATTTGCCATTACTTAATTGTGTACCAACTACCATTGTAAAAGGGTTTTCTTTATAGCCTAATATAACAACATCCGTTACTTTGAAATGTTTATATTTCAGCCAATTATTTGAGCGATGGTTAGTTTTGTAAGTAGAATCACTTCGCTTTCCTACAATACCTTCCATACCTTTATCCTTTGTTAACTTAAAGATATCATTACCATTGCCCACTACAGAAGGTGTGATCAACAAATTATTCGAAGGTTCGATTATTGATGATAGTATTTCTTTTCGTTCCACTAATGGTTTACTCATAACAGATTCATCTGTCGTTAACACATCAAAAGCAATAAATGTAGTAGGATGAGTCAACATAGCTTGTTCAATTTTCTCTTTATTTGAAAGTCTACCTCGATATGCAAAATCATCAAATACAGATATACCATTCCGTAAAACTACACCTTCACAATCAATAATTGCTTCATGTTCATGAATTGATTGTCCTGCAGCTTGTAATTCTGGAAATTTAGCAGTTACATTATTCCCATGACGAGTATAAACTTCTACTTTGTCTCCTTGTTTATGCAAAAGGATGCGCCAACCATCCCATTTTATATCGTAAATCCATTCAGGATTATCTATTATTTCATCAGTGTTACCCATATGCAAAAGCATTGGTTTAATTGGAGTAAATATCATTATATCATCTCCTTATTTACCATTATCTCATGAATGAAAGTGTAAAAATACAAGAAATACAAGGTATGAATGGTAAATAAGTTGTTTTAATATCATTTATTTAAATATCGTTGTATTAGATCTTCAGTATGAGACTTAAGTGCTTGCTTAGCATAGTTCAATATTTCATCTTCCCCACCTGTTTTTATAATGACATCACTAAAATATTCACTTACATTTATCCACTTCACTATCTCAATATTTTTCTTGGCAAGCATACGTTTCTTATTGTAAAAATCGTTTCTCAAGTCTTTTAACAATTTATCTATAATATTTAAATAAACTTTTGACATTTTTAACTTTTCAAGTGATGAATAATCATGTTGCAAGGAACGAATAGCCATGTCTAATTTTATATACTCATACACATCATTACGATCCTCTGGTCTAATCATCAGCGTCCACCAACTTTGCGTCTTGGATATCGTAAAATGAAATACGTTTTACAGAAATGTCTGTATCCAGTAGTAGTTCCTTTTTATACGGATCAATACCTGTAACTAGACCAGTCTTGTCTTGTAGATGATTACTGTTCCACAGAGTTAACGTAATATGCTTTTGCATTGCTGCAGCTCGTTGTATTGTCTGTTCTATTTCCTCTAACTCCCACTCGGTTAATTCTCGTTTTTTATCGTAAAACTGCTCTTGCTTCCATTTTCGAATTTCAACTAAATGCTCAGGTAGCATCAATGCTGTCCACTTTTGACTTCCTCTGTCTTTTAACATAGTCTCTCTCCTTGCATAAAATAAGAACATTTGTTTTATATATTATAGAACATTAGTTCTAATTTATGCAATGAAAAGATCAAGTATAATCAATAAAAGATAAATATTATTAAATCCAGTTAGTCACTTCTTCACAAACTTTTTCTACTTTTTTATTTTGTCTTTTACCACAGTAATTACATATTCTATATTTATCATAAGTTGTAAATCTGTCGTCATCATGCGCTAACCACCCATTATGATTAGCGTCAAATAAACAACGACCTTTCTCTAAATACAGGTTGAAAAATTCATCTGTTATTTCATAAAAATCATTATGTATGTTACTGTACCAATAATCCTCAATTTTACCGCCTCTTAAGACATTTGATAATGCGCAGCCAATTAGTCCGCCATTGCTCTTTATTACACCTCTAACGACTATCACATTTCCTATTAAAAATTCATTTTCATTAAATGTAATTGGTTCACCGCTAATATAACTACGTGTGTGATAGTAAATCTTGATCTCTTTATCTTTTATCTTATTCAAATGTTTAAAAAAATTCCAACTATACTTATCTGACTCTCCTTTTATTTTTGGCTTTATTAGAGTTAAATCATTGAGTATTTTATGTTTCATTATGTATTTTCTCCTTTATCAATGTCACGCTTGATCCTTTCTAAAAAGCTCAAAACTGTACTGTATGCCTCTTTAGCTCCAATTCCATAACCAAACAAATCATTGTCAATCTCTATAACATAATTCTCTTTATCAATCTTGCGCTGTATAAAACTTTTAAGTAAATCTATTTCCACCAAATATTTATTCATATCATACCTCCAAACCATTATAATATTCTCATTTTATACAACTACAACTCATTAGATACCACGTTGAAACCTAACGCTTCAGCTTCTTCACGAATAAAACCTTCATCCAAATGCATACACCAAACTTTATGACGATACTCAGGTTTAATTAATTCACTTAATTTACGTAAGGATAGATGCACATTACCTTTGTAATCAGCTTTACAAGTATCAATATATGCTATATCTGTACTAATGTAGCTACTACTTTCAATGTAGTTAATTACGTCTTTTTTTAACTCACTAATGTCTCCTGAGTAGAATACCGATGTTTTATTATTAAAAACTAAGTCAATAGAATAAGATATTAATTCTTTGACATGGTTGCTTTTATTAAAAGTAACATCGATAGACATAGATTCAATTTCAGCATAATTATTCTTTAAATCATGAGCTGTAAAATGAAACCCTCCAACACATCCATTATGTTTCAATATTTTACAAACTTTAGTGTCTTTAGGTGAATAAACTGTTATCTTATTTTTAGCAAAATCTCCATGAGAGTAATATGTGTATAGAATTAATTCAGCAAGACTTCCTACATGATCTGCATGTGTATGAGTTATTAAAACATGAATATGTTCAGTACCTTCTAACAAGTTATTCTCTTTAATACGTTGGAATATGTTACTACCACAATCAATTAAGAGCAATTGATTACCTGATTTATAATAAGCTGAATTATTACCTAATTTTGTATTAAACGCACTTCCTGAACCAATGAATTTTAACATTTAGATTTCTTTTCTCCTTTTAGATAATTTTATATGTACATTTTTTAAAAATATGGTATATTAGTAATACATATCGGCATTTTGCCGCGGAGGGACTAACAATTGGCGTGGAAAACCAGTTGCCCTCTTACATACTCAATTTCTTTTTTTTAACTTACATCGAAAGAATTAATTTTATTCCATTCTGATGTGAATTGTAATCTATATCAACTATATTTTTGTAGTGATTAACAATTTCACTTAATTTATAGATAGTTTGCACTCTCCTTTATTTATTATTTAACAAACCACTTAACTAGATAAAACGAAGTTATATCTAGTCCTTCTTCTAACCAACTGAAAAATTTAAATTCCAAGAAATCAGATATATAATACGTAGTCATCATTAGTAACTAAAATGGAATCCAGAGTGGGAAAGTAATAATTGTAATAGCTCTTTCTAGATTATTTCTCATTTTCAACTGTCTCTTCGATCCAATAAGAATCCTAGCCAAATAGTTCACCTCTTTTCATTTCAAAATAGGCTCGTTTTATGTAATTTTTAATATGTAATATAAGATATGAGAGTGTCTGTAAATGACTGTTTATATACACTCATTATGTGCATCATCCAAGCTATATCCTTATTTGATTTTTGAAGTTTTAAAAAACGCTTAAAATCTACATCTGATAATTCTAAACTGTATTTGTTAGCATAATTTTTCACTTCATCGAAATGCCATTTCGAATCAGCATCATTTACCAATTCATCTTCTAAATGTTCATATTGAATTGTATACTTCAAATCATCAACCTTCTTTCGTTTTTATAATACTTTGTTTTTATTAAATATTTATATCTTATATAAGTATTGTTTAGCTATTACACTCTTTAGAAAATCCTCAGCTCCATCCCACCATGTTTTATAACCATCCACTACTGATAAATTAAACATCAGAGATTCTTGGTCAAACCTAATTATTTTAGCTGCTGTTCCAAAATCGTCAATGATATACTCATTTCCCACTACACTTTGATAGTATTCATTATTTTGATTAATCATTTCTTTAATTTGTTCTATCCTATTCACAGTGTTAACCCAGTTCATAATTAGTTTCTCATTTCATTTAATTTTTAACAAACAGTTTTTTATGTAATTAATAGCGTTTTTGGATGTAAAGTAGTTATAGGTTTATTCTTACTCTGTGCGTACTTTACACAATTACCTGTACCACCTTTAGTTCCATCCCAAATAGCTATTACGTAATCTGAATTGTCAACCATGTACTCATTACGTTTCTGCATACACCAACTTGTGTAAGGTTCTTTTGATACATAAACAACATCATCTGCTTTTTCAATAATGTCATGCCATTCATCGATATTTGTTTGAAACCATTTTGAGTATTGTTTATCACATGGAACAGCACAGACCAATTTAATATGAGGATATTTTTCTTTAAGCTTCAATACAATCCTAGCTGACCACATATCGATTCCTAAAGCCATTCCACTAATTAATGTATAGACTTCTTTATTCTCTATGTGATCCACTATAATGTCACGTAATTTAAATAGTAATTCGGAATTATCTTTTGGATTATAGCCATTTAATTTATTAGGTCTATGCCCCGTAAAGCAAACTGTATTTGCCATATCGTCATCTTCCCTCTTATACTTTATGTATTTAATCTCTCTAATTCATCATATTTCCTTAAAAGCATCTTTATTTCGAATTTCCTAGCATCATTTTCTGCTCTTTCCTCATCCCATTTATCAGTACTCATGTAGATGTGCTGAAAGTAATGACGCAACTCATGAATTAACACTACTCTACAAAGCATCTTGTGGAAATCTCTTGTTTCAATCCATGTATTTTTATATATGATTTTAGGAAATATATAAGTCGTTTTAGTGTAACGGCTATACACTCCATTAGGACTGCCTTTTAAACATGTTATAAACTCTTTAAATAAAGTATGTAATGGTACTGATTTTATTTCTGATAATACGAATCTTAAGTAGCAAAAATTATGAATAACTTTCACATCGCAATCAGCGTATCTATAATTCAATAAGCTTTTAACATATTCTACATCATCATTTGTGAATCTTTTAATAATAATCACCACCTACTTTTTTCTAACTTCAGCAGTTGTAAATTGATTATAAATCCACAAATCATATTCCTCATCACCAGAATCATAAAAGAATCCTTTATCGAATAAAAATGAATTTGCTTCTTTTAATTCATCAAAGATATGTAACTCATTCATCTTAGAATAATGATAATTAATCTCTACTACGTACAAATAAAGCCCTCCTTATTTCATAAAATGACTGTATTATTTTGTTTTGAAATATTCTTTTGGTTTATACCCTTTGAAATAGGGTGTTTTCTCGTCTTTATCTTCAAATAATTTTAATATTTGTTCGCAAGCTTCTTTATTAAGTTTAAGTTCACTTTCGCTAATTTCCCATATATCAAATCGTACTAATTTAAATTCATCATCTATGTATTTTAGTCTTTTTTCTGCATCTTCTTCAGGAAATTTACTTGCTTGAAACCAATCAGTAGTTTTACCTCCACTCATTGAAATGTATTCACCTTTATCATTTCGCAAAGTACAAATAAGCATCAAAATAACCTCCTTTTAATGATAGAGCGATTTTATTTAATCCCAACCGTATTTTTTACCTTGTTCTATGAACTTTTTCTGTGAATTTACACTCTCTTCATTATCTTGATGTTTCCACATTTCTATAAAATCACTGATACATTCTTTGTAATTCGAGAAATCGTATTTGATTGTAGGTTGATTTCCGTATGTATATCCGTTAATTTCTTTATGATGTCCTCTAATTTGAATTCCACCTGCACTGACATCGCAGAAGTCAACACCGTCAAAATTAGGGTACTCTAACAACTGATTAGTTATACTTTTTTCTATTTCAAG
Source organism: Lysinibacillus sp. BPa_S21 (assembly GCF_023337795.1). Taxonomy (GTDB): domain Bacteria; phylum Bacillota; class Bacilli; order Bacillales_A; family Planococcaceae; genus Lysinibacillus. The sequence goes on along the minus strand of NZ_JALIRS010000004.1, from coordinate 476,636 downwards.
TAGCTTATTTAAATTACTTGATAACAGCTCTTCTTTCAGGAAAGGTTGGTGTTTAAAAAGTTTGAAATATAGTTTATTTAAATATCTCGCTCTCTTTTCTGCTTTGATCAGATCTTTAAACAAATTTTTAGAATTGTAACCAGTGCTGAACATTTCAAACTCACCATTTTCATCTAATGGTCTAAAGAAGTTATATGTATTTGCTAATATACCTTTAGTGATTTTACTACCGTGACTTTCAACAAGATAGTACCATTCTTTTTTCTCTACTTGTTTTTCCCATTCTTTCTTTGATATCTCCATACTACATTCCTCCATTATTTAACAAAAATCCAATATTATATTATTTAATTTCAAATGTCTTAATCGTATTCCAAGCTGCAGCGAATTGTTGGCGTTCTTCTTTGCTGTATTCAAGTGGATTCATATGATTTAACCATTCATTTGGATAACCTAAAGCATTAATGTAGAATTTAATTCCTGCTTTATCGTACACACTTTGTTCATGACAGTGACCGAATATATTGTACTTTGCCTTAATCTGCTTTAATTCGTTTAAATAACACGATGAGCTGCCATATTTATGGTGACTATTAATTAAAATAGAAGGTACATGTGTGATTAATACATCTACTTCTTCCATATTTTCATATGCCAATCCTTCATGATAATTTTCGTTTCCTATATCCATTCCATTAATTAATCTCGAATCATTCGATACTGTATTGAAGAAATTAACATCATTAAATTCAGTTAATGGATACCATGAAGTTGATCCTGCAAACTTTAAATCCTTATAATTAAAAACTTTAAAATCTTTAAGCATCGTTACATTTGTTAATGTGTCAATCAAAGTCATTAATTCGTATTCACGTTCTTTACTTTTCTTCTTGTATTTATCACGCTGTCCGTTTGAAACTAAATAGTAATCGTGATTTCCTAGCACAAAGAATACATGCTCATATTGTTTCGAAAAGTACTCTAAACACCATTTCGATTGAATGTTATAATGCGATAAATCACCTGCAATAACTAGGACTTCTCCTTTAGTATCTGGTAATAACTTTTCTAAAAATAAATGAGTTTTATTTTCCCATTTTTTATAATTTCCATCATGTCGAATATAAAAATCTAAATGTGAATCTGAAATGTAATCTACCTTCATTTTACCAATCCTTTAATATGTATTTTAATTAATAAGTCTCTTTTACTTAACATACTTATCTTTTAACTTTACAGAAAATCTAAGTGTTTCAAGATCATATCCTCGATTTTTAACTTCTTCTTTAAATTCTTTAAATTCATCACTTCGTAATAAATCGTGCATTACCCAACCATCTACTTTTCTTGGGTAATAGATATTAAAGTCATTTTCACGTTTTGACCAACATACACCTAATGTTGTTGTATAATCAAATCCTCTAGCTATTTCAATCATCCTTTCATAAAAGTTTAGTATTACTCAACTTCATTCTTACTTTTGTATGCACAAATATTACACATATCTATAAAAATTGCTCTCATTTCTTCTTCTGTTAATGTGTTAATAAATTCTATTCTTTCTTCTGGCGTTTTATTGAAATCCTTAATTACATTATTTACTCGTTGAACTAATGTTTCACTCATGAAGCACATCTCCTTTATGTATTTATTTTAATAAAAGCATGATATTACACAATCTTTGTAAATTTTAATTACTAATGATTTCAATAACTTTCTTTATATCTTCAATATACACTTCTGTTTCTAGCAGCTTATTAGCCTTAGCTAGATATCTTTTGTGTGTTCTTTCCGTCCAATCGTTTGTATGGTAATACCATGCACAACCATCTGTATGATTCCATGTACACAATTTACTATGAAGAAGCTCTGCTAACTCTTGTTCTTCAGTTAGCTTAATTTCTTTCTTAAATTCAGAATCAAACTCAACTAATTCGTCCTCTTCGATTTTTCCTTCATTTAAAATCCAAGTATCCCAACCTTTATATTCACATACCTTTTCCCATAATCCTAATTCATGTATCTGCTTTACTGTTAATGTTGTCCTTGTCATTTTCCTCACTCCTAATAGCATATTTTTATTGTTAATTTGTTATTTTTGACATAAAGTTAATACTTATTTTTCAATAATATATTGGTTTTATGTAATTAAAGTTTGCAGCCAAACTCACTATTGATATTAGACCAAGCTTCAAATGCATTAGCATATTCATTCATATGTCCTTCATTAAGCATTGGATTGAATTCAATTGCAACTTGTTCTAATTGTCCTGCAATACCAAGAAGAAAAATAATATCATCATTATTAAATTCACTTATTAATCCATTATCCGCCAATCCTTGTAGGTATTTAATTCTTTCTAGTTCATTCATTTCAATCACTCCTTTTATTATTTAACTAAATATTACCACACAACAAACATTAATACAATATATTTTATGTATTTTATTATATAAAAGTAAAAGAGTAAGGATAATTCCCCCTACTCTTGATTATTTATTTTGATATTAAACGCATTTAAATATGACTACTCTTCAATTGAACGAAGTGTGAGTATAAACGCTTTAGCTAAAGTTAGTTCTTTATCTGTTGCGAACTCTCCATCACCTAATGATAGAAAGTCATCTCGATCACTATAGTGAGCAAATGAACCATCTTTGTCTTTGGAGTTCATTATTCTATCAAATTCATTGCGAATACTTACTGGCGTCAACTCTTTATAGGTGTTAACAGTATCTATTATTGTTTCTTCTCTAAGTTTTACTAATTCATCTTCAGATACTTGATAAGCAAGTGCTAATTTCAATAATACTGTAGGTGAAGGCATTCTTTTTGATCGTTCAAATAAGCTTATAGCTTGTGCTGATACACCAGTACGTGTAGAAACTTCTTCCATAGTAAGATTTCTTGCTTTTCGAAAAGCCTTCATATTTTTTCCTATAATAGGACTTAAATGATAGTTATCTCTGTTATCTTTTTCTTTACTATTCGCCATGATAGCACCTCTAGTCTATTAAATAAGACAATAATTTAAACCAACAGTTTATATAGAAGGTATCATGGAAACATAGTAAAGTCAATTTGATAAGCCAATTTAATCTTTATTTGCAAATACTGGTTAACTTAATTTCTGTCTTAAAACATAGGAATTTTTTATCAACAACACATCTATTATCAATACTCTCTATATACGACTTATTATGTATTTCCCGTTTTAATTGTTAATTAAACTTATCAGTATTCAAAATATAATCCGTATCACAAATTATACCTTCGCTAAGTTTGATTTCTTCTACTTTCACATTGCTTCTGTTCTGATCTTTCCATCTATCCATTGCAATGCCTTTTGCCTTTTTCCAGTCTCTCGCAACCACAATCATTCCTCTGTTCTCGGTATAACAACTATACTTAATTTTATAAACGTAAAAAATATTCACATTTTTCCACTCCGTATCTCACTATAAAATCAATATTCAACTACTTTTCCACTCTCTACGATTTTACCTTCTTTGAACTCGTACAAAGTTCCTTCGTAATCCTCTTCATACAAGTATTCAATATGTTCTGAGTCACTAATAATAAACGGTAAAACCTCTTTTAAAAATTGCTCAATCTCACTTTCATAGTTCTTCAAGCTACATTGAAACGTCCAATATCCTGTTTCTAAGTTAATATTCCTATTGAATCCATCAGCATCATACTGATTTGGAAAATCTCATACTTCCCAACAATCAGGCATATAACATAATGAACCTCTAGGAATAAATCCTGCTCTGCTTTGTTGTGCGTATTTAGATAAGAATGGGAATTGTTCTGTATATTCGCTCCAACTTGCACCGTTATTAATATCATCAATCATTTCTCGATATTCTTCTTTTACTGTAACCTTTACTCGTAATCCTGTGTACATGCCCATAATTAATTCTCCCTTTATTTTTATTTATTTTACAAAACAAATATATTATTTAATACTTTTATCTATTATTAATGAACTTCTTATCAAATTGGATAACAATCGGTACTGTTGCAATTGCTATAGCAGCGTATAATGATAGGAAAAGTAAACTGTTGTCTTTAGAGATTAAAAATTGCATTACTTTTGTAAGGATACTCCCAACTACTGCCCCATATATAATAAATCTAAATCTAAGTAATAATTTCTTCATTTTAATTCTCCTCTTTATTTATTTTCTAATCTAAAACAATGAAAATCATCATCACAACCATCATGAGCAACTACTACTTCGTTTTTCATCAAACATTTACCTTCACCTGCAAAACCTTTATCAGTTCCTTCATTTTCATCTTGATAGTGGATACAGAAATCACATATTCCACCTAATTCTTCACACTCTTTATCGCAATATTTAGCCATATAATTTAACCTCCTACTTTTTATAAAACGTGACTATTATTTAAACAATTCATGTGTTAATTCAGATATATCTAAACCAATTTTTTCATTTGAATAATAATCATTTAAAACGTTATCTACCTTCTTAATACATTTTTTCTTAGATATACCGTCTATATGATAACTATGCCACACTTCAGAAATCTCATGGATATAATCTCGCAAAATCCTTATTTCGTTAGCTAATTCTTCTCTGCTAGGACTCAATTCAACCACAAAAATCCTCCTTATTTTGTTGTTCAATAATGAATTCCCCGTAGTTGCTAATGGCATTGTTTACATCATCAGATGTGAACTCTTTCGGACAAGGATGAATATCTCCTATGTCAAATTTATTATCAGCTATTATCTCGTCTAACAAATTATCAGCTTCTCTAGCTTTTATAATATTGTCTGAAATATGAGATCCACTCCACCACATATAAAACTCTCTATCTTTATAATACCATTTACAATAAGATGAGTTATCTTTCCAATAACATCCTAAAGACTCCCATCTTATAGTGAGTTCTATATATTCCATTGCGTCTAATTCCCATTGGGGAATTGTTTTTGGTTTTGTTAATTTCTTTATTTGTCTATTTAATGCATTAATCTTCATCTCGAAATCATATGTATTGTCTAAACTTTTATAATGATTCAATAGAAATTCGCACTCTGCTAAATCACAACTATATGGACTTTTATTAATTAATTCTAAAATATTCATTCTCGTTACTCCTTTCATTAATTGAATCAAATTATTTAATATATTATGTAGGAAACTAACGCATCAACAAGAGACATCTTACACATTCCCATCTTATGCAGCATCCATTCAATATCCTTGTCATTCATCTGCAATTTAAACAGTCGCTAAAAATCCTCATCGGATAATTCAACTTGATTATTATTTGCATGTTTCTTAACTTGATTGAAATGCCATTCTTGATTCTCATTTTTAACTAATTCAATTTTAAGATGTTCGTATTGTATTGCGTATTTTATTTGTTTACTCAACTAAATTACCTCCTCATCTTCGAGTTTAATTTCATTTACAAAATACATGTTAGGTAAGTATTCATTCAGCTCATCTACATACTCTTTAGCATTTTCTTTACACTTAAAATATTTATTTAATGAAGACGAGCCACTACCCATTAATCCTTTACTTCTTATTTCATAAATCATTTGTCATTCCTCCATTTAACTTTTTATAAAACTCCTCTTTTACTTAATAATCATCTTTAAACGATCCGATTACTTTTACTACTGACTCGATGACTTTATTGAAGAATTCTTCATTATATGAATCTAAATCTCCAGTTAACCTACTACCCAACATAATACTTAATTCGTCTGGCGAAAATCCCATTGTATCATCACAATTCATTGATAATTCCTTGATGAAATTTCGCTTATCATAGTTAATGCCGTCATTTAAATAATCGATAATCTCTTGTAACTTTTCATTCATTTACCTCTTCCTCCTTTTAATAAAACGGTTCTATTATCTAACTTTAATTACCTCTTGATTTTCTACAGCATAACTATTTCCATGATCCTTTAACTGTCCTATTATAATGTCTTTACCTTTAAACATTTTCTTTCCTTCTGCTCTAGCGTCTATTTTGCTATAAAATGTTTCATGCACCCATTCAATATTATCTGCTTCTGTGAAAGTCCATTGATTATGCATTTCTAAAACCTCCTATTAATTTTCATTTTCTTCTTATTATGTATTTTTATAATAAATCACTATTATTAAAATTTTTCACTAAACTCCACAATGTATTCTTTAGTTAATTTCTCTAGCTTCTGTTGTTTTAAATCGATGTCTTTTCTTAATTCAGTTATCCTGTCCTGTTTGATTCGTTTATTCAATTTATCAAACCTCTCAACTTTTTGTTCAAATGTTTCAGTATTAATATATTCTGCTTTATTACAATCAGGACAATATTTATAATAATACCTATCAGAATTGCAATCTAATTTGTACATGTTTTCATGCTTACAGAACTTAAACTTTATGTACTTAAGCACACTTAACTTCTTACCAGTGAAATCAAAATCCTCATAAAATTTACTTGCCTCTTCTAAAGTATCAAAAATATAAATCAGAGAACTTTTATGATTATCAAAGGAAATTCTAACTTTGTTTTCCCAAGTACCTTTACCGCAATAAATACGACTCAACGTATCACCTCTACTTTGCTCAGGTTTTAAGTGAACCTAAGCTCTTATTAATATTCAGTTATTATAAAACTTCAAAGATTTATTTCTCTGATTTCAAATTCTTTATCTACAATATCTAAAAATCTTTTATACACTTCTGTTTCATAATTATCTACTTGAGGTTTAATGTCCATGTTATGATACATCTTACTTGCAATTTTACTTACATCCCTCTTAACAACTCCTTCTGCAATCCCTTTACTTGTAAAAGCCTTTACAGATTTATGTTTACTTTTTATACCGTGATACAACTCTCCATTTCTTAAAATAATATAGATGTTTGTCATATGGTAAGACCTCTCCTTCTGTCTTATGTATTTGCTTCGATAATATCTATCTTTCATTTAACTTTTAATATTATTTCCAATTTATTTTAATCGTTTCAGTCTTTATCTGGATACTTTATATACTGACTTAACTTAAGCTCTCTATGAATTAATAACGCCTTATTTCATTAGTAAAGAAATATGCAACTATTGGCTAGTTCAATTACCAGTATCGTTAAAGCGATTTACCAGTAAAGGTTGCATAAATCTTTGTATATAAAGAATAATATATAAGATACATAATATACAGTATTTACGATTTATAATTTCACCTTTACAGGTAAAATTCCAATCGTGAAAATTTTCCTCTTCTATCCTTCTTCTACTATTCATATGTTATGTAAATTTACACTATAATGATTATTGAACTTTTCTAATCCACTATCTCCAAATGGATCATATTCTGCTTTGTGTTTAGTAATAGTAAGTAGTTTTTCTTTTGATAATAACTTATTGTACTTTGTTACAGAGAAATTACTTATTCCTAAATCGATTTGGATAGTTTCATAACTTGGATAACAGAACTGTTTTGATATGTTGCTTCTGTTAATATAGGATTCATAGTAATACATTAATCTAAATCCAATTAAACCTATACTGTTCAATGATTTTAATAGCTCTAAAGGTAATTGTGTGAAGTAGTCACTTTTATAAGGCTCTAACATTATAATTTGTAATGGTTTGTTAATTGGTAACTTATCTAATTGATTACTGATTAAACCTTGATTATGTAAATTTAAAAAGCACTTCTTAATTGTTCTGTTATCTGTAATTCCAGTAACAGCTTTTATATCTCTAAGTAATATATCTATTTCGCTATTATTGAACGCTTTAAACTTCTTATAAAGTAAATACGCATATACAGCAAAAGACTTCTCATCGATTTTAAATCCAATGTTTCTGACGATTTCAGTTGGTACTTGTAGCCAAATTTTACTTTTCTCATTCATTCATTATTATCCTTTATGTATATTGTCAATTAAAACAAGAATGCAACCCCATCTTGTTTTAATCAAAGTGTTCAGTAATTACTGACCTGTTTTATCTTTTAATTTTCCCAAACAATTTTCGTGATACCAAAGTGAAAAACCATCATTCTTAGTGGCATTATCAACTAGACTTTCCTTATTGTCTTTTCGATTACACCATAAACAAGTTTCTTTTTTCTCCATATTCACCTCTCCTTTTATTTTGCAATATCTTTCAAATACTAATTAATTATTTAAAGCCAAAATCATCATTTTTCGCTCTTTTAATAATGGCTGCTTTTAATTCCTTTATACTTGCTCTTGTTCCATTTTCTTCACATTCTAAAAAATACTCTTTGACAGTTAAATAAAAATGGTCAATCCAATCACCACTACATTCGCCCTCTGTTGCTTGTTCCTCATAACTGTCTAATATTTCACTAAATTTCATATCTCTCACCTTCAAATTTTCTCTTTTTATTTCAATAATAGATGTGTTTTATGTAAATACGCTTTAATTACGCTATTAACTATCTAAGTACGAGTCTTTTCCAAAAACTTTCTTCGTACATTCGTCACAAAATGCAGGATTGATTGGAAGTCCCATACAGCCACATTCAAAACCACTGCAACAATATTCAGAAACATGATCTTTCTGTACTTCTATTCCTTTATTACAACCATCACAGTTCCATTTTTTAAATGGTGATAATAGTTGTAATTTGTCTTTTAAAATTTCATTTTCTCTGTTCAAGATTTCAACTTCATCTCTTATCTCATAGAAAGCATCTAAAGCACCTTCAGCTCGCATTTTTGTATCTAATACTGTAGTTACATCAGTACCACATTCCTCTGCCATCCAGACAAGAAAATCTTCGACATCAGTAAATTTTTTAAACATGCAATCCACCTTTTTCTATTTCATTACTCTACAGCTTTCTCAAAATCCCTTAATATATCATTAATTAAATCAGTGTAGTACTCACTCTCAGTAAAACCAAGTTTCAACATTTCTAGAAGTGCAATAGTTTGATTTGCTTTTTCTTTAGTGGTCTCAATTAAAATTTTTTCCATATACTTCACCTCCTAGAATTTCAATAATAGTTCTAATTCATCTAACTTTAGTCACTATAAGCATCAGCCAATCCTTTTGAATAAGCTAAAATTTTCATTTTTGATTCGTCTACTTTACCTTTTGGAATTGTTTCTATTATGCCTACAAACTCATCAATATAACTGTCTACATCATCGTAGCCCTTTTGTATACTTCTTCCCAACAAGTAATCAATAGACACATCGAACAAATCAGCTATATTGATTAATGTTTCTAATGTAGGTTGTTTAGTGCCATTTTCATAAGCTGTATAAGTGACTCTAGCTACACATAACTTATCAGCTACATACCCTTGAGTCCATTCTTTGTTAAATGCTTTATTTTCTTCTCTCAGCTTTTTAAGTCTTGCTCCTAATACCTCTATTATAACCACCGCTTTTTTAATTTATAGGATTCCTGTGACTTCTAAGACACCGTTCGTTTGGATGCTTAAAATAACATCAATTTTAATATTCTCACTCATTTTCTTCACAACTTCAATTTCTTCTTCCTTTAAGTTCAAGTATAAAATTAAATTACTGTACTTCGCATTGATCTCTTCGTAATCACTTAATAAGTCTTCCAATTCAACTATCCAGTTAAGTTTGTTTATTTGAGCATAATTAAAGTCAATATCACTAACGTTCACTAGTGAGCCTTTTTCAGTTTCAATGACTAAGCTATTTTCATTTAAAACATTATCTCTAATGTAAATCGATTTCTCATTTTTACCCTTTACTATTAACATTATTCATTCCTTCAATTTTTTTTGATAATAAAACTCACTTATTTCATTTTACTGTTTATTTCCTTGTATGCATTATATTTTCCAATAGAATTACCAAGAAACATTCCGCATACATATGCGAAAAGCATTCCTAGTGTAATTAATAGTGCTTCCATTTAATTCACTGCCATCTTTATAATAACTTCATTTTATATAATTCAATTATAATATTCTTTTGAATTAATTTATTTTCAATTTATAATAATGATATTTTTTGTCTTCAAAATCATAAAAATCTACAGTATTACCTCTCATTGTCCCTTTATAATGATGCTGAGACAAATAATCGTATCCATTGAAAGTAAAACCATCTACTGATAAATCTACGAAGCCATTAACTGCATGATGATACAGTTTATATATGCGCCCACTTTTTTACCTGTAATTTTATTTTCCATCTGAGTGTCGTATACAATTACTTTGTCAGTAGTTAATTCACCAGAAAATTGAATATGACTACGTGTATCAAGTGAATAAATAGATGCTGATATATTGTTAGAAATTAAATTTCCTGCAATATATGCTATTGCATCCCTAAGTTCCTGTTTCATTCGTACTTCCCTTCTTCCTAAAGATTCAATAATAATAGACTTCTATTATCCAATTAACTTGCTGAGCATCAAGTCTTAAGAAGCAAGCTCAGCAAGAAGTTCGTCAATATCATCATTGTGATATGGGACTGAAGTTTTTAATTTTTCTAGAAAAGTCTCCATATTTAATGGATCAACACAAGTGAAGACAACTTCTTTTTCTTCTGTTTTAACATTTAATTCTACTCTGTTTGGCTTTTTAACTATATCAAATGCAAGTAACATCTTAGCCTTGTTTAATGTATCAGAAATCACCTGTAATGCTTCTTTTGTTTGAACATTTACTTTCATAAATATATTCCTCCTAAGCTTTATAAAATGCTGATTTTACTTAATCTCTAGATAACACCATGTTTTACTTTCAATAACTTCAGTGTTTCTTTTATATCTGAAATACCTTTATTTATAGCTTCAATTTCTTGTTTATTCAACTCGTCTTTTTTATCTCGTAATGCTCTACCTAAATCTTTCATTTCTGTTTTTAGTGTAATTACAGAGTGATCTGATTTGTAACTGAGTAATTCATCAGACATGATATCTTCATCAGTATTAACATTTTTAGTACGCACTATAGATTCATCTTTTGTCATTTCTCATTCCTCCTGTTACTTATACATTGAAGGTATTCCATTATCATATTTAGTCTTATAAGTTAAACGTCTTTTTGAAACCGAACTAATAATCATAAGTTCGTCCTCGCTTAAATTATAATCAATATTATTTGTACGCTTATCTCCAATCAGATTATATAATTGAATTAGTTCTACATCTGTTTTCTCTAAAAAGAAATCCTTTGCCATATTTAAACCTCTCCTATCTTTAGATAATATTATACTTTTACGAAAAATTTAATTTGCTTGAGCATGTTTTTGAGCTACCGGGAATCCACACATTTCTCTGCCATTAAGGTCGACAATTGTAAACCAATCCGCAACATAGTTAAATTTTACATAAGACGATAAATCTAAACCTGTTCCGAATCTACTCATAGTGTAAAAATGTTGGTCTGCCATAACTATTTTCATAGTAGTTTCATCATTTACATTCCTATATATCTCCCATTCATTTGTCATTTCCTTTAAATGAAAATCTGCATATTCCTCATTAGGATATCGTTTTTTGAGTTTTTCTCTAGTAATGAAATCATAACGCATTACACTGAGTATCATACCGTACTCTTGGATATCTTTAAATGTCACAGATTCCTTTTCATTGTATTCAATAGCTTCTACTATTTGGTTAAAAATTTCATCCGTTAAATTATTTATATACTCTATTTCGTATTCATTTGTTGCAGTTTTTTCAATAAGATATTCTTTCGTGTAAAGCATTTAGAATCCCTCCAATTTTACTTACTTTAAATTTTACTTTATGTACAAATGGTATACAACTTCCAACTACAAACTCATGATCATTTCTAGCTAGTTGAAGACACCATTTTTCTTACCACAAGATTACCATACATCTGCATTTTCAGTCAATGTATTTTGTGTATTTTATTATTTAATTTTAATTACACTTCAATTTTTACCTTTTGGTTATAGAATTCATCTAAATGTTTTGTGATCGATTCTAAGCGTCCAATAACATTTACCTTCTTAATACCCCATGCACTAGCAAATTCTTTATAATCAGTTGGAATCTCATCCGAAACACCTTGTAAAGTATTAGAGAATAACGTTAACCAAACAATGAGATATTGCTTGTCATAACCTTGATCTTCAAAATGTTTCATTACATATATTAATGTAGGTAAATTAATTTTTCTTAATAAGAACTTGTCTGTTTCATCTCCATAAGCTTCATGTAAAAGAGTCATAGCTTTTTCTGCAGCCTCAAAAATCTCTTCATTCATTTCTTCATATAGTCGCTGTGAATATTTTGTTAGCTCATCACTAGCGAATGACTTTAACTCATATCCTTCATCAAACAACATAAGAGTCTGAAGCAAAACTGCGTGATCTTCACTTTTTCGTATTTGCGATGGTGTAAAGTGAGCATTTTTAATCATGAAGGGATGTTCTGATAGCTTATTTAATTTTATAGAAGCATTTACACCCATAACAGCTTTATTCTTTTGGTGTACACTGAAGTAGACGCCATTATTTAATCTGTAAATCAGGTCTGCAATTTCTTCATCACTAACATCACTTAGATAATACATATTCAGTGTTTTAGTTTGGAATTCTAACTTTACCTGTTCTGGTAATTGCTCAAATTTCATTTTACATATACTAAAATACGTACCATTAATATTTACTGGAGGAGTATTTGGATGTAAAGCATAATTTCCTTTAAAGTATGATACCAAATTCGTTATTCGTTGTTTACCGTCAATAACCTTATAGGAGTTTGCTGTTTTACCATCTTTAGTCTCTACTTCAGCAACAGTGTAAATCGGTGGTATTGGATAGTCAGCTATTAAGGAATGGACTAATAATGAATTCTGTTTTAAATTCCACTGCTCGTCTCTTCGTTGAATTGGATAATTAAAATACATTCTCTCAGCATCAATAAGTTTTTCAAATTTACTAATTGTCATCGGCATACTTGCTTTTATCATTTTCTACACTCCTTAAATTCTGTTAGATTTAATTTTCAAAATCACACAATTAATAAATCAAGATTTCTATTTATCTCTATTTTCGTATTCAAAATTTTACAGTTTTCAATTTTTGAAATGTAAAATTCTACGATTTTGATTTTTTAATTCTATAGTTTTGATTTTTTCGATTTATAAAATTCTGTGCGTTTCATTTTTTGCTTTTAGAAATTCTACAAATTTCATTTTCTGCATTTACAAATTCTATATTTTCTGATTTTTATCCATAGAATTCTAGTTACTCTGAAATACATTCGTTATTACCTCTTATATACCTTTAATTTAAATAATATTGAGATATTACATAAACATATATAGTACAACATCTTTTAGCATAACTAGCGTACTCGTAGAGTTTAGTTTCTGTTGTTTGTTACACCAAATACCACTTACCATTAATCGTTATGTATATATTTATTTAACGATTAAAAAATAAACATGTATAAACATATTATTATGTTACTTTTATTGATTAGCTAATAACTTCATGTATCCCTTTTGCAGCTCTTTCATTTGATCTTTGTAGTAATCAGTTTCATCTTGAGTGAAGCTTGGTGTAAATAAGTTAGGTAGTTCCAGTTCTACATCAGAATTATTTACTGAAATTTCATATCGAGCAAGATCATATTTATCGACTAATTCAAAACCATATTCTTCATTAATATTGTTAATGCACTCTTCTCTTACTTCTCCATCCATATGCAGCAAAGTGTTGTATACCTCATATTTATTGTAGCTTATTTCTCGATTATACCCTACTGAGTTATTCGCAACTAATTTTAATTGATTCATCATTTCCTTATTCTCCTTTTAACTATGTATTTTATTTATTTTGTTATTTTATGTTTTTTAATTTCATTATATCACACCTAGTTAACTTGCATAACCATGAAATTGGATTATTTTTCAAATTCAGAATTAAATATTCAACTAATTAATGGATAATATGTAACTTTTATTTATTTTATTAATTAGTTCACCTTACCGGACACATTTTCATACCAACAATCTAAATAGCAGCTTTTCAATCGTTCAAACATAAACGATTTCGTTTCTTTCTGAAATTTACCTTATAAGTAAGCTATAAATAAATTATATATATCTTATAAGTAAGATACAAGTGTTTTTTAAAAATAATTTCAAATATTTTCTTGTTTGGTATTATTATGAGATTGATTGGTAATTAGCAGTAATCTTGAATATGATCTCTGCAGCCTTTTTCAATTGCTGAGATCGTATATTAGTTTGTTTGGATATTAAATTATTAATTGTTCTTACCTCCCATTCCAGATATGTAACTGGCTATCTAGTTCACCTTCAAATTTTTTAAACTAATTTTTAATCCTTATTATAGGAAGAAACTCAATTTATTCTTTTGGATTTATTAACAAATCACATCTTCAAAAAACATATCGAAAATTAAATAATAAAATACACAAAATTCATTGACAGATATAATCTGAACATGGTAATATAAGGACAGTTAAGAAAACGAAATACTTAATCACAAGCAGCACCTAAATAAATCTTGTAATTAAGTTGAAGTAGTTTTATACTTTAGTTAACAAAATACATAAAAGTAAGTATTTCATAAAGTCACCTAGTCGCCATGATCTCGAAAGAGCGAGCGTACAATGAAACAATGTAGCGATGATACGAGCATAGGTTATTTTATAAAGTACTTACTTTATAGGAGGAAATTGAAATGAAATCATATATTCATACTGAAATGCAAATTGGAGTTTATGAAATTAAAGTAACTATTTTTAGAAATGGAAGACGCATGAATGTAAAGTGGTTTGATTCAAATGAGTACAATAAAGCAAAAGAGTTTGCAGAAACAATGATTAAATAAACTCGTCACAGCGAGTATAAAAAGACATTAAGCTGTGAGCGTTCCCTCTTTCGAGGGAGGTTGTAATACAAAATACATAATTAATTAGGAGGAAAAGAAAATGAAAACTTTGAGAAAAGAAGTTCTTAAAAATGGAATTACTGTTGAGTTAGTAGAATATGACGGTAACTATCAGGTTATTACAAGTGTTACTAATTATCCTGAAACAATTACCTTCCTTGACAAAGCTATTTTAACATTTGAAAAACGCATAAAATTATATTCTAGATTTTCAAAATTCGTAATAAATTAAGCTTTAATAAAAAGTAAATATTATCTAATCTAGTGTTGATTATTACCCCTCTCACCTACTAATGATGAAATGGAGTGTTCTACAAATGGAAATGGTATTAAATAACGAGTTATTAGAGTTTTTAAATGAATATGACGCAAGCGTAGGAATTTATTCAATTGAAAAAATTGATACAGAAGTTGCTTCAGAAATTGAAGAATCATTTAATCTAGACATAATTGACTATCAAGAAAATTACTTTATCTTCAAGGATAAAACAGACTATAATGTTTATCATAAAATTATTGATGGTACATGGAAAGAACGTATTTTCACTCAAAAGGAATATGAGCGATTACAATATAAAAATAGTGAAGAGACTGAAATTTATCATAATGGTATAAATGTTTGTAGGATCAACTTCTTTATGGATAATGAAAACTTCAAAAAAGCTCTACAGTTTATGAGAAATAATAATATGTATACTTTCGACGACAGTAAGATTTTAGATTTTTCCATTAGAGAAGGTAATAACTGTTTACCATACGTACCTGTAAAGTTTGTTTCTGAAATCGAAAAGCATCTTAATATAAAAATTAAAACGGATTTTGATCGTCATTTCTTAGGATTAAACGAATTAAAGGAATTAAACGTTGGCCAAAAAGTAGAAATAACTATGTATAATGTTTTTGGCGATAGTGTAGTAAAAGGTACAGTTATTCAAACAAATGATGATAGCGTGCATGTTAGACCGTATAGAAGTAAAAGTAAATATTATGAATTAAATATATGTTCAGAGTGTACAGTTAAACCTATAGAGAGTTTTAAATAATAAAATAAAAAAAGGATGGTACTTAATTATGAAAATCAAAAACATTTTACTTTCAATTGCTGCAGCTTTCACACTTTTCACTGGAGTTTCAAATACAGAAGTCTTAGCTAAAGAAATAAAAAACACTTCAAGTAAATGCACTTTAGTACAAACAAGTAAATTAAAAGATAATCAAACAGAATTATTCTATATGTATAGTAATGAGTATGGTCACTACTTCTTAGATCCTAAAGCAGAAACTGAAAACGTTGTTTATGTTGGATTAAACGATTATAAAATAGATGAGAATTTTAAAATTGATACTACTACCCTTCATCATGGTAAAAAGTTTATCGGTACTTTTGCAGACGATTCTTTATGGGAACTTATGAAGATTAAAGAAGCTAAGTAATTAAATCATGAATGGAGAATAAACATATGAGATGTCCAGAAAGCCAATCAATAGCTTACATTGAAAACATGTCAGACAATGAAAGAAATGTAGCTTATAAAATGTATTTAGAGGAATTAAGACATGAAGAAACCGATCACAAAAACTTTAATGATTGGCTTTCTGACTATGTGTTTTTCAAGATTTTTGAAGATGGATTAGATGATTAACTTTTAATAAATGGAGTGAATAAAATGAACATTACACAATTAGAACAAATATATAAATCATGCCTACTTACTCTTAGAGAGTACAAGATCCCATATAGCGAAAAGCATGAAGAGTTACTTAATACAATCATTAGCTATACTGAAACCGATGCAGTTGACTTATTAGACGTTATAGAGCCTTTACATGAACTAATTTACAATCATGAAAACTATGTACACTATCGAGAATTGGACAATGATGAAGATTAAGTAAAACAACTGTTTTTTTATCTAAAAAATATAAGAAAAGGAGTGAATAAAAATGTTTGATTCTTTATATGCTCAAATTGGCTTAAATGGAAAATATCAAGTATGGTATACGACAATTAAAAGAGGCTTAAGGAAATGCAAGTCATTTAATGACATGGCAGAAGTAACAAGATGGTGTAACTCAAATAAAAATAAAGTAACTGTCAACAGTGGTAGTTGGCAAGTATTAGACGCCTTTAAAGAAGTTACTTCTAAATAAAATAACCATATTAATTACTCCTCTCCCTCCTACAACAAGTTAGATACATAAAAAGGAGGTAGAACAAATTGAAAGTATACGCTGATTTAAGACACATCATAGATGATTTAAAAGCAAGTAAGAACTCAAATGAGTTATACAGCAAGATCCAAAAGTATAAAGATAGTATTAACTGTATAGCTGCAGAAAACGATACAAGTATTATTGTTGAAGTTATTCAAAATGAATTGATCGTTGTTGCTGATAATGTAGATAAGCATATAAAATTAAAATTTGATGATTGAGAGGTTTTCCCTACTCTCATCTTCCATAGGAGGAATCATGATGATTAGTAAAATTAAGTCTGTTGTAGATGATTTTTTATGGATGGATGATGACTCGCAAGAAGATAAGGTTTCTTTTTATAAGATCGGAGTTACTGTTAATGCAATTTCAGTTGCTTTATTTTTAATGACAATAATTAATTAATAAAATACATAATACAACTTTACATTATTGTGTATCTGTAGTATTATAAAGACAAGGAAATAGTAACGAGTCATTAAGTTGACTGCTTAAAGCTTAATCTAAGTAAGTAAATTAGATACAGTTATTTATTTAGATTAGGTTTTAAGTTAGAATGAAACTACATACTAAATTTTGGGAGGAAAAACAAATGAAATTAGTTTATGTACATGATGAAAACAATGTTGAAGTATTGACGGAGGTTGTAACTAATCATTCAATGAGTGTAGAGGATATACTTGATTTAACAGATTTTGATCTTAATGCTTGGGCAGACGGTGAAGATTATGATTATAATGCTTTGCAAGTACGAGCATAGTTAGTCCTGTTAGAGGTATATAAAAATGAAATTAATAGATTTAACTGGTAAACGTTTTGGTAGATTAACAGTCATAAATCGAGCTGATTACAATAAAAATAATCGTACTGTATGGTCATGTAAATGTGACTGCGGAGAGATAGTCGATAAGATTGGTAACTACCTAAAAAGTGGCGAAACGCAATCGTGTGGGTGTTATAAAAAAGATAAAGATTTTAAAAACTTGAGAGAAGAATATGACAATAAACGAGTTGACGGTATTGTGAAACCTCTCTTTAAAGATAAAGATCCTCGCAAAGATAGTACAACTGGGTTTAGAGGAGTTAGCAAGTATTATACCCGTAAATCTAAAGAAGTTCGCTATCGTGCTTGGATAACAGTTAAAGGCAAGAGACATTATAAGTCTGGATTTTTAACACCAGAAGATGCTTATTATAAAGGACGCTTGATATTAGAGTCTGAACATTTACCTAAATAAGTTCGGGAGATTATTTCTCCCCTACTCTTCTTTAAATAATATATGCTTTTTATCTAAATAATTGGAGGTAAAATAAAATGAAAACTCTTGAAACAAGCCAACCATTCACAACTTTAAAAGAGTTAAATAAAGAATATAAGATCATTCGTGAATCAATTATGATTAGAAATGGTTATGATAAAAATAGCAAAGTAAAGTTAGTTAACGCTGTAATGCTTTGGATCGATTTAGGAATAGGGTTTATGAAATGCACTTCTAATTTATCTGATATGAAAGACAAATTAAAGATGTATGAAGTTATAAACAAAAGCGTTAATTTTAAATTAACGGCAATGGTTTAAAATTAAATAATAAAATACAACACGAAAAGGATCGATAAAACATGATAATCAAAATTATTGTAAATTTTCAATGTAGAAGCCTATGATTACACGTAGAGAACACCATAAACAATTTAGTATTAAAGAGCATGTAATAAAGCTTATAAGTAAAGTTATCTTTAAATTAAACCTTAATCCGCCTACTCCACTGCCTAGTACAAAATTAAAATTTGAAAAGTGGAAATGCGAACCGCTTCAAGGTGAACAGTTATATTTTATTACAGTATGTAACAATGAGATAAATAATGGATTACGCAGTATAGAAATAATAAATGGAAAAGTAATTGATATGGTTAAAAAGTCAGACGATGAATATAGAATTAAATTTAAAAACAATAGAGTCTACAAATTGAGTAGATATATTTAGCGTGAAATTATTTAATAAAATACATAAATAGTATTGTGTTTTATTAATTTATGGTATATAATAGTAATATATTAAAGGAAAGGAGATGACACAGTGAAGTATGGATATTGAACACATTATCATGATAACAGGCTCAGTCGTAGCAATCTTTAAAGGAATTACTTCTTCCTTAAAAGACATACACGATATGAGGACAAGCAAAAAGCGACCTTCTTCTAAGCCCTACCAAAAGCCAAAGAAGAAAAGTCGCAAGTAGTCGGAGGGGATTTATTCCCCTTCCCTATTGATAATAATATTACCATACTCACTTAAAATATGCTAAAAAAAATCGGTTATCTTAATTTATTTTTTATCTTGTTCTTACCGTTTCTTATGTATCAGTGGATTGATTTCGGAAACTTAACTGTATTTGATTGGGTTATTATTGGATTGTACGGAATACTTGTGATTGTATTTATAGTTAGAATTGTGATTACAGTGATTGGATCAAAGGGAAATTAAAATGAGAATTGTGATATTTTGAGCAGCTAACTTATATTTAAGCTGCTCTCTTTTTGCCGTTACTAAAAATTATAAATATATAAAATACATAACAAAGGATTGATTCAAAATTGAATATGATTAGAGCCGATACATTATAGAGTTGTACCACTTCCCTACTACACATTAATAATAGAAAAGGAATTGATTAGATGAACAGTAAAACTGAAAAACTAAAACAAAGAAAAGAAGAGTTAGAAAAGGAATTACAATACATAGAGTCCCAACTTATTGATAACGAAGAAGTAGCTGAAGTATGTATACCATGCGAACATTATTATGGATCATCTTCCAGTGTATTTTTAATATTTGGCATCTATGATTCAGAATCTAATGACCCGAATCAAGAACATGTAAATTGTTTCATATGCAAAAACAAAATAAAAAGACATCACTCATTTATTAATAGTTTAAAGCTAGTTAGAGATGATGATTTTTTAATTCAAATTGCAAATGAACATAGACCATTTCTGACAAATGAAACATTAAAATGGTTAATGAACATGATAGTAAACATATCAGTCCCCTCTTTCTTTGTTAGAATTAATAAAAAGCATGGAATTCAAAACAATTTAGACGAACTACTAAAACATAATTACATAAGAGTACTGGAAGCAGAAAACATTAATCACGTTACAGTCATTTTAAACGCAAAAAAGTTAAGATTATATGAAAATGAAGATGTACTTAACACAATGGAAGTACAAAATCAATTTAATTATCCATACATAACTAACAAAAATAAAAGAATCGAAAGATTGAAAAAATTAAAGAATGACTTTACAGAAGAAGAAAAAAGTGAATTATTAAAAATGTTTGATGATAAATGTGCGTTTACAGGTAAAGAAGTAAATTTGCATATGGATCATGTAATACCAGTTGCATGGGAAATTGAAGGCACTACACTTTCTAACATGCTTCCAATTTGGGACAGTATAAATTCATCTAAGCATGATAGTAACGTATTTGAATGGTATAAGAATAACGCTAAAAGATTTGATATCAAAGAAGATCTATTTATTGATGCCTTAACTTATATTGCTGAATTAAACGGATATACATTTGATGAATACAAAGAGTATGTATATCATTGTGAAAATATTAAAAATGGAAAGGTTGATTAATATTAATTTAGATAACGTTAAGGTTGGAGACGTATTTAAGAATTATCCTGAATTATGTACTGTATTAGGTGAAAAAGTAAAATCTGGAGCTGCTAAGACATCACAATTAAAAGAATTGGAAAGATACATTGACTACGATAAACAAGGACGTAAATTTATTATCAAAGAAATATACCAAGAGCCAAAAGAAAAGAATGATAACCGCTCATTAAATGGAAATACAGCACCGTACATAACTGATGCAGAACTATTACTTATTGATTTAATGCTTTGCGGTGACGGTGAATTGTTGTTACCTAATAATGCACTTATGCAAGCATTAAAACTGGTTAATCATAATTATAGTAAGTATTATGGTTACAATCGCCCACTCCTTGCTAATGGATTAAATATTGATTTAGAGCATGTTAATGACTATTACAATAATGTAAACAGTTCCCTAGTAGGAAACTTAAAGACAATTATGAATAGGCTCGAAAAGAAAAAGCTTCTATTTCACAAAGAAGTTATTATGATTAAAGTTGTCGAGTTAGCTTCTACTAATTACAATGAGTATGGAAATTTAAAGCTATATATCGATAGCAATATAGACCATAATGGAATAGAAAGGACTACATATAAACCTGCACCGTTACAAACCAAAGAAGCTCTTAGAGAAGCTACTACAGATGAATTAAGAAACATATTACGTATACATAGAGAAACAATGATTCAGTTAGGATTCAATAAAGATGATAAATACAATGTACTATACAAAGAAGGATTGACATTCAAATTTAATAAGATAGTAAATGATAGACTATTAAAGGAACTAAATATACTTAGAAGTTTCAAGTCACACCATCTTATATTTAATAATGATCACTTGGAAGATGAGCGCATAGATTTGTTAGATAAGATAGAAAAGCAATTAATACATAACAAAGTTAATTATGAAGTAAGGAAACGTATAATGGAAAATGCACGCAATCGTTCTAATGATGCCAGTAAGATACTTATAGATTATTTAGATAAAGATAAGGATGTGAACGATAAACTGATTAGACGTTCAAGTACATCATACATAAATAGCTATGAGTTACTCAATACATTCTTAATTGATAATAGCTTAACACCACAACAAGCACATGCAATGTTTAAGATACAACCAAAACAAGTTGAAGATATTACTTTAGAGTTACCAGAGTTAATGTGATTAACGGTATAAATACATAAATTATTTTGGCTATAATATCCCTATTTAATACTAATATATAATGGAGGATATTATAGCCAAGTTTCAACGTTGATCGTAATAAAGAGATTAAGTGCCTGACGCACAACTGCAAGCAGTCGTTTGTCCACAACGCTAACAAGTTAGTTAGCTTATGTGACTATCATTTATATAACAGTTAATAACTAGATAGTATGTTTAGTGTACAAGTAAAGTAAGTTGATAAGATAATAATCATCAAAGTTAAAGAAGTAAGATATAGGAGTACTACTTGTAATATGACTATCAAGCACTATTACTATATGTAAGATACTATGCAACTACATTTTATTTTTCTCATTTTTATATTTTACATATTCTATTGTTTATATAAAACATTCAATTATTATTGCAATGAGTAGTACCAGTAACCTTAATAAATAAATGTTATCCTATTTTATTATTTACATAACAGTTTAACATTAGATTAGTAGCGAGTTGAAATATACTTGCTGCTTTTTTATTTTGTATGGAGTTTGATTATTGAATTTTGCTGATTAAATTGTTAGTTATTTATAAATGTGTATATGCTGCTAACAGTTATAAGTATAGTTAGAGTGATATTAATGTAATTGCTACCAGAGTAAAGAGTTGAATATAATAATTTATACTACAATTAAAATTATCAACAAAGTTATACACAGGTTATCAACATATCCACAAAAAGTGAAATACTTAAAAAGAATACCTCGACTGTGCGCGTCCTGTTATACTACGAATATAACAACACATTCTAAATTTTGCTGATTTAAAAAAGCTAATATTCGATTTTATATAATATAGTTATACTTTACGGTTATAGGAGCATATGTTCGTATTTTTTTATGAGATATTGGAGAGTTTTAGGTGTGAGAGTGGTAGTTGTAGATGGTATTTATTGTAAGATATAGGTAAAATAATATACATTATATGCCCTTATAGCTTGGATATGGGGGTTAGTTTACATCTTGAGTTTTATGGAGTGATCAATTATTAGGGCTACCACATCTATTTCCACACCATGATAATTTTTACGTTTTCATATTTTCATCACTCTCCTCTCACCTTCTCTATCAATAATCCGATATACCTAAAATTAGTACTACTTACCTATTTAATCACTGTTCCATTACTCGTAATCGTAATCGTAAATTTCATCAAATATCCTTACTATCATTGAATATCATAGAATAGTAAATTAGTCACAAATCACACTTTTCAACCTATATTCACCGTATTTTCACCTCTAAAACCATTATAAACATTGGATATTCACGACTAAACATGAACGACTATTTCCTATATAAATTACACATTACATGTAATATCCTTATAAACGTTGAATATAAGCTTAATTTTGCAGCTCTAATTAAACATAAAAATGACTCGAAAATAAACGACTAAGTAGCATCATTCCCCTTATATAATCTACATTTCTACTATTAAAATGAGATCTAGTTACGAGTAATGATACTTTCATTAGAAATCGTCTTTTCGAGTCAAATTATTTAACTATTTATCAAACATATGTATTCCTACTAACTAACTTATAATACAAATTTATTATTTTTAGTAAAATATTGATATGTATTTTAAACTCAATCTAGCTTAGATAATTATTCTTTTCAACCATATCTAGTGCATAATTTAAAACACTCATCTTAGGTATATCATCTTTTGCACACATTGCCAGTAACTTTAATGATTCCTCTGGTTGTGAAATAGATAACTTACTGATCACTAAAAGTAATGCAGACTCGACAGATTCATCTTTCTTTATATGTACTCTCTTTACATTATTCATTTTAATAATTCATTCCCCTTCCTTATTATATATTATAATTATTGGAAATTTTCCTATAAATTACAAGTATAAAGTTAGTGATTGTTATAATTTTACTTCTGACATATCATTCACTATAGTCAATAATACAACAATTCAAATATGAATGAAATGTTATTTCTTTATTTTTCTACAAGTTTCGACAAAACTTCTTACCAATTAATTGAAAATTAAGGTTTATATCTTTATTTAAATTTATTTTTAAATCTCACTAGATGATTTGATAGTTTCGCATTATTATATAAACAAGAGCACAATTAAATAACAAAATACATAATTATCTTGACTTTGTGTTTAGCAATGATATAATTTAATAAAATACATAAAAAGGAGATTGGTATTATTGAAAAGCTATGAAACAATTAATGAAGAGGTATTCGAAATGAATAAGACTAAGGAGATCAACTTTAGTAACAGCGAGATCATGTACTACTTGGAAGAAATGATTAGTGTGGGTATGGTAGAAGATTATGAATTAGAAGCTCATCAGGATATAAAGCAGTATGGGAAAGTTAAAAAAAGTGCTTTAAAGAAGATTAAGCGTAACATGTTTAAATTATATAATGAGAAGTTTTAATAAGAATACATATGAAGCATGACGTGGAATTGCTGCTAATTAATACAGCGTTAATATGAATGATGTGGTACTTATTATTAGAAAATAATAAAGACTTGTTAAATCAATTGGAATTAATTAAAAACGTATACTTAATTGTTACTAAATTAAGTTTTAAAATTATTATAATAAATACATAAAATTATAAGTAAAATAAGGAGAAGCTACGCTATGAACGTTAATCTATGGTTTGCAAGAGATGAAAATAATGAAATTATAGGTGTTTTAAACGCAAGTAATGATAATACATATACCTGCCCTATTTGTACAAGTAAAGTAATTCCTAGAGCATTAGAATCTAATCGAGTAACTCCCCACTTTGCACACATTGATAAAGAAAAATGCTCAAGTGAATCAATGCTGCATTTTTGGTTTAAGCACAAGTTTATTGAACGTGGAGATACATTTACAATTAATACAGATGAGAAACATACATATAAACCTACGTATACTTGTAAAGATTTTAAAACAGAAGTTACATATCAATTAGATTCAGGTGTATATAGACCAGACATCGTAATCGAAACGGTTTGTGGGAATGAAATTGTTTTTGAAATGGCAAATACCAATAAGAAACAAGTTAAAGATTATATTGATCGTTGGATTGAGTTAGATAAAATTGTTGTTGAAGTAGATATCCAATCATTAACTGATGAAAGTAAAGCGACGGAATTCAAAGCTCTATATTATAACGGTAAATGCTTCAATTTCAATAAACGTGACGGTGGATATTACAATACTATCGGTAAATTGAAGGAGGAATTGAAACAAAATAATGAGTATGATATTGAGTTAGTTAAGAAGTTGGATTGGTTTTGGACTGAAATTTGCAAATATGAAAATGATGAATCTATTAACTTAGATGAAATGTATTTATTTTTAGAAGTAATGAGACCCAAGGAGTTCATGTTAATCAAAAAAGCTTTAATTAAGAGAAAAAGTAATGAGATAATTAAAGGATTTATAGACAAGTTGAATAAAAAGACAAGAGAAGAACAAAGAAAGAAAGTTAAAACTATAGAAGAAAAATTCTTAAATACCAGTTACTTAAATCAGATCTTAAAAAATAATAATGCAGATTATATTGTTGAATTCATAGAGTTTTCTATTAATAAATTCTATATTCATTTTCGTAACAAAAGTGAATCGTTGTATAAGTTGGATTTTAAGATGTATAGATATGATGGATTGGACATCGAGGAAAGGTTAAATAATATACATAATAGGATGGCATATAAAGAAATAGAAAAAGAATTAAAGCAATCTATCGAGGAATTAAATGACGATTATAAAGAAGTGTCTTTTAAATTAGACTTTGATAGAAATGGCTTTAATATTACAGTTAAACACCTATTCAATAGATTGGATGAGTTATTCTATTTTAATTACTATAATTACAATGAAATTTACGACCATAGAGATGCTTTTATTGATAAAAATAAATTTAAAAGTGAATTACTTGATAAATCATTTAATGGTTCAAGGGAAAAAGAATGTAAATCTTGTAATAACTTGTTTAACATTTCTTCGAAAGAATATTTCTTTTATGTCGGCAATAAATTAGAGTTGCCAAAGCGATGTAAGACATGTCGAAAGAAACGAAAAAAGGAGAGATTGAATGGAGAAAATTAAAATGTACTCGTTATTAAAGATCAAAATACAAGACATAATTAAATCTGACTACCATCTATCTATTGATGATGACTCAAAGAAAAAGTATCAAATTAAATTACCGGAATCTCTCCTATTTCAACAACTAAATATTGTACGTGGTCATGATTCTAAATTAATTAATGAGTTCATTTTTGTGGAAGCAAAAAGAAATAAAGACAGAGAAGATAAGTTAATCAAATTATTGAGAGATGGCTTCACTTGTAATGATAAAAAATACATAAGATATGGCAAAAGTCCATCTCAAGGTAAGGATGGTATTACAACATTTATACAAGAAGAGTTTTATAGAGAATTAACCGAACGTAGTAAGTTGGGATTAGAAATTGAAAAGTGTGTAATCTCTAAATACGAAAGCTACAGATCGCTTATATTTAGCTCGTGCCATATCGTAAATGAAGACTTACCTAACATTGTCATTGTAGATGAGTATGAAAAATTAATACCTAACCAGAAAATTCGATGTGCTGAAGTAAAGGAATTTGAGCAAGTAGACAAAAATACAGGTGAAAGTAAAAAATATAAGAATAGAGTCATTGTAGAGGATACTACTAATATAAGTATCTCCCCTTTTGATGGGTTCGGTTTACATACTAAAGAAATATCTACACTATTAAGGAATGCTGTTTCTGAAAAATGCGAATCAATTTTATTCCAAATAAGAATGCCATTTATGAAAGGTGTAACTATCGAGTTTAATTTCAAAGACTACCTTAAAAATGAATTAAAAGTGGATAAAATTACTGATGTTTTTGGTAAAGTACATAATGTAGATGATATAGATTGCCTATGGAATACAACTATGTGGAAAGGATATTCGTACTTCAAAAAAGAATATGGTGATAACGGTTGGATTAAATACATAGAAAGCGTCAATAAATACGGCTATAAGTTAGGTGTAAGCAAGTACAACCATTACAAGGACGAATTAAAGTTGTATTCACGTATGAACTTTCAATATCTACAATGCTTAGATTTATTGAATTCTAAATATGTAGATAAATATAAAAAACATGATTTTGATTATGATATCTTAGATGAATCGAATCATGGTAAAATCATAAACTTAGCTAAATACTCAACAAACCTAATTGAAAACATTGTGAATGGTGATAAATTATACGCTTTAAAGTTTTTAGGAATACATAATACAGGTAATCTAGATGAAATCACAAGCAATTATGAAAAGGCTATATTAATAAACGACGCAATGTTGGACGATATCAGCGTAAAGAAAATGCTAAAGCGTAGGATTAATAAGACAATTGATATGATGAAATATGGAAAAATATATGTCAAAGGTTATTATCATACGGTTGTTGGAGATATTATAGGTTATTTAGAGTTTTGCGCTAATAAAACTGTGAAAGGTTGTTTAAAAAAGGAACAATTTTTAGCAAAGACGCTCCCATTAGGTAAAGTTGCATCTATGCGAAGTCCATTAGTAGATGCCTCTGAAGTAAATATTGTTGATTTAATTGAAAATGAATTTATAAACAAGTGGTTCTCACATTTTCAAGATCATGATGTTGTAATGATAAATATGTACGATTTGACTATGCAACAACAAGGCGGAATGGATATGGACGGAGACACTATTCTGTTGACTGATAACGACATAGTTATTAAATCTAAGATTAAACTCCCAATAGTAGTAGATATGGAAGATAAGAAAGGTGCTGACCCTGAAACATATGATACAGAAAACATCATCAAATATGAACTTAACAGCAGAGATAACCGAATTGGAGAAATAACAAATATTGCTACATCTATCTTAAATCACTATACAGAAAATCCTAAATGGAAAAAGATAAATGAAGACAATATTGCCATGTTGAGGCTTTATCAAGGTAAGGAAATAGACTTTTTAAAGACAGGTTTCAGATGGCATATGACAAAGAATCTAAGTAAGTACAAAGATAAACTACCTCACTTCTTACTATATAACTACCCTAATAAAATGAAACGTTATAAGAAAATCAAGGAAATAAATAAATCATTAGAAAATGAAGATAAAATAAATACTGATTCATTTAACTCCCCTACCCCACTGAACGAATTATGTGAATATATTTGTCAGTGGGAAAGAAAAAAGTTGAAGATGAATAATTCAGTTAAAAATAGTCAGAAGTTGTTGACTAATAATTCATTGGAGTTAAATGATAAAAGAATAATACGTAAAATATCATCCGTCTATACTGAGTTCACAGAGAAACTACGTGAATGCGATGAAGATAACATAAATGAGTTGTATGTTGAATATGGAGATAAGTTAAATGCATTAAAAAATGAGACGCAATCGTTGCCTACTGATGATTTTATTAATTACTGCATTAAAACAGCGTATCGATCAATGGGAATTGATAAATCCTTATGTTGGTATTTGTTCGGTGATGAGATGATTAATAACTTAAAAAACAACTCCACTATTACAAAGGAATTGAAAATTGTAGAGTGTGATGAAAATGATACTGATGGCAAAGAGTTCTTAGGAAGGTATTATAAATTCGTAGGAGCTGAAGTCGATGTTGAATGAATTGTTGGAGGATTATCAAGAATTTAACGAAGATGAAGCTTTAGATGAATTTATTAGATTATTGTGGAGTAGTGACTATGGTTGTAGAACGTATAGAAAAACCTATGCGTTCAAATTGCAACCAGAACTTCTTAATAATAATGATGAATTAATTAAAATCTTTGAACCTTATCAAAAAATTAAAATTAGACACGTCATCAGTTATTACAATGATAAGCCTAACTCCATCGATATGATAAGAATACATATAAACAATATGTACATGTATCTTACTAATAGTGAAGTTTATATGTCTAAGGAATACTTTAATTTTAAGATACAACCCAAAAAATTGTATTTTAAAACAATTGAACGTATCAAAAATGGAGAAGTTGTAAATATAGATGAAATAAGAAATCAATTATTAGATTTTGAAAAAAAGACTGAAGAGTTACGTTTAAGAGATGTTGGAAAGAAAATAGAATTACCTTTTAACGAATATAAGAAAATTATAAATGGATACATATTTAGAATATTTAACAATTACAAGTCACCATTTGAGTACGAACAGGAAAATGGATGGGAATTAAATGTCATACATGATGCGTGGCACGAAGATAATTATATCGTAAAGTATTTTTGTAAGAGTTTGACTGGTTATATGAAGAATTACATTAGAAATAACAAAGAAAAAGAAATCAGGAAGAAGAAATGTAATCATTGCAATGAAGAATTTATTATTGCAAACAATAACCAAAAATACTGTACAATATGCTCTCCTGTAGTAAGAAGAGAGAAAGTAAGAAAGAATATGAAGAAAATGAGAAGTAAGAAGTTATCATTCTAAATGGTATTTATCACAGTGGATACAGGTTGAACATATGTCAATATGAAATTTACAAGGATAAAAAGGATGATAATAATGAATAATGCGAAAAGGGATGATTTGAAGCGTGAATTAAAGAATGTACTTAATAATAATCAAAAATTTATAGATTCAATAAGCAAATCAAACCAAAAAGGAATTGGATTAGAAGACACTGACTTTATTATAGAATCAATACTATCTACTATAATCAAATTAACAGATGAATATGATGAGCTAATGTTGCAAGGATTCGGAAGTTTTAAGTCTGTAATTAGAAATCAACGCAAGTATAATAACTTCGGTAAAGATGAAGTCGTAGTAGAAGCTAAGAGAGTTCCTAAATTTAAAGCAGGTAAAACATTTAACGATACAGTTAAGCGTTGAATTTTAAATAAACAAAATACATAAAACAAATTTAAGTGGATAAAAGGAGAAATTAAATTATGACAGAAAAAATTAACACTCAAGAATTAGGTAAAGACTTACAAGGAATTTTAGAAGCAAAAGGAATCGTCATTAAAGCTAAAGAATGTAAAGAAATTGTAGAAGAGTTTGTAGATGCGATCTTTAAACGAGTAAATGATGGTGAAACTGTAAAGTTAGGTGCTTATGCTGATTTAGAACCTCGAACTCGGGCAGCTCGCAAGGGTCGAAATCCAGCCACTGGTGAAGAAATTGATATCGCTGAATCTCGTGCTGTAGGATTAAAACCTCATAAAAAATTAAAAGACTTATTAAAAGGCTAATTTTTAATACACAGTAAATTAATACAGACGTTTTAAATACAAAATGGAGTTAGTGGTAGGGTTCTCCCCTACTCTTCTCTATTAATTAAATTTTAATTAAATAATCCTATCTGTAAAAACAGAACAATTAGTTCATTAGAATTTTGCAGATAGGATTATTTTTGTACTTTTAATTATACGGAGAAAAGGATGATGAATTTATGGCTAAAGAAAATAAAGGCTTTGGATTTAATGGGAAACTGAAATTCGAAGATGGTAAATATTACATTACTGAAACAGTTAAAGGTGTAGAATCTACATATGATTTTTCAGCAAAATTAGATGAATTCTTAGGTAATCATGTTTCTGTAAGTGGAAAACTAGAAACTTCTATTGATCCAATTGAAGATTAAGGAGCGATTAAATGACTTCTTATGATTTAAAACGTAAAAGTAATGAAGAATTCGAGGATTATCACGTTCGCTTATTTGAAGATATGTCTATACATGAATTAGATTCAGATGAGGTAGCTGAACTTCTTAATAGAGAATACGGAGTTAACTATTCAGAATCTAAGTGGCGTAAGGATTATGCTCAATATGCAAAATGGAAAGATTATATCCTTTCAAAACACAATAATGATACTGAATTAGATAAACTTACTATTAAGAAATTGGAGCTGCAAAAAGAACGTAACAAGCTATCATCTGAGAAAAATGAATTAAATAAATGGATTCGTGAACAGGCTCGTACTGAAAATATTTATGAGAAGATTGAACAAGCTATCGCTAACCTATCCTCTATTCAAGTTCCTAAAGTTGAAATTAAAGAGAATAACAACAAACGTACAGCAATTATTGATATCGCTGATTCGCATTTTGGTCGTGAAGGTAAAATCACAGGATTCAATAATGAAGTATTAGCTGAGTACAGTGTAGATATCTTTAAACGTAGAATGTGGGATTTATTAGAGTATGCTATTGCAATTATCGATAAAGAAAAGCTAACGCATGTTACGGTGTTAAATTTATCAGATTCAATCGACGGTTTACTACATATGAACCAATTACAATTTCAACAATTAGGTGTAGCAGACCAAGTAATGCAATTTGCAGAATTTATGAGTGAATGGTTAAATGCTTTATCTGAGTACGTTACAATCGATTATCGTTCAGTATTAGGTAATCATAGTGAGAATCGCTATTTAAATAGTTCTCGTGGTGAACTTGCTCAAGAAAATATGGAACGTTTAATTGAATGGTACATTAAGACTCGATTAAGCTCTAATAATCGAGTAACTGTATATGAAGCAAAGAATATTATCTATTTTGATGTATTAGGAACTAAAATTTTGAGCGCACATGGTCAAGATGAGAGAAATTTAGAAGTTTCTATTAAAGATTACATGATGATCTATAATGTCCCTGTTCACCTTTTCAAAACTGGACATTTACATCATGGAAATAATAAAACTATTGGTATGAATGGTTTACAGAACATTGAGTTTGTGCAATCCCCTTCTATTTGTGGTATCGATGAGTATAGTTTAAAACTTAAGAAGACAGCTAATGCAGGCTCATTGATTACAATCATAGAAGAAGGATACGGTAAACTTTGTACATATGATATTCGTTTGAATTAGGTGATACATATGAAAAATCTAATATTTGAAATCAAGTTACTGCTTTTATATATGTGCAGCAAATTAAAAATTTATTAAAACGGTTATTTTATTTAAATTAATACATAATTACACTTAGATTTTAAGTAGATATTTATAGAAATCTCTCCTTTTAACACATCTATATAGGTTTACCGCTTATTTAGGTGTGCAATAAAGCAGAGATGCTTATTGAGTAGGAATATTTAGGAGTAGCTACCTGAATATAAGTGTACACATTCCTTACACTACCCTACTCTTTTATTTTTTAGGAATGAAAATACATAAAGGAATGATGTATTTGTTAATAAGCGATTTTGTGGAAGTAACATTAAATAGCTCAAACATCTCTTATTACGAGGATTTAGGCTATGAAATACCTAGATGGAGAAGAAGCACAAAAAGAAGTAAAACAGATTTAACTGTACGCAAAGGTTCTAAAATTATTGTAGATATTAAACACGTACCTAAAGGATCGCATATGAAAGTAAATGTACAATGCGATTACTGTGGAGGAATATTACATAAACCTTATTTTAAATACATATCACAAAATGAGAATAGCACAATCAAAAAAGATTCTTGCAACTCATGTAAAGGAAGAAAGACTAGTGAGTATATGAAATTAGTTCATGGAGTCAATCATAATTCACAACTATACAGTTTTAGAGAAAGTGTTTCTGATAAAAATAGAACAGACTCTTTTGAAGTTTTATCGGCATTTAATAAATTGAATTATACTATGTTAAGTGAATATGTGCGCTATGCTGACCCAATAGAATTTATTTGTAATAAGCATGAATGTCTTGGAATACAGATCACTTCTTACAATATAGTTAAGAATTTCCAAAGTGGATGTAAGGCTTGTCGCTATGAAAAGATAAGTGGAGAAAATTATTATAATTGGCAAGGCGGAGTAACTAATATCTATAATTATCTTAGAGGTAAATTAGGTAAATGGAGAAAAGATAGTTTAGATAACGCAAATTATAGATGTCTCCTTACTAATTCAGAAGAAAATTTAGTAGTTCATCATCCTTATAATTTTCATAAGATTGTACATGAAGCTTTAAATTGTTTGAATCTTAAAGTCCATGAAAACTTAGATGATTATAGTGATGACGACTTATCAAAATTAACTAATACTTGTTTAGAACTACATAATAAATATGGTTTAGGGTTAGTTATTTGTAAAAGTTTGCATAATAAATTTCATGCAATATATGGTAATAAGAATAATACATATGATCAATTTAAAGAATTTAAGAACAACTACATAAATGGCGAATTTGGAGATGTCGTATAAACGGTGTCTCTTTTTTTATTTATAGAAATGAGGTGGATTATAGTTGTCTACTGATAAAGAAATAACTTGCTGTTGTTGTGGAAATATTAGGAAAATAGAAGAATTCTACTCATCAAGCTCTTATTTTATGAAAAATAAAGGTAGAGTTCATACATGTAAGAAATGTTTATGGGAATATGTGATTCCTGATGATAAGGTAAGTTATGATATCAATAAGGTAAAAGAGGTTCTTTTATCTATTAATCGTCCATACATGAAAGATATTTGGAACGCAGCAGAAAATGAATCCCTTTCTCGTGATACAAAGTCAGATATATTCAAACTATACATGAAGAACTTAGGTATGAAGGATTTTAGAGATCTGACATGGGATGATTCTGATTTTGATAATAAAGTTAAAAAAGAAGCATCGGAACAAGAAGTTCGTTTATTAGATGAAGAAGATTATATTTATTCACCAGAAGAAATAAAGAAAATGAAAAGAGTTTGGGGAAACAACTTTGCGGAACAAGATTTCATATTTTTAGAAAATTTTTATGGAGAATATGAGAACAACTTCCCTACAGACACACCTGCCCAAATAAATATTTATAGAAATCTAGCTAAAATACATTTGCAAGCAGAGAAGGAACTAGAAAAAGGTAATATTAAATCTTATAAAGACTTAATGGATTTATCTTCAAAAATGCATAATGATGGTAACATTAAGCCTATTCAGTCTTCTGGAATGAATGATGATAAAGGTGTTTCAACTTATGGTATGTGGATTAAAACCATTGAAAATGATGAGCCTTGTGAATACTTCGAAAATAAAAAGACATATGAAGACTATGATTATTTTAGAAGATACATAGAAAAGTGGTTTGTTAGACCGTTTAAAAATATTTTCAACATATCAAAAGATTTTGATGTAAAGGATGATAAATAATGTCGTCACATCAAAACTTTCAAGTAGATAGAAATAAGCACTCTAAGGGTCAAAATCAATTAATCAAAAGCAATCCAAATAAAAAACGTATAGAAAATACAAGTAAAAATGATAGAATGCGTACTCAAATGAGGAAATGGACTTCGTTTTATCGTTTGAATGTACATAGGTTTGTTGAACATTATCTAGGTATAGAACTATTCCTGTTTCAAAAGATATTGATATTTTTTATGAATTTGAATTCATATGTAATGATTATTGCTGCTCGTGGATTATCTAAATCATTTATCATATCGATATACGCAGTTTCTCGCTGTATACTTTATCCTAATACTAAAGTTATAATAGCTTCTGGTCAAAAATCACAAAGTAGATTAATCATTACAGAAAAAATAGAAAAAGAACTGATGCAGTATCCGAATGTTGCTAGAGAGATTAAACAAATTAAAACCTCAGCAAATGATGCAAAAGTAATTTTTCATAATGGCTCATCTATAGAAGCCGTAACTTCTTCTGATGGTTCACGAGGTTATCGAGGAAATATTTTAATATGCGAAGAATTCAGAATGATAGATTTTGGTATTTTAAATACTGTACTTAAGCCTTTCTTGAATGTTTATAGACAACCACCGTATCTAAAGAAACCTGAGTATGCTCATTTAACAGAAGAGAATATCGAGCTTTATATTTCTAGTGCTTGGTACACATCTCACTGGATGTGGAAAGCTATGCAATCATCTAGGGATTTGATGCTTCAAGGTAAAGATTCCATGTTATTTTCATTGGATTACTTAACTTCCCTGCATCATGGATTATTGAGTAAAAAACGTATCGAGAAAGACAAAGAAAGCTCTAACTTTGATTCAGTGGGATTCATGATGGAATATGAAAATTTAATGTATGGTCAAAATGAAAATGCATTATTTGCTCTAGAAGATGTTAATAAGAACAGAAAATTGAAAAATATATTCTATCCTATAGATAATGTGGACTACTCAGAATTAAAGAATAAAAGAAAAGAAAAACTAAAAGACGGAGAAGTTAGGATTATAGGGATAGATATAGCTTTGATGGGTGGTAAGGCAAATGATAATACTGTACTTACTTGTACTAGATTAATTCCTAATGGTAGTACGTATTTAAGAAAAGTTTCTTATATAGAAACGATAGAAGGTAAACATTCTGAAGATCAGGCTATTAGAATAAAGCAGATATTTGAAGATTTTCAAGCATCATACATAGCACTAGACTGTCATGGTAATGGTATGTCAGTTTATGATGAGTTAGTAAAAGTCCAATATGATGAACAAAGAGATGTTGAATATGAGGCATGGTGTTCATTTAACGATGATGAAATGAGAAGTCGTGCAAAATCACAAAATCCTTTACCTGTTATATTCTCAATTAAAGCAGGTGTTCGTTTGAATCATGAAATAGCGTCTTCCCTACGTGTAAATTTACAAAATTCTAATATAGAGTTACCTATTAATGATTTAGAAGCTAGAGAAATTCTAGCTGAACGAAAATACTATTTGAATGCTTCCGAGGAGAAAAAAGCAGAATACATTAAGCCTTATCTACAAACTACAATATTAGTAAATGAGTTGGTTAACTTAGATCATGAAATTGTAGGTGGGTTTATTAAAGTAAAAGAAAAATCAGGCAAGAGAAAAGACAGATACTCTTCTCTAGCGTTTTCTAACTACTTAGCTAAAATTTTAGAAACTGAAAATCTATCTTCTGATTTTAGTACATATGAAGAAGACGATGAATTAATCTACTTCTAAAAAATACATAAAATAATTAATCATATTAAAGTATTGGAGGTGAACGAATGTCAGAAGTTGTACAAATAGATACAGAGACAGAAGAATATAAAAGAATGGTTAATGATTATAACGATTACATTAATACCTTTGTTTCTGGATTTGTTACCAATTTATTCACACAAGGGATTATTGAAGAAGTAGATGCTGAAAAACTTAAAAAATATTTTTCTAATCCAGATACATATCAAAAAGAAATTGAAGATTTAGCTCAATATTATTATATTTCTTCTGGCGAAATACATCAATTATTCGAATTAATTGAAGCACTCCCCTCTTTAAACTATAAAATAGATTCATTTGATAAGAATAAACACACAGATAAGCATATCGGAATGATTAACAAATCACTTCACAAAATAAAACATAAGCGTTTGACTCGTGATTTACTTAAACAAACATCTGCATCTGGAACTTTAGTTGGTATTTGGTTAGGTGACAAGAACAATATTTACCCGTATATATTTGATGATGTATCAATGGTGTTCCCTGCCTATAGGAAAAATGGTGAATGGCAATGCGTTATAGATATGGAGTATTTTTCAACATTACAAGAGGATTTTCGTAATGAACAATTCAATAACATGTCACCATATCTTACGAAAGCAGACTATAAGAAATACCAAGAAGACACTTCTAAATACAAGTATAAAGAATTACCACAAGATAGAACTTTTGTTTTGAGAATTGGAACATTGAAAAGAAATCAAGGATTAGGCACGTCTTTAGTGACATCTGGTTTATATGATGTATTACATAAGAAGAAACTTAAAGATGTAGAGTATTCTATCGCTAATAAAATTATTAATGCTGTTGCAGTATTAACTGTAGGGGTAAATGGTAATGAAAAGTATGATACAATGACGAACTTAAAACTACCTAAACCTGTAAAGCAAAAAGTCCATTCTGGTGTTAAGCAAGCATTAGAAAAAAGTAATACTAAGGGTGTAACTGTAGTAACAATACCAGACTTTGCGAAGTTAGATTTCCCTGATGTTTCTACTGATGGACTAGGTGACAAAAAGTATGAAAGTGTCAATTCAGATATTAAGACTGCATACGGTATGTCTGGAGCATTGTTGAATGGTGATGGCGGTAACTTTAGTGCATCTAAACTTAATCTCGATACATTCTATAAGAGACTTGGAGTTTTACTAGAGGATGTGGAACAAGAATGTTACCAAAAGATGATTAATCTAATTCTCCCATCTTCTCAAAAAGACAATTTTGTAATGGAATATGATAAATCAACTCCACTTACTCACAAAGAGAAAGTGGATATTTTAATGAGGTTAAATGATAAAGGATGGTCAATTAAACATGTAGTTGATCATTTGGATGGTGTTTCTTGGGAGAGTTACTTTGAACAAACTATCTATGAAACTGAAGAACTTCATTTACAAGACAGAATTCGCCCTTATCAAAGCACCTATACTATGACAGGTGAAAAAGGTGGAAGACCAGAAGTAGATAGCAACAATGATAATACTGTTAAATCAAAAACAGGAAATGGTAACGATTTGCCTGAATAAGTGTAATTAGTCTTTTAAAGGAGGTGAAATATTGAAACAAAAAAGGCATTTATTTGAAATACAATTAAATTCAATTACTGACACAGATAATCCTACGAAATCAGAAGTTGAATTTATTCTACATGGATTTGAAGTATCTCATAACTACGCTTTCATATCTAAAGAAACTGCTAAAAAATCATTACACACACTAAACGGGATGCCTATAGTTGCTAGATATTATCCTGTTTCAGAAGCAGGTGCTAATGACGATGCACTAGGTTCTCATGAAATGTACATAGATAAATATCGTGAAGATGGTAGTGAGATTGTAGCAATGGATACAATTCCTATTGGAGTATTTACAGAAGACGCATACATTAAAACTATTATTGATAATGAAGGAAATGAGAAAGAAGTAGTAGTAGGTAAAGGCATTTTATGGACTTCTAGATTTCCTAATGTAGTCGGATTATTAAAAGAGTGGATTGATGAAGGAATCAATGTTTTATCTAGTATGGAAATTTTATATGACACCTATAGAGTAGAAAATGGAATTACAGAAGTTCTTAATTATGTGTATGAAGGACATTGTATTCTAAACTCAGAAGATAGAGGCGGTCATAATAAGATATACCCTGCTTATGATGAATCTAAATTAACAAAATTAGTTGCACAAGCGATTAATCAGAAAGACAAGGAGGAAAAAGAAAATATGGAATTCTTTAAGAAAGTTTACGAATTATCTCATAGTGACGTTCGTTCCCTACTTTATACACAACTTGAAACATTCTTAGGTAAAAAAGAATACTCTTATATTTCAGATGTGTATGAGACATATTTTGTTGTTAATACATACAAATATGATGAAGATGATAATTTAGAATATGATAAGTACTTTAAATTTAATTATTCTAAAGGTGAAAATGATTCAATTGTTATTGATGGTGATTCGAAAGTAGAGGTTACGATTAAACGTGATTGGGTAGAAGTAAGTCAATTCGAGTCAATTCAAAATGAGTTAAAAGAGGTATCTACTCAATTAAGTGAGAAAGAATCAAAAGTAAATGAATTAGAAAAGCAATTAAATACTATTTCTACAGATAAGAAAACAATTGAAAATAAATTCAATACTGCATCTGAAACAATCGTTCAACTGAATTCTAAAGTGGATGAACTTACTCCATTTAAAGAACAATTCCAACAACAAGAATTGGATAAGGCTTTAAATGAAAAGAAAGAGTTTTATGGTGGTAAATTTGAAGCTTTAAACGCTAAAGAAAAATTTGAATCAGAAGAAGTACAAGAATTAATCAATAAAACAGTTTATGAAAATGAAGAAGGATCTAATGCAATTCTTCAATTAAATTCAATGTTAGTTGATATGGTTACATCAAACAAAGAAACAAATTCAGAAAAACCTGCAATCAGAGAAGTTTCTAGTAAGCGTGAAAATCTAATTCCGTCTAGTGATGATTTTGATAGCAGATATTCACTATAAAAAAATACATAATAATTGGAGGAAATTTAAAATGGCAAGCGATATCTTAAAAGCGTTACAAGAAAAAGGAAATCATGCGGTAGGTAATTTGTCAAGCCTAAAAATCAAAACGGTAGCAAATGGTGCTATTGTTGAAGGAGCAGATATCGATAATTTTACGTTGGGTGAATTAGGCTTTAATGCGGAAGGAGAACGTACAGTAAAACAATTATCTGCAAATGATAAAAAAGCAGTGTTAGTAGCATCACCAGAGACTCGATATCTTGACGAAGAAATTACTAAATTCTACAATGCAGTTGGTGAACGTGTTCGATGTGTAATTTTAGAAGAAGGTTATACTCGTTTCGAAACTTCTGCATTCACTAAAAATTCTGGTGTTAGCGAAATTAAAAATGGACAAGTTGCTCACTTTGATGTAGCTACTAAAAAGTTCATTGTTTCTGATGCAGCTTCAGCACATGCTGATTACGCTACTGCTTCTGCGCAATTCTTAGTTGCAAATAATGAAGAAGATATTCAATACACTCTTGGGAAACCAATGATTCGCTTTGAAGTAATTAAGGCTTAATATCAAAAAATACATATTATACATTAAAGGAGATTAAAATAATGGCACTAGACAATACAAAATTAAAAGGTTTATTTAGTCGTGTATACAATAACAAAATGGAGGAAACTGATTCAACTGATATCAAAGCATATATCACAAAAGTATTCGGTGACGGTGGCGTAAATCCCGACCCAACAATGTTGCATCAATTCAATCAATTAGTTGTTGAGACAGCAGATCAAATTGCTAAACCGATGGTAACTGATTTACTTTCATTATTCGCAAATACTCAAACTCGTCAACGTGGAGACTTAGTTGAATTACGAATTCCACAAAAGAACAAGGCAAAAGTAGTATGGTCTGCAACTGGTTCAGGTGTAGATTTAGTACGTGTAGAAGGACGCAAATCAATTATTGCAGTACCTGCTCACCTTTCTACTGGTTTCTATTACGAGCCACTTGATTTAGTGAAAGAATCTGAAGAATATTTCCGTAAATTAGTAAATGATGTAGCTAATGCGAAAGTTAAATTATTCCTAGATAAAATTAATGAATTAACTGCTTCAGCTATTAGTTCTGGTAAAATTCCAGCCGCAAATGTTGTTACTGGTACTAATTTAACTTTAGCTAAATATAACAAGGCTGCGTCTGTACTTCAACGCTACGGTGGTCGCCCTGTATTTGTTGCAGATTCATTACTTATTGATCATTTTGCATTCCAACAAGCAAGCGACGCAAATGTAAAAGAATTACTTACTGAAGGTGTTAAAGAAGAGTTGCTTACTTCTCTTAACCCTACTACTATTCAACGTACAACTGCTGTGAACCTTGTAAATCCTTTCACTGACGAAACTAACTCTAAAGTTGAATTACCAGTAAATAAAGGTTACATGTTTGCAGGTAGTGTCACACAAAAACCATTCTCTATTATAGAATATGGTGGTCTACGTCAAATGACTGAACAAGATATTGAAGATGAACGAATTAAAGTTAAAATCACTCAAGATGTATCAATTAACCTTGTATTTGGTGAAGCAATTGCAGTGATTGAAGATGATAGCATCACTCTAAATTAAAATACATATCAATGAGGTGATTACTGAAAATGTAGTCACCTTTTTATTTTAAGGACTACAGGAGGAAAGAATAAAAATGAATGAAACTGTCAAGTTAGCACGTTATCGTAATACTTCTTATTTTGTTAAATACACAGGAAACGGACAAGAGAGGCAATATACTTGGAGTGGAAGTAAAAATGGTCGCCCTGATATTATAACCGTTCCTCGTGATGTGGTAGATTGGTTAACAATGAATACTTCATGTTTTGACAAAGGACAATTAGTTATTCTTGAAGACGAAGTGGTTGTAAAAGAAATAAAAGACACTATTACAGATGTAGAAGTATATGAAAATAACACTCATACTAAAGAAGAAATCGAGAAGTTATTAGGCGGTAACATTAATAAACTTAAAGCTGAATTAAAGAAGATCACGGTTGATTCTGAAAAACAATTTGTAATTGATGTAGCTTCAGATATGAAAGAAGATTTAACAAAAGGTAAATTAGACGCTCTAGCCGATTGGATGGGAGTTAGTGCAGATATTTTATTTGATTAAGGGGTGGTATAAATGAGTACCACTTTTGATGAAGTATGGAAATGTTTCTTGAATAACTGTAAAGTCTCTGACATTGATCTACCTAATACAAATGAAAAAATTCACGAAGCAATTAAAAATGCAACTATGTATTTTAACAATAGGATGCGAACAACTATTCAATGCGATATCGATTGCGAAACTTTTAGCAAAGAATTATCAGAAGATTATCTTTTAATTCTAGCTAATTTTATCAGATTAACGTTCTTAATTAATCAACGTACATATTTTGAATCATTATGGCAACCATTTGCTTCAGATGTTGGATTAAGAAATTTTGGCACTCAATTAAACTCCTTAAAAGCATCTGTTCAAGAACAAGAAAAGAAACTTGACACCTTGATTATTAATACAATGGAGGACTTTCTATGACTGATATCAAAGTGAAATCCTCTTACATTAATAATGAATTTGAAGATGAAAGTGTTTATTCTTATTGTTCTAAATTGAGTAAAAGAAACAATTCAATACTCTTCTTACTTGAATCATACCTAAATAAAAAGTTACTTAGCGACAGTGAATTAGCTGAAATAAGAAATGTAATTTTGACAGTTAGTGCAGATATAATAAGACTACCTTCCCTACTGTATGTCGAAGACGGTGATGAAAATGAAGGATTATAGCAATTATCACAATATCAATACTGGAGACAAAGTAGATCATGACGGATTATTACTACTCAATAAGTCTTTGGATGGTCATTCGTCATATGAAGTAGTAATTAATTATGAAAAACCTGCAAAAATACTGATGAGTCAAAAATGGGATGCTGACGGTGAGGCTATGAAAGTTATAGGTCATATTGTTGATATTGAAAGAGGAAATTTAATTGAGTATAACAATGAATATTGGCTTGTAGTAACTAAACCAGAAGACAATCGAATTTATAGGAAAGCAGAAGTTAGACTATGTAGCACTACATTCCCTGTAAAGTTAGAAGATAAGGAAGTACTCACTGGATACGACAAATTAGGTAGACCTGTTTATGAAGTTGAAGAAGGCGAGATTGTACATAAGCCATGTGTTGTTAAAATGAATGATGCGTCTACTGCAATTGCCGATGCAAATGAACCAGTGAACTTGTTAGCGAATCAGGTAATGGTAATTATTCCTTACACAGAAGCACCTTCTATTGAGTTAAATGAGCAATTCGATTTGTACAATGAAACCTATCGTATTATTAGGATTGACCCTTCAAGTTCAATAAATAAGGTAGGTATTTTAAGAATCACTGGTGAACGAGAAGGACGAAATAAATCTAGTGAGGAGGATTATGAATGAAGTTGAAAGAATCACTAGAGAAATTATTTATTGAGTTATCAAAAGATGAAGAGCTGCTTAGACTTCTCCATTATGTCCCTAAGAATGCATTAGATGACCCTTTGGATAAATCAAAACCAAATATATCTAACCTAAAAGATAAGCATAATATTATTTCTAAAGTTTTAATACCATCGGATAAGACATACGATTTAGTTTTAGAATCTAAAATGTCTCGCATTTGCTTCTATACAGGAACTCGTAAACCTCAAACAAGCTATAGTTCTTCATCAGGAAGATTGCACGACAATCCATATGCATCTGACCAAGTTTATAATTTTGATGTCTATGTGCATGTTGATATTGACATAATGGATTTTCGTATGACTTGGATTTGCGATAGATTAGACGAATTACTTCTCCTCAACAAAGTTACAGATGTTGGGGATTTTATTTTGGCATTCAGTTCCCCTATTAATAATACGCCTAAAGGATTTATCGGTTATAAGTTAGCCTATGAAGCTACTTCACTTCAAGAATCACCTAAGAGAGTTCGAAAATGAAAATTGATTTAGATAATGTATGGGGCAATCCGAAATACTATCGTAATATTCCAGTACATCCTGTTCAGATGGAGTATATTGAACAATTGTATGATGCAGTACAATGTCTACTAATTCCCAAAAACACAATTCAAGAGCCTATGATTATTAAAATGTCTTATTTGGCTTTTGTGATTTTCATTAGTTCAGATGAAGATAATAAGCACTTCTTTGATAAATTAGTAACGCTAATAAAGTTGATAAGTAGAAGTGAAAACATTAGGTTTGATGTTGATGAAAAGAATAAATATTCGATTGTAATTGATGATGACATAGTGATTAAAGAAAGAGACTTCGACAAAATCAAAGTGATTATTGGTGAGCAAAATTTAATTGATGTATCTGATGAAAGTTTAGGTAGTGAATTTGATAAGGCAAAGAGTGAAGCTAGAGCATTTATGAATAAAAGAAACAAGAAAATGGCTGATTTAGAACAACAAATAATTGCTTATAAGTGCGTTTCTCAATCATCTTACGAAGATATTAAGAAAATGACTATTTATCAATTTAGAAAAG
The DNA here is from genome assembly GCF_023337795.1 of Lysinibacillus sp. BPa_S21. Classification (GTDB taxonomy): domain Bacteria; phylum Bacillota; class Bacilli; order Bacillales_A; family Planococcaceae; genus Lysinibacillus. Next base: position 433,075 of record NZ_JALIRS010000004.1, on the reverse strand, counting down.
AATTAGAAAGATACGATTTAATCAAATCTGCAGATATTCTTCAAAACGCTCAATATTCAGGAATGGTTTCATTTAAAGAAGGAACTACAATTCCTCACTGGTTAGATCAAATTGAAACTAAGGATGCAGATGATGACTTAGTGTTGACTGAAGAACAACTTAATCAGATTTCTTCAAAAAATGGATTAATAAGTATTTAAATAACAATATACATAAACGAAAGAAGGAATTTTATAATGACAGAAAAATTATTTGCTTTATCGGTAGCAGATGCCTTATTAATTGACTCACAAGCAGATACGTTAGTGGTCAAAGGTAATGCTTTATTAAGTTCTACAATGGAACAAACAATGCAAGAGAGTGAGATCTTTGCAGGTCGTGGATCACAATTACAATTCACTTATAACTATCAAAAAGTATTATCATTCCAAATCGAGGCTGCTGATTTCTCCCCTACGTATCTTGCGCTACAAACTGGTTCAAAAATTAAAAATGAAATGTCTAAATATTACACAGAAGAAACTGTTACTTTTGATGATACAGGTAAAGGTACATTAACTGACACACCAATTGGCGGCGTATATGTTGAGATGGCGTCTAATCATAATACAATCAATGCGAATAGTAAATCAATCACTGTACCTACTTTAGCTAATAAAACAGCGAAGGTTGTATATCAGTACAGCGTATTAGTTGACAAATTAACTATTCCTGCTGACTCATTCCCTAAAGCATATAAACTAGTACTTACTTCTGATATTTTCGGTGCTGACGGCGATAAAGCATTTGAGCAACAAATCATCGCTCCTCGATACAAATTAGATGGTGCATTATCAATGAACCTAACACATGATGGTGTATCTCAATTTACTTTAAACGGAAAAACTTTAGCTGATAATGACAACAACTACGCATACATTACATGGAAACCAGTTGGTAACACAAAAGTAGCAATTTCAATGTTAGCTGCTAATATTGGTGAAACTACTCTTGCTGTAGGAGAAACTGAAGCTGTTACTGTTTATGGTATTCGAGGTGGAGAGTATAGTAATATTGTAATGGATAATTCTGCACTTACATTCACATCAGACGATGAGGCAGTTGCTACTTTTGTAGATGGTGTTATTACTGCAGTTGCAGTTGGAGAAACAAACGTTAAGGTTTCAGATGGAACTAATACAGATGTAATTGAAGTTGTTGTATCTTAATTAAATAAATACATATTAGTGAGTAGGTTTAACTTCCCTACTCACTTTATTATTTTAGGAGAAAATAATTATGGTTAAATTTAAAGACCCTAATCATTTGCTTAGATATTTGGAACGCGGAGACATTATCAGTACTGTATTTAAAAATAAAAGCATAGAAAATGTATTAGCTAAAGAAATGTCTAAAGCTGTACAAGATGTAGTATATCGACGATACATACCTACTGAATATTTACGTAGAGGTAATGATGGTGGCTTATCTGACGTTCGTAACATGAAGATCACTAGAGTTGAAGTTGATAATGGGAAAGTTAGAGTATTGTTTGAAAACTTAACATTAGGACAAGGACAGTTTTCGCCTATTTATGAACATGATTATGATTCATTAAGGGGTCAGTTCATTACTGATACCATAGAAGATGGAATTACAGAAAATTGGTATCGTACTGGTAAATGGAGTGAAGCTAGACCTTTTGTTCAAGAAACAATATCTAGAATACAAGCTAATCCATTACCTCTGATTAATTCAATAAAAAGCGCATATAAAAAACTTGGATTTGAAGTCAAATAAGCTTCAAGTCTTTTTTATTTCATTTTTGTGAAAGGAGAATGATGAATGAGCAAAATTAAACCAGTAACAGATGTAGAATGGGAATTAATAAATAAAGAGAATAAACGTATCGCAAAAGCATTTCTAAACCAACGACAGTTATCTCCTAAAACATTAGAGCAATATGAATCTGCTGTTAGAATTTTCTTTAGGTGGGTCTATGAATATTTAGATGATGTACCATTACATAAATTAAAGCCAAGACATGGATTGGAGTACCAAAACTACCTTATTGAAGAAGGGTTGGCTAATGGTTCTGTACGATTTAAACGTTCAGTAGTTTCTTCCATGTGTGGATATGTAGAGAATTTCTATGATGATTTAGATGAATATAAGACTTTTAGAAATATTTATAACAAAAAAGTTCCCAATGTTTCTAATGTAAAAGCGAAAGAAAAAGTACCTCTTACTATTGAGGAATATGAGTTACTTTGTGAAAAGTTAGAAGAACAAGAAAGATGGCAAATGCTAGCGTTCTTAAAATTTACATATGCCTCTGGTTGTCGTAAATCAGAAGTTCATCAAATTTTAAAAGAAGTTGCCGAAGCTGAAAAAGTAACTGATAAAGAAGGTAATCAGAAAAACTACTATCTAACTGGACGAGTTCGTACAAAAGGAAAGGGTATAAAAGGTAATGTCAGAAGACTTCAGTTCAATAATGAAGCTATGACTGCTATTAAGAAATGGCTAGAAGTACGGGGTGAAGACGACTGTCCTTATTTATTTGTCAGAAAAGATTCAAGTGGTAATGTATTTCAATTATCAACTGCTACTTTTAATTATTGGTGTTCAGTAGTATTCTCTGAAATTATTGGTAGACATATGTTTGTACACTTAATTAGAAGTACAAGAGCAACTCATTTAGTTGTTGAAGAAGGCAAGGATATTAAATCTGCGCAAGCTATTTTAGGACATGCCGATTCATCAACAACTGAGATTTATGTAGTCAGAGATGATTCTGAAGATTTAGATTCAGCGTTTGATTAAATAGTTGAACTACTCCCCTACTCTATTTAGGGGATTACTTGAGTTATTTAAATAATACTAGAATTTTATTTAATAAAATACATAAAAATAACTGTAAAAATTTTTACCTTTCTGTTAATATTAAAGTTAGATAAATTCTAAATTAAATAACATATGTGCATAAATGCTTCATAATTATGGTATCCTTATATTACATATTATTTGTATTTTAGGAGGCGTAATTATGAAATTTAACAGATTGTGGATTGTAATACTATGCTTTACTTTCCTCCTATCAGCTTGTGGAAAAGAAAATAATGAAAAAATAAGTGCTAGTACTGAACCTAAAAATGTTAATAATGATTTAGAAGTGAATAAAGAAGATCCATCAGATGAGTTTTTAAAAGTAACAGGCGTAACACTGACTGGAAAAGAGGTGCAATTTGATTTAGCTAACAATTTAGATAAAGAATTTTATTTAGAAGGTCAAGTTGAATTGTGCGATTACTATAATTACGGTTACACAAATGAAGAAAAATTCTTTTGTGGACAATTAACTCCGACTGATGGAGGGTATTCAGATTCTTGGTATTTATACTTTCATAGGGATTCATTTAAAAATGAATATCAAGATTTATTGAATGGAGATGTCAATATGAGAGTTGTTGCACAAATACCTGCTAAAAGCTATAAGCAAGGACAAGGTAGAATGGCTGCTGTAAAGAAGTCACAGAGTTACTAACTTAAATATTATTTTCACAATGAGTCTAGCCATCTTGGTTAGGCTTTTTATTTTTTTATAATACATAATTTTATTTATATGGATATTAAGGAGGAATTATTATGACAAATAAAAAATCAAATCCTGTTGGGTTATCTTATATCAGCCAACAATCAGAGTACGTTAATAGTAAAGAGAAATATTATATTAATAAAGAGCAGGATAAATATATCTACTACTTCCCAACATTCGGTAAAAATAAAAGCGATGAGTTAATAATTGAACTAGCAACTACTATCAATTATTGTCATGATAAAAATATTGATTTCCTAAAAAATGATGCCGATGTTTTAAAGTACGTTCACTTTTTGATTATCAAGCACTTCTCTTCACTATATGAAGAAATAAAAGACAAATCGTTTGAAGTTCATATTGAAACATTAAGTAAAATGTACGATACAGGGATGTACGATTTATTTTTTAACGAAATTTTTAATGAAGATGAAGTTCAGAAAGTAATTGATCAACTTTATTTGACTGAAGAGTTGGCTGATAAGTATGTAAAAGAGTTAACTGAACAAAAAGAGATTATTAGCAAAAATGTTAATACGCAGTTGTTACGAGATAAAGTGTTAAATTAAACAATTATATTAAGATATATAAGTGATGTATTATTGAGAAATTTCATATTCACCTTATATATCTTAATATTGCTAGGTTTATATTAGCTCTAATCCACTACTACGTCTTTTAAAAACAAATTTTATATTAACCATAAAAAATAAAAAGAAGAAGTTGAGTGATTTTTTCGCTGACCTTCTTCTTTTTATTTTGCTAATTAATAAAGGGGGATGAAAATGGCTACCAATAATCCAATAGAACTACTGATAGCATTGGGAGTTAATGACAGTGCATCAAAAAATAATATCCAAAATTATTTAAATAAAATAAAACAAGATTTAAAATTTAATATTGAATTAGACGCGACAAAAGGTAACGGAAGTTCCTTTGATAGTATGCGTAAAGAAATAGAATCCTTACAAAAACAAGTAGCTCGACTAAATCAAGAATTAAGTAGTGTCGGAACAGGCAAGTCTCACTCCCCTACCCTATCTCAAGGTATAAAGCGAGATGTCGTAGAGTCAATTAAATCTTTAGATCAATTGAAAAACCACATTAATCAACAAAATGGCGAGTACAAAATAAAGACAATTACAGACTCGCAAGGCTTAGAAAAGATAGATGCAATTGTTACAAGAGTTAAAACAGGATTAAATCAGATTCAGGAAGTACATCTTAAACCAATATTAGATACAAATAATATGGTTGTAGGATTAAAGCAAGTTACCCAATTTATGCATGATATTAGCTCTAAAGATTTAAAAGTTAATGTTTCTAAAGGTATCGAGGAGTTAAATAAGTTTGCTCGCCAAGGTGAATTATCTAAAGAACAATACGAACAATTCAGAAACAGTATTAGTTCTTCAATTAGCAATACTGAGTTAAATAAAGTTCTGGAGTCTATGAGGAGCATCAATAAAGAAACTGCTCATGAAAATAAGATGCAGAATGCAATGGCTAATATTAATCAACAAGCTATTGAGCTATCTCAGAAATTAAATCAGTTTACTAAAGATAAGAATAGCGCTTTTGATCCTGTTGTTGTAGATAGGTTTATTGGTAAACTTGACAAATTAGCAGGTGTAAATTTTGATTCAGTTAAAGGTATGAAATCTGCTAATACAGACTTCTCTTCTGTTGAAAAAGAAATAAATACATATATTAAGTTACAAGAGAGATATAAAGATGTTACTAATAATTTAGAATTACTTCAGCGTCAAGGAAAAATCACTTCATCTGATTTAGCTAATTTTACTCAAGATGCAAAATTAGCTACCACTGTAACTCAATTAAATAATTTAAACAAAGAAATTAATCAGTTCTCTAAGAATACACACATTGATGCTCAAGTTTCAAATGCATTTAAGAATATAAGTAATGAAGTCGAACAATTAAATAACAAATTAAAAAATGTTACAAATAGTTTTAATGTACCATCAAACAATGCTCTATTTAGCAAAATTAAATCTGATATTGATTCAATCAACAATACAAAGATTAATACTCCTGAAGATATTAAAACTTTAAATAAATTAATTTCTGATACGTCTAAGAACATTAGACAGCTTGGACAAGACAGTATTAGCTTAAATCAATTTGAAATTAAGACCCGTGAAATTAATGATTTACTACAGAGAATGAGAGAATCAGGATTACTTACCAATAGAGAAATAAACAAGTTTGCAGATTCTTTGTCGAGAATTGAAACTGGTAACTTGGCTCATGTTAACAATTTGTTAACTCAAATGAGTACCAAATTTGATAAGTTAAAAAATAGTGAAAAGAATTTAGATACCTTTGAAAAACAGCAAAATTCTCTTTCTCGTCTTAATTCAGAATTAACCAGAACTGAAAAACTCTTCCCTCGTACAATGAATAAGTCTAAAGCTGAGGAATTAAGAAAAGAAATAGAAAAACTCAGCAAATTGAATGTCATTAATCCAACGACTTTAAAGAATAACCAAAAAGAAATTGATGCGTTAAGAGAAAAAGTTAAACAACTACATGCAGAGTCAACTCAATCTTCTAAATCATCAGAAGGCATTGTAAATTCGCTCAGAACAGCTTTACAAAAATTCCCAGTTTGGATGTTTAGCGCGACCCTCTTCTATGCCCCTATTCGAGGAGTCAAAGATTTAACTGAGCGTGTAATAGAATTGGATACAGCTATGACGCAACTTCGTCGTGTAATGGATATTCCAGACTATAAATTCAATGAAATACTTGAAAAGTCTATCGAAAATACTGAGAAGCTTTCAGGTAAAGTAGGAGATTATTTAAAACTAGTTGGTGAGTTTGGACGTACTGGTAAAAATGATCAAGAATCGATGGATTTAGCAAATACAGCAACACTTATTCAAAACATTTCAGAATTAACAGCAGACGAAGCAGTCAATAGTTTAACTGCTGCCATGATTTCTTTTGGTATCGCTGCAGAAGATTCTTTGACTATTGCAGATAAATTAAATGAAGTTGATAACAACTATTCAATTACAACGAAGGATCTTTCTCTTTCGATGAATAAAGCTGCGTCAACTGCAAAAACGTTTGGCGTAAGTCTTGATGAATTATTAGGTTACACAACAGCGATTGGTGCAGCGACGAGAGAATCTGGCAATATTGTCGGAAATAGCTTGAAAACTATTTTCTCACGTATTACCACTAATGATTCAGCAATTGGAGCACTAAATGACATTAACATTTCAATCAACGATATGGAGGGAAATGTTAAACCTGTATCTAAAATTATTGGAGAAATTGCAGGTAAATGGGATAAGTTAACTGATGCGGAAAGACAGAATACTTCAGTAAAAGTAGCAGGAGTTTACCAATTATCTAGGTTCAATGCATTAATGCTTAACTACCAGATGGCACAGGACAGTACGGCAACATCTATGGATTCATTCAACTCCGCTATGCGCGAACAAGAAGAGTACAGCAAGAGCTTACAAGCGAGAATTAATAGATTAGATACTGCATGGATGTCTTTCGCAAGCACTGCTGGAGATAAAGTGCTGTATGACGGAATTGTCGTTGTTACAGAAGCTCTTAAGGGTATGACAGATGGCTCTAATACCATAGCAAGTAAATTAGGTGTTTTAGCACCTGTATTTGGTTTAGTTGGAATGAGTGCTTATGGTCTAAGTAAGAATTTACGTACTTTAATTACTACTACTTATGCTCAAAGTGCCTCAACTGTAGCCGCAACTGGCAGCACAGGTATATTTGCAGGAGCATTAACAGGATTAAGAACTGTAGCATCTTTAACTACCGTAGCCTTGCGCGGCTTGATGATTGCCACTGGCGTAGGTGTTGCATTTGCAGGAGTAGGATTTGTACTAGAGAAATTAACTAGTGCTATGTCCAATGCAATTCAGAAAGAAGAAGAACTTGCCAACTACAACAACAAAAACATGTCGGCTTTAACTGAAAATAAAACAAAGATAGAGGAATTAATATCTACTTATAAACAGTTAAACGCTGAAAAAGAAGATGGAAAGTCTTGGGATTCAAATAAAGAAAAAGAATATCTTAAAGTGCAACAACAGCTTAGCGAGGTATTCCCTGCTTTAGTAGACCATATAGATTCAACAGGTCAAGCTCATTTAAAAAATAAAGAAGCTATTGATCACGAAATTGATTCTACGAACAAGTTAATTGATGCTCAAAATAAAATAACTGTCAATAAGGCTATCGATGAATTTGAAAAGTTAAGCAATGAATTAAACGGTTCTTGGTACGATTCAATTTCTAATTATTTTTACGGAAGCTTAGAAGCAAGTATTAAACAACAGAAGCAAATCATTGAGGCTATGCAAAAGAACGGCATAGACACTTCTGCACAAGAACTAGAATTAATGAACTTAGAACAACAATATCAGCAATCTAGCGAAAAAATAAAAGGTTATATTTTTGAAGTAACTAAAGCAATGGCTGATATGAATGGTACAGAAATTGATTCCGCACTCTCTAATTCTTTACAAAAATTTATTTATAGTTTGGATTTATCTAATTTAGATGCAGAAAAATTAAAGTCATTTTCTAACGAACTTGGGAAAATTCAAGAGAAGATGCAAAAAGCTATTGATACTAGCAAAGAAGGCTTGTTTAAAGACGCAGTAGGTGATCTTAATAAATTAGCTTCTCAGACTAATGGATTTGACTCCAAATTAGATAAATTTAAAGATACTTATTCAAAATTATCCAATGCTATTGAAAATGGGAATCAAGGAATAAGTGTAGCTACAGATGAGTTTGATGAATTAGATGGAAGTATCGATGAAGTTTCTGATTCAACAAATAAACTAGCTGCAAAAATGAGCGAATTCAAAGATGTAACTGAGCAAATGGCAGGTGTATCACAATCAGGAGTCGATGCATTAAATGACTTAATATTACGATATGACATGCTTACCTACCAACTAGCAGGATACACTCAAAAGCAATTAGAAGATATCTACACTAAAGAAAATTTAACCTCTAAAGAACAAGAAGTTAAAAAAGTTCTGGATGAACGTGTAGCTATTATGAAGGAAATGTCTAGTGTCTACCCTGACCTATTAGATAAAGATGGTAAAGCTATTTTCCTATCAGATGAGAAACGCAAAGCAATTGAAGTAGAAAATAAAGCAAATGAAGTACTGCTAAAAGGTTATAAGCTTGCTCGTGAAGGTAAATTAAATGCTGAACAACAAGCTACATTGGCATCAGCTAGTGGAGCTAAAGCACGTATTAACAACTTAAAAGTAGAAATTTTAATGCTTGAAAAGTACATTAGAGCGAATCAAATTGCATTGTCATCTGCTGTAGCAATCAATTCCTTACCGTTGTCTGGCGTTGCAGGTTTAGCTATGAAAGTTGGATTTGAAGGTCAACAAAAAATAGCGCAAGGTAGACTCGCAAGTGCTAGAGCAGAATTAGATAGTCTTAGTGGTAGCCTTTCAAGTAATATTGGTAAAATTCAAGGGTTCACTTCTGCAATTGAAAACTCTTCTAAATCGACTAAAGGTAATACTAAATCTACTAAAGATAATACTAAAGCTGCAAAAGAGAATAATGCCGAAAAAGAGAAATCAATTTGGATAACTGATAAGTATAAGCAGAAGTTAGAAGAACTTAATCTAGCAATAGAAAAACAACAAAAATTGCAATCTAAATTCCCTGAGTACTCTAATGAATATAAAAAGTCGTTAGAAGCTCAAATCAAGCTTGAAAAAGAAAAATTAGCACTACAACAAAAGCAAGCTAAAACTATACAGTCTCAAATTGCATCAGGTAAGATTCAACAAACTGGTAATGTTTCAATTAAGTCAAACTCAAACGGTAAAATTAACGGTTATGACGGTAGAATCACTTCTACTTATGGCTCTCGTGCGGACAAACATCGTGGTGTTGATATTGCAATGAATGTTGGAACTCGTGTAGATGCTCCTGTTAGTGGCAAAGTAATTAAAGCAGGTAGCGCCACATCAGACAAAAACGGGAAGGCAATGCACTGGTCGTATGGTAACTTAGTAGTTATTGAAGATAAAAATGGTATTCGTCATTTGTTAGCTCACTTAGATAAAACTTTAGTAAAAGTTGGAGATCAAGTACAAGCAGGAACTCAAATTGGTAAGTCTGGTAACACTGGAAAATCTACTGGTCCCCACCTACACTACGAGCAAAATAATTCTAAAGGTCAAACAATCAACCCTACTTCTACATTAAACGCTATTCGTTCTAATAAAACTACTCCCACTACCTCATCTGCATCTAGTCAACAGGCTGTGGTTTGGAATTACTTTAAAAATAAAGGTTTGAATGATAAAGCTATTGCAGGACTTATGGGTAATATCCAACAGGAATCAAGCTTCAATACAAATGCAGGTAAGAATGCTCCTAAAAGCGCTTATGGTATAGCACAGTGGCGAGGTAGTCGTCTAACTGGATTAAATAACTATGCTAAAAGTGTTGGTAAAAGCGCTAATGACATGCAAGTGCAATTAGAGTATATGTGGAAAGAGCTAAACAGCACCGAGAAAAACGCTCTTACCTCTCTTCAACGAAGTGACTTATCTGCCTCTTCTCACGCTTCAGAATTTGATAGATTATTTGAACGTAGTGGTCGCTCACATGTACCTAAGAGACAAAATTATGCTGACCAATATTATAAACAATTTGCAGGTACTAATGGTGGTGCAGGAGTTGGTATCGATACAACTCAACAAGCAATTGATCAAGCTAAATCAGATTTAAACGGATTAAATGCTGATATTATGCAACAAGAAGAAGCCATTTCAAACTTAGAAAAGCAGCTTATAGATGTTACATTATCTGCATACGAACATAAAAAGTCTAATTATGATAAAGTGCTCGAAAATGGCGCTAACCGTTTAAATAAATTGATTAAATCTTCTCAAGCTTATCGCGATGAATTAGATAGACAAATCGTCACTTTAAATGAGAAAAAGAAAGTTAATCAAGCTGAAATGGCAATGCTAAATAAATTCATCAAAAGTGGTAAATTATCTGCTGCTACTGTTGCAGAATATACTGACCGTTTGCATGAATTAGGTAAAGTAAATAGTGAAATTGATTTTGCTATAAAGGATATCGATACTTCTAAGTTAGAATCCTATGTAGCATTGGTTGATGAAGTATTTGCTAAGTATGATGTTCTACGTAAAGAAAAAGATACTTTTATACAATACGAAAATATTGCTATTGAAGAATTAGATACCTCTTCCCTACGCTACCTTCAAACTTTAGATAAAATTAATTCTAAAATGCGAGAAAAGCAAAATATTAATCGACAAGAATTAACAAGTCTTGAACTGTTAGTTAAGAGTAATAAATTATCTGGTGAAGCGTTAGAGAAAACCAAAGACAGAATTACAGAGTTAAATTCACAAATTAAACAGTTACAACTAGAGATTCAAAATGGTGACTTTAATATCATTGTTAATATCAAAACTCAATCTGATGCTGTAATTGGTAATATGCAGTTTGAAATCGATAGAAATGAAGCCATTCGTAAGATGTATGAAGAAGGTTCTGCAGATTACAAAAAGTATACTGAGAACATTCTTAAGCAATATGAAAAGATGGCTCAAAAGCATCTTGAAACTCGTGACGCATTAGTTGAAGAATTAAAACAACGTGACATCACTGCTGAAAGAATTAAAGAAGTAAAGAAACTTCTTGAAGAAGAGCATTTAGCATATTTAAACGCTACCCTATCAATCAAAGATTATACAAAGCAACTTGAAGAAGCAAATAAATCTCAACTTGAAGGTATTGCAGATAAAATTATCAATGCATATAAAGAATATGTTCAGGAACGCAGAGATGAGCATATGAAGATGATTGATGATGAGATTAAACGTGAAAATGAAAAACATGAGAAAATCATGAAACAACTCAATGATGAAATGGATTTATTCCGTAAAAACGTTGAAGAAAAATTACGCTTAATTGATCGTCAAGAAGCTGAACGCGATTACAATATGCAAATCGATGATATGGAGAAAGAACGTGATAAATTACAGTCTGAATATAATCTTCTATTATTAGATAACTCAAATGAAGCAAAACAGAAACGCAAGAAGCTTCAAGAGCAACTTGACAAAATTGATAAGGATATTGCCGAAAAACGTCATGACCGTGACATTGAGCTGCAGAAACAAGGACTTAATGACCTTCTTGAAACTAAGGAAGATGAAATAAACGGTAAGATTGAGCTTCAGGATAAAGAGCATGAAAACACTATCCATAAAATTAATCGTGAAAAAGAGTATTGGGAAAAGCACTATAACGACCTTTTAAATGATGAACGTAAGTTTGCTAGAATTCGTGAAGATATTTTAGCAGGTCATTTTGATAAAGTTATGAGCGAGTTTGAAGGTTATATTGCTGAAATGATTGCTACAATGCCTGAATTAGAAGATACTCTAGATGGAACAATGCAAGCAGTAGGAACTTCTATTCGTCAAAATGTAATAGACCATTTGAGAGAAGCTATTAGTCTAATAAATGAGTTCAATTCTACGCAGATAGGCTCTAATAGTTCTTTCGGTGAATTTAATCCTGGAAATATCTTTGATGAGAATAAAGGTAATGGTATTGGAACTTCAAACGGTAATTTAACTCAAGGTGATATGAAAGTTCTTCTAGGTAAATACTTAACTGATAATGTTGCTAACCAATTATCTGGTTCTGCTAAAAATAATGCACATACAGCAGGTAGTTCATTGGGTAGTGAAGGACGAAAAGAAGGCTCTAAGATCGATAAGAATACATCTTTTGATAATGCCATCAAAGGTTTAACTAGTGCTGAATTAGAAGCTTTAAATCAATACTTTGAAGCCAATAAACACCTATATGGTGGACAGTATGAAAAATACATAAACGACTTCCTAAAAGGTAACGGTTCTTATGTTAGCTCTGGTGATATAAGTGGTACTGATAAATATGGATTAGGCAACATCTTAACTAATGGTGACATGCAAGTACTGATGGCTAAATATGTTAACGAAAGTTTATTAGGATCAATTAATGACTCTAAACAGAGAGCATCAGTAAAATCAATTGCTGATAAAATGGCATCTGATGGACGCAACAATGGTATGTCTAAGTTAGAAAAGAATATTTCATTTGGCGCTATCACTTCACTAATGAGTAGATCACAAGCTAATCAATTAAGAGACTTTATGAATGCAAACTCTGGTGCATTTGGGGATGCTACTTTACAAAGTCAAATTAAAAAATACGCTGCATCATTGGATACTGGCGGATTTATGAATTGGTCTGGTTCTGGTATTGACGGTAAAGGTGGTAAAGCTATTATTGCTCACCCTAATGAAATTATGCTAAATAAAGTTGATACAAAAGGATTCTTTGACTCAATTAATGTCATGGATAAAGTCATGAGTAGTATTAAACCAATCTTAGCAAAATTCACACCACAACCTATCCAATCAAATCAAAAACAAAGTGGAGACATATATCAAATTCAATTTGGTGATGTTATCGAAGCCAATAAGGATCAAGCTGAAACATTTGCTACATCATTCATAAATAATGTAAAAAGAAAAAAAGGAGGTAGATTCTAATGTATCAATCTCTTAATTTTACTTACAATGGAATATCTAGTGAAGACATGGGCGTTGTAATAATTAATGAAGACGGAGGACTTTACAAAGATATCTTCCTCCCCCAACGTTCAATAAGAGAGAAAAAGATTAATGGGAATGATAGACCTTACTTTATGGGAGTGGATAATAATCCACTCTCTTTTCCTTTGTCTTTTTTCATCAAAGAGTGGGAAGAAAGAAATAATTTAAGGGCTATTTCCAGATGGATGTTTACCGATTATTATAAACCTCTAATTTTCGAGTCGAATCCAGATAGAATATTTTACGCAATAATTGAAGGTAACAGTAGTCTACTACATAATGGATGCCAAGATGGTCATATAACCCTAAATGTTAGATGTGATTCACCATTTAGCTACTCCCCTATTATAAGGCATGATGTATCTGTAAAAGGTAAAACAGAGCCGTATTTTTATAATGAAGGTGATTCAATTATTCGTCCTCAAATTAAGATCACCAAAATCGGTAATGGAGATATTTCTATTAAAAATACGGATAATAATCAAGAATTCAAACTCACTGGTCTTTATGATAAAGAAGTCATTCTAGTTAATTGTGAAAATGAGGAAATTGTAAGTAGCTTTCAAAAGTCGCTCAATAGGTATTTACACGACAATCATAATGATGTTTGGTTAGACTTTGACAGAAATTCATCATCTACTTTCACTTTTACAGGAAATTTTGAATGCGAATTTTATCTTGAATACAAATATTTAAATGAAGACAGACCAATATATTACTAGTAAAGGAGGAAATAGATGAACATTTTATCAGTATATATTGACGACATATTATCTAAAAAAGAAATTACTCCAAATATATACTTATGCAAACCAGATAGAAGTAGAATTCGTAAATTAAAAGATATTTATAATCTAAAATTGAATCTAAAACTTGGCGCAATAAATGAACTTTCTTTCACTACTCCATCTTTTATTGATAGAAATCATGAATTAATTAAGAATCCACTAATCTCAGATATTAAACTGTATTATTTAGTTGAATTTCAATTTAAAGGTACTACAGAATACTTTGTTGTAATGAGTCAAAATAAATCAATGTCAAATGATGAAGAAGTTATTTCTTACAACCTATTTAGTCTAGGATATCTTTTAAATAACAAATTAATTAAAATATATGAAGCTACATCATACACACTGAGTCAATTAGTCTTTGATTTTTTAGAAGAAACAGATTGGGGAATTGATCATATTGATGTAGATTTTGATGTAAATAATTCGAATGCATTAAAACGATCTTATGAGACAGATAATTCAACGGTGTTGCAATGTTTATTTGAAGTAGCTGAAAAGTTCAACGCAATTGTCTATTTTGATACTGTTTATCAAAAGGTCTCCTTCTATAATCCAGAAAAAATTGGACTAAATAGAGGTTGGAGATTGAAAAAAGGAAAGTACTTAGAGTCTTACAATGTAGATATTAATATCGATGAAATTGTAACTCGTATGTATTGTTACGGTAGTGAAGGTCTTGAATTTCGATCTCTCTCTCCTACTGGCTCAAATTATTTAGAAGATTTCAGTTGGTATATGTACCCTTTCAAATGTGATGATAACTACAAAGTTATTGAGCATTCAGAGTATATGACCGATGCTTTATGTATTGCTTTAATAAAATACAATAAGTTACTAAGTCAAAATGCAAGTAAATTTAAAGAGTTATCAACTTCGCTATCTACAAAAAAAGCTGAACTAACTACTCTAAATCAAGAATTAAGTGCTCTTGATACTGAGTTAACGATGCTTAATAATGAATTAGATGTTATTAATGCTACATATTTAGATAATGCGCCTTCCAAACAAGAATGGCAATCAGTTATTAGTAAAATTAACAGTAAAAAATCTCAAATTACATCTAAAACAAATCAAATTACCACCAAAGAAAAAGAAATTAAAAACACAGAAAGTTCTATTTCAGCCCTACATGATTTGTTAAACGTGGAAAATAATTTTAAAAAAGAAGAAATTCTTGAGTTAAATAAATACATAATACAAAGAGATTTTACTGATGACACAATTGTTGAAGAGCAAGATTTATTAGATGCTTCAATAAAACATTTTAAAACCATTAATGAACCTGCTATCACAATGTCATTTAGTATTGCAAATTTCTTAAATGATATGGAGTACGTAGCTGATAGAGACAAGATTAATCTAGGAGATACTGTTAAATTAATTTCTGAGACATTAGATGTTAGTATTTCATCTAAAATTATCGAGATTAGCTTTGATTTTGACAACAATGACATTTCATTAGTGATAGCGAATGATAAAGATTTACAAGATGATGATTCTAAGCTAACTAACATGATTTATTCGTCACACAATACTTCCACTACTGTCAATATGAATAAATACAAACTTGATTTAGCTGTAAATGCAAATAATTTGGTTACTCATATGATTAACAGTGAATTTGATACTGCTAAGAATGTATTAGTTGGCGGTACTGAAAATTCTAATACTATGAATGAACGTGGATTTTATAGTAATGATTTGAAAGATGACAATACTTATTTAGTAATCAATAATGGCATTTTAGCCATAACAAAAAATTCGGGTAATTCAGTTGAAGTAGCAATTTCTAAAAATGGGGTTCATGCTGAAAAATTAGCGGGAAAATTAATTCTCGGAAATAAGTTAGTAATTCAAGGTGACTTGGGTTTATTTGAAATAAATGGTGCTACACAGACTATCTATGATGCTAATGGTGTTAAAAAAGTTGAGATTGGTAGATATAAAGATCCTAACAATACCTCACAATATAAATACGGTGTCAACGTGATAGACGGAGCTATTGATATTCGAACTTCAAGTAATGCAAACCGAGGTACACAATTAGATGGAAATGGTTTTAGAGCATTTAATTCTAACGGTGTGCGTACTTTTAATGTTAATGCTGCTACTGGTCAAGTTGAAATTATCGGTGATTTAACTATAAAGTCCTCCCCTTCTTCTTATCGAGGAGTGGTTATTACATCTAGTGGGATAACTGGCTACAATGCATCAGGTGGAATTACATTCGAATTAAATGCTAATTCAGGCAAAATGACATCTCAAGAAAGTTTCTTAATTCAAACATCTACTTCACCGAATCGTGGGGTTAAAATTGATGACTATGGTATACGTGGATTTAACACGAGTGGCACTAAAACATTTGAAATTGATGTATATGGGAACGCAACTTTTAGTGGTAATATTACAGCCTCAAGTATTTATGGTACTACAATAAGTGGTGGTTCTATTTCAGGAACAACTATATCAGGAAATACTATAACTGGGAATACAATTAATGGTGGATCAATTAACGGTACGACAATTACAGGAAGTACTATTAATGGTAATGAAATATATGGTGGAACGATAAGTGGTACAACTATAACAGGTAATACAATTAATGGAGGCACTATTAACGGTACTACTATAAACGGTACTACAATTACTTCTGCTGATATTAATATATCGGAGGAGGCTACAATTGGTAACTGGTTAAACTTAGGTACTAGATGGAATGACCCCTATCCAAAAGGAATAAGATTTGGTGGTGGAGCAGGCGGGAGTCAAATTTCATTTAAAAACGATATGATAAATATTTCAGCAATGTCTGGAGTTAATATACCAGAAGGTTCATTATATATTGGTAATGAAACAGCAGTTACATCAAATTATACCGATATGCGCCTAGTTTGGAATGGTGCTCAAGGTGGAGAAAAAGGTGGTCGTTTATACGTCCGTAGTTACAGAGGAGAAATTGGATATATAGAATTGAAAGCTTAATGAGATTATTAGTTAGCCTACCACAGTTATAACAAAATAGTAAAATATTTTCAGTAAATCTTTTACTTTATTTACAAAACAGTATACAATATAAGTAAGTTAATGTATTAGAAAGGACGATTTACTATGAAAAAAATTTTAGTAGCAGGAGCGTTATCATTGGGATTACTGTTTATAGGTTTAGTTGATGCTAATGCTAAATATCCAGAAATGAAACCTACTCCTTATTTAACTTATGACAAGCAAGAGGACTATGCTGACATACTAAAAGGAAAAGGTTACACTAAAGATAATTGGGTTATGGTAATGGAAAAAGACCCTTGGATTATGTTGAAGGGTTATTCTGGAGTACGAGAAGTAAAAGGATTTACAAATGGTGAGAAGATTTTCCGCAAACGTCATATGTGGAAAGATAACGAACACCCAATTAAATTCGAAGATGGTAAACGCTACTTATTTGTATATGATGTTGATGATAGAACTGATAAAGGTATACTTGAAATTATTGAAATTCCAGAGAAATAACATAACACAGTAACTATGGACTACTCAATTTAGAGTAGTCCTTTTTTTTGTATTTAATTTTAAGGGGAATCTATTGATGAAAATAAAAAACAAACATATTTTAAATACGCATAAAATGCTTTTTGATTTAAAGCTAAAAGGTACAATATCGAGATTACGTTCAAGATTTAATCGACTATTACAAGAACATTATATTACTATTATTGACCCTGAAGAAAAGGAACTGCAACAACAGTATGCTATTAGAGATGAACATGGAAAGATCATTATTAAAGAAAATGGTAATTTTGATGTTGCTAAAGAATATTTAAATGATATGGATATATTATTGAATGAAGAAATGCATATTGATTTAAATGAAGCAAATAAAGAAATGTTGTTAACTGTCGCTTCCCTATTTCTAGATGAGGAATTGATAACTGTATCAGGAGAATTGGCAGAAACACACGATTACATATGCGAAAAATTTGAAAAAGTAATTCAACATTACGAATCACAAAATTAAAAAATACATAATTACATAAAGGAAGGAGTTTATAGATGTCATTTAGAAATGAATACATATTAAACGTAGATGTAAAACGCAGAATGACAAATCAAGTTCCAACATTCAAACAAGGTGATTCTGCAACATTGAAGTTCCGTATATTTGATAATGGTAAAGAATTTGACTTAACAGACTTTACAAGAGCTGAAATGACATTTAGATTGCCGTCTGGTCAAACAATTGTTGGTGAGCCGTATCTAGATGCAGAAACAAGTATGATAGTTTATAAATTTGTTGGCGTGGAAATGTCCGAAGTTGGAAAATTAGAGTCAATTCTCTCTATTTATTCTGGTACTTCTATGGTATCTATACAACCTTTTTCAGTTTGGATATTTGACCACTTGAAAGATAAAGATTTAAGTTATATCGGCATTCTTCAAGACTTAATTGCCGAAGTGGAGTTTCTTCATAAAGATGTAAAAAATACTCTAGAAGAAGCTGCTCAAGTAAAAGATGATTTAACTGAATTACTTAAAGAGTCAGATGAAGCTGAAACAATAAGAAATACAAACGAGCAACAAAGAATTGCAAATGAAGACGTTCGTAAGTCAAATGAGTTAGATAGAAAAGATGCTGAAGAAAAGCGTAAATATAACGAGACTACACGGATTCAAAATGAGCAAGTACGTAATACCAACGAACAAGTTCGTCAAAAAAGTTTAGATGACATGAATACTATCATTAATCAATATAAGTTCACTGGTACATATAAGACGAACGTTACATATAAAAAATTTAACCAAGTAGAATTTGAAGGTAGTTCCTATATTGCATTGGTTGACAATACAAATACTCCAGTATCTGATATAAATACATGGAGAATATTTGCTCAAAAAGGTTTAAAAGGTGATAAAGGTGATACTGGTGCAGCATTAAGCATCATTGGTAAGTTAACTAGTGAATCACAACTCCCCTCTACTGGTCAAGCAGGCAATGCTTACACTGTCAATGGTGAATTATACGTTTGGTCAGAAGTGACAGGTGAATGGGAGAATGTTGGTAACATTAAAGGTGAAAAAGGCGACACTGGCGATTCAGGAGAAGATGGTAAATCAGCATATGAAGTTGCAGTTGATAATGGGTTTGTTGGTACATCTGAAGAATGGTTAAAGTCACTAAAAGGTGAAAAAGGCGATGCTCCAGATTTAACAGAAATCAATGAAAAAGTTGATGGTGTCGAAAAGGAAGTTACTGAACATTTGGCACAAGATGTACTATCTGAAGATGGAGCACATGGTATTCGCTATTTTAAGGATGAGCTTGCAGTTGAAGATGAGGACGGGAATTGGCATAAGGTCAGTACAGGAGATTTATATCAAAAGGACATAAAGAGAGTAGATACTGCGAATGCTATAGGTTACAAAGTAGAGGCAATTACTGAGAATTCTACTGCGATAGGAAATGAGGCTTTAGCTATGTTCTCATTTACTACTGTCGTCACGTCTCAAAATAACTCCACAAAGACAATCGTCGTCAGTGATGCCAGTTTTATAACAGACTCAGTAAATGTAAGGTTATGGTCAAATTCCGGACAGAATGGGCAAATGTCTAAAGAATTTAAAGTTAGTAGAGTAAACGGGAACTCAGTAACTTTAGATACTACAGAAGAACTTCCTGGTTCCATAAAGTATGCGATGGTAAAGCAGGATAATATAGATACTACAGTAGCTATAGGAAGGTTAGCGACAGCTACGGGCTCAGCTTCAACATCTTTAGGTTATAGGACACTTTCTACAGGGTTTGCTTCTACTGCCATAGGTCATAATACTGAGTCGACATCTCTCTCTTCATTCGCCAGTGGTCAGAGAACTAGAGCTACGCGAGACATGGCACATGCAGAAGGTTCGCAAACAACTGCTTCTGGCGAAGCGTCTCATGCGGAAGGTAAATCTTCCACAGCTTCTGGCGAAGCATCACACGCAGAAGGTAACTTTACGGAAGCTACAGCCGGATACAGTCATGCAGAGGGTACCTCTACAAAGGCTACTCGGCAAGCATCACACGCAGAGGGAGGATATACACAAGCGAACGGGGTGTACTCTCACGCAGAGGGATTATATACTAAAGCTAATGGCGAAGCATCACACGCTGGTGGCAACACCACTCTTGCGGAGGCTAACTACTCTACTTCTATCGGAAACGGCACGCAAGCTAACTCGGTTGGCGGACTAGCCACAGGTAGGTACAATGCTAGAATGTCAGGAGACTCTACTACACCATCCGCTAACGATACGGCTTTCGTAATAGGTAACGGAACAAGTGCGAGTGCGCTAAGTAACGCATTTCGTGTAACTTATCAAGGAGCTGCTTATGGATTGTCAGCGTTCAATTCATCTGGTGCTGACTATGCTGAGTATTTCGAGTGGTTAGATGGTAATCCTCGTAATCAAGACAGGGTAGGTTTCGTAGTGACGCTCGATAAAGGCAAGATTCGAAAAGCTACGGCTAAGGACGATTACATTCTAGGAATCATTTCGTCTAATCCTTCCGTAATCGGTAACTCGTACCAAGACTCGTGGAATGGAATGTATATAACTGACGAGTGGGGACGTACACAGTACTACTGGGTAGATGTAGATTATACTGACTATGTAAAAGTCGAGCAGGAAGACGGCACAGTTACGGAAGTTCCTACGATTAAGACTCGAAAGGAATATCAAGCGATTATCAACCCGAACTGGAACCCTGACCTAGAGTATGTACCGCGTGAAAAGCGTGCCGAGTGGGATGCTGTAGGTATCACTGGTCAATTATTGGTACGAGATGATGGCACGCTTTTCCCTAATAACTTTGCTAAAGTAGGTTTCTTAGATGGTGAATTGACATTATCAGACGAACCTACAAATATGCGTGTTATGGAGCGTGTATCTAAAAATATTGTACGTGTGTTTATTAAATAATCGTTCCATATTGTTCAGTAGCTATACATAAGTAGGTTTATCAAATCTCTAATAAAAGACACATATTATTTAAAATTAAGTGTATATTAATACAAAAATTATGAATAAACAATGTATAAATTAATATTTATTGCAACATTATACATAAAAATTAAAAGTGAATCAGGAAATTTAGTTTAGAGTAGGTGTGAGTTAATTCTCCCCTACTCTTTTATTATTTTGATAAAGTCGGTGATTAAATTGAGTAATGATAAGCTTGGCGAAAGATTGGCAAGCGTGGAAACAGAATTAAGAAATCAAGACAACAGGCTTTCTAATATGGAAAAAGACAAAGAATTACTTTATCGATTAACAGTTGTATCTGAACAGCAGCAAGAAATGAATAAAAATCAACAAATACAATTAAACAAAATGGATGAAACGTTCAATAACATCAATATAAATTTAACTAAATTAAATATATCCCAAGATGAATTACAGAGTAATGTCAAAAGTATCGGGAAACGTGTCGATGGCATTGAAGAAGATTTAAAAGTTGAATCTGACAAAGGATCAATTAAATTTAATGAAATTCTATCTAAATACCTTATGTGGTGGATTATGATTCCAACAGTAATTATCGGGGCATGGATACTTTTTAAATTAGGATTATAAGAAAGGAAATGATATTTATGAAAATCAATTGGAGTGTACGTTTAAAAAATCCTCAATTCTGGATTGCTATTGGTATTGTATTTTTTGCCAATTTATTTGCAATGTCTGGAATAACATTTGAAGAAGTAACAAGTTGGGGTAAATTAGGTAGTTTAATTTTTGATGCGTTAAAGAATCCTTACACATTTATTAACTTAGGAGCATTTGTTTATGTAGCTGTTATTGATTTTACTACTAAAGGTATTGGAGACAGTGATTTAGTAATGAGTCGATTACAAGCCAAAAGCAGTCCTAAGAAATAGATCTTTCATAGGACTGGTATTATTTTGCATGACGTATTACTTATTAAAAAAGAAAGGATGAATAATCATGGGTATTTTTAATTGTCCAGTAGTAAATGCAAGATTAACAAGTAAATTTGGATGGAGAGATATTGGTAGAGGTAAAGAGTGGCATCAAGGAGTAGATTTAGCTTCTCCAACAGCGGGGTTAAAGGTTCCTGTATATGCAAGTGCGGGCGGCGAAGTAGTATGGGCTGCTCCATTAAGTTCTTACGGTAATTCAGTTCGAATTATACATATTGTTAACGGTAAAACTTATGAAACGAACTATGCTCATTTAGATAAAATTACTGTCAAAAAAGGACAACGAGTAAAACAAGGAGAACAAATTGGTATCATGGGCAATACTGGCGGCAGCTTTGGAGTTCATTTACATTTCGAAATTCATAATGGTCGATATGCTCCTTCTCAACCTAACGCGATTGATCCTATGAAATGGATTGAACTAATTACATGTAAACCATTATCAAATAATAGTATATCTACTAGCCCTACTAAGCCGTCAACTAATAATAAAATAGGATATAAGATTGATAGCAATGCTAAAGCATTTAGAATACATACTGATGCATTTAAATCTAAATCAGCTGCTCAGAAAGCTCAAAAAGATTTTGTAACTAAAGGTTATTTAAAATACGCTGAAGTATTCGGAAATGATAAGGACGGCTATCGTCTGCAAAGTGGTAAATATCTATCACAAAAAGATGCTGAAGCAGCAGGTAAGAAAATGCTAGATATAAAGGTTATTGGTTATGCTTCCATTATCGGTAGCAAATCTTAGTAACATTGCATTACATAGTTATTTTTACATATGTTAGACCAGTATAGAGTTTACACTTAAATCATATACATATTATAAAATATCAAATTAACATCATTTTATAAATCCCTATACAGTGATAAGTTTCTGATAGGGATTTATAAAATACTCTAGCTCATACACCATTCTCAGCTTTTCCACTTTAACCTTTCCTCTTCACTTATAATTAACTTATATCCTGACTGTTTAGTCTTTGGAGGCTCCAACCACCCCTCTTCTACTAAATCTCTCATTAAATCATTCAACTTATTTATATTAATTTTCATTAGACTACGTAAAGGCGATACTCTTGTTTCACCTGTGTTAGCAATCACTCGCTTCAACTTATTCAAATCACTTTCCTCTTTTGATTCATCTACTTCTGGCAGTTCCACTATTACTTTTTCATGCTTAATTTGATTTACTATTTTATTTATTAGTTTACCTTCCAAGTCCTCATCATTTGGATCATCCACAATTAAAGCACCTTGAAACCTTATGTGTTCATCAGATTGACCTTCAAAATCCATCACCCCATCACCATTTCCTAATAATTCGAATTTGGGTGAAGTATTTAAGAACGTTAGATAACTACGCTTATTTGCACACCGAAATCCAATTTTACTAGGTAAATTAGATTTTATTGTTCCACTAATCACATCAATACTAGGTCTTTGGGTTGCTATTATTAGATGAATACCACAAGCTCTAGAAAGTTGAGTTAACGATTGGATATAAGAGTGAACATCATTATTTCTGCTAGTTAATTCCGCATACTCATCAATAATACACAAAATATATGGGAGTTTATTTTTAGATGTCTTGTTGTACAGGCGAATATTTTTAACTCTTGCATTCTTAAATAATTCATATCGTCTATTCATTTCAGCAATTAATTGACTCAATAGTTTAACAGCTTCATTCGCTTCTGTAATAACAGATTGAACATGATTAAATGAAGAAAATTGAACTAATTCTACTTGTTTAATATCTATCATAAATAGTTGTAATTCAGAAGGATTCTTATAAATTAGCAATGTTAAAATTAACTGATTGAGCCACACGCTCTTTCCTGAACCAGTACTACCCGCAACTAGTAGATGCTTGATTTTACTCATGCAGCTATAAATAGGATTACCTATATCGTCTACACCTACTAGGAAAGGCAACGGATGATTGTCTGCGAATTCTTTAAACTCTTCATTATCAATGTAATTTGCTAAGAACACCTTTTGTCTTTTTTCTAAAGGAAGTATTACCTCAATTTCCCCTACGTTTATCCCCTGTTTAATTTGTAAGTGCTTAACTCCCATTTTTATTTGAATATCACTTATTACATTAGGTTTATTTATTTCGGAAAACTTTAATTGCTTAGACATTTTAAATGTTATCTTCATTGATGTTGTGCCTGATTGGTACTTAACCACTTCCATATTTCCTCTAAATGGTTTCAACTCTCTTAATGTAGATAAAAATTTATCAGCTAAATCATTACCATCAAATTGTTTAATGTCATTTCCTTTAGGTAATAATTTAATTAAATTGTTTGATTCAGACTTGTTTTCATCTATGCTCTTTTCTAAAAGGTTTACATTTTCATTAACTTGTGTCTTATCTTCTAAAACAATAAATTGTAGTAATTCTGACTCTGACAATGTATGATTTTTAGATTGATAATCTAATACCCTATTATTAACTATTTCTGATCCATACTTAAAGTCGATTCTATAGTCAACTAACCATTCATTTGTATAGGAATATTTATTTATTTCATTTTCAATCTTCGATAATGAATACTCTCTTTCTAGCTTACTCCCTCCAATTAGAGCCAATTTAATATTAAATCTAAATCCATTTTCGTTTAATTTTTGTTCAACTTCTTTGATTTCAGAATGTTTTTGTTCCCATTTCAATAATTCATCTATTTTTTCAGTGATACTTCTTTGTATTTTTCTAAATATTCCATTATCAGAAGGTTTCTGAACTCCGTTTAAATAATCGTTATATTGCTCTACAATTTTATCTCTCCATTTATCTTGTCTGTATACAAGGAGTAACTGGTATTTAAAATTAATGTGCGAAGGAATAATTGAATTAATTATTTCTAAGAAAGTTGTAGGAGTGTTCATTTCAATAGGAAACATTGAAGGTTTAGACATGTGCAATTGTGCAAATGTAGTATTTTCTGAGTCCGAGTTTAAATGCTGCGCTGAGTTATTTCTAATTGTTGTTAATTTACAGTCATAATTAGGTTGAGAAAAGAAAGTGTAATTCTCACTATTCGCTATCCTAAATGCTTCAATCCCAAATACTCCATCGATAAATGAGTTCGATAGTATTTCTTTTATGGTACTTCTCGTCAATGAGTCAATGTTGTAGTCACTATATTTTTCATTTGAAGTAACACTTGGATTTATTAATCTCTTTAAACTCATTTAGACTTCACACCTTTCAATACCTTTCTATTGTTTAATTTAAACTTTTTCTTAATCATAGTGATAGGTCTAACCACGTTGAATGCACCATTCCACATTGAAGTAACGTCTTCACCTCTGTCAATATAACGAGATAAGAAGTTTGGAGGAGTATTCATTCTCCATAAACCGCCAATAACAATTCCTAGTTGAATCATAACGTCCCAAGAATTATTAGAAAGCTTAGTTCCAAATAATAACGTTCCAATTAGCAGTAAGAATATAGCATAGACAACTTGAACAGTAGCACATTTTTTAATGTGATCTCTCCACATAATGAACCAATGTTCTTGTGATGCAAATACCCAACTTGCTAATGCCAATGGTGTCATAACACCTAAAGCTAGTAAATCGAACCATCTTCTAAAATTCTGTAAAAGTATAGGAATCATCATGGTAATTAACGCAATGTCAAATCCAATAAATCCGAATACTTGAAGTAAAGATATATCATTTATTGATAATTGACTCATACCTTTTTCCATTTGAAATTTACCGAAATCTATAATTATATCTGTAAGTTTGTTTAGTCCTTTAAACATGTAATAAAATGCACTAGGAGCTATTGCAGAACCTAACACAACTAATGGTATTCTTTTACTTATACGCTTTAAATCTGTGGGCTTTCTATTTTCAATTAATTCACTAGACATCAACTTCAAACCTTCAAACATGGATAATAATATGGAAGTGGCTATAGATAGTCCTGTGAATGTGAGGATGTTACTTTTAAACCAATCAGTATTGAATAAAATTGAAGGTGTATGTAGGGTCACTTTAGTTAATGTTTCATATACCCAAAACATTACGTCAGTCGATAGTTCAGCTATATTCTGTTTTATGTTTTTAAACCAATCAAAAATTTTATAGATAGTGTCGATTATCGAACTTACTTTTGTTTGCGTTTCTTTTGGTATTGGATTTAATTTGTCATACCAAGCAGCAGAGACTTTTATTTGTGCTGTAGTTAAAATTGAGAAAGGCACAGCAAGCGTTAAAAGAACATATTTAAGCCATGGACGTTTTTGAATATTAAAGCTGTTAAAGTCGTCAGTATCAATATGATTACTGGTGCTAATAATACTTGACCGAAGCCTTTTATTACATTTACTGACCACTCGCTTGCTTTCCTCTCGTTTCCTATCATTCGATACACTCCTGCTCCCATTAAAAACAGAATCGCCAATGCAACTGAAACTGTCCCGAAAGCTAAAATCAGTTGCTTCAGAATATCTATAATTTCTGGAGGTAATAATTCTATTCCTTGAGATTTTTCCAATAGTGGGAATCCTGTCATTTCTTGAGCATGAGCTATCTTTACTGGTGCAAGTATTGGAATTATTAAT
Source organism: Lysinibacillus sp. BPa_S21 (assembly GCF_023337795.1). Taxonomy (GTDB): domain Bacteria; phylum Bacillota; class Bacilli; order Bacillales_A; family Planococcaceae; genus Lysinibacillus. The sequence continues at coordinate 406,432 of NZ_JALIRS010000004.1, read as the reverse complement.
AAGGATAATTTCTTTAGCTTTGCATAAAATCTTTGCTGAATTTTCTTTGGTTGCATTGTCACCTCCTTTGTTAATTCCTCTATAAAAGTTAAAGTTTGATCTGCCTTATTCCTTTTCGCCTCTCTGCCGTTAAATGACATATGACGAACACCATTATTGTAATGGTAATTTACTATTAGATTTGTCATTCTTTTTTCCTCCTCCGTGATACCAACTCAGAATTGATGACATGCCTACAAATCCACCTAATGCAATTCCAACTTGACCTAATAAGATAACAATTCCACTCACAATATTCCTCCTCTTAAAATGTATTAAATAAATTTAAATGGACAGATTGATATTACAAAGCCGAAAAGGAGCAATGCTAAATGGGTATATTTTTTAATGATTGGTTACATCGTCCACAACCTGATTGGAAAGTAAATTTAGATAGTTGCGACCTTAGATTATTTCGTGAATTAAAAATGGAAAGAAAAGAAGTTGAAGAAATTTTAGAAATTCTTGATGAGTATGGAGTATTTGAAAAAGTTGAATATGAAGAGTGATTTATATTAGGGATTTGTATAACAATGTATCGAATTTTTCTTCTTATTATCGAAATAGATGTGTTGATTTCAACGATAATTAAGCCTTTTTCTTAGCGATAATTTGATTATTTGATAATTAGCTTCGTCTGTTTACTGCCATATTATCTAAAATAAATTGAAAATATACCTTAACTTTTAAAAACAGTTTTGATGTTTTACTAATACCTACCGTTTATCTCATTGTGTCAATTGCAATGGGATTTTGAATTGTTTTAAATTATTTTGAACTTAATCGTAATTTATGTAGGCATGATAAAAATAATTACAAATAATTAAAAAGAATTTTAAATAATTCAAACATATCCACTTCAAGTCTGACATAAATAATAAATATGGAGGGAGTGATATGTCTTGGCTATAATTAGATCAGAACAAGAAGCTGAAAGAATAATAGAAGAACTATTGAAAAAAGGTAGTGGAAAGTACATCACTCAGAGTGTTTTGTTTAAAAAAGACAGTCCACAACATTTGGAACTGTTAAAGAATGTGTTAATGAGAACTACTTCATTTGGTGATTACGCAAGAAGAGCTTTAATTAATTATATTGATACTGAAAATAAATAAAGAAAAATCCATCTGCGTTCCATCTATAGGAGTGGCGTTTGATGGTTTTTTCTTGTCTAAATTCCCTTTTTTTAATTACTTTTAATAAAATCCCCATTTTATTTAATTTTAATGACTTTAAAACCCACTGTTTATAAGGGTTTCGTAAATCAAAATAATTTAAAATAAGTCAAATAAGTTTAAAATTTTACTCATTTTTATAAATCTTAGTCATAAGCTACATTAACATCAACAAATTGAGAGAAAGGGGATTTTATTGAATAATACTATCGTAGGCGTGATCGCTATCGATGACGGAGGTAATTCAACTTGTGTAGTTACTAAGGATATTAAAGAAAGCTTCCCTAGTGTAAAAGGTTACTATGGTAAAAGAAATTTAACTGAAATAAGACATAAACATGATTTCATAGTTGATTACAAAGGACAGAAATATGTTGCAGGAATGTTAGCTAAGTATGATTGCACCATGCCATTACAAATGCATACTGAAACAAAACAACATGACTTTTATGACTTGTCCGTATTAATTGCGATTCATCAGTATGGTTATCCTGCAAATAACATTGTGGTTTCTGTTCCAATAAAGAGTTATTCATTAGAAGAAAGAGATGGTCGATTACAAAGGTTAAAAGGATCTCATACAATTTCTATAAATGGTGTAAGTAAAACCTTCTCGATTAATGATGTAAAAGTTGCACCTGAAACTGCTTCAGCATTTTTCATTAATGAACCTAATGGAAAGACACGATACATTGATTTTGGATCAAGGACTATCGGGGCTGCGACAACTATAAAAGAAGGTGATGTAATTAGATTTATAGATACTGAAAGTGACACTTTCTTTGGTAAAGGTTTAGAAGCATTAGATGGAAGCTATAGCCCCAAAGGATTGGCAGATTATGTATGTGGAATGTTATCTAAAATGTGGGGAAAGCATGACAAAGTAGAACTTCTAGGTGGAGGAGCGTTAGATGTTCAATTAGTTACTCATGTTAAAGAATTCTTTCCAAATGCAAAAGTAATGGATAATCCTAAGATGTCTAATGCTATTGGGATGTATAATTCAGGGAGGTTGGCATATGGGATATCTTAGGTCTGAAGAAGAAGTTGAGGCAATGATTGAAGAAATGAAGAGAAAGTCTAAAGGAAAATACATTACTCAAGGAGTTACTTTTAGCAAGGATAGTGAACGTCAAATGGAGTTGTTGAAATACGCACTCATGTATTCAACCTCTTTTAGTGGATTGGGAAAAGAATTAATTGCAGATAAATTTGAAAGTGAATTATCGAAGAATAAAATAAAAAGTAATAACTCACAACCATCCAACATAACTAATGATAGTCATACTGAAGTAGTTGAAAAGAAAGATACAGGTAATTTCCTTTTATAGAGTTTGAAAATGTCTTATTTGTTTTTAAATATTTATGATTGGTTAGTACTGAGATTTAAAATATTTTTAAATAAAGAAATCATGCAATATCTTTAAGAATTAAATAAATAATTTTAAAGGTAATACATGATTTCTTCTAATGTTAATAGTTATTTTACAGAACCACTAATGAATGTTTTATCTTGGTAGTACATATTTTTAACAATGATGTTAGAACCTAAACATTTAACTACAGGACAGTGACAATTGATACTATTTGAAATGTTAGTATTTAACCATTTATCATAAATATTAATCAATGACTCTTCTTTAATATTACCTAAAGCTGCTCCATCATCAGTGAAGTCAGATACCGAAATATCGCCTGTAAAAATGTTTAAATTCATTCTTGATCGACCATCAACGTCATTTCTGATAGTTGTATTAGATGCTTTATTGATTCTTTCTAGTAATGCTAAATCACGCTTATCTGAACTACAAGCGTAGAATGGCAATGTACCGAATAGTACCCAAATATCTTCATTTCTAAAGTCTAGTATCTTATTGACTGTATCTCTATATTCATCTAATCCTATAGTTTCTAAATTTTCAGCGTAGTCACTAGCGTACATAGGATGAATTTCGTGCCTTTTGCATAGCATTTCATTGGCTACTTCGTTATGGATTTTCTCAAGATAAGGAACTGTATTGCGATTCAACATAGTCTCTGCTGATACAAACATTCCACCTTTTGAAAGTTCTCTAGCGTTATCTAGAATATTTCTGTAAAGTTCTCCTCTTTTTTGAACAGACGGCTTTCGCTCCATCATAGCAAAGCCTGTTTCGACGAATTCCTCTTCATTACACCAGTTATGTGATATATGCATAACATCCAAATATGGAGCTACCAATTCATAATGATCCATAGGTAATGTTAAATTTGAATTGATTTGAGTTTTAATATTTCTGCTTTTAGCATATTTTAGAAGTGGTAATAAATTATCCCTAATCCCCTTCTTAGTAAGTAATGGCTCCCCACCAGTAAAACTCATTGTGCGTAAAGTTTCAACTTCATCTAAATGTCTTAAAATATCATCTATCGGAAGTGAATTTGCTTCTTTTGTCGTTAGTGCATAACCAACAGCACAATGAGCGCACCTCATGTTACATAAATTAGTAGTGGTGAATTCAATGTTTGATAGTGTAAGTTTGCCGTATTTTTCAATATCATGGTAACTCTCCCATGTGTCATACGGTTTAAATATAGTATTCATTATAAAAACTCCTTTTCTGCTATACAATTTTCGCACAGTTAAAGGAGTTTTTAAAGTGTATAATATTTAAAATTAGATAACTAAACTTTGAAATTTACAATAAGATGTGGATGCTTACGCTCTAAATGATTCCCCCTACCTTGTTTGTAATAGGCAACATGACTTATTATTTCACGTAAATCAGCGTTTAACTTTTTAACATCGGTTTCATCAGAAGACAGCACTTCTATTACTTTCTCTCTAAAGTTGTTTAATTTGTTTATTTCTGAAGATGAATCTTTGCTTTCTAATTCCTTTTTTTCGTATTCTAGTTTTAATTTATTTTCTTTTATTTCTTTTATTAATTGTTGTGCTTCATCACTCTCATAAATACCATTTTTATAACCGTCCTGTACTCTCTTCCTTTCAACCTCTAATTTATTTAACCTTTTATTTATTAATTCTATTTGTTCGTTTATCCCCTCAAACATGTCACTATTCGCATTTTTTAGATTTTCAATTCGTTCTGAAAGATCGTCTACATATTCACCTAACATATTCATAACATACTCCTCAACGTATTCCACAGGTGAACCGTAATTATCGCAACGTAAAGAATGGTTATTTTTTATTTCAGCCTTTCTTTTTGCACTTAAAGATGCGTAACAATTTAAAAAATATAAGGATTTGCCGCCTATTCGTGTCGATGACTTAAAGGAATGAGAAAATGATAAAGTTGTACCACATTTTGCACACTTTACAAGTTTTGAAAGAAGATAAGTACCTCTTCTTGAATCCTGTGGAACAACTCTTTTCTCAGCTAATATAATTTGAGCTTTTTCAAATGTTTCTTTGTCTATAATGGCAGGGTGAGCATTTTCAACAACAATTGGTTCATAATTATTTAACTCATAACGCAATGTACCAATGTATGCTTCATTTGAAAGGATTAGAGAGGTTGCTCTAACTGTGAAGGGTTTATTATATAGAGTTTTAAATCCTAACAAATTTAATCGGTCAGCTATCTCTGTTTGAGTCATTCTTTTATTTACATACATGTCAAATATTAATTCAATGGCTTTAGATTTTTCTGAGTCAATAATTAATCTTTTAGGCTTTGAATTTGGTTTAATATACCCTAATGGAGCAATTCCGAAATATACTCCATCATTTAATGCTTTAATCCTACCCCTCATTAACTTACGCTTGGTTATTCGCATGAAGTGAGCATCCATTTCTCCTTGAATACCTGACATGAAATTATCTTCATCGTTAAAGAAATTGTATGTTTTGGATAGAGTGAATAGGAATAAAGAGTGATTAATACAGAAGCGCTTAAATAAACCCATGTCAGTTGAGTCTCGACTTATCCTGTCTTGCTCAGTTACTAATACGCCATCGTAAATTCCACTTTCTAATGCTTTCAACATTCTTTGGAATTCATATCTATTCCAATCTTCTGAACTACCCTCTTCTTTAAAAATATCTGTATTAACATCGTATTCCATGTTATTGTTATTAGCATAATCAACCAATAGTTCTAATTGTCTTTCTATTTCCATCGCATCGTCTTCTTTTAGTCTGGATTTTCGTACATACATTACTACTCGCTTTTTATCCACAGTTATAACACTCCTATATAAGTTAGATAAACATTATTATATCAACATCTAGCGTCACTAGCAAGATTCTTCACATCCGATGTACCCTTCAGATTTTGCAAGTTCCCTTACTTCGTTATCACTTGACGAAACTCGTGATGCGATTCATCAACTACTTGATGTTAGGGATAAAAATACATGGATGTTATTTGGTACGTTACCCTTCTATCCATGTAGTATGAATGAAGAAGATCAACATCTACTAAAACGATTAAGAGAAGAAAAAAACGTGACAATGCGTAATGATCCAGATGGTCGCTCTCGCTTAAACGTCAATATCTTTACAGGTGATGTCATTGTGACCGACTTTGGCGACACACCTGCACTTGGCAATATTATAAACGATGAATTACCAGCAATCTTTGATAAATGGATGGCTACAGATTTAGCAAAATCACTAAACTGTCATTGTCCAGCGGTAAAATGCTTAGGTCCTAACGTTCTTGTTAAAAATATGTATTATAAAGATACACAGTTTGTTAGTGGCTCTGCTAGAGTGTAACGTGAAAATGTCCAATGCAAATGTATGCATTGGACATTTTTATAGGAGTTATAATTTTTTGTGCCTTAACAAAAAGTGTTTTATTAAATCTTGCTGATGGTGCTTTCCTTGCCACCATCAATATAAGACAAAGTGATACTTTATACGGATTTACCCCTATGACTTAAAGCCTTATTTCTGAGGTGGTAAAGTTAAACTTTTTATTCTTTCAATTTCTTCTCTCGATAATCCTAATAAATCCATAATTTCTTCAATCGGTTCATGACGTTTTAATAATTTTTTTACTAATTCTATTTGCTCTTGTTTACGCCCTTGTTCTAATCCCTGTTCCAGTCCTTCTTTCACTCCTTCTGCTTTCCCTTGTTCTCTTCCCTTATTGATCCCATCAATGTAGCGAGCTTCTTCATCTAGGATATACTTTAAGCGAGACTGATAAGCAAGAATTGTTTCAGGGGATTGACTAATTTCTTCCCATGTATTAAATGCTGCTCGTAAATTTTCATCTTTCATCGCTAACTCCTCCAATTCTCGATAGATCTCTGCATAAACTTTCTTTTTGCGACCGTCGACCATACCAAGCAATAACAGCCATCGATATCAATTATGCCTCGGCATAATTGCGTCTGGAATCGGCTTTGTGCTTAGGCCTGCGTGATGCAGGTCAGTTAGCCGTTATCGCATGGATGCGATGATCTTAGGCTAACATCCTCTAAGAACTCCTTTCCGATCCCGTGACATCCGCCGGAGGCTTTAACTTCTTTCAGCTTTTGCTGAAAGAAGTTAATATATCATCAAGAACATCCAGCTTTTCTTCACGCCAAAGAGTAATAAACTTATTCATCTCAATAAAATGAATTTCCAACACATCTTCTTTTGGCATTAACCTCGTTAATATTTTGTCTTCATAAAGATGATACGTACTATGATAAGCTTTATTATCTTTAAACATTGTAAAATTACATATATTGATTGTAATGGTTGGGCGTAACTCACTGTACCCCATCCCTCTAGTTAGTTGTGACTCATACATTTTTGCCCAATAATATAGCGTTCGCTTTGTCATATCATGCTGATTGGATAGTTGAATTTCTACATTAATTAAATCACCATTTTGTGTTTTAACAAGAATATCAAGACGAGATTGTTTATCGTCTTGATATTCACCGCCCAATTCATGTTGAATAAATGTTACTTCTTTAATAGTATCTCTTCCAGTTAGCTTTAAAACTGCATTCAAAAATACAATAGTTATTTTTTTATTTTTCTCACTACCGTTTTCTAATGGAATTCTTCGTATTGCTTTTCGATTCATCAGAGATCACCTCATTTTTATTACTATCATTTATAGTATGTGTAATCTACTAGACCTCTTTACAGCATCAAAAATGTTTTTTGAACATACATTTTTTTAAAGATCCACACTCTTAATATAGACGAGCTTGTTTCCAAAAAGATTTATGTTTTCGAAATAGGTTTATATAACAAGAAATATTTATGAATAGATGGTAAAATAATGACAAAGAATAAGGTGGGATTTGATGGCTGAAAATATTTTATTAATTATTTTAATCATTCCCTTATATGGTTCGATAATTTGGTCTTATTTTTATCCTGAAGAAAGTTTATTGTTCGGAAAAAGGTGGATGTACAAAGAAGAACCAGAGTTATCTAATGCAGTTATCCGTTATACTAAATTTACATCAATGATAGGCATGATTGGATTACCCATCGTTATAATTGGTTTCATCTTTGATATTTTCATTCTTAAATTCTCATTGGCGGGTTTTATTTTAGTAGTGGTAATTGGGGCATTTAAAATATTTACAGATGAAAAAGATTACTAAACCGAAGGAAAATTTCCCAAATGTGATTTGTCATTGAAAAATATGATCTAGGGGGCAGGACGCATTGTAAAAACTCCTTTAAGATCATATTCAAAAAGACAATAGTAACAAAGCGTTTAGAAGCAAATAGATTTAATCAAAAAAGCTATGTTCACGGAACATAGCTTTTTTTGTTATTTTAGATGATTCATAGAGTTTTTCGCTAGCAAATTAGAAACTTCTATTGTTGTTTAGTAGGTTTTGCTTAATGCCACTAACACTGTATAGTTCATATTAATTCCTTTGCCATTAACTTAAAAGTATTCAAGCGACTTTCTAGTGCATATTGATTGCAGTTTAGCATCACTTCATCAAATCCATAATGTTCTTGCTCTGTTATTAAAAATTCAGCGATTTCCTTAGGAGTTCCGACAAGATTGGCTTTTCGATTATTAGCAATTGTCATTTTGTCCATCTCTGACAGTGGATAATCTTTTGCTTCCTCAGGTGACATTGCTTGAATGATTTGTCCTTTCATGAGATGAAGACGTGTAATATCAATTGGCTTGGCCAAATATTCCGCTTCTTCTAAAGTTTCTGCAACTGTCGCCGCATAGGTAACGATAATTTGTGACTTCTCCATATAATAGGACGGTATAAAGTAATCTCTATACGTATCAAATATATCCTTTGACATATTGCCAGTGAAAAACTGTGCATATGAATAACCTACACCAAATCGTCCTGCTTGCATGGCACTTTGACCACTAGAACCAAGCAACCAAGCCTCAGGTAATTGGATATTAACTGGTGCTGCTATCACTTGATCATAGACATCTTCACCTGTTTTTTGATTATTCATCAGTTTTAAAGTTATTTCGAGCTTATCGTATTGCTCGGTAAAACGTTGTCTTCTTCCCTCTGCTAATGCATAAATAGAGGCATGGTCGCCACCAGGTGCTCTACCGACACCAAAATCAATACGATTCGGTGCCAAGCCACTTAACGTTTTAAAAACCTCTGCGAGCTTATATGGAGAATAGTGCATCATCATTACGCCTCCAGTACCGATACGAAGACGTTTTGTTTTCGCTGCTAAGAAAGCGGCTGTAACCTCGGGAGCTGAACTTGCCAACGAATGACTATTATGATGCTCTGCCAACCACATACGATGATAGCCTAGCTCTTCACCTAAAAGTGCAATTTGTTCTGTACGCTGAAAGGCTTCCTCAACCGTATGACCTTTCGGAACAGGCATTTGATCTAAAATACTTAATCTCATTGAAAACACCCTCTCTGTCTAAGCACTCCTCTCTACTGTAATATAGTAAAGTCTTTATACAAAGCAAAAGACCTTACTCATAGGCGAGCCGCTTTGAATGCCATGTTTCATAAATCATGCCAATAAGCAACCGGTTTTGTACGGGACTCAAAACGACATCATTAAATTTCATCGCATAAGCAGTAAATTCTTTTGTTTGTTCATCCACTACGAACTGTAAAATGGCATGTCCTTTCTCACCTTCAAATGTAATATCACCTGATAATTCGACAACATGCTCGCCTGTTTTGGCCTGATAATATCGCCAATATGGTTCAAAAAATGCGTAATTAAATGCATTTCGAACAGAAACATCTGAAAAATTCTCCAAATACCCTTCTTTTACTATATCAATATACTCATTATCTGTTATATCTTTTTTGGCATTATACACACATCCGACAAGTAGCCCCATAACTACTACACAAACAAATACTCTTACATGATTCCCTAAACTCAAATGTCATCATGCCCCCCTTAACGAAAAACATCATTAACTACATAATACATTAAAATATACACATAAAGTAGAATATTTTTGAATTTTACAGAATTTAAAAATATCTAAAAAGATCTAATTCTCGCAATTAACAAAAAGAACATTGTAAAGCTATTTACAGTCACTTTTCATTTCGCTACTATAAATTATTATTATAGAAAAGAGATGACCTACTGTGCCTTTTGATTTAGATGTAAACATCTTACTCATTCTTATTTTTTTTGGCTTTCTAGCCGCATTTATCGATTCTGTTGTAGGAGGCGGTGGACTTATTTCATTGCCTGCTCTTATGTTTGTTGGTCTTCCACCATCTGCTGCCGTGGCTACTAACAAGTTAGCGGGCACTATGGGTTCATTAACGAGCACCATAACATTTTACCGCTCTGGAAAATTGGATCTTAGATCGGTTTATATATTGTTCCCTTTTGTTTTTATAGGTTCAATGATTGGTGCATGGATTGTCCATCTTATGGATCCGAGCGTTTTAAAGCCGCTCATGCTTGTCATGCTAGCTGCTGTGGCTATTTATACTATTTTCAAAAAAGATTGGGGTAGCATTTCTACCTATAAAAAGTTAACACCTAAGCGTTTTGCATTTTTTGTTGTGATCATAACCTTCATCGGCTTCTATGATGGCTTTTTAGGACCAGGGACAGGCTCGTTTCTACTATTCGCCTTTTTAATAGTTGGCTTTGACTTTTTAAAATCTGCAGGAAATGCCAAATTTTTAAATTTCGGAAGTAATATCGCCGCCCTTCTTATGTTTATATACTTAGGGCAAATAAATTATGCCTATGGTTTACCAATGGGACTAGCTCAAATTGCTGGTGCAATTGTTGGTTCTAAATTTGCCATAAAACGTGGTAGCGGGTATGTACGTAATTTATTTATCGTTGTGACAATTCTATTACTTTTAAAAAATACATATGACTATTTTTCATAATTGATTCGTTATATCTATTAAAACTAATTTAAGCGATGCAATTATATTCATTGCACCGCTTAAATAGTCAGTAGACACGCTTATTTCGATAACCTTCTTAGGATATGTTTTGGTGTAGTGAATTAAGTTAAGGGCATTTTCTTCGATAAAACATTCTATCAATATAGAAGTTCCCCCTGTGCTTCACATAACATCCAGGTGTCGTAATTTCTAATTTTAACCAATTTACTCTTTCCTCTTTCTAAGCAATTGTAAAAGGTTTATAATTTGCTATGATTTTTCTCCAATTTAAAATTAGTAATGAACAACAATATAAGCAAGGAAAGTTGAAATAAAGTACAACTTTAACCAGCGATGGTATTTTTCTTTCCCCTACGAATTATTTTAATTTTACAGTCAGTGAATGCTGAAAAAGTACTCATTACTTATCTTTGAAGAAAAGCAAAATAAGATAAGTTTTTTTTACCTTCAACTTTTTTTCCCCTTTCATACGTCTAGTAGATGTATACAATTTGAAAATGTTAAAAAGGAGCTTCTTTGGACATGAAAACAAGAAATGCATTTCAACATGAAGAGGTGTTTGTCCAGTTAATTCGTGAACAGAAAGAACGTTTTTACTTGCTAGCGTATAACTATACAAAAAATGAACAGGACGCACTTGATGTTGTACAAGACAGTATTCAAAAAGCAATGCTTTCTCTTGATCGACTAGAAAATGTCGAGTATATGAGAAGCTGGTTTTATAAAATCGTCGTACGTACAGCCATAGATTTTTTACGTAAGCATAAACGCTTACAGGTGACAGACGATGATACATTGCAATATTTAACTCCTGCACAAGAGGATGTTTACGAAAATGTTGATTTAGAGCATGCGTTAGATGAATTACCTATAATGTATCGTGAAGTTGTCATTTTACACTATTTTGAAGACTTAAAGCTCGCTGATGTTGCAAATATCCTTAACATTAAGCTGAGTACCGCTAAATCACGTCTTTATAAAGCGTTAAAACTATTGAAAATCCAATTACAAGATGTGAAGGGAGAAACAGCACATGGATGAAAAATTAAAAGAATTAGAAAAGCAATATAATGAGGTATCTATCCCAAAGGAGCTTGATTTTGTAGTTGAAAACGCTCTAAAACAAGGTAAAAAGAAAAGAAAAAAACGAGCACCACAATGGTTACTTGGATCCGCGGCGGCCGCAATGCTTTTTACAGCTGGTTTAAATGTCAGCCCTGCGATGGCTAAAACACTTTCAGACATTCCGGTTGTTGGTAGCGTTGTTAAAGTCTTAACATGGACTGAATATAAGGTAGCAGAGGACTCCTATGATGCTGACATAAAAGTTCCTTCTATTGAAAACCTAGACAATAAAGATCTTGCTAATGCTTTAAATGAAAAATACCGTTCTGAAGGAAAAGCACTATATGATGACTTTATTGCCGAAGTAGGCGATTTAAAAGCGAACGGTGGCGGTCATTTGGGAGTAGACAGTGGTTATGATGTGAAAACAGATAATGATCAGATCTTGTCTATTGGTCGTTATATCGTTAATACAGTTGGATCTTCTTCTACAGTCATGCACTACGACACAATTGATAAACAAAATGAAATTTTAATTACACTACCGATGCTATTCAAAGATGATCATTATATTAAAACGATCAGTGAAAACATTAAGGAACAAATGCGTGAACAAGCTGCTGCATCTAACCAAGAAAAGGTATACTGGTTAAAAGGAGCAGGTATTCCTGATGAAGAAGTTTCAGATGAATTTACAGCTGTTAAAGCCGATCAACAATTCTATATTTCCGATAAAGGTAAGCTTGTTATCTCCTTCGATAAATACGAAGTAGCGCCTGGCTATATGGGTGTTGTGGAATTCGAAATTCCAACTGATGTCTTAAAAAATGATCTTGTAAGCTCTACGTATATTCATTAATCATTTGACTATAGAGTGAAACTTTTATCTGCGGGGATTCTTGTATCCCGTAGATGATGTCTTCGCCAATCGGACTTTTACAGGCAGTTTTTCTCCTAAAAGGAAAATTACTCATAAAAAAACAAAAAGCGAGGTATTTGACAATTCAATCGTCAAATACCTCGCTTTTTTCTTTCATAAACGTGTTAGGAGCGACAACCTCAAGAAGGTTTTAAATTCTTCATTTACGGGTAATTTGCCACGCTTATAATCCTCTCACTTTTTGTCTAAGCTAAAGTGTATCAATTAACGTTAGAGGGTTTTCATATGAAAGGTGTAGGATCAATTAGTATTTTACATGTTGTCTTCTTATCTATGACTGTCATCGGCTTAAAAAATCACGTGACAATTATTCCACCGATACTCCATGTAGTAGGGAGAGATGGTTGGGCATCTGTAATAATGGCCACTGTTATTATCTTCTTCTGGCTATTTCTTTTAGTTTATATTCAAAAAAAGATGAATCATGAGCCTATTAGAGACTGGTTAGATGGGAAAATTGGGAAAACCGGCTCTACAATTGTCACTTATATTATCGTAATTTTTTTACTCATTTTAGCTGCCTTTACTATGGTTGAAACTTTGCAATGGGTAAATACAACATTTTTACCTGAAACACCGGTCGTTATATTACTACTCATTTATACAATTCTCTGTATTTTACTCGTTACAACAAGCTTACAAACCATGGTTATTCTTAATGTCTTTGTACTATTTGGTGTAGTAGTCTTTGGTTTTTTTGTAGCATTCACAAATATACAGGTAAAAGAATACGAGTTATTACGTCCATTTTTTGAACATGGATTTCAACCCGTCGTGAAAGGGATGGTTTACCCGGCATCCGGATTTATTGAATTAATATTGCTTTTATTTTTACAGCACCAATTTAAGGACCGTCTTCGTTGGTACCATTTTGGCATCATACTTGTCATTTTAATGGGACTTACGTTAGGGCCACTTATGGGCGCAATTGCAGAATTTGGTCCAACCGAGGCTTCAAAGCAAAGGTATCCTGCTTATGAAGAATGGGGACTAGTATCGATTGGTCGCTATATTGAACATCTTGACTTTTTCTCTATTTACCAATGGCTTACTGGTACATTTATACGAGTTAGCTTTATCTTATATATCATTGCGGATTTATTGAAAATGACTGGGGATCCAAAACAAATTTGGAGAATGATCGCTCCCCCCTTCTTTCTACTTTGTTTACCGCTAATTATTTTAAATGAAAACATATTTTTGAAGGTAAAAGGGAACTATATATTGACCATTACTTTTATTTTCTTTTTCCTTTTGTCAATTTTTTTCGTAATAGTAGCTTTCTTTTCAGGAAAGCCTTCCAATAAAGGGCAACCTGAAAAACAAGAGATGGAAAGTGGTGAATCATAATGCCTCAGCAAGAGAAGGCGATAGACCTAAACACTTTAAAAAAACTATTTCAAAAATCAGCGGATATTCAATTTCAGGAATATACATTCAATCAAAAAAGGGTTCATTTCATTACCTGTGATGCAATGATCGATCAGCAGCTGCTTAATGAAGTCATAATTCGCCGTGTTCAATTTCTTTATGATCATTTAGCTGACGTACCGTTAGAAGAAAATATTACAAATCAACTTCATATCCCTACCCTTCAAAAAGTCAAAGATAAAGAAGAAGCTATTACCTTTGTCTATACTGGGTTCCTACTGCTTTATTTTGAAGAGGAAGAGCTTTTATATGCTAGTAGTATTGCGAAAAAGCCTAATCGAAATCCTGAAGAAACGAGGATGGAAGTTCTCGTTAAGGGGCCAAGGGATAACTTTATTGAAGACATTCGTGTCAACATTGCCCTATTACGAAAACGTTTACCTACGAATTCATTTTGTGTAGAAAAAGTGGAGTTAGGAAAACGTTCAAAAACAACCGTGGCAATACTTTATTTTGACGATATTGTCGACATGGATATTTTACATGGCATAAAAAAACAACTGGCATCTGTAGATACAGATATTGTCTTTAGTGGAGATATCTTAATGGAGCGAATTAATAAAAACTCCAAGCTTTTCCCTAAATTCGATTACACTGGACGACCCGACTATGCTATTCAAGCACTAGTTAGAGGACGTTTTCTCATTTTCGTCGATGGCGTAGCATATGCCATTGTTACACCTGTAAACTTATTTTTATTATTAAAATCCGCTGAAGATAATGAATATCCCATCGTTTTCAGTTCTATAGAACGAGTTTTGAGGATTCTTGGCATATTAATTGGTTTGCTATTACCTGCTTTTTGGCTCTCTCTGACAACTTATCACCAAAATCAGTTACCGTTTCAGCTTTTAGCTACAGTTGTCCAAGCAAAAACGGGATTACCTCTCCCCTCCTCTCTCGAAATGCTAATAATGCTACTTATGTTTGAATTGTTTCGAGAAGCTGGGTTACGTCTGCCTTCTGTAATCGGAGGTACAATAAGCGTTGTTGGAGGTTTAATTATTGGTGATGCGGCTATTCGCGCAGGTGTAACGAGTCCAGAAATGATTGTGGTTATTGCCATCTCCACAATTGCATCATTTACGCTTGTCAACCAATCTCTTGTCACAACCATCAGTATATTGCGTGTAACGTTTATACTAGCCAGTGCTTTTTTAGGTTTATTCGGATTTTTCATCTCCCTATACTTTACACTTCTTTACTTATGTAACATCCGGATCTATGGTTACTCTTACATGAATCTTGCAACAGATTTAAATTGGATGACGATTAAAAAATCGATCTTCCGCTTATCGCCAAAAGGTTACGCTGAGCGTAATAAAGCACTTGCACCTCAAGATAACACTCGTACCTCAAGCAGGAAGAAACAATGAACAAGCAATTAATTTTATTTACAAGTTTAGCTACTTCACTACTTCTTTCAGGTTGTTGGGATGTTACCGAGCCTCAAAGAATGTATTATGTTGATGGCCTTGGTATTGATTATAAAGATGGTCAGTATGAAGTATACTTACAATTAATTAACTTTACCAAGGTTGCTAATTCTGAAAATCCTAATTCTCAAGCAACACAAGCAGAGGTTGGACAATCTAAGGGAAAGACGTTAGAAGATGCTCTTTTTAAATTATTTCGATCTATCGACCAAAAAGTGTTTTGGGGTCATATGACTTACATTATTTTCTCCGAAGATGCAATGAAAGATAAACATGCCATCTCTATTATAGATAGTTTATTACGGTATAGGGAAACAAGATATCAAATATGGGTTTACTGTACACAAGATCCTATAAAAGATATCCTTCTAATAACGCCGATTTCGAATAAATCCCTAACATTAGGAAAGCTTAGTAATCCTTTAAATACTAAAGATCAAGAAACATTTGTCGAGCCCATAAATTTCCGAAATTTAGTTATTGGCTTAAATGAACCAAATCATGAAATTGGGATCCCTTATATAACAATCAATAAAAACTGGGCAACTGCAGATCAGCAAAGACAGGATACTGCTTTTACAGGGATCGGCGTACTTTCCTTAAAAGGTTTGAAAGGCTTTATTACGAATGATGCTGCAAGAGGGATGCAATGGATGCAAAATCGAACACATAGAGGAGCAATAACGTTTAAGTTAGAAGATAACGAAACAAATTATTTAACGGCAACATTGGAAAAAATAAAAGTAGACATCAAACCACTTGTTAAAAATAATCAAGTAACATTTGAGGTAGTAGTAAAATTAAATGCAACGTTAAACGGTTTCGAAACAACTTTATCTGAAGACGAAATCAAAAAAAAGATTAAAAATGAAGTAAAGAAAGAAATTAAAACCACCTATGAAGAAGCATTAGCAAAAGATATTGATATTTATCGCCTTTCTGAACAATTATATCGGAAAAATATGAAGGCATGGAAGAAACTAGAGAAGGATGGGAAAATCCCATTAACATCTAGTTCTATTAGTAAATTGAACATATACGTAAACCAAGTAAATTCAGGACGTAAAACATTTACAAGTACACTGAATAAATAATCAAAAAAATACCTAGGCACATATCGAATTGCTTTTCTCTAAGAACTGTTATGAAAAGTCTAAATATAGCTCTACATTTTGATTTGCAATTGACGATTAGCATGCTATAATTCATGTATAAAGAATTGAATAGCTTTTGACAATTATGTCAAAGGGGAGTAGCTAGCAGATGTGACAAAGCATCTGATTTCACATTCGTCATTACATGGTTATTTACCATCGGGTGTGAAGGCATATTTTGGCGTACAGATATTCTGTGTAACCATTTAATTAGCTTAGCAAGACCTTTGCCTATTTTTTAGGCAGGGGTCTTTTTATTTTGCCTAAAAAAGCAAAGAATACGTTAGAAGCAGTTTATTCATTTTCTGTTCAAAGCAAAAAGGAGGAAATAAATTTGGAAGCAATTTTTCTAGAATACGCATGGGTCCTCGTCGTATTAATTGTACTGGAGGGTTTATTAGCTGCTGATAATGCCGTTGTTATGGCCGTCATGGTTAAGCATTTACCAAAAAATCAACAGCAAAAAGCATTGCTCTATGGCTTAGTAGGAGCTTTTATCTTCCGCTTCGCTGCACTATTTCTTATTACGACGCTCGTTAATTTCTGGCAAATTCAAGCCCTTGGTGCCGCATACTTATTAATCATGTCTAGTAAGCATATTTACGATTCACGGAAAGCTGCACAAAATCCTGAGGAAATTCTTGAGACTAAAAAACAATCTGGTTTCTGGATGACCGTACTAAAAGTCGAGTTTGCTGACATTGCCTTTGCCATAGATTCAATTTTAGCTGCTGTTGCCATTGCAGTTACACTACCCCATATTGGAAATTTCGATGTTGGTGGGATTAATGCCGGTCAATTCGCAGTGATGTTTTTAGGTGGTATTATCGGTGTTATTATGATGCGTTTTGCTGCTCGTTGGTTCGTGAAAATTCTTGATAAATTTCCATCGCTTGAAACAGCTGCCTTCTTGATCGTTGGTTGGGTTGGTGTAAAGCTGGCTGTTCTAACATTATCACACGAAAAACTAGGTATCATTCCACATGAATTTCCACACTCAACACTATGGAAGGCCATTTTCTGGATTGTCTTAGTTGGAATTGCCCTTGGTGGTTATTTAGTTGGTGTGAAAAACCAAAGAAAATAATTAAAATTCATACGGAAAAATAAACCTGGTCTTAGCGAAGACGAGGTTTATTTTTATCTCCAGTACTTGGCATCCAGTCGGCGGGACTCAAACCAACATTATGATAATGATACAAATTTTTTATGATTGAATCTTTTTCTAATTTGACTCGTATGTTACTATATAAAAGTTATTTTAAAAAAGAGAGGATTCTTCTATATGGCGTATGCTAAAAATCAAAACTTAAATAAAATTTTAAAACACTTTGCTTTCATGTGGGTATTGACAGTTATTGGAATGTACATCGCAACATTATTACCTCCTGCAATTGTCATGCCAATTGCTGTTATTGCTCTTGTACTTCTTCTCATTGCCATGTTTGTACGAAAACTGAAACTTGCTAATTCCATTATGTATGCAATCCCCTTTTTAATGGGTATTTTGCTATTTTGGACAACACAATTTTACATTGCTGAGCTAGGGCAACAACTTGTTCTACTTGTTTTCGTAGCGACCGTAGCTATTTTCATTGTACTAGCACTTATTGGTATGATGATGAATAAAGACGTTTCCAATTGGGGAAGCTATTTATTCACTGTCTTAATCGTCATCATTGTATTTTCAGTAGTCTTTATGTTTTTCCCTGTTAGCAACATGATTGGTTTGATTATTGCGGGAGTTACTGTTCTACTTTTTAGTCTCTATACTGTCTATGACTTTAACCAAATCCGACATAATCACGTTTCAGATTCTGAAGTCGTTGGTATGGCTTTAAATCTTTATTTAGATTTCATTAATTTATTTATTAATCTTTTAGAAGTAATTTGGCGTATTAAAAAATTATTTGATTAATTTTTTCATTGAGAATAAACATCAATTATGCTTTGCAATGCCGCCTTTTTCCGCTGTATACTATAAGAGATGCAGGAGGTATTTACTGCAAAGGGAGGAAAACTTTTATGTTATCTGAAAAACTACACACAGCACTAAACGAACAAATGAATTTTGAATTTTACTCTGCGCATGCTTATATGGCGATGGCTGCATATTGCACAGATCAAGATTACGATGGTTTTGCCAACTTTTTTTTAGTACAGGCTGAAGAAGAGCGCTTCCATGCGATGAAATTTTACAATTTCCTAAGCGATATGGGCTACCGCGCAACAATCCATGGTTTCGATAGTCCAGATAATCATTTCGAGTCTATTTTACATGCTTTCAAAACTGCCCTTTCTCACGAGAAAGAAGTGACTCGCCGTATTTATCATTTATCGGATATTGCTTTAGATGAACGCGAGCACGCGACAATGGCTTTCTTAAAATGGTTCATTGACGAGCAAGTAGAAGAAGAATCAACGTTCGATACGTTAATTCGTAAAATAGAACGCATCGAAAATGACTCTAACGCAATCTTTATGCTTGACGCTGAATTAGCGACACGTACATTTACACCAGGTGCTGACGCTTAAAATTTAATTGTAATAAAAAGAATCTGCTGTATAAGCAGATTCTTTTTTTGACTATTTCAATGGAATATCAACCGTTTGGGTTTCATCTAAAAAGTTTTCATAATGTGTGAAATAAATGCGGACTGGATTGACGACTCCCTTTATGTCATATGTTTCTGTCTGTTCGATTACGTATTCATCAGGTCTATGGTGACTTCCTGAATTACTGTAAATAGTTTTTCCATTTGCATCTATTGCGGTACCAAGTAAACTGATATTTTTATTTTTATAAGAAGTAGGGACATTCATTGTTACCATTTGCTTATTAACTTGAACTTTTAAACCTGGCAGAGATGGTTTGGATAGCACTTTCTTTTGATTAAAATCTACCTCTATAAAATCCTGACCTTTTGGCAGTGCCTTTACTTTTCCAATGAATAATGTTAAATTTTTAGGCTCTCTAAAATAATTACTTTGCATATAGATTGTTTCTTCTCCATCTATTAGATTACCTGTAGCTGTTAAGCCATTATTGATTGTCGTCCACTCCTCCCCTTTTTCATCCAATAAACGTATATCATCAAATCCTAAAATTCGCATTTCATTATTTGGGTCGAGAGCGATTGTAATACTTGTACGGAGTGGTGAAATAGAGACAGACTTGACAGTGATTTGCTGACCTTGAAAACTCATTTTTTCATTTAATATATAGGTTTTCGTTTTCGCTATCGGCTTTTTAAGTGAAAATGGGATTGTAAACTCTGTTTGTTTTTCATCTGCAAATTGTATATATAATTCAAAATTAGCATTGTCATAATTTATAGGATCCTGAAATATAAACTCAAATTTATCTTCAATCAAAGGTGTGTCCTTTTCGCTATACCAACTGTAATTTACTCCAGCGGGTAATACATCACCATTTAGACGGAGCTCCATTTTCTTAGTTTTTAAATCATGAACATCAAACGGCGCTGAAAATGTATATGGCAAAATCATTCCTGTTTCATCAGCAATTACTCCTTGAAGTGTAAATGATAAATCATTTTTTGTTTGTGACAATCCCAGTCCCTCATAATAGCTATTTTGGAGTATATCTTTGACCCCTTTATCATACGTAATCATCTCAACTAGTGGAGCAAAGCCTGGGATTTTTGCGATGGCACTAGCAAAAGCTGGAGATACACGGATGGACGATACAAACAGTAACAGTAATGCACAAGTAACTGCAATGCTTTTCCATGTACGTTGTCGATTACGCTTTTCTTTTCGGAAGCGTATGACACTTTTCCTACGCGACTTTTCTAATTGCTCATATGGAATGTCAATTTGCGCTAGTTCTTTGACAAAAGTATCATAGTCATGCTTTTTTACCTGTTTCATCTACAACTCCCCCTTCTCCGTAAAATATAGTTTTAGCTTTTTCAATGCCGCATGTAACCTCGACTTCACAGTTCCTTCCGGAATATTTTGAAGGATAGCAATATCTCGATTTTTATAGTCTTGAAAATATTTTAGAAAAATAAGCTCTTGCTGCTCGTTTGGTAGCTTCGTAATGATATCCGTTATTTCAAAACGCTCGTGATTGGGAGCGTGATCACCGATTTCTATGTCTTCCTGCAAATCAAGACGACTGCTTCTTTTACGCATATCATGACAAATATTAAGTAATATTCGGACAAGCCAAGTACCAAAATAACCTGGTTCTTTTACGGTATGTATTTTTTTTAGGCTTCGATAAGTAGCTTCTTGTACCGCTTCAATGGCATCATGTTCATTTTTTAAATAGGCAAATGCCATACGGTACATCGTCTGTTCATACTGTTTTATTAAATGTAAAAAAGCTTCTTCGTCCCCTGTTATTGCACGCCTCACCAACGCTTCTTCATCCATCACATTCACTTCCTTCTACTTATTAGACAGTCGAGCTAACATTTTCGTTCGATTTATTTTCAACTATTTGATCAATTGTAACAAATTTCATTTTCATAAAATTGTATAGAGGTGGGAAACTTCTGTACCTGTCGCTACGCTTTCGGTACAAAAACACTTGCTGAAAGAATTTAAATGTACATTAAAGCCTATTTCTCAAGCCTCTAAGTAATAAAAGATAGAGGTTGTTTTTTAAAATATTGTTGCTTTTTAACGATAAAAAGGACTGAAAGATATGTCAAAATATATATAACAAATTGTTTTAGGAATATCGCCTGGCAGTCCGTTTATATAGAAAAAGTTAAAGTTGAAAATAATAATCTTCACTTAACTTTTGAGGATCTCTTATTTGCAAAAGAACACCCTCTTAACCCTTTTGACACTAAATGGGAAACGAATGAAGCAGTATTAGTTTTTATGGCTTCAAGGTATTTGATTCTGGATATTATGATTGTTCACAAGTCAAAAAAAGTTTAGAGCCTACGATAAAGATTGTCAGCATTTCCCAATTCCGCTTTTATAGTTAATTACCGATTTTACTATTGTTACTGAAGATACAAAAGAAAAAATAAATCATTTGAGGGCTTTTCTTGAAATTTCGAAGAAGATACTTGGGGCAATTTTAAACTTCGATCTAAACGAATGGAAATGATGTGGGATTCTTTTCATAACGAATGATAAGTACAATCAACGCTTATTCTACTATTAAGGGCTTTAATTAAAGTAACATGGGATTGCCATGGGTAATTCTAATTTCTTTTTCAAACAACTCAACAGTTTTAAAGGAGGAAGTGAATGACAATATCTATTCACGATGGTGCGTTAGTAGGATACTCAGTAAATTTTTTAGAAAATGAATTGCTATTAGATATCGAAACGGAGGCAGATGAAATTGTAACTGTTACATTCGAGAATTACTTAGCACATTATTTCGATCATGTAACTATTTATTGGAATAAATCTAACCGTTTCCTTAAGAAACGGTTAGATTTAAGAGAGAAAGTTCATTCATTCGTATTTCTTTAAAACAATCGTCGCGTTATGACCTCCAAATCCGAATGAGTTAGATAAACCTGTATTTATTTTCACTTTACGAGCAACAGATGGTACATAATCAAGATCGCATAATGGATCAGGATTTTCTAAGTTAATTGTTGGAGGAACTATTCCTTCTTTTATGCTCATGGCCAAAGCAATGGCTTCCACACCGCCAGCTGCCCCTAACATGTGACCAAACATAGATTTATTTGCTGTTACTGGAATTTCATAAGCTTGTTTTCCAAACAGCTGCTTAATAGCTAATGTTTCAGATATGTCACCCACTTGTGTACTTGTAGCATGGGCACTAATAACATCTACTTCTTCAGGAGCTATGTTTGCATTTTTTAAAGCTAATCTCATTGCAAGTTGCGCCCCTTTACCTTCTGGATGTGTTGCTACCATATGATGTGCATCTGAACTCGCACCATATCCAATAACTTCTGCATAAATTTTTGCCTCTCTACATAAAGCATGCGATAAGGATTCTAAGATTAGAATTCCAGCTCCTTCTGACATGACAAATCCATCTCGGTTTTTATCAAACGGACGACTAGCTTTCGTTGGGTCATTGTTTCTTGTTGATAATGCTGTAGCATTCCCAAAGCTTGCTATTGATAAGTCTGTTACAGCTGCCTCTGTTCCACCAGCAAACACAACGTCAACTTCTCCAGAACGAATTAGTCTAAAGGCTTCTCCAATAGCTGTATTTCCAATTGCGCAAGCAGAAACTGGCGACATAGAAGGTCCCATTGCATTCCATTTAATGCTAATTTGCGCTGCAGCAGCATTGGAAATCATAGCTGGTACTAGAGCAGGGCTGACTCGTCTTGGTCCTTTCTGTCTAAGCGTATCTATATTTTCAATTAAGGTTTCAATTCCCCCAATGCCTGAACCTACGTACACACCTAATCTTTCGGAATCTATACTATCGAGATCTAACTTAGAATCTTTCCAAGCTTGGTCAGCTGCGGCCAAAGCAAATTGGGAAAAGCGATCTAAACGTCTTGCTTCTATCTTTCCTAAAATTTCATCTGCATCAAAATCCCGTATGATACCTGCAATTTTTGACTTATGATTAGTAATATCAAATGTATCAATAAGAGATATACCAGACTTGCCGTTAATTAGATTGTTCCAAAATGTTTTGATGTTATTGCCTATAGGAGAGACTACTCCCATACCGGTAATCACTACTCTTTCCACTCTTCATCAATCCAAATCAATAATATAATTGTATTTTATAATCTTTTTATCCTATTACAAGTGATTATTTATCATGGTATAATTTCCACTAGGAAAAATTGGTTTCATGAGGAGTTTTAAAAATGAATGATAAAACTAGGCTTGAGGCTTTGTCGACATTTCTAAAAGCTAAGCGTGCCCAAATCAAGCCAGAGTCAATTGGTTTACCTGCCGGAACTCGGAGAAGGACACCTGGGCTACGAAGAGAAGAGGTTGCACATTTAGCAGGTGTAAGTACTACTTGGTACACATGGCTAGAACAAGGAAGAGATATAAAAGTTTCTTCTATCGTACTTGATTGTATTTCTACAGCGTTGCAATTAAATAATGATGAAAGAGACTATTTATATGACCTGGCATTAGAAACAAAAACGGAAATTGATAATCCAAAAAAGGATCAAACAGAGCTTAGCCCTTCTTTAAAACGAATACTAGCTGAATTAACATATTGTCCTACCATCATTACAGACCGACATTGCCATATTGTGGGCTGGAATCCTGCAGCTGCTCATATTTTTTTAGATTTTGACCAAATACCAAATGATCAAAGAAATTTGATTCGTATAGTTTTCACCAGAAAAGAATTAAAAGCTTTAGCCGCTAATTGGGAACACTTTGCGAAAGGTTTTCTTGCCATATTCCGTACCTATTATGGCCACTATTTAGGCGATGAGTGGTACAACCAATTTATAAAAGAAATGAGTCATTCACATCCAGAATTTCAAGATTTATGGCAAGAGAGTCAAGTAAGTAAGGCTCCCGAAATGTTAATTGAATTTAGACATGCTAAAGTAGGTAAAATGCTGTTTAATTTAACTTCTCTTCAGGTTCAAGGTGAAATGGATTTACGGTGCAGTATCTATACACCAGTAGAGGAGACAGATACAGAAAATAAATTAAAACGATTAATGAAAAAGATTTCGGTTGAAAATAAATAAAGTAATTTCGTTATTCCATTTTCTGAAGCCACTCTTTAGTAGGTAGGTTTCTTTTTGATGTTCCCATTCACATTAAGAGGATTAGATTTTTTAAGATAAAAAGAGACAGCAATCGCTGTCTCTTATTACTGTTTTATAATACATTCACTTGTCTTTAATTTTACAGAGTAAACGTTACTCTTTACTTCTTTATAGTAACTGAGGTTCTCGAATTTCTCCATCAAATGCAGCACGATAAATGGTATAAATATCTTCTCGCTTAAGCGGCATCGGACTACGTGCTAAGATTCTTGTTTGCTTTGTTGCATCATCAGTTAATTGTTCCAGCGCTAATTCTGGTATATTAAATCCTTTTAAGGTTGACGGAATATTAACATCCTTCACAAGCTGCTTTAATGCATCTACACATTTATAAGAAGCCTCTTCTTGCGATATATACGCAGATGAAATACCCATCGCATCTAAAATATCTTTCATTCGTTTTTCGCAACTTTTGCGAATATAGCCCATGACATATGGTAATAGCACTGCGTTAGAATCTCCATGCGCAATATGGAATTGGCCACCAAGAGGATACGCTAAAGCATGTACTCCAGCAACACCCGCATTGAAAAAGGCTAACCCTGCCAAATAACTGCCATAACTCATATCCGAACGTGCTTGCTTATTCTGACCGTCATGCACAGCAGTTCGGATAGAGCCACTAATTAATTTAATGGCTTGTAGTGCAAGTGCATCCGTTACTTCATTGGCATTGACAGAAACATAAGCCTCTATTGCATGCGTTAAAGCATCTACACCTGTAGCAGCTGTCACTTTTGGTGGTAAGGAAATCGTTAACGCAGGATCAACAATGGCGACATCTGCTAATAAGTAATCATGCGTAACAACATCCTTTGTTGTGTCTAGTGACAGTACTGAAATATTCGTTACTTCTGAGCCTGTTCCAGAAGTAGTTGGAATTAAAATCTTGGGTAACCCTTTATTTTCAAGATTTTTTGTTCCCGTTAAATTTAAGTAATCTGCCACTTTTCCATCATGTGTTGCTAAAACTGCCGCAAGTTTAGCTAGATCTAATGCACTTCCTCCCCCCAAACCAATCACTACATCAAAATGATGCTTTCTTGTAAATTCAACTAGTTTTTCACCAATTGCGAGCGGTGGCTCAGGAGTAATATCGGTATAAATAGTTGTAGCGTACCCATTTTCAATTAAAGGCTTTTCAATACGCTCTGTTAAACCTAACTCTTTTAAAAATGGGTCCGTAATAATTAAAATATTATTTGCTTTGAGCTTTTCTACTTCTACTAGTAGCTGATTCAAACAACCCCAGCCTGTATAACTTACAGGAGTAAAGGTTAATTTTTGCATAATGATTCTACTCCTATCTATTCATATATATCAGCGGATGTTTGAACACCGCTGAAAGACGTTAATTGTTATTCCAAATCACTAGCTTCATTTCTGTCATTTCCTCCACTGCGTATTTGATTCCCTCTCGGCCAGTTCCGCTTTCTTTCACGCCTCCATAAGGCATATGGTCTACACGGTATGTCGGGACATCATTTATAATAACACCCCCGACCTGTAATTTTTTAGAAGCTTTAAAGGCAGTCTCGATTGAAGGTGTAAATATCCCTGCCTGTAAGCCATAATTTGAATCATTGACAGCATCAATAGCTTCTTCAACTGATGAAACAGTATTGACAATCACAACAGGTGCAAATATTTCTTCACAAGATACACGGCTATGAGAGGATACGTTTAATAGCACTGTTGGGAGTAAAATATTATTTTCAATACGACCACCAGTAATGATCTCTGCACCTTCTGCTACCGCTTCCTCTATCCATGTGACAGCACGCTGTTGCTCAGTTTCTGATATCATCGTTGCTAAATCTGTGGTTGCGTCAAGTGGGTCCCCTATCGTTAGCTGATCTATTTTTGCATTGAGTTGTTCTAAAAATTCCTCAATCATATTTTCCTTTACATATATACGCTGTAGGGAGATGCAAACTTGGCCTTGATTGGAAAAAGCCCCCATAACAATTCGGTCCATGATTTTATCGAGTTGAACCCCTTCATCAACAATAACACCAGCATTCGAACCAAGTTCTAATGTGACTTTCTTTAAGCCAGCTCGATTGCGAAGAGAAATACCTACAGCTGGGCTTCCTGTAAATGTGATCATTTTTACTTTTGGATGTGCTAAAAATGCATCCCCTACTAGTTTTCCTTGCCCAGTTACTAAGTTAAATGCACCATCTGGTAAATTTGTTTGTGCCAATAGATTCGCTAGAAAATGAGCAGATAACGCTGTTTGTGTAGCAGGCTTCAAAACAATCGTATTTCCAGCTGCTAATGCCGGTCCAACTTTGTGGGCTACTAAATTTTGTGGAAAATTAAAAGGAGTAATGGCCGCAATAACGCCCAATGGTTCGCGAATTGTATAGCCAAATCTGCCCTCTCCACTTTTAGATGCATCCATCGGAATCATTTCACCTGATAGTCGCTTCGCTTCTTCTGCTGCAAATTTGTATGTTTCAATCGTTCGATCAATTTCTGCATAAGCATATTTTAGCGGCTTAGCTGATTCTAGTGAAATGATTCTAGCTGCCTCCTCTCGATTTTCAGCAAATAGATCCGATAATTGTTCTAAAATCTCTGCTCTTTGAAATGCTGTTAACGCAGCCATTTCAGATTCTGCTGCATAAGCACTTTCAATTGCATGCTGTACATCGTCTTCAGTTGCCATAGCAAATTGTGCAACGACCTCTTTTGAATAAGGAGAATGAACCTCCATATATTCATCTGTCTTCTGCCAATGTCCATTAATAAATAAGCCCTTTTTCAAGACTCGACTCACTCCTTCGTTTGAATGGTTACGTATTCATTTCTGAAAATAAAGAAATGAATACGTAACCATTTTGTTATAAAAAATAAACTGATCTCTCAGCTTATTTTTTACACGTCGTATTTCTTGGGAAAAGTTTAACAGATTCTGTTTGTTGAATGCAAGCACTTTTTTTCTCCATTACCTCAAATAATTTTTCAATAGCAATAAATCCGAGGTTTTTCTCGGATTCTAGACCTACTGTTGTTAAGGCAATTGAATGGTGTTTACTGAGCTCAACATTATCAATGCCAATAACATTAAAATCATTAGGAACATGAAAGCCCCTCTCTAAACAAAGGTTTAATATTTCAATTGCAATTGCATCTGTTGCGGCACAAATAGCGGTAGGTCTCGTAGGAAGCATTAGTATTTCTTCAAATATTCGTTTAATATCGTTTTTGCTCGTATTTGTAAAAAAAGATGGCACGTTTTTTACCTCAATACCGCTATCTTTTAATGCATTTCTAAAGCCCTCGTACCTCCCATAAAAAGTACTTATTTCATGTGGACCGCCAATCCAGCATACATCTCGATGACCTAACGATAAAATATGATTCGTTGCTAGATAACCCGCTTCTACATTATCAATTTCAACAAAATATCTGTTTTCTTGATGTTTGCGATTATACATGATAAATGGGATGCCTAGTTTTTCAAGCTTAAAAAATAAGTCATCTTTATATAACATGGACGATAAAATAATCGCATCAGCCTTCGTTTCCAAAACAGAATTATAGATAGAATCTAAATTATCTTCCGTACCAAAATAAACATTTACCTTATATCCCCGAGCATTCACATAATTAACGATGGCCGTTGTTGTATCAACAAAAAAAGGATTATGTAAAGGCCCTGAAATCAACGTAATAATGCCTGTTTTTTTCTGTACAAGCGATCTCGCAATATCATTTGGAATATAGTTTAATTCTTCAATCGCGTTCATCACTTTTTCAACAGTTTTCGGCTTTACAAGTTCAGGAGTATTTAGCACTCTTGAAACTGTTGTTTGAGAGACACCCGCATACTTTGCCACATCTTTTGAAGAAACCAAAAAACCACCCACTTCATCTTTGTAAGCCTATTTTATACCATAACAGATAGAATGTTAATAGTTGAAGGTGGGTGGAAGGTATAGTGAATTTCTATGATTAGCCATTCTTTTTATTTTTTTCGTTTATAAGGCTTAGTCGCTTCACTAGCTTTAAAATTATAAACGGGTGTAATTACTTTTAATATATCAGCAGTTTCCTCAAGAACAGATGTAATTTCTGACATCGGCTTATACGCCATTGGGGCTTCATCTAAAGTCTCTTCATTGACGGATGTTGTCCAAATACCTTGCATCGTTTCTTTAAAATCCTCCATGTTTAATGCTTCTTTTGCAGCACGTCGAGAGTACATACGCCCTGCCCCATGTGGTGCCGAGCAATTCCAATCTACATTCCCTTTGCCAATACAAATGAGTGAGCCATCCCGCATATTCATAGGAATAACAAGCTTCTCCCCTTTATTTGCTCGAACAGCTCCTTTTCTTAACGTCATTGTTTCCGTATCAATATAGTTATGGATCGTATCAAATGTTTCGTTAAAATGCCAGTTCATATGCTTGGCGATTGTTTCGGCAATTGTCCAGCGATTCATCCGAGCATATTGCTGAGCGATTTTCATATCATGAATATAATCATCGAAATATTCACCCTCTAAATAGGCTAAATCTTTTGGTACAATTGGATTTTGCTCTTTATAAGCTTTAATCATTGCTTGAATTTCTTTCTCGCGCCCCTGATCTTTCAGTTCTCCTATTTTTACTTTTAAATCTTCCCGTTGCAATGTTTCAAAGGCTCTTTTTTGATGCCAATTTGCTACCTTAGCTCCGACGTAACGCGAGCCGGTATGGATAAGTAAGTAATGTGTACCTTCTTCATCTTTTGCAAGCTCAATAAAATGATTGCCTCCCCCAAGTGTACCAAGTGATAAATTCGTATAGTCATCCTTTAAACCACTCGCTACAAACTGCCTCCCCTCGAATTCAACAAAATGACGAGCTGGAGTTACTTCCTGATGGATACCCTGTCCACTTGGTATATGTGCTCGAATTGTAGCATCTAATTTAGAAAAGTCTATATCTGTCTCATTTAATTCAGCTACAAATACACCGCAACCAACATCAACGCCTACAAGGTTAGGGACTACACGATTTTGAAGTTGAATCGTTGTACCAATAACACAGCCCTTCCCTGCATGATAATCTGGCATAATCCGTATTTTTGTTCCTTCCATAAAGGCTTGATTTGCCAATTCTTTAATTTGATCAATAGCTGACTGTAATGCTGTATTTGAATATATTTTTGCTTCCGTGAAATGTCCTTTAATTTCTATCATTATATCCCTCCTACTATCTATACGAAATAACACTTGATTTGTTTCAATTTTCAGCATTTAAGGCTGTTTTCGAAAAAAAAGACATTTCTCAACAAGTTAAAGACTATATTGAATTTACTTGCAAATAGTTATTTCCGAAGGGATCTTCAGAAGAGGCTTCATCTTAAATACTTTTTAATGCAGGAGAAAAAAATATGTTTTTCATAGCATATGTACCTATTTTTTCTTTACTTATTATTAGAATTTTATAGAAGTTCACCTGTTAGAGAAGAAATACAAAATCGTGGTTCCAGTTTTTTTATCGGGCTAGTTTTAGCCTTGATGATAACCATTCCAGAGATCATGTATTTCTTTACATTAAAAAAGACGAATGATGCATGGCCGCTTTTTGGTGTTGTTGTCGAGCTAATCGGTGTATGGATAAGGTTTTCTTCAATGAAAATATTAGGGAGATTTTACAGTAGAAATGTCGGAATGCAGGGGGATCATCAGTTAATTCAAAACGGTCTTTATAAATATATTCGCCATCCTGGATATCTGGGGACTTTTTTAACCTTTTTAGGATTTGCGATTTCATCATCTTCGTTCATTGCCATCATCTTAAATATCATTTTATTTTTCCTTGAGTATTCGTATCGTATAAAAATTGAAGAGAGAATTCTTGTTATACTGTTTGGTGAACAATATAAACAATATCAGTCCAAAACTTGGCGAATCATTCCATTTTTATACTAGAGATGATCGGAGAAAGTTCAAAAAAGATATTTGGTCTTTACGTTAGCGTCGTACCTAAATAATTATTGTGAAAAACTGTACATAATGTAGGCATTCGTTAAATTTCAATCGCGAACTATGAAAACAACAAGGCAGAATTTAATCTACATGTTTTGTCGATTAAATCTGCCTCTAAATGTCCTAAGGCGGATGCCAACGAATCAGCTTTGTACTTGCACAAATTGAGGCAAGATTGATCGTCTATGCTTCATATTGAATATCCAATTTTTTTGGAATTTCTGGTATATCGTTTGATTTCACATCTATTTCTGCTAAAGCTAACGTA
Organism: Lysinibacillus sp. BPa_S21; assembly: GCF_023337795.1. GTDB lineage: Bacteria > Bacillota > Bacilli > Bacillales_A > Planococcaceae > Lysinibacillus. Next base: position 375,857 of record NZ_JALIRS010000004.1, on the reverse strand, counting down.
TGTAATGGATATCTTTTCTGAACATCAAAAGGAATCGCACTACTTTCCATTTTATTGTTCATCTGACTACGTGCAAGTAGACCATTATTCGTCAGGTCAATGCTTATGATACTGTTAATCGTTTCTTTTAGCATTTCAATATCTTTTTCTTTCAGCGGCATTTGTTCGTCCATAAAAAATGGTTGAATATTGTCTTTAATATAGCCCTGCGCCTCAACTAAACAAGAAAATTCGTTTAATTTATTTGCGTATAACTTTAATTGGCGCTTTTCTTTTAAACGTTGTTGATTTAGCTCATGGACTTTTTGCTCAATACGTACCAATCGATTTTTCGTTAACTCCATAAGATAGTTTTGTGTCGAATGAATGGACTGAAGCATTATTGCCTCTGCTTCTTGTACTTTCTCAAATTGTGCAATACAAACAACTTGCTGCTCATTTAACTTGTTCACACGTTCCTTGAAAAATCCATTTTGTGTATGCTGACCAAAGATAGCCTTCATAAGTCCTTTTCCATGAATTTTTTTATGTTGAGCGTCCAATCGATCATACTCACGCATATATTCGCTATGCATATTACGATACTCTCGTAACATCTGTTGATAAAAAACGGCCTTTTCTGTAAAACTTTCCACAATTTCATCCTGCATATAATCATTTTGTGAAATAGTTTGTAAAAGTTGATATAATGTTTGAACATTTTTAAATACATTGGCAGCCTGCTCGTATTCTTGTTCATATTCAGTCACAATTGCTAAATCACGTTGATAGCGTGAAAATTCGTATTGTGAATCGCCTGTATACTTTTCAATGTTCTCAACTGCAGATTGGAATGGATCTCTTTGTGGAATAACAGTTAATTCGAAGCGGAATCGTTCGAGCCACTGCAAGAAGCGAATTAAAATGCCATACGTTTTCTTATCACTATTTTCTGCAACTCGATGAATTTCAGCTATTAATTGCTCATACTGACTTTTTTGCCAAAGTTCATCACTATTAGACTGTTTAGCTTCAATCGCTTCTCTAGCTGATATAGCTACAAAATCACTGATTAAATGTCCGAAACGCTCTCTCTCAGCTTTGATAAACTCCTTTGTATTGTCATTTGAATCAATGGCATTGATGACACACAGAGGTTCAACACCTTTGTTTTTTAGCGTTTCCATTAATAATATTTCAGGATAAATAGCCATCGAACCGGAGCGTAATACCCAAAAAATTTCATCAACACGATTCATTAATGCTTCTGGGAAGTAGGCCATTTCTCCTCCCCCGGCTTCCAATGAAACAGAATCAATAATTGTCACTGATTTTAATAAATCATTTTTCAAATATACTTCTAGGTAATCTAAATGTTCTCGAAGTATTTGAGATGCAAAAGTATCGCTAGTTGTCAATAATTCTAGCTTGCTCATATCGAAAATTGCTACAACACCATCCAAAAAATACGCCTTTATTTCTTCATGTTCACCGTATCGCAAAAATGTATTTACCCCTGTTGGATGCTGATCACTAATAGGTAAAACTTGACGGCCTAACAATCCATTCACAAGTGTTGTTTTTCCAACACGCTCTTTCCCAACAATTAGAATCATCGTTTCATTGTTAGCATCTTGAATGATACGATTTAAGTGTTTGGCTGTATCTTTCACATATGTATTTTGCAAAATAATGCCATGTAATTGTCGCAAATGATCAACAAGCTGTGGCAAAATATTATTCGCTGAGGCTGTAAATTCGGTCGGCACATTATCAATATTTGTCATCCTCGAAACCTCTTTTCGTATGTATCTAAAGTTATTATAAATGAAAATATTCCCTTATTAATACATAGTACTAAGAATTAACGACAAAAAAGGATAATATACTCAAATAACATCGCCATAAATAGGTAATAACTCTTATGCATTTCACCAAACTACCGCAGATAATATTACTCATTCAGACTAAAAGAAATAATATTTTTGTAAAGTGAGTTGTGTTCCCATTATTCTTCAACACCAGTCAAACGTGCATAAACTGCTCCAAGATTTGGCATTCCACCTTGCGCACCGAATTTCTCCACTGATAATGAAGCAGCTATATTTGCAAAATATACTGCCTGATCCAATGATTGTCCTTCTACTAAAGCATAAGCTAATGCACCGTTAAACGTATCGCCTGCACCTGTTGTATCTACTGCTTTCGTCATATAGCCCGGTACATGAATAGGATATTCACCATCAAAATAGCGTGCACCATCACTACCTAGCGTAATAATCATTTTATTAGGATATTTTTCTACTACTCGCTCAATATCTTCACCAAAAATTTCGGCACACTCCGTTTCATTTGGTGTGATATAAGTAATATCCTCCATCCATTGCACATCGAAATTAGCTGCTGGAGCTGGATTTAATAAAACAGGGACATTGGCTTCTTTACAAAGTTTTATTGCATAAGCGGTCGTTTCCTTTGGGATTTCTAACTGCATAATGACCAACTGGCTTTTTTGAATAATTTCTTTCGCTGCCTCTAAATGTGCAGGCCTTAATTCATAATTTGCCCCAGGCACTACTATGATGCGGTTATCGTTATTGTAGATTAAAATATTAGCAATCCCAGTAGGTGCCGATACACTCGAAATAGCTTCAGTTTGAACATTCTCTTGCTGTAAAACCTTGCGCAATGTTTCACCAAAACTATCGGAGCCCACACACCCTATCATTGCAACTTCACTACCAAGACGTGCCGCAGCAATGGCCTGATTAGCCCCTTTCCCTCCTGGAATTGTTTGAAACTCTTTCCCGAGTATAGTTTCTCCCTGCTTTGGAAAAGTCCCCATTTGTACAACTAAATCCATATTTATGCTTCCTATAACTGTAATCATTTTATGACCTACCTTCCATCTTATTTTTCCATTTTAACTGAGAAAACAATAGAAAGACAGGTCATTTACATTTGAAAATTATGGAGTAACGCGAGCGTTTTTAATTTTCAATTAAAGTTTTCCTAACAATCCTTTCCTTGACTCCAATTCAATTTTTCTATCACAATCTTCACAGGAAAATTTCCCCTCCATATTTTGTTTATACAGTCTATATTTCTTTGACCCTTCTACCACTTCAAATGTTTTTTTACAAAAAATACAATGAACTGAATAGCTAATCATACTTTTTCCTCCTTTAAACCAATATTGTTTTTTGGGGAATATAGAACAAAATACAGTGAAACTGAGAATAAAATACTAATAATACCGAAAATCATTGCAGTCATTTGAAGCGTAAATAGTTCTGCAAACAGACCCAATAATAACGTAAAGGAAATTTGTAATATATTTTGAAATATAGTAGAAAAACTACCAAATCTCCCCATTATGTCAGTCGGTACATATTGCTGATAAAACGTTTCATAACCAGAATTACTAAATGCCATAAAAAAGCCTAGAAAAACTAAACTTACAAAAGCCAAAATACTCGATGTCGAAGCATAAAAAGCTGTGTAAAACAGCATTGTCAGGAACAAACCAAAGGCTATATATGATCGAGTGGACGATTTTTTGGCGAAACTTGCAGCAACCATTCCACCTATAATTGCTCCGGCTCCTGCACTACTCACAAAGGTTCCGTATAAGCTATCGGATAAAGCTAAATCTTGTTTTATAAATGTTGTTTCTTGAGAATCTAGGGCAAATGCAATCATTAACGTACTTTGAAACAGTAAATAAATCGTAATAAATAATGAATTTTGTCGAATGAAAGCTAGTACTGCTAGGTAATCACTTTTTAATAGTTGCCAGGTAATTCGTTGTTGTGAAGTTTCTTCCACGTTATCTACATCTGGTAAAAAGTAAATGATCATAGCACAAATAAAAAATGTAAAGCTATTGAACCAAATCGTCACTGTCGTATTAAAAAGCATGATGAATAATCCTGCTAATGCTGGACCTAGTAAAAACGAGCCTGAATTGAACGTGCCAAGTATTGCGTTAAAACGTTGTCTATCTTCTGAGGGAACAAATTTTGTAATATAAAATGTACTACTAGGTCCAAAGAAACTACTCGCTATATTCGCTAAAAATAACAGCGTATAAATAAGCCAAATAGATTCCATAAACGGCATACAAAAAACAATAAACCCTCGTATAATATCCGCTGTCATCATCAACTTGCGTTTATTCATACGATCAATGAACGAACCAGCTACCAAACTTGTTAAAACTCTTGCAATTGGTCCGACAATAAAGATTCCAGCCATCGCTGCAGGCGATTGTGTTAAATGCCATATAAATAAATTTAGCGCTACAAGGTAAATCCAGTCCCCTAATTTAGAAAAACCTAAGCCCCCAATTAATAAGCTGTATTTTCGAAGGTTTGCCAAGATCGTTCCGCCCCTTATATTTAGTAAGAGCTCACTTCCACTTTTTTCGATAAATATAGAACATTCCCATTATTTATCATATCTCTGTTTACATATTATCAAAATATTGCCTCAATTCGTTATGTTTTTTAAAAAATAATCAACAAATCACAATATCTAATGCTATATTTTTATTATGTAAAGTGGTAAGGACTAATCATTCACCAAGTCAATGAGTTTTTTTCACTACCTGGTCATTTCTACTCTAGCCCCAGCAGTTCTTTCTACTTCCTGATCATTTCCCACTCTAACCCGAACAACCCTTTCTTTATGCAATAAAAAAACTGAAGACAACAAATTTGTCTTCAGTCAAAAGTAAATCCCTTGATCCATTAATATGCAACACGTTCTGCTTCGTAAGCAGCAATTTGTTCTTCGTATTTAAAGGTTAAAGCAATTTCATCCCAACCATTTAGCAATGTTTCCTTATAGTAAGGATCGATGCTGAAATTATACACTGTACCATCTTCACCCGTTACTGTTTGTGCTTCGAGATTGACTTCCATCGTGTACGGATTTTCTAAGCCTTTCGCTAAAATTTCATCACACTCTGCTTCAGTTAGTTTGATGGGTAGGATCCCATTTTTGAAGCAGTTATTATGGAAAATATCTGCGAATGATGGTGCAATGACTACATTGAAGCCATAATCTAAGATTGCCCACGGTGCATGTTCACGTGAAGAACCACAGCCGAAGTTATCTTGAGCTACTAAAATTTTGGAATCTTTAAATTCAGGTTTGTTTAAGACAAAATCCTTTATCTCATTGCCATCCGCATCGAAGCGCCAATGATAAAACAAAAACTGGCCAAACCCTGTACGTTCAATACGCTTTAAAAACTCTTTCGAAATAATTTGGTCTGTATCGACATTTTTACGATCAAGTGGTGTTATCACACTATTTACGATATTAATTGGTTCCATATGCAATCATCCCTTCCGTGTAAATGGCAATTACACAGTTTCCTTTACGAATTCTCGAACATCCACAAAGTGACCAGCAATTGCTGCCGCTGCTGCCATTGGCGGTGATACTAAGTGTGTACGAGAACCAGCTCCTTGGCGTCCTTCGAAGTTACGGTTTGATGTTGATGCACAGCGTTCGCCCGCTGGTACTACATCATCATTCATTGCTAGACACATTGAGCAACCTGTTTCACGCCATTCAAAGCCGGCATCTGTAAAGATTTTATCTAATCCTTCTGCTTCTGCTTGTTGTTTCGTCGAATATGATCCTGGTACAACGATCGCTGTTACATTTTCATTGACCTTACGCCCTTTAATAACATCTGCAGCTGCACGTAAATCACTGATACGAGAATTTGTGCAAGAACCGATAAATACGTGTTGAATATCGATTGAAGTTAATGGTTGACCTTCCTCTAAGCCCATGTAGGCAAGTGCTTTGCGAAGGGCAGCTTTATCTGACTCATCCTCATAATCTGCCTGTGTTGGAACATGACTTGAAACACCTGAACCCATTGACGGATTCGTTCCCCAAGTGATGATTGGTTCAATTTCTTCTGCTTGAATTATTCGAACCGTATCATAAGTTGCATCTTCATCCGATGCTAAGCTTAACCAATACTCTGCTGCTTCTTCAAATTTTTCTCCTTGTGGTGCATGTTTGCGTCCGCGAATATAGTCAACAGTCGTTTGGTCAGGCGAAATTAGACCTGCTTTTGCCCCTGCTTCAATCGACATGTTGCATATTGTCATCCGTTCTTCCATAGAAAGCTTGTGGATAGCCTCTCCAGTGAATTCCACAATATGTCCTGTACCGACACTGATACCAAATTTCGAAATAATCGCTAAAATAATATCTTTTGCAGCTACACCTACCGGAAGCTCACCTTCTACACGAATTTCCATCGTTTTCGGCTTATTTTGCCACAGCGTTTGTGTTGACAATACATGTTCTACCTCAGATGTCCCAATACCGAAGGCAATCGCTCCAAACGCACCATGTGTAGACGTATGGGAGTCACCACAGACAATTGTTTTACCAGGCTGAGTTAAACCTAGCTCTGGCCCAATTACATGTACAATTCCTTGGTCAGGATGCCCCATTCCCGCAAGCTCAACCCCAAATTCTTCAGCGTTTTTAGCTAACGTTTCAATTTGGTTACGTGCGATTGGATCATGAATCGTTGGAAGATTTTTGGTAGGTACGTTATGATCCATCGTCGCAAAGCTTAAATCTGGGCGACGTACTTGACGCCCGTTCATTCGTAGACCTTCAAAGGCTTGCGGAGACGTTACCTCATGAATTAAATGGAGATCAATATATAACAGGTCCGGTTTGCCCTCTTCCTGATAAACAACGTGTTTATCCCAAATCTTTTCAATTATATTTTTACCCATTATCTTCACCTATTTCTTAAATGTATGTTGTCATAATACTTTCTGAAACAAAGCTTGTATCAATCTCATTAATGATTTTATCTGTCCATTCATTCGTCGATAGTATACGACTGCCATCACGTGCTAAATCTGCTGTGAAGTAACCATCATCAAATACCGCACTTACAGCACGTTCTATTTCTGCAGCCTCTTCTTTTAAGCCAAATGAGTATTGTAGCATCATGGCAACTGACAGGATTGTTGCCGCTGGATTAGCAACACCTTGCCCTGCAATTTCTGGTGCTGAGCCATGTACTGGTTCATATAGACCAAAATTATCGCCGCGGATAGACGCAGATGGTAATACACCTAAAGAGCCTGTAATAACAGATGCTTCATCACTTAAAATATCTCCAAACATATTTTCTGTAACGACTACATCATAATGACTAGGATTTGTAATTAATTTCATAGCAACTGAGTCTACTAAATTGTGTTCCACTTGCACATCTGGATATTCTTTTTTCTTCGCTTCTACAACTTCTCGCCATAAACGACTTGTTTCTAGAACATTTGCTTTATCAACAGAGCATAATTTGCCTCCACGTAAACGTGCTAATTCAAAGGCATTTTCAACAATACGTTCAACTTCTGCAATTGAGTAAACAGTTGTATCAATCGCGCCATTCTCAGTACGCATACGTGGTTCCCCGAAGTATACGCCGCCTGTTAATTCACGTACAATCATTAAATCGACGTTTTCGGCTACTTCACGCTTTAATGGTGAAGCATCTAGTAAACTCGGGAACGCCTTTACTGGACGTAGATTTGCGAATAGGTCGAAGTGTTTGCGAATACGTAATAATCCTTTTTCTGGACGTAATTCAGGCGGATTATTATCCCATTTCGGACCACCAACAGCTCCAAGTAAAACTGCGTCACTATTTTCACACATCTCTATTGTTTCATCTGGTAGTGGATTATTGTGTTGGTCGATGGCAGCGCCTCCGATTGTTGCATAACCTAAATGGAATGTATGGTTGAATCGCTTACCAATAACCTGTAATACACGTACAGCAGAAGCAACAACCTCTGGTCCGATTCCGTCACCAGGAAGTACTGTAATTTTTTTCTCCATCGTCAAAACACCTTTCTTTGTATAACGTAAAATTACGCTATTTTAGTAAGACTCTCACCTATAGGAATAGGTGAGGTCATCAATATTACGACTTGACATCATTGCGTTTGGAATGTTCTAGCAAAATCTGTGACATGTACAGAACCGAAGATCCATTAACTTACAGGCTGTGCACGAAGGCTTGCTTGAATCAAATGACGATTGATGGCATTTAAATAAGCCTTTGCAGATGCTTCTAAAACATCCTGAGATGAGTTTCGTCCGGTTGTTGAAATACCGTCATATCGAATATTAATAACGGCTTCACCTAGTGCATCTCTTCCTTTACCAACAGACTTCACTCGATAATCGATTACATGGATGTCTCCTTGTACAAGTTGTTCAAGCGTATTGAAAATGGCTTCCACCGAGCCAGAACCTGTTGCCACAACGGTCTTCTCAAGACCTTCTGGTGTTAAAACAATCGCGGTAGCTGTTGGTATATTCTCTGTACCATATTGCACCTGTACCATCTTTAGTTCGTAGAGTGGCACATCTTCTAATTGAACTTGCTGCTCTGTCAGAAGAGTTAGCAAATCTTCTTCTGTAATTTCTTTTTTACGATCTGCAAGCTTTTTAAATTCAGTAAAAGCTTTATTTAATTTTTCATCCGAAAGGTTGAAGCCCATTGATTCTGCTCGGTCACGGAATGCTGCGCGTCCTGAGTGTTTACCTAGAACGAGTGGCACATCCCCTTCACCAATAAGGGCAGGTGTAATAATCTCATACGTTTCAGGATTTTTTAACACACCATCTTGGTGAATACCTGATTCGTGTGCAAATGCATTTTTACCAACAATAGCTTTATTCGGCTGAATAACTACATTTGTAAGCTTACTTACTAATTGAGATGTACGCTTAATTTCTTGTAAATGAATACCTGTTTCTACAGGATATATATCTTTACGGATATGAAGGGCCACTGCGATTTCTTCAAGCGCAACATTTCCTGCTCGCTCCCCGATACCGTTAATCGTCCCTTCTACTTGTGAGGCACCATTTTCTATGGCAGCAATTGTATTAGCGGTTGCCATCCCTAAATCATCATGGCAATGTGCAGAGAATTTTACCTTGTCAGCACCTTTTACGTTTTCAAGTAGGAATTTAAATAATGCACCATATTCTTGTGGCGATGCATATCCTACTGTGTCAGGTACATTAATGGTTGTTGCACCTGCCGCAACAACATCATTCATAATACGTACTAAAAATTCACGATCTGAGCGGAATGCATCCTCTGCAGACCATTGTACAAGTGGAAAGAATTTTTTTGCATATTTGACGGCTTCCACCGCTTGTTCTACCACTTGATCAGGTGACTTTTTCAGCTTGTATTCCATATGAATTGGGGAAGTTGCTAGGAAAATATGAATATGTGGCTGTTCGGCCACTTTAATCGCTTCCCACGTTGTATCGATATCCGTTTGTACACAGCGGGCTAAGCCTGTTACGATTGAGTTTTTGACTGTTCCTGCAATACGATTTACCGCCTCAAAGTCACCGGGTGACGAAGCAGGAAAACCTGCTTCAATAATTGTCACTCCTAGGCGCTCTAGTTGCTTGGCGATTTCAATCTTCTCTGCTGTGTTAAGATTAATACCAGCAGATTGTTCGCCATCGCGAAGGGTTGTATCGAAAATATCAATTTTTCGCACTTGCAGCCACTTCTCTTACAACTTTTTCTTTACCTTCGTTGATGAATGGCATCATAGCACGTAATTTAGCACCAACTTCTTCGATTTGATGGTTTGCACCAGCTTCTTTGAATTTTGTATATTCTGGACGTCCGTTTTCGTTTTCTTGAATCCAACGGCGAGCAAATGTACCATCTTGAATATCAGTTAATACATCTTTCATACGTGCTTTAACTGAGTCATCGATGATGCGTGGTCCTGCAACATAGTCACCCCACTCAGCTGTATCTGATACTGAATAACGCATTGTTGCCATACCACCTTCAAACATTAGGTCAACAATTAATTTAAGTTCGTGAAGTGTTTCAAAGTATGCTAACTCTGGTTGGTAGCCTGCTTCCACTAAAGTTTCAAAACCTGCTCTTACTAATTGTGTAGCACCGCCACAAAGTACAGCTTGCTCACCGAATAAATCCGTTTCCGTTTCTTCTTTAAATGTTGTTTCAAGTAAACCACCACGAGCTGCACCGATTCCTTTACCGTAAGCAAGCGCTAAATCTTTTGCTTGACCAGTTGCATCTTGATGAATTGCGAATAATCCTGGTACACCAGCACCCTCTTGGAATTGACGACGAACTAAATGTCCTGGACCTTTCGGAGCAACTAGGAATACGTCCACATCTGCTGGTGGTGTAATTTGACCGAAATGAATATTGAAGCCGTGTGCAAACATAAGTGCTTTACCTGCTTCAAGATGAGGAGCAATTTCCGCCTCATAAACAGCTTTTTGACGCTCATCTGGAAGTAAAATTTGGATAACATCTGCTTCTTGTGCTGCTTCTGCAACAGTTTTTACATCTATTCCATCCGCTTTTGCGGCATCGAATGATCCGCCTGGGCGAACTCCTACTACTACATCGAAACCTGATTCTTTAAGGTTTAATGCATGTGCGTGACCTTGTGAACCATAACCGATGATTGCGATTTTTTTCCCCTTTAATACTTCCTCGTTGATGTTTTGTTCATAGTACATAGTAGCCATAATTTGTTTCCTCCTAATATTGGGTTTGTTTTTTTACTTCAAATGCACGTAAGCCCTAAGAGCTATGCATCCAAAGCTGTCAATTTTATATGCAAACTATTTTAAAATAGAGAGCTGCGTATTTGAGATTTTTTGCGTTTCACGAACAGATGCCGTAGCCCCCGTACGCGTTAATTCTTTAATACCATAAGGTCGAATTAGTTCAATAAAGGCATCGATCTTATCTGGATCTCCTACTACTTGATAGGTGACAACGTTTTTCGCTGTATCAATAATTTGTGGACGGAATGGTTCAACAATTGAATTCATTTCCAGTCGTAGGTTTGGTGGTGAAATGACCTTCACAAGTGCTAACTCACGTAGCACGATTGATTTATCTGTAATGTCATTGACCTTTAACACATCAATTTGTTTTGATAATTGTTTCACAAGCTGTTCAATTTTCCGCTCATCCTCAACGTTTACAACAAAAGTCATTTTCGAAAAGTTTGGCTGTTCTGTATGGCCAACTGTGATTGATTCAATATTAAATTGACGCTTCATCAGTAAGCCTGTTACACGGTTTAAGACACCGCTTTGGTTAATCACTGTTACGGTAATTACTCGTTTCAATTCTCTTTCACCCCAATCATTTCTTGTAAGCCTTTGCCTGGTGCCACCATTGGGTAAACACATTGAAGCTGTTTAACACGACAATCAATTAACACTGGTTCATCAGAAAGTAGTGCCTCACGGAAAATACTTTCCGCTTCATCGATTGTGTTAATTCGATAGCCCTTGAGGCCATATGCATCAGCTAATTTAACAAAATCCGGTTGGATCGGCATAAGTGAAGATGAATAACGCTCCTCATAAAATGTTTCTTGCCATTGGCGTACCATTCCTAAACAGCTATTATTTAAAATCACCACTTTTACCGGTAAGTTGAACTCTTGTAGTATCGAAAGTTCTTGCGCAGTCATTTGGAATCCTGCATCACCTACAATAGAAACAACTTTTTTGTCTGGTTTCGCAAACTGGGCGCCAATTGCAGCTGGGAAGCCGAAGCCCATCGTACCAAGTCCACCAGACGTTACCCATCCATGATCATTGTTTAAACGGTAATATTGCGCAGCCCACATTTGATGCTGACCAACATCTGTCGTGACAATTGCGTCACCTTCCGTAATTTTATGCACAAGCTCTAAAGCTTCCTGAGGTAAAATTTCTTTGTCCCCAGGTTCTTTGCTGTACCATAATGGATATTCCTTTGCATGATTATTCAAAAATGCTAGCCATTCTGTTGTCTCTGGACCCTCGAAGTCTTTTTTCAATAATGCTTTTAATGCTTCTTTGGCATCTGCAACGATTGGAATATCTGTCGGAACATTTTTTCCAATTTCCGCTGGATCAATATCGATGTGTATAATTGTTGCATTTGGAGCAAATGTTGCTAAATTACCTGTTAAACGGTCATCAAAGCGAGCTCCGATATTCAATAATAAATCAGATTTCGAAATCGCTATGTTTGCTGTTGCAGTTCCATGCATTCCTGCCATACCGATGAAGAGTTCATGCTCCCCATGGATTGAACCAAGCCCTAGCAACGTGTTTGCTACTGGAATTCGGTATTTTTCAGCGAATGTTGTTAACTCTTCTTTAGCATCCGCAAAGAGTACACCAGCCCCTGCTAAAATGACTGGATTTTTGGCCAATGAAATCGCCTGAATGGCTTTTTGAATCTGTAAATAATTCGGTTTGTATGTTGGTTGATAACCTGGTAAATATATTTCATCCGGGGCCTGCGGTGGATTCTCTACATCGAATAACATTTGAGAAACGTTTTTCGGGAAATCCACTACTACAGGGCCTTTTCGACCAGTACTTGCAATATGGAAAGCTTCTTTAACAATACGAGGGATATCATTAACATCCTGCACCTGATAATTGTGCTTTGTAATTGGTGTCGTAATTCCCATAATGTCGGCTTCTTGGAAAGCATCTGTACCGATGACAGCTGTTGAAACTTGACCTGTAAATACAACTAACGGGATGGAATCAATCATCGCATCAGCAATACCCGTTACTAAGTTTGTTGCCCCAGGACCACTTGTTGCTATTACAACACCAGGTTTATTGGAAACACGTGCATAACCTTCCGCTGCATGGATTGCACCTTGTTCATGTCGAGTTAAAATATGACGAATCGGGTTTTTATACATTGCATCATAGATTGGTAGCACCGCTCCACCAGGGTAACCAAAAATAATTTCAACACCTTGTTCATGCAGTGCTTGCACTAATACGTCAGCACCATCTTTCGCTTGATAGGTTTGTTCAGCTTTTGCTGTTGTTGCTAATTCTTCTTTCTCATTAATAGAAACATTCGTACTCATCAAATATGCCTCCTTCTTATCCTTCCATTTCACTTCGGTAATGCACACCAGTGAAGTGTTTAACGTTGAAAAAAATAAAAAGCCTTTTTCTCCACACGCAAAGAATTACCTTACGTAGGGATGAAAAAGACTTTTCATGGTACCACCCTTTTTTATAGCAAATAATTGCTACCTCGTGAATAAACATAAGCATTTAAGCACCAATGCGAAATCCTTCGCATCCAATACGGTGTCAAAAATTATTTATTCATTAATAACGAGCACTTTCGATTATGCCCGGAGCTATCTAATGGCGAACACGCGTTTAATAGCCCACTCAGAGGGGATGTCGGATCTAGTTGTATCGCCGGCTTCCAGCACGACCGGCTCTCTGGTAAATACAAGGCTCTAGAACCTTTAACCTCATCAACGCTTTATCTTTATCAATTGTGCCTTGGCATAATTGCGTCTGGAATCGGCTTTGTGCTTGCACAAAGAACTCCTTTCCGATTCCATGACATCCGCCGGAGGCTTTAACTTCTGAAAGAAGTTAAATTTTCATAACGCCACCTGTAGAAGCGTTTGTTACTAATTTTGAATATCTTGCTAGCCATCCGCGCTTAATTTTCGGTTCAAATACCGGTAGTTTTGCACGACGTTCAGCGAATACTTCATCTGAAACTTCTAAATTAATAGTACGATTTGGTAGATCAATTGTGATAATGTCACCGTTCTCTACTAAAGCAATTGGACCACCTTCTGCTGCCTCTGGTGAAATATGTCCGATTGAAATACCACGAGATGCACCTGAGAAGCGTCCATCTGTAATTAACGCAACCTTTGTACCAAGACCTCGACCTTGAATCGCAGAAGTTGGAGCAAGCATTTCAGGCATCCCTGGGCCACCTTTAGGTCCTTCATAGCGAATGACGACTACATGGCCCTCTTTAACCGTCCCGTTATCAATATTCTCCTGCGCTGCCTCTTGTGAATCAAAGACGATTGCTTCGCCTCTGAATACTTTAATAGAAGGGTCTACAGCTCCTACTTTAATAACAGAACCATCTGGTGCGATGTTGCCAAATAACACCGATAAACCACCAACTGGGCTATACGGATTGTCTTTTGTACGAATAACTTTATCATCTGTAATTTGATAATCCTTCACAAGCTCACCCATTGTCACCCCTGCAACTGTTGGTCGATCAGGGTGAATTGCACCTGGAATAGATGTTAATTCATTAATAATGGCACTAACGCCACCTGCTTTATTAATATCATCCATTGAAATATCTGAAGCAGGCATTATTTTCGCTAGATATGGAACACGCTCTGCAACTTTATTAATATCTTCAATGTTATAATCGATTTCAGCTTCATTGGCGATTGCTAATGTATGGAGGACTGTATTTGTCGAACCACCCATCGCCATATCAAGTGCAAATGCATCATCAATTGCTTCTTTAGTAATAATGTCACGAGGTTTGATATCCTCTTTAATCATTCGGACTAATTGTTTCGCTGCTTCTTTAATGAGCTTATGACGCTCTTCAGAAGTAGCTACAATTGTGCCATTACCAGGTAAAGCTACTCCGAGCATTTCCATTAAGCAGTTCATAGAGTTGGCAGTAAACATACCTGAACATGAACCACATGTTGGGCATGCATTGTTTTCAATATCTAAAAGCTCTTCAGCAGACATGTTGCCAGATTTATGAGCTCCTACACCTTCAAAAACGGAAGTTAATGAAAGTTGCTTGCCTGTAGCAGAAGTACCAGCCTCCATAGGACCACCAGATACGAAAATTGACGGTACATTAGTACGAACTGCTGCCATTAACATTCCCGGTGTAATTTTGTCACAGTTAGGAATGTAGAATACACCATCGAACCAGTGTGCATTAATAACTGTTTCCGCAGAGTCTGCGATAATTTCACGACTCGGTAAAGAGTAACGCATACCAATGTGCCCCATTGCAATACCATCATCTACACCGATTGTATTAAATTCGAATGGAATACCACCCGCTTCTACAATGGCCTCTTTGACAACATCAGCAAATGTACGTAAATGAACGTGACCTGGTATAATGTCGATATAAGAATTACAAACCCCAATAAATGGCTTGCCTAAATCTTTCGCTTTTACTTTGCCTGTTGCATATAAAAGACTTCGATGTGGCGCACGATCTACGCCTACTTTAATCATGTCACTTCTCATTTTAAACGCCCCTCATTTATTGCTCTGTTCGTTGCTATATACGAAATGTTCTGTCTATTTCGTTTTTGCGTATATTAATCTTTTAAAAGATTACTAACTACTTTAACGAACGTGTTAAATTGTTGTTATCATAGTACGAAAAAAAGGTCTAGTCAACAGTATTTTTCGAATTGTTTGAACAATTTAAATAATATACAAAATTTGAAATCGTTTTCATGCTGATTAAGTATCACTTTTTTCTCGCTTTAGGGAATATTTTGACATTTCATTCAAATTTTAATTTTTTCAATACTCTATTAACGACATTTCCAAATACTTCAAAAATATGTGCATGTTATGTCCTTACAATGTAAATAATTTTCTTAAGTACCCTGTCAAAAACACATGATCAGGATCGTTTTGATTGCGAATCGCTAAAAATTTTTTGATATCCGGGTATAGCTCATATACATAGTTAGCAGTTAAATGACTTAGTTTACCCCAATGCGGTCGTCCTTTATATTTCTTCATCATCGTATGAACCCATTCAAAATAAGGCTCTTCCTGCATTCCCTTATACATATGAAAGGCAATAAATGCTGATTCTTGTCCTTGTGTAGGACTTAAAAAACCCGCTTCACCTGCTGCTGTCCGACATTCTAACGGAAAATGCACATTAAACATACCACTTTTAAAAGTTGCGTGGATTTCCTCCATACATGCCTCAAATTGTGTTAATGGAATAGCATATTCACTTTCTTGGAACTTTACGCTACGCGGGGACGGAAAAATTTCGTAGCTTATCCCCTTTTTCTCACCCTCGACTACATTAGCTGCTGCTAATTTGCTCATAGCGCCACTTAACGCCGGCCTCCATTTACAAAGTTCGGACATTGCAAAAAAAGCGCCGTTCTCTACTATTTGCAGTTTCAATGTTTCCATTCTCTTACTCCAACTACTTTGAAAAACAGGCGCTATGGCGTTCATACGTTTCACTTGAATTGTTTCACTACTAGGGAAATAAAACCATTCAACATGTCGATTTTGTCGAATATCTTCAGCAAATATCGACAGTCCATTTTCTAAAGTGTCCCTTGTGCTTACATAATGTAAGCTATACAGTGGGATCACCTTAATTGTTACTTTTACAAGTACACCCAGCAAACCTAGTGAAACATGCAAAGCTTCAGATAAATCATCCGCTCCCCTCTTATGTTCCCTATAAGTACCTGTACCATCTACAAAAGCCCACCTAGTTACAGCTGATGATAACGAACCGAGTGTTACACCTGTTCCATGGGTCCCCGTTGATACTGCTCCAGCAATCGTTTGCTCTTGAATATCTCCCATATTTATAAGGGCAAAGCCATGCTGCGCAAGTAATGGACCAATTTCATATAAATACGTTCCAGCCCAAAGTGTCGCCTCTTGTTTCTCCTCATTCACTGCTATGAGCCCACGCATATTATGTAAAGAAAGTGCTATATGCTCAGGCATTGCCACAGCGCTAAAGGAGTGAGCTGCACCCGTAACACGAATCGTTTTTCCTAATTCACGTGCATGCTTCACGATATTTGTCACCTCTTCAATAGACTGAGGTAAATACATCTCAGATGGATAAGAGATGACATTGCCAGCCCAGTTTGTCCACTTCTCACCATTTTTCCACTTATCTATAGAAAACATTGTCCATCCCCCCTATAGGTTTTATAAGCTCCTACATACTTGTCCCCTCTAATTCCATGTAGTTCCTGAAATCTTTCACAAAGTTCACCAGCCTTCGCATGTCGAAAATAAAGCGTGTCTCCTATCTTAACTTTTTTACGCTTTATCTTAACGGGTGTTTGAACTTCTCCTGCCCCTTCCAAACTAAGATATGAGAAAAAGGTCGGCTCATAGAATACCGGTAAACGATCAGCACTAATTGCCCCTGATGCTAGATAACCACCACCATGACAAACAACAATATTTTTTTCTGGCTTTCTTGTTACACTTAAAGCAAATCCAGCTGCCTTTTCCAGCTGTAAATGCGTAAATTGATCAAACAAAGCTGGTGCATAAAATGCAGAGCCAACCGTAATTTCTGATACTTCCTTTTGTTGCGCCGTGTATGCCATACTTCCAGAACCACCACCATTCACGAAGTGCAAGTTTGGAAAATACGCTTTTATATGGGCAATTGCTAATCTACGAAACTGGGTAACTTGCTTTTTAGCTTGCAATTGCATTACTTCAATAAGTTTCCCTTTAACAGCATTGTCTGGACGGTTACCAACTCCTGCAATTTGAGCCTCATAGCCCATCGCTCCAACTACCTCAATAAATGCTTGATTTTTAATATATTCGAGGAATGGTGTTAATGACTCAAGTGATTGAAGCGAAGAGCGTTTTGTACCAAAATAAAGTAACTTAAAATCATTGGATACATTTATATCAATACATACCTGCACACGAACACCTAACTCTTGCCCTAACTCCGCTAAAAATTTAACATGCTCCCGCTTATCCACCATAAAAGTGACGGTTTTCCCTGCCTTTACAAATTGTAGTAAATGGCGAACAGCAGCTTCTTCCATCACTGGATACCCTAGCAGTAAATTATCAAAATGTTGTTGCAGTAAAAAAATTGTCTCCGCCGCTGTAAACGTCATAAATCCCGTCACATTATGTAGATTTTTTTGTAAATAGCGTAATATATCCACAGAACGGACTGATTTCGTAGCAATACGAATATTTTTTTCTCCACACATGTTGTGTACGGTTGAAATATTATGATCCAGTGCATCAAAGTCCAACCAAGCAAACGGATGCTCTAGTTCATGAAACGCTCGATCAAATCTAGTGGTCATGCAATCACTCCTATGTTTTTTTATCAAAAGACAATAAAAAACAACCGTGGACATGTAATCAAATTTGCCTTCACGGTTGTTTTTAATAATGGACAAGCATTTAACTCACCTTTCTATTTTTTTAAGAGATTACGAGGAGAATATGAAATCCGCTGCTAAATTTAACAATACTAGCAGATGTAAGCCTGCAATAAGTAATCCTTGGCGATTTAAACGTTTCATAGCTGTCATATTCATATAGACCACTCTCCTTTTTTTCACATTATACTCTCAGAAAAATCAATTTTCAAACTATTCGTAATATTAAATTTGAATCATTTTTCTGACAAACAGGCCCAAATATGGCATGATAAAGGTGAGATTATACCTATTAGGAGAGTGAAAAGGTTGAAAAAGGCTTTATTAGTAATTGATTATACGTATGATTTTGTTGCTTCTGATGGAAAACTAACTTGTGGTGAGCCCGGTCAAATGTTGGATAAAAAAATCTCATCCTTAATTCAAAAATTTATTGCTGAAAATGAATTTGTTGTTTTTGCGAATGATCTACATGAGGAAGATGACCCGTTCCATCCTGAAACAAAGCTTTTTCCTCCGCATAATATTCGCGGTACGGAAGGACGTCATTTATATGGGCAAGTTGGTGAAATGTATAATCTTCACAAAGATAAAGTTTTGTGGCTCGATAAAACTCGCTATAGCGCATTTGCCGGAACCAATTTATCGATTTTATTGAATGAGCGAGGTATCAAAGAAATTCATTTAGTTGGAGTTTGTACTGATATTTGTATTTTACATACAGCAGTTGATGCTTATAATTTGAGCATTTCAACAGTTGTTTATGCGGATGGTGTTGCAAGTTTTGATGCTGCAGGTCATGAATGGGCATTACGTCACTTTGAGCACACATTAGGTGCAACTGTTATTAAGTAATCCATTTCGTGTTTGTGTAATTGTAGATTCTTCCCTAAAGAAAACACTAACAGATGTTTTTTGCACAAAAATGAGGTATCAGCATAAACTAAATAATGATAAAACCTTTTTATGAATTTGTAATAATTACTAAGAAGCTAGACGCGTAATATACTGCTTTCAGGGCATAACTAAGTAATCGCCATTATGTCTTAATTTTAAGGAGATGAAAAAAATGATTAGCTTCATTTGGTATTTAATCATCGGCGGAGTTTTAGGTTGGTTAGCTGGCGTGATTTTAGGTAAAGATGTACCTGGCGGCATCATAGGAAATATTGTTGCCGGGGTTGTCGGTTCGTGGATCGGTAGTATGGTTCTTGGCAACTGGGGTTGGCGAGTTAGTAATTTTTACGTATTCCCAGCATTAATTGGTGCTGTCGTGCTGATCTTCATCGTAAGCCTTATTTTAAAAGGTATGCGTAAAGCAACCTAAATATGTAAAAAAGAGCCATCATTTTTGATGGCTCTTTACTTGTTCAAAAATAATTGCGGGGCGCGCCTGATCCCTAAGGAGTCGCCCAGCCTCCACTCCAATCAACTAAATATGTATTTTCTGGCATTTCACCATTTTACTTTTCTTTATATAGGACCGCTTCCTTTAGTTCATCATGATAGTCATTATATAAATTGAAATAATGTAACACTTTTTGAACATATTCGTCACTGTGATTGTACTTAAAAACAGCTTGCTTTATATGACCATCTGCTGCTCCATTTTTCGATAAATAATTCGCTGCACTAAATATAGCGTCCTCCATATCATATGGATCTGCTATGCCGTCTCCATTAGCATCTATGCCATATCCACCATATTTTTTAATGGTTTCAGGATTCATTAATTCAACCTTCGATATATCCCCTTTTCCTAACCCTGAGCAAGATGGATGTTTCCAGCCGACAAATGTACAAGGCATAAATTGCATCGGTCCTTCTGCTCCAGCAGATGAAACGAGAGATTTCATGGAGGAGAATCGTGTTTCAATTCGATGATGAGCGGCAAGCAAAGTCCAAGGCACACCATATTTCTCTTCCGCTGCTACATAGATAGGAATATATTGCTCAGGAATTTCCATATCGAAATTTTGTTGAATTTCTTCTAACACTTTTTGTTGCGCTAATTTTTCGAATATCGGTAATGTTTGTAGTTCCTTCCACGCAAAAAAAGCAAAAACACACACAGTTATCGCTATTGGTATTAATAAAGCTATCATGCCTATTTGAGCGGAAGGCGATAGCATCGGTTTTTTCTTCTGTTTTTTCGCCATATGTCACACCTAATCTTTTTTTCTAATTCCATATTACCAAAATTTCCGATTTTATAGCAGACTTTTCAGTATATAATTTCCACTACTTAAATAGTTGAAAAAGAGGAGAAAAATATAGTAAAATATAATTCGATTATTTTATCTGGATAATAATAGGAGGAATTTGTTTTGTGGAAAGACTTTAAAGAGTTTGCTATGAAAGGCAATATTGTCGATTTAGCAGTAGCAGTAGTAATTGGTGGTGCTTTCGGTAAAATTGTTTCTTCCTTAGTTGAAAATATCATTATGCCATTAGTCGGTATTTTAACTGGTGGTATTGATTTAACAAAAAGCTTTGTTTATGGTTCGGGTGATGCATCAATCCAGCTAGGTGTATTTTTACAGTCGATTATTGACTTTTTAATAATTGCTTTTGCAATTTTCATGGCATTACGAATTATGACGAAGTTAACTCGTAAAAAAGAAGAGGCTGTTGTAGAAGAACCAGCACCAGAATTGGATGCTAAAGAAGAGCTTCTAAAAGAAATTCGAGATTTATTAAAAAAAGAACAAGCTTAAAAAGAATCTGTCTAATTACCACTACTTGAGGTAATAGACAGATTCTTTTTAGCTCTGTTAAATTTTAATGTTGAGTAAAACATTAAGAGTTCCTATTTCTAAGGAACTTCCAAAATAAAGATGATCTTAATCGAGAAGAAATCCAATATGTATCAGATGTTTTAAGTTGATTCAGTACCCTTACTGCAACTTTAGAATAGTCTTCTTCAGATTCAGCTTTTTCATAATTAAACCATATCCCATCCTCTTCTAAAGACTTTGCTCCTAACCTAAAACGCTTATTTATATGATGAGCATTCACTTTATTAGGTGGGATTTTTTCACCCCAATACGTTGTTGTTCCACCTTTCGGGCAAGATGCTAATTCTACAACAAACGAACCTCCCCATTTGTTGAATTGAAACGTAATCAAATCTATATTATTTTCGTTGCATCTTCTAAAATGCGGGAATGATCCCTTGAATCCTTGTTCTCTTAGTACTGGTATTACGATATTCTTGTGCTACGCCCTGCACGTGATTGAGGAAGGAGTCTTCTTGTGGAAAACCGATAAAGACACTTCCTTGAGCATTCCTGTTCCACCTATTACTAGCCAATGTTTCAACATATTTTTCCACCTTCCATATTTCCTACTATTCCTAGATGATTTAATTTAAATAATCTCTCTAATTTTCTGAAATTACCTTGTTCTTCTTTAGTATACATGTTAAATTGGTAACAATTATTGAGAATCCAGGGAAAAGAAGTTCTAGTCTTTAGATATTTTACTCCCCGTTATTATGATGAAGAAAAGAGTGACGACATGACAAACAGCAGAAGTATTGAAACAAAACTTGTACAGCTTGGGAATTTAAGTGATCCTATAACAGGTGCTGTCAGCCCACCGATCCATTTATCAACAGCTTACAAACATACAGGTATCGGTGAATCCACTGGTTTTGATTATACACGTACCAAAAATCCAACTCGTGCTCTATTAGAAGCAGGAATTGCCGATTTAGAGGGCGGAGATGCGGGCTTTGCCTGTAGCTCTGGGATGGCTGCTATCCAGCTAGTTCTATCATTATTTAAACCTGGTGATGAATTAGTAGTGCCTGATGATTTATATGGTGGTACATATCGACTTTTTAATTTCTTTGAAGAAACCTATAATATAAAGCCTGTCTACTCAAAATTTGAATCAGTTGAACAGGTCGAAGCTTTAATGAATGACAATACGCGTGCTCTATTCATTGAAACGCCGACAAATCCGCTTATGCAGGAATTTGATTTGCAAGTTTATGCAGAATTAGCTCGTAAGCATGGGGCATGGTTAATTGTCGATAATACGTTCTATACACCATATTTCCAACGCCCCATCGAATTAGGCGCTGATATTGTCATTCATTCGGCTACTAAATATATTGGTGGACATAATGATGTGTTAGCTGGTTTAGTTGTCGCTAAAGGCGTTGAATTAGCAGAACGTATTGGCTTTATTCATAATGGTAGCGGTATGGTTTTAGGTGCGATGGATTCCTGGTTACTTATTCGTGGATTAAAAACAATGCATCTTCGTTTAAAGCAGCACGATGCGAATGCTAAAGCAATTGCTGCCTTTTTAGAGGAAGAAGAGCTTGTAACTGACGTACTTTACACAGGAAAAGGTGGAATGCTTTCATTCCGCTTGGAAAAGGCTGAGTGGATTGACCCATTCCTTCGAAACTTGAAGTTAATTACATTTGCTGAAAGCCTTGGTGGTGTTGAAAGCTTTATTACGTATCCTGCTACTCAAACACATGCAGACATGCCTTATGAGGAGCGTATTGAACGTGGTGTATGCGACCGATTACTGCGCTTCTCAGTTGGCGTTGAAGAGGCTGAAGATTTAATTGAGGATTTAAAACAAGTATTCGATATCCTTAGAAAAGAGGTTAAAAATGAAGCAGCATATTGAAACAAGCCTCATTCACGCTGGTGTTCGTGACGGCTATAAAAATAAAAAAGGTGCGGTCAATGTACCTATGTATGTATCATCTACTTTCCATCAGGAGAGTATCGATGAATTCGGCGAATATGATTATGCGCGTTCTGGTAACCCTACTCGTGATGCATTAGAAAAAGCAGTAGCAGAACTTGAGGGTGGAGTACGAGCCCATGCATTTTCTTCTGGCATTGCCGCAGTATCTGCAGCGTTAATGCTTTTATCTCAAGGGGATCATATTGTCATTACGGAGGATGTTTATGGAGGAACATACCGCTTCGTGTCCAAGGTTTTACCACGCTTCGGTATTTCCCATACGTTCGTTGATTTCACAGATTTAGCGGCGGTAAAAGCAGCCATTACGCCAACAACAAAGCTACTATATATGGAAACGCCGTCGAATCCAACACTTGGTATCACAGATATTCGCGCAGTAGTAGCACTCGCTAAGCAACATCATTGCTTAACGTTTTTAGACAATACTTTTATGACACCTTTACACCAACGTCCACTTGAGCTCGGTGTCGATGTTGTTATTCATAGTGCTACAAAGTTTTTATCTGGGCACTCCGATATTATCGCGGGATTGACGGTGACTGCAGACGAAAAAATTGGTCAGGAGCTATACTTTATCCAAAATTCATTTGGTAATATATTAGGTGTACAGGATTGCTATACTCTATTACAAAATATAAAAACAACAGATGTCCGTTTTAGCCGATCTGCTGAATCGGCACAAAAAATAGCAGAATTTTTAGCTACAAATTCCCTTGTCGAGCAAGTATACTACCCGGGCCTTACATCACATCCTGGGTATGAGATTCATCAAAGTCAATCAACTAGTGCAGGTGCCGTGCTATCCTTCCGCCTACCAAGCTATGCAGCTGCAAAAGCACTTGTAGAAGCGATGAAAATTCCTGTTTTCGCTGTCTCTCTAGGCGGCGTTGAATCGATTTTATCCTATCCGGCTAAAATGAGTCATGCAGCAATGGAGCCTGAGGAGCGTGCAAAACGGGGTATTACTGATGGTTTATTACGTTTCTCGGTAGGGCTAGAACATGTGGACGATCTGATCGCCGATTTTGCTCAAGCATTAGAGGTGGTTGGCGCAAAGGCTATATAATAGAGCAACCGCGTTTCTAAACTATAGAAACGCGGTTTTTTCATTCATACAAAATTATTTAACCATCAGTTATTCACACGAGCCAGCACTCGATATAAATAATCTCCATGTCCATTTACTAGCGTTACTTGTTGTTCGTCTGTGATCCAGTAAAATGAAAATTCAAAGCCTACCTCATTCACACCAGTCGGATAATGCTTCCATGAATCTCGTTGTTCATTTGTCGTTAAATGATAAAAATAACGTTTTTGTAATAGCCCTGAATGATGATTAAAATAATCCTGGGCAATTAACCCCTTAACGACTAAATCGGACAAACCCGTCTCTTCAAACATCTCTCGTTTCACTGCCTCTAACGGAGTTTCCCCTTCTTCTACTGTGCCTTTCGGAATTTGAATCCCTGCTCCTTCTGTATTTTGCTCAAATACTAGCACTTGTAACTGACCCTCATGCTCTCTCGTAATATAGCCAAAAGCCTTTTCAACAACATGCATGAAGTCATCCCCTTTCGCGTGATTTGATGTTACAATAAATAGAAAAATTGGAATTACAGTTGAAAAGTATTGATATCAATTATAAGACATATGCAAAAGAATAGCATCATTTTCGTGCAACAAGTTGCCAAAAATAGTTAGTATCAAACAGACGAAAGTATAATCCCATAGGAAATTCAAAACCGTTTTTTACAAGTGGCTTATAGTAGAGATTGATGGCTAGATTGTGTGAAAAAAGGTCCATTTTTAGTAGCTATTCTTGAAGAATCAATTGTAGGCTTTGTAAACGTTGTAGATGATGAGGCAGAAATTTTCTCCATATATTTACTTCCAGAAACTCAGGGCAAAAACTTCACTATTAGTTTGTGTAGAAAAAGAAAATACGAATGGCATGAACTTTAATCAAGCTTAGGGCTTCAAGAAATTGGAGGATTTTGATGAGCTTTTTGATGGTCATTTTTTTAAACAAGTTCAACTAGGCTTTAATATAACTTAGTGTAACGGAGCTATAACTTACTCCGTTACACATTTTTTTGTAATCTATGCAAGATTGATTTGCTCTGATTGGATGACAAGTGCTGTTAAACCTGATTCACTCCCGGATTCATGTGCTTCTCCTGTTTGCCAAAGAACACCTTCTCCAGTTTTTATAAATACTTTCTCTTGATCCTCACCGCAAACCCATCCTTCACCCTGAATCACAATAAATAACTGTGGTACAGGCGCCTTATGCATCCCAACGACTCCACCAGGCTCTATATACATGAATCCAATATTTGTAGGTTCCACTGTTCTCATGATTTTCGTATAAAAAGCATCTATCGATTGATAATTGTTAATTTGGTTAGCCAATTCTTGTGTAAAATTATATTTTTCCATGTCAGCATAGTTCCCTTCAATCTTTTACTACCATCTTGTACATTAAAACATCATCAATATATTCGTTGTCGTGTAGCTTAATTTCATTGATTTTTCTTCCTTCTTCAACAAATCCCATCTTTTTATAGAGCGCAATAGCCCTTTCGTTTGTTGAAAATACGCCAAGACTAATTTTTTCAATATAAGGGTTGTATTTTGCCCATTTTAGTAGATTTTCAATTAAGAGCTTGCTTAGACCACGATATTTATTAAGCACCATCATGCCAAAAGTACCCTTATGTGCTAGTCGTTTTCTTTGTGGCGATTGAATTACAAGCCAACCTACTATTTTTCTTTGATATTGTGCAATAAAAATTGTTTCTCGTTTATTTGTTATTTTCGCTTGTATCCATTCTCTTTACTCATCAATCGTTTGCTGAAATTCATCTATTGTAGTGATTAAATACTTTTCTTCTGCTAAAACTTCTTTCTGGATTTCCAACAGGGCTTCAGCATCGTCTTGATAAGCAACTCTAATTTTGATTTTTTCTGTCATTAATCCACTCTCCTTGTTTTACATTCTTAGAATTGCATAATAAAGCCCTTCAACTTTCAGAACTCTATCAATGTATTTTAGATACATATGATATAAAAATTTAGGCTGTTTTCTAAAAGATTGTTGCTATTCATAAATGGAGGTGATTAAGAAAAGAAGGTTTTTAAGAAGAGTCAGCGAATCGAATATAGGTATTAAATATTCCATAATGAAGGTGTTGATCTAATCCAGAATTAGTTCAGGCTAGCAAGTTATTAGCTAAAAACAATCTTTGAGAAAACAGCTATAATTTAAAACTCAAGAGTGAAACAGAAAAAACAAAGTTAATTTTTGTTAACATTAAAAAAATTCCCCTTTTCCATATTAAAACATAGTGATAAGAGAAGAATGGTGAACAAAAAGAACTTAGTTTAGATGAATTTAATCTTTTAATGCAGGAAAAATGAACAAAAATCGCAACTATTGGAAGCGAAAAAAAGTTTGCATAAACTCAATGAAGTGCCTAAAGGCGACATAGTTAATCCATATATGATAAATAATCTTAGTTGGTATAGTCAACCTGGATTTAGTAGAGCTGTACTTAGATCAAACTTAACTAGAAGAGTTAATGTACCTATCTACAATGATATAAGTCAGACTATTACAAGAACAATGTCGTACACTGCTTGTCAATCCTATACAAGTAATGTTTCATTTTCATCTAGTTATACAAAAGATGCATTTACAGCAGGAGTTACTGTAGGAGCTTCTTGGAGTAAGACTTTTGAGGGTAGTGACTCAATAAATCAACCGATACCTCCAAAAAAGTATTCATGGATGGAATATACTCCTTATATGGATAATTCCTGGGGTTCAATGCACGAAGAAGTATGGAGCTGGGATGGATATTCAAATGTATGTTTAGTGAATAAAATTTACTTTCTTGATGTTTATATAGCTCGACAAGGTAATGCTGGATTACCTGACGGGATTTATAAAATCAAAGAAAGCTCTACAAAACCAAGTTGATATAAAATCTAAAATAAGGATGATCATATGAATAAACGGGGTGCTGGAATTTCTCTAATAATTATTTCTGCTGCACTTTTTATTTTTAGAAACGTGACACATTTTATAGTTGCGGCAATCATGGGGCAGAATAAAGAAGCTCTAGGTGAAGGCAGGTTTGACTTCGCTTTAGAGGTCACACATTCATATTCAATAATCCCGGAAGTGATTGCACTTATTTTAGGCTTGATTTACCTAATATTTGCAGAAATAAAAAAAGGATAATTAGGTATAATTAATGAAGTGACCCCTAAAAGTGAAACTTGATTATTTCATTAGGTAACGGGTTAGGCATTATTCCGATATTGTATCGGAAGAAGTTGATTGGAACGAAGGGCGGCGACTCCTGCGGGAAAAGCTGGAAAGTCGAGATCCTGGACTGAGCAAAGCGGGGGAAGCAACTCGACCCCGCCCGCGGAAATCAACGGCTTTACTTTATTTTTAAAAGAAAAAAGACTGTAGACAAACTCTCAAATTTTTTGAGTTTGTCTACAGTCTGAACCCAGAATATTTTCTGGGCTTGATAACACTTACTTTTCTAGCATGATTAGAACTGTCGGGCTTTTGCTTCACTTCTCAAGATACGATTATGGAGAGTAATCTCCGTTTCACCATTTACTTGAGATTTTGAACGCTTAATCCTTGACCAGTTGCGGTGGATTTTTTGAGATTTTGGGTCTAGTTGTTCGAACCTACTCATTCGTGTCATCCTCCTCATCAATATAGATTCCATAAGTGAAACCTTTTTTAGTATGACCTTACAGTTAAAAAATATTCAGTTTCCTAAAAGCATTAACCCCACACTTCTTGCAGTGTACTTCTAAATAACGCATCTAATTTTTGTGTAGGATCATCGACTTTAACATGAAGATTTTTGCAGTATGTCTCGATATGCGCTATTTCTGTATCTAAATACTCATTAATACATTTAATTCGCGGCTCCAAATTTAGTTCATCACCTGCTATTTTTCTCTGCAAAAGTTGCTGAATTTCGGTTTTTAACGGACCCTCAGAAATGATTTCATTTAATAATTCCTGAAAATCAATTGGTGGAACTGTATTGTTTTTCTCTATCCATTTACATGCTAAAACTGGTCTGAGAACATAGAAGTATTTTTTTATTTTTACTTCTGAACTCTGTAAATACTCTCGATAATTGTTTTTAGCCATATTTAAATAATGATATAAGCATGCATTGGGATAAAATACTTCTCTTTCTAGTAACCGTACATTGTCAATAAATGAATATTGTTGGTCATACACAATATTGCTTCGTAACCACTCAAATAAAGGTGGATTACTTTTGCGGAATAGTCTTAATGCTTTTGTTATTTCCCAACCACTAATATCTAATAAATCATTGATTGGTACTTCAATGACATCCCTCTTTGCCCCAATTCCTTGAGGGTCGATCGAAAGATACCATTGTGGTTGATGAATATATATGAAACGAACATCATAATCGCTATCCTTCGAAGGGAATCCCCAAGCACGACTACCTGATTCTACAGCATATAAAATTTTCACTTGATACTCTTTTTCAATTTCTTTTAATTTTCTTAGGATAATTTCCTTCATGTAAATACCACTTTCCAACTTTGTCTTTTAAAGCATTTGCCTAGCATCAACTATGCCTGTACGATCATACACTCTCAATTGGTTACGACCGCTTTCTTTTGCAATATATAGTGCTTGATCCGCACTGTCAAGTAACTCATAAAATGTTGAAATATTTTTAGAATGTCCGTATCCAGCAATGCCAATACTCACTGTCACATTGATTTCAAAATCATTTGCATGGTAAGGGTTATCTTCAACTTGTTGCCGAACTCTTTCCGCTATTTTTACTCCACTCTCTAACGTAGTATTGGGGGATAAAATGACAAACTCCTCTCCCCCATATCTTGTAATAATGTCGATGCTTCGCACACAATTTGTAATGATGGTTGCGACGTGCTTGAGTACTTCATCACCGATTAAATGTCCATATGTATCATTGACCTTTTTAAAAAAATCAATATCAATAGCTATACATGAACAATGGTTTTGTTCTTCTAAACATTTCTGAAAAACAAGCTCCCCCTGTTCAATCAAATAACGACGATTATACAACTTTGTCAACTGACAAGTAATCGATAGTTCTTTCAGTAAAATAGTATCTTTTCTCACCTTGGCGCTCATTTCATTGAAGGACGAACAAAGCTCCTGAAATTCTTGCGCAAAAGGTGCCAGCTGTTGGTCATTAATTTGATAATCATAAAAACCTTGTTCAACCTTTCTGACACCTGTAAGAATCTGCTGAATAGGTTCTTCGATTTTTTTAGAGAAATGTAGCATCATTTTAATGGTAAAAAATGAACCTACTACTAAACAAAAAGTTATCAATGAAAATCTAATGATTAATGGTTTATAGGCCGCTACCAGACCAATTTCTGATATGATAAACCATGTCCCTTCATTAATAGGTTTACTTTTAGCAAGAACCCATTTATCATTCGCGTCTTTATATAGCTCGAGGCCGCTCGCCGTATTTTTTAAAGCTGCGTTCAGGATATGCTCATCAACTAAATAATTGCCTGAAGACCGTTGTTGTTTATTGTTAAATTCAGAAAGCATAGTACCTTCCTGATCGATAATATAAGCGTGACCTAAAAAGCCCACTCTCGATTCTTGTAGCAGTTGATCGATGGTGTCTAAGTTTACAGCGCCAAAAACTACACCATTGAATTGTTGTTGTGCATTAAGAATCGGTGAAGCAAATGCAATAATAGGCCGCTTCGTCACTTTACTTATTAAAATATCAGTTATATAAGGTTGTTTTGTTTTTTTAGCAACTTGAAAATACTTACGGTCATTTACATCCATATTAACGCCATTTTTACTATATTCGGTAACTGTGTCAAATTGCACGATGCCCTCTTTATTGACAAATATTAAGTCGGTGAAATTTGTTTTTTCTTTATAATCTTGAAAAAAAACTTGGGATTTTTCAAAATTATAATCCTTTACAAAATCTAAATTAGCTATTGTATGTATATCGCTGGATCGCTCTGATAACCAGCTTTCAAAAAAATATGTTTGGGCATCCAAATAATGCGTCATCTCTTCATTTTGATGTTGGATGGTTTGTCGATATTCAATATAAAGTGTTGGAATAAAAATACAAAGGCCAATAATAAAAGTAATCCAAACAAGAGCTCGATGAAGTTGACCTTTTATTGTGTTTGACTGTGGAAACTTTTTTAAAACCCTCAAAGCATTTACCTCCAAATTAATCTAAATATTTCCTTAAAATGGGCAATAAATAGTATTTTATTCATTAAAAATACCACAACCGAATGATTGTGGCAGTGAGAAATTTAACTTCTTTCAGCAAATATTTTCTGTAGCGTTAGCGAAGCGCCAGCTACAAATATTTTCTGTAGCGTAAGTGAAGCGCCAGCTACAAATGTTTTATTTAACGTAAGTCATAAAATTTATTGCAATAAAATTTGTAGAATTGTAATAAATACAGCCGTGACGATGGGCAATAGTTTCAAAGAGGTATAGCCGACTGAAGATGTACAAATTGGCTCTAACGGATCCTTCGTTGGTGAAGCTAAATATTGAATAAAACGTTGCCAGCGACTTTTCTTGTAGGTCATTAGCTGCTTAGGAATCTCCACTTTATCTTGATCTAAGCTGTCTTTTAACCATTGCTCCTTTTGAAATTCATCCTTAAGCATCGAAATCCTCCTTTAGCTCTTCCTTTAAAGTCCTAATCGCATTATGCAACCTTGATTTAACTGTACCA
The DNA here is from genome assembly GCF_023337795.1 of Lysinibacillus sp. BPa_S21. Taxonomy (GTDB): domain Bacteria; phylum Bacillota; class Bacilli; order Bacillales_A; family Planococcaceae; genus Lysinibacillus. Next base: position 345,232 of record NZ_JALIRS010000004.1, on the reverse strand, counting down.
AGGGGAATGGACAAAATTTGTGCTATTTCCTCCTGTGGCAAATCATGATAATAAACAAGCAAAATAACAGCACGTTGCTTTTCGGGTAACTGGAGTATGGCTTCTTGTATCGTTAATTTTTCATCAGTTGATAGACGACGACTTTCTGTTGGTACTAAGAACGGAAAGAGTGTGCGCCACTTTTTACGTCGATTTAATTTATTGATCATTAAGCGATAAGCGATTTGAAATAAAAATGCTTTCACCGTTCCCTTTTGCTGGTCAAAGTCTTTTTTTATATATTGTAAACGCTCAAAGGTATCTTGCACAATATCAATGCTTAGCTGATTTTCCCGAGTATAGCGGAATAAAAAGCAGTACAACGGCTCATACAAACGACTATAGAGCTGTTCAAAGCCCTCGACTTGGCCGTTTTTGTAGGCCTCCATCCACTCCTCATTGCTTATCATCTAGCTCATCCCCCCAATGAGCCTTTATGGACTTTAATGTTATAGAAACACGAGATACCAAATAGCCTACTATTACAATGACCCATGCTTGCGATTGATTTGTAAAAAACTGTACATATGGATTTTCGATTGTTTGGCTACGAAATAAGAGCATATTTAACGCTTGTACACAGAATATTGTATAGATGGCTAAAACGAGCGTTAACGTATCAAATACATTCCAACGTAAATAAATTGTTGTTTTTTTATAATTAATTTTTCCATTTTCGCGAACAACATATTTTTTATCCATCGGGATTGTAAATCCTAAAATAATAATAGTAAACACTACAATTGCAATTAAAGATACAATAAATCCAATTCCCACCAAATCACCTACTTACTGATATATACTTTTTTAGCGATGGATGCTAACCCAAAGCTAATCACTGCTAAAATTATACAATATTGATACTGCGGAAGCCATGTGTCGTTAATTAAATTCAAGTACTTTTGCAAACTATCATTTAAATAAAGCATTGGATTCCAGCTTAGAAAAATATAATAATCATGTGGGTTTTTACCCCCAATTGTTAAGAACATCGTTGTCATCGTTACTGAAAACATGAATAAAATCATAATTGGCACTAGCATACTTTGAGCTACTTTCTCGTTTTTAAATAGACCTGCTAATATAAAACTCAATGGATATAATGCCAGTAAAACAAAATTACTAATCAAAATAATCATAAAGTAAGATGAAAGTGAAATATCAATGATGAAGGAATAACCAATGAGTAGTAACACTAAAAATACATTTAATAATGTAAAGACACCAATGCCCATCCCCATATAGTAAGTGTGTGGCTTAACGCCTGTTCGCTGTATCCATTGGAACGTTTTATTAGCCTTCATATCTGCCAAATATATAGTAGCGCTAGAAAATGCAAATGAAAAAATTAACATTAAAATTGAAACCGGTAAAAACTGACCTTTAACCAGATAATCAAATGCTTCTCCGGACATCATGTTTTTACAAATAACTGACATGATCAAAAAAATAAAGGCTGGTGACAAGTTTCCAATAGACATGCCTGTATTACGTATACTTTCTAACATATAAATTCGTGCAATTTGTTTCATCATCCCGCTCTTCCCCCTAAAATTTGTCCTGTCACTTCATAGTAAAGACCTTCGATTCCCGGCAATTTCGCCTCAGTGTATTTTCTATAAAGCTCATCTTGTGTGTTATTTTCAATAAGCTTCCCGTCCTTTAAGATCACTACATAATCAAATAACTCTTCTAATCCTGCTACCTCATGACTAATAATAATAATCATTTTGTTACGTCGACGAATTTCATCTTGTAAGTAAAACATCAATTGCTTTTTCTTCGTTAAATCTAAATCAGCAAATGGCTCATCTAATATGATAATCGGTTTATTTAATAAAAAGGAAAGGTAGATCGATACTGCTTTTCGCTGACCACCTGACGCATTTTTTAATAAGATGTGGTCATAAGTTGGTAATCCTAATATTTCATAAAGCTCTCCCAAATCAACCTTAGTGTTTGTCAATGTAGTAAAAAGAGCAATGACTTCACGAATTTTCAGATGCTGATAACTCGAAAAAAATTGGTACTGCAGTGCAACTTGCTCTTGTACATGTTGAGACGTCTCGTTGAATACAATGGTACCTGCATCAGGTTTTACATCTCCAGCTATACATTTTGATAATGTAGATTTACCCGCTCCATTCTGACCTAACAATAAATAACAATACCCCATTTCAAATATGGCCGACACACCATCCAAAACGTTCACACCATTATATTTTTTCACAAGATCCTTCACAATAAGCTCCAAAATAATCCCTCCTAATTTTTATATTCACTGACTATACAAACGGGAATTGCAAAAAGTTCATTTTATTTTTAAAAATATGAAATAAAATTAGATGTTTCCATAAAATTATTTTTTTATATAAAATGATTATTATTGGAAATTGAGTGAAGTTACAGGAATATCGCTATAAAGTGAGCTTCTACGACTTCTTTAAGACATCCATCTTTGCAATTTGTGGTTCCTTTGAAAAATCAACAAGTTCATTGCTCTGACGAAGCATATTATCTTTTAGCACAACAATATCGTAGATCGCCATGTATGGACTTAAATTAAGGGTTTCTTGATTAGAAATCATCAGGGGCACCAACAATTTTTTTAAAGGAAAGCGTGACTTGTTTGGAAAAGCATCGCTCGACTCCTGCGAGACAGATGAGACCCCTCACGAAGCGTAGGCGCTCGGCCGTGGAAAGCGAGCGGAATGCTTCGGAAAACAACAGTAGAGTCACAGTGCCAAATAAAAAAGCGAGGTATTTGAATACCTCGCGAAGTGAGAAGATATGGACTTTTTCAGTGCCCTCCGCAAAGGAAGGGTCTTTTTGTTGTTTAAGATTTCATTATTTTCCAAAACTCTGCTCCATAGCTTTTATTATTAAATTCAACAGTAGTTTGTGTTTTTACAAAATTCTCACCAACGTCTATCTTGTTTACCTGATTTTGTACTGGTGAGCCAAATGAAAATTCCAGTTGCAAATCAGTAAGGTTAAACAAAATTGAATGTACTGTTCCAAAGCTTTCTTTGTAATTATGGACGGATAATCCTTTAGGGAACTCTGTTAAAAGAAGTTCTTGGATTTCGCCTATAGATCTTTTTCCACTTTCTTTAAATTTCTCCTCTAAAATATCATATCTTAGTTGAGAATGCTCGAGCTTGCCAGGCTCCATTTCTTGTATTGCGGAAAATAGTCCGTGGTTAGTGGCAATAAGATAATCTAGTTCTGCACGTTTCACTTCTTTTATTCCGTCATATGTTCCAATCAAAGCTGCGTCGCCATTAGCATCAGCCAAAAGTAAATTCATATTCGTTCCTACTGGCATATTGTTAACCATATAAATTGCTTCTTCGACATTTTTACAATTTTCTAATAGGGCTCTAACAATAACCATAAACTGTAATCCAGGTACTACTGGTGGTCTCATGCCAGGATATTTGCCAATGGGCATGCCACACGATGCATAGGCAACACATAGCCCCTTCTCATTTAAACCTTCACTTCGACCGAATGTTGAAACAGAAAATCCTGTATGAGTATATTTCCCTTCCACACGAGTAGTACATAAGCGCATATCCGAAATATCAGGAGATAAATCATAATTTCTTAAAACATATGTTTTACCATCCGCCATTTTCCCAGGTAAAATAGCCCCTAAACTACACCCTCCAGGAATTAACCACGCATTTTGATAAAAATTTAGTTGTTCAGGCGCATAACCAAAGCCTTCTGCAAATCCTTCTAATTCTTTATTTAAACCTGGGCAATACTGCTCTATTTGTGCTTTCATTTCAAAATAAGCGTTGTTCGAAGTTAGTTTTTCCATAAAGAATAACGATTTTGCAAAAGGGTTTTTTTGAAACTCTCGCGCTTGTTGTTGTCCTATCTCGTATGAACTACCTTGAAGAAATGCAAACTGTCCTGTATTTGTTTTCATCGATATACCCCATTCTATATTTAAGTAGCAAGACATTTCTTATCTTGCTAAATACAGAATAAAGTCTCCATCTACTGGAGAGTTTAGCTAGTTTCTTATTTTCACAAATATTTTTGTCAAAAAATCATTTGGATGTAGCCCAATATTTGGTTTAATATTAATTGGATTTACTACTTCAGTTGGGATTAAGCCCTTTATGTACTGCTCCATAAATGTCCCTTCTGCCTGAAGAGCCTGCTCAGTCAGCCATTCCTGCAAGCGACTATAGCCAAAATGTAACTCTGAATACGATCCCTTTACATGTATGCAAGCATACCTGCCTTCGGGTATTACTTTAATATACTCTGTCAGTTGAGCTGCTTTTACAGGCAACAGTAGTTCAACATCCGCTATATTTTGCTTCCTATACTGTTGATGAAAAATTGCAGTTAGCTCCCCTTCTATCTCTAATTGATAAGCATAGATTCGTTCAAATAATTTTTGTACTAGCCTATCCATGTCCATTACATTAATCTTTTCACGGATGGCAAGCACCTGTATTTTTGGTCGTTCTTCTATGTAACAACTTGATAATATTGGCTTTGGATTAAACGTTTCAGCGTTCCTAATAGAATTTTTTACTTGGACAATATTTTGAATTTGTTCAGCAATTATTTCTTGTTGATGCTCTAATTCCAGAACTTTTTTATGTAATCTTAGCTCTAAATCTTGCCAATCATTTTTTCCTTTCATAATCTGTTCAATCTCTTTTAATGAAAAATGACAATTTTTTAGTACCTGAATCGTATTCAGTTCTTTCATTTTATCGTAATCAAAATAACGATAGCCGGTCACTTCATCTATAAAAGATGGTTCGAGTAATCCAATATCACTATAGTAACGAATAGTTTTTACAGGAACATTACACAGGTTCGAAAATTTCCCAATGCTATACATAAAAACACCTTCTTTTTAAATAGTTACATGTGCTATGTCATTCATTTTAAATGAATTAAAATAAACCTCTCCTTGCTTAGTTATTGTACGTTAAAGTAGTAGTATTTGTTTCACTATAATGAACTTATTAACATGGTATACGTTTTAACAAATATCATCGACAACTTGCTCAAAAAACAAAAGAGTATGCTCATCATTTTTTGATTTGAGCATACTTCTTTTGGTTATATACTAATTTATTTCGTACGGGTAAATACCCTGCTTCCGCGGGTATTTACCTTCCTTCCACGGGTATTTGCCCTGCTCCCGCGGGTATTTGCCCTGCTTCCGCGGGTATTTGCCCTGCTCCCGCGGGTATTTGCCCTGCTCCCGCGGGTATTTGCCCTGCTTCCGCGGGTATTTACCCTGCTTCCGTGCGCGGGTATTTACCTTCCTTCCGCGGGTATTCACTCTGCTCCCGCGGGTATTTACCCTTTTTATATCAAATTTTTCTAATACGAAAACTGGGTTTTCAACAAGTAAAATTGCAAAGAAGCTTTGAATTGCAAGAGGAATTATATATTCCAATTTGATAAGATTGTATAAACCATAAATCCACCTACTATTAAGTTCCCAATAATTATAAATGGTAAGTTTCCTTGTAATTTAGTATTTTTCTTTTTCCCTACTCCACCTAACGCAGTAATCCCTATAAATAAAGACAATGCAGGATATATAAAGATAAAATACTTACTGCCGTTTAAATTGGGACCAGCTATGTTGAAGGTAATAGGAATCTCATCCGATATATTTTGTACACCAATAATTGAAAACGCCAAAAACAAGGCACAAAATATCCAAGAAATTATACGTACTGACTTTTTAGATGTATTCATGATAATCTCCATTCTCTCCCGTGTCCGCTTCACGATACAAACAGTAATGAAAGCGAGTGAGCGGAACACTCTATTTTTCGATTTTTCAATTAATTTCAGTCTTTATTTAGCTTACTTTTTTCAATAATATTTAATAATTTCATCTTCACACTACTCTTCCCAAATTAAATAGGCTCACCATTTATTGTTTTTGCATATAACATGCTAGTTACGATGCCCAAGCATAAAATAATAATAACATCATATATACCTACTATCGAACCTAACCATAGTACTCTTGGAACTGCTGCAATGAATACCAGAATCGCTGCACCGAAAAACCCCAATACACTTGATATACTCCGCTTTACTACTTGGAGTTCTGATTGCCAACTATAATTGACAAATCTTAAATTAATAGCGACTCCGTATATTGCTGAAAATACTGCAAATGCACATGGAAGAAGTACTAATGTCATGGAATGAAATAATGTTGCTTCAAACACTCTTCCGATTATTATTCCGTTTATTATTGTAAGAGGTATTGTAAGCGTAAGATTAACAAGTATCTTACTCTTTACAACCAATTCTTTCGACAATGGAAAAGTTTTGATTATCCAAATATTTTTACCTTCAAGTGAAAAAGACACGCTACTTGTATTTGATAGGCATACCATCAATGACATTATATACGGTGTTACGCCATACAGAGTCTCTACTGTATTAATAGTATTTATCGGCATATTTTCCATCACTTTTGTAATTGAAATCATTAAAGAAATCGTAAAAATAACCATCATGATCATTCCGAATGTTGTGTTTATTAAGTACGTTGTGGACGAAAATAGTCGTTTGATTTCTTTCACATATAATGCTTTTAATTTACTTGATCTTTTTAATGTGTTTATTTCATATTTTTTGTTACTACTCATTGATCGAATTTTAGTATTTAGTCCTTTGTATACAAACGAGAGACCTATAATGAAAATCACTGTTAACACTATTGAAACTGCTATATATATAAGAAAATCTCCCACTTTTCCTGTAACCAGTATTTTATTAAACAAATAAAACATTGGATACACTTGGTTAGCCTGATTCAATATATTTGTTAAGATCAATTTCATATCGCTTGGGTCTAATTTATAACTACTCAATGTTGGTGCTAATACTAAAAATAAAATAATACACATATAGCTAAATGAAGAAACCGCACGAGAATATTTTGCTCTCGATGAAACTTCTAAAACTACTATACTAACAATTGATGCTATAATTGATGGCACTATTGCAACTGTAAGTATCCCAATCAGTATCTTTATCCAAAAAACGCCGCTTACTGTTCCTGTAAAGAAATATACTGCTCCCATTAGAATCATGATTATTAAAGATACTACCGTATTCAAGAAATATATATATAAGAATCTACTTACTACTATTATCGATGTTTTAATAGGAAGTGACATTAATGTGTCATAATCTCTTTTTCCAAAAAACTCATCACTAGCACTAAAAAATGCTATAAACAATGATATAAGAGTACTCACTAAAAATGAATATGCAAGTATGTGTTCTCTCATATTATATTCATTCAGCAAATATCCAAGACTTGTAATATACGCTAGCCCGAAAGCACACGCAAGAAATATACCAACAATAGCCATTTTATCACTAAAGTTGGCTTTACCTTTTAGGGTATTAAGTCTCACTAGTGAAATAATCCTAATTTTCAGAAGAATCGATAAGTGTTTCATCTTTTAACTCCTTCATAAAGAACTCTTCCAATGTTTGATTTTGTATTATGTCATCCATCGTACCACTATAAACTAGCTTTCCACGATTAATCATGGCCACCTTATTACAAAGCTTTTCTGCAACATCTAAGACATGTGTTGAAAAAAATATTGCATTCCCTTTAGCAGTCATTTTCTTCATTATCTCTTTTAAATCAACTACTGCTTTTGGATCAAGACCTACAAATGGCTCGTCCAGAATCAAAAGCTTTGGTTCATGAATAATAGCCCCAGTTATTGCTAACTTTTGCTTCATTCCGTGAGAATAAGAGGATATTAGATTTCCAAGACTTTCTGTTATTCCAAACATTCCAGAGTATTCTTTTATTCTCTTTACTCGAACATCTTCCGGAACTCCGAAAATATCTGCTACAAAATTTAAATACTGGATTCCTGTCAAATGTTCATATAATTCGGGACTATCAGGAATATAAGCAAATTTCGATTTGCATACAAGCGGCTCTTTCTTAATAGAATGCCCATCAATGTAGATGTCGCCTTCTTCAAAATCTAGGATTCCTACTACTGATTTGATTGTTGTACTTTTCCCTGCTCCATTATGACCTATAAATCCAAAAACATCGCCATTTTCAACACATAAACTAATGTTATCGACAGCTTTTTTTTCACCTTTATACACTTTTGAAAAATTTTTAATATCTAGGATTCCCATTCTTTCATCTCCTTACCTTATTATTACCGATCGATTACTTACAACCTCGCTAATGACCTTCGTAAAGCTTTCACGGAAATCATCACAAGTAAATGAAAAAAGTGGTTATCATCAAACGTTTGAAGTTTAAATCCATCTGGAACTTTGCTTCAGAATAGGGGTTATCATTACTTACTATTGGTTTTGAATGGGAGCTTTGCAAACTCTAATTTTTCAAGTGGACTGTTGCTAAATGGCTTTCGGATAGTCTTCGTTCTGATCTCTACGATTCTCTATTTTATGCTCACAAAGTACAGTTAGATTCAGAACTTATAGTTTAACTTGGCTTACTTCCTATGATTGAAAGTAAACCAAGTTCTTTTCTATTATTTTTTATGCTCAGACCATCTTTCAAGTCCTTCCTCACCTTTGAAAGCGCATTCTCTTATATCGCTTTGGATTGGTGAAGAAAATATAATCGCACTTTTAATTTCGCCTAATTGTATATCAGAAACTTTCACTATCGATTCCTTTGTAGAATCAGACCTTCTCCATTCCTAGTCTCTATTTCTTAATAAATTGCTGGATGGCTGGCAACAATTCTTTATGAAGTGGTAATGATGGGTCTGAATACGTCGCTAAATTTTTCGAGCGATCGGCTGGAGCATTTTTTAACACATGATTCATGCCGTCCATATATACAAGTTCGGCATCTGGTTTACCTTTCTTTAATGCTTCCGCATCCGTTGCAACTACTTGTAAGTCAGTTGTTCCTTGAATAATTAAAACTCGGCTGCTTACTTTTGCTAACTCACTTGCAGGGTTATATTTTAACCATGAAATCATATATGGTTGAATGGAAGAGCGGAAGAGAGATTGTAATTCTGGTGAAACGTTCTTCACTAGCTTCCCTTTTTTCAAGGATGCAAGAGCATCTGTTGATTCTTTTAGAAGGGCTGGTGTAAACTGACCTTTTACTTGCTCTAACAGAACTTCATCTATTGGTCTTCCAGTGCCTGCGATGGAAACAAAGGACTCTACCTTTGCTTTTTGTGCGGCTAGCAAACCGATCAGTGAGCCTTCGCTATGACCAATAATATGAACACTTGAATAAGCTTTGTCGGCTAACAGGGTATTAATTACTTGAACTGCGTCATCTACGTATTGGTCGATCGTTAAATCCTCTTCCTTTGTTAAAAGAGATTGATTATCGCCAATTCCACGTTTATCATAGCGGACAGTTGCAATACCATCTTTTGCTAAGCCTTCTGCAATCATTTTTAAGCTATTATTTTTACCAGCTAAGGCTGAATTTCCATCCTTATCAGTTGGACCAGAGCCTGCTATAATAAGCGCAACTGGAGATGATTGGTTGCTAGCCTTTTGAAGAGCCGCTGTTAACTCACCATCTTTGACGGGAACCTTTAACGTTTCATACGTAACTGGTTGTTTTGGCTGTTCTTTGAATGGCTTTAAGACAAGTGGGAATTTGCCACCATTTTGTTGGAATGTTGCTTCTATTTGCCCATCTTTTAATATGCCTTTAATTTCAATTGCAGAGCCATTTAAGTTGATCGAAACATTCACTTGATCTCCATTATATGTAATGCTTTTAAATAGATAATTCCCTTGCCCAGGTACTGATAGTTTCCCGTTATCTTTTTGCAAATCAACAATAATTGGAAATGCTCCATTCGGTGTCTCAATATTCCCTTCCCATTTACCTATTAGTTGTTCATTCATTTTATTGTCCCCTTTCGTCTCTTTCCCTTTTGTGTTGTCTTCCTTCTGAGCGCATGCTGTTAATAATAAAAGTGCACAACATAAAACTAATAGTTTTTTCATAAAATCTCTCCCTCTATATGAAAATGACTAACAAGATTGGTAAAAATATGACAAGTAAAATGATATAGCTCCATTTATTCGCCATATTCACAGTCCAACCAATACCGTATTTCTTTTCTACTAATAGTGAAGGGTCATTTTTATTACTATAAAAAATACCCCATTTCCAGTATCGATCATCGGCTGAAGCTGTTTCGTTTGTATGTAAATCATCAAAGCGCTCATTACTTTTACTTAATTTCCAATTGAAGAGGATAAGTCCCCCTAAAGAAACGATCATAGATACAATAAAAAGAGGGAAGAAATAAGGAGCTGTTTGATCTTTTAAAATCACTGTCGTGTAATGTAAAACAACAAAAAGAATGGTCATATTATAATTAATCGCCGCTAAATACCAGCTGCCATATTTACGCTGAGTAAGCTCTCTATTGGCCGAAGCTTCTTTCGCCTGTGCGCTCAATTGAATTTTGGCACTTTTCATACCAAAACTTATAATGAATAAGCTAATTTGTGTCCCTAGTAAAATAAGTGGCATGACAATTACAGAGATCCACGTTTTTTCAGTCCAACCGTCTGCCTCACCTGCTGCATTCCAATGGGTTGCAAACACATCCGGAATGGCATTGTAATTCATATAGGTAAAGGTAATCAACGCTAACGTGATAATAATTGGTAATGCGAAAAATACAGGTGAAAGTACTTCATCTCTATCACGTATAGATAGATCCGTCACATAAACAGTTTTGACATGTGCCTCCCAATTTTCTTGTTTTTTTAGTTTTTTTATTTTTATATGATAAGACATAGAAAGAGCAGCTGATAGGAGAAACATGACACATAGGAATATAAAGGATAGTAAAACAAATTTCTCTTCCTGAATGGACGTCAATAATAGTAAAATTTGGCCTAAAAGAAATGCAGCTGCGATGCTCCCTACAAACATGCTGTAGTGCTTTTTAAATAGTTGTAATTGCTGATGTTGCACATAGGGCTCTGGAATTGACACACCAAACACTGTTGTTTTTCTCGACAAATATGGTGTTACTGTTTCCAGTACCCCTACAAAGATAAAAATGCCTATTATAAAAAGCATATTTCCCCTACTTCCATTGTTTTAAAATTCGATGAAACAAACTTGTCATCTGATCTTTTTCGAGGCCACGTGCAAAGGCCTCTGCCATAATTGGTTTTAATGCATTTTCTACTTTTTCAACTTCCGTCTCTTGCAATTCTTTTTTTTGACCACCGATAATGAGAGCCTTTGCTTTCGGCTTTAATTCGATTAACCCTTTTTCTTCGAGTTCGTGATAGCTCTTACTTACCGTACTGACATTAATGCCTAAATCTGCAGCCATTGAACGAACTGAAGGTAATGTATCACCATTTTTTAGCTCTCCCTTAGCAATTAACTCAATTAACTGATTTGCTAACTGTTTGTAGAGCTGTAATTCACTGCTTGGATCTAAATGAATATTCATTTTACCCCTCCAATCTGTACCGCTTATCACCAAACAGAAATCTGTCATACTTAGAGTAGTACAGATTTTTGAAAAAGTCAAATTTTTCTATAAAGTAAAACTGAATCAGCGGGGTTTTTTTCCGCTAAAAAAAGGACCCAGAAAAATTCTGGATCCAAGAACACTTATTTCTATTTGATTTGATCTGTATCGGTTTTTGCTTCTTCTTAAGATACAGTAAAACAGAATATCCTCTGCCTCACCTTTTCCTTAAGATTTTAGAAGCTCACCCTATACAGTTGTGGCGGACTTTCCTGAGATTCCTGGTCTTTGGGTGTTAGACTACTCATTCTACATCCTCCTAATCACATTAGATTAATAAGTGGTTCCGCTTTTAATATGAACTGTTTCACGAATGTTTATTCACCTGATGCGCCTTTTTATTTAAAATCCTTCGTATAGCTTGAAACATCAAGAAAATTTTACGCTCCTTCTTTAAAAACCTGTTGCGCTATCATTAAAGCATTTTGTACACGTGGAAAACCTACATATGGCACTAATTGTAATAGTGCTTCGACAATTTCTGTCTGAGTCAAACCTGCATGTAAACCACGTTTAATATGTGTTTTTGTTTGTGGGGCAGCACCTTGCGTTACTACTGCCGTAATGACAACTAGTGCACGGCTTTTTGCATCTAGCCCAGGTCTTGAATAAACATCCCCATAGGCAAATTCAATAATCATTTTGCGTAAATCTGGTGCAATGTCAGCTAGTATATCCGCCTCAAGCATTCTTGCCGCTTCTTCATTTGTCACATACTGTTTAATTGTTTCTAACCCCTTTGTCAAACGCTCATTCATTGAAAATCCCTCCTATTATTATTTTTATTACACAAAAACCCCAATTCCGCGTCTCCAGAATTGGGGATTGTCCTTTACCTATGTAAGGGGCTCTTTTTCGTTTCACCCTCTGGCTCTAACAAAAAAGGAAATGTTTTTTCATAGTGCCTCACTGGACAGCTTTAATGAATATCTATGCAAAGTCACAAGGACACGCACGCAACAATAATGATTACATAAGACAAGCTTTTGCCTTTTCGATTTGGATAATTACTTGGTCAAATCCTGTTCCACCTAATGAATGACGACGACGAACCGCAGCTTCAGGTGCTAATACATCATAAATATCAGCCTCGATAAGCTCACTTTCTTTTTTCATGTCTGCAAGCGGTAAATCTAATAAATAGATGCCCTTTTGAATACATGTGAATACAAGTTTTCCTGTCACTTCATGTGCTTCACGGAAAGGCATACCTTTTGTTGCTAGATAATCTGCAAGCTCCGTAGCGTTGGAGAAGTCAGCGTGTACTGCCTGGTGCAAACGCTCTGTATTGACAGTCATCGTGCGAATCATACCTTCAAAGATTTTTAGTGAACCTAGAATTGTATGGACTGTATCGAACATACCTTCTTTATCTTCCTGCATATCTTTGTTGTATGTTAACGGTGTTCCTTTTAAGACTGTTAATAGGCCCATTAAGTTACCGTAAACACGTCCTGTTTTCCCACGGATTAACTCCGCCATATCAGGATTTTTCTTTTGTGGCATAATAGAAGATCCTGTTGAGAAAGCATCATCTAATTCAATAAATTTGAATTCATCTGTCGACCACAATATTATTTCTTCAGCAAAACGAGATAGATGCGCCATTAATAATGATGAATTACTTAAAAATTCAACGATAAAATCACGATCACTCACTGCATCCATAGAGTTTGCATAAACCTCGCTAAAGCCTAAAAGCTCGGCAGATTTTAAGCGGTCGATTGGGAAAGTTGTACCTGCCATGGCACCTGCACCTAAAGGCAAAATATCGATACGCTTAAGCGACTCTGTAAAGCGCTGTTTATCACGCTCTAACATCCAGAAATAGGCCATTAAGTGATGTGCAAATGAAATTGGTTGTGCACGTTGTAAATGTGTATAACCAGGCGCAATTGTTTCCACATTCTCTTCAGCCTTTTCTAGCAACGTCTTTTGGAAGGTCTCGATTAAACCGATTGCTTCCTTCACACGTTTTTTCAAGAAAATATGCATATCCGTTGCAACTTGGTCATTACGGCTACGACCTGTGTGAAGCTTACCACCTACAGGACCAATTAAATCAATGAGCATTTTTTCCAGATTTAAATGTATATCTTCATTTGCAACTGTAAATTCAAGCTCACCTGCGCTTGCTTTCTCTTTTAATTGTGCAAGTCCACCAAGAATAGCCTCTACGTCCGCAGCTGGTAAAATTCCTGTTGAGCCAAGCATCGTAACATGCGCAACGCTGCCTTCAAGGTCTTCTAGAACAAGCTGTTGGTCAAAGCCAATCGATGCGCCAAATTCGTCAACCCACGCTTCTGCTGATTTTTGGAAACGTCCGCCCCAAAGTTTTGTCATAACAGCTCACCTTTTCCTTTGTATAAGGTGCAGCATAACACAAAGCTATCCCACACCTTGCTTGTCAAAAATTGTTTTTATTTATTTACAGAAGAATTAACCACTGTTGGAAGGCCCCATAATTCGATGAAACCTACTGCTGATGCATGGTTGAATTGGTCTTCTTTAGAGTATGTTGCTAGCTTTTCACTATAAAGTGAATTTGGAGATTTACGTCCTTCCACAATTGCATGACCTTTGTAAAGCTTCACACGCACAGTTCCGTTTACAAATTTTTGTGATTCAGCAAGGAAAGATTCCAGTGCAACACGTAATGGAGAGAACCATAAACCATCATAAATTAATTCAGATAATTTTTTCTCAATGACTGGCTTGAAGTGCGCTAACTCTTTTACAAGTGTTAAATCTTCTAGCTCTTTATGTGCAGTTAATAGCACTTTTGCTCCTGGAATTTCATATACTTCACGAGATTTAATACCAACTAATCGGTTTTCTACGTGATCGATACGACCAACACCGTGTGCACCAGCTACTGCATTTAGCTCTTGAATTAAATCAGCAAGCTTCATTTCTTTACCGTTTAACGCTACTGGCTTACCAGCAACGAATTCAAGTTCTACGTATTCCGCTACGTCTGGAGCGTTTTCCACAGAAACGGTTAAACCGTAAGCTTCTTCTGGTGGAGATACCCATGGATCCTCCATTACACCCGCTTCGTTTGCACGGCCCCATAAGTTTTGGTCGATAGAGAACGGTGAATCTAACGTTGCTGGAATCGGTACATTATGTTTCATGGCATATTCGATTTCTTCATCTCGACTCCAGCCCCACTCACGTACAGGTGCTAATACTTCTAAGTCCGGATTTAACGCCTTGATAGAAACTTCAAAACGAACTTGGTCATTCCCTTTACCTGTGCAACCATGAGCTACTGCATCCGCTCCGACTTGATTCGCAATTTCCACTAATTTTTTTGAAATTAATGGACGAGAAAGTGCCGATACTAATGGGTATTTTTGTTCGTACCAAGTATGAGCTTGTAATGAAATTAATGCATATTCTTCTGCAAACTCATCTTTCGCATCTACCATATATGATTCAATTGCTCCTACTTGAAGAGCTTTATTTTTTACGAATTCAAGGTCCTTACCTTCACCAACGTCAAGGCACACTGCAATAACATCCCAACCTTGTTCTTTTAACCATGGAATTGCTACAGAAGTATCAAGACCACCTGAATATGCTAAAACTACTTTTTTATTTGCCATAAAAAATGCGCCTCCAATTAATCTATAAGTTATGTATGTTTATACATCCAACTAAAAGTTTATACACGAATAGTATCATGTTATAAAAATAAAAACAAGTGTATTTTTATAAATTAATAGACTTTTATGTTTATTGTAAAAAGTGTGTCATTCCAATACTTTAAGTGCTTGTGCGAACTATGTATATTTTTACTCGGAAAAACGATTTTTTACTTATAACTTGAATATATATAGTATAAATTTCGGGAGTAAATGGCTCTTTTGCAAAATGAGGGGTTGATTTCCGTTCCGACTGGGCGCTTTGTAGCTGACGCTTCGCTTTCGCACAGAGCAAAGCTTCCTGGGGGCGTCCGATGAGCCGCTTGGGCAAACACGATTTTGGTCACGAAGGCGTTATCACAGGATGTGATGCTCTTAGCCTTCGTTCCCCTATCGCTAATCCCCAAGGAGTCGCCCAGTCTCCACTCCAATCAACTGATTCACATAGCATGTGTTTCTGGCATGTCTCTATAATTTATTGTTTTTAAACGCTATTAAAAAGAACCCATTGCGTAAAATGAGTTCTTATGTCTACAAAAAGGTCAATATTAATTTAATGTGTATAAATAAGCAAAGGTTGGTTTTTAACTCTTCGTTGGCGCTTTCCACTGGTTTGGCTTTAATCACCTTGATTAATTTATACATTTGAAAGGGTACGCTCAATTGGTTCATCTAATATTCTGAGCAATAAATAAGGCTTTTTTTCTCAAAGATTGTTGCTTCTGCCTTGACTATCTTCTTCAACTTAAGCTCTCCGATAGTTGAAGAAGAACTATAGTTTTTTACCACAATCACACCTAATAAACATTTATTTGGATATCCATTCATATTGAATATCAGCTAAATTTTCTTCATTTTCATGCCCTCTCCCTATGATTTCAAATCCTTGTTTTTCATAAAATCGTTGTGCATTTTCATTTACTTCGAATGTATATAATGTTAATCTCCCACTTGATTGTGCTTTAACTTTATCAAGTAATGTATGACCTATCCCAATTCCTTGATAATCTATATGAATATATAGTTGGCTTATTTCCCTTTCATTATAGGCAATCATTCCAACTACTTTTTCATCAATTAACGCTAAATCTATTTGGAACTGTTCAGATAATATATGATTTAAAAAATAAACGTGACTTTCAAAGCTGTGACTTTCTTTCTGACCAATAGCCTGTTCCTTACTATTTCGCCACATGTCCACTGTTTGTTCAGCGTATTTGGGATTATACGAAGTAATTATCACTTTGTGTTGGTTCACTACAATACCTCCTCAAATTTTGTTTACTTTATAATTGTTTTCCTACTATAAAGTCGATGAATACTACCTGTTGCAGGTATTTTAACATTTGCAAAGCTTTTTTCTAGTTTCTACTTACTCCGTTAGTTCAATAAAAAAAAAGAGCTGCATATGCAACTCAATGATCTCTGATAAATGCCCCGGTTAGTTGAAGAAGAAAAGAAATCTTACTAAAGTATTTTTTTATTATCTTTCTCTTTTTATTAGACTCTCTATAAATTCGTAGAAATCGCTATTCCTCATTTCGTAGTTTATGAAATAACCTACATCTTCATCTTTAGTTGTAAAAATGATTGTTTTGCCGTTGCCGTAAATATAAGTTGTAAATACCATCTTTCGATATCCACAATCAAAGTAACTCTTTTTTTGAAGTGCGATGGAATTTTAAATTCTTTAATGATTGAACGATAGTATCTTTGTCTTCTTTTTACATTTCAGCTTTATGCAAAGTATAAAGCTTTCGTCTACAAATCTATGAATTAATGATAGCTAACGGTTCTATTTGTTCTCAAATTAAAAAGGCGTATAAATGTTATTTTCCTTTAAGCACGTGGTCGTTTATTTTTCTAGCGATCGTTTTTTGATCGTCATTGATAACGGTTAATATGTCTTGCTTAATCGTTACAAGGACACCTAAACCACGTAGGAAAAATTCATCCACTTTCATCGCATGTAACTCAAGTGGCATTGTAGCTGGCAGGAAAATATATAAGCGATGATCCTCTTGTAACGCTATTTCCACAGCATGTTCAGGATGCTCCTGGAGTTGGTATTTACCTTCATAGCTTTGTAAAACTTCAATTGGTAAATGTACAGCTTTATATTGCTCAGGCCTTTTCGGCAAATGGAATTCATGTGTCGTTAATACTTTTTCAATCGCTTCGCCGATAGCTATCTCATAATCTATTTCTTGCTCTTTACTGCGTAAAAATACAAAGACCGTCTTAGATTGCGGATAAATTTTAAAGGTTGTTGCATACCCCGGCCATCCTCCGTTGTGCCATATACATTTTCCAAGTTGTTCATCCTCGGAAATAATCCATCCCATCCCGTAAGAAAAAGGCTGGTCTACTGTAAGAGTTGAAGGTGTAAAGGCTTGCTCAAGTAAAGCTTCATCCCACAGCTGTGCCTGCATAACAGCACGCCCTAATTTCCATAAGTCCTCTACCGTTGAATAGATTCCACCATCGCCAGTAATATAGTTCAAACAAGTAGTACCTTTCGTTTCCTCAAATTCTGAAGGGTCCACGTGTTGTCCGGCATACACATCATACACATAGCCCTGTGCAATTTCATTCGTATATTGTTCAGTAAAAGTAGTTGATGTTACCGTTGTGTTTATCATATTTAATGGTTGAAAAATAGCTTCATCCATATATTCAGAATAGCTTTTATTGGTCACACGCTCGATTAAAAGAGCTAGTAAGACGTAACCTGTATTGCTGTATTCCATTCGCTCACCTGATTCAAAAAGTCGCGGTGGTGCATATTGAATTAGTAGCTGTAACGCGTCTTCATTTGTAGCAGCTGTTGTTTCATCCCAATTTGAAAACAATGCCATATAATCAGGTAAACCTGATGTATGATGTAATAAGTGACGTACAGTAATATTTGAGTAAGGGAAATGATCGAACCATTGATGAATATCATCATCAAATGATAATTTCTTTTCTTGTACTAAAAGTAAAATGCCCAATGCTGTGATTGGTTTTGATACTGATGCTAAGTTAAAACGTTGATGGAGTTCCATAGGTGCGTGTGTTTGAATCGAAGCTTCGCCATAGGCACCTTGTAATAAAATGGTCTCATCTTGTGCAAGCAACACAGTACCATTAAACGTATCATCAAGCTGTTCTTTCACTTTATTCCAATCCATTTGAAATTTCCTCCTCAACAATTCGATTTAAGCGCTGGATTAAGCTACGCAATTGTTCTAAATCTTCCACCGGCATTTTGCTATAAATCTTTTCAATAATGAGTTCATTAATTTGCTCATCGCGATGATAATACGCATCTCCATTTTCAGCCAACATAACAACCACTTCTCTGCGATTGTTAGGGTTAATATCGCGTTTTAAATAGTTTTCTTTTTCAAGTCTCGATACTATTTGACTCACTGCACTCGGGGAGATTTCCATATAGTGAGCGATTTCGCCCATTGTACACTTCTTATGCTTGTGTACAAAATCAATGACCAGCGTTTGTTTCATCGATAAATCATCTGTAAATAGAGCTTCTTGAGCCTTCGCTAATTTTACATTCATTTCATAAGTATATTGATTAATGTCATCTACAATTTGCTTAATTTTCTCAGTCATTTTTACCAACCTTAATATTTTAGTTAACTTAAATATTAACCAAACGAAGTGTTTTGACTACTTATTTTCATTTTTTATTGTTTCAGTTGTCCTAAATGAATTAACTATCTCCCCAACATTATCAATAATTCCATCCAACTCTTTCGTTATTTCTTTTACTTCAGGATCCTTATCCACATCTACTACTCCAATTCTAAATATCCAATCTTTTTTCTTTTTAGCCATTTTTGCACCCACTTTATCGTTTAATTTTCTTCCTATAAAATTTCAAATATGTTAATTCCAAAACTAAACAAATAATTCACCTAACAAAAACCTTTTCAATTAAAACAATATTTATTCTTCTTAATATTTTATCTAACTTAAATATTAATGAAAATAAATGATTTTGTCAACGAAATGGATTTTTAAAAATAAAAAAACTGTAAGCATACTCGATTTTTACCCGAATATGCTTACAGTTAAATACCTATTTTTTATTAAAAAATGATTTCCCTAAAAATTCAACGGTTGCAGGTGCGATTGCATAAAGTTTACTTGATAACCCCATGATTCGTGGTAAATTAACCTCTCGTACAGGGCGCTCGATTGTTTTTATCGTCGCGCGTGCCACTTCTTCAGCGGTTAATAAAAACCTTCCTAAAGACTCGCGATAGCCACTTTCATCACTTGCCTTATCTAAAAATGGTGTATCAATTGGACCTGGATGAATCGCAGTGACTTTCACATGATAAGGAGCTAGCTCCATGCGAAGTCCATTCGTAAAGCCAACAATCGCATGCTTTGTTGCTGCATAAACACTAGCCTTCGGTGTCGCTACCTTTCCTGCCTGTGAGCCGATGAAGATGAGCTGCCCTTGCTGACGTTGTATCATAGGCGCTGCTAGACGTTTTGCTAAATACATCGGTACACTGACATTTAGTTCTACCATTTGTTTAATCGCTTCATCTGATAATTCAGGTGCCATACCGAATTTACCTACCCCGGCAGATAAAATAGCTACATCGAGCGGAGGTAGCTGTGCGCATACTTCATCTATAGTAGCTACATTCGTTAAATCTGCTTGAATCACGTTAGCACCTACGCGCTCTAATGCTTTCAATGCCACCGTATTGCGTCCTGTTGCATAAACTGTATGACCTTGTGCTACTAATAATTCTGTTATTTTCAGTCCAACACCACTTGTTGCACCTGTCACAAAGATTGTCTTTTTATTCACGCGCATGTTTACACCTACTTTCTATGAAATAAATAAATACCTTCTTCCGTTTTTGTAGATGTAATCAAATTGTTGGCCTCTAAGTAATCTAAATAACCGAGCGTTTTAGACAGTGTCAGACCAAGTTGACGTTGGAAAATTGCTGGGTAAAAGCGCTTCGTTACTTGTACAGCAGTTAATGCTTCGTCACCAAATAATTCGCAAACCTTCAAAGCTTGCTGATGCTGGCGTTGTAATCGTTTATCAATTAAATCAGGAATATTCTGCAACTCTGCACCATGTCCTGTATACATTGTTTTAACTGGTAACCGTCGTAATATTTCTAGCGATTCATTATATTGTAGTAACGATTTCGTACGTCCTAATGTACGGTCTAGTGGTGGCTCAATTAACGGGTTTGGCGTTATTTTTTCAAGCAATAAATCTCCACCGATTACATCATGCGTTTTTTCATCCCAGAAGATTAAGTGACTTTGTGCATGCCCTAATGTTTCAATAGCCGTTAATCCTGGATGTCCTGGCACTTCATCCCCATCGTTAAGGATTTGTGTTAATGGTCGTTCACCTACAAGCTCTATTTCACGGCGGACATGTACACTCGGCTGAATATATTCTTGAGGAACACCGTGCTCAAATAAGCGTTCACTGTAAAACTGTACATGGTAACGTAAAAAATCGTCGTCATGACGAAGCCATTTATCGTTATAGGCATGCCCTAAAATTTCTGCGTTTGGAAAGGCATCCACCCAACCTGCATGATCTGGATGATGATGGGTTAACACAACCTGTTCAATATCTCGCATGTCAAAGCCCGCTGCGCGAATACCCCATTTAAGCGCATCATAGGCTTCCATTGTTTTTGGACCAACATCAAAAATTGTCAACGCATCGCCTTTGACAACAAATGCATTCACATCTCCTACGTCATAGGGTGTTGGTATTTCTATTTTGTATATAGACAAAAGCTGTTTCCCCCTTTTATGCAACTAGTGAATACCGATTCATTCTATTTTACAAGTTTTTCTTCTTTTCGTCACCCTTCTGTTGACAGGTTAATGTATTATCAATATAATTTTGAATAATCTAATTATTTTTATGCGTTGATGAAGCCAAGTACGTAATTGGTGAAGGTGTCTTAGAGAGTGTTACATTTGCTGAAAGTAACATCACCCGCTCCCATTACCGAACCTACTTCTGAGCAGTTATGAAAACATAACCGTTTCCCTTGCGATAAAAGGGCTATAAGTTGTGCCAATTGGCAAACAAAGGTGGTACCGCGGAAACAAAAGCGTTTTCGTCCTTCATTATAAGGACGAGAGCGCTTTTTTTATCTTTATTCAGCTACAAATGTTTTCTGTAGCGAAAGCGAAGCGGCAGCTACAAATGTTTTCTGTAGCGAAAGCGAAGCGGCAGCTACAAATGTTTTCTGTAGCGAAAGCGAAGCGGCAGCTACAATTACGCCAAGGCGAAATTGATTTTGAGAACTGGAGGTTTTATCGTGAAAAAAATACTATTTATAGGTGCAGGCTCTATGGCAGAGGCCTTGATTCAGGGTTGGATAAAAGAAAAAGTATTTACAGCACAAGAAATTTACGTCACCAATCGCTCAGACAAGGAACGTTTAGCGTTTTTGCATGACACGTATGGTGTAAATGGCCATATTGACCATGATATTTATCAGCGCGCTGATTTAATCATTTTAGCGATGAAGCCTAAGGATGCCGTTGCAGCGATGCGTGAACTAAAACCTAAAATAGCAGAGCACTCAGCCGTTCTTTCTATTTTAGCCGGTATCGCGATTACTACTATTACAGAACATTTAGGTGCTCGCCCAGTCGCACGCGTTATGCCTAACACTTCTGCAACTATTGGGATGTCTGCAAGTGGAATTGCCTTTAATGATAAAGTGACTACCGAACAGCGCTCCACTTTCTTACAGCTTCTAGAGGCGGTCGGTTCAGTTATTGAGGTAGATGAGGATCAATTACATGCTGTAACGGCTCTTTCAGGGAGTGGCCCAGCTTATATTTATTATTTAATGGAGGCATTTGAACGAGTTGGTACAAAGGTGGGTCTCTCGAAGGATACAGTACGACTTTTAATGACGCAAACTCTTGCTGGTACTGCGGAAATGCTGAAGCAATCCGTCGATGAGCCTGATGTCTTACGCCGTAAAGTCACAAGTCCAGGTGGTACAACAGAAGCTGGAATAAAGGCTCTTGAACAATATCAATTTAATGAAGCGATAGAAGCATGCATTAAAGAAGCAGAAGCTCGATCTCGTTCACTTGCAAATAGTAAATAATGGGTGCAAAATAGGGTGTATCACTAGGGATTAGGGGGCTTTATTTTGGCAAAATTATTTGAACCTTATCAATTACAAAATATCAATTTAAAAAATCGTGTTGTCATGGCACCGATGTGTATGTACTCAGCGCAGGATGATGGGCTTGTCACACCATTCCACCAAGTACATTATGCAACGCGGGCTGCTGGTCAAGTTGGTTTAATCATTGTCGAAGCGACAGGTGTTGTACCAGAAGGTCGTATATCTAGTAAAGATCTTGGAATTTGGGATGATGCTCATATCGAAGGTTTACGTCAATTAGTTCAAGGAATGAAGGCTTACGGAGCAAAAACTGGCATCCAGCTCGCACACGCTGGACGTAAAGCAACTGTTGATGGAGAAATATTTGCGCCATCAGCCATTGCTTTTAGCGATGCTTTTAAAACGCCAACGGAAATGACATTAAAAGATATTGAATATGTTGTCGAAGCATTTAAACAAGCAGCTGTCCGGGCAGCTAAAGCAGGCTTTGATGTTCTTGAAATCCATGGAGCACACGGCTATCTAATAAGTGAATTTTTATCACCAGCAACGAATAAGCGCAACGACCAATACGGTGGCTCCGTGGAAAATCGTTATCGATTATTACGTCAAGTCATCGATGCTATACGTAGTGTTTGGGAAGGTCCTTTACTTGTGCGTGTTTCTGCTGAAGACTATGCAGAAGATGGGACAACAATGGATGACTTTATCGTCTTTAGTCGCTGGATGAAATCGCAGGGTGTTGATTTAGTGGATGTTTCTACAGGTGGTGTCGTGCAAGCTCATATAAATGTTTTTCCAGGCTACCAAGTGCCTCATGCTGAAGCGATTAAACATGGTGCTGATATCCCAACAGGCACAGTCGGCCTAATTACGACAGCTATTCAAGCAGAAGAAATTTTGCAAAACAATCGTGCCGACTTAATTTTCTTAGCACGTGTTCTTCTACGGGAGCCCTATTGGCCACTTCATGCTGCCAAGGAATTAGGTGAAGAAGTTCAACCTCCAGTGCAATACGTACGTGGCTGGTAAAAAACAAAGTGCACACTTGCTAATCATCACAAAATAAAAAACAGCTTGTTGATGTATGTTAACAAGCTGTTTTCATTCAATAAATCGGTTATTGTTTTTTCTCCATCTCTTGCCTTCACTAACGTCTCTTACACTTCTTCATTGATGAATGCGAACATACTTTGCTCACAATTTTTCAATTGCTGTGGCTCTTTCTTTTTCTTAAGCCTATGTTAAATAATACTGTTAATTTATTAAAATAAATAACGGGAACTTCATTTCTCAGAATTACCACCTTTAATTAAAGCCCCTTTTATGGAACAAGGCTAACAATTCTTTATACCGAGCTTTACTGATAATGTTAATTTTTCTTTAAACTCTCCAGAGTTAGAAATATCAAGCAGGGCTTCTCTAAGCTCACGTTCAAATAGCTCGATGTTATTTCCAAGAAAAAGTTTAGAACCATAAGATGTGGAATATAGATTTCCGAGTATTGACTCGATGGTCCAAGTTATTTCGTATGTAGGTAAATTGTGTATCTCAACATTAAATTTTGAATTTGACAGTACTTCTTCATGACTCATAATGGGATGAGTATAGGTAGCCTTACCAGCTCTTCTATCTTTCCCGTACCATTTTTCTATGATTTCATTTGTTTTTTCTTGCCATTCAGTTAACGATTGGTTTGGGTCATAGTTATCAATAATAGCTACTCCACCACCATCAGTAACCATATTGAATAGTTCATCTAAAACCTTTGGTCTATCCATCCAATGAAAGGCTTTTGCTATGATTACGAGATTAAATTGTTCATTGTGTTGTGCTTTATATTGTTCTAGTTTTCCATTAAACCAATGTATTTGCCCCATTCTTACCTCTTGATGAAGACGTTTTGCTTCATTAATCATTTCTGGCTCAGTGTCTATTCCAACTATTTTATTACACCAATCCGAAAATCTCATTGTAAGTTGTCCTGTACCACATCCTAAATCAAGTAGGTTCTGCTCCCCATTCAAAGAGAATTTTTCTACCAAGAACCTTATTAGAGAAGAAGGATACATAGGTCTGTATTTAGAATAATAGATTGCTGAACCTTTAAATAAATCCTGACCATACTTATTCAAATTACTCAACCTCCAATAATTTAATTTTAGTCTTCCAAGTCCGTTAAGTACCCTTTAACGGAAAAACGCTTTGACAATCAATTGTAAGATTCTGATAATCCGAGTTTATCATAGGTCACATTGTTGAGAACAGACAGCTCTCAACAATCATCTTACTAACACCCTTTCTTATCAAGTAGGGCGATTAATCGCTACCAACATAATCACCCCTAAACATACTATAATTACCATAAAAAGTTTTATATTTCCACATTGGAAATAACATTGTTATAAACGTTATATGTAATAGTAATAGCCAAGATGCAATAAGCTTCTTGGCTACTACTATTACATATTCTTTTTTAAACTCACTAAAAACTCAATCATGCCACCTTCTATTTTGGCCGTGGCACTTCCACCTAATTTTTCTGCTAGCAGCTTAACTATAGATAGCCCTAAACCAGTGTTTTTACGTCTGGAATTGTCTGTTGTATAAAATCGATCGAAAAGCTGGTTAGGATTTAGTTGAATATTTTCGTCAATCGGATTTTGAAAACAGATATATGCATATTCCTCTTCTAGCCACAACTTAATAGTTACATCACCTTGAGCATGCATGATGCTATTTCGTACTAAGTTTTGCACAATACGTAAAAGCATTTCTTCATCAGAATTAATGATGAGAGGCTCGAATTTAGGTAAGTTGACGGCTATTCCTTGTTGTTCAAATTGCGCAAAGGCACCAGCAATTTCTTCAAATACAATATTGGATATATTGATACGATTTTTTTTAGGTTGATCTTCATTACTGTGCAAATAGGAATATTCAAAAAATGTTTCTACTAATTGCTCTAGTCTTCCAACATGTTTTTGTGAAATTTCAAGCTTTGTAAGCTGCTTTTCTGTTAAGGGTTCTTTTAAAAGCATTTGTTGATAGCCCTTTATTGCCGTAAGAGGCGTACGAAAATCATGAGAAATGTTTGAAATCATTTCCTTAAAGTATTTTTCTTCCCGTTTAATATACGACCTTGATTTTTGTGATTCTAATAATATGCGATTTATATTGGCCACTAGTTGATTTACTTCTTTGTTTAATAGCTCTACGCTAATTGGTTGCGTATATTGCTCATGTAGACGTTGTGACAATTGTACGTTCATCAATCGTAGTTGCCTTTGTAGATAAAAAATATAAAATAGTAATCCTACAATGATTACAATTGCCACAAACCACATTCCCTACATCCCCTTACCTGATTTCTGCTTTTCTAAATGTCATGAATGTTAAATACAAAACTACTATTATAAAGATTACACAAATGGAAACGGCCGAAATTATATCACCTTTACTCATGCTTACATTAATCGTAATGAACTCCACTGAATATGGTGTAAAGGATAATATGTTATTCATTATCTCAAATGAATTCTGGAAGCTCGCTACCTGTCCAAAGAACATGGACATCATATAATACGCAGCTACGACAAGAACGGATTTTCTTAAGACAAAGGCAAGTAAAATACAAATCGTTAACTGGGCAAGATAGACCATTGTCATTGTGATCATTATTGTTACGTATTCGCCAAAGCTACCACTAGTAGTCAATGTTAGAATGCTTAAAAAACCTGCTGCATTCCTCCCCATACTAAACGTGCTGTCCATTGATAAACCAATTATAGTTACGATGATATACGGACTTACAAGAACAAGTAGTAATAACCAGTAAACAATCGCTTTACTTATGATAATTTGGATTCTTGCAAACCCACTTATAATAGGATGATGGATATTTTTTGTGTCAAAATCTGAACAAATAAGTGTCGTGGCAAGTACTGCACCTACTATTGACATCATATTCATATCAGATAATAAAAAACCAATATTACTGATGTTTTCATTGATTGACTTATTGCCGATACCATAGGCAATACTAAACATTGCTATTGCAGAACATGTTGTAAGAGCCAGTAAGACCCAAAATATTTTAGATTTAGTTGTTTTATAGAGGTAAGCACGTACTAAATTAAACATGTTGCTCACCTCCAATTAACGTTAGGAAGTAGTTCTCTAATGTATCTCCTTGTAGACTAAATTCGGTAAGCGTTATCCCATTTTCAAATAACGCTGTTGATACATCTCCGAGGTCTTCTAAGAAATCATACAATTTAATCGTTTTATTAGGCATGACTTGAAAGTTTTGTGTTTTAAGAACTGCTTCTAATACATGTACACATTGTTCTGGAGCTGTACAACCAATGCGAATATAATGTCTACATTCTTCATCAAGCTGTTGTTGAGTCATTTGTTTCATAATTTTCCCTTTATGAATAATGATATAATCAGTCGTTGTTAAATAAAGTTCCGGTAAATTATGACTTGAAATTAATATCGTCATCTGTCGCTCTTCACAAAGGCGTGTTAAAAGCTGACGAATTTCCACAACACCTTGTGGATCTAGCCCATTTACCGGTTCATCTAAAATCAATAGCTCTGGATTAGTTAATAATGCAATAGCAATGCCTAATCGTTGTTTCATTCCTAATGAAAAATGCTTCGCTTTCTTGTTGTTTGTACCCGTCAATCCAACCAATTGTAATATTTCATCTTCAAGCTCCTCGTTCGGGATCCCTCGCATGTAACGATGATATTTAAGATTACCTTTTGCCGTCATATCAGGGCTAATCGCCGGTTGTTCAATCATGCTGGCAATACGTTTTCGTTGCTGCTGTATTTCCTTGTCAGATGATTTTCCAAATAACTCAAATGACCCTTCTGTTTGAAAACTAATCCCTGAAATAATCTTCATTAAGGTTGATTTACCCGCACCATTTTCACCAATAAGTCCATAAATACGACCCTCTTTTAATTCAATTGATACGTCGTGAAGTACTGGTTGTTTTTTATATATTTTAGTTAATTGATTCGTTTTTAATATGGTTTCACCCATACTAAGCACCTCCCTTTCATATTCATAGATTACTCATGAAAGGTATAGATAAAGTAAAGATGGCGTATAGATTTCGAATAATTTATGGACGTAAACGATAGCCAAGCCCTCGAAGCGTCTCGATATAATCCACCTGTGGATTTTTTGCCTTTAATTTTTGACGTAGATTACTAATATGGATTTTAATAATATGTTCATCCCCTAAGTATTCTTCTTGCCAGATCGATTCATACAAATTTGCTTTCGTGAATACTTTCTCTTTGTTTGTCATAAACAATTCGAGCAATGAATATTCCTTTGCCGTTAGCAAGACCTCTTCACCACTCACTGTCACTCGCTTAGCGACATCATCCAATACTATATCTTTGAATTGTAGCTGCTTCATTGGTGTAGCTTGTTTTTTAACACGACGTAAGATCGATTCAATACGGGCAAGAACCTCACCAAGGTCAAAAGGTTTCGTAATATAATCGTCCGCTCCTAATCGAAGCAAATCAATTTTTGTTGATACTAAATCTTTAGCTGAAATCATAACAACAGGTACATCCGAAATAGCGCGAATTTCCTTTAGCAATTCATCCCCACTTTTATAGGGAAGCATAATATCAAGAAGCACAAGATCAAACTCATTTTGCATAAATGCCCGCTGACCTGCTACCCCATCCATCACACTTGTCACCTGATAATCTGCTTGCTCAAATAACTCTGTTAACATTGCATTTACATCTTCATGATCCTCAACCATTAAAATTCTCAATACCATCACACCTTTGTTAAAATATCCCTATTCATAGTATATAAAACTTTATGTTAGTCAACATTAAATAATTTTAATAGCTATCATCATAACGTGAGTTGATTTCCGTTCCGATTGGGGCGCTTTCCTGAAGTAGCCCAGCCTCCACTCCAATCAACTTTACATAGCATAGATTACAAAATGACTTCCCTACTGACTTCCCTACTTTTGATATGAACCATTAATAAAGATATGACCTAAATAAACAATACGAAATTGTTAACGATAATCACAAATAATCCCTCGTTTGAAATAAACAAACTAACTCTTCAGGAACCTTTACCGAATCCTTATAAAAAAGGTATACAGGAACACTTGGTAAAGCTATTTCATCGAAGGGAACGATATTAAAGCGCCCCTCCATACGTTCTCTTCTAACAATCATCCGCGGTAAAAATGACATACCTAATCCATCTTTTATTAAGCGTTTTACCACATAAGATTGAGATATGGACACTTGCTTTCTAACTACAAATTTCTCCTGTAATTTATGTAATAAATCCTCCCAAATAGTCGGATGATGATGTGTAAATAACGTGTAGGTTTGAAATAATTCCTCATAATCAATATAAGCTCCTGTCTCATCATCGAAAGCATCTAGCGGAATAACCAATTCTAAAGTACTTTCTACAAGAAGCTCTTGATGCCAATGTCGATAACGAGTTGGCAATAAGGATATACCAATATGCGCCTTATCACGATTGATTAGATCCTCAATTTTTGCTGAATCCTCCACTAGAATCGATATTTCAATGGACGGGTGTTCATTGATAAACTGATAAATTACATGAGGTAATATCGTTTCCACCATTAAAGGAGTCATTGCAATAACTAACTTTTCTTCAATTCCTTTTGTCGCTAACTGAAAACGTTCAATACTTTTATCCCATTGATGGATAATTTGCTGAGCTTCCATGAGAAAAAGGTGCCCTGCCTCCGTTAATTGCACACGGTTTTTTTCACGTTTAAATAATTTAACATTCAAAAATTGTTCTAACTGATGAATATGAACTGTGATACTTGGCTGCGATAAATGTAGTTCTTCTGCTGCCACTCTAAAATTACTAGATTTAGCTGCTACTACAAAAGACTGTAACCATTTATAATCCAATATCTCCTCGTCCCCTTCAATTAATGTTTTTAATCAACTTCATTATCTATATTTAATTTACTAAATTATCCAACAATAATAAACTAAAATAAGATCCATTTACTTTTACACACAAAGGGGAGAATCGTATGTTAGCTAAATTAAGTAATCAATTCCGTACTTTTGCAAAAAATGAATGCGAAAATTCAAGTCCGTTGTATGAACATTTAGCGATTAAGATTGCTGATGATGATGAACTATTAAACATTGCGACATTTATTCCTCAAGGACAACCTGTACCTAATTTACTATTAGCTGGTGTTCAGTATTTGCTGTCATCATCAGAGGACGAATTAGTGCATTTTTATCCATCTCTAACGACAACACCCAAAGCATTAAATGAAGTGTACCCAGTTTTTAAAGCATTCGTCTTGTCACATTCAGACGAATTGAAGACTTTATTTCAAGAAAAACTTGTTCAGACAAATGAAATTCGTCGTTGTTCTTACCTTTATCCGATGATGACCGAAATTTATGAACGCCACAAAAAACCTTTAGCCTTCATAGAAATCGGTGCAAGTGCAGGACTTCAACTTGGCATGGATCAATATAATTACTGCTATAATCAACAGCTTCATATAAATAATTCTAATAGCGATTTTGTTTTATCCTCAGAAAATCGAGGACAACCGCTCCCAGCTTCCATTACAAATACTCCCGTTGTTTGTAAGCGAGTAGGCATCGATTTAAACCCTATTGATATTCATAATGAGGAAGAGCTCCGATGGCTCGAAGCATTAATTTGGCCAGAGCATCAACAACGAAGACTTTTGTTACATCAAGCACTCCCTATTCTAAAAGAGCTCGATTTACAACTGGTAAAAGGCGATGCCATTAAACTGATAAAAGATATTAGTAAAGAGATAAACCAAGATGCGATGTTAGTTGTATATCATACACATGTGGCAAACCAAATCCCTCTGGAATTACGCCTTGAATTACTGGAGCAATTAAAAGAGATCAGCATGGAACGACCTCTATTCCATTGTTATAACAATCTATTTGATACGCAACTGCATCAAGATTTTATGGATCAAGGAGAAATAGAATCTATCCGTATAATGGAGCGACCTGATGGTCATGCTCGATGGTTTAAGTGGTCCAATTAAAAATAAAAATGGCTACGAAAAAACGCTGCGTAAGATTGCCTTCTTATGCAGCGTCATTTACAATAAAATTAAATTTTCTATTTATTAAAGTATGGTTCTCTTTTCTATCTATGCCTTATTTTGCTGTATATTTTTTAATCGCAGGTAAAATATCGTTCCCGATAATTTCGATATTTTTCATTAATTTATCGAATGGTACACCGCCAAAATCAATTTGTGCCATAAATCGTTGCATACCATAGAGCTCGTATTGATATAGTAATTTTTCAATAATTTGTTCTTTACTTCCAACCATTAAGGCATCTTGTGTATCTGGCGCTTCCGCAAATTGTTGCTTTGGATAACCAGCGCCACGAATTGCTTGGAATCCACCATTTAAATGTGGGTACATCCCTTCTAGTGCCTCTTGCGTCGTATCCGCAACGTAAAATAGGCTTGCTGTAGCAATTGGTAACTCTTTCGGATCAAAACCACTTCGCTCCGCTGCTTCTCTGTAGGCATCAACTGATGGCTTAAAGTTTACAGCGGGACCACCTAATGTCGTTAACATCATTGGAATGCCCATATAGCCTGCTTTAATGGCACTAGCAGGAGGGCCACCGACAGCTCGCCAAATTGGGAACGAGCCATTTTTAGGTTGCGGCAAAATTTGCGCATTGTGAAGTGGCGCACGGAATTGCCCTTCCCAAGTAACAAGCTCATTGTCATTTATTTTTTTCAGTAGCGCTAATTTTTCTTCAAAAATGTCTTCATAGTCCTTTAAATCAATGCCTAGTAATTGATATGCACCTACTCGAGAGCCACGACCAGCTACTATTTCTGCACGTCCATCTGAAAGTAAATCAATCGTTGCAAAATCTTCATATACACGTACTGGATCAGAAACGCTTAGTACCGTCGCAGAGCTTGTTAATTTAATTGTTGATGTAGCTTGTGCGATCGCCCCTAAAACAACCGTATGTGCCTGTGTAGTAAAGTACGATTGATGACTTTCACCCACACCAAACACATCAATACCTGCTTGTTCTGCAAGCTGACTTACTTCAACTAGCTCTTGGATTCGTTGCTGAGCTGAAATTCGTTCACCTGTTAATGGATTTGGAATATGATCCCCTAATGAATAGAGGCCAAATTCGATGCCTTTCGATTGATCAATGCGGTATTTTTCCATGATTAAACCTCTCCTTAATCTAATGGTTCTAAATTAGCTTCGATTTCTGCACGTCTTTCTTCTAAAAATGGCGGAAGATCAAGTTCCTTACCAAGATCCTCTACTGCCGAATCAACAGTAAACCCTGGTCCATCTGTGGCCATTTCAAATAAAATGCCATTTCGGTCTCTAAAATAAAGACTTTGGAAATAATAACGATCTACAATGCCAGTGCTATCAAAGCCCTGCTCCTTAATTTTGGCATCCCATTCTTGTAATTCTTCCAATGTTCCAACACGTAGTGCAAGATGATGAATACTTCCACGACCAGGTTTCTCACTTGGCCCTTCTAATTCTTTCACGACGACTTCTCCAAGTACTTCACCAGAAATGGATTGCAACACCGCTTCTTTTTCATTTTCTGCTACGACTGTGTAGCTAAATAGCTCTTTTAATAAGCTTACTGTCCGTTGCAAGTAGCGAACTGTTATTTCAACTGTACCCATCCCTAAAATGCGATGTTCCGCAGGGATTTCGGAGCCATCCCATGGTTGCCAATGAGCAGGTGTTTCGTGACCATGATTGTTTAAAAGCACCATTCGTAATCCTTCATGATCCTCAAAAAACAATGCATCTTTACCTGCATAAGTTGTAATCTCACTATGTTCAACCTCTAATTTTTGAAAGCGATTTTTCCAATATTGCAGACTGTCATAGTTCGGCACTAATAAGCCAATACGTGTAATAGCATTAGTTCCTCGAACTGTTCGTCCTGCTACGGGCATTTCAAAAAATGTTAATTCTGTACCTGCAGCTCCAGTTAAGTCTCCATAAAATAAATGATACATAGAAGGTGAATCTTGGTTGACAGTCTTTTTCACACGACGTAAGCCAAGAATTTTTGTATAAAAATCATTATTACGTTTGCCGTTTTTTGTTAGCATTGATATATGGTGATGTCCGCTTAATTTGTTCATAAATGTTTCCTCCTTATTTTCACTTGACTAAGCAAGTGATGTTGTAAAAAAAAATCACGCTGGTGGTAGTTTTTTTTCACGGCTATGCTTCTCTAATTTTGACATTAGTGTATTTAAAGTTTTCATTTCATCTTCTGTTAATACTTCTTCAAAAAATGAAGATTGGAATTGTAGCTGACTTGGTGTTGCCTCATCAATCACCTGCTCGCCTTTTGCTGTCAGTGAGATTGTTTTGGTCTTCCAATGTTGCTTACGTTCAATAAGTCCCTCTTTTTCAAGACGAGCAAGCATCCGAGATATACCACCTTGCGTCACTGTCACTTTCTCTGCTAGCTGTAATTGCGTTAACGGTGCATATGTCTTTATTTGTATGAGGACATCAAATTGCGCAGTCGTTAAGTCAAAGCGCTTTAAAAACTCATTGGATAGCTGGTTACTTTGATTGGTAAAGCGCATCATTCGAATCCATGTCAGTGATCCAAGTGTATGTTTTCGCATCGCTTTCTCCCCCTCTCATTTATCACTTTACTACGCAAGTGATAAACAAGCAAGAAAAATATCTTGAATTCGAGATATTATCTAGTGTGAAGCCTCACACTAGATAATGCCATGCGTTGTAACCGGATATAAGTTTCCTTTAAAGGCAAAAGAAATTCTCCCTGTTTCTTCAGACACTACCATAACAAGCGCATCACTTACTTCGCTTAACCCTAATGCCGCTCGATGTCTTGTGCCTAATTTCTTTTCCCCCGTATATCTGTCTGAAAGTGGCAGTACATTGGCTGCTGACTGAATTAGATTTTGGCTAACTAAAACTGCACCATCATGAAGCGGATTTCCAGGAAAAAAAATAGATTCTAATAAGGAATGCGTTACTTCTGCACCAATATGAATACCAGGCTGTAAAAGTGATGCCAGAGAATCCTCTCGTTCAATCACAATTAGTCCACCGTGTCTTCTTTTCGACATGTTTTGTACGCATTGCGAAAGCTCAGGATATTTTTCAGTAAACGGGGAAAGATAGCAATTTAAATAAAATGTTGCAGCTTTCATTTCAATCGTTAAAAACTTCTCTTTAATTTTTTCAAAATTCCCAAGAAGACAGTTTGCATCGGTATCCATTGCTTCTACACTTTGCTGTAATGAATTAATAACTTGCAAAAGCTCTTCCTTCAATGTTTGTTTCATTGGCGAAAAATCGC
Organism: Lysinibacillus sp. BPa_S21; assembly: GCF_023337795.1. Taxonomy (GTDB): domain Bacteria; phylum Bacillota; class Bacilli; order Bacillales_A; family Planococcaceae; genus Lysinibacillus. Next base: position 311,358 of record NZ_JALIRS010000004.1, on the reverse strand, counting down.
AATTAGTTGGATCCACAAAAAACACCCCACTTTTCAAATTTATTATGTATTTATTTTTTAGTTTCTCTTATTGAAATTATTTTATTCGCTTGAGGTTTCATTCAGTCTTCTTTCTGAAAAAAATGATTCCGAAAATTTAATTTACTTATCAAAATGAAATTAAAAAACACGTGTAGCCATTAGATGATTTAACGAATACACGTGTTGTCATTTAGCTTACATTTGCCCTGTACGAATTTTCTTAATAATGCTAAATGTCGTATAAGCAGCAGCTGGTGCAAGTACAAAAATAAAAATAAGCCAAACCGTTAAGTTGTCCGTAGCCTTTAACGTGTCATAATTTGAGATAACAAAAAAGATAAGTCCAAATAATAATAAATAACTCAACACATTTGGAAAAATAACTATTAAACGCGCTAGTGCTGGCGGCACCTTTTGCTGATTCATATAAAACCACTCCCCTTTAGTCAATTATACGAAACTCTACTATTAACCGCATTATTTTTCTCTAATATTCTAAATCTTTGTAATACAACTTTTCCTACATGATCTTTTTCACTTAATAGGTCGAGACAATGTACGTTAATGATAAAAATAAGAGCCTTGCTACATAATTGTAGCAAGGCTCTTCAGCTTGTCGACAAAAGGATGAATACAAAAAATGTAAATTAATCCTTTTCAATAATTCCTCTTCCAATAATAATTTGTTGATATATTTACAAACTATTATTTAATCTTTTTTTAGATGGCACAAATAAAGTTAAAACAAATGCAAGTATCGCTAAGATTGTCATGAAATAATAAGCATCACTTGAACCTAAGATGGAAGCCAGTTTGCGAATACCTTCAGCCGTAGCATTTGGTGTTTCGGCTAACAATGTTTTCGCATGGTTTGTTGTTTGTGCTGTAAAAATTGTAATAACTACTGCCGATCCAATGGCACCTGCGATTTGGCGTAATGTATTATTCACTGCTGTACCATGTGTAACAAGTGTCTTCGGTAAGGCATTCAAACCAGCTGTGTTCAATGGCATTGTGATAAAACTCAGCCCTATTCGTAGAAAAATGGTACGTATCATTAAAAAACTAAAGGCTGTTGTTTCTGTTAAATCTGTTACAACCCACATGGAAGGAATGACAAAAATCAAACCTGTAATAAATAACGGCTTTGCACCAAAGCGGTCATACATTTTTCCTGTCACTGGAGACATAAAAGCATTTACAAGAGCACCCGGTAATAATAATAAGCCAGCATCTAATGCCTTAAACCCTCTTCCATTTTGTAAATATATCGGTAATAAAATCATATCTGCATACATCATCATTGTGACAATAATATTAATGATAGATGTTAGCGTAAATAATTTATTGTTAAAAACGGATAAGTTAAGAAGTGGATCAGAAGATTTCATTTGACGAAGACAGAAGATTGCCGTAGTCATGATCCCTACAAGTATAGTACTTATGACAACTTTATCATCCCAACCATGGCTTCCTGCATTACTAAAACCATACAAAATAAGACCGAAGCCAATTGTTGATAAAATAACACTCATTATATCTAACTTCGTGTTAGCTGTTTCTGAAACATTAATTAAATATTTCATTGCCATGAATATAACGATCACAACAAATGGAATAATTCCGATAAATAACCAACGCCATGAATAATAATCTATTACAAAACCTGCTAATGTTGGTGCAATGGCTGGAGCGAAAATCATAGCAAGCCCAATTAACCCCATCATACTGCCTCTTTTTTCAGGAGGGAAAATAAACATCACAATGCTCATTAGCAATGGCATAATAATTCCTGCTCCAACCGCTTGAATCATACGACCTATTAATAAAGTGGTGAAGTTTGGAGCTACTGCACAAAAAATAGATCCTACTAATAAAAACAGCATTGAACTTATAAATAATTGGCGTGTTGAAAAACGTTTCATTAAATATGCTGTAATAGGGACTAGCACCCCATTTACTAACATAAAACCAGTAGCTAACCACTGAACAGTTGTCGCAGAAACGGAAAATACGTCCATTAAATTACTTAATGCAACGTTTAACAGCGTTTGATTTAGTGTAGATAAAAAACACCCGAAAATTAAAACTGTTAATAGTACTTTTTTATTTATCGATTCTGACATTACATTCTTCCTCTTTCTACTTGTTTTATTAACACTATGTCAATAAAATAGATAATAACACGTTTATTTTTTGATTCCTATTTACAATTTTTCAAGAAGTGTCAATTAAACAACAAAATTAAAAATACTATTCATTAAATTTGTATTTAATAGATAGATAAAGGAGAATTAAATTGACTACACAAAAAAAGCAAGACCCACGAGCTATTCGCTCTAAACGGGTATTTAAAGAAGCTGTCGTAGAAATATTAATCGAAAATCCAGATATTTCGAAACTTACTGTACAAAAAATAGCCCAACGTGCCGAGCTAAATCGAGCAACATTTTATTTACATTTTATCGATATTAATGATTTATTAAAGCAAGTAGTTTACGACATTTTCGACGACCTGTTGTCGAAAATGTCTCCAACTTTACAAATTGATAATTTAAATAATCAAGAACAATTAATCACGTTTTTAGATTACTTTTATAAGCATCGAAAAATTTTAGCTGTGCTATTTGAGCACCCTGGTTTCATAAAAAAAATGCATATGACATTAACGGACTTGATTGTCGTACAACGTAAAAGTGAAGGCGCTGATAGTACTCTATCAATGGATATTCTCGCCTCTTCAATACTTGGGATCCTCATGTGGTGGCTCAGAAATGGGGTTCATTTTAGCTCCGAATATATAGCAAACCAAATTGTTGAATTGTATCGGTGATTATTCCTCATTCACCTTTTCAATTTCTAATTGGCTAAAAACATGAATGATAAAAAAAGTACCTTTTAAATGACGCTACATTTAAAAGGTACTTTATGTGTTTTTGATTAAGTTAATCTATTGTTATTCCATGTAAATACTGATTGATCGGATGTAAGGAAGGTTTGTGGGAAAATCTCCTGAGCATCCGCTAAAAATTTCGGTAAATCATGTGGTAAAAAACGCGCACTTAAATGGTTGAGAAGTAAATAGTTTGCGCCCGCTTGTTGTGCCACTTTTGCCGCTTCTATATTTGTAGAGTGGCCATAGCTTGCTGCTAAATCTGTCGTCGTGCCATCAAAGGTCGCTTCATGAATTACGATATCTGCTCCATTAGCTAATGAAATAGCCTCTGGACAGTATTTTGTATCGCCCAATATTGTAAGCGTAAAGCCTTTTTTCGGCGGAGTAACAACATCTATTGCATAAACAATCGTGCCATCCTCCAGCTCAATATCTTTCCCAGCTTTTAATTGTCCTAACAAAGGACCTTTTGGAACACCAAGAGCCTGTGCTTTTTCTATTAACAGCTCGCCAGGCAAATCCTTTTGCTCAATTCGATAGCCGAAGCATGGAACTACATGTCGCAATTCACTTGCACTTACTGTGAAATGTTCATCTTCATAAATAACACCTTCACGGACTTCAACAAATTGTAATGGATAGGTTAAATGCGTTTTTGACAAGGCTAACGTTTGCTCAATCCATTGCTGTAAACCTTGTGGACCAAATATCGTTAATGGCTCATCTCCACCTTGAAATGAACGAGAGCTTAAAAAACCAGGTAATCCAAAAACATGGTCACCATGTAAATGTGTAATGAATATTTTCGTTACTTTACGTGGCTTTAAGGACGTATGCAAAATTTGATGTTGGGTCGCCTCCCCACAATCAAAAAGCCACATTTCCCCCACTTCATCTAAAAGCTTTACCATTAGGGCACTTGTATTTCGTTCCTTTGAAGGCATTCCTGCGCCTGTTCCTAAAAAATGTAGTTGCACATATGCCACCTCACTTCTATATCTATATCGCTTTATTGTACCCTATCGCTCCCAATAAAAAAAACCTTTGGTCACTAGTTTTGTCCAAAGGTTTCATAATTATTTCGGTTCCCATGATACGAGTGCAGCGTGGAAATCATGTCGATAATAATAACGCCCATTCTTTTCCTCAATAAAAGGCAAAAGCGACTCTTCAACATGTGCTCTATGAAAAGTATCATTTAATATTTTTTTACTCTGTGTTGTGACAAGTTGTTCATAGCTGTCATATTCATACACTCGTTCTAACGGTATGATTTTGCACTCTGCATAAATATCCATTTCATATAGCAAATTTAAAAATTCTATATAATCTCTTCTTGGAAATTTAATATCGTAGCCATACTTTTCGTATAAAATTTCATAATGAGGTTGAATCGGCCCAGTCGTCATGCCAATAATTGCGCGCTTTTTAGCTAGACGATTCATATGGAAAAGTGCTGCTTTAATTTCATACATACGATAAAAGCAATTGACCCCGATGACGATATCGTGTTCTTCTATTTCATCGGCAAGGCATTCCCATTTTGCATGAATATAAGAAACGTGTTGCTTATCCTCCAGGCAACTTTCTAAGTAGCTAAGGATACTTTCTGAGCTATCTACACAAGTTAGCTTTCGCGCATGATTTGCTAGCGGAAACGTATAATTGCCCCAGCCAGGGCCAATTTCCAATACCGAGTGCTCGGGTTGAATACTTTTTTTAATTTCTTGAAAAATTTTCGCAGCATATGGATCTGTTTGTCCAGCCTTTTTTCGGGCGATTGACTGCGCCCAAAACTGCTCCTCTAGTTGATCATTGACCATTCTTTCAGGCATTTGGCCATGCCAGTCTTTCATACCTTCCTGCCATAACGCTTCATAATCAATGGCTAACGGTCCTTTTCTTGTCATATAGGTACCTCTAAATTCATGATTTCGTATACTTTTTTCATATCGAGATTCGCACGCACATGCTTTGCAAGCATATTGTAAGCATCCTCTCTACGTTCTGCGTCACTTTTAACATCACTTGGTAAAGCAGCAAGGCCCTTTTTCACGCGAATGTCGTTGATGAGCTTTCGTGTAAAGGTACGATTATGGAATAAACCATGGAAATATGTTCCGACCACTTGTTCATCTGCACTTACTGCCCCATCTACACGACCATCTGCCAGTTGTAAAAATGGTGTTACTTCATCACGTAAAATTTTTGTACGCCCAAGATGAATTTCATAGCCAGTAAACGTATCCTGCCCTCTTGTTCCCGTCATTTGAACAGTTTTTTTATCGCCCACAAATACAGTTTCCATTGGCAATAATGCTAGACCTTGCGCTGAATCGCCATTTCCTTCTACAGCATCTGGGTCTAATAACGTTTCGCCAAGCATTTGGAAACCACCACAAATCCCAATAATTTTTGTCCCTCTTGCGCGTAATTCAGCAATCGCTTGATCGAAGCCTTGTGACTTTAACCATGCTAAATCATCCATTGTACTTTTTGTTCCAGGTAGTATAAGTAAGTCGGGTGTACCTAGCTCATTGACATTGCCAATTAAACGGACACCAACTTCTGGCTCATCGAAAAATGGATCAACATCTGTAAAGTTTGAAATACGTGGCAAGCGAATCATGGCCACATCCACTGCAAACTCTCCAGGCTTTGGCTTTTTAAAGCGTAATGAAGATAATGCTAGTGAATCCTCAGCCTCAATATTGACCTCTACATACGGGACAACTCCAAGAACAGGAATTCCTGTTTCACGCTCCACCCATTCAATGCCATCATCCAGTAACTCACGCATTCCTCTGAATTTATTAATAATCAGACCTTTTACACGTGCACGTTCTTCTTCATCCAGTAATGCGAGCGTTCCAACAATCGATGCAAATACTCCACCTCGATCAATATCAGCAACTAGCACAACTGCTGCATCTGCTAGATGAGCCATGCGCATATTGGCTATATCACGGTCTTTTAAATTAATTTCTGCCGGGCTTCCCGCTCCTTCAAGGACAATGACATCATATGTATTTTGTAAAGTTCGCACTGACTTTTCAACTATTGGCATCGCTTCTTGCACAAATTGATTGCGATAGCTTTTAGCGTCCATATTTAAAAAATGCTTACCATGAACGATTACTTCCGAAACCATATCCTGCTTCGGTTTTAGCAATATCGGATTCATATCCGTCGTTGCAACAACTCGCGCTGCCTCTGCTTGTACACCCTGCGCACGGCCAATTTCCCCGCCATCTTGGGTGACAAATGAATTAAGGGCCATATTCTGTGATTTAAATGGTACTACCTTTAGCCCATCATCAGAGAAAATACGGCATAGCGCCGTACAAATCATACTTTTCCCTACATCAGAAGCCGTTCCTTGAATCATGATAGATGTTGCTGGCATAGTCTTTTCCCTCCTTTATTTATAGTTGATGCGCGGGGACAGAATTTACTTCGCGGGTATTTCACTTCAAAGCGCGGGTATTCTGCTCCGTTCCGCGGGTATTTCACCACAAAACGCGGGTATTCTGCTCCGTTCCGCGGGTATTCCACCCTTTAGCGCGGGTATTGCTCCATTCCGCGGGTACCCATCGATACGAGAGAATCTAATTAGAACTCTAGACCTTTAACAGCTGGAATGCCTTCGTCATAATAATGCTTGGTTGCATCGATTGTTGAGACTAGATCTGCCATTGCAATAAGTGCTGGGTTGGCGCTACGTCCGGTTACGACTAAATGCATGGTAGTTGGGCGCTGCTGGATGGCTTCGATGACTTCGGTTAATGGGAGCACATCAGCGATTGGGAATTTTGTAATCGCAAGCGCGTTGTTGAGCTCGTCTAATACGAGTAAATCAATACTGTCGTCTTGTAGGGCAGCCTTTGTTTTTTCCCATGCCTTTGCTAAAGCGGCACGATGCTCCTCTGGTGTTTTTGTCCAAGTAAAGCCAATGCCCATTTGCTCCATTTCTACGCCAAGTTTACGAAGAGCAATTTGCTCTCCGTATGTACGCTCTGGTGATTTAATAAATTGCATATATCGGACATTTAGGCCTCGGCCAACTGCGCGCAATGTGACACCAAGGGAAGCTGTTGTTTTACCTTTCCCTTCACCTGTATAAACTAAAAACAAACCTTTTCTAGCCATTTTTCAAGCCTCCCCTAAAGCCATGTTGTTTTTTCTCCAAATGATGTACGTTGCTTGTCTTTAAGTTCTTGCTCTTCTGGATAGCCAATAAAGATCGTTCCGACTACCTTTTGAGATTCACTTGCACCAATGAATGCATGCATACGTGGATCATGGACAAGCCCTACCCCTCGTGTACGCCATACAAAGCCAAGTCCTAGCTCCTCTGCGGCAAGCCACATAGACATGATGGCACTACATACCGCGAAAACATTATCTGCTGTCGCATCAGCATCACCCTCGACAATATCTGCTGTTACAACTATAGCAACAGGCGTTGTTTGAACTACTTTTAATGAGCTTTCCACTAAATTCGGTTTTGTAGGAAATCGCTCTTGTAAATAAGTATTTGCCATTTCTTCATAGCGTCTCATCGCATCGTCTTGAATAACATAAAAATGCCAAGGCTCACGCATACGATCATTTGGAGCATAAGTGGCAGCTTGTAAAATTTGCTCAATCTTCTCTTTTTCAACGGGCTGTGTCGTGTAATTGCGAATTGCACGACGTTTTTTTAATGCCTCGATTACTGTCATGATGTAATTCCTCCTTATGCTTAAATACGTTTTATTCCTTTATGTAAAGGCCAGTCCTTGCTCTTCAAACCATTGAATTTTCTCGCGTACATTGACGACCTCGCCAACAACAATCATGGAAGGGTTATGGTAGCCTTCTCGTTCAATAATGCTCGCAATTTCATCAAGCTGACCTGTAATAGTACGCTGTTGATCTGTTGTTCCCCACTCAATAACGGCGACTGGAGTAGTTGCCTTGCGACCATTTTCGATGAGCTTTCGAGAAATATAAGCAATATTACCAACACTCATATAAAAAGCGACTGTATCGATACCGGTTGCAAGTGCAGGCCAATTTAAAAAGTCCTGTCCTTTTTCCTCACGACCGTGTCCTGTTACAAGAGCAAAGCTAGTTGCAAAATCTCGGTGTGTTACAGGAATACCAGCATACGCCGGAGCAGCAATCCCTGCTGTAATACCTGGTACAATTTCATAAGCAATACCATGATTTTTTAAGATTTCCGCTTCCTCTGCACCACGACCAAAAACGAAAGGATCGCCACCCTTTAAACGTGTGACAAACTTGCCTTCCTGCGCCTTTTCAACAAGTAATGTATGAATCTCATCTTGAATTAAGTGATGCTTACCAGGTAATTTACCACAGTACACAAGCTCAACATCTTGTTTCGCAAACTCTAGTAATTTCGGGTTCACAAGACGGTCATATGCAATGACATCGGCCTTTTGAATACATTCGAGTCCGTATACTGTAATGAGCTTCGGATCTCCTGGTCCGGCTCCAACTAAATACACTTTTCCATCTTTCATCGCGCTACTCCCATCAGTATTTGTTGTAAAAATGCTTCCCGTCGATCAATGTCTCCATTGCGTGTCCATTCTAATAAGCTTGGTTCCAGTAATGCTTGTAAAGCTTTACGTCTTTCAGGACCCTTTTCAAACTTCGCAGCTATCATTAAACGTGCTTGCTGAAGGAAACAAACATAGTCATCATAAACCTCATCAAATTGCTCTTCGAGATCAGCTTTGATTTTCCGAGCTAGTGATGGACTGGCACCTGATGTTGATACAGTTAACACTAAAGGACCACGGCGTACTGTTGCAGGCGTTATAAAATCGCTCTCAGCCTGTGCATCAGTACGGTTAATGAGCTGCCAATGCTGAGCCGCTTCTTGAACAGCCTCATTTACTGATGTATCATTTGTTGCGGCAATAATAAGTGATGCATCATCTAAGTCACGCGGTTCAAATTCTTTTTCATGCCATGTAATTTGCCCGGATTCCGCAAGTGGCACCAATGAGTCATTTAGGGCTGGGCTTACAACGACAATATTGGCTTTAGCCGGGAGTAGTGACGCTACCTTCTGTGCTGCTACGTGACCTCCACCAACAATTACTACAGTTTTATATTCAATATTGATGTGAATAGGAAAATAATTAGTCATGATTTTTCACCTTCTTACAAGCTGTTAACCAATTGTCAACAAGCTTTGGGTTTGATACAAAATGAAAATGCGTATAGCCGGCTACTAAATTCCCTGCTTGATAGCCTTCTTGTTTGTTACCAAAGCGTCCCTTCGTTTCATAGGCCGGCGTATTATGCGAGCCGCTATATTTTGAATAGTGGAATTCATGTCCCTTTGCTTCTTCATCTGTACCAATTAAAAAATTATGTTGTGTGCCAAAAATTTCACGGTAACCAAGAGCCGCTAGCTTTGATTGCATCGCTACCTCACCTGGAATAACACCTACCATGTCATATCGGTCACCATTGCTATTCGTGATAGCCTCTGTCAAATACATGAAGCCTCCACATTCAGCTAATGTCGGTAGACCTTTGGCAATTACTTCACGAATAGATTTTTTCACATCGGCATTTTCCGCTAATAGATCAGCAAATTCCTCTGGGAAGCCCCCACCTATATACAAACCGTCTGCTTCTACGGGAACAGGCTCATTTGCAAGTGGTGAGAAAAATTGCAGCTCCGCCCCTTTTGCACGTAGCAGCGCTAAATTTTCTTCATAATAGAAGTTAAACGCGGCATCCTTTGCTACGGCAATGCGAATATTTTGCGATGGCTGTTCTGCAAATAGTTGCCCTGATTCTTGTAGAACTGGAGCCTTTGTTAATGCAAGTAATTGATCTAAATCAATCGTCTCTGCCATTAAAGAACCTAGTTTATCAAAAAATGTATCGAGTTCTCCTCGTTCAATCGCTGGCACTAAACCTAAATGGCGGCTAGGAATATCAATCCCTTCCTCCCGCTTCAAATAGCCGATCACAGGAATTCCACACTCCTGCTCAATAGCAGCCTTCGCAATTTCATAATGGCCAACACTACCAACTTGGTTAGCAATAACGCCAACGATATTTGGCTTATCAGACAACAATTGAAAGCCTTTCACAACTGCCGCTACACTGCGTGCCATACTTGCACAATTGACTATTAAAATAACAGGGCTCTCTGTCACAACACTAATGTCTGCTGCAGAGCCAGCATCTGATAGCGGACTTTTTCCATCATAAAAGCCCATAACTCCTTCAATAATAGAAACATCAGCGTCTTTACTTGCACGCGCAACAATATCACGCACCGCTTCATGTGAAAACATCCAGCTATCGATATTGCGCGATACCCGTCCTGTCACAGCAGTATGATAGGTAGGGTCAATGTAATCGGGACCACATTTAAAGCCCTGCACAATTTTCCCCTTTTCTTGTAATGCTTTCATTAGCCCAATGGTAAAGGTTGTTTTACCAACTCCACTGCCAGTACCAGCAAGTACAAAGCGATTCGTTTGCATAGGCTTCCTCCTTAAAATAATAATCTAGCAACCGAGATGGTAGCATTGCCTGATTTTTTCTTTTCTAGCACAAGCGACTCCACCTGTGCATAACGCAATGCTGCCGGTTCACTCACCCCGTATACTCCTGTATATTTAAATACAGTTTCCGAAGGTGAAGGGAAATCAATTTCATTTAATTGCGCCGGTGAATATGTAACAAATTCCCAATCGTATTTTTTCGTTATTTCAAGGAAGCAGTGTTCGTCCTTTTTTAAATCGATCGTGCATAGCGCTTTGACACTTTTCTTCGAAAGTTTTAACTCCGCAAGAGTTTCATCAATGACCTGCTCAACTTCTTCCACAGATGTTCCTCGATTACAGCCCATGCCAAGCACAACCGATTTTGGTCGATATATAACACCATTTTCAAGAAGCACTTCTTCCTCTTGATCAATGATACGGTCAGTAATGAGCAGTGTCGCATGTGGTTTCGCTTCAATCGCTGCATATGTCGACGGGTAAATCTTAATGTGCTCTGGCATCGGTGTGTCACGCATCCACCAATCACCTTCCCCCGTTTCCTGAACGATGGCAACATGCTCCTCATTAACAACAGATGCACTGACAGGCGTCAGTTTATCGGCACTATCCCATACCCAGCCAAAACGTGCTCCAAATAAATCAACTGGAATGGTCTTTTGCACATCGGAAGCTGTTGTAATAATTGGATTTGCTCCAAGTGCTGCAGCTACTTCATGCGTCAACTCATTGGCGCCACCTAGATGTCCCGATAAAACACTAATCACATTTTCACCACGGTCGTCAATAACAACAACACCTGGATCTGTCTTTTTATCCTTTAAAATCGGTGCTATCATGCGGACAACTGCACCGAGTGAGATGATTACAATTAAGCCTTTGTATTGCTTAAAAAGAGTAGGAAGCAGTAGACGGACAGTACCTGTAAACATTTGAATATGCTTTTCTGCTTCATCGCCCTGCTCAAATTTACTCATGTAATATAAGTCGCTCGCAGCAAAAGTCTGCTGCAAACGACGACCGATTTGAACACCATGCTTTGTAATAGCTACAACCGCATAAGGATTTCGTTGGTCAACCTCTGGTAAGATGCCCTCTTGTAACTCAATCACTTGTCTTCACACCTTTTCTGAAACCATGTGTAAAGGTAGCATCATATAATTTCGAACGATATTGATCTTTATCATGAATAGTCGGATCTAATGCCCAGCCAGCTAAAATCATCGCATGCTTACGAATACCGTTCACACGCATTGCTTCATCCAGTTCAATTAATGTTGTACGTACAATTTTTTGATCTGGCCAAGAAGCTCGTTGAATAACAGCTACTGGTGTGTCATCTGCCCAGCCAGCACTTTGTAATTCTTTGACGATTTTCTTTGTTAGCGTTGCGCTCAGGAATAACGCAATTGTACAGTGATGACTCGCTAAATCGCGTAGCTTTTCGAATTCTGGTACAGGTGTACGCCCTTCGGCACGCGTTAAAATAAGTGTTTGTGTTAAGTCAGGAATTGTTAATTCTGCCCCGATTGCCGCCGCAGAAGCGAAGACAGAGCTAACACCAGGAATGACCTCATAGCCAATGCCCTCTTTTTTTAATAGGGCCACCTGCTCCATGATCGCGCCATACATAGCAGGGTCCCCTGTATGCATACGAGCTACTACTTTACCCGCGTTAACACGATCTACCATAACCGCTACCATTTCCTCTAAATGCATCCCTGCAGTACGAATAACCTCTGCATCTGGTTTTGCTTTTGCAATAAGGTCCTCACTCACTAAAGAATCTGTATACATTACAACGTCTGCCGTTTGTAGCATATGTAAGCCTTTCACTGTAATTAAATCCGGATCACCAGGACCAGCACCGACAATATATATTTTCTTCATTATTTGCGCACCACCATTAACGTTAAATATTCTAAATCGACACCGTCTAGCTCCCGTACATCCCAAATGATTTCCTCGTCAGATGTTACCTTCGTTACGACGGATGCCTTATCTAGTAAATCTAAATCACGTAGTACCTCAAGCATTAAATCAATAACCTTCGCTACTTTTATGAACACTACTGCATCGTGACTTTCAATCGCTTCACGCATTGCCTCATAGTCATCGTGTGCAGGTACAATAGCCACACGGTCATCGCCATCCGCCAGCGCAATTCCCAGTCGTGATGCTGAACCATTGAACGAAGAAATACCAGGAACCGTTCGAATTTCAACGTCAGGATGCATGTCCTGCATAAGCTTCATCATATGGATGAACGTACTATATAATAATGGATCTCCCTCCGTTACGAATGCAACGTCCTTACCTTCTTGTAATTTTTCATAAACAAGTTGAACTGATTTTGTCCATTCTCGCTCTAAAACAGCCTCATCCTTGGTCATTGGAAATACTAGGCCAAGCATATCCTTTTCTTCTGGGTTAATGTAGACATCTACGATACGATGGGCGTAGCTTTTACTGCCTTTTAGTTTTTTCGGATAAGCAATAACAGGCGATTCCTGAATGACACGGAATGCTTTGACTGTAATTAACTCTGGATCGCCAGGCCCTACGCCCAAGCCATATAAAATACCAAGATTACTCATAATTTTCTTCCTTTCGATATGCAGAAATAATATAAATCGGATTTAATGGGACAAAACGTGTCATATCTAATATTGGTTTACTGCGCGCAAGCTGTGCCTGCAATATGTCTACAGCAAAGCCACAAGACTTAAATGCTTCAACTGCCTTATATAAATTTTCAATTGTTGCAGCATTCAAGACAATACGACCATTTGGCTTTAAGCGTGTACAGCACAATTGTAATAACTCCACCATTTCTCCTCCTGTACCGCCGATAAAAATCGCATCCGGATCAGGGAAGTTTTCAAGTCCTGCTGGCGCTTTACTATGAATAGCTGTAATATCTACACGGAACTTTTGCTGATTTTGCAGGCAATTTTCTAAATCAGGTGCGTTTTTCTCCACTGCAAATATTTGACCTTCTGGCGCAAGCTTACCAGCCTCAATAGCCATCGAACCTGTACATGTACCAACATCCCAAATGATACTATCCTTTTGTAGTTGCATTGCTTGTAAACTTAAGACACGAATTTCCTTTTTCGTAATTAAACCTTTGTCTGGCTTTCGCTGCGAGAATTCTTCATCATCGATACCAAGCACATACCGTTTCGGCACTGAAGTTTGCTGTAGAATGACAACATTTAAAGAAGAAAAATCTTCCGTTTCTAATTCATCCAGTGAGTACCAGCCGAATTTTTCATTTGTACCTTGTAAATTTTCTGCCACAAACGCACGGTATTCTGTCATACCAAAATGCTTTAAATAACGGGCTAGCGCATTAGGGCTATTCTCTGCATCTGTTAACAGTGCCACTTTCTTTTTACCATCAATTCGTTGTGCTAAACCTTTCATGGAGCGACCATGAATACTTGTGACATAAGCATCCTGCCAGCTTTCCCCCACCTTTGAAAAAGCAAGCTGGACTGAGCTCATATATGGATAAACTTCAATGTCTAGCTTTTTCGCTAAATAACTACCGATTCCATAAAATAATGGATCACCTGACGCTAAAATAACTGTATTTCTTGTTTCTGCAGATAATCGTTCAACAAGCGCTGAAAGACCACCTTTAATCAACATTTTTTCTCCAGTAAAGTTCGGGAAAAATGCTAAAACGCGCTCTCCCCCAACAAGCACCTCACAGTCTTCAATCCACTGTACATACTGTGGTAGCAAGCTTTCTTGTCCGTTATCCCCGATCCCAATCAATTTCATCGATCGATGCAATGTCATCAGCCCTTCCTAATAATTGTCCCTGCATCGAATAGATCGATGTGGAAAGCGATAAACCGCCTTTAATATGATGTAATGATGAATAACAGCAAGCCTCACATAAACGGTGAAAGAAAGCATCATAGCCACTTTCCGCCATAATTTCTCCGACCTGTGAAGCTGTGTTTGCCTCTCGTACGTTCGCTATGGTCTTCTCATCAGCCCCTATATCCACTGCTAATTGTGCTAAAAAGTTAAAGTCAATAGGAGCACTTTTGGAGTGCACCATCATGACACCTTGTGCCACCTTCGAGAATTTCCCCATCATCCCAACAAGCGATACTTGCTTCATCCCAAGTCGTTTACAATGCTTTAATGTAAAGCCTACAAAATCGCCCATTTCTATAAATGCTTCCTCTGGCAAATTAGGGTACTGTGCCATTGCGAACTTTTCACTACGTCCACCTGTCGTGACAACTAAATGCTGACAACCAGCCTCTTTTGCAACACTAATCGCTTGGACAATGCTGGCCATATAGGCGGAACTCGAAAAAGGCACGACGGTTCCCCTTGTGCCTAAAATGGAGATGCCTCCAATAATACCAAGGCGCCCATTTAACGTTTTTTTAGCCATTTCCTCACCCTCTGGAACAGAAATAACTACGTTAACGCCTCGTTTAATGTGAAATTCATCTAGTACGCCTTGTACAGTACTATGAATCATCTTTCGTGGCACAGGATTGATGGCTGCTTCTCCGACAGGTACTGGTAAGCCGGGCTTTGTTACGCGCCCGACACCAATTCCACCGTCCAGATGAATGCCTGGTATATCCGCCCAGCTCACTGTGCCAATAATGAGTGCTTTATGCGTTGCATCCGGGTCATCACCTGCATCTTTAATCGTTTCACAGCTTACAGCATCATTCTGAAATGTACATTTTTCTATCGTAAAGGTCGCATCTCGTCCAATTGGCAAATGAATTGTACTTGTTTCTTGCTCTTCATTTGTAATTAAAGCAAGTAATGCAGCCTTCGTTACCGCAGTTGCACAGGCTCCCGTTGTATAACCGTGACGCATGTCCTTGGGATCCTTTTTAGGCTTCCGCTCCATTATTTTTTCGCCTGTTCATCCGCTAAAAGTGAGACAGCATTCAATGCGGCAACCGTCACTGTACTACCGCCTTTACGACCAACATTTGTAATATAAGGAATACCTTCTAGTTTTAATAGCTCTTCCTTCGATTCAGCGGCTGAAACGAAGCCAACTGGCATACCGATAATTAAATCTGGTTTCGCTAAGCCTTCTTTAATTAAACGAATTAATTCCAGCAATGCTGTCGGTGCATTCCCAATTGCATATATACCGCCTTCATGTAATTTAGCGGCCTTTTGCATGGAGATAATCGCACGTGTAGTGTTTTGTTTTTTTGCTTCAACTGAAACGTCTTCATCTGCAATATAACAGTGTAAATCTCCTCCATGCTTTTGGAAGCGTTTTTTACCTGAACCACTTTCAATCATTTGTACATCTGCAATGACATGGCGACCTGCAAGAATTGATTTAATCCCAGCCTCGATTGCGCCCGGGGTAATAATCACGCTACGTCCTAATTCAAAGTCAGCAGAAGCGTGAATAATACGACGTACAACTTTCCACTCGTCTTCTGAGAAATTATGCTCGCCCATTTCTTCTGCAATAATTGAGAAACTGTAATCGTAAATTTTATCTGGGTCTACTGTTAATGGTTTGAAATCTGTTTTAAAATCCATCGGAATTGCCTCCTAAAGTGTGTTTTGTACAGCTTGTAATACATCTTCAAATGTTGAATATTGCTGTCCGTATTTTATATTTGGTCTTGCAATTAAAATCGTTTCGATGCCACATGCAAGAGCAGCCTCTAGCTTTTCATCCACCGAGCCTACCTTGCCGCTTTCTTTCGTAATCATCAATGTCACATCATATTGACGAAATAGTGCCTCGTTTAATTCCTTTGAAAAAGGTCCTTGTATGGCAACAATATCTCTTTGTGCCACACCAAGTGCTTCACATTTTTCCATATTATCGAGTCGAGGAAGCATACGCGCAATCACTCGCGTATTCTCTAAGCCATGCAACACCTTTGTAAAGGTCGCTAACGTCTTACTGCCCGTCGTTAGCATAATGACACCACGTTTTTCTGCTGCTAATTGGGCAGCCTCCTCATAATCTTTCACAACCGTAATGAGTGGATGGGCATAATGCCAATGTGCACGTTCATAGCGAATATACGGAACATTTGCTTGCTCCGCTGCCGCCATAGCATTTTTCGAAGCTTCTTCAGCAAATGGATGAGAAGCATCTACAACTAAACGATATCCCTGGTCCTTCATAATCGCCGCCATTTCTTCCGCTGTTAAACGACCAACTAAATGAGGTAGTCCCACTTCTGCAAGGCTTGAGGCGGCTGAATCCGTCACAACAGTTGCTGTCACAGCGTAATTTGCTGACTGTAATTCAAGCGCTAAATTCCTTGCATCACTCGTCCCTGCTAACATGAAAATCATTTCACTGGCTCCTCTTCATGGTGATGATGATGGTCGTGATGGTCATGCTCATGATCGTGCTCATGGTGGTGATGATGATGTGCATGTCCATGAACTGCCGCATAAGCACGATAATTTTCCAAATCTTGCATGCCTGTTGATGTGCCATTTACAGCTTGCTCAATACGCTCCAATAGCACATTTTGCAAACGCTCATGATAGCCAAAATAGTTGGCAATTTGAATTTCACAATCCACATATTTTTCGTTAAATTGCTCACACATACCATTCATTCGTTCCATTAGGACCCCTGTGAATAAGAAATACGGTAGCATAATGATTTTTTTAGCACCCAGCTTCACACAGCGCTCCATTCCTTCTTCAACACGAGGATCTGTGACTCCCATAAAGGCGCTCTCTACATACTGAACCGGGAGTTTTTCCCACAGCAAACGTGTAATTTTATAAAAATCACCATTTGCATATGGGTCACTACCGCCTCGTGCAATTAATAAAATCGCAGTATCCTTATGTTCTTCTTCTGCATTAAAACCGATTTCTGCAAGACGATCTTCTAAAATCGCAAATATTTCTTCATGAATACCGATTGTTTGACCATATGTGAACGTGATATTCGGATAATGCTCACGCGCATGCTCGATCTCTGCAGGAATGTGCATTTTTGAATGTCCAGCATGAAGCAGGATAATCGGAATAACATGCACCTCAGTAGCACCCTTTTTCACACAGTTCGTAATACCTTCTTCGATGTTTGGCGAAGCAAACTCTAAAAAACATGTTTCTACTAAAAAACTTGCATCAATGCGAGGTGTCATTTGCTTGATAAAATTGCGTACCTCTTCATTTCCTGCTTCTAAACGGCTCCCGTGGCCGACAAATAAAATTGCTTTCATCTCATTACCCCTCACTAGTCGCCGCATGGAGCTGGCTCAACTTTTATTTTTGAAGACATATCCTGATACGTAAAATGTAGGATCTTTTTCACACGCTTGAAGTATTTAAACAAACGTTCATTTGGATGTGCATTTGCTTTATATTCTTCGATAATGTCGGTGATCAGCGGTATGAGCTGTTCAGGCTCTAATCCCTCCACAACCGGCTGGGCCGCATGTGCTGTTCGTCCAACCGGCTTGGCCCCAATAAAAACATCAAATTTACTTTTACGATAAACAATACCAATATCATCAAATACTGCTCGATAACACGCCATACCACAGCCGTTAAAGCCAATATTTAATGTTTTCGGTAATGCCATACCACCGAGCTTTTCTTGAATCTCTTCTGCATAAGGAATCGAATCGACCTTTTCTCCGTAACAGAAGTCACAAGCCTTTAACGACAGCACGTCACCAATTGGGGCTAGTAAAAACCCAACTTGACGAAGCTTTGCTGTAATGTCTTCAGGCGCTGACGTAGGAATTTTCAAATGAATTTGATGGTCTGGTGTATACTCCATCGTTCCTTTCTCACCAACTACCTCCGCTAACGTCATCATTTGTTGAGGCGTAAAAAATTTATTGGCTACCCCTGGACTAACAGCTAATTCAAAAATGGATTCGATTCTTTGTTGCACGAGCTTAGGTGTTGCTTTCACAGCGCTAGTTCCCTTCACTAAAGCAAGAGCTGCTGTCGCCATTTCAAGTGAAGATTTTTTAGGCTTTGGTTGTGGTGTTATAGCTAAACTGGGCTTCATACGATTGGCATTGGGATCTGTCGCAAAATCACTACGTGCAGAACCTGTTTCTTGATTCATGGCCCATGGTTCATTTTCTTCCTTCAGTCGTTGATGCGGTCGTAACGGTTGTTTTTCTTCACCAAGTGTATATTTACGCTGATAACCACGTGGTGTAATCATTTTATTGTCATAGAAAAATGTTGTTGAATTCCCGATAACCACTGTTGTTAACATACCGATATCATGTTCAAGCATTTCTGATAAAGTCGTCATCGTTATTTCCTGACGGTCACGATACGCGCTTTTCACAAGTCCAACCGGTGTATCTGGCGAACGATATTCCAATAAAATTCGTTGTGCCTCTACGATTTGTCTCGTACGGCGTCCACTTTTTGGGTTATAAAGAGCAATAACAAAATCCGCCATCGCTGCTGCCTCTACTCGTTTTGCAATTAAATTCCAAGGTGTTAAGTGGTCACTTAAACTAATCGTACAGGCGTCATGCATAATTGGAGCACCTAGTAAACTTGCACATGAATTAATAGCAGAAATACCAGGAACGATTTCAACCTCGATACCAGTTGCTTCTGTCCAGCCTAGCTCGATTAAGACCTCATATACTAATCCAGCCATTCCATAAACGCCTGCATCTCCACTAGAAATAACCGAGACGATACTTCCAGCCTCCGCTTGACGTACTGCTTCCTGCGCTCGAGAAACCTCCTCTGTCATACCAGTACTAATAATCGATTTTGCACTTACTAAATCCTGAATTAGTTCAACATACGTTTTATAGCCTATGATCATATCACTTTGTTGTAGTGCCTCTACAGCACGAGTCGTAATATGTTTAAAGTCTCCAGGACCAAAGCCAACTACGAAAATCTTACCTTTTTGCGCCATTTTGTTACCCCTCTTTCACCTTTTCAATACCTTTAATGGCTGTTGTTTGTGCTGTACGCTGTAGCGAACCTTCACGCATTGTAAAGACATGCTCATTCTGTAAAGATTCATGATTTAAATCTTGAACGAGTGCTCTTCCATGCTCCTTTGTCGGCACACGGTACCAATTCCCTTGAGGATATGCAATGACCACACAAGCATCCTTACACCTACCATTGCACCGAGTCCTCGTCGTATGTATTTCCTGATCAAGCGCTAGCAACTGAATCTCATCACGGATTGCCAGTGTAATATCCTCAGCATCTTTTTTCATACAGCTACTACCATTACAAATAAAAAGATGCGTTTTCATCCCCTCTAAATTCCAAGTTGTCATCGTTGTTCTCCCCTCATTTGCTTTAAGAAAAAGAAAAAACCTCTACTCTAAAACGAAGAGTAAAGGTTTTGTAGAAGCCAAATAAAAACGAATATTACGGATACTCGCTCTCGCTTCAACTTCTCCCTCCGAAAAGTTTGCATGCATTATCACATAAGCAGGTTTCCTGACTTAAGCTTCCTTTTACTTTCGCGCCTTCCTAGTTTTCACTAGTGGCATCCGCGATTTCATCAGCTTTTACAGTAGCGGGGGCTGTATCGGATTTTCACCGATTTCCCTATTATCTTGAACATATTCAAGCACTTATGGACGTTTTATATAAATTTATGTAATTGAAAACTGTTTCTATCATAGCTTATTTTTTTAAAATTTCAATATTTCTTTCTTAATTTGTGACATTTTTATTCATTTTTTTAGAAAAATGAGACATTCGTTTACTATTTATCCGAATTTTCTACATAGATATTCAATTTTAAATTTTTTCACAAAAAGTATAGCATATTTATGGAAAATCATGTTACACTTTGTCGTGAAATCTCACAACTTCATCTTTTTTCGGTGCGAATTGTTCAGCATTTCGCTTAAAAGGGAAGCCGGTTTAAGTCCGGCGCGGTCCCGCCACTGTACTAGGGAGTTTTATAGAGAATGTCACTGTCCAATGGATGGGAAGACCTATAAAACGTTGAACTAAAGCCAGGAGACCTGCCGAAAAATATGTGATCGTTTCAACCTACGAGGATGGGTGTGCGGCTGAGCAGATTAGAATTTTATTTGCATTTTTTAGCTATGCACTTTTCCACTATCGGAGAAGTGCTTTTTTCATTCAGAAGAGACTCCATCTCAATATGGTAGATGAGTACAGATATGGTCCCAATCGGGCCAAAACACCTACTGAATGAAAAAAAGCCTCTGGCGGATGTCACGGATTTTGAAAGGAATGAATTGTGATTGCACAATTCAAAATCCGAACGCATTGTTTATCTGTGCGAAAGCGTAGCGACAGCTACAAATGGTTTCTGTAGCGAAAGCAAAGCGACAGCTACAATTACGCCAAGGCAAAATTATATAGCCTCGCATACTATTTCGAAAAATTTTAAAGCTAGGAGGAGAGATTTTTGAAATTTTCAGGTTGGAAGCTTAGTTATTTCTTATTGGCATTTTTATTCGTGCCAAATCGTGCATTTGCGATGCACATTATGGAAGGCTTTTTACCAATTGAATGGGCCATTTTTTGGTGGGTGGTATCGATACCATTTATTATTTTAGGATTACGTTCTATTCGTAAAACTATTGAGGAAAATCCTGAAACAAAAATGATATTAGGTCTATCGGGTGCCTTTGCCTTTGTGCTATCAGCCTTAAAAATCCCTTCTGTAACGGGGAGTTGCTCGCATCCGACAGGAGTTGGGCTTGGGACAGTTCTTTTTGGACCATTGGCGATGAGTGTTATCGGGACAATCGTATTATTATTCCAATCTTTACTTTTAGCACATGGTGGACTTACAACTTTAGGCGCTAATGCATTTTCTATGGCAATTGCTGGTCCTATTATTGCTTATTATGTTTTTAAGGGTTCACAAAAAATAGGTTTATCATT
Organism: Lysinibacillus sp. BPa_S21; assembly: GCF_023337795.1. Taxonomy (GTDB): domain Bacteria; phylum Bacillota; class Bacilli; order Bacillales_A; family Planococcaceae; genus Lysinibacillus. The sequence continues at coordinate 290,010 of NZ_JALIRS010000004.1, read as the reverse complement.
TTCGGTTGCCGTCTTTTTAGCAGCCATGCTTGGTGATTTAGGGACATATGTTGTCACTTCTGTACAATTAGCTCTTGCATTCCCTTCTGAAGTTGGTGGCTTTATAGCTTCATTCACAAAGTTTGCTGGTATTTTTGCGTTGACGCAAGTTCCTCTTGCTGTTAGTGAAGGTCTTTTAACAGTGATCGTTATGAACTTCCTGAAAAAATACAATGTCAGTGAATTAAAAGCTTTACGTATTTTCTCAGCAAAGGAGGCTCATTAAAAAATGAAAAAAAACTTATTGCTTTTAGCCATTGTTGTATTGCTAGCAATCTTCCCTCTATTCATTCAAAAAGGCGCAGAATTCGAGGGGGCTGATGGCGAAGCAGAAGCAGCAATTGGTGAAATCGATGCTAGCTATGAGCCATGGTTTGAAAGTTTATGGGAGCCACCAAGTGGTGAAATTGAAAGCTTATTATTCGCTCTGCAAGCTGCTATTGGCGCTGGATTTATCGGCTATTTTATTGGCTTAATGCGTGGCAAACATAAAGAAGGTTAAACGCCATGTTACTCATTGATAAGTATGCTTATATGAATAAACTAGCATCTGTTCATCCGCTAGAAAAAATGGCGTTATCCCTTGGACTACTTTTATTGTCGCTTATCATGAGAGATGAACGAATTTCACTCATCACATTTCTTGTGATGAGTGCTTTTATCATTTTAGTCGCAAAAATCCCTGCCAAATATTACGGCAAATTATTATTGCTACCTGGATTTTTTTTACTATCAAGTTTAGCATCCATTTTAATTTCTATAGGGCCAGCAACAAGTTCGCTCCCTTCAAACATTTGGTCATTTTCTCTTCATAATTGGACAATTTTTGTAGGTAGTGCGAGCCTAGTGACAGCACAACAGCTTTTTTTCATCGTCCTTGGCAGTATTAGCTGTTTGTATTTTTTAATTCTCACAACATCTGTTCAATCCATTTGTTACGTTTTGCGACAATGGCGACTTCCTACTCTGTTTGTAGAGCTAGTAGAGCTAACGTATCGTTTTATTTTTATCTTTTTAGATAGTATGCAAAAAATTCACCTTGCCCAACAGGCTCGATTAGGGTACAGCTCCCCTATGCAATGGCTTCGCTCCGTATCAATGTTGATTGCAGCTTTATTTGTCGAGATGTTCCAACGAAGTCGTGAGCTGAATAATGCGATGGAAGCACGTGGTGGCGAAGCTGTCTATTGGCAGCAGGATGTCAGCTATAACATAAATAATTGGCTAGGTATTGCCGCTATTTTTATACTCCTTATCATTTATGGAGGGTTTTTCTAATGACAGACTTATACTTTGAATTAACAGATTTATCTTACGCTTATTCAGATGGAACTCATGCCTTAACAGATATTACACTTCAGATTCCAAAGGGGAAAAAAATCGCTTTACTTGGTCATAATGGGGCTGGAAAATCAACGTTATTTCAGCATTTAAACGGTATTTTAAAGCCTACTAATGGAAGTATATCCTTTTGCGGCAACGAACTTAAGTATAGTAGAAAAGCATTAAAAGAATTGCGTCAACAAGTTGGTATTGTTTTTCAGGATGCGGACAACCAGCTTTTTTCTGGCACAGTTAAGCAAGATATTGCATTTGGACCGCTGAATCTTGGCTGGACAACCGAAAAAATTGAAGAAAAAATGGCATGGGCTGTCGCTCAAACTGAAGTCGAAGCACTACTAAATAAACCAATCCATTTTTTGAGTGTTGGACAGAAAAAACGTGTCGCTATGGCAGGAGTTCTGGCAATGGAACCATCCATTTTATTATTAGATGAACCGACAGCTGGACTTGATAATTATTTCAGTGCTCAAGTTTTACACTATTTAGCCTCGTTAGAGAACGGTGAAAGAACAATTTTACTAGCTACTCATGATATCCCATTAGCCTATGAATGGGCAGATCAAATAATCGTGATGGAAGCTGGGAGAATTATTTATAATGGAGATCCAGTCGACATGTTTTTTCAAGAGGATTTGCTTGAAAGAGCTCATCTTGAACGCCCTTGGGTTTTCGAAATGGCCCTTGCCCTACAAAATAAAGAACTATTTGAGAAAAACATCAAAATGCCTCGTTCGAAGGAAGATTTACACAGACTTATTGAACAGCTGTAAGGCAATTTGACCAACGCCAATTGTGCCAAACCACTCCCCTACTCTCATCTCACAAATCAAGTAGGAATGGTTCCAGCAGACTATATATATTTATGTGCTGTTTTTAGTTCTAATCGTAATAGCACTTTTACAAAAATTTATTATGGAAAAATATAGAATGGTTCTTTTGGAAAAATATACGCTATTTACGAAACTTTTCTATTACTCATTCGTAATAGTATAGATGGCTCAAATAATGAACACACCCAAGGAGGAAAAACAGTTGAAGAATTGGAAAATGAAATCATTCGCTATAGTAGCTTCTGCAGCACTAATGGTTCCTGCTACTTCAGCCTTTGCCGAAACACCGCAAAAAACAGCAAAGAACCAAGAGTTAGTGAAATTAGCTAGTAACAAGGACCAAGCATTCAAGAATCAAAAGGAATGGATTAATAAAGATACTATTATCGTAAAACATTCCGGTCTTGATAAAAATGTGCACAAAAAAATTGGCTCAAAAGTGATTCGATCTATTCCTTCATTAGGTTACGATGTTATCCAACTTAACAAAGGAACAAGTTTAGAAAAAGCAGTTTCATATTATGCTAAACAAAAAGGGGTTAAAAGTGTATCTCCAAGCTATGTTTATCATTCCTTTGGCACACTAGAAGATCCGAAGAAAAAAGATATGTATCACTTAAACTTACTTCAAATTGATAAAGCACTAGAATTGGCAGGTAACAATGAGGTAAAAGTGGCAGTTATTGATTCTGGTGTGGATTTTAAACATCCAGATTTAAAATCTCAAGTACTTCCATCCTATAATGCAGCAGCCCCTGCCAATACTCCTATTCCTAGTGAGCACGGAACACATGTAGCAGGAATTATTGGTGCAGCAAAAGATAATGGCATCGGAGGACATGGGATTAATCCTAACGCTAAGCTTCTTCCAATTGATGTATTCAACGGAAAAGATGGTATATATGATTTCGACATTGCACAAGGAATCCTTTACGCGATCGAGCAAGGCGCTGATGTGATCAATATGAGCCTTGGTGGTTACGGAGAATCTCCTTTAATGCAGGAAGCAGTTCAAAAAGCAATTGAAAAAGGCGTTACCATTGTAGCAGCTGCGGGAAATGAATCGACAGATCAATACTCCTTCCCTGCTTCTTACGAAGGCGTTATTAGTGTAGGTTCTACGAATGATAGAAACAAACTATCAAGTTACTCTAACTTTGGTCCATCGGTTGATCTAGTAGCTCCAGGTGAAGAGATTTATAGTACAGTTCACGATCAGAAAGGATCATCCTATGTAAAATATAGTGGAACATCGATGGCATCTCCTGTTGTTGCTGGTGTAGCATCCCTATTAAAATCAAAACATCCGGATTTAAAACCTTATGAAATAGAAGCAATTCTAGAAATGACTGCAAAGGATTTAGGGGACAAGGGCTATGATCTTACTTACGGAAATGGCCTTGTAGATCCTGTGAAAGCATTACAGTTTAATATTAAAAATCTACCTAAACAGTATTCAGAAACAAAAGAAGAGCGTCTGAAAAACGCAAAAGTCCTTAAAAAGGATATATTTAATACTGAAAAAGGTGCATTTAAGCAACCTGACGAAATAAACTGGTACAAAGTTGATTTAGAAGCAGATGAGTACGCTCAACTGACATTAAAAGGTGCAAACAAATATGACTATGCATTTGATTTGTATTTCTACCCTGAAGGTAACAACGAAGAAGTAGAACCAATAAACATCAATGATGTTCGTGTAGGCAAGCAAGAAGGATACCTATATAAAGCAGATCAAAAAGGAACCCTTCTTATTGGCGTGAAGGATCATAATGGTAGCTATAGTTTAAAAGGCGAATCTAACTACACTTTCACAGCCCAAACGACTAATAAATTACCTATTGATTCATTAGATATGGATCATATGGATACTATTGAAAAATTCCCCTTCAGTACAGCTGGGAAAAACTATACCCTACTTTCTGAAGATCATCTAGGTGACAAAGATTATTTTACATTTTCAGTGAAAGAACCAACGACATTGAAATTTGATTTAACTGGTATTCCAGGTGTTACAGCATCTATGGAGCTATATCTAAAAGAAGATATGGTTAATGATGAAGTCGATGATGAAGAATTCGATGAGGCCTATCCAATCCGCACATCTTATGGCACGGATAAAGGCGAAGGAGTAAACTTAGTTGTCGATGCTGTGCCTGGTGAAGAGTATGTAATAAGTGTATCTAATACAAATAGTAGCACTTTTTCACTTGATATGTTCTTTAGCGGGGGTATTAATACCGAAGAAACTATTAGTGAATCAATCATTCCATACACATTAAAAGGTGAAGTGGTTACCCTTCCAAAAGATGAAGACGGCCTTTCATTTAATGGAGAAACGCAAGAAATCAATGTACAAAAGGATGTTTTACCTTTAACTGAATATAATACTAAAAAACGTAATCAACTAAATGATTTCATGAATATCTTCATGAATCCAGGTGCTATGGAATTACCGGAAAACGTGGACCAAATTATGGACCAAGCGATTCGTTTTGATATTGGTCAGGATCAAAAGGCATACTTCCAAACAGAAGATGATGAAGATTACTTCACATTTACAGCTAAAGAAGATGCGGTATACGGTTTCAAAATTCAAAAAGGTATGAACCAATCACCAGCTGGTACGATATTTGAATACGATGAGGAAACAAATGCATTAAACCCAGTTACTTCTTTAACGAATGACATGGGGATACTTGGTCTACTTTTTGGATCAACAAGTGATCCAAACGATGCGAAGACAGTTGCATTGAAAAAGGACAAAACTTACGTTGTAAAAGTAATGAATCTTGGTGACCGTTCCGCTGAGCCATATACACTTAAAACAAGTAAAATGGCCGCTGTTCCAGAGGAGGATAATCGAAATAATAATTCACCAATAGCTGCTAAAACAATTCGACCTGGTATCACTTACAAAGATCACCTTATCTATCAAGATGATACTGATTTCTACTATTATAAACAAAAGGGCAAAGATGAGGTAATGAGTCTTCTTGTTTCATCTGTACCATTTACGAAAGAACAGCTAGATCAATTACCTAAAGAACTTCAACATGACTTAAAGTTTTCAGGCTCTATTATAGAAGATACAAATGGTAATATGGAAATTGATCCAAAAGAAATGGCCACAGAAATTCCATTTGGACAAGGTGAGGACCTTCTTCAAATACTGCTTGGTCTTGGCGGGACAACAGATCTAAATACTTCTTTTAAAGCAAAAAAAGATCACGGTTACTTTATTGTTCTTAACGGCAGTAATGTTGGACAACTATCAATCCAACCATATAATTTAACTTTGGTTGATCATAAAAATGTAGATGAAGATGCAGATTCCAAGTTAGTTAACGGTATACCGACAAAACCAAACGCACTTAAGAAAAAAGACGGTAAATGGGTTGCGACTCAATATCTAAATGCTGGTGTTCCATTTGGAGATAAGGACTATTTTGTATTTACAAACGACAGCAAACGCAATGTATTCTTCTCTCTTCAAACAGAGAAAGCACTAGATGGTGTCATCCGTATTATTGATGCAAAAGGTAAAACAGTCGAAACGTTAGATCTTTACGGAGCAGGAGATGCTGAGGTAGGTACAGTCGAACTGGATAAAGGAACTTACTATATTGAAGTGAGTGAATATTACGGTAAAGCTAGTACTCAACCTTATACACTCGAAGTAAAATAAGACATCCTTGGACTGAAAATTAGTAGAAAAATAGAATTTTCGGTTGAAGAGAATGTAGAAAGACTGAGGCTGGGACAAAACTGGCCAAAACTTTAAAAAGCGCAAGAAATCAATTTTTGATTTCTCGCGCTTTTTTGATGTGAAATTTTTATCCTTTAGCTATAACGTTTAAATGACTACTTCTAGATCATCTTTTCTAGCTAAAATATTTAACATAGTTACTATATTGATCCTGCATCATTTCAAGCTTTTCATATAGCTTCCGCGCATTCACATTATCAGGTGCCGTTTGTAGTGTTACATAACGAGCATACTGCTGCTCACAATATTGAAATACCTTTTCCATTAATGCCTTCCCCACCCCTTGGCCTCTAGCATCTTCGGTTACATATAGATCATTCAATATATATGCGCGCTGCAGTGCAATGGACGAAAATGTTGGATATAATTGTGCAAATCCGATTGCTTTGTTCTTTTCCACAACTATAAAAATAATAGATTCTTGTAAGGCCATTCGTAGTTGTAAAAATGCCTTGGCACTGCTTACATCTGATTCAATCCCATAGAACTGGCGATATTCATCGAAAAGTATTGTTAGCTCCTCTAGTTCCTTCATTGTTGCCTGAAGTATTTCCATCTTATTCTCCCCTTGTGTCTGCCCTTGATTGTCAAAATATGAATCTAACTTTATTATAAAGAAAAAAGTAGAACAAAGGAAAGAATACCATCTTTTTCGAGCAAAAATACGCCTTAACTCGGTTTTCCCTCTAAATACATCGCCACTTTTTGCACAATCTGCTTCCAATTTAATTCCGCTCTTGCGAATGCTTGGAGGTGTTCGCAAGTATCAGCCAATAAAGCTTCCTGGTTTGTTACTTGCTGCAATGTCCGTCCAACACTTTGCCAATCATGTGTCGGATGTATTGTTCCGTAGCGTTGATGATGAGTAATATCTGAAGCCCCATCTACATCGGTCGTCACAATATAACAACCATTTTTCGCTGCTTCAGCAAAGACATGAGCATAGCATTCTACTAAGGAAGTTAGGCAAAAAATTTTAGCCTTTCTATATTCCTCCTCCAATCGCACCTTATCATAAATCGGTCCCAAAATTTTGACATTCGCTGCAAATGGACTTCCATCAAGTACGTTCAACAGCTCCTGTCTAAACGCCTCTGACATTGGACCTATTAAACGAAACTCCCAATCTGAAAGTTGTGCTGCTAAAAATGCTTTTACTGCTAATAGAATTTGTTTTTCAGGAGCATCCAAACGACCAACCGTTACGATTCTATTTTCTTTCTCTTTAAATGAAACAGGGACTGTTTGGAACATTTCATAAAAGCCGTTAGGAATATGTTTAATATCCAAATTCGAAAATTCATGAATTGCATTTTGAATGGATTCACATTCAGAGGATAATACATCACAAAGTTGGAGTAACTCCAAAAAATAAGGATACGTTTTTAATCGATTTAACCAAAACCGATTAACATCTAGTTTCATATAAATTTTTCCATTCGGGTTAAATTTTTTATACGTTTTTAATATCGATAAATACGATGGGTATGGCCCTATTGCAAATGCAATATCGATGTCCTTTGCATGCTCTATTAAATAGCTATTCATATTTGCAACATAGTCATCCTCAAACGGGATATGTTGAAATGTGACAGCAGGAAAGGTTTGTTTCAATAATTCTTCATTCATTTCAGTTGCTAAAATACTAACATCATAGCCTAAATATTCACCTAACAAAATAGGCACTAGGCACAAATCCTTGAAAAGATGTGCGTCGGAGAGCTTATACGATTCCACACTACATATGAAGGCTATCTTTTTTGACATAATATCCCCCTCTTTTAAATGAAACGTTTTATTAAATTATGATTTCTTGTTCAATAATGTGAAAAGATTAGTATAAGTACCATTAACACACTAGTAAAATTGCCTTTCTCTCTTATCAATAACTAACAAATGTCAGCAATTGCCTACAGAACAACTCTTTCAACGCATATAGTAATAATGAATCCTTTATGTCAATCAAAGTAACCGTATAGACTTTATAAAACTCCTGCTAAACACTTCTACTAATAATAAAAGAATCGAGGTTTTACATGAAAATTAGCTTTTTATCACCAGCCTACAATAGTGACGAGTGGATATTGACAATGTTAGAAAGTATTCCTAAAGAATACGCCTATGAAATTATCGTGTGCGATGATGGCTCTACCGACAATACATTAGCCATATTAAAGGACTATCAAAAAAACTGTCCTGCCTTAAAAATTATTACTCACCCAACTAATTTAGGTGCTAGTGTAGCCTATAATCGATGTATCGCAGAAGCTACTGGTGATTACGTAGCTATCATTGATAGTGATGATCACTACTTACCCGCTATTCGAAACGTCTTAGCTCAAGTAGATGGTCAGTTTGATATTTACTATTACAACATGTTAATAAAGGACGGCTATGCATTTATAAAGGATGAATCAAACCAATACACATTACCTGGACAATTTAAAATTATCCGAAGAAGTTTTATAGGTGATGCAACCTTTACTGTAAGGAAAGATATTGCCGGGGATTGGGATTTTAATTGTGCTTTAATGGATAAAAATCCGACAAGTAAATATACAAATGAATTGGCATACTGGTATAACTTCCCTAGGGAAAATTCTGAATACGATTTACATCGAAGAGGATTAAAATGATTCATTACTTGAGGTGTGACAATGTTTAAAGATAAAGTTCTTCTCATTACAGGGGGTACTGGCTCTTTTGGTAATGCAGTATTAAAGAGATTTTTGAATACAGACATTAAGGAAATACGCATCTTTTCAAGAGATGAGAAAAAGCAAGATGATATGCGTAAACTCTATCAACATCCGAAAATTAAATTTTATATTGGTGATGTACGTGACATTCAAAGCATTCACAATGTAATGTATGATGTCGATTTTGTTTTTCACGCTGCCGCTCTTAAGCAGGTCCCCTCTTGCGAATTTTTTCCAATAGAAGCCGTTAAGACGAACATTCTAGGTACTGATAATGTTTTAACTGCGGCTATTCAAGCAAGTGTTAAAAAAATTATTTGCCTATCTACTGATAAGGCTGCATATCCAGTAAATGCAATGGGCATTTCGAAGGCAATGATGGAAAAAACGTTTATTGCTAAGTCAAGAATGGTTAATCCAGATAAAACATTGATTTGCGGGACACGATACGGAAATGTCATGGCTTCACGAGGCTCTGTTATCCCTTTATTTATCGAACAAATTAAAGCTGGCAAGCCTTTAACGATTACAGATCCAAAAATGACACGCTTTATGATGAGTCTTGATGAGGCAGTAGAATTAGTTTTATATGCCTTCTCACACGCTGACAACGGGGACATTATGGTACAAAAATCCCCCTCTGCACATATCGAGGATTTAGCACAGGCTTTACTAGAAGTTTTTCAAGCTAAAAATAAGATACAAACAATCGGAACACGACATGGCGAAAAGATGTACGAAGTATTATTAACAAAAGAAGAAGCTGCAAAGGCCATTGATGTGGGGAATTTTTATAGAATCCCTGCAGATAACCGAGATTTAAATTATGGAAAATATCTTGATGAGGGCTCTCCTAAAATTACGTTAACCGACGAATACAACTCTACTAATACGAAAATACTGTCCGTCGCTGAAATAAAAGAAAAATTATTAAAGCTTCCTCTCATTCAAGAAGAATTACAAAATTGGACAGGAGGAAAACCTTGAAATTTTTAGTACTTGGAGCTACTGGAATGGCAGGCCACACAATTTCACTCTATTTGTACGCCCAAGGACATGAGGTAACAACCTATTCACGAACTGCCTTTTCATGCGGCAATAATATTACGGGAGATATTACAGAAACAAGTTTTTTAAAGGCACTTTTATTCGATCACGAATATGATGCTGTAGTCAATTGCATCGGTGTGTTAAATGACGCTTGTGAAACGGACCGCGAAAAAAGCGTATATCTCAATAGTTATTTGCCTCACGCCATAGAAACTTTATTAAAAAACAGTAACACCAAGCTTATTCATTTGAGTACAGATTGTGTATTCTCAGGAAAAGCAGCCCCCTATCATGAAAAAAGCCTTCGCGACGGGGAAACCTTTTACGATCGTTCGAAGGGACTAGGAGAAATCGAAAGCCCACAACATCTGACATTTCGTAACTCTATCATCGGCCCTGATCTGAAGGAGGATGGCATTGGCCTTTTTAATTGGTTTATGAAGCAGCACGATACTATTCACGGCTATACCGGTGCAATATGGACCGGGGTTACGACCCTAACGTTAGCAAAAGCAATTGAACGTGCAGCAATTGAAGGAACAACTGGCCTCTACCACCTCGTCAACAATAGCAGTATTTCAAAATTTGAGCTGCTGAAATTATTCAATACGCATTTCAAGGAAAATAAAGTAACAATCCAACCATATCCCCTCGTAAACATTGATAAAACACTAGTCAACACTCGAAAAGACTTTTCATTTACTGTTCCTAGCTATGAAGACATGATCCTTGAGATGAAAAACTGGATATGGCAACATAAAGATTTATACCCCCATTATTTTTAAATGGAGGTTCAAGTTGCTAAAGAGAAAGTACGGAGACCATGCAGAATGGCCACGAGCTATAGAAAGAACGTATAGTCAGTCATACCTTGATTAACTAAATCATAGCACCGTCATTTAATTCAAGTGGAGCACCGTCTTTTTTGAAAATAGCTGAAATTCGGTTGTACGTCAAAAGTGGCAAAATCGCATTAAAACGACGGAAATTTCCATTTCTATTTCTATTGAACTCTTTAGTAGGATGAAGAAAGACTAAAAAAACAGCTTGTTGGATTTTAATAATCACAAGCTGTTTTAATAATTTAATAGTTATTTATGAGAAAATATTAACACTATCTTCTTTTACATTCCTTTTAACTTTTTCTGTTTCTTTTACTTTATTTTTATCCCCTTTTTTCTCAACGTCTTTTAAGAAAATAATCATGATAGAACTAATTAATAATAATGTACTTAAAAAATATAATCCGACCGTCGTTGTATTAAATGTATCTTTTAAATACCCCATCATATATGGTCCAACAAAACCACCTAAGTTACCAAATGAGTTAATCATGGCAATACTTACCGCAAGTAAAGACGGCGCCAATAACAACTGTGGATAAGTCCAGAATGGTCCTTTGAAACTATACATTCCTGTTAAAGCAAATGTAATCAATACCATAGATAAAACAGGATATGCACTAAATACCCCTGCACCAGCTAGCGTAATAGCAGCAATCAATAAAGGGAAAGCAGAGTGGAACTTTCTTTCTTTCGTACGATCTGAGTTACGTGACCATAAAATCATCACAATTGTCGCTACGATATAAGGCACCATAGCAATAAATCCAACTTGTGTATTTGATAAGTCATCTGAGAATCCTTTAATAATTTGCGGCATCCAATAACCTACGCCCAAACTTCCTGTCAAATAAACAAAGTAAATAATTGATAAATACCATACACGCCAATTTTTAAATGCTGCAAAATGACCATCTTGTTTTACAGCTTTACTTTGCTTTACATTTTTCTCATTTTCAATTGTCTTCGTTAACCAAAGCTTTTCATCATCATTTAACCATTTTGCATCCATTGGCTTGTCTGTTAATAATTTAAATGCAATAAATCCACAAAGAATAGCTGGAAATGCCTCTAAAATAAACATCCAACGCCATCCTTCAAAACCTAAGAAATAGAAATTATCCATAATAAGAGTTGATAGCGGTGCTCCTATGATATATGAAACTGGAATGGCCACTGAGAAAATAGCAATGGCAGAGGCTTGTTCCTTACCTCTGAACCAATAGGTTAGATACAAAATAATTCCAGGGAAAAATCCCGCTTCTGCAACCCCTAGCAAGAATCGAATAATATATAATTGCACTTCAGTTTGTGCAAAAGCCGTACAGCCCGAAATGATACCCCATGTAATCAAAATACGCGCAATCCAAATACGTGCGCCAAACTTCTCCATTAAAATATTACTTGGAATTTCAAATACAAAATATCCTATGAAGAAAATTCCTGTTGCTAAACCGAAAACCTGGCTTGTTAAACCTAAATCTGCATTCATTTCTAAAGCAGCATAACCTATATTTGCCCGGTCTAAGTATGCTAAAATGTAACATAAAATCAAGAACGGCAAAATACGTATAGATACTTTTTTCATTAATTTACGCTCGTCAACTTGTGGTAAATTATTTTCCATAAACTATATCCCCCACTTACCTATTTTCTATATTTAAGCCCCTTTGTGAGAAGCAAAATACCAATTATATATGGATATCACATGCATCAGCTAGAACTTCTACTAGATGATAAACTTCTACTTTGTCATTCATTTTTTCACGTTCAATACCAAGCTTCATTTGCAAATGACAGCCCGGATTCGATGTAATAATCCATGCTTTTTCTTGATGTAGTGTATTTTTTACATGAAGCATCTTTTTATCTAAAATCGCCATTGATGCTTCATAATTTATAAAATTATAAATTCCAGCTGAGCCACAGCACATATCTTTTTCAAGTAATGGTACATATGAAATACCCGGAATTTTCTGAATTAATTCAACAGGCGGTGTAACACATTTTTGAACATTTGTCATATGACATGAAGGTTGATAGGTGACAAGCTGCGAAAACGATTTTTCAAATGGTAATTCTACTTGATTTAAAAGGACACTTATATCGACAACTTTTTCAGCAAAGGCCTTTGCACGTTCTGCCCATTTACTATCATTTTTCAATAAAACATCATATTCAATGAGCATTGCTCCACAACCACCAATACTATTAACTATATAATCAAATTGATATTTTTCAAAAATTTCAATATTATGCTTCGCTAACTGTATGGTTAAATCATGTTCACCGCTATGATTATGCAATGCTCCACAACAACCTTGCTTTGGAACTACACTTACATCACAATGAGCCATCTGCAATAATTTAATACTTAACGTATTAATTTTTTTAAACATCGTATCCATTACACAACCTGTAAAAAATCCTACATTAAACTTTTTAATTTGCTTAGATTCATAAAATGATTGTCTTTTGTGACGTTCTACTTCTGGTAATATGTTTTCAAACGCTTTCATTTTTTCTGGAAATACATTCAATATATTTGATTTACGAACTACTTTTTGTACTCCTGTTTTTTGATAAAGACTTAACCCGACTTCGCCAATTTTTAGTATTTTTTTATTTGGAATGATATGTTCAAACAACATATACTTAATAAGTTTTTGACGTTTTTTCATTCTCTCTTCATTATAAGTCACTAAACTTGCAACAGCCGATTCTAAGATCGTGCCATATGGAACATTGGAAGGACACGCTGTTTCACAAGCCCTACACCCAAGACAAAGCTCAATACCTTGTTCCATATCTTCATAAGAAATTTTCCCTTCAGCAGCCATTTTCACTAAATTAATACGGCCACGTGGTGAGTGTTTCTCTTTTTTAAAGGTAATATAAGTTGGACAAGCAGGTAGACAATAGCCGCATTGTACACAGCTAAGCGTTTCTTTATAAGCAAGTTCTTGTTTAACCATTTGTTAACGAAAATTTTTGCCCTTTTTCAGCAAAAATCTTTCCTGGATTTAAAATATTATTTGGATCCCATGCTTGTTTAATTCGTTTCATCATATCTACCCCTACCTCACCTAGTTCCATTTCTAAAAATGGTGCCTTTAATGTACCTATTCCATGCTCACCAGAAAGTGTTCCACCAAGTTCGATGGCTGCTTCAAAAATTTCTGTTACCGCTTTTTCTACCCGTTTCATTTCCTCCAAATCATTTGCATCTGCAATAATATTTGGATGTAAATTCCCATCACCAGCATGACCGAAAATAACTAGCTCAACGTCGTATTTTTGACGAATTTCTTTTAATCGCGTAAACATCTCTGGAATTTTACTTCTCGGAACCGTTGCATCTTCTGAAATTTTTGTCGGTTTATTACGAACAATTGCTGGTGACACTAGCTTACGTGCCTTCCATAAAGCAAGAGCTTGCTCTTCTGTGTTAGCAATTTCTACTTTTCGAGCGTTATACTTTGTACATACTTTTCTAACAACTTCAATTTCTTGTTCAATTGCTACTGGATGCCCATCTAGTTCTATTAAAATCATAGCCTCTACATCTATTGGTAGCCCTGTCGGTTGATATTCTTCAACAGCTTGAATAGACGCTTGATCCATAATTTCTAATTTAGCAGGTATAATGCCTGCACTTAAAATATTAGAAATACTATGCCCAGAATCTATCAAATTGTCAAATAATGCCATTAATGTAACTGTGGCCTGTGGTTTCGGATAAAGTCGTAGCGTTGCTTCTGTTATGACAGCAAGTGTACCTTCTGATCCAACAATCAAATTCGTCACATCGTAACCGGTTACATTTTTAATCGTTTTTCCACCTGTACGCATTACATTTCCCTCAGGCGTTACGACTTCTAAGCCTACTACATAGTCTTTCGTCACTCCATACTTCAACCCTTTAGGTCCTCCGGAATTTTCCGCAAGATTACCACCAATCGTAGCAATATTCATACTACTTGGATCTGGTGGATAAATTAAGCCATGTTTGAGTGCGGCATCATTAATTTGCTTCGCTGTAACACCTGGTGAAACTACCACAAGCATATCCTCTGGAAAAACTTCTAATTTCGATATCCATTGAGAACAATCTAAAACAATACCGCCTTGTACAGGTAAAGGTCCACCACTCAAACTCGTTGATTGCCCTCTTGGATACACTGGCACTTTATAATGATTCGCTATTTTCATAATATTTACTACTTCATCAGTTGTTAAAGCTTGTACAGCGATATCAGGCATATACGAACCAAAAGAGGCATCATATGAATAACTTACTAAATCTGCTGGATCTCTCATAACTCGTTCTGCGTCTAAAATAACTTTTCTAATTTCACTTTCTACTTTCTGTAGCTCCATTTAATTCCTCTCTCTTCTATTAGTAATATGAGCTCTTTTCAATTAAGCCTGAAAACTAATCACTTCATGAAAGCCGTAAAGGACTTCAAAAATAATTTTTTGTTTACATTTATAAAACACATTCAATACTGTGTTATTTCAAGGATTCCAATTTATTACGGGCATTTGTTAAATGTAAAATCATCGCACTACTTGCCGCGCGTGCATCTTTTCTCTCAATTGCTTCTACAATTTTTCTATGCTCTTCTAATACTTCATTACGCTTTTTTTCTAACCCTAAGTTTTTTGATAAAGAAAATTGTAGCGCCTTTATATACAGTTCTGAGAGATTATTTTGTGTATCTATAAAAAATTGATTGTGAGAAGCTTGCATAATTAATTTATGAAAAGCAAAATCAATTTGTTGCCCCGTCTCATAATCACATTTATAAACCTCTTCAAATTGTTGAACTGCTTCTTTTAAAGCTTCTACTTCTTCTTCTGTACGACGTTCAGCTGCCAAACTTGCTGCACTGGACTCAATATGTATACGAAACTCTAATAAATCAAGAATTTCCTCTAAAGAAATGACTTCAAAGCGAATTGGCTCTAACATATCTGATAAATTGACCGAATTAATACGACTTCTCCCACCCTGTTTACCGGAAATGATACCAGATACCTCCAGAACCTTTAAAGCTTCTCGAATAGGTGCCCTACTTACACCAAAATGTGTAACTAAATCATGTTCACTTGGCATTAAAGACCCGACAGATAATTCATCATTTTTTATCATTTCTAATAATTCTTCCAACACCTGATTTGAAATACTTTTACGTTCAATCATCATATAACCCTCTTTCTAATACATCGATACACTCGAGTTGTTAACTTGTAATACAAGTATACAAATTATTACCTTATTTTTCTACATCTTTTTATGAATTTTCTTAATTTTTTTACTTCACTTTTAATGACAAAGGATTCACTTCGGCTAATTGTATGCGAATAGTTACACTTAACATTTTTGCAGCATTGTGAAAAAACAAACTAGAAGTCTGTAGAAACAATTTCATTTTTCTATCCTTTTTAACGTGTTTCAAAAAGGAAAAAGCACTTCAAACCCTTGTTACCAAAGATTTGAGGTGCTTTTCAATTGTTTTAAACGTTTTCGCTGGGACATTGGCATTACTCGGATTGTTGAAGTTTAGGTGTATAATTCACGGACATACAATATGTATGTATTCAAATGCCTCGTACAAAATATTTTTGATATTGCAGCAAAAAAAACACCTGCTACGGTGTCTTTTGGCACGAGACTAATAGTTGATTTTGAGCGTATCCCCATCGACATAAACTCCCTTGGAACGGGAAATCGGCAACTTTTGCTCTGCTGAAAAGCCGATCGTTTCTCCATCCCTTAAAGTGACGTTCTCTTCTACTATATATCCAGAAATAGCAATCAAAAAATCACGCAGCTCGGCAGGAGATGCTTGGCTGTCCAAGATTTCAATTTCATCCTTGCCAAAGGCTTTTAGCCCATAAGTATATCCATCTACCCCGGTTTCCGTTCCGACCAGGCCGAAATAAACCAGATTCAGTAAAGGAAACATGTCGTCATTCTTCATGACTTCAGCCATATCTAGAAAAAGTTCAGGCTGATATACGGTGCCGCCTGTATAGATCCCTATTGCATTAGGAAGCTTCAAACAACTAGCCGCCAGCTTAGTGTAAAGCTTGCCACTGTCCAGCGGAGAGCCCGAGCGAGTAATTGCCGCCAGAATGATTTGAGCTACATGCGTTTGAGTAACCTCCACGGCTTCCTTCCATATGTAGTTTCCCTGTGCATAATGCTCAGCTTCACCATCTGGGACGGGAGCATCGACAAAACTAACCGCTAACATGCAGTCGTCCACTTCAAAGACTAAAGTGCCTTCCTTATCCTCATCCTCTGCCGACGAGCAGGAGATGTTCCAATCACTCAAAAGATTGGCCTTGATCTGATCAATGTCACATTCTCCAGTGTTAAGCAGAACAAACCCATTAAAAATACCAGATCCATCGTCTTGGGTTTCCGTCTCGTCCTCCATAGATTGCGTAGCTTCATAATCTGCAGCCTGTTGCATCCAGTATTCTCGGATCATTTCTACCATCTTTACAGCTTCTTGCTCTGCGGTCGCAGGGTCATATGGTTGCATTTCGCTAAATATATGGCCGCAATGCTCGGTGTCAGACGGGTCCTCATAGCCCCCACATACGCCAAGGAGCCATTTTCCGAGCATTGTTTGTTTATACTTGAATATGTAATAGTGCATATCATATAAATCAAACTCTCCTGCAATTTCTATTTTCCTCGGTTGTTGCCCAAGTTCGCGTTCATCTGCAAGCCAATCAATCATAGATTGCATTGCTGCTTGTTGTTGAGCCGTCATTAATTTCTCCCCTTTATGAATGTATGATTCTACAATTATACTACCAACTTTTAGGAAGATGAATAATGCATCGATAATTTCCCTAAAAATTAGTAGATTACTTCTATTTTTGTTTCTCTTCCATCCGGGGCTTTGGGCCGACTAATGTCTTTTATGCGAAAGCGAAGCGGCAGCAACAACAGTACGATGTTAAATTCTTAGCCTGCGTTTCCCCTCTAAAAGGGAGCTTAAATCAAATCTATAGTTCTTGACATTGAAGTAAAGCTCTAGTTAGTTAAATAGGTATTATTCATTACGTTTAATTAGTTTAGTTTTAGTGAAAACACCTGCAACGATTGTGACATTCTACCAAACGATATAAGAAGATGAAAAACAATTAAAGAACCTGTTCCTTCTAAACGATTCCAATTAAAAATGTGCCTTTTTAAGTAAAAAGGCACATTCAACAACTTTTTAAATGCAATTATTATAATACTATCGTTTCACTTAATTGGATACACTATTACTACTTTGTACAACATTTTTATTGCTAAAAAGATAGCCAATAATAGCACCTAACAGACCTGTAATAAGCCAACCTGCACCTGATGTGAATAATGGAATAAAGGCAAATGTAGAGTTAATTTGTTCTACCAAAATATTAGCATCCTTTAATGCATCTAATACTGCTATAAAAGCAGTACCTATCATCGTTCCTACATATACGCTTTGTGCTCCCCCAAACCATTTCTCTGTAAAAATAAGGATGATTAAAGTAATAGCAATTGGATATAAAAGCATTAATACTGGTGAAGCCATCGATAAAATCTTTGTTAAACCAAAGTTTGTAAATACAACACCTAGTAAGGAGAAAATAATTAACCACTTTTTATATGAAATACTTGGCATAATGCGGCCAAAATATTCAGCAGTGGCAGCTAAACAAGCGACGTTTGTTGTAATTCCTGTTAAGAAAATTACGATTCCAATTAAATAAATTCCGATTTGACCAAATAAAGTTTTCGCCGCTAAGGCTATAAGCTCTCCTCCATTTGATACATAACCAACAGAACCTACACTCGAAACGCCAATCCAAGCCATAGATACCTGTAAAGCAACTAAACCAACAACCGTAATAATCCCTGCTTGAAAAAATACTTTGGAAACGTCTTTTTGTGTCTTCAAATTCAACGATTCAATTGATTTAATAAAAATTCCACCAAAAACGAAGGCAGCAAGTACATCCATTGTGTAATAGCCTTGTGTAAAGCCCTTTAAAAAAGCAGCCATCGTTGTTTCATAGCCAGCCGACTCTACAGGTGCTTGTGCAGAACCCATTGGTGTAATAATTGACTTTGTCACAATAATAACTAAAAGCACTGTAAAAATAGGTGTCGCAATTTTCCCTAAACGTTCGACAAGCTTAGATGTTTCCCAAGATAAATAAATTGTCAAAGCGATAAAAGCAACTGAAAAAAGGAGTAAAAATAATGTATGGTTCGCATCACTTGGGAACAATTGTTTTAATGCAATTTCATATACAACCGATGTTGTACGTGGAATCACATAGAACGGTCCTAATGCAAGGAATAGTAAAATAGAAAAAGCCACTGCAAACTTTGGCGAAACGCGATTCGCTAAACTTTCTACTGTACCGCCACCTTTATTTAATGCAACGATTGCTAAAAGAACTAAGCCCACCCCTGTAATTAAGAAGCCTGCCATTGCAATTGGCGTATTGTTTCCTGCCTGCTGCCCTACAATCGGTGCAAAGATAACATTTCCTGCACCTAAAAACATAGCAAACAACATGAATCCAATGACTAGAATTTGAACAAAGGATACCTTATTACTCATATAACCGCCCCTTTTCCTGTTATTTTATTTAAACAACAAAACCTTCTGGATAAATATCTTTATTTTGAAGTATGAATTTATGCTCCCCAGTAATCCAAGCTGCACCGCGAATAGCTGGAATGATTGCCTCATAATCTCCCACATTCGTTTTGCCTAAAATTCTGCCTGTAAACTGTGAACCAATAATACTTTCTTGAATAATCGTATCTCCTTCTTCCAATGAAAGCGTTGCCATTTTTGCGCATGTACCTGTTCCACAAGGAGAGCGGTCAATTTGTTCATTCCCAAAGACAACAACATTTTTATAGTGGCTATTTGTAATTTTTTCTGAAATCTCTACTAAGTCAACGGACTTGATGGCGTCAATCGACGGATGTTGAATATCGATGTTAGCATTGACATAATCCCTTATTTTTTTGGCGTACTTTAATATTTCTTGTTTATTTTGTAAATCTATTACTATCTTTAACTCGCTTGCATTTACTATAGCGAAAAAACTTCCTCCGAAAGCAATATCAAGCTGAACTGTACCTAGCTCATTCAAATCAATTTTTAAATCCTTATGTAGTACAAAGGCAGGTACATTTTTAAATTCAACTGCTTCAACTTCATCACCGTTATAATAAACAGAGCATTCCACAATACCTGATGGTGTATCCACTAATACTTTATCTTTCTTTTCAATAAGCCCTTTATTAATACACATAGTGACTGTACCAATAGTTCCATGCCCGCACATATTCAAATAAGCACCACTATCCATGAAAATAACGCCAATATCACACTGTTGATTAATAGGCTCAACTAGAATAGATCCAAACATATCTTTGTGCCCACGAGGTTCATTCATTAGTAACATTCGTAAATGATCATAATTTTCCTTTACGAAATTTTTCTTTTCCATCATTGTTTTGCCAACAATTTTTGGAAACCCATCCACAACAATACGTGTTGCCTCCCCTACAGTATGTGTATCAATTGTTTTGATTTCATACTTATAACTACTCATATAATTCCCTCCCCAAAAATCAAAAAATATTTTAAAAAAATAATAAAATATACAAAATAGTAAATTTAGGAAATTCTATTTTAAAAATTATTCACCCCTTTTAGAATTTTCTAATAAATCTATACATCACAACATAAAGCATAATCACTCGTTTGAAAAGTTTTTTTTCGTCAAAAAATTATTTTTTACTTATTTTCAAGTCTGTAGAAATTCAATAAACACAATAACCCACGACCCGAAAACACTCTGTAAAATAATTTTTTGAAATTTTACAGTTTTCTTTTTTTAGTGTTATAATCGCCAAGAAATTTAAATTCATTGTTTTAGGAGGATTTTATATGGCATTACGTGACTTTTTTATTTACTTATCAGAGAACCAAATGCTTAATGGTGCAGCTCAAAGATATGGTTTACGAATGGGCGCACAAAGCGTTGTAGCAGGCACAACAATTCCAGAGGTCGTTCAAACAATTAAAGAATTAAACAAAGCAAACATTTCTTGTACAGTAGATAATCTTGGCGAATTTGTCTTTGAGAAACCTGCAGCAACAGCAGCGAAACAAAATATTTTAGCCGTGATACAAGCTATCCATGATGAACAATTGGATGCACATATTTCCCTTAAGCCTTCACAGCTAGGTCAAGATATTGATATCGATTTTTGCTATGAAAATTTAAGAGAAATCTTGGCACTTGCACATAAGTACGATATATTTGTAAATTTCGATATGGAAAACTATGCACGCCTTCATAGCTCATTTGACTTACTAGAAAAGCTACACCAAGAGTACGATAATGTGGGTACGGTTATTCAAGCTTACTTCTTTGAGTCAGAGGAAAATATTGAGAAATACAAAAACTTCCGTCTCCGAATCGTAAAAGGGGCTTACAAGGAAGATGATCGAGTTGCTTATCAATCAAAAGATGATATTGACCGCAATTATTTAAAACTAATCGAGCAACATTTGCTAAACGGTAAGTTCACATCCATTGCAACACATGACCACCATGTAATAAATCATGTGAAGAAATTTGTTAAAAAGCATAATATTCCGAATGATAAGTTTGAATTCCAAATGTTGTATGGCTTCCGAAAAGATATGCAATATGAATTAGCGAAAGAAGGCTATAACTTCTGTACATATTTACCTTTCGGTAGTGATTGGTACGGTTATTTCATGAGACGTCTAGCAGAACGCCCTCAAAATCTAACACTTGTCACAAAACAAGTATTTACTAAAAAAACAAATACAGTAATTGGTCTAGGTGTTACAGCCTTTGCCCTTGGTCGTCTATCTAAAAAGGTCAAATAATTCAACACTTAAACTCTTCTACACTTAAACTCAATGAAAAAGCGAAAACATCATGAATTAATGTTTTCGCTCTTTTTATTGAGTTTATAGTTTTTCACACGATACTGTAAACTTTGTCGCCGTATACCTAATGTAGCCGCAGTTTTTGAGATATTGCCTTGGTGAAAATCTAATGCTTTTGAAATATAATACTCTTCCACCTCTTTCATATAGACATCAAGTGGTCGAATATCATTTGGATTTTTAATAATAAATAAATCCGCATTCTCTTCCACCCCATCATAAATCTGCTGGATTTTCCACCTAAAGTAAGCTGGTAGCATATGTAAATCCACTACAGTTTCATTAGTCAAAAGGGAGGAAATTTCATCAAGTAACACTTCTAACTCCTTTAAATTTCCAGGCCAATCATATTTCAAAAAAATCTCTTTGACTTCTTCCGATAACCCCTGAATGGATGAGCCAAAGCTATCACGATGGCGATGGAAGTAATCATCAATAAACGGCATGATATCTTCTTTTCTCTCTCGTAATGGGGGTACATAAATCGTAATCCCTGAAAACAATCGATATAACTCCCTAGATAACATTTGTTCTTGAATTAAATCAATCGGGTCTTTGCCCACACTAGCAATCAGCATATGCTGATGATGCGAATGGTTGTTAAACAATTCTACAATTTTTTGTTGCGCAGCTAAAGATAGATACTCAATCCGTTCTGCGAAGAACGTAATACTTTCTTTTCCAGCAATGTTTTTTTCAAACTGCTTTAAAATGGTGTTTTCATCTCTGCGGCAAATTAATGTAATAAACAAATCGTTTTGCACTCTTAAATCATGATGAATGCCCTCAGCAATCATATCAATTCCGGTACCCGACTCCCCTATTAACACAGCAGGCATCCGACTCAATGCCACAATTTTTGCTTTTTCAATAACATCTCGCATCACTTCTGATACTGCGGTAATAATTTCAAAAGTCAGCGGAGCACCATATCTTCTTAATGGCTGGTACATCATATATTCAAGCTGTGTAATATCTCGTGCAAATTCGACAGCTCCTATTAAAGCTCCTTCATAGTGCAATGGATAAATATTACTAATATAGGTGACTTCTTGATTTTTTTTATTCCAATACGTTTTTTTTACATTAGGTATTGGCGATTCAGAGCTTAAAACTTTATAAATATCACGTTTCTCTGATTCAAAATCAATAATTTCGTATGCTCGTCTCTTCTCAAATTCGTCTTCATCCACGCCTTCTAATTCTCGCATTTTTTTATTATAGATGAGCAATTTTCCCTCTGTATCCACAACACAAATGCCCATATCCCCTTTTTCAATAACGTATTTATAAATATTTAATAAAATATGATTTTCCATCTTGTCCTCCTATATACGCCTATCCCTCCCAATATTTTAACATTTTGCATGAATGGTAGACATGCAAATTGAAAAATTCCGAAAATTATTGTTGATTAATGCCAAATTATATTGCATTATAGAATTAATAAAATTCTAAATAGTGCATAATCATTTTGCACTTATGCTCACAGGGGGAAATTATTTTGATTACATATAAACACGAACCATTCACAGATTTCTCGAAACAAGAAAACAAAGATGCATACGTAGCAGGCTTACAAACTGTTGAAGGCTATTTAGGTCAAGACTACCCGCTAATCATTGGTGGTCAACGCATCACAACAGAAGAGAAAATCATTTCGTACAATCCAGCGAAGAAAACAGAAGTGATTGGTCGCGTATCAAAAGCTACACGTGACTTAGCTGAAAAAGCAATGCAAGTGGCAGATGAAACATTCAAAACATGGAAAAAAGTAGATCCAGCGATTCGCGCAGACGTATTATTCAAAGCAGCAGCAATTATCCGTCGCCGAAAATTCGAATTCTCAGCTTTATTAACAAAAGAAGCAGGTAAACCATGGAATGAGGCAGATGCAGATACAGCAGAAGCAATCGACTTCATGGAATACTACGGTCGTCAAATGTTACGCATTAAAGATGGGCATCCAGTAGAAAGTCGCCCAGGTGAATATAACCGTTATGACTATATTCCATTAGGTGTAGGTATCGTTATCTCTCCTTGGAACTTCCCATTCGCAATAATGGCGGGTACAACAGTAGCAGCACTAGTTACAGGGAACACAGTTTTATTAAAACCAGCTTCTACAACACCCGTTGTAGCCTATAAGTTTATCGAAGTATTAGAAGAAGCAGGATTACCAGCAGGTGCAGTCAATTATGTACCAGGTAGCGGTACAGAAATCGGGGACTACTTAGTAGACCACCCACGTACACGCTTCATCAGCTTCACAGGTTCACGTGATGTTGGTTTACGTATTAACCAACGTGCTTCTGTATTAAACGATGGTCAAATTTGGATTAAACGTGTTATCGCTGAAATGGGTGGTAAAGATACTATCGTAGTTGATAAAGAAGCTGATCTTGAATTAGCTGCTCAATCCATTGTGAAATCAGCATTCGGCTTCTCTGGTCAAAAATGTTCTGCATGTTCTCGTGCTATTATCGTTGAAGATGTCTATGACACAGTTGTTAATCGTGTCATTGAGCTTACTAACACGTTAACAGTCGGTGACCCAACAGACCCAACAAACTTCATGGCAACGGTAATCGATGCAGCTGCATTCAACAAAATTACAGAGTACATTGAAATCGGAAAAAGCGAAGGTCGTCTTGTTGCAGGTGGTACGGCAGATGATTCAGTAGGTTACTTCGTCAACCCAACAGTATTTGCAGACGTAGACCCATCTGCACGCATTATGAAAGAGGAGATCTTTGGTCCAGTTGTAGCAATCAGCAAAGCAAAAGACTTCGACGAAGCAATTGCAATTGCAAACGATACAGAATACGGTTTAACGGGTGCAGTGATCACAAACAACCGCTTGAACTTAGAAAAAGCACGTGAAGACTTCCACGTTGGAAACCTTTACTTCAACCGTGGCTGTACAGGTGCAATTGTAGGTTACCAACCATTCGGTGGCTTCAATATGTCAGGTACAGATTCAAAAGCAGGTGGCCCTGACTACCTACAACTTCACATGCAAGCAAAAACAACTTCTGAGTTACTCTAAAACATAGAAATTTATAACTTAAATAAAGGCATGTTTAATTTATTGGAAAATGCTATTGAGATAGATTAATATAAACCCGAAGCGATACTAAAGCTTCGGGTTTTATATTAATAGTAGAAACAGGTAAAAAAACACTTGTAGCTGACGCTTTGCTTTCATACGAAAACATTTTTAACTGCCGTTTCACTAGCAATATCCCTGATTTTTTGGTCATAAAAAAATCATCCATTCAATTAAATTGGAGAATAATCCCTGCACTATTTTCACGTAATTTTTATGGTAATAAAAAAGGGATTCTACGTCAGTGATGAATCCCTTTTTTTCGAAAACCTTCTATTCAATGGTTTGGATTTATAGTTAAAATGGAGAAATTTTGTAGATTTTCAGAACTAACACTATATGAAACAACCTTCTCCTTGTATTTCTTGACTACATCAACGTGATTGTCGTACCTAAAAACAAAGAAATCAACCTCTTTTTTACCTCTTTTGACGTTCATGACAAATGGGGTAACATTAGTCTCTGGTTGTAAAAATAATTTTTCATTACCTGGAAATATATAGTGTTTTTTCAAAAAGGAAGCTTTATTAAAATAGTCTGTAAATCTAATTTTTTCATCCTCTTCTAAATTATCTCCATTAAATGTTACCGTAACATCTTTTGCATCAAGCTTTTTATGAAGTTCAAATTTACTTACCCCCCATGCCACAGCTATACTGGGAGGGCTCATTAACAATTTAATAATAGATCCAATCACTAGCGTAACAATCATACCCGTTGTCATATCTTATCATCTCTTTCAGTAGGCTTTATAGATGATTTATCATCCACTCCCAATGATAAGGGATTTATATTTTTTATAACCATCCAATTCGATGTTTTTTTGACCATCCATTTATCTTCGGGATCACTATTTTAAAACATCGAACCTACCAAATTTTAGTCAACCGATTGTTTATAAACTATTAAGAGCTTCTGCAAACCTTTTGATTCCTTCATCTATTGAATCTTCATCTTCCTTGGCGAAAGTAAAACGAACAAAGCCATCTTTGGATCCAAGTGTAGAACCAGGAACATAAATGACGCCTCTTTTAATGGATTCTTCAAGCAATTGGGTTTCATTATAGTTTTTAAGTATTTTACACCATATATGAATACCACCTTGAGGAATAGAATATTCCACTAAATCTTTTAAATAAGCATCTAGGCTTTTTACAATTTTATCTCTCCTTTTTTGTAATTCCTTTATTAAACTTTTTATATGAATATGAAAATTTTCTGATTTTAAAAAATCATTCGCTATCCATTGTGTATAGCTAGAATGACCGAAGTCGATTTGTTGTTTTGCATCGGATAATCTTTCAATCACCGATGTTGGGCCTATAATCCACCCTATTCTTAATCCAGATGCAACAATTTTGGACAAAGAACTAATGTATAAGACGTTGCCATTCCTATCCATTGATTTAAGGGTAGCGATTTTTTCTCCTGAAAAAGCAGTTAAACTATAAGGATCATCTTCTACTATTGGAATTCCAAGCTTTGAGGATATATCTAAAATCGCTTCTTTTTTCTTTTTATTCAATAAGGATCCCGTTGGATTTTGAAAATATGGATTTAAAAAAATCATTTTAATTCGATGTTTTTTATATAATGACTGCAAATCTTCTGGGTTTATGCCATCCTTATCAACAGGAAGGTAATGCACTTGTATACCCACCGATTTGAAAATTGGAAGATTATAATTGTAAGAAGGATCTTCTATTGCTATTGCATCTCCAGGCTTTAACAAACATTGTACAATTAAATGTAATGCTTGTTGCGCTCCTGATGTTATCAGTATTGAAGAAGGATTAGATTCGATTCCCCGACTTTTTTTTACGTGTTTTGCAATGGTAGTTCTAAAGATTTCATTCCCCTGCGGGTGATCATATCCTAGGCTTCCAATAAAAGAACGTGTTGACGTTATCTCGCTTAAAAACCTTTTTGGGAAAAGTTCTTCTGACAATTCACCGGAAGCTAAATTTATTAATTTATGTTCAACTGCTTCTTTTCTTATTTTTTGCGTGACAGGTTGACTAGGTAAAAAAGAACCCGCCTCAATATACCTATTCCAGCTAGGAATCCGTTTTTTTGTTAAACCCCATATATCCTTACTAATGGTAGTACCACTTCCTCTATTTCTTTCAATTAGCCCCATTGATTCTAATTCGTCATATGCATTCACGACAGTACTTCTGTTTACATTTAGAGCACTAGCTAAATATCTCTCTGATGGCAATGGTTTATCAGGTGGAAATGTACCATCTGCAATTCCCTTTTCAATATATTCTGCGAGTTGTTTATAGATAGCTTTTTTCGCATGTCTATCAGGCTTCCAATCCATAAATACACACCTCATTATTTCCTTCAAACTTACGCGCTTTCTTCTTTTAGCAATGTTATTCCTGATAAAAAATTATATATTAATATTATTTCATTTGTAATTAACCATCCTCTTCATTGTTATTTTAGCCATCCACTAAAAAAAACAATCCTCATTTTCTATTTTATAACCAATGTTACAATGTGCGTGAATTAAACCCCCATTTCATAAACTACATTCCTCTACTATTCTATTGATGAACTATCATCAAGGAAGTTCTAGTGTGATGAATACATACAAAAAGGCTAGATGCTCCGTGCCGTTAAATCATCTCGTTTTTCTTCATGCTTTCTAAGCAGTAATATCTATTAAACTTGTCACGACACGTATTTCTTTACCCCCAAGATCTTGAATCGAACGACACTGCGGCGTTTTTTTGTGGTATTCCACAAGTAAGTCCTTTTTTATTAAGGCTGTTTTCTTAAAGATCGTTGCTATTCAACAAAGGTTAGTAGAAAAAAATATATACGAACCATCTCACTTTATCGTATATTAATACTTAACAATTAATAAAAATTCAATCGAGAGGGTTGGTGGTTTATGGGGTTTGTATTTGAATCTGAAAATTTAGGGGATTATTTACTTGAGTTAGATGTGGTTGATTATTCAAATTCAATAATTAAAGAAAAAATTGAAGAACTATTTAACTCTACTCAAACAGAAATTGAAAAAGCAAAAATTGCTTTTGAATTTGTTCGTGATGAAATATCACATTCTTGGGATATTCAAGGAAAAAAAGTTACTTGTCACGCATCAGATGTATTGAAGTATAAACAAGGTATTTGCTATGCAAAATCAAATCTTTTGGCAGCACTATTACGTTCGCAAGGAATTCCAACAGGTTTTTGTTATCAGCGTTTAATGTTGTTTGATACCCCAGAAAAAGGATATTCGATTCACGCTTTGAATGCTGTTTATTTTCAGTCTTATAAGAAGTGGATACGATTAGATGCTCGTGGAAACAAAACTGGTGTTAATGCTCAATTTTCATTAGATGAAGAAAAATTAGCTTTTTCAATTAATAAGGAACTTAACGAAGAGGATTATTCTATTATTTTTGCAAAACCAAACCATAAAACCATTGCTGTATTAAAAGAGCATACCGATGCATTGGAAATGTATAAACATTATTTACCTGAAAATATATAGTTATTTTAGTTTAAGAATGATTTACTAAAGACCAAGTTCATCTACAAAATGTGTAGAATGGACTGGTCTTAATGTATTTGCAACAATCTATACGAAAGGCTGTTTTCGTATAGATTGTTGCTCTCTTCAAAATACTGAATGTGGTTGATTATAATGCATTTGCAGGAGGCGTTCAATAATATGTAAAGGATGGATGGAACGATTTCAGGGCGTTGGTACGTATTATTTGGATAGTACTGGTATCGTTGGCTTGAGTTACATAAAAACTTGGCATTTGAAAATCGGGTAGAGCAAATGCTTATTTTAACTTGTCAAAAATCTAACTATTTCACAATTGAAGCAATAAGAAAAGGCAAAGAGCACCATTTATCAGATGCTTTTTAAGCGGATTCAGTAGTTTACTGTTATTCAATTAGCGAAGAAAAAGAGGTTTTCACTGAATTAATATGGTAAATTTGATAAAAGGTGGAATTATTTTATTGTTTCTCCTTATAATATAATATACAATATTTAAGCGTGTGTTTTTATACTAGATTTTTTGTAAGTAAAAGTGTGGGGTGGTTAATTGAATTTTATTACTTGGTCAATTATTGCAGCAGAAATTGGTTTTTGGATTGTTATAATACTCGGTCTAACTTTACGTTATGTATATAACTTTAAAAAAATGGGATCGTTCTTTTTACTTCTAACACCCGTGATTGATTTGTTTCTGTTAATCGTAACTGCTATAGATCTATTAAAGGGTGGAAATGCAACTACGTCTCACGCAATTGCTGCTATCTATTTAGGTGTGTCGATTGCTTTTGGAAAGAGTATCGTTCGTTGGGCTGATGAAAGGTTCTTATACTACATAAAAAAAGAGGGAACAAAACCTGAAAAAAAGACTGGTTTCGCATATGCTCGTAATTCTTTGAAAGGGTCTTTTCAGCATTTATTCGCATATATCATCGGAGCAGGATTTTTATTAATATTGATATACTTAGTAAATGATGCGGACCGTAGCTCTAAACTTTTTGAAACACTAAAAGTATGGTCTTTAGTACTGGGAATTGATTTTATCATATCTATTTCATATTTCATTTGGCCACGAGGAAAATAGTTATTTTACATAGAAGTAAGTAAAATATTTTAAAAATAATGAATGTTTTTTCTTCAATCACGAAATATCAAACCGAAAAGACAGATTTATCCTACACACATTTTGTAGATTAAATCTGTCTTTAACAGCAACAATCTTTGAGAAAACAGCCATACGAAAACAGCCTTTATGAAGAAAATTAATAAATGTCTCCGAACATACCTTAAAGTATACTCAAGCTTGTTTCCTTTATATCAGTGATTAGCATATGCCCCGGTGCATGGGTAATTACAATAGAAGGTTTACTTTCCATTGCTACTGCCTGAGGGGTTACGCCACAAGCCCAAAATACAGGTACTTCCCCTGACTTAATGGACACGGCATCACCGAAATCTGGTTTTGAAATATCCGTAATCCCTATTTGTTCTGGATGACCAATATGAATGGGTGCACCGTGTACATTTGGAAAGCGCGAAGTAATTTGGATGGCACGAATCGCATCCTCTGGTGTCATAGGGCGCATACTGACAACAGTTGGTCCTTTAAACACACCTGCCTTTTCACAAGCGATATTTGTTTTATACATTGGTACATTACAGTTTTCTTGAATATGTCTTATTGGAATACCTGCTTCAAGAAGAGGTGTTTCAAATGTGAAGCTACACCCTATTAAAAAGCCTACCATATCCTCTTCCCAATAATCTGTAATATCTAATACTTCTTCCGTTAAAATACCATCCCGATAAATACGATATTTCGGAATGTCCTTGCGAATATCTGCATTTTTAGCAATTTTTGAAGGTATAAATGATCCAGGTTCAGTCACGTCTAATAATGGGCATGGCTTTGGATTTCGCTGACAAAATAGGAGAAAATCAAAGGCGTGCTCCTTCTTCAAAATTACTAAATTTGCTTGTGTAAACCCAATCGACATGCCAGAAGTTGGTCCAGAAATTTCTTGATTGCGAATACGTTGACGGATTTCATTCGGCTCTAAAGTACTATATGTTGTCATCATCCATTCACTCCTTAGAAATTAACCATCCATGAAAAGTTGCTCATGGATGGCTGGTTATTAGATTAACTAAAAATTTTTGGAATTTGTTCAATTAATGTAATGATGCTGAGATATCCCATAAGAACAACTACAATGGCTCCCGTTACAGTTAACCAACGAGGATGCTTATATGTACCAACAATTTCTTTTTTGTGTGCAGCAACTAATATAATGCCAAGTGCTAATGGTAAAATCAGTGCATTTAATGCACCTACCAAAATTAACACATTAACAGGCTTCCCAACCAAGGCAAAGGTTGTTGTTGAAATGACGATAAAGGCTATAATCACCCAATTATGATATTTCTCAATGCTAGGGTGGAATGTACGAATAAATGAAACGGATGTATAAGCTGCACCTACAACAGAAGTAATCGCTGCAGCCCACATAATCATACCAAACATGCGATAACCAATATTACCCGCAGCTAGTTGGAAAACAGAGGCAGGGGGATTGGCAGGATCAATGACTAAACCTTTTGAAACAACGCCAAGCACCGCTAAAAATAAAGCAATACGCATTACGCCAGTGATCAAAATCCCTGTCACAGAGCTTTTTGTTACTTCGGGCAAAGATTCTTGCCCTTTAATACCAGCATCCAAAAGGCGGTGACCACCAGCAAAAGTAATGTAACCTCCAACCGATCCACCAACCAAAGTTACAATCGCAAACCAGCTAATTTCTTTAGGCCAAACGGTATTCACAATCGCTTCTCCTACAGGTGGTGACGTTTTAAAAGCAACGAATAACATGAGTAAAATCATGACACCGCCAGCAATTTGCGCAACCTTGTCCATTGCCTTTCCTGCTTCTTTATAGATAAATATAAAAATAGCAAAAAGTGCACTTAATATGGCACCCATAATTGGTTCTACGCCAAGCATTGCATTTAACCCTAATCCAGCTCCAGCAACGTTCCCAATATTAAATGCTAAACCTCCTATAACAATCATAATTGCAAGGAGAACACCTAATCCAGGTAACACCTTATTGGCAATTTCTTGCCCTCGCAAGCCAGAAACAGCAATGATTCGCCAAACGTTTACCTGTGCGACAATATCTAGAATTAATGAAATTAAAATGACAAATCCAAAACTAGCCGCTAATTGCTGTGTAAATACTGTCGTTTGTGTTAAAAAACCCGGTCCGATAGATGAGGTAGCCATTAAAAAGGCTGCTCCTATTAACACACTTTTACTTGCTGTTTTCTTAACAAAGGCACCTTTTTTCTCTTGCTCGATTGCTGCTTC
Organism: Lysinibacillus sp. BPa_S21; assembly: GCF_023337795.1. Lineage (GTDB taxonomy): Bacteria > Bacillota > Bacilli > Bacillales_A > Planococcaceae > Lysinibacillus. The sequence continues at coordinate 258,417 of NZ_JALIRS010000004.1, read as the reverse complement.
ACTAACTTCCTTTTCTTTTGCTACCATTGGCTTACCCCTCCTTGATTGCACGAACTGATATTTGTTGCTCTGCTAATCTTGAATGAATATATTTTGCAAACTCTACAGCATGTTCCCCGTCCCCATGAATACAAATAGTATTTGCCCGTAATGGGACATCAATTTTCTGTTGGGACAGAACACTTCCCTCTTTCACCATTCTCACAACCTGACTCACTGCCTGTTCCTTATCGGTAATCAATGCATCCGGTTGTTTACGAGATGTTAAAGAACCATCCTTCTGATAGGTACGATCTGCAAACACTTCATGGGCTGTTTGAAGCCCTACTTTTTCTCCAGCTTTTGTTAATTCACTACCTGAGAGACCAAATAACACAAGTGAAGGTGACATATCATAAATAGCTTGTGCGATTGCCTCAGCAATCGCTGGATTTTTAGCAGCCATATTATAAAGTGCTCCATGTGGCTTAACATGCTGCATGGTTTCATTGTAGGTCGTTAGAAAACCTTGCAATGCTCCAACTTGATAAATAACCATATCATAAGCTTCCTGTGGTGTGATGTTCATCTCACGTCGTCCAAAGCCATTTAAATCCGGTAATCCTGGATGTGCCCCGATCTTCACACCATTGGCAATGGCTAACTTAACTGTCTCTCGCATGACTGTTGGGTCTCCAGCATGGAATCCACAAGCAATATTAGCAGAGGTTACATATTGTAAGATTTCTTCTTGCTCTCCAAGTCGATAACGACCAAAACTTTCCCCTAAATCACAGTTTAAATCAACTCGAAACATCTTCTTCCCCCATTTTCTTCTAACTAAAGTAGTTATACTGAATACATTTACCAACATTTGTACCGATATTCGGAACTTAAGTTTTGAAATTTAAAAAAATATTAACATATTTTATTGTCACTGAAAAGTGTGAATTTAAAATTTTGAGAAAGAATATTTTTTTTAAAATTTTCATTTAAATCAAACTTGTTTTCGTTTATTGTTGAAATATAATATTAAATAATCCGTTATTTAAAACTTGCATACCGAATTACGAAACTTCAGGAGATGGTTTTTATGATGAATTTAAAAGAGAATGTACAGATAAGACCTTTGAGTGATTCTGCACTAGTCATACATGTAGGTGAAGGAATCAGTGAGGCAATTCATTACAAAGTGAAATATATATTAAATGTATTAGAGAGAAATCCATTTGAAGGATTCATCGAGGCTGTGCCTGCCTATAATAATGTGACAGTTTATTACAATCCTATTGAAGTATACTTTTCAAATGTAGAAAAAGGAGGCGAAATGCCTTACGAAAAGGTGAAAGCAATAATTCTTTCTTTACTGAACCAATCTCATATAGTTGAAACAACGAAGGCGCGTGTCGTAAAAATCCCTGTAGTATATGGTGGCGAAATGGGACCAGATCTAGAATTTGTAGCCTCCTATCATGGGATAACACCTAATGAAGTCATTAAAATTCACTCTTCTGTTGAATATCTTGTTTACATGATAGGCTTTGCTCCAGGTTTTCCGTTTATGGGCGGAATGGACAGACAAATAGCAACGCCTCGTAAAGAAACTCCACGGTTATCGATTACTCCGGGATCTGTTGGAATTGCGGGAAATCAAACAGGGATTTACCCATTAGAAACTCCAGGTGGATGGCAAATCATCGGCCGAACACCTTCACGTTTGTTTCAACCTGAACTATCTCCTCCAACCTTATTACAACCGGGTGATCGAATTCAGTTTGTACCAATTTCGTTGGAAGAATATAAGAGCGAATGGGAGATGGAAACATGGGCATAAAAGTACTACATCCAGGTGTGCTGGCAACTATTCAAGACCTAGGAAGATATGGACTACAAAAGTTTGGTGTTATCGTCGGAGGAGCAATGGATTCAATGTCCTTGCGAATTGCGAATTTACTTGTTGGCAATTCGGAAGGAGAAGGCGCTCTTGAGGTGACACTTTATGGAACAACCCTTTTATTTGAAACGGATGAACTGATCGCAATTACAGGTGGTAATTTACAACCTACAATAGACGGCAAAGAAGCACCAATGTGGCGACCACTTTTCATTCAAAAAGGCTCTGTTTTAAAATTTAATACTGGGATTAGTGGTTGCCGAGCTTACGTATCGTTTAGTGGGGGCATTCAAGTGCCCAATGTGATGGGCAGTAAAAGCACCTATTTACGTGCTGGAATTGGAGGATTTCAAGGAAGAAAATTGCTGAAGAATGATGTCTTTGAATTAGATAGACGATCAGCGTTAGGAGAGGATCTTTTTAAACAATTAAAAAAAGAACCGACACATCTTTCTTGGTCAGCTGATTACACATCCTTTGTTGCATTTAAAAAAACGCAAACAATCCGCTTCATAAGAGGCTCTGAATATCAGCATTTCGATGAAGAGAGTTTAAAAAAATTCCTGTCAACACCTTACACCATCACTACACACGCAGATCGAATGGGCTATCGATTAGAAGGAGAGGCTATTCAGTTAAAAGAGCCATTTGAATTATTATCCGAAGGGGTTACATTTGGAACGATTCAAGTCCCCCCCAATGGGCAACCTATTATTTTAATGGCAGATCGTCAAACAACTGGTGGGTATCCTAAAATAGGTCAAGTCATTTCTGCTGATTTACCCTCATTAGCACAAATGCAAGCAAATGGTCGCGTCCATTTTAAAGAGGTCACTCTTGAAGAAGCTCAATTAGCATTAATACGTCAAGAAAAAAAACGGCATGAATTAGCATTTGGGCTCCGTTTAAAAAGGGTGTAGCATATTTAGATAAAAATATTTCCTAAAAATTAGGCTTTTCATCAAACCGTGTGGTTGATTTCCGTTCCGACTGGGCGCTTTGTTGCTGTCGCTTCGCTTTCGCACAGAGCAGAGCTTCCTGGGGGCGTCCAGTCTCCACTACAATCAACTAAAATACCGTGCATATATTTTTAAAAATGTCATCCACAACTTTTGGTGATGATCCATAAATTATCAACTCCAACGCAAAATGGGTAATCTCAAATGACTTTTGAGACTACCCATTTTTTAAAGCTGTTCATACCCCAATTGTTTAGAAATCTCTGCGGTAGCTTTCTTTAGTTTCTCGACGAAGATTTCAACGTTTTTTCCTTGATAATTGGTTTCTAATCCCGCAATACTCATTGCTGCAACGACTTCTCCTTTATGATCGTAAATCGGTGCTGCAACAGCAGATGTATAATTTTCTAATTCTGAATGGCTGATTGTATAACCAAGTTCTCTAGCCTGCACAATCGTTTCAAAAAGTCTTTCCTTTTCTGTAATCGTCCCCATTGCAAATGATTTAAGTTCTACTGAATCGAGATATTCCTTTATGTCTGCATCCGGTAAAAAGGATAATATAGCACGCGGGCATGCCCCTGCATAAAGAGGACTTTTTCTACCAATTGCTGTGTAGAGTCGAACTTTTTGCTTCGTATCTATTTTCTCGATATAAACAGCATCATCACCATCACGAACGATTAAATTAATGGCTTCTTTTACATCATTATGTAACGCATTCATAATTGGATCAGCGATTTTCCGCACATCTAGGCGTGTTGATACTAGATGTCCAAATTTAAGGAAGAGAATACCTAACCTATATTTTGTATCCGTTCCCTTTTCTAAAAATTCCATTTCCTCAAAAGATTTCAACATGCGGAAAGCGGTGGTTTTAGGGATTCCTGATAACTCAATGACTTCTTGAAATGACAGTTCAGTATGATCGATAAATAAATTTAAAATATCCATTGAACGGACGACCGTTTTATTATTATTTGTCAATTTAAGTTTTCTCCCCCTTCTATACAAGGTTTAATCTAATCATAATTTTTCTTTTCTTCATTACTAATTATACCTAACATCTTACTATTTTGATATACCTTGTAAATCAGGTAGTAAAAACAGGAGCAGAGAATGGTGGCTTTCCTTCCATACTCTTTACCCCTGCTTTTATTGTTATTCTTATTTCGATTCCCTCATGCGGATATTCTTTTTTGTCCTACTCTCTGACGTTTTTCCTTCAATAACATCACGCCAATCAAACCAACGATGGAGAAAATAACCGGCGTGATGAAACCATAGTAATATCCATCAAATAGATTTCCTGAAGTTGATTGAAAATGATCCAATATATAGCCAAAAATGATGGGTAGCAATACAGCACTTAAAAAGCCGCCCGTATTGGCAATCCCTGAAACAATTCCAGATTCTTTCAGATTAAAAGATTGACGTACAGCTGCAAAGGTTAATGCACTTGCCCCATATCCAAAGCCAATGATAAAGAAAATAATTATTAGAAAGACAAAGGAAGGATGCCCATTACATAAAAGGAAAGAAATCCACCCTAATAGAACAATGATTTGAACAACAATATACGGTCTTTTAATTGTTTCAAGCCGACTTGAAATCCAACTAGCTAGAGGTGCTCCAATCAGTGCCCCGATAAGACCAATCATAATCAGCTGGCTGGCATCTGAACGCGTCATTTCATACATATCCATCCCGTATGGAACTGCCCACGAACTGATAAACCCTACATAACCGCCGACTACCCCAAAATGGCAAAAGAATAGAGCCCATGCTTGCGGATTTGAAAATATTCTTCGTAGCAAAACAGATGTTTTTTCACGTTGCACTTCTGCTACATCCGCTACTGGTTCATCTCCCAAAATTTGTTTTGGTTTTTTTACAAGTACAACATAAAGGAGAATGCCACATAAACATAATAGTAGTCCTACTGAGAAAAATGTTACCCTCCATCCAAATAAGAGTATCCATGTGGAGAAAGGTACTGTCGCCAATAAGAAACCAAGACTTCCTGTCATGCCCGCTAGGCCAATTAATCGAACAAATTCTTTTGGTTGAAACCATTGGGCCAAAATTAACACCATGTTAACCCATATGGTTGCATCCCCAACCCCAGTTAGTATTCTGGCAAAAAACAGGACGAATTCATGTGTACCAAAACTATAAATAATTGTACCTAAACCTGTAAGAGAAGCCCCGATAATTAGGAAAAAATTTGGCCCAAATCGATCCGCTAAAATCCCCATCGGAATTTGCAAACTCGTGTAGACAAAAAATTGAATACTCGTCAATAACCCAATCGTTGATGCTGTTACATTAAAATCTCGCATCAACTGGTCTGTAATCAGTCCTGGGGCGGTTCGTTGACTCGCCATTAATAAATAAGTAAATAATACAGAAACAAATACAACCCATCTATATCTGCTATTTTGTTTGTCCAATGATTTCTACTCCTAATAGTTTTTACTTTATATATATGAATTACCGGTAACGTTAAAAACCTGCTTTTAAAAGTAGTTTTATGATTGGAATTTGGCTGAACATGCTTTTAGTTCTCAATGTTCAATATAAAGCTTACATTCTTTTTGAAGTTGAACACGTCTCCCTACACTTTTATTAACCTACTTTTTTTGGAACTACAATACCCATGCCATCGGAGAAGTACTTATTGTTGAATGAATTTGCAAATTATAGTTTTATAAAGAACTACAATCTGCAGGCATTCATGTTAAATAGAAAAGAAGGTGAAAGCTTGGTAGATTACGTTCTCTACCAAATTTCACCTTCTTTTCATTTCAAATAACATTATTTCTCTTATTCTATTTAACTGCTAACGCCGAAGTTGTTTCTGCTGCTAATTCTACTTGTAGATCCGTATATGGTAATCCATGTGCTTCAGCTACCGCTTTATATACTATTTTTCCATTTACTACGTTTATCCCCTTCGCTAAAACAGGATTATCTAAAGCAGCTTGGCGATAGCCTTTATTAGCTATTTGCAAACCGTATGGAACAGTTACATTTGACAAGCCCATTGTTGAAGTACGCGCGCAAGCACCTGGCATATTCGCAACTGCGTAATGCACAACACCGTATACTTCATAAGTAGGATTACTATGAGTAGTAATTCGATCAATTGTCTCAATAGAACCCCCTTGATCTACCGCTACATCCACTACAACAGAACCCTTTTGCATCGTTTGAATCATTTCTTTTGAAACTAATTGTGGTGCACGTGAACCTGGAATGAGCACAGCACCAATTAACAAATCAGCTGTTTTCACTGCTTCAGCGATATTGTAGGTATTTGATGCAAGTGTACGAACACGTCCTTGGAACATATCATCTATTTGACTTAAGCGTGTAATATTAACGTCTAAAATTGTTACGTTTGCACCTAATCCTACTGCCATTTTCGCAGCATTCGTCCCGACAACTCCAGCACCTATAATCACTACATTTCCAGGTGCAACCCCAGGAATACCACCTAAGAGAACTCCTTTTCCCCCTTTGGAATTTTCTAAAAACTGTGCACCAATTTGTACAGACATTCGGCCTGCAACTTCACTCATTGGCGTTAACAACGGTAAGGCACCTGAATCTAATTGAATTGTTTCATAAGCAATTCCAGTAACTTTACTTTCAAGCAAAGCTTTCGTTAATTCTGGCTCTGGAGCTAAATGTAGGTATGTGTAGAGAATTAAATTCTCTTTAAAATATTTGTACTCCTCCTGAATCGGCTCCTTCACTTTAATCACCATATCAACATCCCAAACTTCCTTAGTCGATTTAGTAATTTGAGCGCCTACATCTAAATAATCTTGGTCTGTAAATCCACTACCTAGCCCTGCACTCGATTCAATTATTACTTCATGACCACCTTTTTTGTAAGCCACAACACCCGCTGGAGTAATTCCTACTCGATTTTCATTATTTTTTATTTCTTTAGGTACACCAATTATCATTATATTTCCTCCTACCTATTTTTTTAGTTTTGATTTATAACTACAAGTTTCACTTCTGTCATTTCCTCAATTGCATACTTCAGCCATTCTCTTCCCATATCACTTTAATTTCCCCTCATTAAATTACCTCACCTTTCGTATTACAACTTATTTACCAATACCTGATTCTCTACTTCTTGAATCGCCTTTTCTAGAATATCTAATAAATCCCTTAACTCCTTTTGGCTTATTGATAATGGTGGTGAAAATACAACAATATCTTGAGCATCTAGTACAACAGAGCGACATATTAATCCCAACTTTGCTGCCTCTGTCACTATTTGCGGAGCCAGGAGTCTTCCTTCATAAGAGATCTCTATACCTGCCATTAAACCTAATCCTCTTACATCAACAATAAATGGATACTTCGCTTGTAATACTTTTAACCCTGCTAATAGCTCTTGACCACGAATTTCTGCATTTGCTACTAAATTATCTTTCTCTATAATTTCAATATTTTTCAGTCCAACTGCACAGGCCATTGGATGACCACTATACGTGTATCCATGCAATATAGTTCCTTCTGATAACTCAGAAAATTCTTGGTGTATTTTCTCTGAGATCATTACACCACCTAATTGTGCATATCCACTAGTAACACCTTTTGCAAAGCACATCATATCCGGTACCACATTAAAATGTTCCATCGCAAAGAACTTACCCGTCCTACCAAATCCTGTGATAACTTCATCAGTTATCATCAAAATACCATACTCATTGCAAATTTCACGAATTTCTTTGAAATAATTTTCCGGTGCAACATGCACCCCACCTGCACCTTGTACTGGCTCGGTGATGAAAGCAGCTATTGTTTCTGGACCTTCAGTTTCAATCAAATCACGTAAAGCCTGAATGGAGAAATGATCTACGAATAGAAAATCTGGTGCATTAGAATTTGTAAAATCACGAAATCCTTTTAAACCCGTCGCACTTGTAGCACCGATTGCCACCCCGTGATAAGATCTCGATCTTGAGATAATTTTTTTTCGAGAAGTTTCCCCTTTTAATATCCAATAATGACGAGCCAATTTATAGGCGCTATCATTGGATTCTGAACCACCGGACGTAAAAAATGTAGTATTTAAATCACCTGGTGCTAATTCTGCTAACTTTTTTGCTAATAGAATAGCAGGCTCATTACTAAACGTTGCAAAACAAGAACTGAAGGCTAATTTATCCATTTGTTCCTTCGCTACTTCACCAAGTTCTGTTCTACCATGTCCGATATTCACATTCCAAAGTGAAGACATACCATCAATAACTTTTTTACCTGTAATATCATACAGATAAACACCTTTTCCTTCTGTAAAAATAAATGCCGGACCGTTTTCTGTCTTTACTGGTGAAGTAGGGTGTAGAAAATGCTTTTGGTCTAACACTTTAAGTTCTTCAACAGAATAATTTCTTTTCATAAAAATACATCCTCTCTTTTAAATGTTTTTAAGCAATAAGCTTGCCAACTACTAAAATGTGATTTACTTACATTTCGGAAATAAATTATTTTAATTTTCAATTAATTTAGAATACAAGAATTGTTTCATCGATTTAATTGATAAGAGAGAAACGTTGATTAACTCTCGCTCCACTTAATAATATAATTTGCCAAAACATTAGTTACTTCTACTACGCTATCTAAATGAACACATTCATCTGGTCCATGCATATTTTCTCCAATTGGCCCAAAGCACAATCCTTGTTTTCCGTAATACTGAGTAAATCGTGCATCATTTCCTCCAGCTCTTCCAACCATTATTATTTTATGTCCCATAACATCTTCTGCATTTTCGATGAATAATTTTACAAAAGGGTTCTCAGGATCTTGGTACCATGGCTCTGTTGACCATCCAAACCACTCTATAACAGGTGGATTTTTATCCATCCACTCATCGCCTAAGACAGAGTTCATAATCGTGTCTTGTACTAGTTGCTTAATTTCTTCGCGAGTTTCCCCTGGGATAAAACCAATTCTTCCTTCGAGGATCGCTTCCCCTGGAACTGTCGATACCCAGTCCCCAGCTTTTAGTACACCTAAATTTAAGTGAACGGACTGTCCAGACCCCTTTTCAAATAAATCAAACTTAACATTTTTAGCACGCCATTCACTTAATTCATCTAGCGCACTAAGGATTTTCATCATTTTTGAAATAGCATTGATGCCTTCATGCGCTAAACCAGCATGCGCTGTTCTTCCCTTTACGTACACTCGAAAATACATAATCCCCCCATGACTTATTGTCATATTCAAATTATGTGGCTCTGTCGAAATGTACCCATCTGTTACGAAGCCTTCCTCCAAACATGCTAAAGCTCCGCCTCCACCACCAGCTTCTTCTTCTATTACTGAATGTAGCTGAACATCTCCAGCAATTGGATAACCTAAATCAATTAATGTTTTCAATGCGAACCAATTTGAAATAAGTCCTGCTTTCATATCGGCAGAGCCTCGACCGTATAACTTGTTTCCAATAATATCTCCACTCCATGGGTCCATCGTCCAGTTTGAATAAGGTTCTGGAGAAACAACATCTACATGCCCATGAATCGTTAATGATTTACCATTGGAGACACCTTTATGTATTCCAATAATATTTTTTCGGTCTTCAAACGGAATACCTGAATCAATAAACGCTTCATGAGCTGAAACCTTCTCATATTTTGGTTCAATCTCATGCAAAATCAAGTTAAGTTCTTCATATTTTTTTTTCATGTATAATTGCATCTCTTGTTCATTACCAACAACGCTTTTTATACGTACGACATCTTGAATTGTTTTAAATAATTCTTCTTTATTTTCTTCTATATAAAGTCGAATTTTTTCTTTCAAAGCAATCACTCCTTTATTTACTTCTTGTGTCATTAAAAAGAGGAAGATTATCGATTCTCATCCTCTATATAGTTAATTCAAGACTTTAATCTTATCTTCATTAAAAATCTCTTTATCTAATGACTCCAAGTCATCAATAGAGTCCATGCTTCCAAGTTCTTTTTTAAAGAATCTTGTTATAAACAGCATGTAAATGGTTCCGATTATAAGCCAAACGATTCCACCTATAAATGCATCAACGTGTAAATGATACCAAAGAACTCCAGTAGCTAATGCTCCTAAAGAGGGCATAATTAAGTACTTAAAGGTTTCACTGCCTGATCTCCTTTTTTCACGAATATAGAAATGAACAATAACAGATAGATTAACGAATGTGAATGCAATTAATGCCCCAAAGTTAATGACTGAAGCAATTAATTCTAAATTTGGTCCTATTGCAAATAATGATACGATTCCCGTCAAAACAATCGTAAAAACAGGCGTTCTAAATTTAGGGTGTAAGTATCCGAAAGTTTTTTTAGGAAGTACACCATTTCTGCCCATAACAAATAGCAAACGAGATGCACTTGCATGAGATGCAAGTCCTGAAGCTACAGTAGCAGCGAAAGCTCCAGCAATGAAAAGTAGTTGGAATAGCTTCCCTCCTACATATAAACCAATTTCCGGCAATGTATCATCTACATTTTCGAACACAGAAACATCCGGGAATAATGCTTGTGTAAAATAAGAAGCAATAAAGAAAATACCCCCACCGATTAAAACAGTTAGTAGGATTGCTCTAGGAACTGTTGATGTATCCTTTGCTTCTTCCGTATACATTGTTATTGCGTCGAAACCGATAAACGAGAAAGCTACTACTGTTGCCCCAGTTAAAACGGCCATTAATTTCACATTTTCATGTGATAGTGGATGAATCGTGAATAATGTACCATTTCCCATACCGTGATAAAGTTGTACAGAAGCAAGTATTATGAAGATACTTATTAAACAAATCGTGAAAACAACGAGTATAAAGTTTAAGCTGGATGTTGATTCCATACTATAAGCATTAATTGCAGTAACTACAATGACATAAGCAAAAACCCAAATCCAAACAGGTACATTCGGAAACAGAGATTCCATATATATTCGAATAATTAATGCATTAACTAAAGGTAATAATAAATAATCTAATAACGATGCCCAACCTACGAGGAATCCTAGGTGAGACCCCATTGTTTCCCGGGTGTATGTATATGCTGAACCAGCAGCCGGGAATACCTGTACCATCTTTCCATAACTAATCGCTGTCAATACCATTACTAACAAGGCGACAAAATACGCCATTGGTACTACACCATTTGTTAATTTTGATACAATTCCAAACGTATCAAAGATCACTGTAGGCGTCATATATCCTAATCCCAGTGCAACAATTGACCAAACACCTAATGACCTTTTGAGCGTAGTGTTATCTGTCATTCATCCATCCCCTTTACATATTTTTAGCTGTTTCATTAAACTGCGACGAATCAATCTGATCTGGATTGAGCACTGGTGGTTTATGCTTAAGACCTTTTGTCATAAATAATAAATAAATAACACCAATTCCTAACCAAACACTACCAAGAGCAATCGAATAAACGTCTAGGTTGAAAAGCAAACAAGTTGTAAGTACTGCTCCGATTAATGGAAAAATCAAATAGAAGATAATCCCCTTTAAGGAGCGTTCTTTTCGCTTACCGAAATATAAAAAAACAACAGATAGATTCACAGCAGTAAATGCAAGTAGGGCGCCAAAATTAATGAAAGACGCGACAATGGTTAGACTTAAAAACAATGCAGATAATGATAAAAGACCAATTAATAAAATATTGTTAACCGGGGTTCTCGTTCTTTTATTTATTTTCCCAAAAAATTTTTTAGGTAATTGTCCATCTCTTCCCATTGCGTATAATACACGTGCAGCACTTGCTTGAGATGCGGACGCGGAACCAAATACAACCACTGCAGTTTTTGCTAGGAATGCTGCTTGTAAGGCATTCCCGCCTACTAGGAAAACAATTTCATAGGAAGCAGAATCAGCATCTTTAAAACTCGTATAATCTGGCCAAACATTATGTGCAAAATAAGATACGATTACAAAACATAATCCACCAATTATTGTTACTAAAGATATTGCACGTGGTATGTTTTTCTCCGGATTTTTTACTTCTTCTGAAAAAGTAGAAACTGCATCAAAACCGAGGAAAGAGAAACATAGTAGTGCAGCACCAGCAACTATATACTTAAATGACTCCTCGGTATTAATAAAGGGATCAAGGTTAAATAAAATGCCAGTCCCGGTTCCAGTTACTATTGATTTAACTGATAAAATGCAAAAGACAGCTATAAATAATACCGATAAGCCTATTACTATCATGTTGATATTTGCGCTTAACTTTACACCTTTAACATTTACAAATGTCACAAGAACTATTAATGTAAGTATCCAAACATATTGTGGAACTTCAGGTATAGCAGCTGAGAAGAAAATACCAAATAGTAAAAAGTTAACCATTGGGATCAAGAGATAGTCCATTAAAATTGCCCATCCCACTAAGAAACCAACATGAGAATTAATAGCTTTTTGCGCATAGGTATAGGCAGATCCCGCAATGGGGTACGCTTTTGCCATTTGACCATAACTATGAGCCGTAAACATCATCACAATTAATGCAAGTACATACGATCCAGCGACCATACCATGAGATATTTTAGAGGCTATACCGTATGTGCTAAACACTGTAGTTAAAGCCATAAAGGCCATCCCAGTAACAACAACAGACGTTAAAGAAAGTGATCTAGACAAATTAACTGGATGTTTTATTTTTCTCACTCCTCGAATAGTAATAAAAAATTCTCGGTAAAATGAACAATTAACTAAAATAGTAGGATGGTAGACTGATTCACGATAAACAACTTCGCCATCCATAATTGTTAACAAAACTTTCGTTTGCAAAATTTCTTTATTTTCTACTTCAAAGAGGTTTTTATCTAATACAATAATATCTGCTAATTTTCCAACTTCTAATGTACCCAAATCTTTTTCTCTGAATGTGCTGTATGCTGAACCTTTTGTATACGCTTTCAACGCTTCTGCGAGTGTTATCTGCTCTTGACTATTCCACTCATAATCACCAGTAAAGTCTAATCTCGTAATCGCATGGAAAATTTCTTTAAAAGGATCTAATGTTGTTATTGGATAGTCTGTACCAAAAGCAATATAGTCGACTGCGTCGTATAACGTTTTACATAAATACGTATAAGGGTCTTTTTCTTTACCGACACGCAATGTATGACTTTCTTTTGGCATCAATGCTAGATGAGAAGGCTGTACAGATGGAACAACCCCCAATTCTTTAAATCTCTTAATATCTGTCGGATGAATCACTTCAATATGCTCTAGCGCATGTCGTGAATCTCTCACACCATTATCCATCCTTGCTGCTTCAAATATATCTAGAGCAAGCCTAACTGCGCCATCACCAATTGTATGGAAGCGAATTTGAAATCCTTCTTTGTCCGCTTTTGTCACCCAGTTTTTGATCGTTTCTACAGGAAAAGCAGTACTCCCACGTGTTATAGGTTTGTCTAAGTAAGGATCTAACATGTATGCGGTATGTCCAGTTACAACGCCATCAATAAACTGCTTAAGTCCTGCAAGCTGTAATTTTTCGGAATTGTACTTTTCACGCAAGCTTATCGCTCTATCTATATCATCATTTAACTCAGGGTAAAGATGAATTCGAGTCGTAAGTTTTCCAGCTTCATCATATGCCTTATACATATCGAAACTATTTAACTTATCAAAACTACTTGCAAACAAATCATTTACTGATGTAATGCCTAATTGAGCTGATTTTTTTAAGAACTCTTCAAACAATTCTTCTTTCCGTTTATCCGGAAATGCAAGAGCAATATCCACAACTAAATTCATTGCTGTTTCAAGAAGAATTCCTGTCATTTCATTATTTTCATCTTTTTGGATCGTACCATTAGGAGGGTCTTCAGTTTCATTTGTAACCCTAGCATTTTCAAGTGCTAAACTATTAACCCACGCATAATGACCTTCTGCGTGGAAAAGAATAATTGGGCGGTTAGGAATTACTTTGTCTAAAGAAAAACGTGTCGGCAAGCATTTCTCTTCCCAATTTGTATGATCCCATCCATAGCCTATAATCCATTCATCAGCATGCACTTTTTCCGAGAATTGCTTTACTAAACTAGCAACTTCTTCTTCCGAATGAGCATCCGATAAATTGATACTTGCATGCGAGAAAAGACTACCAAACATCAGATGAAGGTGCGCATCATGAAATCCTGGCATAATGAGTTGGTTGCCATAATGATATTCCTTCGTGTCTATACCTATAAATGGTTTTATTTCCTCCATCGAACCTACCGCAATAATTTTGTTACCTTTAATCGCAATAGCAGCTGGCTTTGCTTCATTTTCTAAACCTGTAAATACTGCTTCACTCGAAATAACTTTATCAGCGATAACCATTGATAACTCCTCTCTTTACCTAAGATTTACCTCTAATGGAACACTTATAACAATAAATTGAAAGCGCTTACACAACTAAGGAAGTTAAATAATCGCAATAAACAATGGGCATCCTCTGTTCGCCTATTAAAATAGGCGAACATAATGGACAAAAGACTCATACTAATTTAAGCTTGTAAACTGGATTTTTCCATTCCAAAAGTGTTGCATATTCTAATGACTCAACATCCCCAGGTAAATAGCCTGGCATTACTTTATTTAATACGTATCCGTTTTTCATTTGGAATGTTAATACAGGATCATATATTTTCCCTTTCATTACCTCTAGTGCATACTCATCTGCACTCATCTGCTCAGCATATTTATAGTAAAAAGGTATACGACCACCTACTAAGATACTTTCTAAGTTAAGTTTCTCACATATTCTTTTTCTGCCATCATACAAATGACGTCCCAATTGTAACCCTCTAAAATCTTCATGTACTCCAATTTCAATACCATATAGGTTTCTACCCTTAGGGTTATGATTTCGAATAAATCCTAAATCACAGATTTGAAAATATGAGTGACTATCTCCGTAATCTTCAAAATTTACAATTAGACTTAAAGCGGTTCCTACAATTTTACCGTTATATTCTAGACAAATTTGACCTTCTGGAAACAACTCAATCTGACTTTCAAAATGCTCATATTTTAATGCCATATCAGGTCCAAAACACTTCATAGAAAGTGCGGCAACTTCAGCAAGATCCTCTTTTAAAATATTGCGGACAACTATTTCTTGTCCATTATTTTTTAAATGTACTTGAGACATAATAAATCCTCCCTCTTATTTTATTGAAATTAAATTAAAGTTTTAGGTGTATTGATTAACTAATTTTATCTAATTCTAATGAAAGAAAAGGTTGATTTTCGCTACGGCTACTCGCTTTCCTGCGGGCGGGAGTCGAGTAGCCCTTCGCTACAATCTATAAAATCGGCATTATTTATATGGTAAATTTTATTAGGAAGCTGAGGAATAAGGGTGAAATTATTCAATAAACTCCTAATCAACACGCCTGTTAAAGTTCATTACTTTATTAATTGTGTAGATTTAATCCACATCCTTTATAAACTAAGCATGGGGAAAGTAATCTTTGGGAAAATGCAGAAAAGTCTACCACAATATGCACTTGATTTAATGTAAATCTTATGCCATGTAAGCACATGGGACGAAAGGCGGCGACTCCTTGGGGATTAGCGAACAACTTGAGACCCCGCAAGAGCGTTAGCGACGAGGAGACTCAAGGTTCGCCCCCAGGAAAGCGTCCGCCTGTAGTGGAATGTGCTGTCAAGTACAGACTTTGATATAGAGCCCCTAGATTAGTAACAATTTTTTAATTACTTTAAAAAGATCGATACAAACTTCTTCTCCAAGTACTCCTCAAGTCCGTACCAACCGCCTTCTTTCCCCATTCCACTTTCCTTCATACCACCAAACGGAGCTTGTACAACCACTGGGGCTGGATCATTAATACCAACAATTCCGAACTCTAAAGCACGCATCATTCGTAAGCCTCGACCAATGTCTCGCGTATAACAATAAGCTGCAAGACCATATTCAGGATGGTTTGCTCTTTCAACTACCTCTTCTTCCGTCTTAAATGTATAAATTGGTGCAACTGGTCCAAATGTTTCTTCTGTTGTAATCTTCATATTATCGCTTGCATATTGAATAACTGTGGGCTCAAAGAAGTAACCGCTTCCATTATTTAATGTAAATACATTACCACCCGCAATTACTTTACCATCATGTTTCACAGCGTCTTCTACTTGACTTTTCACTTTTTCAAGAGCCGCTTTATTAATTACTGGACCGACATTTACGCCATCTTCCAATCCATTTCCTACAACTAATTTAGATACCTTTTCAGCTAACTTTCCTGAGAATTCATCAGCTACAGTTTCCGCTACGTAAATCCGGTTGGTGCTGATGCAAGTTTGACCTGAGTTAATAAACTTAGACACTAAGATACCATTAACTGCTGCGTCGATATCAGCATCCTCAAACACAATATACGGTGCGTGTCCACCAAGCTCCATTGATATTTTCTTCACTGTATCAGACGAATCACGGATTAGCTTTTTCCCCACACGCGTCGAGCCAGTAAATGTGATTTTACGAACGTCTGGGTTACTCGTCATCTCGTTTCCAATTTCTTCAGCTGGACCAATTACCAGGTTTGCAACTCCAGCAGGTAGTCCAACTTCATGAAAGCATTCAAATACTTTTATCGCCGAAAGAGGCGTTAAGTCAGCCGGTTTTAAAACAATCGTACAACCTGCAGCAAGTGCAGGTGCAATTTTTCTTGTAATCATCGATAACGGGAAATTCCATGGTGTTATAGCTGCACATACTCCAACAGGTTCACGAATTACCATTAAGTGTTTATTAGCTGCAGATGCAGGAATTGTTTCCCCATAAATTCTCTTAGCTTCCTCCGCATACCATTCCAGATAGCCGATCGCACCTGCTACTTCACGAGTAGCATCTGGTAAAGGCTTACCATTTTCAAGTGTAATTGTTTCAGCTAATTCTTTTGTTTTTTCTTTCATCAATTGAACCACTTGAAACAGGTAGTTGCTGCGCTCATTTCCAGTTGTCTTACCCCAGAATTCAAATGCCCTCTTCGCACTTTCAATTGCTTCTTTAGTTTCAGTTTTACCACCTGTAGCAACAGTTCTAATTATTTCTCCTGTCGCAGGATTTGTTACATCTAATTTATTTCCTGTATCTCGCCATTCACCATTTATATAAAGCACTAGAGAACCTCCCTTTTTTAACTATAACCACCACTACTCAACTTACTTTATAGGAATAGTTTAGTTGCGTGTATTTTTAAAAGCAGTAATCGAATCGTCTATAATTTGAATCATTTTTTCAATTTCTTCTTTGTTAATAATAAGAGGTGGTGCAATTGCTACAATTTGGTTATTGGCTCCAAGCGCTCTTAATATTAATTGGCGTTCGAAACATGCGTCAACTACCGCATTTGCTGGGAAAACAGTTGGATCAAACAATTTTCCACTTGTTGGATCTTCGTAAAGTTCAAATGCAGCCAACAGACCAATAGCTCTGCAATTTGTTACAATACTATGTTTTTCAGCTAAGTAGTCTAAGCCTTTTTTAAGTTCTTTTTCCATGTCGTCTACGTGGTCAATAATATTATCACGCTCTAGTATTTCAATATTTTTCAGTCCAATCGCACAAGCAGTCGGATGGCCACTATATGTGAAACCATGTGGGATAACAGCATCAAAGTTTGCAATTGTTTCTCTAATTTCATCATTAATCATGACCCCGCCAAGTTGCGAATAACCGCTCGTAATTCCTTTTGCAATTGACATCATATCAGGGACAACATTCCAGTTGTTTACACCAAACATTTTCCCCGTACGACCGAATCCACAAATAACTTCATCTGCCATGAAAAGGATATTGTGCTCGTCACAGATGTTACGAACTGCTTCTAAGTAACCTTCTGGTGGAATATTAACTCCACCCGCACCTTGCACAGGTTCAATAATAATTCCGGCAATCGTCTCCGCACCTTCTCTTTCAATTGTTCCAAGAATTGAATCTGCAAAGTTTGGATCATTCTTATCACCTAACTCACAGTTTAGTAGGTGGGCTGTTGCACGAATAACTCCGTCTATATTTGATGATGCGAACTTGTGGTATGCTGCAAGACCAGTAGCTGTTTGCGCTCCTATTGTTACACCATGGTAAGCATTCGTTAGCGCAATAATCTTTCTTTTTTCTGATTTCCCTTTAAGCTCCCAGTAGAAACGAGCTAATTTAATCGCTGTGTCATTTGATTCTGACCCACCAGAAGTGTAGAATACACTATTTAAATCTCCTGGTGCTAACTCAGCTAATTTTTCAGCAAGTAGAATGGATGGTTCATTTGAGAATCCTTTAAATGATGATGCATACGCGAGAGTAGATAATTGACTATTACCAGCATCTGCAAGTTCTTGATTCCCATGTCCTAAGTTCACGTTCCAAAGCATTGACATTCCGTCGATGTATTCCACATCATCCGTACTTGTAACTGTAACGCCTTTACCTTTAACAAAGATAATAGGCGGTCCATTGTCAATTAAAGCCTTCGGATTTGTAGCTGGATGTAGCAAGTGCTTTTTGTCCAGTTTAGCTAACTCTACAGTTTTTGATTGTTGAGTAATTTTAGTTGTCATTGATAAAACCTCCATTAAATCCAATTTTTGAACTATTCTTAATTATGAAAATAGTATATCTTTACATTTTTATAATGTAAATTATAATATTTATATGACTTCCATATATTTTATGAATACTAAAAGGAGGAGTTATCAAAATGAACCTTCATCGTTTACATTGTTTTATTACAGTAGTTGAGGAAGGAAGCATTACAAAAGCTGCTACTGCACTGCAAATGACTCAACCCCCCTTAAGTATTTTAATTAGAAAATTTGAACAAGAATTAAATGTCACTTTGTTTAATCGTTTAGGTAGGTCTCTTGAATTAACACCAAGTGGAGTATTTTTATATGAAAAAGGAAAAGAATTACTTGATTTATCTGAGAATACGGAGAAGAAATTAGTCGAGTTTCATGAAGGAATTAGAGGTACTGTGAAATTGGGTTGTACTACTTCAGCAAATCTATTTATTTTGCCAAATGTCTTAAAAAAAATTCAAACGGAAACTCCTAACATAGTTACACATGTTCGCGAGGGTAATACATCATATATTTTAGAAGAACTAAGAAGTCATAAAATAGATATTGGAATTGTCCGAACTTCAGTGAGAGCGGAGGACATCCATACTTCAACACTATTAACAGAACCTTTACTTTTAGCTCTTCCACCTAACCATCATCTATGTGAAAAAGATTCTATTGATATTGCAGACTTGAAAAACGAACGATTTCTTTTAAATACAACATCTTATGGATCAGGTGTTGCTGATGATGTGATCGAGGCATGCCAAAAAAGTGGATTTATGCCTAATGTCGTATACTGGGGGACAGAAACATTACCAACACTTATGATGGTAATGAAAGGCGCAGGAATTTGTTTTGTACCTAGTTGTTTCAAGCTACTTAATTCTCCTGATTTACCAGTACTTAGACCACTAGCAAATCCAGTGTTACAAACAAAACTTAATATAATTACACTTAAGGATCGTTACATGACATCAATTTCCAAACGATTTCTTGCGATTACCGAAGAGGTTGCAGAGAAAATGACAAGCATTTTCAATGATTAATGTGATTGAAATAATGGCGTTCAAATTGAAATATTCGGTAGATAATGCGTAATAAGTCAAAATTACCACCTACTAAAGTAGGTGGATTTTGTCATGAATGTCAATGACTCAAGTCTTTTTTATCTAAGGCTGAAGCCCTTCTCAAAGCTCTTGTGCTCAAGCATACTGAACATGGACTAAACTCATTGTTCAATACATAAAACATCATTCTCATCATCATTATCAATAACTCACTATGTTTAAATCAGTAAAAGAATTGTCATTAAAAATAGCAGAAACAGAGGTGTTAGGATATTCAACTAACATAAAATCCCCCACTTCAATTTTGAATGAAATAATCACCATTAAATCCCGATAACTCTATAATATAAAGTAGTTATCTTCTTTTGGTCAGTTTGTACTTTAGTAATATCTTTATCGACTTTCTTTTCTGTAGCAGGCTTATTTTATCAGATATAGTCTTTTTGTTGATTTCCCGCCCACCGTTCACCGATCCTCTTTTTGAAACAACTTCCTCTTCAAATATATTTGTATACATTCTTGATTTCCGTGATCATCCCCATTATGTTAGGTCCCAGTTCAAGTTCAAGTACTTTATATTAATTAAAATACCCAATGTATACAACAAACGGTACAATATATTCACATTATTCACCAATACAATTCCCTCATTTGTTTATATTTACAATATAATAGAAATCATACTAGTGATGAGAAATAACAAGGAGGCATTTATATGAAAGCACCATTCGCAATCCAAGGTACCTTACCTATTCTAGTAGCCTAATCCTAAATTAATTGGCGAACACTGTATTCTAATTGGAGTATGCCTACTATAGAATCTGCAACAATGGGTGGCAAAGTCTTTTGGGACACATTAGAATTTTATGAAGGTTCTCATTTACAAAAAAACAAAGTACCAAGCCATTGTAGGCTTTTAAATAATTAAAAGAGGTGATTAAAATGCCTTTTAGGAATATTTTAATTGTTGATGATCATATAGAAATTATTCAATTGATGACTGATTTTCTAGAGTTGGAAAATTACATAGTTTATAGTGCTCAAAATGCTGAAGAGGCAGAAACACTGTTACGTCAGATGACAATAGATTGTATTATTTTAGACGTTATGCTGCCTGGGATTGATGGCTTTACACTCTGCAAGAGAATCCGAAAAGAATCCGAAGTTCCTATTTTATTTTTAAGTGCCAATCACCAAACCGATACGGATAAAATAAGAGGTCTTATGCTAGGAGCTGATGATTATATTGTCAAAACGGCAAGTCCAAGTGAAATTGTTGCAAGGGTCAAGGCAGTTGAAAGAAGAATAGCTATACATTCTCGGAAAGCTATAGATGTGCAGAGGGTTTTATCTATTGATCAACTTGAATTAAATCTAGACACAAGGTCAGTGAAAGTAGCCAATCAAGAAGTAGAGCTAACGACAATCGAGTTTGATTTATTATATTTTTTTATGGAAAATGAAGGAATCGTGCTAACGTATGAGCAAATTATAGATAGAATATGGAATGATGATGTAACTGGATTTCATAGTGTGCGAGTCCATGTTGCAAAATTAAGAGAGAAGCTAGCCCCTTTTGATACAGTTCCCGAGATAAAAACAATTAGATCTGTTGGTTACCAGTTGCATAAAGGAATGAGAGGATAAAAGATGCCAAAGATTAGTTTTAAGGCGTTTATTGCGTTGAGCCTAATCGTTATTGTTTTCACGCCAATCCTTTTAGCGAAAACAGTTACACGCCTAACGGATGTGTATTCGTCCAAAGAAAATCAAATATTCGATTTGGATTTGTGGGTGCAGGACAATATAGTGAATACATATAAGACACAGTTCGATAAGGAAGAATGGAAAAGTCAATTAATAAAGAAAGCCGAAGAAGATAATATTGATCTGCTAATTATTTTTGCAGATGATGGGTTGCTCTACACTGAAGGAATGCAGGAACCTAAAAATACTCTACCTCTTAAAGGTGATCAAGCCCTTTCAGAAAATCTCGATGAAAAATCTAATTTATATCTAGTTCAATCTAATTTATATCCAGTTCATTATAATGTTTATTCAGCTGATGATTCGTTTATTGCAACGGTATATATTAGCTTTCCTCCGATACCTGCAGAAGAACAACTTAAAAGTACGAACTATGACTTTGTCTTTTACATTGGTGCATTTTCTCTGGTCTCGATACTCTATATAGTGTTTCTGCAAGTAAATTTAATGAAGCCATTGCGTGCTATTAATAAATCTTCACAGCTTATATCGAATGGAACATATAGCATAGATTTGCCAGGTTCCAACATTAAAGAAATGAACTATGCGACTCAAGCCTTTATTGAAATGGCTAAAAATCTCAAATTATCGAAAGAGAATAACGAAAGATTAGAAGATGAAAGAAAACTCTTTGTGTCTTCCATTGTTCATGATTTAAGGACACCTATTTTTTCATTGAGAGGTTATTTGGAAGGATTAATAAAGGGACTTTTTAAAAATGAACAAAAGAAAACGCAATATTTAGAGATGAGCATGAAACAAGCAAATCATCTGAATGAATTGGTCACGTCTTTGGCAAATTATTCAAATATTGAAGGACAAATTAAACTCGAAGAAATAACAGTATTTCAAGTTAATGATCTGGTACACGATTTAAAGCAGATGTTGTATATTAACCTTTCAGAGAAAAAACTTACGCTAGAAGTAAATAATCGAACGAGTCACCCCATTGCTGGTGATTATATGTTGCTAAAAAGAGCATTTGAAAACGTGCTTATCAATGGTATTCGCCATAGTCCAACAACAGAGAAAATAGAAGTATTCATTAGAGAAAGGGATAGTTTTATAGAAACGATTATTTTAGATAATGGAAAAGGGTTTGCTGAAAAGGATCTTGAACACATATTTAAACCTTTATATAAAGGAGAAGAAGAAAAGTTTAGCGGAGGCCAAAGTATGGGCTTAGGTCTAACTATTGCGCAAGTTATTATTCAGAAGCATCATGGAACAATCCAAGCTGCAAATGATGAGGATAAAGGGGCAAAGATTGTTATAAAAATACCTAAAAATATTATCGAATAAAATAATCAGAAAACATAAAAACGAAGGAAGCTATCTCCTTCGTTTTTTAGTATGGATTGTTATAATTTTCAAGGTTATAACCGTTTTATAAAATGATGATATTTCTTGATAAAACCTTGATAATAGATCGATAGAAAATTGATTTACCTTGGCTATAATTCTTACGAGAATAAGAAGGAGGAGATTAAAAATGTCAGTTCTTAGTGTGAGAGGACTTTCTAAGATTTATGGCCAAGGTCAAAGTCAAGTAAAGGCATTAAATCATATTGAATTAGAGATTGAAAAAGGCGAATTTGTCGCCATAATGGGAACAAGTGGTTCTGGAAAATCGACCCTTTTAAATATGATATCTGGGCTAGATACTTATGATCAAGGAGAAGTTCTGATAAGCGGTGAAAATATAAAGGGATATTCAGATTACGAATTGACTCGTTTACGCAGAGAAAAAATAGGGTTTATTTTTCAATTATTTAATTTAATCCCCGTGTTGTCTGTTATTGAGAATGTTACACTCCCTGCAATGTTAACAGTGGAGAACAAAAAAGAATTAGAAAAAAAAGCTACTGACTTGTTAAATTTAGTTGGTCTAGGTTCTTATATACAATCTAAACCTAATCTATTATCTGGCGGTCAACAGCAAAGAGTAGCGATAGTGAGAGCACTTATAAATGACCCAGAATTAATTCTAGCAGATGAACCTACTGGTAGCCTTGATTCAAAAACCTCTAAAGCCATGATGAGTATTCTACGTAACTTCTGTGATGAACTGGGACATACATTAATTGTAGTAACACATGATGCAAATGTAGCCGCTTATGCTAATAGAGTTATTTTCATGCATGACGGTATAATCTGCGATACGCTAAATTTAAAAAACTCAAACTTGATGGATCATGAAGTAGTTAGAATCATTGCATCTAAGATTGAGGAATTAAGCTTATGAGATTATTAATAAAAGCAGCTATTAATTCAATATTCAACCATAAGGCCAGAAACGCATTCTTAGTTTTAGGTATTTCTCTAGGTGTTGCTCTACTTGTAATTGTACAAATATTATTAGCTAGTTTACAAGAATCAAATGAACAGACAATTAAAGATCTGCATGGTGATTTTGACATTGTAGTTGGTTATCAAGATAGTCATAAGTCACTTACTAAATCAGAGATTGATACGATCGAGAGGATAGAAGGAGTGGAGAAAATAAGTCCCTTCCTATACCCATACTTAAACAAAGAAGATAAGTATGATATGTGGAGCGAACCAACATACATTGGTTTTAACAATGATGAGCTGGCTTATGAATATCCGTTTGTATCAATAAAATCGGGTCATTTCCCTAAAGCGGAAGAAGCTTTAATTTCTCCCACATACGCTAAATTAAATAACTTGCAAATTGGTTCGGTTATAGAAATGAATTTTCCACCACAAGGGAAAAGAGAGGTTACGGTATCAGGAATTAGTGAGGAGCATGAAGCCTTAACAAATATGGTCATTCTCGACTTTCATTGGCTTCAAGAAGTTACTTTAAACGATGGAATAACAACCGCATTGATTATTAAGTTAGATGATATTAAAAAGAAATCGGATGTTGTTCAAGAATTGAGAGAGCTTAACCAAGATTTTTTTATTGATAATCGATTAGAGATTGATAATGAACGTAATAATATTGGAGGCCTTGGACCATTTGTTAAAGGGCTTAATATAGCCATTTATCTTGTGAGTGCATTAATACTTATTAGCACTATGAGAATGTCCGTTCAGGAAAAGCAGAAGGAACTTGCAACTCTACGTCTATTAGGTTTTGGGAAAAAACACATTATGTTTTTAGTATTAATTGAAACGATGATAGTAGGTTTAGTGTCTTTGGCAGTAGGAATTATAATTGGTATTCTAATCCCCCACCTTACACTTGATGTATTTTTAAGACTTATGGATCTTCCAAATACCGGCATTATATTACCATACCAAGATATACTATTTAGTTTAGGGATTTTTACAGTAGTTATTTTTTTATCTTCACTTATTCCGAGCTATATAGCAAGTCTTTCTCCACCACTTGTTGTTTATAGAGGTGTGAAAAATACTCAAGGTATTACTAAAAGGTATTTCATATTTAGCTTGTTGTATGCAGTATTCATAACTATATTATTTGCCTTAAACCAATGGCATTGGCAATCAAAGTTTATGTATGTTATTAACGCAGTTTCGTTTATAGCATTGATATTTATTACGATTCCTCTCATGTTTGTTTTATTTGAGAAAGGAGTAAGTCTGTTAGATCGAAAATTAAAAGTTAGAGCAGAAGCTTTATTAGCTACAAAAAATTTACTAAGACAATTAAGCAGAAATGTACAAATCTCCACTATTTTCACTTTAGGGGTAGTCATCTCTATTATTGGAATGATGGTATTAACAAGTGTTAAAGCAAACACAATTGAAACAATTATGGATACTTACCCAAATGACTTAAAACTAGTGTCTGTAGGCTCAGAAATAGAAAAGGGATTTCCGTTTTCATTCTATGACCTTGTTAGTGAGAATCCTAATATAGAGGCTCATTTTTACACAAATGAGATGCTATTTGAATCGATAAATCTACCTTTAAAACAAGGTACTCAAAATGAAGTGATACTTGCTATTAGCGGGACTGATTTACAATACAGCTTAGATAGAAATGAGGTTAAGAAAAAGGATGGAATTAATCTCGAGGAAGAGTTGAATCCAAATGGCGTTATGATAACAGAAAATACTTCTAAGAAATTAGGATATCATTTAGGAGATGTAATAGAAGCTAATTTCTTTGAAAATACAGATGGAGTTAATAAGAAAGAATTTATTGTAGAAGGTATTATAACTAACTCAAAGCACATGAGTGACGATTACAAAATATTCACTACTAAAAAAAATATGGAGGATATGTTTCAGATTCATACTCTTCATAGCGTAGAGATGAATATAGTATCAGATGTAGCCCAGCAAGAAACAATGGAAGATGTTCAATCACTGATCCAACAACCGCAGTTTGCTAATACTATTTTATACAATAGAGCGGAAGAATTGAATGACCTGGAAGAACAGTTGTTGCAACGCTTTTTCATTTTATTTCTAGCTGTAGGATTAATCATTATGTTTACTATCATTGGGTTAATGAATAGTACAGCCAGTAATATTAAGGAAAGAATTCAGGAATTAAGTATGCTACGTGTACTTGGTTATACAAAGAAACGGTTATTTTCGTTGCTATTGCTTGAAGGGGCACTTTTAACTGGAACAGTTGGAATATTTGCAGTTGGGTTATCAACGATTTCCTCATACTGTTTACTTGAAAGTTTAAATGCTACAACATTTCCGTCAATGCCTTTACTTCTGGGAAGTATAATTGTTCTTTCTCCATTAATAGGTATGGGAGCAGTTTTATTTCCCACTCTATGGGCAACGAGGCAAGATGTGATGAAGGGATTACGCTAGAATGTTTAGCTTTTTATAACAGTTGTATCTAAGCTTAAGAAATAAGAAAGATGGAGGATGACTTTTCCTCCACTTTCTTGGATACGATGATTCCATCAGCAACGTTTCTAAGACTTCCTGTCATGCCCGCCAGGCCAATTAATCGAACAAATTCTTTTAGTTGAAACCATTGGACCAAAATTAGCACCATGTTAACCCATATGGTTGCATCCCCTACCCCAGTTAGTATTCAAGCAAAAAACAGGACGAATTCATGTGTACCAAAACTATAAATAATTGTACCTAAACCTGTAAGAGTCGCCCCAATAATTAGAAAAAAATTTGGCCCATATCGATCCGCTAAAATCCCCATCGGAACTTGCAAACTCGTGTAGACAATGCTTTTAAAAGTAGTTTAAAGCGGCATTTCATTATTTATCAAACACAAAACTAAATAGCTGTTCTTCTCCACTATTCATATCTTTCATTTTATAACGATTCGCAGATACTTCATTCTCGCCAAGTACAATTGTCTTTTG
Organism: Lysinibacillus sp. BPa_S21; assembly: GCF_023337795.1. Lineage (GTDB taxonomy): Bacteria > Bacillota > Bacilli > Bacillales_A > Planococcaceae > Lysinibacillus. The sequence goes on along the minus strand of NZ_JALIRS010000004.1, from coordinate 231,850 downwards.
GATATCCTCCCGATTGGCTTTATCCATTGCTTTCCGGACTTTTTTACCACTTAGCTCAACCTCTACTCGATTGCCCTCGTTACGTAGTGCTGCAGCCAAAACAAGTGCCTCTTTTTCTGTTCTAATTGGAATGATGTAAATATCAATATCTGATGTTCGCTTCTCTGCTTTCCCTGTTAGCTCAAATGCAGTATAGATCACATCTAACCCAAATGAAATCCCCACTGTTGCATAGGAATGATTTGTTCCAAGTAGTCCACCAATCGCATTATCATAGCGTCCACCGCTGCCGATGCTTGATTTAATCATACCATCAGCTAAAAAAATTTCGTAAATCGTACCTGTGTAAATTTCAAGCCCACGAGCTAAAAACGGATTAAACACACATTGTTTTTCAATGCCTAATGCGCATAAATAGCCGGCTAGTTCTGTTAATTCTTGTAGCCCTTGTCTAACAAATTCATTTTTAGAAACAAACGATTTAAAGTACCCCAGTGTTGGCTTTGCATCTAAAAATTGCACTATGTCCTGCAAAGACTTTTCGAAAAGCCCTAGCTCCATCAATTCCTTCTCTAACGTTGCTCGTTCAATCTTTTCCATTTTATCTAAAATCAAAATGACCCGATTCATCTGTGCTTCCTGCACTTCGAACATTTGTAGTAAGCCATACAAAAGCTTGCGGTTATTGTACTGAATCATAACTGTTATATCTAGCTTCTGAAAAGCATCGACTGCCATCATCATAAGCTCTGCTTCCGCTGCCTGCGATTCTACCCCTACAATATCAACATCACATTGCGTAAATTCACGGAAACGCCCCGCTTTTATCGGACCATCACGAAAAACCTTCCCTATTTCGTAACGCTTAAATGGCATAGGAATCGTCGGATTCATTGCGACCACTTTCGCAAATGGAATCGTTAAATCATAGCGTAATGCTAGGTCCCTTTCTCCACGATCCGTTAGCGTATAGATCTCCTGTAAAATTTCTGCGCCCCCCGCATATTTCGAAGCCATTAAATCTGTATAGTTAAGAATCGGCGTCTCAAGCGGTTTGCACCCATACGCGATAAATGTATCTTCAAGCGTTCTCCGAATTTTACGACGAAGTACCTCCTGCTCTGGTAAATAATCTAACGTTCCTCGTACATTTTGATAATCCATTTTTTTCATAATGAAAACCTCCTTATTTTTTTTGCAAATAAAAAAATCGTATAACCATAAAGCTCCCAAGTCGGCTTTATTTATACGATTCCACAAAGAATAGTCTTCCTATGCAATATTAAAAATTTAATAAAGATAGCAAGACTATTAAATATGATGATGTGTTGTAATAAAGTTATTAATCCTCGTTTTTAACATAATATTCCTCCCTTAGAGTTTAGAAAGACTATACCTCATATCCCCCAAAAAATCAAAACTTTTTATATATAGGGTCTTTACCACCTTCTAATTTCAAATGGTTCTATGAGATTTCTCAAGTTACTAATTATACCTTTTATTTTAGGTATCGATATGGGATTAAATACCCTGAATCAAGCTGAACCCCTTCGCTTCAGATGAATACCCGCGCTTTGGGGGGGAATTACCCGCGGAACGGAGTTGAATACCCGCGTTTTGGAGGGGATTACCCGCGGAACGGAGTTGAATACCCGCGCTTCGGGGGGAAATACCCGCGAAACGAACCAGAATACCCGCGCTTAATAAAAAAACGAGATAAACATTTCGTTTATCCCGCTTCCTTTACTACCCTTATTCTATTACTTCTTTGAACACTTGAACTTGCTCTGTGCGCTAATTGTAACGCAGTTGCTCAATTGTTCAGTTTGCATGACAGAACGCTTCAAACCATTTTAAGCCTTGCAAAAGAATTATTTATCTGCTTGTTCTTGCTTCTTTTTCAAATACTCCGCACGTATTTTTTCAAGTTGCTGCTTTTTATCAAATTTGGCAGGCTTGTTTTTTTCATGATACTTTGTCACAGCTGCCTTACCCTTTGTATCCAATTGATATTTCCCCACTTTGTTCACCTACTGTCTTTAAAGAGAATTTATTCAACAAATATAATATACCTTATTTTACTGAAGCAAACCTTATTAGTGCACTGTTAACCTTGCATATATCCTTAAAACATTAAAAACATAGCACCAAATGGTATTCATGATACTTATCTATTCAATTTTAAATTTGCTGAATCCTATATAGTCATCAATCAAATCGCTAATTTTGACCCAAAAAGACCCCTCTTATGTTAATTCCTTCACCACAATGGTTAAGTTCTTTCATGGGAGTTGAAAAGAGATCTTTTTTTAGATGGTATCCAAAATCTCTTTTGCGATTTTATCAAGTTCTTCTGCGAGTTCATTATGTGTAGGTGTTTCAGCAACTCTTGTTAAATACTCTCTAAACTGAACTCTTGACTTTCCTGGCAATTCAATAACCAAAAAGTGTAAAACAAACCACTTCCAATTTTCGTCATCTGAAGATAAAACATCTTGCACATGTGGGACAATTTCTTTTGGAAAAGTTAAAAGTAATTCTAATATGCTTGGTGCTACTGGCCAATTCATATCTTGAATCCATTCAAGAAGGTTAGGCAGTAAAGGCAATATTTTATCTCTATCCAAATTTTTAATCATTTCTACTCTAGCATTATCATACTTATGTCTGGGCAAAACATCCCCAATGATTTCCACACGTCAACTCTCCCTTAGATTTCTATACAGTGCAATCTAATTTATTGTAGTAGTCTTTATTAATCCGCATAGTTAACTCAATAAGAAAAGCTACCTTTACTTTGGAGCATGACATTAAATTCTTAACATTACTTATTTGATTTCCTCAGCCAACTCCAAAATTATTCCCTCTGGACCCCGAACGTAGCATAATTTATAACTTTCTTCATACTGCTGTATCTCACTAAAGATTTCCGTACCCTTCCTTTTCAATTTGGCAACAACAGCTTCGATATCTTCAACAGTAAATGCAATATGTCGGATACCCAGTGTATTTGCAAGGGGTTGCTGAATATCTTTTTCATCTGACGGTGTATAAAATTTGATTAGCTCTATCCACGTCTGACCTTCTGGCGTTCCTAATCCTACACACGATACTTTAACGTCATTAAGCCCAACTGCATATCCCATCAAATCTCCTTCCATTTCCCATTCCCCTTTCACCTCAAGTCCAAAATCGTGAAAAAACTCTTTAGCGGCTGAGAGATCATTTACAATTACTCCCACATGATCTATTCTTCGGATCTTCAAATTTCATACCTCCTATGTTCTTGTTATTTTGCACTATCCTGTATTCAAATTCTAGTATTAACAATGGGACGATAACTGTTTACTTTGATTATTTAACAATACTGCACAGTTAGTTGAACAAGAAAAAGATGGGATCTTTGTAGAACCCCATCTTGAGGTAAAACCCCCGTCATTTAATAAAGAAGATTATTGCTTCTCTTTTAACTATCTTCTTTAACTAAAGCATTCGATAGCTTAAGGTTATTGCTTCACAATTTTAGCTTTATTAAGAGAATGCTGATCAATTTGTACAAGAAAGAAGGTTTTTAACTTATTTAGCGATTTAAAGCAAATCGAATAATCCTTCTGGAACTAATTTTAATTTATTATTTGTAAAATCGCTAATTGGCTTCCAAAGCAATTTGAAGGTTGCACCATTATCTTCTTGCCCAAGAAAAGAAGTCTTTTCATAAAAGGACTTTTCAACAAATTCAGCATCATATACAAAAACTACTTCGTGTCCAAGGTCACCGTTAAATGTAAATATGTTTTCAATTGTACCTAAATAGTTTAAGTTAGTTATATCTGCCTCGATTTCTTCAAGTACTTCCCTCTTTAATGCTTCAGAACTTGTCTCCCCGTATTCAATTCCTCCGCCAATTGGTCGATAGAAATGATCACACTTTACTTCATCAATGCCTTCAGCGACAAGTATCGAATCGCCTCTCCTAAATACACAAATAGCTATGGCTCGAATTTGTTTTTTCTTCATCCTATACCTCCATTTCACTGCTTCGATAGGCTCACAAGTTGCTCCGTGCAAGTGTTTTTAATTAAATCAATAAATATTGTATAACTAACTTGCGTCTTTAGTTTAAATGGAAATCTTCACAATTTCTTCGCTCCATAAAGATTTTCTTCAAATGTGTTACACAAGAAAATGGCCCGATTGCAACAATCTTTACGAAAACAGCCTTTAATAAAGAAGTTATTACGAATTAAATTTGTACTTCGCACATTAAAGCATGTGTATTTCCTTCAGTATCTTTAAAGAAAGCCATCCACGTTTCTGTATTTCCCATTTTCGCAACAACATGTGGTTGGTCGATAAAGGACACTCCCTTTTCAAGCAATTCTTCGAAGGTTTTTTTTATATCTTCGACCTGAAAATATTATTAGCCTCATTATCTATTAATTCTGGTACAACGCAATGATAATCGGAAAAGTATTGGACTTATTTATCCCACATCCACCCTCCAACACCACCCCCATGAATCAACACTATGAGCGGCTTATGTAGATTACCGTACTCTTTATATTGCATTACTACACCTTCTTTCTTTGTTCTTGTATTCCCCGGGAAATAAACAGATTATTCTTACATATTTCGAATCATCCCTAAATGCAGCGGATAATTTTGTTAAAGTGTTACCATGTTTATAAGTTGATTGGAGTGGAGACTGGGCGACTCCTCGGGGATCAGCGATATAGAGGAACGAAGGCTAAAAGCATCACGTCCTGTGATAACGCCTTCGTGACCAACATCCTGTTGCCCCGACGCCCCAGGAAGCTCTGCTCTGTGCGAAAGCGAAGCGTCAGCTACAAATGTTTTATCTGTAGCGAAAGCGAAGCGTCAGCTACAAATGTTTTATCTGTAGCGAAAGCGAAGCGTCAGCTACAAAGCGCCCAGTCGAAACGGAAATCAACCACTCGTTATGGTTAAGACCTACATTTTTACACACTGTATTTATTTTACCAATTTTTAGTGTTTATGTGTCATATTTATAGTTACTGCAGCATATATAATACTTGAAACACATTTAGAATTTTTTGAAGCATTGTGGCTCTTGGGATTGAGGAAGAAAGACAAAAAATAATAAACATGGAGGTAATACAGATGGATCAAAACAAAACGAACGAAGCTAAAGAATTAGTAAAAGCCATTAACCCTTCTAGTTTAGTAGAATTTCCCCTCGCACCAATCAGTGGCTTATATGCATGGAGTGAACAGCAAATTCGTGAGGAACTTCGCCTTGATGTAGATGGATACTACCCACAACTGGTAGCAAGCGGAACGATTATTTCAAACCAGTCTTCTACTATTCATTGGATTGCTAAGTTGACAGCTAATGGTCCGGATACTTGGACAGGCAATATTCGAAATAAATACCTAGACGAACTACAATCATTTCCTTATACAAATGTAAAAATACAGGTAACACGCGGTTCATTGCCTGAACAGCATACAGCAGAAGTCGCATTTTTAATTGGAGGGGAGATAGACAGAACTAGCACTTTCCAGTTTCAAACTCCTTACTTCCACCCTGTGGAATTTGAATTCGATGCTGAAGAAGGTACAACACCAGTTACTACCTATCAAACTCACGCTCACCCAGACATGCCAACCTCTTTGCCGGATGAAACTTTATCCATTTCAGAAGTTTTTAAACGCACTGGGTTTGATGTAAAAATATCAGAGGGTAATAATATTGTTTCCAAAGACTATGCAGGGACTGATAAAAAGTGGAACACTCAAGAGATGCATGATGCCATGCAAGTATATTGGTCACATTTTGATAATAAGCCCCAATGGTCCATGTGGACATTCTTTGCAAATTCGGAAGCTGAAGAAGGACATGGTCTGGGCGGTATTATGTTTGATAGCATAGGTCCGAACCATCGCCAAGGGACTGCTATTTTTAATAATTCATTTATTGCTGATCCACCTAAAGGTGACCCCGCTCCTGAAGCTTTTGTACAGCGATATCGTTTTTGGTGTGCTTGCCATGAGATGGGACATGCTTTCAATCTCCTGCACTCTTGGCAAAAACATCTAGGTCATCCTTGGGAACCGTTGGAGCGCCCTCTTACCCCAGAACCTAAAGCGCTAAGCTTTATGAATTATCCCTACAATTTCGATAGTAAATCTGGTGGCAAGGAGTTCTTTAAAAGCTTTGAGTATCGTTTTAGTGATCAAGAGCTTTTGTTTATGCGACACGCACCTGAGCGCTTCGTACAAATGGGTAATGCTGACTGGGCTGTTGATCATGGTTTTGAGCAGCCAATCATGTCTATTCACCCGTCTTTTAATCTTGAACTGAGGGTTAACCGTAAAACTCCTATATTCCAATGGTTAGAACCAACAGTTATTGAAATCAAACTAACTAATACTTCAAATCAACCTCAGACAATCAATAAACATTTATTGTCTGATTTATACGGAATGTCTGTAATGGTTAAAAAAGAAGGAAAACAAGGGCGTCGGTTACTACCTCATGTTCAATATTTATGGAACATAGAGAACAAAGTAATGATGCCCGGTGAATCACTGTATGAAACCATTTTCGTTTCCGTTGGGAAAAATGGCTGGTTAATTGATGACCCAGGATTTTATAACATTCAAGTGGCTATGCAAATAAACGGCCATAACATCGTATCAAATAACTTAAGACTTCGAGTTTTACCACCTACCGGATACGATCAAGAATTCCTTGCTCAAGACTTTTTCTCTGAAGAAGTAGGCCGTGTTCTTGCATTGGATGGCAGTCGTTTTCTTGACAAAGGCAACGATATCCTTCGTGAGGTAACCGAAAAACTTAGTGACCATGCTGTTGCCCTTCACGCTCATATCGCTCTTGCTAAACCATTGGCGTTCGATTATCAATTCCTTGATTTCACAGGAGACTCAGATACAAGAGGTAAAATCAAACTAATACCTGCTCAACCAGATGAGGCACGTAAACAGTTTACTTCTGCTTTAACTAAGCACAACCAAATTGCTGCTAAGACACTTTCTAATATTGATTATCAAGAATATATGGGAACATACAGTGAATTTCTAAGTACCCAAGAAGAAAACAAGGAAGCCGCAGAGGTACAAACTGTCCTTTATCAAACGCTATCTGAGCGAAATGTTCTAGATAGTGTATTACAAAAAATCAAAGATCGTCGCGAATCCTACGAACAAAAGGAAAATGAACACTTTACAAATATATAAAATTTCTATCTTGATACGTTAAATACTATTCAATGGTATTTTAGATAAGAATAATAGAAAACCGTTATTTCGAAATGAAATGACGGTTTTCTGTTTGATTGGAAGTTGTTCTGTTCTTTTTGAACTAAAGCCCCTTTAATATAAACGATTAACCTTTTTACAAATCTACATCAAAATAAGTTCAAAAGAAATAAAGGCTCGTCGATAAATACTAGTAAGTGGTTTTTTACACTTATTCAATTTATTGTACAATTATATATTAAGTGTAAATTGCTGTTTGATAAATATTCATAGTGTCAAAACTGAAAAAACTAGAACACTTCAAATGCCTATAATTTGAAAGGGATGTAATAAAGTTATGAAGATCACTAATTTATCGCAAATACAATCTACCCCTGTATATTCAACGAATAAAAAAGATTCTATAAAAAGTGCTCAGTGTTATTTAGCAGAAGCATATGTATATTCTAAGGAAAGTGTTCAGACTTCCGAACTACTGTACAACTATACGCCAAATGAAGTAGGAATGAAGTCGAATGTCAATCTTGTTGCGAGTCGCTCCTTAAACACACCAAATTGGGACATCATCCCGACAAAAGGCATGAAAGTTCCCCCGCAGGATGTATTAATCAGCCAACTTAAAGCATTAGTTGAAAAATCAGTGCAGAATACAAATCGAGACGCCATAGAAGGATTTCATTACGAGAAGAATAAATTACACGCACAATATATTTCTTCCGTATCCCCTGACCGAAAAACGCTTCACAAACAAGCAATGCAAGCAATAAAAAAATTTGAGTCAGAGGAAACAACGCAGAACCGTGAAATGACGCTTGTAGATTATTTAATAAAACACGACAATATACAATTGGAAACAAATAATAGTCTTGCTGCAGGTGGCATGGTACGTCCTAGCATCAATTCTTTAGGTGGTTATGACTACGATGTCGTAGTTGGAGGGATTACGATACTAGGAAGCACAAATGGACAATGGCATTACGGAACGACTCCGGCAGAAGAACTAAAATCAAAAGAGTTTTATGAGCTCTATTGGTCATTTGTAGACGAGGCTAAAAATAATTTAAAAATTTGAAGTTAGTTGAAAGTTAAACTAGTTAGATGAAGATATATTTAATGAAAAGAAGTTTTCAATTCAGAAGCGGCAAATATCAAAGCCATCAATTCATTGATGGCTTTGATATCATTTAATTATACTCCAAAGAAACTAATCCTTCATTTGTTCCTTTTTACTTATGCTCGTCCCAAAAGTCCTTACTAAAACTCGTATTTGCTTGATATTTCCCTACTGGTTTGGCAATATCTGACCCCCGCAAAATCGTTCCTTTTCCAAACTTTTGCTCGATTTGATCAACCAGTTTAATGATTGGTTCATCTTTTACATGCTCTTCAAAGTTAAATAACGTTAGCTGCTGTGTCGTTTCTTTAATATCACTGACATTCGATACGGTAACTCCCAGTAATCGTACTGGCTCCTCATCCCAATGCTTATTAAATAAATACCAGGCATGCTCAACGATATCCTCTTTTGTATGAATCGCGTTATTGATGGACTTACTGCGTGTACATGTTTCCCAGTCAGCTGAACGAATCATGATACTGACAGTGACTCCGGCAAGTTTCTTAGCCTTTAATCTTTCCGCTACCTTTTCAGAAAGTGTTGCGATTACTTTATATAATTCATCTCTATCTGTCGTATCATAAGAAAGTGTTGTAGAATTCCCTACACTTTTCGTATCGTATATTGCTTCTGGATCAACAGGTCTGTCATCTTCGCCATTTGCTTTTTGTTTCATCCTTAGACCATTAATGCCGAAGTTTTGCTTTAATATATATTCATCTGCTACAGCTAGTTCTCCAATTGTTTTAATATCTAATTTACCTAATTTCTCCGCTGTACTTTTACCAATCCCATGCATCTCAATGACATCCATCGGCCATAACACTGTGGGCACATCACGCTTACGGAGTATGGTAATCCCCATTGGCTTTTTCATATCACTTGCCATTTTTGCTAAAAATTTATTCGGTGCAATGCCGATGGAGCAAGGGAGTTGCAGTTCGTTCCAGATTCTATCTTGCATATTTTGTACATGTTGCAAAACATGCTGGCCTTCCACTATAGGAAGTTGCAAATATCCTTCATCGATGGAAACTGGTTGGAGAATGTCGCTATACTCTTTTAACAAATTAAAAAAAGACTTGGACGCAGCTCTATATCGTTCGAAATTTGGAGGTAGTACAATTAGCTCTGGGCACTTTCGGCGCGCCTCTCCAACATTCATAGTTGTATAAACACCATTTGCTCTTGCTTCGTAGCTACACGTAATAATAATACCTCTACGCTCTTTAGGATTACCTGCGATGGCTACAGGTTTCCCTTTTAATGAGGGATCGTAAATTTGTTCAACAGAGGCATAAAAGCAATTAAGGTCAATATGTAAAATGATTCTTCCTTTATTCATATTTTGTCACCTCATTTACTTTGGCTTCCCCTTCAGACTGGGGCTATGCGCGTCTGCACAACGGCGCATAATAAATATTCATGAATAGTATTACGCCATCGTATCACCATTTTTTATATACCTTTATTATAAACCTTCCTTACATCAATCAACAAATGTATAATCACCATCACTTTCAAGTAAATCCTTCAAAATAATGAGTGCTTGTTCAAGCTGATTTTCAGGGGCAGTGATAGCCAAACGAACTGCATTAACTAGCTTCGCATTTCCTACGGCAAAACGTTCAGCTGCATATACTTGCACACCAGCTTTTGCTGCTAGCAATTCAAACTGAACGCTGGTGAATTTTTCAGGAAGTATAAGCCATCTGAAAATACATTCTTCTTCTCCTAATATGTTATATTCCCCTAAATATTGATTGACAAGGGCATTTTGTTGCTTGGCATACAAACGATGCTTCTCTAAAATGGTTTGTGCAACGCCATCATGAATCATCCTGGCGGTAAGCTCCACCATCAATAGGGACACTGAAATATTTATATTATACAGTGTCTCCATTATTTTTTTTCGTAGCGCTGGCGGTGTAACAATATAGGATAGTCGTAAACCAGGTGAGATCGTTTTTGATACACTAGCAATATAAATAACCTTTTCTGGTGCAAAGGAGGCTATTGGTACAAGTGGTTTCTCTTTAAGAAAACTATAGATCGCATCCTCAATAACGATTAAGTCTCTCTGCCTCGCTATTTCCGCTATCATTTTTCTTGTTTCCATCGACATTGTATGGGTAGTTGGATTATGAAAATCCGGAATAACATAAAGACCTTTTATATGCTCATTTTTACAAGCATATAATAGTCCCTCTCTTGTCATTTCACCGTTTCTTTGTTGGATTGCCACTAGTTGGATACCAAGCATATTTGCTGCTGTTTTTATCCCTGCATAGGTAATGGGATCTGTACCAATTCGATCTCCTGGCTGAAACAATGCAGCTAATGTACCAACAATCGCATTTTGTCCTCCTGCACCGAGCAATACAGGCTGATCTGTTTGAAAGTTGACCTTTTCCAAAAGCTTTATTGCTGCCTCTGTTTGCCACACATTTCCTTCAGGTCGTCCGTACTGAAATAATTTGCTGAAATTAGGGTCATTCATCATTTTTTTCATATAACGTGTAATATCCTCATTTGCATGATTTTCTGGCAGCACAGAACCCATTTCAATCATCTGAGAGGAATTACTTGTCGGTAATAAAATTTTGTTCGTCGCCGCATCGGATGAAACGAATGTTCCATTACCGATAGAAGCATAAATAAGCCCCTTTTGGCCACAAAGTTTAAAAGCTCTTGTAATCGTGCTTAAATTAACATCTAAAAAATCAGCTAACTCTCGCTGAGGAGGTAGCTTCGTGCCCGGTGATAATTTTCCATCCTTGATATCTTGTTCCAGTTGTTCAGCTATCGCTATATATAATGGAGCTGAACCTTTGCTTATATTCGGCTTCCAACTCATTGGATATTCTTCAAACGAATTCACTGGCATATTCTAAGCTAAGCTCCTTCTCTCTCATTTTTTGCATACAATATTTAATTGTCTTGCATACAATGATAATATTGTATGCATATGATGGCAATGATATAATTTTTAAAAAATCAGAAAAAGGGAATGAAAAATTATGCAATTTTCAGAAAAGATATTAAATACCCCATCCTCATTCATCCGAAATATTTTGAAAGTAACTGATTCAGAGGATGTCATTTCTTTTGCAGGAGGTCTTCCAAATCCAATCTCTTTCCCAATTGAGGCATTAAAGGCATCTGCGAACCATGCCATTACGGAAAATGGTAGTCGCCTATTCCAATACTCTTCTACACAAGGCTATGCGCCTTTACGTGAGTACATTGCGGCAAAATATCGACGAGTACATGGACTAGATATACATGCTGACGATGTATTTATTACAACAGGATCACAACAGGCTCTTGAACTACTTGGGAAAGTACTTATTAACAAAGGTGACGGAATCGTTATCGAGGAACCTGGTTATTTAGGTGCTATTCAAGCCTTCACATTAAGTGAGCCAACCTTCCATGGTGTAACTCTCGAAAATGACGGTTTAAACTTAGAAGAGTTAGAGAAAGCACTTCAACAACCAAATGTAAAATTCGTTTATACGGTACCAAATTTCCAAAACCCAACAGGTCTTACGTATTCCAAAGAAAAACGTCAGCAAATTTGCGAAATTATGTCAAAATATGATGTAGCGTTAATCGAGGATGATCCGTATGGAGAATTACGCTTCCAAGGTGAGCCATTACCATACATCGGTGCTGGTAAATTAGAACATAGTATTTTACTAGGTTCTTTCTCTAAAACAGTCACACCAGGAATGCGTCTTGGTTTTATCATTACAAAAAATAAAGAATTATTGCAGCATATCGAAACAGCGAAGCAAGCAACTGACCTACACACAAATATTTTCGCACAATATGTCATTTATGATTACCTAGCAAACAATGACTATATGGAGCATGTTCAAAAAATTATAGCGTTATATAAAAATCAAGCCGATGCTATGCTAAATGCGATGGAGGAGTTTTTCCCAGCACATGTGGACTACACACGTCCAGAGGGTGGTATGTTCATTTGGGCTACAATGAACAATGGAGCTTCATCAGTAGATGTCTTCCAAAAAGCGATGGAGCAAAAAGTCGCCTTCGTACCCGGCGATCCATTCTACACTTCTAAAACTGATGTCAATACAATGCGCCTAAATTATACAAATGCAACACCGGAAGTTATCCGAGAAGGTATTAAACGCTTAGGTAGCATTTTATAAGGGTGAAACGTAATCAGTGGTGGTTCTTTATCCTCCACTGATTTTGTCTTCACCAACGATTACTGCCCGTTAATGCGGGCTAAAGTGAAACTTTAATCAGTGGGGGTTTTCTTTCCCCACTGATTATTAGTCTTCACCAATCGGGCTTTTACGGGCAGTTCAACTTCCAGCTAATGCCTCGGGTTTAAGGTTTGTACCTAACGCTTCGTTTTCAGCAAATTAATTACTGCCCGTTAATGCGGGACAAATAAAAAAGCAACCTTTTTCGTGCGCTATTGCATCGAAAAAGGTTGCTTCTTTCATAACTAAAACTATTTTGTATACGTTAAAACTGCATTTTTCTTAAATTTTGCTAAAGCCTGTGTTGCCTCATCTTTGTTTGTATACTCAAAAATTCGAACGTCCTTTTTATCAAAAACTGTAATAACCCACATCATAAATTCTCCCTTCCAATTTGTTTTTGAAATATAACAACCACTTCAAACCGGGATACTTTTTACAAACTGTTTTATAACAATGCCTTACTTGATTCTTATTTTACGCCAATTTTTTTAAAAATAAAGTATTATGTGAAGCCCTTCACAAACTGTTCAATTTCAAAACGCTTTCATTGAACAATTTGTGAAAATCGGATTTTTCAAGGCATAAAAACGGTTCTTTTCGTTTTGGCATCCGTAACTTTTTATCTCTTATATGTCGGTTTTCGATGGATCAAAGCAGCTTTAAATTGGTACCCGAGCGTTTCCACGTTGGACCTTAGCACTTTTCTTGCCTACCTGAGCGTTTCCACGTTGAACCCGAGCACTTTTCTTACCTACCTAAGCGTTTCCACGTTGAACCCGAGCACTTTTCTTACCTACCTGAGCGTTTCCACGTCTAACCTGAGCACTTTTCTTGCCGAGCGTTTTCACGACGGACCTGAGCACTTTACCTTACCTGAGCGTTTCTACGATGGGATCCGTCCAACAGAAAAAGCCGTATGTACGCCTTTTCCACGACGCACATACGACTTTCCAATTCGATGATAATTAAGTAATAGTAGTAGATTTTATTTCATAAAGTGAAACTTTAATCAGTGGGTTTTCTTTATCCCCCACTGATTATTCATCAATCGGTATTAACGGGCAGTTCATTACTGCCCGTTAATGCGGGATAAGTTTTTATTTAGCAAATTGCTGCTTGCTTTTCCGATAATTCAATTTCAAAGCCTAAATCCTCAAGCATACGATAATCACTGTTTGCTTCTTGTCCTTCAGTTGTTAAATAATCCCCAACAAAGATACTGTTTGCTGCATATAAGCCTAGTGGCTGAAGTGACCCAAGATTGACTTCACGGCCACCAGAAATACGAATTTCTTTTGTTGGATTAATGTAACGGAACAACGCTAAAACCTTTAAACAATAGCGAGGATTTAATTCTTTCGTCCCTTCCAATTTCGTACCGTCAATCGCATTTAAGAAGTTGACAGGGATAGAATCTGCGTCTAATTGATGTAGAGCACGCGCAATATCGACAACATCCTCTTTTGTTTCTTTCATGCCAATAATGGCACCTGAGCAAGGTGAGATGCCATGCTTCTTTGCAATTTCAACCGTATTTACACGGTCTTCATACGTATGGGACGTAGTAATATAAGAGTGATGGCGTTCAGATGTATTTAGGTTATGGTTGTAACGATCCACCCCCGCTTCTTTTAATTGCTGTGCTTGTTCTTCTTTTAATAAGCCAAGACAAGCACATACTTTTAAGCCATACTTCTCTTTAATTTCTGTAACAGCTTCACTTACGACATTGACATCCTTGCGAGTTGGCCCACGACCACTTGCTACGATACAGTAAGTGCCAATTTTATTGTCAAAAGCTCGTTTTGCCCCTGCTAAAATTTCTTCTTTCGTAATGAATGGATATTTTTCAATCGGTGCTGTTGATTTAGATGACTGTGAGCAATAGCCACAATCCTCTGGACAATATCCGCTCTTTGCATTCATAATCATATTTAATTTTACTTTTTTCCCATAGTAGTGCTTACGAATTGCAAAGGCACCATCCATTACCTTCAATAGTTCATCATCATCACTATTTAAAATGGCAAGTGCCTCTTCATTGCTAATGATCTTCCCATCAATAACTTCATCTGCTAGCTGTAACCAATTCATTTAAACATTCTCCCTCTCTACTTTTACAATTTTTAAAGATTTTGCGGAATTAAATACTTTGTAAAGTCGCTCCGCCAAAAATGCAGAAGCTATCGCTAAGCAAAAATCGGCAACAATACTATTTAAAAAACCAACTACGAAAATATGTGACCAGCTCGTTTTCACGTGTAACCAGAAATTCAAAGACACATATAAGTACGGAACTGCCACCCCATAAATAATCATTAGCCCAACAATATTTGCACAAATAAAATGTTTTTTCGTTGGTTTATCTACTCTTTCAATCATCAAACCAATTACGAGGGCGGCCAGTGCAAAGCCAATCAGGAAGCCAAATGTTGGTTGTAATACATAAGTGATTCCCCCACCCTGTGTAAAAACTGGCAAACCAACTAAACCAACCCCTATGTAAACGAGCTGACTTTGTAATCCATTTCGACTACCGAGCAAGCTTCCTGCTAAAAAAACAAAAATAATTTGTAATGTAAAGGGCACGACTGGTAGCGGTATTTTAATAAATGCGCCGATTGCGGTTAATGCGGCAAACATTGCAATCATCACAAGTGACAGTGTTGATTGTCCTTTGAACAACTTACTCCCTCCCGCTCCTCAAAAAATTGCATAATCGTCTCTTTTGTTGTCTCAATCATAAAATCCATTTCATCATCAGATATAATGTATGGTGGCATGAAATATAATATATTGCCAAGAGGACGAATTAGTAGACCTTTTGCTAAGGCGCGTTTAGATATTTGATAGCCGATGCGTTCCTCACTAGGAAGTGGCTCCTTAGTTTCACGATTGGCGACTAATTCAATAGCGCCAACTAGTCCCACCTGTCTATATTCACCAACAAATGGCAACTCTTCAAACGCCAGCTGAGCAAGCTTACGCATACGTTCACCCTTGTTTTTAATCATGTCGATCACATGCTCCTCTTCAAACATCGTCAACACTTCTAGGGCTACTCGACAAGCAAGTGTATTACCAGAATAGCTATGAGAGTGTAAAAAAGCTTTCATTGTACCGTAATCATCATAGAATGCATTGTATACATCATCCGTCGTTAACACCGCAGATAGTGGCAAATAACCACCCGTTAAACCTTTTGATAAGCACATAAAATCTGGCGCAATACCCGCTTGCTCACAGGCAAATAATGTACCTGTACGACCAAACCCTACTGCAATTTCATCTGCGATAAAGTGAACATCGTATTTTGTACAAAGTTCTCGTAACCGCTTCAGGTATATTGGAGGGTACATTTTCATCCCTGCAGCCGCTTGAATGAGTGGCTCAATAATAATAGCTGTAATTTCTTCATGATGCTGACTAAGCTCATCTTCCACAAATTGTATACATTGCGCTTTACAGCTTCCAGGATTCTCTCCAAATCGACATCTGAAGCAATCTGGTCCTTGGGCACGCACGGTATCCAATAACAGCGGCTGATACACTTCGTTATATAGCCCTACTCCACCAACAGATAAGGCTCCAAGTGTTTCACCATGATAAGCATCTGTTAAAGCTAAAAAACGCTTTTTCGTCGTTTTTCCCGTTTGCATATGATATTGAAAACTCATTTTGAGTGCTACTTCTATTGCCGACGAGCCGTTGTCTGCAAAAAATACTTTATTTAACCCTTCTGGCGTTAAGGCAACTAATTTTTCTGCTACCTTAATGGCAGGTTCATGTGAAAAATTCGCAAAGATCGTATGCTCCAATGTAAACGCTTGATCGCTTAATGCTTGACTTATACGTGGATTCGCATGTCCAAATAAATTTACCCACCAGGAAGATACGGCATCTAAATAGCGATTATTATGTTCATCGTATAGCCATACACCTTGTCCTTTTTTAATAACAATAGGCGGATATTGCTCATAGTCTTTCATTTGTGAGCATGGATGCCAAACATGCTGTAAATCTCTCGTCTGTAAATCAGTTAATGATTGTTTCATATTTGACCAACCTTTCAAACAAAGATGAGTGTGAAATAGAAAAGTCAACAACCTCTGAAATATCGCCAAGCTTCGGGATTGTCACATATGGCAATTCATGTTGTTGTAAAATCATCTTCACATTATCCTGTTCCATCTGACTACCTGTATCTCCATTAAATACAAGGCCGAGAACCTCAACATTACGAGCATGTAATGCCTCAAGTGTAAGCAATGTATGGTTTATCGTTCCTAGTGTTGTTCGTGTGACAAGAACGACCGGAAGCTTACTTTGAACGATTACATCAAGAAGCATTTTTTCTCCATATGTATCTAGCGGGACAAAAAGCCCCCCTGCTCCCTCACAAATTACGACATCGTAGGCTTGCTGTAACAGCTGAATTTGCTGTAATAAATGCTCCACATTAATTTGCTGTCCCTCCAGCTGTGCAGCAAAATGTGGTGATGCGGCTTCTTTAAACGAATAGCCATTTAAATCTGCTTGCTTTAGACTTTGAATTGAATACTTTTCATACATGGCTGTATCGTAGTAATAGCATTGCCCATTCTCACAAACTTCTCCTGTTTGCACGGGCTTATAAGGTGTCACTTGTAGACCATGCTCTTGTAATTGACGCATCAGCAATGTAGTGACAACCGTTTTACCTACATCGGTATCTGTTCCTACAACCCAAAAATGTTGCATCGTTAACCTCCCCCTCTCTTTAAGTTAACCATTAACACTTTTTAAGTTAACACATATAAATTTATTTTGTAAATAATATTTCCATATTTATTCAAAAATAGCTCTTTTCCGTACGGAAGATAGAGAATTTTGTGATAACTCAGCAACCTTTTACTTCAACAAAAAACACTAGATTCTTACCTTGAGGCAACATCAAAATATAAAATCCAATTAATTTATCAACTTTAAAAGTCTTGTTGCATAAATAAATGTAACAAGATTTTTTATTTTAACTCACGATCAAATCTACCTAAATTTCAATATTTTAGAAAAATAAAAGGATTATACTCTTCGGTCGTAGTATTAATCTAAACGGGGGTGGCTGTATGTTTGGTATTTTTAAAGAGTCAGAAAAGATTATAGATACTTATGAGCATGTTGGCTTTATTTTAAAATCTGCGCTTACATACGAACTAAAAGATTTACCAATTCGCTATGAATTTTGGTATCGTGTAGCTATTCGTCAGGAAGAATTGCGAGCATTAAATATGGAACATCGTGCAAAGAGCTTGATGACTACAGCAGTAGGACGTTTTCACCAATCACAATATGAGGGAACGAAACAAAAGTTAGCAAAGCTTGAACGGCTTGCAGATCTGTATAAAACATTTTGCATTGAAGAAGAACGAGAAGCATTAAATCATCGACTCTTTTTTCATAAAGAAGAGATTTCTGAGCTATATGAACATGTCCAAAGTAAAGAGCTATATGTGTATTGTGATGCTGTACATCAACAATTTTGGGATGCAGTGTGTGAAGATCTATTAAATGCAATCGCTCACCTAGATTAAGAGGTGCGTTTGGGCAAGGGGCTTTCGGTAAAAATTATTGTGGAAATTTCCTTGCCTAATGGTCTTAAGCTTTTCGGCTCGCGGGGTACGTGCCGGTAGGAAAATGAATGTGAGGTATTTTAAAAAGAGGTGGAATTTCATGGATAAACTTCTTCAACATCTACAAAGGGTTGGCGTACATTACCTAAAAAGTGAAAATGTCCTTATGTTAGAAATTTCAGAAAATAGACTTCATCTTGCTTCTGAAATAGACAGGCTTATACACGAACTTTTAGGTGAATTACAAAGTAGTAGACTGGAAAAAGTTAGATTCGAGTGTCCTAAAATTCTTTTAGATCACTTAAATTGTACGAGGGCTAAAATGGATATCATTGGTGAAAGAGTTATATATAAGAGATCTTTCATGTCACCATTAAATGTTTCGACACAAGATTATGAAGTATGGTCATTTTCAGATGATAACTCTATCCTTTTTTTATCTGAAGTGATGGGTACAAGTTTTAGTGATGCAGAAACCTTTTTAACTGGAATGAACACCGAACTCCCGTCACAAGTAAAGGAAATGTTTACAGTGTATATAGTTAACAATGAACCTGTTGGTGTAGTTTTTCCTCATATAGAACCAAATACAGCGAATGAAGGACGCATTTTTTGGATAGGCATTCATCCTAAATTTCTGAGGACAGGATTGGGAAAGAACTTACATTCAATAGGATTATACAGATTGAAAAATGATTTTAAAGCAATGTCTTATTTAGGAATGACTCAAATTGACAATATGCCAATGAGAAATATAATGGTTTCAAATGGATGTATTCAAAATAATAACACGGTAATTTCTTTACAATATTCGATTTAGGACGATGCAAAGCTCTTTTCGTTGGTCCAAGTTTAAGTAATTGCATTTGTTGTAATTCCGAACAAGAAATCACTCAAAACTTGAAACATTTTCCTCCTTTGTTCGTAAATAAAACAAAGAGAGGGAGTGAATGGCAATAGATATTAACATACATAAAGGTGGCTATGTAGAGAACGAAGCCATTATTACAGACATTCAATTTCAAGTAAACAGTGGTGAGCTTGTTGGGTTAATTGGTTCTAATGGGGCAGGTAAAAGTACAACCTTACAAGCAATGATGGGAGTACTCCCAATAGTGGATGGTCAAGTGACACTAGGAAATTATGGCTACGTACCGGAAAGACCCATTTTGTATGAGTATTTCACATTGTGGGAGCATATCGATTTTTATTTACGTGTAGCTGATAAAGAAAATTCTTTAACAAATCGCGCGAATGAATTACTAAAGATTTTCCAATTGGATCATAAGCTACACGATTTTCCAACAACGTTTTCCAAAGGTATGCAACAAAAAGTGATGCTTATTTTAGCATTTCTTGACGAGCATTCTACCTATATTTTAGATGAACCATTTATGGGACTAGACCCACAGGCAATGCGTAAACTCTTAACAATTTTAGAAGAATTAAAAGCGCAAGGTGCTGCCATTTTAATGAGTACACATGCACTCGATACGGCAGAAAAAATCTGTGATCGTTTCATATTAATTGATCATGGGCGAATTTTACAGCAAGGTACACTCGCATCGTTACGCTTAGCGGTGAAACAGGACCAAGCATCGCTTCTGGATATTTTCGACATACTGCTTGAGGAAAATCACCATGACTAATTTAGCGCAGCAACGACGAAAATTAGAGCGCTCCAACAATTTCAAGCTACTGGCAAACATTATCGATTGGACAGTTGCCTTATATATTGTTGTACCATCACTAGTCATTGGTTTTTTTCTTTATAAAGACTTTATCTTAACTATTAGTACGTCTTGGATTGTACATATTCCGCTAGTGATTTTCATTGTACTGTTATTTATTATCACAAGTATCGAAACTCTTCGTACTTATTTGCAGCAAGCCGATCGTCTTTTTTTAATCCAACACCGAAAACGAATGATACAGTTAAAACGCGCTGGCCTTTATTGGACGCTAAGTAAGCACCTAATTATACTTAGTTCTGCCCTTGCTTTATTAGCGCCCATTTTTATAATCGTTCATCATGTAACCATACTAGAGTTACTCGTTTTACTACTACAACTATTTACGTCTAATTTTACGAAGGTACTTTTACAATTAAAGCTTCGTAAATGGCAGCAACTACTAAGTAACATTTTATTATCAATAATCGGTACAATTTGCTTTTTATATGTACCTATTATTATTACTTCACTTATTTATCTAATTCTTCTTGTATATTGCACAAGCTATTATAATAGACATTTTATCAATAGCACTAAATATTTTGATCAGCAAGTAGAGCTCGATCAAGCAGCTTTTTATAGATGGCAAAGTATTTTATTCCGGATTGCCCCTGAACTTCGAAGTCAGTTAGTACCGAAATTAAAAAAGCCTCGCCTACTATGGAAAAATTCAAAGCGCATGTTTCAACGTTCCGATTATTTTATAGAGGAATTAGTATGTAAAACGATGCTTCGCCAAAAACAGTATCGCTTTGGATATCTTCGTTTTTTATTGAGTGGTATTGGACTCATCATTATTGTGCCAGTATGGGCAAAAATAATCATACTTGGCATTCTTTATTTTACTTTACGCTCAATGATGCAATCGGTCATCCAACAAATCTTCGAGCATAAAATATGGACAATCTTTCAAGTATCCCAAGAACAAATTCAGGTAGCTAGCAATCGATTGCTAAAGGGATTTGTAGATTTGCCAATATTGTGTGTTCTTATTATTTTAATTATTATTTTAATCTTATAAATCTGATCCAAACAAAACAGGTGCCAGCTTCGTTTGCTAGCACCTGTTGTTTATTATTTATTATCTTCCATTCCCTGTAGAAGCATTTTTCTAAATTCCTGAGCTTGGTCAGCTTTAATCGCTACATTGTTATAACGTTTTTTAAACCCCAGCATGAAAGTTACTTCCACAGGTTCCTTCATTCTTAACATAAACTGTGGGTATACCGCTTCAAAATCACGGGCAATAAAATCAATTGTATCCTTGGATAATTTTCTTTCCAACTGTTCCTTATCCTCAATAAGCTCTTCAATTTGGTCAAAGCGAATTTCCGCTCGTTTCATTAATCCTAAAGACAAATATAATTTATCAGATGTTACATAGACAGGATTTAAGCGAACGGCTTGCATATCCGCTAAAAAAAAGAGAACAGAGTATACATTTAAAATAAGTAATAGAATAGAAAGAATCATTGATTTCTCATGTAGCCACCAATGAATCCCTATCGTTTCAATGGCTATTCCATGGATTAGCATAATGATAAAGGCAATATAGCTCGAATTTTTATGCAAAGTTAAACCAGGGTGCTCTTTTCTCTTCCAGCTTGCAAAAGCATAATAAAATACTAAAAAATCTGCGCAAAGCATTTGAATAATCGGATGCTTTGGTGCATGTTTTTCAACTGCTTTCGGAAATGAGAACAGATCTGGTAAAGTAGTGGATCGCACATCCGCCAGAATTTTAGGCATGTAGCGCACAAGCGTTGCAACGAGTAAAATTTCTAATAGAATAAGCGTACCTTCAATCGCAAACCCAGCCCAAGTCACCGCAACAAATGGCTGCAAATGTTCTATTGGAATAATAAAACGGGCTGCAATACAACCAGCCGCTGCTAAAATAATCGCTTGTTTTATAGAAAACTGCCCTTTATACAGCAGAAATAAAACAGGCATAATCACAACAAAATCAATTAATGAGCCAAGCACAACGCCATTTGTTTCAGAAGGTAAAATTGATGAACCAAGTCCAGTGTTATAAAGTGTGTAATTGCTGGTAAGTACGACTAACAAAAATGCTAGCCATATATTTTGCTTTTTCTTCAATGCCATCATGTTAACTCTCTCCCTTTTCATTTATTTCATGAATAATTCCTTCCTTTAATACAATTTGGTTTAACTTTTGAACAATCTCTTTTAATTGCACGACTTCACTTAACTCAAGCTTCGAATAATATCTTGAGATAATAAAACGTTTGATTTCTTCCTCTCGATCAAAATACTTAAGGCCTGAAGTATCGAGACTTACAAATATTTCACGTCGATTTTCAGGATTAATGCTGCGAGATACATATTGCTGCTCTTCAAGTTTGCTAACAAGCTGTCCGACAGCACTAGAAGTTATATTCATATAACTTGCGATTTGCCCAATTGTCACTTGGCTATTTTTTTTAATAAAATCTAAAAGAATTATTTGTTTAGGAGATAATTCATCACTGATTAAATGTTGATGTAACTTTATGAAATGGCTATCCATCGAATAAATAGCTTCATTTATTTCCTCCACATGCTTATAAATCAGTTCTTCATTGTTTGTCATAGTGCATTCAATCCTTTAAGTAAGTTAATAATAAAGGTATCTTTACTATTAACTTCACTTTATTTTAAATAGTAAATACTGTCAATAGTTTCAGTAATAAAATGACGTTTCTATTTCTATAATTTTCAAGAATTTTTCACATATCTTAACGAAATCAAGGCAAAGGCAAATGCAAAATTAAAAGACCTCCATAATGAGAGGTCTCTTTAGCCATTACTCTTCTACAATATCTAACTGCTTGTAATAGTTCTCTACAATTGGATGAATATCTGGGTTTGAATCGTAATAGGTATTGCCAATTTGATGTAGCGTGAATTTAAATTCTTTTTCGCCATCAAAAAGAGCAATACTATATCGCCAACCTACACTTTTTTCTTGATTATCTTGTGGAGTAAATTTTATATTTTTAATCAGATCTAGAAATTCACTAATTTGTTCATGCTTCGTTATCGTTTTAGAATAACCGGTTGAACCATCTTGAATAATCACTTTGTGCACTTTTTCAATTTTTGCATCCTTATAAAAATCTTCTAATGTTTGCGTTTTTTCATTAGAACAAGCAGAAAGTAAAAATAGAATGACGAATAACATCAGGAACATCGATTTTTTCATTGAACCACCTCCAAATTTATTCTACTACCTATTAGAAGGATTAAAATACAAATAGTTACATTACAGAAATGATCATAACAAAGATGAGAAACTATTATTTAGACCAAAAACAAGCCTTTGCTTAGGATGAAGCGATTCATTGTAAACATGGGTATTGGCTCTGTCTATTTTCCATTGCTATGCTATTCTTTTTCAAAAAAACATTTACGATAGGCATGTGGGGAATAGCCTGTATATTTCTTAAATTTTTCAATATAGTAACTTACTGTACTAAAGCCTGTTGTTGTCGCAATTGTAGTGATAGACTGATCGCTATCACGTAAAAGCTCCATACTTTTGCGAAGACGATAATGTAGTAAATATGTGAATGGTGTGATGCCGACCATTTTTTTGAAAAAGCGACTACATTCTGCACGGCTTAAAAAAACATGGGCAGCTAGATTTTCTAAAGTTACCTTCTCCTGATAATGGGCATGTAAATAATCAATCATATCCTTTGCGCGCTCATGCTGCACAATAATGGCTGGGTCTAGGATTTCTTCTGTTAGCATTGATTGAGACAAAATCGTTTCCCAAATGACTAATAACTCTCTCCATATCTTTAGCTCATAAAAAATGGCTTGCTCTTGCAGTAATTTCGCTACGATTTCTACTTTTTGCGCCAATTGACCTGAGAGCTTTACGTAAGGTAGTCTATTGCTCGTTATATATGGGAGTACATATTTAGTGGCAAAAATACTGTCCTTGTGCCCGCCTAATAGTAACGGATCCACGTTAATACAGAAAGTTGTTGCCTGCTCTACTTGAAAAGGCTTGGCTTCATGTAGACCTGATGCATTGACAAAAACCCCCTCCCCCTCCTCAAGTACAAATACATCCGCTCCTACTCGGTATTCCACAAGACCGCTTTTCACATAGACAAATTGAATTTCTTTATGCCAATGTAACGGTACGAAATCTAAACTATCTAGTTGCAAAACCGTCTCATACAGAGCCACTGGAAATTCCTTCGTCCCATGTAACGTTAATTCTTGTAAATCCTTCGCAATTTTAATATGTGTTAACGCCATTACTTCGTACACCTCAATATATTGATATTTTTAATGTTATAAATCGATATTTATTAAGCATAACATTCCTTATAATTGCTTTATATTGATAGTTTAGGAGATGTTTTACGATGAATCAATCTACACAGAAAAATCGCACGCTTGGTTTTATTCTTGTCATTCTAGGGGCAAGTTTTTGGGGTGTTGGCGGTACCGTCGCACAAAAGCTATTTCAGCAGGAAAATATTGAGGTTGGCTGGCTCGTTTCCAGTCGTCTTCTGTTAGCCGGTCTAATGCTCATAACAATCTACAAAATTACACATCGTAAAGAATCTATTTTTGTGATGTGGCGAACAAAGCACAATGCTTTTAGACAAATTTTATTTAGTTTACTTGGCATGCTGGCTGTTCAATATACATATATGATGTCGATTGCTATAGGAAACTCTGCTGTAGCGACTTTATTGCAATACTTAGCACCACTCTTTATTATGGCCTATTATTTAATAACGAAGCATAGTCAATTGACAAGGCAGGATGGCATCGCTGTGACTTTGACACTTGCCGGCACTTTTTTACTACTAACAAATGGCTCGCTGTCTACACTTTCTGTCCCAGCGATGGCCGTGTTTTGGGGAATTTTATCCGGTCTTTCTGCTGCTTTTTATACGTTATATGCTGTTCCACTCTTACAGCAGTTTCACTCATTGCTCGTTGTAGGATGGTCAATGCTTATTGGTGGTATTGTGATGAGCCTTTTCCATCAGCCATGGCAAATTGACATGTCCAATTGGGCATTTTCAACAATCTTATACTTTCTGTTTATCGTTGTTTTTGGGACAATGCTAGCATTTTGGTTTTATATCGCAAGTTTACATTATTTATCGCCGAAAGAAACAAGTTTACTTGGTAGTCTGGAGCCCCTTACAGCTGTTATTACAAGTGTTTTCTGGCTTAAAATTGCATTTGGTGGCTTTCAGTTTATTGGGACAATGCTTATTCTCTGTATGATTTTATATCTCACAGTTTTTCAGAAAAAGCACGCTCGAGAGTCAAATTCCTATAAACGAACAAGAAAAAGTGCGATCTTTTAGGATCGCACTTTTCATATATAGATCTTAATAGCTTGTATAAATTCATAGATAAAATAGCCGGCAAAGCCAATTAGTAATAAGCCCGCAACCATTGTAAGTGACTTAATGACCTTACGACTCATCGCTCTACGGCTAACCGAAACAATGGCCATCAAACTTATATCATGTAACAATATGCCACTCAGTACACCTGCAGCAATTACTAAAAAGTTTGCTGACTCGCCTTGCCCATAAGATTTAGCTAGTACAACACCGAAAACATTTACCCAAAATACTAGATTTCCAGGCGAAATGGCAACTAGTAAACCATTACGATAAGAAGCAAAAAATGATTTCGTCACTTTCTCTCCGGCAAGCGTAATATCATGATCAGCATTTTTGATTGAATCGAGCCCTAATAGAAATAAAAATCCTGCCCCAATAATCCACATAGGAATTTGAATGATCGGCATTGCTAAAATGGACGCTAGTCCCATATACAATGCAAAAACCAATACAACATCAATCGTCATCCCACCAAGCCCGACAGCCCAGCCATGCATAAAGCCATTTTTTAGTCCCTGTTTGGTCATTTCTACTGTAATGGCTCCAACAGGCATGGCAATCGCAAGTCCTACTAATACATACGCTACATATAAACTCAAATAAACACTTCTTTCATGCAATAAGATATGTTTCATACGTCCGTTTATAGTTTTATTATAGCATAAAAATACATAAATAGAACATTATACTAATATTTATTCATTTCCTTGCTATTACTTTATTAAATTATTTGTATGATGTTATTGGAAAACCTATTCCTATTGCCATTCGAGTTTTTAAGATTGGGCAACTTCTTTTAAATCAGTTAGGTAAACTTTTTATGGTGTAACACATATCGCAATCCCCTTTTAGTGTACTTTCTTAATTTTGACGACATAAACGTAAAACATGATTTAGATCAATATCTTCAAGTAAATGTTGCGGTGTCCAAGGTATATAGATGTGTGGCTTTACGCCTGTATCATCATTTCGTTTTACTAATACACGTTTTACTTGTCTTAATCCTACATTCCAATTTTGTCTTTCTGGTACAGGATCCTCTAAAATTTTCGAATTGAGATTTTCAAAATTTGAATTATATCTTCGAAAATTTGCGTTTTACTGTGGATCGTATCATTCCATTCCTTTGAATTTGGATGTATATGCAAAAACAAATAAAAAATCCCTCTGAAAATTTCTTCAGAAGGATTAGTTAATAAATTTATTGTGTAAAAAAATAAGTCTACAATGAGGTAAGCATCATAAAAGTATAATAAATGAACAGGCTAATCCTATTTTTATCACTTTACATTTAAAATAGAATTATTTGCCTCATCGTCCATTCATCATCCCTTCAACTTTAGTAGATTAATTATAACGTTTGATTTTTGAAAATTAAAATTTATTAACTATTATCGCATATAAACATTGTATGGAGAATCGTATCAAATAATATTAGTTTTTTAAGATGTACGTAAAGTAGGTACAAGAAAAAATCTTGCACCTACTTTTTTTATGATGTCGCAATTTCCTTAACTTCTGCACCCACGTGTACGGGTGGTTTTCGATCTTTCCACGGTGCAGATTCTTCTAATTGTTTTCCAAGCTGAAGAAGGGTTAACTCATCTGCGAAACGTCCTGTAAATTGCAGCCCTATTGGTAAGCCTGACGTACTCATTGCAAGCGGTAATGATAATGATGGTTGCCCTGTTGCATTAAACAAATTTGTAAACGGTGCGTATGTGAAAATTTGCTCCGACCATTCAATTGCTGAAATGTTTGGATTATCCGCATTTAACTCACCAATTTTCGCTGGTAATGTGCCGATTGTTGGGCTTAAAAGCACATCATAATCTGTAAAGAATGTCGCTACTTGACGTGATACAAGTGCATTCGTATTAATGGCTTCTAAAAGTGTGCTAGCTTTTAAATCTTTGCCGTATTCATAGCATTGCCAAATGGCCGCTTCAATATTATCGCGCGAAGGTGTTTTACCTGTTATTTCCGCTGCTCCCTCAATCATTTTATAAATATTCGCTGTCCATATATTTACCGTTGCCCGTAAAAATGGTGCTTGATCGTAAACTGGTCGAGCTTCGACTAATTCATGCCCTAATGCTTCTAATAAATTTACGGCCTTATGCACGGCCTCAATACATTCCGGATCAACAAATGCACCAGAATTTGTTTCTGTTGTCCAGGCGATTTTAAGTGGGCGTACCTTTTGCTGAATGGCTTTACTGTAAGGAATTTCTGGACTTTGAATAATCGAGTAGCACCCTAAGTCTGGCCCAGCTACTTGGTCCAGTAGTGTTGCGGTATCACGAATGGTTTTTGTTAGCGCAAATTCAATGGCTAACCCATTTAATGCCTCACTATTATAAGGCCCCATTGGCACTCGACCACGTGAAGGCTTCAAGCCAACGACTCCACTGCATGATGCAGGAATACGAATGGATCCGCCACCATCATTGCCATGAGCGATTGGGACAATGCCACTTGCGACAGAAGCGCCTGCACCGCCACTTGAACCACCAGGGCTATGCTCTAGATTCCATGGATTACGAGTTGGCCCATAAATGACAGCTTCCGTTGCGGCATTATAGCCGAACTCTGGTGTTGTGGTTGTACCGCTTAATACAAAACCCGCGTTTTTAAAACGTTTCATTAATTCACTATCGACAGACAATACAGCTTTTTCTGCTACACGACTTCCCATACTATGCGGCACACCTTCCGCATGGAGGACAACTTCTTTAATTAGAAATGGTACACCTGCAAATGGTTGATCATCATGTAAAGTTGAAATCGCTTTTTCAGCCTGTTCCTCTAACACGCTGACAACTGCATTAATCGAAGGATTAACCTTTTCAATACCTTGTAGCGCTAATTTTGTAAGTTCTTCTGGTGTCACTTGCTTTGTTTTCACTAACTCCGCTAATCCAAGACCATCATAGGATGCATATTCTTGTAAATTCATCTGATCACCTCATAATAGTTTTGACTTACAAGTTCATCTTAAGTTGAGACGAAAAAAATTGATATTACCCAAAAGGATAATTTCTCACGAACAAGAATATATGAACTTAAAGCAGAAAATAGGAGGAATTAATATTGCATGAACATAAAGAGGTGGAGTTTTTATTAGAAGCAACGTTTAAGATTTCGAATATGAATATGCAACAAACAAGCGAAAACTTTAAATTGAATATGTTGCAAGTATTGAGTGAGTGTTTTCAATATGAACATACAGTATTTTGGGAAGTGGCAGATGGGGAATTAAATGAACACCCTGTCTGTTTCAATGTGGAGACTTATACAGTACAAAATTACCTACATGAATATAAATATTACGATCCTTTACACCCAGTGAATATGCAAAATCAACCCGATATTCAATTAATGCAACGAAATGAAGTCATATCGATGAAAAAAAAGCGGTATTATGTTGAGCGCTTTTTACAAAAAAATGATTTTATAGACGAGATGGTTATGTATCTATACAATCAGCAAAAGCCAACAGCCGCTATTGGCTTTTTGCGAAAATATGGAGAAATACCATTTACAGAGCAGGATAGTCAAAAGTTATCTACTGTAAAGCGGATGATTGAAAATGTCTATTTATTAAATCAATATGTTCAGCCAGGTGAATCATTGCAAATTACACAACGTGAGAAAGAGCTGTTAATTTATTTATGTAAGGGATGTAAAAATGCAGAAATCGCCACTTATTTATATGTTAGTGAAAATACAGTAAAGAAGCATCTGCAAAATTTGTATCGAAAATTTCAAGTAACTTCCCGAACGCAGCTTGCATTAAAATATTCGGAAAGCTTGCGGGCATAAAAATAAGATGTTAGTAATCGATAAAAACCGAGTGCTGAATCAGAAGACATTTATATAATAATAAACCAGGCAAAGGTTTCACTACCAATCTCTGCCTGGTTTTATTAATTGCTATTCAATAATCATTTCCCCCACTCATTGCAGCAAATCCGTCTAACAAGCTTAAGTCGGATTCCCTATTCCGCTTATAACAATTGTTTTTTCCATTGTGACAGTACATCATTGGATTTCGCAATGTCTACTTTTAATGAAACCTGTTTATTAGAGCAACGTTTCTTAGCCTTCTCCCACGCTTCTTCAAGAGCAGGTAAATAGCTTAAATTTTTTGTAGCTGCGACAAGCTGTAAAAAAATATTCCCTTGAATATAGTACCAGCGGGGGTTCATGCTATCTAAATGAATAGCTTCTTCAATCAGACGTAATGCTAAGTACGGACTGCCTTCATTTCGACTCAAAAACTGCGCGAAGGCTCCCCAGTAAAGTGCTTTATTCGGCTGTAGTTTGATCGCTTCCGCATATTGCACAAGCGCTTTATCCTGCTCCTTAGCAAGAGCAAAATACTCAGCCATCGTATAGTAAGCATTTGCTTGTGCCTCGACCGAACCAGCTAATAATTCATCTACTACTTTTCCAAATTGCTCTTCATCCTCACTTCCTATGTACGCAGCGAGTACATCGCGCTCTGGATAAGAGCCATCCGTACGTTCAACACTTTGCTTTACTTTTTCAGCAGAAGGAACTGGCATATTTGCATATCCGTTCGCTTCTAACAATGAGACGTGCTGCTGAATTGTTAGATATGCTTCATGTTCTGTAAACTTATTATCAACTAACAGTACTTTGGCTAATTCATAGCTTTCTTTCACATGACCATTTAAAAATAATTCATTTATTTGTTGAACTTGCTCATCAAGCTGTTTCATCACTATTAAAATCCTCACCTTCACCAAAAGAAAAGTCTTATAGGTAGTTTACCATCTTTAAATCTAAAACAAACTAAATAGAAATAATTTTTCTATAATTCTTTTAATTTAATATCGAATCAATAAATCAGTGAGGGTTGATTTCCGTTTCGACTTGGCGTTTTCTCGAGGGAATCCGATGAGCCGCTTCACTCGCGTTGCTCGGCACGGGGTTTCGCCGCTTGGACATGGTTTTCAGCCGCTAACTCATGGCTTTCCGCCGCTAACACGTGCCTTTTCGCCGCTAAACTCATGCCTTTCGCCGCTAAACTCATGCCTTTACTCGTGCCTTTTCGCCGCTAACACGTGTCTTTTCGCCGGTAAGTCATGTCTTTCCATCGTCTCATCAGTGACGATAATACCCCGATAAAAAAACATTGGATAAAGTTCTGAATTATGAGATAATTGAAGTGTATTTTCGTTTTTTGAGAACATGAAACTATATATAGGAGGGCTTGTGCTATGAATAGACGATTTCATTTTGTATCGCTGATTATGGGAAATTTGTTAACACTAGGAGCTATTTTCATTTATGCTATGCAAAGTCAAGTAGATGTGGCCTTCAGCACATATGCCCTTGTGATGGGGTTTTTAAGTACTTTACTCCTAATCTTTTTTTATTTATGGAAGGATGAAAAACGACAAATATCGAATCGTTTTTTTAAATAACGTTTTCCGAATTTTCCCTTTTACACTTTAGAGTTAAGGGGATTTTTTTTCATGAAATGCTTCTTTATTCGTGGCGTTCCCCTTTGAATTCGAACGATTATTATTGAAATATAAAAAATTTTGTAGAAAATTTAAAAAGAATCATTGAGTAGTGATTCAATTTTCTGTATAATCAGCTTGTTTGACAATACTTATTTGAATTTGGGGGTAGACAATTGGGTAAAGCATTGATTATAGGTGCTGGCGGAGTGGCCAGTGTTGTGGTACACAAGTGTGTTCAAAATTCGGACGTATTTGAGGAGATTTGTATCGCAAGTAGAACTGTTTCAAAATGTGACGCTCTAAAAGAAAAACTAGATGGCGGTAAAACAAAGATTCATACTGCACAGGTAGACGCAGACAATACGGAAGAGGTTATTGAACTTATTAAAGCCTTCGGACCAGAAGTTGTTATTAATGTGGCACTACCTTATCAAGACTTAACGATTATGGATGCTTGCTTAGCGACAGGTGTACACTATGTGGATACTGCAAACTACGAGCCACCTGAAACGGCAAAATTTGAATATAAATGGCAATGGGCTTATAAAGAGAAGTTCGAAAAAGCCGGCTTAACAGCTTTACTTGGTAGCGGTTTTGACCCAGGTGTAACAGGCGTTTTCACAGCTCATGCACAAAAACATGAATTTGATGAAATCCACTACATAGATATTGTAGATGCAAATGCTGGTGATCACGGTTACCACTTCGCGACAAACTTCAACCCAGAAATCAACATTCGTGAAATTACTGCGAATGGTCGTTATTGGAAAGAAGGCGAATGGGTAGAAACTGCACCACTTGAGAAAAAAGAGGTTTATAACCTACCAGAAATCGGACCAAAAGATATTTACCTTTTATACCATGAAGAACTTGAATCACTTGCTAAAAACATTAAAGGCTTAAAGCAAATTCGATTCTGGATGACATTCTCTGAAAAATACTTAACACATTTAAAAGTATTAGAGAATGTTGGTATGACTTCTATCGAGCCGATTGAATTTGAAGGACAAATGATCCAACCAATTCACTTCCTTAAAGCTGTACTACCTGATCCAGCATCACTTGGACCACGTACAAAAGGAAAAACGAATATCGGATGTATTATTCGAGGTCTAAAAGATGGTAAGGAAAAAACTTATTATGTATACAATGTTTGTGACCACGAAGAATGCTATAACGAGGTAGGTTCGCAAGCTATTTCTTATACAACTGGCGTACCTGCAATGATCGGTGCAATGCTTGTGATGAACGGTCAATGGCGGAAACCAGGTGTTTGGAATGTAGAAGACTTCAATCCAGATCCATTCATGGATGCATTAAATAAATGGGGTCTACCATGGCAAGAAAGCCATAATCCAGAATTACTTGACCTTGAGTTAGATGCAAAGGAATTAAGTCGATGAAGCCAATAGATTTCTCAAAAGTTCCATCCCCTTCTTACATAGTGGATGAACGATTATTAACAAAAAATCTAGAACTTTTAAAATCGATTCAAGATAGAACGGGTTGCCGTATTTTACTTGCCTTAAAAGGATTTTCAATGCATTCAACCTTCCCATTAGTGGGGGAATATTTAGCGGGGATTACGTCCAGCTCATTATTTGAAGCTCGACTCGGCTATGAAAAAATGGGCAAAGAAGTTCATGTCTATGCTCCAGCCTATGTGGAGCATGAAATGGACGAACTTCTTGGTTATGTGGATCATATTGTGTTTAATTCATTTAACCAATGGCACCAATATAAGGACAAAGTAAAATCTGCTGGTAAAACAATTGAGTGTGGTATTCGTATCAATCCTGAGTACTCTGAAATTGAAACAGAACTTTACGACCCTTGCTATACGAATTCCCGTCTTGGCACAACTTTAGCCAACTTCGATA
Source organism: Lysinibacillus sp. BPa_S21 (assembly GCF_023337795.1). Taxonomy (GTDB): domain Bacteria; phylum Bacillota; class Bacilli; order Bacillales_A; family Planococcaceae; genus Lysinibacillus. The sequence continues at coordinate 199,107 of NZ_JALIRS010000004.1, read as the reverse complement.
AGTCACAACTTGACGGTATTGATGGCCTACACTTCCACGCTATGTGTGAGCAAAACTCTGATACGTTAGAGCGCATTATACAAGTTGTTGAAGAAAAATTTGGTGATGTATTACATCAAATGAAATGGTTAAACTTTGGTGGAGGTCACCATATTACCCGTGAGGATTATGATGTAGAAAAGCTTGTGAATATCATTAATTACATTCAAGACAAATATAACCTTCTCGTATATTTAGAACCAGGCGAAGCTGTTGCACTTCATACAGGTTATTTAGTAGCAACTGTTCTCGATGTACAAAAAAACGGTATGAACCTAGCCATTTTAGATACATCGGCAACTTGCCATATGCCAGACGTTCTAGAAATGCCGTACCGCCCAATGATTATCGGTTCTGGTCAACCGAATGAGCTAGCTTACACATACCGCCTGGGCGGGCTTACATGTCTTGCTGGTGATGTAATTGGCGATTATTCATTCAAACAGCCTTTACAACCAGGAGATCGTCTAGTATTTACAGATATGGCGCATTACTCAATGGTGAAAAATCATATGTTTAATGGTGTAAATCTTCCATCAATCGTTTCTTATAACGATGAAGAAGGCCTTAAAGTCATTCGTGAATTTAAATTTGAAGACTATAGCGGTCGACTTTCATAAACAAAGAAAATCCTCTCCAATAGTCTGTATAAACAATTAGTACATCACTTTTATAAGTGGTGTACTTTTTTATTAAAACAATAAGAAGGACCATCAAAAATGATGGCCCTTCTTCACAAACTATTATTCAGACCTTAAAAAGCTAATAAATCCTTCATCTTTAATTTTATTGTTCCAAAACATTTCTAACAAACAATGGCTTGTTTTTATAAGCAATTGTACTTACTATCGCAAGTAATAGCCCCGAAATAACGAATACAATTCTAATTCCTAACAAATCTGCTAATACGCCCATAACAAGAGAGCCAACGCCAAAAATCCCAGTTCCGATAGCACCTAATGAGGTATAAACAGTTGATAACTGTTCTTTTGACACACTAGTTTGTATAACCGTTTGTTGAGGAATTTGTTTAATTTGTCCAAAAAGCCCTACAAGGAGCGATAAAAGTAAGGAAATCATTGGAATGCTGTTTATGCTAAATAATATTGTGAATAAGAAACTTGCGAATGAACCGACAAAAATAAAGGTTGCTATTTTCCTTCCAACAAAAGAGGAAAATTTAATACAATAAGCACTTCCTAAAATCAGACCTAAGAAGTTAGCTCCATTAATAAATCCCCACCATTTTTCACCGACGTTCAAAGCATCGTTGACAAATACATATAAAATAGCAGCTATCCAAACTGTTGCTGCAATTGTTTCCAAAAATTCTATCCAAGCAATTCTTCTTAAAACTGGCGTGTTAGATAAAGTTCTCCAACCCTCTTTAATCTTTTCTAGTTTCCCTTTTAGCTCGGTTGTTTCATGATTGTTTACACTTTCTAAAAGGCAAAGTATTATGCTTGCCATTACAAATAAACATCCAACTAACCAAATAAGTTGTTGAGAGCTCATAATCATGAGCAATGAACTTCCTACGAACCACATACCTGCTTGTATGATCTGCGTAATTGTTTCTGCAATTCCATTAGCTTGAATTAGATGTTCAGGTTTAACATAGTACGGCGTTAAAGTCTGTCTTATTGGATTTGCACATCCATCAAAAAAAGCAATCAATCCTATTATAAAAAAGATAAAATAATAATTAGCTACTGTTAAACCAATTAACAAAAACCCTAGAATAAAGAGTAAAATCGTTTTTGTAATTTGAGATCCAGCAAGTAACCATTTCAGATTGAATTTCTCCACCAAAAGAGGTGTTAGCAGACTAGATATAAACATAGAAGAAGCAATCGTAAATGGTACAAACGATGCTGCAAATGCAGAATCTGTTAATACAAAAATTGTACTTATAACACCTACTATATATAATACATCGCCTATATTAGCGAGTGACTGACCCAATAGTAATAAAGAAAAATTTCTATTCAATTTCATTATATTTCCCCCGATATTTCATTCGAATTTTGGCTTAATAGAGGAATATTAAATTGGACTATTCATTAAATTTGCCTCCTATCATATATCGGATAAATCTGGGGGAAGTAGATTTATCACAAGTTTTGTATCACCCATAAATATTTATATGAATTATAGCATTTTTTCAAAATATTACAAATTAGAACAAAAAAGTAGATATAATCTACAAACGCGTAGAATAAATTCTCCCTTTTCGTTTACTTCACCCAAGGATGATCACTTTATCTTCGTTGCTAGTATTGCAGATGAAGTTGGTGTTAAGTAAATTTCTGTTGCTATCAATCCACTATGGTTTAGCCAATATTCCCTAACTTTATCGGGTTTCCCTTTCCATTCATCCGGAAAATGCTCTTCAGGAGTAAAATCGTCCATAAATAACATTCCTCCGATATCTAATGTATCGAATAATAGTTCTCCTTCAATCGTTTTTGCAGCAGCTGCATCGGCAAAAATAAATTGAAAAGGCCCTTTCTCTTTTGCAATAACCTCTTTCCAATCTCCACAAATAAATTCCGCTTGATTATGTCTAATTTGATTGGCAGTAGCATCAATTTTTTCTTTTGAATGATCCACCGTAATAAATTTTACTGTTGGAGCAATGGTAGAAAGCATCCAAGAACTTCCTACACCAAAACCAGTTCCAACCTCAAGAATTTCCCCTTGTGTTATTTGTCCAACGAGAACTGATAATAGTCTTCCAGCTTCATCTGAACAGGAACCTTCGAAATCATTTCTTTTAGCTAATAACTTGCTAGCCTGAACTAATTCCGGAATATATGTATTCGAACGATATAAAGTAGACATTAGATTTACCACCTTCATTATGGATTTTTCACTATCTATATTCGCGGATTCTTCTTTAAAAACCTTCTTAAGCAAACCCGACCAGTTAGTTGAATAGCAACAATCTTTTATGTAATTATTTAGGTATGACAGGAACCCAAAGCTCACTATTAGGCACTTTATCAGGAGCTAAATGATGCTCAATTCAAGGCAGGTCAAGCGCGGGTATTTCACTCCAAAGCGCGGGTATTCTGCCTCGTTCCGCGGGTATTTCACTCCAAAGCGCGGGTATTCTGCCCCGTTCCGCGGGTATTTCACTCCAAAGCGCGGGTATTCTGCCCCGTTCCGCGGGTATTTCACTCCAAAGCCGGTATTCTGCCCCTTTCCGCGGATATTTCACTCCAAAGCGGGGTATTCTGCCAATTCATACCCTGAAGTATACAAAAAGAGGATAGATAGAGCTAATTTTCTTAAGCTCATCTATCCTTTTCATTTCTATACATATATTGTGTTACATATAAGAATTTTCATTAATTAAACAGTTTTAGTTAGAGAGGACTTTTACGGTTGCATATTCATCCAACTATCAACATGATGAATGGCAAAACCATTAAAGCTTATTTTATTGGCATACTGTTTATGAACTTGTGCTAACTGATTATTCATATAGGCTTCCCCATCATCATAAAAGGTAATATTATTCCCTTCATCAGAAGCTCCTGTTTCCACACCAATAACAATTGATTTATTGACTTTTTTTGCATAGTTTATTTCATGTTCAACAATGTTAATAATTGCTTTAGCAGTATCTCGATAAGCCATTATCGAAACACTTTCTACCTGATCAATCACCCAATCAGCTAATAAACCTTGTCCAAATTGGTTTTTGTATGTGATCTCGTCAAACCAAAATGGCAGATCAACTTCCAATGGTAATTGTAATTGATCGCTATCCCCTTTTGCTCTAGTAAGAAGCGCTTGATAGGACTCAACCGTTTTTTCTTGGTTTGAGCTCCAACCACTATTTAAGTAGGGCTCTACATCGAGATGAACGCCAGAAAATCGCTCAGTTGCGGATGCATCTTCATTATATGTACGTAACCAATCAAATAGCTGATCCTGCATTTTATAGCCCTCTGCTGAAACCCAGCTTGCAGAACCATCCAACGCATATACTTTTATACCTTTTGATGTTGCTTTATTGATAAAACTTTTGTAATCGTTACTTGCTATTTCACTATTAATTTGTAAATATAATTTATTAACTTGTTTACTTTCTAAAAATGAGAGTACCCCTGATTCATTTTCGACAATTTTTGTCGTATCCCATAACCAAGTAGCTCTATCTTGCATGGCCTTTGCGTCTACCTTTCCCATTGTTAATCCTAGCGTACTTACAATTGTTACTAAAAAAACAATGATTGCTTTTGATAGTGAACGACTTCCCATTTATTACATCTCCATTCTCTTCGCCGAGGCTCATAGAACAGAACCTGGCAACCTGACAATCATGCACTAATAATAGTGTTTAGACTCATGGCTTTGCGTCCTTCCCTTTCGGTGAAGTTTGCCTTTTACAGTAGTTTTCTTACCCTAAATAATACGACGTTATAGTGAAATTGTCTGTAGGTAAAACGCATAATTTTATTGAAAACTTTCAAAAAAGATACTATGAACACAGGTTATTTTTACTATATAAGAATAAAAACAAGAAGATGATATTCAGGGGACATTTTGAATAGAATGATGGTGAATAGATGTTTGGCGTGGCAATTGGGGGTTATGGAATGCACTATTAATTCCTTTCAATATCTCTAACTGAAAAACAATTTGTATGCAATATAGCCTATAAATAATACAACAGCTACTAGCAGCGTTTCCTTCCAACCCATACCATTTAAATTCCCACCACTGCCTCTATTTATGCCATCGTTAAGAGCACCAGTAGGATTGTTTTTTAATTCATTTTGTCTTAAACGCTCCCTTTTCTCTTCTAGTGTTTCCTTTATCTTTGAATCCATGTGGCAAATACCTCCCAAAATATTATTTACTTATTTATACTAAAGATACATTCATAATTATGCTTATTTTTATGAGTGAAGTGCTCAATGGAACTCAAACACTCGTTTTAGTGATAGGCTTAACATTCGACATCGTGTATTCATTTTCCTTTTATTGCATGGAAAAAGAAAGACAGAATCACAAATTTGTAATTCTGTCTAAAACTTCAACTATGGTGTGTATGATTGTATGGAATTAACTCGTAGTTTTATAAAGCCTCTACGTTTTCTTTTTCATTTTCAAGCATTTTGTGCAAATAATTAATTATTTCACGTATACCCTCCAATGAATTGACAAGTATTTTCGGATCCACGTATGTAATCATACGATTTTCAAGATTTGCTACAGCTGTAAAGTAACGTGTTTTTGAATAATTGACAAGTCCCATCTGCTTTAGTACCGACTCATCAAAATCAAGAATTTCACGAGCTTCTGTTACAAGTAATCCATAGTTCACAACATCCGTGTTTAACACAATAATCCGTGCCGTTGTAGCATTAGAGGCACGATTATAAAGAATACGCTCAAAATCAAGCACAGGCACTAGCTCGCCACGAATTCTTGTGAAGCCTAGAAGATAATTAGGCAAATGAGGAATCGGTGTTACTTGCTCTAACTTTTCAATCGAAATCGCTTGTTCTACAGGTACTGCATATTCCTCTGTACCACAAGCAAAAACTACAGCCTTTACATTCTCCATGCGGTCACATCCTTCGAAACTGTTGTTATTTTTGCGCAGACTCTTTTACGATTTCAACTAGTAAATCTGCTAATTTTTCTAATTCTTCTACTGGGATTTTTTCATTTGTTGTATGAATGTCCTCATACCCAACAGAAAGATTTACTGTAGGGATGCCAAAACCTGCAATAACATTAGCATCGGAACCGCCGCCTGAAATACCAAGCTTCGGTGTACGATCGATGTTGCGAGCGGCTGCCATTGCCACTTGAACAACTTTATCTGATTCTGTGACACGGAATCCAGGATACATTAGCTTCACTTCAACTTCAGCCTTTGCTCCTAATGAAGCAGCAACTTGCTCAAACGTCTCCTGCATATGCTTAGTTTGAGCATTTAACTTCGCTTCGTCGATTGAACGAGCTTCTGCAAGAATCGTTACTTCATCACATACAATATTTGTTGCTTGGCCTCCCTCGAAGCGACCAATATTGGCTGTTGTTTCTTCATCTAATCGACCTAGCTTCATTTGTGCAATACATTTGGAAGCAACCGTAATCGCTGAAATTCCTTTTTCTGGAGCAACACCAGCGTGCGCAGTTTTCCCAATTATTTTAACGAAAATTTTAGCTTGGAACGGAGCTGCTGTAACAATTCCTCCTACTTTGCCATCACTGTCTACGGCAAAGCCATATTTCGCTTTAATTTTAGATGGATCTAACTCTTTAGCGCCAACAAGTCCACTTTCTTCGCCAGCAGTAATAATAAATTCTATATCACCATGTTCAATATTTTGCTCTTTTAAGCGTTTAGCCATTTCAAATAGTGCGGCCAGACCAGCTTTGTCATCAGCACCTAAAATTGTTGTACCATCTGAAACGATATAGCCATCTTCACGAAGAGATGGTTTAATCCCTTTACCTGGAACAACTGTATCCATATGAGAAGTAAAATATATTGGTTCGACATCTAATGAACCCTTTAGAGTAGCAAGTATATTACCTGCTCCATGCCCGTTACGAGTATGGGCGTCATCTTGTTCTACTGTAAAACCAAGCGCTGTTAATTTATCGATTAAAATCGGCGCTATCACTTCTTCATGTTTTGTTTCTGAATCGATTTGTACGAGCTCAAAAAACTCTTCTACTAAACGACTTGTCATGTTGTAGGACTCCCTTAGTTTACGTGGTTTTCCACGTTATAGTATATGTATTATTTTAGCACAACGTCTAAAGAGTTGAAATAATTCGCTTACAGGAACTACGGTATTTTTAGAAAGGAATATCAATTACTCTTTGGCGTAAATAGTACAACTCTTCGGTAAAACTAGGGGTTGATTTCCGTTCCTACTAGGCGCCTTCCTGAGGGCGCCGGGCCAACTAATGTTTTCTGCGCGAAAGCAGAGTGTTAACGTAGCGACACGAGGTTGGTCACGAAGGCGTTATCAGCTGATCCCCAAGGTTTCGCCCAGCCTCTGTAACTTTTGAAAAAAGATTGAATATAATCGATAATCCTCTATTTTAGGATAAAAATAAGCCTCGTATTTTGAACAAAGTTTGATCAAAATACGAGATTTAACTTGTATATCGCTAATCATTTTTATAAACGAAAGATTGGTTTTTCCAGAATATAGATCTTCAACTAAAGCACCCTATAACAAGGAAAAGCAAATTTATTAATATCACCTACATAAGATGTTAGTTTTCCACTGTTCCGTCAACAATTCAGGTTTTTAAGATATGTTTCTAATAAAGTTAAAAAGTGCTCGATATCATCTTTGCTTATATCACCAATGTTGGCTACCCTAAAAGAATTTAATTGATAAATTTTTCCAGGATATATCGTTATCCCATTAGCATAAAAATAATCATGCATTTCTTTAAAATTATACTTTTCACTTTCGGGCTCTACTATTGCTGTAATAATTTTTGAATGGTGTTCCACAGGGACAAGATATCTTAAACCGAGTCTAGAGAGGCCTTCTATTAAGGTTTCCCAACATTGAGAATATCGTTCATATCTTTCTTTCATTCCTTCTGCTTTTAATTCTACAATCGCCTGTTTTAGCGCATAGATAGTTTGTATAGGCGGAGTAAAGCGCATCTGACCCGTCTCGATGAAATGGGTATATTGAGAATAAAGATTCAAGTAATAATTTGTCGGCTTTTTTGTCTTTCCTTTTTCTAGTTCGCTTTTTTTAGCTATAACAAAAGAGACTCCTGCCATTCCTTGAAGATTTTTATTGGAACTAGCCGCCAAATAACTTATTTTCATTTTACTCATATTAATAGGAATAGCCGCAAACGAACTCATTGCATCTACCATCATATTAATCTCATTTTCTTCACAAATGGAGCCAATCGATTCTATATCGTTTAATAATCCCGTTGTTGTTTCATTATGCACGACAGCTAGAAAAGAAACTTTTCGTGGAATGCTTTGAATAAATGAATGTAACTGATCTAATTTTATCGGTTGATCGGGTGGACTTACAAATTCAATCCAATCTAGCTGATAAGCTTCTGCAATTTCACACATTCTTTTACCATAAGCTCCGTTATTAATGATTACTATAAACCCATCAGTCATTACTGAACTCAAGATTGACTCTACAGCAGCAGTACCTGAACCACCGAATAAAACGGTTGAATATTGATTCTCTTCTGAAACTAAGCTAGTAATTTCAGAAGTAACAAATTGTAATAATTGGCTGAAGTCATCTTCACGAGGGCAAATATCAGGTACCACTTGTGCATATTTAACCGTATCTGTTGTAGTGGCAGGTCCGGGATTCAGTAATATATTTCTTTTAATATTCTTCACGGTACTCCTCCCTTAAATTTTATTACACTTTTACCGCGGTTCGGATTATCTCGCTCAACAAAGTTTCAGTACGGTAAAGAGGCTTCTTAAAGGCAAGCTTAACCTACTAATATTCATTTTCAGAGAAATTATTTAATAAATCCCTGTAGACGAGTTTTAACTTCACTTGGAGTAACTTTTGGGCGTCCTAGATTTTTTTTAGATCCCTTTGAGATTTTCAAATAAATAAAAGTGAGCCCTTTTGTCATTTTCCATTCTTGAATACACATTTCAAGCTCATGTAAATTGTGGATATAGTATGCATTTTCATACCCGCAATCTGCAGCAATATTGACAAAATTAACATTGTGAGAAACGGTATTTTGCCCTCCAGTTGAATCGTGAACTTGATTATCTAGAAGAATGTGGAGCATGTTTTCAGGTTGATAGTAGCCATTTGTAGATAAGCTCCCCATTCGCATAAGGAGGGAACCATCTCCATCAATAACAACTACATCTCTATCTTTTCGCGTATAGGCTAATCCTAAGCCTAAAGAACCGACACAACCCATGGAACCAACCATATATAGATTATTATCAGAATCCTCAACCTCATATAGTTCTCTTCCCGTTTTACCAGTTGTTGCCATTAATACTGTTTTCATATCTTTGAGACCATTTATCACTTTTAAAGTGTCAAAACGACTTGGCATTTCATCTAAGTCATTTTTTTCACTTTTTTTCATATTTTTATGATTAAGACGTTGCTCTATCTTCAATTTCTCACTTGTAAATGTTTCTTTTTTCACTACAAAAAAGAATGGTTGATTTGCTTCAATCCACTTGTTAGCTTCTTCAAGCTGTCCCTTAGCCTCACTTTCATCAGGAGATAAGAATTGCCATTTTATTTGCATGAGATCTAATATTTGTGTCGTAATTTGTCCCATTAATTCATGCTGCGGTTCATCATTCAATCCGGGTTCTCCACGTAGACTAACAAACCCAAGTATAGGTATTTGGAAGGGGTAGTTTAAGGAAGTCAAAGGGGAGATACAATTAGTTAGACCGGAGTTTTGCATTAAAACAACTGATTTCCTTCCCCCAAGGTATGCTCCTGAAGCAATGGCTACAGCATCACCTTCGTTGGCTGCAGCAATATATTCACACTCATTTATGGAATAGTTAATAAGATTCTTTAAAAATGAACATGGGACCCCACTGTAAAAATCAAAACCAAGTCTTTTAAGCTCATTTCCAAATTCATTTGTATTTAACATACCATCACTCCGTTCCGGGTTGTAATTGGTTATTAGTTGATGGCAAATACTTCTTCTCTGCTTTTTGAAGCTCCTCAGCATTTTGGAGTCTAAAAATCTCTTGCACGCTTACGATCGATTTTTCTACTTGAATGAGACTTTCATCTTTTAGGATTTGTTTGGAGATGTTCTGCATAGCAGTGATCGATGCTCTTAAGTTATGGTTAGCCCAGATTGCAGTACTTATTCCTACTTTTCTGAATTCATTAGTTGGGGTTGTATAATATTTTGTTGGCACAATAACTACCGGATGCCTTCCACTCCATTCTTTCATAAATGCTTCAATTTCTTTAAAATCCGACTTTTTACTATGCACAAGAATTGCATCGGCGCCTGCCTTCCTGTAAGCTTCCGCACGTTTAAGGGCTTCATCTAATCCCAAGCCTGCAATAAAAGCCTCGACTCTAGCTACAACCATAAAGTCTTCATCCTCTTGAGTATCTTTCATTGCTTTTATTTTCCCGCAAAATTCTTCAATTGATGCGAGAGGTTGTGCTTCCCCATTAATAAACGAGTTCGTTTTCGGGAAAATTTTATCCTCAATACAGACTCCAGCAATGTTCAATTGTTCTAGTTTTCTAACTAACCTCCGAGCATTATTAAAATTCCCATATCCTGTATCCCCATCTAATAGGATGGGAATTGTTGTCGTATCACTCATAAAATCAAGTATCTCTAATACCTGCGTCCATGATGCTTCATTATTATCTCTTACACCCAATGATCCTGATATAGATAGACCACTCGCCCAAATCCCTTTAAAACCAACTTCCTCAACAATTTTTGCGGAAAGACCGTTATGGGCTTCCATTAAAAACTCAAGTTTATCTGAATATATTATTTCTTTTAATTTCGTCGTTTTTTTCAATATCTTCCCTCTCCTTATTCGACATATCATATTATCATATGGCTACAAGTAAAGATTTATAGGGCAGATACATTAGATACTAATGATTTTGAAGTCAAAAAAATGGAAGTATAAAGATAAAGAGAGAATAATTACGTTACCAATTCCATCCACCCATGCAAGATAAATCAATTTATATACAATACAGTAATCACCATAAGTGAAGAGGACTACCCTATTTATACAAAAGAAATAAAAATACCTTACGAAATGAGGAGAGTTTATTGAAAAACGCACTAGGAAAATGGGAACAATTCTTACTTTTAAATCAAAATTCTTTAACAACTAACTTCATTCCAGAATCAACACATTACAGTCTAGAAAACTTAATCTATTTATTAAATAAGTATGAGTATGTTTATGTGAAACATAATAGCACTGGGCAAGGAAGAGCGATTTATAAAGTCTACAAAAGAAAAGATGGACAGTATTGTTTTAATGGATTTACTATGCAAGGCGAAGAAATTAATAAATGTGTGGCAACAATTGAGGATTTCCATCAAGTTCTACACCCATATGAGAAACATGGTAAATTAAGCGGAAATTATATTATACAGGAGGGGGTCATGAGTCTAACCCCTAATGGAGATTCAATTTCCATTCGTGTTCATGTTCAAAATCTAAAGGGAACATGGGTAATTAGTGGAATGTACGGAAGAATTGCAACTGAGGATCATGGGATTGTTAATTCAAATCGGGGTTCTCAAGTAATACCGATTGATGAATTATTATCAGTTTATATGATGATGGACAATACAGAGAAAGATAAAACAATAGACTCACTAAAAAAAGATTCTATTTTAGCATCTGAAGTAATTGAATCCCACTTTCCTTGTAGAGAATATGGCATTGATTTTGGAATAAATCATAAAGGAGAACCTATATTATTTGAAGTAAATACAACGCCAAGCATAAGTAGTTTTGCCAAAATTGATAGGGCGATCTGGAAGAACATTGTTGAGATTAGAAAAATGCAAAATGAAGGCGAAGATTGAAATGTAGTTATTTTTCATGTTAGTCACCAGCATATTTCTATCAATTGACAGACATCAAACAATTACTTCCCCTATTTACTCCTATTATAGTTAAAGGAAAGAAGAAACTTAATTGCATCCGTTACTTGTGAACGATTAGGAATTTACCTTAAAGGAAAAATGGCACTATGTATGTTTATTTGTCGATTTTTTCAAACGCGAACTGGTTGGTGCAAGTTCGGGGAGACACAAAGACGCAGCGCTTATGTATATAGCATTGAGCAGTATTAAAGGCATAAGCGACTGCAACAATGTATTATCTGTGCGAAAGCATAGTGCTAACGTTGTGTCAGCAACATTTAACAATAGTTGCGAAAGCGAAGGCAGCGGTCCGATGCTCAATCACAGGAAAACGGGCTTGAAAAGGAAACCACAATCATCCCATTTGCTAATCGAAGAAAAACCTGTGAAAAGAGGAAGATTCTTTTCACGGGTTATTTTATATTGACGTTTTGAAAGATCGCTTCTTTTTCTTTTTGTAGTGACTGCAAATAGTCACCCGCTTTATTACGTTTATCCTGTAAACGCAAGATCGTATTATGTACATCATCTTGCACACGAGAAACCTGCTCTCTTGCAGTAGATATTTTAGAATGGACTGACCAAGCAGAGAAAATATCATCAAAGAAATAATCCGCAAATTTTACAAATCCATCTGTTTCAATTGCTAATGATTTCGTTGACATATCATGTACATCCAGTAGTTCGTTATGGAAACGCTGTAATGCAATTTGAGCATTATGAAGATAATTTTCAGACTTATCAAGTGCATCATGCTTTAAATGTGTAGCAATGAGTCCCCCACCAAAGAACGTATCCCACGTTGAATAACCATTTGCCGAATGCAAGGATTCTGCAGCTTGTCCAAGCTTAGTAAGTGCTGTTTCACCGGCTACTTCTGCCTCGTCTATCTCTAAAATTAGTTGTTTCGTTAACATTTCTTCATGCGCTAATTGATCAAGCTTTTTTGCCTGTTCAGGCTCATGTATTTGTAAGTAGCCTTTCTTTTTAGCATTTAATTGGGATAAAACTTCTTGCAGCTCCTGTTCATTAATTTGCGTAAGTTTAGTATTTAATTGTCCTAAATCATCTATTAAATCAACTTCCATCTTTTTTGCTTCATTTATTTTTAGTTCAAGAATGGCTGCTTTATCAATTTTTTCTGCACGTAGCTCATCTTGTTGCCCTGTCCACGTCCGAATCATATTCATAAAAGAAAAGCCTTCTAACTTATCAAGTTTCAAACGAATTTGATTGAGAGCTTTAGAATGATTGTGAATTTCTTGTTGTGTACGCTCGATTTGCTTTTCTATTAAAACCTTTTGTTCACTTAACCTACTAGCAGTTCTTAATTGTGCGTAAATCTCCTCTTGTTCTTTTTGTAATTGTTTCCATTCCATTCATCTCATCTCCTCTTACATATATGTACGAATGAAATGAGGATATGTTTCAATTATCTGTCATTTCTAATTAATCTTTTATTATCAAGCGTATTTATTAACTTTTTTTATCCATTCCAATTAATTAGAAGGCTATGATTTCCGCTACGTTAGCACTACGCTTTTGCAATTGCTTCTAACGTTTCCTTTTGCACATTAAACATTCATGGCTGAGCTATTAAATTATCACTATAAATTAACGTGAATGTAAGAAGATACATGCTAAGTGAAATGTTGATTGGAGTGGATACTGGTCGACTCCTTGGGGATTAGCGTCACAGACTGGAGAGCAAGCGAAGCGGGCAGTCGGAACGGAAATCAACCCCTCTTTTTGACGAAAAGTCATACTTTATTTATTAGGTTACTTTAATTTCATTGTCACAATAGTTTTTCAACAACATGAAAGCCCAGTAATCGAATGACTACTAGGCTTGTACAATTTCTTATAGAGGAATGTTGCCGTGCTTTTTCTCTGGACGTGTTTCTTGTTTGTTGGATAACATATCTAGCCCTTGAATTAGCTTAATACGTGTATCACGTGGATCGATAACATCGTCTACCATGCCGCGAGATGCTGCCACGTATGGGTTTGCGAATTTTTCTTTATATTCTTCAATTTTCGCTGCACGTGTTGCTTCTGGATCTTCTGATTTTGCAATTTCACGAGCGAAGATAATGTTTGCTGCACCTGCTGCACCCATAACAGCAATTTCTGCGTTAGGCCAAGCAAATACTAAGTCTGCCCCAATTGATTTAGAGTTAAGCGCAACGTATGCACCACCGTATGCTTTACGTAGAATCACTGTAATTTTAGGTACCGTTGCTTCTGAGTATGCATAAAGGATTTTCGCGCCATGACGAATAATACCGCCATGCTCTTGTTTAACGCCTGGGAAGAAACCAGAAACATCTTCAAATGTGATGATAGGTATATTGTAAGCATCACAAGTACGAATGAAACGAGCAGCCTTGTCTGAAGAATCAATATCTAATCCTCCAGCTAATACTTTAGGTTGGTTACATACAAGACCAACTGATTCACCAGCAATACGCGCAAAACCAACTACTACGTTTTTCGCAAACTCTGAATGAACTTCCATAAATGAGCCTTCGTCCACTATTTGCTCAACTACTTTACGTACATCATAAGGACGAGTTGTTTCGATTGGTACAGCATCCACGATTTCCGGACGATAGTCATCACCCTCTGGACGTGCCTGACGCGGAGCTTTTTCTTTATTATTTTGTGGTAAGTAGCTTAATAGTTTCTTAATTTGATTAATAGCTTCTTCTTCAGATGGTGCGCGGAAGTGTGCGTTACCACTTACAGCATTGTTTACTTTTGAACCACCTAAATCTTCGGCTGAGATTTGTTCACCTGTTACAGTTTCGATAACTTTAGGTCCTGTAATAAACATTTGAGATGTTTTATCAACCATTAGAATGAAGTCTGTAATTGCTGGAGAATATACCGCTCCCCCAGCACATGGCCCCATGATGACTGAGATTTGAGGAATTACCCCAGAGTAGATTGCATTACGATAGAAAATATGACCATACCCATCAAGGGAAAGTACACCCTCTTGAATACGAGCGCCACCAGAATCATTAATACCGATAAATGGTGTACCATTTTTAGCAGCTAGATCCATCACTGTTGCCATTTTTTTGGCGTGCATTTCACCAAGCGCTCCACCAAAAACTGTGAAATCTTGAGAGAATAAGTATACTGGACGTCCATTAATTTTACCGAAACCAGTTACTACACCATCACCAGGGCCTTCCATCTTTTCCATGCCGAAGTCTACTGTACGGTGTGTAATGAATGGGTTGATCTCAAAAAATGTACCTTCGTCTAGTAATAATTCAATACGCTCACGAGCAGTTAATTTGCCTTTATCATGTTGCTTCTCGATGCGCTCATAGCCGCCACCAAGTTCAATTACTGTCTTACGGTCATACAAGTCATTAATTTTGTCGAACATATCCATACTGATCACTTTTCCCCTTTTCCACTTTTATCGCATAATTCATATAACACACCGAAAGATGATTTCGGATGCATGAAAGCAACCTCTGCACCACCAGCACCTGGTCCTGGCTCCTCGGATAGAAGACGTACGCCTTTTTCACGAAGCTCAGCCATACGCTCACGAATTCCTGTTACACCGAAAGCAACATGGTGGATACCCTCTCCACGTTTTTCGATATATCCGTGAATAGTACTTTTTTCACTCATCGGTTCTAATAACTCAATTTTCACATTACCCGCATCAATGAATGCAACACGAACCTGTTGAGATTCTACTTCTTCCACTTTTAGCAACTTTAAGCCTAAAGTTTCTGTATAATATGTAATGCGTTCATCAAGATCGCGGACTGCAATCCCAATATGATCTACTCTCTCCATGGTGACATCTCCTTCTGTTATGGTACATAATCTATTTTACAGACTTTTTCGTCAAAACTCTACTACTTGAGAAATTTTTCAGATTTGATAAACTATTTATAAGAAAAGAAGGAGCGAACGAGCATATGAGTAATAAAAAATTTCAAAAAATCGTTGTTTATACTATGGTCGCAATCATGATAATCTCATCTCTAGCATTCGGCTTATCAATGCTAGTATAATGAAAAGCAAGGCGTCCGCATTATTGCGGGCGCTCTTTCTTTACCTTCAATCCCTTGAAAGTCTGCTTTATTTCTAAATATCGATCCATTTCCTCTATAAATTGATAGAGTGCCGCTTGTGCTAGAAATTGTTCATGATTTTTCGGTAAAGGTAATTGGGCGAAATCTATTTTTACTTGCTCTAATTTCTCTCTAAAACGACTAGCCGTATTTCCAGAATGTACATGCTCACCAAGGTCCTGCAAAAAGTCAGCAACGATCACTGCCTCTTGTACTATAACAGGTAAGGCCGTTATTTTTGGAAGAACCCTATCGATAATTTCTAGCTGCTGTTCACGCATATCAAAATAAACGTAGTAGTCATTTTCTCGTCTCGTAAAATGATTTTCAACATCTTTAAACGCTAGGGATTTCGCACTATTTAAAGCTTTAATCGCTTCAATAATTTCCTTCCCATCCCACGATGTATCGCCTTCCCTTAAATAGTTGGCAATTTCTAAAAAAATCTTACTGTAAAGTTCCTCAATTTTAACTCGGTAGTAATTTAATTCCTTTTGAATGTCTGGCATATACATATTTATAGCTATTCCCGTACCATAACCAATTGCCATTAATGCGAATTCATTATACACAAGTGCTAATGAAAAGCTTTTAGCCGCATAAATATGCATGATAATAACTGCACTAGAGACAAAGCCATCTGCAACCTTTAATGACACAATTGTTGGTATAAATACGATTAGCATAGCTGCTAATGTAAGCGGATGATAAGAAAATAGCTCAAAGCTCAAAAATGCATAAAACATTGCGATAATACTTGCGACAAATCGTGTATAAGCAGCATGAAGAGATTTTCTCTTCGTTGGTTGTACACATAATATTGTTAGAATACCAGCAGATGCATAAGAAGCTAATTCAAAGTATTGAGCAATGGCAATAGCGATTGCTGCACCAAATGCCGTTTTTAATGTACGATAGCCGATTGAAAACTTCTTCAAGTCGACTGCCTCCTATCTTTTAGTACTCTACTTATTTTATTCATTTCAAAGAAAACTATAAGCTAATCGTTTAGCCAATATTACAAAAATTCTAAATGCAATTCTACTGGAATCAGTGGAGAAAGCGATGCTAATTCGAAGAACTTTTTAGAAGTAAGTCTCCGCAGACATTTTATAGCCTGCGGAGTTTTTTGCTAAATATAGCTTTTTTCATTGAATAAAATTAAAGTTCGTCGCAGTATTCCTCAAAGTTTGCTTGTAAGTTTGTTACTACTGACATTGGGTCATGCCCCTCAATTTCATAGCGTCCAACTTCTGCTACTACTTGTCCATCCTTTAATAACACAAATGATGGGGAAGATGGTAAATGATCTTCACCGAAGTGATAACGAGCAGCTGCAGTCGCTTCTTTATCTTGACCAGCAAATACTGTTACAAGGTGGTCTGGACGTTTATCGTAATGTACGCATTGTGCTGCTGCTGGACGTGCGATACCTCCTGCACAGCCACATACTGAGTTTACCATGACTAATGTTGTACCTGGACGAGCAAACGCCTCTTCAACGGCTTCTGGTGTGCGAAGCTGTTCATAACCAGCTGCCTCAATTTCTCCGCGTGCTGTTTTTAAAATCTCTTGCATAAATAAATCGTAATCCATATTCATATAGCGATAGCTCCTTTCAAGTTCGCGTCATCATCATCCATTATGCACCGGCATAATTGCGTCCGGATCAGCTTTGTCGTAGCACATGCTGATTCCGTGACAACCGCCGGAAGCTTTAACTTCATTTAACTGAACGAAGTTAAACTTACTAGCTTTAGATATTCGACACTCATACATCTCCTATCATAGCAGTTAGTGACGAATTTGTGCACCTAGTTGCTCATAAACGGCAGATTATTTCTGTGATTGTTCATCGCTAAATAAACGATCTACACCTTGTGTTACTGTCAACTGTCCATTTAAAATTTGACGTTCTAAAAGTTGCACCTGAGCTTTTCGTTCTGGATTACCATAAAACATATCGATTAAATGGTCGGTAATCATCGACTGAAACCAATCTCTCGTCTGGTTCTGGCGTCTGACAGACCAATAATTATTTGCCTCAACGATTTTTCTGAATTCCCCTATTGTACTCCATACTTTGTCGAGACCACGTTTTTCCCAAGAGCTTACAGGCATTGCTGTGGACATCCACCCAGGAGTTGCGGGTTGAAGGAAATGTAAAATTTGCTTATACTCCGATACTGTTTTTTTCGCAAGGCGAACATTATCACCATCAGCCTTATGAACAACAATGGCATCTGCTAACTCCATAATGCCCTTTTTCATGCCTTGAAGCTCGTCACCAGCACCTGTTAAAACTAACAGTAAGAAGAAATCAACCATACCTCGGACATACGTTTCACTTTGTCCAACGCCAACGGTTTCTATTAAAATGACATCGTAGCCAGCCGCTTCGCAAACAAGCATCGTTTCACGTGTCTTTTTATGAACACCCCCTAGGGTACCCGCTGATGGAGAGGGACGAACAAATGCATTGGGCTTTTTCACAAGCTCCTCCATTCGAGTTTTATCGCCTAGTATACTTCCTCCCGATAAAGAAGAACTTGGATCAATCGCAAGGACTGCCACTTTTTTTCCCATCTCACAAAGCATCGTTCCGAAAGCCTCAATGAATGAACTCTTTCCCGCACCAGGAACACCAGTTATCCCAATTCGGACACTGTTTCCTGTATGTGGCAGAAGCTCTTGCAGAAGTTCTTGTGCTTGCACTTTATGTGTCGCATTGGAACTTTCAATGAGTGTAATAGCTTTTGACAAATGTGTACGAGAGCCTGCACGTACTTCTCGTGCAAGCTCCTGTAAGTTTAAATTGTCTGCTTTTTTCTTTCGGAATTTTTTCGGTGTACCATATTGCATTCCGTCGTGAGTTGCCTCTACTCCGTTCATCACAAATAGCGCACTTTCAGGCATTCCTTTGTTTTTGTCCATTATTCAGACACTTCCTCATAGCCTAAACGTTTGTAAATCTCTTCAATAATCTTTTGTGCCGATACAGGAATAACTGTACCCGGTCCAAAAATCGCTACTGCGCCTGCGTCATATAGGAATTCATAATCTTGTGCTGGAATTACACCACCAACAATAATAATGATATCTTCACGACCTAGTTTTTCTAACTCCGCTACTAATTCAGGAACTAACGTTTTATGACCAGCTGCTAGTGATGATACACCAATGACATGAACATCGTTTTCAACAGCCATTTGAGCTGCTTCAGCAGGTGTCATAAATAATGGTGAAATATCTACGTCAAAGCCTAAATCAGCATAACCTGTTGCCACAACCTTTGCACCTCGGTCATGTCCATCTTGTCCCATTTTCGCTACTAAAATACGTGGGCGACGACCTTCGTTTTCAAGGAACTCTTCTGTCATTTGTTTCACTTCAGCAATTTGCTCTTCATCTGAAAAGTTTGCTGAGTAAACACCAGAGATTGAACGTATTACTGCCTTATGGCGACCGGAAACAACTTCGATTGCATCAGAAATTTCTCCTAAAGAAGCACGAGCACGCGCTGCATCGACAGCTACTGCTAATAAGTTTTCTTCTCCATCTTGTGCCGCTTTCGTTAATCGAGCTAAATGTTTTTGTACTTCTGCTTCATCTCGAGCTGCCTTCATTGCCTCTAGACGTTCAATTTGCTTTTGACGAACTAATGTATTATCAATGTCAAGAATGTCGATAGGTTCTTCTTTTTCTAAACGATATTTGTTAACGCCAACAATCGTTTCTGTTTTAGAGTCGATTTTCGCTTGACGTTTTGCTGCAGCCTCTTCGACTTTCATTTTTGGAAGACCTGTTTCAATCGCTTTCGCCATACCGCCTAGTTCTTCGATTTCTTCAATTAATGCCCACGCAGATTTTGTAATTTCGTCCGTTAATTTCTCCACATAGTACGAACCGCCCCACGGATCAATAACTTTTGTCATCGCTGTTTCTTCTTGTAGGAACAGCTGTGTATTACGTGCAATACGTGCAGAGAAATCAGTTGGTAGCGCAATCGCTTCATCAAGTGCATTTGTATGCAGAGATTGTGTATGCCCCATTGAAGACGCATTAGCTTCGATTAATGTACGTGCCACATTGTTAAATGGATCTTGCTCTGTTAAAGACCAACCAGATGTTTGTGAATGTGTACGAAGTGCTAATGTTTTAGGATTTTTGGGATTAAACGTTGACATCATTTGTGCCCAAATTCGTCGTGCTGCACGCATTTTTGCCACTTCCATGTAATAATTCATACCGATGGCCCAGAAGAACGATAAACGTGGTGCAAAGGCATCAATATCAATTCCAGCTTTTAGCCCTGTACGAACATATTCAAGACCATCTGCTAATGTATAAGCAAGCTCGATGTCATTTGTTGCACCAGCTTCTTGAATATGGTAACCAGAAATCGAAATAGAGTTAAATTTCGGCATAAATTTCGCTGTATATTCAAAAATATCTGCAATAATTTTCATCGACATGGCTGGTGGATAAATGTATGTGTTACGAACCATGTATTCTTTTAAAATATCGTTTTGAATCGTACCCGCTAATTGGTCTGGTGTAACGCCTTGCTCTTCTGCAGCAACAATATAGAATGCAAGAACTGGTAATACAGCACCATTCATTGTCATAGAAACTGACATTTGATCTAAAGGAATTTGGTCAAATAATATTTTCATATCCTCTACAGAATCGATCGCTACTCCAGCTTTACCAACATCCCCTGTAACCCGAGGATGATCTGAGTCATAGCCACGGTGAGTTGCTAAGTCAAAGGCAACAGAAAGACCTTTTTGACCCATTGCTAAATTCCGTTTGTAGAATGCATTTGATTCTTCAGCTGTTGAGAAACCAGCATATTGGCGAACAGTCCAAGGACGAGCTACATACATAGTAGGGTATGGACCGCGCGTATTTGGCGCAATACCAGCTACATCGTTTAAATGTTTTGCCTCTTTAATATCTTCTTTTGTGTATACTTCTTTTATTTCGATACCTTCATTGGTCATGAATTTTTCTTCAGACGCTTGAGGTGCTTCTGCTGCTAAAACTTTTTCGATTTCAACTGCACTAAAATTTGGCTTGCTCATCGTTGGACCTCCTTCATGCTAGCGAACACTGCGTTTAATTTTTCGATGATGTTTTGTCCTGCGAAAATAAAGCCGTTTAAACCATTTGCTAACCAAGCTTCTTCTTCGTCTTTAAATTTACCTGCAACGTCAACTATGACGTTAGCTGGTTTGCCTGCTAAAATGGCTGGTACTAATTCTTTTGCATTGTCATCATTACCCGCAATTACCACATAAGTTGCTTCCGTAGTGTTTAACCAAGCTAATGCTTCTTCAACTGTAGCAACTGGTTCACTTTTTTCTGGAACTAAACCTACAGTGTTTAAGAAACCTGACACGAAATCAGCACGTGGTTTTGAGCTTTTTAGTGTGCCTAATGCCAAAATTCCAGTTTTCACATTTGCCGCTGTCATTTCCGCACGTAGCTGTTCGAAAGGTATTGCAATTCGTTTAATTTTTGCAAACGCTGTGTTCGTTTCGCTTTCAAGCACATCTGCTGGATTAGCATAAATATTTGTACCGATTAAGGATTGCTTACGTGTTTGTACCGATTGGATACGAGCTTGATAAGATTTTTCTAGTTCCTCCGTAAGCTTTCCAGATGCAGTGTAAGCGTCAATGCCGCCAGCTGCTTCAATTTCTAAGAATAATGCCCAAGATTCTTTCACAAAATCTGCTGTTAATGACTCAATAAAGTAAGAGCCACCAGCTGGGTCTATAACTTTTAAAACATTTGTTTCTTCTTTTAAGATTAAGGATACGTTTCGTGCAATACGAACCGATTGATCTGTTGGTTTCGTTAATGCATCATGGGGGTGAACTGTAAAGACATCCGCACCGCCAATTAAGCCCGAAAGCGCTTCATTTGCCGAACGTAATAAGTTTACATAAACATCTAGCTTCGAGAAGCTTCTTAACGATGTTTCGGCAATAGTTGGAACTTGTACACAATTCGATTCTCCATAAGCGGATGAGAACGCTTTCCAAAGTACTTTAAAAGCACGGAGTTTGGCAATCTCTGTAAAGAACTGTGTATCAACTGCAAAGGATACATAAAATTTCTTCGCGAACGTTTCAAAGCTTTCTTCTTGATTTGCGTATTTTGCAGCTAATGCAAGTGCATATGCTAACTCTTGCACAGCGTTTGCTCCCTCATTATGATAAACCGTTGTGTCCGCACCGATTGAGCGCACGCTCGGGAAATCATTTAAAGAGATTGGATTTTTCGATACGATGAAACCTTTTACAGCTTTACGCTGATCAACTGCAATTTTGTCGAATACTGCTAATAATGGGTCATTTGAATTTTCAACCGTAATTTTAAACGAATATTCTGAGAAATAAGTCGCTAATTGTGCCAATACTTCTTCAGTCCATTCAAAATTTACACGGCTATCAATTGTTACTACTTCATTGCCTCGAGCTAAGCTATCATCAAGCTGTGCGAAAAATGCCTCGCTTGTTTCAGCATATATTTGCTGTGCCACTCGAAATGCTTCGTTATTTTGTAGGGAACGGATCGTAGCAACTTGTTTATCAAGTTCTTCACCAAGTTTTGCTACTAAACTTTCTTGGGTGTAAAGAGGTTCTAATGTAATACCTTCACTCGTTTTCGTTAAAAGAGACTCGAATGGTTTCCCTTTTAAAGCCTTGATTGCTGCATCTTGCCATTCTGAATAAGACGGCTTTTCAAATTCAATATTTTTCATGTTGTTTGACATGCGGACGCTTAATCAGCTTCCCCCCTTAGTAGTTTCTATTTGTTATTCTACATGACAAATTGCGACTCGCAAAGCAAAAAAAAAATCGGAAACCGTTATACAACAGGCTTCCGACAAGTCATCAGTAGACTGACGTTGAAGATTTATTTGTATTTTCGAGTATTTCTTTTACTCTATTTAGGAATTTACCGCAGACAAGTCCATCAAGAACTCGATGATCTAAAGATAAACATAAATTCACAATATCTCGTGCAGCGAACATTCCACCAGGTAAAACAACTGGTTTTTTTACAATACTTTCCACCTGAAGAATAGCTGCTTGTGGGTAATTAATGATGCCCATCGACTGAATGGAGCCGAAAGCACCGGTATTATTGACCGTAAATGTACCACCATTTACATCATCCATCGCTAGTTTTCCGGCCCGAACTTTCGCTGCAAGCTCATGAATTTCTTTGGCAATACCTTTAACCGACTTTTCATCGGCGTGTTTTATAACAGGAACAAACAAAGCATCATCTGTTGCGACTGCAATGGAAATATTTATATCATGCTTTTGAATAATTTTGTCGTCTGCCCACATGGAATTCATCATCGGGAATTCCTTTAGAGCTTGAGCAACTGCTTTTACAAAGAAAGCAAAATACGTAATATTAAAGCCCTCTTTTTGCTTAAACTCTGTCTTTATGCTATCACGGTATGCTACTAAATCCGTAACATCCACTTCCATCATCATCCATGCATGGGGTACTTCATGAACACTACGTAACATATTATTGGCGATAGCACGTCGTACTTTCGTTACTGGAATTTCAATATCGCCTGCTTGAATTGGTTGGGCAGGTAGGGCTGATTTTGTATTTTCCTGCGATGGACGTGCTATAGCAGGTCCTGATTGCGGTTCGGCTGAATCGACTACAGGCGGTGCTTCACTCGTAGAAGTTGGCACATTTCCTGTTGCAATCAGTTTCATTAGGTCTTTTCTCGTAATACGGCCACCTTCACCAGTACCTGTGATTTGCTCAAGCGCAATATCATGCTCTTGTGCAAGTCGAAGAACAGCTGGTGAAAAACGTACTTTATCCGGTCGAACTGTTTTTTGCGGTGCTTTTGTAACCGTAGCTTGCTGCTGCGTCTCTTGTTTCTTTTGTACACCTGCATTTAAAATGGCCGTACTTACTGTTGATTTTTTTGGCGGAGGCGGAGGAGGTAACTCACTGTCACCCGTTATTTCAACGGAACAAACGATTGCACCAACCGGTAATGTTTGCCCTTCCTCTGCAAGCAGCTCTGTAATGACGCCTTCAAAAGAAGACGGGATTTCTGCATTTACTTTATCTGTGACAACTTCTGCTAGTGGATCATATTTTTTTACCGTATCACCTGGCTGAACTAGCCATTTTTCAATCGTACCTTCTGTTACACTTTCGCCGAGCTGTGGCATTGTAATATTTTGAATAGCCATCATCTATTCCCCCCATCAATTATGCCTAGGTGTAATTGTATATATCAAATTACTATCATATTCATAAAAAAACTCATCACCATAAAGTGGGGTTGATTTCCGTTCCGACTGGGCGCTTTCCTTTCGCTCAGAGCTTCCTGGGGGCATCGGGCCAACAGATGTTTTTGCGCGAAAGCGTAGTGCTAACGTAGCGACAGCAGAGGGTTTTGTTTGTGCGAAAGCGCAGCGACAGCAACAGCACCGATGTTGGTACGAAGGCGTTATCACAGGATGTGATGCTCTTAGCCTTCGTTCCCCTATCGCCAATCCCCAAGGAGTCGCTCAGTCTCCATTCCAATCAACTTATATATGTGACATAAACGTGAAATATCATCCCGAACTTTCGATGAAGAGTCTTAAAATATCTGTGATATTTATAAACCCTTCTTTTATAAGCTTCTATTTACCACATGAGTGGATATCAGAAATAAACTTTGCTATATTAGAATGCTGCTAGCTCTCGCATTGCACGCTCTACTTTTTCAGGGTTGATCATAAAATACTTTTCCATTGTAGGTGCATACGGCATAGCCGGAACATCTGGTCCTGCAAGGCGTTGAATCGGTGCATCGAGCTCAAATAAACAATGCTCTGCAATGATTGCTGCAACCTCACTCATAATGCTGCCCTCTTTATTATCCTCAGTAACTAGTAAAACTTTACCTGTTTTACTTGCCGCCTCAACGATTGCTTCCTTATCAAGTGGATATACCGTACGTAAGTCGAGGATATGCGCTGAAATACCATCGGCAGCTAAGCGCTCTGCAGCTTGTAATGCGAAATGGACAGCTAAACCATACGTAATAACAGTCACATCTTCCCCTTCCCGTTTTACATCTGCCTTACCAATCGGCAGTGTGTAATCGTCTACAGGTACTTCACCTTTAATGAGTCGATAAGCACGTTTATGCTCAAAAAACAGTACTGGATCCTCATCTCGGATTGCTGCTTTTAACAAGCCTTTTGCATCATACGGTGTAGATGGGATAACAATTTTCAACCCTGGTGTTCCTGCGAAGAGTGCTTCTACAGACTGCGAATGATAAAGCGCTCCATGAATTCCTCCGCCAAATGGTGCTCGTATAACCATTGGACAAGTCCAGTCATTATTTGAACGATAGCGGATTTTTGCTGCCTCAGAAACAATTTGGTTAACGGCAGGCATGATGAAATCTGCGAATTGCATCTCTGCGATAGGGCGCATCCCATACATCGCCGCACCAATACCGACACCTGCAATGGCACTCTCTGCAAGCGGCGTGTCAAGTACACGATGTTCACCAAATTGCTCGTAAAGACCTGCTGTTGCTTTGAAAACACCACCTTTGCGACCAACGTCCTCTCCTAAAATGAAAACACGCTCATCACGTTCCATCTCTTCCCTCATCGCTAATGTAATCGCATCAATATAAGACATCACTGCCATTACACGTCACCTCCGTCCACTGGTGCATATACAAATTTCAAAGCATGCTCTGGTGTTGCATACGGAGCAGCTTCTGCATAATCTGTTGCATCATTTACCTCGGCCATGACACGCTCTTCTATTTCAGCACGTAGTTGTTCTGTCAAAACTCCAGCATCCATGAGATACTTTTCAAATAACAAAACGGGATCCTTTGCTTTTCCTTCTGCTATATCCTCTGCAGTACGATATTGACGATCATCATCATCCGAAGAATGAGCCGTTAAGCGATACGTCACTGTTTCAATTAAACTTGGACCTTCCCCACTACGTGCGCGATCTGCCGCTTCTTTTACTACCTTATAGACTTGTAATGGACATTTCCCATCAACAGTCACCCCTGGCATACCATAGCCAATACCGCGATCCGATACTTTCGCACAGCCTAGTTGACGTTCAACTGGCACAGAAATTGCGTATTGATTATTTTCTACCATTATAATGACCGGAAGCTTGTGTACCCCTGCAAAATTCGCTCCTTCATGGAAATCGCCTTGGTTTGATGAGCCTTCCCCGAGTGTAACAAAAGAAATAAAGTCTTCTTTTTGTAGACGCCCTGCTAGAGCGACTCCCACTGCGTGTGGAACTTGTGTAGTAACTGGCGAAGAGCCTGTTAAAATACGATTTTTCTTCTGTCCAAAATGGCCTGGCATTTGTCGCCCACCCGAGTTTGGATCCTCTGCTTTAGCAAATGCGGATAACATCAATTCTCTTGGTGTCATACCAAAATGTAAGACAACACCCATATCACGATAGTAAGGCGCAATATAATCTCTATTATTATCTAGAGCAAAGGCGGCCCCTACTTGTGCTGCCTCCTGCCCCTGACAAGAAATAACAAACGGAATTTTACCAGAACGGTTTAATAACCACATACGTTCATCAAGTCTTCTCGCCATTAACATCGTTTCGAACATGGCAAGTACATCTTCATTTGATAAACCTAAATCTTCATGCTTGATTTGAACAACTTGCATACGAACACCCCTTTCGTATTATGGAGAAATAACTAAAGTATTTGATCAAGCGTTTGATTAACCATCCTATCTATTTAAATGAGAAAATACCAATTTTCAGTTGCTGGTTACTCACTTTAAACAAGATTTCCTTAATCAACTCGCCTAGTATTTTAAATTTCCAAACTTTAGTTATAAAATTATGAATCTTAAAAATGAATAGCGCGCTTATCTACTGCTAACGCTGATTCTGCTAGTACCTCATTCAGTGACGGATGTGGATGAATGGCCTGACTAATTTCCCAAGGCGTTGCATCCAATAATTTAGCAAGTGATGCTTCTCCAATTAAATCTGTCACATGCGGTCCTACCATATGAATACCTAAAATATCATTTGTTCCTTCATCGGCGATTATTTTCACAAAGCCATCAGTTTCCCCATTAACGAGTGCTTTCCCAATCGCCTTGAATGGAAACTTACCAACCTTCAATGAATAACCTTGCTGTCGTGCATCCCTTTCTGTGAAGCCAATACTTGCGACCTCAGGGTAAGAATAAACGCATTTTGGTACATTGAGATCATTAAGCGCCTCAGTGTTACCCGTTGCAATATGTTCAATAGCTGATATTCCCTCGTGTGAAGCAACATGAGCTAATTGTAAGCCACCGATAACATCCCCTATGGCATACATATGTGATTCCTTCGTTTGATACGAATCATTGACCTTAATAAACCCATTCACAACTTCTATTTCTGTATTTTCTAATCCAATCCCTTGTGTATTTGCTTCACGTCCAACAGAAAGTAATATTTTATCAGCCTCAAATAATTCATCCTGATCATTAACCTTCGCAGAAATGTAAACGTTATCATTTTCGATTTTAAAGGTTCCCGTATCTAAACGAGCGTTAGTCACAATTCGAACGCCTCTTTTTTCAAGCTGCTTCGTTACCTCTTTTACAATATCTGTATCTTCTGACGGTAAAATGGATGCCCCATATTCAATGACTGTTACGTAAACCCCAAAATCACAAAGCATCGAGGCCCACTCAATGCCAATGACCCCTCCGCCAACAATTAACAATGACTTTGGCAGTTCTTCCATTTCAAGTGCATGATCAGAGTTCATCACATATTTACCATCAACCGTTAGTCCCGCCATTCCCCTTGGTTTTGACCCTGTCGCAATGACCACATTAGTTGGAACTAGCATTTCATTTTCATCACCATTACTCATTTCTACTGAAATAGTGCCAGGCATTGGTGAGAAAATGGACGGTCCTAAAATTCGCCCTGTTCCCTGATAAACGTCTATTTTGCCCTTTTTCATCAGTGTATTCACACCTTGGCTCAATTGCTCAACAATAGCTTGCTTCCGTTCCTGTACTTTGTCGAATTTCAATGTTACGCCTTCGATATTAACACCATATTCATTAGCTGTTTTATTTGCCATACGATACACTTCTGCACTTCGAAGTAAAGCCTTACTTGGGATACAGCCTTTATGCAAACATGTTCCACCTAGACGCTCACGTTCGACAATTGCTGTTTTTAAACCCAGCTGTGCAGCTCGAATAGCAGCAACGTAGCCACCTGTACCTCCGCCTAAAATGACAACATCATAATTCTGTGCCATACGGATTCCCCCTTTTGAGAAAAAAATGCTAAAGCACCCTGTTCACCACAATCACTTTGTTACTTAAAAAAAGTTAAACTATTAATTTACGATAAAGTTAGAAGAAGTCGACAATGCGACTTCTTTCAACGAATAAGCGGTTCTTAACGACCGTGTAAAATATTTTTTTCATTTTTTAAGAATTGACTACGAGACTTTGAAACCCGAGCGATACGTTCTTCCGCTAAGCGATTAGCTGCTAAATATGTCGGTATACCCTCACGCTTGGAAATCTCGAAGATTTTTTCGATACTATCAAAAATACCTTCAACACGCTTCATCGCACGCTCACGGTTATATCCATATAATTCATCCGCTACATTTATTACTCCACCAGCATTAATCACATAATCAGGTGCATAAGCTATCCCTAATTCATGTAAATAATCGCCATGTCGAGAATCTTGTAGTTGGTTATTAGCAGAACCCGCGATAACCTTTGCTTTTAGTTGAGGAATCGTTTCATCATTTAAAATCGCTCCCAATGCACAAGGAGAGAAAATATCAACTTCCTGTGAATAAATTTCCTCTGGTGCCACAGCAGTCGCACCAAAATCATTGACAACTCGATCTATTGCCGCTTGATTGATATCTGTAACAACAAGTTTTGCCCCTTCATTATGTAAATACTCGCAAAGCTTGTAGGCTACGTTTCCTAGACCTTGTACGGAAATAGTACGCCCCTCTAGTGATTCAGATCCAAATGCTTCTTTTGCCGCTGCTTTCATACCTCGATATACACCATAAGCAGTTACTGGAGATGGGTTTCCTGACGAACCAAAAGCCGGAGAAATTCCCGTTACATAATTTGTTTCTTCGTGAATTAAATCCATATCTGATACTGTTGTACCAACGTCTTCTGCCGAAATATAGCGACCATTAAGCCCTTGGATGAAACGTCCTAATGCACGGAACATTTCTTCATTTTTATCTTTAAATGGGTCACCGATAATAACTGTTTTTCCACCGCCAAGGTTTAAACCAGCTGCAGCATTTTTATAGGTCATCCCTCGTGCTAAACGCAATGCATCCTCAATTGCATTTTCTTCTGATGCATATGTCCACATACGCGCCCCACCTAGTGCTGGTCCAAGTGTTGTGTCATGGATAGCGATAATCGCTTTTAACCCTGATGCTTCATCTTGGCAAAATACCAATTGTTCATAATCATACTTTTCCATATACTTGAAGATTTCCATGAAAACTCGCCCCTTTGCTTTGGAAAGTGCACCCCAAATGCCCATCCCAATTCAGTATAATTAATATTCGAAATTATTTAACAATGGATAATATTGCTCCATTTATTTTTACAATACTCACAATTTCACAATTTATCAACTATTATTACATATTCTTGTTTAAGTAGGAATTTTCTAAAGATTCAGTTATAAATACAACACTCTTTCTTACTTGCAACTGGGTTCATCCGTTCCTTAGTTTTATAACCTTTCTTGACATTCCCATATCCACAGGTAAAATTAAACTTAGGAGTAAGGGAGGGACATGCATGGCTCGTTTAGCTGCATTTATTGTAATGCTAATCCCAGGTCTTATGGCTGCAGGTGGCATTAAATTTATGCGTGATACATTATTTGGTAAGCTCATCTCACCTTTCCCATTTTTATGGCTACAATTTGTCGTTGGCATTATTCTCTTTGTTATAGGCTTTGGCTTTTTCGCAGGTTTCTTACTTCACCGCGATCGAAAAAATGGAAAAGTGGCACCACGCTTTCAAAAAAAATAAAAATAGCTATCCTTTTAAGTCTCACAGACTTATTGGATAGCTATTTTTTACTTCATTCAACAGAATGATTAACGTTGCTGTTTCGCAATTACTTTATCAGGAAAATCAGTAATCCAACCAATTACAGAAGGATGTGGATTCATTAAAAATGTTTCATCCCCATCAATTGCATAAAAACGACATGCTTTATCACTTGCCACACACGCTTCTAAATATTTTGGTTTATAATACCTTTTATGCATATGAACACTATCAATTGCTTTATAATCACTAAGTAAATCCCATTTTAATTTTTTGGTTGCTATAAGTGCTGTTTCATAGTCTGGCTTATATTGTTTCACGATCTCTAAAAGCTCGTAGTGAAACGATGAAAAATGACTGCCAACAGGCAAAGTAAGCCCATGAAGCATTTGTATAAGTGCGTTTTTATTATCAAGGATTGTTGATTTTAATTCGATATTAAGAGGTAGTTGTTGTGAATTTGCCCATGCTAAAACTACATCAAACGTTGGAATTTTATACGTTGAAAATAATCGCCTCCACGGCTTTCCAAGTTTAAAGCTTACTAGCTCCTCTATCGTACATTCGTTCACAAGCTTATTGATGCCAACCAATCTAGACAGCTGTGGATCATGATATACAACGGGAATGCCCTCTTTTGAAAGTTGGATATCTAGTTCAATTCCATCTGCCCCTTGCTCTAAAGCCTTTTCAAAAGCCTTCAACGTATTTTCAAGTGCATACGCAGAAGCCCCACGATGAGCAAATACAGGAATGAAAGATTCGTTAGACATTTAACTCACCAAATTCAATTAGAAATTTACCATTTGTCATCTTACTTAATAAGGATGACTTTTTACCAATTTGAATAAAGGTGCCAGGATAAGCTTCCTTCGTCACTATAATTTCTTCTTTTCCAGCATGACGCATTTCATCCATTATTAGCTTAACTTCACGATCAATTGTCACTGCATCCGCTTTCAATTTTGTTAAACTTTGTTTTGTTTCTTCAAATGTAGCGATCTGTTCCTTAGACATTTGGTTAAGGAACGGCAGTAAGTTTTTAATTTTCCCCTCGTGCACAGAGATTTCTGATTGCAACTGCTTAAGCTGTGAAGCTTTCTCTTGCACAATGGAGTATCTTTCTTGCTTATTCACGCTTTCGATGATTAAATCGGTTCGACGTTCTAAACGATTTCCTGAGATGCTAGTAACAATGGTATTCTTAGCTACTGCACGGCCCCCAATAATTTTCCCTTTTCGTTCGTCCACAAAGATAGAATGCGCAGAAAGCTGCGATCCCAATGCATAGGACCCTATATGGATACTGTCAGCTGCAACTAGATTTGCCTCATTTACATGTTTAACAAAAATATTGCCACCTGCCTCAACAATAGTAGAGCCTAAACCAAAAATCCCACCACGAATATAAACGTCTCCCTCAATGGATTTAATAAGTTTGGCACCGCTTACACCTTCAGCACCCTCGATGGAAATATCTCCAGTAGCAATGACTGTATAACCTGATGTAACAGTTCCTTTAATGCTTAAAGAGCCATCAAAATCAAGATTCCCTGTTTCAACGCCAACGTCCCCATTAATCGGTAAATGTCTATTAACACCGATCATGCCCTTGACATCATCTAATACACCAGCTATTTTCGAACGGATGACAGTTTTCCCATCCTCTTCTACTTCATAAGCTGATTTTTTATCATATTTTATTGGAAAATCACGACCTGGTACAGCAGCCATTATTTCGCCTAGTATATTTTCCCCTGGTTTACCTAATGTCGCAGGGATTTTTTCGCCTAGCCATGAACCTTCGGAAATTTCAGAAATAAAGTTCATATCATAATAATCAGCTTTCCCATCTTCGCGAATTACTGGCTTTCTCTCTGGTTTAGGTAAGTATGTAATTTGTGCATCTGTTCCTGCTACTGGTGGCGTTCCTTCTGCAATTAAAAATGCTTTTCCCGGATCAATATTAGAAATATCGAAATCTAATATTCCATGAACAATCCCTTCGTTCTCGATTGTTTCCAGAATTTGTTGAGTTAATTTCTCTTTATTCTTTAGTATATACTCGTGTGTTTCATATACAAATATTGAGGCAGACATTTTATCTCGCGCAATTTCTACTTCAACATTTGGAAGCCAGCGTCCAATTTCAACAGGGCTTGTGCTTTCTGTTGCTAAGACATTTTTTAATATTGAAAAATTTGACAATTTAAGTCGGGGATGACTCCGTAAAATACTATCAAATTCTTTTAATGGATATCCTGCTTCGTAAGTAAGCATATAGACCTTGCCATTATCTTCGGTTATTTCGAACTTATCATTTCGAACTAGTATCAAGTGATCTCCTCCTTCCCTCTACCTGTAAGTATATACAATCTACTTATATTTGTTTAGAGACAATTGTCACTGCCAAGAAAGAATTTATCCATACTTTGTAAGTAATACTTTCATACATCTCTTACATTTCCACTCCAACATTAGTCGATTTATACTACAAAAAGGAAGTTTTTTTCTAATATTTTAAAATCTCGCTTCATTCATTGAAAACATTCCATAGGTACTAATCAGGAAATTCACAAAATCTTCAACAAACTGAAAAATAAATAATATATCTGTCATAATTTTTATAAATATTCATTAGGCCTTCAATACTAACTAAAAACATTTATTAACTACTCGAAGAAAGCTGGATTATGGTTACTTGTCATTCTCTAGAATAGACTCAATGCATATATGTGCGCCTAATTGATCAAAATCTAGGAGCTGTTCACGCGTCATATAGTAAACACTAATGCTTCCATTCATGCCAAGGCGCACCTCAAATAAATGCTCTCCTACCTGTGTTATTTCTAACGAGTTTTTTTCGTCAAGTTGTAAGTTTACGCTTTTCATAAGTTATCACCCGTATTAATTATATACGTTCAAGTAAAGATAAACGATCAACGTATTGTTGACCGTTTACATTTCACTTTCCTAAAACATACTCCGCTAGCACACTTTGAATTTTATATATGTTAGTTGATTTATTAAAGCTTTTTTGTATCGGTAATTCATTGCCTGAAACCCAAATTTTCAACTCTGCATCTAAATCAAACGTTCCCGCAGTTTCAACTGAAAAATGAAGAATACTCTTATACGGAATTGAATGATATTGTGTTTTCTTTCCAGTTACACCTTGTTTATCGATTAAGATAAGTCTTTTATCCGTAAATATAAAAGTGTCTCTTATGATTTTATACGCGTTCATAATTTTTTCATTAGGTGTTAATAAATCTTTAACTTCTTCCTGCAATTTCCCTAGATTTACTTCACTTGCATTACCGATTATTCCATCAAATAACCCCACCTTCATTCCCCCTCCATTTAAACTATGAGATTAATTTTCCATACATTCAATGCACCAACTGCAACATAGGAAGTGAACAATGTATTATTTTGTACTCAAAAAAGGATCTCTATTCGTTCTTATTGTAAATGAGAACTTTTGTACAATAGTCCAACATATTACGTTCTATTTCGATTTAGAATGTTCTTAAACACATAAAAAATACACCTTTTTAGAAAGCCGGTGCATACTATCTAAAAAGGCGTATTGATTTGGCTATAACAGCGTGAACTAAATGACAATTACCGGTCGCTAGCCCCAAAACGCTACATCATTGTTATTCTTTATTTCATTTAACTCTATAAAGTGTTCTGTATCTTAATCTCCGGTAAATTGAAATCGTCTGAACCCTGTTTTTTTTGCGTAACAAATTAGGAAAGTCCCTTATTTCATAAGTTAATTCTATTGCTAGCAGATACTTGTAATTTAACTGATGTTTAGAACACTTTTTACCTGTAACCAACGCTTGATGAAAATAACCATCTATTTCAATAATCAACATTCAACACTTCTGTTTGCTAAACAGAAAATATAGCTTTAATTGACATGATTATCCTTCATTTATTAAATTCATTTAATGTATAAACATTATCACATTTAATCCTTAATGAATCAGGTATCTTCATCATGGAAATAGTATCCTTTAATATTAGCAATATTATTGCAATATAAATGCCATAGACGAAATCAAATTAACATCTCCTTGTTCTTTTTCTCAGAAAAATCTATGTTACGATGATTTTACAATAACAACTAAGAACGCACATGGAGGATTAATAAATGATTAAAAAAATAATTTCAATTGTACCCGTTGCAATGCTTTCGGCAACTTTAGGCGCTAATGCTCAAGCTGCAACAATTACCGTACAAAAAGGAGATACTCTTTGGGATTTATCTCGTGCACATAATACTTCTGTAGAAAATATCAAAACATTGAATCATATTACTACCAACCTTATTCACCCTGGCGATGTCCTTACCATTGCACAACAATATACCGTTAAGCAAGGTGATACACTATGGGACATAGCCCTAGATCATCAAGTCACTGTTTCGCAAATTAAAGAATGGAACCAATTACATACGGACCTTATTCATCCAGGTTTAAATCTATCCATTATTAATGGTACGAAAACGAGTACGGCTGTAACTGACAAACCAATAAAGCCTGCAGCTCATGCAGCAAAGGAAACTACAACTTCAGTAACAAATAATACAACTGCAATGGAGGGTAAACCTGAAGAGACTGTTTCATCAACAAGTATTACAACTTCAAAGGATAGTGCATCTGAAGTGGCCGCTCCATCAACAAGTAATACTGCTTCAAAGGAGAATGCACCTGAAGCAACTGCTCCATCAAAAAATAATACTGCTTCAAAGGAACTTATAGTGGAAGCTTCAGCCTATACGGCTTCATGTGAGGGATGTTCCGGTATTACTGCTACTGGAATTAACCTTAAAACAAACCCAAATGCGAAGGTCATCTCAGTTGACCCAACTGTAATTCCACTGGGTAGTAAAGTTTATGTGGAAGGCTATGGTGAAGCAATCGCAGGGGATACAGGCGGTGCCATTAAAGGAAATCGAATCGATGTCTTTTTCCCTTCTCAACAAGATGCAATTAATTTTGGAGTAAAACAATTAAAGGTCACAATATTAGACTAACTTAACCGGTCTAATAAGCAAAAAAAGAACCAGATTAGGTTCTTTTTTGCTTATTTATTCAATCCTACACCATCTTTTTGCTCGCTTTATATTGAGATCACGAAATGACCGAATTATTTGTGTCGTTTGTGGAGGGATTGCGCAATCCTTTGGAGTGTCACCTTGGATTATTAGATTAATTTTCCTTTTTGTGATACAAAAGATAATTTTATTTCATTATAATCAACCATCCGACATTTAAATCAATTGAATCACACTCCAATCTAAGGACTTGCATTTATGATTTTTCCTGCAAGTCCTTTTGTTTTGCTCTCACAATAGCTCCTACAGCACAAGGTTTTGTAGCACCAACTAAGTTAGCTATGTAAATGACTCTTCTGCTCCCTTTTAACCCTCATAGACTGTGAAATGGTGATTGAATTATAATTATCAATTGACTAAATACCAAAATAGTGTAAAATTACACACAATAGTTGCTTTAGTGGATGAATTGAGCAAATTGTTTGTAGCTTTATTTTTACTCGGAATAATAAGGGGTATCCTCATTTTTCAATACGCGAAACAACGCTTATCACACATCAATCTAGGGCTTGTGCGTAAAAAATGATAATTCTGTTATTAAAGAGATGGAAGAAACAATATTAAGGGGTGATGGAAGATGATTAAAAAAAAGATATTAATTATAACTAGTACCTTAATCGCTGTTATTGTCTTTGCTCTGCCAACTGGTTTTATTTATGTTCTAAACAACGGTAATCCATATACAAAATATATCGCTAATAAGTATGTTCCGAAATATTTAGAAGCGAAGGGATATACAGACGAAAAAATTGAAGAATCACATTTTGTTGAGCCAAAGCACTTAATAAATAAAGATTTTTATCACGGACATTATATGGTCATCTTTAAAGACGAACCTACTACAACTTATTATTATGGAATTACTAAAAAAGGGAAACAAGTTCAGCAATTTTGTGAAAAAAATAGACTTTCAGATGGCATTACTGAAATATTTGAGGGTGAGACAAAACATAGTGAACATGACTGTAAAAATTCACTTGATAATAGAGATTAGTTTGCTTTGGATTAGCATTATATGTCCAATTATTCAACGGTGGTAAAGTCCTACTTCTATTACCTAACAAGCCCAATATCAAAGATTCGTTTACTGAGACAATAACGAACTTTGGTATACCAATCTTGATAGGACTTGTGCGTATGATAAAAACTCATTATACACAAGTCCTTTTGTTAGCTTCCTCTACTCGACTGTAACACCACTTCCTCTTTTGAAGATGGCTCTTTAAACTGATCTACGATATCCCGCTGAGCGATTGTTCAATCTCATTAGAAGCAAGCAATTCTACAAACTTCTTCAGGAATATGCTTATACAAACAATTGTCTTCAGCAACGAAAATATCATACGAATGGAAATCGTGTTCAAGCGAACCGCCAAAGTCTGCTATTTCAACTATTCCAACCAGTTCAATGCCATTGAATGTGAATAGAACTTTTTCCCCAAAACCAAATTTCATCGGAGGCAAATTCCAGTTTTTTGAATGTGAATCATTCCTCCTTAAAAACTCCAACACGATTCATATGTTGTACCCGTAGTTTTATATTCCTTGTATGATTGGCTGTATTGGCTTTTTATAATCCTCTTGTCTATTTGAATAGTTAATATCTAAACTCTTATCAGAAACCGTTATAGTGTATTTCCCACGTTCAAGCAGATATTTAATATAACACCTTACATGAGACGTTACTTGCATCTTCAATTTCCAACTCTTGTACTAAGTAATTTAAATAACGTCAAAGTTTGCTCAAATGATTTTTTGGTTTGAATCCAACTGGATGTCTATTTCTGTAATTACCTTACCTTTCTGAAAAAAAATAGCACTCTCCTATCCATTAAGTTACTTGAACTCAATAAATAAAAGTGTGCTTATATAAACACGCTTATTTTTGTTTATAGGCAAATAATTCTACACCGAATAGCTTCTCAATCCCAGTCACATCAAAAATTTAACTCGCCATCATATCAATGCGAATCTTGTCAGCGATCATGGCGATGAATTCGCTATTTGTCGGCTTTGATTTTAAATGATGTACTGTATACCCAAACATCGACGAAATCGATTCATAATTGCCGCGATTCCATGCGACTTCAATGGCATGACGAATCGCACGTTCAACTCGTGATGGCGTTGTGTTGAATTTTTTAGCGATTTCCGGATATAAAATTTTCGTCACAGAGCCCAATAACTCGATATCTTCAAACACCATCTGAATAGCTTCTCGCAAATAAGAGTAACCTTTAATATGTGCAGGAACGCCGATTTCTTTAATGATGGCTGTAATCGTGCTATCTAATTGATGTTGATTTAATTTTTGAGGTGCCGCTGGTTGTAAAACACTTGTCTTTTTAGGAAGTGTAGCCTTCTGTCCAGCACAATGTAAAATCTTTTGAACCAATTGGTCAAATTCAAATGGCTTTAGCATGAAATAAGAAGCCCCTAAGTCTACAGCTTGTTTCATGACATCTTCTTGACCGAATGCAGTTAACATGATCACTTGAACTGAAGACATACGTTCATTCTGATACATCGACTCTAAAACAGCTAACCCATCAAGATGTGGCATGATTATATCTAGAAGTAAAATATCTGGAGTGAACTCCTCTAGCATTTGCAAGCAAACTTTCCCATTTGAAGCTGTTGCAATTATTTCAATTTCAGGATGTCCTTGAAAATACTGCTCCATTGTTTTTAATAACTCACGATTATCATCTGCAATCGCAACTTTAACCTTTGTCATTTAAATTCCTCCTTCTGCTCCTCAAAGCGTCACTTATCCCCTAATGCATTTTTTGCACACTTTGGAATTTTCGACATTTTTGTTTTAAAAACCTTTTCTATTTCCAAAAATGAGTATGTAGTCCGATACTTTCTTTTTATATCGACAAGTTATGATAAATACCTGCAAAGCTTCTTAAGCTTATACCATTTATTTTAGTGAAAAAATGGAGATAAAACTACAGTTTTTTTTAAGTATCGCTAATCGCTTCATAAATAAATGAAATACATGGTGAACGACATATTTTCATGAAAGAATGGAGCTACCATTTGGCAGCTCCTTCTGTTTATGAAGATTTTTTTAACATTTCCGCTACCGTAAGGGCTGCTCCTTTTGTTGGCTCCTCCACGAACATATGTGTAACTGCACCTACAAAACGACCGTCTTGAATGATAGGACTGCCACTCATTCCCTGCAAAATACCACCTGTTTTTTCAATGAGCTTTTTGTCAGTTACTATGAATTCAAGTCGTTCATTTTCGACCTTTATAATTTCAATTGAAAAGGTTTCCACCTTGCTGCCCTCTATCGCAGTATAGATTTCAGCCTTCCCTGTTTTTATATCTTTTTCATGCATAATTTCAATTGCTTTAGGCAATCTTTGTTGGTAACCGTCTTCCCAACGACCGAAAATTCCATAAACTGTATTTTTATCTATACTCCCTAATCGATCCTGATGTTTTTCAATGGAGGATATTTTATAGCCAGGTTGACCCGGTATGCTTTTACGAATTTGTTGAATCGAAGCTAAGAAAATGGAGCCAGCATGGAAAATAGGGGCTTCTTGTAGGGTTGAATCAACGATTTGGTGGCCTAATGCTCCGTAATTTTTTGTCTCGGGATCAATGTATGTCAATGTTCCTACTCCATCTGTTTCATCTTTTAGAAAGGAAATAACATGTTCTGCTTCTTGCTCTTGTAAATTAAGTGTTATTTCTTTTCCTTCACTTTTTATCGTCCATTTCTGTTGTCCTTCGCGATTAACAGCCTTTTTAGCATCTGAAAGCGTTTTTACTGTAATATCATTTATTTTTTCAATTACAGCGCCTCCTTTCATCCACTGATTGGAAGCTAATAGCACATCATGCGCTACAAATACATGTGATAGCTGCAATTGAATACCAATTGCTTCGCCCATCGGAATTAGCTTTTTTGCGGCAAAAGCCTTTACGGGCATGAATAATAAAACGATGAGCATAGGCAAAATGACAAATTGACGCCAACGACGATACATACGACACCTCCTTTTTATTTTTGTCTTTTTACTATGTGTTGTTGTGGCGTTCTTATAAGCGGTAAATATTTGCGTAAAAAGAAAAAAGCCAGAAACAACGAGCTGTTTCTGGTTCTTTCGCTATCTCATTTGTTTTTTTCGTTCATTCGCCATTTTTAAAAGCTCTGTTGCATGCTGCAAAGTTAGATCTGTAATTTCTGCTCCAGATATCATGCGACTTACTTCTTCAATACGAGCGTCCGTATCTATCTCCAGCAATGACGTAAATGTTCGATCATGCTCAACTTCTTTTTTAATAAAATAATGATGATCGGCCATCGCTGCCACTTGCGGTAAATGCGAAATACATAAAACTTGAGAGTTTACGGATATTGCTGCAATTTTTTCTGCAATTGCTTGCGCTACACGACCACTTACACCAGTATCTACCTCATCAAAAATAATGGATGTTATACCATTAGAGGAAGAGAATATCGTCTTTAATGCAAGCATCATACGCGATAATTCCCCACCAGAAGCAATTTTCGGTAAAGATTTTGGCGGTTCGCCTACATTCGTAGAAATATAAAAAATGACTTGGTCTTTACCATTCGCATCAAAGTAAGGCAATTCATCAAAATTAACAATAAATTTTGCTTTTTCCATATGTAATTCACGTAGTTCGGCCATAATAGCTTCACTTAAATTATGTGCAGCATCTTTTCGAACAGAAGAAAGTTCTGCAGCATGCTCATTTAGTATGGCTTCTAATTCCAGTACTTTTCGTTCTTTTACTTGCAAAATTTCGTCTCGATTTAAGAGCTCATTTAGCTCCGTTTTAATTTTATCGTAATACGCTAAAATTTCTTCAACTGTTGTGCCATATTTGCGCTTTAAATTTTGTAATAATGCTAAACGTTGCTCAACTTCATTCAATCGGGCTGGATCAAATTCTAATTCGTCCAACACATTTTTGACCTGGTAAGCAGCATCCTGCAATGCATAAAATGCAGTCGTGACAGATTCTGACGCTTCTTTAAATTGCTCGTCAACAGTCGCAGCATCCTCTAAGGCTCCCATTGCATTGCCAATCCAATCAAGGCCTTTTGATTCTCCTTGAATAGCTTCATAAGCTGCACTCGAGCGTTCGAAAATCTTATTAAAATTCATAAGACGGCGACGTTCATCAAGTAGCTCATCTTCCTCGCCAAGTTTTAAATTGGCATCCTCCAGCTCTTTCATTTGGAATTGGTACAAATCAATACGTTGCGCCATTAACTGTTCATCGATTGAAATCGAAGCTAATTCTTTTTTTAGTGAACGATACTCATCATATTTAGAACTGTACAAATCTTGAATAGGTGTAAGTTGTTCCTCAGCAAAATGGTCAAGTAAATAGATATGTTGTTTCTCATCCATAAGTTCTTGATTTTCATGTTGTCCATGAATATCGATGAGACTAGATCCAATATCACGTAACACAGATAATGGCACAAGTTTACCGTTTACTCGACAAACACTTTTTCCCGTGTCATTTAAATCACGGCGCAAAATAATGGCATCTTCTTCAATTTCAATGCCTGCCTCTTCAAGTTTCTTATGTACAGGATGCCCAGAACTAGAAATTTGAAATAAACCACCTAATTCAGCTTTTTTAGCTCCATGACGAATAAATTCGGTATTTCCTCGACCACCAGCAAGTAAATGCACCGCATCGATAATAATTGATTTTCCTGCACCTGTTTCACCTGTTAAAACAGTTAAACCATCTGAAAAACTAACTGTTAAATCCTCAATGATGGCAAAGTTTCGAATACTAAGCTCTCTTAACACAAATTGTCACCTCTGTATCAAATTACCCTACTATTTTATAGCATTTCTAATAAGCGATTTTTTGTATTTTCACGCTCATCTTCATTACGACAAATAATTAAAATAGTATCGTCTCCAGAAATAGTACCTAAAATTTCAGGCCAATCTAAATGATCAAGTAGTGATGCAATAGCATTGGCATTACCAGGAAGAGCCTTCATGACTAAAAAGTGCGATGCACCATCAATACTAACAAAAGCATCCGCTAAAGCGCGATGTAATTTTTGTATAGGATTGAAACGTTGGTCTGCGGGCAAGCTATATTTATAGCGTCCATCCTGTAAAGGTACTTTTACCAAATGAAGTTCTTTAATATCACGTGATACCGTTGCTTGTGTCACATTATAGCCTGCATCTTTTAAAAATTCGACTAAATCATCTTGTGTTTCAATTTCATGGTTGGCAATAATATCCCGAATTCGTATATGCCTTTGTCCTTTATTCATATTGGTCACCTCTTATAAATAGTTGATTATTTGTATATTTACACTACCATTTTAAACATAAAAGCACAAGAAAAAACACGGCTCTATAAACGAGCACGTGTTATTTTAGTGCACTATGCGCTTCTTCAACGAGTGCATTAAAAGCTGTATATGCAGGAATTTCTTCATCACCAATAGGATTCACTAAATGGAATAAAAATTCAATATTCCCCTCGCCTCCTGTAATTGGTGAAAACGAAGCATCCTTCACAACAAAGCCAACTTCAGTCGCCATTGCAGCTGTCTTTTCTAAAACTTCTAGATGTACTTTTTTATCACGAACAATGCCTTTTTTACCGACATTTTCTTTACCAGCTTCAAACTGAGGCTTCACCAGTGCCATTACATCGCCACCTGGCATTAACAATGTTTTTAAAACCGGTAAAATAAGCGATAATGAAATAAAGCTGACATCAATGGTTGCAAAGTCTGGTAAGCCCTCGGTTAAATCTGCGGCTGTCGTATAACGGAAATTTGTTTTTTCCATTACAGTTACACGTTCATCAGAACGGATTTTCCATGCTAGTTGGTTGGAACCAACGTCTAATGCATAGCAATGTCTTGCACCATGCTGTAATGCGCAATCAGTAAATCCTCCTGTAGAGGAGCCAATGTCAAGCATTAGCTTCCCCTCTACAGACATATCAAAAATTTGTAGTGCTTTCTCAAGTTTCAAGCCACCACGACTTACATATTTTAAATCAGAGCCTTTTACTTGTAGTGGTGCATCTATAGCTATTTTTTCCCCCGCCTTATCGATACGAGTTTCATTCGAAAAAACAAGCCCTGCCATAATAGAGCGCTTTGCTTTTTCTCGTGTTTCACATAGCCCACGCTCTACAAGTAAAATATCTACACGTTCTTTTGGATGTTTTGTCATTATTTATTCAAACCTACTTGCTGTTTTTGTTGAAGTAACACATGCATACGTGCTGCTGCGTCCTCAGCCGTCATATGGATTTCAGCGAGAAGCTGGTCTACATTACCATGCTCAATAAAGTGATCAGGGATACCCATACGATCGATTATAGCATTTAAATAGCCATGGTCATGGGCAAATTCTAATACACCACTACCGAAACCACCTTGTAGAACTGCTTCTTCAATTGTCAATATTGGCTTATGGTTCGATAATATACGGTGAAGCATATCCTCGTCCATCGGTTTAATGAAACGTGCATTGACTACTTCGATCTCTATTCCTTGCTGCGCCAAAATATTGGCCGCTTCTAATGCCATGGGAATGGTCGTACCAAAAGTTAAAATTGTTGCATCCTTACCTTCACGTAACACTTCCCAGCTACCAATTGGTAACGTCATAAGCTCATCATCCAACGGAACGCCTGCCCCATTACCTCGAGGATAACGTAATGCAATTGGACCACCATCATACTCAATGGCTGTTTTCACCATATGCTGACCTTCATTTTCATCTTTTGGCATCATAATTGTCATATTTGGTATATGACGAAGGAACGCAATATCAAATACGCCTTGATGTGTTTCACCGTCTGCGCCAACTAAGCCTGCACGGTCAATCCCAATAAAGACATTGAGGTTTGGACGTGCGATATCATGTAACACTTGGTCATAGGCACGTTGAAGGAATGTAGAGTAAATTGCTAAAAATGGCTTCATTTTTTGTGTTGCTAGACCAGCTGCCATCGTTGCTGCATGTTGTTCAGCAATACCTACATCAAAGAAACGTTCTGGGAAATCCTTTTGGATACCTTGTAATTTTGAGCCTACTGGCATTGCAGGGGTAATAGTGACAACACGTTTATCCTCATGAGCAATTTTACGTACAGTCTCAGCAACCAAACTACTCCAAGCTGGACCTTTCGCCTCTGACTTTACAAACGCACCGTTTTCAATTTTATAAGGACCTGTACCATGCCAATTACCAATTGTATCATCTTCAGCAGGTTTATAGCCTTTACCTTTTTTCGTAATAACATGAACGAGCACTGGGCCTTTTACTTTTTTAGCTTGTGATAAAGTTGACTCAAGCGCTTCAAAATCATGTCCATCAATCGGACCCAGATATTTAAAGCCTAGCTCCTCAAAGAACACACCTGATACCACTAAATATTTTAAGCTATCCTTTAAACGCTCAGCAGTTGAAGCAAGCTTACCACCTAGTACCGGAATCTTATTAATGAGTGATTCCACTTCTTCTTTGGCTTTTGAATATTCTTTGGCTGTACGAAGACGTCCTAGTACATTGTGTAACGCTCCGACGTTTGGAGCGATTGACATTTCATTATCGTTTAAAATGACAATCATATTTGTTTCAGCATGGCCGATATGGTTTAGTGCCTCAAGCGCCATACCGCCAGTTAAAGCGCCATCTCCAATAATTGGTATCACGAAGTTCTTTTCTTTTTTGATATCACGTGCCGCTGCCATACCCATGGCTGCTGATAAAGATGTCGAGCTATGACCTGTCTCCCACTCATCATGTTCACTCTCCACACGCTTTGGAAAACCACAAAGCCCTTTGAACTGACGTAATGTATCAAATTGACTTGCACGACCTGTCAAAATTTTATGCACGTAAGCTTGGTGGCCAACATCCCATAAAAACTTATCTTGTGGACTGTCAAACATTTTATGGAGCATAATTGTTAGCTCCACAACACCTAGGTTCGGTCCGATATGACCACCTGTGACAGAACATTTTTCGATTAAGAAGGTACGAATTTCTTGTGCTAGTTGCTCAAGGCCCTTCTTATCTAAGTTTTTTAAAAAGGCTGGACTAGTTATCTTATTTAAATCCACCTTTCTCACACACCTTTTCAATAAATTATTCACCGTAATTGTGTTTCCACTATTATAACAGTGTTATTAATATGCTAAAAGTACGAACACTTTTTGTTTGCTTATCGGCAAACGCCCTCAACTATTTTAGCATATTATGTACCTTTAACGCCTTGTTTTTCCCCTAGTTTTTACGATGAACAATATAGGCTGCAAACTCACGCAATAAGCTGGCATCTACTTCCAATTTATCGAGTGCGTTAACGGCATACTGATAATGCTCGGCAAGCTTTTCTTTTGCCCCATCTAAAGATAACAGAGCTGGGTATGTGCTTTTATCACTCGCTACATCTTTACCTGCAGTTTTACCTAGTTCTTCTGTTGTTCCTTCAATATCTAAAATATCGTCTTGAATTTGGAAGGCAAGACCGATATGATGCGCATATTCCTTTAAAGTTTCGCGATTTTCTTGGGTTACATCAGCTAACACTGCGCCCGCTTCAATACTAAATCGTAATAGAGCGCCTGTTTTATTGATATGGACATGCTCTAGCTCAGCTAAGTTTAGCTGACGCTTCTCACCTTCCATATCGAGTACTTGCCCCCCAACCATACCTTCTGCACCAGCTGCTTTACTTAAAAGATTAACCAGTTCAATGCGTTTTTCTGCTGATACATCCATGCGTGCTAAAATGCCAAACGCCAGTGTATTCAATGCATCTCCTGCTAGTGTCGCTAATGCCTCGCCGTATACTTTATGATTTGTTGGCTTAC
This sequence comes from Lysinibacillus sp. BPa_S21, assembly GCF_023337795.1. Taxonomy (GTDB): domain Bacteria; phylum Bacillota; class Bacilli; order Bacillales_A; family Planococcaceae; genus Lysinibacillus. Next base: position 154,152 of record NZ_JALIRS010000004.1, on the reverse strand, counting down.
CTCTACGGAAATCATCATTATCCATACTTGGTAAATCATCATGGATTAACGAATACGTATGGATCATTTCAATGACTGATCCTACAGTTAAACCATCCTTTAAATTCTTATTATATAATTCAAGCACCGCCAATACGAAAAGAGGACGAATACGTTTACCTCCAGCTTTTAATGAATAAAGCATGGATTCTTTTAAATTGACAGGTGCATCAATTTTCTCAACTAGTGTAAACATTTCAGCTTCAACTTGTGGTATGTTGCTTTCAATAAAATGTTTTAATTGCTCGTTCATTTCTTAATTCTCTCCCTTTAATGGATCAAATGCTGTCGTTTCACCTGTCTCTTGGACAATAGAAATTAACTGTTCCTCAGCATGTTGCAGCTTGCTATGACAAAATTGGGATAGTTCCATACCTTGTTTATATAAATCAATCGCATTTTCTAGCGGTACATCACCCTGCTCTAGCTGGCGGACAATTTCTTCAAGTGCCGTCATTGCATCTGCAAAAGTTTGTTGTTTCTCTGCCACAATTATTCCCCCTCATTTTTCGGCAAGATCTTTACCACATCCGCAATAACTTTCCCATCATGGAAGGAAAGCGTTAATTGGTCCTGTGGTTTAACATCAGCTGATGATTTTAACATTTGATGATCTTTATAAGCTACCGTGAAGCCCCTAGTTAAAATGGCAAGCGGATTCAATGCCTCTAAAGTTCTGACATTTGCCTCAAATTGTTGTTTTTGCTTTGTTACATAATGCGTTGCAGCACGAGTTAATTGTTGGACGTGCGTTTCTAGCTCTCGTTGATGGAAAGCTAGTGCCTTTTTTGGTGAGTGCTGCTCTACCGCACTATGTAATTTTTGAAACTGCGCTGTTTTCTTCATCAAATCGACCTGCATTGCTTTTTGTAATCCTGATTCAAGTTGTGCTAGCCTTTCCGTAAATGGACGATATAGGCGTTCTGGCATTGACAACGGATACGATTGTTGGAGCTTATTTAGACGTTGCCGTTCTGTTATAAGTTGCGCTCTTACAATTTGATGTAGTTGTGATTTTTGTGTAAGCACCCGTTGAAATAAATCTTGTTGATCAGGTACAGCCATTTCAGCTGCTGCTGTTGGCGTCGGCGCGCGCAAATCAGCCACATAATCCGCTATCGTCGTATCAGTTTCATGACCTACTGCACTAATAATCGGGATTCGGCTTCCAAAAATCGCTCGTGCAACTGCTTCCTCGTTAAATGCCCATAAATCCTCAATCGATCCACCGCCCCGCCCAACAATTAATACATCGCAACTCGCATCGTTATTTGCGCGCTCAATATTGTGAACTATATTTGGTGCTGCCTGTGCTCCCTGCACAAGGGTTGGATAAATGAAAACTTCAGCAAGCGGGTAGCGTCTCTTTAATGTTGTACAAATATCTCGAATGGCTGCACCAGTTGTCGACGTTAAAACACCAATTTTAACTGGAAACCTTGGAATCGGTTGTTTCCACTCAGGTTTAAAAAGCCCTTCTTTTTGTAACTGCTCTTTCAGCTGGTTAAAGGCAACAAACAAGCTACCAATACCATCTGGTTGCATTTCCTGTACATATAATTGATAGGTACCGTAGCCTTCGTAAACGTTTACATCCCCGCGGATAAATACTTGCATACCTTCCTTTGGTTCAAACGCTAATTTTGTGGCTGCCGTTTTAAACATGGTAGCAGCAATTCGTGCTCCATCATCCTTTAATGTAAAGTAAATATGCCCTGATTGATGAATCTTGACATTGGATAGCTCACCCTTTACATAGACTTCACGTAAATGCGGATCAGCATCAAATTTCCGTTTAATATATTTTGTTAATGCTTTTACAGTTAAATAAGAAGCAGATGACATTTTTCCGGCTCCTTTACTAAAATCAAGTTTTTCACAAAACTACACCTATCATAACATTTTTTAGTACTCCTGACGTGTCAAAATGCAGTTTCGCTAGAAAAAACGACTGTCTTTCATAGTATTGAAAACTTTACTATAACACATCTTAAGACGTCGTATAAAATAAAGTATTGCTTTTCGACAAAACGAGGGGTTGATTTCCATTCCGACTGGGTGCTTGAGCGACGGATAAATTAGGCGAAGTAACGGATTGTATCGTTTGAGCGACGGATTGATTCCGGGGCGACGGTAAGGTTAGTCTGAACGACGGATAAATCAGGCGAAGTGACGGATTGTATCGCTTGAGCGACGGATTGATTCCGGGGCGACGGTAAGTTTAGTCTGAACGACGGATAAATTAGGCGAAATAACGGATTGTATCGCTTGAGCGACGGATTGATTCCAAAGAGACGGTAAGTTTAGTCTGAACGACGGATAAATTAGGCGAAGTGACAGATTGTATCGTTTGAGCGACGGATTGATTCCGGGGCGACGGTAAGTTTAGTCTGAACGACGGATAAATTAGGCGAAGTAACGGATTGTATCGTTTGAGCGACGGTAATAGCAGCCTCGTCGACGGTAAGACAGGCAAAGTGACGTTCATTTTTTCAACAACAAAAAAGCCTCACAACTAAAACGAAAGTTACGAGGCTTTTTAAATTAATAAAATATTAATAGAAGCGTACCTACAAGGAAGCAATAATATGTAAAGTAGCTAAGCTTGCCACTTTTCATGATTCCCATAAACCAACGCATTGCAAAATAAGTCATAAATAAAGTCGCAATAAATGTCGCAGCATAGGGAATTGCTAAAGCTCCTTTATTTGGCTCATCTAAAAAGTCGGAAATCCCAAGGACAACCCCACCAAGACTTACAGGAATATAAAGCATGAAGGAAAATCGCAAAGCCGTTTCCTGCTTCATACCAACTGCAATGGCTGAAATAATCGTTGCGCCTGAACGACTAATACCAGGTGTTAATGCCACAGCTTGACCCAGACCTACGATGATGGCATCTTTCGCAGTCAAATCCGCATCCCTTTTCGTACCACGCATATTACGGATTAGCCATAGGGCAATACCTGTCACAAATAGCATTAGTGCAATCGTAGTCATACTAACATTTTCCGCAATAACATCACTTAATAAAACACCTAAAATGCCCGCTGGAATAGAACCAATCACAATGAATACGGAAAAACGAAAATCTGCTCTATAACGATTCTTTCGTGTTTTAAGATAAAGGAAAAAGTTTGTAATGAGTCGGACAATATCCTCTCGATAAATATAGACAATCGCTAGTAACGAAGCTGTGTTCGTTAAAATAGCAAACGTAAAACCTTGCTCACCAAGACCAAGAATTTCGCTAGCAATCATAACATGTCCGCTCGATGATACAGGAATTGGCTCAGTAAATCCTTGTACAAGACCGATCATGATATGTTTGATTATAAGTATTAAATCTATGTTTTCCATAAAAACCTCCCTATTAATATGTATGACCCAAACGTTACATTAGACGTTGAAGGCAATGGGAAAGTTCTTAAAGAATACCTAGAAAGTAAAATAATGCAAAAAAGCTATCTCAATAAAAATAGTGAGATAGCTTTTTTGGCAAACTAAAGAGTCATTCAAAATTATAACTTAACTGTATGTGCAAGCTTATTTTCTGCTGCTTGAACTGTGTTGAATAATAACATAGTAATTGTCATAGGTCCTACACCGCCTGGTACTGGTGTAATGTGAGAAGCAATACCATCGACCTCACTAAAGTTTACGTCACCGCAAAGCTTGTTGTTTTCATCACGATTAATGCCAACATCTATAACAACTGCGCCTTCTTTAACATGCTCCTTCGTAATAAAGTTTGCACGTCCAACAGCCGCAATTAAAATATCTGCTTGTTTCGTGAATGCAGGTAAATCTGGTGTTTTGGAATGCGTATATGTAACGGTTGCATCCTTTTGTAGTAGAAGTTGTCCCATCGGTTTCCCAACGATATGACTTCTACCCACGATGACCGCATGCTTTCCTGCTATTTCGATTCCTGAATATTCAAGAAGCTTCATTACGCCAAACGGTGTACAAGGCAAAAATGTTTCTTGGCCAAGCATCATTTTCCCTACACTTACTGGTGAGAAGCCATCAACGTCTTTTTCAACAGCAATTGTAGCAATAACTGTATCCTCATCAATATGTTTTGGGAGTGGTAATTGTACTAAAATACCATGAATATCTTCACGATTATTTAATAATTCAATTTGTGCTAATAACGCTTCTTGTGTAGTTTCTTCTGGTAGTTTGATTAGCTCAGAAAACATACCTATTGCTTCACAAGATTTTTGCTTATTTCTCACATATGTAGCTGAGGCTTGGTTGTCTCCTACTAAAACAACCGCTAAGCCTGGTGTTAATCCTTGCTCTTTTAAACGCGTTACTCGCTCTGCTACTGAATTACGAATTTCTTGACCAATTTCTTTACCATTAATAATTGCACTTGACATAGACCTTAGTTACTCCTTCCAATTCAACACATTTTATTGTTCTGTAAATTTAGAAAGTACGCCATTAACAAATTTCGACGAGCCTTCGTCTCCAAATGTTTTGCATAACTCGATTGCTTCATTAAGTACTACTCTTTTTGGTGTTTCTGGCATGTATAAAATTTCGTATACAGCTAGACGTAAAACCGTTCTTTCAATCTTCGGTAAACGGGCAAGTGACCACTTTTCAAGATGCTTCTCTAAAGTAGCATCAATTTCCTCTAAATGTTCAACTGTTCCAGTAACAATCTTTTCGTAGAAGACATTTGTTGGTTGACCTTTAATATGGCCCATTGCTTCTTCTACTGTTAGTTCAGTATTGTCTAGCTGAAACAAAACTTGCAACGCTTTTTCGCGTGCCTCATGTCGTTTCATGTAAAGCTCTCCTTCTTAAGTGGCATTAAGGTTTATAATAGCATAAATTCGTACGAGAAACACGAATTCAAACAAGTTTTAAATAATCTGATACCTTTTTCAAGCAAGTTTTTGCTTATTTTAACTCCCTGCAATTAACTTTACTAAGAAATATGTTGAAATTAGCAATCCACCATTATTGTTTAAATAACAAGAATGTTATAATTAGGGAAATGATTTTATCTTATGAGGTGTTATATATGCATTATAAAGTTACATGTACAAGCTGTAAAAGACCATTCAAGTTATACGAAGGTGAAGAACAATATAAGCAATTCAAAGAACGTAAATCCCAACTATTTTACTGCGAGGAATGTAAACATAAAATTCGTTTTGATGCCATACGAAACTTCTTTAGCTAATAGTAGTATGTACATTTTATGAATAAACACATGCAACTTTTTGTTCAAAAACAATTATACCACCTTGTATAATTGCGAACTAATACTTCCACACTTATAAAAAAATTGATAAAAATTAAAACAAATCTTTTGACCCTATAGTTACTATAGGGTTTATTGTATTACTTGGAAATATTCTAGTAGATTTAGATTCATGTATCAAAGGAGAAAAAATGAATAAGAAGCAAATTTTAACCTTAAGTATTTTATTATCAAATTTATTCATTGCCTTTTTAGGTATTGGTTTAGTCATACCTGTACTACCAACAATCATGAATGAGCTAAAAATTTCAGGCTCAGTCGTTGGTTATATGGTGGCAGCATTTGCTATTACACAACTGATTGTCTCACCGATTGCCGGTAAAATGGTAGATAATATCGGTCGAAAAATTATGATCATTGCGGGTCTTTTTATTTTCGGTTTTTCAGAGCTGCTATTCGGACTTGGACGTACAGTTGAAATACTATTTATCTCACGTATGCTAGGTGGTGTAAGTGCTGCCTTCATCATGCCGGCAGTAACTGCATATATCGCTGATATTACAACAATATCACAACGTTCAAAAGCATTGGGTTATATGAGTGCAGCGATTAGTACTGGCTTTATTATCGGACCTGGAATCGGTGGATTTTTAGCAGAAATCGGAACTCGCATACCGTTTTACGCCGCTGGTATTCTTGGATTTTCAGCAGCTATCTTGTCAATACTATTACTAAAGGAGCCGACACGTGCTTCAGATGATGAAGAGTCTGCACCTTCAATTTTAGGCAGCGTGAAGCGTATTTTTAGCCCGCTCTACCTTATTCCGTTCGTGCTTATTTTCGTATTATCATTTGGTTTAGCTGCATTCGAGTCGTTATTCAGCCTATTTGTGGATCATAAATTCGCATTTAGCCCTTCAGATATCGCAATTATTATTACGGGAAGTGGAGTAGTCGGGGCCATTGCTCAGTTAGTGCTATTCGATAGCCTGACTAAAAAAATGGGCGAAATTAATCTTATCCGATATTCACTCATCCTATCTGCTGTTTTAACATTCGCGATGACTATAGTTAGTCACTATTTCGCAATACTGTTTGTCACATTCTTTATTTTCGTCGGCTTCGATTTAATACGTCCTGCCGTTACCTCTTATTTATCGAAAATTGCCGGTAATGAACAAGGATTTGTTGGTGGCATGAACTCTATGTTCACAAGTCTTGGTAATATCTTCGGTCCTATTTTAGGCGGGGTATTGTTCGATATAAATTTAAACTATCCATATTATTTTGCGACAATTGTTTTAACAATCGGTGTAATACTCGCTTTGTTCTGGAGAAAGCCAAAACATATCGACATCTAATAAAGTTGTGTAACATTTCATATAAAAAGAAGGGTTGCCTAGGCAACCCTTCTTTTTATTCTTGTGCAGCTACTTCTTCTTTTTCAAAGTGAATACCTGTAATGTGTACATTCACTTCTGCTGTTTCAAGTGCTGTCATATTAAAAATCGCTTGGCGAATTTGAGTTTGTACTTCCTTCGCTACTTTTGGGATTGTATAACCGTATTTCACAGAGCAAAATACATCAATGGCGATCTCACCAGTTTCAGTAACACCCGATTTAATACCCTTATTGTGAACTTTTTTACCAAAGCGTTCAACTACGCCTGTAGCAATATTACCACGAGTTGCAGCGACTCCTTCTACCTCGTTCACTGCGATTCCCGCAACAACCTCAATTACTTCAGCTGCTACTTCAATTTTCCCAAGTTCTTCTTTACCAGAAGGCGTTGGCTGTACGAAAGATTGTCCTACTTTCTCTGCCATACAAATATCATCCTTTCCCTTACACATCACAAACAAATGCTGTACTTACGCTTATTATACTATAAAAAGGAAAGTTTGGCGCCGTAAAGCCGATTTAATTTATTTAGGACATGTTTATGTCGATAAATTTAAAAAGTTGGGTGATAAAATAAAAAGTTAGTCGATAAACTCAAATAACCTCTCGATAAAAATGAAAAGCGAAAATAGCCGCTACCTGACAAATATATTTTTCACCGTCCCTCTTAGTAAATTTACCAAATTTAATTAGAGGGAGTCCTCCCTACTAGCCATTTTTCACCAGGAAACCTGACGTTGATTTTATCACTTACGACTTTCGATAATGCATCAAAATATTTCATATCTTTCCATTATATTTCCAACGAACAATCATAATAAGCTATAATTCACTATATATGTAGTTTTAATCAGGAAAGGGGAATTGAACAATATGGATATTTTTATATTTATATTAGTGCTACTTTTAGTTTATACAGGTTTAGCAATAGAAAGAATTTTGAAAGATATTCGTAAACAAAATAAAGAAATTATTGATATATTGAAGAAGAACAATCGAGAAAAATAAGACAATACAAGCGAATAAGTTGAACAGTTATTCTAGGTTTGTGCGCATGATCTTAATTCTAGCAAATTTAAATAAATAGCAGATTCAATGCACTTTAGCAAACAAAACCGGTCTGAAAGTCATGATGGCGATAAATTTAAAAAGTTAGGCGATAAATCAACAAGCGGCTTTTATATTAGTTTCTTAATCGAACATCCAGTCTTTTCTTACATTAAACTGCCCATTCGTTTAAGTACATTCTTTCACAAACATTATTGGTTTGGAAAAATTAAACAGTTTATATATTTGAAATACATCATAACGAAAAATTACTTCTTTTCGTTTCATATTTACTTATTACTTTGGCTGTTAGTATGTCCTTGCTTGCTAAATACTCTTATAATTAATTGCCCTAAAATATAAATAATTGAAACAAATATAATGGCAGCATCTCTGCCAAAAGGTTTAAACCAACCTCCATCATCAACTATAAAAAAATAGCCAAATATCAAAGAAATAACGGTCATAATAAAATTCAAGCCAAAAAACAAAGGAATTTTAATGTTTCTCGATGACATACCAACAACAATTATGAACACTAGAAATACCGGAAACAAAAAATGAGCGTGTTGCCTAGCAAGGTGACTATTATATTCGTAAAAATGAAATAAGAAAGGAACTGGAAATAAAGACAAAATACTTATAATAAACCTCTTCAATTTATATATACCCCCATATTAAATTGATAAGGAAAGCAACCTTATAGTGTAATTTTACACCATAAGGTTGTTTTTTCAATATGCTGTATTTTTTTTATTTCTAATTCTTATTGAACTAACCTCCCCGTTCGTTGAAGAGCAACAATCTTTACGAAACCAGCCATTAACTTTGTGAATATGTAGTGTTACTGTCTCTTTTCAACAAATAACAAAATTAGTGTTGCCAGTGGACCTAACACAAGAGAAAGTAAAAACCAATTTAACCCCGTTCTATTCTTCCCTTGTGCAAGTGCAGCATTGATTAACGCTAATGTACCCCAGCCTACGACATATTGATTATCCATCATCTGTCCCCCTATTTCATTTAACACTGCACGTTTGGTATAGATTTCTTCATACTTTTGATTATAACATATCCAAATTACATACTTCATAAAAGGCTAAATTCGAGAGGTAACCGGGCACTGGTGTCCGTTAAACTAAAACGATTGTTTATTTTCAAAAAACGCCGAGCTTGCTTTTCGTGCATTTTTAACGATTTCCTAAAATTTGTTCACTCCAAGTTCATCATTAGCTCGATTTCGGATGCTGCGTAAATTACGTTGTTGAACGTTAAAGGTTCTCCCATGAATACATATAAGGAACCTTGACCTTCGCTGTAATATACGTCTGTTTTACGCCCAGTCCGTTCGAGTAGTTTGCGTTGGATATTAACAATACTAACTGCAATATTCATTCCATTTAATCCCCTTATAATTCCGTTTGTTTAAGCTTCGAAACACAAAAGATGATAAATACGTCGACTGGCGATTTAAAACCGATTTTAACCACGTAAAAAGGCGAAATAAAGGCATAATGCTTCCTTATTACTAATATTCAAGCATAGTACTGTTTTCAGATAAGATCATCTGTAAAAACATTTAAATATTTCCCAAGATGGATCCACGCTGTCTTACTATTGATTTAGGCGATCATTTAAAGGCAATTCGATGAGTTGTTAGTATGTTCTTCAAGGCTTACTTCTGGAAAATCTTCCTCATTCAACTATTTAGTCACAAAAAGGAATATTAATATAAAACGTTGAATTAAGTTTAGAAAATTAATTAATTGGAAGTGATCATCTAAAATGCGAGAAAAATTAAAAAATTTTATAAACGATCCCTGGTGGTTGATTTCAACAAGTATGTCAGAATCCTTAACGAAAGAGTTAGAGAAAGAACTTTCACTAACACACATTCTCTACGGAAAAGAAGCTGTAGCAATGGCTAGAAGAGAAGATAATGATGATGTTATTTTTTGGATTAAAAAGCTAAACAAATATGCTGTTGTTCATTTAACATATTCAAAAGAAACTTCAAATGATTTCCCTATTACATTACTATTTACATTAAGTGAGTTAGAAGAATACTGTAAGACTATTTCAAAATTTTATTAAAGAAACAGAGGCTATTAGATAAAACTAAGCATTGGCGCACCTAGGTTTCAACGGCCATTATTAGCGCAACGATTAGTCGTATTCTTTAATCGTTTGTTTACGTTCCCGATAAGCGCATTTGTTCTTTAAAGATAATTAGCGCCGAATTAACGTCAATTGTTTGCTGTTATTAGCAGTTCATTATTTCATTTTTAGGATCGTTTTTAATTCGATAGATATTTCCTATTTCGAAATTTTTACGCACAAAAAAGAACCCCTAACGCATCAGTTTCGTTAAAGGGTCTAAAAATTGGATATGCCGTCTTGTTCTATTCCTAATTCTATTTAGCTGACAACTATTGCGCAAGTTGATACACCTTACTGAATTGCACTAATTTAAAGATTTAATGTTCATCAATGCTTGTTAGGATAATAAAGTTTACATATTTTCAACAAAGGATTTTAGCATCGCTGCCTCATCTAGAAACCATTTTTTCTTTAATTGCGGAGAATGATAAGAATTATCACTATGAAGATATGGTTGTGAAATAATGCTTTTTGCAACTGGAGCCATAAAAATTTTATTAAGGACTTCCAGAGGCGCCGGATACACAAAGTATAATGTTAATAGAGGTTGTGGATTTTCTATTCTCCAATTCGCAAATCCTTTAGAAAAGTTCTTGTGTTCCGGCATTTTTATCTGTTGAAATATTTGTGCGGGTAATAAATTTTGTGCCAAACAATAAAGACCATGTGCAGGCACACATAGCTGTTTCATCGCTTTACTGAAATCGGCACGCATGTATCCTGAACACAAATTTTGTAAATGTTCCCCCATTGCCTCGATATCTTCTTTGTGTAAAGCTAACAGAAATGCAGCTCCTGAACGTTCCCATTGTGGTTTCTTTGTACCAACAAATTTTTCAGCAGCATTGAGCGCTTTTGGTAGCAATATTTCATCTCTATACCACATTGCCCTCAGGAGATTGCTCATCACAACATAAAATGGGTAACCATTTTTAGTTAGCCCCAGTTCCGATGGAAGAATACGCTCCATTATTTCGTTATCCCCGCAAGCGAACGCCTCTAAAATATGTAAGGTGTTGTTACAATGGTCATACCCTCCACTGCATCCCGGTAGTAATTGATAACGCATTTCCTGGAAAATCAAATTATTCAACTTTTGCCAGTCTTGATGTATGAAGCATTCATCTAACCATATATCGTAGTTGGTTTTTAACAGTCCAAATGACATTGACTTAGTAATTTCCTCTAACAATTCATGATCTTGTGTAGCTCCTTCTTTTGCATCTTTTACAATTTCCTCGTAATTAATAATGCATTGCTCTATGTATTGACTTTGATCCTTTTCCATTATACTTTACAACCCCTTCTTTTTATTTTTCCTTTCAAAAATTACAAAGGGCATTCACCTATTCTCTCTTTTTACCATTTCATCATATTATCTACATAGGGTTCAGAACATGTCAAACCTCGCTGCACTGATACATAAGGTGCTTTATAGCTAATGATACTTTTATGTACTGTACCGCTACTATTAGGATAACTGTTTAATTTCTCCTGTGAAATGCTGCGCTTTATTGTTCAGTACTTTACTAAGCAATTTAGACCTCTTCGTTTATCGGTTTGAAGTGACAGTCAATTACTCCCAATGTATATATACCATCCCACTTTGCTATGTTACGATTTCTATGTAAATATTTTACAGAATGAGTATGAGGGAGGAGAGCTAACTTGGAAATCACAACGGATAGATTAATAATTAGACCTTTTAAGAGTACTGATTTACAGGATGTATTTGCTATTTACAATAATGACGATACATGTAAGTTCCTATTACATAATAAGTGGACTCATGAAGATATACAGGAAAGATTTAATAAGAAACTAGCAACCAGTGTACTCACTAAAGAATCAATGTTAAGTTTGGCCGTTATATACAAGACTAAAGTAGTTGGTGATTTATCTGTATAGTATACAGATATGAAAGACACTGTTGAGATTGGTTATAGTTTTTCAAATGAAGTAGCTGGGAGAGGTTTGGCGAAAGAAGCAGTAAGTAGTTTGATCTTATAAATTATTTGAAGGATTTAATGTACATCGGGGAATGCAATATTTAGCATAATTAATCATTGCATTTCTAATTTTAGAGTATATATTAATTAAATCGTTATTTAAATCTTCTTTGACTCTCTTCCCAAAAGTATTAAGCACTTTGTAAGCTACTAATGCCGAAATACCAAGTTGTGTTAGTTTTATAATTAGCTCTGGATCTGGAATTAATGATTTTCTAATCAAAAGTTGTTGATTAAAGGATCCACCTTCTTCAAGTTTCTTTGAAAATTTCTCCATTTCATCATTCGATTCGAAATTGACCAAGTCATAAGAAAATTCCATTTCTTCAGGCACTTCCTCATGCTTATCTGCAAATGGGCGCTTATCTTCCCAAACATCCATCCTTCCCCACTCTCCATTTGGAAGTTTTACGGATGAGGATTTTTCTCACTATAGAGAATTGGTGTAGCAAATAATCCATATTCACCATCTGGTAATTCATGGATAAGCGCCTCGGCAAATTTTCCCAGTGGCGGTATCGTAACATCGTGCTCAACACCCATTCCTGGAGCTATATTTCCATTAATCTGTCTTACTGCCCCTTCTAAAGCCTCCTTGGTCATTTTCATGCCATGTGAATCTACATGAGTAGTTGCTAATAACTGTTGCATATCAAAAAACCTCCTTAGATAAATCCACCATAATTAACTTCAATTATACATTTAAAAATCAAACAATATTTAATAATTCACTTTTAATTGGTATCATAAAAAAACAAAAAAGCTTGGCAGAAACCTTATAAAATATGGCTCTCCAAGCTTTTTCTAATTGTAATTTAACTATTCCCACTCGATCATCGCAGGTGTTTTTGATGTTTTACAACCCACTTTCTATGGCAGAAACAATTGCCCGTAATCTATTCACGGCACTTTTTCCATGGGCTAACATATAGGTGGAGTTCTCGGATGCAGATGCTTTGCTTACTAGAACAAGTATGCCTATTTCTTGTTTTGAAAGAATATCAAAAACATCCATCAATTCTTCCAAAGTAGGAGAAATAGCAGTTGCCCTAAGCAAAAGGTATAAATCACGCGCAGAAAGATTACCCAATAGTTCTTGTTCCTGTCTAAACTGAGAAATTACAAGCGTAATAATATCCATCTGTCGCCTTTTTGCTTCCATAAGTCCATCGAGTTTTGAAAGCCCATCTGGAACTTGAAAAATATATGCTATTTCATCTAATGATAATCCCAAGGCATGGGTACTGCGAGCCACTTCAATTAATTCCTCAACTGTGATAAGAGCAAACTTTTTCTTGCGGGCATGATTTCGTATTGTATCGCCACTAAAACTAGCCCCAACGATAGCAACATAATCAGCATTATTTTTTTCTTTATGCATATCAATTGCTACATCACTTATATCGCTATGAGATACAGTTCCCGAACTCTTAGATTTACCGTCAGCAATAGCAATTATATTTTTTCCTTCGCTATCTTTCCACCGAATAATTACATCTGTGTCGCCAGCACCACCAATACGTTTAGCATCGAAGCCCATGTAACAGAATGTTTCGGCAATAGACTCTTCAAAAGCCACCCCCGAAGCTTTTCCAAATGCCATAGGATCCTTTGAAGATTCACCTAATCGATCAAATAATTCATCAGCCATTGTTCGCTCAGGTTTTGCAGCAACAACTGGTTCCTTTGATTCATCCGCATTTGTTCCATCTTCGATGTTCAATACCTCATTAGACAACGGCAAACGGGAAACAAACTGTTTGCCCAATGAGGTCGCTTTCAAGTGCAAATATCGTGGTTCTTCCAGCAAACCTGCTTCAAGCAAAAAGCCAGCAATCCATCTAGCTTTTTCCGTATTGAGTCCATAGTTTTTTGCTTGTGCATAAATATCATTTCGAATCGAATCATTTTCGGCAGCTTGAATCATTTCCCCTACAAAGCGCATATGGCAGTGGAGAATCCTTATGAAATCCAAATCATTTCCGGTTTCGCACCACGCTTTGCTTGCTGATGTCGCAATATAAACGTTGCGACCAACTTCTTCTAAAAGCCCGGCAGCTTTTAAAAAAGGCAACATAGACTCAACGCTGCTCGTTTTTAAACTAAATTCATCCTCAACAAATTTAAATAAATCTGCTCTAGAGACACGTTCAAGCGCAAATTGAACAATAATCCTCAAATTATTGATTCGGTTCGGACTAGGCACCCAAATGTTATATGTACTGCGCTTTTTGTGTTCATCAGGAATATCAAACAGATGCTGTAAAAGTGAGGCAATCTCTTCAGGAGGTTCTGCAATAACAATATCGCTTGAATCAGATTCAAGTAAATCTAAAACATCCGCTGTCACAAGTCGCCAATCGTTGATAGCGCTTTCACCTTCAGGTGTTAATCCCCATTTTCGATTGCCTACGTCTTGTATCAAACCAAGAACTTCAAGCCAATCCATTCTACGTCTAGTATTGCTGAGATTAGCCCAACTCAAGCAAAAAGTTTCACATATTTGCTTGTCAACCTCTTCGATTCTTTTGGCGTCTGTCTGTAAAAACACTAATACTTCGCCAAAAAGACGAACTTTATCTTGTATTAAATCGGCCAAATGTCTTTTTGATGAATTATTATAAAATGAACGGCCTGTTTCAGTTAAGCTCAAAATCCCGGCTCGATTACTGACTAGCCCCATACTTTTCAAAAAAGATGCATAAGAACGCCAAGTGTAAGTTTCTGATACGCCATTTATGTCTGGATGTGAATCTAAATCTGTGGCTAAATTATCAGCAACTAACCTTATAAGTTCTTTAATAAGATTGTACCAATCTTGTTTGCTACCTCTAATGTCGGGAATTGCCCAACCTTTTTTTCTCCACTCTATCTTTTGTTGCTGTAAATCTTCAATAAACATACAAAACCTCCTTTCGGAATGTTATTCTTGAATAAATTATATTATGGTTTCAATATTATTTTTGCCCTTCGTGTTGCAGGGCCGTGCAACGTGATAATTCAAGTGCCCGAAAACCATTGATTTCCAAGGGTTTTCGGGCATTTGTTTGACAGTTCGTATTATTCCTACTCTATAGTCGCTGGTGGCTTAGATGTGATGTCATACAGTACGCCCCACCCTTAGACCTTCACGCTCCAAAACAAGTTTAAATGCTCCTTAAAACGTTCTATAGAAACATGACTTACGCTATTCTGACAGTCACAACAGCGCTGCGAACGAACTTTATAGCTTCTCAGATGGCTCTGGCACACCTCAACAGGTCTACTGTAAAAGAATGATTTTACTCTTCACTTTGAGGGGAGACTAAAATAAGACCACGCTCTTTAATATCATTTCCAAAAAGTGTATGACTTTTCTTTCACTTTCTTACCATTGTCCCACATTTCTAAAGTGCTACTCCATGGCTCATCATCTTTACCAAATGAAGGATATTTATCTTTGGTTTCAACTTTAGCTACCACTCAAAATTATCTTCTTCTAAAACCGCTCTAAAAGTTTCATAGTAATTTCCATCACCTGCAAAGCTATCCTGAACTTTTAAAGTGTCTACAACTTGAAATCCTTTTTTCTTTACTGTATTAGCTAATGTTTCTTGTTTCTCCTCAAGACGAGGAAACTCTTTTACAATATCGTCAAACAAACTCATTTCCTTACCACCCTTCTATTTTAATTAATACCTTATACGCACTAGATGCTAGAAAGTTTCATTAATAATATGAGAATTTTAATATCCCATTCTACTTTTTATAGATTTATACTTAAATCCAACATTTTGATCAAATTTACTTTTTTCTCTATCTAAACCGTAGTATTTATATAATAACCTAGTAACTTCTATAATCGTTAATGCACCATAATTTATTACATGTTCTATATTTGCTTCTCATCAGCAGGAAGTTTAATCTTGGTATCAACACGTATACGAACGTCTTTCCAAAAATTTCTCTCTATCCACCCGTTATCGTAAAGTCGATTTAAAACAGCTTTAATGACACGTAGACGGCTTTGTTTCGATACATCCGAAATATCCCCTAAGCTCGCAAGCCAACCAAATATAGACTCCAATTTAATGTCATCTACGTATTCAATTTTCATTGCATCTACTAAACGTTTAAAAGTATAAATATATTCACTGATTGTCGCTTTACGAACGCCCGACAGACGCATTTGCTCTTTCACAATTAACAAAGCACTATTAATTTCTACACCTTTCCTACCCTCATGTAATTCAGCTACATCAATCATTAACTTTGGTGGAGTAATCAGTATCGTATCTTCCTCTTTAAACGTACCCTCAAAACTTGGTAGCTGTATAGCTACTGTCACATCTTCTAAATCAAAAATCCCTGTACGCTGACCTTTTCTAGCCAAATAAAAAACCTCCTAACAATTGAATGTTAGAAGGTAATTTTATTGCGATATTTGAAATGCGTTCTATTCCCTATTCTATTCCCCAAATCCACAAATAGCAATTACTTGCTTGTCCCCAAAACATCATTCTCTTCTAGGAACTTCGTATTGAATTGTGCTGATTTGAAAACGTCATTGTTCATCAATGCTTGGTGGAATGGAATTGTTGTATTGATCCCAGGACCAGATACTTCAAATTCGCTAAGCGCACGATTCATTTTCGCGATCGCTTCTTCACGTGTATTGGCATGAACAATTAGTTTTGCAACCATTGAATCATAGTATGGTGGGATTGTATAGCCAGCATATACAGCAGAGTCAATACGCACACCATAGCCACCTGGAGTTACGTAAGTATCTACAGTACCAGCTGATGGCATGAAGTTTTTATAAGCATTTTCTGCGTTAATACGGCATTCAATTGCCCAACCATTTAATTGAATATCATCTTGCGTGAAAGGAAGTTTTTCACCAGATGCAATTTTTAATTGTTGTTGTACAAGATCTACACCAGAAATCATTTCTGTTACTGGGTGTTCTACTTGAATACGAGTGTTCATTTCCATGAAGTAGAATTTATCTTCTTGATAGTCATAAATAAACTCGATTGTTCCGGCACCTTCATAGTTACAAGCTTGAGCAGCTTTCACGGCAGCGGCACCCATTTCTGCACGACGCTCAGAAGATAGCGCTGGAGATGGAGCTTCCTCTACTAATTTCTGCATACGACGTTGAACTGTACAGTCACGTTCACCTAAATGTACAACGTTACCATAGCTATCTGCTAATACTTGGATTTCACAGTGACGGAAGTACTCGATGAATTTTTCTAAATATACGCCAGGGTTACCGAATGCTGCAGCAGCCTCTTTTTGCGTAATTTCAATGCCTTTTACAAGGTCTTCTTCTGTGCGAGCGACACGGATACCTTTACCGCCACCACCAGCAGTTGCTTTGATGATTACTGGGTAACCAATTTTAGCAGCCCACTCTTTACCTGTTTCGATATCTGGAACAATACCAGTACCCGGAACAAGTGGAACACCTGCTGCTTCCATTGTTGTACGTGCAACGTCTTTAATACCCATAATTTTAATAGAATCTGATGAAGGTCCAATGAACTTAATGCCTGCGTTTTCACAAGCCTCAGCGAAGTCAGCGTTTTCA
Organism: Lysinibacillus sp. BPa_S21; assembly: GCF_023337795.1. Classification (GTDB taxonomy): domain Bacteria; phylum Bacillota; class Bacilli; order Bacillales_A; family Planococcaceae; genus Lysinibacillus. The sequence goes on along the minus strand of NZ_JALIRS010000004.1, from coordinate 136,693 downwards.
GATACAAAACCGTAACCTGGGTGGATACCGTCTGCACCAGTTTTTTCTGCTACGCTAAGTAAAGCCGGGAAGCTAAGATATGAATCTTTTGATAGCTTTGGTCCGATACAATATGCTTCGTCTGCTAATTTCACATGTAATGCGTCAGCGTCTGCTTCTGAGTATACAGCAACAGATTGAATGCCTAACTCTTTACAAGCACGAATGATTCGCACAGCGATTTCGCCGCGGTTTGCAATTAAAACTTTTTTCATGATTGTGCACTCCTTACTCAGCTTTTACAAGGAATAATGGTTGACCGTATTCTACTAATTCACCGTCTTTAACAAGTACCTCAACGATTTCCCCTTGAACTTCTGCTTCAATTTCGTTGAATAGTTTCATAGCTTCTACGATACATACGATTGTTTCATTACCAACTTTGTCCCCCACTTTAACGTAAGCTGGTGAATCAGGATTTGGAGATTGATAAAAAGTTCCAACCATCGGAGACACAATTTTATGTAACGATGGGTCGTTATTTGCTGGTGCCGCAGCTGGTGCTTCCTCAGCTTTTTCAGGAGCTGAAGTAGCTGGTGCTACAGGAGCTGCTGCTGGTGCAGATTGTTGTACAACAGGTGCAACAACTTCTTTTTTAGGTGCTACAGTTTCAGTAACAACAACACCATTCTTTTTTAATTTAACTTTTGCGCCATCAACTTCATAAACGAACTCGTCAATTGAAGAAGAATCTACTAATTTAATAATTTCACGAATTTCTTGAATTTTGAACATTTCTAACTCTCCTTATGAAATAAAATCTACTACAAGCACTATTTTATATTTTTTTCGAACAATTTGAAATACTTAAATGCAAATTAAGTAAATATGAACAAAATAAAAGGCTTTCCTTTAATAAACGAAAGCCTTTTCATTATACTGATATATAACAATAGTGATTTAATACACAGAAAATTCCTATTTATCTTTAAATTTTTAATAGTTATTTGCACTAAATTTTACGATGACGTCATTTGCGCCTTCCATCTCTGTTTTTACTAAATAGATAATTTCATTTGCTTGAGCTTTTGATAGTTCCTCTGCCATAACAGTTACTTGTATTTTATCACCATCTGCTCGTACAAACGCATCGGAGTAACCTGAAGATTTAATAAGCATTTCTAACATTGCTTCAGAGGATTCTTGTTTTATAAGGTTATCCATATCGTTATACGCCTTACTTTTTTCTTCTGCTGTGTAATCTTTGGAACCGATTTTCTGCTCTAATTGCGAACGAAGCTTGCTTCTTTCATCACTAACTTGCATGCGCATTTCTTCAAATAAATGACTTGGAGAAGATACTTCCTTCGTCTCTCCCTCTTTCGTTGCTTCTTTGTCAGTCACACCCGTAACCGCAGTTTGCTGTAATGTGTCATCTGTGAAAATAGTTAGTCCATTAAATTGTTTTGCTGGATCAACCAAATAATACACTGAAATAACCGCTACTAGACTTAATAATGTCATAAACCAAACTGTTCTTCTACGTACGCGCATTTACTTTTCCTCCTTATTCTCCATTGGAACGATAATAATTCGATGAATCGGCAATTGCATTACTTGACTAACTACAGCACGAATTTCATTTTTCACAAAGATATCTGATGCTCCTTCTGAAACAATTAGCATCCCTGTTACTTCTTTCGTGCCTTGTTCAGTGCCTCGAAAATATTGACTGAATAGTTGATTGTCATCCGTCTTATCTGTCATATCTCCGTAATAAAAATAGACTTTAACCTCCCCAACACCTTTCATAGCCTTTAGTGTCTGCTCAAGTTTTTCTTCATTGGTCTTCGATGTTACTTGCCCATTCGTTGTACTCGTTTGATACATTGGTAAAATGATGAAAATTCCTACGGAGGCAGCGATAAGCATTAAGACTATAAATGACGTTGTTTTTTTTCGTGTCTTTTCCACATCACTTGTACATTGCCTCCTTTCATCTTCTCTTTTTCAAGTGTATGTACGCTTGTTTCCTCCTATGAATTGATAAATGGAATCTTTAATAGCAATTGCAAAAATACTAACGTAATAACAAGCTTTGTAAGTGAAATTATTTCTTTATCTTCTGTTAGAAACACAAATATCTGACAGATAAAGAGCATTGCCAATAAAAGAATCAATCTATCTCCCCCCGGCCATAACTTGCACAAAAACGATGAGGAATAAACAAGAAAACATAAATGAAAAAGCAATTAGAAATGATACAGCACATAATGTAAATAGAGATTTACTAACATGATCGAGTAGTTTACAAATATCATCAAACGCAATTGGTTCTAAAATAGCCGCTAACATTTTCAACGAATACGCACTAACAACAAGCTGAACTGTTGGAATAAACGACACGGTAATAACGGCTATAAAAGCAGAAATACTACTAATAGATGAGGAAAACTGTGTCATATGCTGGAACATCGAAAAACTATCTACTATAAAGGAACCTACAACCGGAATATTTTCCTCTATTAATTTCTTTACAGGCTCCGCAACAGCTGCATTGACACTAAAGGCGGCTACACCACTTGCCGACATTAAAATGATGTAACAAATAACAGATGCCGAGACGATGCTCATAATGGTAAAACGTATCAATTCAGCTATTCTCGTAAACGAAATTTCTTTGACAATGACACTGCAAACGTCAAAAACAATGGCGAAAAGTACTCCAGGTATAAGCCATTTACTACTAATTACTGTTAAGACTTGTACAAAAAAAAGTAAAAAAGGCTGCCAAGAAGCTATTGCTGTAATACTGCTTGATAAAAGAAAGCTTGAAGTAAGGATCGGATAAAATGCAGTAAATAGATGAGCAAGTCCTTGTGCTATTTCGTCTATTAATTTAAATGAATTCACTACGACTGGTCCTATAGTTGCCAGTACAATCAGAAAAAAAAGTATCCTTGTCCCTTTTTCAAAATCTGGTAAAATCATATTGACAATCAAAATAATAATGACATAGCCACACAAAATAAGCGTCATCTTCAGCAATAGAAAGAATGGATCCGTTAAAAACGAAAATATTTGCTCTAGCAATGTCTTCGCCCCTTAGTTTAGCCGTTGTAAAATGGCCGACACCTCCTGTAAAACAGCCAAAAATTCCTTAAACCAATACAACAATATAACAATCTTGACGCCATCATAGACAATATGTCCGAGTACTTTATAGTTTTGTTCTACAAGTAAAACAGACACCCATTGCCCTATATAAAAAAGGCTAGCACTGACTACAATTGCTTTCGCGTACGGCAAAAAAGCTAATGTCTCAAGCAATTGCTTGATGAATGGCAACAGGAGTGTCGAAAACAACATACCGAATAACAAAAACGAAAACATTACACTAATTAGCGCATGGAGTGGCTGTATGACTTCTTTTATAAGCAATAATAAAAGCAGCATGACAACAGCAATGATGACAATTTCCATTTACCTACCCAGAAGAGGTCAGCCATTGGAAGAATGTAAGGATTTCATTGAAAAATAGACGTAAAAATCGCAGTAATTCCGCTGTCATATATAAGTAAGCAATGAAAAATAGGAAGAATGAAAATTCTTTCTTTCCTGTTTGATCAAAGAAGACATGAAGAAGCGCAACTACTAGTCCCACTCCAGCGACTCTTAATACGTCTTGTAATTCCATTTCATACGCCCCCTCGTGTACAGCAATATATGTTGCTACAAAAAAAAAAAGACCTCCATACATACGGAGGGCACTGAAAAAATCCATATCTTCTCATTTTGCGAAGTATTCAAGATTCAATCATTGAATACCTTGCTTTTTTCTTTTGGCACTGTGATTCTACTGTTGTTTTCCGAAGCATTCCGCTCGCTTTCCGCGGGCGAGCGCCGAGCCTCCTCCTACGCTTCGCTTCGTGTGGGGTCTCGTCTGTCTCGCTTTCCCGCAGGAGTCGAGCGATGCTTCTCCAAACAACGCAATGTATCATAAAAAGATGTTGGAATGTTTGTATATAAGGCCGGTCATCTCTCGACAAGAAAAACTCGTACGGGTTAAAAAGGAACGAGTAAGAGTCAAAGTCAGACATATTATTTTGATATCGAAAAATGAAAAGTATGTCCAATGAAAGAGGGCTGTTAAAAAGAAGGCGCAAAGAGTCAAACACATTCTGTCACAATTAAATCGGATACACATGCCGAACGAGAAGTATTTAAGCAGTTAGCCACAAATCGCTGCAAAATAGAAGCGAAGAATAATGAATTAAACAACGGGCACGGGTATGATACGGCATCGACTGTGGGTCTATTTAGCATGAAAATTCATGGTACCACAACGATATTCGCTGTTAATTTTAAACGGATTTTAAAGCTACTAAACGAATAAGGAATAGAGACAGAAATAAGGCACTTCCTGTTCAAAATTGAACAAGAAGTGCCTTAATTTATCTGATAAAAAAGTAAGTTTTTTAGTACCCTCATACCTACGTATAGAGTTCTTTTAATTCAGCGGATGTTTGAATCCCCGCTGAAGATTACCTTAAAACTGTATTGACTTCTTTAGCTGACACAAAATATCTGTTATAAAATTGCTGAATGAAGTTAAAGTAACTTTTCAATGATGCTTTTCACAGTCCCTGGTTGTTTCACTAAATAGCTCTTTTCTCCCATCCACATTGATAAATAACCGGCTTTACCCTGTTTTGCACTTTCTTTACGAATAGTTGACGTTAGATCATTTTGCAATGGATAAGGTGCAACAACAGCATCCTTCATACGCTCCGTAAAATCATTTGCTAAGCCTCTTGCTGGTTTACCAGAAAAAGCACGCGTAATCGTCGTCTGCTGTGCTTTCGATTCAAGCAAGGCATTTTTATAGAGAGATGAAATTTCACACTCATCTGCTACTAATAAGGCTGTTCCAACTTGAACCGCTTGAGCACCCATTGCTAGTGCTTTGCTAACATCTTCCTTTGTAACAATGCCTCCAGCAGCAATAATCGGTATGGAAATTTGTCCTACTACTTGCTGAAGTAAATTATGCAAATCAACTAATTGCATTGGTTCTGTAAAGGAACCACGATGACCACCAGCTTCACCACCCTGAAGGACAACAGCTTGCATGCCTGCTTGTTCTACACGCTTTGCTTCCTCTAAGGTAGTAGCTGTTCCAATAAGATAAACATTGTTATCCTTTAAACGCTGAATGACCTCTTCAGAAGGCAGTCCAAATGTAAAGGAACAAATGGCCACATTTTCATCAATAACAGCTTGCACTTGATCTTTAAATACTTCCTTGGACATGACACTCTGTACAGGTGAAAGTCCAAGCTCATCATAGAACGGTTGTAAAGCCATTCGAGCTTTTTGAAGTACATCGATATCAATACGCGGCTCTTCTTGTACGAATAAATTAACAGCAAATGGCTTTTTCGTTAGCTTTTTAACTTCCTGAATAAAGTTTTTCGTCTGCTCGCCGTCTAAATAGCCCGCTCCAATTGAGCCTAAAATACCTTCCTCCGCACAGGCAGCAACAAATTTTGGCGTAGTTACACCAGCCATTGGTGCCTGTATGATTGAATTTGGTATATCAAATGTTGTTTGTAACATAGCATTCACTCCTTACTATTATTGTATACAATTCTTCCAATTATGACCATGTACCAAATGATAGAAACAAATTTTTATACTCGTAAAAAAAAGTTGTTATATCTCTATCAAATGTCACAAAGTTCGATCTCTTTAGCTTTATATGTATAAAGAAAAACCTACCCTTTTGTAAGAAAAGAGTAGGTTGGATATTTTTATTCATTACGCACGAGAAACGTAAGAACCTTCTTCCGTATTGATCACTAACATGTCACCTTGGTTAACGAAGAATGGTACTTGTACAATAAGACCTGTTTCAAGAGTTGCAGGTTTTGTACCACCAGAAGCTGTATCACCTTTAATACCAGGCTCTGTTTCTGTTACTTCTAACTCAACAGTGTTTGGTAATTCAACACCTAACATTTCACCTTGGTAAGATTGGATATGCACTTCCATGTTTTCTTTTAGGAATTTTAATTCATATTCAATTGCATCTGAAGAAAGTTCAGTTTGCTCATATGATTCTAAGTCCATGAATACATGCTCGTCACCTTGTGCATAAAGGTATTGCATTTTACGGTTATCAATTTGTGCTTTTTCAACTTTTTCACCAGCACGGAAAGTTTTTTCATTTACTGAACCGTTACGTAGGTTACGTAGTTTAGAGCGCACGAACGCAGCACCTTTACCTGGTTTAACGTGTTGGAAATCTAACACGCGATATAATTGGCCATCTACAATAATTGTTAGACCTGTACGGAAATCGTTTACTGAAATCATTTGTGTTCCTCCAAAGTTTATAAAATAATAAGTTCTTTTGACGAATGAGTTAGCAGCTCATTACCTGTCTCTGTGATTAAAATATCGTCCTCGATACGTACACCACCGATTTCAGGTAAGTAAACTCCTGGTTCAATCGTTACGGCCATACCTGGCTCTAGCACCGCTTCTGAACGCACCGATAAGCCAGGGCCTTCATGTACTTCAAGACCAATCCCGTGTCCTAATGAATGTCCAAATGCCTCGCCATAGCCTTTTTCTCTTAAGTAGTTACGTGCAATCGCATCTGCTTGAATCCCTGTTAAGCCTGGGCCAACCTTTTCAAGTGCTAAAAGTTGGGAAGCAAGTACTGCGTTGTACATATCCACTAATTTTTCAGATGGCTCACCAACTGACACCGTACGTGTAATATCCGAGATATAGCCATTGTAAAGCGCTCCATAGTCTAATGTGACAAAGTCGCCCTTTTCAATCACTTTATTCGTTGCAACACCATGTGGTAAAGCTGAGCGAAGACCAGACGCAACAATTGTATCAAACGAAGATTGAGTTGCTCCTTGTTTACGCATGAAAAATTCTAATTCATTCGAAACCTCAAGCTCTGTTTTACCTGGCTTGATGAAGTTTAAGATATGTGTAAATGCGTGATCAGCAATTTCACACGCAACCTTAATAATATTAATCTCTTGTTGCGTCTTAATCAAGCGAATTTTTTCAATTAGCCCAGAAATCGGTACTAAATCAGCTTGAATTTTATTTTTATACAGCTCATATGTGCCAAAGCTAACAGTATCTTTCTCAAAGCCCAATAATTTGATACCCATGTTTTTTACTTGCGTTGCAATTTCTTCAATGATCGTCGCCTCATGCTTGACAATTCGGAAGTCCTGTACTTGCGCAGCTGCTTGCTCTGTATAACGAAAATCCGTAATAAATACAGCATCATTTTGAGACACAATCGCTACGCCCGCAGTCCCTGTAAAACCAGTCATATAGCGACGATTGTACTCGTTCGTAATTAAAATGCCGTCGATGTTTTGTTCCTGAAGTGCCTTACGTAGCTTTTGTAATTTCAACATAATCAATTCTCCCTCTCGATAAATGTGCGTAGTGCCAGTTCATAGCCTTTCGTACCTAGTCCACTAATTTGACCAAGGCATGCCGGAGCGAGATAAGAATGATGACGGAAAGCCTCACGTTTATGGATATTGGAAATATGTACTTCTATAACCGGCACAGAAATCCCTGCAATTGCATCATGTAACGCAATGCTTGTATGGGTATATGCACCGGGATTAAAGATTATACCATCATATTTTTCGTCCTCCGCTTCATGCACCCAATCAACAAGCACCCCTTCATGATTAGATTGACGAAACTCGACAGTGGCACCTAAAGACGCCGCAAGATTCTGAATATTATTTTTCACATCTTCTAATGTCTCATTACCATAAATATGTGGCTCTCTTTTCCCTAGTCGGTTTAAGTTAGGTCCATTCAAACATAATAACTTCACGCATATTCGCCTCTTTCTATGTACTTGCCATTATTTTATCATAGAAGGCGCATACAGCAACTAATTTCCTTTTTGTGCTGTGTGCTCCTTCTGATGAAAATTAGCCGTTTCAAGCAAGAAACGTAATAGACAAATAATAATGACCATGAAAGGGATCGATAGTTTTTTAAAGGAAGAAGATTGTAAAGGCAAATCAAGAACAATCCATTCTAATGTCATTGACACAAAAAGGCCAAGCAAAAAGGAAGACAGCACAGCTGGAATAATATAGACATATCTCAACGTAATATATAATAAAAATCCAATAAGAAATAATACTAAGATAAGAAAGCTCCATTGAAATAGTTTGGAACTACCCTCGAACAAATCCCACTTCTTATAAAAACCTATTGGATTCCATTTAATGAGGTGAAAGTAATGAAGTCCCTTTAAACACAATGCTAAAACAATTGCGCTGATGAGTGATGTTATACTAGCTACTTTCAAGAAAAAGTCCTCCTAACCTGTACCACGAGTTTATGTTCTAACGTAAATCATTTCCTTAATTGTACGATTAGTGTAACCATATAGAAATTTTACTATGCGTAACTCTAGAGGTTTTTCACTAAATTTAGTACAATGGTACAGTTGAAATATATAAAGAGAGTGGTGTTAGCCTTGAGCAATTCACCTGTATACGGGGGACAAGCACAATTAGAGGGTGTAATGTTCGGAGGAAAGGAACATACGATTACTGCTATTCGCCGTAACGATGATTCCATTGATTATTATCATTTCAAAAAAGTTCAAAATCCTATTTTACAAAAACTAAAAAAAATTCCATTGGTACGAGGCGTTGTGGCACTGATTGAATCCGCTGGTTTAGGCTCTCGCCATATGCAATTTTCAGGTGACCGTTACGACGTTACACCTGGCGAAGAAGAAGATCATAAAGAGGAAGGCTCGAAGCTTCAAATGATTTTAGGAGTTGCAGTTGTAGGTATTCTTTCCTTTTTATTTGGTAAATTTGCCTTTACATTAATTCCAGTATTTATTGCAGATTTTTTCTCTAAATGGATAGAAGGCAAAACTGGTCAGATATTACTTGAAAGTGGCATTAAGCTAATTTTATTACTTACCTATTTATATTTTATATCTTTAACTCCACTAATTAAACGAGTATTCCAATATCATGGTGCTGAACATAAGGTTATAAATTGCTATGAAGCTGGTATGGAAATAACCGTTGAAAATGTACAAGCACAATCACGCTTACATTATCGTTGCGGTAGTAGTTTTATGCTGTTCACTGTGTTTGTCGGCATGTTTTTATATTTCTTCGTACCAACTGATCCACTTTGGTTACGCATTTTGGACCGTATTCTATTAATTCCAGTCGTTCTTGGTATATCATTTGAAGTACTTCAAGCAACAAATGCATGTCGTAATATTCCAGTATTACGCTTCCTTGGTTATCCAGGCTTATGGCTACAATTACTGACAACTCGTGAGCCTAAGGATGACCAAGTAGAAGTAGCCATCGCGTCTTTCAATATGCTGTTACAAGTTGAGCAACAGCCAGAAATCGCAGCTACATTGAATCACGATTAAAAAATGTATGATGTCTCGGCATCATTGAGTCTACAATCGATAAGAAGTTAAAAGGCAAGCCCAACTGCATTTTGGTTGGACTTGCCCTTTTTTATAATTTTTACGATGGCTGTACAGAAGTTATTTGCTGCTTTGCTTGCTCGTATTCCTCTTCCAATGTGATGAATATTTCTCGAACGGACTCTTGTTTGACAATATTGGTGATACCATGTCCGGCTGACCAAATATCTCGCCATGCTTTGACATTAACAAGATGTGTTAAATCAACATCCTCTCTTGGCTTCAAAGTTGCTGGATCAATGCCCTCCTTTAATAAGGATGGAATTAATACATTCACATGGACACCACTAAAAGCATCGGTGTATAAAATATCAGAGGTATCACTTTCAATTACCATATGTTTATACGCCTCTGGTGCATTTCCTTCATCACAAGCTAAAAAACGTGTACCCATATAGGCATAATCCGCTCCTATTATTTGAGCAGCTAGTACGTCAGCACCGCTAGAGATAGAGCCCGATAAAATGATTGTCCCCTTGAAGAATTTCTTAACAGCAGATACAAAGCCAAATGGATTCAATTGCCCGCCATGCCCACCGGCACCTGCACAAACAAGGATTAGTCCGTCTACACCCGTTGCAGCAGACTTTTCGGCATGCTTGACGTTCGCAACATCTGCATAAACCTTTCCTCCATAGCCATGCACAATGTCTATCACTCTCTTTGGATTACCAAGTGACGTTATGACAATTGGTGGCTGAAATTGTTCAATTAACTGCAAATCTTCTTCAAAACGTGTATTCGCAACAGGATGACAAATAAAGTTAACTGCCCATGGCTCTGTAGGTAACGCTTTTTTTATTTCTTCAAGCCACTCAGCACAAGCTGAAGCGGGTCTCGCATTTAATAGTGGAAAAGATCCGATAGCCCCTGCTCTACTAGCTTCAATAACCATCTTAGGATTAGAAACTAAAAACATCGGAGCTACGATAATTGGTAATCTTGACATACAACCTCCCCCTTTATATTTATAACATTTCGCCAATACTTCCTGAAAATCCTACTACATAACATCAATTATTAATTGTGAGCTCGCATCTTCCGTTGAAATAACTCCTACCTGCTTGTCGGTAAAGATTGTTCCAAGTAATAAACCAACTCCAACCATTAAGAGAAAGATATATTGCAAAAAAGCATTTAACACAAATAGTAATGACCCTTTTGTTTCGATATCTTGCTGTTATATTCAATTCTTGGCTTTTACAGAAAATAATCAGTTATAGTAAGGTTGTCAAATAGGAAAGGTAAAGAAATTATACAAATAGGAGAGCCCATGGAAAAAATAATTAGAAAACAAATGTTTGAACTCATTGATACAGACTATCAAAAATTTTCTGCCGCACTTATACCTACAATTAACAATGTATTAGGTGTTCGGCTACCAGAGCTTCGTAAAATAGCTAAAAAAATTGCAAAGGGTGATTGGCGAACGTACCTTAAAACTGCAAAAGATGAATATTTTGAGGAAATCATGCTGCAAGGTATGGTTATTGGCTATATTAAGACAGATATTGAAGAACGCCTGTTTTACGTGGCCTCGTTCGTACCAAAAATTGATAATTGGTCGGTATGTGACAGCTTTTGTACAGGTCTTAAATCTACAAAGGAAAATAAAGAGCGTGTATGGGCGTTTTTACAGCCCTATCTTTCTTCTAAGAATGAATATGAGATACGCTTTGGAGTGGTTATGCTCCTAAACTATTATATTTAGACCGAATACATCGAAAGGGTACTCAAGCTCCTGGATCGTGTAAAGCATGAAGGGTTTTATGCCAAAATGGCTGTGGCGTGGGCTGTCTCTATCTGTTATGTGAAACTTCCCGGTCCAACAATGGAATATTTGAGAAACAACACGCTCGATGATTTTACATATAATAAAGCCTTGCAAAAAATTACAGAATCTAATCGTGTGGATAAAGAAACAAAAAGTCTTATCCGCAGTATGAAACGGAGATAAGGAGAAGTAAAGAGGTTAATGAAATTGAAACAACATGAAAAATGTACGGGTATATATCACTGCGATTCTCGTGACACGATGTTTAACGTATCCCCCTTTTGCTATAGCTCTAAGCGCAGAGGGACAATCTAATCTTCCATATAATTTACTCGGTCGATATCCACCAAAAATACCCGGTGTATTACTTTGATACGGATGTATATCGGCACCTATCAGGGTGAATGTCTTTTTTCTATTTTCAGCTACTTTTCATACATGCTATCACTTCCTATTTTTCACGGCTCAAACCCAGCCTGGCTCACATAAACTTGATTTTCCGGAAAGATTTCAATAAATCGGTTATATACTTTTTCAATTACATGTGGTCCATACAATTCTTCTAAACCAAGTTGGGCATACTTTTTCTCCATACCAAGTTTGCTTGTGCGTTTTCCACCACTGCCATCGCCCATGAAGTAGTCATCGATACATATCCGATCGACAAATGGCTTTAATTTCACAGGAAAATATTCCCCACTCGGTAAGATGGGGGCTATAGCAACTTGGGTCGGTATTCCCGCTGCTGCTAATTTTTCCAACGTCTTAAAACGTGACTGGATTGGGGGTGCCTTTGGCGTAAAATATTTGCGTATCGTTTCCGAATCTGTCTCAATTGTCATACTTACTCGAACTTTATCTTTAAAATGTTGCAGCAAATCGATATCTCGACTTACTAGCGGACTTCTAGTCTGTACTAATAGGAAGTCAGGAGGGTCTTCTACCATAACTTCTAGTAAAGATCGCGTCACCTTTTCCTTCTGCTCTATAGGTTGATACGGGTCTGTACTTGATGACATAAAAATCGTTACATTCCCTTTGGTTTTGGCGCGATGAAGCTCCTTTTTTAATAAATTCGCAGCTCCGCTTTTAACATCGACCCAATTTCCCCATTCCCCTTCTCGAAAAAGAGCTACTGGCATTTCGCGTACATAACAATAGGAACATCCAAATGAGCAGCCTGTGTAAGGATTTAGTGAATGTGTATAGCCAGAAAGAAAGCCAGTCCCTTTATTCAAAATGGTTTTCGGATTTTTATAAAATAATTCACTTTTCATGACGGAACCTCCATTTACTCATTGCTACATGAAGCACGTTTTTCCAAATCCAAGAGCAGTGTCTTCATTTCTAATCCACCCCGATAGCCAGTTAATGAGCCATTCTTTCCTATTACACGGTGGCACGGAACAGTAATTAATACCGGATTAGCCCCAATAGCTGCGCCCACAGCACGAACAGCTGCTGGTTTATTTAGATCATTGGCAATGTCAGAATAGGATTTCGTCTGTCCATAAGGAATTTCACAAAGTGCCTGCCATACTGCTAACTGAAATTGCGTACCTACATACTCAAATGGAACAGTAAAGGTTTTTCGCTTTCCTTCTAGGTACTGTGTGATTTCAACAACATAGGGTTCAAGCTTTTCAACATCTTCAACAAATGGACTTCCTGGAAAACGTTTCTTAGCCCATTCGAATAATTCCTCGAATGGTTTGTTCTGTGAACCTACAAACACAAGCCCTTTTTGAGTGCAAGCAAGATAAAAATGCCAATCTTTATACTTTAGTAAAGACCAATAAAGGGTAGGTTTATTCTTTGTTTCCATTGTACTTTTCCTCCAATTTACTCATTTGACGAAATTGTGCCGGTGTCTGTCCCGTTTTCTTTTTAAATAACGTGATAAAATAAGGGGCATTAGCCATACCCACACATATGGCAATATCTGCTATCGTTTTATTTGTCTGAATCAAATACTTTTTAGCCGCGTTTACTCTAACTTGTTGTATATACTCAACCGGCGTAATTCCTTTAATCTTTTTAAATGTTCGATGCATATGATACGGACTTCCATGACAAATAGTTGCTAACGATTCTAGCGTTAATTTTTCTGTGAAATTTTGATCAATGTATTCCGTAATTAAATCAACCCACTCGCTATCAGGCAAATTTTCATTAGTAGGCTTGCAACGTTTACAAGGGCGAAAATTTGCGCGAAGAGCTTGTGCTGCGTTTGGAAAAATGCATACATTTTCTTTTTTCGGAACGCGAGATTTACAGGATGGTTTACAGAATATCCCTGTCGACTTTACAGCGTAGAAAAATTGATTATTGTACGCTGCATCATTATTTAGTATGGCTTGCCACTTTTCATCTGTGATCATTTCAACATCATTCAACATTCTAAAATCATGACTCTCTTTATGTCCATTTTTGATACTATCCGGCATTTATCTCACCTCTTCTTCTTACAATATACTTCCTATGAATTCAGAATGTATAGTTCTGGGAATGAAATAGCAAGATATTGAAGTTTAATTTTTATCCCGCATTTACGGGCTGTAAAACTCCAACCTCAAAACATAGAGAAATCGGAGAAGTTTAGGAGGAGATAACAGCCCGTAAAAGCCCGATTGGTTTAACTAATGATCAGTGGGGGATGAAGAAAACCCCCACTGATCAAAGTTTCACTTTATTTAGAATCGTGAAAAATGATTCCAAGACCGTATCGTTCTCCAGCCGTAACCGTGCTTACTCCATGACGAACCGTATTTTTGTAATATCCTTTTTTACCCAAAACAGGTCTATGGTTAGTAGGAAAAATCAGCGCACTGCCTTGTTCTAAAGTAATGACATGGCCCCTACTCTGAGCACGAGGAATTTGTTCCACTAATAGAGATTCTCCACCGCAAAAGTCTTTATTTCGTTGATTTAAAACAAATACTACTTGAAACGGGAAAAATACGTCGCCATATAAATCTTGATGCAAACAATTAAAGCCGCCTGATTCATACTTTAATAGTAAAGGTGTCGGTCTAGATTGTTCATATTCTGCACAGGTGTTCAAAAAATCTTGAAGATGAGCTGGAAACTGTTCTGTTTTCTTAAAAAAACGCAACCACCGATTGGCTGTTTTGGTCAATTGTAGATAAAAAGACTCTCTTAAACTTTGGATGATTTCAGGTAATGGATAGGAAAAATATTTGTACTCCCCATTCCCAAAGCGATATCTCGTCATATTGATGGTCGTTCTGTATGGCTCTTCCTCACAATACAAGTCTATGAAGAATTCACATTCCTCTTTTGTTAAAATTACTGGAAGCTTTGCAAATCCTTGCCCATCTAATTCATTTTGAATAGAATCCCAATTTAAGTTTTCAACACGTGTTTTTATATCTTCGATCATTTTTTCAACTCCTAATCAGCATTCTTGATAACTAACACTATAACCTCATAATTAGAAAAAAATAAGATGTTTAGAATGTAATAGCAAGATAACAAAATTAGGTAAGATTATTTTATGATAAATTAAAGGTATAGAAAATCGTAATACGATGAGGAGAATGAAAAAGTGAAATGGCATGAATTTAATGATGTTATTGTCATTACATTACCTGACAATTTCGACATGAATGCTAACCTAGGCTATCTAACAAGGGAAAAAAATGAATGCATGTATGAAATAGAGAACGATATTATGACAAAAGCTATAGCCATTGGGGAAATTCGGTCCTTAGTACAGGTAAGCGTAATCAATAATAAACAAATGGTTGTTCAATTCCTAAATAATATGAGACCTATGGAAAAGTGGAAACGGGAAGAGATTGTAAAATATATTTATGAATGGTTTGATCTTGATAACGATTTAACGCCATTTTATGAAATGGCAAAAGCAGACCCATACCTAAAAATGCCTGCCCAAAAATTCTATGGATTGCGAGTGATTGGCATTCCCGATTTATTTGAAGCTTTATGTTGGGGAGTTTTAGGGCAACAAATTAACTTAGCCTTTGCGTACATCTTAAAGAAGCAATTTGTAGAAGCATTTGGCGATGCCATCGAATGGAATGGTAAAAAGTATTGGGTGTTCCCACAGTACGAGCGAATTGCACAGTTAACTCCTACCGACCTAGCAGATATTAAAATGACGGTAAAAAAAAGTGAATATATCATTGGAATCGCTAGATTAATGGCAAGCGGCGAATTATCTAAGGAAAAATTAATGAAAATGAACTTTAAAGATGCTGAAAAAAACTTAATGAAAATAAGAGGAATTGGTCCTTGGACAGCCAATTATGTTTTAATGCGCTGCCTCAGGTTCCAGAGTGCTTTTCCAATCGATGATGTGGGTCTTATTAATTCGATAAAAATAGTACGTAATATGGACCGAAAGCCTACAAAAGATGAAATTTTAGAAATATCGATTCCGTGGAAAAACTGGGAATCATACGCTACCTTTTATTTATGGCGTGTCCTTTACTGATCTTTAATATTAAACCAAGACGGATACCACTGCTGCCAGTTCCTCCCCCTCTTTAATCCACCTATCGATTTTTCTTTTCGACACAAAAACACCCCTTTAGATAATCATATCCAAAGGGGCCAAAGCTTCACGAGTTTATTTTAACATCGCTTCTTTTTTATAAATGGCTTATAGTCCACATTTTAACTGTGCAGCACAGTTTGTACATGTATTACAGCCACCGATTTCTTCTACAGTTCCTTTGCGGCAGACAGGGCAAGTATTCCCTACATCCGAACCAATAACTGTTGTCGATTCTAATGCTTGGATTGTATCTACTAATACAACCGGACGCTTTGTTGGTACTTCTACTAATTCTTCCTCAAATGATAGTTGATCCATATCATTTTCTTCAGCTTTCAGTGTCAGTACTTGTGAATCACGGCTACCATCCACATAGACCGTACCACCTTTAGCGCCACCTTTATATAAGCGCTCGTACACTTTTTCAACTTGTTGTACTGTATAACCTTTTGGTGCGTTTACAGTTTTTGAAATAGATGAATCAATCCATTTTTGGATGATACATTGTACATCAGCATGCGCCTCTGGTTTTAACTCCATCGCTGTAACGAACCATTCAGGAAGTTCATTTTCATTTGCTTCAGGATGACGTTCTAAATATTCTTGTACAATCTCCGCTTTTACTTCGATGAACTTACCTAGACGACCAGAACGGTAATATGTGAACGAGAAGTAAGGCTCAAGACCAGTTGCCACGCCAACCATCGTACCAGTAGAACCAGTTGGAGCTACTGTCAGTAAATGTGAGTTGCGAATACCTGTTGCTAAAATTTGCTCTTTGATGTGCGCAGGCATTTTTTGCATAAAGCCTGTTTCAGTAAATGCTTTACGTAAACGTGCTGTCTCTTCCTCTGTTGCTCCTACAAGGAATGGGAAGCTGCCACGTTCTTTTGCTAGCTCTGTTGACGCCTCATAAGCAGTCTCAGCAATCGTTTTAAAGATTTCATCAACTAGCTCATTACCCGCTTCTGAACCGTATTCTTTCTCACAATAAATTAGTAAGTCCGCTAAGCCCATTACGCCCAAGCCAACACGACGCTCACCAAGAGCTTGTACACGGTTTTCTTCTAAGAAGTATGGTGTAGCATCAATTACATTATCCTGCATACGAACACCAACACGAACTGTTTCACGCAGTGCTTCGTAATCAATTGTTTGATCTTCTTTATTTGCAAACTGTGCTAAGTTCACAGCTGCTAAGTTACACACAGAATATGGTGCAAGTGGTTGTTCACCACACGGATTTGTCGCTACAACGCTTTGACCGTAAGCTTTTGCGTTAGTCATGTCATTGGCGTTGTCGATGAAGAAAATACCTGGTTCTGCAGAGTACGTTGCACAAACGTTGATTAAATTCCATAATTCCTTCGCTTTAATCGTGCGGTAAGTGCGTACTTTATAGCCCATTTTCTCCCATTCGCGCACATCTCCAACTTTATGCCACTCATTGTTGTAAATAGCCATTTCTTCTTTTGTATATTCTTCAACAGCTGGGAAACGAAGCTCGAATTCAGCGTCATTTTCAACTGCTTCCATAAATTCTTTTGTTAATGTTACAGAAATATTTGCACCAGTTAAAAACTCTGGATTGTGAACAGTGTAAGTACCGCCATCGCGAAGTTTGTTCTCTGCTTCGCGAATAATAGCTGTATCAAAACCACCTAAGCCTTCGATACCTTTATAGTTAACAATACCTTGGTACATCGCTTCCTCTTGAGTTGAAAGAGGTTTAAAGTTTAATTTTTCTTTTGCTAGACGAATAATTGTTTTATCCGTTGTATTTTCGATTAGGTATCGTAGAATACGTGGATTTTGCATTTTCGAAATAATAAATTCCACGATATCAGGATGCCAATCTGCCAGCATAATCATTTGTGCCGATTCTCTTACGCGGGTTCGCTATACCCACTCTCTATGTCACCATAGAAGTTGAGACCATATCTTACATCTTATTAGATGTCCTCGCACTTCGGAGTGGCTTCACTCCTACTCTACTCACTTCCGCTAACATAGCGTGCTTTCGATGGTCGTTGAACCTTCCTCTCTGAAAGAGGCTTGGCTGCTGATTGTCTTTATCCCACTGCTATTTTCAAGCATTCACGCTTACCGTTTCCAGTTACGTTGTAGCTAGCAGTGCATTTATGATTTATTGTAAAACCACATATTAAACATGTCTGTGGCTGTTTCGCATCATAAACATCCATATTTCCCACCTCGATTAAAGTGACAATATTTCCGTTAAAGAGTTCCCAGCAATTCACGAGGTTTGTTTACGCAGAAGCACTTAGATTATGTTTACCTCTGCGCGAGCCACCTTGTTCGACAAGATGAGTCAGTTTCGCAATATCATCTAACCATGAAACGGAACCAGATGATTTACCATTTACACCACGTGCTAAAGTGTTACGCGGACGCAATGTCGAACCATTTGTCCCTACACCACCACCGCGGCTCATAATTTCCATTACTTGCTTACGGTGATCACTTATTCCTTCACGTGAATCTGCTACAAATGGCATTACGTAACAGTTGAAGAAAGTTACATCCGTTTCAGATCCAGCTCCGTAAATAACTCGTCCAGCTGGAATGAATTTTAATGATACTAACTGCTCATAAAACTTCTCAAACCATTCTTGGCGTTTCTCTGGTGTTTTTTCTACAGCAGCAAGCCCAGTAGCATTTCGTTTTGCGATTTGTTCATAAAATATTTCAAGAGGCTTTTCTAACACATCAATTGAACGTGTAATCACACCCGTTTCTTGCTCTTTTGGATCATCTATAGCACTACGGTAATCTTCCTCGATCAAAATTTCTGCTGTTTTAGTAGACATATCAAGCTTTTGGATTGTCCCTAAACCACGTGCAGGGAATTTTGGATCTGCCTTCACTGTTAAGACGACGAAATCTCCGGCTTTTAACGTTTTCTTTTCCGTATCCTTAAACGAGTAGCGATCGATCATTACAAGTCTTGATACACCTTTATGTGTAATGTGCATATCAGGCGTTACAGGATGAACCTGTGGAAATTGTTCAATATCTTTGTTTAACTGTTCAAATTTGTTTACTTCGGGTTGATGATTTGTGAGTACCATCGTTTTGCCTCCCTTATTTTCTGCTTTACAAAATATAAATACACAATATCATGTGTCTTTAAACACTACATATTGTGTATAACTCTTTTAAAAAGATACTATATATAGTTTTTTAATTCAACTCTTGCAATTTCGAACAGAATGCGAACTGCTTGTTATCACAAGGATTGAATGATAAAAAAATATTTTTCTTATACTTTTTCAGGCGTGACGATCAACCATTTTTATCCACTCATATTAAAAGACGCTGATCTTTGTTACGGGCTTCTTGTTTTCTCGCGGGCGAGGTCGAGTCGTTTCCTCCACTGCGCTCCGTGCAAGGTCTCGTCTGTCTCCCTTTCCCGCTGGAGTCCAATAGCTCTTCACTATAAACAGCTAAAAATAGAGATATAAAAGTAAAATCAAAATCCTTTACCATTAAATAGAAAAGCAATATATAATACTATTTATTTTTATTTTTTGAAGTTCCAATCATCACATGCATATTTTTTTTCTTCTAATTCATGTACATATTCTAATTGCTCCTCAGAAAGTGTAAATGGTTTTAAATCAATTTGCAACGATTTTGCAAAACCATCACGGAAAGCTGTCACACATTGGTCAATAGTCACAGGTTCTTTCACAAGGCTATTGATAGCAACCGCTTTTTCTGGTAGCTTTCTACGCATTCGTTCCTTCGCTTCTTCACTAGAAAAATTAAAAACAGACAATAATTTCTCCTGATCTAAATCCAGTAAAATGGCTCCGTGCTGTAAAATAACACCTTTTTGACGAGTTTGTGCACTACCAGCTACTTTTTTACCTTCTACAACAAGCTCATACCAGCTCGGTGCATCAAAGCAAACTGCACTTTTAGGTTTCTTTAAGTCCGCTCTTTTTTCTTCTGTATCTGGCACACTAAAATAAGCATCCATACCTAAATTATGAAAGCCCTGCAAAATCCCTTCACTTAACACTCTATAAGCCTCTGTCACTGATTCAGGCATATTTGGATAGCTTTCTGTAACAATGATGCTATATGTCAACTCATGTTCATGTAATACGGCTCTACCACCTGTTGGTCGACGAACAAAGCCTAAACCCTGTTGTTGCACAGCCTCAAAATTAATGTCTCTTTTCGCCTGCTGAAAATAGCCAATCGAAAGTGTTGCTGGCTCCCACTCATAAAAACGAATGACTGGTGGAATTAAACCTTCACTATGCCAATCAAGTAATGCTTCGTCCAATGCCATGTTGAAAGATGGGCTACATTTCCCTGAATTTAGAAAATACCAAGTTGTCATATTTTCATCTCCTACGAATATTAAATTAAACCTTGGCGAACGTGTACAAAATATGTTTCTCAAAATTTTGACACTCTGCGTTTAGTTCTATTCTTTATTGAATAATCATCCACCCAAGTCTAAGAATGGAGTGAAATGATTCTGTGACCTTTCACTAATAACATCCATCAATAAAGATAGATTAATTCTAGCCACAATCTAATTAATTTTATCAAACTCATTGGACTATCGCTAGCGCATCTTTTATAATAATAAAGAAGATAGAAAGGGGTAAGAAATTTTGTTGAACACACTTATCACAATCGGTGTTATTTTAGTAGTCGTCATTGCATATATCGGCATCAATGCCCTACGACTAAAAAAAGCCGTAACAAATCTAACACAAGAACAATTTATTGAAGGCTATCGTAAAGCACAGCTGATCGATGTACGTGAGCAAAAAGAATTTGATGCAGGTCACATTCTTGGTGCACGTAATGTTCCTTCCACTACTCTACGTCAACGTTACAAAGAAATCCGCCCAGATTTACCAGTATATTTATACTGCCAAAATACAGGCCGTAGCTCACGTGCTGCTCTATTTCTTAAAAAACGTGGCTACAACCAAATTTACCAACTTCAAGGCGGCTTCCGTACTTGGACAGGTAAAATAAAGTCAAAAAAATAATAATAAACGAGCGTTAAGACATTCGTGACTACTTTAAATCCATTTACTTCGTAAATGGATTTATATAGACCTATCTCACTATGTTTTAAACAAAAACAAACCATCTCAAATAACAATGAGATGGTTTGTTTTTTGCAAAAAATTCTGAGTTTCTACTATATTATAGTAATTGTTTAACGTCTGACAAGTTAGTTTAAATAAGGGAAAGCAACGTGAGTAATTTATGCCTATTCCCACTCTCATATTCCCTTGCCAAATGAAGCCGCTCCCCTAAACACTTTATAAGCTCATGGTTAATTTCCGTTCCGGCTTTTATGAATATCCTTCTCATTTTTTGGTTAAGAGCCCCGTTCAGATCAGAAATCAAAAATCATCCACATATTAACATATGCCTAAAAATACTATTTTTCGTAAAAAATTTACCTAGACGAACTCCAATCTTCTTTTTTCTGATAAATGACTAAAAATTTATCCTTGAATAATTTTGGTAGCACTGATAGGATGGATAATATCTTAAAATAATGTCATCAAGACATACAATACAAGCTATGAATGCTATGGATAACACTATAGCAGGAGCAGTTCTGGAGAGAGCGCATTTTGCGTCGCCGAAGGGTTCACTATCTCAGGCAAAAGGACAGAGGAGTAATATCAACTTTCAGCATGAAAGCTATACCACACGAATGTTTTCTTTTTTTACATATAACATCCGCAATCGGTATTTGTTATTCTGACGTTTACGAGACTAGTGTCACTACTAGTCTCTTTTTTATTTTCCAGTCATAGTTTTTACAAATCTTTGAGGGGGATTAACGTGGAACAACAACAATTAAAACGTGATTTAAAAAATCGCCATGTGCAGCTCATTGCGATTGGTGGAACAATCGGTACTGGTTTATTTTTAGGATCCGGGAAAGCAATTGCTTTAGCTGGACCATCCATCATCTTCGCCTATCTAATTGTCGGAACTGCCCTATTTTTTGTCATGCGGGCATTAGGTGAACTATTATTATCAAATGCTGGCTATACATCATTTACTGATTTTGCATCTGAATACATAGGACCTTGGGCAGGTTACATCACTGGTTGGACATATTGGTTCTGCTGGATCATGACCGCTATGGCAGATATTATTGCTGTCGGCGTGTATGTACAATATTGGTTTGATATACCCCAATGGGTGCCTGCAGTTGGCTGTTTAGTATTGTTATTAATTTTGAATTTATTAACTGTTAAACTATTTGGCGAACTAGAATTTTGGTTCGCCCTTATAAAAGTCATTACAATTGTTGCATTAATTGCTATTGGACTATTTATGTTATTTACAGGCTTTCAAACAAGCACTGGCACAGTTTCTGTTGAAAATCTTTGGGCCCATGGTGGGTTATTCCCGAACGGCCTGCACGGATTCCTAATGGCATTCCAAATGGTTGTTTTCGCTTTTGTTGGTGTCGAATTAGTTGGGGTATCTGCAGCAGAAACGGCCAATCCTAAAAAAAATATTCCTTCTGCCATTAACAAAATTCCATTACGTATTTTATTATTCTACGTAGGGGCGTTATTTGTTATTTTATGTATTAATCCTTGGCATGAAATGTCTGCCTCAAGTAGTCCATTTGTACAAGTATTTACACTAGCCGGTATTCCAATTGCCGCAGGTATTATCAATTTTGTCGTATTAACATCCGCTGCTTCTGCCGGTAATAGTGGGTTATTTTCTACAAGCCGCATGCTCTTTAATCTTGGAAACAACAAGCAAGCATCACCAGCGTTTGCAAAGCTCAATAAAAACAGTGTACCAAGTAACGCACTCGTTGTGTCTGCAATTGTTGTATCCGCCGGTGCATTACTAAGTAAATTAATGCCTGAGAACGCCTTTAGTGTTGTTACGACGATCAGTGCTATTTGCTTTATATGGGTGTGGAGTATTATCTTAATCTCTCATATCATTTATAAACGTAAAAATCGTGCCCTTCATGAAGCATCGATTTTCAAGGCACCTTTTACTCCGTTCGTGAACTATTTAGTTCTGGCCTTCTTTGCATTTCTATTAGTAGTGATGTTCATTTCAGAGGCAACACGTACTGCGTTACTTCTAACACCAATTTGGTTTATCCTACTACTCATTATTTATAAAATGAAACGAAAGAAAGCAATACGCTAAGGTGAAGTCCTGGATAGTGTCACTTTGAAAGCAAGTGACTCTATTCAGGTTTTTTTATTGCTAACGGTATACTCAAGAAGCGGGGCTCATTGCCTCCCTCATGTTGAATCAAAAAAAAATCGTCTCTCAAAATGAACAAATCTACAAAAAAAGATGACTCCATTTTCTGAAGTCATCTCTCTTTAATTCACTAAAAAATATTCATATTCCACTCGGTAGCTAAATGCTTTAGCAAATTCACTCCGGCTACACTGTTCCCGATGTCATCAATTGCTGGTCCGTAGATGCCAATGCCGCAGCCAGCAGGAAAAGGCGAATCTAAGCCTGCGTGACTTGGCACGGCCGCTAAAATCGCACCAGAGACACCACTTTTAGCAGGTAACCCGATAAATGCAGCAAATTTACCAGAAGCATTATACATACCGCAAGTAACCATCAATGCCTTCGCTAATTTTGCTACTTGCTTCGGAAAGAGCTGTTTATTTAATAGAGGGTGGTAGCCGTCATTGGCGATTACTAAACCAATCATCGCTAAATCCGAAACATTTACTTCAATAGCACATTGTTTCAAATAAACTTCCAACGCTTCCTCTACAGGACAATCTAAAAAGCCAGAATCCATTAAATAATAGGCTAATGAACGGTTTCGATTAGCAGTTTGCCATTCCGATTGATAAACCTCTTCATTCACCTTCAATTCCTTGCCAACCATTTGTTCTAAAAATTGCAGGATTTTAGAAACCTTCTCTTGCGGAGAATTTCCGTCAAGCATTGAGGATACTGTAATGGCTCCTGCATTAATCATTGGATTAAAAGGTTTGCCAGGTTGATGACTTTCTAGACGAATGATCGAATTGAAGGTGTCTCCTGTAGGTTCAACATCTACTCGTTCTAATACATAAGGTAAACCTCGTTCCATACACGCTAAAATAAATGTCACGACTTTTGACACACTTTGCAGCGTAAATAATTCTGCTGTATCCCCAGCTTTCATTTCGTCATTTTTAGTTCCGATAATCGAAATTGCTAATTGATTTGGATCTTTTTCCGCTAAAGCGGGAATATAGCTCGCGCATTTCCCCTCTTTTGCATAAGGACGAAACTGCTTCACCCATTCTGCCGCAAGGTGATTATTATGATTGATATGTTCTGTCGGCATTTTGTGATCTCCTTTCAAAAAACGGCATCTTCTGCCATAGCTACTCAAGTAAGTACACGTAACTGCGAAAATTCTTACTAATAGGCAAAAACAGAGCCTCCATAGTTTACCCTACGAAGACTCTTTTTGGTATAACTTTTTTAAAATTTTGGAGGCTCAGTACCTTCTGGAATTAGTGAAACATAAGTCTCCCCATCCAGACGTTCCTTCCATTCTTTTTTAGCTTCTTCAATAAGTGACGGATGATCGATTAACTCAACCGCAGTGCAAGCCATAATTTTCGCTGCCTGTAGCATCCCTTTATGGGCTATCGGCATAACCCCCTGTGATACAACTTGCCAGGTATGTAATGGTGTACCTAATGCCATACATACCGTTGTACATTGAACAGTTGGTACATTCCAGCTTACATCACCAACATCCGTTGATCCACCTAATATAAATTCAGGTAGGACACTTGGGATATGGTTAGCAATAACTTTACCTTGCAGTTGTGCGGCATCCTCTTTTTTTAGACCCACTAATGCTGATGCCTGAATTTCAGGAGTAAATGTATTAAAAATAGCTTGGGCATGCTGCTCATCTTCTAGTGTATAAGGTGGCATTCCTAAATCCAGTATTTGTTTTTGCATCACATCATAAAGTACTTTATTTGGAATAAGATTTGATGCCGCTCCCTCAAAGTCAATTTCTAACGATGTTTCAGTCATCATCGTTGCGCCTTTAGCAATATTTTCAACACGTTGATAAATCTCTTGTACTTGATGCTTTTTAGGAGCCCTTACTAAGTATGTCACCTCTGCATAAGGTTGAACGACGTTCGGAGACGTTCCTCCTGAGTTTGTAATCGCATAATGCACGCGAGCTTCTGGAATGATGTGCTCACGTAAATAGTTTACCCCAACATTCATCAGTTCAACTGCATCTAATGCACTTCTTCCTAGATGCGGCGCTGCTGCTGCATGTGCACTTTTTCCTGTAAACTTAAAAGTAGCTGCATAGTTTGCTAGGGAACTGCAAGTCATTACAGTTGTATAAGTACCAGGATGCCAAGAAATTGCAATATCGACATCATCAAAAATACCAGCCTTCGCCATATAAGCCTTACCTGAACCATTCTCCTCCGCTGGACAACCGTAGAAACGAACCGTAGCCGATTGATTATTTAGTTCTAGGTAATCTTTCACCGCTACAGCCGCAGCGAATGCGCCTGTCCCTAATAAGTTATGACCACAACCATGGCCACTTCCTCCGGCCTCTAATGGCTCATGATGCGTAGCCCCGCCTTTTTGACTCAAACCAGGAAGTGCATCATATTCACCGAGAAAGGCAATAACTGGCTTTCCAGATCCATACGTTGCAACTAGTGCTGTATCCAACCCTGCAATTCCTAGTTCCGTTGTAAAGCCCTCTTTTTCTAAAGCCGTCTTCATATATTGTACAGATTTCTGTTCTTGAAAGTGAAGTTCAGGTACTGCCCAAATGGCATCACTTAATTGAATACTAGCATCTCTTTTTGATTCGACTAATGAAGAAATTTTCTCATGTAAACGCATAGTTTCATACCCCCTATTAAGAATTCAAAAGACTTCCTTTTTGATCATTTAACGTTAAAAGTGAAATAATACAAATAACCGCAAATCCTATTAACATCCAAAAGGCTGCATCGAAGGAACCGTTAAAAGCATCTACCATAAAGCCGATTGCCATTGGCGTTACAAATCCAGCTAATTGCCCGCCTGTATTAGCAACCCCCATTGCTGAACCTGTAATAGATGAAGGTAATTTCTTTAACACAATGGCAGGTAGTAATGTTACAACAAATGCGATAAATAAAGTTACTACAGTTTGATAACTAATAAACATCGTCACAGACTCTGCTTTAAACATGAAGTACAACAAAATACCAATAACTCCACACGAAATTGAACCCAAAATCTTGTCCATTCCTCGAGGTAACTTGTCAATAATATAACCGCTACCATAAATACCAATAATAGTAGCGATAGCTGGAATTGTTTGTGCCCAACCAATGGACATTAAATCGAGTCCACGATTTTTTTGAAGGTACGTTGGAATCCAAGAAACTAATCCCCAGTTCACTGCATAGATGCAGAAATACGCAATAATTAAATTCCACATAAGTGGTGTTTTAAGTAGTTCCTTAAAGTTAACTTTTGTAGAAACATTTTCTTTACTATTGCTATTTTCCTCCGCGTCTTCTTGTGGAAGTTTGATATATTTCCAATATAAAAATGAAATAATGGCTCCGATAGCACCAATGACAACAAACATTGTACGCCAACCAATTGTTCCTAACAGATAAGCTGCAAGTAAAGGTACGATTAACGAAACGATCCCCCCAGAAGAAAGCATAATTGACATTGCTCGCCCTCGTTCCTCTCTTGGGAAAATCGTCGCAATAATTTTAGAACTAGATGGCTGAAACCCACCTTCCCCAATACCAAACAAAAATCGAATGATAATCATGGCAACTAAAGACCAAGCTAGCGCTGTTAAACCTGTAAATATCGACCACATGATTACTGAAAACAGTAAGATTTTTTTAGCACCAAATTTATCAGCAAGCCATCCACCTGGTATTTGCATAATCGCATAGCCTAAGAAGAAAGCGCTTAAAATAATTCCCGTAGAAGAAGCATCTAATTTTAAATCACCAGTAATCGATACCACTGCATAGTTCATAATGTAACGATCTAGATTTCCTAAAGACCATCCTAAAAATAAGAGTGCTAGGATTAAATTTCTGGATTTTTTTGTTACTTCATTCGTTGTCATTAACATCCCTCCCATGTTTAAACTACATCGCTGCAATTGATAGTAATAGGAAAAAATTTTAACATCTGAAAATTGCGACATCTAAAACTCCTATTCTTCCATTCCGATGTCTTGTGTAACCCCTATAAAATATTTTTCATCTCTCCCTATCTATTTCCTTTTATATAACGACAATTTCGTTATTTATTCGTATAATAATCGACTTTTTATGAATTGACAACATTTTTTTGAAAATTTCTAATAGATAATCGCACAGAAAACGATGCATAAATTAGGTCACAATACTAGGAAACCGTTGATTTATCTACATTTTTCAAATATTCAGCAAAACCAAAAAATCACTAAAATTTTCGGCATCCTTCTATTTACATTAAGCTTTCTACAAAACAAAAAATGCCCCAAAACCATTTATTGGTTCGGGACATTTATATTTCATGTGGTTGGCCTACATCACAAGCTGATATATTTTTATTGGTCTGCCACGTGTATGCTGTAATTCTTCTCCATAAATTTCCGCCAAGCCTACACGACATAAATCAGCCACGATTCGCTGCGCATTTCGTTCACTCATTTGAAGTTGTGTGGCTAAATCCTTTGTCGTAAAATGCTTCCAGCGCATTTTTTGAACGAGCGCTTGTATTTTTGTATAGGTTTTAATGCTAACGTTGCCTTTTTTTAACCTTTCAAGGATTGTAGGATCCTCTGCTCTATAAGAATATGTTAGCTCCTCGGTATTTCCAACAGATTCAATTATTGTGCCATCATCTTGAATCATGACAATATCGATTGATTCATTTTCTTTCGTTTGACGTAAAGCTCTATGCGCATTTAATTCGGCATTAAATACCGTTTGCGCAAAGCCAATTCCTGCTATGACCTTTGCTTCCATTTCTATGGATAGTTGATACATTTTTTCCTTGATGAAATAAATCTGCCCTTCGATCGCTCCACGCGTACTAAAAATTGTATATCGGCCATTCCCTTCCTCGATTAAGGACCCATCAATTTGTTCACATAATTGCAATAAGTTTTCTTTCATGCGTAATTCTAGATATTGAATACGATATCCTTGCTTCATTCTTTCCTTCAAGGAATCAAAATCTTTTATTTCGAGCATAACAGCACTAATTTGCGTTTCTTTATAATACGACGTTTTAATTTTTTCAGTAAAGAGCTGAACCGTATGATAAATCTCAGTTTTAGTAGGTGATATCCAATAGGACGGAACCCCCCTCTTCTTCAGCTCTTCGTCAACTGACGGGTAACATGTAATCGCAAAATCGATTTCCCCTTTCAGCCATAGGTCATAATGGAACGTAAATAATTCTTTTGGATTAATCGCAACATCAAATTCCTTTAAATAGATCTTCCTTACATTTTTCTCTATCTCAGTTATCCCTTTTGATGCGTTATATGCTGGTGATGAGATAATATCAATACTAACACGATCAACAATTTTCCCCATTTTATAGGACTGCTCAAAAAAACCTTTGTAAATGGCCGCTTCAGAAAAGAGGATATGTGCTAGCTTTTCCTGCGAGACACTCGTCTGACTAGCAATTTTATAAGGTATGTACCCCGAAAATAACCAAAAGTCAACATCTTGATTATGTGTTTCTACAAGATGTTTTGTTTCTGTAGCAATCGAATAAATATAAGGAATAAAGTCCATCTCTTTTTCGATTTCATGTGCTAACTCGATAATTTTTTCTACGGATTTTATTGGGCCAACAACACCTATTTTATACATCACAAGTTCCTACCTTCTGTGTCAAACTACCTTTGTTATAACAAAAAATTCTCAATTATTATGCAAATTAACTATAGTATAACGAAGAATTGATATTCTACACAATTAAAAAAGATAAATTTAACCAACAGGACCTTTTTAATTAAGGGCGTCTATTAGAGCTTTTACGTTTTATCATCCAACTTTTAATTTTTATCTTCACGCGCATGCCAGACACGTACACTAAACCCCGAATAATTTTGGTTATTCGGGGTTTAGGTTTTATACAATTTTATAAATCGGTTGGATACATTTTCTTATATAATATTTCTAATTTTTTCGAGAGTTTACCGTATGCAGTTTGCCAAGCTTTACGTTCTGCTGCATTTTCGCCTGTAGAAGGTACGTAAAGAGCATGAACCTCTGCGACCTTTTTCAAATCATTCTCGGCCTGGGTAAGCTTAGAATAATTTTTAACGACGCTCTTTTCAGAAGCACTAAGATTATCATAGGCTGCACGAATTTCTTTTACTTTCGTCTCCAAATCATCAATATATTCACCATTTACAAGCAGTAAATTAATCGATTCAACTAATTTCAAAGCAATTTCATTAGACTGTTGTTGATCTTTATCTTTATCGATAATAGCTTGTCGTATTTCTGGGCTAACTAAACTCATTTGTTTTGATGTTAGCTTTGCAAAAGCTTTAATGACAGTCGTTGGATTACTAATAAATGATTTTTCATACGTCTTCATAAATGATTCTACTTTTTTCACATCAGCAACCGCTGTTGTTAAAATAGCAGCATTCGTAATTCGCTTTTTATCACTCGAGCTCAGCTTATTATATTGCGTTGAAAGCACCTTAATTCTTTCCATTGAAACTGTATACGTATCATTTGAGACAATGCTTGCAATTTCATTATTTAAAGTTGTGATATCCGGTGCATTACCGTCTTCTAGACGATTGTTTAGCAAATCTTCATATTGCTGTTTTGCCAAATATTGCTGATTTGCAGGTAATTTAGCATAAGCAGTTTCTACTGTTTGAATTTTTTTTGCTTGTTTCGCAGCATCTGTTTCTTCTCGTGCAGTTTGTACTTTTTTATGGAATGACTTCACACCAGAAAGATCTTTACTAGCAGCTGTTAATAAATAATAGTTTGTGACATACTTTCGTCCAGCCGAAGATAGACTTTTATATTTCGTTGTTGCTGCATTTACAGCAGTTTCGAATTGTGCAAATGTATATTTCGTTACATTAGCAAACTTATCAATATCAGCCTTCAAAGCCAATGCAGCAGCTTTATCAGCAGGTTCCTTACCATTTACATCAACTGAAATAGTCGGCGTATTTAATAAAAAATCGTTTGCATTATAAACAAGTGATTGTTGTAAACTAGTTAACTTATTATAAGCTTTCAATACATTCGTGTAGTTAGTTTTCAACTTACTTTCAGCTACCCCTGGCGTTTCTGAAAGCTTTTGATAGGCATTCATGTCCTTAATAATTTTATCAGCTGCTTTAAAATCTTTTTGCAACGTTACAATTCTTTCATAGCCGACAATTTTAGCAGCGGAATTTTTCGTTAAGCCCTTATATTCATTTATAATACGGTTTACATTATTGACATGGCCTTGCCAAGAATCTACTGACGGATCTATCGGGTAACTGTCATCCACATCACCTACATAACTGTCAATTTCTTTATTTAATCTTTCTATTTGACTGTTCTCTGCGTTTTCAGCTTGAAGTAAGGTATGCATATAATTTTTTGGTACAAGCTGTAGTTGCTTATACGTTAACTTTTCATAAGCGGTACGTATTGATTTTGCTGTAGTCACCTGTTTGCTAGGTGAATCATTTTGTGACAGCTTATCGAAAAGTTTAATAAATTGTTCAACCTTTTTAATATCTGACTTAGCATCACTTAAAATGGTTTGATTTTGAACAGTTGCTCGGTAAGTTTGAGACAGTTTTGCTATATCTTTTTCAATTGTTTCAACTGCTGTTTGTAAAGCTTCGATGCTAGTAGGTACATACGTAACAAAGGAATTTTCATGTTTTAATAATTCAACAATTGCCTGATTTAGTCTTCTAACTTCTTTAAATTCATCGATCTCTGTCGGATCTTTCAAAATGTTTTTAATGCTATTGTATAAAGCATCGTTCAGATCTAAGCTACGTTGTAATAAATCCAACTTATCATATGCCTCATCGATTTCTTTTAAATATTTTGGTAGATCTTTTTCATTTACCTCATTAACTTTATCTACTTTTTCATTTAACTTGATTATTAATTCTACATCAGCCACTGCTCGCTTTAATACATCATAATTTTTCACATTCGCCTTTGCTGCAGTCGATAATGCTTGATATTTACCTTCTAATGCCGTTACTTCAGCCTGAAAAGATTCTAGACTTGTTGCATTATACTTGTTGTCATTTATTAGTTTTTCAATTTCTTGAATCATTGAATCCGATGGTTCGTTAGAAATAGTTTTTACATCGGAAACATCAGATTCTACGAAAGAAGTTCCTACCTTTGCCTGTACTCTAACCATAATATCTGTGATACCATCTTTTAAAGCATTATTAGGAATTCTGTATGTATCGCTAGTCGCTCCCTCAATAATAGTGGCGTTTTCACCAACTTTATAAAACCATTGATAGCTATATGTAATTTGATTGCTTTGTAACTTTGCACCTGCTTCGTCAGTTACAATTGCACCCGCTACTTGCACCAATTCACCAGGTACTGCATAGTTTGAACTACTATTAATTTTAGGTGCAGTAATTGAAAGATCTAGGTCATTGATCGTACGGGGTTCACTCTTATACTTATCACCTTTCGTTGTTGTCGCTTCCACGAAAACTGCTTTGCCTGCCGCTTCTACTGGTATTGTAAATGAGGCTGATGTTGCACTAGAGATTGGTTTATTCTTTGAATCATTGGAACCATCCACATAATACCATTGATAAGCATTGACAATCGAATTCGCTGGTAAGTTTTCAATAGAAGCTTTTAAAGTTTCATTTACTTTATTATTCCCTGAGACTGTGACTAAAGCTGTATCAGCACCCACCGCTCCTGCAACTGTTGGTACCATAAGGGCTGCTGGGATTGCCGCAGCTGTGAAAAATAATTTTTTATTCAAATTTTCTTACCTCCTCTATCATCTATTGGATTATATCGGCTACATCTTTAATAATTCTCTTCATTTTATAGATTAATTCTAAAAAGTGTATTTTCTCCCTATTTCAACATGATAAATGATAATATTATGATTTTAGACCGTTTTTTATAATATTTATTTCTTTCTCTTGTATTTACAATAAATAGTTGTTAATTGCGTAAATAAGCTTCAAAACGACTAATAAACGCATTTAAAGAATGACATCAAAGAGGCATCTCAATTGATTGATAATTGGGATGCCTCTTCGCTATGTATACTTATAGAAACAGCTAGATATTGATGCCAAATTATCACACCAGAAATTTTGGAAAATCAAACGTTCGTGAAAAAGATCTTTTAATCAAATAACTTCGTTTATCTCCTTAGTCAACTATCAGCATCACTTTCTTCATTTAAACAGGTCTCTATAAATTCAAAGAGACTCTTGGCATCAATTGTTCGATCTCCCCAATCATGCCAAAAATACAACACCTGGCCCACTACTCCTTTTTCTGTTGGATCTGTATCAACACAGAGATAATCGCCACCACCATTTTCAGCAATTGGAATCCATTTTTTATTCCAAAGCGTTGGTTTAACCTCCTCACCATACTCTATATCTGGAAGCAAATCATCTGGATCAAACTCCTCCTGTAAAAACTTCCAATTTTCTATAATTTCAGAAATAGGGGAAAGTGTTAAATTTCTAACAAAAGGCTGTACTCCAGGCGACCAGTCTTGCCCATTAAATATACGATAAAAACTTTTCATCTCGTCAGGAAGAGTAATACCTAAAGTTGTTTCGATTAGTTGAAATTCTTCAGCAGTCGCACCGGGCTGAAGGTTTAATGCTTCTCTACCATTCACCTCCAACTCCGAATTTTTTTCTATTAAACGATTCCATAAAATTTCAGCTTCACTTTTCATTTTCAATCCCTCTTATTTATCATAATATCTCGTCGTAATTTTCTTGCATGATGAGTGGCCAAATCCGCATATCTTGTAGGGATTGGTAAACGACTATCTTTTTCAATAAAGTGCATCGTTATTTTGGTTGCTGTATCTAAATCAATCTCGTTCCCACATGAAACAAATATCGGTTTAACATCCTTTCTACTTCTTAGAGCACGACCGTATACTACCCCATCAATCACAATATCAGTATACGCTCCAGCTCTATTTTCCGGCATTATAAAATCTGTGTTCTCTATTTTATAATACGTTTTGGCAACGCCAATTGTCGGTTTTTCCAAGAAGAATGAAGCATGTGTAGCAATGCCCATATGACGACTATGTAAATAACCATTTCCATCAAACATGTAAAGGTCTAGATTTATCTTCAACTTTTTAGCAGCCTCTATAATCAGAGGTAATTCGCGAAAGGCTAAAAACCCGGAAATATACGGAATGGTAATTTCATTTATGTACTCAACCTGTTCAACTAACTTTTTGGAACTAAAATCAATGACTTGAATGCAACAGACCCCATATTCTTTATTATTTTCATTCCAATAGGCAATATCTGCTCCGGCAACGAGTTTAATTTGATCAGCAGAAAAATTGTTTTCTAATGAAATATGCTTCCTTAAATCATTTTGTTGCGATGTATAATTCAAGATCATTTCTTCTATTTCCATGAAGATATCATCTCCTCTCTATATGATTATACTACCAAGATTTTGCAATCAAAAGCACCCCCAAATCCATACATATATAGATTAGGAGGTGTGAAAATGATTCATATCTTTTTTTCTCTTCATATATAATCCTCTGCTATAAGTTAGCCTTCCAATACAAGTATCGTATCCATAGGAATCGAAGTATGATCCCCTTCATTTACCTTAATTCGAATAGACATTCCTTCTCCTACATTGGTATTGATAGTAAACTGCCCATTAAAGGCTTGTACCCTATCTTGCATTCCTCTGATCCCCATTGAATCAGCCAGAATGATCTCATCCATTTTACATCCTACACCATCGTCAGCATAAATAATTTCAAAGCCATCTTCCGTTTCTAAAAGATGAATTTCGACAGTGTTGGCATGCGAATGTTTTAATGCATTGTTTAATAACTCTTGGAAAAGTCGATAAATCATCAAGTTTAAACGTTCATCTTCTAAATATAGCCGATCAATTGTGTAAATCAAAACAAAATCAGCACGCTTATGAACTTTGTGAATTAGCTTCTCAAGCGCAGCATTTAAGCCCAACGTGTCCAGCAATGGCGGCTTCAAATTTTCACAGTACCCTCGTAAATCATTCAATGACGCAATCATATGATCATGAATCTTAGAAAGGTTCGCCTGAATATCCTTTGTCTTTGCATGCATAAATACATCCATTTCTCGAGCAATATGGAGCTGCTCTTGTAAAACCGTATCATGAAGCTCTTGCGCTAATTGATATTTTTCTTGTTCAAATCGTAGCCAAAGAAGCTTATTGAGCCATGGTAGCTGATTTTTATCAGCCTCTTTCATATGCTTTAACTGTTCTAATAGATCTTCCACCATTTTCGTATTTTCTATAAAATTATTTACATATAAAAGCAATAATTCAAGCCATAATAATTCCTCATCCTTTAGATAAATAGATTTATTATGGTCTACAACTAATATTCTTTTAAAGTTAATATCTTGATGGATAAAAGCAATATAAAAATGCTCTGTCTTCTTTATATCACCTAAGCGAAGTTTCTCAAGCAATATTTCGTTTATTTGATTTTGGGTATATTCTTTTGATGTATTAGTGGAAGTTACGTGATGTGTTTGTAAATCATAGGTTAATACGGAAACCTGTTTAATTTCAAGGTGTAAAGCTATTTCTTGAACAAATTTCTCAAGCAAGTCTTCTATCTTTACGACCCTTCCAATACTATCAACTGTCGTATACAACCGGTGGATATAATCCCCTTTTGTCGAATATAGAATTTTTCGCTTATGATAATCTATTTTCTCTTTAATGTAAAAAAGTGCTATTAAAGACAAGAACGTAAAAAAGAAAATTTCGGTCATTCTTGAAATAGATAAATCAGTAAGCCAATAAAGACCCATTAATAGCCAAATGGTAAAAACAAATGAAAAATTAAAATAGTGGCGTAAACGGGTAATAAAGTATTCCATATCAAATATTCGTTCAGTGAGCTGTGTACATATAAAGCTGTATGGGATGAGCATTAAGAATAAAGAGCATACTTCACCAGTGAGTATGTGAACTTGAAAAATAATTTCCGGTACAGCAAACAAAAAAAGGAATGGTAAGAAGGGAATAATAATGCTTAACAAAAACATTTTTAATTGAGGGGTTTTATATTTTAAATAGCCTATCCCTAAAACACCAAAAATTATTATTAATAAAATAAAAAATAACCATAGAGTAAAATTAGAGAATATAGGATTCATATATGGATAGATAATACTACAATAGCTAAGAACAGCTATAATTAAAGGTACTACATATATTATTTTAATGTTGTAAATCAATAGCCAATTTAAATTTAAGAATAAAAAATAATTTCTTAAAAAATGAATCAATAGAACAAGACAAAGAATCATGCTACTTCGATTCACAACAGTTCCAACACTATCTAACATTCCAGACGCACCCATACTAACATAAGCCAAAGATACTGTAAGAATAAACAAAATAAGTATATTTATCAAACTCGAATTCTTTTGCTTATAATATAAGAGGATAGAAATAATTAGACTTAATAAGTAAAAACTTGCAGGTACAATCAATAAATACAAAAGCTGTTCAGGAATGTTAAATGGATCTATATGTATATGAAGTAACTTCTTATCTTGCTTCACCAACGTTAATTCTTTAGCAACTCTAATTACAGGATCATATTTTATATTATTTATTTTATTAATATTTTTTCCATCAATTTCTAAAACAATATCCCCTGGTGAAATTCCTTGATCATTTGCCCATTTCTTAAAATATGGTTCACTTATTAACCATTGTCCATTCTCTTCTTTTAACTTTATTGCTAAAAAAGGCGTGCTATAAGTAACATAAAGTAAATAGCTTCCCAATATGAGATATGTACTTATAGCAAGCCAAAACCAGTTATTTTTTAAAGATTTTAGAACCAAAGGCCACTACTTTCTAAACGTACCTCTTCATCAAAAGAATCCAGAATCGCCTTTTGTTCAAGTTCTGTAACACCAAGTAGAGAAGCTTTTTTTTCTTTTAACAAAGTTACCATCGACGGATTTTGCTCTAAATATTGAATCGCGTTAATCATAAAATCTCCTCATTTCATTAGTTTTTATAGTTACACTTTCTGGATACTCATAACATCGAGCGTCAACTTATATTTACCAAATATTTTACAAGGAATTAATAACCATAAATGTAACTACACCTTCATTATACTATCACTTTACATTTAATCAACAGAATTTTCTATTAATCGCTAAAAAATAATAGATTATGTATCATTTTCCGCAAAACATACTAATTTTCGTAATACTTCGCCTCATCCACTTTATGAATTTCTGTCAATAAATTCAACAGAACTATATCAGTTTCGATTCTTCTCGTTCACTCAAATGGATGAAGAAAGAAGAATTTATTTTTATAGATGTTCCATATTTTTTTCCTGTATCCCCTTATAAAATCCTGATAATTATAATTTAAAGTGTCATTAGCAAAGTTTTTTCAACAACGTAGAGACTTGTTGAAAGAACAATAAAAATAAAAAGGATGATTTTATGAAGCATAAGCTTTCACCCATAGCTGCTAATGAGCGGATTGAAACACTCGATGTATTAAGGGGATTCGCATTATTAGGAATTATATTAGCCAATATTGTTTGGTTCCTTTATCCGGCTTATATGCAAGAAGATCTAAGTTTTAAAAATGAATGGACTTCTTTTTGGAATCAAGCCGATTTTACAGTTCATACTATTCTTTCTATGTTTATCGATGGGAAATTTGTTATGCTGTTTTCTATGCTGTT
Organism: Lysinibacillus sp. BPa_S21; assembly: GCF_023337795.1. Taxonomy (GTDB): domain Bacteria; phylum Bacillota; class Bacilli; order Bacillales_A; family Planococcaceae; genus Lysinibacillus. The sequence continues at coordinate 99,814 of NZ_JALIRS010000004.1, read as the reverse complement.
CGGTTTTGGAATGGTCATTATGCAGGAAAGAGCCGCTGCAAAGCAACTAAACTTTTGGGGAATTTATTTTAGACGACTTATTGCATTATTTATTTTCGGTTGTATCCATGCATATTTCATTTGGTTTGGGGATATTTTAACAGACTATGCAATCTTAGGGTTATTACTCCTTTTCATGCATAAGTTAAAACCTAATGCTATGTTAATCATTAGCCTAACTTTATATAGCTTGCTTTTTGGATTAGTAACGTTAGGAGCTCTATTCTCCGATTCTACGATGATGTCAATGACCATGTCAGAGGAAAGTCATCAACTTATGCAATTAACGATAGATGCCCATCAAAATGGGAGTTTTCAAGAATTAATGAATGCTAATTTTATGGAAAGAACTTTTTATACAATGCGTAATGGACTATATGTTCTTTCTCTAGGAAACCCTATATTATATTTATTTACAAATCTTCCGTACTTACTAATGTTCTTATTCGGAGCAGCTGTTGCGAAGAAAAAATGGATTCATCGTTTCGAGGAATATCGAAAAGGCTTTTTCATTATATGGTTACTAACATTGATTTTTGGTGGAATATTGTGCTGGATATTACCTTTCCTTTTAGAAAACTTTTCAGCTGTTCAATCTATTAGCTCACCACTCCTAACAATCTTTTATGCTATTAGTTTGATCTTTATTTATCACACGGTTAAAGGGAAGAAAGTTTTACAGTGGTTAGCGTTCCCTGGAAGAATGGCCTTCACAAACTATATCGGCCAATCTATCATTTGTACATTGTTATTTGGACCATTTGCATTTGGCGTATACGGAAAACTCCACTTAACGACAGCCATCATCATCGCTATTGTCATTTTTGTTTTCCAAGTGATTTTTAGTAAGCTTTGGCTATCCAAATTCCGCTACGGACCATTAGAATATATTTGGAGGTCATTTACTTATTTAGGTATTAACAAGGAATCTGAAAATGCATAGGTAGGGCAATTAGGAATTTCTCGATAAATTTGGATTCTTCTCTATAGAACTAAGGGGCTACAATTAGGTAGCCCCTTACTTTGAACTTTAAAATAGTAACGTATGGTTTTATCCATGATTTTTTAGTTCTATCCATCACTTTGACAGTGCTATCCGCACTCTGCAGGTCCTATTAGGCCCTACTTCTTCTATCCATTTTCTGAGAGCCTAATCTACATTCCGCCTAAATTGAATCCGCATCTATTGCATTTAAAATGCCCCCAAAATAATAAAAAAAGACGCCCAACAAACTCATTGGACGCCTTCTAGTAGTTATTTATGCTTTTTGGTAACGTAGCACAGGTGTACGAGCAGCGCGTGTTTCGTCTAAGCGAGATACGACTGTAGTATGCGGTGCTTCTTGTACGATTGATGGATTTTCTTCTGCTTCTTTTGCAATTTGAATCATTACATCGCAGAATGCATCTAATGTTTCTTTAGATTCTGTTTCTGTTGGCTCGATCATTAATGCCTCTTCCACATTTAATGGGAAGTAAGTTGTTGGTGGATGGTAGCCAAAGTCTAACAGACGTTTTGCGATATCTAAAGTACGAACGCCAAGTTTCTTTTGACGACGACCTGATAATACAAATTCATGCTTACAATGACGGTTATATGGTAGATCGTAGAATGGCTCTAAGCGACGCATCATATAGTTTGCGTTTAGTACAGCGTATTCTGTTACAGCTTTTAAGCCATCTGGACCCATTGTACGGATATAAGTGTATGCTCGTACGTTGATTCCAAAGTTACCGTAGTAAGGTTTAACACGTCCGATTGATTGTGGACGGTCGTAATCGAAGTGATATGTTCCTTCCTCCGTTCTTACTAAAACTGGTTTTGGCAGGAATGGAATTAAATCTGCTTTTACACCTACTGGACCTGAACCAGGGCCACCGCCACCGTGAGGACCTGTAAATGTTTTGTGTAAATTTAAGTGGACGCAGTCAAAGCCCATATCACCAGGACGTGCTTTACTCATAACTGCGTTTAAGTTAGCACCGTCATAGTATACTTTACCGCCAACAGAGTGAATAAGCTCTGCCATTTCGATAATGTTTTCTTCAAATAGACCAAGTGTATTTGGATTTGTTAGCATTAATGCAGCTGTATCAGCACCAACTACTTTGCGTAAATCCTCAATATCTACTAAACCATTTTCATCTGATTTAACAGTGATAGTTTCAAAGCCTGCAACAGTTGCCGATGCTGGGTTCGTACCGTGAGCAGAGTCAGGAACAATCACTTTATTACGATGACCTTCACCGTTTGCCTCATGGAAGGCACGAATCATCATTAATGCTGTCCATTCACCATGTGCACCTGCCGCTGGTTGTAATGTCACTTCATCCATACCTGTAATTTCAACTAATGAAGTTTGTAGATCATAAAGAAGCTCCATTGCACCTTGAACAGTTGATTCATCCTGTAATGGGTGAACATTGGCAAAACCAGAAATTCGTGCAACAGCCTCATTAATTTTAGGATTATATTTCATCGTACAAGAGCCAAGAGGGTAGAAGCCTGAATCTACACCGTGGTTTCGACGAGAAAGTGCAGTATAGTGACGCATAATATCAAGCTCAGAAACCTCTGGTAATTCCGCCGCTTCCGCACGTACTAAGTTTGCTGGAAGTAAATCTGCAAGATCTACCTCTGGTACATCAAGTGCTTCTAAGCTGTAGCCTACGCGACCTTCTTTGGAAATTTCAAAAATGAGTGATTGATTTTCGTTATGCATTAAGAGCCCCCATTTCTGCAACTAGTGCATCAATTTCTTCCTTCGTGCGTAATTCTGTTACAGCAATTAGCACGTGATTTTTAAGAGAGTCATATGTTTGACTTAAAGGATAACCACCGATGATACCTTTATCAATTAAGCCTTTATTAATTTCTTTCACACATTTATTTGTTTTCACAACGATTTCGTTAAAGTGTGCACCTTGGAATGCTACTGTGAAGCCCGCCGCTTCAAAGGCATTTTTAGCATAGCGAGTTTTCGCGATATTTTGCATAGCCATTTCACGAACACCTTGCTTACCTAGGGCAGTCATTGCGACAGAAGCAGCAAGTGCAAGAAGCGCTTGGTTCGAACAAATATTTGATGTTGCCTTATCACGACGGATATGTTGTTCACGGGCTTGCAATGTTAAAACATAACCACGACGACCTTCACCATCTACTGTTTCACCAACAAGACGACCTGGAACTTTACGCATTAGTTTCGTTGTTACTGCAAAGAAACCACAGTGCGGACCACCGAATGCTTCAGAAATACCGAAAACTTGTGCGTCCCCTACACAAATATCAGCACCTAGCTTACCAGGAGGTGTTAAAACCCCAAGTGAAAGTGGGTTTGAAGATACGACAAATAGACTTTTTGCCTCATGTGCAATATCGCCAATTACTTGTAAGTCCTCTATCTGACCAAAGAAGTTAGGATATTGTGCAATTACAGCTGCTGTATTGTCATCAATTTGCTCTTTCAAAGCTTCTACATCTGTCACACCATCTTTATGTGGAACAGTAACAATTTCAATGGATTGACCATATGCATATGTAGCAACGACATCGCGATACTCAGGATGAACCGTTTCAGATACTAAAATTTTCTTACGACGTGTATGCCCAGCTGCAAGCATACCTGCTTCAGCTAATGCTGTTCCACCATCATACATAGAAGAGTTTGCAAGATCCATACCTGTAAGCTCTGCAATCATCGTTTGGAATTCAAAAATTGCTTGTAATTCCCCTTGTGAAATTTCTGGTTGATATGGAGTATACGCTGTATAAAACTCTGAGCGAGAAATAACATGGTCTACGATAATTGGTTTATAGTGGTTGTATACGCCTGCACCTAAAAATGATACGTTAGCATTTGTATCTTTATTTTTCGCGGCAAGTGCCGTTAATTCTTTTAATAAAGCTGATTCAGATTTTGCATCTTTAATATCATATAGGCCTTTAAAACGTACTTTTTCTGGAATATCCCCAAATAACTCATCAACTGAGGATACACCGATTACGTCTAACATTTCTTGTTTATCTTGTTCCGTCATTGGTAAATAACGATGTTTCATAAATGTAGGTCCCTCTTTTCAACTATTATTTTGAACGCTTGTAAAACGGTGTTTCTACTGTTACTACTTTTAAGTGCTTACCACGAATTTCAATTTCCAGTTCAGTTCCGATAGTTGCGAATTGACTGTCAATTAAGGCGTGACCAACATTACGTTTAGAGGAAGGAAGCTGTGTACCTGTTGTCACTTCACCGATTTCCTTACCATCCTTAAACACTTTGTAGCCATGACGAGGAATTCCTTTATCGATCATTTCAATGCCTACAATTTTACGTGACAGTCCACCTTCTTTTTGTGCCACTAATGCATCATGACCATTAAAATCCTCTTTATTTAACTTCACAGCAAAACCGATACCAGCCTCAAGAGGTGAAATTGTCGCTGATAACTCTTGCCCATATAATGGAAGACCTGCTTCAAAACGAAGTGTATCACGGCAGCCTAAACCTGCTGGAACAACACCTTTGTCTTTTCCAGCATCCAAGATTTTACTCCATAATGCTTTAATATCTTCCGGAGAGCCGTATAGTTCAAAACCATCTTCTCCTGTGTAACCGCTACGAGATACTAATGCTTTATGTCCTGCAACTTCAACATCTGCTTGGAAACGGAAGTATTTAATCGTTTGTAAATCAGTATCTGTTAATGTTTGAAGAACCTCTTCTGCTAATGGACCTTGAAGGGCAATTTGTGCATATGCATCTGATTGATTGTCGATTGTCACATCATATTGATGTTGATTTTCCATCATCCAGTCATAATCTTTTTCAATATTTGCTGCATTGACGCACAATAAATAATGATTATCTGCTAATTTATACGTTAATAAATCATCGACAACACCACCATCTTCATAGCACATTGCATTATATTGCGCTTGACCTGTTGCAATTTTTGAAATATCATTTGTCAAAAGATTTTGTAAAAATTTTAATGAATCAGGTCCAGTTACTAAAATTTCACCCATATGTGAAACATCAAATAAGCCAGCACGATTACGTACTGCGTCATGCTCTTCTTTAATAGAAGAGAATTGCACTGGTAATTCCCACCCACCAAAGTCAATTGTTTTACCATTATGCTTTGCGTATTCTTCAAATAGAGGTGTACGTTTTAATTCATTCGTCATTGTTTTTGCCCCCTTACAGTTTCATTTTTTACTGGTAGTAGTTCGTCTGTTTTTTATCTGTACAGTCATGCTTTCCATGTTAGTTCATCCATTAAAGATAAACCATCAACTATAGGTAAGACATTTTGACACAAAAAAAAGACAGACGAACCCCTTTTCGGGATTCTCTGTCCTTAAACCTGAAAGTTACACCAGACTGGCTCGCATACCTTCAATGCCAATCAGCCGGCTTTCCCCTTTGGTGGCTGTTGTACCACAGCTCTCTCCAGAGTTGCGTCTTATACGAGTCCTTTTACCTGAGAGATTCATAACATTTTGCTATTTGCTCCTTCGGTGACGTCTACACGTGCTCTCCCCGTACAATCATCCGCCCAAGATTCATCTTGGTACTATTTAGTATTCAATGAACATTTAGTTACTTATTTGTCTATATCCTAACATTAATCACATTGAAAAGGCAATCATTTTTTAAATTATAATAAAACACGAACATTCTTTTTACACAAATCTACAATAGTTCGCCTTTTAACCTTTTAACTTGGAATACTAAATACTCAAGAATTTGACGGATTGTTCTACCCTCTGTTAAAACTTGTATATGTCCTGCCTCACGATAGAACTTTCTTCTGTAATGATACAGCTTCTCTAGCTCCTCTTTCGTTGAACTCTGTACAATTGGCCTGTTTGGATCATGCTGTATTCGTTTGTAAATATCTTCGAATGTCGCATCTAAGAAAAATACGAGTCCACTGCGTCTCATTATTTTTCGATTTTCAGCATTCACCGCAACTCCACCACCAGTTGAAATAATACAGGCTTCGTCTCGGAATTTTTTCAAAAATTCTGTTTCTATTTCTCGAAAACGTGCTTCTCCGTACTTTTCAAATATCTGTGGAATTGTCATACCTTGCTGCCTAACAATTTCACGATCCATATCATAATATGGCATCTTTAACAAATAGCTTAAACGTCTTCCTAACGCACTTTTTCCGCAGCCCATAAAGCCAACTAAATATATTTTTCGCATTCGAATCACCTTCTTATAACTACGATTCTACACTGTCTGACAAAATTTGTCCTAATAAATTTATCGTAGCTCGAACATTCAGCTTTTCTATGCCATCATATGTTCGAAACTGAACCTCATAAGACGTACAATACGTAAGAACAAAAGTAGTTACAAAAAATAATAATGCAATTGCGATTAAAAAAATAGCCCCTCTGTCATTTTTCATTAACTGGAACATAGAAAGACCGCTCCTTTTTAATACCACTCGGAAGTTCAACCGCTACTGTTACCATATCTTCTTCATATATGAACCGGCATTGATTAATACCAATCAGCATAGGTACATGACCACCATTTACTTGATCACGAATAATATTGCTATAACAATCAATATTATGGATAGTATCTGCAGTCTGAAAGGTTATTCTCTTTTGATCATTTCGAATCGTAAATGATGAAAGATCATTGAAATACAAATTCAAATCATAAACAAAAAGCTCCCACTTTGACTGTTCATCAGATAATACCGTTGTTTTCATTTCAGCAAACCATAGCATAATGAACACAGCAAGATGGGCAATAAGCACATAAACAACTAATTGAAACAACGCTTCTAATAATGTATAGCCTCGCTCATTCATCGACTTCTCCTGTCTGTTGTATACATTTTTTGCGTAATTCTCGCGTATTTTGAAAACTAACACATATCCCCTGTTCGTTCATAAACCATCGAAAATTGACATTCTCAATAGTTTTAGTTCCTTCCGTTTGCTGTAAATAGCGGTATTGCTTTAAACCTTCATAGGCGGTTTCAGCTGCAATTACCTCTAACTTCTTGTTGTAAAGAGTCGTTTTCATAGTGTAACTAATAGGTATTAATGTCATGCATAATAACATAACAATGACTACTGATAAAATCGTTTCTACAAATGAAAAACCAGATTCATTCAACTCTCGATCTCCCTCGTCCTAATGTAATGACAACTTTTTTTATACCTTGGGGCGTTTTAAAGCTAAGAGTCCCTGGAGTAATGACGTTTCCATTAAAGTTGTATATAATCGTGTTAATCGAACTCGAAGAAGGCAAGAACTCAACCCCTTTCGGAAAAGATCGTTCAAATAATTCTGTAAAAATATCCTTTTTAATGATGTATCTGTTTGATGAACTCTCAAACTTTATCGAAATATAATCCCTTTGGTCCATACTATAAGTTTGGATATATTGTATATCTAATTGAATTTGTGTAAAAAACTGCTCAAGCTCCCTATTTTCCGCTGCTTTTGCCGAATACCTTACGACAATTGCTGACAAACACATAACAATAAACAATACAATTAATATTTCGATAAGCGTGTAACCACGCTCACTTTTTATATCATCCATCAGTTACCAGAACCGGAATCAGAAGGGGCCTTCGCCAATCGAACCTCGCCATCATTTGTTATCATAATCTCTTCTTTATTAGGGCAGGTCGTTTCATCCTTCTTTAAATAGCCTTTTGTTACTAAATCATTAATAGTTGGATAAGCCATATAATCTACTCGATAAGCCTCTACTTGCCCCTGTACCATAGAAATATACGCTTTACAGCCCTTTTCATCGACGCTGGCAAAATGTTTCGTTACATTTGGGATTGTAATTAAAATCAAAACCGAAATAATTAAAAGCACAATTAACATTTCAATCAATGTAAAACCCGCTTGTTTCTTTATATGTTTCATAATTTTCCTCCTATACTAATTCAATCATGTGATATATCGGTAATAATAAACTTACATAGGCGGCAACTATACATATTGCAATAATGATAAAAAAGGTTGGTTGCACAAATGCAAGGATTTTATGCAATAGTTGCTCTTGCTTTTCTGTCAATAATTCGCTGTACAGTATAAGCTCTTTTCCTAAATAGCCACTTTGCTCACCGTGATCAACAAATATAGAGAAATCCTTCTGCCAAACTGTCATCAAATGAACAGCCTGTGTCAGCGTATCACCAAAAACAACACGCTCTTTTATACTTCGTGCTAAATATTGTAGAAAAGGTTGAAGTTGTTGTTCCTCTAAAATTTGTAGACTTGCCTGTAATGAAAATCCACTTTGTAATAGACTTCCTAAATAAGCAGCAAATTGTCTCGTCAAAGACATTCGTAAATAAATCTGAATTATCGGAATTTTTAAGATAATATTTAACTGGCGAGAAATCGGACGACGTTTGAGAAAAAAGTAAAAAATCAAAGTACAACAGATTACCACTATACTTGTAACAATTAATGCATCAGGGAGATGCAACAATACTTTTGACAAAGCAATACTTGTCTCCTCTGTCCCAGTAGTTCGACTTGTTACCATTTTCTCTATATTTGGAAAGAAAATGGTGCGAAATACGAAAAACAGTAGCAACAAAAACAAAATGAGAGCTACTGGATATAAAAGTAGCTTTGTTAGTTTTTTCTTTGTCGTTTCACTTAAAGCTATTTGCTTTGCCACACCGTTTAACGTCTCAATCATATGCCCATTTTTTTCCGCAACTGTAATGGCTACTAAATGCTGTTTTGGAATTTGCAATATTTCAAAAATCCCTAAAACACCGACACCTTGCCTCATTTTGTCATCGACTAGCTTTTGTATTTCTGTATGCCCTTCAACATGATGAGGTAATAGAATAGCAATAGCCTGTGAAAATAAATAACCTTCCTGCATTAACACGCTTAAGCGACCAAAAAAATGGGATTGCTCTTTTACTCGCCATTTTGTTGCTTTTTTGTACTCCAATCGAATCCTTTCAATAAACTTAGGTATTCGCATAGTTCTGACTCTCAATTAATTCTTTTTGACCTGCAAGCGTTAAATCATGTGGTAGCTCATAGCTAGTTTTTTGCATAATTGCTTTGATAGCCCTTTGAAGATGAACATCGCTTAATATTTCAAACAATGCACGGCGATCTTCCTGGATTATTGGTGATTGAAAAAGTGTTTGAGCAACAATGCCTACCACTGTTTGGCGAAGTTCTTCTATTGAAACACCTAAATCAATAAATCGATAAAGGCAGTTTACCGAATCCTTGGCATGGATAGTCGTGACCACTAAATGACCGGTTAATGAAGCTTCGATTGCAATTTTTGCAGTCTCTTTATCACGTATCTCCCCAATCATAATAACGTCAGGTGAATGGCGTAAAATAGCTTTTAAGCCTGTAGCATATGTAACGCCAGCTCGTTCATTTACTTGAATCTGCAAAAGATTAGCCTGGTTATTTTCTACAGGGTCCTCCAATGAAATGACATGTCGATTCAGCTCTCTCGAACAGTAATCGATAAGGGAATATAAGGATGTTGACTTACCAGAGCCTGTTGCACCTGTAAAACATAAAAGTCCTTGTTGATGTTTAACTAATTCCATTAACATGTCTGCTGCATATTTGGAATAGGATAAGGAAGTAAGTGGGAATGCATGATTTTGTAGAAGCAGTCGGATAATTAGACTTTCTTTAAAAAATACTGAGGGAAGTGTAGAGACACGAAAGGCATATCGATCTTGTTCCATAGCTTTCTGAAAGGAGCCGCTTTGGGGTTTGCGCCGCTCGCTAATATCTAATGCCGCTAAAAATTTATAAAAAGAAATCATTCGTTCCGCAAGATCATTTGGTAATTTCCCTGCTTGGAGTAACTTATCATATTTTCGAAAATAAATACGATACCCCACATTTTCTGGAACTAATAATAAATCTGATGCACCAAAATGATAGGCCTTTAGTAAAAGTTGCTCACATTTTTGTTCAACAATTGTTTCTAAGTCCTGCATATTCGCACCCCTCTTCTGGTTTATTCGAATATGACCGCTCTATTCGTTATCCCTAGTATAGATACGAATTTGTCACTAGAAAAGCCCTTTTCTTAAAATAAAAATTTGCTATAAAATTTCCTGTCAAACATGTTTTTTGCTATAAAAATGTGGATAACATGCAGATTCTCACTAGAAACGAACATAATCCTATGAAAAAGTAAATATTTATGTCTAAAGGAACTGTATCTTTTTCAATAATGCAATATAATAGAATTAACATGATTTTTTTCCTACACTTGGTAGAATAGATAAGATTCAAAAAAATACATAGAGGTGAAGTAAATGATCCATCCATTAAAAATTACTAGTACATTGGCCGATGAAACTAGATACTCCATTTACGAGTATATCCTGCAAGAGAAGAAAACTGTAACGGTCCAAAATATCGCTGATAAATTTGGTATTCATCCAAATGTTGCACGTCTACACTTAACAAAACTCTCAGAAATCAATATTATTACCGCTGATTTCGCAAAAACTGGGAAAGGTGGTAGACCTGGTCGTGTTTATAAGGCAGCAGATAAAGGTGTATCATTAACGTTCCCGAGACGTGAAGAAGATCGACTATTAAAATGGACAATCCAATTAATTGAAGAATTTGGACCATCTGCATTAGAAAAATGCCAGGACATTAGCTACCAAGACGGCTACCAGCAAATGAAGAATTATGTAAATGCTGAGTTACAATTAAATAATACCCTTTCTTTCGAACAAAAGCTCCAGCTATTAACTGACAATGCAGCATTAATCGGCTATATTCCGCAAGTTCAAGAAACAGAAGATGGTAAAAAAGTGACTTTCTCCATTTTTAATTGTCCATTCCAGGAGCAGCTTACTTCTCATTCCGAAATTGTTTGTTCTTTACATGAATCCTATTTAAAGGGACAAGTAGATGCGTTATATTCAAGCAATGACTTTGTACAAATTGATAGCATGATACATAATTGCGATTTATGTAAATATGAAATAAACGTGACAGAAAACGATAACTAATTTTTAAAAATCCAATTGTTTGTCACAAAGAAGAAGAAGTTCCAGTTTACAGATACCTTTCATATCATTTATAATGAGTAAGAGATTATTGTGTCGTGGGCAAAAGGAGGGGAAATCTTCATGGATAATATGTATAAAGTTATGGCATTCTGGACAGGTATTTTTGCAGTTATGTTCTACCTTGGTGGTATGAACGAAGTATCGCTATTATTCGTAGGTAATACAGGTTTATTCTTATTATTAGGCTTCTTAAACCTTTCAGAACGTATGTACATGTACATTTTCGGAGCATATTTAACTGTGTTCTTTGCTGGCTTCACGTACTATACAACATTCATTCACGTACCTGGTGCTGGTCATTAATACAACGTAAAACGCGTGTCTCATCGAAAGTGAGACATGCTTTTTTTATGTAAATTTATTCACCAGATTCATGATCATCTATCAAGACATAGTAAAATCCCCTTTGCAATTACATGGTTAGATTTTGGTTATTTAATCTATCCAACGAATCGCAAGGGGGATTTTGTATTTTATGAAGTTAATTCAGGCTTTAATTTATTAAACACGAAGCTCTGTAATATCACCCACAAAGATGAAATTGTCCAATAAAATGGGATGGCTGATGGCATGAAAATTGAAGAAATAACAATCATCATAGGCATCATAACTATCATTATTTTCATTTGTGGATTGCGATTATCAGATAGCTTAACTGACATATAAATTTGAATCATCATCGCTAAACCTGCGATAATTGTCATAAAAATATCGGCAGACCCTAGATTAAACCAAAAGAAATTCTCATGCTTGATGGCATTGTTTTTTGTAATGGTATAATACAGTCCGCTTAAAATCGGAAATTGTATAAGCGCTGTTAAACAACCTGTTTTCATACCCGAAAAGTTTTCCATCATTATTTGAGAGATTTGCAACTGATATTCTTTACGCTCTTCTTCTGTTTTAGCCTTGCTTAAATTTGATTGTAGCTCTATTAATTTTTCCTTATTACCTAACGACGTTTGTGTAATTGTTTGTTGGGATTTAAAGGATTTATAATTTGGATACATTAAAATTAAGCGTATTAGCACTGTTAAAATCACTAAGGCCACTACATAGCTCCCCGTAAAATTAAAGAAAATATCTAGCAAATTTGTCAGTGGTTGTGTTATAAATTCAAACATTAATTAATTTCTCCCCTTTTATAAGTATTTTTCTTATAAAAGGGACTTTAATTCTTCGTCATTATCTGATTTACTGTAAATTACTTTTCTCAACCATTTATTAAGAAACATATGAGAAGGATAAATTTTACTTTCGAAATTGACATTGACAGTTAAGTCAATAGATACGTCAAGATTCGTATCAATGACAGCAATTTTATCGAAAATAGTATAAATGTATACTTTAATAAATGGACTATGTTGTACTAAATAACTAAAATCAGTAATAAGCGATAATAGCAATAATAATTCCATTTACATCACACCTATTATTATTTGGTTGATCACCATCACGTGAGGTTGATTCCGTTCCGACTGTGCACTTTGTTGTTGTTGTTGTTGCTGCCGCTTCGCTTTCACACAAATAAAACATTTGCCGCTGACGCAGAGGAAAGCTTCCTGGTGGCGTCCAGTCTCCACTCCAATCAACTTATATAAATGATATACGTTTTAACAGATACCATCCACTACCTTCCATGATTATCTTATTTTATCATAAAAGAATGTAATATTTCCAATGAATGATATTTAACTATTACCTTTATCAGCTAATTTAAAAACCATTTAAAAAAGGATTTGTTTCCATTTCTGCACCGACCGTTGTATAGTTCCCATGACCGGGGTAGATAATAGTATCCTCAGGTAGTGTCAATAACTTATCGTGAATGGATGTAAGTAATACTTTTGTCGAGCCTCCAAGTAAATCTGTACGACCTACACTTTGTTCAAATAGTGTATCTCCAACAATAGCGAAGCCATCATTTGCAAATATATATGAAATACTACCTGGTGAATGTCCTGGCGTAAAAATCGCTTTAAAATTAAAATCGCTTATTTCTAATAGCTGTTCTTTTTTAATAATATTTTCTTCAGCTGGGGCACCGACAATATAATCTGGTAATGCTGCGTATTTACTAGAGCCATTTTTTGTTGGATCTCCTAACCAGCTTACTTCTTTTTCATGAATCCATACCGGAACATCAAAAGCCTCACGGACAGCATCCACGGCACCGATATGGTCGAAATGTGCATGTGTTAAAAAGATGGCTAGTGGTTTTAGATTGTTACTGCGGATAGTCTTGATGATGCGATCTGCTTCTTCTCCTGGATCAAATATTAAGCATTCCTTATTTTTATTCGATACGATATAACAATTCGTTTGGACAGGTCCAAGTGAATAACTTCGTACGTTCATCATTGTTATCACCTCAATTTCAATTATACAACCTTTGCCACAATTTGACGATAAATGTTCATAGTTTAAACTATTTTAGTTCTCGACAAAAACAGGTAGAACGTTTACAATTAAGGAGGAATATTGTTTACGACATTCATTTTCTGATGTCGAAAGGAGTGTCTATTTTTAATGAACTTATTAATGGTTATTTTTGGTCTAGTTGCGATTTTAGCTGTAGTTGGTACATTCCAAGCAATTAAGGAAAAGAACCTTTTAAGTGTTGTTTTCAACGTATTAAGTGCTGCAGTATTCGGTTGGTTTGTTATTATGACTGTTATTAATAGCGGATACCCAACAAAATTACACTAAAATTTAGACAGAAAAAAGAGCAGCCTCCATTGAGGCTGCTCTTTTTCTATGTTTTTTTATTGCAGGAAGTTTCTCTCATTGATTCGTCTATTTTATAGACAGCTTTTCGTACGTTTTTTGATTTCTCTTGTAAAAATTATTTCGGTGATTTTTGATGTAACGTAGACGCCATGCATGGACTTAAATTAAAAGTTTTTTGATTTGAAATCATCGGGGACGCCACCTGCACATTGATTCTTTTATTTAAAGGAAAACGAATACATTGCGTTGTTTGGAGAAGCATCGCTCGACTCCTGCGAGAAAGCGAGACAGACGAGTCCCCACACGAAGCGAAGCGTAAGGAGGAGGCGCGGCACTCGCCCGCGGAAAGCGAGCGCAATGCTTCGGAAAACAACAGTAGAGTACAGTGCCAAATGAAAAAAGCGAGGTATTCAACGATTTAATCGTTGAATACCTCGCGAAATGAGAAGATATAGAGACTTTTTCAGTGCCCTGCTATCGTGAGATCTCTTTTTTGTTACTTGACTGCCCCATGCTTCAAGTTACCTGTCTTTTGGTCATAGAAGCGGAGTAAATCGCCATTAATAATGGCATCAGAACTTTCTAGTTCTTTCGTAGCTCGATCAGCGTATGGCTGACATGGCTCACCTTCAATTTCTTCCCCAGTGGCTTTGTCATAACAAGCTTCACCAGCATAGACATATTTATCTGTTACAAAACGACCGTCACGGAAAACAACGAAATCTTCATGCTCTGGTGAAAATAGGTCTGCACCAAGTTGCATATCTTTTGAAGTTTCAACGCCAAGAAGGTGTAAAATTGTTGGACGTAAATCCATTTGTCCAGCAACCTCTGTCATTTCTTTACCATCACCTGCTCCAGGGATATGGATGAATAAAGGTACTTCTTGTAGCAATGCATTATCAAATGGTGTAATTTTTTCTTTTTCTAAATATTGAGCCATCGCTTTGTTGTGGTTTTCTGAAATACCGTAATGGTCACCATACATTACAATAATAGAGTTATCATATACACCCTGATCTTTTAAGCTTTGGAAGAAGTCTTTAAGTGCTTCATCCATATAACGAACTGTTTGGAAATATCGATTTAATGTCCCTGAATTTGAAGTATATTCAGGAATCATTACATCTTCTGGATCCAATGTGAATGGATAGTGGTTCGTTAAAGTAATTAATCGAGAATAGAACGGCTGAGGCATATCTTTCATTAATGCTGCAGATTGCTCTACGAATGGGATATCTTTCATACCCCAGTTAACAGCTTGCCCTTCGCCAATTTTATATGAGTCTATGTCATAGAATTTATTAATGTGTAATGATTGATACATCATGTCACGATTCCAGAATGATTTATTATTTGGGTGCATGACATTCGTAAAGTAGCCATTATCTCCAAGGCGCTCAGCCATAGAGTTATACGTATTTCCACCGTGTGTGAAGAATACCGCTCCACGACCTAAGCCGAACAATGAGTTTTCTAAAATAAACTCTGAGTCTGAAGTTTTCCCTAATCCAGTTTGGTGATAGAAGTTACTGAAATAAAACGTATCTTTATCTTTTGTTAAAGAGTTTAAGAATGGTGTAACTTCATGACCATCCATTTGATTATTAATAACAAAGTTTTGTAAAGACTCCATCGAAACAACAATCAAATTACGACCCTTGTATTTACCAAACATTTGTGGGTTAACTGCTGCTTGATTTGAACGAATATAGTTGTTCACTTCTACTAATTCACTGCCATCCGCTAATGCACGTTGAGCAGAAGATTTAGATTGAATATAAATATCATACAAATGGTAGTTATAAGTACCAATGTTTTTCACAAGTAATTCACGGTCAAAGCTACGTGTTAACAATTGAGGACGCTCTGTTTCTGATAATCCTAAGTTTAAGAACGACACAGCAATCGCCAATACGAAGTATGCGCGACGGAATTCTACGTTGATTTTTACAGTTTCTTTGATTTTAGGTAAATATTTATTAGCTAATATTAGAATAAGTACATCGACGAAATATAATAAATCCCAAGGGCTTACAATCGCTGCTACTGATGTTCCTAAATCACCAAAGTTACTTGTTTGGAATAATACTGGTATCGTAATAAAGTCGTTGTAGAAACGATAGAACGCCACATTCCCATATAAGACTATAGATAAAATAACACTAATCGTAATTATATAACGACTTTTAACTTTTGGCGATTTAAAGAATAACGATATACCATAAGCAAATAGCAAGAAGCTTAATGGATTAATAAACAAAATAAATTGTTGCATCGCATTTTCAAGTTTCATTTCAAAGCTTGTGTGATAAACAATGACCGTTTTAATCCAAGTTGCTACAATTGCTAGTATCATAAATGAATGTTTAGGCCACTTTATTGATTTCATTCCTAACATCCTCCCTACTTTCTTACAAAAAAATAATAATTTTTAACATTTGTTACTGAAACAAAATATATCTTAATCTTTTTTTAACAGATAATCAATAGATATATTTTTGAAAAACCGTTCTCCTTGTTCGTTTATGCGCTGGACAATAATATATACGTTTTTCTTTGTAAAAAGTTTCGTAAATTATAAAAACAGTGGAAAACCACTGTTTTATGAATATTACATACTTGTTACATTATTTTTACAATACCCCAAATGAATTATATTTAAAACATTACTGATGATTTTCTTTCATACGAAGTTTTGTTGTTTCTTGACGAATTAGTAATAATGCCATTTGGTAATCTTTAATATCTAGTACATTCGCTTTATACAACTCACGAATTTCATCCTCCATTAACATCAAATCACCAATAGGATCACGTGTGTAAATAAAAGTGCCGTATGTTTTTAATAATTCATAAATATCTAACATTTTGTCCATTTTAATTCGCTCCTCGTTGTGTTACACAATCAATACGCTTTGTCGGTGTCACAATGATATCTACAGGGCAATCGTGCGCTTCTGTAGGTATGTGTTCATATAGCTGCTCTTCAAATAACAGAGAAATGAGCATACCCTTCTTATAGTTTAATATATAGCGATCGTAATAACCACCGCCATAGCCTATTCGATAGCCGAACTTATCAAAAACAACTCCCGGAACAAGTATGACATCCATTTCATTTGCGTCAACAAACTCACACTTCTCTGGAATTGGCTCACGCAAATGCATATAAACAGTTTCAAGCTGGGCAAATGATTCAATGGCATAAAATGACATCTCTCTTGTTTTTGGATTACATTTAGGTACAGCAACTTTTTTATCAAGTTTCCATAGTTCTTCTATTAATTGAATAGTGTCGATTTCTGGCTTATTGGAAATGGTAATGCCAATTGTACTTGCTTCTATTATATATGATTCCTGTAGCACTTTTTTAACTACAGTAGTTGATAGATCGCGGTAAGCTACTTCGCTTATTTTTGCAAGTGCTTCCTTTACCTCATTCCGTAAAGTTACTTTATCCATGCTAAGCTACCTCCTATTAAAATGTAGAAAGCCAAAACCACAAGTGGTTTTGGCTTAATGAGCGATTACTTAGTTTCACGGTGAAGAGTGTATTTCTTCTCGCGAGAGCAATATTTTTTAAGTTCAAGACGCTCTGGATTGTTACGCTTGTTCTTTTTAGAAATGTAGTTACGTTCGCCGCAATCTGTGCAAGCTAAAGTAATGTTTACGCGCATTATTAACCCTCCCACTCTATATCAAGAATTAAAATTTTTGAGCATGATTTATACGACTAACCCATTATAACACAAACTGAAAAAAAATCTACCTTCATTTCATATTAAGTTTGCATATGGTAAAATATCTTATAATTACATACTTAATGAGGTGAAACTATTGGATTTATCCATCATACTTATGATTGTAGGAATACTCCTAATAATTGTTTCGTTCTTTTTCAAAAATAGCGCGAAAAAAGTCGAACAAGATGTTGAGGAGCTATCCATCTCTATTTTTCAAGAAACTAATAATTTAAAACGTCGTTTAAAAATTGTTGAGGAAGAGCTGTTATTAGAGCCAGAGTTTCAGGTTAAATCACCGTCAGCGCAAAATAACACGGTAGCAAATCCGAAAGTTCAGCAGGTCATGCAAGCTGTTCAACAGGCTGCTCAGGCATCGAAAACAGGACAAGCTACTCCCAAAACGAAACCTATCCATCAAATTATTGTAAGTCAGGTGCTTGAACTAAATAAGCAGGGTCTTTCTGTAGCTGATATTAGTATTCGTTCAAATTTAACTGAAGAGCAAGTCCGCCAAGTGATTGCAAACGGAGGTCGGTAATTCATGAATAAGTCCGCTATCCGTGCATTTGGCATTGCACTTCTTCTTGTCGGAGCATTGTTAGCTTTAGCTGCTCGTTTTGATCTCAATATCGGTCTTCCAACTAAAGCTTCCACAAATACAGAACATGTAGAGGAGCTGCAAAAAAAGCTTGAACAGGCAAATAAAGAAATTGCATTATTAAAAGAACAAGCAAAGCAAGCTCCAAAGGAAAATACTCCGAAGACAGATACACCGAAAACAACGACTAAAGACAATCATAAATCGGCAGATGCACCGGCAAAAGATACAACTATGTCACTCCAAATTTACAGCGGTATTACCCCCTATATCGTGGCACAAAAGCTTGAAGATGGTGGCATTATCGAAAATAGTGTTGAAATGGAACTTTTACTAGCTAACCCTAAATACGCGCGAAGCTTACAAATCGGCTCCTATGAAGTCAATTCTTCGATGTCTTTAGAGGAGATTGCCAAATTGATTACAGGAAAAAAACAATAATATTACGATTAAAGATGGCTGTCACCAAAAATCACAACTACTGATTTTCGATGACAGCCTCTTTAGTTTCGTTTATGATATTTGTTCGATGAAAGCCCGCATCATTATACTGCCTTCTTTTGTCCCAATGGATTCCGGATGGAATTGTAGCCCAAAGAGTGGGTACTCCTTATGTTGAATGGCCATAATTTCACCATCATCACTGGATTTTGCCAAAATATTAAAATCCTCATGTAACGTGTTTTGCTCAATGACGAGAGAATGATAACGCATTACTTCGATTTTACCGTCTAACTGAGCAAAAAAGCCTGTTTTTTCATATTGAATCGTCGATAATTTTCCATGCATTATATTTTTAGCTTGAACAATGTTTCCTCCAAATGCTTGCCCTATCGATTGATGTCCAAGACAAATGCCCAAAATCGGAAATTTCGTATAAAGTTCTTTGACTACATCCACTGTTATCCCTGCATCCATTGGCGTACCTGGGCCCGGCGATAAAATAATGGCTTCAGGTTGCATGTTTTGAATGTCTTCAATTGTCATTTCATCATTACGAACTACTTTTACATCTTTCCCAAGTATTCGTATTTGCTGGAATAAATTATATGTGAATGAATCATAGTTATCGATCAGTAAAATCATTTTTTCACCTCCAATAGCGCGCGAGCTTTATTTAGCGTTTCCTCGTATTCAGACAAGGGCACAGAGTCATAAACAATACCGGCTCCTGCTTGCACATGAGCACGATGCCCCTTAATGATCATCGTCCGAATAGCTAGAGCCAAGTCCATATCGCCTGTTGCAGAAATATAGCCTACTGCGCCCGCATAGACACCACGCTTCACTGGCTCGAGCTCATTGATTAGTTGCATCGCGCGAATTTTCGGTGCACCTGATACTGTACCTGCAGGAAGGCAAGCTCTAAGAACATCCATAACATGTACATCATCACGTAATTCACCGATAACCTCAGATACGATATGCATCACATGTTTATAGCGCTCAATATTCATATATTTTATAAGCTTCACTGAACCCACTTTGGCAATACGCCCCAGATCATTTCGACCTAAATCCACCAGCATTCGATGTTCAGCGATTTCTTTTTCATCATTTAATAGTGCTTCCGAAATTATGTTATCCTGCTCCTCGTTTTTTCCTCTAGGCTTCGTTCCAGCGATTGGATTTGTCGTTACTTTTCGATCCTTCACTTTGACGAGACTTTCTGGAGATGTTCCTAAAATGGTATACGTTCCAAATTCCATATAGAACATATATGGTGATGGATTAGAAGTACGTAATTGACGATATAAAGCGAAAGGATTACCTGTATATGGTGAAGTGAAGCGTTGCGATAAAACTATTTGGAAAATGTCACCTTTACGAATATGCTGTTTTGCACGTTCAACCAGTGCTACAAAATTTTCTTTGGCAATCATCGGCTTGAAATCTAGTTGACCAAATGTCGTGTCGTCAAATGTTGCTCCAGCATATAGCTGCTCCTTCATCTTACAAATAGCCATTTCCATTGCTTCAAGAGAACGCCCTTCATCAAATAAATCGATCGCTGCTAATGTGATCTCTTGCTTTAAATGATCGAAAACGATAAATGTATCATAGAAATAGATATGGACATCCGGCATTTCTAAATCGTCTGGCAAGTATTCACCTATTTTTTCTGTATAAAATGCTGTTTCATAACCAAAGAACCCAATTGCTCCTCCAAAAAAGGCGAAAGGATACTGTTCCTTATGCAATGGCATAACTTGCTGTAATTTTACTAACACATTGTCGTTGGATTTTTCTGTTTCTCCGCCTTTTGTAAAAGAATAACCATTCCTATCTCCTGTCAGTTCTGCGATTGGGTTGATCGCTATAAACGAGTAACGTCCACTTTCTTCATGCTTGGCAGACGACTCAAAAAGCATTTTATGCTCCCCTACAAGTGATTGATAAACGGAAATTGGCGTCATCATATCACCCTGTAATGTCTTCATGGCAAACTTTCTAAGCTCAACTGTCATACTCTTTCTCTCCTTTTCTATGCTCTGCTCTTCCACACCAAAATCTATCCATTATGCTTGGCGGATTTGACGCTACAAAACTTCATTGGTCCGGATTATTCATTCCCGCCAAAACATATAAAAAAGGCCTTTCCATCACAAAAGGACGGAAAAGCCGTGGTGCCACCTTCATTGGTCTTCATCAATTATGCCCAAGCATAATTACATTCAGCCAAGTTTGGATATCCGCTGAAAGAGTTAAAAGACCCACTCTATACCCTGTAACGTAGGCAGACGCTAATCCATACTTTATTCAGGATTAGAGCTCCGAAGTCCATTCACTATTTATTTGTACTAGTTTCCACCAACCACTAGTTCTCTATTAACAAATAATAATAGCTACTACTCTTCATCAAAGCTGATATCATGTATTCATTGTAAAATAAAAAAACTAACAATTCAATTTATTTTTTGTTACGAAGCCATTCATCTTCAGCTGGATTTGCTAGTATAATATTTAGTTCTTGAAAGATTTGGCGTATAGCAAATAAAATATCTTGTCGCACATTTAGCATCTCCGCCGTATCATTTGTTGTCACAAAGAAACGCACAAGGACGCGATAAGAGGTTGGATAAAACTCATCTATAAATACATGAATCATGTCTTTTTCTGTTTGAGCATGCAAATAAATTTCCTTTTGAATGGTACTTAAAGCACTTCGTAGTTTTTCCTCTTCATTTTCAGCAGCTACAAATAAAAATTGCTCACATTTTCGTTTTTCTCGTTTCGATAAATTATAGATTGGTCGATTTACCAAATAGGAGTTAGGGACATAGACAAGCCCTTTATCACCGGTTTGAATTAAAGTACTTCGAAGGTTAATATCTTCGATGGTTCCTTCAATTTTTTGGTCCTCCGTTGCTATCCAATCGCCAATTTGAAATGGGTTATCTAATGCGACTGACATCCCACCAAAAACATGTGCGAGTGTATCTCGAATACCAAATGCAATCGCGACACCAGTTAAGCCAATCCCGGTTAGAAAGCCATTCAAATTAAAATCCCAGAAAGAAGCAATCGTAAACATCGCCAATATCATAATGAGCACTTTCCCTATACGAAGAAAGAAAGGTAACAGGACATTTGGTTCCTCATCGTTATTCAATGGTAGTGGCCGCTTTGTATAATAATTTAAAACATCGTATACGCCTTTGAAAGCAAAAAAGACCATAATCGACAATACAAAATTCTTAGTTGCTACATGTGTAAATAAAAAGATTTCTAATAATATTGATAAGCTAAGTACAAAAACTGCAGACATAAATGCATAGCGAATCGCTTTATTAAATTGTGCGAGCACTGTTGCCTGAAAGTTACGCTGACGATTTCTCAGAAATGTAACAGTACGATTAATCATTTTCTTTATAACAAACTGCTGAAAAAGCCAACCAATTACACAAAGTGCAACGGCAATAATAATTTCCATCCACGTTGGGGTTGAAATATCGGGTAATAACCATTTCAATGAATTCAAATTTTATTCTCCTCTAACTACTATGTATATGCACAGAAAAGGAGCCGACCAACAATGACGATCAGCTCCGTTTTTATTGAATTGCATCATCCGCAAAAAAAGCCTTATTAGCAAACCAAAATTGCTGCTCATTAAAATTATGCTCATGCATTGCGATGACGGAAAATTCAGCATGATACGTACGTTTCATTTCCTCCAGTACAGCCTTCGCTTGTTTTCCAACGAGGTGTTGCCCATCGATTGGAGTACCTTCTGTAAAAATAATAATATCCGCTTCTGTACAATGTTGATTTTCTTGGAGTAAGCCTTTTACAAATTGAAGCACTGGCAGAACCGCAGCTTCTCCCTTTGCCTTATATTCAATAAAATCCTTAAAATCGGATAAATTTAAATGCCCGTCTTCAAATCGAAAATGTACATGAACTTGACAGTCATATGGAACAATATATAAATCTCGACGTTCACGATGCGCGCTCATAAATAACGGTAAAATTATGCTTTTACAAAGCGCAGAATATGCCGCCATACCAGTTGTTTGCTCAAGACAGATAATAATTGGTCCTGTTTCTTTTTTATATTCATTAAAGGGAACATATAGGATATTTCCTTTTTTTATTGTTTGACGATTAAGCTTTCGTCGCCTAGCTATCTGCCACTTTCGCTCATAATACAAGCGCTGCTCTTTTCCATTGGCCAATCGTTCGGCTTGCTCAACAGCTGGTATATTTTCATAAATTTCATGCATGATATCTGCCAATTCAAGTGCAAATGCTGCCATCTTTCGTAAGGTTTCACTCTTGTAAAAATAGTCAATAAAAAAATGTTGTTCCTTATCACTTAATTCCTCAAGATGTAAGTTTTCATATAGAAAACATAAAAAATCACGTTGTTCTGACGTGAATTCCAGATCAAATTTTTCTAAGAGTGATTCTACAGCGTCTTTCACGAAGCAGCACCTCCTCAGCGCAATTTTTCGGATAATGTCTATAGTATAACCAAAATAATTTTTTGACAATACATTAACGCTTACAGTATTTTGACGCTATTTTTATTAAAAATGTTGCTATTACTTAATCATATCTTGAGCAAGGTTTTCTCGAATTAAATGTTCGCACTTCTCTTATAATCCTTCCTTTGTATCACTATAAATAGAATGACTGATATGACAGAAGATACTTACTATGAAGAGTGTTTAATTGGAGTGGAGGCTGGGCGACTCCTTAGGGATCAGCGTACAGATGAGACCCTGGAGCGAGCAACGCGAGTGAAGCGGCTCATCGGACGCCCCTAGGAAAGCGCCCAGTCGGAACGGAAATTAAACACTCATTTTATTTAAGTGCCATATTTTATTTAATAGGATAAATTTGTTTTTAACAATATGAAAAAAAGAGCCTATCATCGGCTCTTCTCTAACTAATTATTTAATTCATAATGTTTACCTTTAACTAAGTAAAATAAGTGTTCAGCAATATTTGTTGCATGGTCAGCTGAGCGCTCTAAGTATCGGCAAACAAATGTTAAGTGTGTGATTTGAGATATATGTGATGGATTTTCAGCTCCTGCACGTAACAATAGCGTTATTGTCGCTCCATATAAATCGTCAACGTAATCATCTAGTTCCGCAATTTCCTTGGCACTAACAGTATCTTCATCTGTAAAGGCTTTGATTATACTCTCTAGCATTTCTACAGTCTTGGTACACATCGTTTGCAAATTTGTTGTAGGGAAAACAAGCGGATCTTTTCCAATACGGATCGTTTCTTTTGCAATATTCACCGCATAGTCCCCTACTCTTTCCATATCAGCTGATGCTTTAACAAGTACCATGAGGCGACGCAAATCAGTAGCTACGGGCTGCTGCTTAGCAATCATTAATATAACACGGTCATTGATTTCTTCTTCAAGACGATTGATGATTAAATCGTCCTCAAGAATTTTTAGGGATGTCTCTAAATCCTGATTTAATAATGCTTCAAATGCTATTTTAAGAGCATTGATACTACTATTAGCTATCTCAATAAATTGTTCTTGGACTTCATTTAATTCCTGTTCAAAACGTTCACGCACTACCATCTTATCTCCTCCTTAGCCAAAACGACCTGAAATATAATCTTCAGTACGTTGATCTGCTGGTGTTTGGAAGATAACGTCTGTTTTATCGTACTCAACGACCTCTCCGCTTAGGAAAAATGCTGTACGATCAGAAATTCGTGCCGCCTGTTGCATATTATGTGTCACGATAATAATGGAATAATCTTTTTTCAACTCTTGTACAAGTTCCTCAACTTTTAATGTAGAAATCGGATCAAGTGCGGATGTTGGCTCATCCATTAAAATAACATCTGGTTCAATCGCTAAACAACGAGCAATACAGATCCGTTGTTGCTGTCCACCTGATAAACCATATGCATTTTGATTTAAGCGATCTTTTACTTCATCCCAGATTGCTGCACCGCGTAATGATTTTTCAACAATTTCATCAAGAATTTTTTTATTTTTTATGCCATGGATACGTGGGCCATAGGCTATATTATCGTAAATTGACTTTGGGAATGGGTTTGGCTTCTGGAATACCATACCTACACGAGTGCGTAATTCCTCAACAGTATAGCTTTTATCTAAAATATTACGCTCACGATATACTATTTCACCTGATGTTCGAACACTCGGTACAAGCTCTACCATTCTATTTAGCGTTTTTAAATAAGTAGATTTCCCACAGCCTGAAGGGCCAATTATAGCTGTTACTTCATTTTCATAGATGCTTAAATTGATGTCTTTTAAACCATGATGATCCCCGTACCATAAATTTAAATTACGTGTATCGTATACTACTTTTTTAGCAACATCAGTCGATGGCTTTGTAGCCATATGAATCGATTTGACAATTGAATTTTCCTCTTTTATACCCAGTACCATAAGGTCACCTCATTAATAACGTTTTTGGAATTTATTTCGAATAAAGATAGCAATAGAGTTCATTAATAAAAGCACTGTCATAAGAACTAAAATACCGGCTGCCGCTACATATTGAAATGCCTCTTGCGGACGTTTTGCCCAATCGTAAATTTGCATTGGTAAAGCTGTGAATTGGCTTAATAAACCATTAGGTAAAAACTGTAAAATAACAGGAATTCCAATAACAACAAGTGGTGCCGTTTCACCAATCGCACGAGACATCGCTAATATACTTCCTGTTAAAATGCCAGGTATGGCTGCCGGTAGCACAACATGCAGTATCGTTTGCCATTTTGTCGCACCCATACCATAAGAAGCTTCACGTTGTTCATTCGGTACAGCACGAATAGCCTCCTGCGCCGCAACAATGATCACTGGCAAAATTAATAAACTCATTGTTAAACCGGCTGCTAAAACACTTTTCCCTAGTCCTAACATTCGAACAAAAATAGTTAACCCAAGTAAACCAAAAACAATGGAAGGTACACCTGCTAAGTTAGAAATATTCATACGAATAAAGTCATTTAGTCTATTTTTCTTTGCATATTCCTCTAAATAGATCGCAGTCCCTACACCTATAATAATCGACACTGGCGCAACAACTGCCATCAGCCAAAGTGAACCTATTAAAGCTGCCTTTATACCCGCTTTATCGGCAAAACGTGAAGCAAAATTTGTTAAAAAGTCGATATTTAAATAGTCGACACCTTGTGTTACTATACGATAAAGCAAAATAGCTAGTGTCACTAATGCAAAGGTCGTAGCTAAGAAGAATAATGACTTCCAAACTTTATTGAATGTAATACGTTTTGTCATTCGTTTCATGACGACCGTGTCATCCATATAGCGCATGCTAGTAAACCTCCCTGAAGCGTTTAGAAATATATTGAGCAAGTAAATTCATCACTAAAGTAAAGATAAATAATGTGAATCCGACTGAATAAATCGAATAGTAAATTGTCGTACCATAGCCAGCATCACCTGTTGCAACTTGTACAATATACGCAGTCATCGTTTGTATCGAGTCTGTCACATCTAAATTGAATTTAGGTGTAGATCCGCCTGCAAGTGATACAATCATCGTTTCACCAATTGCCCGGGAAATGGCGAGAACAACTGAAGAAATAATGCCTGATAATGCAGCTGGTAATACTACTTTTATCGCTACTTCAAACTTTGTTGCTCCAAGAGCTAGGGCTCCTTCTCGCATACTATTCGGGACAGATGACATCGCATCCTCAGAAAGTGACGTAATCATGGGTAGAATCATAATACCTACAACAATACCCGGACTAAGTGCATTAAAAAGTTTTAACCCTGGAATAATTTGCTGTAGCATCGGCGTTACAAATGTTAAGGCAAAGAAGCCATAAACGATTGTTGGTACACCTGCTAACACCTCTAAAATAGGCTTAACCGTACGTCTTATTTTTTCGCTTGCATATTCACTTAAATAGATTGCAGAAGCGATGCCAAATGGTACTGCTACAACAACTGCAATAAGTGTGACTTTCAATGTTCCAGCAATTAAAGGTAATATCCCAAATAACGGTTCCTTTCCTGAAAACGGTAGCCACTGTGTACCAAATAGGAAATCCGTAATCGAAACACGTTTAAAGAATTCAAACGTTTCAAAAATAAGGGTGAAAACAATGCCAAATGTCGTCAATATTGAGATAAGTGCCGCTGAAAATAATAGAGTTGGCATTGCTTTTTCCACTATTTTCTTTATTTTTTTATTGCGCGAATTTGCAATTAATTGCTGCACAGATGATGTCTTGTTTTCTTTTTGAGAAACCATTGGGTGCTCCTTTCAAATAACAGAGGGAAAGAGCATACATCTCTTTCCCTCTATGCATGTCTGCTTATTTTAAGCCTTCTAAAGTTTTTAAAGCTTCACTATATTTATCTTCTGGTAGACTGACATAACCTACTGCTTCTGCCATATCTCCTGCGTGCTCAAGTGTATATTTGATAAAGTCATATGCTGCTTCACTTTCTTTCATAGCACTATTTTTCACGTATACGAATAGTGGTCGTGAAAGCGGTGCATATTCACCAGATTCAATTGATTTATTTGTTGGCTCAATGCCGTTTACTTTCACAATACTTAACTTATCTTTATTTTCTAAGTAGTACGCGTAGCCAAAGAAGCCGATTGCGTTTTTGTCACCCGCTACACCTTGAACTAGCATGTTATCATCCTCTGATAATGTTGCTGATTTTGCTAGATCAGCACCATCTAAAATCACTTCATCAAAGTAATCGTATGTCCCCGAATCAGTACCCGGTGAGTAATACACGATCTTTTCATCTGGCCAAGATGGATCTATATCAGACCATTTTTTAGGTTTCCCATCTTCCACCCAGATTTTCTTTAATTGCTCAACAGTTAAATCTTTCGCCCAATCATTTTCAGGATTCACGACAACTGAAATACCATCATATGCTAAAGGAAGTTCTGTAAAAGCAATTCCCGCTTTCTCTAGTTTCGCTTTTTCTTCATCTTTTATATGACGAGATGCATTAGAAAAGTCTGTCTCACCTGCGATGAATTTTTCAAAGCCACCACCAGTACCAGAAACACCTACCGATACTTTGACATTTGGTTGAGTCCCTGCATACTCTTCAACAACTGCTTCAATAATTGGTGCAACAGTTGATGAACCATCTCCAGAAACAGCTCCTTGCAGTTTTTTGTCAGCAGCATCTTGTCCTGAGCTCGCAGGTGCGTTTGTTTCCCCATTGTTACCCTTTTGTGCAGAGTCACTATTACATGCACCAAGCATTAATGCTGAACCCATTACCGCTGTCATCGTTAAGTACTTCCACTTTTTCATCTCATTTGCCTCCGTCATTAACATTTTTATAGTTGTTTGTCTTACAATCTTTACTATAATGACTAAATGTTGAAGTCGTATAAACAGTTCGTAAAAGACACGTAAAGGAATGTAATGCTTTGTAAATGATTGTAAAGATGAATTTACAATTGCAAATCATTTCAGCTGGGCGTAATTTTTCTGAATTTTCACAACACCCCTTTTTGAAAATCTGTTTTTCAATTAGTAGAAAGCACTGTATGTGGATGAGATAATACTTGCTTCCTTTTAGAAAGATGCTATAATAAGCAATTGTGTCAGGAAATAATCTATGAGGAGTTTGACTTTGTGATTAAACATGCAAAAGTACAAAATGCCAATTACTTTAAAACGTATTTAACACTTGTTATGGAACATCGAGAATTCACTCTACAGGAAGCCGTTGATTTTATGGTAGAGTCTTATTTCTGCAATAATATAGAGCTTTATGGAATAAAACCAAAACAACAATTTGAAATAGCTATTCAGCAATTATCTATATAGTAAGTTTTTATATACAAATAATTAAAACACGGTATGAAAATAATGATCTTTCATACCGTGTTTTTTCCGTGAGTATTCAATTATATTATAAAACTATAAAAAAACCGCTAGGCATTAAAATGCACTAGCGGTTTTCTCTTATTCTTCCTCATCTTCACCAATTTTGTCTTTTGTAATAGCTGGTAAAATGGGTTGTTTGACATTACTATCTGTCACTTTTTCAGTGTTATATTTTGCTTTTAACTCAAAATATTTATCAACAGCTTTTCTTGCAATTTCACTATTAGCCGAAAAAGGTTGTCTAGGGTTTGTTGATGCCCATGGAATAACTACGGCATAGGCAATTTCAGGATTTTCATAAGGGGCAAAGCCAACATGGGTATAAGTAAGTGAATACTGACCCCAATGCTGTCGTAGATCTCCGTAATACAGTACTTCAGCTGTTCCTGTTTTCCCTGCCGCTGTATAAGGTGCATTTCCAAATTGTCTTTTGGCTGTACCATTTGCACCAGTATAAACACGACGTAACCCTTGTTTTACATAATTAATTTCATCTGATGAATTATCAATATGATTTAAAATTGTCGGTCCTATTTCTGTTACTAATTGACCTAACGATTGCCCATCACTTGATGGTTCACGCACTTCTTTGACAACATGTGGCTGAATACGATAGCCACCATTTGCTACTGTCGAAATATACTGTGCTAATTGTAATGGTGTATACGTATCATATTGACCAATTGCTAAGTCGAGTATTTTCCCCGCATGTTCCGGACCAGTAGGACCTTGTACACCGCTAACTTCATTTGGTAAATCAATTCCTGTATTTACACCTAACCCAAATTGTGCATAAGAATTACGCATTTTCGGGAATGTATTTTCATTTAAAATAAGAGGCATCCTATAGCTATATGGAGTTCCATTAATAAGCAGAGCTGTTTTAAACATATAAACGTTTGAAGATTGCTCCAAGGCTCTTAAACCATTCATTTGGATATAGCCACTCTGATTAAAAACTGATTTTTTTGATTCAGTACCCTTTAACCAGATTGGTTCATCTCCTATTACAGTTATTGGTGTAATAGCTCCTAGCTTGTAACCAGTTAGCAATGTTGCTGCCTTAACTGCAGAACCTGCCTCATAAGCTGTTGTAAAGGTACCATACGAATAATCGATGACTTCATTTTTCCCTGTTTCAGGATTTTTCTCAATCTTCTTACCAACCATTGATAAAATATCGCCTGTATTTGGGTCCATCATGACTAAAAAGGCACGATCAAGTAAAGACGAAGCGCCTCGTGCTTTTAATTGAAGTAATTCTTCCTCGACAATTTTTTCAGTTGCAGCTGTTAACTCGCTATCTAGTGTTAAGACTAAATCATTGCCAGGTTTACCTTCAAAGGTCGTAACGGTATCGACTACCTGCCCTTTTTTATTCGTAATGTTTTTAACAACTGATTTTTGTCCTTGTAGTAAATCTTCATATTGTGCTTCAATATAACTTTCACCAACACGGTCATTTCGTGAATAATCACGAGCTAAATAATAATTCAGCTTTTCTTTCGGAATCCCTTTTGCCGGTACAGTTGTGCGTCCTAAAATAGCAAGTGATGATAATTTCAAACGCTTCCAGTCAGTTGTTGTGTTAACACCTGGTAGTTGCGTTAAACGCTCAGAGACACGTGCAAATTCATCGGCAGATACATTTTCACTCTTTATAATTTGTGGTGATAAATTGTAGCCTGCTACCATCTCTCGGAAGATAGCTAATACTTCCATATCTTTTTCTGTCAATTGCAATAATTCTTCATTTGTGATTCGTTCACGAACAAGTTTATCTATCTGTGCATTGACTTGACTTTCCGTTACGTTTTCTTGAGCTCTAATTTTCTTTTTTTCTTTATCAGTTACCTTTGCATAAGCAGCGTCATGATTTTTTATGATCCAAAAATCCTGTTTATCACGTAAAGTGACACGGTTTGTTGGCTGCTCAATCAATTGTGCCAGCTTTTCAGCTATCTCTATCATTTCCTCTGTTTTTGTCGACGGCATTTTCGTATACGTAATAGCGTTTTCTGGTTGGTTATCCACTAAAATACGCCCGTATCGATCATACATACGTCCCCTTGGTACACTTGTATTAACAGGTACCTCCTCTTTACGCTCTAACTCGCTTACATACTCTTCCCCTTTTACGATTTGCATATAGCCAAGCCTAAAGATTAGCATCGAAAATACAAGAAATATAGCAAAGAAAAGGACATTCATACGAAATGTTAAATTAGAGTGATGTTTTGCTTTAACACTCGAAGCGCGATTTTTTCCCGGTGCTTTGCGCATATGTATTCCCCTCCTCATCTAATTACAATTTAAATACACGATACCTAGTATACCATTCGAAGGTACGACAGGAAAGCATGCACTTATGAATTTATGCTTGAAAACATCATTTATTTGACGGCACTTTAAGTGGAAAAGTTTCTGTTTTTTATCGATTGCTTTAAAATAGTTTTAAATAATTACAAAGGGGGAGGCACAGTGCAACGCCTCTCTTTCATCTCAACTGACACATGAACTGGTGTATTTCACCACTTTAACTTGCAATGAATACAACTAAGATTCTAAAAAGACAGCAAAAAAGGCTATGCCTCGGTGACTCATCACCTTGACATAGCCTTTATTAGACAAAAATTATTTTGCAGCTTGGAATTTAGCTTCCACTACATCCCAGTTTACTACGTTCCAGAATGCACCGATGTAATCTGGACGACGGTTTTGGTAGTTTAAGTAGTAAGCATGCTCCCAAACGTCTAAACCTAGAACTGGCGTTTTACCTTCCATCACTGGAGAGTCTTGATTTGGAGTAGATGTAACAGCAACTGAGTCACCATCAACGATTAACCAAGCCCAACCTGAACCGAAGCGAGTTGTAGCAGCTTTTGCAAATTCTTCTTTGAATGCATCGAAAGAACCGAATTTAGCATCGATTGCTTTTGCAACTTCGCCAACTGGAGTTTTAGAACCGCCTGGAGCGATTACTTCCCAGAATAATGTGTGGTTAGCATGTCCGCCACCGTTGTTACGTACAGCAGTTTGTTTATCAGCTGGAAGAGCATCAATGTTTGCGATTAGAGCGTTAATGTCTTTTTCAGCAAATTCAGTGCCTTCTACTGCTGCGTTTAAGTTTGTTACATAAGTATTGTGGTGTTTAGAATGGTGAATTTCCATTGTTTTTGCATCGATATGTGGTTCTAATGCGTCATAAGCGTAAGTTAATTGTGGTAATTCATAAGCCATTGTTAAGTTCCTCCCTAAAGTAAAGAAATAATTAGTACATTCTTAGATTATCAAAATTGGTCAAACCATTCAACGAAAAATACTTCAAATTGAAGATTTCAGCCTTTTGACTGAAAAACCGATACGTTTACTATCCTACCCCGTATCTTTAATGGTTAAACTATCGAGAAGAAATTTATATCGCTATAAAGAATATAACGATCATAACAATTTGAATCACTGCTTTTGCAATTGTGGATGCTAAGAAACCAACAAGAGAACCAACACCGCTTTTCACTGCCTCTCCAAATGTACGACGCTCTACGATCAACTCTGCAATTACCGCTCCTAAAAATGGCCCTACTAATATACCTACCACCGGAATGACGAACGGGCCAATTAATAAACCAATGGTACTTCCCCACATACCTGCGTTTGAACCACCAAATTTTTTAATACCGAAGGCATTGGCTAAAGAATCGGCAACAAATAATATAACCACAAATATTATTTCACTCGCCCAGAACCACCAGCTTAGTTCCGCAAATGAAAAAAATAATCCATAGACTAAAAAACCGCCGATTAAAAAAAGCACACCTGGAATTATCGGGTATACCAATCCAACAAATGAAATGATAAAGCAGGCAATCACTAAGATCCAGCCAACAACTTCCATAAAAATTCTCTCCTTTTGTCGTGCATCAGGTTACTTAATGAGAAGAAATTGACGTAAGCTGAATCATTTCCGCTACAATTTGCTATAAATGCGCTTACATCGCTCAAGAATCCCTTGCTTTCCTAATTAACCAGCATAAAATTAAGCATTGCCTTTTATACGAATCCACAAAGCTAAAAGTTTCGTTCATTTATTGTCGAATCCCCAAAATGGAGTCCGCTATATTTACAGCATGATCTCCTATACGCTCTAAATTGCTAACGATATCTGTATAGACGATTCCTGCCGCTCCATTACATTCACTTGTATTTAAACGCGCAATATGCTTTTGTCTTAGTTTATCTTCCATATCATCTATTAAGCTTTCGAGCTCAGTTACTTCCTGTGCCAAACTCAAACTGGCAGTATCTAGCGCCGCGATACTCTTTCGTACAGCTTCAATAGCTAAGCTAAACATCCCTATTAAATCTTGTCGAGCTGACTTACTTAAACTTACCTCATGATGATCTTTATATTGTAAAAGCTCTAAAATATTTTCAAAATGATCGCCAATTCGTTCGATGTCTCGCACATTTGTTAGAAGGGTATGGTGTCTTACTGAGTCTGCTCGAGAAAGTGGTTGCTTAGACACCATCACTAAATAATTCGTAATTTCCTTGTCCAAATGATCGAGGGCTACTTCTAATTGTAAAACAGTAGGAACATGAGCAGCCTCACCCGTTTTCATATATAAAAATGTTTCCTCTAAACCATGAAGTGCATGTTCCCCCATACGTAACACTTCCTCCTTCGCTTGCCCTAAAGCAATCGCTGGAGAGGAATCAATGAATGATGGATCTAAATGCTTTGTTGTCACATCAATATTTCCATCATGCCCAGGCACTAACTTCGTGACAAGTACAGCCAATCCTCCGATAAATGGTAGTTGGATCATCATATTAATCAAGTTAAATGAGCCATGTGCTAACGCTATTTGCATTTTCGCTTCTAAGTGGAATAGCCCGCTAATCCACTGAACGTAATGCATAAATGGGGTAAAAAACAGCATGAAAATGATTGTACCTATAATATTAAATAGCACATGTGCTGCCGCCGCACGTTTAGCATATATAGAAGCACCAAGTGAAGCTAATACTGCTGTTATGGTCGTGCCTATATTTTCACCAAATAAAATAGGTAAAGCATTCTCTAAGCCAATCAAATGCTCAGCGTATAAGCCTTGCAGCACACCAACAGTTGCTGTTGAGCTTTGGACAAGCAATGTAAAAACCGTTCCAAGGAAAATCCCTAAAATAGGCAGATTACTTAGATGTAGCGTTAACGTTGCAAAGTCCGCTAATTGATGAAGTGACTGCATGCTTGCACTCATTAACTCTAATCCTAAAAATAGTCCGCCGAAGCCAAATAATATTTGCCCGATATACTGATACGTCGCCTTCTTAAAGAAAAATAACAACCCTGCTCCAATCGCCAATAACGGATAAAAATAGATGCCGATATCAATACCAATAATAAATGAAGTTATTGTCGTTCCAATATTTGCCCCCATAATGACACCGATTGCTTGACGCAATGTTAAAAAACCTGCGCTCACTAGTCCAACCGTTATTACCGTCGTTGCAGAGCTCGACTGGATACAAATCGTCACAATTATGCCTACTAACACGCCCATTAAAGGATTTGTTGTAAAACGATTCAACCATTCACGCAGCCGATCATCTGCTGATTTTTGGAGACCATCCCCCATAAATTTAATGGAAAATAAAAAGACTCCTAAACCGCCTAAAAATTGAAACAGTATGCTTTGCCAATCTATTGTCAATTGTATTCGCTCCAATTCCTACATCTCTACTTCTAATCTTTAAATGATAGTTTAGAAAAAGTAAAGAAAACCTTTAACTTCTTTACACAATATTAACATTTCATTGAATCATCACCAAAAAGTGTGGTTGATGTCCTAGGTGCGCCCAGTCTCCACTCCAATCAACTTATTTACATAGTATATGTTTTAACAAAAGTCATCCACCACTTTTGGTGAACATTTGATTATCGTATTCTCAGCAATTATTACTTATTTCATATCTTGTCAAAGTTGAACATGGTAGAATAGCGATTGGAGGAGATATGCTTATGAAACACTCACAACTATTGATCGATAGCTTAATTCATCCCAAAAAACTTGCTGCCTATCGTTTATTACCTATCGGAAAAGTCATTCAATATACCTTTCTTCTAATTACTATTGTGACTGTTTTCTCTTTTGGTCGTTTCACAGCCGGGATGTCGGTTGATACATTTGATATGAATAGTTTAAATGGTATAACTGAATACATAGAAGGCGTTAAATGGGTATTGTATCCCGTGACATTCATTATGCTTTTTGTTTTTACAACGATGCTTATTTTTGCACAAATAGCTCTCTATGCCTTAGCAGGTCTACTGATTTTAAAAGTCATGAAACGTCGCGGAGAATACCGACACATTTGGCGTACTTCAACATTTGCCATGACTTGGGCAATTCTAATAAGTATGCTATCAGATTATCTACCGATAAACAGTACAATTATTTCTGTTTTTTCTTTACTGTTAACTATGACTCTACTAATCATAGCCATCACAAAATATCCAAAACAACCAATTACAAAATAATAGGCATGAATTCCCTCTCTTCTAAATATAGTGTTAGAAAAGGAGGGGATTATTTGCGTGCTTTAGTGTTAACAGCTATTATCATTATTTTTGCTTTTGTCGCGAAAGTAGATTTGACAGAAGGTTCACTACATCTTGCTGCCTTTTATCCAAAAAATAAAGAAAATGCCCTTTGTGAAAAGCAGCGAGAACCAAATTATATTACTGTACAGACAATTCAAGGCGATACCATTCACAGTTTATTTGCACTCCATCCTGCCAAAGTACCCATGACCTTTCCAGAACGTTTACAATTATTTTATGAATTAAACCCTCATTTACAATTACAGGCACTCGTTCCTGGTGAAAATATTAAGCTTCCACTGTCATTTGAATTTGAAAACAAATGCGGAAATTGAAAAGTTAACGTTTCTTCCTTGTCCTTATTTTCTTACACTGCTAAAATAAATGTCAGTGACGGTCGAAAGTAAGGCCCGAAAAGGAGAGAAAGTTAATGAGTGAAATTTGTCACCGTACAAATACACGTCCAGTGCGTGTCGGTAATTTAACAATTGGTGGTAGTAATGAATTATTCATTCAAAGTATGTGTACAACAAAAACACATGATGTAGAAGCAACAGTAGCAGAAATTCTTCGTCTTGAGGAAGCAGGCTGTCAAATTGTACGCGTCGCGGTACCAGATGAGCGTGCAGCTGATGCGATTGCAGACATAAAAAAACGTATCAATATTCCATTAGTAGCTGATATTCACTTTGATTATAAATTAGCATTAAAAGCAATTGAAAATGGTATCGATAAAGTTCGTATTAACCCAGGTAATATTGGACGTAAGGAAAAAGTAGAAGCTGTTGTTAATGCGGCTAAGGCAAAAGGTATTCCAATCCGTATCGGGGTAAACGCTGGTTCATTAGAGCGTCATATTTTAGAAAAATACGGTTACCCTACTGCAGACGGTATGGTAGAATCTGCTCTTCACCATATTAAAATTTTGGAAGACTTGGACTTCCACGATATTATCGTATCGATGAAGGCATCTGACGTAAATCTAGCGATTGAAGCCTATGAAAAAGCGTCTAAGGCCTTTAATTATCCTCTACATTTAGGAATTACTGAATCAGGAACATTATTTGCTGGTACAGTAAAATCAGCAGCTGGCCTAGGTGCTATCCTTTCAAAAGGTATTGGTAATACATTACGTATTTCACTATCTGCAGACCCTGTTGAAGAGGTAAAAGTAGCACGTGAGCTATTAAAATCATTCGGTCTTGCCTCTAATATGGCAACGCTTATTTCTTGCCCAACATGCGGTCGTATCGAAATTGATTTAATCTCAATTGC
Organism: Lysinibacillus sp. BPa_S21; assembly: GCF_023337795.1. GTDB lineage: Bacteria > Bacillota > Bacilli > Bacillales_A > Planococcaceae > Lysinibacillus. The sequence continues at coordinate 63,359 of NZ_JALIRS010000004.1, read as the reverse complement.
CAATGAAGTAGAAGAATATATTTCGAAACTAAATGTACCGTTAAAGGTAGCTGTACTAGGTTGTGCGGTAAACGGTCCTGGTGAAGCACGTGAAGCCGATATAGGTATTGCTGGTGCTCGTGGTGAAGGTTTACTATTTATGAAGGGCAAAACAGTTCGTAAAGTCCCTGAAGAAACAATGGTAGAAGAGCTGAAAAAAGAGATCGATAAATTAGCAGCTGAAATGGCAGAAAAACGCGCGGCCGAAGAAGCTGAAAAAGCAAACGCCTAAGGAGGTGTTAGCATGAAAAAGCCACGCTTTGGAATTGATATCGATGGAACGGTGACATGTCCTAGTACACTCATTCCACATATCAATAAACAATACAATGTAAATATCACACTTGACGATGTGTGCGAATATGATTTTTTATCAGCATTTCCCCACCCCGTTGATCGTGTAGCATTCAATACATGGTTTAAAGAAAATGAGCCATTTATGTACGAAGTATCTGAAGCAGCTAAAGATGCGAAAGATATTTTAAATACTTGGAAAGAAAACTACGAACTTTATTACATCTCTGCCCGTGGTGAGAATGTATCAGATGTTACGGTAAATTGGTTTAAATCACAATCTATTCCGTATGATCATATCGAACTCATCGGTAGTCACGATAAAGTTTCAGTAGCAAAAAAACATAGTGTTGAGGCATTTTTCGAAGATAAGCATGATAATGCAGTCATGCTTGCGGAGGAATTAAACATACCAGTTGTGTTATTTGACACGCCGTATAATCGTCTTGCGGTTCCAGACAATGTCGTGCGCGTTTATAACTGGCAGGAAGCCAACCAATTTATCACAAACTATTTTAAATAAACAAAGGAGTCGTGTTCAGCATTGAACACGACTCTACTTTTTATACATCAAGTATCCCTCGTAACCATCGCTCCACGAAATTTTCAAAGGTAATGCCATATTTTTCATAAACAGCATGATATACGAAATAAACGCCTAATCGCTCAAGTAATTCATCATTAATCTTCATCACAAACCACTCCTTCTCTCGAATTCACTAAATTTTCAGTTACTTAAAAATCCAAATTCTTGTACATTCTTGAGGAGGTCACATCGTTGCAAAACCGTCACAATCTGCCGCCCTCATGCCCTTTTTTCATAGTTTTCTTTTCGTTAATATAGTAGTAACAACTTGCAATACTGGAGGGACTACTTGTGAGATGGATGATAAAGATAGCTTGTATAACAAGTCTTTGCGTGCTGCTAGCTGGCTGTGGTAATCGACTATCTGAAATTAAAGACGCAGTTTCAGGCATTAATTCAGCAGCAGAAACTGCAGCCAGTGCAGTTGGTCGTGATGTACATGCTATACGGGCAATTGCCATTGACTATAAAGATACATCCTTTACAGTTAATGACCTATTTAAAACTATTTTACGTGACGTACGCTGGGATTATGACGCTGAAAAAAGTGAGCTCCATGTGAGAGGCACATGGCAAGCACCACTATTTTCTGAACAACAGTGGGATGATACGATGAAAAAACAACTAGCAGAAACAGGCGTAGTAAAGATAAAATGCACCATTAAGGACGATAAAATTGATAGTGCTCTCACAAATGTAACACTTATTTTTAATGATGAAACGATTCTTAAAATGAATGGGGAAGATGCACTACATCACCTCTATGATACATATTTACAAAAATAAAGTCCGTAGCTTTTACACAAGGCTATTTTCTCAAAAAAAAGACAGATTTAATCTACAAACGGGTAGAGGAAATTCTGTCTTTTTGTTTTGATTTTTGATATTTCACGAATCGAAACCTTTACCCACCATCCACGCAATAAAATTGTTATTCCTATTTTGTGCTATCAACTACAGCAATTTCTGATTTGAAATTCCTTGACAGTATCATTGTCTCGTTGCAGCTCTTTCTAGGCTGTATTCTATGAGGCTAGGTGAGGATATGTATTTTTTCTAAATAATACTTCACGATCGCTAAATATTCTCTGGAGTAATACTTAATACGAAATTCAGAGGGTGTTGCAGCTGGTAAGCCGGTAACGTTAAGTCCTAAATCTTCACCAATAGATTCGGCGCGATATAGATGAAATCGATTTGTCACAACTACAACTGTGGCATCTTTGTCTATGTAATCCATTGAATACTGAAAGTTTTCAAGCGTACGAGTCGAATTCGATTCGGTGATAATTCGCTTTTCTTCAATACCTAATTGCATTAATGATTCTTTAATGACAGAGGCTTCAGAGACAATTTCGTCCTGTCCCTGGCCGCCCGAAGCGATGGCAATTGTATTTGGATTTTCTTTTAAATAGGCTGCTGCAGTCTTGATGCGCTCGTACAGTAGACTAGACGGTTGATCCCCCGATAAACGTGTACCTAAAATAATGAGGTAATCTGCATTTTCTATCGCAGTATCTTTACCTTGAGACACAATCAGTAAGTGTAGGCAAAGGAAAAAAACAAATACTGCCGAGAGCAATATAGTGATAAGTTTGAATACCTTCTTCATAATAACCGTTAATTCCCCTCCCATTTACGCTGTAACGATTGACATTACATAAATTATCGGTAGTAAATTTCAAAATATGCGATAGATCCTATAGCGTAGTTTATATTATTCATTTCATCCACCACGATTAAATTGAAACAACACACTATCCACTTCTTTAATCTTAATAACCTAACCTACTTTATAGCAAGTCAAATAAATTTATTGCCATAATAATTTTTAAGAACTTCCTATTTTTATGTTCATCAAAAAATAAGCCTCTGAAAAATCTTACAATTTAGAAATATCAGGTTCTTCCGTTTGAAACTAACCGAACTCTCCAGTTATAATTAAAGTATCACGTGATGGTTCGGAGGTGTTTGTATTGGGACAGAGAGATTAAAAATTGGCGAACTTGCAGAAAAAACGGGAATTACAAAAAGAACAATCGATTATTATACAAACATTGGCTTATTAGAAGCAGAACGTTCTGCATCCAATTATCGCTACTATGCCCCTGCAATGATTGAACGGCTTCATTTTATTGAGCAACGCAAACAGCAAGGTCTTTCACTCATAAATATACAACATGAGCTAAACATCACTCCGCATGAAGAAATCGATGTACAAACGCTACGTGTAAAAATGCAAGACTTAGAGCAGGATGTAACTTTTCTACTTGAACAAATAAACAAACAAGACAATCAAGATATTGAAAAGATTAAAAAACATGTTTCTCCCGAAAGTATTGCTCTCATGCAATCTTTACTTTTACTTATTCATAATTAGGAGGTGACGTTCTGTTCATACAGAACGACTATTTGGAGACCATACTCAACTTATCGATTTTCACCATTTTATTAGCTTTAACTGGCTTTTTCGTGGCAACGGAATTTGCCATAGTAAAAGTACGTTCCTCAAGGCTTGACCAATTAATTGCGGAAGGCAATAAAAGAGCCATTTCTGCAAGGTATGTTGTTAATCATTTAGACGAATACTTATCTGCCTGTCAGCTTGGTATTACTGTCACAGCGCTTGGTATCGGGATGGTCGGTGAAAAAACCTTTGAATTTATGCTTCACCCTCTTTTTAACTTGGTTGGCATTCCAGATAAATATATGACGGTCTTTACGATTGGTAGTGCTTTTGCCATCGCAACATTTTTACATGTTGTTGTCGGAGAGTTGGCTCCAAAGACTGCTGCGATTCAAAAAGCTGAAACGATTACACTCCATTTTGCTAAACCGATTATGTGGTTCTATAAAGTAATGTACCCATTTATCTGGTTCTTGAACGGTTCAGCTCGAGTATTAGTTGGCATGTTTGGGATGAAGCCTGCTTCAGAGCATGAGTTATCACATACAGAAGAAGAATTACGATTACTACTATCTGAAAGCTTTGAAAGTGGAGAAATCAATAAAACAGAGCTAAAGTTTGTGAATAATGTCTTTGAATTTGATGAACGTATTGCTCGTGAGATTATGGTACCTCGAACAGAGATTGTTGGAATTGAAAAAGATGAATCTTTTACAAATATGATTCATTTTATCGCCGCTGAGAAATATACTCGTTATCCTGTTTATGATGGTGATCGTGATAATATTTTGGGCTTTATCAACGTCAAAGAATTGTTTACTCATAGTTTGCTTGAGCAACTGACAGACGATTCATTAATCCTTGAAGATTTCATTAATCCTGTTATACGAGTAATTGAAACGATTCCTATTCAAGAATTACTAGTGCGTATGCAAAAAGAGCGAATTCATATGGCCATTTTAATGGATGAATACGGCGGGACATCGGGACTTGTAACCGTTGAGGATATTTTAGAAGAAATTGTTGGTGAGATTCGCGATGAATTCGACGATGATGAAATTGCAGAAATTCGAAAAGTAAGTGATAATCACTATATTTTAAATGCAAAAATGCTCATTGAAGATGTTGAAAAGCTATTAAATGTAACCCTGGAAGCAGAAGAAGTCGGAACATTGGGCGGTTGGTTTTTAACAGTAAATAACGGCATTAAAGCTACTAAAAATATTGAGCTGGCCCCTTATATATTTAGTATTTATGAACAACAAGGGCATCGGATTGATTACATCGAGGTTCGTCCTCTTCGCAATATGTTACCTACTGTACTAGAAGCATAATCAGGTTTTCTTAATAGTTTATAACAATTTTGCTTCACCAGTATCATTCAAATAGGGCTATTCCAGTTTTTCCAAATACTTTTGTCCCATTCCATTATTAGGCATATCCATATATAATTAATATATGGATATGATTCTATTTTCAGGGGGCAATACATATGAAATTGTTTAAACTCTATCATTCGGACGGTATTCACATCATTACCGATGTTAAAAAACACAAAACCAACATCGAATTAAAAACAATTACTGGTGAAATATTATATATTATCGTAGTTACAGATGAAAACTACACAGTGTACGATGATCGCTTTGCTGGTGCTTCAAAGCAATTAAATTCTGTAGAGGCATTTGATATTGATGGAAACTTCCGTAGCCTAGATTTTGATAATATGCGTTCACTCTTCAAAGAGGCTTTTACAAAGCTATTACAAGAAATTGCAGAATGTGTCAATGATAATGATGAACTAGTAGATATTGATACATTACGTCATAAAGTAAGCGCTCAAATTAAAGGGATCCATTTCCGTGTTATTTCTGACACGAAAAAATACGAAATTTAACTATTTTGCAGACTGTCCAATGAAAAGAATTGCTGGGCAGTCTGTTTTTTTACGTTTTAATTTCCCGCGAAACAAAAAACACCTCTGACCACTTTCATGTATAATAGTATTTAACTATCTGAAAGAAAGGGTGTTTTGGATGAATCGTGAGCAATTAGTCACACTTATTTCAGAAAAACTGAAATTAATCCGTACCGAAAAAGATTTAACACAGGATCAGATGAGTGATTTACTAGGACTTTCTAAAAAAACACTTGTTCAAATTGAAAAAGGTCGTATTTCTACTGGCTGGACCACAACCGTTGCGGTGTGCGCTTTATGCAGAGAAAGCACAATTTTACAGCATGAACTTGGCGGGGATCCACTTGAGGTCGTCGACTTAATCGCTAATAACGGCACATTACAGCCAAAGGAAAAGACGATGGGTGGATACATATGGTGGAAAAATCTTAGCGAGTACAAAGGTTATCGTCTACAACAAAACGTCATTAGTCAGCATTTTCGAATTTTAGATACAAACAACTATCGACTACTATCAACATTCGATGAGTCAATAGCCAAGCAAGTTTGGGAAGACTATAAAAAAGACTAAAACTCGCTACTACCATAGAAACATTACGGCCAAATACTTTTAGGTTTTACGCAAGTAGCATTAAAGAAACTTTGTTTAGGCTGCACGATACTGCCAGTGATGGCGCTCTATTTAAATCTTTTATTTCCTATATTTGATATTCTCTAAAAGACTGCTACTATTCATAAAACAGAGTTACTCTACAAAATGTGTAGAATCAACTCTGTTTTACATATTATAAATCGCATTCAACAAAGGCACTCCGTTACTTTAAGGTACAATATTTCGTTCTTACATACTAATTTTGTTTCGTTAATCAACTGTAAACTCCGCTGTCAAATGATACTTGTCATAGCCCCCAGCGTTTCTAAAATCCAGCATTTCTTTCACTATTCGGTATTCACCGTGATCTATACTTCCATAGAGCCCCTCCCACTTCACTTGCCATTCCTTAGCAACCGAAGAATCCAAGCTATAGCCAATATCATTAAAAGCGGGGTTCCCATCAAAGGCAAATGGAACTTGGTACCATTTCCCCTTGATTTTCTTTTCCAACAAATAATATTCACCATAGATAATTTGCTTGTTGTAGTTATTCTCAAATGTCACCGTCAATCCAGTAGAAGTGACCGTTCCTTCCTTTACAATCATCGTTACTCCCTCAAGGTTGTTGACAGTTCCGTATATTGTTTGTTCCCAGTCAGTTGTCGGTTCTCTTGTTTGATCGTCTAGTTCTTCGGAACAACCGACTAATACAAAACTAATGACCGCCAATACGATAAAAATTCTTTTCAAATTTTCTCCCCCTTTACTATTTAGACATTGATTTTTGATTAAAGTTTCAAAAACCTAACTTCACCAAACTGCTTCGTTAGCTGAATAGCAAGCTGTAGCAAATTCCACATCTATTCCCAACACTTTAGACGAACGAATACAGAAATGGAATCATTTCGTCATATGATAAAGAATAACTAGAAACCTTTATATGTTGTGATAACATTACAATCAAATATATGGTTAAAAGTTACATTAGTCGATATTTGTAAAACTATTCTCTATACTTATTAGTAGTTCTCTAATACTGGAAAGGATGCTCTTTTATGGATCGAATACTAGCAATTAGTGATATACATGGAGAAATAGAACTTTTTGAAGAATTATTATTAAAAGCTAATTATGATACTTCGCTAGATCAGCTATTTTTACTTGGCGATTATATTGATCGAGGGCCTGCATCTTGTGGCGTTTTAAACTTAGTGGGAGAATTACAAGGAAAAGGTGCACGTGTCTTACTAGGAAATCATGAAGCTATTATGCTAAAAGCATGTCGCTCTGGCCTTCCTAAACCATGGAATCATTGGGTAGCACTTTGCGGTGGCGAAGCAACACTCGCGAGCTATGGTTATCAGTTAGACGATTTTACGGAAGCTATTGAAAATGATACTCTACCTAGCTTTATTCAGACCTTACCAAAGCTAGAAGAACATTTACAGCTTATTGAAACTTTTGCTACTTATATCGAATTAGAGGATGCCGTTTTTGTACATGGCGGTGTTGTTCCTGGAGTAGCTTTGGCAGACACCGATCCTTTGCAATTTTTATGGATTCGCGAAGAATTTCATGTAGGTTATCAAGGCGAGAAAACTGTAATCTTTGGCCATACACCTACCTATAGACTTCACCAGAATCCAACAAATTACAGTGTCTATTTTGGTGAAAATAATATCATTGGTATAGATGGTGGAGCTGTTTTTGGAGGTCAGTTACACGCAATAGAATGGCCAAGTCGTCAAATTATCTCGGTGGAAAAGGAAAAGCCAACAAGTGTAGAATAACCTGTTGGCTTTTCGCGATTTCTAATACAATTTAAAAATAACACCTACTAAAGAGTACACGATAACCGTTGTAAATAAAATGGTCATATGGATAAGTGAGAAAACAAACATTTTTGTCGCCCACTTTATTTGATCTTTATTACTATGGTAACCGTAAATACTCATCACAAGCCATGCAATGCTTAGCAATAAAGCAACAAGCATAATGCCAACACTTAAAGTGCCAAATAAAAAGCTTGATAATATTAATAAGATTAAATAAAAGTTCGTTTGATAATAAGTACGACGCATCCCTTTTACAACTGGAAGCATTGGAACGTTAGCCGCTTCGTAATCAGCGTGCTTACGAATAGCAATGGCATAGAAGTGTGGCATCTGCCAAATGACCATCACTAAAAACAGGCCGAGTATTGCAGGGTGTGTAATATCAGAAGAAACTGCCGCCCAGCCAATGTACGCTGGAATCGCCCCTCCTATACTCCCAACTTCCGTGTTATAAATCGTATGTCGTTTTGTCCACATTGTATAAGGTACTACATATAAAAATACTCCTAAGAGACCAAATCCAGCAGCTAGTGGTGAAGCAAGAGCCAACACAGATGCCCCGATAATAAGCATGGCAAAAGCTAAAATTAGTGCTGATTTAGCTGACATTTCACCAGTTACAGTTGGTCGACTTTGCGTACGAGGCATCACAGAATCAATGTCGCGGTCGTACACATTATTAAATGCTCCAGCAGCACCAATAACAAGTGCTGAACCAATCGTTGCGAAAATAATTTCAGGTATATTCTCTACGAAAGTCATTTTATTTTTGTACATACCTAGCGTTAAACCAGCCCACATAGGAATTAAATTGGATTTAATGATTCCTGTTTTCACTGTCTGCGCTAAAATAGAAGAGCGTGAAGACTTTTCCAATGACTTCTCGGAAGTTTGTGGTTTATGCTCCGTTTTTAGATTTTGTTCCATTCATCTTAATTCCTTTTCTCTCTTAATTTCTACACGCTTTACCATTAGAAAGCGACAAATTTTGCATTAGACGTACCAAATTATTATTCTACCTCTTTTAGATAGAGTCTGTCTCAATGTTCACATAAAGTACATGATTTTCTTTATTCTTTATATTCAACCTAATGAAAAATAGAGATACACGTTCATTCACAACATCTTCTATGATACCACCGACTGCCGCGAATTTGAACCTTATTGGCTTGATTCTTTGCATATTACTATTCAAGTAAAACAATCTACTCTATACTAAGGTGTATGTTTTAACTATATGAAGGAGTGTCTACCACGTGAAATACGGATTTATCGGCCTTGGTAATATGACTACGGCCATTATTAAAGGAATGTGTAAAAGCGGAGATTTTGATCCTACTTTTATTTATGGCTATAATCGTACCAAAGCAAAAACAACAAAATTAGCAACCTCTTACGGCATTCAGGCAGCAAGCTCTATTGAAGATATTATGTCGAATTGTGACATCATTATCCTCGGTGTCAAACCCCAAATGTTACCAGATGTTTTACCTGAAGTGAAAAAGCATTTACAAGACAAGCATGTCATTGTTTCCATAGCTGCAGGTAAAAATGTTTCATATTTCCAAGGTTATTTATCTGAAGTTACACCTATTATTCGTGTAATGCCAAACATTAATGCGCTTATCGGTGCTTCCACTAGCTGCTTTACAGCAAGTGAGACAGTATTAGATGCACATCTTCAGCATGTCATCTCACTGTTTGAAACAGTCGGTACAATAATCGAGGTACCCGAACACTTATTTTCCATATTTACAACGATTGGTGGTGCTTCACCTGCATTCACCTATATGTATATCGACGCATTAGCACGTGCAGCTGTACGTGAAGGAATGCCAAAAAGCATGGCGCTTGATATTGCGGCAAATGCAGTACTCGGCAGTGCAAAAATGATTATCAAATCTCAGGAACACCCTTGGGCACTTGTTGATCAGGTATGCTCACCGGGAGGGACAACTATTCAAGGTGTGTCCTCATTACAAAGTAACCATTTTGAAACAACGATTCACGATGCCGTAGCTGCCGTGACTAACAAAGATCGAAGCTTATCAAAATAGGTCTTGAATGAATAGTAAAGAATAAAATGAAACCGAGACATCCTGCATGTCTCGGTTTTTTATGTTGGTTAAAAACTATTATGTTAATGAAATTAAGGTTTTAATATAGTATGGCTCTTCGGCAAAATGAGGGGTTGATTTCCGTTCCGACTGGGCGCTTTCCTGGGGGCGTCCGATGAGCCGCTTCGCTTCGCTGCAGGGTCTCATCTGTGACGCTAATCCCCGAGGAGTCGCCCAATCTCCACTCCAATCAACCACTTCACATAGCATATATCTTCTGGCATGGTACTTTAAATTATGGTTTTTAAGCGCCACAACTCCACAAAGATTTCCTTGACCATTTTGTTTTCATTGAATAGTATCTTGTAATTCCTGTGCTAAAAATGCAGTTAGATCACGTAGATTTTCTGGTGTAACACCATGCCCATCTGGATACTGTTTAAATGTCACAGTAGCACCAAATTGCTCAAATATTTCTTTACTTTCAGCGCCCCATTGTGATGGGATAACATAATCATAATCACCATGAGAAATAAATGCATGTAAATGATTGACGGAGCGAATTGCATATTCCTCTGTCACGAATTTTGGCGTGTAGCCACTTAATGCCACTATTCCTGTAATTAAATTGCCCATTACAAAAGCAAGTGACTGTGCCAAAACTGCGCCTTGACTGAATCCAAGCATGTACACTTTATGTGGATCAATTTGATATTCATCAATTGCCTCTAGTACAAATCGTTGTAGAGCAATTAACACTTTATCGAAAATTTCACGGTCTGGTTTACCGATATCTTGGATTGTGAAAAAAGCATAGCCAGGTTTTTGCGAAATAGGTCCACGTAAACTAATGATATGACATTGCTCTTTAAAGTCCTGCACTAATTGTGGTAAATCATCTTCATTACTACCCATTCCATGCAGTAAAAAAATCGCTGGATATTTTTTATTTGGATCCATATTTGTTGGTTGTGTATGTTTAAAAGTAAATGGTGTATTCATTTAAAAATTCCTTTCAGGTTAACTTAGTGTCACCTTATTATACTGCAAATAATATCTAGACAAAAACAGGATTGCTTCGTGTTAAGACATTAGAACACGATTTTTTATGTACGAAAGCTCCACGCAAGCACTTAATGGATAGAAAGGATACGTATAGAACGTATACTTTTAGCCTTCGTTCCTCTATCGGCTCGCTCCTAGGGACTGCAATCAACTTATATAACTGCAAACTAGATTAATGTTGTTTATCCCGCAGACATAAAGCCTCCTACTGATTAAAGTTTCACTTTATTAATAATCCCGTCAGTATGATAAGCTATATAGCCGTTAATTATGCGGATCGTTTCCTGTGGATCTGCATTAAATAGCACTTTTGATTGCTCCGGTGTAGAGACAAGTACCGTTAATAAATCTACGCGCATGGAATGTCCAGCAGAGCTATAAGCATAATCGTAAACAATATCTTCCTCTGTCATATTGTCTGCCACATACTGCTTATGAAACAATTCTTTAGCAGCATCCATTTGTTCCGCAACTTGCTGACGAATTCGCATTTGATGCATTAAAAGCTCTTCCTCAAGTACAGAAGTCTTTAACCACTCTTTCTTTTCGAGCATCTTCAAAAATTCTTTTTCCCAAACTTGCTCATTCTCAGTAAAATACAGCATGTTAATCATTAATTTATCCCAAAAATCAACTTGAGATTGTGCTGAATTACGCTGTATCTCTAATGCCTCTTTAAAGTGCTCCTCAACCTTAGTAATATTCATATTGCGCACTAAATGGTTACATACTTTTTCAATAAATTTATTTGCCGCTTCTTGTGCCATGAAAAAACCCGTCCTTTATTTCTACATATCATTTCCCCACTATCATATCATGATTGTAGAATATAAAGAAACGGGTAACGATTAGGTCTGCGATGTAGGCTGTCCTAGAATTACATCGCTAACAAAAAACATCCTTGTTTCATCATAAAATGAAACAAGGATGTTTCTTGAACTCTTTATACTTTAGAAGCAGTAATTGAATCTAAAATATTTTTTGCATCATTGTGAAGCGTTTGATAGTTCTCAAGTAATATATTTGGAGGTACAGGTTTACTAAATAAGAAGCCCTGTACAGTATCACATTGACTTTCTAATAGATAGGATAGCTGTTCTACCTCTTCTATTCCTTCCGCAACTACCTTTAACTGTAGATGCTTTGCCATAGAAAGAATCATGTCAACTAATGCCTTATCTGTAGTATTCGATTGTATTTTCTGAACGAAAGACCGATCAATTTTCAAACAGTCTATAGGGAAATCCTTCAAATAAGATAAGGATGAATAGCCCGTCCCAAAATCATCAACTGCAATCGTAACCCCAAGGGCCTTCAATTTGTGTAAAATCATCGTCATATGATCAATATGGATCGTCATACTTTCCGTTATCTCTAGCTGCAAATATTTTGGCTCTAATTGTGTCTTCTCAAGAACATGATGAATTATTTCAACTAAATTTTGCTGAAAAAGTTGACCTAGTGATAGATTGACCGCTACTTTAATCGGTGGCAATCCTGCAGCTTCCCAACTCTTTACTTGTTTACACGCTGTTTCTAGAACCCATTGTCCTATTGGAATAATTAATCCAGATTCCTCAGCAATTGGAATGAAAACCCCCGGAGAAATCCAACCCTTTTTAGGATGCTGCCATCTGACTAAAGCCTCTACCGACTTAATTTGACCCGTACGTAAATCAAGTTGCGGTTGATATTCTAAAAAAAGCTCTTGATTATCTAAAGCATCATGTAAATCATTTTCTAATAAAAGTCGTTCAGTCGTTTCATGTGATAATGAAGACTCATAAAATCGTATACGTGTTGGTGTTTTCTGAGCTTCATGCATAGCATAAAGCGCAAATCTAATAAGCTCCTCTTCCCTATGAGAATCTGTTGGAAATAAAGCAATACCTATATTTAATTGACTATTTAAAGAAAAATGTTGAATTTGAAAAGTTTCTTCCATGACTAATTGAAGCTGTTGACTGAGCTGGGTCAATTGTTGGGTATTGCTCACCTCATCTATATAAACAACAAAATAATCTTCTCGCAACATGCATAGCAAATATTTCTCTGGTAAAACACTTTTCAACCTTTGCGCGATTAAACTTATCATTTGGTCTGCATAGGTGCTACCTAAAGACGCTTTAATAGCAGCAATTCTTTCTATACCGATAGCAAGAATTGCCTTTTGTGAATTAGCTATGTATAAATCCCTTTTTAATGATTCCATTAAAAAACGTTCATTTGGTAAATTCGTAATCTCATTATGGTAAGCCATAAAATGCATCTTTTCACGAGAATTTTCTAAATGCGCTTGTGTAGCCACTAACTGCTGAAATGGTTTTTCGATAGAAGAATAATAAATAGCTCTAAATAAAAGATAAAATGCACCTAACTCAAAAATATGTCCTATAAAGTTTTTAATATCATAAACATCTAGATAAATAGTAAAAAGTATATCACTCAATATTAAATAAATCGAACTACCTAATAGCAAAAATATAATTTTTGGTGCTTTCTTAAAATTTTTAAGCAATAGAACCATAATCACCATTTGAAGCGTTATAGCTATATATTGTAAAGTATTTTTTAAATTAGTAGGACCTTCCCCTTCGATCATAAGAGGTGGCAAAACAGGCGTAGGAGCATAGAGAACGACAAAACAACTAATGGTTATTACGAATGGCAAACTATAAATGAACCAGCGATCAATTAATTTGATTTCCTTCTCCTTGATAAAATAAATAAAAAGAGAACCAATCGATAATAGTAATCGACCGAACATATAAAACCAAGTTGCCGCATACGGTGTACTTTCGGTAATGAAGAAAGGCATTCCCTTATAGGTGAGTGCATGTGCTATTTCGATGAAGCTAAATGTTAAAAACAATGCCCCAACATACAGGCCTCTATTTGATAAAATAAATGGTGATATTAACCATGTCTGAATCGAAATTGACATCGTCACCACAATAATGAGTATTTCCATCAATAAATGAATCGTAACATAGTTGTTCTTACCCATTACTCCATAAAATTCATCACTTCCTAATCCAATTATGATTAAGAAAATTATTGATACTAGCATGAATTGAATGCCTTTTCGCACAAACGGAAAATCCTCATTAAATCCCCACATTTTCCAACTACCCTCCTTTGATTCAAACATATTTTCTCAGATATATGGATGATCCTATTCAACAAAAATCGTATTGATTATATAGTTCTTGAAAAATAACAAACTATATCAAACAAACTCTTGAATTCCCTTCCAAATCTTTAATTCGGCTAGGAAATTTGGAATAATTATACTATAAGATTACCATGAAATATCGACTTTTCAATCAAAACTCAAAACCGAATAGAAATAGAGATAAATTACAAAAAAACAAGCTCAACTCATAAAAAATTGTTTATTCCGTTTTACCGAGCATCTTCATCACAATGTTAGGTATGACTTAAGGCAACATGCAAAACCGGAATGGCCGAGAGCAGCAAACGAGAAAGCGGAGCGCAAACGTCAGATTTCAGCACAAAAAAAAGACGCCTCAACTCATTGAGACATCTTATATCTTATGAAAATACATAACTATCCATATTATCGATTGTATTTTGGATAGCATCTTTTAATGAACGCTGATGTTCGCCACAATCAGCTATTGCTTCTTCTAAAATAATCGCAGCATTTGCTATAAACGGCGCCATTTGCAAATCCTTCGCTAATTGAATCAGAACAAGTGCTTTATTCCATTTCCAACGCGCATTTTTTGGATCTAAGTTTATAGCTTGTTCTAAGTAGCCAAGTGCATCGAAGGGCATCCATCCAAAGCGATGCATCGTTTGACCTGTGATGCCCCAATATAACGCCTTGTTAGGATTTTCTTTGACTGCTTGTTTAAAACAATGGACACTCTCGTTGTAATGATGGGCAAACAAAAACAATTCACCCTGTGTAAAAAATGAATGGGCCTTTTCATTTGGAGTACCCTTTGTTGCTACATCCTCTAGCTCTTTAATACGTTTAGCAAACTCTGCCTCATCCTTGATTGCACGAATTTCGACGACGGCATCGGATTCAGGATAGCTCTCATCCGCTCGTTCAGCATGTTGAGTTTCAACGCCCATTGTAGGCTTTGGATAACTAGCAAAATCATACTCTTCTAATAATTTAATATATTTATCAGCTAACGCTTTCTCTTTTTCATCTGTAACTTGCTTAGCTGCCTCATAGCACTTCATTAGCTCACCATTATAAAAATAATCATCCATCGTCATTCAATATTCCTCCAATGTACAACTCTTCAGTATATTTAGTATACACCAAAATTAAAAAAGACTGATCAAAATAATATTTGATTCAGTCTCAGCATACCTTATTTTTTTAATACTTCTTTATTTAAAAATGTACGCAAATCTTTTTCTGGTAAGGCACCTTCAAAACGTTGTACCTCTTTACCACCTTCAAAGCGAATGAAAGTTGGTGTTTTTGTGACATTATACTTTTGCCATAATTCATCGTATTCATACACATTTAATTGAGCAATATCAACGCCAAGCTCCTTAGCAATCGGCATTAACTCAGGTGTAAAAGCTTTACAGTGCACGCATATTGGACTGAAAAAATAAGCATTTACATCTTCCCCAGCTTTTAATTTTTTTTCAAGTTCGTCAGGTAACATAATATTTTGGTAATTTTTATCATCCAATTGATCAATTGTTTCTTGTTTTAGTTCTTTGTCGCCATAAAGTTTCTCTGCGTTTTCTAATTTGCTATTGTTCGAGACTTTTGTTAGCACAATAATTACCGCAAATAACAAAACAATTACTGAGCCAATGATTAGTAGTTTTTTCACTTGAATCATGTTCCTCCTTTTTTACACCAAAAAATCCTAGTTTTAGTGTATTCGCGATTGATTATAAAGTGTTTTTAAATCCTAGTAAACTAATTAGTCTTTAAAAATAAGTTTTTTTATAATTCAAACATAAATTGGCCCGAATTTGGGAACATACATATAGAATGCTCAAACGAATGTGGGGTGATGAAATGAAAAACACTTTCCGAAATGTTTTCCAAATCTATAAAAGTGATATCCATAATATCTTAACAAACTGGGTAGTTGCTGTCATTATTGGTGGACTTATTTTTTTACCCTCCCTTTATGCGTGGCTCAATATTTATGCCTCAATGGATCCCTATGCTCATACTGCAAACATGAAAATTGCTATTGTCAATGAAGACTCAGGAGCGAAAGTTAGAGGGGAAGATATTAATGTTGGTAATGAGGTAGTAGACAATTTAAGTACGAATGAAAACTTTACTTGGGAATTTACCTCTCATGACGAAGCCATTGATCAGTTAAAAAATGGTAACTATTTTGCGGTTATTGTTGTCCCTAGTGATTTTTCTGAAAAACTGACCTCTATAATATCGAATGTGCCTACTAAAGCACATATCGATTACTATGTAAATGAAAAAATAAATCCAATCGCACCCAAGATTACAAGTAAAGGTGCTAGCGGCCTGACACAACAAGTATCTAGTGAGTTTATCTCAACTGTCAACGGAACACTTTTTTCTATTTTTAATACGGTCGGTATTGAGATGGAAAAAGAAATTCCAGACTTTAGAAAGTTTGAAGATTACATTTTTACAATTGAACATCACCTCCCAGAAATCACATCATTTTTAGCACAAACTGCCAAAGGCGGGAAAGAAGCCGAGACATTACTGAATCATACGATTACCCAAGTGCCAGAAGTTGAGAAGTTAACAAATGACGGTCTAACAACTATCCATAAAGGTTTAAATTTGGTTAATGAAGCTGATACATTGTTCAACCAATTATCACCTATCGTAAAAAAAGATTTAGAAGCTGTGCAAAATATTGCTCAACGATTTACAGATATAGTAGCGAAGATTCAAAATACTAATGTGGATTCAGCGAAGATTGCTCAAATAAAGGATACGATTACAAATCAGCTGGATGCATCTCGCGAAAAAGTAAATAGTAGCATCCAAACACTTGAAGCACTTCAAAAATTAACACAAGCTGATGCTTCGACTCGTAAACAGCTTCAAAACAAGGTACAAAACATCCTGACAGCGCTACAGCAAAGTAATTCTGAAGACGTTAAAAATTTACTAACGAATAATAAAATAATTGAACAGCTTGAAGCCATACGTGGGGATTTACAGGCAAATCCTAGTTTTACTGATTATTCTTCAAGTTCTTTAACAGCATTAAATCAGCTAAATGCATTATTAACGGACGCCTCAACTAAAGTACAACAGTTAAATAATATTGATGTTGAAACGATAAAAAAAGATCTTGCTGATATTCAAAATGTTGCACAAAATGCTTCCAACAATCTTCAGCAATTCCTTACGCATTATAACGATAAACTAGAGCCACAAATTCATTCGACCATAGCCTCTGCCAAAAATACGTTAACAAATGCGTCAACCATGTTAACAAATGTTAAAAATTTACTACCGCAAGCAACAAATCGTTTATCAAATGCCAAAGATATGTTAGCAAAAGCAAATAAAACAATTGGTACAGTACAAGCAAATTTCCCAGCTTTAAGTACAAAAATTAAGGCTCTTGCAGACAAGCTAAGAACATTAGAAAGTGAAGCTGATATTTCTGAAATCGTTCAATTATTGAAAAACGACGTCAATGCTGAGCGGGATTTCTTCGAGGAGCCTATTAAGCTTCAGGAGCATAGAATGTTCCCAATTGCTAATTATGGAACAGCTATGACACCGTTTTACACTGTGCTTTCCATCTGGGTTGGTTGTTTATTATTAATTTCTCTTTTATCTGTAGATATTCACGGGAAGAATCAATACAGTATTCGTCAAATTTACTTTGGGCGATTATTAACATTTGCAACTTTTTCATTTATTCAAACACTCATTATTACAATAGGAGATATTGTTCTTTTAGATGGATCAATTAGTGCTCCTTACTTCTTTGTTCCATTTGGGCTATTTATTAGCTTAGTGTTTATCACAATTGTCTATACGCTAGTATCTGTCTTCGGAAATGTAGGGAAAGCGTTAGCCATTGTCATGTTAGTACTGCAAATTGCAGGTTCTGGTGGCACATATCCCGTTGAATTACTACCTAAGTTT
Source organism: Lysinibacillus sp. BPa_S21 (assembly GCF_023337795.1). GTDB lineage: Bacteria > Bacillota > Bacilli > Bacillales_A > Planococcaceae > Lysinibacillus. The sequence goes on along the minus strand of NZ_JALIRS010000004.1, from coordinate 45,443 downwards.
TTCCAAATAATAAATCCATTTCTCCCTTTTACTTATGCAATTGAAATGATGAGAGAGGCAGTTGGTGGTATTATTTGGACAAAAGTATGGGTTGATCTAGCCTTTTTATCTTTCTTCTGGTTCATTTTCATTCTATTTGGTTTCTTCTTGAAAAAATTACTGAGTGAGAAAATGGAACTTTTCATGAACAAAACACGTGGACTCGATATTTTTCATTGATTTTCACTTGCGCTTCTTATAAATGTTTAAAGGAACGATGTTATAATGGAAGTATTGTAAACATGTAGGAGGCGCTTTTGTTGAAAAAACTACTATCTATTTTTGCTTTGTTGTTATTATTCGTGTTAAGTGCTTGTGGTGAAGAGAAAAAGGTTGAAGAAAATCCGGATGAAGCGCAAAAAGAAGCTTCACATAGTGAACATGCACAAGCTTCTGGAGATATTCAGGAGGAAACTGCATCTGCTGATGTTTTGCCATCGTTTTTAGATAATAAATCCGAAGATATTCGCTTAGTATATCAAATCGCTGGACAATCTACAGACATTTTGAAGTGGATTCCATGCTATTGTGGATGTGGCGAATCAGCTGGGCATAAAAGCAATTTAAACTGCTTTATCCAGGAAAAGCGAAAGGATGGAACAATTATCTGGGATGATCACGGTACCCGTTGTCTCGTTTGCCTAGAAATTGCTGTACAGTCCGCAAAAATGCATAAAGACGGTATGGACCTTAAAGAAATTCGTCAAACCATTGATGAGACATATAAAGAAGGTTACGCAAAACCAACACCGACTGATATGCCCGCTTGATAAAAAACTCATCGTAACGATGAGTTTCAGACTGTCGACAAAAGGAATCGGAGGAGTTCACACTTGATTCCTTTTGTCATTTTTACTTCTTTCATCATGTTTAAAAGTGGTAATTTTCACCTTGATAAAACGTACTCTTTATGTAGAAGTTTATTGGAATTAATTGTAAAAGAAAAAGACTGTAGGCAAACTCTCAAATTTTTTGAGTTTGCCTACAGTATGAATAACTCATCATAACGATGGGTTTTTTGTTATTTAACGAGTTGTAACACTGTTTTAAAATGTGGATGATCTGCACGCTGTAGTAACTCGTATAAAATCATTTCCACGCTTGTTGGTAAAATTCCAAGTGCCTTCATCTTCTCAAGTCCTAACTCTTTATTGGCCTTTGTACGTGACGACACTGCATCTACAACAACTTCAACCTCAAACCCTTGTTCTTTTAGCTGTCGAGCTGTTTGGTAAACACAAATGTGTGTTTCGATACCTGTCACGATAAATTGAGTACGACCGCTTGCCTTCATTGCCTCTACAAACTCTTGCTCCTGCCAAGCACTAAAAGCCATTTTAGCAATAGCTTCCCCTTGCAGATGCTGAGCAATATCCAATGCAGTCCCACCTAAACGACTTGGATTTTGTTCAAGCCATAAAATAGGTACCTCCAATGCTTTCATAGCCTGTACCAGCTTTGCCACATTTTCAATCATCGCTTCACTGTCATCAACAATTGTCGCCAACTTACCTTGGATATCAACGACAACCAAACATGCTTCTTCTATTGTAAACATTCAAAACACCCCTTATCTCCGTATTCATAGTTCATTATACCGAAAGTTATTAAGTTTATCTTCGCTCAACAAACGAAAATGTTTGCATTCTCAGCCATTTCTCATCTATAAACACGAACATTTTATAATTCACCTAATTAAGCAATGTGTAAATCACGAAATATCAACTCATATATCTACAGCTATGTATCTGTTTGTTCGTATTTAAACCTCCATAGCCATTATGAATTTAACTCAATTTTGTTCATTTTGTTGCGAGCCTGTCATTTTTCTGCTTAAATAGTGAGAATTTTATTTTTTCTCTTGAAAATTGGGTTATAATCCAGTAAAGTGCTTTTATCCGCTTTAACGGTCAACTGTTTAGATTAAAAATGAATGGATCGTAAAAGCCTGATAGATTCAACAACCAATTAATAGGGACTTAACCCCCTATGATTAAGATGTAACCTTATAAAACCAAACAAGGAGTGTACCACTTTGACACAACATGCATACAATTTTAATGCAGGCCCATCTGCACTACCACTAGAAGTATTAGAAAAAGCCCAACAACAATTAGTAAACTTCCGCGACTCAGGCATGTCAATTATGGAAATGAGCCACCGTAGTGCCATTTTCGACGAAGTACATAATGAAGCAATTGCTTTATTGAAAAAGCTTTATGCTATCCCAGAAAACTATGAAGTTCTGTTCCTACAAGGTGGAGCTAGTCTTCAATTTACGATGATACCGATGAACTTCCTACAAGCAGAGCAAAAAGCAAGCTATGTATTATCAGGTTCATGGTCTGAAAAAGCATTCAAAGAAGCTAAATTATTTGGTACGCCTGTAGAAGCGGCTAGTACAAAAGAAAATCAATACCGTAATATCCCTGCTTTAGCAGACATTCAATTCAATGCAGAGGATGCATATTTGCATATCACTTCAAACAATACGATTTACGGTACACAATGGCATGACTTCCCTGAAACAGGAAATGTACCATTAGTTGCGGATATGTCTAGTGATATCCTTTCTAAACCAGTTGACGTAAGTAAATTCGGTCTTATTTATGCAGGGGCTCAAAAAAATCTTGGTCCATCTGGTGTAACAGTAGTTATTATTCGCAAAGATTTACTAGAGAAAGCGAATAAAAATATTCCTACAATGCTAAAATACTCAACGCACGCTGATAGTAACTCTTTATACAATACACCACCTACTTTTGGGATCTATATGTTAGGTGAAGTATTAAAATGGGTAGAATCAAAAGGTGGCGTTGCTGAAATTGCCAAACATAATGAATTAAAAGCAAAAGTAATTTATGATGCTATTGACAATAGCAATGGATTCTATAAAGGCCATGCAACACCTGAAAGCCGTTCTTTAATGAACATCACTTTCCGTGTTGCTGATGAAGAGCTTGAAAAACAATTCCTTGTAGAAGCAAAAGCAGCAGGATTTGTTGGTCTAAATGGACACCGTTCTGTAGGCGGCTGCCGCGCATCTACTTATAACGCTGTACCGTTAGAGGCTTGTGAAGCATTACGTGACTTTATGGTAGCATTCCAACAAAAACATCAATAATAAAAAAAGACGAATGATGATTTCCTCACATCATTCGTCTTTTTTATAGTTGAGGAAAGAAGACAACGAAGCAGCAACATCTTCTTTTTAAGAAAATATTTAAATGCCTAGCGGACATATACCAATCTGTCTCCTTTCAACAAGCATAGATTGTTAGAGTAAGGCCATTAATAACTTTTCCACAATAAAATTAAAAATACTTATATAACAGCATAATTACTATAAAAGGGGTAGTTGCAAGTGAAACCTCACTTGCCCTACCCCTTTCTTCAAATAATGTCATTTCAGATTTTACAAAGATTCACGCTTGCACGCTGGACATTTACCGTAAATCTCAAATTTATGATTTTCAATTTCATAGTCGGGTAGCTTTTCTCCAAGCATTTCCATAGGACAGAGATGTAGCTCCTTAACATTGCCACAATCCATACAAATAAAATGATGGTGATGATGCTCAGACTCACAATGCATACGGAAATTTCGTTCCCCAGATAACTCAGTTTCCTCCAATATTCCTAGCTTCACAAACGTTGCAAGGTTACGATAAATCGTATCGAAACTCATACCAGGAAAATCTTTTTTCAAAACAACTAATAAATCTCGAGCAGTTAAATATTTATCTGTTGCTGCAAACATATCTAATATTAACTCCCGCTTATCTGTTTTTTTAAAGCCGTTTTCTTTTAAAATTTCCCACGCTCTAGAAACATTCAATGCGCTACCTCCTCCCGTTTTGCAGCCATTTTAAATACTATTTTCTTCACTAGTATAACAAGTAATAAAATCAAGATAGAAGTAACGACAATTGTCCCACCAGGTGCTAAATCTAAATAAAAAGCACTGACTAAACCGATTAACACAGCCGCTTCGCCAAAGACAATCGCGTAAATGATTGTTTGCTTAAAGCCCTTTGCAAGTCGCATTGCAGCAGCTACTGGTAACGTCATAAGTGATGATACTAGTAAAATACCTACGATGCGCATACTTGCAGCAATAACAAGCGCTGTAATAATCATAAATAAGAGATGAATCCAACGCGCAGGTAGACCGCTAGCTTTTGCATATTCCTCGTCAAAAGATAAAACAAAAAGCTCCTTAAAAAATACAAACAAAAAGATAATAACGACGGCAGCTATTCCTACAACTACCCATAAATCCTGACGTGATACAGCTGACACTGAACCAAATAAATAGCTCATTAAATCCGTGCTAAAACCACTTGCAAGCGAGATAAATATAGCACTAATACCAATCCCACCTGACATAATAATAGGAATAGCAAGCTCTTCATAGTGCTTATATAAACGTCTCAGACGCTCAATTAATATCGAACCGCTGACAGAGGCCAGTATGCCTAAGTAAATTGGATTTAACATTGCTAAGGCTGTAACAGATTGACTGATATATAAGCTTCCCGCTATACCTGCCAGTGTTACATGTGACAAGGCATCTGCAATAAGGGAAAGCCTGCGAACGACAATAAAAACACCTAGTAGCGGCGCCAATATGCCAATTAATAGCCCAGAGAAAAAGGCATTTTGTAAAAATTCATAGTTAAAAATTGCTTCAATCATTATGCCTTCTCCTTCTAGTGAATCTTTCTCACAGAATGGCCATACCAAGCATCAAGCGCATCATGAGAAATTGTATCAAATTCATTTTTGTAACCGTGGAAGTGTATCGTTTGATTTAAACATGCCACATGACTGATACGGTTCGACACAGTATCTACATCGTGTGTAACAAGAATCATTGTAATTCCCTGTTCCCGATTCAATTTCGCCAGCATATCATAAAATGACTGCACATTCTCATGATCAATGCCGACAGTTGGCTCATCTAATATTAGTAGCCTCGGTTCACTAACTAATGCTCTTGCAATAAAGACACGCTGTTGTTGCCCACCAGATAACTCACCGATATTACGATTCATAAACGCTTCCATGCCAACAGCTTTCAATGCTTCTAACACTTTTTCTTTTGCATCTCGTCCAGGTCTTTTAAATAGCCCTAATTTTTTGGATAATCCACTTTTCACGACTTCTTGGACTGTTGCTGGAAACCCTGAATTGAAGGCATTCGATTTTTGTGACACATACCCAATCCATTCACGATGCTTAAAAGTCGTACTAGATTCACCAAATAGTTTAATTTCTCCAGACATTGGTTTTAGTAATCCTAAAATAATTTTTAATAATGTAGATTTCCCCGAACCGTTCGGACCAAGAAGTGCTAAAAAATCTCCCTCTTCAACGCGGAAAGAGATATTTTTTAATACTTGAGTATAGTCGTATTGAAATGACACGTTTTCAATGTCAATTAATGACTTTTTCATGTTTATTCTCTTCTTTCTAATTCAAAATCATTACGATTTAACAAGTTGTAAGTATAAAGGAAAGTACAGATTTTGTAAAGAAAATAAAATCATCCCCAAAACGTGTGATTGATTTCCGTTCCGGCTGGGCGCTTTGTTGCTGCCGCTACGCTTTCGCACAGAGCAAAGCTTCCTGGGGGCGTCCGATGAGCCGCTTTTGTTGCTGCCGCTACGTTAACACTACGCTTTCGCACAGAAAACATCCGCTGCGCTGCAGGGTCTCGGGCCAACACGAGGTTGGTCACGAAGGCGTTATCACAGGATGTGATGTTCTTAGCCTTCGTTCCCATATCGCTAATCCCCAAGGAGTCGCCCAGCCTCCACTCCAATCAATGGCATACGTTTTAACAAATGTAATCTACAACTTTTGGTGATGGCCAGAAAATAAGATTGTAATGCGTATTGTTAGGAAAAAAAATTTTATTGTGAAGGATTTCATAGCTGTCACGACGTTCACAAGAATGATTTTGTTTTAAAAACTAAACCACTTCAAAAGGAGGATTAGCTTTGAGCATTCAATTTTTACAGCAATTAACACAAAGTAGTGATAAGGAAATTGTTGCAATTGCTCGTTCTGAGGGATTTGAAATTTCTACTTCTGAAGTAAAAAAACTCCGGCCTTATTTGGAGCAATTCTCATTTTCATGGCTCTTTTTAGGTATACCAAAAGATATACTTGTAGAGGTTGAAGCCGTTTTAGGTAGAAAACGTTCTAGACAACTCATTGCATTGTTTACAAAATAATGCGCCTCGTCGTACTTATAGCAAACGCTACATCTACATTTGCTGACTAAATATAAAAGAAGCCCGAAAATCAGTTGCATATGCACTGATTTTCGGGCTGTTTTTATTCTATCCTCTTAGCGCATCGATTAACGCTGGTTGAAACTCTCCATTACGAAGCATTTCAATTTCATGTTTATAAGGAGCCGATTTTGATTTGGCATCACTATTTAAAGCGACAAATGGTGTTTCGAGGATTTTAGGAATTTCCATTAACTGTGGATGATGGACAACATATTTTAATGCATCAAAGCCAATATGACCGAAGCCAATATTTTCGTGACGGTCTTTTCCTGCACCACGAACATTTTTTGAATCATTGATATGAAGGACTTTGATACGATCAACACCTATTAATTTATCAAACTCATTTAAGACGCCGTCAAAGTCTTCTACAATATTATAACCAGCGTCATGAGTATGACATGTATCAAAGCATACTGAAAGACGCTCATTATGTGTTACACCATCTATAATTTTAGCAAGCTCTTCAAAGGAACGACCGCATTCAGTTCCTTTCCCTGCCATTGTCTCTAATGCGATTTGTACAGGATAATCCTGTGACAACACTTCGTTTAAACCTTCAATAATCTTGGCAATACCTGCGTCTGCTCCCGCACCTACATGGGCACCTGGATGCAAAACAATTTGTGTTGCTTCCAATGCTGCTGTTCGTTCGATTTCACTTTGTAAAAAATCAACACCTAGACGGAAAGTTTCAGGTTTTTCTGTGTTCGCAATATTAATAATGTATGGAGCATGGACAACAATATTTGTCATCCCATGCTCTTTCATGTGTAATAAACCATTCATAATATTAAGGTCAGCAATTGCCTTACGACGAGTGTTTTGAGGTGCTCCTGTATAAATCATAAAGGTATTAGCCCCATACGAAAGGGCCTCTTTACTTGATCCAAGCAGCATTTCTTTTCCGCTCATTGAAACATGTGATCCAAGTAGCATTTAAATGCCTCCTTATTTTTTACCGCGAGCTTTTAAGCGACGTTCACGTTTTTTAATTTTTTCCATTTCCCATTTCATATTACGCTTGTAGCCTGGTTTTACTTTTTTCGGCTTACGTACTAATGCTTTTGCTTTCGCATCGATTTCATTTTCATGCTTCACACGATTTTTACGTGCATGACGTTCTTTTAGTTCCGACCATTCTCCATCTTTTACGTCTTTTTGAACAAAAGGAATGCCCATCTTCTCAACGCGTACTACTGCATCCTCATCTGATGGCTCAAACAATGTAATAGCCGTTCCTTTATTCCCTGCACGCGCTGTACGTCCCACACGGTGAATAAAGAATTCTAAGTCCTCTGGAATTTCGTAGTTAATGACATGTGAAATTCCTTGAATATCAATACCACGTGCTGCAAGATCTGTTGCAACAATATATTGATAATCTAAATCTCGAATTTGCTTCATCATCTTCTTACGATCACGTGGACTTAAGTCACCATGTATTTGACCACAGCGAACCCCATTTTCATTTAAGTAACCTGCAACATGCTCAGCTGTTTTACGTGTGTTCGTAAAAATTACCGCTAAAAATGGATTGATTCCTTCAATGACTTCCAACAAACGTTTGTTACGTGATTTAGATCGCACTGGTACAAGCACAAAGTCAATTCCTTCTGCGACCGGGCGTTTATCGTTCATATGGATATGAACAGGTGCTTCCATATATTTTTTTAAGAAAGGCTGAAGCTTTTCTGGAATTGTTGCTGAGAATACAAACATTTCAAGGTTTTCTGGCATTTGGGAAGCAAAACCATCAATTTCCTCTATAAAGCCCATATCGAAGGCTAAATCTGCCTCGTCAACTACTAAAATTGGCGCCGTATGCACAAATAACGCTTGCTCTGAAACGAGATCACGAATACGTCCTGGCGTTCCGACAACAATTTGTGGTTGTGTTTTTAACTTATCAATGGAGCGTTGTTTGTCCGTACCTCCAATAAATAGTTTTGCTTGAATAGTTGTTCCTTCTATTAATTGATTTAACGCATCAAAAATTTGTTGTGCAAGCTCACGTGTAGGTGATGTAATAACAGCTTGTACTTCTTGCTTATCAGCATTAATTCGTTGCACAATCGGAATTAAAAAACTATGTGTTTTTCCCGTCCCTGTATGCGCTTGCCCGATGGCACTCTTTCCTTTTAAAAGTAGCGGAATGATTTCTTTTTGAATCGGCGTTGGTTCTGTAAAGCCAAGTCTTGCAATTGCGTCCTGCAAAAATGGCTGAAAATTATAATCAGTATATTTTGACATAATTCGTTCCTCCTAACATCTTTCACATTGTATCATGATTCGAACTCCAGGTATATTAACGTCCTATTATCTCAAGCATGAACATCATTTTATATTTTTATTATGGCTGTAGCGAAGCCCTTATCAAAGTTACTCGAAATGCTGTGAATATGCAATAAAAAAAGCGCTCCATCCAAGATAAACGTTACTCCTACTTACATAAAGCAGTAAATCGTAAGACCTCGACATTTCCATTTTGCGAAAGGATTTTCTCTAAGGTGAGCTACTATTATAATAAGTCTAAATACTTTTAGTATGTTCAACATAGCTTTAATACTATTTTGGTCCAGTTTGGAACGCATACTAATAATGAAGAACCGTTGATTTTTCACTGAGAGTGGCGACTCCTACTGAAAGCACCTTTAGGCAGTTGAAAGAAGCTAAGAATTAGTATTTTTTATGTCATTTACCGTTAACTAATGTCTTGAAGAATTACCATATGTTACGATTAAACTGTAAGATACTAGAGGAGGTTGACTTATCATGAAAGCAGCAAGATGGTATAAAGCAAAAGACATCCGAGTAGAAAACATTGAGGAACCAGTAATCTCACCTGGAAAAGTAAAAATTAAAGTACAGTGGACAGGAATTTGTGGTAGTGATCTACATGAATACGCAGCTGGTCCAATCTTCATTCCAGTGGAACAACCTCACTATGTAAGTAAAGATATTGCGCCTATTGTTATGGGCCATGAGTTCTCTGGTGAAGTCGTAGAAATTGGCGAAGGCGTTACAAAGGTACAAGTTGGAGATCCTGTCGTTGTAGAACCTATTCTTGCATGTGGTGAATGTGCCGCTTGTAAAAAAGGAAAGTACAATATTTGTAAGCATCTAGGTTTCCACGGTCTTTCTGGCGGTGGCGGAGGTTTCTCTGAATATACAATGGTAGATGAAAAAATGGTACATAAAATGCCAGAAGGTCTTTCCTATGAACAAGGTGCACTTGTTGAGCCTGCAGCAGTAGCATTACATGCAGTTCGCCAAAGTAAATTAAAGGCTGGTGATACAGCAGCTGTCTTTGGTACTGGGCCAATCGGTCTTCTTGTTATTGAGGCATTGCGTGCAGCTGGAGCAGCCGAAATTTATGCGGTAGAGCTTTCGGCAGAACGTGCTGCTAAAGCATTAGAGCTAGGCGCTACAGCAGTTATTAATCCTAAAGATGAGGATGCAGTAGCTCGTCTACATGAATTAACAAATGGTGGCGTAGATGTTGCATTTGAAGTAACTGGTGTTCCGGTAGTATTACAACAAGCTATTGATTCAACAACATTTGAAGGTGAAACAATTATCGTTTCTATTTGGGAAACTGAAGCTTCTATTCTGCCTAACAATATCGTACTGACAGAGCGTTCTGTAAAAGGTATTATTGCTTATCGCGATATTTTCCCGGCGGTAATGGAATTAATGAAACAAGGCTACTTCCCTGCTGAAAAACTTGTGACGAAACGAATCGCTCTTGATGAAGTCGTTACTGAAGGATTCGAGGCATTAATGAAAGAGCGAAACCATATTAAAATCCTTGTAAATTCTCAAGCATAATGTATATAGAAGCGGGTAGAGAAAGACTAAGAAGCTTTTCTCTACCTGTTTTTTTAAATTATGATTCCTCATCATTCTCATCTTCAACTTACATACAATACAAACCTTTTAATCAATGTAAATCCAAACGCATGTCCGTGTTGGGTAGAGAATGCTTCGTTGTCATGAATAAGGTTTGATCTTTGCTATTCCAACATTACTTTAAACGGTTAACTTCTTATTGATAGACTGGATAAAAAATGATACTATTTATTTGATAATGATTATCACTCACAAGAAAGTAGGTAGATCTCATGAACCTTCATGCGGTTCAATTGGGTGAACAAGTTAAAGTGAAAGATCTACAGCAAATTGACACTCTTTTATGTAAGCGATTAAATGCTTTTGGTATAAAGGAAGGCTGTCAAGTTTGTATGGTCCAAAAAGGATGGTTTTCTGGCGCTTGTATATTGGAATGTCAAGGACAGAAAATCGGACTTAGAAAAAAAGATTTAATGGATATAAAGGTCGAACAAGTATGAGTAGATTAGCTTTAATAGGAAACCCCAATATCGGTAAAACATCATTGTTCAATACGTTGACAAATTCATATGAATACGTTGGCAATTGGAGTGGTGTTACCGTTGAAAAAAAAGTAGGACAAGTAAAAAAACTACAAAAGGAAATTATTGATTTACCTGGTGTATATACACTTAATCCCATTTCAAGAGACGAAAGTGTTGTGACTTCATTTTTACTTGAAGATCAGGTAGATGGAATTTTAAATATTATCGATGCTTCTAATTTCGAACGAAATATGCAATTAACGATAGATATACTTGAATTAAAAAAACCTGTTTACGTTTGTTTAAATATGATAGACGTTGCAAAAAAGAAAGGCATTTCAATTGATGTCGAGAAATTACAGCATTTATTGGGCGTACCTGTTATTCCAATAAGTGCTCGTACTGGGAAAGGTGTCGACGGTATTTATGCCGCGATTCAATCCCCCAATCGTAGTCAACAACATTTTATATTAACCTACGATGACCTAATTGAAGAAGGTATCGCAAAAATTGAAACATTGTTACAGCATATTCCTGAGGATCAAAGAAGATGGTGTACCATTCAATTTTTAATGGGCAATGAGGCTGTTGACGCTTATTTCAAGGAAAAAGAATACTTTGAACAGCTTGTTGCAATGAGGGATACTTTAGAGAAACAAATTGGTGAACCTTTAAATAATGCAATTGCTAAAAAACGTGATTTATATATTTCTAACATTTACAGCGAAGTAATTAGACAAGAGAAAAGTGAAACACAATGGTCAGAGAAAGTTGATAAAGTTCTAACACATCCGATTTTAGGTATTCCGATTTTCTTAGCGCTTATGTTTTTAATGTTTCAAGCAACGTTTGCATGGATCGGCACACCGCTTTCTGATTATTTGGACGGCATTGTAGGAGGACCTCTTACAGATGCCGTTACTAAAGGCTTAGAAGCTATTGGTGCTGCCCCTTTTATTATTAATTTAATTTGTGATGGGATTATTGCAGGGGTTGGTGGCGTCTTAGTTTTCATTCCACAAATCTTTGTACTATTTTTCTTTATTTCACTATTAGAGGATTCAGGTTATATGGCGAGAATTGCCGTTGTTATGGATCGCATTATGGAATTTTTCGGCTTAAACGGTAAGGCTTTTATTCCGATGATTGTAAGCTTTGGCTGTAATGTTCCTGGTGTAATGGCTGCAAGAACTATTGAACAACCAAAAGAACGACTATTAACGATACTTGTAGCTCCGTTTATGAGCTGTTCAGCAAGGTTACCTGTATATGCTTTATTTGGTGCAGCATTCTTTACTGCACATCAATCTTTAGTGGTATTCTCTCTATATATCATGGGAATAGTGATAGCGCTTATTGTGACAAAATTACTATCAATGACAATTTTGAAAAATGAAACTTCAGTTTTTATTGTTGAATTACCTGCCTATCATATACCACAGCTTAAAACACTTTGGCGTTCTACTTGGGAAAAAGGGAAAGGATTTTTCCGCAAAGCTGGTACTATTATCTTTGCTGGTTCCGTTATCATTTGGCTCCTTTCTTATTTCGGACCACAAGGCGCTAATGTTAATATGGATGAAAGTTTCTTAGCAATTATTGGGGGCGCTTTTGGCTTGTTGTTTATCCCACTTGGCTTTGGAACATGGCAAGCTGGGGCATCTCTTATCTCAGGATTCCTAGCAAAAGAAGTAATTGTTTCGACTATGGCGATTATCTATGGCGTAAGTGAGGGTGTCTTATCTTCTACGATGACAACTCATTTTACTGCTTTAAGCGCCTATACATTCTTGGCCTTTGTTTTACTTTATATGCCTTGTTTAGCAACAGTAGGCGCAATAAAAAGGGAAACACAGTCTGTGAAATGGACTTTATTTGCAACACTCTATCCCTTTGTTGTCGCTTATATTATTGCCCTTATGATTTATGGCATCGGGAACTTATTCATGTGAGGTGTAGAGAATGACTTTATTGATTAATATCTTAATCGGTTGCATTATATTTGGCTATGCTGGTATTACTTTATATAAAAGCATTAAGAAACAGAAAAAGGGCAAGTGCGCATCATGCTCATTACAGAAGAGTTGTTCCTCTAACGTCTGTGCCCCGCCTTCTAAACTAAAAGATATTTCCCATAAATAAATTTATAGAAAAATAGAGCGAGGTAATCCCAAATTGTAAATTCAATTGGAGATTACCTCGCTTTTTTGTTTACTCTATAGCCAACGATTTTAAATATTTCATCAAAAAAATGAGCCTTAAACTTTAAATTTATTGATTTCTTCCTTCACAGACACCGCTTCTTCACTTAATGCCCTTGCAACAGCATTAATTTCTTGAAGGGTCGCAGCTTGCTCTTCTATTGTTGAGGCTATTGTTTCAGATTGCTGTGCAGCATAATTAGAAGAAGAGGACATTTCATTGACCGATGCTGCCATTTCTTCAGTACTTGCGGAAATTTGTTGTGTTGAAGCAGACACATCCTCAATCTGAGATGTCATATCAACAATCGCTGTTAAAATACCATCGAAGGCATTTTGAGCATTCTGAATAAATGTGACACCCTCATCAACATTCAATACTGTGACATTTACAGCCTTTTCTACTTCCTTCGTTTCTTGCTGTATTAGTGCTATTACATCCACTATTTGATTGGCAGAAGCTTTGGATTCCTCTGCTAATTTGCGTACTTCATCTGCCACAACCGCGAAACCTTTACCATGCTCTCCAGCACGAGCCGCCTCAATCGCAGCATTTAGGGCTAGAAGATTTGTTTGCTCAGTAATCTCCGTAATAACTTTTGTAATATTAACGATTTCAGCTGATTGCGTGCTTAACTTCTTAATACGCTCATTTGTTGTATTTGAAGATTGTTGGATAATCGACATTTGGTTTTCTGCGATATGCAACGTTTTTTCACCATCATTTGCAATAGATTGTGTGTCTACTGCTTTAGAATGAAGCATTTGCGTAGCCTCCGCAATCCGCTGAACACCTTGTGCAGTTTCATCCATTGCTATCGAGCTTTCACGTCCAGTAACAGCTGCTTGGTTATCACTAATTGCCATTTTTTCTACAAGATTTGCAATATCATGGGAGGATTTTGAAATTTCATCTGTACTTGCTGCTAATTCTTCAGCTGCTGATGTTGTATGCTCAACATTTGCCGTCATGCTATGTATTAATGAATGTAAATTAGACTTCATCAAATTAAAAGACTCTGCCAAATCTTTAATTTCATCCTTCGTTCTAACTTCAATATCCTTTTGACATAAATCTCCTTTAGCAATTACCTTTGCTGCAGAAGTTAACTTATTGACAGGAACAACGATGGAACGTACGAATACAACCCCAACTACTATACAAATTAGTAACATGATACAGAACATCCATAAGAACCATTGCTTATTATGATCAATAAGCTTTTCAACATTTGCTAAAGAATTTTGTGTTTCTGTCATGTTTTCTTGTTGAAACAAATCTACTTTGTCATTAATTTCCACTGATGTCGTATCAAATTCAAGCATCATTTTATTCCCTAGCTCAGGCCCGCCTTGAATATAGCCACGAGCCATTTTCTGACCAGTACTATAATACTCATCAAATGCTACTTTAATGGTATCTAATCTTTTCTGGTCTTCCGGATGCATTTTTTTCACTTGCTCCAAATCCCGATAAAAAATTTCGCTATATTTTTCTGCTTGCTCAAATCCATCATCTAAACGATTGAGTGCTCTTGTGGCACTAATATCAGTCAAATACTGTTGAACCTGTACTACTGCTAATTTCATCTCATCTGCAAGTAACGTCGTTTGTAGTGTTTTTTCTTTTATCAATTGTACTTGCTCTAGTTGAGATTTGGCATTTTGTTGTTGAAAAATCCCCATTATTAAAACTAATAATACGATAAGACCAAATGATACTATGCTTCTAACTTTAATTGTCACAGAATACCTCCTAATTTTAACCTCTGCAATTTAAGTCTAGTAAAGGATCATCACCATAGCTCTTAACTATCTTCAAAAATCATCCTTTTCGAAAAAAATGACTTATCAACTCAACATTATACGCTTACAATCGAGCGAAAGAGTGAAAAAATGTGTAGTTTTCAAGAATTTTTTACCACTAATTCACTACATATGAAACAACTAAACCTTACAGGATATTGCGAGATGCATTGACAATGCCCTTGTTATTTAATTGTGGGTGCAGAACGCTAACTTCCCCTTCTGCATATCATATTTATAATCAGGTATGTCATCAATGATCAATTATGCCTCGGCATAATTGCGTCCGGAATCGGCTTTGTGCTAGCACAAAGCACTCCGTCCCGATTCCGTGACATCCGCCGGAGGCTTTAACTTCTTTCAGCGGGTGTTTGGACACACGCTGAATAGTAGCTTAAAATCCACATTCATCTACCACCTATAAAGGTGGGAGACTTCTACTGAAAGAAGTTAAATCACTATCGAAAGGAGATTGTTATGGTATTTAGACCACAGTTCCCGATGTATCCTGGTGGCATGAGAATGCCCATGCAAATGCCCATGCAAATGCCAATGCCAACACCTCCACAAATGTCGCCGCAGTCCTTTTTCCAGCCTGGAGGCTTCCCAAATCCACGAATGCCAGGTGGCTTTCCAATGTCCAGTGGAATAGGATCATTTGGAGGACAAATGCCAATGCCATCCATGCAGGAACCTTCAAAAATCGGTTCTTTTTTACAGCAGGCGAATAACTTATTTAACTCAGCGAAAACATATACGCCTTACATTCAGCAAGCAATGCCTATGGTAAAAAATATTCCGTCACTTTTAAAATTGTATAAAGGCTTTCAAGGTCTTCCTGCTGCAGGAGCTGCCGCAGGGGCTGGAGCAGTAGCAGCTGAAGCAGCGGCTAGTGAAGGAGCAGGTTCTACTAAAAGACGAAAAACGTCTCGACAAAATGGATCATTTACTCCTGCTGACCCACTTCCATCTAAGCCCCGTATTTTCCAGCCGCCTATGTAGATGAAGGTTTCTTTGTATTCGCTGTCCCTGTCCGTTATAATGTAGATAGGTAAGCTTGAAAGGAGTCACAACCATGCAAGTATTAAAAATTAATCCACGTGGCTATTGCTATGGTGTTGTTGATGCGATGGTCATCGCTCGAAACGCCGCACTCGATAAAACATTACCAAGACCTATCTACATTTTAGGTATGATTGTGCATAATAAACATGTCACGGATGCCTTTGAAGCAGATGGCATCATCACATTAGATGGCGAAAATCGTTTAGAAATTATTGAACAAGTTGAAACTGGCACTGTTATTTTCACAGCGCATGGTGTTTCACCTGAAATTCGTGAAATTGCGAAGCGAAAAGGCTTAGTATCCATTGATGCTACATGTCCTGACGTAACAGTTACCCACGATCTAATTCGTGAAAAATCAGCAAATGGCTATGATATTATCTATATCGGTAAAAAAGGCCACCCTGAACCAGAGGGAGCAATTGGCGTTGCACCAGATCATGTTCATTTAGTGCAATCATCCACTGATATTGATGCATTAAATTTAACGAATGATAAATTATTAGTAACGAATCAAACGACGATGAGCCAATGGGATGTCTCTCACTTAATGGATAGTTTAAAAGAGAAATTCCCACATATTGAGGTGCATAAGGAGATTTGCTTGGCAACCCAGGTACGCCAAGAGGCAGTAGCTCAGCAAGCTGGGGAAGCAGATTTACTTATTGTTGTTGGTGACCCAAAATCTAATAACTCGAACCGTTTAACGCAGGTGTCTGTTGAAATTGCAGGAACACCTTCTTATCGAATTGCAGACGTTTCTGAGCTAAATATTGAATGGTTAAGAGGCATTCATTCCGTCGCTGTAACAGCCGGTGCCTCAACGCCTACACCAATCGTAAAAGAGGTTATTTCATTCCTTGAGCAGTTCGATGAAAATGATGAATCAACACATATCATTAATCGTACAGTTACTTTAGATAAAATTTTACCTAAAATTAAAACGCCTAAGCCTGTTGACAAAATTATGCCTTACTAACAAAAAAATCCTGATTGTAAAAATAGACAATCAGGATTTTTCTTTATTTACAAAATAATAATTGACCGGGCGACCAATGCCACCATAATGCACATCCATCGTAATTTCCTCTTGTTTCTCTAAATAATCTAAATATCGTCTTGCTGTGACACGCGCAATCCCTACACCACTGGCTACTTCTTCTGCCGACGCTCCTTCCACAGACTGCAAATAGTGTACAACTTTCTCCAGTGTTGCACGATTAAAACCTTTCGGTAAACTTTTCTCTGACCGTAAAACATTCGATTGCTGAACCTCGTTTTGTCCACCATGATAATGGAATAACTGATCAAGCTCTCCTTGTGTTAACTCACGCTCCGTTTGCATTTGCTTTTTGAAGCGCAAATAATTTTCAAGCGTACCTTGTACTCGTTCAAATGAAAAAGGTTTCATAATATAATCAAAGACGCCAAGATGCAGGACCTGTTTTACAGTTTCCATATCATTAGCAGCGGTTACTGTAATTACGTCTACTGGTAACTTGAGCTCACGAATTTTCCGCAAGCTTGTCACTCCATCCTGCTCTGGCATGAAAATATCCATAAATACTAATCCTGGTTGAAGTTTTTGAATTTGAGCAATCCCTTCAACTCCATTTGAGGCTTGTCCAATTACTTTAAATCCAGCTATCTTTTCAATAAATTGGCGATTAACCTCCCGCACCATTGGATCATCCTCTATTAATAAAACCTTAGTTTGTGTCACTGTCAGTCCTCCATATTCACTGAAGGAAGCTATCTAAGAGAGCTTCGCTGTTCCCTTAGAATTGCTCGCTTCTACTTCCACTATTTAAGTATGATAAAAAGTTATTAAAAAACTCGTTCCTTTATTCGGTTCACTTATGACTTCTATTTCCCCTTTTCCTTTCTGTACAATTTCTTTTATTAAGAAAAGTCCAATGCCTCGACCTTTTTTCTCTTTTGTTGAATAGCCATTATCAAAAATATGCGCCTTGACTTCATTCGTCATCCCTCTGCCATTATCCGTTACTAAGATTGCCAGTACATCCTCATCCTCATCAACTGAAACATGGATTATTTTTTCTTCAATTTGTACATCCCTTAATGCATCAATAGCATTTTCAATTAAGTTACCAAATAAAATAACGAAATCATGTTGATCTAAATTGTTAGGAAATGTTGTCAAACGGCTTTCTCTGTCAATCTCCAGTTGAATTCCCTGTTCTTTTGCGTAGGAAATTTTACTAAGTAAGAGCCCTGAAATATTTTCATTTTTAATGCGTTCATTTAAAAAGTTTGTAATTTCATCGTGTTCTTCTTTTACTTGCGTTAAATAAGAAAGTGCTTGTTCATGGTGTCCCAGCTGCAAAAGACCAGCTATTGTATGTAATTTATTTTTATGCTCATGTGTTTGTACACGTAATGCTTGTACAAACGCCTTAACACCCGTTAATTCCTCTGCAAGCTTCTTCACTTCAGTACGATCCTTAAACATGGCCACAGCGCCGACCGTTTTTCCATTAACTTGTATAGGAATACGATTACTCATAATACTGTGATCATTAATATAGAGCTCACGATTAAAAATGGGTTGATCTAGCTCCAAAATTTCTGGCAATCGTGTATCCGGTAAGACGTTAAAAATTTTCTTCCCTATTAATGTTGACGGTTCTTTGTGAACACCTAAAATTTCACTCGCTTTTTCATTAAATATCGTGATTGTCAAATCATTATCAATGGCAATAATCCCTTCATGCATCGCGTTAAAGGTTTCTGTCCGTTCCACATACATTTTAGCAATTTCGTGTGGCTCAAGCCCAAACATTTGCTTTTTCATATGAAGCCCTAATGTACGAGCCCCCCATGCACTAAAGAAAAGAGACAACAAAATAGTCATCATTAATTCAGTTTGAATAGATTGTAGTAACTCTACAACTGTTAAAACACTGTAGCCTACAACTACGACTCCTATTTGTCTACCTTCTTTACTCATGATTGGGACAAATGCTCGTACCATATCTCCATGTTCACCATGTGCAATGGATGTATAATAATGCTCAGAAAACGCTGCGTTTAAATCCCCTGACTCCGAGACATTTCCGATTTCCCCCGAATTTGGATGTGAGTATTTACGTCTTTGCATATCAAGTACAACAATATACTGTGCGCCATTTATATCACGTATTTCTTCCACTACAGGATTAATATGTTTCGTCGCCTCATTAAAATTATTGTTTGTAATGTTAGTTTTCAGCTCAGGAAGCTGTGATACTGTTTTTGCCACAAGTAATGCTTGATTTCCAAGCTTATCCTTTTGTTCATTCATAACAAAGCCTAGCAAAAATGTACCACCTATACTAAAGGAGAGCATGAGAATAAAAAAAGTCAGAGACATAATTTTACTCTTCATCGATAATTTTTGAAATTTCAAGATGTACGCCTCCCTCTTACTATATTTTAGCTTACTCCATATGTTAGAATAACAAAAACATCAGAAAATACGAATAAATTAGGTGTAATAGATGAAAAAATTTATAATTGGAACAATAATAAGCGTATTATTATTAACAATAGCAATAGGTATTCAACAAGATTTACTATTTGCCAAGCCACTTCCCTATGACGATGAGCAAAAAGGCTTGGATACCCAAATTACGATTCATTTAAGTCATGTTGTAGCTGAGAATACACCAAAAGGACAAGCGGCTAGTAAATTCGCCGAGCTTGTCGAGGAAAAAACAAATGGGAAGGTAAAGGTACACGTCTACCCCAACTCCTCTTTGTTTAATGATGAAAATGAATTTCAAGCCTTACAAAATGGCAATGTAGAAATGATTATCCCTACTTTTTCAAAGATGACATCCAATTTACCAAATTGGCAGGTTCTTGATTTACCTTACCTTTTTAATTCGGATGACGAAGTGCATGAGGTACTTACAGGTTCGATTGGGGAACAATTGTTAAATGAGCTTAAACCTTTTCATATAAAAGGTCTAGGCTTTTGGCATAATGGCTTTAAACATATAACCACTATCGATCACCCTATTCACACATTTGAAGACTTAACAGGCTTACGTGTCCGTACAATGCCAAGTAAAACCCTTGAAAAGCAATTCGAGGCTGTTGGGGCTACTTCAATCCCAATTTCCTTTAGCGAGGTTTTTACTGATTTAGAATCGAATGCCATAGATGCGCAGGAAAATACAGCGTCCAATATTTATTCTAAAGGTTTTTATAAAGTACAGAAGCATATGACCTTAACTAAGCATGGCATTTTAGGATACGCTGTTTTAATGAACGAAAATTTCTGGCAATCTTTGCCTACAAAAATTCAAAAGCAAATTATGGAAGCTATGAAAGAAACGACAGACTGGCAATTTAAACAAGCGATTGACATGAACAAGGAAGATTTGCAGAAACTTGAGCAGCAAGATAACTTTGAGGTGTATACGATGAGTGATAAGGAACGCCAACGTTTGAAAGAAAAACTAGCATCTGTCTATGATTTTTATAGAAACAATGTACAAAATAACGATGTCTTATCGGAAATTGAAAAAATTGTTTCCCCTTAAAGTAGTTCTTCTCTGCCCAGTAGCGGGTGGCCATACTTTTGTTCATTAATGATAAAATCCTCACTACAGTGGGGATTTTTTTCTTTTGTATTATAATAGATTCCCAAAATATAAAACTACTATAAAACAGCTTCAAACCATTGCTATTACTAACTTTATCGCCCTTCAACCCAAAAATGAACAAAATGAACAATAGAAACTTTACGGTCATAAAAACCATTGTCGGAAAATTTCAGCTATGATAAACCACATGAAAGCGTTCACATAATATTCATAAACAGTGTAAGGGGAGAACTTTATGCGTATAAATTTTAAAAACTTAACTGTGCAAGTACTGATTGCTATTGTGCTAGGTATCATTGTCGGTGCTACGTTCCCAGAGTTCGGAGCGAAGTTAAAAATATTAGCAGATATTTTTATTAAATTAATTAAGATGTTAATAGCCCCTATCATTTTCTTAACAGTTGTTATTGGAATTGGTAGTATGGGTGATGTAAAAAAAGTTGGTAAAATTGGCGGGAAGGCATTAATTTATTTTGAGATTGTCTCTACTTTCGCTCTAGCAATTGGCTTAATCGTTGTCAATATTGTACAACCTGGTAAAAACTTTAATACAGCAACCGCGGACGGTGCAGATGTTTCCCAATATACAGAGGCAGCAGCCGCTACTGAGCATGGCTTTGGCGCATTTATTATGCAAATTATTCCTGATAATGTTGTTGGAGCCCTTGCAAATGGAGAGTTATTACCTGTACTATTCTCAGCAGTTTTATTCGGCTTAGCTGCTGCAGCTATTGGTGAACAATCAAAACCTGTTATTAAATTTTTCGAACAAGTAGCAGATATTTTCTTTAAAATTGTTAATATGGTCATGAAGGTTTCCCCGATTGGTGCATTTGGTGCCATGAGTTACACAATCGGAAATTTCGGTCTTAAATCACTTGGAAACTTAGGATTTTTAATGCTATCCGTGTATATTACAATGTTTATTTTTATCGTAGTGATCATTGGTCTGATTACACGTTACTTCGGGTTCAGTATTTTTAAATTTATTAAATATATTAAAGATGAAATTTTTATCGTTATTGGGACATCATCATCAGAATCTGCACTTCCTTCGATGATGCGCAAATTAGAAAACTACGGTTGCTCTAAACAAGTCGTTGGTCTTGTTGTTCCAACGGGGTATTCTTTTAACTTAGATGGTACGTCTATTTACTTATCTATGGCGGCAATTTTTATCGCACAAGCTTATGGTGTTGATTTAGATATTTGGCATCAAATTACGTTGCTTGCTATTTTAATGCTAACATCTAAAGGTGCAGCAGGTGTAACAGGCTCTGGCTTTATTACGCTAGCAGCAACATTAGCAGCATTCCCTATGATTCCG
Source organism: Lysinibacillus sp. BPa_S21 (assembly GCF_023337795.1). Classification (GTDB taxonomy): domain Bacteria; phylum Bacillota; class Bacilli; order Bacillales_A; family Planococcaceae; genus Lysinibacillus. The sequence goes on along the minus strand of NZ_JALIRS010000004.1, from coordinate 23,711 downwards.
GTAGAAGGGATTGCTCTGTTAATCGGGGTCGATCGCTTTATGTCAGAGGCTCGCGCCGTTACAAACTTAATCGGTAATGGTGTAGCAGCAGTTGTCGTATCAAAAATGGAAAAAGAATTCGATCCAGAGCAGGAAAAACGTGCTCTTGCAGGAGAAGTCACAACCCAACAATAAAAATGAAGGCTGTCCGAACATAAACAATTTCACATGATCGGACAGCCTTTTTCATTGATTAACTTCATCTTCTTTTACCTCGAATGTACCACTATTTGTTGCTTACCTAGATATTTACTCTTGCTGCTCCGCAATTTTTTAAAAATTTTTGTTACAAGCTGAAACTTCTAGTACAACCTCCTCGTATAGTAAGTAGATTGGAGGCTTTTTTATGACTACATTTACCCTTACCTACCCAAAAGCTTTCGAAAGCTTTTCAAATATCCCTATTGTAAATGAACAAAATGAGACGGTTTGTATGCTACAAAAAGTAGAGCGTTCATCCGTTGGAAAAGTAATGAATGCTGTCATGCTAGTAGCTGCACAGCAGTCTTTACCACATCGTTATGAAACACGCACTACTTTAGGCGCACCACTTTTTCAAGTGCAATCTACATTATTGACAAAGGGTGTTAGCCATCAGCTTATAATGCCGGATGGATCCATTTTACCAATCCAACGGAAGACGGTTCAATTACTTGAATCCTCGTACTCTTTTAGAATGGATGGACTCGCTTTTCGCTTTGAAAAGGATTTCACTTCAACCGCCTATTTATATTGTAATGATGAAAAAATAGCTAGCGCGAGTAATATCGAAACTGAACTTGTGCGTACTGGTGTATCGTTTAAACTTTTTAACTCTGACGACACGCTCTTTGTTGCTTTGCTAGCAACTTTGTATCAGGCATTATTCTCTATAAATAATTAGGTGAAGTGAACAGCTTTAGCAGCGGAAATAGCAGTTATGGTGGCGATGTGAACGGCTTTTGCGGCGGAAATAGCTGTTTTAGCGGCGAAGTGGATGGCTTTTGCGGCGGAAATAGCTGTTTTAGCGGCGAAGTGGACAGCTCTGGCAGCGGAAAACAGAGTAAGCTTCTTATTGACATAAATACATACCGGTTTAAATAGAAAAACTCCTATTATTAGGAGTTTTTTGATATAGAGATAATAAATTAGCTTTATTACATATACAACTATTTGACGCTAATTTCTAGCTATGACATGTATTCCACTATTGCTAGAATCATTCAATATATTCCGGGACACGAAATAAATTCGCTTTGTTTTACCATTTTACGCCGTCCTTCTAAAAAAGGAGTACACTAAAGAGGTAGAAATACTATACTTTGGAGGCATTTATCATGGATACAAAAGCAGCTGAAATTAAAAATTTGATGACATTAAATCTACTGGTACAAATCCTAGAAGAACGCGGTATTATGACAGATAGAGAGTTAAAAGAACGTCTCACTAATAACGTTAAGCTTTCCTCTATGGATGCAGATTTGAAAGAAAAAGTCATTGAAGAGATAAAACATTAATGGAATGGACGACATTCCAGAAAAAAATGGCCGCTTCTAAAGTGATGAACGTACTTTAAGCGGCCCTTCTTATTATATTCGTATCTTTAGTTCCTTTACATGCACAGCAGTTCCTGTAATTGAAATATTCAGTTTCCCTTTTTCGCTTTTCACATGTACGTGGACACGTCCATCCTTGCCAAGTTCCTGACCTTGTTCGACGATTAGCGTTTTCGGTAATTGTGCTTGTCGTTGAATATACTCTGCAAAATACGCGCCCATAACACCAGAGGCAGTACCTGTAGCAATATCTTCAATTGTTCCAGAGTATGGAGATGAGAAATGCCTTGCATGCATATCAGCATTCTTATCAAATGCCTCTAAGCAAAAAGGATGCAAGGATGCTTTTGGCATTTCTTCTAGGATAGTTGGAAAATCTGCAGTTTGCGGCATCATTTTATCAAAGTCTGTTAAATTTTTAATAGGAATAAGCAGTGTCCAAATTCCTGTACTTCCATAAACTATCGGTAATTCAGGATGTATCGCTTCTTCTGTTAGTCCAATAGATTGGGCAAGCTTCGATCTTGAACCATTGAAGGCTACAAACTGAGGTGTTGCATATTGCATGGTAATGTAAATTTATCCTTCTTTTTGTTCTTTTATTTCAACAGGGAGAACGCCTGCTTTTGTCTCAATAGTAAGTTTTGACTTATCTTCTAGTAAACCTTTTGTTTTTAGTGCATATAGCGTTGCCATCGTAGCATGTCCGCATAAATTTACTTCATGCCCTGGCGTGAAATAGCGAATACGCAAATCTGCTTTTTCCGATTTTAGCGCAAAGGCTGTTTCATTAAAACCTACTTGCTTAGCAATAGCCTACATTTCTATTTCACTATACTGATCTCCCTCTACCACAACACCTGCTGGATTTCCCTTATTAGGTATCGTACTAAACGCATCATAATGATGGACAGTAATAATTTTCATAAGCATTTCCTCTCCCTTCAACTAATGTTTACTACCAAGCCTTTCAAATGGCCACAATACAAAGCCTGCTGTTCCTAAAATTTTATCCTTTGACACGAATCCGATATTCGAACTCCGACTATCTATGCTTTGCCGGCGATTATCCCCAAGTACGAAATAATGACCCTCTGGTACAGTCATTTCTCCTAGTTGTTCCTCTAAGGTGAAATCATATGTAAAATCACCTTTATCAAGTAATCCTTCTTTATATTCTGTTAAATAGGGCTCATCAAAAGCCTTCCCGTTTATGTATAAAACGTCATCTTTGTAGGCTATATGATCTCCTGGTATGCCGATGATTCTTTTAATATAATGCTCTGCTGCTTTCGTTTCAAAGACAATTACATCGAAACGATTATAATTGGAAATTCGCGGTCCCACTTTATTAACAATAACTTTATCTCCAGTTTCAAAAGTCGGCTCCATTGAAGCACCTTTTACAACTACAGGGGATAAAATAAAATAACGTACACCCATTGTAAAAATGACTGCTAGTCCAATTGCTTTAAACCATGCCCAAAATTCATTCTTAGTTTGTTTTTGTGTCACACTTTACTCCCCAATCCTTCTTATTTAATCGCCAATTTACTTACACTAATGGATACGAATCCCCCGTTAAAAAGTTCCCATTATGTATTTAAATAATTCTAAAAATTCCACCTATTTGAGATTAGTGCAGAGACTCTAAGTGACTTTTTCTATCTGAACCGGAGAAAGCGCAACGAGATCATTAAGAAAACTGATTGTACACGTATATAATGAAAGAATCATAAGTAAACTTAGGTTAATAAAAGGACAGGATTACGAGAAAAAGGGGAATAATAAATTTGAAAAAAATTTTATTCATAGTAAGTTTGTTATTATTAGCTGCGTGTTCAAATGATGAAGTTAAATATGATGGAGCACCTTTAAAAATTGCGGTAGTTGGTGATATTCCTGAACTAAAAAACGAAAAAATTCATTTCGAACCAATTTCATTAGATGAATTTAGTGAAGATACAATGCACATTTCAACAAATTTTGATGCTGTTATGATAACACCAGTGCTGTTTGAAGAAGCATCAGATGATAGGTTTGTTAAAGTTTATAAAAATTCGAAAATACCTATTATTTTTTTTGATTCAACAAAACGTCATTTACCATTTACAAATGACGGTCTTACCTATGAAACAGCTCATCAGGAAGCATTAAATAACGGTTCTCATACGACAATTTATTTATCTGATAACGCTGTAAATAGAGAAGATGCTTGGTATTTCTTTTTAAAAGATGAAAAAGAGATAGATATCCTTTACAAAGATATTTTTCAAAAAATAGAAACATTAAAAAGATAGATTATGTATTTACCACTCGAAAACCAGCGTATTCGAAATTTCTCGAATACGCTTTTAATTTTGGAAAAACAACAACCAAAACGAGTCATATTAAAAAAGCAGTATGCTCTTTTTTCTGTGCACACTGCTTAAGATTTATCGAATTGTTTTTAATGCTGTTGCCCAAGGGATAAGTTGATCTAACATTTGATTTACTGAATCCGCTTGCACATCCTTCGGTTTAAAGACCGTACCGTTTTCGAAGTCAGTAAATAAGGATAAAGCGGGATGTACTCTAACATCTGCTACTAATAATTCACCAAGAATACCACGTAAATGTTCAGCTGCTCTTGCACCTCCAACAGAACCATAAGAAACAATACCTGCCGCTTTATTATTCCATTCGTTACGTAAATAGTCTAATGCATTTTTTAGTGCACCCGTAATGGAATGGTTATATTCTGCAACGATAAAAACAAAACCATCACAGGCAGCAACTTTTTGTGACCACGTAGCCACTCCTGAAGTATCTCCACCTGGCTCGCCTAGAAGTGGTAATTTAAAGTCAGCTATATCTATAATCTCATATTCCGCATCGCCGCGTTTTTCTGCTACTTCCTTTACCCATTCACCAACTTGTGGACTTAAACGCCCTTCACGCGTACTACCTAAAATAACCCCTATTTTCAACATGTTTTGCCTCCTTATTTTATCCCTCAAAGTGTGCTTAAATCTTACTTTCACCAAATGAAATTCGACTCTCTAGTCATGTTGTACAAGAAACAGACCGTTTAATCAAAGTTTAGACGATTAATTAGAATCTTATTATTTACTTCGAATTAGTTTATCTTAAATCCAAAACAAATATGACAAAAATAATTATTTTATTTTTATAGGTCTTTCTAATGCTGCCAGTTCATCCTCAATCGATGCGTATTGTCTTTCTACAACGTATTTTGCATCTGAAATAGCTGCATTGTAAATATGTGGAGCTATATTTTCCTTTATAAAGTCTAATACTCTTTCTGCTTCAAATTCTGTAATATCCTCATCACGATTATTATAGAAAAAACGTTGAATATCAGCGATGATTGTTTCCTGTTGTTCCTTTGATAAACGAATAAACATTCCACAAAATCTCCTCTCATTGCAATTTATACTCAACTATCATAACACTCTGAAATTAATCCGTGCATACACAAAAAGACTGAATTATATTAACTACTATAATTCAGCCTTCATGATGTTAAAAACTAATATGTCAATGAATTAAGGATGTCTTTAAGTATGGCTCTATTGCAAAACGAGGGGTTGTTTTCCGTTCCGGCTTGGCGCTTTCCTGGGGGCGTCCGATGAGCCGCTTCACTCGCGTTGCTCGCTCCAGGGTCTCATCTGTGACGCTAATCCCCAAGGAGTCACCAAGCCTCCACTCCAATCAACCATTTAGCAGGTACCTATTGGCATGTTACTCTAATTAATAATTTTACAAAGAAACAGCGACGGCATTTTTGTGCGAAAGCGAAATTCAACTCAAAAAGACTGAATTATAATTAATTCTATAATTCAGCCTTGTTTTTATTACGGGTTACAATTAAATGAATAGTTTGTTGATAAAAATCTCTTTTCTTTTGAGACGATGGGTTCTCCGCCATCTTTTTCACATTGCTCTGTCATAGCATCAATTTTTTTGGCATTCATCGTATTTGTCATTAATGTCATGCCTACCCCAAACACAGCAATTAGTAAACCAATCATCATCCATAACTTGCCGGCTTTATTGCCAGCAGGTCTTTCATTCGCCAAATCGATTCCCCTCTCTTACACGAATAAAAACGGTTCTGTATGAATAGTAGATTGTACAAATTCAACAGAGTATTTTTTATTCTCACACATTCCTGCCATCTTTTTAGCTACTCCTGCGATCATTACTTTCTCCACATGATGACCTGGATCTACAATTTGTAGGCCAATTGCTTGAGCGTCCTGGGCAGTATGGAAGTACATATCTCCTGTTAAAAATACATCTGCCCCAGCTCTCTTCGCAGAATAAATATATTTATTGCCATCGCCACCGACAAGCGCAACTTTTTTCACCTTCGATTGTAAATCACCAACAACTCGGACAGCTGGCACATCTAGCTGCTGCTTAACAAATTGCGTAAAATCATGAAGTGTCATTTCTTGTGGTAAATATCCCACTCGACCTAAGCCCATTACATTCGTTTGCTGGTCTAAGCGAATAATATCATAAGCAGGCTCTTCATATGGATGTGCGTTTAACATTGCCTTTAATACACGATTTTTTATAGATTCAGGAAATACAACTTCTACCTTCACTTCTTCTTCAACATGTAATTCACCAATAGAACCCACATGTGGGTTTGCACCTTCTAGTGCACGGAACCGCCCTTCTCCCATTGTCGTATAGCTACATACTTCATAATCTCCAATGCGACCTGCACCTGCCTTTGCTAACGCCTCACGTAAATCATTTGCATCTGCAGTCGGAATAAAAACTGCTAGCTTCAACAAGTTTTCCGCATATGTTTCTTCTAAAATAGAGCGATTTTCCAGCTGTAGAGCATCTGCTAGTAAATCGTTGACACCGCCTTCAGCCACATCTAGATTCGTATGCGCTGCATACACCGCAATATCATTTTTGATAAGCTTTTCATATAAACGCCCGGCAGGATTGTCAGTACGAATATTCGAAAGTCGTCTGAAAATCGGTGGATGATGCGCTATTATTAGTTCGCACCCTTGCGCAATAGCCTCGTCTGCTACTGCCTCATTAACATCTAATGTGACTAATACTTTACTGACAGGTTTATTTAATGTGCCAATCGCAAGACCAATTGGGTCATTTTCCATACAGGCTAGCTTTTTAGGCGACCATGATTCAAACAATTGGATAATTTCCTGACCGTTTACTGCTTTCATCTCACAGAACCCCTTCCACTAAATTGAGTAAAGCTACTAACTCTGCACGTTTTTCTTCAATTTCAGGTGTTTGATCTGCCCCTTCAATGGACTTTAATACACGCTGCCAATTTTCTTTTTCACGCGACCATTTTTTAATAAATGATGGTGATTTTCGTTGCATTAATTTCGGCCCAAATAAAATTTCCGGTTCCGTTAACGTCATTGAGCTTCTTTGCAATACAAGAATTTCATAAATTTTTTCGTCTTCCTCTAAAATCTCTTCGTCCTGGATTGCCCAATCATGTGCTAACGCCCATTCGCGAATCACTTTCGCATGAATATTCGGCTGCAAAATAAGCCTTGTTACCCCTTGTAATTTTTCCGGATGCTTTTCCAAAATGGAAACAATAAGAGGCCCACCCATCCCAGCAATAGTAACTGTATCTACATGATCAGCTTCTTCCACAGCTGCTAAACCATTTGCAAGTCGTACGGTAATTTTTTCCGTTAGGCCTTCCTTTTTCACTTGTCCAACTGCTGACTCGAATGGTCCTTTCACAACTTCCCCTGCTACTGCATAAGAAGCAATACCTTTATGAATTAAGTAGCATGGTAAATATGCATGGTCGCTCCCAATATCAGCTACAACTGCGCCTGTGGGAACAAAGTTAGCTACTGTTTCTAATCGTTTTGATAATTTTTGTGCATTCATTTTTTTACCGCCTGTCTTCAATAGTGTCCATTCTTAGTATGTATGATGTCGGGAAAAAAAACAAATGGAGTTGCCCCAAATTTTGAGCAACCCCATTCTTCATTTACTGAAATGAAGATAAAATAAATTGTAGCTGTACTAATTACGATTAAACGCTTTTTAGTACAGCTACTTTTTTAGACTATTTTAAAGTTGAAATGTACTTAGCGATTTCTTTTGCTTCCGCTTCAGTTTTCATTCCAGGTTGCATTGGCGTTCCTTCGATACCGTTAGTTAAAACGTCAACGATACGAGCTTCATCTAAGCCATGTAAGTTTGGCCCTACAGAACCAGTTAAGTCAGCAGCGTGACAGGCAATACAAGATTGTACTAAAGCTGAGCCGTCATCAGTAGCTTCTGTCTTTTCGCCACCGCCTTCTTTTTCAGCAGCAATCTCTTTTTTGTTATCTGCACCTGTTAAAGACATGAAGAAAATAAGACCAATACCAAATGCTAAAATTAAGATGTAAGGAACGACTGGATTGTTTTTCATATGTTTCCCCTCCTCATTTTAAATCTACTTCTATGATAATATAGAATCAGTCAACATCTAATATTGTACTTCATTACCAATGAAACGAAAAGCCCTATTCGCTAAGTTTTCCTTTGTTTGTAACAAATTCGACATTTCTGTAACTATTGGATAAAATATGTCTTGAAATCCCCAACATTTGGAGTATCTATTGTCTTTTTTACAATTACTGAGGTTCCTTATACGTTGTTATCTTTCCTCTCTTTACGCTTTCATATACCAAGAAAATCAAAATAACTTCTTGATATTTGCTAATAGAAGAAGTCCTATATGTGTGGTTGATTTCCGTTCCGGATAAAGGCGTCCGAAGAGCCGCTTCAATTGCTTCAATCAACTTATTTATGGCAACATTACAACAAAAGTCCTCCACAACTTTCGGTGATGAACTATTATTATTCTATATTTTCCCGTAAACATATTGATACAAAAAGAATCCGTAAGCTATTAGAAAGCAAACAGATTCTCGTCATGATCAGTAATAGTAATGGCAAATAAAGTTCTTATAATAAGTTTATGATATAATAGCTAATCAGTGCTAGGAAGCCTAGGACACCTGAGACAGTGAAATAAAGTAGCTTCATTTTTAAACCTGACCAAAGCCAAACCCCGCAGTTTGCTGCAATCAAGCAAAACAATGCAATATTATTCCCATTAAAATATGTAGTGTAAATTCGAATTGACATACTAAACAATAAAATAGCAGCTAACAAATGGAAAACAGGGGCTAATAAATCATTTTTTCGTGCCATTCGAAACGCCGTCAGTAATAATATCATTGCAGCTGTTCCAACGACAACCGTTAAAATGATCATTAAGGATGCTATAGTAAAATAAATAGACAGCAACGTAATCACAGCTATACATATACCTGCAATGACAAGTAGTAGCCTTCTCTTTTCCGAGGGTAATATAGCCTGTTTATGATGTACCGGCTCTAGCTCCTCTACATCTGCCCCTTCCGCATATAGAGCCGCTAAAAAATCACAGTAATGCTCTGGTAATAGCTTATTCTGCTTCCAAAATAAAATCTCATTCAAGATTATTTTTTTTCGAGGATTTGTCATAGTTTTTGCTCCAAACATTTGCTTTAAATAAATCATCATCAAATAGCACAGCATCCTGGGGCATCGGGCCAACACGAGACGAATACGTTATCACAAGATATGATGTTCTTGCCTTCGTTCCCTTATTACTAATCCCCAATCAGGCTCCCAGTCTCCAATACGTAAATGTTATCCACAACATTGATGATGAGCATTGGTTATTATTACAATTTTATCTCAAAATAGTCAAAAACACATCTGTATAAAGTAGCAAAAATATTATGATCGCCTCATTCTCATACACAATATAAACATTATTTCTTTTGATAGATTTTGCTTACACAGTATTCTCCTGATTCCATAGTAGCATAAAAAGGGCTATCTAATTAGTCATCACTAATTAGATAGCCCTACTTTGTTTTTTTATTCTAAGAAGTCTTTTAATCGTTTGCTACGAGAAGGATGGCGTAGCTTTCTAAGTGCCTTAGCTTCAATTTGGCGAATACGTTCACGTGTTACACCAAATACCTTCCCTACCTCTTCTAATGTACGTGTACGACCATCATCTAAACCGAAACGTAAGCGAAGGACATTTTCTTCACGGTCAGTTAATGTATCTAACACATCCTCTAATTGCTCTTTTAACAATTCATAAGCTGCATGATCAGATGGAGACTGAGCTTCTGAATCCTCAATAAAGTCTCCTAAATGTGAATCATCTTCTTCTCCAATTGGTGTTTCAAGGGATACTGGTTCTTGTGCAATTTTTAAAATTTCACGTACTTTTTCAGGTGTTAAATCCATTTCTTCGCCAATTTCTTCTGGAGATGGCTCGCGACCTAAGTCCTGTAGTAACTGACGTTGTACACGAATTAATTTATTAATTGTTTCTACCATATGCACTGGAATACGAATTGTACGTGCTTGGTCCGCAATTGCACGTGTAATCGCTTGGCGAATCCACCATGTTGCATAAGTGGAGAATTTAAAACCTTTACGGTAGTCAAATTTCTCAACAGCCTTGATAAGCCCCATATTCCCCTCTTGAATTAAATCAAGGAATAGCATTCCTCGGCCAACATATCGCTTTGCAATAGATACAACAAGACGTAAGTTCGCTTCTGCTAGGCGTTTACGTGCTTCTTCATCACCTTGCTCAATACGCTCAGCTAAAGCGATTTCTTGCTCGGCAGAAAGTAAATCAACTCGACCAATTTCTTTTAAATACATGCGTACAGGGTCATTTATTTTAACACCTGGTGGTACACTCAAATCATTTAAATCGAAAGTCTCTTCGTTTGCTTCTTCTTTCATTAAGCTTTCTTCTTCAAACTCTTCTTTTCCAATGATTTGAATGTCCTTAGCTTTTTCAAGATCCTCAGCAAAGTGGAAAATCTCTTCATTTTCCAATTCATAAGGCGCTAGTTTCTCTGAAATTTCTTTCATTGAAATTTCACCTTCTGTTTTTGCTTTTTCTTGTAGTATTTTTTTTGCTTCATCCAATGTAATTTCTACTTCTACCTCTTTTGAACGTTCTGACTTGTCCGCCATAAACCTTCCTCCTTCTAAACAACCGAATCGGGTTAAATCGCCGATAACGATTTTCTTAAGTGAATAATCTGTTGGGCGATTTCAAGTGCACGCGCATACTCATGCATCTTCTCCGCTTCCTTTGACTCATGCATCTTTTGTTGAATTTCTTGCTCAATTCTATATTTTTGCAGCTGACGTATTGAGTCTGTGACCTCTGCCTCTGCTTGGTCGGGATCCCGTTCCGCTAAAGCCGCTTCCATTACAATCTTACGTAATTCAGAGTCATCTAATATCTCAACAAAACGCTGATAATCTGGATGACCATATTCCTCATAAAATCCTACTAAGCGAACAAAAACTGCCATATAGGCATCTCGTACAAATGGATCTTTTTGCTCACTACGTAATACCTTGTCCACTACATCTATATTATGAAGCATATGAGCCAGTAATAAACGTTCGGCACGTTCAGCTGCGTCCATAGGCTTATGTTGCTGTGTGACCGGCACCGAGGGCGTTTGAACAGGCATTTCTACTTTGGTAGAACGCACCTGATTTGCCTCTAGCTTTCGGAATTGAGCATAAATTGCTTCTTCCGAGATGTTTGTTTCATTCGATAGCTGTCTTATATACAAATCTCGTTCAACCGGTGACGATCTACCTACCAGTTGCTCAAGAACTTCTTGAATATATTGAAGCGTATCATTTTCAAACTGAAAGTTCTTATTTCGTCTAGCATGCATCATCATAAAAGCAATATACGCATGTGGTTTTTCCAAAATTTGTTCTTTAAATGCTTGTCCACCCAAATTACGAATGTATTCATCGGGATCTAGCTTATCTGGTAACACCGCAATATTGACTTTCATACGTTCCGTTTGGAGTAACTGTGCTGCTCTTTTCGCTGCATCGAAACCAGCATTATCACCGTCATAGCAAATCGTAATCTGCTCTACTAAGCGCTTTAGCTTTGTAATATGCTGGTTTGTAAGCGAAGTGCCCATTGTTGCTACAGCATTTGTTACACCCACAGAAGTTGCTGCTAAAACATCCATAAATCCTTCCATCAATACTACTTGACGATTTTTTCTAATCGAGGTTCGTGCTTTATCTAGGTTATAAAGTACTTCACTCTTTTGAAAAATTGGTGATTCTGGACTATTTAAATATTTTGCCTCTTCACCAGTTGAAGCAAGGATTCGTCCTGAGAATGCTATAATCTTACCGTTCTCATCACGAATGGGAAACATGATACGCCCTCTAAAACGATCAAAATAGCGTTCTTCCCCTTCACGCTTGATGACTAAACCGCTTTCTGAGATTTCTTGTAAGTTATAACCTTTTCTTTCAAGCAATATCGTTAATGCATCAAAGCTTGGAAGAGACCATCCAATGCTATTAGATTCTATAAGTTCCCTTGTAAATCCTCTTTCTAGCAAATAATTTAAAGGTTCTTCACCATCTTCAGTATTTAACAGTAAATGATGAAAAAAATCTGCTGCAAAAGCGTGAGCTTCTTTCATCCTTTCTTCTGTTTTAGATACTTTTTTCGTTACCTCAGGTAAACTTGGTCCAACATCTAACTGTATGCCAACACGTTCACCAAGTTTCACTACTGCATCAGGGAAAGAAATACCTTCTATATCCATGACAAAAGTAACGGCATTACCGCCTGCACCACAACCAAAGCAATGAAAAATTTGTTTGTCTGATGACACAGAAAAAGATGGCGTTTGTTCTCCATGAAAAGGACAGAGCCCAAACCAATTGCGCCCACGCTTTGTAAGCTGCATGTATTCGCTTATGACATCCACAATATCCGATTGTGTTCGAATCTGTTCGATCACTTCTTCAGGAATCTTCCCTGCCAAATCCATCACCATCTTTAAATTACGTTCTAAAACACAATTCGCTATCCGATTTAAAAATCCTTTATTTCTCGACAAAAAAATAGGATTTTTCTCTTTATAAATATTTTTACCACAATTTTATTATTATAAAACAAAAAATAGTTTTTATCTATACTATTTTAAAAACCGACTCAAAAAAACCGCCTCTTATAACCGAGGTGGTTTATATCATTCGTTTCTTATTTACAGTTCGAGATATGCTCAATAATGACGTTTGCTGTTTCCTCAACAGCTTTGTTTGTCACATCAATCACCTTACAACCGATTTTAGCGACAATTTTTTCAAAATGCTGGATTTCTTCTAATATTCGATTATGCTGTGCATAGATAGCATCATCATTCAATCCAAGAGACATTAATCTCTCTTTTCGAATTGAGTTCAATTTATCAGGAGAAATAATTAATCCAAAACATTTCTTCGGATCAATTTTTAATAGTTCTTCAGGTGGCTCTACTTCTGGTACTAAAGGTACGTTCGCTACCTTATAGCGTTTATGTGCTAAATATTGTGATAACGGCGTTTTAGAGGTACGTGAAACACCGACTAACACAATATCAGCCAGCAATAGACCACGTGGATCTCTACCATCATCATATTTTACTGCAAATTCAATAGCCTCTATTTTTTTAAAATAATCATCATCTAGCTGGTGAACAATTCCTGGTGCTTCTAATGGGAATTCTTCTACAAATGTTCCCATTGTTTTTAAAGCTGGCCCTAAAATATCGACGGCATAGACCCTTTCTTGCTCACACAGTTCATGTAATAACGATCGCATCTCCTGGCGAACAAGTGTATACACAATAAATGCATTCTGTTTCGCTGCAAGGCATACAATTTTCCGAATGAGCTCCTCTGATTGTATATGAGGAAAACGACGAATGATCGTGTCTTCCAAACTAGGTCGAAACTGGCTAATAACCGCTTTCGCCACTTGATCACCAGTTTCACCGACTGAATCAGATACAACAAAAACTCGTAGTCTTTTCATGCTGCTCTCCTTCAAATAGTTAGACATTCTGTGCAAGTGATAAGAAAGCTCGTGTAATGGTCGTTTTTGTAAGACGACCAACGATTAGCAATCCACCTTCTTGTGGCTCTACTACTGGTAGCGAATCAACTTCTCGTTCAATTAGTTTATTCGCTGCGACAACTAAAGAATCTGATCTCTCACAGTACGAAATATTTGGCATACGTGTCATAATTATATGTACAGGTATTTTGTTTAAATCCTGCGTGCCAATACTTGTACGAAGTAAATCCTTTCGGGAAAGTACCCCTGTCAAAAATTCATTCTTATCTACGACAAAGAGTGTTCCAACATCCTCTGAAAACATGAAGCAAATCGCATCATAAACAGTCATTGTTTCCGGTACAACAACTGGTCCTGAATGAAAATCTTTCACCTTTAAATTGTGAATACTATCCATCAATGTTACAGATGCTTTTTTACCTGAATAGAAATAGCCAACACGTGGTCTAGCATCTAAAAAGCCCGCCATTGTAAGTATTGCTAAATCTGGTCTTAAAGTTGCTCTTGTCAGATTGAGACGTTCTGCAATATGTTCGCCTGTAATAGGGCCGTTTTCTTTCACAATTTGTAAAATGTCTTCCTGACGTTTATTGAGTTCGATTGGACTCACCGCCTCAAATCTAATAGTGTTATACTTATGCTCAATTATTATATACTATTTTAATAATTATTGCGAAGAAAAGAACTACATGCTACAATATTGACACAGACGCTTCCTCTAAATGTATTTTCGAGCGATTTGCGTTATACAGGCGATGACGGGAAAAAAGTATCTGTTCATTTTTAAAGCGAGTAGAAGATGGTGAAAGTCTACATAGTAACAGAGAAAAGGCACTCCTTGAGCTAACTTTTTGAAAAGAGGTTTTAAACACTACGTTTAAAACAATCAGGGTGGAACCGCGGGTTTTAGCACTCGTCCCTGGGCATTTAATGTGCCCGGAGACGGGTGCTATTTTTAATTTAGTCCTATCTAAATTAAAAAATATCTCTAGCGAATTTTATCAATCGTATAAATTCGCTAAACAAAATCAATGTTCACTCTGTGAAAACTATGAAGGAGGCTATTTTTATGGCTAACAAATCAATGGAAACAATCGTATCATTAGCGAAGCATCGCGGCTTTGTCTTCCCTGGTTCTGAAATCTACGGGGGCTTAGCGAACACTTGGGATTACGGTCCACTAGGTGTTGAATTAAAAAATAATGTTAAAAAAGCATGGTGGCAAAAATTTGTCCAAGAATCTGAGCACAACGTTGGCATAGATGCTGCTATTTTAATGAACCCAAAAGCTTGGGTGGCTTCTGGTCACGTTGGCAACTTTAATGACCCGATGATCGATTGTAAGGCATGTAAAGCGCGCCATCGTGCTGACAAAATCATCGAGGATGCTGCGCTTGCAAAAGGCGATGAAATCATTGTCGATGGTATGACATTTGATCAAATGAAAGAAACAATGGTTAAGTATGACGTAGTATGCCCGGATTGTGGTAAAGCTGATTTTACAGATATTCGTCAATTTAATTTAATGTTTAAAACATTCCAAGGTGTAACAGAATCTTCTACAAATGAAATTTATTTACGTCCAGAAACAGCACAAGGTATTTTCGTGAACTTTAAAAACGTACAACGTTCTATGCGTAAACGCACACCATTCGGTATTGCACAAATCGGTAAATCATTCCGTAACGAAATTACTCCAGGTAACTTCACATTCCGTACACGTGAATTTGAACAAATGGAACTTGAATTTTTCTGTAAGCCAGGCGAGGACCTTGAATGGCACGCATACTGGAAAGAGTTTTGTAAAAATTGGTTATTAAATTTAGGCATGAAAGAAGAGTCTATGCGCCTTCGCGATCATGAAGCAGACGAATTGTCTCACTACTCTAATGCTACAACGGATATCGAATTTAAATTCCCATTCGGTTGGGGCGAGTTATGGGGCGTAGCGGATCGCACAGATTTCGATTTAAAACAGCATATGGAGCATTCTGGTGAAGATTTCACTTACATTGACCCAGTATCAAACGAACGTTATGTTCCTTATTGTATCGAACCTTCTTTAGGTGCAGACCGTGTAACATTAGCATTCCTTTGCGATGCTTATGATGAGGAAGAACTTGAAGGCGATGATAAGCGTACAGTTTTACGCTTCCACCCGGCTTTAGCTCCATTTAAAGCTGCAGTACTACCGCTTTCTAAAAAGCTTTCGGATGAAGCTACTGATGTTTGGGCAGATCTTCGCAAATCATTCCCAGTTGACTTTGACGAGTCACAATCAATCGGTAAACGTTACCGTCGTCAAGATGAAATTGGTACACCATTCTGTATCACATACGATTTTGACTCAAAAGAAGATGGTCAAGTTACAGTACGTCACCGCGATTCAATGACTCAAGTTCGTATGCCAATCACAGATGTTAAAGCATACATTGAAAAACATCTTCAATTCTAAAATTATTAAAAAGGGAGTAGCATTTTAAGCGCCTTCCTCCAGACTGTAGACAAACTCAAAAAATTTGAGAGTTTGCCTACAGTCTTTTTCTTTTTACAATAAAATAAAATAAAATAAAGTAAAGCCGTTGATTTCCACTACGGGCGGACGCTTTCCGCGGGCGGGGGTCGAGCTGCTTCCCTCGCTTTGCTCAGTCCAGGATCTCGACTTTCCCGCTTTTCCCGCAGGAGTCGCCGCCCTTCGTTCCAATCAACTTCTACATAAAGTACTCCATCTACATAGGTTAATGAAAAGTAAACTTTTAAGATGATACAATGATGACGAAGAATCAAATCAATGAACGTCCAAGTATTGATCCTGTCGTTCTCTTTAAGATGTCTTTGGCATTCGCTCCATGCGCCAAACTATTAAAGAAATTGAAACGAATATGGTGTATTATTTTCGCGAAGTGTACAAGTCTATCACAATGTACAGAGAGTAAGAATCATCAAAAACTCATTCAACGTCATATTTTGGAATCGTTTGTGGAGCAAGCTGAACATTTACGACATTCCATTAGTATCAAAAAAATCTATGCAAAGCGCAAAGAAACAATTGAGCGTGTCTTTGCGGATGCGATGGACAACCTTAAGAGGTCTTAAAAAATTGTCCATGCAGGCGATACTACTTTTTTCTGTCCTGAATTTGACATAGCATGCAACTTAAGAGTGCATCTATGCTCGAAAAGTATGTTTTATCAGGAAGTAAATTCTTCTTTCAACATAATAAAAGAAGTAAAAAGGACAAAAGAAATCGAGTGTGAACTTCCCGATTCCTTTTGTCAACAGTCTAAAGGGAGTCGCATTTTAAGCGACTTCCTCTTATTATGTCTTTAACGATGCAAACAAGCGCTCTTGCATCTTCTCCTCAAATGAAAACCTTTTCATATTCATACCTACTAAGCTATTAAGCAATTCCTCAATATCTGTTAGAGAATAATAAAGCAACGTACCTTCCCCCAGTGGACAAACTTTCATATCAACTGTTAATTCTTCCTCAATAATGTAAGCTACATTTACGTTACAATGCTCCATTAATTGTGTAATGCGTAGATCATCATCAGGATTAATAAAAAGCGGTACAATTTTATCAATATACAAAATACTTTGTACAAGTTTTATGAAAAAATTTTCACGAAGTGAAGTTTCAACCACTAATATAATTGTTTTTTCATGCTGATAATCCTTATACAATACATCTAATTGCTCTTCTAATAATTTTTTTAGAATATCAATAGAATGCCTATACTTTGTCATATCTATTTGAATTTCTTTTGTTAATAAACGTAGAATTCGAAAGGCAGGTAAAAATATTTTTAAAATAATTTCCTTAGGATGTAAATGGTCTATTAATTTATTAAAGTAGACTCTTATGCTATTTTCGTCACAACGAATTAATTGCTCAATAAATAAGTTGAAAATTTCCTCAAAGCTATTAGCACGATAATCAATCATCTTCGCAATTTTCACCTTATAGTTTAAAGGTAAAATCATAGATATTTGTTCATCCAATAGTTTAACTTTAGGTATCGTTGGGAATAAATCATAGACAAGCTCGACTTGCGCACTTCGATTATCAGATAATTGAACGACCGAGTTGACAGGATAAATCCCTAGGCACTCTACAAATTTATGCATAAATTGCTCGTTATATAAATGTCGATCACGATATAAAACAGCCAATGCATCTGTCGCAGCATAGCCCGAATGATATACACGCTTTGATGTCATAGCTGAATAAACATCAACAATTTGTAATAATTGAACTCCCTCACATATATCATCCTTGCAAAGCTGACTCGGATAACCTTGACCCGCAAATCGTTCATGATGATCACGGGCTAAATAAGCAATATCCTCTTCTCCTTTTTCTATGAGCAACTCATAACCTTTAGTCGTATGTGTTTTAACCATTTCAAACTCATCTTCAGATAATTTTCGTTTTAAATTTAAAATTTCTTGGGGAATAAATACCTTCCCAATGTCGTGGAACAAATAGCCCCTTGCCAGCGTTTCAATATCTGTTAAGCCTAAGTAACGCGCAAAGATCGTGCCTAAAACGAAAACGTCAAATGAATGGACAAACGAATACTCATCCCACTCTTTTAAACGCATGAGTAATTCATAGCGATGTTTTTTTTCTAAAATTTTTTCAAAAATACCTCGTAGATAAGCAGTATCTTGGTTGCTTTTTAAAATTTGACCATAGCGCAATTCATGCAAAACATTCTCTAATGTAGTCTTAAAAAGGCTACTTACTGTTTCTTGATACGCATCTACCTCATCCTTCTCGCCCATTAGTGGTGCAAATACATCCTCGTAATGCCGAACACTTACATCATGAACAATTCGGACTGAATCAGTTGGTACATATACAGATAATTCTTCTGCTTTTCTAAGTTTAAGGAAAGCAATAATTCGTTCTGTTAAAACTAGATCCTTTTTAACTAGTAAACGATACTCAGAAAAAATATCTTCAGCTAAAATATCATTTGCTTCAACTTCATCAATACTTAACGTCACTTTTCTTAGCATATTTTCTGCCACATACGCAATATTCAAGCATGATGTGACTCCCTCCTTCTTCCTTAAGACTGCGTTATTCATCAATTATGCCGCAGCATAATTACGTCCGGAATCAGCTTTATGCTTAAGCCTGCATAAAGGCAGAGACGATGTCGGTAACCTGGCGTTTCTCTTTCGTGCTGTAAAACACTTGCACCTTATAGCTGATGTTTTGCTTTCATTGCTGAAAGAATTTAAAACGTTTTTTGCTGATAGAGACGTGTTTTATGCATGTTTATATAAATCAGTCATCCTAATTTCAAACGCAAGTATAAGTAATAAAGTTTACATATCTGCATTAACAATATCATAGATCAAAATGCCTTTTCAACTAGTTTATGGAATTTGAATGAACCATTACTACTATGTTTATATTACAAACTAATCTTAAATTAGTATTTTTTATCTAATAATATCTGTTGAAAATAATTACAATTCGAAACTAACAAGTTATAAAGAACTGATAAACACAACATAAAAATGTATTTTTATAAATTTTTATCTCAAACGTAATATTCCTTCAAATGATCAATATGTAAATAATTTGTCCTAATGCTATTAGACAAAATAACTACTCTATTTTGTGGGGAGTATTGGCAATTAATCATTTTTATGTATTTTATTCGACTTTCGGAAGATGCCATCATCTGAGAATCCCCCTGCTCCCAATCAGCTCATCGGACGCCACTGAAAATGTTCAATCAGAATGGATTTAATCTCTATGCCACGGTGATGAACACGGCTTTTAAACTTGTTAATTTTTCACAGCTTAAAATTTCCTCTATTCTCATCTTCATCATTTTGATATAAATAAAGTATTATAGTAAATCTTAAATGTTAAATAACAATAATTTAACAATTTATAGAAGTTCCAACCTATTACATTCACGCCAATTGTAATCGTAAGGTCCTAACTATAAAATTACTTTATTCACTTTGGAGGAAATCATTTGAAGACCAATCGTTTTTATCAAATTGCAATGGCATCAGCACTAGCAACAAGCGCTATTGTTATCGCACCCCCAGCAAACGCTGCATCGGTATTCCCCGACATTAATTCGTCAACTGAGGAAGGCAAAGCTGTTATTAACTTAGCCCAACGAGGTATTATATCAGGCTACCCGGATGGCACATTTAAACCTGCGAACCCAATTACTCGTACACAAGCTGCGAAAATTTTAGCTGGTATTTTAAAGCTGGATACGGTTCATGTAAAAAATCCTAATTTTAAGGATATCAAACCTGGCGATGCAAATTATGGTGCGATTGCTGCTTTAGCAAATGCAGGCATTATTAGTGGCTCTAATGGCTATTTCCACCCAACTAAAAATATTACACGTGGGCAAATGTCAAAAATGATTGTTAAAGGCTTCAAATTACCAATCACAAACGGCATTTTCATTCCATTCGATGATGTCAATGAAGGCAGTGAATATGAACCATACATAAAAACACTATTTGCCAACAGCATCACAAAAGGTACGACCCCAACTACCTTTGGCACACAAAGTAATGTTAAACGCTCCCAGTTAGCAACTTTCGTTGTTCGTGCTGAAAATGCTCTAGGAAACGCTACCGTTTTTGCCAGTCAATTTAAGCAAGACTATATCTTTGCTTCTTATGGCGGCATCAAGCCAGCAGACGATATCTTTACATGGGTTGAAGATGAAGAAGAATATATGACGGATTCCATTACAATTAAACCGCTAAAAGAAGGCGTAGGAAAATTAGTTATTACCGGCTATAAAGAAGATACTGAAGACTTTATGGATTTCTTTTACTTAGTACATGTGAAGAAAGTAAATGGCAAGCTACAAGCAACACTTGAAAAAGTGAAAGAAGAGGATTATGCGGAAAACTTACCGCTCAACTTAATGGAAAGCGATTTAAAATTTGTTCCTACTGGGGTAAGTATTCAAACAGCAGATGGCCAAGCCTTATCTCCTGAATTATATAGTTTTAAATCAAGCACTAATTCAGCTACTCTTGCTATCCATAAAAACGGTCAATATATCCTAACGTTCACTAATGGTCAGCAACAGCAAACGATGGCTGCTGTAGTTGATACGAATGATTTCGTTCGTGGTATTGATTTGTATCAAATTACAGATGAGTTAACGATCTCAAGTGGAGATCTAAAGTTCGAACCAACAAGTGTTGCCTTGGAAAAAATTTTCCCTGGGCCAGCAACTGTGAAAGCTTCTATCAAAGATAAAAAAGTATATGTAACACCTTTAGCAGAAGGTCCCGCTATTTTACATATTTCAGGTAAAAATGGCGAAACTGCATACATGTATATTGAATATCAAAAAATCGCTAATAAATGGGCTGTTTATTACGATTTTATGGATGATTCAGACGAATATTAAAAAAGAAAAATGCCAGAAGATCAGTGTTAATGGTCTTCTGGCGTTTTTTCTTGTTCAGTACTTGTTCTTAATTGAAATTCAGGCGTTCTCTCAAGTTGTTCAATAAACTTTTTAGTCTTAAAACGAATTCCTGTTTGTTCCTCATAAATTGTGGTAATTATTTTTTTAATAAAATATTTAGTTTCCTTTTTCAATTCTAATTTCCCAATCTGGTCGATCGGTACCGTATAGAACATTCGGATAAGCTTAAGCTGAGTCGGTGTTAAACGAATGATATAAGGATCATGTTGATAACAACGATGACACAAAAAACCTCCCTGTGCAAAAGAAAAGGCAAATTCACCATCTACTGCACCGCAAGCTGTACAAGCATGTAATATAGGCTGTACACCTGTATAGGGTAGCATTTTCCATTCTACGAACAATGTAATAGCCTCCGGATCATAGCCTTCTTCTATTGCTTGTAATGCTTGAAGGAGCACATCAAATGCAAGCGGCTCAGGTTTCCCCTCTTCTACTACACGCTCAACCAGTTCCATTATATAACTTGCATACGCCGTTGCCATTATATCTTCTCGAATATGGCGCATTGAATTGAGGTGCTCCCCTTGTTGCAACGTCCCCATACCAGTATGATGTTGTACCATAAACATGCCATATGTAAATGGCTGTGTCACAGATGCCAATCTACTTGAAGGCTTTTTTGCCCCTCGAGCCATCGTTGCAACCTTTCCTGCTTCTCTAGTTAGTAATGTTACAATTTTATTGGATTCTCCGTAGGCACGCACCTTTAAGACAATCGCTTCCCATTTATAAAGCATCGATCCTCCTCCTTTCTTCGAGCCTCGTGATCATTGTGTCCGGAAACAGATTTGTGATTAGGCCTGCAGTGTCGAAACCGCAATGCTAACGTAGTGGCAGCAACATTCAGCGAGTGTCCAAACACATGTAGCTGACGCTTTGCTTTCACTACAGAAAATACTTGTAGCTGACGCTTTGCTTTCGCTACAGAAAATAACTTGTAGCTGACGCTTTGCTTTCGCTACAAAATACATGCTGAAAGACGTGAAAATAGAGCTCTCCAATAAATTATTGGACAGCTCCATTACAGCGACAAATAGGACCTTAACAATACATCCTATTAATATTCATCATCACGGAAACCGAAGTCACGTAAATGTGTTGATTTATTTCGCCAATCCTTTTGTACCTTTACCCAAAGCTCTAAATACACTTTTGAACCAAGTAGCATTTCAATATCTTTTCTTGCTCGAATACCTACTTCTTTTAATAGCGCTCCCCGTTTACCAATGACGATTCCTTTTTGCGAATCCCTTTCCACGATAATCGTTGCTGCTACACGGATTTTATCTTCATTTTCTTCATCGCGGCGAATTTTATCAATAACAACAGCTATGGAATGAGGTATTTCTTCACGCGTTAAATGTAGCACTTTTTCACGAATTAACTCTGAAATAATAAAACGCTCAGGATGATCTGTTACTTGATCTGCTGGATAATATTGTGGACCCTCTGGTAAATACTTCGATAATGTTGCTAATAAATTTTCTACATTATTCCCTTGCAATGCGGAAATTGGTACTATTTCTGCAAAGTCATAACGCTCTTTATAGCCTTCAATAATCCCTATTAATTCATCCGGATGAATTTGGTCGATTTTGTTAATTACTAGGAAGACAGGCGTTGGATTACCAGCTAGCATTTCAAGGATGAATTCGTCACCCTTCCCAAGTTTCTGCTCTGCATTAACCATGAACATAATAACATCTACTTCACGCAATGTATTTTTAGAAACTTTTAGCATAAAATCCCCTAGCTTATGCTTCGGCTTGTGGATTCCTGGTGTATCTATAAAAATCATTTGGCTATCATTTGTTGTTAGTACACCTTGTACTTTATTTCGTGTTGTTTGTGGTTTATCACTCATAATCGCAATTTTTTGACCAATGACACGGTTTAAAAATGTTGATTTCCCTACATTTGGTCGACCGATTATGGAGATAAAACCTGACTTATAGCCATTGTTATTTTCCAGCATTCTCTAAATCCTCCGTTGTAAATGCAAACGGTAGTAATTCGCCTACAGACGTTACCGTGACATCACCTTTTAAATTCGTTAAATATACAGGCATAGACGGTTCACAAAACTCCATCATTACTTGACGGCAAGCTCCGCATGGCGCACACGGTCCATCCGTATCAGCCACAATAGCGATCGCCTCAAAATCATATATACCTTCTGACACAGCTTTGAAAAATGCTGTACGCTCAGCACAATTGGTCATACTATAGCCAGCATTTTCAATATTGCAGCCATGAATAACCTCTCCATTTTTCGTTAAAATCGCCGCGCCTACTTTAAATTTTGAATAGGGTACATAAGCCTTTTCACGCGCTTTTTTTGATTCTTCTAGTAATGCATGCATATCAATTGTCATCAACGTTCTCCTCTACATATCAATTTCGCCTCGGCGGAATTGCGTCCGGAGGCTTTATCTTCATTACTGAAGATAATTAGCTCATCACCTTAAGCGGGGTTGATTTCCGTTCCAGCTCGGCGCTTTGTTGTTGTTGTTGCTGTCGCTTCGCTTTCGCACAGATAAAACATTTGTTGCTGTCGCTTCGCTTTCGCACAGATAAAACATTTGTTGCTGTCGCTTCGCTTTCGCACAGATAAAACATTTG
>NZ_JALIRS010000003.1 GCF_023337795.1 Lysinibacillus sp. BPa_S21 | reverse complement strand
GCTAAAGATAGAAACAACGCCGACAACAGTAAGAGTAGCGTCGCTAAAGAAAGAAACAACGCCGGCAACAGCGAGAGTAGCGCCGCTAAAGGTAAAACAACGCCGGCAACAGCGAGAGTAGCGCCGCTAAAGGTAAAACAACGCCGGCAACAGTAAGAGTAGCGCCGCAAAAGACAGAACAATCGCCGGCAACATCAACAATTGCGCCGCTAAATGTCGATCGTTACTCTGGCATCAGTCTTAAATTACGGTCATTGTAAGCAAGCACGACGTAGTCTGGGTGCAGGCTTTGTAGATAAGAGATAGCATCTTTATCCAAATAACGTAAGTCTAAAATCGTTAACTCTTTAAAGTGACTTGCCACATGAAATTGAATAGTGTTGAAGTATGAATCTTTGATGACGACGATATGTTTATCGCTGTCATAATGATTGTTAACAATTGTGAGCTCTGAGAAGTCGCGGCTATAGGCTTCGGCATAGTTGACGACTGTTTCAGGACTCATCTTTTTAGCACGGCCGTATACTGCGTCGTACGGAGCTGTGACGCCATCCTCGATAGAACCGACATGAATTGTAAATTGTGTTGCGAATGAAGCTGGCTCGTTGTAGCAAACTTGATCGCGGTTATTGACGGTCATGTACAAAATTTTATTCCATGAGCCAGCAAACTTATTAGGTAAGCAATAAGTATTGGCTTCATTATATGGAATCGGTTCAATCGTTTCACCGAGTCGTTCGCTCATTGTTTTCATGAGTGCCTGATAGCCTGAGTATGCACCGCGTATTGTCCAGTGATGATCGGTTTTGAAGAAGTTACGTTCAGCAGAAAAGTCGTTATTCTTCATTTCATCATAGAGACGAACATTATCTACACCTTTAGCGGTAACAAACTCATGAAGGCGTAAATTATTGGCAACTCCGGCGTCCTCAGGCATATAGCTTGGGCTTGGCTCGCGTGAGTAAGTCGCCTTTGCTGGTAGCGAGTAATACGTAAACGGGATATTTTTTTCAGCTAGTCCTTCGCTTAGCTTTTGTAAATCAGTAGCAAAGTAAGCGAGCTCCTCATCCGGTTTTTCTTCAGCAGGCTTTGAAATAATCCAGCCGCTTTTATCATCAACTGCGTACTTATCGTTTAAGTAGGTTTTCCCCATCGCACGTTGGTAGTAAACATAATTACGCATCCATGTATCGCGTGCAGGAAATTGATCGGAAATATAGGTTTCTACTTGTTTTGACCATGCCCCAGATAAAATTTCCTGTGGGCTTGGCGAAAGATTTGCAGATTCTAACGTACGGTTCTCCATTTCAGATTGTGGACGATCCACCGTTAATACGTGCACGACGAAGCCACCGAAAATGATGCAAAAAAAGGTTATTGGTAATAGATACATTTGTATTTTTCGCATGTTGTCCCACCTAGAATCTAAAGTAAATGAATGGATTATGTGTTGCGTTCACTAAAAACATCGTGATAAAGAGCAACAATGCTCCATAGTAAATGGATTGTACAAGGCGTAGACTCCAATCAAATGATAGGGAAGCCGTCGCTTTTTGCTCGCTCCACGTTTGATAAAGTCTATAAACTGGCATAACGAAGATAATCGCAATGACAAAATACACGACATAATCCTTTGCAAGCAAAATCGTTTCATAATTATACAGTGCTGCATCGGATAGTCCGAACAACGTTTTGATAAATCCAAAGGCGTATGTAAAGTCATTCGCTCTAAAGAATACCCAACCGAACATAATGAAAGTAATCGTATAAATATGACGTAAGAAACGAGGTACGCGTTCCAACCATTTTAAAAGCACCCATTTTTCAAGGCAAATTAATAGTCCGTAATAAAAGCCCCATGCCATAAATGTCCAGCTCGCCCCGTGCCAAAAGCCCGTTAACGTCCAAACAATTAATAAGTTTCGATATAGTTTCCATGCGTGGCTAACACGACTACCGCCAAGTGGAAAGTAGACATAGTCTCTAAACCAGCTGCTGAGCGAAATATGCCAGCGACGCCAGAATTCTGTTACGGACTGTGCAATGTACGGATAGTTAAAGTTCTCTTCAAAATGGAAGCCAAAAATTCGTGCTAAACCAATGGCCATATCACTATAGGCAGAGAAGTCAAAATAGATTTGTAGCGCGTAAGCAAAGAGCCCAATCCAAGCAGTACCTGTTGTTAAATCGCCACCTGATAAACTGAAAACCTGGTCGGCCACTTCACCCATCGGATTCGCAATAAGTACTTTTTTAGCTAACCCCTGCACAAAGCGACGAGTACCCATCATCCAATCCTCAGCTGTAGAAAAACGCTTTTTAATTTGCTCGGCTACCGTTTGATAACGCACAATCGGTCCGGCCACAAGCTGTGGAAACAATGTAATGAAAAGCGATAAATCTAAAAAATTACGCTGTGCCTTTACGTCTTTTCGGTAAACATCAATCACATAGCTAAGTGCTTGGAACGTGTAGAATGAAATACCAATCGGAAGCGGTACAGCCTCCCATTCAATAGGCTTATCCAAATAGTTGTTCAAAATGTCCACGAAAAAGCCGGCGTATTTGTAATAGCCTAGGATGGCCAAATTACTCACAATAACAAGCCAAAGTAGCGCTTTTCGTTTAGACTGCGAAACCGTATTTTCAATGACAATCCCCAAAATATAATTCAGCAAAATGGAAATCATCATTAATAGTACATACTTCGGTTCCCCCCATGCATAAAAGAACAGGCTGGCCAAAAGTAAAATTGTGTTACGAAGCATCTTCGGAGAGATGAAGTACACAATGAGCACTAATGGTAAAAAGACATATAAAAATATAAGGCTACTAAAAACCATTCCTTCAAATCCTCATCTCTAATAATAGTTATATCCATTATAGTATCGCGAATAATCGCTAATAAAAAGCCTAAATCGCCGATAAGATCATGAAGATCCCTAATAATAAGGTAGAATCACTGAAAAATCACGAAAATCACTGAAAAATCACAAAAATTGCTGATAAAATTCCAAATATCGCTAATTGCACCAATGCAGTCGCTGATAGAAAAATAGAATCGCTGATAACTAGACGAATACCGCTGATAAAAAGTCAATAACCGCTGATAAATTCACGAAGATCGCTGATAAAAAGGTAGAATCGCCGATAAATCGTGAAGATCGTAGATAAAAAGTAGAAACGCTGATAAATCGTGAAAATCGCTGATAAAAAAATAGAAACGCTGATAACTAGACGAATACCGCTGATAAAAAGTCAATAATCGCTGATAAACTCACGAAGATCGCTGATAAAATGCCAAAAACCACCGACTGTATCACGACACTCGCTGATTAAAAAATGCAAATCACATGGGTCATTTTTCGTCGATCATTAAAAAAATAATTGCTTATAAAATGTACCAAATAACTCATAGTACATCAAATTTATGTAAAAATATATTAGATTCAAGGAATACAAGAATAAATTTCCTACACTATTTTAACGTAAATTCACGAATTGTTCACTATTGGTTTTTACTCAATTATTGCGCGAAAGTCGAAATATGTAGAAATTTGGATGGTAAAAATGACATGGGTAAGATGGTATATTTTCCTTGTGGCAGTAAGGTTTGTCTGTCAATTTTAAGGATGGTAGCAACAATTATATTTTCATAAAAAATGGTTAAATAACCTTTAAAATTCAGGTGTTACCACAATTTTCATTCCAGTTATTTCATTTTGAAATTTATTATCTCGTAATCTTATAATGAATTCGTAGTCACAAATATTGGCTAATTTATCTAGGGGGTATTTTCATATGAAACAAAAATATAGTAAATGGGTTGTCGGCGCAGCGTCAGCAGCTCTAGTAGCATCAGCAATCGTACCAGCAGCAAGCGCAGCTAGCTTTACTGATATTGAAAAAAGTGATCACAAGGATGCAATCTTAGCATTAGCGGACGCTAAAATCGTAGCAGGTTACCCAGATGGCACATTCAAACCGAATGCTGTAGTTACTCGTGGTAATGTAACTAAGTTCTTAGGAAAATGGTTAGTGTCAGAAAATTACGAAATTCCTGCAGATTATGCAACAGAAGCTCGTTTCACTGATTTACCAACAACAACACCTGACAAAGAGTTATTACAATATGCAGCACTTGTTAAAGATGCTGGCGTATTCAAAGGCTCAAATAACAAATTAATGCACACTAATAACATGAGCCGTGAGCAAATGGCAGTAGTTTTAGTACGTGCGATCAAAACAGTTTATAACGTAGATTTAGTAGCTGAATATAAAGAAGCTGGATTCAAATCTACTATCACTGACTTAGAAAAAGCTACAGCTGCAGAAAATCGCGAAGCAATCATCGCGTTAGAATATGCTGAACTTACAAACGTTAAACAATTCAATCCTAAAAACACATTAACACGCGGTCAATTTGCATCATTCTTAAGCCGTGCAATTGATAATGTTGGTGAAGAAGTTTTAACTGTTAAAGAAGCTAAAGTTGTAGATGCAACTACATTAGAAGTAACACTTTCTGATGATTCAAAACATACTGTGAAATTAGAAACTGCTCTTCCAGAAAACAAAGAAACTAAAGTAGATTTCGAAATTGATGGTAAATCTTATTCAGCTGTAGTTACTTATGAAGTACCTGATGCTAAATTAGATTCAGTAAAAGCAATTAACGCTAAAACAATCGAAGTTCAATTTAACAAAGCAATAGAAGATACTTCTAAAGCTAAAGTTGAATTACTACGTGGTTCTTTCAAACAAAACGTAACTCTTGTTTGGGCTGATGACAAAAAATCAGTTCAATTAGTAGGTGCTACAAACTTCCAAGCAGCTGAATACACTGTAAACGTTGCTGGTTTAACTGAAAATGTATTAACTAATACAGTTAAAATCGAAGCTCAAAAAGTAACTTCAATTGAAGTTTTAGACGAAGTAGCTGTAGTTAACAAAGCCGTTAAAACTGACGGTACTTTCGACGCTGGTACTACTGCAACTGTTGGTTATGTAGTTAAAGATCAATACGGTACAGATATTACAAAATCAACTTCTTTAAAAACAAATAATGATGTTAACGTAGTTGCTGATTCAGCTAAAGGTGTAGTGAAATTATCAGGTGCTGTAGTTGAAGGCAAAAAAATCGGCGATTTAGTACCAGTAGTATTATTTGATTCTGCTACAGGCACATCAGTTTCAAAAACTGTAAAATTATCTGCTGAATCTACAGTTTCTTCTATCGAAGTAGCTGGTGTTTATAACGCTAAAGGTGAAGAAGTAGCTTTAAATGATGCTTCTAAAGCTTCTGATGCGTATATCGTATTAAATCTTAAAGATCAATATGGTAAAGAAATTACAGACGAAGCTAAAGCAACTGGTCTAGTAATTACAAACACAAACTCAACAAACTTAGACATCGAAAACACTGTTAAAAAAGTTAAAATTGGCGATAAAGATAAATTAGTAGTTGCATTAAAATCTATCTTAAAAGCTGGCGATACTGATGTATTATTCATTTCAACAACTAACGGTCAATCAGCTAAATATACTGTTAAAGTTGCAGAAACTTCTACAACTAATACAATCGCTGTTTCTCAACCAGAAATCGCTGTTGCTGAAGAAGCTACATTAATCCCATTAACAGTTACTGATAAAGAAGGCAATGTAATCACTAACAAAAAAGTGTTAGCTGATGCAAACAAAGGTATTAAAGTTGGTGGTGCTACAGTTGCTGAATCAGCTCTTGAAGTAAAAGATGGCCAAGTATACTACAAAACAACATTTAACACTGCTGGAACACAAGCATTAGTATTCCAAACTTCAACTTACAACGTTGCTACTATTACTGTAGATGTTAAAGCAAAAGCAGTACCAACTGTTGTTCGTGGACTTAAAAATCCTTTAGTAATTTCAACATCTCAAAATCCTGTTACAATTACAGCGAAAGACCACTTAATCATTGAAGACCAATATGGTCGTGAAATGAAAAACTCTGAAGCGCCTGTAAAAGTTACATTAGTTGGTACTTCAGATGTAGTAACATTAAACGGTAATACAGTGAAAGCTGAAAAAAATGGTACTGCGACTTTAAATGTGGCACTTGAAACTCAAAATGGCACAATTGATTCTGCTGTAGAAGTAAAAGTACAAGTAACTGATGGTACAGAATACAACGGTTATGAAATTGCTGAAATTGGTAAAACAAAAGCAGGCGAAGATAAAGCTATTACAGTTAACGGTTTACTAAACGGTGGTAAAGTTGCACTTGAAGCTAACGAATATACTGCGACAGTAACTGGCGGTCAATTAGATTCACCACAAGTTGTAACTGCTGGTAAAGTAAAAGTTGAAGAAGCAGCTTTAAACACAGATTCAGCTAAAAAAGTAGTAGATACAGAATTCACATTAAAAGTTACAGTTAATGCTACTGGTGAAATCTTAGAACAAAAATTCGTTGTTTCAGCTGAAGCTGCAAAAACGCAAGATTTCTTCTTTACAGCATCAGCACCAGCAGCTGATTACAACCAAGCTAAAGCTATTACAGAGGCTACATTAGTATCTGGTTCAACTATAGCAGTAGGCTTAAAATCTACAGGTGATGCACCTGCAGTAGTAAACGTTGCAACTGTTGACCAATACGGTAACAAAGCAATCACAGCACTTGCTGCAAATACAGTTACAATCGTACCTGAAAAAGCGGCTGATTTAACAATTACTGATAACGGTACTGCTGGTGCAACAGCAGCATTAAAATCAGGTGTTACAGAAGCTAAAGCTACTTTAAAAGTTAAAGTAGGTAACGCAACAAAAGAATTAAAAGTAACAATTGTAGCAGCACCTTAATTAAAGGGATTATGCTATAAACTAGTGAACTAGTATCTTAGCCTTGTGATTAGATGAAACTTTTTGTTTCATTATGGTCACAAGGCTTTTTGATGGAGATAGAAGTTAAAGCCCTAACATTTAATATAAATGTTAGGGCTATTTCCATTTGTAGTAAAACATGGAGAAAAGCTCAACAACACATTCTAGAATACATAACAATAGAAGA
Source organism: Lysinibacillus sp. BPa_S21 (assembly GCF_023337795.1). GTDB lineage: Bacteria > Bacillota > Bacilli > Bacillales_A > Planococcaceae > Lysinibacillus. The sequence goes on along the minus strand of NZ_JALIRS010000003.1, from coordinate 553,646 downwards.
TTATGAAACTTTTAGTATTACTCGACATATTATCATAGTATGATAGACAAAATATGTTAAGGGGTTGAGCTGGTGATGAATAAGCATACTTTATTTCAGGGGGCATTAGTTGCTGCTCTTGCGACAAGCGCCATTGTAATAGTACCGTCTGCGCAGGCAACAGAGAAATTTTCGGATGTTGATTACACGAAGGAATACGGTGTAGCGGTAAAGGATTTAGCGGGACGCGGAATTATTAAAGGTTATGCAGATGGCACATTTAAGCCATTTGCTAATGTGACGCGTGGACAGGCATCGAAGATTTTAGCAGGTCTTTTAGGGCTTGATACTAAAAATGTACAGGACCCTAAATTTACGGATGTAAAGCCGAGCGATGAATATTATGGAGCAATCGCTGTCTTAGCAAATCAAGGCATTATTTCAGGATTTGCTGATGGTAGATTCGGTGTCAATCAAGCTATTACACGTGAACAATTGGCGCGAATGCTAACAAGCGCTTATCAATTAGAAATGGCTGAAGCAGATCAAACATTACCCTTTACGGATATTGTAAAATATTCGGATGCCTATTACGCAGTCGCTCCATTGTTTGAAAATCATATAACGAAGGGGATAACGCCAACTACTTTTGGTGTACAAGAGACGGTGAATCGTTCGCAGCTTGCTTTATTTATTCATCGAATTGAGGCTGTTCAGGCGAAACGAGCTATCCAAACATTTACTGCGCGTGAGCTTAATTCAACTAATATTGATGCTTATTCTACCAATAATTTAACACCAGATGGAGAACATGAATTTTTCCGTATTCTTCGAACAAATTACGATGTGAAAATTGAGGCGTTACGAGAAGGATCAGGCTATTTCATGCTTGTTGGCTATAATATCGATAATGAGGGAAATTATGCAATTGTCGATATGCAAAAATATAAAATTGATGTCACAAAAGTAGATGGAAAATTACAAATGAACTGTCAGCCAACAGATGAAATTACACCAGGTTCAGCACTGTTTTTAGAGCAAGATTTTGGCTTTGATCCGAAAAATATTCAGCTAACAACAGCTGATGGTCATGCTGTGAGTGATAAAGTTTTCAGCTATAAGCCATATAAATTTGATGGCTGGGAGGAAGAAACAATTCCTAAGGGCGGTAACTACGTGCTGATGTTATCACAAGCAGGTGACTATATCGCGACTCTTTCTGATAATAACGGACATTCGACACGGGTAGGTATCCATGCAGAATCTGATGGCTATGAATTGTATACAACATCAGCGATTGAAAAAAACAGTGCGTTCATTCCAAAAAGTGAAATTGGTTTTAAAGTGAAAGATTTCAAAATCGAGCAATACACAGGTGCAATGCATGATCATAAAATAGTTGATGTCGAGCTTTCAGAAGATGGCGTCACTGTCAAAAAAGTCGGACAAGGTAATGCTATTTTTTCTGTTCGTCTAAATGGGGAAAATGGTGAAAAACTTTATGTCCATGGCATGATCCATGAGGTAACTGGTATAACAGCAATGAATTATGAACTAGTAACCCAAGAACAAATGGAGAATGCATCGTTTAATTAATAAAACGGTGTAAATCGCTGATAAACCTGGGTAAATCGCTGATAAATATCGAAGAATCGCTGATAAAACCAGGTGAAACGCTGATAAACAATGGAAAATCGCTGATAAACCTGGGTAAATCGCTGATAAATATCGAAGAATCGCTGATAACCCCGGGTTCGCTGATAAATATCGAAGAATCGCTGATAAACCTGGGTAAGTCGCTGATAAATATCGAAGAATCGCTGATAAATCCGGGTAAATCGCTGATAAACAACGAAGAATCGCTGATAACCCCGGGTTCGCTGATAAACAACGAAGAATCGCTGATAACCCCGGGAAAATCGCCGATAAACATCAAAAAACCTCCCCAATTTCATTCGGGGAGGTTCTTGTATACTAAAAGACGATATATTTCACGTAGTCTTTCCAACCGATCTTTTTGAAATCTTGCCATTTAATTTTTTCGAGAGGGATTGAACGGAAGGAGCGCGCTAATATATTGCGTTGTTCATTTGCAATAATTGGTGTGCCGGCTTCCAAATAGCTTGAGAAGATAGTAGAATCGGCCGTTTTAAAGGCAACCTGGATATCCTCAAGGCGTATTTTGCCGTTTTCATCAATTGTATAAATGCTATGTTTATTGTTCTTTCTAGATTTCACCCATGCGGACTTCACCTTAAACGCGTTGGATGCTTCATTTACGGTAATAGCAGCCTTACCAACTGTTGAAAATGGAATGTTATCTAGTATGTCATCCTGATGCAAGATGACTTCATAGCTTGTAGGCTTTGGTAGCTTGGCAGTTTTAGCTAGTTCATTTGCCCAAAGTGATTCAGTATTCATGGCTATCTTTTGTTTTTGAACGACAGTACCTGATAAATCCCCGTCGTTATGTGGCAATTTAAAAGTAACAGTTTGTCCATCTTCAACCTTTTGCCATTCATCCTCGGATAAGTAGGCGAGCATAGATTTTTCAGCTGAATAAATTTCAAATGTTACTGTACCAGCTTCTTCAGTGATTTTTGAGATTACACCATCTACTGGGCAAATAACACCTTGCCATGCTTTAATTTGTTCTATGCGTGCATCCAATAATGCTACTTCACGATTAGTCTCCGCGATGTGGCGATTCAGTATGGCCACTGCCGTTGATGGAGTAGCTTGCTGACCTAATTCAAACTTAACAGAGACGTTTAACTTTTCACTAATTTGGTCGGTATTAATAGAGCTTTTTGGGTCATTGGCTCCACCGTATTCAGATTCTATCTCCGCTAGCGCAGATTCTAAATCACTTAATTCAGTTTCGTAGGCAGTGCGTTCAGCCTCAAGCTTTGTTAATTCACCGTCAACTTTCTCTGTTTTGTAGGTTGCTAGTAAATCATTAGCGTGTACTTCTTGTCCACGTGTTGCATCGATGGCAGAAAGGCTTTTCGCATCTGCTGAAATCGTATAAGTTTGAGAAGGTGCAACAATCGCATCCTTTTCAACAGTCTCTTTACGTTCGCCAGTAGCAGCTATTTGGAATTCATCGATAAAGTAGGATCTGGCTACTTTACTATCATCCTTAAATACAAAATAAGCATTTACGCCAATTAATAACGCTATCACAATAATACTTAAAATTGTCCAAGGTCTGGATTTAATAAAGCGCATCATCCTAACCCCCTTGTAATCCATTCTTGTAGTGGTAACGCACTAACCATTCCGATAAAAATAGCCATTACCACATAGAGCCCAATAATTTTTGCTAATAAGGCCTTACGATCTGACCAGTCCTCCCATTTTGAAAGGAACGTGTATTGCACAATAATTGTTAATACCGTTGCTACGGTTAGTTGATTGATAGCAAATAGTACAAAATCCGTATCAATCACTTGCTGTGCTACAGGTGCAAGTGAAAAGAAGGAGAAGTTTGTCGTGTATCCAACTGCATAAAACACGGCAAATAAAATTGTCTTTTCAATAAGTAAAAATACCATTACATAAAGTTGTACCTTCTGAATCCATTTGTAAGGAATGTCTGTAAATAGATGTAACAAGTATGTAATGCCGTAATAATGGAAGCAATAATAGATAACTCCCCAGGCAATAGCCCCAACCATTGATAGTAAACGGGCTGTATAGTATTCACTTGGATGATTCGATGCAAATAATGTTGTTAAGCTTTCGGTACCCATGCCCCAAAACTCGCGAACCATAAATAGAAGCATAAAGAGTATGAAAACTGTGAAGGATCGTTTTTTATAGCCTCTTATTTCTCCTTGTTCAACAGCTTGGGTAAAGTTAGCGGGATGCATTAAGCTGTGCCAAAACTTATATTGATAAAACATATGTAGCTCCCTTTCTCGTAATTTAAATATTTAAGTTGTAGTATGCACCTATTTACTGGTAAATGACATAGTAGTTTAATTTAATCGCTATGGTTAGACAATTATACAAAGTTTTTATTCCCCATTCTATGTAATGTTAGACAAAATATTTCCTGGAAAATATAAAGTGCAAGTACATGCAGACAAGCTTAGATCTCGCTTTCGACAATTGTGGGCCATATTCGCACCTATCTTTAACATATAAAGTCTATTAGCATTTTTTATTGCAATCGGTCATATTTTGCCAAAATTTTTGCCAGATCAATGCACATGATTCAATTATATAGTATCCTAACAATAACTTCCTATAAAAAGACTATTTAATCTAAAAAAAAATATTATTCCGTTGGTGAAGGGGATAGCTTCTTCTATAGAATAGCTTGAAATAGGATAAAATGCACCGATACTAAAGGTAGCAAATTAGAAATGAAAGATACATAACAATTTACCTATAAAAAGAAAGGGTGGGCATTTTGAAGAAACCAATACAGGTTGGTGTCATAACAAGCCTATTACTAACTCCGGCAGCGATCGCCAATGCTCAAGAAGGACAACCTCAAACAATCTCTCAGGAGAATCAACAAGCTAATGTGAATGTAGCTGCAACAGTCACAGATCCAAGAGCTCAAACTATTGCACAATTTGGCAAACTATCTGAAAAATCTGGAGCGACAGAAATGGCTGCTGCCAAGAGAGATTTAGCATTTTTAAGCGATAATTTTGATGAGGAAGAAATCTATTTTATTACGGCTAAATATAACTATATAGAAAAACAAATTGTTTTGTTAAAAAAGCTCAAAGATATTGGTGCAAGTATTAATGGTCTCTCCTATACTAGTAAAACTTTCATGAAAGAAGTAAACGATGTATTTACTAGATATGAGAAATTTTTAGGTACAGAAGAGGGAAATTATTTATCTGTACAAAAAACATTTAGAGACGCTGTTGATACTGCAACTAACAATAAGGCTAGAGCTATCGTTAAAGATGTGACAGGTACATCACTCCAATATGAATTTCCAGAGCCTGATCGCAATACGTATTTCAAAAATAACGGGGCAGATATTGCAAAACTAAACAAAATGAATGATGATGCAAATGCAGTGAGTGGTTCAGTCACTTTATTGGAAAAACTTTTATCCATCCTTAGTGATCCAAATGCTGATGCTACTAAAATTGCAGAAACTACTACTGAAATAACAACTAATTTGAACAAACACACAGCAGATCAAAAGAAAATCATTACAGCCTATAATCCAACGAATGCAACGGTGACACCTTACAAAAAATATACAGAAGTAGTAGCGAACTTATCTTCAGCGGAGAAAGTAATGGCGAGTATTACACTGCTGAAAAATAAAGGTCCAGAAAAATTCACATCTGCTACAAGCTTTATTAGTGAAGTTGCATCGATTGAAACGGCCTTTAATAAACTAGATGCTAGCTCAAAACGACTAGTGACAAACTATAAAGATCTTGAACCGTTTAAGGAAGCGGCTACTATTTCCAAGCAAATTGCAGCGCTAAAACCGTCAAGTAGTGCAGATTATCGAACTTCCGTAGCGGCGATAAGTGGTGCCTTATCAACTTTAGATACAAAAGATTACGTAATAAATAGCGCTGACTTAACATTAGCTGAAGCAAATATCAAAGTAGCGCAAGAAATTGAGGCACTCATTGCGGGCATTACCAAAGCACCGGATATTATTACAGCAATTGAGCAAGCACGAGCTGCTTACAATACACCTGTAGCATCTGATGGAACGAAAATAGATCCAGCCACTGTCAAAAAAATCGTCAATAATTTGTCAGTGCTAACAAGCTGGGAAACTTCACATAAAGCTGTTTTAAATGTAATTACACTTGTGGAAAAGCTAGACCCAACTGCCAAAGATTATACTAAAAAAGCAAAGGCAGCGAATACGGCTTACCTAAAGTTAGATTCTACAAAACAGGCGTCCGTGAAAAGCTATCATTCTGGAAAGTTGAATGATCAAGTAGCGGCAATGGATGTTGTGGCACGCATCATGGCCTTAAATCCATCGCAAAAAACATATACAGAGGCAGTTACGCAGTTATTTAAAGATTACGGGGAACTATCAGCTGAGGGGCAAAAACTTGTCACGAATTATGTTGATCTTGAAACCGCGAATCGCTATATTACAACAGCTAAAAATTTCGATGAGCGTGTTATCGCTTTAGCGAATGAGTCAGACGCTACGTTTGTAGCGAAAGTAGCGGAGATGTCTACTGAATATAAAGCAATGGATAAAAATGTGAAAAAATTGGTCACACAATCCAAGACATTAACAACTTATGAGAAGAATAATGCCAATGTTGTGAAGGTTATTAAGGCAATTGACGCTTTAAATCCAGCAAGTAAGGATTATACAAAAAAAGTTTTGGCCGCACGAAAAGCTTATAATGCATTAGATTCTGCTTCGCAAAAACGCGTAACAAACTACAATCAGCTAACAGCGGTTGAGGATGTGGCTACATTAATAGGCTTAATTGAAACATTGAAGCCGACAAGTAAAACATTTTTAAATGATTTAGAATCTGCGCGCAAAAACTATGATGCATTACCACCAGAAAAGCAAAATGCTGTCACTAACTATGAAAAGCTTGTTACAGCAGAGACTGAGCTAAAATCTGCGGCTATAGTGATTGAATTGATAGAGGCGGCAATGCCTGATGACCCTGATTATTTAACGAAGCTTATGAATGCCCGTGTTGCATACGATAAACTAACATCCGGACAGAAAAAGCTTGTGTCTAATGTAAAGGTATTAACAGATCGCGAAAAACAAGTAAAACCAATTTTAAATGTGATGGTGCAAATTGATGGTTTAGAGCCAGGCACAAGTAAATTTGTCAGTCAAGTAAACTCAGCACGAAAAGCGTACGATAAGCTGACAAAGGACCAAAAGCTATATGTTAAAAATATTGCTATTTTACAGAGCTATGAGCCAACTGCCAAAGTGGTTGAATTAATTGGCAAGTTAAAGCCATCAAGTAAAACGTTCACTACGGATACCGTACAAGCTCGAGCATTATACGATGCCCTAGCGAATGACATGCAACAATATGTCACAAACTACAATTTATTACAAGCTGCTGAAGCGAGCATCTTAGGTGCAGGAAATGTACAGCGCATGATTGATGAGCTTCCGACTGTCCCAGCAAATCAATATATTAAACGTATTGAAGAGATACGAGCAGCATATAATGCATTACCAAAAGATCAACAATATGCGGTTTCAAACTATAAAACATTGCAAGAGCAAGAGAAAATGATTAAACCTGTCATTAACGTTGTCAACGAGATTGATAAACTTATGACATCGAAAAATATGGACAGCCAATATCAAAAGATTTTAAAAGCATATGACAATCTTACTGCTACTCAACGTAAATATGTTTATAACGAGCAGTTGCTTCTATCATTAGATAACGTTATTAAAGTTTATAAGAGTATTGCAGCGTTAAAACCAAGCGATAAAATGTATTTTGGCATGATAGAATCTGTGCGTAAAGATTACGATAGCTTAAGTACTGCAGATAAGCAAAGAGTATCCAATTACAATGTATTGCTTGAAGCTGAGAAAAATATGAGTGAAGTAAAGAAAGTCGTAGAGATTATTGCTGGTCTAAATCCGACTTCCAGCACATATATTCAAGATGTAGCGAATGCTTCTGCGGCATATAAAGCGTTGGACTCAAAAGTAAAAGGACAAGTCCTTAACTACGATACTTTAAAGAAAGCGGAAAAAGATGTAGCGGCCGTGTTAAAAGTAGTAAATGCAATCGGTGAATTGGATCCAGACGCTAAAACGTTTGAGAAGAAAGTACTGGCTGCACAAAAACTATATGACGCCCTTACGCTTGAACAGCAGGACTTAGTATATAATTACCGTATTTTACAGGACCACTTAAAAACATTAGGTTATTAATAAGAAGAGAGGGCATGTCCCTCTTTTCTTTATATATAATAAGGAAGGGAAGCATAAATTTGTCGATGGAGAAGGTACATAAAGCATGGGCTTTAGCAACCGCTGCAGTAGTTGTACCCTGTGTTGTGGCAATGCCTGCAGAAGCAGCGACAATGCCATTTACAGATATAAAAAATAGCGGAAGCGAAGCAGAATTATACAAGGCGGTTAGTGAATTATATAATCAGGGAATTGTCTTTGGAACAACATCGACTACGTTTAGTCCTTATCAAAATTTAACGCGAGGGGAAGCGGCATATTTTTTGGCTAAAGCTCTAAAATTGGAGACAAAAAATGTAGTGAATCCTGGCTTCAGTGATGTACCAACCTCTCATCAATATTACGGGCATATTGCCGCGCTTGCTGAAAAGGGTATTATCCAAAAAGGTACAAATTATAATCCAAATCATTTTATCAAGCGAAGTCAAATGGCAAAGATGTTGACAGTTGGCTTTGATTTACAGCAGGCAACAACATTATCTGCACCATTTTTAGATTTTACGAAAGATAATGAAACTAATAGGTATATTCAAACGTTATTAAATTATGAGATTACACAAGGAACTAGCGCGACGACATTTTCACCTTATACAGATGTCCGACGCGGTCAAATGGCCTTATTCATCTATCGTACTTTGCAAAAAACAGAAGATGATTTCTTTATTATTAGCGTTGAATAAACACGAAAACGCACTCTCAGGTTATTTTCAATCTTAGGGTGGTTTTTTGAAAGGTAAAAGGTAAAATCGGGTAATAATGGATATGTTTGTTGTGCTAATTGCACACGTCCCCCGAAGAAGATCAAATAGTTCTATACATATTTAAATGAAGGAGGAGGTAGTTGTTTTGTTTAAAAAAGTATCTATTGTAGTTGGCATGTCTTGTATTTTGCTGACTACATCATATGCTGTGCCTCTGACAAACACATCTGAAGAAGTATTGGCAGCTAGTATTGCAAAGGATGTATCACAATCACATTGGGCAAGAAGCTCAATAGAACATATGCTAGAAAAGCATTATATGACAAATTATCAGGATGGCTCCTTTAGACCAGAACAAACGATTACTAGGGCAGAGGCGGCAACTGCAATTGCCCGTTCCATGCAGCTAAACCTTGATAACAATTATTCTCCAAATTTTAAGGACTTATCAGCCAAACATCCGAACTATAAAGAAATTTGCGCCTTGGTCAAATTAGGGGTTTTGCAAAATGGTGATTACTTCAACCCTGATGCCCCTTTACAGCGTGCGCAAATTGCCAAAATGCTAACACTCGCTTATAAAATTGAAGTCGATTCTAAAAATAATAGTAAATTTAGCGACGTGAAGCAGGGATATTGGGCAAAAGACTATATTGAATCACTTGCAGATGTTGGGGTTATTAAAGGGATCAACGCACAGCAATTTGCACCAAATCGGTTGGTAACACGTGCGCAATTTGCTTCTCTGGTTGAAAGAAGTCTCGACTTTTCAACGAAGGTAGCAAATCGCGAGGTCGCCTATGACTATTTATCCAAGTCATATATTCCAACAAAAAATTATTCGCCAACCATGTCTAATGATGTCATCCGTTTAGTTAACGTGGAACGACAAAAAAGAAAGCTACAACCCCTAAATTATGATGCAGCATTAACACAAGTTGCCGTTATTAAGGCACAGGATATGGTGAATCGACATTATTTTGAACACAACTCACCTTACTACGGGATGCCCTGGGATATGGCAACATTATTCGATTATCCTTATACGAGCTTTGGAGAAAACATAGGAAGAAAAATCCCATCCCCTGATGCGGCCGTTAAAGCATGGATGGCTTCTCCAACCCACCGTGAAAATATTTTACGAGAAAATTACACAAATACCGGAGTGGCAATTGCCGTGGATAGCAATGGAAATTACTATTGGGTGCAATTATTTTCTAGTCAATAGCTGAAGCGAGCGGGGTAAGAAATACCTGCGCGGAGTGTGAGAATACCCGCGGGAGGGAAGGTAAATACCAGCGCGGAGTGTGAGCATACCCGCGGGGGGAAAGGTAAATACCAGCGCGGAGTGTGAGAATACCCGCGGGGGGGAAGGTAAATACCCGCGGAAGAGAGGTAAATACCCGCGGAAGAGAGGCGAATACCCGCGAAAGTGAAGCAAATACCCGCGAAGGTGAGAATACCCGCGAAAGGTGAGCGAATACCCGCGAAAGTGAAGCAAATACCCGCGAAAGTGAGAATACCCGCGGAAGAGAGGCGAATACCCGCGAAAAGTGAGCGAATACCCGCGGAAGGAAGGTAAATACCCGCGGAAGGTGAGCGAATACCCGCGAAGGTGAGAATACCCGCGGAAGGAAAGCAAATACCCGCGAAAGGTGAGCGAATACCCGCGAAGGTGAGAATACCCGCGAAAGGTGAGCGAATACCCGCGAATAGCAATTGAATACCCACGCAAGCAGCGTAGCGACAGGTACAGGTGTAACCCGCATTCATCTCACCACCTAAAAGGTGGGGACTTCTGCTGAAAAAAAGTAAACTGCACTAATTCTTGTAATCTATTGTGACAAAGCGTAGCGAATATTACAGGAATGTTACAAAAATCCTGAATATCCATTATGTAATACCCATATTTTAACGCTGATAAACCGCGAAACGTTGGTATATCAGTGTTTTTTTGTACTCTCAAAACCGTTACACAATTGAAAAGTTATACTAGCATCTTTTGTGATAGTCTATTTATAGGCAAAAAAGTTTCTGAGAGGGGAATACCGAATATATGAAAAAGAAATGGTTACTACCGATTTTTGCATCTTTTATGTTATTTACAACAACTCAAATAGATACAGCTGAAGCAGCTACAGCATCTGATGTTACTGATACAGCTTCAAAATATTTAGGGGTTCCATATCTTTATGGGGGTACGACTACTAAAGGAATCGATTGCTCAGGCTTTACATCAAAAGTATTTGGAGAATTAGGTATTCAATTAAACCGTACATCAGGCTCACAATATCAACAGGGTACTGCGGTAGCTAAGAATGATCTTCAAGTTGGAGATTTATTATTCTTCAATACTAGTGGTAAAGGTGTCTCACACGTATCGATATACGTAGGTGACGGAAAAATGATTCATTCACAAACAGGTAAAGGTGTTAGCTACTCAAATGTAAACGATCCATATTATTGGGGTTCTCGTTACATCGGTGCTAAACGTGTAGCAACATTTGATAGCACACAAGCTGAAGCTGTTAAAGAAGAAGTAAAGAAAGCTGCGATTGATTTTACAGTTTATGCTTCTCGTGCTGAAGTGGCAGAGCAAATTGCTAAAGCGCTTAACTTGGATACATCCGATAAAAATACGAAATTTACAGACGTAAAACCAACATTTGAACATGCTGGTGCGATTGCTGCTGTATCGAAGTTAGGTATCTTTGATGGTGATGGTAGTGGTAAATTTAATCCATCTTCACCGATAACACGTGCTCAAATCTCGAAAGTTTTAGTACAGGCCTTCGGATTAAAGCAACAAGGCAATGTTGTAACATTTACTGATGCTCCTGCAAATCATTGGGCAAATGAATTTGTTTCAATTCTAGCGTCAAATCATATTACAGAAGGTAAAGGAAATGGTACTTTCGGTTATGATGAAATGTTAAAAATTTCACAGCTTCAAGCATTTATTGAACGCGCACAAAAATTACAATAATATCAAATTCCGTATTACTTAGACAAGGGCTACGTTAGAGTAATACATGCAAGGAAGTTCTTTTAAATAATGAATAAATTGAGGAGAGTTTGCACTTGCAGACTCTCTTCTTTTTATGAAATACCAAATATAGGAGGGGTGCCCAAAAGTAGTATAATAGTTACATTTGTATGATAGTTTTGTCTGTGTGATTTTGCTAAAATGAACCACGAGAACAGGAAGGGAGGAAATAAGACAAATGTACCTCAAAAAAATCAGTCTTATATTATGTGTCTTATTCATTTCAGCTTCTATGTTTACAATACATAGTGCCCAAGCAAGTGGCGGATTTGTAGATGTTCCTAAAACGCATGAAGCCTATGATGAGATCAATTATTTAGTTAGTTTAGGTGTTATTAAAGGATATACGGAAAACGGCAAAACGTATTATAAACCTTATAATAGCGTAACCCGTGGACAAGTTGCTAAAATGGTCGTTATTGCATCAGGTAATAAGCCACTAGTTGTTAATAAATCAAGCTTCACGGATGTGAAAGTCGGAACAGAGCTTTCAGGCTATGTAGAACGTGCTATACAGCTTGGCCTTTTTAAAACAAATATTAAAGGTCAGTTCTATCCGAACAAGCCTTTAACTCGTGATGAAATGAGTTATGTTTTAACTAAAGCGTTTAAACTTGATACAAGTGAATATCAAAATATCGATTCTCCTTTTGTAGACGTAGCTATTACGAATCCGTACGTTACATACGTAAATACAGTTTACTATAATGGTATCGCGCAAGGATCGGGTCAAAAATATAACCCGACTAGCCAAATGACACGTGCGCAGTTTGCATTATTTGTAGCGCGTGCCAAAAGTGAAAAGTATCGTTTAGAGCTACCAGTTAAAGGTGTAGTTGTACCGGATACATCACAAGTCATTGGATTAGTTTCTGTAACTACCGATGGATTAAATATTCGCAAATCTAAAGATTCTTCATCTACTATTAATATTGTAGGTACTGTCAATAAAGGCGGTAAGCTATCCGTTTATGCAGTTGAAGGTGACTGGTTAAAGGTTACTTACAAAGGTGCCTTTGCTTATATTTATAAAACATATGCACAGTTTTTAGATGCAGATGGTAACCCATTAGGGAATGTCCAAAAACAAGTTACTGCAACACAAAATGTAAATCTTTACGTAAAACCAACTTCTTCATCAAAGGTAATTACGTCAATTAATAGCAAAACAAAATTACCAGTGTATAAGACAGTAAGTGGCTACCATTTAACTGTAGTAAACGGTATTCCAGGCTATGTCGTGGCTAATAGTACGGAGGACGTTGAAAAACCTTCTACTCCAGATCCAACTCCGACTCCACCACCAACAGTCTCTGGTGATGTATTAGGTCGAGTGACGGTTGACAGTTTAAATATCCGCAAAGAAGCAAACTCTACTTCTACAGTGCTAGCTAAGCTGAAAAAGGGCGAAACTGTTCAAGTAAACAGTATTAACGGCTATTGGGCTCAAGTTACTTACCAAGGTCAAAAAGGGTATGTCCATAAGTCATACGTAAAGTTACTAAACCAAAGTGGTAACCCATTGAAAGACCGAATCATTATTATTGACCCAGGACATGGCGGAAAAGACGTTGGTACATTGTATGGTTCTTTCTACGAGAAAAATATTACATTAAAGGTTAGTACGATTGTAAAGAACAAGCTGGAAGCAGCAGGTGCAAACGTTAAGATGACACGTACAGGTGATACGTTCCCTTCATTACAGGGGCGTGTAGATTTTACAAATGCTAATTACGGTGAAATCTTTGTAAGTATCCATGTTAACTCTGCATCGAATACTTCTGCACAAGGTACTGAAACATATTATGCAAAATCAACAGGTGATATGTATCAAGAGGACATTGATCTTGCGACATTTGTAAATAATCAAATCGTTAATAACGTAAAAATGAAAAATCGTGGTGTTAAAGAACAACAATATTACGTAATTCGCAACACGATTATTCCAGCTATTCTTGTTGAGCTAGGCTTCCTATCAAATAGTGAAGACCGCGCTAAACTGACAAGTGATCAATATGCTGAGATGTATGCTGATTCCATCTATAAAGGAATTTCGCAATACTACGCAAAAAAATAATAACAACGGGCTACATTGTTCAATGAACAATGTAGCTTTTTTACTTAAAAAAGCATGAGGAAGAAAGAGGCAATTGAATCACGTTGTATGTACAATTGCTGTACGCATCATGCCAAGCTGAAAGTACTATGAGAAAAACTATATTTCCGAAAAAAATGATAAAAAGAGACAAGAAATGCTTGTTGCATTTAATGAATTTGTATCTTTTGTAGATAACCATTCCTCCTTGGTAAGAAGTTTGTTATACGACCAAGTAAAAAAAGATGAATATGTAGCATTGGAAACAGCTATTGCTAAAGAAATTCTTTTATTCCAAAAAGCTGTAACTGACCCTGAAAGACGAACGCATGTCGAAAACCTTGAAGTAGCTTCGAAAGAGTTCAACAACTATATTAAAGAACAAATGGATAAAAGCATGTGATAACTTATCTTGAAAATTCTATTAATAATAGGTCCTGAAAGTCTTGTTAGATATAGGCTTTCAGAAATTTTTAATTTGGGGGATTCCAGTAGAAAGATATTGGGTTAACATGCCGAAAGATACATCCTATAATAGCATTCTATTATTTATGATAAAAGTTTAATAATTCCTGTATTTAATAGTTTTACCTGTCTAATTTTGTTAATATTAATGTTAGAACAAGAAAGGAGGAAATATGACATTGAATCTTAAAAAAATTAGTGTTGTATTATGCGCCTTATTCGTTTCAGCAATGTTTACAATACATAGTGCACAAGCAAATAGTGGTTTTGTAGATATTCCAAACAAGGATGAGGCATATGAAGAAATCAATTATTTAGTTAATTTAGGTGTTATTAAAGGATATACGGAAAAGGGCAAAACGTATTATAAACCTTATAATAACGTAACGCGTGGACAAGTTGCTAAAATGGTGGTTGTTGCATCAGGTAACAAGCCATTAGTTGTTAATCGATCAAGCTTCACGGATGTAAAAGCAGGCACAGAGCTTTCAGGCTATGTAGAACGTGCTATACAGCTAGGCTTTTTTAAAACAAATATAAATGGGCAATTTTTACCAAATAAGCCGTTAACTCGTGATGAAATGAGTTACGTATTAACAAACGCGTTTAAGCTTGATACAAGTAAGTATAAAAATATCGATTCTCCTTTTGTAGATGTAGGTATAACTCATCCGTACGTTACATTCGTGAATACGATTTACTATAATGGTATTACAAAGGGAAGCAATCAAAATTATAATCCAAATGAACAAGTGACACGTAAACAGTTTGCGTTATTTGTAGCGCGTGCCAAAGAAGAAAAATATCGTTTAGAGCTACCAGTTAAAGGTGTAGGTGTACCGGATGCATCACAAGTCATTGGCCTAGTTTCCGCAACAACTGACGGCTTAAATATTCGTAAATCAAAAGATTCTTCAGCTGCTACTAATATTGTTGGCACTGTCAACAAAGGCGGTAAACTATCAGTCTATGCAGTTGAGGGAGACTGGTTAAAGGTTTCCTATAAAGGTGCCTTTGCTTATATTTATAAAACGTATGCACAGTTTTTAGATGCAGATAGTAACGCATTAGGGAATGTCCAAAAGCAAGTTACTGCAAAACAAAATTTAAATCTTTACGTAAAACCAACTTCTTCATCAAAGGTGATTACATCCATTAATAGCAAAACAAAATTACCAGTGTATAAGACAGTAAGTGGCTACTATTTAACTGTAGTAAACGGTATTCCGGGCTATGTTGTGGCGAATAGCACAGAGGAAGTTGTAGTAGAAAAACCTACTACTCCAGATCCAACACCAACACCAACACCAACTCCACCATCAACAGTTTCTGGTGATCTATTAGGTCGAGTGACGGTTGACAATTTAAATATCCGCAAAGAAGCCAACGCTACTTCCGCAGTAGTAAGCAAGTTAAAAAAGGGCGACTTTGTTCAAGTGAACAGTATTAACGGTTATTGGGCACAAGTTACCTATCAAGGTCAAAAAGGGTATGTCCATAAATCTTATTTAAAGCTTTTAAATCAAAAGGGTAATCCGTTAAAAGATCGAATTATCATTATTGATCCGGGTCATGGTGGTAAGGATCATGGAACCATTTTCGGTAAAACGATTTTCGAAAAAGACATTACATTAAAGGTCGGTACCCTTGTCAAGGACAAACTACAGGCTGCAGGTGCAAATGTAAAGATGACACGTACAGGTGATACGTTACCTTCATTACAGGGGCGTGTAGATTTTACAAATGCTAATTACGGTGAAATCTTTGTAAGTATCCATGTTAACTCTGCAGTGAATACTTCAGCACTAGGCACTGAGACGTTTTATTCAGTGTCAACAGGTGATATGTTTAAGGAAGATATTGATTTAGCGACATTTGTAAACAATCAAATCATAAATAACGCAAATATGAATAATCGTGGTGTTAAAAAATACAACTATTATGTCATTCACAACACGATTATTCCAGCTATTTTAGTAGAGTTAGGCTTCCTATCAAATAACGAAGACCGCGCTAAGCTGACAGATGATCAATATGTTGAGAAATATGCTGAATCCATCTACAAAGGAATTTTGGAATATTACTCAAAACAATAATAATGAAGAGCTACATCGTTCAATAGAGACGATGTAGCTCTTTTTGTAGTATTAAGGTGAATTTTATTAGCGTAAAGAAGTGATTTAGCGGCGGAAGTCACGGGTTTAGCGGCGCACCATGCATAATTAGCGGCGGAATTCACAGGTTTGGCGGCGAACTATGTATAATTGCGGCGGAATTCATGAGTTTAGCGGCGAATCGAGCATATCAATCGGCCGAATTCACAAGCTTATCAGCGATATATGAATAAATAGGAAACAATTGTCGATTGTTGGAACCTTTTAAGCGTGTGAACGTTTTAATTTTTGCAATCGTTTTGCGATTATCACGCCCTCTATAAGGATATATGTATCGTATGTTCCAGTGGCTAAATTACCAGGCATAGTAAATCTGATATTTTTCCGAATTGGTACTAATATCTCTTTGAACTCAGTATTGCCTGTTGCGGAATCATCAGCCAGTGCCCGTATCAACAACTTTAGTCTAAAATTTCTCTTTTCAATGTACAACGTGCAGGCACATTAACATTGTTCTTAATCGCTACAGTGGAGAAGAAAGTAAATTTACCAGACGGTGGGGCACATAGCTATCGTAGCTACCCAATTTAATGCATGCTTCATAAATATTTGTGCATTTTTGTCACCATTCGTTGTGAAATAGGCTACACCATTTTATCCTGCCAATCCGCTTCATTATTGAATTGAACAACTCTGCCTATACCGTGCAATAGCATTGGCTACGTCAATGTCAATTTCCTGTTTTATGGATAAACAGTAAGTACTCTAACACAATATCTTCAAGGGGTTTTTGCGGATTCATTATAGGCTGTCTAAAAGGCACAAATTGCATCACCTCCATTTCAAACGTACATTTTGACATTTTCACGTTCTTGTTGCTGATAAAAAAGCTTTAAGTTCCGGGCTATAGTTAACCTTTTCAGAAACAAGTTGGTCATTAACTGTTCCACAAGGGTGTGTAATATTGACATATTTCTCACTACTTCCAGAGAAAGAGCATGCTACGGGTAGTGAAATGAATAATTCTTCATACCATTCACATCCTTAATTTTGTACTTTTCTTTAATTATGTGTGATTGAACCATGAAATTTGCACTACTTATGTATCGTGCCTCTAAATAATCGATAAATCATTAAAAAAGGGTGGAACATTAGTTAAGACGTATGCTTTGAATAGAAGTAGATTGGAGTGGATGCTGGGCGACTCCTGGTGATCAATAGAGGAACGACGGTTAAAAACGCCTTCGAAAACAACAAATGTTTTCTGTAGCGAAAGCGAAGCGCTAGTCGGAACGGATATAGTGATTAGCTCAACAATTGTTGTGGTATAATTTTTTCTAAAATAGATTGTCGATTGATGTGAGGGGAAAATTGTGTGCAAGGGGACCAATGGTAGGGGGATTGGCTCGGAAGACTGGGGATAAACTCGTAATTTAGAGAAAAAGAGAAATCATTGCATAATTTTATATAAAATCAATTATAAGTCTATCTGTATTTATGTTATAATAACACTTGTTTTGCTTAAAAAGAATAAACAACTATGATTCGCGATAGAGGAGGGCAATCACATCTACTGAGATGTATGACATTTATGAATAAACTGAAACAAACCTTTGCAAAGGTCAACAAAATTGATACGTTTTCGCCGTATTTCTTTTTACCTTTTATATTAGTGCTCTATTTCTTTACAAGTCTATTTGATTTCCATCGATTTGAATTATTTAATTTACGTGTATCAATTTGGCCAGCGGTATTTTTAGCAGTAGCCTGCTATTACATCGGTGTTTACATTATTGATAAGTTACAATGGACAATCCCATCATTTGGTTTATCCTTCTTTGGGAAGTATGTTGTTCATTTTATCGTACTTTTAACTTTACTAGGTTTAGTTTCATACGTATTAATGATGATTTCCGGTGGTGGGTTAGGAATTTCTGATGAATCTAACCGCCGTAACCTTGATCCAAAACTAAACTTCTTTGCACAATTATTATGGTATGGCGTTTTACTGCTAATATCTTATAAAATGATTTTAGAAAAAAATATGACATGGAAAAAAACATTAATCTACGGCTCCATGTATGCTGCTGTAATGTTCTTATTCCTATTAATGGGTTACCGTACGCCATTAATCATTATGTTATTTACTGGTATTATCATTTTCCATTACGTTGTAAAACGTGTGAAATTAACATGGTTCCTTACGGCTCTGTTTGTTATCGGAGTAGCTTTCTCAATGTTTGGTTTCTTCCGTGTTGTATCAGAGGATACAACGAAGGAATTTAATAGCCGTGAACAGCCAGAAGTAGCTTTAACTGAAACAGAAAAGGAACAACTGCTATCAGTAGAGCAGCAAGTGAATTTAACACCAAAATGGATTCGTTCATTAAATGGTGAGAGCGTAACTGGCCATATTGTTTTAAGTAAAATTATGGAATATACACAAGAGGAAGGCTACCTTAAAGGTGAAATCCATGCTGGTGTCTTCAATACCATTTTACCGGGCGAACAAGTATCGCCACGTATGAGAGTAACAGAGGTTGTAAACTCTCTAAGCGAATCAGAAGGTAAATATATTACACGTCCTAATAGAACAACAACACCTACATTTATCGGTCAATTATTCTTAGATGGCGGTTATCTACTTGTAGCAATTGGCTTCTTCTTATACGGTGTATTAATTTCATTAATTTATAATAAAGTGAAGCAAGGTGGTATTCGTAGCTTCCACTCAGTAGCTTATGCATTTGTCATTACCGTATTTACAGTATCTATGCATACGGGCTTACTTGATTTAATCTTTATTTTAATGCTTGGCTTTGTCATAATTGCGTCAGCGATTATTAAAACAGATAAAAAGAAGCTTTCATACTAAACAATACAAGAGATGTCTCAAATATTATTTGAGGCATCTCTTTTTCGTTAGGTATTATTATCCGTCGCTTTTATTTCACCAAAAAAGCTGTTGGGCCGAGACTCTGGAGCGCAGCGGGGAGGGGCTTGTGATAACGTCTACGTGACCAGAACCCGACGCCCCCGGAAAAAGCACTTAGTCGAAAAGGAACCTTAAATAGCTTCCCAACAACAAAAAAAGTCGCCCTAATAGGATAGGACGACTTCTTTTTTATTTGACTGTATTGATTACTTTTACGTAGTCTTTGCTAACGAAAGCTGTACTTGTATGGAGCTTGTCAGAAAGGACTTCATACCAGCCGTTTGTAGCAGAGCTTGTGATGATAACAGGCATACCGCTTCGTGCATATGTGAATAGTGGGCTAAAGCTAGTAGCCGCGCCAGTACGAACGTTTAAGCCGCTTGTTGTCGTTAGACCGACTGTGTATGGGTTACGGGCATCCTTAAAGCCTAACGCCTTTTCAGCACGGTAATAGTGTCCGGCAATTTTTGAACCCCAGAATGGATCAGAAGCGTATTTTATATTAAAGCCAAGCGCTTTTGAACCAATTGTTGCACCATTAGCAAAGTAACCCCCTGGTGTAATATAGTTTGGCTGTAGGAATTTATCCACAAGCTCATTGACATTGTCAATTACACTATCAAATTTTTTGTTTGCTGGGTTTGTATCATACACGTACAAACCAAATAGGTTATTTAAATCTTGTGCATGGTCACTCATACCATAAGCACTCTCATGCTGTGCAAGTGACAACACGAGCATTGCGTTAATTTGGGATTTAGCTTCTACATTTTTCAATGTTTTCCCTAAACCTATTAACTTACTTTTCTTTGTAGCATCTTTATAACGGCTGACTCCTGTACTCTCAACTTCTGCTAGCTTTTTCATAATATAAGCATCTATTTCTTGTGCAGTATATTTTGTTTGAGCACGGGCAGGTAAAAATTGATAGTAGTTATAAGCATCACCTTTAGATGAGCCACTGCTATTTGTGAAATAAATACCGTCCCAGCTATAGTATCTTTCGCCCTGCTTCATAAATGCTGGTGCTTTTCCGAAAACATAGCTAGAAGAATACTTATTTGTTTTGTAATCGTAGAGTGTGTGTTTAATTTCGCCATTTTCATTTGAATAGTACGAACGGCCTTTGCTCATTGAAAATGGGATTAATGTAACATCAGCATGCTTTAAGTAGCCGACCTGACCTGCTAGTCGAACTTTTACTTGTGTTGCATCACTACTTAGGTATTCCATTTCTGTGTTTGCTGCAACAGATAACGCGTCATTAATTGTTTCAGATTTAAGGGCTACATAATTATTTGTAACAACGATGCCTGAGGACATTTTTACAATTTTGTCACTTTGGACAATAACCTGTGTGTTTTTTGTCATAGCTTTTTCAGCAGCTTCAAAGGTAGAGAATCCTTGGTTGCCAACTAATGCACCGTTTGAAATTTCTTTCACAGCATATTTAGAGGGGCCAGTTGTATTACCACCGCTAGTATTACCATCATTAGAACCGCCACTGTTTGAATTGCCATCGTTTGGTTCACCAGCATCTGGATCACCAGCAAGTTGCATTAAACGTAGAATAAACGATGATGATTGTCCAATCGTTGCGTTTTTTTCAGGCATAAAATTACCATTAGAGCCTTGAATGATTCCTAGTTGTGCACCTATAGCTACTGCTTGACGGTAGTCTTTATAAATAGCTGCATTATCCTTAAAGGTAATAGAAGAAGTACCTTTAGGAATTTTTAAATAATCAATAGCTCTCTCAAGCATAACCGCCATATGTTGTCTTGAAATAACGGCATTAGGTTTAAATGAACCATCTCCGTAGCCTGTAATAATCCCAGCTGAAGCAGCAAGTTTAATACCTTTTGCATGTACATATGTATCTGGAACATCTTTAAAGACCATGTCGCTTGTCGTTTGAAGATTCATGGACTTCGCTAAATAAGAAGCAAACTCTCCGCGTGTCACATTGTCATTTGGACGATAACTTCCTTTAGCATCTTTTATTAGTGCATCTTTGGAAATTAAATAACGAAGACCCTGTTCATGTGAATGCCCTGTTAGTTCATCGGCAGATGCCAGTTGGGGCTGCCAAAGAAGCATGCCGATAACTGTCATGAGCAAAGCAATGATTGATAGTTTTTTCATATTTTACCCTCCTAGACTTCTACATCATTTTACCAAAGTTATAGAGTAACGATAAGGTCAAATGTTAGAAAAATCATAAAATGAGACTATATAAATAGATTTCGTGTCAATTAATATAAAACTGGAAAATAGCTTAAATGTTCCATGGCTATTTTGGCATATTTTTGCTAATCTTATAGAAGTAAAACATGTGAAGGGAGAGTTGAGAGCTCCATATTTCCTTGGAGTGCAAAAAAAATGAAAAAAATAGCGAAAAATTTACTAGTTTTAGTTGTATTATTGTCAATGGTTGTTAGTCCGTTAAATGCTTATGCAGCACAAACGGTTAAGAAGGATTATAAACTATCAAAAGGTGTGCAGTATAAACAATATACATACAGCAGTACCAAAACAAATTCTATTAATCATATTGCTATTAATGTAGATGAGCCAACGACAGAAGTACAATTAGGTATGCCCGCAACAGTCAATGGTAAAGAATCTACAGTCGCAAACGCTAATCGCCATTCACGCGAAGGGAATCGTGTAGTTGGTGCTATTAATGCAAGTTTCTTCGATATGTCGGTAGGTTTCCCATTATTTTTACTTTCTAAAGATAATGTGATTTTAAACGGTGGTGCAGTTTCAAACGGCTCCGATGAATATATGAATGTTCCTACAGCTTTCGGGGTTGCACCTGATGGCAGAGGGGTCATTGACTATTTTGATTTTGATGTAACACTTTCTCATAAAGGTAAAAACTATGAAATGTCGGGAATGAACCGTGCACGTAATATATATGAAGGAATTGTTTACACACCGCAATTTTATAGTAAAACAACAAATACGAATGAATATGGTTTCGAAATCGTAGTAGATACAGGAGCTCCGATTACTGAAAACAAATTTGGTCAAACATTAACAGGGAAGGTTAAGCAAATTACACCTTATGGATCGAAGGAGAAAATATCCATTCCTTCAACTGGTTTCGTCGTTTCTTTACAAGGTGGGGATTGGCACAGTAAGTTAAGCAAAATTGCAATTGGAGATGAGTTGAGTGTTAACTTCTCGATTGATAAGCTTTGGAAGGATGCGAAGTTTATCTTAGCTAGTGGTCCGTATTTAGTAAAAGATAATAAGCCTTACATTATGATGAGTACATCTAGCAGTCGTGCAAAAGCGGTTGTGCCACGTACAGTTGTAGCGACAAGTAATAACGGAAAAACAGTTCACTATATTACCGTCGATGGAGGTCAGAAACATAGCGCAGGGATGAACATGGTTCAACTTGCTAACTATTTAGTGTCACTTGGTGTCGATCGAGCAATTAACTTAGATGGTGGCGGCTCAACAACAATGGGCATTCGAAATCCCGGTACTAATAATGTCGTTTTAGCGAACCTACCATCAAATGCAGGGAATGCGCAACGTCTTGTATCCGCAACATTACAAGCTGTTAGTACGGCCCCGACCGGCAAAGGCGCAATTATTAAATATACGCACAGCACAAACCATGCAACTCTTTTAGCAGGTGCTTCGTCTAGTATAGCAGTGCAATATATTTGGGATGAAAACTATAATCCGCTACCACTTGAAGGTCGTGTATCGCTAAAATCTGAGAATAATACGTTAAAAATTAACGGCTTGAACTATACTTCAACGACAGCTGGCAATGATCGTATTTACATCAACCACGATGGTACACCTGTTCAATCGTTCCAAGTGAAAGTAGTAGATGCTCCAGCAGAAATGAACATTGCACCAAAGTCAAAAACAGTAGGATCAGGCGAAACTGTCAAATTTACGATGGATGCAAAGGATGAGGGTGGCAAACCTTTAGTTTACAATGCATCACAGGTGAAATGGACTGTAGAAGGTAATATCGGTACAATTACTAGTGATGGTAAGTTTACAGCTAAAAATCCAGGGGCTACTGGTAAAGTAGTAGCGACCTTAGGGAAAAAACGTGCAGAAGCTGCAGTAACTGTAGCAAAGGGCGCGTTGTTTAAAGATATTCCTAGTAATTATGTATACTATAAAGAAATTGAGTATTTAACAAAAAATAAAATTATTACAGGTCAAGCAGATGGCACATTTAGACCAAATGACAAACTTACACGTGCACATGCAGCAGTTATTATTAGTCGTGCACTTGGTTTAAATACATCAAACGTCAAAAATCCAGGTTTTAAGGATATTCCAGCGAATCACGTTTACTATAAACAAATCGCATCTGTCGTTGAGTCTGGTATTATGAGTGGTAAGGGCAACAATACCTTTGATCCGAATGGTACTTTAACTCGTGCACAAATGGCGAAGGTTGTAGCATTGGCTTATAAACTAGACGGGACAAGCGGTATCAACTTTAAAGATGTATCAAAAAATCATTGGGCATACACATATGTTCAGCAGTTAGCTGCAAATAAAATTACAACTGGCTATGGTGATAATACCTTTAAGCCAAATGAAGCAATTAACCGAGCTCATTTTGGATTATTCCTTTATAGAGCAATCCATAAATAAAAGCCGCCCTTAAAAGAAAGGCTTCGTATTTATTAAATAGCAAACTAGTAGTGTTACCTAGTTTGCTATTTTTCTCTTTAAATAAAAATGTATGGAAGTGAGCGAGTTGGCTTGTATTCTTGCAAGTAGAAAAATACTCGATTGTTACTTTTTTAAGTAATCTTGTCTATAAGTTGGAAGTGGAGGCTTGGTGACTCCTTGGTGATGAGCATATTTTTTATCATGTTACAAATCTACTAGCGACTTTTGAAGCTCACTTTTTTTACTATTTTTAAAAAGAACGAAAATGTGCAATTGTGGTATAATCTCAGTATTAAAAAGTAAAAGGATGTTTTTTAATGAAAATAGGCATTGTGGGGAATTACGGCAATGATAATAATGGTGATGAATCAATATTATACGGCATTCTTCAACAAGTAAAACAAACATTTTCGGTAACTAGTGATGACATTACCGTTTTTAGTAATAATACACAACAAACATCCGAACGCTATGGGGTACATAGCTATCCATTGTATTACAGAAAGAGTAACTTATTTAAAACGTTTATCCATACTTATAATAACAATAAACAATATGTATCAACATTTGACCTCCTCATCATTGGTGGTGGTGGTATTTTAATGGATTTTTATAAACGTGAGGCTCACCTGTATGGAGCGTATGCAATGATGGCAAAACAAAGTAATGTTCCCTACATTATTTACGGATGTGGCGCTGGACCGCTAGATACGTTTTCCGGGAAAATTAGTATTCGCGTAATGTGTCGTTATGCAGCAAATATCTCTGTACGTGATCCCCAGTCTAAAAAGCTTTTGCAAAGTATTGGGGTGAAAAAGCCAATAGAAGTTATTGGTGATCCTGCATTTACATTAAAAGGGGATCGTCATGATTATGCAGATAAACCAGTTAAAATAGGTGTATCAGCGGTTCCGTACTATAATGCAAACTATTGGCCAGAGGGAAATGTTGAAAAATATGATGCGTATGTTACAAGCATGGCAAAAAATTTAGATCATGTAATTTCTGAGCATAATGTCAAAATTACATTTTTCGCCACTAAATTCCCGCAGGACGTCACTGTGACGAAAGATATTCAGAAAAAAATGCAACAACGTGAACATACAGAAATTATCGATGAAAATTTGGTGCCGGAGCGATTACTTGATGTAACGGAGAAGCAGGATATTATTATCGGCACACGTCTGCACTCGCTTATTTTGGCCACAAATTCAGAAACGCCGATTATTGCGATATCCTATCATACAAAAGTACAGGATTTTATGTCCTTTGTGGGCTCATCAGATCGTTGCTTACAAATGCAAGATATAGAGGATGATGAGAAGGCTCTATCCACATTAGTTGGCAAACTAAGTAGCAATTGGGCGCAGTCGATCGCGGAGACGAAACAAATTGCTACCCATATTCATAAAGAGGCCATGCGTGGTCAGGAATTAATGAAAAAGGCAGTGACACGTCTATGAAAAAAATACTTGTAATTAGTAATATGTATCCAACTTCTGATCATTTATCATTCGGTATTTTTGTGAAAAACCAAGTCGCTGCACTTGAAAAAGCAGGACTAGACGTAGATATATCTGTTAATACTAATCCGGCAACAGGCAAGAAAAACACCATTATGAAATATACAAAATGGGGTTTATCGACATTGATGAAAGGCTTAAAAAACAGAAAGTCCATTGATGTCACACATGCACATTATGTGTTTCCATCGGGTATGCTGTCGCTACTATTAAAGAAAATGTTTGGCATACCATTTATCGTTACAGCGCATGGTGGCGATATTGAGCGCATGGCGAAGAAGAACGCTAAAATTCGCAATTGGACAGCGAGTATTTTACGTGAAAGTGAACATGTTATCGCAGTAGGTCCTGTCTTAGCTCAACAAATTGAACAAGATTTTGGCATTGAAAAAGGTAAAATCTCTGTCGTTAGTATGGGTGTGAATCGTGAGGTTTTCACAAAAGGAAATCAAGAAGCGATATGCAAAGAATTGCAATTAGCAACTGAGCCATTCAGATTTTTATTTGTAGGAAATGTTATTAAACAAAAAGGCGTTGAAGAGCTGTTACAGGCTTTCCAAATGCTAAAAACAAAAGTATCTCGTCCTGTAGAGTTAAATATTGTAGGTTCTAGAAGAGATCAATCGTTTTTCCAATCTTTGCAACCATTAATCAGTGAAGACGTCAAATTTATAGATCCACTAAAACAACAAGAACTAGTAAAGTGGTTCCAAGCAAGTGATGTCTTTGTATTACCATCTCATTTAGAAGGATTTGGATTAGTGGCATTAGAGGCATTAGCGACAGATACACCTGTTATTGCTTCAAATGTAGGCGGACTTGTATCGTTGCTTGGAGAAGGCGCAGGGCATTTAGTGGAGCCCGAAAATGCGATGGTTTTATCTGAGGAGATGCTGCGTGCCGTGAACACGCCAACAGAACAATATATGAATCGTGAAGCGGTCGACAAAGTTTTAGCCATTCACGATGAAAAAAATATAACAGCTCGTTGTATTGAGATTTATAAGTCGGCCATTGAAGGTAGGGATGACTTATGAAAAATTTTTTAAAAGTAATCGGAGCGGTTGCGATTATTAATATTGTAGCTCGTGTTTTTGGATTCTTACGCGAAGTGATTATTGGTTCTCAATATGGTAGTAGCCATATTGCTGATAGTATTTTCACAGCTTATACAATTCCAAATTTTTTATATCTAGTCGTAGGTGGTGCATTCACTACTGCCGTCATCACGATTTATAATCGGGAAACAACGGACCGTGCACTATTTGTTAAACAGTCCTTTACAATTGTTTTGTTAACCGTTTCCATTATGACCATTGTCATGTTAGCATTCACGAATCCGATAATGGACATGTTTAATCAAGCTAAAGCTGAGAAGGGCAGATTAAGTCAAAGTGATTTAGAGTTAGCTAAAAATCTATATTATTGGATGATGCCATCGTCAATCTTGCTCGTATTATCCTCATGGTATAGTGGATTGCTAAACGCAAATCATAAATTCCATTTGTCTAGTTTTGCCATTTTAATTTATAATGCAGTGTTTTTATTAATTGCTGTAGTTTTATCTAATATAAAAAGTATCGGTGCAATTGGATATGGGATTAGTGCATTAGCAAGTGCGATCATAATGATATACTTCTTAATTGCCGGCTATCGTAAAATGGGTTCGTTTAAGGTTGGTTTTTCATTTGAACGTAATAGTGCATCAAAGCAATTGTGGGTAATGATCTTACCGATTATGCTTGGTGGCGCTACCATTCAACTTTATGCGTTATTACAGCGTGTTTTTGCAGGGATGTTATCTGAAGGAGCAGTAGCTGCTGTAAACTATGCCTCAAGGCTTATGCAATTCCCACAAGCTATTTTAATTACAGCAGTAACAACTGTTATCTTCCCGATTTTGAGTAAAAAAGAGGGAGAGAACGACCATGCTTCCATTAAAAGCTTATACTCAAAAGGGTTACATTATCTATTGTTGTTACTTTATCCTGTAACAATCTACTCATATTTTTACTCAGAGAATCTAATACAGGTTGTTTATCAACGAGGTGAATTTGATGAACTTTCAACTGCAATTACTACACCAGTAATGGCAATCTTCTGTTTATCGATGTATTTTTTAGCCGCAAACATGTATATAACGCGCTTTTATTATGCAAAGGGTGACTCAATGGCACCTGTTGTCTTTAGCATAATCAATGTATTTGCTGTTAATATTGCTGTTATTATGCTACTTGTTGACAAGTGTGGAGCAGAGGCAATTGCCTGGGGTACATTTGTAAGTTCAGTAACAAACTTTATTATGCTAATTGTTTATGCAGGCTTTAAATATGACCTGAAAATGGGGATCTTCAGCAAAGAGCTTCAATTTTTCAGAGCAGTTCCACCAATGATCATTATCACAGTTGTTTTGTATTTTTCAAGTAAATATTTAGTATTTAGCAACATGTATATAAATTTCATTGTAAGCCTTGTTATTTTTAGTGCAGTAGTTGTTGGCTCGTACTTATTATTTGGCGTGAAAGAAGTTAAAGAATACGGCAATAAATTAAAACGGAAGTTTTCTAAATAATAGTGAAGTGGGAATCTAAGCAAGAATTAGATACCCACTTTTTTATTTTGTTCAATGGACACTAAAGTTACTAGCTGCAAAAAAGTTGTTATTTTTATAATATTTTATAGTGAAAAAAAAGGAGCTGTATTATAATTAGTTTTAACTTACTTTCAGTAAATATCTTTTGTAACGTAAGTGAAACGGCAGTTACAGAAGTTTCCACTTATATAGGTGGTGTGATAAATGCGGATTTAAGTTACTTTTAAGTGGGTATCCGAAGAGCTGTTGAAATAGAGGAACTCAGTTTAAGAACGCCACGTCCTGTGGCAATTTATCTGTGAGAAAGCATAGCAGCAAAAGGAACAACACACGATTGAGTGACCAACATAATGCTGCTGCCGCTACGTTAGCACTACGCTTTCGCGCAAAAAACCATAATGCTGCTGCCGCTACGTTAGCACTACGCTTTCGCGCAAAAACCATAATGCTGCTGTCGCAACGTTAGCACTACGCTTTCGCGCAAAACCATAATGCTGCTGTCGCTACGTTAGCACTACGCTTTCGCGTAAAAAAACATCTGTCGGCCCTCGTGCATGCCTAAACATAAAGCCGATTCCGGACGCAATTATGCCGAGGCATAATTAATTCAGTGTGGAATTTTTTATGAACATATGGATAATATCGCATTGCTCTGTATGCATAAAGGACTAAGTCTACTACAAATTATGATAAGGGAGGAAGTATGGCAAGAGGTAGGAAGGTTAATTCAAATGGTGAACGAAGTAAACAATTATTACTTGAAAAAGCTTTAGAGTTATTTTCTGAAAAAGGTTATCACGAAACCAAAATTAGTGATATTGTAAAAGCTGCTCATGTAACACAGCCAACTTTTTATTTATATTTTGAAAGCAAGGACTCTCTCTACAACGATCTGAATACACGATTTCAACGTGGATTTGATGAAATTATGAATAAACAATCAGAAGAAGTTGAAAAGGGATTAGAAGGCTTTGTTAGAGAGCTAAAGCAAAAAGTTCATATGTTATTCGTTTACATAATCGAAAACCCAAAATTAACAAAAATCGGATTATTTGAATCTGAGCAGTCACTTGCAGTTAAATCTCGACTTACACAGCAATTTACTCACCTTATACATCGTTATGATTGTGCCCATATAATACAATCATATTGTGTAGACCAAGACATCATTGTAGATAGTTTTGTAGGGTCCTTAGAGCGTTTAATACTAACTAATTTACTTGAACACAAAAAACTACCATGCGAGTTAGCGAGCGACTTAGTTCATTTATACTTTGTAAGAGAAGCAAATTATAAATAGCTCATAACCATAACGTGTGGTTGATTTCCGCTCCGACTGGGCGCTTTCCTGGGGGCGTCCGATGAGCCGCTTCGCTTCGCTGCAGGGTCTCATCTGTGACGCAAATCCCCAAGGAGTCGCCCAGTCTCCACTCCAATCAACTTAAATAAATGGTATACGTTGTCGTCCACAATTAATGGTAATGAGCCTTATAAATTTCAAAAAAATGCTGGAAAAAACCAGTTGAAATCTTAAAAAGCGCGAGAAATCAATTTTACACTCGCGCTTTTCTCATGTGAAATTTTAAAATTACGCTTCAAAAACTTACTAATGCCACATTCTCTTTGCTATTTCTTAACCGTAATATGAAGATAAGCGCCTTTTTGAAGCTTATTGCCTGTTTCTTTTTGAATAGATGGATGAACAAGTAGCATATACTCTTGCCCACTGTTTAACGGCTTTAATGGAGTAACAAGTAATGAACGACCATTAACTTTTGTAGAAATAGGTACCTCGTTACCTCCTAAAGCGACGAGTTGTACACTACCATTAGCAATCTGTGAAGAGAGTGCTTGAGAGAATTTCACCGTAAAGGTTTTAGAAGCTGCTACATTTTTTAAGCTTGCAAGTTCTTTATAATTTGTATGTTGTGCTTTTATTGCATCATAATGTGCCTGGAAGATAGGAGCAGTCTTTGTAGGGATGTTCGGTTTTACTCCAACTTCATTAATTGTTTTTCCTAAAGGGCCTGTAAAATTACCGACAGTCAGCTTTAAATAGCTACCATCTTGCAATTCAAAAAAGCCTTGCATACAGCCTTTTCCATACGTATTTTCTCCATATAAAATAGCAGATTGCTGATCTTGTAATGATGCTGCTAACATTTCAGAGGCGCTAGCACTATAGCGATTTACAAGAATACGAGTATCAGCTGGGAATTTTTCATTTTGAATGCCAGCACGTACTTTGTAAGAGGCGTGTGCTTGTTCTAGTAAATAAGCTATTTTCGCCTTTGGGAATAGCCCTGCCATCTCCTCAGCTGTTGTCACATAGCCGCCGCCATTGTTTTGTAAATCAACGATAAAAGAAGTTGCGCCACGCTGTTTTAATTGAATAAGCGCATTTTTTACTAGTTTTGCACCGTCTTCTGAGAATGATGACATAGCAATATATCCGACATCCCCAAATAATAATTCAGATTCCACATTCGGTAATGTGAATTTTTTTCTTATGACGTTTGTCGTAGAAGTTGTCCCATCTGCATGCTGGAGTGTCACTTCTATTGTAGTGTCTTCATCTCCAATTAACAGGGAGGAGACTTCTTGTGTAGAGGTTCCTACTACGGATTGTCCGTTAATGGCAGTAATAATGTCTCCAGCAACTACACCCGCATCCGATGCGCCGCTGTCCTCAAACACTTGTAAAATATGAATACCGTCTTCATGTTCTTCGATGATCACACCAATCCCAATTGTTGATAGATCGATGCTATTTATAAAATCCTCAAATTCTTTTTTCGTAAAATATGTAGAATAAGGGTCTAGCATATCAATGATTTCAGAAATTGTTTTAGCTTTTTGCAAGTTGCCATGGATGGTTCCTACATAATTTTCCTCGATAATTCCTTTGATTTCTTTTACAAGCTGCTGTTCATTGCCTGCAGCAGAAGCATTGGTAAATGGAATGATGAAAAAGCTTAGAACAAATACGAATGACCACAATACTTTTTTCATTGGACACCTCTTTTCGAATTTCCTTTAGTATACATGATTTTCCATATGAGCGTGAATAGGGAAAGTAGAGGAATTATGACAAAAAAAATCTGTTAGCCTTTTGCGAATAAGTAAGTTTATGCAAGATTCATAGAACGTCGTTGTCTATAGGAAGCTTGAGGCTTATTCGCAAAAAGCAAGCAGATTCTAGTTAGATGAAGAAATTAGAGAAGTCTTCTTTGATTTTTTTGTGAGGTTATGAATAATCAAGCCGATCAGCGCACCAATGATTGCAGGTACAAGCCATGCAAGACTTTGCTCGTATAATGGTAGAGCTTTTAAAATGTTCACATATGGAGCAATATGAATCTCCATTTGCTTTAAACCATCATTCAGACTAACAAAGAATGTAGGAATTAACGCTAAAATGTAAACAATTTTTCCGCCTTTAAAGAAGTGATCGAAAAGTGACAGAACCATTAATACCATTGCAAGCGGATAGATGATTAATAATACAGGTAGTGATGCACTTATAATTGTAGAAAGACCTACGTTTGTTATAGCTGCACTGAATATTGTGAAAATTACTAAAAACGTTTTATACGAAACTTTAGGAAATAGTTTATTGAAAAATTGAGCATTGGCAGTTAGTAAACCTACAGCAGTAGATATACATGCTAGTAAAATTGTAGCAGATAATATAATAGTCCCGAGTCTACCGAATAGAGCCTCAGCTGACTTCGCTATGATTGTACCGCCGTTATCAAAAGTTCCTATTGCATTGATACTAGTGTTACCAATTTGTCCAAGTGCGATATAGACAAAAGATAAGCCAATAGCCGCAATAATTCCTGCGAAAATTGTCGTTTTGACTTGCTTTTTAGTGTTTGACATACCCATGTCGCGCAATGCTTGTAAAATAACGATTCCGAAAACAAGTGCACTTAGTACATCCATTGTTAAATAGCCTTGCACAAAGCCCTCAGTCAATGGTGTCTCCGTATATTTACCTAAAGCTGCTCCTGGTTCACCCATTGGTGAAATAAAGCTCTTAATAGCTAGTAATAGAATAACACCTAATAGAACAGGCGTTAAAATTTTCCCTACGCGATCGACAAGCTTTGAAGGGTTAATCGCTAATAAAAGTATTAAGGCGAAAAATACGATTGAAGTAATGAAAAGAGGCGCCCAATGATCTGTTAATCCCTCTGGAAGAAATGGGACGATCCCGATTTCAAAGGATACAGACCCCGTACGCGGCACTGCAAAAAATGGTCCAATCGCCAAATATACGATTGATGTAAAAATAACACCAAAGGTAGGGCCAACACGATTCGCTAGTATTTGTAAATCGCCACCCGCCTTCGCAATCGCAACAATGGCTAATAGCGGTAATCCAACACCTGTTATTAAAAAGCCGATCATGGCTGTCGTTATATGTTCACCAGCTTGTTGACCTAATAATGGGGGGAAGATAATATTTCCGGCGCCTAAGAATAAGGCAAATAATAGTAAACCTACTGCTAAATTCTCTTTGATGAAAAGCAAAATGTTTTTCATAAAAATTAAAACTCCTTTAAAATTGAAAAGATGAAACTTTCTAAAAATTTTAAATACTGATGTGTATATTATCATATGAATACTAATCTTGCAATTAATATTCTCCTACAATTTGTCAGAATCTGTCGGAATCAGCAAGATTCCTAAATTGTTTGAAAAATAGTCAGTTTTTCCGATACCTCAATTCAAAAATCTCTAGTATGATAGACACACAAGGAAATATTTTAGCACGAACGGAGGCAAATTGATATGAAAAAAACAAAAAAATTAAGAATCCTTGCATTAAGCACTATTGCTACTTCTTTTTTAGCATTACAAACAGCAGAAGCAGCTACGTATACGGTGCAAAAAGGCGACACTCTAACGAAAATCGCTCAAAACCATAAAGTAACAGTTCAAGACATAAAAAGCTGGAACAATTTAAAGAATGATATGATTTATGTCGCACAAAAGCTTGAAGTTTCAAAACAAGCTACTAATGTTGTGGTAAAACCCTCGAATCCATCAACTACAAAACCGACAACACCATCAAAACCCGCAACTGCTTCCCATACAGTAGTTAAAGGTGATACATTGTCCAAAATTGCTAAGCAATATAATGTGATAGTTAAGGACATCAAAGACTGGAATGGTCTTAAGACAGACACGATTTATATTGGACAGGTGTTAAAATTATCTTCGGTAGCTTCAATACCCGAGAATGAAACAGTACATAATAACGGATCTTCAGATGCAGGAACATCCACATCTAAAGATCCTGCCGCTAATGGACAAGCTATTTATAAGAAAACAGTAGAAGTAGCCAAGTCATTAGTAGGAACACCATATCTTTACGGTGGTAACACATCGGAAGGTTTAGATTGTAGTGGCCTTATTTACTATGCCTTTAATCAAGGCGGTTTAAAAATTGGAAGAGACAGTAGCGAAGGATATTTTTACGGTAATACAACACAAGTTAAAAATCCGGTAGCGGGAGATTTAGTATTTTTCCAAAATACTTATAAAGACGGAATATCCCATATGGGTATTTATCTAGGCAACAATAAATTTGTCCACGCGGGGTCAGACGGTGTTGAAATTTCAGACGTTACATACTCTTACTGGTCAACAAGATTAGTAGCTTATAAACGATTGGACGCTATTAAATAAAGTTAAAGCGATTTTTGCCTATACGGGAAAAATCGCTTTTTTCATGGAGATGAAGGCGGACAACGCTGATAAAAGTGTGCATATAGCTGATAAAAAGTGAACAACGCTGATAAAGTATAGAACATCGCTGATAGAAGTGGGATCGCCGATAAAATCGAAGAATCGCTGATAAAACCAGATAAAACGCTGATAAAAGGTAGAATATCGCTGATAAAAGATAAAACATCGCTGATAAAAAGGAGAACATCGCTGATAAAAGTGGGATCGCCGGTAAAATCGAAGAATCGCTGATAAAACCAGATAAAACGCTGATAAAAGGTAGAATATCGCTGATAAAGGTAGAACATCGCTACTAAAGCGAACAAACGAAAAATCCCTTCTTTCAATAGGAAAGAAGGGTTTTCGATGTTGCATTAATGGGCATTCATGTATAGAGAAGCGTTAAGTATAAGGCTCTCACTCCGAGTGTAAGGAGATTATTTGCCCGTAAAATGTCACTTTATTGTGTTACACGTGCTGTCCAACGAGAAAGGTCGGCATCTTTTGCGTCAACAAGCTCTGCAGGGAAGATAAATGTCCATGGCTTTGTTGAGTTTGGTTGCACAGTTAATATTGGATCCATTTTAAATGAGCCTTTAGCAATTTGTTTGCCTGTTGCATCAATAATTTCTAGTGGTAATTGTTCTAGGTTAATCGCTTTATTATGTCCGTTACGGATGAAGATAGACACATTTAAATTACCGTTATCAGCAAGTTTCGCTTGTAGGCCGGTGAAGTTTACTTCTGTTTCACCTAACTTCGGTAAAGTTTTTACGATGTTGGCAAGTTCCTCTTTTTGTGCGGCAGGGAGTTGCTTTTCCCATGATGGATCTAATTCTAATTGGTGACCGCGAAGAGAAACAAGGTTGAATGCAATTTTCCAGCCATCTTCTGGTACTTTATCGACTTTGATCGTTGATTTTTCAAAATCAAATACCCATGGACGAGCACTTTCTGCTGGAATTGTTCCAAGTGCTGCGAAGTCGAATGTTTTCGATGCTACAAGCTCATCATTTTTATCCATAATGAATAGTTCAATTTCACCTAGCTCAATCGCTTGAGGTAAGGATGAGCGGAAAAATGCACGCACTTGCCATTTTTTTGAGCGTTTGTCTTCTTCAATACTAATAGAAGAAAGTGATAATTGATTTGGTTTCAACGGTTCTAGCTCATTAGCAAGGAAGTTGAATATATACTTTTGCTCCTGAGGTACTTCCCAATCTGGATGGTATGATAATTTCGTCACAACATCTCGGTTATTGTTTGTATTTTCTACCTTGATGTTTTGCAGTAAATCCTTAGAATCGATTGTATTTTCTTGCCCAAGTTTATCTGATTTTTTAAAGAATGAGAATAAGCCCATTATTGTACCTCCATTTGTGCTTCAATCATTTTCATGAAGCCTGTAATTTCTATAATGATAGAACGACGTAATTCTTGGAAATTCTTGCCGAATAATTCTAGGCCTTCACGTTGGTAAATTCGCATCGGGTCTTCTTGTTGGTAATGACGTAAGCCGATACCTTCTTTTAAGTGTGCCATGTTTTCTAAATGTTTCACCCAGCTACTATCAAGATAGCTTAGCATTACTTGTGGGATAACAGCCATTACTTCATCATTGCCAGCAAACTGTTCCATGCGATCAAGCAACTCTTGTTCAGAAGGCTGAATATCAGCTAAAATTTGTTTTACTTTGCCCACTTCACGGTCAATTGTGACAGGCGTCATAAATAGTGAATTGAGAGAGCGTTCCATTTGATCATAATCCCATTCCACTGAAGGGAGTTCATCTGGAGCGGCTTCTCTTACAGCAAAATCAACTGTTTCACTTAGCATTTTTTTCAGCTCACCCATTAAATCTTCACCAGCTAAAATTTTATCGCGTAGACCGTAAATAACTGTACGCTGGTCATTGATCACATCATCTAATTTTAGGTTGTATTCACGCATACCGTATTGAGAGCCTTCTACAATACGTTGTGTACGGTTAATGAGTTCTTGAACTTCTTTATTTTGGATGATGCCTTTTTCATCGACAACCATTTTTTCTGAGAATTTTTCAACCTCTTCTTTTGCATAACGGCGGAACATATCATCTTCAATAGAGAGAATGAAGCGGGTTTCACCGATGTCGCCTTGGCGACCTGAACGACCACGTAGCTGATTATCTACACGACGGCTTTCATGCTTTTCGGTACCGATGACAAATAAGCCTCCAAGCTCGTGAACTTCTTCAGCTAGCATAATATCTGTACCACGGCCAGCCATATTGGTTGCTACAGTAATACGCCCTTTTTGCCCAGCTTGTGAAATCAGCTCAACCTCTTGCTCAACTGTTTTAGCATTCAGCAATTGGAACGTTAAGCCTTCCTTCTTTAAATGTTCGGCAACGGTTTCAGATTGCAGTATTGACGTTGTCCCAATTAAAACAGGTTGTCCTTTTTCATGACGACGTTTAGCTTCGGCAGCCACGTACTTATATTTATCTTCCTGTTTTTTGAAGATAATATCAGGCTGATCGACACGTTTACGAGGGCGGTTTGTTGGAATTTGAATAACTTCCATGCCGTACACTTCACGAATTTCTTTTTCCTGTGTTTTCGCTGTACCCGTCATCCCAGAAAGCTTAGGATACATACGGAAGTAGTTCTGAATGGTAATCTGTGCTTGTGCTTTATTTTCTTCAGTAATCGTTACGCCTTCTTTTGCTTCAATCGCTTGATGTAAGCCATCAGATAGTGAACGACCTTCTAAAATACGACCTGTGAACATATCAACAAGCTCGATTTTGTCATCTTTTACGATATAATCAACATCACGCTTGAACATTACGTGTGCACGAACTGCTTGGATCACGTAATGGTAAAGTGTTTGGTGTTCCAGATCATATAGATTATCAACATTGAAGGCAGCCTCAACCTTTTCAATGCCTTTATCAGTTAAAGAAGTAGCTTTTGTTTCATCATCAAAATCGTAATCTTCTTCTTCTTTAAAACGTTTAGCTAGCATAGAGGAAATGCGGTGTAGTTCATCATTCGCTCCCATTTTCCCAGCGATAATAAGCGGTGTTTTTGCCTCATCAATCAGTACACTATCGACTTCATCGATAATGGCGAAGTGATAAGGACGTTGTACTTTATCAGCCAAGCTATGTGCCATGTTGTCGCGTAAGTAGTCAAATCCGAACTCAGTACCGACACCATATGTAATATCTGCGTTATAGGCTTCTTTTTTTTCATCCGGCTCCATCATTGGGATATTTAAACCAACTGTTAAGCCAAGGAAACGATGAATTTGGCCGACAAGCTCGTAGTCACGCTTAGCTAGATAGTCATTAACTGTAATGACGTGAACGCCTTTACCTTCTAATGCGCGTACATATGAAGGAAGGGAAGCGACAAGCGTTTTACCTTCACCTGTAGGCATTTCTGCAATATTGCCTTCAGTTAAAACAAGGCCACCGATAAGCTGTACATCAAAATGACGCATACCTAATACACGTTTTGAGGCTTCGCGTACTACAGCAAATGCGTCCGGGATGATAGATGTAATTGGTTCACCTTGTTCTAAACGATCCTTGAAAATAAAAGTCATTTCTTTTAATTCTTCATCTGACTTATTCACATAATTTTCTTCAAGACTATTAATTTGATCTACTATTTTATAGTAGCGCTTTAATTGACGAGCACTAGTTTGCTCATTGTTGCGTTTAAAAATTGAGAACATGAAATTTACGCTCCTTTTAAGTTGTCTAAATGCTAGACACTCCATTATTTTATCAAATTTTACGAATGATGACTAGATTTGACATGCAGCATTCTTCCATTTCAAAAAAAGGAATAATATTTGTGAAATGGTGGAAAATAAATAGAAAAAGTATATTTCGGCGTCTGTTCGTGCTATAATCAATTAGAATTTAAATGTAGATTATTTTTTTGAGGAGGAGAGACATGCTCTACGTGTCTTTAATAGCAGCATTTGTTGCTTCAATATTGTTAACTCCACTAGTTAAACGATTAGCATTCAGAATAGGTGCTGTTGATGCACCGAACTATCGAAAAGTACATGCACGAATTATGCCAAGACTTGGGGGATTGGCGATTTTCCTTGCGTTTTTAATAGCTGTGGCTATTTTCCGGCCGATATTGATATACAATGAACATGGTAGTGATTTTTTACTGGCAATTATAATTGGGGCTTGTATTATCGTAGCAACAGGTGTCATAGACGATATGCGTGAAATTTCCGCAAAAGCCAAATTAGTAGGTCAACTTGTTGCGGCACTTATTGTCATTTTTGTAGGTGGCATTCATATTGAGATGATTAATTTACCATTTTTTGGCGAATTAAATTTTGGATTACTAAGTATCCCTTTAACAGTTATTTGGATTGTTGGTATTACAAATGCCATTAATTTAATCGATGGTTTAGATGGCTTAGCGGCAGGTGTTTCAACGATTGCCCTCATAACTTTAGCGGCTATGGCATTTATCATGAGCAATATGTTCGTTTTAGCAATCGCAGCCATTTTAGCAGCAGCAACATTTGGATTTTTATTTTACAATTTCCACCCAGCGAAAATCTTCATGGGAGATACGGGAGCCTTATTCCTTGGCTTTATGATATCGGTGCTCGCATTGCTTGGATTTAAAAATGTAACGGTCGTAACATTAATTATTCCGGTTATTATACTAGGTGTGCCAATTTCTGATACATTCTTTGCGATTGTTCGTCGCGTACGTATGAAGAAAAAATGGTCTGATCCAGATAAATCACACTTGCATCACCGTTTACTAGATATGGGCTTCACACATCGTCAAACAGTACTTATTATTTATGGGATTGCCATCATGTTTGGTTTAGCAGCCATCATCTTCTCAATGGCAAAAGTATGGGGCGCCATTTTACTCGTAGCTGTCATTTTAACAGCCATTGAAATTTTGGTTGAAGTCATTGGACTGGCGGGTAAAAACTATAAACCACTGTTGAATTTTGTGCGGATATTTAATAAATAAAACATTCAAGCAACCATCCACTTGACGGATGGTTGCTTTTTTAATTGGTGCTCGGATAAAGAGAAAAACGGCAATGTGCGTTCTTGCTTGATTAGCGGCGGAATTTTGGGGTTTAGCGGTGTTCTTTGCTTGGTTAGCGGCGCAACTTCGTGTTTTAGCGGCGTTCCTCCTTAGGTTAGCGGCGGAACCCATACTTTTAGTGGCGAATCGCGATAAAATAACATGGAGCAAAACTCAGGTCAATAAGTGCTACAAGATCATGCCATACAAAAAGCCTTTCCACAAATATATTTAACGTGGAAAGGCTTTTGTAGTTATTGAGCGTTATTGCTATCAGTGGCATCATCGCCAACAGCGTTAGCATTATTAGTATTTTTATTTGTTAAGCTACTAGACGCTTTTTTGGTGTCAAGATGGTTATTAAGAGTTTCAGACACTTCATCAACCGATTCTTGATTTAATTTATAGTAGTAAACACCAGTAGACATATCATCTGTACCTTCTAATGTTAAAGAATCAATACGTGGCATCCCTTGTGTTAAATAAGATAGGAATGATTTCATTTCGCTAAATGTCATATTTGTCTTCATATTATCACCAAGTGCTTTAATGACATCATCGTATTTTGTAATAGATCCTACAGAAGAAACTTTATTGATGATCGCTGTTAAAATTTCTTGTTGACGCTTGCCGCGTTCAATATCACTGTCTTGCTTACGTGTTCTTGCGAGTGCAAGTGCCTGACTTCCGTTTAAATGCTGTAAACCAGGCTCTAAGTTGATGGCGTTGCGATCGAATTCATCTTTTTCGTGTAACTTATAAGGCACTTCAGCTTCAATTCCACCTAATGCATCCACAACATCAATAAACGCATTAAAGTTCATACGTACATAATAGTCAATTGGCACATCTAATAGTTGTTCTACAGTATCAATTGTTGAAAGTGTTCCTCCATAGGCATGTGCATGAGTAATTTTATCCTTATGTTCTACAGAAGGAATGTAAACATACGAATCTCGAGGGATACTGAGCATTTTCACCGTTTTCGTTTTATTGTTTAATGTTGCTAGAATGAGCGCGTCTGAACGTGAATTCTCAGAGCCTTGTCCTCGGTTTTCACTATCATCTACACCGACAAATAGGACTGAAACATTATCATGAATTGGTTCTACCTTCGCATCACGAAGTGCAGAAATGTCTCGACCTTCTAATTCTTCATGCGCTGAGTCAATAGCATGTTTTGCTTGCTTCGCAATATATACGCCATATGCCGTCGCGCAAATTAGTAAACTAGCAACAAGAAGAATGGAAACTTTTATAATTATAGAAGTTTTGGAAGACTTCTTTTTGCTTTTTTTATTTCTATTTTTCATTTTTAATATATTCTCCTCTGAATTTTCGGAATAATAATGCGGTTAAACTAAACTTTATTCAAACAAATGTGCAAATGATAAAATAGCTCAATATTAAAATTATACTATGGATATTTAGTTTTCGACAATTAAAACTATTTATTTCACAACAAATTCAATAAATTGAGCATTCTCAAAAGTAATGTTTGCTTGTCCGTTTGTCAGTTCTGTTACCCAGTTTCGGAACGGTTCTTCTTCCTCTTTTAACACGGAAACAATAATTTCGACGCCTTCCAAGTAGCGAATTTCTTCTAAAGTATACGAAGAACCTCGAATTTCATTTTCTACTTTACCAAGCCATGTGTAATCAACAGCAATTTTCATGAAATGGTGAAGCTTACGTTCAACTACTTGAGCAGCAAGCAAACCTTCTGTTGTCGCTTTTCCGTACGCACGAATAAGACCGCCACCGCCAAGCTTAATGCCACCAAAGTAGCGTGTGACGACAACGACCGTATCCTTTAACCCTTGTTTTTTTAGGACTTCTAACATAGGGACGCCTGCTGTGCCGCTAGGTTCCCCATCATCATTTGCTTTTTGAATATGATCATGTTCTCCGATAATATAGGCTGAACAATTATGTGTTGCATTATGGTGCAATTTTTTTATGCGTTCAATAAAAGAAATTGCATCCTCTTCCGTTTCTACACGTTCTATATAAGTAAGGAAACGAGATTTTGAAATAACAATTTCACTTTCTCCATATCCTTTTACAGTTAAATAGTTTTCTCTCATCGATATCAATCTCCTTTAAAGTAGTTCTATTCTATAATTTTCATAAAGAAAAAGCATTAATTTTTAACATGAGGATGCTATAATAGGTATAGACTATGTAATTGGTCTATTGAAAATAGTTAGTAATCATAAGACATTAGACTGGGGAGTATACTATGTTTTCAAATGATACCTTCGATTTAAAGTCGCTTGATGACATATTTAATCGAATGTTAGAAACAATCATGAGCTCAAAAGATGATATCTTTATTATAAGTGAACAAAGCCGAAGAAGTTTCGAAGATATGCAAAACGAGCTAGAAATTGTTCGAAAACAAGTTTCAATTGTTATTGATGAAGGCGATGCTTTAGAAAAAAGTACACAGCTTGCTAAGCAAAGACTTGTGCTAGTGAGTAAAGCTTTTGATAATTATACCGAAGAACAAGTTAGAGAAGCATATGAAACTGCACAGGATTTTCAAGTGAAGCTCTCTGTTATTAGAACACAGGAAAAGCAGCTACGTGATAAAAGAGATGATTTAGAGAGAAGATTAAGAGCATTACTCGATACTATTGAACGTGCAGATCATATTGTCAATCAAGTAAATGTCGTTTTGAATTACTTAACTTCAGATTTAAAGAATGTTGGTTTAGCACTTGAACAAGCAAAAATGAAACAAGATTTTGGTATACGTATTATTGCAGCACAAGAAGAGGAGCGTAAACGCCTATCTAGGGAAATTCATGATGGGCCTGCTCAAATGCTAGCAAATGTACTTATGCGCACTGATTTAATAGACAGAACGTATCGTGAAAAGGGCATTGACAATGCTTTAGCTGAAATTGCCGATTTAAAGAAAACCGTACGTAATGCATTATCAGAGGTGCGACGTATAATCTATGATTTAAGACCAATGGCACTTGATGATTTAGGTATTGTTCCGACATTAAAAAAATACTTATCGACCGTTACTGAATATAATCCCGGTGTTGAAGTTCATTTTCAATCGAGGAGCACCGAAAAGCGTATACCATCAAACTATGAAATATCTATTTTCCGATTAGTGCAAGAGTGTGTAACAAATGCCATGAAGCACGGGAAATGTAAGGATATTTGGGTAAAACTTGAATGGTTGAAGAATGCCGTAAATATTGTTGTAAAGGACAATGGCATAGGTTTTGATTCGCAGAAAGTTAAAGATCATTCTTTTGGGATTTTAGGTATGAAAGAACGTATCGAAATTTTGGATGGGACAATCTCAATTAAAAGTGAGGTAAATCGAGGTACGACGGTTTTATTTAAAATTCCGTTAGAAGTAGCGTAAAACGATTGTTGGAGAATTTAGGGGGTAAAGACAAATGACGAAGATTATTATTGTAGACGATCACCAGCTATTCCGCGAAGGAGTAAAGCGTATTTTAGATTTTGAAGATACGTTTGACGTAGTAGCAGAAGGTGACGATGGTACAGATGTGGTTTCTTTATATGCTGAAAATCAACCAGATGTAGTATTAATGGATATAAATATGCCGGGGAAAAATGGAGTAGAGGCAACGGCAGATTTAATAAATGAATTCCCAGATGCAAAGGTTATTATGTTATCTATTCATGATGATGAAACATACGTAACACACGCACTAAAATCTGGATCACTTGGCTATATGCTAAAAGAGATGGATGCTGACGAAATCGTTGAAGCTATTAAAGTAGTTGCGAATGGTGGATCTTACCTACATCCAAAAGTAACTAAAAATTTAGTAGCGGAATTCCGTCGTCTTTCTGAGCATGAAAATAAAGGTAACTTCCATCAAACAGAAATTCGTCGTCCATTCCATTTACTAACAAAACGTGAATGT
The DNA here is from genome assembly GCF_023337795.1 of Lysinibacillus sp. BPa_S21. Classification (GTDB taxonomy): domain Bacteria; phylum Bacillota; class Bacilli; order Bacillales_A; family Planococcaceae; genus Lysinibacillus. The sequence continues at coordinate 510,851 of NZ_JALIRS010000003.1, read as the reverse complement.
GAAGTATTACAATTATTAACAGATGGGCAATCTAACCGTACAATTGGTGAGACACTGTTCATTTCTGAAAAAACAGTTAAAAACCACGTTTCAAGCATTTTACAAAAAATGAATGTAAACGACCGTACACAAGCTGTTGTGACAGCCATCAAAAATGGCTGGGTTGAAGTACGTTAATAACATACATGAACTTAACTATCAGCGGGTGTCCAAACATCCGCTGACATAGAGGAACTCAAGAATGAACGCCAGGTCCTGCGGCAAATGCAGACTTAAGCACAAAGCTGAGTCCTACGAGGCATAATCGATAGCTGTTTTTAAAGGCTACTATATTATATAGTAGTTTTTAAAACAGTTTTTTTAATATAAGTATGCCGCTGCTCTTTTGTGGCGAAATTTATACATAATGATCACATAAATCGTGCAACATTTTAATAGTACGCGCGTCATAAGGAAGATGTAGCACCTAAATGTTGAAAAAGCACAACAAAATTCCTGCAACGGGATTTATATGCTACAATATGCGCGGGAGGTTTTTTTATGTTAAAGAAAAGTTTTTTAGCAGTTTTTACCTTATTAATGTTAACTGCATTAATGTTAACTGCCTGTGGTAATAAAAAAGAAGAAATGAGTTCAGAAGATAGACAAAAAATCATTGATGATGGAACTGTAGGGTTTGAAGCGAATGGTGGGAAAATAACAAAGGCAGAAAATGTCCCTGCTGATGAAGAAAAAGCGATATTAGCAGCCTTTAATGAATATATTGCAGCTCTCAATTCAAAAGAAATTGATCGTTATATGCAAACACTCTCAAAGAATCCAAAAGGTTTCAATTATGAAGAAGAAAAAGAATATATTACAGACGTATTTAAACAGTCAGACGTTAAACGTGATGCTAAAAATACTACAATTATAAAATATAGCACGGATGAAGCGCAGGTTTATTCAAATCTAACATCGCATGTTGTACAAACTAAAACAAATGTAAAGCATGAAAGTGCAGGACAACAAGTGACAGTATTCGTTAAAGAAGATGGACATTGGAAGGTTACAAGTGTCTTTTATACTGAATCGAGTACTGGCAGATAAAGTTAGGATATCTTCATGAAAGGCTCATCACTAAAAGTTGAGGTTGAGTGATTTTAGGGCATAGCGACAAAGATAAGACACTAGTGGAACGACGGGCAAAAAGCCTTGTGATAACGTTCATTGGACTTGCCTATGGAAATCAGCCTTAGGTTAGGTGATGAGCCTATATTCTTTAATCGAATAAAGTTCAACCTCTGGTACTAAGAGAAATACATAGAAAATGAATGTGAAATGAATGCTAAGATAACAATTTAGCAGACGTCTAGAATGATGAAAGAGTGAAGTGGACTTACTTCTATTCGACATTCAGACAGATTACGTAATGTCGTAATTCATTTCACATTCATTTCTTTTTTTAGTGGGTTCCTACTGAATGACGATAAAGCAAGCATCATTCAAAACCCAGACAACATTTTTTTATCTGTAGCGAAAGCGAAGCGGCAGCAACAAATGTTTACTGTAGCGAAAGCAAAGCGACAGCAACAATTTTTTTCTGTGCGAAAGCGAAGCGACAGCAACAAATGTTTTATCTGTGCGAAAGCGAAGCGACAGCAACAATTGCGCCGAGGAGCAATTGATTGTAAACTATTAGAATAGGAGAGTGGACATGGATGAGGACAGCAATCGTAACAGATAGTACTGCATATATTTCGGCCGAGGAACGAGCGCGCTTAAACATTCATATGATTCCGTTAAGTGTAAATATCTCAGGACAACTATTTGCAGAAGAAGTAGATATCACGGCATCTGAATTTTATGATAAAGTACGCGGGGCAAAAGAATTCCCGAAAACAACCCAGCCCCCAATTGGAGAATTTGTTGCTCTCTTTGAAGAGCTTTCAAAAGAGTATGATGAAGTAATTTCTATTCATTTATCAAGTGGAATCAGTGGAACATATCAAGGTGCCATTCAAGCAGGCGAGATGGTAGAAGGCATTGATGTGTATGCTTTTGATAGTGAAATATCCTGTGCGGTACAGGGTTTTTATGTTCTACGAGCAGCTGAAATGGCAGCACAAGGCTTTTCCGCAAAAGAAATTCTTGCTACATTGGCGGACATGAAGCAAACAATTCGTGCTTACTTCATTGTAGATGACTTAGCGCACTTACAACGAGGGGGACGTCTGTCTGCAGCAGCAGCATTAATTGGCGGCTTATTACAAGTAAAGCCAGTACTGCATTTTATGGACAAGGTCATTGTACCTTTTGAAAAAATTCGTACACGTAAAAAAGCATTAAAGCGTGCAGAGGAGCTACTAGCAGAGGATGCTAGTAAGTATGAAGCAATGGACGCTGTCGTGATCCATGCCAATTGTCAGGCAGAAGCCGAAGAATGGCTAGCACAATTAGCAGCAACCTACCCGAATGTTAACTTTAAATTAAGTTATTTCGGTCCCGTCATTGGCACACACCTGGGCGAAGGCTCAATGGGGCTAGGCTGGACAAAAAAATAATCTTCAGTGAGACAGTCTCTACATTAAATTTGTAGAGGCTGTTTTTTTATTTTGCGAAAATACTTATTGCCAGGGGAAGTAGGGATACTAGGTGGTAGATTTCGGATATATCTGATGAAAATATGAGAATCGCTGATAAAGTAATGAACATCGCTGATAAAAGTTCGAGAATCGCTGATAAAGTAATGAACATCGCTGATAAAAGTTCGAGAATCGCTGATATACCAATGAATATCGCTGATAAAAGTACAGAAATCGCTGATAAACCCCAAAACGAAAGGAGCAATGCAATGAAATACAAAGGTTGGTTGTTGCCACCTGCATTACGAGATTTTCATGAAGGACGTATTTGGTTAAAGGAGCATGCTCCATTCCAAATGGAAGATATCGAGAAAGCAATCCATCATAAATACTTCCATATAATAGAAGGAATTCAAAAAGAGCCACATCTTAGATGCAATCGTTGTCATAATGATGATCCTCAGCAATTTACAACATTTGATTGTTCGAAATGCCAGCAGCCATGTGTATATTGTAGACATTGTTTGAATATGGGCAGAGTGAGTAGCTGTACGCAATTGATGACTTGGACGGGCCCTCGGGCAATAAGAACAAGAAAGCATGCGCTCAAATGGGCGGGGCAATTTACAGTGCTTCAAGAGCAGGCGGCAAATGAAATGCTAGAAAGTGTGAAAGCACAACGTTCCCACCTTATTCATGCGGTATGTGGGGCAGGGAAAACGGAGCTACTTTTTCCGACTGTACATTATGCGCTAGAGCAGGGCTTACGGGTATGTATCGCTACGCCTCGTACTGATGTAGTGCTAGAGTTATATCCACGCTTTCAAGCAGTTTTCCCGCAAACGGTGATCCATGCACTATATGGTGGATCACCAAAGCAGGAGGGGTATGCGCAGCTTGTGTTGGCGACAACTCATCAGCTATATCGTTTTGAACGAGCGTTTGACGTGATGATTGTTGATGAAGCTGATGCATTTCCCTATACATTTGACGAAACCTTGCAAAGCGCTGTGCAAAAGGCTAAAGCGGAAAACGCACCAATATTGGTGGTCACAGCAACACCTTCACATAAATTACTGACTCAGTATCAACAGGAAAGCTATTCATTTATCCCAAAGCGCTATCATAACCGTCCATTACCGGTCCCTCGATTTCATTCCTTATGGAACTATGAAAAAAGCTTGAAACGGGGAAAGATTCCGCGAAAGCTAAAGCAATGGACAGAGGAACGCCTAGCACGAAAAGAGCCTTTTCTATTATTTTTCCCGAAAGTAGAGTTAATGAAAATAGCTACGCCACTTTTTCAGCAATTAGATGGAAGCATCATGGCGGTACATGCTGAAGATCCTGAGCGTAAAGAAAAAGTGCTTAAACTCCGTCAAGAAGAAGTTCCAGGTTTACTGACAACGACTATTTTAGAAAGAGGAATTACAATCAAGAATGTACAGGTTGCCGTTATTGGGGCAGAATCAACAATTTTTACTTCTAGTGCACTTATACAAATCGCTGGGCGAGTTGGCCGAAATGCTGATTTTGCAGATGGAGACGTCGTATTTTTTCATCATGGTATTACGATTGAAATGGATGATGCGCGTACAAAAATTCTTAATTATAATAAGAAAGGATTTTCACAATGAATAAAATGGAAACACTTTGCTTGCTATGCTCACAGCCTTTGCAATCAGTAATCTCATGGAAATTACTTTTAACCAAACAATTTCAACCGACCATCTGTGAAAGATGCTCAGCTAAATTTGAATATTCCTCAACGGCATCAGCATTTTATCAGTATAACGATGCCATGAAAGATTATTTGCATCAATATAAATTTCTTCAGGATGTCGCACTTGCTAAAGTATTTCGGCAGAAACTATATGCCCGGTTTAAACATGAAAAAGCAACTATCATTCCTATTCCTATGCATCCTCTCAAGCTAAGGGAACGTACCTTTTCGCATATGGAGGAGTTATTAAAGGCTGCTCATATTCCTTTTATACAACTTTTAGAAAAGACAACAGCAGAAACGCAAAGCTCCAAAAATAGAGAGCAACGAATCCAAGCAGCTCCCCTTTTCCGTCTGATGGATGGAGCACATGTTGAACATAAAGAATATCTTCTTTTTGACGATATAAAAACGACAGGAACAACTTTACAGCACGCCACCGAGCTATTACTGAAGGCAGGTGCAAAAAATGTCAAAAGCTTTACACTAATTAATGGATGAAATTACAAACGCATTGTGTATAATAGATTACGAGTATATAAGGTTCGTTTAGCTGTTATATGGAAAAGGAGGAAGAGTAGATGGCAGAGGTTCGTAATTGTCCGAAATGTAATGAGTTTTTTAATTATATCGGGGTCAGAGAAGTATGTCATAAATGTGCTCAATCTGAAGAGGAATTATATCAAATCGTTTATCGCTTTTTACGTAAACGTGAAAACCGTGCGGCGACAGTAGAACGTATTGTTGAAGCAACGGGAGCTGAAGAGGAGCTATTGTATAAATGGGTACGCAAAGGGCGCTTACAGCCTGCAATGTTCCCGAATCTTGGCTACCCATGTGATAACTGTGGTCATTTAACGACGAAAGGCAAGCTTTGTACAAAATGTCAGGATGAATTGAAGTCGGAGCTACGTACATTTGAAGCGGCGAAAGAGTTCCGTGACAGTGTGGCGGATCATGATCGTGTAACGTATCACTCAGATCGAAAACGTTAAGGGCTTAAAGTGTGTTAATTTTAAACAAAATTAGCACACTTTTTTATATTTGAAAACTTAACATTATGTGAGACAATCCGAAATAATAGGAAGAAAGCTTTTTGATAGGGGGGTATTATATGAAAATTACATCTTATGGGATTAATGCAGTGAACGCCTATAAAAATCAGGTGCGCAATGTAAAATCAGACACTAACAAAGCATCCTTCGCAGATAAAATCGAAATTTCAAAGACTGCACAGGAGATGCAAGGGATTTCAACATACAACACAGAGCGTGCAGAACGCGTAAAACAATTAAAAGAAGATATCGCTTCTGGCGAATACAAAGTGGACGCTCGCAAAGTGGCAGAAGATATGCTGAAATATTATCGTTTCTAAGGAATAACAGAAAGGGTGCTTCACAATATGTCTGTAGAGGCGATCTGTTCTACATTAACAAAGCTAGAAAGAATGCACAAAAGCTTACTTGAACTAGCTAATAAAAAAACTGAAATCATTACAGTTGGGGATATCGAAGCATTGGACCAAATGCTCAAGGATGAGCAGGCGCATGTAGCGGCCATCGATAAGCTCGAGCAACAGCGTCAGAAACAGGTAACGGATTACCTTGAGGCAAAAGGATTTGCTTCAACTGACAAAGCAACTGTCGCTGATGTCATCGAGGCAGCTGAACAACAGACTGAAAAAGACTCACTTTTGGCAGTGCGCAATCGATTATTGCAAATCATCAACGACTTAAAAAACCAAAACGACTTAAATCAAAAACTAGTGTTCCAATCACTACAATTTGTCAATCTAACACTGGGTTCCTTGCGACCTCAGAACGAGCAAATGAATTACTCGGGCAGTGAGATACGCGGAACAAATAAAGTTACCAAAAAATCATTTTTTGATTCTCAAGCATAGTTTCTTGCACCCACGCAAGAAACGTTTGCTTGGAATGAAAAACGTTCATAAAAAGGAGGAAAAAGAATGCGCTCAACATTTATGGGCTTAGAAGCAAGTAAACGTGGTTTATTTACACAACAAACAGCTTTATATACAACTGGACATAATATTTCCAATGCAAATACATTAGGCTACTCTCGTCAACGAGTAAATATGCAAGCAACGCAAGGTTTCCCACAAGCAGGTTTAAATCAACCTAACTATCCTGGGCATCTTGGAACTGGCGTTGAAGCTGGATCGATTCAACGTGTCCGTGACGAATTTGTCGACCGTCAATTCCGTCAAGAAACAAACAAACTAGGCTATTGGGAAGCACGTTCAAATGCGATTTCTCAAATGGAAGATATAATGGACGAACCGTCTCTTTATGGTTTAAACGCAGCATTAGAACAGTTCTGGAAAGGGCTTCAAGATGTCAGTACAAACCCAGAAAATATGGCCTCTCGTAAAGTTGCCATGCAACGTGCGGATCACCTAGCAGAATCATTTAGATATATGGACAAGCAGCTAAGAACAATTCAAGGTAACATAGGAAATGAAATTAATGTAGCGACAAATCGTATCAATTCACTTCTAAAACAAATTGCTGCTATCAATAAACAAGTGCAGGAAGTAGAACCAAATGGTCATGTACCGAACGACTTATACGATGCACGTGATGTTTTAATCGATGAATTAAATAATTACATACCTGTATCCATTAAACGTGTCCCATCAGGCGGAAATGCTAGTGCTGTGGCTGAAGGAAGCCTTACAGTTGTAATCAAACCATTTGGTACAGATAAAGAGATTGAGCTAGTGAATGGTAGAGACTTTGCTACTATCGAAGTAAATGGCACTGTCGGTTCAAAGCAAATTGATGGTAACGACTTATCTAGTGTGTTCTCGTCTATTCAAGTAAATGGACTTGATGGCACAACAGAATCAATTTCATATGACCAGTTAGAACCAGGTAAAGGGAAACTGTTATCCCTTATTGATTCGTACGGATATGCTGAGAAGGATATTAATGGTAACGTCATTGGTACAAAAGGTTATTATTTCGAAATGTTAGCTGACCTTGATGATTTGGCAGCTGAATTTGCAAAAGTCTTCAATGACAAGCATAAGGAAGGCTATGATTTAACGGGTAATCAAGATAAGGCATTAGATTTCTTTATTAAGGAAGACGGAGGAACAAAAATAACTGCTGGCAATATTAAGTTAAATCAAGTTTTTATAGATGATCCTTCTAAATTTGCTGCCTCTTCTAAACCGAATGAAGAAGGAAATGGTAAAATGGCCCTTGAACTTGCTAATCTTCAATCAAAAACCCAAACTGGTTTAGATGGTGCGACATTTAATTCTTTCTATCAAGGAATGATTGGGAAACTAGGAACTGATGGTGAAGAAGCTTATCGCTTAAACATGACTTCTGAAAAATTATTAGTAACACTTTCTGGTAATCGCGCCTCAGTAAGTTCAGTGTCCCTTGATGAAGAAATGACAAATATGATTACATTCCAACAAGCTTATAATGCGAATGCTCGTATGATAACTGTTGTCGATGAAACATTAGACAAAATTATTAACGGCATGGGCCGAGTAGGACTATAGAAAATACTCTAGCATTACGATAGAAAGGGGCTATAAAAAAATGCGCGTAACACAATCCATGTTATCGAATAACATGCTTTTAAATTTAAATAATAGTTACGGTAAAATGTCTAAGCTACAAGATCAAATCACTTCAGGGTCTAAAATTACTCGCCCTTCTGACGATCCTGTAATAGCAGTAAAAGGAATGGGCTATCGCCGTGATTTAGGTCAAGTTGAACAATATACACGTAATATGAACGAAGTTAATAACTGGATCGACACAACAGACGAATCTTTAAACCAAGTTGGCGAACAGATGAAGCGTGTGCGTGAGCTTGTGATTCAGGCAGCCAATGATACGAATACACCAGATGAACGTGCGAAAATTAAAGCTGAAATTGATCAGATTCGTCAACAAATTCAGGATGTAGGTAACACAAAGATTGCTGATCGTTATATTTTTAGTGGTACGAATACTAGTAAGCCGTTATTCGTTGAAGCTACACCTCCAAATACTGATGGTACTAAAATTATAAATTCAGCTATAAATGCACCTAATGGTGATGTAGAAATTGAAGTATATGATGGAATCCAAATGAAAGTGAATACTCCCGGAACAGAGTTATTCGGAGATATCGATGCACTAATGGGTAAGATTTCAAATCTTCTAGATCCAGAAAGGTTACCAGGACCGGCAACAGGTGAAGAAATCGGTGAAGCTCTTGGTGGATTTAAAACAGATAGTAAGTCTGATGATATTACAAATATGCACAATAAAATTTTGGAAGCGCAAGCTGACGTTGGTGCTCGACAAAATCGTGTAGAGTTAATGGAGAATCGTCTTTCTATCCGAGAAGTAAGTGTAACAAAGCAAATGTCTGAGAATGAAGACGTTGATTATGCGAAAGCAATTACAGAAATGGTAACGCAAGACGCTATTCATCAGGCAGCATTATCTGTAGGGGCAAAGATTATTCAACAAACATTAGTAGATTTTATTAGATAAATAGTCTTGCTTATTTAAATTTCTACAAAAAGCGTCAGATTTTGAGAAGTTTTAACGCATAATATTAAAAAGAAGCGTTTGGACATTTTGTTCAGACGCTTTTCTTGAAAGGAGAGAAGTAGAATGAGACTCCCTCAAATTCAAATTCACACAACAGATGCTAAATTAGACCTTAATATAGCTAAACCACAACAATATATTAAACAACCAAAAGCAACACAGCATATTGAACAACCCGCAGCCATACTTGAAATAAATACAACCCGGGGTGTACTTAAAATCGATTCTTCTCAGGCTAGACGAGATTTAGGATTAATCGGACCTCTGGAATCAAGCGCAAACTACGCAGAGAAAGGTAAACAAGAGGTTTTAAATGGGATGGCGCGAAGAGCGAGAGAGGGACGTCAAATGATGGATAACGCGGGTAAAGGACATGGGCGTGCGACGATTCAGGGTATAGCAAAACAAAATCATGGTCCCCACCAAGTGCAATTTAATATTAAGTTTGTACCCTCTGTAGGATCTGTCAAAATCGACTATACACCTGGGACAACGGACGTCAATATCCAACGTAGAGAGCCAATAATTGACGCAAAAGTGAACAAACCAATACACGAATACACACCAGGAAAAGTAACTGGTACAATGGTACAAAGACCGGATGTTGACATCAATGTCGTCATTTAAAGGAGCGTATAAAAGAATGAAAATTGCTACTAAATTTTTAGGTGAAATCGAAATTGGGGAACAGGACATCTTAACGTTTGAACATGGTTTACTTGGGTTAGAGAATGAAAAAAAATTTGTTTTATTACCTATAGATGCAGACCTTCCTTTAGCAATACTGCAATCTGTTGATAATGTGGAAATTGGTTTTGTAGTTGCCTATCCGTTCGCCTTTAAAAAAGATTACAGCTTTGATATAAGTGAAGATGATCGTGAGCAGCTACAAATTGGGAAGGAAGAGGATGTACTTACATACTCTATTGTAACAATGAAGGAAACATTCCAAGACTCAACGATTAACTTACTTGCACCTTTAATCATTAACATGGGTAAAAAATGCGGTAAACAAATTGTTCTTCAAGATAATAAATCTTATTCATTACGTTATCCAATGCAAAGATTGGAAGGAAGTGCGAAATAATGCTAGTACTATCCCGAAAAAAAGACGAATCTATAATGATTGGCGATCAAATCGAAATTAAAATACTAGCTGTCGAAGGTGAGCAAATTAAAATCGGAATTGTCGCGCCAAAAACAGTTAAAGTGCATAGATCCGAAGTTTTTGAAGCTATCCAAGCACAGAATAAGGAAGCTTTATCAGCAGCATCAAGCTTCTTAGAACAGTTAAAGAAGAAATAAAGAATACTTTTTAGTGATAATTTTAATCTAGTAATATATTACATAAAAAATAAAAAAACTTTTAAAAAACTATTAAACATTTCCAACTAAATACGATATATAGATTGTAAGGGGCAGGAAGTACATACATACTACCTAATCCGATATTCCACACGGATGTGGAATAACAAAACAAACATTCAAGGAGGAATTCCAAATGAGAATTCAACACAACATTTCAGCTTTAAACACACACCGTAACTTAGGCTTCAACAACACTCAAGCTTCTAAAAACCTTGAGAAATTATCTTCTGGTTACAAAATCAACCGCGCTGGTGACGATGCTGCTGGTTTAGCAATCTCTGAAAAAATGCGTGGACAAATCCGTGGTCTTGACATGGCAACTAAAAACTCTCAAGACTCAATTTCTTTAATCCAAACTGCTGAGGGTGCATTAAACGAAACTCACTCAATTTTACAACGTATGCGTGAATTAGCAGTACAATCTGCTAACGACACAAACGTTACTGAAGACCGTGACGCACTTCAAAAAGAAATCGAGCAATTACGCGAAGAAATTACTCGTATTTCAACTGACACAGAGTTCAACACTCAAAAATTATTAGATGGTAACTTCTCATCTAAAGTATTCCACATCGGTGCTAACGAATCTCAAAATATTAAATTATCAATTGGCGACACTTCTTCAAAAGCTTTAGGTTTAGAAGAAGGAGTAAAAAAAGCAACTGCTGGTACAACTAACCAAGTAACAGCTGGTGGTGTTACTTACGATTATAAAGCAAAAGGTTCTGAAGTTAAGCAAGCTGTGACAGAAGTGAAAGCAACAGCAGCAGGTTACTATAAAAAAGATGGTTCAGATACTACAGTTATGGATACAGCAACTTTTAGTGCATTAAGTGCTTCAAAACAAGCTGATTATGCTGAATTCGCTCAAGATGCTGTAATTAGAACTGCTAAATCTGCAGTAGTTGCTAAAGAAGATGGTTACTACAACTCAACAACTGGTGAGTTAAAGAAAGCTGCAGCAGCAGGTGAAGTTGTAACATTTGGTGGTTTAGATATCTCTTCTCAAACATCAGCAGACGAAGCTATTACAACTTTAGATTCAGCAATTAAATCTGTTTCTAATACACGTTCTAACTTAGGTGCTGTTCAAAACCGTTTAGAGCACACAATTAACAACCTAGGTGCTACTTCTGAAAACTTAACAGCTGCTGAATCACGTATCCGTGATACAGATATGGCTGCTGAAATGATGCAGTTCACTAAGAACAACATCTTAATGCAAGCTGCTCAATCAATGCTTGCTCAAGCAAACCAACAACCACAAGGTGTACTTCAATTATTAGGTTAATTGATAACCATTTAAAACTAGTCTTCAATTTGAAGGCTAGTTTTTTTATTTTGGTTTAAATTATTGATGAAAGTTGTCGATATAAGGAGTAAGAAATGGAGTGATATATGATGGATCAACAACTAATTAATGATATTAAACAATCTTATTTTGACTATATAAGCAAAGTAACAAATGGATGTAAAGATATTGCCTTTAAAATACGTAGTTCAAATACAGCTGAAGCGATTCTTTATATTGAACAATTCGCTGAGGGTTTGCAATGGCTTTTAGATGTAGAAAAGAAATTCACAGAAATCGGTTACACTGTAAAAAGTCGTATACATGAGGCTTCTATATATTTTAATGATATTAATGAAGCCTTGGAGAATAAGGATTATGTCATGCTTGCAGATATTTTTGAATACGAACTTCCTAATGTTTTTGATAGTGCCTCAGAATGGGTTATTGAATCAAAGGAGTAGATGAACTTTATGCATTATTTTGATAACTTACAAATATTAAAAAAGATGAATGAAAAGTTATATAAAAGATTAAATACATATGAAGAGGAAATAGAATTAGATGTAGAAGAAACAAAGGTAGGGGTTCCAACTCTAGTCCTCACACAAGAAAATCAAAAAAAAGTTTACTTTCATAGTAAATATAATCCTATACAAGAAGCAGAAACTTTTGTTAACCAATTAGGAGATTTAACGAAATATGACCATTTGTTATTTATTGGAACAGGATTGGGTTATCATATAAAACAAATTTTAGAATTGAATCCGAAGATAAAGTTTTCTATTTTTGAACCTAATGTTAGCATATTGAAACAATTCCTAACAAAAGTAAATCTTAAAAAATATAATACAGAGAATTTTGTAGAAATTTTCACTAATAGTGATGAAATTGTAAGCAAGGTAGATTTTTTTAAATACTATTCTGAGTTTTCTTCTGATATTATTTTTCCAGTGACGGAAAGATTAAATAGAAATGAAATAGAGAAATTTTTCGATGGAATTTTACCTGCATTAAGAGAAAGAAAAAGTAGTGTATCTGTGAACGCACAATTGCAACAACGTTGGATGATTAATCCAATTATAAACTTCCCTAACATTTTGAAAACGCCTAATTTACTATTGGATTTAAATAAAGAATACTTTAAAAATAAGCCTGTATTATTAGTTTCAGCAGGCCCATCTTTAGCGGAAGATATTGAATATGTTCGAAGAATAAAAGCTGAAAATAGAGCCTATGTATTTGCTATGGGATCAGCTATCAAATCATTATTGTCGTATGATATTATTCCAGATGCTTATTTTAGTGTTGACCCAAACTTCACCAATCAATTTGTAGTGACGGAGGTGAAAGAGCGAGGGTTAAATATCCCGATGTGCTTCGGAAGTTCTACAGGATTTGAAACAGTTAAAAATTATCCAGGTAAGTTAATTAATTTTATGTTAAATCAAGATAAATTTACGAAATATATGCTTGAGTATAATAATGAAATAGTTATTTATGATGCCGTTTCAGTAACGAATATGACACTTCAAGCTTTAATTAAACTAGAAGTTGGACCGATTATTTTAGCGGGGCAAAATTTCGCTTTCTTAAATAATCGACGCTATGCGGACGGAATTAATTATAATCATAGAAGCTCAGAAATAACTGAACGAGATAAAAAAGATATAAAGTATACACAAAGTGTATACGGTGAAGAAATAGAGACTAATGAAGAATTTTTAAATATGAAATCGAGTATGGAGTTATGGTTAAGAAGATACCCGAATTTAGTTGTTTATAATACAACTAAAAATGGAGCATTTATTAAACATACAACATTTATGCATATAGATGAAGTTATAGAGAAAGTTTTAACTGACAAAAATGTCGTTCCATCTAATTGGACAGAAGGTGAACCAACATATGATTTACGATTAGTAAAGCGTAAGATGGTTGAGCTAGAACATAGCTTCGATGAATTAATAAAGTATGGTAATAAAAGCTTAGAGTATTTGAATGAAATAAATAATTCATATAAAAATAATTTTTCTATGTTGCCGATTTATTTGTCTGCATTTGATCAATTATTTAATTTGCTCCAAGATAATATTTTTTACAAAACTGTAGTGGTCCCTATGTCTCGGGTTCAACATGAAAATTTTATTAATAAATCTCCTGACGTTGCAAAAGCTAAATTGCCAAAAGATAAAGTGAAATTATTTAATGATATTTTTGGAAGTTATATAAAAACTATTTATGCATGTATTGTTCACATTCAGCCGGCATTTGGAGATATGAAAATGCAATTAGAAAAAGAACAACTATTGATAAAGGAATGAAGTTAGGATGAAAATTTTAGGAGTAATTCCTGCTAGATTTCAGTCAAGTAGATTTCCAGGAAAGCCTTTAGCGGATATTCAAGGAAAACCAATGATTTGGTGGGTTTATCAGCAAGCAAGTAAATCTAAATTACTGTCGGAAGTAATTGTAGCAACAGATGATGATAGAATAAAAACTGTTTGTGAAAACTATAATTTGAAAGTTATGATGACTTCTTCAGACCATCCTACTGGAACTGACAGATTATGCGAAGTAGCCGAAAAAATTCAAGCGGATATATTTGTGAATATCCAAGGTGATGAACCACTTATAGAGCCAGATACAATAGATAAAGCAATACAACCTATGTTAGAGAATCAAGAAATTTTAGTCACGAATCTCATGACGAAAATAAAAAATCCAGTAGATTTAATTAATCCAACTATCCCAAAAGTAATCACTACTGATGGTAATAGAGGTCTCTTTTTAAGTAGAGGTGTTACACCTTTTCCGAAGGCAAGCTTAGAATATTATTATTATAAACAAGTTTGTGTATACGGATTCTTACCACAGGCACTTGAACATTTCAAAATTTCTAAACGTACTAAAATAGAATTGATTGAAGATATTGAAATTTTGAGATTTATTGAATCCGGATTGTATGTTCAATATATAGAAGTTAATAGTGAAACAGTTGCAGTTGATACGGAGGAAGATTTGAAGAAAGTACGTAAAATCTTTGAAAAGAAAGGGATTTCGTATGAATAATATTCAATCTTTAGATTGCACTTTACGTGATGGTGGTTATATTAATAAGTGGAATTTTCGTTCACCACATATAACTAGTATTATAAAATATTTAAACGAAGCTAAAATTGATATTATCGAATGTGGTTATTTAAATCAAAATGCTCCTAATAATGTAGACTCTACTATTTTTAATTCTATCGAAGCTGCTGTTAATTATTTGCCTACTGAAAGCAATGCTAAGTATGTATTAATGATTAATTTAGGGGAGTACGATGTAGAAAAAATCGAACATCGTCAATCAAATGATATTTTTGGCTTTAGGATAGTCTTTAAAAAAGAACAATGGGTAGAAGCCATAAAATATGCAGAAGCGTTGATTGAAAAAGATTACGCAGTGTTTATTCAACCGATGATGACAATAAATTACTCTGATGAAGAATTGTTATCGTTAATTCATGAAATAAATAGAATTGAACCGTATGCATGTTATATTGTTGATAGCTTTGGTGTCATGAAACAAAATGATTTATTAAGGCTATCTTATATTTTTGATCATAATTTAAAATCAGACATTATTCTAGGATATCACGCACATAATAATCTACAACTTGCTTTTTCGAATGCTCAAGTGTTTGTGGAGATTATGACAAAAAGAAAAAAAATTATTGATAGCTCAGTGTATGGAATGGGCCGCGGTGCAGGAAATTTAAATACTGAGTTATTTGTACAATACTTAAATGATAATTATGATGGCGATTATTGTATTGAACCATTATTAAAAATTATTGATGAATCATTAAGTAATATTTATCAAGAAACATATTGGGGATATTCAATGCCGCATTATTTATCTGCAGTTTACTATTGTCATCCTAATTATGCTAGTTATTTAGTAGAGAAAAATACTTTAAGAATCGATGATTTAAAAAATGTTATTTCAAATATAGAAGAGTCCAAAAAAGGCATATTTAACAAAGTCTATATTGAAGAATTGTATCAGCAGTATCAAAATAATTCTTATAACGATGAAGTCTCTATAAAAGAATTAAAAGAAAGCGTTTCGGGGCAAGAAGTTTTACTATTAGGACCTGGAAAAAGCATTGTGGATCAAAAATTGAAGATCGATAAATTCATAGAATTACATAAACCTATCATTATTAGCGTTAATTTTGAGTCAAAGGTCTATGAAGAAAACTTAATTTTTATAAGTAATACAAAAAGATATCAATTATTTAATGGGGATTTAAATAATAATAATGTTATTTTAACTTCTAATATTGAAAATAATGGAGATTATAAAGTAAATTATAAATCCCTACTTACGGACAATTTGGCGGTTTCAGATAATTCACTATTAATGATTCTAAACCTATTAAAAAAATTAGATATTAAAAGAGTAAATTTAGCTGGGTTTGATGGTTATACAGTAGACTCTACAAATAACTATGCGAATATAGATTTAATTTTTACGCAAAATAAAAATCGGTTATTAAATTTAAATCAAGAAATTTCTTCAGAGTTAATAAAACTTAGCAGTGAGATGAAGATAAGATTTATTACATCTAGCTTATATGAATTTAATGGAGTCCTTTCTTATAGTAATTAGTATTAGCTATACACGTATGTGTTCGTAAAAACAAATATATTTAATTTAAAGGATGTATGACTGTAGACAAACTTAGGAAATTTAAGTTTGCCTATGGTCTTCTTCTTTAAAATAGGTATATTTTCTCTATTTTCTATCGTTTTGGTGAATAATTTTAAAAATAGTCCGATAGTATATATACAATGAATTAATTCACGGAGGGGTTTAGTATGCGTGTTGCTTCACAAAATACAGAGATGTCAGTTCAGCAAAACGTAGGGAATAACATAGCGACAACAGAAAAAAAGAACTCTGATACCCTAACTCAAGTCGCTATAAAAGAAGAAAAAGTGCTTGCTAAAAATAAAACACAAATTGGTTTTGAAACATCTGAAGTCCCAATTGATGAACTAAAGCAAGCAGTAAATTCTGTGAATGAATTTTTAGAGGTGGATCATAAACGTTCAAAGTTTGTGTTACATGAGGGGCTCGACAAATATTTTATCCGACTTGTTGATTCAGAAACAGATGAAGTGATTAAGGAAATTCCACCAGAAAAAATATTAGATGCTTTTTATGAAATGCAGAAACTAGTAGGAATGATTGTAGACGAAAAAATTTAAATAACACGTAGGAGGTTTTTTATATGGTAAATCGAGTTGGTGGTTTAGCATCAGGAATGGATATTGACGGTCTTGTAGAAAAATTGATGAAGGCTGAAAAGGCACCATTAAATAAACTTTATCAAAAAAAGCAAACTTATGAATGGCAACGTGACGCGTACCGAGATGTTAATAAGCAAATCAAAGCATTCAATGATTTTCTATCAAAAGAAATGCTTTATCAAAAAGATCTTTGGAAAAAGACTACAACAAGTAATAATGATGCAATTTCTGCTACAGCTACAACGGCAAAAGAAGGTGCTAGCTTAGACATTGCTTCAGTTACACAGCTAGCAACTTCAACAAGACGTGTAGGTAACGTTGGTACAACATTATCAGGCGGCGGTGCTATCACGAAGTCTACTACTTTAGCAGATTTAGGTGTTGCTGGTGATCAAACTATCGAAATGAAAGTTCATCAAAAAGACGGTACTTTTAAAAATGTTAAATTATCATTTAAAGAAACAGATACAATTAATAGTGTTATATCTGAGTTAAATAATGGGAATGGTCTTAAAGCATTTTACGATGAGCGATCAGGTCAAATATCGATTACAACTGAGGCAACAGGTACTGGTGGTAAGTTAGAGTTAGAACAAGGTGGTACTACTCAAACTATTGAGGATGTTAACTTATATGTTACAAAGGATTCTGCTGGTATTTTTCAAAAGCTTGGTTTTGGTGCAAATCCTGATTTGACTCATTCGGATGCATCAAATCCAGCGAATGCTTTAAATACTAATGGTCAAAATGCTAAACTTACTGTTAATGGAATTGACATTGAGCGATCTTCTAATACATTCGATTTGGATGGTGTAACAGTAACATTAAATGATACATATACAGGTACTAAGCCGATAAGTATCACAACTAAAACTGATTCAGACCATTTGTTTAATCAAATTAAAAAATTTGTAGATACATATAATGGTCTTGTAGAATCTTTAAATAGTAAAACAAAGGAAAAAAAATACCGAGATTATGCTCCTTTAACAGATGAACAAAAAGCTGATATGGAAAAATCGGATATTGAAAAGTGGGATGAAAAGGCGAAAAGTGGTATTCTTCGAAGTGATTCAATGATCCGAAGTGGTCTTTCTGCATTACGTAGCAACCTGTATGAAAAAGGTGGTAGTACGAATGCTGACTTAGATACCTTATATGAGTTGGGAATCACAACAACTAAAGAATATTCTGACGGCGGTAAATTAGAAATTGATGAAGAAAAATTACGTGCTGCTATTGCTAAAGATCCAGAGGCTGTTGTAAAAACATTTACCAATACAGTTACCGATAGTAATCCAGGAGAATCAGGGATTGTCCAAAAATTGCGTTCTTCAATGAATACATTTACTACTAACATTGAGAAAAAAGCTGGTAAGGCAACAATGACAGAACAAACTTACTCACTTGGTAAAAATTTATTAGATGTTGATAGTCGAATAAGCACTTGGAAAGTTAAATTGGAAAATATTGAACAACGTTACTGGAATCAATTCACAGCTATGGAGAAAGCAATCAATAAAGCAAACCAACAATCTAGTATCTTCATGCAAGGTGCAGGTGGAGGCTTCTAATTAGTAAGGTAGGAGAATGATATGCAACTAATAGAACAATTATTGCAGGTTTCAGCTAATTTATTTAAACTTTTGGGCGATATTCCAAAAGGTGAAGAGCGTGATGAATATATTGATAACATTAACGACATGTTAGATAAGCGTGGAAAGATTATTGAAGATTTGGTTCAAGAAGGCTTTCAATTCGACGAACAGAATCTCATTCATCGAACGTTACTTGAATTAGATCATGGGATAAAAGAACGTTTGACTGCTGTCATGAACGCTGTAAAGCAGGATATGGCAAACCTACAAAAAACGAAAAAAAGTGAAGAGCAATACTTCAATCCTTACTCGAATGTTCGTGTTATGGATGGGATGTATTATGACAAAAAGAATTAACATTTACCTATTAGCTTTTCTTCGTAAAATGGTTTAAAATAGTAAAAAAGTAACCTTTCAAAGGAGTTGTCCTTTATTGGCAGCAAATTTAACAGCACAAAACGCGTACAAACAAAATAGTGTTACCACTGCTTCCCCGGGTGAGCTGACGTTAATGCTTTATAATGGATGCTTGAAGTTTTTGCACAAGGCTAAACTGGCAATTCAAGAAAAGAATATCCAAGAAAAAAATACAAATCTTATCAAAGCACAAGCGATTATTAGCGAGCTGATGGCGACGCTGAATATGGACATCGAAGTATCAAAAAATATGTTTGCCCTTTATGAATATATCAACCATCGTTTAGTAGAAGCTAATATAAAAAATGATATCGCTCTTATTGAAGAAGTTGAGGGGTTAGTGACGGAATTCCGTGATACTTGGAAGGAAGTTATTCGCATCAATCGACAGCAACAATTCGGTCAGGGAAACACTGGACAAATTTAGACAACATCAGAGGCCATCCATTTCATGATGGCCTCTTTTCTTTATAAGAAAAATGAGACACAGCATTTTATCATTACAAAAGGGAATCATTTGATTCGTCATAAAATAGGTCTTTATTCAGTAAAATATGTTACTTATTCCCTCTAGATGTAAATCATGCATCGTGTCATAATCAAGCTTAATAAATAGATGTTTACAATAGTATTGGAGTGGGTAGATGATATTTAAACGCCAGGAAGGCTTTCGATTTAAGTTTGAAAAGCCTCTTAACATGACTTTTGCAATATATGAGGATGGACGAGTCAATCAAGCGGAAACAGCAATGGCTGACTTGCTTGATATTAGTCCACGAGGTTTAAAGATGTTTACTGAGGTGGATTTAGGTGTTAATCCTCCTCCTTTGGATTTACGCTTTGTTCTTGATACTAAAGAGGTACGAGCTTTTGGTGAAGTCATTTGGAGCCGTCCTTTTGGCAAGGGCAAGCAGTATGGCGTGAATTTTCATGATCAGGAATCGGTTGAAGATTTGATTGTCGAAGAGTTGAAGCTGCGTCGAAGAAAAGAAGCTGATGAAGCAAAACTAAATAGCATTAATTCCTAAGAGGGATTTGCTCATCACATACCTAACCTCTTAGTTTTCGCAGGTGCTGTCCAATGGAAAAAATATTTTTGTGAAAAAAAGAATTATTTTAGAGGAATTTCTCACACTTGTGTAGAAATATAAAGTATAGCAGTTATAAAGGAGGAGTTTACATGTTAAACTTTAACATTCGCGGTGAAAATATTGAGGTAACTCCAGCTATTCGAGAGTATGTTGAAAACAAAATCGAGAAAGTTGAGCGTTATTTTAACGAAGATATTAACGCCAATGCTAACGTAAATTTAAAGGTTTATAATGACAAGCAAACGAAAGTGGAAGTTACAATTCCGATGAAGAATTTAACTCTTCGTGCTGAAGAGCGTCATACAGATATGTATGCTGCGATTGACTTAATTGTTGATAAATTAGAACGTCAAATCCGTAAGCATAAAACAAAAGTAAACCGTAAATTCCGTGAGCGCGAGGGTGCAGGCCTTTATTTTGCTACTTCTCAGGCAGCAGCTGATGTAGTAACAGAAGACGAAGAATATTCAATTGTTCGTACTAAGCAATTTGATCTAAAACCGATGGATCAAGAAGAAGCTGTTTTACAAATGAATATGCTAGGGCATGATTTTTATATCTTTACAGATGCAGAATCAAATGGCACAAACATTGTCTATAAACGTAAAGACGGTAAATATGGCTTGATTGAAACAACTTAAACTTTAATATGTTCAAAGGCTCTCGCAAAAGCGGGAGCCTTTTCTTCATTATTTTATTGAATGCTTTGAAACCCGTGACAAAGCAAGGGAAGCTTTAGCCCTGACAAAATATTTCCGGGAGCAAATTCTTATTTAAAGTAAAGTTAATATAGGGTGAATTTTATCAAGAATTTCGTCAACTTTTTTCATAATAAAAGTAATATCTTGATTTTTGAAGTCGAATTCCCACTTATATAGTGAATTATAGGTGCCATATCGATATTGTGTTTTTCGCCCGTAGTGAGTTTCATGATGGCAAATAGTACCTACTTCATCCCTTAACCAATTTAGATCATCATGAGAAAGTTTGTTATGTTCATCTATCATTGCTTTTAAAACAAAGTCCTCATAGTTAAATTCCCAATAAAATTTTATTGGATGACCTAGTATATCTTTATGGAGACAACCGTTTCTCCAATTCATGACAGGATTGTTTTGTCCACTATATATATCCCACTCTTCGAATCTTTTTGAATGACATTTTAATTCGTGATATATGTAATAAAACAACGGGAACCAAGTACGATATCTTTTTTTCTTCCAATAGGAATCGTCCCAAATTTCAGGAGCATTTTCTAATTCACTTTTGATATGGATTTTACGTAAATTTTCATTTTCTAATGATGCAATCCAATCTTTATAAATATATTCTTCAATCGGAAACCCTGCAAAAACTTCTAAAATCCATGGTAGTCTAAATAGATTGAAATTATAAAGTTCGGGCTGTTCACAAACTTGAGCGGAACCAAATAGAAATAATAAAAATAAAACATTATTTTGATCTGAAACATTTTTTTGATTAAAATCAAATTGCGTTCCTTGAAGTTGATCACTTGTTGGAATAGAATCGACTTTCATTTCAATAACTAAATATCTTGGGGTGCTATTGAACAAATCGATTTTGATAACTAAATCAATTTTTCGTTTACGACCAAAAGAGTACTCTGGAAAACAATTAATATTTTTTATTTCGTTAAGCTGAAAATCAATTGCTTTATTGCACATTTTATAAATACGGCGAATGATTTCGAATTTTATTTGTAATGATACTGTTTTATTTTCAGTATCAAGAATCCAACTGATAACACCTGTGTGGACTTTTTCCAATTGATAACCAACGATATTTACAAAGTTATTCGACAAAATTATATCTCCTTACTATTGTATGTTGCTACAAAACTACAATCCAATTTTTAGATAGGGTACATTATGAAAATTAGATGGAATCTTCTGTGTTTAGTAACATTAGTTTATTTCAGAGTAACACGTAATTCTCTAATTGTAATATAGTATTAAGGAAAAATTTCTGAATAAATTATATATTAGGAAATCTTTTTTTACTAACGCATTACGTATTTTAATTAGACACATAAGCACTAAGACATTTTTTATATGTAAGTAAAGTAAGTTTAGCTTTTAATGGATAGAGACTCTGTTTGCATGAATCTGTTATACAATGGTAAAATGAAATCTGAGACTATATAGGAAGTGAAAAAATTCATGGTAAACCTATTAAATAAATTATTTGATTTCAATAAACGTGAACTAAAAAAATTAGAAAAAATCGCTGACCAGGTTGAGGGATTCGCTTCCCAAATGGAACAGCTTTCAGATGATCAATTACAAGCGAAAACAGAAGAATT
This sequence comes from Lysinibacillus sp. BPa_S21, assembly GCF_023337795.1. GTDB lineage: Bacteria > Bacillota > Bacilli > Bacillales_A > Planococcaceae > Lysinibacillus. The sequence goes on along the minus strand of NZ_JALIRS010000003.1, from coordinate 488,583 downwards.
TAAACAGCGCTATGCCGATGGAGAGAGTTTAGAGTCGATTCGTGCGGAAGCTTTTGCCGTTTGTCGAGAAGGGTCTAAACGTGTATTAGAGATGTACCCATTCCGTGTTCAAATTATGGGTGCTGCTGCATTAGATGAAGGTAATATCGCAGAGATGAAAACTGGTGAAGGTAAAACGTTAACGGCTACGATGGCTGTTTACTTAAATGCTATTACTGGTAAAGGCGTACATGTTGTCACAGTCAACGAGTATTTAGCGAGTCGTGATGCTGAGGAAATGGGGCATTTGTATAATTTCTTAGGCTTAACGGTTGGTTTAAACTTGAATAGTTTATCGAAAGAAGAAAAACGTGCAGCTTATGAAGCGGATATTACGTATAGTACAAACAATGAGCTTGGCTTTGACTATTTACGTGATAATATGGTGCTTTATAAAGAGGAACGTGTACAACGTCCGTTACATTTTGCGGTCATCGATGAGGTTGACTCGATTTTAATTGATGAAGCGCGTACGCCATTAATTATTTCGGGACAGGCTGGGAAATCAGCGCAGCTTTATAAACAGTCTAATGCGTTTGTTCGTATGTTAAGTGCGGAAACGGATTACACATATGAAGAGTCGACAAAGGGTGTAACGTTGACAGATGCTGGTGTTGAAAAAGCGGAGAAAGCATTTGGCATTGATAACCTATTTGATTTAACGCATGTACGTCTAAACCATGCAATTAACCAATCGCTAAAGGCACATGTCAGTATGCATAATGATGTTGATTATGTTGTACAAGAGGGCGAAATCGTTATTGTTGATAGCTTTACAGGTCGTTTAATGAAAGGTCGCCGCTACTCAGATGGTCTACATCAGGCAATCGAGGCTAAAGAGGGCGTAGAGATTCAAAATGAATCGATGACAATGGCGACAATTACGTTCCAAAACTACTTCCGTATGTATCAAAAGCTTTCGGGTATGACAGGTACAGCGAAAACAGAGGAAGAAGAATTCCGTAATATTTATAATATGAGTGTTGTGGCGATTCCAACGAATAAGCCGATTGCTCGTGATGACCGTCCGGACTTAATTTTTGCTTCGATGGAAGGAAAATATAAAGCGGTGGCGGCAGATATTGCAGAGCGCCATCTAGCAGGACAACCTGTTCTTGTTGGTACTGTTGCCATTGAAACGTCTGAAATAATTTCAAAATTATTAGATAAACATAAAATTCCACATAACGTCTTAAACGCGAAAAACCATGAGCGCGAAGCTGAAATTATTGCGAATGCTGGTACGAAAGGTGCCGTAACAATCGCGACGAACATGGCTGGTCGTGGTACGGACATTAAACCTGGAGAAGGTGTTTTGGAGCTTGGCGGTTTAGCTGTCATTGGTACAGAGCGTCATGAATCTCGTCGTATTGATAATCAGCTACGTGGTCGTTCTGGTCGTCAAGGGAACCCAGGGATTACGCAATTCTATCTGTCACTAGAAGATGAATTAATGCGTCGTTTTGGCTCCGATAATATGAAGAACATGATGATGAAATTGGGAATGGATGATTCACAGCCATTACAATCAAAAGTTGTTTCAAGAGCAGTGGAGTCAGCTCAAAAACGTGTTGAAGGTAATAACTTCGACGCTCGTAAACGTTTATTACAATATGATGATGTGTTACGTCAGCAACGTGAGATTATTTATCAAGAGCGTTATGACGTATTAGAAACAGAAAACATGCGTGTCCTCGTTGAGTCGATGATTCAAGAAACGATCGACAACGTTGTTGCATTGTATACGCAAGGTGAGCAAAAAGATTGGCACTTAAAAGCAATTGATGACTATGTATCAGCAAACTTATTAGATGAAGGCGTTCTGAAGGTGGAAGATTTCCAAGGTAAATCTGCAGAAGAGATTAACCAATTAATTTCGAACGCTGTCCAAGTACGTTATGATGAAAAAGAAGAACAGCTTACATCAGAGCGTATGCGTGAATTCGAAAAGGTTATTTTACTACGTTCAATTGATACGAAGTGGATTGACCATATTGATGCGATGGATCAGCTACGTCAAGGTATCCATCTTCGTGCCTATGGTCAAAATGACCCGCTTCGTGAGTATCAACAAGAAGGCTTCGCTATGTTTGAAGATATGGTTGCTTCCATTCGCGAAGATGTAGCAAAATATGCGATGAAGGCAGAGATTCATAATAATTTAGAGCGTGAGGAAGTTGCAAAAGGTCAAGCAGTTAATCCGAAAGAGGATGGCGAATCCGCTCCGAAAAAGAAACCTGTCCGTAAAGCTGAAAATATCGGACGTAATGATTTATGTCCATGTGGCAGCGGTAAGAAATTTAAAAACTGCCATGGTGCAGCACAATAAGTGTATGATGACGGAAAAGATCATTTTAACAGTATGTTAAAATGATCTTTTTTTATGTTTTAGGATAATTGCTAGTCAGTCAGCGGGAGAGTGAAGCGAATTTTCAATCAGAGATAAAATAGATTTAAATATTCGAAAATTCAGATAAAAGATACAAAATACTACAACAATAGGTAAAAAGTTCAATGAAAAGGGTAATGTTTATAACTTTTTTCTAATTTATTATAAATTTTATAGTAGTCAAAAAGGTCTGATAGGAGTGATGCATGTGTGTGAAATAAAACCCCCGAGAACCTTCTCGGGGAAATGCATTGGAGTATATCAATATATTTCTTAGTGAATAAAAGGGGGATTGACATGCATAGTGATGACATTATGAGTAGTGAAACGATGCTGTATATACCGGAGTTTGATGCCCAAGGAAATCTGTATACACGTGTAATAGAAAGGCATTACGAATATGTATCAAAATTAGCACCGACAAAATTAATAGATTATAATCTCCGGTATTTTGGTTCAAGCTTAAGAGGGGCTTTCGATGGCTCGAGGATGATACTAGGGAAGCTGAATCAGAATCCAATCGTTGTTCATGAACAAAGTAGTATTATATGGTTTCCAAGTAAATCATATGTAAGACCCGAATGTAAATGGTTTGCCGTTCATCATATTAAGGATTACCAAGCAGTCGATAAAAAGAATACAAAAGTAACTTTTTTGAACGGCTATGAAGATTGTGTGGATTTAAGTATCAGATCATTTGAAAATAGAGTCCAAAGAGCGTTTTTACTAAAATATAAGCTGGAGAAACGAACAAAGAATTTGCTAGTTCAATTTGATCAAGGGAAAGTATTCCAACGAGTGGCGAACAACGTTATTTTTGAAGATGAAGCTGAAAAAGGTTGAAATGAAGTCTGTATTGTAAAAAAGTATGTTTTCCGCCGTAAAAACGTTATAATAAAGAGATCGGGGCTTGAAGGAATCGGATTTTTAAACTTCTATCATCGGTTTGCCCCACTAATAATGTTCGGAGGATTTAACAATGATTGAATTAGCAGATGTACGTAACGCGTTAGACACTTCAGCCAAAAAATTGGCGGATTTTAGGGGGTCTCTTTGACTTAGAAAACAAAGAGGCACGTATTCAGGAATTAGATGAAATGATGCTTGAGCCAGGCTTTTGGGATGATCAGCAAGGGGCACAGGTCATCATTAATGAGAGTAATGGCTTAAAGGCAATTGTGAACGAGTATAACGATTTATTGGAAACATACGAGAATCTAGATATGACGCTAGAGCTATTGCGAGAAGAGCCCGATGAAGAATTGCAGGAGGAGCTAGGCAATGAATTAGTAGAATTCCAGCAAAAAATGGGTAATTTTGAGCTGCAATTACTATTAAGCGGTCCATACGATCAAAATAATGCGATTTTAGAGCTACACCCAGGAGCAGGTGGGACGGAATCTCAGGATTGGGGCTCAATGCTGCTACGTATGTACACACGCTGGGCGGAAAAACGTGGCTTTAAAGTCGAGACAGTGGATTATCTTCCGGGCGATGAAGCGGGGATTAAATCTGTCACATTGTCCATTAAGGGGCATAATGCTTACGGCTATTTGCAAGCAGAAAAAGGTGTTCATCGTTTAGTACGTATTTCACCGTTTGACTCTTCAGGTCGTCGTCATACGTCTTTCGTTTCTTGTGATGTTATGCCTGAATTCGATGACAATATTGAAATTGATATTCGTACAGAGGATTTAAAAATTGATACGTATCGTGCAACAGGTGCAGGTGGTCAGCATATTAATACGACAGATTCAGCTGTTCGTATTACGCACGTCCCTACTGGTACAGTCGTACAATGTCAGGCAGAACGTTCGCAAATTAAAAACCGAGAAAAAGCCATGACGATGTTAAAAGGGAAACTCTATCAATTAGAGATTGAAAAGCAGCAGGCGCAGCTTGATGAAATCCGTGGTGAACAGAAGGAAATCGGCTGGGGCTCACAAATTCGTTCATATGTATTCCACCCATATTCAATGGTGAAGGATCATCGTACAAATGAAGAAACAGGTAATGTAGGAGCGGTGATGGATGGTGATGTAGATCCATTCATTCATGCCTATTTACGTTCAAAAATCGGTTAATGTAATCCCCTCAGAAAGCACAGCTAAAATGTGCTTTTGAGGGGGTTTTTTTATGATTCTACATCAATTATTATAACTCGGCATTATTGCGTCCGGAATCGGGTTTGTGCTTAGGCCTTCAAATGTTTTTTGCGCGACAGCAACACGTTTTTATCTGTGCGAAAGCGACAGCAACAACAACAACAAAAACAGCATGATGCAGGCCAGTTAGCTGTTATTGCATGTGATGCTTTTAGGCGAATATCCTTATGAACGCCTTGCCAATTCCGTGACATCCGTCGAAGGCATTACGCCTTTAAGAAGTTAAAAAGGTGGAGGAAAAGGCGTGTCTTGACTAAGCTGCTTACGCTCATTCATGTAATGCTTATAAAGCATCGATGCATTGACAAATTGCTTACTAATCGAAGCATATTGAATAGGCAGTTCAATCTGTTTACCATTTGTCAATGTAACGATACAGCCCATTTTACTTGGTACAATATTTGAAATGGCGTGAAGTCCGATCCAAATATTGTGGATAGAGTTTGGTGAATACGTTGGTAGGAAAATACAAGGATAACCATAATCAAAAGCAACAACAATTGGAAGCTTATGTTGATTACCGAAAAAGCGTTTGGCAGAATGTTTTGCAGCTTCATAGGTTGTTCCTAGTGAAACACAAGATTTTCGTAATATATGCATTGGTTTCCTTGTGACGATCAGTTCATTATGCTTATCAATTACCCGTGTGAAAATTTTTGAGTCATACTGAACCGGCTGAAGTAAATAGGTGTTGAAAGACATTAAATATCCATTGACGTAGTTTGCTGACATCTATGTAAGCCTCCTTTTTCTATTTGTTAAGTGAAGTGTAAAACATAAAATAAAATTCAGAAAATATAAATAAATTCAGAAAACCATTGATATATCAAGTAATTGCATAGAGGAATTGTTTGAAATTGCACAAGATTAATAGTAAATCGAAATGATTTTCAGTTCTTAAGCATTGCATTTTAATTTCAATTTTCTTATAATTTAGAAAAGGATCGAGGTGAGATCGTTGGATAAATATTATTCGTATACAGATTTTCTAAAAGCCGTTGGTCAGTCAAAGAAAGTTGATGAGGCAGAGAAATTATTAAACGAGATTTATTTAGATTTATTTTTAAATCATATCCAGCGTATGCATCGTGAAGAGCAGCTCATGGTTCTGATAGATAGAGCACTCGATGAAAAAGATGAAAAGGCATTTCATCTATACGCAGCCGAACTAGTAGATTTACACCAAGATGCAAGTGAATAATATGACGAGCCCGCTCTCTGTTATTGGAGAGTGGGATTTTTTTGCTAATTTGTGCTAGCTGATCATATCTAGCAGTAACCCGATCAATTTATCACCCAAGCTGATCATATCTAGCAGCAACCCGATCAATTTATCACCAAGCTGATCATATCTAGCGGTAACCTGATCATTTCCCCATTGATTCAATCAAATCCCCTCTATGTTATGCATTTACATTCGCCCATCTCGATTAGCTAACATTTGGAAAGGGTAATCTATTTATAGATAGGCTGTAATTAAACATTTCGGTACATATGTTCTGTCTGAATCATCTTAAATATAGCAAACGGAAAAACTTTTACAAACATTCGTTCGTTAAATGTTCGAAATTTTAATAATGCTATGCTAAAATATATGTACAAATTGGAAGGAAAGGGCGGGGACATGTGTGCAAACATTTGATTTACAAGCGCCATATCAGCCTAATGGGGATCAGCCACAGGCAATTGCGGAATTAGTAGAGGGTGTACGTGCGGGGAAACGTCATCAAACATTGCTTGGTGCAACAGGAACAGGGAAAACGTTTACGATTTCTAATGTCATTAAACAGGTAAAAAAACCGACACTTATTATGGCACACAATAAAACACTTGCGGGTCAATTATATAGTGAGTTTAAAGAGTTCTTCCCTAATAATGCAGTTGAATACTTTGTTAGCTACTATGATTACTATCAGCCAGAGGCATATGTACCGCAGACGGATACTTATATCGAAAAGGATTCAAGCATTAATGATGAAATTGATAAGTTACGTCACTCTGCAACATCTGCATTATTCGAGCGTGATGATGTCATTATTATTGCATCCGTGTCCTGTATATATGGTTTAGGTTCTCCAGAAGAATATCGTGAAATGGTCGTATCGGTTCGTACTGGAATGGAAATTGAACGCAATGAGTTGCTTAGAAAGTTGGTCGATGTACAGTATGAGCGTAATGATGTAAGTTTTACACGTGGGACGTTTCGAGTACGTGGTGATGTTGTGGAAATTTTCCCGGCATCTCGTGATGAGCATTGTATTCGCGTTGAATTTTTTGGGGACGAGATCGATCGAATTCGCGAGGTGGATGCGCTAACGGGTGAAATATTAGCAGATCGTGAACATATAGCTATTTTCCCAGCATCCCACTTCGTTACGCGAGAAGAAAAAATGCGAAAAGCCATTGAAAATATTGAAAAAGAGTTGGAGGAGCGTTTAGCTCTTTTACGTGCAGAGGATAAATTATTGGAGGCACAGCGGTTAGAGCAACGTACTCGCTATGATTTAGAAATGATGAGTGAAATGGGCTTTTGTTCAGGTATTGAAAACTATTCACGTCATTTGACATTGCGTGAAGCAGGAGCAACACCGTATACGTTACTTGACTACTTCCCTGATGATTTCTTACTTGTTGTTGACGAAAGTCACGTGACATTGCCACAGGTTCGAGGAATGTATAATGGTGACCAAGCACGTAAAGGTATGTTAGTAGAGCATGGATTCCGTTTACCATCAGCACTTGATAACCGACCTTTACGTTTTGAAGAGTTTGAGAAACATATTCATCAAGCTATTTATGTTTCTGCTACACCTGGCCCGTATGAGCTTGAGCATTCTCCAGAGATGGTACAGCAAATTATTCGTCCAACTGGATTGCTAGATCCACAAATTGACGTACGTCCAATAGAAGGTCAAATTGATGATTTAATCGATGAGATTCAAGGTCGTATTGCTCGTAATGAACGAGTGCTTGTGACAACATTGACGAAAAAAATGTCAGAGGATTTATCTGCTTATTTAAAAGAAATGGGCTTAAAGGTCGAGTACTTGCATTCAGAGATTAAGACATTAGAGCGAATTGAAATTATTCGTGAGCTGCGTAAAGGTACGTATGATGTGCTAATCGGCATTAACTTATTGCGAGAAGGACTAGATATACCTGAGGTTTCCCTTGTAGCAATTTTAGATGCTGACAAGGAAGGATTTTTACGTTCAGAGCGTTCATTAATTCAAACGATCGGACGTGCCGCACGTAATGCCAATGGTCATGTCATTATGTACGCAGATAATATGACGGATTCGATGAAAAAGGCGATTGAGGAAACGAAGCGTCGTCGAACATTGCAAATGGCTTATAACGAAGAACATGGCATTACACCGAAAACGATTGTGAAGAAAATTCCTGATGTGATTCGTGCGACACAGGTGGCAGAGGAAGAAGAGTCTTATGTCACGAAGGCAACAAAAGGTAAGAAGCTGACAAAGGCGGAAAGAGAGCAGTTACTCGCTTCTCTAGAAGTAGAAATGAAGGAAGCAGCAAAAGCACTCGATTTCGAACGTGCTGCTGAGCTGCGCGATACAATATTTGAATTGAAGGTAGAAGGGTGAATGGCTTGTGAAAAATACTGAAATCGTCGTGCAAGGCGCACGAGCACATAATTTAAAAAATATCAATGTCACAATTCCACGCGATCAATTAGTCGTGCTAACAGGTTTATCGGGCTCAGGGAAATCATCATTAGCGTTCGATACGATTTATGCCGAGGGGCAACGTCGATATGTAGAATCTCTTTCAGCCTATGCCCGTCAATTCCTTGGTCAAATGGATAAACCAGACGTCGATGCGATAGAGGGATTATCCCCTGCTATTTCAATCGATCAAAAAACGACGAGCCGTAACCCGCGTTCGACAGTTGGGACAGTAACGGAAATCTATGATTATTTACGTTTGCTCTATGCGCGCATTGGGAAGCCTATATGTCCGAATCATGGTATTGAAATTACCTCCCAAACGATTGAGCAAATGGTCGATCGTTTACTATCTTATCCGGAAAGAACGAAAATGCAGTTGCTTGCTCCAATGGTATCAGGACGTAAGGGAACACATGTTAAGCTACTGGAAGATTTAAAAAAGCAAGGATTTGTCCGTGTACGTATCGACGGTGAACTGCGTGATTTAGATGATGCCATTGAACTTGATAAAAACAAAAAGCATTCAATTGAAGTAGTGGTCGATCGTGTTGTGATGAAGGAAGGTGTTGCGGCACGTTTGAGTGATTCCTTAGAGACAGCATTACGTTTGGCAGATGGGCGTGTACTTGTTGATGTCATGGAGCATGAGGAATTATTATTTAGTGAGCACCATGCTTGCCCATTATGTGGATTTTCAATCGGTGAGCTGGAGCCACGCATGTTTTCATTCAATAGTCCATTTGGAGCTTGTCCAAGCTGTGATGGTTTAGGCTCGACACAAGAGGTCGATCTTGACCTAGTAGTGCCTGATTGGGATCGTAGTTTATTAGAGCATGCGATCGCACCGTGGGAGCCAACAAGTTCACAGTATTATCCACAATTATTAAAGGCTGTGTGCGATCATTATGAAATCCCGATGGACGTCCCAGTAAAGGATCTTCCGAAAGAAAAGATGGATAAAATTTTATATGGTTCAGGGAAAGATAAAATCCACTTCCATTATGAAAATGAGTTTGGCAATGTGCGAGATCAAATGATTGAATTCGAAGGTGTTGTACGTAATGTAGAACGTCGTTTTAAGGACACAACGTCTGATTATGTGCGTGAACAAATGGAAAAATATATGGCGCAGCAAGCATGTCCATCTTGTAAAGGCTATCGCTTAAAGCCTGAAACATTAGCTGTAAAACTAGCAGATAAGCATATTGGTGAAGTTACACAGTATTCGATTCAGGACGCTGATACATTTTTCAAAGAGCTGGATTTATCAGAAAAGGATATGAAAATTGCTCGACTTGTGTTACGCGAAATTGAAGAGCGACTGGGTTTCCTTGTCAATGTTGGGTTAGATTATTTAACGTTAAGTCGAGCGGCAGGAACATTGTCAGGGGGAGAAGCTCAACGGATTCGTCTTGCGACACAAATTGGCTCACGCTTAACAGGTGTCCTCTACATTTTAGATGAGCCTTCAATTGGCTTGCACCAACGGGATAATGATCGTCTTATTAGTACGCTGCAAAATATGCGTGATATCGGCAATACGCTGATTGTTGTCGAACACGATGAAGATACAATGCTAGCGGCAGATTATCTCATTGATGTTGGTCCTGGTGCAGGTGTGCATGGTGGTCAAATTGTAGCGGCAGGAACACCGCAGGAAGTCATGGAAAATGAAAAGTCTTTAACGGGGCAATATTTGAGTGGCAAGAAGTTTATTCCCCTGCCAATTGAGCGCCGCAAACCGAATGGGCGCAAATTGTCGATTAAAGGTGCCAAGGAAAATAATCTTAGAAATGTGAAGGTTGATGTACCGCTTGGTTTATTCGTTGCGGTTACAGGGGTTTCGGGGTCAGGCAAATCAACGCTAATTAATGAAATTTTATATAAGTCATTAGCTCAAAAGCTTAATCGTTCAAAGGTGAAGCCTGGCGAACATAAAGAAGTAACGGGCATTGAGGAGCTAGAAAAGGTCATTGATATTGACCAATCACCAATCGGTCGGACACCTCGCTCAAATCCTGCTACGTATACAGGCGTTTTTGATGATATTCGAGATGTTTTTGCAGCAACAAATGAAGCAAAGGTACGCGGCTATAAAAAAGGTCGCTTTAGCTTCAACGTTAAGGGAGGCCGCTGTGAGGCTTGTCGTGGTGACGGTATTATAAAAATTGAAATGCATTTCCTACCAGATGTTTACGTACCATGTGAAGTCTGTCATGGGAAGCGTTATAACCGTGAAACACTTGAAGTGAAATATAAAGATAAGAGCATTGCAGATATTTTAGATATGACGATCGAAAATGCAGTTGTATTTTTCGAAAATATACCGAAAATCCAGCGTAAGTTACAAACGATCGTGGATGTAGGTTTAGGCTATATGAAATTAGGACAACCTGCCACAACTTTATCTGGTGGTGAGGCACAGCGTGTCAAATTAGCCTCAGAATTACACCGTCGTTCAACAGGTAAATCATTCTATATTTTAGATGAACCGACAACCGGTTTACATGCACATGATATTGCACGCCTACTCGTTGTTTTACAACGTCTTGTAGAAAACGGCGATTCAGTACTAGTCATCGAACATAATTTAGATGTCATCAAGACAGCAGACTACATTATCGATTTAGGACCAGAAGGCGGAGACAAAGGTGGTACGATTGTGGCGACAGGTACACCAGAAGAAGTCGCTGAAGCCAGTGGCTCTTATACAGGTAAATACTTAAAGCCAATATTAACAAGAGATCGTGCGCGTATGGAAGCTGCTTTGGCCAAGGCTACTCAATAAAATGAAACTTTAATCAGTGGGGATGTTTCCCCACTGATTATTTTGTGTGACCAGCAGGTGGATGTCGATAAAACTCAAAAGTTGGGTGATAAAACGTGAAAGTTGGTCGATAAAACTCAAAAGTTGGGTGATAAATCATAAAAGTTAGTCGATAAAACTCAAAAGTTGGGCGATAATACTTAAAAGTGTTCCGATAAAACTCAAAAGTTGGATGACATTACGTTAAAACGTATTTCATGTGGATAGGTTGATTGGAGTGGAGGCTGGGCGACTCCTTGGGGATCAGCAAAAGAGGAACGAAGGCTAAAAGCATCACATCCTGTGATAACGCCTTCGTGACCAACATCCTGTTGGCCCGAGACCCTGGAGCGCAGCGAAGCGGCTCATCGGACGCCCCCAGGAAGCTCTGCTCTGCGCGAAAGCGAAGCGTCAGCGGCAAAGCGCCCAGCCGGAACGGAAATCAACCCCACGTTAAATGAGCCTAAAAAAAAGATATATTCCCAATTTCTCATTTTTTGGTGAAACTTTTCACAATATGTTTCGTATAAATAATATAACGAACTGAGGGAGGCTATTTTAATTATGCAAAATGAACGTCAACGAATTTTAGAACTTGTGGAAAAAGGAACGATTTCAGCGCAAGAGGCGATTACATTATTAGAAGCATTAGAGCAACCTAGCAAGTCCACTCAAAATGTTATGAATGATGTGTCAAACGAGGGCCAACATTCCCCAACAGAAAAAGAGTCAGTATTTAAAGATAAAAATGACAAAGACGAACAACCGCAAAAAGATGAGGATTTCTCTAAATACGTCCAAGAAGAAATGCGAGATTTCCGTAAAGATTTAACACAAATTGGTTCACTCTTTATGGATATGATGAATACAGCGGTAAAAAAGGTCAAAGAATTTGATGTAACTTCCCCATTTGGTGATAAATTCGAGTTTACACATACGGAAGAAGTTGCAGCTGAGCATATAGAAAAAGTAATTGTTGAATTACCGAATGGCAATTTTGCAGTCGAAACGGCTGAAGGAGATAGCTTCCAAGTCATTTGCAAAGTAAAGGCACCACTTATCAATGATAGCGAAGAAGAAACGCGTGCGAACTTCCTAGAGCAATTCGTTGTGAAGGAAGATGGAGATTCACTACGAATTTTAAGTCAACTTAAGCTTGTTCAAGCAAATGTTAAAGTACTTGTTCCAAAGGATAAATTAGAAAAGTTATCAGTACGTTTAATGAATGGTAGTGTAACTTTACAAGATACGGATTTCGAGCAATTAAAAGTAAAGACATTAAACGGTGCGATTAAAGGCTCTAAATTTAACTTTGGAAAGGCAGAAGTGGATTCATCTAATGGATCGATTGAATTAACAAATGTTCGTGGTAAAGATTTAGAGGCTGAAACAATGAATGGCCGTGTTTATTTAGATGGCGCATTGGATGAAGTTGAAGCAAAATCGGTTAATGGACATGTTGTTGTTACAACTTGCTCAACTAATTCATCGAAAATCAAAGCACAAACGGTCGCAGGAGCTGTTGAATTGTATGTGCCACGTACAATATCGTTAAGCGGTAAAATTGTTACGAATTTTGGTAAAGTAGATGTTGGTATACAAGATGCCTCAAAGATTGAATCGCAAGATCAATTTTTATCAAAAGTAGTACGTTTTGATAAAGAAGTAGAGAATGCTAATCGTCTATTTATCGAAGGTGAATCTAAAACAGGTGCAGTTTTAGTACGCTATACAACAACTGACGAACAGCATGTTTAAGTACAAAAAGCATTCAGGCTATGCGCACTAGCATAGCATTGAATGCTTTTTTGCTGTTTAAAAACGTTAGAAAGGCAGAAATCGACTTTCCTCAAATGGCATCGAATTCTGTTTTTTTGTATGTCGAAATTATAATACTTTTATGGCAATCTGATAACGAAATAACAGGAACTACCATGTAATGAAATGAAACTGTAATAATAAAGGGAGAAATTGAATGCTATAATAGGTAACGAAATACCTCTTACAGGGTAAGAGATTTAGGTGGTTTAGATATGATAGAAATGAAAAATGTGACAAAGAAGTACCCAAATGGCGTTGTTGCGACAAATGGGCTTTCCGTTAACATAAAGCAAGGTGAATTTGTTTATGTTGTAGGTCCCAGTGGTGCAGGTAAATCTACATTCATTAAATTAATGTACCGTGAGGAAAAAGCTACTTCTGGAGAAATTACTGTTAATGGTATAAATTTAGCTGAATTGAAAAATAAAAAAGTGCCTTATTTACGTCGTCAAATTGGCGTTGTTTTCCAAGATTTCAAGCTGCTACCTCGTTTGAGTGTTTATGAAAACGTAGCGTTTGCACTAGAGGTAATCGAGGAAGACCCAATAGAAATTCGCCGTCGTGTAATGGAAGTTTTAGAGCTTGTGGGACTGAAGCAAAAGGCAAGAATGTTCCCTAATGAACTTTCAGGTGGCGAACAGCAGCGTGTGTCGATTGCACGATCTATTGTGAATGTGCCGAAAGTCGTTATTGCGGATGAACCTACTGGGAATCTGGATCCTGAGACATCTTGGGACATTATGAATTTATTCGAAGAAATTAATGCAAGAGGGACAACTATTGTGATGGCCACTCATAACCGCGAAATCGTCAATACGATTCGTCGTCGAGTAATTGCAATTGAAGGCGGAATGATTGTCCGTGATGAGCACGGAGGTGACTACGGCTATGAAATTTAATACATTAAAACGTCACTTCCGAGAAAGTTTTAAGTCCCTTGGCCGTAATAGCTGGATGACTATTGCCTCAGTAAGTGCAGTTACAGTTACATTAATATTAGTAGGCGTATTCGCGCTTATTATGATGAATTTAAATAAAGTCGCATCTGATTTAGAGAACGATGTTGAAATTAAAGTGTTAATTGATGAAACAGCGGACAAAGCTGCTGAAAAAGCGCTCATGGAAAAAATCAAGAAATTGCCAGATGTCGAAGAGATGAACTTTTCGACAAAGGAAAATGAATTAACGAAATTAGTAAAAGACTTTGGGGACGATTTTAAGTTATTTGAGCAAAGTAACCCATTACGTAATGTTATTTATGTGAAGGCTTCTGATCCTCAGCAAACAGCTACTGTTGCTAAAAAAATTGATAAATTTGAGTATACACATGAAGTTATGTATGGTGAAGGCAAAGTAGAAAAGCTGTTTAATTTCATAAATATTAGCCGTAACGTAGGGATAGTTCTTATTTTAGGATTATTATTTACAGCGATCTTCTTAATTTCTAACACGATTCGAATTACTATTATTGCACGTCGTGATGAAATAGAAATTATGAAGCTTGTCGGAGCAACGAATTCATTCGTGCGTATCCCATTTTTATTAGAAGGAATGTGGCTCGGAATTTTAGGTTCTATTATTCCGATTGCGGTCATCGCAACCCTTTACCACAATGTATATAAAATTATTGCGCCTCGATTAAAAGGCGAACTTGTTCAAGTGCTTGATTTCTCACCTCTTGTGTACGAAGTAAGCGGTCTACTATTACTCATCGGTGTATTAATCGGAATTTGGGGAAGTTTCATGTCAGTACGTAAGTTCTTAAAAATTTAGCTTTCGTTTATGACAATCAACCAAAAAACAGTCGAAAAGGAGTTCAATCGGTGAAAAGTATGGCGAAACACTCAATGAAAACACTTGCTGCAGCATCTGCACTATTTCTTTTTATCCAAACTCCATCAGCGTATGCAACTAGTTTATCGGATTTAAAAGATGAAAAAAAACAAATTGAATCAAAGAAAAATGGCTTAAACTCATCCATCAATAATAAATCAAATGCTATTTCTGAGAATGATAATAAGCAACAAAAATTATTAGATCAAATTAAAACACTAAATGCCGAAATTGACAAAACGAATAATAATATTAAAGATGTATGGACAGAAATTCAATCTACAAATAAAGATATAAAAGCGCTAGAAGATTCAATTAATGAGCTTCTGAAAAAAATTGAAGAGCGTGATTTATTGTTAGAGGAGCGTGCTCGTGCCATTCAAGCGGGTGGTTCCGTTAGCTATTTAGACGTATTGCTTGGTTCTAATAGCTTCGTAGATTTTATTGATAGATTCTCTGCGGTAAATACATTGCTTGAAGCGGATCGACAAATTATCCGCGACCAAAAAGAAGACAAGAAAAAATTAGAGGAACAAAAACAAGTCTTAGAAGGAAAACGCCAAAAGCTTGAAGCTAAAAAAGCTGAGCTTGATCGTTTAAAAGCGTCATTGGGTGGACAGAAAACTGAGAAAAACAAATTAATTGATCAATTAGAAAAAGAACAAGAAAAGCTGAAATCAGAAAAAGTATTGCTTGAGAAAGAATATTCTGAGGCGCTTGAGATCAGTTCTGAATTACAACAAAAAATCATTAATGAGCAAAATCGTTTAGCTGAAATTGCTCGTCAAGAAGAAGCGAAACGTAAAGCAGCTGCAGCCAAGGCCGCAGCCGCAGCCAAGGCATCTAATTCAAGTAACAAGGGTGGGGGATCTGCTGGGTCTGCTGGATCTGGGTCTTCAACAGTCACTGCTCCACCATCGAGTGGTACTTGGGTTAAACCAACAAATGGTCGTTTAACATCGACTTATGGCTGGCGTGAATTTGGCGGTTCAGAGTTCCATTATGGTATTGATCTTGCCAATAGTATTGGTACTCCAGTTTGGGCAGCCGCTGACGGTGTTGTTTCATATGCTGCACCACTTAGCACGTATGGTAATTGTGTCATCGTTACACATTCTATCAACGGTCAAATCTATACGACAGTGTATGCACACTTAAGTTCCTTTAACGTTGGTGTTGGCACGGTAGTATCCCAAGGTCAACAAATTGCTGCCATGGGTAATACAGGACGTGTAACAGGACCACACTTACACTTTGAAGTGCACATCGGTCCTTGGAGAGGACAAGCTGTCGGAAGCGACAATCCATTAAAATATATTCCAATCTAAAAATTGTGCAAGCTATACATTAGGATTTTTCTAATGTATAGCTTTTTTTATATTTCTGTGTAAATTGAAAGCGACGGATAAAACTACACTGGAATACCTTGTAGGGTATTTCAATAAAATTGCTCATAAAAAGTCTATTTTTTGATGTTTCAGGGAGATTTTTTGAACACAGTGTAAAATGGCGGTTCCTAGAAAGATTATATGCTATGCTGAACCTATCTTTTCTTGTGGAGGATTTATTAGTTGAATAATACAGAATGGTTCTCTATTCGGACATTAACATTACCGGCAACAGCTGTTGCTCTTCTTGTGGCATTTTTCATTGTATGGCTAGTTTTACGGGTGCAATTTACGAAGAGGTGGGCGGAGGTATATGGGGACGTCGTTTTTACCTTTATTCTCGTTTGGAAATTCAGCATAATTATTACTGATTTTAAAGCTGTTATCGCTCAACCATTTGTGCTCCTTTATTTCAATGGTGGAACAATTGGTGTCTTTTTAGGAACAATCGCAGCATCGCTACAGCTTTGGCGGAAGAACAAAAAAAATCGGTTTGACGCAACTGGAATTACTGCCTGTACTTGGGCGATCATTTTAACGCAATCGATCTATCAATGGCTTGTGGTGTTATTAAATGATAATCAAACAAGTAGCGAATGGATTACTTTAATTGTGCTAAGTACAGTAACAATCCTCATACTATGGAAAATAACAGTGATCAAACGTGCTTTATTTTTATATACGATTGGTCTAATGATTGTTGCCTTCTTTCAGCCACATGGTTTTTGGCAACCGGCTGTTGGGGTGAGCGTCCTATTACTTATAGTAGGTATAGTAATACAGCATTTTGCTGACGTAACTAAATTATTCGGAGGTAAGGAATGAAAAAAAATATTGGACTACTTATCGTCGTGTTATTAGTAGTCGCGATGATTGGTACATATGTTAAACAGCAGATTGATAAGGATCGTGAAATCGAAGCAGCTTCTTTAGGAAAAGAAATGGAAGAGCGAAAAGTTGGATTGAAAAATGGAGATACGCCACCGGATTTTACGTTAACAAGTTTGGATGGCGAAGACATGACCTTGAGTGATTTTCGTGGAAAAAAAGTCGTGTTAAATTTTTGGGCAACCTATTGTCCACCATGTAAAGCTGAAATGCCACATATGCAAAATTATTATGAACAATATGCTAAAAAAGATAATGTAGAAATAATAGCTGTCAATTTAACAACGTCTGAACGAGATGTTACAGAGGACGCAAAAATAGATTCTGTCATGACATTTAGAGATAGTTTCGATTTAACATTTCCTATTTTACTCGATCAGAAAGGCACAGTAGGCTTCGATTATCAAATATTAGTCATTCCTACAACCTATTTTATTGATTCAAATGGATATATTCAACGTGCTATTAAAGGGCCGATGAATGTAGAAATGTTAAAAAGCTATGTAGATGCATTAGACTAACCAAATCATAAATTTCGAAGAATCTGCTCGTTTTCTGGAAGAAACGAAGCAGATTTTTTTATGTAAATATTTCCTTACATATTAGTACCCGCGAGTTGTGAATGAATACCCGCGGAAGGAAGGAAAATACCCGCGAATGAGGACAGAATACCCGCGGAAGGAAGGAAAATACCCGCGAATGTTGATAGAATACCCGCGGAAGGAAGGGAAATACCCGCGAATGTTGATAGAATACCCGCGGAAGGAAGGGAAATACCCGCGACTGTTGATAGAATGCTCACGCAAGGAAGATAAATACTTGTGAATCGCAATAGAATACTCGCGAAACAAAAATCATAGTATTCAACAAATTATTTGAAGCTGAATCTTGTATGTTTGAAAAATAAGATTCATACAGTAAAGAGACGGAGGAGGGAAGGTTTGCGCAAAATAATGGCTGGTTTCGGCGTACTTGCCAGTAGTCTATTGCTAGGTAGTGGGATTTATTTTGACTGGTTTCATTTAGGGGATAAAAAGGAGCCGGTTGTTGCTGAGGTTGATTCGATTAATGAAGCGTTGAATTTAATTGAGAAAAAATCTGTATACAGTACGAAAAAGGATGTTTTAGTGGAGGGCGCGCTTCGTGGTATGGCAGATGCTATTAAGGACCCTTACAGCACCTATTATTCGAAGGAAGAGGCAGAACAACACCGACAAATGTTGGCCGAGGAAAGAGTGGGCATTGGGATCGAGCTAACTGAAAATAACGGGAAATTTATTGTTGTGTCTCCTGTCCGTTCGTCCCCAGCAGATAAAGCAGGAATGCGCTCTCTTGATGAAATTGTACAAGTTGATGGTGTTCGGGTAGATGGTAAAAAGATGAGTGAATTAATGCAATTAATTCAAGGAGAAAAGGGAACGAAAGTAACGATTGTCGTCTATCGTCCAAGTGAAGATAAACATATTAAAATGACGATGGAACGAGCAGCAATTTCCAATAAAACCGTAACGAGCGAAGTAGTGAATGTAGAAAATACGCCGATAGGTTATGTAGAAATCTCACTTTTTGGTGAGAAAACGGCGAATGAGTGGGTTGCCGAAACGAGTAAGTTGCTTCGGAAAGATGTAAAGGGGATCGTCATCGATGTGCGGGATAATCCAGGTGGTTATTTACATAGCGTCGCAGCGCTACTGAGCACAGTATTAGAGAATGGCAAAGTGTTTGCCTATATGCAAAATGCTGAAGGTGCTATGGAACCGTTAAAAACGGAATCAAAAAGCTTTGATGAAAAATATTTGCAAACGATGTACAAAATGCCGATTGTTGTTTTACAGAATGCGGGCAGTGCATCTGCTAGTGAAGTATTGAGTGGTGCTTTAAAAAGCTGGGGACGTGCTTCCCTTGTGGGTGTCAAGAGTTTTGGGAAGGGAACAGTGCAGGAGTCTTGGTCTCTGAAAAATGGTGGGGAGCTTAAATTGTCCACAAATAAATGGCTGACACCAAAGCGCGAATGGATTCATGGGCAAGGTATTGAGGCTAATTTAGTCGTTGAACCGAATGAACTATTCGCTTTCCAAATGCATCCGTTATCTGGAAAGTTTAAAGCGGGCGATATGAGTGAGGAAATTGCTTATACACAAAATGCTTTGAAAAAGCTAGGCTATAAAATTGCTCGTTTAGACGGTTATTTGGATGAATCGACGGAGGAGGCTGTTAAGCTTTATCGTGAAGATAAGAAATTGAAAAAGGCAGAAGGTGATTTTAATATAGACACTACCTTCTTTAACAGCTTAAATGAAACGTTGAAAAAATATAAAGAGGATCGTCAAAATGATTTACAGTTCCAAATGGCGACAAGCTTTTTGTTGCACAATATTGAAGAATAAATACTATTTTTTTGTACAGAGGAAGAGGCTTCTAATGGTTCATCTACACAGCTGAGCAACCATTTCATTTAACATAACACCCGCTGAATACGATAAAAAAGGAAGAATAGCAGCTTTCTACTAGATTGTACTACGCAAGAGTGTAGTCGTTTGATACAATAAATTCATAGTATTCAAGATAGAATGGCGGGTGTTCGTATGGTTAGTGATATATTAATAGAAATTGTAACAGCGATTGGCCGCTTTTTAATTAACCCATTATTGTATATCGCAATTTTATTTGCGGTTTTATTAGGTTATCGTCGTGTAAAGCAGGAGCGGAAATTTTTTAATAGACGTATTGTTTGGGGTTGGACAGAGCTAATTGTTCAATGGAAATATGGTTGGTTAAATGCCCTACTTATTTCATTAATAAGTGTTGGTTTAGGTTTAACTGTACCAAAAACTTTTTTAATGATTTTAATCGTTATTTCTGTGTTGGCGCTATTATTGTTCTTCATCAATGCGCTGTCACCTATTTATACGATGGGGCTTGCGACGCTAGCTATGTGGTTGATGTACCATTATAATTGGACATTTTCTTGGTGGAAAATTTCGTTAGAAGGTGTCAATTTATTAGATGGTTCCATTATAACGATTACGATTTTAGCAGGTCTAGGTGTGATTGCTGAGGCTATGTTCATTCGTCGAACAGCCATGAGGGTCACGACACCGGGGATTGAAAAGACGAAGAGAGGTATGCAGGCAATTGTCTATCGTTCAAGAAATGTATGGGTTTTGCCTATTTTCTTTGTCATACCTGGGGATGTTATACCGGTAGATTTCCCTTATTGGCCACAATTTACATTGGGGGAGAGTAACTTTGCACTCGTACTATTTCCACTTGTTTTAGGCTTTTCAAAGCTTTCTAGAAAAGAATTACCGGCTTTGCAATTGCCTAAAATTGGCCGAGCAGTACTCATACTGGGGCAGTTCATTTTAATAGGTGGACTTGCTGCAGCTTTGGAGCCATTTATCGGCTTTATCACGTTGGCAATTGGTGCGGTGATTCGTATCATTATTTCAATCTACTATGCGTTGCAAGATAAAACGGACATTTATGCGGTTGCTCCTAGTTCAAAGGGAGCTATTATTGCGGCAGTTTTACCTGATTCACCAGCCGAAAAAATGGGCTTGCTAGCAGGTGAATGTATTCGTAAAGTAAACGGTCAGGCCATTTTTACTGAAAATGATTTATACGAGGCTTTGCAATTAAATGCTGCACATTGTCGTCTAGAAGTAGTAGATCGTAACAATGAAATTCGCTTAACCCAGCATGTTATCTATAGCAATGATCATTATCGTATTGGATTATTACTAGCTGAGCAGAGGGATATATGATGGATGTTTTCGGGAAAATGATGTTAGCGTTATTTTTACCAGCATTACTCGTATTATTGTTTACTAGAATTACGTTTAACCGGTATGTTGCTTTCATATTGGCAATTGCGCTTATTGCGGCATCTGTTTATGCGGGATACACTTCACCACCTATTATATTCGTCATCGATGCTTTTTCATTAACAGTAGGCTTTTGGCTAGCCAGTAAAATGAAAAAAAACAAAGGTACAGTTTAAGTTACTATAAAAGGTCAGTCAAAAAGTGATAGTTTTCTCACTTTTACGACTGACCTTTTTACATGAAAAATCTTACGGCTGCCATAATGATAACCCCTGCTACAACTGTAATAGATAAGCTTTTGGTCACAAGTGCAATAATAAGTGTTGGCACAAATGTAATAAATACAGGCCAATCGAGTGAAACAATTTTTCCGCTTTCAGTATCCAGTAAGTTTTCAATTACCAGAGCACTCAAAATACAAACTGGGATAAAGCTTAGCCATTTTAAGACAACCTCTGGTAGTTTGACATTTCGGACGAATATAAACGGAATAATACGTGGTAGCCAGGTAACAAGTGCACAGCCAATGATGAGCCATACCATAGTAGCGGACGTCGTCATTTATCTGTCACCACCCCTATAGTTGCTACAATAACTGTTGAAAGAAGAACAGCCACATGCGAAGGCACGATATAAGAAAGACCATACATAATGACAACCATATAGCCGATTAACATAAGATAATGCATTATTTTATTTTTACCTATACTGCTAAGCTGAAGAACAAGAAGTGCCACAAACATAGCAATCAATGCGAAATCTAAGCCCCATTTCTCAGGAGTTGCTACCCATTGACCTAAATATGCGCCAGTTACACAAGAAAGAATCCAAAATGAATAAGCCGTTATATTCAGGCCATCCATCCATTTGCCATGCAGCTTACCCGTTTGCATTTGCTTTGTAACTGCCACACCAAATGTTTCGTCGGTTAATAACGTACCGAAACCAACATTTCTTAGCATGGAGTAGCGTGTGAAATGAGGGGCTATTGTTAAACTCATTAGTAAATGGCGTAAATTTACAACAAAAATGGTTACAATAATAGCAGAAGCAGGGCTATTTGTTAAAAGAAGTGCACAAAAGATAAATTGTGCGGAACCTGCATAGATGAGTATCGTTAAAAGTGCTATTTCGAGTACAGATAAGCCCGAAGCGGAACCTACAACACCGAAAGCGAGTCCTATACTAATATAACCGAGTAAAGTGGGAATACAATCTTTAACGCCTTGTAAAAAGCTATCATCTGGCGTGTTTACTATGTCCTTCTGAAAATCAGTTGTACTTGTCATAAATAGATCGTCCTTTCTTAAAAATTTCCATGTATACTAATGATGGAATAGTTTGATAGTTCTTGATGTTTATTAAAGTATACATATGTCTTATAAAATAAACAATAGAGATTGGTGAATTAATATGGAACAAATGAGTCGGAATTTAGCATTCCAATTAAAGAAGATCCGGCAGCAGCGCCATTTAAGCTTAGATGATGTTGCCAAGGCTACAGGAGTAAGTAAAGCGCAACTTGCACAAATTGAAAAAGGAGAGGCAAATCCTACAGTATCAACGATTTGGAAAATAGCTGCAGGAATGCGCACTTCATTTTCTTCGCTATTGCAAGCACCGACAGCACATTTCATGAAATATAGTAGTAAGGATGCACCACATGTAGATGAAGATGAAGGACGCTATCGTGTGTATTCCATTATTCCTTATAATCCCGAACGCGGCTGGGAGCTTTATAAGATTGAAATGGAGCCTGGTGCTTTTAGTAGGAGTGAGGCTCATACAGAAGGGGTAGAGGAAACCGTAACTGTCATCCAAGGACAAGCTACCATTTCTGCTGGGGAGATGCATGAATTCCTGGAAGAAGGGGATACACTAGTATTCTCAGGGCATCAGCCACATGAGTATAAAAATACTTCGGAAAAGCTAACGATTTTACATTTAATATTGCAATATAAATAGAGGTGTCGATTGTGAGTGAATGGTTTACTGTAGACAATATTGAGCAAATTGCAGCGCAATATCGAACGCTTGGCCCGGTCATTGGTTTATTACTACCTTTTATAGAAGCGTTTTTACCATTTTTACCTTTGGTCGTGTTCGTTGTAGCCAATGCGAGCGCATTCGGTTTATGGTTAGGTTTTTTATTATCTTGGATAGGTTCTGCAGCTGGTTCTTATGCAGTATTTTTACTTGTCCGTCATTATGGCAAGCATCCAAGGCTTAAATTTGTAACAGGCAGTAAAAAAGTACAGCAGCTAATAAAATGGGTAGATATGAATGGGATTAGTCCGCTGTTTGTGTTACTTTGTTTTCCTTTTACGCCATCAGTCATTGTAAACATTGTAGCGGGGCTATCTCATATTCATAAAAAGTTTTATTTAGTGGTGTTATTGGCTGGGAAGTTCGTTATGATTTTAGGTATGAGTGTGCTTGGTTACGATTTAAAGGCGCTCCTAACAAGCCCTATAAGACTGATTATTGCGGCTGTTGCGATTGTCGTGCTTTGGTGGATTGGCAAGCTAATAGAGAAACGCTTAAACGCGCGTGTAGAGAAAGATTTAAAACAAGCGCGAAAATTGACGAAAAATCATTATCAATGAAAGTTGAATATGCACATCTAACCCCTTTTATCATGTAAAATGAGAGAAGGGGTTTTTTATCTTCATGCGACAGATACATTACGCCAAGGCGAAATTCAAAAATGGTATGCAATACTCGAAAAACATTGAGTAGCGCTTAGATAAAATATTTAAAATGCATAGGTAGAGTAGCAAAGTGATCGGGGCAATGTGAAAAGTGATCAGGTAGAGTAGCAAAATGATCGGGTCGAAGCGAAAAGTGATCAGGTAGAACCGCAAAGTGATCGGGTTAGTGCAAAAAGTGATCAGGTAGGACCGCAAAGTGATCGGGTCAGTGCGAAAAGTGATCAGGTAGAGCAGCAAAGTGATCGGGTTAGTGTGAAAAGTGATCAGGTAGAGCAGCAAAGTGATCGGGTCAGTATAAAAACGCTCAGGTAGACCCAGCCAAGCCCAGATGTTCCACAACAACTATCACTTTTTTTAAATAGATTTTAACAGGAGGAGAAAAGTACATGACATTGCGAATTGTATCAGGACGTTCAGGGACGGGTAAATCAACGTTTATTCATCAGGAGATTGTCGAGCAACTAAAATCAGATCCGTTAGGTCATCCAATTTTTGTGATTGTACCTGACCAGATGTCGTATTCAACGGAGTATGAGCTTACGAATAAGCATGGTTTACAAGGCTTAATCCGTGCGCAGGTCATGACCTTTAAACGATTAGCATGGCTAGTATTACAGGAAACGGGTGGTATTGCTCGAAAAGAAGTAAACGGCTATGGCTATCGAATGCTTATTCGTAAACTTTTAGAGGAACAAAAAAGTGAGTTTTCGCTATTTCGACAAGCAGCTGGGAAACGGGGCTTTACGGAGGAAATTGAATCGTTATTACGAGAGTTTAGTCGTTATAGTGTAAATAGTACGGTGTTAGCGGACGTGACAGCCTCTTTGCAGGCCATTGATGCGCCTAATACATTGCAAGCGAAGACGAATGATTTACAAGTTGTTTTACAAGCTTTGGAGGAACGACTTGGCACGACATATGTCGATAGTGAGGGGTATTATCCAATTTTAACCGAGCAACTAAAACACTCTGAGACGATGAAGCAGGCGTCCATTTATATAGATGGTTTTACAGCATTTACAGTAAGAGAATTAGAGCTTGTAAAAGAGTTATTAAAGGTAACGAAACAGGTAACTGTAGTTCTGCCCTTTGACCATATCGAAGAAGTGTATGATGAGCAATCTTTATTCCATGAAGCCGCTTCTACGAACCAACGTTTACATGACATTGCCTATGAAGAAGGCATTGAAGTGGATGCACCATTGCATTTCTACAATACGTATCGTTTTCAATCTAGGGATTTACAACATATGGAAAAATGTTTTGCGGATATGGTGCCTCAAACGAAAGAAACTTCAGGTGATGTCATGGTATTTGAAGCATCTAATCGACGTGCGGAGATACATGCCATTGCCCGGGAAATAACAAAGTTGACAAGAGAGAATGGGTATCGTTATCAAGATATCGTACTTCTTTATAGACAAGCAGAAATCTATGACCCACTTATTACAACAATTTTCCAACAATATGATATTCCTATTTTTACAAATTCGAAAAAGACGATGCTGCATCATCCTTTAATTGAGCTTAGTCGATCTGCTTTAGAGGTTATTACTTCCAATTGGAAATATGAACCGGTTTTTCGTAGTGTGAAAACAGATTTATTTTTCCCGTTACATGCTGAGTTAAATGTTTGGCGAGAACGTGCGGATCGTTTAGAAAATTATTGTTTAGCACAGGGTGTCTTTGGTGAGCGCTGGTTTGAGGAGGCTCGATGGTTTTTCAAAAAGTATCGTGGACTTGAATTCCATTCACGGGTGCAAACGGACGAAGAACGAGCGATGCAGGCAGAAATCGAGGCTATTCGTGATGAAGTTCGTCAACCGCTTAAAGTATTACAGGACAAGCTGGAAGTAGCGACAACAGGCCGAGACGTAGCGACAGCTTTATTTGAGTTGATTGAGGGTTTAAATGTTTATGAAAAGCTTCAAGCAATGAAGGACCGTGAACTTGATCGGGGAGACGCATTAGCTGCAAGTGAGCATGATCAAGCGTGGAAAGAATGGATTGCAGTACTCGATCAATTTGTTTATATGTTTGGTGAGCAGGAGATGTCCGTAGAGGAAGCGGCGAAAATTTTAGATGAGGGCTTTGATACATTAGAATTTTCGCGTATCCCGCCTACATTAGATGAGGTTATGGTAGCGACAGTTGATTTAGCTCGTTTATCGAATATAAAAGTCGCTTTTGTCTTAGGGATGAATGATGGAGTCTATCCAACACGTATGGATTATGAGGGATTGCTATCAGATACTGAACGTGAATGGTTTAGTCAAATTGGTTATGAGCTTGCGCCAACATCTAAAAATCGTTTGCTGCAGGAAAATTTCTTGTTATATCGTGCTTTAACGACACCCTCCGATAAATTATATATGTCCTACCCAACGGCAGATGAAGAGGGCAAGGCGCTATTGTCCTCACTCTATATCAAGAAAATTATCGGCAACGATAAAACGGCAGGCCTATTGAGCGGTGTTGAAGTCGAGCGAGTGGTGATGGATCCAATTGAATTACTGGATGAAAATGCTATGCCGTATATTCGTCATCCTCGTACAGCTTTGGCACATTTAATGGTGCAAAAACGCCAAGCTGAACATAGCAGGGAGCTAGCGCCAGAGTGGCTTGCTTTACAAAAATTTTATAAACAGGACCCTTATTGGGCACTTGTTTATGAACGAGTGTTACATCCAATCACACATAAAAATGAAGCAGAGCCATTAGAAAACTACATTACGCAGGAATTGTATGGTCAAAAGTTAACTTCGAGTGTGTCGCGTATTGAGAAATATTTCCGATGCCCATTCTCACATTTTACAACGTATGGGCTTCATCTAGAAGAGCGGGCAGAGTACAGACTAGAAACATTTGCAATGGGTGATTTATTCCATGAGGCATTGAAATGGATTACTGAAGAGACCCACCGTCTGCAACTATCATGGATTCGTTTAACACAGCAGCAAATTAAACAATTAGCACGACAAGCCGTAGAGCAAATTGTGCCGGTATTTTCACATCAAATTTTACTGTCAAGTGCGCGTTATCGTTACATTCAACGCAAGCTTATTCGTATTGTCGAGCGAACAATGACGGCACTTACGCAGCATGCCAATGTATCTCACTTTAAGCCAATTGCCATTGAGGCATCATTTGGGCCGGGACAAAATGAACAGCTACCACCACTTGAAATTGATTTAACAGGTGGTCAGAAAATGTTTATGCGGGGTCGTATTGATAGGGTGGATAGTGCGTCTATTGATGACCGCTCTTATTTACGGATCGTCGATTATAAATCATCAGCACGTGATTTAGATTTGAATGAGGTTTACCACGGATTGTCTCTACAAGTACTAACGTATTTAGATGTAGCAATGGAAAATGCCTCTTATTGGCTACCAGGTGAAACGGAGCCAGCTGGGGTTCTGTATGTACATGTACACAACCCAATGCTTAAGCTTGATAAGGATTTAAGCGACAGCGAAATTGAGGAAGATCGTTTAAAACAATACAAAATGAAAGGTCTTTTGTCAGAAAATGCGGAGGCCATTTTATCGATGGACGAGCAATTAGAGGAATCGAGTGGGCATTCAAAAATTATTCCTGTCTATATGAAAAAAGATGGGACACCGTCAGAATCTCAGTCACGCATCGTCCCTGTTAATGATATGAAAAATCTACAGCATTTTGTACGACGCAAGCATCAAGAAGCTGGGGATGGGATATTAGCAGGGGATACCTCTATTAGTCCTTATAAACTGAAAACAAAAACAGCCTGTGACTACTGTCAATTTACAGCTGTTTGTCAATTTGACCCATCTGATGGTAAGCAAAGCTATCGTCAGTTACAACAAGCAAAACCGAATGATATCGTCGAGAAAATTCGGAAGGAGATGAAGTAAGTTGGTACAAAAAATACCTGAAAGGCCAGCGGAAGTGACATGGACTGACGATCAGTGGAAGGCCATCTATGCAAGTGGTCAGGATACACTTGTATCGGCTGCGGCAGGCTCCGGTAAAACGGCAGTACTCATTAATCGCATGATTGAAAAGGTTGTTGCCACAGAGAACCCTATCAATGTGGACGAGTTACTTGTCGTAACCTTTACAAATGCATCCGCTGCTGAGATGCGTCACCGTATGGCGGAGGCACTTGAGAAGGCTATTGCAGAAAATCCAACTTCCAACCATTTGCGGCGCCAGCTAAGCCTCGTCAATAAAGCGCAAATTTCAACGTTGCATTCCTTCTGTTTAGCCATTGTTAAGCAGTACGCCTATATGCTAGATATTGACCCAGGCTTTCGTATAGCGAATGAGGCAGAGGTTGCTTTGCTAAGGGATGATATATTAGCAGAGGTATTAGAGGATGCTTACGATTCTGAAGATGAGGCACAGGTTCAGGCAATCTATCGTCTCGTTGATAGTTTTACATCGGATCGTGATGATCAGGCAATAGAAACATTAATAAGCAAGCTTTATGATACGTCCCGTGTGCATGCAGAGCCTCAAAAATGGCTTCGTAGTCTACCAGAGACATATGACTTAGCAGCGGACGTGACAATTGATGATTTAGAGCTGTCGAAATATGTGAAGTTAACAGTCAAGCATAGTCTTGAGGAGGCATTCGTATTAATTTCAGAAATGCGTGCGATTACACTACAGCCCGAGGGACCTGCACCATATGCTGAAACCGCCGAAATGGATTTTGCCATGATTCAGGAAGGTATTCGCATTAGTCGTGAAGGAACGTGGCAAGAACTTTTTGATTATTTTGGAACGGTAAAATGGTCAACTTTAAAGCGTGTATCAAAGGATGCTTTAGTGGATGTGGAGCTACAGGAGCTTGCCAAGAAAAAACGTGAAGCAGCTAAAAAAATTGTGAACAAGCTTAAAGAGACTTATTTCGTTCGGACTCCTGCGCGCTTGCTTGAAGAAATTCGATTAATGGGTCCGACGATCGGAACGTTAGTCGAATTGACCAATGTGTTTAGTGAACAGTTCCGCATGGCAAAGTTAGAACGAGGAATTATTGATTTCTCCGATTTAGAGCATTTTGCCTTGCAAATATTAACTGTAGAAGTCGAAGGCGAATTACAGCCTTCACCGGTTGCTCTTGATTTAAAGCACCATTTTAAAGAAGTTCTTGTTGATGAATATCAAGATACAAATATGCTTCAAGAAACCATCTTACAGCTTGTGAAAACAGGTAGTGAGCAAGATGGAAATCTTTTTATGGTTGGGGACGTCAAGCAAAGTATCTACCGTTTCCGTTTAGCAGAACCGAAGCTTTTTATGCGCAAGTATAGTGAGTTTCTAGAAGCCCCAGATTTAACGGGAATGCGTATAGATTTAAACGCTAATTTCCGTAGTCGAAAAGAAGTGTTGAACGCTACAAATTATGTATTTGCACAAATTATGGGTGAGCGTGTAGGGGAAATTCTTTATGATGAAAATGCTTCATTAAAGCCGGCAGCACCCTATGACGACCAAGAAGTTCCGGTAGAGCTAGTCATCATGCATCCTCCTGAAGACGAGGAGCTGGATGAAGAGCAAGAAGATACTGTAAGTGACGCCTCTGAATTAGAGGAATTAAAAAAATCACAGTATGAGGCACGTTTTATCATTGAGCGTATTCGGCAGATGATGGAGGAAGGAACAACCGTTTTCGATACAAAAACGAAGACAGAACGCCCGTTAAAATATAGTGATATTGTAATTTTAATGCGTTCCATGACATGGTCCACAGACTTAGTCGAGGAATTTAAGCTTGCGGGAATCCCGCTCTATGCGGAATCCTCTAAAGGATATTTTGATGCGCTTGAAGTCATGATTATGTTGAATGTACTAAAGGTTGTCGATAATCCATATCAGGATATTCCTTTAGCATCAGTGCTGCGCGCTCCATTCGTTGGCTTAACAGAAAATGAGTTAGCCAAAATTCGACTAGCTGATAAAAAAGCGCCATTTTATGATGCATTACGGCAATTTATTCGCAGTGATGGGCATGGTGTGCAGTCTGACACTTTTGTGAAGCTTCAACGATTTATGCTAGCCTTTGAAAACTGGCGGGATTTGGCACGACGTGGTTCACTGTCAGATTTAATTTGGAAAATTTATTTAGACACGCATTATTATGAGATGGTTGGGGCGATGCCGAATGGTAAGCAGCGTCAGGCTAACCTACGCATTTTGCATGACCGCGCCTTAATGTATGAAAAAACAGCTTTTCGTGGACTATTTCGTTTTTTACGTTTTATTGATCGTATGCGTACGCGTGGGGATGATTTAGGAACAGCTAAATCGATTGGAGAAAAGGATGATGTTGTCCGTCTCGTAACGATCCACTCTTCAAAAGGTTTGGAATACCCAGTTGTCTTTGTTGCTGGGATGGGGAGACCGTTTAATAAAATGGATTTCCATAATCCATATTTATTCGATCAAGATTTTGGACTTGCTGTGAAGGCGATTGATCCAGAAAACCGTATTACGTATACATCCCTACCATTTTTAGCGCTAAAGGAGAAAAAGGAGCTTGAAATGCGTGCGGAGGAAATGCGTGTCTTATACGTAGCGATGACACGTGCGAAGGAGCGACTTATTTTAGTAGGCTCCGTGAAAAATTGGCGTAAAACGCTCGATAACTGGCTAGATGCTCAAAGTTTACCAACGGATGCCCCTTTACAGGAGTATTTACGCGCGAGAGCGAATAGTTACTTTGATTGGCTTGGACCTGCAGTTGCTAGACATGAAGATTTTGCATCGATTACTTCTTCCGCTTATAAGCCATGTGAAGACGTATCGCATTGGTGGGTACGTGCTGTTGATACAAGTCATTATGCGTATGATATACAGGCGTTAGAGGATGAGGTACAGCCGTTGCTAGAAACGCCAGAGGACGAAGCTTTGCTGTCAGAAATTACGATGCGCTTTCAAGCACAATATGCATTTCAAAAATCAACACAAAAACGCTCAAAAACATCTGTCAGTGAAATAAAGCGTTTAGAAAATCTACAGCGACAGGAGGAGCCGGAATATTACTTTTCAGTTCCTTCTAAGCAAAAAGCGACAACTGTTGCACCCCGTCCAACGTTTTTACAGGACAAACAGCTGACAGGTGCAGAAATGGGAACAGCTGTCCATACAGTCATGCAGCATGTACCACAAAACGGCTTTATGAATGTACAGGAGGTTCAGGACTTTGTCACTGATTTAGTAGCAAGGCAACTTCTGACCGAGGCCGAGGGGAAGGTCGTTCCGTGTAAAAAGGTATATAATTTCTTTACGACAGACATTGGACAACGTTTTAAAAATGCGAAAACAATCCGAAGAGAACTACCATTTACGATTAGTAGAGTAGATGAAGATGGCGACGCTCAAATTGTACAAGGGATT
Organism: Lysinibacillus sp. BPa_S21; assembly: GCF_023337795.1. Classification (GTDB taxonomy): domain Bacteria; phylum Bacillota; class Bacilli; order Bacillales_A; family Planococcaceae; genus Lysinibacillus. The sequence continues at coordinate 457,638 of NZ_JALIRS010000003.1, read as the reverse complement.
ATTGATTGCTTATTTGAGGATGACAATGGTGAATGGATCTTGCTTGATTATAAGACAGATCGTATCCAATCCCATTTTGCGGAGGAACCAGCATTAACGAAGGAACTTTTAAACCGATATGGTGTCCAACTCAGAGTTTATAGTGAAGCGATTGAATCTATCCTTCACATCAAAGTGAGTGATAAGGTTCTATATTTATTCGATATTGAACAGGCTTTATATGCATAAGTGCACTCGGTGAAACAGGGCTACTTCTTAACGCCCTGTTTTCACCATATTGTTATAAGATAGGGAGGCTATTTTGTGGAGTTAAAACCAACAATGTTGCAGGAACGCAACGCAACATTAGATATTTTACGAGGTATTAGCTTGCTAGGCATTTTACTCGTTAATATGTTTGCCTTTTATTTGCCAATGCCATATATTGATTTGGCATCATGGTTTACAACACCGTCAGATATAGTGTGGCAGCAAAATTTGGATATTTATGTACAAAGTAGCTTTTATCCACTGTTTGCCATGTTATTTGGCTATGGGCTTGCGATGCAATGGCAGAAAGCACAAAATCGTGAACAAAATTTTTATACGATAGGACTACGAAGACTTTCTGTTTTATTTGTATTTGGGTTGATCCATGCCGTGCTCATTTGGTGGGGCGATATTTTGATGATGTATGCATTTTGCGGCATATTTTTACTGCTTTTACTACGTTTACAACCGGTTTGGCTATTATCAATCGGTATTATGATTAGCGGTGTTATGCAAGTGTTTATGTTATTTTTTGTAGGGTATATTCATTTTACGATGAAAATAGATGAGTATTTAGATATTACTTCGGTAGAGCAAGCGATAACTGCTTACGGAACAGGGAGCTGGATGGATGCGTTTATGCAACGTTTAACCGATTTATCTGTTCAGGCTGGGATCGGCATGTGGTTCGTGGCATTATTTACAATTTTACCATTTATGTTGATTGGTGCTGCGGCCTCTAAATGGCGTTTAGTGGAGCGAGCGAGGGAATTAAAATGGCTTTGGCTAGCATTAGCAATAGCTGGGTTAGCAGCTGGTATTTTTATTAAGAGCTTACCGGTCTTGTTTACGCGTACGTATTTATTTGACTACTTGAAGGTATACATAGGTGGTCCGATTTTAGCAGTTGGCTATACGGGTCTTATTGTTGTACTTTGTTTACTTCCATTTGTATCAAAGTTATTAAGTCCTTTTGCCAAAATGGGGCGCATGTCGTTAACGATGTACATCCTTCAATCGATCATTGGCACATGTTTATTTTATCAATTTGGATTTGGCTGGTATGGAAAAGTAAGCGTCACAACAGGCGTGTTAATTGCAGTCAGTATCATTATTGTCCAAATGATTGTAGCAGAAATTTGGCTAGCGAAATGGCAACAAGGCCCGTTAGAGGCTTTATGGCGCAAGTTAACTTATAAGGCGAAAACTAAAGCAAGTTAATTATTTTCAGCGTGCCAGCAACATATAGTTACTGAATACGTCTTGTATAATTAAGAATATACAGTTTGGCTCATTATAAAAAGTTTGGGATAGCATTTGGTTGATTGTAGTGGCAAAGCGTCCGGTCGGAACGGAAATCAACCACACGTTACGGTGAAGAGCCTACAAATTATTATGAATAAAAATAGTTATCGCAAAAGTAAGGCAATTTCTATAATTTTGTTGTATTATGTAAAAAAAAGAAGGAGCTCTGAAAATCATGAAAATTTTATCGTTTAAATTAGGTGGACATGTAAGCTTTGGACCAAAAGTAAAAAAAGAAGAAGCGGTATGGGATGTACTCGCTATTCAAAATGAACTTCAAGTTCTCCCTTCTTTTTCAAGTTCAATTGTAGATGGTATTGCACTAGGCTTTGATTTTGTTGAACAGATTCGTAAATTAGTAGAAGCCGCTGAAAAATCAGATCGTGCTGATAGCTTCAAACGTGAATTTACAGCAATCGAGTGGTTATCACCGATTCCACGTACGCCAAAAAACATTATGTGTATTGGGAAAAACTATGATGAACATGCTAAAGAAATGGGTGCAGAGGCAGCACCGATAGATTTAATGGTATTTACAAAATCTCCGACTGCTATTTCTGCAGATGGGCAAACAATTTCTATCCATGCTGATCTTTCATCGAAAATGGATTATGAAGGTGAATTAGCCGTTGTCATTGGCAAACGTGGTAAAAATATTCCGAAAAACTTAGCATACGATTATGTATTTGGTTATACGATTGCTAATGATATAACAGCTCGTGATTTACAAGACAAACATAAGCAATTCTTCTTAGGAAAAAGCTTGGATGGAACTTGTCCACTTGGACCTTACCTTGTAACAAAAGATGAAATTCCGAACCCACAAGATTTAACAGTGGTAACAAAAGTGAATGACGAAGTACGTCAAAACGGCTCAACGAAAGATATGATGTTCTCTGTAGAATCATTAGTATCGATTTTATCTCAGCACGTAACATTAGAGCCAGGCGATGTTATTTTAACGGGTACTCCAGCGGGTGTTGGCAAAGGCATGAATCCGCCACAATTCTTAAAAGCTGGTGATACTGTGAAAGTATCTATCCAAGGCATCGGCACGTTAGTGAATCATTTCGAATAATTTTTTCAAATCCGCGTGAGTGTGTCTCCGCGGATTTTTAACTTATTTCAGCTGATTCGGACGTAATTATGCCGAGGGAATTAATGTATATTATATGAACACTATTGTAATGTTTGAAACCCTTTCCATCACATGGTAGGATAGAGTTTGATAGAAAAAAGAATATGAGGTGGGACAATAATGGATTTCTTAACTAGCCGAACGGATGCGCATATTACTACTTGGGTAATCGCAATCGTAATCTTTTTAATTGCTGCATTAATGGGCAAGCAGTCAAAAGGCTTACATATGACATTACGTTTATTCTACATTTTAATTATCATCACTGGTGGGGCACTATTCTTTAAATACCAATCTGCTGATCCAATGCTATATGGTATGAAATTCTTAGGCGGTATTTTAGTCATTGGTATGATGGAAATGGTATTAGTTCGTCAAAAGAAAAATAAACCAACTGGCCTGTTGTGGATTTTATTTGCAGTATTCTTATTCATTACATTATTTTTAGGCTTCAAACTGCCAATGGGAATCAATTTCTTGGCATAATTATTTGGAAAGGTCGTGAAGATTTCGCTTCACGGCTTTTATTTTTTTGGGAAGGTAAACTGCTCGGGTAGACGAGAAAAGTGATCGGGTACGCCAGAAAAGCGCTCGGGTACACCAAAAACTGATCAGGTACGTCAGAAAAGTGATCAGATCGGTCGAAGAAGTGCTCAGGTAACTCGAAAACTGCTAAAGCCCCCCGACCAAGCCTCCGAATGAATTTATAGGAGAAGTTGACACCTTTTTGCCGTAATTCATTTTGCAATTTCAGAAAATATTTTGAAATCATAGCGACGCGACTATTTTATTTGGTAAAATGACGTTGGATTGGTTTGAAAGAGAGGGAATAAAAGTGAAATTCAAGAAGTGGATAAGTGCGACAGCTGCATCGCTGTTACTAGCAACTTCGTTAGTAAGTGCTACACCAGTTGCACATGCTGATGAAGCGTCGACAAGAACGATTGCAGAAGAAAGCATCTATGATTTACTCGTTGACCGTTTCTTTAATGGTTCGGGCACTAACGATTTTGATACAAATACGAAAGACCCTACTAAATTTGCAGGAGGCGATTTTGCAGGTTTACAGGATAAACTTAAATTTATCGGTGAGATGGGCTTTACAATCGCTTCCATTGGTCCGATCTTTGCTACAGAAAAATATGATGGGTCGATGCCGACGAGCTATTCTACAATTGAGCGTCATTTTGGGACATCTGATGAGTTTCAGAGTGTCATCGAGGCCTATAAAGCTAAAAATGTATCGATTATGGTTGATTTTCCACTAAACAATGTAAGTCCGAATCATGAGTGGGCAAAGGATCCAGCGAAAAAAGACTGGATTACTTCAACAAATAATGGACAAGTACAGTGGGACTTAGCAAACAAAGATGTACAAGATGCACTTATTAAATCAGCAACAGATTTTGTCTCTACATATGATGTTGGGGGAGTACGTTTAACAAATATTGCTGGGGCTGATAAAGAATTTATCAATGCGGTAATTAAGGCATTAAAAGATACGAAGAAATCGCTCTATGTGATTTCTAATGAAGAAAGCGATGCAAACTTTGATGCAAGCTTTTCTAAAGCTTCAGCGGATATTTACCGTAATATCTTTAAAAATGTTGATATGGATTCTTCTAAATTGATGGAACCTGTTTCAGGTGAGAAACCCACTCAGATTATGGTTGATTCGCTAGAAACGCGTCGTTTTACATTTGATTCAGCTGCAGAAAATATGTTTCCACCAACACGTTTAAAAATGGCAATGGGTGCTTTATTTATGATGCCGGGAATTCCTGTTGTGCAATATGGAACAGAAATTGCGATGAACGGGGAAACAAAGCCAGATACGCACCAAATGTTCAATTTTAAAACAGATGATGAATTAATCGAATATATTAAAAATGTTCAATCTTTACGTAATAAATCTGCGACATTGCGCAACGGTGATTTTGAAGTTATTACAAATGAAAATGGCCTACTTGTATTTACACGTACCTCTGATAAAGAGAAATGGGTCATCATGGTTAACAACACTAGTAAAACACAGCGCGTTGATTTAACACCTGCTCAGCTTGGGGAAGGTAAAATGTTAAATGGTATTATACATGAAGAAAAAGTTCGTATTAATGAAAAAGACGTTTATCCGGTTATATTGAATCGTGAAATGGTAGAAATTTATCAAGTTAGAGATGATGAAGGATTTAATATACCTTATATGGTAGCGCTAGGATTAGTATGGGTTCTATTCATAGGATTTGTAGTTGTTATTATTAGACGAGGTAAAGTACGACGTAAAGAGCAAGATGCTTCATAAACCATTAGTTAGTGGAGGCTCCACTGATTAGTAAACCCCCTCAACACATGAAGTGCGGAGGGGGTTTTTGTTAAGCTTGATAGCTTTTATTCGTAAAGAAGATGGCAATTGTACCTGGACCTACGTGTGAGCCGATAGCTGATCCAATCATTGTTACTTGAATGGCCATTGGTGAAAATCTTTCTTGGATAGAAGCTTTTACTTCGTTGGCAAATTCCACATCATCACTATGGCTAATCCCAACAATTTTCTCAGAAAAATTATCTCCACGTTCTTGCATTAAATCTAACATGCGAGCGATGGCTTTTTTGCGTCCGCGGGATTTTTCAATCGGCACAAGCTTACCGTCCTCAACATTTAAAATAGGCTTAATGCTTAGAAGCCCCCCAAGGAATGCACTTGCCTTTGATACACGGCCACCTTTAGCGAGGTAATCTAAATCCTCAACTGTAAATAGATGTTCTATTTGTGGGGCAAGAGCTGTAATTTTTGCTTCGAGTTCCTCTAATGAAGCACCTGTATTTCGAAGTCGAACAGCTTCTTCGACTACTAGGCCAAAACCAAGTGAAGCGCATTTAGAATCGATGATCGCTAATTTAAGGGATGGATATTGCTCTTGTACTTGATTGCGAATCATGACTGCCGTATTATAGGTGCCCGATAATTCTGATGAAAAGGCAATATAGATTCCTTCTTCATCATTTTTTGCTAGATTTTCAAAATGCTTAAGAAAAAGCTCTGGTGATACTTGGGATGTTTTTGGGCGAGCACCTTGACGAATCGCATCGTAAATTTCTTTGGAATCAATTGAAATAACATCATCATATTCATTATTGTTCAATTGCACTCGTAGTGGAAGTAGTTCAATATTGTTTTCTTCATAGTAAGACTTTGGTAAATCGCATCCACTATCAGTAAAAATTTTCATCATTTGTCCCCCTAATTTAACATTCTTATACCTATACTACATAACAGGTGAAAAAGTGTCGAGCTTTCACTTTCAACGATGTTATGCTGATTGTTTCCTAATAAAATGTTATATAGATATATTATCATATAGCGTTTCAGTATAATTGCAAACCAGGAATAATGAAAAATGTCAACTTTATACAATAGGTACCCATTCTAGGTCTGTTTAAAGGTAAACTAAAAAAATGACTCATCACTATAATGTATGGTTGATTTTCGTTTTTACTGAGCGCTTTCATAGGGGAGTAGGATGAGCCGCTTGAGCCAAAAGGATGTTGATCATAGTCTCTAATCCACTTCCATACATGCCCACAACTTTTACTTAATTAGGTTAATTTTAAGCGATCAATGAGTATTTTAGCGATCCCATCGTCGTTATTAGTTGTGGTAATTTCATTGGCAATATTTTTTAAAGCAGGAATGCCATTGCCCATCGCTACACCGATGCCAGCGTAATCAATCATTTCTAAATCGTTATCTTCATCGCCGAATGCAATAATACGGTCGCGTGGGATACCTAAATCTTTTGCTACATGAGCGATTCCCACTGCTTTATTTAAGCCGCGGCGAACAATCTCTATAATGTGAAGTGGAGCTCCCCAGCGACGATGTTCAATGACCTCAGCATGAACAGCCTGTAAATGATCACGAATAATCATGGAATTTGCTTCATTAGCTTGAATGAGTAAACTAGTTGGGTTATCAAGTAAATGGGTATAGAGATCTCCAAGAGTAATTTTTGGATTCCCCATATTAAAAATATTTAATATCCGTTCATCTTCTGTATGCACATAAATATCGTCTTTAACCTCTGCAATAATATTTTCGTATTCATAGCTATTGATGGAATCGACGACATTATGCACTACGCCTAAATCAATAGGAGTATGCATAGTCTGCCAAGCAGCATTCTTTGGATGGTGGACGTAAGCACCATTAAAATTCACGATGGGCGTTGTAAGGCCAAGCTCGTGATAGTATATATCACTCGCACGATAAGGACGACCTGTAGCAATCATAACTTGATGGCCTTGTTCTTTTGCCTGCAATAATGTTTTTTTAGTTTTAGCTGAAATTTGTTGTTGGTCCGTTAATAACGTACCATCTAAGTCCAAAACGATTAAATGCGGTTTCATAGCTTATTGCCCCTTTCTATAATTTGAATAGTATCGCTTTGTAAACCATTCGTCAAAATTTTGTCACAGTGAGAAAAGTTTGCTAACATAAAGATGAGACAAAAATTGGGAGTGACAAAGATGATTGTTGAGAAAGAATTGTGGGGAAATATTCCTTTATTACATATACATACGGAAAATATGAATGAAGAAACCCCGGTAGTGATTTTTTTACACGGTTTCACGAGTGCAAAAGAACATAACTTACATTATGCATATCAATTAGTAGGCAGAGGGGTGCGTGTCCTATTACCAGATGCAAAATTACATGGCGACCGTAGTGAAGGCCTATCTGAGATGCAACTTAGCTTACATTTTTGGGATATTGTTTTAAATTCTATTCATGAAGTGGAACAATTATATAATGAATTAAAGAATAAAAAATTATTAGTGCATGATAAAATTGGCGTAGCTGGTACATCGATGGGTGGAATTGTAACATCGGGCTGTTTAAAACGTTATGATTGGATTCAAACAGCAGCTGTATGTATGGGTGCACCAGGTTTCCTTAAATTAGCGGAATATCAATTACAGCAATTCGCTAAAAGCGGTGTGAATTTGCCGATGTCCGAAGAAAAAGTACAACAAACGAATGAGCTTCTAGCTAAATACGATGTTAGCCTAACACCAGAAAAATTTGCAGGACGACCTGTCCTATTTTGGCATGGGGAATTAGATAAAACTGTACCTTTCAATGATACGTATCATTTTTATTTAACTTTACAAAAATATTATAAAACAAATCCAGAAAACTTAAAATTCTTAGCTAATCAAAAAGCGGGCCATGCTGTGTCACGAGATGGTATGTTAGCAGCAACTGAATGGCTTGCTCAGCATTTGGCATAATAAGATGCATCTGCTATGATTAAGTTAACACTGTGACGGAAGGAGAAATACAGATGGATCAAGATATGAAAGACAGCATGCTAGGTGCATTAGAAAATGTAATTGACCCTGAGCTTGGTATTGATATCGTCAACTTAGGTTTAGTATATGATGTAGAGTTAGATGAAGAAGGTGTAGCAACGGTTACAATGACGTTAACTTCTATGGGTTGCCCGCTAGGACCTGTTATTGTTGATCAAGTAAATACAGCTTTAGGTGAGCTTCCAGAGGTAAAAAGTACAAATGTCAACATTGTATGGAATCCACCTTGGTCAAAAGATAGAATGTCACGCTATGCAAAAATGGCATTAGGTGTACGCTAAGTCCACTTAAAGCACAATAGAAAATCCCCGCTTGCAACAGTAAGCGGGGATTTTTGCTGTCGAAAAACTATTGAGTATGGTGTTGTATAAACATATGACTTTCGGCAAAGTGAGGGGGTGATTTCCGTTCTTGCTGGGCGCTTTAACAAAATGACAACCAACATTTTAGTTTGAGCGGGACCTTTTCAGGAGTTATCGCCCAACTTTTAAATTTTATCGCCCAACTTTCAAGTTTTATCTACCAACTTCTGAATTTTATCTACCAACTTTCACGTTTTATCACCTAACTTTTAATTTTTATCGACATCCATCTTCCGAAGAGCAAAAAAAGGATTCATACACAAAACTGTGTGTGAATCCTCTTACTTTATAATAGTGTTCATTCTTAATTGCACAAATTGGAGTGGAGGCTACTCGACTCCCGTGCGAAAGCAAAGCGACAGCAACAAATGTTTTCTATAGCGAAAGCGAAGCGTCAGCTACAATGTTTTATCTGTGCGAAAGCGAAGCGACAGCAACAATGTTTTATCTGTGCGAAAGCGAAGCGACAGCAACAAAGCGAGTAGCCTGGAACAAAATCAACCCCTTGCTTTGCTGAAGAGCATGCTTTAATGGCACAAAATCCCCACCTATAATTCAGAGGCGGGGATTTTGTGTATAGTTATTAATCAATACGACATATTTGTAACGGACAATTTTCACAGGCGATTTCATCCTTTAAAAATTGTAGATCGTGAATGGTAATGTACCCTTTTTCAAAAGATAGGATATTGTGCTTCTTTAAGTCATTAAGCATGCGATTAATCATCTCTCGACTCGTCGCACATAAATTAGCGATTTCTGTATTTGTTAACGGGAAGTCAATATAAATAGTGTCATTTTCTAAAGGCTTTCCATAAGTATTCGAAAGACGGATGAGTGTTGAAAATAAAGCACCCTTTTTACCATTTAAAACTAAATCGCGCAAACGACTTTGGTGCTTTAAATTTTCGGTTTGTAACCACTTCATATATTCCACCATTAGATTAGGTTGTTCTACTAATAAAAGTTCTAGTGATTCTCGGCTTAGAACATATAAACTAGAGGGTTCTAATACTTTTGCTGTCATGGAATTAAACGTCAGGTTACAAAATAATGAGCCCTCTCCAATCATACTATCTGGACCACAAATGCGAATGGTTAATTCCTTCCCATTCGCCGTTTCTTGGCTAATCGAGATAGCCCCTGTTTTTATATAATAAATTTCTTTCGCGCGTTCGCCCTCTAAAAAAATTTTACTATCCTTATTCACTTTAATAAAAACACCGTGCTTTTGAAATAGATCGTGAAATTTTTCTTGTATATTATCCATTATTATCATTCCCAACACATCGCTTTCTTTTTGTAAAAATTACATAATTATTACAAAAGGATGGTGAACAATTTCGATACTAATTCTAAGAAACATACTTTTATTATAACGTAATTTTCCAGTTATAAGTGAAGAAATTTTAGGGTTAATTCTTTGCGAAGGTTTGTCGGATGTTGTAAAATAAAGTTAGTCAAAAAAGGTCAAACATTCTTTCGAGAAACAGAATGGCAAACAGGATTCCGCTGAACATTATTGAAAAGGAGTGCTAACTATGCAATTTCAACAAACAGATGATAAAAAACCATTAGAACAGTTTGGACGTAATTTAATTGAAGAAGTAAAAAACGGTAAAATGGATCCAGTTATCGGCCGTGATGAAGAAATTCGTAATGTTATTCGTATTTTAACACGCAAAACGAAAAATAATCCTGTTTTAATAGGTGAGCCAGGAGTTGGTAAAACAGCTATTGTAGAAGGATTAGCCCAACGTATCGTAAAGGGTGATGTTCCTGAGGGATTAAAGGATTGTATACTATATGAACTAGACATGAGTGCCTTAATAGCAGGTGCTAGTTACCGTGGACAATTTGAAGAACGCTTAAAAGGTGTTTTAAAAGAGGTAAAGGACTCAGAAGGGCGTATTATTTTATTTATAGATGAAATTCATACAATTGTTGGTGCAGGTAAAACGGATGGTGCGATGGATGCTGGGAATATGCTAAAGCCAATGCTTGCACGGGGTGAGTTGCATTGTATCGGGGCTACAACATTAGATGAATACCGTATGTATATTGAGAAAGATCCTGCTTTAGAGCGTCGTTTCCAACAAGTGCTTGTACGTGAGCCATCGATTGAAGATACTGTGTCTATTTTACGAGGCTTGAAAGAACGCTTCGAGTTACATCATGCGGTACGTATTCATGACCGTGCAATTGTCGCTGCAGCTGAACTTTCAAATCGCTATATTACAGAGCGCTTCCTGCCGGATAAGGCCATCGATTTAATCGACGAAGCTTGTGCGATGATTCGTACAGAAATTGATTCCATGCCGCAGGAACTGGATGCCGTAACACGTCGTATTATGCAGCTCGAAATCGAGGAGCAAGCATTGCGCAAAGAAAAAGACGAAGCAAGTAAAAAGCGCCTAGAGCAACTCAGTGAGGAATTAACAAAGCTTAAAGAATCCTCTGAGGGCATGCGTAAACAGTGGGAAACTGAAAAAGAAGCGTTACACGGCATTCAGAAAAAACGTGAAAAACTTGATAAATACCGACGTGACTTAGATGAAGCAGAAAGTAAGTATGATTTAAATAAAGCAGCCGAATTACGTCATGGCAAAATTCCTACACTTGAAAAGGATATTCAAGAGATGGAAAAACAACTAGAGAATGGTACGGAGTCACGTATTTTACGTGAAGAGGTAACAGCTGAAGAAATCGCATCGATCGTTTCACGCTGGACAGGAATACCAGTGACGAAATTAGTAGAAGGTGAGCGTGAAAAATTATTGCGCTTAAAAGATACATTGCATGAGCGTGTAGTCGGACAAGATAATGCTGTACAGCTTGTTACAGAAGCGGTATGGCGTGCTCGAGCTGGTATTAAAGACCCGCATCGACCAATTGGTAGCTTTTTATTCCTAGGGCCAACAGGTGTTGGTAAAACAGAGCTAGCAAAGGCATTAGCGGCACAGCTATTTGATTCTGAGGAACATTTTATTCGCATTGATATGAGTGAATACATGGAGAAGCATAGCGTATCACGTCTTGTAGGAGCACCTCCAGGCTATATTGGTTATGAAGAAGGTGGGCAATTAACAGAAGCTGTTCGCCGAAATCCCTATTCAGTTGTATTATTAGATGAAATTGAAAAAGCCCATCCTGATGTTGCGAATATTTTACTGCAAATTTTAGATGATGGACGCATTACGGACAGCCAAGGGCGTATGGTTAATTTTACGAACACGGTGGTCATTTTAACCTCTAACATTGGCTCAAGCTATTTAATGGAAGCTAAAGAAGACGATGCAACTGTGGAGGATTTAGTGATGACTGCGCTGCGTCAACACTTTAAACCAGAGCTCTTAAATCGTATGGATGATATTATTATGTTCCATGCACTATCAGATGAGCACTTTACTGCGATTGCTTGGAAATATGTCGAACAGCTTGTCAAACGAGTGGCAGAGCAAGATATTACTTTACAAGTCGATCAAAATGTAATTGACTGGGTTGTAGAACAAGGAGCAGATGCTCAGTTCGGGGCAAGACCACTAAAACGCTTCGTACAACGTTATATTGAAACAGCGGTTGCAAAAGAATTGCTTCGAGGTGAGGTATTGCCAGGAGAAACATTGCACATTAGAATGCATGAAGGTCAATGTATCGTAGAAAAATAACAAAAAAACCTGTTCCGCATGAAGCGAAACAGGTTTTTTCTAGTTGAATTAATGATTGTCTGCAGCTTCTGGAGTTGACTCGTTTGGAATAACCGCACCGATAATGAAAACAAGAATTGTAAATACAACTGATGTGACAACAGCAGTTTGGAAATCAAACGTTGCACCAAGTACAGAGCTTACTACGTAGTTTAACATTGAAACTAGTAGGAATGACCATATGAATGTTACGATATATTGCATTAATTTCACCTCAACCGAACTTTTTTATATCATAAAGTTTTACTACATATTCATTATCATATCATAACATAAATCGAAAAAAAAAGAACCTTTTCTGTGAAAATGGCGAATTTGTCACAACGATAACATTTCTTTTATGATTTCGAGGTCATCTCAATCTTAATTGTGGTTGTCGTCGCTTTTCTGAGGATGTTGGGCCAACAGATATTTTTTGCGCAAAAGCGTAGAAAGCTTAGTAAAAAGATTGATCTTTATAACAAAGATTGATCAATAAAATAAAGCTACAAAAAGTTTTTGAAACCAAACGTTCTGTTAAAACCATCTAATAACTGAAAAGGAAAAATAACAGACAGTGACAATTTAGGAGGGTTTGCCAAAGATGAACATGTGCAAACCAATATGGGGAAATTGGCATTAGACAAAGGAAGGTTAGGATGAATGAAATAAAGCTTGTCAAAAAAGCTAAAAAAGGTGACGATACGGCTTTTGAAGAATTGATATGCCTCTATAAAGATCAACTTTATCGCACTGCTTATTTATATGTACAAAACAAAGAGGATGCGTTAGATGTTGTTCAGGAAACGGCTTATAAAGCTTATTTATCTTTAGGACAATTAAAAAACTCAAATTATTTTAAGACATGGTTGATACGCATTCTAATACATAATGCGAACGAGTTGCTGCGTGCAAAGAAGAAAGTTGTAAAGTTCGAAGAGATAAGTAAATACGAAACCAACGAGGGCCCGACTAACCAAACAAATCAAATGGTGCAAAACATTGATTTAAAGACAGCGATTCAACAATTGGACGAAAGGTATCAGACGGTAGTTATTTTATATTATTACCATGATTTAGCTGTTCACCAAATTGCTTGGTACATGCATATACCTGAAGGAACAGTGAAAACGTATTTGCATCGGGCGAGAAAATCTTTAAAAAAATTATTAGAGGGAAGTGATCAAACATGGATAAACAGCAGTTTAAAGATGAAATAAACGATATAGAGGTTCCCCAACTCGATGTTTGTACAGCCATAAAGAAAGGAATCGTAAAAGCACAAAAAGAAAAACCGATAAAGCGAAAAACAAAACTACTAGCGATACCATTAATTGCTTCTACTCTTTTGATTGGTTTTTTTAGTTCAGGATTTATTTTTCCACAAATGAGTCGTGTATTGGCGGACGTACCTTTAATAGGGAAAATTTATTCGTCGTTTGATGATTCAATTGGTGAAAATCTTGCAGCCAGTAAACTTGTGACGGAATTAAATCAAAAAGCAATCAGTAACGGTGTGGGCGTAACCGTGAACAGTGTTTATTATGATGGAGGTAGAATCAGTGTAACGTTTAAAGTGGATCATTTTAATGCGAGATCAAACGAATTTATGTTTGACATCGGAAACATCGGAGACGGGAGCGACAAATGGATGAATGCGGCTCAATTTGATGGGGTGGTAACATCCGACGGGGACCACATCGGTCAAATTATAATTGATTATCCTGATAAAGAATTTCCGAAAGATATGACTTTGCCTATAACATTGAAAGCTATTAATGAGACAAAAGGAGAGTGGAGATTTGATATCCCGATTCACCAATTGCCAAATCATAAAGTAAATGTTGGACAGGCATCTACAAGTGATGATAAAGAACATGCATTGAATTTTGAAACTATTACAGTAGGAAGAGAATCAGCCGTGCTTGACTACAAAGCCATTTATCCACTGACTGGTAAGGACGATATGGCTCGGATTGATAAAGTAATAGATGATCAGGGAAATGAAATTAGTGTACTCAGTTCAGGTACTGAATTCAGTAGAAAAAAGATAGGTAATAGAATTGAATCCGATGAGCGCACCATTATCGGAAAAATACCTAATCATGCTAAGTTTATCAAGGTTTATCCTTATATTAGGCAGTCTGAAAAATCATTACCGCCGATAAAGGTTAATTTAAATAGATGATTAACTGCTTTATAAAAGGGCGCTTTAATAATCCAATATTTAGTTAGAGTAATGAACTCCGTTTTGATTAATCTTTTTTCAAAATGGAGTTTTTGCATTTGCTGATAAATAAAGGATGAAGGAAATTTTTTAAATCATTCTTTATTCTACGTATCCCCAAGGAGTCGCCCAATTTTCACTCCAATAAATGTATTTACAAAGTATAAGTTTTAAGCATTATTTTAATTCATCTTGCACCTCTCGTTCATTATGAGTTATAATTATGACCAGTTACTAATAATTGATAGTAAGAAAGCAGAGGGGTTGCTATATGAACGCTGGTATTATAGGGATTGGCAAATACGTTCCGGAGAAGGTCGTTACAAATTTTGATTTAGAAAAAATGATGGATACTTCGGATGAATGGATTCGAACTCGCACAGGGATTGAAGAACGCCATTTTGCCGCAGATGATCAGGAAACGTCAGATTTAGCGGTAGCTGCTGCAAAGGAAGCTATTGCTAAAGCAGGTATTACGCCAGAGGAAATTGGTTTAATCCTTGTAGCAACAGTCACTCAAGATCAAACGTTTCCAAGTGTAGCATGTATGGTTCAGGAGCAAATCGGAGCAGTTAATGCAGCTGCAATGGATCAAGCGGCTGCTTGTGCAGGATTTATATATAGTTTAGTGACAGCAAAGCAATTTGTAGAATCGAATGCTTATAAATATGTCTTAGTAGTAGGTGTTGAAAAGCTGTCGAAAGTACTTGATTGGGAAGATCGCAATACGGCTGTATTATTCGGTGACGGTGCAAGTGCAGCGATTGTTGGTCCAGTATCAGAAGGTAGAGGAATTTTATCATTTGAGCTTGGAGCTGACGGTACAGGTGGAAAGAACTTGTATTTAACACAGCAGGATACAATCGCTATGAATGGCCGTGAAGTATTTAAGTTTGCTGTTCGCCAAATGGGTGAATCTGCAGTAAACGTTTTAGAAAAAGCTGGTTTAACAAAAGAAGACGTAGATTTTTTAGTGCCGCATCAGGCGAATATTCGAATTATGGAATCAGCGCGTGAACGTCTAGAACTACCACCGGAAAAAATGTCAAAAACGATTCATAAATATGGTAATACGTCGGCGGCATCTATTGGTATTTCCTTGGTAGATGAGCTTGAAGCAGGTAAGATAAAAGATGATGATTTATTAGTACTTGTTGGATTTGGTGGCGGCTTAACATGGGGTGCCGTTGCAATGAGATGGGGAAAATAAAAACGAAAAATGCTTGAGGGGAGTAAGACAATGAGTAAACGACGAGTAGTAATTACAGGAATTGGCGCAGTTACACCACTAGGAAATAGCATCGAAGAAACATGGGCTAACATAAAAGATGGAAAATCAGGAATTGGCGAGTTAACACGTTTGAATAAAGATCTTTTCGCAGCAAAAATTGCCGCTGAGGTGAAAGACTTCAATATTGAAAAGTATATTGAACGTAAAGAAGCTCGTAAAATGGATCGCTTTACACAGTATGCTTTAGCAGCGTCTATCATGGCGATGGAAGATGCACAATTAACAATTGATGAAGAATTAGCACCACGAGCAGGTGTCTGGATTGGCTCTGGAATCGGTGGTATGGAAACATACGAACAGCAATTTTTAACATTCCAAGAACGTGGAGCAAGACGTGTAAGTCCATTCTTTATTCCAATGATGATTCCAGATATGGCTTCTGGCCAAGTGTCGATTCACTTTGGGGCAAAGGGCATTAACTCTTGTTCAGTAACTGCTTGTGCTTCAGGTACAAACTCTATTGGGGATGCTTTTAAAGTAATTGAACGTGGCGATGCAGATGTGATGATTTCAGGTGGTGCTGAGTCACCAATCGTTACGATGGCAGTAGCAGGCTTCTGCGCAAATACTGCATTATCTTTAAATACAGATCCAGAAACAGCTTGTCGCCCATTCGATAAAAATCGCGATGGTTTCATTATCGGTGAAGGTGCGGGTATTGTTATTTTGGAAGAGTATGAGCATGCAAAAGCACGCGGTGCAAAAATCTACGCAGAAGTTCTTGGCTATGGTGCAACAGGGGATGCGCATCATATTACAGCTCCAGCTCCAGAAGGGGAAGGTGCTTCTCGTGCAATGAAGCAAGCTTTAACTGATGGCGGCGTAGAAGCTTCACAAGTAGACTATATTAACGCGCATGGAACAAGTACACCTTATAATGATTTATTTGAAACACAGGCAGTAAAAACAGTCTTCGGGGAACATGCCTATAAGCTTGCAATGAGTTCTACAAAATCAATGACAGGTCACTTATTAGGTGCAGCTGGTGGTGTTGAAGCGATCTTCACAGCGCTAGCACTGAAAGAAGGCATTTTACCACCGACAATTAATTTAACAGATCCAGATCCAGATTGTGATTTAGATTATGTACCGAATGAAGCTCGACATGCAGATATTAAATATGCAATGAGTAACTCACTTGGATTTGGTGGACACAACGCTAGTCTACTATTCAAAAAAATCGAGGAATAATAAAGTGAAATTTTAATTTCTTTCAGCAAATGACTCGGATAGAGAACTGGCGACATAATAAAGTAAAAGGATTTATACACAGTTTTTTGTGTATGAATCCTTTTTTTACTCTTCTGAAGGTGGATGTCGATAAAAATTTAAAGTTAGGTGATAAAACGCGAAAGTTGGTCGATAAAATTCAGAAGTTGGTAGATAAAATGTGAAAGTTGGTAGATAAAAATTAAAAGTTGGTAGATAAAAATTAAAAGTTGGGCGATAACTCGTGAAAAGGTCTCGCTCAAACTAAAAAGTTGGATGTCATTTTGTTAAAACGTATGTCATGCGGATAAGTTGATTGGAGTGGAGGCTAGGCGACTCCTTGGGGATCAGCGATATTGAGGAACGAAGGCTAAAAGCATCACATCCTGTGATAACGCCTTCGTGACCAACCTCGGTGCTGTTGCTGTCACTACGCTTTCGCACAAACAAAACCCTCTGCTGCCGCTACGTTAGCACTACGCTTTCGCGCAAAAGACATCTGTTGGCCCAAGACCCTGCAGCGAAGCGAAAAGGGGAACGAAGGCTAAGAGCATCACGTCCTGTGATAACGCCTTCGTGACCAACATCCTGTTGCCCCGACGCCCCCAGGAAGCTCTGCTCTGCGCGAAAGCGAAGCGTCAGCAGCAATGTTTTATCTGTAGCGAAAGCAAGGCGTCAGCTACAAAGCGCCTAGCCGGAACGGAAATCAACCCCTCGTTTTGAAGAAGAACCTTACATTTATATGATCAACTTAAAAAACGTCAGCCTAATTTACGTGGCTGACGTCTTTTTTTATAGTTTTGTGAATAGATGATAAGTAAGAAGAAATAGAAAGGATGCCCTTATTTTGTTCCGACTCTTTTTATTTTTAATGAGCTATGGCTTATTGATTCTCTCAGTAGGGAATCTCATCTTGTATTTGAATTATCGGACACTCGGATATTCCTGGATAGTGGTTTTTAAGTTCATGGCACAAACATCAGCATTTTATATGGCTATTGGATCAGCCGTTGTGTTATGCGCTGTTGTGCTTGATCTTGGTTATGATAGAACTTTACATGAAAAAGATAAGATGTAACTCTTAAGTTACTCTCTTTTTGGCCAAGCTCTTACGATCATCTTTATGATAAAGTTTTCTTTTTAGCGACGTGCACGACCAAGGCCCATTGCTTCTTCCATACGTTTTAATGTAGCACTTGCAATTGTATTTGCTTTTTCAGCACCTGCGTCTAAAATAATATCTAATTCTGAGGATTCTACCAAATTGTAGAACTTCTCTTGAATTGGTGTTAGGTGATCAATAACCGCTGCTGCAACACCTTGTTTGAAACCACCATAGCCAACGCCTTCGTATTTTTTTACAAGGTCGTCAATAGCTACGCCTGAAATGGCAGATTCGATTGTTAGTAAATTAGAAACACCAGGTTTATTTTCCACATCAAATGCCACAATACCATCGGAGTCAGTAACAGCAGACTTAATTTTTTTCTCAATCTCTTTTGCTGTATCTAAAAGCTTGATTGTCGCTTTTGTATTTGGATCAGATTTACTCATTTTCTTGGTAGGTTCTTGTAGTGATTTGATACGAGCCCCTGCTTTTGGTAATTGAATTTCAGGAATCGTTAAAACGTCACCATAGCGTTTATTAAAACGCTCTGCTAGATCACGAGTTAGCTCAATATGCTGCTTTTGATCATCACCGACAGGAACAATGTTTGTATTATACAAAAGGATGTCTGCTGCCATTAATGGTGGATATGTTAGTAGAGCGGCAGATACGCTTTCCTTACCGTGAGATTTATCCTTAAACTGTGTCATACGTTCAAGTTCACCAATCGATGCGACACATTGTAGCATCCAGCCTGCTTGTGCGTGAGCTGGCACTTCTGATTGAATGAATAATGTAGATTTTTTAGGATCGATCCCAGTAGCGATATACGTTGCTGCTAGGTTGCGAATATTTTGACGTAGTTCCTTTGGATCTTGTGCTACTGTTATTGCATGCTGATCGACGATACAATAAACGGCATCTCCTTCATCTTGTAATGCTGGGAATTGCTTAAATGCACCTAAATAATTCCCTAGAGTTACAATACCTGTTGGCTGTACACCTGAAAAAATAGTTGTCATGGTCATTTCCTCCTTGAATTTCGTCCCTTTTACATAAGTAAAATAAAAAAACATCATGCGTCCTCATTAGTAATCTAATGAAGGGACGAATGATGTTTGAATCCGCGGTACCACCCAGCTTGCCTAAATTGGCCACTCTACTTCGTAACGTGAAGGGACGAGCTTTGCTAATTGACTCCAGTAAGGAAACTAAAGACGTTCACAAAGCTAACTCGGAAGTCCATTCCAAATGCTTACACGATCTGTTTGCAGCGACCACAGACTCTCTAAACGTGTAAATGCAATTGTACTACTCTTCGTCAGCGTTTTTTATTTAGCTCAATTACCGTCGAGGTGGAACTCACCAAAGACATAATTGACTTATTTCAAAAAATTATATTATAAAGGCTCGGTGAAATGCAAGTGAGTAAAGTCAGACTTTTGGCGGTGTTCTTTCTTGGAAAAAAATTATATGATATTTTCGCTACTTTTTTTATCGCTATTCAGTAAATGTTTTATTTATATGAAACCAATATTAGTAAATAAACGTCCATATTGTACACACGGAATTGACAATATTCTCGTTTAATTTTTTTAAATGAGAAAAAAACAATCCAGAAATGCATGTTTAAATTACCTTGCGAATGGGAATAATAATAGTAGTTCGTTAGACATGCCAAGAAGTAACTACACTTTAAGTTATATAAAAAAACAGAAAATTTCGTGTGATAAAGGGTTATTCTTTTTTTTATTGGAACTATATTCAAACATCACAGAGTACTGTATAATGGTATGTAGATTACATTACATTAATTCTAATTTAACACACTGGTTTATAGATAATGATTAAAAGGAAAGGATGTGTCAGTATGATAGTAACTTTATTTACATCACCAAGTTGTACGTCTTGCCGAAAAGCGAAAGCATGGTTAGAGGAGCATGAAATCCCATATACAGAACGTAATATATTTTCCGAGCCATTGAGCATTAGTGAAATTAAAGAAATTTTACGTATGACAGAGGATGGTACGGATGAAATTATTTCAACTCGATCAAAGATTTTCCAAAAATTGAATGTTGATGTTGAAAGCTTACCATTGCAACGTTTATATGAACTAATTCAAGAGTACCCAGGCTTATTACGTCGTCCAATTATTTTAGATGAGAAACGGTTACAAGTTGGCTACAATGAGGATGAAATTCGTCGTTTCCTACCTCGTAAGGTTCGTGCTTATCAATTGCAAGAAGCACAGCGCATGGTGAACTAATAGCTACGTTATCTGCATAGAATAAGTATTAGATGTTACATATGCAACAAGCATATTGTGGCATCTATTTTTTTGTGTTTTACTTATGTAAAACCTTCTATATAAAGTATAATAAATAGTAGGGAAAAGTCATATATTTCCGTAAAGTATGTTAAACTTGATTTTAACTTAATAGTTTACTACAATTTCAATAATTCAAATATCTTCTGTGAAACGGTGTATATCCTTTTCATTTTATGACAGAACAGCATACAATATAAGTAGAGACAACTGTGGACAATTAATTTTTTATTTCGGTTGCTCGACGGTTTTACTGTAGTGTGGTCAAAGGTTGAAAAACAAAAATGGAGTATGAGGTTAAAAACAATGAATAAAAGCATACTAATGAAACAAAACTGTTTTTCGACAAATGACAGTGAAGGGAGATGAGGTCTAGTGGACATCGAACGTGTAAACGAAAATACACTCAAGCTCTTTATTACGTACAATGATATAGAGGATCGCGGCTATAGTCGTGAAGAAATTTGGTACAATCGAGCGAAGGGTGAACAACTTTTTTGGGATATGATTGATGAAGTAAACACGGAGGATTATTTTGATGTAGAAGGTCCGATTTGGATTCATATCAATGCGTCTGAAGTAGGCTTAGAAATCATAGTCACACGTGCACATATTTTAAAAGACGGTGAAACCTTAGATGGTTCTTCGCATTTTGATGAACACAAAGAGATGTTTGCCCCATTCGAGGACGTTGGAGAGGATCTTCTCAGTCAACTAACTCAATTTGGTGACATGGATGAGTCAGAGTTATTCATGGATACAGACATTTATGTTTATAAATTTAAAGATATTGATGAGTTAATCCCTGTAGCGAAACGCATGACAGATGAATTAGTGGATTCCTCATTATTTAAATATGAAAATTGGTACTACTTGGTAGTTGACTTCGCAAATGCAGATGAAGAGATCAATCATCACGATAGAAATGCCGTAATTAAAGAATTTTTAATACCATCGAATTTCACGATCCACCGCTTAGAGGAATATGGTGAAAAAATTATGGAATTTAATTGCTTTGAAACAGTACGAAAATATTTTATTTAAAATAATGAGTATTTGATTCAGTGTCTAGACTGTAAACAAACTTGGTGAAAATCAAGTTTATTTACAGTCTTTTTATTTGGGAAAAAACAATTTAAAAGATAGCATATTTTAAATTTCAAGAAAAAGCCGTACTTTATTTGTTGCTATCAAAACACTCCTTTACAATTAGTCAAAAAGGAGCTGATTTTATGCTGATGGCCTATAACGAGCAGCAACAGATTTTCCTCCCATATCAACATACAAGGGAAGCTTTACAACAATATAGGCGACAGATGAAATTTTATTGTCCCCAATGCCAACAGCCTGTCCAATTAAAGATCGGTAAATATAATATCCCTCATTTCGCTCATATGGCTTGTAATAGCTGTGTACAGTTATTTGCAGAGGGTGAATCAAAACTTCATTTACAAGGAAAAGTCCAATTATTTGAATGGCTAAGAAAACTCGGTCATACAGTAAAGCTGGAGCCTTATTTACGGAAACTTTCACAGCGACCAGATATGCTCCTGATAAAGGAGAAAAAGCAAATTGCCATTGAATTTCAATGTAGTACAATTTCTCATGAAAAGTGGCAATTGCGTACAGCTGGATATGAGAAAAATTCTATACAGCCATTATGGCTTTTTCAAACACCTCAAAGACAATCTACACAAGGTATTCAAAAAATTTCTATTTCTCCAATTATGCAAAAGGTGATCATTGCCACAGCACAAGGATTAGCTTATTTAGTGACCTATGATGCAAACACATCAAGATTTATTTATTGGACGAATCTTCTTTATGTTCATGGGCATACTTTTATAGGTAAAGTACAAGAACTAACTGTTCATAAACAGCATTTTCCTTTTTATGAGCCTAAGTCCATTACGAAAGAGGAGTTTCATCTTTATTGGCAGCTTTATAAGAAGCATTGTAAGAAATTCGTTTACCATCGATTATTACATAGTAAAAATGGGGTGCAAGATTCATTTTTACGAAGTAGTTATGAGTTACGTTTTGCTTTGACTGCTATGCCTGATTACGTAGGTATTCCAGTGGAGAATGCAGAAGCGATACCAATGTTTTCTATTGAGTGGCAAACGATTTTGCATCATTTTTGTCGTCGTTTACAAGTAGAACCTCATGAATTAGACGAGAGAAATATTCGCTCGTTTTTAATCCAAGAAAATGTAGAGATTACAAATCAAGCAGTACAAGCGATTAAAAATTATGGAATGGTACTGGCGAAAAGTAAGCAAAAAAATGGGTGCTTTTCGGATATTCGTGAGCAAGTGTATGCACATTTATTTGCAATTGCCGCAATATGCTGAGAAAATATGAGAGTATAGGAAAAACTCACATATAAAGGGGGCTGGCACATGGCTAGTAATCAAGTTTTAGTAAGAAATGAAGTTCCAGAAGAGTTAACTTGGCGTTTGGAGGATATATTTGCAACGGATGCTCTATGGGAAGAAGAGTATAAGGAAGTTGCAGAACTTGCCAAAAAGGCGTCTAGCTTTGCAGGTACTTTAAAAAATGGTGCAGATGCATTATTAGCAGTTCTAACTTATCACGATGATATTTATGAACGTACAATGAAGCTTTACACGTATGCTCATATGCGTAATGACCAAGATACGACAAATAGCTTTTACCAAGATATGAATAGTCGTATTCAAACATTAGCTACTAGTATCTCAGCTGCCCTATCGTTTATAACACCTGAGATTTTATCATTGAGTGAAGAAACGATAGAACGTTACTTAGCAGAAAATCAAGACTTACAATTGTATTCGCAATCTTTAAAAGAAATAACGATGGCACGTCCGCATGTATTACCAGCAGAACAGGAAGCATTACTTGCACAAATGTCTGAGGTAACAGGTACTGCTTCCAATACATTTAGTATGTTAAACAACGCCGACATGGTCTTCCCTAAAGTGAAGAATGAAGACGGCGAAGAAGTACAGCTAACACATGGCAACTATATTAAGTTTTTAGAAAGTAAAGATCGTACTGTTCGTGAAAATGCGTTTAAAGCAGTATACGAAACTTACGGAAACTTTAAAAATACGTTTTCGGCTACACTAACTGGCAATGTTAAAAAGCATAATGTCAGCGCACGTATCCGTAATTATGATTCTGCTCGCCACGCAGCAATGTCTAACAACTTCATCCCTGAAAGTGTTTATGATCAATTAGTAGAAACAATCCATAAGCATTTACCAGCTATGCAGCGCTATATTTCATTGCGTAAGAAGCTTTTAGGTGTGGATGAACTGCATATGTGGGATTTATTTGCCCCACTTGTGAAGGAAGTTGATATGAAAATCACTTACGATGAAGCGAAGGATATTTTAGTCAAGGCTTTAGCGCCACTAGGTGAGGAATACCAAGGCATTGTTCAAAGTGGTCTTGATAATCGTTGGGTGGATGTCTTAGAAAACAAAGGGAAACGCAGCGGTGCGTACTCTTCAGGTGCATACGGAACAAATCCATACATTTTAATGAACTGGCAAGACAATGTTAATAATCTGTTTACACTTGCTCATGAGTTCGGCCATAGTGTACACAGTTATTATTCACGTAAAAATCAGCCGTTCGTTTATGGCGACTATTCTATTTTTGTTGCTGAAGTAGCTTCGACATGTAATGAAGAATTGTTAAATGATTATTTATTGAAAACAATTGAAGATCCACAACAGAAAATTTATTTATTAAATCATTGGTTAGATGGCTTCAGAAGTACTGTTTTCAGACAAACAATGTTTGCTGAATTTGAACACCTAATCCACCAAATGGATAAGAATGGTGAATCTTTAACAGCGGAGCGTTTAACAGAGGTTTACTATGATTTAAATAAAAAGTATTTCGGTGAGGATATTGTGGTAGATGAGGAAATCGGCTTAGAATGGGCTCGTATCCCTCACTTCTACTATAATTACTATGTGTATCAATATGCTACAGGTAAATCAGCTGCAACAGCATTAAGTAAACAGATTTTAGAAGAGGGTGCTCCAGCTGTAGAACGTTATATTAATAACTTCTTAAAAGCTGGTTGCTCCGATTTCCCAATTGAGGTATTAAAATCAGCAGGCGTTGATATGAACGTTGCAAAGCCGATTGATGATGCATGTAAAGTATTTGAAGAACGTTTAAATGAGTTAGAAAAATTATTGTTGAATAATTAATTTAGAAGGCTGTAGGAATTTCACTACAGCCTTTTTTCTATGATTCATTGACTGATAAAAAATGAAAGCATAATGATTTTCTTTGATTTCTAAATGTTTAAAAGTGCGTATCTTGAAAAAATACTGTTTGTAATCGCTTTCTATTTGACAAATTTGTGAATCTAGCATCGGATATATTGCTATATTTATTATTCCGTGATAAAGTGATTCATGTGAAATAAATCACAAAAACAAACATACACCCCTTTGTTTGAACGTGAACATTTCTCCCATCCCCTTTGTGAAAGAGAGGCGTCACTATCTGTCGAGGATAGTGGCGCTTCTTTTATTTTTTGTTTTGTTATCAAAGGAAGATGTCATATTACATAAAGTATGGTTTTCGGCAAAGCAAGGGGTTGATTTCCGTTCCGATGGGCGATTTGTAGCTGCCGCTACGCTTTCGCTACGCTTTCGCTACGCTTTCGCTACGCTTTCGCTACGCTTTCGCTACGCTTTCGCTACGCTTTCGCACAGAGCAAAGCTTCCTGGGGCAACAGATGTTATTGCGCGGAAGCAGCACGCTGATCGCTGATAACATCAAGAAAATCGCTGATAACAATATAGAAATCGCTGATAAAGTTTCGAGAACCGCCGATAGGTTATTTCACCATTTAGAAAATTATTTAATTAAGTTACATAAGCAAGGGAAAATTCCAAACGGGAACTTTAAATATACTGCGAATTTTTTTCTATTCTTTGCTGTCGTCAATTTTAGTTTTCCAATTG
This sequence comes from Lysinibacillus sp. BPa_S21, assembly GCF_023337795.1. Lineage (GTDB taxonomy): Bacteria > Bacillota > Bacilli > Bacillales_A > Planococcaceae > Lysinibacillus. The sequence continues at coordinate 432,382 of NZ_JALIRS010000003.1, read as the reverse complement.
ACATTACCATATATAAATGAGTATATTAATCCGGATATTGATGAAATGATAGATGAGGTTGTGCATTTATTTACAGTTAGTTTGTATAATCCGAGAGAACGTAACAAAAGCAAGTGAAGTTTATCTTCACTTGCTTTTGTTTCAGGGGCATCTTGGACAAGTCCCTATTGTATAGAATAATAGTATAATTGCATTATTTAATACGCCACAGTGTAGCGTGATCTGTCTGAATTCGTTCAATTTTTTGTTGTAGCATACGCTTTTTTAATTCGCGTTCAGCTGTTTGTTCTGTTAACGAGTAAATGAAAGCTATTTCATTTGTTGAAAGGGTATGAAATTTATCAAATAACTCTTCTACTGTTGGTAATGGTTGACGCACAAGTTGTTCATCCATCATTTCTTGTAAAATATGTTCATAAACTTCATAGGAATAGCTACCACTAACTTTTAGACCCTCATCTTCAATACATTCATTGAAAAATACAATGCTCGGTACTTCATCCACTTCCATTTCACGTTTAATATATAAATCGCATTGGAAGGCACGCGCTGCTTCCTTTGAACCAAAGTCTGCAGAAAATTCATTCATGTCTAATTGAACATCTTCTGCAATTTTCAACAGCGTAGCATAAGAATTGACATCTTGTTGATTTAATAATACATATTCTTGTAGTTTCGACAAATAGCGTGCTCCTACACGTTTGCCCTGTAACTCTGCCGCTTTAATAGCGATAGATGGTAGAACAGGGTGATTAATGTCGAGCTCAATACCTGATAAGCAACCCTTTACACGTTTACTTAAACAATTCAAAGAGGCAAGCTCTGTGCTTAGTACAAAGCGCCATGTAAAGTAATGGTTGTACTCAAGATGTAACTTACGAAGAATGGCTTGCATATTATACGCTTCTGGACAAAGTGGATCTACGAAAATATATAATTCAATAGGCTTATTGGCAGTAGAAATCACAGGAGTTGGCTCTTGCAGCATTTGAATATTATTCACGTAACAATTCCCCCTCATCGTCATTAGGTGTATTAATCATGTGATGAGCTGTTAATACTAAACGTTGGTAATAAGTTTCGCGGAACTTTCCTTCCAACCCAACTTCATCCATCGCTTCGGACATGCATTCAAGCCAAGCTTGAGCACGATCAGGTGTAATCGGAAAATTCATATGGCGTGCACGCATCATTGGATGTCCATGCTCCTCAGTAAAAAGATTTGGTCCACCTAAATACTGTGTTTGAAATTGAATTTGCTTGCGGGCTGTCTCTGTCAAATCTTTTGGAAAGATTGGCATAAGATCAGGATGCTTAGCAACTCTTTTATAAAACGCATGGATTAGCTCTGAAAGCTTTTCAGCTCCCAGCTCCTCATAAGGAACAGTGTATTTTCGGCTCATAAGTTAAATGCCCCTTTAATTCTTTATATCGTAAAGTATATTTTTTATACTTGGTCATCTTTACAAATGTGAATTTCTTGTGACTACCTTCATTCTATCAACGTCTTTTCGTTAACACAAACAAAGCGCTCTTCCAAAATGTTTTCGCTAGAAAAGCACAAATTTCACCACATGGGTGAAATTTGCCGAAAAAGACTGTATTAACAATGTTTCTGCGATTTAAACGGTGTAGTAATTCATCACTTTTTTGACATAATTCTGTGTTTCTTTGAAAGGAGGAATGCCACCATATTTTGTAACACGTGAAGCTCCAGCGTTATAAGCAGCTAACGCTAATTTAGGATCATTATCAAATTTATCAAGCAGTTGGCGCAAGTATTTTGCCCCTGCCATAATATTTTGCTCAGGATCAAAGGCATTTGTAACCCCTAAATATTGGGCTGTTTTGGGCATTAATTGCATTAATCCTTGTGCTCCAGCATGACTAACCACGTTTGAATTAAAATTAGACTCTTGCTTAATCACTGCAGCGATGAGTTTCTCAGGTACATTATATGTATTTGCTGCCTTTTGAATAATCGAAGCGTATTGGTTCGCACCTGCTAACGCATTGGCATACGCTGTTGAACCAATTACTTTATCCGAAACATAGGAGTCGAGTTTTGTACTTGATTGTGTGCTTGCTAATGCCGTCTGTACATCTGAAGGTATAAAGACGTTATTAGAACCCTTATAAAGTAATGATTGAAGCGCATTATTTTGCATATTGTCAGATAACCCAAACTGGTTCATCAATGACGAAGCGTAAGATACACCTCCGAGCATACTAGATAATTTTGCACTGTTAGTAGTAGTTGAGTCGCCTAGCAATTCGCTAATCATATCAGAAAACATAGAATTACTGTTTGTAAGATTGTTTGACGATGAATTTTCTGAAGATCCTAGTGTTTGTAATGCTTGAATGTCAAGTAAAGTTCTGAGTGATTGGATATCCAAGGAGTTGTCACCCTTTCTTGTTATTCTAGTTAAGCTCCTGTTTTTGATTCATTTGTAATGCCTTCATAAAACGTGCAATTTTTTTATCGGTAGCTCGTTTTTCGATACCATATTGCTGTAGAAATTCGTCGAAGATTGAATTTCCTTTTATTGCATCTTTTGATTCATATTCTACCTCATAATCGTCGCACTGCAAATAGAAAGAATGATCAAATACTAGAAGACCATCCTTATAAGGAATTTCGACACGATCCGTTGTTAGTGAACCAAATACGGCTAATTCTTCTAAAGGAATGTTGAATAGAGCTAGTCTTTTTGCTACTTCTTGTGCATAGAAACCTTCTCCATCAAGCATTTTCTTAGCTTGCTCAGCAGTTATTTCATCAGTTGTCTCTATATGAGCATGCTCTGCATTTTTTTCTTTTAAAGTACATTCAAAATATTTGTCGATTTGTCTAATACGAAGCCCACTTTGTTGTTTCCGAATAGCTTGAGAGGGTGTGTCGAAATAGTGATTTGTTTGACGGTGAATATCCTTTTCGGGAATATTGAATTGTTGCAATAAGTGTTCGTATTGTTGTTTTGTTAAAAGATTTTTAAATTCTATTTCAAGATGTTGTGCCATTATTCTCACCTGCTTATTTTAATTTTTTGTTGTTTAAAAGAAAGGATTAAATTGGTTATTTACTTTTCGTAAAGGCAGAGACGGTGCTTACTCTATGGGTGAAGCACGTGGAAAAAACGGTAATGATAACGCAAATGATACTAATGTTGTGTTACATCTTATTGAAAAGTCCACCTACCTATTTTCAAAATCATCAACACACTTTTAAAACTAGCTCAAAATTAGTTGATTGTAGTGGAGACTGGGCGACTCCTTGGGGATTAGCGTCACAGATGAGACCCTGGAGCGAGCAACGCGAGTGAAGCGGCTCATCGGACGCCCCCAGGAAAGCGCCCAGTCGGAACGGAAATCAACCACACGCTATGAAAAAAATTTTCATTCGTTATTTAATTGATTTAACATTTACACACTGCAACTAATTACCCTCTATGCTAAAATAAGAAGAAGAGTAAGACGAAAAGGGGAACCGCATGTGCGTAAAATTTATACAATAGAAACATTGAATTTTGAAAACGAGCAACTTCATTTTAGTTTAAACGACATTGAAGTAAATTTACAGTTAAAACCGGCAGCACAATTAATAGCAGATTCTGATGACTTTGCGTTTATTTATTTGCTTGATGCTGGAGAAAATTATCATTATTTGCGTTTTCCACCAAGTAGTTGGGATCAACTTGTACATATTTTACAAAAAAAGCAAAATCCAAAGCTACAATTAGGTGAAGATGTTATCGAGCTTACGAATTTTTACGATGAACTAGAAATGCTCGTGTATAATATTGAAGGAAATTACAATTATGGTGCGGAATTTGTCCAAACAGTGGAACAACACTTCAAGGCAATTCTTGCTGAATAAAAAGACAAAACGAACAGACGGTGTTGGTTTTGTTCGATACCGAATGTCGGGAGGTTTTTGCGATGGGACAATGGGAAATATTTTTAAGTCCTTATAAACAAGCAGTAGATGAGTTAAAAGTAAAATTAAAGGGTATGCGTTCACAGTTTGGTATTGTTAATGCAAATTCACCAATTGAATTTGTGACGGGACGTGTAAAGCCCTTAGCAAGTATATACGATAAAACATTAGAAAAAGGACTTTCATTTGAGCCTTCTAAACAGTTAGGTGATGAGCTAGGGGACATCGCAGGCTTACGTATTATGTGTCAATTCGTCGATGATATTTCAACAGTTACGGAGCTCATACGTCAACGTAAAGATATGCGTGTAGTAGAAGAGCGTGACTATATTACCCATAATAAGCCAAGTGGATACCGCTCATATCATATGATTGTCGAATATCCAGTAGAAACGATACAAGGGAAAAAAGTGGTATTAGCTGAAATTCAAATAAGAACCCTATCTATGAATTTCTGGGCATCTATTGAGCATTCTTTAAATTATAAATATAAAGGCATGTTCCCCGAGGAGATTAAAAATCGCCTGCAAAGTGCAGCAGAGGCTGCTTTCCGATTGGATGAGGAAATGTCGTCTATTCGTAGTGAGATACAAGAAGCGCAGGCCTACTTTAGTGAATACAAAGAAGCATCGAATCCTAATTTACTTTCGGAGAAGGAGCGTGACACAAAATGAAATTTTCCATTCAATCACGTAGAGATGCACAGTCGAATGAATTAATGGAGCTAGCCAGAACGTATTTGCAGGATTTTGGGTTAACTTATGATGAAGAGGCTCCTGAAATCGTCATTTCTATTGGAGGAGATGGCACTTTACTACATGCCTTTCATCGATATTCCCATTTACTAGATCAGGTGGCCTTCGTAGGTATCCATACGGGACATTTAGGATTTTATGCGGATTGGAAACCATCTGAATTAGAAAAGCTAGTATTGTCCATTGCCAAAAAGGACTTTAATGTTGTGGAATATCCACTACTTGAGGTAAAGGTGGAGCATCATAATGCAGAATCCAATACGTATTTAGCGTTAAATGAAGCAACTGTGAAATCGCCTGATGTCACGCTTGTTATGGACGTAGTGTTAAATGGTAATCAATTTGAACGTTTCCGTGGAGACGGTCTTTGTGTGTCAACTCCTTCTGGTAGTACAGCTTATAATAAAGCCCTCGGTGGAGCAATCATTCATCCAACTTTAGCGGCACTCCAAATTACTGAGATAGCATCTATTAATAACCGTGTATTCCGTACAGTTGGTTCACCACTCATTTTACCAGCACACCATCACTGTGTTTTACGTCCAGTAAATGAGCAAAACTTTAATATGACAGTGGATCATTTACAAGTTACTGAAGGCGATGTAAAGTCGATTTCATTTAATGTTGCAACGGAAAGAGTACGTTTTGCCCGTTTCCGCCCATTTCCATTCTGGGAACGAGTACATGAGTCATTCGTCGCAAATGAGTAAAATGGATACAAGATTTACATTACATTTTATTGCGGAGAAGGAAGGCCAACTACTAAGGGAGGCCCTCACGGAATGGCGCATATCCAAGCGTGCTTTAACGGCCATTAAATTTGATGGAGGCTTACTAACTGTGAATGATGTTGAACGCAATGTTCGACATCCTCTTCGCGTTGGGGATCGAGTTGAAGTGAAATTCCCTCCTGAAGAAAAAAGTGAAGGGCTTGCTGTTGAACATGGTGAACTTTCTATTATTTATGAAGATGAAGCTATTTTAGTGCTTAATAAGCCAGCACATCAAAGTACGATTCCTTCGCGGGAGCATCCAACACATAGTATAGCTAATCTAGTGTGTGGTCATTTTCAGCAGCAAGGTCTAGCATCAACGGCTCATATTGTTACGAGACTTGATCGTGATACTTCTGGATTGTTATGCATTGCCAAACATGCTCATATTCATCATTTAACGGGACTTGCACAGCGTAGCGGAGAGATTTCCCGACAATATGAAGCCATTGTTCATGGTCATGTAGCACAGGATATCCATTCAATCATTGCTCCGATAGGACGCAAGGAGACGAGTATCATTGAGCGTGAAGTGCGCGAGGACGGTCAATTTGCGCATACAGATGTAACGATTTTAAGGCACTTTTATTTCCAGAATGAACCGATGACACATATTCAACTAAAGTTGCACACGGGGCGAACACATCAAATTCGTGTGCATATGGCCTATGTAGGACATCCACTTGTTGGGGATGAACTTTATGGCGGAAGTCGCGAGCATATCAATAGGCAAGCCTTACACTGTGTGTCCTTAAAAATGAACCATCCTTTAACAGGTGAGAGTTTACAATTCACAAATAGCTTAAATGAAGATATGCAACGATTATTAAATAGCTCCTTAGTATGAAGTTCGAGACTATCTAAACAGTCATTAGTTCACTAAGAGTGAAAACTATACTGAACCATGTTATAAATTTAAGGAGATGTTCGCACAAACGGGCATCTCTTTATCATTTTATTTTAAGTAATAAGTTCTTCTTAACAGCACGTTAACAGAAAAGAAAGCGATAGTAGGATATAGTAAAGAAGAGGGTTATTTTGCTCAATACCGCAAGTTAGGAATGACATTTTTTTCTTCTTTCAGCAATTGTCTTATGTAGCGAAAGCGAAGCGTCAGCTACAAATGTTTTATCTGCGCGAAAGCGAAGCGTCAGCAACAAAAGTCTCTCACCTCTATAGGTGGTGAGCTAAATGCGATTTTAAGTCACTTTTCAGAAGGTGTGTAAATATCCGCTGAAAGAAGTAAAAGCCTCCGGCGGATGTCATGTATACAAGTTGATTGGAGTGGAGACTGGGCGACTCCTTGGGGATCAGCGATAGGGGAACAAAGGCTAAAACCATCACATCCTGTGATAACGCCTTCGTGACCAACCTCGGTGCTGCTACCGCTACGTTAGCACTACGCTTTCGCGCAAAAAACATCTGTTGGCCCGAGACCCTGCAGCGAAGCGAAAAGGGGAACGAAGGCTAAGAGCATCACGTCCTGTGATAACGCCTTCGTGACCAACATCCTGTTGCCCCGACGCCCCCAGGAAAGCGCCCAGTCGGAACGGAAATCAACCACACGTTAGGGTAACGGGGGAAAATAAGTTTACCCGCAGATTTATCCAATTAGCTAGTGGTCATGATGTAGGTTGCTATGTAGTAAAAAAAGGGTTTGCAGAAAAGGTATAATACACTCTATTATATATAAGGTAGATTTACGGCTTTGCCCGTATCAAAGATTTAATGCTCGGAAGGAGGGGACAAGCATGATAGAGGAAAGAAATGAAAAGGATGATGTGCAATTTGACGATGCACGTTTGCGAGAAATGCTCGAAGCACATGATATTGACGCATTCCGTGATGAGTTTTTAGAGCTTCATCCATATGATCAGGCAACGTTTTATGAGAAGGTGGAGCCAGATATAAGGAAGATCATCTATTCGTTCTTGTCTCCGACCGAAATGGCTGATATTTTTGAGGCAATCGAAATAGATGATGATGAATACACAGCGTATCTAGCTGAGATGGATCCGTCATATGGTGCAGAAATGCTTTCTCATATGTATGCAGATGATGCAGCAGACGTTTTAAATGAGTTAGATATGAAACAACGCGAAAGCTATTTAGGCATGATGGATGAGGAAACAGCTGAAGAGATTAATGAATTATTAAGCTATGACGAAGGTACAGCTGGTTCTATCATGACAACTGAATATGTAGCGATACCAGAAAACTCCACTGTTCGTTCAGCAATGGCGATTTTACGGAAAGAAGCGCCAGATGCCGAAACCATTTATTATATATTTGTCATTGATGAAGCACATCGATTAACAGGTGTTATTACGCTCCGCGATTTAATTATTGCTGATGAAGATACCCTTATACGTTCGATTATGAATGAACGTGTTGTCATGGTGCACGCAGGAGATGACCAAGAAGAGGTTGCTCAAATTATGAAGGACTACAACTTCTTAGCGACACCAGTTATTGACGATAAGGGAGAGTTACTAGGGATTATTACAGTCGACGATATTATCGACGTTATTGATGAGGAAGCATCGGAGGATTACTCTAAATTAGCGGGTATTTCCGATATGGATAAATTTGATACAACCTCGTTCCAAGCGGCTAAAAAACGTTTACCATGGCTTGTCATATTATTATTTTTAGGGATGTTGACAGCCAATTTGATGGGACAGTTTGAGGCAACGTTAGAACAAGTGGCGTTACTCGCTGTGTTTATCCCTCTTATTTCAGGTACTTCTGGAAATAGTGGAACACAGGCATTAGCGGTAGCGATTCGAGGAATTACAACAGGAGATGTTGAAGAACACAGTAAGCTAAAATTACTACTACGTGAAGCAGGTACAGGCTTAATGTCTGGAATCGTTTGTGGACTGATTGTAATTGGTATTGTCTATATTTGGAAGCAAGAACTGATTCTTGGAATGCTAGTAGGCGCGGCCCTTTGTGGTTCTATTTTAGTAGCAACGGTGGCGGGTTCCTTTATTCCATTGTTAATGCATCGCATGAAAATTGATCCGGCTGTTGCATCAGGTCCATTTATTACAACATTAAATGATATTACAAGTATTTTAATTTATTTAGGATTAGCGACAGCATTCTTAAGCAATATAGGCTGAGAACCAAATTTCTTCCTTTTGCATATTGTATGAAAAAAAGGGAAGTGAGTAATGTGGGTCGAGAGCCACGCTTGTTTATAAAGTCACCATCATATTTTCTAAATATTTCTAAGGTGCTACATGAACTTGATTTGGATGAAAGTACGTCAGTGTATAGTAGGAACGGCTATTACAATGAACAAACGTTTGAAGAAAAAGAAGAAGTGGTTGAAAAAGTGCAAATAGATCCGTATTTACTGAAGCAGCTTCAATTTTTAGAAAAGCCGTTTCGCCAAAAAGCCTATCAACCGTTAGTCATATGTTTAAAGGATGGTAGAAAATTAAGCGGTAGTGCATCTGATGTACAGACCGATTCATTGATGCTTACTTCTTTCGAATTAAAGACACAAGAGATCATATATTTTGATGACATAGAACAAGTATTATGGCGAGGTAAACAATTACCTACCTTATGAAAAAAGTGTACAGCAGAGGATGCTGTACACTTTTTTTATGTGTAGTGTGTCAAAGGAGAAAAGATTATTCACAAATCCCTAAGTCAACATCAGCAATACATTGTACAGCGCAGAAGCATGATAAATCTACAGTGATACAGCTCTCAGTTGAATTCCAATCATCTACTTTACATATTTTTTTCATGTTGACACAGCAGCCATCTCGACTTAATAGATCTACTGTACTTTCGCTGGAGTCAAATGAACATAAAGGCTCTAAAACACGCAAAGTAGCGCAGCACTCATCAAACATATCTTCTACACGGAAAAATACTGATGTACATATACATGGATCTGCTGTTGGAGAACTGAAAAATGCTTTAAAAGGAGTGCCATCTTTTGTAATTAACATGAATACACGTGTATCTGCATGAGAGCGTGCAGGACTTACTATGCCTCCGAGTGGTTCTAAGAAACAGTTAGCTGTACATGGTTGACATTCTTCTCTCACCGCTTGATTTTGAATGTCTAAGATAGCGCGTACTACGTCACAAACGCAGCCTGCTGAATGGATTGGTCCAATAGGATTTGTTGGCTTGCCACAACCCATATTGTCACCTCCTTTCCTTGTTACTACTTCTACAATATGTGCTTATGAAAAATGGACTCGGGCTTTCGTATATATAGTCAAATGAATAGTTTTTTTATGGTTGGAGAAACTTTAAAGAAAAGGAGGGTAAAACGTGAAGCTCTTAGGAATAATGTTACCTCTATTAGTCAGTTTAACGCTTTTAAGTGGTTGCGGTGAAAAAGAAAAATTTATTGTCTACGGTTCACCGGAAAATGAAAAGGAAGTTGAAACCATTTTAAAAGAAGAGGACTATGTAGACAAAACAACGGTTATCCAATACGACAATAGTATGCTTGTAGCAACGCAAATTAAACCATGGCATAAGTGGAAAAAGACTAAATTAGAGAAAAAGTTGCAAAAGAAATTTGATGAAAAATATCCAAACAAAGAAGTTTTTGTCTCAGCCGATTATAAAATTTTTTATGAAGCCAATAAAATAAAAAGGGAACAGGTTGAAGATAATAAACTGAAAGATAAAATTAAGAAATTGAAAAAACTTGCAAAGGAGGAAACATAGTGGAAAAAGAACAATACCAACAATTGGAACAAAATGTCACGCCAAAACCGCCCTATTTTAAGAATGTTGCAAAGGCATTTCTAGTAGGTGGCCTTATTTGTACAATCGGACAGGCTGTCTCTCTTTTTTATATCATCTTCTTTGATTTTACCGAAGCGACAGCAGGAAATCCAACAGTTTCAACCATGATATTTTTCGCCATGATTTTAACCGGATTTGGCTTATATAAGAAAATTGGTCAAATTGCTGGAGCTGGATCAGCTGTACCTGTGACGGGATTTGGTAATGCTGTTATTTCTGCTGCCATTGAACATAGATCTGAAGGGTTAGTGCTTGGTGTTGGTGGGAATTTATTTAAATTAGCTGGATCAGTTGTATTATTTGGTGTTGTATCCGCCTTTTTTATTGCACTTATTAAATTCATTCTAGTGTCGATAGGAGTGGTTTCATGGTAATTGTCTTTCAATCGAAGCCATCCTTAATAGCAGCGGGCGTAGTAGCAGGTCCATTAGAGAAACGAAGTATATTTAGTCAACATTTTGATGCGACGTATGATGATGAACGTTGGCAAATGAATACAAATGAACAAGGCCATCGAAAAATGGTTGAAGAGGCTTGTGAATTTGCTATGAAAAAAGCGGGCGTGAAAAATACGGACATTGATTATTTTATGGGTGGTGATTTAGTAAATCAAATGACACCAACCAACTTTGCGGCCAGAGACTTAGACATTCCTTTTATCGGATTATTCTCTGCATGCGCCACTTCTATATCTTCAGTAATCGTTGCGAGCCTCTTAACAGAAGCAGGTGCCTCCAATTTATCGCTAGCTGGCGCATCTAGTCAACACAATGCGGTTGAGCGCCAATTCCGCTATCCAATCAATTATGGCTCACAAAAGCCCCAAACCGCTCAATGGACGGTAACGGCTGCCGGTTATGCTCTTATAGGTAAGCATCATGAGGAATACCCTTCAATTGAAGCAGCAACTGTTGGGAAATCGGTTGACTACGGTATGGATGATCCGTTTCACATGGGTGCAGCGATGGCACCAGCTGCTTTTCAAACAATACAATCGCATCTAGAACAACGAAATCAAAAAATTTACCACTATGATTTAATTTTAACAGGTGATTTAGGTCAGCTTGGCTTGAAACTTCTAAAAGGCATGTTTGTTGAAAGTGGCATAAAGAGTGAGGAATTACAACCTTTACGTGATGCAGGTGCCGAGTTTTATGGACAGGATGAAACGTTTCAATCCGGTGCAAGTGGTGCAGGTTGTTCGGCAGCTGTCTTCTTTAGTTACGTGATTCAACAGATGCGAGCTGGTACCTATAAACGAGTGCTTCTTGTAGCGACAGGAGCATTACTGTCTCCGCTTACATTTCAACAGGGCGAGACCATTCCATGTACGGCACATGCGATTGAAATTACAATGAAATGAGGCAAAAACTATGGTTATGACATTTGTGTTTGCATTTTTTGTAGGCGGCATTATTTGCGCCATAGGTCAATTAATGATGGATGTTGGTAAATTAACACCTGGACATACTTTGAGTACTCTAGTCGTAGCGGGTGCGATTCTTTCAGGAATGGGTTTGTACGAACCACTTATTAATTTTGCTGGTGCCGGTGCAACTGTCCCGATTACATCTTTCGGAAATTCCTTAACGCATGGTGCAATTGTGGAGGCTGAAAGACATGGGCTTGTCGGTGTGTTAACTGGGATGTTCGAAGTGACAAGCTCAGGAATCAGTGCGGCCATTGTTTTTGGCTTTATCGGAGCATTACTGTTTAAACCAAAAGGAAATGTTGACTAGACGAATACCCCACCCATTTTTACAACCAACACATATTATAGGTTGTAGAAGGGAGGGGTATTTTTATGGAATATCAAGGCTGGGGTGCGCATCCGTATGGAGGGCATGCTGATGGTTGTTACGGAGGAGATTATGGAGGTTATTACGGCGGTTATTGTGGGGGTTATTATGGCCACGGACATGGTCATAGTTCAACGTTCATTTTAATTGTTGTCTTATTCATTCTTCTGATCATTGTCGGCGCGGCTTGCATATAATTTGATTAATGTGACAGTAGATAGAGGCTTTAGCTTGTCTTCAGAGTTTCATTTTCTGAATTAAGTTTAAAGCCTTCACTAGTTGTCATATTTAGTACATGCAACTGAAATTGAGGGAATTTGAATTTTAACTGATAGGAGGGGGAACATGAATCGCGGATTTTTTAATTCAATTGAACAAAAAACTGGAGTATCGATGGATGAAATCTTCGCATTAGCAAATGCAATTCAACATGCTGATTTTACAAATGAAAAACAAGTAAGAAAAATCGTACGACGCGTAAGCAAGATGTCCAATAGACAAATTACGCAAGAGCTTGAAGATAAGTTAGTACAATCTATTATTCAAGATGGCAATTCACTAGATTTCGATAAAATTACTAAAATGATGAAATAACATGGTAGATCTACTAGCAAAGCAATATATCTAAAAGGTTGGTTTAAATGAATTTTTATTCATAAATCAGCCTTTAAAGCATTGTAGAGCAAAAAAAGGGTGTTACGATATGCAATTGCATTTTCGTAACACCTATTTGACCCGTCGGAAGCTTTAACTTCTTCCTTGACGTTGCTATATTTGCTGAAAGGAGTTAGATCATTTTTTCCATTGCACGATGTGGGATACCAGCATCCATAAATTCAGGAGATGTAACCGTATAGCCAAGCTTTTCATAAAACGGAATAGCATAGCTTTGTGCATGGAGTTTTAACTTTTTCATATTATTCGAAATGGCGTGCTTCTCCATTTCCTTCATCATTAAAGCACCTAGTTTTTTGCCGCGTTGATCTTGTAAAATACAAACACGTTCAATTTTTGCAGCATTGTCCTCAATGCTGCGTAAGCGCGCAGCACCTACAGGGTCAGTGTCTTCGTACATAATAAAATGCGTTGCCGATGCATCCTCAGCATCACATTCTAGATGAAGCGGTACACCTTGCTCTTCAACAAAAACCTGCTTGCGGACTGCAAAAGCATCATCATGTTCTTTTGTTGTTTCAACAATCTTAACGTTATACAGATCACTCAGCTCCAGTCAATCGGAAAGTTTCATATGTTGTCCATGAGCCGTCTTCCAATTGGTATAAAAGATGAATGCGATCAATTGAATCTTTTTCGTCAACACCTGTCATACGTAATTGTCCAAAGATATCATCGTGCTCGGAATCTGTCATTTTTTGAGCAATAGTAATATGTGGTACAAATACGTGTTTAGATTCACCAAAAGGTACTTCTTCAAGAGCTTGATATAATGCTGTTAATTGTTCAGTTGGTTCAATACGGAAATAAATCGCATTGGTTGTTGGGAAAAATGAACTTATGCGTGATGCATGAATGTTTAAAGGTGCAAATTTGGCAGCGAGACCATCTAATTGCTTTACGACTGATTGAATATCTTCTTCCGTTGCATCGAAGCTATCCTTCAATGTGATATGCGGAGTAATTTTCGCATAATGAGGATCGTAACGTTTGCGATAAGTATTCGCTAAATCTTGCAATTTTTTTGATGGAAATGCCACAATACCGTATTTCATAGGCCATTACCTCCCGAAAATAAACAATTTTTTATTTAAGTATAACAGAAATTTCCGATTTCGTAATTTGAATCGTCTATATTAATTAAAATTTTCAATTAATGCACGACGTAAATCAGGCTTCCAATATTTCCATGTATGATTGCCATTAAATTCTTCATAAAATGTAGAAAACCCTTTGTTTAACATAAGATCATGCAGCTGACGATTTGGCGTTAAAAAGTCTTTAATGGTTTTATCCATCGTGACAACTTTATCTTCCTCTTTACCGACTATATGGTAAATGGAAATTGCGCCTGGATCTTTAAATTTTTCTACAGCTTGCAGAACATCTTCGTCCACATACGGCGATTGTAAAATAACCTTGCCAAAAATACTTGGATATTTTAATGCAGCCATTAAGGAAGCGGTTGCAGCCATTGAGTCGCCGATGACTCCACGACTCATTCCCATTTGATAAGTTGCGTATTCAGCGTCTAAATATGGCACAAGCTCATGTGCTAAAAAACGAAGATATGCTTCATGTTGCTCTCCACTTGGAATATATTTATGACGGCGATCCTTAATGTCCTTATAAGGGACAAATGCAATGATCAAATTTTCGATTTCATAGTCATCGATAAGTTCATCAGCCAGTTTTGTAATACCTCCAAGTTGGAAATAATCTTTACCGTCTGATGCAATTAAAATATTATATTTATATAGTGGAGAATAATTTGCAGGAACATAAATATAGAGCTGTAATTCCTCCTGTAATGCTTCACTATAGAACTTTAAATCTTGTACAGTTCCCCGATCCAATGATGACACTCCTTCTCATGTTTGTAACAAAATTGTACCATATAGCTTAAGTAAAGGTATAATAGGTTGGGCTAGTACTATTTAGCAATCAAATCGAAGTGAGGGATAGTTATGCATGATAAAAGTACTCGCGTACACTCTGATGAAGTAGCGAAGGCAGCCCAAGCTGCACTTATTCGTCGCGGTGTATCGCTAGAGGATATTGCTAAAATCGTTTATGAAATGCAAAAATCCTATAATGAAGGTTTAACATTAGACCACTGTGTTCACTCTGTCGAGCGCGTGTTACGTAAGCGTGAAGTTCAACATGCTTTATTAGTAGGGATTGAATTAGATGAACTTGCAGAGAAAAAGTTATTATCAGCACCATTACAGCAAATAATAGAATCCGATGAGGGTCTATTTGGTGTGGATGAAACAATCGCACTTGGATCAGTTTTTACATATGGTAGTATAGCGGTAACAACTTTCGGACACTTAGATAAACAAAAAATCGGTATTATTAAGAAGTTGGATACAGAACCTGGCCATCACGTCAATACGTTTTTAGATGATTTAGTTGGCAGTATCGCAGCTTCTGCCGCGTCACGAATTGCACATCGTATGCGTGATTTGGAAGAAGAAGGCGGAACATTTGCCGATATTGAGCCAGAAGAGCTAGGACCAAAACAAAAATCACATAATGAAATTTAACACGTATTAATTAGAGCCTTCTCGATCATTTGAGAAGGCTTTGTTTATGTTGAAATAAAATATGGCTTTTCGCAATGCATGATGGAATCGCTAGTTCTTGAAATTTTATCAGCGATATTCATGAAGTTAACAGCGATTCTTGGATTTTATCAGCGATATTCGTGAAATTAACAGCGATTCTCTGATTTTATCAGCAATCGGCATTTGGGAACGAGCTACTTTTATTGTGCTGCCACTACGTTGCTCTAAGCGACTCATCGGGCGCCCATAGCAACTACATAACTTGAATGTAGTAGCCCGATATTTTACAATAGACACATCGTGAAACTTTTAAGGACTTTTATTGAGTTGGAGGATTTTTTTAGAAGCTTCCTTAAAGTGTCATAAAGATGAATTGTTGTGAGGGACCTATTACATGAAAATGCAAGATGTAAAAACGTTAATTACGAGTGGTACAATCATTCTTGCTGTTGTATTGTATATGATTTTTGGCAGATCACCAGCCCAAGAAAAGGATACAACATCGACTAACCAGCAAGGTACTATTTCTATTGAACAAGTAGAGGGGAAAACAGGAAATAAACGCTTTAATGTGGATTTTATTAAAGCATATGATGGTGATACAATTCAGGTGGCGATAAATGGCAAGAAACAAAAAATTCGCCTATTGATGGTAGATACACCGGAGATGAATTATAACAAAGGTGAAGCTCAACCTTATGCTGAAGAAGCAAAGGACTATACCATTAAACTTTTAGAGAACGCCAAAAAGGTTGAAGCGGTTTACGATGTTGGACCAGAAACAGATAACTATGATCGCTTATTAGCCTATGTTTTTATTGATGATGTGATGTTGCAGGAATCATTACTAGAAGAAGGACTTGCAGCAGTGCGCTTTATCCATAAACCAAACAATACGTTTGAGGATGAATTTAGAGACATCCAGCAAGATGCAGAAAAAGCGAAATTAAATATTTGGTCACATCAAAATTACTTCCAAAAAGATGGTTTCCATCCGGAAGCATTAAAATAAAATCAAAGGACTGTTCCGAAAGGCAATGAAAAATGCCTTTTGTGGACAGTCCTTTTTTAGGAGTTGCACTTCTTCGGTTTAATGATGTTTTCTAGTCGTTCGGGTTTGCTTGAAAAGCTTGGGTGGTTAAATCAATTAATAATTCGCATCACTTTGTTCGTGTTTTAAATACGACAGCATATAAGCCGGTTAAAATCAAATGCAGCAAAGCGAAAAATAAAACTATATTAAAAAATTGGGTTTCATAAAAATTAAACCAATTTGTAAAAAGTTCTGTCTGCAAAACTTTATTTCCAAGGTTACCAAATTCAAGATCTATAATAGGAGGTTTACCGTCGACAATTAAAAATATTAAATTAAGAATTATAAAGTACCCAACATGAATAATCCATTTCTTCATTTTAATATCATCCCTCTATTATTTATTGTTTTGTTGGACTCAATTGGAGAACACATAGATGATTTATTACGGCATTATATCGTAGTTTATAAAAGTGCCTATACTTGCTCCCGCTACGCCCCAAACTATTATGCTAATAGTATGCCATAAGACTACTCTCTTTTTATCTGCACCAGCTACTAATGATGTGAAAGCTGCAATATGTCCAGAAGCCACCAATGGAGCGATAAGTGCAAGACCCGGTACACCATACTTTTCGTACAATTTCCTTGCTTTACTTGCCCGTCTCTGAATAAATCCTTGTCTTTCCGACTTTCTATTTCGCATATTTGTTAATAATGTGTTAAATGGTACTATGACTAACATGACTGAAATCCAATTTCCACCTATTGCGATTAATCCAGATAAAATAAACGAAAGACCAATCACAGAACCTGCTGCTGCCCCACCGGGAGATTCTACGAATGGAATGAAAGATAATAAAAATACACCTAAATACTGTAGTATTTGGTTTGATTCATTTAATTGTGATATTAAACTTTGTACAATTTCACGAAACATAAAAAATTATCTCCCCTTGTTTTTAAAATTAAATCCAATAATACCATACATTACCATATGATTGAATTGATGTATTGAGAATTCTGATGCATATGCAGTTCTTTTTTCTTATTGAATCCACTTGGTGCAAGCTTTTGCAATATGCTTAAACTAAGCACTAAAAAGTGTGTTATGTATTTAGTATTTCTTGTAACGAATATCGATTTCATTCTATATATAAGTGTTACATGTACTTAAATGTGCCATTTCAAAGCTGTCGTAGCGTATTCTTTTGCTGATACATGCATTGTCATAAGGGCATCTTTATTTTGTTGGCTCATCCCAGAAAGTTGGGATGGATGACCAGTTGTTTAATTACAAGTATCGTGAAGGGTATTATTTTTATAAAAATCGAAACGGTGCACTTTTTACATCCGTCTAATTTAATGAGGTGGTGAATGTTGGATGGATTTTGATGAGGTAGCAAGAGAATATATAAAGGATTTATTTAAAATTGCCTACTCATATGTGAAGAATGTCCAATTGGCTGAAGATATTGTACAGGATGTCTTAATAAAAGCTTTTGAGCGACAAGAACAGTTCCGTGGAGAATCGAATTACAGAACTTATTTAATTCGTATGACCATTAATCGCAGTTACGATATATTACGAAGTTGGTCCTATCGCAATTACCAATTAACAAATACTTTTACATCATTTTTTAATCATTCTAAGTCAACCGAAGACTTAGTTGAAGAAAGAAGTAGTAACAAAGAGCTTTACGAACATGTATTTAATTTATCAATAAAATATAGAGAAGTGATTTACCTATATTATTATCTTGATTATTCCGTAAAAGAAATAGGGGATTTACTAGACTTATCTGAAAATACGGTGAAAACTAGGCTTTCTCGGGGACGTGAAAAGTTAAAAAAGTTACTTAAAGAGGAGGAGGCAATATTCAATGAATAAAGAACAGATAAAAAATAGTTTGGATCATTTTTTTGAAAAGAATAATCTTCCCTCCGAAAAATCAATGGAAAGAATGTTAAATTACAAAAAACAGAAATCAAAAAAGACACTGGCCTTATATCCTAAGTATTTATTTGGATTGATTACGACAATTGTAACCGTTAGTTGCATTATTTTTATGTTAGGCGTCATCAAACCTACAGAAAGTACTGTAAATGTTACTAGCAAATATTCTGAAATTCTTGAAGAATTTAATCTTGAAAAAGTCCAAATTGAACCTTTGAACTATACTTTTTTTAATGTACTGGTATATGAAATGCAATATTTTCAATCTGCATTTTGGACGAAAGAAGAGGCTCAGTGGCATAGTTTTGATTCGCTTATTGAGCAAACAGCAATGATGACTTTTGCTCAAAGTAAGGGGATTAAAGTTAAAGATAAGGAAATTGAAGAACTCGCTAAACAAAAAAATGCAGAATTTCTCCAAGAAAAAGCAGTGACTAAGTATGATGATTTATTCAAGGCTTTAAGTATTTCAGAAAATGAATTTTATAAAGATGTTCTATATTTCAACGCAAAATATGAATTATTGGAAAATAGGCTTTTAAAAGAATTAAGGATAAAAAGGGAAAATAGTGAAGAATATAGCAAGCTTTACAGCAACGCTATTCATTTTTATAGGGAGGTTGCTGCGGATGATATAACTAGCTTCAAAGAAGATTTTCAAATAGATGAACAATTATCCGTAAAACAACTCACACCCTTAAAAGAACCAGTAGAAGTTTCCTTTGATTATAAAAATATATCAGCTCTAGCATTAGGCCGAAATGCGAACGGTGAGTTGGAATTTATACATCCTCGTGATACGTGGAAATATATTTTAGAAGTATATGCTGAAATGCTATATAAAATTGATGAAGGGAATAAAAATTATATCCCAATTGCACCAAACACATATAATAGATACAAAACATCTTTAAAAAAGCTTGCTGAAAATTCATCTAGCAAATACCAAACAGAGGCTATACAATTACTAGAAATATTAAATATATTTGAGCATTCTTATAATGAAGATTATCAATTTGAGTAATGATTGATGTGTCAATTGGAAACTTAAGAGGGTCATATTTAACATAAAAAGATACATTTACTGATTGCTCAGTGAATGTATCTTTTTATTAATTTCGTATAGATTGAGTGACTACACAATATGTAAACCCAGAATCATCAAAGCCATTGTAGGATTGAGCATTATTTTTTTACATCTTTTGTCCACTCTGAAACTTTATCTTCATTGTCTTTAATCCATTTTTTTGCCGCCTCTTTAGGATCAGCACCTTCCATAATATCAAACATCACACTTTCAATATCTTCTGAAGTCCAGTGGAAGTTTTTAAGAACGCTATACGCTCCCGGATTATCTTCTTTCAATCCTTTACGTGCAAATGTACCAATATATTCTTCAGCTCCGTATATACCTTTAGGATCGTCTAAATATTTTAAATCAAAAGCATTAAATTTCCAGTGTGGAGACCAACCAGTCACTATGATTTCTTCTTTTTTCTCAATGGCCTGTTTAAGAGCAGCTGTCATTGCTCCAGCAGATGAGGTAACTACATTCCAGCCTTCAAGGTTACTATATTTTTTATAAGCATTTTCTGTTGTGGCTGTCATATTTGCACCTGGATCAATGCCAGTGATCGTTTTACCAGCTTCATCTGTTAAATCTTCGATAGAGTTGACATCCATATAGCTAGGGACAACTAAGCCAATTTTTGCACCTGTAAGGTTTTCACCCAAATCGACTATTTTATCTTTATATTTCTTAACTTGTGGGGCGTGCGTTTCTGGCAGCCAAGCTGACACCATACCATCAACCTCTCCGCTTGCAAGGGCTTCCCACATAACGCCATTATCTAATGGTGTTAGCGTTATATCATATCCTAAATCCTTTAGAACTTGTCCTACTACGTTTGTAGAGGCAATTTCAGTATCCCATTCAACATAGGCTAAGTTCACTTCATTTTTTTCCTTATCTTTCGTGCCTTCGTCATCTGAGCCACAGGCAGTTAATACTAACAGTAATGCAAAGGCCAATCCTATCTTTACTAAATGACCAAATTTCATAAAATCTCCCTTTCTTTATTATAGGATGAGATGTACCTAAAAATTAACAAGTAACAACTTAAAGTTATCAAAAGGTTGTTACTTTTGTCAAATCGCCTTTAATAGATAATTGTTTAAACTTGGATAGCGAATCATGCAGAAATATATAAGTGCTGATATAAAAAGGGTTGAAAATGCAGCCTTCCTTCGACGCATAGATGAACAAAAATTTTTTCCCTTCATATCCTATGTGAGAATGGATTTTACGTTATTGAGGAGGAAAAGAATGCATTGGATAGCCATCATTCTTATTGGGATTGCTGCCAACTTAGATAATTTAGGGATTGGTCTCGCCTATGGTATTAAGCGAGTGAAAATACCCGTATTATCCAATGCGGTTATTGCCCTTATTTCAATGATTGTCACATACGCTGCAGTAACAGCTGGAAGCGTAGTTATTAATTTTGTCTCTACAGATTTTGCAAATTTAATCGGCAGCCTTTTGTTGTGTGCTATAGGGATATGGACTTTATTATCAAGTCGCTTTTCCAAACAAGGCATATTGGAAAATCCTGAAGTGTTTGATGAAGATAAAAATCATATCATTTCAATTCGAGAAGCTATGACGCTTGGTTTCGTCTTATCAGCCAACTGTTTAGCAGGAGGAATGGCACTTGGAGCAAATGGTATTTCTGCGATCTGGACAGTTATTTCTATCGGTGCCTTTTCGTTCATCACAGTAGGAGCTGGTGTTCATTTTGGCGTCTTGCTAACAAAGACTTTTATTGGAAGATACTCAACAGCTATTTCAGGCTGGTTACTTATTCTTATAGGGATCATTGAAATAATTTCTTAAAGAATTTCATAACTAGGAGCACTATTTATGGTATCTGGTAGCGCCGATTTAAAAAAATATTAAAAATGACTTGACGTAAGTAAATTATTTATATATAGTTGGTTACAGAAAGTAATTAATTACTTTTCGTAACTACTATTAACTAGGAAGTACCAAAGAAGTAACTACAAAATGTTTATCCTTAAAATTTTGGGGAACATAATTAATGTAGTTACTTCATATTTTAACATATATCTCGAATTCGAGATAAAAAAATAACCTAACTGGAGGAATTTATAATGACAAAATGGAACATTGATTTAGGACACTCAGCAATTAACTTTCAAGTAAAACACATGATGGTATCAAAAGTAAAAGGTGTATTCGATACTTATTCAGCAGATATTGAAGCAGCAAATCTTGCAGATTTAACAACAGCAAACATCAACTTTACAATTGATACAGCTAGCATTAATACACGTAGTGAAGATCGTGATAATCACTTAAAATCAGCAGATTTCTTCGATGCTGATAAATATCCGACAATCACATTCAAGTCAACAAACATTACAAAAAAATCAGATGATGAATATGCGATTACAGGTGATTTAACTATTAAAGATGTAACGAAATCAGTAACATTTGATACTGAATTTAACGGTAAAGGTACAAATCCATGGGGCCAAGAAGTTTATGGCTTTGAATCTGCAACAACAATCAATCGTGAAGAGTTTGGCTTAACTTGGAATGCTGCTTTAGAAACTGGCGGTGTCCTAGTTGGTAAAGACATCAAAATTACGGTTGAATTGGAAGTAAACCCAGCTTAATTTTCAAAAGGTGCTCAGTATATCGAGCACCTTTTTGTATTGCCAAAAAATAACATGCCTAATAGGTTACTTGCATAATTTTAGTAATTACTGCATATAAAACATCATATTGTTTTTGGGGGCGATGGGATGAATGTATTAGTAACAGGTGGCTATGGTTTTATTGGTAGTGCAGTGGCAAGGCGTTTTTTTAAAGAGGGTGCAAATGTTTATATTATTGATAATTTAAGTACCGGTCATTTACGTAATGTAGACTTTGAGCATAAATCTTATCTTTTAAATGTGGAAGACGAAGTTTGTGAACATCTCTTTAAAGAAACAGCGTTTGATGTGGTCATCCATTGTGCAGCGCAAACAAGCATTCAAAAATCTGTGCAGGAGCCAGTGAAGGATGTTTTAACGAATATTGTCGGGCTTAGTCAGATGCTCTTCTTATCGTCAAAATATAAGGTAAAGCATTTCGTTTTTGCCTCGTCAGCAGCTGTTTATGGAGATAGTCACTATCCTCCATTAGAAGAAACAGATGTTTGTGAACCGATTTCGATGTATGGATTAAATAAAAGTATTGGTGAAACATACTGCGAAAAATGGCAAAAAGATTATCGCTTACCAACGTTAATTTACAGATTTGCTAATGTATTCGGTCCAAGGCAATGCATGCAGGGAGAAGCGGCAGTTATTCCTAGCATGCTAAGAAGCAGTATTGAAGGAAAGCCCTTTACGATTTATGGGGATGGTGAACAAACACGAGATTTCATATATGTAGAGGATATTGCAGAGGCTATTTATGCCGGTGTACAGGCTAGATTACAAGGTATTTATAATGTATCAACGAATGAGGCATGGTCTATTCATCAAGTTATTTTGCTATTACAGCATTTAAATCATCCTTTAGAAATCCAATATGCGCCTGCAAGAGAGGGAGATATTGAACATTCGTTTTTAAATAATGAAAAGTTGACGAAGGCAATAGGGTGGAAACCAAAATACTCCTTTGCAGAGGGCATAGAGCGTACATTGCAAGCATTACAAAATGAAAAGATAGTGGAAATTTAAAAAGTTATACACAACTTATTAGATAAAAAATAGTATGTTTAGTATTTGACGATTTACCTTAAGGGGAATCGTCTTTTTATATTTATAAACACTTGTTGAGAGAGGTGAAAAATTGTGAATCATCCTAAAGTGTGCATTTTATAATTGGGTAATTTTCAGGATTATCGCCCAACTTTTGAATTTTATCAACAAACTTTCACGTTTTATCGCCCAACTTTTGAATTTTATCGACAAACTTTCACGTTTTATCACCTAACTTTTAATTTTTATAACATCTACCACTTTGGGATGGGACAGAATATTTGTATACCCATAGCACAGCACTAGAATTGACAAAATATACACGTAATCATACAGCATTCTTGTTAGTATTAAATGTCTTTAATGCCCTCGATGCAATGAAAATATTTGATTGGCTTTTAGATGAAGCAAAGCGGTTATCAAGTCATCCACTTATTCGTAAACTTGAAAAGGAGCTTTTTAAAAGAGGGTATGAAGTTATTAAAGATTGCAGACTTTTTTGTTCAAGATGTAACGGCGAGACTATGATTTTGACACGCCAGAGGTTACATATCGATTTGCACTATTTATCGTTTGCTCAAAGGGGACAGTCCGTATGCTGCATTTAGCATGTGTAATGGTAGATGCATACAATAAAGGAGAGAAGATCTTTATAGATGAATTTGATACAGCATTTCATGTGTCTATCTGCGAATTTCTAATGACCATTATGAACAGCAAGCATAACGTCATTAATCACAAGTCATGAAAGTGATTTCTTAGATCAGCCACTACGTTCCAATCAATTACGGTTTGTGAATAAAAAACTTTAAAAATGAATCCGAATTATACGCATTATTTGATTTTGCGGATTTGCAGAAGAAACGTGAAGATATATCCTTCGCCAAGCGCTACTTAGAATTAGGCGCTACACCGATTATTAATGAATATTTATCAAATCAATATTTAACTTCTTTTTAGCGGGTATCCAAACACCACTGAATAGAAGAACTCAGGCTAAGAACGCCACGTCAACGATTGAGTGACCAATATCGTATTGTTGTTGTTGTCGCTGTCGCTTCGCTTTCGCACAGAAAAAATCGTGTCGCTGTCGCTTTGCATCCACACAAAAAACATCTCCAGGCCAAAGCACAAAGCTGATTACGGCCACAATGATGGCGAGGCATAAGGCATACTTGATAGGGAGTGGAGGTATCTGAGTAGTGAGAGTTCGTCAACAAGGGGATCGAACACTGCGTAAAACAGTTTTAATTTATTGTGAAGGTGAAACCGAACGTATTTATTTTGAGCAACTACGTATTTTAAAGCGCTCCAAAATGGTAAGTGTCAAAATAAAAAACGTCAAACGTTCGGCTATTAAGCTAGCCCAGCATGCCTACCGAGATTCAAGTTATCAATATTTTGATGAGGTTTGGATTGTTTTTGATAAGGATGATTTAACCGAAAAGCAATTAGAGGAAGTGAATAATTTTTGTGAGAACAATAATATTCATATTGCCTATTCAAATGAAGCATTCGAATTATGGCTACTGTTGCATTTTGAAGAAGTCGATATCTCTGAAAAGTATCCTCGTGCTGTATTAAATGACAAGATGGAGCAGCATCTCGGGGTAACACGTTATTTACGTCATAAAGCAGATGAGTCAGTTATAGCACCTATCGCATTTCGACATGAGGTTGCCATTAAAAATTGTACAGATATGATGGCACTCCGTAAGACAGAAAGCCGCGACAACCCTTATTGCAATATACATGAAATGATACAATACATATTTTAACTTCTTTCAGCATAGGTTCTGTCACCAAATGGAAACAATTATTACAACTAAGATTTCTTTATCCTCCACTAAAAAATGAAGATAAATAAATTTTTTGTCTTTGGGAATAATACTTGAAGCCATGACAATTGAACTGTACATATGACACCTCTTAAACCGAAACGTGTATATTGTTCTAAATTTTTTTAGACTATCTAACTTGCCTTTTCTTTCTATACACATTACAATGAAAGTAAGTTAATATACAAGGTTTGAGCGATTGAGAGACCATTAAAAACATATGTACATTTTGTACATGTGCTTTTAATGGTCTTTTTTTCGCTCTAAATAAGGAGGAATTTCATAATGAGCACAGCATCAGCTATACAACGTCAACAAACGATTGAAGAATTACAAGGTAAAGAATACGATTTATTGGTAATCGGTGGTGGTATTACAGGTTGTGGGATTGCACTCGATGCAACTGCTCGTGGACTATCTGTTGCGTTAGTTGAAATGCAAGACTTCGCTGCTGGTACTTCTAGTCGTTCGACAAAATTAGTGCATGGTGGACTTCGATATTTAAAACAATTTGAAATAAAAGAGGTTGCAGATTTAGGAAAAGAGCGTGCAATCGTTTATGAAAATGGTCCACATGTTACAACGCCTGTTTGGATGTTATTGCCATTCCATAAAGGAGGCACATTCGGTAAATTCTCAACGAATATTGGCTTACGTGTTTATGATTTTTTAGCAGGGGTTAAACGTTCTGAGCGTCGATATATGTTAAATCCTGCAAAAACAATGGAAAAAGAACCTTTAGTTAAAGCTGAGGACTTACGCGGCGGTGGTGTATATGTAGAATATCGTACAGATGATGCACGTCTAACAGTTGAAGTTGCCAAAGCAGCCATTGAAAAAGGCGCTACACTCATTAATTATACAAAGGCAGAAAACTTTTTATACAATGACCAAAAGAAAATGAATGGTATTGTAGCACAAGATTTGATTGCCCAAAGTACGTTTAATATTCGTGCGAAAAAAGTTGTGAATGCTGCTGGTCCATGGGTAGATGAGGTTCGTAATATTGAAGGGGAACAAAATGGTAAGCATTTAATTTTATCAAAAGGTGTCCACATTGTATTTGATGAATCTAAATTCCCGCTACGTCAAGCTGTCTATTTTGATACACCTGATGGTCGTATGGTGTTTGCGATTCCTCGAAACGGGAAAACGTATGTTGGAACAACAGATACATTTTACAAAGGCGATCCTCGTGAAATGAATATCCAGCAAGAAGATCGTGATTATATTATGAAGGCCATTCATTATATGTTTCCGAAAGTTAAAGTCACTGATGCAGATATCGAATCAAGCTGGGCAGGTGTTCGTCCATTAATTCATGAGGAAGGTAAAAATCCATCTGAAATTTCTCGTAAGGACGAAGTATGGGAATCAGCTTCAGGCCTTGTGACAATCGCTGGAGGTAAATTAACAGGTTATCGCAAAATGGCTGAAACAGTTCTAAATAAGATTGCGCAAGATTTAGAACAACAATTTGGTATTACATCTAAACCATGTCATACAAAGCAAATTCATATTTCTGGTGGGGATGTTGGGGGCTCCCAAAACTTAGATGCCTTTGTGTCAAAACGAACAAAAATGGGTGTGGCTATCGGATTATCAGAAGAAGAAGCAAAACATTTAGCACATCATTACGGTTCAAATGTGGATACTGTTTTTGAATATGCGAAAGAAAAGCATCCTGTTTTACCACAAGGGCTATATGCTCAGCTACTGTATGGTATTCATCATGAAATGGTTGTTCATCCAAACGACTTTATGATTCGTCGTACAGCGTATATGTTCTTTAATATTGCTCTTGTGAAACAATATAAAGACGCGATATTAGATGAAATGGCAAAACAATTAAATTGGTCTACTGAACAACGTACGCAATATGAAAAAGATTTAAATATGGAAATAACAAGAGCTACAACTGCATTATAATAAAAAGGAAGGGTCGTCTTAATGGCGACCCCACTTTTTAAAAAGGGGAAATCAAATGAATTTCAATGATCAACAAATTATTCCCGCAGCACGAACAGTTAAGCAATTTGATGAAATATTAAATAGTCGATTTGAATACATTGTTCTATTAGAAGTGCATATTAGTTTGCTCATGTCGATCAAGCGAGAAGCGGATCGGAACGGTAAGAAATTAATTATTCATGCAGATTTAATTCATGGCTTAAAAACGGATAATTTTGCAGCTGATTTTTTATGCAATGATATCCGTCCGGCAGGAATAATTTCCACTCGATCTAATATGTTAATAAAAGCAAAGTCTCGTGGGATTATTGCCATTCAGCGTGTCTTTTTAATTGATACGATCGCACTTGAAAAAAGCTTTTCATTGATTGAATCAGCAAAGCCAGATTATATTGAATTATTACCAGGCATTATTCCTTCAATGATTTCAGAAGTACACCAGCGAACAAAAATACCTGTTATTACAGGCGGACTAGTCCGTACTGTTGAAAGTATAGAGGAAGCGTTATCAGCGGGTGCAGTTGCGATTACTACATCAAATAAAAAATTGTGGGAAAATTTCCAAGATTATTGTTGACTATGTATATTATTTTCTCTACAATGTACATAAGTTAAAAGCGCGTGGTTAGGAAAAGGAACCCACATTTATTCATCTGCATTACAACATGCAGTTTGTTTAAGTGTGGGTTTATTTTTTTAATAAGTGCACTATAACAAAGGGGGCTTCTTGTATGTCAACATTTACAGCTGAACTGGTCGGCACGATGATTCTTATTTTATTCGGTGGTGGCGTTGTTGCAGGTGTATCACTGCACAAATCGAAAGGTTTTGGCGGTGGATGGGTAGTGATTACATTCGCTTGGGGTCTAGCTGTAGCTATGGCAGCATATGCTGTTGGTGGTATTAGTGGGGCTCATTTAAACCCTGCTTTAACAATCGCACTTGCTACAATCGGTAATTTCCCATGGGAGGACGTACCTACTTACATTGCTGCACAATTGATTGGTGCATTTTTAGGTGGGGTACTCGTTTATTTTATGTATTTACCACATTGGAAGGGTACGAAAGATCCGGAAGCAAAACTGGCTGTATTTTCTACAATGCCAGCTATTAAACATCCATTATCTAATTTAATTTCAGAAATGATTGGTACATTTATACTTGTTTTAGGTATTCTAGCATTAGGAACTAATACAATTACGGATGGCTTAAATCCATTTCTAGTTGGTATGCTAATTGTAGTTATCGGGATGGCATTAGGGGGTCCTACTGGTTATGCAATTAACCCTGCACGTGACCTTGGTCCACGTATTGCTCACTTTTTCTTACCAATCCCGGGTAAACGTGATTCAGGGTGGTCATACGCATGGATTCCAGTTGTAGGTCCAATCATCGGTGGTACATTTGGTGCCCTATTTTTCCAACAAATTTTTGAGGGGAAAAATAGTATTGCATTTTGGGTGCTAGCTATTATCGTAGTTATTATTTTTATCGCTGCTCAAATGACAGTCAAAAATGTTAAAAGTGAAGAGTAAATCAATTATGCCTCGACATGGTGCTTAGGCCAAGCAACATCACAATTTATGAGGGCCAATCCGATGTCGATCATTTCGGTAATGCCACAGGACGAGGTGAGCAGGTGTTTTGGACACCCGCTGAAAAGAGCTTAAATTCGCAGTTATCTCACCATCTATAGAGGTTGGAAACTTTTGTACCTGTCACTACGATTTTGGTACAAAAAATTTACTGAAAGAAATTAAAAACTATTTGGAGGTATGTCCGATGTCAGAAAAAAAATATATTTTAGCTTTAGACCAAGGTACAACAAGCTCACGTGCTATTTTGTTTGATGAAAAAGGGAGCATTCTCCACGTTGCACAACAAGAATTCCCACAATATTTCCCACAATCCGGATGGGTTGAACATCATGCAGAAGAAATTTGGTCTTCAATTCTTTCATGTATCGCTACAGTACTTTCTGCAAAAAATATTGATTCAAATCAAATTGCTGGGATCGGTATTACAAACCAACGTGAAACAACTGTTGTCTGGGATAAACATACAGGGAAACCAATTTATAATGCAATTGTATGGCAATCGCGCCAAACGAACGCTATTTGTGAGGAACTGAAAGAAAACGGTTACAATGATTTATTCCGTGATAAAACAGGTTTATTAATCGATGCGTACTTCTCAGGTACAAAAGTAAAATGGATTTTAGATAATGTTGAAGGTGCTCGTGAAAAAGCAGAAGCAGGCGATTTATTATTCGGTACTATTGATACTTGGTTAATATGGAAATTAACAGGTGGTAACGTCCATGTTACAGATTATTCAAATGCATCTCGTACGTTAATGTACAACATTTATGATTTAAAATGGGATGAAGAGATTTTAGAAATTCTAGGAGTTCCAGCTTCTATGCTTCCTGAGGTTCGTCCTTCTTCAGAGGTGTATGGCTATACGGAGGAAGCTCTGTTCTTCGGTTCTGCTGTTCCAATTGCAGGGGCTGCGGGTGATCAACAAGCGGCTCTATTCGGTCAGGCTTGTTTCGAAGAAGGTATGGTTAAAAACACTTACGGTACTGGCTGCTTTATGTTGATGAACACTGGTGAAAAGGCTGTAAAATCTGAGAATGGCTTATTAACTACGCTTGCATGGGGCTTAGATGGCAAGGTGACTTACGCTTTAGAGGGAAGTATTTTCGTAGCTGGTTCCGCTATTCAATGGTTACGCGACGGCTTACGAATGTTCCGTTCTGCTTCTGAATCTGAGCAATATGCTGCTCGTGTCGAGTCGACTGAAGGTGTTTATGTAGTTCCTGCATTCGTTGGTCTAGGAACACCTTATTGGGATTCTGATGTACGAGGTGCAGTCTTTGGTTTAACTCGCGGTACATCTAAAGAACACTTTGTACGTGCAACATTAGAAGCATTGGCGTATCAAACAAAAGACGTACTTGGGGCAATGGAAGCGGATGCCAATATTCCGTTGGCAAAATTACGTGTAGACGGAGGGGCAGTTGCAAATAATTTCTTAATGCAATTCCAATCAGATTTATTAAACGTTCCTGTCGATCGTCCAGTCGTTAATGAAACAACAGCTTTAGGTGCTGCGTATTTAGCAGGTTTAGCAGTTGGCTTCTGGCAATCTACAGATGAAATTAGTGAGTATTGGAATTTAGATCGTCAATTCACACCTAATATGGATGATTCACATCGTGAAGAAATCTATGCAGGCTGGAAAAAAGCTGTGGCAGCTGCGCAAGCTTTTAAATAATAGATGAAAAAACCTTGATAGGCAAATTTGAAGGATCCCAGTGGTTGGGGTCACTTCACTTGCCAATCAAGGTTTTGTTTTACTCATATCACTATAGTAGACTAAGTTATTTTTGAATGTACATTATGTTTCAGAATTGTTAAATCGGAAAATAAGTTGAGCTCCATTAAAAGTTTCACCGTATTCCTCACTGTAAACGCCACTAGTATAATTAGAAATGGTCTTCCTCCAAAATTTTTGTCCAGCAATGTTTTTTTCTAATGGATTAGTAAACAACTCCCAATTCCCTTTAAATTGTTCAAATATCATATTTGCAGCACGTTCAGCAATACCTCTACCTCGTAATGATTGAATTAAAAAGAATTCATTTAAAAAATAATTAATTCCTTTATTACAATGTGGAGGGGTTGCTATTAGGATAAACCCCGCAGGTATCCCATCGACTAAAATGCAGTAGGGGAATAAAATATCTGGCTTTTCCCACCAAATATTCTGAACTTCATACTGATCTATTAATGTTCGACAATCGTCACTATCCTCGTAAATTCCGTGCACATTCGGTAGATTACCATAATGTCCTGATAGGTCATATAAATACAAAGGGTAGAAGTTTTTAATAATATATCCATTATTTTTATCCGTTAAATGTATATCTATTTTCATTGTTTTCTCCTTCGATTTAATCAATTTTTACAGGATCGATCATTTCGAACAAATGTAGAGTATTCATTATAAAGTTTTTTTGGCCCCCTTCTTTGTAATAAATCCAAGCTACTTACATTATTTCTATTAGGACTACTAGATATCCTTCAACATTTTCAACTAAGCAACATCAGTTCAAGGGTTAAAAGGTGGAATGTTTGGCCTTTCTGTATCAAAACCTTAAGGCATGTTTATTCAAGACAAACATATAGTTATATTGGGAATTATGAGTATTGGAATGAAAGGGGATTACGTGGATAAATCTAAGTCGAATCAGCGCAAAGATTTGGATGAGAATGCGAAGGATCAGCAGCTAGAGCCGTTTCGTGTCGATAATGAAGGAACAAAGATGACGACGAATCAGGGACTAAAAGTTTCGGATGATGAGAATTCGTTGAAGGCTGGAGTTCGTGGACCAACCATTATGGAGGATTTTCACTTTCGAGAGAAAATAACGCATTTTGATCATGAACGTATTCCAGAACGTGTTGTACATGCAAGGGGCTTTGCAGCACATGGAGAATTTGAACTGTATGAATCGATGGGGGAATATACTAGAGCGAGATTTTTACAGGACCCTGCTAAGAAAACGCCTGTATTTGTCAGATTTTCAACTGTAGTTGGAAGCTTAGGATCAATGGATACTGCCCGTGATGTTCGTGGCTTTGCGACGAAATTTTACACAGACGAAGGCAATTATGATTTAGTTGGTAATAATATACCTGTCTTTTTCATTCAGGATGCCATTAAGTTTCCTGATTTAATTCATGCGGTAAAGCCAGAGCCTCACAATGAAATGCCGCAAGCAGCCTCAGCTCACGATACGTTTTGGGATTTTGTGGCGAATAATCAGGAAATTGCGCATATGATTATGTGGCATATGTCTGATCGAGCAATACCAAGAAGTTTTCGAATGATGGAAGGCTTCGGTGTTCATACTTTTCGTTTCGTCAATGATAAAGGAAAGTCGAGATTTGTAAAATTTCATTGGAAGCCTGTATTAGGCGTTCATTCACTCATTTGGGATGAGGCGCAAATTATTGCTGGAAAGGATTCAGACTTTCAACGACGTGATTTATGGGAATCGATTGAGATAGGTGATTATCCAGAATACGAGCTTGGTGTACAAATGCTTGAGCCTGAGGACGAATTTAAATTTGATTTTGATATTCTAGATGCTACAAAGCTTTGGCCTGAGGAGATAGTGCCAGTTAAAAAGATTGGGAAAATGACGTTGAATCGTAATGTGGATAATGTTTTTGCTGAAACAGAGCAAGTCGCCTTTCACCCTGGAAATGTTGTGCCGGGCATAGATTTTACAAATGATCCACTGTTACAGGGGCGGCTGTTTTCTTATTTAGATACACAGTTAATTCGTCTAGGAGGACCAAACTTTTCTGAAATACCGATTAACCGACCCGTTTGCCCAGTTCATAACAACCAACGCAATGGCTTTAGTCGACAAACTATTCATACAGGAAAAGTGAGCTATCATAGAAATTCCTTGGCTAATAATACACCGTCCACATCAACGGCCAAAGAAGGAGGCTTTGCTCATTATGAAGAAAAGGTTGAAGGACGTATCACCCGAGCACGTAGTAAATCGTTCGATAATCATTTCTCACAGGCAAGGCTGTTTTGGAATAGCATGTCACCTCCGGAAAAACAGCATATCATTGATGCCTTTAGTTTTGAGTTAGGGAAGGTGAAAAGTAAATCCGTTCGCCAGCAGGTTGTTGATATGTTTGTCCGCGTTGATAAAGAAATGGCAACGACTGTGGCTGATAATATTGGTGTTAATCGTCCAAAAGGAGAGCAAATAAATGTCACGTTATCATCCCCTGCACTTAGTCAGGCAAATACAATAAAATTGCCACAAACACTTAAAGTAGGCGTGCTAATAGGCGATGGATTTGACGCAAATGAAGTTGGAGAAATACTGAAACATTTAACAAGACAGGGTGTTCGATACAGTATTATTTCCGACAAATTAGGGGTCGTTACTAGTAGTGATGGCGTACAGTTAACAGCAACTAACACATTTATTACTACTGATGCGGTACTATTTGATTCGTTATATGTTGTAGGCGTAAGAGCAAAAAATCAGGCGAAGTTTAATTCACATATTGTAAACTATATCAATGAAGCGTATAGACATTACAAACCGATTGGTATAGCTACAACTGGGACACCATTTTTTAATATGTCTAATGCCAACGTAGGGCCAGGCATGGTGTTAGCAACTGGCGACAAAGATTTCGCTAAAAAATTTATCAACGCCATAGCGCAGCAACGCTTTTGGGAACGGAATATTTATTAACTTACATTATTTTGCCCGCGGGAACATGGAATACCTGCGGGCAAAGGGAACACCCGCGGAAGCAGAGTGAATACCCGCGGAAGCAAAGGGAATACCCGCGGAAGCAGAGTGAATACCCGCGGAAGCAGAGTGAATACCCGCGGAAGCAGAGAGAATACCCGCGGAAGCGGAGAGAATACCCGCGGAAGCAGAGAATACCCGCGGAAGCAGAGAATACCCGCGGAAGCAGAGAATACCCGCGGAAGTAGAGCGAATACCCGCGGAAGAGGAGTGAATACCCGCGGAAGAGGAGTGAATACCCGCGGAAGAGGAGTGAATACCCGCGGAAGAGGAGTGAATACCCGCGAAGCCGAGCGATACCCGCGGAAGCAGGGGGAATACCCGCGGAAGTAGGGCAAATACCCGCGGAAGCGGAGCGAATACCCGAGGAAGCGGAGCAAATACCCGCGGAAGCAGAGCGAATACCCGCGGAAGCAGAGTGAATACCCGCGGAAGCAGGGAGAATACCCGCGGAAGAGGAGTGAATACCCGCGAAGCCGAGCGATACCCGCGGAAGCAGGGGGAATACCCGCGGAAGAGGAGTGAATACCCGCGAAAGCCGAGCGATACCCTTTCTATTTTCTTTGAAATCCCACATCCATATAGTAAAATGCTTATCTCAATATCTAATAAAGTCCCTCATTGTTCAGAAAGAATAGTGAGGGACTTTTTCACTTAATTCAATTGCTACTGATGGTTTGTATTCTGCTTTTTGTTTATTTAGGATCTTCTGTGTGAAAATGTTCCTAAATTTCCTGTAACATATATGACATTGCATTCAAATTTTGTAAATGCTATGGTGGTTCATGAGGTGAATTTTGTGGAAAAATTTGATATTGCAATTATTGGCGCAGGTCCTGGGGGCTATGTAGCAGCCATTCATGCAGCCAAAAGTGGCAAGAAGGTCGCTTTAGTCGAGCGAGATAAAGTAGGAGGGGCCTGCTATAATGTCGGCTGTATTCCTTCGAAAATTTTATTGGAGCATAGTAAGCTCATTCAAGAAATACAACGTGGTCATGATTGGGGCATTGAAAGTCCTACAGTAAATGTGAATTTTCCACGATTGATGAAACGTAAGGATGCTATTATTGATGAGCTTTTAACGAATATTGAGGGCTATATTTTGAGCAATCAAATTACTTTTTATCGAGGAGAAGCGGCAGTATCTAATGATTTACTTGTAACGGTCGGTAGTGAGACCTTTACAGCAACGGATATCATTCTAGCAACCGGAAGTAAACCGTTTGTACCACCTTTTAAAGGGTTAGAGACATCTTCCTATTATACAACGGATACATTTTTTGATATTGAAGAGTTGCCAAAGCAGTTAACAATTATAGGCGGAGGCGTTATTGCAGTAGAGATGGCATTTAGTTTAGCGCCACTCGGAACAAAGGTGACGATGCTAAATCATAGTGAAGATATTTTACAGACAGAAGAGCCAGATGCACGACCGCTTATTCGGGAGAAGATGAAAAAGCTTGGAATTGAGCTTGTGACAGATTTCCAATTTGAGCATTTTAACGGCAATGAAATTCATACATCTAAAGGGATTTATACATATGAAAATCTTTTGTTTGCAACAGGTCGACGCCCAAATACAGAAATAGCTCAGCAGCTGGGTCTAGCCTTCGATGGTCGATTAATTGCTGTCAATGAGCACCTTGAAACAAGTCAGCCACATATTTATGCTATAGGTGATTTAGTAGGTGGATACCAGCTAGCTCATTCAGCGAGTGCAGAGGGAATTCATGTTGTGGATCATATTATAGGGAATAAACCGGCACTAATTGATCAAACTTCGATTCCTCGCTGTGTTTATACACATCCTGAAATTGCAACTTTTGGTTTACTGGAAGAGCAGGTGAACGAACCTTATAAGGTGACTCACATGCCGTTACAAACAAATCCTAAGGCATTAATGGAAGGAAATACAGTGGGCTTTATAAAGCTCATTGCGACGGAGGAAGAAGGGCGTATTTTAGGAGCTTGTGTGGTTGCTGATGGGGCAACAGAAATGTTAAATGCTATTTTAGCTACTAAAAAAGCAGGTGGCACGGCTCACACTCTTGCAAATATGATTTTCCCACATCCTACAGTATCAGAGCATATTGGGGATGCTGCAAAAGCTATTTTTGATAAAGCTATTCACCAATAATGGTCTCAAAAACTACATTCTTTAGCGGAGGTTATCCTTCTCGTTGTTGGTATTCTTAAAGTGCCCATAACAATACTGAATACTGTTAAGAAAACAATAACGAGTGGCTTGATTTCCGATCCGATTAGGAGTTTTCCTGTAACAAATGACTTTTGATGATGATACATGAACTATAAAAAATAGCGCATTATAGGAAATAACCTCCTATAACGCGCTATTTTTAATTAACTTCAGGTTCTTCTTTTTTCTCACCCGGTGTTGTAGAGAGATATAAGAAAGCCTCATCTTGCAAAAGCAATAATTTTTCCTCACAAATACCGTGTGCTAATGGTCCAGAAAAAATAGACTCCCACCAAGTTCCTGTTGTTGTTGTCATTCATCTACGCCCCCGTTTCAATTTTTCAATATGTAGTTGTAGTTGTAAATTTCTCAAATCACGAAACTGTCTACAGTTCTAACTTCTTTACCCATTCCACCCAAATCAGAAAGAGGAATTTTGGTTGTCAATGTTGTATCGTATAGACAATGATAGTTTGTTTCGAAATGAAAAAACTATGTATGGCATTTTAAAAAAAGGGGTGCTTTTATTATGAATTTTACGCCACAAGATGTAGAAAATATGATTACAGAACAACGGCAATTTTATTTTTCTCGAGCGACAAAGAGTACAAAATATCGAAAAGAACAATTAATAAAACTGAAGAAAACGATTTTAAAATATGAAAAAGAAATTTTGAATGCCCTATATGTAGATTTAAGAAAAAGTGAGTTTGAGGCATATGCAACAGAAATTGGCATTGTTTTAGATAGCATTTCTTATATGGTAAAGCATGTTGAAGAATGGATGAAACCTGAAGCTGTAAAAACACCGATTCAATACCAGATGGGAAAAAGCTTTATTGTAAGAGAGCCATATGGCGTAACATTAATCATTGGTCCTTTCAATTATCCATTCCAACTTGTCATGGAGCCATTAATCGGTGCTATTGTTGGTGGTAATACGGCTATTGTAAAACCTTCAGAAACATCTGTGCATACAGCAGCAATTGTAAAAAAAATAATAGAAGAAACGTTTAATCCTTCCTATATACGTGTTGTGGAAGGAGAAAAAGAAGAAGTGACGGCACTTATTCATGCATCTTTTGACTATATATTTTTTACAGGGAGTGTGGCAGTCGGAAAAGTGATTGCAAAGGCCGCTGCAGAACGATTAACACCAATTGCTCTAGAACTTGGTGGGAAAAGCCCCGCGATTGTCGACCAAACAGCCAATTTAGAAGTAGCGGCGAAAAGAATAGCATGGGGAAAATTCACAAATACTGGACAAACTTGTGTAGCACCAGATTATGTCCTTGTCCATAAAGATGTTTATGATCGTTTTATGAAAAAATTCAAAGAAACGATTCGTTCCTTCTATGGTAAAAATCCATTAAAAAGCCCTGACTATGGCCGTATTGTGAATCTAAGACAATTTGATCGCTTACAGCAAATTCTCGTGGAAGAACGTGATGCAATTACATTTGGTGGGAGAACAGATCGTGATGATTTGTACATTGAGCCTACCATTATTGAATATGTGAAATGGACAAGTCCTTCGATGCAAGATGAACTATTTGGTCCAATTTTACCTGTTATGATGTATGATGATTTACCGCTGGCTATACACCAGATTCGTCAATTACCAAAACCATTAGCTGCGTATTTTTTCTCAGAGCATGAAAAAGCTACTCAGTACTTTTTAGAGGAATTACCATTTGGCGGAGGATGTATAAATGATACGATTACACATGTAGGAAATTTACATTTGCCATTTGGAGGTGTCGGACCATCAGGGGCCAAAGCCTATCATGGGAAGGCTAGCTTTGATAACTTTACCCATCCAAAGTCGATATTAAAAAAATCATCGAAGGTAGAGACGAATATTCTCTTTCCCCCATATAAACAAAAAGTTAAGCTTGTGCGAACTATAATGAAATAATAAAAGGAGGTGTCGGATCACGAAAGGTCTGATACCTTCTTTTTTTTACCAAGCTCCCAGATTTGTCGATACATGTTGATTTTTGATCTGTTAAAATGAGCGTTAACATGTATTAAAACGCATGCCAATGAAATAAGTTGGAACGGAAATCAACTCAACGTGATGGTAATGCGCTAAATTTCGATGAAATATTAAAGATATATTAAAATGATAGCGTTTTCATCGGAAAAACGTCGTAACTGGCATTTTATTTATGGGCGAATAAGTAGTAAAATAAATTCAATAGAATGTGGGGGTATTCATTTTGTCATTTCTTGTCGAATAAACAACAAATGTTAAAATGGATGTAGAGATTGATTGGAGGACTATGAAATGTATGCAGAGGAATTGTTGAATGCATTACCTTTGAAAAAAATAATTGGAGTGCTACCTGACCAAGTAAGTGATATTGTCATTGACTCGCGAAGTGTGCAACCAAATAGTATGTTTGTTTGTATAAAAGGCTATACGGTAGATGGTCATGACTATGCACAGAAGGCTGTTGAAGGTGGCGCAACAATTGTTGTAACAGAGCGAAAATTACCTTTAGGAGAAAATATTGCACAGGTCATTGTGAAAGATACAGATCGCGCAGTTGGCTTGTTAGCCGCAAAGTTTTTTGACTATCCGTCTAAAGATATGGCAATGATTGGTGTAACAGGAACAAATGGAAAAACATCCGTAACGGGTATTATTCAAAATATAATGCATGGTATGGGCGAGAAATCTGCACTGTCAGGAACGATTGGCTTTAATTTAAATGGTATTTTATATGAATCTGCAAATACAACGAGCGATGCATTATCGACTCAACAAATGATATTCCGTGCAAAAATGGAAGGCTGCCGTTTAATGACGATGGAAGTATCTTCACACGGTTTAGCACTTGGACGTTTAGCTGGTGTAGAATATGATGTAGCTATTTTTACAAATCTTACACATGATCATCTTGATTTCCATGGAACGATGGAGGAATATGGCCATGCGAAAGGCTTATTATTCTCACAACTTGGACAAGATTTAGAAAAGAATAAATTTGTCGTGTTAAATGCTGATGATGCTTGGTCAGAGCGCTATGCAGCGATGACACCATTTCCAGTATGGACATATGGCTTAGAAAATGAAACAGCTGATTTCCGAGCTATTAACTGTGAGTATCATGATTTCATGACATCTTTTGACGTTGAAATGCCAGAGGGAATATACCATGTAAACATGCATTTACTTGGAGAATTTAATATATACAATGTGCTTGCTGCGATGGTTGCTTTTTATGGCCGTGGTTATTCAATGGAAACAATCATTGAACAAATTGAGCAATTACCACCAGTAAAGGGACGTATGGAGAAAGTTTGCTCAGATTTACCTGTGCAGATTTTTATTGATTACGCACATACACCAGACGCAATTGAAAAGGCAATTTCATCTGCTCAACCATATAAAAAAGGCAAGCTTATTTTCCTAGTTGGTACAGGTGGCAATCGTGATAAATCGAAACGTCCAGCAATGGCAGAAAAGGCATCAGCCGCTGATTATGTTATTTTAACGACGGATGACCCACGCTATGAAGACTACGATAGTATTACAGGCGATCTTGCTAAAGGGATGCTACATGAAAATTATGCATGTATAGGAGATCGTGCTGAGGCAGTGCGTCATGCGATTGAGGTTGCTGAACCAGGGGATATCATTATTTTTGCTGGTAAAGGCCATGAAGATTATCAAATTATCGAGAATACTAAATATCCGCATAGCGATGCAGATATTGCAATAGAAGCTGGCCACTTAAAATTTGTATAGTAAATTGCAATACCTAGAGAACCCTTTTAGTTAGTACTAAGGGGTTTTCTTTTTGGGTTATTTTAACAGTGAGGTGTTGGACTACAAAGTGGTAGTCATCGAAATATTTGAAGAAGCCATACATTATGCCTTTCTGAGATTGAGACCTCTTTTTGGGGGAATTCATGTAAAAAGGTTGTAAGAAGGGCAAGTCTTCTTTTATTATTAGTAAGTATGAAAAAAGGAGAATGACGAGATGAATTCAAATTTAGAAAAAGATATATTATCGCGTCGAACTTTTGCCATTATCAGTCACCCTGATGCTGGGAAAACGACGATTACAGAAAAACTTTTACTATTTGGTGGTGCGATTCGTGATGCCGGTACGGTAAAAGGGAAGAAAACAGGTAAGTTTGCAACATCTGACTGGATGGAAATTGAAAAGCAACGTGGGATTTCTGTAACTTCATCAGTTATGCAATTCGATTATAATGGCTCACGTGTCAATATTTTGGATACACCAGGTCACCAAGATTTCTCAGAGGATACGTATCGTACTTTAATGGCTGTAGATAGTGCTGTCATGGTTGTAGATGCTGCCAAAGGTATTGAGGCACAAACTTTAAAGCTTTTCAAAGTTTGTAAAATGCGTGGTATTCCAATTTTCACCTTTATTAATAAGCTAGACCGTCAAGGGAAGGAGCCACTTGAGCTGATTGAAGAGCTTGAGGAGGTACTTGGCATTAACGCTTACCCAATGAATTGGCCAATCGGTATGGGTAAAGAGTTTTTAGGTATTTACGATCGTTACAATAAACGTATCGAGCAATTCCGTACTGAAGAAGAAGAACGCTTCTTGCCAATTGATGATAATGGGGAACTTGCAATCGATCATCCAATGAAGGTTACTTCTTATTATACACAAGCAATGGACGACATAATGTTGCTTGATGAAGCGGGTAATGAGTACTCTGAAGAAAAAATCCGCCGTGGTGAATTAACACCTGTTTTCTTCGGTTCAGCTTTAACAAATTTCGGTGTGCAAACATTCCTTGAAACATATTTACAATTCGCACCGACACCTCAGCCTCGTATTACGGAGGATGAACAATTTATAGATCCGGTTGAGCATGAGGAGTTTTCAGGTTTCATTTTCAAAATCCAAGCGAATATGAACCCTGCACACCGTGACCGTATTGCTTTTGTGCGTATCGTATCGGGTAAATTTGAACGTGGCATGAACATGACTTTATCTCGTACAGGTAAATCGTTTAAAGTGACACAATCTACACAATTCCTTGCTGACGACCGTGAAACAGTAGATGAAGCAGTGGCTGGTGATATTATCGGTTTATACGACACAGGCACTTATCAAATTGGTGACACAGTTGTAGGTAGTAAAAAGACATTCCAATTTGAAAAATTGCCACAGTTCACGCCAGAGCTGTTTGTACGTGTAACTGCGAAAAATGTTATGAAATCTAAGCAATTCCATAAAGGGATTTTACAATTAGTGCAAGAAGGCGCTATTCAATATTATAAAACGTTGCATACAGAAGAAGTTATTCTGGGAGCAGTTGGTCAATTACAATTTGAAGTTTTTGAGCATCGTATGAGAAACGAATATAATGTTGAAGTGAAGATGGAGCCAATTGGTTCGAAAATTGCAAGATGGATTGAAAACGAAGAAGATGTTAAAGAATCGATGTCTTCAGGTCGTTCAATGCTTGTAAAAGACCGTTTTGATAATTTTGTTTTCCTATTTGAAAATGAATTTGCAATGCGTTGGTTTGCAGATAAAAACGAAAACATTAAACTGTATAGCCTTTTATAATAAAAGCAAAATTGTCAGGATGATTTCCGTTCCAGGCTACTCGCTTTCCTGTGGGCGAGCGTCGAGCCGCTTCCTACGCTTGCGCTCCGTGCAGGGTCTCGCCTGTCTCGCTTTCCCACGGGAGTCGAGTAGCCTTCCACTCCAATCTTATAAAATTTATGCATAGCAAAAGTGAACGTAGTGGTTACTAATCTGAATGGACTTATAACAGTTAAGCCAATTATATATCTGTTATTGCTGCTTCGTTTTTGCTAAAGAGCCATACTTTGTTATATGAAACCTTAATTTCATGAAAAAACACGAATCGACATGTTGCGATTCGTGTTTTTTTACAAGGAAAATTGGAGCTATATGTAGAATATATACAGTATTAGGAAATTTATTTCTGATGAACAATCTCCAGGGGAGAATGTACAAACTTATAGGCTCATCTCTAAGAGTTGGGATAGCATTTGTTAAAAAGTATACTTTGGGAATAAGTTGATTGGAGTGGAGACTGGGCGACTCCTTGGGGATTAGCGTTAGGGGAACGAAGGCTAAGAGCATCCCGTCCTGTGATAACGCCTTCGTGACCAACATCCTGCTGCCCCGAGACCCTGGAGCGAGCATCGCGAGCGAAGCGGAAGGGGAACGAAGGCTAAAGGCATCCCGTCCTGTGATAACGCCTTCGTGACCAACATCGTGTTGCCCCGACGCCCCCAGGAAGTTTTGCTCTGTGCGAAAGCGAAGTTATAACGTAGCGACAGCAACAAATGTTTTCTGTAGCGAAAGCGAAGCGTCAGCTACAAATGTTTTATCTGTGCGAAAGCGAAGCGACAGCAACAATGTTTTATCTGTAGCGAAAGCGAAGCGCCAGCTACAAAGCGCCCAGTCGGAACGGAAATCAACCCCACGCTATGATGGTGTCCGAATTTATAAAATATTCTCCTTTTCGGGTATTATAGAAGGGAAGAGATGGAAAAGGAGCTTGTAAAAGTGAACATTAGTAATTTTTCTATTAAAAGACCTGTTTTTACATTAGTTACGATGATATTAGTCATTATATTAGGTGGCGTTTCATTATTAAAAATACCTATTACGCTTATTCCGGAATTACGTCCACCAATAGGCATCGTTGTTACAAATTATCCTGGCGCGAGCCCAACAGAGGTTAATGAGAAAATAACGAAGCCATTAGAAACAACACTTGCCACCTTACCCGGGATCAAAAAACTACAGTCTACCTCTCAAGAAGGATCCAATTTAATTATTCTCGAGTTTGATTGGTCAACCAATATTGAAGATGCCCAGCTCGATATTTTACAACGAATCGATATGACCCCTCTACCGAATGATGCTGAGAAACCTAGCTTTTTAAAATTTGATCCATCACAGTTTCCGATCATACAACTTTCACTACGGGCGGAAAATGACAATGTTGATGTGCGATTACTGGCAGAAGACTTGGAAAAGGAACTTCGCCGAACAGCAGGTGTCGCGAGTGTCAATATTTCCGGTAAGCTTGTAGAAGAAGTTCAAATATCTTTAGATGAATCAAAGCTAGTTGAAAATGGATTAACTCAAGCAGATATTGTTCAGATTATTCAATCTAACAATGTTTCTCTTCCTGGTGAACCAGTGTTAACAGCAGATGGGAAGATGTTAACTACACGTATTTTAAGTACTTTAACTTCGCCAGAAAGCATTGCTGAGTTAATTATTTCTGTAAATCCACTAGATGGAAAAGCATTAACTGTTGGAGAAGTCGCGACTGTTGAGCGCGTGGAGCAAAAATCCGTCACTACAACTCGAGCAAATGAGCATCCGGCGGTATTAATGTCCGTATTACAGGAATCAGGTGCTAATACGGCAGAAGTATCGAAAGCTTTTAAAGCAGCTTTAAATGAATTATTAACGAAGAAGCAATATCAAGGAATTGCTGCAGATGTACTAGTGGATCAGGGTAACTATGTAGATTTAGCAATAAGCAATATTGGATCTTCTCTACTTGTAGGTGGATTATTCGCAATGTTCATATTGTTTATCTTTCTACGCAGTGTGAAAAGCCCTATGATCATTGGCATTGCGATTCCCTATTCCGTGATTGTTACATTTGTCTTAATGTTTTTTGCCAATTTCTCGCTCAATATTATGACATTAGGGGCGTTAGCACTTGGGATCGGTATGTTGGTGGATAATGCTATCGTTGTTATTGAAAACATTGAACGACACTTAGGACTTGGCAAGGACCCGATAACAGCAGCTAAAGAAGGGACAAAAGAAGTGGCGCTTGCGATTACTGCTTCCACTCTTACAACGATTGCCGTATTCATACCTGTAATGTTTATTGAAGGATTAATAGGGCAAATTTTCACAGAATTTGCGTTAACGATTTCCTTTAGTTTAATCGCTTCTTTAGTTGTTGCGTTAACAGTTGTTCCAATGCTGGCAAGTCGTCTTTTAAAAATGAAGTCGACGAATATTTATGAAAAACGTAATGAGTCATCCTTTTATAGGAGTTACAAAATATCAATTATTTGGGTATTGCGTCACCGTATGCTTGTACTAATCTCAGCAGTTGTCTGTTTTGGACTGGCGTTGTTTGGGCTTATGAAAATGGGCACAGAGTTTTTACCGCCAACCGATGAGGGATTTGCATCCATTAGTGTAAATCTTGAAAAAGGGGTAGCCGTATCAGAAACAGAAAAAGTTGTTGCGAAAATTGAAGAACGCTTAAAACAAGAGAAAGATGTTGACTTATATGTTAGCTTAATCGGTGGTACACAACAGACCCAAGCTCGGGGACAAACAAGTGCCAATCAAGCAGAGTTATATGTAAAGCTTGTCCCATTAGCAGATAGGGACCGTTCGATTTTTGAATTTGTGGAAGAGGTTGAGCAAGATTTACATGCTGAGCTAGGGGAGCAAGTTGAAATCAACTTTAATGTCTCGACGACAACAGGTTCATCACCAAATACATTAACGTTTAGGTTAACAGACTCTGATGAGCAAAGACTTCAGAACTCGGTTGATCAAGTGCAACAGGAGCTATTAAAGGTAAAGGCCATCACAAAGGTATCAACGGATTTAGATATCACTGCAAAGGAAATACAAATCGAAGTAGACCGAGAAAAGGCGAAGGACTACGGATTTGCACCTGCGCAAATTGCTCAAACGGTCAATCAAATGACGAAGGGGCAGCTAACTACGCAAATAATCGCAGAAGATGGTGCTGTATTGCCCGTCTATACAGGCTTTGGACAAGTGTTTAATGATAGTATCGAATCATTAAAAACAATGCAGCTTCGTTCACCTGCTGGTTTATTTGTAAAGCTAGAGGACATTGCGACTGTTTCTATACAGGAAGGGCCGGTATCGGTAAGACGTTCTGATCAGGCGGCGGCTGTTGCATTTTTTGTTGAGTATGAAACGAAGGAATCGCTAGGAGGCATCTCAGCAAAAGTGGACAAAGCATTGGACAAAGCAAATTTACCAACTGAAACGCAAGTTGTCTTCAGTGGTGATCGTGAACTTTACGATAGTGCGATTAATGATATGCTGTTAGCCGTTGCGTTAGCGATTGTGCTTGTCTATATCGTGATGGCTGCACAATTTGAATCATTCAAATATCCATTTGTGATTATGTTTACAGTACCATTAATGATTATTGGCGTGGCAGTTGCGATGTTTGCAACGAACACGCTAGTGGGTGTGACGTCTGTTATAGGAATTTTAGTGTTAGTTGGAATTGTCGTGAATAACGGGATTGTACTAGTCGATTACATTAATCAACAAAAGGCTAGAGGAGTGGCGTCGTATGATGCGATATTACTGGCTACACAAGATCGACTTCGCCCAATTTTAATGACCGCTTTCACAACCATCTTAGGATTGCTACCG
Organism: Lysinibacillus sp. BPa_S21; assembly: GCF_023337795.1. Classification (GTDB taxonomy): domain Bacteria; phylum Bacillota; class Bacilli; order Bacillales_A; family Planococcaceae; genus Lysinibacillus. The sequence continues at coordinate 387,494 of NZ_JALIRS010000003.1, read as the reverse complement.
CTTGCTCTTGGCATTGGCGAAGGAACTGAGATGAATCAACCGATGGGGATTGTCGTAATCGGAGGACTGGTGACATCAACTTTATTGACATTATATATTGTACCAGTTGTTTATACTTTCATGGATAAAGAGACTAGGAAGATGCGGTAAGTTCAGGAGGGATGAAAGATGGGGGTTCACTTTTTTACAGGTTTTCCGGGTTTTATTTCAAGTCAATTAATACGAGAGCTATTTCGAAAAAAACAAACAGAGGAAGTTATCGCGATTGTTTTAGCTGGTGAATTAGTCAAAGCAAATTTAGAAAGAGAGCATATTTTAGAGATGTTTCCTAACTGTTCTATTCATATAGTAGAGGGAGATATTACATTACCGAATCTTGGTCTAGAAAACAATATTGTGCAGGAAATTGTACCTCGAATAAAGGTGCTTTGGCATTTGGCTGCCATTTATGATTTAGCAGTACCACGTGATCTAGCATGGAAGGTAAATGTGCATGGTACGACTATGGTTAATGATTTTGTGCGAACTTTGCCGAACTTAAGACGCTATATGTATTTTAGTACAGCGTATGTAGCTGGAACGCGTGAGGGAATTTTGTGTGAAAACGAACTAATTCGTCCGCCTGCTTTTAAAAATTATTATGAGGAAACAAAGTATGAAGCTGAGCATCGAGTAGAGGATTTGAAATCAGAAATACCACTGACAATTATTCGACCTGGCATAGTACGTGGCCATTCTAAAACAGGGGAAACGATTAAATTTGATGGGCCTTATTTCTTTTTAAATATGGTGGATAAATTAAAATGCCTTCCTTTTATCCCGTATATTGGCCAATCAACATCAACAATAAATGTGGTGCCAGTGGATTATATTATAAACGCCGCGACTTATCTCGTTAATGAAAAATGCGCTGAAGGGAAAACTTTGCATCTAACAGACCCGAACCCTCACCCTGTGCAAGAGGTGTATCGGACGATGGTAAAATCTATAACTAACCATTATCCTAAAGGGCGAGTACCGTTAATATTAGCGAGAATATCTTTACAAGTGCCATTTATTCGAAAAAAACTAGGGGTCGAGCAAGAAACTTTAGACTACTTAACTTGGAATGCGAAGTTTGATACATCAGAAGCAGTTACTATTTTAAAAAAGGGTGAAATTACATGCCCTGATTTTATACAGACTATGCCTAGCATGATTGATTTCTATTTAGCACATAAAGAAGATAAAAGCTATCAAATTCAGATAAGGTAAATGTAGTCTACTGATAGAGAGTTGATGCAATCGGTTTATGATCCTTCCAGCAAACATCACTACAAGAATGTCGATTGGGGAAATTAGGTTTATTATTGACGAATAAAATCAGAGCCTATTAGGGTAGATAATTTTGCCACTATTATATGATAGTGCTATAATAAGCTTTCAGAAGAAAAAAACCTTCGACGTTTTGTCAAAGGGGAGTAGCTAACAGATACGAGCGATGTATCTGGATCACATTCGTCATTACATGGTTTTTACCATCGGGTGTGATAAGCGAATAACTCTAGCCTAGTGGTATTAGCTACTAGTAAGAGTGGTACTGAGTCAGTATTTATTTGCTTAGCGAGACCTTTGCCTTTTTATAAGGGCAGGGGTCTTTTCTTTTGTGCTCGTATAGAAATGACTATTTTGGGTAAAAGAGCTTTAGAGGAGGCACATGATGGAATCAATTTTATTACAATACGGCTGGGTACTAATTGTACTTATAGTATTAGAAGGGTTATTAGCAGCAGATAATGCAGTTGTCATGGCTGTAATGGTAAAGCATCTACCCCACGAACAACAAAAAAAAGCATTATTTTATGGATTATTCGGCGCGTTAATTTTCCGATTCTCAGCACTTTTTGTTATTACAGTATTAGTGAACTATTGGCAAATTCAAGCGTTGGGAGCAGCTTATTTATTATTCATGTCTGCCAAAAATATATATGATTTGCGTAATAAAGAGGATTCACAAGAAGAATCTAACGATGAACAGGGGAAAAAGGGTGCTGGTTTTTGGATGACAGTACTTAAAGTAGAGGCCGCGGATATTGCATTTGCTATTGATTCTATGCTTGCTGCAGTTGCTATTGCAGTATCTTTACCGCAGTTAGGGAACTTTGATATAGGTGGCATCAACGGTGGGCAATTTATGGTCATGTTACTTGGAGGGTTTATCGGAGTAATCATGATGCGATTTGCGGCACAATGGTTTGTGAAAATACTCAATGACTATCCTTCACTTGAAACTGCTGCATTTTTAATTGTAGGCTGGGTAGGGGTGAAGCTTGTCGTATTGACTTTATCCCATGAGAAGGTGGGCATTTTACCTGCAGAGTTTCCACATTCAACTGTGTGGGAGTTAACGTTCTGGATTGTATTAGTGTCTATCGCATTTATAGGTTACTTGGTGGGAGTTCGTCATAAAAATAAAACCCATTAACTAATTTCGGCAAATAATATTCGCTGAATGAGAGGGACTCAAGCTAAAAACTTCGAGGGCATAATTGATGAGGAATAGTCGTATCTATTCCTCTTTCTTTTTTTTAAAATTTTTTCTATACTATAATCTATCGAGTTTGGCATCATATAAGGAAGGGGTTGTCAAAGTGCCCTGGAAAAGATCAAAAAATAGACTTGTTACACCTTTTCAGGTGCTTGTCTCTTATTATTTTATAGCTATAGCGATTTCCTTCCTGTTACTACGGCTACCAGGCGTTCACCAAGAAGGTGTTAAAGTTTCATTATTAGATAGCTTGTTTACGGCAGTCAGTGCAGTTAGTGTAACAGGTTTAACAACATTCAATATATCTGAAAGCTATACAACATTTGGACTCGTGATGGTACTTGTCATTTTACAGCTTGGGGCAATTGGCATTATGTCACTCGGTACCTTTGTGTGGTTACTTGTTGGGAAAAAAATCGGTATGCGTGAGCGTCAATTGATTATGATCGACCATAATCAATACAATTTATCAGGGGTTGTTCAATTAATACGAGAAATATTGAAAATCTTAATGGGTATTGAAGTGATGGGTGCGTTCATTTTAACTTTGCACTTCACGAAATATTTTGATACTTTCAATGAAGCCTTGATTCACGGTGTCTTTGCTTCCATTTCAGCTACTACAAACGGTGGCTTTGATATTACGGGCATGAGTTTACTGCCGTTTCATAACGATTATTTTGTTCAATTGATAACGATGGTGCTAATTGTCCTTGGTGCAATAGGATTCCCAGTATTAATTGAAGTGAAAACCTTTTTACTTAATCGCCATGCAAATTTTCGCTTTAGTTTATTTACAAAAATAACTACCTCCACATATGCCCTTTTATTTGTGGTAGGGGCTCTTGTTATTTTATTGCTTGAATCATTCCATTCCTTTAAGGGAATGTCTTGGCATGAGGCCCTGTTTTCTGCAATGTTCCATTCTGTTTCAACACGATCAGCTGGACTTACGACGTACGATGTAACAACCTTCAGTGAAGCGACAGATATTTTTATGAGCTTTTTAATGTTTATTGGTTCTTCGCCAAGTTCAGTTGGTGGCGGGATACGTACAACAACGTTTGCCATGGCCATTCTATTCTTAATTACCTTTTCACGGGGAAGAGAGGATATTCAAGTATTCGGACGTGAAATACATTTAATTGATGTATTCCGCTCGTTTGTTGTTATCTTATTGGCGTTCTTTATGGTATTAGTTGCGACGATTATTTTACTCATTACTGAACCGCATGCATCACTGATTCAAATAATTTTTGAAATTACATCAGCGTTCGGAACGTGTGGAATGTCTCTAGGCATCACATCCGACTTATCAGTAGTTGGCAAAATTATCATTATGATTTTAATGTTTATTGGTCGTGTCGGTTTAATTTCCTTCCTTTACACTCTAGGTGGTGGAGGTAGAGGCAAAAAATCAAGTTATCACTATCCTAAGGAAAGGGTGATTATTGGCTAAAGTTTAGGGTAATTTCGTCCATAATTCATTTTGAAATTAACGATGTAGGTTTAACATTGTGCCGAGGAATAGTGGATTTACCTAAAAAATTATTGTTGCCACATAATTGTCGAAAAATTTTAAATTGTTTTTTCCTGGTTCTTACGGATGGTTTTTAGGTAATATTTACAGGAGTTTGGTGTGGATGAGTTGAGAATTTCGTACTAAACTTTTTTAGGATAATTGTAATGCCTTTACTAGCTACTGTTAGCCGTAATAAAGTTACATTTTATTTACAATAAGTTCAATAAAAAAGCAATTGTTTCGTTTAGGTAACAATTAAGTATTCTTTATGAGTGAAAAAACGCTAGTCCTAAAATTTATTAAAGGACTAGCGTTTTTTATTATATAGAGTGGATTGTTGCAAAGTATGGTGCTTGACCGTGACGGAAGTAAGTTAATAGATAGCCATTTTTTTGTACAATTTTGCCTTTTGAGAAATCCTGATAATCTATATGGTGCGGAATAATAAGCGTATGTTTAAACAACTCTTTTTCAGATAGATTGAAGCTGGCGAATGCCTCACCTGCAATTGCAGGGTTTTCACGTAAAGCATTATAGAGTGCTTTTTGTTGCTCCTCTGTAGGGCGCTCTTTCCACCATAATTTACGTGGCTGGAACTGCTGTGCCATTAAATAATCTAGTTGCATTAGGCTTTGAATGATAGTTAAATTAGCACCTTCTACAGTTTCTAAAAACATCAATAAACGGCGGAATAAATCCTCGAGCTGATGACCGATACGAGACCAGCCTTTCGTTTCCCAAAAAGTACCGAAATTTTGGAAGAAATCAAATGGTGTTTCAAACACTTCAGTTACTAAGTATTCAATCGTATGGTCCATACGGTGATCGTTCCAATATTTCTCAAGTACATCCTCTGCATGTTTAATACGTACAATATCATCAAATGTTAAGACATTGTTTGAGAAAATCTCGTAAGGAGATAGGTCCACATACGTATAGCCGAATTTTTCAGCCTCTAGACGAAGGCCTGTACCGCGCAGAAGTTTAAGGAATCCAAGCTGTAATTCTTCTGGTCGCATTGCGAAAACATCATTAAAGGTTTGACGGAAGCTTGCGTAATCTTCCTCTGGTAAGCCAGCAATTAAATCTAAATGCTGATCAATTTTTCCACCTTCTTTAACCATCGTCACTGTACGCGTTAGTTTTTCAAAGTTTTGACGGCGCTTCACAAGAGTATTTGTTAAATCATTCGTTGACTGAACACCAATTTCAAAACGGAAAAGGCCTTTAGGTGCGTTATCATTTAAAAATTGGATAACCTCAGGACGCATAATATCTGCGGTAATTTCAAATTGGAATACGACCCCTGGCTTATGTTCATCGATTAAAAACTGGAACATTTCCATTGCATAGCTGCGGCTTATATTAAAGGTACGGTCAACAAATTTAATAGTACGAGCTCCATTATCCATCAAGAATCGAATATCTTCTTTTATTTTTTCACGGTTGAAATAACGAACACCTACTTCAATAGAAGATAAACAAAATTGACAGCTAAATGGGCAGCCACGACTTGTTTCAATATATTGAATTCGTTTGCCAAGATGGGGGAGGTCTTCCTCAAAACGAAACGGACTTGGCAATTCACGTAAATCAACTTTTGGTGCTTGTGCGTGAATGCGTACTTTGCCATCCTCTAAGTAGGCAATTCCCGGAACATCCTCCAATGAAATTTCATCATGTAAATAGCGTAATAATTGTTTAAATGAAGTTTCTCCTTCACCCATAACAATAAAATCAACCTCTTCAATTCTACGCAACCAATGGTGAGCGTCGTAAGAAACTTCAGGTCCACCGAGCAAAATTTTAACATTTGGACAGACAGTTTTTAACATCTTGATGACGTGAATAGTTTCTTCAATATTCCAAATATAACAACTGAATCCAACGATATCAGGTTTTTTTTGGAATAAATCTGATACAATATTAAAAGCAGGATCTTTAATTGTATACTCTGCAATAATTGGATTAAATTCTGGTAAAGCTGCACCTTTTAAATAACGCAAAGCTAAATTTGTGTGAATGTACTTTGCGTTTAATGTAGTTAAAATAGTATTCATGCAATAATCTTCCTTTCAATTTATAATTGTAACAGTCAAGTTGCTGTCATACAATATAATCCTTTTTACCTATTTATTTTGTGAACAGTTCGTGAAATAATTTTAAATACTTGAATTTACTAAATTTTGTAATAATAGAATCGTGCAATCATAAAGTATAGTAAGGGCTCAAAATTCAATTAAGGGGTTTTTTACTCTTTTGAAAGGTTCGGTGAGAAAGTTGAAGCAATATGATATTAATCAATGTTTTGGAAATCTTATGACAAGTACTTCGTCACCAACACTTATTCTTAATAAAGCAGGGAAAATTTTGAACGTGAATGAGGCAGCTATTAAACTTTTTAACCTTAATTCAACGTATATTGGCTATTTAACTATGGACGAGCCGTCTAATTTAAATTGGGCGAAGTTCGTCAAACAATTAGAAAGTGATTTAAGATCTGAAGAGATCTTCAATATTCAAACAGCTAGTAATGAGTTTGAAATGATGTCCTTCAAATGTTTTTATGATCCGAGCACAGAAGAAATAGTTGCACAAATTACAACATTAAATAATGATATAGCTCATGAATTATATGTTAGTCAAAAGCAAGAGAGATCTCAATTTTTCAATGCTTATGATCACTTACCGTACGCTGTTATTATAAGTGACGCTAGCGGGATCATTCTTGGGCTAAATAAGTATGCCGAAATGTATTTGAAAATAGAAAAAGCGCAGCTTCTTCATAAGGCACATCAGCACATCTTTGATACATTTACATTGAAGAAGGGTCAAATTACAGCATACCTTTCTAAACTGATGGGTGAAAAGCATGCAAAGGTTCATGTAATTGATGAGACTCAAGTTATTACCCCTTGCTATTATGAAATCTCAAGTATCTTTGATGAATACAACAATATTATTGTCACAGTCATTAATGATGAAACAGAAAAGAAACAACTTCAACATAAAGTTGAACATCAGCAAGCTTTAAATGTTGTCGGTCAAATGGCCGCAAGTATTGCCCATGAGATTCGCAATCCATTAACTTCTTTAAAGGGCTTTACCGAATTATTAAAGCTAAATGCTGATGAAGAATCGCGCATGTATTTATCTGTTATCGATAGTGAACTTCAACGGATGGAACAAATTTTATCCGAGCTTTTAGTATTGTCCAAGCCAACAAGTACGAAAGTGGAATTAATAGAGCTAAACAATATTGTGAAGCAAGTGATTGAGTTTATGCTTCCAGATGCGCTTATGAAAAATATTATGATTCAATACATTTCTCCTTCTACCCAAATATACATTGGTGGCAATGAGAATCGCTTAAAGCAAGTATTCATGAATCTTATTAAAAATGCGATGGAATCCATGAATAATGGTGGAACGATTACAGTAGAAATGAATGCTATTGATTGCTCGATTGTAGAATTACTGATTAAAGACGAAGGTGCTGGTATGGACAGCGCTACCCTTCAAAACTTATTCCAACCTTTTTACACGACGAAATCAACAGGGACAGGACTAGGCCTTGCTTTCGTGAAAAAGGTGATTGAGGAGCATGAAGGTGTAATAGGTGTGAATAGTGAATTACAGAAGGGGACATGCTTCCACTTACAATTCCCAATCTACACATTTAATCAGATGGATAATACAATAGATGTTTCTACGAAAGATTCTGCTTATTTAGTAACATAAGAAGAGTCCGAATGGTAAAATCACCGTGAAAGGCTAAAAATCAAATATTGCTTTTGACAATGCTTTTCTAATATCGCTATAATGGCATGTATAAAACGCGAATTGAGAGGAAAAGGATATGACGTCAGAAGATATAAAGCAATCGTTAAAATTATATATAGTATTATCACGTGCACATAAAGCGATAAATGAGATGACCCATCAATTTTTTCAAGAGAATGGATTAAACCCTACTGAATTTGCTGTATTAGAGCTTCTTTATCATAAAGGAAGACAGCCATTACAGCAAATTGGCAATAAAATTTTGCTAGCTAGTGGGTCTATTACGTATGTTATTGACAAACTTGAAAAAAGAGGGTATCTATTGCGTGTCTCTTGTCCATCAGATCGCCGTGTTACCTATGCAGAAATTACGGACAAAGGTGAAGCATTTATGGGAGAACTATTTCCAAAGCATGAACAGCATTTACATGAATTAATGAGTGCACTATCTGTTGAGGAAAAAGACCAAGCGATCACGTTATTAAAAAAATTAGGACTATCTATTAAAGATTTGTCTTATTAAAAAAAGTTGTCTCAATGAGTTTTGAGGCAACTTTTTTTATGGGAAGGAAAAGGTGAATCTTGGAGGGAAATTACCTTTATCTTTATGGTCCTCCAACATAATCTAGAATGCCCCCTTGAGACATTAGCAGCATAGAGAAGGGCAGGAGCGAGCGTAAAGTATCCTGTCCTAGGTAACGCTCTCATGACTGTCCCTAGCAGCTCACATTAAGCTATAAACTCTATTTACAATAAAAAAGACTGTAGAGCAAACGAGTTTGTCTACAGTCTTTTTTGGATTATTATTTTTTAGAAATAGTCGCTGCCATTTTAATCATAGCATCTGATAAATCTAATTCGTCGTTATCGTGGATTGTAAATTTTGTAATTAAACCATCTTTTTCAATCACAATACCGATTACTTTTTCTTTGTCTTCTTCAAAATTCACAACATAACCCTCAATGTTTTTAACATCCTTAAATGCTGCTAAATCCTCAGTAGATAAAGGTGATGGTTCACCAACAGCGTTCATATAATCTGACATAGAAGTTTTAACATCTTCGTAGCTTGCTTGTGATGCATCAATAGATTCGATACGCATAAATACGTCAGGATTGTCATTAGAAATTAACATATCCTTACCTGGTTCTTCTTGAGAAAGTTTAAATCCAGATAGTTGGTGCATTTTAAAGTCTTGATCAACACTTTTAGATTCTGTTGCTTTTTCAGTTTTTTCTTGACCTTTTTGTTTATAGATAACTTCTTGTTCTTTTTTAGGTGCATTGTCTTTATTATCGTTTTTATTTGTTTCAGATTTTTCAGTAGTTTCATTTGATGTAGGCGTTTCTTGTGATTCATCTACAGTTTTGTCTGTAGAAGCTGGTTGCTGTTGTTCAGTTGGTGTATTTGATGGCTCCTTTTTTTGAGCATCAGAATCCTTTGTTTCGGAAGTATTACATCCTACGACTAAAACAGCTGTTAATAATAATGCAGGTACAGTAAATAATTTTTTTTGCATGAAAAGCCCTCCCTTTCTTAATTAAACGTTAGTAAAGATAAAATGTTTCCTAGTTTTAATGTTATTATGTTAAAGGTAACACTAAAAATAATAGGAGCACAAAAACTACATGGGCTACAATAACAAGTGGCATACTTTTACGCCATTCATATAACAAGCCCCAAATAAGACTGGTTACTAATGCAGCGATCATACCAAGCATAAAGCCGCTTATTGCAATAGCGATTGCGCATAAAATAGCAGTTACAATAACAGCAAAAATCGGACGCATAAAGCGTTTCAGCTGTTGTTGAACATAGCCACGCCAAAAAATCTCTTCACCAATTGCAACAATGAATACGAGTAAAATATAGTGCCAAATATTTTGTGGTCCATAATTTGCTAAAAACTTTTGTACTGATTGTACTGATGAATCATTAATGTATGGTGCAAGCCAATAGCCAAAGCGAATAATACCGTATGTTATTGTACCGTAACCAATACCAAAAAGTAAAAACTTCCAGGTTGGTAACTGATCTTCAATTTTACCAGTCAAAATTGCAATGGCAATACATACAAGTAAAGTAAATGCATATAGGTACCAAAATACAGCTTGATTAGCAAAGGTAAAAGCAAGCATGCCATAAACGAATAATAAAGAAAGGAGCAATATTATTGTTTGTTTCGAATTTGTAAGCATTATTCGACCTCCATGCTTATAATTTTATCAAAAAAAGAGCCCCTTATCATCTATAAAGACAAATAGGGACTATTCAGACTATTGAGCTTCATTCGTATATAAAATTTTGTAACGTTTATGGTTGACGACCGTTTTTTCTTCAATTTCAAGAGAATCGAAATTCTCCATATATGTTAAATCAACGATCACCGAATTTTCATTTACCTTTTCGACTATACCTTGTAAACCATCTTTAAACTCGATAATATTTCCAACTTCAGCTATTTTCACAGACAGTCAGCTCCTTCATCGACTAATAATATACAGTTTGCATGAAAAAATGGAAAACGTAAAGTCCTTTTTGAATAATTCATAATTTAATACACAAAATACTAAAAAGTGAGGAATGGAAAGATGGAAAAATATGAAAATATGCTTAAACAATTACAAAACGGGGAATTGAAAAGTATAGAGATTGAGAAGGAACAATTTTATGAGTTCCGAGAAGTACTTGTAAAACATCCTTTATTTAAACATTTTAGAGGTGAGGCCAAACAAAATGGACGCGTTATCTATACTTACCAAGAAGTTGCAAGAAGCTAATTTGTCGAACATTGTCGTAAGTTAATGCTGTAAGAAATGAAATATAAATGTATAATAATGGTATGATTATTTGTGTGTGGAGGGTTTATGAATGGTCAATCTACTCTTGAAACAAATGGAACAAACTCGTGAGATGATGATTCGCTCAGGTGTAGAGAACGGATTACAAAATGCGAAAACCATTCAACTGAGTCGCAGATTAGATCAGTTAATGAATACTTATTATAGACAGACAGCATTTGAAGAAGAAGAAGATCAAGAAGATTGAAAGAATGTTCCAGTATTCAGAGTGTAAACTTTTTAAATATAAATGTTTAAAAAGTATTTTATGGGGAATAATTATGATGAACACAGCAACATTCTCATTTCCCCCTTTAGAGCAGTGATACCCCATCACTAGCTCTCTTTTTTTTATCTGAATTTTTCTAAATGAAGATAAAGCATCGGTATGAATTGTTTACGAAGCGACAGCAACAGCAAACAACAACAACGATTACACCGAGGCGAATTTGATTTTACTCGTATATATGCAGTACATAAGGATTTTAGAACGAATAAAAAAGAGTAGTTTGAATTATCTCACTTATTCAATTAAACTGAAAGATGGAAATAAGTGCGAATGATTGATCGAAAGCCTTACTAACAAAGGAGTATGTACATATGAGAAAAGAGGGTATTGCATTTATTGGCACAGGCGTTATGGGTGCTAGTATTATCAAGCATTTATTAAAGAATGGTCATGAGGTTACTGTTTATACACGCACAAAGGAGAAAGCGGAGCCACTTATCGCGTTAGGTGCAAATTGGGCAAGTACACCAGCAGAAGCATTTAAAAATAAGGAAATTGCCTTTACAATGGTTGGATATCCTGCAGATGTAGAGGAAGTTTATTTTGGAGATAATGGCTTATTTCAAACAGCTGAATCAGGCAATATCGTTATTGATATGACCACTTCCGAGCCAACATTGGCAAAGAAAATTTTTGAGCATGCCCAAACGTTTGGAGTAGAGGCGCTAGATGCTCCTGTTTCTGGAGGAGATATCGGTGCTCAAAATGGGACATTGTCAATTATGGTTGGGGGTAGCCAAGCTACATTCCATAAAGTTTCATCAATCATGAAACATTTTGGTGAAAATATTGTTTATCAAGGTGAAGCTGGTGCAGGACAGCATGCTAAAATGTGTAATCAGATAGTTATTGCTTCTGGAATGATTGGTGTGTGTGAGTCACTTGCTTACGGTTTAAAGGCTGGACTTGATTTACCAACAGTATTGCAATCCATTTCGTCTGGTGCAGCAGGCTCTTGGTCGTTAAGTAATTTAGCACCCCGTATGATTAATGAAGATTATGCACCAGGTTTTTATATAAAGCATTTTGTTAAGGATATGAAAATTGCATTAGACGAATCAAAAAAAATGGGGATTACATTACCAGGTCTAGCACTTGCTTATGATATGTATGAAAAATTAATCGAAGAGGGATATGGTGAAAACGGTACACAGGCACTTTTAAAGGCTTATTAAAATAATTTTTTAGAAAACTGAAGAATACTAAATTTTAGGAAGCCCGAAGTATCAATCTTAGATGGATACTTTGGGCTTTCTAAATTTCTTTATTTAGAAGACTCCCGCCTTGTTGTGAGATGAATGCGGAAGGCTCAATTCAAATCCGTAACACACAGAAAATAACGAAGGGAGCATTACTCTTTATTAAAAAGTTTTGCGTCTAAAGAAAAACTAGATGCCCCTGCAAGTGCAAAGTATAAAGCAATCGCAGCTAAAGCTAAATCAAATTCATATCCAGCTAAGCCGTTTTCACCGATAAAGCCAATGCTAAGTTTCGCTGTAAAAATGGCAACAATCATTGTCACTGTTAATAAAGCGCCAAAAAGTCTTGTGCCTAACCCTAGAATAATTGCTACACCACCGACTAGTTCTATAATGGCAACAATATAAGCCATAAAGCCTGGAATACCAATGGCATCAAAATAATCAGCCGTGAAGCCTATACCACCTTGAAATTTTTGAAATCCGTGGGCTGCAAAAATAAAGCCGAGCACCACACGTAAAATAGTTGAACCGATATTTTGCATAGTTAAATTAACTCCTTTTGTTTTTGGACTTACATTTCGTAACTTAGTTTATTTTTAAAAATAACTTTTGTCAAGTAACTAAATTTTATTTTTGAAACTGATTCTCGAAAAAGTGGTATACTCTTATATAAGAACGAAGTACTTAGGAGGGTAGGAAATTGGATCAAAAAAAAATTTGTCCACGATTTGAAAAAGCACTAAAAATCTTAAATCATAGCTGGAACACCTTGCTGATTTATCAGTTATTAGAAGGTCCCCAACGATACTCAACAATTAAAAATCAGGTGGGTATTAGTAGTCGTGTGTTAACGGAAAGATTAAAAGAATTAGAGATTGAGAACATTGTGAAACGCACAGTTATTCCATCAACACCAGTCGTGATTGAATACGAGCTAACAGAAAAAGGGCATGCACTTGCTCCAATTCTAAAAGCAATTGAACAATGGTCTTCTATGTGGGTGAATGTAGAAGAATAAACAAAGGATATCCAAGCGAGGGGGCTTGGATATTTTTTGTAGAGAGTTGAAAAAATGGTCAAGCAAATTGAGTGTGAATTTCGTTAAGAAAATCACACTTCTGCACAACGAGGGGTTGATTTCCGTTCCGGCTGGGCGCTTTGTAGCTGGCGCTTCGCTTTCGCTACAGATAAAACATTGTTGCTGTCGCTTCGCTTTCGCACAGATAAAACATTTGTAGCTGACGCTTCGCTTTCGCTACAGAAAACATTTGTTGCTGTCGCTACGTTATCACTTCGCTTTCGCGCAGAGCAGAGCTTCCTGGGGGCGTCCGATGAGCCGCTTCACTCGCGATGCTCGCTCCAGGGTCTCATCTGTGACGCTGATCCCCAAGGAGTCGCCCAGCCTCCACTCCAATCAACTACTTCACATAGGTTGTATCATTTAGTATGAACTCTAATTAATAATGTTAAGAAAACTTCAGCAATGTTTTTATGTGTGAAAGCGGAGCGGCAGCAACAAGATATCGAAAATGCAGTGCTACCTTAGCGATATCAGCTACAAAGAAGTATTTGGCTCGATTCTTCCTACAGAAAAGGGATATTTTGGACAATAGTTTTTCAATAACATAAGAATATCCAAGCGAGGGGGCTTGGATATTTTTTTATTATGGTAAATGAAACTGAATGTATGTTGTAAATAGTGTTAATTTTCTTCAAATAAAAGGTATTTTTTATTACATGGGGGAATTTATTTAATAGTATAGAGAATGGGAGGTGGGTTTTATGAAGCGGAATTCAACAGTAGATGTGCAGCATCGGAGTCAGTTAGCTCTTTATTTATCGTTGCCAATTTTGTCGTGGGCATTTTATGATTTTGCGAATACAATATTTTCTTCAAATATTAATACGATATTTTTCCCGTTTTATATGGATGAGGTTTTAGGGACGAATGAGGTGATGCAGCAGGTGGCAAGCACGTTTATTTCTTATGCGAATGCCATCGCTAGCTTTTTCCTTGTCATTTTTTCACCACTTTTTGGTGTATGGCTTGATAATACGGGCTATAAAAAGAGGTTTATAGTGTGGTTTGCAACGATCTCCATCTTCTTCACCTTTATGATGGGTGTTTTTGCGAATCTACAGACGTCAACAAATTATTCGGGTGTGCCACTTAGCTTATTTTTAGTTGTAGCTAGTTTTATCATTGCGAAATTTTTCTTTAACTCAAGTCTAGTATTCTACGATTCAATGATGAGTGATTTAGGGACAAAAGAGGAAATGCCTCTTATTTCTGGCTATGGGGTGGCGATTGGTTATCTGGGAACAATTTTTGGACTACTTGTTTATTTGTATGTAGGAAACAGTGATTTCCATCGAGCATTTATTCCAACGGCAATTTTATATTTATTATTTTCTTTGCCATTATTTTTTATTAATAAAGATACACCGATTCCAACGTCCCAGCGAAAGCCTATTAAATTTCTAGATGGCTACAAAGAAATTGTTCAAACCTTTAAGGACATGAAGCAATACAAGGCTATTTTTACGTTTATGATTGCTTATTTCTTTTTAAATGATGCAATTGCAACAACCATTGCCATGATGGCTGTATATGCAACAACGATTGTTGGCTTTACATCGGGTCAATTTATCGTGCTTTATTTAGTGTCCACTGTTTCAACGATTATCGGTTCTTTTACATTTGGTTATATTACAAAAGCGATTGGAGCCAAGCGTGCGATTACATTGGTGGCGTTATTAATGGTTATTGCTTTAGCATTTGCTGTCTTCTCTACAGAGCAATGGATGTTTTGGATTGCAGGTAGTATGTTTGGCGTATCACTGGGATCCATGTGGGTAACATCTAGAACGTACATCATTGAATTGTCTCCAGAAGAAAAACGAGGTCAATTTTTTGGCTTATTTGCATTTTCGGGAAAAGTATCTTCAATTATTGGGCCAGCAATCTATGGAACGGTTACATTATGGATGAAGGATTACGGAACGCTAGCAAGTCGAGTTGCTTTATCGACATTAATTGTGATGACGATAATAGGCCTATTAGTGCATTTGAAAGTTAATGGCTCAAAAGTTGCAGATGATAATTGTTAAGATGCTCGTCACCTCAATAAGTTTTGTGCGTGAATGCTAGGCGACTTCTTGGGTGGAGCGAGCAGGCAGAAGAAAGCATCACGTGCTGTGATAGCGCCTTCGTGACCAGCATTCGTTCGATCCAAGTAGCTCTTCGGACGCCTCAAAGAAAGCTCTAAGTTGGAAACGGAAATCAATCCCGCGTTAGGATGATTAGCGATGTCAATGATAAAATTGGAAAAAAGCAAGTAGGAGAAATGTATTGCCTATGATACAATTGAATTATAAATAGAAGTTTAAAAGAAAGGAGCGGGGTTGCTTTGGAACATAAAGGTATATTATTAGAAAGTGGCACAAATGAGCTAGAAATTGTTGAATTTGAAGTAGCGAACAATAAATTTGGTATTAACGTTATTAAAGTAAAAGAAATTATTCAACCGATTCCAGTAACATTTATTCCACACGCGCACCCGCATGTAGAAGGGATTATTCAATTACGAGGTGAGGTTTTACCAGTAGTTGATATGCTTCGAGTATTAGGTATTCAAAATGTAGAGCGTAGTCCTCAGCAAAAATATATTGTAGCTGAGTTTAATAAGCAGCGCGTAGTATTCCATGTTGATAATGTAACGCAGATTCACCGTATTTCATGGAATCAAATCGAGAAACCTTCTGATATGTATCAGGGAGGAACTTCACAAGTAATTGGTGTTATTAAGCAAAATGAAGAGATGATTTTATTGCTTGATTTCGAAAGAATTATGGTAGATATAAATCCAGATTCAGGTATTAGTGTAGAATCTGTTAAAAAGCTCGGTAAACGTGAACGCTCTGAAAAACGCGTGTTAATTGCTGAAGATTCACCATTACTACGAAAGCTCTTATTCGATACGATGAATGAAGCGGGTTATGAGAATGTTGAATTCTTTGAAAACGGCCGTGATGCTTATGAATACCTCGAATCCATTGTTAAAAGTGGTAGCGATGTATCCGAGCATATTCAATTAGTTGTGACGGACATCGAAATGCCACAAATGGATGGGCATCATTTAACGCGTAAAATAAAGGAGCATCCAGACCTCCAAAAGCTTCCTGTCATTATTTTCTCAAGCTTAATTACAGATGACCTTCGCCATAAAGGTGACCAAGTAGGTGCAGAGGATCAAATAAGTAAGCCAGAAATTGCGGAGCTTATTTTACGAATAGACCAACTTATCTTATAAAATGAAGAGGTTGAACAAGGTACTTCACAATATTAATAATGGGTATCCTGAAAGTATATTAATAATTTTAAGAAAGTCGGATGCCGCTTGTAGGCTTCGGCTTTTTTGTATAGATAAATGCTACTAGGAACAACATATGAAGAGTCTTTGTTTGGGTATTGATACAGCCTACCCTAAAAACAGGCAAGTTTAGAGCCAGTGGGTTTTGTACCTACAAACCGATCAGTAGAACAGCAAATAGTATATATGTACGCGCTAAGGAAGTGATTATATGAATGAATTAAAAACGGCTATCATCGACATTGGCTCAAATACCATTCGATTAGTATTGTATCAATACGATAAAGAAGAGGGACTTCGTGAGATTGGGAATATTAAAACGGTTGCACGTTTACGTACATATTTACAGCCCTCTGGTGAAATGTCTGAAGAAGGTATAAAAGTATTAACTGAAACATTATTGACTTTTAAAGCAATTCTTGATGATTTTGAAGTGACTGATGTTAAAGCTGCTGCAACAGCTGCAATACGTCAGGCAACAAATAGAGATAAAATTATAGCCTTAATGAAAGAACGGACAGGTATTCAATTAGAGCTTTTATCTGAAGAAGAAGAGGCCTATTACGGCTTTGTTGCTGTAACGCATTCAATAGCCACGAAGTCCGCTGTAACAATCGATATCGGTGGCGGTAGTACTGAAATAACGCTTTTTGAAAATAAAGAACTTCAGAAATCCTATAGTTTTCCTTTTGGCACAGTTTCTTTAAAGCAACGTTTTGTAAAGGGCGAGATTATGAATGGTAGTGAAAAAAAGGAACTCATTGCATTTGTTAAAGAACAGTTTAAATCACTTCCATGGATACAGGGTATCGGTTTACCGATTATCGCGATTGGTGGTAGTGCCCGAAATATTGCCCAAATTCATCAGCAAAAACATGTCTATCCAATCGCAAGTGTACATGGCTACGAAATGACTAAGGAAAATTTAGTGGAGCTTAGTGCATTTTTAGGTAATTTAAGCTTTAATGATTTGAAACAGTTAGATGGGCTCTCAGCAGATCGTGCGGACATCATCGTCCCTGCACTAGAAGTATTCAATGTGTTAATGGAGGTTGTCGGTAGTAATTTGTTTCAGATCACGAAGAAGGGTTTGCGAGAAGGACTCATTATACAGCGTATTTTGCAAACAGATAAAACGGCGTTTGATAAAGACAATGTGTTTGAGGTGAATGCCAAAAGATTGGCTCTTCAGTATGGTCGAACTGAAAAAGAAATGGACTATTTGATGGATCTAACGAATCAATTGTACCGCGAATGTTGTCATTCTGGTTATTTACAGCATAATCCAAAAGATTGGGAATTATTAGAGAGAGGAGCGAAGGTTTTTAATATAGGGGAATATATTGAGCTAAGTTCAGCGAGCCAACATACCTTTTATTTAATTGCGAACCAATCGATCGATGGGTTAAATCATAAGGAGCGTGTGAAATTAGCACTTTTAGCATCGTATAAAAATAAAGATTATTATCAGCGATTCGCTGCTCCGTTTACAGAATGGTTGAGTCGTGAGGAGTATCGTAAAATACGAGAATTTGGCGCCTTTTTAAAATTTGTCTATGCGTTAAATGTATCTAAAAGAAAGATTGTACGTGCCATTAAGATGCAAACGAAAGAGGACTACGTTCAGCTTAACATCTATGTAAAACACAATGCGGCTGCTGAAAAATATCAAGCAAACCGACATAAAAAACATCTAGAACGTGCACTAAAAATACCTATAAAAATAAACTTTATTGAGGAAGGGTTGAATGACTATGACAACTGAACTTACGAATAATCAGTTAATGGAAGAGGATTTAACAGAAAAGCATGGTCGATTATTAGAGGAGATCGCTAAGCCGCAATACTATAATAATCGTGAATTAAGTTGGTTAGCCTTCAATGAACGAGTTTTAGAGGAGGCAGAGGATGTCAATAATCCTCTGCTAGAACGATTGAAATTTTTAGCAATATTTAGTTCGAATTTAGATGAATTTTTTATGGTGCGTGTTGCGGGTCTACAAGATCAAGTACGTGCAGGTTTCCATAAGCCTGAAAATAAGTCGGGCTTAACACCAAAAGAGCAATTAGCCAAAATTGCTGAGCGAACTCAGGCATTAGTGCGCCGACAAACAGAAGTTTACAGACATTTAATATATGATCTGTTACCACAACATAATGTACATATCGCAGACATGAAAGACTTGAATAGTACACAGAAGGCATTCGTCAATGAAATGTTTGCAGAAACTATCTTCCCTGTTTTAACACCTGTAGCTGTCGATGCGTATCGTCCTTTCCCAACTTTGCTTGGTAAGACATTAAATTTACTTGTTTTATTAGAGCATGATGAAGCAGACTTAGAGAATCGTGAAAAAGTTGCGATTGTACAAGTTCCATCTGTCTTAGATCGTTATATTAAAGTACCATCAGCAGCCGGAGAGACAGTTATTGTTTTATTAGAAGACGTGATTGTAGCACATATCGAAAAGCTCTTTTATGGTTACAGTGTCAAATCAGCGCAGGCTTTCCGTTTGACACGTAATGCTGATTTAACGATTCATGAGGAAGGTGCAAGAGATTTACTTGTAGAAATCGAAAAAGAGCTGAAAAAACGTAAATGGGGTGTAGGCAGTCGACTAGAAGTTCGTGAGGGTGAGATGAGCGAGGAAGTTCTTACATACTTACTAGATGAATTTGAAATTGAAGAAACAGATGTCTTTCATATAGATGGACCTCTAGATTTAACTTTTATGTTCTCGTTTGTAAAAGGCATATCTGTTGGTCGAGAACATTTAGAATATGAAAGCTTTATTCCCCAGCCGCCGTTAGATTTACAATCGGATGAAAATATTTTTGAAAAAGCGCTACAACAAGATATTTTTTTCCATCACCCATATGAGTCGTTTGCACCTATCGTAGACTTTATCTCAGAAGCGGCAGTCAATCCGAACGTTTTAGCGATCAAACAAACATTATATCGTGTTAGCGGTAATTCACCTATTATTCAAGCATTAAAGTTTGCAGCGGAAAATGGTAAACAGGTAACCGTTTTAGTTGAGCTGAAAGCACGTTTTGATGAAGAAAATAATGTTCATTGGGCAAAACAACTTGAGCAAGCTGGTTGCCTCGTTATTTACGGGATGAATAATTTAAAAACACACTCAAAAATAACGCTTGTTGTAAGCCGACGAAATGGCAAAATTGAGCGCTTTGTTCATCTTGGAACTGGAAATTATAATGATGCGACTGCAAAAATTTATACAGACATGGGTATAATAACTACTGATAAAGAATTTGGTATTGATGCTACTAACTTCTTTAATTATTTAAGCGGTTATACAGAAAAGCCAACTTTTAATCATTTAGTCGTTGCGCCATTTGATATTCGAGATGAATTTATTAGGTTAATGGATGAGGAAATTGCTTGCCATAAGAAGCATGGCAATGGTTTTATTCGAGCTAAAATGAATTCACTGACGGACAAAGACTTAATGATGAAGCTATATGAGGCGTCTATTGCAGGTGTGAAAGTAGAACTTATCATTCGTGGTATTTGTTGTATTAGACCAGGTATCCCTGGAATTAGTGAAAACATAACTGTAACGAGTATTGTTGGTCGTTTCCTTGAGCATTCTCGTATTTATTGGTTCCATCATAATGGTGAAAATAAGGTCTACTTATCTTCTGCAGATATGATGACTCGTAATATGATTAAACGTGTAGAAATTTTATTTCCTGTATATGCAAGCGAAGCAAAAGCTCGTATTATTAACATCATGAATACACAACTTGAGGATAAGGCAAAAGCTCGTATTCAAGATTCCAATGGAAAATATCATTACAAAGAGTTTGATCGTAGTGAAGATCCAATTAATAGTCAGGAAATTTTCCTGAAAGATGCACTAAAACCTACGCTAGACGAAGAATAAAGCAAACACGCTACTTAGTGAGGGATATAATGGAAAAATATAAAGAAAGTGTAGCGCAATTTGCAGACTATCATCAATTCATGCAACTTAATCCGTTTGATGCAGTCGTATGTTTGAGAAAAGATGATACAAAAACGTCGTTTGAAGTCGTTAATTTTAACGAAAAGCTACCGTCATTTATTAAGCTACAAGATGTGAAAGCCACCAACGCAGAACAATTTTTTACGGAGCAATGCTGGCTGCAATTATCGAATATAGTACAACAAGAATTAAATACAGACCTTGAACTAAAGGAATATACGGGCCACAAAGTAAAAACATTTGTAGTTCGTGTACAGCCCTTAGAAAAATCAGTTGTAGCAATTATCCTACGTGAGAAACAGAATGAAGTAGAACCACATTTGCAATTTGTGGAACAGCACGTAAGTCCGGTATTAACAACTGATTTACAAGGTCGAATTATTCACCAAAACGTTGTTGCCACTTCTCTATTGTCAAAAGAACATCAAAGCTTGATAGGGCAAAATATTTTTTCATTATTAGAGAGTAAGTATATCAACGAATTTAAATTATTATTTGCCAAAACTATTGAGGGCTCGGCATTTAGTATGCCCCAATGTATGTTTAAGCGCCAATTGCTTAGTAAAGAGCCTTTCTATTTAAGAACGCATCCAACGTACTTTCAAGGTGAAATTATAGGTGTACACTTATTTGTGAAAGATGCCACTTCATTTATAAATGATCATGAAGCCTTTTATTACCAAGCATTAATAGATGAATTAACAGGCATTTGGAATCGCAAGGCTTTTAAGGAGCATTGGCTTCAGCATTTAAATGATAAAAAGCGTAATAAGCAAGCAGCTATTATTTTGGTGGATATTGATCGCTTTAAAAAGTTTAATGAATCCCTTGGTGAAAGCAAGGGTGATGAACTTATGCGAATGTTTAGTCATAGACTTCGCGAGCTCTGTTCCTCCAAATGCTCGCTTTATCGTTTTAATAGCGATGAATTTATATTTGTTCTAAAAGATGCCACTGTCAACAAAATTGAACATTCGGCCAATGCGATTTTAGACGCCTTAAAACAGCCATTCATGATAGATGGGCAAGAATATTTTATTAGCGTTTCTATTGGTATCTCACTTAGTCCTGCAGATGGCAAGGATTTAGAAACCCTGATACGGAAAGCAGATAAAGCCTTATTTTCTGTAAAAGAACATGGGCGCTCACACTTCCGTTATTATCGTGAAGATATGACAACAATTTTTCCAAATGAGGCGCTGATGGAAGCCCATTTACGTCGTGCTATCGAATTTAATGAGCTAAGTATTCATTTGCAGCCACAAATGGATTTAACGAATAACAGCATCAATAGCTTTGAGGCGTTATTACGATGGAATAATCGGAAATTTGGCTTTGTGTCTCCTGCGCAGTTTATACCGATTGCAGAGGCATCTGGCTTGATCATTGAAATCGGCGATTGGATCATTGACGAAGTATGTCGCTATCAAAAAGAGTGGCAGATGAAAGGCTATCGACCAGTACGTATTGCCATCAATATTTCACCAAAACAATTTAGAAAAGAAAACTTTGCTCGGAAAATAAAAGCAGCATTGAAAAAGTATAATGTGCAACCTGAATTATTAGAGGTGGAAATTACCGAAAGCTCCATGACCAATGTCCATGAAACATTTTCAATTTTAACTGAATTGAAGCAACTCGGTGTTTATGTTTCAGTGGATGATTTTGGAACCGGTTATTCATCTCTAAGCTATTTAAAGCGTTATCCAATAGACATTATCAAAATTGATCAATCGTTTATAGCTGACATTACAAAAGATGATAAAAATGAAGCCATTATTAAGGCCATTATTTCGATGTCCCATAATTTGGGATTAGAAGTCATAGCTGAGGGGATCGAAGAACCATCACAGGTTGATTTTCTAAAACGTCATCGATGCCAAAAAGGTCAAGGCTTTTTATATAACAAGCCATTACCAGTAGAAGCCATTGTTAATAAATATTTTGTTAGCTAATGAAAACTAATAAGTAGCACTTCATCATAAATTGGATGAAGTGCTATTTTTTTAGCGCTTGCGAAGGAAGGATATTTAAGCGCAACGAAGAGACAACCTGATTAAGAAAGGACATAACCAGATCACGGGCAAGCGGATCAAAAAAGGACTTTAGCTGATTACTTTTTCGGGCAAGCCGATCAGAAAAAGCCTTTAGCTGATCACATTTCTGGGCAAGCGGATCAAAAAAGGGCTTTAGCTGATCACTTTTCTGGGCAAGCCGATCAAAAAAGGTCATAACCTGATCACTTTACCGGGCAAGCGGATCAAAAAAGGAGTACACCCGAGCGAATGCAGCTCCCAACTGAGCAAACCCTTCTAAAATTAGTTATTTATTTTTTTACTTTCAGTCCATCTAACACCACCGCTGTAAATTGCGCCATTTCTGCTGACAAATCGAAATCTTCATTATGGATTAACCAATCATAGACATTTGCACGCATACAACGTTGAATAATTGTTTGAATTTGACCAACTTCTAAATCTTGACGAAACTCTCCAAGTTGAATACCTTCTTCGATATAAGCGTTGATCATTTGGAAAATCAATCTTTGCGGATTTATTAAGTAATGATCTTGTTCTACTTGATTCGTCATCGCTGCAGTATACACTGTTCGTAATAAATCTTTTCCAACAACATGTGTTAAATATTTCATTTGTTCTTGATAGAGCATTAAAATTTTTTCACTTGGCGGCAATGTACGATCAATATTTTTTTCCACAGAGCCATAAAAACTATCTAGCTCTTTAAATTTTTCTAAAATAACATCGTACTTGGATGGGAAATGTGTGTAAAACGTTCCTTTTGATACTTGACATGCTTTCGTAATTTGCTCAACAGATACATGCTCGAATCCATGTTTATTAAATAAATCTAATGATACTTTGAGTAATTTTTCACGTGTTTCTAATGCCTTTTTTTGACGGCTAGTCATTGCATTCATATTGGACAATCCTTTCGCTAAGTATTTCAACATATTTTTCACGAGTAGTATTCTGAAAATATAAAATATTTTGATTGACGTAATGGATTTGATTTGATTATTATTTAATTGACTAAGGTCAATGACTGCGGTCAATTAATAGATCTCGTTATTAATGTTACGACAAAAGGGTAGAGTTTGGCTAGTGTTCATTGGATTTTCGAGTTAGGGGGAGGCAATAATGACGGAGAAATTAGGCTTTATCGGCTTAGGTAATATGGGGTTACCGATGTCAGTAAATTTATTAAAGGCTGGCTATAAGGTCTATGGCTTTGATACGAATTCACAGGCAATGGAGCAATTTAAAAAAGAAGGTGGGGTTGGGCTAGCAACAGCAAAGGAAGTTGTTGAGCAAAGTGATATTATCATGACGAGCTTGCCGACACCACAAATAGTGGAACAAGTATATCGATCTGAACCAGGTATAATGCATCATGCTAAGATAGGAAGTTTATTAATAGACTTTAGTACGGTAAATCCTGAATTGAATGATTCCTTACATAAGGAAGCACAATCATTGGGATTAGGTTATCTCGGGGCACCTGTTAGTGGAGGTGTTATAGGTGCTATTAATGCAACGCTTACGATAATGGTTGGTGGTGAAAAGGATGATTATCAACGTGGGTCCGAAATATTCCGAATAGTAGGGCAAAATATTTACCATCTGGGTACTTCTCCAAGCGTAGGGACGCGTATTAAATTACTCAATAATTTAATGATTGGATTTTATACAGAGGCTGTCGCTGAAACAATTGTACTTGGTGAGACAATGGGCATCCATGCAGATACGCTGTATGAGGTATTAAGTAATAGCTATGGTCAAAGCCGTATTTATGAACGAAATTACCTGGAATACATGAAAAACGAAAATTATCAGCCAGGTTTTACTACAAATCTATTATTAAAAGATTTGAAGCTAGCAAAAAATATGGCAGAAGAAGTAGGGGTACCACTTCGAATTGGCGAAAAATTAGTGGATCTATATGAGGATATTGCTCAGCATGGCTATGGAGAAAATGATATGTCTGCCGCTTATTTAAGTTTAAATTCTCTCAGCAAAAGTACCCCTACTTTATAGGTAATAGGATGAGTGGGTTTAAATTAGCCTAATCCGGACGCAATGATGCCGAGGCATAATGGATAAGAAAAATGTAAAATTGAACAAATTTAAAGGAGGACTAGAAATATGACAACAGCACAAGAGGTTAAAACGTTAACGCACTTTATTGGAGGGGAACTAATAGAAGGGAAAAGCGGACGTTTCGGTTCGGTATTTAACCCAACGACTGGTGAGGTGATTGCCAAGGTGCCACTTGCGACTGCAGAAGAAACTCGTGGGGCTATCGATCAGGCTCAGGAAGCTTTTCCACAATGGAGAGATACGTCAGTAGCTAAACGAGCTGAGATTGTATTAAAGTTCCGTAATCTTGTTACTGAAAATATGGATGAGCTTTTAGAAATTATTTGTACAGAAAGCGGTAAAACAATGGAGGATGCGAAAGGTGAAATTACACGTGGTTTAGAGTCTGTTGACTTAGCGATCGGTGCACCTCATTTAATGAAGGGGGAGTATTCAGTCAATGTGGGAGGTCAAATTAATGCCTACTCCGCCAAATATCCGTTAGGTGTTGTAGCGGCTATTTCACCTTTTAACTTCCCAATCATGGTCCCTTTAGCACAAACAAGTATGGCAATTGCTGTTGGTAATGCAGTTATTTTAAAAGCTTCAGAACGTGTTCCTATGACGGCCTTATACGTCAGTGAGCTTTGGAAAAAGGCTGGATTACCAGATGGTATTTGGACGGTAGTTAATGGGGATAAAGATGCGGTAAATGAACTATTGGAAAACCCGATTGTGCAAGCAATTTCATTTGTAGGGTCGACACCTGTTGCAAAATATATTTATGAAACGGGCTCAAAATTTGGTAAACGTGTCACAGCTCTTGGTGGTGGGAAAAACAATATGGTTGTGATGCCAGATGCGGATCTTGACCAGGTAGCCAATGCATTTATCGGTGCAGCCTATGGAGCAGCTTCCCAACGTTGTATGGCAATTTCTACGATTATGCCTGTTGGAAAGGATACAGCAGATCGTCTTGTGGAAATCTTGAAAGAGAAAATTGCAAACTTGAAGGTAGGTTCATATACAGATTTAGAGACAGATTTTGGCCCAGTTATTTCACAGCAATCGAAGGAAGCGATTATTGCTGCTATCAATCGGGGAGAGTCTGAAGGGGCAACAGTTGTTTGTGATGGTCGTGAGCTTGATATTGTCAAAGAGTCTAAAGGGTTCTTCGTAGGTCCGACATTGCTAGATAACGTAAAACCAGGTATGGAAATTTATGAACAAGAAATATTCGGTCCAGCTCGAAATGTTGTACGTGTCGATTCGTTAGACGAAGCCATCCAACTTATTAATAAGCATGAACTTGGAAATGGGGTAACAATTTTTACGAATGACGGCTTAGCTGCTCGTAAATTTACAACAGAAATCGATGTTGGAATGGTTGGTGTGAACGTACCAATTCCTATTCCAGTTGGTTACCATAATTTCGCTGGATTTAAAGGTTCTCGTTTTGGGGAAGGGCATATGTTTGGTCCAGATCAGGCACGCTTCTTCACAAAAACAAAAACAATATCAGAGCGTTGGATGACTGGGCATGCATCGACAACATCTACGTTTGCATTCCCAAGTAATAACGACTAATACAAATGAAGAGCTGTATTTACTTGCAGCTCTTTTTTTCTAAAAGAATAAGGGGGGATGGGATGTTAGAATACATTGGGCTTTTTGGTAGTTTAGCTTTACTTGTGTATTTAACGATGAGGGGCGTAAATTTACTGATTTCAGCACCATTGACTGCATTGCTAGCGGCCATAACGAATGGTCTAGCATTTTTTCCACAAACAGCTGATGAAAATCAAGCTAACTTCTTAACAAGTTATATGGATGGGTTCACTGGATTCGTCGGTTCATGGTATTTAATGTTCATGGCAGGAGCCATTTTCGGAAAGGTAATGGAAGATACGGGAGCAGCGGATAGTGTTTCTAAATGGATTGTAGAAAAAATCGGAGTGAAATATGCAGCCTTTGCAGTAGTACTTGCCGCAGCTGTACTAACGTATGGTGGTGTCTCGGTGTTTATCGTAGCCTTTTCTGTATATCCAATGGCTATTAGTTTATTCAAGGAAGCTAATTTTCCTCGTCGCTTTATTCCTGCTGCATTAGGGTTAGGCTCTGTAACATTTACGATGACCTCAGCAGGTTCACCGGAAATTCAAAACTGGATTCCTATTTCATACCTTCATACAACGCCATATGCTGGATGGGAAGTAAGTATAGTTATTGCAATTTTTATGGCAATTGGCGGATCATTGTGGCTAAATTGGATGATTAAACGTGCAGTAAAAAGCGGAGAAGTATTTATTGAACGATCTAATGATCCAGTAGTTGATGAATCTCGTAAGCTTCCGAGTCCAATTCTAAGTCTTGTGCCCCTATTAGTAGTTTTAGGTATTTCTTTTGTGTTCCATGATTCTCTTGGAACTTCAGCTTTAATTGTGGCATTAACGAGTGGATGTATAACAGCTTATTTAGTGAGCTATAAATATTCAAAATCTGTTGGAGCAACACTAGCAGCTGGTGCTATGGGTGCCGTTGTTGCTATTGCTAATACAGCAGCAGTGGTTGGTTTCGGTGGTGTCGTAAAAGCTACTCCTTCATTTGTGGCAACTGTTGACGTCATGACAAATATTCCTGGAAGCCCATTAATTGGTGGTGCAATAGCCATTGCTGTAATAGCAGGATTAACAGGCTCTGCTTCGGGCGGACAAACAATTGCCATGCCATTACTTGCTCCGCACTATATGGATATGGGAGTAGATACGGAGGCATTACATCGAACAATTGCTATTGCATCGGGATCTCTCGATTCATTACCTCATGGTGGTTATGTAGTCACAACTATCAATTCTGTATGTAATGAAAAACATAAAGATGCTTATATGCCATTTGGTGCCTTAACCGTCATTATACCTATAATAGGCACAATTCTGGCTATTATATTATTCTCACTAGGAATGTAGGGGGGCTAAGCGTGAAGGGAAAAACAGTTTTTATTACGGGAGCAGCCCGCGGTATCGGGTTATCGATGGCATTAGCGTTTGCTCAGCAAGGAGCGCATGTCGTTATAACAGATCGTAATGAACAGCTTTTAGCGGAGGCAGTTAAACAACATCCTCAATTAATAGCTTACACATGTGATGTTACGGATGAACAAGCCATATACGATGCGATCGACTTTACTGTTAAAAAGTTTGAGACAATAGATATTTTAATAAATAACGCAGGATTTCAACATGTTTCGCTTATTGAGGATTTCGCGACAGAAATATTTGAATCCATGCAAAAGGTGATGCTTGTTGCACCTTTTATAGCAATGAAATATGTGTTACCACATATGAAGAAAAATAAGTTTGGACGCATTATTAATATGGCATCCATTAATGGTGTAATTGGGTTTGCAGGGAAGGCCGGATACAATGCCGCTAAGCATGGACTTGTCGGTTTAACGAAAGTTGCAGCACTGGAGGTTGCAACTGAAGGGATAACCGTAAACGCGGTATGTCCAGGGTATGTCGATACAGATTTGGTGCGTAATCAGTTTACGGATTTAGCAAAGACAAGAGGTATCCAAGTAGAGGAAGTGCTAGAACAGGTGCTTTATCCACTCGTTCCTCAAAAACGCTTACTAGAAGTGTCAGAAGTTACGGGGCTTGCGCTTTATTTAGCAAGTGATACGGCAAAGGGGGTAACTGGTCAAGCAATTCTTTTGGATGGCGGTTATACAGCACAATAGCGTAGGAGGGTGAAAGATGATTCAAACAAAAACAATTTATACGGTTCATTCGCCAGGAACGATCGTTTATGGACGGGATTCTTTTGAAGAAGTAGGCATGTACGCCAAAAAAATGGGGACTAAGGCTCTTATCATTAGTGATCCAATTATGGATAGCTTAGGCTTTGTTCATCAATGTAGCACGTTATTAAAAGCTAGTGGATTGGAAGCGGTTTCATATTTAGGCGTAACGACGGAGCCAGTAGATACGTATGTAGCAGAAGGGCTTCATATTTTACAATCAGAGGGCTGTGATATGATCATTTCCGTCGGTGGCGGGAGTTGCATCGATACTGGAAAAGCAATTGCAGTAGTTGCAAAGAATGGTGGCTACATTGGTGATTATATGAAAATGGCCAAAATGGCAGAGCAAGCACCGATTCCACATATCGCCATACCAACAACAGCGGGAACCGGTTCAGAGGCAACGGATGCAACAGTCATTACGAATACGAAAAATGACGTGAAAATGATGATTAAGCAGCCTGCATTTATGCCAAACGTAGCAATCGTTGACCCGATTTTAACGGTTACATCTCCACCTGCCATCACTGCAGCAACAGGGATTGACGCGTTAAGTCATGCTATTGAAAGCTACTTATCTCGTTTAGCCCATCCTTACTCAAATGTACTTGCATTATCAGCGATGGAGTTAATTGTTCATAATATGTTAAAAGTTTATGAGCAAGGTAACGATATTGATGCTAGGGAAGCGATGTCGCTAGGCTCAATGCAAGCAGGTCTTTCATTCTCAAATGCTTCTGTCGCATTAGTACATGGCATGTCTCGCCCAATAGGGGCATTATTCCATGTACCACATGGTATTTCAAATGCCATGCTTTTGCCGGCGGTATTAGAATTTTCAAAGGATGCTTGTGTCGATCGGCTAGCAGATCTAGGTAAGTTTTTCAATAATGATCATGAGCAATTATCGCAAGAAGAGCTTGCCGATTTAGCAATTGTGTCAATTAAGGAAATGTGCAAAAAGATGGATATCGGGAATTTACAACAATGGGGAATTGAGGAACAAGCCTTTTACGATGCTATTCCAAAAATGGCAGCTGATGCAATTGCCAGCGGTAGCCCTGGCAATAATCCTAAGATCCCTACACAGGAAGAGCTAATGGAGCTTTATAAAATTGCTTATCATTATGAGTTTTAGGAATAAATAGAGTTACAAATCGTATGAATTTGTAACTCTATTTTTTATTTATTAGCTAAGTTATGTTATAGTTTTGAAAATTTGAACAAAGGGAGTGGGGATTAATGAATACCCGCACGCGGCGCGGCAGAGAAATACCCGCGAAAGGGAAGAGAATACCCGCGCGCGGCAGTGAAATACCCGCGGAAGAGGAGAGAATACCCGCGCCCGGCAGTGAGATACCCGCGAAAGGGAAGAGAATACCCGCGCGCGGCAGTGAAATACCCGCGGAAGAGGAGAGAATACCCGCGCATGGCAGAAATACCCGCGAAAGGGAAGAGAATACCCGCGCGCGGCAGTGAAATACCCGCGAAAGAGGAGAGAATACCCGCGCGCGGCGGGGAAATACCCGCGAAAGAGAAGAGAATACCCGCGCGCGGCGGGGAAATACCCGCGAAAGAGAAGAGAATACCCACGCATGGCAGAAATACCCGCGAAAGAAAAGCGATATCCGAGCAACTAAGGATCTGTATTGCAGAATTAATATGACATATCCGAGAAAATATAGTAATATTTTATATGAATCGTCATTCATTTTTCGAAGGGGGAAATTGTATGTTGCAGGGGAAAACAATTATTATTACTGGTGGATCAAGTGGGATGGGACTTTATATGGCCAAGCAATTCGTTGCGGAAGGGGCAAATGTTGTCATTACAGGGCGGAACGAGGAGCGATTAGCAGAGGCAAAATCCTTTATTTTAGAGGCTGGGAAAACGATTGAAACATTTCAAATGGATGTTCGAGTGCCTGAGCATGCAGAGGCAATGCTAGCATTTGCAATTGAAAAGTTTGGACAAGTTGATGGGCTTGTGAATAATGCAGCTGGTAATTTTATAGTACGTGCAGAGGATTTATCACCAAATGGTTGGAAGGCTGTTATTGATATTGTTTTAAATGGGACATTCTTTTGTTCTTCGGCAGTCGGAAAGTACTGGATTGAAAATAATATTAAGGGAGCTATTCTTAATATGGTGGCAACTTATGCATGGAATGCAGGTGCTGGTGTTATTCACTCTGCAGCGGCTAAAGCAGGTGTATTGTCAGTGACTCGAACGTTAGCTGTTGAATGGGGAAAACAGTACGGCATTCGAGTAAACGCAATTGCTCCAGGTCCAATTGAGCGTACAGGTGGTGCAGGGAAGCTCTGGGAGTCAGAGGCTGCAGCTGCTCGTACACTAGACTCTGTTCCGTTAGGCCGTACAGGTACTCCAGAAGAAATTGCTGATTTAGCAACATTTATGATGTCTGATAAAGCAAGTTATATGAACGGTGAATGTGTGACACTTGATGGCGGGCAATGGCTCAATCAGTATCCATTCTAACTTGAAAAATCTTTGCATAACGAAGAGCTGGTTTGACGCATACTAAAGGTAAAGAAAGGAGTTTTGCCGATGGGTATGTGGTTAATACCGGCTCTTATTGCCATTGCGATTATTTCTGCCATTTCGCTTGTGTCAACGCTAAAAATCGCCAAAATGACGTCTCAACGGAAATCAGAAAATGATACGCCGATTTCAGAAACCGTTGAAGAATATGCAACTATGCTCAATCCAATTGTTTGGGTGTATATCATTTTTTTACTTTTTTTAGGGATAATGATTTTTTATTATTGGAGTAAGGCAGGGTATTAAATTATCCGTGACATCCGCCGGAAGCATTATCTTCATTCAGTTCATATTTTATAATATGGCTGAATGAAGATTTTTCTCCATTGCCCTTAAGTAAAACCTCTTTTATTTGTGCTTTCGATAGTTAGTTTTGTTTAAAATCCTAAAATAATTCGCAGCTTATAAAAAAACTCTTCTCGGCCTGGTCGTGGTCATAAAAGGAATAGTTATGATATGATAAAAGGGAAGCATCCTGTTCTGCAAAGCGGGGACAGAAAAGGAGAAGAAGTTCATGATTTCAACTAACAGCAAAGACTTATTAGCAATGCCAATTAGTGATTTTATTATTTCATCTGAAAAAGTTGCGCATGTACAAAGTGGAAATAGTGCAGAGCATGCACTCCTAGTACTTACACGTACAGGGTATTCGTCGATACCTGTTTTAGATTTGAAATATCGACTTCAAGGTTTACTAAGTATGAAAATGATTACGGAATCCATTCTTGGACTAGAACATATTGAATATGAAAAGCTACCTGATATTAAAGTGGATACAATAATGGATAAAGATATCGCTGTATTAAAGTTGACGGATACTTTTCAGCGAGCTCTCGACTTAGTGATTAATCACGCCTTTTTATGTGTTGTGGACGAAGAAGGAACATTTGCAGGGATATTAACGAGACGTGTTATATTAAAGCAATTGAAAAAATATATTTATCAAAAAGAGTAGTAGTTTAGGAGGGGACTCAGATGAAAATCATGAGACCCTCTTTGCTTGTATCGGAGGTTTACGGATTGATGGCAACGGAGGCTGAAATTTTAAAAGTACTTGCAGAGGAACGTAATATGCGCAAAGCGGCAGAACGTTTATTTTTATCTCAACCAGCACTTTCTCAACGGTTGCAAACTATTGAAAAGGACTGGGGCGCACAATTATTTATTCGTTCGCAAAAAGGACTAACAGCGACACCTGCTGGAGAAATGATAATTGCCTATGCAACTGAAATGCTCAGCAAAAAAGAAGAGATTTTCGAAACGATCCAATCATTAACGACGAAAGTAAACGGGACATTGAAAATTGCCTGTGCATCGATTGTCGGCCAAAACTGGCTTCCGATAATATTAAAGGATTTTGTATCGAAATATCCTGAGGCGAAAATTTCCCTTATGACTGGTTGGAGCTCTGAAATAGTTAAAGCGCTTTATGAGGGTGAGGCTCATATAGGGATTGTGCGTGGGCAGGTTGATTGGAAAGGGGAAAAAATCCATCTTTTTCGTGACACCCTTTATTTAGTAGATAAAGAGCTAAAAACGATAGAAGATGTCTTAACGACAGACCGACCTTTTATTCAATTTAAAAGTGATTCCAATTACTATCAAGAAATTCAACAATGGTGGCAGCAGCATTTCGCTTCAAATCCAAGAAAACAAATTTTAGTGGATCAGATTGAAATTTGTAAGCAAATGGCATTGAATGGCATTGGTTATGCTATTTTGCCTTCCATTACTTTAAATGACCATGATGGTATTAATAAAATTGCATTAACGAATAATGAAAAAGAATTTGGTTTAACGCGAGATACTTGGTTAATTGGCTATGAATCCTCATTTGAGTTACGACAAGTAGAGGCTTTTGTAGAGGTAGTGCAAGATCATGCGCGATGTTTGTTTGACTATACGAAATAGAAATTAGAACAAGGCAGTCTCAAGTATTCACTTGGGGATGCCTTTTTTCATGTAATTCTCAATTTAACATATAATTAAAAATTTTATCCAACTTTTGAGTTTTATCGGAACACTTTCAAGAAATATCGCCCAACTTTTGAATTTTATCGACATCCACCTTTTTCTAATAAAATATCATCCCTAACTTTCGGCATTAGCTAATTCTTAAGAGTTTATGAATATTCATGAAGATGTCATAAGAAATGAAACAAAATGCTGTGAAAAACGTATAATTACTTAACCAACAATTTACATAAAAGGGGTTGAGTTTTTGAAGAAAACGAATCTAACGGCACTTATACTACTATTCATGCTGGTTATTAGCTTTATTTTGCCTGTGGAACAGGCAAGTGCGGCTGCTACTTTAGAGGTGGAGGCTAAGGTAGGGATTGCGGGTAAAGCTAAATACCAATCAGTTGTGCCGATTCAGGTAACAGTAAAAAATAATGGTGAAGATTTTTCTGGAGATATGGTCATTAATGTCTCCGGTTCCTATCAAACTACATCAGCACAAGTTCTTCCTATCGATATAGCTTCAGGAGAAGAAAAAACATTTGATATTTATCTAGATGGATTAGATGACTTTAATTACTCGAATGCAGATACGTTTGCGTTTTTTGAAGGAAGCATAGAAAAAGGAAAAAAGGTTGCTTATAAAGGAACAAAGCAGCTACAAGGTAATCTTTTAGATCCTTCCTCCGTTTTTATTTATACATTAACGGAGAAAAGTGATCGTTTATCAGCATTTTTGCGTCTTTCCCAATCAGCTCAACAACATAATGTTGAAGTGTTCAACTTAAATCAAATTAAAGATTATACACTGCCGGAAGATACTCAAGGATTTGCAATGGCGAATGTTATCGTCATCGATGAAATGGCCATTGCTGATTTATCGAAAAAGCAACAAGAGTCTTTACTGAAGTGGGTACAGAATGGTGGAACTTTATTAGTAGGAGCTGCTGACCAAGTAAATGCCACAGCTGGTATTTTCAAGGATTATCTACCACTAGCGTTATCCAAACAAATGACAACCATTTCGGCAGATCGTCTTTCAAAATTATCAGGTGGCGGAACTTTTACACAACCTATTGCTATTTATGGGGCAACTGAAAATAAAGGAAGTATTGCTGTTTTAACAGATAACCAAAAGATTTTAGCGTCTAAGAAAAAAGTTGGCAGTGGAGAAATTATACAAACAGCCTTTTCATTAGGAGATCAACCACTTGCGTCTATGGATGGTTATCCAGTATTAATAGAAAAATTGCTCAATATACAGCAGATGTCACAACAAGGGATGCTCGTTAATGGACAGCCGCCGATGGATCAAATGTCGTATGACCTGCGGAATATAAATGAATTATTCCCTTCGTTCGAAGTATCTGTTAGTTATATGGTAATCGTTATTATTTTATATATTTTAATTATCGGACCTATTTTATATTTCATTTTAAAGAAAGTAGACAAGCGGGAGCATGCATGGTGGATCATTCCTGCGATAGCAATTGTATTATCTATTGCCCTATTTATCGTTGGTGCAAAAGATCGAATTGGGCAACCGCAAATTCAACAATCGGCATTTTATAAAGTAAATGAAGATAGTAGTTTAAATGGTTATTATGTAGAGTCCATTTTAACAAATCGTGGCGGTGATTTTGTTGTTCATGCAGATAAGAATACAAGTGCATACGCGCTGCGAAATTCTAATAATTTCACGGGGATGAGCGAGAACTTACATGAAATATCCTATATTAAGGAAAATGCTAATGGTTCAACGTTAACACTGCGTGATTTAAGCTATTGGTCTGTTCAGTCGTTTGCAGGGAAATCAGCGGCACAAAATATTGGTAAGATGGACATCGATATTACGCTAAAGAATGAAAAGCTAACCGGGACCATTAAAAATAATTTCCCGTTTGCACTAAAGGATGTTACTTTAATCTCTGGCATTAAAGAAATTAACCTTGGCGATATTGAAGCGAACGGTAAACTTACAGTCGATAAGGAGCTAAAAGCAACAGTTCTGCAAAAACCATCTAATTTTACAAATTACAATTACAATTTCAATAGTTCCCCAGCGAAGAAGGAAGAAGTGAATCCTTTACGTATCGAGCAAATGAAATCTATGGCCATACCGTTTGTTGAAAATGATAAAAGCCCTGTTATAACAGCATGGGCAGATCAAGCAATTGCTGGTGTGGAGCTAGAAACAAGTGCGAATATGTCTCCAATTTCCTATTTTGTTCAGCCATTTGAGGGTAAAGTGGAGCTTTTAGGTCCATTTACGATGAAACGTAACAACTTTACGTATTCAGTAAACGGATTATCCCCTAATTCGTATTATGAACAAATAGATGAGCAATTAAATAATTGGCAGTTGTCTGATGGTTTATATGAAGTATCCATTGCGATGCCAGATAATTTTATGAAGTCAGTTCAAACATTAAACGAACTGACAGTCTCGAATAAGGATGTTAGTCGTATGCAGCTATCGATTTGGAATAACGAGACGAAAAATTACGAGCCATTGGCAGATGAGAAACAGGTATTTTCAGGTAACATAAAAAAATACTTCAATGACAATGATGAGTTGCTAATTGAAGTTAAATTCGGACAAGATCAAACGGGTGAGCAAACAAAATTACCAGATGTAGAGCTGAAGGGAGTGGCGAAATAATGATTGAAATTCGTGATTTAACGAAAAGATATGGCTCCTTTACAGCGCTAGATCATTTGAATCTATCTTTGGAGGAAGGGGTTGTCTTTGGTTTTGTAGGTGCAAATGGAGCAGGTAAATCGACTACATTTTCGATTTTAGCAACCTTGCTGGCTCCTACTTCTGGTGACGCGCTTATTAATGGGAAAAGCGTTATTAAGGAACCAAAGGAAGTGCGAAAACAAATTGGCTATATGCCAGATTTCTTTGGTGTTTATGATCAACTAAAAGTAGACGAATACTTAGACTTTTACGGAGCAAGCTACGGCATTGTGGCAGCTGAACGAAAAGTACTGATTCCACAGCTGCTTGAGCTCGTAAATTTAACAAATAAACGTTATGAATATGTTGACTTACTTTCACGAGGGATGAAGCAGCGTCTATGTTTGGCACGTGCTCTTATCCACGATCCTAAAGTATTAATTTTAGATGAACCTGCTTCAGGTTTGGATCCACGTGCACGAGTAGAAATGCGGGATATTTTAAGGAATTTAAAATCTATGGGGAAAACTATTTTAATCTCCTCCCATATTTTGCCCGAGCTTGCAGAAATGTGCGATGAAATCGGTGTGATTGATAATGGCAAGCTTATTGCTCATGGCAATGTGGCTTCCATTCAAGCACAGCTACAAGGGGAGAAGCGTATCGTAATAAAAGTAACAGAAAGCTTAAACGAAGTACGTGCATTTTTGGAGGAGGATCCTCTGATCTCTTCAATAGATGTGATGGACAATCGCTTAGAATTAGCCTTTAATTATCGTGGAACAGATGACGATCAGGTAGCACTATTGAAAAAGGCAATACTTGCGGATCTACCTATTTATGCGTTAAGTGAAGAGGAAAAAGATTTAGAAGATGTCTTTATGGCTATTACGAAGGGAGCGGACAATCAATGATGGAACGATTTTATAATCCGGTTTTCGTAAAAGAATTGAAGTTACGCTTCCGTTCTTTTAAAAGCTTTTCAGGTTTAATGTTTTATTTAGCGGTTATTTGTATTTTTATCGTAGGATTTTTGCTTATCACAACTGGATTCACAGGCAAGGGTTTCTTTAGACCAGACACAAGCTTTATGATGTTCGCGGTCTTAACAATATTACAAATGGCTCTTGTTCTTTTCATTACACCGAGCTTAACTGCCGGTGCAATTAGTAGCGAACGGGAAAAGCAAACATTAAATATTTTACTAACAACGACACAAAGCTCTACTCAAATCATCATTGGAAAATTATTATCCTCGGTAGCATTTTTAGTATTAATGCTTATCGCAGGGCTACCATTGTATAGTTTAGTATTTTTATTTGGTGGCGTATCGCCGTCCCAATTAATCTCAATATTTTTATTTTATTTATTAACAGTTGTAGCAATTGGTAGTATCGGTGTTATGTTTTCAACCATTACAAAACGAACTATTGTTGCGATGATTTCTACGTATGGTTCAATCATTTTTTTAGGTGGCATTACGGCGTTTTTCTTCTTTATATCAATAGCCTTCCATCAGATGGGTAATTCCTTAAGTACTAGTACTTCTTATATGGCTTACTTCTGGGCTTCTATTAACCCAGGTGCATTAATGCTTACGCTTACTTCGCCAGCGATGGGCGATGCTTTAGCACAAGTTTCGGGAGTGAAATTTCCTGTTTGGATTAGTTACTTAATAGCTTATTCATTGATTATTGTTTTTTGTTTAACAATTGCGATTAAAAAATTACGTGCCAACATGAAAAGCAACCGATAAGGAGGAATATTATGGAGCGCCGTAGGCAATTACGGAAATATATTCAACGTGCAAAGACGAGTTTAACAGTGGAAAGAAGCATTCCAATTGCACAATACGGCTTGTTTTTGGCATTGCTTTCGAGTGCTTCCCTCTTCCTCGTTTCAAGGCTCTTTGTTTGGCCATATTATCGCCAAACAGCTCTTGCTACCTTTATCGTTGTCATACTAGCAACGGTACTATTTATGTGGTGGAAGCGTGTAAAAGAAAAGGAAGCTTTGCATACACTGGATGATTATTTTTCTCACAATGAACTTGTGACAGCCTTATCGTTCGAGGATGATAAGGACCCACTCGTTCTATCTCTACTAACGAAAGCGCTAGAAAACGTTGACAAAGCGTTTGCTGATTTTAAGGCTCGAAAGAAAAGCTTGTTCCGTCCAAAAGCATTGATCGGATTGTTTGGAACAGCTGTCGTACTAGCCATTCTTTATATGTTCCCAGCAGCTACACAAATTGAAGCCATTGAGGTGGAGAAAGAAAAAGCTGTCATTGAGGACGTAAAAAAGGAAGTAGCTAAATTAGAGAAAAAAGTAGAAACAAAAGAAGTGAAAGAGCAATTAAAAGAATTGCAAAATACTTTAAAAGAGGCAGAGACAGCGGAAGAAGCATTACGCGAAGTCGTGAAAAAGCAAAAGGAACTGGCTTTAAAGGAGCAACAATTAAAAGATAAGCAAACGGCTAGTAAGGATGGCGCTGCTGAAGAGAAGGGTTTATCGAAAGAAGAAGTGGAGCAATTGAAGGAGCTTGCCCAAATGCAGCAGGAGCTAACGCAAAATGCCACTGCCACTCAGACAGCTATGAGTAAGCTTGGGAAGCCTGCAAGCAATACGCTACAAAATGCTATTGCAAGTGCCAATAGTGCAAATAACAACCAGTCAAACAATGCTAACCCAAATCCAAATCAACAGTCATCAGCGAATTCACAACAGAGCAATCAGCAAGGACAACAAGGCCAATCAAATTCCCAAAATGATTCTCAACAGGCCAGTGGTAAAGGTCAGGAACAAGGATCGAGTCAAAGCACTCAACAAGGACAAGGACAAGGTAATGGTCAAGGGAACGGACAAGGTCAGGGCAATGGAAATGGCAATGGAAACGGTAATGGTTCAGGTTCAGGTTCAGGTTCAGGTTCAGGTTCAGCAGGAGGTAGTGGTGCAGGAACAGGGCAAGGCGGTCGCGATTTATTAACGACGCCGAAAAGAATAGGTGGCTCAAGTCAAACTTCAGTAGATGGAGGCGCATTAGGCGATGGATCACATGTTTCGGAGCAACAAGGAAATGGTCCCATTACTAAAGGTTCTATCCGTCCTTATGGGGAAGTTATAGGCTCCTATAAAGATAGCTATTTAGAAAGCTCAGAGCGTTTACAATTACCGAAGGATTTACAAAATGTCGTGCAATCTTATTTCACGTCAATTGAGTCTCAGTAGGAGGAAAAGGAATGGCATTTACAGAGCAACAATATGTTGAAATGAGTACGAAATTACAGCAAGTAAAGGAAGAAATTCATCGTTTTATCGTCGGGCAAGAAGAAGCAATTGATTATACATTATACGCAGTGCTTGCTGATGGGCATGCATTATTAGAGGGGCTACCGGGTTTAGGGAAAACGATGTTAATCCGTACAATTTCTGAAGTACTAGATTTATCATTCTCGCGTATTCAATTTACACCAGATTTAATGCCGGCGGATATTACAGGAACTAGTATGATTGAGCGCACACCTGATGGCAAGCAGCAGTTTACGTTCCAGCCAGGCCCGATCTTTAGCCAAATGGTATTAGCAGATGAAATTAACCGAGCAACACCAAAAACACAAAGTGCTTTGCTGGAAGCAATGGGTGAAAAAACGGTAACCATCTTGGGCGATACAAAGAAGATGGCAAGACCATTCTTCGTGTTAGCAACACAAAACCCAATTGAGATGGAGGGAACATACCCTTTACCAGAGGCACAAATGGACCGTTTCCTATGTAAAATTCTTGTGCCATATCCTGAGAAAAGTGAGCTAATGGAAATTATGAAGCGTACAACAGGTGCTAAGGACATTGATTTGCAAAAGATCATGAATACCGAAGCCCTTATTGAAGCGCAGCAAATGGTGAAGGAAGTACTTGTTGCTGATGAAATGCTCGAATTTGCGACCGACCTAGTTGTGGCTACACATCCTGAGCGAGTGGATGCAATTGATGAGGTCAAGCAATATGCTATGTATGGTAGCGGCCCTCGAGGTTTACAAAGTTTAATAAAACTTGCGAAGGCAAGGGCGCTTATGAATGGACGTTTCCACGTTTCTGTAGCGGATATTAAATCTGTAGCTAAGCCAGTGTTACGCCATCGTATGCTGTTGAATTATGAAGGGGAGGCTTCAGGTAAAACAGCAGACGATGTGATTGATGTCATTTTAGAAAAAGTACAGCAAGGTGTTAGCAGGTGACACAAAAATTTTTATTGCCCGAGGATTGGTTAGCGAAAATTAGTCGCTTCCAAGTGGCAACGGCCTCCAAATTACGTGGGCAGCACAAGGGCTCGCACCGTTCGCAACGCTTTGGGGCATCGCTCGATTTTTCAGATTTTCGTGAATATCATTTAGGTGATGATGTACGTCAGGTGGATTGGAACGTCTTTGCGAGAACTGATAAATACTTCATTAAACGTTTTTTAGATGAACAAGAAATGCGTGTACACATTTTGCTAGATACTACTAAATCTATGGGCGATCAAGCAAAATGGACTTTTGCGCGGCAAATTGTTGCTTCACTTGGCCTAATGGTGCTCGGTCGCGATGATCGCTTATCATTTTCTTTTGTACAGGATGAGGTGAAGCCGCCGTTTCGCCGTAAAGGTGCAATGTATCGTCGCGCTTTTTTACAGATGGTCACAGAGATTGAGCAAGCAACATATACAAATAGCTTTGCCCAGGGAGCTTTAAAAGCATTGCCTAAGGATAGTACAGTTCTATTTATTGTGACGGACGGGCTTGAGCCAATCGAGGAATGGGAGCAACTTCTAAAGAGGCTACCACGTTTTGCAGGGGATGTACGTATTTTGCAAATCGTTACGCAAGAAGAACTATCACCACAATATACGGGTGATGTGCGCTTACTTGATCGTGAAACAGGCAGAGATGTAAATGTTACGATGTCTTCTAAAGTTCTAGACACATATATGGGAAAACGTTTAGTACATGAAGAGGAATTTGAGGCAATTTGTCGGCGCTTCGGTGTTCGACAATTACAGCTTAAAGTAGAGGATGGATTACAGCATGCCATCTTCCAACAATTATTAAAAGCACATTGGATTAGGTGAGGTGAGCCGTATTGGGCTTTAGTCAATTACTTTTTAGCTGGACGGCCATCATCCCGGTCATTGTCCTTCTATATTATTTCTTTCGAAAAAAATATACCGATCAAACCGTATCTTCAACACTTTTCTGGTCGGAAATTATGCAAGAAACACGTGTATCTCCATACTTAAAACATTTACAAAAAAATGCACTGCTTTATTTACAACTGCTAGCTCTTCTTTTACTCGTATTAGCTTTAATGAATCCTTACGTTAAAAAGTCAACGATCGTTGGTGCGCAGACGATTTTCATTGTAGATACGTCCGCAACGATGTTAGCAGGAAAAGAGCAGTCAACATTTGATGCACATAAAAAAGAAATGCTGTCATTGGTCGACGAGCTAGATGGTAGACCTGTGACACTCATTACAACAGGCAATACGCCAAAAGCTATATTACAGCAGGAAACCAATACTAAAGATATTGCAAAAGCCATTCAAGCGTTACAAGTAACATATGAAACCGCTCAAATGAATAAAGCTCTGGATGTGGCGCAGGCTTTTGTCGGCAATACCCCAACATCTATCTATGTTTTCACAGATTCGCTTGATAAAAAGCAGTTACCGATGGAAAAAGATACGGTGAAGTGGATCGTAAAAGGAGCTGCAAAGGATTTAACAAATATCGCAATTACACGTTTTGCCGCTACAACTGATGGAAAATCTGCTATGGCTCTAGTTCAGTTACAAAATGATACGGACCAAGAGCAAAATGTATCGCTGTCGATAGAAAATGCTAAAGGTAAGGAGTTAGTTTCAGAGAGTGTCATTTTGCCTCCAAGTGAAGCAGTAACAAAAACCTTTAAAGACCTACATTTAGAAGATTCTATGACGGCCAAGATAGATGCTAAGGATGATTACGCTGTTGATAATACACAAACGGTATTGCTACAGACAGCTACTTCAAAGGTGATTGTCGATCAAAGTATACATCAACTCATTCAAAAAGGTATGCAAACGATTAATAGCAGCGTGAAAATTGTGCCATCTTCACAGGTGGCTGACCATCAGGATGCCACTGTTGTGACGAAACAGACAGCGCTACTCGAAAAGATGGACAAGCCAATTGTATTATTTGGACGGGATGATGTTGAGAAGGTTGAAGCTTCTGGGGAAGTCGGTACAACAAGTGATGCACTGTTTGCATTTAGTGAGCTTAAAGGTATTTACGTCAGTGCTGTATATCCTGGATTCGACGATTATAAAACGATTGCATCCGTTGGAGACAGGCCATTTATTCAGCGCTCACCTAAAGGAGATTTAGTTGTATTAGCTGATATTGCAGATACAGATTGGCCGTTACATCCTTCATTCCCATTGTTTTTATGGAGTGCCGAGCAGGAGCTTTCAGAATCAATTGGTTCACTTGGAGTTTTTACACCAAATGAGCAACGTGCAGTTGCTTTAGCGCAGGGGGACTGGAGTATTTATTCACAGGAAGATGAATTTTTGTCAACCATTACAAAGGGTCTATTAACTGCCCCAATGAAGCCTGGAATTTACACAGCTCGCTCAAAAGATGAAGAAAAGCGCTTTATTGTACAGCTTCAAGCGCAAGAACGTGTTATTGAAAAAGGGACTAGCTATACGCTTGGAGAGCTTCCGGACAATGGTAAGGAAGAACAGTCAAAAACCTCGTTCGTACCTTGGTTGATCCTTATTATCGTCGTATTACTGGTTGTAGAGTGGGAGGTGCAACGACGTCGTGGATTTACGAATTGATATGCCATTAGCATTGTTGCTTTTACTTCCGTTGCTTGTGTATTTTGGCTGGACTTATTGGCGTGAACGTCAGCGACTAAAGAAAAGCCATATCGTCGTACTAGGAATTCGTATTGTGGCAATATGCTGTTTGGTTTTTGCACTTGCTGGGCCCTATCTTTTATTGCCCGTAAAGGAAGAACAAGTATTATTCTTAATTGACCGTTCTGCTTCAATGAATGGAACAGCTGATGAGATGGCCAATGCCATAGCGGAAAGTTTACAGTCGAAAAAAGATGAACAGCTTGCAGGGATTTATTCTTTTTCATCGACATTACAAACGGAAGCTATTTTATCGGATTCTTTAAAGGAAGTACCTAAATTCACAGCTATAAAAGCAACAGATCAAACAAATATCGAGCAGAGCCTACAGCTTGCATCAGGCATTGTAGATCCGAAAAAAGCAACACGGCTTGTGCTCTTAACGGATGGCAATGAAACAAAAGGAGATGCCTTGGAATTTGCAACGAAGTTTAAAGGGTCAAATATTAGTGTGGATGTGATGCCATTTAACCAACCTGTTGCTAAAGATGTATCCATGAAAAGTTTTGTAACGCCACAAGTAGCTTATGTAGGCGAGCAGCAACAGCTAGTCGCCGAAATCAATGCAACTGTAGCAGAACAAGGTGAGCTATTATTATACGAAAATGATAAGCTTATTCATCGTGAGAAAGTTGAGCTTACAGAAGGTTCAAATGTTTTTACGTATAAACATTCAGCAACGACTGAAGGACTTGTGAAATATGAGGCACTTGTACAGGTCGAACAGGATGCCATTTTTGAAAATAATAAATTAACTAGCGTCACAATGGTGCAAAGTGAACCACATTTACTTATTGTTAATGGCTATGATACTGCATCACCAATTGCAGCAGCACTTGGCAAACAATCAATTGCCCACGATGTTGTAGATGCTAAAAGTTTGCCAAATGAGCTTTCTAGTTATTTACAATACAATGCAATTATTTTTGATAATGTACCAGGGCATTTAGTCGGTGAGGCAAAAATGAATGTCATTGAGCAAGCCGTGAAAAACTTTGGTGTCGGTTTTACAATGGTTGGTGGCGAAAATAGTTTTGGCTTAGGCGGTTACTTTAAAACACCAATCGAAACTTTATTACCTGTTGAAATGGAGATCAAAGGTAAGGAACAATTACCATCATTAGGGCTTGTTATCGTACTTGACCGTTCGGGAAGTATGTCTGGAACAAAGCTAGAACTCGCGAAAGAGGCGGCCGCTCGCTCAGTTGAAATGCTACGAACTGAGGATACGCTCGGGTTTATTGCCTTTGATGATCGACCTTGGGAAATTATTGAGACAGGGCCACTTGGCAATAAGGAAGAAGCTGTAGATACGATTTTATCTGTAACGCCAGGTGGGGGTACCGAAATTTATGGATCACTTGCTAACGCCTATGAAAAACTAGCTGATCTAAAGCTACAGCGTAAGCATATTATTTTATTAACGGATGGACAGTCACAGCCAGGTAACTACGAAGACTTAATTGCACAAGGAAAAGAGAATGGCATTACATTATCAACGGTTGCAATTGGTCAGGATGCAGATGCCAACTTACTTGAAGCACTTAGTGATATGGGCAGTGGGCGTTTCTATGATGTCGTCGATGAGCAAACGATTCCTTCTATTTTATCTCGTGAAACAGCCATGATTTCACGCACATATATTGAAGATAACCCATTCTATCCAACGATATTTAATGCATCTGGCTGGAATACGTTATTTACAAATGGTGTACCTAAAATGAATGCTTATATAGGCACTACAGCAAAGCAGGGAGCCACGGTTATTGCAGAAAGTGAGAAGGAAGATCCAGTACTTGCAGAATGGCAATATGGCCTTGGCAAAACATTTGCCTTTACTTCTGATTCTACAGGAAAATGGACAGGAGACTGGGCAAGGTGGCAAAATTGGGGCACGTTTTGGCAAACGCTTATTTCAAAAATGCTACCAAGCTATAACGATGTTGCCTATGATGTACGTCTAGAATCAGACGGCACATTTGTCATCACTGACCCAACAAATGAAGCGGCGTTT
Organism: Lysinibacillus sp. BPa_S21; assembly: GCF_023337795.1. Lineage (GTDB taxonomy): Bacteria > Bacillota > Bacilli > Bacillales_A > Planococcaceae > Lysinibacillus. Next base: position 342,899 of record NZ_JALIRS010000003.1, on the reverse strand, counting down.
TTAGATATAGTTGCTGTCAATGAGGCGGGTGAAGAACTTGAAACGCAGCTAGAAACAATTTCAGCATCACAAGTTCGAGCAGTCGTACAAGCAGAACCAGGACTAATCTTCTTCCGCATAGCCGATAAACAACAGGCTATTTACCAGGCAGGCTTAAGTGTACCTTATAGTGCTGAGTATGAATTACGTCCAGTGAATGATCAGCTTGTCAAGGGACTGACAAAGCAAACAGGCGGCTCCGTATTGAAGGAACCGAGCGAAGTATTCCGTGAATTTACGAAAAAAGGAGCGGAACGTCAAAATATTGCAACATGGCTTTTATTAGCAGGAATGCTACTATTCTTTATTGATATTACGATTCGACGCTTCGGTTGGAGCTTCCTAACAAGACCAAAGAAAAAAGAATCACCTGTAGAGGAAAAACAAATACAGGCAGAGGACACAAATGTTGCCCAGCTATTAAAGGGCATGAAAAAACGACATTAGTAAGTTAAAACGGTGGTTCATGGGTTTTTAAGCTATGAGCCATCGTTTTTTTGCATTCTATCTAAAAAAATGACAATCAACTTTTTAGTATTAACACTTTCAGCGATTATCACCCAACATTTAAATTTTATCGACGAACTTTCGCAATTTATCGACCAACATTTAAATTTTATCGACTAACTTTGGCGTTTTATCACCCAACTTTTAATTTTTATCGACATCCACCTTCTAAAGAGATGCGCAAATTTTCTGAGACAGGTAAAATTTTACTTGTAAATAATGTATATAAGTGTAATAATTGATGATAGTAATAAAATATTACTATCATTTTTACGTACTATAAATTTTTGTGGGGGATCGTACATGACCAATATTATGAATTCTTTTGGTTTTCTAAGCTTTAAATTAGCCGAGGCTTTAGAGGAAAATCTCGAGAAATATATCAACGAAAAATTTCAAATGAAATCGAGAGAAGTCGGGATCATGATTGCTGTAAAAGAAAAGAAACTTAGCCAAATTCAAATAGGGCAGATTTTAAAGCTGGATAAAAATAGTGTCCGCTTTTTTATCGATGATTTAGAAGAAAAAAAGTATGTTTATAGGGAAAAAAATCAAGAAAATAGAAGAGAGAATTTAATCTGCCTTACAGAACAAGGTGAAAATTTGGCAGAAGAATTAATGAAGACCCTTGCGATTTCTGAGAATGAAGTTTTACAACTACTTTCATTGGAAGAAAAAGAGCAGTTGAAAAGTATTTTGACAAAAGTATATGAAAATCGTACATAGTGCTTAAAACCTTATCAATTAGAAAGAGTGATGACAGATGAAAGCAGTAGAGGTTATGAAAGAGTATTTAAAAAGAGCACAAGAAGAGGGTCAGGATTTATCTGACATGTATGCAGATCACGGGGAATTGAAAAATTTTAAAGGTGAAATTTTTAAAGGCAGAAAAGAAATACAGAACTTTTATATGTCACCTATGCCGAAAGGCTTTAAATTAACGATCCAAAATATTGAAGGCGATGATCTAGAATGTAGGGCAATTGTTTCCACTACTTGGGATGGTTTACCAAACCCAGTATTTCTGGAAGAAAGGTTGATTCTTGAAAATGAAAAAATTAAATCATTTACAATGATCCCAAAATAAAGGAGACTGAAGCATGTCATTAAATCCTAAAGGAAATCCTCTTCCCACGCCTGAAAGAGACACGAAATATTGGATTGGCGTAGCATCTCTCAATCATGTGCAAAAAGGAGTTGATGGAGGGTTTAGCCAGCTATGCCATGGCAAAGAAAGACCTTTGAAACGAATGAGAAAAGGAGATTGGATTATCTATTATTCTCCTAAAAAAAGTCTAGATGGTAACGAGCCTATAAGAGCGTTTACCGCAATTGGAAGAGTAAAAGACGAGAAAATATACGAGTTCCAAATGGCAGAAAATTTTATCCCTTATAGAAGAGATATAGATTTTTATAAAGATGCAAAAGCTGTGCCAATAAAAAGGATCTTAGATTATTTGGAATTTGTAGAAGATACATCGAAGTATGGTTATAAATTCAGGTTTGGTCATTTTGAAATAAGCAAAAAAGATTTTTTATTAATTGCACATGAAATGGGATTACCATTGAAGTATGGCTGAATTTGTTTAGAATAAAAAACGTTACTTTCTTAATTTATTGCCATAAAGAAAGTAACGTATAATCATTATTTAAGTAAAGTGTTAAGGTTAGTTACAAATACTGTCTTTCGCAAATTGCTAGCAATGACAACGCCTAATACAGCACCAATAGTACTTGAGGTTAAAAAAGCAGGCATGAAAAATAAAGCAGCAACGGATGTCCCCATAAATAAATGTGCGTAAGGTACTGCAATGAGTGAGGCGATAATTCCTGTCCCGAACATTTCGCCGACACCTGCTAGCCATTGCTTGCCGCTATATTTATAGGCAAGAGCTGCACACAGTGCACCGATAACACTGCCTGGTATAGCTAATAATGAACCTGTACCTGTTAAAATCCGAATAATGGCTGTGACGAGGGCGACCATAACAGTAGGCACTGGTCCAAGAATGATAGCACTAATAACATTGATGGCATGCTGTACAGGGTAGGCACGCGCAATTCCCGTTGGTATTGAAACGAAGGTAGAACCTGCTACGGCAATTGCTACTAATATGGCCATGATTGTTAACTTCCGAATTGACATAATTTCCACTCCTCTGAAATATGAATTTAATAGTGATCGCCGGTAGATGCGGAAGTTCCGCCGCAAAAAGCACGAAAAACGCCGCTAAAGGTGTGAGTTCCGCCGCAAAAAGCATGAGAAACGCCGCTAAACATGGAAGTTCCGCCGCTAAAGCGCAAAAAACCGACAATAACAATAAAAACCAGAAAAAAAGCCGCTTCCTAAAAACAATAGGAAGCGGCCCTGCATTTTTACATAGTAAAAAGCAAGTGTCGCCACTTCCCTCCGCTAGTGTGAACTAGATCAGGTTCAAAGGGTCCGTATATGACCATATACGTCTCAGCCTTTTAAAGACTCCCCTAGTGGTAAAAATTCATTTGTCAGTTATCCCCATAATTATGTAGCATACTACTAGAAATAGTCAATAACTTTTCAGACTATTTTGTATCAGGATGCATAAGATGTGGTGCTTTTTTCATTGTCCAAATAAGGGCAAGGAAAAAGCAAGCCATTAAAATAATAGCTCCGACAATATAAGGGCTATTCATATTCCAATCGAATAATATACCTGCTAAAGCTGGTCCAATCATATTCCCAAGACTCATATACGCATTGTTCAGACCTGCTGCATAGCCTTGTTCATTCTCGGCAATCTTTGAAATCAATGTGTTGACAGCTGGACGAATCAACGTCGTAGCTGTAGAGAAGATTGTCGCTACAATCAAAATAAATGCAAAACCAGATACAAATAATATTAAGAAAATCGAAACGGCTGCAATAAATAAATTGACTAATACTACCTTCATTTCGCCGAAGCGATTAAACAGCGGTGTAATAATAAACATTTGTACAACAACACCAAAAGCGCCACCCACAACTAAAATAATAGCGATATCAGTAGGTGTGTAATTAAATTTGTCAGTCACAAATAACGATAATGTTGTTTGGAAATTAGCAATTCCGAAAGAAAATACAAGCATGATAATTAACATCACAAAATAAGGCATACGGACTGAACGGGCCATCTGCTTAGCAAGATTATCCCGCTTCTGTGCTCTTTGCGCTGTGTTCGGCTTAGTAGCAGGCAATAAAAAGAACGATAAAATAGCTGCTAAGATCGCTGCAATGCCTGCCGTATAAAACGGAAAATGCAAACTAACTTTTGAGAGGAATCCACCGATACCTGGTCCAATCATAAAACCAAAGGACATTGCTGCCCCGAGCATACCCATACCTTTTCCTCGTTCCTCATATGTTGTGACGTCTGCCACAAAAGCCATTATAGGGGGCGCAACAAATGCAGATCCGAGGCCACCTAAAAAGCGTGCTAAGAAGAGCATCCATACATCAGTAGAAAGCCCAAAACCAATTTGTGCAAGCCCCGTTACTATAAGACCGAAAATAATGAGATTTTTTCGACCGTGCTGATCCGAAAGATTCCCAGCAATAGGAGAAAATACGAATTGTGCAAAAGCGAACGTTGCAATTAACATGCCAAGTACTTGTCCTGCAGCACCAAATAGTTTTAAATAATCAGGCATGACAGGAATAATAATACCAATACTCCCCATTGCGATAAACATATTAAACATTAAAATATACAAAGCCGCCTTATTAGACTTCTGCTGGGTCATCGAATACCCCTTTCTTTATTAAAATATACTACAGTCTACCACAAGGTTTATAGGTTTGCTATTGACTATAAGTCTGAAATAAGAATTCAGATGACCTTCCGGCAAAACAAGTGGTTGATTTCCGTTCCGACTGGGCGCTTTGTTGCTGTCGCTTCGCTTTCGCACAGATAAAACATTTGCCGCTGACGCTTCGCTTTCGCGCAGAGCAGAGCTTCCTAGGGGCGTCCGATGAGCCGCTTCACTCGCGTTGCTCGCTCCAGGGTCTCGGGCCAACAGGATGTTGGTCACGAAGGCATTATCACAGGATGTGATGGTTTTAGCCTTCGTTCCTCTATCGCTAATCCCCAAGGAGTCGCCCAGTCTCCACTCCAATCAACCACTTCCCAGAATGTATCTTTCTTACATAACACTCTAATTTATAGTAATAAAGCGATGTATCCTAGCCTCTTTTTTTCGTTTAGCTAATGGTAGACTTCTATGGGGAAACTGGGTGCAGTATTTGTTTTAATAATTAGAATCCCACACCTGAAAAATTAAAAAATATAACATCAGAAAAACGCAAGAAATCAACTTTTCTAAAATTGATTTCTTGCGTTTTTAAGGTTTTTAGTTTTGGGTTTAGCGAATACTCATTTTAAATTCTAAGAAAAGCTCATTGTATTTGCCTAAGTAATCAGGACCTAAGTTTTTATAAACTTCTAATGTTTTACGTTGCTCTTCAGATGGGTAGAAGCGCTTATCAGATACGACTTCTTTATCCATTAACTTCATCGCTGCAATATTAGGGGTAGAGTAGCCTACATAATCAGCGTTTTTAGCACCTGATTGAGCTTTCAGCATAAAGTTAATGAAAGCATGTGCGCCATCTATATTTTTTGAAGTTTTTGGGATAACCATATTATCAAACCATAAGTTTGAGCCTTCTTTTGGTACAGCAAAGTCTAAATCTTCATTTTCTGACAACATATCTGCTGCTTGACCAGACCAAGTGAGTGCTACAGTAGCTTCATTATTAACCATCAGCGGTGTAATTTCATCCCCGATAATGGCTTTAACATTTGGCGCTAATGTGATTAGTTTATCAGTAGCTTTCCGTAGCTCTTGATTATTTAAAGAATTGAGCGAGTAGCCAAGGCTGTTTAAGCCCATACCAATCACCTCACGTGCACCGTCTACTAAAAAGACTTTACGTTTTAACGAAGGATCCCATAAGTCCGCCCAAGATGAGAAGTCTAGGTTTCCAACGAGCTTAGGATTATAGACAATACCGACTGTTCCCCAGAAATATGGAACAGAATATTTATTGTCGTCATCAAATGGTAAATCTAAAAAATAGGGGTCGATATTTTTAAAATTAGGGATTTTCGTTTTATCTAAAGGAACAAGTAATTTTTCTTCCTTCATTTTTTCAATCATGTATTCAGAAGGTACTGCAATATCGTAAGCTGTACCGCCTTGTTGAATTTTTGTCATCATGGCTTCATTTGAATCAAACGTCTCATAGATGACGTGAATGCCTGTTTCTTTCTCAAATTGCTTTAGCAAATCGGGGTCAATATATTCTCCCCAGTTAAAGATAGTTAATGTATCTTTACCACTTTTTCCACCACCAGCACTTAGGGCATTAGCAGCGTAGAATAATAGGGCGGAAACGACAAGTATTGCGATTGTCGCTTGAATTAATTGCTTCATTGAGTTCCCCCCGTTCTTTTACTAGCACGGCTTGTAATGAAGTAATAGCCAACTACGACGATAACTGTTACAAAGAATACTAAACCAGAAATAGCGTTAACCGTTAAGGAAATACCGGCACGTGCCATCGAGTAAATTTCAACAGATAATGTACTGAAGCCGTTACCTGTCACGAAAAATGTTACCGCAAAATCATCGAGGGAATACGTTAAGGCAAGGAAAAACCCTGCGAAAATACCAGGTTGAATATACGGTAAAATAACACGCATCATGACATCTTTTTTCGTCGCGCCTAAATCTAATGCAGCATCGATTAATGATTTGTTCATTTCTAATAGTTTCGGTAAAACCATCAATACAACAATTGGAACACTGAACGCTACGTGTGCTAATAACACAGAAGTAAAGCCTAATTTAATACCGATCATTGTGAATAAAATTAAAAAGCTTGCACCGATAATGACATCTGGGCTAACAATTAATACATTGTTTAAAGAAAGTAGGGTATTGCGCATTTTCGAATCTTTTACAGTGACAATGCCGATAGCCCCTAGTGTCCCGATGATTGTAGAAATCAATGCAGAGAGTAATGCCACGATGACTGTATTAATTAAAATGACAAGTAGACGTGAATCCTCAAACACAGCTTTATAATGTTCTAATGTAAAGGACTCAAAATTATTCATCGATCCGCCACTATTGAACGAATAGAAGATTAAATAGAAGATAGGTGCATACAAAACGATAAAAACAATCGCTAAATACACTCTTGCTGTAGCAGATAGTTTTTTCATCGTACGCGACCTCCTTTATCCTTTTTCTGTCCTGTAATTAACATAACGATGACCATGAATAAAATTAAGAAAACAGCAATTGTTGAACCCATTCCCCAGTTTTGGGTTACAAGGAATTGTTGTTCAATCGCTGTACCAAGTGTAATCACACGGTTTCCTGCAATTAAACGAGTAATCATGAAGAGTGATAATGCAGGAATAAACACAACTTGAATACCTGATTTAACACCGTCCATTGTTAAAGGCAATATTACGCGACGGAATGTAGTAAAGGCAGATGCCCCTAAATCACGTGCTGCATAAATAAGAGCCGGATTTAAACGATCTAATGAGTTAAAAATCGGTAAAATCATAAATGGAATAAAAATATAAACGGATACGAACACAAAGCTAAGGTCAGTGAATAGCATTTGCTTCGGATCAAAACCAAATACTTCAATGAATGCATTTAATGGGCCGTACAAGCCAAAAATCCCGATAAAGGCATATGTTTTTAACAATAGATTAATCCAAGAAGGAATAATAATTAGTAAAAGCCAAAGCTGCTTATATTTCGTTTTTGTTAAAAAATAAGCTGTTGGATACGAAACAAGTAACGTAAAGAACGTAATTAAAAATGCATACCAGAATGAACTTAATGTCATTTTTAAATAGACAGAAGTAAAGAATGCTTTATAGTTATCGAGCGTGAAATGGCCATGTATATCTAGTAGGGAATAGTAAACAACAAGTGCAATCGGCGCGATAACGAAAAATGCAATCCACAAAACATAAGGAAATAAGGCTGATTTCGAAGTCTTAGTTTGCATCTTCGTCGTCCCCATACGCCTCTAAACGTTTATCGAATTCTTCTTCTGTTTCATTTAAGCGCATTACATGAATTGCTTCAGGATCAAAGTCTAAACCAATTTCTGTCCCTACCTCAGCTTTTTTCAATGAATGCACGAGCCATTCATTACCATCTTTGTCATACGTAGATAACTCATAATGCACCCCACGGAACAATTGAGTATCCACTTTAACGACAAGCTTGCCTTTATCGATTGTTGTCATTTCTAAATCCTCAGGGCGGATGACAATATCAATTTTTTCATTTGGCTTCATACCTTGGTCAACACATTCAAAAACTTTACTAGCAAACTCTACTTTGAAATCTTCAATCATCACGCCAGGAACGATATTTGATTCACCAATAAAATCAGCAACGAAGCGGTTAATTGGCTCATCATAAATATCTACTGGTGTACCAGATTGTTGGATTTCACCTTCACTTAAAACAAAGATTTCATCACTCATCGCAAGTGCTTCCTCTTGATCGTGTGTGACAAATACAAATGTTTTCCCAAGTCGTTGTTGTAACTCTCGTAGTTCATACTGCATCTCTGTACGTAACTTTAAATCTAAAGCAGAAAGAGGCTCATCGAGTAAAATGACTTCAGGATCATTGACAATAGCACGAGCGATTGCAACACGTTGGCGTTGACCACCAGACATTTCGGAAATTTCACGATTGCTATAGCCTGATAAGTTAACGAATTTTAAAGCTTCAGCAACACGGTTTTTAATTTCACTCTCAGGGAGTTTTTTTATGCGAAGTCCAAATGCGACGTTTTCAAAGACATTTAAATGAGGAAACAACGCATAATCCTGGAAAACAGTATTTACTTGGCGTTCATTTGCTGGCACCGAGTTGATTTTTTTATCATGAAAATAGATATTTCCTGTAGTCGGTTCTGTGAATCCAGCAATCATACGTAAAATAGTAGTTTTACCACATCCAGATGGACCTAATAATGTATAGAATTTTCCCTTTTCTAGCTCTAAGTTAATGTTTTTTAAGACGACCGTGCCGTCATTATAGGACTTTGAAACATTTTCAAAGCGGATAATCGAATTCGTTGTCATAGATGCGCCTCCTTAAGCTATAAATATGAATCCGTTGCGACAAGCAAAATTTTTGTTTCATCAGCATGTGCATTAAAAATTTGATGATGATCTGTCGCGTCAAAATAGAGAGCATTGCCTTCACTCGCTATGTACTGTTCATCTCCTAAAACGAGACGAATACGCCCTTCGACAACAAAAATAAATGTTTCGGAAAGTGAGGGTTCAAACTGTTTGAATTCCCCATCAGCAGCTAGTGTTAAGAAAATTGGCTCCATCTCTTTTTCATTGGAAGTAGGAATGAGCCATTGAATCTCATATTTTTTTTCTTCGTCTGTATAAGTGGACTGATCTTCCTCTGTATAGACAACCTTTTGTTCAGGTGCTTCATCATCGAAAAATTCCTTAGGTGTTGACCCTAAAACTTCTAATAGTGAAAATAGAGTTTCAATGGAAGGTGAATTTAGGTCGCGTTCTAATTGAGAGATATACCCTTTACTTAAATCTGTACGTTCTCCAAGTTCCTCTTGGGTAAGACCTTTTTTTAAACGAAGCGCTTTGATTTTTGCTCCTATTTGCATCTTTTCCCTCCTAGAAGAAGTTTAGCAATCATAAACTTTTGAAATACGAAGTTTACTTTAACGAAACTTTTAGTTTACTAAAACCATTACAATTATACATAATAATAAAGAATTTGCAATCGTTTTTTATTAAAAAAAAGATGATGTAATTTTTAGAAATTATACATAAATATCGCATAGAAAAATTTTGTTTAAACCAGAATAAAATTGTTAAAAATAGCTAATAAATAGGCTGTAGCAGCTATTCCATTTAGGGATTTGACGAAAATTTGTCAGATTATTTAAAACGAGCACTTTTGAGAAGTTTACTTGTTTGAAAAACTACGATTACTCTGTTATCGTAGAAGACGAGTTCGCTGGTGCGAATGGAATATATACACTACATATATAATCGGAGGGATTTATAATGGCAGAACGCATGGTAGGTAAACAAGCACCTGACTTTACAATGGAAGCGGTACTTCCAGACAAATCATTTGGCAAAGTATCATTAGAAGACATTAAAGCACAAGACAAATGGACAGTTCTTTTCTTCTACCCAATGGACTTCACTTTCGTATGTCCAACAGAAATCACTGCAATGAGCGATCGTTATGATGAGTTCGAAGATTTAGATGCAGAAGTAATCGGTGTTTCTACGGATACAATCCACACTCACTTAGCATGGATTAACACGGACCGTACAAAAAATGGTCTTGGTGAATTAAAATACCCATTAGCAGCAGATACAAATCACCAAATTTCAAAAGAATATGGTGTGTTAATTGAAGAAGAAGGTATCGCACTACGCGGCTTATTCATCATCAACCCAGAAGGTGAATTAAAATACCAAACAGTATTCGATAACAACATTGGCCGTGATGTAGACGAAACTTTACGTGTACTTCAAGCTTTACAAACTGGTGGTCTTTGCCCAGCAAACTGGCGCCCAGGTCAAGCAACTCTATAATTTAGAGTTTGTACGGCTTTGAACTCAACTCAAAGCTTAGCGTAACTGGATCATTCAACAAATAAAGAGTCCCCACAGCATGTTTGTGGGGATTTTTTTAAACTTGATATAGGAAAAAGGTTCGACACCAAAAATTGTGGATGGCTTTTGTTAAAACGTCTACTGTGTAAATAAGTTGATTGGAGTGGAGACTGGGCGACTCCTAGGGGATTAGCGATAGAGGAACGAAGGCTAAAAGCATCACATCCTGTGATAACGCCTTCGTGACCAACATCCTGCTGCTGCCGCTGCGTTAACACTACGCTTTCGCACAAAAAACATCTGTTGCCCCGACGCCCCCAGGAAGCTCTGCGCGAAAGCTAAGCGTCAGCGGCAAATGTTTTATCTGTGCGAAAGCGAAGCGACAGCAACAAATGTTTTCTGTAGCGAAAGCAAAGCAGCAGCTACAAAGCGCCCAGCCGGAACGGAAATCAACCCACGTTTTGATAATGAACCCCATAAAAGGAAAAAGGAGAATGTTTTATGAAACTTCGTGAACAAATGCCTGAACTTGTAGGCGCAACAACTTGGTTAAATGGTGAAGTAACAAAAGCAGATTTAGTAGGCGAAAAACCAACGTTAATTCATTTCTGGTCAGTTAGTTGCCATTTATGTAAAGAAGCAATGCCGGATGTGAACAATTTCCGTGATCAATATAAAGATGAGCTAAACGTTATTGCAGTGCATATGCCACGTTCTGAGGAAGATACAAATTTAGAAACAATCAAATCTGTAGCAGCAGAGCATGACATTGTTCAACCAATCTTTGTGGATAGCGAATTAAAACTAACAGATGCATTTGAAAACCAATACGTACCTGCGTATTTTGTATTCGATAAAGATGGTCAGCTTCGTCACATGCAAGCTGGTGGTAGCGGCATGAAAATGCTAGAAAAACGTGTGAATCGCGTTTTAGATGAAATGCGCAACGCATAAAATAGTGGATGAAGAGGCGGGGATATTTTATTCCTCGTCTTTTTTTATAGAAAACACCATGTTAGTTTTTGGGGCCCCTCTGATTCCTTCTTTGGTCAAGCTGATCAGTTAAGAGGCAAAGCTGATCACTTTCGGGGTCAACCTGAGCAGATTTAGTGGAAACCTGATCACTTCTAGGATCAAGCCGAGCAGTTCGTCTCACACCCGATAAATTCTAACGAAAAAACCCACTAAGCTGAACGGTCCTGTACAAGGTTTGTCTTTCCATGACGAATAGCCTCTTGTTTTGGCGATACATATAGCAAAGAATGCGTTACAATAATGGTATAGTAGTTTTCGGAGGGATTTATAATGATGAAAAAAGAGTTTGCTGTCATTGGACTTGGACGTTTTGGCGGAAGCATTGTTCGCGAACTGATGAGTCAAGGCGCACAAGTTATGGCGATCGATCATTCCTCAGAGCGGGTGGACGAGTTTGCTTCCATTGCCACACAGGCCGTTATCGCTGATTCGACGGATGAATCGGTATTAAATTCATTAGGTATTCGTAATTTTGAGCATGTTATCGTAGCAATTGGCGAAGATATTCAGGCTAGTATTTTGACAACTATTATTTTAAAAGAAATCGGTGTTCAACAGATTACTGTAAAGGCCCAAAATGATTACCATGAAAAAGTTCTGCGTAAAATTGGTGCAGATTTTGTCGTGCATCCTGAGCGTGATATGGGAATACGTATTGCCAATAATATGCTGTCTAATACAGTGCTTGATTATCTAGAGCTTTCGGATGAACATTCAATTATGGAGCTGAAGGCCAATGATGCGATTGCAGGTTACTCCATTATGGATTTAGATATCCGTGCAAAGTACGGGATTAATATTGTAGGTCTTAAGCGTGGTGCAGATATTATTGTATCTCCACAAGCGAGTGATAAAATTTTGCTAGGAGATATCATGCTTGTTATTGGGGCTGATGTAGATATTAACCGCTTTGTTAAAAAGGCATTGAATGGGTAGTGAAAATGAATAAACGAAGATGGAAACTAGTTATATTTGCTGCAATTATTGTTATTATCGCCTTTACATTGCAGTCTCGCGACAAAAATGAGGAGGAAGCAATTTCTCGCATTTTAGATCATGCAGCAGAAATTGATGCAATCGAGCTTTTGAAAGGAGAGCAATCTCTATTAAAAGCAAAAGGTCAGGATGCAACAGCCTATATTGAAAACTATCCTCTAAGCCATGTTAAGAAACTAAGCAAAAAAGAACGCGCTATATTTGAAGAAAAACCACTCTATCATATTGTCTATGAAATGAAAGGAAAACCATTATATGAGGTGGATATTTTAAAGGTCGCTATTAGCTCTGAGCTAAGTGAGGAATTACAGCAGATGGTTTTTAAGGTTGGGGATCAGCAATATTTGATCTATTGGGCAAAAGAGAAAAAAGCACTTGAGCAATCAAGAAATACGCAACGCTTACTCGAACAATATATTAAATAATAAAGAGGGTAGTGAAAACAGCAAATAGCTGTAATCGCTACCCTTTCTTGAGCAAGGGCATAGTTTTCCTCTAGGCAAAACGCTACACCCTTAAGCTTTGACGATACATATAGCAGAGAATACGATACAATAATGGTATGTTATTCTTTGCAGGATTTTTTAATCTACTGACATTGAACGGAGACGTTTAAGGATAAAATTAATGTTAAGAAAGCAAATGAGGAGTAGGTTTAACACATGTTCAACGTTCGAAAAGAGGCGCTATTTAAATTTTTGAAAATTCTATTTCCAATAGCGCTTTTAGCAATAGCTGTTTATGAAATTCTACAAACTATAAGTGGAATAGATGTTCATTTACTACGGAAAGAAATGAACGAATTACATGTATGGGAGCTCTTGTTCATTCTTTTTATCACCTTCTGTGCCATTACACCGATGATTTTGTATGATGTTATTTTAGTGAAAATGGCAGGAATCAAAATAAATAAACGTATATTGTTGAATCATTCATTTATTGTGAATACCTTCTCCAATCTTATTGGCTTTGGTGGTTTAGTTGGTGTATTTCTGCGTAATTATTTCTATTCCAAATATAAAGAGGATAAGGAAGACTTGTTAAAAAGCATAGCCTCCGTTACACTCTTTTATTTAACAGGGATTTCGTTGCTAGCGTGGATTATGTATATATTCTTTTGGGACTTCCCGTTGTTAAAAGAAGTACGATGGTTAAAGATAGCGGTTATTCTTGTCAGCTTATATGCGCCGATTTTTATTGCTATGCTGATCATTCGTAATAAAAAAGCAGGTTCTATAAATCCAAAGATCTCTCTTCAATTGATAGGTACGTCAGTAACTGAATGGGTTGCAGTCTTTTTAGTTATCTGGATATTAACTTTTATTTTGGACATTCCAATAGAATTATCCAATTTAATTCCCATATTTTTAATTGCTTCCTGTGCGGGAATTGTCAGTATGATACCTGGCGGAGTGGGCTCATTTGATCTTGTTTTTTTATGGGGGACACAAAGTTTAGGAATGGCTGATGAGAAAGTGCTTTTTCTATTAATTTTGTACCGCATTGGCTATTTTGTACTTCCGTTCTTGGTTTCTGCCCTTTTATTTGTAAAAGAGTATTGGAATCGTTGGAATGAATCGTGGGACGACTTGCCGAATGTTATTTTCCAAAAGCTGAGTCACATGTTATTAACGATATTGGTATTTCTCTCCGGTATTGTCTTATTGCTATCTGCGTCGGTGCCAGGTATTCTAAGTCGACTAAAAATAGCTCAGGAATTTCTATCTTCGCCAATCATGCATGTCTCTCATCAGATGACTGTTGCAGCTGGCTTTATTCTCCTAGGGTTATGTAGGGGGATTAAATATAAAGTGAAAAGGGCATATCAGCTTAGTCTTATTGTCCTTAGTAGTTCAGCGATATTTTCAATTTTTAAAGGCTTGGACTATGAAGAAGCTATATTTTTAGTAATCGTCGCAGGGTTATTAATTGCTTCAAAAAAACAATTTTACCGTGAAAGTTACGTTTTGACATGGGGAATCGTGTTAATGGATCTTGCTGTAGTGACATTCATTACAGTGATGTATGTCTTGATTGGTTATGTCAACTTACCTACTTCTAAAATCCGTATTCCAGCTGCTCTACAGGAATATATCATTACAGATTACCGAGACCTATTTTATAGTGCAGTCATAGGTATCCTAATAGCAATTGTCATTTTTTATATAGGGTATTTTATCCGCGCACCTAAGAAAATGGAAAAGCTTTTATCTAGTGAGCAAGAAGAGGTCATCAAAAATCATTTGATGACCTATAAAGGAACGGAGTATTCACATTTAATTTTTTTACATGACAAATTTGTCTATTGGAATAAAGAAGGTACAGTTTTATTTTCCTATCAAATATTCGCTGATAAGATCGTGGTACTGGGAGATCCAGTGGGAAATGAAGCCGATTTCTTATCTGCTATTCAAGAGTTTTTAGAGTTGGCGGACAAGCATGGGTATACACCAGTCTTTTATGAAATTAACAATAATATTTTCCCTTCTTTACATGAGCATGGATATAGCTTTTTTAAGCTTGGCGAGCAAGCTTTTGTAGATTTAGATGAATTTACGCTAGCTGGTAAAGGAATGAAGGGACGACGAGCGGTAAAGAATAAATTTGAACGAGAAAATTTTACAGTTGAAATAGTAAGCCCTCCTTACTCACGGGAATTCATGCATGAATTGCAAGAAGTATCAACGAAGTGGTTGCAGGGAAGGGCAGAAAAAGGCTTTTCTCTTGGCTTTTTTGATGAACACTATTTAAACACTTCCAACATTGCTGTTTTACGTGGTACAGATGGGGTGATTGGCTTTGCCAGTCTCATGCCAATGTACGATAATGGCGAAAGACTCTCAGTAGATCTCATGCGTTTTAAGCCGGGAGCACCATCTGGAACGATGGATTTCATTTTTCTCTCTTTATTTGAATGGGCAAAAGAAGAAGGCTATCGTGTTTTTAATATGGGGATGTCACCATTGTCAAATGTCGGACAGTCAAGATATTCTTTTTTAAGTGAAAAAATTGCAGCACAAATATTTTTACATGGACAGCACTTCTATCATTTTAAAGGATTAAAAAACTTTAAATTAAAATATGCAGACTTTTGGGAGCCAAAGTATATAGCCTATCGAAAGAAATCTTCATTGCCATTTACAATGGCGCAAGTCACGCTATTAATCGGCAAAAAGAGAAAATAGTTCAATCAAAAAAAGATGCATTGCAAAATTAATTTGCGATGCATCTTTTTTTGATTTGAATTAGGAAACGCTGATAAAGCATGGAACATCGCTGATAAAAGAGTCAGAAACGCTGATACCACCGAACATCGCTGATAAAAGAGTCAGAAACGCTGATAAGGCACCGAACATCGCTGTTAAAAGTATCAAAATCGCTGATAAACCTTAAACATCGCGTAAAGTACATGAAAAAATTGTAATTTTATAATTGATTTTCCATTGACGCTTTGTAATAATAGAGAAAATTTAGTGCTAGATGAAAGATTAATAGTAAAAATTAAAACTTTGTAAAGGAGGGGACAGTTTGCGTATTCCAGATAAATTAACAGTAGGTGATGAGATACGTGTGATTGCACCTAGTCGTAGCGCAGCAATTATAACAGCAGAAGGCCTTGAACAAACAAAGAAAAAACTTGAAAAGTTAGGCTTTACTGTATCGTATGGGCGTCATATTTTTGCGTGTGATCTGCAAAATTCATCATCAATAGAGCATCGAGTTGCTGACATTCATGATGCCTTCCAAGATAAGCATGTGAAGGCTATCTTAACAGCTATTGGTGGTTTCAATTGTAATGAAATTTTACCCTATCTTAATTATGAAATGATAGCAAATAATCCAAAAATACTTTGCGGTTTCAGTGATATTACCGCTTTAGCAACCGCTATAACAACAAAATGCGGATTTGTTTCGTATTCAGGGCCTCATTTTCCTAGCTTTGATATGGAACAGGCACAAGACTATCAGCTATCATATTTTCAAAAATGTTTGATGAACAATACACCATATACGATTAAAGCATCAAGCGTTTGGAGTGATGATGCATGGTATTTAGATCAATATAATCGTCATTTTGAAGCAGCTAGCTGGAAGGTATATTCTAAAGGTGAAGCAAGTGGACAATTATTTGGTGGAAATTTATGTACGTTAAATCTGCTTCAAGGGACAGAGTATATGCCTGAATTAACAAATAGTATTTTATTTGTAGAGGATGATGAAATCGTTAATCCAGAAATATTTGCCCGTGATTTCACTTCATTATTACAAGCTACTAGCAGTATTAAAGGTATTGCGATAGGGCGTTTCCAAAGGGCTTCTAATATGACGGAGGAGCAATTACATTTTATTTTAGATAAACATCCAAGCTTGAGAAGAATTCCAGTTTTATATGATGTTGATTTTGGACATACACAACCAATCTTTACGTTTCCTATCGGTGGTGAAATTCAACTGAGCACGGAAGATTTCCCTGTGATACATGTTACTAAGTTTTAAAAAGGGGGAGGGATTAGGATGGTAATAAGAGAGGCAATAGGTAAAGATGCTGAACAAATTATAGCGGTCATAAGAAATGCAGAAGAGTCTAATTTTATGTTATTCGGGCCTGGTGAACGAAAGTTAGAGACTGAGCAATTTACTAAATTTATCGAGAATTTTCACAATAATAGCCATTCAGCTTTGTTTGTAGCTGAAATAGAAAAGCAAATAGTTGGTTATTTAATTGTTCAGGGTAATCATATGCCATCTAGAGTTTCACATCGAGCCTATATAGTCGTAGGTATCCATCAAGAATATAGAGGACAGAAAATTGGTACTGCATTGTTTAGTCACCTCGACGATTGGGCAAAAGAAAAGAGCATACATCGATTGGAACTAACAGTCATGACAAATAACACAGCAGGCATAGCTTTATATAAAAAAATGGGGTTTGAAATAGAGGGGACTAAAAAACATTCCTTATATGTTGATGGGGAATATAGGGACGAATATTACATGGCAAAAATAGTGTAACATGAAGAAGGGCCCTACTGAATTTCAGTAAGGCTCTTCATTTAAAAATAATGTTCATCCGTTATAGCATACAGTTTTACATTTTGATGATCACCTTTAACAAACATACTTTTTCGTAAAATACCTTCGAAAAGCATTCCCGATTTTTCCATTACTTTTTGGGAACCGATATTGTCCTCGAAACATCGTGCTTGTATCCGAACTAATTTTAATTCGTTAAATCCATAGTCTATTAATTTTTTTACTGCTTCGGTCGTCATCCCTTGATTCCAATAATCTTCAGAAAGAACGTAGCCAATTTCCGCACATTTATGCTGGTCATTAAAAGAAACAAAGTCGATCGTGCCAATTAACTTCTGCTTATATTCAATGCCCCATAATAGATGATTACCTTGTTTATACCCATTTAAAACAAATTCAACAAACATTTTTGTTTCGTCTAAACTTTTATGAGGATCCCAAGTCACATAACGTGCTACATTTTCACTGGATGTATACTTAAACATTGCCTCTAAATCATTTAATGAAATCGGTCTTAATGTTAATCTTGCTGTTTTTAAAACAGGTGGTGCTTGTTTGAAAATGTTGTCGCTCACAAAACTCCCCCTTAAAGGCAATTTCCTGTATTTAATTATAACAAGATTTGTAAATTCTCGTTAAGCTTTTTATTTGAGATTGAGAGGAGAGGTGGATTGTCGATAAAAAATTAAAGTTGGTTAATAAAACGTGAAAGTTGGTCGATAAAATTTAAAAGTTGGTAGATAAAACTGAAAAGTTGGTCGATAATTCCTGAAAGTGTTTCGATAAAACTATTAAGTTTGGACCCACGTTATGCTAATGAGTTATAGACAATTATAGAAAAAAGGGCCCCTTCATTGGAGAGCCCTTTTTCTACATGAATCTATTAATTTTCTTCCATATCTTTTCGGTTTTTCTTTAACATTTTAGATAGCATTTCATACACGATTGGTACAACTACTAATGTTAATAATGTTGAAGATAGTAAACCACCAATTACGGTAACTGCTAGGTCTTTTGAAATTAGACCACTTCCACCATTACCAAGTGCCATTGGAATCATTGCACCGATTGTTGCGATGGCAGTCATTAGGATTGGACGTAAACGAGTTGCACCTGCTTCTAAAATGGCATCGCGCATAGCAAGTCCGTCACGTTCCATATGAATAATGCGGTCTACTAATACGATGGCGTTTGTTACAACGATACCTATTAACATTAATAGTCCCATCATAACAGAAACAGAAATTGTTTGATTTGTAACGTACAAGCCGACAAATGCACCAATTACTGAGAATGGTAGTGAGAACAGAATAGCAAATGGTGCTAAACCTTCGCCGAATGTTACTACTAGGATGAAGTAAACAATCGCGATCGCAGCTAACATAGCGATTCCGAGCTGTGTGAACGTTTCTTGCATGTCTGCAGCAACGCCTCCAACGCCAGTCGTTACACCTTTAGGTAAATCTAATTTATCGATTTTCTTATCAGCAGCTGCAGTTGCTTTTGACATATCGTCACCGATAATTGTACCAGAAACTTTTGCGAAATATTCACCTTTTGAGCGAGACAATGTGTTTAATGTAGTGCCTTCTTCTACTTTTACTAACTCACCGATTGTCATTGTTGTGCCTGTAGCTGTTTGGATTTTAGTAGCTAATACATCATCAAGAGATTTGGCCGCAGCTTTTTCTTCATGTTGTACAAGAACATCAATATCTTTACCGTTATGCTGAACTTTAGTTAAAACTTCTGGTGCTGTATTTTCATTTAAAGCCATTACAATTTGAGCAGTAGTTAAACCGTATTGTAGAACATTCTTTTGATCTACTTTTAAGGTATTCTCAACGAATGGATCTTCATTATCAGACTTAATTTCTTCTAATTCATCAACTTCTTTTAATGCGCCTTCTACTTGTTTCACGGCTTTACGAAGCTTTTCTAAATCTTCACTATATAATGTGTAACTTACTTCATTTGAAGAACCCGACATTGATGAGAAGTTTTGAGATTTCCATTCTCCAGATTGACCGATGTTCATTACATAGTCTTCTACTTCTTGACGTGCCCCAGGGAAGTCCTCCATATCTGGATCGAAGATGAGGTACATTAAGGCACCACCAGCACCGCCACCCATCATCATTGCTGAAGGATCAACATGTTTTGGATCATTGATCGAAACTTGTAAAATATCAACGTCTTTGCGTTTCATTAATTCTTTTTCTACTTTTGCAACATTTGCTTCTGTATCTTTCATTAGCTCGCCTGTAGCAGGAGTATACGTTAAGTACATCACCTTATCTTCTTGAGAGCCCATGAAGCTGAAGCCAATAAGTGGTGTTAAAGCAAGAGAACCAACAAGCAATACAATCGCAATAACTGATGTAATGATTTTATGGTTTAATGCTTTTGTTAGTATACCTTTATACCAAAGAGCTAGTTTACCAACTTCTTTATGTTGACTTTCTTTTTTCTCACCGTATATTTTTTTACGGAATAAGAAGTGAGATAAAGCTGGAACTATTGTAATCGCCACTATTAATGAAGCACCGAGTGCAAATGACATTGTTAACGCAAACGGTATGAATAATTCACCAACCATACCACCTACAAACATTAGTGGGGCGAATACGGCCACAGTTACTAATGTAGAAGAAAGGATTGGTTTGAACATTTCAATTGTCGCTTCACGAATAAGCGCACGACCTGTTAGTTTTTCTCCTTTTAAATGGATACGTCGATAAATATTTTCAACAACTACAATGGAGTCATCGATAACACGACCGATCGCCACGGTAATCGCACCGAGAGTCATAATGTTTAATGTGATATTCATCCAGTTTAATAGTAGTAATGCCATGAATACTGAAACTGGGATAGAAATAATCGAAATAATTGTTGATTTGAAATCACGTAAAAATAGTAAAATAATTAGTACGGCAATGGCACCACCGAATACTGCTTTTTCAATCATAGTGTAGACTGAATCCTCAATCGGTTTACCTTGGTCAAGTGAGATATCTACTTTTAAGCCGGCTAATGATTTTTCTTCGTCTTTCATTAAATCTTTCACTGCATTTACGACTTTTACCGTATTTGCATCTTGAGCTTTAACGATTTGAATTGCAATTGCATCTTTGCCATTTGTACGTGATACAGATTGTACTTTACCTTCGACCTCAATCTTTGCAATATCGCCTAGGCGAACGAATGGTGAAGGATTTGTAGCAGAAGGTGTGACTGGGATCAATAATTCTTTTAACTGATCGATAGATTGTGCTTTACCGTCTACTGATACGGCCTGTTCACCAACAGTAAATTGATATAAACCAAGTGATAGTGACATATCACTTGCTTGAATCATTTGCTTGACAGAATCCTCTGTTAAGCCGAGAGCAGCCATTTTCGCTTTATCATATTTAAATGATACTTCATTAATGTGCTGACCATTGATAGTTGCTGAAGCAACGCCATCAATTTTTTGGATTTTAGGAAGTAGAATGTCTTCTACTGTTGACGTTAATTCAACAATATCTTCCTTAGAGCTACTAACTGATAAAGCGACAACAGGCATCATATTCATGCTAATGGCCATAACTGTCGGCTTTTCAGCACCTTCAGGTAACTTGATTGTATCTAAAGCGGACTCTAATTGGCGTTTTTTCTCATCCATATCAATGCCGTAGTCGTATTCAACTTGAACTTGAGCTACGTTTGAAGAGGAATTTGAGTAAACAGCTTTTACATCTTCTAAGCTTTCTATTGACTTTTCAAATGGCATAGAAAGCTCATTCATAACCTGTTCAGGTGTTGCGCCAGGATAAACACCCATGACAATTAAATATGGTATAGAAATATCAGGTATCGATTCCATTTTCATTCTTGTACCTGAATAAATACCAGAGACAGTGATGATAATTGTTAATAACCACACTGCCAATTTGTTTTTCAATACGAAATTAACTAAACCTTTCACCTTTACACCTACCCTTTATTGACTAACTTGATTCATTTATTTATACTAATGACTAATCGGTCATTTGTCAATGAAATACATTAGGAGAGAATTAAAAGTATGTTAAAAAAGCAACTTATTATGGAGAAAGCGTTGGAGCTATTCTCAGAACAAGGCTTTGAAGCTACATCTGTACAGCAAATTACAGAACGATGTGGAATTTCAAAAGGTGCATTTTATTTATCTTTCAAAACAAAAGATGAGCTTATCATTTCTATGGTAGAGCACTATTTACAACAGTTTATTGCTGATGTTGACCAAGTAGTCAGAAGCTCACTTAGTAAAGATATCATTTTAGTTGAGTTTTACAAAAGTATTTTTCAAGCATTTAAAAACAATGCTGCATCTGCCCGTGTGTTTTTTAATGAGAAAGTACTTCTTTCAAAAAAAGAGTTGTTTCAGAAAATAATGGCCTATGATGCTGATATGTCTAAGTCGATCATCTATATGCTTGAGCAGCTCTATCAAGATGAACTCCACGAGACAAAATATGATGTCATGTATTGTATTAAAGGATTTATGAAAAGTTATTCAGAGCTTTTTATTTTTTCCGATATACCACTCGATTTAGATCAATTGGCTAAATCTCTAGCTGAAAAGACGGAAATTATTGCACGGCATACGACGATTCCATTTATAACTGAAGAGCTCGTTCAATTGACACCGGAACCTTATAATGAAAAAGTTTCACAGGAATCTTTACTGGAATTAATCGAACAATATCTAAATGGGTTAGAAGAGTCTATAGAACGCGAGTCTCTTGAATTACTAAAATTTCAAGTTGAAAATCCAACCTATAGTAAACCAATTTTAAAAGGTTTAATCGAAAACATACGATTGCAGCCAGATTATAGATGGGTTGCTTATGTAATAGCTAAATACTTTAATATTTAGACATGATAGGATTGCTCTCACTCTCAAAGGTAAACGGTCCTATTTTTAATGGGACAAAGAGAGTCTGCAAAGAATGGAAGTAATAGCGGTAATATGTAATAGTCTAGGTGAATAGAAGTGATTGCAGTGCTGCTAATAGCACTACAATAAGAACATGAACACCATTCAAGTATGGTAGTCATTTATTCGAAACGGTATTTTACTGAATGTTATGCTTGCTCAAAACCGATTCCGGGCGCAATAATGCCGAGACATATTTGCTAGTTGTTATTACTATATACGAAAAAATAGTAAAAAGGTTTCGGAAAAATAAAAAAACTACGCAATTTTGCGTAGTTTTTTTGTAATGAGGTTAAACCTCCATAATAATCGGTAAAATCATAGGGCGACGTTTTGTTTTTTCGAATAGATATGGACCTAAAACGTCAGTTATTTCATTTTTAAGCTCAGTCCATTGAGGAGTTTTGCTTTGAATGGTCTCGTTCAGGTGGCGATTTAGCATTTTTTGTGCTTCATTAATCATCGTACCTGACTCGCGCATGTAAACGAAGCCTCGTGAAATAATGTCTGGACCGGAAACGATTTTTTGGTTTTCCATATCCACACTTACAACAACGATTACTAAACCTTCTTCCGAAAGAATGCGACGATCGCGTAATACGATATTTCCGATATCTCCAATACCATTGCCGTCAATATAAACGTCTCCTGAAGGGATGCGACCAGCTACATGCGCCTCATTGGCACTTAATGCTAGCACGTCACCATTCTCCATAACGAATGTATTTTCGAGTGGAACATCACAATCTTCTGCTAGATGCGTATGCATTTTCAACATACGGAATTCACCGTGAATTGGCATGAAGAATTTAGGCTTCATTAAGCGTAGCATCAATTTTTGTTCTTCTTGAGAACCGTGACCAGAAGTATGGATATTGTTTAGTGCACCATGAATAACTTCTGCGCCTGCACGGAAAAGTAAGTTGATGATCTTGTTAACACTTACCGTATTTCCTGGCACTGGCGAAGAAGAGAAGACAACTGTGTCACCAGGCTGGATTTGGATTTGACGATGTGTACCATTTGCAATGCGAGAAAGGGCAGCCATCGGTTCACCTTGAGAGCCTGTACATAATATCATTACTTCATTTGCTGGAAGGCGATTAATGCTTTGTGCATCAATGAATGTATCCTTTGGTGCATTTATATAACCTAGTTCGCGACCAAGTGTAATGGCATTGTCCATTGAACGTCCAAAGACAGCAATTTTTCTTCCGTATTTTATTGCAGCATCTGTTGCTTGTTGTAGACGGTAAATGTTAGATGCAAAAGTTGCGAAAATTATACGACTATCAACCTTACGGAAAATTTCGTCGATACTTTTACCAACTGTACGCTCTGACATTGTGAAGTTCGGCTTTTCCGCATTTGTACTATCTGAAAGTAAGCACAGTACTCCATCTCGTCCGATTTCAGCCATTTTTGTTAAGTTGGCTGGCTCACCTACAGGTGTAAAGTCAAATTTAAAGTCACCTGTATGCACGATGTTACCGGGTGGTGTTTTTACAACGACACCGTAAGCATCTGGAATACTATGTGTTGTTCTAAAGAAGCTAACCGATGTTTTTCTAAACTTAATAACATCATCTTCTTTAATTTCAATAAGCTTTGTCGTACGTAGCAAGCCATGCTCGTCTAATTTATTGCGTAATAAACCAAGTGCAAGCTTACCGCCGTAGACAGGAACATTTACTTGACGTAATAAGTAGGGAATACCACCAATATGGTCTTCGTGTCCGTGTGTAACAAATAATCCTTTGATTTTGTCGACGTTGCGTACTAAATAAGTATAATCCGGAATTACATAGTCAATGCCGAGTAAATCGTCTTCGGGAAATTTAATACCGGCATCAATTAAAATGATTTCATCTTGAAATTGAACGCCGTAAGTGTTTTTGCCGATTTCGCCCAGTCCGCCGAGCGCGAAAACAGCTGCTTGGTCATTTTTAACAAACTTCATGTTTGTTAAATTTCCTCCAAGACGAAGTTCGGACTTGCTTGTTCGTAGGCTAAATAGTTACCTTCAAGCAGTTGAATGAACTCGATGTTGTAGTTTCGGTCTTTTAGCTTTTCACGTACTTCGCGGTCTGAAGCAGCTTCAAGGTATAGACTTTTAGTATTTTCGCGAACTGGAATTTCATTTGCTTTTTCTTGATAATAAACTTTGTAAATCATAGTTTGCTCTCCTTTTATTGCGTACAATTTTCTTGCATCTTTGACTAATACCACACACGTACTACAAGAAAAAACAGCAAATTTCTAGTGTAAAGAAGAAATTAAGCGTTTGAAGTTCTTGTATCTCAGTGCTACATCCAGACGTAATTACAACAAGGTGCAATTGAATTAAGCAATGAGACAGTGGTTGCACATAGCCAAATAAATGCATTTCCTTTATATTATCACGCAGTTACTCTAAAATAAAGAAAAGCCCTTCAAATAATGAAGGGCAAATGTTAGGCAATTGATTTTTTTCCGAGTATGCCGCGAAGTTGCTTCAACAATTTACGTTTGAGTTTCTTCAGCATGGCACATCACTCCTTAGGATCATTGTAATAAAAAATACTGCCTCTGTAAAGTCATTAGCCTTGTAAAATAATACGTCATGAAGGGGAATATAAGATGAATAAAATTTTATTTTTTGATGTAGATGGTACACTTTATAATAGTGAGAAACGATTACCTGCTTCAGCGAAAGAAGCTCTTTTTGAAGCTCGTCGTAATGGATATGAGTTAGCGATTGCAACTGGGCGAGCACCTTTCATGATTCAATCCTTACTTGAAGAGCTAGATATTGATACGTACATAACCTTTAATGGACAATATGTCGTTTATAAAGGTGAGGTTGTCTATACAAACGGTATTGAAAAAGACGAACTAACTAAGATTATTGCCTTTGCTGCAGCGCGAAATGAACCTGTTGTATTTTTAGACGATCAGCGAATGATTGCGTCAGGCGGAAACAATGCTTGGGTGGCAGAAAGCTTAAATACATTAAAATACCCGTATCCAGAGATAGACTCAACTTATTATATGCAGAACAGTGTCTATCAAACACTTATATTTATGGAAGAAAAAGATGAACCTATGTATCGGGAAGCATTTCCAAACGTACAATTTGTACGCTGGCATCGCTATTCTTGTGACATTTTACCAAAGGGTGGGTCAAAGGCTGCTGGTATTGAAAAGGTGCTTGAAAGAATGGGACTTACGATAGAAGATGCCATTGCTTTTGGAGATGGTATGAACGATATTGAAATGCTACAAGCTGTAGGGACTGGCGTGGCGATGGGGAATGGACATGAGCGCGTAAAAGCTGTTGCTACCCATATTGCAGAGCATGTAGATGAGGATGGTCTTGCTAAAATCATGCGCCAATTAAACATTATCTAAAAAAGCAACTAGTTGTAAGAATTGACTACAACTAGTTGCTTTTGTATTTATTCAATGTCTTTAATAGTTGTTTTTACTATTTTCAACTGTACATCTTTATTTGTGAAATGATTGATTGTGTCTTTAGAGAGCGCGGAATCTGTAATAATCATATCTACCTCATCTACTGGACAAACTTGAATAGCAACATCTTTATTAAATTTCGAAGAGTCTGCTGCTACATATACAGTTTGAGAAATATTAATAATTTGTTTACGGGTAATTGCCTCTTCTAAACTGAAATCTGAAATTCCTTTTTCAATAGATACACCACTAGCACAAATAAATGCTTTGTTAATATTAAGGTGATCGAATCGGAAGAAGAAATCATTAGACGTTACGGATTTTTCGGAGTGACGAACTTTACCACCTATGATGATCACTTCAATATTGGAGCCAATTAAATCGAAGGCTACAGGAAGTGAGTTTGTAATGACTGTTAATTTTTCTTTCTCTAATAAAAATGGTGCCATTTGAAAGGTAGTCGTCCCGCTATCTATAAAAATACATTCCCCATCTTGTACTAAAGAAGCGCATGCTTTTGCAATGGCGATTTTTTCAGTTAATTGGTCATGAAGTCGTTGATCTATCAATCCTTCAGCAGGCTCGATATATTTAACGCCGCCATAAAACTTCTCTATCTTCTTTTCCTGAACAAGCTGTTGAATATCACGACGGATTGTTTCCATTGAAACGTTGAACTCTTTTGTGAGGGTTACTAATTTTACTATCTTATGTTCCCGTACGAATTGCAGAATATGTTGTTGCCTTTCTATTGTATACATTTCATCACCTCTACTACTAATTTACTCTAAACACTCGCAACTTTGTCAACAACTGGTCAAGATTTACTTAACATTTACACAAATCTGGATGTCCCTTTACAAATTGTCCCTATACTAAAGTTAAGAACTAAAGAGAGGTGAACAATTTGTTGGAACTAAAAAATATCTCGAAAAACTATAAAGATAAAAAAGTTTTAATGAATATAAATTTAAACATTCAACCTGGTGAAATCGTGTCGTTATTGGGACCGAGCGGCTGTGGAAAAACAACTTTACTCAATATTATTTTAGGTCTTACGCAACAAACAAATGGACAGCTTCTATACAATGGACAAGATATTTCGAATCAATCAATGAGAGATCGCGGGTTTAATATTGTTTTTCAAGACTTTGCATTGTTTCCTCATTTAAATGCGTATGACAACATCGTGTATGGTTTGAAAAATATAAAAGAAGCTATGTCAAAAATGGAGGTTCAGGAATATATAGACTTTTTAGAACTGACTCCACATTTACATAAAAAGATTCATGAATTGTCAGGTGGACAAAAACAGCGTGTCTCTATAGCTAGAACACTCGTGATGCAGCCTAAAATTTTATTGTTAGATGAACCTTTAAGTGCGCTTGATGGAGTGATAAAAGAATCGATTAAGGAACGTATTCAATCTATTGCTCGCCAATTTAATCTAACAACAATTATTGTAACGCATGATCCGGAGGAGGCTCTTACGCTATCGGATAAAGTTCTAATTATTAATGAAGGAACTGTTTCGCAATTTGGAACACCACAGGAAATATTACATACACCCGAAAACCAATTCGTGGAAGATTTTATATTAAGGCAGCTCCATATAAAACGTCATAACATTTATCAGCTATTTGGAGAGTCTTATGCTTAAAACAAATAAAATGATGAAATTGATTTTTCTCCCGATTATATTCTTTTTTATATTCTTTCTAATTGTTCCGTTACTTTATATGTTTTGGCAGTCTTTAAAAAAGGGGAAAGCCATCACCATTCAAAACTATGTGGAAACATTGCAAAATGTAGAGATTCGTGATGCGTTTTTAAATAGTTTTCAAGTTTCCTTAGTAGCGGCTTTGATCACAACAATTATCGCTTTTTTATTGGCGTATGCTGTGCATTTTACAACGATGCATCGCTCTACGAAAAAACTTGTCCAAGTTGGTATTACTTTGCCAATGCTTTTACCGACCATTACCTATGGTTTTGTCCTGATTTATACCTTTGGCAATCAAGGGATTATGACGAAGATATTTGGTCAGCCCTTATTTACGGTATATGGGTTTAACGGTTTGTTAATTGGTTATGTACTTTATACGTTACCTGTTGCCTTTATATTAATGCAAAATTCTATGCAATACATCGATAAGCGCTTTCTGCTAGTTTCCATGCTGATGCATGATCGTCCATTACGAAGATTTTATCATACAGTATTGCGACCGATGCTAGGGACGATTGGCGGGGCATTCATATTATCGTTTGTTTTAAGCTTTACAGATTTCGGGATCCCTGCGTCAGTTGGTGGTGGTTACAAAGTTATTGCAACTGAGCTATATCAAGCAATGCTTGGCTCCATTGTACATTTTGAGAGGGGTGCGGTGATTTCGATTTTCATGTTAGTGCCTGCTGTACTTGGAGTTGTTATGTTAACTATTTTAGAACGCTTTAATTTTCAATATAAGCAAGTTTCTAAAAGTGACCTCGTTGTTCACCGGTTACGTGATGTCATGTTTACTGTTTTCTCATGGGTCTGTGTGGGCGCAGTGTTCATCATGTTTTCAACAATATTTATTGTCCCTTTAACGAAGGGCTATCCATATGATTTCAGCTTTACTTTAGAGCATGTGAAAAACGTCTTAGCTGAACAGGGCTTGAAGCAAGTCTATATGAATTCACTAATTGTTGCTGTGTTGACAGCGGTTTTAGGAGTAGGTGTAGCATTTGTAGCCGCTCTATTAAATGTAAGAACACCACTTAAAGGAAAGAAAAGCTTAGATCTTGCTTCGATGATTACGAATACTGTGCCAGGTATGGTACTTGGTCTTTCTTATTTGTTTTTCTTTACCGGCAGTAGCTTGAAGGGGACTTTCCTTATCGTTATTGCGTGTAATATTGTTCACTTCTTTACGACGCCCTATTTAATGGCGAAAAATTCATTGCAAAAAATGGATCCGACATGGGAAGTGACAGCTGAGCTATTAAAGGATTCGTGGTTAAAAACGGTCATTCGTGTAATTTTGCCGAATATTAGACCTACGATTTATCAAATGTTTAGCTATTATTTTTTAAATGCCATGGTGACTGTTAGCGGGGTAATTTTCCTTGTCAGTACGAAAACGATGCTTGTATCGACACGTATAAAAGAACTTCAACATTTTGCGAAGTATACAGATATTTTTGTCCTATCGATTTTTATTTTATGTACAAACCTCATTGTGAAATTAGGTTGTGACTATATAGCAACACCAAAAGAAAAAACAAAGGAGCATACAGATGAAAAAATCAACAGTAATGATGTTAGGTACAGTTAGCACTGCCATTGTTTTGGCTGCTTGTGGAGGAGCGGAAGCGGGTTCGAAAGATCAAGTCATTATTTATTCAAATGCGGATGATGAAGCCGTTCAAGTAATGGAAGCAACATTAGATAAAAAGGGTTATGAAGGTAAGTATTTAATCCAATCATTCGGAACTTCAGAACTGGGTGGGAAAATAATGGCTGAGGGGAAAGACATTGAAGCGGATGTCGTTACAACAGCTTCTTATTTTATCGAAAGTGCACAAAAATCTAAGTCAATGTTTGTAGATTTATCTTCTGATTTAAAGCCTCTAGATGGTGGTACTACATTTGCATTACCGATTTTAGGGAATATCGGGTCAATTTTTATCAATACGGATTTATTAAAACAAAAAGGGTTGCCAGTTCCAGCATCAATAAAGGATTTAACAGACCCTGCTTATAAAGATATGTTGTCATTTCCGAATATTCTAGATTCGTCAACAGGTTGGTTATTAGTGCAAGCGATTATAAATGAGTATGGCGAAAAAGAAGGCAAAAAGATATTAGCTGATTTAACTAAAAATGCTGGACCGCATATCGAAAGTTCAGGATCTGGGCCTATTAAAAAAGTGAAAACCGGCGAAGTGGCTGTAGGGTTTGGTCTACGTATTCAAGCGATTGATGCTAAAAAAGAAGGGCTACCGATTGATTACATCGATCCGATAGAAGGTAATTTTACATTAACTGAATCAGTAGCCGTGGTAGATAAAGAAGGGGATGAAGCGCTAGCGCGTGACATAGCCAAAATAATATCAACGGAGGCCCGCCCTGATTTATTGAAGCAATATCCTGTAGCCCTTTATGAAGGTGAGCAAGTCAATGAAGAGTATGTGCCTAAATATTTGAAGAAATGGGACACAACATTAACGGTTGATCTATTAGAAAAACATCAAGCTTTCTTTAAAGAAGCGCAAAAATAAGGAGATATTGATTTAATGAATAGCTATAAATTGTTAACGCCAGGACCATTAACGACAACTGAAACAGTAAAACAAGTGATGTTAAAGGATCGTTGCACATGGGACGATGATTATAAAACGGTCACACAAACAATACGTAAGCAGCTTTTGGAGTTAGCGCAAGTAAAAGAAACCGATTATACAACTGTTCTTATGCAGGGAAGTGGTAGCTTTGTTGTGGAATCTGTGTTAACAACTGCAATTGGAGATGAAGATAAAGTCCTTATTATCACAAATGGTGCTTACGGTGAACGCATTGTTGATATGGCAAAAGTACTTAAGCTACAGCATACGGTCTATAGTGTTCCTTATCATGAACAACCGTCACCACTCCAAGTGAAAACGCTGTTGGAAAATGATTCAACAATAACGCATGTTGCCGTTGTACATTGTGAGACGACAACTGGCATATTAAATCCTATAAGTGAAATAGGAGACGTTGTGAAAGGGTTGAATAAAACGTTTATTGTTGATGCGATGAGTAGCTTCGGTGGCGTACCAATGGATGTATCGGTAATGGGGATTGATTATTTAATTAGCAGTGCCAATAAATGTATCCAAGGAGTACCAGGCTTTGGATTTGTGATAGCGAAGATTGAGGACTTAGAAAAGTGTAAAGGGCAAGCTAGAAGCGTTGCGTTAGATTTATATAATCAGTGGGAAGTAATGGAAGTGGATGGGAAATGGCGTTTTACATCACCTACACATGTTGTGGCTGCTTTTGCGAAGGCAATAGAGGAGCTAGTGGAAGAAGGTGGAGTCCGTGCTCGACACGAACGATATGCGACGAATAATCGTATACTTCGCGCTCGTTTGCAAGAGCTTGGGTTTAATGCTTATATTTCAGAGGATCTACAATCACCTATTATTACAACGTTTTTATTCCCTTATGAAGGTTTCTCCTTCGAACATTTCTATCATGCGATGAAAGAAGCAGGTTTTGTTATTTATCCGGGGAAATTAACGGATATGGATACATTCAGAATTGGTAATATTGGGGATATTCATGAAGATCATATGAATACACTATGTAAGGTTATCGAAAATTATATGGCGGTGATGAAAAAATGAAGATTGAAGCGATTATTTTAGATTGGGCAGGTACAACTGTTGATTTTGGCTGCTTTGCTCCTGTGAATGTTTTTCTTTCAATTTTTGAAGATGCGGGCATCGAGGTAACGCTAGAAGAAACACGCAAACCGATGGGCATGCTGAAAATCGATCATATTCGTACAATGCTAGAAATGCCTAGAATTCGTGAGGCATGGAATCAAAAGTATGGACGACATTTTACGGAAGAGGATGTCCAGGCGTTATATGTGCAGTTTGAATCAAAGTTAATGGAGTCATTAGCAACTTACACTGATCCGATTCAGCATGTGAAAGAAACCATACATCAATTAAAAGAAGCGGGTATTCGTATCGGTTCTACGACGGGGTATACTGACTCAATGATGGGGGTAGTGACTCAACATGCAGCAGCAAATGGATATGAGCCTGAATTTTTAGTAACGCCTACTCAAATAGGAGATAAAGGACGTCCGTACCCATATATGATATTTAAAAATATGGAGGCATTAGGTATTAAGGCAACAAAGCAAGTTGTGAAGGTTGGAGATACTACTTCAGATATTCAAGAGGCTTTAAATGCAGGTGTATGGGCTGTTGGTGTTATTGTTGGAAGCTCTGAAATGGGGTTATCACAAGAAGAATTTATGGCCTTGTCAGAAGAAGAGCAGCAAGAGGCTATTGAAAAAACAGCACTAGTATTTAAAGAAACGGGTGCACACTATACAATTCGAACAATGAAAGAGCTGCCAGCGTTGCTTGAAGAAATTAATGAACGTTTAGGACAAGGAATAGTCATGGTGTAAACATAAAATATCACAACGAGCTGGAAAGAAAGGAGACCCCGCAGTTTAAAAACTGCAGGATTTGCTTTCTTTCTGTGCTTTTAATCACGCTCATATGGTGTTGAATCTGGGATTTCCGCAAATGGATTTTTTTCATTAATGCGATCGTAAAACATAATGCCATTAAGGTGGTCTAATTCGTGTTGGAAGGCTATAGCAGGCATGCCTTTAAGTCGCATTTTTTTCTCTTCACCGTCAACTGTTTTAAATTTAACTGTAACACGAGCATGACGTGGTACATAGCCTGGAACATTGCGATCTACAGAAAGGCAGCCTTCACCCGCTGGAAGGTAAGTGTTTTCTACAGAGTGGCTAACGATTTTTGGATTGATCGCTACAAAACTTAATTGTTCGCCATTGTCATCTGTTAAATGAAGGGCAAACATACGATGTAGGCTATTTACTTGATTGGCAGCTAATCCAATGCCACCGCGTAAATTATATTTATCTGCCATTTCAGGATCTTGGCTGTTTATTAAATATTGAAGCATATCTTCTGCAAGTTGTTTTACTTCATCAGTTAAAGGAAATTTGACCTCCTCAGCTTTTGTGCGTAAAGTCGGATGACCTTCGCGAATAATATCATCCATTAAAATCATATATGAATCTTCCTTTCAACTTTATAGTGCTTACTAATAATTATACATCACGTCTTAAAACAATCACATGAAAAAAGACCTTATTTGAATATACTTAAAAAATTATTATATAGCTATTAGATTGTCTAGAACTGGGCATTCTACTATTGGTAATCATGAAAGGAAACTAAATTAATGAGCGCTTCTACTATGTTGTTATAATACAGTTGTTGTGGATTAGTGGTACAGTGTGAAACAGAGTTGTTTAATCGTTACTTTAGAAAAAATCTTTGTTTATACGCGTAATATATGATTGACCGACGGTATTTTATTCAGTATACTGAGTGCAAAGAATAAGTTGTACTAGTTGAAACAGTGATTTATTTTAATACAGCTGAAAGGGAGATGTGACAAATGAGCAAGAAAAACAATAATATTTTTGATGCTAAACAAACGCTGACTGAAATCGAAGATAAGTTTGAAATGTTTCAAATTTTGAATGAAGAAGGCGAAATTATAAATGACAATGCAGACCCAAAACTATCTGATGAGGAGCTAGTTGAGTTAATGACGCGTATGGTTTATACACGTATTTTAGACCAACGCTCTATTTCTCTTAACCGTCAAGGTCGATTAGGCTTCTATGCGCCAACGGCTGGGCAAGAAGCATCGCAACTTGCTTCACACTTTGCATTAGAAAAAGAAGACTGGATTTTACCTGGTTACCGTGATGTACCACAAATCGTATGGCATGGTTTACCTTTAGATAAAGCGTTTTTATTCTCACGTGGTCATTTTATGGGGAACCAAGTTCCTGAAGGCGTAAACGTATTAGCACCTCAAATCATTATCGGTGCACAATATATTCAAGCAGCAGGTGTAGCTCTTGGTATTCAAAAACGTGGTAAAAAGGCTGTGGCTGTAA
This sequence comes from Lysinibacillus sp. BPa_S21, assembly GCF_023337795.1. GTDB lineage: Bacteria > Bacillota > Bacilli > Bacillales_A > Planococcaceae > Lysinibacillus. The sequence continues at coordinate 309,471 of NZ_JALIRS010000003.1, read as the reverse complement.
CTTATACAGGTGATGGTGGCTCATCGCAAGGGGATTTCTATGAAGGCATTAACTTTGCAGGTGCGTTTAAATCACCAGCAATCTTCATTGTACAAAATAACCAATATGCAATTTCAACACCTCGTGAATTACAAACAGCTGCGAAAACAATTGCTCAAAAAGGTGTAGCAGCAGGCTTACCAAGTATTTTAGTTGATGGAATGGATGCGCTAGCAGTTTACGTAGCAACACGTGATGCACGTGAGCGCGCAGTTAACGGCGAAGGTCCAACATTAATTGAAACAATGTGCTATCGCTATGGTCCTCATACAATGGCAGGGGATGACCCAACGCGTTACCGCACATCGGATACAGATAGTGAATGGGCACAAAAAGACCCTCTTGTACGCTTCCGTAAATATCTAGGGGCGAAAGGTTTATGGGATGAGCAAAAAGAAGAGGCTGTTATTGAACGTGCAAAAGAAGAAATTAAAGAGGCAATCAAGAAAGCCGATGCTGCTCCAAAACAAAAAGTAACAGAGTTAATGGAAAACATGTATAAAGGCGAAATGCCATCTAATTTAAAAGAACAGTATGAAATCTATAAAGAGAAGGAGTCGAAATAACCTATGGCACAAATGACAATGATTCAAGCAATTACAGATGCACTTCGCACAGAATTAAAGAATGATGAAAACGTTCTTGTATTCGGGGAAGATGTAGGTGTCAACGGTGGGGTATTCCGCGCAACTGAAGGCCTACAAAAAGAATTTGGTGTTGACCGCGTATTCGATACACCATTAGCAGAATCAGGTATTGGTGGCTTGGCAGTTGGTCTTTCTCTTCAAGGTTTCCGTCCAGTTCCTGAAATTCAGTTCTTCGGCTTTGTTTATGAAGTAATGGATTCTATTAGTGGTCAATTAGCACGTATGAGCTATCGTAGCGGTGGTGTCTATAATGCACCAGTAACAATCCGTTCTCCATTTGGTGGTGGTGTACATACACCAGAAATGCACTCAGACAGCTTAGAGAGTTTGATGACAGCACAACCAGGGTTAACGGTTGTTGTACCATCTACACCATACGATGCTAAAGGCTTACTGATTTCATCTATTCGAAATGATAACCCAGTCATTTTCTTAGAACATTTAAAATTATATCGTTCATTCCGTGAAGAGGTACCAGAGGAAGCATATGAAATTCCACTAGGTAAAGCGGATGTGAAACGTGAAGGTAAAGACCTAACAATCATTGCCTATGGTTTAATGGTTCACGAAAGCCTAAAGGCTGCAGAAGAGCTGGAAAAAGAAGGTCACTCTGTAGAGGTTATTGATTTACGTACAATCCAACCAATTGATATTGAAACAATTATTGCGTCAGTTGAAAAAACAGGTCGTGCAATCGTTGTACAAGAGGCTCAAAAACAAGCAGGTATCGCTGCAAATGTGGTGGCTGAAATTACAGAACGCGCGATTTTAAGCTTAGAAGCACCTGTACTTCGTGTGGCTGCACCAGATACTGTGTACCCATTCCCACAAGCTGAAGGTGTTTGGTTACCAAACTATAAAGATGTAATGGAAACAGCGAAAAAAGTTTTAACATTCTAACTTCTTTCAGCGGAGTCTCCCACTTCTATAGGTGGTGTGATGAATGCGGTTTGAAGTCACTTTTCAGCGGGTGTCCAAACATCCGCTGAAAGAAGTTAAAGCCTCCGGCGGATGTCACAGAATCGGAAAGGAGTTCTTTGTGCAAGCACAAAGCCGATTCCGGACGCAATTATGCCGAGGCATAATTGATTATATGTAGCTTCTAAACGACTGTAATATAGAAAGGATGGGTACACATGGCATTTGAATTCAGATTACCAGATATAGGCGAGGGTATTCACGAAGGCGAAATCGTGAAATGGTTCGTTAAAGCTGGAGATACAGTAAAAGAAGATGATATTCTTTGTGAAGTACAAAATGACAAAGCAGTGGTAGAGATCCCTTCTCCGGTTGAAGGGAAAGTTGAGGAAGTTTTAGTAGGAGAAGGCACAGTAGCTGTTGTTGGTGATGTCTTAATCCGCTTTGATGCACCTGGCTATGAAGACCTAAAGCTAAAAGGTGATGACCATGCTGAAGCGAAAACAGAGGCTCAAGTCCAAGCAACAGCTGAGGATGGTCAAAAAGTAGAAAAGGCACCTGTTAAAGAAGAGCAGGCTCCAGCGGCACCTCCTGTAAAGACTGAAGCTTTAGCTGTAGCTGATGAGAATAAGCGTGTCATTGCAATGCCTTCAGTACGTAAATTTGCACGAGAGCATGATGTTAATATTCGTGAAGTTCAAGGTACAGGCAAAAATGGTCGTATTTTAAAACAAGATATTGAGAATTTCCTAAATGGCGGAGGTGCTGTAGAAGCCGAAGTAGCACCAGTAGCTAATGAAGAAGCTGTTCAGCAAGAAACAACTGTACAAGCAGCACCAGTAGTCCTTGAAGGTGATTTCCCAGAAACACGTGAGAAAATGTCGGGCATTCGAAAAGCGATTGCAAAAGCGATGGTTCACTCGAAACAAACGGCTCCACATGTTACACTAATGGATGAAGTCGATGTAACAGCTTTAGTAGCACATCGCAAAAAATTCAAAGATATCGCTGCTGAAAAAGGTGTCAAATTAACGTACTTACCATACGTAGTTAAAGCCCTTATTTCAACTTTGCGCGAATTCCCAGAATTTAACCGCTCATTAGATGATGCAACACAAGAGATTATTCAGAAGCATTATTATAATATTGGTATTGCAGCAGATACAGAAAAAGGCTTGTTAGTACCAGTGATTAAACACGCAGATCGTAAATCTGTATTTGCAGTATCAAACGAGATTAATGAATTAGCGACTAAAGCACGTGAAGGCAAGCTTGCACCACATGAAATGAAGGGTGCTTCGATGTCGATTACGAATATCGGCTCTGCAGGAGGACAATGGTTTACTCCGGTAATTAATCATCCTGAAGTAGCAATTTTAGGTATTGGTCGAATTTCAGAAAAACCTGTAATAAAAAATGGTGAAATTGTAGCCGCACCTGTGTTAGCATTATCATTGAGCTTTGATCATCGTATGATCGATGGAGCCACTGCGCAAAATGCTTTAAATCACTTAAAGCGTTTGCTAAGTGAACCAGAATTATTATTAATGGAGGCGTAACAAAAATGGTAGTAGGAGATTTTCCAATCGAAACAGATACTCTTGTCATTGGTTCAGGTCCTGGAGGATATGTAGCCGCAATCCGTGCAGCTCAAACTGGCCAAAAAGTAACAATCGTTGAAAAAAATGTACTTGGTGGTGTGTGCTTAAACGTAGGCTGTATCCCATCAAAAGCATTAATTTCAGTAGGTCACCGTTTTGAGCATGCTAAACATTCAGATGACATGGGTATCATCGCTTCTGACGTGAAATTAGACTTCTCAAAAGCACAAGCATTTAAAGACAGCGTTGTTAAAAAATTAACTGGCGGTGTTGAAGGCTTACTTAAAGGTAATAAAGTTGAAATTGTACAAGGTGAAGCTTATTTCGTTGACGCTCACTCAGTGCGTATCATCAATGGTGAATCTGCTCAAACTTACACATTTAACAATGTAATTATCGCAACAGGTTCTCGCCCAGTTGAAATTCCAACATTTAAATTCTCTGAGCGCGTACTAAATTCTACTGGCGCACTTTCTTTACAAGAAGTACCAGGTAAATTAGTAGTTATCGGTGGAGGCTATATTGGTACAGAGTTAGGCTCGGCTTATGCTAATCTTGGCTCACAAGTAACAATTATCGAAGGCGGAAAAGATATCTTAGCTGGCTTCGAAAAACAAATGACACAAATCGTGAAAAAAGGCCTTAAAAAGAAAGGCGTTGAAATGGAAGTAAACGCATCTGCAAAAGGCGTTGAAGAAACAGAAAACGGCGTAGTGGTAACATATGAAGTTGGCGGAGAAGAGAAAAAAGTTGAAGCTGACTACGTATTAGTAACTGTAGGTCGTCGTCCAAATACAGATGAAATGGGCCTTGCTGAAATCGGTATTGAATTCGGTGAACGTGGTCTGATCAATGTTGACAAACAATGTCGTACAAATATTCCAAACATCTATGCAATTGGTGATATTGTCGCTGGTCCTCAACTTGCTCATAAAGCATCTTACGAAGGTAAAGTTGCTGCTGAAGCAATCGCTGGTGAAAAATCAATCGTTGATTATTTAGCTATTCCTGCTGTATGCTTCACAGATCCAGAAATGGCAACAGTTGGTTATAACGAAGATGAAGCGAAAGCTGAAGGCATCGAATACACTGCAGCGAAATTCCCATTCGCAGCAAATGGTCGTGCACTTGCATTAAACCAAACAGAAGGTTTCGTGAAGCTTGTTGCGCGTAAAGAAGATGGCTTATTAATCGGTGCTCAAATCGTAGGTGCTGGTGCATCTGATATGATCGCTGAAATGGGCTTAGCAATTGAAGGCGGTATGACTGCTGAAGATGTTGCATTAACAATCCATGCTCACCCAACATTAGGTGAAATTACAATGGAAGCTGCTGAAGTATTACTTGGCAACCCAATCCATATTGTAGCGAAAAAATAATAAAGTTCATGAAAACGGCTATAAAGCATCTGCTTTGTAGCCGTTTTTTTGTATAAATACTTTGAAGACTTATCGGAACAATTTCATTTTTTATCGGAATAATATCATTATTTGAGACACCTCCTTTAGAATGTTTAAAAACTAAATGGTCAAAGAAATTTTCGTGAATGTTATGGTGCTTTAGATAAATCGATTGTAAATCAACAAGCGCCTAGTCGGAACGGAAATCAACCGCTCACATTGCTGAAGAGCCATACTTTATTTAATTTCATTGACATAATAGTTTTTTGTATAATAGTTGTAATTTTGATAAAGTATTTATATCGAATGAATATTCGAAAAATACAATCCGATTAGGATCTATTAAATTTTGGATAGATTTAGTGTCAAATCCGAGAATGATAACGCTGTTTATGAAACAAGAGAAGTGAAAGAAAAAAACTGGGGTGATAAAAATGGAGCTAGGCTTGAAGGGGAAAGTAGCAGTTATTACAGGTTCAAGTAAAGGTATTGGTTATTATACAGCGATGCAGCTTGTGAAAGAGGGGGCGAAGGTTGTACTTTGTGCTCGTGGTGAAAAACAGCTTCAAGTGGCTGCGGGTTGTATTAAAAACGAAACGGGCGAGGACGTTTTAATTGTACCGGCTGATATAACAAAGGAAAAGGACTGTAAGTACTTAATTGAACGAGCAGTAGAGCATTTTGGTCGCCTTGATATTCTTATTAATAATGCAGGTACAGCTTCAGCTAATCCATTTGAATCGGTTAGTAGTGAGCTATGGCAAGCTGATTTAGATTTAAAAGTGTTTGGTGCTGTCAATTGTTCAAAGTATGCTGTACCTCATTTGCGTAAAGTTGGTGGTGGTGCAATCGTTAATGTGACTGCAGTAATGGCTAAAACACCACCAGCAAATTCACTCCCTACTACTGTAAGTCGTGCTGCAGGGCTTGCGTTAACGAAAGCTATGAGCAAAGACTTAGGACAAGATAATATTCGTGTGAATTCTGTTTGTATCGGCCTTATTCGTAGTGATCAAATAGAGAAGAAGTGGAGAGAAGAAGAGCCAGAACTTTCGTGGGAAAATTATTCTCGCAAAGTTGGTCAAGCAATTCCACTTGGTCGGGTAGGGGATACTCAAGAAGCGGCAAATGTCATTACTTTTTTAGTATCTGAGGCAGCTAGCTATGTGTCGGGTACTTCGGTAAATATTGATGGCGGTTCAGGACACGCTTTATAGATACATAAAAGAGTGAAGAGAATTGGTTCTCTCCACTCTTTTTTGCTCTTCTTCTTCATTAAAAAGACATTTTTCTCACGCGTTTTCATAAGAATTGGAATGAGTAATCATTGACGCTGCAAATACATGATTTGCTTAAATATTGTTTCTATTGTAGTCTTTTTTCTATTATTTTTCTAAAATTATAATAGACAGAAAATTCCTTCAGATGTAGAATAAACGTAATGGGGGGTGTAATGTGGCGAAATGTTGAACGAAAATTTTGCTTCGATGTTAAAGAGAGTTGTTCGTATTATTGTTCAGATTGGGATACTAAATATTTTTTATTACATGGGTGTCGGTATTGTGGCTTTACTACATGTACCTCTTCCAGGAAGTGTAATTGGATTACTTTTATTAGCACTTTCACTCAATTTTAAAATAATTAAAGTAGAATACATTCAAGATGGAGCAGGTTTCTTAATTGGCGTATTAACCTTGTTTTTCATTCCCGCAACAGTAGGCGTGATTGACTATCCTGAACTTTTGTCAACAACGGGTCTCTTGATTATTCTAGCCGTTATTGCTAGTACGCTCATCTGCATTTACGTTACAGGATTATTTAGTCAAATGATTGAGAAAAAAGAATTAGCTAAAAAAGAGAAAGAAGCCATTGTAGAAGACGGAGAGGGGGAACTAACAGTTGACTGAAATTATTGTTGTCGTTGGCACCATTGTCTTGTTCGTGCTATTTACAAAACTTTATCAACGTTTCCCACATCCCCTAATGATTCCACTAGTGACGACAACAATCGTCAGTGCGGTCATATTATTAGTCTTTAATATCCCATACTCTACTTATTTGGAGGGAGGACAATGGCTTCAAAAAATGCTAGGTCCAGCAGTTGTAGCACTAGCGTACCCGCTATATAATCAGCGTGAGATCATTATGAAGTATAAGTATGCTATTCTGTCAGGTATTTTTATCGCTATGATTACGGGCTTAATAACAATATTTGTTATGCTGAAATGGATTGGAGTTAATAAAAGCTGGTTGCTGACGGCCTTGCCTAAATCATTAACAACACCTGTAGGTATGCAGGTGAGTGAGACAATTGGAGGCATTCCACCATTAACGGCTGTACTCGTAATGCTAGCAGGATTTGTAGGTGCCATTATTGGACCATTAGTTATTAAATACGGCAAAATTGACTCTGCCGTTAGTAGGGGTGTCGCAGTAGGCAGTGCCTCACATGGTGTTGGACTTGTGAAATTAAGAGAATATGGAGAACAAGAATTATCAGTAGGCTCGTTATCTATGGGTTTAACTGCAATTATTGGTGCATTTCTATGTCCATTATTTGTTTATTTATTTTTGTAAAAAAACTATATACAGAAATTTGTATATAGTTTTTTATCTTTTTTCGATAATAATTTGAATGGTATGAGCGAGGCCTGTATGGAGTATACCTTCATGTCGTACTTGTTCACCTGTGAAAAAATGGATAATTTTAAAAGGCTGACACCAATTTAGAACATCCAATGGATCATATAAAAAATCAAGCTGTCTTGGGCCACCTGTGGCGTAGGATAGTTGATAAGTTGAATAAAGTTCCATCATAATACGACCGCCAGACTTTACAGAATCTACAATCCGCGTAAACACTTCATGTTGCTGTTCAGTTGGAAAATGTCCAAACACCATAATAGCAGCATCAAACATCTCTACTGGTAGTTCATCTTGGAGTAGATCAGTAAGCTTTGTATGAACTGTAACATTATGTTTTTCTGCAAGCTGACTCGTTTTTTCAAGCCCACTTTCGGCATAATCAAAGGCAGTTACTGTATGACCTTGTAAAGCTAAAAATACTGCATTTCGACCTTCACCTTCTGCGTATGCAGCCACATTTGGATAACCCTTTAAATAGTGTATATAGTCTTCAATAAATGCATTTGGCTGCTCACCATAAACATATTCAGTTGTTCTAAATCGTTGATCCCATGTGTTCATTCCATCACCTCTTTAATTTGCTAAGCACAAAGCTAATTTCAGACGCAATTATGCCGAAACATAATTGATTATATTGTAAGTAAAGTAAGCTTCAGAATCTAATTTTTTGCTTAGTTCATGAAAGCAACTATGCGTTGCGAATTAGCAAATAACAACTTCTAGAATAAAGTGTAGGTATCCATTATTATTTGATCAAAATATTATAAGTTGGAGGTGAAGTTCAAATGAATTTGGAAAACCGTTTAAAGGAATTAAGAGAACAACATAAGTATACACAGGATGATGTCGCAGGCTTTTTAAATATTTCAAGACAATCCGTTTCAAAATGGGAGCAAGGAAAGGGCTATCCTGATATCGATAATTTAAGAAGGTTAAGTGATTTATATAAAATTTCTTTAGACCAACTTATTACAGGTGAAGAAAAATATCATACACCTGTAGCTTCTGATTCAAATAAATCGGATCATAAAACTGTTGGAGATTTTTTGTGGAGATATTGGTGGCTCGTTTTCCCTATGTTAGGTATGATCTCTTCTTGGTTCTATTACCATTAGTAATCGAAAAAAGCTACCTCTATCTGAGGTAGCTTTGCTATTAAATAATTGGTTTACGTTCTTTTATGACGCGAATCGTTTTCAAAGTTGTATCTTCTGGTCCTTGTACAGGTAAACCAGCTTCAATATTCATTTGAATATAACGAATATTTTCTTGAGTAATTATTTCCCCGGGAATAAAAATCGGAATACCTGGGGGATATACCATAACAAATTCTGCACAAATACAATTATCCGCTTCTGCAAGAGGAACAACTTCAGTATCTGCATAAAATGCATCACGTGGTGACATGGCAAGTGCAGGGATTTCTGGCACATTGACGATTGCTTCGGTTATGGCAGCTTCTGAATCGAATGCTTTTGACATACGACTAAGGGCGTTGATTAGGAGATTAATTTCCTTTTTCGAATCCCCGAGTGTCACTAAACACAAAATATTATATAGGTCCGATAATTCTACTTCGACATTGGCATTGTGTCGAAGCCATTCCTCGGCTTGATGACCAGTGATACCTAAATCTTTAATACTTATTAGTAGCTTTAAAGGGTCCATATCATAAGTTGCCGATGAATGTAATTTTTCTTTACCGGCACATTTTAAATGTGGAATTTGGTTAATGCGTTTCCGTGCATCCTTTGCCAAGCGAAGAGCATCGCCAATTAAATCATACCCATGGATTGCTAGCTGACGTCGAGCTGTGTCAAGGGAAGCGAGTAATGGATAAGATGTCGATGTTGTTGTTAGCATCGACAGGACAGCCTGTACGCGCTTAGCAGACACAAGCCCTTCACGAACATTTAAAATAGATGTTTGAGTCATTGAACCACCAAGCTTATGTACGCTTGTTGCAGCCATATCAGCCCCAGCTTCCATTGCGGAGTATGGGAGGTCATCATGAAATTTAATGTGTACACCATGTGCTTCATCGACAATTACCGGGATGTTGCGGCTATGGACTATTTCGACAATACGCTTTAAATCTGCCGTGAAGCCGAAGTACGTTGGATTAATAACAAGTACTGCCTTTGTATCTGGATAAGCATTTAATGCTTTTTCGACAGCTTCAGGCGATATTCCGTGCGAAATACCATATTCACTGTCTACCTCAGGATGAATAAAAATCGGGATTGCACCAGCAAAAACAATCGCCGACATAATGGATTTATGAACATTCCGTGGTACTAGAATCTTATCACCTGGACCGACGACGGTTAGAATCATCGTCATAATGGCGCCACTAGTACCTTGAACGGAAAAGAATGTATGATCAGCACCAAAGGCTTCGGCAGCAAGTGCTTGCGCTTCTTTAATAGCGCCTTTTGGTGAATGCAAATCGTCTAGTGGAGCAATATTAATTAAATCAATTGATAAAACGTTGTCGCCGACGAATTCTCGGAATGCAGGATCCATACCTTGCCCTTTTTTATGGCCTGGAATATGGAACTGAATTGGATGTCTGTTCCGATGTTTAAGTAATACGTCGAACAATGGAGTCTCTAATTGTGACAACGCAGGTACCACCTCACATTATAATATTTAAGAAAACAAATGAATTATAGCACCTAATTGCATGAAAAAATAGACTTTACAGAAAAAAATAAAAATTAAAGGATTTTTTTATAATATCGAGAAATTAGTATCGTAGGAAAGGGGAGATACTATGAATTGGAATTCACGTGTGACGGAGCTTTTAAATATTAAATACCCAATTATACAAGGGGGATTAGCCTATTTAGCATATGCGGATTTAGCAGCAGCGGTGTCGAATGCTGGGGGCTTAGGACAAATAACAGCAATGAGTTTACGAGATCCTGACTTATTGCGTGCAGAGATTCATAAAGTACGAACATTAACGGATAAACCGTTTGGCGTAAATTTTGCCATTGGCATGTATGGTACTGGTTATGAGGATATGGTGCGTGTTGCGGTGGAAGAAAAGGTACCGGTTGTGACAATGACTGGCGGTAATCCTGCACCCATCTTTGATATTTTGGAAGGAACGGATATTAAAAAATTAGTACTTGTTGCAGCACGTAGACAAGCACAAAAGGCGGAAGAACTTGGCGCAGATGCTGTTATGGTTGTTGGGCAAGAGGGCGGAGGTCATCTTGGACGCGACGATATAGGGACAATGGTGCTTGTACCTCAGGTTGTAGATAGTGTGAAAATACCTGTTATCGCCTCTGGTGGGATTGGTGATGGACGTGGCTGGATGGCAGCTCATGCACTAGGGGCAGAGGGAATTGAAATGGGTACGCGTTTTATAGCGACCAAGGAATGTGTTGATGCCTCTGAGGCTTATAAAGAAGCCTTAATCGCAAGCACCGAGGCAGATACGACAGTAATAAAACGTTCTATAGGTGCACCAGCAAGAGCGTTGCGCAGTGAATTTACAGAAAAGATTTTAGAAATTGAGCGCGCTACACCAACGTATGAGGCGTTGAAAGATTATATTAGTGGGAAAGCGAATAAACGTTTTATTTATGAGGGCGAGAAGGATGAGGGACTTGGCTGGGCTGGACAAGTGACAGGGATGATTCATGATATTCCAACAGTTGAAGAGCTTATCACTCGAATGCTTGCAGAAGCGGAAAGTATCCGGGTAAAATGGGGTCAGTAACATAAAGGTGGTTATGTCCAAATGGAATACTCTTATCCGTTTTCAACAGATTGGTCAACTGAGGAAATTGTTGATGTTGTCCAATTTTTTGAAGGAATTGAACAAGCTTATGAAAAAGGCATTAAGCGTGAAGTAATGATGACGAAATATCGCCGTTTTAAAGAAATTGTTCCTTCACAGGCCGAGGAAAAAACAATTTTCCGTGAATTTGAAGAAGCTAGTGGCTATGTCAGTTACCCTGTTGTGAAACAAACAAAAGAAGCAGCTGATGGCACAATTATTAAAGTAGCACCAAAGCAACGTCGATAAAAATCGACCTGGGACAAAATTGATCAAAATCTTAAAAAGCGTGAGAAATCAACTTTAGCAACGTTGATTACTTGCGCTTTTTTGATACGGAATTTTTTCAATTTCACTTTAAAAATATGCTGTCAGTTGTTGGTTCACTACTTTTAAAATGTGGACGTGAGTATTCCTCATGTCCACATTTTTTTATTTGATTGCTTTACACTATCTCGGTGTTAAAAATAAGCAAATTTCATATACTACATATACAAAATAAAACATTTTCAATTTTTTTGAAAATCAGCGAAAAAATAATAATTTACTCAAACTCTCTTTTACGAAAATATTTCTCAAAAAAATTTCATTTGCTAGGGATAATAACGTAAATTTTCCACAATATATAAATATAAGGTTTTATCATATAAAAATTGTTTTAGTTATTATGCCACAATGCCAAACTTATTTTCCAACAATGATGTTGTAAATAGGGAGTAAACGGCTAAAGGTTTCTTCCGTTAATTGATGAAGTTGGTTAGCTGACAGCTTGACAGCTTGTTCTTTTGGAATATGACGACCTACTAAAAACTCACCTTTTTTAACATCACGTAAACGAATCAGTAATTCATCTAGCTTGTCTTCCTTTGCATCTTGCAAGGAGATTGCTGCTGGAGACATGTGATCTCCAGAGACAATAAAATCATCAGGAAGTTGCTGTAGTATGGCTTTGTTGGCAATTAAACGTTCTGCCATCACATTTTTTTGTGGGGCTTCATAAATAATAGCTAAGACAATGAATAAATGTGTGCTCCAAAGACCAATCTGAAAGTGAGGTAATGATTTATAACCTCTTTTGTACGGTGCGAAGGCAACCCAGCTATCATTTGGGGGATTTACTGTTCTGCGCGCATGCTTCGCAACATGAGGATAAAATTCTTCTCCAAGATGACTTGAAAAGAAGGAAGAAAAATCCTCACCAAGCAATTGGAATTTTGGCCGTACACATAAATTTAATGCATCCATTCTCTGTTCTAAACCATCTATTTGAAAAACATTGAAGTCTTTGTTAGTCCATTTTATTTTTGTCATTTTTATTAACTCCTTTCGATTTATAAGGTTTATTTTATTAGAAAAATGGGAAAAAATCTTATAACAAGAACTTTACCAAATCTAATAAGTTTTGTGAAAAAATAAAAAAAGGAAGTGATTTTTATGAAACCCATCGTAAAAATTATACGTAAAGTTGACATTGAGAAGCAATATGAACACATTTTACAATTAGAATTAGATTATGAATTGGCTTCGTTATTCTCGGCAATGAATGAAAAAAATGAGCTTGAAATTGAAAAAAGTAAAAAACGCCTCGCTGAAATTCAGCTAGAACTTGAAAGCTTGCACGCCTATGCGTAATAAAAATTTTATACCGATTTGAAAAATCACTTGCTGAATATTCCGACAGCAGGTGATTTTTATTGCTATAAAGGGTAAAATAGACAATATATCATAATGGAATTATGTGTTACTTATTGATGTTTTTTAAGTAGGCTAAAAGCATAGGGCCTTTTCTTATAATCGAAGGGTGGGTTTTTATGGATTTACAACAAATGGATCAATTTGCAAAAAGCATTATATATGAAGCGGGTAGCCGTATTCGAGAGGCCTTTTCGTATAATCTAGTGATCGAGACAAAATCAGGTGCAAATGATCTTGTCACAAATATTGACCGCGAAACAGAATTATTTTTTATCGAAAAAATCAGAGGTTTTGATCCAACCCACAAAATTTTAGGGGAAGAGGGTATGGGAGAGAAAGTAGAATCATTAGAAGGTGTTGTATGGATTATTGATCCAATCGATGGCACGATGAATTTTGTGAAACAACACCGCCATTTTATGATTTCTGTCGGTATTTTTGTGAATGGGGTAGGCAAGCTAGGTTACATATTTGATGTAATGCGTGAAGATTTATTTTATGCTATTGCAGGCGAAGGGGCATGGTACAATGACTCACCATTACGTAAATTACAGTCAGTTAAAATGGAGGAATCGGTCATTGGTATCAATGCTCATTGGGTAGCACCAAATCGACATATTCACCATGAAAAGGTTATTGAATTGGTTAGGACAGTACGTGGTACAAGGTCTTATGGTTCAGCAGCAATGGAAATAGCGTTTGTTGTCAGTGGTAAATTAGATGCTTATGTATCGATGCGATTATCGCCATGGGATATTGCTGGTGGTACGATTATAGCTAAGGAAGTTGGAGCGATCGCCACTAATTTACATGGAGAGGGCTTTGATTTCTTGCATCAGGATACATTTATTATTGCCAATCCTTCTATACACAAAGAGTTGTTAGAAAAATATATTGTGCCTTATGAATAATAAAGGAGCCGTCTATTTTTAGACAGGCTCCTTCTTAAGTCATCTTATTAAAGTAAGCCTTGCTCACGAAGCTTACGTTTCATTTTAAAGGCTGTCATGAAAATGACACAAGTAGCCACAATGCCTGCTATTATACCTAATACACTGCTAATTGCCACTGAATACCCGATAGAACACATTGCTAAAACAGCAGCTAATGCGTAAATGGCCATTACGAATTTTGCACGATTCATAGCTGAGCCTCCTATATTAAAAATTTATAATGCGAATATATTTTTTAGAATGAGGAAAATTCTAATAAGGACATTTCTATCCTTCTTGTGCTATAATATCACAGTTAAACATTCGAAAAAAGAATATGGAGTGGAATAATGACAAACTTACGTCAAGATCTTCGCAATATCGCAATTATCGCACACGTTGACCATGGTAAAACTACTTTAGTCGACCAATTATTAAAACAATCGGGTACATTCCGTTCAAACGAACATGTTGAAGAACGTGCAATGGACTCTAATGATATTGAACGTGAACGTGGTATTACAATTTTAGCGAAAAATACTGCAGTAAATTATAACGGAACTCGTATCAACATCCTTGATACGCCTGGACACGCCGACTTTGGTGGTGAGGTAGAACGTATTTTAAAAATGGTAGATGGCGTTTTACTAGTTGTCGATGCGTATGAAGGTTGTATGCCGCAAACACGTTTTGTATTGAAAAAAGCGTTAGAACAAAAATTAACACCAATTGTGGTTGTTAATAAAGTAGATAAAGACTCAGCTCGTCCATTAGAAGTAGTAGATGAAGTATTAGAATTATTCATCGAGCTTGGTGCAGATGACGATCAATTAGACTTCCCTGTTGTTTATGCTTCTGGGGTAAATGGTACTGCTTCACTTGATGCAGATCCATCGAAACAAGAAGAAAACATGCAATGTCTATTTGAAAAAGTAATCGAATCTATTCCAGCACCTGTTGATAATTCAGCTGACCCATTACAATTCCAAGTAGCATTACTTGACTATAATGATTACGTTGGTCGTATCGGTATCGGTCGTGTATTCCGCGGTACAATCGAAGTAGGTCAACAAGTAGCACTTATGAAATTAGATGGATCAGTAAAACAATTCCGTGTTACAAAAATCTTTGGCTTCTTTGGCTTAAAACGTGAAGAAATTCAATCAGCAAAAGCTGGTGATTTAATTGCCGTTTCAGGTATGGAAGATATCAACGTTGGTGAAACTGTGTGTCCTGTTGAACACCAAGAAGCTTTAACACCATTACGCATTGATGAACCAACTTTACAAATGACGTTCTTAGTAAACAATTCACCATTCGCAGGTCGTGAAGGTAAATTTGTAACAGCACGTAAAGTAGAGGAACGCTTACGTTCTCAACTTCAAACAGACGTTTCTTTACGTGTTGAAGATACAGATTCTCCGGATGCTTGGACTGTTTCTGGACGCGGTGAGCTTCACCTATCTATCCTTATTGAAAATATGCGTCGTGAAGGCTTTGAGCTACAAGTATCAAAACCACAAGTAATCATCCGTGAAGTTGATGGCGTAAAATGTGAGCCATTTGAACGTGTACAAATTGATGTTCCAGAAGAAAATGTTGGATCAATTATCGAATCAATTGGTACTCGTAAAGGTGAAATGTTAGATATGGTTAACAATGGAAATGGCCAAGTTCGTTTAACATTCTTAGTACCTGCACGTGGTTTAATTGGTTATACAACTGAATTCATGTCAATGACAAAAGGTTTCGGTATCATCAACCATACTTTCGATTGCTACCAACCATATATTCCAGGTCGTATCGGTGGTCGTCACCAAGGTGTACTTGTGTCAATGGAAACTGGTAAATCGACAACTTATGGTATGATGCAAGTAGAGGACCGTGGTACACTATTTGTAGAACCAGGTACTGAAATTTATGAAGGTATGATTGTTGGTGAAAATACACGTGATAATGATATCACTGTAAACATTACAAAAATGAAGCAAAAAACGAATGTTCGTTCTGCGACTAAAGATGCGACAAATGTAATTAAAAAGCCGCGTTTATTAACACTAGAAGAAGCATTAGAATTTTTAACTGATGATGAGTACCTAGAAATCACGCCAGAATCTATTCGCCTTCGTAAACAAATTCTAGACAAAAACGAACGTGAGAAAGCAGCGAAAAAATTAAAAAACGCTGACAAATAATTTTTTGCTTCCACGAAAGGAAGAGGATATTGATGTTGAATTGGTTGTTATTAAACTCCATTCAAGCATCTGAAATGAGAGAAGGAACTGAGGCTGAAGTATTAGAGGATTTCACCGGTATTAGCCGTCTTATTTATGAATACTCACCAAATTATACTGTAGCAGGGTATATTGTTTTCTTCTCCGTATTCATTTTGTGCGCAATTGTTTATAAACTAGGCTTTGCACGAAAATTAAACTTTAGGCAAAATATTGTTATCTACATTTGTTTGTTCATAGGATGTATTGTTTTGACATTCTTTGCTCTTTCATTACCGATGATAGAGGGCTTAATTGTTGCAGCATTATTTTTAGGTATTTATAAAGTGCGGTTATCTAGAGAAAATAAAAATGCATAAAAGGTAATTTATAACTAAACCAGTCAGGTGATAACAAAAATATCATCTGACTGGTTTATTCTTATAATAATCAAAATTATTACAGCTTTTTCGATTGAAAATCATAAATAAAAAATAACTTTAAGTGTTTAATCATTCATTAAAAAATTTCTCTATTTTATAGATTGTAGAAAAGTAATCAGGGCATCATCCAAAAGACAGAGACGATAAAAATACGTTTTAATTTGACTTTAAAGGCTATATTAATTCAAATAAAAAAATCTACAAACCCCGTAAATGTTTTTTCAACATAACGGGGTTTTCTCGCTTTGTATTGGACGCATATATTTCTATCTCCTTTTTTGGGGGGTATTTTTTATATATTGTCCTTTTGTGAATATTATCCATTAAATTCCTGAAATACATATAATACTATATTGTTCAACTGAATTATATGTGAAATTGAATTTGATTTTACTGTGCACCAGACGTCCCTTTCGGATCCTAAGGTTTCCGAAAGGGACGTTTAATTATTTATTTTAGAAGTACTTTAACATAATTCTTCGCACCTTAAATGACATAAGTGAATAAGTTAATGTCGATAGGCTTATTTCATCAATCAAGGAGGAAATGAAATGCGTTGGCTTAAAAAAGGTTTGCTATTTAGTGTTGTCGCTTTGTTACTCCTTTCTTTGACAGCATGTAATAAAACGGAGCTTGAAAAAGTTAAAGTTGGAGAAGTGACGCGCTCGATTTTCTATGCGCCGCAGTATGTAGCACTTGAAAAAGGATACTTCAAGGATGAAGGTCTTTCTGTTGAGCTACAAACAATTGCGGGTGGCGATAAGACAATGACGGCGTTGTTGTCTGATGGCATTGATATCGCCTTAGTCGGGTCAGAAACTTCTATATATGTAACGCTCCAAGGCTCCAATGACCCGATTCAAAATTTTGCGCAGTTAACACAAACAGATGGCACGTTTTTAGTTGCGCGCGAAAAGATGGATAATTTTTCGTGGGATCAGCTAAAGGGTTCTACATTTTTAGGGCAACGTAAAGGTGGAATGCCACAAATGGCGGGTGAGTTCGTACTGAAAAAGCATGGCATTGATCCTAAGAATGATTTAAAACTCATTCAAAACATTGATTTTGCTAATATTGCTACTGCCTTTGCTTCTGGAACAGGTGACTATGTACAGCTATTTGAACCAACTGCGAGCATGTTTGAGAAAGAAGGTAAGGGCCATATTGTCGCTTCATTTGGTACGGAATCAGGGAAATTACCTTATACATCATTTATGGCGAAAAGTAGCTATTTAAAGGACAATGCGAAGGCAGTTCAAGGCTTTACAAATGCATTGAAACGAGCGCAGGATTTTGTACAAAAAGCAAGTCCAGCCGAAATAGCGAAAATTATTCAACCATACTTTGAGAATGTAGATGTTGAATTAATTGAAACAGTGGTTGAGCGTTATAAATCACAGGGATCTTATGCTACAGATCCAATTTTGGATGAGGGAGAATGGGATAACTTGCAAACGATCATGGGGGAAGCTGGTGAACTTCCTCAACGGGTGGATTATGGAAAGCTTGTGAATACAACCTTTGCTAAAAAGGCAGCTGAGTAATATGGAATTTTTAAAACTAGAAAATATTCATCATAGCTATTTTTCGAATACGCAGGCAAAAGAGGTTTTACGTGATATTAGTTTAGATATTCGTAAAGGTGAGTTTGTTTCTTTTATAGGACCGAGTGGATGTGGGAAAACGACGCTATTATCAATTATTGCAGGATTATTTGCCTCTACAGAAGGCAAGGTATACATTGATGGTGAGGAAATTTCAACACACAATCAATCTCTAATTGGCTATATGCTTCAGCAAGATTATTTATTTCCTTGGAAAACGATCGAAGAAAATGTCACAATTGGTTTGAAAATCATGGAGCGAAGCAATAAGGCTCATAAAGTAACGGCAAATGCACTTTTGCAAGAAATTGGTTTACCGCATGTAGGGAACAATTATCCGAGAGAGTTATCTGGTGGCATGCGTCAACGGGTAGCACTTGCAAGAACATTAGCAGTAGAACCTAAAATTTTATTGCTAGATGAACCATTTTCGGCACTTGATTATCAGTCGAAATTAAAATTAGAGGACTTGGTTGTTGAAACGTTAAAGGCCTATCAAAAAACGGCAGTTCTAGTGACACATGATATTGGTGAAGCCATTTCGATGAGTGAACGAGTATTTCTATTTTCTGCAAATCCAGGTAAATTGCATAGAGTATTTGACATACCTTCAGAGTTACAAAAGCTTTCACCTTTTGATGTTCGACAGCATCCAGCATATTCAGAGGTATTCCAAACTATTTGGAAGGAGCTGGAGAGTCTTGGATAATACATTATTTAAACAATATCAGCAGATGCTAAAAAAAGAAAAGCGTTTTGTTCGAGTATATCAGCTTATTATCTTACTAGTATTTTTCGGTGGGTGGGAGCTTCTTTCAAGATTTGGATGGATTGACCGTTTAATTTTTAGTTCACCAACGCAAGTATGGCATACATTCGTAGAAAAAGTGAGTGACGGTACGTTAACATTGCACGTTGGTGTTACTTTAATAGAAACGATTATTGGCTTTATTGCCGGTACATTAATCGGTACATTAATAGCGATTGTCTTGTGGTGGTCGCCAATGATATCGAAGGTACTAGATCCATATTTAGTTATTTTAAACGCCATGCCGAAAGTTGCTTTAGGACCAATTTTAATAGTCGCGCTTGGTCCAGGTTATTTTTCAATCATAGCGATGGGGGCATTGATTTCAATCATTATTACAACCATCGTAGTTTATACAGCTTTTAAAGGAGTAGATCCAAACTACAGCAAGGTATTACAAACTTTTGGGGCAACAAGATGGCAAATATTTAGAGAAGTTATTTTACCAGCTTCATTTCCAACGATTATTTCTACTTTGAAAGTAAATGTAGGACTTTCCTGGGTAGGTGTCATAGTTGGGGAATTTTTAGTCGCTTCAAAAGGGCTTGGTTATTTAATTATTTATGGCTTCCAGGTGTTTAATTTTAATCTTGTGCTTATGTCACTACTCATCATCGCCTTTTTTGCGACGATTATGTATCAAGTTGTCGAGTTAATTGAAAAGGCGATTGTAAAAAATAATGGTTCACAATGATAAAAAATGCTATCGTAAAAATAAAATAGTATACTAGAACACCCCGTAAATGCTAGTGATTAAACTTACATTTACGGGGTGTTTATATGATGAATACTACAAAAACTGCATATTATCTTCAAGATGTTCTGTTTTAGAGATATGTTGAAAGAAACTATTCAAAAGTACGATAATAATTAGATTTACAAAATTTGTTTTTTAATATTTTGAAACGTGGATTATGCTTCGCCTAATGAGCAAAACCTTTGAAAAAGTCTCTAAATTTGAGTCTAACGTCTTTAGGAATTAAATATTTTACATGTTCATCTTAATGGGCTGTTTCATAATTACTAAATAATTTATAGATATTTAATATCCCATTTCCAACATGTTCTTTAGGTCCAATTCTAGAGGTTCCTTGATTATATAGCTTATTAATTGCTTTATTGGGTTGATTTTTAAAATTGTTTTGATCAATAATTAGGCCAAGAGCTCCTGCTACTTTTGGAGCGGCGTTAGAAGTACCTATAGAATATGAATAACCACCGTTTGAGGACGTGCTTAAGATGCTTTCTTCTTGAAACCAGCCTTCTTCTATCCAACGATTCTGACCATAAGTTTCTAATAATCTTGTATCTCCCCCATAAGATGCAATATCAACGAAGTTTTTTCCATAGTTAGAAAAATTTGATAGTTGATTTGTTGGGCCAACAGAGGAAACAGAGACTACATTAGGGAGTCCAGCAGGTATATCTAATAGAGAACCATTAATTTCACTATTATCTTTTGATAAAACTTCTTTCCAAAACTTATTAAGTGTATAAGAATCATTTAAATTTAGAGAATCATTACCTACAGCTGCGACTACGATACTTCCTTGTTTTTTAGCAAAATTAATTGCCTCTTTGTAAGCTTTTATTTCAGCTAAATGATTTATCTTTTCACCCTTTTCATTTGTTATTTGTCCTTGTACAAGGTATTCACCTAAACTAAGGTTAATAACATCCACATCATCTTTGGCTGCTTCAATAATCCCCTTAATAATCCAAATGGATTCGCTAGATCCCTTTCCAAAAACACGATATGATCTAATTCCTATTTGGGGGGCAACCCCTTTCATCATTCCATTTGCAGCTATTTGTCCTGCTACAAAGGTACCGTGACCAGTTAAATCTATTAAACGGTCACTTTCACCTGTTTCTTCGGTGTCTGTTTCATTAATACCGCCTTTAGGTACAAGATTAATTGATCCTTCAACAATATTGTTTTTTAAATCAGGATGTTCAGTGTTTATCCCCGAGTCAATAATTCCTATTATTGTTTTTTTGCTTCCCTGAGCGATTTCGTAGCTCTTACCATTTGATGTGGATAAAATCATATCCCATTGTAAGTGCCATAATGGCGGTTTGTTAGAATTGTCAGAGTTTATAGAATTGACGGGTTTTATATTAACGTCTTGAATTCGCGTTTGCTTTGTTTTTTGTTCCATGGACTCATTGTAAGAATCTATGTACTGATAATCTTTTAAAAAACCTTCTAACTTGCTAGGCTCTCCTATTAACTGATACATTCCTATTTCTTCAACAGAATACGCTAATTGTATTGAAGACTTTTCTATTTGTTCAAGGAAATCATTAGAATAGCTAGGGCTTCTTAAAAATACAGAATATTGCTTTTCGTATTCCTTTGCTAATCCGTTCTCATTTCCAATAATAATAATCCCAAAAAACAGAAATAAAATACTAGCCAGTTTTCTCATAATTATATACCTCCCTTTTTGTTGATAATATAACATTTAAACTAATATTTGTAAAATTAGTTTAAGTAAGGTAATATATGGAATGCGTTGTAAAAAAGTATTTACTTATCGAATTTCATAAGTTATGATATTGGTAAATAAATGGTAGGGGAGGTAATAAAAGGTAATTTTGACTCTAGAACTTAAATGAGTAAACAGATGTACAGTAAGTGAAGTAAGTAGGTTATGGGAAAGACTATAACACTTTAGATTATCTCTGACTCAATTGATTTAAGAAGGTGCATCAAGATGATAAAACTATAGGTTGTAAATTTATAGTCTAAATGTTTTTTCTTAAGTACTAGAAATAAATTAAGGAGATGAATGGAAAATGGAATGTAATTTAAAATTTGATGCAATTGGCGAGATAGACGAAGCGGAATTAAAATCATTATCGGGTGCAGGAGAAGTAAATCCTCGTAGTTCATGGGGATGTGTAATAGACGTGACAATCTGGACTATCACTGACTCGATGAATTCATGTCCGTCTACAGCATGCTCAACAAGATGTGGTAAATAAAACGGAGAACATTTCTTAAAAATTATTCAATAATTAAAAAAGGAGATGAATAAAAGATGGAGTCTAATTTAAAGTT
This sequence comes from Lysinibacillus sp. BPa_S21, assembly GCF_023337795.1. GTDB lineage: Bacteria > Bacillota > Bacilli > Bacillales_A > Planococcaceae > Lysinibacillus. The sequence continues at coordinate 287,662 of NZ_JALIRS010000003.1, read as the reverse complement.
TGATGCAATTGGTGAGATAAATGAAGAGGAATTGAAATCATTATCGGGTGCTGGGGAAGTGAATCCTCGTAGTTCATGGGGATGTGTAGTCCAAGTGACAATCTATACGATCTCTGACTCGATGAATTCATGTCCGTCTACAGCATGCTCAACAAGATGTGGTAAATAAAACGTAGAATCATTTCTTAAAAATAATTCAGTAATTAAAAAAGGAGATGATTAAAGATGGAGTATAATTTAAAGTTTGATGCAATTGGTGAGATAAATGAAGAGGAATTGAAATCATTATCGGGTGCTGGGGAAGTGAATCCTCGTAGTTCATGGGGATGTGTAGTCCAAGTGACAATCTATACGATCTCTGACTCGATGAATTCATGTCCGTCTACAGCATGCTCAACAAGATGTTAATTTAATTTAAAGGGGGATCTTAAGTGTTAAAAATGAATGGGGACATCAACCAATTAAAATTAAATAAAGCAAACTACCTTTTTGAAAGAACACCCAATCATTTGAGTTCTGTAGAGATTGGATCATCAATTTTGAATTGGATGGAACAAACGGAACTAGGATTTGATGAATTCAAGGAAAGACTTATGCATAAAAAAATAGACTTCAATAATTTTGTTAAAATCATTAACGACCAAGATCCCCAACATTCTCAACAAATTTGGTGTGAGCTCTTTAAAAATATTTTTTCTTCTATCGATAATGAAGATTTTGAGAATATGGATGCATCATTAGGCTTTGGGATACCGATTATTCCATTTACTCGATACTTCAGAAAAAAATTAGAGGAGACGATAAGTGTAAGAGTTAAAGAGTATAGCAATTGGAACAGTGTACTCGATGGGTTAGAAGCAAATTTATATCAAGAATTAAAAACAGTTTCTTGTAAATTGTTTATATCTGATTTTTCTAACAAAAAAGAAATGATTGGAAATAATTCGGAAGAGAATCTGTTAAATACCTATATACGTGATTTTTTAAAATCAAAGATATATCTAACAAAAGTTTTCGAAAACTTCCCAGTTTTAACTCGATTATTAACAGAAATTACTGATCGATATTCTAAAAACTGTATTCTTTTATTAGAAAGATTTGCTTGTGATTATTTAGACATCAACAACACTATGGGAATTGGTAAAGAATACCCAAAACTAAAGGGGATATCACTTGGTGAAGGGGATACACATAAGGGTGGACAAACAGTAGCGATTTTCACCTTTGATAACGAGAATAAAGTAGTTTATAAACCAAGATCTTTAGATATAGATATTCAATATAACTCCTTTTTAGAGTGGGTTAATAACCATTCAACAATTAAACATCATCTACGTAAAATAATCACTATTGATCGAGAAACTTATGGATGGCAAGAATTTATTGAACATGCGGAATGCGAAAGTCTTCAAGATATAGAAAAATATTATTATAGAGTAGGTATTTTAATAGGGGTTTTTCATTTATTTGGTACTACTGATATGCATTATGAAAATCTTATTTCATCTGGGGAACATCCAAATATTATTGATTTAGAGACTTTATTTGCAAATCATATTAATGGCTCAGAAAGTTTTAAGTTTCCTATGGATCAACTTTTAGATTCAGTGCTTAAATCAGGATTATTACCAACAGGTCAACTATTTAGAAGTAATATAGATTTTGATTTAAGTGCCATCACAGGAATCCCAAATCAAAAATCAGATAACATGAAAGGATGGGTTCTTGTAGATGATAATTCAGACCAAGTGAAATTTGAAAATGTTAGTTTTATAACAACAGAAAGTAAGCATCTTGTTTTCAATCAAGGAGTGCTTATTGACCCTCGTGAATACATAGAATTTATTAATAGAGGATTAAAAGATATCTATATGGTATTTCTTGAGAACAAGGAAGAGCTAACTAATGTTCTAACAAAGTTATTCTCTAAGTGCGAGTGTCGAACAATACTACGTCCTACTTATATTTATGCCCGTTTTTTAGTTGCATCATATCACCCAAAGTATTTAAAAGATGGGTTAGATCGGGAAAAGTTGTTGGAAATGCTTTGGAATATGGTGAAAACGGAACCAAAGTTCGAAGGGATTGTAGATTTTGAAATAAATGAAATTTTGAATCACGATATCCCATTTTTTACATTTCGGATGAATTCAACTAGTATTTTTTCTAGTAACGGTGATGAAATCATCAATATTTTTAGAGAGACAAGCTTAAATAGGTTAATAATGAAATTACAAAATTTAAATCATGAGGATTTAAAACGACAATTACAATATACTGAATTAATGCTTGAAAGTAATCATATAGCTACAATGGAATCTTCTGAAGTAGAAGCACTTGAATATAAAATAAATATTCCTTCTTATCAAACAAATAATATTCATTTGGAAAAAGCTATCGAAATTGGTGATTATCTCATTAATCATGCTATTGGTAATAAATCAGACGGTCCTGTCACATGGATTGGAATGGATACAAATCCAGAAACTAATCGATTAAATCTTAAAATATTAGATCCAACTCTATATAACGGTGTTTTAGGAATTTCCCTTTTTTTAGCTCAACTTGGAAAGATAACAGGGAAAGAGATTTATACAGACTACGCTCGACGCGCTACTGTATATGTAATAGATATCATTGAAGAATTTGGAAATTCCCTACCGCCTTCAATGTATAGCGGATTAGGATCTGTTCCATATACATTACACTATCTTGGAGAGATATGGGACGATAAGTTTTTATTCGATAAAGGGTCTGAATATTTAAACGAAATCAACCAGCTGGATTTTACTTCTGAAGATGTTATTGATTTTCTAGGTGGGATAGCCGGATTTATTACTTATTATATAGAACTTTATAAATTAAATAATAATGAAGAGTTACTATACAAGATTAATGAATTGTGCACGATACTAATACAAAAATTACAAGAACAAGAAATTAAAATAAAAGATAATACTTTCCTTACAGGTTTTGCACATGGAACTTCAGGTATCATCTATTCATTATCACAAGCTAATAAATACATTCCTAACGCATTAGTGTCAAATTGGGTTAACAAGTTAATCCAATATGAAGATACTCATTATAATTCATTACAATTAAATTGGGCAGATTTAAGAGATAATGCGACAGATATTTGGAATTCTTATTATTGGTGTCATGGAGCACCAGGAGTATTACTTAATCGTTCAATTATGTCAAAGAACTTCGAAAAAAATGAAGTAATTCCAGTGAATATCAGTGATATTGTTGAATCTTTCTATACTCAGGAGAATTTTGACAATAGGATTTGTCTGTGTCACGGGGCTTTTGGAAATGTAGATATTATCTATTCGGTCTCGGAGAATTTAGGTAATAAATATATGCAAGAGCACTGTTTGAATCATTCAAATAGTTTGTTACAGGATGTAGAAGTCCTGGGTAAAATTGAGGGGATGAAAAAGAGCGGATTAATTGGCCTATTTACTGGTATTACAGGGGTAGGATACTCCTTATTAAGACTAATTGATAGAACAGTACCTAACATTCTTACATTAGAATTACCCAAGAGGGTGGAATAAATGAAAAAGGTTCCTTATATAGAGCAAATGAGCCAAACTGAATGTGGTATAGCTTGTTTGGCAATGATAGCTGCTTATTATAAATGTAATATTCCATTATATGAATTAAGGGAAAAGTTAGGTAACGGTCGGGATGGAAATACTTTATATGATTTGTATCAAGTTGCTAAAGAATACAAATTTGAAACTAAATGTTTAAAAGCTTCCGTTAATAATATTTCTCAAGTTGATTTACCGGTAATTATATTTTGGGAACATAAACATTATGTTGTATTAGAAAAAATAAAAAATAACCATTTCTATATAATAGATCCTTCTTTTGGTAGAAAAAAAGTGGATCAAATAGAGTTCGAAGAGAAATTTTCAGAGTACATTCTTCTATTATGTCCCGGAGAGTCTTTCCAAAAAAGAAAAGAAGAAAGTTTATGGAAGCCTTATTTAAAACTGCTTACTTTAAGACCGAGCATAATGTTTGGGTTACTGGGTATAAGTTTAATCTTGCAATTATTTGTACTCATTACACCTATATTAACCCAGAAGTTGGTTGATAACCTAGCTGGTAAAAATGGGGATATTTCGATAATCCTTGTAGGGATTATTCTCTCTTTTATTTCTTATTTTATATTTAATTTACTGAAGAGTGAAGTTTCTCTTAGGCTATTTAAATTCTTAGACTTTACTATGTCATGGGATTTCTTTAAACATTTACTCGACTTGCCTTATAGCTTTTATCAAGTAAGACAATCCGGAGATTTATTATATAGATTCTCTAATTTAAGAGCCATTCGATCTATTTTATCTAACCAAATTATGAAGAATATTTTAGATTTGTTCCTTCTTATCTTTATAGTTGGTTATATGTTTTATAAATCTTTCATATTATCTTTGTGGATCATTGGGCTTTCAATAATTATATATTTAGTTGTATTAGGATTAAGGCCGTTAATACATGAATTAAATAGAAGTGAACTGTTAAAGGACACAAATCTCTATTCTTTTCAAACAGAATCAATTCTAGGAATCTTAAATATAAAAACTTCAGGATCTGAAAAGCAAATACAAGATAGATGGAAAAAGTTTTATTTGGAGTTTGCGAATGCATTTGTGAAAAAGGAAAGAGTATTTAATTTTATGACCTCGTTTACAGGGTCTTTGACATATTTTGCACCTTTACTAATTCTTTGGATTGGTTCCCATAGTGTATTGAATGGAACATTAAGTATGGGAGAATTAATTGCATTCCAAACAATATCAACTTTTTTTATATCCACTTCTAATTCTTTCATAATGTCGATAGACTCATTTTTTCAACTAAAGGTATACTTGCGAAGAATTAGAGATGTAATGGATACTCCTACGGAATCATCTGACGATGGGAAAGAAAAAATTGATTTATTAGGAAATATATATTTGGAAAATGTAGACTTTTCGTACACTGAACAAGGTGATTCAATAATTCAGAATATATCTCTTCAAATTGAAGCTGGTCAAAAGGTAGCTATTGTAGGTCCTTCAGGGTCTGGAAAAAGTACATTAGCAAAAATAATTGTTGGACTTCATAAACCGATAAAGGGTGAAATCTTTTTTGAAAATATGCCCTTATCAAAACTTAATAAATCTTATTTACGTAGACAGATGGGAATCGTTACTCAAGATCCATTCCTGTTTAATCAATCAATTGCTGACAATATTAAACTTAATAGAGATGAGATTAATAACTATCATGTTGCCAATGCGGCTTCTATAGCACAAATTCATGATGAAATTATGAAAATGCCAATGAATTATGAGACTATCATTTCAGAAATGGGTCAGAATATTTCTGGAGGACAAAGACAAAGAATAGCACTTGCTCGATCATTAGTAAACCAGCCCAGAGTCTTAGTTTTAGATGAAGCAACAAACGCCTTAGATAGTCTAAACGAGAAAAGAATTGATGAATATCTTTCAGAAATTAAATGTACACGAATAATTATTGCACATCGATTATCATCAATTGTTGATGCAGACCAGATTGTTGTTATGGAAGATGGGAAAATAATAGGTATTGGAAAACATGAGGAATTGATAATCGAAAATGAATTTTATAAAAAATTATACGATACGAATAGTCAGTTAGACTTGAAAGGAGGTGAGAAATATGAAGAAATCGATGGTGACAGAGTGGAAGAACCCTTATATTCGAAGCAACAATATTGAAGGGTTCCCAATTGAAAATCCTGTACAAGAATTATCTGAAATGGACATGCTAAATGTCAATGGAGGAGTTCAAGAACGTTGGGCTGAAACGATTTTAACAAGCTTAGCATGTGCAGCTGCTAGTTATATCCTTGGTAATCCTGGCCACGTATGTACTCTGACAGTGGAGTGTCAGAAAAAATGTAACTAATTTATATTTTCAACCTAAAGAGAAAGGTTTTTCCTTTCTCTTTTTATTAGACTATGATGAACGGAGCGATAATATGCCAAACCTTTGTTTATATAGATCATATACAATTGAGGAAAGGAAAAAGTCGGAAACAAAATCTGAAAAAGAAAATTTGAATTTGGCAATTAATTTTTGGAACAACATAACTAATACTGAAAAGCCTCAAGACATAGAACATATGTTAAAAGACATGTACAAAATTGACTTAGATGATTTAAGTTGTATATTTGATACTGATAAATATAACAGTGATTTTTTGAATCATGAAAGTTGGACCCAATTTTTAAGTAATTTTATTTTAAAACCTAATAAAGTGAACGATAATTTATTTACCTCATTAAATAATTACCCGTTTTTTATGTTTTTTAAACCATTTTTAATAGGTTTTGTTAGTGAGTTTAATTCATTTAGTGAAAGAAACTCAATTAAATTAACCGATACAGCTTTACAAGAAATTCTTCTTCATTTATATCAGCTATTATTTAATATTGCTCATAAAACCTTAATACTCGAAATAAATACACTTCGACTAAAGGGAGAATTGGTAGGTGCAACATCACAGGAAAGATATAATTATTATCATACATATATTCTAAATGATAAAGAATACTTGTTTTCATTAATAAATGAATATCCCGTATTATTTAGGCTATTAATAACTAAAGTTTTAAATACAAAGAATTTTCTTAAAGAACTATTAATGAGAGTACAAAAAGATAAATATGAAATAAAAAGTTTATTTGATGTTGATATTCCGATTAAAGAGATACATCATATAAATTTAGGATCTGGTGATTCTCATAATAATGGAAAAACAGTTTGTGTTATAACATTTAGTGAGGGCAGACGTCTTGTATATAAGCCACGTTCATTAGAATTAGATGAAAAGTTCCAAAACTTTTTAAAATGGTATAACGATAAAAATGATACAAGTACAAAATTAGTACCATTTAGACTTATAAATAAAAAAGATTATGGTTGGGTCGAATTTATTGAAAACAGTAAGTGCATTAATAATGATGAAGTTTGTGCATTTTACCATCGTCTAGGACAATTGCTTGCAATTGTACATATATTTAATGCTACAGATTTTCATTATGAGAATATAATTGCATCCGGTGAATACCCATTTTTAATTGATTTAGAATCTCTATTTCATCATACAATAATGCCGGATCACCATGATTCTCAAAGTCCAGTTATTAATAAAGCTCTTAGAATTGTGCGGGATTCTGTTGTTTCTACAGGTGTACTTCCTTCAACAGCTAATATTAACTTGAATAAAAAAACTATCTTTGATTTAAGTGGGATAAGTGATGCAGATAATCAAATAACTCCATTTAAAGAAGGATTTGTGAAAAAAATTAATTCAGATGAAATTAGAATAGAAAAAGAAACCTTTAAAATTAAAGGAGGGTCGAATTTACCTAGGTTGGAAGGAAAAGATATATTTATTCTTGACTATCTTCCTAACTTTTCTGAGGGATTTGAGTGTGCATACACATTTTTTTACAATAATAAAAAAGGACTTATAGAAATTTTAGATGGCTTTTCAAACGTAGAGGTTCGAAAAATATTTCGTGATACGATGAAATACAATAAACTTTTAAATATGAGTTACCACCCAGACTTTTTAAGGAATCAGATTGATCGAGAGATTTTATTATCTCGATTGTGGGTTGAAAGCAAGAATGAGGAGAGTATAAAAAAGATTGTTCCTTATGAAATTAGAGATTTAGTGGAAGGAGATATTCCTTACTTTTCTTCTAGCCCTGGAAGTTATAATATTGTAACTTCTGATGGAACTAAACACATTCCTCTTTATTACAAAAGTGGTATGGATTTATGTAAAGAAAAAATCGGCAAATTGAACAAAGAAGATTGTCTCTATCAATTGGAAATAATACACTCTACAATATCTGCTGTTTATTCTAAAACTGATCTTAACTTAGTGGCTCTTAATAATAACGATGATCAAGATCCTAATGATTTAATATTCAAAGTAAAAGTTATTGGAGATTTAATAATTGAAAAAGCAATAAAAACTGGCGAAGGTATGGAATTAGAGTATTGTTGGACTTCTATGGTTCTTGACGGTAATGATGAAACTAATTGGAAATACTCTATTACAGGACCGGGTTTGTATGATGGTAATACTGGAATAGCACTGTTTTTCTGTTATTTATGGAAAATTACTGGGGATGAAAAATATAAAAAGGCAGCAGTTGCAACTATTACACCAGTAAGAAAACTAATGACAGAGTTAAACAATAGGGATGATATTAGTATAGGGGCGTTTATAGGAATAGGCGGTATCTTGTATACATTACACCATCTTGGAGAAGTATTGGATAATCCTGTATTTATTGAAGAAGCCCTTGCATACAGTAAGAAGCTCCCAAAATCTATCAAGAATGATCAATTATATGATGTAATAGGTGGTAGCGCTGGTTTACTGCATGTCATTATTAATTTATATGAGCATACGCATCAAGAATTTTTATTAGAGATTGCAAAAATGCTAGCTGATCATTTAGTTGAATCCGCAGAGCCTATCAAGAATGGTGTTGCATGGCTTCAGCCCTTTAAAAAGAGCGATGAAGCCTATATTGGATTTTCACATGGTAATGCTGGAATTATATCAGCATTAGCGCGATTTAATAAGTATGGTAATAATAATGAAATAGTTGAGTGTATAAAAAAGGGTCTAACCTATGAAAATTTTTATTATAATCCAGATAAGAAAAATTGGTTTAGTAAACATTTAGATTCTTATCCAATCGCTTGGTGCCATGGGGCTCCGGGAATTTTATTATCTCGAGCTATGTTATTAAGGGAGAATATTCATGAAGTCTGTGGGGACATAAAAAATTCTCTAGATTTCCTTTCCGAAGAAATTGGTGGAGATAATTATTCTCTTTGTCATGGTCAATTAGGTAATTTAGATATTTTATTATATGTTAGGAAATTGTTACCTGAATATTTTGTAGAATATGATTCTATCATAAATGATGTATATCAAAAAATTTGTTTGGAAAAGAATTTTAAAGCTGATTTGAATACAGTTGGAATAATGAATGGAATAAGTAGTATAGGGTACGGTTTATTACGATTAATTAATTCAGATTCTATTCCTTCTGTTTTAGCGCTTGAACCTCCTAGGTAGTAAAGCAATTTCATACCTATATAATCTTTTCGTTTTAGGCTTCCCTCGAAAATTTTCATACTAATGGTCTGAATTCGGCATTGTACCAGAATCAGACCTTAATCTTTTCATTCTATTGGCCTTAATTTAATATGTTAAAGGATTGTGCGTTGTCATGATTGTATTGTTCCTTTTACGAAGGAATAAAATTTTTTTAATACGCAACATTTTAATGGTTCGCTCCTATTTTAATAAGGGGCGCTTTTTTTTTACAAAAAGTAAAAAATAGTTGTCATTATGGAAAAAATATTTTATACTTGCTTTATAGAAATGTAAAGGAGTGGATTTTTTGGAAACTGTTTTACAAATACGAAATCTTACTAAGAAAGTTAATAAAAAAGTTCTTTTGGAGGATATTAATTTAGATTTATTTAAAGGAGAAATCCTAGGTTTAATTGGTCCTAATGGGGCAGGAAAGTCAACAACTCTTAAAACAATATTAGGTTTAGCCTCGGCTTCTGATGGAAGTATTATTCCTAAAAATTCTTTATCAAATAATAGGAGAGCTTGGTTAGGCGAAGTTGGTTGTATTGTGGAAAATCCCTCGTTTTATGAATATATGAGTGGCTATGATAATTTGTGGATGCTATCAAAACTTTATGGAAAAAGGACGAAAAAAGAAATTTTGGAAATAGCTGAACTTGTAAAATTGACTTCAGCGATTCATAAAAAGGTCAGCACTTATTCGCTAGGGATGAAACAAAGATTAGGGGTTGCTCAATCTCTTATACACAATCCTCAAATTTTAATTTTAGATGAACCGACAAATGGTTTAGATCCTCAAGGAGTTATTGATCTTAGAAATTTATTGATCTCTTTGGCAAAAGAAAAAAATTTATCTATATTAATTTCTAGTCATCAATTATCGGAATTAGATTTATTATGTGATCGCTTTGTATTTATTAACAACGGCAGAATAGTGCAAGTTCAATCAAAACATCAATGTGAAAATAAAAAAATTAGTTATACAATTTTGGTTCAACCTCTACAAAAAGCGTTGGATTTAATTAATGAAAAATTTCCTCATACGAATCCTACAATAAAGGATCAAAAGTTAATTGTTCAATTATTAGAGATCGACATTTCTGAAATAACAAAGTTTTTAATTTCCAATGATTTGAATTTATCTGAGGTTTATGTGAATGACGAATCGCTAGAAGAAACATATTTAAAATTAATAAAGGAAGGGTGAATGAATTAGATGACTCTTATAAAATTAGAACTTTATAAAATTATAAAAAAGAAATTTATAATGATATTTTTAGGTTTCCTTACTTTAATTGTTATAGGAGCCGCTGTTTACAACGTTTTCCAAATTCAGGAGTCAAACCAAGTGAATGATTGGAAAAGTGAATTAGAAAGTCGAAATATTCGTTTAGCAGAGGCTAATGAAAATCTTGCTGAAACATCACTTGCCTATGTAAGTAATAAAGAAAAAATTATATTAAATGAATATCGTATAGAAAATAATATAAAACCTGATCAAGAGCAAAATGTATGGACTTTTATAAAAAGCATTCAACCTTTATTATCGTTTTTAGGAATATTGACAGTTATGATTGCGTCCAGTATAGTTTCAGAAGAATTTGATAAAGGTACTGTTAAAATATGGCTGACAAGACCTATTTCCAAGAATGCGTTCCTTTTTTCAAAATACATGGCAGTTGTCATGTCTAACTTTTTAGCTGTGTTTTTTCTTTTGTTAATAGCCTTTTTAGTGGGAATAGTGTTCTTTGGTTTTGATGGACCTAAAGAACTTTTAATCATAAACAATAATAATGTTGACCAAGTGGAATATTGGTACTACATGTTACGTTATTATCTGTTTACAGCAATTGATTTAAGCATTTTTTGTACACTTGCTTATACATTGTCTGCTTTAATAAGAAATACCTATATTTCACTTGGATTAACTCTATTCGCTTATTTTACTGGTAATATTGCTACAAGAATTATTGGAATGAAATTTAGCTGGGCAAAGTTTATTCTATTCGCAAATACCGATTTTAATGTTTATGTTGATGGAACAGAAGTAATTGCTGGTATGACTCCTTTATTTTCAGCCATAATCGTATTGTTATATATATTCTTATTTTTGAGTATAACTTTCCTTGTTTTTAACAGAAGAGACTTATCTTTCTAGATAAGGGTTTATTGTTAACTTTAAATAGTTTTAGCATTAAGCCAAGTTTGAATTTCAGAGTAGGAAACTAAAAATTCCGTGATTTATGTGTTTAGTTGAATGAATCACCTGACTTCATACTATTAGATAAAGATAGCTTAGCATTAGAGGATCTAAAGCGCCTGTTGACGAAAAAAAAGTAATTTTTTTTTGACAAAAAGTTAAAAAAATGTTACCGTTTTTGTATTGAAATGGGGGGTGTTTGTTTTGCAAACAGAACTTACTAATACACTTCATATTCTTAGAGCTAAAAAAAAATGGTCACAAAAAGAGGTAGCTGAGAGATTGGGTGTAAGCAGACAAACAATAAATTCAATTGAGGCTAATAAGTATAGCCCTTCCTTAGTTTTAGCCTTTAAAATTGCCAAATTGTTTGATGTGGATATTAATGAAGTCTTCCAATATGATGTTTTGAGAGAGGAGAATGAATAAATGTATATGGTTGTCCTGACTCCTTTAGCTCTTCTTTTTTGGGGAGCAAGTATATTGTATTTCCGATTTGTCCTGCCTAAAGAAAAAGATGAGCGAATGGATATAATCTTTAAAGCAGCTTATAAAAATGCTTATTCTTTACTTTTAATTGGGATTGCTTTTCTTTTTTTAATAACTAAATTTTCTGCAATGAATGTAGATTTTGAAAATTTCAAAAATTATATTTTGATAATATTATTGATATCATCTGTAGCATTTGTGAGCACGGTTGTTTATCTAAATAAAAAAATGTAATTTAAAGAAAATCCAACTAGGGTATTATACCTATAAACGGTTAGAATCTGCTATTGAGAAATTCGTAAGCCTCCTAGATGCTAATACTGTAATTCAAGCATTAGTTTAAAATTGCTTCATTCTTAAAAAATAATTGCATAAACCTTGGTAAAAACTGCCCCATAAAAAGAGACACTAAATAAACATTTATGGGGTGTTTTTTTGACGACATAAATATAGAAGAAAGATTTTGGGATGATAATTTCTGATTTTTCATGGCAAAACATAAGTATTATGTTCCAACAACCTTTTTTCTTAAGAAGATAATCTAAAACAATGTTCTAATGCTACTACCGTTTACTTTCATCGCAGGAAAGCGAGTAGCGGAAATAAGTGTCTTCTGATTTATCTAGGTGAAAAAAATTGTTAATCAACACAACTGATGTTTTAAATAACTGTGGATTATAAATAAAAATCATTCCGAGCTTAAATTATGCTGCGGAATGATTTTTATACTTTTTGACTTTTAGGTTAAAATTCTTTATCCATTTGTGGTGAAGTACGATAAAAACGGAAATTTCCTGTTTCAATGCGTGCAACGGTATGTTCTTCAATTCGATCATGGCATGTACCACACATATACGTATGAATTGGTCGATTGCGTAATTTTTTTGCTAACGGTAAATTATCATCTAAATTGTTAATTGTATCGCAAATAACGCATTTTACGCGCATTGCATTCCCTCCTACTCAGCACGAATTGCTAATACATTTTTGATAGGGTTGTCTACATTTGAACCGTCTCTGAATAGCACATGAACAGGACCATCTTCTAGTAATGGCTTGCCATCTTGGCTATATTTTAAAATGAAAGTATAAGCCTCTTCGATTGTAAATGAATATTCTTTGTCATCTTCACATTCGATAACGATTGTTGTGGCTTCAGGTTTAATCTCAGCATTTTTCAAGAAGTGACTTAATTCAATTCCGAAAGTACCTGTTTCCATCCCTTTGCGGTCAAATTTTCGTTCTGATTTCAATGTTGGTGGGAAAGTAGCTCCTTCCATAATCTCACGTGACCAGTGAGCACCTACTTCACGCATATATTTAATATCCGAATCTTCCTCAACTTCTTTTGTGTCGAAGTATGTTTTTAAATCTAATTTACGATCATCGAAAATCCATACAGTGGGATCTAATGTTAATTGGAATGTAACTGCGCCCTTGATAGGAATTATTGTTTCCATAATAGAAATCCTCCTCAAATCTTGTATATCCATGAAATAGTATAACGCTAATGACCCGAGTTAATAAAGAAATATAATTTGATTTCTCTATTTTCCAATGTAGACACTTGCATTTTTAACGACTAAAAGATAAACTTTATTAAGATAGAATCGAAGAAATATCAGATAATGGGGGCGTCCTCATGGATACTAAATCACAAACTTCTTTTCAAGAGAAGGCTTTGGAGCTTTTAGTTGCTGATGCAGACAAAATTGCTCGCCTCATTCGAGTACAAATGGATCATTTAACAATGCCACAATGCCCTTTATATGAAGAAGTATTAGATACACAAATGTTCGGCCTTTCACGTGAAATTGACTTTGCTGTGAAGCTTGGACTCATTGATCGCGAAAAAGGCAAAGAAATTCTCGATTCACTCGAGAAAGAACTTTCTGTACTACATGACGCGTATACAGACAAATAAAAAGAAAAAACTCAAACGCAATTTGCGATTTGAGTTTTTTTTCTAGAATGAGGTTTTCCAATGAAACAATACTTAAAACGTTATGCACAAAATTTTGATTACCCGTTATTTTTTACTTTTCTATTGTTAAGCTTATTTGGATTAGTCATGATTTATAGTTCAAGTATAATGGTAGCAATTCAAAAAGGACTTGAACCAGATAACTATTATCACAAGCAAGTAATCAATTTAATTGTAGCTTTTCTTGGGTTTTTAGTAGCAGCATTTTTCCCGTATAAGCATTATGCGAATAAAAAAGTTATGTTGTTACTGACGGCTGTGCTAGTTGTCCTTTTTACTTGGGTAAAGGTTGCTGGTAATGATGAAGCAGGAGTAGGGGCAAAAAGTTGGATTCATGTCCCTGGTTTGGGTAACTTCCAGCCTTCTGAATATGCGAAGCTATTTATCATTTTATATTTTGCGGCTGCTTTTTATCGTAAAGCGCAAAAGTATACGTTTGAAAAGCTACAACCAACAGAAATTTTTTATCCAATATTCCTCTGGATTCTTGTTGTTGCTGGTGTAGCATTTGAAACCGACTTAGGAGCAAGTATTATTCTATGTGGAATTGCTGTTTGTGTTGTAGCAGCGAGTGGCATTCCGTTTAAAACATTTTGGAAGTTTTTCGGGTTGTTGGGTGCGTTTGGAGGCGTCATCTTTGGTATACTAATGCTATTTAAAGGGGATATGTTAACTGATAACCGTAGGGGGCGTCTTAAATCATTCATAAACCCGTTTGAGTATGAAAATGGTAGTGGCCACCAAGTTGTCAATAGTTATTATGCCATTGGCGGAGGCGGCTTAGAAGGAAGAGGTCTCGGTCAGTCGATTCAAAAATTGGGGTATTTGCCTGAACCACAAACTGATTTTATTATGGCGATTATTATGGAGGAACTCGGAATTTGGGGAGTTCTGATTGTTTTAGGTGGTTTAGGATTTATTGTATATAAAGGATTTTCGATTGCATTGCGCACGAAAGATCCACTAGCACGTATGATTACGGCTGGTATTGCGAGCTGGATTGGCTGGCAAACGTTTATCAATCTTGGGGGTGTAACTGGGTTAATCCCGTTAACCGGTGTAACGTTACCTTTTATTAGCTATGGCGGGACATCTATAATTATTCTATCTTTAGCAATGGGAATATTAATCAATGTTTCTATGTTTGAAAAGGTAGAACGGAGAAAGACACAATCATAAAGGGGGATATCAATGGAGTCAATCAAAAAAATTCTCGTAGCCAATCGAGGAGAAATTGCAATTCGTATTTTTCGTGCATGTACGGAGTTGAATATCCAAACAGTAGCCATTTATTCACGGGAGGACAGTGGTGCATTTCATCGCTTTAAAGCAGATGAGGCCTATTTAGTGGGGGCTGGCAAGAAACCAATTGATGCTTATTTAGATATTGAGGGCATTATTTCGATTGCTAAAGATGCTAAGGTTGATGCGATTCATCCAGGGTACGGTTTTTTATCGGAAAACGTAGAATTTGCACGTCGATGTGAAGAAGAGGGGATTGTCTTCATTGGGCCGACATCTCAGCATTTAGATATGTTTGGAGATAAGGTGAAGGCGCGTGAACAAGCAATTGCTGCGGGCATTCCTGTTATTCCTGGTACAGATGGTCCAGTAAATAATTTAGCAGAGGTAGAGGCTTTTGCAAACGCATATGACTATCCAATTATGATTAAGGCAGCATTAGGCGGCGGTGGTCGTGGAATGCGTCTTGTTCATACAGCAGAGGAGCTAGCTTCCTCCTATGAACGTGCAAAATCAGAGGCGAAGGCAGCATTTGGCTCTGA
This sequence comes from Lysinibacillus sp. BPa_S21, assembly GCF_023337795.1. Classification (GTDB taxonomy): domain Bacteria; phylum Bacillota; class Bacilli; order Bacillales_A; family Planococcaceae; genus Lysinibacillus. The sequence goes on along the minus strand of NZ_JALIRS010000003.1, from coordinate 272,024 downwards.
TGAGGTATATGTAGAAAAGGCTATTATTAAGCCAAAGCATATTGAAGTCCAAATTATTGGCGACCAACAAGGTAATATCATTCATTTATATGAACGTGATTGCTCGATTCAACGTCGTCATCAAAAGGTTGTTGAAATCGCGCCATCTAATTCAATTTCGGAAGATTTAAGAAGCCAAATTTGCGATGCAGCAGTTCAATTAATGAAAAATGTCTCATACATAAATGCAGGGACAGTAGAATTTTTAGTTGCAGGCGAGAATTTTTATTTCATCGAGGTCAACCCTCGAATTCAAGTAGAGCATACGATTACTGAAATGATAACGGGTGTTGATATTGTGCACGCCCAAATTAAAGTAGCAGCGGGCTACGGATTGCATAGTGAGGAAATCCACATTCCACAACAGGCGGATATTCCAATGATCGGCTATGCAATTCAAGCACGTGTCACGACGGAAGATCCGGCTAATGACTTTATGCCAGATACAGGAAAGCTTATGGTGTACCGTTCAAGCGGTGGCTTCGGGGTTCGATTAGATGCCGGAAATGGCTTCCAAGGGGCTGTAGTAACACCGTATTATGATTCACTACTGGTGAAAATTTCTACGACGGGAATGACTTTTAAAGAAGCCGCGGCAAAAATGGACCGAAATTTAAAAGAGTTCCGTATTCGTGGGGTGAAAACGAATATTCCATTCTTAAATAATGTCGTAACGCACGAGAAATTTTTAACGGGTGCATTTGATACAAGTTTTATTGATTCAACACCTGAACTATTTATTTTCCCTGAGCGCAAGGACCGCGGGACAAAGCTCTTAAGTTATATTGGTAATGTGACGCTAAATGGCTTCCCAGGAGTAGAGAAGAAGGCGAAACCAATTTTTGTACAGCCGAGCATCCCGAAAGTCGATAAACTAATCGTTCCCCCGGCGGGGACGAAGCAAATTTTAGATGCCCGAGGAGCAGAAGGGCTTGTGAAATGGATTCTAGAGCAAGAGGACGTGCTATTAACGGATACAACTTTCCGCGATGCACACCAATCACTTCTAGCGACTCGTGTACGTTCACAGGATATGTTCGAAATTGCAGATGCCACTGCACGTATGATGCATGATTTCTTCTCACTCGAAATGTGGGGAGGCGCGACGTTTGATGTGGCGTATCGTTTCTTAAAAGAAGACCCGTGGGAGCGACTTGCCAAGTTGCGTCAACAAGTACCGAATGTGTTATTCCAAATGTTATTGCGTGGTGCGAATGCAGTCGGCTACACAAATTATCCAGACAATTTAATTCGTGAGTTTATCGCTGAATCAGCGGCATCAGGCATTGATGTTTTCCGTATCTTCGATAGCTTGAACTGGATTAAAGGAATGGAAGTAGCCATTGATGCTGCACGACAATCAGGTAAAATTGCAGAAGCTGCGATCTGTTACACAGGAGATATTTTTGATGAAACAAGAGCGAAATATTCAGTTCAATACTATAAGGAAATGGCCAAGGAGCTAGAGGCAGCAGGAGCGCATATTTTAGCGATAAAAGATATGGCCGGATTATTGAAACCGGAAGCAGCATATCGCTTAATTTCCGAGTTGAAAGAGACGACAAATCTGCCAATCCACTTGCATACGCATGATACAAGTGGCAATGGTATTTATTTATATGCCAAGGCGATTGAAGCGGGAGTAGACATCATTGATACAGCGCTCGGTTCAATGGCAGGTTTAACGTCACAGCCAAGTGCAAACTCCTTGTACTATGCAATGATGGGCAGTGAGCGTAAGGTTCGTGCCGACATCGATGCACTAGAAAAGTTATCGTATTACTGGGAAGATGTACGTAAGTATTATAAGGATTTTGAAAGTGGTATGATTAGCCCGCATTCTGAAATTTATGTCCATGAGATGCCAGGTGGCCAATACAGTAACCTGCAACAGCAGGCCAAAGCAGTGGGTCTTGGGGACAGATGGGAAGAAGTGAAGCGCATGTATTCTCGCGTAAACCTTCTATTTGGTGATATTGTCAAAGTAACCCCATCATCGAAAGTAGTCGGTGATATGGCGTTATTTATGGTGCAAAATGATTTAGATGAAAATTCTGTACTGACAAAAGGGCAAACTATCGATTTCCCAGATTCTGTGATTGAGTTCTTCCAGGGCTATTTAGGACAACCGCATGGCGGTTTCCCGGAGGCTCTACAAAAGGTTGTGTTAAAGGATCGTGAAGCAATTACGGTACGCCCTGGTGAGCTACTGGAGCCTGTGAATTTTGAGCAACTAAAGGCGGTATTAGAGGAGAAATTAAATCGTGCCGTAACGAAACAGGATGTGCTAGCGTTTGCTTTGTATCCAAAAGTGTTTGAAGAGTATGCAAAAACAGTGAACTCCTTCGGCAATATTTCGGTATTAGATACGCCAACATTCTTATACGGGTTAAAACTAGGTGAAGAAATCGAAGTAGAGATCGAAAAAGGTAAAACACTAATTATTAAACTTGTTTCCATCGGTGAACCACAGCACGATGGCACGCGTGTTATTTACTTTGAGTTAAACGGTCAATCTCGTGAACTAGTGATTCAAGATATGACTGTAGAAGTAGATGGTAACCTAGCGTTAAAGGCGGATCCAACCAATCCAAATCAAATTGGTGCAACGATGCCAGGTACGGTCTTAAAAGTAGTTGTATCAAAAGGAAGCCATGTAAAACGTGGGGATCACTTATTAATTACCGAAGCGATGAAAATGGAAACGACCGTCCAAGCACCAAAAGACGGTATCGTGAAAGAAGTATACGCTAGTGCGGGTGACGCCATTTCAACAGGTGATTTGTTAATTGAAATTGAATAACTGATTATAAAGAAGGTTATTAGATAGCTTTTATAGCATACTAATAACCTTTTTTATTGGTTCATTATTAAATATCACAGGATGTGATGGTTATCAATCTATCCACTGTTTTATCGCCCAACTTTTGAATTTTATCGACATTTGTCGATTTTTTGAAATTACTTAAGTAGAAGCGTTTGAAATGAAAAAGATTCGCCATCGAAACAGAAGGCGAATCTTTTTCTACTATTATTTGTTTTTTTCATTATAATTGCTACGCGCAACTAGCATTACCATATAGCAAAGTAGACCAAATAAAATTGAAATAAATAATGAATGAAGTAATGCGACTGTTAAATTCAATTTAGTTAGGACTACTAACATGCCAGCAATCACTTGTAAAATGACTATAGTAAAGGCAATAATCCAGCCATAGTAAATTACTCGTTGATTTTTATATTCTTTTACAGCGTGCCAAGTTATGTATGCAATCCAAATGAAAAAGATAAGAACAGCTAGACGATGCCCCATTTGCACCCATTCATACATATTATTAAAAGCTGCGAATGGTGTTTCGTTATAGCAAAATGGCCAGTCAGGACATATTAAGCTAGAATCTGTATGGCGAACAAGCGCCCCTGTATAAACGACTAAATAAGAATAAATTGTGACAGCAATTGTATGCCAACGTAGTTTTTTTCCAATAAAAACGTTATCGGCATCAAATTTCCGATCAACTTCAAATACAATCATAGAAAGAAGGAGAACAGCAGCAAAGGAAATAAGAGAAATCCCAAAGTGGAGCGCTAATATGAAATCACCTTGTCCCCACAACACTTGAGCTGCTCCGATAAGAGCTTGTGCGATTAAGAAAAACATCGCTAAGAAACCTAATAATTTTACTTCACGAATATGACCGAGTTTACGCCATGTCCAAACTGTTAACGCAAGAATTGAAATAGATACGACCCCAGTTACAAGACGATGTGAAAATTCAATTAAGACTGCTGGTGTAATTTCTTTTGGAATAAGAGAACCATTGCAATCAGGCCAGTTTCGACCACAGCCTAAGCCACTATCTGTTTTGGTTACAAGTGCTCCACCTAGTAAAATAAGGAGCATCCCAACTGTAGCGGCAACAGCAAACCATTTCAGATACCTGTTGTGTTGCATAAAATGAGTCACCTACTTTATCTATGAACATTACATGAAAGTAATGTTTCTGCTACTAGATAATATCGAAAAAACAGGTAAAAAACAACTTGTAAAGAGTAGGGAGTATTAGATGTTGATTCCATTTCACAAATTGTTCATAATTTCGTGCTCTAACCTTCACAATTCATTTTAGAAAATGTTTTACTATAGATATGTTGTTTTATTATATATTTCTAGACAAAGCTAATTTTTACAACTTCATCTAAATTTCACTTAATGTCTAGAAATCAATCGCAAATTTCGCTATAGTAATTGGTAGCGGAATATGCTTACAAAAATGAAAGGAGAGGTATCATGTCAAACGGTCGTGCACTGACGGCTACTAGAAATAGTGGATCAGCACCAACATCTGTTGTGAAAGATTTCTTAGCACTAATAAAAATCGGAATCGTCAACTCGAATCTTGTCACAACGTTTACAGGGATGTGGCTGGCATTTCAATTTACTAGTAGACACTTCTTGCAAGAGCTTGATGTCATATTGTTCACCATGCTGGGTGCGGCATTCATTATAGGTGGCTCAGGCGCAATGAATAACTTTATTGATCAGGATATTGATCCAATCATGAAAAGAACAAAAAGTAGACCGACAGTAACAGGTAGATTTAAGCCGAATTTTGTATTGACCATTGCCCTCTCATTTTTAATTGTAGGTGAAATTTTGTTATTTGCGGCATCGTTTGCGGCCGGCATGTGGGGACTAGCAGGAATATTTGCTTATGTCGTTCTGTACTCAATGTGGTCAAAGAGGAAGCATGTTAGTAACACGGTTGTAGGAAGTATTTCAGGGGCAATCCCACCTGTTATTGGGTTTGCAGCTGTTGAACCTACATTAGGTCCTGGAGCACTTGCCTTATTCCTTATCATGTTTGCATGGCAACCACCGCATTTTTATGCGCTTGCTATGAAACGTACTGAGGAATATCGTGCAGCTAATATACCAATGCTACCTGTAGTAAAAGGATTTAAACGTACGAAGTACTCGATGTTATTCTGGATTCTTTTATTATTACCATTACCATTCCTTTTACCGGAGCTTGGGGTTGGCTTTATAATTCTTGCCACTGCATTGAACTTGGGCTGGTTGATTCTAGCTTTTAAAGGCTTTACCACAAAAGATGATATGAAATGGGCAAATAAAATGTTTATCTATTCTTTGAATCATATGACCATATTATTTGTGTCCATCATCATTTTTGCGTTGTTTAGCTAAATTTAGGAATTCTTTCTTTTTCTAAAGAATTCATATAGACAGAACTTATGTCCTAGGTACACATGAAAATACAACAAAGAAAGAGGGGTTTAATTAAGCTATGATGAAAGGGCTTAAAAAATGGCGTCTTTTTTCACTACTAGCAGTGATGATGGTTTTCCTTTCTGGTTGTGGTGAAGATTATATTTCTGCACTTAAACCATCTGGTCAAGTAGGTAAAGAACAATTCAACCTATTAATGTTAGCTACTGGAATTATGACGTTGGTTGTAGTAGTAGTATCCGTTATCTATTTACTTGCATTCTTAAAATTCCGCCGTTCAAAAGTTGGCGAAAACGTTATTCCTAAGCAAGTAGAAGGAAGTCACACTCTTGAAGTGATTTGGACAGTTATTCCAATTATTTTATTATTAATCTTAGCTGTACCAGTTGTTACGGCTACTTACAAATTTGCAGATGTTGCTGCGATGGACGAAGTAGATGAGAACGGTGACAAAACAGCACTTACAGTAAATGTAACTGCAAAATTATATTGGTGGGAGTTTGAATATCCTAACCAAGGTATTGTAACTGCACAAGAATTAGTTGTACCAACAGGTCAAAAAGTTTACTTTAACTTAAAAGCTGCCGATGTTAAGCACTCATTCTGGATTCCTGCTGTAGGCGGTAAAATGGATACGAACGTTGATAACTTAAACAAGTTCTATCTAGAATTCGATAAAGAATCAAAAGACCTTAAAGACGGCGTATTCTATGGTAAATGTGCTGAATTATGTGGTCCTTCACATGCTTTAATGGACTTCAAAGTTAAAGCATTAAGCCCTGATGCATTTGATGCATGGGTAGCTTCAATGAAAGCAACAGATAAAAAACTAGCTGATAAAACTTCAACTGATCTAGGGGAAGCAACATTTGCTAAGAGCTGTATGGGTTGTCATGCTGTATCGGGTACAAGCGCTCCAGGTACACCAGGTCCTAACTTAACTGCATTCGGTGACCGTAACCGAGTTGCTGGTTTCTTAGAACATAACGAAGAAAACTTAAAAGCATGGATTAAGGATCCTGGGCAGTTTAAACCAGGCAACTTAATGATGAACACAGAAGGTACTGCGCCAGTTTATGGTGATTTAACTGACGAAGAAATTCAAGCTCTAGCAACTTATATCATGGGCTTATCTGTTGAGAAATAATTTTAACTTTTATGTAACAAACTTTGAGGGAGGTAAAAGTTGTGAGCTCATACACACAGAAAAAGGGCTTTGGAGCAACTGTCTGGGAATACATTACAACTGTTGACCATAAAAAGTTAGCCGTAATGTATTTATTAGCCGGTACATTGTTCTTTGCTATCGCTGGTTTTGAAGCGTTATTAATGCGTATTCAATTAATGCAGCCAAATAACGATTTCGTATCAGCTGGTTTTTTCAATCAATTATTAACAATGCACGGAACAACAATGTTATTCCTAGCTGCGACTCCATTACTATTTGCATTTATGAACATGCTTGTACCATTACAAATTGGTGCGCGTGACGTAGCATTCCCGTTCCTTAACTCTTTAGGGTTCTGGTTATTCTTCCTAGGTGCAGTATTCCTTCACCTATCATTCTTTATGGGTGGTGCTCCTGATGCGGGCTGGACTTCTTATGCATCATTATCTTTATATTCTCCTGGACATGGTATTGACTTCTATGTTCTAGGTTTACAAATATCAGGGGCAGGTACATTAATTTCAGGTCTTAACTTTATCGTAACGATTATTACAATGCGTGCTCCAGGTATGACATTCATGCGTATGCCATTATTCACTTGGACTGCGCTTGTATCAAGTGCATTAATCCTATTCGCATTCCCTCCACTAACAATTGGTTTATTAATGATGTTATTTGACCGCATGTTCGGTGGTAACTTCTTTGACCATTTAATGGGTGGTAACACAATTATTTGGGAACACTTATTCTGGATCTTCGGACACCCAGAGGTTTATATCTTAGTATTACCGGCATTCGGTTTATTCTCTGAGATTATTCCAGCGTTCTCTCGTAAACGTTTATTTGGATACTCTTCAATGGTATTCGCAACAATTTTAATCGGTTTCTTAGGGTTCATGGTTTGGGCTCACCACATGTTTACAGTTGGTCTTGGGCCAACAGCAAACGCAATTTTTGCTGTTGCAACAATGGCAATTGCCGTTCCAACAGGTATGAAAGTATTCAACTGGATCTTAACTATTTGGGGCGGATCTATTAAAGTTACAACACCAATGCTTTATGCACTTGGTTTCATCCCGTCATTCGTTGCGGGTGGTGTTACAGGGGTAATGCAAGCATCTGCACCTCTTGACTACCAATTACACGATTCTTACTTTATCGTTGCTCACTTCCACTACGTAATCGTTGGTGGTATCGTAACAGCGTTATTCGGTTCAGCGCACTTCTACTGGCCAATTTTCTTCAACCGTATGTTAAACGAAACACTTGGTAAAATTACGTTCTGGGTATTCTTTATCGGATTCCATTTAACGTTCTTCGTTCAACACTTCTTAGGTTTAATGGGTATGCCACGTCGCGTATTCACGTACATGGAAGGTCAAGGTTGGGATCAGTTCAACTATATCTCTACAATCGGTGCATTAATGATGGGTGTAGGGGTTATCTTAATGGTAATCAACTGCTTAATGTCTATCAAAGGCAAACCAGCAGGTCGCGACCCATGGGGCGATGGACGTACATTAGAATGGTCAATTCCACAACCAATCCCATTCTATAACTTCCGTCAAACACCACTTGTTCGTGGTTTAGATCCATGGTGGATTGAAAAGCAAGAAGGTAATAAAGAAATTACATTTGCTGAGCCAATCGGTGATATTCATATGCCAAACAACTCAGCTATCCCATTTGTTATTTCTGTGGGCTTGTTTATCGCAGCATTCGGTGCTCTTTATAATCAAGATCCTGATAAACCATGGTCAATTTATGTGTTAATTGGTGGTCTTGCAATTACATTTGGTGCTATGATTTTCCGTTCTGTTAAGGACGATCACGGCTTCCACTTACACAAAGAAGAAATTCTTGAAATTGAAGAACATCTTTACGGCAAAGGAGGAAATAAATAATGGATTTCAATACTAAATTTACTCCTCATACTTGGCCAGATCATCCTGAACAAGCGACGATGGAAGGGAAAAATAAAGTTGTTGGTTTCTGGATTTTCCTTGCCTGTGAAGTTGTACTTTTCGCAAGTTTATTCGCTACTTATCTAGCGCTTAAGAACAAAGGGCCTGCTGGCATGGAGTTCACAACACAAAGTTTATTTGAATTACCTTTAGCTTTCGCTATGACGATGTTATTATTAACATCTTCACTAACGTCTGTTTATGCCATTTACCATATGCGTAACTTTAACTTTAAAGCTATGCAAACTTGGTTTGGTATTACATTACTTTTAGGTCTTGGATTCTTAGGTCTTGAAATCTATGAGTTCTACCACTATGTACACAAAGGCTTTACTTTTGACCAATCTGCGTTCTCAACTGCGTTTTATTCATTAGTTGGTACACATGGTTTCCACGTAACATTAGGTCTTGTGTGGTTTGCTACGTTAATGCTACGTAATGCTAAGCGTGGTCTTAACCTATACAATGCACCTAAATTCTTCGTGGCTGCTTTATACTGGCACTTTATCGACGTAGTTTGGGTATTCATCTTTACAGTAGTATACTTGATGGGAGTGATCGGATAATATGTCTACACACGATACACCTATAGTTGCTAAGACTCAGGCACAATACGAGTATGATCGTCATCATAATGCCGTTCATATGCGTAAACAAGTTATCAACTTTGCGATTATGATTTTCTTTACGTTTATCGCATTCGCAGTAGTTGCTGCTGATTTTTCTAAATACTTAGTATTACCGCTTATTTTATTGCTTGCTAGTGTTCAAGTTGTCCTTCAACTTTACGCTTTCATGCACTTAGAAGACAAAAAAACACACTTCGGTGGTGTAATTGGCTTCTTCATGTGGATGGGTATACTAATCGCATTTACATTCTTCTTAGCATTTTTAACAATTATTTGGTGGTAATCACCAAAAAAAGCACGTTCCCTACTTTATGTAGGAACGTGCTTTTCTTTTTGGGTTCTATTCACGATATAGTGTTGAGCAGGTAAGAACTAATATAATTCATGTGAAAGTGATTTCTGTTCTAGGCTCTCGCTTTTTCTATGGTCGAGAGTCCTCCGCTACATTACCGCTGCCGCTTCACTTTTTCACAGACAAACCCTTTCCTAAAGATACGTTTTATCATTTAAATTATAGTGACAGGTAGAAAATACATACTATGTGAATAGGTTGATTGGAGTGGAGACTGGGCGACTCCTTGGGGATTAGCGTCACAGATGAGACCCTGGAGCGAGCAACGCGAGTGAAGCGGCTCATCGGACGCCCCCAGGAAAGCGCCCAGTCGGAACGGAAATCAACCCCCACGTTATTGGTGAGGAGCTTATAAGAAAAAATATAATTCATGTTGGGTTTTTATACTTCGAATATTTTTTCTATAAATATGATAATCCTGTAAGAAAGGTAAACTATAGATAGATAGTAATTTGTTCACCTTTCGTTCATTGCAGAATAAGTGTAAGCGTTCTATAATGGGAGTACTGAAGTTAAAGGAGTGCGTTTTGTATGCCACTTAGTATATTTGGTTTCCAAGCTTTATGGAGCCCGTATTTAATAGGGGTTCTTGTTTTCATAACAGTCATCTATTTTTTAGTCACAACAAAGTGGCGCAAGGATTTTAAAGTAAGTGAGCCTTTAAAAAAAGAAGAGGCTATTTATTTTGTACTGGCAATGGTAACGATTTATATTATTAAAGGATCACCAATAGATTTAATGGCGCACATTATGTTTACGATGCATATGGTGCAAATGGCTATTTTATTGTTACTTGTACCGATTTTCATTATTAAGGGAATTCCTTGGTGGGTATGGAAGGTTGCTATTGAAGCACCAGTAGTTAAAACTCTATTTAAAACATTTACAATCCCTGTCGTTTCGGTATTTGTATTTATTGGTTTATTTTCTTTCTACCATTTACCTGCAGTTTTAGACTACATTAAATTAAACGAAACTTTGCATGGTACATATACATTTGTATTATTTGTTTCTGCTGTCTTAATGTACTGGCCTTTGATTCAAAATATGCCGAATCGTGCGCAAATGAAACCTTTGCATAAATTAGCCTATATCATTGCTAATGCGGTATTAATTACACCTGCGTGTGCATTAATTATTTTTGCGCCAAATGCTATGTATGAAACATATACAAATGGTGATGCGTGGCTGAAGGCAATGGAACTTTGTGTACCGGCTTCTACATTATCTAGTTTATCTCTTTCAGGACCAGAGCTCTTTACAAATATGACGGCTGTTGCCGATCAGCAACTAGGCGGCGTTTTGATGAAGATTTTACAAGAGCTTATTTTTGGTGTATTACTTGGAGCAATCTTCATTAATTGGTATCGTTCAGAACAAAAGGATCCTGATAAAATTACTGCAGATGCATTAAAAGAACATCAAAAGAAATGGGAAAGCCAACAGCAACATTAGTTGTAAAAAAAGAAATTTATTTTGTATAAGGGGTTTTGTGAATGGAATTGCAAATTTTGCCTACTATAAGTACATCATTCATCGTTATTAGTGCTGTACTTGTAGCTATTGGTTGGGGCTTAATTATAAAAAGAAAAGTAGAGGCACATAAAAAAGTAATGCTTGCTGCAGGAGTTGCAGCACTAATCTTCTTTATTATATATGCTTCGCGTACAATCTTTATTGGGAACACAGCGTTTGGTGGGGGAGAAGATTTAAAACCATATTATACGTTCTTCTTAATTTTCCATATTACGCTTGCAACAACTGGCGCTGTGTTTGGTATTGTTAGTATTATTTCAGGTCTAAAAACGAATCTCAAACTTCACCGTCGCATTGGACCAATTACAAGTATTATTTGGTTCTTCGTAGCTATTACCGGAGTTTTAGTATACATTCTACTATATGTAATGTTTGAACCAGGTGAAACAACATCTGTCATTAAAGCTATATTAGGGTTTTAAGTTATTTCAGTAAATAATTAAAAATCTCCCTCCTTATTTTTGAGAAGGTGGGAGATTTTTTATGGATGTCTGCTTAAATAAGGAAACGACAACAACAACGAGTAAAGGACCAATTAAAATACCGAGAAATCCAAACATTTTAAAACCGATAAACATGGCAATAAACGTTGTTAAAGAGGAGAGTCCAACTTTATTTCCAATGACTCTAGGCTCAATCATACGCCGAACTAAAAATTGTGCGATCGTAAGTACGACTAGCACGACCGCAAAGAAATATTCACCTGTAAAGGCTTTGTAGATTGCCCAAGGAATCAGCACGATAAATGAATCTAAAAAAGGAACGAAATCTAAAATGACTAATAAGAGTGATAAAATTAGTGGGAACGGGGCTTTAAGAAAATAAAAGGTTGCAAAAGCTATCGCAAAAATGCAAATACCAACAAAAAATTGTGCTTTCAAAAAACCAAATAAAGCAAGTTTTACGCGCTGTCCAATAAATAGTATTTTTTGATGATGGTGAAACGGAATAGGCGCTAACATTTTACGATTAATAGTCGGCAATTCTAAAAGAAACATATATAATACTACCCAATAAACAAAAATATCAAACAAACGAGAAGTTATATACGTAAGTAAAGATGACCAAACATTCAAATTTGTTAAAGAAAGAGCATATTTCTCGATTGAAGATATGGCCCGTGCTATCGTATCTTGAATTTGTATAACAAGATCTAAGGGCAAACGGTAAGTATAGTTGGAAAGCTTGGATTGTATTTGAATCCATAGTGCTGACAGTTGATTGAGGTACTCAGGAATATGAATAATAATTGTTGAAAATTGCTTCCAGCCTATAAATATAATGAGAATACATAATAGTAATGTCATGCTTGTAAAGAGCATGAAAAAAATGGATGCGATTATTTTGCGTTTTTTTCGGAACCGTTTACTCATTCGTATGATGACAGGTTCCACTAATAATGCAGTTACGTAGGCAAGTAGTATGGGTAATGACAGGGATATAAACCAGAGAATTGCAATTCCGGTAGCTATAACGATGATCGGATGGCGAAAAAAGGGGTGTTTTAAAAATTGTAACATTTATCTCACCTACATCCTGTAAAAGATATAGTTAGTATGAGAAGAAATAAAATTTTTACTCAAAATAAAAAAGACTGGACCACCAGTCTTTTCAGATATAGCTATTGCACTGCATGCTGTTGCCAATTTATTGTGAATCCTAATAAAAAAATAAAATAATTTCGATGTTTAATCGACATGTATGCAACGTGAAATAACTATCTAAAATTATGCACGAATTTCAAAAGCTTCTAGGTCAAGTTTAACCTTTTTTAAGATTTCTTCACATTTTTTTACAAGATGAGCTGGATAAACTTCATCGTCACCATACTCTACACCGTGTGGATAGTAGTACTTACCAAGTACTGGTTTCATTAATGTTAGGATGGCATCGTGTGCACCGACATCACCAGATTTTGCATATGAGAATACACGTAGGTAATAACGTCCTTCACGAGTATCGAAGCGCTTATCAAATGTCATACGCTCGTAATCCCAGCCGCCATCACATTCTAAACCATTTTTTTTCATGACGCTTACAATAAGTTCTTGATCAGCTGTTAAATTTTCAAGGTTAGTATTTTCGAAATACATCTATAATCCTCCTTTAGGTTCTCGTACAAAGTATACGCTCATTTTTATAATAGAGCATATTCGACATTGTTGCAATGACAACATTGTGTCAACCCAATTACAATTGATATAATAAATAGAATAATGTGATAAGAAGGAGTCATGTATGAAAGCTTTATTTCGCATTTTTATGGCATGTGCTGCAGTTGCGTTGATTGGCTTTATGTTTTTTAATACAGCCCCACGTGAAAACGAGCCACTTAAAGGCCCGAATGCCAATTCAAATATTATTCCCAAAACTGAATTAAAGCAGCCTGAAATGGGGGCAACGACACGTCCAAAAAGCGGAATGTCGACATTAATAGGTAAAGAAGCAAAGGTAGTCTTGGAGAGATATGGTAAACCAGTACGAAAGGAATCTTCCTCATTCGGATATGATTGGTGGATTTATAATGCAAGTGCTTCTACATTTTTCATGGTAGGTGTTGACAATAATGTTGTGACACAAGTTTATATTGCTGGTAAAGACTTAGATGCTTCTCCTTTTAAGATTGGTCAGAAGCGCGACGATATATACCGAATGACCATCATTGATTATGAAGTAACTGCAAATGTTGGTAAAAATATTTTCGTTTTCTCGATGAGTGAAGAAGATATGCAGACACGACTGCTTGTAAAATTCGATGGGCTTTTTGCACAACTATATATAGATAGAGAAACAGGAGAGCTACAAGGAATACGCTTTACGAATAGTAAAACCCTTGTTCTACATCAACCTTATGAAATGACTTATCAAGGTGAGCTAGTTATACCAACACCACCATCTTCTTTTTTACAGCAGGAAATTAATGAAGCAAATGCCGCACAGCTTGATGATTTAATAAATATCACAAGAGTTCAACATGATTTAGCTCCATTAAATATCGATCAATCGTTAGAAGAAGTTGCAAAAATGCATTCTGAAGATATGAAGGTTCAAAATTTCCTTGGTCATGAATCACCAATAAATGGAGATTTAAAAAAGAGGTTAGGAACACATGGAATCGAATATAGTGAAGCGAATGAAAATCTTGCAACTGATTATTTTGATGCAATCGAAGTCATGCACGGCTGGCTGAATTCACCTGAGCATCGAAATGTCATGTTAAATGATCGATATACAACAGTGGGATCTGGGGTATTTTTAAACTATTATACGCAAATATTTTTAGAATCATCTTCTCCGGAGCTGGATAAAGAGAATAAAGACTCCGAGGAACCGATGGAACATATTGATGAATCATCACCATAAAGTGATTGGACGACTTTGTTAATGTGGGATATATAGAAATTTAAGACTGAAGATAAACTTGGCGAAATCAAGTTTGTCTTCAGTCTTTTCGTCTTTAAACGAAAAAAGGTAAGCGCAATGACCGCCTATATTTTTCGTCACACCGTTACATACGCCGTCATATGATAGAGAACCGAAAGGAGGAATGGAGCTTGCAATTAGCTGAACTATTAAAAGATTGGCCATGTAGTGTAACCGGAGGATCCATTCGCACAACTATTACAGGCGTCGAGGATTATGCTCAGGCAGTAAAACCAGGGGATATTTTTATTGTACGTAAGGGTAAGAAAACATCGGGAAGTCGTTTTGTCAAAGAAGCAATAGCTCGGGGTGCTGCCGCTATAGTATCAGAGGAAAGTATTTCATTACCCATTACTGATCAAAATATTCCTTTTGTTTGGGTTCCGAATACATCCCTATTTTTATCATATGCGAGTGCAAAGATTTCAGCCTTTCCCGCAGAAGCATTAACGGTCATTGCGATTACAGGTACAAATGGTAAAACAACAGTGAGTCATTTTGTGAGCCAATTATTAAGAGCCTTACATAAAAACGTTGCAGTTATCGGAACTGTAGGATTTTTTATCAATGAACAGAAACAACAAACAGTGTATGAGCAATTAACTACATTACAGGCAAAAGAGTTACATCCAATTTTAAAGCAATGTGTACGAAATGGTGTTACACATGTTGTTTTAGAAGCTTCATCAATGGGATTACAGCAACATAGACTTGATCATTGTGATATCGATTGTGGTGTTTTTTTAAATTTATCGGAGGACCATTTAGAAGATCACGGAGGGCTTGAGGCATATAAGCGTGCCAAAAAAAGGTTGGCAGATTTATCGAAAAAATTAGTGCTAAATGGAGATGATAATTTTTGCCGTTCCGTCGGTATTTATGATAAGAAAAAATCCTGCTCATTTGGCTTTGATAATCATAATGATTTACATATCCAAATTGTCAGTGAATCAATTGGAAAAACAGTACTTTGTTTACAAACGTCATCGAGTGAACACATTGTTGAAATACCATTTATCGGTAAATATCATGTGCAAAATGCAGTAGCAGCATTGATGACATTATGGCGCCTAGGCTTCTCCATTGAAGAGATAGCAGAGCATATGTGGTTGTTAAGGCTACCAGAAGGAAGACTGGAGAAAATAGACAATCCATTTGGGATTGATGTGTACGTAGATTACGCACATACTGCAGAGGCATTACAGGCTGTTTTGCAAACTTTTGATCGCTCGAAAACCCTTTACCTTGTTTTTAGCTGTGGGGGAAATCGAGATAAGGCAAAGCGTTTTGCAATGGGAGCGGTGGCTAGTAAGCATGCAGATATCATTTTTTTAACGACTGATAATCCACGTGATGAAGATCCGATTTTAATAAACGAGAGTATTATTGCTGGTTTTACTGAGCAGCAATATTATGAAATCTATCTAGATCGAAAAGTTGCTATTCATCAAGCATTGGCAAAAGCACAAAAAGGAGATATTGTACTTGTTGCCGGAAAAGGGCATGAACAGACGCAGCAAATAAAAAATCAAAAATTCCCTTTTTCCGATCAACAATGTATTCGAGATTACTTTTTAAATCTTATGTCTGAGGACGGCGTTGAATGACAAAGAAAGAACCAGTCGCAATAGCGAGTTTTCGTCCAGTCTCATCCTCTATATCACATTCCATTACAAGTGTCTGTCGCCCTTTATGTACGAAACGTCCACGAGCAATTAGTTCTTTGTTGGTTGTTGTAGCAATATAAGAGATATTCATGTTTGTTGTGACAACATTAAAGCCTTCTGGTACTGAACGCGAAGCAAGTCCTCCCATTGCTGCATCTGCAATTGTAGCAATAATCCCACCGTGCGGTACCTTAATGGTATTATGGATGACGGGTGTAATGGGAATACGAACTTCACTAACTTCAGGCTCAAATTTGCCAACCATGTGTAAGGCAGCATTAATATAGCGTCGATGTATACCTTGTTGTTTATCGCGCAGGCCAGACAATAAATGTAGTAACACTTCCTCATCTTCAGCTGTGCTATGTTGTAAAATTTCTGCAAGTAATTGTTCTATTTGTCCTTTAGACGATGGTACCAATGTAAAAACTCCTTCATTTAAAAATATCATTAATGTAAAATTACCATAAAATCTGTTATGATGGGTAAGAGATTGGGGGAATTAAAAATGATGATGACCTCTGACTGGGCAATCATTTTGGATGAGGCCGATGCGCTTTGTGAGATGATTCTTTCCTCTGAGCCTGCGAAAACGCTACAGCAAGCGTATGATGCTGTATATAGCGATGTCCAATTAGTTGAAGCTATTTACGCATTTAATCGCATGAAGGAGCAGTACGAAGATGTACAACGTTTCGGAAAATATCATCCGGACTATCATACAATTATGAAATCGATTCGTCAGCAAAAGCGCGCACTCGATTTAAATGAAAAAGTTTCAGCTTTGAAGATTGCTGAGAACGATTTTCAAGATTTACTAGACGAAATAAGCTTACTTGTAGGGAAAACGGTTTCAGAAGCGGTAAAAGTTCCTGTAAGTAATCCGTTCTTTGCATCAGGTTCTTCATGTGGTGGAGGATGTGGGTCAGGCGGTTCTTGCTCTTGCTCTGCATAAAATAAGGTTATACTTTTTCTTAGACTATATACAAACTCGGATGAGTTTATATATAGTCTTTTTTAGCATTATGCTAAATCGTCATCCGTAAACAACAGGTGTAAAGATTGCGGGAAAATTGTATAGTAATTGCATAGGCGTTATAGAAATTAAAGGAGGATGAACAGATGAAGACTTATCGAATTGCCGTTATACCGGGAGATGGGATTGGTAAAGAGGTTGTACCAGCGGCGATAGAAGTGCTGAATAAAGCCGCTCAATTAGATGGCAGCTTTCAATTTGAATGGACAACATTCCCGTGGGGTTGTGATTATTATTTAGAGACAGGTAAAATGATGCCTGATAACGGTATTGAAATTTTGAAAGGCTATGATCAAATCTTTTTAGGTGCTGTAGGCATGCCAGATTTAGTACCGGATCACATTTCATTATGGGGGCTACTTATTAAAATCCGTCGTGAGATGAAGCAATCTATTAATGTACGTCCAGCAAAGTTACTCAAAGGTTTGCCTTCGCCTTTACGCAACCCAAATGATTTTGATTTTGTTGTTGTCCGTGAAAACTCAGAGGGAGAGTATGCTGAGAGTGGTGGTAGAATACATAGTGGACAGGATGAGGTGGCGATCCAAAATGCTATTTTTACAAGGAAGGGAACAGAGCGTGCAATGCGATATGCATTTGAAATGGCGAAAACTCGTCGCCAGCATGTTACAAGTGCGACAAAATCTAATGGCATTACGTACAGTATGCCTTTTTGGGATGAGGTATTTGCACAAGTAGGTAAAGATTACGATAACATAGAACAAGTATCTAATCATATTGATGCCTTAGCTGCCTTTTTAGTGATGAAGCCTGAAAACTTTGATGTAATCGTTGCATCAAATTTATTTGGTGATATTTTAACTGACTTAGGTGGTGCAATTATGGGAAGTATCGGAATTGCACCAGCTGCAAATTTAAATATAGAACGACATTACCCATCCATGTTTGAACCAGTCCATGGCTCCGCTCCTGATATTGCAGGTCAAGGAATAGCAAATCCACTTGGACAAATTTGGACAGGTAAAATGATGCTTGATTTTTTAGGATATCATGAGCTAGGTACAAAAGTGCTAAACGCGATAGAAGCAACATTAGCAGAAGGTATTAAAACGGGCGATTTGGGAGGAAAAGCGACATTGCGTGATGTTACGGATGCGGTATTAAATCATTTGCAATAGTAAAAGGTATAAACAGTGGGCTTTTCTTTACACCGCTTGAAGAATTTTGTTTAATCTAAACAAAAATGTTATAATTAAGTTTACAAAATAAAGGTTTAAAGGGTGGTCGGCATCCTATCTTCTTACTTTGCTTTTGCAAAGAGAAAGGAGGTGGTGTCGATGACGGTATACGAATCATTAACACTTTATATAGACTATAATTACGAGCAGTAGTTAACGTATTCTACGTTAACCTACTGTTCTTTTTTTATGGTTAAATACTATATATGTTGATGTGATTTTTATAGTTCTTATAGTTTTTAATGAAACAGAGGAAGATGAAGGTAATAGAAATTGGATCAAACGAGGGAACTAAGGGGCAGGTTTCTTCAATAAGAAGAGATGGATTTTCGATAATTTAAATTGTTAAAATTATTCATAATTGGAACTTTTGTTAGTTTTGAACGTTTTAAAGTAAAGGAACAGGTTAGTTGAATAATGGAGTGGTATAGATTACCAAAAATACAATATTTCAAAAGAGGGATATTATGAACCACTATAAAATTGTTAAAGAAGTAATTGATGATTGGGATCCGAAGCAATTTTTACATCAAACACCTGAGGATGAATATAACCCAGAAATAAGATATATTGTAGAGCTTCTACCAACAGCAACATCTGTTGAAAAATTAGCAGTAGTGATACGGGAGGTCTTTATTGAAATGTTGGATGAAGTATATTCGATTGATACTTGTTATCCAATTGCTTTAAAAATTTGGAACAATGTCAATAACAGTCAAATTCCGAAAAATGAAAGTGAACAGAACTTACTTGAAGATCATTGAGTAGCCTCCCGCTTAATTGAGAGTAGATCCTAGTTGTTTCGCTTTTCTCATGCCCCATAAGACTTTTAGTTTTTCTTCATTAGTCGTGTTAGTATTTTCGATGTGATTTACTTTTACGAAAAAAAGTAAATCACCCCTTGAATACCTTGGCCGGTTAGGGAATGATTTACTCTCTCAGTGCCAATCGCCTTTGAAGCGATTTATTTTGTTCTAGGACTGTACAAGCGTTGCGAGCGCTGTACGGTCCTTTTAATTATCTGTTTTATTAAGTAAACTTTACCATGTTATTTACAATTTTCAAACGATGTGTATGACAAAGTAGTATGCTTATCGTTAAAAAATTTACTTATTCGTAAAGATCTCGTTAGTACCTTGGTGATTATAATGGTTAACATACGTATCATTGCCGCTAAAGGTTAGGGCTGTTTGAAGGGGCCCTTACCAATCAATGTGTTAACCATAATAAAATGGAGGGAATCCTCCATTTCTTTGTTCTTATTTTTGTAGTAACTCTACAGCAATATCAGGTCGATCTGTAATGATTCCTTTTGCACCATTGTGAATTAATTTGTTCATTGTTGCTACATCATTGATAGTCCAATAATGAACGGGGATGTTTAAGTTGTTTAAAAACTGGATAAACTTCGGAGATTCTAGTGTAATTACTCCTGACTTAGGTGGTATCTGGAATACGTCTACTTTTGGATGATATAAATGTCCGAACTGACTTGAGAAAGAAGCGAATGCTTTACGAACATCTGATTCACCTGCACCAAGTGCTACTTGATTTTGTGCATATAAATTAAAGCGATCGATCTGCTCACCGTAAAAGCTTGTGACAACTACTCGATTTTCAACACCAAGCTCTTCAATTAAACGCCATAGTTTAGATGGCATTAAACTTCCTTCATACGTATCCGGTGCATCTTTAATATCAATATTTACTAACATGTTTGGATAAGTTACTAAAAGTTCACGTAATGTTACTACGTCTATTTTTTCATCCCGATAAGGAAATTCCCCATCCAAATCTTCAAATTGATAACCGTGGTTTAATGCGTTTATTTCTGCTAAAGTCATGTCTGCCACAAGTCCATAGCCGTCTGTCGTACGATCGACAGTATCATCGTGGAAAACAATAATTTCCTCATCTTTGGTTAAGCGAATATCTATTTCAAAGCCGTCAACACCTAACTGTGCGGCTTTTTCAAAAGCTGGCATTGTATGCTCAGGCGCTAAATGAGCACCACCACGATGTGCGAGAATAATTGGGTGATCAAATTGTAATGCTTGTTTACCTTCTCGTTGTTGAGGTTTAGAAATAGCTTTACTACCTGCCCAAGCCGCTGCACTTGCCGCTGCGATTGCAAGTGCAATCTTTGTTTTCTTACCCATATTCGTCCTCCTTAACAATTAAATTAATATAAATAGTACCGGCAATTTCACTTTTTAATTTTCAGTGAGCAATAAACTAGTATTCTATAGTTTGCATAAGTAATGTAAAACGCTTAGTCAACGTTGTATGCTTTTCCATTATAACGGAAAATCGAGCGTTCTGTCAGCTAAACTCTGTTGCTATCATTTTCCGGTCTATGGTATTCTTTTATGTAAGAAATGAGGGGAATACTATGAACGAACGCCAAGGACTAATCGTTTACGTCCATCAATTAAAACATGCGAAATCTCTTCGAAAATATGGTCATGTTCTTTATATTTCTCGAAGGCAAAAATATGTAGTCATTTATTGCGAGCGAGAGGAAATTGAATCAATGACAACAAAACTACAACGCCTTCCATTCGTGAAAGACGTTGTAAAGTCTTATCGTCCATTTGTTAAAACTGAGTATGAAAATGCAAAACCAGATAAAGCGAAAGAATATGACTATAAAGCAGGTCTATAATATTATTTTAACGCCGGGATATAGTGATGAAGTCTCATTATTCCGATTAAGTATTGATAAAATAGTTTTGGTTCCGAAAATATAGAAGAGTGCTTTATTTCTACAACAACCGCTTTTCTATCTAGTCGTTTAATACTTTCTTCAAACATTTTTTGTCGTTGTGAAGGCTGCTCTTCATGATAAGGGATGCCTTCTCGACAAATATAAATCGGCATGAATTTACTTTCACCGACTGGTTTTAAAGCGACTGCTAAAGAGGCAACCTTTTTTTCTTCTTTAGTGGATGTTAGTATAAAGGCTTGGTGGAAGCGATCTTGATTAGTTCTCACGATTTCAAGCAGCTCGTAAACATCACCATAGCCCTCACCTAATTCTATAAATTGTTGTGGCATAAAAATTGCACATCCTTTCCAATACACATAGTATCATGCTGCGGGAGGTCAAGCACATGAAATTTGCAATGAGTTTTTTTTCCATTCTAGTACTAATCATTACCGGAACGTTATTTTTTCAGTACCATGCTTATTCGTCTGACTTAGAAACAGGCAATGGCGAATTCAGTTATTCGCAAGAGATAGAAATTGTCTATCGAGAAAATAGTCTGGATATTCGTCAACATTTTAAAAATTTACCCAATCAAAAAGTGAAAATCAAGTGGCCAGAAAATGCCGTACATCCTAGTTGCTTTATCGATAATGAAAAAAGCTGTGATCGCTTATCAAAAGAAGTCTCATATTTTAAAAAAGGAGAGACTAAATCACAATCTGTTTCATACATAATTCCGATTAAGGGTGGCTTAAAAGATAAAATGCTCATCCAAAATGTTTTCGCCACATTAACGAATGGGGAATCATCTTATTCTGTTGTACATATTTCAACTGATAGTAAAATTGTTGGTCAATGGATAACAGGCTTGCCTTTAGTAGGTCAGCAAAAACTATCACTTGTAAACTATACAATGTTTAGTGGGTATGGTACAGTTCGTGATATTTATTGGCAAACGGGTAATTTAAAAGTACAAGAGCAAACTCCGGTGTTATCTATTTATGCCCCGGGTGCTATTTCAAAAGATTTCTTGAAATCATTGGAGAAGGGTAAGTTTTTGAATGATCAACATATAGCTATTATTCAAGAAAAGAATCCCGTGAAAGAACATGATGACCGACTTTTATTTTTGCCAGAGCTAACTGAACAAGCCGTTGAACAGGAAGTTATAATGTCGCAAATAAAGTCGCAATATAAGTTTAAAGATTCACCAACTTGGTTGCCGGAAGTTATGGCATCCTATTTAGTGAAGGATACGATTGGCTCAGATAAAGCACAGAAAATCGTGAAGACGTTAAAAGAATATATGACAACTAATCAAGAGACGGCATGGCAGGAAGCCTTGGAAAAGCTTGGAGAAGAGCCAATTTCCCCTGCGTCAATGGACGATCTTTTATCCGAAGTGTTAAATGTAAAAACATCCTATTTTAAGTTGAACGCAGCTCAAGAAAAGGGCACATATCCACTATTATTTGAAGATGGTCGAAGTGTTTACGTTAATGACGTTTTGAGAGAAGATGTTCATGTAATACTTTATGAAGGGCAAGTATTTTATAATGCTGATAAATTGTTACCTTATCTAGGCTATACAGCTGGTGAAGGTAAAAATGGCTATTATATCAATAGTGATAATCGTACCTTCCGATTCCCGAAAGAACCTGGATTTTATGTATTCAATCAACGTAGATATTCGACTATTTCAGAACCAATTATTAAAATTGCCAATAATTATTATGTTGAAGAAGCTTGGCTACAACGATTATTTTTAGTAGAATTACAAAAAAGTGATGATCGTATCGATATTAAAATGTTAACTCAAGAACAAGAATAAATTTTTTTGCAGCGGAGGTTCGTCCTTCGCTGCAAAAATGCTTTTATCTTCAAACAGTTTTTTGTAGTGAGGGTGAAGCAACAGCACATACAGCAATAACAACAATTACGCCAAGGCGAAATTGATAGATGGAATAAGAAAGTACGGTGATTTGCCTATGAGAGTTGTAGCAGGAGAACGAAAAGGGATGCCGTTAAAGGCAATTGCAGGGAACACGACGAGACCTACGACTGATAAAGTAAAGGAATCCATATTTAATATTATTGGTCCATTCTTTGATGGAGGTACAGCGCTCGATTTATTTGCGGGGAGCGGTGGCTTAGGTATCGAATCTTTAAGTAGAGGAGCTGAGCATGCCGTTTTTATCGAAAAGGATGCAAAGGCGTTCCAAATACTTCAGGAAAACATAAAAAAATGTCGTTACGAGGATTGCTCTGAGCTTTTTCGTATTGATGCGAAACGTGCTGTGAAAGCGTTATTAAAACGTGATATTACGTTTAAATTAGTTTTTTTAGATCCACCATATCATCAAAAAGAATATTATGATTTAGTGCAGATTCTTGTAGACAATGATAAAATTCAACATGATGGCATTATTTTATGTGAACATGCAAAAGAAGTAGAATTACCACAGAGATTCGGGGATTTCGTATTAAAGAGACAAGAAACATATGGCGGAACGATTATATCCGTTTATCTTCATTCAATGAGTGTCTAAACAACCACTAAATGAAGATGCACAAGGCGATATTAATCGTTGCATAGAGGAAGAGGGAGAATAGGTTGTCAGAGAAAGTTGCTGTAGTTCCTGGAAGTTTTGATCCGGTGACATTTGGTCACTTAGATATTATTAAACGGGCGGCAGATGTATTTGACACAGTTTATGTTGCTGTTTTAAATAATTCATCCAAGCAGCCGTTATTTTCAGTAGAAGAGCGTATGGCTTTAATGGCTGAAGTAACTAAAACATTGCCTAATGTGCGTATTGAAAGTTCATCGGGGCTTTTAATAGACTATGCTAAGGAAAAAAAAGCAAAAGCGATTGTTCGTGGTTTACGTGCTGTTTCGGATTTTGAATACGAAATGCAAATCACTTCGATGAACCGTTTTCTTGATGAAACCATTGAAACGTTTTTCATTATGACGAAAAATCAATATTCATTCTTAAGCTCAAGCATTGTCAAAGAGGTTGCGAAATATGGTAGTGATGTCAGCGAGCTTGTTCCTACTTGTGTGGTAGAAGCGTTAAAAGAAAAATATAATTTTGGAAAATAAAAGTAAAAGGATGTCTTGTTTTAAGACATCCTTTTTGTTTGGATAAAAAATGGATATAAGAATTATTGTGGAAGCAAACGTTTATTTATTTTAAGAAAAAAAGAGCATAAATAGTGGGTACAATGATTATGCTAAGTAGGCGGAATTTTAGATATGGTCGAACGGACAGCTTGGCTGATTTTGCAATGACGAAAATTTGTAAGTGAATGCTTATACTTTGCATGGTCAACAACATAACAACTAGTAATGGTAAATACGAAAAGTTTGGAAAAGCTGAGACGGTCATTTTAAGACCATTTGTCACTTCAAGAATTGCAGCTATGGAAAGCTCAGCTGTATAGGGCAGTTTAGGTAGCAATGAATCTAAGCCTTGCTGGACAATCGTCTGGATGGTAGTGAAAAAAATTATTGTAGTGCCAACTAATAGTATTGTTGGTGCTGTTTCTTTAATGCTTTCAGAAAATGGCGCTGTATATAAAGGCGTATTGTGTATGGAGATGCTAGGAGGATCCGTTTTACGAAATAAGAAGTAACCTGTTATTAAACAACATATATTAAAACTATGTAGTAAACATAAAAACATCCATCCAAACGTATTACTGTGTAATAAATCAAGGCTTACAAAGCCTAGTACGAAAAGAGGGCTTGGTGCATGACATACGGCTAATAAAAAATTTGCTTCTTTAGGATGTAATTGCCCACTATTTTTTAAATAAACAATTGTTGTTGCTCCAGATGGATATCCCCCAAGTGCGCTAATGATATAGGCTTGTACGTATAAAGAAGCTCTTTTTGTTTTCGTGCGCATAGGAGCCGTTAAACGTAGCAGCCATTGCGTTAAAATAAGGTAAGGTAATAAATACGGGAAAAGGGCATCCATAAAAAGATTTAAACCTAAATCAGTACCGTTATGAGCAGTTTGTGGGAATAACAAGAGTAATAGAATAAGAACTATGCAAATCGCTATTTGAATTATCGCATACATGTTATCATCTCGTTTCAACTTTTTGTCATTCACATAGGCAAATGCTAAAATCAATATATGTAAAAAAGGCAAAAACATGAACGTATGGTTTTGCAAGCGTCCTAGGAGGTGTTTTTCTTTTGAAGAAAAAAATTAGTATTTATGCAGTGTTATTAGTCGTGATTTGTTTTTTAATGTTATACCGACTAGACGCTTATATCATGAAGCCAGGAAGTGCTTATGATGTCAGTAAATTTGTTAACGTTGACAATAGCCATACCGATGAGAAAGGATCCATGAGCTTAATGACGGTGGCTATGCAGCAAGCTACTCCTTTTTCATATTTATGGGCAAAAACTCAAAAATATCAAAAACTAATGGATATTAGTCAAGTTCGAAATCCATTAGAGGATGAAGAGGAATATAATGTTCGGCAGTTTAAATTGATGTCTGATTCCCAATTTAATGCGAAGTATGTAGCTTTTCAGAGAGCGGGCCTCCAAACCAAAGTTCTCTTTAACGGTGTTTTTGTATTAAATGTCCTAGATGGCGGTGCTTCGGATAGTATATTAAAAGCTGGTGATGAAATTATTGAAGTTGATGGACAAAACATTAAAAACCAACAAATGCTTGTTGACCTTCTGAAGCCAAAGCAACTTGGGGATAAAGTGACCATTAAATATATACGAAATGAAAAAGAACAAGAGGTAACGATTACATTAAAAGAAATCCCTGCAGCAGAAGAAAAAAGAGCGGGGTTAGGTATTACTTATACTGAAAGTAAGTCGATTGAAACAAATCCTACGGTGTCTATGAAAACGGAGGATATTGGAGGTCCATCTGCTGGGCTAATGTTTACCTTAGAAATTTTAGACCAACTTCTTGAAGAAGATTTAACGAAAGGCTATGCTATTGCGGGGACGGGGGAAATGCTGGTTGATGGCTCTGTTGGAAGAATTGGTGGCATAGACTATAAAGTCATTGCTGCTGATCGTGATGGTATGGAAATCTTTTTTGCACCAGATGATGAAATTACCCCAGAGATGAAAGCTAAATATCCTGATTTGGAATCTAATTATGCTACAGCAGTAAAGACTGCGAAAGAAATTAAAACAAAAATGAAAATAGTTCCGGTTAAAACGGTAGATGATGCAATTGCATATTTAAAAAAGTTACAGCCGAAATAAAGTTTTATCCGTAACTCCGCGCTTTCGAGGGGGAGTCACCCTAAATTAAGGTGATATCCTGGGCGGGATAATAAAGTAAGGATTCACACATAGTTTTGTGTTGAATCCTTTTTTTGCCCTTTGGAAGGTGGATGTCGATAAAAACTAAAAGTTGGGTGATAAAACGTGAAAGTTGGTCGATAAAATTCAAAAGTTGGGTGATAAAACGTAAAAGTTAGTCGATAAAATTCAAAAGTTGGCCGATAATTCCTAGAAGCGTTCTGATAAAACTAAAAAGTTGGACGTCATTTTGTCACTGATATAATTTGTTTTCTAACAGCAAAAAGGATGCTAGAAGAATTTCTGGCATCATAATTAATATGACTCTTCGCCAAAGCGAGGGATTGATTTCCGTTCCGGCTGGGTGCTTTCCTGGGGGCGTCCGATGAGCCGCTTCACTCGCGTTGCTCGCTCCAGGGTCTCGGGCCAGCAGGATGTTGGTCACGAAGGCGTTATCACAGGATGTGATGGTTTTAGCCTTCGTTCCTCTATCGCTGATCCCCGAGGAGTCACCCATCCTCCAC
Organism: Lysinibacillus sp. BPa_S21; assembly: GCF_023337795.1. Taxonomy (GTDB): domain Bacteria; phylum Bacillota; class Bacilli; order Bacillales_A; family Planococcaceae; genus Lysinibacillus. The sequence continues at coordinate 245,230 of NZ_JALIRS010000003.1, read as the reverse complement.
TCCAATCAACCACTTTACTCAGCATGTATCCTTTTGGTCTCTCTAATTGTGATCATTTTTTACAACAACATAAAAGGATGCTAGAAGAATTTTCTCTGGCATCCTTTATATTCTTATATTACTTAAAACCGAATCGGTGGTGTTTGATAATCTTTTGGGAGACTGTGCTCTTTTGCTCTTTGTTCAATACTTAAATTGTATATCTCTGCTGCATGAATATCTACAGCAAGCATAGCGTCATCCGTTGCTGCAACACGACTGATTAAAGGTAAAGGGATATCTTTTTTATGCATGCCTAAATAGCTCTGTCCCTTCTTACTCATCCCCAGTAAACGTATACTAGATGGTGTGTCAAAGCTTTGCAACTGTTCCTTTGTAAACCCGGTATAAATGTGTGTGAGCATACGTTGAAGTCGCGTCCATGTATAACGTTTTGATTTGATTTTCTCCATAAAGCTACTGAATGAATGACTCGTTTTCGCTGCCTTAATTAGAGCATTCTCAATGCCTTCTGATACTTCAGCGTAGCGCGTAAGTTCATGTGGTGTGTGGCGAATAAGTGTAAACTGTAAAAAAGGCCAAAAAGTTTCCCAACTTGCAAATTCACCATATTTCCCATGCCAATCAGCTAAATAATCAAATGATGCTTTAGGGAGAAAATCTTGCACGCTTTGTAGCGTATTGTTTGTTGCTAAAGCCTTGCGTATTCCTGTGGCACTAGCAATGGATGCCCCTTCTTGCAAAGCGTCATGGTAACCTGCAACAATGCGAGGGATCGTTAAAGGTTTAATATCACTACCTAGTGACATGGCAGCCTCAATATAATGAAAACCAAGTATATTGTTTGGTTGTCCTAAATCAATGTATGTGGCAGGGAACTTTTGAGAAAGCTGTTCATAGGCATAGTGTAGACTTTTAGGATAGCTTGCACCCGTTTTAAGGCTCTCTTTAATAAAAGCGTTATATTCAGTGCGATGACTATTAATAAGCTGAAACGTATTCATAAAGGGTTGAATGGAACCATCTTCACTTCCAAATGCAAAAGAATCGCAACCAATGGCAGATAGTAAGGAAATTGCTCCTTTTGCGAAATCAGTTGCAGGTGCGGTACTATAAACGTAGGGTAGCTCAATGACAATATCCACACCACCTGCGAGAGCCATTTTTGTGCGTGTCCATTTATCGACCATGGCTGGTTCACCGCGTTGCAAAAAATTCCCACTCATGACTGCGATGACAATATCCGCGTGTGCTACTTTTTTTGCCTGTTCCAAATGATAGGCATGTCCGTTGTGAAAAGGATTGTATTCAACAACTATTCCGACTGCTTGCAAATTTAAGCCCCCTTTATTAATATCATTTGCTTTCGTTCTTCTATGGAGCTTTTTCTTACTAGAACGGTTTGGAGCAAATATACGATTTATAATATTTAATTATAGGTGGGTTTTATTGTGGTGACAAGAAATTATCTTGACATCTATTTTTACACATTATATAATCAACAGTGTTGTCTCGAGGTGATTAAACGAATGAAATGGTCAATTCATCAATTATCTAAGTACCGCCAAGACGGGATGCCAATCGATGCCTATGTCCAATTGGACGAGGTGATGGAGCGAAACCAGGATATTCGAGCAATTTCGCCCATTCATGTAAAAGGGCTATGTACTTTCGGTGCATCGCAAATGACATGTCAGCTAACTGTGACAGCGACGTTAACATTACCATGTGCACGCACGTGGGAAGACGTTGAGTTTCCTATCGAAGTTGAGACAGTTGAAGTTTTCAGCTGGATTGACAAGGAAAAACGAGAGGAAGATGACGGAGATATTCACTATCTCGATGGTGAAGTAATCGACATGAAGCCGGTTATTGAGGAGCTAGTGCTTCTTGAGGTACCTTTGCAAGTGTTCAAGGAGAATTCTGAAGGGCAAGTGCAAGGTGGCAAAAACTGGTCTTACGCAACGGATGAAGACGTTGAACTACACAAAAAAGCTGATGAACAAAAAGTGGATCCAAGACTTGCTACATTAGCTAAGTATTTTGATCAAACAGACGAATAGACGATCTGTAAGGAGGTGCCATCAATGGCTGTACCATTTAGAAGAACTTCTAAAACTGCAAAAAGAAAGCGTCGTACGCATTTCAAACTATCTGTACCTGGTATGGTAGCTTGCCCAAACTGTGGTGAAGCTAAATTATCACACCGTGTTTGCAAAGCTTGCGGACAATACAAAGGTAAAGAAGTAGTTAGCAAATAATACAGTGTTTGCTCACTTAAAAGGCTAGTAGAGAGACCATGGCTCTTTACTAGCCTTTTTGTTGACTAGAAAAGACGGAATCTTTCGGCAATAATGAAAAGATATATAGTACTATAATAATTGTATGATACAATTTATCCATCGGGACAAAGGGGGAAATGGTATGGCGTATCTAATTGATAACAAAGAAGGTATTATGACGTTTACGATTAATCGAGAAGAAAAACGGAATGCAGTTAATGATGAGGTTATGGATGGGCTACAAGAGGTCATTACATATATTCGAAATCATGATGATGTACGTTTTTTAGTCGTAACGGGTGCAGGGGATAAATCGTTTTGCTCGGGAGGCGATTTATCTGAATTCCATTCACTCGAAACAGAGGATGAAGCATTTGGTATGTTAGGTAAGATGGGTGAAATATTATATGACCTTGCGACATTGCCTGTGCCAACGATTGCGTTAATCAACGGAACGGCAGTTGGTGGAGGCTGCGAAATTGCAACAGCTTGCGATTTTCGTCTAGTAGCAAGTCATGCGAAGTGTGGTTTTATACAGGGGACATTAGCGATTACGAGTGGCTGGGGAGGCGGTACATACTTATTTGAACGAGGGTTACGCCATGATCGTGCGATGAAGATGCTAGTCGATGCGAAGCCTTATCCGGCTGAATTACTATATGAGATTGGTTGGGCAATGCGTGTTTTTGAAGGTTCAAAAGAATCGGCGTTGAATGATTTTATCGAACATATGCGTAAAATTCATCCTTCTGTTCATAAGGCTTATAAAGAAATTGAACTTCGTAAATGGCGTGAGCGTAATATGTATGAACGTGTTATGGAGGAAGTTCGTACATGTGCGAAATTGTGGGAAAGTGAAGCTCACCACGAGGCAGTTGCTAATTTCCTAACAAAGAAAAACAATAAATAATGTATAACGGCAGTGATTATAACGAAACATAGTCACTGTCTTTTTTATTTCGATGATTCTATTTTGCTCGCTCATGCATATAGTAGTAAAAAATGCGAGGGTGATAGATTATGGAATTGAAAAAAAGAAAAGATCAATGGACAAAGGAAGACGATGAAAGATTAGCAGAAATTGTGTTGCATAATGTACAAAATGGCAAAACACAGCTAGAAGCTTTTGAGTTGGCTGCTACTGAACTAGGTCGAACAAAACAAGCATGTGGTTTCCGTTGGAATAAAACTTTACGTAGTCAATATAGTCAGTCACTACTAGCAGTACGGAATCAGCCGCAACAATCTATGCGAAGCCATTTGAAATTGGCGTTAACAAGCTTTGATGAATTAACAGAAGCCTATCAAAGTCTTGAAGTAAGGCACCGCGAATTACAAAATGAGCATGATAAACTAGTGAAGTGGTTGCAACAAGGGTATTCTTTAATGAAAGATTAAAAAAGGAAGCTGACGAAAGTTAAAAGTGCTGTAGAGTAATACTTAGAAAAAATATAAATTTGAACTAAAACATAATGATGCGCAGTTTCCGATTGGTGAAGATTGATAAACATCATTGCGAAAAGCCACTGATTTAAGTTTCAATTTTTTTATATTATCGTAAACATTTAGTCAATCCTGTATAATAAAAGAACCTGCATAGGAGGTGCCTTAGAGATTATTCTAAGGCACCTCCTTCTGTAGAAAGAGAGTCGGATAATGGGCTATGGTGTCCTTGCGATAGTACCGTTTAGGAGGGCGTTCTCTTATGTTGTTTGTCCGTTGTAAATGTGGGAGGTGTAATGTATTGTGAATGTAGCAATTATTGGTGCAGGGGCTGTTGGTCAGTTAACGGCAAGTTTTTTAGCGGAGTCTGGAGTGTCTGTAACGTTGGTTGCGAGAAGGCAGGAGCAGGTAGATGAACTGAATGCGAAGCATTTAACGCGAGTGAATGTTGATGGAACGAAAACTTTACAACAAGTTACATCCACTACGAAATTAACGGAGCTACCACAGCAAGATTTAATGGTAGTTGCTGTGAAGTACGGTCAATTACAAGAGCTTTACGGACAATTGTCTGCTTTACCAAGTACAATGTCGTTGTTGTTTATGCAAAATGGTTTAGCGCATTTTGACGAAGCATTGCGTTTGCCACAAAAAAATATTGCCTTTTGCTCTGTGTCATTTGGTGCTCAAATGATAGATCAGTCAACCGTGCAACATAGAGGTGTAGGTGTTTGTAAAATTGCGATAGAGCGAGGGGATACTGTTGCGTTTAACGATTTCTTACAATTGAAAAATCCCTTGTTTCCAGTTAAATTGGTTGTTAATGCTGAACAAATGTTATTTGAGAAAGCTGTATTCAACTGCTTAATTAACCCGTTAACGGCTATATTGCAAGTGAAGAATGGCGAGTTAGTAACGAATAAGCATGCGTTTTTATTAATGCAAACGATCTATCAAGAATTAACGGTTGCTTTTGAAGGCATAGAACAAATCATACCTTTTTTCAAGGTGATAGAGTTATGTGAAAAAACAGCAAGTAATACCTCATCCATGCTAGCGGATCGGATGCAAGGAAGGAAAAGTGAAATTGACACGATTGTAGGGGTAGTGCTAGAAAAAGCTCTAGCAAGAGGTCGTGATTTGCCTACTTTACGCACTTTATATCACCAAGTACTTGCGATAGAGGAGAGCGGTGGAAGACGTTGAAAGAATTTTTACATATAATTATAAGTAGCATCATTTTTTGTCCAATTCTCCTTTTTGCGATGGTCTATTTAATTGGTCGAAAGATTAAAATTCGAGGCACTCATGCTTTTGGAATGGCATCGGACGTGACAACATTGTGTTTGTTTTTCTCGGTGCCACTAGCAATTGGTGTACTGTGGAAGGTCAATGTTAGTGTGATATTGGTAACATTGGCGATAATGATGGCAATGATTTTTACATATATTGATTGGCGAACGAAAAAAGAAATTGAAGTGAGATCGTTACTTAGGAAAATTTGGCGGTTTCAATTTTTAGTACTAAGTACGGCGTATATTGGTATCTGTATAGTGGGTATTATTCGATCTGTTATAGACTATCTACAGGCCGTCTAAGCATTTTCTTTTCATGTTGAAGCCATAAGCGTTAAAATAATAGCATTAAATATTGTTTTTAAGTAATCGCTCTATATGCAAAAAGTTAAATATAATTCCAATGTACGACAACGTATTACGTTTTTACGAATCTAGGGATGTGCATGTTGAATAAACGTTCTAATGGTTAAAGGAATTATTTTATTTAGGTTTGCTTATGAAGAGTAAGAAGATGATTTAGGTAGAGGAGTTTGTGTTAAATGAAACTGGAGTCAATCCAAGTACCCATAAAAAATCGTTTGCTAGCGGATTATTGGTCGCCAAATACTGCCATCCATGAGTTTTTTGAATACGAATTTAACGATAAATCTTTTGAAAAACGAGCGCAATATTTAGATCAACATGCATATGATCAAAAAGAATTAACAGCCATTATACGTCAATTTATGGAGCCGCTCGGTTTATCAAAGAAAGCGAATGAACATTTGCAGCAATTGGAGCAAGGAGCTGTTGCAGTTGTCGGTGGGCAACAAGCGGGTATCTTAACAGGCCCTCTTTACTCGGTGCATAAGGCAATTTCGGTCATTGCGTTAGCGAAAGAGCAAAGTGTAAAACTTCAGCGACCGGTTGTTCCTGTCTTTTGGATAGCTGGTGAAGATCATGATCTAGAGGAAATTAACCATACGTATACAGTACGTGGTGAAGATATTAAAAAACGTGTTTACGGCGAACGTTCAAGACGTAAAACGATGGCTTCTAAAACAAGTATAAACAAAGAAACAATGACGCAATTAATAAATACGATTGCGAAAGATATGGGCGAAACAGAATTCACTGAAATACTTATTAAACAACTAATGGAAACACTTAATAAGTGTGAAACATTTACGGACTTCTTTGCGCAACTTATGAACCAATTGTTTAAAGATGAAGGTTTATTAATGATTGATGCAGCGGACTTTAAATTCCGTCAATATGAGCGTGAGCATTTTACACGTATCATTCATAAAAATGAAGAAATTGCTAGAGTGGTAACAGAAAAAGAAGCAGAGCTAGAACGTGCGGGCTATGGCAATCCTATTTTAGCAACAAAAGAAGCGGCGAATTTATTCTATGTAGAAGATGGGGAGCGCCATCTTTTAGAAAGAAAAAATCAGCAATTTGTCAATCTAGCTGCAAATATTAAACTATCCCGTGAAGAAGTTTTAAAAATTGCTGAAAAGCATCCGGAGCAGTTAAGTAATAACGTTGTGACGCGACCGCTAATGCAGGAAATGACATTGCCTGTACTAGCATTTGTTGGTGGACCGGGAGAGCTTGCGTACTGGGCGACATTAAAGGATGCATTCGCGGTGTTAGGCTTACAAATGCCGATTTTTGCTCCTCGTCTTCATATCACGATTATCACGCGTCACGTAGAACAACTTTTACGTGAATATCGTTTAAATGTTGTAGATGTTTGGGATGGGAAAGCGTTACAGCTGAAAGAACAGTTTATTGCTGAAATACAGGATGCTGAAGTGAAGCGTCAAATTCAGATGATGCAGCAAGAGTTGTTGGAAAAGTATGATGCCCTTCAGCTTTATTTAGAAGAGCAACATCTATTACTAGATAAAATTCTTGTGAAAAATAAAGAGAATCATCTTAAGCAATTTGATTATTTACAACAAAAGGTAGAACAAACGGTTCTTCAAAAGCATGAAACGACGATCCGCAAATTTATGACACTACAAAATGAGTTGTATCCAAATGAAGGATTCCAGGAAAGAACTTATAATCCATATCAATATTTTAATGAGTTTGGACCAATGCTCATTACTGAACTGCTAAAACAAAATTATAGCGTTGGTAATCACCATTACTTCATTTATTTATAGTTGGTGAATAATGTCGATTTAAGTAGTAAATAGAGGGCTATCCTACTAAGGGTAGCTCTTTTTTATGTCATTTAGCATAGGTGTAATAACTTTTTAAAGGTCTATTCACGCATTAATTAGTAAAATGTCAAGTTTTTTTTAAAAAAAGTGGAGGAAAGTGGGGGGATGTGGTACATTATTTAATAAAGTGGGGTGAATAGCATGTTCATGGGAGAATATCAACACTCTGTTGATGCAAAAGGACGATTAATCGTGCCCGCAAAATTTCGTGAAGCTTTAGGCGAAACATTTGTTGTAACACGCGGACTTGATAATTGTTTATTTGGCTATCCTATGAATGAATGGCGAAAACTCGAAGAAAAATTAAAGGACTTACCGATGACCAAAAAGGATACACGTGCTTTTGCAAGGTTTTTCTTTTCTGGCGCAACGGAAGTAGAGATAGACAAGCAGGGGCGCATAAATATTCCTTCGACTCTTATGCAGCATGCACATCTATTGAAAGAGTGTATCGTCTTAGGAGTTTCGAATCGAATTGAAATATGGGCGAAAGATGCTTGGGAAGCTTACTTTAGTGAGTCGGAACAATCCTTTAATGAAATTGCAGAAAATATGATTGGCTTTGATTTTTAACTTTTTTTAGACACTTAAGTGTCAATTGTATGAAGTTAAGGCCTGAAGGGAGCAAGTGGTATGTTCGATCATACAACCGTGCTATTAAAAGAAACAGTTGATGGGTTGAACATCGATCCTGATGGTGTGTATGTGGACTGTACGTTAGGTGGCGCAGGACACAGTGAATATTTAGTACAACAATTATCTGAAAAAGGGCGTTTAATTTGCTTTGATCAAGATATGACAGCTATTAAGAACGCAAAAATTCGATTGGCGCCATATATTGAGCGTGTGACATTTGTTCATTCGAATTTCCGTTATTTAAAAGAAGAGCTATTAGCGCTCGGTATTGAGCAAGTAGATGGTGTTTTATATGATTTAGGCGTATCTTCACCACAACTAGATACACCAGAGCGAGGTTTTAGTTATCACCATGATGCACCTCTAGATATGCGCATGGATCAAACAGCGACACTTACAGCATTCCATGTTGTGAATGAATGGGCGTATGAAGATTTAGTACGTATATTTTTCCGTTATGGAGAAGAGAAGTTTTCAAAGCAAGTTGCTCGTAAAATCGAAGAGGCACGTAAGGTGGCACCTATCGAAACAACCAGCCAACTTGTAGAACTTATTAAAGAGGGTATTCCAGCAGCGGCCCGCCGTAAAGGTGGACATCCAGCGAAGCGCATATTCCAAGCAATACGAATTGCTGTTAATGATGAGCTAGGCGCGGCAGAGGATTCATTAGTCGATGCGATTGATATGATTAACGTAGGTGGACGCGTTAGTGTCATTACGTTCCATTCATTGGAGGACCGCCTATGCAAGACTATTTTTAAGGAAGCGTCATCATTACCGGAATTACCACCAAATTTACCAGTGATTCCTGATGACATGAAGCCAACTTTAAAGCTTATTACGAGAAAGCCAATTGTTCCTTCTGAGGAAGAATTAGCTGTAAACAATCGTGCTCGTTCAGCAAAGCTTAGAGTGGTTGAGAAAATTAACGACAAAGGGCGTGAGTAAATGGCAGCAGTTCGTGTAAGGCAGCAGCAACAACAAGTGCAACAACCGATAACACCCCCTAGTCCACAACCCACTATCATACGTCGTAAAAAAACGAACCAGAAGTTTGAAAAAACAATGCTAATTGTTTTAGTTAGCATTATTGCTGTATTATCGGTACTAGTTTTGAATAAGCAAGCAGCAATTCAAACGACTAGCATGGACATTCAAAAAATCGAAGCTGAAGCAGAAGAGATTACAAAAAAGAATGTTGACTTGACAGTTCGTGTGAGTGAACTTTCTACATACGAAAACATTTGGAAAAAAGCTAAAGAACTCGGTTTAACTCAAAATGAGAAAAATGTAAAGGTAGTGCCGGGAGAATGAAAAAAAAGAGATTTCGATTCCAGTGGGGAGCCTTTCTATTATTAATTTTTTATGGAGGGCTCTTTTTTCTATTGTTCTCAAGAATGTTTATGTTACAGGCGACAGGTGAAGTGGAAGGACAAGAGCTTGCGGCAAGAGCAGCTGCGAAGTATAGCAAAGAAAGTGTAATAGCAGCAAATCGCGGGAAAATTTATGATACAAATGGACAAGTCATCGCGGAGGATACACTTAGTTATCGACTAATCGCAATCGTCAGTGAAAAGGCTACGACGGATGACAAAAACCCTCGACATGTAGTAGATCCAAAAAAAACTGCGAAAATATTACATGAATATATTCCTGCTATGGACGAAGAAAAAATCTATAAACAGCTTACTAGGGTAAATAATAAAGGGGAAAAGCCTTATCAAGTTGAATTTGGAAGTGCGGGCCGAGGAATAAGTCATGAGATTATGAGTAAAATTAAAGCGGAGAAATTACCAGGGATTTTATTTGTAAACGATTTAAAACGTTATTATCCAAATGGAATATTTGCCTCGCACTTAATTGGCTTTGCAATAAAAGAGGAAAATAAGGATCGTACGTTCACGACAAAAGGGAAGATGGGTCTTGAGCTTACTTATAACAAAGAGCTTACAGGAAAAGATGGTAAGGTTGAATATGAAACAGATGCGTTCCATTATTTATTACCAAATAGCGAAAAAATGGTGACACCCGCCAAAAATGGCGATGACATTTATTTAACGCTTGATAAAACAATTCAAAGCTTTTTAGAGGAAGCCATGACGTCGGTTGAGAAGGAATATAACCCTGAAGCGATGACAGCTATTGTGGCAGATCCGAAAACTGGTAAAATTCTAGCAATGTCACAGCGACCTACGTTTAATCCTGATACACGTGAAGGGAATAATATGAAATGGCTAAATGAGGCAATTGAAGAGACCATTGAACCAGGTTCGACGATGAAAACGTTCACGCTCGCTTCGGCTATTGATACCGGGGCGTGGGATCCAAATAAAAAGTATATGTCAGGCCAATATAGAGTCCTTGATCGTACGATTAAAGATTACAATAAAGTTGGTTGGGGTACGATTACTTATTTACAAGGCATCCAACGTTCATCTAATACTGCAATGGCACACTTATTAAAGCTTATTGGTGAGGATGTCTTTTTTGATTATCTAGATCGATTTGGGTTTGGGAAGAAAACAGGTATTGATTTACCGAATGAAGCATCGGGAAAACTTTTATCGAAATATCCAATTGAAAGAGTGACGACAGCGTTCGGCCAAGGTTCTACGGTAACGCCTATTCAGTTAATTCAAGCAATGACAGCGATTGCGAATGACGGGAAAATGATGCAACCGTATGTGATAGATCGTATCGTTGATCCTTCAACAGGAAAAACGATTAAAAAGCATGAGCCGATTGTTAAGGGAAAACCAGTTTCAGCTGACACGGCGAAACAAGTAAAAGAAATTCTTGCATCTACGTTAACAGCTGAGTTAGGAACAGCGGTGGACTTTGCCCTTGATGAATATGTAGTTGCAGGGAAAACAGGTACTGCTCAAATTCCACTAGGAAATGGTGATTATTTTGCAAACGAGTATCTTTATTCATTCCTAGGAATGGCTCCAGTAGATAATCCGCAGCTCATTATGTATGTCTCGGTAAAAAGACCAAAGACAAAAACCGGCGCTGTACCAGTTTCAAAAGTATTTAAACCAGTTATGTTAAATAGTTTAAAATATTTAAATGTTAATCCAGAAGATGTAAAGCATGTTGACGATACAACAATCCAAGATTATACAGGTAAAAGTGCTGAAGCTATACAAGTAGAGCTATCGAACGATGGGCTAAAGCCAATTATTGTTGGTAGTGGCGGTAAAATTATTGACCAATATCCAAAAGGTCCTCAAAAACTTGTTAAAGGTAACTTGGTGTTTTTAAAGACAGAGGGTGATGTGACATTACCAGACTTCACCAATTGGTCGTTGCGTAATGTACTTGCCTTTAAGACAATGGCAAATTTAGAAATTGAAGTTGTTGGAGAAGGCTTTGTTGCGAATCAGAGCGTCTCGGCAGGTACCGTAATTACAGATCGTTCACCGATTGTGGTGAAGCTGAAAACGCCAGCGGAAAGCTTTAAGCAAGATGTAGAGACCCCATCCGAGGGTGAACCAACTGAATAAATCTGAATAGAAGCCCACTTTATTTCATACGTTGTAAAAAACAAGGTGTGATGTCGAATGAAGTGGATTTCTATCCATTCCAAAAAGCGCTTACGTATTTTATACGTATTGTTTATGTTTGTAGCTGTTGCGATTGTTATTAGGCTTTTCTTCTTGCAAGTTTTAGATCAAAAAGAACTGACACAGAAAGCCGAAGAGAATTGGGACCGAGAAATTCCATTTGCCAATGAGCGAGGACATATTACTGACCGTAAAGGGAAAAATATCGTCACAAATAAGCTCGCGCCAACTTTATATTTTATGCCTTCTCAAAGTAAGGATATTGAAGGGGCTGCGGCAAAAATTGCAAAAGTTTTGGGTGTAGATGAACAAAAGCTTTTGGAAAAAATGAAGAAAAAAGAATACTTAGTAAAGCTGGCACCTGAAGGGAAAAATATTCCCTATGAAAAAGCCGTAGAGTTACAAGGTATGCAGATTGAGGGATTATATAGTGGTGTCGATTATTCAAGGGATTACCCATACGGTACCCTATTATCTCGTTTTTTAGGTTTCACAGGCTATGATGCACAAGGTTTAGCAGGGATTGAATATGAATACGATAAATTGTTACAGGCTAATTCTTCTGCAATACGGATCTTTACAGATGCGAAAGGGAATAATTTACCGAACGTAAAAAGTGCTTGGAAGGCTGGGGAAGATGGTGCTACGGTCGAGCTAACGATAGATGTTGATGTTCAACAGGTCGTTGAGCGTGAATTGTCACAGGCGATGGAGCGTTATGATGCTGATCAAGCAATGGCGATTGCTATGAATCCAAACAATGGTGAGATCTTAGCATTAGCTTCCTATCCAACCTTCAACCCAGCGGAATATCAAACGGTAGAACCCGCTATCTACAATCGGAATTTACCAGTTTGGATGACATACGAGCCCGGATCAACGTTCAAAATTATAACGCTTAGTGCTGCTTTAGAAGAAAATGTTGTGGATTTAGAGAAGGATACTTTTTATGATCCAGGCTATTCAATGGTTGCTGGAGCAAGATTGCGTTGTTGGAAACGTGAGGGTCATGGCTCTGAAACCTTCCTTGAAGTTGTAGAAAATTCTTGTAACCCAGGTTTCATAGAATTAGGTCAGAGAATCGGCAATGAAAAACTACTACAATATGTTAAAGATTTTGGCTTTGGTAAAAAAACTGGGTCTAATATCGCTGGAGAAGCTTCAGGGATTTTATTTTCCAAGGATGCTTTTGGACCTGTTGAGCAGGCCACAACTTCATTTGGCCAAGGTGTTGCTGTTACACCAATTCAACAAGTGCAAGCAGTAGCCGCTGCAGTAAATGGGGGCAAGCTTTATACGCCATATGTTGTGAAGCAAATTATTAATCCTAATACTGGAGAAGTTATAGAAGAGACTAAACCGGAAGTTAAAAAGCAGGTTATTCGCGAGGAAACGTCTGCAAAGGTCCGGGGTGCATTAGAATCTGTTGTTGCAAAGGGCTCAGGACGTCAAGCTTACCGAGATGGATTACGAATCGGCGGTAAAACAGGTACAGCACAAAAGGTAGAGAATGGTCGTTATAAAGACGGCGAATATATCGTATCGTTTATCGGCTTTGCACCAGCGGATAATCCGCAAGTCGTCGTCTATGTAGCAGTAGATAACCCGAAAAAGGCAACCCAATTTGGCGGTGTGGTAGCAGCTCCAATCGTTGGTCAAATTATTGAAGATATTGCACCTTTTGTTGGCATTGAAAAATCGAAGGAACAGCTTGAAAAGGATTATCGTTGGGGTGACCCAATCACTGTGAAGGTTCCTAATTTTATTGGTCAAACGAAGGACGATATTGCCAAGCAACAATATCCATTCCGGATTGAATGGCATGGAGAAGGAACTAAAATTGGCAATCAACTGCCTGAAGTGGATAGTGTTATCAAGCAAGATGGCACCATTCATCTTTATTTAGAAAACTAATATAACTTTACCTTTAAAAAATGGGAAAGAACCACTATTATTATGAAGGGTAGTAATAAATACATGAAAGTTTGTGCTTTTTTCTTTAAGAAGAAAGTGAAACAAGATTTAAAGGAGATTTTTCAATGAAACTCGCAACAACGCTTACCATTTTAGCTCTTGCTTTTATAGTAACAGTTATCCTGGCACCAATTAGTATTCCACTTCTTCGCCGATTAAAGTTCGGTCAAAGTATTCGTGAAGAGGGACCACAATCCCATATGAAAAAAGCTGGTACACCAACAATGGGGGGCATTATTTTCTTACTTGCCATTATCCTCACTACTGTTGGTGTAGGTAGCTTTTTAGATTTATTTACAACACAAACCGTCGTACTGTTAATCGTATTAGTAGGGTTTGGGTTAATCGGCTTATTGGACGATAGCTTAAAAGTTGTTTTTAAACGTAATTTAGGATTAACATCGCTTCAGAAACTGATCGGTCAAATTGTCATTGCGGTCTTGGCCTATTTCTTATTACATGTAGGATCGTTTGACACAACACTTGCAATACCATTTACAGATTGGACGATTGATCTTGGCATTTTCTATGTAGCCTTTTTAATTTTCTGGTTAGTGGGCTTCTCGAATGCAGTGAATTTAACAGACGGATTAGATGGGCTTGTGGCAGGTACTGCATCTATTGCCTTTGCGGCATTTGGTGTTATTGCTCTGTTCCAAGATCAAGCGGATATCGCCTTATTTACATTTGCGGTAACAGGTGCATTATTAGGGTTTTTACTTTTTAATGCGAATCCTGCAAAAATATTTATGGGAGATACGGGTTCACTTGCATTAGGTGGAGCTTTAGCCATGGTCTCTGTTTTAGAAAAAGCAGAATTCTTATTGTTATTAATTGGATTGGTGTTTGTTATTGAAACATTATCCGTTATTTTACAGGTAGGTAGCTTCAAACTTCGTAAAAAACGTATTTTTAAAATGAGTCCTATTCATCATCATTTTGAATTATCTGGTTGGTCAGAATGGAAGGTAGTACTTGTCTTTTGGTCAACTGCTTTAGCAGTAGCATTGATTGCAGTTTTATCGGAGGCGTTCTTATGAGAAACTTTTCAGATTTACAACATAAAAAAGTCCTTGTTTTAGGTTTAGCTAAAAGTGGTGTGGCTGCAGCTGAGATTTTACATGAGCTTGGTGCCTTTGTGACTGTGAATGATTCAAAACCATTTGATGAAAGCCCTGATGCGCAAGGTTTATTGCAAAAAGGAATTACGGTTATTTGTGGACGTCACCCAGAGGATTTACTCGATGAGGGCTTTGAATTAGTAGTGAAAAATCCAGGGATTCCTTATAGCAATAAAATAGTAGCGGATGCAATAAGCCGTGGAATCCCCGTTTGGACAGAAATTGAACTTGCTTATTTAATTAGTGAAGCGCCGTTTATCGGTATTACGGGGTCAAACGGTAAAACAACTACGACAACATTAATTTTCGACATGCTTAATAACGGTAGTTTGGAACCTTTAATTGCAGGGAATATAGGAACTGTTGCATGCGGTGTTGCAAGGGAAGCACAAAAGGATAATGTAATTGTTACCGAATTATCATCTTTTCAATTAATGGGTACAGAATCATTCAAACCGAAAATTGCTATATTAACAAATCTTTTTGATGCGCATCTTGATTATCATGGGACGTTTGACAACTATGCTGAGGCAAAATTTGGTGTTACACGTAATCAAGATGAAAGCGATTATTTTATCTACAATGCTGATCAGCCGATAGTTGTTGACTATGCAACGAAATCAAAAGCTAAAAAGGTACCATTTAGTTCTAACGGACGTACGGATGAAGGAATTAGTGCTGATGACACAACAATTTATTGGCAAGGTGAGCCGTATCTAAATCGAGCAAATATCGCTTTGCCTGGTAAGCATAACTTAGAAAATATTTTAGCAGCTGTCGCAGCTTGTATTTTAGTTGGCTGTGACAAAGCTAAAATGGAAGAAGTTTTAGCGAAGTTTGGAGGAGTTCGCCACCGTACTCAGTTCGTGCGTGAATGGAACGGACGCAAGATTTACAATGACTCAAAAGCAACAAACTGCTTAGCTACAAAAAGTGCGTTAGATGCATTCCAAGCACCTGTTATTTTACTTGCAGGTGGTTTAGATCGAGGACATTCGTTTGAAGAATTACGTCCGAGTATGGGACATGTAAAAGGTGTTGTTGCCTTTGGAGAAACAGGACTACGCTTTGTTGAATTTGCGAAGTCGTGCGGTGTACAACAAACTGTCATTGCTCAAAATGTTGAGGATGCAGTACATTATGCGGCGCCGATGTCAGCAGAAGGTGATGTCATTCTATTATCTCCAGCATGTGCAAGCTGGGATCAATATGACAGCTTTGAAATACGAGGCGATGTTTTTATTGATGCTGTAATGAAGCTGTAATGAGCCTGTAACTATTTTAGAATATACTTGACTTGGAAGGATGGCATTACTGAGAGGAAAAGAAAGCTATTTATTGCTCGTCACAACTTTGATGCTCACTATAATCGGCATTATTTTCGTCTATTCTGCAGGTACCTATTGGAGTGCCGTTCATTATAGTGGAAAGATGCCGTTTTATATGAAGCAAAGTCTATACTTTGCCGTAGCCATTGTAGTTTTTTTAATCACTACGCGATTAACTATTTTGAAAGAGCAGTCCTTTTGGAAAATGGCCTATATATTTTCGTTAGTTTTACTAGTCCTTGTCCTTATACCAGGAATTGGACTTGTGCGAAATGGTTCTCAAAGCTGGATTGGTGTAGGCCCTTTAACAATTCAGCCAGCAGAGCTAACGAAAATTACAGTCATTGTATACATGAGCCATATTTTAGCGCAGCATAAAACAGGTACGTCAATTATTAACTGGCGGCATGGATTGATTTTAATATTGCCTGTTGTACTTATTATGCTACAGCCTGATTTTGGTTCAGTTTTTATTCTCGTTGTTTCTGTGTTTTTATTGTTTTTTGTGGCAGGGTATCCTTTAAAACTGTATGCAATTTTTTTGATTGCTGGGGTTGCTGGGTTAGTGGGCTTGATTGTCACAGCGCCATACAGACTAAAGCGGATTGAGGCATTTATTGATCCGTGGGTCGATCCTTTAGGAAGTGGGTTTCAGGCTGTACAATCGCTAATGGCTATCGGACCTGCTGGAATTTTCGGCCATGGATTTGGACAAAGTAGGCAAAAGTTTTTATATTTACCTGAACCACAAAATGACTTTATTTACGCAATCATTCTTGAAGAGGTTGGATTGCTTGGTGGACTTGTTATTTTAGCACTTTTTGTACTGGTGATTTATGCAGGCTATAAATTTGCCGTGCGGGCTAAAACGAGAACATCCTATTACGCGATCATTGGACTCGTAACAATGCTGACCGTACAAGCATTTCTAAATATAGCAGTAGTAATTGGCTTAGTTCCTGTAACAGGCGTCACATTGCCTTTTATCAGCTATGGAGGAACATCTTTAGTAACAATGTGGCTAATAATAGGTATTATTTATCAATTAGCGAAATAAATATAAAGGAGGAGTACTTTTTTGGAGAAAGTAATCGACATAGAAGATCGCATACCTACGCTAAAAAAGCGACGAAAAAAGCGTACAAACCGGAAATTTATAGTGCTAATATTACTTTTCTTTATCGTGTTAGCAGTACTCCTTTATTTTCAATCTCCTTACAGTAAAATCAACAACATAACGGTCAACGGTGCTCGATTAGCAGAAGAACAATATTATTTGAAGGCAAGCTCTCTTGCAACTGGGAAGTCGATGTGGGGATTTAAAGCAGAAGACGTAGAGAAATTATTACTAAAGGATAAATGGGTGAAAGAAGCACATGTTAAACGTAATTGGCTTCGAGGCGTGACAATAGAAATTAAAGAATGGAAAAAGGTTGCGTATATAGCTGGTGACGGTACTTATTATCCATTGCTTGAAAATGGTAAGCGCTTTGAACAAGCCGGAGATGATATTCCGATTGATGCACCTGTATTTATCGGCATAACTGGCGAAAAGACAATTAAAAAGCTTGTAAAGCAATTAGCACAATTAAAACCAGAAGTACTAGCATTAATTTCTCAAGTCAATACTAACAGTAATGAAACAAATCCTAATGCAATCCAGCTTTATATGAACGATGGCTATGAAGTTCGAGCTGTTATTCAAACTTTAGCAGAAAAGCTAAATCTTTACCCTTCACTTGTGGCCCAAATTTCAAATTTGGAGAAAGGGGTTATCGATTTAGAGGTCGGCTCGTATTATCGTCCTTTCAATAATGAGTATAACCATGCAAAAATTGATTTAGATAAAGATGCGGCCAACCAGGAAGTGAAAAAAGATGAAGAAAAAGAATAGCAAAGAAAATTTCTTTTCAAGAAAACAATTTCAGTTGCTAATTGTTTGTGTCGTTATGGGATTTATCATCGGTTATTCATACAACCTGGCAAAAGATAATCGAGAAGCAGGTTCGGCGAATAAGGAGCTTTTCGAGCAAGAAGAAACTTATCGTGAGGAGTTAATTGCACAGCAAGAACGTAATAAAGAATTAACTGATGAGGCGAATGCTTTGCAAGAAAAAATTCGCAAGTATGAAAAATCGTTTGTCGCTAGTAAAAAGGATTATACAAAGCTTGTTGAAGAAGCAGAGGATTTACGCTTGTTGTTAGGCGATTTAAATTCGGAAGGAAAAGGGATACGCATTACCCTTCAAGACGGTGATTACGATCCAAAATCCGCAAATCCAAATGATTATATCGTGCATGAAAGCCATGTTTTTAAAATGCTCAATGAGCTTAAAATTTCTGGTGCGCAAGCAATTGCTATTAATGGGCAACGTGTATTGGCGAATTCTTATATCCGTTGTAATGGGCCAGTCATTACTATAGATGGCAAGCAACATCCAGCTCCATTCGTCATAGAAGCTGTGGGAGATTCAGCCACATTAATAGCTTCCTTAAACTTAAATGGTGGCGTTGTGGATCAATTATTAAACGACAATATTGTTGTATCTTTAGAAGAAAATCAAAAGCTTTCCATGCCGAAAGTAAAGGTAGAAAGTTAAAGTCAATATTTACAGATTAAATTTGATTATAGCCTTTAGGTAGGTTATAGATGATGATTCAAGATCTAAGGCGTAAATCTGTGAGGGGTTACGATACGTCTAGGAGGGGCTATTTTGAAAAAAAATATGTTTACCCGAATAACGATCGTGCTATTTATTATCGGTTTGATGATAGCGGTACAATACAATACCATAAAGCAACCAGCTGAGCGAGATACACGAGATATTTGGGCCATAAGAGAGGAATTAGCAGAAGAGAAGCAAAGGCATTCCGCATTATTAGCAGAAATTCGTTCACTTAATGAAGTAGTGGGTCGCTATGAGCAATCTGAGAAAGCAAATTTACAGTCAGCATTAAATGAAACGTTGAATCGTTTAAAGCTACAGGCCGGGCTAACGGAAATCACAGGTCCAGGAGTTATACTTCGTGTTGAACCAGCACCCGAATTAGTTGAAATGGGTTATGAGATTAAAGAAATATCCCCTGATTTACTAACTCAATTACTAAATGCTCTGTTTAAAAACAATGCAGCGAGTGTCTCGATAGATGGAAATCGTGTTGTTCAGACGACAGCTATTCGAGACATAAATGGAAAAACAACAGTGAACAGTGTACCACTGTCCTCACCACCCTTTGAAATTTATGTTGGGACAAGCTCTTTTAAGGAAGCTCAAAAAATGTACAACTCGTTACAAGCTTCTACATTTATTGATTCCTTTTATTTGGACAACTTCAATTTAATGATAGAAGAACCAACTGAGCATTTAACACTCCCAGCATTTGATCAGCCATTGACAAATGATTATTTAACAGAGGTGGAAAAAGGAGAATAATATATGTGGCTACCATTTTTAGGTTTGATATTTGGACTTGCCCTAGGCTTGTTAACAAATATACAAATACCCTCTATATATGAAAATTATCTGTCAATAGCTGTTTTAGCAGCCTTAGATACTTTATTTGGCGGTATTCGTGCTCAATTACAGCAAGTTTATGACGATAAAGTATTTGTATCAGGCTTCTTTTTTAATATAGCTTTGGCAGCGGGATTAGCCTTTTTAGGTGTGTATTTAGGGATTGATTTGTATTTAGCTGCTATTTTCGCTTTTGGAGTACGTTTGTTCCAAAATATAGCAATAATTAGGCGTATTTTACTAACTCGAATAGATGAGAAACGTCATAAAAGGAACAAAAATTCCATAGAATGAGAGAAAAATTGAGCAAAATACTCGATTTGCTTAGACATTAGGCCGAATTTACAATAGAATGAGAATAAGAGCATTTTTTCAAGGAGGTGCAGCTAATTGAATCAGCAAGATTTATATATTTCTCTTGATATTGGGTCATCCTCTATCAAGGTATTAATAGGTGAAATGAGCGACGGTCAATTACATGTAATTGGAGTCGGAAATGTAAAATCGAATGGAGTTCGAAAAGGTGCGATTGTTGATATTGATGCAACAGTCCAATCGATTCGAAAAGCAATAGATCAAGCTGAGCGAATGACAGGATATCAAATTAATGAAGTCGTTTTAGGTGTTCCTGCTAACCAGACGATGTTACAGCTAGTTAAAGGTGTTGTCGCTGTAAATAGCGAAAATAGAGAAATTACAGATGATGATTTAGATAGAGTAGTAGAATCTGCACAAGTCATGTCAATACCTCCTGAACGTGAATTAGTAAATATTATTCCAAGACAATTTATTGTGGATAATCTAGACGAAATCAAAGATCCACGAGGTATGATTGGTATTCGTTTAGAAATGGATGCCACAATGATCACAACTTCCAAAACACTTTTACACAATGTTCTACGTTGTGTAGAACGTGCAGGTCTAAGTATTCGGGAAATCTATTTACAACCATTAGCAGCAGGTTTTTTTGCATTAACCGAGGATGAAAAAAACCAAGGTACCGCTTTCATTGATTTAGGAGGCGGTTCAACTACTATCACAGTATTCGAAGAGGGACTGTTGACACATACGGGTGTCATTCCAGTTGGTGGCGATCATATCACGAAAGATATTTCAATCGTCTTAAAAACACCAACAGAACAGGCAGAACAGATTAAACATCAATTTGGACATGCCTATTATGATGATGCATCAGATGATGAACTCTTCGAAGTACCGGTTGTAGGGACAGATTCAACAGATCAGTACAGCCAGCGCTTTATATCAGAAATAATTGGCGCTCGTTTGGAAGAATTATTTGAGTTAGTCATCGACGAGTTAGCCCGTCTAGGAGTTAGAGATTTACCGGGCGGTGTTGTTTTGACAGGCGGCGTTGCAAAGCTTGAAGGTATTGCTCAGCTGGCACGCCAGATTCTGCAAACTCGTGTTAGAATATATACACCCGACTATATTGGCGTTAGAGAGCCTTCATTTACGACGGCAGTTGGACTTATTCGTTACGCCTATTTAGAAGATGATTTTTATGGAAAAAGTACTAATACGCAGCCTATTGAATATGCAGTTGTAGGATCTCCTGCAGCCACACCTAAAAAGCAAGAATATGCTGCACCTTCAGAATCAAAAGGAAGCGTAATCGGAAGAGCAAAAAAATTATTTGATAAATTTTTTGATTAACTTCTTTCAGCAAATGTCCTTTGTACCGAAAGCGTAGCGACAGGTACAGCACTCACCACCTCTTTAGGTGGTGAAATGAATGCGGATTTGAGCTACTTTTCAGCAGATGTCCAAAAACCTGCTGAAAGAAGTTAATGCCTCCGGCGGATGTCACGGAATCGGAAAGGAGTTCTTAGGGGATGTTAGCCTAAAACAATCGCATCCATGCGATAACGGCTAACTGACCTGCATCGGTAAAAACGCCACGTCCTGTGGCATTACCGAAATGACCGACATCGTGTCGGCCCTCGTGCAGGCCTAAGCACAAAGCCGATTCCGGACGCAATTATACCGAGGCATAATTGATCTTGAATGCGTAATGAATGATACAGAGTCGAGTTACCGTGGGAGGAAAAAGAAATGTTAGAATTTGATACAAGTGTTGATCAACTTGCAGTAATAAAAGTTATTGGTGTTGGTGGCGGCGGTAACAACGCTGTCAATCGAATGATAGAACATGGTGTTCAAGGTGTTGACTTTATCGCAGTTAATACGGATGCACAGGCACTAAATTTATCGAAGGCAGAAATAAAGCTACAAATTGGTACGAAACTTACACGTGGATTAGGTGCAGGTGCAAATCCGGAAGTAGGGAAAAAAGCTGCAGAAGAGAGCCGTGAACAATTAGAAGAGGTTCTACGTGGTGCAGATATGGTATTCGTTACAGCTGGAATGGGTGGAGGAACTGGTACTGGTGCTGCACCAGTAATCGCACAAATAGCTCGCGATTTAGGATCTCTTACAGTCGGTGTTGTAACGCGTCCATTTACGTTTGAAGGTCGCAAACGACAAACACAAGCTATCGGCGGTATTGGTGGCATGAAGGAGTCTGTTGATACTTTAATCGTTATTCCAAACGACAAGCTATTACAAATTGTCGATAAATCTACGCCAATGCTAGAAGCATTCCGTGAAGCAGATAATGTTTTACGACAAGGTGTACAAGGTATTTCAGATTTAATTGCAACGCCAGGTCTTATTAACTTAGACTTTGCAGACGTAAAAACAATTATGTCTAATAAAGGTTCAGCGTTAATGGGTATTGGTATTGCTACAGGTGAAAACCGCGCTGCCGAAGCAGCTAAAAAAGCTATTTCAAGTCCACTGCTTGAATCATCAATTGATGGTGCTAAAGGTGTCCTTATGAATATTACTGGTGGCTCAAATCTTAGCTTGTTTGAAGTACAAGAGGCTGCGGATATTGTAGCATCAGCATCAGATGAAGAAGTAAATATGATTTTCGGTTCTGTTATTAACGAAAATCTAAAAGATGAAATTATTGTGACAGTAATTGCGACTGGTTTCTCAGAGGAAGCTCTACAGCAACAGCGTAATACTTCACGTCCGACGTTAAATACAAATAGACAAGCTTCACAGCAACAACAAGCTCCAATTCGTGAGCAACGTCAAGATGTGCATGTACAGCAAGAACAACCACGTCAAAATCAACAAAATTATGTACAGGATGATATGCTTGAGGTACCAGCATTTTTACGTAACCGTAAAAATCGCGGATAAGTCAACATCTAACCTTCTAAAAAGCTCGTATTTTACATTATGTGAAATACGAGCTTTTTATGTTGTTGAAAACTGCTCTTAGCCTTCGTTCCCCTATCGCTAATCCCCGAGGAGTCGCCCAGTCTCCACTCCAATCAACCACTTTACATAGAATGTATCTTCGGGCAGGGCACTCTCTAATTTAAAGTGATAAGTGATAAAAAGAAACTTCAACAACAAATGTTTTCTGTGCGAAAGTGAAGTGTTAATGAAGCGACAGCAACAACACAATGGAAGAAGCGGTTCGATGCTCGCTCACCCAGGAAAACGAGTAGTCTGGAGCAGAAAGCATCTTCATTAAAGCGCTGTAACATTCATAAAAATTCCTTTGATTATTTTCAGCGTCTTAAAAATTTATTATGTTCAAATGTGTAAGGAAAGGATGTATTTTGTCAAAACATTTTAATAAAATGATGCGATTGTTTGACAATATTTGTGGGAGTTACATGCTAACTTTGTAAGTAGGAGGCGGCTGTTATGTATGGAGAATGGCTGGTGCTCATTAATACACTTTTCAATCTAGCGATACTCACGTTTACGGCAAAAGTAACAGGGGTTTTAGTAAAGAACACTAGATTATTAATGAGTTCTATTTGTAGTAGTTTTGTAGCTGTAATTGGTGATCAAATGCTGTTGACGACGCTACTGAGTTTTATCTTCTTAATCGGGTTAGCTTTTCGCTTCAAGATTCGGAGCTTTCAAAAGCAAGGACCGATTGCTTTAACAGCAACAATCGTTATTGGAGGATTGTTAACAGCATTACAACCGTCTTTAAAAAATCTTTCTGTTATCCATTTTATAATTATTTGCCTACTACTAGCTGTTGGTAATCTTCTTGTTTTTTATAAGCAATGGGGATTTGTAAAGCTTGAGCGTTTAAGTGGCCAGTTTGTGTTTGATACAACGCTAAAAATTTTTGATGTAAAGATACCGCTTTCTGCATTCGTAGATACGGGGAATCAAGCGATTGAGCCACTATCAGGAAAACCTGTTCACTTTGTCTCTTATGCAGCATTGCGTTCGCATTTACCGGCAGCATTTTGCAAATCATTATTAGAATGGCAAGAAACTGATCCGTATAATGTATCCATGTTTTCAGAAGATTATCAGCGTTACATTCGATTTATTCATGTCAATACAGTGCAACAGCAATCGGTTGTACTAGGTTTCCGCTTTGATGAGTGGCATATAAAAGGGGAGCACTCACAAGTGAAAACGAATGAATATATCGTTTTAACAAAAAAGGCTAAAAATTTTCCGCATAGCACAGCAGCAATTTTACATTTTTCAGCGCTTTCAAATAACTCATAGAGGGGGAGAACTATTGCTTCTTAGGCTACTTGCTAGCTTGAAAAAATTTTGGAGTAAGTTTCGGAGTCGTGAAACGTACTATATAGGGGGAAATGATTCATTGCCAGTGCCACTAAGTCGAGAAGAAGAAGTTACAGTCATTGCATCCTTTATGAATGGTGATTTACGAGCTAGAGATACACTCATTGAACGTAATTTGCGTCTTGTTGTTTATATTGCTAGACGTTTTGATAATACGGGTACGCCGATTGAGGATTTAATCAGTATTGGCTCTATCGGTTTAATAAAGGCGATTGAAACGTTCAATACAGATAAAAATATTAAACTTGCCACATATGCATCACGTTGTATTGAAAATGAAATTTTGATGCATTTACGTAAAACAAGTCGCATGAAGGGTGAAGTTTCATTAGATGAACCATTAAACTCCGATGCAGATGGAAATGAATTGTTATTGTCTGATATTTTAGGAACGGAAGAGCATATTATTTTGGACAATGTAGAAAAGAAAATCGAGCGTCAACATATGTTTCATGCCATCAATTTACTAGGTGCGCGTGAACGATATATTATGGAATGTCGCTTTGGTCTCAATGGAAAAATAGAAATGACTCAAAAAGAAGTTGCTGACCATTTAGGCATTTCGCAATCATATATTTCCCGATTAGAGAAGAAAATTATTCAAGATTTACGTGAAAATCTAAATCAGCCAATATCTTAGAGAGGGAAATTTAACCTGCCTAAAATTGGTCGTAGCTTTTGTGCATATTCTCGTTTCTCTCGGACAAACTGATGTAACGGTTTAGTCAGAGAATAACATCCGGAGGAATCGAATATGCGAACTAAAGTAGATCTTTGCGGCTTAGATACATCGACTTTGCCAATTTTAAAGCACGAGGAAATGAAGGAACTATTCATTCGTTTACAAGCTGGAGAAACTGAGATTAGGGAAGAGCTTGTCATGTGCAATTTAAGGTTAGTGCTTAGTATTGTCGGTAGATTTGCCTACAGGGGTGAACAGGCAGATGATTTATTTCAGGTAGGCTGTATTGGCCTCATGAAAGCCATTGATCATTTTGATTTAAAGCATAATGTACGATTTTCAACATATGCTGTACCGATGATCATTGGTGAAATTCGTCGCCATCTGCGTGATCATCATGCATTGCGTGTTTCTCGTTCTCTAAGAGATATTGCCTATAAAGCGATGCAGGCAAAGGAGCAATGGATAACCGATAATTTACGAGAACCAACGATTGAAGAAATTGCTGAAATGATTGACATGAAAAAGGAAGATGTTTTATTTGCTTTAGATGCCATTCAAGACCCAGTTTCCTTACAGGAGCCCATTTATTCAGACGGCGGTGACGCTGTTTATATGATGGACCAATTACGTGATGATGATGTATCGGAAGATCAATGGGTTGCCTACGTGTCAGTAAAGGAAAGTTTGCAAAAGTTAGATGAACGTCAACAAATGATTGTTGCAAAGCGTTTTTATTACGGTGAGACACAAACAGAAATTGCGAAAGAGTTGGGGATTTCTCAAGCGCAAATTTCACGTCTAGAAAAAAACGCTATTGAAACAATGCAGAAAGATTATAAGTAAAAAACATGCGCATCCGAATTCTGGGGTGCGCATTTTATTTATAACAAAATGACTGCTTTCCTGTGGGCGAGCGTCAAGCAGCCTTCCACTTCAATTTGTGCAATTAGAATGAACACTATTTGATAAAGTAAAGGGGTTCACGCACAATTTTGTGTGTGAATCCTTTTTGCTCTTCGGAAGGTGGATGTCGATAAAAATTAAAAGTTAGGTGATAAAACGTGAAAGTTGGTCGATAAAATTCAGAAGTTGGTAGATAAAACGTAAAAGTTGGTAGATAAAAATTAAAAGTTGGGCGATAACTCCTGAAAAGGTCCCGCTCAAATTAAAAAATTGGATGTCCTGTTGTTAAAACGTATGTCATGCGGATAAGTTGAGTGGAGTGGAGGTTAGGCGACTCCTCGAGGATTTGCGATAGAGGAACGAGAAATCAACCACACGTTTTGCCAAAGAGCCAAATTAAATTTAACTATGACAGTTTTACAACATTGACTTGATCATTTCATTTTCATTTAAACCACCATAAACACATAAATATAAAGAGAGAACATAGTTTGTTGAGATAAAACGATGTTGAGAGTAATTGATTTAGGAGGGATAAAATGCGTTTCTCAATGTTACAACAAAAAGAAGTGATTGAAGCAGGTAATGGACGCTTTTTAGGATTTGTGGTAGATGCAGAGGTATCCAATGAAACAGGCTATGTAACGGCTTTTATGATTGCGGAGCCTCGTAAATATCTAGGCTTTTTTCGCGGAGAAGAATCTGTTAGGAAAGTGTATATGAAGGATGTACTTGTAGTTGGAAAAGATGTCATTTTAGTAAAAGCACTATCTTAAAGAGGGAAATTTTTATGTATTAGTTTAAAGCATTGGTAAGGTGAAATGTACTTTCACATAGGTCAGGCTATTCATTGA
This sequence comes from Lysinibacillus sp. BPa_S21, assembly GCF_023337795.1. GTDB lineage: Bacteria > Bacillota > Bacilli > Bacillales_A > Planococcaceae > Lysinibacillus. Next base: position 218,747 of record NZ_JALIRS010000003.1, on the reverse strand, counting down.
TAATTCAAGCATTGCTTGTTACAATAAAAGAAACTATTGTTGTAAAGTTGGGAAAAACATTGACAAAAATCTTAACAAATTTAAAGAAAATTAATGATCTTATACAAACAGCAAAAAAACGAGCAAATCGTGAAACAGAAAAAATCCAAATTATTGCAGTGACAAAAGAAGTTTCTGTAGAAAGAACACAAGAAGCAATTGATGCAGGGCTTATGCATTTAGGGGAAAACCGCCCTGAAGGTTTAAATCGTAAAGTAGAGGCGATTCAAGCTGATGTTCATTGGCATTATATCGGATCTTTACAAACACGCAAGGTAAAACAAGTTATTAACAGTATCGATTATTTACATTCATTAGATCGTTTAAGTTTAGCACAAGAAATTGAAAAAAGAGCAGACAAACCTGTTAAATGTTTTGTACAAGTTAATGTATCAGGTGAAGACTCCAAACATGGTTTATCGATTGAGGAAGTTCTGCCATTTATTGAATCATTAAAGAATTTTACAAAAATTCAAGTTGTTGGTTTAATGACAATGGCACCAAATACAGATGAGGATACAATTATTCGTTCTGTTTTTAAGCAATTAAAACAATGTCAACAGCAAATAGCCGAGCAAGGATTCGCACACGCACCTTGTACCGAGTTATCAATGGGCATGTCTAATGACTTTGAAATTGCGGTCGAAGAAGGGGCTACGTTTGTTCGAGTTGGAACGGCTCTTGTTGGAATTGAAAGAGGGGAATTGGATGAGCATGAAAAATAAAATTAAAAATTTCTTTTATCTTGAGGAAGAAATAGAAGAAGAAATCACGCAAGCTCCTATTCAACAGCAACAACCCGTACAACAACAGCAACAGATTCAATCTGTGAAGCCAAAAAAAGTTGTAAAGGAGCGCAAGGCTCCAGTTCAGGAAATTTTTCCACAGAGTACAGCACCTACAAACAACATTGTAAGCCTGCAGGCAGCAATGAATTCTAAAGGCGCAAAAGTTGTATTAGTTGAGCCAAGAGTATATGCCGAAGCACAGGATATTGCAGAACACTTAAAAAATAAGCGCGCTACGATCGTCAATTTACAACGTATTGATCGAGAGCAAGGTGTAAGAATTATTGATTTTTTGAGTGGTACAGTCTATGCACTTGGCGGAGATATTCAAAGAATTGGTAAAGACATTTTCCTATGCACACCTGATAATGTAGAAGTGTCTGGAGAAATTTCGAATTTTATTTTAGACGATAATTAATAGCGAGGATTGTAGTTTATATGACTTTTTATTTAATCTTGAAGTATGTGTCAATAGCATTTTATGTTTACTCACTAATGTTAGTCGCATATGTTTTAATGTCTTGGGTACCTGCTATCCAAAATTCATCAGTTGGACGAATGTTAGCAAAAGTTTGCGAACCTTATCTCGGGATTTTCAGAAAATTTATTCCGCCAATCGGCATGATTGATATTTCACCTATCGTAGCAATATTTCTCCTTAATTATATTCAAAAAGGGTTATTTATTGTTATTTTAAAAATATACGAGATGTTGCTTTAAAAGAAATCCTCACGAACGGTGGGGATTTTTTATTTATCGGGAATACTAAATTTAGCGTGAATAGGGAAAGGTAAAGCAAATCCAACTTTGGCATGAATGCATATGGAGCGAGTGAAGCGGCTCATCAGCGCCCAGCCAGAATGGAAATCTACCCTACGAGCCTATTTTGAATAATCCTTAAAATACCAATGAAATTGAACTAGTAAAAGAGAGATAATAGAGGTGAATGAAATGGAGCATTTAATACAGCATTTTAGAAAAGACGAGCAGCCTTTTATCGAACAGGTTGTGGGCTGGCAGCATGAGGTAGAGGATCGATATGCTCCTAAGCTTACTGATTTTTTAGACCCTCGACAGCGCTTTATTGTTGCATCAATAATCGGACAGAATGACACATTGAAAACGGCTAGTGCTGGGCTCTTTGATGAGGCAGAAAGACAACGTGTGCTTATTTATCCAACCTATTTTGAGCCTGTGGAGGAAGACTTTCAGCTTACAGTATTTACAATTCAATATCCTGTGAAATTTGTCCAATTACGACATCCAGATGTCCTTGGAGCTTTATTATCTTTAGGGTTGGATCGTGGGAAATTCGGTGATATTCGTGTAAATGACCATTTAGTACAATTTGTAGTAGCGAATGAGGTAGCGGAATATGTACGCTTACATTTAACAGGCATAGGCAAAGTAAAAGTACATGTAGAATCGATTAAAGAGACGGAGCCTTTGCTACAAAACGAGGAAGAGTGGCTAGAAGAGTCTCATACTGTTACTTCTATGCGTTTAGATGTTATTATTTCCACGGTTTTAAAAATTTCTCGTCAGAAAGCGCAAGCATTCATTACAGGTAAAAAGGTACGTGTCAATTGGACTGAACGGGATGCAGTCGCTTTTGAATTACAAGAAGGCGATATTTTATCTGTACGCGGAAGCGGTCGCATAAAAATCATACTGACTGAAGGCCGTACAAAAAAAGATAAAATTCGTTTACAAATCGGTCGATTGACCCAAAAAAGCTAAAAATCAAGTATATTTCATTAATTTTTACTGCTAAGTTCTTGGAATGATTGTATAATAAAAATTACGAATGTACATGTAAAGGAGAGAAGGATCGTATGCCGTTATCACCTATTGATATACATAATAAGGAGTTTACTAAATCTTTCAGAGGTTATGCTGAAGATGAAGTCAACGAATTTTTAGATCAAATTATAAAAGACTATGAAATTTTGTTACGTGAAAAAAAGGAAGTAGACAAACAACTAGAAATGTCCTTAGAACAAGCGAGACATTTTAACTCATTAGAGGAAACGTTACAAAAATCAATTGTTGTTGCACAAGAGGCAGCTGACGAAGTACGAAGAAATTCTCAAAAAGAGGCTAAACTCATTGTAAAGGAAGCAGAAAAAAATGCTGACCGTATTATCAATGAAGCTTTAACAAAGGCTCGAAAAGTAACAATTGAAATTGATGAGCTGAAAAAGCAATCAAAGGTATTCCGTAATCGTTTTAAAATGCTTGTAGAGGCACAACTGGATTTACTAAATGCAGACGATTGGGATCATTTGCTACAATACGATATTGACCTTACTGAAATTCAAGCATCAGTTGAAGAAGCACAAGAAGCCGATCAAGTGTAATTTCTTTCAGCGAATAAGTAGCGTCAGGTTTGGTGCAAGTACAATGCTGATTTCATTATGCGGAGGCATGATTGATTCACTATATGTGTAAACATCGAAACTTGACGTGATTGTTTGATTTTCATATACTATTGAAATAGTAATTAATTTGAACAGATATGCAAACAGGCAGAGACGAAGACAGTATTTGTTAGGCGTAGTTAAGCGATTTGGGGATAGTGCGAGCCCAAACAAGCAAATAACAATGAACATCACTTCTGAGCTAAATAACTGAATGTAGTAAGTTATTTCGTGATGCACAACGTTAACGTGCTTTAAGTGGTAGTGCAATTTTGTGCTACAATTAGGGTGGTACCGCGAGTATAAGCTTCTCGTCCCTTTGAGGGATTGAGAGGCTTTTTTATGTTCTCCAATATTTGAACGTATACTTCCGTTGTTAAAACTTGTTGATTTTGCCGATAACTAGAACTTAACGATGACATTTCACAAAACGAATGCCATGTATATAAGTTGATTTCCGTTCCGGCTGGGCGATTCCTTGAGATACTGTCGATTGTGTATGAGCGCCCATGTGCTGCATTTGTTCTTTGTTTGTAAACATAAAGGAGGAATTGAAAAATGGTTGAGTACAAAGATACTTTATTAATGCCTAAAACAGATTTCCCAATGCGTGGAAACTTACCGGCGAATGAACCGAAGATGCAAGAAAAATGGAATGAAATGGACATTAATAAATTACAGATGGAGCGTACAGAAGGACGCCCCGAGTATGTATTACACGATGGACCTCCATATGCAAATGGTGATATCCATATCGGTCATGCTTTAAATAAAGTGCTGAAAGATATGATTACGCGTCATCGCTCTATGACGGGCTACCATGTAAACTATATTCCAGGCTGGGATACACATGGTTTACCAATTGAGCAAGCACTTACGAACAAAGGCGTAAAGCGCAAAGAAATGTCTGTTGCCGAATTCCGTAAATTATGTGAAGAATATGCTTACGAGCAAATTGACAACCAACGTACACAATTCCGCCGTTTAGGTGTTCGTGGTGATTGGGAAAATCCATATATTACATTAAAGCCTGAATTTGAAGCACGTCAAATTGAAGTATTCGGAAAGATGGCAGAAAAAGGCTATATTTATAAAGGTTTAAAACCAGTTTATTGGTCTCCATCATCTGAATCTGCACTTGCAGAAGCTGAGATTGAATATAAAGATGTTAAATCGGCTTCTATTTATGTAAGCTTTGCACTAAAAGATGCTAAAGGTGTTGTCCCAGCAGACGCTAAAATGATCATTTGGACAACAACACCTTGGACGATCCCAGCAAACTTAGGGATTTCTGTAAACCCTGAATTTATCTATGTCGTTGTGGCAGTTGCCGATAAAAAATTCATCATCGCGAAAGAATTATTAGAAACAGTTGCTAACGAACTTGAATGGGAAGCGTATGAAGTTATTCAAGAAGTTAAAGGTGAAGCATTAGACCGAGTTGTTGCACAGCATCCATTCTATGACCGTGAATCTCTTGTAATGATTGGAGAACACGTAACTGCCGAAGCGGGTACTGGCTGTGTGCATACAGCACCAGGTCACGGGGAAGACGATTATTATATTAGTAAACAATATGGCCTACCAATTCTTAGCCCTGTTGATAATAGCGGCTGTTATACAGATGAAGCGCCTGGTTTTGAAGGTATATTCTACAATGATGCAAACAAATTGGTCACTGAAAAATTAAAAGAAGTAGGCGCTTTAGAAAAGCTTAACTTCTTTACACACTCGTATCCACATGACTGGCGTACGAAAAAACCAGTTATTTATCGTGCAACACCACAATGGTTTGCGTCAGTAGATGCATTCCGTGATGAGCTACTAGCGGCTGTAAAATCAACAACATTTACACCTGCTTGGGGTGAAACTCGTCTTTATAATATGATTCGTGACCGTGGAGACTGGGTAATTTCACGTCAGCGTGCATGGGGTGTGCCAATTCCAATTTTCTATGCTGAAAATGGTGAGCCAATTATTACACCAGAAACAATTGCCCATATCTCAGCTTTATTCCGTGAACATGGATCAAATATTTGGTTCCAAAAAACAGCTAAAGAATTATTACCTGAAGGCTTCACACACCCTGCTAGCCCGAACGGTGAATTTACAAAAGAAAACGATATTATGGACGTTTGGTTTGACTCAGGTTCTTCTCACCAAGGTGTGTTAGTAGAACGTGGTATGAAGTATCCAGCTGATCTATATTTAGAGGGTTCTGACCAACACCGTGGATGGTTTAACTCATCATTAATCACTTCTGTAGCTATTAATGGCTATGCACCATATAAAGGACTATTAACGCATGGTTTCGTTCTAGATGGTGAAGGGCGTAAAATGAGTAAATCTTTAGGGAATGTCATTATCCCGAAAAAGGTTATGGACCAATACGGAGCAGATATTCTTCGTTTATGGGTAGCTTCTGTAGATTATACAGCTGACGTTCGTATCTCAATGGATATGTTGAAGCAGGTATCTGAGGTTTATCGAAAAATCCGTAACACATTCCGTTTCTTACACGGAAATGTAGCTGATTTCGATGTAACGAAAGATCGTGTAGCCTACGAGGATCTTCGTGAAATGGATCAGTACGTTTATATGCGCTTGCAGGATGTTTTAAAAACTGTACGTGCCGCATATGATCGCTATGATTTTGCAGCTGTTTACCATGCTGTCAATAACTTTGTAGCAGTAGAACTATCTTCATTCTATTTAGATATTGCAAAAGATGTTGTGTACATCGAAGGTCATGACAATAAAGATCGCCGTGCAATGCAAACAGTTATTTATGACACATTGATGACATTAGTAAAAGTAATGTCACCTATTATCCCTCATACAAGCGACGAGATGTGGTCTTACTTACATGCTCAAGGTGTTGTAGAAGAGGTATCTGTACAATTAACAGACTTCCCAGAAGTAGATGAACACGAAAACTTCGAAAGTCTACGAGCAAAATGGGAGAAAATTATTGATGTTCGTGATGATATTTTAAAAGCATTAGAGGAAGCTCGTAATGCAAAAACAATCGGTAAATCACTTGAAGCAAAAGTGACAGTTTATGCAAAAGAAGATGTGGCAGCATTATTAAATGATGCAAGCATTGATTTTGCACAGCTTTCAATTGTTTCTGCCTTTGAAGTGGCTTCAATTGAAGCTGCACCTGCAGACGCATTAGTTCTAGAACATGCTTCGATTGTTGTCGAAAAAGCAACAGGTGAAAAATGTGAGCGTTGCTGGTCTATTTCTGAAACAGTCGGTTCAAATGAAGCACATGCAACAGTGTGTGCGCGTTGTGCAGAAGTTGTAGAAAAGTATTACGCTTAATATAGACAAACAGGTATAAAAATAAGAATCTGCATTCTATGTAATTAATAACGCAAGTCTCCTTGATGATGGGGGCTTGCGTTGTTTACTTTTCATCAGAGGTCTAGCAGATTCTTTTTTGTAATGGAGCAATTTCATCAGAAATTTGACGGCACTATTTAAATAATATTTCCCGCGTATTGCGGTAGTCAGTTGGAGATATACCGACATATTTCTTAAACGTAAGGCTGAAATAATTAGGTGTGTTGAAGCCGCAGATGAAGGAGATCTTTTCAATGGTGTAATCGTATTTTCGCAAATAAGGTAGTGATTTGATGATGCGTGTAAAGGCTACATAATCAACAAAATTGCGACCAATTTCTTTTTTAAACAATCTGCTAAAATGAGTAGCACTAAAATTGCTATATTTGGCAACGTCACGGATCGTAAGTTGTTCATTATAGTGCTCCTCGATATATTGGATAGCTTTCTGGAGCTGTTCTTGCTTTGTTAAATCCTCATAAAATCGTATATGGACATTATGAACAGGAGGTTTCCGCCGTGCCTTTCGAGCTTGGCTATAGGATTCCTTGACTTGCATAGCGTCCTGAAAAACGCCTCCAACCCCCATAAAAAGGTGGATGCAATAATCTTTTTTTAACGTTTCAATAACCTCAAGTAAACAAGTTACCCCCTCAGACCAATGCTTAAATGATGTGTATTCATTAGGAATGCGCATCAGCAACAGTAAATAACGTTCAAAATGTAAAAAAGAAATAGGTACTTTACTAGTAAAGTTTTGGTGAAACACATTTGTTATTACACTGCTTGCATCATGAGGGAAAGGTCGACCTTCATTCACATCTATATAGCCCTGGATTAAAAACACGATATTTGGGATACAATGCCTCGATAAAAAAGAGGAAGACTGGATGATTTCCTGCTCGCTTTCAACCTCTCCACGTATAAGTCGTTTTAAAAAAGCTTCTCGGAATGGCGAAGTATGATCTTGCGAAATTTGTTGTGATAACTCCAGCATTGTAAGAGTACTTGCTTGTTTTGCTTTATAGGAGGTATAAAGCTTTTTAACAATTCGTAGAAATTTCGCTTTCTGTAAAGGCTTTATAAGAAGTGCAGTTAAATTTAGTTCAATGGCGATACCAGTTGAGTAGGTAAGGTGTTCTGCAACAATAGGGACAATTATACTATTAGGATAATTTCTTTTTAACCGGTTTATCTTTACCCAGTCAAATAAACGGTTAATTTCATAGACAATGATGGCGGAAATCTCTGTTTGGGGTTCTTCGCAGGTATTAAAGGTATTAGGTAAGTATTCTTCTATCCAGTAGCCCATTTGTTGTTGTTCAGTTGAATTTTCAATGTACCAAACAATATTTAAAATGCTAACATCTCCTTTCTATGATAAATGGAAAATAATAAAAATAGTTTAACTTAAAATAGCATTTTTTTGTACTAATACAGCAATATTTTGTAACTATTTTATAGATTAAATAGAATAGAATGATTGTAGTGAATAATAATTTGAAATTTCAGACAATTATTTACGTATACAGGAAGGGGGAGTTGAAATATGGCAGAAGTAGGGAGTCATGATTATGAATACGTGGAAGCTGGAACTATCGATGTAAAGGATCTTCCACCACTAGATGCAACTACTAACAAAATTATGAAAGATGAGTTTACTACAGGTTTTAGTTTAACGGTATTTTATTTTATTTTAATTTTTAGCATTCCGGTTATGAACTGGTTCGCCCCAGAGCTTGCTTTCAAAAAAATTTTAGGTGGTATGACAGTGACATGGTTTGTGACAACAGTAGTGATGATGGTAATGGCTTTTATTATTGCCTATGTGCATACAGCATTGTACGAAAAGCGCCTTAAGAAATACGAAATACTTAATAAGTAGTTTTTAGCTAAGGGGGGATATGTAAAATGATGCAAGCTTTATTAGAACCAAAGATGTTATTGACTATTGCTTTAATGGGGACAATTGTATACATTACGTATTTAACGAAAAGAAATGCAACGGCATCCGATTTCTTTGTTGGGGGACGAAGTTTTGGATGGTTTACAAATGGTTCGGCAATTGGGGGAGACTATTTAAGTGCAGCAACATTTCTTGGGATAGCTGGTTTGACTTTTCAATTAGGGTATGACGGTGCTTACTATGCATTTTGCTTCTCTATTGGATTGACGTTACTAGCTATTTTTGTGGCAGGTCCGTTAAGACGTTTTGGAGCATTTACCGTTGCCGATTTTTTAGCTTATCGTTTTCATAGTAGACGAGCTCGGCTAGTAGCAGTAGCTGTAGTATTAGCGATCTCTGGTTTTTATGCAGCGCCACAATTATTAGGGGCGGCACAAATTTTAAGTATGTTTTTCGGGACTTCATATGAATTCGGGATTATCTTTACGTGTGTTGTAATGGTTTTCTATGTAGGAATAGGCGGTATGAAAGGAACGACAATCAACCAAGCTTTAGAGCTTTGGATTCGACTTGGAGCGTTTGTTGTTATGTTGATTGCAGCAATGTATAGTGGTTTGCATTACGATAAAATTTTAGCTGCTATTAATTCATTCAGTGGTCCTATTACAGGAACATCACCATATGCTTTAGATGGAAATAATGTTAATTTTGATGGTGCTGCTTGGACAGGAACTGGTTTTTATTTCCCAACATTTTGGCAAACTATCAGTATGACAATCGGTTTAGCATTAGGGACAATTGGTTTGCCACATATTTTACTAAGATTTTATACGAATCCAAGTGCGAAGGCGGCTCGAAAATCAGCATTAATGGCGATTGGGATTGCTAGTACGTTTTTCTTATTAGCTGTTTACTTAGGTGTTGTAGGCCGTTCTATTTTTATCTCGGGTACGGCAAGTGAGGAAGTCATGCGTGATTTAGTGCTTGGTGGGAACAATATGGTTATTCCTACAACAGCACTTGCACTAGGAGGGAAATGGCTACTTGGACTTGTCATAGCAGGTGCTTTTGCAGCCATATTCTCAAATTTATCGGGCTTATTTATTACAAGCTCAGGTGCATTAGCCCATGATTTATATGCAAGTGTTATGAAAAAGGATATTACAGAAAAACAACGAGTGATTGCAGGGAAAGTAGCCATTGTTTTATTAGGTATTTTATATGGAGCGTTGGGCTTATTAGTTAAAGATGCATCCATCGGTCATTTAGTGGCACTTGCCTTTACTGTAGCGGCGAGTACATTTACACCAATATTTATTTTAGGTATTTGGTGGAGAGGAATGACAGAAAAAGGAGCAATTGCAGGTTTACTCATTGGTCTAGGTGTATCGATGTGGATGATCTTTCTACCAGGAACATTACCAAGCTTCTTACAATTTAAAATCCCTGGCATCGTCACAGTACCTGTAGGCTTCTTATCCGTTGTTATTGTTTCATTATTAGATCGGAAAGTACCAGCTGATGTCAATGATTTCATGAAGCGTGTACATTCAAAAGAGTCTGAAACAGCCTAAAACGGTATAATAATGAATAAAAAATGAAAAGCTATTGCCATTCCTTATGAAGTGAGTGGCAATAGCTTTTTTAATTGAAGGGAAGTTGACGGCAGGAAAAAGAGCGGGGCGACGGAAAGAAGAGTCGAAGCGATGGATAGAAAAGCCAAGGCGACGGAAAGAAGTCAAAGCGACGGATAGAAAGATCAAAGCGACGGAAAGAAGAGTCGAAGCGACGAAAAGAAAAGCCAAGGTGACGGATAGAAGACAAAGCGAAGGATAGAAAGGTCAAAGCGACGGAAAGAAGAGGCAAGATGACGGATAGAAAGGCCAAAGCGACGGATAGAAGACAAAGCGATGGAAAGAAGAGTCGAAGCGACGGAAAGAAAAGCCAAGGCGACGGATAGAAGCCAAAGCGACGGAAAGAAGAGGCAAGGCGACGGATTGAAAGTTCAAAGCGACGGATAGAATTGTCAAAGTCGTGGATAGAACAGCCAAAATCGTGGATAGCCCTGGTAGATTGACGGATAGAAGCCAAAGCGACGGATAGAAGAGTCGAAGTGACGGATAGGAAGGTCGAAGCGACGGAAAGAAGTCAAAGCGACGGAAAGAAAGACTAAAGCGAAGGAAAGAAGAGCCGAAGCAGACGGATAGAAAGGTCAAAGCGACGGAAAGAAGAGTCGAAGTGACGGATAGAATTGTCAAAGTCGTGGATAGAGCAGTTGACGTCGTGGATAGAATCGTCAAAGTCGTGGATAGCCCCGATAGATTGACGGATAGAAGACAAAGCGACGGAAAGAAGAACCGAAGTGATGGATAGAAGAGCCAAAGCGACGGAAAGAAGAGGCAAGGTGACGGATAGAATTGTCAAAGTCGTGGATACAGCAGTTGAAGTCGTGGATAGAATCGTTAAAGTCGTCGATAGAACAGCCAAAATCGTGGATAGCCCCGGTAAATTGAAGCAAAAAATCAACTCTACAATATGGTATTGATCCATATTTTCATGCTATATTAGTTATTCTGTGATGGGCTGTTATGGTAGAATAGGTTAGATGTTGAGCGAACGGAGGAGTGTCTGTGTATAAATATTATGGATTGGCCGTATTCGTAGTTATTTTAGATCAATGGACAAAATGGCTAATTGTGAAAAATATGGAGTTTGGTGAACGAATTTCAGTATGGGATCCGTGGTTTGGGATATTGTCTCATCGAAATAGAGGAGCAGCATGGGGAATGCTAGAAGGCCAAATGTGGTTATTTAGCATTATCACGATAGGCGTTATTTGTGCAATCCTATATTTTTATCATAAAGAAGCTAAGGGTAAACCTATTTTTCAAGTAGGCTTGATGCTTTTATTAGGCGGAGCTGTAGGTAATTTTATTGACCGTATATTTAGAGGCGAAGTGGTCGATTTTGTAAGTGTCTTAATTCCAGTCATTAATTATGATTTCCCAATCTTTAATATTGCGGATTCTGCTTTAACAATGGCTGTAGTGATATTAATGATTGGCTTAATCATTGAAGAGAAAAAAGGAAAGAAACAGGTGAAACAATGACGCAAGTATCATATACAATGGAAGAACAACAACAGGGAGAGCGCATTGATAAGGCGCTTTCGGGTGTGCAATCAGAGTGGTCACGAACACAGATCGGGAATTGGATTACTGAGGGGATTATTAAAGTAAATGGAGAGACTGTCAAGGCGAAGTATAAGGTAAAAGTAGGGGATATTGTAGAAATTGATGTACCCGAAGCAGAGCCATTAGATGTTATTGCTGAAAACTTAGATCTTGATATTGTTTATGAAGATGAAGATGTTCTTGTTGTGAATAAGCCAAAGGGCATGGTTGTCCATCCGGCACCTGGGCATATGACGGGTACACTTGTCAATGGCTTAATGTATCATTGTAAGGATTTATCAGGCATTAATGGTGTTATGCGACCAGGAATAGTTCACCGTATCGATAAAGATACATCAGGGTTATTAATGGTTGCTAAAAATGATGCAGCGCATGAATCGTTAGTGAATCAGCTAGTCAATAAAACAGTGACTCGTAAATATACTGCACTAGTTCATGGGCATATTGCACATGATAAGGGTACAATTGATGCACCAATTGGTCGAGATCAAAAAGATCGTCAAAAACAAGCAGTTGTCGACAAAGGTAAGCATGCAGTAACCCATTTCCAAGTGATCGAACGCTTTGGTGATTATACGCTAGTAGAGTGTCGTTTAGAAACAGGCCGAACTCACCAAATTCGTGTCCATATGAATTATATTGGATTCCCACTTGTGGGTGACCCAAAATATGGACCAAAAAAGACAATAGACTTTGGTGGACAAGTATTACACGCGGGTATATTAGGCTTTGATCATCCTACATCAGGTGAATATTTGCAGTTTGAAGCGCCAATTCCTGCTGATTATGAACAATTATTACTTGATTTAAAAAATAGGCATTGACGTATAGGAAAAGAAGGTCTATACTAACGAAAGTGAATGAACAACTTAACTAAATATTCACCTTTAATGGCAGTCCAGAGAGGCTGAGAAGGTACATGTGAATGTGTTGCTAAAAAATTTGTGCTGCAAATTTTTTCAACATACTATTTAAACACGTATTCAACCCTCTCAGGCTATTCGCCTCGAGAGGTTTTTTTATGGACACATGGCCAACAATAGATAGAAGAGAGGAGGAAACTTACATGGCACAAAATGAGCTATTAGATGGACCGTCTATGGCAAGAGCGTTAACACGTATTGCACATGAAATTATTGAACGCAATAAAGGAATCGATGAATGTATTTTAGTGGGCATTAAAACGCGAGGTGCATTTCTTGCAAAACGCCTAGCTGAACGAATTGAAAAAATTGAAGGCAAACCAATCCGTACAGGGGAGCTAGACATCACCCTCTACCGAGATGATTTAACAACAAAGCATGATAATGAACAAGCACATGTTGAGCAAGTAGATATTGATGATGTAGTTGTAAATCAAAAAATTATTTTAGTCGATGATGTACTATACACAGGGCGTACAGTCCGCGCAGCGCTAGATGCAATAATGGATTTAGGGCGACCTGCACAAATTCAACTTGCGGTCCTGATCGATAGAGGTCACAGGGAACTACCGATAAGAGCTGATTATGTCGGTAAAAATGTTCCGACATCTGGAGCTGAGCGTATTGTCGTCAATTTACAAGAAGTAGACGGAGAAGATTGCGTCATCATTTTTAAAGAAGATTAACAAAAAAGTGGGGAAGCACTATGTCAAATGCAGTATTAGATATTAAGGATAAACCGACCCCAGTCCAACTAGTGACATTAAGTTTCCAGCACATGTTTGCAATGTTTGGCTCAACGATCTTAGTTCCTCAGTTGGTTGGTCTTAGTCCAGCGATTGCCCTTTTAACAAGTGGGATTGCTACACTGTTTTTCTTATTAATTACGAAATTTCAAGTTCCAGCTTATTTAGGATCATCATTTGCTTTTATCGCACCGATTTTACTAGCGGCAGGTGGTTTAAATAAAGACGGCTCTAGTGTAAATCCAGGTCATGCAATGATTGGTGCTATGGCAGTCGGAATAACATATGGTATTGTATCCCTAATCATCTGGAAAAGCGGCTATAAATGGATCATGAAAATTTTGCCACCGATTGTGGTTGGACCTGTCATTATGGTCATTGGACTTGGGTTATCAGGTACAGCAGTCAATATGGCGATGAATGTAGATGGCAAATATAGCTTTTTACACTTCTCAGCAGCGTTAGTAACATTATTTACAGCCATTATTTTCACGATTGCCTTTAAAGGCATTTTAAGTACAATGCCAATCTTAATTGGCTTAATTGTAGGATATATTTACTCAATGATTATCGGTATTGTTGATTATTCACCAATTGCCAAAGCAGACTTCTTTGCACTACCTGACTTCTTAATCCCAGGCATTCACTACGATTTTGAAATCACAACAAAGATACTCCTAACAATGGTACCAATCGTGATTGTAACGATTTCAGAGCATATTGGTCACCAGTTAGTGTTAGGGAAAGTTGTTGATCGAGATTACATTAAAGAACCAGGCTTACACCGTTCACTTTTAGGGGATGGAATTGGAACATTTATTAGTGCATTAATCGGTGGTCCACCGAAAACAACTTACGGTGAAAATATCGGCGTTCTTGCTATCACTCGTGTTTACAGTGTATACGTTATCGCAGGAGCAGCGGTCGTGGCAATTTTACTATCATTCTTCGGGCAAGCAATGGCAGTTATTGCAACAATTCCAACAGCTGTACTTGGTGGGGTTTCTATCCTGCTCTTCGGTATCATTGCGGCAAGTGGATTACGAATGTTAGTCGATAATCATATCGACTTTGGTAATAGTCGTAACTTGGTCATTGCCTCTGTTATTCTAGTCATTGGTATCGGCGGTGCGAAGTTCGTTGTTTCAGAATCACTTAGTGTCGAAGGTATGGCATTAGCAGCGATTATCGGTGTTCTTTTAAATGCCATCCTACCAGGAAAAAAAGAAGCAGAAAAACCAGTACTGCACAATCAAAATAAAAATTCATAGAAGTACCTTTTAATGAATTGTCCAGAGAGGCAAAAAAAGGGAAGTTGTAGACAGTCTAAAAGTAGGAATGTATCCTGCTGTAGTTTGTCGCGCCTCCTTATGCCTCGTTGATGACATCAACGGGGCTTTTATTATATTCAGCTTACTGAATGCAGAACGTTTATACATAGACGTTCATGAAACACAATCTAATGGAGGTTACATGATGAAGAACTTATTATCGATGGAACATTTAACAACTGAAGAAATTAACAACATCTTAGATCGAGCGCAAGCTTTTGAAAATGGTGAAACATCATCGTTATCTCGCCCATACAACGTTGCAAATTTATTTTTTGAACCAAGTACGCGCACGAAAACAAGCTTTGAAATGGCAGAGCGCAAAGTTGGCTGTATCGTTATCCCGTTTGATGGTAGCTTTTCAAGCGTCACTAAAGGTGAGACATTATACGATACAGTAAAGACGTTAGAAATGATTGGTATGGATGCCGTAGTCATTCGTGCAAAGGAAGATGCGTATTACAATGAACTACTTGAAGGCATCGATGTATCCATTATTAATGGAGGTGACGGCACTGGTCAGCATCCGTCTCAATCACTATTAGATCTTTATACAATCAAAAAAGAGTTTGGTTCTTTTGAAGGGTTAAATGTAACAATCGCTGGAGATATATCCCATAGTCGTGTAGCGAAATCGAATGCGTTAGCGTTACAGCGCTTAGGGGCAAATGTTCATTTCCTTTGTCCGGAAGAGTGGGCAGGTAATTTCGACGCACATCATTCTTGGGATGACTTAATCGAAATTAGCGATGTGATTATGTTACTTCGTGTGCAGCATGAACGTCATAAGGTTAATAAAAGCTTCTCAAAAGAGAGCTATCATAATGAGTACGGTTTAACAATTGAACGTGAGAAACAAATGAAGGACAAGGCAATTATCATGCATCCAGCACCGGTCAATCGTGATGTAGAAATTGCTTCAGAGTTAGTAGAATGCGAACGTTCTAGAATTTTCGAGCAGGTTCGAAATGGTGTATATACACGAATGGCTATAATGGAAACAATTTTAAAGGGGAGAGAGTAACATGACAAAAGTTCTTCAACATGTACAAATGGTAAATGAACAAGGCGAGCTACATACAGTAAATATCGCTATGGCAGATGGTAAAATTACGGCAATAGGTCCAAACGTAGAAGTAGCAGGCGCAGAAATAATCGAAGGAAATGGTTTAGTTGTTGCACCAGGCTTTGTCGATGTACATACACATTTACGCGAGCCAGGCTTTGAACATAAAGAAACAATTGCTACAGGTTCGGCATCAGCAGCAAAAGGTGGCTTCACAACAATTTGTGCGATGCCAAATACAAAACCAGTGCCAGATTCAGTAGAAAATATGCAGTTGATTAACGGTCTTATTAAAGAAAGTGCAGTGATTCGAGTACTGCCATACGGTTCATTAACAAAGGATATCTCAGGTGAGGTTCGCACAGACATTGCAGAATTAAAAGAACATGGGGCTGTCGCATTTTCAGATGATGGTGTTGGTATCCAGCTTGCATCAACTATGTATGAGCAAATGAAGGATGCAGCACAGCACGATATGGTAGTTGTTGCACACTGCGAGGATAACTCATTAATTTACGACGGTGTTATGCACGAAGGGAAGCGTAATAAAGAGCTTGATTTACCAGGAATTCCATCGATTTGTGAATCCGTTCAAATTGCACGAGATGTTCTACTAGCAGAAGCAGCTGGAGCACGTTACCACGTATGTCACGTATCAACAAAGGAATCTGTACGTGCAGTACGAGACGCGAAAGCAGCAGGTATTCGTGTCACTGCAGAAGTTTGCCCACATCATTTATTACTTGAAGAAATGGATATCCCATCAGATGATGCAAATTGGAAGATGAATCCTCCGCTTCGTGGAGCAGATGACAAAGACTCACTCCATGCAGCTATGCTAGACGGCACAATCGATTGCATCGCTACAGATCATGCTCCACATACAGTAGAAGAAAAATGCTGTGGTATGGTTGGTGCTCCATTTGGCATTGTAGGCTTCGAAACAGCGTTCCCACTGCTTTACACACAATTTGTAGAAACAGGGAAATGGACGTTAAAGCAGTTGATTGATTGGATGACTGTAAAGGCTGCTCAAATTTTCGATTTACCATATGGCACATTAGAAGTGGGTGCTTCAGCAGATATGATTTTAATAGATTTAAATAAAGAACAAACAATTGATGCAGAAGGCTTTGTATCAAAAGGACGCAATACACCATTCAATGGCTGGGTTGCAAAAGGATGGCCAGTTCTTACAATTTTTGAAGGCAATATCGTATACCAGGAGGCAGAGTAATGAAAAAACGTTTACTTATTTTAGAAGATGGCACAGTATTTACAGGTACAGCGTTCGGTAGTGAGCGAGCTTCACAAGGTGAGGTCGTATTCACAACGGGGATGACAGGTTATCAGGAAACAATTTCAGATCCTTCATTCTACGGACAAATTGTAACGTTAACTTATCCTTTAATCGGTAATTACGGTATTAACCGTGATGATTTTGAATCGATCACACCTGCTATTCGAGGATTTGTAGTTCGTGAATTAGCAAAAACACCTTCAAACTTCCGCTGTGATTTAACGGTAGATGAATACTTAACTTCAAAGGATATCCCGGGCATTGAAGGAATCGATACACGAAAATTAACACGCATTATTCGTAGTAAAGGGTCAGTAAAGGCTATTTTAACAGCGGCTGATGAAGAAGTGAATATAGATGAAATCGTTGCAAAATTACAGGCAACACCAGCGATTACACATCATGTTCGTGAAGTATCGCCGAAAGCAGCCTACCCATCACCAGGTCGTGGCAAACGCGTCGTATTAATTGACTATGGTATGAAGCACGGTATCCTTCGTGAGTTAAACAAACGTGATTGCGATGTACTCGTTGTCCCTTACAATACTTCGGCAGAGGAAATTTTAGCATGGCATCCAGATGGAATTATGCTATCAAATGGTCCAGGTAACCCTGAAGACGTAGCAGAAGGCATTGAAACGGTACGAAATTTAATCGGAAAAGTGCCAATGTTCGGTATTTGCTTAGGTCACCAAATCTTCTCGCTAGCATGTGGTGCACGAAGCTTCAAATTACCATTCGGTCACCGAGGTGGTAACCATCCAGTAAAAGATTTACGCACGGGCCGTACAGATTTAACATCTCAAAACCATGGTTATGCAATCGACATCGATTCATTAAAAGATACAGATTTAGAAATAACACATATCGCATTAAATGATGGCACTTGTGAGGGTGTGCGTCACAAGAAATATCCAATCTTCACAGTGCAATATCACCCAGAAGCATCACCAGGTCCAGAGGATTCAAATCACTTATTTGATGAATTTATCGAAATGATGGAAGTAGAAGCAGGGAAGGGGAAACAACATGCCTAAACGTACAGATATTGAAACTATTTTAGTAATCGGATCAGGTCCAATCGTGATCGGACAAGCAGCAGAATTTGACTACGCAGGAACACAAGCTTGTCTTTCTTTAAAAGAAGAAGGCTATCGCGTTATCTTAATAAACTCAAATCCTGCGACAATTATGACAGATACAGAAATTGCAGATAAAGTGTATATTGAGCCAATTTCACTAGAATTTGTATCACGAATTTTACGTAAAGAACGTCCAGATGCCATCCTACCAACACTTGGTGGTCAAACAGGTTTAAACATGGCCATTGAATTAGATAAATCAGGAATTCTAGATGAGCTTAATATTGAAATTCTTGGAACAAAATTAGATGCGATCCATAAAGCTGAAGACCGTGATTTATTCCGTAATTTAATGTACGAGCTAGGTGCTCCAGTACCTGAATCAGATATTATTCATAACTTAGATGAAGCGAAAAACTTCGTAGCGAAAATCGGCTACCCGGTAATCGTTCGTCCTGCCTTCACACTTGGTGGTACAGGTGGCGGTATTTGCTACAACGATCAAGATCTAGAGGAAATCGTGACATCTGGTCTAAAATATTCACCAGTAACACAATGTTTACTAGAAAAATCAATCGCTGGTTATAAAGAAATAGAATATGAAGTAATGCGTGATGCTGTCGATAACGCGATCGTTGTATGTAACATGGAAAATGTTGACCCAGTTGGTATTCATACAGGTGACTCTATCGTAGTGGCGCCTACACAAACACTTTCAGATCGTGAAAACCAAATGCTACGTAATATTTCATTAGATATTATTCGCGCCCTAAAAATTGAGGGTGGCTGTAACGTACAGTTAGCACTTGATCCATATAGCTTCAATTACTATGTAATCGAAGTAAACCCACGTGTATCACGTTCATCAGCGTTAGCATCAAAAGCAACAGGCTATCCAATTGCCAAGCTAGCAGCAAAAATCGCAGTTGGTTTAACATTAGATGAAATCAAAAACCCAGTAACAGGTTCTACGTATGCTTGCTTCGAGCCAGCTTTAGACTACATCGTGGCGAAAATCCCACGCTGGCCGTTCGATAAGTTTGAATCAGCAAAGCGTAATCTAGGGACACAAATGAAGGCGACTGGTGAAGTGATGGCACTTGGTCGTACATTTGAGGAAGCTATGCTAAAAGCAGTGCGCTCTCTTGAAACAGGACAAGTTCACTTAGAGCTGAAACATGCAGAAGAAAACACGGATTCTTGGATTGAAAAACGTATCCGCAAAGCAGGTGATGAGCGTCTATTCTTCATCGGTGAAGCACTTCGTCGCGGTGTTACAATTGAGCAAATCCATGAATGGTCTGCCATTGACTTATTCTTCTTAAATAAATTCAAAAACATCGTAGATATGGAGCAAACACTTGCTGACCATAAAAACGATAAAGATGTGTTACGTACAGCAAAACGTCTAGGCTTTGCAGATAAGAAAATTGCCGAGCTTTGGGAAACAACTTCAGAAGAAGTATATGCGTATCGTAAAGAAAATGGCATTATTCCAGTATATAAAATGGTTGATACTTGTGCAGCGGAGTTTGAATCTGAGACACCATACTTCTATGGCACATATGAAGATGAAAATGAATCAATTAAATCCGATAAGCCATCAGTCGTGGTACTTGGTTCTGGTCCAATCCGCATTGGTCAAGGGGTAGAATTCGACTATGCTACAGTACACTCAGTATGGGCAATTCAAGAAGCAGGTTACGAAGCAATCATTATTAACTCGAATCCAGAGACCGTTTCAACTGACTTCTCGATTTCAGACAAATTATACTTTGAGCCATTAACAATTGAAGATGTTATGCATATTATCGACTTAGAGCAACCAATTGGCGTAGTTGTACAATTCGGTGGTCAAACAGCTATTAATCTGGCTGATAAATTAGCTGCCAATGGTGTGAAAATCTTAGGTACATCACTTGAAGATATCGACCGTGCGGAAAACCGAGACAAATTCGAGCAAGCATTACGCGACTTGGACATTCCACAGCCACAAGGTGAAACAGCTGTATCTACGGAGGAAGCTCTTGCTATAAGCGATCGTCTAGGCTTCCCTGTACTAGTTCGTCCTTCATACGTACTAGGTGGACGTGCGATGGAAATTGTCTACAACCGTGAGGAATTACAACATTATATGGAGAACGCAGTAGAAGCATCTCCAGATCACCCAGTATTAGTTGACCGCTACTTAACTGGTCAAGAAATTGAAGTTGATGCCATTTGTGACGGTGAAAATGTATTAATCCCAGGTATTATGGAGCATATCGAGCGTGCAGGGGTTCACTCTGGTGACTCTATCTCTGTATACCCACCACAAAAATTAACACAAGCGCAAAAAGATACGTTAGTGGATTATACAACTCGCCTTGCAAAAGGTCTTGGCATTATAGGCTTAATGAACATTCAATATGTCATTTCACAGGGCGAAGTATATGTCATCGAGGTTAACCCTCGTTCATCTCGTACAGTACCGTTCTTAAGTAAAATTACAAATATTCCGATGGCAAACATTGCAACGAAAGCGATTCTTGGTAAATCAATCGTAGAACAAGGCTACCCAACAGGTTTAGCGCCAGAGCAAAAAGGTGTCTTCGTGAAAGTACCAGTATTCTCATTCGCTAAATTACGTCGTGTTGACATTACACTAGGACCTGAAATGAAATCAACAGGCGAAGTAATGGGTAAAGATGCAACATTAGAAAAAGCACTTTACAAAGGCTTAGTTGCAGCAGGTATGGAAATTCGTACAGAAGGCACAGTATTGTTCACAGTTTCAGATAAAGATAAAGAGGAAGCCATTGCACTTGCAAAACGCTTCTCAACAGTAGGCTATCGTATTGTCGCTACTGAAGGTACAGCTCAAGCATTCGAAGCGGCTGGCGTACGCACAGATGTAGTTGGTAAAATCGGTGCAAAAGGTGAAACATTAATCGATTTAATTCAAAACGGTGAGGCACAGCTTGTGGTCAATACGTTAACGAAAGGTAAGCAGCCGGCACGTGATGGCTTCCGAATTCGCCGTGAGTCTGTAGAAAACGGTGTACCTTGCTTAACTTCATTAGACACAGCAGAAGCGATGGTCCGTGTTATTGAATCAATGACATTCACAGCAGAACAAATGCCAAAAGCGGAGGTAGTACATTAATATGATTCGTCAAGAGAAAATGACGGTCGTCTCTCAAAAGCAAATAGCGACAAATATTTTCGAATTGACACTTCGTGGAGAACTGGTTCAGGATATGACACCTGGCCAGTTTGTCCATGTAAAGGTGTCAGATTCATTGGAGCCGCTTTTACGTCGACCAATTAGTATTGCAAACATAGATAAAGACAACAACGAATTTACAATGATTTATCGTGCGGAGGGTCGTGGAACAAGCGTGTTAGCGACAAATCGTGAAGGGCAGCTTGTCAATGTCCTTGGTCCAATCGGTAATGGCTTCCCTGTAGAAGCAGTAAAAGAGGGAGGCACAGCCCTACTAGTTGGTGGGGGAATTGGGGTACCTCCATTACATGAGCTTTCTAAGCAATTGAACGCACGAGGTGTTAAAACAATTCATGTGCTAGGCTTCCAATCGGAAGATGTATGCTTCTATGAAGAAGAATTCAGCGCCCTTGGAGAAACACATTATGTAACGGTTGACGGCTCTAAAGGAACAAAAGGCTTTGTCACAAATGTTTTAGAGTCACGAGCACCCGAATTCGATGTCTTTTATTCTTGTGGTCCGCTACCGATGTTAAAAGCACTTGAAGGCTTTTATCCAGAAAAAGAAGGTTATTTATCATTTGAGGAGCGTATGGGCTGTGGTATTGGTGCTTGCTTTGCATGCGTATGTAAAACAACAGATCAAGTAGCAAAAGACTATGTCAAAGTATGCTCTGACGGTCCAGTTTTCCCGAAAGGTACGGTGGCATTATGAGTCGTTTAAACATTCAATTACCAGGCTTAGACTTGAAGAATCCAATAATGCCAGCATCCGGCTGCTTTGGCTTTGGACGTGAATACGCACAGCTTTATGATTTATCAAAGCTCGGCGCTATTATGATTAAAGCTACGACTGTAGAAACACGTCCCGGCAATCCAACTCCACGCGTCGCAGAAACAGCAGCAGGGATGTTGAATGCCATTGGTTTACAAAATCCCGGAATCGAAAAAGTAATGAATGAAGAATTAAAGTTTTTAGAAGCGTATGATGTGCCAATCATTGCAAATGTTGCGGGTACGGAGACAGCGGATTACGTAGAAGTAGCGCAACGCATTTCTACTGCACCAAATGTGAAAGCATTAGAGCTTAACATTTCTTGTCCGAACGTTAAATGTGGTGGTATTCAATTTGGTACAGATCCTGCAACTGCACGAGAGCTAGTGAAAGCTGTGAAAGCTGTTTCAGAAGTGCCTGTATACGTGAAATTATCGCCAAACGTTACGAATATCGTAGAAATTGCACAAGCTGTTGAAGCCGGTGGTGCAGATGGCATTACCATGATTAATACACTAATTGGCATGCGTTTAGACGAGCGTACAGGTAAGCCAGTGATTGCCAATGGTACAGGCGGCTTATCAGGTCCTGCCGTAAAGCCAGTTGCAATTCGTATGGTCTATGAGGTGTATAAGGCTGTCAATATTCCGATTATTGGTATGGGTGGGGTGACAGAAGCGCAGGACGTTATTGATTTTATGTCGGCTGGCGCATCTGCAGTTGCTGTTGGAACAGCAAACTTTGTCGATCACTTCGTTTGTCCAACTATTATTGATGAACTACCAGCAAAGCTCGATAAATTAGGCGTAGAGCATATTTCAGAAATTATCGGAAGGAGCCATCGTTCATGAATACAAAACCAATACTTGCACTAGATTTCCCTGGAGAAGCAGAAGTATTCAGCTTTCTAAAGCACTTTAATGAACCTCTTTTCGTGAAAATTGGTATGGAATTATATATGCAGGAAGGGCCAGATATTGTACGCAAGGTAAAGGATCTAGGTCATGATATTTTTCTAGATTTAAAATTACACGATATTCCTAATACAGTGGGCTCTGCTATGAAAGGCCTAGCAAAATTAGGCGTAGATTTAGTCAACGTTCACGCGGCGGGCGGTCGTCAAATGATGGAGGCAGCACTTGAAGGACTTGAAGCGGGTACTCCGGCAGGGCGTGAACGTGCGGCATTAATTGCCGTAACACAGCTAACTTCTACAACAGAAGAGCAAATGCAGGCGGAGCAAAAAATTGCGTTATCTTTACAAGAATCTGTATTACATTATGCAAGCTTAACAAAACAAGCTGGTTTAAACGGTGTAGTCTGCTCCGTACATGAAGCAAAAGCAATTGCTGAAGTGTGCGGTGAAGATTTCTTACGTGTGACACCTGGTATCCGATTAGCGGGTGGCGATGCACACGACCAAAAGCGCATTGCAACACCAGATGGCGCAAAACGTGACGGTTCTTCGTTAATCGTCGTTGGACGTGCCGTTACAGGTGCACAAGATCCAGTAGCAGCATATAAAATCGTAAGTGAATTATGGGAGGCATAACTATGACATTACAAAATGAAATCGCACACGCTATGTTAAAAGTAGGCGCAGTAGAATTAAATCCAACTGAACTATTCACATGGGCATCAGGCATTAAATCACCAATCTACTGTGATACACGTCTAACAATCTCTGACCCTGTAATTCGTAAGCAATTAGCAAACGGTCTAGCATCTCTTATTAAAGAACACTTTGGCGCAACAGAAATTGTAGCAGGTACTGCAACAGCGGGTATCCCACATGCAGCTTGGGTAAGTGATATTTTAGAGTTACCTATGGTTTACGTACGTTCAAAAGCAAAAGAGCATGGCCGTGGTAACCAAATCGAAGGGAAATACGCAGCAGGTCAAAAAGTCGTAGTCGTAGAAGACATCGTTTCTACAGGCGGCTCATCGATTACAGCTGTAGAAGCCTTACGTGCAGTAGGATGTGAAGTACTAGGCGTTGTGTGCGTCTACACATACAATCTTCCACGTGCTGAACAAGCATTTGATGAGGCGGGCATTAAATATGTATCTCTAACAAATTTCGATTATTTAATTGAAGCAGCAAATGAATCCGGTGCTATTAAAGAAGAAGATATTCCATTCTTAAAAGACTGGCATGGGAAGTTAAAAGCAGGAGAGCTTTAATTAAAAAGAGGGTGGTATGATAATTTTTCATACCACCCTTTCATTTATTGAAAAACTATTGTTTCAAAGAAATTAAGGTGTCCTATTAAATAAAGTGTAGTTCTTGTTCAAAACGAGGGGTTGATTTCCGTTCCGGCTGGCGCTTTGTAGCTGACGCTGCGCTTTCGCTACAGAAAACATTTGCCGCTGACGCTTCGCTTTCGCGCAGAGCAGAGCTTCCTGGGGGCGTCGGGGCAACACGATGTTGGTCACGAAGGCGTTATCACAGGACGTGATGTTCTTAGCCTTCGTTCCCCTCTTGCTTCACTCGCGATGCTCGCTCCAGGGTCTCGGGCCAACAGATGTCTTTTGCGCGAAAGCGAAGCGGCAGCAGCACCGATGTTGGTCACGAAGGCGTTATCACAGGATGTGATGGTTTTAGCCTTCGTTCCCCTATCGCTAATCCCCAAGGAGTCGCCAGCCTCCACTCCAATCAACAATTCACATGACATGCGTTTTTACAAAATGACATTCAACTTTTTAGTTTTTATCGAAACACTTTCAGGAGTTATCGCCCAACTTTCACGTTTTATCTACCAACTTTCACGTTTTATCACCTAACTTTTCATTTTTATCGACATCCACCTTCCAAAGGGCAAAAAAGGATTCATACACAAAACTGTGTGTGAATCCTTTTACTTTTACAGTCTTTTTTAATCATTTTTACAGCAAAGGAGAAATGAGTCGCGTAAGAGATTCAAGCATGCGTTTTTGAATACTCCGCTTTTGGAAGGACGCCCATGTAATTTCTATGGAGTCTTTAAAATCCTGTTCAAAATCATTTTTAATATTTAGAACCGTGTTAGATTCATAGAGGACCGCAATGATTTCATAATTAAGCTCAAAACTACGAATATCCATATTGGCTGTACCAATGGATGCAACTTCATCATCAACCAGTACAATCTTGGCGTGCATAAAAGCATCTTTTAAGCGGTAAATGGAGACACCCGCTTTTAAAAGTGGTGTAAAGTATGATTGGGATGCTTGATCACTAATGATACTATCGCCTTTTCCAGGATATAAAATACGGACATCTACCCCAGAAAGTGCACTCAAACGTAATAATGTTAATGTTTCCTGATCAGGAATAAAGTATGGCGTAGCAATCCAAATGGATTTTTTTGCGGAGCTCATCATTTTCAATAACGCATTGCGAATATTTGTATCATCTGAGCTAGGTCCACTTGCAACGATTTGTACGGCACCTTCAGCCTGATGGATTCCTTGGCTTGGAAAGTATGTGCTATCCATAAAATGATTCCAAGACTCAGTATTTAAACTACTAGTAGCATAGAGAAAATCTTCTAGGAAAATGGCCTGCAGTTTATATAATGCTTTTCCTTCTATTTTTAAATGACTATCTCGCCAAATAGGAAACTTCTTTGAACGACTAAGATATTCATCTCCAACATTGAGTCCGCCTGTAAACCCAATTGTCCCATCTACAATAACAATTTTACGGTGGTTACGATAATTGACGGTTTCTAATAGCCAAGGGGAAAGAATTGAATCAAACTCGACTACTTCAATTCCTACATCTTTCATTGGTTGTAAGAAACTTCTTCGTAATTTATTACTACCGAGTCCATCATAAAGAAAGCGGACGATAACCCCAGATTTTGCTTTCTTTATTAAGGCATCGCGAATTTCTGTACCGATTTCATCTGATCGATAGATATAGTACTGAATATGAATGTGATGTGTGGCATTTTCAATTGCTTGTATGATTTCAGTAAATGTTTCATCCCCGTTTGTTAAGAGCTTTGTTGCTGTTTCATTCGCAACAGGACCGCCGCCAAATTTTTGGATAACATGTGTTAAATAGGTGGATCGTTCATTTAAAGGAGAAGACATTTCCAAATGAAAACTTTTCCCTGCTAAAATTTCACGGAATAACATCCTTTGTTCTTCGGAACGGCGTAAATGTTTCTTTCTTCTCCAGCGACTTCTTCCAAATAGTAAGTACAGAAGTAAACCGATACCGGGGAGAATGGCTAATATTAAAAACCATGCTAATGTACTTTGTGGGGAACGATTTTCAATAAAAATAATGAAGGCAATCCCTATAATTGTGATAGGCATGATAAAGCCGATTAAAGTATAGAAGGAAATAACAGATTTATTTAAGACTATGAGTATAATTGCTGCAATTGAAATGACGAATAGCAACTGGGCAACGCGATTTTTCATATGTATACATTCACCTATTCTATAAGATTCTTGGGAGGAGACTATAATTTAATAGTTTTATGATAGATTGTTTTCTTCTTTTTTACAATATAGACATTTCTGCACACTTTTCCCGCGCTAAATACCAAAGTTTCTTCATTAATTTCTTCAGTAAATCAAGTTCTTGTTAAATACTCCCATATAAAATAGTGTTATTCCGTTTTAATAGTTTTTTATTTGAAAGTTTTAGAATATATCACCTTTGCTGTTGCATATACTTTTTATAAAGCTAATTTTTTTAGGAACAATATAATTAAGAGGTACGTAAAGGGTTAGGTAAATAAAAATGAAAAAATTAATTTTTTAGTATATTGAAATTTCCGTTTAATTTTTAACACTTTAAACGAAAAAACTATTTTTAAAAAATAAATAGTTTGGATTTCAATTTCCTTATTTTTAAAGAGAATTCATAATTATTAGCTGTTATATAAAACAAGATTATTATAAAAATATTATATTTTAAAAATAAAAATAGAAGAGTATAGATAGAAGGTTGAAAAAGGAACAAGCAATTAAGTAAAGAAAAAATTAAGTTTAAAAAATTATTTTGTAAAGATGTATGGAACTTATTTGTTTGTATCTTTGTAATATTCCGAAAAATTTGCTTGATTTAATGTATTATTTCCATATAAAATAATATCACAGTTAATTTTCAGACAATTCAATTAGCGATTGTAGTTGTATGAAAAAGTAAAAAAACAGTAAAGGTATCAATAAATATTATTGGAGGTGTAAATGAATCTTTCAATAAAATATAATTCTGAAATACATTTTAAAGTGAAGTACAATCATTTTTCAGAATATTGAATATAGGAGGGGGAGATTGTTTGGATACAGCAAATGACCTACTAACAATTAGAAATCTAACTACCAGTTTCCGCATTAAAGAAACTTACCACGCTGCTGTAGAGGATATCTCACTTTCGCTTAAAAAGAATGAAGTATTAGCAATCGTTGGGGAATCGGGTTGTGGTAAAAGTACGCTAGCAACTAGTATTGTAGGCTTGTACAATCCTGTAAATACAAAAGTTTCAGGCGAAATCTTTTATAATAATCAAAATTTAACGCAACTAAATGACGAACAATTTAATAGTTTGCGTGGCAATCATATTGGTTTTATTTTTCAGGATCCTCTGTCAGCTCTTAATCCATTAATGCGGATTGGAGAACAAATTGCAGAGGGGTTAATGTATCATACAAAGCTCTCAAAGCAACAGCGCGGTAAAAGGGTACTAGAATTATTGAATCAGGTGGGCATCGCTAAACCAGAGCGTGTGGCAAGACAATTCCCGCATCAATTGTCCGGAGGGATGAGACAGCGTGTTGTGATTGCCATTGCATTATCGTGTAAACCGTCTATTTTAATTGCGGATGAACCGACAACAGCTTTAGATGTAACGATCCAAGCTCAAATACTGGACCTACTAAAAGCACTACAGTCGGAAACCGAAACAGGCATTATTTTAATTACCCATGATTTAGGTGTCGTGGCAGAAATGGCTGATCGAGTTGCAGTCATGTATGCAGGTGAAGTAGTAGAAGAAGCACCTGTTCAAGAATTATTTACGAACGCTAAACATCCTTACACGCGTTCTTTATTGAATTCTATTCCACAAACACATAGTGAAAATGAACGACTTGAAGTGATTCAAGGTATGGTGCCATCGTTGATGAATTTGCCTCGGGAAGGCTGTAGATTTTCAGCACGAATACCCTGGATTGATGCAGCTGCACATGAAAGCAAACCACAATTACACGAAATTGCACCAGGTCATTTGGTTAGATGTACCTGCTGGAAACACTTTCATTTCGAAGGTGAAGAAGGAGGCGGGACTGTATGAGCTTTATGCAAATTAGCGATTTAAACGTTCATTACCCAATTCGAGGAGGCTTTTTTAATACTGTAGTCGATAAGGTATATGCGGTTGATGGTGTCTCAATGGAGTTTGAAAAAGGAAAAACATACGGTTTAGTAGGAGAATCAGGTTCTGGAAAATCAACAACAGGGAAGGCCATTATAGGTCTAGAGAAGATCACGTCGGGTCAAATTTTCTATGAAGGTGAGAATGTTACTAACCAACGCAGAAATCGTGATTCAGCTTATAACAAAGATATTCAAATGATTTTTCAAGATTCCCATTCAAGTATGAATCCTAGAAAACGTGTTTTAGACATTTTAGCAGAGCCTATTCGGAATTTTATGAAGCTTAGTGATCAAGAGGAACGTAAGCGCATTAAAGAGTTACTAGCGATAGTAGGTATGTCGGAAGATGTATTGTTAAAGTATCCACATGAATTTTCAGGTGGTCAAAAGCAACGTCTTGGGATCGCGCGTGCGGTTGCTTGTAATCCAAAAATGATTATTGCTGATGAACCTGTATCTGCACTAGATTTATCTGTACAAGCACAAGTGCTAAATTTTATGAAAGACATTCAGCGTGAATTTGGCCTTAGTTATTTATTTATTTCGCATGATCTTGGTGTCGTGAAGCATATGTGTGATCACATAGCTATCATGTACAAAGGACGCTTTGTTGAAACAGGTACTCGAAATGATATATACATGAATCCACAACATATTTATACAAAGCGCCTATTATCAGCTATTCCTAATATTGAGCCAGAAACACGTTTGGAGCGTAAAGTAATACGTCAAGATGTCGAAGCGAATTATCAAAAAGAGCAGCATAAATATTATGACGAGCATGGCAAAGTATACCCATTAAAATCCATCTCGGATACGCATAAAGTAGCGATGTCTGACATTGAACGGGGGGGTATATAAATGTGGAAAACAATAGTTAGACGTGTATTACTGATGATTCCTCAGCTTTTTATATTAAGTCTCTTTATCTTTATATTGGCAAAACAGATGCCGGGAGATCCATTTACAGGGCTTATTACACCAGAGACAGACCCTTCAAGGATTGAGGAACTCCGTATAAAAGCTGGTTTCTATGACCCTTGGTATGTTCAGTATTACCATTGGATTACAAACGCTTTTCAAGGTGATTTTGGACGAAGCTATACATATAAAATTGCAGTGTCCACACTTATTGGTGAGCGCGGATTAAATACATTTTGGCTTTCATTACTCAGTGCAATTTTTGTTTATTTGATTGCGATTCCACTTGGGGTGTTAGCAGGTCGTTATCAAGAATCATTTTTAGATAAATCTATCACCCTGTACAGTTTTATAAGTTATGCTATTCCAACTTTCGTATTATCACTAATATTCGTCTATATATTCGGATATAGACTCATGTGGTTCCCAACTAGTGGAACTGTTGATGTAGGTCTTGAATCAGGCACAATGGAATATTATTGGAATAAAATCCATCATTTACTACTACCTGCTATCACGTATGCTATTTTAGGCACAACCGCTATTATTCAGTATTTACGCTCAGAAATAATAGATGCAAAAACTCAGGATTATGTGAAAACGGCTCGAAGCAAAGGGATCCCAATGCGAAAAGTCTACACTAGACATATTTTCCGTAATTCTCTGCTACCAATCGCAGCCTTTTTAGGGTTTACAATAACAGGTTTATTAGGTGGCTCAATTTTCATTGAAACAATTTTTGGTTTCCCAGGAATGGGTCAGTTGTTTATCAATTCAATCATGAGTCGAGATTATAGTGTTATTACGGCACTAGTTATGCTTTATGGCTTCTTAACATTATTAGGTAGTCTACTGTCTGATATTATTATGAGCATTGTTGATCCACGTATCCGCATAGACTAATGACTAAAATAATGTTTAAGGAGAGGTGAATTCAAATGGAGCAACAAAATAACGAAATGGTCAAATTTGATAACTCTCCACCGACGGGGATACAAGTCGTTTTGCGAGAGTTTAAAAAAGATAAATTAGCGATGATTTCCTTTTTAGGGATAACTTTTCTTATCATTGGATTTCTAGTCGCTGCCATGCTTTTAAATCAAGATGAAGTGTTAAAGATTAAACTGTTGGAGCGTTACACGGAACCCGGTGTAAATGGTTATACACTTGGAACAGATGAAGCAGGTCGTGATATGCTGGGGCAACTAGTAATAGGGGCAAAAAACTCTATTTTAATAGCATTTGCCATTACGATTATTACTAGTATTGCAGGGATAGGTCTTGGTATTGTCATGGGTTATTATGGAGGATTTATTGATAATTTGTTTATGCGAATTACTGAATTCTTTATGACATTACCTAATCTAATGGTGATCATTGTTTTTGTTACTATCATTCCCAAATATGGCATACTTGAATTGATTTTGATCATCAGTTTATTTCAATGGATGAGCACCGCCCGCTTAGTCCGAAGTAAAGCACTATCGGAGGGGCGAAGGGATTATGTGAGTGCTTCTAAAACAATGGGGACAAGTGATTTCGCTATTATGTTTAAAGGCATTTTACCAAATTTAAGTTCTATTTTAATCGTTGAACTAACGTTGAACTTTGCTGGTAACGTTGGGATCGAAACAGGATTGTCCTTCTTAGGATTTGGTTTGCCGCCATCGACTCCGAGTTTAGGAACACTTGTAAACTATGCGAGAAATCCAATCGTTTTGTCAGAAAAATGGTGGGTATGGTTGCCCGCATCAATATTAATTTTAATCTTGATGCTTGGTATAAATTATGTCGGTCAAGCACTTCGTCGTGCAGCTGACGCAAAACAAAGAATGGGATAAAGGGGAGGATGTACTATGAAAAAAAATTGGTTATTACTATCCGTTATTTTTGCAGTGATGTTTGTCTTAGCAGCCTGCAATAACGAGGGTAAAGAGGCAGCTAAAACTGGGGATGGCAACAAAGAGAAACCGACACAAACTGAAACAGATGCAACTAAGTTTCCAATGGAAATAACAAATGAAGGGGACGCTATTAAAGGTGGTACATTAAAGGTAGCGCTTGTAACAGACACTCCTTTTAAAGGGGTTTTCATTCCGGAATTATCTGATGATGCCTACGATAGTACAATCTTGGATTACGCAAAAAATGAAATTTTTGAATTGGATGGGGATTTCCAAGTAAAAGATACAGGTATTGCAAAATTAGAGGTTGATAAGGACAATAAGAAAGCGAAGATTACTATTCAAGGTGACGTTAAGTGGTCTGATGGTCAACCTTTGACAGCTGAGGATTTAATTTATCCATACGAAATTATTGGTCATCCTGATTACGACGGAAAACGCTACGATGACGATTTCCAAAATATTGTTGGTGCAAAAGAATATCATGATGGAAAAGAGAAAACAATTTCTGGTATTAAAAAAATTGATGAAAAATCCATTGAAATTACGTTCAAAAAAGTATCACCAGCTATTTATTCAGTTGGGGATGGGTTATGGGGTTATGCAGCACCGAAGCATCAGCTAGAGTCAATCCCTGTTAAAGATGCCCTAATTGCTTCAGATGCAGTTCGTAAAAATCCTGTAACACTGGGTGCATTTAAAATTGATAAAATTGTAAATGGAGAGTCAGTTCAGCTTGTAGCAAATGAACATTATTTTAAAGGCAAGCCGAAATTAGATAAAGTGGTAATCGAAGTTGTTCCTTCAAGTTCAATCGGTGAAGCTTTGAAAACTGGGAAATATGATATTGCAGAACATTACCCAACAACTCAATTTGATAGCATCAAGGATTTATCCAATATAACAATTGCAAGCCGTCCAGAGATGTCATACTCTTATTTAGGGTTTAAAGTAGGGAAATATGATAAAGCAAATCGTATTAATATTTTTGATAAGAAGTCAAAAATGAATGATGTAAATTTACGTCAAGCGATTGGCTATGCGATGGATATTGAGTCTGTTACAGAAAAGTTCTATCAAGGTCTACGTGTAAGAGCAAATTCATTAATTCCACCAGTGTTTGCATCTTACTATGATGGTACATTAGAGGGTTATCACTATGATCCTGAAAAGGCTAAGGAATTACTAGATAAAGCTGGCTATAAAGATGTAGATGGGGACGGAATCCGTGAAGATAAAGACGGCAAGAAATTCACAATTCGTTTAGCATCTATGGCTGGTTCAGATACTGATGAAGCAATTGTTGAGTACTATCGTCAAAACTGGAAAGAAGTTGGATTAAATGTTGAACTGACTACTGGTCGTTTAATAGAATTCAACAGCTTCTATGATAAAGTTGAGGCTGATGATCCAGAAATCGATATGTATATGGCTGCATGGAAAACAGGTACGAATCCATCTCCGGTAGGTTTATATGGTGAAGGGGCAGAATTTAACATGAGTCGTTACGTTTCTGCTGATTTAACAAAAATGTTAAAAGACATTGATTCGGAAAAATCGATGGATCCAAAACATCGTGCAGAAGCATTCCGTAAATGGCAAGAATACATGAGCAAAACAGCAACGACAATGCCAATGTACTTCCGTACAGAGCTTTTCCCAGTCAACAAACGTGTGAAAAATTTCAATGTTGATTATGCAAATGAAACAAAATCAGAACTTCAAACTATTGAATTAACAGCAGATGCTCCAGTAAAATAAGCTAATCACTGACAAAACAGTCTTTCTTCATATAGGGGAAAGGCTGTTTTTCATAACTGATTTAGTTATACGTTCTGATATCGAATACCGTGATAGGGGGATTGGAGTGGAGGGACAAACTTGACGATTACCTTGTAGCGAGCAGAGGAAAGGGATCATATCGTGTGATAATGCCTTCTTGACCAATGATCAAAGTTTCTCATCGGATCCCAAGAAACACTCAGTGATGAGCTGTATTCATAGAAAAAATCCACCCACTGTAAAATAACAATGGATGGATGTATAAGTTATTATCGATTAGCAACCCAAGTTTTCGCAAGATCTGCAGTACCATAAACATAATGCTGATCGCCTACTTCATGGTATGTTGCGCTATCGTCAACTTCCGTATGCTTGTACGGAATACGTTGACGGTGTTTTTCTGACATTGGGTCAGGAAGTGGAATTGCTGATAATAATGATTTTGTATACGGATGAACAGGGTGATTGTAAATATCATCTGCTTTACCGATTTCCATAATTTTACCACGGTACATAACAGCGATACGGTCACTGATATACTTAACCATTGATAAGTCATGGGCAATGAAAAGATATGTTAAGCCTCGTTCTTTTTGCAGTTGTTTTAATAAGTTAACAACTTGCGCTTGAATCGATACGTCAAGTGCAGAAATCGGTTCATCGGCGATAATAAACTTAGGATCTAAGCTTAGCGCACGGGCGATTCCGATACGTTGACGTTGACCACCGGAAAATTCGTGTGCATATCGGTTTGCGTGCTCTTTGTTTAAGCCAACAGCCTCTAGTAGTTGATTAACTTTTTCACGACGCTCTTTTTTATCTTTGTAAAGACCGTGAATCGTAAAGCCTTCACTAATGATTTCTCCAGCTGTCATACGCGGATTTAATGAAGCATATGGATCTTGGAAAATCATTTGCATTTGACGATTAAATTTCTTTAAATCATTTTTAGATTTCTTCCCATGGACATTTTCACCATCGAAAATGATTTCACCATCTGTAATGTCGTACAGGCGGATAATGGAACGACCAGTTGTCGATTTACCACAGCCCGATTCTCCAACAAGACCAAGTGTCTCACCTTCGTATACATCGAAGCTAATACCGTCGACAGCTTTAATAGGGTTACCTGCTGAACCGAAATGCTGCTTTAAATTTTTAATTTCAAGAATTTTTTTTGCGCCCGATTTAGTCATTTGAATGTGCCTCCTTTGCTAAATATCCTTCAATACGTTTAGCAACCGCATCTGGAAGCGGAATTTTTGGCGCGTCAGGATGCATCAACCAAGTTTTTGCGTAGTGTGTTTCACTTACTTGGAACATCGGTGGCTCTTGCTCATAATCAATAGCCATTGCAAATTCATTACGAGCGGCAAACGCATCGCCCTTTGGAGGGTTAATAAGATCTGGTGGTGAACCAGGAATTGTGCGTAATAGCTCATCCGTATCGTTATCTAAGTCAGGCATTGAACCAAGCAGACCCCATGTATATGGATGCTTAGGATTATAGAAAATATCATTAACAGTACCGTATTCAACGATTTGTCCGGCATACATAACGGCAACTCGGTCAGCAATGTTTGCAACGACACCTAAATCGTGAGTAATGAAAATGATAGATGTTTTCGAATTTTTTTGGATTTCTTTCATTAGCTCTAAAATTTGCGCTTGAATGGTAACGTCTAATGCTGTTGTTGGTTCATCGGCAATTAGAAGCTTAGGATCAGCTGCCAGTGCAATGGCAATAACAACACGCTGACGCATACCGCCTGAAAATTCATGCGGGTATTGGTTATAACGTTTTTCAGGGAAGGGGATACCTACCTGCGTTAAAAGTTCGATTGCACGTTTTTTAGCATCGGCTTTTGATACTTTTTTATGTTGTAAAATCACTTCAGTTATTTGACGTCCGACCTTCATCGTCGGGTTTAAGCTTGTCATTGGATCTTGGAAAATCATTGCAATTTCATTTCCGCGTACTTTTGACATTTCTTTATCACTTAAAGGTACTAAATCACGGCCATTAAATAAAATTTGTCCTGACTCATAAATACCAGGTGGCTGTGGAATTAGTTTCATTAATGCGTTACTCGTAACACTCTTACCAGAACCGGATTCACCAACGATTGCGAGTGTTTCACCTTCTTTTAAGTCAAAGGTTACACCACGAACAGCATGAACAAGCCCTGCATAGGTTTTAAAATTTATTTTTAAATCTTTTACTTCTAAAATTGTTTTACTCATTTTCGGCCACCTCCTTATTTACGTAGTTTTGGATCTAATGCATCACGTAAGCCGTCACCAACTGCGTTAAACGCAAAGATTGTTAGTGAAATGAACAATGCTGGGAAAATTAAACGCCAAGGAGCATTTGTAATTGCACCATTACCTTCAGAAGCCATTGTTCCCCATGATGCAAGTGGAGCAGGAACTCCAAGACCTAAATAACTAAGGAAAGACTCTGTAAAAATAGCAGATGGCACTGTTAATGTCATGGTTACTAAAATTGCACCAAGTGCATTTGGCACTAAATGTTTTAGTATTAAATGTCCTGTTCTTGCACCTAAAGTACGCGCAGCCAAAACATATTCTTGATTTTTAATAGATAGTACTTCACCACGTACAATACGAGCCATATTAATCCAGCCTGTAATGGATAATGCGATAATCATTGGTACGATACCTTGTTCTAATACTACTAATAGCACGATTACAACTAAAAGGTAAGGTATAGCTGTTAGGACATCGGCAATACGCATCATAATATTGTCAACTCGACCGCCTGCTAAACCAGAGATACTTCCCCATAATACGCCAATGATTAAGTCAATGATGGCAGCAGCAAACCCGATGAATAAAGAAATACGAGCACCAGCCCATATTCGAACGAAAATATCCCGACCTAAATCATCTGTACCAAACCAAAATTCTGACGATGGTGGAGCGTTAAAAACACCTAATTGGTCTTTATAGTGGTATTGAGAAAACATCGGCACAAAGATAGCCATTAAAAAAATAGCAATTAAAGCAATTAAACCGAAAATCGCCATTTTATTATGGGAAAAACGCATAAATACTTCCTTCCAAAAGGAGACTGATGTATCAGCTAATTTTTCAGTTGCTTCATGATTTCCGCCAACGATTTTAAACTTATCTTTTTCGATTTGTTGCTGTGTCATTACTTTTTCGCTCCTTTCAGCTTAATTCGCGGGTCGATTACGCTATATAAAATATCTACGATGAAGACCGCAAATAAAAGAATGATTGAGAAGAACACAGTTGTTCCCATAACAACTGTATAGTCACGGTTCGTAATACTTTGCACAAAGTGTTTACCTAAACCAGGAACCGCAAAAATTTGCTCTACAATGAAGCTACCTGTAACAACCCCAGCTGATAATGGAGCTAAATAAGTAACGACTGGTAAAAGGGCGTTTCGTAAAGTATGGCGGAAAACGACTGTCCATTTGCCTAAACCTTTTGCTCGAGCCATTTTAACGTAATCACTATTATTTTGTTCAAGCATACTTGAACGTGTCAGTTTAGCAATAAAACCCATATGCGTTATTGCAATAGCTAAGGCTGGCAATATACTATAACTAAAGCCTTTCCATCCGCTAATTGGGAATAACTGAAGTTTATAGGCAATGAAATACTGCATGAGTCCAGCTAAAATAAAAGATGGAACGGAAATTCCGAGCACCGCAAAAGTCGTTGCCAAATAATCTGGGAATCTATTATGATAAAGCGCTGCCACTACACCGATTAATACTCCCAATCCAATCGCTAGTAGCATCGCTTCAATTCCTAATGTTAAAGATACAGGAAAGCCTTCTGCAATCATATCATTCGTAGAACGCGCTTTATACTTCATAGATTCACCGAAATCAAAAGTGGCCGCATCGATTAAATAATCTTTGTACTGAATATACCAAGGGTTATTTAATCCATACGTTTCGTTTAACTTTTCCTCTATTTGAGGAGGGAAATTACGCTCAGATGCAAATGGGTTACCAGGTGCAAGACGCAATAGGAAAAACGTAGCCGATACGATGACGAAAAGCGCGAGAAGTATATACATCAGCCTTTTCAAAATATAATTAATCACATAAAACTCCTCCTTCTACTTGTCAATTATCTGACAAATAAGTGCTTTCGTATTTTAAAAAGAGCTGACCCGCGCCGTGGCTACGAGGCAGCTCTTCGCTTTAGAGCTTTAAACAATTATTTCATTTTTACATATTTAAGGTGAATATCACCAGTATCGTTAGGATCTAAGTTTTCAATACCTTTTTTAACTACTGAAGGGTGTGTATAGTAGTAAATAGGCGCAACTGGGAATTCAGTCATAATGATTGATTCTGCTTTTTTTAGATACTCAAGACGTTTAGCTTCATCTGCTTCAGCAACAGCCTTATCTAAGAAGCCTTTGTATTCAGCGTTTTCCCAACCAGTATCGTTGTTACCGTTTTTAGCAGTATCGTACATTTCAAGGAATGTATATGCGTCTAGATAGTCTGCTACCCAACCATAACGACCAGCTTGGTAGTCACCAGTGTTTAGTTTGTCAAGATAAACTTGCCATTCTGAATTATCAAGCTTAACATTAATGCCTAGATCTTTGCTCCATTGTTCTTGAACAAATTGAGCGACTGCGG
Source organism: Lysinibacillus sp. BPa_S21 (assembly GCF_023337795.1). GTDB lineage: Bacteria > Bacillota > Bacilli > Bacillales_A > Planococcaceae > Lysinibacillus. The sequence goes on along the minus strand of NZ_JALIRS010000003.1, from coordinate 180,980 downwards.
CATGTGCTTCAGAAGTATTAAATGAAATGTTAATTGTGATATCTTTAGGATCCTTAATGCCAAGTTCTTTCATACCAGCTTCAAGAGCAGCTTTTGCTCCTTCAACATCATTGTCCTTAAAGTAACCACGATCTTTTTCAAATCCAGGAACTACGATTGGAACCATACCTAGAGCTGGTTTTTGGTCCGCTTTCGTTACGTTGTCAACTAATTTTTGACGATCAATTGCTAGAGTTAGAGCTTTTCGAATATTTACATTAGCCATAAGTTTGTCTTTTTTTGTATTGAATTTATACATATAAACACTTGCTTGGTCCTTGTTACTTAAAGAACCATCTTTTTTGAATTCATCAAGAGCATTAAGGTCTACTGTTTGGAATGGCGCACCAATATAGTCAAGCTCGCCACCTTTAAACTTAGTAGCAACAGTTGCTTCTTTTTCAACCATAGAAATATTTACAGTTTTAACATCAACATTTGATGCATCCCAATAGTCTTCATTTTTTGTAAGAACGATAGAATCACTATGTTTCCAATCACTTAATTTATAAGCACCATTTGTTACGTAATTTTCGCCTGCGTCTGCATACCATTCTTTATTAGCTTCAGCCGCTTTTTTGTTAATTGGTAAATAAGTTTTGAATGCTGCTAATTCTAAGAAATAAGGTGTTGGGTTTTCTAAAGTTACGACTAAAGTTTTGTCATCTTCAGCTTTGATACCAACATCATCTACAGAACCCTTTCCATCGTTGTATGCTTGAGCACCTTTAATTGGGTAGAAAATTGAAGAATACTCTGAAAGGTTTTCTGGGTTTAACACCCATTTCCAAGCATATTCGAAGTCTCCTGCTACAACTGAATCGCCATTTGACCATTTTGCATCACGTAAGTGGAAAGTATAAGTCTTTTTATCATCACTTATATCCCACTTCTCAGCCATACCTTCAGTAAGGTTACCTTCATTATCTACAACTGTTAGACCTTCGAAAACGTTAAGTAAGATTGCACTAGATGTAGTATCTGTTGCAAGCCCTGGGTGTAAAGATGGTGGTTCTGAAGCGACTGCTAATCTAAGCTCTTTAGCTTTTGAACCAGAATCTTTTGCGCCGTCTGAAGATGAAGAATTATCAGAATCTTCACCACCGAAGCCACATGCAGCTAATACTAGTGAAAATACTGCAAGGACAGTTAATAATAAAAACTTTTTGTTTTTAATCATGTGAATCCCCCTTATACAATTTTAAGCCTTTTGTGAAGCTCTTATTTAATATACCAAAAAATCATTGTGTACAAAATAAAAAAGATTCAAATTTATATAGTATTATCTGACATTTAAGAGGATGATAATTTTTTTCGATTCATTACATTGAAGAGAGAAAGCGCTTTCGTAGTAAAAAAATGATGTTTATTTGTTCGTGATATCAAAAAAGAATTAAAAACAGAGAAATAACTCACTAGAATGAAAATTCGTATTCTTCAGATAATGATATTATTATCAGAAAAATGAGTCAAAGGTCCTTGAGGTGATGCTTGTAAGGGGTTTGTATAAATTTGTAGAAAATTGAGGTAAAACTGAGTGATTTATATTCTTGGGCGGGCATTTTTTTTTGTAATTTATAATCTCGAAGAATGATTGTTTGTATCTAATAATGATATATAAGAATCTTGTTTTGTATTTATTTATGATTACCGAGTATAAGAGAGAAAAAAGAAGAATTAGAGTAAAATGTGCCTTTCTTACAGAATAAATGCACAGCATTTAAGTAAAGTATATTTTTTTGAAATAATTTACACATTACTTGAATATACGATAATGTATAAAAAAATAGTACATATATGAGTTTGAAGTGAATGGAAGAAAATCTTATAGGTTGTTGTGATGTTGTTTAATGTAGAAATCCATTTGTATCTCTTAGGAGGAAAACTTCTACATATAATTACTAAAAAATAAGGAAGTCGAACTTGCTTCATTTCGTTGTGTGGTCAATTTTACCATATTTTTACGACCAAGTGGTAGTCTTCCTAAAAATAAACAGTAGTTAAAGATAAACATTTCCTAAGAAATGTGAAGGTATCGTGGTGCTATAAGATGTTTCTTTCTAATGCTACGTACCGTTGCACTGACGCTTTCACTATCAGGAATGATGAAAACATAAATAAAGCAGAGCATGTCGATATGCTCTGCTTGAATGTTTAAAGCTTGAATTGATTAATTTCAGTTTGTAAGTCCGAGGATTTTCCGCTTAAATCTGTAGCAACATGATTTACTTGTTGAGGACAGATTAGGTGGTAATCACCACAAAAAAAGGAATACGATATAGTTCATACCGTATTCCACTCTTTAAGACTGTTTTTTTAACTGTAAAATGACAGCCTCATCTGGATCCATATATAAAGTCTTTTGTTCGAAGTAAATAACAAAACCAGGTTTAGCGCCATTTGGTTTTTTTACCTGACGTATTTCTGTGTAATCTACTGGAACAGAGGAAGAGTCTCTTGCTTTAGAAAAATAGGCAGCAAGTGTTGCAGCTTCTCGTAATGTTGTTTCGTCAGGTTCACTTGTATGAATGACAACATGTGAGCCTGGAATATCTTTTGTATGCAGCCAAATATCTGTGCGTTTAGCCATTTTAAAGGTAAGCATGTCATTTTGTTTGTTGTTTTTCCCAACAGAGATTGCTACACCTGTAGAAGAGACATAACGTTCGGGCTCAGGCTTCGCTAGTTTTTTCTTTTTTCTTGAATGACGTAGTTTCAGATAACCTTGTTCTGCTAATTCTTCGCGAATTTCTTCTATATCTCCTGGTGCAGCCTGTTGTACCTGCTGAGCAAGCATTTCGAAATAGGCTATTTCTTCCTTCGTTTTTTCTAACTGTTCTTGAACCATAATTAGGGCATTTTTTGCTTTTGTGTATTTTGTGTAATAGCTTTGTGCATTTTCAATAGGTGTTTTACGTTCACTTACTGGAATGGTGATTTCTTCATCTCCTGTTTCGCTATAATAGTTCGTAACAGTTACTTCCTTTACACCTTTTTCAAACGCGTAAATATTCGCCATCAGCAACTCCCCATATAATTGGAACTGATCTAGCTTAGACGCACGTTCGTAGTCTTTATTTAACTTTTTAGTTTTTAATAGAAGTTTGTCAATTTCATTTTGCAGCCATCGTTCTAAATCACCTGCCTGCTGTTTGACACGATCACGCTCAGCTCGAGCAAAGAATACGCGGTCAAGTAGCTCGTGAACATTTGGATAAGTTGTTATATCCCCTTGTAAATGTGTTAGCTCGATTGGTGAGAAGTAAGTTTTATTATTTGCATTTACATACATCGGCTTTGTTCCACCGTTATTAAAGGAAGCTATAAAATCTTTAAAGCAACTAACACGATCAGCAGTGTTGGTTAATCGGAATAATAGTTCCTCGGCATGTATAGGTGAGAAACCAATAAATTGCGAAACAACTTCCTTAGCCGTTTTAGGTTCAGAGAAAAACAGTGCTATCTGTTCGTCCGTTACTGCTAGAGGGTGCCATTTATTCTGTGCGGGCGGTGCGATATAAGGCTGACCAGGTAAAACTGTACGGAAACTATTCACGGAAGGCGGCAAATGTTTTAAGCTGTCGACTATTTTTCCCTGTTCCTTATCTATTAACAACAGGTTACTGTGACGGCCCATAATTTCAGCATGTAACTCCCTTACAATAGGGTCCCCAATTTCATTTTTACTTTCGATTTCTACTATTATAATACGATCAAAATCGTGCTGTTTAATAGAAGAAATAAAACCACCCTCTATATGCTTTCTCAACAGCATACAAAACATCGGGGGTTCTGCTGGATTGTCAATTGAATGCTCAGTAAGGTGAACGCGTGCGTAAGAAGAATGAATCGAAAAAAGTAATTTATGATTGCTTCCGTTCGCACGGATATGTAGTACGACTTCCTGAGCGTTTGGTTGATGTATTTTAGTGATCCGACCTGATACTAATTGTTGTAGGTCGGCTGTCATTGAATAAGTAAATAAGCCGTCAAATGCCATATGAATCCCTCTTTCCAACGATATAAGCATCCTTGGTACTTTCGTATTTTTTATTTTAACAGGTGCATTGATTAACCGTTTTTATCTACACAAATTACATAGAAGGTGCAGATTTCCGTTACGGGCTACTTGCTTTGTTGCTGTCTCTACGCTTTCGCACAGAGCAAAGCTTCCTGCGGGCGAGCGTCGAGCCGCTTCCTCCGCTAAAGGAACGAAGGCTAAGTGCGTCACGTCCTGTGACAATGCCTTCGTGACCAACATCGTGTTGGCCTCAGGGTCTCGTCTGTCTCGCTTTCCCGCGGGAGTCAAGTAGCCCTTCACTACAATCAGCTGCAAAATAACAAAAAAAATCACTCGATAGCAAAACGAGGTTTTCTTAATCAACACACCTTATAGTTAAATCCATTTATATGCTCATCACAATAAAGTGTGGTTGATTCCGTTCCGACTGGGCGGTATGTGGGGAACTCCAATGTGCCGCTAATCCCAAGGAGTTACCTAGTCGTAACGAAAATCAACTTCTAGATAGGGCGTACATTTTAACAAACACCAACTATATCTTTTAGTAATGGGCTTTTCTTATGTTTATCATAGCATTTTTTAGGTGAATATTAAAATATAGCTTCTATTGTGGTAGAATTAGCTTTTGCTTTATCTTCATTCAGTGGATGTCGTGGATTTTGAAAGGAATGAATTGTGCGGGCACAAATCAAAATCCGGACGCAATTACACCAAGGCGAAATTGATCTATTTTTTACGTCATAAATGACAGAGCTTATGTTATAATAATCCCAGTATGCAAAGAAGGGTGTGACGAACCTTGGTGCGTAGTATGACTGGTTTTGGCAGAGGTGTCACAACAACAAGAGACTTTCAATTAACCGTAGAAATGCGCTCGGTCAACCATCGATTTTTAGAAATTAATGCAAAGTTCCCGAAAGAATGGCTTGAAGCAGAAATTTTTGCTAAAAAATTAATTTCGCAAGATTTGTCACGTGGCAAAATTGATGTGATGGTTTATGTTAAGGATTTAGAGAACGTCGAGCAATCTATTGAAATTAATTGGTCATTAATTGAAGCGTATCGTAAGGCAAAAGAGCAATTAGCAAATAAAGTACCATTAGAAGAAAAATGGACAATGCAAGAAGTACTATCGCTTGAACAAGCACTTGTACAGAAAAAGCCACAGCTTACACCTGAGGATTTACTCTATGCTGTTGAAAAGGCTATATCACAAGCACTTGAACAGCTAATACAAATGCGTGAGCGTGAAGGGCAAGAATTGCATGATGTTGTTGTACAATATAAAGAACAGTTAATAGAACAAGTGAACCAGATTCGTTCATGCGCTTCTCATGCTGTTGCAAAATATCGTACACGATTATCAGAAAGAATTACTGAAGTGGCGGATGGAGCGTTGTTAGAAGATCGTCTATTTGCTGAAGTAGCGATATTTGCTGAACGTGTGGACATCACTGAAGAATTAGATCGATTAGATAGTCACTTTCATCAACTGGAAGAAACATTACAAGAAACAATTTCAGTTGGCCGTAAATTAGACTTTTTAATGCAGGAAATACATCGCGAGATCAACACGATTGGTTCAAAAAATCAATCAACAGAGGCGTCCGTTGCAGTCGTTCAGGCGAAAACAATTTTAGAAAAGATGCGCGAGCAAGTTCAAAATATCGAATAGCTTGCTTGTATCTGTTATAAATTAAGGGAGATATAGAGAATAAATGATAAAAGAACGTGGATTATTAATTGTTCTGTCTGGCCCATCTGGTGTAGGTAAAGGGACAGTGCGAAAAGAATTATTTTCTCAGCCGAATACGAATTATGAGTATTCCATCTCGATGACAACACGAAATCCTCGCGAAGGTGAAGTAGATGGTGTAGACTATTTTTTCAAGACACGTGAAGAGTTTGAAGCGTTGATTGAACAGGGTGGCTTATTGGAGCATGCTGAATTTGTAGGGAATTATTACGGAACTCCGTTAGCCTACGTAAATGAAACACTTGATGCAGGACGTGATGTGTTTTTAGAAATCGAAGTGCAAGGTGCTGCGCAAATCCGCAAAAAGGCACCAGATGCATTATTTATTTTCTTAGCCCCACCAAGCTTAACGGAATTAAAAGATCGTTTAGTTGGTAGAGGGACGGAAACAGCAGACGTAATTGCGAAGCGTATTGCAACTGCAAGTGAGGAACTCGAAATGATGAGTCTTTATGATTACGTAGTTGAAAATGATGAAGTGACAAATGCTTGTGATCGTATCAATGCGATCATAAAAGCGGAGCATTGTCGTAGAGAACGTGTTGAAAAAAGATATTTGTCAATGTTGAGAGGAGAATAAACCTATGTTATACCCATCAGTAGATACATTAAAAAAAGAAATCGATTCAAAATACTCTTTAGTAAGCCTAGCATCTAAACGTGCTCGTCAAATGCAAGAGGAACAAGACACTGAACGCTTACACAAGTATGTTTCCCATAAATACGTAGGGAAAGCACTTGAAGAAGTAGCAGCAGGTGTACTTACGAAAGTGTCACAGGATGAGTCAACTGTGTACGAAGACGAAATCTAACATTGATATAAAGAAGCTTTTGCGAAATTAATGTTAACGTCTGCAGTGGATTTTTGATTATACAGAATGTCGAGAGCTCCCGAGGAATGTTCCTTTGGGAGCTTATCATTTGAAAGGACGATTGTGCATGAATAAAAATATTTTACTTTGTGTTTCAGGTGGTATAGCGGTTTATAAGGCCGTTGCTCTAGTTAGCAAGCTATCTCAGGCAGGAGCAAATGTAAAGGTTATCATGACAGCATCAGCAAGACAATTTGTGAATCCGCTGAGCTTTCAAGTTATGTCCAAAAATGATGTTTTTTTCGATACTTTTGATGAAAAGGATTCGAGTGTTATTGCCCATATTGAGTTGGCGGATTGGGCAGATTTAATTTTAGTTGCACCAGCTACAGCAAATATTATAGGAAAACTGGCGAATGGAATTGCAGACGATATGGTAACAACGACCTTGCTTGCAACAACAGCCCCTGTATGGCTTGCACCGGCGATGAATGTACATATGTATGACCATCCAGCGGTAAAACGAAATTTAGCACAGTTACAATCTGATGGCTATCAATTTATTGAGCCTTCGGAAGGATTTTTGGCATGTGGCTATGTTGGTAAAGGCCGTTTAGAGGAGCCAGAAAAAATAACGGCGATCGTGCAAGAATTTTTTTCAGAGAAGCTTAAGCCTTTAGCAGGTAAAACGGTAGTGATTACAGCTGGAGCGTATTATGTTCCATTGGACGAGCACCATGTGATTAGCACACAATCAAATAGTAGAATTGGTCAGGCAATAGCAGAGGAAGCAAAAACGCTTGGGGCAAATGTAGTCCTTATAGATAAGAATGAAACAAGCGTGTATAAGCTCTTTGATCAGCTTGCAGATTATAAAAAACAATATCCATCTGCATTTTTTATCCATGCAGCAAATACACCTACAATTGAAGGAGCACCAATATTATCCGTTGAAGGAATGACCTCAATCACTTTTGGGCAAAAAGTGATTGGTAAACCAATGCTAACAATCAAGTCTGACACGTGGATTGATTTTAGTGACACAGCGGAAGTAAAAGGTCAATTGTGGGATACGACAAATGCCATGCAGTTTGCGCAAGCATTTTGGACATATGTATTACAGGGTGAGAAGCAATGATTGCTGAGGTTATAGTGGATGTTTCAACTTACCATGTGGATCGTCCATTTGACTATGAAGTGCCTACAGAATGGACGCATATTATCGAAATGGGATGTCGCGTAAAAGTACCGTTTGGGCCAAGAAATGTTCTAGGATTTGTGGTTGGGTTAAAAAATGAAACAGATGTACCATCTAATAAATTAAAGTCGATCGCGCAAATTTTAGATATAGAGCCTGTATTAACAGAAGAAATGCTATTAATGGCAAAGTGGCTGAAAAACGAAACGATTTGCTATGAAATTGATGCCTTACAGGTCATGCTCCCATCAGCGCTTCGTGCGAAGTATGAGAAAATCATAACGCTACTAGTGGAGAAAGATGCTTTGCCAGATGAGGCTCAAGCTATTTTTGGGAAACGACAACAGGTTAATTTCAAAGAATTCGAGCGTGCTGAGTCACTTCCGTTATTAAAACAACTTATCACTAATAAAATTGTAAAAATCGAAAATGTTGTTAAGCAGCAAGGGAATGTGAAAGAAATACGGATGGTCAAAATTTCAGATAATCAGCAAGATATCGCTAAGGCTATGGAAGGTGCAGCGAGAGCAGCTAAACAACGCCAGCTGATTGAATGGATGGGCAGGCACCTAGGAGAGGTGCTATTGCCACAAAAAATCTATGAGGAAACAGGTGCATCCTCCGCGGTATTACAGTCAGTTATTGAAAAAGGAGCCGCCCATTTTATACAAGAAGAGGTGTATCGTGACCCCTTTACGAAGGAGGTTTCCCGAACTCAATCTTTACAATTGACGGATGAGCAGTACAATGCATTAAAGGCTATTACAAGTTCAATGGAAAATCAGACAGCGCAAACTTTTTTACTACACGGCGTCACGGGAAGTGGTAAAACTGAAGTGTATTTGCAAGCGATACAAAAGGTGTTAGATGAAGGTAAGGAAGCCATTATGTTGGTGCCTGAAATATCATTAACACCACAAATGACAGAACGTTTTCGTAGTCGTTTTGGTGAGATGGTTGCTGTAATGCATAGTGGTTTATCTGTCGGTGAAAAATATGATGAATGGCGTAAAATTCAGCAAGGAAAGGTGAGCGTCGTTGTTGGGGCACGCTCGGCAATTTTCGCACCTTTTACAAATATAGGTCTTATTATTTTAGATGAAGAACATGAATCGACATACAAGCAAGAAGATTCACCGCGTTATCACGCTAGAGATGTAGCGATATGGCGAAGTGAATTTTATAAATGTCCTGTTATTTTAGGTAGTGCAACGCCCGCGCTTGAGTCATTTGCGAGAGCAAAAAAGGACGTGTATAGTTTGCTATCGTTAAGGCAACGTGCTTTGCATCAACCATTGCCAACCGTTTTTATTGCTGATATGCGAGAAGAGCTTCAAAAAGGGAATCGTTCTATGTTTTCGGAGCAGCTTGTTGAGGCTATACGTGTAAGACTTGAGAAGAAAGAACAGATGGTGCTCTTTTTAAATCGTCGTGGCTATTCTTCTTTTGTGCTTTGTCGCGATTGTGGAACGGTTGTACAATGCCCGAACTGTGATATTTCGTTAACGTATCATCGAACAACAGAGAAATTAAAATGTCATTATTGCGGATATGAGGAGCATGTTCCTCAAATATGCCCACAATGCCAAAGTGAGCATATTCGTTATTTTGGTACAGGAACCCAAAAAGTCGAAGAAGAAATTTATAAGCTATTTCCTGAGGCAAGAGTTCTCCGAATGGATGTTGATACAACAAAGCACAAAGGTGCACATGAAGAAATTTTACAAGCATTTGGGGAAGGACAAGCAGATATTTTGCTAGGGACACAAATGATTGCTAAAGGTCTTGATTTTCCTAATATTACGCTTGTGGGTGTACTTAGTGCTGATACATCACTGCATTTACCAGATTACCGTGCAGCGGAGCGTACATTCCAATTATTAACGCAGGTTAGTGGTAGGGCTGGACGTCATGAAAAGCATGGTGAGGTGATTATTCAATCGTATACACCAGAGCATTATGCAATTGAATTGGCAAAAATACAAGATTATGAGCCATTTTACGAACGTGAAATGTTTTTACGCCGCCGTTCAAGCTACCCGCCGTATTATTATGTAGCACTTGTTCAACTATCTCATGAGGATGTTATGATGGCGGCAGAATATGCTGGACGTGCGGTGGATTGGCTAAGGGAAAACTTATCTAACCGGGTAGCAATTATTGGTCCAACAACCGCAAGCATTAGTCGTCTCCAAAATAGATATCGTTATCAATGTTTGATAAAATATAAAATTGAACCAAATCTCATTCCTGTATTACAGCGCCTTCTAGCGATGTATCGAGCGGAATGGATTAAACAGGGTATATTAATGACGGTAGATTTAGATCCGTCAACTATATAAAATAGTTCATCTCCATATTGGACATGACATTTTGTTAAAACGTATGCAATGTATAATAGTTGATTGGAGTGGAGGTTGGGCGACTCCTTGGGGATTAGCAATAGAGGAACGAAGGCTAAGAGCATCACATCCTGTGATACCGCCTTCGTGACCAACCTCGGTGCTGCTGCCGCTACGTTAGCACTACGCTTTCGCGCAAAAAACATCTGTTGGCCCGAGACCCTGCAGCGAAGCGAAGCGGCTCATCGTATGCCCCCAGGAAGCTTTGCTCTGTGCGAAAGCGAAGCGGCAGCAGCAAATGTTTTCTGTAGCGAAAGCGCAGCGTCAGCTACAAATGTTTTATCTGCGCGAAAGCGAAGCGGCAGCGGCAAAGCGCCCAGCCGGAACGGAAATCAGCCCCACATTATGACGTAGTGTTACAAATAGACAAGGTATAAGCCTTAAATATAGAAATGAGGAACATAATATGGCAATTAAAAAAGTTGTAGAACATCCAGCAAAGGTACTATCAACGCCGTGCGCGGAAGTAACAGAAATTAATGAAGAAATTATTACATTACTAGATGATTTATATGACACAATGGTTGAATACGATGGCGTTGGTATTGCAGCCCCACAAATAAATGTAGGATTACGAGTTGCAATCGTTGAGCTTGGCGAGGAACGCGATATTTTAGAAATGATTAATCCAACTGTTATTAAAACAGATGGTGCTGAAGTAGATATTGAAGGATGTTTAAGCTTTCCGGGATTATACGGTGAGGTTGAACGACCTGACTATGTGAAAATTGAAGCGTGTGACCGTGAAGGACGTGTATATGAGCTAGAAGCGGGAGGCTTTGATGCACGAGCAATTTTACACGAAATCGATCATTTAGATGGCGTTCTATTTGATTCAAAAATCAAACGTATTCTAACTGAAGAAGAGCTTGAAGCATTGTACGCTGAAGAGGAGGAATAATATGACTTCAATAATTTTTATGGGAACACCTGATTTCTCCGCACCAATTTTGCGTATGCTACATCATGAAGGTTATGACATTAAAGCTGTAGTTACACAACCAGATCGTCCAGTTGGGCGTAAGCGTGTGCTAACACCACCACCTGTGAAAGCAGCAGCGATGGAGTTAGGTTTACCTGTTATTCAGCCTGAAAAGCTACGTGGTTCTGAGGAATTACAGCAAATTATTGATTTACAGCCTGACCTAGTCGTAACGGCTGCTTTTGGACAAATTTTGCCGAAAGAATTGCTAGATGCACCACCTCTTGGTTGTATTAACGTCCATGCGTCACTTTTACCGAAGTATCGTGGTGGAGCACCTATTCATCAAGCAATTATTGATGGTGAAAAAGAGACTGGCGTAACGATTATGTACATGGCGCAAAAGCTTGATGCAGGTGATATTATTTCTCAAAAGGCTATTCCAATCGAAGAGGATGATCATACGGGTGGACTATTCGATAAGCTAAGTGTTGTAGGTTCTGATTTATTAAAAGCTACACTTCCTTCTATTATAAATGGAACAAATAATCGTACCGTGCAGGATGAAGCACAAGTAACATTTGCCAGCAATATTTCGCGTGAACAGGAACGTATTGATTGGACAAAGGATGCTACAACTTTATACAATCAAGTGCGTGGTCTTCACCCTTGGCCAGTAGCCTACACAACATTCGAAGATGGCAATTTTAAAATTTGGTGGGCACAGGTTGGCAACACGAAGCATGATGTTAAAACTGGTGAAGTTGTTGCGATTGCAAAGGATCATTTTGAAGTTGCAGCAGGAAATGGTACAACACTTGCCCTGTATGATGTACAACCAGCTGGTAAAAAACGCATGACAGCAGAGGAATATTTACGTGGTACAGGTTCTAAATTACAGATTGGGGACCAGTTTAAATGAGTAAAAAAAGCGTAGTAATTTGGGATGGAAATGTGCGTGATGCTGCACTTTCTATTCTGCTAGCAGTAGATAAAAATCAAGCCTATAGTAATTTACTTTTAAATGAAACGATCAAGCGACATAAAATTGAAGCGAAGGATCGTGCGCTTTTAACAGAAATTACGTATGGGACACTCCAATATAAAATGACGCTTGATTACTATTTAGAGCCATTTATTCGTGGTTCAGTGGATCATTGGGTGCGCTGGCTTTTACGTTTATCTTTATATCAAATGCATTATTTAACACGTATTCCACCACATGCAGCGGTAAATGAAGCTGTAGAAATTGCTAAGCGTCGGGGTCACCAAGGTATTGCCTCAATGGTAAACGGTATTTTACGATCTATTTTACGTCAGGGTGTACCTTCTACCGATGACATTAATGATCCAATCGAGCGCCTTGCTATTGAAACGAGTCATCCCGAGTGGTTAGTGCAACGCTTTGTCGATAACTATGGTATTGAAGTAGCTGCTGAAATGTTACATGAAAATAATGTGCCTCCCGTGCAAACTGTACGTGTCAATACAACGAAAGCAAGTGTTGATCAAGCGATTGCTAGTATAGAAGCGGAAGGTTTAACAGCGAAAAAAAGCGACCTAATGCCTGAATGCTTATATGTAACAAACGGTCAGCCCGCTCGGACAAAGGCATTCCAAGAAGGACTTATTACCATTCAGGATGAAAGCTCAATGATTCCTGCGAATGTTTTGCATCCATCTCCAGGTATGCGCGTCTTAGATATGTGTGCAGCTCCAGGTGGAAAGACAACACATATAGCTGAAATCATGAAAAATGAAGGTTCGATTTTAGCGACTGACCTTCACCCTCATAAATTAGATTTAATCGACCATAATACGGAACGTCTAGGGATTGATATAGTAGAGACTGCTCCGATTGACGGGCGTAAAGCTCCAGATTTTCTAAAAGCAGAATCATTCGACGCTATTTTAGTCGATGCGCCATGTAGTGGTTTAGGTGTTATGCGTCGTAAGCCGGATATTAAATATACAAAACGGGAGGAAGATTTAGCAAACCTCCAAAAAATACAATTGGCGCTATTAGATGCTGCAACAAAAGTATTGAAAATAGATGGCAAACTTGTGTACAGTACATGTACAGTCGATAAAAAAGAAAATGAAGGCACTGTAGAAGCCTTTTTATCAGCGCATCCAGAAATGGAAGCTATACAACTAGAATCTTTACCAACAAAATTAGCGGAAAAGCAAGCAAATGGCATGCTTCAAGTCTTTCCACAAGACTTTGGCAGTGACGGTTTCTTCGTTGCCGCCTTTCGTAAAAAAGGAGAATCCAACTAATGGTGGATCAAGAGAAATTTAATGAGCGTATAAACGACTTAGTTGACGAAGCAGAAGAAAAGCCAGTTCGACGTGCGAAAAAAGAAAAACCAAATTTAAAGGAATCGGTCTATTCATTACAGCCGAAACAGTTAGAAGAATGGTTAAAGGAAAATGATGAAAAACCGTTCCGAGCAGCTCAAATTTATGATTGGCTTTATAATAAACGTGTCAAAACATTTGCTGAAATGTCTAACCTTTCAAAAGGATTACGCGAAAAACTTGAAGCAAGTTTTTCATTAACGACATTATCAACAATTATTAAACAGGAATCTAAAGATGGTACGATCAAGTTTTTATTCCAGTTACAAGATGGCTATTCTATTGAAACTGTATTAATGCGACATGAATATGGGAACTCTGTTTGTGTAACGACACAGGTAGGCTGCCGAATTGGCTGTACGTTTTGTGCGTCAACTTTAGGTGGGTTAAAACGTCACTTACTAGCAGGGGAAATCGTGGAGCAAGTTGTTAAAGTGCAGCAAACTTTAGATGAAGTGGGCGAGCGTGTTTCACATATTGTCATTATGGGTATTGGAGAACCTTTCGATAATTATGATGCGATGATGAACTTCTTAAAAGTCATCAACAATGAAAAAGGATTAAATATTGGTGCGCGTCATATCACTGTATCAACATCAGGGATTGTTCCAAAAATTTATCAATTTGCAGATGAACAGCTCCAAATCAATTTTGCAGTATCTTTACATGCACCAAACCAAGAGGCTCGTCAAAAACTGATGCCTATTGCACGTGCTTACAAATTGGATGAATTAATGGAAGCTGTCCGTTACTATACTAAAAAAACTGGCCGACGTGTAACTTTTGAATATGGTTTAATGTCTGGCGAAAATGATTCAGTTGAAATTGCCGAAGAGTTATCGGCATTAATAAAAGGAATTAAATGTCACGTAAACTTAATTCCGGTAAACTACGTACCAGAACGTGATTATGTTCGCACATCCCGTAGTCAAATTTTTGCCTTTGAAAAAACTTTAAAGAAGAATGGTATTAACGTAACGATCCGCCGAGAGCAAGGTTCTGATATTGCTGCTGCGTGTGGACAATTACGTGCGCAAGAGAGATCTGAAGAGACGAGGTGACCAGTGTTGGAATACACAGTCGAAAGTGATATTGGGTTAAAACGAGCAATTAATGAAGACCGTGCGGCATTTTTTATTCGTCCAGACGGGCTTGCACTAGCACTTGTAGCAGACGGCATGGGTGGTCATAATGCTGGCGATGTAGCGAGTGATATGGCGATGAAACAGATAGAATCCGTTTTTTTACAGGCAGAGGCACATCATTTTGCATCAACAACATCAAAAAAAGAGTGGTTATTACAAGCAGTCAAGCAATTGAATAAAAGTATATACGACTATTCTTTATCACATGAAGACTGTAAAGGAATGGGCACGACGTTTATTGCAGTGTTAATTGAAAAGAATCATTGCTTTATCGCCCATGTTGGCGATAGTCGTGTGTATTATTTCTTTGAGGATGGTGCACAACAAATAACAAGAGATCACTCCTATGTAAATGTTCTGGTTGAAAATGGTGAAATTAGTGAAGAGGAAGCGCTGACACATCCGAAGAAAAATTTCATCTTAAAAGCAATTGGTACAGAAGAAACGATTGAACCAGACTTTTATGAAGTAGATTTAGCATCAGAATCGTATTTACTCATTTGCTCTGACGGTTTAAGCAATAAACTTACAGTATATGAAATGGCATCAATTATTACGTATCCAGATTCAGTAGAAGAAAAAGGACGAAAACTTGTGGAATTAGCAAATGCAAGCGGGGGAGAAGACAATATCTCCCTCGTGTTGCTCACAAGGCAAGATGAGGAGGTGTAAGTATGCTTGTAGGTAAACGAATTAGTGACCGCTATAAAATTATAGGGCTTATTGGTGGCGGTGGTATGTCTAATGTTTATTTAGCACATGACATGATTTTAAACCGTGATGTAGCGATCAAAATATTGCGCTATGATTTTACCAATGAGGATGAATTGTATCGCCGTTTTCAACGTGAAGCACTTTCAGCCACAAGCCTTACACACCCGAATATCGTTAGTGTTTATGATGTAGGTGATGATGGTGATCTACATTATATTGTGATGGAGTATGTCCAAGGAAAAACATTAAAGCAGTACATACAGGAATTTGCACCAATTTCCCCTGCCAGATGTGTGCATATTATGAAGCAGTTAACGTCAGCAATTGCCAATGCTCATGAAAATCATATTATCCATCGTGACATTAAGCCTCAAAATATTTTAATGGATGCAGAGGGCAATGTAAAAATAACTGATTTTGGTATCGCAATGACGCTAAGTGCAACATCATTTACACAAACGAACTCCGTGCTTGGAACGGTGCATTATTTATCGCCTGAGCAGGCTCGTGGTGGTACGGCAACAAACAAATCCGATATTTATGCACTTGGCATTGTTTTATATGAATTATTAACAGGGGAATTGCCATTTTCAGGCGATTCAGCTATTTCTATCGCACTTAAACATTTACAATCAGAGACGCCATCAGTTCGTGCCTTCGATGCTACAATTCCACAAAGTGTGGAAAATGTTGTGCTAAAAGCTACAGCCAAAGATGCTTCTCATCGTTATTCGACTGTAGAAGAAATGCAAGCAGATTTGGAAACAGTGTTATCACCAAATCGTATGAATGAACCGAAGTTTGTTATACCGGTAGATAATGATGTGACAAAGGCTATTCCGATTATAAAGGAACCAACTGTACGTCAAGATGAAGATTTAATGCAGACAAGAGCAATCGAACCAATTACACAATCAAAGCCGAAACCCGAAGCGAAGAAGCCTGTTGAAAAGACAGTGCCTGTAAAGAAAAAGAAAAAATGGCCAATAGTTGTTGCTGGACTAGTAATAGTAGCCATCGCCATTTTCCTATTTGTTTTTTTTGCTACAGAGCTTTTTAGCCCAAAAAAGATACCTGTACCTAGTGTGGCTAATTTGACAATTGAGGAAGCTACGAAGAAATTAGTGGCTGAAGGTTTTACTGTTAGTAAAGAACATCAGGAGCGCTATGATGAGGATGTTGAAAAGGATAAAGTCATTGAAACGGACCCTGCGGAGGGTACGGAACGTGTAAAAGGTACGGAAATAGACTTAATCGTTAGTCTTGGGATAGAAACGACGAAAGTGGAAGATTATAGAGGAAAGCAAATTAGCCAAGTCGAACCAATGATAGAAGGTAAATTTTCAAATATTGAAGTTAACCCTGTGCATTCAAAAGAACCTGAAGGAAAAATCATTGAGCAAGAGCCGAAACCTCAGGAAGAAGTAATTGCAAAAGATACAACGATGAAATTTACGGTAAGTGCAGGTGTACAAATGGTTACCGTAGATAATGTTGTGAATTACACAAAGGCTGAAATGGATGAGTATGTAAGAAGAAAAGGCTTAAATTGGCGTATTGTTCGTGAAGAACATAGTGATACAGTAGCTGCCGGAAGTGTTATTTCCCAATTGACAAGAGAAGGGGCTGAAGTTGAAGCAGGCTCTACAATAGCTGTTGTTATAAGTAAGGGACCAGCCGAAAAACCTGTGAAAACTTATTTGAGAACTGTGAAAATTCCATATGAACCATCAGAGGAAGGTATCGAACAAAAAATTCGAATTGAAGTTCAAGATAAAATCCATTCAATGGCAAAACCATATGATGAGTTTTCTATTACGAGTGATAGGGAATACAAAATACAATTTGTTGTTGAAGAAGGTCAACAAGTAGCCTATAAAATTTTACGTGATTCGCAAATCATTGATGAAGATAGTTTCAATTATGCTGATATTAAATAAGGGGGAATTGGATGGCTCAAGGCCAAATTCGTAAAGCATTAAGCGGTTATTATTATGTATATGATGGACATCAGCTTATACAATGTCGAGGACGTGGGGTATTTCGCAATCGCGGGGAATCCCCCCTCGTTGGCGACATTGTAGAATATACATTGGAAATAGAGGGATCTGACGGTACTATTCAAAAAATTATGGAACGTCAAAATGAATTAGTACGTCCTCCGATAGCCAATATTGATCAAGGAATTCTTGTATTTTCTGTAAAAGAACCTAATTTTAATACAATTTTGCTGGATCGTTTTCTAGTGGTTTTAGAGTCATTTCATGTGCATCCGATTATTTGTTTAACAAAGATGGATTTGCTAGAAGACGATGAACGTGAGGAATTGCAAGGTTATATAGCAGATTATGAACGTATGGGTTATACCGTGTTACAAACCTATAAGGATGAGGAAGAGTTAGTTGACCGTCTACAGCCTATTTTAAAGGATAAAACGTCAGTATTAGCTGGGCAATCTGGAGTTGGGAAATCTACACTATTGAATACATTGATTCCAGATTTAAATTTAAAAACGGGGATTATTTCACAAAGCTTAGGTCGTGGAAAACATACGACTCGCCATGTCGAATTAATAGAGGTATGTAACGGCTTATTAGCAGATACTCCAGGATTTAGTTCATTTGATTTTGATGAAATAGAAAAAGAAGAATTAGGCGCATGCTTCCCTGAAATGGCCCGTATCGCAGATGATTGTAAATTTAGAGGCTGTTTACACTTAAAGGAACCAAAATGTGCAGTAAAAGCAGCTGTTGAGACGGGAGAAATTCGTGATTACCGTTATAAACACTACGAACAATTTATGCAAGAAATTATGGATCGAAAGCCGAGGTATTAATGATGATACAAATAGCACCATCAATTTTAGCAGCTAACTTTGCTAAATTAGGAGAAGAAGTAAAGGAAGTAGAAAAGGCAGGGGCACAGCTTATTCATATCGATGTTATGGACGGTCATTTTGTGCCGAATATTTCATTTGGCTCGATTGTATTAGACGCCATTCGTCCTTTAACTGATTTACCGCTAGACGTTCATTTAATGATCGAAAATCCTGATCAGTATATTGAACAATTTGCCAAAGCAGGTGCAGATTATATTACCGTGCATGTAGAAGCTTGCCGTCATTTACACCGTACAATTCAATTAATTCGTTCATTTGGAGTTAAACCTGGTGTTGTTTTAAACCCACATACACCAATAGAATCTATTCAACACATTTTAGAAGATATTGATATGGTGTTGTTCATGACAGTGAATCCAGGTTTTGGTGGGCAAAAATTCATTCATTCTGTTGTGCCAAAAATTGAAGCATTAGCAACTATTATTAAAGAACGTAATCTCGATATTGCTATAGAGATCGACGGTGGCATTAATGCAGAGACTATTATTCCTTGTGCTAAAGCAGGAGCAACGATTTTTGTAGCTGGTTCTGCAATTTACAGTAAAGAAGATCGTTCCGCGGCCCTACAGGAAATTTTAGCTGCTGGTGAGGCTGCGGTTCAAGGATGACAGTAGTCGTTGTTTGTGCAGGAGGGCCGAGAGAGGAACTCTGTTCATTAAGTCCGTATAAAGAGCAAAATGATGTGTTATTTATCGGAGCAGACCGAGGAGCGCTATATTTAATCGAGCAAGGAATCACCCCACATGCCATAGTAGGAGATTTTGACTCACTATCGCAAGAGGAATATGAACTGGTGATGGCACATACAAATGATAGACAACGATTCCAGGAAGAAAAAGATGAAACAGATACGGATTTAGCGTTATTAAAAGCCTTGACCTTTACACCGCTAGAAATTGTCCTTACAGGTGTTACTGGAGGTCGTCTAGATCATTATGAGGCGGCGGTTCGTTCGATTTATCGTTTACAAAAAGAGCATCCGCAAGTAGTATTAAAGATTATTAATCATGCAAATATGTTGCAATTTTTAATGCCGGGCACACATATCATTGAAGCAAACGAACAATACCGTTATTTGTCTTTCTTTGCACATGAAGAGCCGATTAAAGATGTGACATTAAGGCAAGTAAAGTATGAAACAACAAATGAAGAAATCTCTCTCGGTACGTCTCGCTTTACAAGTAATGAAATAATAGGGCATTCAGGGTCTATATCTTTCACGCAAGGCATATGTTTAATGATAAGAAGCATAGATTAGCGTAAGGGGGAGAGAGTCCTGAAAGTATATACGTTCCAACTGCCGAAATTTGTAAGTAGTATTACGCGTACATGTATCAACATTTTTAAAAAAGACAAGAAAGTAAAAAAATCCGACTAAAACTAGTCGGATTTTTCTGTAGTGTTGAAAATATAGTTCTTCGTCAACGAAGAATGTAAAGAAAGCCGCAATCAATTACATTCCTTGCAATTGATTGCGGCTTAGTCATATTATATAAAAATTCACAAAGGCGGTTGGTAGTTTGCCCAGTTAATAAGACAGAAAAAAATCGATTTGCGCCAAATGCGAAATCGATTTTTTGGAAGCGACGATTAAACGCGCTCGATTTTACCTGATTTTAATGCACGAGCAGAAACCCATACACGTTTTGGTTTACCGTCTACTAAGATACGAACTTTTTGAAGGTTAGCACCCCAAGAACGTTTGCTAGCGTTCATAGCGTGGGAACGGTTGTTACCAGTACGAGCTTTACGCCCAGTGATTACACATTGTTTTGGCATGTTGTATTCCCTCCTTACTGTCAATGCTGAAAGATTATTATTTCAGTTCGGTATTTCACATACCATAATAATTTAACATACGATGACGTTCAGTGCAACAGTTTTCATATAACCTTTCAAGAAAAAAACCTTTACAGACGAAAATTACTTGTTAAATAATGGTTATTAATTCCTAGGTAATACAATTTTTGGTGTATAGTATTTTGCGATAAACCCGCATTAACGCCCAATTGAAGAAGACTAATAATCAGTGGGGATAAAGAGAAATGGATGGAAGCTTCAATTTATTTTCCTCGGTAGCCAAGCTTCGTAGAAACACGTTTACCAGTTGCCACTAAACGCTCTGTAAGGGTATTAATATGGTCCGCTGAAACATTAAAGCTAACAAATCCTATACTTACTGCACCTACTACTTCATTGAAGCCATTTAAAATAGAAACCGCAATGGAGGATGTTCCTGCTGTTCTTTCGCCATGACTAATGGCAAATCCTTGTAGTCTTATTTGCTCAAGCTGTGCCTCTAATTCAGCAATTTCTTCATGAGGCGTAAGCTGATCCATAATTTCCGTTGCTTGAGAAAACGGCATTGTGGCTAATATGGCCTTATTGGCAGCCCCAATGGGCATCGGTATACGAATTCCTAACTGATCGTAAATACGAATTGGATTAGCTGCACTGTCTATTCTTTCGATAATAATTGTATCTAAACCAGCAGGCTTACTTAAATAGACACTTTCCTCGACTTCTCTTGCTAATCGCTCTAACTCTGGCCTAATTTTACTAATATAGTCCATCGTATCATACACTTGTAAGCCAAGTTCCATCCATATTGTACCGAGCCGATATTGTTTAGTTTGATCGTCTTGTTCAATCATTCCTTCCTTAATCATCGCTTTTAAAATTCTATGTAATGTACTAAGTGGTAAATTGCATTTTACCGAAAGCTCTGAAATGGACAAGCTGTTGTCGCTTGCAGAAGCTAAAACTTTTGCAATTGTCATAGCTCGTTCTAATAATTGCATGGATGTCCCACCTCCCCTACATTTATTTTATTTTTAAACCTTGTCTACGTCTAGCTACATCATCGTGAAGCTCTATTTCATTACGCTTCCAACTTTGAAAAAGAGCGAATATAGTAATTTTTCAAAATATATTGACAGTATACCTTAAAACACATATATTTTTCATATAAACTTTCCTCTTAACGGAAACGTTTTCCACTATGCGGAAAAAGGGGTGAAAGGAATGCATTATTGTTCATCAATGTATGCACCTTTGAAACATGTAATAGTAAAACATCCAAAAGATGCTTTCCGAAGCCAAGCGTATCTTAGCGATGAATGGAAAACATTTAACTACTTATCAGAACCTAATTATAAGGAGGCTCTGAAAGAATATGCTGATTTTATGAGCATTCTAGAAAAGTATGTTGAGAAAATTGATTTTTTACCAGAATCAGATGAAATAGGGTTGGATTCGCTGTATGCACATGATCCTGTAAAATTCACACCAAATGGCGCCATTATATTGAAATCTGGCAAAAAATTAAGACAGCCAGAAGCAGCGGTTTATAAAGCTTTTTTAATGGAAAAGGATATTCCACTTATCGGAGAATTGACTGGAGAGGCTGTATCAGATGGTGGCGATATTGTTTGGCTTGATGATCGGACACTTGTTGTAGGTCGAGGTTATCGAACGAATGATGAAGCTATTCGACAGCTAAAAGACTTGACCAAGGATATTGTCGATGAATTCATTGTTGTACAGCTACCACATGATTTAGGGGAAGCAGAATGTTTACACTTAATGTCCTTCATTAGTATGGTGGACAAGGATTTAGCGGTTGTACATTCAAGATTAATGCCAGTTTTTTTCCGTCAGCTTTTAATCGAACGAGGTATTCAATTAATTGAAGTTCCGAAAGAAGAGTACGATGCGCTAGGTTGTAACGTGTTAGCTCTTGCACCTAGAGTATGTATTATTCCAAATGGAAATCCAATGACAAAGCAACAATTACTTAATGCAGGCGCAACGGTGTATGAATATGAAGGGAATGAGATTTCGATAAAAGGAACAGGTGGACCAACATGTCTAACTTGCCCAGTAGTAAGAGGATAAAAGGAGATGGAGTAAAATGTTTAAAAATGTTATTGTGAAAAATCCAGGAAATAGCTATTTAAATGGCTTAACGACTAGTGATTTAGGAAAACCAATTTTAGAAAAATTATTTGAGCAGCATGAAAAATATATAGAAGCTTTAAAGAAATGCGGCGTAGAGGTTACACTGCTCCCAGCGAACGAAGCCTTCCCAGATTCAACATTCGTAGAGGATACAGCTGTTTTAACACCTGAATTTGCTATTATTTCAAATCCAGGTGCAGAAGATCGTAATCGAGAGATTGAGGAAATCGAACCAGCAGTTAAAAAGTTCTATGAAAATATTTACTATATCAAAGGTCAAGGAACGCTTGATGGAGGAGATGTATTACAGGCAGAAAGGAAATTTTATGTCGGCATCTCTGACCGTACTAATGAAGAAGGAGCTCGACAATTTAAAGAAATCGTTGAAAAAGAGGGTTATGAGGCAACGATTATTCCGTTAAAGGAATTTTTCCATTTAAAAACGGGCATTGCATATGTTGGTGAAAATCGAATGGTGCTAGCTGGAGAGTTTATCGATCACCCCGCATTCGAATCCTATGAAAAAATTATTATTCCGAAAGAGGATGAGTATTCAGCAAACTGTATTCAAGTAAATGATTATGTCATTATTCCAGCGGGCTATCCAGAAACAAATCGTAAATTAAATGATTTAGGCTACCAAACAATTGAACTTGAAATGTCTGAATTTAGAAAACATGATGGTGGTCTAAGCTGTTTGTCATTACGTTTTTAACTTCTTTTAGCGGGTGTAAAAACATCCGTTGAAATAGAGGAACCCAGCCCAAGAACGCCACGTCCTGTGATAATTTATCTGTGCGACAGCGAAGCGACAGTAACAATAATAACAACAACACAAGGCTAAGTGACCTACATCACGTTGGCCCAAAGCCTCTAGGCGGATGTCATGGAATATGCCTAGGCATCATTGATTTCAATGTAAAAATACCCAATCAATTTATATGAGATAAATTGATTGGGTACTTTAGTAAATAAAATATCAGAATATTCCATATATTAACAATTAGAGAGTGGGGATGGATGTTGAGTAAAGGGGAACAACGGCAAGATCATCAATTAAACCGTTCAATGAAGAGTCGTCATTTATTAATGCTATCGCTTGGTGGCGTTATTGGAACAGGACTATTTTTAAATGTTGGCTATACAATTAATCAAGCAGGTCCTGGAGGCGCATTAATTGGTTATCTATTTGGTGGCTTAATATTGTACATGGTCATGAATTGTCTTGGAGAATTAGCTGTTTACATGCCTGTAACTGGTTCTTTCCAAACCTATGCAACACGTTTTATTAGTCCTTCGGCCGGATTTTCTTTAGGATGGATGTATTTTGTCGGGTCAGCTGCCACAGCGGGGGTAGAATTTACTGCAGCGGGAATTTTGATGCAACATTGGTTCCCACAAGTCCCTATTTGGATATGGTGCGCTGTATTTATGGTGCTGTTATTTACTTTAAATGCACTGACAACTAGAGGCTTTGCAGAAGCAGAGTTTTGGTTTGCCAGCATTAAAGTCATTGCGGTGATTGCATTTATCGTTATAGGAGTTGCAGCAATTTTTGGATTGATTCCGTTAGCTGATCGACCAACACCACATTTTACGAATTTAGCACCGTCTGGTTTATTCCCGGCCGGTATAACGATTATATTTGTCACAATGATGAATGTTATCTTTTCCTATCAAGGTTCTGAACTTGTCGGTATTGCAGCAGGAGAAACTGAAAATCCAGAGAAAAATATTCCTCGGGCAATAAGAACCATTCTATTTAGAATTATAGTCTTCTATATTGCTTCTATTATCGTTTTATCTGCAATATTCCCGTCAACGGAGCTAGGACTACTGGAAAGCCCTTTTGTCACATTGATGAATTTAGCTGGCGTTCCATATGCTGCTAGTATCATGAACTTTGT
This sequence comes from Lysinibacillus sp. BPa_S21, assembly GCF_023337795.1. Classification (GTDB taxonomy): domain Bacteria; phylum Bacillota; class Bacilli; order Bacillales_A; family Planococcaceae; genus Lysinibacillus. The sequence goes on along the minus strand of NZ_JALIRS010000003.1, from coordinate 156,844 downwards.
TATTTTAACGGCGATCCTATCAGTAGGCAACTCATGTCTATATGCTTCAACACGTTTATTATGGCCAATGTCAAAAGAGGGAATGGCTCCTAAATTATTTGGACGACTAACGAAAAATAAAGTGCCATTAAATGCACTCATTTTCACGATGCTTTTTTCGCTACTTTCTTTATTAACGAGCGTGATGGAAGCAGATGCAGTATTTGTTTTACTCATGTCTATTGCAGGAATTTCTGTAACCATCTCGTGGATGGGGATTTGCGCATCTCAATTGATGTTCCGACATCATTTTGTGAAAGCAGGTGGAGATGTAGCTAGCTTAAAATTTAAAACGCCATTTTATCCATTGATTCCAGTGTTCTGTATTAGTTTTTGCATGCTAATTCTTATCTTTTTAGCATTCGATGCAACACAAAGAGTTGGTTTACTTTATGGTATTGGATTCTTTATCGCTTGCATGATTTTTTATAAATTAAAATTGAGTAAAACAAATACAGTTTCTTCTGAGTTTAAAATGGAAAATGAGGAATCACTTGATATACATTGATATGTATTTGCGTTGAGAGGATCGGGTAAAGGAGAATTTTTATGAATGTTTATCTTTGGAATACATCTGAAAAGCTACGTGCATTATTATGTGAAATTGTCAGTTGGGAAAGCAGGACATTAACAAAAGGTGAACATGAATTTGCCTATAAATTAAAAAATAAATTACTAACGCTTTCTTATTTTCAGAAAAACCCAGAACTAATTGAATTACATGATGCCGGCCTTGAGCGTAATGCTGTGACTGCCTTGTATAAGCATCCATCTGCAACAGAAACGGTTGTGTTAATTAGTCATTTTGATACGGTCCATACTGAAGAATACGGTGAGCTAGAGCCATTAGCCTTCTATCCTGAAGAGCTGACAAAAAAGCTAATGGACCCTAAATACAAAAAGGATTTACCGGAAGCGGCAAGAATTGATTTGGAATCAGGTAATTATTTATTTGGTCGTGGGACGATGGATATGAAAATGGGGCTTGCTTTACATATGCAGTTGATTGAAAAGGCAAGTGTCGAAGAATGGCCCATCAATCTTGTTTTAACTGCTGTGCCAGATGAAGAAGTAAATTCTGCTGGTATGCGTGCAGTAGTTGTTGAGCTTGTCAGACTTCGTGAACAGCATGGACTTTCTTATAAACTATTTTTAAATAGTGAACCTTCTTTTTCACAAGGACCAGCTGATAACAACGAATATATTTATTCCGGAACGATCGGTAAAATTATGCCTGCTACCTTATTTTACGGAAAAGAGACACATGTGGGTGAGCCGTTAAAAGGAATGACAGCGAATTTTATTGCTTCATACATGACGCAGCATATGGAGTGGAATCCAATTTTCCGTGAAACAGATCTTGGTGAAAGTACCCCATTACCAGTATCCTTACAATTAAAAGATTTGAAAATGGAGTATTCTACACAAACACCCTATCGTGCAGCAGCACTTTACAATGTGTTTTTATTAAAGCGCACAGCGTCGGAAGTAATGGATATTTTTGAACAAGTGGCATTGGAAGCAATGACAGCTTGCAATGAACAATATAAACGAATTTGTGAGCGAGAAAAGGTAAATGGAGTAGGTGAAGTAAAAGTACTTCGTTTCGAGGCACTTTTAGAGTATGCGACCAAGAAATTGGGCGCTGAGGAGGTAAATAGAATAAAAAGTCATGTTCTTGAAAATAGTGCATGGGACGATCGTGAGAAATCTATTCGCATCGTAGATCAGCTAATGATTCGTTGCCAGGAACTTACACCAGCGACAGTGCTGTTATATGCACCACCTTACTATCCAGCGATTAATTCATCCGATCATCCCCTTGTCATTCAATCGATTGAATTAATGAAAAAAACAGCCAAAACATTTAATATTGAAGTGGAGCAAATTCACTATTTTAATGGTATTTGTGATTTGAGCTATGTCAATTATTCGGATGACTCAAACGAATGGACAGCATTCGAGCGTAACACACCGGTATGGGGGGACACGTATAGTATACCATTTGAAGCTATGTCCGCATTACAGGGGCCTGTTTTAAACGTTGGACCTTTTGGCAAGGATGCCCATCAAAAGACGGAAAGATTACATGTCGATAGCGCATTTAAAGAAATGCCTGTGATGCTTGATACACTTATTAAGAGCCTATTTTAATATAAGCTATTGGATAGATTCATATATTTGTTTTAAAAGTATTTGTTGTTGACGCTTTCCTTCCATAAATTAGAGATGAATGTACGGAACGGAAATCAATTCCTCGTTGAATAAGACTCCATTAACATAATAGTTTTTCAGACACATAAAAGCTGATACTTTTCATAGCATCAGCTTTTTTATCGTTCATTTTTCAACAATTTTGCAAAGGCTACTTGTATTTTAAATGATTTAGACGATAAAAATAGAACAAATTATTGCAAGATTGTTATTAGGAGCGAAGTTATGGGAAATCAAGAAAAGCTAACCCTCTCTATTCAAATAGAAATGCTTCAATTTAATGTAATGCGAATGCGAACGGTAGCGTGGACATTGATGTATGTATCAGCCATCATTACTATTATTCATTATGGTGAGCTCTTCTTTACAAAAACAGAAAGAGAGATGGTCCCAGCTTATATAGGCATTCACATTATATTGTTTTATATAGATTTAGCGGTGTTATTATTTGTGACGGAAAAGAGGATAAAGGTTACATCTCTTAATTTACGAAAATACGAAACGATCTTACTGGCTTATATTTATACAATATTATTATTAATCACTGTCATAACCTTAATGGATGTTCATTTCTTTAAACATGCGGCTCTTTATGAAGTGCTATTTTTAATGATTTGTACTTTTTTTTCCCTCCCTTTCAAGAAAATTTTTTGGATTATGTTATTAACATTACCATCCATATTGATAAGTGCTTATTTAAGTGTCGGGATATCTGGTGAAAGTATTAAAATATTTTTACCGATGTCCCTTATTATTCCGATGGGGATCATTATTCAGCGTCATAACTTTAAAATAAAAAGACAATTTACGAAGCAACATATTTTATTACAAGAAGAAATGACAAAATCCAAAAATTTGTCGAAATTATTAGCTGAAAAAAATAATGAACTGTCAGAGCAAGTACTTCGGGATACTTTGACAAATTTGCCTAATCGACGAGCTTTTAATAATAAATTAACACAAATAGGGCAACAACTTAGTAAACCAAAATCTTTATCTGTCATGATGATTGATATAGATTTCTTTAAAAATTTAAATGATTATTATGGTCATTGACAAGGTGATGAAGCATTGATCAAGGTAGCTGCTCTGTTAGATGAAATTGCAGAAAAGTATAATGCATTTGCGGCGCGGTGGGGAGGCGAAGAGTTCGTAATCGTTAGTCAGCATGCCGCAAAGTTTTCAGAGCATGTTTGTGAGGAAATTTTAGAGGAAGTACGCAACTTAAATATTCGTCATGAGCGTTCGGCAGTAGCTGATGTTGTAACAGTCAGCATCGGGTTGTGTCATGCTAAAATCTCGAATAGCGAGCAATTGAAAGCATGCTGTGTATTAGCCGATCAAGCATTATACACAGCAAAGCAAAACGGTCGTAACAACTTTTTCAGCAAAAATGGAAATTTCGATAATGACTTATGATAACTTTGATAATGTTAGAAAACGTTGATACAGTGCGCTTTCATGCCTTACAAGGTTGCTTAATGTATAACGAAAGTGTTACAATATAATTTAGTCAAAAAGAGCCAAGGGGGCATTTCTATGTCAATTGAATTAAACAATGAATTCGGCCAAATTGATATTTCAACAGATGTACTTGCACAAATAGCTGGTGGCGCTGCTATAGAGTGCTACGGTATTGTCGGCATGGCATCTAAACATCAAATTCGTGATGGTCTAACTGATATTTTACGTAAAGAAAATTTTGCTAAAGGTGTTGTCATTCGAAAACAGGACGACGATTTACATATTGATATGTACATTATTGTTAGTTACGGGACAAAAATTTCGGAAGTTGCTTATCAAGTACAATCGAAAGTGAAATATACAGTGGATAAAACATTAGGTATGAGCGTAAAATCTGTCAATATCTTTGTGCAGGGCGTTCGTGTAGCGAATGATTAAGAGGAGGAACTAAATCTAATGCAGTCTTTAGACGGAATAAAGTTTGCAGAAATGGTGCAAATGGGTGCCCATCACCTATTCCAAAATGCAAATTATGTTGATTCATTAAATGTATTTCCAGTACCAGATGGAGATACAGGAACGAATATGAACTTATCGATGACATCTGGGGCAAAGGAAACGGAGCTTAATGCTTCAGAACATATCGGCAAAACAGCTCAAGCTTTATCAAAAGGTTTACTTATGGGGGCACGCGGAAATTCTGGTGTTATTTTATCGCAGTTATTCCGTGGTTTTGGTAAATTTATTGAAAAAGAAGCGACAATTGATGCTAAGGGCTTTGCAGGTGCCTTCCAAGCAGGCGTAGAAACTGCCTACAAAGCAGTAATGAAGCCAGTTGAAGGAACAATTTTAACAGTTGCGCGTGAAGCGGCGAAAAAAGGTGTGGAAGTGGCAGAAACTGAAACTGACATCATTGCGGTGATGGAAGCATTTACTGCTGAAGCACAGGCTTCGTTAGCGCGTACACCTGAACTTCTACCTGTTCTTAAAGAAGTCGGTGTTGTAGATAGTGGCGGTCAGGGTCTTCTATTCGTATATGAAGGATTTTTAGCATCCTTAAAGGGCGAGCCTTTGCCAGTGAAAAATGAAGCAACTTTAGACGATTTAATTAATGCAGAACATCATAGAGCACAAGATTTTATGAATACTGTAGATATTGAATTTGGTTATTGTACTGAAATCATGGTACGTTTTGAAGAAGGAAAAGAGCCATTTAACGAAGAACAATTCCGCAATGAATTAAACCCGCTTGGTGATTCTTTACTCGTTATTTCAGATGAAGAGATTGCGAAAGTGCATATTCATTCTGAACAACCAGGCTCCGTTTTAGCAATGGGTCAAAAATATGGTAGTCTTATTAAAATTAAAGTTGACAATATGCGTGAACAGCATTCTGCTATTGTTGGTGAGGATCATAAAGCACCTTCTCCAGCTAAAAAAGCTGAAAAGCATCCATATGCAATTGTAACAATTGCAATGGGCGAGGGTGTTGCTGAATTACTTCGTTCAATTGGTGCCTCTTATGTTATTGAAGGTGGTCAAACAATGAACCCTTCAACAGAAGATATTGTGAAAGCAGTACAAGAAATTGGTGCTGAAAAAGTATTAATTTTACCAAATAACAAAAATATTGTGATGGCAGCAGAACAAGCAGTAGAGCTTTTAGATATAGAAGCTGCTGTAGTTCCAACGAAAACGATCCCTCAAGGTATGGCGGCGATTTTATCGTTTAATCCAGAGGCGGCAGTTGACATGAACCAAGCAACAATGACAGAAGCCTTTGCAAATGTTAAAACGGGCCAAGTAACTTATGCTGTGCGAGATACATCTATTGATGGTGTGGAAATTCATAAGGATGATTTCATGGCCCTTGCGGAAGGGAAAATTGTATTATCTACTCCAGCATTAAAAGATGCTGCTGAGAAGGTAATTACTGATTTAGTGGATGAGGATGCAGAAATTGTAACAGTCATCTACGGTGAGGATACAACGGAAGAAAACGCCTCAGAATTAGTGAAATTTATTGAAGAGAAATATCCAGAGGTCGAAGTAGAGTTATTTAATGGTAAACAAGGATTATATCCATATATTATTTCAGTAGAATAATTCAATGCTACTTTGCGTATAAGTAGACAAAGCAGTGCACAAGCCGTGTACTGCTTTTGTTTATGGTAAAAGGAGAGTAGGGGATTATAGGCGATATAATTCCGCTAAAAATGAATGATTCAGTGTATGTATCCAGTGGACAATAAACTTGAAAATGCTGTGGAACTAGCATTTTGAAATCATTGTATATATAGTGTGGACAATAGTTCATCTGTATTTCCATTGTGTAAATTATAGTCGTGTAAATTTTCTGAAAGTTGATAAAGAAGTGCTTTACTTTTATAGTAACTATCAAGCATGATATAAATAAAAAATCGATATTATTATTTAGATATGATAGAGGGGTGTTAGTATGAAGTTTACTTCAGTATTTGATATTATTGGACCAGTGATGATTGGGCCTTCTTCTTCACATACGGCAGGCGCTGCACGAATTGGACGCGTTGCCAGAGATTTATTTGGAAGACAACCAAAGTGGGCAAAAATTCACTTATATGGTTCTTTTGCTGAAACGTATAAAGGACATGGAACAGATGTAGCTTTGATAGGTGGCCTATTAAATTACGATACATTTGATGAGCGTATTAAAACAGCTTTTGCCGATGCAGAAAAGGCAGGCTTAGATTACGAATTTATCCCTGAAACAGCAAATATGGAGCATCCGAACACAGCTCGCCTTGTGATTGGTGATGACGAAGGGGAGATGTCTGTTGTTGGTATTTCAATCGGTGGCGGTAAAATTGAAGTCAGTGAAGTGAATGGCTTTAAGTTGCGCTTAACAGGTGGCATGCCAGCAATCCTTGTTGTCCACGATGATCGTGCTGGTTGTATTGCCAATGTGGCAAATTGCTTAGCGATGCATGCCGTCAACATTGGGCATATGGAGGTTTCTCGTATAGAACGTGGTTTAACGGCTCTTATGGTGATAGAAGTCGATCAAAACATCGAGGATAAAGTATTACAACAAATTTCTTTAATACCACATATTTCGAAGGTTTCTAAAATTAATAACTAAGGAGGTGTCTAAATATGGATGTATTGTTTCATAATGTTCGTGAACTAGTTGAACGAGCGGAACAAGAAGGAAAATTCATTTCTGAAATTATGATTGAGCAGGAAATGTTAATAACTGGACGTACAAGAGAAGAAATTATACAACAAATGGACAATAATTTAACGGTGATGGAGGAAGCTGTTGAAAGAGGCTTGAAGGGTGTGAAATCTGTAACAGGCTTAACAGGCGGTGATGCAGTATTGCTTCAAAATTACATTGCACAAGGAAATTCATTGTCAGGGGATTTGTTATTAGACGCAGTGAGTAAAGCGGTTGCTACAAATGAAGTGAATGCGGCTATGGGTACAATCTGTGCTACCCCAACTGCAGGCTCAGCTGGAGTAGTGCCGGGGACGCTGTTTGCAGTGAAAAACAAGCTGAATCCAACGCGTGAGCAAATGATTCGTTATTTATTCACGTCGGGTGCTTTCGGTTTCGTAGTTGCCAATAATGCGTCGATATCGGGTGCAGCTGGTGGGTGTCAAGCAGAGGTCGGCTCGGCTGCGGGTATGGCCGCAGCTGCGATTGTAGAGATGGCTGGTGGTACACCAAAGCAATGTGCAGAAGCATTTGCTATTACACTAAAAAATATGCTAGGGCTTGTATGTGACCCGGTAGCTGGGTTAGTAGAGGTTCCTTGTGTTAAGCGCAATGCGATGGGAGCTGCAAATTCCCTTGTGGCAGCGGATATGGCGCTTGCAGGGGTCACAAGTCGCATTCCGTGTGACGAGGTGATTGGTGCGATGTATCGAATTGGACAATCTATGAGTCCGAATCTAAAAGAAACTGCGCGCGGAGGCCTTGCGGCAACACCAACAGGTAGAGCGATTAGCAAAGCCATCTTTGATAATGGCAATTTAGAAAGTATCAAGTCACTCCAAAAATAACAATAGTAAACACGCTTTCCAAAGGGAGGCGTGTTTTTTTAGGTGAAAGTGAAAAGCATAATGGTGGTACAAGTGGATATTTGAGACAAAGAGTATAAATTCTCTTGGTGATACCCTGCATTCATTCCACCATTTATAAGGGTAAGAGATTTTTGTATCTGCCGTTTTACCTACGTTACATAATGCATATACCTATCGGATACGCTTTCGGTACAATATACATTCGCTGAAAGTAGCTAAAATGTATGCTATGTAGATATGTTGATTGGAGTGGAGACTGGGCGACTCCTTGGGGATTAGCGATAGGGGAACGAAGGCTAAGAACATCACATCCTGTGATAACGCCTTCGTGACCAACATCCTGCTGTTGCTGTCGCTGCGCTTTCGCACAAACAAAACCCTCTGCTGCCGCTGCGTTAACACTACGCTTTCGCGCAAAAAACACCTGTTGCCCCAAGCGGCTCATCGGACGCCCCCAGGAAGCTCTGCTCTGCGCGAAAGCGAAGCGTCAGCGGCAATGTTTTATCTGTAGCGAAAGCAAAGCGACAGCTACAATGTTTTATCTGCGCGAAAGCGAAGCGTCAGCGGCAAAGCGCCCAGTCGGAACGGAAATCAACCACGCGTTAGGGTGATGAAACCAGAATGAATAAGGAAATAGGATGAAAAAATGATGATTCATTCGATATAATTAACGATCAATCAATTATTAATGAATTGAATGGCTATCTTACTGAATGAAAAGTTATATAATAATATTGAGAATAATAATGCGAGCGTTGTTCAAAGGTGTTAAACGCTAAGAGTAATCGTATGAAGGGGGACAACTCATATGCTGAAAAATAGTATGGTTAAACGAATAACTGCAGGTAAAGTACTTGTGGTGAAAAATTTTGGAGGAGTTGTCGTGCAAGGTGACTGATTTAACGAATCCCGTTACTGATTTAAAGGGAATCGGGAAAGAAACAGCAGGACATTTAGAGGCATTGGGCATCGGGACGATAGAGGATTTGTTATGGACGTTTCCGCATCGACATGAGGATTTTCGTTTGAAGGATTTGGCGCAAACACCACACAATGAACGTGTCACTGTTGAGTGTAAAGTGGAACGTGAGCCGACCATATTGTTTTTAGGGCGCAACAAATCACGTTTACAAGTCACGGTGCTTGCAGGTAGGCATTTAGTGAAGGTAGTTTTTTTTAATCAAGGCTATTTGAAGCAAAAGCTTGTACCGGGAGCTATTATTACAGTAACAGGTAAATGGGATCGCGGCAGACAAGTTATTAATGGAACATCCGTTACATTTGGTCCTAAGACAGATCAGGTCGACTTTGAACCTGTTTATAGTTTAAAAGGGTTGATTCCACAAAAACGTTTCCGTAAATATATGCGCCAAGCATTAGATGAGTTTGGTACAGAAATACCAGATGCAGTTCCGCAACATTTACAGGCGGAGTATAAGCTTGCTTCAATGCGTGATGGGCTTGAGGGAATTCATTTCCCTATTGATGCAGGGCATGCCAAGCAGGCTAGAAGACGATTTGCCTATGAAGAGCTACTAAACTTTCAACTACGTATTCAAGCGTTGCGTAAAATTAGGAAAGATAGCGAGCAAGGAACCGTTATAAAGTTTGATTTGCAAAAGTTGCGTGTCTTCATTGCCTCATTACCTTATGAATTAACGGGTGCACAAAAACGCGTCGTCAATGAAATTTGTAAGGATTTGAAAGAGCCACATCGTATGAACCGCTTACTTCAAGGTGATGTAGGGTCGGGGAAAACTGTTGTTGCTGCAATATGTTTATACGCAGCTGTAACTGCTGGTTTTCAGGGAGCTTTAATGGCGCCGACGGAAATTTTAGCAGAACAGCATGCTGAAAGTTTGAAGGAATGGTTTGAGCCATTTGGCGTACGTGTAGCTTTACTATCTGGATCGACGAAAGCCAAGGAGCGTCGTTTGCTTTTAGAAGAATTAGAAAACGGAGACATAGATATTTTAATTGGTACACATGCGCTAATTCAGCCTGATGTCGTTTTTTATAAGCTTGGTTTTGTTATTACAGATGAACAGCATCGTTTTGGTGTAGAGCAACGTAGAATACTACGCGATAAAGGAGAAAATCCAGATGTGCTCTTTATGACTGCGACACCAATACCACGTACATTGGCGATCACAGCATTTGGAGAAATGGATGTTTCCATGATAGATGAAATGCCAGCGGGGCGTAAGCAAATTGAAACGCATTGGATGAAAAAAGAGCAATTTGGCTCTGTTATGTCAAAGTTAGAATTAGAGCTTGCTGCTGGTAGACAGGCTTATGCTATTTGCCCGTTGATTGAGGAATCAGATAAATTGGATGTACAAAATGCAGTAGAAATCTATGAACAGCTTGCCGCATATTTTAATGGACGTTACAATGTTGGTTTAATGCATGGTCGCCTATCCGCGGATGAAAAAGACGCTGTCATGCGTGCCTTTAGTGAGGGAACAATCCATGTGCTTGTATCTACAACCGTTGTTGAGGTTGGAGTGAACGTACCGAATGCAACTTTTATGATTATTTATGACGCTGAACGCTTCGGCTTAGCTCAGTTGCATCAGCTACGTGGGCGCGTAGGGCGAGGTGAACATCAGTCATATTGTGTGTTGTTAGCCGATCCTAAATCTGATGAAGGCAAAGAGCGAATGCAGTCGATGACGGAAACGAATGATGGCTTCCGTTTAGCGGAAAAGGATTTGGAACTACGTGGTCCAGGTGATTTCTTTGGGCGTAAACAAAGTGGTTTGCCTGATTTTAAAGTAGCGGATTTAGTACATGATTATCGAATACTTGAAACCGCAAGAAAAGATGCAACGGATATGATGGAGACTGATGCTTTTTGGCATGATGAAGAATACAAATGTTTACGTGAAATGCTTGAAAATTCAGGTGTTTTACAGGGAGAACGCTTTGATTAGCTGATTTTGATACCCAATTTGGAATGTAAGCACTTGTTTTGAAAACAAGTCTTGCATTCTTTTTTTATACTCTATATACTGATATTAGTACCAAGTGCTAATAACAACTAAAAAGGTGGCGAATGATGTTGAGACGAACGAAAAAAGAGCGACAGCGACTATTATCCGAAACGATAGCTGATAATCCATTCGTCACAGATGAACAGCTAGCAACACAGTTTCAGGTTAGTGTCCAAACTATTCGTTTAGATCGTATGGAATTAGCGATTCCAGAATTACGAGAACGAATTAAAGATGTTGCTTCGAAAACCTATGAAAATGAAGTGAAATCACTACCGATTGATGAAGTCATCGGAGAAATAATTGATATTGAATTGGATAATCGTGCATTATCTATTTTTGACGTAAAAGAAGAACATGTTTTTCAGCGCAATGGCATCGCGCGTGGACATCATTTATTTGCGCAAGCAAACTCATTAGCGGTTGCGGTTATTGACGACGAACTTGCATTAACAGTACATTCTAACATTACCTTTGTGAAACCTGTTAGAGCTGGAGATCGTGTTATTACAAAAGCAATCGTTATAGGACGTGATGAAAAAAGTCATCGTACAAAAGTTGAGTTAACATCCACTGTTAACGGTGAAACAGTTTTTGTTGGTGAATTTGATATGTACCGCACGAAAGGTAAAGGTGAACAACAATGAAATTAGCGCTTGATGGAATGGGTGGCGACAACGCACCAAAATCAGTTGTCGAAGGTGCTTTATTAGCATTAGAACAAATCCCGAATTTAGAAATTCAATTATATGGTCAGCAGCAAAAGCTCGAACCATTTTTAAAAATACATGATCGATTAACTGTAGTACATTGTGATGAAGTTGTTGAAGGAACAGACGATCCAGCACGCGCTGTTCGTCGTAAAAAGGATTCGTCCATGGCAAGAATGATGGATGCAGTTGAAGAAGGAAAGGCAGATGCTTGTCTTTCTGCAGGTAATACAGGTGCTTTAATGGCGGGAGGCTTATTTAAAGTAGGCCGGATTGAAGGGATTGCTAGACCTGCTCTAGCTACTACACTTCCTACTTTAGATGGTAAGGGCTTCTTAATGCTTGATTTAGGGGCAAATGCAGACGCGCGACCTGAGCATTTATTGCAATATGCGATTATGGGCGATATTTATGCGAAAAAGGTGGGTGGCTTACAAAAGCCACGTATCGGCTTGTTAAATATCGGTACTGAGGATAAAAAGGGCAATGAATTAACGAAGGCCGCTTTCGGATTATTGAAAGAAGCGGATTTAAACTTTATCGGCAACGTTGAAGCTCGAGATTTGCTTGAAGGGGTAGCGGACGTTGTTGTAACGGATGGTTTTACAGGTAATATGGTGCTGAAGTCAATCGAAGGTACAGCTGGTGCGTTATTTTCAATGTTAAAAGAGGCGTTTATGTCTTCAACGAAAACAAAAATTTCAGCAGCACTTATGAAAAATAATTTGCGTGATCTAAAAAATAAAATGGACTACACAGAGTACGGCGGTGCAGGCTTATTTGGTTTACAAGCACCTGTTATTAAGGCACATGGCTCATCTAATGCTAAAGCGATATACAGTGCAATTCGCCAAGCAAATACGATGGTTGAGCATACAGTCATTTCGACGATTACAGATACAGTACGTCACTTAGAAATGGATTAAATGTTTACTGTTGCAAAAGTAAAGCGACAGCAACATGGTTTTCTGTGCGAAAGCGATAACATTTCCGTACAAAAAACATTTGCTTACCTAAGCACAAATCCGATGCAAAATTGATCAAAGGGGATGAATGAAAAATGACGAAAATAGCATTTGTTTTTCCAGGCCAAGGTTCTCAAGTAGTTGGAATGGGGCAGGAGTTTATCGAGAATGCGGCAGAAAGTAAAGCATTTTACGAGCGTGCAAATCAATCACTTGGCTTTGAGTTATCTAAGCTTATGTTAGAGGGACCAGCCGAGGAACTTACATTGACTTACCATGCACAGCCGGCACTCTTAACTACTGGCGTAATGGTTGCAGAAAAATTACGTGCAGCAGGTATTAAGCCAAATTATGCAGCTGGACATTCACTTGGAGAATATAGCGCGTTAGTAATTGCGGGTGTGTTATCGTTTGAGGATGCAGTTTCAGTTGTGCATAAGCGTGGACTTTATATGAATGAAGCTGTACCTGCAGGGCTAGGTGCCATGGCAGCTATTTTAGGGATGGAGCTTGAGACGCTGCATGAAGTAACTGAACAAGTATCTGCGGCAGGTGATCCTGTTCAGGTAGCGAATGTAAACTGTCCGGGGCAAATCGTTATTTCTGGGACAAAGGAAGGCGTTGAAAAGGCTTCTCTAGCGGCAAAGGAAGCTGGTGCAAAACGAGCAATTCCTTTAGTTGTTAGTGGTCCGTTCCATTCAGAACTAATGCGACCTTCATCTGAAAAGTTAAAAGAAACGTTGGCGGATATATCGTTGTCAGCGCCGCAAATTCCTGTAATTGGTAATGTTATGGCGAAAGAATTAGAGGATGTTTCTGCTATTCAGCATGAGTTAGTAGAACAAGTATATAGCGCTGTACAATGGGAAGCATCTGTGCGTGAAATGATTGCACAAGGTGTGGACGTCTTTATTGAGTGTGGACCAGGCAAAGTATTAAGCGGATTAGTGAAAAAAATCGATCGATCTGTAACGACATACTGTGTTTATGATGAAGCATCATTAGAGGCTGTACTGGAAGCGGCGAAGGAGTGGACAATTAATGCGTAAATTAGAGGGTAAAGTAGCTGTTGTAACTGGTGCTTCACGTGGAATAGGGCGATCTATTGCATTAAAACTTGCGGATGAGGGTGCGAAGGTTGTCGTTAACTACAGCGGTTCACAGGCAAAGGCAGAGGAAGTAGTCGCTGCAATTCAAGAGAATGGTGGCGAAGCTATAGCTGTTCAAGCAAGTGTTTCGAAAACAGAGGAAGTTACAGCCTTAATGGAAGCAGCGGTGAAAACATTCGGCTCACTAGATATTTTAGTAAATAACGCGGGTATTACGCGTGATAACTTGATAATGCGTATGAAAGAAGACGAATGGGATGATGTGCTAGATACGAATCTAAAAGGCGTTTTCCTTTGTACAAAAGCAGTAACACGTCAAATGATGAAGCAACGTGCAGGCCGTATCATCAATATTTCATCGATTGTTGGAGTAGCAGGAAACGCAGGGCAAGCTAATTACGTAGCTGCTAAAGCAGGTGTTATAGGATTAACTAAAACGACTGCCAAGGAATTAGCATCACGTAATATTCTAGTAAATGCCATTGCACCTGGCTTTATAGAAACTGAAATGACGGAGCAACTACCAGAAGATCTTAAGCAAGGTATGCTTACGCAAATTCCTCTAGCAAAACTTGGGCAGCCTGAGGATATCGCAAAGGCAGTAGCTTTTCTAGCTTCAGATGATGCTAACTATATGACTGGTCAAACGTTACATATAGATGGCGGCATGGTAATGTAATTTCAATTAGTCATAGATAATGATTTTTTGTATAATCATTTGAGGGGAGGTGAATGTTTTGTCTACAGTATTAGAACGCGTAACAAAAGTAATCGTGGACCGTTTAGGTGTTGAAGAAAGTGAAGTTACTCTAGAAGCTTCTTTCCGTGATGATTTAGGTGCTGACTCATTAGACGTAGTTGAGCTTGTTATGGAGCTTGAAGACGAATTCGATATGGAAATTTCTGATGAAGATGCTGAAAAAATCTCAACAGTTGGTTCTGCAATTTCATACATCGAAAGTAAATTAAACTAATCGTTTAACTTTATTAAGCATAAATTAATCATCCCTATTGGTGCTGATATGAATGCGGTCATTATACAATAATTATGATTGAATAAAGTTAAAGGCTTTGGCAGAAATTGTCATGCTTTTCTGAGTGTGAAGATAGATATATGCTGAGGTATTAAAAGGGGCGAAATGGTTCGTTTGTGCGAACTATGAACGTCCCTTTTTTTATTTTGGAAAATAAATTTCCAAAACATTGTATTTAAGCTGAAATACTTTTGCATAAATGCCTTGAAAAAGGTACACTTAAACGGTAGAAACTATTAGGAAGGCAGATTGTTCAATGGCTATGAAAAGAAAAGGAACTATGCAGAAATCTGGCGTGCTTCCTGAAAAAGTGCGCAATCAATTCGAGCTGTTACAGCATGAATTAAATATCACATTTATTAATAAAAATTTATTGTACCAAGCATTCACGCATTCATCTTATGTGAATGAGCATCGCCGTAAATTGTTTACGGATAATGAGCGTCTTGAATTTTTAGGAGACGCAGTACTTGAACTGTCTGTTTCTAAATACCTTTTTGAGAAATACCCTAATATGAGTGAAGGTGAGTTGACGAAGCTACGAGCATCCATAGTATGTGAGCCGTCACTTGTTATCTTTGCAAATGAATTAGGATTTGGTCGCTTTGTATTACTTGGAAAAGGTGAAGAATTAACAGGTGGTCGGGAACGCCCAGCGTTACTTGCAGATGTATTTGAGTCATTTGTAGGTGCCCTTTATTTAGATCAAGGCTTACAAACGGTTGTGTGCTTTTTAGAACGAATCGTATTCCCGAAAGTAGAAGTCGGTGCTTTTTCGCATGTGATGGATTTTAAAAGTCAATTGCAAGAAATGGTACAGCAGACAAATAACGGCCTTCTTCATTATGAAATTATTGATGAAAAGGGACCTGCACATAACCGTACCTTTGTATCAAGCGTACTATTAAATGGACTAGAGCTTGGTATTGGGCGTGGGAAATCAAAAAAAGAAGCCGAGCAGCAAGCAGCGCAATGTGCAATGCGTACAATGCGAGAGCAAGCAGCAAAAGAGGAGGCTTAATAGATGTTCCTAAAACGACTCGAAGTGATTGGCTTTAAATCTTTTGCGGAGCGCATTGGAATTGATTTTGTACCCGGTGTTACAGCAGTGGTTGGACCAAATGGTAGTGGGAAAAGTAATGTCACTGATGCCATTCGTTGGGTGCTTGGGGAGCAATCGGCAAAGTCGTTACGTGGGGCAAAGATGGAAGATGTTATTTTTGCTGGTAGTGACTCACGTAAGCCGCTAAACTTTGCAGAGGTAACATTAATTTTAGATAATACAGATGAACAGCTTGCTTTTTCATATACGGAAGTCAGCGTAACAAGACGCGTATACCGTTCAGGTGATAGTGAATATTTACTCAATAACCAGCAGTGTCGCCTGAAGGATATTACGGACTTGTTTATGGACTCAGGACTTGGGAAAGAGGCCTTCTCCATTATTTCACAAGGTCGTGTCGATGAAATTTTAAATAGCCGACCTGATGATCGTCGCTCGATTTTTGAAGAGGCAGCTGGCGTGTTAAAGTATAAACTGAGAAAGAAAAAGGCAGAACATAAGCTTGTTGAAACAGACGAAAACTTGTATCGTGTTTTAGATATTTTACATGAGCTAGACAGTCGTCTAGAGCCGTTAGAAGTTCAGGCATCAAGTGCAAGAGATTATGTGCAAATGTCAACAGAGTTAAAGGATTTTGATATTGCTATCCTTGTGCACGATTTAAAAAATTGTGCACAATCTTTGCATGCTCTGAAAGCTGAATACACAGAGCTTTATGAAGCAGAGCAAAAACAAGCTCATCATATTTCTTCGATAGAAAAGCAAACTACAAGTGTTCGTAAACTTTTAAAAGAGCTAGATGATTATCTAGATACGACTCAGGCTGAGTTTGTTAATGCAACGATGGAAGTGGAACGTTGGGATGGTCGTAAAGCGTTAATGGCTGAAAAGCGACAAAATGCTTCTAATCAACTGCTTCAATTGAATACAGCATTACAAGAAGCAAAAGATGAGGTTGAAGCGCTTATAGCTCAAGAGCAAGAGAAAAAAGAATTGTTCACTGAAAAACAACAAGAGGTTTCTGAACTGAAACAAAGCATTAAGCAATTAGAACAATCTTTAAATCGCTCTGTTACTGAAATCGAACAAGAAATTGAAGAACAAAAAAATCGATATATCGACTCTTTAAACGAAGAAGCAACGGTTAAAAATGAATTAAAAAACATTGAACAACAATTAGTGCAGCAAAAAGCAATGGCGGCAAGAATGTCTGGCCAAACTGATGAAATCGGGCAAGAGCTTGCGCAAATTCTTGCGGAAAAAGAGAAGCTAGTTGTTGCTCATACTACAACAACTAACGAATTGCAGGGAAAACTAGAGCAATATGAAGCATTGCAAATACAGCTTAAAAACGTTAATGCATCATTCAATGAAAAGCAGGATATGCTGTATAAAGCTTATCAGCATCAGCAGCAACTAAAAGCTAGAAAAGATACGCTAGCTGAGCTTGAAGCGGATTTCTCTGGGTTCTTCCATGGTGTCAAAGAAATATTATTAGCACGTGATAAAGGTGAATTAGCTGGAATTGAAGGAGCCGTTGCCGAGTTAATTCAAGTGGATGGTAAGTATTCCCAAGCTATCGAAACAGCATTAGGGGCTGCCTCTCAGCATATTGTGACAACCAATGAACAATATGCTCAACAGGCAATTCGTTGGTTAAAACAAAAGCGAGCTGGACGCGCAACATTTTTACCTAAAACAGTTATCAAGTCACGGAAGATCAATCTATCTATGATTCAGCTAGCCACTGAGCACCCAGCATTTGTTCAAATGGCTGATGCACTTGTTACGTTCGATGAAAACAACCGCACAATTGTAGAAAACCTTCTTGGTAATGTTATCGTTGCATCAAGCTTAGAAGGTGCTAGCCAAATTGCTCGATTATGTGGATTTAGATATCGTGTTGTAACACTTGATGGTGATATCGTCAATGCAGGCGGTTCATTAACAGGTGGTGCAATGAAGCAACAATCTTCACTTTTTACAAGAAAAGCGGAATTAGATGGTTTAATCGTAAAGCTAGAATCATTGGAGGCATCTATTTATAGTGCTGAACAGGCTGTGTCAGCTGAAAAAGAGAAGCTTGCATCATTACGAGACAAAGTAGAACAATTAAAGCTTGACGGTGAGCAATTGAGAAAAGATGAAATACAACAGGCGAGTCGTATACGTGAGCTAGAGGTTACTGAAAAAAGCTTATCGGCACGTGTATCTTTTGCTTCTAATGAAACACAAGATGTAAAAACACGCGAAGAAGCATTGTTAGCACAAAAGGAAACGGCTACAGAGCGTTTAAATGCATTAGCAACAGAACTGTTAGAGATCAACGAAACAGTGGAACAACTAAGCAAGGTTAAGCTCCAAAGTGAGTCGGAGAAAGATGTACTTCGAGAGCAGTCAGCAGAAAAACGTTCGCAATTGGCGGTAATGCAGGAGCAAATGTCGCAAGTACAAATTGCTTCAGCAGAGATAGCACTACAATTAAACAAAGCTCGACAAAAAGTAGAAAATATTTCTCAGGAAATAATCTGGCTGCAATCTGATGAATCGACAAAAGTTTTAAGTGATGAAGAAGTGGATGAGCAGGTTGCTACATGGAAATCGAGAAGAGATTCTCTACAAGACACTATTTCTCAGAAAAAAGATGAAAAAGTAGCAAAACAACAAGAGCTTACTACTTTAGAAGAACAGCTAAAGGAGTTGCAACGTACACATAAAGGATACCTTGAAGCGATACGTGCAAATGAACTTAAGCGAAGTCGCGTAGAATTTGAAATCAATAATTTCAATGAACAGCTAGAAGAAAACTATCAGCTAACAATGGAAGAAGCCGAGGAGCTAGCCCTTGAAATTGAAGATGAAGAGCATATGCGACGTCGAGTGAAATTACTGAAGAAATCGATAGAGGAGCTAGGTCCTGTTAATTTGAGCGCTATTGAGGAATACGAACGCGTGCTTGAACGTCATTCATTTTTAACAGAGCAACGCGAGGATCTACTTGCTGCACAGGAAACATTGCATGAGGCTATTAAAGAAATGGATGAAGAAATGACGCTACGATTTAGTGAAACATTCTATGCCATTCGAGAGCAATTTAAACGCGTATTCCGTGAATTGTTTGGCGGAGGTCAGGCTGATTTGGTATTATTGGACCCTCAAAATCTGCTAGAAACAGGTATAGAAATTGTAGCACAACCACCAGGAAAAAAATTACAAAATCTGAGCTTGCTTTCGGGTGGAGAACGTGCATTAACTGCCATCGCTTTATTATTCTCTATCCTAAATATACGTCCTGTACCATTCTGTATTCTCGATGAGGTAGAGGCGGCTTTAGACGAGGCGAATGTTGTTCGATATAGCCAATATTTGAAAAAATTCAGCCGTCATACGCAGTTTATTGTGATTACACATCGTAAGGGAACGATGGAGGGCGCAGATGTGTTGTATGGTATTACAATGCAGGAATCTGGTGTTTCTAAACTTGTATCAGTAAAATTAGAAGATGAACCCGTACTTGCGGAGCAAAGGAGCGAACAAGCATGAGTTTTTTTAAACGTTTAAAAGATAAATTGGTAGGCAACCCCACCGAGGAAGAAAAAGTAGTAGCAATGAACGAAGAAGAAGCTACTGAACAGGAGCAAGACGACGTAACAGTGCCTGCTCAAATTGAAAAAGTAGAGGAAGTTTCTGTAACGGAAAGCCCAATTGAAACAGAAATTCCTGGAACAATAGAAGACCAAGAACAACAAGAAGTTGCGATTGTGGAAGAACCTGAAGTGGAGAAAAAACCTTCTGCATGGTCTATTACACAAAAGTTCAAGGCTGGACTAGAAAAAACGCGTAATTCCTTTACTTCTAAAGTAAACGACTTGGTTGCTCGTTATCGAAAAGTGGACGAAGATTTCTTTGAGGAATTAGAAGACTTATTATTACAGGCAGACGTTGGCTTTGAAACAGTAATGGAGCTAATGGACAAATTACGCTTCGAGGTTCAGCGTAAAAATATCAAAGATACAAATGGTATTCAGGCGATTATTTCTGAAAAACTTGTAGAAATTTATGAGCAAGGAGAAGAAGATTTAATCGAGCTTAATATGCAACCTAAAGATGAGCTTACTGTCATTTTATTCGTTGGGGTAAACGGTGTTGGGAAAACGACAACCATCGGTAAACTTGCCCATCGTTTAAAATCACAAGGTAAAACAGTTGTTTTAGCGGCAGGTGATACTTTCCGTGCTGGTGCCATTGATCAGTTACAAGTATGGGGAGACCGTGTCGGCTGTGAAGTGATTAAACAATCAGAAGGATCAGATCCAGCGGCGGTTATGTATGATGCAATTCGTGCGGCGAAAAATCGGAAAGCAGATGTGTTAATTTGTGATACAGCAGGCCGCCTGCAAAACAAAGTAAACTTAATGAATGAGCTTGAAAAAGTTCATCGAGTAATCTCTCGAGAGGTACCGAATGCTCCACATGAAGTACTGTTAGCATTAGATGCAACAACAGGTCAAAATGCACTTGTCCAAGCTCAAACATTTAAGGAAGCTACAAATGTGACAGGGATTGTTTTAACAAAACTTGATGGTACTGCAAAAGGCGGTATTGTTCTTGCTATTCGAAATAAATTACACATCCCTGTGAAGTTTGTAGGTCTTGGTGAACAAATGGATGATTTACAACCATTCGATGCAGAACGCTATGTGTATGGCTTATTTGCGGATGGTTTAGATAAAGAATTACAAAATAATGAGGATTAGGTTTCATCCCCAAAGGTTGTAGATGACTTTTATTAAAACGTATACTATGTAAATAAGTTGATTGGAGTGAAGGCTGGACGCCCCCAGGAAGCTCTGTGCGAAAGCGAAGCGACAGCAACAAATGTTTTATCTGTGCGAAAGCGAAGCGACAGCAACAAATGTTTTATCTGTGCGAAAGCGAAGCGACAGCAACAAATGTTTTCTGTAGCGAAAGCAAAGCGTCAGCTATAAAGCGCCCAGTCGGAACGGAAATCAACCACACGTTTTGGTGATAGTCCGAGGATCAACATTTGAGTAAGTAAATTTGTAATTGCGCTCGTCTGTGCAGGTGAATCGCATTGTTTAAAAGAGAAATACTAGCTATAGGTGAAAAACACCTAAAAAGCAGTTAATTAAGGCTTTTAGACAAGGAGATTACCTTGACACAGACGGGCGCTTTTCGTTATGATACAAGGGACTAATAACGGGAGGAGAAACATTCGATGCTACTTGAAAAAACAACACGCATGAACTTTCTCTTCGACTTTTATCAAGCATTATTAACAGATAAGCAACGAAGTTATATGGAACTATATTATTTAGATGATCACTCGCTTGGAGAAATCGCTGAATCGTATGGAGTTTCACGCCAAGCTGTTTATGATAATATTCGTCGAACAGAAGCGATGCTTGAAGAATATGAAGAAAAACTATGTTTATTGGAAAAATTCCAACAACGTACACAAATGCTTGCGCAGCTAACAACAGGGATTACTGAAAAAAGTATGACGGTTGAAGAGCAGCTGGCGCTTATAGAACAGTTGAAAGAATGGGATTAGGAGGCGAAAGCAATGGCTTTTGAAGGATTAGCGGAACGACTCCAAGGAACGATCCAAAAGATTAAAGGTAAAGGTAAAGTATCGGAACAAGACGTTAAAGAAATGATGCGAGAAGTCCGATTTGCTTTAATCGAGGCGGATGTTAACTTAAAAGTAGTCAAAGAATTCGTTAAAAAGGTCAGTGAACGTGCTGTCGGTGTGGATGTTATGCAAAGCTTAACACCAGGTCAGCAAGTTATTAAAATCGTACAAGACGAGTTAACAGAATTAATGGGTGGCGAGCAAAGCCCAATCAAATTTAATACTAAGCCACCAACTGTTATTATGATGGTCGGTTTACAAGGTGCCGGGAAAACAACAACTACTGGTAAATTAGCAAATGTATTACGTAAAAAATATAATCGTAAGCCATTACTAGTTGCTGCAGACGTGTATCGCCCAGCGGCTGTTCAACAGCTACAAACATTAGGAAAGCAGTTATCCCTACCTGTTTTTGCGTTAGGAACTGATGTATCTCCAGTAGAAATTGCACGACAGGCAATTGAGTTGGCCAAAGAAGAACATCATGATGTTGTGATCATCGATACAGCTGGGCGCTTGCATATCGATGAAGAATTAATGCAGGAATTAAAAGATATTCGTGCATTAAAAGAACCGGATGAAGTGTTCCTAGTTGTAGATGCTATGACAGGTCAGGATGCTGTAAACGTGGCAGAAAGTTTTAATGAAGCAATCGGCATTACAGGGGTTGTTTTAACAAAACTTGATGGTGATACACGTGGTGGTGCGGCGTTATCAATTCGTTCCGTTACACAGAAGCCGATTAAATTCGTCGGTATGGGTGAAAAGATGGATGCGCTCGAACCTTTCCATCCTGAGCGTATGGCGTCTCGTATATTAGGTATGGGTGACGTTTTATCGCTTATTGAAAAAGCTCAGGCAAATGTTGACGAAGCAAAGGCTAAAGAACTAGAAGAAAAATTTAAAACGCAGAGTTTTACGTTTGATGACTTTGTTGAACAATTGCAGCAAGTAAAGAAAATGGGTCCGCTTGACGAGATTTTGAAAATGATACCAGGTGCCGGCAAAATCAAAGGCTTAGACAATGTTAAAGTTGATGATAAGCAAATGGGCCGCGTAGAAGCGATTATTTATTCGATGACACCAGCTGAAAAGACGAATCCAGAAATCATTAATGGTAGCCGTAAAAAGCGCATAGCGAAGGGTTCAGGGACGTCAATTCAAGAGGTAAATCGATTAATAAAGCAATTTGATGAAATGAAAAAAATGATGAAGCAAATGACAGGCATGGCAAGTGGCAAAGGTAAGAAAAAGATGAAACTACCAGGCTTTGATTCATTGTTTAAATAATAATTTATAGGTGTTAAGAAAAAACACTTTACAAACAACCTAAACATTGATAATATACTATCTTGTGTGAAACTTATTCGGAGGTGCTATTAAAATGGCAGTTAAAATTCGCTTAAAACGTATGGGAGCTAAAAAATCTCCTTTCTATCGTATCGTAGTTGCAGACGCTCGTTCACCACGTGACGGTCGTTCAATCGAAACAGTTGGTACTTACAACCCACTAACTAAACCAGCTACTGTAAACATCGATGAAGAGAAAGCTCTTAAATGGTTAACTGACGGTGCAAAACCATCAGATACAGTACGTAACTTGTTCTCAGAACAAGGTATCATGGAAAAATTCCATAACCAAAAATTCAGTAAATAATCGGGGGCGACGTCTTTGAAGCAGCTGATTGAAGCAATCGTTTTACCGTTAGTCGATTATCCAGAAGAAGTTCGTATAGAGACGGATGAAAATGCAAATCGAATTGTTTATAAACTTTTTGTTCATCCAGAGGATCGAGGGAAAGTCATAGGCAAGCAAGGGCGAGTAGCGAAAGCGATTCGTACAATTGTTTATTCAGCGGCGGGTAGTCACCATCAAAAAAAGACCTACGTCGATATATTGGATTGATAGAAAAGATTTTCACGCTCTTTTACATGCGACAAGCACTGGAGAGTCCTAATAGGTATGTTTACATGCGGTTAGGAATTTAAAGTGGCCTTGAGGTAAAGCGTAAAATCTGGACTAAAAAGGAAGGAGCTTGCCAGTTCCTTCCTTTTTTCATTATCATAATTACATGGAGAGATTATTGAACATAATGACATTGAGGAAAACAAGTCAACGTCAAAGTTAAAACTCCATCCACCAAGAGTTAATCTGCTTTTGTAGGTGAAAGGTGAGAGAAAAGTCACTTTTTAATCGGTTAGCAAGTAGCTTGATGGGGATGAGATGTTTTAACATTTTTTATCTTCATTCAGTAAAAACTCCCGCCTCTTAAGGTGGTGAGATGAATAAGGTGTAATTCCTTTTCAGTGGATGTCAAGCACCTGCTGAAATAGAGGAACTTAGTCTAAGAACGCCACATCCTGTGGCATTTTATCTGTGCGAAAGCGAAGCGACAGCAACAACACGGTTTTTTCTGTGCGACAGCAACAAGGGTTTTTTCTGTGCGAAAGCGAAGCGACAGCAACAATGAATGATCGACCAACATCGTGTTGCTGCCGCTGCGTTAACACTACGCTTTCGTATAAAAAACATCTGTTGGCCCAAAGCCTCTGGCGGATGTCATGGATTTTGAACGGAATAGGTGTTAGGCTAAAATATTCGCATCTGCGAAAGCGGCTAACTGACCGACATCGTGTCGGTCATTGTGCAGGCCTGAGCACAATTCAAAATCTGGACGAAATTACGCCAAGGCGAAATTGATACGAGGTGAGATTTGAATGGAATGGTTTAATGTAGGTCGTATTGTCAATACACACGGTATTCGTGGTGAGGTACGTGTGTTATCAACAACAGATTTCGAAGATGAGCGCTTCGAAGTTGGAAATAAGCTTGCAGCATTTAAAAAAGACGATAAAAAACCAACGTGGGTAACAATTGAATCAATGCGTCGTCATAAAAATTTTATTTTATTGACTTTTGAAGGAATGAATAACATCAATCTTGTTGAGCATTTCAAAGAAGGAATGCTTAAAATTACAAAAGATCAAATGACAGAGGATTTATTAGAGGAAAATGAATTTTTCTACCATGAAATCATTGGCTGTACAGTTGTTTCTGAAGAAGGCGAAACAATCGGAGCGGTGATCGACATTCTTCAAACAGGTGCAAACGATGTATGGGTAGTCAAGGGCGCTAAAAAAGAGCACTACATCCCATATATCGAGGATATCGTCAAGGAAATTGACGTAGATGAGAAGAAAATAGTGATACACGTAATGGAAGGTCTGCTATGATGAATATTCATGTGTTAAGTTTATTTCCGGATATGTTTACAGGCGTCTTTGGTGCATCCATATTAAAGAAAGCGCAGGAAAAAGGTGCTGTAAATCTGGAAGTAACTGATATTCGTGGATTTTCGGGTAATAAGCATAATCAAGTAGACGATTATCCATATGGTGGTGGTGCGGGAATGGTGTTAAAACCAGAGCCGATGTTTAGCGCAGTAGAGGCCATCACTGAAGGAAAAAATCCTCGGATTATTTTGATGTGTCCACAAGGTGAGCGCTTTACGCAAAAAAAAGCAGAAGAGCTAGCTCAAGAAAAAGAACTAGTATTTTTATGTGGCCATTACGAAGGTTATGATGAACGCATTCGTCAGCATCTTGTTACAGATGAGATTTCAATTGGAGATTTCGTATTAACGGGTGGAGAGCTAGGGGCTATGACGGTTATAGATAGCGTTGTACGACTTCTACCGGGGGTTTTAGGACAAGCAGATTCCCACATACAAGATTCGTTCTCAACGGGCCTCCTAGAGCATCCACATTATACACGTCCTGCTGAGTTTCGCGGGATGAAAGTACCTGATGTTTTACTATCAGGTAATCATGCAAAGATTGAGCAATGGCGTGCGGAAGAATCTCTGAAACGAACATTCGAGCGTCGCCCGGATTTACTTGAGAATTATCCATTAACAGACAAGCAAAAATTGTATTTAGAAAAACTTAAAAACAATAATAAAGATGCTTGATTGCTATCTATATTTATGATAACATCTATTCTGTACTTCTATGTGAAGTACTGAATTACGGTGTTCCGCTGTGGCATAGATTGCGTGCAAGAGCATCTGTCTAAGGAGAGAAAAACAATGTCAAACATTATTACAGAGATTACAAAAGCTCAGCTTCGCACTGATCTACCAACTTTCCGTCCTGGTGATACTGTTAAGGTACACGTGAAAGTAGTAGAGGGTACTCGTGAACGTATC
Organism: Lysinibacillus sp. BPa_S21; assembly: GCF_023337795.1. Classification (GTDB taxonomy): domain Bacteria; phylum Bacillota; class Bacilli; order Bacillales_A; family Planococcaceae; genus Lysinibacillus. The sequence goes on along the minus strand of NZ_JALIRS010000003.1, from coordinate 131,318 downwards.
CAAGTATACGAAGGTGTAGTAATTAAACGTCGTGGTGGCGGTATTAGCGAAACTTTCACAGTTCGTAAAATTTCTTATGGTGTAGGTGTTGAACGTACATTCCCTGTACACACACCAAAAATCGCTAACTTAGAAGTTGTACGTCGTGGTAAAGTACGTCGTGCTAAACTTTACTACCTACGTAACCTACGTGGTAAAGCTGCTCGTATTAAAGAAATTCGATAATTATGACTTAAAAGTGAGGGGCTTGTGCAACAAGCCTCTTTTCTTTTTGCTTGTCATCTTAAATAGCTATCAACTAAAATGAGGATAGACAAGGGGGCAAATCTCAATGGAAAAACAAGTGAAGGAAAAGAATGAACTATGGGAATGGACAAAGGCGCTTCTAATTGCATTTGCGATTGCAGCAATTATTCGTTATTTTTTATTTACACCCATTGCAGTAGATGGCCAATCCATGATGCCAACCCTTGAAGATGGCGACCGTATGATTGTGAATAAAATTGGTTATAAAATAGGTGAACCAAAACGCTTTGATATTGTTGTATTCCATGCTCCTGAGAAGAAAAACTATATTAAACGTGTTATCGGGCTACCAGGAGAGACTTTGGAATATAAAAATGATCAATTATACATTAACGGTGAACCGATTGATGAACCGTATTTAGATGCCTACAAATCAGAAATTACAGAAGGTACTTTAACCGAGGATTTTACGTTAAAAGACATTGATGTAAACCTAAAAGATAATGTAATTCCGGAAGGCTATGTGTTCGTTATGGGAGATAATCGTCGATACAGTAAGGACAGTCGTATTATTGGAGTCGTCGATCAGAAAGAGATTATTGGTAATACAAGTCTGATTTTCTGGCCGTTTAGTGAAATTAAAATTGTAAAGTAATTCTTGAAAGGGAGAGATCAATTATGCCTTGGCATAATTGCGTCTGGAATCGGCTTTGTGCTTAGGCCTGCATGACGCAGGTCAGTTAGCCGTTATCGCATGGATGCGATGATTTTAGGCTAACATCCTCTGTGAACTCCTTTCCGATTCCATGACACCCGTCGGAGGCTTTAACTTCTTTCAGCAGGCGTTTGGACACCTGCTGAAAGAAGTTAAAACTCCCTTTTTCTTTTAGTTTAGGAGGTATAGATATGACTATACAATGGTTTCCAGGGCATATGGCAAAGGCTCGCAGGGAAGTAACAGAAAAATTAAAGCTAGTTGATATTATATTTGAATTAATAGATGCTCGTTTACCTCTATCTTCACGAAATCCGATGATAGATGAAGTGATTAATCAAAAACCGCGTCTCCTTATCTTAAATAAGTCAGATATGGCAGATGAACATGAAACACGTAAATGGGTTGAATACTTTGCACAAAAGGGTCATAAGGCAGTAGCAATCAATTCCCTTGAAGGTAAAGGATTACAGCAGGTTACAAAGGCTGCTCAAGAAATATTAAAAGAAAAATTTGAGCGTATGAAGTCACGTGGGATGAAGCCAAGAGCCATTCGTGCAATGATTGTTGGGATTCCTAACGTAGGGAAATCGACGCTAATTAATCGCCTAGCAAAGAAAAATATAGCAAAAACGGGGAATACCCCAGGGGTTACTAAGGCTCAGCAATGGATAAAGGTTGGTAAAGAGCTTGAGTTACTTGATACACCAGGTATTTTATGGCCGAAATTTGAAGATCAAGAAGTAGGTTTTAAATTAGCCTTGACTGGTGCTATAAAGGATACAATAACGAATATGGAAGATTTAGCTGTTTATGGTCTACGCTTTTTATCCACTCATTATCCGTCACGAATGGAAGAACGCTATGGCTTACAGTTTATCCATGAAGATTTAGTAGATACCTTCGATCATATTGGTAAACTTCGTCGTGTTTTCGGTCCTGGAGGAGAAATCGATTATGATCAAGTAGCTCAACTAATCGTACGTGATATTCGTGGGTTACAATTAGGCAAGCTAACATTTGACTTTGTTGACGAACAACTTGAAAAAGAAACAGAGCAGCAATAAAGAAAACTGTCATACTCACGCCAGAAATCGTGAGCATGACAGTTTTTCTTTTAGGAATACTTATTCTTGCCGATATAGGATATAGAACGAGAAAAAGAAGCAAAAATATTTTTGAATCAATAGGAGCTTTTCATTATAAAGTAGGATTACTTTCCGTTTCAACTGGGCGCTTGGTAGCTACCGCTTCGCTCTCGCTACAGCAAACATCCGTTGGACGAAAGCCTCTGGCGGATGTCACGGAAAAATTACCGAGGTATAATTGATCTGATGAACCAAAAAGGGAGTAAATAGATGAAAACGATTAAAGAAATTACTGCAGCATTGAAGGAAGCGGAGGGATGGCAGGACTGGATGACAGGGGTAGCAACTGATGAACGTACAGGTGTGCAAAAGGCTTGGCAAAGCTGGAATAAGCGCCAAGAGAAAAAACAACAGTTACTCCAGGATCATCAAGCGAAAGTCAATTTTGACCAAAGTTATGGCGGAGAAGATACCTTAATCGCAGGGGTAGATGAAGCAGGGCGTGGACCGTTAGCAGGGCCAGTAGTAACAGCCGCTGTTATTTTACCAACAAACTGTGAGGCTCTAGTCGGATTAAATGATTCAAAGCAATTATCAAAAGATAAACGCAATGCCTATGCGGCTTTAATAAAGGAACATGCATTAAGCTATTTTATCCATTTTCAATCGGCACAACAAATTGATAATTTGAATATTTACGAAGCGACGAAGCAGTCGATGAAGACAAGTGTAGAATCGTTATCTATTAAACCTAATTATGTATTAGTTGATGCTATGACGCTACCAATATCTATTCCACAGGATTCAATTATTAAAGGGGATGCGAAAAGCTTAGCTATTGCAGCTGCATCGATATTGGCGAAAACGGCTCGAGATGACTATATGGATCAATTAGATGAAGAATTTCCTATGTATGGTTTTGCTCAGCATGCAGGTTATGGAACAAAGCAGCATTTAATAGCACTTGAAGAGTTCGGACCAACTATTCATCATCGCAAGTCATTTGAACCGATAAAGTCAATGCTTTAAAGAATTTTGAAAACAGAATACGAAAAATAAGAGGCACATCACCTAAAGTTCAGCATGCTATTTGATAAAACGTATATCATGTGGATAAGTTGATTGGAGCGGAGACTGGGCGACTCCTTGGGGATCAGCGAGAGGGGAACGAAGGCTAAAACCATCACATCCTGTGATAACGCCTTCGTGACCAACATCCTGCTGTTGCTGTCGCTGCGCTTTCGCACAAGCAAAACCCTCTGCTGCCGCTGCGTTAACACTACGCTTTCGCGCAAAAAACATCTGTTGCCCCGACGCCCCCAGGAAGCTCTGCTCTGCGCGAAAGCGAAGCGTCAGCAACAAAGCGCCCAGTCGGAGCGGAAATCAACCCTATGCTATGGTGAGGAACATGAGCGAAAAATAAAAAGCCAATTACGCCAAGAAGTAATTGAGGAAAGGAGTATGTATATGACAGCCACATCTTTTAATCCGATTCAAATGCAACAAACTGCTTCAACCTCCGTTAATCAGCCACTCACTTTAAAACAAGGTCAAGTTTTTCAAGGAACCATCAAGCAATTATATCCAGATCAAATGGCAGAAATACAAGTTGGACACCAAAAGTTTGTTGCTAAACTTGAAGTCCCGCTAAAAGCAGGTGACAGCCATTTCTTTCAAGTAACGGGTACAAGCCCGCAAACAGAACTAAAAGTTGCTACAGGTCCTATGGCACAAACGGCTACCCAAGGTCAACAAATTAATCAGTTACTGGAGTCAATGAATTTACCAAAAACAGCGGAAATGCAGCAGCTTTTAGCTCATTTTATGAAAGCTCAGCTGCCAATTTCAAAAGAACAGCTAATGCAGGCAGAAGTTTGGTTAAAGGCTTTACCGGAGGGCGTTAATAAAATAGATGCCTTACAAGCCATTCAAAAAATGGTGGAGTTAAAAATGCCAATGACAAATGATGTTTTTCAAGCTCTTATTAGCGGACAAAAAACTGCTGGCATGGTTTCCGTAATGGAAAACTTTACACAACTTTTAACGAAGGATATAGCTTTACCAGAAATGCTAAAGCAAAATTTAATGCAGCAGGTACAGGCAATTGCGAAGCCTTTTGAAGTAGAAACAGGTGGTTTAGTACTTGCTAAATCCATCCAAATATTAACTAATAATACTGCTTCTATGAGTGAAAAGATTCAAGCCTTGAATATTTTAAAGGAGGCAGGGATACTTCCACAGCAGGCAACCTTGCAAAATTGGTCTAGCTTAAGCGATGTAAAGTCTATGCCGTCAAATCCGCTGCAACAGGCTGGACAAGTTATTCAAACAATTTTAACGACAAAATCTGACAATATCAATCATCTTGTAGACCAGCTTAAATCATGGACTGCGAATCAAAGCTTATTAACCAACGAACAAAAGCAGTCCGCCAATCAACTGATCGATCGCTTTAATCAGCTACCTGCAACTAAACAAACTCTAGAAATTTTTGCAAAACAAATGCAAGAACAACTTATAAAGGCGTTTGCAGAAAATTCCTCGGGGCGTTTATTTACACAAGATGCCAATGCTCTTTCGGTGAAAGACCATTTATTATCACTTATAAAGCATGAAGCAACCACTCCGCTACAAAACGAAGCATTCATGCGAAATCTTATGAGAAATAGTGTTGAATCACCGCAATCCATGATTCAGCAGATCGTTACTCAAGCAGATGCCCATGTACAAAATTCTATGGACAGTAAAGCAATGGAGCATGCACTTAAAACGGTTTTAAAAAACCTAGGAGTTAGCTATGAAGCGACACTTAGTGATAAGTCAACAGATATGCAGCAGATTGCACATCAATTAAAACCGCAGCTACATACATTATTGCAAGAAACACATATTGCTCCCCAGCTAAAGGAAGCAGCAGAAATGTTAATGACACGTATGAACGGTATGCAGTTAGCATCAGGCGAGAATGGTCATCAGCATCAGCTTATTATGCAAGTACCATTAGAATTCTTCGGCAAGAAAATGGATGCCACATTACAGTGGAATGGACGCATGAAGAAAGACGGTAAAATTGATGCGAATTACGCGCGGATATTATTTTATTTACAAATGGAATCTATGAAAGAAACGGTTATTGATATGCAGGTTCAAAATCGTGTAGTTTCTGTGACAGTTTTTAATGAAAATGATGATATCATTCCGCTTGCAGAACCACTAAAAGCAGCGTTAAAAATAGGTTTAGCTGAAAAAGAATATCAACTTTCAGGCGTTTTTATTAAGCAATTTGAAAAAGCCCAACCTGCAAAAACAACCCCTGTAGTAGAACAGCAGGAGGAACATAGTGGGGTGGATTTTCGCGTATGAGTGAAGAAAAATTTACTCGAAAAGAGGCTATTGCTCTCACTTATAAGTTAGGCAGTTTTGATAGTCCAACAGTAGTAGCGAAAGGAAAAGGCAAAATAGCAGAAAATATATTAGCGCGCGCGAATGAGCATGATGTCCCTATTTATGAGGATCCAAACCTTGTTCAATTACTTGGACAATTAGATTTAAATGAGTCAATCCCAGAAGAATTGTATGAAGCTGTTGCTGAAGTTTTTGCATTTATTTATCGATTAGATCAACAATATGCTCAAAAATATAGAAAAAACGAATAATTCTGATTATCATAAAACTCTGTTTTAGTACACAAAGCAGAAAAAAGCGTCATATTAATAGATAAAAAACGAATAAGAGACAAGGTATAGACTTTATCAGAATCTTTCGTTAGAATAGATTATGTTAGTAAAACAATTTTGCAAATGTTTGATGGGAGGATGTATTATGAATATCCATGAATATCAAGGGAAAGAGATTCTTAGAAAATATGGTGTAGCAGTACCAAACGGAAAAGTTGCTTTTTCCCCTGATGAAGCAGTGAAAGTAGCGAAAGAACTTGGCTCTAATGTGACTGTAGTCAAGGCGCAAATTCATGCAGGTGGGCGCGGAAAGGCAGGAGGCGTAAAAATCGCTAAAAACCTTGACGAGGTGCGTACATACGCAAAAGAATTACTAGGTAAAATTTTAGTAACTCATCAAACAGGTCCAGAGGGAAAAGAAGTAAAACGCTTATATATTGAAGAGGGTTCTGATATTCAAAAAGAATACTATTTAAGTTTAGTATTAGACCGTGCAACATCCCGGGTAACGATGATGGGGTCTGAAGAGGGTGGCATGGATATTGAAGAAGTAGCGGAATCAAATCCAGAAAAAATCTTCAAAGAAGTTGTGGATCCTGTTGTTGGATTAACAGGTTTCCAGGCACGTCGCATGGCGTTTAATATGAATATTCCGGCTAACCTAGTAGGGAAAGCTGTTAAATTAATGTTAGGCTTGTATCAAGCATTTATCGACAAAGATGCTTCTATTGTTGAAATTAATCCACTTGTTATAACTGGACAAGGTGAAGTCTTGGCATTAGATGCTAAATTTAATTTCGATGCAAATGCGTTGTATCGTCATAAAGATATTGTCGAATTGCGCGATTTTGATGAAGAAGATCCAAAGGAAATCGAAGCATCAAAATATGACCTTAGCTATATTTCTCTAGATGGCAACATTGGCTGTATGGTTAATGGAGCTGGTCTTGCAATGGCTACAATGGACACAATTAGTTATTATGGCGGAAGCCCTGCTAACTTCTTAGATGTAGGTGGCGGTGCAACGGCAGAAAAAGTAACAGAAGCTTTCAAAATTATTCTGTCTGATCCACATGTAAAAGGTATTTTCGTAAACATTTTTGGCGGAATTATGAAATGTAATATTATTGCCGAGGGTGTTGTGACAGCTGCCAAAGAAATTGGCTTAGCTGTACCGTTAGTTGTACGTTTAGAAGGTACAAATGTGGAACTTGGAAAAGAAATTTTAAATGCATCTGGTTTAAACATCGTTGCAGCTGATTCAATGGCTGACGGTGCACAAAAAATTGTGGGACTAGTAGGCTAAGGAAGGCAGGGAGAACAATGGCTGTATTTATTGATAAAGATACGAAGGTAATTGTACAAGGGATTACGGGCGAAACAGCGCTTTTCCATACGAAGCAAATGCTTGAGTATGGTACTAAAATTGTAGCTGGTGTAACACCAGGTAAAGGTGGTCTTGAAATCGAAGGAGTGCCTGTATTTAACACTGTAATGGAAGCTGTAGCTGCAACAGGCGCAACAACTTCAGTTATTTATGTACCTGCACCATTCGCGGCAGATGCTATTTTAGAGGCAGTTGATGCTGAATTAGAATTAACAATCTGTATTACTGAACATATTCCTGTCCTTGATATGGTTAAGGTTAAACGTTATATGGAAGGTAAAAAGACACGTCTAGTTGGTCCGAACTGCCCAGGTGTTATTACGGCAGATGAATGTAAAATTGGTATTATGCCTGGTTATATCCATACGAAAGGGCATGTAGGAGTTGTTTCTCGCTCTGGTACGTTAACATATGAAGCTGTACACCAATTGACACAAGCTGGTATTGGCCAAACTACAGCTGTAGGTATCGGTGGTGACCCTGTCAATGGTACGAACTTTATCGATGTTTTGGAAGCGTTTAACAACGATCCGGAAACATATGCAGTTGTTATGATCGGGGAAATTGGGGGTACAGCTGAAGAAGAAGCGGCTGACTGGATTAAAGCGAATATGACGAAACCTGTCGTTGGCTTTATCGGTGGACAAACAGCGCCTCCAGGAAAACGTATGGGTCACGCTGGTGCTATTATTTCAGGTGGTAAAGGGACAGCAGCAGAGAAAATTAAGGCCATGAATGCTGCTGGTATTGAAGTAGCAGAAACGCCATCTGTCATTGGTGAAACCCTTATTAAAGTCATTAAAGAAAAAGGGCTATACGAAAAATGTAAAACCCATTAAAATGGAAGATGTAGCACGTTGTGGCTACATCTTTTTCTTTAACTTCTTTCAGCGGGTGTGTGGACACCCGCTGAAAGAAGTTAAAGCCTCCGGCGGATGTTATGGAATCAGAAAAGAGTGCTTTGCAGGCAAAGTACAATGCAGATTCCAGAGAATTATGCCAGGGTATAATTACTTTAGACACGGCTTTCATATGCTTCTAACGGAATTGTGTTCAAGAGATGAAAAACTTCCTACTTACTTTTTAAAAGGACCTTTCCTAAAAAAGCTGTGTCATTAAAGATGCGGTCATTTAATTTCTTCTATATAAAAGGAGGTTTTTAAATGATTTTTTCAGTCGATACACAGAGATTACTAGCCTTACATTATATTTACCCATTACCACTTCAAAAACTTCAACAATTATTGTCCCCGGTGGATATACTAAGTTATTTTGAAGAAGCGCCCCCCTACGAGATTTCAAAAGCACTGCAAATTCCATCGCACAAAGCAATGGAAATATCCCAAAGGTTTCGACAAATTATGACAACGTCGTTTGAAGAAGCTTATGAGCGGGCAAATATTTTCCCTATACCTTTTCATCATCCTTTTTACCCGGCGCAATTATTTGAAATATCAAGTCCACCTACTGTATTGTATGTGAAAGGTCGGTATTCGCTAATAACGAAAGAAAAACAAGTAGCCATTATAGGTTCTAGAAAGGCTACCGTCTATACAAAGACTGCGATGGATCTAATCGTTCCACCTCTTATTGAACACGAATATACAGTTGTAAGCGGGCTAGCAAGAGGGGCTGATACGATAGCTCATGAAACAACGATAAAATTCGGTGGGTCCACAATTGCAGTACTTGGCCACGGGTTTAATTATATATATCCTAAGGAAAATGAGTCTCTCAATAAGCATATGGCGGAGCATCAGTTACTTATCACAGAGTATCCGCCATATATGAAACCTGAAAAATGGCATTTTCCAATGCGTAACCGAATCATTAGCGGATTGTCCAAAGCTTTGGTTGTAACAGAAGCGGCATTAAGAAGTGGTACGCTTATTACAACAGAATATGCATTAGAGCAGGGAAAAGATGTATTTGTAGTACCGGGTCCAATTAATGCAGAACAATCAAAAGGCACAAATAAACTACTATTAGAAGGAGCTATTCCAGTGTGCAATGGTCACGAAATCGTTGAAACACTTACGCTCTTTTCTAACAAAAATTGAAAAAAAGTTGCATTATCTTAAAATCTGTTATACATTTTGCAACAGGTAACTTAAAAAAATTAGCAATAAACCTCTCTAAGGGGGAGACATAGATGGCGGATTATTTAGTGATTGTAGAATCACCAGCAAAAGCAAAAACAATTGAACGATATTTAGGGAAAAAATATAAAGTGAAAGCGTCTATCGGGCATGTTCGTGATCTACCACGTAGCCAAATGGGTGTTGGTCCTGAAAATGATTTTGAACCTAAATATATTACTATTCGTGGTAAAGGTCCTGTTTTACAGGAATTAAAGTCTGCAGCTAAAAAAGTGAAGAAAGTCTTCCTAGCGGCCGATCCAGACCGCGAGGGAGAAGCGATTGCTTGGCACCTTGCGACTGCGTTAAATATTGATATCAATTCAGATTGTCGTGTGGTTTTTAATGAAATTACAAAGGATGCAATTGTAGAATCGTTTAAAAATCCACGTCCTATTAATATGGATTTAGTAGATGCACAGCAAACACGCCGTATTTTGGATAGACTTGTTGGTTATAACATTAGTCCGATCCTTTGGAAAAAGGTTAAAAAGGGATTATCAGCGGGACGAGTACAATCTGTAGCACTACGCATGATTATTGATCGTGAAAATGAAATTAAAAATTTCCAACCGGAAGAATATTGGACAATTGAAGGATCTTTTGAAAAAGGTAAGAAAACGTTCGATGCGCTTTATTATGGTAATGGCAAAGAAAAAATTAAATTAACAAATGAAGAACAAGTAAAATCTATTTTAAAAAATGTTAAAGGTACAAGTTTTGAAGTTGTCAATGTATCTAAAAAAGAACGTAAACGAAATGCAGCACCTGCTTTTACAACATCTTCTTTACAACAAGAGGCCGCACGTAAGTTAAATTTCCGTGCTAAGAAAACGATGATGCTTGCCCAACAATTATATGAAGGTATTGATGTTGGTAAAAAAGAGGGGACAGTCGGTTTAATTACTTATATGCGTACCGATTCTACACGTATTTCGGACACAGCAAAAACTGAGGCGATTGCCTACATTGAATCTAAGTACGGTAAAGAATTCATCTCCACGGAGTCGAAGCAAGCTAAAAAAGCATCCAATGCACAAGATGCCCATGAGGCCATTCGTCCAACTAGTACGATGCGAACTCCAGATGAATTAAAAACAGTGCTTAGTCGTGACCAATTGCGCTTATATCGTTTAATTTGGGAGCGCTTTATCGCTAGTCAGATGGCGCCGGCTATACTTGATACAGTTGCTGTTGATTTACAAAATGGGGATGTTTTATTCCGTGCAAACGGCTCACAAGTTAAATTTGCTGGCTTTATGAAGTTATATATTGAGGGTACAGATGATCAAACAGAAGAAACAACAAAGCTTCTACCTGTAATGGAAGTTGGCGATCAAGTAAAATCTCTTGAAATTGAGCCGAAGCAACATTTTACACAGCCACCACCACGCTATTCAGAGGCGCGTCTTGTAAAGACAATGGAAGAGTTAGGTATAGGGCGCCCGTCCACATATGCACCGACCCTCGATACAATACAGCGCCGTGGCTATGTCGTATTAGATGCAAAACGATTTATGCCGACTGAGCTAGGAGAAATCGTGCACCAACTCGTACTAGAGTTTTTCCCTGATGAAATAAATATCGAATTCACAGCACAAATGGAGCAAGATTTGGATGATATTGAAGAAGGTAGTCGTCAGTGGAAAGAAATTGTCCGTGAGTTTTATAAGGATTTTGAGGTCCATGTAAAGCATGCAGATGAGGCTATGGAAAAGGTTGTTATAAAAGATGAACCCGCTGGCGAGGATTGTGAGCTTTGTGGATCTCCAATGGTCTATAAGCTTGGGCGATATGGGAAATTTATGGCTTGTTCAAACTTCCCAGATTGCCGCAATACAAAAGCAATTATGAAACCTATTGGCGTAAAATGTCCTTCATGTGAAACAGGTGAAATTGTAGAACGAAAGAGTAAAACAAAGCGTTTATTCTATGGTTGCAATCAATACCCTGAGTGTGAATTTGTTTCTTGGGACAAGCCGATTAGTAGACCATGTCCGAAATGTAGTGCATTATTAGTAGAGAAAAAAATTAAAAAAGGTGTTCAAATTCAATGTACGAAATGTGACTATGAAGAGACACCTACTCAATGATAGAAAGATGGTAAGAAAATGACTGAACAAGTAGTAAATGTAATAGGCGCAGGTCTTGCAGGTAGTGAGGCTGCTTGGCAAATTGCTCAACGTGGTGTGAAAGTTAAACTTTATGAAATGCGTCCAGTAAAGCAAACACCAGCTCATCATACTGATAAATTTGCAGAGCTTGTTTGTTCAAATTCACTACGTGCAAATGGACTAACAAATGCCGTAGGTGTAATTAAAGAAGAAATGCGTATTTTAGATTCCGTAATTATGAAGGCAGCAGATGCATGTTCAGTACCAGCAGGCGGTGCCTTAGCGGTGGATCGTCATGAATTTGCGGGCTATGTGACAGACTCAGTGAAAAACCATCCTCTAGTGGAAGTCATTCATGAAGAAGTCACTGAAATTCCAGAAGGCATAACTGTTATTGCAACAGGACCCCTAACATCGAAAGCTTTAGCTGAAAAAATTCAAGGCTTAACAGGTTTAGATTATCTATATTTCTATGATGCTGCAGCACCAATTATTGAAAAAGACAGCATCGATATGGAAAAGGTTTATTTAAAATCTCGTTACGATAAAGGGGAAGCAGCTTATTTAAACTGTCCTATGACAAAGGAAGAATTTGATCGTTTCCGTCAAGCGTTAATCGAAGCAGAGGTTGTGCCATTAAAAGAATTTGAAAAGGAAATTTACTTTGAAGGCTGTATGCCGATTGAAGTAATGGCTGCTCGCGGGGAGAAAACAATGTTATTTGGACCGATGAAGCCGGTAGGTCTAGAAGATCCAAAAACAGGGAAACGACCTTATGCAGTTGTTCAATTACGTCAAGACGATGCTGCAGGAACTCTTTACAATATCGTTGGCTTCCAAACACATTTAAAATGGGGCCCACAGAAAGAAGTATTGCAGTTAATTCCGGGATTAGAGAATGTTGAAATCGTTCGTTATGGAGTTATGCATCGAAATACGTTCATTAATTCACCAAAGGTTCTAGAGAAAACTTATCAGCTTCGCGAACGAAAAAATATTTTCTTTGCAGGCCAAATGACAGGTGTCGAAGGATATGTTGAATCTGCTGGTAGCGGATTAATTGCTGGTATTAATGCAGCTCGATTAGCGCTGGGACAAGAACAAATTATCTTCCCATTCGAAACGGCATTAGGAAGTATGGCGCGTTATATAACAGAAGCACAATCGAAAAACTTCCAGCCGATGAACGTTAACTTCGGAATTTTCCCTGAATTACCACCGGGACGTCGTTCAAAACCAGAGCGTGCAGAGATGCATGCTACACGTGCAATAAGCACAATTCGTAATTTTGTGAATTCACAAACAATTTGATTGCAAAAAGCCTCTAAATGTTGATATACTCTTAGAGGCTTTTTCTTTTTGTAGACAAAATGCTGATTTACACGTATTTTATTATTTTGTATGGAGATTTTCTCAAAATATAAACATTTCCACTTGCTATATGATGAAGATAGGTATAGTGTCAATATGTATGTTTTCTACATTAACGATACCCAAAGTGACAACCTAAAGAGGATAAATGAAAATTGACATGCTTTTAATGGCAAGTGAAAGCAATTCAGGCTCATCAGCCAGTGGTGGCATTTGTAAAAAACCACGTTGGCGACGACCTGTAATTTGAGAAGGTTATCAATAATTCATTGGTGGTGAATCTTTTAATGTTAGTTTCGTCCCAAGATGCACTTGAGCAGTTTATGCTTTATATTCAAATTGAAAAAAACTTCTCTGTTCACACAGTGCGAGAATATGAATCGGACCTACTAGATTTTTTAGCGTTTTTGCAGGCAGAGGGCGTAAATGATTTAGCTAGTGTTGAGTATATACATGCACGTCTTTATGTAACGAAGTTGTACGATGAAAAGAGAGCAAGATCATCTGTATCAAGGAAGATCTCCTCAATACGCTCCTTCTTTCGCTTTCTAAATAGACAGCACGGATTAGACGATGGGGCCTTTCGATCACTATATCATCCCAAAAAAGAATCACGCTTACCAAGTTTTTTCTACGAAGAAGAATTGAAGCAGCTATTTGATGCGAATGTTGGCGATGATTTGAAATCATTAAGAAATACGGCTATATTAGAGCTGTTATATGCGACAGGTATTCGTGTAAGTGAGCTTACCTCGATTCAAGTAGAAGATGTTGATTTCCATTATTCAATTATTAGAGTAATGGGAAAAGGGCGAAAAGAACGTATTATTCCATTCGGGCAATTTGCGAGTTTAGCTATGCAGGATTACATAGAACAAGCTCGTCCACGATTGATGAAGAGCACAAATCATCAGCAATTGTTTGTCAACATGCGCGGTGGGGAACTTACTCCTCGAGGTGTACGTCATATTTTAACTGAAATGATTGACAAGGCCTCGCTCCATACGAAAATATATCCACATATGCTTCGCCATACTTTTGCTACACATTTATTGAATAATGGCGCAGATTTACGTACAGTGCAGGAGTTATTAGGCCACGCTCATTTAACTTCTACACAAGTTTACACACATGTAACAAAAGAGCATCTTCGTCAAACATATATGAATGCTCATCCAAGGGCATAATAAGCTAAGGAGGAAGGCAAATGGGACAATTACATGCGACAACGATATTTGCAGTTCATCATAATGGAGCTTGCGCTATGGCAGGTGATGGTCAAGTAACCCTAGGGAATGCGGTTGTAATGAAGGGTACAGCAAGGAAGGTCAGACGTCTGTTTAATGGGCAGGTACTTGCAGGATTTGCGGGATCGGTTGCCGATGCATTTACACTTTTTGAGATGTTTGAAGGAAAGTTAAATGAATACAATGGTAATTTGCAACGTGCGGCGGTTGAAGTGGCTAAGCAGTGGCGCGGTGATAAAATGTTACGTCAATTAGAGGCCATGCTACTTGTAATGGATAAAAGTACACTCCTTCTTGTTTCGGGTACTGGAGAAGTAATTGAACCGGATGACGGGGTTTTGGCAATTGGTTCTGGGGGTAACTATGCATTATCAGCAGGTCGTGCCCTGAAAAAATATGCGGGTGACACAATGTCTGCTCGTGAAATTGCAGAGGCAGCATTAGAAACCGCCGCTGAAATCTGTGTGTTTACAAATCATAATATTATCGTGGAGGCGCTTAACTAATGACAAAAAATAATTTAACGCCAAGACAAATTACTGAGCATTTGGATCGTTATATCGTTGGACAAAATGAAGCGAAGAGAGCGGTAGCGATTGCGCTACGTAACCGATATCGTCGCTCGCTATTAAGTGATGAGATGAAGGCTGAAGTAATTCCGAAAAATATTTTGATGATTGGACCTACAGGTGTCGGAAAAACAGAAATTGCCCGAAGAATTGCAAAGTTAACGAATGCACCATTTGTGAAAGTAGAAGCAACAAAGTTTACAGAAGTAGGGTACGTTGGACGCGACGTAGAGTCAATGGTACGCGATGTAGTAGAAGCTTCTTATCGTCTTGTAAAAGAAGAGATGATGGAGTCTGTGAAGGACCAAGCAGAAGAACTGGCAAACGAAGCTATCGTTAAGTTATTGGTTCCGTCCTTACGAAAAAAACAGTCCATGCAAAATCCATTTGAAATGTTATTTGGTGGGAAAGAACAGCAAACCAATGACGATTCCTCTGAAGAAACTGAAGTGCGCTCCAAACGTGCGCAAATCGCTATCGATTTACGTAATGGTAAATTAGAAAATGAATGGGTTACAGTTGAAGTAACTGAACAAAACCCTTCTATTTTTGATGCGTTACAAGGAACGGGCATGGATATGTCTGCAAACAGTGGCATGCAGGATATGCTATCTAGTTTGATGCCTAAAAAGCAGAAGAAACGTCGTGTACAAGTGAAAGACGCGCGCCGTATTTTAACAATTGAAGAAGCGAACAAGCTTATAGATGCAGATGAAGTTGCACAAGAAGCTATTTCAAGAGCTGAACAGTCAGGTATTATTTTTATTGATGAAATTGATAAAATTGCTAGTAAGGACAGTAACTCCTCTGCGAATGTATCACGTGAAGGTGTGCAACGTGATATTCTGCCAATCGTTGAAGGTTCTACTGTAACAACGAAGTACGGTGCTGTTAAAACAGACTTTATGCTGTTTATTGCTGCTGGAGCATTTCATATGTCAAAGCCATCTGATCTAATTCCTGAGTTGCAAGGTCGATTCCCGATTCGAGTAGAGCTTGAAAAACTTACAAAACAAGATTTTGTACGTATTTTGAAAGAGCCAGATCAATCACTTGTTTTGCAATATAAGGCGTTATTAGAGACAGAAGGCGTGGAAATAAACTTTACGGAAGATGCAATTGAACGGATTGCAGAGATTGCAACCGAGGTCAATCAGGAGACTGATAATATTGGAGCTCGCCGTTTACACACAATATTAGAACGTTTATTGGAAGAATTATCGTTTGAAGCTGCAGAAATTGCACCTGCAAATATTCCAATCAATGCTGCATATGTAGATCGAAAACTTGCGGGTATAGTAAAAAACAAAGATTTGTCACAGTTTATATTGTAAGAAAAGGCTGAATAGTTTCATTCAGTTGTAAAAAACTTTAGAATATTAAGTAAATACTCTTCGGATTATTTATAGGAGGAACATATAATGAATTTATTAGAAAAAACGCGTAAAATTAACTCAATGCTTCAAGCTTCTGCTGGTAAGCCAGTAAACTTTAAAGAAATGGCAGATACATTAGGAGATATTATTGACAGTAATGTTTATATTGTAAGCCGTAAAGGTAAACTTTTAGGCATTTCAATTCACCAACAAATTGAAAACGAACGTATGAAAAAGATGTTCGAAGAGCGTCAATTCCCAGAAGAATATACACATAGCTTGTTCACAATTTCTGAAACTTCTTCAAACTTAGATATTAATGACGAGCATACTGCTTTCCCAATTGAAAATAAAGAACTATTCCAAAATGCATTAACAACGATTGTGCCAATCGTTGGTGGTGGTGAGCGTCTTGGTACATTAATTCTTGCTCGTTTATCTTCACAATTTGAGGATGATGATTTAATTTTAGCTGAGTATGGTGCTACAGTAGTTGGTATGGAAATTTTACGTGAGAAATCTGAGGAAATTGAAGAGGAAGCTCGAAGCAAAGCTGTTGTACAAATGGCGATTAACTCTCTTTCATACAGTGAGTTAGAGGCTATTGAACATATCTTTGAAGAACTTGATGGACATGAAGGCTTACTTGTTGCTTCAAAAATTGCAGACCGAGTTGGCATCACACGTTCAGTAATCGTAAACGCATTACGTAAACTAGAATCTGCAGGTGTAATCGAATCTCGCTCTCTAGGTATGAAAGGTACTTACATTAAAGTACTTAACGATAAATTCTTAAATGCATTAGCTGAAATTAAAATGAAATAATAAAAACGTTCTCTGGGAACGTTGTAAGGCATGTGGAATAATTTTATTCCACATGCCTTTTTACTTTTTTATCAATGTTTTGTGTAGCGAAAGCGAAACAAAAACTCATTACGGAGTGATCAATAATATGTTGCTGCGCTACGTTTTTAAGACATTGGCCTAAAGCCTTTGGAAGGTGTTGCGGAATCGTAAAGCAGTTCTTACAGGTTCTTACAGGATGTTAGCCTAAAATTATAGCATTCATGCGATAAAGGCTATTGGGACCTGCAACGGTAAAACGTCGCGTCCGTTGGCATTACCGAAATGACCGCCATCGTGTTGGCCATCCTGTTTTGTTGATGTAGTTGCTTCGCTTTCGCACAGGCAAAACCAGGCTATTGTATACTGCCGCTACGTTAGTACTGTCCTTTCGAGCAAAAAAACATCTGCAGACTAAGCATAAAGCCGATTCCGGATGTAATATTCCGAGGTGCAATGACACAAAAATTTCATAAGTAACATGAAGGCGGCTGGAATATTTGTGAATCAGCTGCCTTTTCGTACTTTTCTATTATTCGACGAAATTTTTGGCTGTTTGACATTACTTCTAATTATGTCAAACTATGTTATAGTACTAAATGTGGGGGGAGAATCGTCTGTGTTTTAATCTTTTTCCTTAACTCCTGTAGGTAAGATTTTAACCATCGTATATGCTATTATTAAAGCTTTATCCCTAGGTTAAGTTTTTGGCATTCGCATTACTTATTGCATAAATACAAAAAGTGTATACTCCTATTGTTTTACTTATAAGACAGTATGGAACTACTATTCTGAATTTTTGAAATATTAATCTTTAACTCTTGGTAGTAAAAAGGAACTTTAATTTAGACACTGTGTCTACCGTTATTTTGTCAAAAAAAGGGAAAAAATCAATCATAAAACCGAAAACACTGCCTATATAGTGTAAATTAACTAGAAGTAGTTTGGGTGCCGTAAAGCTATGTGGCACAAGGGGTGCGGAAGTATTGTCCTGGTTATTTGTGTATAAAAATAGGTCTCGTGAACTAGTAAAAAGTGACAAAAGACAATAGACACTACGTATCATCTTAATTACAATTGTAGTATTGGATAAAAAAAGAAGTACATAAAATGAGGTGGATGTTTTGGATTTGTTTGGAGGAACTATTAGTAGCCTGGAGAATGGACTTTCCTATGCAACTTTGAATAATAAAACAATTGCTAATAACATTGCGAATGTCGATACGCCAAACTATAAGGCGAAAAATGTAAGTTTTAAAGATATGTTGGAGAAAGAAAAACAAACGTCGATTTCTGCGTATCGTACTGATCGTAGACATTATGATTTCGAGATTCGACAATCTACACCTGGTGTGAATAATGTTAATGGCTTACGTTATCGAAATAATGGTAATGCTGTGGATATGGATACGGAACAGACGAAGCTTGCGGAAAATCAAATTTATTACAACGCATTAATTGAACGCATGAACGGTAAGTTAAACACATTAAATACTGTTATTAAAGGAGGTAAGTAATAGATGTCAATTTTTCATGGAATGAATACCACTGCCTCGGCTTTAACAGCACAGCGTTTACGAATGGATGTTATCTCTTCAAATATGGCAAACATGGATACAATGCGTGCTAAACAAGTGAATGGGGAGTGGGAACCATACCGCCGAAAGTCTGTGACATTTACAGCGCAAGAGGGACAGTTTTCAAAGTTTTTTAATGTCGCACTCGGTAAAAATGCAAAAAGTGGTGTCGGTAACGGCGTAAAAGTAACGCAAATAAAAGAAGATAGAGAAACACCTTTCAAACTTGTGTATGATCCAACTCATCCAGATGCAAATGCAGATGGTTATGTAAATATGCCAAATGTAGATCCATTAAAAGAAATGGTAGATTTAATGTCAGCTACTCGTTCCTACGAGGCAAACGTAACTGTATTGAATGCAAATAAATCTATGCTGACAAAGGCTTTAGAGATTGGAAGATAAATAACAAGAAAGGAAGATACATAATGACAATTTCGTCCGTTTCACAAATGACACCTACGCAGGTTGTAAATGAAACAAATAAACTAAATACGACACCTTATGAAGCACAACAGAGCTTTGCGAACTCGTTAAAAGAAGCAATATCGAAAGTTAATGATCAACAAATTACTTCTGACAATCTAACCCAAAAGTTAATTAATGGTGAAAATGTAGAGTTGCACGAAGTGATGATAGCATCACAAAAAGCGAGCATTACATTAAATGCAACAATTGAAGTTCGCAATAAGGTGATTGAAGCTTACCAAGAAATAATGCGAATGAGTGTCTAACTTTATAAAACAAGTGATAAAGTCACTGTTAAATAAAGATATATCCTATAAATTAAACATTTTTTAAATGAGAAATTGAAAGGCTCATTACCAAAAGTTTGGGATAACATTTGTTACTTGATTGGAGTAAAGGCTGAACGCCCTAAGGACCAGTCAGAATGGAAATCAGCCTGTTATGATTGAATGTATGGGATATCACTGTTTTCGCGAATTATTAGATGGATAGGTTATTCACTATAACCGGAGGATTCATAATGAATGAACGATTGACGAAAATAAAAGACGACACCAGCAAATTTTGGACAAGTCGTAGTAAAAAACAAAAAATTGTAATGATAGGTTCTGTATTAGGCGTTATAGCACTTGCTATAGCTATTACAATCTTTGCTACAAAAACTACATATGTACCACTTTATAAAGATTTATCGACAAGAGAAATCGGACAAGTGAAGGAAGCGTTAGACACCCAAGGTGTAAAATACGAAATTGCACCGGGAGGGACTTCGATTTTAGTACCCGAAGAACAAGTAGATTCATTGTTAGTGCAGTTAGCATCTGAAGGATATCCGCAAACTGGATCAATTGACTATTCTTTTGCAAATAGCTCTGGATTCGGTATGACAGATAATGAGTTTAATCTATTAAAAAAAGCAGCAACTGAAACAGAAATTGCAAAGCTCATTAAAAATCTAGATGGTGTAAAAGACGCAAAGGTAATGATTAACCTTCCAGAAGAGGGAGTATTCTTAAAGGATGTTAAAGATGAAGCGACGGCATCTATTGTTTTGAATACAGACCCTGGTTATAAATTTACAGAGCAACAAATTGCTACTATGTACAATTTAGTAGCAAAAAGTGTTCCGAATTTAAATACGGATAATATTGTAATTTCTAACCAATTTTCTGATTACTTTGATCTGCATGCTGCGACGACTGATGGAATGTCGACAACGACAGCTGAAGGTCAGTTACAAGCGAAGAAATTAGTTGAGCGTGACCTACAGCGCCAAGTTCAAAATATGCTAGGTACGCTTATGGGGCAAGATAAAGTAATAGTTTCTGTGACAACAGACATTGATTTCAAAAAAGAAAATCGTGAAGAAAACCTTGTTACACCAGTCGACGAAGAGAATATGGAAGGCATCGCAATAAGTGCTCAACGTATTACCGAGCAATATTCTGGTACAGGGGCTGCAGCCACTGGTACACCTGAAGCTGAAACGACGACAGACAACTTTACAACTTATAACGAAGGTGCAAACGGTAATGGAGATTACGAGCGTACTGAAGAGACAATAAATAATGATGTAAACCGTATACGTAAAGATATCCAAGAGGCACCATATAAAATTCAAGATATTGGTATCCAAGTAATTGTTGAACCACCGACGGCAACTGATGCAGCAACATTACCAGATGGCGTTCAAGAGGATATCCAGAAAATTTTAAGTACTATAGTTCGTACGACGATTTCTAAAGATGTAGCAGCTGAACTTACTCAAGATCAAATCGATGAAAAAGTAGCTGTTTCGGTGCATCCATTGAATGGGAAAGCAACAGAGACGGCTAGTGAAAAATCTGTTATTCCATGGTGGATATGGGTAGTAGGTGGCATATTACTTGCTGTAATACTATTGCTTGCATTCTTTATTATTCGTTCACGTAAACGTGCGCAAGAAGAAGAAGAACTTAGTATCCTAGATGAACAAGAAGAACTAATTATTGAAGATATTAATGAAGAAATTGAAACGGAAGCTACAATGCGTCGTAAGCAGCTTGAAAAAATGGCTAAAGATAAGCCAGACGATTTTGCGAAGTTACTGCGTAGTTGGATTGCGGAAGACTAACTAGGAGGTTCGACTGTGTCCAAGAAAGAAAAGGAATTAACCGGAAAACAAAAGGCCGCTCTCTTATTAATTTCATTAGGGCCTGAGGTTTCAGCTTCTGTCTATAAACATTTAACAGAAGAAGAAATTGAACGTTTAACATTAGAGATTTCAAGTGTTAAAAAAGTAGAATCAGATGTTAAAGAGGAAATTATTGAAGAATTCCACAATATTGCACTTGCGCAAGATTATATTACACAGGGTGGTATTGGTTATGCGAAGACGGTATTGGAAAAAGCACTTGGTGTAGAACAGGCGCAAACAATCATTAATCGTCTAACATCTTCTTTACAAGTACGTCCCTTTGACTTTGCACGTAGAGCTGATCCAGCACAAATTTTTAACTTTATTCAAAATGAACATCCACAAACAATTGCCCTTATTCTATCTTATTTAGAGGCTGGGCAAGCGGGTGTTATTTTATCTTCATTGCCACAAGAAGTACAGGCTGATATCGCTAAACGTATTGCTGTGATGGAATCAACTTCACCAGAAGTTATTAGCGAAATTGAATCAGTTTTAGAACGTAAATTATCATCAACGGTTACACAAGATTACACGGAAACTGGTGGCATTGACGCAGTTGTTGAAGTATTAAACGGTGTAGATCGACAAACAGAAAAAACGATTCTCGATGCACTCGAAATTCAAGATCCAGAGCTTGCAGAAGAAATCAAAAAACGTATGTTTGTATTCGAGGATATTGTTACGCTTGACAACCGCTCGATTCAACGAGTTATTCGTGATTGTGAAAATGAAGACTTACTACTGTCTATGAAGGTTTCAAGTGAAGAAGTAAAAGATATTATTTTCCGTAATATGTCACAACGTATGGCTGAGACATTTAAGGAAGAAATGGAGATTATGGGACCTGTACGTTTACGCGATGTAGAGGAAGCGCAATCCCGAATTGTTGCAGTTATTCGTCGCTTAGAGGATGCTGGTGAGATTATTATTGCACGTGGTGGAGGAGATGACGTCATTGTCTAGAATCATCCGTTCTGTATACACACAGTCCAATGGCGATCATGTCAAAAAGATTCAAATCCGTGACATGTTTGAGATGCAAGAGGTAGAAGATGGAGACATTTTACCTCAAAAACAAATAACTATGGAAGAAGTGCTAGAAGAGCGGGAACGTTTACTGGCCGAGGCTAGAGCTACCTTACAGGCTGAACGTGAGGCTTTTGAACAAGAGAAGCAAAAGTTCTTTCAAGATCTTGAGCATTTAAAGCAAGGGTGGGAAGAAGAACGACCTAACCGAGTGCAAGAAGCTTATGATGAAGGATTCGGTCAAGGCTATGAGGATGGGATAAACAAAGCGAATGAAGCGATGGAACAATCTCTCCAAACGGCCAATGAAATAATCATTCATGCGAGGGATAATGCTCGAAAATATATTGAAGATCAAGAATCGATTATTTTAGAGTTAGGCTTAACGGCAGCAGAGCGAATTATTGATGCATCCTTAGAGCGAGACAACGAATTATTTGTTTCAATCGTTCGTAGAGGACTTAAAGAAGCACGGGAAATGAAAGAAATAAAAATTTATGTTTCACCTACCTACTATGCATTAATGACCGCTAATCGGGATGAACTGGCTGAAATGTTCCCAACTGACGTACCATTTATGATTTTTGTAAATGAGGAGTTAGAAAATGAAACAGATTGTTATATTGAAACAAATCATGGCCGTATTGTTGTAAGCATTGATGGGCAATTGAACGAACTAAGATTGAAGCTATATGAAATATTAGAAAGTAAGGAATGATCTAGATGAAAACGGCTCAATTAATCGAACAAATTCCTCAAATACCAACCTTTAAAAAGTTTGGTAGAGTAACTAGAGTTGTCGGCTTGATGATTGAGTCGCAAGGTCCAGATAGTTCCATTGGTGATGTCTGTAAAATTCATGTGGAAACTTCTAAAAATGGCCATCAAATTATCTTAGCAGAGGTTGTAGGCTTCAAAGATGAAATTGTCGTCTTAATGCCGTTTACTTCTCTTCGGGAAATATCGATTGGCTGCCTAGTCGAAGGTACGGGGGCACCACTTGAGGTAAAAGTGGGCCCTGAGCTAATCGGTAAGGTACTTGATTCAATGGGGAATCCGATAGATGGAACAGGATTACCGAAAGGATTAAAGACGGTTCCAACAGAGCAGGATCCACCCAATCCGCTAACACGCCCACCTATTAACGAGAGACTTGAAGTAGGTGTGAAAGCAATTGATGGCATGCTAACAGTGGGCAATGGTCAACGTGTTGGTATTTTCGCTGGTTCTGGGGTCGGGAAAAGTACATTGCTCGGTATGATTGCGCGCAATACCCAAGCGGATTTAAACGTAATTGCGCTAATTGGAGAGCGTGGTCGTGAGGTTCGTGAGTTTATAGAGCGTGACTTAGGGCCAGAGGGTTTAAGTCGATCAATAGTAGTAGCGGCTACTTCTGATCAGCCTGCACTAATGCGAATTAAAGGGGCCTTTACCGCAACAGCAATTGCCGAGTATTTTAGAAATCGCGGCTTAAATGTCATGTTGATGATGGACTCTGTGACTCGTGTTGCTATGGCACAGCGTGAAATCGGTCTTGCGACAGGTGAACCACCAGCTCAAAAAGGATATACGCCATCTGTGTTCGCAATTTTACCTAAACTATTAGAACGCACAGGGACTAATGAGAAAGGCTCTATCACTGCCTTTTATACAGTGTTAGTAGATGGTGATGATATGAATGAGCCAATAGCAGATACAGTACGGGGGATTTTAGATGGACATATAGTCCTTGATCGAAATCTTGCCAATAAAGGTCAATATCCAGCTATTAATGTATTAAAAAGTGTTAGCCGTTTGATGAATCATGTGGCAGAGCCAGAGCACAAAAAAGCTGCAGAGCGATTAAGAGAGCTCTATTATACATATGACAAGTCAGAGGATCTAATTAATATCGGTGCCTATAAGACAGGAACATCAAAGGAAATTGATGAAGCCATTTACTATGAACCTCTCATTACCGCTTATTTAAAGCAGGGCTATTTAGATAAAGTGACCCTAGAGGAAAGTAAGAATGAGTTAATTTCATTATCGAACGGTGGTGGAAAATAGGATGGTAAGCTATATATATCGTTTTGAAAAAGTGTTAACCATTCGAGAGCAGGAAAAAAATGAAACCGAAATTGCCTATAAAGAATCTGTACGTTCTTTTGAAGAAATTGCAACGAAGCTATATGAGTTGTTAAAAAAGAAAGAAGATTTAATAGAGTTTCAGCAGGAGCGTTTAGCTGTAGGTTCATCAATAGAGGAAGTTCATCACTACGCACGATTTATTGATAGTCTTGAAAAAACAATTGCTGATGTACAGCAGAAAGTTGTTCAAGCTCGTGCAAAAATGAATTGGCATGAAGAAAAATTATTAGAAAAAAACTTGGAAGTACGTAAATTTGAAAAAATGCGAGAGAAGGATTTTAACGTGTTTCAGCAGGAACAAGATCGTATTGAGGGCATTTTTTTAGATGAGATTTCATCGCTTACGTATAACAAGAGGGAAATCAGGTGATTTCATGGCGAAAACAGATAATCGACTTAAAACAGAATTAGTAGAACAACCGCCTAAACGTAAAGGAGGCTTTCGAAAGTTTTTTTTATGGTTTGTAATACCTATCATGTTTGTAGCGGCGGTTTTACTTGTTGTTGCAACCCTAATGAATACGAATGTCTTTGATTTAGGGAAGAAAGCATTTGAAAGCTTACCATTCGTTCCTTCAGAAGAACAACAAGCAAAAGATGCTGTAGTTAATAATGATTCAAAGGTTTTAAAATTACAGGCTGAAGTACAAGAAAAAGAAGCGGAAATCGTACAGCTACAAAAAAAGTTGGATACAGCTACCACTGAAAAAGAAAAGCTAACGACAGAAAATGAACAGCAGAAATTTGAAAATGAAAAATTAAATAGGGAGCAAAGTGACGTAAAGCGTGACTTTAATGATATTTTAAAAACATTTGATAAAATGTCCCCTAAAGCCGCAGCGCCGGTTCTTGTAAAAATGAGCGATACGGAAGCGCTACGAATTTTAACAAACTTAAAACCAGACAAATTGGCTGCGATTCTAGAAAAAATGAATCCACAAGATGCAGCGAAATATACAGAAATGATGGCTAAACAATAAGGAAATCTGAAGGGAGGTGAAATGATGAATGTAGCAATGATGCAAATGATGTCTAAGGCTATACCAACTAATACTGCAACTTCGAAGCCTTCAATGTCAGGCGATCCCAATGTAAAAGTAAATGGAACGTCGAACAAAGAAAATTTAGCAACATTTGGTTCTGTTTTTGGACAGATAGTTTCTTCTTCAAACAAAACACAGCAGCCTACACAGTCGGCAGATCAAATAGATACCTCTGAGTTAGCAGCTGTTTTAAATGCTGATTCTATAGAAGACGTACTAGATGTACTAGGAATTTCACATGACGATGGCCTGTTAATGCTTCAAATTGGTGAAGAAGGCAAAGCAGTCGCTATAGATGAAATGTTAAATCTTGATAACCTAATGGATGCATTGGGAATTGATGCCGAGCAACTTCAGAAATTAGTACAACAGTTGCTAGGAGAGGATAAAGAAGCAAAAGATGTATGGGAGCTTTTATCACTAGTAGATGCTCAAGCACCAATGCTTCAAACACAAATCGTAGCAGCTTTACAAGGTGAAGGACAAGTGACTCCGAAAGAAGTAACGCCATTGGTTCAAGTGTTAAAGTTAGCACAATTAGTTGGACAAAAAACGGACTTAACAGCTTCACAAGAAAACGTGCTAACGGACATAAAAAGTCTTTTGACTACGATGCAAACACAAGTAGAAACGACTCTATCTGAACAGCAAGTAACAACTAAAACAACGGTAACACTTCCGTTGCAGGGCTTCCAGAAAGTAGTTCAACAAGTTCAAGTGACAAAGCAGGCGGACACAAGTGCTAATGAAATGGTGACATCTAATACAGTTCAAACAAAAGCAGACACGTTCCAAGTAACACTGCCAGCTGCAAAACCAGCACAATCAGAGGCATTTTTGAAAGAGATGCAAGCTATTATCAATAGAGCTCAAATCTCGAATGCACAAGGCATTACACGCTTATCATTGAAATTGTATCCGGAAAATCTAGGAACAATACGTATCGAGCTTGTGCAAAATGACGGTGTCCTGACAGCCCGTCTACTCGCTTCAACTGCTCATGGACGTGAATTACTTGATAGTCAGGTCCATCAACTAAAGCAAGCCTTTGTACAGCAGAATATTCAAGTAGATCGTCTCGATATTGCTCAATCATTGCAAGACGCTGATCGCCAACAACGCGACCAAAACTTCTTCAATAATTTCTTTAGGCAACAACAGGAAGATGAGCAAGAGCAAAAAAGCGACGATGATGATGAAGGTAAATCGTTTAGTGAATATTTAATAAGTGAGGAGGTGTAAGAATGGCAGATGCAACGACAAATAAAATGAGTGGGAAAATTACAGATGACTTATACTATTCGAATTATAAAAAGCCAGTAAGGCAAACAGGTAGCAATGAACTTGGTAAGGATGCTTTTCTACAATTATTAATTAAGCAATTGCAACATCAGGATCCAACAAACCCTATGGACGACCGAGATTTTATTGCTCAAATGGCTCAATTTTCTTCATTAGAGCAGATGCAGAATATGTCAAAGGCAATGGAATCACTACTTGTTTCTCAGCAACAAACACAGATGATGAGTTATTCAACCTTTATTGGTAAGGAAGTAAAATGGCATGAGATAACAGATGAGAAGGATGATAAAGGTGATTTCATAGTTAACGAAGGAACTGGCATTATTGAGTCATTAAAATTTGTCGATGGCAGTGTAGAGTTCGTATTAACTGATGGTAAGAAAATAACACCTGGTAATATATCAGCAATTTTAGGTGGTTCAGGTGAAAATAATGCAGGAAAAGAGTCTCCTCTTGTACAAGCAAGCAAACTAATTGGCAAAAAAGTTACCTATAAAGACGGCGAGCAAGAGCTGCAAGGGCGTATCGTTTCTGTCTCGAATAAAGATGGCGTAATTCATTATGTCTTAGACAATGATAAAAAATTAACAGATAAAGAGTTTACCGTAATTAGCGAATAGAGGTGGAGAAGGATGATGGATCAGTTTTCAATACACCGTGTACCATTGCATCCATCTATTCGCCAGACACAACCAACGCCAATAAAAAACTCACAGCAATCGTTTAAAACTCATTTACAGAAGGCTACCAATCAGCAAGAATTAAAAGTGAGCAAGCATGCGAATGAACGTATTATCGAGCGTAAGATAGCGATATCTGAACAAGAATGGCAGGCTGTATCGGATAAGGTATTTGAAGCGCACTCGAAAGGTGTCAAACAACCATTAGTCTTGATGGATCAAGCAGCTTTAATTGTCAGTGCTAAAAACGCAACTGTCATTACCGCAATGGACCGCACGGAAGCAAAACAGCAAATATTTACAAATATTGATGGCACAATCGTGCTGTAAGGGCTGGACCTTTGATAGGAAGCCCCAGTGTGCTGATTGATAGAAGCACACAATTAAAAGACGAAGGGAGAACGACATTATGTTACGTTCTATGTATTCTGGTATTTCAGGTTTAAAAAACTTCCAAACGAAGCTAGATGTAATTGGGAATAATATTGCTAACGTTAATACTTACGGCTTTAAAAAAGGACGTGTAGTATTTAAAGATTTAATGTCTCAAACGTCAGCGGGTGCCTCTTCACCTACTCAAACTCGTGGTGGTGTTAACGCGAAACAAATCGGATTAGGCTCACAACTTGCTGCAATCGATACAATTCACGGTGCAGGTTCAATGCAAAATACTTTTCGCGAGTTAGACTTAGCTATAGCTGGTGATGGATTCTTCATGGTGGGTGATGCAAATGGTGCACCTGATGAGGATGGTGCACTTGATGCAGAAGGGTACAGCAATATTCTCTATACACGCGCCGGCAATTTCTATATGGATAGAAATGGATACCTAGTGAATGCCGATGGTAAATATTTAGTAGGTCACGCAAATGATGAGTTATCGATTTCTGCTGATGAGTCAATCGATGGTGCTGCAGCTGAGGAACACAAAGCAGGGAATGGACTAGCTGATATAGAAGGCAATATCGCAGAGGAAATGGATTTCGCATCAGAAATTTCACCAATTCGTATCCCTACAACAGCGCAATCAATGTCGATTGGCCAAGATGGTACAGTTACCTATACAGACTATAAAGGTGAACGACAATATGCAGGTCAACTTATATTAGCGAAGTTCCCAAATGCTGGTGGTCTTCAAAAGGTGGGGGGTAACTACTACCAACCTACAGCAAACTCTGGAGAACCATACGCCCAAGTTGGAACAGTCGGAGGGATTGGTGCCGTTGAAGCTGGCTTCCTAGAAATGTCCAACGTAGACCTTTCAGAGGAGTTTACTGAAATGATTGTAGCGCAACGTGGTTTCCAATCAAACACACGTATTATCACAACTTCTGATGAAATTCTGCAAGAGCTTGTAAATTTAAAACGCTAGGTTTTCATCAGTAGATTTTAGTATGAGAAATATACTTAATATGTAGGTAAAGAAAGTACCGGTTAAGATTACAAAGTGCTCAAAAACTAAAAACATAATTTCATATGAGGGAGGGTCGGGCCGGCTCTCGTGCTAGACCCGGCCCTATTTCAATGATTGAACTAACACGTTTAAATGGCAAAGCATTTACATTGAATGCTTTATACATAGAAACGGTCGAATCTTTTCCGGATACGACCATTACATTAACGACTGGAACCAAAATCATTGTTTTACAGAGTCAAGATGAGGTGCGACAAAAGGTAAATACCTTTTATAAAAATATACAAATACTATCAAACCCGCATCTACGAGGTGAAGAAGATGAAGAATAACAAAGTGTTAACGATAATTATCATCCTACTAGTAGCAATCATACTTATTGGGGGTATTGCGTTTGTTTTGTTTACCCAATTTAATAAGCCTGCTGGATCTCAAGAACCAACTATTGATGAAATCGTAAAAGCTTCTGTTGAAGTTCCGGAAATTACGACAAATCTGGCTGATAACAAAATTGTCCGCTTTTCATTAAAAATTCAAACATCAAATGAAGATGCTGCTGATGAATTAACGAAGCGTGATTTCCAAGTGAAAAATATTGTTATTCAAGAGCTTTCAGAACTGGAGCAAAAAGATTTAGAAGGTAAGCAAGGTAAACAAGTATTCCAAAAATCATTAAAAACTAAAATTAATGAATTGATGCAAGAGGGAGAAGTTCAGGAAGTTTATTTTACCTCCTTCATCACTACCCAATAATAAAGAAACTGCTTGAAATGGAGGTGGGCAAATGGCAGGAGATGTGTTATCTCAATCCGAGATAGATGCGCTGCTTTCCGCAATATCAACTGGGGAAATGTCAGCGGACGACATAAAAAAAGAGGATGAGGTGCGCAAGGTTAAAGTATATGACTTTAAACGAGCACTACGTTTCTCAAAAGATCAAATCCGAAGTTTGACCCGAATACATGAAAATTTTGCACGATTACTGACAACCTTCTTTTCTGCACAGCTAAGAAGCTATGTGCAGATTACTGTTGCATCAGTGGACCAAATACCATTTGAGGAGTTTGTACGTTCGATTCCGAATATGACACTCATTAATGTGTTTGAAGTGCCACCATTAGATGGTAATATTCTAATGGAAATAAACCCGAACATTGCCTACTCGATGCTAGATCGTTTAATGGGCGGTAGTGGGGCGAGTCATAGTAATGTAGATAACTTAACAGAAATTGAAACAAAAATTATGACAAACCTTTTTGAACGTTCATTCGACAATTTGCGCGAAGCGTGGGAAAATGTTGCGGAAATTGATCCAATTTTAGTAGAGCTTGAGGTTAACCCTCAATTTTTACAAATGATTTCACCAAATGAAACGGTTGTCGTTATTTCCTTAAATACGATTATCGGTGAGACAAGCGGTATGATTAATATTTGTATTCCGCATGTTGTATTGGAGCCAATTGTTCCAAATCTTTCTGTTCGCTACTGGATGCAGGCAAATACAAAAGAGATGTCTCCAGAGCAAACAAAAATGCTTGAAACACGTGTGAAACAAGCACAACTACCTGTTTCGGTTGAACTAGGTGTTACAGACATTACTATTGAGGATTTCCTCACAATGCAAGTTGGAGATGTTATTCAATTAGAGCAAAAAATTGAAGATCCACTACTATTAAAAGTAGGAACATTACCGAAATTTACAGTTCAACCAGGTAAGCAAGGCAAAAAATTAGCAATCCAGATTATCGACCCTTTGAAAGGAGGAGACGAAGATGAGTGATGAAATGCTCTCCCAAGAAGAAATTGAAGCGTTATTAAGGGGCGAGACGTTGGAAGATAAAAACAGCGACACTGAAGCTTCTACAAATGAGGAAATTAATGATTTAAGAGTAGAGGATTACCTCGATTCGTTTGCGCAAGATGCGTTAGGTGAGGTAGGGAATATATCTTTTGGTAGCTCTGCTACAGCGCTTTCAGCGTTACTAGGTCAAAAGGTTGATATTACTACTCCAAGTATTTCAATGATTAACCGTAATAAATTAGAAGAGGAATTTCCTCATCCTTATGTAGCCGTACAGGTTGAATATACAATCGGGTTAACAGGTATGAATTTACTTGTTATTAAGCAATCCGATGCAGCGATTATCGCTGATTTAATGTTAGGTGGAGATGGCTTAAACCCGAAACCTGATTTGGGAGAAATCCAGCTAAGTGCCGTGCAAGAAGCTATGAATCAAATGATGGGTTCAGCGGCTACGTCAATGTCGACAGTATTTAATAAAAAAGTGGATATTTCGCCACCTACTATTGATTTAATGAACATTTCCCAAAACGAAGGACGAGAAAATATCCCTGAAGATGATTTACTCGTAAAAGTATCCTTCAGATTGAGAATTGGTAATTTAATTGATTCGAATATAATGCAGTTATTACCGCTGAAATTTAGCCAAAACATTGTAAAATCTCTGCTAGGTGAAACAGAATCAGTCGAGGAACCTGTGGCTGCAACAATAGCACCTGAAGCGCCAGTAGCACAAGCGCCTGTACAACCACAAGCACCTGTGCAGCAACAAGCGCCTATGCAACAACAAGCGCCTATGCAACAACAAGCGCCTGTAACACCACCGCCTGCGCAGCCAGTATATCAACAGCAGGAAGTGCCTGTGCAGCAACCGATGTATCAAGAGCAACAACAGATTCCTCAAGCAACAAGACCTGTTCAACCGGTCAATGTACAACAAGCACAGTTTGCTAGTTTTGATTCAAATGTTATCTCGCAATCTGAAGCTAGAAATTTAAATATGCTACTTGATATTCCATTGCAAGTTACTGTAGAGTTAGGACGTACAAAGCGTTCTGTAAAAGAGATTTTAGAACTATCTAGTGGTGCGATTATTGAACTAGATAAATTAGCCGGCGAACCAGTTGATATTTTAGTTAATAGCCGTTTAATCGCTAAAGGTGAAGTCGTTGTTATTGATGAAAACTTCGGTGTCCGCATTACAGATGTTTTAAGTCAAGCAGAGCGTTTAAATAATTTAAGATAGTTTTCAATTGGAGGAGTTAACCATGTCTAAAAGAATTTTGATTGTAGACGATGCTGCATTCATGCGCATGATGATCAAGGATATTTTATCGAAAAATGGATTTGAAGTTGTTGGAGAGGCTGCAGATGGTTTACAGGCAGTTGAAAAGTACAACGAATTAAAACCAGATTTAGTAACAATGGATATTACGATGCCAGAGATGGACGGTATTGCTGCTCTTAAAGCAATTAAAGGTTCAGATCCAAATGCCACTGTAATTATGTGTTCAGCAATGGGACAACAAGCGATGGTAATCGATGCAATTCAAGCTGGTGCGAAAGACTTTATTGTTAAACCTTTCCAAGCTGATCGTGTAATTGAAGCGATCCAAAAAGCGCTAGGATGATTGAATGCAAATGTTAAAATCATTTCGTCTAACGATGATTTTCGCATTTCTTGTATCCTTTCTGTTTTTGTACCCTACCACGACGCCTGTGTATGCAGAATCTGACACAAATTTTGTAAACGACTGCATCAAAAAGGATTGTAAAGAAGATAAAACTCCAGCTGCTGAGAAAGAATCAGATGTACAAGCGGCTGGAGACATATCTGCGTGGGAATACATAAAAATGGTTTTGGCGCTTATTTTTGTTGTAGCTTTATTTTATGGATTAATGAAGTTTTTAAATAAAAGAAATTTAAACTTTCAACGTAATCAATTAGTACAAAATTTAGGCGGTTTATCGTTAGGTGCTCAAAAGTCGGTACAACTATTACAAGTAGGTAAAACACTCTATTTAGTTGGGGTCGGTGAGGATGTTCAGTTACTACGTGAAATTACTGATCCTGAAGAAGTTGCGGCACTTTTAGCACTATATAATGAACGACAAGAACTTGCAGCAACATCACCGTATATTGCAGAAGTATTATCTAAGTTTAAGAGAAAAAGTAATGTAAGTTCATCAGCACAGCAAAAACAAGACTCTTTTGGTGTGCTATTTGAAAAAAAGATATCCGAAATTAAACAGGAGCGCAGTGAAGAGCTGGAGAAATGGAAGCAAAAGGAGAATGATGATAAATGAATGATATAATCAGTGTTTTTTCCAACAGCGATCCGACAAATGTCTCTAGCGCTGTTAAACTTCTCTTGTTGTTAACAGTTCTTTCACTAGCACCGAGTATTTTAATTTTGATGACATCGTTTACACGAATAGTAATAGTATTATCGTTTGTTCGTACCGCTTTAGCGACACAGCAAATGCCACCGAACCAGGTCATTGTGGGCCTTGCTATGTTTTTAACATTCTTTATCATGGCCCCGACATTTCAAGAGGTCAATAAAGAGGCATTACAGCCGTTATTTTCTGAGAAAATTGGAATTGAAGAAGCGTATGATCGTGCCAGTGTGCCGTTTAAAGAGTTTATGAGTAAGCATACGAGGCAAAAAGATCTTGATTTGTTTTTAACTTATAATAAAGCAGAAAAGCCAGCTTCTGTAGAAGAAATTCCTCTTACAATGCTAGTGCCTGCTTTCGCATTGAGTGAGCTTAAAACTGCGTTTCAAATTGGCTTTATGATTTTTATTCCATTCCTAGTAATCGACATGATTGTGGCAAGTACCTTAATGTCGATGGGGATGATGATGTTACCACCGGTTATGATTTCATTGCCGTTTAAGATTTTATTATTTGTACTCGTGGATGGTTGGTATCTTGTGATGAAATCATTACTACAAAGTTTTTAGGGGATGATACAGTATGACAAGTGAATTGGTTATTTCCATTGCAGAGCGTGCCATTATGATTATCCTTCTAACAAGCGGTCCGCTATTATTAGTTGCTTTAATCACTGGTTTAGCGGTAAGTATTTTTCAGGCAACAACATCTATTCAAGAGCAAACTTTAGCATTCGTTCCCAAAATCATCGCTGTTTTAGCAGCCATCGTATTTTTCGGTCCTTGGATGTTATCACAAGTGACTAGCTATGCGAGAGATATTTTTGAGAATTTAACGCGTTATATAGGGTGAGTAGATGAATGAATTAATCCCGCATTTTACGGTTTTCTTATTAGTGCTTGTGCGCGTATCGGCATTTTTTGTCACTGTGCCTTTTTTCTCATACAGAACAATTCCGCCGCAAGTTAAAATAACTCTCGCATTAGTTTTAGCTTGGATGATGTATTACACAATTGACGTCGAACCATTTGTATTTAATGGTGATTACATACTTTTAGTGATGAAAGAAGGGCTTATTGGACTGTTGCTAGGTCTAGTTGCTTATGTCATCATGTCGGCAATTCAAATTGCCGGAAGCTTTATAGATTTTCAGATGGGTTTTGCCATTGCCAATATTATTGACCCGCAAACAGGTGCACAAAGTCCATTGATCGGACAATTTTTTAATACGCTAGCATTACTTTTCTTACTAGCTATAAATGGACATCATATGATTCTCGATGGAATTTATTATAGTTATCAATTCTTACCGATGGATCAAGGATTTCCTAATTTCGCAAAAGACAATTATATAGAGTTTATCATCACAACATTTACGGCTGTGTTTGCGATTGCCTTTCAAATGGCTGCGCCTGTTGTAGCAACTTTATTTTTAGTCGACTTGGCACTAGGAATTACAGCGAAGACTGTACCACAATTAAATATTTTTGTTGTTGGTTTTCCTATTAAAATAGGTGTTAGTTTTCTAGTGTTATTTACGATGATGGCTGTAATGGTTCAAGTTATACAAAAGCTGATTACAATTATGATTTATGCGATGCGTGATTTTATGGCTATTTTAGGTGGTGGGTAAAATGTTGCTACTGCTGGAACTAGATTTACAGTATTTTGCGGGAGAAAAAACGGAAAAGGCGACACCCAAAAAACGACAAGATGCACGAAAAAAAGGACAGGTTGTCAAAAGTCAGGATATTTCCAGTGCGATTGTCATGCTCATGGTATTTATCTTTTTATTCTTCTTTGCAGGTTCAATGCGTGACGATCTGTTAGCTTTTTTTAGGCAAACTTTTATTCATAACGTACGCGTAGAATCACTAACAATTGATAGTGTGATGCGCCTATTTACAGAAACATTAATACAAATGGCTTTTATTATTGTTCCAATTATGGGAATTGCATTTGTTGGAGCATTGGCAGGTAACTTTCTACAGTTCGGTTTTCTATTTACATTAGAACCGATGAAGTTTGATTTAAAAAAAATGGACCCGATAAAAGGGTTGAAAAAAATATTTTCAGTGAAAGCCATTATAGAGCTTCTAAAATCAGTATTAAAGATTAGCTTTATCGGTGGGGTTACAACTATTATCGTTTGGACGAATTTACCGGAAGTTTTGGCGTTATCCTTTAAAAGCCCCTGGATGACTCTTATTACAGTGGGTAAGCTTGTTGGTATCATGGGGATTGCTGCTTCTGTCGTCTTACTTTGTGTATCCCTTTTAGACTGGATGTATCAAAAACATGATTACGAAAAAAATCTTAAAATGTCTAAACAAGATATTAAAGATGAATATAAAAATAGTGAGGGCGATCCGCTGATAAAATCGAAAATAAAGCAACGCCAACGCGAAATGGCGATGCGTCGTATGATGTCAGAGATTCCAAACGCCGACGTTGTCATAACTAACCCAACTCACTATGCGATTGCTCTCAAATATGATGAGGAAAGTATGGATGCCCCACGCATTGTTGCTAAGGGTACAGACTTTGTCGCTCAAAAGATTAAACTGATTGCGAAAGAACATGATGTGATTATGGTTGAAAACAGGCCATTAGCACGAGCAATGTACGATCAAGTTGAAATCGGTGATCAAGTACCAGAAGAGTTTTTCAAAGCAATAGCAGAAGTGCTTGCTTATGTATATCGAATTAAGCGGAAAATTTAAAGCTTTTTGTAGGAGGGACACAAATGAAAGTTCGCGATATAGGGGTATTAGGTGCGGTTATTTTAATCGTTGCCATGCTCATCATCCCTCTTCCTCCGTGGATGTTAAGTTTCTTAATCGTCATTAATATTACATTAGGATTAATCGTATTGTTAACAGCAATGAGTATGAAGGAAGCGTTAGACTTTTCTATTTTTCCTTCAGTTATTTTATTGTTAACTTTGTTCCGACTCGGACTAAGCGTTTCTACAACACGTGCCATTTTAGCCAAGGGTGATGCTGGTGCTGTTGTCGAAACGTTTGGTGACTTTGTGGTCGGGGGAAATGTACTAGTTGGTTTAGTTGTATTCTTAATTCTTGTGTTAATTCAGTTTATCGTTATTACAAAAGGAGCGGAACGTGTAGCGGAAGTAGCAGCACGTTTCACACTTGATGCGATGCCAGGTAAACAAATGAGTATTGATGCTGACTTAAATGCGGGAGTTATTTCTGAACGGGAAGCACGTGAACGACGCGATAAAGTAGCGGGTGAAGCGGACTTCTACGGGGCGATGGATGGTGCCACGAAATTCGTAAAAGGGGATGCCATTGCCTCAATGGTCATGGTAATTATCAACTTATTATTTGGTATCATCATCGGTGTTGTGCAGATGGGTCTTTCATTTGCAGATGCAGCAAACCATTTTTCTAAGTTAACAGTTGGGGATGGTATTGTCTCACAAATTCCTGCGTTACTGATTTCTACAGCGACAGGGATTGTCGTAACACGTGCATCTTCTAAGGGAAGTCTTGGTGAAGATATTACTGGGCAGCTATTTGCACAGGCGAAACTGCTCTATGTAGCAGGTGGTACAATTGTTTTACTTGGATTATTTACACCAATACCTAATTTAATAACACTTCCAATTGGTATTTCACTAATTGCTGGTGCCTATATGATGGATCATAAGAAACCTGAGGATGAAGAAGAATTACTTGAAATTGAGGAAGAAGTGGCAACAGACGGCATGAAGAGCCCTGAGAATGTTGTGAATTTATTAAATGTGGACCCAATCGAGTTTGAGTTTGGCTATGGTTTAATACCATTAGTAGATGCTGCTCAAGGCGGAGACTTATTAGATCGTGTCATTATGATACGTCGACAGTTAGCATTAGAATTAGGGATTGTCATTCCGGTTGTCCGTATTCGCGATAATATTCAACTACAACCAAATGAATATCGAATTAAAATAAAGGGTAACGAAATGGCGCGTGGTGAACTTTTACTGGATCATTATTTAGCAATGAGTCCAGGAGATGATGATTCCATTGAAGGAATTGACACAGTTGAACCGTCATTTGGCCTACCTGCAAAATGGATTACGGAGCAAGTGAAAGAGGATGCTGAAATGTTCGGCTACACAGTTGTTGACCCACCAAGCGTAGTGTCGACTCATTTAACCGAAATGATTCGTGCAAATGCTTATGAATTACTCGGTCGTCAAGAGACGAAGCAGTTAATTGATCATTTACGTGAAACGCATCCAATTTTAGTAGAAGAGTTGACGCCTACACCGTTATCGACTGGGGAAATTCAAAAAGTACTAGGTAAACTTCTACGAGAAAATGTTTCAGTCCGAAACTTACCAATTATTTTTGAAACTCTAGCTGACTATGCAAAGTTAACGAGTGATACCGATATATTAACTGAGTATGTACGGCAATCATTGGCACGTCAGATTACTTCTCAATACGTAGGAGACAGCTCGTCATTAAAAGTTATAACGGTTTCGGGTAGAGTAGAGAAAATGATTGCAGATAGTATTCAACAAACTGATCACGGAAATTACTTAGCGATGGATCCACAAGATTCTCAAACTATTTTAGAAATTATTGCTGCCGAAGTAGAGCGCGTTTCCTTTATGGAACAATCTGCTATTATCTTATGCTCGCCAGCAGTTC
This sequence comes from Lysinibacillus sp. BPa_S21, assembly GCF_023337795.1. Classification (GTDB taxonomy): domain Bacteria; phylum Bacillota; class Bacilli; order Bacillales_A; family Planococcaceae; genus Lysinibacillus. The sequence goes on along the minus strand of NZ_JALIRS010000003.1, from coordinate 93,863 downwards.
GTATGTATTTACGTCAACTAACGGAGCGTTATTTCCCACAAATTCCAGTTCTATCATACAACGAACTTGATGCTTCGGTTGAAATTCAAAGTGTTGGGGTGGTGAATGTTGAATGAAAATGAAAAAATATTATGCATCTTCCATACCAGAAGCTATGAAGCTTGTGCGTGCTGAATTAGGTGAGGACGCTGTCATTTTGAATTCAAAAGTAGTAGTGACCAAAAAGTTTTTTGGAATCATTAAAAAGAAAAGTTTTGAGGTTGTTGCAGGGGTAGATTCAATGGGGCCGAGCAATTCGGCTCCAGCACCTGCGGCTTTACCTATAACAACAGCTAAAAAAGAACATGTAAGTTTACATGAGATGACGAAGGCTGTGCAAGCTAACATGCTCCAAGTACCGAAGAATGATGTGTCCTTACATGAGGAAACTGGCATCTCTGAAGATTTGAGGAAGGAAATTGCAGATTTAAAATCTTTAATGCATTCTATGCATAAGAAGACTATCCAAGATCAATATCCCGATGAACTCTTACCCTTCATTGAATACTTAAGACAGCAAGAGCTAAGTGAGGAGCTCATCACAACGATTGGTGATGAGCTTTTTACGCATTTCAAAGAAGCATCCGAAATCAATTTTTCTCAATGTAAGATGGTTACGAAAAATTTATTGCGCAAAGAGCTAGAAAATCTCCCGATTGGGGGCTTATCCTATGAAAAAAAATATATTAATGTTCTAGGTCCAACCGGTGTCGGAAAAACTACAACAATTGCTAAAATGGCAGCTAGAGCCGTTTTAGAAAAAAAGAAAAAAATAGGATTTATCACGACAGATACTTACCGTATTGCCGCAATTGAACAATTAAAAACGTATGCAGGATTGTTACAAGCTCCTGTCGAAATTGCCTATAATGCGACTGATTTTGAACAAGCAATCCATCGATTGTCTCATTTAGATTTAGTGTTTATAGATACAGCGGGCCGAAATTATAAAGAAGTAAAATATGTAGACGATTTACAGCGTCTCATAAAATTTGATGATCAAGCTGAGTCTTTCTTAGTACTTGCTATGACAACAAAAGAAAAGGATATGGCCAACATTGTAGAGCAATTTAAGCAATTACCAATTGAAAAATTTATTTTTACAAAGATTGATGAAACAAATTCTATTGGCACAATGGTTAATTTAATGATTAAATATAATAAGGGACTTGCTTACTATACTAATGGTCAAGAAGTACCAGAGGATATTGAAGAAGCTGATCTAGAAGCAGTACTAAATTTATTTTTCCAAGGTGAAGAAAAATGAGAGACCAAGCTGAAACATTACGCTTGAAAATGTTGAGACAGCAGGGCGAACTAGGAAGGGCAATTGCGGTTGTAAGCGGTAAAGGTGGGGTTGGTAAAAGTAACTTCACTATGAATTTTGCAACTACATTGGCCAATAAAGGGAAAAAAGTTGTCATCGTTGATATGGATATTGGCATGGGCAATATCAATATATTGATTGGAAAAAATGCATCTTATAGTTTAAAAGATTACTTAGAAGGAAATAAGTTACTAGATGAAGTAATATTTGCAGGTCCTTACGATTTAAAGTTTATTTCAGGTGGGTCTGGTATGTCGGGCGTCCTAGAATGGTCAGAGGTTTTGTTTGAACGACTCATTCAGGCTTTTGAGCAGCTTCAAAAAAGCTTTGATTACATCTTATTTGATATGGGCGCAGGAGCTACTAACTGGTCATTAGATTTACTAGCTTCTATAGATGAAATTATTGTTTTATCAACGGCAGAGCCAACATCTATAACAGATGCGTATTCAATGATGAAATATATTCATACGAGAGATGCAGACAAGCAATTTTATATACTCTGTAATCGAGCTCATAGTAAAGAAGAAGGACTGGAAACTAATGAACGACTAAAGCGTACGATGAAACGCTTTTTGGACAAAGAGGTGACGATATTAGGCGCATTACCTGAAGATTCTGTTGTGCGAAAGGCTGTGCGTGAGCAAGTGCCTTTTTCACTAGCTTTTCCAGATGCATTAATTACAAAGACACTTCATCTTATAGTGGCGCGTTTCATGGAACACCGCGCGGAGGAAGTTCATGCACATGATCAGTCAGCGGGTAAATTCTTAACTAAATTAAGAAGTATTTTTTCGAAAGGACGTGATTAATTGGACTTTTTACATAAAAGCAAACTATTAGTTGTGGATGATTCTGCTTTTATGAGAAAGCTAATTAGTGACTTTTTTGTTGGCAACTCGAAGGTTGAAGTAGTTGGAACAGCACGAAATGGGAAAGATGCGATAAAAAAGATTCAATCATTGCAGCCAACAGTTGTGACAATGGATATTGAGATGCCTGAAATGAATGGGCTTGAGGCTTTAAAAGAAATTATGACGATATGTCCAGTACCTGTTGTTATGCTCTCTAGTACAACTCAACGAGGAGCAGAAAATGCCTTATCAGCAATTGAACTTGGGGCAGTAGATTTTGTCGCTAAGCCGAGCGGAACAATTTCTCTTGATTTACATAAAATCCAAATCGAACTTGTCCACAAAGTTGAACAGGCATCATTGGTACCTATTTCAAAATTAAAGAAACCTTCTAGCAGTAAAAGACAACAAGAACAGCCATTTATAGCGAGTACCATTAGAAGAGAGTCATTTAGTGAAAGTAGGGTAACTCCTCCTGTCAATATTTCCTCGACAAGGGCAGAATTATCAAAGCCACATGTCGAATGGAATAAAGTAGGCCGGAAAATTGTACTGATTGGGACTTCTACTGGCGGACCTAGAGCATTACAAGAAGTTATAACAAGAATCCCAAAATCAATTCAAGCACCAATATTAATTGTCCAGCATATGCCAGCAGGGTTTACAAAATCTCTTGCTACCCGTTTAGATCAATTGAGTGAGATTACTGTAAAAGAAGCTGAGCAAGGAGATATTCTTCAAAATGGAGTGGCGTATGTTGCACCTGGTGGGTATCATTTAAAACTTAGAAAAATAGGTACCTCCTTTGGCATTGTCCTTGATAATAATGAACCGCCTAGATCTGGACATCGCCCTTCTGTAGATGTGATGTTTGAAGATGTAAGTCAATTTAAAGATTTTGATAAAGTGGCAGTTATTATGACAGGTATGGGCCATGACGGCTCTAATGGACTAAAAGCACTAAAAAGTACTGGAAATGTGATTGCAATCGCAGAGTCAGCTGAAACTTGTATAGTGTATGGTATGCCGAAAGCAGCAGTGGAAACGCAGCTTGTCGATGAAGTAGCAGATGTAGATGATATCGCACAAACAATAATGAAATATTTGCCTTAAAGGGGTGTCCTCTTATGGAAGTCAATCAATATTTAGAGATGTTTATTGAAGAAAGTAAAGACCATTTACAAGCGTGTAGTGAACATTTATTAGAACTAGAAAAAAACCCAAAAGATTTAGCGATTGTTGGGGAAATTTTCCGCTCTGCGCATACATTAAAAGGGATGTCTGCGACAATGGGCTTTGAAGATTTAGCGGATTTAACTCATAAAATGGAAAATGTGTTGGATGCGATCCGAAACGAGAAAATCCATGTATCTCCTGAAATTTTAGATGTTGTTTTCGAATCAGTAGACCATCTAGAAGAAATGGTAATGGATATTGCCAATGGCGGAGATGGAAAACGTGATGTATCTTCAACTGTTGCTCAATTAAAGCGTATTGAATTAGGTGAGGAAGCAATTCCTGAAGTGGTAGCCACTACTGAGACATCAGCAACTGCTACAGCAAGTACGTTAGAGTTTGACAGCTTTGAACAAACAGTTATTTCACAATCTGCCGAACAAGGTTTCAATGCATTTGAAATTTCAGTGAAATTACGTGAAGATTGTCTTTTAAAAGCAGCACGAGTATTTATGGTGTTTGAGATTTTAGAAAAAGATGGGGATGTTATTAAATCAAGTCCATCTGTAGAAAAGCTTGAAGACGAACAGTTCGATCAACAATTTTTTGTAGCGTTCGTCACAAAAGAATCTGCTGAAGATATGCAGAAAAAGATTATGAAAGTTTCAGAAGTCGAAGAAGTCATTGTCTCAACTATCGAAGAACAGCAATACGGTGAGAAAGAACAAGCAGTTCAAGAGGTAGCAGTAACAGCTACAGCAACGGTAGAAGCGGAGGTTCCACCTGCACCTGCAACAAATACTGCAGCTTCTACACCTGCAAAAGCAGCGACTCCTGCTAAGGCTGATAAAAGTCATGCGCCTGTTGGAAATAAAACAATTCGAGTAAATATCGAACGACTTGATATTTTAATGAACTTATTTGAAGAGCTTGTTATAGATCGAGGACGACTACAGTCTATTGCAACAGATGTTAATCATGGAGAGTTAAATGAAACAGTGGAACGTATGAGCCGCGTCATGGGTGATTTACAAACAATTATTTTAACGATGCGCATGGTTCCAGTTGAAACAGTATTCAATCGATTCCCTAAAATGATTCGTCAGCTATCCCGTGATCTAAACAAGAAAATTAACCTTGAAATCATTGGTGCAGAAACAGAACTAGATCGTACAGTAATCGATGAAATTGGTGATCCACTTGTTCATTTAATACGTAATTCTGTTGACCACGGTATTGAAAATCCGACAGCTCGTCTTGCAAAAGGTAAACCAGAAGAAGGAACTGTTGTACTGCGTGCTTATCATAGTGGTAACTATGTCTTTATCGAAATTGAAGATGATGGAGCCGGTATTAACCGTGAAAAAGTTCTGGCGAAAGCTATATCTAAAGGTATTGTTACCCAAGAACAATCATATTCAATGTCAGATAAGCAAATCAATGAGCTTATTTTGGCTTCTGGGTTCTCAACGGCAGATGTTATTTCTGACGTATCAGGCCGAGGCGTTGGATTAGACGTTGTTAAAACAACAATAGAATCATTGGGTGGAAATATTTCAATTGAATCTACTCAAGATGTAGGCTCAGTATTCTCGATTCAATTACCACTAACATTATCGATTATTTCTGTCATGTTAGTAGAAATCGAAAAAGAGATTTATGCAATTCCACTTTCATCAATTATTGAAACTTCAATTATCCGTTCATCTGAAATTATGAATGCGCATAATCAAAAAGTAATCGACTTCCGAGGAAAAGTAGTACCATTAGTATTCTTAGAGGAGATCTTTGAGGTACCTCGCAAAGAATCACAAGGTGACGAATTCCATTCAGTGGTTATCGTTCGAAAAGGTGAGAAGCTTGCTGGTTTAGTTGTGGATTCATTCATTGGCCAACAAGAAATTGTGCTGAAATCATTAGGAAACTACCTAACGAATATCTTTGCCATTTCAGGTGCAACTATTTTAGGTAACGGAAAAGTAGCCTTAATTGTGGATTGTAACGCACTTATTAAATAAGGTGAATGAATAAGAGAGGTGTAAACAATGACAAACGTAGTGGAACAAGAAAGTATAAAAGTAATTGTTTTTCAACTAGCAGATAAAGAATATGCGATTCCAGTGTCACATGTACAAGGGATTGAGAAACTAATGCATATTACACGCGTACCGAAAACGGCGAAATATGTAAAAGGTGTCATTAACCTACGGGGTGTCGTAACGCCAATTGTAGATTTACGTGAACGATTTGAATTACCTGCCTCTGAGCATGAAGAAACAACACGCATTATCATTATTTCATTAGAAGATATGGAAGTAGGTTTCGTTGTAGACTCTGCAAATGATGTGTTAGACATCCCTGCTGACTCAATTGAACCCCAACCCGAAGTAGTAGGTTCACTGGAAGAGGAATATATTTCAGGCGTGGCTAAAATTGATAAACGATTATTAATTTTATTGCATTTAGAGAAAGTACTAAATCCACTAAAGTAGGGGTCGATATGACATATAATCAAAAGATTACATCACTACATTTAGATGTTTTAAAGGAAATTGGCAATATAGGTGCTGCGCATGCAGCGACAGCACTTTCCAATTTACTTGGTAAAAAAATTGATATGCGGGTACCGAAGGTTGAAATGGTGTCATTTAATGACATGATGGAGCTTGCTGGAGGATCTGACAATGCCGTAGTTGGAATCTTTCTACGCATAGAAGGCGATGCTGAAGGTAGCATGTTCTTTATCCTGCCAATTGAGCAAGCAAATCGCTTTATTCGTCGTCTCATTTTTGATGATGCATTCGACTTCAAAAAACAACCTGTATCAGAGTTAGGTTTATCAGCTATGCAGGAAATGGGTAATATTTTATCTGGTTCTTATTTATCGGCGTTATCTGACTTTACGAATTTGAAAATTTATCCAACTGTACCGGGACTAAGTGTTGACATGTTTGGTGCTATTATTAGTATTGGTTTGATTGAACTATCACACGTTAGCGACAATGTTATCGTAATAAACACATCCATTTTTGAAGACGGTGTAGAGGATCAGGAAACGGTAAGAGGGCATTTCTTCTTATTGCCAGATCCAGACTCATTTGATGCTATTTTTAAAGCATTGGGAGTTTCATAGATGATTAGTAGTAATGGGCAAGTGATAAAAGTTGGAATTGCGCAAATGGATGTAGTAAAGTTACCAAATACGATTAGAACATCAGGTCTTGGATCTTGTGTGGGTGTTATTTTATACGATGAATCAAAAAAAATTGCTGGTTTAATTCATGTGATGTTGCCAGATTCGAGTTTAGGTAGACAAGAGTCAATAAATGTGGCTAAATTTGCTGACACAGGCATTGCGGCAATGATTGACTTATTAAAGTTAGAAGGCGTTCAAAAATTCAAACTAAAGGCAAAAATTGCGGGTGGTGCGCAAATGTTTCAATTCACTTCTGATAAAGATTCCATGCGCATCGGCCCACGTAATGTAGAAGCTGTAAAGCATGAGCTAAAGAGTCATGGAATTCGTTTAGTTGCCGAAGACACGGGCGGTAATAGTGGTAGAACAATTGAATTTAATCCTGCGACTTCAACATTACATATTCGAACGGTTAACCAAGGAGTGAGCGAAATATAATGTTCGGTTCTATTTTTTATAACCTATGGGGAGCGTTAATTGCCTTTTCTCTCTATTTCTTTATTACATTTCAAAAACCCTTTACACCACTACGTATTATCGTAGGATCATTTGTGGCAGGCATAATTGTGTTTTTCGTCATGTATATTGTAAGATTTTTAATCTCTTACGTTTTATTCACACCTGAGGGCGATGAAGAAGTCGTTGAAGGTGAGCATGAAGAAAATGAATCCGCCAATCACGAGGAAGACCATCAGGAAACACCGACAGCTAACTCAACAGTTGAGTTTCAAGATGAAGGCTCAGAAGAAATTGCTCAGGTTGTACGGACGATGATGAATCGTGAGGATGTCTCGCAAGTAAATAATGGTTAAAATAGGAGTCGCGAGCAGCGGCTCTTTTTTTATAAGGCGTATGGATTGGGAAAAAATAAGTTTATGATGGAGCGATAAAAGGATTTTTTTGTTGCCATGTTTACTGATTGTAGCGTAGGGCTACTCGGGGGTGCTCTGCCGTTTCACTTTCGTCGCAGTGCAAAGACGAGTAGACTGTAGCAAAAATCAGACTCCCTGAATTAATTTGCATGTATAAATATAGTTAATGCCACACCCGTTCTTACCTAGTTTTGGGTGTCTTAGTGAGATTGGACTAAATCCCAACAAAAAAATGCCCGACACATAAATTTCAAGAATCTGTGATAGCGTACGAGAAACAAATGAAATTATAGTCGATTCTTGTTATAATATAGGAAAGAATTACAATGGTTTTATCCTGGAAACTCTTCGGTGTTTTCAACTATTGAACTAAAATTTTCAGGAAGAAGCACACATAAAAATATCAAGGTAATGGTAGTCAGTGGCAAACAGGCGCGTAGATGCGTTTTTCTTAGAGAGGTGGATAACATGACACAACCAATTCTGAACGATGAACACAAGCTGTGGAACCGCTGGATAAATGAACGTGATCCAGATGCTGGTGATTTACTTATAAAAAAATATATTTCCCTAGTATCCTATCATGTACAACGCATTGGAGCGAGCTTACCAAAAAGTGTATCGCGAGATGATTTAACGAGTTTAGGTATGGTAGGTCTTTTTGATGCGTTAAATAAATTTGATATTAATAGAGACTTGAAATTTGATACATATGCTTCTTTTAGAGTAAGAGGAGCAATTATTGATGGTTTACGTAAGGAAGATTGGTTGCCGCGTTCCGCACGTGAGAAGGCAAAAAAGTTAGATGCACAGATTGAACAGTTAGAACAACAATATATGCGCCATGTAACACCTGAGGAACTTGCGGAACATATGGCGTTACCCGTTGAAGAAGTTTACCAAACTGTACAAGAGCATTTCTTTTCAAATGTTCTTTCCATAAATGAGCAGCAAGATCAAGATGAGACTGATGGAAAGTCATTTGTGATTCGTGATGATACAACTAAGACACCTGAGCAAGCTGTCGTTAAGTCAGAACTACTAGGGGATTTAGCGGAAAATATCCAAAAGCTCAATGATAAGGAGCAGCTAGTGCTTAGTTTATTTTATACAGAGGAATTAACATTAACAGAAATTGGGGAAATGCTTGAATTATCCACATCTCGCATTTCACAAATCCATTCTAAGGCGCTATTAAAGCTACGGAAATTATTATCCAATGAAATGATTAATGCATAATCATCCTTAAATACATATCGTTGAAGGAGGGGTCCTATGAGTTTAAAGGGTGTCGAACTACAAATAGCTATTCCAAAAACATTTGAAGCAGGAAAAATGGCAGATCAGGCACAGCAGCAAACTTTGGCTCAGCAAGCACATGCAAATGAAGCGTTAAAAAAAGAAATAGAACGCAAGCAAAAAGTTGTGAATACTTCAGAGGGTATGGATGAGATTAGTGAAGATGAAGAAGCAGGTGGCGAGTATATAAAAGGCACTCGAAAAAAGAAAAATAATGATAAAGAGAAGCGAGAAAAACATTCGCAGCATCCGTTTAAAGGAAATTTCGTGGATTTTAGTGGATAGGAGTTTACTATGACAACCATACTAATTGCGGTTCTTTTTATTTTACAGCTACTTTCATTTTATTTTCTTATCATATTAAATACGAAGCTAGCAAAATTTAAGGACTTAGAAAAAAAACAGGAGCGCTTAATGCGTGAAATGGATGATACAATCAGTGTCTATTTAGCTGATATGAAAGATGAAAATGATCGCTTAATCCAAGAGTTGCAAAGAGTTTCAAAGTCTGAAATTCAAAATGCTGTGAAACAAGGTAAGCAGATAGTGAGACAAAAAGAGCAGGAGCAACCTCCTGCTCTAACAAAGGACGAAAGTACAGAGGACGGTTCAAGTAGTCTTGATCATGAACCGCGTGTTTATGTGCCCAAAAATATCGTAGCCAATGCTTATTCCCGACAACAGCAAACTGGGGCTAAAACTGAGGCTAAGGTGGTACATTCAGCCCAGCAATCAACCGATGCAATCCAAAAGGAAAATGCGAAGCCATTAACACTAGAACAACAAGCAGTTGAATTAGCGAAACAAGGTAAAACCGCAGAAGAAATTGCCAAGCAGCTTCAAAAAGGAAAAACAGAAATCGAGCTTTTGTTGAAATTTCATAACTAAAACAGTTGCGAATGGGGTAAAGCTATGATATAGTTGCAAATGGTGTTATTAATACACACGCATTTTGATGTAGTAAGTGGTGCTCTAAGCTTAGGGTAGCTTGTTGCAAGTGATAAATGCGGAGGATAAAAACCAAACATACTAGGAGGAAATTCACATGTCAGTAATTTCTATGAAACAATTACTTGAAGCTGGTGTACATTTCGGTCACCAAACTCGTCGTTGGAACCCAAAAATGAAGAAATATATCTTCGTTGAGCGTAACGGGATCTACATCATCGACTTACAAAAAACTGTTAAAAAATTAGAGGAAGCTTATGACTTCATGCGTCAAGTTGGTCAAGACGGTGGTAAAGTTCTTTTCGTTGGTACGAAAAAACAAGCACAAGAAGCGATCAAAGATGAAGCTGAACGTTCAGGCAACTACTACATCAACCAACGTTGGTTAGGTGGTACTCTTACAAACTTCGGTACTATTCAAAAACGTGTTGCACGTATGAAAGCAATCGAAAAAATGGAAGAAGAAGGAACTTTCGAAGTTCTACCTAAAAAAGAAGTAATCCAACTTAAAAAAGAACACGAACGTCTAATCAAATTCTTAGGCGGTATCCGTGATATGCACGAACTTCCAGACGTTATGTTCGTGGTTGACCCACGTAAAGAACGTATTGCTGTTGCAGAAGCTCGTAAATTAAACATCCCTCTAGTAGGTATTGTTGATACAAACTGTGATCCAGATGAAATCGACTACGTAATCCCTGCTAATGATGATGCTATTCGCGCTGTTAAACTTTTAACTGCTAAAATGGCTGACGCTTTAATCGAGTCAAAACAAGGTGAAGAAGAAGCTCCAGCTGTAGAAGCTGCTGCTGAGTAATTCACGTTTACAAAAAGGTGATAAGTGGCTCAGAACCCTTATCACCTTTTTTAGAACCTATCACTAAAATTTGCACAACCAATTTGAGGAGGAAACACTAAATGGCAAACATTACTGCACAATTAGTAAAAGAATTACGCGAAAAAACTGGCGCTGGAATGATGGATTGTAAAAAAGCGTTAGTACAAACTGATGGCGATATAGATGCTGCAATCGATTTCCTACGTGAAAAAGGTCTTTCTTCAGCTGCTAAAAAAGCTGACCGCATCGCTGCAGAAGGTACAACTTTCATTTTAGAAAAAGGTAACGAAGCAATCATCCTTGAAGTAAACGCTGAAACTGACTTCGTTGCTAAAAACGAAAAATTCCAAGTATTAGTTGCTTCTTTAGCTGAGCAATTACTTGCTGCTAAACCTGCATCAGTTGAAGCTGCATTAGAGCTTTCAAATGCTGAAGGTGTGAAAATTGTTGACCAAATTTCAACTGCCGTTGCAACAATCGGTGAAAAAATCACTCTTCGTCGTTTCGAAGTAAAAGCAAAAACGGATGCAGATGCATTTGGTTCATACTTACACATGGGCGGTCGTATCGGTGTATTAGTTACTTTAGAAGGTTCTACTGATGCTTCAGCTGCAAAAGATGTTGCTATGCATATCGCAGCTATCAACCCTACTTACGTTTCTCGCGATGAGGTTTCTGCTGATGAAGTTGAACGTGAGCGTAAAGTATTAACTGAACAAGCTCTTAACGAAGGTAAACCAGAAAACATCGTAGCAAAAATGGTTGAAGGTCGTCTTGGTAAATACTTCGAAGATATTTGCTTACTTGACCAAACATTCGTTAAAAACTCAGATCAAAAAGTACGTGACTTCGTAGCTTCAACTGGCGGTTCTGTAAATGGATTCGTACGTTACGCTGTAGGTGAAGGTATCGAAAAACGTGAAGATAACTTTGCTGAAGAAGTAATGAGCCAAGTTAAAGGAAACTAATTTAGCTTTCGTTTGATTTTAATCAAATAATATCTAGATTTTCTAGACAAAAATGGGGAACACAACATAACGTGTTCCCTATTTTTCCGAAATGAGCGAAAAAAAGAGATATAATGGTCTCGTTACCAAAAGTTGTGGGGAACATTTGTTAAACGGTATGCTAAAGCGCCCAGCCGGAATGGAAATCAACCTCACTTATGGTGATGAGCCACATAATTTTCTATTTTGCCTTATTCATAACTAGAAATTATTGTTATATATACTATAATGGAAAAGGGAATAAGGATGTTTTAAATAAAGTCTGACGGAGGTTTACAATGAGTGTGCCACAATATAAACGAGTAGTTATAAAATTAAGTGGTGAAGCGTTAGCTGGGGAAGCGGGCTTCGGTTTATCACCAAAAATAATCAAGGCTGTTGCAGAAGAAGTTAAAGAAGTAGTAGATCTTGATGTAGAAGTTGCTGTTGTTGTAGGTGGCGGTAATATATGGCGTGGAAAAATCGGTAGCGAAATGGGAATGGATCGTGCGGCAGCTGATTATATGGGTATGCTAGCTACGGTTATGAACTCATTAGCGTTACAAGATGCACTAGAGAAATTAGGAATTGAAACACGAGTGCAATCTTCTATCGTTATGACACAAGTAGCAGAGCCATATATTCGCCGTAAAGCAGTTCGTCATCTAGAGAAAAAACGTGTAGTAATTTTTGCAGCAGGTACAGGTAACCCATTCTTCTCTACGGATACTACAGCTGCGTTACGTGCTGCTGAAATCGACGCAGATGCGATTTTAATGGCGAAAAATAATGTAGATGGTGTTTATTCTGCAGATCCGAAAGTAGATGCAACTGCCGTTAAATATGATACACTCACATACTTAGACGTTATTCAACAGGGCTTACAAGTAATGGATTCAACAGCTTCTACTTTATGTATGGATAACGATATTCCGTTAATTGTCTTCTCAATTACGGAACCAGGTAATATTAAACGTGCCGTACAAGGCGAGAAAATTGGAACAGTTGTTAGGAGGAATGCATAATGGCTAAACAAGTTTTAGAACAAGCTAAAGAAAAAATGAACAAAACAATTGCCGCTTTTTCACGTGAACTATCTTCAATCCGTGCAGGTCGTGCAAATGCTTCTCTATTAGATCGCATTACAGTTGATTACTATGGTGCACCAACACCGATTAATCAGCTTGGAGGTGTTTCGGTACCAGAAGCACGTTTATTAGTTATTACACCTTACGATAAAACAATTTTAGGTGAAATCGAAAAAGCGATTTTGAAATCAGATATTGGTATTACACCAACAAATGATGGTTCTGTCATTCGTTTAATGATTCCTGCTTTAACAGAAGAGCGTCGTAAAGAGCTTGTGAAGCAAGTGAAAAAAGAAGCAGAGGATGCAAAAATCGCTGTACGTAACGTTCGTCGTGATGCGAATGACGATCTAAAAAAACTTGAAAAAGCTGGCGAAATCACAGAAGATGATCTACGTGGCTACGGTGAAGATATTCAAAAATTAACGGATGAATTCATCGTTAAAGTAGATCAAGTGACGAAGGAAAAAGAAAAAGAAATTCTAGAAGTGTAAGCTATGCGCTTTGCATATCTATGATGGAACTTTTTGATGAGATGAAGGCGTCCTATACCTATAAAGGACGTCTTTTCTCTTTACTGTTAGAGTATCTTCATTCGGCGGGTGTCTAAACACTTACTGAGATTAAGAACTTTAATGGTTATCAGGATAATATCTTTCATCTATTTTTGCTTTCTTTTAAGATTAAGAAGAACTATTCTTTACGTGAACTGAAATACATTATTGAAAATGGAACAAAATAAGGCAACCTCCTTTTTAACCTTAAGTTAAGTAGGAGTAAAAACGCCTTTCTTTAATCACCAAAAGTTGGGATAACATTTTTGTAATGTTTAGCATGATATAAGTTGATTTGATTTCGTTCGACTGTATGTAGTCTTAATGATTATGAATTCAACATGATGGTGATCATTTTAAATTGTGTGTAGTTCTAAAATAAGGTAGTTCATACATAGTCAATTTAGAGGGAAAAAAAAGACAAATAGCGCTTTTGTTTGTTATGATAGGTTAGTATACGTCCGATTAGTTGTAGTGGGGGAGTTAGCATGTTTAAAAAGCTATTAGGTAAACAAATAAATATAGATTCACTATCATTGGAGGAACGTGTTGCCCTTGCTAAAAACGAGCCAATTCCTGCCCATGTAGCGATTATTATGGACGGAAATGGACGTTGGGCAAAGAAACGTGCCATGCCACGTGTTGCTGGGCACCATGAAGGTATGAAGACGGTACGAAAGGTGACGAGATTTGCGTCAGATCTAGGTATTAAAGTTTTAACGGTGTACGCGTTCTCTACAGAAAATTGGAAGCGACCAAAAACAGAGGTCGATTTCCTCATGCGTTTACCTGTAGAATTTTTAGGTTCCTTTTTACCTGAAATGATGGAACGCAATGTACGTGTTGAAATGATAGGAGATCCATCTTTATTACCTGCACATACGCAAAAAGCGTTGTTTGAGGCGATGGAGGAGACGAAGCATAATACAGGATTAATTCTAAATTTTGCTCTGAACTATGGAAGTCGTTCGGAAATGGTTAGCGCCATGAAAACAATGCTTCAAAAAGTGCAGGACGGTCAATTAACGATGCAAGACATAACAGAAGAATGCATGACAGCTCATTTAATGACGGCTCATCTGCCAGAGCCAGATTTATTAATTCGTACAAGCGGTGAAGTGCGATTAAGCAACTTTATGTTATGGCAGCTCGCCTATACAGAATTTTGGTTTACAGATACATTGTGGCCAGATTTTAGTGAGGAAAACTTACTGAAAGCGGTGGAAAACTACCAGAAACGTAATCGCCGTTACGGTGGGTTGAAGGGAGAAGAAACATCTTGAAACAACGAATTATTACGGCAATAATTGCAGCAGCACTATTTATTCCATTTGTTATTTATGGAAAAGTGCCATTTACAATACTTGTGCTTGCAATGGCTGTTGTCGGCTTTTATGAAATACTAAAAATGAAAGGTATTTCACTTTTTTCAGTACCTGGTTTTTTAGGGTTATTAACATTAATACTACTTGTTATACCAACGGACTGGTCAAGTAAGGTAGTAGATGCGATTGGCTATTCCTCTAATTTAATGGTTGTGTATGGTCTGATGATGCTATTGCTTATATACGTAGTCCTTGTGAAAAATAAAATTACATTCGATGAAGTTGCATTTATTTTATTAGGTGCGTTTTATGTCGGATTAGGGTTCCATTACTTAATCGAAACTCGAAGCTATGGTCTAGAGTTTGTCGTATATTGTTTACTTGTAGTTTGGACAACTGACTCAGGTGCATATTTTGTTGGAAGAAAACTAGGCAAAAATAAGTTATGGCCTGAAATTTCACCGAAGAAAACTGTGGAAGGCTTTGTAGGTGGTATTGTTATTGCTGTAATTTTTGCCGTTGGGATGCAGGCAATTTATCCATTTGCGAATGGTGGCTATGTCTCGCTTATTTTCATCACAATCTTGGCGTCAATTATTGGTCAAATGGGTGATTTAGTGGAATCGGCTATCAAGCGTCATTTTGGCGTAAAGGATTCAGGAAATATTTTACCTGGGCATGGCGGTATTTTAGACCGCTTCGATAGTCTACTATTCGTCGTGCCTTTACTACATTTTTTACACTTTTTTTGGTAACTAAAAACAACAGGTGCTCATCGGACGACTTTAAAAAGCGCCCAGTTAGAACCGATATCAACTCTACAATCTGATGATGAGCCATAATAATAGCATTTTCCTCTAAATAGAGTGGTAATAATCGTGCTATATCATTTGCTGAGATAGAAAAAGGGGACAATTTGTCGTGAAAAAAATTAGTTTACTTGGTGCAACTGGTTCAATCGGTTGGCAAACCTATGATATTTTAAAAGAACAACGCGATGCCTTTCATTTAGTAGCGTTTTCTTCAGGAAAAAATATCGAAAAAACGCGTGAAATGATTGAAACTTTAAAGCCAGAGCTTGTATCTGTTCAATTAGAAGAAGATGCAGTTATGCTCGCTAAAGAATATCCACAAGTACAATTTACGTTTGGTGCAAAAGGGCTTGTAGAGGTTGCTACACATCCTGATTCAACGGTGCTTGTAAACGCGGTTCTTGGAAGCGTTGGGCTAGAATCGACATTAGCAGCAATTCGCATGGGCAAAACAATTGCCATTGCCAATAAAGAAACACTGGTAACCGCTGGACATTTAGTGATGGCAGAAGCCAAGAAATACAATGCTGCCATTTTGCCGGTTGATAGTGAGCATTCAGCAATCTTCCAATCGATGAATGGTGAGAACCCCAAAAATATTGAACGTTTAATTATTACAGCTTCTGGTGGTAGCTTCCGTGATCAAACACGCGAGGAATTGAAACACGTAACGGTTGCAGATGCACTAAACCACCCGAACTGGTCGATGGGTGCGAAAATTACGATAGATTCTGCTACAATGATGAACAAAGGACTAGAAGTCATTGAAGCACATGTCTTATTTGATATGCCTTATGATAAAATTGATGTACTTTTGCATAGAGAAAGTATTATTCACTCCCTAGTTGAGTATCATGATACTAGTGTCATTGCGCAGCTAGGTACGCCGGACATGCGTGTACCTATTCAATATGCGTTAAGCTACCCAGGTCGTATGCCGTTGCATAACGGACAACGTCTTAACTTAGCACAAATTGGTCAGTTGCATTTTAAAGAAATGGATTTTGAACGTTATCCAGCATTGCGACTAGCATATGAGGCTGGACGCACAGGTGGTACAATTTTAACAGCTATGAATGCAGCGAATGAAGCGGCAGTTGCGGCATTTTTACAAGGAAAAATAACTTTCCTTGAAATTGACGAAACAATAGAACGTGTCATGCAAGCACATAACAACATATTAGTGCCAGATTTACAAACAATTTTGCATGTAGACAGTGAAACAAGAAAAACAGTGTTAAACATGGTAAAATAAGATTCATCACCAAAAGTAGTGGATGACTTTTGTTAAAACGTTTACTATGTAAATAAGTTGATTGGAGTGGAGTCTGGGCGACTCCTTGGGGATTAGCGATATAGAGGAACGAAGGCTAAAAGCATCACGTCCTGTGATAACGCCTTCGTGATCAACATCCTGCTGTTGCTGTCGCTGCGCTTTCGCACAAACAAAACCCTCTGCTGTTGCTGCGTTAACACTACGCTTTCGCGCAAAAAACATCTGTTGGCCCAAGCGGCTCATCGGACGCCCCCAGGAAGCTCTGCGCGAAAGCGAAGCGTCAGCGGCAATGTTTTATCTGTGCGAAAGCGAAGCGACAGCAACAAATGTTTTCTGTAGCGAAAGCAAAGCGGCAGCTACAAAGCGCCCAGTCGGAATGGAAATCAACCACACGTGTTGTTGATAATCCTAAAACAAAGAGAGAAGATATCGTTAACTATTCACTTTTAAAGGTGGGGTATTATGCAAACAGCTATTGCATTTATTTTAATATTTGGCCTACTTGTATCCTTCCATGAATTTGGTCACTTCTTGTTTGCGAAACGAGCAGGAATTATGGTTCGAGAATTTGCAATCGGTATGGGACCAAAAATTTATGGGAAAACACATGGTGAAACAATCTATACGATACGTTTATTGCCGATTGGTGGTTACGTTCGTATGGCTGGTGATGACATGGATGGCATCGAGTTACAGCCTGGCTATCGAGTAGGGCTCATTGTAAATGAAGATAACATTGTACAGAAAATTATCTTTAATCAAAATAATAAGCAATTACCAGATTTGTTATTTTTAGAAGTTGAGCGTGCCGATTTAGAAAAGGAATTGTTTGTAGAAGGCTATGATGAAGAAGAAAAATTAGTTCGTTATAATATTTCAAGAGATTGTATTCTCGTAGAAAACGGTAAAGAAACGTTAATTGCACCATATGATCGTCAATTTAACGCTAAAACAGTTGGTCAGCGAGCTATGACAATATTTGCAGGCCCATTATTTAACTTCATATTAGCTTTTGTTATTTATTTGCTGATTGGATTAATTCATGGTGTGCCTACGTATGAGCCGATCATCACAGAAGTAGTAGAAAATGATCCAGCAGCACAAGCAGGAATGCTTGCAGGCGATAGAGTAACTGCGATTGATGGACAAGCAGTAGATAAATGGCAAGATTTAGCTGCTATTGTACAAGATCACCCAGGTGAAGATATTGCTGTAATAGTTGATCGAAATGGTCAGCAAGTTACCTTAAAAATGAAGGTAAAAGAACAAGTAGAAAATGGCAAAAAATACGGTCAAATTGGCGTCAAGTATGAGAGCCCGCGTGAATTTAATCCATTAAAGGCTGTTGTTTATGGCGCTCAAGAAACGTATAATATGACCGCAAAAATATTTGAACTGCTTGGTATGTTAGTTACCGGTAAATTCACTATAGATGCTCTATCTGGTCCAGTAGGAATTTATAAAGCAACAGAGATGGTAGCTCAATATGGATTCATGAACTTAATGAATTGGGCTGCAATGTTAAGTATCAACCTTGGAATTATGAACTTACTACCGCTTCCAGCGCTTGACGGTGGACGACTATTGTTCTTTGGCTTCGAAGCCGTAAGAGGAAAACCAATTGATCGTCAAAAAGAGGGTCTTGTGCATTTTGTAGGTATCGTACTATTAATGATCTTAATGGTCGTAGTTACATGGAACGATATACAAAGATTTTTCTTTTAACTAAATGAAGTGAAGTTAAGTTTTTTCAAGTAAAACATCCGGCGTGTTGATTAGGAAAAATAGGTTTATGAAAGAGCGACAAAGAATTTTTTGTTGCTTTTGGAAAAACATAGCTTTGAACGCAATTTTTTTGAAACATTGCGTTCAAAGCTAAATTTGTTTATGCTAATTAGAGTATAAAAACTTATCTATTAAAAAGGTGGAACACTGAATGAAGCAAAGTAAAACATTTATCCCAACGCTACGTGAAGTACCTGCTGATGCAGAGGTAAAATCACATAAGCAATTACTACGTGCAGGATTTATTCGTCAAAATACAAGTGGGGTATATTCGTATTTACCGCTTGCAAAACGTGTGTTAACAAAAATAGAAACTATTATTCGTGAAGAAATGGAAGCCATCAATTCAATTGAGCTTTTAATGCCTTCATTACAATCTGCGGAACTTTGGCAGGAATCAGGCCGTTGGGAAAAATACGGTCCAGAATTAATGCGTTTAAAGGACCGTCATGATCGTGATTTCGCATTAGGTCCAACACATGAAGAAGTGATTACAACTTTAGTACGCGATGAAATTAAATCATATAAAAAATTACCGCTAACACTTTATCAAATTCAAACTAAATTCCGTGATGAAAAACGTCCTCGCTTTGGTTTACTACGAGGCAGAGAGTTTATTATGAAAGATGCATACTCTTTCCATGCATCACGTGAAAGTTTAGATGAAACATATGATGATATGTATCGTGCCTATTCAAATATTTTCTCTCGTCTTGGCCTAAACTATCGTGCAGTTATCGCAGATGCAGGCTCAATTGGTGGGAAAGGTACTCATGAATTTATGGTGCTTTCTGAAATTGGGGAAGATACAATTGCATACTCTGATACATCTGATTATGCTGCAAACATCGAAATGGCAGAAGTGCTTGTAGACTATCAACCATCAGATGAAGCAATAAAAGAGCTAGAAAAAGTGGCAACACCAGACCAAAAAACGATTGAAGAAGTATCAGCTTTCTTAAATGTTGAGCCTTCCAATGTCATTAAATCATTAGTATTTGATATTGATGGTGAATTAGTTGTTGTACTTGCTCGTGGAGACCACGAGATTAATGATATTAAACTTAAAAATGCGCTTGATGCTAGTTCTGTGGAACTTGCTAGTGAAGCAGCAATTCGTGAGTTATTAGGCTGTGGAGTTGGTTCAATCGGCCCTGTTAAATTACCAGTAGACATTAAAGTAGTAGCTGACAATGCTATTAAATCTATTCGTAACGGTATAGCTGGTGCAAATGAGGATGGCTTCCACTTAGTAAACGTTAATCTAGAGCGTGATTTTGCCGTGAATGAATACTTGGATATTCGTTTTATTCAAGAGGGAGACCCATCTCCAGATGGACAAGGTATTATCAAGTTTGCAGAAGGTATTGAAGTTGGTCATATTTTCAAATTAGGAACAACTTACTCTGAAAAAATGAATGGTACATTCTTAGATGAGCAAGGTAAATCACAACCATTTATTATGGGATGCTATGGTATTGGTGTATCACGTATATTAGCTGCTGTTGCAGAGCATTTCCAAGATGACAATGGATTTGTTTGGCCAACACAATTAGCGCCTTACGATATCCATGTTGTACCTGTTAATACTAAGGATGAAACACAAGTTGCCTTAGCTGATGAGTTATATGGCTTATTAAAATCATACCGTTATGACGTGTTATTAGATGATCGTGCTGAGCGCGCAGGGGTTAAATTCGCAGATGCTGACTTAATTGGCTTGCCTGTCCGCGTAACAGTAGGTAAAAAAGCAACTGAAGGTGTTGTTGAGGTTAAACTTCGTCAAACAGGTGAAACATTCGAGTGGAAAAAAGAAGAGGTCATTGATCGCTTAAATGAATTTTTCCGCAAACATTAATTTCCTTAAGAAGAACCTCTGTCCCAAAGGGTATTAAATAGATAATAAATTCGCGCCACTTCTCGGGGACAGCGAGCCAAGCATGAATTCATAGCGATTAGAATTTGTGAGGCTTGACGGTGCCCCCAGAAAGGGAGCGGATTTTTTTCTTTGATTCGTATAACAAGAGGCTTTAAAACTGCCTCTTTCTGAAAGTAGGTGTCAATAGATTGGAACAGCAACAAGAAGCAAGAACTAGGTTTCAAATGCTCTTGCAACAACTAGAGTTAACAGACGATGTGTATATGTCCTTTTTTGAGGACGGTGAATTATCACGGTTAACTGTCCATAAAAAGAACAGGCTATGGAATTTCTCCATTAAATTACGAGATGTCCTTCCTTTTCCGCTATTCCAACTTTTTCGTACTCGTTTGACTGAAAAGTTTTCAGCTATCGCTCAAATCCACACAACGTTTGATACGGTAGAGAAAAATGTTACAGAGGAACTTGTTCAACAATATTGGTTAACAGTAGTAGAGCAAATAGATGAGATGGCGCCAACTTTAAAACATTGCCTAGCCTCACAGATGCCTATGTGGAATGGGCAAAAAATCATTTTATCCTGCATGCAAGAAATGGAATTTATGATGCTGAAAACAAAGTATGCAGAAAAGCTTTCCGAAAGTTATAGTCAATTCGGCTTTCCACACGTTGTAATTGATTTCGTGCTTCAAGATCAAACAGAAGAAATGATTGCGGCACAGGAAGCTTTCATGGAACAAAAGCGTTTAGAGGAAGCGGCTTTAGCCCAGCAAGCGATACAAGATTACCAAAAACGTGAGCAGGAGAAGAAAGAAAATCCAGCTATTGCCAACCTGGGTGATCGACCATTCCAGCTTGGTATGTTAATTAAAGATGATGAAACAATGGAAATTAAACGCATTGTTGAGGAAGAGCGTCGTGTTATCATAGAAGGTTATGTTTTTGATACGGAAATTAGAGAGCTGAAAAGTGGACGCTCATTATTACAAATTAAAATTACCGATTATACAGACTCTATCGTAGTAAAAATGTTCTCACGCGATAATGATGATGCAGAGCTAATGCAGCATTTGAAAAAAGGCATGTGGGTTAAAGTACGTGGATCTGTGCAAACTGATACGTTTATCCGTGATTTAATCGTTATGGCAAATGATATCAACGAAATCAAAAAAGAAACACGACAAGATAAGGCTCCAGAGGGAGAAAAACGAGTTGAATTGCATTTGCATACACCAATGAGTCAAATGGACGCTGTGACACCAGTGGATCGACTTGTTGCGCAGGCTGCAAAGTGGGGGCATCCAGCCGTGGCTATTACCGACCATGCTGTTGTGCAATCTTTCCCAGAAGCTTATTCAGCAGGGAAAAAGCATGGGATTAAAGTTATTTATGGCTTGGAGGCTAATTTAGTAGATGATGGTGTACCGATTGCTTATGCACCAGAGAACCGATTATTAGCTGATGATACCTATGTCGTGTTTGACGTAGAGACGACAGGTTTATCTACTGCTTACGATACGATCATTGAGCTTGCCGCGGTGAAAATTAAAGATGGGCAAGTAATCGATAAGTACGAAAGCTTTGCCAATCCCCATCACCCACTTTCTGCGACGACTATTGAACTGACAGGCATTACAGATGATATGGTACGAAACGCACCAGAAGTAGAGCAAGTCATTCAGGAATTCCATGCGTTTATCGGAGATGGCATAGTAGTAGCGCATAATGCATCATTTGATATTGGCTTCCTATACACAGGCTATAAAAAATATGGGCTAGAGGGAACCGTTCATCCAGTTATTGATACGCTGGAGTTAGCTCGATTACTTTATCCAACGATGAAAAACCATCGTTTAAATACACTTTGTAAAAAATTCAATATCGAATTAACGCAACATCACCGAGCGATTTATGATACAGAAGCAACTGGCTTTTTACTTTTACAGCTATTAAAAGACGCAGATGAATTAGGTATCAAATATCACGATGACTTTAATAAGCATGTTGGTGGTGGAGATGCCTATAAAAAGGGACGACCAATGCACTGCACGATATTAGCAGTAGATAATGCTGGATTAAAAAATTTATTTAAAATAGTCACGCATTCACATACAAAAACGTTCTATCGTGTTCCTCGTGTCACACGAGCGGTCTTAGAGCAATATAGAGAAGGTTTACTAATCGGATCAGGTTGTAATAATGGTGAATTATTTGAGACGATGATGAATAAATCCCCAGAGGAAGCAGAGCAAGTTGCGAAATTCTATGATTATATCGAAGTTCAACCAAAGGCCGTGTATGCACCATTAATTGAGCGCAATGTCGTACGTGATGAATGGACACTTGAAGATATTATTCGTAAGCTCGTAAAGCTAGGCAAGAAAATCGATAAACCAGTTGTAGCTACTGGTAATGTCCATTACTTAGATCCGACAGATGGGATGTTCAGACAAATTCTCATTGGTTCTCAAGGCGGCGCCAATAGTTTAAATAGATCGAAGCTACCTGAAGTTCATTTTAGAACGACGGATGAAATGCTTAAAGAATTTGATTTTTTAGGACCAGATCTTGCGAAGGAAGTTGTTGTGACCAACACTCAAAAAGTTGCCAATATGATTGGTGATGTTAAGCCAATTAAAGATGATTTATATACACCAAAAATTGAAGGCTCTGATGATGAGGTAACAAATTTAACCTATGAAATGGCTCATCTTATATACGGAGAAGAGTTACCAGAAATCGTAAAGGCACGAATTGAAAAGGAATTAAAATCAATTTTAGGCCATGGTTTCGGCGTAATTTATTTAATTTCTGCGAAGCTTGTGAAAAAGTCATTAGCGGATGGCTATTTAGTAGGTTCCCGTGGATCTGTAGGATCTTCATTAGTCGCGACCTTTATGGAGATTACCGAAGTAAATCCACTTCCACCACATTATGTTTGTCCAAATTGTAAGCATTCCGAGTTTTTTGATGATGGGTCAGTAAGCTCTGGCTTTGACTTACCAAATAAAGATTGTACGGAATGTGGAACACCGTATAAAAAGGATGGGCAAGATATCCCATTCGAAACGTTCCTTGGCTTTAAAGGAGATAAGGTACCCGATATCGATTTGAATTTCTCTGGAGAATATCAACCACAGGCTCACAACTATACAAAGGTATTATTCGGTGAAGATTATGTATATCGTGCTGGAACAATTGGTACAGTTGCAGAGAAAACAGCTTACGGCTATGTAAAGGGCTATGCTAATGATAACAACTTGCATTTCCGCGGTGCCGAGGTAGATCGCTTAGTGCAAGGTTGTACAGGCGTAAAACGTACAACGGGACAACACCCTGGCGGAATTATCGTAGTACCGGATTATATGGATATTTTTGACTTCTCTCCAGTGCAATTCCCTGCGGATGCACAGGATTCAGAATGGCGTACAACGCACTTTGATTTCCATTCTATTCACGATAATATTTTAAAGCTTGATATTCTAGGTCACGATGATCCGACTGTGATTCGGATGTTGCAGGATTTATCAGGGATAGATCCAAAAACGATCCCAACAGATGATCCAGTCGTAATGAAAATCTTTAGTTCTCCAGAATCTTTAGGTGTAACAGAAAAGCAAATTGGTTGTAAGACAGGAACACTTGGTATTCCTGAGTTTGGTACCCGTTTTGTACGCCAAATGCTTGAAGATACAAAGCCATCAACTTTCTCAGAGCTTGTGCAAATTTCAGGACTTTCTCACGGAACTGACGTATGGCTTGGTAATGCACAAGAATTAATTCAGAATGGTACATGTGTGCTGAAAGAAGTAATTGGTTGTCGTGATGATATCATGGTGTATTTAATTTACCAAGGGCTAGAACCATCACTGGCATTTAAAATTATGGAGTCCGTGCGTAAAGGGAAAGGTTTATCTGAAGAGTTTGAGGCAGAAATGCTGGCAAATAAAGTACCAGGCTGGTATATCGAATCATGTAAAAAGATAAAATATATGTTCCCGAAAGCCCATGCGGCTGCTTACGTGTTAATGGCTGTTCGTATTGCATGGTTTAAGGTACATTTCCCGATTCTGTATTATGCCGCTTATTTCACAGTTCGTGCAGATGATTTCGATCTGATTGCCATGGTACAGGGCTCGCAAATGATTCGTGCAAAAATTGATGAAATCAATATAAAGGGTTTAGAGGCTTCAACAAAAGAAAAAAACCTATTAACGGTAATGGAATTAGCACTTGAAATGTGTGAACGTGGTATGAGCTTCCAGAAGGTGGATTTATATCGTTCGCAGGCTAGTGAATTCATCATTGATGGAAACTCTTTAATTCCACCATTCGATGCGATTCCTGGACTCGGTACGAACGTTGCCAAACAAATAGTGGCAGCACGTGAGGACGGAGAATTTTTATCGAAGGAAGATTTACAACAACGAGGGCGAGTATCCAAGACTTTAATAGAATACATGGATCAATTAGGTTGTTTAGAAGGAATGCCTGATGCCAATCAGTTATCACTTTTCTAAGAAGAGTAAATCTGAAGGCTTCATCATCAATAACGAATAACTTATAAGTCTTATGCTCAAATTAAGCCTTATAAAGTTGAGGGTTTACATTTTATTAAAATGATACAAATTATATAAGTTGATTGAAGTGGAGACTGGGCGACTCCTTGGGGATCAGCGATAGAGGAACGAAGGCTAAAATCATCACATCCTGTGATAACGCCTTCGTGACCAACATCGTGCTGTTGCTGTCGCTGCGCTTTCGCACAAACAAAACCCTCTGCTGTCGCTGCGTTAACACTACGCTTTCGCGCAAAAAACATCTGTTGGCCCGAGACCCTGGAGCGAGCAAATAGGGGAACGAAGGCTAAAATCATCACATCCTGTGATAACGCCTTCGTGACCAACATCGTGTTGGCCCAAGCGGCTCATCGGACGCCCCCAGGAAGCTCTGCTCTGTGCGAAAGCGAAGCGTCAGCTACAAATGTTTTATCTGTGCGAAAGCAAAGCGACAGCAACAAATGTTTTATCTGTGCGAAAGCAAAGCGACAGCAACAAATGTTTTATCTGTGCGAAAGCAAAGCGACAGCAACAAATGTTTTCTGTAGCGAAAGCAAAGCGACAGCAACAAAGCGCCCAGTCGGAACGGAAATCACCTTCACGTTATGGTGATGGGCCCCGATTTAATGCACAAATGTCAATTTCTAGACACAAATTTTGGCTTCACATAATAGATGTCTTTAAAAAGGAAATTTGCATTGTGCAGTAAACTATGCTATCCTTATGGTAATAATTTGTTGATATTTTTCCAGCAAAAGAGTGGGACCTTCCCGCTCTTTTCTGTTGTTATACCGTAGCAAAACAAATTTTTGACTAACAGCAGGTAAGACCGTTAAATTTCACCAAAGCTACTGGTGGAATTTCTGTTTTATTACGCCAGAATTTGATAGATACAGGAGGAAACAATGAGCAAAGTACCATCTTTAATTGAAGAGCTCGCTAAACCGATTGTTGAAGAGTTGAATCTTGAGCTTGTAGATGTCGAGTTCGTAAAAGAAGGACGTAACTGGTTTTTACGTGTTTATGTGGATACACCTGAAGGTGGAATTGACATTGAACAATGTGCCCAAGTTAGTGAACGACTAAGTTTGCTATTGGATGAAAATGATCCAATTACACAAAACTATTATTTAGAAGTTTCTTCACCTGGAGCAGAACGTCCATTAAAAAAGGATACTGATTTTGAAAATGCGATTGGCAAATTTATTTATGTTAAAACCTATGAGCCCATCAAGGACATGAAGGAATTCCAAGGCTACTTAACATCATATGATGAAAATACATTAGTGATGGAAGTACGCATTAAAACGCGTAAAATTACAGTAACAATTGAACAAGAAAAAATCGCATTGGCACGACTTGCCATCGACTTTTAAGCATAATGCATATTTAGGAGTGAAAACAAAAATGAGTAGTGATTTGTTAGATGCGCTAAATGCGCTAGAAGAACAAAAAGGAATTTCAAGAGATGTGTTAATTGAAGCAATAGAAGCGGCATTAGTTACAGCTTACAAACGCAACTTCAATCAAGCACAAAATGTTCGTGTTGACTTAAATTTAGATAAGGGCTCTATTCGTGTCTTTTCACGCAAAGATGTTGTTGAAGAAGTAGAAGATGACCGTTTACAAATTTCTGAAGAAGATGCCAAGGCTATCAACCCTGCGTACCAGTTAGAAGATGTGGTTGAGCAGGAAGTGACGCCTCGAAACTTTGGACGTATTGCTGCACAGACAGCGAAACAAGTTGTTACACAACGTGTGCGTGAGGCAGAACGCGGTCTAATTTACGAGCAATATGTGGACCGTGAAGATGATATCGTGACGGGTGTAGTTGAGCGTCTAGATGCTCGTAATATTTACGTAGGTCTAGGTAAAGTAGAAGCTGCATTACCACAAAACGAACAAATTCAAGGTGAATCATACCATCCACATGATCGCATCAAGGTTTACATTACAAAGGTTGAACGTACAACACGTGGACCACAAGTTATCGTTTCACGCACACATCCTGGTTTATTACGCCGCTTATTTGAAATGGAAGTACCTGAAATCTACGAAGGTATTGTAGAAATTAAATCAATTGCCCGTGAAGCAGGGGATCGTTCTAAAATCTCTGTTTATGCACATAACGAAGAGGTAGATCCAGTAGGTTCATGTGTAGGGGCAAAAGGTGCTCGTGTGCAAACAATTGTCAATGAGTTAAATGGTGAAAAAATCGATATCGTTGAATGGTCAGAAGACCCAGTTGTGTTTGTAGCAAATGCTCTTAGCCCATCTAAAGTTTTAGATGTTCAAGTCAATGAAGAAGAAAAATCTACTACTGTTGTTGTTCCAGACTATCAATTATCACTAGCAATTGGTAAACGTGGTCAAAATGCTCGTTTAGCTGCCAAGCTAACTGGCTGGAAAATTGATATTAAGAGTGAAACAGATGCTCGTGAGTTAGGTATTTATCCATCTGCTACAAGCACTTTCGTACCTGCTGAGGATGACGAAAGTGATTTCGATGATGTGACAGTTGACTTATATCAAGACGACGAAGAATAAGTAAGGAAGCCCGTGTGACTAGTTAGCTGCCATTATTCAGTGGGCGTTGGGCGACGTCGACTGAATAATGGCAGAGCCTACAACGGGAAATGAAATTTTATTTCAAATCCGACTTAATGTAGCGCATGGCTAGTCCACCTCTTACGACAAGCTTCAGAGAGGAAAGGTGATTCTTATGGCTATTAATAAAAAAGTACCTCTTCGAAAATGTGTAGCTACCGGTGAAATGCTACCAAAGAAAGAAATGATTCGTGTTGTTCGTTCGAAAGAGGGCGAAGTAAGTGTGGATGTCTCCGGGAAAAAACCCGGGCGTGGTGCCTATGTCTCTAAATCGGAGAAAGCGATTGAAATCGCCCGTAAGAAAAATGTTTTAGGGCACCAACTTGATGTAAAAATCCCTGAAGAAATCTACGATGAACTTATTTTGTTGATTCGTAGGGAGTCTATTATATGAGCAATCAAGCGATCTATAATTTGCTTGGGCTAGCGGCAAGAGCCCGTAAAGTGATTTCAGGAGAAGAGTTAGTAGTAAAGGAAGTCCGCAATGGTAATGCTAAGCTAGTACTACTTGCAAACGATGCTTCTAAAAACTCTAGCAAAAAAATTCAAGATAAATGCACGTATTACAACGTTGAGTATCATGTAATTGGTGATCGTTATGATCTAGGACATGCTACAGGTAAGGAGGCCCGAGTGGCTTTAGCTATTACCGATAAAGGTTTTGCAAGCAAATTGTCTAGTCTACTCAACGAAAAATAATCGGGGGTGAGCAGATGACCAAAATCAGAGTTCATGAATATGCGAAACAAGTGAATAAAACGAGTAAAGAGGTTATTGACGCACTAAATAAACTAAATGTTAGCGTTACAAACCATATGTCAATGTTAGAAAAAGACATAGTGGCAAAGTTAAACCAAACATTTAAAAATATAAAAGATGTGAAGCAACCTACTCCAAATGTATCGCAAAAATCACAGCAATCGGTGAAAAAGCAAGATGGGCAAAAGCAGCAATCTGCTACTTCTAAGCCTAAAGCCAATAATCAGCAACAAACGCATCAAAACTCAAATTCGTCTAACGAAAAATCTAAGAATATAAAAGGTAATCAAAATCGAAATATGACAAATAATAATAATAATAACAACAATAATAATAATCGTAGAGGTGGCGGAGGTTATAACCAACGTCCAAAACCAGGAATTCATGGCGGGAAACGTCGCCATCCAAAAACACATCAACCAAGTCAACCAGTGAAACAAAAGGAATTACCAGAAAAAATTACTTTTGTTGAATCTCTTTCTGTCGCGGAATTAGCAAAAAAATTACACCGCGAGCCATCAGAAATTATTAAAAAATTATTTATGCTTGGTGTAATGGCAACAATTAACCAAGAATTAGATAAGGATGCAATTGAATTAATTTGCGCAGACTATGGTGTAGAAGTGGAAGAAGAAATTCGTGTAGATATTACGGATTTAGAAACACACTTCGAACAAACAGAAGAAGTGAACGAGGCGGACTTATCAGAACGTCCTCCAGTAGTAACAATTATGGGTCACGTTGACCATGGTAAAACTACATTGTTAGACTCTATTCGCAATACTAAAGTAACAGCTGGAGAGGCTGGGGGTATTACTCAGCATATCGGTGCTTATCAAGTAACTGAAGGCGACAAAAAGATTTCGTTCCTAGATACACCAGGACACGCTGCGTTTACAACGATGCGTGCGCGCGGTGCCAAAGTAACGGACTTAACGATTTTAGTAGTAGCTGCGGATGATGGTGTAATGCCACAAACAGTTGAAGCGATTAACCACGCAAAAGCGGCAGAAGTCCCAATTATTGTTGCAGTCAATAAAATGGATAAACCTTCAGCTAATCCAGACCGTGTAATGCAAGAGTTAACAGAGCATGGCTTAGTTCCAGAAGCTTGGGGTGGCGAAACAATTTTCGTACCAATCTCTGCATTAAAAGGTGAAGGCATTGACACATTACTTGAAATGATTTTACTTGTCGCTGAAGTTGGAGAATTAAAAGCGAACCCTAATCGTTTAGCACTTGGTACAGTAATTGAAGCACAGCTAGATAAAGGTCGAGGCTCTGTTGCAACACTTTTAGTACAAGATGGAACATTAAAAGTTGGGGATCCGATTGTTGTCGGTCATACTTTTGGGCGAGTACGCGCAATGGTGAATGATAAAGGCCGTCGTGTGAAAGAAGCTGGACCATCAACGCCAGTAGAAATCACAGGTTTAAATGAAGTACCACAAGCTGGCGACCGTTTCGTTGTCTTTGAAGACGAAAAAACAGCACGCCAAGTTGGTGAAACTCGTGCAATGTCAGCAATTCAAGCACAACGTTCAGAAAAACAACGTGTAACGCTTGATAACTTATTCGAACAAATGAGTCAAGGTGAAATGAAAGAGCTTAACTTAATTGTGAAAGCTGACGTTCAAGGTACTGTAGAAGCAATGGCTGCATCATTAATGAAAATTGATGTAGAAGGCGTAAACGTGAAAATTATTCACACTGGCGCTGGAGCGATTACAGAATCAGATATTTCTCTTGCGGCTGCTTCAAATGCAATTGTTATTGGCTTCAACGTTCGCCCAGATATCAATGCAAAACGTGCAGCAGAAGAAGAAGGCGTAGATATTCGTCTACACCGCATTATTTATAAAGTAATCGAGGAAATTGAACAAGCAATGAAAGGTATGCTTGATCCAGAATTCGTGGAAAAAATTATTGGTCAAGCAGAAGTTCGCCAAACAATTAAAGTATCAAAAGTTGGTACAATTGCTGGTTCATACGTAACAGAAGGTAAAGTAACTCGTGATTCTGGCGTACGTGTAATTCGCGACAATGTAGTCATTTTTGAAGGTGAATTAGATACACTTAAACGTTTCAAAGATGAAGTGAAAGAAGTTGCTAAAGGTTACGAATGTGGTATTACAATTACAAACTTCAACGATATTAAAGAAGGCGACATTATTGAAGCCTATATTATGGAAGAAGTTAAACGCGTTTAATGATTGTGTATGCAGAAGTTGAATTCATGATTCAAACTGCCCATTCGTTGAAGGAAAAACGCGCTGTCCTACAGCGTATGCTTACACGCACTAAGCAAAAATTTAATGTATCCATTGCGGAAATTGATCATCAAAATGTATGGCAGCGTACAAAATTGGCGCTTGTTGCTGTTTCTTCGTCAAAAGAAGCAGCCGAGCGTGAAATTAATCACGCGCTACATTACTTACAGTCAAATCCATCTTGGGAACAGTTAAATGTGTGGCGAGACTATTTATAAGTAACAGTGGAAGTTGTGTATGATTTAGCCGTAACCTGTATGTAAAATGTTGCAGGTGAGAACACAACTTTCTGTACATCGAAATTGAGGTGACAAACTATGTCTCTACGCTCAAACCGTGTCGCTGAGCAAATGAAAAAAGAGCTTGGCGATATTATTGGACGTAAAATAAAAGATCCGCGTGTTGGTTTCGTTACTGTTACTGGTGTTGAGGTAACAGGTGATTTACAGCAAGCGACAATTTATATTACAACTCTAGGCAATGAACGTGAAAAAGAGGAAACTCTAAAAGCTCTATTAAAGGCTTCTGGTTTCATTCGTTCAGAAATTGGTTCACGAATCCGTTTACGTCGTACTCCAGAACTAATCTTTGAATTCGACTCATCGATTGAATATGGGAACCGTATTGATTCATTGCTACGTGGTTTACACGAAGAATAAGCTTAACTTAAAAAAAGTCTGCCATATGCATGTTCATGCAGGCAGACTTTTTACATTCACAAGAAATGCAACAGGACATTTTATGGCTCTATCATCTTTATTAAGCTTTCGTGCGGAGCTTACCTATATGTTTTGGCGACTGCCTGCCCGTTTTTTTGGTAGGCGTGTCAGACATTCACTTCTATCTTAAAAGTGGGTTCATCCCCAAATGTCGTGGATGACAATTGTTAAAACATATACTATGCAAATAAGTTGATTGGAGTGGAGATTGGGCGACTCCTTGGGAATTAGCGACAGGGGAACGAAGGCTAAAGGCATCACGTCCTGTGATAACGCCTTCGTGACTAACATCGGTGCTGTCGCTGCGCTTTCGCACAAACAAAACCCTCTGCTGCCGCTACGTTAACACTACGCTTTCGCGCAAAAGACATCTGTTGCCCCGACGCCCCCAGGAAGCTTTGCTCTGTGCGAAAGCAAAGCGGCAGCTACAAATGTTTTATCTGTGCGAAAGCAAAGCGACAGCAACAAAGCGCCCAGTCGGAACGGAAATCAACCACACGTTTTGGTGATGATCCTAAAAGAGATGAAAATGTAACGAACATCAAAATTGCTAAAAATGAATTGATTTTAGGAGGAAGTTTATGAACGGTATTTTACCGCTTTGGAAGGAACGTGGCATGACAAGTCATGACTGCGTCTTTAAATTACGAAAAATCTTGCGTACTAAAAAAGTCGGCCATACAGGCACACTGGATCCAGGTGTTGAAGGAGTTCTGCCCATCTGTATTGGACAAGCAACACGCATCGCAGAATACCTAACGGATGCAGGAAAAACCTATGAAGCAGTTATTTCAATTGGCCGTACAACGACAACTGAGGATGCAGAAGGAGAAACGGTTGAGCAAGATAGTGCGCATAAAAAATTCACACGTACTCAATTGCAAGAGGTTTTAGCCTCACTCACAGGTGTTATTGAACAAACACCACCGATGTTTTCGGCAGTCAAAGTAAATGGTAAACGTCTCTATGAATATGCTCGAAAAGGAGAAACTGTCGAAAGACCTACACGTCAAGTTACTATTTATGCACTAGAGCTACTAGATGATGTAGAACTATATGAAGGTCAAGAAATTACATTCCCTGTACGTATAGCATGTAGTAAAGGGACGTATATTCGAACACTAGCTGTTCAAATTGGAGCGGCACTTGGTTATCCAGCGCATATGCAAGAGCTTGTACGAACAGCCTCCGGGACGTTTACACAAGAAAATTGCTTTACATTGGCACAAGTTGCTGAACTGATGGAAGCAGAACAAATTAATACATGCATTTTACCAGTTGAGCATGCTTTAGCAGATTATCCATATATTGAAATTACTTCTGCTGTTGAAAAAGAAATTTTCAATGGACAAGTGCTTCCCGCAGATGCATTATTAAAGATACATGATAAAATTGTTTTTGGAATCAGTGGGAAAGCAATTGCGGTCTATCATGCCCATCCTACAAAGGAAGGGCTTATGAAGCCACATAAGATGTTTCCAACGATAGAGTAGGAGGATTTTTAGTATGGAGGTCATTCATTTAAAATACCCACACCAACTACAGCAACGAGAAAGCATGCAGCCATATTCATTGGCCCTTGGTTTTTTTGATGGTGTACATAAAGGGCATCAGGCAGTTATTAAGGCAGCAAAGGAAGAAGGAGACAAGCGCCAAATTCCGACGGCTGTTATGACATTCGATCCACATCCTTCTTTGGTACTTGGCGGTCGTAACGAAAAAGTATTTTATATTACGTTATTACAGCAAAAATTGCAGCTTTTTGAAGAACAGGGTGTTGATACAGCATTTGTTGTACATTTCACATCTGATTTTGCAAAGCTTTCACCTGATGAATTTATAGATACATTTATTCGCGGATTGAACATTCAACATGTGACGGCTGGCTTTGATTATTCTTTTGGTGCATTTGGTAAAGGAAAAATGGAAGATATGCGTGCATTGAGTAATGGAGATTACGGTGTAACGGTTGTTGAAAAGAAAACCGACGAAATCGAAAAAATTAGCTCTACACGTATCCGTAAGCTTTTGCAAGAGGGAGATATGGAAGAAGCAAGATTGCTCCTAGGGCGACCATTTGAAATTACAGGTATCGTTGTGCATGGTGATAAGCGAGGACGCACAATAGGTTTCCCGACTGCAAATGTCCGAGCATTAGAGGGGACTTATATTCCAGCAAGTGGTGTGTACGCGGTTCGATTACTTGTACAAAATAATTGGTATGATGGTGTTTGTAATGTAGGCTATAAACCAACATTTAAAGATCCAAATGACAAACAATTATCCATCGAAGTTCATATTTTAAACTTCGAAAAAAACATCTACGGTGAAGAAGTGCATGTCGCTTGGTATAAACGTATAAGAAGTGAACGAAAGTTCGATGGTATTGAAGCTCTGAAAGCACAAATCCAAAAGGATAAACAAGAAGCAATTGAATATTTTACAACTATCACCAAAGGTTAAAGTGTACGCCATGAGTTGATTGGAGTGGAGACAGCGAAGCGGATGTTTTCTGTGCGAAAGCGAAGCGGCAGCAACAAAGCGCCCAATCGGAACGGAAATTAACCCCACGTTATGAAGATGAGCTTAAATCTACTTTAGCCTATGAATAGGCTTAGTTATCGCTTGCTTGACCATTTGATTTATGGTAACATTCATAAGTGCATAATATGCTTAACCTTAGCTCGGTATATCGATGACTCCAACGTTTACTGTGCTAATGGGGATAAACAATTATTTAGGAGGTCCATTTAAATGGCTATTTCAAAAGAACGTAAAAACGAAATTATTGCTGAGTTCCGTACTCACGAAAGTGACACTGGTTCTCCAGAAGTACAAGTTGCAGTATTAACAGAGGAAATTAACGCTCTAAACTCTCACTTACGTACACACAAAAAAGATTTCCACTCTGAGCGTGGTCTTCTTAAAATGGTAGGTCGTCGTCGTCACTTATTAAAATATCTTCGTGAAACTGACGTACAACGTTACCGTGAACTAATCACTCGTTTAGGCTTACGTCGCTAATTGTCATCGAAAAGCGGGATTAATCCCGCTTTTTCTTTATGTTTAATGAATTTTACTACTGAAAAAAGCATATATGACATAAATTTTAAGTAAAAAGCCTTGTTTCCATTAAATATAGAAATAAATCCTAAATAAATTGGCAATAACTTAATTTAAATGAATGATTATTTGATGAAATATTTAGCATAGAACAAGCATTTTTGGTACACTTACTATTAGTACATACAGACGAAGTAAGTGTTTTTATAATAGAGAGGGGTTCATTGAATGAACGAAAAGAAAGTCTATTCCTATGAATGGGCTGGCCGTCCGCTAGTAATCGAGGTTGGACAGTTAGCAAAACAAGCAAATGGAGCCGTATTAGTACGCTATGGTGATACATCAGTACTTTCAACAGCAACAATGTCAAAATCACCGAAACCACTTGATTTCTTCCCATTAACAGTAAACTACGAAGAGCGTTTATACGCAGCAGGTAAAATTCCTGGTGGCTTTATTAAACGTGAAGGACGTCCATCTGAAAAAGCAATATTAGCAAGCCGTTTAATCGATCGTCCAATTCGTCCGATGTTCCCAGACGGATTCCGTAATGAAGTACAAGTGATTTCAATGGTTATGTCTAACGATTCAGATTGCACATCTGAAATGGCTGCAATGCTTGGTTCATCATTAGCGTTAGCTATTTCGGATATTCCATTCGACGGACCGATTGCAGGTGTACAAGTTGGATATATTGACGGTAAATTTATCGTGAACCCAACAGTGGAACAATCTAATCAATCAACAGTTCATTTATCTGTAGCAGGTAACAAAGATGCTATCAATATGGTTGAAGCAGGTGCATTAGAAGTACCAGAAGAAGTAATGCTAGAAGCTATTATGTTCGGTCATGAAGAAATCAAAAAAATTATTGCTTTCCAAGAGCAAATTGTTGCAGAAGTAGGGAAAGAAAAATTACCTGTCACATTATTTGAAATTGATGAAGCGATTCAAGCAGATATAAAAGCAGCTTGTGAGACTGACATGCATGATGCCATTCAAACTGCAGAAAAACATGCACGTGATGAGGCTATTCAAGCGGTAAAAGATCGTGTTATTGCTTCTTATGAAGAGCAAGAAGCGGATGAAGTAACAATGAAGCAAGTGTATACAATTTTAGATAAAATGGTTAAAGACGAAGTACGTCGTCAAATTACAGAAGATAAAGTTCGCCCAGATGGTCGTAAGTTAGACGAAATCCGTCCACTGTCTTCTGAAACAGGCTTATTACAACGTACGCACGGTTCAGCATTATTTACACGTGGACAAACACAAGCCCTTTCTATTTGTACTTTAGGTGCACTTGGTGATGTACAAATTATTGACGGTTTAGGTGTAGAAGAATCTAAACGCTTCATGCATCACTATAACTTCCCACAATTCTCAGTAGGGGAAACAGGCCCAATTCGTGGACCAGGTCGTCGTGAAATCGGTCATGGTGCACTAGGAGAACGTGCTCTTGACGCGGTTATTCCGGACGAATCGGTATTCCCATATACAATCCGTTGTGTATCGGAAGTACTTGAATCAAACGGTTCTACATCTCAAGCTTCTATCTGTGCTTCAACGTTAGCGATGATGGATGCTGGTGTTCCTTTAAAAGCACCTGTAGCAGGTATTGCAATGGGTCTTATTAAAAAAGGAGAACACTACTCTATTTTAACTGATATTCAAGGTATGGAAGACCACCTTGGAGATATGGACTTTAAAGTTGCAGGTACAGCTAAAGGTGTAACAGCACTTCAAATGGACATTAAAATTGATGGTTTATCACGAAATATTTTAGAAGAAGCATTAACACAAGCTAAAATTGGCCGTATGCACATTTTAGAATCGATGCTTGCTACTCTTGCAGAACCACGTGAAAAATTATCTGCATTTGCACCGAAAATCGTGATCGTGAAAATTAATCCTGATAAGATTCGCGATGTTATCGGACCTGGTGGTAAACAAATTAACAAAATTATTGAAGAAACTGGCGTAAAAATTGATACTGAGCAAGATGGTACAATTTACATCTCTTCTGCAGATGAAGAAATGAACGCTCGTGCAAAACAAATTATCGAAGACATCGTACGCGAAGCAAAAGTTGGCGAGTATTACTTATCAACAGTTAAACGTATTGAAAAATTCGGTGCGTTCTGTGAAATATTCCCAGGTAAAGATGGCTTACTTCACATCTCTGAAATTCAAGAGGAACGTACAAAACAAGTTGAAGATGTATTAAAACTTGGCGATCAGTTACTTGTAAAAGTTATTGAAATTGACAAGCAAGGTCGTGTGAATTTATCTCGTAAAGTAGTTATTCAAGAGGAAAAAGAACGCGCTGAGCAAGATAAATAATAATTGTAAAAAAGGCTGCGTATAATGCGCAGCCTTTTTTAAATAAAATATAAGTAAAATGGTTCAATAAGGGATACTTTGGGGGGAGCTTCACATTATGGTTCATCACCAAAAGTTGTGGATGACTTTTGTTAAAACGTCTACTATGTAAATAAGTTGATTGGAGTGGAGGCTGGGCGACTCCTCGGGGATCAGCGTCACAGATGAGACCCTGGAGCGAGCAACGCGAGTGAAGCAGCTCATCGGACGCCCCCAGGAAGCTCTGCTCTGTGCGAAAGCGAAGCGACAGCAACAAATGTTTTATCTGTGCGAAAGCGAAGCGACAGCAACAAATGTTTTATCTGTGCGAAAGCGAAGCGACAGCAACAACAAAGCGCCCAGTCGGAACGGAAATCAACCACACGTTTTGGTGATAATCCCTCATTATGCCTTTAATGTAGAACCAGAGATAAATTGGGGGAGATTTTTTGGTACAAGTACATACATGTCAGAATGGTGTGCGTATTGTGTCTGAGCAAATTGATCATGTAAGATCTGTTGCGCTAGGCATTTTTGTGAATGCAGGATCTCGTTATGAGCTGCCTGAGGAAAATGGCATTACGCATTTTATAGAGCATATGCTTTTTAAAGGGACAAAAACCCGATCAGCTCGCCAAATTGCAGAAGAATTTGATCGCATTGGTGGCGAGTTAAATGCTTTTACATCCAAGGAAAACACGTGTTATTATGCAAAGGTTTTAGACCATCATGCTGAACGTGCAGTGACAATTTTAGCGGATATGTTCTTTAATTCTACGTTTGCAGAAGAAGAGTTAGAGAAGGAAAGACAAGTTGTGCTTGAGGAAATATTAATGAGTGAAGACGCACCTGATGACGATGTTCATGAAAAACTATGGGAAGTCATGTATCCAAACGACGCACTTGGTCGCCCAATTCTAGGAACTGCGGCTACTTTAAAAACATTTACAGCAGATATGATCCGTCACTATATGGCAAAACATTATGGACCGGAATCCGTTGTTATTTCAATAGCAGGAAATATTTCTGCAAAACTTTTGCAAACAATTGAAGATTTATTTGGCCAATATGAGCCATCTCCATTGGCGGTGGAGCCGGTGCTTTCCAATCCTGATTTTAATCCAGGAGAGATTTCAAAAACTCGCGATACGGAGCAAGCGCATTTAGCTATTTCTTATCCTGCAATTGGCGTAAAGGATCCAGATATGTATAGCTTTATTGCACTTAATAACATTATTGGGGGTAATATGAGCTCTCGTTTGTTCCAAGAAGTACGTGAAGAACGTGGTTTAGCCTATTCAATATTTTCTTACCAATCTTGCTATGCGGATGTTGGGGCGTTTACGATTTATGGTAGTACAAGTCGTCAGCAACTATCACAGCTTCAACATACAATTGATGCGACATTACTTGATATTGTAGCAGGTGGCGTAACAGAGGAAGAACTTATGAATGCGAAGGAACAGCTGAAGGGAAGTTTTGTACTCGGTTTGGAGGGGACAGGCGCTCGTATGAATCGTAACGGTACAAGTGAAATCGTCCATCGCAAACATCGTTCAGTAGACGAAGTATTAGCGTCAATCGATGCTGTATCCATGGAATCAATTGACCGTTTAATTGCAAAAATCTTAAAAGCTGAGCCAGCCATTTCAATTATTGGCCCAGAAGCATAAAAATACTTCTACATTTGACGAAGCATCTATAAGAAGAATAGCAATTGAACAGCACCTTTCTAAAGGGGAATTTGTGAATAGATTAGCGGTCCAAACATACATTGCAGAAAATTAAGAACGATGGTAACTAATCCATTTGAGCAGTTCAAATAGAAAAATTAGCCTTATTAAATTACTTTAACAAGGCTAATTTAACTATTCTTCAAACTACATATGATCGTAATTATTTGGAGGTATTTTTATAAAATAATGATTTATTATTTTCTTTCTAAGATAATCTCCTCTTCATTATCATTCCAACTAATTGTGAAGACTGGTTTATCCTTTTTAGTTAAAGTTCCTTTCCATATTGCAGAACTAGAGCTTGTATATTGCCCGTTTTCATCTAATTCAATTGTACTTTCGCCCCATTTACCAAGATTAGTTTGTACTGCGAATTGAAATTCTCCAATACTGCTTAAATCTGAACCCTGATATTTTAAAAGAATAGAACGTTGCACTTCTTCTGTACCGATATTATTGAGTATATATTCAACTTCAACTTTCCAATTTTCATTTTCCCCTTCATAAGTGAGCTTTTCATCACTTCCACTTTGTCCAAAAAGAAAATAACTCCCAATGCCTAAAATTCCTGCGATCAATATTCCAACTAAAGTTTTTTTCATTTATTTAATCCCCTTACGCTCATTATACCGAAATAACCCAAACGCTTGATGAATTATTCTACACCGTTAGTTGAATCTGGGTAGAATCCGGGACGCAACCCCTCGTTTTAATCGAAAAGCCATCCTTTATTTAGGACATCTTCATTTCGTTGACATAATAGTTTTCCGATCAATTTACATCTTTTATTAAATATAAGGTAAGGCTTTGTCGGAAAATAAATAGACTAATGACGATACTGATAATTGTAGGGATCAAAATTATCGATAAATTTGCTACAACTTGTGATAAAAAATAATGAATAGGGAAGTTGATGATAAAAATAAGGAAGATGGCAGTCATCATTTTAAAATAACGCATCCCGTTTGCCTTGCCTAGATGATGGATATAAAACTGAACACAGATGAATAAAGAGGCACTGCTAATATATGCGAAATACATGGCAAAATGCTCTAAAAAGTTTTCGTCGGCTGCAGATTGTGAAAAATAAGCAGGGGCCATTAGCACAAAAAGAAGTGCCACCCAACCATAACTAAATAGGAAATCAGCCTGTAGCTGTGTTTTCTTCGTTAAAGGAAGACTATTAACGAACAATTCCCAATTCACTTTAAGATCGTCTTCATAAAACCCTCTTACGAATGAAGCGGAAAAAACAACAACAACCAACCCAATTGAGGGGCTATCTAAAAAAGGTATATCAATGTAATTAATGAGCATACATATGGCAATTGCAAAAAGGATGGACCATTTTTGCACTATTATTCTTTGCAAAAGTAAAGCCTGCATTATCTCTTTCCCTCCCTAGAATTCTTTATGTTTATAGATTGCGGTTGAAATGAGAGAGGACAGCCATAGGATGAAAAGACCACCAAAAGGTGCTAAAAATATATATTGCTTTATGTTTATTAAAACTAAGTGAATATCAGGCAATTGCTTGCTAATTAGGCCAGAAAAAAAGCCAGGTATGAAGCATATAGCAATAAGAACCATTCTTCCTTTTATGGAACCGAATTTAATATAGATCGGTAATAAAAGTGCTAGCATACACAGGGCTAATGTCACAAGAAGATTAAATGTTAGAAAAAACTCTGCTGAAGCCCAGTTATTAAAACGGTGAATAAAAAATACAATCGGTAATGCAAGGATAAGCCCAAAAAGCATAAGAAGGATACTAAGTATATATTTACTAAGTACTATGTCCCCTTTTGAAATGGGTAAAGTATTTGCATATTTATCCCAGCTGCTTTGTTCATCATAGGTAAGAGCAGTTATAGTTTGAAAGGTTACGATAAATATAATAATTGTAAAGAGTATTAAACTTTGTTGCATGAAAATTGATGTAATTAGGAAAAAGGTTAGCACGAAGGCCTGTGTTTTTATTTGACGTTTAATCGTCATTAAATCTTTTAAGATAAGACCTGTCATGTTCAAACACTACCTTTCACATAAAATAGCATAATATCTTCTATAGAAGGCTTTTCAAGAGAAAATACCTCATTTACTTCATTTTTCAGAACTAAGGCTTCTATGCCAAAGGCTCCATTACGTTTTCTAATAATGGCGTGTTCTGGTATGGCACTTATTTCCTCTTTATTACCTTTAAATATTCCGTATTCGTAGTGCAGTACGTCTTTATCTTCACTGAATAAAATTTCCCCATTATGAATGAATGTAATATAGTCAGCAATCTTCTCTAAATCACTTGTTATATGAGAAGAAAAAAGAATACTATGGGTTTCATCCTGCATAAACGTTAAAAATAAATCGAGAATTTCATCACGAATTATCGGATCTAGCCCACTCGTTGGTTCATCTAAAATTAATAGCTTTGGATGATGGGACAGGGCTAATGCAATGGACAGCTTCATCCTCATTCCACGGGAAAATTCTTTTACCTTCTTCCTCTGTGGAATTTTAAATTGTGCTAATCGCTCAAAATAATAGTTGGAATCCCATGTTTTAAACACTTTTTTCATAAATTTGTCGAGTTGCGTCGCATTGAGCGTTTCCGGTACATGTAAATCGTCAAAAACTACACCGATGTCGTTTTTTATCGCTAACTCATGTTCGACAATATCCTTGCCGAATAGCAAAATTTCGCCGTATTCTTTTTTTAGTAAGTTAAGTATGCATTTAATGGTAGTAGACTTCCCGGCACCGTTTTCTCCTACAAAACCCATGACAGTGCCTTGAGGTACTGAAAAACTAACATCATTAAGAGAAAATCCTGTAAAGCTTTTGCGTAAATCATGAATTTCAATAGCATTCATTTAGTTGTCCTCCTCCAAAATTAATGAAAGTAACTCCTGTAATTCCTCGTTTGCCAGCCCAGCCGTTTTGGCTGTTCTCACTGCTTTTTGTAAATGCTCTTCAACTTGACGCAATAATTCCTCACGTAGAAAATCTTGATTTCGTTCTGTAACAAAGCTTCCTTTTCCAGCGACCGTTTCGATAAATCCATCTCGCTCTAAATCAGCATAAGCACGCTTCGTTGTCATAACACTAATTTTTAAATCCTTTGCAAGTGCACGAATAGAAGGTAGTGCATCACCGGCCTGTAATTTATTGGCTAGTATCGCTTCCTTAAGCTGTACGGTTATTTGCTCATAGATGGGTTTATCGCTGGCGTTGCTTAAATGGATATGCATAATCTTTCACCTCACAACTGTATATACACACTATACACAGTCGCGAAGATAAATGCAACTTTTTCGTTCTTTGGGTAAGGGTCACGAATTGCAAAAACTCGGCATATATTGGGGTAACGGTTCAAGGAGGGAGATGAGGGATGCTACTATCAGAGATGGTGGATAAAGAGTTAATTCAAGTTGAAGGTGGCGTACACTTCGGCATATTGGCACATACGGAATGTCTATTAGATGTGCAAACAGGAAAGATTCATGGTTTTGAAATTGTTAAAGATAAATTACCATTCCAAAAAAAGAAAGTGAAAGTTAGTGAAATGATACCTTGGCACGAAATAATACTAATTGGTGAAGATCGGATTTTATTTAACAAAACAACTACGGTACAGTCAGAATTTTTACAGTGAGGTGAGCTTTTGGAAAATGAAAAATGGCTTGTTATCGGTGAGGATCTAAGGTTAAAGGAAATGGCTACAATGCTAAGAAGCCCATCGAGAACTGTATTTTATAAAAGAACATCAGTTTGGAATGAAGAGTTAAATAAGCTTGTATTAGAATACCAACCAAATAGAATTATTCTTCCTATTCTTCCACTAAAAATAGAAGTGGAACAGCTTTATGGGATATCTCAAGTTAAGTTTTATACAGGGCGTTTGACTATGCATTGGAAGCAATTACTTGAGAATAATGAAACAAATTGCTATTTACAACAAGAATCTTTTATTTGGCAAAACGCAAGATTAACAGCGGAGGGATTTATCGCCACGTTTTACGGACTCGAGCAAAAATGTATTTACGGACAAAACTTTACTATCGCAGGTTTTGGACGCACAGCCAAAATGCTCGCATCTTTACTCGTCAAGATGGGTGCTAATGTCCATATAGTAGCGCGTTCAGTTGTACAAGTGAGTGAAGCTAGGGCATATGG
Organism: Lysinibacillus sp. BPa_S21; assembly: GCF_023337795.1. GTDB lineage: Bacteria > Bacillota > Bacilli > Bacillales_A > Planococcaceae > Lysinibacillus. Next base: position 51,362 of record NZ_JALIRS010000003.1, on the reverse strand, counting down.
TTATAAAGCCACGGATTTAGATGATCGCCAATGGTCAATTCATGATGGGATTTTTATCAATACGATTCCAGCTAAGTGGATTACAGAATCATTCAAAGATCATGTCCCAGCTGTACTATATGATTTGGCTTCAGAGCCGGGCTGTTTAGATATAGACGCTGAGCAATTACAAACGTACGTGCTATTGCCATCATTACCTGGGAAATACTTTGCACATGATGCAGCTACGATATTGTGCAAGGCAATAGAGGAGGAAGAAAATTGTTAACGGGGAAACGAATAGGATTAGGTATTACAGCCTCGCACTGTACGTATGAGGATGTAATACCTAAAATTCAAAACTTTATCGATGCAGGAGCAACAGTGGTTCCAATCATTACACATTCCGTATTACATGCGGCTACACGTTTTGGTACCGGAGAGGAGTGGATTGCCAAAATAGAGGAATTGACTGGAGAGAAAGTGATCTCCTCTATTAAAGAGGCAGAACCATTCGGACCATCCAATCCATTGGATGCGATGGTTATAGCACCAATGACAGGTAATAGTATTAGTAAATTTGCTAATGCAGCAACTGATAGTCCAGTATTGATGGCTGCTAAAGCAACATTGCGAAACGGTTCGCCTGTCGTCTTAGGCATATCAACAAATGATGCGCTTGGCTTAAATGGTATGAATATTATGAGGCTGTTAAATGCAAAGAACATTTACTTTATTCCATTCGGGCAGGACTCACCACATTCAAAACCCAATTCCTTGATTGCTGATTTTGATCAAATGGTTGCAACTGTTCATGAAGCGATTACGGAGAAAAAGCAATTACAACCACTGTTTATACAATATTTCAAATAATTCGATGATTACACACAATTTTCAGTATTTTTGTGATACAATAGCACACATTATGGAACAAGTATTCAAGGAGAGATGACAGATGACAAAGCAGTTAACGGTTGCGGTTGTTGGAGCAACAGGAGCAGTAGGCACAAAAATGATGGAACAACTAATTAAACGGAATTTTCCAATCGGAGATATTAAGTTTTTGGCTTCTGCACGTTCAGCAGGGAAACCAATCGAGTTTAATGGTAAGACATATACTATTGAAGAAGCGACACCTGAAGCTTTTGAAGGCGTCAATGTCGCTTTATTCTCAGCTGGTGGTTCGGTTTCAGCGGTGCTAGCGCCAGAAGCGGCAAAACGTGGTGCAGTAGTGATCGATAACACGAGCCATTTCCGCATGGATCCAGACGTACCACTAGTTGTTCCAGAAGTAAATCGTGGCGATCTTGCTAAGCATAAAGGGATTATTGCGAATCCAAACTGCTCTACGATTCAAATGATGGCTGCACTTGAACCTATTCGTAAGGCATATGGCTTAACTAAAGTTATTGTATCGACATACCAAGCGGTTTCAGGTGCAGGTATTTCAGCTATTCAGGAATTAAAGGCACAAAGTGAAAACTGGGATGCAGGTAAGGATGTAGAAGCAAATATTTTACCTTCTGGTAGCGACAAACGTCATTATCCAATCGCTCGTAATGTCATTCCACAAATTGATAAATTTACAGACAATGGCTTTACATATGAAGAAATGAAAATGATTAATGAAACGAAAAAAATCATGCATGCACCAGAACTAAAAGTAGCTGCAACTTGTGTTCGTGTGCCAGTCGTTTCAGGACACTCTGAATCTGTTTATATTGAAGTAGAAAAAGAAGCAACGGTACAGGAAATTTTTGAAGTATTACGCAGTGCACCAGGTGTAGTATTACAAGATGATATCGCAACACAAACTTACCCAATGCCTATCTATGCAGAAGGGGAAGATGCTACTTTTGTAGGGCGTATCCGTCAAGATTTAGACAATAAAAAAGGGTTCCACCTATGGATCGTTTCTGACAATCTTTTAAAAGGCGCTGCATTAAACTCTATTCAAATTGCAGAAGCAATGCTGGAGGATAACTTACTATAAGAGGGGTGTAAGGATGAATTTAGGTCGAATTGGAACGGCGATGATTACGCCGTTCAAAGAAGATGGCACGATTAATTATCCAGAACTAGAACGTATTATTAATTATTTGATTGATAATGGTACAGATTGTATTGTCGCTTGTGGCACAACCTCTGAAAATCCAACTATGTCCACAGAAGAAAAAATTGAAGTTGTTCGCTTTACAGTAGAAAAAGCAGCAGGTCGTGTACCTGTAATTGCAGGTACAGGGGATAACGAAACGGCGTACTCTATTGCAATGACGCACAAGGCAGAAGAAAATGGTGCAAATGGTATCATGCTTGTAGCACCATATTATAATAAGCCAAATCAACGCGGTATTTTTGCGCATTTTGAAACAATTGCCAAAGAAACAAGTTTACCTGTCATGCTTTATAACGTGCCAGGACGCACAGGCATCAATGTTGCCTATGAAACTTCCGTTGCTTTAAGTAAAATTCCTAATATTTCATGGATTAAAGAAGCGAGCGGCAATCTAGATCAAATGGGCGATATTATTGAGAATGTTGATTCAGATGATAATTTCTTAGTTTATAGCGGAGATGATGGTTTAACACTCCCACTACTAGCAATCGGCGGAGCAGGTATTATTTCAGTTGCTGCTCATGTTGTAGGAAATGATATGCAATTAATGATTAAAGCGTTTGAAGAAGGAAATCACGAGCTAGCAGCCAAAATTCACCGAGCATTATTACCACTTGTACGTGCGCTATTCGCACAGCCAAACCCATCGCCTGTAAAATACGCGATGACCAAATTAGGCTTTGATACACTAAATGTTCGTCTGCCAATGATGGAAATGACAGATGAAGAGAAAGCAAACTTTGACCGAATTTGGGATACTTATCAAGAAAAAGCGAGAAGCTTTAGGCAAATAAGTACCTTCAGTTAAATACTCAGACCGTCAACAAACGTGAGATTTTTTGTTTGTTGACGGTCTTTTTTCTTTGTTAGAAATAAAGATTGCTTCGATGGGAGGCCCCTCATGGAAGATAGTATGGAGGGGAAACTGCTCAGGTCAGGCGGAGATCCGCTCGGGTAGGAGTGAAAATCGCTCAGGTTAGGAAGAGATCCGCTCGGGTAGGAATAAAAACAGCTCAGGTCAGGCAGAGATCCACTCAAGCGCTAGAATCCCCATACAAAGTATGGCTTACAAATAGCGATAGATCCCCATCTACAAAAGCTACGTCGTTAAAATAAAGACAAAAACTAGGCCTTTCACATTGCCACATCTCAATCTAGCTTTCCATCTATTAGAAATAAAATTAGCAATAAATTTCTGTTTCCAATATGAAAGTTGTATTTTTAATTTGTGCAAAAGCTTTGCAAACCGTATAATAAATCTTAAGTGGTTGCTGTTCGGGATATTTTTTAGGAGGAAATAAATTGACAAAAAAGAAAAATGAATTAATTCGCATCATTCCACTTGGTGGCGTGGGCGAAATTGGAAAAGCAATGTACGTAGTAGAAATTGACGAAGAGCTATTTGTAGTGGATAGCGGTTTAATGTTCCCTGAAGACGAAATGCTGGGCATTGATATCGTAATTCCAGATATTACGTATTTAGAAGAAAATAAAGATCGCGTGAAGGGGATTTTCTTAACACATGGTCACGAAGATGCAATTGGCTCGATTGCCTATGTTCTACAGAAAGTGAAAGCGCCAGTGTACGGATCAAAATTAACAATTGCACTTGCAAAGGAACATTTAAAGGAATTGCCTGCACCACATCAGGTAAAATTCTTTGAGGTTACGAACCGTAGTCGTATGAATTTTAACTCAACGTATGTGACATTCTTCCATACAACACATAGTATTCCCGATTCGTTAGGGGTAGTGTTCCATACATCTGAAGGAGCAATTGTTCATACAGGTGAGTTTAAATTCGATCAATCAGCGACAGGTAAATTTAAGCCTGATTTAGCAAAAATGGCTCAGTTAGGAGAAGAAGGCGTATTTATTCTGTTATCTGAGTCTAGTGAAGCTGAGCGACCAGGTTATACAACATCTGAGCTTGTGATTGAAGAGCAATTATCAAAAACATTCCATTCAGCACCAGGTCGTATTTTAGTTGCTGTTTATGCATCGAATTTTATTCGTATTCAACAAGTATTTACACAAGCTCAAAAGTCGTTCCGTAAAGTAGTCATTGTAGGAAAACCTTTAGAAAAAGCTGTGGATTTAGGTGTCCAGCTAGGTCATTTAACGGTTGAGGAAGATACAATCATCCCAATCTCAGAAATGCAAAAATATCAAGATGATGAGATTATTATCATTGCTACAGGTAATAAAGGGGAGCCACTTGATGCATTAGAAAAAATCGTCCGCAAACATCACCGAGACATTAAAATAAAGCAAAACGATACAGTATTAATTACGTTCACACCGTCTCCTAGTATGGAAGTACAAATGGCTAATACGATGAACTCTATCGCAAAAGCAGGTGCTGAGATTCTAACATCTAGTAAGAATGTACATGTGTCGGGTCACGGAAGCCAAGAGGACTTAAAATTAATGCTAAACTTAATGCAACCGAAGTACTTTATCCCTGTGCAAGGTGAGTACCGTATGCTTATTGCTCACTCTAAGCTTGCTCAACAACTAGGTATGCATAAATCTCAAATTTTTATCGCCGATAAAGGGGATATTGTAGAATATAAAAATGGTAAAATGCGAATGAGTGGCCGTGTACAAGCTGGTAATGTATTAATAGACGGTATTGGTGTTGGCGATGTAGGTAATATCGTACTGCGCGATCGTAAGTTATTATCGCAGGATGGTATTTTCATCGTTGTCGTAACATTAAACCGTGCTCAAAAGAAAATTGCATCTGGTCCAGAAATTTTATCGCGTGGATTCGTATATGTACGCGAATCAGAGGAATTAATGGTAGAAGCTTCTGATATTGCTAAAAATGTTATTGAAAAATACGTTGGTAAAGATACGTTTGAATGGACAAACATTAAACAAGAAATTAGAGATACACTGAATACGTATTTATTCCAAAAAACGAAGCGCCGCCCAATGATTATCCCAATCATTATGGAATATTAAAATTGAAAGATCATCGTTGAACGAAAAAGGATTTTCTAACCGAATGTAAACGGTGGAAAATCCTTTTTTGGCTCAAACCAAAGTTGAGAATGGGGTTTAATGAAATATATACCTTTTATGTAAGTTGATTGGAGTGGAGGCTGGGCGACTCCTTGGGGATCAGCGATAGGGGAACGAAGCGCCCAGCCGGAACGGAAATCAGCCACACGTTATGGTAATAAGTTTTTTGAAATAATCAAGTTTTACATGTTATTATCCATATTATTATTCGCTACGTAAAAGAATGGATTGTAAAAGAAGGTGAAATAGATGGCGACTAGGAAAAAAAGAAAAGTCACAAAAGGAAAAGCGACGACAGAAAAAAAAGAAATGCATCCGCTTATGTATGAAATTATAGGTCTGATCTTAATTGCATTGGCGGTCATTATGATTTTTGAATATGGCATGATCGGACGTATTCTACAGACAATCGCCATGTTTTTTTTAGGGAATTTACATTTTGCTGTGCCTTGTATGCTGATATATGTAGCGTTATTACTAATGATTGGGCGAAAAAAAGTAAGTATTTATAATCGTCTAATTTTAGGTATGCTCCTCATTGTTATGAGTTTAACAATTTTTAGTCACGGCATTCTCTTTGAACAATTATCAAAATCTGGTGGTTTATTATCAGACTCTGTGTTACGAGAATCTTGGCGAATTTTAATTAATTCAGAGGGCATTATCCATCGAAGTAATGCACTTGGCGGAGGTATGATTGGTGCACTGTTATTCAGTGCTCTACATGTATTATTTGAGGCAACAGGTGCGAAGGTCGTTGCATGGGTTATTTTCTTTATCGGCTTAATTTTAGTAACAGGAAAGGCACTTGTTCCATATTTAGCGGAAAAAATGCCCGCTCTTTTTGGTAAATGGCAAAAGAAACATCGCGAAAAGAAAAAAAGTGTGCCTAAAAAACCTACTAATCGCCGTTCAAAAGTAGAAAGTAAGGATGAAATTGCAGCTGTCGATCAGGAGCCTGAGGTACAAGAGGAAGAAGAGATTGCTCATGAACCAATCATCTCAGCCTTTACTCAGAATGTGTCACATGAACGAGAAGTATTTGCAACACCAGAAAATGAAGACCTTGAACATGGAGAGATTGTTGATGATGTCCATATTGAAGGTGCAGATGCTGTGGAAAATGCAGATTATCAACTTCCATCGTATAATCTATTACAATTACCGCCACAGCATGACCAAAGCGGCGAATATTCTGTCATACAGGCAAATGCGAAAAAACTTGAGCAAACTCTACAGAGCTTTGGTGTAAAGGCAAAAGTAACACAAGTTCATTTAGGTCCAGCTGTGACGAAATACGAAATATTACCAGATGTAGGTGTGAAAGTAAGTAAAATTGTAAACTTACAGGATGATCTTGCCTTAGCACTTGCTGCGAAGGACATCCGTATGGAAGCACCAATCCCTGGGAAGTCTGCGATTGGCATCGAAGTACCAAATAGTGAGGTAGCCATTGTTACACTTCGGGAAGTGTTAGAGTCTAAGGATGGTGCCAAGCCCGAGGCATTATTACAAGTGGCGTTCGGTCGTGATATTACTGGACAAGCAGTACTTGCTGAGCTCAATAAAATGCCACATTTACTTGTTGCAGGTTCAACCGGTAGTGGGAAAAGTGTGTGTATAAATGGTATTATCGTTTCAATCCTAATGCGTACAAAACCACATGAGGTAAAGCTCATGATGATTGACCCGAAAATGGTGGAGTTAAATGTTTATAATGGCATTCCACATCTCCTAGCACCCGTTGTTACAGATGCCCGTAAAGCATCTCAGGCGCTGAAGAAAGTTGTGGCTGAAATGGAGCGCCGCTATGATCTATTTTCTCATACTGGTACTCGTAATATCGAAGGCTACAATGGTCATGTACAAAAAGTGAATGAGCAAACGGATGAAAAACATCCGAAATTACCTTATATTGTGGTCATTGTTGACGAGTTAGCAGACTTAATGATGGTTGCCTCAAGTGATGTAGAGGATTCTATTACACGTTTAGCTCAAATGGCACGTGCAGCAGGGATTCATCTAATCATTGCAACCCAACGACCAAGTGTAGATGTATTGACAGGTGTTATTAAAGCAAATATCCCTTCTCGTATAGCCTTTGCAGTATCGTCAGCAATCGATTCTAGAACGATATTAGACATGGGCGGAGCGGAACGTTTACTCGGTCGTGGTGATATGTTGTTTTTACCTGCCGGTGCATCTAAACCAAAACGTGTGCAAGGTGCCTTCTTATCAGATCAAGAAGTTGAATCAATAGTTAGCTTTGTTATAGAACAGCAAAAAGCACAATATCAGGAGGAAATGATACCGACCGAAGAAGAGACAATTTTAGAGGAAACGGACGAATTATTTGATGAGGCTGTGCAGTTAGTTGTAAGTATGCAGACGGCTTCTGTTTCGATGTTGCAGCGCCGCTTCCGTATCGGCTATTCGAGAGCTGCTCGTATTGTCGATCAAATGGAGCAACGCGGTATTGTCGGGCCTTCAGAGGGTAGTAAACCTCGTCAAGTGCTCATTCATCAATACGATAATTAATGACGAAATAGCGACAAAAAGTTGAATAATGTTGGGTGCATGAAGTAGGCCCAAACGCATTTCAAAATTCGGACGTAATTACGCTAAGGTGCAATTGATTTCAATCTATAAAAATGTTATATTTATGAACGATTAGTAGGAATGTTGTACATCAGATGTCTGATCTCTGATTTTGGTGGTGATATATGTGACTATTAAAGCTGATCATCGTCATCTCTATCTCCAAGTAATTGATCGTTTAAAATCTGACATAGAAACAGGCGTTTTTAAAGAAAATGAAAAACTGCCTTCAGAGTTTGAATTATCGAAATCACTAGGAGTCAGTCGAGCAACACTTAGAGAAGCGCTACGACTGTTGGAAGAGGAAAATGTTATTGTGCGTCGACATGGGGTGGGGACTTTCGTAAACCCTAAGCCGTTGTTTACATCAGGTATCGAGCATTTATCAAGCATTTCTTCTATGATCGAGGCAGCAGGTATGGAACCCGGTTCTCGCTTTTTAAAGGCGACGGAAAGCATACCTTCTGAGGAAGATTTAAAACGCTTCCAAAGTGATGACGAAGATAAAATACTCACAATTGAACGTGTCAGAACAGCGGATGGCGAGCCGGTAGTATACTGCATAGACAGATTACCAGCAAGCTTCCTGCCAACTGACTTCGTAGAAAAAAAAGAAGTTTCACTTTTCTCTGCACTTGAACAATCCGGTAAAATTCATGTTGCCTATGCTGTTACATATATTGATCCAATAGGGTATCATGAGCAAGCTTCACCGATTTTAAATTGCGGACGTGAAACAGCTCTTTTAGTATTAAAGCAGTTACATTACGATGATCATGATCAAGTAGTGCTGTATTCAAAAAATTATTTCCGAGCTGATAAATTCAGCTTCCATGTAGTTCGTAAACGGGTGTAGAACATTTCTAAAACTTTTTCCTGCTAATTACAATACCTTTGGGGGGTTCATCAAATGAAAAAACGTAAATTTGGCTTAGTATTATCATCAGTTTTAGCTGCAAGTGCAATCCTAGGTGCATGTGGTACGAAAGACGAAGACAAACCTGCAAAAGAAAAAGAAAATGAAAACGCTTCATCAGGCGAAAGCAACAAAGAAGGTGCGTTCTCAGTAGCGATGGTCACTGACGTAGGTGGCGTTGATGATAAGTCATTCAACCAATCAGCTTGGGAAGGTGTTCAAGCTTACGGTAAAGAACATAACCTGGAAAAAAGTAAGGGCTTCGACTACTTACAATCAAAATCAGATGCAGACTATGATGCAAATTTAAACGCATTAGTACGTCGTGACTTTAACTTAATCTTCGGTATTGGTTACATGATGGAAGACGCTATGGCTGCAATAGCTGAAGAAAATCCAGATAACAAATTCGCAATCATTGATGCTACTGTTGAAGCGGACAACGTAGTTTCTGTACTGTTCAAAGAGCAAGAAGGTGCTTTCTTAGCAGGTGTAGCTGCTGCGAAAATGTCTAAAACAGGTACAATCGGTTTCGTAGGTGGCGTAGATATCCCAGTTATCAACCGCTTCGAGGCTGGATTCGTTGAAGGTGCAAAAGCTGTGAATCCAAAAATCGAAATTAAATCAAAATACACAGGTGCATTCGATAAGGCTGACCTTGGTAAAATTACAGCAAACAGCATGTACTCTGCAGGTGCAGATGTAATCTTCCACGCTGCTGGTGCAACTGGTAACGGTGTATTCTCTGAGGCAAAAGAGCGTAAGAAAAAAGACCCTAATGCAAATGTATGGGTAATTGGTGTAGATGCTGACCAATACGAAGAAGGTAAAATAGATGATAAAACAAATGTAACTTTAACTTCTATGTTAAAAGGTGTTAACACTGCAGTTGTAGATATTTCAAATAAAGCGAAAAACGGCGAATTCCCAGGTGGCAAAAAGCTTGTTTACGGTTTAGCTGAAGATGGCGTGAAACTTGCAGATTCTCGTGGTGCAATCCCAGAAGATGTACAAAAAGTCATTGACGAATATAAAGAAAAAATTGCTAATGGTGAAATTAAAGTTCCAGAAAAAGTGAAAAAATAATTCACCTTTTGATCATCATAAGGGACTTGAAGAAGGCCCTTATGATGATTTTTCAATCTATCGTTATATTTTGACTATTCGTAATACTCTCGTTGTTTACCATAGGGGTAGTAATTTTTCTATGAGTTTATCGTAAGAATAGTAACAAGTTAATAGAAGAAAGGTTTCTAACGATGACCTTTCCTGTATTAATTTATCTTCATTCAGAAGAATATCTACCTCTATTAGTGGAACTAGATATACTGATTTTTTGTTAATAGGGTACATAATGTCCACTGAACGAAGAGGGAACCTTTGGCTGAAGTCACGGCTAATTAATGTGTAAAATGTTGAACTAACAGTGACTATGGCTAGTATTATTAAGTTTTTTAAACAAATGTTTAGCCGTGCGACAGCGCAGTGAAACGAAGCGACAGCAACAAAATGTTTTACTGTGCGAAAGCGTAGCGAAACGCAAAGCAACAGCTACAATGTGGCGATAGCCGCAATTACGCCAAGGCGAAAATTGATAAAAGTGCCTATTAAGGGAGTGACAAATTTGGAATACGTGATAGAGATGCTAGGAATCCGAAAAGAATTCGGTAATTTCGTGGCGAATAATAACATCACCCTCCAACTGAAAAAAGGCGAAATCCATGCATTATTAGGCGAAAATGGTGCTGGTAAATCGACTTTAATGAACGTCCTTTTTGGTTTGTATCAACCAGAGGGCGGCGAAATTCGAGTTCGTGGGAAGGCTGTTAAAATTACAAACCCGAATGTGGCCAACGATTTAGGGATTGGGATGGTCCATCAACACTTTATGTTGGTTGAAAATTTTACAGTGACAGAGAACATTATTTTAGGTTCTGAGCCTACAAAAATGGGCATTGTTAACATCAAAGATGCGGCTAAGAAAGTACAAGCCCTTTCTGAACAATATGGTTTAGACGTTGATCCGTATGCCAAAATCGAGGATATTACTGTAGGGATGCAACAGCGTGTTGAAATTTTAAAAACACTATACCGTGGTGCAGAAATTTTAATCTTTGATGAACCTACTGCATCTTTAACACCGCAAGAAATTACAGAGCTTATTCAAATAATGCGCCGCTTAATTGCAGAGGGCAAATCCATTATTTTAATTACCCATAAACTTAAAGAAATTATGGAAGTCTCTGACCGCGTGACAATTATCCGAAAAGGTGAAGGGATTGGAACAGTTACAACTGCTGAAACAAATCCTAACCAATTAGCTGAAATGATGGTTGGTCGCCAAGTCGAATTTAAAACAGAAAAAACAGAAGCAAACCCAACGGATGAAGTACTTACAATCGAAAACTTGGTTGTTACAGACTACCGAAATATCGATAAAGTAAAAGGCCTAAACTTAAAAGTTCGCAAAGGTGAAATTGTTGGTATTGCAGGTATAGATGGTAATGGACAATCCGAATTAATTGAGGCTATTACTGGTCTACGTAAAATTAAAAATGGTCACGTGAAATTAAATGGTAAAGAAATTACAAATATGAAGCCTCGTAAAATTACGGAGGAAGGCGTTGGGCATATCCCACAAGATCGCCATAAGCACGGTTTAGTATTAGATTTCCCAATTGGCCATAATATCGTTCTGCAAACATATTATCAGTCTCCAATTGCTAAAGGCTTTGTTATGAACTACAAGAAGGTTTCCGAAAAAGCCCGTCACATTATCGAAGAATATGATGTTCGTACTGGTAATGGTGAAATGACGCCAGCACGTGCCCTTTCAGGTGGTAACCAGCAAAAAGCGATTATCGGTCGTGAAATTGACCGTAATCCGGACTTATTGATCGCTGCTTTACCAACTCGTGGTCTGGACGTAGGTGCTATTGAATTTATTCACTCTCGCCTGATTGAGCAACGTGATAAAGGAAAAGCAGTACTGTTAATTTCTTTTGAATTAGATGAGGTCATGAATGTCTCGGACCGTATCGCTGTTATTTATGAAGGTCAAATTGTGGATGAGTTAAATCCAAAAGAAACGACAGAACAAGAGCTTGGTCTATTAATGGCAGGACAAAATAGTAAAAATAATACGAATGGTGCGAAGGAGGGGAACGACTAATGTCAAATCGTGTCATTAATATTCTCGTTCCTATCATCTCTATCATTATCGGTTTAATTGTTGGTGCTATCGTGATGGTAGTTAGCGGCTATGACCCAGTACAAGGTTATAGTGCACTTTGGACAGGTATTTTTGGAGATTCATATTCTATAGGGAACACAATCCGTCAAATAACACCGTATATATTGGCGGGTCTTGCAGTAGCATTTGCCTTCCGTACAGGGTTATTTAATATTGGTGTTGAAGGTCAGTTAATTTTAGGTTGGCTAGCAGCAGCTTGGGTTGGCTATGCGTTTGATCTACCTAAAATCATTCACTTACCGTTAGCATTACTTGCGGCAGCAGCTGCAGGTGCATTTTGGGCCTTTATTGCAGGTTTCTTAAAAGCGAAATTTAAAGTTCACGAAGTTATAGCGACAATTATGTTAAACTACACTGCGCTTTATATTGCGAATGCAGTGATTAAAAAATTGTCTGACGGTAGCTTTAAAACAGAACGTGTTCATGCGTCAGCGTCTTTACGTTCTCCGTTTTTAAGAGAGCTTACAGACAATTCAAGTCTTCACTATGGCATCATTGTTGCACTGTTGATGGTAGTAGTTATGTGGTTCATTCTAGAAAAAACAACACGTGGGTATGAGCTAAAAGCGGTAGGCTTTAATAAGCACGCTGCAGACTATGCTGGTATGAGCGTGAACAAAAATATTATTTTAGCTATGACGATTTCAGGTATGTTCGCTGGTCTTGGTGGTGCTATGGAGGCACTAGGTACTTTCGGAAACGCCTCTATTAAACCAGGCTTTACTGGTATTGGTTTCGATGGGATCGCTGTTGCCTTACTTGGTGCAAACACGCCACTAGGGGTTGTATTTGGCGCTTCATTATTTGGCTCACTGAAATACGGAGCACTCAATATGCCGAATGCTGCAGGTATTCCAGAGGAAATCGTGTCTATTATTATCGCATTAATTATTTTCTTCGTAGCATCAGGCTATATTATTCGAGTAGCATTACAAAAGTTGAGCAAGAAAAAGGAGGGACAATAACATGGGCTTTTTAGAAATGTTATATTTCATCATCCCTTCAGCGATTCTTTATGCAACACCTTTAATTTTTACGGCAATCGGTGGTGTATTCTCTGAACGTTCTGGTGTTGTAAACATCGGACTAGAAGGTTTAATGATTGTCGGCGCATTCGTTGGTATTTATGTTAACTTAGAATATGCTTCAACATTTGGTGCAGCAACAATTTGGGTGGCAATGCTGGCAGCTATCATTATTGGGGGAATCTTCTCACTTCTCCATGCAGTTGCGTCTATTTCCTTCCGCGCCGATCAAACAGTATCGGGGGTTGCTATCAACTTATTAGGTTTAGCGGTATCCGTATTCTTGGTGAAAATGATTTATGATAAAGGTCAAACAGATATGATTACCCGATCAATAGACCGTTTTGGTATCCCGTATTTACAGGATATCCCGTTCTTTGGTCCATTATTATTCCGTGATGTCTATAGTACGTCAATTTTAGCTTTTGCAGTTGCTATTGGGGCATGGTTTATCATTTATAAAACACCATTTGGGTTACGTTTACGCGCTGTCGGTGAACATCCAATGGCTGCAGATACGATGGGCGTAAATGTTAATAGAATGCGCTATATTGCTGTTGTTATCTCTGGTGCATTAGGTGGTCTTGGTGGTGCAGTATACGCGCAATCAATTACACTTAATTTCTCACATGCAACAATTGCCGGCCAAGGTTTTATGGCTATTGCTGCAATGATTTTTGGGAAATGGCATCCAATCGGTGCATTAGGTGCAGCTTTATTCTTTGGTGTAGCTCAAACGTTAAGTGTTGCAGGAAGTGGAATGCCTTACATTCAAGACATCCCTGCTGTATATCTACAAATTTTACCGTACGTATTGACAATCCTTGCACTAGCAGGATTTATCGGTAAAGCAAATGCACCAAAAGCTAGTGGGCAGCCTTATATTAAGGGAAAACGCTAATAACAAACAGACAATGTTGATACGAAAGACTGAGCGAAAATGCTCAGTCTTTTTCCTTGTACATATCTCAAGTGTTTGGGAAAATAATGGTTGGAGACGGATCTTTATTGACAAGTATGAACAGGATAATTCAATCAACGAAATTAATTTCCATACTTTTCATATACATACTTTGGATTCTTTTTGCAATTATAGACAATAGACATGTATAGTATGTGTAGTACTTTGTTATATTAAGAAAGATAAGGAGGGTTCTAATATGTTTAAAACAATACCTTTTGCAAAAGGTGTCAATTTGCATATCCGACAAACGACCCAATTTAAAACCGTGAATTTTTCAATTAAATGGAGAAGAGCATTAACGGCCACAAATGCGTCTGAACGCACAGTGTTAACAAATGTATTGCAACATAGCAATGCTACCTATCAGACAACAGCTGCATTCCGCAGTTTTTTGGATGATTTGTATGGCACAGTGTTATATTTTGACACATCTAAACGTGGTAATGAACATACAGTACTGATGAATGTAGAAACTGTTAATGATCATTTTTTGGCAAATACAAGTGTTTTAAACGAGGTACTTGATTTATTGCACACAGCAATATTTGAACCGAATTTAGAAAACGGTGTATTTAAAGAATCGATTGTGGAACGTGAAAAGAAAACGGTTATTCAGCGTATTGAGTCCATTTTTGACGATAAATCACGTTTTGCGCAGCAACGTATTCAACAAATTTTACGTCCGAATGAACCAGCCTCTATTTCTGCTAACGGAACTGTCGAGGACATTCAAAAAATTACCCCTACGACATTGTTTGCAGCATATCAATCCATGCTTGCTGACGATAAAATAGATATTTATGTCGCAGGTGATATCAATGAAGACGAAATCGTAGCAAAACTACAAAAAGCGCTACCATTTAAAGATCGTACACCTGAGGAAATCCCTGCTGTTCTTCCGCAACAGCATCCACAAAATGATTATGTACGCGAGCAGCAGGATATGAAGCAAGGAAAGCTGCATATTGGCTTTAGTACACCTGTACGATTTGGCGATGCTGATTTCGCCAAGATGCAAATCTTTAACGGCGTGTTCGGTGGGTATCCTCATGCAAAATTATTTATGAATGTTCGTGAAAAGGAAAGTTTAGCCTACTATGCGTCAAGCTCATATGCATCACATTATGGCTTAGTCTTTGTTGTATCTGGGATAGAACCTAAAAATGAAGAAAAAGCACTATCATTAATTAAAGAACAACTTGCTGTTATGCAAGCAGGTGATATTACAGATTTGGAAATTGAGCAAACAAAGGCAATGCTAACGAATCAGCTAAAAGAAGCATTAGACTCTGCCCGTGGACAAATAGAAATTTTTGACCAATATAAAGATTTACCCGAAGAGTTCTCTGTTGAAGCTTGGGCAAATAAATGGAAAGCTGTGACAAAGGAAAATATTGTTGAAATGGCGAAGCAAGTACAGCTAGAGGCGGTCTATTTCTTATGTGGAAAGGAGCAAGCCGCGCAATGAAAACTATTGAATTCAAACAATTAGATGAAACATTGTATTACGAAAAATTAGAGAATGGCTTAGATGTCTATATTTTACCGAAAAAAGGTTTTTCTAAAACATTTGTAACGTTCACCACTAAGTATGGTTCTGTTGATCGTACATTTGTACCGCTTGGTGATACGGAAAGCATAACAGTGCCAGATGGTATTGCCCACTTTTTAGAACATAAAATGTTTGAAAAAGAAGATGGAGATGTCTTCCAAAAATTTAGTGAATTCGGCGCTTCAGCCAATGCCTTTACATCATTTACACGTACTGCATATTTATTTTCTTCGACGGACAATATTTATAACAGCACAGAAACATTATTAAATTTCGTTCAAGAGCCTTACTTTACAGAAGCTACAGTTAATAAGGAGAAGGGCATTATTGGTCAGGAAATTACGATGTACGACGATCAACCAGATTGGCGCCTATACTTTGGCACAATCGAAAATATGTATCATAATCACCCAGTAAAAATTGATATCGCTGGTACGATAGAATCGATTGATGGCATTACTGCGGACCATTTATATACGTGCTACAACACATTTTATCATCCGTCCAATATGTTATTGTTTGTCATTGGCGCAGTAGATCCTAATGAAATGATGACGTTTATTCGTGACAATCAAGGCAAAAAAGAATTCCCTGAACCAACGCCGATTCAACGCTTCTTCGAAAAAGAGCCGACAGATGTTGCTATCAAAGAACGTGAGTTGCATATGGATGTACAAAAGCCTAAGGTCTATATCGGCTTAAAAGCAAAAGAAACAAATCTTTCTGGTCGTGACATGTTAAAACATGAGCTATCTGTTCAAATTGCACTTGAACTTATTTTTGGACGTACATCTAAATTTTATGAGCATGTTTATGATGATGGCTTAATCGATGAAACGTATGCATTTGATTTCACGTTAGAAAATGGCTTTGGTTTTGCTATGATTGGCTCAGATTCTACAGATCCGGCTGCATTAGAGAAAGCTATTAAGGATGAATTAGCAAAGCATGATGGAAATGCACAATTTGAAAATGCTGATTTAGAACGAGTAAAACGTAAAAAAATTGGTTTCTTCCTACGTGCACTGAACTCTATTGAATTTATTGCCAACCAATTTACACGTTATTCGTTTAATGATATGAATTTGTTCGATGTTGTGCCTGTACTAGAAGAACTAACGATTGAAGATTTGAAAAAAGCATTTTCTTCTATTCAAGGTGAATCTCAACAAACAGTCTTTAAAATTTTACCTACAGAGAAGGGCGTACAGTGAAAAAGTTTGCCCTCGTGTTAGGTGCATCGGGTGAGATTGGTCGTGCTATTTGTCAAAGTCTGGCAGAAGACGGTTGGTCCATCTACATACACTATTCAAATAATGAAAAAGCAGCACAGACTTTATACTGCTCCCTTTCAGAAAGCTTCCCTGCACAGGAGTTTTTACTTGTACAGGGAGACTTTTCAAAATCGTCTGGGGCACAATTGCTAGCATCGCAAATTTTTAATGTACAAGCAATTGTCTTTGCCAATGGTCAAGCACATTATGCGCTGCTTGAAGATACTACGGTGGAGGATATGGATGCTTTATGGCGTGTCCATGTGCAAAATCCAATGCGTCTGACGGCATTACTGTCATCAAAGCTTCGCGCTCATGATGTTAGCTATGTGCTGTTTATCGGTTCGATTTGGGGTGAAGCTGGATCGGCTGGCGAAGCACTTTACGCCACTGTGAAGGGCGCCCAGCATGCTTTTGTAAAGTCCTATGCGAAAGAAGCAGCGCTGTCACGTATTCGTGTTAATGCCATTGCACCTGGCTTTATTAATACCTCGATGAACAGTCATCTGAGTGAAGAGGAGCTTGACTATATTTTAGAGGACATTCCGCTAGGTATCATTGGACAAACAACGGATGTTGCCGAAATGGTAAGTTTTTATCTTTCTGGAAAAGCAGATTATGTAACAGGACAAATTATTCGATTAAACGGTGGCTGGTACATATAAAATTCTTTTTTGCACATACTACATGTGTAAAGGAGGAGAAACATATGACTATTTTAGAAAACTGGCAAAAGTGGACATCATTTTTAGGTCAAAATGTTATGCGAGCAGAATCAAGCGGTATGCCAACGAAAATGATCCAAGAAGCTGCTGTACAAATTGGAGAATATTTGGCGACAAATGTCGATCCTAAAAATGAACAAGAGCGAGTTTTGTCGGATTTATGGAGCGTTGCCTCTGAAGAAGAAAAACATTCATTGGCGAATTGTGTCGTTAAACTTGTGCAAAATAAGCATGTACAGTAAAAAAAGAGGAGAACCTTTCTCCTCTTTTTTTCTGTATAAAAAATAATTTCCACGTTGAAAAGGGAACGTATGTAAGCCTATTTTGTACGTTCGAAAAAAAAATAGTAAGTTTTTAAAAATAACGCCATAATTCCATGTATTCTAACTTTCCATTACATAAAAAATCAGCTATGATGGAACTTATAAAGGATTTTTTACGTTAACTAATAGGAAGGGAACGAGTGTGTTTGAGCGATTGGTACTTTGAATATGAAATTCAGGTGAATCGCCCTGGATTATTAGGAGATATTGCTTCACTTTTAGGGATGCTTCGTGTCAATATTATTTCAATTAATGGTGTCGATGAGGATCGACGTGGTATGTTAGTGCATACAGACAACGATGAGACAATTGAGCGTTTTCGTACAATTGTTTCGACAATGGAACATATTAACGTGACCAAATTTCGACAACCTAAACTTCGTGATCGATTAGCCATTAGGCACGGTCGTTATATTCCTCGAGATGCAGATGAAAAAAATACCTTCCGCTTCGTACGAGATGAACTTGGTATTTTAGTTGATTTTATGGCTGAGCTATTTAAAAAAGAAGGGCATAAGCTCATTGGGATACGTGGAATGCCTCGTGTTGGAAAAACTGAATCGATTGTGGCGGCTAGTGTATGTGCCAATAAAAAATGGATTTTTTTATCATCTACAATGATTAAGCAGACTGTTCGCAATAAACTCGCTGGCGATGAATTCAGTGACAATAATATTTTTATATTAGATGGCATTGTGACACGTCGTTCATCAGATGAGCGACATTTGCAACTAGTACGTGAAATGATGAGTATGCCTTCCATTAAGGTCGTCGAGCATCCAGACATGTTTGTTCAGCATTCAGAATATAGGATAGAGGATTTTGATTATATCATTGAATTGCGTCATCACCCAGATGAAGAAATTACGTATGAAATAATAGAAAAAAACCATGTGATGTCAGAATCCAATTCATTTGGTGGATTTAATTTTTAATTTGATATTAAAGTAGGTGTTATTAGTGGCAGAATTAGGGACTCGACTGAAAGAAGCGAGACTGTCTAAAGGCTACAGCTTAGACGATTTACAAGAAATAACAAAGATTCAAAAGCGTTATTTAATAGGTATTGAAGAAGGTAACTATTCAATAATGCCTGGTTCATTTTATGTACGAGCTTTTATTAAACAATATGCCGACGCTGTTGGTTTGGACGCAGAGGAAATTTTAGAAACTTATAAAAATGAGCTACCAGGTACTCCAAACAATCAAGTAAGTCAATCGATGACGAATAGTCCAAGTAGAAGAAAAGTTTCAAAGGGCCCTTCAACTAGAATGATGGAGGCAATGCCGAAAATAATCGTTGGTTTATTTATCATTGTCATTATTGTGGTCATTTGGGTGCTTATGCAGAATAGAAATAGTGCAGGGCCAAATGATACAGACGGTACAAATCCATCAGAAATGCAATATGATACAAATATTAAACCAATAGATACAGAAAAAGAGAAAGAAAAAGAGCAAAAGAAAGCTCAAACAAATGACAAACAAAACTCAACAGATTCCAAAGATTCAGAAAAACCTGATGAAAAGCAAACTGATGAGGCTAAGCAATCCATTTCAGCTGGAGCTATTGAAGCGGATGGTGCTACAACTTCTTATACGTTAACAGGTACCGATACATTTAAAATACGTATTGAGGTTTCCGGTCCTACATTCATCGGTATTCGAAACCAGCAGCAACAAGAAGTACTACCAGATACTCGTGTATATAATGCAGGAGAAGTAGTAGAATTCGATGCAACCTCTCAAAATTACGCCCGTATCCGTTTAGGTGATTCATCGCAAGCTAAAGTATACATTAATGACGAGCCTTTAACGTATGCACAGCAAATTGTAACGCAAAACATCGTCATCAATTTCAATAAAGAGTAGTAGTCATCTAGTGATGACTACTTTCTTTCATCATGAAAGGTGTTAGAAAAATGAACATTCCAAATAAAATTACCATCTCTCGAATCTTACTTATTCCGTTCTTTGTCATTGTTATGATGTTTGATTTTGGCTGGGGAACAATGTCGCTATTCGGTGCGACGATGCCAGTTCATCATTTTGTAGGTGCACTTATTTTTATTATTGCCTCAACGACTGATTGGGTGGATGGTTTTTATGCACGTAAGTATAATCTTGTCACAACATTTGGTAAATTTTTAGATCCACTTGCTGACAAATTACTAGTTTCTGCAGCGTTTATTTTAATGGTACAGCTTGAAATGGCGCCTGCCTGGGTCATCATAATTATTATTAGCCGTGAGTTTGCAGTAACTGGCCTTCGTTTGATATTGGCAGGTGAAGGAGAAGTAGTTGCAGCCAACCAGCTTGGTAAAATTAAAACGTGGGCTCAAATTGTGGCGATCGGAGCCGCACTTTTACACAATACAATCTTTATACTTATTGGTATTCCATTTGATGCAATTATGCTTTATATTGCCTTGTTCTTTACACTATGGTCTGGATGGGATTATTTCTATCTAAATCGCCGTGTCTTACTTGAGTCTAAATAAGAGAGGTCTTGAGGAACATGAATGCTGAAATTCTTGCTGTTGGCTCAGAGTTATTGCTTGGTCAGATTTCGAACACAAATGCAAGATTTATTTCTAGTCAATTGTCCGAATTAGGGATAAACGTGTATTATCATACGGTTGTAGGAGATAATGCACAACGTTTAGAAGAGGCTATTTCCATTGCAGAGTCTCGTGCTGATTTAATCATTTTCTCTGGAGGGCTTGGTCCTACAAAGGATGATTTAACGAAGGAAACAATTGCGCGTCATCTTGACGTTACTCTCGATTTTGATGCTACCGCACTGTCTACTATTGAGCAGTTTTTTGCAAAACGAGGGCGTCCAATGACGGATAATAATCGTAAACAGGCTTTAATACTAGCAGGTAGTGAGGTGCTTGCAAACCATCACGGTATGGCACCTGGCATGATCGTAACAAAGGATGAGCGTACGTATATTTTGCTTCCAGGGCCACCAAAAGAGCTTGAGCCAATGTTCCAGTTTGAAGCAAAGCCAAAGCTTAGTGCGATGTTAAACGCTGGAGGGGTTATACAATCACATGTTATGCGTTTTTATGGTATTGGAGAGGCAGAGCTTGAAGTACGTGTTCAAAATATTTTAGATTCGCAAACTAACCCAACAGTTGCGCCACTTGCTTCTGACGGTGAGGTTACATTGCGTGTAACTGCCAAAGCAGAAACTGAGCAAGAAGCGCAGCAGCTTATAGCTGCAAAGGTAGCAGAGATCCAAGCGCTTGTAGGAGATTATCAATACGGTATGGATGATGATTCACTTGCCTCTAAAACAGTAGAAATGTTACTAGATAATAAGTTAACAATTTCTGCGGCTGAAAGTTTAACAGCGGGATTATTTCAGTCAGAACTTGCCGAAATACCTGGTGTAGGGGATGCCCTTGTGGGTGGCGTTGTGACGTATACAGAAGAGGCTAAGATAAAGCAGCTTGGTATTTCTAAAGAATTACTAACGACACATGGGATTGTCAGCAGTGAATGTGCAGCAGCTATGGCTAGTGCTGTACGTGAAAAGTTTGATACGAATATTGGTGTCGGATTAACAGGTGCTGCAGGTCCTACAGCCCATGATCATCAGCCAGTGGGGACGGTTTGGATTGGTATTGCCATTGGCGATGAGAAACCGATAACATATTTACTTCATTTATCGGGCATGCGTAATACCAATCGACTGCGCGCAGCTAAATTTACTTGTCATTATTTAATGCAGCTTTTGGCAGAAAGAGGCTTTAAAAAAAGTTAATCAATTCTGCCCTGGTATTGGTTCATCATCAAAAGATATGGATGACTTTTGTTAAAAGTCTACTTTTAAATAAGTTGATTGGAGTGGAGATTGGGCGACTCCTTGGGGATTAGCGTCACAGATGAGACCCTGGAGCGAGCAGCGCGAGTGAAGCGGCTCATCGGACGCCCCCAGGAAAGCGCCTAATCGGAACGGAAATCAACCACACGTTTTGTTGATGATCCATAATATAGTTAAAAATAGAAATTTGGGTAATGGAAAGTTACCCAAATTTTTATTTTTGAAGGAAAACGAATAAACGTTCGCTTTTTTCTTGCGTCTTCTCTTAAAAACAAGTATAGTAGAGATAGAGAAAAACAGTGAACAGTTTTCGAAGGAGGAAAATGAATGAGTGATCGTAAAGCTGCCTTAGAACAGGCGTTAAAACAAATTGAAAAGAATTTTGGTAAAGGTTCTATCATGAAACTTGGCGAAAAGACTGACTTAGAAATCGCTACATCTTCAAGTGGTTCGCTAGCACTTGATGCTGCATTAGGTGTTGGTGGTTACCCACGTGGACGTATTATTGAAGTATACGGCCCTGAATCATCAGGTAAAACAACTGTTGCTCTTCATGCCATTGCAGAGGTTCAGGCAAATGGTGGACAAGCAGCGTTTATCGATGCTGAGCATGCGTTAGATCCAATCTATGCACAAAAATTGGGCGTTAATATTGATGAGCTTCTATTATCTCAACCAGATACAGGGGAACAAGCGCTTGAAATTGCAGAAGCATTAGTACGTAGTGGTGCTATCGATATCATCGTTATCGACTCAGTAGCAGCATTAGTTCCGAAAGCGGAAATCGAGGGGGATATGGGTGATTCGCATGTTGGTTTACAAGCGCGTTTAATGTCGCAGGCGTTACGTAAACTTTCAGGTGCGATCAACAAATCAAAAACGATTGCTATTTTCATTAACCAAGTACGTGAGAAAATCGGTGTTATGTTCGGGAACCCAGAAACAACACCTGGTGGACGTGCGCTTAAATTCTACAGCTCCGTTCGTTTAGAAGTACGTCGTGCAGAAGCTATTAAACAAGGCAATGACATTATGGGTAACCGTACAAAAATTAAAATTGTGAAAAATAAAGTAGCACCACCATTCCGTACAGCTGAGGTGGATATTATGTACGGTGAAGGAATTTCAAAAGAGGGCGAAACAGTCGATTTAGGTGTTGAATTAGACATCGTTCAAAAAAGCGGTTCTTGGTATGCTTACGGTGATGAGCGCCTAGGTCAAGGTCGTGAAAATGCGAAACAGTATTTAAAAGAAAATCCAGCGGTACTGGATGACATCGCAAATAAAATCCGTGCTTCTTACGGCATTGCATCTTCATCATACACAATTGCTGCTCATGATGATGAGGAAGAAATGGATGATGAATTAAAGCTTCTTCTTGAGGATGAATAATATAAATGCATTGTTCCCACTCTTTATAGTGGGAGCAATGCATTTTTTTTATTTACACATACGGAAGAATGTGGTTTTATAATATTTGTTAGGATATCCATATATTTGGCTTAACCCCAAAAGCTATGGAAGACATTCAAGAAGGCATTTAAGCTCAAAAGTAATTCCTAAGTACTGTTTCTGCGCATTAAAGATAAAAGTTAAAATAAGCATTAGTGTAAAAAGTATTAGGTAATTAATTCTCTTAATGGATATGACTGACTTTTTTTCTTGAAAGGGCGAACAGATGCCCGACTATCCTTGACAGAGATTGAGGCTAGCTATACAATTAAATATGTATAATTTCTGAATTATGACTTTAAATAGGCAGTACATTCTGACTTCATTTTAGAGGGCGTTGAAGACCTATTAAAACGAAGATGAAGACTCTGGCAGATGTCAAGGATTTTGAAAGAAATGAATAATAAGATTTTACATTAGATCTTCGCATCATACCAAGTCGAAATTGATGTATGCGCCGACTGAAACTGTAATACCCAAATAGCAAGAGGAGGTGTTCATATGGATGGAATTACTATCATCTCCGCTTTGCTTGGACTCATCGTTGGTGCCGCTGTTAGCTATATCTACATGAAAAAAGTGAATGACTCAAAAATCACTGGTGCTAAACATGTCGCTGAAACAATCGTTGAAGAAGGAAAACGAGAAGCGGAGGCATTGAAGAAAGAAGCACTACTTGAAGCCAAAGATGAAACTCACAAATTTCGTACTGAAGCAGAAAATGACATTCGTGAACGTCGTTCAGAACTTCAGAAACAAGAGAACCGTTTATTGCAAAGAGAAGAGAATCTTGATCGCAAAGATGATGCTCTAAATAAGAGAGAAGCAAGCTTTGAGCGTAAAGAACAAGCTCTAAGCGAAAAACAACAGCATATTGAACAGATGGAAAGCAAAGTGGACGAGCTCGTTGCCTCGCAAAAAACGGAGTTAGAACGAATTTCCGCTTTAACTAGAGATGAAGCGAAAGCTATTATCTTAGGAGAAGTAGAAAAAGAGCTAGCAACTGATATTGCTGTGATGACGAAGGAAGCTGAGACACGTGCGAAAGAAGAATCAGATAAAAAAGCACGTGAAATTTTATCATTGGCATTGCAACGTTTTGCAGCGGATCACGTTGCAGAAACAACAGTATCTGTCGTGAACTTGCCTAATGATGAAATGAAAGGTCGTATTATTGGTCGTGAAGGTCGTAACATCCGAACTTTGGAAACGCTAACAGGTATAGATTTAATTATTGATGATACTCCAGAGGCGGTTATTTTATCAGGCTTTGATCCAATTCGTCGTGAAACGGCTCGACTTGCACTTGAAAAACTTGTACAGGATGGCCGAATCCACCCTGCTCGAATTGAGGAAATGGTGGAAAAATCTCGCCGTGAGGTGGATGAACAAATCCGCGAAACTGGTGAGCAAACAACATTTGAAATAGGCATTCATAACTTACATCCAGATTTAATGAAGATATTAGGCCGCATGAAATACCGTACAAGTTATGGACAAAACGTCCTAAAACATTCAATTGAGGTTGCATATTTAGCAGGCTTGCTCGCTGCTGAACTCGGTGAAGATGTAGCATTAGCTCGCCGTGCAGGCTTATTACATGATATTGGTAAGGCAATTGACCATGAAGTTGAAGGTAGCCATGTCGAAATCGGTGTGGAATTAGCAACAAAATACAAAGAACATCCGGTCGTTATTAACAGTATTGCTTCTCACCATGGTGATACAGAAGCAACATCTGTTATTGCCGTATTAGTTGCTGCAGCTGATGCGTTATCAGCAGCTCGTCCAGGTGCTCGAAGTGAGACGCTTGAAAACTATATCCGTAGACTTGAAAAGTTAGAGGAAATTTCCGAAAGCTATGATGGTGTAGAAAAATCCTTTGCGATTCAGGCTGGTCGTGAAATCCGTATAATTGTACAACCTGAAAAAATTGATGACTTAGCTTCACATCGCTTAGCGAGAGATATCCGTAAGCGTATCGAAGAAGAACTCGATTATCCAGGTCATATTAAAGTAACGGTTATTCGTGAAACACGTGCCGTGGAATATGCGAAATAAAATCATTAAAGATTTTATTTCAAAAGAAGAATAGAATTTTCGAGTCGATATAATAGGTGGATATTTGCACCAGATAATCACAGGAAACCTTGTCGCGGATTGCGGGCTCGAAATGTTTTTCTTATTTAATGAGGATACTGAAAACTTTAGCAATTAAAATTAAACACGAAAAAATAGGTAACTTCTTGTTCGGTTTCGAACAAAGAGTTGCCTTTTTATTTGCTCTTTAGTTATCCAATAACCACTTCCTTAATAGTACTCATAATATTTATAGACTGAGCATAATAAAAGTATTGGACCTTTTCTAATTAGAGAGGAGGATGTTAATGGTTGATATGCATAGTCATATCTTATGGAATGTAGATGATGGACCAAAAACGATGGCAGATACTATGCGATTGTTTGAACAAGCAGTTAAAGAAGGAATTAAAGAAATAATAGCCACTCCCCATTGCTATCACCCACTATATCATGCAAATTATAACGCAGTGAAAAATCAAATTCACTTATTACAATCTGAACTCACAAAAAAAAGTATTCCTCTAACCCTTTTTACCGGACATGAAGTACGATTATCAGAAAAAATCATTCCACTCTATAAAACAAATCAAATCCACACATTAGCATGCTCAAATTATATGCTTTTAGAATTACCATCCTATACTGTACCTGCTTATACAATAAGTATTATTCGTGCATTACTGTCTGAAGGAATTACCCCAATAATTGCGCATCCAGAACGAAATAAAGCCATTGTTGAAAGGCCTGTTAATTTAGAACGATTAATTTGTGAAGGAGCAAAAGCACAAATAACTGCTGGCAGCTTAGCTGGTTATTTTGGTCGTACAATACAAAAGCGCTCCCTTGAACTAGTAAGGGCTAATTTAGTTCATACGTATGGATCGGATGTTCACAATCAATCATCTCGACCATTTTTTTTTGATGCTGGGCTTTGTTATTTAGAAAAGAAAAAAGAGTTAGATTCCATCGATATATTACTCGAAAACAATGCAAGAATAATTGAAAACCAGCCTTTTATTATACAAGAACCTTGTAAAATCGAAGTGAGGAAATGGTGGAAGATTTTTAAGCATTAACAGAAGAAGTGAACTTATATTAAGAGATATGTAAGTAAAAAATACGGAAAGCTTTAATGTCATTATTGATATCGTGGATGGTATATAAAGTATTATGTAGCCCGATACAACTTGGGCCTAGGAATATAAACGTCTCTACAGATTTACATGCCATTGGAATTATTAAATGAACAGAAGGTGTCATATTGAGGAAAGTAGAAGATCATTACAGGCAATGGATAAAGGAAACTGTTCCTTCCCATTTAAAAAAAGAATTACTAGCCATTGTAAATGATGCAACACAAATTGAAGATCGATTTTATCAATACCTACAATTTGGTACAGCAGGTATGCGTGGTGTGTTAGGTGCAGGTACAAATCGGATGAATATCTACACAATTCGCAGAGCTGCATACGGGCTAGCGCAGTATATCACAGAAAATGGGGAAGTAGCCAAACGGCGTGGTGTTGTTATTGCTTATGATACACGGCATTTCTCAAAGGATTTTGCTATTGAAACAGCTCAAGTGCTGGGGGCATTAGGGGTGAAAGTATTCGTATTTCGCGATGCGCGCCCAACACCTGAATTATCTTTTGCAGTAAGGTATTTAAACGCTTTTGCAGGAGTTGTCATTACTGCTAGTCACAATCCAAAACAATATAATGGTTTTAAAGTTTATGGGGAGGACGGGGCACAACTGACGCCATCTGCCATTCAAACTATCGTTGAAAAATTCGATGATATCCAAAATATTTTTGACATTCCAACAACACCATGGCACATATTAGAACAGCATCGAACTGTAGAATGGGTGTTACTTAATATTGACCAAGCCTATCAAGAAAAATTACTCGCTTTAAAACAACGTACAAATATCGACTTCTCTATACCAATTGTTTACTCACCTTTACATGGTGCAGGGCTAATACCGGTACAACAAGGTTTACAAGCATTTGGTTTTACAAATGTCCATATTGTAGAACAGCAAGCCGTGCAAGATGGAGATTTTCCAACGGTTTCTTATCCAAACCCAGAGGAAGCAGCAGCCTTTATGTATGCAATACAAAAAGGTAACGAGACAGATGCACAAATACTATTAGCAACCGACCCAGATGCCGATCGATTAGGTGTGGCAGTGATAACAAAGCAAGGTTATCAATTATTAACAGGAAATCAGCTAGGTGCACTAATCTTACAGTATTTGCTTGAGGCGAAAAAAGAAAAAAATGCGCTACCTGAAAACGGCGTATTACTTAAAACAATTGTTACCTCTGAACTTGGTGCAGTAATTGCTCAACAATACGGAGTTGAAACTGTGAACACATTGACAGGTTTTAAATATATTGCAGAAAAGATTGCTGAGTATGATAAATCGGAGGAAAAAATATTCCTATTCGGCTATGAAGAAAGTTATGGCTACTTGGTTCAAAGCTTTGTACGTGATAAAGATGCTGTTCAAGTTGCGTTGGTAGTAGCAGAGATGGCAGCCTATTATGCAACAAAACAACAAACGTTACTAAATGTTTTGGACAGTTTATTTAATAAATATGGCTATTATCAAGAAGCATTACAGTCACAAATATTTGAAGGCATTTCTGGTCAAAAGGAAATGCAAGCTTTACTACAAAACTTTAGGGAAAATAGAATATTTGACATTGCAGGTCAAAAAGTAATGGTAATAGAAGATTACTTAACGCAACAAGCCATTCATCAAGGTGGCTTGATTTCTTCAATTAGATTACCTAAAGAAAATGTCTTAAAGTTTATATTAGAAGATCAATCATGGATAGCGATTCGCCCTTCCGGAACAGAGCCAAAATGTAAGTTTTACTTTGGTACAGTAGCTAGAACGAAGGAACAAGCACAACAAAAGTTAAAACAATTACAGATAAGCTTTATAACAAACAAGTAATTAACGATGAAGAAAGTCAAAAAAGCAATCATCCCAGCAACGGGTATTAGTTTTTGGCTTGATTCAAAAATATTTTTTTTACTATAAATCTGTACTTTTAACAAAAGAATATATAGATCCAAAGATAATAAAATGCCTTTTTTATAGGCCAAGATGAACTTAAAAGGAGAAATGGCGGATGAATATTCTTATTAGCTGTCCAGGAAGAAGAGTAGAAATGTTAGAAGTATTTAATCGTGAATTTGCGAAATTTAACATGGGGATAATAGCTACAGGAAATTCAAATATACTACCAGCCTTATATTCAGTGGAAAATTCATATATAGTACCATCACTAGAAGATGATAATTATGTTGAAGAACTTTTGGAAATTTGTAAAGAGAATGATGTTAAAGCAATTCTAACCATGTTAGATAAAGATATAATGGTTCTTTCTAAAAATATTGATAAATTTAAAGAAATTGGGGTTATCCCAATCTTACCTAATCTAAGTGCTGCAGAGATTTGCGATAACAAGTATTTAACGTATGAATTTTTGACAACAAATGGGATTCGTTGTGCAAAGTCATACAATGATTTAGAAACGTTTGAAGATGATTATAGTAAAAATAAAATATCATTCCCTGTAATAGTCAAACCAAATAGTGCTGATGGTAGTAGAGGAGTTATTAAATGTACTAATATGAAAGAACTAGAAAAGAGTTTTCATAATGGACATAAAAATATAATACAGGAGTTTTTAAATGGTACTGAGTATGATATAGATGCATATATTGATATTTATTCACAAAAAATGGTATCGATATTTGCAAAGGAAAAACTCTCAATGACTATAGGTGGCGCTGATAAAGTCATTTCTTATAAGGATCAGAAGTTATTTGACTTTATTGAAGATTTATCTAATAAACTCAATATTACTGGTCCTATTGATGTAGATGTGTTCAAGGTTAATGGAGAATATTATATAGGGGAAATTAATCCTAGGTTTGGTGCGAACTATATATGTGCTTACGGGTGCGGTGTAAACTTCCTTGAATTATTAGTAAACAATATAAATGGTAAAACGAATGTGAAGAAAATAGGCAACTACAGTGATGGTATTTTAATGATGAAATATGAAAGGATTATGTTTAAAGCACCAAACGAAATAATAGGTGTTTAGAATTAACAGAGAGGGAGCAGATGTTTTTGTGTAAACTTATCCATGCTTATGTCCTTTATTTTGGATTTGGATGATTTACTACCACCCAACCATTATAAAGGATTTTTTTATGTCTAGATAATATTGCAGAAAATTCGTTTCCAGAAACGCGTTGAATTATTTTAATGCGACGCTGGTGGAATAAAGTATAAACTAACTTCGTATATTAGGATAAAAATCAAATATACCTTCCTGTTTTGGTTTTAGTAACAATTAATCGCTATAAAGCGGAATTGATTAAATTTATTGATTGAGAAAAAAACAGTTAGTTCTACAATCAGGGGGAGAAAATCAGGTGGGAAAGATCTTGGTCAGTATTCACTGTCTCGCGTATAATCACGAACAATATATAGCGGATGCGATTGATAGTTTTTTAAAGCAAAAAACAAATTTCAAATTTGAAATATTAATACATGATGATGCCTCGACAGATAGAACTGCAGACATTATTAGAGAGTATGAAAAGAAATATCCTAATTTGATAAAGCCTATCTATCAAACAGAAAATCAGTATTCCAAAGGTGTTTCAGTAGATCATCTTAACATGATCCGAGCAAAGGGGAAATATATTGCAATTTGTGAGGGGGATGATTATTGGTTAGACCCTTATAAATTGCAAAAACAATTCGATTATATGGAGAAGCATCCTGAATGTAGCCTATGTGTTCATGGAGGAAATGTAGTAAATGCTTCTGATAAGAAATTTGAATTATATAACCGTCCGAATAAAGGAAATAAGGAATTCTCAGTTGAAGAAGTCATCGAAGGAGGAGGAGGCCTTTTTCTAACAAATTCTATGTTTTATCCTCTAAAGTTTAGAAAAGAGAGACCAGATTTTCTTGTAAATGCCCCTGTTGGCGATTACCCTTTAGTTATTTATTTATCATTGCTAGGTACGGTGTACTATATGGATGAGTTGATGTCTTCGTATCGAGTAGGGGATAGTACTTCTTGGACAGGTAGAACCTTTTCTGATATAGAAACAAAAAAGCAGCATTTTCGTGAAATAGAAGATATGTTGGATGAAATAAACCTATATACGAACTATAAATATGGAGATGTTATCGATAGGAAAAAGAAAAGTACCCAGTTGTTTCTTTTACTTGAGCAGGGAAAATTTAAAGAAGCAAAGACGGGAGAATATAGAGAGCTATATTTAAATTTAGGATTTAAGAAAAAATCAATACTATTTATAGATCAATATAGTCCAAGTATCTCAAAGTTTCTTAGATTTGTTAGAAGGAGGATCATAAATTGGACGATGATATAACAAAATCTAAAGTACTTTCCTCTCTATTATGGAAGCTATTAGAACGTGGAGGGACACAGGGAATTCAATTTATCGTGATGATTATATTAGCTCGTTTACTTCTTCCAGAGGACTTTGGGTTACTTGTTTTAGTAGCAATTTTCATAACATTAGCTGGTGTGATAGTGCAAAGTGGATTTAACACAGCATTGATTCAGAGAAAAAATGTAGATGAGGTGGATTATTCCTCTGTATTTTATTTAAACTTATTTGTTGCAACTAACCTGTATATCATCCTCTTTTTTACAGCCCCTTTCATAGCCTCATTTTTTGCAGAACCTCAACTAGTATCTGTCTTAAGAATTCTTTCCTTTACATTGTTTTTCGGTGCGTTTAATTCAATTCAACATGCAGTTATTGCACGAAATATGCAGTTTAAAAAACTGTTCTATAGCAGTTTGGGAGCCGTCATTATATCTGGTGTTGTTGGTATAACTATGGCCTATGCAGGATATAGTGTTTGGGCTTTAGTTGGACAACAAATTACAAACCAACTAATAGTAACGATCATTTTATGGTTTACGGTAAATTGGCGACCGAGATTTCTCTTTTCGATAGAAAGAATTAGGATCCTATTTACATTTGGTTGGAAGTTATTGGCTTCATCATTAATTGATACCCTTAGCTCGAATATTCGAAATCTGTTAATTGGTAAAATGTTTAGCCCTGCAATATTGGGTTTTTATAATCGGGGTGAGCAATTTCCTAGCGTAATTATTAACAATATTAATGGTTCCATACAATCTGTAATGCTTCCTACCTTATCCTTCCATCAAGATAATGCAGAAAGAGTAAAGGTTATGGTACGTCGTTCCATCGTTATGAGCTCGTTTGTAATTTTTCCGATGATGTTCGGACTGGCCGCTATTGCAGAGCCTTTAGTTAAAATTGTGTTAACAGAAAAATGGCTACCTTCCGTACCATTCTTACAAATTTTTTGTGTTAGTTATGCATTATGGCCTATACATACTGCAAATTTACAAGCAATTAACGCTTTAGGTCGTAGTGATATTTTTTTAAAACTAGAAATTGTGAAAACTATATTAGGATTGATTATTTTAGCTGTCAGTATTCCATTCGGTGTTCAAATGATGGCTTTAGGAGTGCTCGGAGTTGGAATTTTATCGGCTTTTATAAACGCATATCCAAATTTACTATTATTAAACTATAGCATTCAAGAACAGTGGAGAGATATAAAACCATCCTTGCTAACATCTTTAGTGATGGGGGCTATTGTTTTTCCAATCCACTTGATTGGGTTGACTGACAGTGTGACGCTCATTATTCAAATAATTGTAGGGATCGTTTTATATGTAGGGTTAGCAAAAGTATTTAATTTTGATGCCTTTACTTATTTACTATCGATTATAAAAGGTCTGTTTAGAAGGAATACAACTACTAAAATTATTGTAAATGAGGAGGCCACAGAATGAAAAAATTATTAATGCTTGGTGGTGCACATTCTCAAATTCCAGCAATAAAAAAAGCAAGAGAAATGGGCCACTATGTTATTACTTGTGATTATATAAAAGAAAATCCAGGGCATCAATATGCGCATGATTACTATAATGTCAGCACTACTGATAAGGAAGGTGTCTTATCATTAGCAAAATGGTTAAACATTGATGGCATAGTTAGTTATGCGTCTGATCCTGCAGCACCTACTGCGGCTTATGTTGCTGAAAGGCTAGGATTACCGTCACATCCTTATGAATCTGTAGAGATATTGTCAAATAAGGATTTGTTTCGGGAGTTTCAGAAGAATAATAATTTTAATGTTCCAAAAGCAAAGGGCTATCGAGCAGTGGAAGAAGCTAAAGCTGATTTTCATAATTTTAACATGCCTGTAATGATAAAACCTGTTGATTCTTCAGGCAGTAGAGGAGTCTCAAAAATAGATTCCATTGACATTTTGCAGGAAAAAATAGAGTACGCTTTAAGTTTTTCGAAAGTGAAACGTTTTATTGTGGAAGAGTATATAGAAAAGCATGGTTACCATGTTGGGGGGGATGGTTTTTCTGTAAATGGAAAGCTTGTTTTTCGTAGTTTTACGAATGAGCACTTTCCTACATTAGCATCACCAAATCCATTTGTCCCAGTTGGTTCAAGCTGGCCATGCACAATGTCTGAGCATATTCAACAAAAAATTCATAAAGAGATTCAAAGAGCGTTGACTTTACTCAATATGAAATCAGGTGCCTATAATTTTGATATTCGAGTGGACGAACAAGAAAATATTTATCTTATTGAGATAGCTGCCAGAAATGGTGGCGATTGGATTCCACAAGTAACAAAATATGCAACTGGTGTAGATATGATCGAATATACAATTAAGGCGGCTTTAGGTGAGGATTGTAATGATTTGACTATGGTTGAACCACAAGGATATTGGTCGGTGTATGTATTGAACAGTGAAACTAGCGGAGTATTTATAAATGTGGAAATGCATGATGAAATAGCAAATGGCATTGTTGAATATGAATTGCTAGTTAAATCAAAAAGACACATTAAAGCATTTTCAGGATCTAATGAAAAATTGGGCACTATGATACTACAATTTCCTTCAGAAAATGACATGTTAGAGAAAATGGAACATATCACAAACTTCGTGAAGGTAAATGTTGAGCATTCATTTGTGAAAATAAATAGCGTCAAGAAGGTGAATATATGAAGCCTATTCAAGTAACACAGACATCAATGCCAAGTTTTATAGAGTTCTCTGAAGAAATTAGAGATCTTTGGGATAGCCGCTGGTTGACCAATATGGGTGTAAAGCATAATGCTTTAGAAACTGAATTGAAACGATATTTGAACACAAAAAATATTACGCTATTTTCTAACGGGCACCTAGCATTAGAATACGCGATTGAAGCTTTTCAATTAACTGGCGAAGTCATCACCACACCTTTTACATTTGCATCGACAACGCATGCAATCGTACGAAAAGGTTTAACACCAGTTTTTGCGGACATTAATCTTAAAGATTACACCATAGAAACAGATAATATTGAAAGGTTAATAACGGATAAAACTTCCGCTATTATAGCCGTTCATGTGTACGGAAATATATGTAATATAAAAGAGATTGAAAGTATAGCAAGGAAATATAATCTAAAGGTCATATATGATGCTGCTCATGCCTTTGGGGTAAAAGTAGGTGGTGAAAGTGTTGCAAACTTTGGTGATGCTTCCATGTTTAGTTTCCATGCAACTAAAGTTTTTCACACTATTGAGGGTGGAGCGTTAACCATTAAAGATTCTAACATAAAAGACTTATTAAATATTTATAAAAATTTTGGTATTACTGGACCTGAAACAATTGAGTATACAGGTGGTAATGCTAAGATGAATGAATTTCAGGCAGCTATGGGTTTGTGTAATCTCCGAAATATAGATGTGGAAATAGGGAAGCGAAAGAAAGTATTTGAGAGATATGTTGAACATCTCTGTGATATCAAAGGTATTAAATTACTGTCCCCACCAAAAGATGTGTCGAGTAATTATGCATACCTTCCTGTAGTGTTTGATGGATTCCAACTTTCGCGGGATGAAGTGTATGAGAAATTAATGAAACATAATATTTATTCCCGAAAGTATTTTTATCCTTTAACGTATAGCTTTGAATGCTTCAAAGATAAGTTCAATGCTGAAGATACACCTGTGGCAAAATATATTGCAGAGAGAGTTTTAACATTACCATTGTATGGCGATCTCATGCTAGAAGATGTAGATAAAATTTGTATACTTTTGAAAGAATAGTGTACAAGTTATCTATAAAACAAAAGTTTGCAAGTCATAGGTTATATAGAAGCAGGATTTTTTAATTTAATTAATTATCTCATTGGAATGGAAGTGAACAAAGTCTTTACTTCGTTCCTCGAATTTCCAAAATTTGATCTTTATAAAATTAGTATTCAAGGATTATCAAGATACCTATTAGTAGTTTTATTAACGTAAGAAGGGACACTTAGAATGAAGATAGCCTTAATGCAACCTTATTTTTTTCCGTATCTAGGATATTTCCAACTGATACACTCAGTAGATGAATTTGTCATTTTTGATAATGCTCAATATACGAGAAGAAGTTGGATAAATAGGAACCGACTCTTGAGTGAGCATGGAAAAAGTATATATTTTAATGTTCCAGTATGTAAAGCTCCTAGAGAAACTAAAATTAAAGACATTATCATAAATAGTAATATAAATTGGCAAGAAAAGATTCTTAATCAATTAATATTTTATAAAAACGCGCCGTATTTTATGAATGTTATGGAATTCGTAACGGATTGTTTAACAAATAGTAACAGCAATTTAAGTCAATTCATTACTTTAATTCTAAGAAAGACTTGCGCATTATTAGGTATAGAAACGAGTATTACTATTCTGTCGCAAAAATTCCCTACTATTAAAGAGGCTAACGCAGCAGATGAATGGGGAATTAAAGTATCTAGGGCATTAAATGCGACTACCTATATTAATGCGATTGGTGGCAAGGATTTTTACAATCAGCAAAAATATATAGACAATGATTTGGAAATTCAATTTATTCAACCAATACTAACACCATACAAACAATACTCAAATGATTTTATGCCTGGCCTTTCAATAGTTGACGTCATGATGTTTAACGATATTAGTAAAATTAAAGAAATGTTAGATATTCATGAATTAGTTAGATGATAAAAACGAAAAATAACGATATTGAGCAATAAAAAAGAAAGAGGCGAAATTTGGTGAAAGGTATTATTTTAGCTGGGGGTTCAGGGACTCGACTTTATCCGTTAACAAAATCGATTTCAAAGCAAATGTTACCCGTATATGATAAACCGATGATTTATTACCCACTTTCGGTCTTAATGCTTGCGGGTATTAGAGAGATTTTAATAATATCTACACCTCGAGATCTTGAAGGATTTAAAGAGCTATTAGGTGATGGACGTCATTTAGGGATGCATTTCGAATATGCTGTTCAAGAATATCCCAACGGTCTTGCCGAAGCCTTTATTATTGGAGAAAAATTTATTGATAATTCCCCTGTCGTATTAATATTAGGGGATAATATTTTTTACGGCTCCGATTTGAGTAGTCGACTAAAAGATGCTGCAACCTTATCTACTGGGAGTATTATTTTTGGCTGTTATGTTAATGATCCGCGAGCATATGGAGTAATAGAGATTGACGGGCAGATGAATGCCATCTCAATTGAAGAAAAGCCGGAAAAACCCAAATCTTCTTACGCAGTGCCAGGCTTATACTTTTTTGATCATAAAGTCGTTGAGATTGCCAAAAATGTAATGCCATCAGTGCGCGGGGAAGTAGAAATCACCTCTATTCTTGAAGAATATTTACGAATGGGCGAATTAAAGGTCAAAATTGCGGGGCGTGGCTTAGCTTGGCTTGATACAGGAACACATGAGTCTTTACTTGAAGCTTCTAATTTTGTTGAGGCTATTCAAAAGAGGCAGGGGCTTTATATCGCATGCATTGAAGAAATTGCTTTTAGAAGCGGGTATATTACAAGTAAGCAATTGTTAGAGCTTGCTCAACCACTTATGAAAACAGAATATGGTAAGTATTTGCTGGAAATACCAAATGCCTTGGATCATTCACTTATAACAATACATTGAAAGAGGTAGGAATTGTGGTAAAAAAAATATTAGTTACAGGTGGTGCAGGATTTATAGGTGGTAATTTTATTCAATATTTAATTAGTAAGTATCCTGCCTATGAAATTTATAATTTAGATTTATTGACGTATGCAGGTGATCTAGGTAAACATCGGGCTTTCGAAACAAATGATAACTATACATTTGTAAAAGGGGATATTGTAGATCGTGAGTTAGTGATGGCTTTTTTTAAGAAGGAACAATTCGATTATGTAGTTCATTTTGCAGCAGAAAGTCATGTAGACCGCTCAATTACAGATCCATCGGTATTTGTTCGAACAAATGTATTAGGGACACAAGTATTATTAGAAGCAGCAAAACAAGTAGGCATTACAAAATTCGTCCATGTATCTACGGATGAAGTTTATGGGGAATTGGATTTTGAACCATCTACTTTTTTTACAGAGGAGACATCATTACTGCCAAATAGCCCATATAGTGCAAGTAAAGCTTCTTCTGATTGTTTAGTTCGTGCTTATTATAAAACATATGGATTACCAATGAATATTACGCGTTGTTCGAATAACTATGGACCATATCAGTTTCCAGAAAAATTAATTCCTTTAACTATTTCTCGTGTGTTAAAGGATGAAGTGATTCCTATATATGGTAATGGACAAAACATACGAGATTGGTTACATGTTTTTGATCATTGTACGGCCATTGATTTGGTGTTACATGAAGGTGTCAATGGAGAGATATATAATATTGGTGGGCATAATGAACGCACCAATTTAGAAGTTGTTCAAACGATTATCAAGACATTAGGGAAATCGGAAAAACTGATAAAGTATGTAACAGATCGTTTAGCTCATGATAAACGCTATGCCATTGACCCTACTAAAATAGAGAAATTAGGTTGGAAGCCCATATACACATTTGAAACTGGCATTGCTCAAACGATTCAATGGTATGTTGAAAACAACACATGGTGGGATCAAATTATAAGTGGACAATATCAACAGTATTTTGAAAAGCAATATTTAGGATGATAGAAGTTAGAAAAACGCAGACGAAAAAGGTCGTCATTTTGTAAAAGAGTTAGTAAAGTGGACAAATCATCGGGAGCAAATGATGAAAAGGCGTTTTGGAGCGTGTTTTTCCGCAATATTCCATTAAATCACTATTACACTTGGCTGCGAGTAGCCTAGTCGGTGAATATGTCGAAATCCGCAGAAAATACTTCAGCTAAAATGCATAGTGGAAATTATTGATGATGCTTGGATATAGACTAACAATCAAAGATATTGAACAGATTAAAACTTAATTTATGTGATTGACTAAAATATTCCTCGTTATTAAAAGTGCTGAATTTTACCTAAAATCAGGTGTAAAAGTTTAGCACTTTTATATTTTTCACCAAGTAGTCAATTTTTACTTTCTCTTTTGAATAACATTCTCACCATGTATAAAGAGAAATTCACCTTCATATAAGTAGTAAATAGCACAATGGTTTGTACAAACGAAGCTTATCGCAATGCAGTCATTCGCCAAGTTCTCTATTCAAATGGTTATCAATTGACATGCATATCATTTGAGTTAGTAGGTAGTAAGGGGTGAGAAAAATTATTTACGAAAAAAAAGGAATATCCAATAATTATCTTCTAATATTTATTTTAGTATTTAGTGTTTTTTTAGGTAACCTGAATGTAAACATTGGTTTTGCGTTAAAACCACATATGATATTGATGGTAATAATTTTTATGCTTACCCTTAGTAAATTTGTTTTTCATAAGCCTCAAAGTCATGAAACTTTTATGATTTTCTTCTATGTTTTCTACTGTCTTACTGGAGTATTTTCTACATATCCGATGGCAAGTCTTCGTTTGACTATTGCTATATTCATTGGTCTTTTTTCTTACTTTATATTTAAATTTCTATTTTCTACTATTACATTAAAAGAATTTGAGCGAATAATTGGGACAGTAGGAATATTATATAACGTAATTTCATTATTGTTTTATCTCTTTGGTTTAATCTCAAATAAGTATAATTTTTATGGGAATGGCATTAGAGTTTATGGCTTAATGCTAGATAGAAGTATGCCTCGATTAATCGGAATATTATCAGACCCTAATATATTTGTTGTATCCAACTCGTTCTTCTTGTTCTTTTTTCTAGCAAATATGAAAGACAAAAAAGGAAAGATTGGATTTGTTTTAGCCTTAATAACAACGATACTAACTTTTTCAAGGGGAGGGTTATTAGCAACCTTAGTAGGGATTGTTATTACTATCGCTTTTTTTAATGTGAAAACAAAAATAAGAATTTTTTTTATCGTACCTATAATGACATGGATAAGTTACTTTATCGTATTAAAAGTGATGCATATCGATATCTACCAGATGTTGATAAAAAGAATGGAATCTGTTAGTAAGGATGGTGGTAGTGGCAGAATTGAAATCTGGAACAATGGTTTGTCGCTCTTTTTAAACAACCCTGTACAAGGTATTGGTATATATAATTTTAGGGATTATAGTGCAGAATTTTTTGGTCAAGGAATTTATATGCACAATACTTTTTTAGAAATATTAGTTGAGTCGGGTGTAATTGGATCCGTATTATTCTTTATATTTTGGGCGCTATTATTTTTTAGAATAATGTCAATTGTATGGATGGATAAATCAAAGGCTTTTCTTCTAGGGACGTATGTTTCAATTTCAATTTCATTAATGTTCCTTTCGCTAATTGCGAGTGAATATTTATTTTTATTTCTAGCGCTTATTTGGCGATACAGTATGACAGAAAAAGAATATCTGTACCGTGAACAGATAAAGTTAGAGTGAAAATTATAAAATTTAAATTGGGGGAAACTATGAAGTTAGTCAGTGTCATTATTCCAATTTATAATGTTGAGCAATACTTACAAAAATGTGTACAATCAGTTCAAAATCAAACGTATACAAATCTAGAAATTTTTTTAGTCAATGATGGTTCTACAGATAAATGTGGAAAGATGGTGGATGAATTAGCTGTCCAAGATTCACGGATTCAAGTAATTCATAAGCAGAACGGTGGGCTGTCTTCTGCTAGAAATGCTGCATTAGATAAGGCCAGTGGAGCATATATACTATTCGTGGACGCCGATGATTGGATAGAGTTGAATATGATTGAATCCATGGTACATGAAATGGAACAGCACGAAGCACAATTAGTAGTATGTGATTATACGAAAGTGTACGACGATAAAATGGATAAGAATTTTTTGAAAATGAAGCAAGAGAAGATCGATATTGGAAAATTGGGATTAAAAGGATACCTTTATGAATACTTCTTTAACTACAAACATGGGGATGAAGTTTGTAATAAATTGTATAAAAATGTGATTATTAAAGAACACCATATACGATTTGAATCAAATAGTGAGATATTCTCAGAAGATAAGCTATTTAATCTATATTACTTAGTGCATATAAAAAAAATAATAAGTATCAATTCATCTTTTTATTTTTATTTGCAACGAAATGGTTCGCTCATGAAACAACCTAAACCTGAAATTATAGAACAGTATTTAAATTTGGCAGAAAAGTACATTGATTATTTGAAAAGAAATGATTCGAATATGACAAGTATATACGCTATCTTAGTATTTCATTTGTTTAATAGTTCTCTAAAAAACTATGTCAAATCGGGTGCAAGCATTTCACAAATAACAGCGGCTATTGATAAAACGCAGAATAGAGAGATAATGCAATTCATGGCTAGATTGAAGACAGATAAAGAAGTAATAGCATACTGTCAGAGTAATCGAACAAAAATATTGATACCTTTATTCGTTAAGGTCTATGCAGTTTGTTATACATTAAAATTTAATTTAATTCTTGCTTATACATTTAAAAATATTATGAAATAGGATGGTATATTGCATAAAAATAACTTTCTAGTATCAATTATTATGCCTGTTTACAATGCGGAAAAGTATGTTGGCCAATCCATTGAATCTGTTCTAAATCAAACGTACAAAAATTGGGAATTGATAATTATTAATGACAAGTCAACAGACAATAGTCACCAAATACTACTAGGATATAAGGATAGTCGAATAAAGATTATTAATTTGACACAAAACGGTGGTGTTTCGAATGCCAGAAATGCTGGAATTGAAAAGGCAAAAGGACAATTTTTAGCTTTTCTTGATAGTGATGATTTGTGGCATCCTGAAAAATTATCCAAACAACTCGATTTCATGCTGGAACTTGATGTAGCTTTTTCCTATACACAATATCAAGAAATAACAGAAAGTAATAAACGAACACGGAAAATCGTTAAGATATGTAAAAAACCAGTAAATTATAAAAAATTATTGCGTGCTAATTACTTTGGATGTTTAACAGTTGTATTAGATACAC
Source organism: Lysinibacillus sp. BPa_S21 (assembly GCF_023337795.1). GTDB lineage: Bacteria > Bacillota > Bacilli > Bacillales_A > Planococcaceae > Lysinibacillus. Next base: position 10,745 of record NZ_JALIRS010000003.1, on the reverse strand, counting down.
GTAAAATTGCTAAACCACTTTTCAAGAAGACTAAGCATGAAGATTATGCTCTTTGGCTAGATATTTTAAAAGATTATGAGATCAAGGCTTACGGAATGAAGGAAGTACTTGCCTATTATCGAATTACACCAGGTTCCATAAGCAGAAATAAATTCAAAGGTTTAACGTGGAACTGGAAAATTTATAAAAATCACCTTGGCATGACGCCAATTCAAGCTGTTTACCGGATGTGTATTTTCTTACTTAACATTTCGATAAAATACGTTTCAACTAGATTGACAAGTTAAGAATGGTGAAAAGGCTAACTTAAAAAATGAGACATAGAAAAACACCTTTCGTTGTAAAACAGGTATTGTACCTTATCAAATCAACGTGGAGGTGTTTTTCTATGAGAACAGGACAAGGTTAGCGGGGATTCCTATTAGTATGACATCATCTTGAACAGCCTGTAGGAATGAGAACGTAAAGTGAAAAGTGTTATCTTTCTATCTTGTTGGAAAAGATAATTATAAATTTGAATAAAAAGTAACCGTTATTAATATATTGAAAAGTAAAATAAACCCGCGAATGAATAATTAAACACATGCCGTAGAGGAGGACAGCCTTACATGAAGGGAGATTGCATGAAAAAAATACGTAAAGCCATAATACCTGCAGCAGGATTGGGCACGCGTTTTTTGCCAGCTACAAAGGCAATGCCGAAAGAAATGTTGCCGATTATCGATAAACCGACTATACAATTTATCGTTGAAGAGGCAGTTGCTTCAGGTATTGAGGATATCATTATTGTTACAGGTAAAAATAAAAGAGCAATTGAGGATCATTTTGATAATGCGTTTGAGCTCGAGGCAAATTTACTAAAAAAAGAGAAGTTCGATATGCTTGAGAAAGTAAAGGCCTCCTCTAAAGTAGATATTCACTATATCCGTCAGAAGGAACCTCTTGGCCTTGGTCATGCGATATGGTGTGCACGTAAGTTTATTGGGAATGAGCCTTTTGCGGTCCTTTTAGGTGATGATATTGTGAAAAATGAGATTCCGTGTCTGAAACAATTAATCGAACAATATGATCAAACGTATTCGAGCGTTATAGGCGTGCAAAAGGTTCCAGATGTTGATGTTCATCGTTATGGAATCATTGACCCGGCTTCAACAGAAAACCGTTTGATGGAAGTAAGGGAATTTATCGAGAAGCCTGCTTTTAGAGATGCCCCATCAAATTTTGCCATCATAGGAAGGTATATTTTAACTCCTGAAATTTTCACCTTTTTAGATGAACAAAAAAAAGGTAAGGGCGGTGAAATTCAATTAACAGATGCGATTGAAGCATTAAATAGTTGTCAGCGTGTATTTGCATTTGAAATAGAAGGAAACCGCTATGATATTGGAGAGCATATTGGCTTTATTAAGACAATTATTGATTTTGCGTTGGATCGTGATGAGTTACATGAAGCGGTTACCAATTTACTGTTAAATAAAGTGGAGCAACTTAGGAACTTAGGGAGAGTCACTTCGAATTAAAATAATTTACGCCAGTAGGAATTCCAAATTATAGGATTGGAAGAGATGATTTGACGATTCGTACTATTCAAATGAGCATTTTCAATTTTGAAATCACGAAGCAAGATTGGTCAATATATGAGGCGGAGGTAGAGTGGATTCACCGTCATTTAGCAGAGAGTAGAGAGATGTTAACGGGTTGGTTACAAGTGCCTCTTGAAAATCAGCGCGCTTTATTGCAGCGTATTGAAGATACTAAGCGAGAAATTCATGCGTATGCAGATGTACTTGTTGTTATTGGTGTGGGGGGATCATTTTTAGGGGCACGTGCCATCCAAGATGCGTTGTCACCTTATTTTACTTGTTCTACTGATGGTATTGAAGTGATGTATGTTGGACAAAATATGAGTGGTTCCTATATTAATAGTTTGCTTCAATATTTAGCGAATAAAAGTGTGTATGTGAACGTCATTTCGAAGTCTGGGGAAACGATGGAACCAGCACTCGCATTTCGTGTGTTGCGACAGTTTATGGAAAAACGTTATGGGGAAGAGGCTGTTGACAGAATCATTGTGACGACAGATGCCGAAAACGGACGTCTGAAGCAGATAGCAGATCGCACAGGTTATAGACAATTTAACATTCCAGCCGATATAGGTGGTCGCTATTCGGTGTTAACTCCGGTAGGGCTATTACCAGCAGCGGTTGCAGGTGTTGATATTCGGATGCTTATGGCAGGTGCTAGGGATGCTGCGTTAACATTGCAAGATACAGCGCTAGAGCGTAATGAAGCCTATCAATATGCAGTGTTCCGACATTTGATGTTTGAACGAGGGTATAAAGTGGAGTTGCTCGCTTCATTTGAACCTGCATTATGTAAATTCCATGAATGGTGGATGCAGTTGTTTGGTGAAAGTGAAGGGAAACAGCGAAAAGGTCTATTTCCTGCGACAGTTAATTATTCGACTGATTTACATGCTATAGGTCAGTTTATTCAAGAAGGAAGTCCGATCCTATTTGAAACATTACTGCATTTTAAGGAAATAGATAATGATTGTAAGGTGCCATATGATGTGCGAGATGAGGATGGTTTGAATTATCTATCGAAACGAACATTCAATGAAATTAATGGGCTTTCCATGAATGGAACAGCACTTGCTCATGCAGAGGGTGGTGTACCTGTCATTCAATTGATGCTCCCAAAACTGGATGCCTATCACATAGGTTATTTAATCTATTTCTTTATGAAGGCATGTGCAATGAGTGCAAGTTTACTAGGAGTTAATCCGTTCGATCAGCCAGGTGTAGAAGCGTATAAACAAAAGACGTTAGAACTATTACAAACGTTTAATAATTCCATCAACAAATGAATTTTTGAAATGAATGGTTCAACACCTAAATCTGTTTTTAACACAAAAAAGTACATGAGCGGAGGGTGGCGAGTATAGCTGTTCGGCTACGCTTTTTGCTACAGAGCAAAACTTCCAGCGGGGAAAGTAGCAATGTTTTTCCGTCAGTCATACAAGCTGAAAGCCCTGAAGAGAAGCGTAATATACGATCCAATATATGTTTTGGTGAAGAATCGAAGTAAATCGAACTAAAGTGCCGAATAATACGAAAGTTAAACATCAACGACAATGGTTTGACGAGGGAGGGAATTTAGGTGGAAGAAGTAATTGACTTAAAAAAAATATTTAAAATACTGTGTAAACGAATATACCTTATTCTAAGTCTTACTATTGTTGCGATTGGTATTACAACTGCTATAAGTTTCTTTGTAATTACGCCTATCTATCAAGCACAAACGCAATTTTTAGTGAATCAAAAAGTGAATGGTCAAGAAGCGTATGCCCAGGCACAACAGTTAGAGACGGATTTACAATTAATCAATACGTATAATGTCATCATTAAGAGTCCTGCTATTTTAAACAAAGTTATTGATAAGCTTGAGCTAAACATTACAACAGAAATGTTGGCTGAGCAAATAATCGTAACAAGCGAAAGTAACTCCAAAGTGGTTAATATTAAAGTTTTAAATACGGATTTAGAAAAAGCAGTTACCATCTCGAATACAGTTGCTACTGTATTTAAAGAAGAAATCCCGAAACTAATGAGTGTTGATAATATAAATATTTTATCGGAGGCAAAAATAAGTAAAGATTCTAGCCCTGTGAAACCAAATAAATTACTCAATATAGTCTTGGGTACCGTAATTGGGTTTGTAATTAGTGTAGGGTTTGCTCTATTGTTGGAGTTTTTAAATACAACAATAAAGACTGAGTCGGATATTGAAGATTTAGCATTGCCTGTTATGGGGTTGGTTGGTGCTTTTCCCACCGAAAAAAATTATAAATCCCGTAAAGCTAGGAGGACATAGAAATGCTTCGTTCCAAAAAGAAAAAGAACCAGAAACTATTAACAAAACCGCGTCAACTTATTACAGTTTTAGATGCAAAATCAATGATTTCTGAGCAATTTAAGACCATTCGTACGAATATTAAGTTTGCTATGCCAAAGCAAGGTCTTAAAACGATATTAGTTACGTCTTCTATACCAGGTGAAGGAAAGTCAACAAATGCTGCCAATCTTGGTGTTGTTTTTGCACAAGAAGGAAAACGGGTATTGCTCGTAGATGCTGATATGCGTAAACCGACATTGCATAATATATTTAATATTATCAATATATTTGGGTTATCATCACTATTAGAAAGAAAATGTCAGTATGATGAAGTATTACAGGGCACATCTGTGGAAGGGTTGTTTATCATTACAAGTGGACCAACCCCGACGAATCCAGCAGAATTACTGTTATCCTCTACTATGGATAGTTTTTTAGAAGCGGTGAATCATCAATTTGATCTTATCATTTTCGATACCCCCCCGCTATTACCTGTAGCCGATGCTCAAATTTTATCTAATAAATGCGATGGTTCGTTATTAATCGTTGGTGCGGGTGTTGTAGAAAAAGAGGATGTAAGAAAAGCGAAAACACTCTTAGAAGCTTCGAAAGCCAACATTATTGGTGTTGTGTTAAATAAATATAGCATGCCGAAAAGCCAATATTATTATCAATATACAGATAATTGAAATTTAATAATTTATCTTAGTCGCAAATCCAGGATGAGTTTGCGTTTTATTTTGCGATTTACTAGGAGTAGATGGTAAACTAAAAGGTGCTAATTAAAGAAAGAGTGGTCTTGTCAAATGAAAGTACTATTTATTGGAGATATCGTTGGTTCGATTGGCCGCGATGCAGTGGAAAAATATTTACCACGCTTAAAGAGAAAATATAACACAGACGTTGTTATTGCCAATGGTGAAAACGCAGCGGCAGGTCGTGGCATTACACGTAATATTTATAATGATTTGTTACAAATGGGTGTGGATGTTATTACGATGGGTAATCACACTTGGGATAATAAAGATATTTTTGATTTTATTGATGATGCAGAGTATTTAATACGCCCGGCGAACTTTTCAAATGAGGCACCAGGTAAAGGAATGGTACAAATTTCGAAAAACGGTGTGACATTATCTGTAATTAATCTACACGGTCGAGTATTTTTACCTCCTCATGAGGATCCATTTGCGATGGCTGAGAAATTAATCGAAGAAGCACATAAAACGTCACCACTTGTATTCGTGGATTTCCATGCAGAAGCGACAAGTGAAAAAATTGCTCTTGGATGGCACTTAGATGGAAAGGCTTCAGCAGTCGTTGGTACACATACACATGTGCAAACAGCCGATGCACGTATTTATCCAAATGGAACAGCCTATATTACGGATGTTGGTATGACAGGTCCATACGATGAAATCTTAGGGATGACGAAGGAAAGTGTCATTTATAAATTCCAAACAAACATGCCATCTCGTTTTGAAGTGCCTAAAAAAGGACGCGATGTGTTAAGTGGCTTCTTTGTAGAGATTGATGATAAAACAGGAAAAGCCCTACATTGTGAACGAGTATATATAAACGAAGATTATCCATTCCAAGCATAAAACGAGAAACTATTGTGTATGAAAACATGCACAATAGTTTTTTTTTGTTCAAAAATTGCCTCGAGGAGTCGCCTGGCCTCCACTTCAATCAACTTATCCGCATGACATACGTTTTAACAAAATGACATCCAACTTTTTTAGTTTGAGCGGGACCTTTTCAGGAGTTATCGCCCAACTTTTAAATTTTATCTACCAACTTGCACGTTTTATCTACCAACTTCTGAATTTTATCGACCAACTTTCGCGTTTTATCACCTAACTTTTAATTTTTATCGACGTCCACCTTCCGAAGAGCAAGAAGCGTTCATTCTTAATTGCACAAATTGGAGTCGAAGGCTACTCGGCGAGACCCTGAGGCCAACACGATGTTGGTGTCATAGGACGTGACGCACTCAGCCTTCGTTCTTTTAGCGGAGGAAGCGGCCCACAGGAAGCCTTGCTCTGCAAGAAAGCGAAGCGACAGCATCAACAAAGCGAGTAGCCTGGAACGAAAATCATCCGTGGTAGTGCCATGGAGTCTTAATTTATTTCATTGACAAAGTAATTCTTGGTATAAGTTTTCAGTCTTTTTAGATTGTTTCGATATATAAGAAATGAAAATAGTCTATTTTCTTCCTGCCGAGCATAAAATGACCTATCGACAATAACTTAAGGTCCAAAAAAAAGGGGGACATGAGTTGTTGAGCGTAAATAATATTCGCGAAACGGGGAGGAATAATTGTGGATTCATTAAAAGTATCATCACGCTCTAATCCAAATTCAGTTGCAGGTGCATTAGTCGCGGTAATCAGAGAAAAAGGGCAAGCAGAAATGCAGGCAGTTGGGGCAGGTGCACTTAACCAAGCCGTGAAAGCAGTAGCCATTGCACGCGGATTTGTAGCGCCAAGTGGCACAGATTTAATTTGCGCCCCGGCGTTTGCCGATATTTTAATTGCTGGTGAGGAACGTACAGCTTTAAAGCTCCTTGTGGAAAAACGTATTCGATAAAAAAGTAATGAAGTAAAATGCCTTGCACATAATAAGTTGCAAGGCATTTTTTTCGTTTAAATAGATTGCGTAGTTCATCTTTACATATTCACATGTTAAATGGCTCATAACCGAAGGGTTGTGGAATGGAGCAGAAAAGTTACAATTTTGAGAGAATTTTTACTATTAAACAGTTAAAATATGTATAATGAGTGTTAAATTGAGTAAAGCAAAAAGGGGGATGAGTGTTAATGGATTACTTTTCTTTGATAGCTATTATGTTTGTCGCACTTATTGGCTGTGCTATATATGATATAAAAAAGAAAAATGATGTAAAACTTGAACAAATCAAGTTAGAACGAGAAAAAGTAGCTTTGGAACAAAATAGATTGGAAATTGAGAAAAAAACGGATTAATTAATTAATGATTCATCTAAAGAATATTGTCTCGATATGGACGCAAAGAAATGGGGAAAGTAGTATGTTTATAGTTAGAACAGCTATTTTATGGATTATTATTTCAACTATCATTAATGCATATTTAATGACATTACCTAAACCTGTTTTACGAAAAAGAGATTATCCGGCTAACTATCTAATTAAACGAAATAATAGGATAGGTATACAAAACAGAAGGGAATGTGCAGCATTTTCAACAGCATATGTGTTGCGTCATTTTGGAATAGTGGCAGATGGTGAAGAGTTATATCCTAATTTCCCTAGTAAAACAAGAGCGGGCAATGTATATCCAAAGGGAATCCGTACGGTGTTAAGAGAAAAGGGATTTCAAACAAACTACTACAAAGGGAATATAAATACATTAAAGTACGAAGTTAGTAAAGGAACTCCCGTAATTGTTTTTATTAAAGTGCATCAGAATCGTAATAATTTACATTTTGTCCCTGTCGTAGGATATGACAAGGAGTATTTCTACCTTGCAGAATCATTAAGGCACCTGTTGAATTGTAATGATGAAAACAATAGCTACAATAGAAAAGTCCCTATTAATGAATTTAGGGAATTGTGGAATGTAAAAAATATTAATATGCTTTTTTATAGCAATACTTACATAACCGTAGACGCCACACAGAGCTAATATTAATGATGAAGAATTTTATTTGGATACACGGAGAAAAATACCGAAAATTGATCGAGCCTTATTAGTTTTTAATAATCAATTTTTGTTAAAAATATTTTTACTCTGGTTAGTTGTGCGATCGGGTGCTTTAGTTGTATAGAAGTTGTGAAGACTGATGATTCTTTGGAATTTTTTTATTGAGCCGATGCTTTTGTAGAGGAAGCAAAGCGTCAGCAACCATTACACTAAGGTGAAATTGCTGCTTGGCTGTTTTAAAATTACAACTTCTTGAACAAGATTTTCAGTCAAAGGTCTGATTTTCGTTTAAATCGGGGAATAACAATAGTGTAGTCTGTTTCTTCGTGTTAAACTTATGAAGGAAAAATAATAGTATACACATTGGATCTAAGGAGTTGTTGACATGTTACATCAGCTTTCATGGAAAGTCGGTGGGCAACAGGGTGAAGGGATTGAAAGTACAGGAGAAATTTTCTCAATGGCAATGAATCGTTTAGGTTATTTCCTATATGGTTATCGTCATTTCTCTTCTCGAATTAAAGGTGGCCATACGAATAATAAAATTACAGTTCGTCCAACAGAAGTGCGTTCAATTGCGGATGATTTAGATATTTTAGTGGCGTTCGACCAAGAAACAATCGACGTCAATTATAAAGAACTAACAGAAACAGGCATTATTTTAGCGGATTCAAAATTTACTCCAGTGCAGCCAGAAGATTCAAAAGCGCCATTATTTGCAGTACCTTTTACAGAGGTAGCCGCAGAGTTAGGCACTTCGTTGATGAAAAATATGGTGGCGATCGGAGCAACAGCTTCCTTGCTAAATTTAGAGGACGAAGTGTTCCAAAATGTTGTAGATGATATTTTTGGCAAAAAAGGCGAAGAAGTTGTTCAGAAAAATATGGAGGCCATTGCACGTGGTCATGAATTAATGAATGAGCTTTTAGGCGATCGCGTAGGTGAATGGGCTTTAGCACCAGCAGATGGTAAACGCCGTATGTTTATGATTGGGAACGATGCAATAGCTCTAGGTGCGCTTGCAGCTGGGACACGCTTTATGGCAGCCTACCCAATTACACCAGCTTCTGAGATTATGGAATACCTTATTAAAAAATTACCGAAATTCGGTGGTACGGTTATTCAAACAGAAGACGAAATTGCTGCAGCGACAATGGCAATTGGGGCAAACTTTGGTGGTGTTCGTTCCTTTACAGCTTCTGCTGGTCCTGGTCTTTCTTTAATGATGGAAGCACTTGGACTTTCAGGTATGACAGAGCAGCCACTAGTTGTTGTTGATACTCAACGTGGCGGTCCATCAACAGGATTACCAACAAAACAAGAGCAATCAGATTTAATGGCCATGTTATATGGTACGCATGGTGAGATTCCAAAAGTAGTGATTGCTCCTTCTACAATGGAAGAAGCATTCTTTGACACAATTCAAGCGTTTAACATTGCCGAGGAATTACAATTACCAGTTATTTTAATGACTGATTTGCAATTATCTCTTGGTAAACAATCTGTGGAACCATTCGATTACAGTAAAATTGAAATTCGTCGCGGTAAAATTGTTACAGACGACATTGAAGAAGCGGCTGATAAAGCATACTTCAAACGTTATGAAAATACGGAAGACGGTATTTCACCACGTGTGCTACCTGGTACGTTAAACGGTATTCACCATGTAACAGGGGTTGAGCACGATGAAACAGGTAAACCATCTGAAGCGACTGGTAACCGTCAAGTACAAATGGATAAACGTTTCCGTAAGCTAGCGGCCTTGAAATTTGAAAATCCAGTCTATTCAAATGTGCCACACGAAGAAGCTGACATTTTATTAGTAGGCTTTAACTCAACACGTGGAGCTATTGAAGAAGTACAAGAACGATTAAATGCTCAAGGGTTGAAGGTGAATCATGCACATATTCGTTTAATTCACCCATTCCCATCTGCTGAATTGGCACCGCTTGTAGCAAAAGCGAAAAAAGTAATCGTAGTGGAAAATAACTATACAGGTCAATTAGCTAATATTATGAAGATGAATATTGGTGGTCACGATAAAATCGAGACGATTACAAAATATAATGGTACACCATTCTTGCCAGGTGAATTAGAAAATCGTGTGAAGGAGTTGACTCGCTAATGGCAACATTTAAGGATTTTCGTAATACAGTGAAACCAAACTGGTGCCCAGGATGTGGGGACTTCTCTGTTCAAGCAGCGATTCAGCGCGCCGCGGCTAACGTTGGAATTGAACCAAACGAGCTAGCTGTGATCTCTGGGATTGGCTGTTCTGGTCGTATTTCAGGCTACATTAATTCGTACGGTTTCCATGGTATTCATGGTCGTGCATTACCAATTGCACAAGGCTTAAAAATGGCTAACCGTGACTTAAACGTTATCGCTTCTGGTGGTGACGGCGATGGTTTTGCAATTGGTATGGGTCATACTATCCATGCTATCCGTCGTAATATTGACATCACATACGTTGTTATGGATAACCAAATCTATGGTTTAACTAAGGGGCAAACTTCTCCGCGTTCTGCTGCAGGATTTATTACAAAATCTACGCCAGGTGGTGCGATTGAACCGTCATTAAAACCGTTAGAAGTCGCTTTAACAAGTGGAGCTACATTTGTGGCACAAGGTTTCTCAACAGATATTAAAGAATTAACAGCTTTAATTGAAGCAGGCATTAATCATAAAGGCTTCTCATTCATCAACGTATTCTCACCATGTGTTACGTATAACAAAGTGAACACGTACGATTGGTTCAAAGAAAACTTAACGAAGCTTGCTGATATCGAGGACTATGACAATTCTGACCGCGGTATGGCCATGCGTACAGTAATGGAGCATGAAGGTTTAGTAACAGGTATTATTTATCAAGATACTGAAACAGCTTCTTATCAAGAAAAAGTACCAGGCTATTCAGAGCTACCATTAACGGATATCGATATTAAAATGAGCGAAAATGATTTTAATGAGTTAGTAAAAGAATTTATGTAAATCAAATTTTATATTGCATGACAAAAAGCATTTGGGATACTTCCAAATGCTTTTTGTGTTTTCGAAAGACTGTTATGTCAATTGTTGCTGTCGCTCTGCTTTCGCACAGATAAAACATTTGTTGCTGTCGCTTCGCTTTCGCACAGATAAAACATTTGTTGCTGTCGCTTCGCT
>NZ_JALIRS010000036.1 GCF_023337795.1 Lysinibacillus sp. BPa_S21 | reverse complement strand
TCCAATTTGAATCAATAATCAATTGAATTGGCTATATCTATCAAGGTTTCAGGAGTAACTTTATCTGATACTCGTTTATCAATACTTAGCATATACTGCCAATCATCTCTCTCGAAAACAAGTACATTAAATCCTGAAATAGTCATATAAGTGGCTACACTTCCATTTTTTAATTCAAAGGTTTTTACCACGTACTTCTCTCTTAAAGGAATATTATTCTTTATCGGTCGAACGTTAATTTTATAATGATTTTCGGGTAATTGATCATTTATAAACGTCACTTCAAATGAGTCATTAATATCGCCATCTAAATCATTAAACCTACCAAAATGATGTGTAAAGCTTATTGGTGGTACCCTAAGCGGAAGCTTAAGTTTTTGTTTGAAATGTTGTTCAAAATCTTCCGATGCAGTTTCCACAGTTTTGTAACCTATTTCAGGATAAATTTCTTCATAAGGACTGGGTTTATCGTTTGCAGTTGCATATATGGTCAAGAAAAAAAACAAACAAAATGAAATCAACAATAGTGAAATAGATCTGGTCATTTTCTAACACCTCAATGTATTTTAGGTGTA
>NZ_JALIRS010000035.1 GCF_023337795.1 Lysinibacillus sp. BPa_S21 | reverse complement strand
CAGATGTGTATAAGAGACACCTGTTGCTCCTGTTGCTCCTGTTGGACCTGTTGGACCCGTTGCTCCTGTTGCCCCTGTGGCACCAGTGGCACCCGTTGCTCCTGTTGCTCCCGTTGCTCCAGTAGCTCCAGTTGCTCCTGTTGGACCTGTTGGACCTGTGGCACCCGTTGCTCCCGTTGGACCCGTTGCTCCTGTTGCTCCTGTGGCTCCAGTAGCTCCCGTTGCTCCTGTTGGACCTGTTGGACCTGTGGCACCCGTTGCTCCCGTTGGACCTGTTGGACCTGTTGGACCTGTTGCTCCTGTTGCTCCTGTTGCTCCTGTTGCTCCTGTGGCTCCTGTTGCTCCTGTTGCTCCAGTTGGACCTGTTGCTCCTGTTGCTCCAGTAGCACCCGTTGCTCCTGTTGGACCTGTTGGACCTGTGGCACCCGTTGCTCCTGTGGCACCCGTTGCTCCAGTTGCTCCCGTTGCTCCAGTAGCTCCAGTTGCTCCTGTTGGGCCTGTTGGGCCTGTTGGACCTGTGGCACCCGTTGCTCCCGTTGGACCCGTTGGACCTGTTGGACCTGTTGCTCCTGTTGCTCCTGTGGCTCCAGTAGCTCCTGTTGCTCCTGTTGGACCTGTTGGACCTGTGGCACCCGTTGCTCCCGTTGGACCTG
>NZ_JALIRS010000034.1 GCF_023337795.1 Lysinibacillus sp. BPa_S21 | reverse complement strand
ACGGAATCGAACCGCCGACACTTAGAGCTTCAATCTAATGCTCTACCAACTGAGCTACTGACCCATATTTTTAAAAAAATGGCGGTCCCGACCGGGATCGAACCGGCGATCTCCTGCGTGACAGGCAGGCATGTTAACCGCTACACCACGGGACCATTTTGGTTGCGGGGGCCGGATTTGAACCAACGACCTTCGGGTTATGAGCCCGACGAGCTACCACTGCTCCACCCCGCGATAATAAGGTGATTTGTATAAATGATGGTGGAGGATGACGGGCTCGAACCGCCGACCCTCTGCTTGTAAGGCAGATGCTCTCCCAGCTGAGCTAATCCTCCATCTGGGTATTGAAAATGGTGACCCCTACGGGATTCGAACCCGTGTTACCGCCGTGAAAGGGCGGTGTCTTAACCACTTGACCAAGGGGCCAACGTTTGGAATAGAAAATCCTTAATGTGCTGGCGGAGAGTAAGGGATTTGAACCCTTGAGACAGTGTTAACCGCCTACACGATTTCCAATCGTGCTCCTTCGGCCACTCGGACAACTCTCCAAGAATGGCTCCGAAGGCAGGACTCGAACCTGCGACAACCTGATTAACAGTCAGGTGCTACTACCAACTGAGCTACTTCGGAATAATTTTATCATACAGCCTAGCGACGTCCTACTCTCACAGGGGGAAGCCCCCAACTACCATCGGCGCTAAAGAGCTTAACTTCCGTGTTCGGTATGGGAACGGGTGTGACCTCTTTGCCATCATCACTAGAC
>NZ_JALIRS010000033.1 GCF_023337795.1 Lysinibacillus sp. BPa_S21 | reverse complement strand
ATTTTGAGCCATTAGCTCAGTTGGTAGAGCATCTGACTTTTAATCAGAGGGTCGAAGGTTCGAGTCCTTCATGGCTCACCATTTAAATTGCCAACAAAATATGCGGGTGTGGCGGAATTGGCAGACGCACTAGACTTAGGATCTAGCGCCGCAAGGCGTGGGGGTTCGACTCCCTTCACCCGCACCATTTCTTAGAATTTCATAATTGCCAGGATAAATAAATCTTATGCACATGCGGAAGTAGTTCAGTGGTAGAACACCACCTTGCCAAGGTGGGGGTCGCGAGTTCGAACCTCGTCTTCCGCTCCAAATGTGCCGGGGTGGCGGAACTGGCAGACGCACAGGACTTAAAATCCTGCGGTAGGTGACTACCGTGCCGGTTCGATTCCGGCCCTCGGCACCATTTTTAAAATTAGCGCCCGTAGCTCAATTGGATAGAGCGTCTGACTACGGATCAGAAGGTTATGGGTTCGACTCCTGTCGGGCGCGCCAATATAACATTTAACGGGAAGTAGCTCAGCTTGGTAGAGCACTTGGTTTGGGACCAAGGGGTCGCAGGTTCGAATCCTGTCTTCCCGACCATTTTATGGGGCCTTAGCTCAGCTGGGAGAGCGCCTGCCTTGCACGCAGGAGGTCAGCGGTTCGATCCCGCTAGGCTCCACCAATTTAAACAAATGAACCTTGAAAACTGAACAAGCAAAACGTAATCAATAAAGTTTTTAGTAGCTAACCTTGAGTTAGTGAACAAAACACAATTTTGGACATCAAACATGATGCCAGCAAAACAATTTGAGCTAATCAAATTTCTTTTTATGGAGAGTTTGATCCTGGCT
>NZ_JALIRS010000031.1 GCF_023337795.1 Lysinibacillus sp. BPa_S21 | reverse complement strand
GGTTAAGTTATTAAGGGCGCACGGCGAATGCCTTGGCACTAGGAGCCGATGAAGGACGGCACTAACACCGATATGCTTCGGGGAGCTGTAAGTGAGCTTTGATCCGGAGATTTCCGAATGGGGGAACCCACTACGTTTAATCGCGTAGTATCTTGACGTGAATACATAGCGTCTTGAAGGCAGACCCAGGGAACTGAAACATCTAAGTACCTGGAGGAAGAGAAAGAAAAATCGATTCCCTGAGTAGCGGCGAGCGAAACGGGAAGAGCCCAAACCAAGAGGCTTGCCTCTTGGGGTTGTAGGACACTCTATACGGAGTTACAAAAGAGCGAGTTAGATGAAGCGACTTGGAAAGGTCCGCCAGAGCAGGTAAAAGCCCTGTAGTCGAAAGTTCGTTCTCTCCTGAGTGGATCCTGAGTACGGCGGAACACGTGAAATTCCGTCGGAATCCGGGAGGACCATCTCCCAAGGCTAAATACTACCTAGTGACCGATAGTGAACCAGTACCGTGAGGGAAAGGTGAAAAGCACCCCGGAAGGGGAGTGAAAGAGATCCTGAAACCGTGTGCCTACAAGTAGTTAGAGCCCGTTAATGGGTGATAGCGTGCCTTTTGTAGAATGAACCGGCGAGTTACGATTACGTGCGAGGTTAAGCTTTAGAAGGCGGAGCCGCAGCGAAAGCGAGTCTGAATAGGGCGAATTAGTACGTGGTCGTAGACCCGAAACCAGGTGATCTACCCATGTCCAGGGTGAAGGTGAGGTAACACTTACTGGAGGCCCGAACCCACGCACGTTGAAAAGTGCGGGGATGAGGTGTGGGTAGCGGAGAAATTCCAATCGAACTTGGAGATAGCTGGTTCTCTCCGAAATAGCTTTAGGGCTAGCCTCGTGATGAGAATACTGGAGGTAGAGCACTGTTTGGACTAGGGGGCCATCCCGGTTTACCGAATTCAGACAAACTCCGAATGCCAGATATTTATACACGGGAGTCAGACTGCGAGTGATAAGATCCGTAGTCAAAAGGGAAACAGCCCAGACCACCAGCTAAGGTCCCAAAGTAATCGTTAAGTGGAAAAGGATGTGGCGTTGCACAGACAACCAGGATGTTGGCTTAGAAGCAGCCATCATTTAAAGAGTGCGTAATAGCTCACTGGTCGAGTGACGCTGCGCCGAAAATGTATCGGGGCTAAACGATTCACCGAAGCTGTGGATTGACATCTACGATGTCAGTGGTAGGAGAGCGTTCTAAGTGCGTTGAAGTCAGATCGGAAGGACTGGTGGAGCGCTTAGAAGTGAGAATGCCGGTATGAGTAGCGAAAGACGGGTGAGAATCCCGTCCACCGTATGACTAAGGTTTCCTGAGGAAGGCTCGTCCGCTCAGGGTTAGTCGGGACCTAAGCCGAGGCCGACAGGCGTAGGCGATGGACAACAGGTTGATATTCCTGTACCACCTCCTCACCGTTTGAGAAATGGGGGGACGCAGTAGGATAGGGTAAGCGCGCTGTTGGATATGCGCGTCCAAGCAGTAAGGCGTGTGTGTAGGCAAATCCGCACACTGTAACGTTGAGCTGTGATGGCGAGTCCGTATGGACGAAGTTCCTGATTTCACACTGCCAAGAAAAGCCTCTATCGAGGTGAGAGGTGCCCGTACCGCAAACCGACACAGGTAGTCGAGGAGAGAATCCTAAGGTGTGCGAGAGAACTCTCGTTAAGGAACTCGGCAAAATGACCCCGTAACTTCGGGAGAAGGGGTGCTCTTGAGCGTGCAAGCGCATGAGAGCCGCAGTGAATAGGCCCAGGCGACTGTTTAGCAAAAACACAGGTCTCTGCAAAACCGTAAGGTGACGTATAGGGGCTGACGCCTGCCCGGTGCTGGAAGGTTAAGAGGAGTGGTTAGCGCAAGCGAAGCTGCGAATTGAAGCCCCAGTAAACGGCGGCCGTAACTATAACGGTCCTAAGGTAGCGAAATTCCTTGTCGGGTAAGTTCCGACCCGCACGAAAGGCGTAACGATCTGGGCACTGTCTCAACGAGAGACTCGGTGAAATTATAGTACCTGTGAAGATGCAGGTTACCCGCGACAGGACGGAAAGACCCCGTGGAGCTTTACTGTAGCCTGATATTGAATTTTGGTACAACTTGTACAGGATAGGTAGGAGCCAGAGATCTCGGAGCGCCAGCTTCGAAGGAGGCGTCGGTGGGATACTACCCTGGTTGTATTGAAATTCTAACCCATGCCCCTTAGCGGGGCAGGAGACAGTGTCAGGCGGACAGTTTGACTGGGGCGGTCGCCTCCTAAAAGGTAACGGAGGCGCCCAAAGGTTCCCTCAGAATGGTTGGAAATCATTCGTAGAGTGTAAAGGCACAAGGGAGCTTGACTGCGAGACCTACAAGTCGAGCAGGGTCGAAAGACGGGCTTAGTGATCCGGTGGTTCCGCATGGAAGGGCCATCGCTCAACGGATAAAAGCTACCCCGGGGATAACAGGCTTATCTCCCCCAAGAGTCCACATCGACGGGGAGGTTTGGCACCTCGATGTCGGCTCATCGCATCCTGGGGCTGTAGTCGGTCCCAAGGGTTGGGCTGTTCGCCCATTAAAGCGGTACGCGAGCTGGGTTCAGAACGTCGTGAGACAGTTCGGTCCCTATCCGTCGTGGGCGTAGGAAATTTGAGAGGAGCTGTCCTTAGTACGAGAGGACCGGGATGGACACACCGCTGGTGTACCAGTTGTCTTGCCAAAGGCATCGCTGGGTAGCTATGTGTGGACGGGATAAGTGCTGAAAGCATCTAAGCATGAAGCCCCCCTCAAGATGAGATTTCCCATTACGCAAGTAAGTAAGATCCCTCAAAGACGATGAGGTAGATAGGTTCGAGGTGGAAGTGTGGTGACACATGGAGCTGACGAATACTAATCGATCGAGGACTTAACCAAAACGTTTGAAACATTCAATGCACCGTTTATCCAGTTTTGAAAGAA
>NZ_JALIRS010000030.1 GCF_023337795.1 Lysinibacillus sp. BPa_S21 | reverse complement strand
AGCCAGGATCAAACTCTCCATAAAAAGAAATTTGATTAGCTCAAATTGTTTTGCTGGCATCATGTTTGATGTCCAAAATTTTGTTTTGTTCACCAACTCAAGGTTAGCTACTAAAAACTTTATTGATTACGTTTTGCTTGTTCAGTTTTCAAGGTTCATTTACAATTGTTATCTCTTTGTTAAGAGTTAACTTTTATATAATAACATGTTTTATACATAATGTCAAACAGTTATTTTATTTTTATATTGTTCTATTTGCATGTTCAACAGCAACTTTTATATAATACCATCTAATTCATAGAGCGTCAATAGTTTTATTCATTTTTTTAAAGTTTATAATCTAAATCTTGGCCACGTTTTTAAAAATTGAATAGTACGGTTTCTACCAATTTCTAAAAGCGTTTCTTTCGTCTCTTCATCTAAATCGAATTGAGTGGCGCTATAATCATCAACGGGAATGAAAATAATATCTCTTTCATGCCGTCTTGAAATATATCTTTCATCATGAGCATCTTTCATAGTAGAAAATAAAGCTTCAAATAGATTTAATCCATTTTTAATTTCATGTGGGTGCTGCTCTTCTCTACGTCTACTCAATTTAAGCCCTATAATCGGTCGCACTTTACGTCCTGCTCTATCATCAAATACCCATAACGGGAAATTACTCAATACACCGCCATCTACAATAACTGACTCTCCTTTTCCTGTTTTTAATGTAACGGGTTCAAAGAAAAATGGTATACCACAGCTCATACGTAAAGCACTTGCAACCGAAAAATTGTCCGCATCAATATGATAAATTTGTAAATCATCCGGTAACACGATCATTCTACCATTTGTTAAATCTGAGGCTACTAACTTTAATGAATCTCTAGGTAAATCTCCGAATGTATAAACACCTTTTGCCGCTAATTTCTGAAAAAACCATTTTTCTAATGCTTTTCCTTTATATAAACCTAGATGGTGATAAACATTAATCCACTTCATAAACGGGAATGGTAATATTGTTCTCCTTGGATCTAATAATGAAGGTACATCCAACTCTTCTAACATAGTCTGGATTTCTTTCCCACTATATCCTGCAGCAATAAAAGCAGCTAATATGGCCCCCGCACTTGTTCCAGCTACTCGTTTAAAGCGGAAATTTTCAGCTTCTAATACTTGATACGCCCCCACTAGGGCAAATCCCTTCAAACCACCACCAGAAAAAACACCATCAATCCACAAAATTCCCTCTCCTTTTTAAGGTAATCGTTACATTATATAAAGAGTTATATAAATTTAGAACGAATTCAATGAGTAATTTGTCGAATTTACATACAACTTTGATACTGGCATACAGATCTAAAAATAGTAAAAGGATTAGCTCTGTTCAAGTTAGAGCTAATCCTTTTAACTTAGTTTATGTTATTGCTTATATTACTTAATTTTAAAATGTGCAATTTGACCTTTCAAGTTTTCAACCATCTCATTTACTTGATTGGCTGTTCCAAGCATTTCTTCCATAAAAGCAGATTGCTCTTGCATAGTTGAAGCAATATTTTGGGTACCTGCTGATGTTTGCTCCAATGATTGAACAGTTGTCTCAGTAGTCCCTAATACTTGTTCAGAGCTTGCTGATATTTGTTCTACTGTTGAAGCAATTGATTGCGTTCTCATACTAATGTTTGAAATTAGAGATGAGATTTTTTTGAAAGTATCTCCAGCCAATCTTATTGCGACAGTCTCTTGATCAATTTCATTTACTACTCTCGTAATAGCGTCAACAGATTCATTAGAATTGTTTTGCATTTCAGAGATTAATTTAGTAATGTCATTAGCAGATTGGGCAGATTGTTCTGCTAAATGTCTTATTTCATCTGCAACAACAGCAAACCCTTTTCCATATTCACCCGCCCGGGCAGCCTCAATAGCTGCATTTAATGCAAGTAAATTAATTTGATCTGAAATACTTGTAATTACATTTGTAATTTGTCCCACTTCTATAGAACGTTGATGCATTTGTTCTGTCATTTGCATAGAGGCTTTTGAAAGCTCGTTAATCGAATCAATTCCTTGTACGGATTGTTGAATGACATTATTACCTTGATTGGATTCTTCAGATGTCTTAATAGATTCATCAGAGACATTCGTGGTAGATTCCGTAATTTCTACTATACCCTCTGAAATTTCTCTAATCGCAATTTGATTTTGAATAGCCCCATTTGTTACCATTTCGCTACTTACTGAAACTTCCTGAATCGCTGCCGATACCTGATTAGTCATTTCTGTCACTTGCTCTATACTTTGAGTCAATTCTTTAGACCCATTTGCTACATAGTCTGCTGTTAAGGATACATGACCTATAACTTCTTTTAGCTGTACTTGCATACTATTAAAACTTGATGCAAGTTGACCAATTTCATCATTACTTGTATTTTTTATTTCCTGTGTTAAATCACCAGCCGCAATTACTTTAGTATAATCTACAAGTTCATTTAACGGTTTAGAAATTCTTTTAGCAGTGAAATATGCTAATATACCACTTACCACAATAAATACAAGTCCTAATAATACACACACTTTTATTAATAAGTTTTCTAAATCAACTATAAAATCTGCATCTTCATCCAATCCTAAGACAGAATCTGTTCCTTGAACTTGTAAAAATGTAGACTTATGAGCACCGTAATCATCTATATAAATATCACTAGTAACCATTTTAGTTGTGCCTAGCGCTGCTTTTTGTTCATCTGTAAACGCTAGTGGAGATAAATACTTATCGTCATTTCCTAAAAATAAAATGACTTCTTTATTATCTACTTTACTCATAATGTACACATTTTCTAAATCATACTTTTCTTGAAATGCATTTCCTCTAGACAATAATTCTTGATATGCACTTTTGTTTGTTTTAGCACTATTGATTAATTCTTTATCAAATAGCTCATCAAAATCCTCCATTTTCATTGTTAAGCTCTCTTCAAACTGGGGAATAATATACCCATCAATTAAACGCTCAGCTACGAAAAAAATGGCAAAACTAAAAATTGTGCTTATAACAACAATAGGCATTAATACGTTTAATAATATCTTCTTTCTAATTGTCATACCTTTAAACATCATTAACGCTCCTAATCTGCAATAAAAATTAAACAAATTCCAATTCTTTTAATGTTATATATTGATTCAGATCTAAATTCAATAACCTTATATTCTCATTTAAATCCGGTGATTTATGAAATATTACAGCAAAAGTAGAGCTTTCATTCACTTTCATTGGTCGATATTCTAAAATTTCACCAAAATTTTGTTTAAATGCTTCATGATTAATAGATACAACTTGCTTACAATCAATAGAGGCATCTATTTCAGCACAACAAAAACTATAA
Organism: Lysinibacillus sp. BPa_S21; assembly: GCF_023337795.1. Taxonomy (GTDB): domain Bacteria; phylum Bacillota; class Bacilli; order Bacillales_A; family Planococcaceae; genus Lysinibacillus. The sequence goes on along the minus strand of NZ_JALIRS010000030.1, from coordinate 1,388 downwards.
ATTGAATCATCCATTTGACTAACTATATTTCCCCAATCAGGCTTTTCTTGTTTAAAAAAGTACTCACATGCATTTACACCATATGCATGAACACCAAGTTCATTTGTACCGATACCAGCAAATCTAAGTGGATTTACTTCAATAGGAACAATCTGTTCATCATTATCGATGCGAATTTCAATATGTATAGGGGCAGACTTTAAAGCGAAGAACGATGAAATAGTTCTTAAAAACTCTTGAATTTTGTTGAGAGACTCATTTATTACTTGCTTACTCGTATAGTAAATTCTATCGCTCATGTCTTTCTCATGCCTAAACATTCTTTTAAAAAGATTTAAGATAACAGGTTCCCCATCTTCTGTAAAATATACATCAACAGCGTACTCATCACCTTCAATTAATTTTTCAATTATAAATGATTGATTATTAATAACTTCGATTGGATACTCTGAACCTGTAACTTCCATTTCAAATTTAAGTTGTTTAATAGTTTCTTGATATTCTTCTACCTTATCAATACGATGTACACCTATACTTGAATACCCTATAACAGGCTTAACAATAATAGGGAAAGGTAGAGCACTAGGATCTAATTCTTCTAATTCTTTTAGAGAAACTTCTGTGAAAAAAAAATCTTTATAATGTCTACTTAATGTTTTCCTGAAAGTAACTTTATTTTTCAAAATATCTGTAACAGTTGTTAAATAGTGATTAGGTGCATATTTTGATAAAATATTAAGTCCATTTTCAGAGTTAAAGAGAATTGGAGAATTCCCCTTCTCTAATTCAATCAACAAATCGTCTACCTTTTTTAAATTTATAGTAGATTCGTTTGGTATAAAAACTTCATTTAATTTTATTACCGGAATTTTATTCTTACTAATTGTGTCCGCTAATAGGTCCGAAACATAAGGTCTATCTAGTATTATCAATATTTACACTCCTATCTTATACTTTTTACATATCTATATCCAAATAGTATGTAAAAATAACTATTACCTATTTTAATATATAATACCTATAAAAGCCATAATTTTACCTCTTTATGCTATGGGTAATATTACATCGGAATTAACATGAAAGCATAATTAAATATCTAAATACTAATGAGCATATTTGACTATATAAAGATTAATTTTTGCTAAATTAAATAACTAAAAAAATCGAGAAGCTAATTTAAGCTTCTCGATTTTTTACTATTGATATATTACTATTTGTATAATTTTATATAAAAAAGACAGCCAGCATACAGCTAACTGTCTAAATTGCCTAGCGACGTCCTACTCTCACAGGGGGAAGCCCCCAACTACCATCGGCGCTAAAGAGCTTAACTTCCGTGTTCGGTATGGGAACGGGTGTGACCTCTTTGCCATCATCACTAGACATAT
>NZ_JALIRS010000002.1 GCF_023337795.1 Lysinibacillus sp. BPa_S21 | reverse complement strand
TGGGGCCTTAGCTCAGCTGGGAGAGCGCCTGCCTTGCACGCAGGAGGTCAGCGGTTCGATCCCGCTAGGCTCCACCATAAAAGATAACCAGTATAAAGATCCTGGCGGCGTAGCTCAGCTGGCTAGAGCGTACGGTTCATACCCGTAAGGTCGGGGGTTCGATCCCCTCTGCCGCCATCTTAAAGGACCTTTAGCTCAGTTGGTTAGAGCAGACGGCTCATAACCGTCCGGTCGCAGGTTCGAGTCCTGCAAGGTCCACCATTTATATAGTACGGAGGTATACCCAAGTCTGGCTGAAGGGATCGGTCTTGAAAACCGACAGGCGGGTAACACCGCGCGGGGGTTCGAATCCCTCTACCTCCTCCAGTTTATATTTTTTATAAAATGGTGCTTAAAAACTCGAAAAGAATATCTTATTAACGCGGGGTGGAGCAGTGGTAGCTCGTCGGGCTCATAACCCGAAGGTCGTTGGTTCAAATCCGGCCCCCGCAACCAAATGGTCCCGTGGTGTAGCGGTTAACATGCCTGCCTGTCACGCAGGAGATCGCCGGTTCGATCCCGGTCGGGACCGCCATTTTTAAAAATATGGGTCAGTAGCTCAGTTGGTAGAGCATTAGATTGAAGCTCTAAGTGTCGGCGGTTCGATTCCGTCCTGACCCACCATATGCGGGTGTAGTTTAATGGTAAAACCTCAGCCTTCCAAGCTGATGTCGTGGGTTCGATTCCCATCACCCGCTCCAAGGGCCTATAGCTCAGCTGGTTAGAGCGCACGCCTGATAAGCGTGAGGTCGATGGTTCGAGTCCATTTAGGCCCACCATTATTCCGAAGTAGCTCAGTTGGTAGTAGCACCTGACTGTTAATCAGGTTGTCGCAGGTTCGAGTCCTGCCTTCGGAGCCATTTTTTTTGGGGAAGTACTCAAGAGGCTGAAGAGGCGCCCCTGCTAAGGGTGTAGGTCGGGTAACCGGCGCGAGGGTTCAAATCCCTCCTTCTCCGCCATTGGCCCGTTGGTCAAGTGGTTAAGACACCGCCCTTTCACGGCGGTAACACGGGTTCGAATCCCGTACGGGTCATACTAAAATGCAGTAGATGGTAACTACATCTACTGCATTTTTTTTTGATACTTTATCAAACTATGTACTAAGGTGTTATTATATTTTCCACTAAAGGTATTTTTAGCATTCACAAAGAAAGCTTTTCTCATTTATCTCCCATAACACCACTAATGGGAGATAAACGGTGCTTTGTGCACATATTTTGAATGATCTATATGATCAATGATAAAGGTAGCTATATCTTGATTCGTTATTTTTGTACCAGGCATATCCGTGAGGTTTTCTTTTATCTGATTGGATGTTAAGCTATCTTTTACAAACGGCAATCTAATTAGTGTCCAGTTAATCTGTTTATTATTTAATAAAAATTCCCATTCCAATTTCTTATCTTGCAACATTTTCGAAAAGAAAACTTCAAACATCTTTGCGCCAAAACGATTCATCATGCTTTTTTTGTCCTCTTTAATCGTTAAAGAGCCTCCGGAAACTCCTATATAGCGACTAATGTTTTGATCTTCCATCACATTAAAGATAGTAGTAGTAACTTTGCTATAAATAGGATCCTCTTTAGATGGTTGTCCAAATGTATTAATAACAACTTGGCAATCTTTAAGTAGTTCTCGGATGTTTTCTATATCCTGTACTTGCCCTTTTACGATTTCAATTGCATCATTTTTATACAGTAACTTTTCCGGATTTCTAACAAGCATTCGAACGTGATATCCTTTTTGAATTGCTTGCGTTGCTATATGCCTTCCTACTTTTCCTGTTCCTCCAATGATCGCTATCTTATAGGGGTTATCCATTATATACCTCCGAATAAATATAATGGTATATATACGAGTGATCTCATCAAAAAGATTCAAATTTTTGCTTTTTACTAAAGTTTGTAATATTTGTGGTATTTTGTTTTGTGATTCTATAAGCTAAGATGAAAATAGAGCAAAAACTAGGGGGATATGGATGGGAAAATTATTATGGACGAACAACCAACAATATTTGTTACAGAAGAACGTGGAACAAGCAGTATCTTTACTACATAACTTTTCACTGGAACAAGTGAATTGTGTTGGTAGATTTCAGCGTACATATGAGAAATTTGAAAGCACACCATTACATAATTTAAATGCTTTTGCATCGCTTGTTGGAGTACAAGGTATGTTTGTTAAAGATGAATCTTATCGATTTGGTTTAAATGCATTTAAAGTATTAGGTGGCGTATATGCAATTGGTCAGTACGTAGCGAAAAAGTTAGATAGAAAAATTGATGAGCTATCGTTTGAGCAGCTTAAATCACCAGAAGTAAAGGAGCAGCTAGGGGACTTAACCTTTATTTCTACGACAGATGGTAATCATGGTCGTGGAGTAGCTTGGGCTGCTAGAGAGCTTGGTTTGAAAGCACGCATTTATATGCCAGCCGGTAGTGCAGAGGAGCGCCTCCAAAATATTAAAAATGAAGGTGCATATGCTGAAATAACGACAATGAATTATGATGATACAGTTCGTTATACTTCACAGTTAGCAGCAGAAAATGACTGGGTCATTATTCAGGATACGATGTGGGAAGGCTATGAGGAAATTCCGTTATGGATTATGCAAGGCTATACAACTCTAATAAAAGAAGCTACCCTGCAGTTGGAAAAAGCACCTACCCATGTATTTTTACAGGCTGGGGTTGGATCTTTTGCAGGGGCAGTTGTAGCTTTTTTACAACAGTATTATGAGCAAGAGATTACAGTTGTCTTGGTTGAGCCTTTTGTAGCGAATTGCTATTATGAGAGCTTTAAGGCAGGAACTGAGCATTTTGTAACGGTTGGTGGAGAGATGCAAACAATTATGGCAGGTCTTGCTTGTGGTGAGCCGAATCCACTTGCTTGGGATTTATTGAAGACTTATACGAAGGTGAGCATTTGCTGCGATGAGGAAGTTGCAGCTACAGGTATGCGCATTCTTGGAAATCCATTAGCAACAGACCCACGAATTATTGCTGGGGAATCGGGAGCTGCCCCGGTTGGATGTTTTTATGAATTGATGACAAATGAGCACTATACAGAGCTGAAGGATACACTACAATTAGATGAAAATTCTCGGGTATTGTTTATTAATACTGAAGGTGACACAGATGTAGGTAACTATAGAAATATTGTGTGGCATGGCAAGTATGCAAAAAGGTAATTGAAGAAATAGAGCAAACTAGTGATTTAAAACGCTCTAGTTTGCTTTTTTCATTCATTCCATAGGTGAGCACTTAGTCGGAATGGAATCAATTCAACAATGAGTCAATTTTTTTTATTTTTTTCTTGACCTTCACGTTGCGTAAAGATTTACAGTAGTTTTACTGGAGGTGAAAAGTATGGAATATACAATTCAAGAGCTCGCTCAATTATCCGGAGTTAGCACAAGAACACTTCGTTATTACGATGAAATTGGACTACTGAAACCGGCAAGAACCAATGAGGTAGGCTATCGTTTTTATGGACAGTTTGAAGTTGATATGCTTCAGCAAATTTTATTTTATAGAACATTAGATATGAAGTTAGCAAACATTAAGGAAATTATACAGGCACCTGATTTTCAACAAACTGAGGCACTCAAAACTCATCGTGTCGTTTTACTGAAACGCAAGGAGCAGCTGGAAAAAATTTTACAAACAGTGGAAAAAACTATTCAATCTATTGAGGAGGAACAACCAATGACAAACGAAGAGAAATTTAACGGTTTAAAAGAGAAACTAATCGAGGAAAATGAAAAGCAATATGGTCAAGAAATTCGTGCAAATTATGGTGACAAGACTGTTGATGCATCGAATGCTAAGTTGATGAATATGACCGAGGAACAGTATGAGGCTATGCAGCAGCTAGAACAGCAATTATTTGCCCGTTTAAAAGAGGCGATGGCAATCGGTGATACAACCAATGATGTGGCGATGGAGGTAGCAGAGCTTCATAAACGTTGGCTTAGCTTTTCATGGTCACAATATTCTAAGGAAGCGCATGCAGGTATAGCACAGATGTATGTAGCGGATGAACGTTTTTCAGCTTATTACGATGAACGTGTTACGAAAGGAGCAGCACAATTTTTACATGATGCCATTCTCAATTTCACGTTGGCCTAATGATAGCTCGCTTCGCTTTCGCTACAGAAAACATTTGTGAATAAATAATTATACAAAAAAATAAGTGATTCCTTCTCATGCTTTAATGTTTTAGAAATATTAATTTAGGAAAAAATGAAAGCATGAGGAGGAGATTTTTTTGGACCCACAAGTATTAGAAAAATTCAGAAGGCAATTAGAGCAAGAGCTAAAGGAAATAGAACAACAAATTGAAGAATCAGAGCGTCCAGTAGCGACAGAGCTTTCTAATTATGACAATCACCCAGCTGACAATGCAAGTGATTTAACGGATAAGCTTACGGAAATGGTGATTGATGAGCACCGCGGTGATCATGCTGAAGAAATAAAACATGCATTGCAGGCGATGGAGGATGGTACTTATGGCAAATGCGCTATATGTAGTGAAGAGATTCCTATTGGTCGCTTAGAAGCTAAGCCGGAAGCATTGACATGTGTTGAGCATGCAGAAAAAATGGATGACGATTTAAGGCCGGTTGAGGAAGATGTGTTGTCTTCTACGCCAAAATCAGATGATTTCATAGAACTTGAGGAGTTTGGCTCTTCTGATACACCTCAAGATAAAAGTTAGTAAGCATTTTCACTCACAGGCAGTATAATAGCTGTATGAGGTGAGAGTATGGATATAATTGATTTACACTGTGATGCGCTATTGAAATTAACAACTTTAGAAGCAGCGAAATTTGAAGATGATGCTCGATTGCAAGCTAATCGGGAGAGATTACAATTAGGGCTTGTGAAGGCACAAGTATTTGCTATTTTTATTAATCCTAAAACCCCGCAAAGTATGCAGTTTTTAGAGGCAGTGCGGCAAATTGAAGCCTTCCATACGCATGTATTACAAACTGAGGGTATGGTGCATATTACGGATTGGTCGCAATTAGATACTTTAGCACCGCATGAAATAGGTGCAATTTTAAGCTTAGAGGGCTGTGGTCCAATCGGAGAGGATTTAGCAAAGCTCTCTGCGATATTAGATGCAGGTGTGAAGCTTGTTGGTCTAACGTGGAATGAAGAAAATGCTGCGGCCCACGGTGCTGAACAGGATGCACGCCTTGGTTTAAAACCATTTGGTAAAGAGGTTATAAACTTGCTCAATGAGAGAGATATTATTATTGATGTCTCACATTTAAATGAGCAGAGCTTCTGGGATGTCTTGCCATTAGCGAAGCATATTATTGCGAGCCATAGTAATGCACGTGCAATTTGCGATCATCCAAGAAATTTAACGGATGCGCAGGCAAAAGCGCTTGTCGAGCATGGAGGGCATATTCATGTCGTTTACTACCCGCATTTTATCCATGACAATGCTACGATAGATGATTTAGTAGCGCATGTGAAACATCTAGCGAATATCGTAGGGGTAGAGCACCTAGGAGTAGGTTCTGACTTTGATGGAATAGATGCAACTGTAAAAGGATTAGCACACGCTGGAGAGGCACAGAATTTGTTAGAGGCATTACGTGAGCATTTTTCAAATGAAGAAGTTCTTGGTATTGCAAGTAATAATTTTCGACACTATGTAAAAAATGTAGCAACCTGTTAAGGTTGCTACATTTTTAATAAAAGAAATATTGAATTAACAAACCAATTCCTAAGAGGAAGCCGAAGAATGTATTTGTTTGCGCTGTAAATTTCATCGCAGGCATCACTTCTTTCGCTTCTTTTTTATCGCGGAAAATTTGAATCGCACGAAGTGGCTTTGGAATACTTAAGAAAATGATTAGAGCCCAAAAAGTAATACCATCAATGGCTACAAGAGCAATGACCCATAAGTACGAAACGATAAAAAAGCCAGATAGCACAGAAATGGCATTATCTCGGCCTACTAAGATAGCAAGCGTTTTTCGACCACCCTCTGTATCGCCAACGATATCTCGGATATTGTTGGACAGCATGATAGCCCCTACTAAAATCATACTTGGTATTGAAAGTAAAACAGCATCAAGTGTCACAGTAAGCGTTTGAATATAAAAGGCGATTAAGACAATACCCATTCCCATAACAGCGCCGGATACTAGTTCTCCGAATGGTGAATAGGCTATTGGATAAGGTCCTCCAGTATATAAAAAACCAATTAGCATACAAACAAGTCCGACAGCAGCAAGCCACCAAGAGGTTGAGGCACATATGTAAATGCCAAGTAGCATGGCAATTGCATAGAAGCTTAAGGCAATCATCATAATTGTTTTTGGTTGAACACCGTGACGTACAATCGTTCCGCCGATACCGACAGAATTTTCATTGTCTAATCCTAGTTTGTAATCGTAATATTCATTGAACATATTTGTTGCTGCTTGTATAAGCATACTCGCAATGAGCATAGCAAAAAATAGTCCAAAATCAATTGGTTGTTTTTCAATTGCTAGGGCAATTGCTGTTCCTAAAAATACTGGAACGAATGAAGCGGTTAAAGTATGTGGACGTGTTAAATGCCACCAAACTTTAAAACCCCTATCAGCTTCAATGACTTTGGTCATAAGGTCTTTCTCTCCTTCAAATGTTGTAGACTATTCTTATTTTATACGAAGAATGAGAAATTGGGTAGGTTCACAGCTTATTACATACAGTTCAAGTGAAAAAAATGATACAATAGAACATGCATTTATGAACTGAAAATAATAATTAAGATAATAGCAACAGTACGAAGAATAGGCTAGCAATAAAAAAATGACGGCTATATTAAGAAAAAAATATGATGTGAAAAAGTACAAATGCTTATGTCAATATGCAAAGTTTTGGTCAATTTGTTTTAAAGAAAAGGTTCATCACCAAAAGTTTGGATTAAAACGTCTACTTTGTAAATAAGTTGATCTTCGTTACGACTGGGCGCCCCCAGGAAGCTCTGCTTTGTGCGACAGCAACAAATGTTTTATCTGTAGCGAAAGCAAAGCGGCAGCAACAAATGTTTTAACTGTGCGAAAGCGAAGCGGCAGCAACAAATGTTTTAACTGTGCGAAAGCGAAGCGGCAGCAACAAATGTTTTAACTGTGCGAAAGCGAAGCGGCAGCAACAAATGTTTTAACTGTGCGAAAGCGAAGCGGCAGCAACAAATGTTTTAACTGTGCGAAAGCGAAGCGACAGCAACAAATGTTTTAACTGTGCGAAAGCGAAGCGACAGCAACAAATGTTTTAACTGTGCGAAAGCGAAGCGACAGCAACAAAGTGCCCAGTTGGAATGGAAATCAACACACGTTTTGGTGATGATCCAAAGAAAAGCCAAAGCAGTTGATATTTATGAGAAAGTGTAGAACGAGTACAAAACATAACGTGCGTCATTCATTATGTACATTGCAACAACGGAGGTAATTTTCATGCAACAGAAGTGGTACCAAGCCACAGAGGTAGAAGTGGACTCTTTGGGCCAAAGCCTTCATTTTTATATGGAAACTATTGAGGTAAGTCGCTTATCGGCGCTTGCATTTTATGCGGCGGGTGAGGAGCACTATAAAGGTGAACGATTTTATTGGCAAAATAGAGAAAAAACAATGACATTAGTCGGGCTAGGACATGCCTATACAATTCAACATAACGCCAAAAATGATCGCTTCGATGCAGTTGAAGCGGAATGGAAAAATTTAACGAAAAACTGTGTTAAGGGACAAAGTGAGCTACAACCGATTTTGTTTGGCGGATTTACATTCGATCCACAAAATGATGTAACTGGGGAGTGGACAGACTTTCCAGAGGCTTATTTTGCACTTGCAACCTATCAACTTGTCATCCGTGATGACAAAGCGTTTGTAAGTATTCACCTTATTTCAAAAGATGGGCAGGCAGAATCTCAATTTGAAGCGCTTCGTAAAGAGCGAGATCATTTAATTCATGCTGCTCAGGTAAAAGAAGTAAAAACATATTCAAAGCCTGAAATCACAAGTTATTTTGAGCCATATAAAGAGCCATATTTAGCTTCAATCGAACAAGTAACAGCATTGATTAAGCAAAAGAAGGCAGATAAAGTTGTAATTGCACGCTCACTAGCATTGCAATTTAAAGAACAAGTTTCTTCACCACAGGTACTATCACAAATTATTCACGAGCAGCCAGAGAGCTATTTATTTGGTTTAGAGCATCAAGAATTATTGTTCTTTGGTGCGTCCCCTGAACGTCTTGTAAAAGTAGAAAAGGGCCGCGCCTTTTCATCTTGTGTTGCAGGCTCTATTAAACGTGGTAAGACAGCAGAGGAAGATGAAGCTTATGGACAAAGCTTATTAAATGATTCGAAAAATGGCGGCGAGCATCAATATGTGGTCGATATGATTGCGGAAACTTTCCGTAAAAATTGTGTCGAGATGACAATACCGGATAGCCCTCGTCTACTAAAAATTAGAGATATACAACACTTATATACACCTGTTGAAGGTCAGTTAAATAGTGAGGCGACAATATTACAACTGACAAAATCTTTGCATCCAACACCAGCTTTAGGTGGTGTACCAAGAATAGAGGCAATGGCAGCTATACGTAAATACGAGCCTATGAATCGTGGGCTTTACGCTGCTCCAATTGGTTGGGTAGATGCTGAAGGTAATGGGGAATTTGCAGTGGCCATTCGTTCGGCTGCTTTACTTAATGATAAAGCTTATTTATATGCAGGTGGCGGTATTGTAGCATATTCAGAGCCACAATCTGAATATGAGGAAACATTAGTGAAATTCCGTCCAATGCTTCGTGCGCTAGGAGGACAATTACATGAGTGAACGAAAAATTTTAACGGACTATGTTTATAAAATGGTAGCATCGCTAGTGCAAGCTGGTGTTGAAAACGTTGTTGTCAGCCCTGGCTCACGTTCGACACCTTTAGCGTATGCATTTGCTTCAACAAAGCAGCTCAATATGTATCGCCAGGTTGATGAACGATCTGCTGCCTTTTTTGCGCTAGGGATTGCAAAGGCTACAGCAAAACCTGTTGTTCTTTTATGTACATCGGGAACTGCTGCTGCAAACTATTTCCCTGCTATTGTTGAGGCAAGCTATGCCCGTGTGCCGTTAATTGTCATGACAGCTGATCGTCCACATGAATTGCGAGAGGTGGGAGCACCACAGGCTATTAATCAACCGAATTTATATGGGTCACAAGTCAAATGGAGCGTGGATTTCCCGTTGGCAGATGGTGCAGCCCCAACATTGCCGTTTATCGAGCGCCATATTGCACGTGCAGTGGCAGTGGCAATGAGCGCACCATTTGGACCCGTGCATATTAATGTACCGTTCAGAGAACCTTTGTTGATTGATTTTCGAGAGGAACTTCCAGAAGCGACATTCAAGCATAGTAGTATGGGGCAGTTAATACCTTCAATGGAAACTCAACAAGAGTTATCGAAGATTTTAAGTTCAACCAAAAGAGGCTTTATTATTATTGGTGAGTTAGCACTCGGTACAGATTTAACCGTTATGTGGGAGTTTGTTCGTCAATTAAAATGGCCGGTCATTGTCGAGAGTTTATCCAATATGCGCTCAGCTGTCCCAGAGGATTGTCTGCCATATGTAATTACGACGTATGATGCCATTATGAAAAGTGAAGATTTTAAAAAATTAGTTGAACCAGAGACGGTACTACGTTTAGGAGCACAGCCCGTTTCTAAATTTATCATGCAATTTATTACTAAATCTCAGCCAAAAGCTTATATTGTTGTCGATGAGGATCCAATGTTCCGTGATGCTACAGGTGTGTCTACTCATTTTGTGCATGCAAGTATTGGGGAGTGGCTCACGCAATTAGAAATCTCTGAAACAGCTCTAGAATCGGAGTATTTAGCTGAGTGGCAGGATGCTAATGATATTGCACTTGAATATATTGAACATTATGCTGAGGGTGCGATTGATGAGGGAGCAATGGTAAGTCGATTACTAAAAATGATTCCTAATGGCAGTGATATTTTTGTTAGTAGCAGTATGCCAGTGCGTGATATTGATACGTTTTTAATGGCAACACCAAAAGATATTCGTATAATTGCGAATCGTGGAACGAATGGTATTGATGGTGTCGTATCAACTGCCATGGGCTTTAGTCAAGGAAATAACCGAGAAACCTACTTGCTGATTGGTGATTTAGCCTTTTTACATGATGTCAACGGTCTCATTGCTTCAAGATATCAGGAATGCAATTTGACAGTTATTGTTATGAATAATGATGGCGGCGGTATTTTCTCTTATTTACCACAATCTACAGTTGAGGCACATTATGAAGATTTGTTTGGTACGCCAACTGCCCTGAAATTCCATGATATTGCCAATATGTACGATATGGACTATCTACGCGTAGATGATATTTCAGAGCTATCAGTAAGATTCACTACTATGAAAAAACGACCAATGCGCTTAATTGAAATTTTCACGAATCGAGAGGAAAATGTGTATGCGCATCGGGCACTATGGAATCGAATTAATGCAGGGTTAAAAGCATGGCAAAGCTAAGGATTCGAGGGCTTGAAACATACGTAGAAATCTGGAATGAAGAAGCGGAGCAAACGCTCGTTGCATTGCATGGTTTTACAGGTAGTTCGGCTACATGGCGAAATTTGGCGAAAGCTCTACCTAGTGTACGGGTTATTGCTATTGATTTAATTGGGCATGGTCAAACTGCAATACCTCAGCAAATAAGCCGTTTCTCTATGCAAGAACAAATCCGAGATTTGGAAGAAGTTTTTTGCCAGCTGCAGCTCAAAAAATTTACGCTGCTAGGTTATTCGATGGGAGGAAGAGTGGCATTATCGTATGCAATTTCTTACCCTGAACGCATTGAAAAGTTAATTTTAGAAAGCGCTTCGCCAGGTTTACGAACTTCAAAGGAACGTTCTGAACGTTGTGAGAGGGATAACGCTCTAGCTGAAAAAATAATGAATAACGGTTTGTTATCATTTGTTCATGCATGGGAAAACATTCCTTTGTTTGAATCTCAAAAGCGTTTACCAAACAATGTACAAGAGGCGATTCGGTTAGAACGTCTTTCTCAGAAGGAGGAAGGCTTGGCAGGTAGCTTACAAGGGATTGGTACAGGCAGTCAGCCATCAAATTGGATGTCGTTGGAGAAGCTTGAATTTCCTGTTCTTTTAATAACAGGTTCACTGGATGCGAAATTTTGTAAAATCGCACAAGAAATGAAAGCGTTATTAAAAAATGCCAAGCATACGACAGTAATTGACGCAGGGCATGCAATTCATGTGGAAAATCCCGCTGAGTTTGCTACAATAGTAGAGGAGTATTTAACTTCTTTCAACAGTAGCTGAAAGGGGAACTCAGGCTAAGAACTTCACATCCTGTGAAAACGCCTGAGTGACCAGCATCATGCTGGCCTAAAGCCTCCGGCGGATGTCACGGAATCGGAAAGGAATTCTCTGTGCTTGAACAAAGCCGATTCCAGACGCAATTATGCCGAGGCATAATTGTTGTAATAAAATTTTTACGTTATCGCCTCGATTTAGAACGAGACGAATTTATGATTAGGGGGCAATTCAATGACACGTCAATGGACTAGTTTACATACTTATGAAGACATTAAGTATGAGTTCTTTAACGGTATCGCAAAAATTACGATTAACCGTCCAGAAGTGCGTAACGCATTCCGACCAAAAACGGTTATGGAAATGATCGACGCTTTTTCACGTGCACGTGATGACAAAAATGTTGGAGTTATCATTTTAACTGGTGAAGGTGAACATGCCTTCTGTTCAGGTGGAGACCAAAAAGTACGCGGTCATGGCGGCTATGTTGGTGAAGATGAAATTCCACGTTTAAACGTTCTTGATTTACAACGTTTAATCCGTGTTATTCCAAAACCTGTAGTAGCGATGGTAGCAGGTTATGCAATCGGTGGAGGACACGTATTACACGTTGTCTGTGACTTAACAATTGCAGCTGACAACGCTCGTTTTGGACAAACTGGACCAAAAGTTGGTTCATTCGATGCTGGGTATGGCTCAGGCTATCTTGCACGTATTATTGGTCACAAAAAGGCGCGTGAAATTTGGTACCTTTGCCGTCAATATGATGCACAGCAAGCACTTGATATGGGATTAGTTAATACAGTTGTTCCTTATGAGCAATTGGAAGATGAAACTGTACAATGGTGTGAAGAAATGCTACAAATGTCACCAACTGCCCTACGCTTCTTAAAAGCAGCAATGAATGCAGATACAGACGGTTTAGCAGGTCTTCAACAAATGGCTGGCGACGCAACTCTTCTTTACTACACAACAGATGAAGCTAAAGAAGGTCGTGACGCATTTAAAGAAAAACGTCAACCAGATTTCGGTCAATTCCCAAGATTCCCTTGATTATCTGAAACGTTCAACGGCTCGTATCTTAATGAGATACGAGCTTTTTGTATATCTAAAGGGGCGAGACGGATAGACTCTTTAGAGTGATGAACAGAATGTTTAAAGCGGCGGAACAACATGGTTTGGCGGCGGAAGAGTCTGCTTTAGCGGCGGAAGATCTTACTTTAGCGGCGGAAGAGTCTGCTTTAGCGGCGGAAGCACCGGCTTTAGCGGCGGAAGATCTTGCTTTAGCGGCGGAACAACTTGCTTTAGTGGCGGACCACCCTGTTTTGACGGCGGAAGCCCTGACTTTAACGGCGGAACATCATACCGAAACGACAGAACCCATGCAAAGCAAACGGATTGCCTCATCGGAGTAATAAATAAATTTCGTAACTGACAGATAGACGGATGCTGTCATGAAACGGTAAGATTAAGGCTGATTGGAGGAAAAAATTGATGTATCTAAATTGGATTTTACAGCGAGCATATTTAACACCTTTACGAAATGGTTTAACATATAACGGGCAGACTTGGACATTTCAAGAATTAAATGATTTATCTTTAAAACGTGCTCGTCAACTTACAGCACTAGATATTAAGCAAGGCGATCGTATTGCAATAATGGGGCCGAGTAAGCCAACTCTTGTCATTATGATGTATGCATGTATGCATTTACAATGTGAAATGGTTATGCTAAATCGTAGGTTAACACAGGATGAAATTGCCTATCAGCTAGAGGATTCGGGGGCTATGGCAGTATTAATTGCGGACGAGGATATTGAAAAATTACCACCACATACATCTTATTATTTGTTTTCTACTATAGAAAAAAGTACAGAAACGGCTATTAATATAACGAAAGAATGGTCTTTAAACCAAACAACATCGATTATGTACACATCTGGTACGACTGGTTTTCCAAAGGGCGTTTGTCAAACAGTAGGAAATCACCAGGCAAGTGCAACTGCCTCCGTTTTAAATTTGGGTTTACATGTGGATGATACTTGGTTATGCGCTGTCCCACTTTTTCATATTAGTGGCTTTTCAATTTTAGTGCGTTCACTGTTGTATGGCAATAAAGTGCATTTATATGATCAATTTGATGCAGAAGCCATTTCTAAAAATATAATAGATGGCGAGGTTACGCATATGTCAGTAGTCGGTGTCACATTGGAAAGAATTCTACATACCCTTGAACAGAAACACGCACAAGCCTCACCGAAGTTTAAAATGATGCTAGCGGGTGGTGGACCTGTGCCAGTAGATTATTTAAAGAGAGCTCATGCATTAAATTTAGCTGTAGCTCAAACGTATGGTATGACTGAAACATCGTCACAAACTGCAACATTAGCAAATGAAGATGCGATGCGGAAAATTGGTTCAGCCGGAAAACCTTTATTTTTTAATCAAATTCGCATTGCTGAGCCAAATGACAATGGTGAAGGAGAAATTTGCATACGTGGCCCACATGTTACACCAGGGTACATTGGTCGTTTTGCCCAAAAAGATGCAACGATTGATGGCTGGCTCCATACTGGGGATATTGGCTATATAGATGAAGAAGGTTATTTGTTCGTCATTGATCGTCGGGCTGATTTAATTATTTCAGGTGGTGAAAATATTTACCCTGCTGAAATTGAAAATGTGCTACTTACCCATCCAGCTGTTAAGGAAGCAGGAGTGTGCGGCATCGATGATGATAAGTGGGGACAGGTACCAATCGCCTTTGTTGTATTAAAAGAAGAAACACAGGTGGACCAATTACAAGCATTTTGTCAAAAGAAGCTAGCGAAATATAAAATACCAAAAGAGATTATTGTTACGGACGAGCTCCCACGAAATGGCGCCAATAAGCTACTTCGTAGAAAATTAATGGACAAATAACAAAATGATTATGAACGTCTAGGCGATTTCCGTTGCAGGGCTACTCACTTTGTAGCTGACGCTTCGCTTTCGCTACAGAAAACATTTGTAGCTGACGCTTCGCTATCGGAACGAAGGCTAAGTGCGTCACGTCCTGTGACAATGACTTCGTGGGCGTAGAATTTTTAATTTGTGCAATTAAGAAAGAACGCTATATGAAAAAGTAAAGGGATTCACGCACAGTTTTGTGTGTGAATCCTTTTTGCTCTTTGGAAGGTGGATGTCGATAAAAATTAAAAGTTAGGTGATAAAACGTGAAAGTTGGTCGATAAAATTCAGAAGTTGGTAGATAAAACGTGAAAGTTGGTAGATAAAATTTAAAAGTTGGGCGATAACTCCTGAAAGCGAAGCGACAGCAGCTATAAAGCGCCCAGCCGGAACGGACATCAACTGCTCGTTTTGCATCTAAAAAATAGTTTTTTTCAACAGAATAAAGGGAAGCCTTCATTTATAAGAAGGCTTCTTTTATTCATTTTAAGAGTCATTTTTAGTAAACTTTTAGGATTAAATTAATCATTCATTAACATAATAAAAAATGACAGGCATAAACTAGTTAGTAAAGGAGAATGACTCAGATGAGAAAATATATATATAATGTTGTCATTATAGTATTTGTTCTACAAATGAGTCATGTGCAAGTATTCGCAAACTATGAAGAAAAGAATATTGCAACTGCCAATTCAATAGAATCACTACAATATCTAATTCAAGAACAAGTCATACAATTATCTACTAAATTTGACATTCGTTATACTGGTAAAACATCGGAAATAGAAGATGAACTATCAGAGCTTATTAAACATGCGATTCAGGATCCATATATTTATGCTAATATTTCTAGTTTTAAATGGAAATATGATGGCTATGCAAATAATATTGTCATTAGATTTGAGTTTACCTATCATATTTCACAAGAAGAGGAGGCAATTGTAGAACAGACTTTGACGAATATTATTGCGCCTATGCATGGATTAAGTGAATTGCAGAAAATACAGGCTGCACATGATTTTATCGTTTTAACTACTGAATATTCTAAGGAAACCAAAGGAAGTCAATATTCTCCCTATACATTACTTACAGAAAACAAGGGAGTTTGTCAGGCATATGCCCTAGTGCTTTATCGAATGTTAGAGGTGCTAGGCTTAGAGGTACAATATGTGCCAGGAAAAGTAGGGGAACAACTGCATGCCTGGGTGTTGGTGAAGCTTGACAATGCATGGTACCATATCGATGTTACTTGGGATGATCCATTACCTGATCGTAAGGGTGAGGTACGTTATAATTATTTTTTAGTTTCTGATCGCCAACTAGCACAGGATCACACTTGGGACTATACGAGTTTCCCAGCAGCTACAAGCGAAGCCTATATGGATTTACAAAAAACGAATAAGGTTGATGTTCTTTCTAAACCAATAATAGGTAGTCATTTTACCTTTGATAAAGGGCTAGCTGTTTTAAGTAAAAATAAACAAACAGTAATACAATTAATAGAACAGCCTAGATTGTTTTTCAAAGGTAATAAAAGCGATTATCCTGTTCAGGTCCATTTAAATGAATGGGATCCAATTATTTTAGAAAGGAATATAGCCCAAGTAAATCGAAGGATCATACAACATGCTATCGATAAGAAAAATGGGCTTAGTAGTATTTATAGAACGGAAAAACGAATGCCGCAAGAAAAGTACGTCATAATAAAGGAGGTACCCCAAACGATTTTCGGGGTACCTCCTTACTCATTTATTTGTGAGCGTCTAATGCGGTATTTAAAGTGTTAATATTTTTTTTCATAAGCGTGAAGTAAGTTTCATTATTCTTTACATCGTCTGCTGTTAAAACGCTTAAATTGTGTAAGACAAGAGACTCTGCTCCAACCTCTTTTTGGATAACCTCAGCTAGTTTAGAAGAGACATTTTGCTCGAATAAAATGTAGTGGACATGCAAATCATTTGCTTTATCAACAATCGCCGTAAGTTCTTTTTGAGAAGGCTCATTTTGTGAGTTTAAACCTGCTATTGGAACTTGTTTTAAGCCGTATTGTCCTGCGATATAGCCAAATGCTGCATGTGATACGAAGAACGTCTTCTCTTGCGCTTTATCCGCCATAGCTTTAAATTCGCTGTCTAAATCCTGTAGTTCTTTTACCAATGCCTCATAGTTAGCTGTAAATGTAGCTTTTTGTTCTGGCATTTTTTCAACTAGAGTGTTTTTAATGGAAAGTGCTAAGTCTTGACTGATAGTTGGTGATAACCAAACATGTGGATCTACATTACCGTGATCATGATCATCATGCCCATGTCCGTCTTCGTGATCATGATGTGCTTCTTCTTCATCATCATGTGTGTGACCAGTGCTTATAGCTAATTTTTCATCTGAAACCTGATCTGCAGTTGCCACCATGGTTACATCTTCATTTGCTAGAGTTTTTTTGGCATTTTCAACAAAGCCCTCTAGCCCTAAGCCGATATAGAAAAATATATTAGCATCTGCTAATTTCATCATATCCTTTTGTGTTGGCTCGAATGTGTGCTCATTGGCGCCGGCAGGGTAAATAGAAGAAACCTCTACAAAATCGCCACCGATTCGTTGTGCAAAATAACTTAATGGATAAACAGTTGTGTAAATTGTTAATTTATCCTTTGTCTCTGACTGTTTGGATGTAGATGATTTATCCCCACAGGCAGCAGTGAATAGGGCAAGAACTGCAACTAAACATAACAACAATACTTTTTTCATTTAATAGTTTACCTCTTTCAAATAGTAATCATTACGATTTATTATTTAGAACATTTTCTATGATAGCGCACATCTGAAAAAAGTACAAGAAAAATGACCTTCGAAAATTAATTCTTTTTCGAAGGCCACTTTTCAGGTACTGGATCAAAGCCTCCAGGATGAAATGGTTGGCATTTTGATATACGTTTAATCGTTAAATAGAATCCTTTAATGGCACCGTGTTTTTGAAAAGCTTCAAGTCCATAGGAAGAGCATGTAGGATGGAAGCGACAAGATGGAGGTGTCATGGGTGATATAAATTTTCTATAAAACTTAATGAGCCATATAAAGGGATATTTCATATTTGTTTATCCTTTTGTTGAGTATTTATTTGCTTAGGCTTCGCATCGATAGTTTGTGTAAAGAAATTGCTTTTTTTCTTTAACAAGACAATGACAGAAACGCCAAACATAAGCATCATCATTGCAATCATAATGATTATTGGTAATGGTACTCCCATTGTGTTCACTCCAAATTCTATTTGTTAATAATATTATAAAAGAATATCTTAAAAAATTGTAGAAATTGAACTAGTCATCATCTTGATGAAAACTTTGCTGAGGTTTTTCATCAACTGTATGTTTAAAAGCATACGCACGATTAACACTAATAATAGTCGCAACCGTTACTAAAATAACGATAATTGCAGCTACTATTAAAAGCGTGATTAAACTCATGGGCATTCACTCCGTTCCTTATTCATCACTACCTATTATAAATTAGATAATA
The DNA here is from genome assembly GCF_023337795.1 of Lysinibacillus sp. BPa_S21. Lineage (GTDB taxonomy): Bacteria > Bacillota > Bacilli > Bacillales_A > Planococcaceae > Lysinibacillus. The sequence continues at coordinate 544,595 of NZ_JALIRS010000002.1, read as the reverse complement.
TGACTTAGTTGTGAAGGAAGTTTGACATTCCAGCGAATAAAACAGCACTTTTACCACCATACTATGGTAAAAGGAGTGTTTTGTAGAGATGGATCGTCAGCGTGTATATTTTTCACTTGCCAATAGAACCTATTATACAAATCCATATGCAGGACCGTGGAACTTTGAACTCAACATTGATCGCCAAGCATTAGATGTATTTGAAAAGATTTTTCAGCAAATGCAGATGTTGGAGATTGCCAATGCATGGCGTGCACAATTGCCATATATACAATATCATCTTGATCGGGAAAATGATGAAATTGATTTACGTTTAAAAAAAATCTATGCACTCGTTCATGAGTACGGGGATAGTGATACGAAAGCATTTGTTGAACAACTTCCGTATTTCAATAAACGTGTCTAAAAGTAGGGTCACTGAAAACATCAGTGACTCTTTTATTATGGATGAAAGCGAATTTATAAACTGATTAGCGATCACTCAATGGATTAACCATTGTCATTTGCGCACGTTGAAGTAGAGAAATTTCAATTTGTTGCGCTGTTGCTGTTTGTCATCGAATAAACATACTATTAGGTATTCATGCTTGCTATTACACTGGGGTTGGAAATAAGTAATTTTATTTGTTGATTGTAGCTATATGATTCCACTATAGTGAAATAAAAGAATATCGTTGTAATGAAGGAGTTGAAGAGCATGTTTTCATTTACAGATTTAAATGGTTTACAAGTGGATTTAAGTTTTAAAAGAGGGGAATTAGACATTGAGCCTAAGCATGTACTTGTTTTATTAAAACATGAAAATAAATGGTTATGTACGATTCATAAACGACGCGGTGTTGAGGTTCCAGGCGGAAAGCAAGAATCTGGAGAAACATTGGAGCAGGCAGCGATCAGAGAAGTATTCGAGGAGACCGGTGTTCATGTGAAAAAACTTAGATGGTTTGCAGAGTACGCAGTTTATGATGACATCTTATTTTGTAAAACGGTCTTTACCGCACAGTTTGCAGGGCAGGAGGACATTGACTTCGATTTAGAAACTTCAGGGATGACTTGGCTAACGGATGAAGAATTTACGAATCACCCAAATTTAAGCTTTCATATGAAAGATGAAGGTATGCAGAAAATGCTTGAGGAGTTGAAGCATTATGACCAATGGTAAGATCGTTGAAAAGCGTCCTTATCCATCTCCTAATCCAGCTATTCGTTTAACGGAAATCACGTATATGTCACAGGGGTTACGTGTAAAGGGATTACTAGCGGAGCCTAGGGCAGAGGGTACATATGATGGCTTTTTATATTTACGAGGAGGTATGCAAAGTATTGGTATGGTTAGACCTTCACGTGTCGCACAGTTTGCAGCTCAAGGCTTTATCGTGTTTGCTCCGTATTACCGCGGCAATCGTGGTGGAGAAGGTCGAGATGAGTTTGCAGGAGCTGATCGTTATGATGCTGTATACGCCGTAGACGTGCTAAAACAGTTTTGTAATGATAATATTCATGTCTTTGGTTTTTCACGTGGTGGTATTATGGCACTTTGGACTGCCATCTTACGCAGAGATATTACATCAGTCGTGACGTGGGCAGGAGTATCGGATGCTACAGCTACATATTGGGAGCGGACAGATATGCGTAGGATGATGAAGCGTGTTATTGGTGGAACGCCTAATCGTGTACCAGAGGCTTATGATACGCGAACACCACTTTTTGAGGTAGAGCATATTACAGCTCCAGTATTAATCATTCATGGATATCGTGATGAAAATGTAGATATAGAACATGCAAGACAGTTAGAATTCTATTTAAAGGATGCAAATAAAATATATGAGACATGGTATGATCTTCGCTATGCCCATCAGTATCCACCGGCTAAAAATAGAGCAACAGTACATGCACTTTGTGAGTGGATGAAACGTCAATAAAATATGAGAGGGGAGTAATGTGAAATACATAAGTAAAAGAAGCAAGATTATTATTATAGGATTCGTATTGATGATCTTCGCTTCCACCTTTGTTAAGTATTTTACACCTTCAGCAGATATTCAGCAATACAAGGCATATTACGCTCCAAAAACACAGCAAAAAACAATAAAGCAAGGTGAGATAAAGGTCACATTTTTAGGAACATCCTCTTTATTATTTGACGATGGTCACACACAATTAATGATTGATGGTTTTATTTCTAGGCCGCCTTTATTAAATATGTTGCCTTTCAGTACTGTAAAAACGGATGCAGATACTGTCAATAAAGCCTTTAAGAAAATGGGGATTGAAAATAATAAGCTTCGGGGATTGTTTATCGCTCATACACATTATGATCATGCTTTAGATTTAGCGTATATCGCTAAACAAACTGGGACGCATGTATATGGTTCGGAATCCGCAATTAATATAGGACTTGGTAATGGTATAAATATGAAACAGATGTCTGTGTACGAAGTAAATACGGCTATGCCGTTTGGTGATTTTACTGTTACTGTCCTTCAATCGAAGCATTCACCAACCTTTGACGAAGGAGAAAAAATTAAGGAACCACTTAAACAACCAGCAAAAGCTCTAGATTATCATGAAGATTCTTCATACGATTTTTTGATTACGCACAACAATAAAACATTCTTTGTTAAGCCAAGTGCTAACTATATAGAAGGGGCATTAAATGACATTCATGCTGATGTTTTATTTTTAGGTATAGGAGTATTAGGAGCTCAAGCTCAAGATTTTCAAAATATGTATTATGAGCAAACCGTGCGGAAAGTACAACCGAAGCTTATTATTCCAATACATTGGGATAACTTCAACAAACCTTTAACAGATGCTCTTGAAGCATTGCCTAAATTTGCAGATAACACAAAAGAAGGATTAGATTTTATCATTCAGAGAACAAAAGCAGATAAAATTGATTTACAAATACTTCAAGGTTTCCAGAGTATTTATTTCTAGAAATTGCACTCCATTATTTTGTTTGAAAAAACCGTTTAGGTGCTTTATGGAAGGCACCTAAACGGTAGTAAAAAGGATATTTATTTATTTTATATATTTTGCTAAAAAGTTATTAATAGTTTTCCAATAAGCGTCTCCAGCAACGCTTTCAGCATTACCATGTCCGGCACCTTCAACTATAAATTTCTCCTTCGGTACATTGGCTGCCTCATATACTTCGTTAAGCATCTCAGATGGAACAAATGTATCATTACTTCCATGAATGAATAGCATAGGTGTTTTCGATTTCGCTACTTGCTTGACGCTATCGGCTTCACCAAGTGTAAAGTCAGCTCTTAACTTCGTAACAATTGAAGAAAAGTACATTATAGGAAATTCAGGTAAATTAAAGATTGCTTGCAATTGATAAGAGAATTCATCCCAAACTGAGGAATAACCGCAATCCTCAATAATAGCCTTAACATTGCCAGGCAGATCCTCTCCTGAGGCCATCATCACTGTAGCACCTCCCATGGAAACACCATACAAAACAATTTCGGCGTTTTTATCAGAATGGATAACATTATTAATCCAAGAGACTACATCAAGCCGATCATGCCAACCCATACCAATATAGTCACCCTCACTTTTTCCATGAGCCCTTGCATCAGGTACGAGAACATTATAGCCTGTATCATAAAAATGCTTAGCATACTTTGTCATTTGAGAACCTTCAGATGAATATCCATGGAAAACAATTGCCCATTTATTTGTTTCATTTGTATTTTTAAGCGTATAGGCATGTAATTTCAAATCATCGAAAGACTGTATATAAGAGTCCTTGTTTTTCTCTTTAAACCACTTTTCGCGTTCTTCTTTTTCTTTCGCATCCTTAGGACTCTCAGCAATGGAATTGTGAGGAGCGTCAAGCACAGCGGATTTATCTGTATTAGGATTTAAGGCTAGGTTATAAAAATAATTCCCTGCAAAAAATCCGGCCCCAACAAACAATACTAATAGAAGACTGATAATGATAATAATCACTTTAAATTTTCTTTTCATATATTTCCCCCTAAAACTACTATTATGAATTATACACAAAGTTAACAATATGGAAAGTAGGCTTTTCTAAAATAGGGGAAGAATAGGAAAGGGAGTGACTTAAAAAGTCCACTTTTATAGTGTTAAAAATATGGTAAAAAGATATCTTTGGATTGTTGGACATGTTAAATGGGGAGATTTCCGTTCCAGGCTACTCGTAGCTTCAGAGCAAGGCTTCCTGTGGGCGAGCCGCTTCCTCCGCTAAAAGAACGAAGGCTAAGTGCGTCACGTCCGGCTTCAGATCTCGCCAGGTAGCCCTTCCACTCCAATTTGTGCGATTAAGAATGAACGCTATAGAAAGGGATTCACGCACAGTTTTGTGTGTGAACCCTTTTTGCTCTTCGGAAGGTGGATGTTGATAAAAATTAAAAGTTAGGTGATAAAACGTGAAAGTTGGTCGATAAAATTCAGAAGTTGGTAGATAAAACATGAAAGTTGGTAGATAAAATTTAAAAGTTGGGCGATAACTCCTGAAAGGTCCCGCTCAAACTAAAAAGTTGGATGTCATTTTTTAAAACGTAGTCGCGATAGGGGAAAGAAGGCTAAAACCATCACGGAAATCAACCCCTCGCTTTGCTGAAGAGCCATACTTTATTTGAAATAGAGGGTAATATTCTTTCAAAACAAAAAAAGGGAACGATTGAAATCGTTCCCTTTGTCTTAGTAAATTATTTTAATGGACCGCCAAGTTTAGTGATGGCTTCAGAAACATTTGAGAATTTCTTGAAGTTTTCGTTGAATAGTCCAGCAAGTTCAGCAGCTTTTTTATCATAAGCAGCTTTGTCCGCCCATGCATCACGAGGGTTAAGCACTTCGGATGGTACACCTTCAATAGAAGTTGGAATGTTTAAACCGAATACTGAATCTTGAGTTGTTTCGACATTAGCTAATTTGCCATCAATTGCAGCACGTACCATTGCACGAGTGTAAGAAAGCTTCATACGGCTACCAGTACCATATTCGCCACCAGTCCAACCAGTGTTCACTAAGAATACTTGTGCACCGTGCTCGTCAATTTTTTGACCTAACATTTCAGCATAAACTGTTGCTGGAAGTGGAAGGAATGGAGAACCGAAGCAAGTTGAGAATACTGGTTCTGGCTCTGTTACACCACGCTCTGTACCAGCAAGTTTAGATGTGAAACCACTTAGGAAGTGGTACATTGCTTGCTCTTTTGTTAATTTACTGATTGGAGGTAATACACCAAATGCATCAGCCGTTAAGAAGATGATTGTTTTTGGGTGACCTGCAACAGATGGATCAACAATATTTTCAATGTATTGGATTGGATAAGCTACACGTGTATTTTCTGTTAATGAACCATCATCATAGTCACAAATGCGAGTTTCTGGATCAACCGCTACGTTTTCTAAAACAGAACCGAAGCGGATTGCGTTGTAGATTTCTGGTTCTTTTTCAGCAGAAAGGTTAATTGTTTTTGCATAGCAACCGCCCTCAATGTTGAATACACCGTTATCAGACCAACCGTGTTCATCGTCACCGATAAGCTTACGGTCAGGGTCAGCTGATAAAGTAGTTTTACCAGTACCAGATAAACCGAAGAATAATGCAACATCACCAGCTTCGCCAACGTTTGCTGAGCAGTGCATTGATAGGATGCCTTGTTGTGGTAATAAGTAGTTCATAATACCGAAAATAGATTTTTTGATTTCACCAGCGTATTCAGTACCACCGATTAGGATAATTTTCTTTTCAAGTGATACAATGATGAATGTTTCAGAAGCAGTACCATCAACGACAGGGTCTGCTTTAAAGTTAGGAGCAGAGATAACTGTGAAATCAGCAACATGAGAAGCTAATTCTTCTTTAGTTGGACGGATAAATAATTGATGAGCGAAAAGGTTGTGCCAAGCATATTCATTGATTACTTGGATGCTTAATTGTGAATCTTTGTCAGCACCAGCAAAGCCTTTGAATACGAATAATTCGTCACGTTCTTTTAAATATTTTACTACTTTTACATATAAGTTATCGAACACTTCAGAAGAAATTGGTCGGTTAACTTTACCCCAGTCAATTTTATCCTTTGTGCTTTCTTCTTCTACCGTATATTTATCTTTAGGTGAACGACCAGTGTATTTGCCAGTTTCTGCACGAACTGCGCCATCTACTGTTAACATAGCTTCACCACGAGAAGTAGCTTTTTCAGCTAATTGTGGTACTGAAAGTTGAACATTAATGTTACCGCCGCTTAATAATTCCTTCAGTTCGTTTGCAATTTCTACTGAATTCATCGATTAAATACCATCCTTTTTTATAGTATTCCCTTGAGTCTGAGGGAGATTTTCTTAATTTCAAAAATAGTATAACACAATTGCTTAAATAATCTATACTAATTAAGAAATTATTTTTTAGATTTTATTACTTTTCAAGAAAACGACAAAAAGTATATTCATTCGTTTTGATCATGCTTTTTACCCTATATATATTAAGTGATCACACATTCACTTTCGACACAGCAAAATTGTGTTTAGAACATGAGGTTCGCACAGGATGTGAAGTAATTAGCGTGTTTTTAGTTGGAGCTTGTCTTCGACTGAAAAGGGGCTAAAATATCATATTCATCCACCACATGTTCTGTAGCTGATGCTCTGCGTTCGCTACAAAAAATGCTGTAAGGGGTTACACATATGTTAACACATGATGTGAGGTGGAGAGTAGGGATTATTTTGTTTAAATTTACAGCATAATCCAAATTAATTTCTTGATAAATCTCATAGTTTTTTTATATGAATACAAACAATTATGCCTCAGCAATTTTGCCAGGAATGTCTTTGTGCTTGCCTTAGGTGTTTTTTGCGCGAAAGCGTAGTGCAGACATAGCGGTAGTGCATAAGTGAAAAATATTTGACAATGTTCGACCTTTTACGTATTATGAGATATTGAACGGATACTCTTATCCCGAGCTGGTGGAGGGTCAGGCCCTGTGAAACCCGGCAACCTGCATGAACTATTTCACGACATGCGTTGGTGCCAACCTGATGCAAGGGGATACCCCTTGAACGATAAGAGTGAAAGGTTACGAAGTCATTATTCCTTTCCTCATGTTAAGTAAGCGTGAGAAAAGGATTTTTTTATTGTTAAAAACGAATTAAAGGTAAGTATATAGTCCTTTCCTTATTATAATGACGGATCTTTCGAAATCCTCGTGTTAAAAGCAGAGCTGTTTATTTGTGCGAAAGTGTAGCGACAGCAACAAATGTTTACTGTGCGAAAGCGAAGTGCAAACGTAGCGACAGCAACAAGTATTTACTGTGCGAAAGCGAAGTGCAAACGTAGCGACAGCAACAACGGCTTGAGGGTTCAATTCCTTAGGAGTGAACTTGACATGGGTAATGAGTACCGTATTAATTCGCAAATATTATTTGTAAAAGTAATAGGAGGAAAACCAAATGACAAACCGTCGACTGTTTACATCAGAGAGTGTAACAGAAGGACATCCAGACAAAATTTGTGACCAAATCTCGGATGCCATTTTAGATGCTATTTTAGCAGAAGATCCAAACGCACGTGTAGCGTGTGAAACAACAGTAACAACAGGCTTAGCATTAGTATCAGGAGAAATTACTACTTCTACTTATGTAGATATAAAAGGCATAGTTCGTGATACTGTAGCCGAAATTGGTTATACACGTGGGAAATATGGCTTTGATGCAGAAAATCTAGCAGTACTTGTTGCGATCGGTGAGCAATCACCTGATATTGCTCAAGGTGTTGATCAAGCATTAGAGGCGCGTGAAGGCTCAATGACAGACGCTGACATTGAAGCAATTGGCGCTGGTGACCAAGGTTTAATGTTCGGTTATGCATGTAACGAAACGCCAGAGCTTATGCCATTGCCAATTAGTTTAGCCCATAAATTAGCTCGTCGTTTAACGGAAGTACGTAAGTCAGGTGAATTAGCATATTTACGTCCAGATGGAAAAACTCAAGTAACGGTTGAATATGATGAAAATAATGTACCAGTGCGCGTTGATACGATTGTCATTTCAACACAGCATGATGAAGAAGCTACGCTTGAGCAAATTCAAGCAGACTTAAAAGAATTTGTAATTGCTCCAGTTGTTCCAAAAGAATTACTAGATGCCGATACTAAATATTTCATCAACCCAACAGGTCGATTCGTCATTGGTGGTCCAAAAGGGGATGCTGGTCTAACTGGACGTAAAATCATCGTTGATACATACGGTGGCTATGCACGTCATGGTGGAGGTGCTTTCTCAGGTAAGGACGCAACTAAGGTTGACCGTTCAGCAGCATATGCAGCACGCTATGTGGCAAAAAATATCGTAGCAGCTGGTTTAGCAGATCGAGCTGAAGTACAACTAGCTTATGCGATTGGTGTTGCTCAACCTGTATCTATTGCTGTTGATACATTTGGGACAGGAAGAGTTACGGAAAGTGAAATTGTAAAATGGGTACGCGACTTATTTGATTTACGCCCTGCTGGGATTATTAAAATGCTTAACCTTCGTCGCCCAATTTATAAGCAAACTGCAGCATATGGTCATTTTGGTCGTACTGATTTAAATGTACCTTGGGAACAAACTGACAAAGCTGACGCATTAAAAGAAAAAGCAGGTTTATAAACTATTCAGCTAAAGTGATGAAGTAGCTAGGAAACTATATTAAAATACTAATACAGAAAGGGGCTCAACATTGTAAGCCCCTTTCGCTGTTTTTTTTTACGAAAAAAAATAAACTCCTACTCCTAATCATGGATGGCTCGGTTGCCCAAGCAAACGTGGAGCTACTTAGTTTAGAAATAGCTATTAATGTTTTGGTTGAAGAGATTTATAGTATTGGCCTTTTTCTACATATTCACGTATGATGCGTTCCATATCTTCTTTATCTTCTTCATTTAATTCTCTTACAACCTTTGCGGGCCGACCAAGTGCTAAGCTATTTGGAGGAATGACTTTTCCTGGAGGTACAAGGCTACCTGCCCCAATGAATGCACCCTCTCCAATCTCCGCTCCATCTAAAACTATTGAGCCCATACCTATTAGGGCTTTTTTTCGAATCGTACAGCTATGTAAAGTTACTTGATGTCCTACTGTTACTTCATCTTCAATAATTAGTGGATATTTTGGGCTTTGATGCAAGCAACAGAGGTCTTGAATACTAACTCTTTTTCCGATAATTGTTGGTGATACATCCCCACGAATAACTGTGTTAAACCAAATTGTTGTTTCAGCACCTATTGTAACGTCACCAGTAACGGTTGCATAATCGGCAATAAAAACAGAAGGATCGATATTTGGTGTTTTCCCTTTAAATGGATAGATCATTAGAATCGCCTCTTTTCTTTCTATGATGTAATATTATCGTATCAAATACACAACTTGATGGAAATATAAAATTAAAATGATCAAGATATTCAGATATAATCAATGTGTAATTATTTTTTAGGAGGACTGTGTGAAATGTGGAAATGGGAAGCTGATGGACAAGCAAAGGCTGTGGTTGCTATTCTTCATGGTGCATATGAAAATCACCGTTGGTATGCATGGCTAATAGAAAAACTTAGGTTGGAAGGCTTCCACATAGTCATGGGGGATTTACCTAATCATGGAGTAAATATAGGGTTTTCTCGTGTTCACGATGAAGATTTTAAAGAATACAACAAATATACAAGGCATCTAATGGAGAAAGCTTTTTCGTATAATTTACCTGTCTTTTTAATAGGACATGGGCTTGGTGCAACACTAATACTACATACCATGCAAAAACGAAAATATGAATGTGCGGGAATTATTTTAACTTCACCGTGGCTTCATTTAAAGCTTTTGCCAGGTAAACTATCAAATGCTTTAACTAGTTTAAGTGCCCTGACGGCAAATGTGAAACTGACTCATGAAATCACATTAGAGTCTTTAACGCGTAGTTTAGAAGGTAAAGATGAAATGAAGGATGAGGTCCCTTTTTCGTCAGTCGTTTCAGTGAAATGGTACCGAGAGCTACAGCAAATGATGCGCAATTTAGTGTTGTTGCCTAAGGCTGAATTCCCTAATATGCCGATGTTAGTGATGACAGCTGAAAAAGATAATATTACTGAAACTAAACAAACGCGTAATTGGCTACATCAGATGGAATTTACAGAGTTTCAATTCAAAGAATGGGCAAACTGTTATCACAATCTATTCCATGAAGTAGAGCGTGACGAGATTTTTGTTTATATACGTGATTTCATTAACAATGCGCTTCGAAGAATTGGCTATATAATTGAATAGTGATTTACCTCTCCAATTAACTAGAAAATTACTAACTTTTTGTTACTTGAATATAATGTTGTAATTTTCTGAAAAGTGTAATACTATAATGACTTGAAGTAAGTTTTTTTAAATTGGAGGGGTAAAATGGAAACAATCGTTGGGAAAATTAATGAGATTTTATGGGGACCTTGGTTTATTTATGGCATTTTGTTAATTGGGCTCTTTTTTTCAATCATTACAAGGTTCCTACAAGTAAGACACATTAAAGATATGTTTGTTTTAATGTTTAAAGGTGAAAAGTCGGAAAAGGGGATTTCATCTTTCCAAGCGATGTCTATCGCATTATCTGGACGGGTAGGTACAGGTAATATTGCCGGTACTGCTACAGCAATCGGGATGGGGGGACCTGGTGCTGTTTTTTGGATGTGGGCAATCGCATTTATCGGGGCAGCAACTGCTTACGTTGAGTCGACGTTGGCTCAAATTTATAAAGAAGAGAAAGATACAGAATATCGTGGCGGGCCAGCTTTTTACATAGAAAAAGGAATGGGGCAAAAGTGGTTTGCAGTTATTTTTGCTGTTGCCGCATTAGCTGCCATGTTAATTTTAATGCCGGGTGTTCAATCGAATGCAATTGCGACAGCAGTTGAAAACGCTTTCGATGTTAAGACTTGGATTACAGGACTTATTATTGTTGTATTATTAGGTGCTATTATTATCGGTGGGATTAAATGGATTGCCAATGCTGCACAGATCATTGTACCGTTTATGGCATTAGCATATATTCTGATGGCCATCATCATTATTGCAATGAATATTAAAGAAGTACCAGCTGTCATCTCATTAATTTTTTCTAGTGCATTTGGCGCGCAAGAAATCTTTGGTGGTATTATAGGCTCCGCCATTGCATGGGGGGTTAAACGCGGCATTTATTCAAATGAAGCAGGTCAAGGAACAGGAGCGCATCCGGCGGCAGCAGCAGAAGTATCACATCCTGCTAAACAAGGTATCGTCCAAGCAGCTTCTGTGTATATTGATACTCTATTAATTTGTTCAGCTACAGCATTTATGATTTTATTTACAGGTATGTTTAATGTACAAGATGAAAAAGCAGCAGAAGGTACTGATCCATACGTTTATGTTGGTGAATTCAATAAAGGTGGATTAACTGGGGAAGAGCAAATCACATTTGCGAAAAGTATTAAAGAAGGTGCAGCATACACACAATATGCAGTTGATTCTTCATTACCAGGTTTTGGTGGACCATTCGTAGCGATTGCATTATTCTTCTTTGCTTTTACGACAATCATGGCGTATTACTACATTGCCGAAACAAACGTGGCTTATTTATTCTCCGGCACTTCAGAAAAAGTCGTCATATGGCTGGCTAAAATTGCAATTTTAGTTTCTGCATTTTATGGTACAATCCGCACATCCGATCTTGCTTGGGCAATGGGGGATGTTGGGTTAGGACTAATGGTTTGGATTAACGTTTTAGCGATTTTAATTATAATGAAGCCTGCCATAGTTGCATTAAAGGACTATGAGAAACAGAAAAAGGAAGGAAAAGATCCTGTTTTTGATCCTCGTAAACTAGGCATTAAAGGTGCAGATTTCTGGATAGATTATAATGAAAAACGTAAAAATAAATAGACAATAAAGAGAAAGCTATCTAATAGATTTTAATATTCTATTAGATAGCTTTTTTATTTCTATAAAAAAGGCTCATCATCATAACGTGTGGTTGATTTCTGTTCCGACTGGGCGCCACTTCGCTTTCGCGCAGAGCAGAGCTTCCTGGGGGCGTCGGGCCAACAGATGTCTTTTGCGCGAAAGCATAGTGCTAACGTAGCTGCAGCAAAAGGTTTTCATATGTGCGAAAGCGGAGCGTCAGCAACAGCATCGATGTTGGTTACGAAGGCGTTATCACAGGATGTGATGATTTTAGCTTTCGTTCCCCTATCGCTAATCCCCAAGGAGTCGCCCAGCCTCCACTCCAATCAACTTATATACAAAGCATATGTTTTAATAAGTGTCATCCACAACTTTTGGCGATGGGCAATAAAAAAGATTAATACTCTGTTCTTGTTTCCCGTTCAGTCGTTTACATATTTCGGTAAAGAGCTAAAAAAGAAAATAAAATTTTTATTGACGGCAATAGAAAAAGAAGGTATATTTTGTCTGAAGGAAATTAATTTTCCTTTAAGAAACATTCTGGGAGGGGGTGAAAAAATGACTGTGTTCCATTTACCGAAACTATCATATGATTATGATCAGTTGGAGCCATATATCGATGCTAGAACGTTAGAAATACATCATTCTAAGCATCATGCTACGTATGTAAATAATTTAAATGTGGCCTTAGAAGATCATCAGGATTTACAAAATAAGTCGTTGGAAGATTTATTAAGCAACCTTGATTCGCTTCCAGCTGACATACAAACAGCTGTACAAAATAATGGTGGAGGTCACTATTGCCACAGTTTATTTTGGGAATTGATGAGTCCCAGTGGCGGTGGTGAAGCAAATGCTGATGTTGGAAAGGCGATTGATTATTATTTTCAAACGTTCGATCATTTTCAGGATCAGCTTTCTAAAGCAGCGATTTCCCGCTTTGGTAGTGGATATGGCTGGCTAGTGCTAGATGGCGAACAATTATCCATTATGAGTACTGCTAACCAAGACACACCTTTAAAAGAAGGGAAAATTCCTTTACTCGTTATTGATGTATGGGAGCATGCCTATTATTTGAAATATCAAAATCGTCGACCTGAATTTGTTACGAATTGGTGGAATACTGTCGATTGGGATAAAGTCAATCAGCGATATGTGGATGCAATGAAACAACAAACACTTTTAAAATCTAACTAAGCTAAGTTAATAAAGGTAATTTGACATGAAAGTAATAATTAAGTACTCCTTCCTATCCCCCGCGCCATCGGGGGATATTTTCTTTTTACTAAAAAAGCATGATTCCAATAGCTATTGGAATCATGCCTTATATAAATTTAACTTCTTTTAGCAGAAGTCTCCCATCTCTAAAAGTGGTGAGAAAATGCGGTTTTAAGTCACTTTTCAGCAGGTGTCCAAACATCTGCTAAAAGAAGAACATTCTGGACGCAATAATGCCCCGAGGCATTATTGAATATGGAAACAATCTAACTAACTTAATGAATAATCTTTCATTTTTTCTAAAGCAATCACAAAGGGAGGGTCATTTTGTTGATTTAGAAACTCGTATTTTAATACATGGACATATTTTTGGGGAAGTTGACTAACATATTCTATCACTGCATCTCGTTCTTCCTTGCCACCCGGATGACCGTGATAAATGACAAGGACAATAAGTCCACCGATTTTGAGCAGCTTTAGCAAATCTTCAATTGCTTGAATCGTTGTATTTGGTTGTGTGACGATGTCGTGATCACTGCCAGGCAAGTATCCAAGATTGAAAATGGCAGCAGCTACCGGCTTGTGAACATAGTTGGCGACTTCTTGATGCCCCCTATGTAAAACAAGTGCACGGTGCTCTAATCCATTATCTAAAAGGCGATGGAGAGTTGCATCCACAGCGCTCTTTTGAACATCAAATGCGTACACTTGACCTTCATCGCCGACAAGCTGTGCTAAAAATAATGTGTCATGGCCGTTCCCTGCAGTGGCATCCACTACAGTGTCGCCCTCTTCAACTGCATCTTTTATTAGCTGCTGTGCATATTGTAAAACACGTTGTAGCTTCATTTGGCAACCTCAGCTTTATAAAATTTCCCTTGCCAGCTTCCACGGCGTTCAAGTTCAGCATCAATTCCATTTAAAACTTCCCATTTATTAACGCTCCACATCGGCCCAATCATTAAATCAATTGGTCCATCTCCTGTAATACGATGAATAACCATATCTGGTGGTAAAATTTCAAGCTGATCTGCTACTAGCTTTGTATAAACTTCCTGATCTAAAAATTCTAACATACCCTTTTCATATTGCTTCACCATTGGTGTACCTTTTAAAAGGTGCAGTAAATGAATTTTAATGCCTTGTACATCAAGCTTTGCGACTTCACGAGCAGTTTCCATCATCATGTCATAGTCTTCAAGTGGGAGACCATTAATAATATGCGAGCATACGCGAATGCCGTGCTTGCGTAGCTTTTCAACACCTTCAACATATGTTGCATAATCGTGGGCACGGTTGATAAGATTTGCTGTTTTTTCATGCACAGTTTGAAGGCCGAGCTCAATCCATAAATAGGTGCGCTCGTTTAATTCAGCTAAGTATTCAACGACATCATCTGGCAGACAATCTGGGCGAGTTGCGATTGATAAACCAACAACACCCTCTTGAGCCAATGCTGCCTCAAATTTTTCTTTTAATACAGGTAGCGGGGCATGTGTATTTGTATATGCTTGGAAGTAGGCCATGTATTTGCCGTCCTTCCATTTTTGATGCATTTTGTCACGAATTTCAGCAAATTGTACCTCGATAGGATCCACTTTGTTACCTGCGAAATCACCTGAACCGGCAGCACTACAAAACGTACATCCTCCAAAGGCAACGGTACCATCACGATTTGGGCAGTCAAAGCCTGCGTCTAGTGCTACTTTAAAAACTTTATGACCAAATTGCTCACGTAAATAACGATTCCATGTATAATATCTTTTCCCATCTGAAGGAAAAGGAAAGTTTGTTTCTGTCATTTGTTTCACTCCTCTAGCGTTATATTTTATCATGTGCTGGTGTTTCCGTCATGAGGGAAGAATTTAATAATATGACAATGTACGAAACGAAAGCGGAGTGAATCATGAGGAGGACGAAAAATATATGTAAAAAGAGTAAAATTATTTTTCTTGTGCTTTTGTATTTTTCAACATAAACTAACTATTTAGAGTAGCGAAATAATGGAGGTCATTCAATGCCAAAAAGTGTTTGGTTTTTAATTATCGGAATGCTTGTGAACACGACGGGCAATTCATTTTTATGGCCTTTAAATGCCATTTATATGCACGATTATTTAGGGAAGTCACTTGCGATGGCTGGCTTTGTGTTGATGTTGAATTCTGCTGCTGGCGTATTAGGGAATCTCTTAGGTGGTTACTTATTTGATAGAATAGGTGGCTATAAATCAACAATGTTTGGCATTCTTCTGACCATTGCCTCATTAATGGCTTTAACGATTTGGCACGGCTGGCCACATTATGTGTGGATTTTAACGATACTCGGCTTTAGCGGGGGGATTGTATTCCCAGGAATGTTTGCATTAGCTGGAACTGCATGGCCTGAGGGTGGACGAAAGGCATTTAACGCAATTTATTTAGCGCAAAATCTAGGAGTAGCAATTGGTCCTGCACTCGCCGGTGTTGTGGCTGCATACCAATTTGACTACGTCTTTAAGGTCAACTTAGCCATGTATATTGTGTTCTTTTTTATAGCGTTTTTTACTTTTAAACGATTAGAAGCGGGGAGCATTGCACCGAAAAATGTCATAAGTGAAAGTAAGCGCATAATTAATAAAGCACCTTTTTATGCATTATTAATTATCAGTTCTTCCTCTATACTATGCTGGGTAGCATATTCACAATGGAGTGCGACTATTTCTTCCTATACGCAAGACCTAGGTTTAGGATTAAAACAGTACAGCTTACTTTGGACTATTAATGGGCTACTTATTGTTTTAGGGCAACCCCTAATTGCACCACTAGTGAAACGTTGGGAAAATAAATTGAAGCGTCAATTAGTATTTGGTGTAACACTTATCGCAATATCCTTTGGAATCATTGCATTTGCGAGTGATTTTAAAATGTTTGGAGCAGCAATGGTTGTGCTAACTTTTGGTGAAATGTTTTACACACCTGCGTTACCTACCATCGCTAACCAGCTTGCACCTAAAGGGCGTCAAGGCTTTTATCAAGGGATTATTAATAGTGCAGCAACAACAGGTCGTATGATTGGCCCTCTGTTTGGTGGTATTATGGTCGATCAGTTTGGCATGATTGCACTTGTATTAATCCTCGTCATTATCGTATTGTTTGCGATTATTCCATGCCTTATCTATGATTATCCTTTACGAAAAAATAAAACAGTGACAGATTAATAGATTGAATTAACAGAAATATTTCCGAAACGAGCAATAAATGTGTGAGAAGCACGTTTTTGCTCGTTTTTTTTATGTTTGATATTGAAAGTTAGCCTATAGTAGCGTACAATCAATCGTACATATTCAAATATTTGAATATATGAATTCGAAGGTCTGTGGAGGGATTTATGTGGAAGAGGGCTTGCAGCAATTTAAGGCAGATTTTTTTAAAGCTTTAGCACATCCATTACGAATAAGAATATTGGAATTACTAGTAGACGGTAAGAAAAATGTCAATGAAATTCAAAGCTGCTTAGAAAAAGAGGGCTCAGCTGTTTCTCAGCAATTAAGTGTATTACGAGGCAAAAATATTGTGTATGGGACGAAAGAGGGGAAAAAAGTTTACTATTCTTTAAGCGATCCGATGATTGGAGAATTACTTGGTGTAGCAAAAGATATTTTCAACAATCACTTAATAAATACAATTACAAGATTAGAAGAAATGACTAGTAATGAAGATCAAGAAGAGGATATGTAAACTGGGGGTTTGATGAACCTTGCTTATTATTTTGAAGGGAAGATTTATAGATGAAGTCACTGTTTACAGGGCGATTTGAAGGATATTCTATTCATCATTTGAAGAAAGATTTAATTTCAGGGACAATTGTCGGGATTGTAGCAATACCACTGGCAATGTCCTTTGCTATTGCGTCGGGTGTTAAGCCTGAGTATGGAATATATACAGCTATTATTGCTGGAATACTAATTTCCCTTTTGGGTGGCTCGAAATATCAAATCGGGGGACCTACAGGTGCGTTTGTACCAATTTTATTGGGGATAGTCATTTCGTATGGCTACGAAAACTTACTTGTCGCAGGATTAATGGCAGGGATTATTTTATGCTTAATGGGTATGTTTAAACTTGGCTCATTAATTAAGTTTATACCTCGTCCCGTGACAATAGGTTTTACAGCAGGGATTGCTGTTATTATTTTTACCGGTCAAATCGCTAATTTCTTAGGTTTGACAGCTATGAAAAGACATGAGTATTTTATTGACAATGTAAAAGAAATTGTTATGCATATTGGTACGATCAACGCTTATAGTGTTTTAACGGCAGTCATTAGTCTTATCATTATTTTAATAACACCGAAAGTTTTACCTAAAGTGCCTGGTGCGTTAGCTGGTATTGTTGTTTCTACACTAGTTGCAACGTTCTTTTTTTCTGGACAAGTTGCCACAATAGCAACTGCCTATGGTCAAATTCCAAATACATTACCTAATTTCGCTATTCCTGAGATCACATTAGAGCGAATTCAGCTCCTTATTGGACCGGCATTTGTCATCGCGATGCTCGGTAGTATTGAATCACTTCTATCAGCAGTAGTAGCGGATGGAATGACAAATACAAAACATAATAGTAATCGAGAACTTGTTGGGCAAGGCATTGCTAATATTGTCACACCTTTCTTTGGAGGGATTCCTGCAACGGGTGCTATTGCCCGTACAGCGACAAATATTAAAACAGGTGCAGTATCGCCATTATCCGGTGTTATTCATGGTGTATTTGTATTAGTCACTTTATTATTATTAGCACCTTTTGCTTCACATATCCCATTAGCAAGTATGGCTCCAGTTTTAATGGTTGTGGCTTGGAATATGAGTGAGCAAAAGCATTTTGGGCATATTATAAAATTAAAATCAGGCGATTCTCTCGTTTTAACCATTACGTTTCTCCTAACCGTTTTTACAAGTTTAACATTAGCTGTAGAGGTTGGGCTCGTGTTAGCAGTCGTATTATTTGCGAAGCGTATGAGTGAAAAGCTTATCGTAACAAAAGTATTACCAGACCATTCGTTAAAGAGTGGAAAAGTGCAATCGCATGTTGTTCATCAGAAGCGTGACTGTCCTCAAATTAGTATTTATACAATTGAAGGTCCGCTTTTCTTTGGTGCAGCCCAAAATTTTGAGCATGTAATTGTAAGCTCTATTCAGCAACAACAAAAAGTTTTAATATTACGTATGAGTAAAGTGCCCTTTATGGATTCAACAGGAGAGGCATATTTTAGCAATATCATTCAAAATTTTAAAACACAGGGAGGTACTATTTTAGTTACGGGTGTTCAAGATGAATTGAAATCAGCGCTACAAAACAATGGCTTATATACTGCCATTGGTGAAGAGAATTTCTATCATCATACAGGAGATGCGATTAATGAAGCTTTAAGCTATTTAGATACAAATAAATGTATTGGTTGTTCGCATTTTGCTTTTCGTGAATGTCAGAAGTTATCCTCCTTACCAGAGGAAAAAGCGGATTTAATTTCTTTCAGCAAAAGTCTTCCACCTCTATAGTTGGTAGATGAATGCAGATGAATACCAGTACCTGTCGCTACGCTTTCGGTACAGAAAACACTTGCTGAAGGAAATGAAAGCCTACGAACGTAATTATGTAGGGGCATGATTAATTTGTTCAATAATGGGTAGTATGTAAACAAAGTCTTGTGCTTTTTAGTACTTTCCATTAGAATAAATGCAATACATGTAAAGACAGTGATGAGGAATAGTAAATTTGTGATTCTTTTTAGAGAGCTAGCGGTTGGTGGGAGCTAGTAAGAAAGCAAATTGAACTCGCCTTCTGAGTCTGCCCGCGTGAAACAGCGCGTGCCGTTACTTCCGCGTTAAGGAAGCTAGAGCCGAGTGTGATCACTAATTTGGGTGGTACCGCGGGAGATACGAATTCTCTCGTCCCTTTCTGATAAAGGAAGGGGCGAGTTTTTTTATTTTTTAAATATTTTGTCAATTACTACTGAAGTGAAAAGCATGACACATTTAAAGGAGGAATAATCATGAGTTTTAATCATCAACAAATCGAAAAAAAGTGGCAGCAATATTGGGCTGATCATAAAACTTTCAAAACTGAAAATGAAACAGAAAAACCAAAATTTTATGCGTTAGATATGTTCCCATACCCATCTGGTGCAGGTCTTCATGTAGGACATCCAGAGGGCTACACAGCGACAGACATTCTTTCACGCTTTAAACGTATGCAAGGCTATAACGTTCTTCATCCTATGGGCTGGGATGCATTCGGTTTACCGGCTGAACAATATGCACTTGATACAGGAAATGACCCAGCAGAATTTACAGCGAAAAATATCGCGACATTCAAACGTCAAATCCAAGAGCTAGGCTTTAGCTATGATTGGGATCGTGAAATTAACACAACAGATCCAGAATATTATAAATGGACACAATGGATCTTTATCCAACTTTATAAAAAAGGCTTAGCTTATGTAGATGAAGTAGCTGTAAACTGGTGTCCAGCACTTGGAACAGTACTTGCAAACGAAGAAGTTATTGATGGAAAGTCAGAGCGTGGTGGTCATCCTGTAGAACGTCGTCCGATGAAGCAATGGATGCTTAAAATTACGGCCTTTGCTGATCGTTTAATCGACGACTTAGAGGAAGTGGATTGGCCAGAGTCTATTAAGGATATGCAACGCAACTGGATTGGTCGTTCGGAAGGTGCAGAAGTAACATTTAGTATAGATGGTACAGATGAAAACTTCACGGTGTTTACAACTCGTCCTGATACATTATTTGGTGCTACATATTGTGTTATTGCACCTGAGCATAAATTAGTGGAGCAAATTACAACTGCTGAACAACGTCAAGCTGTAGAAGCTTATTTAGATAAAGTAAAATTGAAATCTGATTTAGAGCGTACAGATTTAGCAAAAGAAAAAACAGGCGTATTTACAGGTGCTTATGCAGTTAATCCGATTAACGGTAAGAAAATGCCAATTTGGATTGCAGACTACGTATTAGTATCATATGGTACAGGTGCAATCATGGCGGTTCCCGCACATGATGAGCGCGACTATGAATTTGCAAAAGAATTCGGCCTAGAGATTATTTCTGTCCTTGAAGGTGGAGACATTAGCAAGGAAGCATTCACAGGGGATGGTAAGCACATTAACTCTGACTTCCTTAATGGGTTAAACAAAGAGGACGGTATTGCTAAAGCAATTGAATGGCTTGAGGAAAAAGGTGTAGGAGAGAAGAAAATCTCTTACCGTCTTCGTGACTGGTTATTCTCTCGTCAACGTTACTGGGGTGAGCCAATTCCTATGATTCATTGGGAAGATGGTACAACGACGCCAGTACCGGAATCAGAATTACCATTAGTGCTACCTAAAACGGATAATATTCGTCCTTCAGGTACTGGTGAATCGCCATTAGCAAATATTGCGGAATGGGTTAATGTTGTTGATCCTGAAACAGGCAAAAAAGGTCGTCGAGAAACGAATACAATGCCACAGTGGGCAGGTTCTAGCTGGTACTTCTTACGCTATATTGACCCAACAAATAAAGAAGCCATTGCAGACCCAGAGTTACTAAAACGCTGGTTACCAGTTGATATTTATATCGGTGGGGCAGAGCATGCAGTATTACACTTGCTTTACGCTCGCTTCTGGCACAAAGTTCTATACGATTTAGGCGTTGTACACACGAAAGAGCCATTCCACAAATTATTTAACCAAGGGATGATTCTTGGTGAAGGTAATGAAAAAATGTCTAAATCAAAAGGCAATGTCGTTAACCCTGATGAAATTATTGCTTCACACGGTGCTGATACACTACGTTTATATGAAATGTTTATGGGTCCACTTGAAGCCTCTGTTGCATGGTCAACAAATGGTTTAGACGGGGCACGTCGCTTCTTAGATCGTATTTGGCGTCTATTTGTCAATGAAGAAGATGGTACAATCGCTGCAAAAATTCAAGCTTCTGATGATAAAACACTTGAAAAGTCATATCATCAAACTGTGAAAAAAGTAACAGAGGATTACGAGGGTATTCGCTTCAATACTGCTATTTCACAAATGATGGTATTCATCAATGATTGCTACAAAGCGGATGTTATTCCAACAGAATACGCTGAAGGCTTTGTGAAAATGCTAGCTCCAATGGTTCCACACCTTGCTGAAGAACTATGGCAGATATTAGGCCATGATGAAACACTTTCATATAAGGAATGGCCATCGTATGATGAGGCTAAACTTGTTGATGATGAGGTTGAAATTGCCGTACAAGTGCTTGGCAAAGTACGTGCAAAAATCATCGTAGCGAAAGATGCTTCAAAAGAAGAAATCGAAAAAGTAGCACTTGCAGATAGCAAAGTACAAGAGTATATGGCAGGCAAAAACTTAGTAAAAATTATTGTCATTCCAGGCAAGCTTGTTAATATCGTTGTTAAATAATAATGTAAAAAGTGTCCAATATTTGGGCACTTTTTTCTTTTCTACTGAAACCAACTGAGATTTCGATACGACTATAGTGTGAATGGGAACAGGAGGTGTTTGTTTGAGTGAGCATTTAGCAAGGGTTATGGAAGAGCATGGTGAATATTGTCTTCGAGTAGCTTATCTATATGTTAAAGATTGGGCTATTGCAGAAGAAATTGTTCAAGATGTATTTTTTGCTTATTATCGGCAACAGGAGCACTTTGAACAACGATCCTCACTAAAAACATATTTAGTCAAAATAACAGTACATAAAAGTCATGACTATCTACGAAGCTGGAAAAATAAGCGTCATATTTTATTTAAAAAGCTGCACATTGGAGTCAGTAAACGATCGGCTGAAACAAATTTACTTGAAAAGGATGAGCGAAGAATTGTAACAGCAGCTTTGCTTGAGCTTCCAATCATCTATCGAGAAGTCATCATTCTTTATTATTACCAAGAATTAAAGGTGCGAGAAATAGCAGAGGTTCTGGCATGTACAGAAAATACAGTGAAAACAAGATTGCGTAGAGCTAGACAAATTTTGCAGGAAAAACTGGACAAAAGCCATTGGGAGGTGCTAGAAGATGACATCTTTTAAGGATAAACTGGATAAAGAGCTTGGAGAAGCCCCGCGTTTCTCACAACAATTGCAGGACCGTATTTTGCTAAATGTATCTCAGGAAGATAAACAACCTCGTAGTTGGCAATATCCAACGATTTTCATTGGAGCAGTCGTGACAATCCTCTTCTTGATGGTAATTGGCCCGTGGAAGCAAGTAGATACATCTAGGCATGCGACGATTGTTGAGCTAGCTCAACATGAGGTTAAACAGTTTACGAGTGCGTATAATTGGGATGAAGATTCCTTTAAGGCTGGAAGAACTGGGTGGATCTTAGGGCAACAAACTTATAAAAAAGAGTCGGAAACAACGCTCATTGCAAATGCACTTCAAAAGGCAGTAATATCGAAGAAGGATAATGATTATTATGCATTTCGTGATGTATGGGTGGAGTTTGACAACGGGCAAGTTGTGCGGCTAAAAGTGTTCTTAAACGATGAGCAGCTAGCTTTTAGCGATCGACATACAAATCTCTTTTACAAAGTGGAAGATGGCGATACTGCGTCGTCATTTATTGCTCTTATGCAAAAAGATAAAAAAAATATTAGTTTCGGTGAGATGCTTACATTTTTATTAATTGTTCTCTTTCTAGGTTGGCTTTTAGAAAAAGCAATTCGGAAAAAGTATAGCATTCCAGAGGATCCGAAGTATATAAATACAGGCCATCAAAGTACAACGTATATTGCTAAGTTTATACAAGGATTGGCTTTAATTTTAGCTAATATATATGGGTGGTTTATATATACAGCTGCAATAGTCGGATTTTTAGCTGTCTCCATGATCAGCAAAATTGCCATTGACTATTATTATGGGCGTGAGGAAAAAAGACATTATACATCAATTGGTTTATTTATTGCACTAGTTCCACTAATCATCATTGTATTTATTATTTATTTTTAATGAAAAGGAAAGAGATGCTCGAATGATTACAGAGCATCTCTAATTTCTACCTTTCTTACGTAATGTGTAATGTAAAAAAATTATATACACGATAGGAAGAAAAACTGTAATAAAGACAATTCCCTGCCATTTGAAGAGTGGCCATATCGGACTGAGTAATGTACTTCCAGAAGCAACCCCAACATAATAGGATACAAGATACAAACTGGAAGCACTTCCCTTTTGATGGCTGGCTGTTTGACTAACTGTTGCAGAAGTTAAAGCATGCGCGGTAAAAAAGCCTAAGCATGCAATACAAAGCCCGACAATAATAATGAAAAGGGACGTACTTAATGTTAATAATATGCCACTAACTAATAACAACACCCCAAATGTTTGGATTACATTTATCCCCACTTTACCCGCGAGTGAATTAGCAATCGGTGAACCAATAATTCCTAACCCATACGCTAAAAAAATAAACGATATCGTTTTTAATGAAAGTAAGAATGGAGGTTCAGTTAAATAGTATGGAATAAATGACCACATGCCAGTAAATGATAACTGCAAAATAATACCTAGTCCAAAAAGAATAATTAAATTTGGATTTTTTAAATGAAGCCAAAATCCGTATAAATCGTTATGGATCGTACGATTACTCTTCGAAAAGTTTCGAGATTTTGGTAAGGTAAGCCAAACTATTATGAAAATAATAAAACCGAATAGCGCTAATGAGAAAAACGCTGTTTCCCAAGAAAATTGTTCTGTTATATAGCCCATCATGAGCCGTCCAATTGTCCCACCTAATGCATTACAAGAAATATAAAGGGCAGTAGCAAGACCCATTGATTGGTGATTGACCTCTTCACTAATATAGGCGAGTGCTGCTGCGGGAACACCGGCTATTGCAAAACCTTGGATAAAACGTAAAAAAATGATGAAATAAAAAGAATCTGTTAAAGGCATAAATAGAAACGGAATAATCGTTAGAATAACAGATAAACGAATAAATAATAATCTTCCGTGTCGGTCAGATAGAAATCCTAAAACGATTAATCCAATGATTACTGATACAGTAGTTACGGACATGGACAGACTTGCGTAAGAAACAGAGATTTGAAAGTGCTCTGTAAAGAAGGGGAGTAGGGGTTGTACCGAGTACATTGCTGCGAATACAAACACCGAAGCTCCTCCTAGACTAGTGACAATTATCCAAAATTGACGGTCTTTAATCGAATAGCCCTTTGTAAAGTCCATAAATAATCCTTTACTTCATGTGTTCTGGTAACCAGAGTGATAATTGAGGTATTAAAACAACGATTGCTAAAAAGATAATCATTAATACGATAAACGGAATTACACCTTTCACAACTTCTCCTAGCTTCTCTTTGGCAATCCCACTTACAACAAAGAGGTTTAGTCCAACAGGTGGTGTAATCATGCCAAGCTCCATGTTAATCGTCATAATAATCGCAAAGTGAAGTAGGTTGATATCGAAATGTGCAAGTATTGGTAAAAGGATAGGTAAGGTAATTAATATAATTGATACAGCTTCTAAGAACATACCCATGAAAAAGAATAGAATATTAACGATAATCATGAAGATCCACTTGTTTAAATCGCTTTCTGCAATCCAGGCACCAACTTGTTGTGGTACTTGTGCATTCGTTAAGTATAGTCCAAACAGGGAAGCGGCACCGATGATTAAGAATATCATCGCTGTAATGTTAATAGATTCTACTAAAACTTCACGGAAGTCTTTTAACTTCATTTCACGATAGATGAAAAGTGAAACGATTAAACCGTAGAATACGGCAATAACTGCTGATTCCGTTGGTGTAACAACGCCTGAATAGATGGTTCCTAAAATTAAGAATGGTAAAAAAGCGCCCCAAATAGCTTTTAACGATTTACGACCACGTTCACTCCAACTAGCTGGCTTATCTCCTTTAAAGCCATTGCGTTTAGCGTAAACAATTGCTGCAACAATTAAAATCCCTGTTAATGCTAGTCCTGGAATGATACCAGCAATAAATAATTTACCAATGGATTGCTCTGAGGTAATACCGTAAATAATTAACGGAACACTCGGTGGAATTAATATCCCTAGTGTACCACCAGCAGCAACAAGTCCCATCGAATAACGTTTTTTATAGCCAGCAGAAATCATAGCAGGGATCATGATAGAACCAATCGCTGCAGCAGTTGCAGGTGAAGAACCAGAAATCGCTGCGAAAATGGCACAGGCAATGATTGTCACAACCGCAAGTCCTCCTGGAAGATGTCCGATCCATGAACGTAACGCTTCAATCAAATATTTAGAAATCCCACCACGCGCCATTAGTACCCCTGCAAGGACGAATCCTGGAATCGCCATCATCGGGAAAGAGTCGAGAGCCGTAAAAATACGTTGAGGAATCATATTCATATTGAAATCGATTTGGAAAAACACAAGGATTGTCGATAGTGCCAAACTTATTGCAACAGGTACTCGTAAGAATAGTAATAGAAAGAAACTAAGTAAGAGGATTAGCATATTCTTCGTCCTTTCCTCGTAGAATATTGACTAATCTTTCTACGAATCTTAGTAAAAATAAAGCCCCTGAAATAGGTAGAACTAAGTAAACGATCCACATGGGTATTCCAATATCAAGTGATATCATGCCTGATGTATAACGATTTTCCACTAAGATAAAGCCGTAATACGTATAAATTAAACAAAAAACAATACTTAGTCCTGTGGCTACTAAATCTAATACACGTTTCATTGAAGGTTTTAATTTATCATATAAAATATCTACTTGAATATGTTGATTGTGACGAAGGGCTAAGCCAAATCCAAAAAATGTACCCCAAATTATAGAATAACGTGCTAATTCTTCTACCCATGCCTGTGGTTCATTAAAAATGTAACGCATGATGACGCCGTAAAAAATAAGAGAAACACCTGCTACAAAAAAAGTTCCCGCAAGAATCTCTTCTAAGTAGCCCCATACTTTATGCAAGGCTTTCATTCTTTTGCCTCCTTCATTTGATGCATGTACAAAAGGGTACGATTTTCTACTATAAGTGCAGATGAATTTTAAAGTGCATCCAAGCACCCATTTGTACAGGTTCAATGTTCAATGTAAGTAATTTACGTATTTTTATTAAAAAGAATCTGCGAGAATTCTGAGGGAGCTTGCGGCATACCCATAGGAATGAGCAGATTCTTTTTGTTTGAGTTATTCAATTCTTACTATTTAAAAAATTTATTTTAAATCTCGGATACCATTGATTAATTCTTCTGTAATAGAATCACTGAACTCTTCATAAACTGGTTCAAGTTTTGTTTTAATTGCTTCTTTTTGAGCGTCATCTAACTCAATTACTTCAATACCAGAGTTTTTAATGTTCTCAAATGATTTGGCATTTTCTTCAGCGGCTAAATCCCAAGCTAATTTTGTTGCCTCATCTAAGGACTCTTCAACTGCTTTTAATAAATCTGCAGGGATTTTGTCCCAGAAAGATTTGTTAACAAAGATTGCGTAGTCAAGGCGACCATGTTGAGATACTGAGAAGTACTTTTGGACTTCTTGATATTTTTGAGTATCAAAGTTATTGAATGTATTTTCTTGTCCATCAACTGTCCCTTGTTGTAGAGCAGCGTATGTTTCGCCGAACGCGATTGTTGCAGAACCAGCATTTAAAGCTTTGAATTGTGCTTCTAGCACTTTACCAGCTTGAGCACGGAATTTTAAACCTTTAAAATCTTCAACATTTACAAGTGGATGCTTATTGTTTGAGAAATGTTTAAAGCCATTTTCCCAGAACACTAAGCCTTTAATATCATTAGCTGCTAACTGATCAGATTCCAGAATTAATTTAGCAACGTCAGATTTAAAGAATTTACGTACATGTTCGTCGCTTTCAAAAAGATAAGGCATATCAACATATTGCCAACGTGGATCGATTTTCACCATTTTTGTTACCGAAGGGGCGATCATATGAACATTCCCAGATACTAGTGCATCTAGCTCGTCATTATCCCCATATA
The DNA here is from genome assembly GCF_023337795.1 of Lysinibacillus sp. BPa_S21. Lineage (GTDB taxonomy): Bacteria > Bacillota > Bacilli > Bacillales_A > Planococcaceae > Lysinibacillus. The sequence goes on along the minus strand of NZ_JALIRS010000002.1, from coordinate 517,440 downwards.
ATTGTGATGAAGGATACACCTCAACTTTAACTTTACCCTCTGTCTTTTCATCTACTAATTTAGCGAAAGCATCTGCAGCTTTTCCTTTAACACTATCAATAGATGTTACATGTGAAAATTTAATGATAAGAGGTTTTTCTTTTGTATATCCACCGTCACCTTCTACTGGAGCAGAAGCGTTCCCTTTTTTGTCGCCACTACAAGCTGCAAGTGCGAGAACAAGAACAGCCATAAGTGACATAAAAAGCCATTTTTTCATTACATATCCCCCTAAAAAGTTTAATTATAGTTAAAAGGACAACCTTTTGAACCCAAGTTAATGATGTGTTTGATATTTAGGAAGTGCCTGTATATATTTTTCCCCGAAACTGTCTGTGTAATAGTCATAGACGGGATCAAAGGCAGACGCCCATTTCTCAATATCTTCATCAGATAAGTAGTGGATTTTAATACAATTGCAAGCTTCCATTTCTTTTAGCCACTGTGCCGTTAATTCTTCTGCAAGCTGCCATTCCCACTCCTGCACTTCCTCAAGTGTTTCGATGAGTAGAATTTGCACATCCTTTGGTAGAGAGTTCCAAAATTCGTGGTTCATCAGTGGTAAATAACCGAGATAGCCATGATTACTTATCGTTAAGTAGTCTTGTAAAGAGTATAAATTTTTGCTTGTAATATTAGTGAGCGTGTTTTCCTGACCATCTATTTTGCCTTTTTGTAGCTGATTGAAAACTGTATTGAAATCAATGCGTTTTGGGATGGCTCCAACGCTAGAGAATTGTTTTGCTAAAATATCACTTGGCATAATCCGCATGCGTAAGCCATTCAAGTCGCGGACATTTTCAATAGGGTGGATATTGTTGCTAAGCTGTTTAAATCCACTATCCCATATGCCCATAGAATACAAATTGTGTGCATTTAACTTTGTCATTAAAGATTGACCAATCTCACTTTCGACATATGTATGAACTTCGTCTGCGTTTTTAAATGCATACGGTAAATCCATGACTGACCATTCTGGTACAAGCGTTGTAATTTTTGAAATAGCAGGTGCAATCATTTGGGTATCACCACGTAACAGTGCATCCATTTCTTCACCATCTTTATAAAGAACACCATTTGGAAACACCTGAATTTCGACGTACCCACGACTCCGTTCTTTAATTAGCTCTGCAAATTTTACAGCTGCCATTCCTTTAGGTGTATTTTCACCAACTACGTGTGAAAAACGAATAACGATTTGTTCCTCGTGACTTAGCTGCTCATTGTCGGTAGGGTAAACCTGTTCTTGGCATGAAGCTAACAGAATTGTTAGGAAAATGAGAGCGCTAACAAAATTGAGCTTGAAACGATTACTTCCTATACAAATTCACTCCTGACCTTATAAGATATGAACGCTTATCATTGTAATTCATCTGAATAAATAAACAATATTTTGGTTTTAATGGACATTTTGGTATTTGTGGTATATAACAATTTATTATTTCAATAAACTGTTGCAAAACAGATGGCGGAGTAATATAGGGGATAAAATAGAGGGCATATCAGCATAACAACGGAATGATTTCCGTTCCAATTGATACTAGCAGATGATGAAATAAAAGAAAAAATCTGCCCTATTCCTTTAAAGAAGTTTTGAATAAGCTTTCAAGCCATTAGTATCTTTAAAGGAGGCAGATTCTTGATATTTAATTTAGGGAAGTTTAACTTATCTGTTTGGGTACAGCTGCATTTTATTTAATAGAATAGTATTTAGTTGGACGACCAACTGTCCCATATTGTAATTCGATTTTGACAGTTCCTTTAGTAGCTAAAAAGTCTAAATATTTCCTTACAGTTACTCTTGCCATTCCAACATTTTGTGCAAGTTGCTCTGATGTAATAGATGCTTGATGGGCTGTTAAATATGTAAGAATTTGTTGCATAGTTATCGTGTTAAGTCCTTTTGGAAGTTCTGTTGATTCGTGTTGAATGCCAAGCCACTTATCGATGTCCTCTTGCCTAAAAGCTTCTGAATTTGGTAGCTTCTTTGTTGAGTTTTTATATTGCTGTAAAGCCTTTTCGAAGCGTTCAAAGCGAAATGGCTTTATAAGATAATCGATTGCTCCAAGTCGAAGTGCCTCCTGTACGGTTGGTGCATCTTTTGCCGCTGTAATCATGATAATATCTGAAGGAATACGGTCTGCTCGAAGCTTTAAGAATAATTCCATTCCGGTCATATCAGGTAAAAACATATCAAGTAAAATCAGATTGGGTTTTTTGTTTTTAATTTTCTTATAAGCATCACGTCCGTTAACGGATTCACCTACTAGCTGAAAACCATTCAATTTATTTAAAAAACCTTTATTTACTTCAAGTACCATTGGATCATCCTCTACGATAAAAACTGAAAGATTACTCATTGTTCTCCAGTCACCCCTACTTCTATTGTAATAATTGTCCCAATATCAACTGTTGATTCTACTTGAATAACTCCGTTATTTGACTCTACAAGCTGTTTAACAAGGGCAAGACCGATCCCATGACCTTCTTTTTGTTTCGTACTAAAACCATAATCGAAAATTCGCTGTGGCATCCCATCAATCCCTTTACCACTATCCTGTACTTCAATAAATAAATGATGGTTATTGCCGATTATAGTTAAGTGAACATCTTTATGAACACATTCGAAACATGCCTCCATAGCGTTGTCCAATAAATTACCGATAATGGTTACTATATCGCCACTTGAAAAACCACTCTTAAAATCGATTAAGTTCGAGTCCTCGTCAATCGTTAGCTCTACTCCGAGCTCCTTTGCTCGAGAAAATTTACCAAGCAATAATCCTTGAATTGAATAATCATGAATTTTGTCATGTAAGCTTTGAATAATTTCTTCCTCAACAGTTATCTCATCAATTATAAGACTCAAGGCGTCATCATTACGCTCCAACTGAATAAGTCCTGCAATGCTATGTAGACGGTTCATATATTCGTGTTGCTGTGCACGTAAGGAATCTACGAGTATTTTAATGCCTGTTAATTCTTCGGCTAACATATTAGCTTCTTTCCGATCGGTTAGCATAATAAGGTAGCCAGCATTTTGCTCCATTATGCGAATCGGGAAGGTGCGTACTAAGTACATTTGCTCAAACAACAAAAGTGGTCGATATACTTCATGCTGTTGCAGGGTATCCTCTGCAAGCCAAGTCCCTTTAAACAAAGTTTTTCGTGTAATCTTTTGTCCGAAGAAATGAGTATACTGCCTTGCTAGTCGATTAATGAATGAAACATTTCCACTTTCATCTGTAGCTAATATTCCAATGTCCATCGCCTGGATAATGCCTGAGCGTTCTTCCAACAATCGTGCTATCTCAAATGGTTCCAAGTTAAATGTCTGCCGTTTTAAGTGATTAGCAACTAAAATGGAACCACCTAATCCAATGGCTAAACCCGAAAAAAGAGATATTAATATATCGAATTGATATTCGCCTAGAAGGTTGTACCACTTTGGTGCAAGTAGTCCAACAGTTATGACGCCAACTTGCTTTGTCCCTTCTTCATTCATAATAGGTGCAAACGCTCGTATGGAATAGCCAAGAACGCCATGTGCTTTCGATATGTATTCGTGCTGTGAAAAAGCTTCAATTTCGTCTCCACCTTCAAACACTGTGCCAAGCTTACTTTCAGATGGATGAGAATAACGAATTCGATTCATATCAATAATGACTATATAATCGACATCTGTTGATAAACGAATGCGCTCTGCAATAGGTTGAATAATTTCAAATCCCGATGGTTTGCCTACATTATTTTGAACATCGGTAAGCTGTGAGACAGTTCGCGCAATAGCGAGGGCATGTGCACCAAATTCTTTTTCTAATGCCCCTGCCAAATTATGAATCATAATGGCTCCACTTGTTGCGATTGAAAAAATAACAATAATGAATGAAAAAATAAACATTTTTAGACGTAGAGAAATATTTTTCATAGCAACGTAAAAGGAAAGACATATTAAGCTTCCTTCAATTAAATTAACACCTCTTTAATTAAGAAAATTTTGAATAATCATCTTCGAATTGAATAATAGCCGTATAAGAAAGCATCGAAAGTTACTTAAGTGACGACACTGGGAATTTCTCTCTATTATAAATTATTAGTTTACTGTAATACAATATGGTTAAATATTACTGTTTTTATTTGTGAACCATAGTAAATGTTTAATATAACTAATTGGTTTAGTTAGTTATACATTTAAAAAAGGTCTATTTAAAATAAAAATATATATATTTGAATAATAAAAATGAGAAGGTAATGATTATTCGCTTTTTAATATGCAAAATATATATTGGGTTTATTTAATTGGTTATCCATTAAAAGCAAGATATATCATTTGGAGGTGTTTTTTGATCACTTTTTACACGAAAGAAATTCGTTGATTTAAGTTTTAAAATTCTCTTTTTCTCAAGAAATTTCTACATAATGAATATTTGTTTGTAATCTTTTAAAGAAACATAAAAAAATAAGTGAGTTAGAAAGATCGGAATATACATTGATTGCATGTGAAAATATGCACAAAATTAATTATATCGAAATAATTTATGTAGAGTTTGATAATAGAGTAGAAAAATAATATTAGCTAAAAAATGTTGTGGTTTTCGTATAATAAACGGCTATTTACTTAGAGGGAGTAAGGTTTTCGTTATAAGATTATTAGGATGGAAAATAAAATACTTTTTCGAGAAATAATATTTTTTGAAAAAACATCTTGCATTTGAATAATTCTAAGTGGTAAATTATTTTCATGGACGTTCATAAAACTTTCACAGGTAGCAAAAGAGGGGAGAAAAGAGAATTTATGAATAAAAATAGATGGTTAATTGCATTATCCGCAATCGCTATTCATCTTTCGATCGGTGGAGCATATGCATACAGTGTATATAAGCTACCGATTGTCACAGAAATGGGATGGAGCGAAACAAATGTAACGGTTGCCTTTACAATAATGATGGGGCTTGCTGGTTTTTCCGCAGCATTATTTGGTAACTTAGTAGAAAAGATGGGACCACGTAAATCCGCGATGGTAGCAGCTGTTCTATTTGGAGCAGGACAAGCTGGTGCGGGTGTAGCGATTTCAATGGATTCCGTAACAATGTACTGGTTAACATATGGTTTACTAAGTGGATTGGGTATGGGTATTGGTTATATTGCGCCTGTATCGACATTAGTAAAATGGTTCCCGGATCGCCGCGGATTAGCAACAGGTATGGCTGTACTTGGATTTGGTTCAGGAGCACTTATTACAGCACCAGTCGCAGCTAACTTAATGGAGGCTGTTGGTATTTCTACAACGTACTTTATTTTAGGGGCAAGTTATTTCACGTTAATGATTTTAGGGGCTTCATATATAGCACCGCCTAAGCCTGGTTATATGCCAGCGAATATGAAGGCTGCTGCAGATAATGGTAAAGAAGTAGTGAAGAAAGATTTAGCTGTCATGTCAGCACGTGAAGCTGTAAAAACTAAGCATTTCTGGATGCTTTGGTCGATGCATTTAGTAAACGTAACAGCAGGTATTATGATGATTTCTGTTGCATCTCCAATGGCTCAAGAAATTGTAGGATTATCAGTTGCGGGAGCCGCAGCAATGGTAGGGATAATGGGATTATTTAATGGTGGTGGTCGTTTAGTATGGGCTGCTGTGTCTGACTATATTGGTCGTTCGAACGTCTTTGTAATTTTCTTTATCGCACAGCTAGTTACATTTATCGTCTTACCGCATACAACAAACGTTATTATTTTCCAAGCACTTATTTTCTTAGTTGTTAGTTGCTATGGTGGAGGTTTCTCGAATCTACCAGCATTTGCAAGTGATTTATTCGGTACGAAACAACTTGGAGTTATTCATGGTTATTTATTAACGACTTGGTCATTAGGTGGTATTTTTGGTCCGCTTTTAGTAAGCACTATTAAAAACTCTTATGGAAGTTATATTCCAGTATTCTATGTGTTTACAGGGTTAATTGCTGCTTCATTAATTATTTCATTAACTTTACGTGCAGATGTACGTAAACGAACAGCATTAAAAGAAGCTTCTGAAAAGGTTGGAGACGTCTCCGCAACACAATAAATTATACTTTCAATTCGCACTTGAAGGTATTGGCCATATGAGTGTCATTTCGCACATGACGCTTGTATGGTCTTTTTTTGTGCAACTGTTGTTATATAACACTTGATCAATCTCTGTTTAATGTATAACAGTTGGTATCGGATGTCAATATCATTACTGGAAATAAAGTGATTTCGCTACTAAAAGAGAAATTTTGTAACGGAAAGCAAATGCGAGGTTCATTAATTGATTTTCAAGAGGGTGACCGAACAACTGACGTTTTTAGTCATTTCGCCATGAACGAAACGATTCATAATGAAAGCGTAAATTGGTTACCGTTTCATGAATAAAAGATTCAACTGTTTTATTCAATTATTCGTTTTTTTACTTCTTTGATTTGATTGAATCTTTTCGAAAATTAAAACGTATATAAAATAAATAAGGAGGCAATGTGATATGGGGAAATTTTCTTTAAACGATTTTATTAATAAAACACAGCAGGACGACAACGAAAATGAATATTTCGAGTTAGAAACTGAGCGTGTATTAGAGGTCAACCTAAATGGCGAGGTTTGGTCGAAAATGGGCGCAATGATTTCTTATGTAGGAGATATTAAGTTTGAGCGTGAACGTGTACTGGAGCATGGCCTTGGTAAAATGTTCAAAAAGGCATTAACAGGTGAAGGTACGCAACTTATGAAAGCGAAAGGTAAGGGACGACTTTATTTAGCGGATCAAGGGAAAAAAATAACGGTCTTCGATTTAAAAGATGAAAGCATTTGCGTAAACGGTAATGATTTACTTGCCTTTGAGCCAAGTATTGATTGGGATATTCACTTAATGCGTAAAATGGCAGGCGTCATGTCAGGTGGATTGTTTAATGTAACTTTACAAGGAAAAGGAAAGGTAGCCATTACAACTCATTTCGAACCGTTAACATTGTTAGTGAAGCCTGGTGAAACGGTCTATACTGATCCGCATGCCACAGTAGCATGGTCAGGTAATTTGGCACCAGAGTTTAAAACAGATATTAGCTTCCGAACATTTATCGGTCGTGGTAGTGGTGAATCCATTCAAATGGCATTTTCAGGTGAAGGATTTGTCATCATTCAACCATACGAGGAAGTCTATATGTCTAAAGAAGGCTAAAAAAAGCGTGTCCTTATTTTCGGGACACGCTTTTTATTAGAATCGCTGATAATTCGTTGAATATCGCTGATAAAGGACTTAGAATCGCTGATAAGCCATTGGAATCGCTGATAAGCCGTTCAATATCGCTGATAACTCCCGAAAAATCGCTGATAAAATTCTGAGATACCGAGTATATTACAGTCCTGCGTTCATCCCTGCAATTCGTCCTGTCACAAGAGCAGATGTTATATTATAGCCACCTGTGTAGCCATGAATATCAAGAATTTCTCCGCAGAAAAATAAACCAGCCTTTTTCTTTGAAGCCATTGTCTTTGGTTCAATTTCTTTAACAGAGACGCCGCCTCCAGTGACGAATGCTTTTTCAAGGGACTGCGTACCACTAACTGTCATCGTGAAATTAACGAGAAGTTTAGCTAAATTGCGGATTTTTTCCTGTGATAATTCAGTACCTGTCAATTGTACATCGATGTCTGCGCGCTCACATAAAAATAGAAGCCAACGTTCAGGTGTTATTCCTTTCCAAACGTTTTTTACCGCTTTTTTGGGATCTTCTTTAATGAGTCTGTTTAAATATTGCAGACATGTTTCTTCATTATAATCAACAAGTGCTTGAATACGCATTGTCACAGGCTCGTAACCTGTTTTCATTAATTCTTTCACGACAAATTGACTACAGCGTAAAACAGCAGGACCGCTTAATCCAAAATGAGTAAAGAGCATGTCCATTTGATGTGTTACGAGCACTTTGCCTTTTTTGTTTAAAACAGAGACAGCGACATTCCGTAACGCAAGTCCCTGTAGCTCACGTGCTTGAATAAAATCTTCTTTCGATAGAACAGGAACCTCAGTAGGGAATAGTGTAGTAATTGTATGGCCAGCACGCTCTGCCCATGGATAACCGTCTCCTGTTGAGCCAGTTTGTGGAACAGCTTTCCCACCAACTGCCACGATTACTGCTTCACTACGAATTTCTGTACCATCCGAAAGGCGTACCCCGAGAATTTTTTCCTCATCCATTAGCAGTTTATTGACGGGGGTATTTAAGCGTACTTCTACATGCAGCCTCTGAAGCTGACGAATAAGTGCATCTACAACATCTTGCGCGCGGTTCGATACAGGGAACATACGCCCATGATCTTCCTCTTTTAATGCTACACCGAGTCCTTCGAAAAATGTGATAATATCCTCATTATTGTAAACTGTGAATGGGCTGTAAAGAAAACGGCCATTTCCAGGTATGTGTTTAACTATTTCTTCAACTGGCAATCGATTTGTGACATTACAGCGACCGCCGCCTGAAATGGCTAATTTTTTGCCGAGCTTCGTCCCTTTTTCTAATAATAATACTTTCTTTTTACGCTCTCCAGCAGCGATAGCAGCCATTAAACCAGAGGGGCCACCACCGATAACGATAACATCGTACATATATTTAAACTCACTTTCTTTTCAAATTAGGAATCTTTCCTATTATACATGAAGTCTATATAGAGGGGCTTCTTTCACATTGAAAATACAACAAAAGTATTTTATAATTTCTTATCTTCTACTTTAAGTAGCTCGTCACCATAACGTGGAGTTGATTTCCGTTCCGACTGGGCGCTTTGCCGCTGACGCTTCGCTTTCGCGCAGAGCAGAGCTTCCTGGGGGCGTCCGATGAGCCGCTTCGCTTCGCTGCAGGGTCTCATCTGTGACGCTAATCCCCAAGGAGTCGCCCAGTCTCCACTACAATCAACTTATACACATGACATACTTTTTATCACAATGTCATCCAAAACTTTCGGTGATGAGCTATCAGGTGTGAATTTTAGATGGAAGATTGAAAATTGAAGTGTTTTTAAGAGAGATAAAGTGCTCATTGGTTGGACGAATAATCAGTGTTGAATAACCTCACTGATGAAAGTTTTGCTTTATCTATATTGTCAGTATGAAATGAATGTCTTTTCATGCTATTATGGTAAAGGTTATGCACTAAATTATGAGGTGAAAAATAGAATGTGCGGATTTATAGGCTATATTAATGGAACAAATGTCATCGATCATCATCAAACGATCGAAAATATGATGAATACAATTATTCACCGTGGACCTGACAGCGGCGGGATTCACAGTGATGATACAGTAACGTTAGGATTCCGTCGATTAAGTATTATCGACTTATCAGACGTGGCAAATCAGCCATTGTACAGCGCTGATGGTAACATCGTTCTCGTATTTAACGGAGAGATTTTCAACTTCCAAGAGCTACGTGCTGATTTGGTTGAAAAAGGTCACAACTTTAAAACTCAGTCTGATAGTGAAGTTATTATTTATGGTTATGTTGAATACGGTGTTGAATTTGTGAAAAAACTACGCGGAATGTTCGCATTCTGTATTTGGGATAAAAAGAATGATTTACAATTTATCGCTCGTGATGGCTTTGGTATTAAGCCGCTGTATTACACAGAAAACACAACGGATGGTACTTTTATTTTCGGTTCAGAAATTAAATCATTTTTACCACACCCATCATTTATTAAAGAGTTAAATAAAGATGCGTTGCGTCCATATTTAACGTTCCAATATTCTTCAATGGATGAAACTTTCTTTAAAGGTGTGTACAAATTACCACCAGCACACTATATCCTTATTAAAAATGGACAAAAGCAAATTGTGCAGTATTGGGATAAAAAATTCCATGCAAAAGAAGCTCCAATTGAAAAATATGTTGAAGACATTCGTACGACAGTGAAAGAATCTGTAGAAGCTCATCAAATAAGTGATGTAAAGGTTGGTTCTTTCTTATCAGGTGGTATTGATTCAAGTTATATTACTTCATTATTACGCCCTGATAAATCCTTCTCTGTTGGTTTCTCCGACTACGAGGATATGTTTAATGAAACAAATCTAGCAAAAGATTTATCTGATACATTAAATATTCAAAATGAGCGTAAATATATTTCGGCAGATGAGTGTTTTGAAGCATTACCAAAAATTCAGTGGCATATGGACGAGCCGCAATCAAACCCATCTTCTGTACCACTTTACTTCCTTTCTGAGTTAGCATCGAAGGATGTAACCGTAGTACTTTCAGGTGAAGGTGCGGACGAAATATTCGGTGGCTATGCATGGTATCAAAACTCTGGCAAAATGCAAAAATATGAGAAGGTACCTTTTGGTATCCGTAAAGCGTTACGTGGCCTAGCAGAGGCGTTACCTAAAAATCAATATACGAACTTCCTTGTTAAAGGTGGTCAAACCGTAGAAGAACGCTTCATTGGGGAAGCGGTTGTATGGGATGAAGAAGATGCATTAAATGTCTTGAAGCCAGACTATAAAAATGGTCCATCTGTAAAATCGATTACTAAACGTATTTACGATGAAGTTCCAGGTGATGATGATGTTACTAAAATGCAGTATCTTGATTTAAATCTTTGGATGCCTGGCGACATTTTATTAAAAGCGGATAAAATGAGTATGGCTCATTCGATTGAATTGCGTGTACCGTTTTTAGATAAAGAAGTGATGGAATTAGCGAAAGACATCCCATCAAGATATCGTGTCAATGATATTGATACGAAATATGTTCTTCGTCAAGCTGCACATCAGGAATTACCTGAAGAATGGGCAAAACGTCCAAAGCTTGGTTTCCCAGTGCCAATTCGTCACTGGTTGCGTGAAGAAAAGTATTATAAGTTGGTAAAAGAAATGTTTACAACTGATTTTGCCAATGAATTCTTTGATACAAAACAATTAGTAGGCTATCTAGATGAGCACTATGAAGGTAAGGCAAATCGTGGACGTTATATTTGGACAGTCTATGTGTTCCTAGTATGGTATAAACAATTTTTCGTAGATATGTAATAAAGAAGTAGCTTTAATCGGTGGGGGTTTTCTTAATCTCCACCGATTATTTTAAGCCTTCTATTTCCGTAGGGGACATAACCGTTATTTTTATTGATTCTCTAGAACTTTTTCATGTATTTATGCGTCTGTTTACCTATAAATATGTTAAGATTACAGTTGGTTTACTTATTTAATATTTTACTAGGAAGTGCTTTTCTTGCTGCTTTGCTGAATTTGGTTAAGATAGTGCGGTAGTTTTAACAATGAATAAGAACCGTTTTTTATATGGCAGCGTTTGCAAGTTCTTAAAAGGGCCCAGGTAGTAGAAGAAACCTCAGAGGCGCCTTTTAAACGGAAAAGTTTTACAATTTTTCCTAAGTGTTACGATAATGAAAATTGATTTTACGATGAATGGATGGGTACAATGTCCAATTTAATGAAAGGTACTGCGATATTAACAATGGGGATGTTTTTATCGAAGGTACTCGGATTAATTTATATTTTTCCGTTTTATGCGATTGTGGGTGAGGAAAATGTTGCCCTCTATCAATATGCATATATTCCCTATTCTATAATGCTAGCAATAGCTATCTCGGGTGCACCAATTGCTGTATCCAAATTTGTTTCTAAATACAATGCATTGGGTGATTACCAATCAGGCCGCAAGCTAATGAAATCTGGCATAGTTATAATGATGTGTACTGGGTTCGCGGCGTTTATTGCTCTCTTTATACTAGCTACGCCAATAGCGGGTCTAGTGATAAAAAGTGATGAACAGGCATTTACGGTAGCGCAAATAGCCTCAGTTATTCGCTGGGTTAGCTTTGCATTAATTGTTGTGCCATTTATGAGTCTTTGGCGGGGCTTTTTCCAAGGTTATGACAAAATGGAGCCTACAGCGGTTTCTCAGTTAGTTGAGCAAATTGTTCGTATTGTTGTGTTATTGGGTGGTTCTTTCTTAGTTGTGGTAGTTTTCAAAGGGAAACCAGAAACAGCTGTTTCCTTTGCAGTATTTGCTGCATTTATTGGGGCAATTGGTGGGTTGCTAGTACTTTACTATTATTGGAAGAAGTATCAACCTGAATTTGATTTACTGCGCAGTCAAAGTGTGACGTCTACACAGCTACCAATGTCCAACATATATAAAGAAGTAATTACGTATTCAATTCCGATGGTATTTGTAGGCGTAGCCAATCCGTTGTTCCAATTAGTGGATATGCTAACATTTAATGGAGCTATGATATCTATAGGCTTAGCTGAAGTAACGGATAAGTATTTATCAATGATTAACTTTACAACACAAAAGGTTGTCATTATCCCAGTAATGTTAGCTACAGGTTTTTCGTCGGCACTAGTACCAACGATTACAAAGTACTTTACGCAAGGTGAATATTTATCGCTACGACATGCAATGGATAAAACATATCAAATATTAATTTTTATTACATTGCCTGCGGTAGTTGGAATTTCATTATTATCGAATGAAATTTACTTTATGCTCTATACTGAAAGTGAGATGGGGGCTATGATTTTAGCCCATTATGCACCTGTTGCTATTTTATTTGCTTTATTCCAAGTGACAGCAGCTCTTTTACAGGGCATTGACTTCCAAAAGTGGATTGTCTTAAGCTTATTAACTGGAATTTTCGTCAAGCTAGCGATTAACATTCCGTTAATTCGTTGGATGGAGGCAGATGGCGCACTTCTTGCTACAGCTATTGGCTATAGTGTTTCAATTATCATTAATATGCTTGTGCTACGACATACACTGAACTACAAATCAGAAATGGTTATTCGTCGTGTCATGCTCATTTCTCTTTTGACAGCGGCAATGGCGGTAAGTGTACTAATCGTTCATAAACTTTTAGAATTATTAATGGGTCCTGTAGATGGTAAATTCTCTGCATTAGTGTATTCTGTTATTTGTGCTGGAGTAGGTATAGCAGTGTATGGCTTCTTGTCTTTACGTCTAGGCTTAGCACAAAAACTTCTCGGTGAACGCTTAACAAGAATTACGAACAAACTGGGATTTAAATAGGAGGTACGAATGCGATTAGATAAATTACTGTCGAATATGGGTTATGGGTCACGCAAGGAAGTTAAGCAGCTTCTAAAGCAAAAAGCAGTGACAGTGGATGGTGCGTATGTGAAGGATGCAGCATTACATGTTGATCCTGAAAAGCAGGAGATCTCCGTATTTGATGAACGTGTGATGTATACAGAATTTGTATACTTCATGATGAACAAGCCTCCTGGGGTTATTTCTGCAACGGAAGATTTACGAGATGAAACGGTCATCGATTTATTAGATCCTTTACATCAACACTTCCAGCCTTTCCCTGTTGGTCGTTTGGATAAAGATACAGAGGGATTATTGTTGATAACAAATGATGGCGTTTTAGCACATAATTTATTGTCTCCTAAAAAACATGTACCGAAGGTTTACTATGCTCAAATAGAAGGAATTGTGACTGAGGACGATTGTGAAAAATTTGCTCAGGGTGTTGAGCTTGACGATGGCTATGTAACAAAACCAGGAGAGCTTATTATATTAAAATCTGCTCAGCAATCAGAAATTGAGTTAACGATTCAAGAAGGTAAGTTTCATCAGGTGAAGCGTATGTTTGAGGCAGTAGGAAAACGTGTAACCTATTTAAAACGCCTATCGATGGGCAGCCTAAAGCTAGATGACAGTCTAGAATTAGGTGAATATCGAGAATTAACTGCTGAAGAGCTAGCCTACTTAAAAAATAGGGAGTAATGGATGCCTCGATGCTAACGAAGATTAGCATCGAGGCATTTTTTATATACATACATATACCAGTAACGGTATAATTAAAATAGTCTATCATACTAATTAATCTCTAAATGTTTCTGAAAAAAATGATGGTGAAAATAAGTAGAGGACAAGTTAATGAAAAACTTAAGAATTAAATTACTAATATCTTTAATTGCTTTTGCATTAATACTCGTTGCTGTAATTTCTTATGTCAACAGGCAAATACTCGTAGCTGATATAGAAAAACAAGAAGTTTTGAATAGAACATTAATAGAAAATCATATTCTGACAGATATGCAAACAGTAGATAATGCCCATTCTTATTTTGATAAGAATCTTTCTAACAAAATGGAAGAAGTACTACAAAAATTAATTACATCATATGAAGAAAATCCATATTTAGCAAAGTGGGATTTACAGAAAATAAAAAACGAGTATGAAATGGATGTATATATACTCGATCAATCAAATACCGTAATTTATACAACCTTTGAAAAAGATAAAGGCTTAAATTTTTCCCAATGCTGCCATCGTTTTTCTGCTTTACTAGACGAACGTCGATCAAGTGGGGAATACTACACTGATGGTATTGATATTTCAACAACTACTGGGGGATATCGGAAATTTGGATATTTGGCAACTCCTGATAAGAAATATTTATTTGAGGTTGGTATAGATTTACTAGAGGATCCTGTATTTCAAACCTTTAACTTCGGAAAGACGGCTGACTATCTAATTGATAAATATCCTGATTTATTAGAAGTACAAACGATAAATGCGGGAGGGGTTTTCTTTGACGATTCTCGTAAAAAAACTGTAAATGATCAATCGGAAATATTTCAAGAGCATTTTATGTTAGCAAAAAAAACGATGAAGCCAACGGAATATCAAAAGAAGTTTAAAAATGGCTATATCGAGAGATATCGTTTTTTACCATATCAAGCAGAAGAAAATCGAGGAGAGTCCTCTAAAAGGGTTGTTTATGTAAAGTATGGCAATTTAACAGAGGTGAGAGCGCTAACTAAAAATACAAAGCAGTTTCAGATTCTGCTTTGTATTGCCTTAGCAACTTCTTTCATCATGCTATTAGTCATCAACAAACTTCTATCTAAAACATTTCAACTCGCAACCTATGATCCATTAACGAATGTTTATAATCGTGCTACCTATATTAGAAAAATGGATGATTTAATAAGAAAAAGGAAGACAAATCAACCTGGCTTATTGCTGCTAGATTTAGATAATTTTAAACAAGTAAATGATCAGTTTGGCCATGTTGAAGGGGATAAGATCCTTATTGAAACAGCAAAAATTTTAAAACAAGAAGTAGGGACAAACGGCTTTGTTGTTAGATTTGGAGGGGATGAATTCGCAATTGTTTTATACGATACGAGAGATGAATATATGGAAAAATTAGCGAATTCGATTTTGGAGAAAATTCATCACTTGAAATATGCGGATCAAGTTTCTATTGATAGTTGGTCCGTACTTTCAGTTAGTATGGGTGGTGCCAATTGCATACATCCAGATGAGACAGAAAGAAGCCTATTTGAACGTGCAGATAAGGCGTTGTATCAATCAAAGAATGCGGGTAAAGACCAATATACTAGTTATAAAGAGATTGCTGAAGAAAAAAGCAAAAGCTATTAAAAAAGTTTAAAAAAATTATATGTTCGCTCCATTCCTACTAGTGAGACTAAGCAAGTATTTCAAATGCTTGATGTCGCTGATGGAAATGGAGCAATTTTTTTGTCTGCAAATAATGCCTGGAAAAACGCATCGGGTACACTTTATGTTTGTTGCGGCTTAAGCTTTGATCTATAAAATATACAACTGCATAAAACAAGAACAGCTATAACCGCAAACATTGCGTTCATATAATGTGTTAGTAACCACCCACCAATAATTGGTCCAATAAAGCCACCTAGATTTTTAAATTGAGCTGCTCCCAAATAGATTCCCTTTTGTGTATCAGGGGCAATCTCATCAATCATGATACTCATAGTCGGAAAGGCGAAGATTTCACCAATCGTGAATATAATCATAGCGATCATATATAGGGGATAGTTATTGGAGAAGCCGAATAATAAAAGACCAAATGCCAAAAACAGAATCCCTACTAATAGAGTAGCTGTCGATGAAAAACGTTCAGAAAGTATACTTATCGGTAATTGTAGTAATAACACAACTGCTGCATTTAGCGAAATGAGGAGAGAATAGAGCTTCGCACCATCTTCAATTTTAAGTTCAATGATTTGTGGCAGTGTTGAGTCAAATTGAGAGTAACCAATATTTATTATAATCGCCCCAAAAATAAAACTTAGTAGTACACGATTCGTCAATAGAATCGTAAAGGTTTGCAGTATTTTAGTTGGGGCTGAAGCTTTTTGTTGTTGCATTTCATAGCGATTTAAAACGAAAAATAAAAATACGGCATAAATAATATACATTGCCCCTGTCAGCATGAATGGAATATTTGGACTGGACAATTGAGAAATATAAACACCAATAATAGGACCGATTACAGCCGCTATGTTAATCGCTGTGTAACGAAGTGAAAACAATCTTTTTCGATTTTCGGCAGGAGTAAAATCAATCATTAATGCTTGTGTCGAGGGTTCAAAGAAGGAGCGACATAAGCCATTCAGTGCGTTTAATATGACGAAGAACCAAACTGTATGGGCTGTTGCAAAGCCAAAGAACACAAAGCTCCAAACAACAATAGTCAGTAAAATGACGCTTTTCCTACCAAATAGGTCAGTCAAATAACCCCCAAAGAACCCTCCAACAGTGGAGATTAACGGTGCAATACCAATTGTCAAACCTATTTGTAAAGGGGATGCTTCAATTTCATTATGTAAGTAAATTGCTAAAAAGGGCATTGCCATTAAACTTGCAATACGTGTGAAAATAGTTCCCCCTAAAATAATCCAAACTAGGGGATGAAACAGTTTAGGAAGTTTCATAGAAAATCCTCCTCTCAAAAAGTAGAATGTTTCGATTTTAACGGATTGTTAATGAATTGTAAATAGTCGGAAAATATCTGGGGAATGAATGTTATAAAAATGAATTTAGCAAATATAGGGGGATTTAGGGAGATGCTTAGTGTAAATAAGGTTAATCACCATAACGTGGGGTTGATTTCCGTTCCGGCTGTGCGCTTTCCTGGGGGCGTCCGATGAGCCGCTTCACTCGCTTTGCTCGCTCCAGGGTCTCATCTGTGACGCTAATCCCCAAGGAGTCGCCCAGCCTCCACTCCAATCAACTATCTCAAAGCATACGCTTTAATAAAAATCATTCCTAGTTTTAGTGATGAGCAAAAAATGATTTCATCAATATAGTAATATAGTTCATAACAATAACGTGGGGTTGATTTCCGTTCCGGCTGTGTGCTTTGTAGCTGCCGCTTCGCTTTCGCTGCAGAAAACATTTGTTGCTGTCGCTACGCTTTCGCACAGATAAAACATTGTAGCTGCCGCTTTGCTTTCGCGCAGAGCAAAGCTTCCTGGGGGCATAGCATAAGTTTTAACAAATGGCATCAAACAACGAAAGATTAATTAATGCAAAAGGTTAAGTCATCAAAAAATTGAATGACTGAAATGGAGGAACAGAATTTTATAAGAAACTAATGACAATTAAACATAATGCCTACAAAATAGTAGAGAACAAAAAAAGAATGACCACGACGAAAGGTCATTCTTTTCCCATTCAAAATGCTTTACGTATTATACGTAAAAACTAAGACGTCAATTTTACTTTTTTCTTCGTCGTTGTCCATTTGCCTCGACTTGGACTCATCACCAAATCGTTAAAGGCTAACACGTTCAAATCTCTTTGAACGGTGCGAGGAGTGATACTAAACTCTTCGACTAAATCCTGTGTAGACACGGTTCCTTTGTCTAAAATAAACATGTACACATCTTTAATACGATTAAGCATTCGATCAGTAGTTGGTTTCATAAATGAACCACTCCTTCATCTTAATTCTCTTGGCAAAGACTAGCGGACGACAATATGTGCGGAGTGCACTTAGGCTAATAAGTAGCTGCCTTAGACATCCCCTTTTCTAATTTTATATTCAGAAAAATTATTCTGATGACTTCATTATATAGAAAAGCTAGCCATTTTTCTAGTGAATGCAAGGGAAATTTACAATTAAAACATAAAATTTATACTGTATTTTGTGGGAATAAGTGAAAAACGTGCTATATGTGGTAGCGTTAGTAATATGATTTTGAAAAGTTGTAAGAAAGACGATTGTAATTTATGTTGTAAAGAGTAGAATAATGTTAATACATTGAAGGAGGTCCATCGTATGGATTGGTTACAAGCTGCAAAGGAAAGGCAAGATGAATTAATACAAGAGTTACAGGAGCTTGTGCAAATTAATAGTGTTCTCGATGAGAATACGATTACTACTGAAGTACCTTTTGGGGATGGTCCACTGAAGGCTCTTGAATGGTTATTAGCAAAGGGCCAAGCTGAAGGACTGCAAACTAAAAATATCGATAATTATGCAGGTCACATACAGATGGGTGAAGGTGATGATTTATTAGGTATTTTATGTCACGTTGACGTAGTACCAGTTGGTGATGAAGCAGATTGGACATACCCACCATTTAGCGGCACTGTAGCAGATGGTAAGCTATTTGCTCGTGGCGCAATAGATGATAAAGGCCCAACAATTGCGGCATGGATGGCCATGAAACTTGTCAAAGATGCAGGCATTGAGCTTAATAAAAGAGTGCGTATGATTATCGGGACGGATGAAGAAACAGGCTTCCGCTGTGTCGACCACTATTTTAAACATGAGGAAATGCCGGCGATTGGATTTGCACCAGATGCGGATTTCCCGCTCATCAATGCTGAAAAAGGCATTGCAGAGCTAGTGTTCTCTCAAAATAAAACAGGCGATGCTTCGAAAGAACAGCTATTACTATTTAATGCTGGAAAGCGACCAAATATGGTACCTGATTTTGCAAAAGCAACAGTGCAGTTCGTTTCCTCACAATTCGAACAGAATTTTCACACATTTTTAAGCAAAAATCAGCTAGAAGGCTCTTTATTAATCGAGGGTTCTCGCTATATAATAACTATCAAAGGTAAGGCAGCCCATGCAATGGAACCGGAGAAAGGTGTCAATGCCGCTGTTTATCTTACAGCATTTTTACAACAAGAGTTGACGACAGAGGTAAGTAAACAATTTGTCGACTTTACCGCAGATGTTTTTTATCAAGACCATTATGGTAATAAGCTTGATTTACAATTTGAGGATGAAATGTCTGGTAAAACTACATTGAATCCAGGCATTGTAAACTATGATGTCTCTAAAGGCGGCAGCATGGTTATTAGCATGCGCTATTCTGTCACATATCCGTTTGATGAAAAAATCACGGAAGCACAACGTTTAGCTGTGGCAAAAGGATTTTCATTGGATATTCAAGATGACTCAAAGCCTCATTATGTAAGTGAGGATGATGCATTTATCCAGACTTTAGCAGGTATCTATAGACGTCAAACAGGAGATTATGAAACGCCTTTACTTTCTACAGGTGGTGGTACGTATGCACGTGTGATGAAAAAAGGTGTGGCATTTGGCATGCTGTTCCCGGGTGAACCTGACGTGGCGCATCGTGCGGACGAGTTTGTCGTCATTGAAAATCTCATTAAAGCAACAGCTATTTATGCTGAAGCAATTGTTGAACTTGCAGGAAACAAATAAATTATATATGAAAAGGATGAATTTAAATATGGCATATTCATTATGGAATGATCAAATCGTTGAAGAAGGATCAATCGCAGTATCTCCAGAAGACAGAGGTTACCAATTTGGTGACGGTATTTATGAAGTGATTAAAGTTTATAACGGAAACATGTTCACAGCACAAGAACACATTGATCGTTTCTATGCAAGTGCCGAAAAAATTCGTCTTGTTATACCTTATACTAAGGATGTATTACACAAATTATTACACGAACTTATCGAAAAAAATAATTTGGAAACGGGCCATGTTTACTTCCAAATCACACGTGGTACAACTGCTCGTAATCATATTTTCCCTGATGCAAGTGTTCCAGCTGTATTAACAGGAAATGTTAAAGCTGGCGAGCGTTCATATGAAAATTTCGAAAAAGGTGTTAAGGCTACCTTCGTAGAGGATATTCGATGGTTACGTTGTGATATTAAATCATTAAACTTATTAGGTGCTGTACTGGCAAAACAGGAAGCATCTGAAAAAGGCTGCTACGAAGCTATTTTACATCGTGGTGACATCGTAACAGAATGTTCATCAGCAAATGTTTACGGCATTAAAGATGGTAAGCTTTATACACACCCTGCCAATAACTTCATTTTAAACGGTATTACACGCCAAGTTATTTTAAAATGTGCTGAGGAAATTAATTTACCAGTTATTGAAGAACCAATGACTAAGGCTGATGTATTATCAATGGATGAGGTAATTGTCTCATCTGTATCTTCTGAAGTAACACCTGTTATCGATGTTGATGGAAACAAAATTGGTGCTGGAGTTCCAGGAGAGTGGACTCGTAAATTACAACAAGCGTTCGAAGCGAAATTACCGCTTTCTATTAATGCGAAATAAGAATCTTCTAAGAGAACTACCTTAAACTTGGGTAGTTCTCTTTTTCTATAGAACAAATTATGGATGTTTTCTCCTGAAACGTCATGTAAAATAAATAAGATGGACTACAGAATAATTACTATCGGGATTTAAAGAAAAAGTCCAAATGTCGATGTAATGAATGCAAATGTCTATTTATCTATAATTCAACAACGCGACAGCTATAAGGCGAAATTGATATTGCGATTGGTTTGCCTTCCAAGCAATAGTGGCAAAATAAGCAAATTAGATATAGGGCGAGTAAGATTGGAGTGACCAAAACACATGGCACAATTGGTGAAATTACAAGATTATATTTCACGCTATCAAATTGATTTAGCAAGATACCCAACACAATTTGTACGCTTAAAGCAAAGTCAATGGGAGCGTGTTAAGCGACAGTGGGAGTTGGGAGAAGAAATTAGTGAGTGGCAACATACCGACGACGATTCAGAAAATGATTCTTTCGCAGAAAAAAAGAGATTCTCTTTATTCAAAAAAATATTCGCTGGTCGTCAGAAGGAAGAAAATGAAGACGTTGAACAGATAGAAATATCGAATGAACTAGTGAGTGATGAAGATATCA
This sequence comes from Lysinibacillus sp. BPa_S21, assembly GCF_023337795.1. Lineage (GTDB taxonomy): Bacteria > Bacillota > Bacilli > Bacillales_A > Planococcaceae > Lysinibacillus. The sequence continues at coordinate 496,393 of NZ_JALIRS010000002.1, read as the reverse complement.
TACCGGAGGAAGAAACGACTTTAACATTTGAACCTAAAATTGTCTATACACCGCAATCTATTCATGAATTAAAACGAATGTTTATCGATCAATTTTTCCATTTCCAAATGAAGTGGGCAAGTTCAACACTACGTGAAAAGTCGTATGTAGATCCTCGTTTTATGCGTGATCCCTTACTACGAAATTTGTTGCAAAAATTACCAGATAACTATTTGCTTTTTTATTATCCTATTTTACAAATTAGAAAAGCGCCTATAGAGCTTGATGTTGTGCTAATGTCACCGACAGAATGTATTTGTATAACAGTGCTACAAGCGGAAAATCAAGCAGTTTATGTGGGAGGCAGTGAACGATTCTGGATTAAAAAAGTAGGGACGAAGGATACGAAAGTCCTTAATCCGATGATAAGTTTAAATCGAATGGAGTCTGTTTTAACTCAATTATTTAAGCAGGACAATATAGATATGCCGATACGGAAGGTTATTTTAACACAGAATGGCTATTTCGATTATCCAGGGTCTCCTTACGGAATTCAATTTGTTGATCGTCGAAATTATGGAGAGTGGATGGAGCAATTAAGGAAAGTTTCCTCTCCCATGAAGCATATGCAAATTCGTGCTTCTCAAACGATTTTAAACAATGTACAAACAACATCCTTTAATCGTGATATTTGGAAGCAATCTTCTCAAACAGCTGGGGATTAGTGAATGCAAGTATTATTTATTGTGAATGAAGCAGCGGGACATGGAAAAGGTAAGAAAGTTTGGTATCGCCTTCAACAGCATTTAACAATTAACTATGAAGTTGCTTTTACAGAGTATGAGGGACATGGACAGGAACTTGCAAAAAATTGGGCGCAAGATGCTCAAACAAAAAAATTAATCGTTATTGTTGGCGGTGATGGCACAATACATGAGGTTGTTAGTGGCATTGTACATAATAAATTTATAGTGATTGGTGTAGTCCGTGCTGGCTCTGGGAATGATTTCGCACGATACTTTACTACATTTAAAAATGCTTCTCAAATTGAAAGCTATCTTTCAAAAGAAATGGCTAGCCTCCCGATGGATGTTGGTACTGTTCAGTTTGAAGATCTACAGCAGGAGATATTTGTCAACAATGCTGGTGTGGGCTTTGATGCGTATGTTACAAAACGTATTAATAAATCACGTTTGAAGTTTTACCTCAACAAAATAGGGCTCGGTAAGCTATCCTATGCAGCGGCTGTTGTAAGAGGGCTATTTAGCTTTAAATGCTTTAATGTTACTATCCGTACTGGCAATCAAGAATGGCAATTTCAACAGGCGTGGTTTGTTGCGATGAGCAATCAACCTTTTTTCGGAGGAGGGATGAAAATTTCTCCCTCTTCAAAACCTGACGATGAACAAATCGAAATAACAATCGTTCACGGTATTTCACGCCTCAAATTGCTACTAGTTTTTGTTACAGTGTTTTTTGAAAAGCATACAAAATTTAAAGAAATTACTTTTTTGCAAGGCAATCAATTTACTATTTTCATGCACGAAGATGACGTGGATTGTCATACGGATGGTAACTATATTGGAGAAATTAAAGAGCGAACTAGGATTCATTGCGCAGTGCAACGTAATGCTTGGCAGGTTAAATCAGAGGAAAATATTGAATGAAATTATTTCATGCGAATTTTATGGTAATAAGTTATACTATAAAAAATCAATAATATTTCACAAGAAAGAAATGAGGAAAAAAATTGAGATTAAGAAATAAGCCTTGGGCGGAGGAAATGATTACGAATCATCCAGAGGTGATTGTTCCAAATCCTGAAGACTTTAAAGGAAATTGGAAGGCTATTTTCGGAAATGACAACCCACTACATATTGAAGTAGGTACTGGGAAAGGACAATTTGTCACAGGTATGGCCTTACAAAATCCGGATATAAATTATATTGGTATCGAGCTTTATGACAGTGTCATTGTTTGTGCATTGGAAAAAGTTTTAGAGGCTAAATCTCCAGCGAATTTACGACTATTAAAAGTAAATGGCGCAGATTTAAATAAATTTTTTGAAAAAAATGATGTAGATCGTGTGTATCTGAATTTCTCAGATCCTTGGCCAAAAACGCGCCATGCTAAGCGACGTTTAACGCACGGGGATTTTTTGAAATTATATGAGTCGATTTTAGTGGATGAGGGGGAAATCCATTTTAAAACGGACAACCGTGGTTTGTTTGAGTATTCGTTAATGAGTATATCTGAATATGGTATGTTACTTAAGTATGTATCACTCGACCTACATGCGAATATGCCTGAGGATAATGTTATGACTGAATATGAGCAGAAATTTTCAGCTAAAGGACAGCCAATTTATCGTCTAGAATCGCAATTCTTATCTAAATAGGGGGAGTATGGGATGGATCAGTTAAAATTTCACAGTATGTCATTATCATGGCTAAACGGGGGTGTCACTTGCCTTGATGGCGGTGCTATGTTTGGCGTTGTACCAAAACCACTTTGGTCACGCAAATATCCAGTCAATGAAAAAAATCAAATCGAGTTACCAACTGAGCCGATTTTAATTCAATATGGAGGCAAAAACTATATTGTTGATACAGGCGTTGGCTTTAACAAATTAAACGAAAAACAATTACGTAACTTTGGGGTAACTGAAGAATCAACATTAGCGGCTAGCTTACAGGAGCTAGGATTAACAACAGCTGATATTGATGCAGTATTAATGACGCATTTACATTTTGATCATGCTGGAGGTTTAACGCAATGGGAAGATGATGTGCTTGTCCCAACATTCCCAAATGCTAAAATCTTTGTAACGAAAATCGAGTGGGACGAAATGCGCGAGCCAAATATTCGCTCGAAAAATACGTATTGGAAAGAAAACTGGGAGCCAGTTCAGCACTTAGTAGAAACGTATGAAGGTACATTAGAGGTAGCGCCAGGCATCGAAATGATCCATACGGGTGGTCATAGTGATGGACATGCCATTATAAAACTGACTCAAAATGGTGAGGTATTATTGCATATGGCGGATATTATGCCAACACATGCCCATCAAAATCCACTATGGGTTTTAGCGTATGACGATTATCCAATGACGAGTGTCTATGCGAAGGAACGTATAATGAAAGAAGCACTTGCGAATGGCTACGGCTTTATCTTCTACCATGATGCCTATTACCGCATGATTAAATGGGATGAAACAGGTAAAGAAATTGTAGATAAGCTAGAACGCAGTAGACAAGCTGTTATTACATTTTAATTAATAGAACGTGTGAACCGTATGTGTTCACACGTTTTTTTATTGCTGTGTAGAAAATTATTGAACAATGAAATTAAGGTAATGAAACAGGTGTATTTATTGGTAAAATATAGGTTTATTATTGACTGATAAAAGGGATACTTTTGATATTTTGTTAATGTATGATTATTTTAACTGATTGTAGCGTAGGGCTACTCGACTCCCGCGGGAAAGCGAGACAGACGAGACCCTGGACAGAGCGAAGCGGAGGAAGCGGCTCGACGCTCGCCCGCAGGAAGCTTTGCTCTGTGCGAAAGCGAAGCGACAGCAACAAAGCGAGTAGCCCGTAGCGGAAATCAGAGCCTTTTAACTAATTAGAGTAGATAAAAATGGTTAATCAACAAGCTTGGTAATTAAATAAAGTATGGTACTTTGGCAAAACTCTGTTATGGTTTATAGCCTAATACTCCATTTTTTTGTCACTTTTTTCGTGAACATTTTGCAAAATATGATACACTAAAAGCTATACTAAAACACAAAAGAGAGTTGAAATTACATGGCAACTGAGCAACCATTTTTACCAGTATTACTAGGATCAGATATGAATGCATATGGTATGGCACGTGCATTTTATGAGGCATATGGTATTAAACCACTTGTATTAGGGCGTTCACATTTAACGGCAACGCAAGACAGTCATATCATAAATTTCCAAGAGATTGATCGCTTAAATGAACAGGATGTGTTTGCACCTGCACTTGCAAAGGTAGCAAAACAATATTCTGATAAAAAACTATTATTGTTAGCTTGTGGAGATGATTATGCAAAGCTTATTATCAAAAATAAGCCAGCACTACAGGAACATTTTACAGTGCCATATATTGACGAATCACTAATGGATGAAATTTTATTAAAAGAAAATTTCTATAAAATGTGTGATAAGTACGATTTTAAATATCCGGGTACGACGACTGTAACAGCAGACAATTACGAAAACTTTACACCACCATTTGATTACCCAATTATTTTAAAGGCTTCGAATTCGGTAGAATACTGGGCATGTAAATTCCCAGGTAAGAAAAAAGTGTTCATTGCAAATGATGAAGCTGAAAAAACAGCTATTTTAAAAGCAATCTATAGTTCAACTTATCAGGATACTATGATTATTCAAGAATTCATTCCAGGTGATGATTCGTATATGCGTGTATTAAATGCGTATGTAGGGAAAGATGGCAAAGTGAAGCTAATGTGTCTTGGAAACCCGATCTTAGAAGAGCATTCCCCTGAAGGAATCGGTAGTTATGCAGCAATTGTTACAACATACGATAAAGAATTAATGGATCAAGTACGCTTCTTCTTAGAGGATATCGGTTATACAGGATTTGCTAACTTCGATATGAAATATGATATGCGTGATAAACAGTATAAGCTGTTTGAAATTAATTTACGTAATGGACGTTCTAGTTATTATGTAACAGCAAGTGGTCATAATTTAATGAAATATGTAGCTGATGACCATATGTTAAATATTGAACAGGAAGTAACTTATGTTCAGGACAAGCATTTATGGATGGTCATTCCTAAGGGTGTCCTATTCAAATATGCATCCAATGAAAAGCTTAAGCTAGAAGCAAAAAAATTGATTCGTGAAGGGAAATACACAAACTCTCTTTACTATAATCAAGATATGAATGCGAAACGTTGGATGAAGCTAACGTTAAATAATTTAAATTATTATCGAAAGTATAAAAAGTACTTTAACAATAAAGGATTGACTGAGTAAAACAAAGAAGCCATCTCCAATAACAGAGATGGCTTCTTTCTTATGGTGTCAATGAGATTAACAAGTATATTAAATATAGCTATGGTTATTCGGCAAAGCGAGAGGGTGATTTCCGTTCAAGGCTACTCGCTTTGGCTGACGCTTCGCTTTCGCACAGAAAACATCTGCTCCGTGCAGGGTCTCGCCTGTCTCGCTTTCCCACGGGAGTCGAGTAGCCTTCCACTCCAATTTGTGAATGAACGCTATATGATAAAGTAAAAGGATTCACGCACAATTTTGTATGTGAATCCTTTTTGCTCTTCAAAGGTGGATGTCGATAAAAATTAAAAGTTAGGTGATAAAACGTGAAAGTTGGTAGATAAAATTCAAAAGTTGGTAGATAAAATTTGGAAGTTGGTAGATAAAATTTTAAAGTTGGGCGATAACTCCTGAAAAGGTCCCGCTCAAACTAAAAAGGTAAATGTCATTTTGTTAAAACGTATGTCACGCGGATAAGTTGATTGGAGTGGAGACTGAGCGACTCCTTGGGGATCAGCAATAGAGGAACGAAGGCTAAAACCATCACATCCTGTGATAACGCCATCGTGACCAAATCCTGCTGCTTCCGCTGCGCACCTGTTGGCCCAAGCGGCTCATCGGACGCCCCCAGGAAGCTCTGCTCTGTGCGAAAGCGAAGCGACAGCAAATGTTTTATCTGTGCGAAAGCGAAGTGACAGCAACAACAAAGCGTCCAGCCGGAATGGAAATCAACCCCTATTGCAGAAGGACCAACTTTAATGTGACTTTAATTTGATTGAAATAATAGTCTTTCAACAACATGAAAGAAACCAGCTCAAATAACTGAGATGGTTTCTTTTATATCGCTTATTACTGAGTAAGGTTATACTTCTTGTAGATCTACTACTACTCCAGAGCGAGCGTCAGCGGCAAATTCAAATGTTTGCATTTCGCCCTCATTCATACGAGAGATACCTCCACGGTATACTGGAATATTCATAATGCCGTTTGAGAAATTGTCTGTTTTCATAAAAATCCAAGAACCGTCAATCGGTGAATCTTTTTTAAATTCCTTTTTTATGTTTTCGAGTACTTGTCCTGCAGGTACATACGGAGAAACCTTTTCACTTGCTTCTTTAACAATGACTGCGGCAGCTAAGCCAGTAGCAACACCAATTAAAAAATCGCGTAATTTCATGCTTTTTTCCTCCTTTTTCTATAGCTTCATTTTACCATAGCATACAGAGTGAATGCACGTTCACACTTTAGTACTTTTTAGGAAAGTATCAATATTTTGAATGTAGAACTCAATTCCTCCTTCTCTAATTTGCTCTGGTACGTCGCTTTCGTATAATAAATATTTCAGCAAATTTAGGATAACCTTTGAAGATGAACGATACTCGCATTTATCTCGCTAGTCATTGGAAAATGGGAGTTTTCTGCTGAATATAGATAAATATGTTACAATTGGGCAAGGAAGAATATTCTACTTCGTGGGGAGAGAGTCATCATGAATGAGGAAACATTACAATTATTTAAAACATTAACAGAATTACCGGGCGCGCCGGGTAATGAACATGCGGTACGTGCGTTCATGCGTTCTGAATTGGAAAAGTACTCGGATGAGATTGTTCAGGATAATTTAGGGGGTATTTTCGGTGTGAAGCATAGTGAAGTTGCTGATGCACCAAAAGTGTTAGTTGCTGGTCATATGGATGAAGTGGCATTCATGGTTACATCTATTACCGATAACGGGATGATCCGCTTTCAAACATTAGGTGGCTGGTGGAACCAGGTTATGCTCGCGCAACGTGTTGAAGTATTTACTAAAAATGGTGCGATTCCTGGTGTGATTTCATCAATACCACCACATTTATTAACAGATGCAGAACGTTCTAAACCGATGGATATCAAAAACATGCTAATAGATGTAGGTGCAGACAATAAAGATGATGCTATAGCACTTGGCGTTCGTCCTGGTCAATCAATTATCCCTGTTTGCCCATTTACACCAATGGCCAATCCGAAAAAAATTATGGCCAAAGCTTGGGATAACCGCTATGGTTGTGGATTGGCAATTGAATTGATGAAAGAAGTAAAGGATGAGAAGTTGGCTTCACATTTATATGCAGGTGCGAATGTTATGGAAGAGGTTGGTTTACGTGGCGCACAAGTGTCTGCCAATATGATTAAACCGGATTTATTCTTTGCTCTTGATGCATCACCTGCAAATGATATGTCAGGTGAAAAAAATCAATTTGGTCAGCTTGGAAAAGGGACATTATTACGTATTCTTGACCGTACGATGGTTACGCATAAAGGCATGCGAGAGTTCATCTTAGATACTGCCGAAACGAATCATATACCGTATCAATATTTTGTATCACAAGGTGGTACGGATGCCGGACGTGTACATACGTCAAATGACGGTGTTCCTAGTGCAGTAATTGGAATTTGCTCACGCTATATTCATACATCTGCTTCTATTATTCATATTGATGACTATGCTGCTGCAAAAGCATTAATTGTGGAATTAGTGAAAAAAGCAGATCGTTCGACATTAGCAACGATTCGCGCAAACGTGTAAAGTATACCGCCAAAAGAAGTTAAAAGGTGCCTTTAGGGGCATCTTTTTCTATGCGAAGAAAGAGGGATAAAAATGAACATCGCTATTGGTACAACAAACAAAGCAAAAACAGAGGCAGTTGAAGTTATAGCTAGAAAATATTTTGATAAACCAAATTTCACGCACATAAAGGCTGCCTCACAAGTATCTGATCAGCCGATTACTCATGAAGAAACGCGATTGGGAGCAATAAACCGTTCGAAAAACGCTATCAAAGAGACGGGTGCGCAATTATCGTTTGGGTTAGAGGGTGGTGTGACTGAAATTGATGGTGTTATGTACGTCTGTAATTGGGGAGCACTTTCAGTTTCAAATGGCACAACTTTTACAGCTGCTGGCGCACAAATTATATTACCAGAAGAAATTGCCCAGGAAATAAGAGCTGGGAAGGAACTTGGGCCCGTAATGGAGCACTATACACAACGCCGAGATATTCGACAAGGTGCGGGAGCTGTGGGTGTTTTCACACAAGGGTTAGTAAGTCGTCAAATGATGTTCGAACATATAGTTTCGCTTCTTATTGGCCAATATTTATTCGCAGTAGCACATGAGTAGTATCTATTGATTCATGAGAATGGCATAGTGAAGTTGCAACTTTAAAAAAATTTTTTTAAAATAGAAAAAGCAAGGGACTATATCTTTGCACTTTCGATAGGTCTTATATGCTCAATTTTAGAACTTGCTGTAATCAAACGATCAAATAAACAAGAACGTCCTTTTCAGACGAATAAATGAAGATAATTTACGCAAGATGACGAAAGTCGATCATTCGGTTAAGATTAAATAATTGGATAGTTTTGAACAGAACGGTTCACAAACATGTGAGCCGTTTTCTCTTCATTCAACAAATTTTACGCTACAATAGACTTCTACCTTAATGGTGGGCTGAAAAAGGTGTTATTTATTTTCGAAAGGCTTAAAACTGTTGGAATAGTGGTACGTCACGACCAGTAACAATATATCTCTGAACGATTCAAAAATTATACCAAAAAAAGTTAATTTAGAAGAAAGGATGTGAGCTAGGTGAAACAAATTAAATCAGAACAACTTGTGTCCCTATTAAAACAACAATTAAATGAGGAAAAGTTTGATTTTGAGTTTGATAAAAAGCACGATAAATTACGCCTAAACCATAAAAAAATTGGTAAAGGAATGGAGCTATCACTACCAGGCATTTTAGCAAAATATAATGATAAGCAAGGGGCTGCAATCGATGATGTTGTTTATACAATCGAGCAAACCTTTAATGCTATGGAACAAGAGATGGAGCAAGGATTCCAAACGACTACACAAATTTATCCAGTTATTCGTGCAACATCCTACCCCCAAGCCTCAAAGGAGGGGCATGCATTCATCACAACTGAACATACAGCTGAAACACGTATTTTTTATGCACTTGATTTAGGAAAAACCTATCGTTTTATTGATGAATCCATGTTAGAAGTACTACAATTAACAATAGAGCAAATTCGTGAAATGGCACGATTTTCTGTAAAGCAACTACCAACAGTTTATAAGAAAGATGAAGTTGCAGGGAATATTTTTTATTTTGTTAATGCAAATGATGGCTATGATGCAAGTCGCATTTTAAATGAAAGCTTTTTGAAGGAAATGCAGACTAACATTGAGGGGGACATGACGTTATCTGTGCCGCATCAGGATGTATTAATAGTAGGTGATATTCGTAATGAAACAGGGTATGATGTATTAGCACAGATGACGATGCATTTCTTCGCTGTCGGTACCGTACCGATTACGTCATTATCTTTTATTTATGAAGATGGAGAGCTAGAACCAATCTTTATATTAGCAAAAAACAGAGTTAAAAAGGAGCAAGAGAAAAAATGAATGTATTTTACAACAAAGAGCATGTAGGAGATGTATTGCTAGTACAATTAGCAACAGAATCAATCGTGAAAACAAAGGTGGAACGCGCGGGTGATATTGCTATTTTAAAGGAAGCCCAAACAGGAGAAATTAAAGCATTTAATTTATTTAATGCCAGCAACTATATCCAAACTGATGCAAAAGGTCTAGTTGAAGTTACACCAGAATTAGTAGCACAGCTAGATGCTGCTATTGCAAAAAACGGAGCTGAAATCAGCCTTGATGTAGATTTTTCTCCGAAATTTGTCGTGGGCTATGTAGAAACAAAGGACAAGCATCCAAATGCTGATAAATTAAGCATTTGTTCTGTAAACGTAGGGGAAGAAACATTACAAATTGTATGTGGTGCACCAAATGTAGAAGCTGGTCAAAAGGTTGTCGTAGCAAAAATCGGTGCAGTAATGCCTTCTGGAATGCTTATTAAAGAAGGTAATTTGCGAGGTGTTGAATCATACGGTATGCTATGTTCGGCACGTGAACTAGCAATACCAAATGCTCCTTCTGAAAAAGGAATTTTAATATTATCAGAAGATGCGATCACTGGTAGTGCGTTTGAGACGCCAACTAAATAAAAGCTCTCTGGAAGCACTGTCTAGCTGTTAGACAGTGGTAATTAACACCAAGACTAAATTGATTATATATACTTACAATCGTTATGCTACTAATATGCTAGTAACATAACGATTTTTTTGTCTAGAATGAGCCTCTAAATGCAAGTTTCTATAACATTTTTATGGTATGCTTTTTATTATAGACATTTAACTTCTTCAGCAAGTGTTTTCTGTAGCAAACAGCGACAGCAACACACGGTTTTATCTGTGCGAAAGCGACAGCAACAACACTTGACTGAGTGACCAACTGCCGCTGTGTTAGCATTACGCTTTCACACAAAAGTTGGACAAAGTCTCCGGACGCAATTATGCCGAGACATAATTGAATTAGTTAATGCTATAAATGAAGTGTAAGAGAAATGAGTGAAACAATGTGAATTGGTTAAAAAAACAAATGAATAAATTTTTAAATAAAGATGAATATGAGTATGAAGAGTTTTATGAAGAAGAACAATCTGCACAACAGGACTCATTTAAAGAAGAAACTGTAGCAAAACAAAAAACTTTTCGTTTTCCGTTAATTGAGGATGAGGAAATTTCAGCTCCACCAGCAAAAGAAGCATTCCATCAAACGGACGATGCGTACTCTGGACAAATTGAAGATTTATCGCTACCGAGGCATTTAAATAATCATATTGTGGATTCGAGTGTTTATGATATTGAGGTTTCAGGTATTCGAGATCTATTGGCAAATCGATCGAAAAGAACCGGAAGAACGACAATTACAAGAAGTCAGCCTGAACAGGTGAATCGTTCAAAAGCCAGTCTTGTTTTTCGAGATGCCAAAAATGAGCAACCGCCTTCGCATAAAGATACGAATTATCAATCCAAAAAAATAGAAGAGCCAACAATTGAAAATAGTTTATCTGAAAATCGCAAGCGTTTTGTACCAAGTGATGTTCCGTCACCTGTCTACGGTTTTGCCAAGCCGAGCCCGATTGAGCAATTATTAGAGAAACGGCAGGAAGAGCACGGCAAGAAAGAGTTAGAAATACCTGCAGCATCTAAGCCATTAAAAGAAGCGACAACAAATGAGGCTATTGAAAATATACTAGAAGAAAAAGAGCCTATTAGTGCCGTTCAGAAAGATGAACCTGAACAGCTTGAAGTCATTGAAACAATTGAAGTACCTGTAAAGCAACCGATTACTTTTGATGATCAATTAACAGACGAAACAAATCACCCTAGTGATAAAATGACAACTGAATTACCTGTACCGCAAACAACTTCTTTTGCTGTAGAATTCGAAGATCAGGTGAAAGAAGCTGTTCAGCATGAGTTGAATGTAGAACAACTTTCAGCCGAGCAATCAGACATCCATGTAAAAGAAGTAGTGGTCGAACAAGTACAAATCGAAAATTCTACCATCCATATTGGTGAAGTGACAGTAGTTCAGCCGCCAGTGAATGCAGATGACCAGCAAGAACAGTCTTTAGAGGAACTTTCGATGGAAGAACAATCTGTAGAAAAGAAAGAAAAAAGTGGCATTCCATTTAATGTTCTAATGCTAAAAACTGATAAAGAGAAATGGAAAATCCAACAGCAATTCAAAAATATGAAGCCGACATCAACAATTGTTGAAATAGACCAAGAGGAACAGGAGCCCTCTTCTGAGCTTATTATTTCGGAAGCAGAACAACAACTAGCGCCATCCGAAAAAGAACATACCCAACTATCAGTAGAATCAGAGATTAGCGATTTAGAGATGGATCATGAAACAACGCCACAGTTGGCGGAGGAAAACGGGGTTTCTATTCAAAATATTGCACCATCCGAAAAAGAACACATTCAACAATCAGTAGAATCAGAGATTAGCGAGTTAGAAAGGGATCATGAAACAACGCCACAGTTGGCGGAGGAAAACGGGGTTTCTATTCAAAATATTGCACCATCCGAAAAAGAACATATTCAACAATCAGTAGATTTAGAGATTAGCGAGTTAGAGATGGATGATAAAATAACGCTCCAATCGACGGAGGAAAACGAGGTTTCTATTCAACAAAATACTGCTCCATTTAAAGATGCAACAGAAAGTGTATCGGTCATTACAATGGCACCAGTAACATCGATGTCTAACGTTTCTACATTAGAAAAGACAGTGATTGATATCGATAGCGCCGATGAAATTTCAGCAACTACCGAAATGGAAGTAGAAGCAACTACTGAACAAGAGCTTACTACCGAAAATATAGTTGTTCCTGAGGAGAATTTTATTGATATAGAGAAACTCCCCGAGCAACCTTCTATATCAGATAAAAAAATAGTGGAAGACCAAGTAGAGGAACTACCTCAAAAACCTGTTCATGTGTATCAAAAGCCAGATGATGAGTATTTAGAGCCACCTGAGGAAAAAACACAGGATACTGAGTGGATGGAGCAACAGGGAGATACGTTGGTCGAAGCTTTGTCTTATTTCCAAGTCTCAGCTCAAATAGAATCCATAATGCAAGGACCTGCCGTGACACAATTTGAAATTACAGTGAGTCATGGTACAAAGGTTAGCAAAATCCGCAATCTATCAGATGATTTAAAACTTGCATTGGCAGCGAAAGACATCCGCATCCAAGCACCGATTCCTGGAAAGAGCTCAATTGGCATTGAGATACCGAACCGTGTATCTCGCGCTGTTCGATTATCGGAAGTGACAAATAGTGCTTCTTTCCTCGAGTCAGATTCACCGTTAGAAGCAGCATTGGGTCTGGATTTAACAGGGAAGCCTGTAACCATTGATTTACGAAAAATGCCACATGGTTTAATTGCCGGAGCTACAGGTTCTGGTAAATCAGTTTGTATTAATTCAATTTTGGTTAGTTTATTATATAAAGCTGCACCACATGAATTAAAGCTGATGCTTATCGATCCTAAGATGGTAGAATTAGCACCGTTTAATCATATTCCACATTTAGTGAGCCCGGTCATCACAGACGTTAAGGCTGCTACAGCTGCATTGAAATGGGCAGTGGAAGAAATGGAACGTCGTTATCAGTTATTTGCACATGCGGGTGCACGCGATATTACACGTTATAATGCTATAGCGGATAAAAATAATGAACATAGCTTAAAATTACCGTATATTCTCATTGTCATTGATGAATTGGCAGATTTAATGATGATGTCTCCTGCAGATGTAGAGGAGGCGATTTGTCGTATTGCGCAAAAGGCACGTGCTTGTGGTATCCATTTAATTGTTGCAACGCAAAGACCGTCTGTTGACGTAATTACAGGGCTTATTAAATCAAATATTCCTACACGTGTTGCCTTTGCGGTATCTTCACAAATCGATTCACGTACTATTTTAGATGGGCAAGGTGCGGAAAGATTACTTGGACGAGGCGATATGTTATATTTAGGTAATGGTATGTCTGCTCCGGTGCGTTTGCAAGGTACATTTGTGACAGATGATGAAATTGAAGCGATTATTGAGCATGTTCGAGAGCAAGGAGAGCCTGATTATATTTTCGATCAAGAGGAACTTTTAAAGAAGACAGAGGTTTCTGCTGAGCAAGATGATCTGTTCGAAGATGTATGTCGATTTGTTTATGAGCAAGGAGGAGCTTCAACTTCCTTGATTCAGCGCAAATACCATATTGGCTATAATCGTGCTGCTCGTTTAATTGATATGTTGGAATCACATGGCTTTGTTTCTGAGGCAAGAGGCAGTAAACCACGAGAAAGTTACATTACCGAAGAAGATTTAATCGCTATGTTTGAATAAGAATTACATTGTTTTCGTATAGATTATCTTATTCACGTCAAAATTAGTATTTTTAGAAAAGTTACACATTTATCCTTATGCATAAATAGTGCTATAATAGACGAGATGTGTTGATTAGTACGTATTTTTTAGTACTTACAAAGGTATTAATACCTAATAATTAGTGAAAAATACGATACACCTAATAGATGATAGAAGGGATATTGAATTCCCGGGGGGTTTAATTAATGACAGTTTTTCATTTCACAGGCATTAAAGGTTCTGGCATGAGTTCACTTGCACAAATCTTATTTGATGCTGGTGAACAAGTACAGGGCTCAGATATTGATAAATACTTCTTCACGGAACAACCGTTACGTGAGCGTAATATTTCAATTTTTTCATTTAATGCAGATAATATTAAAGAAGGTATGACAGTTATTGCAGGGAACGCATTTCCTGATGATCATCCTGAATTAGAGCGGGCTCGTGAAATCGGTGTAGAAGTGATTCGCTACCATAAGTTTTTAGGTGAATATATCGGTAATTATACGTCGATTGCTATTACGGGTGCACATGGTAAAACATCTACAACAGGCTTAATGGCTCATGTTGTAGGAGGTTATAAACCAACTTCTTATTTAATCGGTGATGGAACAGGTGCTGGGCATGAAAATGCTGACTTCTTTGTGATGGAAGCATGTGAATACCGTCGACACTTTTTAGCTTACAATCCCGATTATGCTGTAATGACGAATATTGATTTTGACCATCCAGATTACTTTGCAAACATAGAGGATGTTTATTCAGCCTTTCAATCATTAGCTTTGCAGGTTAAAAAAGCAATTATTGCTTGTGGTGATGATGAACATCTACAACGTATTCAAGCGAAGGTACCAGTTGTATATTATGGATTTGGGGCTGAAAATGATTTTGAGGCTCGGAATGTTGAAAAAACAACAAAGGGTACAAAATTTGATGTATTTGTTCGCAATGAATTTTATAGTACATTCTTTATCCCATTGTTTGGAGATCATGCAGTATTAAATACTTTAGCTGTTATTACACTTTGCCAATATGAAGGTATTTCACCAGACATCATTCAAGAACGTTTAAACACATACAAAGGTGTAAAAAGACGTTTTACAGAAACGGATATTGGGAATAATGTTTTAATAGATGACTATGCGCACCATCCAACTGAAATCCGTGCAACTGTGCAATCAGCACGACAAAAATTCCCGGATCGTGAGCTAGTAGCTATTTTCCAACCACATACATTTACACGTACGCAAGCTTTTTTACAGGATTTTGCAGATAGTCTAAGCCTTGCAGATACAGCTTACTTATGCGATATTTTTGGCTCTGCAAGGGAAACACAAGGTGCACTTTCAATCCAAGATTTAGCGTCTTTAATTGAAGGCAGTGCAGTGATTACCACTGAAGGAATTGAAGTGTTAACAAAGCATGAGGGCGCAGTATTTTTATTTATGGGCGCAGGCGATGTTCATAAATTCCAAGATGCTTTTGAAGACGTGCTAAAGAACAACGAAACAGCTTAATCCGCAAGGAATAAGCTGTTTTTTCTCAAAATGAGGAGGAATTCAGTTTTTTTTGTCGAAAATAAGGTAAAGAATAGTAAAGAGAATTTTACTTGCAGGAGGACTAGTTATGGAAGTTATTTTGTATATTGCAGCAATTATCGCAGCAATCGGTTTTTTAATTTTTTGTGTGAGCGTTGGCATGACATTATTTTCGCTTAAACCAATCCTTAAAAGTTTAGCTGGCACATTATCGGGTATTGAAGGACAAATGGAAGGCATTACACGTGAAACGACTTCCTTACTAGAAAAAACAAATAGCTTGGCAGAGGATATTCAAGAAAAATCTGAACAGTTAAATTCTGTTGTTCATGCAGTCAAAGGGATTGGCGACTCTGTGAATGGTTTAAATACATCTGTACAGCAAATTACTTCTTCAATTTCTCATAGTGTGGAACAAAATGAAGAAAAAATTGCACAAGTTGTTCAATGGAGCAATGTCGCAATGGGCATTGCAGATAAGTGGAAGAAACGTAAAATTATCGATCAGGCCAATGAAGTGATCCATGATGATGCTTATTCTTTTGAATCAGAGCAATCGGAAAAACCGAGAAGAAAATGGGGCCGTAAAAAATAATAATTGTTCGGTAGGCATTCAATGTCAACGGAATAAAAATAAAGTCTTAAGCATATGTTGTAGAATGCATCCGCGAAAGCAGATGGACAACCAGTCTAGGTAAATTAGATAACAAAATGGGGAGGAATTGTGCATGACAACAAAAAAGCCAAATTTTAATGAAGTGAAGGAACAACAACTTGAAAGTTCATTGCCACAGCTTTATCATCCGCAGGAATCGATTTATGAAGAGGAGCGAGTGAACATGAAGGATTTTGTTATTGGTGCATTAGTTGGGGGTATAGTAGGTGCAGCAGCAGGCTTATTACTAGCTCCGAAATCAGGCAAAGATTTACGCAGC
This sequence comes from Lysinibacillus sp. BPa_S21, assembly GCF_023337795.1. Classification (GTDB taxonomy): domain Bacteria; phylum Bacillota; class Bacilli; order Bacillales_A; family Planococcaceae; genus Lysinibacillus. The sequence goes on along the minus strand of NZ_JALIRS010000002.1, from coordinate 480,045 downwards.
GATGTAGCTGTACAAGCTGTTAACTTAAAAGATAAGAGTGCAGATTTCTCGACATCTGCTAAAGATAAAACGGTTCAATTATCTAAACAAATTCAAGAACAATCTACACAATTAGTAGAGAAAGTAAAAACATTGAAATCAGCAAAAGCACCAACTGTTTTTGACGATGGTACCGTTTCTTTTGAGGGTGAAGAGCCACTAGAGGATTTCATTCCTAGTGAAGAACCTAAAGCAGAGGATGCTAGTGAAGAAAAGGGACAAGCTGAAGAAAAAAGTGAAGAAGTTCGCGCATAATAGATAAAAGGGATACGCTACATCTTACTAAAGATGTAGCGTGTCCCTTTTTTTAAGATATAGGTGCATTTTCAAGTAAAATCTCTAAATGATCCCCGCCGAAAATCTCCATATCGAAGCTTGCTGGTTCACCATTTCGCAAAATCGTAAAATGTCCTTTAAATGTAGTAGGTAGTTGCCAATTCGAGAAGCGGAACACATCCTGATATATCCAACGACTTTGGTCTTTTTCTTTAAATGAAATAATGGCTCCATTTGGAACAGTTGAAAGCGGAGATACCACTACATGATTAACGAGAACTTCGTTGGCCATCTTTTTCAGCTCTAACACCTCGTTTTGAAAATGGATGATGATTTTATCCTCAAGTAAAACATTCATTTGGTCAGCAATCCTTTGAACAGTAGGGAGTGTTTGTTGCTGAAATGTAAGTACATCACCATCTTGGACAGTATATGACATTTTAGATGGTTTACCATTAATCATTAATTGAGCAGAAAACTCAGGTAAATAAAGTGGTTTGCCGTCCACTTGAATATAAAAAGACTCGAATTGTTTTAATAGCTCCCAATTATTTGTGTGTTTAAATATAGCCTCAACAGTTTCAGCTATGTCAAACAACACAACATCTCGATCATTTAATGCACTATCGAGTGATGAAGGGGAACCATTAACAGTTATTTGTGGTTCAATCACATATTTAGTCTGTTGAATTGTAATTGTTTTAATGGCAGCATCATCTACAATATCTCTTACCGTAGCATTAGCTGGCTGACCGTCTTGGCCTTCAATTAGCTGGATGGCATCGCCTGTTTTAATCATCGTTTTTGTAGATGCCTGATGACCATTCACTAAAATCTCCGCCGGTTGCCCGTGTCCACCAGGGATGAAAATATCTTGTCCATTAACATTCACTGATAAACCATGCCCTGGTTTTCCATACAACTGCTTTGCTCGAATATTGGCTGCTAAAAATGCATCGGCAACAGTCATTTCTTTTAATTCAAATAGGCGAACTACTTGTTCATTGACAGTTAGACTCATATATTGAATAGGCATTTTTTTTGCCGCGATAGCGATACCGATAGGGGTTACCAATTCAGGAGTTGCTTTAATATGATCTTCCCTCGTTAAGTTTTGAATGGCGTCAATCCCTCGAACAGCAATGCGATTAGCAGGCAAATCTAGTACTAGTCCAAGTTCAGTTGTTAGATTTGGTGTTAAGCTACCCCCACCAACAAGCATTACCGCCTTTGGAGCTGTTTGATTATTAAGACGTAAAATTTCTTCCCCAATAGATTTTGCAAGTTGCTTCACAGCAGGATCAATTGCTTGAAGAACTTCCTCTTTCGGATAATATTGATCAAAGCCTAAAATATCGCGAATTAAAATGTCTTCTTCTGTTTGTAGTTGACGCTTCGCTTCTTCGGCAACCGGGAAGTCGAGTAAGTAGTGGTCACTTAAAGCCTCTGTTATTTCATCACCCGCTGTTGGTACCATGCCATATGCGACAACAGTGCTTTTATCGGTAATGGCAATATCAGATGTACCTGCACCAATATCAACAAGCGCCACATTTAAACGACGCATAGTTGGAGGGATCAAGACATTAATAGCAGCAATAGGTTCCAATGTTAGTGCTTCCATTTCTAAATCCGCGCGTTTAAGAGCTGCAATAAGTGATTCTACGACAACTCGTGGCAAGAATGTAGCAATAACTTCAATCTGTGCTTCATCCCCTTGCTGATCAAGGAGGCTGCCGATTTCTTCTCCATCTAAACGATAGTATAAAACTGAATAGCCAACACAATAATAGTGGCTTATTTTCGCGTCTTCTTTGTGCTGAAGGAGCTGTTGCTGTGCCTGTTGAACAGCTTGTAGTTCTAAACGGCTTATATCTTCTTCAGTAAAGATTGGTCGATTACGTATATTGACTGTCACACTTGCTTGTTCTGTTTTCAATGAGCGGCCAGCCGCAGCGACACTCACTTTTGTTAAAGGACCATGCTTCTCTTCTAGTTCATGTTTAATTTCATTGATTAAATCTGCCACATACATGACATTATGTATTTGTCCATCAACCATGGCACGTTCTTTATGTTCTTTTACTAAAATGTCTTCCACGTGAAAGCGGTCATTATCTTCTGCTAAAATAATGCCTACTACAGAACGTGTACCGATATCAAGTGCAAATAATTTTGAACTCAATGTACTCGCTTCCTTTCTCGAAGTATGTTAATATAATAATACAATTTAGCGAGTTGAAGCGCTAAATTAAAAATGCGTGACATTCTGTACAACATTGATTATAATGTTGCTAATATCTAAAAATGTAACATACATTTCAGAGTTCTGAAAGTGTCTGTCATGGGGAGAGGAGCAAGAAAGCATGAGCCAAAAAGATTTAGAAAGCTTACGTAGTCAAATAGACGGTTTAAATTTAGAAATTCTTCGTCTAATTAACGAACGTGCAGCAGTAGTTGATGAAATCGGTAAGATTAAAGAAAAACAAGGTGTGAATCGCTATGATCCATTGCGTGAACGACACATGCTTGATCTTATTAAAGAGCACAATCAAGGTCCATTAAACCAAATGACGGTTGATTATATATTTAAGCAAATTTTTAAAACAGCTTTAAAACAACTTGAAGCGGATAAGAAAAAAGAATTACTTGTATCTCGTAAGAAAAAATCAGAAGATACTGTCATTAATGTAAATGGTGAGCTAATTGGCCAAGGAAAACCATCTTTCGTATTTGGACCTTGTGCAGTAGAATCATACGAGCAAGTTGCAGCAGTAGCAGCATCTATTAAAGCAAAAGGTGAAAAATTAATTCGTGGCGGTGCTTATAAACCACGTACTTCTCCATATGACTTCCAAGGTCTTGGTTTAGAAGGACTTAAAATTTTAAAACGTGTATCAGAGGAATACGGTCTAGGTGTTATTACGGAAATCGTTACACCAGGTCATTTAGAAGAAGCATTAGATTACATTGATGTTATCCAAATCGGTGCACGTAATATGCAAAACTTCGAATTATTAAAAGCTGCGGGTGCAACAAACAAACCTGTACTTTTAAAACGAGGCTTAGCAGCGACAATTGATGAATTCATTCATGCAGCAGAATACATTATGTCTAAAGGAAATGAGAACATCATTCTTTGTGAGCGTGGTATTCGTACTTACGAAAAAGCAACTCGTAACACATTAGATATTTCTGCTGTACCAATTTTAAAACAAGAAACGCATTTACCAGTATTTGTAGACGTAACGCATTCAACAGGTCGTCGTGATTTATTATTACCATGTGCTAAAGCAGCAATTGCTATTGGAGCTGATGGCGTCATGGCAGAGGTGCATCCAGATCCATCTGTAGCACTTTCTGATTCACAACAACAAATGGATATTCCAACATTTGATGCTTTCTACGAAACACTACAAAATTTCATGAAGAGCCATGAAATTAATGCTTAACTTCTTTCAGCAATTATTTTCTGTACCGAAAGCGTAGCGGACGGTACAGAAGTCTCCCACCTCTATAGGTGGTGAGATGAATGTAGATTTAAGTTACTCTTCAGTGGGTGTCCAAACACTCGCTGAAATAGAGGAACTCAGTCTAAGAACGCCACGTCCTGTGGATAAGGGTATAATTGATGATGTGTTGATAAACACCGCTTGCTTTAACCAGCAGGCGGTGTTTACTATATAGTGACAAAATAATGTCTAGAATAGTACTATTAGTACTTGGTTTTTCTTTTCATGTACATACTGCTTCTTGAAAAGAATATTAAAATTATCGTATGATAAGGCTATAAAAGGAAAAAGGGAGGCACGTACGATGACTGTTACAATTTATGATGTTGCAAGAGAAGCAAATGTTTCTATGGCAACAGTCTCTCGTGTAGTCAATGGTAATCAAAACGTAAAACCGGCAACACGAAAAAAAGTATTAGAAGTAATTGAACGATTAGAATACCGTCCAAACGCAGTAGCGCGTGGATTAGCAAGTAAGAAAACAACAACAGTTGGCGTGATTATCCCAGATATTGCAAACAATGTTTATGCGGAGCTGGCACGTGGTGTAGAGGATATTGCAACCATGTATCGTTACAATATTATTTTAGCCAACTCAGACCAGCATGAAGATAAAGAGCTTCAGCTACTGGATACAATGCTAGGAAAACAGGTTGACGGTATTGTTATGATGAGTGATGAAGTGACTGAAAAAATGCAACAAACTATGGATCATTCACCTGTACCGATTGTGCTTGCAGGTTCAGTAGATGAATCGCAAACAATTGCGACTGTTAACATTGATTATTACCAGGCAGCTTATGAGGCCATTACATTACTCATTCAAAATGGTCATAAGCGAATTGCTTTCGTAACAGGTCCGCTTACGTACACTATTAATGGAAAATTCAAACTTGAAGCGTATAAAAAAGCTTTACAAGACGCAGGTTTACCTATAGATGAATCACTAATCGCTGCAGAAGAATCAAGCTATGATATGGGCTTAGAGGCGTGGGAAACATTATCCTCACTTGAAAACCCGCCAACTGCATATTTTGCAGGGAGTGATGAACTAGCAATTGGATTGATTCACGGTGCACAGGATGCAGGGAAAGATGTACCTGAGGATATTGAAGTAATCAGCTTTGAAAATTCAAAATTAGCACGCATGGTTCGCCCACAGCTAACAAGTGTCGCGTTACCACTGTATGATATCGGAGCTGTCGCAATGCGCTTGCTAACAAAATTGATGAACAAAGAGCCTGTTGAGGATGAAGCGGTTATTTTACCTCACCGCATTGAACATCGACAATCTGTCAAAAGTAAATAACGATACTTCACACGTAAATCTGTTCAAGGTTTACGTGTTTTTTATCTAGACGGATAAATGACCAAGAACAAACAAAAATACCTCACGATTGTCGTGAGGCATTTGGTTAAGCGCGGTTCTCATTGCGAATAATATGTAGCGCTTTGGTTAGCATTTGCGTGTTTTTTTCTTCAATTTCAGTCTTTCTAGGGATTGGCTCATACAATGGATTCGGATCCTCCCATGTTGGGATGAAAGGCACTGGTGCTTCAGGCTGCCATCGATCTAACCATGCCTGAGGGAGAGGGCCTGTCGGTAATTGCTGCTCTGTCATTTCAAGCCATAGCATAGACCATGCGCGAGGTACAACACGCCAAATATCGTAACCGCCACCACCAACGGCAATCCATTTCCCTCCACAATATTCATGTGCTAATTTATGGGCAAGCTTTGGAATTTCTCTATAAATTTTCATTGTTCCATATAAATGTGTTAATGGATCAAAATAATGTGCATCTGCACCGTTTTGCGTTAGCACAACATCCGGCTTGAAAAATTCAAAGACTTCTCGCATAGCCTTTTCATATATTTCTAGAAAACTCTCATCTTCTGTAAAAGCATCAATTGGAAAATTAAAAGAAGTGCCATAGCCTTGTCCATTTCCACGTTCCGTAATGTTACCAGTTCCAGGGAAAAGATAACGACCTGTTTCATGAATAGATAATGTACAAACATCTGGATCTTCATAAAAACTCCATTGCACCCCATCACCATGATGGGCATCGGTATCTACATAAAGTACACGAGCATTGTACTTTTCCTGTAAATACCGAATAGCTACTGTACTATCGTTATAAATACAAAAACCTGATGCACGGCCACGGAAGCCGTGATGAAGCCCCCCGCCTAGATTGAGGGCGTGCTCGGCTTTTCCTTCCATAACATAATCGACAGCTGTTAACGTTCCACCAACAAGCTGTGCACTTGCTTCGTGCATATTTTCAAAAATGGGTGTATCTTCGGTGCCAATGCCGTAGCTTTCACACTGTGCCTCTGAAAGCTCACCATGCCCTGCTCTTTTAACGATATCAATATATTTTGGATCATGTGCAAGTAAAAGCTCTTCTTCTGTTGCGACACGAGCTGGAACGATATCCACATCATCAAGAGCATCAATATTCTTTAACAAATCCATTGTAAGCGTCAAGCGTTTATGATTGAAAGGATGGGTATCTGAAAATTTATATCCGAGTTGCTCTGGCGAGTACACAAATACTGCTTTTTTCATTATAATGAAACACCTGGTAAATTAGGCCATAATACATCAAAGCCCTCTTTACGAAGTTCTTCAATCATAGCTAGTGGATTCAGAGTTTTTACTCGGATACTTAAAATTTTATTTTGTGTATTTTCAGAGTCGGGATAAACTAAGACGCTTTGGACATTTGCATGATGTTCACGGAAGATTTTCGTAATTTCAAATAATATTCCTGGCGTATCGGATACACGAATTTCAATTTTTGAGCCAGGTTCAGTGGCACCAGTTAACTCTATGTATGTATAGAGTAAATCTGTGGTAGTGACAATCCCAACTAATTTTCCTCCGGAGACAATTGGTAAACAGCCTACTTTGGATTCATAAAAAGTAAGAGCTACTTCTTCTACGAAATCAAGTGGATGCCCGACAAGTGGATTTTTAACCATAATCTCTTCCACTTTTGCGTTAAAAACTGGAGAATTAGGCTCATCCCGTAAAGAGGAGGGCAATGCCTCCTTAATATCTCTTTCAGTGATAACCCCAAGAACATGATGCTCCTCATCTATTACTGGTAAATGACGAACTTTTTTCTCACGCATTAACTTCAGCGCTTCAACTACTGTATTTGTTGGAGCTAGCGTGTAAGGCTCATCATTCATAATTTCTTCTACGATCATATACTCATCCCCTTTGTGTTGATATTAATACATGAAGCGATTTCTAAAGCGAAGTCTATCAAATCTTTCCATTGTCTCAGGAGGTACGCGTTTTCCTTCACGTGCCATCAGGCAGTTTGCAGGATGTGAAGTAATTTCAGGGTCATCGGTAGCGAAATATTCGAAGTTGGCAGAGCCCATCATTTTCTCCATCATTTTGCGATAGTCCCAAACATTTAAACCAGTACCTTTTAGGTCCCAATGCCAATAATATTCGGTAGTGATAACAAGATAGTCTTCCATTTCATCCCCCATAAAAGACACAGCTAATAGTGCTTTACCAGCACCTGTACCACGATATTCAGGAATGACTTCAATAGCACCTAGTTCAATCATGTTATCAATTCGATCCTCTGCCCAACGTTCGAGTGGATCAGGATATAGATAAGTGACGTAGCCCACAATTATGTTTTCATTTCGAATAATAATTATTCGTCCTTCAGGAAGTCCTGCAATTTCTATGATGGCTTGCTGCTGTTGCTTTGGGGGCCTAAAAGCAACCAAGCCTTCGTGGAATGAATATGTAGCTAATTTTTCTGGAGGAACAGGTCCTTCCACATACACAGTACCATGCTTAGTTTCCTTTGTGACAGAAAAAAAAGTTTTTTTATGTTCCATAATTACACCACCTGAGTTTAATAATTCCATTATAGCTGATTTCCTGCGGAAAAACGCTATCTTTTGCAAAATATACCTGTGTTTTTGGAAAAATAAAAATATTAAGACATTCTTGGTGAATTCATGTAAAATATAGTTATATTGCATCTGTTATTAAACAGATAAATGTAGTGTGGGTAGGAATTCACTAATTCCGTACTAACTAAACTGTTCTATAACAATTGCTGCAAAACGTATTTGTCTTTAGAGAAAGTGGCGGATTTTGAAGGGGGAAATAATGAAATTACAATTTGAAATTTGCTTACTAATATACTAAAGCAATAGCAAAGAGAGGGGTAGTTTCATGGGGATGAAAATGTTGGAGAAGTTAAATGCTGTAGCGGGGCAATACAATTTGCCTGATTATGAGGAAGCTGCGGCGACACATGATTGGGCAGAAACAGAAAAGGGATTTAGTTGGTATGATACAGGACTTGTGAATATGGCATATGAGGCAATTGATCGTCATGCAGAAACGCATCGAAAAAACAAAATTGCACTTTATTTTAATGATGGAAAGCGCAAAGAGGCGTATTCTTTCAATGAAATGAAAAAACTGACGAATAAAGCAGCAAATGTGTTTAAGGCAGCAACAAATTTAGAAAAAGGTGATCGATTATTTATTTTCATGCCGCGTTCACCTGAGCTTTATTTTTCTTTATTGGGCGCATTGAAAATGGGTGTTATTGTAGGTCCGTTATTCGAGGCATTTATGGAAGGTGCTGTTTATGACAGACTTGCAGATAGCGAAGCTAAAGTATTAGTCACAACACCAGAGTTACTAGAGCGTGTACCTTTAGAAAAGCTACCACATTTGCAGCACGTCTTTTTAGTAGGGTCAGATATAAAGGAATCACCACAAATTTTAGATTTTAATAGACTCTTGAAAGAGGCATCTTCTCAATTTGATATTGAATGGGTGGACAGGGAGGATGGCATGATTCTTCATTATACTTCTGGATCGACAGGAGCACCAAAGGGCGTTTTGCATGTTCATAATGCAATGCTTCAACAATATCAATCAACGCAATGGGTGCTTGATTTGCGTGAAGACGATATTTACTGGTGTACGGCTGACCCAGGATGGGTAACAGGCACAGCGTATGGCATTTTTGGTCCATGGTTGAATGGCGTCACAATGTTAATTGTTGGTGGTAGATTCTCCCCTCAAGCTTGGTACCAGGCAATTGAGGAATATAGTGTAACAGTTTGGTATAGTGCACCAACAGCTTTCAGAATGTTAATGGGTGCTGGTAGCGGTATGCTTGAAAATTATGATCTATCTTCGTTACGTCATATTTTATCTGTAGGTGAGCCGTTAAACCCAGAGGTAATTCGTTGGGGAATTGATGAACTAGGTCACCGTATTCATGATACATGGTGGATGACAGAAACGGGGGCACATATGATTTGTAACTATCCTTCTATGGATATTAAGCCAGGATCAATGGGGAAACCATTACCAGGTGTTCATGCGACGATTGTTGATGATGCTGGCAATGAAGTACCGCCTTTTACAATGGGAAATCTAGCAATTCGACGTGGTTGGCCAGCGATGATGCGTCAAATCTGGGGAAATCCCGAGCGTTACGAATCCTATTTCTTAAAAGGTGAATGGTATGTGTCCGGGGACTCTGCCTATATGGATGATGATGGTTACTTCTGGTTCCAAGGACGTGTGGATGATGTGATTATGACAGCTGGTGAACGAGTAGGTCCATTTGAGGTAGAAAGTAAGCTATTAGAGCATCCTGATATAGTCGAGGCGGGGGTAATCGGAAAGCCAGATCCTGTACGAGGTGAAATTATTAAGGCCTTTGTCTCATTACGTGAGGGTGTAGATCCTTCAGAGGCATTGATTGAGGATATTCGTAATTTTGTGAAAAAAGGCTTATCTGCACATGCTGCACCACGTGAAATCGAATTTAAGGATAAGCTACCAAAAACACGCAGCGGTAAGATTATGCGTCGTGTGTTAAAAGCGTGGGAATTAAATTTACCAACTGGTGATTTATCTACGATGGAAGATTAATTTGTAGTATAAAAAGCAGGAATTTATTCGGTCGACGAAAAATTCCTGCTTTTTTAATGGCCAGTTATCTCGGGTTAGGATTAGCCCTCAACAAGCGCCGTATATAATATTTGTTTACCATCTATTACGGCAATAATCGTGTAAGTGTCATGATCATTTGTAGCGAAAATTTCAGATCCAACGGGCAATTTAGTAGCATAAAAATCTTTGAAAAATAAAGTGGAGGTTGTCGTCTTTTTAATTTCTCCGATTTTGTCTTCTTTTATAAAATCACCCTTTTTTAGAGATTCTTGATTCGACGCTTTTATATAGATTAATTGATCCATTTGTAAAATATCTGCTTGGGAATTTTCTTTAAGGATAGTTTTTGATGTTGGATTTCCCGGAATAGCTGTAGAACATCCTGCTAGTACTAATAAAAACAGAAAGGAATATACTAAAATTTTCTGCATAATAAAACAACTCCTTTTAAAGAACATCTTACTTTTTATATTACTAGAAAAAATCGTATTGCTATTATTTAATACAATAATATTAAAAAGATAAGTAAATATAATTATTTAATTTGCTTGGAACTTATCATCAAAAGCTGGATATGACATTTGTTAAATCGTATGCCATGGATATTAGTTGATTGGAGTGGAGACTGGGCGACTCCTAGGGGATTAGCGTCACAGATGAGACCCTGGAGCGAGCAACGCGAGTGAAGCGGCTCATCGGACGCCCCCAGGAAGCTTTGCTCTGTGCGAAAGCGAAGCGTCAGCTACAAAGCGCCCAGTCGGAACGGAAATCAACCACACGTTATGATGATCAACAAAGTTTGCGAAAAATTCAATTATAAATAAAAATTCAGTTGACTTAATAAATATGCAGACGTATACTAATTTTAACTTATTTCAGAGGTGAGAGCATTGAAAGTAGGAATTGTTGGTGCAACTGGTTATGGTGGATTAGAGCTTATTCGATTTTTACATAATCATAAAGCGGTGGAGCGGATTGATTTATTCACATCTTCAGAAGAAGGTGTTATTTTTTCTTCTAAGTTTGGTCATCTCGTTCATATTGCCGATACACCTTTACAAAAAATTGATTATGGGACTTTAGAGCAATTTGATGTTGTTTTTACAAGTACACCTTCAGGGGTGACAAGTGAGCTTTTACCTCCATTGGTAGGGAAAGGTCCTAAATTAATAGACTTGTCTGGTGACTTCCGTTTACAAGATCCAGCAAGCTATGAAACATGGTACGGTAAAAAAGCGGCGCCACTGGAAATCATTCAACAAAGTGTATATGGCTTAACTGAATGGAATGCAGAAAATGTTCAACATGCTCCTCTTATCGCAAATCCAGGATGCTATCCAACAGCCGTATTACTTTCGTTGTTACCATTACTAAAAGAACAATTGATTGATCCGAGCTTTTTGGTGATTGATGCGAAAAGCGGGATTTCCGGAGCAGGAAATAAACCATCGCAAACTACGCATTTTAGTGAGGTAAATGAAAGCTTTTCAATCTATAAAACGAATACACATCAGCATATACCAGAAATCGAGCAGGCCATTTCAATGTTTGCGGGAGTCGATACAACCATTTCTTTTAATACTCATTTAGTACCAATGACTAGAGGAATCTTATCTACCTCTTATGCACCTGTTATGTCTGGTGTTACAGAACATCAGTTAGTAGCATGTTTACAGAGTGCCTATGAAAAGCATCCGTTTGTACGGATTGTTACAGATGTAAATAGTCTAGGTACTAACCGTGTTAAAGGTTCGAACTATTGCGATATTTTTGTGAAAATGGATCACCGTACGAATCGTGCCACAATCGTTGGTGTCATCGATAATTTAGTCAAAGGGGCTGCAGGGCAAGCCATTCAAAATATGAACGTTCAATTTGATTTACCACAAACGACAGGATTAGATGTCGTTCCGTTCTTTATTTAAAAACAAAGGAGGAAAGATTTTATGACATTAATAGCATCCGCAAGCATTATGAAAAAATTATCAAGTAAAAATATTGTTTCACCAAAGGGATTTAAAGCTGCGGGTTTACATTGCGGTTTAAAGCATAAGAAAAAAGATTTAGCTGTATTAGTTAGTGAGGTGCCGGCGAGTGTAGCAGGTGTTTTCACAACGAATGCCGTGCAGGCAGCACCGTTAAAAGTTACGAAAGAGGTTGTGTACACAACGAAGAAAATGCAGGCGATGATTGTCAACTCTGGAAATGCTAATGCATGTACGGGGAAGCAAGGGGTGAAGGATGCCCAAACAATGCAAGCCCTAATGGCAGAAAAGCTGGGCATTGAGGCAAATTTAGTTGGAGTCTGCTCAACGGGTGTCATCGGTGAAATTATGAACATGGAGCCATTAACAAATGGGATTAATCAATTAGAGCCAAAGGATAATTTGGAAAGTGCGATTGATTTTGCCCAAGCGATTTTGACAACAGATACGGTTATGAAAAACACAAGCTATAGCACAGTCGTTGATGGCAAGGAGATTATTATCGCTGGAGTTGCAAAAGGTTCAGGTATGATTGAACCAAATATGGCTACGATGCTAGGTTTTATTACGACGGATGCAAATATTGAATCAGATATCCTACAGGCTACATTAGCTGATATAACAAATATGACTTTTAATGCAATTACGGTAGATGGGGATACATCTACAAATGACACAGTTGTTGTGATGGCAAACGGCTTAGCGGGAAATGAAACTCTGACCTTTGACCATCCGGATTGGCAAAACTTCTACTTAACATTGAAAACAGTAGCTCAAGATTTAGCAAAAATGATAGCTAAAGATGGTGAGGGTGCAACGAAGCTGATTGAGGTTGAAGTTGAAGGAGCAATTTCAGATGAAGAGGGGCGAAAAATTGCTAAAACAGTAGTTGGTTCACCGCTTGTGAAAACGGCAGTATTTGGCTGTGATGCAAACTGGGGACGCATTATTGCCGCTGTAGGCTATAGTGGCGCAACGGTTGATCCAGAAAAAATTACGATCCAAATTGGCGGTGTCACTATGGTTGAAAACGGTGAGCCACTTCCATTCCCTGAGGATGAGTTAATTCAAATTTTAAAAATGCATGAAGTGAAAATCTATGTGTCACTTGGTATTGGGGAAGGCAAGGGGCATGCTTGGGGATGTGATCTAACTTATGACTACGTTCAAATCAATGCCTCGTACCGCTCGTAAAAGAATGGTCATTAAGCTTGGTGGAAGTACACTAGAAGGCTTAGATGAATCGTTTTTTAAGAATTTTAAAAACCTGCAAGAGAGCGGAGTTGAGCTTATTATTACCCATGGTGGTGGACCGGCCATTAATCGTGAACTTGCGGCGTACGGGATAGAATCACATGCTTTAAACGGTATTCGTGTAACGAATGAAGCGGCTATTGATATTGTACAGTCTACGTTAATAGGAAAGGTCAACCCTGCGCTTGTTCATGAATTAACTACTGCGGGAATTGCTGCCATTGGATTAAACGGCTTCGATGGTCAGTTAATTGTAGCGGATTATCTAGATAAAGATGTATTCGGTTTTGTTGGTGATATAAAAAAAGTCAATACATCTTTGCTGGAAGCATTAATAAATGCCGGGGTTGTACCGGTTATTGCTTGCGTCGGGGTGGATGAATTTGGTCAGGCATTAAATATTAATGGGGATACTGTAGCAAGTGAAATAGCACTAGCTCTAGATGCAGATAGTTTATTACTTGTAACGGATGTAAATGGAATCCGCATTAATGATGAATATCAATTGAAAGCAACACCTGCCATCATCCAACAATGGATTGAGGACGGTTATATTTATGGTGGGATGATACCAAAAGTTCAAGGAGCTCTCGAATGCTTAAGGGCAGGTATTCCATCCGTACAAATTGTTGGGGGATCTTTAGAAGGTACAACGATTTTAGCCAAGGGATGAAGTAATGGCATAAAGGTAGCAATATAGTTGTTTAGAAAAGAAGATTTAAGTTTTACTCTGGAGGGGTTGAAAAAATGAGTGCTTTATTTGAAAACTATGGCAAACGACGCGCCAAAATTGTCAAAGGGCAAGGAACGGTAGTAGAAGATTCTGCTGGGAAAAAATATTTAGATTTTACAAGTGGAATCGCTGTTGTGAGCCTTGGTCATGCGCATCCGGCCATTGTGAAGGCAATTCATGATCAAAGTCAAAAGCTTTGGCATATTTCTAATTTATTTGATATTCCCGGTCAGGAGAAGGTTGCGCAAAAATTAATAGCAAATACACATTTCTCTTATGCATTTTTCTGTAATAGTGGTGCAGAAGCGAATGAAGCGGCTATAAAGCTTGCGCGTAAGCATACAGGGAAAAATCATATTATTACTTTTGAAAACTCTTTTCATGGGCGTACTTTTGGAGCGATGTCTGCAACAGGTCAGGATAAGGTACATAATGGCTTCGGTCCACTTGTTGAAAAATTTACGATTCTTCCTTTTAATGATGTGGCAGCACTTGAAACAACGATTGATGATTCTGTCGCAGCAATTATGCTGGAAATGATTCAAGGTGAAGGCGGTGTTAACAGTGTATCACCAGAATTCGCAGCAGCAATCGCTAAAGTCTGTGACGACAAAGGAATATTACTAATTATCGATGAAGTTCAAACCGGTATTGGACGAACAGGAACAAAATATGCTTTTGAGCAAACGATTTTAAAGCCAAATATTGTGACATTAGCAAAAGGGCTAGGTGGTGGTTTCCCTGTCGGTGGGATGCTTGGAACAGCCGAGTTATATGAGACATTTAGTCCAGGCACACATGGCACAACATTCGGTGGGAACCCGCTTGCGATGAGTGTTGCTGAAACCGTGCTTGATCATGTCTTTGCAGCGCCTTTTTTACAAAATGTACAGGAGCTATCTACGTATTTTGTTAAGCAATTGAAAACGCATCTTCCTTCAACGTATACAGTACAGGGCCAGGGCTTACTTCTTGGTATTGGCTGTGGGGATATTGAGGTAGCCTCGTATATAGCAGCAGCGGAGGAAAAGGGCTTATTATTAGTGGGTGCAGGACCTAACGTTATTCGCCTATTACCTCCATTAACCGTGTCAAAAGCAGAAATCGATGAAGCAATTGCGATTTTAAAAACGATACTGCTGTAGTATCTGATCAATTAAATACGATAAAAATGAATCTGCTAGATTTCTTGCTAAAAAAATCTAGCAGATCTTTTAATGCTTATCTGTAAAAATTAAGATGAAATTTTGGGGGAATATGCCAAGTATATTAGTTGATTGGAGTGGAGGCTGGGCGACTCCTTAGGGATCAGCGTCACAGATGAGACCCTGGAGCGAGCAACGCGAGTGAAGCGGCTCATCGGACGCCCCTAGGAAAGCACCCAGCTGGAACGGAAATCAACCCCACGTTATGTTGATAAGTCTATTAGTATAGTAAAATCTTGTCCCGTATTAATGGGCAGTAATTTATCTGTATCAAAAGAGAAGCGTCAGGTCCTCCCGCTTTAAATTCAATGAGAGCAAAGAAATTAGGGGAGGCAAACTGCCCGTAAATACCCGATTGGTGAAGACTAATAATCAGTGGGGTAAAGAACACCACACTGATTAAAGTTTCGATTTATCGCAGCTCATTTACTAATGTTTTCACTAGAGAAGGGAGCCAATCATGGAGTTGACTGAATGTAAAGCCTGCTGATTCTGCCTTTGTAGTGGACATATACCAATCTGCTGGAACCCCATATGGCGACTGCGACTTGTCATCGCCACCTACAAGGGAAATTTTTGCATGCTTTCCGGTTGTTTCTTCAATAAGACCTAGTAAATCTTTTAATGAAATTGCACCTGCTGCTGTTGCATTATAAGGTCCTTCAATAGGTGTAGTGCCTGCAAAATACAAAAATGCAGCTGCTTCATCGTCCGTAATAAAGCTCATCTTTGCATCAATATTTGGTAATGAAATAGGCTGTTCTTGTAAAATTCGTTCAACATGGAAATGTAAACGGCGTGTATAGTCGTTCTCCCCCATAACAATCGGGAAACGTACAGCGACAACAGGGAATGTGGCCTCTTTGAAAAGTACTGCCTCTGCTTGACGCTTACCCTCACCGTACGAAAAATCTTCGCGGTTTCCCATCCGAACTTCATAATTATATGGATTAAAATCTTCTTCTGTTTTGATAATGCCGTCTATTTCGTAGGTTGATAGAGTAGATGTAAAAACGAGCTTTTTCGTTTTACCTTCTAAAATTTCACATATGTTGAGAGCTTCGTTAGGAGAATAGCAAATATTATCATAGACAATATCCCACGTAGTGCTTGCTAGTGCCTTCGACAACGAATCAGCGTCGTCTCGATTAACAATTAGCTGCTTCACTTTAGTACCAAAAGGATTTCCACTTTGTCCACGTGTTAATATAGTTACGCTATGGCCATTTTGAAGACAGAGTTCTACAAGCTTTTTACCAAAAAAACGGGTACCTCCTAAAACTAAAACGTTCATAATATTTCCACCCCTTTAAATTAGTAGTCCTCTTAATAATGACAAAAAAACAGGCATACTACAATTCAAAAATAATTGTAGTATGCCTGCATATTATCGGGTAGGTGGATTAGGCGGTGGAGTTGTATTTCCGTTTTCTCCTCCGTTAGAGCCGCCATTCTCAGTGTTTTCGGAACCGTTTCCGTTATTTGAGCCATTTTCGTTATTTCCGGTACCATTCCCGTTATTCGAGCCGTTGTTCCCGTTATTAGAACCATTTCCGTTATTTGACTCATTTCCAGTGTTTCCAGAACCGTTGCCGTTATTCGAGCCATTCCCGTTATTTCCACCAGTCCCATTGCCATTTTCTGTGCCGTTTTCATTATTGTTCGGCTCATTGCCGTTAGTAGGTGGTGTAGTTGGTGGAACTTTTTCTTCTTGTTCTTTATCAGGTTGTTTTTCATTCGCACTGCCACCAGTAGAAACGATATTGGATTGCGCTGAAGTTAAACCTGTAATATCTACTGCAACAACAGCATAGGCTTGACCACTTGCTACCGTCATACTTTGGGATGATTCAAGCACTGATCCAACAAGAGTCTTACCACCGTTTGTTACTTTATATATTCTATAACCAACTACATCATTTGAAGACCCTGTCCAAGATAATGTATTGCCATTAATAGAAGCTGTTACTGCTGCTGGTGCACTGTTATCAGCTGGGAAATCAACAGCTGATACCGATGAATTCGATAATGACGAATTTTTCGGTAATAGGCTAGCAGGGTTACCGCCAAGTGGGCCAAGCATTCTTTTTATAAATGCCTGATTAATACCTGCACCACCTGCTTTTACAAATTCTGACGGTGTGCTAGGAAGTGCATTATAAGTTTTACCTTTTATCGTCACAACACTTGAAGAAGCTAAGCTATCATCAGGTTGTGAAGGTAAAAATACTTTCGCGTTAAACAAATCAGAGCGCACGAGACCAGCATTAGCACATGCTGCAGAAGGCGCTAAACCAGAAATACCACAGAATGATGCAGTCACAACGTTTTTCGGTTGCTTAAATCTAGTTTTAGGGGCAATTAATTGTGGATCGACATCATACACAGAATTCATTAATTTTCCCCATAGCTTGTTAATTCGCTCACTTGGCTGTTGGTACGTATTATTAAATGCATTAAGTGATTGATTTTTATCATAACCTATCCATACACCAAGAGAAACATTCGGGTTATAACCAACTAGCCAAGCATCTTTGTAATCTTGTGAAGTACCTGTTTTAGCAGCAAAGTCAGCAGAGAATTTTAAAGTATTTCTTGCAAGTGTACCTGTTCCTTTTGTTAACACATCTCGTAACATATCTGTAATGATATAAGAGGTTTCAGGACTAAATACTTGTTCAGGTTTAACTTCGTGTTTATAAATGATATTGCCATTTTGGTCTTCAATTCTATCAATCATATAAGAGTCTATAAATTGTCCACTATTTGCAAAAGTTGCAAAGGCATTGGTGTTCTCTTCAACCGTAATACCATCTTCTACCGCCCCAAGACTAGCAGAAGGGTTAGTGAAATCATTAGGCTTTAGGGTTGTGATTCCCATCTTTACTAAATAATCGGCAGGACGTCTGTTAAGAATACTATAATATAGACGTGCAGCTGATAAGTTTTGTGAACTCGCTAATGCCTCACGTGCCGGGATAAGCCCTCGTTCATCATTAGTATTATAGTTTGTTGGGCTCCATCCGGGAATAGAGAATTTTACGTCAACTAATGGGCTTCCGGCACCGATTACACCGTATTCTATTGCAGGTGCATATACAAGTAATGGCTTCATAGTTGAGCCATTTGAGCGTTTTGCCTGTGTAGCATAGTTATATTTTTTTAATTCAAAGTCACGACCACCGACAAAGCTTAAAATACGTCCAGTATTATTTTCAATTAAAATACTACCAACCTGTACAGGCATTTGAACATCAACTTGTTCACCTGTTGTAGGATCCTTTTCTTTAACTGTATAAGTATGACCGTAATTTTTAAAGTTGTCCGCTGCTTTTTGCATCGAATCGTACATATCTTTATTAATAGTTGAATAGATACGATAACCTTTTGAGCGGACATCGCGATCTGCTAGAATCGTATACTTTTCTTTTAATTTTTTCTCATTTTTTAAGCGTTCTGGATCAATACCATCTTTTTCTGCTAGTTTTTCTGCAATAATATCTTTCGCTCGACTTTCAAGCTCATATGTTAGCCATGGGTAGCGATCTTCTGCACGCATCTCTGGTGAACGGAAGTCAGCAGTGATATCGTAAGCAACTGCTTCTTTATATTGAGCTTCGTTAATATAACCAGCGTCTTTCATACGATAAAGTACAGTTTTCATACGATCAATACCCGGTTTCAGAGCTTCTTTACTTTTAAGTACACCTTTATTTGTGAAAGGTGTGTAAGCGAAAGGTGATTGCGGTATACCAGCTATATACGCTGCTTGAGGAAGCGATAAGTCCTTTGCTTTTACATTGAAAATACCTTCAGCAGCTGTTTCAACTCCTGCAATGTTTCGACCGGAAGCATTACGGCCATAAGGTATTATGTTTAAATAGGCCTCTAAAATTTCTTCCTTTTTCATAAAATGCTCTAAACGCATAGCAAGTAAAAGTTCTTTTGCTTTTCGTTCATAAGATACTTCGTTTGTTAATACTTGGTTTTTAATAAGCTGTTGTGTTAATGTAGAACCACCAGTTTGGGTCGAAGAGTTTGCTACGTCTTGAAGTAGCCCACGGACAACAGCCTTTGGAACTATTCCGTTATGTTCGCGGAAATACTCGTCCTCTGTTGCTAATACTGCATTAATAACATTAGGTGCGACCTGATCTAATGTGGTTACTCGACGGTCTAAATCTGTCCGTAATTTTCCGATATAAATATCGTTGGCAAAATAAATCTCACTTGTTGAATCGTAGTTGAAAATTTCTGTCCTTAATTCTTCCTTTGAGCGAAGTGGCTCTTCTTTTACAAGCGAAGCAAAATAGCCAGCGCCCACTGAACCGGCAAATACAGTCCCAACCAATGCAAAGACTAAAAATAGTAAAAATAAGTTCCAGGTAACACTTCCTGAAATACGTAATTTCTTCATCCATTTTTGTTGAATTAAATCATCGATCTTTGCATTGATTTTCTCAATCCAATCTTTCAATGTATCGACCTCCTAAAATCTTGTCTATTATAGCACATATTGATTTAGGTCGAACATAGTTATTGACAATGAAAAAGAATCGTTTAGAATAATGCTTATAGTTTTCTAGTGATGAAGAGCTTGCAGTAGTATCTACATTCCCTGTTTAGAGAGCCAGCGGTTGGTGAAAGCTGGTCATAATGTAGAAACGAATTACGTGCTTGGAGCTTAGACGTGCGCGCCTGCGATAAAGGCGGTTGAATGAAGAGGAAGATGGATGACATCTTCAAGCCGGGTGGTACCGCGTTAGTTATTAACGTCCCTGCATGCAATGTTTTTGCGTGTAGGGACTTTTTTATTTCCCCCTACACGAAATATTAAACACTTAGGAGGAATTAAAATGACGAACGAATTATTACAAGACTTAGAATGGCGTGGATTGTTATACCAACAAACTGATGCTGAAGGTATGGCTAAATTATTGGATGAGCAATCTGTATCTTTATACTGTGGTGTTGATCCAACTGCAGATTCTATGCATATTGGGCATATTGTGCCTCTTTTAACGCTACGTCGATTCCAAAAAGCAGGCCACCGTCCAATTTTGTTAGTTGGTGGTGCAACGGGTATGATTGGAGATCCATCTGGTCGCTCTGAAGAACGCCAATTACAAACAGTTGAGCAAATTGATAAAAATGTTCAAGGTATCCGTGGTCAATTAGAACGTATCTTTGATTTTGCAGAAGATGGTAATGGTGCTCAGTTAGTGAATAACCGTGACTGGATTGGCAATATAAATACGATCGAATTTTTACGTGATTATGGGAAATTAATTAATGTAAACTACATGTTAGCAAAGGATACAATTGCATCACGTCTTGATACAGGGATTTCATTTACTGAGTTTGCATATACTTTAATTCAAGGTATTGATTACAATCACTTATACGACCATTACAACTGTCGCATTCAAGTAGGTGGTTCTGATCAGTGGGGGAATATTACAACTGGTTTAGAAGTTATTCGTAAAACACATGAGGAAGAAACGAAAGCTTTTGGTATAACAATTCCTTTAGTAACGAAAGCAGACGGTACGAAATTTGGTAAAACGGCAGGTGGTGCTGTATGGCTAGATTGTAAGAAAACATCTCCATACGAGTTCTACCAATTCTGGATTAATGCTGCGGATGCTGACGTTGTGAAATACTTAAAAATCTTCACATTCCTTTCTCGTGAAGAGATTGAAGCTTTAGCAGTATCTGTTGAAGAGGAGCCACACTTACGTAAGGCACAAAAAGCATTAGCTGAAGAAATGACACGCTTAATTCATGGTCAGGAAGCATTAGACCAAGCAATCCGCATTACAGCTGCTTTATTCTCTGGAGACTTAAAAGCACTTTCTGCTGATGAAATGAAGGATGCATTTAAAGATGTTCCTTCTATTGAAATGGCGAAAGAAGATAAAAACATCGTGGACTTACTTGTGGAAGCGGGTATCTCTCCTTCAAAACGTCAAGCTCGTGAGGACGTAACAAATGGTGCAATTAGCGTGAATGGTGAAAAGGTTACTAACTTAGAATATGTCATCGACGGCAAAGATCGTTTAGAAGATGCATTCAGCATTGTTCGTCGCGGCAAGAAAAAATACCATATGGTGAAGTTTGTTTAACTCAGACGTATACAACAAGACATCCCCTCAATATTAGAGGGGATGTCTCTTTTGGATGGAAAATAAAATGGTTTAGGAAATCTCTAGCCGCTATGTTAGAAGATACAAGATAAGTAAAACGGTTGATTGGAGTGGAGGCTGGGCTACTCCTTGGGGATCAGCGTCACAGATGAGACCCTGGAGCGAGCTACGCGAGTGAAGCGGCTCATCGGACGCCCCCAGGAAGCTCTGCTCTGCGCGAAAGCGAAGCGTCAGCGGCAAATGTTTTCTGTAGCGAAAGCAAAGCGACAGCAACAAAGCGCACAGCCGGAACGGAAATCAACCCCTCTCTTTGCAGAAGAGCCATACTTTTATTTTTAACTATCTAAAAAACTTGGAAGCTTGATGTGCTCATATTTTTTGGGGTGAAGCATATTTGCAAGCTTTAATGCACCCTCTATGAGGCGTGGTGATGGACGACAATAAAGCCATTCCTCCATTACGTGAAGCTGTTTCATTTTAACAGCTCGTAGCTCCTGCGCATCCGACCGTTTTAATAAATTTGCCGGTTGAATTCGCTCAAAGGCAACACCTACCCAAGCCATCATTATATAGTCTGGGTCACGCCTTACTACATCAGCCCAATCAGTTTGCACACTTGCTAGTTCTACATCTTGAAACAGATTTTGCCCACCAGCAATGGCACTAATTTCAGTTAACCAATTAATTTTACCTGGGGTAAAGATAGGGTTTGGCCACCATTCCCAATAAACAGTAGGTTTTTTAGGAATTGTTTGAGCAACTTTGTATAGACAATCAATACAATATAAATATTCCTCGGAAATTTTTTTAGCACGCTCCTCAACTCCACAAGCTTTACCTAAAATATGAAGGTCCTGTGCGATTTCCTCTAAAGAATTGGCATTAAAAACAATATGAGGAATATTTCTAGCTTGTAAAGCTTCAATATTTTTTTCCATGCCAGGGACACTTAACGATGCAAGTACAAGATCTGGCTGCAATGCTTCTAATGCATCCATATCAATTGATAAATCTGGGCCAAGCTGAGGCAAGTCTTTTACGACTAATGGCCAATCTGAAAAATCATCGACGCCCACAAGCTGGTCAGTCAGCCCTAAATAAGCAACAAGTTCTGTATTACTAGGACAAATTGAGATTAAACGCATTTTCTTATCTCCAATTCTTTTTAAGAAAAGTATAGCGAGTGTTCGAGTGACATACAATGACTGAATGCTCTTTAGCTTTAACTTTGTTGCTGTCGCTGTCGCTACGCTTTCGCACAAAAAAACCATCTGTCGCTGTCGCTACGCTTTCGCACAAAAAAACCATCTGTCGCTGTCGCTACGCTTTCGCACAAAAAAACCATCTGTCGCTGTCGCTACGCTTTCGCACAAAAAAACCATCTGTCGCTGTCGCTACGCTTTCGCACAAAAAAACCATCTGTCGCTGTCGCTACGCTTTCGCACAAAAAAACCATCTGTTGCTGTCGCTACGCTTTCGCACAAAAAAACCATCTGTTGCTGTCGCTACGCTTTCGCACAAAAACCACTTGTTGGCTCAAAACCTCTGGCAGTTATCAATTAAAAAAGGCATGCCACGAGACATGCCTTTTGATTATCTATTAAGAAAGTGCGATAGCTTCGAGTGACTCTTCTTTTTTCGCAACAGGACCCATTGCATTTGTAATAATTTGTTTAATGTCCTCTAAAGTTGCTTTACGTGGGTTTGTTGCAGCACATACATCTAACATTGCATTTTTCGCTAAGATTTCAATATCCTCATCCTTCGCGCCTAATTCGCGGAAGCCACTTGGAATGTTTAAATCACTAGAAAGGTTTTCAATTGCTGTAATTGCTTTTTCAGCAGCCTCACGTTTACTTAACCCTTCAACGTTTTCACCTAACAATTCAGCGATTCTTGCAAAACGGTCAGTTCGTGCTGTTAAGTTGAAGCGGCAAACATGTGGTAAAAGAATAGCATTACATACTCCGTGTGGTAAATTATAGAAACCGCCTAATTGATGCGCAATTGCATGTACATAGCCAAGTGAAGCATTATTAAACGCCATGCCTGCTAAAAATTGTGCGTACACCATTTGCTCACGTGCCTCTAAATCTGCACCGTTTGCATAGGCGCGTGGTAAATATTCAGGAACTAGCTGAAGCACCTTTTCTGCGCATGCATCAGTAATTGGTGTTGCTTCTGTCGACACAAATGATTCGATTGCATGTGTTAATGCATCTAAACCAGTTGCCGCAGTTAGAGCAGGAGGTAAGCCAACCATTAACTCGGGGTCATTAATTGATAGAAGTGGAGTAACATGTTTATCCACAATGGCCATCTTCACTTTACGAGAGGTATCCGTAATAATTGTGAAGCGAGTCATTTCACTTGCTGTACCAGCAGTTGTGTTAATAGCGATTAATGGCACTAGTGGGTTTTGTGATTTGTCAACGCCCTCGTAATCATGAATGCGTCCACCATTCGAAGCAATAAGTCCGATACCTTTTGCTGCATCGTGTGCGCTACCCCCTCCAAGAGATACAATGGAATCACAGTTTTCAGCATGATACACTGCAATCCCGTCTTCAATGTTTTGATCTGTTGGATTCGGTTCTGCTTTCGGGAAAATGGCTACATCAATTCCAGCAGCTATAATGATGTTAGCAATTTGTTCAGAGAGACCTAATTTGTGTAAGCCCTCATCTGTTACGATTAATGTCTTTTTCACTTCTAAATCATTTAAGCGTTTACCAACTTCTTGAATTGCTCCAGGTCCAAATAAGTTTGTTTTCGGCATAACAAATTGCTTTAGAACGTCTGACATATTTCCAACCCCTTTAAAATAATTGTTATTGCTTGAATGATGGCGAACCACCTTTCGAAGTTCATGTTATTCTATTATTTGTAAAAGTTCAACACGTATTTTTATTAAAATTGTTAATTTTAATTATGTTATTATTTTACAAAAAAGTTAGGTTGGCTTTTGATATAATGAAAGGTTGTGTTGCTGAGGATTATTGATATAAAAACGTTTTGAAAATTGTTTTCCTATGAAAGTAAAATATATTTTTTGGAAATGTGTTCTATTTTATAGAAGTGTTGAATAGTAAATAACTGATATTTTGTTCTTAATATATTAGTAGTGAATATGTTGCTTTTTAATTGTGTAATTACTATTTTAAAGTACATAAAATCGTCATAATTTATGTGAATATTCTAATCAATCAAACGGATGAAAATATTTGTTAAAATATGGGTATTCGGGCTGATAAACAAAAAATTTTTTTAGGCACTTTTCAGGACTATTTGCAATTTTATTGAATAATATTTCAATGAGAATATTTTCAATAAAGGGGTGGGAGAAATGTCGATTAGACATGAACAAAAAGAACAACGAAGAGCTTTAATTTTACAAACAGCATTAGATTTGTTTATTCGTAAGGGGTATGGTGAAACAAAAGTTGCTGATATTGCTAAAGCTGCTGATATGAGCATGGGGTTGCTTTTTCATTATTTTGGCTCTAAGGAAAAACTTTATGAAGAATTAATTCGCATAGGCTGTGAAAGACTTAAAATAGATTTTGATGTTATGAATGAATCATCATTGGCAATCTTTACAGCGGTTGCTGAGGAAATATTTAGCATGATCAGTACAAACCCGTCTGCTGCAAAAATGTTTGTGCTAATGGAAAATGCGCAACATCTTGATTCCTTGTCGGAAGATTTAAAAGAAATGCTTACAGAAGCGGATAAATTAATTAAAAAGAGTATTCCATTAATAGAGAAGGGGCAATTGCTGGGTGAATTTAAACAGGGGAATGCTGAAGCACTTGCGGTAGCATTTTGGTGTTCTATACAGGGTATCGCTCAATACATTGCACTGCATCCCGAAACACCTTGTCCCGATACAATGTGGGTTATTTCAATCCTTGAAAACAGGAAGGCGGATTGAAAGTGAAAACTACACGGAATGTAATAATCTTTATCGTTGTTGTTTTGCTATGTGGCTGGCTTGGTGTTTTCGTAGATCGTTTCATACCTGAACAACCTAAAGGCGACACGCTTGGGATGGGAATTTGGCTAGTTTTACCGTTGCTGATGACTATCTCGTTACGTGCCTTTGCAGGAGATGGTTGGCACGATATAGGCTTATTACCTAATTTGAAGGGTAACGTAAAATGGTATGTTGTTTCGCTCCTAGTCTATCCTGTAATCACTTCTGCAGTTTTGTTAGTAAGCTATATTTTTAGCTGGATGGATTTTTCGGATTTTCATTTAGATGCAATCGTTTCAGTTTTCATGGGTGGCTTACTGATCCAATTTGTTAAAAACTTTTTTGAGGAATCCGTTTGGAGAGGCTATTTGACAAGTAAACTATCATCATTAAAAATAAATGATTTTTGGTTGTATTTTATTGTTGGTGGTGTTTGGGGAGCTTGGCATATTCCATATTTTTTAGTGTTCTTATCAGAAAGTGATATCTTCAGTGTGCTTCCTGTAAATAGGTGGCTTTTTGCGTTAATAGGTATCGTGACGATGATCTGTTGGACAGTAATGTATACAGAAATTTATTTAATGACGAAAAGTATTTGGCCACTTGTCCTTATGCATATGACAGAAGATGCACTTGTGAATCCGCTTATTCTGGATGGCTATATTAAAATTGCTTCGGGAAAAGAATTTCTTGTTTCCCCAACGGCAGGCATTATTACTACATTGCTGTACCTAATTGTCGGGCTTGTATTGCGAACTAAACGAAAAAAGTTAGAGGAAGGAAATAAACCAAAAAACGGGGAGCCCCAGGATATTGAAAAGATAATAAAATAAAAAAATCCCTGAGTCAATATTCAAGAATATGAGAAATCCAATCTTTTGAATATATTTCCTTTTGCGAGTTTGTAAAATTTATGGGTAATGAAAGGGATTGCAATTTATCAGGTAGGATGTTTATCTTATTTCGTATTACTTCATTATTAATTGATTCATTATCAATAAAGAATATGTATCGACCTTCGATTTTTTCTTTATATACCGACGAGCAGTCCAATGACTTATAAAATCTTGTAGAAAAATTATTACCATTTAAGTTAACATCGAAATGTTAACAAACTAAACATCTCCTGGTTATTCTTTAACTCCCATTCTATATGAGGATTATTAATTAAGTAATCTCCAAGCTTCATTCATTTCACTCCGTATTAATAATTTGCCCCAACATCAGCCCCAAAACAATGATATTTAATGTATTATTGTGCATTGTCGATAACAAGCAAAAACCCTAGAGAGCCTTGATATAAAAGGCTTTCTAGGGTTTTCTAAACTACTCTTTGCAGAGTAATTTAATTAACGAGAGTAGTACTCTACGATGAATGCTTCGTTGATTTCAGCTGATAATTCAGAACGCTCTGGAAGGCGAGTGAATGTACCTTCTTTTTTGTCAGCATCAAATGTTAAGTAGTCAGGTACGAAGTTGTTTACTTCGATTGCTTCTGCTACTACAGCAAGGTTTTGAGATTTTTCACGAAGAGAAATCGTTTGACCTGGTTTTACGCTGTATGAAGGAATATCAACGCGTTTGCCATCTACTAAGATGTGGCCGTGGTTTACTAATTGACGAGATCCACGACGAGTACGAGCTAAACCTAAACGGTAAACTAGGTTGTCAAGGCGAGTTTCAAGAAGGATCATGAAGTTTTCACCGTGAACACCTTTCATTTTACCAGCGCGGTCGAATAGAGTACGGAATTGACGTTCGTTCATGCCGTACATGTGACGAAGTTTTTGTTTTTCTTGAAGTTGTAAACCGTATTCTGATAATTTTTTACGTTGGTTTGGACCGTGTTGACCTGGTGCGTAAGGGCGTTTTTCGATTTCTTTACCTGTACCGCTTAGTGAGATACCAAGACGACGTGATAATTTCCAAGATGGACCTGTATAACGAGACATATTGTTGTCTCCTCCTTTAAATTTGGTTTTTTTGTTGTAAAACAAAAACCAGTAGTACCCATTCCTATACGCATTTTATTTTCATGTATTTTCGCCTATGCAGCCGTTAGGTTACGCGATACACCATCTATTGAATCTGTTTACAATAAAATAGAGGAATAAAATACAGTAATAAGCTCATACCACTGCTGCGTTTATTTTACACAAACTTCATTGTAACTGCTTATTACATAGACGTCAATTATTAGGCTAACTATTTTTAAAAAGGTGATATAGTAAAAATTTCCTTTATATACATATTTCGATATTCGATGATAGTTAATGATACAGTGGGAAATGTAAAATGTAAAAGTAAAATAGAATAACATAGTCAAAATGACACAAATTATGTATACTATATTATAAGTTAATAGTAATTGATTTGGACGTTATATAGAAAAGGTGATTTCATGACAGACCATTTACAAACGCTAAAATATATAAAATCAGATGTTTTGAGCATTTGGGTGAGTTCTAAAGAACAAGCCGGTTTTAATGAGTATTTTTCCTCATTGAAACAGTGTCTAAAGAAGCGCTTTGGAGTTGTAAATGTGGCATTTCTCGGTTTCGAAGGTAATTCTTTAATACCTGTTGAAGAGATGGCTAATTTAACAATTGAAACAAAACTAAATGCTGTGTCATGGTTAATGATTGAAGCCAACTTTTATCAACAGAAGTTGGTGAAAGTTCCTTATATATTAAAAGAAAAAGACGTATATACGATGATGACAGATATGGTGCTCTTCCAAGCGGAAGGCAAAAATCCAATTGGTGTGCTGCTCGTCGAGGCAACCGATGCTTGGACAGACTTTATGACTACGGATTACGGCGAAGAGCTAGTCGAAACGCTTACGAAGGTTCTTCAAAGGATTAGAGAAAATTGTGAAGTAAAAGTGAATGAAGACCAATATCGAAAATTGTACAATATGACAGACTTATTTCATTCCACTATGAATATTGATTTAATTTTAGAAAATGTCTTGAAAAACATTAAGGATAATTTCCCGAAGTTTAATGTGGAGCTTATACTATCGAATGATCAAGACCGTCATACGACAATTGATATTAAGCTTTTTGATTATTTATCTGAAAGGCCTGCGACTATTGAGGCTTTTGTCTCGGGAGAGCTAACAACAGAGCTTGCTAGCGATTTGAATTGTCGAATATTAAATGCCCCTATAAAGGGGAGACAAGCTATTTATGGTATTTTACAAGTAAGTGCACCTACAACATATCTTTTTTCAACAACTGAAAAAGATTTTATACGAATACTCGCACAAACATCTGGAAATGCGCTTGAAAATGCAAAGTTATATCATCAATCACATCGCCTTGTTAGTGATTTACAACTTATCAATGAAACATCGCATCGTTTGAATATGAGGATTGATATTAATGACATGTTACTTTTCCTTCAAAAACAATTAATGAAATCCTTTCAACCAATGGAAGTTTGCTTCGCTTTTAAACAGAATGATACCTTTGAAGTGACGGATGCAAGTACATCTTTATTCCATGCAGAAAAGGGTCAAACCTATATAAAACATGTTGAACAACATTTTGAATATACCGATGATCCACTATTTATTGCTGATTTCAGCCGATTAACCCCTAATCAAATGGAATATCGTTCAATTATGGCAATCCCGATATTAATGGAAGAAAAAATTAATGGCTTTAGTATCGTGTTACACAAGGAGCCGTATTTCTTTTCATTTGATAGCTTTAAATTAATGCAATCATTAATCCATCATTCTTCCTTAGCCATTGCAAACTCAATATTACGTAATCAACTTCAAGAAATGGTAGATTTGGATCATTTAACGAAATTGTACGCAAGAAGTTATTTAGACCAGTATGTAGAAAAGTCTCTTAAAGATGATCAATCAGGGATGTTCTTACTCATTGATATTGATAATTTCAAACGCGTTAATGATACGTATGGACATCAAATTGGTGATAAGATTCTTATGCAAATTGCAGTACAATTAAAAGAAATGATTGGAGCTCGTGGCATTTGTGCACGCTGGGGTGGAGAAGAAATGTCTGTGTATATCCCGAATATTGCTGAAAAAGAAGCAATCGACTTAGCAGCAACAATCGTTGCAAGAATTCCAAATACAACAGATCCTCAGGTGACAATTTCAGCAGGTCTCATCACGTGGGATGAACAGTACCGTCCGGCGTTTCAATCTGTTTTCCTACACGCAGATACAGCGCTTTATGAAGCGAAAAATAGTGGTAAAAATCGATTTTGTATTCATGATCGATTTTATCTAAACAATTTGCAAAAATAAAACATCGGCCTTATACGCTTTAAATGCCCTGAAATGATACAATAAATCATTTCAGGGCATTTTTTTATCTATATCAAAAGAGAAACGTCGGGTTCTCCCACTTAGAAATAGGGAGGTGCGGCGTACTAATTAAAGTTTCACCTTATAAATGAAGAAGTAAGGTTTTTACGAATAGCTCTAACCCATCTTGATCTTCTTTAGAAAAGCGATTTACGATTGGACTGTCGATATCAAGAACACCGAGGACTTGTCCTTCTTTTATTAAGGGAATAACGATTTCGGATTGGGACGCTGCATCACAGGCAATATGGCCTGGGAAGTCATGAACGTCTTTTACCACAATTGTTTGTTCTTTGCCTACAGCTGTTCCACAAACGCCTCGTCCAATTGGTATTCTAACGCAGGCAGGTAAGCCTTGGAATGGCCCTAATACAAGTTCCTCCCCCTGTAATACATAAAAACCAACCCAGTTAATGTTTGGAAGAAATTGATTTAGTAAAGCAGAGGCGTTGCTTAAATTAGCAATACGATCGCTTTCTCCAGTAAGGAGGGCATCTAACTGTTTGGCTAAAGTATGATATTGCTCGGCAACTGGCCCTTCATAATTAATGTTTGTAAACATCATAACACCTCGTTTGTAAGTTATTTATTTCGGATATATAGCGTTATAGTGTTGATGTAAATCAGCAACACTATGTGCATCTGAACCAAATACAATGGGTAGTCCAATAGATTTACTATAATCGATAAAGGAAAATGGTGGATAAGGTTCCTGACAATATGTTTTACTTATACCAGCGCTATTTACATCTAGTTCATAGCCTTCTTCCTTCATTAAATCTAAAACTTCTCGAATCCGCATAGAATCATCAATTTTCACCCTATGTGCTAATTGAAATTTGTGAATAAGTGAAGGATGTCCAATGCGCTTAGGCTTGTACTGCCCTAAATTTGCTTTAATGGACTGTAGGACGGTATCATAATATAAATTATACACTTGTTCGATTGAGCCCACTTTTTTTGCAAAAGCCATAAAATTTTCTGGGGAAAAGTCTATGCATTCAAAGTGATTTTGCCATTGTAAAAAATGGACTGATAAAATAGAGTCATCTAAAAAGTGTCCATATGTATCAAGAAATTGACGAGTTTCTTGTTCAAAGCCTTGAATATAGTCAACCTCCAGACCGATATGAATGCGGATGTCTTGTGCGTACTCCTTTTGAAGGCACTGTAAATCTTTAAAATAGGGCATTAAAAATTCTGGATTCATACCACTATCTTGCTGTGGTGTAGGGTCAGCAAAATTTAATGGTAAAGGTGCGTGTTCTGTAAAGGTGATATCTGTAAAGTTGTAAGAAATTGCTTTTTCAATGTATTGCTTAAATGAATCAGAAGTACCATGTGGACAATATGGACTATGGATGTGACCGTCATATTTCATAAAATTACCACTCCTTTAACTTTAGGATAAAACACTTCTATTTGCGCAAATTGTTCAAAACTTAGTAAGTGTTATTCTTGAAACGCATAAATACATAAAAAACACTCAAATTTTAGTACAAAAGGCGATAACATAGTATATAATAAATACAACTAGCCAATTCGTTTATTGTAGAATAGGAGGCTTACGATGGAGTATATCATCATTCCGGTTATCCTACTATTAATTTTAGCGATAGTAGGATTTATGATGCGACGAAAACATACAACAATCATTGCTAAACTTGAAAATGAAAAATCACAAATACAAAACAATCCCATAAATGAGGAAATTTCAAAAGTTAAATCTTTAAACATGAACGGTGAAACAGAAGAGATGTTTGAACGATGGCGTAATAGCTGGGATGAAGTCATCGATGTACATATGACAAAAATTGATTCACTTTTATTTGATGCAGAGGATCAAATCAATAGACTCCGTTTTAAGAAAGCAACTTTAATTGAACGTGAGATAGAAGATTACATTCAAAAGTGTGAAGAAAGTAAAGATAAAATCTTAGAAGAATTAAATGAATTAATTGGCAGCGAAGAAAAAAATCGTATTGAAATTGAACAATTAAAAGAATACTATCGCTCAGCACGTAAAACATTGTTAGCTCACCAACATTCATTTGGTGTAGCATTACCTTCACTGGAGAAAAAGCTCGAGACATTTGTTCAAAAGTTTGAGGAATTCGATGTGCTTACTAGCGAAGGGAATTATTTGCAAGCGCGAGAAATTGTTATTGGTTTGAACCAGGAATCACAGCAGACATTTGAATATATTAATGATGTCCCATCGATTTTGACTGAATTGCAAGTAAAGCTCCCAGGAGCGGTACAAGAATTACGTAGTGGCCAACGTGAAATGGAGGAGCAATCCTATTATTTACAGCATTTAGAGTTGACCGAGGCGCTTGATAAATTTGAAGAAGAATTTGCGACACTAAAAAATGAATTAGCAGAGCTAAACTTAACAGCTGTTAAACCACGGGTTGCTGAAATAAACGAAGAGATTGATCGTTATTACGATCTGCTTGAAAAAGAAGTTATGGCTAAAAACTATGTTGACCAAAATTGTGATCGTTTATTAAGCTCAATCAATAATGTTATTAGTTCAACAAAATTAGTAAGTGATGAAGCAACTTTTGTGCAGCAAAGCTACCGTTTAAATGAAAAAGATGCAGAAGTTCCAAAAGCTGCATTAAAGCAATTAGAGGCTTTACAACGTCGTTATGACCTATTAGCGATGCGTGTTAGAGAGGAAAAATCTGCCTACTCAAGTTTGCAGGAAGAATTGATTGAAATTAACGAAGAACTTGAACAAATTCATGAGGAGCAAGGTCATTTATCCAATACGATGAAGAAGCTTCGAATTGATGAGAACAAGGCTCGCACACAAGTAGAAAACTTAAAGAAAACATTACAAGAAACAGATCGTATGTTGAATAAGGCGAATATTCCAGGTATTCCTGAGGAAATGGATGCACGTCTAGATGAGGCAGCAGAGCATATTTATTTAGTAATGCAAAGCCTTCAAGAGGTACCACTCAATATGGGAACAGTTCATAATAATTTAAATGCAGCAACACTTTGTGTAGAGGATGTAAAAGCGAAGGCGCATGAATTAATTGAAAATGTAATGCTGATTGAACGAATTATTCAGTATGGTAATCGCCATCGTGGAACAAACCCAACATTGAATACTCGTTTAAAAGAAGCAGAATCCTCTTTCAATCAATTCCGTTATTCCAAAGCATTAGAAGAGGCTGGAACGGCAGTGGAAGAAATGGAGCCAGGTGCTTTAAAACGAATTCAAGAACTTGTAGCAGAAGAAACAATATCGAGTAAATAAAAAATGACATCAGCTGTCTAAAAGGTATCGTTATTACTTTTTAGACAGTTTTGTTATTTAATGAAGAAATGATGAAGTATAGGGAGGTTCATAATGCAATTTTATATTCGGGAAATGAATGAAATGTATGCAGCTGACATTTTGAATTGGAAGTATGAGAAACCATATGATTTTTACAACAATGGTCTTTGCGACGAATCTTTGAAAGAATTTCTTGAAAATCCGTATTATGCTATTGTCAATGATCAAGACGAGCTAGTCGGTTTTTTCTGTACAGGAGTATCTGCACAAGTACCTAAAGGACATGATCATGGTGCATATTTAGACGAGTGCATTGATGTTGGGATAGGGATGAAGCCTGAACTAACAGGAAAAGGTAGTGGCTCAGAATTTTTTTCATTTATTTTAAATCAGCTACAACAAGAAAATGCTAGTCCACTTCGTTTAACAGTAGCTACATTTAATAAAAGAGCCATTCATTTATATAAAAAATTAGGCTTTAAAAAAGTTATGGACTTCACAGCTTCAACTGAATTTATAACAATGAAGAAAGATTAAAAATAAGCGTGTTGACAGGGTTTATTATGTTGAAAATTGATTTCACAGTTTGGGATGATATTTAATTTAAAACATATGTCATTTGTATAAGTTGATTGGAGTGGAGACCGGGCGACTCCTCGGGGATCAGCGTCACAGATGAGACCCTGGAGCGAGCAACGCGAGTGAAGCGGCTCATCGGACGCCCCCAGGAAGCTCTGCTCTGCGCGAAAGCGAAGCGTCAGCGGCAAAGCGCCCGGTCGGAACGGAAATCAACCCCACGTTATGGTGACGAGTCTAACAATGCAAAAATCAAATTTTTATGCTGCTTAATTTTTAGCTATCATAGCAAGCTTTTAAGATGCCGCTCTTTAAAGGGTGGTTTTGTACATTAAAAGCAAACAATTAGTGATTAAATTAGAATAATTGTTAAAGTTAGTAGTCAATTGCTGAAGATTGCGTTATGATAAATACCGTTAAATCAACGTTTTGAAAGTGTGTGAATAATAATGGAAGTTAATACAATCTATTTAGACAACAGTGCAACAACTAAACCTTTAAAAGAGGTTATGCAAGCATTTATGGCAGTGAATGAGCAGTATTATGCCAATCCTGCTTCCATTCATGCAATGGGTGTTGAAGCAAACGACTTGTTAATGCGTGCACGTGAGCAAGTAGCAGATATTTTGCAGACAGAAGCAAAAAATGTGCTATTTACTTCAGGTGGTACCGAATCCAATAACACGGCTATTTTTGGTTTAGCACGTAGTAATACACATAAAGGAAAGCACATTTTAACAACTGAAATTGAACATCCATCTGTTCTAGAATCTGTTAAGCAACTTGAGCAAGAGGGTTTTGATGTAGAATACTTGCAAGTAGATCAAAATGGAGTAATTTCTTTAGAGGAGCTTCGCACAAAAATACGCAAGGATACCATTTTAGTAAGTATGATGCATGTAAATAATGAAATGGGTGCCATCCAACCAATTTTTGAAGCTGCGAAAATTATTCACGAATCAAGTCGTGCAGCTTTTCATGTAGACGCGGTACAAAGCTTTGGAAAGTTACCGATTTCATTTAACGATGATGAGGGACCAGACTGTATATCAATTTCTAGTCATAAAATTCATGGCTTTAAAGGTTCAGGTGTACTGGCATTCCGTAAAAAAATGAAATGGCAACCATATGCACTTGGCGGAGGGCAGGAGTTTGGTTTACGTAGTGGGACAGTAGCTGTACCGCAAGCAGTAGCCCTATCCAAAGCAGCCCGAATCGCAGTCGAGATGATGAATGAACGTGCGAAAAAATACCGTCAATGGAATGAAGAAATATGTAAGCAATTACGTGGATATGGAGATGTCGTGCATATTTTATCAACTCCACAAGGAGCGGCACATATTTTATCTTTTAGTATTCGCGATTTAAAAGGTGAAGTCATTATTAATGCATTGCAAAAACGTAATGTCATTGCATCGACATCGAGTGCTTGTTCATCGAAACAGACAAAAACAAGCCATGTTGTGGAAGCACTAAACATTGATGAGCACTTTAAAAAGGGTGTTATACGAATAAGTTTTGGTGCACATGTAACAAATGAAGATATAATAAATTTTAAACAAGTATTAGATGAAGTATTGATGGAACTTAAAGGAGAATATTAAAAATGATTTGGAAAGAAATTTTAATTCGATATGGAGAGCTTTCTACAAAAGGTCGCAACAAGATGGATTTTATTCGTCGTTTAAGAGAGAACATTCGTCATGCGTTTGCGGATTTAGGACATTTACACATTCGCACAGAGCGCGACCGTATGTTTATAGCTATTCAAAATGAAACACAAATGGACGTATTATTAAAAGGATTACCTAAAATTTTTGGTATCCAATCATTTAGTCCAGTGGCTGCATGTGAAAAAGACATGGACGCTATGAAAAAACTTGCGATAACAATTATGGATACATTTAAAAATGAGCAGCTTACTTTTAAAGTAGAAGTAAAGCGTACTGATAAAACATTTCCGTTAGAATCACATGCTATTCAACGCGAAATCGGTGGTTATGTATTACCACAATATCAAAATTTATCAGTTAAGGTGAAGCAGCCTGATATCGAGCTTCGTGTAGAGGTGCGTCATGATGCAACATATATGATGGCACAAGTTATTCCGGGTGCAGGTGGAATGCCTGTAGGTTCGAATGGTAAATCTTTATTAATGCTTTCTGGTGGTATTGATAGTCCTGTTGCTGGTTATTTAATGATGAAACGAGGAGTGCGTTTAGAGGCGATTCACTTCTTTAGTCCTCCGTACACAAGCCAAAATTCATTGGAAAAAGTAAAGGTGCTTGCTAATGAATTAACGAAATTTGGTGCTAGTATTCGTTTACATGTTATTCCTTTTACTGAAATTCAAGTTCTTATTAAAGAAAAAGTACCTTCTAATGTTTCAATGACAACAACTCGTCGTATGATGTTAAAAGTTGCGGACAAAGTACGTGAAGAAATTGGTGCACTAGCAATTGTTACAGGTGAAAGTCTTGGACAAGTAGCGAGTCAAACGCTCGAAAGTCTAACAGCTATTAATGCCGTAACGAATACACCGATTTTACGTCCATTAATCTCATCAGATAAATTAGAAATTATTGATATCGCAGAGAAAATAGGCACATACGAAACGTCTATCCAGCCATTTGAAGACTGCTGTACAATTTTTACGCCTGCAAGTCCAAAAACAAAGCCAAAGCTTGAAAAGGTTGAGCATTACGAAAGCTTCTCGGATTTTGATGAACTAATCGAACGAGCAGTGAAAAACCGAGAAGTCTATATTTTCCCGAAAAAAGAACAAGAAGCAGATAAATTTGCAGATCTTCTATAAGAAGAAACTTTCAAAGCCGACTCAAAAGTATTGAGTCGGCTTTTTTGTTCCCTTCCTTTGTAGGTACAATTTACCTATAAAATTTTTGTATTAAAAATCTAATAACGCACATTCTATATTCACAAGGAGGTGAGAGACATGACTAACAACAACAACCGCAGTTCAAACAAGCTTGCTGTACCTGGTGTAGAGCACGCACTTGATCAAATGAAATACGAAATTGCACAAGAATTTGGTGTTCAATTAGGAGCTGACGCTTCAGCTCGTGCCAACGGTTCCGTTGGTGGTGAAATCACTA
The DNA here is from genome assembly GCF_023337795.1 of Lysinibacillus sp. BPa_S21. Classification (GTDB taxonomy): domain Bacteria; phylum Bacillota; class Bacilli; order Bacillales_A; family Planococcaceae; genus Lysinibacillus. The sequence goes on along the minus strand of NZ_JALIRS010000002.1, from coordinate 443,615 downwards.
AACGTCTTGTACAAATGGCAGAATCTCAATTAAAAGGTATGCCAAACAACAACCAATAATTGCTTAATCAGTAATTATTAAAATTAAAACCAGTGACCGTAAAAGGCACTGGTTTTAGTTTGTTTAAATTGTTTATTTTTATCCCGTATTAACGGGTAATCATTTATCTGTTTTATTTATCCTACAAATGATTTAAATGTAGAGACTGTATTTGAAATATCCTCACTTTCGCAAATCGCAGAAATAACTGCTATTCCATCTGCGCCTGCTTTCACTACTGTATGTGCATTCGAACAGTTTATGCCTCCAATTGCAACGATAGGGAGCTCAGGATATTGTATTCGAGCTTGCTGTAAAAAATTAGTTCCACTAGGTGGTTTGGCGTCGCTTTTAGAAGTGGTTGAAAAAATTGGACCAATTCCTACATAATCAGCACCATATTGTAGGGCAGTTTGTAATTCAACTTGAGAATGAACAGAAACACCTAGAATCATGTTACCAATTTTTTTACGTACGATCGACACTGGAATATCCTCTTGCCCAATATGAACACCATCCGCGCTAAGTTTTATAGCCAATTCTACATCGTCGTTTACAATAAATGGAACACGATACTGTTGACATAGCTTTTGACATTTGCGAGCAAAATCTTCATAGGCTTGCCCAGTTAATGAATTTGTTCCTTTTTCACGAAATTGAAACATAGTAATGCCAGATTGGAGAGCTTTCTCTAAAACGTTTATTGGCTCGTGATTCAAAACATTATTTGTACCCATAATAAAATATAGCTGTAAATCGTCACGTTTCATGAATAATTACCTCACAGGAATCTTTATAGTTTTGATAAGCAAAATGATTTGTTGGACCATGGCCATTACCAATAGATAAATCATGAGTTAAGGCTAATTGAATAAATTTTTTAGCTTCCTCAATCGCTTCTTCCAATGGTAGTCCTTGACCAAGAAAGGCAGTTAATGCAGCGGAAAACGTACAGCCTGTACCATGTGTGTTTTTTGTTGCAATACGAGTAGACTGCATGGAAAATGATTGACCACCTTGAAAAAATACATAATCAGTAGCAAAACATGGATCCTCTAAATGACCGCCTTTAATAATGACACATTGAACGCCCATTTGTAATAAGACTTGAGCTACTTCTTTTATATCTGTTAAAGAATTGATTTTCCTTCCAGAAAGGGTTTCTGCCTCAGGAATATTCGGTGTTACGATTGTTGCTAAAGGTAACAAATGACTACGTAAAGCTTCAATTGCTTGTTGTTGCAATAAGCTTTCACCACCTTTTGCTATCATGACAGGGTCTACGATAAGTGGAATATTTACTTCGGCTAAAATACGTGCAATTGATTGGATTATTTCGGAGGAAAACAGCATTCCAGTTTTAATAGCACTTATTGTAAAATCTTCGACTAGCGCTTTTAGTTGTTTTTCAACGAAGCTAACTTCAATTGGTAAGACATCCGATACACCGAGAGTATTTTGGGCCGTTAAAGCTGTAATAACAGAGGTTCCAAACACCTTTAATTCCTGAAATGTTTTTAAATCAGCCTGGATTCCTGCTCCACCCCCGCTATCTGAACCGGCTATTGTCGTTACAATATGCATCATGCTTCACCGTCCTTGGAAAGTCGATGTAGTTCATTTAATACTGCGATTTGAAAATCGCCAATGAATTGTGTAGAAGAAGCGGCTTGCTCGGCTACTTTTTTATAAAGTGATAATGTTTCTACTAATTGGTCAATTGGTTTATTTCCTACGGCGTAGGAGGCACAACAAATTGCACTCAATAAGCAACCTGTTCCAGTAACTTCTGCCATTTGAGAATGTCCACCTGTAACCCATTGCTGATGCTTGCCATCCGTAATAAAATCCTCTTCACCGGTTACTATAACAAGACAATCGTAGAGTTGAGCTACTTTTTGTGCCTCGACTGCTAAAGAAATGGAGCCACTGCCACTATCTACGCCTTTTTGTTGCCATTCTACATTGGCAATAGCAGCGAGCTCTCCAATATTACAACGAATAGCCGCAAATTTTATTTCTTCTAGTAATTGCTGTACCGTTTGTTTCCGATAAGATGTTGCGCCAGCAGCAACGGGATCTAAAATAACAGGAATACCAAGGGCATTTGCTTTTTTTCCTGCAAGTAACATGGATTCTTTCATGCGCTCATTAAGGGTACCGATATTGATCAATAAGCCTGAGGCGATTGTGACCATTTCCTCAACCTCATGACTGTCATCAGCCATTACTGGAGAAGCACCTATTGCTAATAAGCCATTTGCTTGAAAATTAGCTACTACATAATTAGTAATGCAATGAATAAGTGGGTTTTGTTTTCGGATAGTTTGAAATATCAATGTAAGTCCTCCTTGTTGGATGGACGTAAGCGTGCAAAAAAGGCTCTTTTTCGTGTGGAAAACAACACGCAAAAGAGCCTTTCATCAGTAAATAGATGTGAATTGCTCCCTACGTCAGTATTAACTAACAGGTTCAAAGGGTCAGGTTTTACCTTCTCAACTCTAAATGAGTCCCCCTGCAATCTTGCTTTTAGTTGACCAAAATGTACCATATTATTCAATCATGTTCAATAGGGAGTTTTTATCTTCATAAGTAAATGTTTACTGTGTAAAGCAACGATTACGCAAAGTTAATGGATAGAATCGATCCGTGACTGTTGCCATATAGTAGAGCATGATAGTTGTCACGACTTTAATGATTTAGAGTGTCTTCCATTGAAAATGATAAAAATGGAGCTTTATAATGAGCGTACAAAAGGGGGCATTTGCTATGAAAAGAGAAGATTTAATCGCACCAGAATGGTATAACATTTCAGAGGAAATTGAAAAATATGCACAGGATTCTACCAAAAATGCTTTATTAGTTTATAACGAAAACGGAGAAATTCAGTACATTACATATACAGCTTTACTTGAAAAAGCAAATCAGGCAGCGCATGTATTTACATCACAAGGTTTAAAAAAAGGTGATGTTATATTAGTCATGGTACCGAGATCCGTGGAAGCCTATATTGTCTATATTGCAGCCTTAAAGGCAGGTTTAACGATTATACCTAGTTCAGAGATGTTAAGAACGAAGGATATTGAATATCGAATCAAACACGCCGATGCAAAAGGCGTTGTTGCATTTGAGCCTTATATTGAACAATTCGATAATGTGGAGAATTTCCAAGAAATACAGCAATTTGTTATTGGTCACGCACATGAACCTTGGCAGCCGTTGCTTGAAAAAATGCAAAACCAACCAACGACCTACATAAGTTCTACACCGACTAAAAATACTGACATTGCCTTTTTAGCATATACGAGTGGGACAACAGGTAATCCAAAGGCAGCAGTTCATACGCATAGCTGGGGTTACGCACATTTACGGACTACTGCTCCAAATTGGCTTGGCATTCAAGAAGGAGACATTGTTTGGGCTACAGCAGCTCCAGGATGGCAAAAATGGATTTGGAGCCCGTTCCTCGCTACTTTAGGAAGTGGTGCTACAGCATTTGTTTACAAAGGTCACTTTGATGCGGCAACATACCTTACGCTGCTTGAAAAATTCAATATCAATATTCTGTGTTGCACACCAACCGAATACCGATTTATGGCAAGCCTTGAAAATTTGCAAGACTTCAATTTAAGTACGATACGTCAGGCTGTGTCAGCAGGTGAACCTTTAAATAGTGAGGTGATAAAGGTATTTACCGAGGTCTTTAATCTACAAGTACGAGATGGTTATGGACAAACAGAGAATACATTACTTGTGGGTACAATGGTAGGGATGGAGCCTAGAATGGGCTCAATGGGGAAGCCTACTCCGGGTAATAATGTTGAAGTTATCGATGATTTTGGAAATCCTACTGCTATTGGAGAAGTTGGAGATATTGCTGTACACTGTGAAACACCCGCCTTATTTAAGGAATATTTAAACGATCCTGAACGTACAAATTTACAGTTTAGAGGCGATTGGTATATTACAGGAGATCGTGCATATAAAGATGGAGATGGCTATTTTTGGTTTGAAGGGCGTGGAGATGATGTCATTATTTCATCTGGGTATACGATAGGCCCATTTGAGGTAGAAGATGCGTTATTGAAGCATCCAGCTGTGAAAGAAACTGCCGTTGTCGCAAGTCCGGATGGAATTCGTGGAAATCTAGTAAAGGCATTTGTTGTGCTCGCTGATGGAGAAGTTGGTGATGAAACGCTAATAAAAAAACTACAAAGACATGTAAAAACTTTAACAGCCCCTTATAAATATCCTCGTGCAATTGAGTTTGTTACTGAGCTACCAAAGACTTCATCGGGCAAAATTCGTCGTGTCGAATTACGTGAGCAAGAAAAAATCCATTATGTCAAACATCATTAATTTCCTAGGAAATAATGTCGAAAATCAAAGTTCTTGCTTTTTTTATGAACTTTGATTTTTTTTATAAAATTAAGTAATGTATTATAGATTGAATGGTGCTTGTGCATAGTATTGGCTCTTCACCAAAGATTGGCTATGAATTTGTTAAAATGTATGATATGTATAGAAGTTGAATCATATTTTTGCAATAAGTTTGAAACAAATTAGGAAATCAATCGTATAACGTTATGAGGAGGCGGAAAGATATGAATGGTAAAAGGTGGGCCGCTTTAATAATTGCAGGTGTACTATTAATATTTTCATTAGGGATTAACACCATTTTTGCAATATTTAAATCGAATTTCTTTAGCGATTTTGAGAGCTTGGTGGCTGGAAACGATTTGACTGTAATGGAAGAGGTTAAAGAAAGTGGTGATATGGATAAACGTATTGCCTACTTAAAGGTGGATGGTGCGATTCAAGATGTTGGCTCAAGTACACTATGGCAACCAGTTTCCTATGATCATCAATTTTTCTTAAATCAATTAGATAATATTTTATATGATCAAACTGTAGAAGGTATCGTTTTAAGTGTTAATTCACCAGGCGGCGGTGTAAAGGAATCAGCAGAAATATATAAGAAACTATTAAAAATTAAAGAAGAGCGACAAATTCCAATCTATGTTTCTATGGATTCGATGGCAGCTTCAGGTGGTTATTATATTTCAGCACCTGCAGATAAAATATTTGCGCAACGTGATACAATTACAGGTTCAATTGGTGTCATCATGCAATCTATTAATTATCAGGCATTAGCAGAAAAAGTTGGTATTAAATATGAAACGTTTAAATCTGGTGAACATAAAGATATGCTTAGTCCAATGCGTGAAGTGACACCGGAAGAGCGTGCTATGATGCAAGACATGATTAATGAAACTTATCAGGAATTCGTTAATATTGTCGCAAAAGGGCGTAATATGTCTGAGGCCAATGTGAAAAAAGTTGCGGACGGTCGAATTCTTAGTGGTAAAAAGGCTAAGGAAGCAGGCTTAGTAGATGAGATTGGCGATGAGGAAGCAACAATTGCTGCACTACGTAAAGACTTTGGTTTAGAGGACGCAGAATTATTTGAGTATTCATATGATGTGGGTGGTTGGCAATCATATGTTGGGATGAAGATTGGATCAATATTTGGTCCTTCAGCAGAGGAAAAAATGTTGATGAAAATTATGGCAGATTACAAAGCGCCAAAAATGATGTACTTATATGGCGAAAACTAGGGAGGGAGTACAATGACAAACAATGAAATTGTTATGCAAGGTTCACCCTCTATGGAGAATGCCCTCCTAATAGATACGCCAAATACGAATAAAAATTATGCGTTAAAAACGGCAGGCTTTTGGATACGTTTTTGGGCATTTTTATTAGATGGATTCGTTATTACAGCTGTAGGTGGAATTCTCGTTAATCCAATTTTTTATTTTATGGATTGGTCATTATCGGAAACGGTGTGGTATGCACCCATTTCGATTATATCCGCAATTATCTATTACAGTTATTTCGTTTTAATGACGAAATTTTTTGGGCAAACGCTAGGGAAAATGATATTTGGATTACGTGTTATTTCATTAAAACATGAGAAGCTGACTTGGTCAGATGTGTTATTCCGTGATTGGATAGGACGTATCATCAATAGCATTTTTATGCCACTTTATATTCTTGTAGGCATTTTACCGAACAATCAAGGTCTACATGACTATTTCGCAGATACAACAGTCGTTCATGAAAAAGTTTATATTGAAAAAGATATTGTGCAACCATCTTTGCCAACCAAAGAGGAAAAGACGGAATCTGTCACTCTAGAGGAAAAATCAGAACCTGAAAAACTAGAGGGAAAAAGCGAAGAATAAGGGCAAGAGCTGTCTCATTACATTGAGACAGCTCTTAGTTTTTGTGGAAATAGTGATGATTAACGGTTATTTCGTATGGAATAGAGGAACAAACAAAGTGCTCAGTTGGAACGGACATCGACCCAAGGGTGTGAAAAGATTGTTCAAAACTATTTTGATAAGCTGTCTCAGTTGCAATTAATTCCCTCCATTTAGTAATATTATGTACATATGAAGATTAGGAGGCGTTTATATGGCACAAGTAACATTTAAAAATGGCCCAGTAACACTTGTAGGTAACGAAGTAAAAGTTGGAGACCAAGCACCGGACTTTACTGTATTAGCGAATGATCTATCACCTGTTACATTAAAAGATTCAGAGGGGAAAATTCGCTTATTTAGCGTTGTACCATCATTAGATACTGGTGTTTGTGATGCACAAACACGTCGTTTTAATGAAGCAGCAGCAAACTTAGGTGACAATGTAGTCATTTATACTGTATCGGTGGATCTTCCATTTGCTCAAAAACGTTGGTGTGGTGCAGCAGGCATTGATGCTGTTCAAACAGTTTCAGATCACCGTGACCTTTCATTTGGTGAAGCATACGGTGTCTACATCCAAGAATTACGCCTTCTAACGCGTGCGGTGTTTGTTGTGGATGCTAATGACAAAGTGACTTATGTGGAATATGTTCCTGAAGCAACAAACCATCCAAACTATGAAGCGGCCATTGCAGCTGTCAAAGCACTAGCATAATGTATTGATTTTAGGCTAAGATATTACTAGACAAAGGGGCTGTGACAAGTTTTTGTCACGGCTCTTTTCTGCGTGAAAGGAAGTTGTGTATGGAAAATATCGAGAAGTTATTTGGTATGCTAAATGAACATGCCGAAAAGATAGAAAAAGAACATAATATCACATTGCTAGAGGGCATTTTAGACGGCTTAGAGGCATGGCTAGATGGGGAAGTTAATTTTTCACAAGAAGGTGCTACAAAGGAAGATGTGCGCAAAGCGATTCAAATAGCTGTTTTAAAGGGGATGCGAAAAGGATCTCAGCCGAATCATCAAATGACACCTGATACGCTTGGGTTATTAGTTGGTTATTTTGTGGAGCAACTATTTGCAAATCGTTTGAAAAAAGAAAAAATTTCCGTTTTAGACCCAGCAGTAGGTACAGGGAATTTACTACTAACAGTTATGAATTTATTAGACGGGAAAATAGAAGCAACAGGGGTAGAGGTTGATGAGCTACTTATTCGTATAGCTGCGGCAACAGCTGATTTGACAGAGCAGCCTGTGTCCTTATACCGTCAAGATGCATTAGAAGATTTATTAGTAACGCCTGCAGATGCTGTTGTTTGTGATTTACCGGTCGGATATTACCCGAATGAAGATATCGCATTAGATTATGAATTATGCCCTTCAGAAGGAATGAGTTATGCCCATCATTTATTTATTGAGCAGTCTATTAACTACACGAAGGATGGAGGCTACTTATTTTTCCTAGCACCAACCCATCTCTTCGAATCTGAGCAATCGAAACAACTTCATAAATACATTCAAAAGCATGCTTGGATTCAAGCAATTATTCAATTGCCAGATACAATGTTCGCTAATAAAGCACTTGAAAAGAGCATAGTCATTTTGCAAAAACAAGGTAAAGAATTTAAAGCTCCAAAAGAGGTACTGTTAGCAAAAGTACCAAATATGCAAAATAAACAAGCTCTTGCTATGTTCTTTGAAAAAGTGAAGATGTGGCAAGAAGGTAAATAAGTAAAAAAGGTATCCGAATTAGGATACCTTTTTTAGTTTGTCTATTATATATAAGCATGTGTATCAATATAACTGTTAGTTTCACTTCGAGTCGCCTCAAAAACGAGAGGGTTGATTTCCGCTCCGGCTGGGCGCTTTCCTGGGGGCGTCCGATGAGCCGCTTCACTCGCGATGCTCGCTCCAGGGTCTCGGGGCAACAGGATGTTGGTCACGAAGGCGTTATCACAGGACGTGATGCTCTTAGCCTTCGTTCCCCTATCGCTAATCCCCTAGGAGTCGCCCAGTCTCCACTCCAATCAACCAATTCACTTAGCGTGTATCTTTTGGTGTGGACTATAGAATGTTTTAAGCACAATAGCTAAGTGTTGAAAACCTATATGAGACACTGCTTTTTAGCACGTTATAGGAACTTGCAACTTGCCTTATACAAAAAAATAATCAAATTTATCGAAGATCTTTTTAGTGTTTGATTATAGATTTTAATACAATAGTGGCTTCAGATTTTCAACTCACTCCGTGTTATGGAACCATCAAAGACTCTTTAATCCCATTGACATAATATTTTTCAACAATAAGAAAAAGGTATCCAACATTGGATACCTTTTATGTAAGACAAAATTAATTTTCAGGTGTACGGATAACAAGTACGTCACATTTAGCTGAGCGTACAATTGCTTCAGATACTGAACCGATAAGGAAGCGTTCTACTGCATTTAGACCAGTTGCACCACAGATGATTAAGTCTGCGTCTACAATTTTAGAAAGCTCTTTTGTAATGATATTTTTTGGTGAGCCGTATTCAATTACAAGGTTAACATTAGTTAAGCCTGCTTCTTCAGCTTGTTTTTTGTAACCATTTAATAGCTCTTCAGAGAATGCTTGAGCACGCTCAGCAATTGAACGGTCATATGCTTCGATTGCAGCGAATGAACGTGTATCAATAACATTTACTAAATTTAATACGGCACCTTCGTTACGTTTTGCTACGTCAATCGATTTACGGAAAGCGTATTCAGCTTCCTTAGAACCGTCTACTGCAACTACAATGCTTTTATATTTATTAGCCATTTGAATTACCTCCCAGATTTGTATAAGTTGATTATACCAAATGATTTTCTAAAGGAAATACTTTCCGGAAGAAAAAATGTGAAAAAGTGAAGGCATTTAATTCACAATTGACTACAGGTTATTTTTGTTACATACGTGACGTTCTTCGGAATTTCTGTCGTATCGATTAATAAAAATACTGTATGTTCCAAATAAATATACGGGGTGGAAAATTACTATTCAATCCAGTTAGAATATTTAGTATTGTGTAAATATTATAAATTTTTTCTATTATTATTTTAATTAAAGCATTTTTTGTTTATGTTTGGTAATATGGAAATGCAAGGGGTGCATCAATACATCGAAGAGTATGTAACAAAATGTGCTTATTTTTTGGTAATGGAAGGGGATAGGGAAGATGAAGATTGGTATTCCAAAAGAGATTAAAAACAATGAAAATCGTGTAGCTATGACACCAGCAGGAGTTGTTACATTAACAAATGCAGGTCATGAAGTGTACATTGAAACTGGTGCCGGTTTAGGCTCAAGCTTTACAGATGCAGACTACGTTTCTGCGGGTGCTCATATTGTGGAGACTGCAAAAGAAGCATGGGCGCAAGAAATGATCATGAAAGTAAAGGAACCCGTAGCATCAGAATATGATTACTTCTATGAGGGTCAGATCCTATTTACTTATTTACATTTAGCGCCAGAGCTAGAGCTAACGCGGGCACTTTTAAATAAAAAAGTTGTAGGCATTGCATACGAAACAGTGCAAATAGCAAATGGTTCTTTACCGCTTTTAACACCAATGAGTGAAGTTGCTGGTAAAATGGCAACGCAAATTGGTGCACAATTCTTAGAGAAAAATCATGAAGGTAAAGGAATTTTACTAGGTGGCGTATCTGGTGTACCACGCGGTAAAGTTACAGTGATTGGTGGCGGTATTGCTGGAACAAATGCTGCGAAAATAGCTGTCGGAATGGGTGCCGATGTAACGGTTATTGATTTAAGCCCAGAGCGTTTACGTCAATTAGAAGATTTGTTTGGCCGTGATGTTCAAACATTAATGTCTAATCCTTATAATATTGCAGAATCAGTGAAAAACTCAGATTTAGTAGTCGGTGCAGTTTTAATTCCGGGAGCTAAAGCACCAAAGCTTGTTTCTGAGGAAATGATTCAGTCAATGCAGCCAGGCTCAGTAGTAGTTGATATTGCTATTGACCAAGGTGGTATTTTTGAGACATCTGATCGAGTGACAACACATGATGATCCAACTTATGTAAAACATGGAGTTGTACATTATGCTGTAGCAAATATGCCAGGAGCTGTACCGCGTACATCAACAATTGCTTTAACAAACAATACAATTCCTTATGCACTTCAAATCGCTAATAAGGGTTACAGACAAGCATGTGTAGAAAATGCTGCGCTGAAAAAAGGTGTTAATACTATAGATGGACATCTTGTTTACAAGGCAGTGGCAGATTCTCAAGGTTTGCCATTTGTAAATGTTGATGAATTAATTCAATAAATGCAAATAAGGGAGCGGTTCAATTTGATACGTTCCCTTATTCTTCTAGCATTTTAATATAATATAATATTCCAATTCTAATAGATTTCTTTCCTTTTGTTTTTAAAAGAACTTAAAGTGGAATTTTTGTACATACAGGAATCAGAATATTTGAATTAATCGATTTTTTAGATTATTAAAATTAAAGAGGATGAAATATGTATGCAACATGAAATAACTCCAAAAAAATCGTTTGTCGATAAGATGCTCGATATAATTGAACGTACTGGTAATAAATTGCCAGATCCAATTACATTATTTGTTATTATGGCATTATTAGTACTCATCTTATCTTGGGTATTAGATGTTATGGGTATTTCGGCTGTAAAACCAGGAACGAATGAAACGATAGAAGTCGTTAATTTATTGAGTCGAGAGGGCTTAATTTTAATCGTTACACAAATGCAAAGTAATTTTACAGGATTTCCGCCACTGGGCTTAGTTATTGTGTCAATGATTGGAATTGGTTTGGCGGAACAGACAGGTCTGATTTCTGCGATTATGAAAAAGACTGTTATGAGCGCACCACAGAAATTAATTGTACCAGTGATTATTTTAACAGGTTTAGTGGGCAATTTGGCTGCAGATGCGGCTTTTATTATTCTACCTCCAGTGGCGGCACTTATTTTTATGAGTTTAGGTCGTAACCCTTTAGTAGGTTTAATTGTGACGTATGCGGCTGTTGCTGGTGGCTTTAGTGCAAATTTATTAATTAGTTCAATCGATGTATTATTATTAGGTATTACAGAATCTGCTGCTCGTATTGTAGATCCAGATTATACAGGTCGCGCTACAATGAACTATTATTTCTTAATTGCCTCAACATTTGTTTTAATATTTATTGGTACATGGGTGACAAAAAAGTTTACAGAACCCCGTTTTGGCGATTATAAAGGAGAAATTAGCGTACTCGAACCATTGACACCGCTAGAGATGCGTGGTTTAAGGTGGGCAGCGATTGTTGCAATTATCTATTCTGCGATTATTGCCTATACAGTAATACCATCAAACGGTCTACTACGAGATCCTGAAACAGGCGGCTTTTTAAATTCACCATTTATGACGGGTATTGTACCAATTATGCTGTTCTTTTTCCTATTACCAGCGTTGGCGTATGGTATTGCAGCAAAAGAGGTAAAGAGTGACAAGGATGTAGCAGAAAAAATATTTAAATCCATTGCAGATATGTCATCGTTTATCGTACTTGCATTTGTTGCTTCTCAAATGATTGCGTACTTCAATTGGAGTAATATTGGCTCCATTGTTGCAATTAAAGGAGCAGAATTTTTACAGGCATTAAATTTCACAGGTTTACCAATGATTATTGGATTTGTTGTGATCTGTGCATTCGTTAATTTACTGATTGCGAGTGCCTCTGCAAAATGGGCATTATTAGCGCCGATTTTTGTACCAATGTTTATGTATCTTAATTATTCACCAGCAGTAACACAAGTAGCGTATCGGGTAGGAGATTCGATTACAAATCCTATTACACCAATGCTTGCATATTTTGCTATTTTATTAGCATTTGCAAGACGTTACGATAAAAATATCGGAATCGGAACACTCATTTCGGCGTTATTCCCATATACTATATTCTTCTCGATTGGTTGGATTATATTATTTGCTATTTGGTTCTTACTGGGATTACCACTTGGACCAGGAGATTACATTTATCTTCGTTAAACAGAAGAATCCCACGTCCTGTGGGAACGACTGAGTGACGCAACTAGACAAGGCTTATTTGATAATAATAGGAGGAATTTGAATGATTGCACAACATGTACAACTTTCAACATTACTTGAACAATTCGAGGAGGAAATGATTGCACTGCGTCGTCATTTTCATGAAAATCCAGAGCTTTCTTTTGAAGAGGTAGAAACCCCTAAAACAATTGCCGCGTTTCATCGTGCATTAGGACATGAGGTGCGAGAAGGCGTAGGGGGTAATGGCGTTGTCGCAAAACTTATTGGAGGCAAACCAGGTAAAACAGTGGCACTTCGGGCGGATTTCGATGCATTAGCAATTACGGAAGAGACGGGGCTACCATTCCAATCTAAAATCAAGGGTCGAATGCATGCTTGTGGGCATGATGGGCATACAGCAACTCTACTTGTATTAGCGAAGGCATTAAACAAAATGCAAGCAGATTTAGCAGGAACGATTGTTTTCATCCATCAACACGCTGAAGAGTTAGCGCCGGGTGGAGCAAAGTCTATGATAGAGGATGGCTGTCTAGAAGGTGTTGATGTAATTTTCGGGACGCATTTATGGGCTCCTGCAGAACTTGGTAAAGTGCAAATAGCATCTGGACCATTTATGGCTGCGGCAGATTCTATTGATATAACAATCAAAGGGAAGGGTGGGCATGGTTCTACGCCAAATGAAACGAAAGATTCGATTGTACTAGCTGCACAATTTATTACGAATTTACAACAGCTTGTAGCACGCCGAGTAAATCCGCTACGCCCAGCTGTAGTGTCAATTGGACATATTGAGGCACTCAACCCATTTAATGTTATAGCAGATAAAGTGTATATGAAAGGAACGGTCCGTACATTCCATAACGAAGAGCGTGATCTCCTTGAACAAGAAATTGAAGAAGTACTAATAGCTACTTGCTATTTAACAAGGGCTGAGTATGAATATGAATACCGTAGAGGCTATCCACCTGTTGTGAATCATCCAGCAGAAACGGAGCATGTTATCAAGGCAGCCGAAAAGGTGTCTAGTGTCAAAGCTGTTGAAATTGTCGATCCTACGATGGGGGGAGAAGATTTTGCTTACTATTTAGAAGAAAAACCAGGTGCATTTTTCTTTGTAGGTGCGCAAAATCCTTCTTGGACGGAAGTATATCCTCATCACCATCCTAAATTTGATATCGACGAACGCTCGCTCCGCATAGCTGCAAATGTTTTAGGTCAGGCAACTCTTGATTATTTGGAAAAATAATCAATGACATAATGAAAGGAAGCACCATTGCTATAATGGCTGCTTCCTTTTTTATCTCACATAACTAATAATCAGTGGAGGATGAAATAAAATTCCCACTGATTAAAGTCTCACTTTACCTGAGTAAATATTGTCAATTAAAGTACAATCAAATCTTTAGGGAATTTTGTTAGTACTTCTACGCCGTCTTTTGTTACTACTACATCATCCTCAATACGGACACCTGTCACATCAGATTTATAGATACCTGGTTCAATTGTGAAGACCATGCCTTCCTCCATAGTCATTTCATTTGCGCCTGTAACAGAAGGGAATTCATGTACGGAAATGCCTAGTCCATGACCAAGTCGGTGTGTGAAATATTCGCCATAGCCTGCGTTAGAGATCGTATCACGAGCGATAATATCTAAATCCATTGCGCGAACACCTGGTTTTACTGCTGCAATTGCATTCATGTTAGCAGATAAGACTGTGTTGTAGATTTCCTTTTGTGCCTCACTAGGTTCACCAAAGGCAACTGTACGTGTAATGTCAGAGCAATAACCGTCGTAAATGACACCAAGATCGAATAATATCATATCGCCTTTTTCTATTTTTCGAGCACCTGGTTTACCGTGTGGAGAGGCTGTCTTTGGACCGCTCAATACCATTGTTTCAAACGACATTTTGCAGCCTTTATCTTTAATAGCGCTTTCTATCGCTGTTAAGATTTCCATTTCTGTTTTGCCTTCAGCGATTTCTTTACAGCCGATTTCGATAGCATAGTCAGCTAATTCAGCAGCTTTGCGTAATTTTTCCAATTCAGTTTCATCTTTTATAACTCGCATCGCATTGATTTTTTCGTCGAGTCGAACGAAACTTGCTTGTGGGAATGATTGTTGTAGGGCTTCTAAACGCTCTACAATAAGTTGAGCTTTTTCAATAGCAAACGTTTGTGGGTTAACATTACGAGCTTTTATCGCTTGGGCAAGAACTTCCATTGAATTTTCAGTATCTTGGTGACCAATGACATCATAAGGCCAGCCTGCATCCTTCGCATCTGGGATTTCCATTTTGGGGCAAATTAAAAAAGGTTCTGCCTCTTTAAAAATCATCACGCCAAGTAATCTCTCATGTGGATCACTTTTAAAGCCTGAAACGTAAAAAACATTGTCTGGTGTAGTTACGAAAGCGGCATCAATTTGATGTTGTTGTAAATAGTTTTGAATTTCTTCAACCTTTGACATAAACAGTTCCTCCTCTTATTGCATAGAAAAAAATTGCACGTGCTTTGGCTATAATTACAGCCTGGCTTTGATCGAATGAATTTTTCTTTCTTAACAAGGTATATCTATGTTAGGAAAGAATCTATTATTCTCAGTACTAGCATATCAAAAAAAGGGGAAAACCGCATGAATAGCGAATAAAAATGATGTAGAATAATATGCACTGTAGGGAGGAAACGGATATGGAAATTAGTTATCATGGACATTCTGTTGTCAAAATTCAATCAAATGGGAAAACAATATTGATAGATCCATTCATTAATGGGAATGGGCAAACAGATTTAAAGGTAGCTGATGAAGCACCAGATATTATTTTACTTACACATGGCCATAATGATCATGTCGGGGATACAGTAGAGCTTGCAAAGAAAAAAGATGCACTCGTTATTGCACCAAATGAGTTAGCCAATTGGATTTCTTGGCAAGGGGTGAAAGCGCATCCAATGCATATAGGGGGAGCTAAGGAATTTGATTTTGGTAAAGTGAAGTTTACGCAAGCGTTCCACGGTTCTTCATATGTAACGGAAAATAATGAAATTATTTATATGGGAATGCCTGCCGGAATTTTATTGTTTATTGAAGGATTAACAATTTATCACGCAGGTGATACAGCTTTGTTTGGTGATATGAAGTTAATCGGAGAACGCCATCCTATTGATATTGCATTTTTACCAATTGGGGACAATTTTACAATGGGTCCAGAAGATGCGGCTTGTGCAGTTTCGTTTTTGAAGCCGAAAATTGTCGTACCAGTTCATTACAATACATTCCCTCCAATCGAGCAGGATCCACAAATTTTTGCAGATTTAGTGCAAAATGCAGAGGTTCAAATTTTAAAAGCGGGTGAAAAAGTAAACTGTTCCTAATCAGCGACACTGCTGTACTATATGAGTTGGCACCACGTGCGTAGTTGAAACGATGGGAAAAGTAAAACAAATTCATCACTTTATATTAAATATTTTTATAAAAAATATGGTACACTAAGAGCAGAATTTGATGCTTGAGAAATAGGTGATATTTTGTCTACAAAACATGAGAGAATTTTACAATACATCGAATCATTACCCGTGGGTGATAAAATTTCAGTACGTCAAATTGCAAAAGAAATGCAGGTGAGTGAAGGAACGGCATACCGTGCTATTAAAGAAGCGGAAAATCGTCGTTTAGTAAGCTCTATTGAACGTGTTGGAACAATTCGTATTGAGAAGAAAAAGAAAGAAAATATTGAGCGGTTAACCTTTGCTGAAATCGTTAACATTGTAGATGGCCAAGTTTTAGGTGGAAAAACAGGTCTACATAAAACGTTAACGAAATTTGTTATTGGTGCCATGCAATTAGAAGATATGATGCGTTATACAGATGCAGGAAGCTTGCTCATCGTTGGTAACCGTATTAAAGCTCATGAAAATGCACTGCGAGCTGGTGCAGCTGTTTTAATTACAGGGGGCTTTGATACAACAGAGGAGAACAAGTTACTCGCAGATTCCTTGGATCTACCAATTATTTCTACAAGTTATGATACCTTTACTGTGGCAACAATGATTAATCGTGCAATTTATGATCAGTTAATCAAAAAAGATATTTTATTTATTGAAGATATTTATGTGCCAATGACTGATACTTCTGTCCTTCGAAATGATGAAACAATTCGTCATTTCCAAAAGCTAAATGAACGAACAACTCATGGTGCGTTTCCTGTTGTTACAGCAAACAATAAGCTTGTTGGGATGATTACCGTTAAAGACGTTATTGGTCGAGAAGAAAACGAGCTTATTGAAAAGGTTATGACAAAAAATCCGATCGCTGGATCGATGAAAATGAGTGTTGCTTCTGCAGGACATCGTATGATTTGGGAAGGGATTGACCTATTACCAATTGTCGATGATGACAATATTTTGCAAGGTGTGATTAGCCGACAAGATGTACTAAAAGCACTTCAGCTTGCTCAAAGACAGCCGCAGCATGGTGAAACGATTGATGATTTAGTGAAAAACGAGATGAAGGTGCTTGGCGATGAAGAATTAATCGTAGAATTTAAAGTAACACCTCAAATGACAAACCAATATGGGGCAATTTCTTATGGAGCATTTACAACTTTGTTAGCGGAAGTTGGCTCATTCGCATTAAAGCGCCGTAAGCGTGGGGATGCTGTTGCCGAAAACATGACGATTTATTTCATCAAGCCTGTGCAAATGGAAAGTACACTTACTGTAAAACCTCGAATATTAGACATGAGTCGTAAGTTTGTGAAAATGGACTTCGAAGTGTTTAATCAACAAATGCTTGTTGGGAAGGCAATGATGATGTTCCAATTACTGGAGCGTTAAGAAAACACAAAAAGGGATGGCCTAGAGGAAATGCTAGGCCATCCCTTTCACTTTTTTAATTATGCCCGGGCATAATGGATTTTTTCATTGGTTAATTCGGTACTCTTCTTCAACAAATTGACCGTAGTGACGAACCTTCTTACTATTTTCGATCACAACAAAGATGCCTAAAACGACAAGAATTGCTACAATAATAAATGTAAATAGCCCAGGGAATAAATACGCTTGGTTAAAACCGAATAAAAGAATAAATGCACCAAGACTTACATTAGCCTTGCTTTTGTACCAATTTTTAGCAATTGGTAATGGAGAACGAAACTGTTTTGTTTTAAAATAAAAATAAAAAACAAATGATATGATTATTGCAAACACAAATATTAAATTGATCATAGTAAACCTCCTAGCATAACTAGTCATTATTGTAACGATTATTGAGGAAAAATGCTAACGGTTATTACTATCAAATTGGGGGAAATTAATTTGAAAAGACAAATCATCGACACAATTGCTTCATATGAAACAATCGTTATTCATCGCCATGTGCGCCCAGATCCAGACGCTTATGGATCTCAGCAAGGGTTAAAAGAGCTTATTTTAGCAAACTATCCGGAAAAAAAGGTTTATGCAGTAGGTGAGCATGAAGAATCTTTATCATTTTTAGCAAATCCAGATAACATAACAGATGATATATACGACGATGCTTTAGTTATTGTGACAGATACAGCAAATACAGCACGTGTGGACGATCAACGCTATACAAAGGGTAAAATGATTATTAAGATTGATCACCATCCAAATGATGATCCGTATGGTGATT
The DNA here is from genome assembly GCF_023337795.1 of Lysinibacillus sp. BPa_S21. Classification (GTDB taxonomy): domain Bacteria; phylum Bacillota; class Bacilli; order Bacillales_A; family Planococcaceae; genus Lysinibacillus. The sequence continues at coordinate 425,591 of NZ_JALIRS010000002.1, read as the reverse complement.
TACTATGGGTGGATACAACTGCGAGCTCTTGTAGTGAAATGATTTATGAGCTTTTTGAGGAAGGGAAACAACTGGCCAACTGGATGCTACCTGATGCCTCAGCAAGATTATTATTTGCTGGTATTGTAGGGGATACAGGACGTTTCCAATTCCCTAGCACGACCGTAAAAACGTTTAAAATAGCAGGGGAGCTCATTACATATAATTTTGATCGAAATCAAATTTTCGATGGAATGTATGAAATGGAGCAAAAGCTTTTAAATTTACAAGGTTATATTTATCAAAACTTCAAAATGGATGAGTATGGGGCAGCACATATCAAGCTGACAAAGGAGTTACTGACAGAATTCAATGTTGTCCCGTCAGAGGCATCCCTATTAGTTGGTTGTCTTGGAAGTGTGAAAGATATTTGTGCATGGGTGGTCTTCATTGAAGAGGTCGATCAGATTCGTGTGCGTTTACGTTCAAAAGGCCCTATTATTAACACGTTGGCAAAGGAATTCAATGGTGGTGGGCATCCGCTCGCTTCGGGGGCTACAGCTTATTCATGGGAAGAAGCAGAACGTGTTATAACGAGATTACAGGAAATTTGTAAATCATATCGATAAACATGAATATTGGGCTCTTCGCTAAAATTAGTGGATGACATTGTTAAACGTTGTCATATATAAGGTGATTGTAGTGGAGGCTGGGCGACTCCTTGGGGATCAGCGATAGGGGAACGAAGGCTAAGAGCATCACGTCCTGTGATAACGCCTTCGTGACCAACATCGTGTTGGCCCAAGCGGCTCATCGGACGCCCCCAGGAAGCTCTGCTCTGCGCGAAAGCGAAGCGTCAGCTACAAATGTTTTATCTGTGCGAAAGCGAAGCGGCAGCAACAAAGCGCCCAAACGGAGATCAACACTCATCATGGTAATTTTTCGATATTTGGTGATTATTTGTAAACTTAAGAGAATAAGAACGTACTTCTGCCATAATAATAAAGTTTTGAAATTAACATTTTTAAATACTTAGAAAGGAAGGGATTCATTTGAAACATGTATACACGAAAATGCATACGAGTGCGGATTTATTGAAAAGTACGATTCGGCTTGAACAATTGATCCCTTTTTTACAAGAGCAAAATACTCAGGCCTGTGCAATCGTCAATTCAAAATTGTACGGGCTTTTGCCTTTTTGTAAAGCATTGCAGCAAGCGAATATTCATGCTGTATTAGGGCTCTCGATTGATGTGCAGTGGCATGACAGAAAGGTTCCACTTGTGCTGTATGCTCAGACACAAGAAGGCTACCAGCATCTTTTAAAGATTAGTAGTGCAGTTTCAATTAGAGCGGATGATGCACTTCCATGGAAATGGCTTGAAGGATATGCAGCGGGCTGTGTGGCATTGCTTTCTTCGGATGACTTAAAAGACATTGAGGATTGGAATGAAGTAGCAAGTGCATTACATAAAGTTTTTGGGAACCGTTTATTTATGGGGATAGTAAGACCTGCAGGGGTGGTAGCTGAAAATGAAGAAACGTTTGTAGCATGGTGTAAATCTATGAACATAACGATCGTTGCCTCTCAAAGTTGCTATTTTTTACGTCCAGACGATCATTTTGCCTTTGAGGTTGCAAGGGCGATAGACTCTGGTGAAAAGCTTTCCGGTACAATGCTATCAGCCCATTTACAAGGTTATTATGCCCCAACGGAAGAAGAATGGCAAAGTTGGTTTGCTGATCATCCAGAATGGCTTGCGTCTAGTGCAACAATGCTAGTAAGCTGTACGGCGAAAATTCCTGAAATGCACGTGCAAATGCCTAAATTTCCAGTGCCGACAGGGGAAACGGCTGAAAGTTTGCTTGTCAAAGAAGCTTTTGAAGGATTGTCAGAACGTTTAAAGCAAACTGAAATTCCCCTAGCTTATCGGGAGCGACTTCAATATGAGCTTGAAATTATTTGTTCGATGGGCTTTGCTGATTATTTTTTAATTGTTGCAGATTTTATGCATTTTGCTAAAGAAAATCGTATTTTAACTGGTCCTGGACGTGGTTCATCAGCAAGTTCTCTTGTTGCTTATAGCTTATCTATTACACAAGTAGATCCATTAGCGTACGGCTTATTATTTGAACGATTTTTAAACCCTGAACGTGTTACTTTGCCAGATATAGATATCGATTTTGTCGATAGTAAAAGACAAAAAGTCATTCAGTATGTCGCTCAGAAATATGGAAAGGCAAATGTAGCGCAAATTATTACGTTTGGTACGTTATCTGCTAAGGCAGTTGCTAGAGATGTTGCCCGTGTTTTTGGTTTTGATGCTGAAACATTGGAGAAAATCTCAAAAATGATTCCCAATAAACCTGGAATAACCTTGCAAAAGGCTGTGGCCGAATCACAAAGCTTACAAGGCTGGTTAGCTGAGGATGAAAAACATCGTCGCTGGCTTGAGGTGGCGTTAAAACTTGAAGGGATGCCAAGAAATTCTTCTACTCATGCTGCTGGGATTGTGCTGTCACCTTCACCATTAGTCAATACGGTACCGATTGAACAAGGGCATGATGAAATATATTGTACGCAATGGCCCATGGGAGATGTAGAAGCTAGTGGACTTGTCAAAATGGATTTTTTAGGATTGCGCAACCTGACAATTTTGGAGCAGATACGTTGGTCAATTTATAAAGCAGGTGGTCCTTGGATAGAGTTTGAGCTTATTCCAATGCAAGATGAAAAGACCTTAAAACTTCTTCAAATGGGAGATACATTAGGGATTTTTCAATTAGAATCGGAAGGTATGAAGCAAGCTTTACGTGATATTCATCCAACCCATTTTTTAGATATAGTGGCAGTCAATGCGTTGTATCGCCCTGGTCCGATGGATTTTATTCCTGTGTATGCAAGACGGAAAGCAGGAAGGGAATCGGTTACTATGCCTCATCCAGCTTTAGAACCCATTTTACGAGAGACATTTGGTGTCATAGTTTATCAAGAACAGATTATGCAAATCGCTTCGGTGATGGCAGGTTTTACGATGGGACAAGCGGATTTATTGCGTCGGGCGGTTAGTAAGAAAAATCGTCAAGTATTAGAGGAGCAACGTGCCGCATTTGTAAATGGAGCAATGAAGCAAGGCTTTGAAGTTCATGTGGCAGAAGAGGTGTATGCATTAATTGTGCGCTTTGCAGACTATGGTTTCCCTAAAAGCCATGCTGTCGCATATAGCATTATTTCCTACCAAATGGCCTATTTAAAAGCATATTTCCCACAAAGCTTTTATACAGCACTTTTATCAAATGCAACAGGAAATGTGGAGAAAATCTTACAGATTGTGAGTGAAGCGAAAGAGAAAGGGATCCCGTTTTATCCACCTTCATTAAAACAGAGTACAAAATTTTTCACTGTTGAAAAAGATGGGATTCGCTATAGCTTATCTGGAATAAAAGGAGTACCACAACCATTTATAGAGACAGTGAATGGATTACGCCAAACGAATGCAGAAGCATTTGATAATTTATTTGACTTGGCAGTTGCTTTAAGTGCACAGCATTTTAAACCAAAAGTAATGGAATCATTAATCTTCGCTGGGGCTCTCGATTATATAGGGAAGGATCGTGCTGTATTAATTGCTACATTGGAGGCGGCTTTAAAGCATGCTGAATTACTAAGACCAACTGAGGATATTGATATGGAATCGGCGACTGCCTTTAGTTTTGGTAAGCCGAAGTATATGGAAGCGGAAGCTATGCCTCAAAAGGAAAAACTACTTCATGAAAAGGAAAGTCTTGGGTTTTATATTTCAGCACATCCAGTCTCAGCTGAAAGAACTTTTTGGAATGAAGTAAATAGTACGTGCCGAGAGTTGAAGGGTGCTCGTGACGGTACGTTTGTAAAAATGATAGGCTTGATAGAAGAAGTAAAGAAAATACGCACAAAAAAAGGTGAGCAAATGGCCTTTGTTCAGCTTCAGGATGAGTTTGGAACGGTATCTATAACTTTATTCCCGCAGGTTTTTCATCTTGTTCAAGAGCTGTTACTAGAAGATGAATTGCTTTACATTGAGGGAACACTTGAAAGGCGCTTTGGTAGACCTCAAGTGAAAGTAAAACATGCGCAAGCGACGAAAAGAATATGAAATTGAAGGGAATTTTAGAAACTGCATAAATTTTTATGCAGTTTTTCTTTACTTTTTAACAGTTATTTTGTAAGCTATAATCAATGTTCAAAAGTGGCCAGACCACTTTTTAATCTTCATTTACAAATGTTTTGTAGCGACATATACAATTACACCAAGGTGATATTGGTTAAGAGGAGTTGATCGTATGGATAAAAAAACTGAACAAAAGAAAGTGTTTTTAGATATCGTCCAACAATTACGACAACTTATTAAATTAGAAAAAATACAGGCTGGTGAAAAGCTACCTTCCGAACGAGTCCTATCAGAACGTCTAGGTGTCGGGCGATCCTCTGTGAGAGAGGCATTGCGAAGTTTAGAGTTGCTAGGTCTTATTGAAACGAGGCATGGGGGAGGTACTTTCCTGGCTTCTACACAAAAGCATCAGCTCGTAGAAATATTGTCGATGTTTATATTAGAAGATGAAAAATCGAAAAAGGATGTCGAATTAACGCGACAAATTCATGAAAAGGAAGCTATTCGCGTAATAAGTTGTACAGAGACTCTGCGAACACTACCTGTGTGGGACAGTTTTTTTGTAAAGCTAGAGATCGAAGGTACGATTAATTGTCGGGATGTTTTACGAGAAATAATCATTACGTCAGGAAATCGTCTTTCACTAAAAGTCTGGTTTCAGTTAGCAGTTTATGACGGTGACCGATTAAATCGAAACTCAACAGAAGAAGAAAAAATAATCATTCAAACTATGTTGAAATCGATGCAGCTAGGCTATGAAAAAGAAGCATTAAAAGCTTACGAGCAATGGATGAGGATTGTACAAAGTAATTAGACAACAAAGGGGGAGTCAAACATGGCAATTCGTAGCTTATTCACTAAAAAGAAAGAGGATGGACAAGAAAAGGGATTTCCAGAAGGTCTTATGACAAAATGTCCAGAATGCCGTCACATTCAATTAACGAAGGAACTAGAAAAAAATCATAAGGTATGTACAAAATGTGACCATCATTTCAAAATGACAGCACAGGAGCGCGTAGCAGATTTTTTAGATGAAGGATCATTTGTTTCAATGGATGATCATTTACAGACTGGTAATCCACTTAATTTCCCTGCTTATATAGAAAAAATATCAGCGGATCAACAAAAAACAGGATTAAGCGAAGCTGTACTGACTGGGATAGGTTCTCTAGATGGGGAAGAAATTGTTGTAGCAATTATGGATTCACATTTCCGAATGGGCTCAATGGGCTCAGTTGTGGGTGAGAAAATTACACTTGCTGTTGAAAAAGCTACTGAATTACGTTTACCGTTTATTATCTTTACTGCTAGCGGTGGTGCGCGAATGCAAGAAGGCATTCTATCATTAATGCAAATGGCAAAAACAAGTGTGGCATTAAAACGTCATAGTGATGAAGGTCTATTGTTTATTTCTATTTTGACGCATCCTACAACAGGTGGCGTTTCTGCAAGTTTTGCCTCTGTTGGAGATATTAATATTGCTGAACCACAAGCATTGATTGGTTTTGCTGGTCGTCGTGTCATAGAAGAAACGGTAAGAGAAAAACTGCCAAGTGATTTCCAAACAGCGGAATTCTTACTAGCGCATGGTCAGCTTGATGCAATCTTCCATCGAAAAGATTTACGAAACCAAGTAGCAGTGCTTGTAAAAATGCATACGAAAGGCGGCGTGCAACATGTCTAAAAATTTAGCTTTTGAAGAACCAGTAGTACAATTACGTGAAAAAATTGATGAGTTAAAAACGATTGCTGCCGATGCGGATGTAGATATGACAGGCGAAATTGAAACATTAGAAACACGTCTAACACAGTTAGAACAATCCATTTATGCCAATATGAAGCCGTGGGATCGTGTCCAGGTTGCTAGACATCCAGAGCGACCAACGACATTACAATATATAGAGGCTATGTGTGAAAACTTTATTGAGTTACATGGTGACCGTACGTTTGGGGACGATGCGGCTATTCTTGGAGGAATTGCTCTTTTTGAAGGTCAGCCTGTAACAATTGTTGGACATCAACGTGGAAAATCAACTAAAGAAAATATTCGTCGGAATTTTGGTATGCCACACCCTGAAGGATATCGCAAGGCATTACGCTTAATGAAGCAGGCGGAGAAATTTAAGCGACCAATTATTTGTTTTATTGATACGAAAGGAGCTTATCCCGGTAAGGCAGCTGAGGAACGTGGTCAAAGTGAAGCAATTGCCAGAAATCTAGTTGAAATGGCGGGCCTAACAGTGCCAGTTATTTCTATTGTTATTGGAGAAGGCGGTAGTGGTGGTGCAATTGCTTTAGGTGTAGCGAATCGCGTCTTTATGTTAGAAAACTCAACGTATTCGGTTATCTCACCAGAAGGGGCTGCATCGATTTTATGGCGTGATGGTACCCTAGGAAAGCAAGCGGCAGAAGCAATGCGTATAACAGCACCTGACTTAAAAGAACTTGGCGTTATTGATGGAATTATTCCTGAAATAACAGGTGGAGCTCATCGTAATGTAGCGAAACAAGCACTTAATATAAAAGAATGTATAAGCGACACATTAAAAGCTTTGAGTTCTTTAAATGGTGAACAATTAATTGAGGATCGTTATGAGAAATTCAGAAAGATTGGACAATATACAGAAGCTGAAATACAATTTTAGGTTTTTGGATATGTAAATATGCTCGTAAATAGTTAAATATTGTGTTTTTAATAAATAAAAAACTTAGAATAAATAGCATGAGAATTGATGAAAGTATATTGAATAATTGTTAAATTTCGGATGTTTTTGAATAGAAAGAGTGTGTGAAAGCGCATTCTTTTTATTTTTTATGTAAAAGTTATGTTTTTGTAGCATCTGAACCCTTACATAGTTTGTTTTTTCATGTTAATGTGAATAATAATAGTATCTGCAGGAGGTTCGACAATGAAAAAAATTGCCGTATTAACAAGTGGTGGAGATGCGCCAGGAATGAATGCAGCCATTCGTGCAGTCGTTCGTAAAGCAGCATATCATGGAATTGATGTTGTCGGAATAAAGCATGGCTATGATGGCTTAATAAAAGGTAATATGGAAAATCTTGATTTAGGTTCAGTAGGTGGCATTATTCAACGTGGTGGTACACATTTAAATTCAGCAAGATGTCCTGAATTTAAAGAAGATGATGTTCAGCAGCGAGGCATTGACAATATGCGCGAAGCTGGCATTGAAGGACTAGTCGTTATTGGCGGTGATGGTTCTTACCGTGGAGCTATGGATTTAGTGAAAAAAGGCTTTCCTGTTGTTGGCGTCCCAGGAACAATTGATAACGACGTCCCAGGAACCGAATATACGATAGGATTCGATACTGCACTAAATACGGTCGTAGATTCAATTGATAAAATCCGTGATACAGCAACTTCCCATGAAAATTCCTTTATAGTTGAGGTGATGGGGCGAGATGCAGGGGATATTGCTTTATGGGCAGGTCTTGCAGCTGGAGCTGAGACAGTTTTAATTCCTGAAGAAGATTATAATTTGGATGACATTGTGGCACGCTTAGATCGTGGGGCAGCCCGCGGGAAAAAGCATAGCATTATTATTGTCGCTGAGGGTGTCATGTCTGGTGGCGAATTGGCCAAACAGTTATATGAGAAAACAGGAAAAGAAACGCGTGTTTCAGTTCTTGGTCATATCCAGCGCGGCGGTTCACCTACTGCGCGTGACCGTGTTCTCGCGAGTCAATTTGGTGCACATGCAGTAGAACTGCTAATGGAAGGAAAGTCTGGTAGGGCGGTAGGTATCCGCAATCATCAAGTGATTGACTATGATATGCCAGAGGCTTTCGAAAAAAATCATGAAGCAGATGTAAGCTTATATACTTTAATGAAAGAACTATCAATATAATTTGTTATAAAAACGGAGTGGGCAGAAAATGAGAAAAACAAAAATCGTATGTACAATTGGTCCAGCAAGTGAGTCACCAGAAATTTTAGAGAAACTAATTGAAGCAGGTATGAATGTTGCCCGCTTAAACTTTTCCCATGGTTCTCATGAGGAGCACGCAGTACGTATTAATTTAATTCGCGAAGTAGCACAAAGATTAGGGAAACCAGTTGGGATTTTACTCGACACAAAAGGTCCAGAAATTCGTACGCACAATATGAAAAACGGAGAATTGCATTTAGCAGCAGGGCAAGTAATTGATATTTCAATGACTGAAGTTGAAGGAACTGAGTCAAGCTTCTCTGTAACGTACGATCGTTTAATTGAGGACGTTGAGCAAAACTCTATTATTTTATTAGATGATGGACTTATTCAATTACGCGTATTAGCAAAAGATATGGAAAAAGGACTTATTCATACGATTGTTGAAAATGCAGGTGTCTTAAAAAATAAAAAGGGTGTTAACGTGCCGGGCGTTTCTGTACAGCTTCCTGGAATTACAGAAAAAGATGCACAGGACATTTTATTCGGTATTAAACAAGGTGTTGATTTTATTGCAGCCTCGTTCGTTCGTCGAGCAAAGGATGTACTAGAAATTCGAGAATTACTTGAACAAAATGGCGGTAACCACATTCAAATTATCCCGAAAATCGAAAACCAAGAGGGTGTCGATAATATCGATGAAATCATCTTAGTTTCAGATGGATTAATGGTAGCGCGTGGTGACCTAGGTGTAGAAATCCCTGCAGAAGAAGTACCGCTTGTACAAAAGAAATTAATTTTAAAATGCAATCAAGTAGGTAAACCAGTTATTACGGCTACACAAATGTTAGATTCGATGCAGCGTAACCCACGTCCAACACGTGCAGAGGCTAGTGACGTAGCAAACGCAATTATCGATGGTACTGATGCAATTATGTTGTCTGGTGAAACGGCAGCAGGACTTTACCCAGTAGAATCAGTACAAACTATGAATAAAATCGCACAGCGTACAGAAAATTCATTAGATTATAAGGCCATCGTTTCTACACGTAGTCGTGAAAAAGAGGCAAATATGACGGAGGCGATTTCTCAGGCAGTAGCATACACTTCGATTAACTTAGGTGTAAAGGCAGTACTAGCACCGACAGAAAGTGGTAATACAGCTAGAATGATTGCGAAATATCGCCCTGGTGTACAAATTGTCGCTGTTACAGGTTCTCCCAATACAGCTCACGCGTTAACACTAGTTTGGGGTGTGTACCCAGTTGTTTGTCAACGAGTTACGACAACAGATGAAATTTTAGAACTAGCTGTTGATGAAAGCTTAAAGCATGGCTTTGTTACGCACGGTGACGCAGTTGTCATTACAGCAGGTGTACCAGTAGGTGAAGCAGGTACTACAAACTTAATGAAGGTACACATTATCGGAGATTTACTAGCTCGCGGTCAAGGAATCGGTAAAGCTTCAGTAGTAGGTAAAACAGTTGTTGCAAAAAATGCAGCTGAGGCACTTGCGTATGATACAGACGGATGCATTTTAGTAACGGTTGGCTCTGATCGTGATATGATGCCAGCACTTGAAAATTGTATTGGTCTTATTACAGAGGAGGGCGGTCTAACAAGTCATGCTGCAGTTGTAGGACTAAGCCTTGGAATCCCTGTTATCGTCGGAGTAAAAGAAGCCACTACATTGATTCGCCACGGCCAAGAAATTACAATGGATGCTGAAACAGGCGTTATTTACAAAGGGCATGCAAGTGTTCTTTAATCTATAACAAAAAGCTCTAGTGCATTATAGTTGCACTAGAGCTTATCTTATAGAAGTAAATAGCATTTTATGTTTTTTTAATCTAGGAATGACATTTTGTTAAAAATATGTCGTGTGTAAGAGTTGATTGGAATGGAGACTGGGCGACTCCTTGAGGATTAGCGATAGGGGAACGAAGGCTAAGAGCATCACATCCTGCGTGAAAGCGAAGCGACAGCAACAAATGTTTTATCTGTGCGAAAGCGAAGCGACAGCAACAAATGTTTTATCTGTGCGAAAGCGAAGCGACAGCAACAACAAAGCGCCCAGCCGGAACGGAAATCAACCCCACGTTATGGTGACGAGCTGATTTTGCCTAGTTTAAACAATGTTTATACAATTTAATATAAAAATAATAGCGTCGTCATCTCTTAAATACGAGTCATTATTTTTTTAATGAAACTTAATGGGCTATAATAACGTATAAAAGGTATAGCGTTTTATAGCTAGAAAGGAGAAAAATATGAGAAAAGTTTTTCTTGGTTTCATTGTCTATGCATTAGCCGAATTGGCGTTATTAATAGTAATTGGTCAAAATATTGGTGTTCTAAATACATTATTGCTTTTAGTCGCTACGAGTATAATTGGTATTTATGTTGTGAAAAATAAAGGTATGAATTCTATACAAAAGGTAAAAAATACGATAGCACGCGGAGAAGCACCAGGTCCGGCATTAGTTGATACAGTTTTAAATTTCAGTGGTGGTGTACTTCTAGCATTACCAGGTTTTATAACAGATCTTGTTGGCTTATTACTACTCATGCCTTTTTCTCGCAAAATGTTCCAGCCTATCTTCTATTATTGGATGCGGAAAAAAATGAAAAAAGGTCAATTTATTATCGTTCAAAAATAGCATTATCCTTTAGTTTAACTGCCAAAAATAAAAATATAGGGCTCAGTAAAATGCCGTAAAAACCAAATAATAAAATAGAGGCAGCACTGATGAAAAAAGTGTGGAATGTACGTAATTGTAATGTATTTGACCAAAGCATGGATTCAGCTAGCTGCCTTGTTAATTGAACGAAGAGATACAAAAGTAAAAGAGCAACACATAAAAAGGTATTGCCTTTTAAATAAAAATAAATGCTCATAGGTACAAGAAATACGCCAATCCCAAAGAACGGAAGTACATCTGCAAATGCAACTATAAATGCTTTAATGATGGCTTGTTCAAAATGGAGAATCATAAATCCTGCACAAAGAATAAGCAGTGTAATCGTGAATAGCTGAAACTCCACGTACAAAAAGTAATGAAATAGCTGCATAATTTTAGAAAAATGCTTTTGCCACTCATTGCGGAACTTTTTTGGCACATATTGAAAAAACCAATATCGGGATTTTCGAGTTTCCAACAGGGCGAAATAGTAAGCGACAAGGAATATAAATACTTCAATTACATGCTTCATCATTAGTTGGAATATATTCGCTGTGTATAAAAAGATGGAATCAAAAATAGAAAGTGATTTTTCCTTTAACACTTGGATGAACATTGATTCATATTCATTGAAAAGTGGAAAATTTTGTAGCGTATCTCTGATTTCAGGGAAGACAAGAATAATACTGTTTATAGATATGACAACAAGAAGTAAAATACAAGCTAGTATTAGTGCTTCCACAATAATTGCTGCAAGCCAATAGGCAATCCTACAATAAGAGTGAAGGAATTTTATGATAGGATAAGTAGAAAAAGACAAAAAAATCGCAAGTGATACAGGTAATACGAACCACAGTATTACCAAGTAGAATACAAAAAGTAAAATACTGATAGTTCTTTCGTATGAAAAATACTTGATATTCCTCATTTTTACAAATTCACCCCGTTTCAAATGATAATTCAATGTCAAAATGTGCGAAAGAATCTCTTTGAAGCGTATTTCTAATCGCTAGTGCGCCTTTTTCTTTATTCGGAGGATTTTCATTCACAAAGCTGTCAAAAATGATTATAATAGCAATGTAAGCGATTTACTTAATGGTTCATATGAGCAAAAAACGTAAATGTGACGCATTTACAACTAAAAAATATATTATGAGGGAGCGATAATTTATGTCAGCAACTAAAGGTTTAGAAGGTATCGTAGCAGCGGAATCTAAAATCAGTTCAATTATCGATGACACACTTACATATGTTGGTTACAACATTGATGATTTAGCAGAGAACGCGTCATTTGAAGAGGTAATTTATTTATTATGGCATACTCGTTTACCAAAAGCGGACGAGCTAGCTGAATTAAAACAACAATTAGCAGACAACATGACTATTCCGCAAGCAATTGTAGACCAATTCAAAACATACCCACTTTCAACTGTACATCCAATGGCTGCACTACGTACTGCAGTATCTTTACTTGGTGTATTCGATGAAGAGGCGGATGTTATGGATACAGAAGCTAACTACCGTAAAGCAATCCGTTTACAAGCGAAAATTGCTACAGTAGTTACTGCATTTGCGCGTGTTCGTAAAGGTTTAGAGCCAGTTGCGCCAAAACCAGAATTAGGATATGCAGCAAACTTCTTATACATGCTTAAAGGTGAAGAACCAGCAGCAATCGAAGTTGAAGCATTCGACAAAGCGTTAGTATTACATGCTGACCACGAATTAAATGCATCTACATTCACAGCACGTGTATGTGTAGCTACATTATCAGATGTTTATTCTGGTGTAACTGCAGCTATCGGTGCATTAAAAGGACCACTTCATGGTGGTGCAAATGAGCAAGTTATGAAAATGTTAACTGAAATCGGCTCACTTGAAAACGTTGAATCTTATATTCAAAATAAATTAGACAACAAAGAAAAAATCATGGGCTTCGGTCACCGCGTATACCGCAAAGGCGACCCACGTGCACCACACTTACGTGTAATGTCACAAAAATTAACTGAGTTAACTGGTAAACCAGAGCTTTATGAAATGTCAGTTAAAATCCATGACATGATCGTAGAACAAAAGAAATTACCTGCAAACGTAGACTTCTTCTCTGCGTCAGTGTATGATTCTTTAGGTATTGATCATGACCTATTCACACCAATTTTCGCAGTATCTCGTACTTCTGGTTGGGTAGCTCATATTCTAGAGCAATATGCTAACAACCGCCTAATCCGTCCACGTGCAGAGTATGTTGGACCAGGCATGCAAAAATATGTTCCAATCAGCGAGCGCTAATTCGGAAAATATGCTAGAATATTTGGGACTGTGTTACTAATGACACAGTCCTATGATTATGAATTTAGGAGGCAACATCAATGTCAAACAAAATTGTAGTTGAAAATGGCGTACTTAATGTACCAAACAATCCAGTAATTCCATTCATCGAAGGTGACGGAATTGGTCCAGATATTTGGGCTGCAGCATCACGCGTAATCGACGCAGCAGTTGAAAAAGCTTACAACGGTGAAAAGAAAATCGAATGGTTAGAAGTTTTAGCTGGTGAAAAAGCATTCAACCAAACTGGTGAATGGTTACCACAAGAAACTTTAGACAAAATTAACGAATACCTAATCGCAATCAAAGGTCCTCTTACTACTCCAATCGGTGGTGGTATCCGCTCTCTAAACGTAGCATTACGTCAACAACTTGACCTATATGTATGCTTACGTCCAGTACGTCACTTTGATGGAGTACCTTCTCCAGTTAAACGTCCAGAAGACGTTGATATGGTTATCTTCCGCGAAAACACAGAAGACATCTATGCTGGTATTGAATTCGAATCTGGCTCTGAACAAGCACAAAAAATCATCAACTTCCTACAAACTGAATTTGGTGTAAACAAAATCCGCTTCCCAGAAACTTCTGGTATCGGTGTAAAACCTGTATCTAAAGAAGGTACTGAGCGTTTAGTACGTTCTGCTATCGAATATGCTATTAATCATAAACGTCCATCTGTTACTTTAGTACACAAAGGTAACATCATGAAATTCACTGAAGGTGGATTCAAAAAATGGGGTTATGAATTAGCTGAAAAAGAATTTGCTGATCAAACATTCACTTGGAACCAATATGATGCTATTAAAGCTGAACAAGGTGAAGAAGCAGCGAATAAAGCACAAGCTGACGCTTTAGCAGCTGGTAAAATCTTAGTTAAAGATTCTATCGCTGATATCTTCTTACAACAAATCTTAACTCGTCCAAATGAGTTCGACGTAGTTGCTACAATGAACTTAAACGGTGACTATATCTCTGATGCATTAGCTGCTCAAGTTGGTGGTATCGGTATCGCTCCAGGCGCAAACATTAACTATGTAACTGGACACGCGATCTTCGAAGCTACTCACGGTACAGCTCCAAAATATGCTGGTCAAGATAAAGTAAACCCATCTTCAGTATTACTTTCAGGTGTATTAATGCTTGAACACTTAGGATGGCAAGAAGCAGCTGACATGGTTACTAAATCTGTAGAGAAAACAATTTCTTCTAAAGTTGTAACTTATGACTTCGCTCGTTTAATGGACGGCGCTACAGAAGTAAAATGTTCAGAATTCGCTAATGAATTAATCAAAAACCTATAATTTTCTATTCTAAATAGAAATTATAGCTAAAGCGGAAGTATATTCTGCCGATATAATTAGGGAAATGTAAATTTCTATTGACCTTAGCTTAATAAAATATTTACGATGAACTTGTTTAATCGAGGGAGGAGAATTTATTCTCCTCCCTTTTTTAAATTCTTTCAGTGTTTGAACAACCACTGAAAGAATTTAAGCCTCTGGCGGATGTCACTAATCGGCTTTGTGCTGATTCATGACGTAATTATGTCGAGGCATAATTGATTATCAATAACCTAATTTTAAAGGAGTGTATTCGAATGTCTCTGAAACGAAAAAAAATCTCAGTAATCGGTAGCGGTTTTACTGGCGCTACTGCAGCATTTTTAGCAGCTCAAAAAGAACTTGGTGATGTAGTGTTAGTGGATATTCCTCAAGCTGAAAACCCAACAAAAGGTAAAGCTCTAGATATGTGGGAAGCTGCACCAGTGCAAGGCTATGATTCTTATGTTAAAGGTACTTCTAATTATGCAGATACTGCAGATTCTGATGTAGTAATTATCACTGCTGGTGTTGCGCGTAAACCAGGTATGAGCCGTGACGATCTTGTTCAAATTAACCAAAATGTGATGAAAGCTGTTTCTAAAGAAATTGCTAAGTACTCACCAAATGCAACAATACTCGTTCTTACTAACCCAGTTGATGCAATGACTTACACAGTATTCAAAGAAACTGGTTTCCCTAAAAACCGCGTAATTGGTCAATCAGGTGTACTTGATACAGCTCGTTTCTGTGCATTTGTAGCTGAAGAACTTAATATCTCAGTAAAAGATATCACAGGTTTTGTATTAGGTGGTCATGGTGATACAATGGTGCCACTTACTCGCTACTCGTTCGCAGGTGGTATTCCATTAGAATCATTAATCCCAGCAGATCGTCTTGAAGAGATTGTTGACCGTACACGTAAAGGTGGCGCTGAAATCGTTAACCTCCTTGGTAATGGTTCAGCCTATTATGCTCCTTCAGCGGCACTTGTTGAAATGGCAGAAGCTATCATTAAAGACCAAAAACGTATACTTCCATCTATTGCATACTTAGAAGGCGAATATGGCTACAATGATTTATATCTAGGCGTTCCGACGTTACTAGGTGCAAATGGTGTAGAAAAAATCTTTGAACTTGCGTTAACAGACAATGAAAAAGCAGCTTTAGATAAATCGGCAGAGGCTGTCCGCAACGTTATGAAAGTTTTAGCTTAATAAAAGTTTATGAAATCGAGTAGGATTCATTCCTACTCGATTTTTTTAGTATGAAGATATCGAAAAACAGGTAGAACAGTGCGCCAAAAAAAGATGTTCTTAGTTAAGTGGTGCCAGAAAATGGAGATGGGTAGTATCTAGGGTTTTATTAATAAGGCTCATTGCTAAGAGTTACGAAGCTAATTCTTCTTCAATTAATGGAGCAGAATAGCTTTATATAGAATTTTCAATTCCTTCAAATAGTAGAGTAAAAATGTGCGGACATATTTTAGAAGTATGCTAAAATTATCCTGTCAATGATTACATTGATTGAACAAAGAGATGCAATAAGGCTTTCGAGAAAAGACGTATATAGCAACCTAACTAATAAATTTTTATATTTTATTCTTTTGGAGGATGAAATAATGGATTTGGTAAATCAATTTTTAAACGGATTGAGAGCCGCATTATCAACAGATGAGCTCGAGGAACTAAATACAGCTTGTGGTGCTGCAAAAAGGGATATTGATAAGCTAAAGTCAGAATATCCAAATTGTCCAGAATCACTAATCTGTCTACTTGAAAATATCGATGGTACATATTGGCGAAAATATGGAGAAAGCAAAATTGCGGTTTGTATTTTAGGGTCAGATGTTGAGGAAGGTAAATATCCTTATTATTTGCTATCTATACAGCAGATGCTCGAGAGTTCAAAAGAAGAAGAAGACATCTCCTATCTTTTAGAATACGACGATGACGAAGAGGCTGTTGACTCTAAAATAAATCCGGAGGGACTTCTCCCAGGGATGTATATCCATTTTTCAGATTGTATGAACAATGGTGGATCATCGAGACTCTATATTGATTTTAACCCTTCTAATGAAGGGGTATGTGGTCAAATAATTCGCTTTTTGCATGACCCTGATCAATATCAAGTAATTGCAGACAGCTTTGATGAGTATTTACAGGTTCTTATTGACGGTGGTTTTATGTTTCTAGAAAACGAAGAACATTAGCTTCTTGCACTCTATATGCTGAAATAAAATCACGCTTTTATAAAAAAGATGCGATGCTTTTGCCTAAGATTATCGCTCTAAAACTTATATAAATAACCCGAGTAATAGATTATTGATAAACACTTAAACAAACGATGTACTTAGTTGAATAGCTAAAAAGAGGTAACCATTTCATATGAGGTGGTTTCTTTTAATTTAGATGGCGCTAAAACTGAAGAGTTGCGGAACGGGTTCTTGTTTAACTGCAGTTTAGTTAAAAAGGCAATTGCATAGAATTCCCTGAATAATTTTAATATTTTTGAACGAAATGAAGCATCGCTCCGTCTAATGGAGGAAGGAGGCGAAAAGGATGGAATGTGAAATCGTGCAGCGTGCTATTCGTGGGGATCATCAAGCGATACTTTCACTTATTGAAATGGATGAAGATATTTTATATCGCATGGCTTTTACATATCTGAAAAATGAGCAAGACGCTTTAGACGTGATGCAAGATCTGGTTTATAAAGCACTGAAAAAAATGCATACCGTTAAACAGCACGAATATGCCAGAACATGGCTCGTGCGCGTCTTGATCAATTGTTGTAAAGACCATTTACGAAAACGGCAACCAACCGTTTCACTTAAAGAACATCATCAAGTCGAATGGGTCATCTACTCTGACATGGAGCGGTTATTGGACCACTTATCCTTATCGGAGCAGCAACTCGTTTATATGAAATATTTTCAGCAATTAAAAAACAAAGAAATTGCCGAGCTAAATCAAATTCCTGAGGGTACTGTAAAGTCTAAGCTTCATTACATACTAAAGAAGCTTAGAAACTTCGCTGGAGAAAGGGAGGACTGGCTATGAGTAAACTACCGATTGACGTTCCAAAGGAGAAACTTCAACAAGTACGGATGGATATGTTTCGTAAAGTTCAACGAGAAAAAAGAGCAAAGAAGCGCATTGTTCCGGTTGCAATAGCCTTTTTGTTTTGCTTAGGTCTTTTATTTTCAATTCGTGTTTCTCCTACGATTGCTAGTCATGTTGCAAAAATTCCTGGCTTTCAAGCAATTGTATCTGCGGTTGTACGAGATAAAGGGATAAAAGATATTGTGGACAATGACTACTATGAAGAAATCAATGTGACGCAGTCTAAAAATGGCCTATCACTTACATTGCAAGGCGTGATTGCGGATAATTCGGGATTAGTACTTTACTATGACGCAGATGCCTCATTTGATAAGTCGGAATTTTATTTGGAAGGAGTTCAATTGTTCCAAGGGGACGAAGAAATTGAAGGGGGCTCATTTACAAATCATCAATTAAATCAAACACGCATCTCTTCTTCAGTAGATTATAGTTTTTCAGAGCCTTTCGCTTATACATCAAAGGATTTTAAAGCGGTTTTTCATTTTTATGAAAAAGATAAGGGGAACATTGAAATTTCGATACCGTTTTCACTAAAACATGAAATCGCTAAGGAGAAAACTTTTACTGCGAATCGTACTGTAAATGTCGATGGTCAAAAATTTACGATTACAAAAATTCGCCGTTCTCCATTAAGAATGGCTATCGATTTTGAATTAGATGAAGCGAATACGATGCAAATTTTATCGCTTGAAAATATTGCGGTCGAGATGGAAAATGGGGAGCGCAGAGAAGAAGTCGTTAAAAATGGCATGTTTATAGGCAAAAATATTCGTGAAGGTAAATTCACACTAAATTTACAAAGTAACTATTTCCATGATTTAGATGCACTCAAAATATTAATTGGAGCTGTTCATGCCGTTCCAAAGGGCGAGGATTTTATCGAAGTTGATTTTGGCACAAAAGAAGTACTCATGAAGCCCGATTATTTGGATTGGGATATTTCTGTAACGCAGCAAGGTGTATCAGTTGCTGCAAAGAAATGGGATGATAGAAGTCGACATTCGTTTCTAAATAGTGCTGTAAAAGCAGATGGCACGCCGTTAGAATTTACAGGTGGCTCGTACTCAGATGATGACCAGTACCTATATGCGACGGAGAACTTTGAAAATTATGATGGCAAAGCAAAAATATATCTAAACTATTACTTCAATCCTATTGGGAAAAATATTGAACTGAATATTCCGTTGCAATAAAGAAAAGATGTTCAAAAAGGTTTTCCTTTTTGAACATCTTTTCGATTTTTCCATACTTATGGTAATATCGCTGTATTGATTCTGAAGCGAAGCGGATGTTTTCTGTGCGAAATCGAAGGGACAGCACAAAGCTCCCAGTCGAAACGGAAATCAGCCACATGTTATGGTATGAACTTTGAAAAATGGGTATTCGGCTTTTCGTTGTACTTTTGGAATAAAATTGATACTATGAAGGTATATGATAGAAAAGGGGTTGGCGTATTTTTGCTTCAAAAAAACAGTAAGCTTGGTCTCACTATTGATGAAATTACAGTTGGCGAGAAGATTCATATTACCGAAAAGATTGAAGATAAGGATTTATTGCTTTATTTAGGACTTACGAATGATAGTAATCCGCTTTATATTCAACATGAATATGCTGCGATGACACCTTTTCAAAAGCCAATCGTACCAACGATCATGCTGAATGGCATTATTACTTCAGCTGTGTCAAAGTATATTCCTGGACCAGGTGCACGAATTATTGAGCAACATATAAAGTATTTAGAACCGCTCTATCATTATGAATTATTCGATACTCTTTTAGAAGTAACAGAAGTAAATAAATTACAAAATACAATTACTGTATCGGTACACTCTTATAATGAGCAAAAACGGCTTGTGATTGAGGGTACTTTACTGGTAACACCACCACTTGTTTTATAGACGTCTTGAGATTTGAAATGGGGGTTTCAAATCACTAACGGAGGCTTTACACATGACAAAAACGATTTTAGTTGTAGAAGATGAATTTTCTATCGCGACATTATTAAAATATAATTTAGAGCAGGCTGGATATGTTGTAGAAACAGCAGCAGATGGTCAAGAGGGTCTTGATAAGGCTATTGACTTACAGCCAGATTTAGTTTTATTGGATTTGATGCTTCCAAGACTTGATGGTATGGAGGTTTGTAAACAAATTCGTCAGCAACGTATGAATACACCTATTATTATGCTAACGGCAAAGGATGACGAGTTCGATAAAGTACTTGGACTAGAGCTAGGAGCAGATGATTATATGACGAAGCCCTTTAGTCCGCGTGAAGTGTTGGCACGGGTAAAGGCTGTTTTAAGACGTTTTACACAAAATGTAGTAGCGGAAGAAAAGAATGGGCCACAAGAGAAAATGTATGAATTTGGACAATTACGTGTTTTTCCAGAGCGTTTTGAAGTATTTTTACAGGGGGAGGCACTGGAATTTACACCAAAGGAATTTGAGTTACTCATTTATTTACTTGAAAATAAAAATCGTGTTTTAACACGTGATCAGCTCTTAAGTGCTGTATGGAAGTATGACTTTGCTGGTGATACTCGAATTGTGGATGTGCACATTAGCCACCTTCGTGATAAAATCGAAGAAAATAGCCGTAAGCCGTTGTTCATCAAGACAATTCGTGGACTTGGCTATAAATTCGAGGAGCCGAAGACGACATGAAATCAATGAGCAACCGCTTATTCTTGACATTCATGCTATTGCTTGGATCGATATTAGCTGTCCTAATGATTGTTATAGGTCAGCTTTTTCCTGTTTATATAGAACAGTACAATGAGCAGGCAAGTTTACAAATGCAAGAATCAGTCAACCAAGTATTAGATGAACGAAAAATTGAACTATCAAATGAAGATAAAGAGGCACTGTATACGGCTCAAAACCTAGAGGCAACAGATTTTCTAATATCAAATGTTAGTGGGCGACTTTATGTAGTGCTAGCGATCCTTTTTATAATAGTGTTTATTTTAATGGCAGTTGTAAGTCGCTATATGATTCGGAATTTCACGGCGCCTATTGATAACGTGACGGATACAGCACTTGAGCTGGCGAAGGGGAATTACCGTGCCCGTGCACACGAAAACGAGCATGAACGCATGATGCCACTAAGCCATTCCATCAATATTTTAGCACGTAACTTACAGGACATTACGACGATTCGAGAGGTAGAAGAGGAAAGGCTTAAAACGTTAATTGAAAATATGGGAAGCTCCCTCATGATGATTGGACGTGAGGGGAATATATCGATCGTGAACCGTGTATTTTTAGAGCGTTTCGGTATGCAAATTGACGATGTACAAGGGAAAGTTTTTCGTACAATTGGCTTGCCTAAATCACTAGAGCAATTTATCGACCATGTGTTTTTAACAGAAATGCCTTATCGACAACAAATTAAAATGGAAGTCCAACAGGAGCTTTATAATAAGGAAGTGTATGGAGCGCCTGTTATTGGTGATCATGGTCGATGGCTGGGTGTCGTTATTGTTATGCATGATATTACGGAGCTTGTTCGTTTAGAGCAGATTCGTAAGGACTTTGTAGCAAATGTATCCCATGAATTGCGTACACCTATTACATCTATTAAAGGCTTTTCGGAAACTTTACTAGATGGAGCGTATAAGGATGAAAAAATGCTCCTCTCTTTTTTAGAGATCATTTATAAGGAAAGTAACCGTCTACAGATGCTTATTCAGGATTTACTGGAATTATCGAAAATTGAACAGCATGGTTTTACCGTTAATATTATGCCGATGGGATTGCAAGATGTACTTATACGTGGAGCAGAGCTGACAGGACCCCGTTTGGATGAGAAAAATATGAGCTTTCATGTTGATATTGAACGTGATGTTCAGGTTATGGGGGATGCGAATCGTATCATTCAAATTGTCACTAATTTAATTACCAATGCCATTACGTACTCTCCAGAAAATACAATCGTTACGATTCGATTAAAGGAAAATGAAACATACGGCATTCTCGAAATCGAAGATCAAGGTATAGGAATTGAAAAGCATGAAATTGCCCGTGTCTTTGAACGATTTTACCGTGTGGATCGTGCGCGAAGCCGGAACTCGGGTGGAACAGGTTTAGGTCTTGCTATTGTGAAGCACTTAGTAGAGGCACATCATGGTCGCATTCAGGTAGAAAGTGAAGTTGGCGTCGGGACAAAAATGATTGTTATGATTCCGAAAAATTAACAAATTCTTTACAATAGCATCATTTTAGATTCACAATGGGGTCTTATACTTTTTAGTAGAAACCCCCCTATAAAATTGTGAAGGCTTGTAAAAATAAGATTTTTTAATTGTGTTGATTAGTAATCGTAAATAATAAGAATCTATTGCCAAATTTTTTTGGTGATAGATTCTTTTTCTGTTTTACACGTAACGCAAATAGGTGTAAAGTATAGTAGCATAATATTCAACGAATTAGAAATGTATTGATTGTTAGTTCATAGTGTTGAGACCTGATCTGTTAACTTCATTCTATTACCGTAAAGATGACGCACCAGAAGATACATGCTAAGAGAAGTGGTTGATTGGAGTGGAGGGCGACTCCTTGGGGATCAGCGTCACAGATGAGACCCTGGAGCGAGCAACGCGAGTGAAGCGAGAGGGGAACGAAGGCTAAAAGCATCACGTCCTGTGATAACGCCTTCGTGACCAACATCGTGCTGCTGCCGCTGCGTTAACACTACGCTTTCGCGCAAAAAACATCTGTTGCCCCGACGCCCCCAGGAAAGCGCCCAGTTGGAACGGAAATCAACCCCTCGTTTTGCCGGCGAGCAACACTTTAATACGCATCTAAATTGCACTAACACCTCAACATTATGAACTAACAATCAGTGATACTTGTTAGTTGAACCAATATCAGGCTTATACGGTCAGCGCTACCGTTAAAGTGGGATAAAAAATTGAAAGAAGGATGACCATGAAAATCGTCAAAAGTATCGTGCAAATCGGCTATCTTTATGTCATTTTATTTGTTGGGAATAGTATTGCACGTCTACTTCACTTGCCGATTCCAGGGAGCATAATTGGACTAGTCTTATTGTTTTTACTTTTGCAGTTTCATATTATTAAGCTTGAATGGATTGAGCTAGGTGCAGGTTTATTACTTAGTGAATTATTACTATTTTTCATTCCATCTGCTATCGGAGTAATCGATTATACTGCATTATTCGGTGTGCAAGGTGTGAAAGCTGTGCTTGTTATTGTATTGAGTGCCATAGTTGTCATGTTTGCAACAGGTTTCACAGCACAATTGCTTGGGCAACGAAAGAAAGGTGATACTGCATGAGCTTGTTAATAGCTATAGTCAGTTTACTAGGTACTATTGCCGTTTTTTATACTAGTAAAATGTTTTATAAAAAGTATCAGAAGGAATGGTTAACGCCTATACTGATCACACCATTAGTGGCAATTATCATCTTGCTACTAACGGGTACATCCTATAAATCTTATACTGCAGGGGCCGGTATTTTATCAAATTTACTAGGACCAGCAACTGTTGCATTTGCGGTACCAATTTATAAAAATTTTAACCTATTAAAGAAACATGCTTTTGAAATTATTCTAAGTATTGCAGTTGGTTCAGCTGTTGCCATTGCATCATCATTTATCTTTGCTGTACTAGTTGGATTAAATAATGAGCTTGTGCATAGCATAGTTCCACGCTCAGTGACTACACCAATAGCGATGGACATTTCCAATATGATTGGAGGCTCTCCTACTCTTACTGCCGTTTTTGTTATGGTAACTGGTATTTTAGGGAGTGTAATAGCACCGTTAGTAATTAAAGTATGTCGTTTCCATCGACCATCCTCTAGAGGTCTACTGTTAGGCATGGGTGCACATGGTACGGGTACCTCTAAAGCATTTGAATTTGGTGAGCTTGAAGGTACGTTTGCAAGTCTTGCTATGATTGTAGCTGCATTAATTAGCATTGTTTTATCAACAACATTTTTCCCAGCATTTGAACATCTAGTTGTCAATATCCTGTTGCCTTAAATGGTAGCAGGATTTTTTTATGTTCTATTTATTTGCACAGTATCATTTTAGATGGGAGGCAAGCGCAGGAACCTCCTTATGTCAAACTGCCTAAAATAAAAAAGGGTTTATTAAAATATTTTGAAACTTTTTAAGAGGTGCCCCGTATACATTAGTACTAAGCTTTAAGGGAGGATTAGACATGAGTGTGAAAAGGTCACTAATGATGGTGGGACTTGGCATTTTCGGCATTGTTGCACTTATTTCGGTATTTACATCATGGTACACGGTAGATGAATCAGAACAAGCCGTTGTTATTACGTTCGGTCGTGCCGATAATACAGTAACAGAACCAGGTTTACATTTTAAATTACCTTGGCCTGTACAATCGGTTGAGGTTTTATCGAAGGAAACATTTAGTTTACAGTTTGGCTATAAGCAAAATAAAGATGGGGAATTGGAAGCTTATGATGCTGAAACGAAAATGATTACAGGGGATGAGCATATTGTTTTAACAGACCTTGTAGTTCAATGGAAAATTACAGAACCGAAAAAGTATTTATTCAGCTCACAAGATCCAGAAAAAATATTACATAGCGCTACGTCGAGTGCGATTCGATCAATTATTGGGAGTTCAAAAATCGACGCTGCGTTAACAGAGGGAAAAGCGGACATAGAAGCAAAGTCACGTGATTTACTCGTTTCTCTTATTGAAAAATACGATATTGGTATAAGTGTTTTAGGAGTAAAATTACAGGATGTTGAATTACCAAATCCCGATGTGCGAGCGGCCTTTACAGCAGTTACTGACGCACGTGAAATGAAAAATACAAAAATTAATCAAGCTAAAAAATATAACAATCAGCGAATTAATGAAGCTGAAGGTGAAAAAGACGCCATTATCTCGAAGGCTCAAGGTGAAAAAACAGCGCGTATAGAACAAGCTCAAGGGGATGTAGCTGTCTTTAATAAAATGTTTGAGCAATATAAGGGCAATCAACAAATTACTCGCGAACGTTTAATTTTGGAAACACTTGAAAATGTATTACCTAAAGCACAAATTTATATTATGAATGATGATGGTAGTACAATGAAATACTTGCCTCTTCAAGCATTGCAACCTACTAAACAGGAGACACCTGCTGCACAGGAAGAACCTGTTAAACAGGAAACACCAAAAGAGAAAAAAGAAGGGAGCGGTAACTAATGGATCAAAAAAATAAGGATCTTGAAAAATTCCTCAATTTTTTATCGGGTAAATCCAAAAATACTGCTTCAAAAGAAGGGGATGCAGGGGATAATGTAGTCAAAATGTCGAAAAAAAGCCCGATGAATCCCAAAAAATACATTTCTCTTGTTGCTACATTAACAGCCATTTTTGCTATCGCTATTATATTGTTTGCTAATGTGTATATCGTTAAAGAGTCCGAATATGCAGTTGTTAGACAGTTTGGAGAAGTAGTGAAATTTCAAAGTGAGCCAGGCTTGAAAATTAAAGTTCCATTTATTCAAAGTGTCACGAAGCTACCAAAAAACCAAATGACGTATGAAGTTTCTGAGGAAGAAATTAATACAAAGGATAAAAAACGAATTATTATTGATAATTATGCAGTTTGGCATATAACAGATCCAAAGCAATTAATTTCAAATGCCGGAACAATAGAAAAAGTTGAATCACGTATGGAAGAATTTATTTATTCAGTTATTCGTTCAGAGCTTGGTCGAATTGAATATAAGGAGATTATAAATGATGAAAATTCTTCACGTGGGAGTATCAATGATCAGGTAACTGCACGTGTTAATGAGTTGCTTTCAAATGATAAGTATGGAATCGAAGTAATAGATGTTCGTATTCGTCGTATCGACTTGCCATCTGTAAATGAGCAATCCGTGTTTACAAATATGATTTCAGATCGTGAATCCATGTCGCAAAAATACCTATCAGAAGGTGATGCGGAGAAACGCCGTATTGAAGCTCAAACAGATAAACAAGTTCAAGAAATGCTAGCTACAGCTAAAAAGGATGCAGCATTGATTCAAGCGGAAGGTGAAGCAGAAGCAGCGAAGATTTACAATAAATCGTTCTCTCAAGACCCTGAATTCTATTCATTGTACCGTACATTAGAGTCATATAAGAAAACTGTTGGTGAAGATACGGTCATTATTTTACCATCCACTTCACCATATGCGAAAATATTATCTGGCTATATTAAGTAATACTATTATTCTTGCAGGGATAATTATATGAAGTCGTCTCAAATTTTTTGAGACGGCTTTTTTAGACTATACATGAAACTAGCAATGCATTTTGTATGATATTTTTATAAACTGGTTAATGGCAATATTAATATAAGTTGATTGTAGTGGAGACTGGGCGACTCCTTGGGGATCAGCGTCACAGATGAGACCCTGCAGCGAAGCGAAGCGGCTCATCGGACGCCCCCCAGGAAAGCGCCCAGTCGGAACGGAAATCAACCTCACGTTATGCTGATAGAACTTTATGGTCTGGATTGGGAATTTCGGATTATACATTTCGTGAAAATATTTCAATTATCGATGGTATGTTATGAAAATGATAGAAATTTATAATTTTGTGTTCCGTTTATGATATTTATCTGATAGAATGATATTGTTCGAGAAATAAAAAATGGGGGTAATAGTTGTGAAGTTGCAAATTAGCAAGGGGCTCCAAAATTTAGGGATAGCCTGTAGTATTGCATCGTTATTTACACTTTTCTTCCGTCTATCAGATTTTGCATGGATCACAAAAAGTGTTTATCATATACCAGTATTTTTTGTCATTTTGTTTTTATTAGGTTTAGTCATTGCTGAGGATGTAAGAAAAATATTTAAAAAAATATTTTTGTACGAAAAACGCAAAGTGAAACGTCCTATATGGCAAGTTGGGATTGGCTTCATTATCTTCTTAGCGCAGATTGGCACTGTAATGGTGTTTAATACAGAGCTTACACATCCACAGCTTGGTGGTATGCCGTTATTTTTGGTATTTGCCTTTATGAATGCCTTTATTTTGACAGTCATATATGAAGAAATTTTCTATCGTAAAGAAAAAACAAGTAAAGCTAGTAAATAACATCAGAAAGTCAATTACAATGAGTGATTGGCTTTTTTTGTTGTAGTCAATCCTAAGTTAGATTATGGATTAGAAAATTTGGCGATTTTCAACGTTATGATTGGTAAAATACATGTTTTCTCGATAAAGTAAAAGGAAGAGGCATTTTCAAACATACGTTTTCGTTTTACAATTAAGAAGACGATAACGCAGGAGGATAAAATCATGACAAAGGAAAAATTGCTATTATTGGATGGCAATAGTTTAGCATATCGCGCGTTTTTTGCGTTGCCATTATTGACGAATGATAGTGGAATTCATACGAATGCAGTGTATGGCTTTACAACAATGCTACAAAGAATTTTAGAGGAAGAGCAACCAACGAAAATTTTGGTTGCCTTTGATGCAGGTAAGACAACCTTCCGTCATGAGACATTTACGGAATATAAAGGTGGTCGACAAAAGACTCCGCCGGAATTATCTGAGCAATTTCCTTATATACGTAAGCTTATTGATGCTTATGGTATTAAGCGATATGAGCTTGAATTATACGAAGCGGACGATATTATAGGGACACTTGCGAAGGAAGCTTCATCACAGGATATGGACGTCATCGTCGTATCGGGAGATCGTGACTTAACGCAGCTCGCGACTGAGCAAGTAACGGTATATATTACTAAAAAAGGTATTACTGAAATTGAAAAAAATACACCAGCCTTTATTGCAGAAAAATACGGCTTAACCCCTCAGCAAATTATTGATATGAAAGGTTTAATGGGGGATTCTTCAGATAATATCCCGGGCGTACCGGGTGTCGGTGAAAAAACAGCCGTTAAATTGCTAAAAGAGCATGGTTCAGTGGAGTCGCTTTATGCGGCAATGGAAACGGTAAAAGCTTCTAAAATGAAAGAAAAATTAGTTGCCAATGAAGAACAGGCACTAATGAGTAAAAAGCTAGCGACCATTTTTACAGATGCACCGATTGATATAACGCTTTCGGATCTTGCCTATAGTGGTCCCAATGAAGAGGAATTAATTAACGTGTGGCGTGAGCTCGGCTTTAAATCATTACTAGAAAAAAGTGATTTTACTGTCCAAGAAGAGGAACAAGCACCTTTTGACTATGAAATTGTGGAAGAAGTAAAGCAAGAGCATTTAAAAGATGTCATGGCAGTGCACTTGGAGTTAGAAGACGAGCATTATCATACATGCCAGCAACTAGGCATTGCACTAACAGATGGGGCGAAAACTATGTACGTGCCGTTTGACATTGCGGCTAAATCAGATGACCTTCGCTTGTGGTTAGAAGATGCTACTAAAATAAAGTATATGTCTGATTCAAAAGCGGCTCAGGCTGCATTAAAACGTGCGGGGATTCGTTTAGCTGGAGTGGATTTTGACTTATTACTGGCTTCTTATATTAATAATCCTGCACTAAGTGGAGATGATGTGGCAACACTTGCGAAAGAACTGGGCTATCGTAATGTGCAGGCGAATGAGACTGTTTATGGTAAAGGGGCGAAACGAGCGATACCAGCGATAGATGCACTTGCTGAGCATGCCAGCCGAAAAGCCTTTGCTGTGTGGTCTTTACAGCCAAAGCTTGAGACATTGTTAAAGGAAAATGAACAGTTCGAACTCTATAAAAACTTAGAGCTTCCGCTCGCTGCTATTTTAGGGGAAATGGAAAGTGAGGGTATCACGGTCAATCGTGCCACATTGGAGAAAATGGGGCAGGAACTAAATGATAAATTAGTTGTGATTGAACAGGAGATTTATACGGAGGCAGGAGAAGCCTTTAATATTAATTCACCAAAGCAATTAGGGGTTATCCTCTTTGATAAACTTGGTCTTCCTGTTATTAAAAAGACTAAAACAGGCTATTCCACTGCAGCAGATGTATTGGAAAAATTAAAGCCAGAGCATGCAATTATTGAGCATATACTTTTATATCGTCAGCTTGGAAAATTACAATCGACTTATATCGAAGGCCTACTAAAGGAAATCCATGAAGAGGATGGAAAGGTGCATACTCGATTCCAACAAGCATTAACTGCTACTGGGCGTTTAAGCTCAACTGATCCGAATTTGCAAAACATCCCGATTCGTTTAGAAGAAGGGCGAAAAATTCGTCAAGCATTTGTGCCATCGAACGAAGATTGGATATTATTCTCTGCCGATTATTCACAAATCGAATTGCGTGTCTTGGCCCATATGTCAAAAGATAAAAATTTAGTCGAAGCTTTCCGTGAAGGCATGGATGTTCATACACGTACTGCGATGGATGTATTCCATGTCTCAGAAGATGAAGTCGATAGTAATATGCGTCGTGCTGCAAAAGCAGTAAACTTTGGTATTGTCTATGGTATTAGTGACTATGGTTTATCGCAAAACTTAGATATTACCCGTAAGGAAGCTGCTACATTTATCGAGAAATATTTTGCGAGTTTCCCGGGTGTAAAACAATATATGGATGATATCGTTCAGGATGCGAAGTTTAATGGGTATGTGACAACGATTTTAAATAGACGTCGATATTTACCTGACATTACAAGCTCGAATTTCAATCTACGAAGTTTTGCAGAGCGTACTGCGATGAATACACCAATTCAGGGAAGTGCAGCTGATATTATTAAAAAAGCAATGATTGATATGGATGCTCGTTTGAAAAAAGAAAATATGCAGGCAAAAATCCTATTACAAGTGCATGATGAATTAATTTTTGAAGCACCTAAAGAGGAGATTGCATTGCTTGAAAAAATAGTTCCAGAAGTTATGGAGAACGCAATCGAGCTTTCAGTACCATTAAAAGTTGATTTTAACTACGGTACGACTTGGTACGAAGCAAAATAAGGAGGGTTTGAAATGCCTGAATTACCAGAGGTTGAAGGTGTCGTCCGGGCATTAAAACCTAAAGTTGAAGGGCGTACAATTCAACAGGTTCAACTATCTGAAATTATTCGTTTTTCCTTTGGGGAGGGCAAACAATGTATCGTGAAGCAAGCTGAGCCGGATGTATTTGAAATATCCTTGTCTCAAATGACGATTACTAAAATTGAACGACGTGCAAAATACATCTTTTTTCATTTGCTGAAAGAAGATGTCCCTTATGTGCTTGTTAGTCATTTAGGAATGACAGGTGCTTGGTTTGTGGTGGATTCGCCTGAGGAAATTTTTGAGGAGAAGTTTAAAAAGCATATTCATGCAACATTTCAAATGGTAGATGGTGGCTATTTAATTTATTCAGATATACGCCGCTTTGGTGAACTACGTTTTTTAACAAAAATTGAGGATCATGCACCATTAACAAAAATGGCACCAGAGCCATTCGATGAAATAGCATGTGATTATTTTATTGCGAAATCAAAGTTACCGAAATATGAGAAAAAGGCAGTGAAGGATGTAATTATGGATGGGCAGGTCATTTCGGGCTGTGGCAATATTTATGCGACAGAAGCATTATTTGCCCAAAAAATTCATCCTGCCCGTACAATGAACCGCATCAGTGAAAAACGTAAACGTGCATTATTTGAGGCAATTGTCGCTATTTTACGCCAAAGCATTGAAGCAGGAGGTTCAACAATTTCAGATTATCGTAATATCAATGGCGAGGCTGGAAGTATGCAGAATCGACTGCAAATGTATGGGAAGAAGATGTGTCTAGCGTGCGGTACTGCAACGAGCCAAATGACGATAGGTGGGCGCACATCAGTCTTTTGCCCAAATTGTCAACATTAAAGGGGATTAACTATGATTATCGGATTAACAGGAAGTATTGCAAGCGGAAAAAGTACAGTAGTAAAAATGATGACAGCACTTGGTTTACCGATTGTCGATGCAGATGTTGTTGCACGTGATGTTGTAGAACCAGGAACGGAGACTTTAAAGTTAATAGTTGAAAATTTTGGACAAGATATATTGCTAGAAGACGGTAGTTTGAATCGTGCCAAGCTTGGCGATATTATTTTTCACGAGCCTGGAAAGCGTAAAATGCTAAATGATATTATGCACCCTGCTATTCGTCAGGAAATGCTACGCCAGCGTGATGCTTATTTAGAAGCTGGAGAAAAGCATGTTGTGATGGATATTCCGCTATTATTTGAAAGTAAGCTGCAGCATTTTGTCGAGCGTATTATCGTAGTATCAGTAAGTGAAGAGGTGCAGCTCCGTCGATTAATGGAGCGTAACAACTTATCGAAGGAGGATGCACTAGCTCGAATGCGTTCTCAGTTACCTCTGTCAGTCAAAGAAAAAGGTGCACATGCGGTTATTTATAATAATGAAAATCTAGAACAAACAGAGCACCAACTTAAAAAAATCCTGACTTATTGGGATGTTATATAATAAAAAATCTGTAAAATCACTCGATGCGTAGCAATGACATATTGCTACGCATTTTATTTTGTTGAAAAACTATAAATTAAGGTGTCATATTAAATAAAGTATGGCTCTTTCGGTAAAACGAATGGTTGATTTCCGTTCCGGCTGGGTGCTTTGTAGCTGACGCTGCGCTTTCGCTACAGAAAACATTTGCCGCTGCCGCTTCGCTTTCGCGCAGATAAAACATTTGTAGCTGACGCTGCGCTTTCGCGCAGAGCAGAGCTTCCTGGGTGCGTCCGATGAGCCGCTTCACTCGCGTAGCTCGCTCCAGGGTCTCGGGGCAACAGGTGTCTTTTGCGCGAAAGCGTAGTGCAACGTAGCGGCAGCAGAGGGTTTTGTTTGTGCGAAAGCGTAGCGACAGCAACAGCACCGATGTTGGTCACGAAGGCGTTATCACAGGATGTGATGATTTTAGCCTTCGTTCCTCTATTGCTGATCCCCAAGGAGTCACCCAGCCTCCACTCCAATCAACTTATCTCATGACATACGTTTTAAACAAAATGGCATCCAACTTTTTAGTTTGAGAAGGGCCTTTTCAGGAGTTATCGCCCAACTTTTAAATTTTATCTACCAACTTTCACGTTTTATCTACCAACTTCTGAATTTTATCGACCAACTTTCACGTTTTATCACCTAACTTTTAATTTTTATCGACATCCACCTTCCGAAGAGCAAAAAGGATTCACACACAAAACTGTGCGTGAATCCCTTTACTTTATCATATAGCGTTCATTCTTAATTGCACAAATTGGAGTGGAAGGCTACTCCCGTGGGAAAGCGAGACAGGCGAGACCCTGTGGCCAACATGATGTTGGTCACGAAGGCATTGTCACAGGACATGACGCACTTAGCCTTCGTTCTTTTAGCGGAGGAAGCGGCTCGACGCTCGCCCGCAGGAAGCCTTGCTCTGTGCGAAATCAACAAAGCGAGTAGCCTGGAACGGAAATCACCCTTTAAAGAGCCACACTATTCACTGAGACATCTTTGCCAATTTTGTTTTTCATAACCATGGATGTGTAGAAAGAACACTTTGCTATGCATTTTTTTGTGATTTTATACCATAATAAGGACTAATTTAGGCGATTTTATTTTTCAGAAAATAAGAACTTTAATAATATGAGTATATAATGTTCATCTTTTTTAAAATTGTGTTATACTAATCACCATAAAGTATATAATTAATATGAGTACGTACTCACAGGAGGATTTTATAAATGACAGTATCAGTTGCTATTAATGGTTTCGGACGTATCGGACGTATGGTTTTCCGCCAAGCAATCGTGCAAGAAGGTTTAAATATCGTTGCAATAAATGCTAGCTATCCAGCTGAAACGTTAGCACATTTGATTAAGTATGACACAAATCACGGAACATTCGAAGGTTCAGTGGAACCCGCAGGCGATGCTTTAATTGTAAATGGTAAACGTGTTCAAATTATTAGCGAACGTGACCCATTAAAATTACCATGGGCAACAATGGGTGTAGATATCGTTATTGAAGCAACTGGTAAATTTAATGATCGTGAAAAAGCAGCAATGCACTTAGAAGCAGGAGCAAAGAAAGTTATCTTAACAGCACCAGGTAAAAACGAGGACGTAACAATTGTTTTAGGTGTAAACGATGAGAAACTTGATATCGCAAAACATGATGTTATTTCAAATGCTTCTTGTACAACAAACTGCTTAGCACCAGTTGCCAAAGTATTAAATGATACATTTGGGATCGAAAGCGGATTAATGACGACAGTTCACGCTTATACAAATGACCAAAAGAATTTAGACAATCCACATAAAGATTTACGTCGTGCACGTGGTTGCGCACAATCAATCATTCCAACATCTACAGGTGCTGCAAAAGCATTAAAATTAGTGTTACCTGAATTAGAAGGCAAAATTCATGGTATGGCACTTCGTGTTCCAACACCAAACGTATCATTAGTTGACCTAGTAGTTGATTTAAATACAGACGTAACAGTAGATTCTATCAATGCTGCATTTGTGAAGGCTGCTACTGAAGGTCCAATGGAAGGTATCTTAAACTTCTCAGTTGAACCTCTAGTATCTTCTGATTACAATACAACAACTTACTCTTCAACAGTAGATGGACTTTCTACAATGGTAATGGGTAACCGTAAAGTGAAAGTACTTGCTTGGTACGACAATGAGTGGGGCTATTCTGCACGTGTAGTTGATCTTGTGAAAAAAGTGGCAAAAGCTTTAGAAACAGTTAATGCATAATAATAATTAGACTGAGCACATTGAAATCCAAGTGGTTTCAATGTGCTTTTTTGATAGCTAGGATCAATTATGCCTCGGCATAATTGCATCCGGAATCGGCTTTGTTCTGTACCTTAATTTAGAATCTATGCTTGTACTTTAGCCTTTCAAGGTTTATCATGAGCACACTAGCGTCAATGCACTTTTCTTACACATAGGAAATTTGTTATAATAGAGATATTAAATTGTTGTGAAATCAGGAGAGTAATTATATGAGATGTCCATCTTGTCAATTTAACGGAACGCGTGTTGTGGATTCGAGGCCAGTTGATGATAATAAAGAAATTCGTAGACGTCGTGAATGTGAGTCATGTGGCTTCCGCTTCACAACGTTTGAAAAAATTGAAGAGACACCTTTAGTTGTTGTGAAAAAAGAAGGTTCACGAGAAGAATTTAGCCGTGAAAAGGTACTTCGTGGACTTATTCGTGCTTGCGAAAAACGCCCTGTTTCTCTTGAAGTACTTGAAGGGTTAGTAATGTCTATTGAAAAAGATCTTCGCCGCATTGGGAATTCTGAAGTTCGATCCGAGGACGTAGGAGAAATGGTAATGGATCGCTTAGCGAAAATCGATGAGGTTGCTTATGTACGCTTTGCCTCGGTTTATCGTCAATTTAAGGATATCAATGTCTTTATTGAAGAGATTAAAGAAATTATCCAACGTCAGACAGAGCAGAAATTATAGGAAAACAGAGAGGGTGAATGACGTTGATCCATTTGTATAAGGAATTGCAGCCAGCTGATTCTTTTGACATTCGTCTACCTCATGCACTTTCTACGCAGGAACGTCAATTAGTAACGCTTTTTTATCAGCCTTTAATTGGAGCGGAACCAATCAGCCTGTATTTAACACTATGGGCAGAAGCTGAACAAATGCCAAAGCAGCAAATGACACATTATTATTTAATGAATGTGCTAGGGCTTCCTATTGGCAAAATATTTGAGGCACGTATTGCGCTTGAAGCAATTGGACTGTTACGTACATGGAAAAAGGAAGATACTGACCAACGTAGTTTTTTATATGAGCTGATGCGTCCACTTGATGCAGATAGCTTTATGAAAGACCCACTGCTCTCGATGTTTTTATTTAGTAAAATTGGAGAGCAAGCTTATCGGAAATTACGTCAGCGTTTTATTCCAACTGCAAGAGATGCAGAATTTAAAGATGTATCACGTGCTTTTATAGATGTATTTAAGCCTGTAAGTACAAAGATTCCGGCTGATTTACAAGCCGATACTAGTCGTAAGGATACTCAGCAAAAAGTATATCCGTTTTATTTTGACCAGTTTGACTTTGAACTGCTGCAAGCGGGCTTATCAGAACAACTAGTGCCGGCAAGCTTACTAACATTTGAGGTACGTGAATCAATCGCAAAGTTAGCCTTTTTGTATCACTTAACTGCGCTTGATATGCAAAAAGTAGTGATTCTAGCTTTAGATGATGACCTTGGTATTTCATTGGAACGTTTACGTAAGGCCGCTGCAGATTTTTATAAACTAACGGTATCAAAAGAACCACCTAAGCTTACTAGAGTGAGTGAGCCGTCATCTAAAGAGGAATCAGGCCAAAAAACAAAGGACCAGGAGCTTCAGCAATATCTAGAGAAGACTCCCCCAGTGCAAGTACTGCGAGATATTAATAATGGCAAAGAGCCTCTACAGACGTCCGTGCAGCTTGCTGAGAGCTTAATTGTTCAGCATGGAATGCCTGTAGGTGTTGTTAATGCTCTTTTGGAATATGTCATGCTAACAACTGATATGAAGTTACCTAAAAAATATGTGGAAACGATCGCGGATCATTGGGTACGTAAAAATATTCAAACAGCCAAAGAAGCCATGGAACTAGCTCGCCAAGAGCATGATAAGTACACTACGTGGAAAAATAAGCCTCAAACACCGAGGAAAAGTAATCAAAGTGCTAGAGGGCGTTCAGGAAATCAGCGGGAAGAAAAGGTACCTGAATGGTTTTACAAACGTAACGAGCAACAAGAAGAAAACACTTCAAGCACGATGGATTTTGAACGAGAGCGTCAAAAAATATTGGAAATGCTAGGGAAGAGTGATGAATAAGGAGGGTGAACGACAATCGAACCAATTAATGGACCATTAAAAAGAGCAGTTAATGTACCATCATTTCAAGAACGTTACGAAGCGATGCGTCGAGAAATTTTAGAAAACCCTCGTGTGCAAGAATTTTTAGCAGAGCATGCAGATGAGTTAAGCTATGATTCAATTGAACGTAATTTACCGAAACTTCATGAGTTTATTAGTCAATCTACTGTCTGCTGTGGTTGTGGCAATACAGAAAGTTGTACAAACTACTTAAAAGGTTTTTTACCTACTTTGCGTGTAGTGCGGAGCACCGTTGAAATTGATTATGTACGATGTGAGCAAAAAATGCGTGAGGATGAACGTCGTGATGTAGCCAATATGATTGCGAGTATGCATATGCCGAAGGATGTGCTACGAGCGACTATTCAAGATTTACTTATTGACGATGAATCTCGTGTCATGATTGCTCAAAAAGCAGCACAATTTGTGAAGGCAACAGTGGAAACAGGCAAGCTTCCTGCAAAAGGTTATTATTTATACGGTAAATTTGGTGTAGGGAAATCCTTTGTACTTGGAGCACTTGCGAATGAATTAGCATCTATCAAAATTCGTTCTGTAGTCGTTTTCGTGCCTGAATTTTTACGAGAAATGAAAAATGCAATTGGCGATAATACGTTGAATGAAAAAATAGATTATGTGAAAAAGGCACCAGTGCTAATGCTCGATGATTTAGGAGCCGAGACAATGACTGCTTGGACACGAGACGAGATTCTGGGGACTATTTTCCATTACCGCATGGCGGAGCAATTGCCAACATTCATTACATCTAATTTTAATTATGATGAATTGGAGCATCATTTAGCACAGTCGCAAAAAGGTGACATTGAAGTCGTGAAGGCTGGACGTATTATGGAACGTGTTAAAGCTTTGACAGAGCCAATTGAAATGTGTGGTAAAAATCGCCGTATGTAATATTGACAGTTGCATTTTGCGACAATCGAGCGTATACTGTCACATATATTAAAAATCAAAATGCATTGATGAGGACATGAATTTTGTGTAACGGCTTTTAGAGAGGGAAGTCATTGGCTGTAAGCTTCCTAGTTCGAGCACACTATTTACTACCTGCTGAGCAGCGAAAGGGATAATCTTTCGCCGGTCCCTAGCCCGTTAGCTAGCCTTGAGCTTCGTCTGACTATAAAACGTCGGAAGGAAGAAGGGTGGAACCACGAGCATACGCTTCGTCCCTTTCGTAGGGACGGGGCTTTTTTTATTTTCGTTCAGTGGAAAATAGTGGTTAGATGAATGCGGATGTAGTTTCTTTTTAGTAGGTGTCCAATACCTACGATAAAAGTGGGGATTCCGGAGATTCTTGACCTTCAATCATGCATCACAACAAGACTAGAAGGAGTGCAAACAAAATGTCAGATATGATTAAATTAACTTTCCCAGATGGCGCTGTAAAGGAATTTGTAAAAGGTACATCTACTGATGACGTAGCATTATCAATTAGCCCAGGACTTCGTAAAAAGGCATATGCAGGTAAAGTAAATGGTGCCTTGGTCGATTTAAAAACACCAATTGAAGAGGATGCTACAATCTCAATTATTACTCAGGATGATGAGGAAGCACTGGAGATCTTACGTCACTCTACTGCACACTTAACAGCACAAGCGATTAAACGTTTATTCCCTGATGTTAAACTTGGTATTGGTCCAGTGATTGAAGGTGGCTTCTACTACGATATTGATGCACCAACTCCAATCACTGCTGAAGACCTACCGGCAATCGAAAAAGAAATGAAAAAAATTATCGCTGAAAACCTAGAGATCGAGCGCAAAAATGTTAGCCGTGCAGATGCACAAGCGATCTATGAAGAAATTGGCGATGAATATAAATTAGAATTACTAGAAGCCATCCCAGAAGATGAGCAAGTTTCTATTTACTATCAAGGTGAATTCTTCGACCTTTGCCGAGGTATTCACGCACCATCGACTGGCAAGCTTCGCGAGTTCAAACTTCTTTCATTAGCTGGCGCTTACTGGAGAGGTAACTCAGATAACAAAATGCTACAACGTATTTATGGTACAGCATTCTTTAAAAAAGAAGATTTAAAACATCACCTACAAATGCTTGAAGAAGCAAAAGAACGTGATCACCGTAAAATCGGTAAGGAACTTGATTTATTTACAACTTCTCAAAAAGTTGGTCAAGGCTTACCGTTATGGCTACCATATGGTGCAACAATCCGTCGTGTTATTGAACGCTATATTGTAGATAAAGAATTATCTCTTGGTTATAAGCATGTTTATACACCAGTACTTGGCTCTAAAGAGCTGTACCAAACTTCTGGGCACTGGGATCATTACCAAGATTCTATTTTCCCACCAATGGAAATGGACAATGAAACATTAATTATGCGTCCGATGAACTGCCCTCACCATATGATGGTGTACAAAAACAGCATGCATTCATATCGTAATTTACCATTACGTATTGCGGAGCTTGGTACAATGCACCGTTACGAAATGTCAGGTGCTGTTTCAGGTTTACAACGTGTACGTGGGATGACTTTAAACGATGCACATCTCTTTGTTCGTCCAGACCAAATTAAAGTGGAATTCCAAAAAGTAGTTCAGCTAATTTTAGAAGTGTACAAAGACTTCGATTTAAATGATTACTCATTCCGTTTATCTTACCGTGACCCAGCTGATACTGAGAAATACTTCGACGACGATGCAATGTGGGAAAAAGCACAAAGTATGTTAAAAGAAGCAATGGATGAACTTGGCTTAGATTACTTCGAGGCAGAAGGTGAAGCTGCATTCTACGGTCCTAAACTTGACGTACAAGTAAAAACTGCAATTGGTAAAGAAGAAACTCTATCAACAGTACAGCTTGACTTCTTATTACCAGAGCGCTTTGACTTAACTTATGTAGGAGAAGATGGTAAACCACATCGTCCAGTTGTTATTCACCGTGGTGTCGTATCAACAATGGAACGCTTCGTTGCCTTCTTAATCGAAGAGTACAAAGGTGCATTCCCAACATGGTTAGCACCAGTACAAGTTGAAGTTATTCCAGTTTCAAACGAAGCACACTTCGATTATGCAAAACAAATTGAAGAGCAATTGACAGCAGCGGGCTTACGTGTTGAAATGGATGACCGTGAAGAAAAACTAGGCTACAAAATCCGTGAAGCACAAATGAAAAAAATCCCGTATATGCTTGTTATCGGAGACAAAGAAGTAGAGGCTGGTGGCGTAAACGTACGTCGCTACGGCTCAAAAGATTCAGAAACAATCAGCTTCCAAGACTTCTTAGCTAACATCAAAGCAGAAATTACAAAATAATTTTAACTTCTAATGTTGGGAAGGTACTTGTTAATACGAATACCATTTATATAAATTGATTGAAGTGAAGGCTGGACGCCCCAGGAAGCTCTGCTCTGCGGCCCAGCCGAAACGGAAATCAACGACGTTATAATGGTTAAATTAAAACTTTTTAGGTTACTTTATTAATAATAAGCTAAAAAAACATTTGACAGCTTATAAAAGTACATGCTAATATAGTTAAGGTTAATGAATACAAAGTTTGTGGTTGAAGTAGAGGCTGCCCGCTTCTCACCTGATACAACGCTCTTAGGCTGTGAACAGGTATGACACGTTGAATTGTTTTGCGCAGACTTGCGCATGCACATATAGCGGGCGGACATCTTCAAAAGTGTCCGTCCTTTTTTTATGGACATGACAAGAGGATGTACCGTTCAACCGGGCAAGGCTTTGCCCAAACCATGTATTCGCGACAACTACTTGGAGGTGGATTACTATTAGCAAAGACATGTATGTAAACGAAGGCATTCGCGCACGTGAACTTCGATTAATCGATCACAATGGTGACCAGCTTGGTGTAAAGACACGTAACGAAGCGCTAGAAATCGCCGCTCGTGTAAACTTGGATCTTGTCCTTGTGGCCCCTCAAGCCAAGCCGCCAGTCGCTCGTATCATGGACTATGGTAAATTTAAGTTTGAACAGCAAAAGAAAGACCGCGAAATTCGTAAAAATCAAAAGGTCATCGTAATGAAAGAGGTTCGTTTGAGCCCAACAATCGATGAGCATGATTTCCAAACGAAGCTACGTAATGCGATTAAATTCCTTGAAAAAGGCGATAAAGTTAAATGTAGCTTACGTTTCAAAGGTCGTGCGATTACACACAAAGACATTGGTCAACGTGTTTTAGATCGTTTTGCTGAAGCTTGTGCTGAAGTATCGACGGTTGAACAAAAACCGAAGATGGAAGGCCGAAGCATGTTCTTAGTTCTTCAACCAAAGAACGAGAAATAATATTAGACGAACAGTTTAGGAGGAATTCGACATGCCAAAAATGAAAACTCACCGTGGAGCTGCGAAACGTTTCAAAAAAACGGGTTCAGGTAAATTAAAATATGACCGTGCTTATGGAAGCCACTTATTCGCAAACAAATCTACGAAACAAAAACGTCACCTACGTAAAGCAAACATCGTATCATCTGGTGACTTCAAACGCATCAAATCATTACTTGTTTACATGAAATAATTTGACTACACAAAATACTAACATTCATTTTTAAATGAAAAGCAGGAGGTAATTCATATGCCACGCGTAAAAGGCGGAACAGTGACGCGCAAACGTCGTAAAAAAGTTTTAAAATTAGCTAAAGGTTACTTTGGTTCTAAACATACATTATATAAAGTTGCTAACCAAGCAGTGATGAAGTCAGGTCAATATGCATACCGTGACCGTCGTCAGAAAAAACGTGATTTCCGTAAATTATGGATCACTCGTATCAACGCAGCTGCTCGCATGAACGGTCTTTCATACAGCCGTTTAATGCACGGTTTAAAAGTTGCTGGTATCGAAGTTAACCGTAAAATGTTAGCTGACCTAGCTGTAACTGATGCAGCAGCATTCACTCAATTAGCTGAATCTGCTAAAAAAGCTGTTGCTAAATAATAAAGCAAAATAATGCTTTCAAAGGACTGATGGATTTATCCGTCAGTCTTTTTTGTGTTAGAGTAGTAGTAAATAAAACATATTAAGGAGTACGCAATGGGACAAGCAATATTAGCTTATATGGCGATAGTTTCTATAGTCTTGCTCATTATGATGGGCATGGATAAATCAAAAGCAAAAAAGCATGAATGGCGTATTGCAGAACGTACGTTATTTACACTAGCAATTGCAGGAGGTGCAGTAGGTGGGGTGCTAGGAATGTATTTATTCCGTCATAAAACACGCCATAATAGCTTTGCATTTGGCTTCCCACTGCTAGCAGCTATTCAAATTTTTATCTTAGTACAATTATGGCGATAAAATTAGAAAACATTCCTATAAAACTTTAAAATGTTCCGATAAATCACGAAAACATTCCGATAAAATTAAAAAATGTTCCGATATATAAAAACACATCCTCATTCTGAGGATGTGTTGCGCATAAGCTTTTCAATGGGCTGCTTCCAATTTATTTTTGCGCTCGGATAGTTCAACAGGATTTCTTGCTGTAGGTATTCAAAGTCTCTTTTCGTAAAACCTTGTAGTGTGGCGGCGTCACGGGCACCAACAAAAATCGTCACAACTTCGAAGGCATCTTCAGTCGTGCCAAGGTATTTTTCACCTTCGAAAAGAGCACCCTTATAAGAGATAAAGAAATTTTTTCGGACATTTTTGACGTCATCATAAAAATAATATTGGCCTTTTTCATAGGCTTCATCAAGTTTTCGCTTAGGATCGGTTATATAACGAATCGCTTTATAAAATACATAGATAATAAGCGCAATAACAGCAAGACGAATAAGTAACGGCAACATTTTTAATTTCCCCCTTGAAGAAAGGTTATTCCTTCCTATACGATTGTAAGGGACAATTAGTTTCACTTTTAACAAATATTTTTAAGAAATTTAGGAGAAAAAAATGAATTTACAACAATTGTTTAAAATGCAAAAAGAGCTTGATGATTTCATCGAGAAAACACAAAATATAGAACATGATGTATTTAAGGAAAAAGGTTTAGCTTTAATGGTAGAGTTAGCAGAACTAGCAAATGAGACACGTTGCTTCAAGTTTTGGAGCACAAAGGGAGCTTCAGATCGTGATGTGATTTTAGAGGAATATGTGGATTCGATTCATTTTATTTTATCACTTGGCCTATTAAAAGGTTATACAGCGATAGAAAAATGGCCCGTGATTGAAGAAAAGAGAAATTTAACAGAGACATTTTTAATGACACAAGACTATATTTTAAGTTTTATTAGTCAACCAACAGAGGATAGATATTTAGCAATCTGGCAATGCTATGGATTACTTGCGTTCAATTTAGGCTTTTCATTTGAGGATGTTGTTGCAGCATATATAGAGAAAAATGAAGAAAATTATAATCGTCAGCGTTCAGGGTATTAAAGTGAGAAATACACCAATTTTCTGACGATTTAGCTAGGAATATTTCGGTAAACGAAGTATAATAGAGGAGATACAAGAGTCAGGAGGCAAAAAAATGACACAGCTAGATCCAACATTACAAATGTTTAAAGATTTAACAGATGCGAATGGTATTGCGGGTAATGAACGTGCACCACGCGAGGTCATGAAAAAATACATTGGACCATACGCAGACTTAGTTGAAACAGATAATTTAGGTAGCGTCATTGCTAAAAAAGTTGGCGATGAAAACGGTCCAAAAATCATGGTTGCAGGCCACTTAGATGAAGTAGGCTTCATGGTTACTCAAATCGATGACAAAGGGTTCATCAAATTCCAAACTGTAGGTGGCTGGTGGAGCCAAGTTATGCTTGCGCAGCGTGTCACAATTACAACACGTAAAGGCGATGAAATTATTGGGGTTATTGGTTCAAAGCCACCTCATATTTTACCAGCAGATGTGCGCAACAAAGTGGTAGACATTAAAGATATGTTTATCGACGTTGGTGCGGCTTCAAAAGATGAAGTACTTGAATGGGGCGTACGTCCTGGCGATATGGTAACACCATATTTCGAATTTAATGTGATGAAAAATGAAAAATACTTATTAGCAAAAGCATGGGATAACCGTATTGGTTGTGCAATTGCCATTGATGTGATGAAAGCATTGCAACATGAAAAGCATCCTAACATCCTTTATTCTGTAGGGAATGTTCAAGAGGAAGTAGGGCTTCGTGGTGCGAAAACGGCTACGCATAAAATCCAACCTGATATTGGCTTTGCTGTCGATGTAGGTGTAGCAGGAGACACACCAGGGGTAACTGCAAAAGAATCAACTAGTAAAATGGGTGCTGGTCCACAAATTGTTGTGTACGATGCATCAATGGTGTCACACCGTGGTTTACGTGAATTCGTATTAGATGTGGCTGATGAGCACAATATTCCATATCAATTCGAGGCAATGGCTGGTGGCGGTACAGACGCTGGCTCTATCCACGTAACGGCAAACGGTATACCAGCACTATCAATCGGTATCGCAACACGCTACATCCACTCACATGCAGGTATTTTACATCGTGATGATTATGATAACGCTGTAAAATTAATGGTGGAAGTTATAAAAAAATTAGACCGTGATGCAGTCAATAAAATTATTTTTGACTAAGCATATTATAATTGAAACAGCCCTCAAACTAATGCTTGAGGGCTGTTTATTTCTTTGTCGATAAATTTAAAAAGTTAGGCGATAAATTCAAAATTTACATCGATAATTTAATAATACTATAAAGTATCTATCTAACCTGTAAAAGCTGCAATATATCCTTCCCAATTTGCCCAGGGTTTGCCGCCAATATTGGAGAGCGATAATTTGATAAAACAACGACACCTGTTTGTTGTGTTTTATCGAATCCTAGATAACTAGAGAAAGCTTTTGTCGAACCGTTATGCCAGATGATATTGTCCTCAAGAAGCCATCCTAGACCAATCCCTATATTGTCTGAAAAGGTTTCAGTAGCTTGATGTGTTAATGTATAACCTGGATTTTCATCACGTAAATGTACTTTCATAAATTTTAACAGATCATTGACAGTTGAACGGACTGCGCCTGCTGCCATAAAGTCATTCATTTGGAGCGGTGGCTTTTTATGTCCAAGCATCGTGTATCCTTGCAAGACGGCCTGTGCTTGATCAGAAGGGATAGAGATAAATGTATTTGGCATATCTAAAGGATCTGTTAATCTTTGTTTGATAGCTGTTTCATAATCTGTGTGAAGTGTTTCGGCTAAAATATATCCTAAAAGCCCCATCCCTACATTAGAATATCTGAATTTAACCTTTGGCTCGTCTGTGTGCGTTTTAAAGTAATGTATAGTCTCATTCAGTGAATATTGACAAAAAGGATCACGAGGTGTTTGTGCATCAAAAAGATTGTAAATGTTCTTTAGCACACCTATTCCCGGTAGTCCAGATGTATGGTTTGCTAAACGTTTGAGTGTGACAGGGTGATTATCAGAAATGGCTGTAAAGTATTTACCGATCGAATCCTCTACATGGACTTGTCCTTCCTGAATCATCTCGCCTAATATGGACGTAGTAAAAACTTTAGAAATCGATCCAATTTCATATATATAAGATTTTTCTTCCTGCCTAAAATTCGAGCCACCAAAAGTAAAAGTAGCTTGTTGATCTTGATGCATGATACCGATGGATAAAGCAACATTAGGACGAGTTTTTATATAGGGATAAGCAATTTTAAATATGTCCTTTTTTAAAGCGTGTAAATCCACAATAATTCCTCCATTAAGAACGCTTATTTTTTTTCTGCTCTTCTAAAACAATAGAATGTAATTTCGAAAGTATGTCCTTTAATTGGGACAAGTCCTCTCTATTGAGCCTTGTATAATATTTATAAATAATAGCAAGTTCAATTTCCTCTTGCTTTTGAAAATAAAGATATCCTCGTTCATCTAACTCTATAATAACTTCTCTACGATCCTTTTTACTCATTGTTCTTTTTATATAACTTTCTTGCTCCAGTCTATTGACTAATTGACTAACTGCACTCGCAGATGTCCCCATTAACTTGGCTAATTCATAAGTTTGAAGGGGACCTTTCGAATGAAGAAGATTTAAAAATACTGTTTGTTTCGCAGTTAACGTCTCGTCGAACACCGATGAAAATTCTTCGGTTAACATTAAATTGGTTTCATATTCAACTTGATTAATCTCCTTAATAAGATGTACCAATTCCTTATCCATATATTTTACCACCTAAATAATTAATATATATTAATTATAAATATGTATTAATAATAATGCAATTTTCTTAACTATGCGATTGTCGTTAAAATATGCATAAATATTCGAATGTTCGAATATTAGACACATCGGATGGAAAAATTCTAATTTTTAAAAATAAACATAAAAATTCAGTTGATTTTATATTTATACATTTGGTATACTAATCCCAACAGCAACGAAACAAGGAGTGAAGGTTATGAAATTGCTCGAAGAAGTACAGTTAAAGTTAGTAACTAGCTTAAAAGATAAGGACTTATTAACCTTGTTAGACTATACAAGTGAAGAGGTTCAGCAGTTAGTTGAGTTAGCGGCACAGCTCAAAATGATTACGAAAGAAGGAAAGTG
The DNA here is from genome assembly GCF_023337795.1 of Lysinibacillus sp. BPa_S21. Taxonomy (GTDB): domain Bacteria; phylum Bacillota; class Bacilli; order Bacillales_A; family Planococcaceae; genus Lysinibacillus. The sequence goes on along the minus strand of NZ_JALIRS010000002.1, from coordinate 380,748 downwards.
TCCGAAGTTATTAGAAGGTAAGACACTCGGCATGATTTTTGAAAAACATTCAACTCGTACTCGTATTTCATTTGAGGTCGGTATGAACCAATTGGGCGGAAAAGGTATGTTTATGCATGCACGTGATTTACAGATTGGTCGCGGTGAATCTGTTTATGATACAGCACATGTGTTATCGGGCTATTTAGATGGCATTATGATTCGAGCGAATTCTCATGCAATGGTGAAGGAGCTTGCAGAGCATGCATCTATACCAGTTATAAATGGACTAACGGATATCTATCACCCATGCCAAGCTTTAGCGGATTTAGAAACAATCTTTGAAAATAAAGGTGAACTAAAAGGACTAAAAATTGCTTATGTTGGAGATGGCAACAACGTAGCGCACTCATTAGTAGTCGCTTCTGCTCATGTAGGAATGAATGTGGCAGTGGCAACTCCAGTTGGCTATGAATGTGATACAGAAGTGATCGAAAAAGCACAGGCTATCGCAGCAGCAAATGGCAGCACAATTATCATCACAAATGATCCTATAGAAGCGGTGTTAAACGCGGACGTAGTATACGCTGATGTATGGACGTCTATGGGGCAAGAAGAGGAAACTGCAAAACGTTTACAAGATTTTGCCGGTTATCAAATTAATGATGAGCTTGTTGCATATGCAAAACCAAATTATATGTTCTTGCACTGTTTACCAGCTCATCGTGAAGAAGAAGTCGCGTCATCTGTTATTGATGGCCCGAATTCTTATATCTTTGAGCAAGCAGAAAACAGACTACATGCACAAAAAGCAGTGCTAGCTTCAATTCTAGCTTAAGCATACGAAAATAGACACCAAGCTTTATGCTTCTTTAGTTTGTGAGAAACTATAGAGAGAGTTCATATTGGCAACAGGGGGTGTCAATATGAATACCATAACAGTGGTTGCAGACGGAGGGATGTAAGCCACGCGTGATGTCTGTTATCAGGATGGATAACCGCATCGCTACATAATCAAGTAACCTGGGGGACGCTAGGTTACTTTTTTCTTGTTGCACTGCTTTTGTAGGTATTATATTTATTCACATACATTCCATTTCAACGGATTATGGCGTAGGGCTACCCCTAAATCTGTACTTAGAATCTAAAGAATTTTATAAGGGAGATAAACTTGTAAAAAGTTTTCGCTATGATTTATAAAAATAAACCCATTGATATTGGACATCAACGGGTTTTCTATGTTTGAAGGTTTACATGGTGAAAATTTTCCCTGGATTCATAATATTAAGTGGATCAAGTGCTGCCTTTATGCTCTTCATTACTAATAGAGATGTTCCATGCTCTGTAGACTGATATTTCATTTTTCCAATACCTACTCCATGTTCACCAGTACAAGTGCCACCACGCAGCAAAGCAAATTGCACAATATGTTCATTGAAGCGGTTAGCTTTTGCTTGCTCCTCGGCATCGTTTGGATCTAACATTAACAAGGCATGGAAGTTACCGTCTCCGACATGACCTACAATTCCGCCAGCAAGACCAACATCCTCAAGCTGTTCACGAGCATATAAAACGGATTCAGCAAGCATAGATATCGGCACACAAACATCAGTCGACATCAGTTTTTTGCCCGGATAGGCATGGATATATGCATAGGCTAATGAATGGCGTGCTTCCCAGAGCTTATTACGTGCCGCAGTGTCTTGTTCAAATTCAACAGAAAGACAGCTAAAGTCCTCAAAAATTGCTCTAGCAAATTCTATATCGGCATGCATACCTGCTTCATTTCCGTGAAATTCTAAAAATAGTGTTGGCTTTTCATCATAGGATGCTTCATTATAAATATTTGCTTGTTTGATAGAGGCTTCATCGACCAGTTCAACACGGCCAATTGAAATGCCCGCTTGTAGCAAAGCGGTTACTGCACTGACAGCATCGCCAACTGTCGCAAAAACTGCACGTCCCGCCGTTACAAATTCGGGTATACCATAGACCTGTAAAGTTAATTCTGTAAAGCAACCTAGCGTACCCTCAGAGCCAATGAAAAGTCCATTCAAGTGATAACCAGAAGAGGACTTTGCTGCTAAATTACCGGTGTGAATGACCGAACCGTCTGCGAGTACAACCTCTAAATCTCGTACTTGATCGCGCATAACACCATAGCGCACTGCAGTTGTCCCGCTGGCATTAGTCGCTGCCATTCCACCAAGTGTAGCATCAGCACCAGGGTCAACTGTGAATTGAAGTCCATGTTTTTTTAACTCTTTATTCAATTGGGCACGTGTAACACCTGGTTGTACTTTCACAAGCAGGTCTTCTGGTCGAATTTCTAAAATAGTATTCATTTCAGAGAAATCGATAGAAATGCCATTTGCAATGGGAATTGCATTTCCTTCCAAGCTTGAGCCAACACCAAAAGGTACGACTGGTACGCGTTCCGCATGCGCAATTTTCAAGATGGCACTGACATCGGCCGTGGAACGAGGAAAGGCAACGATATCTGGTAAGCTCATTGTATGATGAGATTCGTCTCTTCCATGTAGCTGTCGCACCGTTTCGTTTGTTGACACCTGTTCTTCAGATAAAACTCTTTTTAGTTGATTTACTATTAATTCTACAGCAACAGTCATTCCAATTCCTCCTAATTTTCTGATGAATTAAACTTTATCATGCATTAATTGGAAATGGAATGAATTGACTATAAAAAATTAGTGCGCAAAGGCTTGTTCAAGCTTTTGTACAAATGCATCCTGCTCAGTAGGACTAGATTGCTGCCACCATTTTTCGAAAAACACACCAAGCCCTGGTAGTAAATGCTCTTCACCACGACTAATTGCATCCTCGACAATATCCTTAAATTCAGCCGCTGATTGACCATGTACGTTTGTCGTAATCGCATCTCTTATTTGAAAATTCATCTATTTCGCCTCCTTAGTAGTAATTTGTCCAACCTTTTAAGAAATATGTATAGAATGACAGTCAAAACATATGATTTTTAAAATGTCATACTGTTGTAATGTATAAATATAAAAAAAGGCTTATAAAAAATTTTTCATCATATAGACAAAAGGTCTGTTCGACAGCCTCAAAGTATCAATACTAAGATAGAGGCACCTAGGAATAACGGACTGTGCACAGTCGATAGGACAATAGCATGGATAGTAAACTAAAGTTATCACCTGAACAACCATTTGACGAAGTTTTAGAATTAGTCCAGCCGATGATCACATCAATTATAGTAAAGTGCCACATTTATAAGGATTTTGAGTATTATCGTCATATCGCATCCATAGCTGTGTGGGAGGCTTGGTGTAAAGCTGATCAAACAAAAGGGCAGTTTTCTGCTTATATTTATACAACCGTTAAAGGGAAAATTTTAAAAGAGCTCTCAAAGGAAAAGAGCTTTGAAAATAATAATACGCCTATGGATAATGACGCGATCAATTATATTCGAGAACATGAAATGAGTGAAAGAACTCCAGTTCTTACAGCGTGTATTATGTCTTATTTAAAAGTTGAAGAAAGAAAAATATTATTACTTTTTTATGTAGAAGGTTATAGTTACTTGGAAATTGCAAAAGAACTAGGTTTATCTGTGGACGCAGTTAAAAAAAGACGCACAAGAATAATGAATAAGCTTCGCCACTTGTTAAATTCGAACGACGAATAGTGCTAACAAGATCAAAGGTATGCTAATATCAAAACCGAATATTGGCATACCTTATCAATTATGACTCGGCATAATTGCGTCCGGGATCGGTTTTTGTGCTTAGGGCTGCGGATGTTTTTTGCGCGAAAGCGAAGCGTCAGCAGCGGATATTTTTTCGCGAAAGCGAAGCGCCAGCAGTACGACGCAGGTCTGTTAGCCGTTATATCGCATGGATGCGATGATCTTAGTCCACCATCCTCTAATAACTCATTTCCGGTTCAGTGACGTCAGCCTTCCTTTAGCGGATGTGGACACCCACTAAAAGAAGTTATAATTGCTTACAAAATCCAATAAAAATGCTATGATTTGTAAGAAGTCAAAGAAAAATACAATTTTTAATTTTATATCTCCTTTGGATAGATAATATTACCTATCTAATTTCGATATATTTTGGTACGGAGGGTTTCTGTTGGAGAATAGGATGAATCAATTAGAGATAGAAAAGAAAGAGATTTTGTATATAGTATTGCCGCTTTTACTAGTGTTGCCACTATTAGGATTAAGCAATTTAATATTTGGTACTTTTAAGGAAGAAAGCTATATTTGTTTGAATTTAATAATACAAGTACTAATTATTGTATTTACAATGGCAATTGCTATTCAATCTTGGCTCGTTTTTTCACACTTATTATCAAATCAAACATTATACATAGGTAATTTATTTTTTATCGTCGCTTTATTCGAAATCGTGAATTTGGTTATCACTCAATATCCAAAGGCTGAAACGCAAAATTTGGAAATGTGGTTGCATTTAATCATGCGTTTCTGCTTATCAATCGGTTTTCTCTTTATTATTTTAAAGCCTACAAAGCGCTTAACAATGAATGATCGGATCTATACATATGGCAGTTCCTTATTATTTGTAGTATTGACCCTTGTTCTATTGTATATCTCTTCGAAATATTTTTTCTTTGAAAAACAATTGTTGTTTAAAGTTAGCGCTATTGTTCATTTGCTGTCTGCTGTCTTACAAGGTGTAACGATAGTGGTTTTAAATAAGTATAAAAAAAAGTTGCCCAAACGGGTTATGTGGCTTAATAGTGCAGCCATTTATTTGATTATTAGTGATATTTTATTTGCGGTCATCAAAGACGAGCAATCTATTTGGAGCTTTTCAGCATTAATTTATCAATTTTTAGCATTCTACTTTTTACTAAAAGCAATTTACTATACAACTGTTGAAAAACCATATCAGCAACTTTTAAAAATAAAGAGTGATCTTGAGCAATCGCAGCAAGAACTTCAGTTTCAAGCTTATCACGATGATATTACAAAGCTTCCAAATGAACACTTATTACTAAAAACTTTAAAAGAGGAATTACATGACAATAGTCGTCAAAAAGCAATCATTGCAATTGAAATTGATCGCCTTACTGCGATTCGTTCATCTATCGGTATTAGCTATTCTAATACAATGATGAAGCTCGTAGCTGATAGAATTCAAGCTATATTACCACCTCATTATTTTGCGACAAAGCTACATGAGGGGCAGTTCATTATTTATATTAATCATGTGAAGACAAGAGAAGAGTTGCTACAGTTTTGTTTGAATTTGAAGTGTGCTATGAAAAAGCCATTACAAGTACAACTTTTTTCTCTCAACGGGAATCTGAATATTGGTGTTGCCCTGCATGAAGAAGATTGCTCAGGTGAAGAGCTTTTAATGCATGCTCAGTTAGCGATGAGGGAAGCGAGTCAAATCCCTCAAAGAGTTCTTTTTTATAAGCCATATATGTCAAATGGTATTGCTGATCGTATATTGATTGAGCAAGAGCTCCATAAAGCGTTAGCCAATGAAGAATTTTATTTGGATTTTCAGCCTCAAGTAAATTTAAAAACGGGTAAAATTGAATCGGTAGAAGCGCTAGTGCGTTGGCGTCATCCAACCCGTGGATTTGTCTCACCTGAGTTGTTTATCCCGATTGCTGAAGAATCAGGTCTTATTATTCCTTTAGGGAAATGGATCTTAGAGACGGCGTGCTCACAAGCAAAGACATGGAAGGAGCAAGGTTTACCTCCAATGAAGGTTGCCGTCAATTTATCAATTGGACAACTATTCCAGCAAGATTTAGTCCAGATGGTCAAAGAGATCCTACAACGTACAAATTTAGAACCAAAATATTTACAATTAGAAATTACGGAAAGTATGACGATGAACATTGATCAAATAACACAGCTACTTCATGAATTAAAGGAAATTGGTATCCAAATTGCTGTTGATGACTTTGGGACAGGGTATTCGTCGATTTCATATTTGAAAGACTTTCCGATTGATTGTTTAAAAATTGACCGGGCGTTCGTCCGAAATATACAGCATAATTCAAATGATGAAGCGCTAGTTTCTATGATTTTATCCATGGCGAAGCATTTAAGATTAAAGGTTGTTGCCGAAGGAATTGAAGAAGTGGAGCAGCTAGCTTTCCTTATTGAGGGTGATTGCGATTATATTCAGGGTTATTTATTTAGCAAACCGATTTCTGCTGAAGAGATTTCCAATACCTTTAACGAGTTAAACAATAGAGCAAGAGATATTTTAAAAGAGATTAAATATGAAGAGGATTTTATTATTTAATAAGGCAAAAGAGACGGATAGAAAAGCCGAAGCGACCGAAAGAAGGGTCAAAATCGTGGATAGAACAGCTGAAATCGCGGATAGAACCGAAATCGTGGATAGAGCAGGCAAAATCGTGGATAGAACAGTCAAAATCGTGGATAGAGCAGCTGAAATCGTGGATAGAACAGCCAAAATCATGGATAGAACCATCAAAGTGACTCGTTTTGCAGAAGAGATTTAATATGTCCGCCATAATAGTTAAAATCTGCTTACTTCATCACTGAAATAAGCAGATTTTTGTTTGATGATAAAATTGGGATAATTCCCGTTTTAATGTACGAGGTACTCTTCTTTTAATTCTCCTATGTCCACCTCGGATCGTTCTTCTAAAGAACGACGTAAATGGACAGTTGCTGTTTTACCATCTTCATGAAGTTTGTCAATCCAAATAGATACGCCATTATAACTTACTTCATATTCTTTTGGTGAGGCGACAATTTCTTGTGCACGTGTATAATCCACTTGAAGGCCCCCTTATTTTTTTGTTTTGCCTTCTTTAGTGACTGAATTAATCATGTTCATAAACTCTTGAGAAAATTCTTCACTAACTTTGTCAGGCGCAATTTTTTGGTTTTTTGGTGTTTGTGGCAATGACCCTTTGTTGGCGCTTTGACCTTGCTTATTGTCTCTTCCCATGTTTAGCGTCTCCTTTCGTTTTGATATTACTTAATATGGCTTTGAATTGATTTTTTATCATGGGAAAAACTAGGGAAAGGTAAGAATATATTGTAGAAATGTTTAGAACTTTTTGGGTTAATAGATCAGTCTTAAATGCGCATACTAAACAGACCTTTTATAATGAAACCTTTTTAATGGAAAAATCATTATTTAATAGTGCCCAGTTTTGTGGGAAAGGAAAACCTAACGCCCAATAGCTAATACCTCGGAGTTTATATTCCTTTGTCATATCAAACTTAGCTTGTGCACTTCTCGCATCTTCAAACCATACCTCATGATTTCTACCTTTTTCATCGACATAACGGAAATACGGTGACTGTGCGGTCCTATCATATTGAATGGTTGCGCCATATTTTATTGCTCGGTTAAGGGCTTCTTGAGAGCTGAATGTTTCTGCCTCCTGACCTTTAACATGCGGTAGCAGCCAATCGCGAGCATAAATTTCAAAGCCTAAAAATATTTTGTTAGCTGGCATAACAGATAATGCATATTCCACAACTTTTCTCATTTCGTTAATGGGTGAAATGGCTTGTGGTGGACCAAGTCGGTATCCCCATTCATATGTCATTAAAATGACAAAGTCTGCAATTCTTCCGTGCGCTTCATAATCATGTGCCTCATATAGAGTTCCTACCTGCGTTAAGCTCGTTTTTGGCGCAAGTGCCGTTGATACTAGGAATCCTTTTGGATGTAGACGATCAACAGCTAATTGGAGGAATGTGTTGTAATTCTCCCGATCTGCTGGAAGAACATTTTCAAAATCCACGTTTAGAACTTTATAGCCCTTTTCCTGCATCACTTGTAAAGTGTTGTTGATCACCTTTTCCCGTAATTCTGCACTAGATAAAATAACATGTGATAAGTTGGAACCTGCTTCTGTGGAAGAGAAGTTCGTAAGGGTCAACATAGGAGTAATGTTTTTAGCAACAGCTGCATCGATCATTTCTTTATCCTTTATTGGCTGAAGTGTTCCGTCCTCCTTCACCATATAAGCAAAGGGGCTAAAATAAGTTAATAGATGACCAATCGCTTTAATGGACGCCACGGCTTCTTTAGGTTCTTGATACGTATAAGCATTTACTTCAATGGAAGGCTTTGCTCTCGGAATAATCAAATGTGTACCAACATAAATCATATTTGGATTTGGAATTTCATTTTCTACAACAATTGCTTGCACAGTCGTTCCATATTGCGTGGCAATTTGCGATAGAGTTTCTCCTGGTAGCACAATATGTGTGGTTGGTGGAATAATTAGTTTAGTTCCAGGTGTTAAAACATCTGGATTTGTTAAATGGTTTTCTGTAATAATCGATTGCATAGTCACCCCGTATTGCTGGGAGATCGACCATAAGGTGTCACCCCCTTTTACAATATGAGTTGTGTAAGGAGAAGGAATAACGATGGATTGTCCGATTACTAATTGATCTGGATTAGATAATGCATTTAACTGGATGATGGAATTGATAGGAATAGAATAGCTGTTTGCAATTTGCCAAAGCGTTTCACCAGCGCTCACCACATGAATAATCATTAGGACACCTCCTTAGTGGTTTCAATATAGCATCATATGTATGAATAAAGAGAATGAGCATTTATCTTTCATTTTTTACATGATAAAAATTTCAATCTTCATATTCTTTCCAAGTGATCTGCATAGGATAAAACATATGCAATGCATCATTTGAGAGAGGAGCTGTAAATTGAAGAAAGTTAAGCTCACAGGAAGAATTGTTACCCCTAAAGATCCGGACTATGAGCAAGCGAGAACAAATAATAACTTACATGATCCAAAATTTCCGAGTATCATTGTATTTTGTCGACATACGAAAGACGTTATCAATGCATTAAGATGGGCGAGAGAAAATAATGAACCATTTCGAATCAGAAGTGGGAGACATAACTATGAAAATTATTCATTATTAAATGAAGGGCTTGTGATAGATGTTAGCGAAATGAATGAAATAACAATTAATCTGAAAGATAGGACAGCGAGAATTGAAGCAGGTGCTAATTTAGGAAAAGTATATCGGGTATTATGGGAAAATGGATTTACAATCCCTGCCGGAACTGAAGGCAGTGTAGGGGTTGTTGGTCTAACGCTTGGTGGAGGAATTGGAATGTTATCGCGTCCATTTGGACTAACATGTGACAGTCTACTAGAAGTTGAAATGGTTGTTGCAAGTGGCCATGAAGGTGCTGAGGTAATCCAAGCTAACAAGCAAAAAAATAGTGACTTATTTTGGGCAAGTTGTGGCGGGGGCGGAGGGAATTTTGGCATCGTTACAGCTTTTACATTTAAACTGCATCCTATTTCTAACGTATCGATTTTTTCCATTACATGGGGATGGGAAGATTTTGAACGAGCCTTTGATGTGTGGCAAAAATGGGCACCATACACAGATGAACGTTTGACTTCTCAGATCGAGCTTAAATCTAAGGAAGTTGGAGAGGTTGTTGCTCAAGGTGAGTTTATAGGTACAGCATCTGAACTAAAGAAACTACTCCGTCCTTTAAGGAAAACAGGTTCCCCAACGAATATATGGATAAAGGAAGTACCTTATATTAAAGCTGTAGAATTTTTTGACTTACCGAGTGGCAACAAACCTGCCCTTCGTAAAAGGTCAGGGTCCTTTGTTGAAAGACCATTCCCTCATGCTGCCATTGTAAAAATGAAAGAATTTTTAACGAATGCTCCAAATAGAGATGCGACCATTTGGCAGCAATCTCTTAGAGGGGCGGTAAGTCAAATTGCTTCAAGCCAAACAGCTTATTATTATAGAAATGCTTTAATTGCCCAGGAGTATAATACTTCGTGGAAAAAACCTAAAGATGCAGAAAAAAATATTCAGTGGGTGGAGAATTTAAGAAGGGCTTTATCACCATTCACTGCTGGTGATTATGTAAATTTCCCAGATCGTTTTATTAAAGATTGGCCAACTACCTACTACGGTCGTAATCTTAGAATGCTTCGAGAAGTAAAGGGAAAATACGATCCATTGAATGTGTTTCATTTTCCTCAAAGTATTCCGCCAAATAAAAAATGGCTTTAACTGAGGGACAAAGAAAAAAGAGCAGGCACTGCAGAGGGCAAACTGCTCTTTTCTTCTGCATTCACTGCTCATAGACTATTTTTCTGCAAGTATTTTATGGATCGCGGGAATATCAGCGGGAGCAAAATGAAGATTTAGCAGTTCATGTCGCGGAACCCATCTAATTTCAGTATGTTCTAGCAGGACCGGATCTCCCTCTACAATGGAAGCCTTAAATGTTTCTAAGCGTACTATAAATTTTTCGTATTCATAAATAGTATCCTCAACCTTTTCTCCAACGTCTATAGCGCAATTAAATTCCTCTAATATTTCACGTGATAAAGCTTGTTCAGGCGATTCGTCGTCCTCGATTTTACCACCAGGGAATTCCCAATAATTTGCTAGTACCATATTAGGATTTCTTAACGCACAAAAAATTTCATCTTTATCATTTTCGATAATTGCACCTACTACATGTACATTTTTTTTCATTCATTTTCACCCTTTTTGTGCATTCTTAAAATATTGAAAATTATAACATATACTGATTTCCCCCGTTATCTAGTAGGGAATAATTTTGCTCATTTCCATAGTGTGGGGTTGATTTCCGTTCCAGCTGTGCGCTTTGTTGTTGCTGTCACTTCGCTTTCGCACAGATAATACATTTGCTGTCGCTACGCTTTCGCGCAGAGCAGAGCTTCCTGGGGGCGTCCGATGAGCCGCTTTTGTTGCTGCCGCTGCGTTATCACTACGCTTTCGCACAGAAAACATCCGCTACGCTCCAGGGTCTCGGGCCAACACGAGGTTGGTCACGAAGGCGTTATCACAGGACGTGATGCCTTTAGCCTTCGTTCCCCTAACTCTAATCCTCAAGGAGTCGCCCAGCCTTCACTCCAATCAACTTAATCCCATGGTATCGTTTTAACAAAATGTCATCCCGAAATTCCGAGGATGACAAAATTTTTTTGTATGGGTGGCTCATCATCATAGCGTGAAGGTAATTTACATTCCGTTTAGGAGCTATCTTGCCAATGATTGGTCAACAGAAAAATAATAATAAAACTGTTTTTTACATGACTATGTCATTTATCGTTTTCTACTGTATAATAATGAACATTATATAGGAAAAAGGCGGTACGAGGTACGATGAAAAGAATAGAATCTACGCAAAATGCGTTAGTGAAATACTGGAAGAAGCTTGCGACAACACGAAAAGAGCGTGAAAGATCTGGAGAATTCATAGTAGAGGGATTCCATTTGGTAGAGGAAGCATTAAAAAATAATGAACAAGTACAGCAACTAATTGTACGTGAAGGTGTAGAATTACCAATGCTTTGGCCGATTGATAGTGTATCTATCGTTGAAGTAACAGCGGCTGTTGCCAAGGAGTTTGCTGAAACGGAGACTTCTCAAGGTGTATTTGCAGTTTGTAAGCAACCTTTGTTAGATGATGATGTAATGGCTTCGTGGCGCAAGGTGCTACTTATCGATGCAGTCCAAGATCCAGGAAATATTGGAACAATGATTCGTACTGCGGATGCAGCAGGTTTAGATGCAGTTATACTTGGCAAAGGCTGCGCGGATTTATATAATCCTAAAACACTTCGTTCTGCACAAGGCTCACATTTCCATATTCCTGTCCTTCGAGGTGATTTAGAAGAATGGATTGAACAGCTTCAGGATAATGGTGTACCAGTATTTGGGACAGCTTTAGATGAGGATGCAGTTATCTATAGTGATATTGAACATACTGGTGCATTTGCGATCATGATGGGGAATGAAGGTAGTGGTATTCATCCTCAATTACTTTCGATGACAGATCAAAATATTATTATTCCGATTTTAGGGCAAGCGGAATCTTTAAATGTAGCAGTAGCAACAGGAATTGTTTTATATGGATTTGTTAAGTAGGTAATTAATTAAGGATATATTAAAATTGAGCTCATCACTAATCGTTATAGATAGCATTTTAAATATATGCACTGTATATTAGTTGATTGGAGTGGAGGCTGAGCGACTCCTTGGGGATTAGCGGTAGGGGAACGAAGGCTAAGAACATCACATCCTGTGGTAACGCCTTCGTGACCAACCTCGGTGCTGTTGCTGTCGCTGCGCTTTCGCACAAACAAAACCCTTTGCTGCCGCTTCGCTTTCGCGCAATAAACATCTGTTGGCCCGAGACCCTGCAGCGCAGCGGATGTTTTCTGTGCGAAAGCGTAGTGCTAACGCAGCGGCAGCAACAAAAGCGGCTCATCGGACGCCCCCAGGAAGCTCTGCTTTGCGCGAAAGCGAAGCGTCAGCGGCAAATGTTTTCTGTAGCGAAAGCAAAGCGGCAGCTACAAATGTTTTATCTGTGCGAAAGCGAAGCGACAGCAACAAAGCGCTCAGCCGGAACGGAAATCAACTACACATTTTGGTGGTGAGCCTAAAATTGCCGATAGAACCATCAATATCGCTGGTAATGGGCACATGACTCTTGATTTGAATTGGTATTGTATTGTATAATCACTGTTAAAATGTAAACTTAAATGCTTTGACCGGGAAGTAGTAAAAATGGTGAATGGGCGACAGGGAGCACAGGCCGAAGATTGAGAGCCAGTGCCGTACCAATGCAATTTTGAATTCATCCCGCGAGCAGCTACCGGGACCAGCGAATGCTGTAAAGGTATGCCGGCTTTAATCTAGTCGTTATGTCAATGAAGTGATTGCTAGGGGTTTACCTTGCAATAACTAGGGTGGTACCGCGAAAATGTCCTCGTCCCTTTTTTAGGGGCGAGTTTTTTTATGCCATCAAAGAAGGCAATTATCTTCATTCAGTAGAAGACTCCCACCTTCGAAGGTGGTGAGATCAATACGGAAATGGTTCCTTTTCATCGGTGTCCAAAACATGCAGGATGAAGATAAAGTCTCTGGCGGATGTCACGGATTATTATCAAAGGAATGAATTGTGCTGGCATAATTCAAAATCCGGACGCATTGTTTATCTGCGCGGCAGCAGCAATGTTTGGATCTGTAGCGACAGCTACAATTACGCTAAGGCAAAATTGATTTAATCAAGGAGGGTTTATACATGGAAGAGCAATTAAAGCAATTAGAGCAAGAAGCACTTGCTAAAATTGAAGCGGCGGCAAATTTAAAAGAATTAAATGATGTGCGAGTAGCGTATCTAGGGAAAAAAGGACCTATCACTGATTTATTAAAGGGTATGGGGAAATTATCAGCAGAGGAACGCCCGAAAATGGGTGCTTTAGTCAATACGGTTCGTGAAAATGTAACGGCTGTATTAGAGGCAAAGGCGGCTGTACTAGAAGAAGCAGCAATTGCTGAAAAATTAGCGAGTGAGTCGATTGATGTCACTTTACCTGGCCGTGAAATTAAAGTGGGGAATCGTCATCCATTAACACGCGTTATTGAAGAAATTGAAGATTTGTTTATCGGTATGGGCTATGAAATTGCAGAAGGTCCAGAAGTGGAAAAGGATTATTATAACTTCGAGGCATTGAACTTACCAAAGGGACACCCTGCTCGTGATATGCAGGATTCGTTCTATATTTCCGAGGAAATATTATTACGTACGCATACTTCTCCTGTGCAAGCTCGCACAATGGAAGAGAAGAAAGGTGAATCCATTCGCATTATTTGTCCAGGGAAAGTATTCCGTCGTGACAACGATGATGCAACACATTCTCACCAATTCATGCAAATCGAAGGGTTAGTGATTGGTGAAAATATTCGCATGAGTGACCTTAAAGGGACGCTTGATACATTAGCGAAAAAAATGTTCGGTGCAGACCGCGAAATTCGACTTCGCCCAAGTTTCTTCCCATTCACAGAACCATCTGTTGAAATGGATATTTCTTGCTTCAAATGTGGTGGATCGGGCTGTAACGTATGTAAAGGTACAGGCTGGATTGAAATTTTAGGAGCTGGTATGGTGCATCCAAATGTACTTGAAATGGCTGGTTATGATCCGAAGAAAGTGTCAGGCTTTGCATTTGGTATTGGTGCTGAACGTATCGCAATGTTGAAATATGGTGTCGACGATATTCGTCATTTCTATACAAGTGACACACGTTTCTTATCACAATTCGAGCGAACAGAGGCGTAAGGGGGATAAAAAATGTTAGTATCATTAGAATGGTTAAAAGATTATGTAAATACACAGGATTTAGCGCCTGAGGAGTTAGCTGAAAAAATTACGCGCTCGGGAATTGAAGTAGATGCAGTAATTGACCGTGCTAACGCAATGGATAAAATTGTAGTCGGCTATATCGTATCAAAAGAGAAGCATCCTGAAGCGGATAAATTAAATATTTGCCAAGTGGATGTTGGTGAAGCTGAGCCACAACAAATTATTTGTGGTGCTCCAAACGTTGATGCTGGTCAAAAAGTTATTGTCGCACGTCCAGGTGCACATTTACCAGGCGGCATTAAAATAAAAAAAGCAAAACTTCGTGGACATGAATCAAACGGTATGATTTGCTCATTACAAGAGTTAGGAATCGAAGGGAAACTAGTTCCTAAAGCATATTCTGAAGGTATTTATGTGCTTCCTGAGAGTGCTGAGGTCGGCTCGGATGCCCTTGCTATTTTAGGTTTACGTGACACGGTATTAGAGCTTGGTTTAACACCAAATCGCTCGGACGCACTGTCAATGCTAGGTGTGGCGTATGAAGTTGGCGCAATTCTATCTGAAGAAGTGAAGTATCCAGAAATCGCCTACAGCACATCTTCTGAAAAAGCAGAAGACATGTTAAAGCTTCGAGTAGAAGATTCACAAGCAAACCCAATGTATGTAGCAAAAGTTGTGAAAAACGTAAAAATCGCGGAATCACCGATGTGGCTACAAAATCGCTTAATGGCAGCAGGCGTACGCCCACATAATAATGTTGTCGATGTAACGAACTACATTTTAATGGAATACGGTCAACCGCTTCATGCCTTTGACTACGATAGTCTTGCAACAGGTGAAATCGTAGTGCGTAAAGCAACAGAAGGCGAAAAAATTACTACTTTAGATGACCAAGAGCGTACATTAAAAGCAACGGATTTAGTCATTACAAATGGCAAGGAGCCAGTAGCAATCGCAGGTGTAATGGGTGGTGCAAACTCAGAAGTACATGATACTACAACAACGGTTGTCATCGAATCTGCTTACTTCGATGGTTTAACTGTACGTCAAACATCACGTCATCTTGGACTTCGCTCAGATGCTTCTGCTCGCTTTGAAAAGGGCGTTGACCCTAACCGTGTATTACCAGCTGCAGAACGTGCTGCAGCACTACTAGCTGAACTAGCTGGTGGTGAAGTGTTAGAGGGAACATGTATCGTGGATGAACTAGATAAATCACCAGCACGTGTTGTCGTTTCTCCAGATTTTATTAATGAACGTTTAGGTATGAAAATTTCGTTAGAAGAAATGTTGACTATTTTAGAGCGTCTTAAATTTGGTGTAGAAGCAGCAAATGGTTTACTAATCGTTGATGCACCAACACGTCGTCAAGATATTAAAATTGAAGAAGATATTGTAGAAGAAATTGCTCGTTTACACGGT
This sequence comes from Lysinibacillus sp. BPa_S21, assembly GCF_023337795.1. Classification (GTDB taxonomy): domain Bacteria; phylum Bacillota; class Bacilli; order Bacillales_A; family Planococcaceae; genus Lysinibacillus. Next base: position 365,185 of record NZ_JALIRS010000002.1, on the reverse strand, counting down.
TATGATGAAATCCCGATGACTTTACCAGAGGGAGCAAACCAAGTAGGACGTTTAACGCCCTATCAGGCAAATCGTCGTGTAGTTCGCAACTACATGGAAGGGGCAGGCCTTTACCAAGCTGTAACGTACTCATTAACTTCAGATGCATTGTCACAACGCTTTGCATTGAAAGCTGAGCCAGTAACACGTTTACTCATGCCGATGAGTGAGGACCGTTCAACACTACGTCAAAGTCTTATCCCTCATTTAATTGAAGCTGCTGCGTATAATATTGCACGTAAAGCTGATAATGTAGCATTGTATGAAATCGGTTCAGTATTCCTTGGTCAATCAGAAGAGGGGCTACCATATGAGGAAGAGCACGTGGCGGCAGTAGTAACAGGGAAATGGCTTGACCATGCTTGGCAAGGGGAGAAAAAGTCAGTAGATTTCTTCGTCTTAAAAGGCATTGTAGAAGGTGTTGTCGGTAAGCTTGGTTTAGAGGACCGTATTTCATTTGTGAAAGCTGAAGTAGATGGATTACACCCAGGACGTACTGCTAGCATTCTTTTAGACGGTGAACAAGTGGGTATTATCGGTGGATTACATCCAGCAGAGCAAAAAGCATGGGGTGTAAAAGACACATATGTAATGGAAATGAATCTAGTCACATTATTAAACGCTAATGCAAAAGAAGCGCCTCTTAGTTATTCACCAGTGCCTCGCTTCCCAGCAATGTCTCGTGATATTGCCCTGATCATGGACCGTACAACAACAGCTGGAGAGGTTATTGCTGCGATTCGCTCAGCAAGCGTGAAATTATTGAAAGATGTTCGTGTATTCGATGTATATGAAGGTGAAAAAATGGAGGCTGGTAAGAAATCAGTGGCATTCTCCCTAACATACTTCGATCCAGAACGTACTTTAACAGATGAAGAAGTTGTTGCAGCACATAATAAAGTGTTAAAAGCTATTGCAACAATTGAAGGCACGGAAGTACGCTAATTTATGCCAAGATATTTTTGATTACTATTATTTTGTGAGCTGTCTCGTAATGAGGCAGCTTTTTTAGTTGAAAAGTGCCATCGAGCAATTTGTATTTTTAATATTTCGAAATAATAAAAAATACATTCTAGGTATCTATTATGTGTATAGTGGAAATTGGATAGAAAAAAATAACAAGAGGAGATCATGATCTTGAAAGAACGAAAACGAAAAAGTTTATCTGTGCGTGCTCGGTTAATCTGGGCGTTGACAATGACGCTTTTAATTCCAAGTATTGCCATAGGTGCATTTTCATATATGAAGTCAGATGACCTATATTATAAAGAATTAAATGATAAATCACGTGAGAATGTCGATCTAATCAATTCGTTAGTGACAAAAGAAATTTCACCAATCATAAGTGATGCAGAATATTTGGCAGGCTATTTTAATAAGGATTGGCAAGATGAAAATGCATTAAAGGAATTAGATAAATACAATGCTTTACATAATAGTGTTTCAGTAGTTGCTTTAACATTAGAAGGTCATGGTTTTTTACGTAATCCGTACCATAAAATGCCATCTGATTATAATCCGTTTTTACGTCCATGGTATTTAGAGGCTATAGAGTCGCCAGGTAAAGGGGTCATGATAGATCCTTATAAATCAAATATCTCAGGGGATTTAACGTTAACTGTAGCGGCAGGATTACGTGACAAATCCGGGGCTGTTTCCATAGACTTGGATCTTACCGAAATTGCGGAGCTCGTTAATGCCGTAAAGATTGGGAAAAGTGGCTATGCTTCATTAGTGAATGCCAATAATTTTACAATAGCGGATCCGAATGTTGAAGTGGGAACTAAACTAAAAGACGCGTATATAGAAAAGATGCAAGGTAAAGAAGCAGGTAGCTTTAAAATTAAGGAAGATGGCAAGGAACATCAAATATTTTTCGCTACTAATAAACTTACTGGGTGGAAAATTATCGGTATTATGGATGAATCAGATGTAAAAGCTGTCACAGCTCCAATTTTAAAGTCAACAATAGCCGTCATTGTTATTGCTTTAATGATTTGTGGGATTATCGGTGGCATGATCATTGCCTCAATCACTCGCCCATTGAAAGAGCTATCTACAGTTGCTGAACAAGTAGGTGAAGGTGATTTACGTAACTTTATCGACATAAGAAGAAATGATGAGATCGGGAAACTAGCAAATATTTTTAATAAAATGATTTCCTCTTTACGTGAGGTAGTTGGTAATATAGGCGAGAAATCAAATTTATTGGCCAACTCTTCAGAGGAGCTAACGGCAAGTACTGCAGAAAATAAGCGAGCTACATCGCAAATTGTTACTTCCATTCAAAGATTTGCTGAGACGGTTGATGTGCAGGCGGAAACTGTTAATGATGGTAATCGTGCTGTCCTTGAAATGTCATCATCTATTCAGCATATTTCATCGAAAGCAGATGCAGTAAGTGGAATGTCCAATAAAGCTTTGAGCGCTGTTATGAGCGGTGATAAGACTATTCAAACAGCTGTTCAACAAATGACCATGATTCAAAATACTGTACAAACTCTAGAAAATACAGTGCAAACATTAGACAAACGTTCTCACGAAATTGAGCATATTGTGGAAGCCATAACCCAAATTGCTGATCAAACGAACCTATTAGCTTTAAACGCAGCAATTGAAGCTGCCCGTGCAGGTGAACATGGAAAAGGCTTTGCGGTTGTAGCAGATGAGGTACGAAAGTTAGCTGAACAATCTGCACAATCCACGCTGCAAATTAAGGATATTATTTCACAAATTCAAGCTGATACACAACTAGCTGTTGTATCTATGGCTGCTGGTTCAACTGAGGTTGTGAAGGGGATTGATATAACAAATATGGCAGGGAATTCATTTGAAGAGATTCGTACGAATGTACAAAGTGTTACTTATGAAATAGGACAAATTTCAGAGGCATCAAAAGTTATTTCTCAAAACGCAAATCAAGTGGCGATGGGGATTGAAAGTGTGCTTGAACAAACCAATGAAAATACAGCAAGTGCACAAAATATTTCCGCTGCAACCGAAGAACAGCTTGCTTCTATGGAAGAAATTGCTGCGTCGGCAGCAGCTCTTGCCAGTATGTCTGAAAATCTTCAACAAACGATCCGACAGTTCAAATATTAAGTTGGAAGAAAATTTGTCTATATGATAAGTTTTTGATATAAAAAATTTCGCTAACTACAGTGAAGAGCAAGTTATGCACTGGAGTATAGCGAAATTTTTTTGTCGTCAATAAGACCAATTTTATTTCAATTTTTTAGCTTTTTCAGTATTCGCAAAATGCCATTTCGTAATGGAACGTAAAAATTCCTCCCCTTGTTTTCGCCAAATGCGTGCTGCTAACGCATCTACTTTCGCTGAAGCGCCCTTCAACAATTCTATCCCAGCAATCTCACTCAGGCGGTCCATTTCTTTTAAAAATGCAGCACGAGCTAATATCGATGCAGTTGCTACTGAGACATGTAATTGTTCAGCTTTCGTAGAAAATAGCACATCATCTCGAACAATATCTCGTTCATTTTTTAAGTAATTGTAATACACGCCACGTTCCGCAAACTGATCTATCAATATATGCTCTGGTTTTTCGGGAGCCATTTTTGACAGTGCTTTGTTAAGTGCCCTATTGTGCATCATAGCTTTCATCTTACCTTGTGAGTATCCTCGTGACTGTAATTCGTTATATTTTTCGTTGCGAAGTACCAGTACACTATGAACACAAGCTGCACGTAAATCTGGCGCTATTTTACGCATGTAGTCATCCGTTAGCATTTTTGAATCTTTGACACCAAGCTCGTTGATAAGTGCAATTTTTGATGAAGGGACATATACGGCCGCAACTGTTATTGGACCGAAATAATCACCAGTACCAGTTTCGTCTGAGCCTAATACCGACATCGTAGCAAAACCTTCTGGCAGAACGTCGCCCTTTGCTCCTATCGAGGATGTTTTCTGTGTATTTGTTACTTCTACATTTCCCCAACGTGCTGCTTCTCGTTCAGCTCCTCCCCCTTGGAACATTAATTTACCCGATTTGTACATTGTAATTGCTGTATCTGGAAGCTTTGCGGCAAAGATTACACCAGGGGCTTTACGTTCTACAAAATGGTTTGCATAGTAAGACATTACTTCTTTTTGTATAGTTGTTGATATGGAAAGTACAATATTTGACATTTACTCGTTCCTTTCTATCCTCGTTGTTCACAATTTTATACCTTTCATGGTATGATAATAAATAGCTTTTTTGTGTAAGTTGCTCATCATCGAAAAATTCGTGAGCGTAAAAATTATAAAGGAGGGTGCGACTATGGAAAATCAAGAAAAGAATAAAATTTCTGTGGAAATCTACGGTCATACATATAAAATGGTCGGCTCTGAATCCATTGGACATATGCGACTTGTCGCTTCGATTGTTGATGACCGTATGCGCGAAATGAATGTACATAATCCCTCTCTTGATAGCACAAAGCTTGCAGTTCTTACAGCAGTAAATACTGTTCACGATTATTTACTATTAAAAGAACAAATGGAGCAATTAGAAGAAGAATTGAAAAAATTAAAGGGTTGAAGTGAATGTTAGATTTAATCATATTAGTGGTGCTATTAGCCGGGATCATCGTCGGAGGAAAACGCGGTTTCATTGTACAGATGATGCATATCGTTAGCTTTATAGTCGCCCTAATTGTTGCGTATATCTATTATAAACCATTAGCGCAAAAATTTGTGTTTTGGGTGCCGTATCCAGGTGTAACCGATTCAGGTAGTCTTGGAGTAGTTATTGATAGCCTCGATTTAGACCGCACCTTTTACCGTGTCATTGCCTTTGCTGTTATTTTCTTTGCGGTGAAAATTACATTGCAAATTGTAGCATCGATTTTTGATTTTATAGCGTATTTACCTGTGTTAGGTACAGTGAATCGTTGGCTAGGAGCATTGTTTGGCATGATTGAAAACTATTTAATTATGTTTATTTTGTTATACATTCTTGCTTTATTGCCAATTGATTCTATCCAAAGTTTAATGTCGAAGTCGTTGTTAAGTGGTCTCATTTTGGAGCATACCCCAATTATTACAAGTATGTTCCAAAACTGGTGGTATATTTATATGCAATAGCAAACTATGCACTTCTCTCGGTTTTGAGGGAAGTGTTTTTACGATAGGAGGAATTCCGAATGAACAAAAAAACAATTATTCGCACACTTGAAAAAATTGCCTTGTATATGGAATTACAAGGGGAAAATCCCTTCAAAGTGTCTGCCTTTCGAAAAGCTGCCGCTGCACTTGAGGGGGACGAGCGCTCATTAAGTGAGATGGAGGATGTTACAAAGCTAAAAGGTATAGGTAAAGGTACAGCTGCTGTTATTGAGGATTTAATGACAAATGGTGAATCAAGCTTATTAAAAGAATTAGAAGAAATTGTACCAAAAGGATTACTCCCATTATTAAAACTTCCAGGCTTAGGCGGTAAAAAAATTGCTAAGCTTCATCAAGAGTTAGGGGTTGATTCTGCGGAAAGTTTAAAGGCTGCTTGCGAGGCATGTAAAGTTCGTGAGCTGGCAGGCTTTGCAGCAAAAACTGAAGAGAAAATTTTAAAGGAACTTGAAAATTTAGCCAATCGATCGGAACGTTTACCAATTTGGCAGCTAGAGCCTGTTGTTTTACAAATTGAAGCTCTACTAGGTAGTATGGAAGAAGTGGAACGTTTTTCTGTTGCAGGAAGTTTCCGTCGTGCCGCTGAAACAAGTAAAGATATTGATTTTATTGTTGTAACTGAAGCAGTTGAAACTGTACGTGAAAAGCTATTGAATGAGCTCTCTATCCAAGAAGTAGTAGCTGCAGGTGATACGAAAATTTCAGTTATTTTAGATTTAGAGGAGCCTGTAAGTGTAGATTTCCGATTAGTGAGAGATGCTGAATATGCAACGGCCTTGCATCATTTCACAGGCTCAAAAGACCACAATGTCCGCATGCGACAAATTGCTAAAGCACGTGGTGAAAAAATTAGCGAATATGGCGTAGAGCAGGCTGATGGCACCGTATTAACGTTTAAAGATGAAAAAGAATTTTTTGCGTATTTTGATTTACCATTTATCCCGCCTAGTTTGCGTACAGGAACAACGGAATTTAACCAAACGGATGACATTAATAGTTTAGTAAAATTAGAAGATGTTAAAGCGGATTTGCATATGCATACGACATGGTCTGATGGTGCGTATTCTGTAGCTGAAATGGGCGCCGCATTAATGGCGCGTGGCTATCAATATAGCGTTATTACTGACCATTCACAATTTTTAAAAGTGGCGAATGGCCTTACGCCAGAACGCTTAACAAAGCAACGTGCTGAGATTAAGGCATTTAATGAAGCACATCCAGATTTCCATTTATATGCGGGGACAGAAATGGATATTCTGCCGGATGGTTCTCTTGATTTTGCAGATGATGTGCTTAGAGAGTTAGATTTCGTCATAGCCTCTATTCACTCTAGCTTTACGCAATCGCAAGACAAAATTATGTCGCGTTTACTAACGGCGATGCAAAATCCATATGTTCATATGATTGCTCATCCAACTGGTCGCATTATTGAGGATCGTAATGGCTATAATCCTGATATGGGGCAATTAATTGCTTGGGCAAAGGAGTATGGTAAAATTTTAGAGTTAAATGCGAATCCATATCGTCTTGATTTATGTGTGGAGCATTTAGAAATGGCTGTGGCAGCTGGTGTGCCTGTAGCGATCAATACAGATGCTCATGATATTGCTCATTTACGCTTTATGGATATTGGAGTGCGCTATGCAAACAGAGCATGGTTGAAAAAGGATATGATTGTGAATACATGGACGCGAGAACAATTTGAAGCGTTTATTCGACGAAATAAATAGGTTGAGGAGGTGTTCTCAGTGATCGCAGAACGCGCATTGAAAACACTAGAATATGATAAAGTACGTCAGCAAGTGGCTACATACTGTACTTCTTCAATCGGTAAATCAGCGGTTGATGAGCTTGTACCACAGACTGATTATGAAAAAGTTGTGCAATTATTAGAAGAAATGGATGAAGGACTATCCATTTTACGTGTTAAAGGCAATGTGCCAATGGGTGGAATTTTTGATGTGCGACCAGCTGCAAGGCGTGCACAAATTGGTGGCATGCTGTCAGCGATGGAACTAATGGAAGTTTCAAGTACAATTCGAGCTAGTAGAATTCTTCGCAATTTTATTGAAGATATAGAATCAGAAGAAGTGATTGAAATTCCCCATTTCATCGACAAAAAGGAGGCAATGCCTGTTTTGACAGGCTTGCAGCATGAAATTAATAACTGTATTGATGACAATGGCTCAGTGCTAGACTCTGCAAGCCAAACATTGCGTTCGATTCGCCAATCTTTGCGCGCAGAAGAGGCCAAAGTACGTTCGAAGCTGGAAAGCCTTATACGGGGAAGTAATGCTTCAAAAATGCTATCAGATACACTTGTAACGATTCGTAATGATCGTTTTGTTATCCCCGTTAAACAAGAGTATCGTCATCATTATGGTGGAATTGTGCATGACCAATCATCTTCTGGCCAAACATTATTTATCGAGCCAGATTCGATTGTACAAGCAAATAATGAAATTCATCGATTAAAAATGAAGGAGCAAGCTGAAATTGAACGTATCTTACTAGCCTTAAGTGCAATGGTAGAGGAAGTAGCTCCGGATTTGTTTAACTTAGTAAAAGTACTAGGTGAGATTGACGTCATTTTAGCCAAAGGTAAGTACGGTCAAGCGAACAAATGTACAATGCCTAAAATGAATAACGACGGCTATATTAGACTTATGCGTGCACGTCATCCACTGTTACCAATTGAAACGGCAGTTCCTAACGATATTGAATTTGGGAAAGATATTACGGCTATTGTTATTACAGGACCAAACACTGGTGGTAAAACCGTCACTTTAAAAACAGTTGGACTGTGTACATTAATGGCGCAGGCGGGGTTACCAGTGCCTGCACTTGATGGTTCAGAGCTAGCTGTTTTCAAGCAGCTTTTTGCGGATATTGGAGATGAACAGTCCATTGAGCAATCACTGTCAACATTCTCCTCTCATATGGTCAACATAGTAGACATCTTACAAAAGTTTGATGACGAGTCACTCGTTCTATTTGACGAATTAGGTGCTGGGACGGATCCTCAGGAAGGAGCAGCTCTGGCCATCTCCATTTTAGATGAAGTACATGGTCGTGGTGCTCGCGTTATGGCAACGACGCACTATCCTGAGCTAAAAGCATATGGCTATAATCGTCCAGGAGTTGCCAATGCAAGTGTAGAGTTTGATATTGAGACATTGAGCCCAACATATCGCCTACTTATCGGTGTGCCAGGTCGCTCCAATGCATTTGAAATTTCAAATCGCCTAGGCTTACCAGAGTCGATTATTGACCGTGCGAAAAGCTTTACAGGTACAGATCGCCATGAGGTGGAGTCAATGATTGCTTCACTGGAAGAGACTCGTCGTAAATCCGAAGATGATGCAGAACGCTCGCATGATTTACTAATGGAGTCTGAGGAACTGCGTAAAGAGCTACAAGGAAAGTTACAAGCTTACGAGGAACGTAAAGAAGCACTCGATAAAAAAGCGAAAGAAAAGGCTCGTAAAATTGTTGATGAAGCAAAAAGAGAAGCAGAATCCATCATTGCGGAGCTTCGAGAAATGCGTAAAAATGCAGACCAGGTTGTCAAGGAGCATGAGCTCATCGAAGCTCGTAAACGATTGGAAGAAGCTACACCGCTTGACAACAATAAAGTGCTGAAAAAAGCGGCACAAGTAAAAGCCCGTGCACAAAACTTAGTTGTCGGAGACGAGGTAAAGGTGTTAAGCTATGGACAACGGGGTACATTGCTTGAAAAAGTATCGAATTCCGAATGGGTTGTCCAAATGGGTATTTTGAAAATGAAAATCGCGGATAGTGATCTAGAGTACATTAAACCAGAAAAAGAACCTGTACAACGTATTGCTGGTGTAAAAAATCGTACTAGCCATGTGAAATTAGAATTAGATTTACGTGGTGAACGATATGAAGATGCCATCATACGTACGGAAAAATATATTGATGATGCCTTACTTGCTAACTATGGACGTGTATCAATTATTCATGGTGTCGGTACAGGTGCATTACGTCAAGGAATTCAAAGCTATTTGAAAAAGCATAAGCGTGTAAAATCCTTCCGTTTCGGTGAAGCCGGCGAGGGAGGCTTAGGCGTCACGGTTGTGGAATTGAAATAAGCAGTAAAGGGGACGGAGAAAATGCTGAATTCTAGCTTTTGGCGATATCCAATTATCGAAACGGCAGGATATTTTAGTGTTGTTGTGTTATGTTTAGTCGTCTCGATGGCATTGTTCGAAGTCGTTACGAAATATAAAAATTGGGAAGAAATTAAAAATGGTAATATCGCTGTGGCACTCGCGACAGGCGGGAAAATACTAGGGATTTGTAATATTTTTCGTTTCTCCATCGCACGCCATAGTACGTTAAGTGAAATGATTGGCTGGGGCCTTTTTGGTTTTACATTACTGATTGTAGCGTATTTCTTATTTGAATTTATGACACCACGTTTTAATGTCGATCAAGAAATCGCAAATGATAATCGCTCAGTCGGCTTTATTTCCTTTACTATTTCAGTCGGTCTATCGTTTGTTATTGGGGCAAGTATTGCATAGGAGTGTAATGACATGGAAAAATTAGCAAAAATACTAATCGTTGTCTGCATCGCATTTTTGGCAGTCGGTGTCTATTATATGATGACCCTTTAAACTTAGAAACGCATCCTTTTGTGGGGATGCGTTTTTTTATATTAAGGGGTAAAGAGAAGAAGGAAAGAAAAGCTAAAGTGACGGAAAGGAGAGTCAGAGCGACGGAAAGAAGAGCTGAAGCGACGGAAAGAAGAGCTGAAGCGACGGAAAGAAGAGCTGAAGCGACGGAAAGGAGAGCCGAAGTGACGGAAAGGAGAGTCAGAGTGACGGAAAGCAGGCAGGGCGACGGAAAGGAGAGTCAAAGCGACGGAAAGAAGAGCCGAAGTGACGGAAAGAAGGCAGGGCGACGGAAAGAAGAGCCGAAGCGACGCAAAGAAGCCAAAGAGACGGTAAAGAGTAAAAAACTGTTCTTGCCTGGAGAGAGCGTTCAGGTTGAGAATGTAATCGCCCCAACCCCAATAGATAAAAAACTTCAATTCCCTCGAAAATATCTTAAGTTACACCATTCTCCTATCAACCACATCTAAAAAAACTACTAAATTCTATTAATATTCCTTCATCTATCTAAAAAGTTATTATTAATAAATATTTTTCGAATATAGAATTATTAACTCAATATTTTGATTGAAAAAAGAAAGAATGAATTAGTATTCATCGGATATATGGTTTGGAATCCAAGGAAATACAGTACTATAAATGTTGTAGAATGCATAATAATTAATCGAAAATACATTTATTTTCTATTTTGTGTTTGAAAGAGTATTCCTTTTTCATTATAATTAAAATTAGAGTTTACAAAGTTTGGAACAAAGGGGAGAGGACGTATGACAACAAAACCATGGCTAAAAAATTATCCTGAAGAAGTACCATCGTCTTTAACGTTTGAGGAAATTCCAGTGCAAGAATTTTTGACCCGCGCCTATAAAAAGAATCCGTCTAAAGTTGCGATTCATTTTATGGGAAAGGATTTAACGTATGCCGAGCTATATGAGTCAGCGCTAAAGTTCGCAAACTATTTACAAACACTTGGGGTAGAAAAGGGAGATCGAGTAGCTATTATGCTTCCGAACTCACCACAAAGTGTAATCGCTTACTACGGGGCAATGTATGCCGGGGCGATTGTCGTACAAACGAATCCACTTTATACTGAGCGTGAACTTCAATATCAAATGGCTGATTCAGGTGCAAAAGTTATTTTATTAATGGATATTTTGTATCCACGTGTCATGAAAATCATAAAAGAAACTGCACTTGAAAATGTAATTGTCACGGCGATTAAAGATTATTTACCGTTCCCTAAAAATTTAGTGTATCCCTATATTCAAAAAAAGCAGTACGGTTTTAGTGTCAAGGTTGAACATAGTGGTCAAAATCATTTGTTTACAGAAATTATGCGCTCTGCGCCCATCAAAATGATTGATATTCCATTTGATTTTGAAGAGGATATCGCACTGCTTCAATATACAGGTGGAACGACGGGGTTCCCTAAGGGTGTGATGCTGACCCATAAAAATTTAATTGCTAATACAACAATGTGTGATGCATGGATGTATAAATGTGTACATGGTGAGGAAACCATTATGGGCATACTGCCATTCTTCCATGTTTATGGTATGACTGCTGTTATTTTATTATCCGTATTCACGCAAAATAAGATGGTGTTATTACCAAAGTTTGATGCAGAGACGGCGTTGAAAACGATTGATAAGCAAAAACCAACACTATTCCCGGGTGCACCGACTTTATATATTGGTTTATTAAATCATCCGGATATTGCAAAGTACGACTTATCGTCCATAAAAGCATGTATAAGTGGATCCGCTTCATTACCAGTAGAAGTGCAGGAGAAATTTGAAGCGGTAACAGGGGGGAAACTTGTAGAAGGATATGGATTAACAGAAACTTCTCCTGTCACACATTCTACACCTATTTGGGGGAAACGTGTCATGGGCTCGATTGGTTTACCTTGGCCAAATACGGATTCAATCATTTTGCGTACAGGGGATACAGAGGCGCTTCCAGTCGGTGAGGTTGGTGAAATAGCTGTAAAGGGTCCACAGGTTATGAAAGGCTATTGGAATCGCCCTGAGGATACAGCAGCAACGTTCGTAGATGGTTGGTTTTTAACAGGCGATTTGGGCTATATGGACGAAGAAGGCTATTTCTATGTAGTGGATCGTAAAAAAGATATAATTATCGCAGGTGGTTTTAATATTTACCCTCGTGAGGTAGAGGAAGTACTATATGAGCGAGAGGAAATTCAAGAATGTGTAGTTGCGGGCATACCCGATCCGTATCGGGGAGAAACAGTAAAAGCTTATATTGTTTTAAAAGAAGGATATTCGGTTACAGAAGACGAATTAAATAAATATTGCCGTCAAAACTTGGCTGCTTTCAAGGTTCCCCGCTATTATGAGTTTAGAGATGAACTACCGAAAACAGCTGTTGGGAAAATTTTGCGTCGCTCGTTAGTAGACGAAGAAAAAACAAAATTGGCGAATAAAGAAGCAAAATAAATACGTGGTAAAGTATTGACAAGCAAAGATGTAAATTATAATATGAAAATATGAATGAATGACCATTCATATTTTCATATTTTTTTAGGTTCCCACGTCACATCTTTAAAATAATCAGCTTAAGATTGCTGGTCATTTTGGGATGACATTTGGTAAATCATGAATGTAGACGTGTGCAAGTTTTTTTTAGGTGGTGATGTAAAGGTGAAACGTGATAAGCCAAAATATAAGCAAATTATTGATGCAGCTGTCATCGTTATTGCAGAAAATGGGTATCACCAAGCACAGGTATCGAAGATTGCTAAACAGGCAGGGGTGGCCGATGGAACAATCTATTTATATTTTAAAAATAAAGAAGATATATTAATTTCTGTCTTTAATGAAAAAATGGCTGTTTTTGTAGAGTCATTACAAGATATAATAGAAAATGGAAGTACGTCAAAGGACAAACTTTCACGAATGATAGAAAATCATTTTAATGTTCTAGCGACAGATCGATACCTAGCAACCGTCACACAATTGGAACTACGACAATCGAATAAAGATTTACGACTAAAGATTAATTCGGTGTTAAGAGAGTATTTACAATTACTAGATCAAATTTTGATCGAAGGTATGCTATCAGGGGAGTTCAATCAAACGATGGATGTACGCTTGGCACGTCAAATGGTATTTGGAACTATTGACGAAACTATTACGTCTTGGGTTATGAATGAATATCGATATGATTTGATAGAACAGGTTCCAAAAGTTCAGGCATTAATTCTGAACGGCATTAAAGCTTAAAAGGATGTGGAGAAATGGAGTTTCTAAGTTGGAAAGTAGAGGATGGAGTAGCGATTATTACAATTGCACGCCCGCCAGCAAACGCATTATCTCGCGGTATTATTGCCGAAGTAAATGCTGTGCTAGATGAAGTCGAGCATGATGACACTGTTCGTGTTCTTGTCATTCATGGCGATGGTCGTTTCTTCTCAGCAGGTGCAGACATAAAAGAGTTTACAGAGGTTGAGTCTGGTAATGAATTTTCAAAGCTAGCGAGCAATGGTCAGCAAGTTTTTGAGCGAGTTGAATCGTTCTCGAAACCTATCATTGCTGCAATTCATGGCGCTGCACTTGGTGGGGGCCTTGAGCTTGCGATGAGTTGTCATCTGCGCTTTGTGACGGAATCTGCGAAATTAGGACTACCGGAATTACAATTAGGTCTTATCCCAGGTTTCGGGGGTACACAACGTCTACCACGATATGTAGGGGTTGCCAAAGCTGCAGAAATGATGTTTACAAGTGAGCCGATTTCTGGTACAGAGGCTGTACAATGGGGTTTAGCGAATCGTGCATTTACAGATGAAGCATTACTAGAAGAAACGCTAAAGGTAGCGAAGAAAATTGCGAAGAAGAGCCCAGTTGCTTTAAAAGCAGCTATTCAAACATTGCAATATGCAAAACATGCTTCATTCTATGAAGGTATTGAGGTAGAAGCAAAATCCTTTGGTACCGTATTTGTTTCGGAAGATGCAAAAGAAGGAATTCAAGCATTTATTGAAAAACGCGAGCCTGTGTTTACTGGTAAATAATATTCCATCAGTGTCGATAGCGACTTGAAAGAATGTTATCGACGTTATCGACACTGAAAATATATAATATTTATAAGTTTACTTAGAAATTAAAAACGTTCCAGGAGGTATGGATATATGAATATTTTTGCATTAATTAAACGTACGTTTGATACAGAAGAAAAAATCGTCGTGTCAGGTGGTAAAATTCAAGAGGATGGCGCAGAATTCATCATCAATCCTTACGATGAATATGCCATTGAAGAAGCAATCCAAGTACGTGACGCTGCTGGCGGTAAAGTAACGGTTGTTTCAATCGGTGGCGAAGATACAGAGAAGCAATTACGCACAGCTCTTGCAATGGGAGCGGATGAGGCGGTTCTTATTAACATAGAAGACGATCTAGATGAACTAGATCAAAATGCAGCAGCTTATATTTTAGCTGAATATTTAAAAGATAAAGAAGCAGATTTAATTTTAACAGGAAACGTTGCAATTGATGGGGGCTCTGGTCAAGTAGGACCTCGTGTAGCAGATTTACTAGGTATTAACTATGTCACAACAATTACAAAGCTTGAAATTGATGGGACATCTGCAAAAATTGTACGCGATATTGAGGGTGACTCAGAAGTAATCGAGACATCTTTACCACTTTTAGTAACAGCTCAGCAAGGGTTAAATGAGCCACGTTACCCATCTTTACCAGGGATCATGAAAGCGAAGAAGAAACCGCTTGCGGAACTGGAGTTAGATGATTTAGATATCGATGAAGATGATGTGGAAGTGAAGGTAGAAACAGTTGATATTTACTTACCGGCTCAAAAGGCAGCAGGTCGTATTCTTGAAGGCGAACTTTCTGCTCAAGTAAAAGAGCTAGTAAACCTACTTCATACAGAGGCAAAAGTAGTTTAAGTCATCTGATGACACAAATCGAATCTTAAAGGGTAACGGAGGGAATATACTATGACAAAAAAAGTATTAGTATTAGGTGAAGTTCGTGAAGGAAGCTTACGTAACGTTTCTTTCGAAGCAATTGCAGCTGCAAAGCAAATCGCAGATGGTGGTGAGGTTGTTGGTGTTCTTTTAGGGGATGCCGTAGCAGGCTTAACAGATCCATTATTTGAATATGGTGCTGACCGTGTTGTAACGGTGGAGCATCCACATTTAAAACAATATACATCTGATGGTTATGGTCAAGCATTATTAGCAGTAATTGAGGAAGAAAAACCAACTGGTATCGTATTTGGTCATACTGCAAATGGTAAAGATTTATCACCAAAAATTGCAAGTAAATTACAAGCAGGTCTTGTATCTGATGTAACGGCTATTGAAGGTTCTGGCGATGATGTTGTATTCATCCGTCCAATTTACTCTGGTAAAGCTTTTGAAAAAGTTAAAGTAAAAGACGGCTTAGTTTTAGCTTCAGTCCGTCCAAACAATATTGCGCCATTAGAAAAAGTAGCGGGCAAATCAGGTGATATCACTTCTATTTCTGTGGATATTACGAACCTTCGTACAATCATTAAAGAAGTTGTCCGTAAATCTTCTGAGGGTGTAGATCTTTCAGAGGCAAAAGTAGTTGTAGCAGGTGGTCGTGGCGTAAAATCGGAGGACGGCTTTGAACCATTAAAAGAACTAGCGGATTTACTTGGCGGTGCAGTTGGTGCTTCACGTGGTGCATGTGATGCTGAATATTGTGATTACTCACTTCAAATCGGTCAAACAGGTAAAGTAGTAACACCAGACCTTTACATTGCAGCGGGTATTTCTGGAGCAATTCAACACTTAGCAGGTATGTCGAACTCAAAAGTAATCGTTGCGATTAATAAAGATCCAGAAGCAAATATTTTCAAAGTTGCGGACTATGGTATCGTAGGTGACTTATTTGAGGTGGTACCTCTTCTAATCGAAGAATTTAAAGCGTTAAAAGTGAATGCCTAATAAATGAGCGGGGAGAATGTGTCTTCCCCGCTTTTTTTGTTCAAATTTTTTGATTTTTAAAAGTTATTGCAAAATAAAATGTTGACATAATTAATTTTAGAACGTATAGTGATGAATATTAATTTAACTTCTTGCAGCGGATCAAATATCTGTACCTGTTGCTACGCTTTGGGTACAAAAAACATCCGCTGAAATAGAGTTGGCTAAAAGCCTCAGAACGCAATATAATTGATTATTTAATAGTGTTTTAAACGCAAAGATTAGGAGTAGTAAAAGCTCATTATTTGGTGAAGAGAGCTGCGGGTTGGTGCAACGCAGTCCAATAAGACTTTGAACTTGCCTAGGAGCGGTAAGATAAATAGAAATTACAGAATATTCTATTTGTTGGACGGTTAACCTTCGTTATTAGGTTTTTAAGCAGGGTTCTTAAAGAACCAATTAGAGTGGTACCGCGGTTTGCTTATGGCATATCGTCTCTTCTTTCATTTGATCATGAAGGAACAGACGATATGCCTTTTTTGCGTCTAGGCTAAAGCGCTACATCCTCGAGGTCGCTTCGATCCCTCGGGCGAAAGTAGAGGAGCGCTTAAGCGCATTTGTTCATTTTAGGAGGTAAGGAAATGGAAAACGACAATCAGAAATTAAAGAGAACGATGACCTCACGGCATATTACGATGATGGCTTTAGGTGGAGCTATTGGTGCAGGGTTGTTTAAAGGAAGCAGTACAGCCATTGATATGGCAGGACCATCAGTGCTTTTTGCGTACTTAATTGGTGGTATTATTTTGTTATTTGTTATGCAAGGTTTAGCAGAAATGGCAGTCCGTAATAGCGAAGCCAGAACATTTAGAGATTTAGTGGAGGCTATTTTAGGGAAGTACCCAGCGTATTTCCTTGATTGGATCTATTGGAAAATGTGGGTGTTAAATATTGCGGCAGAATCTATCGTGGCAGCAATTTTTATTCAATATTGGTTGCCAGATTATCCAATTTGGATACTTGCGTTATCTGTTTCGATTTTAGTTACAGCCATTAACTTGCTATCAGTGAAAGTTTTTGCTGAAACTGAATATTGGCTAGCGTTAATTAAAATTACGGTTATTGTGGTGTTCATCATAGCGGGATTAATCTTATTGCTAGTTACTTTTGGTAATCATACAGCTGTTGGTTTTTCTAATTTAACGGAGCATGGTGGTTTCTTCCCGAATGGATCAATGGGGTTGATTGCTGCAATGCTTGTAGTTATTTACTCTTATGGAGGCACTGAAATTATTGGTATTACATTAGCTGAAACGAAAAATCCTGAGAAAGTAGTGCCAAAAGCTGTTCGCAGTACATTAGTACGAATTGTGACTTTTTATTTAGTGCCTTTCTTTATTATCGTCAGCTTGATTCCTTGGAATGAAGTAAATGGGGTGCCGGAAAGTCCGTTTGTAATGGTTTTTAAAATGGTTGGGATTCCTGGCGCTGATCATATTATGAATGCTGTTGTTTTACTTGCCATTATTTCATCAATGAACTCAGGACTATACGGTTCATCCCGCGTTTTGTATACACAAGCTGTGGACGGTCGTGTTCCTAAAATCTTTGCCCATTTATCGAAAAGAAAAGTTCCGGTATATGCCATATTAATGTGTACTTTAGCTTTATATATGGCCGTAATATTTTCTTTATTTGCAGGAAGTAAAACCTTTGATTTCCTAATGGGCTCACTTGGTTATACCGTGTTATTTATTTGGTTAATTATTGCGATTGCGCATCTGAAATCGCGTAAAAAACAGCCGGAAAAAACAAGTACCTATGCAGTAAAATTGTACCCTTATACGACTTGGATAGCTATTATTGCGTTAAGTGCCATACTGATTGGGATAATTTTTACAACATCTATTATCGTAACAGGTATTACACTAGCCATTTATCTCTTTATTACGTTAACTTATGTCTATAAAGGTCGTTCTCAAGAAAATGAAGCTAAATAATAAAACAACTTGTTGCCTTTTTCGACCTTATTTTTCATAAATTTTGCATACTAGGCAGATTGTTCGCTCAACAGAATTTATCCATGCTATACTACAAGCATAGTAAGTTTAAGGAGGATTTCAAATGGCAATTGTACATGCAACAGATGCAACTTTCCAAGACGATATTAAAGAAGGGTTAGTACTAGTTGACTTTTGGGCAGCTTGGTGCGGACCTTGTAAAATGATTGGACCAGTTCTTGAAGAAATGGATGCTGCTGGTAGCGCAGCTAAAATTGTAAAAGTAGATGTAGATAACAACCAAGGTACTGCAGCGCAATACCAAATTATGTCTATTCCATCATTACTATTATTTAAAGATGGTGAATTAGTAGACAAAACTGTTGGTTTCCAACCAAAAGAAGCGTTAGAAGCATTTATCGCAAAACATGCTTAACTTCTTTCAATAGAAGTCTCCCACCTCTACATATGGTGAGATGAATGCGAATTTAAGTTACTTTTCAGGGGTCCAAAAACCCGCTGAAAGAAGTTAAAGCCTCCGGCGGATGTCACAGAATCGGAAAGGAGTGCTTTGTTTAGCATAAAGCCGATTCCGGACGCAATTATGCCGAGGCATAATTGATTCTGTAAGAAAAAAAGAGTCAAGCCATCAATATGATGTGCTTGGCTTTTTTTCGTTATATAATAAAAGAAAAAGGAGGCAGGTAGGCGATGAATGATTTAATGAAACGAAAGCTTGAAATTTTACCAGATCAGCCTGGCTGCTATTTGATGAAAGATCGACAAGGAACAATTATTTATGTCGGGAAAGCAAAAGTGCTGAAAAATCGAGTACGCTCTTATTTTACGGGTACGCATGAAGGGAAAACACAGAGACTTGTAGGCGAAATTGAAGATTTTGAGTACATTGTGACATCCTCCAATATTGAAGCTTTAATTTTAGAGCTTAATCTAATAAAACTACATGATCCGAAGTACAATATTATGCTGACGGATGATAAAACGTATCCGTATTTAAAAATTACAAATGAAAAACACCCACGACTTATTACAACACGAAAAGTGAAAAAGGATAAGGCAAAATATTTTGGCCCGTATCCAAACGCGTATGCAGCAAGTGAGACGAAAAAGTTGCTAGATCGTTTATATCCTCTACGAAAATGTGTACAACTTCCTTCAAAGGTTTGTTTGTATTATCACATGGGGCAATGTCTAGCTCCTTGTGTGAAAGAGATTGATGTTGAAACTTACAACGATATGATTGAGGATATGACAAAATTTTTAAATGGTGGGGTTGAGGAAGTTAAAAAAGAGCTAGAGGTAAAAATGCTAGCGGCCGCGGAAAACTTAGAGTTTGAGCGTGCAAAGGAATTTCGTGATCAAATTGCATATATCGATACGGTCATGCAAAAGCAAAAAATCGTATCAAGTGATACAACTAACCGCGATGTATTTGGCTATGCAGTCGAGAAGGGCTGGATGTGTGTTCAAGTTTTCTTTGTCCGTCAAGGAAAGCTCATTGAGCGAGATGTCTCGATTTTCCCGATTTATCAAGAGGCAGAAGAGGAGTTTTTAACGTTCGTTGGACGATTTTATGACAAGCTTGAGCACATTAAGCCTAAAGAAATCTTTATCCCACAATCTATTGATGCGGAGATTTTAACGGAACTATTAGAAGTGAAAGTACTGACACCAAAACGTGGGCAAAAAAAAGAGCTAGTTGAATTAGCAACAAAAAATGCTGAAATTGCTGTAGCAGCGAAGTTCCAGCTTATTGAACGTCAGGAAGAACGGACAATAGGAGCATGTGAGGCGCTCGGTGAAGCTATGGGTATTTCTGCGCCTTTACGGATTGAAGCTTTCGATAACAGTCATATGCATGGGACAGATGCTGTTTCTGCAATGGTTGTATTTATTGATGGAAAACCTGCTAAGAAGGAGTATCGAAAATATAAAACACGCACAGCTGCCAAGCACGATGATTATGGGGCAATGCAGGAAGTTATCCGTCGTCGTTACACACGCGTATTAAAGGAAGGTCTACCTTTACCAGATTTAGTACTAATTGATGGTGGGAAGGGGCAAATGGAGGTCGCGCGTGAAGTATTAGAAGATGAGCTCGGTCTTGTCATTCCAATTGCCGGATTAGCAAAAGATGACAAGCATAATACGTCACAGCTCCTTTTTGGTGATCCACCTGAAGTAATTGCGTTAAAGCGCACAAGCGATGGATTCTATTTACTACAACGAATTCAGGATGAAGTACACCGCTTTGCGATCACCTTCTTACGACAGCAACACGAAAAGCATGCTATACAGTCTGTCCTTGATCAGATAGAGGGCGTTGGTCCAAAGCGAAAACAGCAATTGCTCAAGCATTTTGGCTCTGTCAAAAAAATACGTGAGGCAAGCATACAGGCATTAGAAGAAGCAGGGATACCTACTAATCTAGCTAACAATATCTATGCTTACTTTCATTCAGCAGATAGTTCTTTGTAGCAAAAATGAAGCTGTAGCTACAAAGAATTACTGAAATAAAGCAAAGCGATAGTGTCAATTACGCGAAGGAAAAAATTTCAATAAGAGACATTGTCAAAGGATTAGACATATGCTAAGGTTGTATATAACATTGATTTAGCAATGTTATATACAACACCTTAGTTTTTTAGTTACTTCTATATATAAAATGGGAATTTTTCCACTAAGGTTCAATTAAATACGTTCACTATTTAGTGATGATAGAGGTGCAAGGTTCAAGAGTAGTGCATTAGAGGACGGACAAGTCCATTGAAAATGTATAAAAGGGGAGCTTGCCGAAGTAGAGCATCGTTGTTTCCGATGCTGTGCTGGTTTTACATTTAAGAGATGTAAGACTGTCGATTCTAAACCGTTTCGGAGGGCTATCACACATGCGCAAGTTACTTTTATTGTACATGTTATAAGCAGCTTTCACGTTATGTGAGGGTTGCTTTTTTTAGTTTTCTAGAGACAACTTTTCGTACTGTTAAGGAATGATGCCGGAAGATTTCCCTTATTATCAAGGCACTATATTGGGCTTATAGAAGTAGCGTCAATGCCAAAGATCCATACTAAAATCTGTTCTTGATAATAAGGGACGGAAGTATTAGGAACTGAGAAATGTGAGTGCTCATGATGCTTTGCTTTTACAGTGCTATTTTTGTGAAGATCCGCAAAGGTCTAGCTACTTTAAACGCAATGAAATGATGGATGACAAAGGAGAATGATACAGATGGTGAGAATTGTGATGAAATTTGGAGGTGCGGCATTCGCTTCAACAGAGCACATTCAAAATGTTGTGAAAAAGGCGATTGCAGAAAAGGAAAAAGGTTTCGAGGTTGTCGTTGTTACGTCAACAATGAGGAGTGTGGCTGAAGAAATAGCGAAAATGGTCCGTAATCTATCGGACAATGCTTCTAAACGTGAACTAGACGCACTATTTTCAACAAGCGCTCAATTGGCAAGTTCGTTAGTGGCACTTGCTTTGCAGGAAGAAGGATATAATGCAGTGTCATTAACAGGCTGGCAGGCTGGTATTCAAACCGATGCTCTGTATGGTCATGCACGTATTGATGAGATTGATGTTAGTCGACTAGAAGAGCATTTTGCACAGGGACAAATCGTCATCGTAGCTGGGGAACAGGGGATCGATAATTTACGGAATATTACGACGCTTGGTAAAGGTGGAGCGGAAACGGCGGCTATAGCGATAGCAGCAAAATTGAAGGCGGAGCGCGTAGATATTTACACGAATGTGGACGGAGTCTATACTGCTGATCCAAGTCATGTCGCTGGGGCGCAAAAGTTAAAAGAAATTTCCTATGATGAGATGCTGGAGCTTTCAAACTTAGGGTCACAAATTATGCACCCACGAGCTGTAGAGTTAGCAAAGAAGTTTCAAATCCCAGTTATCATTCGGGCGAGCGAGAGAGATACAGTAGGTACTTTATTGAAGGAGGAAGTTGAAATGGAGAAAAATTTAATGGTACGTGGTGTTGCCTATGAGTCAGACGTTATTCGCTTAACGGTTGGTTATGATGCTTATTCCAATGCTTCGTTAGCAGATATGTTCACAAAACTTGCTGAAAATCACATAAATGTTGATATAATCGTACAAGCAATAATTGATGGCTTAAAGCCGACTGTATCATTTACGATTTTGAAAGAGGAGTTTGCCGAAGCTTTACGTGTCCTAGAAGATAGCAAATTATCGCTAGGGTTTAGTTTTGCTGATTTTGAAATCGGTTTAGCAAAAGTCTCTATTATTGGTTCGGGGATGGCATCTAATCCAGGGGTGGCTGCGCGCATGTTTGATCGTCTACGTCGAGAAAATATCCCTGTAAAAATGGTAAGTACATCGGAAATAAAAGTGTCTGTAGTTGTACCCCAGGACGACATGATTCGTGCAGCAAATGCATTACATGATGAATTTAACCTCTTTCAGGAGATGCTTTTGTAGCGAATTTCAACCAATGTTTTATGTACCGAAAGCCCCACCACTATGGCGTTTTACATAATATTGAAGAGGGTGTGTCAGTAAATGGCACATTCTTTTTTTGTTCACATCAAATTTACTATTTTATGCAATTCTATTGTTATATAATAAAATGTGACATGTTTTACCAAGGGGAAGGTGGGAGTTTGTATGGTATTATTCGGTTTATTTCAAAAGTCAGTGGATGAAAGCGTTGAAACAAACAATGATTTAGAAATACAAATATTAAAAAAGCGAATTCTAGAATTGGAACTTGAACAGGAAAGTATTGATGTGAAAAATGCGATTTTAGACTTTGTTCTAGCACATATGGAGTTAATTAATTTTCAAACGGCTTTAAAGGTTCAGAATGTTTCAATGAGTGTAGGGGAAATTTCAGCAATGAGTGAAGAAATGTCGTCAAATACAGAAGAGATGCTTTCGTCTGAGCAAAATGTAAATGCAAACATTCAAGAAATAAAACAGCATTCGTTATTACTTGTAGAAGAAATGGAATCGTCCATTACTAAAGGTGAAATGGTTCAGGAGTTGCTGACTAAAGGAACTCATTCAACAGAGCAGTTGTATGATGAAATGACCAAAATGGATGATATCGGTAAAAGTGTAACTGGGATTGCTGATCAAACACAACTTCTATCGTTAAATGCATCTATTGAAGCCGCACGTGCTGGTGAACATGGTAAGGGCTTTAATGTTGTCGCGATGGAGGTAGGAAAGTTAGCAAGCAGCTCGAAAGGTTCATTGCATGAAATGACGAAGATTAGGTCAGTCATTGATAAGAAACTACATAATACAATAACCAATATCAAACAAGTCGAACATTATTTAACTGACTTTTTAAGTATTATGAAGGACAATATTGCTAACTTGACTGTCACAAGTCAAAATATTGAGGAAGCTGCAGATGGCATCCATCAAATAACAGCCGCATCAGAAGAAAATGTAATTGCTGTAGGCCGATTAGCGGAAACAACGACGGAATTATTACATACTAGTGATTTCTCAGAAATCATACAAAATCAAGTATCTGAAATGTTAAGAGCTATTGCACCAACAATCCGAAAGCCTTCAGAGCAAACGGTAGTTAGCCAATTGGCAGCAAGGTTAATGGATCATGCTAGCTTTTTGCGTAATGCTATTCAAAAGGCTGGTCATAAAGAAACAATAAAAACGCATCATCAGTGTCTATTTGGGAAATGGTATTATGGTCATTTTGAGGAATTTCAACATTTACCGGAATATCGGCATATAGAGCAACCTCATGAATTAGTACATATGGCCGCACAAAAATTAGTGAATGAACTATCAATCATTAACTTAGAGGAAATGATTCAACACTCGTTAAATATTTTAGAAGCATTTATTTCGTTAATAGATGTGCTTTTAAAAGAAAGACATGCACAACTATGAATAGAAAAAAGGAGTGTCATCCACGATTTGGAATGACAATCCTTTTTGTTTTATTCTGCGGGAACGGTGTTCATGATTCGTTCTTTGACGTCCCATTTTACTGTAAACATAACGTTTTGGTGCTTTTCACGTTTTTCATCATAGCATTCTGTTAAATAACCTTTTGCTTGCTGGATTTGTTCAGCTATAAATCCTGCTTCAAGTCTAAAACTACGAAGACCGATTTGTAACAGGTCTGGATCATTTGTTAGCTGGAATATACGTCCATCCTTCGACTCTTTGATGAGCTCTAAATTACCCCAACAGGCATCTGCGAAAAATGCGATAAGCTCTTCTTGATTTTTACAAGGGAACTTCCGAGCAAGGTCTTTTCCTGCCCAATAAAGGACATCTCCTTCATGCTTACCAAGAATGGAAGATAAAATATAATCGCGAATTATCTCATAGCCAAATGCTGAGATTGTAGGAGATGAAGTGTTTAACATTGAAATCCTTCTTTCTTAGAATTTTCTTGAAATTTGACACTGATAAAGTAAAGATAGATTTTTCGAGAAAAAACGACGCGTCATGTACTAGAATGTTACTTTAATAAGGAATATGAAAAACTCTAAGTTGCCTTGACGCTCGTAGATCTTGAGAGTACAATAAACATGTCATAATATTGTACCATGATGAAATACACAGTCAATGAAGTATCAGTTACAAAATGATGACTTCTTTTGTTGTGCTATTTTAAGTACTAAGGGGGGTAACAGTCTTGTCGAAAGATCGAGAGTTTTTATGGCGTCGCTTACATTCTCTACTTGGTATCATTCCAGTAGGTCTGTTTTTAACGATGCACCTGTTAATTAACTTTACAGCAACAGGCGGAGCAGAAAATTATAACGCAGCTACCGCAAATATGGAAAAGATTCCATTCCTTATCCTAGTTGAATGGATTGTCATCTATATTCCATTAATGTTCCACGCATTCTATGGTGTCTACATTGCATTCACTGCTACACCAAATACAGGACGTTTCAGCACATACCGTAACTGGATGTACTCATTACAACGTTTCACAGGTGTATTCCTAGTGATCTTCATTGCATGGCATATTTTCCAAACTCGTATTCAAAAAGCACTTGGTACAGAAGTTGATTACGACATGATGGCGAATATTGTTTCTAATCCATTCATGCTTGGATTCTACATTGTTGGTATTATATCAGCAACTTTCCACTTATCAAACGGTTTATGGGCATTCCTAGTAAGCTGGGGTATTACACAATCTCCTCAGTCTCAAAAGATTGCTACTTATGTAACAAACATTATTTTCGTAATTCTAAGTGTAGTTGGTGTGGCTGCTATTTTAGCTTTCGTTTAATGTAATAGAAGCTACTATAGAGCACATGACAATCATTGCAATTTTTTAAGAGGAGTGAGAAATAATCATGGCGAAAAGCAAAATAATTGTTGTCGGCGGCGGTCTAGCTGGTCTGATGGCAACGATTAAAGCAGCTGAAGTTGGTACTGAAGTTGATTTATTCTCATTAGTTCCTGTAAAACGCTCACACTCTGTATGTGCGCAGGGCGGAATTAATGGTGCAGTAAATACTAAAGGTGAAGGGGATTCTCCTTGGATCCACTTTGACGATACAGTATACGGTGGGGACTTCTTAGCGAACCAACCACCAGTTAAGGGTATGTGTGATGCAGCCCCTGGTATTATTCATTTAATGGACCGTATGGGTGTAATGTTCAACCGTACTCCAGAAGGTCTTCTTGATTTCCGTCGTTTTGGTGGTACATTACACCACCGTACAGCATTTTCTGGTGCTACAACTGGTCAACAATTACTATACGCACTAGACGAGCAAGTTCGTTCTCACGAAGTAGCTGGTTTAGTTAACAAATATGAGCACTGGGAATTCCTTGGTGCAGTAGTCGATCCTGACGGCGTTTGTCGTGGTATCGTAGCGCAAGATATGCGTACAGAAGAAATTAAATCATTCCGTGCAGACGCTGTTATTATGGCGACTGGTGGCCCTGGTATTATCTTCGGTAAAACAACAAACTCTGTTATTAATACAGGTTCTGCTGCTTCTATCGTTTATCAACAAGGTGCTTCATACGCGAATGGTGAGTTCATTCAAATTCACCCAACAGCTATTCCTGGAGATGACAAAAACCGTCTAATGTCAGAATCAGCTCGTGGTGAAGGTGGCCGTATTTGGACTTATAAAGATGGTAAGCCTTGGTACTTCTTAGAAGAAAAATACCCAGCTTACGGTAACTTAGTACCACGTGATATTGCAACACGTGAAATTTTCGATGTTTGTGTGAACCAAAAACTAGGTATCAACGGTGAAAACATGGTATACCTAGATCTTTCTCATAAAGATCCACATGAATTAGATGTAAAACTTGGTGGTATTATTGAAATCTACGAAAAATTCGTAGGTGATGATCCACGTAAATTACCAATGAAAATTTTCCCAGCAGTTCACTACTCAATGGGTGGATTATGGGTTGACTACAACCAAATGACTGAAATTCCTGGTTTATTTGCAGCAGGTGAGTGTGATTACTCTCAACATGGTGCAAACCGACTTGGAGCAAACTCATTATTATCTGCTATTTATGGTGGTATGGTTGCTGGTCCAAACGCAGTAGATTATGTTAAACATCTTAAAAAGCATGCTGAAGATCTTCCACAAGAAATCTTTGATGCTCGCGTTAAAGAAGAACAAGCTAAGTGGGATGCTATCATGAAAATGGATGGCACAGAAAACGCTTACTTACTTCATAAAGAGCTTGGTGAAATGATGACTGCTACTATGACTGTAGTACGTTACAACGACCAACTTGAAGATACATTAAACAAACTTGATGAATTCCAAAAACGTTGGGAAAACATTAACATCAACGATACACAAAAATGGAGTAACCAAGGTGCTCACTTTACACGTCAGTTGAAAAATATGATTTACCTTGCGAAAGTAATGACAAAAGGTGCATTATTACGTAACGAATCTCGTGGTGCTCACTATAAACCAGACTTCCCGAACCGTGATGATGAGAACTTCTTAAAAACAACAATGGCGAAGTTTGACCCAACTACTGGTAATCCAATCATTACGTACCAAGAAGTTGACGTTTCATTAATTCCACCACGTAAACGCGACTACTCTGCGAAAGGAGACTAAAAGTTATGATCGCAGCTAATACTGGAAGAATGGTTAAAGTGGAAATTTTACGTCAAGATACAAAAGGCGGCAATAGCTACTGGCAAAAATTCCAAGTACCTTACCGCCATGGTATGAACGTAATTTCTATTTTAATGGAAATTCAAAAAAATCCTGTTACTGAAAATGGTGAAAACACTACTCCAGTAACGTGGGATATGAACTGTCTTGAAGAAGTTTGTGGTGCATGTTCAATGGTTATCAATGGTCGCCCACGTCAATCATGTTCAACACTTGTTGACCAATTGACTGAGCCAATTAAACTTGAGCCTATGAAAACTTTCCCAGTTATTCGTGACTTACAAGTTGACCGTGAACGTATGTTCAACGCTCTTAAAAAAGTTAAAGCATGGGTTCCAATCGATGGTACTTATGATTTAGGTGAAGGTCCACGTATGCCAGAAGGTAAACGTCAATGGGCTTATGAATTATCTAAATGTATGACTTGTGGTGTATGTATGGAAGCATGTCCAAACGTGTCTGAAAAAGCTTCATTCATCGGACCAGCTCCACTATCACAAGTACGTCTATTCAACACTCACCCAACTGGTGCAATGATTAAAGACGAACGTTTAAATGCAATTATGGGTGATGGAGGCCTTGCAAACTGCGGTAACTCACAAAACTGTGTAGCGGCTTGTCCAAAAGGTATTCCTTTAACAACATCTATCGCATCATTAAACCGTGCAACGACAGTGCAAATGTTCCGTAACTTCTTCGGTTCTGACCACTACGTTGACTAATAGTACAAGCTTTACTCCCAACTCCCTTACACTTAATGTGTGAGGGGGTTTTTTTCTATGAAAAATATTAAATAATATTGTAGAATAACTGCTCGTAAATACCTGATTGATTCTACTCGCTTGTTTAATGTTTCGCATTATTGGGGGTTCGGATAGGAGCATTTTCAAGGAAGTGTAATAAACTAAATATGATGACTTTAAAACAAATAGACTTGATTACGTAAGAACATGACAGGGATTACCTTTAAATCGATAGAAAAGAAGTTTTAAAGAGTAAAAAAGTGAATTTTCTATGATAATATAGCGTTTTCCTTTATAATGAATGTATATTCATTTATGACTGCTAATTCCATTTTTTTGTTTTTGGAAAAAGCGAATAATCAGGGGGATGGCTAAGATGAAAGCAAATTATATCGGAGATTTTCAGGAATGGGCAAAGGATTTTGAATTTTTTATAGAGGTCCGTGTACGTTTTTCAGAAACGGATATGTACGGTCATATGAACAATACAGTTAGCTTTACATATTTTGAACAGGCACGAATCGATTATTTTCATCATCTCGGTGTTCTAATGCCATCAGCAATTGATGAACATGTAGAGGGGATTCCGATTGTTGCCGACTTACAGTGTGATTACGTGAAGCAGGTATTCTTTGATGATGTGCTAAAAATTTATACAAAGGTAGCGACAGTGGGGAACTCGTCAATGGATATTCATTATTTAGCGAAAAATCAGCATGATGAGGTTTGCTTTACGGGTCGTGGGACAGTAGTGCAAATGGACCCTCGAACTGGAAAGAGTGTACCTATATCTGAAGAAGCAAAAACGCAGTTAGCAAGATTGGCGTTCGTATAGTATGGAGACTGGCTACCGCTTCGCTCCAATGTCACAGATGTGGCCATGGAGCAAAGGAAAGGGAAGCGGGAAGAGGAACGAAGGCTAAGAGCATCACGTCCTGTGATAACGCCTTCGTGACCAACATCCTGCTGTCGCTGCGCTTTCGCACAAACAAATGTTTTCTGTAGCGAAAGCGAAGCGTCAGCTACAAAGCGGACAGTTGGAATGGAATCAACCGCTTGTTAGATCCACTTTTACATAAAATCCAATTAATAGTGGAAGTTGTAATTTTTTTAGGAAACAAGAGATATTCATGAAAATAGCCGTCACCGCTCCTCATTCCTTAACATAAGTTACAATACGTGCGGGGGAGGAGGGTGTAACTGAAAATGAATGGCTCTCATCATCGTTCTCTATTAACAAACCGAGAACGTGAAATATTTGCGCTTTTATTAGCTGAAAAAACAACGAGGGATATTGCAGAGCAACTTGGTATTAGTGAAAAAACAGTGCGAAATCACATTTCCAATACAATTCAAAAGTTAGGTGTAACGAATCGATCTCAGGCGTTAATTGAGCTGTTACGCTTAGAAGAATTTAAATTAGACTAAATGGACACTTGCTATTTCAGAAAAAAAACGACAAAATAGAACTATTCAACGTATTTTTAGGAGTGAAATAGTTATATGTCGGATGAAGTAACAAAACACTCACCTGAAACCGTTGCAACGGTTGAAAAGGAATTACGCTATATAGCGGCGATTGTGAAGCAAAAGGGAAGAGAGATTGTTTCACAATATGCAATTACGCCGCCACAATTTGTTGCATTACAGTGGTTAGAAGAGCTTGGAGATATAACAATTGGCGACCTGTCAAATCGATTATACTTAGCTTTTAGTACAACAACAGATTTAGTGGATCGAATGGAGAAAAATGAACTAGTCAAGCGAGTACGTGACGAAAATGATCGCCGTGTCGTTGTTGTTCATCTTCTCGAAAAGGGCGAACGTATTATTCAAGAGGTTATTGAAAAAAGACAGCAATATTTGCAAGAGAAGCTTGTTGGTTTTAACGAACAAGAAGTCGCGCAATTATCAAGCTATTTAGAAAAACTACATGTACACATGAAACAGGATTGAGGCGGAAAGTATGAATGCCCCGATAGGCGTTATTGATTCAGGAGTAGGCGGTTTAACCGTAGCAAAAGAAATTATGAAGCTATTACCAAACGAAACGATTTATTATATTGGTGATACAGCAAGATGTCCGTATGGTCCCAGAAGTCGTCAAGAAGTACGAAATTTCACTTGGCAAATGGCAAAAGCACTAGAAAAAATGAATATCAAAATGCTCGTCATTGCTTGTAATACAGCGACTGCAGTAGCACTCGAAAGTTTACAAAGAAATATGCCTTTTCCGGTACTAGGCGTTATTAATGCTGGCGCACGTGCAGCTGTAAAGAAAACGAAGCGACATGAAGTCGTTGTGCTTGCAACAGAAGGAACAATTAAAAGTGGGGCGTATGAGGAAGCCTTACTATCACTAAATACGTCAACTCATATAATTCCGTTGGCTTGTCCAACATTTGTACCACTTGTAGAGAGTGGTGAATATAAAGGTGAATTTGCAAATAAATTAATTGCGGAAGGCTTAAAGCCGTTGAAAAATGAACAATTTGATACGGTTATACTAGGGTGTACGCACTATCCAATTTTACAAAAACAAATTGAAGGTGTTGTAGGAGAAGAAGTTTTTGTATTATCTTCCGCAGAGGAAACAGCAAAGGATGTTCAAGAAATGCTTGCGTATAATGGCACTTTAGCTGACCCAGATGCTGTGCCTGCTCATAAATTTTATGCAACTGGTTCTGTTCCAATTTTCCGTTCAATTGCTGAAAATTGGCTTGAGCAAGGTACTCTCCAAATAAAACGTATTACATTAAAATAAAAAATCAGCTTAGCTAGGGGCTAGGCTGATTTTTGCCTTTTTGAGCATTGTACATAAGGGACCGAGCACTTTTTTGAAGGTGAAAATTATGTTAAGATGAGTGCGCGAAAGATTTTAGGAGGAACGAAAAATATGACAAGATTTGATGGAAGAAATATAGATGCACTGCGTCCTGTGAAAATAGATAGTGAGTATCTATTGCACCCCGAAGGCTCAGTATTAATTCAAGTAGGCAATACAAAAGTAATTTGCACAGCAACGATTGAGGATAAGGTTCCTGGTTTTTTACGTGGACAAGGCAAAGGATGGATTACAGCAGAATATTCAATGTTACCTCGTGCAACAGCACAGCGTACAGCACGTGAATCTTCTCGTGGCAAAGTCAATGGCCGCACAATGGAAATCCAACGATTAATCGGTCGTGCATTACGTGCTGTCGTTGATTTAGAAGCTCTTGGTGAGCGTACTGTGTGGATTGACTGCGACGTCATTCAAGCAGACGGAGGGACACGTACAGCTTCCATTACAGGAGCGTTTGTTGCGATGACACAGGCAATTGCTAAGCTTGCAGAAGAGAAGCAATTAGCAAAATTCCCGGTGACAGACTATTTAGCTGCAACGAGTGTTGGTATTGTTGAGGATCACGGGGCAATTTTAGACTTAAACTATGTTGAAGATGTCGCTGCTGCTGTAGATATGAATATCGTCATGACAGGCGCAGGACGATTTGTTGAGCTGCAAGGGACAGGTGAAGAAGCAACCTTTTCTCGTGAAGAGTTAAATGAACTACTGGGCTTAGGTGAAGAAGGCATTCAACAATTGATTGCCCTTCAAAAAGAGGCACTAGGTGAATTGGCTAACAAAGTGGGAGGAAATGAATAACATGAAACAAGTAGTCATTGCAACGAAAAATAAAGGAAAAGCAAAAGATTTCGAAGCGTTATTTGGTCCACTTGGCTATGAAGTAGTCACGATGTTTGATGTTGCCCCAGAGATGGAAATAGAAGAAACAGGCACTACTTTTAAGGAAAATGCAATCTTAAAGGCAGAGGCCTTGGCAAAAGAGTTAAACACAATTGTTATTGCTGATGATAGTGGCTTAGCTGTTGATGCATTAAATGGTGAACCTGGTGTTTATTCCGCACGCTATGCTGGTGACCATGATGATGAAGCAAACATGGTGAAGTTATTAGAAAACCTGAAAAATGTCGAGGATGAAAAGCGTACAGCACGCTTCTGCTGTTGCATTGCAATTGCAGGGCCTGATTTTGAAACGACAACAGTTTTTGGTACTTGTGAAGGTGTTATTGCTCACGAAAAACGTGGTACAAACGGATTTGGGTATGATCCAATCTTCTTTGTCCCAAGCTTAAACCGTATGATGGCAGAGCTAACAGCCGATGAAAAGGGGGCAATTTCCCACCGCGGGAATGCTATTCGTAAGTTGAAGGAACAATTACCTAATCTTATAAAATAAGAGGTGATATCCATGCAAATACTGGTCATGAGTGATACACATGGCGATAGTAATGTGATTGAAAAAGTTCGTAGCTTTTACCCTAATGCTGATGCTTTCATTCATTGTGGAGATAGTGAGCTTCCTTTCTCCCATAAAGCATTGGATGGTATGAAGAAAGTTCGAGGAAATTGTGATATCGATAAAGCTTTTCCGAATGAAGAGGTATTCGATTTAGCGGACATCACAGTCTTTGTAACACATGGTCATTTATTCAATGTGAAAACCTCGATCTTGTCATTATCCTATCGCGCCAAAGAGGTAAACGCACAAATTGCTTGCTTTGGTCACTCTCATATTCTTGGGGCCGAAATGATTGATGATGTGTTATTTTTAAATCCGGGAAGCTTATTAAAACCGCGTGGTCGTATAGAAAAAAGCTTTGCCCTTGTAGAGACTAAAGACACGTATTTTGAAGTTAAGTTCTTTACGGATGATAATAGCCCTATTTCAACCCATAAGTTTATGCGAAAATGATAAAACAAAAACGCTTAAGTTTTAAAAACTCTAAGCGTTTTTTGTTTTTCTAGCGTAATCGGTGAAGAGTAAATGGTAAAAATGGCTATGAATTGTTTAGGATGAAGGAGAAAAAATAAATATAAACGTTACAAAGGAGAAAACATGGAACATACAATAGGATGGAATTTTGATAATAGCTATACCCACCTACCAAACATTTTTTACACATCAATTCAGTTAAACCCAGTTCGTTCGCCAAAGTTAATCATATTAAATGAATCAGTTGCAAAGTCACTTGGATTAAACAGTAATGCTCTGAAAAGCGAGGAAGCGGTAGCAATTTTTGCGGGAAACAACACCCCAACTGGTGGTAAACCCATTGCACAAGCTTATGCAGGGCATCAATTTGGTCATTTTAATATGCTAGGAGACGGCAGAGCATTATTGTTAGGTGAACAACTAACACCAAATCATGAACGTTTTGACATCGCGCTTAAAGGCTCAGGAAGAACGCCGTATTCTCGCGGCGGAGATGGCAGAGCAACACTTAGTCCAATGCTACGTGAATATATTATTAGCGAAGCTATGTACGCACTTGGCATTCCAACTACACGAAGTTTAGCTGTAGTGACTACAGGCGAAACGATCCTTCGTGAAACAGAGCTCCCTGGTGCAGTGTTAACACGTATTGCAAGCAGTCATTTACGAGTAGGAACTTTTCAGTATGCAGCGAACTTTGGATCAGATGAGGAGCTAAAAGCATTGGCGGATTATGCTTTTGAACGTCATTTTACTAATGTTGATGAAGCACAAAATCGTTATGTAACCCTACTACAGGAAGTGATAAAGAAACAAGCATCTCTCATTGCAAAATGGCAGCTAGTTGGTTTTATTCATGGAGTCATGAACACAGATAATATGACGATTAGCGGTGAGACGATTGATTATGGTCCTTGCGCTTTCATGGATACTTATGATCCAGCGACTGTGTTTAGCTCGATTGATCGACAAGGCCGTTATGCATTTGGCAACCAACCTAATATCGGAGGATGGAATTTAACGCGATTTGCTGAATCATTAATACCGTTAATCCATGAAGATCAAGAAGAGGCTATCCACATAGCTCAAGAGACTCTAAAGCAATATCCTCAGCTGTATTATGCAAACTGGCTAGAAGGTATGCGAGCAAAGCTTGGGCTATTTAACGCAGAAGAGCAGGACGGGGAACTCATTGAAGAACTGCTACAGTTAATGCAGCAACATCAAGCAGACTACACGAATACTTTTATCGCATTAACATTCAATAAATTTGAAGACTCAACGTTCTTTAGTACAAATGAATTTAAAGAATGGCATAAGAATTGGCTTGCAAGATTAGAAAGACAGCAGGAAACAAAAGATATGTCCCAACAATTGATGCGTGACCATAATCCAGCTATTATTCCACGGAATCATCGGGTAGAAGAAGCATTAGAGGCAGCAGTTGAACACGGAGACTATAGCGTAATGGAGCGATTATTAGAAGCTCTTGCGCAACCTTTTGCACATTGTAAGGAGCAGCAGGAATATGCAACATTGCCAACACCATCTAACCAACCATATCGAACGTTTTGTGGCACATAAGTTGGAAATTATTGTGTCAATGAAATTAATGCGCTAGTATAGCCCTTCGGCAAAAATGAAGGGTTGATTCCCGTTCCGACTGAGCGCTTTGTTGCTGTCGCTTCGCTTTCGCACAGATAAAACATTGCCGCTGACGCTTCGCTTTCGCGCAGAGCAGAGCTTCCTGGGGGCGTCGGGGCAACAGATGTCTTTTGCGCGAAAGCGTAGTGTTAACGCAGCGGCAGCAGAGGGTTTTGCTTGTGCGAAAGCGCAGCGACAGCAACAGCACGATGTTGGTCACGAAGGCGTTATCACAGGACGTGATGCCTTTAGCCTTCGTCCCCCTCCCGCTTCACTCGCGTTGCTCGCTGCAGGGTCTTATCTGTGACGCTAATCCCCAAGGAGTCGCTCAGTCTCCCACTACAATCAACCATTTCACATAGCGTGCATAGGACATTCTCTAATTTATGGCAATAAAAGAAGGAATTTTGGAATAGAGGTTTTTGTGCGAAAGGTAGTTCTAACGTAGTGGCAGCAATTTATATGCGGGAGCAAAGCGTTAGAATTAACAGGTGTACAATTGCGTAATAAGTCTTTTCTGTTGATTATGGAGAGAAGTAATAGGGTTCACTTTTGAAATGTATAAAGTTTATAAAAGTTCTACAGTATTGCTGATTGGAGTGGAAGGCTACTCGACTCCCGTGGGAAAGCGAGACAGGCGAGACCCTGCACGCAGCGTAAGCGTAGGAAGCGGCTCGACGCTCGCCCACAGGAAAGCGAGTAGCCTGGAACGGAAATCACTCTTATTAAAGGAATAACATTCACCAAAATTACCTAGACCCATTTTGATTATTTAACAGTATGAAAACGAAGGATAATTTCTTCGTTTTTTTATTTTGAAAAATTGTCACTACACAAATTCCTGAGCATACGCTATGTATGAAGATTAGAGAAGGAGAATGTGTACAATGCATAAGTATTCAAAAGGTTGGTTTGTGAAGCAACTTCGAGATCATGGTATGTTGGTGCATCCACAATATAAAAGTCATTTAGGCAATTATAAAGAATCGGAATTGCGCAATCTGTATTACCGATATGTGGAAAAAGAAATGTTAGATTCAGAACAAAAATAGTCATGTTCGTTTGAATAACTCCTTTGTAGGAAAGAATTTAACTACAGAAAGGAGTTATTTTATGTGGAGTAAATCGTGGATTTTGACGCAAATTTGGCAGGATGTGTTGTTTCTACATTGGCCAGTATCACCGAAGGATTTAGAGCAGCACATTCCGCAAGAGTTACAACTGGACCTCTATGAAAATAACGCTTGGCTTAGTGCTGTCCTTTTTAAAGTGAAAGGACAACGACTAAGATGTCTGCCACCATTACCTGGAGTAGATTCCTATTTGCAGCTAAATGTCCGGACATATGTTACATATAACGGCATGAAAGGAGTCTATTTCATAAATTCAGATGTAACGAATCGTTTTATAGTACAACTAGCTACAAAGGGCGGTTTATCATATCGCTATTCTAAAATATCTATAAAGCAAAAAGAGAACTATTTTTCGTCTTCAAGTTTATATCACGGTGCACGGGCAGAAAGGTTCAAAATTTCATATCAACCGATTGCCGGTGAAATAATTAGTTCTACCTTTGATAAATGGTTAGTGGAACGTTATCATTCTTGGTCGAAATGGAAAAATTCTTTATTTCGCATTGATATAGATCATTTGCCATGGCAGCTACAACGAGTCCACATTAACATTGAAAGCAATACACTAGCTCCATTTGTGAAGGAATCTATACAAGGCATTCAACCTATTGCCCATTATTCGAAGAGGAAACAGGCTAGAATTTTCTCGCCAATTTTGGAACAGAAGTAACCGATTCATTTACGTTAATAAAAGAGATAATAAAATTGCATGACAATGGCGCTTGCAATCATATCCGACATTGCAAGTGCCTCTGCCTCAATGTCGTCAAAAACTTGAACATCCTCTTGATAGTTTTTCTGAATCATAGTCACGGCTTCTTGTTTTGTTAAAGCTAAATGTGTGTAGAACATTTTTTGTACTGCCTCCATACTCAAGTATGGATTTATTTGATTTAAAAATATGGCAATGTCGTCAGCGTTACGATACCATTCCTTTTCCTTTGCATCCGCTGTTGCTGTATCTCCTTTGGCAGCTGCAGTTACTAACTGCGCAGCAATAAGAAGATGTTCTTTAATCAGCTCAGCATAACGATCAGCAATTTGGTCACCGTAAAATGGACGTAAACAATTGCCTAAGTCCGTCGCATTCCGTAACAGTCGTTCCTGCACAAAGGGCAAATCAGGTAAGCCAAAGACAATACTAATAATCGTCATTCTCGTCCAATTGACATGCTCCATCCATAACAAACGATTCATTGCCATAAAATCTGCTTCAGCTCTACTGATAAAGCGACGATGATCGTGCTGCGGCAATAAAAAATGGCGAACTGGTGCAGTATATTGTGTGGAAGTATCTTTATATAACGCACTTAAAGGACTAGC
This sequence comes from Lysinibacillus sp. BPa_S21, assembly GCF_023337795.1. Lineage (GTDB taxonomy): Bacteria > Bacillota > Bacilli > Bacillales_A > Planococcaceae > Lysinibacillus. Next base: position 328,655 of record NZ_JALIRS010000002.1, on the reverse strand, counting down.
GTAATATCCAGTTGAATTTGGGTACAATGTATATCCACTCCCTTTAGTTTTTCATTCTACTGTAGAATACTCTTAGGTATTTCCATATATGAAAGAACAATTTTTTGAAAGGAGTGAAGATGGCTATTTTTCATCCATCATTTTCTTCGATATCCCTCCAGCAGCAGTTAGATAAATAAAAAGATTTATGTTGAAATTTCCCCGCATTATTAATTAAAATATGAATAGTACCAAAATGATTAACAACTTTTAAAGAAACGATGTCCTGTTCTTTCGTAACATCGGTTTGAACAAAAAAACTAATAACCTTGCGCGAGTAAATATTTTTTTATTTGCTTTGCCTAATTCTTTATTTATATTGGTAATAACAACATTGGCACCATTTCGTGCATACTCAAGTTTAATGCCATTGCCAATCCCTTGTGCAACCAGTTACGACGACTACTAAGTCATTCAACATATTCCTTCCTTCAGTTTTTTGCTTTTCATTAGCAAAAGTAGAGTCGAAAGAGGGCATAATGGGGTACAGGAAATCATATAATAATAATAATGAGGCAAACCTTGCCTTCATAGTAAAATTAATGTTGACTTTATGATAAAAAGCACATATAATAAATATTGTCCTTCATATGGATTACATAAAAAATAACATCATGTCTCAGTAGCTCAGCTGGATAGAGCAACGGCCTTCTAAGCCGTCGGTCGGGGGTTCGAATCCCTCCTGGGACGCTAACTTAAGCCTTACAGCCACAACGGTTGTAAGGCTTTTTATTTTTATACATAAATGTATATTTTGTTATTTGGTGCCCAGAAGGTGCCCAAATCACTCTTTATCATCAAAAAGTTTATCAAAATGAGAACTAGCTCGTTGGTCCGTTTCTTGTAAAAGATGTCCATAGGTATTCATTGTTGTTGTAATGTTTGAATGACCTAATCTTGATTGAATAACCTTTGGGTGTTCTCCAGCATGAATTAATAAAGTTGCTGAAGTGTGGCGTAGATCATGGAAACGTATTCTAGGTAAGTCAGGATTTCTTTTCATAAAACGGTCCCACCATTGACTTATTGAATCAGGGCGATAGGGTTTACCGAATTCATTTGAGAAGAGAAAAAAATGTTCATTCCATTCTCGTTCATCGCCAGCCTCTTCTAGTTGATATTTTTTAACTGCAGCAAGAGTAACTAAATCATTCATTATGTTCGTTGGAATAGTTACTACACGTTTTCTTTTTCCTTTTGTCTCTTTTACAACAATTCCTTCTCCAGTTAAATTAACTAAAGCTTGTTCTATTAAAAGAGTATTACTTTCAGTATTTAAATGTTTTTCTTCTATGGCCACTAATTCACCTTGGCGCGCGGCACTTACTACAGCAAGTTCAACCAATAATCTTTTTTCGGCAGTTTCACGACTGTTTAATCGTTCAAACAACAATTTAACTTGTTCAGCGTTATATGCTGTACCTTCTTCATATTTCAGTTTTGGTAACTTTACATTTTTACACGGACTTTCTTCAATCAGATCCCACTGGACAGCAACGTTCATAATACTAGCAAACGCTTTGTAAATGTTATGGACAGTTGAAGACGCCAATTCGCCTTCTTGTTCATCTAACCTACGTTTTTTCTTCTGCAAATCTCCAACGAAGAACACCACATCTACTAGTATTTCTATTTTTTAAAGCTGGAATTGACGCTTTTACAATGCAATCAGTAGAGAAAGTTTTTTTACCACTTTCGAAGAGACTGGGTATTTTTTTGTCGAATTTATCTTTGTTAAGTATTCTAATAGGTTTATTTTATTGTTTTATTTTAACAGCCTCCGATAAAATAACTTTCGACTATATTTTTCTATTTGGCTTACCTATTATAATATTATTTATAGGTATAGTAGTTGCTTCAATTATATATACAATAATTCATATATGGTGTTTAAAAGTATCTTTTTTCTTTACAGATGAAAAAGGGGATACTTGGAAAATCGAAAGAGCGGTGAATAAATCGACTATTCTAGCTTCCAGAGACAAGCACAAATATAGGTATTTTGAGCTTAAAAATGTTAAGCAAAAGGAATTAACAAAGAAATTGAATAAAGAAGAAAAAATATTTGGAGAAAAATTCAAACACCCGGTGAGTTGGTTTCTTGGGGCAGTTGTTGGGTATCTATTACTTGCCTTTTATATATCAAACGAAGGATTTGATGGAGTTACCATAATACAATTTGGAGGTATTTGTTCATTGGTATTTACTATTATTAGTAGTTTTTTATTAGTAATCTATAATAACCAAAAGGTATCCAAAGAATTTTAGAATGAACAAGGAAATAATTATTTTAATTGTTCCATATTGTTCAGAAAGCGCTACTCAAAACGAGTAGCGTATTTTTATATTAAGTAAGTAGGTGAATAACCATGAAAAAGCCCATTCGCATTTTATCACTAGGCATGGACATATTAGGTGAAATAGACAACTATGAATCTATGTTTTTTAATCGTAGCTTTCATGGCATTGGTGGAATTGAACTACGTATTAACCGTTACAAAAAATACGCAGATACATTGTTAAAAGGTAACCTTATTTTGGTCGGAACAGACTTGAATAAGGTTTTTATTATTAAGCACCGAGAAATCGATCTTGATGAAAACGGCAAGATAACGGAAAACTGGCTCATAAAAGGTTATGCTCTTAAATCAATCATTGCACAGCGTATTACAATGCCACCAGAGCATACGGCTTATGATAATCGTAGTGGAAGCTCTGAAACAGTGATGAAGCACTACATTAACAATCATCTAGTAAATCCGGTTGATAAAAGACGTAAAATACCACAGTTAGTTATTGCAACTGACAAGCGGCGTGGCATTCATATAGATCATTATTCTTCACGCTTTAAAAATGTTGCAGAAGAAATGTCCACTATATCATTAGCTAGTGGATTAGGTTGGGATGTAATATTGGATATTAGAAATAAGAAATGGGTATTCGATATTGTGGAAGGCCGTAACTTAGTTGCTGGACAATCTATCAATCCACCTGTAATTTTCAGTCCACAATTTGAATCGTTAAAATCATTACAATATGTACAAAGCGAGCTCAATTATAAAAATGTAGCAATAGTGGCAGGACAAGGTGAAGGTGTAGAAAGAACAGTAATCGAAGTTGCTGGCATTGGAATTGGAACTGGTATCAATCGACATGAGGAATTTATCGACGCTCGTGATATTTCAGAAACCGACGATGACGATAATCCATTACCAGAGCAACAAGTCATTAAAGCTTTAACTGATCGTGGGCAACAAAAGCTCGGTGAACTTATGCAAGAAGAATACTTCGAAGGACAGATATTAACCAATAGCCCTTTTAAGTATCAAAAGGATTATGACCTTGGTGATGTTACCACTATTCAAAATATCAGTTGGGGCATAACAATGGATGCTCGTATTACTGATATTAAGGAGATTTATGAGACAGGTGGATTTAGTATTGAAGCTACATTTGGTAATAATAGACCGACATTGATACAAAAGATTAAGCAAGAGTTGAGTCAGATTAGTGGGGAAGTTAGGCGGTAAATAGCAAGAAAATTATTGTGATATATTGTGTAAAATATTATAAAATGTTAAATTAATAGAAATGTTCCAATAGGAGTGTGTTGAATGAAAAGAAATGAGGAATTAGTTTTTATTTCCACAAATACATCTGATTACCTTGAAGTGAAAGGGAAAAGTTTAGAAAAGAAGATAGAAGAGATTCAGTTAACGGAGCAAACTGAAAAAGATATAGTGGCTTCAAGAACAAAAAAAACTGTGATTGATAAGGGTTTATCTCTATTTGGGCCTTTAGGTGATGTCATATCAACAGTTCTGAATTGGAATGAAGAAGTTAATCAGGACATTTCTGAAGCGAAGAAGATGATACTAATATCCAAATATATTGATAAAGTAGAATCCCAAGAAAATGCAATTAACAAATTACAAAAATTTTTAGTAAACCCACAAGGTAATACTCTTTTCAATAAAATATTAAGAATACTTGACGAATCTCCGCCTGACGAGGAATTAGCAGAATACTTGTCATCAACATTAAAGTATATAATTGAAAAAGAAAGGTTTGAGGAATTATTTGAACAACATAAGTATGCACTTGCTTATATCGAAAAATTAACTCCTCAAGCATTAGCAATTATTGCCGATTATCAAAACTGGCCAACTATAAAATTAGGAAGTTCAATTCATTTTGGTCCTAAAATAACTTCAGATTGGTATAGTGAATTCACTCAGGCATACTGCTCTAAAAAAAGAATAAACAATCAAGAAAAATATAAAAGAGTCCAGCATTCTGTAATTGAATTACAGAGACAAGGTATTATGGAAGCTTTTAACGGCGAGATAATAAAACCCATTGTCAGCTGACTCATGTAGGAAATGATTTACTTTTATATGTTTCAAAACAATAGTTATCTATTGTTTAGTAAAAGTTACCTAGTATTTGAAAGAATATTTTTATTATGTGCCCTTTCACATCATATGTGGAGGGCTTTTATTATGCGCTGTGAGAGCAATCGAGATGGGCAACGGTACGTGGTACTGATTCTCGATGCTTCTTACAGCTTCGAATTTTATAGGGCAAAGGATTGGTGATGGCATGGATGCAGTATCCACGGTAACAGCAGCAAGTCAGATAGCAAATTCACAAGTGGTGTGGTCGATTCTGTGTATTTGTTTAGTCGTTTATGTTTTTTGGAACTCAAACAAACGGGAAGAACGACTTATCAAAAATTTAGAAACATTAACAGCAGCACAAGGTGAGCAAGCTACAGCAATGCAAGGTATTAGTAAAAGTCTAACGTCACTCGAAGGTCGTATGGACCGAATGGAAAAGCATACTTATAAACATGAAAAGGATGATGAATAATGGATTTAACAAACATTTTTATGATTGCAATGGTTATGGTGGCTATTGTTTTAGCATTAGCTGAGGTACTTAAAAACACATTCAAAATTAATACTCAATACATGCCAATCACTTCAGTTGTGATTGGTATTTTTCTTGGCTTTGCATTCTGGCCATTAGCAGATTATCCGGTGTACGTCATGCTGATGGCTGGATTTATTGCGGGGTTAACAGCTTCTGGTACATTTGATCTTTTAAAGGCAGCTAAAAAGGAAGGTGAACTGTAATGGCAAAACCTCAAAAACTAGAATTCCATGTAGGACATTATGGTGATGGAACAGGAGCACGAAGTATTGTTGATGAAGTACAATATGCTCGTAAATTTATTAAACGTATTTATGAGATCTGTATTGCTAATTGTGTGCCAGCAACATATTACGAGGATAAGATTTCAAAAAATCAAACACAAAATATTAACAATTTAATTGCCCATCATAATGCAGATAATAATGGGTTTATTGTATCTGGTCATCTTAATGCGAGTGGATCTGTAACAAATCAAGGTATAGGGGCCGAAGTGCTTTACTATGACCAGGTTACTGTCGCTCATAAAGTAGTAGATGCTATTTGTAATGGTAGTGGATTGAAAAATCGTGGTGCTAAAAAACGCACAGATTTAGGCGTACTAGCACGAACTTATGAACCAGCTATTTTAATTGAGTTTGGCTTTGTTACAAGCAAAAAAGATATTGAGTTGATGGACAAACATTTTGAAGCGATTTGCCAAGGTGTTGCAAAAGTACTGGCAGCGCATATTGGATATACAATAAAAATAGTTGAACAGAATAAGAAGGAGGAAACAAAGATGGCAAACTCATTAACTTCAACAGCAAAAGAGGATTTAAAAACATTGTTAAAAACGACATATCAAAAAGGGATTTTAAAGGTAGACCACAGCGAGAAAGTAGGTTCTATGACTGATGGTGAAGCTTTAGGATTACTGATTTCTGTAGTTAAACGAACATTGTAAGAAAATAAAATAACCAGTAAAGTCGGATTTAACTTTACTGGTTATTTTTTTGTTCACTCTTAGAAGCTTTAACTTCTTTCTTTTTTCTACTATTAACACGCCATTGTTTAATCGAAATAAATAAAAAGAATGGATGTCTTTTATAAATTGCAGCGATAATATATGTTAACCAAATGAGTGGAAGTAACCACCAGAAACCTTGCCACGCCAACTGTAAATGTACATTACTTAGTTCTAAAGATGCTCCTATTAGTACAATTAAAACCAATACTGCATGAATTACTACTAATGATGGGTGTTTTTCATACCAAGTTCCATCTTTTTTATCTGTACTTGAAAGACTTCGGTCAGTAAGTTTAGCAATTCCGTTTAGCAAAAAGAATAATATTAATATTACTGATGAAGCTCCTATAGAACTGATAATGAGTAATTTCCCAATAGATAATCCGTTTGCATTAGCAAATAGACTTGTAAAACTTTGGATAGCTCCAAATGCTCCCATTAAAATAGCTGCAAATATACCCAATATTGAAATGTATTGAGTTAGCATATTTTTATACTGTTTATCTGCTTCTTTTTTTAGCTTAGTATACTTATCACTTAATAATTTATATTCTTTAGCTAATTCATCCATATCTTTAAGCTTTATATTCGCAAAACTATTTTTTTGGATAAGAGCTAAATCTATATGTCTCATTATTTTTAAAAAGGTTATTTCTTCAGATGAATCACGTTTATTATGTTCTTCAAAATATTTTTCTCCTCTAGTCCTTAATTCACTTGTAAGAGGATTTAACATTTCCGTAGGAGTTTTGGCGAATACACATTCTGTAATTTTATCGTAAGGTATTATTTCTCGATAGAAATCAGTACTTTCTACACTCGCCATAAATGAAGAAAACTTCAATTCCAATTTAGTGTTGGTATTGTTTGTACCGCTAGAAGAAGCTGTTGCTGAAATCTCTGGATCAGATATTTCACCATTAAGAGTCAATTCTAACTCACCTATAGATAGCCTATGTTTATTATTATTTATTTTATAAGTAGAAAAAGATTCAATTAATTCTTCGAAAACTGTTAAAAATATTTCTTCTTGTTCTTTGAATGTCATTTTTCGAAATCCTTAGCTATTTCTTCAATTGAATAGGAAGCAACATAATTTTTTGCTAGTATATCTTCTTCATAGTCAGCCCAAGAACGCAAATCGTGTGAAAGTTTTACCAATTCGAAAACGTCGATATTTATTAATCCTTTAATAAGTTGGTCCCAAGCTCGATATTCTTCATGATAAGTACCAGCGATTTGTTCAGTTACATCTTTATCTTTCATGTGATTTAAACGGTAATAAATAGACTCCACTACAGGGCCGTATCTCCATTTTTCAAAAGGTACATCATATGTTGTTTCAGCTAATTCATCAATATAGCCTGTACGTCTAATGTGAAAACCTAATGCGAAAAACATAATTTTTTGAACTTGTAGATTAGTCACAGGTAAATTGTTTTCGTTAGCAACAGCGATGATGTGATCTGCTAAATGTCTCATACCTGCCATAATAACTACTCCTCTCTAAAGGACGATTTGATTGTATACAATGTATACAAACTATGTAATATCATTAAGTTACCTCAATAGCACATATATGTAAACCAATTTTAACTAATTCGATGAGAATAACTCTCAAAAATTAGTTTTATAGATATACACATATATACGAACTCTTGTTCTAATTTTATCATATACTCCAACTTTTTTCCATATGTTTAACATATGTTTTATCTGATATTTCAATTCTTTATAAAACATAATTTGTTAATTTTAGAATAAACCAAGACAGCTTACACGCCATCTTGGTCTATTTTCATTTCATTTAACATTTGTTTACGCTCCAATATCAATTCCATAAACTCATCTAAATCTTCCTCTAAAGCGTGGTTTTTGATAAAGCTGCGTGCCCTAGATCGAGCGCTAATATATTTTGCACGCTCTTTGTTCTTTTCCTGCCAACGTTTATTTGCTTCTGTCTGTGAGTTTTTTTCCAAATTTAACCCCTCTTTCTTTTGAAATATACTACGACATTTAATATCACTAGGATTAAACAAAGTGAGTAAGTGATAATCATGAAGTAATCAAAAAACTTAGGTTCTTTCCAATTAACCATATCTGTCAAAATATAAATGGCGAATGCTAAAGCAGCGACATATCCAATGTTTTTCATAATTAGATGGATGTGATAAGATTATAGGGAAGGAGGCGCTAACCTCCTTCTACAGCTTATTTGCGACGTTTCTTCTTTGCGGGAGGGCGTCGCTTTTGTTTTTTCTTACTTTTCATATCGCTTATGTTTTTCGCTGAACTTGTTACCAAGTTTGCGATAGTTGCGATAGTTACTAGGTAAGCTAGAATCTTATCGTAATCCATTCTGTTCACCTCCTTTCTATACCTTAATTATACTAGTACTAGTATTAAAAATCAATACTTTTATCTAAGTATTTCCATCAATTGCTAGAGAAGATGATAATATAAAACAAATACCTTATTGGTGTGTACTTACATTTCCATAAATGGTAAGCTACAAACTTGTTGAATACAAACGCTAGTTCTAAAATATATACACACAAACGTTCTGATTCAATAGTGGGAGCGAGATTAATGATAAAAGACCATGGTAATATGTATTCAATAGTATAATTATTGGGAGAATGTACAGCGATGATGCTTCCGGAGGATTTAGTAAAATTTTAGAATGAAAAGAGGAGCAATATCACGAAATGAAAGGCGCTAAACGGAGTGGGAACTAGAGGAAATGAACAAACTGGAGGGGTAGACGACTGTCAATCTGCAAAACAAGTTTGTTAAATTAGTATCTTTTTGAGTTTTTTTGTAGTAAAATATGGTATTATTGGTGCTGTAAGGATAATTATTTAAAAAGGGGAGTGTTTTATGAAATTTAAAAACTTTATAATTTTTATTTGTGGCGTAGTGGTAGGAATGATCTTCCTTTCCTTGTTGAGTAAATTACTTGTTTAGTTTTCTGAAAAATAAATATAAATAAAATATTTGAAAAATTTACAAAATTATGATATATTTACAAAAAAAGGAGGAGAGAAATAATGAAAAATGTTTATTTGAAATTTACGGGTATTTCATTAATTTTTGTACTTCTATTTCAAATAGTTGATGTGAATTTTGCTGGAGCTTCGGAAAATGAAAAAACAGAAAATTTATATGTAACTTATGAAGCAACATCAGATGCTGATTTTGTGGTATATCAATTACCAGAAGGTGATATTGATAATAATATTACAATTCAGCCGAGAGAAAATAAAATTTCTGTCTTTTTTAAAGGCATTGTTGTTGGAGCTTTAACTGCTGGTTCAATAATTTACACAACAGGTAAAGCCCCTGAGGAATGGGTTGTTATGGGTCTTAAAACAATAGAGAAAAAAATAAAAGACTTCTCTAATAGCAATAGTTATGTCCCTGGAAAACCTATTTACGTTGCATCTAATGGTAATCCTTATGCTTGTGTAGTATATCCGTGTGCTATAGCTAATAGTACTGACAATGCTGAATAATTAAAATATTAACTTTGGCGTGATAAATACTTTTAATAAAGAAAGAGGCTGGGACAGAACTCGGTTATTTTGAAAAATAGCGAAAATAGGTAATAACTTTTTCACTTCACTGAGTTAAATATTCCTTCCTAAATCAAAAAAATGTTAGGCCGTTTGCATCTCGGTCTAACATTTTTTCTTTTTGTCTCAGCCTCTTTTAGGTTTATTAAAGGTTTCATGTATATATCGTTTGGTGCCCACAAGGTGCCCAAATAAAGATAAAAATAGATAAATAGAGAGAAAGATTAAGAGGAATGGAAATAGATAGATTGATAAACATGCTGTAATTGCAAGCTTTATATAAATGTATAAAAACTAGAAAACCTACAACCACAGCCTTCTAAGCCGTCGGTCGGGGGTTCGAATCCCTCCTGGGACGCTAACTTAAGCCTTACAGCCACAACGGTTGTAAGGCTTTTTATTTTTATACATAAATGTATATTTTGTTATTTGGTGCCCAGAAGGTCCCTGGGCAGCAGAATTTAAATGAACTGATACAAGAAGAATACCTAGAAGGACAGATATTAACCAATAGTGATGTTACCACTATTCAAAATAATTTTTGGGGCATTACGATGGATGCTCGTATTACTGATATTAAGGAAATTCACGAAACTGGTGGATTTAGTATTGAAGCTACATTCGAGAATAATCGTCCTACGTTAATACAGAAAATTAAACAAGAGCTATCCCAAATTAGTGGGGAAGTTAGAAGATAAAGTTGGTCTTCCACAATAATCTGTGGAGGGCTTTTATATTGGAAATGAAGGTGAGAACAGTGGTGGAAACAATTAATAATTGGATGCCGATTGTATCAGCATTAATTGCAGGTCTTTTATTCATTTGGCGCATTACTAACAATCTGAATAAAACGCTACTCAGTTTAACTAATGGCATAGATAGATTAAATCAACATTTAAATGAGGTAGACGAAACCTCAAAAGATTCTGCAAAGCGTATCAATAATCATGAAGTGCGAATTGTTGTGCTGGAAAAAGTAGCAGGTATTCAAAAGAATAAAAAGGAGAGTGTGCAACATGAAGATTAATTGGAAAGCGCGTTTACAACACATACAGTTTTGGATGTCATTAATTGCATTACTACTAGTGCTCGCTAATCAAATAGCGGGCATTTTTAATGTCGATATTACGATTTACAACGACCAAATTACAGCTATTTCAGAAACGATTCTGAGCATTTTAGGTCTGCTTGGTATTATTATCGACCCAACAACAAAAGGTGTTTCAGATAGTCGACTAGCAATGGATTATGACAAACCAAAGGATGGTGAAATTAAATGAGTACAAGCGTAACAACTACATGTCGAGATTTAGCCGAACTATTACCAGTTGCACAAACAGCTTGTAGATTACTATTCCAAGAGTGTTATAAGGCAGGTATTAAGAACATCTTCATCACTGAAACGTACCGGAGCCAAGAACGACAAAATTACTTATATGCTCAAGGGAGAACACGACCAGGGCAAATTGTTACTTGGACACTAAACAGTAATCATAAATCACGTCTAGCATGGGACATCGCTGTTGGCCCTCCACAATCATTATATGATTTGACAACGCTGAATCGAATTGGAGCTATTGCTAAAAAGCTAAGCATTGAATGGGGAGGCACATGGATATGACAAAATGGAATCCAGGTTCACCAACAATGAAAACTGAGGCGGAAAACTTTATCGCACAAGCTGTAAAGGATGGTATTATTCAAGCTTCACACTTAAAGGATCTGCAAAATAAGCAAATGACTACAGATCGACTATTAGGTTTATATATTACAATTGACCAGCGACGTAGTGTTGCTAAATAAAAATATGCCCAGGCCATTTTTGAGTACCTGGGCATATTCAACAATTCTAAATCAAGCTATTTGGTTAGCTTTCATTTCTTCCTTAATCTCTAAGCTACGATGATATTCTTGAGCAATTAATGTTTTTCTGAATTCAACAGTTGGGTCTAGTGATGTTACTAATTCTTCTAAGTCATCAATAGTTGTTTCAAAGAATTCTTTTCGCAAGTTTACTTTATTTACACGCTGATTGCTTAATCGTTCGTGTAAATCTTTTTCTAGTCCTACTGCATCGTCAGAGAAAATCATAGCGTGTACATCAAATTTGAATGGTACAGAGGCGTCTCCCAATTCATCGACACGTTCCATTGGATTCATGCGTCTAGTCATGCCGATTTTATACATAGTGTCTCCAAATGAGCCAAGGTTAGAAATTACGTAGACATAACCAGCTTTACCATTCGCACGCTTTAAAATTTCCTCTTTTTCAATCGCCACTTTATTTTGTTGTTCTTCTAGTTCTCTAATGCGAGCTTCTAAAGTAGCGATAACGTCAGGATTTTGTTCGGTTAAAAGAAGTTCACGATTACGATTCATCTCAATATTATATTTTTCTTCTTCTTTTTCTAGTCGTTTTTGCTGTTCGGCTAATGCTTTACGTTCAGCTGCTTCCTCACGCATCTGCTCTCGAATGATACGCTGTTCTTCTTTTTCTTGCTCACGTTTAATGTAGTAGTGATACTCGACTTCAATAGCTTCAACGAAAAGAGGCTCCAGCTCATTTAAAAAGCGTGTAATTGTTGGTAAGATATTGCTGTTGCCTTCAGCGCAAATAGCTAAATACTTCTTAATCAGACTATGCGCATTATCAATAGCTTCCTGATGTTTCGCATACGAAAGCGTATAGATGATGTTTTGTAATTCAGCTTGTAAACCAATAACCATCAGCTGATAAATTGTTTTATTGGCCTTAGTTGTATAGCGTGAAATGTAAGCTTCTAGTAATTTATTAATTTCTTTTTTTACTCGATTCATTTCTTTGCGAAGTTCTTTAGAGTGCAGGGAATGGCAGTCTAAATCAATTAGATTATGTAGTAAGCTATCGTCATCGTAGCTTTCTAATAAAGAAGTTATTTCTTCATCCAATACATCTAAATTAATTGCCTGCGGGAAATTATTAATTAAATTTTGAATACCCAAAAACTCGGCTTTTAATTTTATGAGTTTGTTTTCGTTTGTCTTAATTGTTTTCGCAAGTTTAACGTTGTCGGCTCCCAGTTCCTCTTTTTCATTAGTGAACTTTTGCAAATCAAGAATTGTTTGTTCAAGACCTTTAGTTGAATCAGAGATAATTGCTTCAGCTTTTTGTTCTGCATTTTGGATAATGCTATCTGCTTCAGCCTGATATTGTTGCCTTAGACTATCTATGTATTTTTCTTCTTGTTGCTTAAAATATTCAGTGTCTTGGGCAATGTTATTTTTCAACAGCTCGTGTTCACCTGTGAGCCGCGATATTTCAGTTGATAGGTTTTCAATTTCTCCTGTACTTGCTTTTAAAGTGTGTATCTTTTTAACGTAATGTCTTATTATGAATGGGACTAAAACTAAACTTAATGTATAGCCTGAAGTAGAAATAGCTAAAAGTAGCAGAAGAATTATAAACCACCAGCTACAATACCAAGGATATTTTATTTTCATGAAAGTCTCCTCCTTTATTTCCGCATAATGAATTTTCCTTTGGTTAACATTATTGTAGGTAATCTTAACCAATTTGTACATATAAAAAAAAACAGACAACCAAGTTAGTTATCTGTATCTTCATCTATACGCTGCAGTAATTCACCTAAATTCTTTACATCCAAAGCGACCATAATTTTCTCTAGTGCATCCTTTGGATACATCTTCACTTTATTATTAGCAATTTCACTGATCAAACGTGTTGTAAGTCCTGTTTGTTCAGCTAAATCCTTTTGGCTCATATCTCTTTCTGCAAGTAATACTTTTAACCTCGACTTTAAGTGCATTTGTACACCTACCTTTATTCCGTTTAACTTATTTAAATTATAAATCAAGAAATAAAATTACGCAATTAGTAATTGACATTATGAACAAAGTAATTTACTATATAGGTAATAAAATTCTTAATAAAGTAATATTATTACTCTGTTAGTAATAAAAAATAACGAAAGGCGGGTGAAAACGATGGCATTTGAATACTTAGCAACTTATAAAACATTTGATAGCGTAGCAGATATGGATAAGAGTGTGGAAGAACATATAGCCGCACATTATTATGATTTAACACCAGCTGAGCATGCCATCGTTTTTAAGTTTGCCAGTCATTCATTAGAGTATCCGGGAGTGTGTCACTTAAAGGCTGCTACAATCGTCACGGCATTGGAGATCAGCACGAAAACTGTTTATCGTAGTATTAAAAGATTAGTTGAGTTAGGCATCATAGAAAAAGTACCAGGAACGAAATTAAACGGCATAAAAGGAGCTAGTATTTATCGCATATTACCTTATGTCCCATCGAGCGTGTCCCAACGAGAGATAGTCGATGAAGCTAGTAATGACGCTGTTTGCCATCCGCAATCTGAAAACCAAGTATCTAAATCTTTTAATCTTTTAAGTTCTAAACAAGCAAATAATAATTTATGTGATTTAGAAAATGAATTGGCTTTGCAAGCTGAAAAGAAAAAAGAATACATGAACGAGTACCAGGTGATGCTGTTTGATTTCATGAATAGCTTGCCATTACGTGATGATCTTAAAAGATGAATTACACAAAGTTGTATTAGCTACTCAGGTTCAAAGTACAACCGACTTCATTAAAGCTAAGAATGTGTTATTTAAAATTGCTATGGACATTAAAGAAGGTGTGCTTACAGTTACAAGTGCATTAAGAGCTGTATTTGTAGGTGCTTTTAATAAGGCGATGGGTCGTTTAGATAACAAGTCAGATAATTCACCATCTATAGAAGAAACTCCGTGCAAAGAACGTCCTGTGCCTTTCTATAATTGGTTAGACGAAAGGGATAGCCTTCCACAATCATTTGTGTATGTTGAGCCATCGTTAGAAATTTGACTGGTTTGGTAGAAAGGGTAATTTGATATAAGACAAATTTGATAAATAAATTAAAAGTCCTATTCGGGTTACAATATGGTAATATTGTTAAAAAGGTATATAATTTACCAAATTTATATAAGGAGAGAATTATATGAAGAGAGTATTTTTATCTCATAGTAGTAAAGATAAAAAAATTTATATTGAAAATGTTGTGAAAAAACTTAAGAAGTTGATTGGACCGGATAAATTTGTCTATGATGCAAAGACTTTTGAAGAAGGTCAAGAAACTGCAAAAGAGATATCAAAATGGTTAGAAAGTACTGAGATTTTTGTCCTGTTTATATCAGATGCAGCATTAGAATCTGAATGGGTAAAAAAGGAGATTCTTGAAGCTAAAGAATTACTAGAAAAAAATGATTTAAGAAAGATATATCCAATAATTATTGACGAAAAGATTACTCATGAGGATAAGAGAATACCAGATTGGATGAGAGAGATTTATAATATTAGATACATTTCGAAACCATCCATTGCAGCAAGGAAAATTCATAATAGATACATTGAAATAATTTGGGAAAAAAATCCTAAAATTAGAGAAAAAAATTCGTTTTTTGCTGGCAGGAACGACCTTATTGATAACATTGAAGAAAGAATAGATTCTTATAATAAACCTTTTCCAACCACTCTAATAGCGTCTGGATTAAATGAAATTGGTAGAAGATCTTTATTAAGAAGAAGCCTAATAAAATCAAGTATTATTAGTGATAGTTATTATATGCCTACAATTGTATTAGACGCACATCAAAGTATAGAAGATCTTATTTTTTTATTGAGTGACTTAGGCTTTGAGCAGGACATTACTATAGATGGGTCTTTATTAAAGTTATCACAAGAAGAAAAAGTTGAAATTGTTTTTAAGATGTTACAGGAAATGAAAAATGCAAAAGATATATTGTTAATTGTAGATGAAGGAGCAATAGTTTCACCTACAAGGACAATAAGTAATTGGTTTATAAAATTAAATAATAAACTTAGTAATGCATCTAATGGTATGTCTATTTGCGTAGTAAGTAAGCATAGAACACGATACCAAGATTTAGCTAACTCAGAATCTATTCATGCCATCCATGTTCCGGAACTTCCCTTTAATGAAAGAGGTCGTTTTTTTAACCGTTATCTTCGTATTTTAGAAATGGATTTAAATGAAAATGATATAAAATTTGTTACATCATTTTTCTCTGGTTTACCAAAGGAAATAATTTTTACTGCTGATTTTATAAAGCATCATAGTATTAACGATTTGAAAAATAATACATCCATAATAACTGATTTTGCTGATGGTAAAGTAACAAGGCTTTTATCTCGTTATGATGGTAATGAGGAATCTTATAAATTATTAGCATTAATAGCAGCATTTGATTTTATTAGTTATAGCATGCTTTCTGAAATAATTAACGATTCAGATGAATATAAAACTCTCATAGATGAATTTATAACAAATGGTATTTGTGAGAATTTGGGTATTAATGGAGAATATTTATGTCTAAACTCGGCTATAAAAAACTACGTTCAACGCCAAAGGTTTGAAATGGCTAGAGAGTTCAAAGGTGCTCTAAGTAACCATGTAAAAGAATTTATGAATAATTTTGAAAAAATAAATGATCGGGATGTATCGGATGTGTTTTATTCATTAAGGGAGGCAATTAGTGAGAACAGTGAAATAGATAGTGGATTTTTAATTCCTTCACATTATTTGAAATCTATGAAAGAGTTATATGATCGAAGAGATAGAGACCAAGATGTAATAAAGTTAGCTGATAGAATTCTGGAAAATGAAGAATTTATGGATACACACATTGCTCGAGAAATTCGTTATTATCTATGTTCATCATTGGCAAGATTAAAAGATAATAGGTTTAAAGAAGAGGTTCAAAAAATAAATGGGCCAGAGCATAACTTTTTATTTGGTTTTTATTATAGACATGTAGGATTAGATACAAAAGCAATTGAAAGTTTGTTGAAGGCTTTAAATGATAGACCACAGTTTGGAAGAGCGAAAAGAGAACTCGTACTTGTGTATAATAATAATGAAGAATATGATAAAGCATTGAATTTAGCAAAAGAAAATTATGAGTCTAATAGAAGCAATGAGTATCATATTCAAGCATATTTTCAATGTTTGTCTTATGGAAAAAGCGAAGCGTTAAGTTTTGAAGAGAGAAAAGAACAAACAAGAATTTTATTAGAAGATATAAAAAAAATAGATTCTGATAAAGCAAAAAGTATGTCTTTAGTAATGAATATACAGTACAATATTCACTTTAATGAAGATTTAATAAAAGCAGGTCAGCTAATTGAAGATAATGCATTTAAATATCCCAATGACATTTTTATCCTTTTGGTTACTTTTGATGTATACGAAAGGTTAAATAAAACTGAGAATTTAAAATCTACTTTAGAAGCAATAAAAAATATACATGGAAATCCAAGTAGTAAATATCATCGAGATTATTTAAAGTGTTTAGCAGTTTATAATGCAGCAACAGGAGATATTTCTAGGGCTAGAGCAATTGCTAGAGAAATAAATATTTCTGAGACAGCTAAAAGGTTGCTAGAAAATAAAATTAATAAATATGAAACTGTTTTTAATTAATTGAACGCTTGGAAAAAAGTAGTCTAAAGACCACTCCGTGATGGGTGTTCTAAAAAAGTAAGGTAAACAAAAAGTAAACATTCTATACATTAACCGTTGATATATTAGCATTATAGTATGTCCTCCTGGGACGTACTAAAATTAGTCACAAACCTTTGATACAATTGGATTTGTGAGAAACTAGGGATTCGGTCAGGGCCTCGGTCACTGTTACTGAATCCCTTTTTTATTACCCTAAGAAATTACGTGAATATAGTACCGAAATTATCTTCCAATTCAATTGAATGGAGGATTTTTTTATGACCAAAAAGTCGGGATTATTTGATGTAGATTTCTCACTGACAACTAAAGAGCTTACCGCTTCTATCAAAGGGGAGAAGTCAACGGCTGCTCGTTACAAGCTCTTTTCAGAAGCGGTGGGAGCTATTATAAGCCAAATGGAGGTTAGTGGCTATAGACCACGTACCATCAAGGATTATGATACAGTACTGATGAATTTCTCAAGGAGTACAGGAGTTACCTATTTAGAAAAAATCACAGTAGACACTATTTACTCAAGGCTTGATAGTATGCATATAGTGAATCAAACAAAGCTAACACGCCTAAAGGTTCTGAAATCGTTCTTAGGCAAGTGTTTCACCAATGGTTGGTTGAGCTTGAACTTTTGGCAATCAATGTGAAGGTAGATAAGAAGTTTAAAAAGGGAGCAAAGCCGAATGATATTGCAATCTTAGTGTCATTAATTGATAAAAGTACATTCATTGGTCTGAGAGATGTAAACAGCTATTTTAACGATGTACAAGACAGGGATTCGCATTAACACTCTAGGACAATTCAACGAGCGACATATTGATTGGGGAAGCTAAGTGGAATCCTAACAACTATTTCCTTAACTACCTCTTAGGAGAGTTTAACGAGCCTATAGCACCTGTGAGCGTTAATAGTGGAGCAGAGGAATCATTTCACACAGGTTATCTAGTCGTTGCTGTACAGCCCATGCGTGGAGTTACAGGGTTAGTTGTGAGAGCATAACAAAAGGATTTGCGTGTAATGAATTGTTATCACGCAAGCCCTAGATTGTTGGAGTTAAAAATTTATTATTGTTTCGGAAATTAAATCTTTGGAATTGCGCCCGATTCTAAATTTTCATAAACAAACCTTGAACAAAGACCCCAATAAGAGGAATGGTAATATTCAGGATATTCAATGAGAAGTTGAGAACGTTCAATCCACAATTGAAGTTCTTTTGATTCAGCTGTATTTTCCATCGTACCTAGTAATTGAGATAGCTTTTGAATTTTTCCTCTGTCCTCTCCCCGAACCGTATCTCCTGTGAAAACATATAAGGTATTAAGGAAATAAGAAGTATGTTTACATTGCTCATCCTCAACAAATGTACAAATCATCGGTATATTTTCAAATTTATAGATGGCGAGTTCCCAATCTTGCACAGGTTCCATTTCATCACTATATGCCCATTTTTTTATTTCTTTTTGTGTAGGATTCCAAGGGTCTTTAAACATCATTTTGTGCTCCTTTAAATGTAAACTAGTATAAATTTCCTTCAAAATTATAACATGGAAGATTGTTCAGTGGTAGGGAAATGGTAAATGTGTAATGAATGAGATTGTCTGTTACCAAACAACGACACGATAAGGCTAATTGCTTTAGAAGTCTATTCATCGATAAAGCACAACGATTCATGGGGAATTTCCTATATGATAGTCAAATTAAATAGTGAGCTGTATCGAAGTAGAACATAAGGGGAAATGTATCTTCATCTAGAGTCTATGAAAGTGTACAGTTATTTCGTAGAGATGCTAGGGTGTCAACGAGTTCGATTACATTAAACGACTATTTAGCAAGCGCATATTATAAGTATTGGGAGCATATGAGGTGTTGGGCAAATAAAGGTTGATGCTCATTCGTTTAGATGAAAGAGATGTTATTTTTAAACAATATTAATTCCTGCACTAGCGTAACCAGCCATAGCGACTCCTGCTTCCAATACATGAAATACCATAATTAAACTATCACCTACAGCTACCGACACAGGTGGGATATTAGCTGTTCCAAAAGATATTTCTCCTATTCCTGAAAGTGCTGTTATTGATGGAGCCAAATCAACACTTGCACTTGTAGCAGTGAAACTATTACTACCTACAGGTGCACGGAATATCTGAGCTCGAACTGTCGCAGTTTCTAAGTCCAATACCCCTCCTAAATAGGTGAATGACGCCGAAATAGATGTAATATTACCGCCACGTGAAACAGTGAAGGCTTCATTAGGAAGTCCAATTAAGTTAATTGTATTACCAATAAGAGGAACTAAAGATACAGAACTACCAAAACCTATAAGACCGACATTGTTAGTACCATTGCCAAAATTGTCACCGATTAAAATAAATTCAAATCCAGAGGAAAATGGAATTATGGATCCGCCAATAGGAATGGAAGTACTGATGCAATTAATATCATTAGCCGTAAATGTTCCGAAATTATCGCATTTTTTAATAGTTAATGATTCATTATTACTCCCACAATTATTCATGTAATGGTTATCTCCTTTTTGTCTTTATAATATGCGTTAAAGGGGAGGGGGACAAAGGCTATCATGCTATTGATTGAAAACAATTTTACATATGATTTATCCGCCTAAAGAAAAAAACGTCACAGCGGTTAAGCAATGACGTTTAGCGATGTTACTGATCTCGTGATTTATTTTTAGTTATGTCTAACAGGTCCTTGATGAGTTCAGGTGTCTCAGTGAAGACGTATATTTGGTACTTTGGATTATGGCGATTAAAAACCTCCACCGATTTTTTTGTATCTTAGTAATTGGAGGTTTTATGTAATTGATATTAAGATATCAAAACGAAAAATAGCTTACAAATAAAAAATCCGCCTATTTTTTGTCTGTGAAAAATTGTTCTATATACTGCTCTTCTTCCTCGGGGCTTAACAAACGAGTTGCTCTCCCTGAATTTGTTGAGTCATCGCCACCTTGCATCTCCCAAATTGCGTTATGATCTTCTACAGCATGAGAAAAATCACCTTTCGACCATCTTTCCAATATTGAAACGTAAAGTTCTTTAAATTTATAATTGCTTTCTTTGGAAATTTCCAATAATCGGTCAACTTTGGCCTGTGTTATTTGCTCACGACCCCATTGTGATTCAGCTTTCACTTTTTGGTGAGACATGCTATGAATGGCTTCGTTTACTTTGTGCTCTATTAAGTTGTCAGGATAAAGCAATTCTTCTTTTGTAACAATTTTATTTTCAAGCGGTACTCCAGCATTTTCAACAATTGCTTTTTCTTTTTTGGGAGCAGGTTTTTCTATTTGTTCGGTGAATTTGATGTAACCAAAAATTCCACCAAAAGTGAACAATATTCCAATGATAACGATAGTCGCCTTTGTTTTTCTTTTCATGTTATCACCCTTCTATAATTCTGTATCATTATGCAATGTTGTGTTGGTTTATATTGTGTAATTAGGATAATAATAACACAATATTGAAATAACCTGTAGTTATGGCAATGAAAAGTTGAAACGTACAGTATAAGTGACAGGTACTCTCCGATATACAGAGTACCTACATAATTGCATTTAACGAACGCAAAATGGCGTTGGTTGATTTAATGAGCGCATAATTAGTAAACAATGCTGAAGCCTATTTTGAAAGTTTATCAGTGACTGAAGTAGAGCAGATGAATAATGAGATTGGTTTTGACAAAAGCTTAAAAATGCAAAATAGTGAAATAACACCTAGTTTCATTCCTGCAATTTTAATCTCTATCACAAAATATTTGATAGGAACGGCAGGTGCAGTTATTTTTTATCATGTAATTACTTATGGTATTATTAAAGCGTGCAAAAATTTAAAAGGTGATATTGGTTCTTTACAGATTTTTGTGAAACAAATGGATGGCTTTAATAAAAAATAAAAACTGAGGAGGGTTTACTTATGAAATTTTTAGATAGTAATTTTTTTATTTTTATTTTGGCTTTTGTAATTGCTATTGCGTTTGTCAACCCACCTGTAATATATGATTTTAAAAGTATAATTTATTTTTCTATTTATATTATGATTTTAATTTCAGCTGGATTTGTTACATTAAAGTTTTTATTTAAGATGTTTGATTTGGCTGTTTTGAAATTTAGTAAGAACTGAAAATTGCGTTTTCATGTCTAATATAGCTGTAAACCATTGATGTATTAGCATTTGTAGTATGTCTCCTGGGACGTCCAAAAAGCAGGTTTCAGGCCGTTAGGGATAAGGGTTTGAGAGAAATTAGGGATATGGTCAGGGATTCGGTCCGGATGACTTTATCCCTTTTTTTGTACCCTTAAAATTATATTACGAGACCAGAATCATCCTCCAATCAATTCTTGAATGGAGGACTTTTTGAAGTGGATGTTGATTTAAACCGTTTAAAGTGTTTTAAAATGAGGCAACTGTCATGAAAAACGAGAAAAACCTCCTATCTTACTTTTCAAAGTTTTGAGGGCTATTTTAATGTAATGATTGTATAAAATTTAAATTCATATGTACTTTTTTTATAAAAAATCTTGAATTGAATCTTCAAATTTAAAAATTTCGAGTAAAGAATAGTTTCTTTTAGATATGTTTATTCCGTACTCTGGAAAGCTTTTTTGTCCAGGTTTATCATAATTTCTGTCAACAAATATTTCATTCGGTACTTCCCAAGCTTGAGATGGAATAAGGAAAATATCTGGTAGCTTTCCAGCTTCAAATATAAGCAAAGCAAGATAAAGATTTTTATTTGTTATATCAAACTTGCTTTTTTGCATAAATACGTAGCCTGTACCTCTTAGGGATTTCACTTGTATCTCACAGAAACGGTTATTCTTATCTTTCACTACAAAATCTATTCCGTGGTCATCCACCTCCGAAGTATAAACATCGCATCCGTAAGAGGCAAACTCCATTTTAGTATAATATTCTGCATATCTCCCCAATTGTTGGGGCTTAAGTTGTGTCCAATTAGTATTTGGCATAATTCTTCCTCCGAGTTATTCTAATTTGTTAGTGTTCTTATTATTGGTATCTATTTACCAAATAATAATATGCGGTGATAAACTTATGTTGATAGCTTCGTGGTAAACCAGAGACTAAGATAGCTTAATTGCCATCTTGGTCTTCCTTATAATGCATTTTAAAATACTTTAACTTTCATTAGAGGAAGGTGACGGTCAGGGAATACTGTAGATGGAGTAGAGCCAATGTTCTTTGCACCCATTTTTAAATAAAAACCTTCTGCATTAGGTTCACTATCAAGAGTAAATTCGTTTATTCCTAACTCCTTTGCTTTATTTAATAAATGGTCCCAAATCATTCTACCTAACCCTTT
This sequence comes from Lysinibacillus sp. BPa_S21, assembly GCF_023337795.1. Lineage (GTDB taxonomy): Bacteria > Bacillota > Bacilli > Bacillales_A > Planococcaceae > Lysinibacillus. The sequence goes on along the minus strand of NZ_JALIRS010000002.1, from coordinate 306,216 downwards.
ACCGATATAATTAGGATCTATGAATAATGCATCTAATTTTCGTTCATTAATTGTAAAGCTATAAAATGCTACTATCTTGTTGTCACTCTCCATTAAATAAACTGGATTTTCTTCTATGTACTCTTTAGTTACAGTCAGATCATCTTTACATTGTTGTAGAAAATCTTCTGTATATCCCCAGTAGGCTTTTGACTTATAGGCTAAATTGCTTAAAATGTTACAATCTTTAACTTTTGCACTTCTAATTAGCATAAAAAAATTCCCCCCCGATAAATCATTTTTTGTTTGCCGTTTTGCTTGGTAATATAATATAAATTCCATAATTTAATTATGCCATAAATCTTAATCGCCCAAGCCGCTTTTCGAGAAATTGGATCTTAAAACGTTCTACTCGCTACCGACACCAAAAAGTATCTATTTCTACCAAGATAACGCATTGCCACAAGGAAGGAACTACGGTTGGCATCCGAATATGTCCAGACGGCGCGGCCTAGTTCCGCCTGATTGTAGGCGACGGTGATCACTTTACGGATACGCGTTTCAGACCGGCAATGGTGGCACAGAAATTTTACGAAGCAGGTCCTGTCTGATTATTGGAAGCAGGATTAAGTTAATAATTAGCCTTTATCAACCATAAAAAGACCTCTCTGTGATGAACCGCGCCTCTCCGGTTATTAGACATATCTAATAATTGGATGTGGGGTTCAAGTGAGGGTGTTTTTTTGTATTAGACTGCTTTAAATATGAAGGACAAAGCATTATAGAGAACGGCTAAAGCCTTTCTATAATCAATTGGGGACCGAATTAACACTAACATTATTATACAGTGGATGGTAGAATATAGATTATTAGTAAATCATACTGAATCTAAGATAAAACGGTGTAGGGGGAAATAATGAAAAAATTATTGATTGTGTTACTGGCAGCATTTGTATTTGCGGTAGTAAATCCAACGAAATCAGAAGCAAAAGTGATGTATGATGGAGCAGAAGTTGTAAAAGGGCAAACGGGAAAAATGACCTTTAAAAAAGATATCAAGGTGTACAAGAAAAATCCAAATGGCACATTTGATTCGTTAATGGTTAAGCGAAATAAATTCTTTAGAACGTATGATATCGAAAAATATGATGGCAAAATATTTTACCAGATGGGGGAATACCGCGTTCAAGCAACGGATTTAGTAGTTTTCAAAGAAGTACCAATAGAAATTCGTTCATCTTTCTATAACAATCCAACTTATATTGTTAGTACTCGTGATGGTATTAATAATAGCAAATATTACGGATCGTACTTCAAACTAGAAGGACCATGGGGTATTTATTTCGAGAATACAAAGAATGGACAACTACTGAAGTATTGTGACAGTGGTGATGGCAGTGAGGAATCTTGTCTTGAGTATCCTGGTACAGACCTTAAAATCGTTGAGACAATATCGAGAGAAAGAGGTGTACGTTATGAACTAACAAGAGATGCAGAGGGGAAGAGCGTACCATTAAAAGAATCTAAAACTGAAAGAATGATGAAAAAGGGAAGTACTGTTTTTTCAAGGTATGATCGTGAAATTAATGGTTATATATATGTAACTGATGACTTAGAAGGAAAACTCGATAATGCTGTTTATCTTCCAATGAATTCACTAAAGCCAGTTAAAGATAAGTAATAGATTAGAAATTATAGAATGCCCTCTTATTTATTTGATAAGGGGGCTATTTTGTTGTATTTATTCTTCTTTTTGACCAAAAACGATATAAGAAAGTACCTTCTTTGTCGTAGATTTCCCTTCATCCAGCCGATTTCCGTACATGCATCATATACAAAGCTTCATTTTAATGCTATTTCACCCCGTTAAAGATTCCTTATTAGAATAATTTACATAAAAAACGGAAAGAAATATGTGTAAAAATGTTGGAGTTGATCGTGATGGAATTTGATAAAGAGAAAGAAATTTACTGCTACAGCTGTCGTAAAAAAACTATATTTACGCGTAAAGATATGCAAAATAAAAGTGGGGTAGACAGTCACTGTAGTGAATGTTCCGGTTTTTGGTTTGAATGGCAGAATCGAGCCGTAGAGAGAGAAGTGGAAAAGTGGATTGACTATAATAAAGGGCTTGTAAATTAGCATAAGGATCAATTTAGATCTACATGAGAAGAGCGAAAACTTATAAAAAGAGTTATAATATAGGAAGAAACTCAATGTAAGAGAGATGGATATTAACATGAACGAACAATTAGTAGATTGGATTACACGATTTCAAAAGGAGAAAGATATAGAGGCCCTCGCAAACTTAAAAGACTATTGCTACTATATGATTGAACCTTTAATTGAGGAATTTACGGAAAAATACGGTGAAGATGCTGGGGAATTATTACGGTTAAAATGGGATAAGCGTTTTTATTTTATTTTTACTAAGTATCAATTAAATGTTGGGCTGCCTTTAGATTCTTTCGTTAAAAATACGTACCGTTTTTATTTTATGCAGGTTTTAAAGAAGGCAGGCTATTGAATTAAATAGTAGGGGAGTGTTTGGCTCCATGAAAAAAACCCTTGTCTCGTATAAGAACGAGCCAAGGGTTTACTTGTTTTATCCTGCATTTTTATTGATACATCAAATCTTCTGCAAGGTGAGTAAATACCTCGCCGATAATGGAGTCTTCATCATAAACGGAAGAACCTGTATTTTCCTCAGGTTGCGCAAATGGAATTTGAGCAATGATACTTGTCTGAAGCTCATCTGCTAGTTTTTCCGCGCCACCTTGACCGAATAAATAGTTCTTTTCACCATTTGAATTTTCAAAGTAAGCCATGTTTTCAATAACACCAAGAATCGTATGGTTCGTATGTTGAGCCATCAGACCTGCACGGGAAGCAACATGAGAAGCTGCAAGGTGTGGTGTTGTGACAATAATCTCCTGTGCTTGTGGAATCATTGCCGCCATATCAATGGCTACATCTCCTGTACCAGGTGGTAAATCGATAAGGAGATAATCTAATTCATCCCAATGTGTATTGACAAGGAAATTGCGAATCCATTTGTTGAGCATTGGACCACGCCACATGACAGGTTGGTTTTCGTTTGTGAAAAAGCCCATCGACATGATTTTTACACCATGACTTATTACTGGAATAGCTGTTTGGTCAATCATTGTTGGTTTTTGATGAACCTTCATCATGGCCGGAATACTGAATCCATATATGTCGGCGTCTAAAATACCTACACGCTTTCCAAGACGGGCAAGAGCTACTGCTAGGTTAATTGTCACGGTAGATTTACCGACGCCACCTTTACCACTAGTAACTGCTATAAATTTGACACCAGAATCAGGTAGCAGCATCTTAGGCATACCTTTATCCGTAACTTTTTCTGATTTTAAAGAAGCTGTTAAACTACGACGTTCGTCATCTGTCATAGAACCAAATGTAATGGAGACTTTTGATGCACCGATCGCCTTCAACGCTTCCTCAACATCTTGTTGGATTTTAGCTTTCAAAGGACATCCAGGAATAGTCAAGATAATATCAAGTGAGATATCAGTACCGTTGACTTGAATATTGCGTACCATATTCAAGTCAACGATGCTTTTATGAAGCTCTGGATCATCGATTTTCTGTAAAGTTTTTAAAATGTGTTCGTTCGTTAGCATGTAAGAAATTACCCTCCTATTTTAGGCCTTTGCCAAGCCCTTTTAAGAAGTGAACGCCAAAGTTTACGGCACGATTAACATCTGGATCGTTTAACATTTTGAACAACTTAAAGGCACTAACTTTTTCGTCAGATTCAGCGGCTTTGTTCGCTTCATCTAAGCCAGTATTTAAGCTCTCAATAAGCTTTGTTGTTGTTTCTGGATTCAGTTCAGTTAATGCTCCTGCAACACCCATTAAGTTGTTGATGATATTCGTAACAGGCTTACGCGTTAATTGGCCTAGAGCAATATGTGCTACATCTTCTTTAGCTTCAAGTAGTTTCGTAGCTGCTTCTAGCGCGCCAATGTCATTTAATTCGGCCATGATCGTAAAGACCTGATTCACCATTTCTTCATTCTCAGAAAGAAGCTGCTTTAAATTGTCTAACTTTTCTTCCTTTAGTTGTTCTTCTGTTACTTGTGCTTTCTTAATTGTTGTAATTGGTGCAGCCATGAAATCACTCCCTTTCGTTAGTTGTTAAGTGAACGTAACCAGGACGATTCCATTTACGTTGTACCTCAACACCATTTTGTGGATGACGTTTTTTATAACGTGGGTTTGTTCTAGGAAGTGGCGATTTTCCTTTTTGTTTCAATACTTCTACACGTACTTTTGTTTGTTTGTACGCTGGTGTCGATGTATTGATGTCTCCAGCTGGCCCCGTTAAGAAATTAATCGCTGAATCTTTGCTAACAGAGTTCATAGGTAAGAATAGTTCATTTCCTTGTACGCGATCTGTCACTAGGGCATTTAATTTTAATGCGCCTTGTGGAGACACTAAGCGAAGAAGAGCTCCATCTTCAATGCCACGCTCTTTTGCTAGTTCTGGTGATACTTCAACAAAAATTTCAGGTACTTTTGATTGAATCCCTTTTGATTTATTTGTCATATTACCTTCATGGAAGTGTTCAAGCATACGACCATTGTTAATATGGCAATCATATTGCGCTTCATATTCAACCGGTCTGATCCAATCATTTAAAGCAAAACGAGCTTTTTTGTCAGGGAAGTTAAAGCCATCCTCATATAGTAAAGGTGTGTCTTTACCATCATGGCTACCCCAACAGAAGCTACCCCAATTTTCTAATACATCATAGTTCGCTTGCGAGAAGAATGGAGCAAGACTAGCCATTTCAGCAAAGATTTCACTTGGGTGACTGTAATTCCAGTCAGCACCTAGGCGACGTGCTACTAATTGAAGGATTTCCCAATCGGCTTTTGATTCACCAAGTGTTGGTAGTACTTGATATAGTCGTTGCACACGACGCTCTGTATTCGTGAACGTACCTTCTTTTTCAAGAGAAGGTGCTGCTGGTAAAATAACATCCGCATATTGTGCTGTACGTGAAAGGAAGCAATCTTGGACAACAAAGAAGTCTAATTGTGAAAGTACTTTATCTACATGGTTAGCATCGCAATCTACAAGTGCCATATCTTCCCCAACTAAATACATGGCTTTCATTTTACCTTCCATGATCGCATCTAACATTGCCATATTCGTACGACCTGGTTCAGGTTTGATTTTCACACCATATGCTTCTTCAAACTTCTTACGTGCTTCGTCGTCTATTACTTTTTGATTACCTGGTAATAGATTTGGTAGTGTACCCATATCACAAGCACCTTGAACATTGTTGTGACCACGAAGAGGGTAGGCACCTGCACCTGGACGACGATAGTTACCAGTAGCTAGAAGTAGGTTAGAAATTGCAGCTGATGTATATGAGCCACCTGTATTTTGTGTAACGCCCATACCCCAAAGTACACATGTACCGTCAGCATCACGAATCATTTCAGCAACATTTATCAATGTTTCTTTTGAAATGCCCGTTTCTTTTTCTGCATATTCTAGTGTGTATGTTTCAAGTACATCTTTAAAATCGTCAAAGAAGTGCACGTTCTCTTTAATGAAGGCTTCATCATGCCAACCTTGATCGATCATGTATTTTGTAACGGCCATTAACCATACTTGGTCTGTACCTTGCTTTGGACGCATGAAGATATCAGAGCGCTCAGCCATTTCATGTTTACGAACGTCGGCAACAATTAATTTTTGACCGTGTAATTTATGGGCACGTTTTACACGAGTAGCTAAAACAGGGTGACCTTCTGCAGGGTTTGCCCCAACAATAATAACAAGGCCAGCTTTTGCGATATCTTTGATCGTTCCAGCGTCGCCACCTATACCAACTGTGCGTAGTAGGCCATCTGTAGCTGGAGATTGGCAATAGCGTGAACAGTTATCGACATCGTTTGTTTCGAATAATTGACGTGCCATTTTTTGAATTAAGTAGTTTTCTTCGTTTGTAATTTTTGAAGAAGAAATAAAGCCGACAGAACCAGAACCAAATTCTTTTTGAATGCCACCTAGTTTAGAAGCGATTAAGTCAAGCGCTTCATCCCATGAAGATTCAACAAATGCATCATTTTTTCGAATTAATGGTTTTGTAATTCGTTCTTCAGAGTTGATGAAGTCCCAGCCGAATTTTCCTTTTACACAAGTAGAAATAGCATTTACAGGACCATCAGAAGGTTGCACTTTTAAAATTTTGCGGTCTTTTGTCCAAACTTCGAATGAACAACCTACCCCACAGAAAGTACAAACTGTTTTTGTTTTTTTCGTACGTTTACTACGCATAGCAGCTTCGACTTCAGAAACAGCAAAGATACCGCTATAACCAGGCTCAACTTCTTTAATTAAACTAATCATCGGATCTAATGTTTCTTGTTTAAGCCCCGTCATAAAACCAGCTTCGCCAAGCATTGATTTTTCCATTAGGGCATTACATGGACAAACGGTAACACATTGACCACAGCCTACACATGAAGAATCGTTAATGGCAACGCCTTCATCCCAAACTACTTTTGGTCTTTCCGCTTCCCAATCAAGAGATAATGTTTCATTAACTTGTAAGTTTTGACAAACCTCTACACATTGACCACATGCGATACATTGGTTCGGATCATATCGATAAAACGGGTGCGACATGTCTACTTCGTGTGGTTCGACTTTTGGTTGATAAGGATATTTTTGATGTTCGATTTCCATTAATTCTGCTGTGTTGTGTAATGTACAATTTCCGTTGTTATTATCACAAACTGTACAGTACAGCAAATGATTTTCTAGTAAACGATCCATCGCTTCTGTTTGTGCAGCTTTCGCTTTATCAGAAGTAAGTTGGATATCCATGCCGTTTACTGCCTTTGTTGAACAAGAGCGAACTAATTGTCCATTCACTTCGACGATACATGTATCACAAGTTTCGATAGGATCAACAGATGGTACATGACAAATTTGTGGATGGGCGATGCCATTTTGATTAATGGTATCAAGTATTGTAGCTCCCTCTGCTACATCGTACGGTTGGCCATTAATTTTAATTGTAGTCAAAGTATTTTCCTCCTTTTGCTCTTTGAGACTTATTTGACAACAGGTTAATACTTAGGATCAATCGGGAATAGCGTTACGAGTTTTTATTTTGATTGTCTTGTTATCATGTCATTTCCCGATTTGTCCGTTGTCTACACCAACATAGATGTAGAAACATTAAGTATTAGTTGTCGGTGTTGATATTGCGCAAAAATAAAAAAATCCACCATGAAAAGGCATGTACTAACATGCTATTTATTCATGGTGGATAAAATTCTTAACAGGCCTTGCTAAAAATTCAATCAACTTTTATTTTTTATCCAATATAACTATAGAATTTAAATATTAAAACCACCATGCCTATAGTTCAAACTCTTTGTATGAAACCATGACATAGGAATCAAAATACTTTTATTCCATATGTAATACCAATTATTATAGCCTTTTCAGCCAAAATGGACAATAATTATAATAAAAATTATTGAATGAGAATAATTATCATTGGATATTTTCTCTTTAATTTTTATTTAAGTTGCTATATTATTAACAAACTGTAAGGGTGACCCCCATAAACATAGGATAAAAAGATTAATTACGTTGGGAGAATCGTTAAAATGTCAAAAAAAGTGCATGAGTTCAACGACATTATTCGAAAACTACGCAAAGATATATTTGGAAAAGGACCAGAGCGTATTCATACTGTTTTCGTAGAGAACATGGCTGTCTCAACTTTATATGGTAATATCACACCAACAGAAAAATTTATTGCGAGTACGCCTGAAGGGTTAAAAATGGTTCATGCTGCACGTACAAGAATGATTCAAGATTTGTATACTAAATCACCACCAGAGGGCATGGAAGAACTGATGGGCACTAAGTTACTCCATTTATTTTCAGATATTAAAATTGAAGAGGATTTTGCTATTTCTGTCTTTGTTTTTGAAGATAATATTAGTGAATAAAGGGGATGCCGTAAATGGAACGTGCAGTAGCAAGAGAAATAATACGTGTTGAAGGTAATCAAATCAAAGAAATAGAAGATACCGTTGTCACAGAATACGCGGTCACAGTGAAGATTAATGAGCAAGAATTTGTGACGATGGTTTGCACACCGGAGTATGTAGAAGATATGGTTATTGGCTATTTGGCCTCTGAACGAATTATTCGCGATTACGAAGATATTGAAACCATTTGGCACCAAGAAAAGGAAGGGTTTGTGCATGTTAAAACAAAACGTGTGAATCCTTACTTTCAACAAATTCAAAATAAACGTTACATTACTTCTTGTTGTGGCATGAGCCGCCAAGGGTTTGTGTTTGCTAATGATGCATTAGTAGCTAAAAAAATGGAAGGCATTCATGTGCAAATTACAACAGATGATTGTTTTCGTTTAATGCGCGATATGCAAGATTTGGCTGAAACATTCAAGCAGACCGGTGGTGTTCATAATGCCGCGCTTTGTGATGCGAATGGTGTTATATTAAGCCGAATGGATATTGGGCGTCATAATGCCTTAGATAAAATTTATGGTTATTGCCTCAAAAACAACATTAGCATTCAGGACAAAATTATCGTATTTAGCGGAAGGATTTCATCTGAAATTTTACTTAAAGTTTCGAAGATTGGCTGTGAAATTGTGCTGTCCAAATCGGCTCCAACAGAATTAGCATTGCAATTGGCAGAGCAACTCGGTATTACGACGGTAGGCTTTATTCGCCAAAATACACTTAATATTTATACACACAAAGAACGTATTCATTTACCTACTAAAATGAAAGGAAGAGATTAACATTACTAATCTACAAGACCAACTACACAGACCATTAAGAGATTTAAGGATATCAGTAACAGACCGTTGTAATTTTCGTTGTCAATATTGCATGCCTGCAGAATTATTTGGTCCAGATTATGCTTTTTTACCGTCCGATAAAATATTGAGTTTTGAAGAGATCGAACGATTAGTAAAAATTTTCGTTTCATTAGGTGTGAAAAAAGTACGTATTACGGGTGGTGAGCCTTTACTACGTCGTGATTTGCCGAGGTTAATTGAACGTATACATCGCATAGATGGAGTAGAAGATATTGCCTTAACGACCAATGGCACATTGTTGAAAAAATATGCCGATGAACTGGCGAGATCAGGTTTATCACGAGTAGCTGTTAGCTTAGATTCCCTAAATGAGGAACGTTTTTTTGAGATGAATGGCCATCGAGGAAAAGTGAAAACGGTATTAGAAGGTATAGAAAAAGCGGCAGAAGCGGGTTTACAAGTGAAGATCAATATGGTCGTTCAAAAAGGAAAAAATGAGCAAGATATCACGTCGATGGCAGCGTATTTTAAAGAGAAACAGCATATTCTTCGCTTTATTGAATATATGGATGTCGGGAATTCGAATGGTTGGCAGCTAGATGAAGTTGTGTCAAAGAAAGAAATCATTGACCAGGTCCACCAATTTTCCCCGTTGTATCCTGTTGACCCTAATTATAAAGGGGAAGTGGCTACACGTTATCAATATGAGGATGCTCAAGGCGAAATTGGCGTGATCTCATCTGTCACAGATTCGTTCTGCTCCACTTGTTCGCGTGCCCGTATTTCGGCAGAAGGAACATTATATACGTGTTTATTTGCAACCGAGGGAACGAATCTGAGAGATTTGTTAAGGGCTGGAGAAGATGATGAAACCATCACTCAACACATTTCGAAAGTTTGGGAAAATCGAAAAGATCGTTATTCCGATGAACGAAATGAACAGACAATGGAAAAAAGGAAAAACTCAAAAATTGAAATGTCACATATCGGTGGTTAGACGAAAAAGAGTGGTATTCGTTAATGTTGTTAGTAAAAGACAGAAAAAATCGGCAAAAATTGCCGAATTTTTTCTGTTTATTTATGCATAAAGTTACCGCTTTTTCCGCCTGTTTTTTGAACTAGGTATGTTTCTTTAATCACCATAGACTTGTCGACAGCTTTACACATGTCATAAAAAGTTAGTGCAGCAATGGATACAGCAGTTAATGCTTCCATTTCGACACCTGTTTTACCACTACATTTCACTGTAGCTTGAATGTGTAGCTCGTAACCAACCTCTGCTTTTGTATAATCAAATTGAAGATCTGTTCCTTGTAACATAATCGGATGGCACATTGGGATAATATCAGCAGTTTTTTTAGCACCAATTATCCCAGCAATTTGTGCCACTTGCGTTGGGTCGCCTTTTTTTATGCCTCCCTGTTGGATAGCTTGATAGACTTCATCGGATAACGCGATTGTACTTCGAGCGATCGCTGTACGGTTTGTGATTGTTTTTTCTGAAATGTCGACCATTTTGGGACGACCTTCTTCATTCCAGTGTGTAAAATTACTCATTATTAGTAGACTTCCTTTCAAATGTTTGTAGCCAATCTTGTTGGGAATTGATATTGATAAATGTTGAGCTGTCTTCTTCAAATGGGACATAACATACTTGAAGTTGCTCTAACAAGACTTTCATACTTCGCTTGTTTTGTTGCACTAATTCATGTGCTTTTGGTAAAGCACTGCGTCGATATAAAGCAGCAAGAGGTTGCAATCTTGAAGCTTGTGTAGGAACAATAGCCTCATATCGATCATCGATAAATGAGAGCATCGTTTGGACAAATTCTGCATTAATAAAAGGCATATCACTTGCTATAACGAAAAACCATTCTACTTCCGGGAAATTTGTCATGATATTATGCAAGGCAAACAGAGGTCCTTGATGAGGCTGTTGTTCAATGATCCATTGAACATTTTCTTCTACAAACTTTGGTTGCAAGCTAGCATTCGTAGCAATAATTAAAGGCTGCAGTTGATTTTTTTGTAAGGCTATGAGACTGTGCTTATATAAAGGCAGACCAGCAAATAACTCAAACATTTTTGGTTGACCATACCGAGAAGATTGACCACCAGCTAAGACAACACCAGCCGTTTTCATAGGCGGTTCAACTCACCGACAAAATGTTGCACAGTAGGAACAATTAGTTTTGTCATCGCAAGAGTCACGGCATTTGTGGAACCTGGCAGAACATAGATAGCCGTTTTAGCACGACTACCTGCTGTTGCACGACTAAACATAGCTTTTGGGCCGATTTCTTCATAGCTAAGTGTTCGAAATAATTCACCAAATCCCATCATTTCTTTTTCGAAAAGAGGGAGAATCGTATCGTACGTTTGGTCTCTCGGTGTAAATCCAGTTCCTCCTGTTACGATAATGGCATTAATAGTATGATCATCGCACCATTTTTTTACATGGTTTGAGATTTCAAGCGGTTCATCTTTTGACATTTGGTAGTCTGCTATTTCAAATGAAGCTTCTTGAAGTAAGGATTGAATACGCTGACCACCACGATCATTCGCCTTCGTGCGTGTGTCACTCACTGTTAAAATGGCAGCTCTTATAGGAAGTTGACTATGTGTAGGATGCAAGATATAAAAGACCTCCTTTTATAGAGTTGATGAAAAAACATTGCTTTTATTATAAAGCTATAAATTAAAAGGTCAAACTAAATTTCATAGAAAGAAAGGCGAAAGCGGTTATGCATAATAGATATTCTAGACAACAATTATTCAGCCCAATCGGAGAAAACGGGCAGCAACTACTAAAACAAAAGCATGTCTTGATGATAGGAGTTGGTGCTTTAGGCAGTGCGAGCGCAGAGGCTCTTGTAAGGGCAGGCGTCGGAAAGTTGACGATTATTGATCGTGATTATGTAGAATGGAGTAATTTACAAAGACAACAACTATATACCGAACAAGATGCATTAGAAAAAATCCCTAAAGTAATCGCTGCAAAAAAGCGACTACAAAGCATCAACTCTGAGGTAGAAATCAATGAATATATTCTAGATGCGTGTACAGAGCAAATAATTCCATTGCTTGTAGATGTAGATATAATGGTGGATGCAACGGATAACTTTGATATTCGCTTTATGATGAACGATCTTGCACAAAAATATCAAATTCCTTGGGTTTACGGTTCTTGTATAGGCAGTTATGGTGCTACTTATACAATTGTGCCACGTAAAACACCTTGTTTACATTGTTTGCTAGCAGTGATGCCCAATACAGGGATGACATGCGATACAGTAGGAATTATAAATCCAACTGTTCAAATCGTAGCAGCTTACCAAGTAGCTGAAGTATTAAAGTTTTTAGTAGGTGATGAAGAAGCATTACGTAAAACTTATTTAACTTTTGATGTTTGGCAAAATCAACACTATGAAATAAACGTAGAAAAAATTCGCAAATCTGATTGCCCATCTTGTGGGGAAAATCCAACCTATCCATATTTGTCATATGAAAACCAAACAAAATTAAATGTATTATGTGGTCGCGATGCTATTCAAATACGTCCACCTAAACCGATTCATTATCATTTGGATCAGCTCGCCGTACAACTTCGTCCCTATGGTGATATTCAACAAAATCCCTATTTACTATCTTGCCAAGCCGAAGATTATCGACTAGTGATATTCCAAGATGGACGAGTTGTTATTCACGGTATACAAGATATACAAAAAGCGAAAACCATTTATTATCGTTTGTTAGGCTAAAGGAGTGTAACGTAAATGTTAGAAAAAAGAAAACCAATTGCTGTTGGGGAAGCTGTTCAACGTGTCATGGAGTTTGCATTCCAAGAAAAAATTGAGGTCGTTCCACTACAGCAAGCACATGGCCGTTTTTTAGCAGAAGATGTGGCTGCAGATCAAGATGTACCAGCTTTTGATCGATCACCTTATGATGGTTATGCAATTCGCTCGGTCGATAGTCAAGAGGCTAGTTCAGAAAATCCAGTAACCTTTAAAGTAGTGGGGGAAATTGGCGCGGGCTATGTATTTGAGGGAAAAGTAGGGGATCGAGAAGCGGTGCGCATTATGACAGGAGCGCCTATCCCAAACGGATGTGATGCAGTCGTTATGTTAGAACTAACGCACACATTTGAAGAAGACCATCAACGGTATATGTCGATTAAACGCTCTTATGAAGCAGGAACCAATATTTCCTATAAGGGAGAGGATGTTCAAAAGGGCGCCATTCTTATTGAAAAAGGACAGTACATCAATCCTGGTGTTGTCGCATTGCTTGCTACTTTTGGTTATGGTCAAGTCCCTGTTTTTCGAAAACCAATCGTAGGTGTTATTGCAACAGGTAGTGAATTATTGGAACCAAGTGATTCTTTGCAACCAGGGAAAATTCGTAACAGTAATGCATATATGATGATGGCTCAAATTGAACGTGCTGGTGCAACCGTTAAATATTTTGGTAAGTTTAGTGATGATCTAAAATTATGTATTGAAGCTGTTGAAAACGCTCTTCAGGAAGTAGATATATTGATTACAACAGGTGGAGTATCAGTAGGTGATTACGATTATTTACCTGCCATCTATGAAGCTATTGACGCGCAAGTACTTTTCAATAAAGTAGCGATGAGACCAGGTAGTGTAACAACTGTGGCGGCTCGAAACGGTCAATTATTATTTGGCCTTTCAGGTAATCCTTCAGCTTGTTATGTTGGTTTTGAACTATTTACACGGCCTATTATTCGCGCAGCCTTTGGTAATAAGCAACCTCATCTACGTAGGGAGCAGGCTATTTTAGGTGCGGACTTTAAAAAGCCGAATCCATTTACCCGTTTTGTGCGTGCGAGTTCTTCGTTCGAAAACGGTCAATTAGTTGCAGTTCCCTCTGGTTTTGATAAATCTAGTGCGGTATCTTCCTTAGCAGAAGCCAATTCTTTTATTGTATTACCAGGAGGATCACGCGGATACGAAAAAGGGATGCAAGTAGTTGTCTTATTGTTAGAAGATTTACAGGGAAGTGAGTGGCCATGGGACAGCATCGAAAAATCTTACAAATCGTAGGCTATCAAAATAGTGGTAAAACAACGTTAATGGAGCAACTCATTATACAAGCTACTACAGAAGGTTTTCGTGTAGGTACAATTAAGCATCATGGACATGGCGGAATTCCGATGGTAGAAAGTTCAAAAGACAGCGTTCGTCATGAGAAGGCTGGCGCGAGTGTAACAGCAGTTGAGGGAGAGGGTACTTTGCGGATGAGTATTCACCAAAATGACTGGCAACTTGCTGATATTCTAGCTATTTATGAAACATTAAGTATGGATATTATTTTCATTGAAGGCTATAAAAATGAAGATTATCCGAAGGTTGTTCTTTTGCGACAGGAGGAAGATGAATCTTTGCTACAAAAAGTAAGCAATATCGTCTGTGTTCTTTATTGGCCGACCTATCCACTAAAAAAACCGTTAAAATATCCGACGTTTTCAATTCAAGAAGAAACACAATATATGGAAGTTCTTATGCAAGAAATGAGGAGAAAATTATGACTACATCGTTGTTTGAAATCGTTGATAAACCAATAGATGTTGAAAAAGTAAGACAAAAAGTAACTGATCGAAATGCTGGTGCCATCACTGTTTTCATCGGGACAGTACGTGAAATGACGAAAGGAAAGAAAACACTTCATTTGGAATATCAAGCTTATCCATCTATGGCTGTTAAAATGTTTGAACAAATATCTAAAGAAATACAAGAGAAATGGTCAGAAGCGAAAGTAGCCATTACACATCGTGTTGGTCATTTAGACATTTCGGATATTGCCGTTGTCATTGCGGTTTCATCACCACACCGAAAAATAGCCTATGAAGCAAATGAATATGCGATTGACCGTATTAAACAAATTGTACCGATTTGGAAAAAAGAGTATTGGGAAGATGGGACCGAATGGATTGGTGATCAATTAGAAAATGTCCCTTATCCAAAAGGAAATCCATCAATTTAGGGAGGAGGAATCTTGTGATTAATATATTATTGTTTGCTCACTTACAAGAAATCATCGGTGAGTCAAAATTATGTGTAGACCAGTCAGACCGAACAATTGGACAAATTAAAGAATGGATGGAAATTCAATATCCACAAGTTAATTTACAACATGTTATGACAGCAGTGAATGAGGAATTTGCAACAGATACAACGGTTGTAAAACAAGGGGATACAATCGCGTTTATTCCACCTATTAGTGGAGGGTAAAAAGAAAAGATGTAGTTGGTACAGTTTAATTTGAACCGACTACATCTTTTATTATATTTATCCTAGTTAGTAGGGAAGAGTACTTTATGCTTTCGTGTGATGAACGCACAACAGCATAAGAAAGGAAATACCTATCATACAAATCACCCATGACCAAGCGAGTGACATGTTACCCGAACCAATCGCCATGTAAATAGCAAGTGGGGTAGTTTGCGTTTTACCTGGGAGGTTTCCAGCAAACATTAAGGTTGCACCAAATTCACCTAAAGCTCGTGTGAAACTTAAAATTCCACCAGAGACAATAGATTTTAATGCAAGAGGGATAGAAATAAAGAAGAAGACTTGCCATTCGTTAGCACCATCAACACGTGCAGCGTTTTCGATGTCCTTATCAACAGATTCGAAGCCAGTCTTTGCTGATTGATACATTAAAGGAAATGCAACAACCGTAGAAGCAATGACCGCCGCCCACCATGTGAACATAACTGGTTGGTTAAAAAGCCATGTTATCAAGTTACCTAGCACACTGTTTTTGCCAAAAATAATAATTAGAAGAAATCCTACTACAGTAGGGGGTAATACTAATGGTAAAAGTAACACTGTTTCTAGAAATATTTTTCCTTTGAAATTGCGTTTTGCCATCCATTTAGCAAAGACAATACCTGCTACTATCACAATTATTCCTGACACAAGTGCTATCTCGATAGAAAGCTTAAGCGGTGACCAGAAATCCGTACTCATCTATTGTTGGGTTCCTTGAAAGCCGTATTTCTTAAATACTTTCATCGCTTGATCACTTTGTAAATAGCGATAAAAATCGCCCGCTTCTTTTATATGCTTACTATCTTTGATAACACCTACAGGATAAATAATAGGTGTATGAGTATCTTCATTGGCTGTAGCAACGATATCGACTTTTTCTGATACAAGGGCATCGGTTTTATAAACCAAACCTGCATCAACATTTTCAGTTTCCGTATAAGTAAGAACTTGTCGTACGTCTTTTGTATACACTACTTTTGATTCTATATTTCCCCAAAGTTTCATGTTTTTCAATGTTTCTATACCGTATTTGCCAGCAGGAACTGTTTCAGGTGTACCAACGGCAATGGTATCAATTTTCGTTAAGTCTTCAAATGATTGAATATGTTTTTCATTTTTCTTAGGAACGATTAATACTAATTCGTTCGCTAAAAGGTCTGTTCCTTGTTTTTTGTCGATTAAATCTTCTCGAACTAATTCATCAAATTTGTCTTCTGCTGCTGAAAAGAAAAGATCCACAGGAGCACCTTTTAAAATTTGTTGCTGTAAAGCACCAGAGCCACCAAAGTTAAATGTGATTTTAATATGATCGTGTTCATTTTCATAGGCTTTTTGAAGCTCTTCTAATGAATCTTGCAAACTAGCTGCTGCGGAAATTGTTAATTCAACGGGTTTGTTTGTATTGTTGTTGCTTCCTTGGCTACCACAACTCGCTAAAATGCCGATCAGTAGTAACAATGAAGCTATTAAACTATAATACTTTTTCACTTTGATTATACTCCCTTTTATAACTCGTTATAACAAGACATAACTAATTATAATTAGTTATGTCTAAAAAAGGAATACCAAATCACTAGAAACTTTCAAGATGTAAAAAATATGGTTCATCACCTAAAGTTGTAGAGGAATTTTGTTAAACGTATACTATGTAAATAAGTTGATTGAAGTGGAGGCTGGGCGACTCCTTGGGGATTAGCGATAGGGGAACGAAGGCTAAGAACATCACATCCTGTGATAACGCCTTCGTGACCAACATCGGTGCTGCTGCCGCTCCGTTAGCACGACGCTTTCGCGCAAAAAACATCTGTTGGCCCAAGCGGCTCAACGGACGCCCCAGGAAAGCGCCCAGTCGGAACGGAGATCAACCACACGTTTTGTTGATGGTCCAAAAATATTATAATTAAGTTACTATAGTATCAATAGAAGCAGAAGGGGAGATTTTTTACATGTCACATGAACATTCCTATACGATTGAAGAGGTGGCTCAACTATTAAAGGTTTCAAAATTAACGATCTACGATTTAGTGAAAAAGGGAGACTTACCTATTTTTCGTGTAGGCCGACAAATGCGTGTCGATAGAACTGATTTACAATTATATATACAAAAGAGCAAGACAGGAGTTACTCCTGCTTCATCTACTGCCATGACTACTCCTTCGACAAAAACTAAAAAAGTTATTATAAGCGGACAAGATTTAGCCTTAGACTTATTAGGAAAATATATAGAGAAAAAACAATCAAATAAAGTATTGCGCTCTCATGAAGGTAGCTTTAATGGTGTTATGGCGCTGTATAATGGGGAATGTGATATTGCAAGTTTACATTTGTACGATGGTGATACAGGGGATTATAATACACCTTATTTAAAAAAGATTTTTGTCAGTCACTCTTATATTCTGCTCAATCTAGTTTCTCGCCGAGCAGGCTTTTATGTTCAAAAAGGAAATCCATTGCAAATTCAATCAATGGAGGATTTTAAGACTAAATCATTAAAATTGATGAACCGTGAAAAAGGTTCGGGTGCCCGTACTTTTCTAGATGAACAATTACGTATGCATCACATATCTCCATCCTCAATAGAAGGGTATAACGAAGAGGAAATGAGTCATATTGATGTAGCCTCTGCTGTCGCAAATGGCCATGCAGACATAGGAATAGGTATTGAAAAAATATCAAAACTCATAGAGGTTGACTTTATACCACTTATTAGAGAACGCTATGATATTGTCCTATTAAAAACACCTGAAAACCATCTGCTGATTGAATCGGTAAAAGAAATTTTAAATTCACCAGAATTCCAATCAGAAATAGACGCACTAGGAGATTATGATGTCACTAAAATGGGGCAAGTTATCTATGAGACACTTTAACTTCTTTCAGCAGAAGTCTTTTGTACAGAGAGCGCATGGTTTTAGTTTGTTCAACTAACGAGTTACATTGATCTAAAAAGGCTTACATATACTTAGTTAATGAACTTATTTTAGTAACGAAATAGGTAAGTGAGAGACTAATATTAAGAAAGTCTGTATTTACACTAGACAAATACGATTTTTTCTTATATAGTAAAGATAATAAAATCGTTTTCAAGAGAACAATAAATTCACATATTACAAAGAGTAATCGTGTTTTGTTTGATGCTTTTTGTAATATGTGAATTTTTTCTTTTGAAGAAAAATGATTTTACGTAAATTTAATTAATGGAGGTCATGCAAAATGGCACAAGGTACAGTAAAATGGTTTAACTCAGAAAAAGGTTTTGGATTCATCGAAGTAGAAGGTGGAAATGACGTATTCGCTCACTTCTCAGCTATCCAAGGTGAAGGTTTCAAAACACTTGAAGAAGGTCAAAAAGTAGAATTCTCAGTAGAAGAAGGCCAACGTGGACCTCAAGCTACAAACATCGTAAAACTTTAATTTTAATGATGTAACCATAAAAAGGCATCCTTTCATTAGGATGCCTTTTTCTTATGCAAAAAATGAAGTGTTGTAATGAAAAAATGATTGGTTAATAAGCTAAAATTTGGAACCTAATACAATTTCAATCGTATACAGAGTAAGAAGCATAAACTTTGAAGAAGGGGGGATTTATATGAGCGGGAAAAATTTGATAATTATGATAGTGGCATTTATTGTAGAAGTTTTAATTACGTATTTTATTGCTTCATTTTTCTCCGTAAGATTTATCGAGGTAATGTTTTTCACGGGTATAGTTTTTGCTGGGGGTACTTTTTACTTTTCAAGTAGTGGGGGAGCTATGTCTAGATTATTTGCATCTCAAGCTAGTGGGCAAACAGGCATAATTATGAAAAGAGAACAGTTCACTTATCAAATAGGTCCGATATTTATTACTTCACTAATATTCTTTTTAATTGGGTTAGTATTCTTCCTCCTACTTATTTGGGGAGTAATTCCACCTGATCAAGCTTAAATAATGAGAGATCAACAATTTTTGTTTACCCCAAACACCTTTATAAAATTGCTGTAGACAAAGTTAATATATAACTTTGTCTACAGACACTATCGTAAATTACTCGCTGAGCATTGCTTTTAATGTTCGTTTTTGCCAGCCTAGCTTGAAGTATGCGTATTGTAATACAAAATGTACACAGAAGGCAGTAGGGTAAGCAATCCAAACGCCGTTTAGCTCGAATGAAGTGTAGTGCGATAAAACAAACGCCAATGGTACCTCGACTACCCAAATTGCGATGACTAGGAAAATAGTAGGCCATAAGACAACGCCTGTAGCTCGCATTGTAGCTGAAACGGTTTGTGTATGGCCAAAAATTAAATAGCTCCAAAACGCGATATATAAATAATCCTTGGCGATCAATACTGTATCCTGTTTATCAATAAAGAAAGACAGAATAGGTTCCGCAAATAAATACATTATTAAAATAATCGCGCCACCTAAAATATAGTTAACGAGCACACCTAATTGACGAATTTTTTTAATCATATCTGTAGAGTTAGCCCCTAAAGCTTGTGCCACAAATACAGATGTCGCAATAGCAATACTCATTGCTGGCACCTGTGCATAGCTAGCGACTTGATTGACAACACCATATGCTGCAGTGGCATCGGAGCCGTAAACATTCACGAAGCCTATTACAGCAATTTCTGCTACAGAAATTGCAACCATACTAATACTTGCTGGAATGGCTAACTTTAATAGTGAAGATAAAATATCCTTCTTCAATTTAAAATGCTGTAAAATCGATTTGTCTAAGCGCAAAATATGCTTTGTTTTATGCAAGTAGGCAAATAATAATAACATTGTTACCAGATTGGACAAAACAGAGGCATAAGCAGCGCCGTTTAAGCCAAACTCAGGCAGACTAAGCCAGCCAAAAACTAATGGTGGAAGGAATGCGATATTTAGAATAACACTTATAACTAAAAATAGAAATGGTGTTTTAGAGTCACCGACACCACGCATAAAGGTTGTGTACACCAAATACCAAAACATTATCGGTAGAGTGAAGAATAAAATTTGAGCATAGCTAATACTCATATCTAAAATGTTAGCAGGTGTTTGCATAAAACGTAAAATCCACTCAATGAAAAAGCCACCAAAAATTGCGACAACAATTGATAAAATCGTCGTAAAGGCTAGGGTTACCCCAACAACCTCCTTCATCTTCTCATGATTGCCAGCTCCATATGTTTGCCCTACTAAAATCGAGCTACCTGAGCCAATCCCAATAGCAAATGCCATTAAAAAGAAGAAGAATGGAAAGAATGCAGAGATTGCCGCTAGCGCATCAACCCCTAAATTGCGCCCAACTATAAACATGCCAAAGACTTGCCCTAGTGACTGCAGCACATTCGCGAGCATTACCGGGATTAAAAAGTTAAAAAAAGCTTTTTGCAGTTTCTTATCATCATGTAAAATTTGTTGGTCCATTTTTATCCCCTCTTGGGTTTTAATAACCCATTTCCTTTAAAAGATGTGATAGCGTACTCAAGCGTTCACCAATTAGTTCACTATCCGCACTTAAAGCTTGACTAAAGAGCCGAATATCCTCTTTAATTTGTTCATTTTCCGTACATACTTCCACTGTCATTGCATCCCCTTGTAAGCCAACACGTTTAATAACAGGGTTTTCTTCATCATATAAATGATCGTAGCGATAAGCTTCCTTAAAATGAAGCTGAGATTCACATACTAAAATAGCGAGGTCAAGCACGCGATGAAGTGGTAATTCCTCCGATTGACGTGACCATTTACCTCCTGTATGACGCCACACTTTAGCCGAAATATCAACCTTGCCTCGGTCATTCCATTGAGCTAAGCCTAGTGACAGCCCTTGCGCATCTGTATGATAAGCGGTACGCCCGTCAATATTGGCATAATTTTCAGCAACAATTACAGGTTTATGCTTTAAATGTGTAGGTATTTTCATTAATTGCATCCTCCTTTGTTAAAGTTTTAGTAATTTAGTAAATTACTGCATTAGTAAATATAGCATTGGACAAATTTGGATGTCAATCTTTATGTGGGAAATTTTCCATCGCATGATTCTCATCAACAAACTGGATAGCTACTACAATTTATAGAGAGTAGACCAATTCAATTAAATTGGTTAAAATGGTAATCTATTTATATAATGGTAAAATAATATGAAAATAACGAATGAAAGGGGGGAAGAGGGTGAGGATCCAATCTACAAATAATCATTACATAAATACGATAAAAAAAGATCAACTAAATAGACTATCTCCAGATTTATTTTTAGATAAAAATAAACAAAGCAAAGCAAAATATGAAATTAAAAAAGAAGATGGTTATATTCGTCATTATGTAACAAAATTGAATGGCGAAAGAGTAATGATTAAAGAAATCAAATTACCAAAGAGACAAGATACAGATCAAAGCACAGGCGAGATGCCCGATGTTTTGATAGATAACCTATTAAATCAATTTACCAAAACTTTAGATCATCAAACATCTGATGAATTACTAAAAACAGGATTGGCTGGTCAGAAAGCTAAAGAAAAATTAATGTTAGCTTATCGAAATTCAATCTAGGAACTTTAAGAAAAGGGTATTAGGTGATCATTTATGCAGTTTAAAAAGCGTTTAGGTTTGTATTTCTCAGCTTTGTTAGTCATATTACTTGTAGGAATTGTTGTGAAAAATGTATTGATAAAAGAAGAAACAGTTAATCCACTAGTAGAAAATGAAGATGGATCAAAACAGCTTGTTTTTGATGCGAAATTAACACGATTAGACGAATCATCAACAACATTTAAAGAATACAATGGAAAGGTTCTAATTGTTAACTTTTGGGCATCTTGGTGTGACCCATGCCAAGAAGAGGCTCCTGAATTAAGAGATTTTTATAATAATAAACCAGATAATGTTGAGTTGTTAGCGATCAATGCAACTTCTAAAGATAGTAGTGAAAATGCCAAGAAATTTCAAGAGTCATACAATTTGAATTTTCCTATATTTCTTGATTTAGATGGTACACTTCAAAAATCATTTGAAGTAATGGCTTATCCAACAACTTTTATATTTGATGCTAAAGGTAAATTATTGCACACGATAAAAGGATCGATAAATCAAAAAGAAATAAACAATTATATTGAAAAGCTCTACTAATATTTTACGATGAGAGCGCTTTTCTGTTATCGACGCTTTTTAGAAAAGAGGGGGATTTTTTATGTATCAGAGTTTAAATGATTTTTTTAAGTCTTGGGCGTTCGAAGTAAATTGTACAAAGAGGTTATTGAACAATCTAACTGATGAATCTCTTAAACAGGAAATAACATCTGATCATTGGACTTTAGGACGTATTGCGTGGCATACAGTTACTGCAATTCGCATCATTACTTCAAATACAAGTTTATCATTTGATGCTCCATCTAAAGATTATCCTGTTCCTACTTCAGCACAATTTATTGCAGATAGCTATACCCAAGCTAATCATGCGTTTGTGGAAGCGGTAAAAACAAATTGGACTGATCAAACCCTTCACGAGCCCATCAATTTTTTCGGTCAAGAAATGCGAATTGGTACACTGTTAATGTTTTTGATTCAACATCAGAATCACCATCGAGGGCAAATGACAGTTCTTATGCGACAGGCGGGATTAACTGTCCCAGGCATTTATGGTCCAGCTAAAGAGGAGTGGGCAAATTTCGGTATGGAAGCTCCAGAAATGTAAAACTAATTAAGGTGTATTTTAACTTCTCTCAGCGGGTGTCCAATCATTCGCTGAAAGAAGCTAAAGCCTCCGGACGCCCCCGAAGGGAAATCAACCGCACGCTATGATGAGGAGCAAAAAAGAGACTTCCCCTGACAACTTGGAAAGTCTCTTAAAACTTAATTATAGTTCTTCATGGAAATAAATCTTATAGAATTTTCGATTTGTAGATTCATCATAGCCTACTTCAATTAGTTCATCCACTTGCTCGATATCCTGGACATTCACCTGAATTTCAATATTAGAATCAAGTTTAATTTTGCGTTTATATTTTTTCTCAGCCTTTTCAAGTGCGCTCTCAGAAATAACGGTTTCATAAGGTTTTACCGAATTGATAATAATATCTTTCTGTGTTGGCTCCGCATGTTCAAATACCGTATCAATATAATCATTTACTTGAAATTCATCTTCATTTCTAAAGTAATCAAGCGTTTTATTTAAAAGCCCTAGTTTTTCAGTATTCGTAAAGTTCTCTTCTTTTAAAATATATTTTTTGCATTCTACTAACGCTAAATTCGTTTTGTAGTAATGTTCATCAGCGGCTCGTATTTTTAAAAATCGTTCTTGCCAGTAGATAATATCTTCTTTCCTTTTCGTTTTCATAAAGACAGCAGGAGCCTCATCCGTTCCCATATCTACGATAATGGCCATGTTATTGATTTTCTTTACATTAATCCCATCAATGCCATTGACGACCATTTTGTTGTGGTCGTTTTTTACATCTAAAAACATTTCTTTTTCATCAATTTTAACGATGGCGATTACTTTTTTAGCTTCTGTAGCTAGAAAACAATTGTCAAATAGTCCAATAAATAATTCGCCACTTTTAATGTTAGGATGTTGAGATACACTATGTAAGTGTTTTGCAATGTTGATTGATTGTTCAAGGAAACTAGTCTCTTGATCAAAAATTGCCCTCACATATGTGTACACCTCATTTAATCCAATATCTGTTTCATGAAAAAATTCGAATTGCTGTTCCAAATCGATTTTGCTAAACGCTAGCTGTGTAAAAGCTGCCTCTAGCATGACCTCTGGCTGTGATAATGATTCCTCACCTAACACGAGAGTATCATCAATAAAATGTATAATATATTGTGCTAACTTACTTTCACTTACTTCTAGCATGTTTTCCACCTTCTAAAATAGCATTGTAGATAATATACCATAACATATCTAGAACTATATTTTAATGTATTTTATTACTAGTTCAAAATGAATAGTGATGACCAACAGAAATCTTTTGCACAACAATGGCGAAAGATTTTTTTGTTTACCGTAAAAAGGATTTTCACAGCCGATACAGCTTTATTCATGACAAGCGAAAATGTTAATGAAATAAGTTTAAAATGCTGTTGCATAGATAATGATGGAACTATATAAATCGTGAAGCTGTAATTCGCTTTATTAACAGCTTAAAAGGGTGATGAATATGTGGGGAAAAATCTTATCCTACATTCCAGAATGGAAAGTATTTATGCAAGGTTTTATTGTATTTTTCATTCCTTATATTATTTTCAAATTGTTTAATGGAATAGTATCTAAACAAAAGACGCATGAAGATGAAATGAAGGAAATAAACGATCAAACTAACCAAAAGGTTGAGCTCGAACATCAGAAGTCTTCCCAAGGGTCCTATGATCATTATACGGGTGATTTCAACTTAGATGTTGAACTTGTAAAGAATGAGATTGGCCATAACTGGGATGTGCATGTTAGGGAGTTTCACATAGGGAACACAGATATTCGAGCAGCCATTATTTTTCTTGATGGGCTGTCAGATAAAGAACTGATTGATAAACATATTTTGGCATCTTTAATGGGGAATGTTTTAAAGAAAGATGAGCAGGAGTCTATTTATGAAAAAGGAGTCTTTTTACAGACGTTTATTAAAAATGAAGTTCTTTCCGTTAGCGATATAACAGAAGAGTATGATGTAAAGCAATCGGTAGGCAAAATATTATTAGGGGCGACCGCCTTGATAATTGATGGAATACCCAATGTATTAATGCTCGGGACGGTCAAAGGGAAATCGCGCAATTTTGAAGAACCGGTCTCGGAAGCATTGGTTCGAGGTCCAAGATTAGGCTTTACAGAAACGTTAAGTGATAATACAGCTCTTTTGAGACAGCATGGTGAAAATAGTGATTTATCCATTATCAATTTCCAGGTAGGTAAACGGACAAAAAAAGAATTGGTTATCGCCTATATTCAAGAGATTGCAGATCCGAACTTGATCGAAGAGGTAAAGAAAAGGATTCAATCAATAACTATTGATGATGTTGCGGAATCGGGCTATGTAGAGCAATTAATAGAAGATAATTATCTCAGTCCTTTTACACAAGTTCAGAATACGGAACGTCCAGACCGTGTTTTTGCTGCCTTGATGGAAGGAAGAGTGGCAATTTTATTAGATGGGACACCTTTTGCATTAATCGTGCCAGTGACATTTAGTATGTTATTGCAATCACCAGAAGACTATTATGAACGATGGTTGCCAAGTACACTCATTCGACTATTACGTTATTTAGCTGCAGCTATTACGCTTTTTGCACCGTCCTTATATATATCGTTTGTCTCGTTTCATCAGGGGTTAATTCCAACTAAGCTAGCATTGTCAATGATGGGAACAAGGGAAGGTGTACCGTTTCCTGCAATCATAGAGGCACTAATTATGGAAGTAGCGATTGAAATTCTACGAGAAGCTGGGCTTCGTTTGCCTAAACCTATTGGCCCTACAATGGGAATTGTCGGCGGGCTTGTTATTGGGGAAGCTGCTGTACAAGCAGGGATCGTTAGCCCCATTATGGTAATTGTTGTTGCGTTAACGGCTATTTCTTCCTTTGCTATTCCGCAATATAACGCGGGAATTTCATTGCGCATGCTTCGTTTCGTAGCAATGTTTTTTGCTGCTTTATTTGGTTTATATGGGGTTATCCTGTTTTTCTTACTTCTTTGTAGCCATTTAGTGAAATTGAAGAGTTTTGGCATCCCTTATGTTAGTCCGACGGTTCCTTATAGAGCGAGTGATTGGAAAGACTTTATGGTTCGTATGCCACTTATGATGATGAAACGTCGTCCGAAGATGTTGCATACAAAAGATTCTAGCCGTCAGGATTAGTCACTAGGAAAGGAAATTAACTGGCATGATGATGAATTCACAAGACAAAATTACGCCTTCACAAGCAGTTGTTATCCTCGTTAATTATATTTTGGCTACAGGAATACTTACCTTGCCGAGAACATCTGTTGAAAAGGTGAAAACACCGGATGTATGGATTAGTGTTTTTCTAGGGGGAATAATTGCGATAATTGCAAGCTTAATTATCGTGAAATTAAGCCAAAAGTTCCCTGAAAAAACCTTTTATCAGTATAGCCAAGATATTGTAGGGAAATGGATAGGTTGCTTCTTGAGTTTGCTTATAATAGTCTATTTCTTTACAATTTCAGCATTTGAAGTCAGGATAATGGCAGAAGTAACCTCACTCTTTCTGCTCGAAGGAACACCAACTTGGGCTATCATTTTGCCCTTTATGTGGATAGGCCTCTATTTGATTAGTAGCGGAATCAACGGGATTGCTCGACTATTTGAAATAATTTTTCCTATCACATTTGTACTCTTTTTATTGGTGGCTTTTTTGAGCTTAGGAATATTTGAAATAGACAATTTACGTCCGGTATTAGGGTTGGGTGTTATGCCAGTATTAAAAGGAGTAAAGACAGCAACTCTCGCATTTTTAGGTCCTGAAATTATGCTACTGCTTGTTGCATTTATGAAGAAGTCAGAGAAAACGAAAGCAGTAAAAGTCGTTCTTGTCGGTTTAACGATTCCCTTAATTTTTTATGTCATCACTGTTGTAATGGTAATAGGCGCTTTAAGTGTTAAGGGAGTTGTCACGAGAACATGGCCTACATTAGAACTTATGCGAAGTTTTGAAATTCCGGGGCTAATCTTTGAACGATTTGAGTCTTTTTTGCTCGTGATATGGATCATGCAAATATTCGCCACCTTTACTATTACCTATTTTGCCGCTGCATTAGGGTTAGCTCAACTCTTTAAAAAGAACATACAACCTTTTATATTCGGGTTGCTACCGCTTATTTACATTATTTCTATGACGCCTAAAAATATCAATGACCTCTTTAAGTTCGGCAATATGATTGGCAATACTGCATTATTTTTATTTGGTGTTCTTCCCATAATCTTACTTATTATTTTGAGGTTGAAGGGTGGGAAAACATGAAATTAAACTATATGAAAGGACGATTTAAACTAGGTTTGCTGTTATCTTTTATACTTCTACTTCTTACAGGGTGTTGGAGCAGTAAAGAAATTGAAGATTTGGGTCTTATTGTAGGTACCTCGTTAGATTTAGAAACAGATACTAATTCTAGGGAGGAATCGGAGGAACAAGAAGCTAGGAACTCTAACAAAGAGCTGATTACGATTACGAATCAATTCGTTACCTCGGAGACAACTGGTTCCGGTCCAAAAGAAGGTAAAAAACAACAAGCTTATAAAAACGTTTCAGAAACCGGTGATGCGGTTCTTCCTACTTTACGTAATATGATACTAAAAAACGACAAACGTGCCTTTGCAGAACATTCAAAGGTTATTGTCATAGGAGAGGATTTTGCAAGTACATTCAATTTAAAGCAAACAATGGATTTTTTTCTAAGGGAACTAGAAATGAGACCAAGTGCGCTTCTGCTAATCGCTAAAAATCATGCAAGTAATATTCTTGAATCGAACGAACCATCTAAAATTCCTGCCTTTCAACTAGTTGAGATGATGAAAGGACATAAAAAAACTACTAAGATAATACCACCGATGACATTTGCAAAATTAGAGGGAAAATTATATTCAGAAGCCAGTTTTTTGTTGCAGAGTGTAGTTTCAGAGAACGATGAAATAAAGTTTGTCGGTGCAGCTGTGATAGAAGGGAAGACAAAAAAACTAAGAGGTTTTCTTACGGGAAAAGAATTAGAGGGTATAACGTGGATAACTGGAAAGGGCAAAGGAGGTTTAGTAACAAGTTTTTATGAAGAGACAGATCAGCCGATTATATATGAAATAATTTCAACGAAAAGTAAAATTATACCGCATGTTGATGGAGAAAATATCTCATTTAATGTGAAAATCGAATCTGAAGGGCGGATTGCTGAGCATTGGGTTCTTTCAGAGAAAACATTTGACAATAAGTTTTTGAAAAAAGCAGAAAAGGCTACTGAAAAAGAGGTAGAACGTTTGGTAAAGAATGTTTTAGATAAGATACAACATGAATATCAAACGGACGTATCAGGATTTGGGACAAGATTGAGAATAGAGTATCCTAAAGTATGGGAAAAGGTAAAGAAAGATTGGGATCAAATATTTAGCGGGGTACCGATTCAGTGTGAGGTCAACATAACGATTAAAGATTACGGGACTTCAGGGGAATAAAACGTATATGCCGTTTTAAAGTCTCAGGATACGCTTGACGCAAATATAAAAAAGAATCTGCGTACATAAAGTGTGCAGATTCTTTTTATGTTGTTTACTGTGCAATTGATTTTGCTTTATCGATAACTTCTTGTGGAATGTCGATTGTTTTTAAGTGGTTGAAATCAGTGTATGTCACAACTGACTTTGTTTTCATTGATAGTTCTTGATCTTCAACTTTCATTTTTAGATCGAAATTCATATCCATTTTATTAGTATCGAAAGTCTTTTTATCGATTTGTAGAATGTAATGAATTTTATCGATTGTTAATTTATCAAGTGGATTTTCTTCAAGACCCATATCTTTCATTGATTTGTTAATTTCAGAATCGATCAGTTCTTTAAATTTATCGCCCTTAGCGTCTAAAGTTAAGACATATGAATCATCTGTTTGTTCGAATTTGAAATCACCGATAAAGTCTTTAAGCTGTTCTAATTGTGCCTTAGCGTCTGCAGATGATGCTGTTTGTTCGATCATTGCATCAAATTGGTCGTCGGGTAATTTAAACCAGCTTTTAGATGCTTCATCTTTCATGAAAAAGCCTTGATCCTTCTTCATGTACATATCAATCGGCATTTCTGTATTTTTGCCTTCATCAGCCATATCTGGCATTGTCATTGTGCCTGATAAGTGCATAGCAATTGGATCGGTAACTACATCCATATCCATTTTCGAATCGATGCTAAACTCCATAGATTGTTCACCTGATCCAACCTTGGATTCTTGAGTCATCTCCATTTTTGCACTTGCGCTTTTAACGTCGGCTTGGCGTTCTACCGCTTTTTCATACACTTGTTCTAAAGTGAGTTTACTTGTTTTAGTTGTGTCTTTCGTTGGTGTAGCGCTACTATTACAAGCAGCTAGTGTAAGTGCTAGTGCGCCAACACTTAAAACTTTAAAAAATTTGTTCATACTTTCAGCTCCTATTCTTGGTAAAAACAATATCTACTAGTATACATTACAATAATAGTAAAAGTTTCGTTATTTAAAAAACAGTGCTAATTCAATGTTAAAATAATAGTAAATACCTAACGTATACCTTTATTTATAAGTCTTCTTACTCATGATTAATCTCAAGGAAATTGGTACATCAATAGTAACTCTCTTCAATGGACGTCCATAGTAACTCATCTTGGCGCAAGGGGAGGGGGGTGACAGTAGAAGGATTTGATGTTGAAAAAAATAGAAAAAGAAAAAGCCGAGAAAATGATATCATTTTCTCGGCTTTTTTATCAATTATAGCCCCAGATCATTGCAAATAATGTACCTAGGATTGTCACAACACCTACGAACACTGAATATAAAATCGTCGTATATAACGTTTTCTTGTCTTCAGATTCACCGATGTGCATGAATAATACTAATTGTACAGTTGCTTGTGCAAGAGCAGTTACAAGTAAAATACCAAATGCCATGTTAAATGACATATCAAATTTTACAACAGCTAAAGCAACAACTGTTAGTAATAGTGAGAAGCCGAAGCCCATCACGTGTTGTTTTGGGAATAATTCCTTCATCAGCTAATCAGTCCTTTCAAGTAGACGAAGCTGAAGATGAAAATCCAAACAACGTCTAGGAAGTGCCAGTACAGTGAGAAGATGAATGCTTTGTTAGCCGTTTGTGGGTTTAAACCACGGCCAGCTACTTGGATTAAGATTGCAACGCCCCAGAAGAAACCGAATGTTACGTGGGCACCGTGCGTACCAAGTAAAGTCATTAATGCAGATAAGAATGCACTTGTTTGAATTGTTGCACCTTCATCAACATATGTGATAAATTCATCAATCTCAATGCCTAAGAAGCCAAGACCTAATAGAAGTGTGATGATGAAAAATGCCATCATCGCTTTTTTATTGCCAATACGCATTGCGTGAACACCAAGACCAATTGTGAAACTACTTGTTAATAATAAGAATGTTTCCCATAATACTGGTGTTAATTCGAAAATCTCAGCGCCATTTGGGCCACTACCAGTACGTGTTTGAAGTGTGAAATACACTGTAAATAGTGTGGCGAATAATACGATTTCGGCGCCAAGGAAAACCCAGAAACCGAAAATTTTCAGGCGATTTTCTTCTGTACTATATTCTAATGGAAGTGAAGAATCGATTTTCATATTATTTATCACCTCTCAAGCTTTTCTCAGTTGCCATAACTTCTTCAACTGAAATGTATCGACCATGATCTTTTTCAAATGAACGGTGAATCATGAAGCCGAATACACCAATCATACTAATGATGGCTGGAATCCATAGATTAAATACAGCGAAGAATGCTGCAAGGAAGAAGAATCCGCTCATCCAGAATGGTGTGCCAGTGTTGTTAGGCATGTGAATCTTTTCAATTTTACCGGCTGTAATATCGCGACCTTCTTTTTTCGCGAACCAGTATTCATCTAAACGAGTAACAGTTGGAACTACTGCAAAGTTATATTCTGGTACTGGAGAATGAGTAGCCCATTCTAACGTACGACCATCCCAAACATCTGCTTTTTCATTACGAGGCATATGTTTCCAGCTGTAGTAAATGTTATATACGATTAACGCAAAGCCGACAGCAAGACCGATACCACCGATGAACGACAGCATGTTTAATGGACCGTAACCAGTTGACTCAGAGTAAGTGTACATACGACGAGCGTAACCATCTAAACCTAAAATGAATAGAGGGAAGAATGTTACGTTAAAGCATACTGCGATGAACCAGAAACCAGCTTTACCTAGTTTTTCATTCAAACGGAAACCGAACATTTTTGGCCACCAGTAATGGTAACCTGCAAGTACACCGAATACTGTACCTGGAATTAATACATAGTGGAAGTGGGCAACTAAGAACATCGTATTATGATATTGATAGTCGGCACTTGCCATTGCAAGCATTACCCCTGTAACCCCACCAATTGTGAAGATTGGAATAAAGCCAAGTGCATAAAGCATAGGAGTAGTAAATTGAATTTTACCGTGTCTCATTGTGAGTAACCAGTTAAATATTTTAACCCCTGTTGGAACAGCGATTGCCATTGTTGTAATAGAGAATACGCTGTTTACCATTACACCGTGACCCATTGTATAGAAGTGGTGGGCCCATACTAAGAATGATAGTAATGAAATAACGACCATACTCATAACCATTGATTTATAGCCGTATAAGTTTTTACGTGCAAATGTAGCAATGATTTCAGAGAAGATACCGAAAGCAGGTAGGATAACGATATAAACCTCAGGATGTCCCCAAACCCAGAATAGGTTGGCCCAAAGCATATCCATACCACCATTTTGCATTGCAAAGAATTGAGTACCGAATTGACGGTCTAACATCATTAAAGCAAGTGCTACAGTTAAAACTGGGAATGCAAATACGATAATAATGTTTGTAATTAAAATTGACCAAGTGAACATTGGCATTTTCATTAATGTCATACCAGGTGCACGCATTTTAATGATTGTTGCGATGAAGTTAACACCAGTCATTAACGTACCAATCCCTGATAATTGTAAAGCTAAAGAATAGTAGTTGTTCCCAACAGTTGGACTGAATTCTGTCCCAGCTAGTGGGAAGTAAGCTGTCCAACCAGCATCAGGTGAACCACCAATGATAAATGATAGGTTTAGTAAACCACAACCAGCTGCAAATAACCAGAAGCTGACTGCATTCAGACGTGGGAAGGCAACGTCACGTGCACCAATTTGCAGTGGGATAACAACGTTCATTAAACCAATTACGAATGGCATAGCCATGAATAAAATCATTAATAAACCGTGTGTTGTGAAAATTTCATTATAGTGTTGTGCATCAAGAAGTCCATTATCAGGAACTGCTGTTTGTGCACGCATTAATAGTGCATCGATACCGCCACGGAATAGCATCAAAAGTGCTACAGCGATATACATAATACCGATTTTTTTATGGTCAACAGTTGATAGCCAGTTTTTGTAGAAATAGCCCCATTTTTTGAAATACGTAAGGCCAGCTACAATAACCACTGCTCCAACTACGATACTAATAGCTGCCGCTAAAATCATCGGTTCTTGCATAGGATGGAATACTTCTTCCATACTCATTGGATGCGCTCCTTTCAGGTGTAAAAATTAATGTGAATGTGATTCTTCAGATTGTTTCCCGTGATCCATTTTAGAGTGATCCATTTCTTTTTCAGACATGTTCATGTCACTATGATCCATGTCGCCCATTTTCATGTGTTCACTGTGTTCCATTGGAGCAGGTCTAAATTCTAAGTGTGTAGATGAATAGCTTGAACGACCAACGTGTTCTGCTTTTAATAGTTCATCAAATTTTTCTTCTGTTAATGGTTTTTCTTTTGCTTTTACATCAGATGCCCATTTGTCGAAGTCTTCTTGTGTCATAGATTGCGCTTCAAATTCCATTTCAGCAAAACCGCGACCGCTAAAGTTAGAGTTACGGCCCATGTATGAACCAACCTCATCTGCAGCAAGGTGAATAGTTGTTAACATGTCACTCATCGCATATTTTTGACCAGCTAATTGCGGAATCCAGAAACTTGTGATTGGTCCGAAAGAGTAAAGTTTGAACTCAATTGGACGGTCTGTTGGGATATTTACATAGTTTACAGTTTCAATCCCTTGTTCTGGATAGCTAAAATGCCATTTCCAGTTAGAAGATGATGCGTAAATAACAAGTGGCTCTTTATTGTCATAACCATCTGGTGTTGCCTCTACAGTACTTGTTGTTCTTACAGTAACAATTGCTAAGAATGCCACTATGATAATAGGGATAACTGTCCATATTATTTCAAGTAGATGACTACCCTCTTCGTGAGGAGGCTCATAATCGGCAGATGCTTTAGAAGCACGGTATTTTGTTAGCATAAATGCTAAAAGCACGTACACGACTAGTAATATAAAGGCCATTGTAATAATGGATAAAATAATTGTGTCTGATAATGTTTTGGCATTTGGCCCTTTTGGATCAAAGATTGTTAGGGGTTCACAGCCAGCAAGAACTGCAAGCGCACCAAATGCAAGAAACATTAAGCTTAACTTTTTCTTCATGTTTGACTCCTTTCTATAAAACGGCTATTCATAAATTTCATGTGTTTATATGGTTGATTCGAATTTACAAATAGTGGGTAATAAGGTCACCTCTTTTAGTTGTTGTACCAATCAAATAATCAGAAATACTTACAATGGCATGGTTCATTATGAAACATTGAATATTGAATCTATATTTGATTGGTCTAGTGCAAGCGTTCGCAAAAGCATTAATCTGTGTAATCGATTTTTAAACAATGTGTCATAATCGATCGACACAAATGTTGTTGTTTGCACATTGGATTATACGCCCGTTTTACAAAAAAAAAATTATTTTTTTATATTTTTAATAATAAAGTAGGGAAGAATATGAACATTTTTTGAACAAAAATCGTTATTTCAATATTAGTATTTTTGTGTTTAATATAATAAACACTGTTAGAACGTTGAAAACACTGAGTTTCTCATCTTT
This sequence comes from Lysinibacillus sp. BPa_S21, assembly GCF_023337795.1. Lineage (GTDB taxonomy): Bacteria > Bacillota > Bacilli > Bacillales_A > Planococcaceae > Lysinibacillus. The sequence continues at coordinate 272,380 of NZ_JALIRS010000002.1, read as the reverse complement.
GATTATGTAAATAGTTTTTTTTGTGAAAATATCATTTCACATTTTAGACGTCTTTTTGTAATAAAGTCGCCGTGAAATTAAGATGTTCAATGCTTTTTTGTTGCGTTTTTTTAAAAAATGAAATTATGAAAAGTGGAATTGTGGATATATCAGGATAAACTTTCAATGTAAGGGATGATTGGAAAGGGATATTTCGGAAACTACTATTAATTATGTTAATATAATAACACACTTCCATATATTGTATTCAATATATTTTATCCGAAAAGTAAAAATAGCAAACTAAGGATATCCCTGGTTTGCTATTTTTGGCTATAGAGAAGAAAATAAATGTTCGAAGCAGAAAGAAAGTGAAATTCCTATTCGCGCCAGATTTCTAAGCGCCGAGCTTTAACCATTTTGCTACTTGTCCATAGATAGTATTTTGAAGTTTTGGGGCTAGGTTATTCATTTTTAATGCAAAATATAATGTTTTCATTACATTCAATGTGCATGTACGTCCGCTGAAAAAGGCATCGTTATAGCCTTGTGTCACTAAATGCATTTCAAATTTATCAAATACTTGTTCAACAAATTCTATTAACGCTTCCTCGGAGTAGTTACGATCTAATAACGCTTCAATAATATTAATTAGGCGTTCCTCCTCGTCGTTGACAAAGACAATATCCTTCCAAGTAACAAGTTTCAATGCATGCAAAATTAACGGCGCATGTTGTAGATCAAATTTAGGGTGTTTAATCGTCATTGCTGCTAAATCTGCACCATGTGCAATGCTATGCGCCCAACCCTTATCTTGAACATAACCTCTCGTATCTTTTTCCAATAATAAAAAGCGGCCAATCTTTTGAAAGAAAATTTGTAGACGATCATCATGTAAAATCAGTAACTCAGCATCTTTTGCAAGAATACTTGCTACAAGTAAAGCGGAAAACGAACGAGTGAAGACACTATCCGTCATTTCTTCACCTATGTTTAAATATAAAAAATCGTCGCTTATTGCAGTATCAAATAAATACTGTATCTGTTCGGTGCTCAGCAAATTGTCGCTAAGTATATCAATAAAAGTACGGTAAATTAATTTGTCTCGTAGTTCTGTATCTGGTGAACCAATGTGTGTTAACATTTCTTGTAACATCCAATCGCCATTTTGTACCATAAATTGTTGTCGCGCTGAATAAGTCATTGTTGAAAATGATTGTAATGTATTTTTGATATCCATATGTAATTCCCCCGAAGTAAAGTTCATTCTCTAGTAAAGCATTTTTTATTCTTTGGTGATTACTCATCCTTTTACCAATTCGAAGATACACTAAAAATGCTTATAAGGAACGGTCTTTTTTATTATAACGCTTCAAAGTTAAATTTGTTGATTGGTGAAGTTTTCTAGTGATATAGGAGTATATTCACAATAGGAATTCCAGAAGTAAGAGAAAGTTGATATGATAGACAAGCAACGAAAAGGGATAGACTTATTAATGGAGAGCACAATAAAAGACATACCTATTTAAGTATGTCCCATCCTCGTTATGATATAACGGTTGACTTTATAGCAAGCGGCCATTCCGTAAAGGTATTTTGATTGGTTTTTAATTCTACAAGAATATTCGCATTTTTAATGGCATCGATGAGCCATTCACTATAATGAAGTTTTGGTTGAGAATGTTGTAAGATTTGTTGCATTTCTTTTATGTCGATACTTAGAAGTTTATAGTTGCATTCAATGTGGACACTTTGGGGAATAATAAAAAGTGACTCATGTTGGTGTCCGAGTGAAATGGAGCCAGGAATGTGACCTTGAATACTTATAATATGTGTAATGGCTTCTTGCATGTATAAATCAATCTTTGTCCGTGTGAGTATGTTGAATTCAATAGGACAATCCTTCTGATGGGGACCGTCCGCTGTAGAAAACGAAACAACTTGAATTGATAGTGCCTCAAACATAGGAGAGATGCTACTATCAAATTCACTAACCGTATCCATTAATTGCATGTATTCCACTCCTTGTGAAGAACTTTTTTAAAATACAGTAGAAGCTAAGATGGCTGCCTGTATGTAATAAATGAAAGAGATATTATTCATTATAATACAATTTATTACAAAATATGAAATGCATTGTTGTGGTGAGGGTTCATATAGAACGAATGCGTAAAATCGTGGTAAAGAGGTGAGAAAAATGACAAAGCGAAAACGACATGTTATCAAACATGACAATATTGTTGTTTTTCCTGGTGCTGTTCAAACATTAATACGTGAAGGACATATGTATGCGGAAAATTATCAATATGAAGAGGCTGTAGCAAGTTTTGAAAAAGCGTTCTTATATGAAGCTGGAGATGAAATTGCGTTAAGTGCCTATGCGTATGCTTTATATGAATTAAAAGCATACGATAAAGTTAAAAATGTTTGTGAGCAATTATTTGCTATGGGAACGACATTGTATGTGGAAGTAATGGAACTGTACGTTACAGTATGTATGCAGTTAAAAGAATACAATCAAGTAGAGTCATTAATTACGACATTAATGGAAGAAAACGTGCTTCCCGAAGATCAACTTGAGAAATTTGAACGCTTAAGAAGTTTGAACCAAGAGGTAGCAAGGAACCTCCAAAAAAAAGAGGATGCTAACCGATTGGTAGAAGACCAAGAATATGAACTTTCGAAATTTAGTGCTTTAACACCAGACGAACAATCTATTCGACTGCATCGCTTAATGGAAACGAATGTACGGCAATTAAAAACAGCATTAAAAGATATTATTGAATGTCCAACAATCCATCCATTTGTTCAGAGCTTAGCACTAATTCTATTAGTTGAACAAGAAGTGTCAATAGATATTACTGTCTCCAAATTTAATAAAACAAAGATTATTAATCCAATTAATTTAGTCTTACCAAATCAGTTGCCTCAATATATAGAAGTAAAAAAAATAATAGAAAATAAATTAGAGCAAGATCCATCGACGTTGGAAATGGTACAATATTTAATGGCGAAGCATGCCATTGTGACATTTCCGTTTGAATGGCAATCATTCGAAGCTGATGATATAGCCTATGGTTATATTGACTTTGTACAATCTATGCTTGGAAAAGTACAGGAAATGGACTATGAAATCATCGGATTTTTACAAATGTTAGAAAAACTAACAGAACTACATGAAGTATGAAATAAGTTGAAACTATACGCATCTATGTTATACTAAAATGGTTGTCAAAATCGTAGTAACGAATGAATTGTCTAACATTAAACTTGATTATTTATTTGGAGGTATTTATACATGTCAGCAAAATGGGAAAAACAAGAAGGTAATATCGGTACTCTTACAATCGAAGTACCTGCTGCAGAAGTAGATGCAGCAATGGACCAAGCGTTCAAAAAAGTAGTAAAACAAATTAACGTACCAGGTTTCCGTAAAGGAAAAATGCCTCGTAAGATGTTTGAACAACGTTTTGGTATTGAATCTTTATACCAAGATGCATTAGAAATCATCGTTCCTGATTCTTATGCGAAAGCTATCGATGAAGCTGGTATTATGCCAGTTGATTACCCAGAAATTTCTGGTACAGAAAACTTCGTACACGGTAAAGATTTCTCATTTACTGCTCAAGTAACTGTGAAACCAGAACCAAAACTTGGTGAGTACAAAGGTTTAGAAGTTGCGAAACTTCCAGTAGATGTTACTGACGAAGAAGTAGAAGCACAAATTCAAGACCAATTAGCTCGTAAAGCAGAACTTGAAATTAAAGAAGATGAAGCTATCGTAGAAGGCGATACAGCTACTATCGACTTTGAAGGTTTCGTAGGTGAAGAAGCATTTGAAGGTGGTAAAGGTGAAGACTATCCACTAGAAATCGGTTCAGGCTCATTCATTCCAGGCTTTGAAGAGCAACTTGTAGGTGTAAAAACTGGTGAATCTAAAGACGTAGTTGTTACTTTCCCAGAAGAATACCATGCAGCTGAATTAGCTGGTAAAGAAGCTACTTTCAAAGTAACTGTAAAAGAAGTTAAAACAAAAGTTCTTCCAGAATTAAACGATGAATTCGCTAAAGAGTTAGACCCAGAAGTTGAAGGTGTCGAAGCTTTACGCGCTAAAATCAAAGAGCAAACTGCTGAGCAAAAACAAGCTGAATCTGATGCAGCACTTCGTGATCAATTAGTTGAAAAAGCTGCTGAAAATGCAGAATTTGAAGTGCCAGCTGGTATGATTAACTCTGAAACTGATCGTATGTTACAAGAATTTGGTCAACGTCTACAAATGCAAGGTATGAACTTAGACCTTTACTACCAATTCTCAGGTCAATCAGAAGAAGATTTACGTGGACAAATGAAAGAAGAAGCTCAAAACCGTGTACGTGTATCTTTAACACTTGAAGCGATTGCTGAAGCTGAAAAAATTGAAGCAACTGAAGCTGATATTGAAGCTGAATTAGAAAAAATGACTGCTCAATTTAACATGACTAAAGACCAAATTACTGGAGCTTTAGGCGGTACAGCAGTTCTTGAAAACGACATTAAAATTCAAAAAACAGTTGAATTTTTAGTAGAAAACGCTAAAATTACTGAATAGGATTTTTTTGTAACTGGATAGAAAAATGAAACAAGGTACGGCATTAAACCGTGCCTTGTTTTATCACATATTTTTTATTTAGGCTCAGCGAGTTCCCCTTTAGAGTTAGTTTGATTAATTATATGATAAATATGACGACTACCTTCACCACAAAGAGCATACTCCAAAAGGAAATACTTTTTTGAAAAGGGGATAGGCAAAGGTCTTACACTTCTCTAATACATAGTATTGTTTGACTTTTCACACGATGCTAAATTTAACTTTATTCAGTAGAGAAAAGACTTAAGTTTATTGATGTCTCAATTCTTCCAAATGAGGAACTACGAAATACATCCTCCTCTGAATGAAGTTAAGCCTCTGGCAAATAGAATAGATTTTAAAAAATGGCAAGTTTTCATTCGGGTAACTTAAGTTGTACTGCCGACAAATGGCATGGGTCAGAGAGCTTGGAAAATAAAAGCTCCCTGGTCGCTAGAGGTTTCTGAAGAATCAGTCAGTTATGCATGATACAGTTGATCAGCGGAATTCAGGCTCATCACTAGCGGAGCTAAAACGTGACAAGTCAGAACGTCACATGTTGATGATACAAGTGAATGAATGGGCATCTTTGTGGTACAATGAATGTCGAAACTTTTTTGAAATCTGGAATCTTAAATGCCATGGTGTAAATAGATGCAGACAATTTATTTGATAATGATTCAATAATCTTGTAAGATTGTTGCTTGAATAGGGGTGAAACATATTGTTCAAATTTAATGATGAAAAAGGCAATTTAAAATGCTCATTCTGTGGAAAACCACAAGAACAGGTACGTAAATTAGTGGCAGGTCCTGGTGTTTATATTTGTGATGAATGTATCGAGCTTTGTTCAGAAATCGTTGTAGAGGAACTGGGCGTTGAAGAAGAAATTGAATTCCAAGATATTCCAAAACCGAAAGAAATCTTAACGATTTTAGATGACTATGTAATCGGACAAGAACGTGCTAAAAAAGCTTTAGCAGTTGCGGTTTACAATCACTACAAACGCATTAATACGAATAGTAAAATTGATGATGTAGAATTAGCAAAATCGAACATTGTGTTAATCGGCCCAACTGGTAGCGGTAAAACTTTATTGGCCCAAACATTGGCACGTATATTAAACGTTCCTTTTGCAATTGCAGATGCTACTTCACTTACAGAAGCTGGCTATGTTGGTGAGGACGTTGAAAATATCTTATTAAAATTAATTCAATCCGCAGATTACGATATCGAGCGTGCTGAAAAAGGAATCATCTATATTGATGAAATCGATAAAGTTGCACGCAAATCTGAAAATCCATCTATTACACGTGATGTTTCTGGTGAAGGCGTACAACAAGCGCTTCTAAAAATTTTAGAAGGAACTGTTGCAAGTGTTCCACCTCAAGGTGGTCGTAAGCATCCTCACCAAGAGTTTTTACAAATCGATACGACAAACATCTTATTTATTGTAGGCGGAGCATTTGATGGAATAGAATCCATTATTAAACGTCGTCAGGGTGAAAAAGTAATTGGCTTCGGTTCAGATCCAAACAAAATTGATATGGATGAAAGCTCAATTATGGCAAAGCTGATTCCAGAGGATTTGTTGAAATTTGGTCTAATTCCAGAATTCATCGGTCGATTACCAGTACTTGCAAGTCTAGAACAATTAAACGAGGCTGCGCTTGTACAAATTTTAACTGAGCCTAAAAATGCACTAGCTAAGCAATATCAAAAAATGCTTGAACTAGATGGTGTTGAGCTTGAGTTTGATGAAGGTGCTCTTTCTGAAATTGCAAAAGAAGCAATTGAACGAAAAACAGGTGCACGCGGTCTTCGTTCAATTATTGAGTCAACAATGCTTGAAGTAATGTACGAACTACCTTCACGCGAAGATGTGAAAAAATGTATCATTACGGCAAAAACAATTACGGATAAAGAAAAACCGAAATTGCTTCTTGAAGATGGCACTGAACTCGATGAAGGTAGCGACACAAAAACTTCAGCATAACGAACAGACGTGGAAGTCTATTGTTATGGGATAAAGAGTAATTTAGCTGACTTCGATTGTGCAATATTCGCACATATCGATAGTCAGCTTTTTATTCATTCATACATAAAGCCCACTGTAGTTAGATGAAATTTTTGGCTCAATTGATTAACTAGTGTGAATCAGCTTTTTAGACACATACTAGTAGCGTGGGAGTGAATAAGAAAATTTTAACGGAGGTGAATACCCGCATGGTGACAATACAAAAAACAACAAATGTACCATTATTGCCTTTACGTGGACTTTTAGTTTACCCGTCGATGGTGTTACATATTGATGTGGGTAGAAATCGTTCTGTAGCGGCGCTAGAACAAGCAATGTTAGAGGACCAATTGATATTATTAGTAACACAAAAAGAAGTTCATGATGAACAGCCTGATGAGCAAGATCTATATTCAGTTGGTACGATGGCATATGTCAAACAGATGCTAAAATTACCGAATGGAACACTGCGTATATTAGTGGAAGGTGTAGCGCGTGCAACATGGTCTAATTATCAGGCATTAGAAAAATATACGATGGTTGACATTGATGTTAAAGAGGAAACAAATGGTAAAGATGTTGAAACACAGGCTTTAATGCGTACGTTGTTAACGTATTTTGAAAGATACGCAAAATCCTCCAATAAGATTACATCTGAAACCATTAGTACTGTGGCAGACATTGAAGAACCAGGTCGTTTAGCAGACATCATTGCATCGCATTTACCGTTTAAGATTGCAGATAAACAAGAAGTGTTGGAAATATTTAGTGTGAAGAAACGTTTAGACCATTTAATTATTCGCTTACATGACGAGCAAGAAGTACTTGAGCTAGAGAAGAAAATTAATACAAAAGTTAAGCAATCGATGGAGCGTACGCAAAAGGAATATTATTTACGTGAACAAATGAAAGCTATTCAAACGGAGCTAGGAGATCGTGAAGGAAAAACTGGCGAAGTAGCTGAATTACGTAAACGTATTAACGAAATAGGTTTGCCTGAAACAACGGAAGAAGTAGTGCTTAAAGAGTTGGATCGATACGAGAAGATCCCAGCAGCTAGTGCAGAGAGCGGTGTCATCCGAAACTATATTGATTGGATTATATCACTACCATGGACAAATGCGACTGAAGATCGCATGAGTATCGAACATGCAGAGAACATTTTAAATCGTGATCATGACGGATTAGAAAAAGTAAAAGAACGTATATTAGAATATTTAGCTGTACGTCAGTTGAAAAATTCGTTACGTGGACCAATACTTTGTTTAGCTGGCCCTCCAGGTGTAGGTAAAACATCATTAGCTCGATCCATTGCAGAAAGCTTGGATCGCAAATTTATCCGTATTTCATTAGGTGGCGTACGTGACGAATCGGAAATTCGTGGTCATCGACGTACGTATGTTGGAGCAATGCCAGGTCGTATTATCCAAGGGATGAAAAAGGCAGGGACAATTAATCCTGTATTCCTTCTTGATGAAATTGATAAAATGTCTAATGATTTTAGAGGAGATCCAGCAGCAGCAATGCTGGAAGTTTTAGACCCAGCTCAAAATAATACATTTAGTGATCATTACATCGAAGAACCTTATGATTTATCAAATGTATTGTTTATAGCAACTGCCAATGATTTAAGTACAATTCCTGGGCCGTTACTAGATCGTATGGAAGTGATCTCAATTGCTGGTTATACAGAAATTGAAAAAGAGCAAATTATGAAAAATCATTTAATACCAAAACAATTAAAAGAGCATGGCTTGAAAAAAACACAAGTTATTATAAAAGATGAAGCAGTAATGGATATCATCCGTTATTATACGCGTGAAGCAGGTGTTCGAGGACTAGAGCGTCAAATTGCAACCTTATGTCGTAAAGTCGCTAAAATCATCGTTTCCGGTGAGAAAAAGCGAGTAACAGTAAGCTCGAAATCGTTAGAGGAATTACTCGGAAAACACCGTTTCAGATATGGACAAGCAGAAGAGGAAAATCAAATCGGTGTAGCTACTGGACTTGCCTATACAACTGTGGGTGGTGATACATTACAAATTGAGGTATCATTAACACCTGGTAAAGGAAAATTGCAGTTAACTGGGAAGTTAGGCGATGTTATGAAGGAATCTGCTCAAACAGCTTTATCGTACGTCCGTACAAAAATGGACGATCTAAAAGTGGATGCAGAATATTTTGAAACACATGATATTCATATTCACGTTCCTGAAGGAGCTGTGCCGAAAGATGGGCCTTCCGCAGGTATTACGATGGCAACCGCAATTGTTTCTGCAATTTTACACCGTCCAATACGCCGTGAAGTCGGCATGACAGGTGAAATTACATTACGCGGGCGTGTACTGCCAATTGGTGGCTTAAAGGAAAAAACACTCAGTGCGCATCGAGCGGGCTTAACGACAATTATTTGTCCGAAAGATAATGAGCGAGATATTGAGGATATTCCTGAAAGTGTACGCGAACAACTAACATTTAAACTAGTGTCATCGGCTGATGAAGTATTAGCCCATGCACTGGACGGAGGTTTATAAGAAAATGAAAGTCCATAACGTAGAAATGGTCATAAGTGCTGTAAGACCAGACCAATATCCAGAAGATGGACTGCCAGAATTTGCGCTAGCCGGTCGTTCAAATGTGGGAAAATCCTCATTTATCAACCGAATGATCGGTCGTAAAGCTTTAGCGCGTATTTCTTCTAAGCCCGGAAAAACACAAACACTTAATTTTTACAAAATTGAAGAGCAATTGTTTTTTGTGGACGTTCCGGGGTATGGTTATGCAAAGGTTTCAAAGACTGAGCGTGAAGCATGGGGGAAAATGATTGAGCGTTACATTACAGGGCGCAATGAATTAAAGGCAGTCGTACAAATTGTTGATTTACGTCATCCTCCTACAGCTGATGATCGCATGATGTATGATTTTTTAAAGCATTACAATATTCCTTGTATTGTCATTGCAACAAAAGCAGATAAAATCCCAAAAGGTAAATGGGATAAGCATAAAAAAGTGGTAAAAGAAACACTGGATATGGAAAAAAATGATCCGCTTATTGTTTTTTCTTCGGAAAAAGGAATTGGTTTTGAAGAAGCTTGGCGTACGATCGAAAATAAAATGTAATAAAAAAACATCTATTGAGTCTATTATTTAGGACAGTAGATGTTTTTTTTTATTAAAAATATTAGGGGAAACGCTTGATGAATGAAACAACTGACCGATAAATGAATTAGGAGGTGGACTAAATGGATATTGCAGCTTTATCGATGGCAATGAATCAAGCAAGTTTAATGCAAAATGTATCTCTAGCTGTAACGAAACAGGCAATGGAGATGCAACAGCAAAATACAGAACAATTAGTTGAAATGTTAGATGCTCCACATCCGACAGCAGGACATACAATTGACGTTCAAGTATGATAAAGCAAAGGTAGCTTGAAATTGTAAGCTACCTCTATCTTTGTGTCTAATGGTAGATTTGAAAAGAAACTAAAAGCACTAAAATGTAACTTTTTAAATAGGAAAAACTACCAATAGTACGATATACTATTGATTAATAACAATTTTTAAGGAGGCGGGATTTGTTGAAGAAGATTCCATACATACTAATGATTTTGTTACTAACAGTTCTCGGATTTTCATCAAATCAAACAGCTCATGCAGCTCAGATGGTGACTGGAACCTTTGTTGATGTAACATTTTCAGAATATGCAAATTCTAAAAATGGAGTAATAGAAAAAAAGCTTAGTAAAATTACTTTGCAAAATGAAAGTGGTCGTCAAGTTACATACAATATAAATGATAATGCCCGCCTGTATATTAATAATACAGTGACAACAATCGAGGGCTTTAAGATGGGTATGAAAGTAGAAGCGGATATTTCTCTTCGAAGCGTTGTTGAGCTTCGAGGTACGTCTAATCTGACAAATGAAACAGAATCTCCAATAGTACAAAATACTAAAATACTTGCCGGAGTAGTAACAAGTATTGATCCAAATGGCCTGTTTATTATGTTGAAGCCAGATATTGGAGAAGAAACAACCTACTATATCAATAAAGATACAAGCTACCAAAAAAACTCCTCAGCTGTTGATATTAGCTCATTATATGTTGGGGATCGCGTTAAACTTAGCCTTAAAAATCGAAACTCATCAATCGTCACAAAAATAGAGATTAGTGAGACGGGTACATTAGTTGAAAACCTATATAAAGGTGAGATACAGACGGTTAATGCCAATGCAAATAAACTAACTGTTAAAAATCAACATGCTTTTATAAATTGGCAGTTTGGTTCTGATACAACAACGGCTTTGTCAACGATGAATTTTTCATCGAAAGTTCCGATATATGTTGGAAACGCAAAAATTGATAAAGGCCAATTGAAAAATTACATTGGCAGTGAAGCGTATTATGCAACAGTTAAACAATTTGGTAAAGAAGTGATTGAAAAGATTGTTGTATTGAAAAACAATGAGCGTACCTACTATGAGCCTATGCTTTCTGTAGATACTCAATATCAATTATTAAAACTTAAATCTGCAGGTACAGTATACTTCCACAATGGAACAATTTTAATTAGAAATGGTCGTTTAATTGAACCTACTGGCTTATTAGCTTATGGTACGGCCTTTGTTATTGCAGACGGTGCTGCACGTAATCATTATGCTCAAGTTGTACAAGTAACAAGTGATAGCTTTATGTCACCAAACTTAGCGGGTCATGATTTATATTATGGACGTTTATCACAAGCAGATGGCTATTTAATTGAAGTTGATGATGCGATGAAGATTGAGTCAAATGTCTTCAAGAAAACAGAGGGTACTGTACTATCTGTTAGTAATTCAACAAAGGCAATAGTAGATGACGGTAACAAAACATTTAATGTCATGCCTGATACGGAGCTTCATTTATATGAAGGCGAATATGGATACTTCTATGTGAAGGATGGTCATGTACAGGCCGTTCATATTCTTCATAAAGCTAAGCCTGTTGCACCATTAATGTTAACTGGTAAATTACAGTCAGTTAAATCGAAATACCCTGCTGTCATTAATGTGAAGAGTGTTAGTCAATGGCAAAATGGTCGTTGGTATGAAGCTGGTGAAATGATTGATATGAATATTGATCAATCTACAATTATTAAAGCAGGCAAAGTAATACAAGCATCTGATTTAAAACCTTCTGATCGTTTAGTAGTATTATCAGATCGTTTTGTCAAAGCTCATTTAATATTAGTTGATTGATAAAATATAATTTGCGAGTCTTCTGCGAGTATGAAAAAATGTTGCCATATGAGTAGAAGACGAGCAGATTTTAACCTTTATTTTTTCAAAGGTTTTTTTGCTTATGTAAGTCCAAAAACGGTTACCTACCACAAGATTATTATGTGATCTTGTATTGATAGCTCCAGATGCGGATATGTCTGGAATGAAAGAGAGGGACAAAAAAAGAATGCGAAAACATTTATTTAAAATAATGTTAGTAGTGCTTGCTGTATTTGTTATTGGAGCTACTACCCCAGAAAATGCATCAGCTGCTTCATTAGAAACAACAGGTGCTGTAAAAAATGAATATACATATGAGGAAGCTGTTTTCATTACAGGAACACCCATTATATTTAAAGGCACTAGTAAAGACATCAAAATTACACAAAAAGAATCCAAAGGAAAGTTAACTGAAACACATAATGTAAAGCTAACAGCAAGTAACGGTGCTACACTGACTCGAAATATTGCTTATGAATCAGATGTTGTGAATTATGATACGATTGGTCAAAAAACATCGAATGGTGTAGTAAAAAAGTATACTGAGAAAATTGTTGTTGGGAAAACAACATATACATTGGTAGATTACCAATTTTCACAAGGGACAGTGACAGATAATCGAGCAGCCTCAGATTATTACTCAGGTAATGTAATTTCGAGAAAAACATATGCCTATCAAACTGGAACTGGAAAAAATACCGTCCAAAATACTGTAACAATTGAAACAGATAGTCGTCATGCGGGCTATGAAAATTTCTGGGGAGCAACAGAAACACAAATTACAGAAGCTGTTTATAATTTTAGCGATGGTAAGACAAGCCATGTGAAAAATCGTTTATCTACAAGCAAATCTCGTGTATTAAACTATGAAGAAAACCTAGGAAGTTTAGGGAGCTTTGATGGTGGATATGCGGTAGTAAGTGAAAAGGATGTTATTTCTGAATATACGTATGATTTAGCCTCAGGGCAAAAAGGTACTCTTGATTTAGATAAAGAATACATGCCGACAATTGAACGTTTAATCATTCCTAAGTTCCGCGATTTATCAAAACATTATGCGAAAGACGCTATTGAAAAATTATATTCTTTAGGTATTTACTCTGATGCAAGTAACTTCTTCTCACCAAATACCCCTATGAAGCGTATTGACTTTACAATAGCGATTGGTAAGGCAGTTGACCTACGTGTTATGGAAGAAACGAAACCGAAAAAGTCGACATCAACAACTAGTATTTTTAAAGATGTTAAACGTACGGTAAAAGACTATGCCTACATTGAATCTGCCTATAAAAAAGGAATCATTAAAGGTGTAACGCCAGAGTATTTCAAACCAAATAATCAAATTACTCGAGCACAAGCAGCTACGATATTTGTACGCGCATTAGGGCTAGAAAACAAGGCGCCGGATCCAGGCTATGTGACGAAGTTTAAGGATGATGCGCAAATTCCGAGTTATTCAAAAGACGGAATATACATTGTCAATGAGTTAGGCTTAATGACTGGTGACCCTGTAACAGGTCGATTTAATCCAAATCAACCATTAACGCGAGCACAAGCATCAGTAGTACTAGAACGTTTCTTAAATTATTTAGAAAGCGACTTAAAACAAAACTATCGAGATGACATATTGTTCTTTAATTAAAGAAAGGACTGAAAAAAATGACGTATGTTAAAAAAGTATTTTTATCCCTACTTTGTTTCGTACTTGTCTTAATGACAGCAACTCCAGCTGTCACGCAGGCTGCTACAACCATAAACGATGTACCAACAAATAGTAGTAATTACAAAGCTATTTCATGGGCAGTCGATAATGATCTACTTTCATTGAATAGCGCTAATAACTTTTTACCAAATGAACAAGTAACTGAGCGAGAGCTTGTTGTAATGTTTGCAAAGCTTGATCGAAATTATGCATTAACATATAACGACAGTGTAGCTTACAATTTCTATAGTGATTTTTATTTACCGCTTAACGGTACTTATACAACTGCGAATCGTTCAAAGGCTGTTACACGTGGACAATTTGCACGTGTATATGCTGCATTTAAAGGCTTAGATTTGGATGAGCCGCAGGCAGTTCAATACTTATACACAAATGATATTTCAACAGGAAGCACTGGTAAAAAAACATTTGCTGACTTCAACCCTTCTACAAAGCTATCTCGTGGAGATATTGCTGAATTTTTATATCGAAGCGTACAAAACGGTAACTTTGCTGTTCTAGGATTAAAACGTGCTGCAGCAGGACGCGATAACAATAAAATTACATTACCTCCAGGCTTCATGGGCTCAACCAACACAGATTTCGAAGAGCCAAAGGATAATAATAATGATTTTACTGGTCCGGAGTATGTTAATAATGCACTACAAAGTATTGATGTTGAAAAACCAGATTTAATCGCAAATGACCAAGATTCAACGCTCATTACTGTATCTTTAAAAGCTTGTAATGGCGATCCAATCCCTGATGATAAGTCATATACATTCCGTGTAACGTCGTCATATGGCGCAAAAATCGTTGATACATCCGGTGAAGCTGTACGAAATGTACAATCAGACGGCTCAACTGTTTCTGCGATTGTCATCGCACCAAAATTAACAAAATCTGTACGTGATACTATTTCATTTGAGCTTATTAACAATACAGATCCTACTATGAAATGTCTTGTAGGTGAAAAATTAAATGCACATGTCCGATATTCACCTCAGCCAGAAATGCGTATTGATTATCAAGTGTATGATCCAAAAAACACGGATGACGAAAATGGAAATGTCACACCTCCATATGTACCGTTTGAAAAATTACCAGAGTTCTTTACAGAAAATATTGTGAACGTTCATTGGATTGATCCAGACGAAAAGCTATTTAGTATTGGACAGCAAACGAATGTAACAAATGCTCTAGGAAATGTTGAAAATAAATATCTACAATATGGTGGCAGTGATACTAAATACCCTGCTTTAGGCTATGAAAATGCTATATTACAGTTTGAAAACTATAATATTTCAGTTTGGCTATTTGAAACAATCATTCAAAAACGCTTAAAGGATTCAGTTAATGATACGATCGAAATTATGTATATGATTTCAGATGATGGGCGTCCGATTTATCGTATTCAAGGAATTGATGATGATATTGCCTCACAGGTTGAGAACATTAATCCAGTCGGTTCAATTATTCAACTTATGGGCTATTTGCCAGACGAAAAAAAATTGACGCTTGAGCATTATGATAGTGTCATGAAAATTTATGCTATTTTCACAAGCTTGAGTAACTATGATCGAACAGTATTATTAAAATACCAAGGCGGTAAATTGCTCGGTCAAGTAGAAGCCTATAAAAAACGAGTGGAAGCATTAAAAGAAAGTGCGGAAGAGGCATCAAGACCATCAGGTAAAGATCGTTATACGAAGGTAATGGTTACATTAGTAAGACCAGGTGGAGAAGTTATTACTGACTACCAAGGAACAGTAAAAATTAAATTTGATGGTGTTGAGAAAACAGCTTCATTTGTTACAAATACTTCGGATTATTTAAATAACACAGGAAGCCCAGGGACAGCTGTAGCGTACTTTGACTCAGTTATTTATGGAAAATCGAAAGCTGAAGCAACATTAGTAAATCAAATAGATCCTCGTTATGCAAAAATATTGAAGGATTTAAAAGATAAAACAATTACAAAGGAAATTTTCACAAATCCTTACTTCAGTAAAAATTCTTGTTCTTTAGCAACAGAAGTAGCTTATGTAGTTGATTATTCTGCTTCCATGAAAGCATCTGACCAAACAAATTACCGCGGTAAAAAAATGATGGAAGTCATCAATCAGATTAAGGCTAAAAATAATATTGTTGTTGAAACGAATACAAAAGCTACTGTTCTAGGAGAGGGCAGTACAGATAATGTTCTGAAAAAAGATTTGTATAAAGCATCGAAAGAAAAGGGTGCCACAGATATTTTCGCGGGTATAGACATCGCACTGTCTAAATTCTCCAATGACTCGAAAACTTCAAAATCTATCATTGTTGTATCAGATGGTAAAACAAGTAAATCGAAAATGACTAAAGTACTGAACGATGCGAAAAACAAAGGCGTAAAGGTTTACACTGTAAGTATGGGTAAAAAATCACAAGTCAATGATGCAATTTTAATGCAACTGGCTGCTGAAACTGGTGGTACTTACTACCACGCAATCGATAACTTACAATTACATCAAGTTTTCCAAAAAATTATTGATTCGATTTTATGTAAAACTACGTCTTCAAGTTGCGTGAATCCTGAAAATTTATTTGAAGAAGCGACAGTAACTCTACGCAAAGGCAATATTACAATGAATGCAAGAATTGATGGTAATTGTTCAAATGTTGCAAAGGTTAATGTACGATTCCCTTCTTTAAGTGGAGATGTGCAATTTGAATTGAAAAAGCGTAGCGATAGTGTCTATATGCTAACAAAAACAGTTCAAACCATGCAGGACTTCAAGATTAATAATGAGATTGAATTTGTAGCATATGATAAAGACGGTAAAATTATAGCTACTAAAACTGTGTCTATTACAAATTAATAGACAAAAAATAAAGCTGACCTAATTTTAACAATTAGGTCAGCTTTTTTGATGTGTGCTCGGCATGCGTATGAACTATAGGGTTAAAGGGACCTTATAAATGTTTCGATTAAATGATGTTAACTTAAAATGGGTGTTTCTGACGGGAACTTTTTTCGCTTTAAGCGGTGTCCTGGACGGAATGGATGCTGCTCTAATGTCCGGTATATTATTTAAATCTTTGTATATGCGGGAGTGTTTGTTGGTAAATACATGATTGACCGAATAGAGAAAATTGAAGTTTCCTTAGTGAAAAAATACCTGCTCAAGCTATTTATTGGCGGCTTATTTGTCTTTATTTCCAATGCCCTTGCTGTATATGCTATGGAAACCACCCTAGTGACCTATGTGGCAGCTATTAGAGAAATTAGTATTGTTTTTGCAGCTATTATTGGAATTGCCTGGTTGAATGAGAAAATCAGTTATGTAAAGTGGCTATCAATCATTTCCATAATACTGTGAATTTCAGCTAAATAATTAAAAAGTCTTTAAAACCAACCAAAACCAATACAAAAAATGAATAAAGCAAAGCAAAAACAAAAAAATGCAGAAAAAACTATTCACAATTTTCAGAAAAGATGGTATTCTAAATTTAACGGTACCAAGTAAGCGTTTTCACTAAAATCCACTTTTCAATTAGTAACGGTACCAAGTAAGCGTTTCTACAAAAAATTCACTTTTTAACTAGTAAAGGAGGTTATTTATGTCAGCAAACAAACAAACAAAGAAGGTAAGGACTAAAGCGTTAATTGGAAGTTTAATTGGCAGTTCCATCGAATATTATGACTACCTTTTATATGGAACGGTCGCAGCCCTTGTATTTAACAAGCTTTTTTTCCCTAATTTCACTCCAACCGTCGGTCTTTTAATTGCATTAGCATCATTTGGAATTCCTTATTTCTTCCGTCCGCTTGGCGGCGTGATCTTCAGTCACATCGGCGACAAAGTTGGAAGAAAGAAATCACTTGTTTATACTCTCGGAATTATGGGGATTAGCACAGCTTTAATCGGCTTTTTACCAGTTTACGATTCAATTGGAGTTTGGGCACCCATCCTGCTAGTGGTGTTAAGGCTGATTCAAGGAATTGCAGTTGGCGGTGAATGGGGCGGAGCCGTTTTGTTGGCTGTCGAATATTCCGAAGAAAAGAAACGCGGTTTTGCTGGAAGTGTTCCTATGATGGGGGCAGCAGTCGGGATGATTTTAGCCACAGCAACGATGGCATTATTAAGATTATTACCGGATGCCCAATTTTTAACTTGGGGCTGGCGGGTCCCATTTGTGGGAAGTCTGTTATTGGTTTTCATTGGTTTATGGATTCGAAATGGTTTAGAGGAAACCCCAGATTTCCAAAAAGCAAAGGATGAAGGGGCAGTTTCAAAACTTCCAATTGCTGATACCTTTAAATATCACTGGAAGGAAATCATCTTAACAACTGGAGCGAAGGCAATTGAAACTGCACCGTTTTATATGTTTGCGACATTTGGAGTTTCTTATGCGACCAATACGTTGAAAATGCCTGAGGGACCTGTCTTAAATGCCGTTACAATTGGGACTTTGATTTCATTAGTAATGATTCCATTAATGGGTACGTTATCGGACCGTGTTGGACGAAAAAAGGTATTCTATGGAGGTACCCTGGGAGTAATTTTATTCTCGATTCCATATTTCTTCTTACTTTCAAAGAAATCGATCCTTCTACTAACGATTGCTGTAATGATTGGGTATGGAATATGGTCCGTTATCACTGCGGTATTAGGAACGATGTTCTCTGAAATGTTCCGTGCAGAAGTTCGCTATACCGGTATTTCGGTAGGGTATCAATTAGGGGCAGCTATTTTTGGCGGCACTGCACCGCTCATCGCCACATCATTAGTAGCAGCCTTTCACGGTTCTTGGCTTCCGGCAGCGATTTATTTGATGCTACTTGGGGTTATGTCACTAATTTGCGTGAGATTAATGAAAAATCTGAACGAAAAAGAACAAGAAAACATGAAAAAAGAGTTTAACCCGGCACTTTATGAATAGTTTAAATAAATAAAATTCTACTATTAGGGAGGAATAAAGAAATGAATATGAAGGATGTCACGAACAACCCATACCTATTATTAACACCAGGACCATTAACGACAACGGGTACGGTTAAACTAGCGATGATGAAAGATTGGTGTACATGGGACGATGACTATAACAATATCGTACAGGGTGTAAGGAGTAAGCTTGTTTCACTTGCTACAAAAGCTGTTGATAAATATTCAGCCGTATTAATGCAGGGAAGCGGTACTTTTAGTGTAGAATCAGTAATTGGTACAGTCCTGCCTAAGGATGGAAAGCTTCTAGTTATTGCAAATGGGGTATATGGTCATCGAATTGCAAAAATCTCTTCGAAACTGGGCATTAATACAGTGGTACTTGCCAGCGGTGAGGTTGAGGCTTTAGATTTGAACCGGCTAACAGACCAGCTGGAAAGGGATCCAGACATCACGCATGTAGCCATTGTTCATTGTGAAACTACAACGGGAATGCTGAACCCGATTGAGAAGGTTAGTGAAATCGTTAAGCGTTATAATAAAGTCTATATTGTTGATGCGATGAGCAGCTTTGGCGGCGTAGAAATGGATATTGATGAATTAAAAATAGATTATATTATCAGCAGTGCCAATAAGTGTATTGAGGGAGTTCCAGGCTTTGGCTTTGCCGTTGTTAAAAAGGATGAATTTGAGAAGTGCTCCCAAAATGCAAGATCAATCTCTCTTGACCTCTATGACCAATGGAAAACAATGGAGGAGCAAAATGGCAAATGGCGCTTCACTTCACCGACCCATGTTGTAAGAGCTTTTGCACAAGCTTTAAAGGAATTAGATGAGGAAGGCGGCATTAAAGAGCGGGCGGCAAGATACATGAATAATCAAAAAGTCTTGTCAGAAGGAATGAGAGAATTGGGTATTGAACCAATCCTTGCAAATGAGCTGCAATCACCAATTATTACTTCATTCTACTATCCGAATTCAGAAAATTTTGAATTCTCAACCTTCTATAGCAAACTCAAGGAAAAAGGCTACGTGATCTACCCTGGAAAAGTTTCTGATATGGATACGTTCAGGATTGGAAATATCGGGGATGTTCATCTAGCGGATGTTGAAGGATTATTGAAGGCAATTGAAACAAGCAGATATTGGCTCAATCCTGTACTAGAAAATTAAGTAATCACTGGCAACATACCTTTATCTTCCTCTATAATATTAATATAGGTCTAGACGAAAAAGAAGTAACTATCGTTGTTCCTATCATTTTCATGGTGAACTAGTCTAATATTATAGTGGAAATATTTATATGGGGTGAAGGTTTTGTCACTAGCGGGAGAAGAAAGAAAAAGGAAAATATTAGAACAAATAGAGGTCAAAGGGAAGGTTAAAGTACGTGAACTTGCCAAAGCTTTAGAGGTTTCTACAGAGACCATCCGAAAATATTTAGATGAATTACACCAAGAGGAAAAGCTCAAAAAAGTTTATGGCGGAGCTATTAATATTTCATTCTTTAATGAGGAGCCTTCTACATTAGAACGTGAAGTTATCCATTCTGATGAAAAGAAACGTA
This sequence comes from Lysinibacillus sp. BPa_S21, assembly GCF_023337795.1. Classification (GTDB taxonomy): domain Bacteria; phylum Bacillota; class Bacilli; order Bacillales_A; family Planococcaceae; genus Lysinibacillus. Next base: position 252,321 of record NZ_JALIRS010000002.1, on the reverse strand, counting down.
TTGGTGAAATGGCGGCAGATCTAATTAATGATAACGATGTAATCGCGATTGATGATGGCAGTACGCCATTGCAATTAGTAAAAAATCTGCGAAAAAAACGAAATCTAACCATTTTTACAACATCAATTAATGCCCTTTCCGTACTGATTGAGTTAAGTCAGCAAAATATCTTTACGGGAAAGATTTTTATCCTTGGCGGTGAAATTAATACAGTACATCATCGAGTTACCGGAGGATTTACGATGGAAATGCTTGATAATATTTACGTAGATAAGTATTTTATTTCTGCAGATGGATTTTCAAAAGATGACGGGATAACCGGGTTTGATTATTCTAAGGGAATGATTACGAAAAAACTAATTGAACATGCTAGTAAATCAATTTTACTAATTGATTATTCAAAAGTTGGCAAACGTGCAAATTTTAAAATGGCAGACCTGAAAGACATTAGTATGGTGATTTGTGATCAGCCATACCCAAAGGATTGGGAGCATAGTCTTCAAGAAAATAATGTGAAATGGCTGGTGGCGGATCAAACGGAATCATCTTCAATGTGACTCTCCGCACTATAGGCAAAAGGCTGCCTGTAAAGGGGGAAGGGAATGGACCACTTAGGACTGTTCTACGAAGAACATTTATGGAAAAACATTGAAGTATATATGCGTCTTGTGATAAGTGCACTTCTTGGGATGTTCATCGGCTGGGACCGAAGTGCTAAAAATAAACCAGCGGGTCTAAAAACGTTCACCTATGTTTCTGTATCGTGTACGCTCATTACGATTGTTTCAATTTACAGTGCCGAGGTTTTTAGCGATTCTCACATAAATAACCGGATGGATCCGATGCGTCTAACGGCGCAGATTGTATCTGGGCTTGGTTTCTTAGGGGCCGGTCTGATTTTGAAGGACGGCCTTCAGGTAAAAGGATTGACGTCCGCAGCTATGGTATTCTTTGTCGGCGGCGTGGGAATTGGAATAGGAGCTGGTTTTTATGGGATTGTTTTTGCATCTGTGCTAATTACCTTCCTACTTGCGAAAATCAGCCAGTTGATTGAAAGTAAGCAGATTGAAAGTAGGCTGATTGAAACTAAGCAGATTGAAAGTAAGCATTTAGCAACTGTTGATGAAAATGAGCAAAAACGGACGCTCCAAAGGAATCCTGGATAACGAAATAAATAAATGGCCATATTCTACGAATATATCGAGAGTATGGCTTTTTTTTATTACGAAAGTTGGTTTTGGTTGGTAGATTTAAGGATGAAAAAATTTTTTTTAAAAAACGGACAGTAAAACCAATAAAAACCAAGACAAACCAATTTACCTGTGATATAATCAATTCAACTCATAAATTGAGTGAATATTTTAAATATTTAGGAGGGTGATGCGTGAATGTCTTTTGTTTAGGTGGAGCTGGCAGAATATGCAGAGAAGCCGTTTTGGATCTTGTTGAACCATTCGGAGTTTGAAGTGATTACCATAGGTGACTTCAATGAAGAAATCGGGCTTCAAGTTGTAAAGGGATTAATTTAATCGAAGTCCGTGGTACATGGCCGAAGCAAAATACTGCAGCTCGTCAGTGCTTTGTATGATTACGGAAATTAAAGTAATCCGAAAGTCTCTGTCAATGGAGTAAAAGTGTCGGTGTAATGGATGTGATTGGTGAATATCTTATTCAATCCAAGGAAGGACAAGAAACACAAACGTACGGTTACTCCCTACATATTGAGATAGTGGGGAAAGAGGATGGCATTAAAAAACGCCACGTCCTTTATCATACACATCCCGCAAGTGACGGATCCGTTAAGGGCTGGGAAAAAATTAAGAGCCTATACGAGGAACGTAAAAATTCCAATGGCAATTGCGACAGAAATCATCGCAAAGGGACTAGTTGAAAAGACTGGAATCTTAATTCCGGAGGATGCGTTTGAACCAACGATGATTTTTGAAGCACTAAAGAAACGAGGAATTCATATTCACGAAGAGATTGTTTCTATAAAAAGTAACAATCAGGGAGCAGTTATTCTTTCCGAGAATAATAGGGAGAAAATGGTTGTTTCTACTAACTAAAAAGAACTAATAATAGCGTTTGCATGCCGGGAAGCAGATACTCTAGCGTGTGTTATATTAGTGCCGAAAAAGGAGGGTTCGTGTTTTGGGAAATCAAACTCCCCAGATTGAAGCTGTTATTTTTGACTGGGCAGGCACCACTGTAGACTATGGTTGTTTTGCACCATTGGATGTTTTTTTGGAGATTTTCAGAAAAAGAGGAATCGAAGTTTTAGATGAGGAAGCACGGGCTCCGATGGGGCTGTTAAAGTGGGATCATATTAATACGATGTGTCAGATGGACCGAATTGCACAGCTTTGGAAAGAAAAGTTTGGCCGATTACCAGAAAAGAAAGATGTCGATGACCTATATGCTGACTTCGAACCTATGTTGTTCTCAATCCTACGTAACTATTGTACGCCAATACCTGGTGCAATAGAACTGGTAGAAAGGTTAAGGAGACAAGGAATCAAAATCGGTTCCACTACTGGATACACAGCTGAAATGATGGACGTTGTCGCTCCTGAAGCGAAAAAGCAAGGGTATGCCCCAGACTTTATGATTACCCCAAGTGATGTTCCAGCGGGAAGACCGTATCCATGGATGTGTTATCAGAATGCCATGAATCTTGGTGTTTATCCAATGAAACACATCATTAAAGTGGGCGATACCATCAGTGATATTAAAGAGGGCGTCAATGCCGGTGCCTGGAGTGTTGGAATTCTTAAGGGCGGCAGTGAACTTGGGCTTAAAGAACATGAAGTAAATGCGCTTGACCCTGATACACTTGCAAAAATGCTCGAAGTTGTTACGAAAAGATTTAAAGATGCGGGTGCTCATTATGTCATTAATAGTATCGGAGAATTGGATCAATTAATTCCGAAGATTAACCAGCGTTTAGCTAATGGGGATTAAACATACTTATTAATAAATGAATAAGTTGCCGAGAGGTGGAGAGGTGAGAGTAGTTGAAAAAACATGCCTATGCACTGGGAATGGTCGAGACTATTGGTTTTCCGGCAATGGTGGCTGCTGCAGATGCTGCTGCCAAGGCTGCAGATGTGAACGTTACCACGTTTCAGAAAGCGGACTCGGGGATTGTGACGATATATATCATTGGTGATGTAGCGTCGGTGAAAAGTGCTGTCGATGTGGGAACAGAAACTGCCAAAAGAGTTGGTCAGCATCGCCACTCACATGTTATTCCTAGGCCGGACGATCATGTGATCCAAATGTTGTTTCCGGTTCTAGTAGCAGAAAAGCAAAAAACGGTTAAACAAGAGTCACAAGACTTCACTGCTACTAATGATACAAACTACCGAGATCTAAATAAAAAGAATTTGCAGGAGCTTAGAGAAATAGCAAACTCCTTTGAAGGTTTTCTGTTATCGCCAGATGAAATAGCAAAATCGAGAAAAGAGGAGTTACTACAATTAATATTAAAGTTCCAAGCAGGGAAAGGCGGCGATAAGTGATGTACCTAGATACCGATCTTGAATCGATTCAAGAGGCTAGAGAAAATCTGAAACTAGCTAAAGTGGCACAAAAGGCAATGGCAAACATGACACAGGACCAGGTTGATCAAATCGTACACTGCATGACCCAAGCTGCTATCAGAGAAGCTGGCAGACTTGCAGCAATGGCGGTTGATGAAACAGGGTATGGCAAAATGGAAGATAAAATGACTAAAAATCTCTTCTCTGCTAAGGATGTCTATGAATCAATTAAGGATAAGAAGACGGTAGGGATCATTTCACGTGACGAGGATAAGAAATTGCTGTTAGCGGCCGAGCCAGTTGGAGTTGTTGCAGGTATTATCCCTTCTACAAACCCTACGTCAACGGTTATTTTTAAAGCATTAATTGCGGTTAAATCAAGAAATGCGATTGTTTTTAGTCCACATCCATCGGCGGCTAAATGTACAAACGAAGCTGCTAAAGTTCTAAAGGAAGCGGCAAATAAGGCAGGGGCTCCGGATGGAATCATTACTTGTATTACGAAGCCCACACTTGCATCGGCACAGGAATTAATGAAGCATAAAGATACAGACCTAATTTTGGCTACAGGCGGTCCAGGAATGGTGAAGGCAGCCTATAGTTCCGGTAAGCCGGCATATGGTGTTGGCCCTGGAAATGTTCCGGTATATATTCATTCGAGTGCAAATATAGCAAAAGCTGTGAGTCAAATTGTTCATAGTAAAACGTTTGACTATGGTACGATATGCGCTTCTGAGCAAGCCCTTGTGGTGGATAAAGCCATTAAGAACAAAGTGAAATCCACACTTGAGCAGGCAGGTGCATATTTCTTAGATGATTACGAGAAGCAGAGAGTTGAAGCAATCATTCTCCGCGGCAGCGGTTTAAACCCTGACATTGTTGGAAGATCGCCACAGGCGTTGGCGAAAATTGCGGGCATTGTCATTCCGGATAATACTAGATTACTAGTAGCTGAAGAAACGAACATAGGCAAAAATTATCCAATTTCTCTGGAGAAATTGTCACCAATTCTTGCGTTTTACACTGTCACTAATGAACAGGAGGCTGGAAAGGTCTGTGATGAATTGCTCGAAATTGGAGGATTAGGCCATACAGTTGGAATTCATTGCGAGGACCAGCAATTGATTGAAAGTTTTGGTGTTCAACAAAAAGCTTCACGGGTGGTCGTGAACTCTGGTACAACCTTCGGCGGAATTGGTGCAACAACCGGGATCTCACCATCGATGACTCTTGGCTGCGGCACCTACGGAAATAATATTTCTTCGGATAATATTGGCCCAGAGCATCTATTAAATAAGAAACGAATTGCCTTTGGTATTCGAGAAATGCAAAATGAGGAACCAGCAAGAAATACTGCATATAAAGAAAGCGCTTTAAATGCTGAACCAAGTGTTTCAAAGGATGAAATTATGGAAATTGTCAAAAGTGTGTTAAAAGAATTAAATTTCAATTAGGAGGAATAAACAATGAGTGGAGAAGCTTTAGGAATGATTGAAACAAAAGGACTAGTAGGTGCAGTGGAAGCAGCTGATGCGATGGCAAAAGCAGCAAACGTAAAGCTTATCGGCAAGGTACATGTCGGCGGAGGACTTGTAACTGTAATGGTGCGTGGGGATGTTGGAGCAGTAAAAGCTTCAGTAGATGCTGGAGCTGCTGCAGCTGAAAGTGTTGGTGAATTAAACTCTGTTCATGTGATTCCGCGTCCTCATTCCGATATCGAGTTAATTCTTCCGAAATTGGAAGGATAACGTATGGTACTCATTACGGAATCCACCCTACGATCTATGATAAAAAAGGGAATTCCTAATCCTTTCATTGTTAGAGAGGGTGATAAGCTGACTCCTGCAGCCGTAGACTATCTTCGCGACAGACGAATTCCGATACAGGATATGTGTCTTGTTAAAACGGGCAAAACATCTGCCTTCAGCGGGGAAAGCCTGCAGATTCCTGTCGGGGTTTCCAACCGGCATATTCATTTAGCCGCTGAGGATGTTTCAGCACTGTTTGGTGAGGGTTATTCATTAACACAGTTACGAGAATTGTCGCAACCTGGTCAATTTGCGGCGAAGGAGCAGGTGTCTCTTGTTGGACCTAAAGGAATTATTCAACATGTAAGGATTCTTGGTCCTGCTAGAGAAGAGACACAAGTAGAAATTTCCAATACGGATGGATACCAGTTAGGGATTTATCCGCCAGTTCGCTTGTCTGGTTCTATCGAAGGCACCCCGGGGCTTACGCTAGTGGGCCCAAATGGGTGTGTTTCATTACAAAAGGGTGTGATTGTGGCAAAGCGCCACATTCATATTTCTGATATAGATGCACAAAAGTATGACCTTAAACACGGGGATTGTTTGTATTTGCAAACAGAAGGAGAGCGCCCAATCATTTTTACAGATGTTATGGTCCGAGTTCATCCAAATTATCGTTTGGATTTTCACATCGATATGGACGAAGGTAATGCAGCAGGGCTTAAAACAGGTGACATGGTCAAGTTAATCGGGAAAAATGGAGTATTTTTTAATAGAGGGGGTGAGGGAAATCGATATTCGCTCGATGGTTGAATCGGTTGTCCATGAAGTCATCCAAACAATGAAGCTGGAAAAGGAAAAAGAAAAAGTAGGGAAAGTTCTTTTTATATTTTGTGACAGTTCAGCCCACGAACCATTTGCAGATCAGTTCATTCAATTAAAGAATGCTGATATTGGGTATGATTTATTGTTTTTAGATGGAGAAACATCCTCGTGGCTCGGCATGCAGCGAGTGGAATCAACCGGCTCAGAACGTATAATAGCAGCCGATGAGCATTCACCAGCTGCCATTGAACTGGCAAAGGATTATGATGGGATCATTATTCCGGAAATTGATTTAGATAATGCTGCTAGGGTTGCGTACGGTTTGAAGGGAACGATTAAGTCAGAGGTAATTTTCTCTGCACTTATCCTTGGGAAGTTTATTCTGATAGGCGCTGATACCCCAGGAATCAAACGGGCTGATCGTCGAACATTAAAAACACTCAGTCTGCCATCGCCGTTTAAAAAACGGTTTGAGGAATATGTTAAGTTTATGACCGGACTTGGCATTGAGTTTAAGGCCCAATTGGGATTAGCAGATTCTATTGTACAAAAGTTTCATCATAAGATTGAGAAAAAGAAGGTTTTGGGGGCTTCGACCGTGGTGGGGAGTGAAGACAATCAGGCTAATGTGAATGGAAATGTGATTTTTAACAAGAAACTTCTAACACCAGAATGGATTCATGCGCAGCCTGATTTCCCTAATTCTACTGTGTATCTGCAGAAGGGAGTTATCATCTCTCCTTTAGCGAAAGATTTATTAAAAGAGAAAAAATTGATAGTTAAGTTTTTCAAGAAGGATGAGTGACGATGCTGATTGCAAAAGTAGTGGGAAGTGTCTGGGCAACACAGAAAGAAAAAGGGATGGAAAACATCAAACTACTGATTGTCCAACCAATCAATCTTTCTAAAGAGCCTGTTGGAAATTCATTGGTAGCGATGGACCGGATAGGAGCCGGGTTTGACGAAATGGTGCTGATTGCCCAAGGCTCACTGGTCCAAAAACTAGTCGCAGACAAAAACTCCCCTATTGATGCGGCTATAGTCGGTATTATTGATTCATTTGAAGGGGAATAGAATAAATGGTGTTAGGTCACCAAGAGTAGAGTCATAGTTGACGGGAGGCGGAATTACTTTGATTATTGGTGTTCCAAAAGAGATTAAGAATAATGAGAACCGCGTTGCAATAACCCCTGCAGGTGTGGTTTCGTTTGTGAATTCCGGACATAGAGTGCTTGTTGAAATGGGAGCTGGTGCCGGCTGTGGATTTACAGATGAACAGTACGAAAATATGGGTGCAGAATTGATTGAAAAGGCAGCGGATGTTTGGGCCGGAGCTGATATGGTCATGAAGGTGAAGGAGCCCCTTCCAAGTGAATATGGATATTTCCGTAATGATTTAATTTTATTTACGTACCTGCATTTAGCAGCTGAGCCGGAATTAACGGAGGCCTTAAAGGAAAAAGGTGTACTTGCAATCGCTTATGAAACCGTTTCCGATAACCGGACACTTCCGCTTCTTACACCGATGAGTGAAGTAGCTGGAAGAATGGCAGCGCAAATTGGTGCGCAATTTTTACAAAAAACAAACGGCGGTAAAGGAATTCTACTTTCCGGTGTACCAGGTGTAAACCGCGGCAAGGTAACAATCATCGGAGGTGGTGTCGTTGGGACAAACGCAGCTAAAATGGCCATCGGTCTGGGAGCAGATGTCACAATAATCGACTTAAGTGCTGACAGACTGCGTCAATTAGATGATATTTTCGGTAACCAAATTAAAACATTGATGTCTAATCCGTATAATATCACGGAAGCAGTTAAAGGGGCAGATCTTGTAATTGGTGCCGTGCTAATTCCAGGTTCTAAGGCACCAAAGCTTGTTACTAAGGAAATGGTTGAAAAAATGAATCCCGGTTCGGTTATTGTGGACGTGGCTGTTGACCAGGGGGGAGTTCTTGAAACGGTTGACCGAATTACTACACATGATCAGCCAACCTATGAAAAATATGGGGTCATTCATTATGCGGTTGCCAACATGCCTGGGGCGGTACCAAGAACCTCTACCACTGCCTTAACAAACGTGACCATTCCATTTGCCATGCAAATAGCTAATAAGGGTGTGTACAAGGCTATACTTGACAGTGAACCATTAAAGCTTGGTGTTAACACAGCTAATGGGGAAATTACGTATCAAGCTGTAGCTAAAGATCTTGGATATCAATATGTTCCAGTTGAAAAAGCGTTAGAAAAAGAATTGGCAAGTGTATAGAGGGACGAAACTAGGGAATCGGGTTAACCTGATTCCTATTTCTTTCAAGGAAGCAGGATGAATTAACGGGTTCAGCCCATTCTATGAACGGAGGAGAAAAATGACTTTTAAGCGCAGAAAAATTGCCGTTATTGGAGCAGGCTTTACCGGAGCAACCGCAGCTTTGATGCTAGCTCAAAAAGAACTGGGGGATGTGGTTATTGTAGATATCCCATCACAAACCAATCCAACTAAGGGAAAGGCGCTTGATATGCTTGAGGCAAGCCCGGTTCAAGGGTTTAACGCCAATATTACAGGCACCTCCAATTATGAAGATATTCAAGATGCGGACTTGGTGTTAATCACTGCTGGTCTTCCAAGGAAGCCAGGGATGGGCCGTGATGATTTAGTTTCTATAAACGAAAAAATAATGGTTGAGGTTTCGAAAAATATCAAAAAGTACGCACCTAACAGCTATATAATCGTGTTAAGTAATCCGGTAGATGCAATGACGTATGTTTGCTTTAAAACAACAGGTTTTCCTAAAAACCGTGTCATCGGTCAATCAGGTGTCCTAGATACAGCGCGATTTAATACATTTGTTGCCCAAGAGCTAAATGTATCAGTAGAGGATATTACCGGTTTTGTCCTAGGCGGCCATGGCGACGATATGGTTCCTTTAGTTCGTTACTCTTATGCAGGAGGAATCCCGCTTGAAAAAATGCTTCCGCAGGAAAGAATTGACGCAATTGTGGAAAGAACCCGCAAAGGCGGTGGGGAAATTGTAAAATTGCTTGGAAATGGAAGTGCTTATTACGCCCCTGCAGCTTCAATGGTTCAAATGGCTGAAGCCATTTTAAAAGATAAGAAACGGATTTTACCATCGATTGCTTATCTTGAAGGTGAGTACGGCTACAACGACCTATATTTAGGTGTGCCAACTATTTTAGGTGGCAGTGGAATTGAAAGTATCATCGAAATTCCTCTAACAGCGGAAGAGAAATGGGCGCTGGATCAATCTGTTCAATCCGTCCAAAACATTATGTCAATTCTAGTTGCGGCAAAATAATAAAATAGTGCATAAACATAAAGGCTAACTTAGTAAGCGAAAGTGAAAACTATTCTAAGTCGGCCTTTTTATTTGAATTTAGATTAATGGCTTCAGGCACCAAGTGCGGGGTGTGTTATTTGGTATTCACCGATTATTTATGAGAGTAATAGATTTATCTAAAATACTGCATTTAATTAATAAAATAAAACATGATTGGTATGGTTGTTAATGAAATAATGGTCGATAGCACTGTTGTAATGGTTCCTAACTCTTCGTGGGGTTGATTTCCATTCCGGTGGGCGGCCGCTTCGCTTTCGCACAGAGCAAAGCTTCCTAGGGAGTCTACGAAAGTGCAGTGTTAACGTAGCGGTAGCGATAGGATGATGGTCACATTCGCTTTAAGGGGAGTAGTTACAGAATTATTTTGTTTGGTTTCTACACTTAAATAGCAAGGGATATGAGAATACCATATCGAATAAGAAGATATGGCGTTTACCGATGATAAAACGAACAGTAAACTTCAATAATTTGCTTTTCCTGCTTAGATTAGTACATAAATCAATACTTTAAGTAATATTAAAAGTTATACTCGTATTTTAGGGGGGGATTATAGTTAAGGACTCGTGGTTTACAATTCAGGAAATCGATAATGTAACATTTGCAATTAGTGAGTATGGGCATTGGGAAAAGGTGCATTCATTTCTATTGATCGGCAATAAGAAAGCAGTTCTTATTGATACAGGTCTTGGAATTGATAATATCAAACGCATAACGGATCAATTAACTGATTTACCGATTGTTGTTTTAACAACTCATGTGCATGCTGATCATATTGGAAGCCATGGGGAATTTGAAAATGTTTATGTTCATGAAGCTGACTCAGATTGGTTAACTAATGGTATTAAAGGATTGACTATAGAACAAATAAGAAGAGATATTAGTAGAGATATAGCAATTCCAACTCCAAAATCATTTAATCCAGAAACATATAAACCATATCAAGGAACCCCAACTGGATTATTACAGGATGGTGATGTGATTGATTTAGGGAACAGAGAATTAATTATTCATCATACCCCTGGGCATTCTCCAGGTCATATATGTGTTTTTGACAAAACAAACGGATATTTATTTACTGGTGATTTACTTTATGATGGGGCACCTATCTATGCTTTTTACCCTTCGACTAACCCTCTTGACTTAGTTGATTCCTGGGAAAAGATATCAACGATTCCGTGTGTCACAAAAATTTATGGTTCACATCATACATTAGGTCTTGAACCAAGTATCTTACAAGAACTCGTAAGCGCAGTTAAGGAACTTAAAGAAAAGAATCTAGTGAAGTTTGGAACAGGTATTCATCAATTCAAAGGATTTAGTGTACGGTTTTAATTTTATGATGGAGATCTAAGATCACCGCACTCCTTAGGAGGCGGTGATTATTCATTATATAAATAAATTGAAGTTGGGAATGTTACCTTAAAAGATATTTTGAGGTGAGGATAAATGAACAGTACCATTCCTTTCTTCTTAGTTTCATTTTGTGCGTTTTTATTAATAACATTACATGCATGCATCTGCAAAGGGTAAACCTAGTCTTTAAGAGTAAATTTAGCCTGTTAAAGATAATTTAATAATTCTATTGTAAAGGGATTCACACATAGTTTTGTGTATGAATCCTTTTTGCTCTTTGGTAGGTGGATGTCGATAAAATTCAGAAGTTGGGTGATAAAATATGAAAGTTAATCGATAAAACTCAAAAGTTGGATGATAAAACGGAAATCCATCACACGTTATGCCAGATTTTAAATTTGAAACCGAATGTATAATTTGTTACACTTAGTTTATAATAATTCTAATGTAGATGACGAATTACAGTTCTTCATGACATGTTCACAAATTATTGATGAACTCGTGTCGAACTGTGCTATAATGAGATTTGTTAATTAGAACGTGAGAGGTGTTATTCATGCATACCATCGTAGTAGGCTTGAATTATAAAACGGCGCCAGTTGAGATACGTGAAAAGTTATCATTCATAGAGAGTGAACTACCACAGGCAATGGAAGCGCTGCAAAAGCAAAAAAGCATATTGGAAAATGTTATTGTTTCGACATGTAATCGTACGGAAATTTATGCAGTAGTTGATCAATTGCATACTGGACGTCATTTTGTAAAACAATTTTTAGCAAACTGGTTCGACTTGCCTGTGGAGACATTTTCTTCGTATTTAACAATTCGTGAAGAAGATGAGGCAATCGAGCATTTATTCAAAGTGACAGCTGGAATTGATTCGATGGTACTTGGCGAAACTCAAATTTTAGGACAAGTAAAAAAAAGCTTCTTAAATGGACAAGAGATTGGAACAACAGGAACGGTATACAATCAGCTATTTAAACAAGCAGTGACATTTGCGAAGCGTGCACATAACGAAACGGCTATCGGTGAGAACGCGGTATCAGTCTCTTATGCAGCAGTTGAATTAGCGAAGAAAATTTTCGGGTCTTTACAACGTAAACATGTAGCCATTTTAGGTGCCGGAAAAATGGGAGAACTTGCTATGGAGAACCTTTACGGTAGCGGTGTAGGGAAAGTAACCGTTATTAACCGTACGTTCGAAAAAGCAGAAAGTTTGGCAGCTAAATTTGACGGTGAAGCAAAATCTATGAAGGAACTACAATGTTCGTTACTTGAAGCGGATATTTTAATTACGTCTACAGGTGCAACAGATTATGTGATTGACTATGAATTGATGCAATTTGTTGAACGTTTACGTAAAGGTAAACCATTATTTATGGTAGATATTGCAGTTCCACGAGATATTGATCCACGTGTTGGAGATTTACCAAATGTTTTCTTATATGATATAGATGATTTACAAGGCATCGTCGAAGCCAACTTAGCAGAACGTGAACGTGCTGCTGCTGATATTTCTTCGATGATTGGTAAAGAGGTTGTGCAATTTAAAGATTGGGTCGCCACTCTTGGTGTTGTCCCTGTCATCTCGGCTTTACGTAAAAAAGCGAATCATATACAAGAAGAGACAATGATTAGTATCGAGAATAAAATGCCGGATTTAACGGATCGTGAACGTAAAATTTTAAGTAAGCATACAAAGTCGATTATTAATCAATTGTTAAAAGAACCAATTTTACAAGCTAAGGAAATGGCAAATTCACCAAAAGCAAATGAACAGTTACGTTTATTCCAACAAATTTTCGGTATAGAGGATGCTGTGGAAGCTGAAGTTACTGCGATGACAGAACAAGAGCTTGAACGCAAAGAACGCTTACAGTCGTCACAATCTTCCGCTGAACCAAAGTATTCTTTCTAACTTCTTTCAGCATGTGTTTTTGTAGCGAAAGCAAAGCGTCAGCTACAAATCTCCCACCTCTATAGGTGGTGAGATGAATGCAGGTTAAAGTTACTTTTCAGCGGGTGTCCGAAACATCCGCTGAAAGAAGTTAAAGCCTCCGGCGGATGTCACAGAATCGGAAAAGAGTTCTTTGTGCTAGCACAAAGCCGATTCCGGACGTAATTATGCCAAGGCATAATTGATAGATGTCTATGTGTTCGCGGTGCAACTTTAGAAAAGTTGTCCTTCGAGCTTTTTCCCGCGAACGAGATTTTCTATTGATATTAAATGAGGCGTTTTCGTATCTGTATGGTAAACTAAGGATACGAAAACGTTTTTTTTTCTAGGCTAAAGTACACTGCTTTAGCACTTTCAAAATAAAGAAGGGATGTCTATTGGCTGATTTGACAATGACAAGGCTCTATGAAGTAATGATCGTCTTGTATGCGATCAGTCTAGTATTTTACTTTACTGATTACTTTTATAAGCAAATTCGAGCAAGGCGAGTTGCTTTTTGGCTTGTTTCATTCGTATGGGTATTTCAAAGTGCCATTATACTATTAACTTTTGTGGAAACGAAGCGTTTTCCGATTTTATCCTTGTCTGAAGGGATTCTCTTTTATTCCTGGCTGCTCGTGACTTTATCTATTATTTTGCACTGTATAGCACGAGTCGATCTACCGGTATTTATTATTAATATACTAGGATTTTTATTCGCTAGTATTTTTACTTTTATGCCGAAAAGGTCAACAGGAATCGTTAGCGATACTTTAATTTCGGAATTGCTTTTTATTCATATATCATTTGCAATTTTATCGTACGCAGTGTTTTCGTTAACATTTGTTTTTGCGATATTGTATTTAGTATTATATCGTTTGCTTAAAAAGAAAAAATGGTCGCATTTATGGACAAGATTGCCATCATTACAGCAGACGAGTAACTGGATGAATGTTTCATTTTACATTGGTATTCCAGTGCTATTTGTAAGTTTAGTTTTAGGGTTTGAATGGGCACTACTAAATGTAGAGAGTCTTTCGTTTTTTGATGCGAAGATTATAGGGTCCTTTATTATTTTAATTTTGTATTGCTTTATCTTGTATGTGAATCGTAAGAGTAAGCTAACAGGGACAACTTACGCATGGGTACATATATATGCATACCTATTAGTTGTTGTGAACTTCTTTTTAGGAAGTAGTTTATCACGATTCCATTTATGGTATTAGGAGAGAGGTTGGAGACTGTTGAGAAAAATTATTGTAGGTTCTAGGAGAAGTAAGCTAGCTTTAACTCAAACAAATTGGTTTATCAATGAGTTAAAAGCAGCTGGTGTACCATTTGAATTTGAAGTGAAAGAAATTGTCACAAAAGGCGATCAAATTTTAGATGTGCAGCTATCAAAGGTAGGTGGTAAAGGGCTTTTCGTAAAAGAAATTGAACAAGCACTTTATGACAAAGAAATCGACTTTGCTGTTCATTCTATGAAGGATATGCCTGCAGTATTGCCAGAAGGATTAGTGATTGGTTGCATTCCACCTCGTGAAGATGCGCGTGATGCATTTATTTCAAAAGGACATGTGAAATTTGCCGATCTTCCGGCAGGAGCTGTTGTTGGGACAAGTTCTCTTCGTCGTAGTGCGCAACTTTTAACAGTCCGTCCAGATATAGAAATTAAATGGATTCGCGGAAATGTAGATACACGCTTAGCTAAACTTGAAACTGATGAATACGATGCTATTATTTTAGCAGCAGCAGGACTAAAACGCCTTGGCTGGAGCGATGATGTAGTTACTGAGTTTTTACCTGTTGAGGATTGTCTGCCAGCAGTAGCGCAAGGCTCTTTAGGTATTGAATGCCGAGGAGACGACACGGAACTATTAACGGAATTAGGCAAGTTAACAGATCGTATTACATGGCAAGAAGCACATGCAGAACGTGCTTTCTTAGCGGCTATGGATGGCGGCTGTCAAGTACCTATCGCAGGATATGCAAAGTCAAATGGGGAAGAAATTACATTAACTGGCCTTGTTGCTGCACCAGATGCTTCAGTTGTTTACAAGGAAACAGTTGTGGGCACTGATGCGGAAGCAGTTGGGAAAGAGCTTGCTGAGATTTTAACGGAGCAAGGTGCTTTTGAATTAATTCAACGAGTAAAGGCAGAGCAAGATGCAAAATAATTTACCTTTAGAAGGTAAAACTATTATTTTGACAGGTTCATCTAAGACGACAACTATAATAGAGGACATTACAGCTTTAGGTGGACAGGCAGTAATTGCCCCGTTAATTGAAACTTGCGAGCTTATCGATAAAAACGATGATGTGCAATTACAGAATGCGCGTCAATTTGAATGGCTTATTTTTACGAGTCAAAATGCTGTAGAAGCTTTTGCCAACAAGATGCTCCGATGTCATGTAAGTGTAGAGCATTTTCAAGGGAAAATTGCTTCAATTGGTACGAAAACCACTGCAGCCTTAGAAAAGCTAGGATTTCGTGTGAGCTTTATGCCTTCTATATTTAGTGCAGATGTTTTTGTTCAAGAATTTCCTAGTGTAGCAGGTAGCAATCCTACATGTCTATTTATTCGTGGAGAGAAAGCGAAAAAGACATTGAAGGAAGGGTTACCCTTTACATTGAAAGAATGGACAGTTTATGAAACGATTGAGCGACACGATTACAAACAATTGATCATTGAATGTATCCTTGCGAATAGCGATGTCACAGTGATTTTTGCTAGCCCTTCCGCTGTTGATGTCTACGCCAAGGATGTGGCTTCGGTAATTGGTTGGGAAGCGGTACATGTTGCAGCAATCGGTCATATTACAGAAGCAGCTATTTTAAATCACGGTGCGATTGTGGATGTTATGCCGAGCGTATATACCATGCAAGCAGTCATCGAGGAAATAACGAAAGTAGGAGAAAGAAAATGACAAAATTACAATTTCAAAGACATCGTCGTTTGCGTGCAAATGCTGCAATACGATCAATGGTAAAAGAAACATACTTACACAAAGAGGACTTAATTTATCCAATTTTCGTTATGGAAGGCGAAAATATTAAAAACGAAGTACCTTCTATGCCAGGAGTTTTTCAATTTTCGTTAGATAAACTTGAGGCTGAGATTGATGAAGTTGTTACTTTAGGAATTCCTGCGGTTATTTTATTTGGCTTACCTGCAGAAAAAGATGCAGTTGGAACTGGTGCATTCCATGATCATGGTATTGTGCAAGAAGCAACACGTATGATTAAAGCTCGTTATCCAGAGCTTTTAGTCATTGCAGATACATGCTTATGTGAATTTACAGATCATGGTCATTGTGGCTTAATTGAAGGCGATCAAATTTTAAACGATCCTTCATTAGATGTTTTAGCGCGTACGGCAGTATCTCAAGCAAAAGCAGGAGCGGATATCATCGCTCCATCTAATATGATGGATGGATTTGTGGCAGCTATTCGTGCGGGTCTAGATGAAGCAGGCTTTGAAAATGTTCCGATTATGTCATATGCCGTGAAATATGCATCTAGCTATTACGGTCCGTTCCGAGATGCAGCTGATGGTGCACCTCAATTTGGTGATCGCAAATCATACCAAATGGATCCTTCGAATCGTATGGAGGCATTCCGTGAAGCGGAGTCGGATATTGAAGAAGGTGCAGATTTCTTAATCGTGAAGCCAGCTCTAAGTTATTTAGACATTATTCGTGATGTGAAAAATAACTATACATTACCTATTGTTGCATACAACGTTTCTGGTGAATATGCAATGATTAAAGCAGCAGCTATTAACGGCTGGATTGACGAGAAAAATGTAGTGCTTGAAACGTTACTTAGCATGAAACGTGCAGGCTCAGATTTAATCATTACGTATCATGCTAAAGATGTTGCACGTTGGTTGGAGGAGAAATAAATGACACGTTCTTACGAAAAATCAAAACAAGCATATGCTGAAGCAATTAACTTAATGCCAGGTGGTGTAAGTAGCCCAGTACGTGCATTCAAATCCGTAAACATGGATCCAATCTTTATGGAATCTGGTCACGGTGCGATGATTAAAGACATTGATGGCAATGAGTATATTGATTATGTATTATCATGGGGACCACTTATTTTAGGGCATTCTCATCCAGAAGTTGTACAAGCAATTGCAGAAACAGCAGCGAAGGGCTCTTCGTTTGGAGCACCAAGCTACACAGAAAATCGTTTAGCCAAATTAGTGTTAGATCGACTACCTGGTATGGAAATGATTCGCTTTGTTTCTTCTGGTACAGAGGCTACGATGTCTGCTTTACGCGTAGCTCGTGGTGTTACTGGCCGCGATAAAATTTTAAAATTTGAGGGCTCGTATCACGGTCATGGAGATTCGTTGCTAATTAAGGCTGGCTCTGGGGTAGCTACACTAGGTTTACCTGACAGCCCTGGTGTTCCAGCGGATATTGCACGTAATACATTAACAGTAGCGTACAATGACTTAGAAGGGGCTAAACTAGTCTTCGAAAAGTTTGGTACAGAGCTTGCGGCAGTAATTGTTGAGCCAGTCGCAGGAAATATGGGGGTTGTCCCTCCACAACCAGGCTTCCTACAAGGTTTACGTGAATTAACAAAGGAACATGGGACATTGTTGATTTTTGATGAAGTTATGACAGGCTTCCGTGTTGATTATGGTTGTGCACAAGGTTATTTTGATGTAACACCTGATATGACAACATTAGGTAAAGTTATTGGCGGTGGACTTCCTGTTGGTGCATTTGCAGGGAAAAAGGAAATTATGGAGCAGGTAGCACCAGCGGGTCCGATCTATCAAGCTGGAACATTGTCAGGGAATCCATTAGCAATGACAGCAGGCTTTGAAACATTATCACGCCTTGATAGTAACTCTTATGAATACTTCCAAAAGCTTGGGGATCAATTAGAGGCAGGTTTCCGTGAAGCCGCAACGAAATACAATATTCCGCATACTGTAAATCGTGCTGGTTCAATGATAGGTTTCTTCTTTACGAACGAGGATGTTATTGATTTTGATTCAGCAAAAACGTCAGATTTACAATTATTTGCTGAATACTTCCGTCTAATGGCAGAAGAAGGTATTTTCTTACCGCCATCTCAATTTGAAGGTTTATTTATTTCTACGGCACATACAGAAGAGCATATCGCAAAAACAGTGGATGCTTTCCATAAAGTATTTGCTCAATTAGCAAGATAACACGAGTGTGAATTAGTAACCACTTCTTATCAATTCTAACATTTGATAAGAAGTGGTTTTTTGTATGCTTCTAAAATTTGCAAATGAGGATTTTATTGCAGATAGACGATAAGTAAGTCTTAATACATCAACTTGTCCTGTAGATTTTATATACCCATTTGCTGGTGTAGCAACCTGAGTAGAATGAATTTCCTATGAGTGCTTCCCATGATACACCGTGGTCATTGGAGGTAGGCTAACGGAACCATAGTTGGTCGGCCTTCCTCTCCAAGCCGTAATTTCAATAAAAGCCGTTATTTAGGAGAGGAAAAAGAATCTTTTATTCAACAGTTGCGTTTGATTGTTGGAGAGATAGATTATTGTTGTCTTGTAATTGATTTTGTTGCATAGCAAAAAAGTTTCGTACGGGGACATTTATATAAAAGAACATACTTATAATGAAAATCGAGAAAGCCCACCCTGCGATTTGCTTATATATCAACATGCCACCATAGCCATCAATTCCATATTTATTGAGTAGGTATACTGTTAATCCTGCCATAAAAAGCCCTCTGATAATGAAAATAACCTGAATAAATTGAAACCATTTAAAGATTCCTTTTTGAAAAAATAATGCTCTGCTGTCCATTCGTGCATAACCTTGCAAATATACAAAATCAACAGCAATATATAAAGAAAGAGGACGCTTAATCAATAGCGTAACAATATAAAGAAATGTATAAAAGAGACCTAGATATACACCATTCCAAATCATTTGCTCTGCTGACCCTGATAGTAAATTTACTGTCGTACCTAGTGTTAGTGAACCTAAAATTAATAAGCCAGTAATGTTAAATTGCTTATCTAAAATAAAGCGGTAAATGGTGTAAACAATCCCTGGAATGGTTGAAATCAGCATTGCTGTATAATCACCTAAAGGCTCTCTTCCAAAATTCCATATAACATAAGGTAATGCCACATAAAAAATCAACTCGAATAAAATTAATATTTTGTTTGAACGTTGTTTTTTCACCATATTCCCCTCCATTTATCTATATTCAGCTTGTACCTTTTCATACTTGTAGATAAACTATATAATTTTGCTCAATAGTTGAACAAGCTAAAACATTTTTCTTAAACTAAATCGCTGCGTTTTTAACTGAATAATCAGACGTTTTATTCTATAAATATTAGGTAATGTGAATTGTATGACTAACGAGAAGGATTTACTGTTACAAATAAAACCAACTGGGAGAGTAATAGCAATTTATTTTTATAATAACAAATCTCTCCTTACTAAACTTATTTAATTTTTTAAGTAAACTGCGCTGTTAGTTGAAAGCATCAGATAGTCTTTAATATTTTATTTGTTTAATTTCTCTCATTTTTCATTGATCCCAATTTTATCCATACTTGCTTGTCCTGGATAACTCTCTTTTATTGCGTTTGTCCAAATAAAAACTTACTTTTAAAGATTCAATGTCATTCGTTGAAAACCATATTGCATCTGGTCTTTGTGGTCTTCGTTTCGAATTTTATGATAAGTTATTCACTAAATTCCCGCTTTACTTCAATAAAAACGGCATTATCCTTCTTGAAGAATAGCCCTCTGATAATGTGAGTTTTAATTAGAGTAGATGAAATGGTTAATCAACACACTGTGCAATATGCCTTTATCTGCAATGGCTTCTATGTTTGCCAATTAAGTTACAATGAATTGTTATCGCTTGAAAAAAATTTTATTAAAATTATAACTTTCAGCATAGCCAAATTGTGGGCGAAATCGTATATAATAGAGCTATTCGTAAAAGAAAGTAGTGAA
The DNA here is from genome assembly GCF_023337795.1 of Lysinibacillus sp. BPa_S21. Taxonomy (GTDB): domain Bacteria; phylum Bacillota; class Bacilli; order Bacillales_A; family Planococcaceae; genus Lysinibacillus. The sequence continues at coordinate 232,559 of NZ_JALIRS010000002.1, read as the reverse complement.
TTGATATGGCAACAGGCACACATATGGTCGAAGTACCCGTAGGAATTGAAAATGTATGGGATTTCGTCAGTGATATGGAAAAATGGGCAAAGCTTGTCCCAGGTTATAATGCACATGAGATGATTGATGAAAAACATTCAAATTGGACGTTTAAAGGCAATGTGGGTGTTCTGAAAAAAACAGTACAAGTAGAGATTACTATTTTAGAATGGGCGGCTCCTACAAAAGTAACATTCGAATTAAAAGGAATTTCTGATAACTTTTCAGGAAACGGTTATTTCCTAGCAGAAAGTATTGATGCAGAAAATACAAAAATGACAGGCTTCTTGGAAGTAACAGCCGGGGGATTAGCTGGTCCTGTTTTAAATCCAATCTTTAAGCCAATCGTACCAAAAGCAACACAAATGTTAACAGACCGTGTAGCAAATAAAATTAAATTGGTGAATGTATAACGCTGTTAACTTCTTTCAGCGGGTGTTACGGAATCGGAAAGGAATGCTAAAGGGGATATTAGCCTAAATCATCGCATCCATGTGACAAGCCGATTCCAGACGCCATTATGCCGAGGCATAATTGATACAAACAGTAAAAAGGCATGCTAGAAGAATTTTTCTAGTATGCCTTTTTTGACTCGCTGTGGGGGTTGTTACTGTTATGTGTCTGTGCTTTTTCTTGGGGCATCCGATAAACCGTTCTCCTTGGACCAATACAAAATCCAAACGCATTGTTTTTCTGAGTGAAAGTCTGTATTGATTAGCCACCACCTAGCATACTATCCTTCGAAACTTCATATGATGCAAGGGGAGGGATTATTATCGAACAGAAAACTTGGAATATGAGTGAAACTTTTTGTTTTCCTGGTTATGGCTGCCCAACTGAAATAGCAGCTGTACAAATTAAACCGCGTTGGCAGACGAAGCAGTTAGAAGATTCTTTACGATTAATGGGTATTTATCATATTACGGCACATGTTCGCTTTGATTTTCAAGACATGCAAGCTTTCATGGATGATGAAGAATTAGTACAAATCGATGCGCTTGATATTCAAGGGGATACTGGTTATTTTGAGTATGCAGTTCCGTTAAATGTGGATTTACCAAAGGATGCAGCTATTGAAGATTTAATGGTAAAGGATATTCGACCTATATTAACTAATCAAATGTGTCAGCTCGAATGGACAGTTACAAGTACTTTTAATGAACCTGAGCCAGCACTCGAAAAAGCGCATGTTTTAGAAAAACAGCCGATCGCTGTCAATGCCTCAGCTCAGATAGAGAAGCAAGCTATTAAAGAAACATCACAGGTAAAACAACCTGCAGATGTAGTAGCATCGATTCAAGAAGAAAAGCCAGTAGATATAGTAGCATCGATTCAAGAAGAACAACCTGAAGTTGTAGCGGTTTCGGCACAAGTAGAAAAGTCTACAGCAGCAGTTTCTTCACCTCAAGAAGAAAAATCTGCAGTTGTAACAACATCAAAGCAAGAGGAAAAATCAAAGGTTGTTACATTTGCTGCTCAAAAGGAAAAGTCTGAAGCAATAGTAGCCTCAGACAAAAAAGAAAAGCCTGCACAAGCTGAACAAAAAACAATGTTGAAGGAATCCTCTAGTCATATTGCAGTCCGTGAATCTAGCTCTTGGCAGGAGGTTCAATCGACGATCTGGGATTTAACGGAAGACTATACACCGCTAAAGGTTCGTGTTTCAAATGACTTCATTCAAAAGTAAATAGCATAGAAGTAGCAGGAGTAATAAGATAATAAAATCTCCAGATGTAGGAATGATGATGACACGTATAAACTGAAAAACACAAATTGGAACAATTATCGTTTTGCAATAAAATCGAAATTGTCGTAGCCAAGGTGGTAAAAGCCAAGGATTATACTTACGTCGACGCATTTGAATTTTCACTTCCTTTTCTAGTAGTGCTTCCTAAAAAATGACTAAATCACTTGAAAAATTCCACGATTTTGCGGTACAATGTGAAAAAGTCGAATATAGATGCTATGACAGGGAAGAGTAAATTATTAGTACATTTTAAGAGAGGAAACGGTAGCTGAAAAGTTTCTATTTGTACCTAATTGAATGTAGCCCTCGAGCAGCTTTAGTGAACTAACAGTAGTTAAAGCCGGTTAAACACCGTTACCGAATTGAGAGCCAGTAGAAAAAGGCTTAAGTAAGTAGTACATTTTTTTTCTGATGAAATGTGTGACAGCTTAACTCGCCTCTGCTGGAATTAAAGGTGGTACCGCGAACTTAAACTCCTTCGTCCTTTTAGACGTTAGGAGTTTTTTTTATTTTCATTAATCTTCTGGTAAATGACCTATATCTGAGTCATCAAAACAGAATGATTGGTACGATCTCACACCGGTAAAATTATGAAGTCAACAGGAGGAGTCAAAATGACAGAAAACATTTCAATGCCTACAAAATATGATCCGCAGTCCATTGAAGCGGGTCGTTATGAATGGTGGTTACAAGGGAAATTTTTTGAGGCGCAGCCTACAAGTGAAAAAGAGCCTTATTCTATTGTTATTCCACCACCGAACGTAACAGGTAAATTACACCTTGGCCATGCTTGGGATACAACATTACAAGATATTTTAATTCGTATGAAGCGCATGCAAGGCTATGATGCACTTTGGTTACCAGGAATGGACCATGCAGGTATTGCAACACAAGCAAAAGTAGAGGCTAAACTACGAGAAGATAATATTACACGTTATGATTTAGGACGTGAAAAATTCCTTGAAAAAACATGGGAATGGAAAGATGAGTATGCTGGACATATCCGCGATCAATGGGCGAAGCTAGGTCTTGCATTAGATTATTCTCGTGAGCGTTTTACACTTGACCAAGGTCTTTCCGATGCGGTTAAAACTGTGTTCGTTCAATTATATGAAAAAGGCTTAATCTATCGTGGCGAACGTATTATTAACTGGGACCCTGCTGCAAAAACAGCATTATCAGATATTGAAGTTATCTATAAAGATGTGCAAGGTGCATTCTATCATATGAAATATCCATTAGCTGATGGATCAGGCTATGTGGAAGTAGCAACAACACGACCTGAAACAATGCTAGGTGACTCTGGAGTAGCCGTTCACCCGAAAGATGAGCGCTATCAACACTTAATCGGCAAAACGGTTATTTTACCAATCGTAGGTCGTGAAATTCCAATTGTAGCAGATGACTACGTTGATATGGAATTTGGTACTGGGGTTGTAAAAATGACACCAGCACACGATCCTAATGACTTTGAGGTTGGTAACCGCCACAATCTAGAACGCATTCTTGTCATGAATGAAGATGGTACTATGAATGAGCTTGCTGGCAAGTATAATGGTATGGATCGCTTTGAATGCCGTAAGCAAATCGTAGCTGATTTACAGGATGCAGGCGTGCTAATTCGTATTGAAGAGCATACACATTCAGTAGGTCACTCTGAACGTTCTGGTGCTGTTGTAGAGCCATATCTTTCAGCTCAATGGTTCGTAAAAATGCAACCACTTGCTGATGCTTCACTTGCTCTTCAAAAAGATGAAGAAGGCCAAGTAAACTTCGTACCATCTCGTTTCGAAAACACATATTCTCGTTGGATGGAAAACATTCGTGACTGGTGTATCTCTCGTCAGTTATGGTGGGGTCACCAAATCCCAGCTTGGTATCACAATGAAACAGGTGAAATTTACGTAGGAAAAGAAGCACCAGCAGATGCAGAAAATTGGACACAAGATGAAGACGTATTAGATACATGGTTCTCTTCTGCACTATGGCCATTTTCTACAATGGGTTGGCCGGATGAGACAAATGAAGAATATAAACGTTACTATCCAACAAGCACGCTTGTAACTGGTTATGATATTATTTTCTTCTGGGTTTCTCGTATGATTTTCCAAGGTCTTGAATTTACAGGTCAACGCCCATTCAAAGATGTATTAATTCATGGTTTAGTACGTGATGGTGAAGGACGTAAGATGAGTAAATCACTTGGTAACGGTGTAGACCCTATGGACGTAATTGATCAATATGGTGCCGACTCATTACGTTACTTCTTAGCTACTGGATCATCACCTGGTCAAGATTTACGCTATACAACTGAAAAAGTAGAAGCCGTTTGGAACTTCTCTAACAAAATTTGGAATGCCTCTCGTTTCGCTTTAATGAATATGGAAGGTATGACATATGATGAAATCGACTTAACTGGTGAAAAATCAGTTGCCGATAAATGGATTCTTACTCGCTTAAATGAAACAATTGAACGTGTAACATCTCTTGCAGAGCGCTACGAATTTGGTGAAGTTGGCCGTGAGCTTTATAACTTCATTTGGGATGATTTCTGTTCTTGGTATATTGAAATGGCGAAATTACCGTTATACGGTGAAGACGAAGCAGCTAAGAAAACGACTCGTTCTATTTTAGCGTACGTTTTAGATCAAACTATGCGTCTATTACATCCATTCATGCCATTCATTACGGAAGAAATTTGGCAGCACTTACCTCATAAAGGTGAATCAATCACAGTGGCAGCATGGCCAACTGTACGTGCGGATCTTCATTTTGCAGAGGAAGCAGACAATATGAAGCTCCTAATGGATATTATACGTTCGGTACGTAATATTCGTGCGGAAGTTAATACACCAATGAGCAAAAAAGTGCCGCTATTTATTTCAGCGAAGGATGCTGCAACGGTTACAGTACTTGAAGCCAATAAAGCATACTTAGAAAAATTCTGTAATCCAGAATCACTAACAATAGGAGAAGGTTTAGAAGCTCCTGGTCAGTCAATGACAGCAGTTGTAACTGGAGCTGAGCTATTCCTACCGCTTGTTGGACTTATTAATCTGGAAGAAGAAATTGCTCGTCTTGAAAAAGAATTAGAAAAATGGGCAAAAGAAGTGAAGCTTGTAACTGGTAAATTATCAAATGAGAAATTTGTATCTAAAGCGCCGGAAGCATTAGTAAATGCGGAGCGTGAAAAATTAGCAGATTATGAAAGTAAACATGCAGTTGTTTTAAAACGTTTAGAAGAATTAAAAAATATGTAATTCGAGACAGCGGATGGCAATAGTCATCCGCTGTTTTTCTTAATCGATTAGTATGAAATTAAATTAGGTGTGTTGATAAGGAATAAATAGGTTTATTTTTGAGTGTTAAAAGGATTTTTACATAGTAGACGTTTTAACAAAAATCATCCGCAATTTTTGGTGATGAACCTTTTTTGGTGCTATTTTGCTAATATATTCCTATTTTTTACTGATTGTAGTGGAGGGCTACTCAACTCCCGCTGGAAAGCGAGTAGCCCGTAGCGGAAATCAGTGTTTTTCTGCGTGTTTTTTTACTTTCATTCAATGTAAAAGTAAACAATAGTTTTTTTAGAAATCTATGTGTATTGGGCGCTACTTGTACTAAAATAGAGATATTGCAGTGAAGAGGGAGTGTTTCGTTTGTTTAAAACGATGAAAGAATGTACAGATTTTATTTTTACGTTAAAGGCAGTTGATCATAAACGTGCACCGCTCGTATTGATGCGAGAGGTATTAGCACTTCTTAATAACCCACAGGACAGGCTACGCGCTATTCATTTAGCAGGCTCAAATGGAAAAGGGTCTACAGTGAATGCTCTAAGAGAAATGCTACAACATGCGGGCTACAAAGTAGGCGCCTTTACTTCACCTCATTTAAAACGTGTGAATGAACGTATGACTATTAATGGAATTCAAATTTCTGATGCGCAATTTTTACACTATATGAACAGAGTTTTTGAGATTATAGAGACACATTATGAAGGTGAATTTCCGAGTTTTTTTGAAGTTGTAACACTTATTATGTATCAATATTTTGCGGATGAAGAAGTGGACATTGCATTGATTGAAACGGGACTTGGTGGACGTTTGGACGCTACGAATGTCATTACGCCCCTAATTTCAATTATCACAACGATTTCACTTGAACATACTGCGTTTTTAGGAGATACGTTAGCAAAGGTGGCATTTGAGAAGGCGGGAATTATTAAAGAAAATGTACCTATTATAGTGGGGGTTAAAAGTGAGGAAGCACTTACTGTTATCAGGGAGGTAGCAAAGGAGCGTCATGCCCCGTGCCTTGTTTTAGGGAAGGACTTTACTGTTGAAAACATTGAACAAGGCACTACGATTCAACGCTTTAATTACCGAAAGGATAATGCGGAGATGGTAGGTGTCCCATTAAAAATGGCTGGGCCTCATCAAATGAATAATGCCAGTCTTGCGATTACGGCGATCCTAACGCTAAGAGAGAATGGGGTCATTGATATTTCAGATGAGTCAATCCATCAGGCTTTGGCAAAAGCTCAGTGGGCAGGCCGATTTGAGCAGTTACCTGGCAATATTATATTAGACGGAGCACATAATTCTGAAGGAACGAACGCACTCATTCAAACACTTAAAACGGTCTATCCACAGCAAAACTATCGATTTATATATGCGGCATTATCGGATAAAGATCATGCGAAAAGTATTGCTATAATGGATAGTATAGCTACATCAATTGCATTTACACAAATTGAGCTACCAAATGCTATGCCTGCAGACCAATTAGCTGCATTATCTACAAATGTGAACAAAGAATATAATGCAGATTGGCGTGAAATGGTGCAAACGATACTACATCAAAGAAATAAAGAGGATGTTATCGTTATTACAGGATCCTTGTATTTTATAGCTGAAATACGACAATGGCTACAGGGGGAACAATGATGATTCCAAAATTGAATCACTTTAAAGAAAAGTGGAATGTTCAGAGTGATGATGTGATTATACCTGGTTTGACTGCGATTGAAGAGGCGTTAGCAAGAGTAGGTAATCCAGAAAATAAATTGCAAGTCGTACACATAGCCGGGACTAACGGTAAAGGCTCGACACTTACATTTCTAGAATCAATCGCTAAAGAGCATGGCTTACGTGTTGGTAAATTTATGTCTCCTTGTATTTTAGACGTGCATGACCAAATTCAAGTAGAGGGTCAAGTGATTACAGAAGCGGAAATGAATCATGTATTTCAACAAATGCAGGCAGCTGAACTAAGTGGGAAACTAACAGATTTTGAACTTTTAACGGTTGCAGCTTTTTTACATTTTGCTGCAAGTAATGTAGATATTGCCCTTATTGAAGCAGGTATGGGGGGCTTACTTGATAGTACAAATGTAGTTACGCCAATTGTGTCAATCATACCGAGCATCGCATTAGAGCATACGAATTTTTTAGGAAATTCGATTGAAAGTATTGCTTGCCATAAAGCAGGAATTATTAAACCGAATCGTCCAGTTATTATCGGTGATTTACCGTTAGAGGCGAAGAATATAGTTTATCAGGAAGCTCAAAAAAAACAATCATCGGTACTTGAGCTAAATCATCAATTTTTTGTGCAACATGACAATGATGGAGAGAGCTATAAGCATAATGACAGAGGCATCAGTATTACAAAGCTTACACGTACAATGAAGGGTGCACATCAGGCGAATAATATGGCACTAGCAATTACAGCTTTTTTTGAAGTAGCAACTGCATTAGCGTTACAAGTTAGCGAGGAAGCGATTCAAAAAGCTGTAGAAAGTGCAAACATTTTAGGGCGTTTTGAAGAAATGATACCTTACGTTTTTTTAGACGGTGCGCATAATCCAGCGAGCGCTGAGAAATTGAAAGAAACGATTCAACATGAATTCTCAAATGAGCAGATTACTTTTGTCATAGGTATACTTGCTGATAAGGCTGTAAAAGAGATTTTGCAACAATTTGAGCAAGTAAGTGATTGTTTTTACTTTGTAGATTTTGACAACCCCCGTGCGATGGCCGCTCACAGCATGCTAGAGTTGTCCAACGCCTCGCACAAAGCAATATTAGAAGATTATGTACAATTTTTAAAACAACAGTCAGAAAACAAATCGAGAACGATTGTATCGGGTTCGTTATATTTATTAACGGAAGTACGTAGTAGATTAAAAATAAATTAGCATTTAGTTGAATGAACAATATATTGGCAGTAAAGATCAGGTACTCATAAAAATGAGTCCTGATTTTTTCATTTGGGTATTCTCTCTTTAAGTTCATCAAGTACTTTTTTCCAATATTTTTTCATTTCTTCTCTTACATTCTCATCAGAAAGTTTTTCTTGGTGAAAACTAATAGTTGTTTTATTGTTTGAACTCGGTATAAATCGAACTTGAACTGTTGATGCTTTTTCGCATCCTATCTTTTGCCAAGTAAGGCGAAGTTGCTGTAAAGGTTTGACTACGCGTATTTCTCCTGTACCAAATTTCGTAATATATTTCTGTCCCGGTTCAAGGATAATGTTCGTACTCTCTCCTAACCAGAAGTTTAATCCATCTTGTGAAGTCACAAGCTTCCAGGCTTCTTCTTGGGAAATAGGAAATATCCTTCTAACACCTACTTGGAATCCTACCGTTTTTGTTTGTCCTATAATTTTCGGATTATCCATCTTATTACCCCCATAACAATTATTTATCTGTAATATTATAATTTCTATCTCTTTTTTCTATTTCCTGGGCATATCAAAAAAAGTTTAGGATGACATTTTGTTAAATCTGTATGTCATCTTCATTCGTTAGAACGCTTCTACTGAATGAAGAATGGTGAGGTGAATACGGATGTGTTCCGTTAGCGGTGGCAAACACTACTGAAATAGAATTTATCGTTCCAAGCTACAATTACACCAATACGACACCAACTATGATGAACCATTTCCTTTCAAATACCTCCTTTTCTCATTTGGTAAAATTGTTCTTTAACGGATTGTAGCGTAGGGCTACTCGACTCCCGTGGGAAAACGAGTAGCCCGTAGTGTAAATCAGAACTTTCTAATTAATTAGAGCGGATAAAAATGGTTAATAAACACGCTTGATCTTTTTGTTTATAGGTAAAACTTTCGTTACAAAAATAGTTAATTTTACAGTGAAACTTCGAAAATAACTATTAAATCAAAATGTAGTAAATTCGCATTTACACATCCTTTTATACATATACTTATATATCAAATTGGTCTTTTCTAAATTTACTTTGATACGTTAATGAAAGAGGTGATGGTCGAATGAAAATTGTCAGTCATGTAATAAAAAAACAAGTATTTCGAGCGATGATTATTGGAGGGATAGTTGGACTTTTTGGTGTAGCCATTTTTTTAGGTATTCTTCAAGCGAGCACTCAATTGTCTTTAAAAAATGATAGTAATGAGGTAGCCAATAAAAGTAACAATGGTAATACTTCCGGAGAAACAGTCCCGACAGCGGGGGGAGCTACGAGTGGGCCTATGTTTTTTGCAAGTCAAGCAGGCGTCTATTCAAATTATGAAAGTGCAAGCGCGTTTGTATCTGAACATCCTTCATTAAAAGAAAGTGCCATTGTCGAGGTTGATGGAAAATTTTATGTTTGGACAAGTATGGTAACAGACGAAAGTAAGCTTGTCTTTTTAAAAGATCCTGCAACATTTAAAAAAGCATTTACAGTGAGCGGTGACAGTTGTAAGGAAGCAACGATGGCAGAGCTTCCATCTGTGCTAGCTGACAAAAATGCAACAAAATTAAATTTTAAAGATAATTCCAAGGATTCTACGTTGCCTGCTGATTGGCAATCGATTGGAGCGGCAGCCTCGTCTATTTCAACAGATATTAGCATCGTTCGCTTACAAGTTTTTGCCCATTACAAATCGAAAAATGCTTGTCTTCAAGTGAAATTTTAAGAGCAAAAGATAATAAAATAAGCATTATCTTGATTTTTAGAAAATTTTCAAAACCAAAATTCTCCGTTATGATAGCTAATAAGGAGGAATGGTCAGATAATGTTTAAAACAAATCACAAGCTAGTGCTTGCTTCTGCTTCACCAAGACGAAAGGAATTGCTTGCTATGCTATCACTTCCATTCGACATCATTACTAGTGAAGTGGAAGAGACAAGCGTACAGGCAACTACAATGCAAGATTATGTAAAAGGTGTAGCACTCTTAAAAACACGTGATGTGGCGAAAAAAGCTCCAAATGCCACGATTATTGGAGCAGATACTATTGTTGTTTATGATGATGAGCTACTCCATAAACCGAAAAATCGTGAGGAGGCAATTTCTCACTTATTGCGCTTATCAGGTAAGCGTCATGCGGTCATGACAGCTGTTGCCATTATTGAGCCTAACGGTAATGAAACTACATTCGTTGAAGAGACCAATGTTGTCTTTCATCATTTATCGCAGGAGCTCATCGAAGCATATGTAGATTCGGGAGATCCATTTGATAAAGCAGGTGGCTATGGCATTCAAACTACTGGAACCCTTTTAGTAAAACGAATTGAAGGAGATTATAACAATGTTGTTGGGTTACCACTTGCAGCGTTGTTTACGCAATTGGTAGCACTCAATATAATCCAATTTGCGAAGGAGTGAGGCTTTTTTGCCGAATGATGTTTTACCAAGGACGATGATACGAGATGTTAATATAGAGGATCGACCGCGTGAGAGGCTACGGAGACAAGGAGCTATGAGTTTATCGAATCAGGAGCTGCTGGCTATTTTACTAAGGACAGGCACTAAAGAAGAGTCTGTTCTTGTACTTGCCAATCGCATATTAAGTGTTTTTGAGCGTTTACATGATTTGAAACATGCAACAATAGAAGAAATGGTTGCTATAAGAGGAATCGGAGAGGTTAAAGCCATTCAATTATTAGCAGCCATTGAACTTGGTAGACGTCTCGCACAGAAACAAAGCGATGAAAAATATACGATTCGTTCACCGCAAGATGCCGCAGCCTATTTAATGCCTGATATGACCTCGCTGAATCAAGAACATTTTGTCGTTCTTTTTTTAAATGTAAAAAATCAAATTATTCATAAGAAGACGATTTTTATAGGCAGTCTAAACGCTTCGATTGTTCATCCTAGGGAGATAGTGCGCCCATAAGGGTTTATAAGGAATCTGCTTTCGCACAGCAGTAGGGGAATATCACTATCTGTACCCTATCATTAACCAACTTATCTGAAAGGGAAACTAATCAGGGAGTGTAGCATGTTGGAAAAGCCAGAAGTTACTTAATGACCAAAGTACGACTGAATGGCGAGATGAATTGTATAAATAAGGATAAAGGCTAAACTGCTTGAATGATAGCTCAAGGGGGACTACTCGGACCTTTAGCGGGAGGTCATGATTTACGCTATTTGAAATGTGCATTGTTCTTAAAGATTTCGAGAATGATGATGTGATACCATTTCACCCAACTTTCATATAAAAGTAACGAGCGAACGTCATATCCGACATTATACATGCGATAAGTCTTTATAAATCTAAATGGGGATTACCTAAGTCAGAATGCCTTATGGGCTATGTGTTTAGACACTGAATATCTGATATGGTAACGGAGCTCTCGTAGTAGTCCGCGCTAGGGAAAGCCTAGTACATGGCGAAGGGGAGCAGTTTACCCTGTTAATACCAAATTGGGAAGGAGCGGAGGCTCTATGAGAATTCCAAAAGTAGTATTAAATCGTCTAACTGCCAAAGCAAGAGATGAAAGCTATGTATTTGAACGACTATATCGTAACTTGTACAATAAAGAATTCTATTTTGAAGCTTACGTAAAACTGTATAAAAACAAGGCCAGTAATACAAAAGGAATCAATGAAGATACGATTGATGGCATGAGCGTAAAGCGTATAGAAAAGCTCATTGAAAAATTAAAAAATCAAGCGTATCAACCAAATCCAGCACGACGGACATACATCCCAAGGAAAAATGGGAAAACAAGACCGCTTGGCATCCCTACTTTCGAGGATAAACTAGTCCAAGAAGTTGTTCGGCGATTACTTGAAAGCATTTATGAGCCACAGTTTTCAGTACACTCTCATGGATTTAGACCCAATCTTAGCTGTCATACAGCATTAAAAGAAATCCGTAATACTTTTACGGGAACCAGATGGTTTATTGAGGGTGATATTAAAGGGTTCTTCGATAATATAGACCATCATGTGTTAGTTAGCATTTTGAGAAGACGAATTCATGATGAAAAATTCATCAATTTAATCTGGAAATTTTTACGAGCAGGTTATGTAGAAGATTGGGTGTTTCATAAAACTTATAGTGGTGCACCACAGGGAGGAATCATCAGCCCTCTGCTATCGAATATTTATTTAAATGAACTCGATAAATATGTGGAGCAATATATGAAAAGCTATGATAAAGGTGACAAACGAGTGCACAATTTAACATATCATAATCTTGCTTCTAAGATTAATCATCGCAAAAGTAAGAATAAACATGATTGGGCGACCTTATCCGAGGAGGAAAAGAAAGAACGCTTAAAGGAATTAAAATTCCTTTATAAAGAACTGCAAAGTCATGATAGTAAAGACCTTTTCGACCCAAATTACCGACGTCTAAAATATGTTCGTTATGCAGATGATTTTATGCTTGGTGTCATCGGGAGTAAAAAGGAAGCTGAACAAATTAAACAAGACTTGACAATGTTCTTAAAAGAACAGTTAAGGCTAGAATTAAGTGCTAAGAAAACATTGATTACTCATAGCAAAAAGAATGCCCGTTTTCTTGGGTATGATATTCGTGTCGTAAGAGATTGGCATCGAATGAAAATGCCAAACGGAACTAAAAAGCGTAAATTCAACTATCAAACAAAGCTTTTCGTTCCACATGAAAAATATATTCAAAAGCTCTTACAATTAAACGCTTTAAAAATAGGAATGAATAATAGTTGGAAACCTATTCATCGCCCGTATTTAGTGCATAATGACGACCTTGAAATTATTCGTACATACAATGCAGAAATAGAAGGCTATTACAATTACTATCGCCTAGCGAGTAATGTACATGTTTTACAGTCTTTCTGTCAAACGATGAAATACAGCATGATTAAAACGTATGCGAATAAATATAAGAGTACCGTTAGAAAAATTATCACTAAATATAAGATTAATGGGGAATTCGGCATTCAATATGAAACAAAAGAAGGTCCAAGAATTGCTTATTTTACAGAGCAACGAATGGAAAAGAACGATGCAATTAAACAGCCAACAGTTGATATAGTTGAAAATACACTAATTTATACAGGGCGTACAAATCTGATTGACCGATTACTTGCCGAAAAATGTGAATGGTGTGGAGTATCAAGTGTATCACTTGAAATGCATCATATTCAAAAATTAAAGAATTTACAAGGTAAGAAAAAATGGGAACAGAAAATGATAGCCCGTAAACGAAAAACAATGGCTTTATGTATATCGTGCCATCACGATTTGCATAATGGCAAGTTAGATTAAAGTAAATGGAAAGCCGTATACTCTGAGAGGAGTACGTACGGTTTGGAGGGGAGTTCTTGGAAACCTAATATAGAAATATACCAAGGCGCTGGGTTCTCACCCTACTTTCGCGAGGCTGTCAAAAGATCTGCCGCTTCTATTATTTGTGCACATAATCATCCTAGTGGCATTCCAACACCCAGTGATGAAGATATTGAAGTGACGAGACGAATTATAGAGGCGGGTTATATTATAGGCATTGATTTAATCGATCATCTCATCATCGGTGATCATCAGTTTATTAGTTTGAAAGAAAAAGGTTATTTTTAACTCTGCATTCATTGTGCAGAGTTTTTTTGATTTAGTTTTTCGAGTTCTTGAACATTTGTTGAGATAGTTAACGGATTACTTTAAGAATCCTTATATTGTTGCTTATGCCAACATTTGATGAAGAATCGAATCAATAAAATAATTTTGTAGTTTTTGGAGAAAATATAAAAAATAAAAACGAACCTTTTTTTTTATAAAACGTTATTGTATTCGTAGAAATGTCTATAATATTCACAAAAATTGGTAGCCTATTACACGTTGTCTTACAAGAATAAAAATTATATGCTAATCTATACGTACTGTTTTTAATTAGGAGGGAATTAAAATAGTATCTTTTCTGCGAGAAGAGGTATGTGGCACTACAAATTCTTGCGCTTTTCCGTTATAATGAACGGTATGATTTTATCTTTGTTCAAGAAAGACTCTCACTCCAGCAGGTGTGAGATAAATGAGTGTGTAGTTTTTTCAATAGGTGTCTAACACCAAGTGAATGAAGATATAGCCTCGGGGTGTAATGCGCCGGGTGTAAGTTGATGTCAACGAAAGTATGGCTTAAATAGAAAGGGAGTACACAAATTGTTTGGATTAGGAAGTAAAGATGTCGGGATTGACCTTGGCACAGCGAATACATTAGTGTTTATTAAAGGGAAGGGGATCGTTTTACGTGAACCTTCAGTTGTAGCAAAAAATACAAAAACTGGAGATATCGTTGCAGTTGGTAATGATGCGAAAAATATGATTGGTCGTACACCTGGCTCAATCGTAGCAATCCGTCCTATGAAAGATGGTGTTATTGCTGATTTTGATATTACTACAGCGATGATAGAATACTATTTAAAAGAAGCTTGTAAAAACTCTGGTGGTAACTGGAAAAAACCGAATGTTATGATTTGTGTGCCTTATGGTATTACATCGGTTGAACAGCGTGCGGTTATCGATGCTGCTCGTCAAGCAGGTGCTAAAGAAGCATTTACAATTGAAGAGCCATTTGCAGCTGCAATCGGTTCGAACTTACCAGTATGGGATCCAACAGGGTCAATGGTCGTTGATATCGGTGGCGGTACAACAGAGGTTGCCGTTATTTCATTAGGTGGTATTGTAACGAGTGAATCCGTGCGTGTGGGCGGGGATGCTATGGACCAATCCATCATTTCGTATATCCGTAAATCATATAACTTAACAATTGGTGAACGTACTGCGGAAGCAGTAAAAATGGAAATTGGTACAGCGTTAGCTGAAGGTCCAGAAGAAAAAATGGAAATTAGAGGACGCGACCTATTAACAGGTTTACCTAAAACAATCGAAATTTCTTCACAGGAAATTTCTGAATCTTTACGTGAAGCGGTAGCATCTATTATTGATGGTGTTCGAAAAACTCTTGAACAAACACCTCCGGAATTATCTGCAGACGTAATGGAACGCGGAATTGTATTAACAGGTGGTGGAGCGCTATTAACGAATTTAGACAAAGTTATTAGCCAAGAAACTAATATGCCAGTATTTATCGCAGAAGATCCACTTGACTGTGTAGCAATTGGTACAGGTAAAGCTTTAGAACATATTGATTTAATTCGTCAACAACAAGTTAAAGGGTAAGGAGGTTTAGGCAATGCCACACTTTTTTTTCAATAAGAAATTAATTCTGCTGCTCGTGGGCATGGTTTTTCTTGTGGCATTGATTAGCTTCTCATTACGTGATCGGACGAATGCAACTTTACCAGAGCAAATTATTAAAGACACTGTCGGCGTCGCACAATCTATTGTTGCGAAGCCGGCGAATTATATTACTGGTGTTATTAATAGTATTGATTCCCTCTTAAACACGTACGAAGAAAATAAACGTTTAAAAGCACGCTTAGATGAATTTGCTGCTGTACAAGCTGAGGCATCGGACTTGAAATCTGATATAAAGAAATTTAAGGATCTCATGGACAAATCGGAAAGCTTAAAAGCCTATGATCCGATTCATGCCACAGTTATCGCTAGAAATCCTGACCAGTGGGAAGAAAAAATTATTTTAGATAAAGGATCTTCACACGGTGTAGAGAAAAATATGGCAGTTATGACAGCGAAAGGGTTAGTCGGTAAAGTTACTTTAGTGACACCTTTCACCTCTGAGGTAGAGCTTTTATATACAAATAATCCAAACTATCGTGTTTCTGCGATGGTTCAAGGAGATAAACAAGCATACGGTTTAATCGAGGGCTATGATAAAGAGCGTAATGAACTCATCATGAAGCGAATCGATTCAAGTTTAACAGTTAAAAAAGGTCAGCAAGTAGTTTCATCAGGACTTGGCGGTATTTTCCCTAAAAATGTGCCAATCGGAGAAATAACTGAAGTAAGTACAGATGATTTTGGCTTAACAAAACTGGCCTATGTAAAACCATCTGCTGATTTCTCAATTTTAGACTATGTTGTTATTGCTAAACGTTCCGCTACTGTGATAGATGGATCTGATGGTAATACATCCAACGAGGATTTAACAAATCCACCACAAAAGGGTAAAGAGGAGGCGAAATGATGGTTCGGTTTCTCATCCCCTCTGTGGCAGTTTTACTATTTTTAGTGGAACCAGAGTTTGCTATGCTTTCACCGATTGAAGTGAAAGGACAAATCTTTTATTTAGTTCCAAGATTTTTAATCTTATATTTAATATTTATATCCATCTATTACAGCCGTCAGCGTGCGGTAATGTATGGACTTTTTTTTGGTGTCTTGTATGATGTGTTTTACATTGATATTATTGGATTATATTCAGTACTGTTTCCGCTTACTTGTTTTCTAGCAGGGTCAATTGTGAAAGTTATTCATCAGCACTTAGTTGTGACAACGACCATTTCAGTTGTTTTAGTAGCAATTTTAGAATTTATACTCTATCAATTCTTCTATCTTATCGACTTTACAACGATTCCATTATCGGATTTCTTACGTTCACGACTGCTGCCGACGATCATTGCTAATGCACTATTTTTAATGATTCTTGGTTGGGCCTTCAAGTATTTAATTAATGCGCGTGTCTTACAGAGAGCACGTGAAGTTTCTTAACAAAGAGCAACGTGGGGTGAGGCATTCATGAAAAAACAGTTAGTTAATATGAAGGGAACAAAGGATGGTTTTGTTCTTCATTTAGATGATCAATGTGCGTATGTCGATTTAGTAGAAGAGCTTAAAAAGAAAGTTTCAGAAAGCGGTATCGATAGTAAAGTAGATGTACAATTATATTTGGGCTATCGATACTGTTCTGAAGAACAAATCAAAGAGCTTATCAAAATTGTTCAGGAAACAGAGCAACTAATCGTTTCTAAGGTGCAAAGTGAAGTACTGACTGTCCATGAGAGCAACCAGAAAAGGATTGAAAGTCAACAAGATACATATTTTGGTGTGGTCAGATCGGGTCAAGTTCTGCGTTCACCGGGAGATATTATTATCGTAGGGAATGTCAATCCGAACGGACGTGTAGAAGCGGGTGGCAATGTGTATATCCTAGGGAAACTCAAGGGGATAGCGCATGCTGGTGTTCATGGTAATAAGGAAGCAATCATTGCAGCATCTTGTTTTGAGGCTACACATATCATGATCGCTGATCAGGTTCAGGCAATGTCGGACGAGCATGTAAAAGCAATTAAACATGAAGAGATGACTTGTGCATTTATTGACTATGACGGGCGCATTACGTACGATCAAATTCACGCGTTAAAAAATATTCGACCATTTTTAAATGTGTCTAAGGGAGGTAGCTAGTGTGGGAGAAGCGATCGTCATAACTTCAGGTAAAGGCGGTGTCGGAAAAACAACGACAACGGCTAACCTTGGGACTGCATTGGCACTACAAGGTAAAAAAATATGTTTAGTGGATACTGATATTGGCCTACGTAATTTGGACGTAATTTTAGGTCTTGAGAATCGAATTATTTATGATTTAGTAGACGTTGTTGAGGGACGTTGTAAGATTCATCAAGCGTTAATAAAAGATAAACGTGTAGATGAGAAACTATTTTTATTGCCTGCTGCTCAAACGACAGATAAAAATGCTGTTAAACCCGAGCAAATGAAGAGCTTAGTAGAAGAATTAAAAAGAGATTATGATTATGTTTTAATAGACTGTCCAGCGGGCATAGAACAAGGCTATCGAAATGCTGTTGCTGGTGCAGACCATGCAATTGTTGTAACAACACCAGAAATCTCTGCTGTGCGTGATGCAGATCGAATTATTGGCTTGCTGGAACAGGAAGACATTACTGCACCTAAACTAATTATTAACCGTATTCGTCAGCATATGATGAAAAGCGGTGATACTTTGGATGTTAATGAAATTACAACACATTTATCTATCGATTTATTAGGGATCATCGTAGATAACGAAGAAGTTATTTCATCATCCAATAAAGGTGAACCAGTAGTAATGGATCCTACGAATAAAGCATCTCTAGGTTATCGTAATATTGCCCGTAGAATACTTGGCGAGTCTGTGCCTCTTATGGCAATTGAAAATGAACATAAGGGTGTATTTTCAAAGCTAAAATCGTTATTTTCAAGATAATCATTAACCTTTTCGTGCATTTGTACGAGAAGGTTTTTTTCTTGTGCATGAATGGACATGCAATCTCATATAGTGTGAAAAAAGGATGAGGGCTTGTTTAAAAAATGGAAATGGTTGGTCACAATCCTGCTTGTGGCTACGATTATGCTTGTCATACGTTTAGAGGATCAAGGTGTGCTGGAAACACCAGTGCGAAAACTTGTTACAACATCAGCAGATTTAGCCTATTTAAGTGAGCTCGGACAAAGCTGGTTAAATAAAGAGGATACAACAATTTTGGTATCGAGTGATGTTGGGCAAACTGAACTATTATCTTTTGCCAATGCGCAAGTTTTTAAGGAAGGTTTTTTATTGCAATATGACATGGGCCTACCGGTTTATGCTGGAAAGAATGGTCTTGTTGTTTTTACCGGTCATACAAAATATACTGGAAAAACAATGACGGTAAACTACGATGATGGGACAACTGTATCCTATGGTATGCTGGATAGTTTAGCTCAACTTCCATATACAACTGTGCAGGCAAACGATTTAATCGGCATGAAAGAGGCGGGACAACTCTATATCTCGATTGAAAAAGATAAGACACAATATAGTCTAGAGCAGATTGTACAGTGGCTTGAAACAGCGGCGTCCAATGAAAATTAAACTTCATCTTCTATGTATTCCTCTCGTATTTTTCATGATTTTTACTGGCCAAATTGCTTATTACGCCATTATTTTATTTTCGTTATTGTGGCATGAGGCGGGTCATTTGTTAACGGCAATGCTTTGTGGTGTTAAGGTGAAATCATGTATTATTACACCTTACGGAGGGGAAATAGAATTTGAAAATCCAGCGGTTGTGCCTGCAACGTCACTCCTTTGGATTGCCTTAGGGGGACCAATCGCTACAATATTAGGGATTGGCCTCGCTTTTTTTATGCCAGAACTACTTGCTACTAAGCTAATTAATGTGCAATTTGTGCTATTAGCAATCAATGTTTTACCGATCATTCCGTTGGATGGTGGCAGAGTATTTTTAGCGAGCTTATTTTTAGTTTATCCAAGTGCTCGTGCGTTTGAATATTACTACTGGCTTTCTCTTATAATTGCCTTTATACTATTCATGATAACTTTATGTTACCTGCCACAATCTATTTTTTTAGCAATTTTATGTTTATTTATATGGCTTCAAGTGTTAAAGGAATGGAATTATCGAAAATATCGTTTAGCATTTGAGAAATATGTAATGAATAGATTGACTTAAAATAATTCGTGTGGTAATATTTTAATGTTATTGTTTGTAGCACCTGTGCTACTACAACCGCACTGGAAAGGTTTAAGTATCGTATGATCACCTTTATAAGCAGGCGAGTCTGAGTCTATGAGGAGGTGCAGTAAAATGTACGCAATTATTGAAACTGGTGGTAAACAAATCAAAGTAGAAGCTGGTCAAGAAATCTATGTTGAAAAATTAGGTGTAGAAGCTGACGAGGTTGTAACTTTTGATAAAGTTTTATTCGTAGGTGGCGAAAACGTTAAAGTTGGAGCTCCATTCGTAGAAGGCGCTACTGTAACAGCTAAAGTTGTGAAAGAAGGCCGTGCGAAAAAAATCGTTGTTTTCAAATTGAAAGCTAAAAAGAACTACCGTCGTAAACAAGGTCACCGTCAACCTTACACAAAATTAGTTGTTGAAACTATCAACGCTTAATTGTGAGGTGTAGCGAATGATACAAGTTACGATTCATCACGATGAAAATAGACATGTGTCAGCATTCGAATTTTCAGGACATGCTGAATACGATGAATCTGGTAAGGATTTAGTATGTGCAGGAGCATCTACCATTGCCATTGGTACGGTGAATGCTATTTATGCATTATTACAATTACAGCCAGAAGTCGAACAAGCTGCTGAAGGCGGAGGCTATCTTAAGGTAGGTCTACCAACAGATATAGAGCCTGAGATTGATGCAAAACTACAGTTAATTGTCCAAGTAATGACTGCCCAAGTGTATTCAATGGTGCAAAATTACGGACAATACATCCAAATCAACTACAACCAAGTAGGAGGTGGAACACGATGAAATTATTATTAGCATTAGACCTTCAACTTTTCGCATCTAAAAAAGGTGTAGGTTCTACTAAAAACGGACGTGACTCTGAGTCAAAACGACTTGGTGCTAAACGTGCTGATGGCCAATTCGTAACTGGTGGTTCAATTCTTTACCGTCAACGCGGTACAAAAATTTACCCAGGTACAAACGTAGGTCGCGGTGGTGACGATACACTATTTGCTAAAGTTGACGGCGTTGTAAAATTCGAACGCTTAGGTCGCGATCGCAAACAAGTATCTGTATACCCAGCAACACAAGAAGCTTAATCTTTTATAAGATAACATAAAGCGGAGGACTGCATTTATTGCAGTCCTTTTTTTGGCTAAATTTCAACTTCTTACAGCAATTGTTTTCTGTAGCGAAAACAACACGATTTTTATCTGTGTGAAAGCAACAACAAAAAAATATCGATTGCTGCCGCTACGTTAGCACTGCGCTTTCGCACAAAAAAACATTTGCGGGCCTAAGCATAAAGCCGATTCGTGGCGCAATTTTGCCGAGGCATAATTGATTGAAGAATTAAGGGAAAAATACAGCAAAACTTGTTATACTAGTAAAGATAACTTTATTGGAGTGAATGGGATGAACAATCAATCACTAACCATTAGTGAGGTATTACGTTTTGCAAATCATGATTATGTGAATCAGCTTCAGCTTATTCGCATGAATTTAGATTTAGGTAGAATTGATGAATCAAAAAAACTTATTCAAGAGTATTCAGAGCAAATGCAAGTGCTTTCTATCCTTAATCGTCTACAATTACCGAAAACAATAGAATGGCTGCAAACAGCTGGCTGGCGCTATCCTTCATTACCGATGAAGATAAGTGGTGAGATCAAAAAATCTGTCACAAATACTATTGATACGGAAGTTGTAGACTATTTAAACAAAACAGTTATGCATGTTTATGATACATTAGATCCATTTACAGAGCAGAGTTTAGGGCTCGATGTACGTGTTGACGATCATACATTTGCCGTGACATTCACGTTAAATGGTCTATGGAGTGCTGATGCATTCACCGAAAAAGGTTTGAAACAATTAGACATTCGAACAATTGAACAGACGAAGACGCGCTGGCAATATGTCATGAATGCAAATAGGGAGTGAACTAAATGTTTGTCGATCACGTAAAGATTTATGTTAAAGGTGGCGACGGTGGAGATGGAATGGTTGCCTTCCGCCGAGAAAAATATGTACCGAATGGTGGTCCAGCTGGTGGTGATGGTGGACATGGTGGTAACGTAGTGTTTGAAGTGGAAGAGGGCTTACGAACATTAATGGATTTCCGCTACAAACGTCATTTCAAGGCTGACCGTGGTGAGCATGGTATGAGTAAAGGAATGCATGGTAAACGCGCAGACGATTTAATCGTTAAAGTACCACCAGGCACAGTCGTAATGAACGAAGAAACAGGTGCTGTTATAGCCGATTTAGTCGAGCATGGCCAACAAGCGATTATCGCAAAAGCTGGCCGTGGTGGACGAGGAAATTCTCGCTTCGCAACACCAGCAAATCCAGCGCCAGAGCTTTCTGAAAAAGGTGAGCCAGGACAAGAATTAAATGTTATATTAGAGTTGAAAGTTTTAGCAGATGTAGGACTAGTAGGTTTCCCAAGTGTTGGTAAATCAACACTTTTATCTGTTGTTTCTGCTGCGAAGCCAAAAATTGGCGCCTATCACTTTACAACAATTGTCCCTAATTTAGGAATGATTGAAACAGATGATCATCGAAGCTTTGCGATGGCAGATTTACCTGGTCTTATTGAAGGGGCACACCAAGGGGTAGGATTAGGTCATCAGTTTTTACGACATATTGAACGTACGCGTGTTATTGTCCATGTTATTGATATGTCAGGAATGGAAGGCCGCGATCCGTACGAGGATTATTTAACGATTAATGAAGAGTTAAAGCAATATAATCTTCGTTTAACAGAGCGTCCACAAATTGTTGTTGCCAATAAAATGGATATGCCTGATGCAGAAGAAAACTTAGAGGAATTCCGCAAAAAAGTGGGAGAAGATATTCAAATTTTCCCGATATCAGCTGTTTCACGTCAAGGTTTAAAAGAATTACTATTTGCTATAGCTGATTTACTTGAAGTAACACCTGAATTCCCACTATATGATGATATAGAGGAGCAATCCGAAGCAACAGTCATGTACAAACATGAAGCAAAAGGTGAAGATTTCGTCATTACTCGTGATGATGATGGTGCATTTATTATTAGTGGTTACGCAATTGAACGCCTATTTAAAATGACTGACTTTAGCCGTGAAGATGGTATTCGTCGATTTGCTCGTCAATTACGTGCAATGGGTGTGGATGAGGCTCTACGCGAACATGGAGCTCAAGATGGCGATACAGTTCGTCTGCAAGAGTTTGAATTTGAATTTGTCGATTAAGACAAGAGTTTTAGGGGGAAGCGTATGAAGAATGTTGCGAATCAGCGATATTATTTAGTTCGTGAAGATGTTTTAACGGATGCTATGCAAAAAACTTTGGAGGCGAAACACTTACTTTCAAGTGGTTCGGTATCTTCCATTTGGGATGCGGTAAAGCAGGTGGATTTATCGCGTAGTGCGTTTTACAAATATCGTGATGCTGTATTTCCTTTTCATTCAATTGTGCAGGAACGCATTTTAACAGTCTTTTTACAGCTTCAGGACCGTAAAGGAACACTTGCAAAGCTTTTAGAAACAGTAACAAATACGCATTGCAATATACTGACTATCCATCAAACAATACCGATTCAAGGACGTGCTAATGTTACATTGTCATTAGATGTCACTAGTATGACATGTGAACTTGATGATTTAATACAGCAACTCAAACGTTTAGATTTTGTCGAGTCAGCAGAAGTAATTAGTTCTGGTGCATTGTAATGACTAAAAGCAAGCTTGAATTTTAAATAGAATGTAAATAGCTCAAAAGGAGCAGTCCTATGTAGTGGTATGATATCGCTTCATGGGACAGCTCCTTATTCTATAACCGAAGAGAAGGAATGCAATTCAAAGTGATTTTCATGGGTTGAGAATTCTGAATCTTTCCATTAGTGAAATTTAAGGATACCATTTGTTAGAACGTTGTCATGTGTATAAGTTGATTAGAGTTAGGGTGGATAAAAATGGTTAATAAACACACTTGGAATTTTAATATAAAATAAAAAGCTACAAGTTGTAGTGAAGGAGGTAAAGTAATGACAGAGCAACAATGGGAAAAACGAATTGGATATTTAGGACCGGAGGCATCATTTACATACTTAGCAACAAAGGCAACCTTTCCGAACGAGTGGCTTGTCCCTTGTTCTACAATACCAGAATGTATTGAGGCAGTAGCAGAGGGAAAGGTAGATCTAGCAGTTGTACCACTGGAAAATGCTTTAGAAGGCTCTGTATCGTTAACGCTCGATTATTTATTTCATGAGGCGACCCTATATGTGACAGGTGAGCTTCTGTTAAAAATACAACAGCATTTAATGGTCAATAAAGCGCAAAAGGAGAAGTGGGAATCGATTACAGGTGTTTATTCACATCCACATGCGCTAGCTCAATGTCATAAATACTTATTTTATCGTTTCAGCCATGCTCCGTTACATCAAACGACATCAACAGCAGCAGCTGCTAAATTTGTATCTGAAAATCCAAACGAGTGCATTGCTGCGGTTGGAAATGCAGCGGCAGCCGATAAATATGGCTTAGAAATCGTTCAACCTAATATTCATGATTTCCATTTTAACCATACACGCTTCTTCGTATTATCTAAGCAAAATAGACGATTGCCGCAAGAATTATCAGAAGGACAGGCAAAGACTACATTCATGATTACACTGCCAACGGATCGTTCAGGGGCATTACATCAAGTGTTATCAGTATTTGCATGGCGACAGCTCAATTTAAGTAAAATCGAATCACGACCTTTAAAAACGGGCTTAGGCGATTATTTCTTTATGATTGATGTATTGGCAGATGAAAAGGAGCCTATGATGCGTGGGGCTATGGAGGAACTAGCTGCTCTTGGTTGCAAGGTGAAGTCGCTTGGTACATACTTTACTTATCTAACGTCGGATGAGTAATATAAGTGGCTAGGAGGAATCATTGTGGGCGGCATTATTTTGTTTGACGGGGTGTGCAATTTCTGTGATCGTAGTGTGCAATTTATTATCAAATATGATCAGGCAGCATATTTTCAATTTGCGTCCATCCAAAGTGATAGTGGGCAGGCATTACTTGCACAATACGAAGTACCAGAAAATATTGATAGTGTCATATTAATTGAGCATGGAAAGGTATATTTTGAATCCACAGCAGCACTTAAAATCTGTAAGAGGTTAGATAGTATTTGGCCTGTCTGCTATATTTTCATCCTTATTCCTCCAGCTATGCGAAATAAAATGTATCGACTATTTGCTAAAAATAGATATCGTCTTTTTGGGCGAAAAGAAAAATGTTTATTGCCAACACCTTCACAACGAAAAAGATTTCTCTAACTCTGAAGCTATCCAAGTAATGTGGATGAAATTAAGATATTAAATAAAGCACGGCTCTTCTGCAATGTTTTTTGTGCGATATACGATATTATGAAAAGTGCTATAGTATTCATTTTTGAAATGCATTGACATGTAGTTTTTCAACAAGAAGTCGCTGTCCCAAAATAGAATTTAAACTAAAAATGAAAGTAAAAGGCAGGAACGATAATTTATCGTAGAATATCATAATGGAAACACAAATAGAGGGGTTAGAATTGATTTGTATTGGGTATTAGTTTTTGATGTCGAGCCTCAGTAAGTCAATATTAAATTTAATAATAAGAAATCTATAGTAGGTGCTTTAATTGAAAAAATTTTCCTCTAAAGTAATATGGATTATTTTAGTATTTTCTGGAATGTCATTTGCGATTTATAGTGTTTTTTTAGGTGATTACGGAAAAGATAGTGAAGATGATACACCCTGGGAGTTACAATCTTTAGATTATGAAAAACTTCATAAAATCTCTAAAGGTAAATCACAAACAATCGCTATTATTGACACGGGTCTAAATTCTATATACAGTGGAAATTTAAAATTTGAAGAATCGTTAGTAGATGAAGATATTGAAGATACAAATGGTCATGGCACTATGATGTATTCTATAATTAAAGGTATTAGTGAAAATATAGAAGGTATAAGTCCTGAAGCACAAATAATGGCGATTAAAGTGATGAATGATGACAATTCAGTTTCACCAACAATTATAAAGAATGCTATTGAATTGGCCATCCAAAAAGATGCCTCTATTATTAACTTGAGTATTGCTAGTCATTTTGAGGATAAGGATATTACAGAAGCGATAAAATCAGCAATTAATAAGGGGATTACAGTGGTAGCATCCTCAGGAGATTACGGTAATACAGAATTAATGTATCCCGCAATCTTAGATGAAGTAGTTTCAGTTGGGGCAATTGATGCTTCAGGAAATGTACTTGATTTAACAAGTGGTTCTAAGGCAACAACTATTAATGCGCCAGGTCATGAAATATCAACAATCAATTTGAAAGAAACAATAATAAAAACCAGTGGTACATCTCAAGCAACAGCTATAATATCAGGCTATATTGCACTATTAAAAGATTATGCTTTTTTGAAAAATAAAAAATTGTCAAATGATACTATTATATCATTTCTAGACTCTATTAATAGTCAAGAGTTAACGTACTTACAAGCACTTGAAAAGATTGATTCATTGTAAGGGGGCCAAATTTATGGTATTAAGACCATATTACTTAGCGATACTGGCAGCCGTTATAAGTACTGTTACAGCAAACTTATCTATATCTTCAAACTCCAAAACTATTATTACCCTTTTTGCAGCCTTGTTAATAGTCATTTCTATTTCTTGGAGTTATATAGAGTATAAAAAGTCGAAAGAGGATTCTTGACCATAACATAAAAAAATTATGTGTTAAGGAAAGGTTGTTACTAGGAATCATCGATGGAAGAATTATTTTGTTAAAAAGTAAAGACCAGACGCTTAATTTGATATGCTCCCTATTAGGTAGACAGATTAAAAAATAAAATCTGTTTATCTAAGGGGAGCATTTTTATGGGGCGAAGCAAACATCCATTCGAGTTAAACTACATATCCTTCAATTGTTCGAAGAAGATCGCTATTCTATCAACGAATTGTGAGAAAGATTTTCATTAGATTATCAATTTTTACTATATGGTAGATGCAATATGAGGCAGGTAGTCGTGAAGGATTACAAGAAGCGACTTCATGTAGAGTCTTTTCGAAAGGGTTAAAATTTGCGGCTGTAGAAGACTATCTTCAAAGGAATTATGCGAGTAGCACGTAGCGGAATCAGCCTCTTCGAATTAATACACTTGATAGTAAATCATTTGAATTCATATAAATAGAAAACTGCTAGTCCCCGTGAAGGGCTAGCAGCTACATGAAATATTTGGTTTTACACGTTATTGATCTACAACTAAATAACCTTTTTTTTCTAAAGTAAGCTCAATTAAATCTAAAATTTCAACAGAAGGAGCAGAAATAACATGGAGATGTGTACCACCTGTTAGATCAGATAAATAACTTGCTTGTGTTTCGTTGACACGCTGAATAAATTTTTTTACCTCATGACGGTTAGAAATCATAATCGATGCGGTGATGTCCCCGTAAATTGGATGTTCAACAATCACATTTTTTACTGTACCACCGCAATCAACGATTGTTATAAGTTCGTCTTCTGCATCCTCTGCAGTGTGGAAGCAAGGAATTGTGCGTTCAACAGCATGATGTAATTGTTCCTGGTGCATATAGAGATATCCTTGGCTAGTTGCGATAATAGGTTCATTTCTAGCCTTTAACAATGTCATATCATTGACAATGACTTGTCTGGAAACATTAGCGAATTTAGCTAGGTCCGTCCCTGTAATAGGTGCTGTGCTTTGTTTTAATTGCGCTAGGAGTTGCAGTCGGCGTTCTTCGCCTAACATTTTTTTCATAAGAGATCACCTCTGCGAGTAATAAAGGAAGCAGTTTTCCTTAAAACCTAGTGTACCATGAAGCATTTCCAACTGCGTGAAATTTTTGTATCCAAATGAAACATTGAACATATGATACGAAGAGAGGAAGGGAGGAAAAAATTGCGTATTCATATTGTCCAAAAGGGAGACACGTTGTGGAAGATAGCGAAAGAGTACGGAGTTTCGTTTGAAGATTTAAAGCGGCTTAATGCCCATCTTGCTAATCCGGATTATATTGTACCGGGCATGGAAATTATCCTACCTGAAAAAATAAACAAAGAACCGCATAGAGAACCACATAGAGAACATCATCGAGAAACAGATTGGGGAATGCATAGAGAAGGGCATAGAGAAGGACATAGAGAAGGACATAGAGAAGGGCATAGAGAAGGCCACAGAGAGGGCCACAAGGAACACATGCATAAAGAACATATGCACAAGGAGTCACCTACAAGGCATGTTAAAGAAAAAGAGGTACAGAGACCGATGCCGCCACCAATTATTGTACCACCACCACCAATGCCAGAACCACAGATGATTCCAATTCCTTATCCAATGCCGATGCCGATGCCTCAGCCAGCGCCTGTTGAGCTTAGCTGGAATCAAAACGTTGTCATGCCAAGTGTAGAGCAAACTGTATCTCCAATTCAAATTCAACCACAACCACAGCCTGTAGCCCAACCGGAGGCGCCACCACCAGCACCAATGCCGCAACCGATTTTTATCATGCCACAAATGCCGGCAGTACCACATTGTGCTAGCTGCCATCAGCCAGTACATCATCATATGTATTGGCCGATGCCAATGCCAATGCCGATGCCTATGGAACCGCAAGTTGAGGCGTATACGATGCCAGAACAACCAACATGTGATATGGGATGTGAAAAAGTTGCTGGGGCGGAGGAGTTTTTAGAATCTAGTACATCTCCATTCTTCCCTATGAATCCAGAATTTCAACCTATGCCGGAAATGATGCCGGAAATGGAACAGCCATGTGGTTGTCATGCACAGCCAGTCATGATGCCGACTTGGCAAATGGACCAATGTTTCTGTCCGCCACCATGCCCACCGCCGTGTCCATCACATTGCCATATGCCACATTCCCATATGCAACATTCGGTAGGACCATGGATGTCACCGCACTTTTACCCAGGCGGGATGACGCCTTATCGATGGTGAAAAAGCGTATATAATTGAAGAAGTAAAGCCGAATATTTGGAAGTATAAATATCAATCCAATATTTATTTTGTGAAACGAGCAAAACAGATAGAAATAGCAGAAAAGGTAAGGGCTATTCATAGACAGCTTGGCCATCTGGAACCCTCGCTGATTTTACCTTTAATGAAAAGTGATGATGAGTATTTAATCGTGCAAGATTGGCAAGAAGGCAGTCATAGTGCTAATTTTGCACATAAAAAGGATCGAAAGGAATCACTCAAACTATTAAATACATTACATGATACACATAAAAAAATTGCTTGGCAGCGAGTTCCAGGTTTGCACACCTATTCACAGCTTTTAAAATGGCAAATGCGTCATATGCGCTTTAAAAGCAGACGGAATGAATTTCGTGCATTTTTAACAAAAGAAGAAATTAATCAAATTTCACATTATAGTGAAAAATCGTTACAGCTAATCGCACTGGAAGACCTACCTGAAAAAGAAATAACGCTTTTACATGGCGATGTCGTACATCATAATTTTTTATGGTGCTCAGATGGGCATTTACGTTTAATAGATTTTGATTTGGCTCACCTTGGGGAAGCGGATGATGAATACATCTTATGGTTGCATCGAGTATTGCCGGCTGTTGATTATGACCTTGGTAAAATATTTGCCGAGCTACCAGAGCTGAAAAGATTAGATAAAAGAAAACTACATCGTTTAAAATATCCAAATGAGCTATTACGTGAATGGCTTTTTGCAGTAGATTTGCCATTAGATCAACAGATGATATTTTTAGATTATTTAGTGCCATTTACAAAAAGAGCTCTCACATATTGGCCAAAACTGTGGTACGATATTGATAAAATGATAAAGAAATGACCGTCTTTTGGCGGTCATTTTTGTATGTGGACGACGAGTTGTGTTATTTCTTATAGTCGAGCATTCGTTCGTAATATGCTATAATCGAAGACGATGATTGTGAGGGAATATAGAATGTATGATTATTTAAAAGGACAAGTAAAGCGTGTAACTCCTGAGTATATCGTCCTTGAACAGCAAGGGATTGGCTGGCAGCTGAATACACCAAATCCATTTGCGTTTAGGACATCACCCCTTGAACAACAAATTTTTGTTCACTTGCATGTACGTGAGGATGCACAAGTGTTATATGGCTTTCCGAATTTAGACCAACGAGAGCTATTCCGTAAACTTATTTTAGTGTCAGGAATTGGACCAAAGGGTGCGCTTGCAATTTTAGCTACTGGGAACCCACAACAAGTTATAAGTGCAATTGAGCGTGAGGATGAATCGTTTTTAGTAAAATTTCCAGGTGTGGGTAAGAAAACGGCACGTCAAATGATTTTAGATTTAAAAGGTAAACTTGGCGGGTTATTGGAGACTATAGAGTTACCTAGTACAGAAGATGAGCTACCGTTATTTGGTGTAAATCCATTTAAACATGAGCTTGAAGAAGCGATTCTTGCCTTAATGGCACTTGGTTATTCTGAAAAAGAATTAGAAAAAATTCGTCCACAGCTTGAAGAAAACGACAAGCTTGAAACAACAGATGCATTTATGAAGCAAGCTTTACAATTGCTATTAAAGTTAAAATAGTGAAAGGGGGGGAAGTACATGTCTGAACGTATGATGGCTAGTGAAGCAGGTAGCTATGATGAACAGTTTGAATTATCTTTGCGTCCACAAAGATTAGCCCAATACATTGGTCAGCATAAAGTAAAGGAAAATTTACAAATTTTCATTGAAGCGGCAAAGCTTCGTCAGGAAAGTTTAGATCATGTGCTGTTATATGGACCGCCTGGACTTGGTAAAACTACATTAGCGGCTGTTATTGCTAATGAAATGAATGTCAATGTGCGCATGACTAGCGGCCCTGCGATTGAACGTCCTGGAGATTTAGCAGCTATTTTAAGCTCACTGGAGCCAGGAGATGTACTATTTATCGATGAAATCCATCGCCTGCCTCGTGCAATTGAAGAAGTGCTTTATCCTGCCATGGAGGATTTTTGTTTAGATATTGTCGTTGGTAAAGGCCCTGAAGCACGGTCTGTTCGACTTGATTTACCACCATTTACACTTGTCGGTGCAACAACAAGGGCAGGAGCATTATCAGCACCTTTAAGGGATCGCTTTGGCGTATTATTACGATTGGAGTATTATGATAATACATCGCTGGCAGAAATTGTCGTACGAAGTGCGCATTTATTTGATGTTGAGATCGAACAAGTAGCAGCACTTGAAATGGCTACACGCTCGCGTGGTACACCCCGTATTGCGAATCGCCTACTGAAACGAGTACGAGATTATGCACAGGTGCTCGGAGATGGTATGATAACGGAGGGACTTGCTAAGCAAGCGCTTGAGCTATTACAAGTCGATCCTAGAGGGCTTGACCATATTGACCATAAACTTGTGACCAATATGATTGAGCGCTTCCGTGGAGGCCCTGTAGGCTTAGATACGCTGGCAGCTTCTATTGGCGAGGAACGCGTTACGATTGAAGATGTGTACGAGCCATATTTAATGCAAATTGGCTTAATCCAGCGGACGCCACGTGGACGTGTGGCAACACATTTAGCCTACGAACATTTTGGATATGAATATCCCCAACAAACCTAGAAGAAGGAAGTATTTTCATGCGTGTAGAAGATTTTGATTTTGAATTGCCAGAAGAGCTTATTGCACAAACACCACTTGTGGACCGAACAGCTAGTCGTTTAATGGTAGTGACGCCAGGCTCAAAAAATGTAGAGCATCATCATTTTGCTCATATATTAGATGAGCTAAAAGCTGGAGACTGCCTTGTGTTAAATGATACAAGAGTCTTACCAGCGCGTTTAATGGGCGTTAAAGAGGAAACTGGTGCTCATATAGAAGTACTGCTATTAAAGCAAATGGCAGGTACAGATGAATGGGAAACACTTGTTAAACCAGCTAAACGTGTAAAAGTTGGCACAGTTGTAACATTTGGAGATGGCTTACTGACAGCTATTTGTACAGGTGAGCTTGATCATGGTGGACGTACATTTGAGTTTAAATATAATGGGATTTTCTATGAAATTTTAGAGCAACTTGGTGAGATGCCACTACCTCCGTATATTCGTGAAAAATTAGCGGACAAGGATCGTTACCAAACTGTTTATGCAAAAGAGCGTGGCTCAGCTGCAGCACCAACAGCCGGCTTACATTTTACAGAAGAATTACTAGAGCAAGTAAAAGCAAAAGGGGTCGAGGTTGTATTTATCACTTTACATGTGGGGCTTGGAACATTCCGTCCTGTAAGTGTAGATTCCATTGAAAATCACGAAATGCATGCCGAATTTTATAGTGTAACGGAAGAAACTGCATCTATTATAAATCGGGTAAAGAGTAATGGTGGGAAAGTGATTGCTGTAGGTACAACCTCTACGCGTACATTAGAAACGATCGGCTCAAAATATGGAGGCGAAGTGCGAGCGGAACAAGGTTGGACGTCTATTTTCATTTATCCAGGATATGATTTTACGATTGTAGATGGTTTAATCACAAACTTCCATTTACCAAAATCAACCCTTGTAATGCTTGTAAGTACGCTTGCGACAAGAGAAACAATTTTAAGTGCATATCAACAAGCTGTAGAAGAAAAATATCGTTTCTTTAGCTTTGGTGATGCTATGTTTATTCGTCCAAAAGGAGAATAAAGAAAAAATCGGAGTACTGTTTTTACTTTAGATAAGAGAGGAATTTTTTATAATATGACACAACCAGCAATTCGTTATGAGCTACTTCATACTTGTAAACAAACAGGAGCGCGCCTTGGCATCGTGCATACACCGCATGGCTCTTTTGAAACACCAGCATTTATGCCTGTAGGTACACAAGCAACTGTTAAAACAATGTCACCTGAGGAATTAAAAGAAATGAATGCAGGTATTATTCTGTCAAATACGTATCATTTATGGCTTCGACCAGGTAATGATATTGTGAAGGAAGCAGGAGGCTTGCATAAATTTATGAACTGGGATCGCCCGATTTTAACAGATTCAGGTGGTTTCCAAGTGTTCTCACTTAGTCAATTCCGCAAAATTGAAGAAGAAGGCGTTCATTTCCGTAATCATTTGAATGGGGACAAACTGTTTTTAAGTCCAGAAAAGGCGATGGAAATTCAAAATGATTTAGGTTCGGATATTATGATGGCTTTTGATGAATGTCCACCTTATCCTGCGACATATGACTATATGCTGCAATCAGTAGACCGTACAACACGTTGGGCTAAACGTTGTAAAGAGGCTCATAAACGAACAGAAGATCAAGGTCTATTCGGTATCATTCAAGGGGGAGAATTCGAGGATTTACGCCGTCGTTCTGCAGAAGCGTTAGTAGAGTTAGACTTCCCAGGTTATGCAATTGGCGGACTATCAGTAGGTGAACCTAAAGACGTGATGAACCGTGTATTAGAGTTTACAACACCATTAATGCCAGCGAATAAACCGCGATATTTAATGGGTGTAGGGTCACCTGACTCATTAATTGATGGTGCTATTCGAGGCATTGATATGTTTGACTGTGTATTACCAACACGTATTGCCCGTAATGGCACATTAATGACATCTGAAGGCCGTTTAGTTGTTAAAAATGCAAAATATGCACGTGATTTCGGACCAATTGATCCGAACTGTGATTGCTATACATGTAAAAATTATTCACGCGCTTATATTCGCCATCTAATTCGTACGGAAGAAACGTTTGGTATCCGTTTAACGACTTACCACAACTTACATTTCCTACTGAAGCTAATGGAACAAGTACGTGAAGCAATTCGCCAGGACCGTCTTGGTGATTTCAGAGAAGAATTTTTCGAGAAATACGGCTTTAACGGACCGAATGCAAAGAACTTCTAATATTTAGTAAAAATATCATGTAAATTTGTGTGAAATGAGAATATTTCTAGCAAAACATTGTCATTCTTAGAAAAAATATTAGTAATACAGAAAAATTTTGGGCTTGTCCATCGCTTTTTTATGGTGGAATAGTCTATACTAAATAAGAATTGGAAAGGGGGCAAGAATGATGGAACAACTATTAGGATTCGCACCAATATTATTAATGTTCGTTGCAATGTGGTTTATTTTAATCCGCCCTGCTAAAAAGAGACAGCAGGAAACACAAAATATGCAAGGTAATTTGCAACGTGGAGATAAAGTTATTACAATCGGTGGCTTACATGGTGAAATTGACTCAATTGAGGACACAGCTGTGACATTAAAAATCGCAGATAATGTGCGCGTGAAATTTGATCGTCAGGCAATCGGACGTATTGTTAATGACTAAATTTTTTCTGCAAAGGCGTTGTCCAACTATAATGGACAACGCCTTGCTCATATAAATAGCTTTGTCAAAATGTAATAATCCGTTTGACAAGGCTTTTTTTTGTATAAAAAGTAACTTACACGGTCACCTTAGTATATGATGGGGGTGCCTGTATGGGAGAATATTTAACGATTATTTTTAGAACAATCTTTTTATATGTGTTTATCCTAATAATTTTTCGTTTAATGGGTAAACGAGAGGTCGGCGAATTGTCTGTAATCGATTTAGTCGTATCCATTTTAATGGCTGAGGTTGCAGCATTTGCACTCGATGATTTCAAAAGTCCTTTATTTAAAGTGATTTTACCAATTATCATTTTGTTTTTCATACAAATAATAACTGCCTATATTTCACTTAAAAATAAAAAATTTCGTGACCTAGTTGATGGTGATCCAGTCTTACTTATAAGAGATGGTGTTATTTTAGAAAATGAAATGCGCAAGCAACGCTATAATTTAGATGATTTGTGTCAACAATTACGTGAAAACGGGAATGCGTCCGTTACAGATATTGCTTATGCCTATTTAGAGCCTTCTGGCAATCTGTCCGTATACCAAAAAGATGAAAAAGCATTTGTTTACCCACTGATTATAGATGGTGATATTCAAGATAGGCATTTAAAGGTCTTGCATAAAGATACTGATTGGTTAATGGCAGAGCTTGCTAAAAATAATATTACAGATAGTAACACCGTATTTTTTTGTGTTTGGGAGGAAGATCGGCTTCATATTCAGCTGAAAGAATCTTAAACTTTCTTAGCAAGCTTACGAAGGTAGCGCAAATCAGTGATGCGTAACTGGTTGGAAAATAGTAAGAAAGTAAAGAGTAAAAATAAGGTTACACAGCTACTTAAAACAAAGGGCAATGGCATAACTTGCATCAGGAAATACTGAGAAACACAAACAGCAATAAAGCAACCATAAGGAACGACAAACATTCTAAATCCAGCACGCAAATTTTTACGCTGTCTGACTGTTGCAATATGCAAGAATGAGGTTAATAACACGCCGAAACCAATTGCTACAACGGCACCTTTTTCCTGTATACCGGGCTGAGAAGCAAGGACGAACATGACAAAGAGCTTACCAAGACCACCGTATATAGAGTTCATCATGGCTGCACGAGCTTCACCGATTGCTTGTAATATAGAGTGCAATGGGCTTTGTATATAATAAAAATAAAAAATAGGGGCTAATATTTTCACATACCCTCGATTTTCTTGTAAGTGAAAGAGCTTCATAGCTAAGTCGTCCCCATGAACAAAAAAGTAAGTAGCGGCAACGCAGCCCACTAAGGATGATAGCCGTAATGAGACAGAAATACGTTCCTGTAAGAGCGGTATATGCTGACGTGCAACGGCGTCACTAACAGCCGGTATAAGAACGATTGAAAGAGCGGCTGATACAAAAGCCGGGAATAATAATAGCGGGACTAGTACACCCGAAATAACCCCATATAAAATTGTTGCTGCGGAGGCTGTTAATCCAGCCATTGTTAAAGCCTTTAAAAAAATGATTGGCTCTAAAAACCAAGTAAAAGATCCAAACAGCTTGCTTCCAGCAGAAGGAAGAGCAATCCGTAACATCGGAGAGGACGGATATGCCTCGATTTTGCTTTTTCGTGTCAATAATTTTTTCTTTGAGACAATATAATGCATCCACAAATACAAGAATGCAACGACTTCAGCTAAAAGTGTAATACCCATTGCAGAGGCTGCGGTTACGGCAGCGTTATCATAGGCAGCTACAAAGGGTAGCGTAAATGTGATAAAGCTAATGCGGATAATTTGTTCAATCATTTGAGCCCAAGCTGTCGGTGTAATTTTCGCAATACCCTGTAAATAAGCGCGCAATAATCCAGAACCAACTGACACTGGTACAGCAAAGAGTGCAATCCAGAGCGTAATTGTTGTTTGTTCATTATGTAAAAGCGTAGTCGAGATATATGGTATAGTAAGTGCAACAATCGGCATAAAGATGATCATTCCAATAAATGACCAAAGAATAGCTGTACGCATAACACCATAGATGTCTTCGCGTTTGTTTTTTGCTAGTAACTCTGCTACAATTTTTGCCACAGCAATAGGTAGTCCAAGTTGAATGAGTGAGATGAAGAAAATGAACGCCGGATAGACGGTCATATAAATGCCGACTGCCTCTTCACCAGCGATACGCATAAATTGCATTCTATAAAAGAAGCCAAAAAGTTTAGATAAAAAAATCACAAACATTAAAAATAGTGTACCCCGTACAAAAGAACTCATGCCATCCGTCCCTTCTCAAGCCACAAAAATTCATTTACACTATTTGTATGCAAACATGTCTTACGATACAACTTTGATTGGAGATGATTCAAAATGAGTATGCAGCATGAGCAACTATTTGAAAAAATTCGTCCTGCAATTGATAGTAAGATGGAAGAGTTTAAACATTATCAATACGATGCGATTACAGCCGAAGAACTATGGCGCTATTGTGTAGAGAAGAAATGGCGTAAAAAAAATATTGAGCAATTACATTTACATGAAATTATCGCAACTATTTTTGCCGTATCGCCATCCGATATCGTATCATTTAATCAAGTAGAATTTTTACAAAGTAATGATTGGTTTACAGAATTAAATACGGAAGAGTTAAAAATGCTACTTGGTCCGGTTAAAACTTAAGAAGAATATGTGAAATTTGTCAAATAATAAAAGAATACTAAAAGTGTTGAATTGACACCAAGCGCAACGTGTTTCATAATGAGTGTGTTGCGCTTTTTTTATTTGTATAAGTATATTTATTCAAAAACCTCCTTAAAATTCTTTTCTGAATTTGGAGGACTATACCTATTCATCAATTTGCGCGTTATGAACGATTGAAATAAGTAGAGCAACCTTTTTGAAGCACAGGCAACATTATTCTAAAGGAAAAGGAGGAATAAACGTTTCAAAAGGACTTGCTAGTAATACTTGTTTGTAGTGTAAGGGGTTTCCTTACACCAATTCGAGGAGGATTTATAAATGAAACTAAAAAGTCGTATAGTTGCATTCGTACTAATAATGGTTATTTTTGCTGCAACCATCGGTACGACTGTAAGCGGCGTCTTAAAGGACATTAAACTAGGCCTTGACTTACAGGGCGGGTTTGAGGTTCTTTATGAGGTGAATCAATTAAAAGAAGGACAGAAAATTACACCTGAAGTTGTTTCTGCAACTGCAAAGGCACTCGATAAACGTATTAATGAAATTGGTGTAAGTGAGCCAAGCATTGAAATTGAAGGTGAAAATCGTATTCGTGTGCAATTAGCAGGTGTTGAAGATCAAGAATCAGCACGTAAATTATTATCTACGTCTGCGAATTTATCATTCCGTGATGTTGATGACAATTTACTGTTAGATGGTGACGACTTAAAACCAGGTGGCGCTAAAGATTCTTTTGACCAGCAAAACCGTCCAATTGTTTCACTAAAATTAAAGGATGCGAAAAAATTTGCTGATATCACAAGTAAAATTGCTGCTAAACCAGCAGGTCAAAATTTACTCGTTGTATGGTTAGACTTTGAAGAAGGTGTTGATTCATATAAAGCTGAATCACAAAAAGCGAAGCCTCGCTATGCATCTGCAGCAACAGTTAACCAACGATTAGATACAACAGATGTAATGATCAGTGGTAATTTCACAGTTGAAGAAACGAAAAATTTATCTGGTATTTTAAATGCTGGGGCACTTCCTGTTAAGCTTAATGAAATTTATTCTACTTCAGTTGGTGCACAATTCGGTGACGATGCATTGAAAAGTACGGTTTTCGCTGGCGTTGTGGGCGTAGTAATAATTTTCTTATTTATGCTATTCTACTATCGCTTACCTGGCTTTATTTCCATTATTACACTAGCTGTTTTCACCTTCCTAGTTCTAGTTGTATTTGACTGGATTAATGCGGTGTTAACACTTCCAGGTATCGCAGCTATCGTGCTTGGTATAGGGATGGCAGTAGACGCTAATATTCTTGCCGCAGAACGTATACGTGAAGAGTTACGTGTCGGCTATTCGGTTAAACAAGCATTCCAGATTGGTTCTAAGCAGTCTTTATCAGCAATTGTCGATGCACAGCTAACTACTTTATTAGCAGCAGCTGTATTATTCCAATTCGGGACAAGCTCTGTTAAAGGGTTTGCAACGACATTAATTATAAGTATTTTACTAAGCTTCCTAACAGCGGTTTGGGGTTCTCGCGTACTACAAGGATTACTTGTAAATAGCGGCTATTTCAATAATCCGGCATGGTTTGGTATTGCGAAATCGAAACAGCATAGCTTAGATGAAAAAGTAGAAACATTAGATTTATCAACGAAATTCGATCGTTTTGACTTTGTCCACAATCGTAAAAAATTCTATACATTCTCATTAGCTATTTTAGTAGCTGGTTTAGTGGTTCTTGGTATATTCCGACTAAACCTTGGTGTTGATTTCTCAAGTGGTACCCGTGTTCAAATTGAAGCAGATCAAACGTTGAATAAAGAAGAAGTATCCAAATACTTAGATAGCATCAACCTCTCATCGGAAGATATCGTTCTTTCTGGTGAAAAAAGTAATAATGCAGTAATTCGCTATAAAGATGATTTATCTCAAGCGGATATTTTAAAATTACAAAAAGATGCTACTGAAAAGTATGGGCATAAGCCAACTGTAAGTACAGTATCTGACACTGTTGGTAAAGAGCTTGTGAAAAATGCAATTTATGCATTATCTCTTGCAGCTATTGGTATCATTATTTATGTAGCGATTCGTTTCGAGTGGCGCATGGGTGTTGGGGCAATTGTCTCGTTACTACATGACGTATTCTTAATTGTTGCTGTATTTAGCTTTATGCGCTTAGAAGTGGATATTACATTTATAGCAGCTGTACTAACAATTGTCGGTTATTCGATTAACGATACGATCGTTACGTTTGACCGGATGCGTGAAAATTTAGATCGATATGATACGATTAAAGACCGTGAAGTGTTAGCGGATATCGTAAACAAATCATTACGTCAAACGATGGGTCGATCTGTTAACACAGTGTTAACGGTTATTATCGTGACAGTGTCACTTCTTATTTTAGGAGCACCGTCGATTGAAAACTTCTCAATCGCGTTATTAGTTGGTTTAATCACAGGTATGTATTCTTCTATTTGTATTGCCGCACAAATTTGGTATTCACTTAAAGTCCGTGAAATGAAAAAATCAGACGGTCAAATACACAAAAAAGAGAAAAAACAATGGGGTACTGACGAGCCTACTGTTTAACATAAGTCTTTAAAACAGGGAAAGGAAATATTTCTTTCCCTGTTTTTTTTTATGTCCCAAAAGAGGAATTTCCTCCTGAACATAAAATGCCGAAGCGTTGATTTAACAACGCTTCGGCATTTTTGAATGCAAGTAATTTTGTTGTAAAAGGAACTGATTAAATCCAGTGGATTCGCTTTTTTTCAATTTCCTTTAGGTAAAGGCATTCTGAATTCATAAACCAAAAGAAACGCTCCCTTTTAATGAAAATCGTATGTTCAAAATATGAGTTTTTCCCGTACATATAGCATCAAATTTGGATTTCAATATATGTAGAAGAAGTAACGAAAAATGGACTTAGGTATTTTGGCGTAATGTAGTATGGTTTATTTATATTATACAAAAAGAAGGGGGTCATGTGATGGATAGGGATTTAAATGCATCATTAAATTTAGCAACATATGGAAAAGTGGCAGCTTAGCGATTTTCAAAACACTGTTAATATGTACGATTCGTTGTATCGGAATTTACGCCCTCGGAGTGTGATACCAAACGAGAGTAGCTTCGGCAAAACCGGTCACGTAGAACAGGGAAATAAATAAACTTTATAGATTTTTATAAGGTTTTGGCAACGAAATTTTAAATTAAAAACAAAATTGCGGTATAAAAAATTTTAGTGAAAGGAGTCTTTCTTTATGTATGAATATCAAAAAGTAAAGAGAAAAATTAAAAAATTATATATGTATGGTGCAACGATTGCTTTTGTAGCTTGTACTTCACCTTTTGTGAGTTATCGATCTGCTCAAGCTTTAGTGGATTCAACAAACGAAAATACAGCCGGGATTGAAGCAAGCGACGATTCAACAAACGAAAATACAGCCGAAATTGAAGCAAGCGACGATTCAACAAACGAAAATACAGCCGGGATTGAAGCAAGCGACGATTCAACAAACGAAAATACAGCCGGAATTGAAGCAAGCGACGATTCAACAAACGAAAATACAGCTGAAATTGAAGCAAGCGAAGATTCAACAAACGAAAATACAGCCGAAATTGAAGCAAGTGACGATTCAACAAACGAAAATACAGCTGAAATTGAAGCAAGCGACGATTCATCAAACGAAAATACTGCAGAAGACGACTTGGACATATACCAAGCTGTTCTCCAAGACGATTTCGACTTAAATAACTTTTTAGACCAAGTTCTTCAAAACAAAACGTTGGACGAAAAAATCATATCTCTTCAGGGTATAGACTTAGACAAAGTAATCGATAGTCTTATCAAAAATAGAAAATGGGAATCAATTTTACCATTCATAGAAGTTTACGATGAATTTAGAAACGATCTAATTACCCAGAGAGAACAGATCATGTACGAAAATGAAGACGACATCTACCAAGCTGTTCTCCAAGATGATTTCGACTTCAACCAATTTTTAGACAAAGGTTTTCAAAACAAAACTTTGGACGAACAAATAGATTATTTTAATGCTATAGACGCTAACATAATAAAAGGGTATCTCGGAGGGGATAATGAAAAACAACAACAATTCTTAGAAGCTTACAATAATATTAGAAACGATCTATCTTACGAACTATACGAACAATATTTCGGAGAAATAGCAGAAGACAAAGCATACAACGACCTATATAGAGCTATGCTCCAAGAGGGACACGACTTCTACTTACAAAACTTTTTAGACAAAGTTTTCCAAAACAAAACTTTGGACGAACAAATAGATTATTTAAATGCTCTAGACGTTGACTTAGCCGCCGACTTCGACAAAATAGATGAGTTTCTTAGGGCAGCAGAAAGTTATCAATTATTTGACGGTATCGGTTACTGGCGTCTAAGAAACACTCTAGACGCAGAAAGAAACAATCTAAACGCAGAGAGAAACAATCTAGACCTAGAAGAGAGTATACGAGAAGCCATATACCAAGCTGTTTTCCAAGAAGAAGAGAGACGTATACGAGAAGAAGAAGAGAGACGTATACAAGAAGAAGAGAGACGTATACGAGAAGACATCTACCAAGCTGTTCTCCAAGAAGATTTTGATTTAAACAAATTTTTAGACAACGTTTTTCAAAGCAAAACTTTGGACGAACAAATAGATTATTTAAATGCTCAAGACGTTAGAAGAATACAGGAGTATCTCGAAGAAGGAACAAGTTACCAATTATGGATAGATTACCATAATATTAAAAACGATCTAATTTACGAACAATACGAACAATATCTCGGAGAAATAGCAGAAGACAAAGCATACAACGACCTATTCAGAACTGCGTTCCAACAAGGGTGGTTCGTAGTAAACCGTTACGGCCATGACCATGTTCAGGATTTTTTAGACAAAGTTTTCCAAAATAAAACTTTAGACGAACAAATAGATTATTTAAAAACTCTAAAAGTCGACTTAGTGGCAGACTTCGACAAAATACTTGAGTTTTATAGAGCAGCAACAGGTTATGACAATTTCGATTTCATAGGAATGTTAGGCGATGATAGCCCTTTATACTTTATGCAGTTTCTAGAACGAGATATAAAAATGGCGTACATTGCACGAATTAAAGACCCCTTATACGAAGCTATTCTCCAAGACGACTATAAAAACTTTTTAGACAAAGTTTTACAAAACAAAACTTTGGACGAAAAAGACGATTTTTTAAATTATGTCAGGAATTATGGCGGTTTTACTTATTTCCCGTATGATGTTCCCGAGATTATTTTTAATCTCTACGACGTTATTGATAGCGCGGCCGATACTATAGTTGGACACCCCTATATTTACTCGGGCGTTCAATATCGCCCTGCCGAGCAATATGCCCTTCGTAATAAAATTGCCCAGGAGTTTGATTGGTACAACTTTGAAGTGATGTATGACTTACACTATAGGGGTGGTAGAGGTCAGGAAGAATTTAATAATATGATGAAAAAGGAAGCGATTGAATACCCGAGAGATTATTGGACGGTTGATAGAATCGAAGAAAAGTGGGAAGAAACGCTTGGGGTATTTGAATCTTCAAAATATATGGAAAAAAACGACATTTGGTATTCGGATGCGGTGTATACTTCTGTAACTTCTGCTCAAAAGAACATGTTCCAATACCTTATATATGAGTTAAAGGAGTTGTATTCTGGAACTAACATTCATGTTATTGATACTCATTTTTCTAGAAAGAATTTTGCTTGGAATGGAAATGTTGATGTATTTTTTATTACAACAAGCGATGGTAAGGTATGGCGATCCAACACTTTCTACGGTAATCCCAATTTCAG
The DNA here is from genome assembly GCF_023337795.1 of Lysinibacillus sp. BPa_S21. GTDB lineage: Bacteria > Bacillota > Bacilli > Bacillales_A > Planococcaceae > Lysinibacillus. Next base: position 190,238 of record NZ_JALIRS010000002.1, on the reverse strand, counting down.
TACCGGCAGCGGCACTTCCTACATGAGCAAAGACGGCGAGTACCTTCTTTACGATCCAACTATCCAAAGCAACGGACTATATGTCCGACCCGGCGTACTATATGATCCCAATGTGCCAGAATACAAAGTAACACAGAGTTTTTGGCTATACACAGAGTACGAAATAATTGATAACGGTGGGGAAGAAGGGTCATCCAACGAAGTACAGCCTGGAGGTGAAACGGGCGAAGGGTCATCCAACGAAGTACAGCCCGGAGGAGAAACGGGCGAAGGGTCATCCAACGCAGTACAGCCCGGAGGTGAAACGGGCGAAGGGTCATCCAACGAAGTACAGCCCGGAGGTGAAACGGGCGAAGGGTCATCCAACGAAGTACAGCCCGGAGGAGAAACGGGCGAAGGGTCATCCAACGAAGTACAGCCCGGAGGTGAAACGGGCGAAGGGTCATCCAATGAAGTACAGCCTGGAGGTGAAACGGGCGAAGGGTCATCCAACGAAGTACAGCCCGGAGGTGAACCAGGCGAAGGGTCATCCAATGAAGGACAGCCCGGAGGAGAAACAGGCGAAGGGTCATCCAACGAGAATACAGCCGGAGGAGAAACAAGCGAAGGATCATCCAACGAGAATACAGCTGGAGGAGAAACAAGCGAAGGATCATCCAACGAAAATCCAGCCGGAGGAGAAACAGGCGAAGGATCATCCAACGAAAATCCAGCTGGTGACGAAACAGGCGAAGGATCATCCAACGAAAATCCAGCTGGTGACGAAACAGGCGAAGTTCCAACAAACGAAAATCCAGCCAGTGACGAAACAGGCGAAGAGCCATCCAACGAAAATCCAGCCGGTGACGAAATAGGCGAAGAGCCAACAAACGAAAATCCGGTCGGTGACGAAACAGGCGAAGAGCCAGCAACCGAAAATCCAGCCGGTGACGAAATAGGTGAAGGGCCAACAAATGAAAATCCAGCCGGTGACGAAACAAACGAAGAGCCGACAAACGAAAATCCAGCTGGTGATGAATCAAGCGAAGATTCGCCAAACGATAATAAGACTATAAAAAGATTTGAGGACTCACCTTTCGGCCGCCGAAGATTTGATATAAATGAGGATTATGTAACGGTAGAAGATGAAGATGAACATGTATCAAGCTTTTTCGAACTCTCCGTATCAGGCGATTAGGTGATTGTGGTCATTTAGCATAACTGCACTTCAATTGGCGTCTAACAATTGAGGTGCAGTTCATCTTGTGAAGGGTTATCTACTATATCTAGAAATGCACTGTGTCAACATTATGCAGCCCATTCTATACGCGCAAATGGATTTTGTAAGCTACATTTAGTTAGTTGACATCTTATTTTTGAAAATAAAGAATTTTCGAGTACCCATAGCACTAATTCTAGAATTTCAACATATGTTAAAAATTCAACAAAGGCTGGTTTTGGATATTATGGAGTAATATATTAAAGTTAAAATGCAGATATTAATGAAAGGATGATAAAATGTCTAAACATAAGTCAAAGCATAAGTCTAAACATAAGTCTAAACGTAAAGAGTCTAAACATATAAAGAGTCTAAGCATAAAGAATCTAAGCATAAAGAATCTAAACATAAAGAGTCTAAACATTAAAGAGTCTAAACAAAAAGAGTCGAAACAAGATAAAGAAGGCGTTTTCGACAGAAAGATTATAACAGATGCTGAAACAGGAGTGCAATACTTATTTGCTTACAGTGGTAATGCAGCGGGATTAACACTATTAGTAGACAAGGACGGAAAGCCGTTGATAAAGAAGGATTATGAGAATTCTAAATAATAGGCATTGCAAGGCAGAAGCAATATAGATTGACAATGATGTAATCTGGCTACATAGCAAGCTCATAGTTCATTCGAAGCATTCATATAAAAAAAAAGAAAATTTCAACAAGCAGTATCTATCGCAGATCATGAGAGATGAATTATTGAACTTGAAAATGATATCGAGACGAAAGTATGTAGTTTAATTCCCTTTTATTGGCGCAGATAGAAGATGATTTTTCCTATTATGTAAATTCAAAAGTCCTTTCAACATTTTTTCTTTTTTTTCTGAATTGATTGACAATTTTCGTAGATTGGCATAAAATAAGGCTAACTTTTTTGTTCGATCCAAGGTAGTTGGTCTCGGGAGCGAGGTCAGCCTTAGAACAGATGAGCTGAGTTTAGTTGAGAATAGCTGAGAAATTGTTGAATAAGAGTAGTAGCATAAGTGTGCAATTTAGAGAGTCAGTGGATGGTGCAAACTGATTTGTAGCTTATGTGAATGGACTTATGAGAGTCGCTAATGATCTTCATCCAGTAGGTTTACAAACACCTATTGAACGAAATTAATGCCTCTGACTGTAATGATGCCAAGGCAGATAATAGCGAACGGATTCCCCACGTTATAGGGGGTGCTTCGACTTAGACAAATCTTTTCGTCATTCACCTAAAAGGTATCAGTTAAAATGGCGAACTAAGGCTGAGCACATAAGGGAGAGCAAATATGCTCTAATATGAGGTGGCAACGCGGTCTTGAATCGTCCTCTGCAATTAGGAAAAATCCTTTTTGCAGAGGACTTTTTTTATTGTTTTTATTTGCAAGAGGATGAATGCTTCGCTTTCACACAGAAAACAATTATCATTGCCGCTTCGCTTTCTCACAAAAAAACATCTTGCTGAAGTTTGTTTTATAACTATAAATTGAAGCGACATATTAGAATACAGACGCAATGTGAATAAGTTGATTGGAGTGGAGACTGAGCGACTCCTTGGGGATCAGCGTCACAGATGAGACCCTGGAGCGAGCAACGCGAGTGAAGCGGTAAGGGGAACGAAGGCTAAGAGCATCACGTCCTGTGATAACGCCTTCGTGACCAACATCCTGCTGTTGCTGTCGCTGCGCTTTCGCACAAGCAAAACCCTCTGCTGCCGCTGCGTTAACACTACGCTTTCGCGCAAAAAACATCTGTTGCCCCGACGCCCCCAGGAAGCTCTGCTCTGCGCGAAAGCGAAGCGTCAGCGGCAATGTTTTATCTGTGCGAAAGCGAAGCGACAGCAACAAAGCGCTCAGCCGGAACGGAAATCAACACCACGCTATGCTGATGATACTTTTTATTCAACAAAAAAACGATTCAACTGCTAAACATTTGTAAGTCCAAGGGTAAGGATTTTTAAGAAAAGGAGCTTGGTAATTATGCAATCGACGAGTTCAAGAACAAAAATGAAAACCATTAATGCTGATTCTTTAACACCGATTTTAATTTTTAGACGCCTACAAGGTCATTATAAATTTTTACTTGAGAGTTCATCACAGCATGAGGGAGCAGGACGTTTTTCTTTTATCGGTGCTAATCCAAGAAAAACGTATAAAGGCTTTGGAGATGAGATTCAGGAATATTCACATAAGACCGGCAACACTTATACACATAAGGGCGATATTTTTGTTTTATTGAAAAGATTAATGCCACGCATATCCAATACGACACAATTCCCGTTTTCAGGTGGAGCTGTTGGCTATGTTGGTCATGGTGCAACAAAGATTGTATCGACTGCTTTAGATAATGGACAGCTACCAAATGTGCATTTCCATATATATGAGACAGTGATTGTCTTTGATCATGTAACAGATGAGGTTACGTTGATTCATACGAATATAGATGCAGAAAAAAAAGAACCCAATTTAGAAGAGTTGGCTGAGCAGCTTCTTCAAGGGAGAGAGGATGAAGATACAACTTATCGTTATGAACCTTATGAAGCATCTATGAATGAATTATTTTCAGCTTCCCTTACCTCTATCAAAGATCATTTAGATGAAAATATGACTAGAGTCGTCCTATCCAAATGTTCTTTAGCAAATTTACAAGGAGATGCTTTCGCTTTATATCGTCAATTGCGTAAAAAACATCCCGCTCCCTATATGTATTATGTAGAATTTGAGGATCATGTGGTCTTAGGAACGTCACCGGAGAGTTTCATTCGAGTAAAAGATGAGCGGGTGATTGCAACGCCAACGGAGGGGACATTTCCTAGAGGTTCCACAAAAAGTGAGGACTTAGCACATGAACGAAAGCTCTATGAAAACATAAATATTAGGCAGTCACATGCTGAACTGGTTTCTACCGTTCAGCAAGAACTACGATCTGTATGCTTACAAGACACCATACAAGTCATTGAGGCGATGAGAATTGAGCGTTCAAAGCATGCATTACACATGAAATCGAGGGTAGAGGGTCAAATATTACCGATGCTTCATGCACTCGATGCATTAGCTGCAACATTACCACCCTTTGCATCGACAGGTATTCCACAGGATTATTTGAAAAAATCTAATCAAGCGACTGGGATAGTTGGAGGAGCTCTAGGATTTATTGGTTTTAACGGTCATCTTGATTTTGCTTTAACAGGAAAATCTATTGTCATCGGAAATGAAACGATGTATATGCAATCTACTGTTACGGTAACCAAATACACAAATGTTATGGAAGCTTTAACGCAAGTAGAACAGGACGAACAGGAATTTTTACAGCTACTTGAAAAAGAAGGAGGTCGACATTGATGGAAAGTATTCTTCAAAAAGTACAACAGCGAGAGCATCTAATGTATGAAGAAATGCAACAGGCTGCAGAATGGATGTTTCTAGATGACACGCCAAAGGAACAAATTGCAAGCTTTTTAACGGCATTAGCTGTCAAAGGTGAAACAGCCCATGAAGTAGCTGCATTAGCCACAGTTATGCGTTCGTTTGCTCTAGACGTACCAGCAAAAGAAGGTGTCTATATGGATAATTGCGGCACTGGTGGTGATGGTCTTAATACATTTAATATCAGTACGGCTTGCGCCTTTGTTTTAGCGGGGGCAGGTGTCAAAATGGCGAAGCACGGCAATCGTAAAATTTCTTCGGCATCAGGAAGCGCTGATGTTTTGGAAGCACTCGGTATTCATACGAATATTTCCATTGAGCAAACTGTTGAGTTGTTAGAGAAAGAAGGAATAGCCTTTTTATATGCTCCAAATGTTCATCCAAAATTAAAGCGCATTGGCGAGGTACGTCGGGCACTAGGGAAGCCAACTATATTTAATCTTGTCGGTCCACTTACGAATCCAGTGCCTTTATCCACGCAATTTACCGGCATTAACCGCCCTAATTTTGTCATGGAGTATGCATCCGTATTACAAATGCTCGGGCGGGAACGTGCAATGGTCGTTTCGGGGCCACTAGGTTTAGATGAGGCATCATTAGCTGGTCAAAATACTTTTGTTTTGGTTGATAAAGGCGACTTAATTCCATTTTCATTAACTGCAGAGGAAGCGGGTCTTAGCTATGCCCCAATCGAAGCTATTCGTGGAGGAAATGCAGATGAAAATGCCGCAATTATGCGTACATTATTAGCTGGAGAGCAAAGTGCTTACTTTGACACCGTTTTATTGAATGCTGGTATTGGTTTGTTTAGCTATGGAATGGCTGACACCGTTAAAGAAGGCGTAGAAATAGCAAAGGATAGTATTTTTAGCGGGCGTGCACGACAAAAATTAGAGGCAGTCGTTGCTTATAGTGAGGATATGAAAGAAGAGGAGGTTCGACAATGAATATCTTAAATAAAATTCTCGAACAAAAAAAGATTGAAGTTGGTGCTTTACTTGAACAGCCTGACCCGTTAGCTAATTTTACAGAAAAGCTGCGACTGTCATTATTTGAACGATTGAGAAAGGCTGACACATTACAGGTTATTTCTGAAATGAAGCGTGCTTCCCCCTCGAAAGGATTAATCGCAGAAGGAGCAGATCCAGTGGCGCAGGCAAAAACTTATGTGGAGGCTGGAGCAGCGGCCATTTCTGTTTTAACAGATAAAATGTTTTTTAAGGGTTCCTTTGATGATTTAGCCGCAGTTGCAAATGCTGTTCAAACGCCACTTCTTTGTAAGGACTTTATGATCGATCGTGTGCAAATACGATTTGCAAAGGCATCAGGTGCATCTATTATTTTGCTAATTGTAGCCGCGTTAACAGATGAGGCATTACGTGATCTATATAGCTATGCAACAGGCTTAAATCTAGAGGTCTTAGTGGAGGTGCATGATTTAGAGGAGCTTGAACGTGCTATTGCAGTTGGTGCCAAGCTGATAGGTGTCAATAACCGTGATTTACGTACCTTTGAAGTGAGCTTAGAACGTACACGTGAAATTGCTGAAGCTTTTCCGTTCGAAGAAGAGAAAGTATTGATTAGTGAAAGTGGTATTTGGACGCAAGACGATGCTAAAGCGGTGGCGGCCATGGGAGCAAGTGGCGTTCTTGTAGGGGAGTCATTAATGCGCAGTGGTGATGTAGGTACTGCGCTAAAAAGTTTACAGGTCAACAAGGCAGGTGCCCCTGTATGACGAAGGTGAAAATTTGTGGACTGAAGGAACAACAGCATGTGCATGCAGCAATAGAGGCAGGAACGGATGCAATTGGTTTTGTCTTTGCACCAAGTAAACGACAAGTGTCGATTCAACAGGCGCAGCAGCTAGCTAAACATGTGCCAGATGGCGTTTTAAAAATCGGTGTTTTTGTCAATCCAAGCGCAGAGGAATTACGCACAGCGGTAGAAAGCGTGCCATTAGATTTTGTGCAGTATCACGGGGAAGAATCTCCGGAGTTTATTCGTCAGCAAGGTTACCCGGCCATTAAAGCTCTGTCAGTAAGAGGTGTTGAAGATGTTCAGGCGGCTGCTAACTATGACGTAGACTATTACTTATTTGATGCACCAGGAACAGATTTTAAAGGGGGGAGTGGCCACACGTTTGATTGGACTCTACTAGAAATGGTAGGAATCTCAAGGGAACAGTTAATTTTAGCAGGTGGCTTGCAAGCTGCAAATATCGAAGAAGCAGTGTCACTTGTATCGCCATTTATGGTAGATGTATCGAGTGGTGTGGAGACAGATGGTGTAAAAGATATAACAAAAATAACCGCATTTATTCAGGCAGTGAAGAAGGGGAGAGCATGATGGCGATTTCAATTGCAAATAGTGTACCGACAAAGGAAGGGCGTTACGGAAAATTTGGTGGACAATTTGTTCCGGAAACATTAATGACCGCTTTGATGGAATTAGAGACAGCCTATGATGAGGCAATGGATGATCAATCTTTTACGGAGGAATTGGCTTATTATTTACAACAATACGTTGGTCGTGAAACGCCATTGTATTACGCAGAAAATTTAACAAAAGAGCTAGGTGGCGCGAAGGTTTATTTAAAGCGTGAAGATTTAAATCATACTGGAGCCCATAAAATTAATAATGCGATTGGTCAAGCGCTTCTTGCAAAACGTATGGGTAAAAACAAAATAGTGGCAGAAACGGGTGCAGGGCAGCATGGAGTGGCTACGGCAACTGCATGTGCATTATTAAATCTTGAATGTGTTGTATTTATGGGAGCAGAGGATATTAAACGCCAACAGTTGAATGTCTTTCGTATGGAATTACTCGGTACAAAAGTGGAGTCTGTAGAAACAGGCTCAAAAACATTGAAGGATGCCGTCAATGCAGCACTGCGATACTGGGTGACGAATGTTGAGGATACTCATTATATTTTAGGCTCAGCTTTAGGACCACATCCATTCCCGAAAATCGTAAGGGATTTCCAACGTGTAATTGGTGTTGAAACTAGAGAGCAGATTTTAGCTAAAGAAGGATGTTTACCAGATGCAGTCGTTGCTTGTATAGGTGGAGGTAGTAATGCAATCGGTATGTTCCATCCTTTTGTCGATGATGAAACTGTAGCGCTATACGGAGTAGAGGCTGCTGGCAGTGGCATTGGAACTGCTAAGCATGCGGCAGCGATTGCCGGTGGTCAGCTGGGCGTTTTACATGGTGCATACATGTATTTATTACAAGATGAAAATGGCTTTGTACAAGAAGCACATTCTATTTCTGCTGGTCTAGATTATCCTGGGAAGGGTCCAGAGCATTGTTATTTACATGATATTGGGCGTGTTACATTCGATTCGATTACAGATAGTGAAGCACTTGAGGGCTTGCAGTTACTGTGTAGAACGGAAGGTATACTACCCGCATTAGAAAGCGCTCATGCTATTGCCTATACAGCAAAACTCGCGAAGACAATGTCTACAGATGACATCATCGTTGTGTGCTTATCTGGCCGAGGAGATAAGGATGTTCATACTGTCCGTAAAGCATTAGGAGGAGAGATATAATGACAACATTACAGCAGGCAATTGAACAAACGAAAATCGCTGGGAATAAAGCATTTGTACCTTATATTATGGCGGGTGATGGGGGTCTGAAAACGTTGAAGCCAACGATTTTGAAGCTCCAACAAATGGGTGTAACGGCAATTGAAGTTGGCATACCATTTACGGATCCTGTCGCGGATGGACCGACCATCGAGCAAGCAGGCGAACGGGCTTTAGCAGAAGGTGTGACATTACGTAAAGTACTAGAAAACTTAGCTTCATTTAAAGAAGAAATTCATGTTCCCTTAGTTGTCATGACTTATTTTAATCCTGTGTTAGCTTTTGGGTTAGAGGCTTTTGCGAAGGCTTGTGTGGCGGGGGGCGTTAAAGGGTTAATCGTTCCTGATGTACCACTTGAGGAAAGCGCAGTCTTACGTACCACATTAAATCCTTATGGTATCGATATCGTTCAGCTTGTATCGTTAACAAGTCCACCAGAGCGAATTGCACGAATCGCGGCTGCTAGTCAGGGCTTTGTTTATGCAATAACAGTCAATGGAATCACAGGAGCTCGCACAAGCTTTGCTAATGATTTACATGATCATTTTGCTCGTTTACGCGAGGCGAGCCAAATACCAGTGCTAGCCGGCTTTGGAATTTCAACGCCCGAGCAAGTGGTAAGTATGGGGGCACTTAGTGATGGCGTCATCGTGGGCAGTGCGATCGTGACAGCATTGCATGAAGGTAAATTTGAGAAGATTGAGGCATTAGTGTCTGCTTCAAAAGGTGTGTTTCAGAAGTCTACTCTTTAATGGAGTAGGCTTTTTTCTATTGGGACTGATATGCAAGGAATTGTTGGTTCTATCCAAGCATCGTCTGTATCCACGATATAGCCGGTTCTATCCACGGTTTCGGCGGTTCTAACCACGTTATAGCCGATTCTATCCATGACTTCGGCAGTTGTTCTATCCACGGTATCGTCTGTATCCACGATATAGCCGGTTCTAACCGCGGTTTCGGCATTTCTATCCATGATTTTGGTGGTTCTAACCACGGCATCGTCTGTAACCACGACTTTGGCATTTCTATCCGCGGTTTCGGCGGTTCTAACCACGATATAGCCGATTCTATCCATGACTTCGGCAGTTCAATCCACGGCATCGTCTGTATCCACGAAATAGCCGATTCTATCCGCGGTTTCGGCATTTTTATCCACGGCATCGCTGTATCTATGACATTGGCAGTTCTAACCACGGCATCGTCTGTATCCACGACATAGCCGGTTCTATCCACGGTTTCGGCGGTTCTAACCACGATATAGCCAGTTCTATCCATGACTTCGGCAGTTCTATCCACGGCATCGTCTGTATCCACGATATAGCCGGTTCTATCCGCGGTTTCGGCGGTTCTAACCACGACATTGCTGGTTCTATCCATGGCTTCGGCAGTTCTAACCACGGCATCGTCTGTATCCACGATATAGCCGGTTCTATCCGCGGTTTCGGCGGTTCTAACCACGACATTGCCGATTCTATCCATGACTTCGGCATTTCTAACCCCGGCATCGTCTGTAACCACGATATAGCTGGTTCTAACCACGGTTTCGGCGGTTTATCCATGACATAGCCGGTTCTACCCACGGCATCGTCTGTAACCACGAAATAGCCGATTCTATCCGCGGTTTCGGCATTTCTAACCACGATATAGCTGGTTCTATCCACGACATCGCCGGTTCTATCCATCACTCTGACTTCAATTCTTCGGGTAGTTTAGTATGATCTGATGGATAAAACTATCATTCTGACAGATAGTGCGGATAGGCTCGATTTTCGGTATAATAGCTTTCGTGAGGAAGTGAGAAGATGATTCTATCAAAAAAGAGATGGCAGGTAGAGCGCCCAGACGCGAAGCTTGTCCAAACATTACAAAATGACCTACAACTTTCTGCGATTGCGGCTAAAATTTTAGCTGCACGAGGCTGTGAAACTACTGCTGACGCAGAGAGCTTATTAAATATGACAGAAGCAAGTATCCATGACCCGTTTTTAATGCATGGTATGACAGAAGCTGTGGCACGTATTGAGCAAGCGCTTGATAATGGAGAGAAAATCCTAGTATATGGCGACTATGACGCGGATGGTGTTACTAGTACGACAGTAATGCTCAATGTGCTACTTGACCTCGGTGCCGATGTATCGTTTAAAATACCGAATCGCTTTATTCACGGCTATGGACCGCATGAAGCACTATTTCGTGAAGCACATGACGAGGGTGTGCAGCTTATAATTACAGTTGATAATGGTATTTCAGGTATTGAACCGATTCGTGTTGCGAAAGAACTAGGTATGGATGTTATCGTGACAGACCATCATGAGCCGGGCGATGAATTACCACCTGCAGATATAATATTACACCCTCGCATTCCAGAGGGACATTATCCATTTGGTGAGCTTGCCGGTGTAGGGGTAGCATTTAAGTTAGCACATGCTCTATATGGAGAACTACCAACGCATTTAATTGAATATGTTGCTGTTGGAACAGTAGCGGATTTAGTACCATTAGTTGATGAAAACCGTTACCTAGTAAAACGAGGAATAGAAGAAATGCGCCGTTCACTCAGTCCTTGGGTGCAGGCAATGTGTGAAGTAGCAAGTGCAGAGCAAGCCAAAATCAGTGAAGAAACAATCGGTTTTTATTTTGGACCGCGCTTAAATGCAGTCGGACGGCTTGGAGAAGCGGCACCGGGTGTCGAACTATTAATGGCTGAGGATAATACGAAGGCGACAGCATTGGCAAAACAGCTTAATACGTGTAATAGTGAACGCAAAGATATTGTTAAGCGTATTACAGATGAAGCGATTGCTCTCATTGAATCCGATAAAAAAATCGGGGATTCACTCGTTTTAGTGATTGCGGGAGAAGGCTGGAATGCTGGAGTAGTAGGAATTGTCGCCTCTCGCCTTGTAGAGCTCTATTATCGCCCAACAATTGTCCTGTCATTAGACTATGAAAAAGGAACAGCTAAAGGCTCAGCTCGTAGTATCGAAGGATTCCATTTATATAATGAATTAGCGAAAAATCGAGATATATTACCTCATTTTGGTGGGCATCCTATGGCAGCAGGGATGACATTATCCATTGAGCATGTGGATGAATTAAGAGCACGCTTAGATATGCAAGCTAGAGCATGTTTATCGGAAGAGCAATTGACACCTGTACTCAATATAGATATACCACTAAAAATGGATGAGATTTCAGCAGATGCTATTGAAGAGATTTCTACGCTTGGGCCATATGGTACGGATTTTCCGAAGCCTGTTTATGTGCTCGAAGATGTGGAGATCTCCTCCATGCGGAAAATTGGAGCAGCAGAAAATCATATAAAAATGGAATTGACGGATGGCTATGAAAAATTAGATAGTGTCGGATTCAATAAAGGACATTTACACGACGAGTTAACATATGGAATCAAAGTATCATTTACTGGAGATTTACAAATTAACGAATGGCAAGGACGTAAAAAAGCACAATTTATGATAGAGGATGTCCAAACGACTGAATGGCAGTTATTTGACATTCGTGGTATACGTCAAACATCACGCTGGTTAAATACGGTCCCGAAAGAGGAGGCAACATTCATCGCCTTCCGTCCAGAGACGGTGACTTATTACCAATCCCTAATTGGTGTACCGATTTTGGCAGTGGATGCAACACTTTCAAATGTAGAACAAAGCAATTATATTGTCCTACTGGATTTGCCACAAAATGTTCAAATGTTAGAAGATGTCTTACGAAAAGCGGCGCCTTCCCGTATTTATGCACACTTTTACATGCCAGATTCTCAGTATTTCAATGGATTGCCTACACGCGAGCAATTCTCTTGGTATTATAAGTTTTTGAAGAATCGCCCTGCTTTTCCACTAAATATGCATTTGCCTGAATTAGCGAAGCATACGGGCTGGCCATTAGATGCATTAAAATTTATGACAAAGGTGTTTTTTGAGCTTGATTTTGTTAGAATGGAGAGTGGACTGACGACTGTCAACGTGAATGCTCCAAAACAGGCACTTACAGAGGCGCCGTCTTACAAACAACGTTCAGAACAGATTGAAATGGAGCAAAAGCTTGTGTATGCCCCTTATATAGAATTAAAACAATGGTTTGATGAACGATTACATTAATATACGAAAAAGTTTCGTAGGAGGAACAATAACATGGATTTAAAGCAATACGTAACAGCGGTTGAAAACTGGCCAAAAGAAGGCATCAGCTTCAAAGATATTACAACAATTATGGATAACGGTCCTGCATACAAATATGCAACAGATCAAATCGTTAGTTACGCAAAAGAATTAGGTGCTGAAATTGTAGTAGGTCCTGAGGCTCGTGGCTTCATTATCGGATGTCCTGTTGCTTATGCACTTGAAATTGGTTTTGCCCCTGTTCGTAAGCCAGGAAAATTACCACGTGAAGTGATCAGTGCTGACTACGGTCTTGAATACGGTAAAGATACGCTAACAATGCACAAAGATGCGATTAAACCAGGTCAAAAAGTATTAATCTGTGATGATTTACTTGCGACTGGTGGTACAGTTGAAGCGACAGTACGTCTAGTTGAACAATTAGGTGGTCAAGTTGTTGGCTGTGCCTTCCTAATCGAGTTAACAGATCTAAACGGTCGTGCAAAACTTGGTGACCTAGACATTAAAACACTTATTCAATATTAATAAAGATGAGTTTCTTGTTATAAAGATTGCAAAAAAGCGTCACATTTTTGTGGCGTTTTTTTATTTATATTAAGGGAGACGTAGCTTTGTCCGTTTATGTTATTGACGCTTTTACAGAAACAAAATTTGGCGGTCATCCAGCAGGTGTAGTGATTCATGTAAATTTAGACGAAGAGTTTATGCTCATCACTTTCTAAATGAATTTAATCAAAGTACTTGTTCCTCCAAGGGCACAGTATGGGTAGACCCTCTAACATTGTGACAAAATTACTAAATAAAAATAATCCAAGCGTGATGGTAGGTGGGCAAGCAGTAATCTTGTCAAAAGGGGAACTATGCTAGCGGTATTTGAATGTCGAAGTAAAAGTGATTTCGGTTTCAGGCTACTCGCTTTCAAGGGGCGAGCGTCAAGCCGCCTGTTTCGCTTTCACTGCGGGGAGCTTTGCTCTGCGAGAAAGCAAAGCGACAGCGGCAAATGTTTTCTGTAGCGAAAGCGAAGCGGCAGCAACAAATGTTTTATCTGTGCGACAGCGGGACAAAGCGCTCAGTCGGAACGGAAATCACTCCCTCATTTTGCCGAAGAGCTATACTTAATTGACACCTTAATTTCATTGAGATAATCATCATGCAGAATCCATTTTGAACAAACATTTTCAAAATGGATTCTTTCTTTTATTTATTCTTCATCATAAGTTTTAATTATTTTTTGGATAGTTTTAAGTGTTTCATAAAAATCCTCGTATTTCTCAATGCCAATATCTTTAATAATTCTTTCTTGGATATCTTGCCAAATTGGAGCAGCCTCGTTTAATTTTTCAATCCCTTTATCGGTAAGTGTAATGACCTTTGTTCGAGCATCTTGTGGATCTCTATTTAAATCGACATAGCCATTTTGTTTTAACAAGTTAATATTACGAGTAATGGTTGTTTGATCGAGCAGCAAAATTTCCCCTAGTTGACTTATGGAAACGGATTGTTGAAGATCGATATTTGCTAGCATTGAGTATTGTGTAACTTTTAAGCCAGTGGGCTGTAGTAATTTATCATACAGTTGTGTCACGACGCGTGTTTTTTTTCGAAGGTTTGCACATACGCATATTTGTGTGTAATCTATATTCTTCATTGCTCCGGACTCCTTTTCGAGTTGGTTCAATATTATAGTAGCCTTATTGATTTATTTTGTTAAGCTGGAAAATGTTTCTTGACAGTAGTAAAAGCGATTACTAAGATTATATATGTATATACATGTTTTTAAAAGGGATTTATTCCATTAATATATGCATATACATGTATTACTAAGGAGTATTTCAAAAAATCTTTCAAGAAATGAAGGTGTCAAGATGAAGCGTATTCATTATAGCTGGTTTATTTTAGTCGTAACCTTTTTCTCCATTATTGTTGCAGGGATTACTATGTCATCTTCTGGGGTATTTATAGACTCCTTTGAAAAAGAATTTAATTGGGATCGGTCTTTAATTGCTTTAGCATTTGCAGTGAGTCTATTTTTATATGGATTTTCAGGTCCATTTATGGCAGCTTTACTAGAAATAGCCGGTTTAAAGAAAATGATGCTAGGGGCGATGGCTACATTATTCGTAGGTATGTTGCTTACGCTTTTCATGACTCAATCATGGCAGTTAATTATTATATGGGGCGGTATTATTGGCTTAGGAGCAAGTCTTTTTTTAACGGTGTTAAGTCCTTATGTAGCCAATCATTGGTTTGTGAAAAGTAGAGGGTTGGCAGTAGGCATTTTAACGGCGAGTACTGCAACAGGGCAGTTAATTCTCCTCCCTATATTAGCAATTATTATTGAGCATTATTCTTGGCGATGGGCGATTGGATTAATTCTTATTTTAAGTATGGTTATGTTTATCACGATTTCTATATTTATTAAAAATAAACCGCAGGATATTGGAATTCTTCCTTATGGAATGGAAGAAGAAGTTGAAACCCAAAAAGAGAATCATAAGAAAAATCCGATTATTATTGCTTTTAATGGGTTATTTGAGGCTATTAAGAAGAAAGAATTTTGGCTATTAGCGGGGAGTTTTTTTATTTGTGGACTTTCAACTAGTGGGTTAGTTGGTACCCATTTTGTTTCTTACTGTATTAGCTTTGGTGTCCCTTTAGTAACCGCTGCATCCTTTCTTTCTTTTATGGGCGTGTTTAATCTTGTAGGCACGACTTTATCTGGGTGGTTGTCTGACCGTTTTGATAATCGATGGTTATTGTTTTGGTATTATCTTTTAAGAGGAATGTCTTTGCTTTTACTCCCGTATGCATTAATGCAAGGGTCGTTCACTTTACTGACAATCTTTACAATTTTTTACGGATTAGATTGGATCGCTACAGTGCCTCCAACGATTACTATTTCTAGACAAATTTTCGGTACAAACAAAAGTGGCATTATTTATGGGTGGATTTTTGCTTCACATCAAGCAGGAGCGGCAGTTGCTGCTTATGGTGGAGGCCTTATTTACAAATTTTTCGATTCCTATACTTGGGCCTTTTTCCTTGCAGGTATGTTCTGTGCATTGGCAAGCTTATTTGTCATCATCGTGAAAAAACAACCGCCTCATCAAGCTAATACTCGATAATCAAGAATTCTTGATGCTATCGTCGGTTGTCGGCAATTTATCAGCGATGATCATGATGTTATCAGCGATACCTGGCAATTTATCAGCGGTTTCCGTGATGTTATCAGCGGTGTTCATGAAGTTATCAGCGAAACCCAGCAATTTATCAGCGATTGGCATTTCGGAGCACCGAGTTGCTTTCGCTGCTTTTGTTGTTGTTTCGCTTTCGCACAGAAAACATTAGTCCAGCTTATATTGGACTTCGCCGCTAAAAGTGTGAGTTTCGCCGCCAAACTATAAAAATGCGCCGCCAAGCAAGCAAAGAACGCCGCCAAACCACAAAAATGCGCCGCCAACCAAGCGAAGAACGCCGCGAACCACGCAAGGAACGCCGCAAAAACCTGAACTTTGCACAACAACATTGAAGTTGAAGCCAATAACATAGCGGCTTCAACTTTTTTAAAAAATTTTTTGACATCATTCAAACAAAAGTTTATAATGTAAACAAATATAACAAAAGGTGATGCTATGAATGAAAGAGAACAGGCGGTCCTTGCATTAATTCGTCAGAATCCGTTTATGTCTCAGCAAGAGATGGCAGATAAGATGAATCTGTCTCGACCGGTGCTTGCTAATTTAGTGTCGAGCTTAACGAAGCAGGGGAAAATCGTCGGTCGTGCTTATATTTTACCTGAGGAGAATGAAATCATTTGTATCGGTGGAGCCAATCTTGACCGAAAGTTTCATGTAAAGGGTAATGTCCAATTCGGTACATCTAATCCTGTTAGCTCTTCATTTAGTGTAGGTGGTGTTGGGCGAAATATCGCTGAAAACTTAGGCAGATTAAATCATCAAGTAACATTGTTGACTACTGCTGGCAAAGATGCTGATTGGCAAGTGATCCAGGAAGCTTCAGAGCCATTTATGAATTTACGCTATGTGGAACAGCTACCAGATGCTTCGACTGGTTCCTATACTGCGATAATGGATGAGCAGGGCGAGTTAGCATTAGCTGTAGCAAATATGGAAGTGTATGAGCTTTTATTGCCAAGTTTGCTGAAAAAACATGAGGCCATGCTGATGAATGCAGGCTGCTTTATTATGGACTTGAATTGTCCAAAGGAAACCGTGGCATACATACAGCAGGTTGCGATTGCACGTGACATACCATTTGTCATCGTACCGGTATCTTCGCCAAAAATGAATCGCTTACCGGATACATTGCAAGGAGTTACATGGTTTATTTGTAATACAGATGAAGCAGAGACGATTGTTGGTCATAAAATCGATAACTCTGCGCATTATGAAAAGGCTTTACAGCAACTTCTTACATTAGGTGCTGAACAGGTAATAATTACTGCGGGTAGCAAGGGTGTGTATGCAGCGTCCACTACAACGAAGCCAAGTCACTTTGCAGCTAAAGCTATTGAAAAAATTGAAGATGTAACAGGTGCAGGAGATGCCTTTGTCAGTGCTGTGATCCATAGCTGGCTTACTGAGCAATCCTTTGCAACGTGTATTGATGCAGGCTTAACGAATGCCAAAAATACGCTTGCATCTCCATATACAGTAAGACCTGAATTATCAGTTGATTTGTTAAACAGTGAAATGGAGGAATAACAACATGAAAGAATTCATCGTATTATCAGAAGAGGTAAAAGCAGGACAAGCGAAAGGCTTACCAATCGTAGCATTAGAATCAACAATTATTTCCCACGGAATGCCATATCCACAAAATGTTCAAACTGCACGTGAAGTAGAACAAATTGTTCGTGATAATGGTGGAGTACCAGCAACTATTGCATTAATCGATGGTAAAATTAAAATTGGTTTATCTGATGAAGAACTTGAAATGTTCGGTAATGCACAAGGTGTAGCAAAAGCATCTCGTCGCGACTTGGGCTATCTTTTAGCAACAAAAAAATTAGGAGCAACAACAGTAGCTGCAACAATGATTTGTGCGGAGCTAGCTGGTATTGAAATTTTTGTAACTGGCGGTATCGGCGGCGTACACCGCGGTGCTGAAACAACAATGGATATTTCAGCAGACTTAGAAGAATTAGCACAAACAAATGTTGCTGTCATTTGTGCAGGGGCTAAGTCTATTTTAGATATTGGTTTAACGTTAGAATATCTTGAAACAAAAGGTGTACCAGTAGTTGGATACGGTACTGATGAACTACCAGCATTCTATACACGTCAAAGTGGTTTTGATGTAAACTTCAAGATTGATACACCAGAGGAAGTGGCGGAAATGCTACGTGCAAAATGGCAATTAGGCTTACAAGGTGGAGCTGTTATCGCGAACCCAATCCCAGAGTCTGAAGCACTTGAAAGTTCATTCATTACAGGTATCATTGAAAAAGCTCTAGTAGAAGCAGAAGAAAACGGTATTCAAGGTAAAAACGTGACACCATTCTTACTTGGAAAAGTGAAAGAATTAACAGAAGGTAAAAGCCTTGATGCCAATATTGCATTAGTGAAAAATAATGCAGTAGTTGGTACAAAAATTGCTGTAGCATATAATAAATTAAGCTAAACAATTCAATTGATCATAAAATTCATATTTTGGATCCCTAAAAATTATGGATGACATTATTAAAACATTTAGTTGATTGGAGTGGAGACTGGGCGACTCCTTAGGGATCAGCACAGAAATCAACCACACGTTATGGTTAAAAACCATATTTTTAGTGGAGTAACCATTATATGGAGAGATAGGCTCTTTGCGAAATATTAAATTCGCAAAGGGTCTTTTTATTCATTTCAGAGAATATTTTTCCATTTTTAGCATTGTTCATGAGAATAACTAAACAAAATGACACAGTTACTTTACAATAGCCCATATAATTTTATACAATTAAGTTTATATCTAATCTGAAAAATTTGACGAGCAAGGTGGACATGTTATGGCGAAAGAGCAAATTTTGACTCCCGAGGACGTTTTTGAGTTAGTCAAATCCTACATGAATGATGAAAATGTCGCATTCGTGAAAAAAGCATATGAATTAGCAAGGGATGCCCATATTGAGCAATTCCGAAGCTCGGGTGAACCGTATATTATTCACCCTGTGCAAGTAGCTGGTATTTTAGCTGAATTACAAATGGATCCTGAAACAGTTGCGGCTGGTTTTTTACATGATGTTGTCGAGGATACGGATTTTACACGCGACGATTTGGTACGTGAATTCGGCGAAGAGGTTGCGATACTTGTAGACGGAGTAACAAAGCTAGGGAAAATTAAATATTTATCGAAAGAAGCACAACAAGCAGAAAATCATCGGAAAATGTTTGTAGCGATGGCGCAGGATATTCGTGTCATTTTGATTAAATTGGCAGACCGTCTACATAATATGCGCACGTTAAAGCATTTACCAGCAGAAAAACAACGCCGTATTTCTAAAGAAACGCTTGAAATTTTTGCACCACTTGCGCATCGTCTTGGGATTTCAACTGTTAAATGGGAGCTTGAGGATACAGCACTTCGTTATTTAAATCCACAGCAATATTATCGCATTGTCAGTCTTATGAAGAAAAAACGTGATGAACGTGAAGCCTATTTAGACAATGTAATGGCAGAGATGAAGTCACAGCTTACAGATGTTGAAATTGAAGCGGATGTTTATGGTCGTCCAAAACATATTTACAGTATTTATCGTAAGATGGTATTACAAAAGAAACAATTCAACGAGATTTATGATTTATTAGCCATTCGTGTACTTGTCGATAGTATTAAAGATTGCTATGCCGTACTTGGGATTGTGCATACTTTATGGAAGCCAATGCCTGGACGTTTTAAAGATTATATCGCAATGCCAAAACAAAACCTCTATCAATCACTGCATACAACAGTAATTGGCCCTTATGGTGACCCATTAGAAGTTCAAATTCGTACGAAGGAAATGCATAAAATTGCCGAGTACGGGATTGCAGCGCATTGGGCGTATAAGGAAGGTAAAAAAGTTGATAACGAAAAACAAAATGTCGACCAGAAATTAACGTGGTTCCGAGAAATTTTAGAATTCCAAAATGAATCTTCTAATGCTGAAGAATTTATGGAATCTTTAAAGTTTGATTTATTCTCTGATATGGTCTATGTATTCACACCAGAAGGAGATGTCATTGAATTACCAGCAGGCTCTGTACCTATCGACTTCGCATACCGTGTGCATTCAGAAGTTGGAAATCGTACAATTGGCGCGAAAATCAATGGTAAAATGGTACCGCTTGATACACCGTTAAAAACGGGAGATATTATTGAAATTTTAACTTCTAAGCAATCATTTGGTCCAAGCCGCGATTGGCTAAAAATAGCCCAATCCTCACAGGCAAAAAATAAAATAAAGCAATTTTTCAAACGTCATCTTCGTGAGGAGAACATCATCAAAGGTAAAGAGATGATAGAAAAGGAAATCCGTGCACAAGATTTTGACGTAAAAGAAACAATGTCAGCAGAAAATTTGAAACGTGTATGTGAAAAATTTAACTATACAAATGAAGAAGATATATATGCTGCTGTCGGCGTGAATGGAATTACAGCTCAACAGGTTGTTAATCGCTTAGCGGAAAAACGTCGTAAAGAGCGTGAACAGGAAGAAGCGCTTGAGAAAATTGAACAAAAAATGAAAAACCCTATTCCACAAAAACGTACGGAATCGGGTGTTATCGTAAAAGATATCGACAATATGCTTATTCGACTTTCACGTTGCTGCACGCCAGTTCCTGGAGATGAAATTGTAGGTTTCATTACAAAAGGTCGAGGTGTTTCAGTGCACCGTGCAGACTGTCCAAATATTCAAGTTGATGATGAACAGGAGCGCCTAATAGAGGTTGAATGGGAACACGGACTTGCCCCAGAGAAAAAAGAATATCCTGTTGATATTGAAGTTTCAGCCTTTGATAGACCAGGCATTTTAAATGAAATTATGCAAATTGTTAGCGAAACGAAAACGAATATTTTAGCAGTGAGTGGTCGTGCAGACCGCGAAAAAATGGCAACGATTCATTTAACGATTTCGATTTCAAATATTTCACATTTGCATAAAGTAGTGGAACGTATTAAGCAAACGCCTGATATATATTCAGTACAACGTGTTATTAACTAATTTCTTGACCAAATATATGATGGCCATTTTGTTATGTATCGAGTAATGGATTTTCTGGTGCATCACAATGAAAGAGAATTGAGGTTTTAAAGAATGAAAGTCGTTTTACAACGTAGTAAAGCCGCCTCTGTTACTGTTGACGGAAAAGTGACGGGAGCTATTGATAGCGGTTATGTTCTTCTAGTGGGCATTACACACGGGGACACGCAAGAGGATGTTGAATATTTAGCGAAAAAAGTAGCGAATCTCCGCCTTTGGGAGGATGCTGATGGAAAAATGAATCATTCCATTTTAGAGCATGGAGGGGCTATTCTATCCGTCTCACAATTTACATTGTATGGGGATGCTAAAAAAGGGAATCGTCCAAGTTTTACAAGTGCAGCAAGACCAGAAGTTGCGGAACCGTTATGGGAGGCGTTTAATAATGCCTTGCTTGAACACGGTTTACATGTGGAGACAGGAATATTTGGTGCAATGATGGATGTTGCACTAACAAATGATGGCCCGATTACAATACTTCTTGAGTCTAAATAAATGGTACATTTCCTATAATTTCTTCATACAGTAAATAGTATGGTTAGTTTTGTAGGAAGGAAGTGTATGAAGGATGACGCAAGTAGGAAGCATATCAAATCCATATTTATACGAAACTCTTAACATGATGATTGGTCAGGAAATTGTAGTACAAACTGAGAAAAATATTCAGCAAGGAAAATTAATCTCTGTATTACCAGACGATATCGTTGTAGAGGTTAGCCGTACACCGCTTTTCATTTGTATGAAGGAAATAGCATGGGTGACGGTAGCAAAAAGAAAAGAATAAGCGCATAAAGGATCACATGTAAAGTGAGTTGGAGCCTTTTTCGTTTTAGCGTTAGGCATAATGGATTTAAACGAAATAGTCATAAATAATTTCATAAGTGCATAATAAATAAGCTGCAAGGAAGTACAGTTCTACTTTCCTTCGCAGCTTATTTGTTATTGCTCGATTGGTGAAGACTAAGAATCTCAAGTTTCGCTTTATTAATTTTCGTTAAAGTAGTTTAAAATACCTTGGTAGATGCCGAGAGTAGCTTGTTCACGGAATTTAGCGGTTGTAATAAAACGTTCCTCACTACCATTACTTAAGTAGCCTAGCTCTATAAGGGCAGCCTGTTGGCGATTTTCTCGTAAAACTAAATAATTCCCTTGCTGGGTCCCACGATTCTTTAAATCTATTTTATTTGAGAGTCCCTTATTTATTGCCTCTGCAAGACCTTGTTGATTACTGTTCATATAATATGAGGTAAAGCCATTAACAGAGCTATCGTCTGTTGCATCATAATGAATACTGATAAAAGCGTCTGCCTCATACTGGTGCGCAATGGATACGCGTTTACGAAGTGCCACATATTCATCAGATTCTCTTGTCATAACAACATTGGCTCCAGCGGCACTTAACTTTGAACCAAGTAGAGATGCCGTTTTCAATGTAATTTCCTTCTCATTTGTTCCACGTTGTCCTGTAGTGCCGTGATCATTTCCACCATGTCCTGCATCTACGACAATTGTAAGCCCATTTAAAGTGCCTTTCTTGCGTGGCTCAGATTTTTCCTTTTTTATAGCAGTTGCGGCATTACCTGACGAAGTGGTAGTAACGACCCAGTTTGCCACGAATGCAGTTTTGTCATTTACTTGTATTTCGTAAAAGTCATTTTTAGCGCCCACAATAGGGTAGGTTTCACCAGCATCTACACGTGTAACAACATCAGCTGCTGTTGTTGCATCTGTCCGTAGGTTTGTCCCATTATAAATGATTGTGACAGATTCAAGCTCTGAGGACGATGTAGATTTGGATGCCGTTTTTTTAGTATTTGAATAAGTGCCGTAAAAGCTATAAACCCAACCTGTTATTTTGTTGTTATATTGAATTTGTACCCAGTTATGCTCTTGAGCTAGCACTTTAAAGGCTTGTCCATTTGAAACAGTACCTATTTTTTTAGCATTTAAGTCGGGCTGTTGGCGCACATTAAGCGAATCCACTAAAACTGTAAATGTTGTATCTTTGTTGATTTTTTTTGTAGATACTTCAATTTTTGGTTCGTTAGCTTCTGTCTTTTTTTCGGGTAGGTCATTGATCGTAACATAGTCAGTAGATACCCACCCAACTAGTCCGTTCCAATCTATTTTTGCCCATTCGCCATTTTTTTCAATAAGTGTTGCTTGGTTTCCTATTGATAATTGTCCAAGAACTGCTGAAGATATGTCAGGCTCAGTACGGATATTTAGACGATCGACTTGTGAAATCAAGGTTTTATCAATCATTTGTTTATCGTTGATTGAAGCTGTCAGCCAGGAGGCTACCCAACCTTCGTAATCGCCTGCTTTTACTTGAATCCAATCGCCCTCTCGACTAATAGAAGTTAAAGGATCACCCTCATCTAATGTTGTAATGATTGGATAGGATAGGCCAGGTCCCTCACGTAAATGAAGAATCGTTCCATTTACTTTTAAATCACTGGTGTTGGCTAGTGCTTTTTGAACATTATTCATACCTGGAATCGCAATCATTAGCACTAATACGAAGATGATACTAATATTTAAAAGTTTTTTCCTCATCAGATTCCTCCTATTCTTGTGCTATTTTACCATGCTTTTGTAATAGATTTCTTGGGAAAAAGGTAATGGAATTTGTTATTTTAACAAATGTATTGTAAAAAAAACAAAAACAGTTGACATTGCCTATTGTTGTGACTAACATAAAGGGTAATCAAAAATGATTAATCGCTTATGACCAAGCAAGTAGCATATACCTCTATTGAAGAAGAGAGGGAAAGACCTAGGCTGAAATCTTTCCTACAAAAATGTATATTGTGAACAACACTTGAGAGGCTTTTTTCTGAAAAGTAATGCTTAGTAGGAAAAAACGGAATCGGCCGTTATCCGATTAGGAGGAGGACGCATGTATTTGATGCGTCAACTAGGGTGGAACCGCGGAAGCTTGCACAGCTCTCGTCCCTTGCAATACGCAAGGAGGCGAGAGCTTTTTTTATTGGACATTTTGAGCGTTTCGTTCCTCAAAAATGAAAGAAGACCAGAAGACAGCTTGTTCATAAGCAATTTATAAAGGAGGTTTTTCTATGAGTTTTAAAGTGCCACGAGGGACACAAGATATCTTGCCTGGTCAATCAGAAAAATGGCAAAAGATAGAAGCAGTTATCCGTGATATCTGTCGTGTTTATCGCTACAATGAAATTCGCACACCAATTTTTGAGCAAACAGATTTATTTGCACGTGGTGTCGGTGAAACAACAGATGTTGTTCAAAAGGAAATGTATACATTTGAAGATCGCGGTGGCCGTTCGTTAACATTACGTCCAGAAAATACAGCTGGTGTAGTTCGTGCTTATGTGGAGCATAAAATGTTTGGTGCACCTGATCAACCAGTAAAGCTTTCATATTTAGGACCAATGTTCCGCTATGAACGTCAACAAGCAGGGCGTTACCGTCAATTTGTTCAATTTGGCGTAGAGGCCATTGGTTCAGCTGATCCAGCTATTGATGCGGAAGTAATTGCACTTGCAATGGATGTCTATGAATCCGCTGGTTTAAAGGATTTAAAATTAGTCATTAATTCACTTGGCGATAAAGAAACACGTGAAACACACCGTACAGCGCTGCTACAACATTTCGAACCACATATTCATGAGTTTTGTTCGGATTGCCAAAATCGATTGCAAAAAAATCCATTACGTATTTTGGATTGTAAGGTAGACCGCGAGCACCCATTAATGAAATCTGCACCTGCATTAACTGATTTCTTAACAGAGGAATCAGCAGCATATTTCGCTCAAGTTAAAACGTATTTAGATACACTGGGTATTACGTATGAGGTTGATCCAAATCTTGTAAGGGGTCTTGATTATTACAATCATACTACTTTTGAAATTATGTCAACGGCTTCTGGTTTTGGCGCAATAACTACACTTTGTGGTGGAGGTCGTTATAATGGCCTTGTGCAAGAAATCGGTGGACCTGAAGTACCAGGTATCGGTTTCGCATTAAGTATCGAGCGTTTGTTACTTGCACTCGAAGCTGAGGGTGTTGAATTAGATACAGCATCAGGACTTGATGTCTATATGATCGCTATGGGCGAAGAAGCGAAGCTAAAAACTGTAGAATTAACAAGTACCTTCCGTGCAAAGGGCATTTCTACTGAGATGGATTATTTAGATCGCAAAATGAAAGCTCAAATGAAATCGGCAGACCGTTTAGGTGCAAAATATACGATTGTTTTAGGGGAAACAGAGCTAGAAGAGCAAGTAGCGACTGTTAAACATATGGAATCAGGTGAACAACAAAAAGTAGCGTTCTCAGAATTAGTGAACTACCTGTTAAAACAATAAACGATTAATCGTTTATAGCAATACAGGATGATCTGTCCAAATGATTAAAAATCTATGCCTTCATTTTGGACAGATTACATCATTTACATTGAAATGAAATCTAATTTTCCTTAGCATCCATTCGCTACTTATTAGGAACTGTATGCTACATAAGTAAAATAAATGGTCAATCATCAAGAGTTAGGGATGACGTTTTGTGGATAAGATAGAACGCAAATCACCCCTAAGTTATGGTAATTAGCCAAATAAATTTTGGAGGAATTAAATAAATGGCAACACGAACACATGCTAGTAACGAACTTTCAGAAGCATTAAAAGGTGAAAAAGTCGTATTAAAAGGTTGGGTACAACGTCGCCGCGACCTAGGTGGTTTAATTTTCATTGATTTACGTGACCGTACTGGAATCACACAAGTAGTGTTTAGTCCTGATGTAGCAGAAGCGCATGCTTTAGCTGATAAAGTACGTAGTGAATACGTAATCGAAGTGGAAGGAACAATCATTCTTCGTGCAGAAGATCAAATCAACCCAAATGTACCAAACGGCAAAATTGAGGTAGAAGCTACAAAATTAGTCGTGATTAATACGGCAAAAACAACACCATTCCAAATCGAAGATCGCACGGATGTATCCGAAGATTTACGTTTAAAATATCGTTATCTTGACCTGCGACGTCCTGTAATGTTTGATACTTTCAAAATGCGTTCAGACGTTACTCGTACAATTCGTAACTTCTTACAAAACGAAGGCTTCTTAGAAGTAGAAACACCAATTTTAACAAAATCAACTCCAGAAGGTGCTCGTGACTATTTAGTACCATCACGTGTTCATGAAGGTGAATTTTATGCATTACCACAATCACCTCAGCTATTTAAGCAATTATTAATGGTATCTGGTTTCGAGAAGTATTTCCAAATCGCACGTTGTTTCCGTGATGAAGACTTACGAGCTGACCGTCAACCAGAGTTTACACAAGTAGATATTGAAACAAGCTTCTTTACACAAGAAGAAGTTTTAGAAATGAATGAACGCTTAATCCAAGCTGTAATGAAAGAAGTAAAAGGCATTGATATCCCTGCTCCATTCCAACGAATGAAATATCAAGAAGCCATGGATCGTTACGGCTCAGATAAACCTGATGTACGTTTTGGCTTAGAGTTAGTTGCATTAAACGATATTTTTGATGGCTGTAATTTCAAAGTATTTGCTGATACAGTAGCTCAAGGCAAACAAGTAAAGAGTATCAATATTAAAGGTGCAGCAGATAAATATTCTCGTAAAGACATGGACGAACTGACAAAATTTGTTGGCATTTATGGAGCAAAAGGTCTTGCTTGGTTAAAAGTAACAGAAGAAGGCTTAAATGGACCAATTGCAAAATTCTTTGACGATGCTTTAGCAGCTTCATTAATTGAACGTATGAAAGCTGAAGTAGGCGATATTTTAGTATTTGTAGCTGATAAAGCGTCTGTTGTAGCAGCATCTCTAGGTGCACTTCGTACGAAATTAGGACAAGATTTAGGCTTAATCGACGAATCAGAATTTGCATTCCTATGGATCACAGATTGGCCATTGTTTGAGTACTCTGAGGAAGATGGTCGTTACTATGCTGCCCATCACCCATTCACACGTCCATTCGATGAAGATATTCAGTTAATGGATACTGATCCTTCAGCAGTGCGAGCACAAGCGTATGATATCGTATTAAACGGCTATGAGCTTGGCGGAGGTTCATTACGTATTTATGAGTGCGATTTACAAGAAAAAATGTTTAAATTACTTGGTTTCTCAGAAGAAGAAGCGAAGGCGCAATTTGGTTTCTTATTAGAAGCATTTGAATACGGTGTACCGCCACACGGAGGACTAGCATTTGGTCTTGACCGTTTCGTCATGCTACTTGCAGGTCGCAACAATTTACGTGATACAATTGCATTCCCGAAAACGGCAAGTGCAAGCTGCTTAATGACAGACGCACCAAGTGAAGTGTCTCCTGATCAATTGAGCGAGTTAAGTTTAGCCATCAAACCATTCAGAAAATAATTAATTCTAAATACCTGGGTTCTCTAGCAAAATTTGTTGAGAATCTAGGTATTTTTTGCGTTTTCGCAAGAATTTAGATTTTTCTAAAGAAAATAGTTTGAATTATCAGATATAAGGTGTTATTATAACTGTAATACGAATCCTGATGTGTTCGTCTAATTGCCAGCTCTACTTAACAGTTTTGACCGAACACTTTTGAATCGGGAGCCTTCATTTTGTAGTCGCAAACAAGCCCCAACGGAGCGGGACGTTTAAAGCTGCAAAGCGGGCACCCCCCTGCGAATTGCGGGTTCAAAACGAATGTTTCTTGGTATAACGGCACAACCGGGATTCGTCATACATAGTAAATACGTACAAAAGGGAGCATAAAATAGCTCCTTTTTTAGTGCAAATAAATAGTTACTCAAAAAGACAGGGGAGAACAGACATGATCCTTGGTAAAAAAGAATGAAGTGAAAATTGTGCCGTATAATAATGAATGGAAAAATGAATTTATACGAGCTCGTTCTATGATTATAGAACATACGAATATCCATTGTGATCGTATTCAACATATTGGTAGTACATCGATTGAGGGGATTCAGGCAAAGCCAGTGATCGATATTATTATGGGTGTTGATGATATTGATAATATTTTAGAGTCATTTTTAAAAGAAATGAGAAAAGCTGGTTTTTATAGATTGCGTGTAGAAAGACCGGCAGAAATTGTATTTGCCAAGTTTACAGACGACACATTTGAAGTCAAAACACATTTTGTTCATTTGGTGAATTATCAAGAAAAAAAGTGGTGTGATTTATTGTTTTTTAGAGATTATTTAAATGCAAACGAAGACATCAAAAGGCAATATGAAAAGTTAAAATTAAACTTCCTTAACAGCAATTTAAAGGGAATTAATGATTATACATCATATAAAGAGCAATTTGTACAATCGATTTTTAATAAGAGAATTGCTTTGGCAGGTGATAAATAAGGAGTGGCTATAAATTACGAAAATAGAACAAAGAAATTGAATGATAATTAATCATTCTCGTTAATTGGATTTACATTTGTAAAAGCTATACTTTGTGTATAAAGTTGATTGAAGTGAAGGCTGGGCGACTCCTTGGGGATTAGCGTCACAGATGAGACCCTGGAGCGAGTGAAGCGGCTCATCGGACGCCCCCAGGAAAGCGCCCAGCCGGAACGGAAATCAACCCCACGTTATGATAATTCATCTAAAAATTTAGAAAATATAAAAAAGTACTTTTTATTTTTGCAAAAGCATTATATAATTGGTATAGACAACTATACCGATTTAACAGGTAGCTTGGTAACTTCGGCAAAGGCTCCTCAAAAAATGATTAGGGGGTGATCTATTGAAGAATACGCTTTTAATTTCCAATGTTACGATCGTCAATCATCATGAAGTATTTATAGGGGATGTATTCATTGAAAATGGTAGGGTTAATAAAATAAGTCGCGATTTATCTGTTAAGGCTGAGCATTATATAAATGGTAAAGATAAAAATTGGTTTCTACTACCTGGCTATATTGATATGCACATCCATGGCTCTGCTGGACACGATGTGATGGATGCTACGCAATTAGCATTACATCAAATGGCACGCTCTTTAGTACAGGAAGGCGTTACGGGCTTCTTAGCTACTACAATGACACAATCAATAGAAGCGATTGAAAGCGCTTTAATGAATGTTGCTCAATTTGAAAATAATGATGATGAGGCAAGCTTATTAGGAATACATGTAGAGGGTCCTTACGTATCGAAAAAACGGGCAGGAGCACAGCCAATTGAATATATTATTCTACCGTCTACAAAGCAATTTGCATCCTGGCAGAACATGAGTAAGCAACGCATTAAACAAGTTACAATTGCTCCAGAAGTAGAAGGCGGATTTACGTTTATTGAATCGCTAAAGGATTTAAATGTTATTGCTTCTATTGGCCATTCTGACGCAACAGTTGAGGAGGTGGATAGGGCGGTAACATTGGGCATAAAACAGGCTACACATTTATATAACCAAATGCGCCCTTTCCATCATCGAAACCCTGGTGTCGTTGGTGCAGTGCTATTAGAGGATCAGGTGAAGACTGAAATTATAGCTGATTTCGTGCATAGCCATCCTCAGGCTGTGAGGTTAGCATATCGTCTTAAGGGAGCAGAGGGGATTATTTTAATAACCGATGCGATGCGAGCAAAAGGCTTACATTACGGTGATTATGATTTAGGTGGTCAAACCGTTCATGTTTCTAAGGATGGAGCTCATTTATCTAATGGGGCTTTAGCAGGAAGTGTACTAACGATGGAGCAAGCCGTGAAAAATATGAAAGCTATCACCAATTGCTCATTGCAGGAAATTGTTGCAATGTCCTCTACGAACGCAGCTAAGCAATTACAGCTTTCAACTAAAGGCCATATTGCAGAAGGCTATGATGCAGATTTTGTATTACTGGATGAAAATTTAAATGTACAAAAAACTATTTGTCGGGGTAAAGTTGTATTTGAGAAATGAAAGTAAAGAAGGCGATAAGGATGGTGCAACACTTGTTAGATAAAAATTCTCATATACCTATCTATATACAAATAGAAGAAATCATTAAACAACGCATTTATTTAGAAGAATACAAAATCGGTGAAAATATACCTTCTGAGCGAGAGCTTTCTGTGCAGTTTGATGTGAGTAGAATGACTGTTCGTCAATCAATCACAAATTTAGTCAATAGCGGATTGCTGTATCGTGAAAAAGGGAGAGGTACATATGTCGCCAACCCAAAATTAGAACAACCGTTAAAAGGATTAACAAGTTTCACAGAGGATATGCGAGCAAGGGGGATGGAACCAAGCAGTAAAGTTTTACGCTTTGAAAAAATCGTACCACCAGTTGATATTGCTAGAGACTTAATGTTAGGGATGGGTGAAGAAGTATTCTTCGTTGTACGAATTCGTAGCGCAGATTCCAAGCCTATGGCAATCGAAAGAACCTATATACCAGCAAAAGTATATCCAGAATTAGATGAAAAGAAAATAATGGGGTCTTTGTATGCATTAATTGAGGCGAAGTTTCATCAAAAAATTGGCAATGCCATTCAGCAAATGGAGGCAGCTATTGTGTCAAAAGAAGATAGTAAATTTTTGCAAATTAATCATACTGCACCTGTGTTAATTATTAAACGTACAAGTTATTTATCTGATGGGGTTCCGTTCGAGCTTGTGCGAAGTACTTATCGAGCTGATCGATACAAATTCATTAGTGAAATTAAAAGGTGATCCAATGGATGCATATTTTCTAGAAATACAAAAGCTAATGCAGATCGTGAAGGAGCAAGAATATGCTCAAATAAAAGAAGCTGCACGGTTAATTGTCCAAAGGCTTCAACGCGGAGGGATTGTCCAATTATTTGGTTGTGGCCATTCGCAACTTTTAGCACAGGATGCATTTTATCGTGCGGGAGGGCTTGTACCTGTACGTCCGATAATTATTGAGCCTTTAACATTACATGCGGGAGCAATGGCATCATCTAAAAACGAGAAAGACCCAACGATCATTGAACAGTATAAAGATCATTTTGATTTTCATGAAAATGATGTTTGCATAGTTATATCGACATCTGGGAGAAATCAAGCACCTATAGATGTAGCATTTTTAGCGAAAAAGGCAGGCGTGCTTGTTATGTCTTTACAATCTCTTGCGTATGGCGAACAGCCGACCCGCCATCAAAGTGGACAGCGCTTAGAGGATGTAGTAGAGCTAGCTATCGATACACATATACCGATAGGAGATGGTTTGCTGCATCACAATGAAATCCAGTATGCACCATCCTCTACAGTTATTGGTTCCTTTATTTTAAATGCATTATTTAGTGAGATTATTGAGAATATGGCTATATCTAATGAAATATTACCGGTTTTTAAAAGTAATAATGTTGATTCGGATTTGTCTCATAATGAGGCTATGATTGCCAATTATCAACATCGTATTAACTTTAAATGACATGCGGAGGGATATCGATGAAGAAAATGTTTAAAATTACATCGCCAGAGGGACTACATGCTAGACCTGCAGCGTTACTAGTAACCGCTGTAACACCATTTGACTGTGACGTGCAGTTAACGTATAAAGAGAAATCAGTCAATTTAAAATCAATTATGGGCGTTATGGCACAAGGAATTGCATCGGGAAGCATTGTAGAAATATCAGCAGAGGGATCTGATGCCGAGAAACTTTTTCAAGCAATAACAGAAGTAATGGTTTCTAAAGGAATTGGTGAAGAATGCTAGAAATACAGGGAATTGCTGTTTCTCAGGGAATTGCTTTTGCAAATGCATATTGTTTAACGGAACCAGATCTAACTTTTGAAGAACGTAAGATTACGGATGTACATGCTGAACTAGATAGATTTAAGGAGGCCATTGTAAAAACGAAAGCGGAACTTCACGAAATTCATGGATTAGCTCAGGAGAAATTTGGTGCTGAAAAAGCGGCTATTTTTGCGGCACATTTATTAGTACTAGAGGATCCTGAAATGCTTTCGTCTATTGAAGCGAAGATTCAATCTGGGGTGAATGCTGAATTTGCATTAGAAGAAGTATCGAATATGTTCGTTGCCATGTTTGAAGGGCTAGACAATGTCTATATGCAGGAGCGAGTTGCAGATATTCAAGATGTATCTAAACGAGTATTAGCCCATTTATTAGGTGTTGAACTGGTGGATATGAATCGTTTAAATTCTGATGTTATTATCGTTGCGAAAGATTTAACACCGTCTATGACCGCTATGCTAGATACAAAGTATGTAAAGGGGTTTGTAACGGATATTGGTGGCAAAACTTCTCATTCTGCTATTCTCGCAAGGACGTTAGAGATTCCAGCAGTGGTTGGGACGAAAAGCGCCACGGAGGTTATTCAGCATGGAACACCAATTATTTTAGATGGGACAAATGGCAAGATTATTGTCAACGCTACATCAGAATTATCTAGCTTCTATAGGCAGCAGCAACGTTTACACAATGTGGAGTACGAAGAACTTCTTCAGTATCGTTCGTTACCAAGTGTGACTGCAGATGGAATTTTTGTAGAAATTGCAGGAAATATAGGGAATCCCGACGATGCTGATATGGTCATTAATGCTGGAGGGGATGGCATCGGCTTGTTTCGGACGGAGTTTTTATATATGGAACGGCAGGAGCTACCTACTGAGGAGGAACAGTTTCAAGCATATAAAAGCGTACTTGAGAAAATGCAAGGGAAGCCAACGATTGTTCGAACATTAGATATTGGCGGCGATAAAAATCTGCCATATTTAAAACTTCCAGCTGAGATGAACCCTTTTCTTGGCTATCGTGCCATTCGAATAAGTTTAACGCAGCAAGAAATGTTTCGTGTACAGATTCGTGCATTACTAAAAGCAAGCGCATACGGCAATTTAAAGATTATGTTTCCGATGATTGCTACATTGGACGAATTTAAAATGGCAAAGTCCATTTTGCTTGAAGAAAAACAAAGTTTGAAAAGCGATGGGTATTCTGTATCTGAAACGCTAGAAGTAGGGGTGATGATTGAAATTCCATCAGCAGCCATCATGGCAGATATCCTTGCAAAGGAAGTGGACTTTTTCTCAATTGGTACAAATGATTTAATCCAATACACGTTAGCAGCAGATCGCATGAACGAAAATGTATCTTATTTATATCAACCGTACCATCCTGCTGTATTAAGACTTATAAAAAATGTCATTGATGCAGCACGACATCATGGAAAATGGGTAGGTATGTGTGGTGAAATGGCAGCGGATGAAATAGCAATACCGATTTTACTAGGGTTTGGATTAAACGAGTTTTCGATGAGTGCTTCCTCTATTTTAAAGACTCGTGCACATATCACTAAGCTCTCTAAACAGCAGTTAATGCTACATAATGAACGTATTTTACTGCTATCCACGGCATTAGAGGTTGAGGAATATGTCAAAAGTAATTTATTAAGTTTATCATAAATTGCAAGAATATTCAGTACTGCAAAGGGGTGATTTTGCATATGGAAATAAAAATAGTCCCAGAAAAAGATTATTTACAGGTACATCAATTAAGAGATTATTGTTTTCCTAATAAATATACGGATGCGCGGAGAGATGATTTTCATTATTGGGTGGAGCATAGCACAACATTGGGGGCTTACGATGAACAGAAAGTAGTAGGACAGCTATTAATATTGCCACTAAATATGACAATTCATGGTGCAAATTATAAGATGGGCGGAATTGGTTTCGTTGCAACATATCCTGAATATCGGCAACAGGGAATCATCAAAAAGCTAATGATAGAGGCGTTGAAGAAAATGCGAGAGAATGGGCAGAGTATTTCTGTGTTAGCACCATTTTCAGTATCTTTTTACCGTTACTTTGGTTGGGAGTTATTCTTTGAGAAGCTTTGTTATACCATCCCACACTGGATGTTCCCTTCTTTTGGAAAGCATTTGGATGTAGTAAAACGTATGAGCTTTGAATGGTCGGATCATGATCTTTTTCAGGCGATTAAGGATTTTCATAATGCACAGGCGCTTTTCAGTAATGGCAGTATGCTACGAAACGATGCTTGGTGGAGAAGAATAGAGAGAAGGATGCCCGATAGCCATTTTGCGGCATACTTTAAGGACGATAAAATTGCAGCATATATTCGCTATATTATTCAGGATGGTACTTTTGAGATTCATGATTTTATAGCTGAGGATTTACTAGCAGAACAAGCAATTTGGCGTTTTATTACGTCTCATGCGGCAAGTGTAAGTAACATTAAGGGCGTTACTTCTAACGACTATCCATTCGGCTTCTATTTTAAAGAACCACAGTTTAAAAAGGAAGTTGTTCAGGATGTGATGGTAAGAATTGTAGACGTTTTGAGGTTTATGCAACATTATCCGTGGGGCGTTATTCAGGAGCCGTTGTTTATTCAAATTGACGATGAGTTTTGCAGTTGGAATAAGCACGCATATGAAATAAATAAAAATGGGGATGTCTCGATAGTTGAAACAAATTCCATCCCAGAAATGCATATGTTAACATTACCAATTAATCTTTTTTCAGCGATGATGGTGGGCTATCTTTCTGTGAAGGACGCGGTCTTGTATGCAAATAAACAATTGGCTGAAGAAATGATTCATCGTTGGCAGCAAGCATTACCCTCTAATAAACCTGCATTCTATGAATACTTTTAAGTACCAATGTCGTTGTTGGAAAGTGAATAGGAATGTAGTCAGTTTAATAGTAAAATTTTTTTGGACACTTTTCTGGACTATACCAGTTAGGCAAATCCATTCACTAGCCTACAACAGAGATATAGCCCAATTTTCAACGTCATTTCACAAGGTATAAAATGGTGAAAAAAGTATATTGTGGTATATACCAATAGATGCTATTCTCAAGTTAAGAAAGCGATTTCATAGTTAAAAAATCATAAAAATAAAGTTAGTTAGAAAGACGAACATAATCAGAGAAGGAGTGTTTTTATGAAAAACATTATGCTAGTGTGTGTAGCGGGAATGAGTACTAGTTTACTAGTGTCAAAGATGCAAAAAGCCGCACAAGAACAAAACATTGAGGCAGATATTTATGCGATTGCTGAAGGTGAGGTTGACAAAGTATTAGCCACTAAAAAGGCGGATGTGCTGTTACTCGGTCCACAAGTCCGTTACTTAAAAGGAACTTTTGAAAAAAAATACAAGGCAATGAATTTTCCGATTGATGTCATTAACATGGCGGATTACGGCATGATGAATGGCGAAAATGTTTTAAAGCAAGCGTTAACGTTGATTGGTTAAGGGGGAGAGACAATGGAAGAAACAGTTTTAATGGAATCCATTATGGGACTGATTGTGCATAGTGGTAATACGAAAAGTGAGTGTATGGAGGCGATTCAGCTAGCCAAAAAAGGGCAGATTCAGGAGGCGAAGGAAAAAATACAGTTAGCCAATGATGCATTAATTGAAGCACATCATTCTCAAACGGCTCTACTGTCACAAGAGGCAAGGGGAGAAAAAGTAGAAGTGTCAATGCTATTAATTCACGCACAGGATCATTTAATGAATGCCATTACGTTTCGTGATTTAGCAACTGAAATGATTGAGTTATATGAACGAATCAAAGGGGAGTAGCATCAAGTCTTGATGTCACAATAAAAAGCAAAGGGAGTGTGTGAAAATGTTCCGTTTTTTAGAAGAAAAATTTGTGCCGGTTGCAGCTAGAGTAGGGAATCAGCGTCATTTAGTTGCCATTCGCGATGGCTTTATTACGATCATGCCATTGACAATTGTTGGATCACTTGCAGTGCTTGTTAATAATTTGCCTATCAAATTTTATCAAAATGCACTTGATTCTATCTGGAAGCATGAAACTTGGACACAGTGGGGCGGGAATATTTGGAACTCGACATTTGGAATTCTCTCGCTATTACTTGCTTTTACAATTGCTTATAATCTTGCAAAAAGCTATGAAAAGGATGGACTTTCAGCCGGTGTCATCAGCCTTTCCAGTTATATGACATTTGGTACCCTTGGTGAAGGTGGATTATCAGGCTTAACAACCGGTACAGGTGGTTTGTTTATAGCCATTATTGTTGCATTGCTGTCAACTGAAGTATTTTGTAGATTGTCTGGCAATCCTAAGCTACTCATAAAAATGCCGAATGGTGTACCGCCAGCTGTTTCAAAATCATTCGCTGCATTATTACCTGCTATTATTACAATTGGTTTATTCGCTCTAGTTCGTACGATTATTTCGGCAGGCTTTGATATTCCTGATATTGTCGGTTCATTCTACTCAGCGATTCAAGAGCCGTTTATGGGCTTAACGAATACATGGGTTGCGGCTTTAATTTTAGCATTCATTCCTACGTTTTTATGGACATTGGGTGTTCACGGTGCTAATATAATCGAACCATTTATGCAAACGATAAATTTACCAGCTATAGAAAAGAATGTAGAGGCAATTTCATCTGGGGGAGTAGCGCCATACATCGTCAATAAGCCATTCTTTGATGCCTTCATCAATATGGGTGGCTCTGGTACGACAATAGCACTTATTATAGCTATTTTCATTATCGCTAGAAAAAATAAACAATATAATACCGTTGGAAAACTGTCGGCTGCACCAGGTCTTTTCAATATTAATGAACCATTACTTTTCGGTCTTCCAATTGTGTTAAACCCAGTGTTATTTGTACCGTTTATTTTGACACCAATGATTAACGTAACAATTGCTTTCTTTGCAACAAAGTGGGGCTTTGTGCCAGCAGCTACCGTTTCACCACCATGGACAACGCCACCGATTATTAATGGATTTTTAGCGACCCAATCTTGGCAAGGCGCTGTACTAAGTCTTGTTTTATTGATCGTCGCAGTGTGTATTTATTTACCGTTTATTTCGATGGCAAATCGTATTGCAAAACAGAATGAACAGCGAGCAGCTGAATCAGAGGCTCAAAACGAACAGAACGTTACAAAATTAGAAAATCAAAAAGTAGAAGTGTAATTGTGAGCTAACGGAGGTATTTGAATTGAGAAGATTAGGGATTTCACTATATCCTCAGCATAGTACACTAGAAGATATGAAGCGATATGTTCAGCTCGCTCATGACAATGGTTTTGATCGAATATTTACATGTCTTATGTCGTTAAATAATGATCAGGAACGACAAAAATTACAGCAAATTAATAAATTTGCGCAGCAGCTTGGCTTTGAAATTTCAGCTGATATTGCACCGGCTGTTTTTGAGGATTTAGATTTAACGTATAAAGATATTATTTATTTTAAGGAGCATTATCATTTAGCAGCCTTGCGCTTAGATATGGGTTTTTCTGGCCAGGAAGAAGCGTTTATGTCTCTTGATGCAAGCAATTTAAAAATAGAATTAAATATTAGTAACGGTACTAAATATGTAGAAAATATATTATCCTATCAAGCGAATAAAGATAATATTGTTGGCTGTCATAATTTTTATCCGAGACGTTTCACGGGTCTATCACGTCAACATTTTTTACAAACATCTCAACAATTTAAAGCTAACCATATTCGAACAGCAGCCATGATTTCATCACAGCATGCTTTGTTCGGGCCCTGGGAAGAAACCGAGCATGGATTGCCTACATTAGAAGAGCATCGTCATCTGCCAATTACTGTGCAAGCGAAGGATTTATGGCACACTGGTTTAATAGATGATTGTATTATCGGCAATATGTATGCTTCAGAGGAAGAAATACGTGCATTAGGCCAATTAAATCGCCATAAGCTAGAGCTGAAGGTTGAGCAGTCTGATGAAACGTCTATTTTGGAAGAAACTATTCTTTTTAAGGAGCCGCATTTTAATCGTGGCGATGTTTCGGATTATGTAATCCGTAGTACGCAATCGCGTGTTAAATATAAAAATGGCGACTTCCCTGTACACGATAGCCACCCATTACAATTGGGGGATGTGACAATCGATAATAATTTAGATGTACGTTATAAGGGTGAGCTCCAAATAGTTTTAAAGGAAATGCCGAATGCCGGATCCACAAATGTTATTGCAAGAGTTGTAAAAGAAGAGCAATTTTTATTAGCACATATTCAGCCTTGGGCATCATTTGGCTTCACAAAATGATGACAAAAGAAGGGGTTAAGCCATTAGTTGAAAGTGCTTAATCCCTTTTTTATGGTTCATCACCAAAAGCTGTGGATGAGAAGCGACAGTGAAAAAGCGCCCAGTTGGAACGGAAATCAACCACACGTTTTGGTAGTGATCCTTTTTTATTTTGGTTTTGCCATGTTTTCTAAGCCAGGGCGAAATTGACTGAGAGGAAAGGAGCAAAGATATGTATGTATTAGCGATTGACGGTGGTTGAACGAAAACGTCAGCAGTGATTTGTGATGAGCTGGGCAATGTTTATGCCAAAGTAGTAACGACTCGGAGCAACCCAACAGCAATGGATGTTCAATATTTTAAGTCAACGATTCATGATATACTACAAAATTTGCATCAACAAAATCCCCAAGTATTTGCAGCAATAGATAGTTGTTTTGCTGGCATGGCTGGGGTTAAGGAGCTACAGGCGGAAGAAGTTGTAGAAACAATCGTACGTCAATACGTCCCTAAAACAGCCAAAATTTATGTTGATAATGATGCTTTAATAGCACTGTATGCAGGCACACTTGGGCAGGCGGGTATTGTGCAAATCGCAGGGACAGGCGCTATCACAATGGGCTACGATCGTGAGCAACATTTTCATAGAGTAGGGGGCTGGGGCTATCTTTTCGATGATGAGGGCAGTGGCTATGATTTAGGTGTTCAAGTGTTAAGGGCTATTTTTCAAAGCTATGATGGACGAGGAGACCCAACAGCTTTGTCAGATGTTGTACTACGTTATTTCTCTGTGGAAAATGTACCACAATTAATAGCGTGTATATATGGAGAGGAGCATCCTCGGACAGTGATTGCTCCGTTAAGTAAATTTGTTTTTGACGTGGCAGCAGAAGGTGATCGGATTGCTCTCCAGATCATTGAAAATGCATGTAAGAAATATTATGCAGCGATTAAAGCATGCTATTTGAATATGACTTGGGAGGAAGGAGACGTACCTGTTGTATTAATGGGCGGCGTATTTAATAGGGAAGCATATTTTTTACCGAAATTACAGCAATACGTACAAGCTGATGAGATTCCATTGCAATTTATGGCACCGGTCTTAAAACCGATCGGTGGGGCAGTCATTGCGGCTTTGAAGCAAGTAAACGTCCAGCTTGGCTCAGATTTTGCGGAATCCTTCTCCCAAAATTATGAACAGTAATAAAAGTAGAGGACAAAGGCAATTGAATGACGCTTTATTCAATTGCCATCTAAATTCTCAAATAAAAACTTATATTAATTTTTTAACCTTTACATACATAAAAGTATTTTGATTGGGAAACCTTAATTTTTTTAGTTATCATTTTCACTTGCTGAATGTCGTGATAAAATGTAAGATAGGTTTGATTTTATCTTAGTATTTAACTAGGTTTACTAATAAAGTAATCAGAGTGGCGTCTTAAGCAACCCTCTGATTATAAGTTTTCACCAATTAGGCTTTTACAGGCAGTGTTCTTTCAACGAATAGAAATGATGAGATTATTACTGCCTGTTAAGCATGATAAAAATTCAATAGACGGAGAGTGTAAGGATGTTACATCAATTTTCACGTAACGAGCTCGCAATAGGAACTGAGGGACTCGAAAAATTAAAAAATACAACGGTTGCCATTCTTGGTGTAGGCGGCGTAGGTTCATTTGCAGCCGAGGCATGTGCACGAAGTGGTATTGGGCGTATTATTTTGGTAGATAAGGATAATGTAGATATTACGAATGTTAATCGTCAATTAGTTGCCTATTTATCAACTGTCGGAAAATCTAAGTCAGGTGTCATGAAAGAGCGTATTGCTGATATTAATCCAGCGTGTGAAGTAATCGATATGCATATGTTTTACACGGAGGAAACATATGAGGAATTTTTCGCACAGGGCATAGATTATGTCATTGATGCTAGTGATACCGTGATGTATAAAATTCATATTGCGAAGGAATGTCTAAAGCGCAATATTCCAATTATATCTAGTATGGGTGCAGCCAATAAAATGGACCCAACTCGTTTCCAAATTGCGGATATTTCTAAAACACATACAGACCCATTGGCTAAAGTAATCCGTACAAAATTGCGGAAGGAGGGTATTCATAAAGGCGTAACAGTTGTGTTCTCAGATGAGAGTCCTATTGTTGTTCGCCCAGATGTCGTGGAGCATGTCGGAAAACCGGATGCAGCGATCCGTAAAGCAAAAATGCCTCCATCTTCTAATGCCTTTGTTCCTTCAGTAGCAGGCCTAATCGCAGCCAGCTGGGTAGTGAATACAATCTTAAAAGACGTAAAAATTACACGTGTACAAGGATAAAACAATGTTTTGCGGATAAAGTTGGGCTTTTAAACAATATCTATCGATAAACTCAAATAATTTCGCAAAAAAGCGTAACGAAAATCACCTCAGTTACAATGGTGAGCTATTTTATGGAAGTAGCTGTCTGATTTAAGGCAGCTACTTTTACTATGTTACAATAGGAACGTTGTTAAAAAGAGTCTACGATATTTATGGGTATCTTTACAGAAATTGACGCCTAAACGTTATCGCATGCCTAACATTTGTTGTAGAACCTATAAAAGGAGGCAAATTATTTTGGAGCAAATCTTTCAAATGGAATATAGGGGCTTAAATCTATTCGATGAAATTAGCACAGTAGAATTAGCTATTGATGAAGAAGGGCAAACAATTCACATTTTTGATGTTGGACAAGTTGTTAGCCCTATTTTTAATTTTGATGTTTCAGCCTATGAGCTATCGGATGGTTTTTACAAAATGGCAGATATACTTCGACATAAACGTATATTGACAAATCAACAGCCAGGTAGTGAACAAACGCTTAGTGAGTGGTTAATTACAAATACAGCCTATTTTTATATACCACAAAAAAGAATAAAAAAATATGCACAAGGAAGTATTATAGAAATTGTTGAACGAACAAATGAGCAATCATTATTTGGTGAATATGTACAAAGAATATAATTTTACCAAAATTGTTCGCATTAAGTGCTCAAAATGCTATTAATTCACTAAATTGTCTTATTTTTTTCATGTGACCACTTCTCTATTTGGTTTATTGCTATACTTTTAATAATTCCAATAGATAATAAGAAAGTTTGTTTAGAAGTGCAGAACTGACAACATGGGAGAGTGAGAAAATGGAAATTCAAGTAATTCGTGATCATTTAGACATTGTAAAACTTCAAAAGAAAATGGATGATATTGTATTTGATTATTTGGATACATCTAATAATTATCCTAAGGCTATGAGAGAACTAAATCCTTTATATACACAAGCTACAGTATTTTATAAAGAGTATTTAGACAATAGAGCGGGAGAATTACCAAGTGCTAATACATATTGGCATTTATTTATAGATTGTTGTGCAAAGCTTTGCTACTTTTTAGCGGCATCTACTTATTATTCATCGAATGAGTTACAAAAAACTCCTGAAAAAGTTGAACGATTATTAACGGTTGCTGCCTATTCTTTACCTAACATAGAGCAGGAAGAGAATGAACAATTATTATCATCAATTTTTGCACTTTATCGTGAAGTCGTAGGGGATGAAGAAAAAATAGCATCATTACGAACTGCAGTACTTGAACAAAAAGGTGCAGTCAAACAATGCTTACAACAATTTAAAGTATTTGTTGAGAATGAACGTACGAACTAATTTAGGCGCATTTTCTTAAAATAGAATACCAGATTTAGAATCTGCTTACTTTTTGCGGTTGATCCAGCAATCCTTACAGCACTCTGTATTGTAAGGGGGGATGGGGTTTCCAG
Source organism: Lysinibacillus sp. BPa_S21 (assembly GCF_023337795.1). Classification (GTDB taxonomy): domain Bacteria; phylum Bacillota; class Bacilli; order Bacillales_A; family Planococcaceae; genus Lysinibacillus. The sequence continues at coordinate 148,807 of NZ_JALIRS010000002.1, read as the reverse complement.
TTCTTAAAGTTTTGCAGATTTTTTTATGATAAATTATTGAAAAAGATCATTATAGTAGTGTTAAAGTTTTGTTGTGAAAAAATAAAAAAAGGACTTTTTTCTTAAAAGGTATTTATAGATTTTTGTCGAAATATAGTTAAAAATTGCAAAATCTATTTTGCATTTTTTAAAACTTATAACGAATGGAGTATCAATCCTTATGATGATTGAGGATTGTTCCAGGATGTAAGAATTTAAGGAAGGGGGCCGTTCGTTCCATGTTAATAAACGGTATCGAAATCGATTTGTCGAAATTAGAAAAACCACTCTTATTAGTAAGTGAGGATGAGGAACTTCTATTTCGACAGCTTATACAACCAATACTTCAACATGAGCTAGTCCAATGTCAATTAGCTCTTTCGACCAAAAAATCTATCTCATTAGTGAAGGATTTTTGGTTGGCAATGTATAAAGATCGAGAAAAATTATATATCAACAGTGAACATGCGCTCCAGTATCCAATTCGTTTAATCATATTCGAACTGGTGACACAAGCCGATTACTTTAAACGTTTGTCGAAAAAATCCTTTGGAGATGAATGTCTGGCACTTATTTATGCCATTGTCCTATTGCAATTTGTCTTACAGTGGATAAAAGAAAGGTTTAGTGAAAATAAAGAAGTTTATGAGGCATTAAAATTATTATATAGAACTACAGAAGATAATGGAGATGATCAAACCGCTCCATCACGGGAGCAATCAATTGGTCAAGCCATTGCTGTAAAAGCGATTCGCTCTGAAGTAAGGGAGAACTCCCAGGAATTTGCTAGTCTACTCTATCAAACCTACAATTTTCTTCATTATTTACATGATATTGAAAAAGAAAAAGAGGGAATAGAAACGACAAGATTACCATCGATGAGAAATGTAGAAGGTACATTGAATCGATTTTACAATAAACGCTACACAACAAATAAGGCAAGCTTTACAGGATGAATGCTTCACAGACTGTCTTGTTTTTAGGGAAATTAAAGAAGAGCCTTATTTTCGCTACAGCTAAACAATGCGTCCAGAATCGACTTTGTGCTTAGTTCTACATTAGGGCTAATACGATGTCGGACATTTCGGTAAAGCCACAGGACGTGGCGTTTTTACCAATACAGGTCAGTTAGCCGTTATCGCATGGATGCGGTATTTAGGCTACTATTCAATAGGAAGTTCTATTGATATTCGCAGGGAGGCATTGGGCTAATGTGAAGTTGGTTACTGTGTGATTTGTTGTTCTATCTGTTGCAGCACTTTCGCAGTGATGAATGGCCACAGGAAGTGGGCGTTCTTAAACTGAGTTCCTCTTTTTCAGCAGGTGTTTGGGCACCCACTGAAAAAGTAACTCAAACCTGCATTCATCACTACATAAAACATCTGTAGTTGCCGCTGCGCTTGCGCTACAAAAGATTTACTGAAAAAGATAAAATTGACGTGCACTATTTCCGTGAAAAAACGTTATTGTTTTTTGTTTCAAGAAACGTCATTACTTTTCGTCCTTATGAAAAGATTTAAGCTTTTCATAGATTCCTGCCATTCGTTTTTCTTCACCTGCAATAACAGGTTTATAAAACTCTGTACCCGCAAGCTCATCTGGTAAATACTGCTGGTCTACCCAGCCACCGAATGTTCCGATAGGGCTATTGTGGGGATATTGATAGCCTACATGACCTAAATCTTTTGCTCCTTCATAGTGAGCATCGCGTAGATGATGAGGAATATCGCCTGTCTTTCCTGCATGAATGTTGGCAATGGCGGCATCAATAGCAACAATTGCAGAATTAGATTTGGATGCAAGGCACATTTCAATCACAGCACTTGCAAGCGGTATACGCGCCTCGGGTAGCCCTAAACGCTCTGCAGCTTGTACAGCCGCAAGCATGTGCGGTCCTACATCAGGATTGGCAAGGCCTATATCCTCATAAGCCATAACAAGTAAACGGCGACTAACAGCTACTAAATCACCTGTCTCCAATAAATGAGCTAAATAATACAATGCTGCATTCGTATCACTTCCGCGAACTGATTTTTGTAATGCAGAAAGCAAATTATAGAAATGGGACCCTTTTTTATCACCATAAACCCCAATTCTGCCGACAAGATGCTCAATAATATGATCCGCAGCGATTGTTTGACCATCCACTTCATCACTTGCATAATAAATGGATTCAAGCAAAGTTAATGCCTTTCGAGCGTCACCATTAGCTGCTTCAGCAATTTGCTCCATTTGGTCATCTGTTAAGACAAACTGATATTTACCTAGCCCGCGCTTTTCATCTAAAAGTGCTTTTTTTATCAGCTCGATTATATTTTCTTTCGTTAAACGTTTTAGTTGATATATTTCTCCGCAACGTGAGCGGATGGCGGGATTTACATCATGGTACGGATTTTCCGTTGTAGCCCCTACTAACACGATTGAGCCGTTTTCAACATGTGGTAGCAAAGCATCCTGCTGCAATTTATTAAAACGATGAATCTCATCCAAAAAAAGAATGACTTTTCCTGAGATTCTAGCTTCCTGTACAATATCCTCGACATCCTTCTTCCCAGCACGAGTAGCGTTAAGTGCGAAAAAGGGGAGCTTTGAGCTTCCTGCTATGGCATTCGCTATTGATGTTTTGCCAATACCTGGCTCACCGTAAAGCAACATGGATGGAACATGCTCATTTTGAATCATTTTATAAAGAGCAGTGTTAGGACCAATAAAATCTTGGTGCCCGACAATCTCATCAAGGGTTAAAGGACGCATGCGATAAGCGAGTGGTTCATTATGCATTAAAAATTCCCCCTGTAAACGGTTTTCTTTTTGATTGATAAATGTTTTTTTGTGCTTATAATGAAGCGTTACATAGTATTTTGCCTAACTAAATAAAGGCGCAATTAATAGTATATCATAACCTCCTGAGAGTATTTCCGAGTTATACGAGAGGAGATTATGATATACTGTTTGTAGTATTTTTGACTAGACTATTTGAGGGTGATAAAATGAAAATTTCTACAAAGGGCCGTTATGGACTAACGATTATGATTGAATTAGCAAAGCATTATGGAGAAGGACCTATTCCATTACGTAAAATTGCTGCAGAAAAGGAACTTTCTGAGGCATACTTAGAACAATTAGTTTCACCATTACGTAATTCAGGCTTAGTGAAAAGTGTACGGGGTGCATATGGTGGGTATATGCTAGCAAATCCACCAAGTGAAATTTCAGCGGCTAATGTTATTAGTGTGTTAGAGGGACCAATTCAACCAGTAGAAGGTATTGAAAATGAAGAAGCACCTCAGCGAGAGTTATGGCTTCGCATTCGTGATGCTGTGAAAAATGTATTAGATACAACGACAATTGAGGATTTAGCACAATATACTGAGGAAAATGTAGCGGAAGGCTATATGTTCTATATTTAAAATTTGGCTAAAGTACATCTCTCCACTTTGAGGCAGGGAGATGTATCTTTAGTGTTTTAAGTACAAAGGAGTTTTCAACATGAATTCATATATTTATCTCGATCATGCAGCGTCTTCACCAATGAATGACAAAGTAATAGACTCAATGACTACAGCAATGCAACAGGTTTATGGAAATGCATCAAGTATTCATGGGATAGGTCGAGAGGCGCGCAAATATTTAGATGATGCACGGGAAATACTAGCTCAATCAATTGGTGCTCAACCTGGGGAAATTATTATTACAAGTGGCGGTACAGAGGCAGATAATACAGCTATTTTTGGCACTGTGTATGCACGTACGGCTGAAGGGAAGCACATCATTACTACACAAATTGAACATCACGCCGTGTTACATACTTGTGAAAAGCTAGAGAGAGATGGCTTTGACGTAACATATTTGCCGGTTGATGAAAACGGACGTGTTTCTGTAGAAGACGTACGAAATGCATTACGTGAAGATACAATTTTAGTAACGATTATGTACGGTAATAATGAAGTTGGTACAATTCAACCGATTGCTGAAATTGGTAACTTGTTACGTGAACATAAGGCTATTTTCCACACAGATGCTGTACAGGCATATGGTTTAGAGTCAATTAATGTGAAAGATTTACACGTTGACTTACTAAGTGTTTCCGCTCATAAAATTAATGGTCCAAAGGGAATTGGTTTCCTATATCAAAAAGCTGGGACACCATTCATTAGTTATGCATTAGGGGGAGCACACGAGAAAAAACGTCGAGCAGGTACTGAAAATGTGCCCGCAGTGATTGGCTTTGCGACTGCAGTGCAAATTGCAAATGAGTTGCGAGAAGAGAAGCGAGCGCTATACAATCGCTTTAAGCAAATTATGCTGGATGTTTTCATGAAAGAAAAATTAGCATTTCATATGAATGGGGATTTAGAAAATACACTCCCACACGTTTTAAATGTAAGTTTTTCTGGTATGGAAGTAGAGTCATTCCTAGTCAATCTTGATATGGCAGGTATTTGCGTATCGAGCGGTTCTGCGTGTACAGCTGGTTCGATTGATCCATCACATGTTTTAGTTGCGATGTTTGGACAAGGGGCTGAGGAATTACGTAACTCGATTCGCTTTAGCTTCGGTCAAGGATTAACAGAGGCTGATATACAACAGGCGGCTGAAAAAACAGCAGCGATTGTGAAAAGATTAGCGAAAAAATAGTTTGTTAAAAATTAACATTTAATGGAATTTTAATAAAAGAAAAGGTGACCAAAATGAAAGAAACGCGTGACCCCTCACAAATTCGTGTTGTTGTCGGCATGTCGGGTGGGGTAGATTCTTCGGTTGCTGCATATTTACTAAAACAACAAGGATATGAAGTAATCGGGATATTTATGAAAAACTGGGATGATACAGACGAAAATGGCGTTTGTACAGCTACAGAAGACTATGATGATGTTATTAAAGTATGTAATCAAATCGGCATTCCTTACTATGCAGTGAATTTTGAAAAGCAATATTGGGATAAGGTTTTCACATACTTTTTAGAAGAATATAAAGCAGGACGCACGCCAAATCCTGATGTTATGTGTAATAAGGAAATTAAATTTAAAGCGTTTTTAGAGCATGCGATGGATCTTGGAGCTGATTATTTAGCTACTGGTCACTATGCTCAAATTGATCGTAGTGGCGATGGCGAAGTTAAAATGCTTCGAGGTATTGACAATAATAAAGATCAAACGTATTTCTTAAACCAATTATCGCAGGAACAATTGTCGCATGTAATGTTTCCAATTGGACATATTGAGAAAAAAGAAGTCCGTAAAATTGCGGAGGAAGCTGGGTTAGCTACAGCGAAGAAAAAAGATTCAACGGGAATTTGCTTTATTGGAGAGCGTAATTTCAAAGAATTCTTAAGTCAATTTTTACCAGCTCAACCTGGTAAAATGGAGACAATGGAAGGTGTCGAAATGGGCCAGCATGACGGATTAATGTACTATACACTCGGTCAACGTCATGGTCTTGGAATTGGTGGTGACGGTGAGCCTTGGTTCGTTTTAGGAAAAGATTTGGAACGCAATGTGCTACTAGTTGGACAAGGTTTCAACAATGATTCGCTATATTCTACTTCACTAACTGCCGTAAAAATGAACTACACTTCGACAAAAAAATTGCCCGGGAAATTTTCATGCACAGCAAAATTCCGTTATCGTCAAACAGATACACCAGTAGAGGTGGAAATTTTAGAGGATGGACGTACACATATTACGTTTGCTGAGCCAGTACGTGCGATTACACCTGGACAGGCTGTTGTACTATACAACGGTGAGGAATGTTTAGGTGGCGGTACAATTGACGAAGTCTTTAAAAATAATGAAAAACTAACATATGTAGGTTAATTTGCGAAAAGACTGCTTATACTACCTTTATTGAATTGTATAGAGTTTAGGCAGTTTTTCGCTACATAGAGGTGAACAAAACAATGAATTTTAATGAGCAGGGCATTCAAGCGTTTCAAGAAAAGCGCTACGAGGATGCTGCACAACTTTTTACACAAGCAATTGAAGCAGATCCTGAAAATCCAATTGGTTATGTGAATTTCGGAAATCTCTTAGCGGTTTTAGAGGATACAGAACGTGCAGAGCGTTTTTTTCAAAAAGCAATTACTGTTGATGAAACGGCAGCTACTGCTTATTACGGTTTAGCAAACTTATATTATAATGCTGAACGATATGCGGAAGCGGTAAAGCTTTACGAACAAGCGCTCAAGCATAAAATTGAAGGCGCAGATGTTTATTATATGATGGGCAAATGCTTTGAACGATTGGAAAATCCGAAGCTGGCACTACCATATTTACAACGTGCTTCAGAGCTTGCACCAGAAGACACACAAATTCGTCTAGCATATGCAATCGTGTTATGTGCGTTAGAAATGTTCGAAGAAGGTAAAAAAGAATTAGATTATTTGATCGAACTGGATTGGAATAACGCAGATGCACATTATAATTTAGGTGTACTATATGCGGTATCAACAGAGCAAACTGAAGATGCTATGTACCACCTGAAACAAGCCTTTACATTGCAGCCAGAATACGACCAAGCACGTTATCTTTATGATATGATTGCACAACGGTTTAACTAAAAAATTAAAAGCTTACAAAACACAAAAGGATGCCAAAATTACGTTGGCATCCTTTTGTGTTGCTAAACAATTAACTTAGGGTCTCAAATTAAAGCTTTTCGACAAAGCAAGGAGGTGATTTCCGCTCCAGCTGAGCGATTTGTAGTTGTTGTTGTTGTTGTTGCTGTCGCTTCGCTTTCGCACAGAGCAGAGCTTCCTCCTGGGGCGTCCTTTGAGCCGCTTCACTCGCGTTGCTCGCTCTATTAAACAGCGCACAAACAACGCTCTTTGCTATTTTTGGGGTACCATTCCTAGCGACCAAATAGATGGAGCTGAGTAAGTTATTGTTCGTTGGTTTGATGTAGAAGGGAAGGAACATGGTCCTCGCTCTTGTTCAGATTGTAAAGATCCTATGTGGGATGGTTACATCTGTGACGCTAATCCCTAAGGAGTCAATCAGCCTCCACTCCAATCACCCACTTTATTTAGCGTGTATTTTCTTGCATAGGATGTCGTGAAAAGCAATAATACTATTGTGTTCAGCTTGTCTATGCATACTAATGCTGAGGAATTGTTGATTATTCACGTAGAGTGGCGATGTAGTATTATAAACAAGATTGATCATTTATAATAATGTTTGATTAAAAATCCTGTGTTGATAGCAGGATTTTTTTTGTTCAACAAACAGGCCAGATTATTGAAAACAATAAGATATGTTATCAAACGACGCTTTGGGCGCTTTTATTTTTTAGTTTTATGCATTTTATTTTTCTCATCACACAAAAAATTCTGAAGTATCATTTATCAAATGATATAATTGGATAAATTGTAATTATAAGGAGGTGTAATATGGATAAAAATGAGAGATTATTTAAAATAAGTACATTATTAATTATTTTAGGTTTTTTACTTATCATAGGCAAAGGCTGGATTGGCAATCTATTAGCGAACATCTGGCTTAATATGGTAGGCGGAACTGCCGATACTAATGTCTATGAATTTCAAAAGTATTCATATTCATCAAGCTTTCTATCTTTAGGGAATATTTTATTTGGAGTAGGTTTACTTGCAATGCTATTTTCTTGGTATAAAAAGCAAGAAGATTAGCTGCTATATCTCTGTATATACACTATACTGAATTTTAAATATAAAAAGTCGGAATGACTAACTGTGTATGCATTATGTCCCTGTGTAGAACAAGAACTTTCCGGACACTAAAAGTAGTTGTTAGATAAGCAATCTTTAATGATTTGTCTAAAGGTGTAGTTTTATAAAAAAGATTAATCGTTTAAAACAAAAATTGATCATTTATAATAAAGTTTGATTAAAAATCCTGTTTTGATATGCAGGATTTTTTTGTTCAACAAACGGGCCATATTATTGAATAACATTCTTTTATGAAATGTCCCCGAACGACGCTTTGGGAAGGTTATACTTCCACTAACGGGTGTAGTTATTGAATAAGGGCTGTGCTTTAATTGGATTAGATTGGAAAAAAGTGTATATTAAAATTAGAACAAAATAAATTTATATGTAGGGAGATGACTACTTTATGAAAAAGAGAATTTCTATAGTATTAACAACGATAGCTATCATTACTTTTGGTGTTTTTACTTATTATGGGTCTTTGACCGAGGCTAATAAGGAAACCGACAGTATTGTAATAGATAAAGATGGAGAAGTAGTAGAACCACTTAGTGGTAATAACGATAATATGGGTCATTAATACACATTAATATCGGCAGACATTTTTCTTGACGTTCTATTTGTACCAATACTCTCTTAAGCAATCGGGCGTTTTAGTGCAACAAGGACTTATAAGCTATACAAAACAATCATAATAAACGTTCCCAAATGAAAGTTTGGAGAGAGACCGAAATCCAAGAAATACTGTTAAACCAACATTTCTTGGATTTTCCTTTAAATATTGTTTATACAGCTTTTTATGCAAATATATAAACAGGGCTACGATAGTATTTTTCAAGATTATGTAGAGTGTATTATCTCTATACTTCAAGTACAGGGCCTTTAATTGAAAACCGATATTCAACAATCGGGCGCAATTGTTGAACAACATAGCTGGAAAATGATAAAAAACTTTTTTACAAAAATCTCATACTTATCTAAAAAGAGTAACTCCATTTTGATCAATCTTTTTTTAAAATGGAGTTTTTGAAGTTGCTATTAGATAAGGATTGAGGGATATTTTTTAACCAATCTTTATTCCAAAGCTACAGGCGACTCCTGCGGGATGAGATTGAAGCCAAGCCCGCGGAAAGCGCCAACTCGGAGTGAAAATCAACCTTTGTATATTGATACACATTAATTCCTTGTAACAATTTGAAAGGATGCCGAAACTAGTTCAGCATCCTTTAATTTTAGTCTTCATCATCCACAGCCTCTGAAGGATAATCGAATGGTAGTTGATAGATATATTGTGCTAACTTTGCAATTGGAGCATCTAACAGTGATGATTCTGCTTCGTTCGCTTTTAAAATATTGATTTCTTTATTCAGTCGCTCCATTTTTCGATCCAGCTCAGCTACTTGAGTGGCAGCCTCCTTCAAATCAGAACGGATATGTTCAGGCACTTCCTTGTTGTATTTGTAATAGATTTTATGCTCAAGGCTAGCCCAGAAGTCCATCGCAATTGTACGAATTTGAATTTCGGCATACACTTTCTCCATACGATCAGACATAAAAATGGGAATTTTTATAATAAGATGCAAGCTTTGATAACCATTTCTCTTTGGGTTTGCGATATAATCCTTTATCTCTACAACCTCAATGTCATTTTGTGCCTGCAACATTGCACTTACTTTATATATATCTTCTACAAAGGAGCATGTAATTCGAACACCTGCAATATCACGGATGTTTTCACGAATGGATTCAATCGATGGCTCAAGGTTCTTTTTCTTGACCTTCAATAATATACTTTTTGGTGACTTTATTCGAGTTGATAAATGTTCTATTGGGTTATATTCATGAATTAGCTTAAACTCTTCTTGTAAAATATTTATTTTCGTTTCAATTTCCTGCAAGGCAAATTTATAGACTAAAAAGAAGCGTGTTAAATCTGTTTGTAGATTTTGTAAAGTGTTTGCTTCAAGTTCGTTTTTCATCCTTTATAAAATCCTTTCTTTTAATGGCATTCTACTAAGTATCAACGTTAATTAATATATTAATCTTACCAAAAATAGCATCGAAATAGAAATAAGTGCTCTGAATCTATGTACTAGTAATCTTGTTTCATAAAAAAAGGGGGGGTGTTTAGCCCCCAGTGAATTGTGCTTTGTATTGACCTCGGAATATTTACCATTTAAAATGCGTTGTAAACTTTACAATGCCTCGCCTTTGTTGCAATAATTCACTACATCTGAATAAGGTAAATCTCCTCCAAAAATTGAAAGAGCGCTACCGATTGTAATATGAAGTTTTCCATTCGTGATATTTTCAAATTTCTTTAAGTCGTCTAGAGAACGAACTCCACCAGCATATGTTGTTGGAATTGTTGTCCAAGTTGCTAAATCATGCACTAAACTTTCCTGCATACCGCCTTTTTTTCCTTCCACATCAACGGCATGAATCAATAGTTCATCACAGAAATTTTCGATAAATGCAATAGACTCAGCATTTACCTCAAAATCACTAAACTTTGTCCATTTATCAGTTACAACAAACCATTTTCCATCGCGCTTACGGCAGCTTAAATCGATGACAAGATGCTGTTTACCAATAATTTGTACTAATTGTTTAAGTCGATCTACATTGAGCCTACCATCATAAAATATAAATGATGTAACAATAACGTGGGTAGCTCCTGCATCAATATACTTTTTTGCATTTTCCGTAGTGATGCCGCCACCAACCTGCAACCCTTGAGGATATGCTGCTAGTGCTGCTAGTGCGGCTTCTTCGTTTCCGTTACCTAGCATAATGACGTGACCACCTGTTAGTTGATCCTTGGCAAACATTTTTGCATAATAACTAGAATCATGATTTGAAATAAAGTTCTCGATGACGTCTTGATCTTTATGACCTAGTGTGCTGCCAACAATTTGTTTTACTTTGCCATCGTGTAAATCGATGCAAGGTCTAAATTCCAATAGCTTCACAATCCTTCCGTGCGACAAATTTATCTATATCATAGCATGGAAAGTTCGATAAAAACCGGGAAATATTATTTTTATCTTCTTTCGTCTTGTATACCGGAAGCGAAGTGTAAGCTATAGAATTCCACCTTTATAGGTGGTGAGATGAATACGGATTTCAGCGAATGTCCAAACATTCGCTTGTAAGACGCTTAACGAAATGATCGATATCGTGTCAGCTCTCATGCAGGTCTAGGTATAAAGTTGATTTTGGACAATCATGATGAGGCATAATTAATTAAAATTAAGTGAATTCTCTTTTTAAACGATTTTTCATGTAATGATGTGGTAAAATATATTAATTGAATTGACCATGAAAGGACGAACCGAATATGGCGGAAAATCTTGATTTATTTGAACTAAATAAATTTTTTTTACTCGGACGTCCAATTGTCTCCATCTTTCACAATGCGCAAAATATGTATTCAATAGTTCGTGTGAAAATTCAAGAGACCAACTTACAATACGAGGATAAGGAAATAATAGTTGTTGGATATTTCCCGCCGTTACAGATGGATGAACAATATCGTTTTACAGGTATATTGAGACAACATCCAAAATATGGTGTGCAATTTCAAATTGAGACATTTACGAAAGAAGTGCCAGCAACAGAGCAAGGAATTATCCATTACTTATCGAGTGATTTGTTTGTTGGAATCGGAAAGAAGACCGCTGAAACAATCGTAGAGAAACTAGGAGCAAATGCGTTACGTCTTATTTTAGAGGACCCAAATGCGCTTGATGCTGTACCTCGACTATCCGCTGAAAAAAAAGAGGTTATTCATCGTACGATTGAACAAAATCTAGGCTTAGAACGAGTGATGATTCAACTTAATGAATGGGGTTTTGGACCACAGCTAGGTATGAAAATTTATCAAACATACCGAACAGAAGCAGTTGAATTATTAACTGAAAATCCATATCGCCTTATTGAAGATGTAGAGGGTGTTGGTTTCTTTCGTGCAGATGAGCTTGGTGCAAAATTAGGGATTACTGGCAATCATCCAGACCGTATTAAGGCGGCGATTTTACATACTCTAAATTCAGCAGCTTTATCGGATGGGCATGTGTATTTAGATGCAGAACATGTTTTACCATTAGTAAAAGATATGCTTGAGCAAAGCCAACGAGAGGCAATTCCCTTTGAGATGATTTCTAAAGCATGCATCGAATTGCGTGAGGAGAGTAAAATTTGTGGGGAAGAAACAAGACTTTATTTACCATCCCTATATTTCTCAGAAGTAGGAATTGCTTCAAAAATATTAGCTTTAATCGAACGTAACAATAAGGCTGAACATTTTAGTAAGGACGAAATACGTAAAGCGATTGGTGAAACAGAAGAGGGACTCAAAGTCACGTATGCTGAAACGCAAGCGAATGCTATTGAACAAGCGCTAAACTCAGCTGTTATGATTTTAACTGGTGGACCTGGTACAGGTAAAACAACTGTTGTTCGGGGTATAGTAGAAGTGTATGCAAAGCTACATGGCCTATCATTAAACCCGAAGGAATACGCACAAAAAGAAGAACCATTTCCGATTATTTTATGTGCTCCAACAGGACGTGCTGCGAAGCGTTTATCAGAATCAACAGAACTTCCCGCAATGACAATTCATCGATTGCTGGGCTTTACTGGTCAGGAAAAAGAGGAAGAAACAGAGCGTGAGGTTACAGGGAAACTCATTATCGTAGACGAAATGTCGATGGTTGATACTTGGCTTGCGCATCAATTATTAAAATCCTTGCATGAGGATGTGCAAGTTGTATTTGTTGGAGATCAAGATCAGCTGCCACCAGTAGGACCAGGACAGGTATTAAAGGATTTGTTGGCTTCCGAGCAAATACCTACTGTGGAGTTAACGGAGGTTTATCGACAAGCAGAAGGCTCTACTATTATTGAACTTGCCCATCAAATTAAACGTGGTAATATCACAAATGACCTAACATTAAAAACCTCTGATCGTTCATTTATTAAATCCTCGTCAGATCAAGTAGCAAGCGTTGTTACACAAGTGGTGAAAAGTGCGGTTGCGAAAGGCCAAGAAATTCGAAATATCCAAGTGTTAGCACCCATGTACAAAGGTCCAGCGGGAATAGACAATTTAAATAAAATGATACAGGAACTTATTAATCCAAATGATACTGGCACTAGAAAAGAGCTTGTCTTCGGTGATGTTACATACCGTATAAAGGATAAAGTCTTACAGCTTGTCAATCAACCAGAGAGCAATGTTTTTAATGGGGATATGGGAGAGGTAATCAGTATCATAAAGGCGAAGGAAACAATTGAAAAACAAGATTTGCTTGTTGTGTCATTCGACGGTATTGAAGTAACTTATCAACGTAGTGACCTCAATCAATTAACACTTGCCTATTGTTGTTCTATTCATAAATCGCAAGGCTCCGAATTCCAAACGGTTATCATGCCTGTTGTACGGGGATATTCTAAAATGCTGCGTCGTAATTTGTTATATACAGGTATTACACGTGCAAAAAATTTCTTGATTTTATGTGGTGAACCTGATGTGCTAGCAGATGGCTTACAGCGTACGGATGATTTACAGCGCTTTACGTCTCTGCGTGCAAGACTCAATCCGATGAATATTGCGGAAGAAGTTGAGGAAACAGAACCTGTTTCATTAAACGAAGATGTACAAAATGAAAAACAATCCATTGATTTCAAGTTAACGGTAGAAACAGAACCGTATATCCACCCACTGATTGGAATGGATGGTGTCTCGCCGTATGATTATTTAGATAAATGAAGTGAGTTAATTTCATAAATTTAATCTCTTTTGGAAAATATGATTTATGATATTAATTCACCGATAAACTTTTATTGGTTGGAAGAACGTCTAATGATTGAAGGTAAAGATAATATAAATTTTTTTGAGGTGAATATAGTGAAACGCATTCTATTACTCCTTTTATTCATGATGCTATTACCTTTTGCAGAAAAAGCTTTTGCAAGTAATACGGTCATCCAAGTGAATAAAGAAGTAAATGTCTATGATAATCGTTCTGGCTCACTAGTTCAGGTGGGAACATTATCAGCAGGACAAACTTTTGAAGTAACAAAAGATTACGGACCTAATTGGTGGCAAATTCGTTGGGGAGGATATTATGGTTATGTTGAAAAAAAATCTACAAAGGTTGTTTCAGCAAAAACTTATAAAAATACAGTCCCAGCTGTTACTAAAATAACGGACTATATTGTCCCAACAAAGGTTGCACCGATTTACGATAATACTGACATTAAGCTTGTTCAATTTGCTACATTGTCAAAAGGAATTCCCTTCCCTATATATAACAAAATGGGTAATTGGTATGGAATTGCTGTGGACGGCCGTTTAGGATATGTACATAGTAATAATGTTGTGGAAGAAAAAGGTAAGCATACAACAAATACCACAAAACCTGTTGAAAAACCAACTACAACTCTTCCTAGTAAAAAAAATGGCTATATTGAGGCGTTAGAAAACGTAACTTTGACTGATTTTCGTCGCGAAAAAGCAATGGCTATTGCTACTTTATTGAAAGGGCAGCAGCTAGAGGTTGTAGATTCAATGGATCCAACTTATGTTAAAGTCCGTTGGGGTAAATCATATGTTTATGCAGAAAAATCAAAAGTGAAGTTTGTAAATACTCCTGCATATAAAAATGTTGGTAAGGATAGTACAATGAAAAATCAGTATTTCATCCCTACTTCTCCAAACAGTGAGCTTTATGATAATTCAGCAAAAACATTAAAGCCATTTGCCAAACTAGATACTAATCGTCGTTATCCGATATTGAAGAAAGAAGGGGCTTGGTATGTAACAGTACTTGGCGGACGTGTAGGCTATATCCATAGCTCTAAAGTAGCGATGGATCGCGGCGTCCCTGTTCTGATGTATCATCATTTTCTAAAAGAGCGTGAGCTTGGACGTTTTAAAAATGTAAGTACTACAATGACAGATGTTCAATTTGCAAAAGAAATGCAGTATTTAAAAAGTAAAAACTACGAAACCATTACTGACGACGAATTATTGCGTTTCATGCGCAATGAAATTACACTGCCAGCCTATTCAATTGTTTTAACTTTTGATGATGGCCTATTGTCGACACGTGAATATGCATATCCAGTACTTAAAAAAAATGGCTTTAAAGCTACACAATTTTTAATTACGTACCGTAATGAAAGTGCGAAAGATGGGCAAATTTTTAATCATAATGATTTACAAGCAATTTCGCGTAAGGATATGACAAATATGCAAGATGTTTTTGCGTATGAATCACACACATACAATTTACACACCTTAGTACAGAATAAAGGTAAAATGCTTCTAATTCCATACCATGAGGTGGTTAAGGATTTGCAACGTAGTAAAACAATGATTCCAAAGGCTAAATCTTTTGCGTATCCTTTTGGGCAATATAATGCCAACACGATTAAAGCGGTTAAGGAATCAGGGTTTGTAATGGCCTATTCAACAAAACATGGCTATAACAATCCATACGATGATATCTATCAAATTAAACGCTTGGCAAGTAATCAAAAAACAACATTTGCGCAATTCCAAAAAATGGTGTTGCCATACGCGAAGTAAAATACAAAACCCGATCAATTCGAAATTGATCGGGTTTTGTTATGTTTTGATTAGTGGATGCCAACTAGGTTGTGTTTAACTACTTCATATGCTTGGCAAACATTGCTGAATTGATCTTTTTCTTCGGCAATCATATCTGAAGCAATAGAAAATAAAAGATTCTCTTCATTATGATCCTCCATTTTATTCATTAAAGCAGCTTCCATTTTAGCCACGTACGAGATGATTTGTTTGTTCATATATATTCTCCTTTAATAAAAAGATGTTTTTTTGTTTTAGTTACGAGGCTATCTTACACCTGCAAATACAAAAAATCTAGCAATTCTGTACTAGTTGAAAAGGACTTTTTTATGAATGTGTCACAAAATCGAACTCGTTAAAAAAGTGCTGATTGAAACCGTTTTTATCTAAAATGACTGAAAAATCATGCAATAAGCTGGATTTTTAACTGTGTTTATTAAGTAGTACAGTTTGGAGTATTTGAGTTTTTGTTGTAATACAGTTGGGTGGGGTGGAACCTAATATTAGGTAATTTCATATACTGAAAAAGTATAAAAACTTTTGTAACGTTTAGGGGTGACTGCATGCCAGTAATTACAGGACAGCAATATATTGACCGTATTGACGCTTTACAAACATATATTTCGATTGATGGGAAAGTTGTCACAGGAAAGGTGTCGGAGCATCCAGCATTTAAGGGAGTAATGCAGAGTCAGGCAAGGTTGTTTGATTTACAAAATGAAAAGGCATTGCTCGAAAAGATGACATATGTTTCACCAACAAGTAATAAGCGTGTAGGTATGTCTTTCCTTCAGGCGGAGACAGTCGAAGATCTTGTGAAAAGACGGAATGCAACAAGAGAATGGGCATTATCCACTCATGGCCTTATGGGGAGAAGTCCCGATTACATGAATACGACATTAATGGCTTTAGCTTCTGTTGCTGATTATTTGAAAGATAAGCCAAATTGTTTCCCGCAGCATTTGTTAAAATTTTATGAGTATGCTCGTGAGAACGATTTGACTATGACACATACATTTATTGAGCCACAAGTTAACCGTAAAAAATTTTATTTTGAAGATGAAGATGTTACAATTGCTGCTAAAATTGTAGATAAAACGAGCGAAGGGTTAGTCATTAAAGGTGCGAGATTACTGGCGACACAGGGAGGCATTACAGATGAACTCCTAGTTATTTCCACAAATGGTTTTGATGAAGGGAAAGGCTTTGCTTTTTCAATACCAAGTAATACTAAAGGCTTAAAGTTTTTATGTAGACAATCATTTGTCGGAGGTGACTCGACTTTTGATTATCCATTAAGTAGTCGTTATGAGGAAATGGACGCAATTGTTGTGTTTGATAATGTTGTAGTACCGTGGGAACGCGTCTTTTATTATGAGAATGTGGAAGTTGCCAATAGCTTTTTGAACGTAAGTGGTTTTCAAACATATGGTTTACATCAAGTTCTTACACGTCAAATTGCCAAAACTGAATTTGTGTTAGGTGTTGTACAGTCAATTGTAAATACGATCAATATCGGTGAATATCAACACGTGCAACAAAAGGTCGTTGATATCATCGTGGCATTAGAAACGATGAAGGCTTTACTTTTAAAATCTGAAATAGAAGCAACAAGAGATGCTTTTGGTTTTATAAGACCTGACTTTTCGACAGTGCAAGTAGCCATTCAAATTTACCCTAAAGTCTATCCGACATTCACAGAAATTGTCCAGCTACTTGGTGCAAGCGGGTTGATGTCCATTCCGAGTGAAAAAGCATTTACTGCAGATGACGGCGACCTTGAGCATTATTTGCAGTCTTTTCAGGATGGTGGAGAGGAGCGCGTCAAAAAATTCCGCTTAGCTTGGGATTTAACGATGAGTAGCTTCGGTACGAGACAAACGCTATATGAACGCTTTTTCTTTGGGGATTCAGTCCGATTAGCAGGTGCACTGTATAAAAATTATAATAGGGAAGAATACGTTAAAAGGGTAGAAGATTTTTTAAAAAATAATCATTAATTTTTGAGGAAGTAATGGGATAAAGGCATCTTTATTTATATTTTTTGTTTGACAGTTATTTGACTTTGCATTATGATTTACAGGAACTATATAACTAGCAATCCCTTCGTTAGGTGAGGCTCCTATGCTGGAGATACGCTACTACCCAAAAATGTCGAGAGACGCCAATGGGTCAACAGAAATCATCGAAATAAGGTGTTTTTTAACGTAGCTGGAGTAATTCCTATGCCGCATAGTGCTAAAACTCAACGTTTGAAGGAAGAAAGCAGAGTAGTATTTTTACCTATGCTGTTTTTTGATATGTGTATTCAACACGCCTTCATTCGTCGAAGGCGTGTTTTTGTTATTTAAGGAAGGTGATGAGAAATGGATAGTAGCCCTGAACCGAATAAGAAAATGTTAAGTGGTAGTAAACAATTAAGGATTGTCGATTTCTTATCGCCAAAAACAAGTGGTTATTGATGAGAAATGCTTCTAAAACAAGCTGAATTACAATCAATAATATCACCTGTTTTTTTCCTTAAATAATAAAACATGAGGTGAAGAACAATGATTAAAATTCATTATTTTAAAAAAGAAAATAACGCAGTACAACATGATTTCAATATTAAAGAATTTAACCATAACCTTCATACTGAAGATTTATTATGGGTTGATTTATATGCATACAACTACAATGAATTGAATGATATAGCTGAAATATTTGGTTTCCATCCATTAGCAGTTGAGGATTGTCTTCATGAAGGGTCACGACCTAAAATGGATAATTACGGCGAATACAAATTTTTCGTTTTCCATGCACCGATTTATAACGAAAAAAGTAGCAACGAAATAACAACGGTAGAATTAAACATTTTTATGGGTCCTAACTATGTTGTAACGGTTCATAAACAAAAACTTAAATGGCTAGGTCATATAGAGAATGTTTGCTTAAACAGTATGAAGTATTTGGATAAAGGCACCGATTTTCTATTGCATACTATTATCGATGGAATTACAGATGAATACTTCCCGGTATTAGAGCGAATTAGAGCACGGATCGATGAGCTTGAAGAAGAAATATATGACTATGAACCAAAAGTAGTTACGGAAGAATTCCTAGCATTAAAACGCACGATTATATTAATTCGACAAGCGATTATGCCGCAAAAAAGAATTTTTTCCAATATTAATGGCCAATGGAAATTTGAAATTCGTGAGGACAATGTTCCTTTCTATAAAGATTTAAATGATCATCTAGAACGAATTGTAGAATCAACAGAAACTTATAGAGATCTAGTTAATAGTACCTTGGATACGTATTTTTCTATTATAAGTGGTAAATCGATAGAAAAGCTCAATTTATTAACAGTCATTTCAACTATAATGTTACCTTTATCAGTAATTACAAGCTTTTTCGGCATGAATGTTCCGTTGCCATATCAAGATTCTCCAATAGCGACCATAACAATTAGTGTGTTCTTAGTCATTTTTACTTGGGGAATGTGGGCTTATTTTAAAAAAATGATTGCTTAGTTAGGATTAGCAATTATAGTGCGAATTGACAGAAGGAAATATTTTTTTTATAATTCTCGTTAGAAAATTGTAAAAAACGATGATGGAAAAAGTACGTATTTGTGCGTGTAAAAGAAAGGGATTTCTTGGCTGAAAAAATCCTCACGATAGCAAATGCCGAAAGCTACTCCAGAGTGCAGTTAATTCCTGCCGTTCACTTACGTTACAAGTGCTAAAGAGGTAAGTATATTTTACTTACAACTAGGGTGGTACCGCGAGACAAATCACAAGTCCTCGTCCCTTTTTTGGGATGGGGGCTTTTTTATGTTTATTTGCCTATCTGTGCGTGTAGCGAAAGCGAAGCGGCAGCCACAGATGTCTTTTTGTAGCGACAGAAGCGGCAGCCACAGATGTTTTTTTGTAGCGAAAGCGAAGCGGCAGCCACAGATGTTTTTTTTGTAGCGAAAGCGAAGCGGCAGCCACAGATGTTTTTTTGTAGCGAAAGCGAAGCGGCAGCCACAGATGTTTTTTGTAGCGAAAGCGAAGCGGCAGCCACAGATGTTTTTTGTAGCGAAAGCGAAGCGGCAGCTACAGATGTCTTTTGAGCGAAAGCGAAGCGACAGCTACAATTACGTTAAGGCAAAATTGATTTGCGGATTCATTTCGTGATTTTACAAAACATATAGGGAGGAACTTTTCAAATGAAAGCAGCAGAAATTCGTCGAATGTATTTAGAATTCTTTAAAGAAAAAGGTCATCATCATGAGCCATCAGCACCACTTGTGCCAATCAATGACCCATCATTACTTTGGATTAACTCAGGTGTGGCAACACTTAAACCATATTTCGATGGTCGTATCATTCCTGAAAATCCACGTATTACAAATGCTCAAAAATCAATTCGTACAAATGATATTGAAAATGTAGGTAAAACGGCGCGCCATCATACGTTTTTTGAAATGCTAGGTAACTTCTCGATTGGGGATTACTTCAAAAAAGAATCTATTCATTTTGCTTGGGAATTCTTAACGGATAAAAAATGGATGGGCTTTGATCCAGAACTTTTATCTATTACGATCCATCCTGAAGATCAAGAAGCATATGACGTTTGGCATAACGAAATTGGTATTCCTGAAGAGCGCTTGATCCGACTTGAGGGGAACTTCTGGGATATAGGCGAAGGTCCATCTGGTCCTAACTCAGAAATTTTTTATGATCGTGGGGAAGAATACGGTTCTGATGAAAGTGATCCAGAAATGTATCCAGGTGGTGAAAATGAACGCTATCTTGAAATTTGGAACTTAGTGTTCTCTCAATTCAACCATAATCCTGATGGCACATATACACCACTTCCAAAGCAAAATATTGATACTGGTATGGGTCTAGAACGTATCGTATCAGTTGTTCAAAATGTTCCAACAAACTTTGATACTGATTTATTCATGCCTATTATTGAAAAAATCGAGCAGTTAGCAAACCGCAAATACAAACGTCCAGGTGAAGTAGCACTGAGTGAAATCTTCGGTTCAGAAGAAGATATTAATACACCATTTAAAGTGATTGCTGACCATATCCGTACAGTGGCGTTCGCCATTGGTGATGGTGCTCTTCCTTCAAATGAAGGTCGTGGTTATGTATTACGTCGTTTACTACGTCGTGCGGTGCGCTATGCAAAACAAATTGGCATAGAAAAGCCATTTATGTTTGAATTAGTGCCGACTGTTGGAGAAATTATGAATGATTTCTACCCAGAAGTAACGGAAAAATGCGAGTTTATCCAACGCGTTATTAAAAATGAAGAAATTCGTTTCCATGAAACATTAGACGGTGGTCTTGCTATCTTTAACGAAGTAGTAGAAGCCCAAAAAGCGGCAGGTCATGATTATATTCCAGGCGCAGATGCATTCCGTTTATATGATACTTACGGTTTCCCAATCGAATTAACAGAAGAGTATGCGGAAGAAGTAGGCATGAAGGTAGACCATGAAGGCTTTGAGGCAGCAATGGAAGAACAACGTGAACGCGCACGTGCAGCTCGTCAAGATGTAGATTCTATGCAAGTGCAAAACGAAGTGCTAGCAAACTTGACAGTTGCAAGTGAATTTGTAGGTTATGATACATTAACGACAAACACAGAAATTGCAGCGATCATTGTTAATGGCCAAGTATCGAAGGTAGCATCAGAAGGTCAAGAAGCACTAGTTATTTTAGCTAAAACACCATTCTATGCCGAAATGGGTGGTCAAATTGCGGATAGTGGTGTTGTTTCAAATGATAGCTTTACTGCCATTGTAAAAGATGTACAAAAAGCACCAAATGGTCAACCGCTTCATACTGTAGTTGTAGAATCTGGTGAAATGCATGTTGAAGATGCTGTAAAAGCAGTAGTTAACCGTGATGAACGTAATTTAATTATTAAAAACCACACAGCAACACATATTATGCAACGTGCATTAAAAGATGTACTAGGCGACCATGTTAGCCAAGCTGGATCATATGTAGGACCTGATCGTTTACGCTTTGACTTCTCTCACTTCGGACAAGTGACGAAAGAGGAATTACAACAAATTGAACGTATTGTAAATGAAAAAGTGTGGGATGATATAGAGGTCGTTATTGAAGAAAAAGGCATCGATGAAGCGAAAGCTATGGGCGCCATGGCACTATTCGGTGAGAAATATGGCGATATCGTTCGCGTTGTGTCAATTGGGGACTACTCGATTGAGCTTTGTGGTGGTATTCACGTAAAACGTTCTTCTGAAATTGGCTTCTTCAAAATTGTTTCAGAAGGTGGTATCGGTGCAGGTACACGTCGTATCGAGGCAGTGACAGGTAAAGTGGCTTACGAAGCAGTAAAAGAGGAAGAAGCTTTATTAAACGAAGCAGCAGCATTATTAAAGGCTAATCCAAAAGATATTGTGACAAAAGTACAAGCATTACAAGCTGATTACAAAGATTTACAACGCGAAAATGAAGCATTATCACAAAAAATCGCGAATGCACAAGCGGGCGCTATTGTGGATGCAGCGCAAACTTTTGGGGATGTAACTGTTCTATCAACTAAAGTTGAGGCGAAGGACAATAATCAATTGCGTCAAATGATGGATGACTTGAAAGCTAAAATGCCAAAAGCAGTGATCGTTCTTGGTGCTGTCGATGGCGAAAAGGTTATGCTATGTGCTGGCGTAACAAAAGATTTAGTTGGTGGTAATTACCACGCAGGAAATATCGTAAAAATGGTAGCAGAAGCATGTGGTGGTAAAGGCGGCGGTCGTCCAGATATGGCGATGGCAGGTGCAAAAGATGCATCAAAACTTGATGAAGCACTACTTTCTGTGTATGATTATGTTAAATCCATTTAACTTCTTTCAGCGAAAAGAAGTTCTTAGGGGATGTAAGCCTAAAATCATCGCATCCATGCGATAACGGCTAACTGACCTGCATCGGTTAAAACGCCACGTCCTGTGGCATTACCGATATGACCGACATCGTGTCGGCTCTCGTGCAGGCCTAAACATAAAGCCGATTCCGAACGCAATTATGCCGAGGTATAATTGATAATACGCCAAAACATGTTATAATAAAGAGAAATTGGAGATGAGCTTTTTCGCACATCTCCTTATTTCTGAAAGCGAGGTGCTGGTCATGAGTTCATTTGATCAAACTATGAAATTTAATTTTCCAGAAGAATCAATGGAACAGGAAGTCAAGCAGGTAATGTTGAAAGTACATTCTTCACTAGAGGAAAAGGGATATAATCCTATCAATCAGATTGTCGGTTATTTACTTTCTGGTGATCCGGCGTATATTCCTCGCCATCAGGATGCTCGTAATTTAATTCGCAAGCTTGAGCGTGACGAAATTCTAGAAGAGCTTGTTAAGTTTTATATTAAAAAGAATAACGAGGACTAGAAATGAGAATTATGGGATTAGACGTTGGGTCGAAAACCGTTGGCGTTGCTGTAAGTGATGCTTTAGGGTGGACGGCCCAAGGTATTGAAACCGTAAAAATTGATGAAGCAAACGGCGAATTCGGCATTGAGCGTATAGCCGAGCTAGTAAAGGAGTATTCTATAACAGAATTTGTTGTAGGGTACCCGAAAAACATGAATAATACGGTTGGACCGCGTGGGGAAGCTTCTGAAAACTATAAAAAACTTTTAGAAGAAACATTTTCACTACCGGTCAAGCTTTGGGATGAGCGTTTAACAACGATGGCTGCCGAGCGTATGCTAATCGATGCTGACGTAAGTCGCAAAAAGCGTAAGCAAGTCATTGACAAAATGGCTGCAGTGATGATTTTACAAGGCTACTTAGATAGCAAAAATTAATTGATGAGGTGACAACCACATGGCACAAGAGCATAACCATGAAGAAGCATTACATGTACAACACATTACTGTGATTGACGAGAACGGAAACGAACAACTTTGTGAAGTAATTCACGTACATGAATCAGCTGAATTCGGCAAATCATACGTATTTTACTCTATGGTAGGCGCAGAAGAAGATGAGGATGGCTCTGTAGAAATCTTCGTATCTTCATTTGTTCCATCTGAAAATGGCGAAGATGGTGAGTTAACACCAATCGAAACTGAAGCAGAGTGGGATATGGTAGAAGACGTATTAAACGCTTTAGAGGATGAATACGAAGACTAATCTTCGTTCTTTATAAGTGTGGAACAAGGATGGCAACAAGCACTCCTTGTTCCTTTTTTACTTTTGAGAGAATAAAGCTGGCTCATTACTAAAAGTTGTGATGACATTTTTAGAACGTGACTCCTTAGAATGAAAGGTGAAAGCCTTGTGCCAGCCCAAAATAGCTCTTATCAAAGTTTAGAACATAATTATGCCTAGTGAAGGAGGACATTAAATGAACGAGGAAACGCAAGAATTTCTTATAGTTGGCGAGAATGGCAAGGAGCAAAAGTGTCGTGTTGTCTTCACCTTCGATTCGGACGAGAAATCATATGTATTGTTTTCGTTAATCGACGAAGATGGTCATGAAATTCCTGGAGACATTTCTGCTATGACATTTGATTATGATGATAACAATGGAGAAATGACAAATCTACAGCCTGTTGAAACAGATGCAGAGTGGGAAATGATTAATGAGGTAGTCCTGACACTTCTAGATGAATTTGAAGAAGAGCCGCAGTTATTTACAATAACAGATGAGGATGGGACAGATCAGGTATGTGAGGTTATTCATACATTTTCATCAGAGCAATTTGGCAAATCCTATGTGCTTTATGTTTTGGCAACGGACGAGCCAATAGAGGAACGAGATATTTTTGCTTCCCAATATATATCGGGAAATGACGGAACAATTGATGAATTATTACCAATTGAAACGGATGAAGAATGGGCATTTGTTGAAGATGTATTAAATGAATTGTAGTTAGAACTCTGGGTAGTAAAATGCTACTCAGAGTTTTTTTGCATTAAGGAGCATGTAAATTTGGCTTGGGATAAAGTTACTTTCCAAACATGTGGATAGAATTGTTGAAATGATGGATAGAATCGGCGAAATCGTGGATAGAACCGTCAAAGTGACGGATAGAGCGACCGAAATCGTGGATAGAACCGCCAAAGACGGATAGAACGACTAAAATGATGGATAGGACAGCCAAAATGACGGAAAGAACTGCCGAAATCGTGGATAAAACTGCTAAAGTGACGGATAGAACCTCGAAAAGGATGGAAAGATAGAACCGCCAAAGTGACGGATAGAACTTGCGAAATCGTGGATAGAACCGGCAAAGTGACGGATAGAACTTGCGAAATCGTGGATAGAACCGCCAAAGTGACGGATAGAACCTCGAAAAGGATGGAAAGATAGAAACTGGCAAAGTGGCGGATAGAACTTGCGAAATCGTGGATAGAACTGTCAAAGTGACGGATAAAACCGGCGAAATCGTGAATAGAACTGTCAAAGTGGAGAAACCGCCAAAGTGACGGATAGAACTGGCGAAATGGTGGATAGAACCGGCAAAGTGACGGATAGAACTGGCGAAATCGTGGATAGAACCGTCAAAGACGGATAGAACGACTAAAATGATGGATAGAACCGGCAAAATCGTGGATAAAACTGCTAAAGTGACGGATAGAACCTCGAAAAGGATGGAAAGATAGAAACCGCCAAAGTGACGGATAGAACGACCGAAATCGTGGATAGAACTGCTAAAGTGACGGATAGAACCGGCGAAATCGTGGATAGAACCGTCAAAGACGGATAGAACGACTAAAATGATGATAGGACAGCCAAAGTGACGGATAGAACTGGCGAAATGGTGGATAGAACCGGCAAAGTGACGGATAGAACTGGCAAAATCGTGGATAAAACTGCTAAAGTGACGGATAGAACCTCGAAAAGGATGGAAAGATAGAAACCGCCAAAGTGACGGATAGAACGACCGAAATCGTGGATAGAACTGCTAAAGTGACGGATAGAACCGGCGAAATCGTGGATAGAACCGTCAAAGACGGATAGAACGACTAAAATGATGATAGGACAGCCAAAGTGACGGATAGAACTGGCGAAATGGTGGATAGAACCGGCAAAGTGACGGATAGAACTGGCAAAATCGTGGATAAAACTGCTAAAGTGACGGATAGAACCTCGAAAAGGATGGAAAGATAGAAACCGCCAAAGTGACGGATAGAACTTGCGAAATCGTGGATAGAACCGGCAAAGTGACGGATAGAACTTGCGAAATCGTGGATAGAACCGGCAAAGTGACGGATAAAACCGGCGAAATCGAGGAAAGTAAAGCCAAAGCTACGGATAGAACCTCCTAAATTATGGAATTTAAACTATATCAATCTAACTTCTTATAAATAAATTTCAATACCGTACGTTCTAATTTCGAGAAAACTCAATTTTTCCATGCAAGCTAATTTTTTATGTGAGCTATTTCTACTGAATTATCTATTTCTGTTTGTCGTGAAAGTTGATTTCTAGTATGATAATGAAGTGATAGGGGGGAAACCCGTGAATAACGGTTCAAAAAAACAAGAAATGTTTTCAAAAATGCAGGAAAGAAAATCAGAGGTAAAAATTGTGAGAAAAATCGTTGCTATTGTTGCCATTGCTTTTGTTCTAATAGCTGGGATTGTCGGTTTATTTGGCTATAATTATGTTAAGAGTGCCTTAAAACCAGTAGATCCAGATGCGACTAAAACAATAGCAGTTGAAGTACCAATTGGCTCAACTTTAAGCTCTATTTCAACTCTACTAGAGGACAAGGGAGTCATTAAAAATGCTCGTGTTTTTAAATACTATGCTAAATTTAAAAATGAATCTCAGTTCCAAGCAGGGAACTATGCTTTAACACAGGCAATGACATTGGATGAGTTAATCGAAAGTTTAAAAACCGGGAAGGTCTACCGCAAGCCAGTCTTTACAATGACAGTTCCAGAAGGTTTAACACTTGAACAAATTGGTAAAGTTGTGGAAAAGAAAACGCCATATACTCAAAAAGAATTTATGGATTTAGTAACAAGCAATGCGTTTGTACAACAGATGAAAGCTAAATATCCTGAGCTTGTAACGGATGCGGTTTTAGCTGATAATGTTCGTTATGATTTAGAGGGCTATTTATTCCCTGCCACTTATTCTTATTTTGAAGAAAAACCATCATTGGAGTCGATTGTAGACGAAATGGTAGGCGCAATGGACAAGGTTGTGAAAGATTACCGCGATGTTCTAACTGAAAAGAAAATGTCAGTACATCAATTATTAACATTTGCTTCATTACTGGAAAGAGAGGCTACTGCCCAAACGGATCGAGAAACGATTGCGAGCGTATTCTATAATCGTATCGAGAAAGGGATGCCACTACAAACAGACCCAACTGTTTTATATGCACTTGGCTCTCATAAAGATCGTGTACTATACAAAGATTTAGAAGTTGATAATGCCTATAATACTTACAAAAATAAAGGCTTACCACCAGGTCCAATTGCGGGTGCTGGGAAAACTTCAATTGAGGCAGTGCTTAATCCAAGTACAACGGATTATTTCTACTTCCTAGCAGATAAAAAAGGAATCAACCACTTCTCGAAAACATATGATGAACATTTACAGAAAGTAGATAAATATTTGAAAAAGGCAGAGTAAGTACATTTAAATAGAAATAATGAGGATAGAAGGAAAGAAAAATAGCTTTCCTTCTATTTTCGTGCTATTATAAATTGTGATTTTTATTCAATCCGCATGGGAAAATTCAATCAATCCGTTAATGCGGAATAATATACGTGGTGGCAATTGTTTTGAGCTAATAAAAACAATTGCTCATTTTTGTATGACGAAGTACCAAGACATCACGTTTGGTCTTTTTCTTTTTGTTGCTAAATGATGAAGAACAGACAACGAGGATTACTCGTTGCCTTCTAACATTTGCAGGCCTATGCACAAGCCGATTTCGGACTATGTTGAGGCATAATTGATATGAGGGTGAATTGGAAAAAATGGAATTATCAGATGCTTATATACAATCATTTATTCAACCACGTAATGAATTGCTTTTAGAAATGGAAGCATTTGCGGAGGAGAATCATGTACCGATTATGCAGCTTGCAGGTATTGATGCACTTAATCAACTGTTACGTATTCAAAATCCGTCAAAAATTTTAGAGATTGGTACAGCGATTGGTTATTCTGCAATAAGAATGGCAGAGGCTTTACCAAATGTGCAAATCGTTACAATCGAGCGTGATACAGAGCGCGTTGCGAGAGCAAAGGGTTATATCGACCGTTCTACAGTATCAGATCGTATTACGGTAATTGAAGGTGACGCCTTAGATGTGAACGATGAAGCAATCCAAACAACCTTCGATGCAGTTTTTATCGATGCCGCAAAGGGGCAATATCAACGCTTTTTTGAAAAGTATGCGCCTCTTGTAAACTCAGGAGGAGTTCTGTATATCGACAATATGTATATGCATGGCTTATCAGATTTGGATTTAAAAGATGTACCGCGTCGTAAGCGTACAATGATTCGTAATTTAAAAAACTTCACTGAATGGATTATGCAGCACCCTGATTATACAAGTGCATTCTTACCAGTAGGTGATGGGTTATTACTATGTTTGAAGAGGTGACTATTATGAAAAAACCTGAATTGCTTGTAACACCGCAATCAGTAGACCATGTGAAAGCACTTTTACAGGCTGGAGCAGATGCTTTTGTTATTGGTGAACAACAATTTGGTCTTCGTCTAGCAGGAGAATTTTCTGTTAGTGAGGTGGAAGAAGCTACTAAGCTGATTCATGCAGCGGGTAAAAAGGTTTATGTTGCGGTAAATGCACTATTCCATAATGAAAAATTGGATGCACTTGCCGAATATTTAAAAGAAATGCAACGTATTGGTGTTGACCGTTTAATTTATGGTGACCCAGCAGTCTTAATCATCCGCCGTGAGCAAGGTGTAACAATACCGCTACACTGGAATCCAGAAACGACTGCAACGAACTGGTTCACAGCAAATTATTGGGGAAAACGCGGAGCAACTCGTGCTGTACTTTCACGTGAACTTTCTTTAGATGAAGTGTTAGAAATTAAAGAAAATACAGAAGTAGAGATTGAGGTTCAAGTACATGGGATGACATGTATGTTCCAATCAAAACGTCCATTACTTGGCCATTATTTCTTATATCAGGATAAAGTAATGGAAATTGAAAATCGTAAGGAAAACCGTAATATGTTCCTTCATGATGATGAACGCAATAATAAATATCCAATTTATGAGGATGCTAACGGTACACATATTTTCAGTCCAAACGATATGTGCATTATTGATGAGCTTGGTGAATTATTCGAAGGTGGCATCGATGCATTGAAAATTGAGGGTGTTCTTCAAACGCCAGAATATATCGTCACAGCAACAGAAGCTTATCGTCAAGCAATTGACACATATTTTGACGAATCAGAAGATGCGTATGAAGATATTAAAGATGATTTATTAGCTAAAATTGAAGAAATTCAGCCTGCGATCAGACCTCTTGATACTGGCTTTATCTTCAAGGAAACAGTTTACTAGGAGGTGGCAAGAACATGGCATTAGTATTAGAACAAAATGACAAGATCCGTGAGATTTTAGACGGTAAACGTGTCATTACCAAAAAACCAGAGCTACTTGCCCCTGCAGGTAGTTTAGAAAAATTAAAAGTAGCCGTTCACTATGGAGCGGACGCTGTATTTATCGGTGGACGAGAGTTCGGTTTACGTTCAAACGCAGATAACTTCTCAATTGAAGAAATGCGCGAAGGTGTTGAATTCGCCAATAAATACGGTGCAAAAATCTATGTTACGACAAATATTTTCGCCCACAATGAAAATATGGACGGCTTAGAGCAATATTTAAAAGATATTGAATCAGCGGGTGTTACAGGTATTATTGTAGCGGACCCTCTCATTATTGAAACATGCCGTACAGCTGCACCAAAGCTTGAAATTCACCTTTCTACACAGCAATCTTTATCGAACTGGAAGGCAGTACAGTATTGGAAAGAAGAAGGCTTACATCGTGTCGTACTAGCACGTGAAGTAGGCGGCGAAGAAATGAAGCTGATGAAGGAAAAAGTCGATATAGAGATTGAAGCATTCGTACATGGTGCGATGTGTATCGCCTATTCTGGTCGCTGTGTACTTTCAAATCATATGACTGCTCGTGACTCTAACCGTGGTGGTTGCTGTCAATCATGTCGCTGGGACTATGATTTATATGAGCTAGAGGATGGCGAAGAAAAGGCACTTTTCGACGATAATCACGCACCTTTTGCGATGAGTCCGAAAGACTTAAAGCTAATTGAAGCAATTCCACATATGATTGAGCTTGGGATTGATTCATTAAAAGTAGAAGGTCGTATGAAATCAATTCACTATGTTGCTACTGTTGTTTCGGTGTATCGAAAAGTAATTGACGCTTATTGTGCGGACCCTGACAATTTCAAAATTAAACGTGAATGGCTTGAGGAACTAGACAAATGTGCTAACCGTGATACGGCCGAAGCATTCTTCCATGATGCGCCTGGCCACGAGGAGCAAATGTTTGGTGTACATGGCCGTAAAACGACGTATGAGTTTGCAGGTTTAATTTTAGAGCATGACCCAGAAACGAAAATGGTTACAATGCAACAACGTAACTATTTCAAACCTGGTGATGAGGTAGAGTTCTTTGGGCCAGAAATCGAAAATTTCCGTTTTACAATGGGTGAAATTTGGGATGAGGATGGCAATAGCTTAGATGCTGCTAGACATCCACTACAAATTGTTAAATTTAAATGCGACACACCATTAAAACCACATAACATGATGCGAAAGGAGAATAACTAATGGCAACGAATCGTCCAGTCGTCATCGGGATCGCTGGTGGATCATGCTCAGGAAAAACGAGTGTGACCCGTGCTATTTATGATGTTTTCCGCGATCATTCAGTAGTTGTAATTGAACAAGATTTTTATTATAAAGATCAAAGTCATTTAACGTTTGAGGAGCGTTTAGGTACAAACTATGACCATCCGTTAGCTTTTGATAATGATTTATTAATTGAGCACCTAAAAAAATTATTGGTCCGTCAATCCATCGAAAAGCCTGTCTATGACTATGTGCAGCATACAAGAGCAAAAGAAGTTATTCATGTTGAGCCTGTAGATGTTATTATACTAGAAGGTATTTTAGTGTTAGAAGATGCAGATTTACGTGATCTAATGGATATTAAGTTATTTGTAGATACGGACTCAGATTTACGTATTATTCGTCGTATATTGCGTGATATAAAAGAGCGTGGTCGTACAACAGATTCTGTAATCGATCAATATTTATCGGCAGTGCGCCCTATGCACAATCTATTTATTGAGCCGACGAAACGTTATGCTGATATTATTATTCCCGAAGGTGGGGATAACGAGGTTGCGATTGATTTAATGGTAACTAAGATTAAAACTATCCTTGAAACCGACAACGTATTGTAATAAGATAGAGTGGTATTGACAATATTTACATGCATATCTGTACATATTTCAGAAAGGCATGCATACTATTAGGTCAAAGAGTAATTTGAAACCGTTTAAAAATAATAAAATTCGATTAAGTGCATCCTAATAGGCACTTAATCGAGTTTTATGTTTTTATATTGACGAAAACAAGGAGTGAAGAACTTTGGCAAACGAAAAACAGTACCCAATGACAGCTGAAGGTAAAAGAAAATTAGAAGAAGAATTAGTGAAATTAGAAACGGAAACACGTAAGGAAATCGTAGAACGTATTAAAATCGCTCGTGATTTCGGGGATCTTTCTGAAAACGCTGAGTATGATTCTGCAAAAGAAGAACAAGCCTTTTTGGAAGGTCGAATTTCTACTTTAAAATCAATGATTCGTAACGCAGTTATTATTTCTGAGGATGAAACAGACAATAGTGTAGTATCATTAGGGAAAACGGTTTCATTTGTAGAAATAATTAATGGAAAACCATCAACAGACGAGGAATCGTATACAATTGTTGGCTCGGCTGAGGCAGATCCAATGGAATTCCGTATCTCAAATGAATCACCAATTGCTAAAGGCTTGCTAGGTCGTGCTGAAGGCGAAGAGGTTGTCGTACAAACACCTGGTGGTGAAATGAAAGTTAAAATTATTTCAATAAAATAATTTTAGTACAAGCAGTTAGCTTATCTCTTTAAAGGTGAGCTAGCTGCTTTTATCTTCATTCAGCATTGTCTAATGCGAAACAATTACGCCAAGGAGATATTGTTACATAAGTTTTCAGTAAAAATCTGGTTTATCACTAAAAGTTGTGGATGACTTTTGTTAAAACGTATACTATATAAATAAGTTGATTTCCGTTCCGACTGGCTGGAGCGGAAATCAACCACACGTTTTGGTGATAATCCAAAAATCTATTAAAATACGTCGAGATGTCTATATTTTTCTCTGTGAAAAAATAGATGAGCACAATTATTTTGCAAGTACTGTTGAACTTGATAGAATATTGGCTAGAGAGGGGGAGACTTCATGAGTGAACGAAAAACTCGAAGCAGTCGTCATTTGCAGCCATCTCGTAATAAAAAGCTAGATAAACTATTGAATGTTTTAATTGGTATTGTCGTGATATTAATTATTATAACAGCAACATTTGTGTTTAAATGGCAGGATGATGCAGGTAAAGCTGAGAAAGACGAGCCGAAACAAGAGCAGACGAAAGATAAAGAAGATGTGAAGGAAGAGCCTTCTAAAGAGCAAAATAATGATGTCGCAGCTCAAGAGGAAAAACCTACAAAGGACGAGTCCTCAAAAGAAACTCAAACATCTGAAGAGGAAGCAACAACAGAAACTACGTCAGACAACCCAATTGTAGATAAGGTTATAACAAATAAAACTTGGCAGCCTACGCCTACAACACAAACAGGGCAACATGTGTCTTCTTACGATGGCGAATCTGTAGATTGGTCTGAAAAGGTAGCAACAGTGACAGCTGCAACAGGCATCGATAAGGACAATATGATTATCTGGCGTATGGGGAATAACGGTAGCGCTAATTCGGCAATTGCAACAGTTTCTACGAAAGATAAGACAAAAATGTATCGTGTTAGTATGGAATGGGTCGATAACGAAGGTTGGCTACCAGTGAAACTTGAGCAACTAAATACATTAAATGGTGCCTATTGAGGAAATTAGGTTCATCCTTAAAAGCTGTGGATGACTTTTGTTAGACGTCTACTATGTAACTAAGTTGATTGGAGTGGAGGCTGGACGCCCCAGGAAGCTGTGCTCTGTGCGAAAGCGAAGCGGCAGCAACAAATGTTTTATCTGTGCGAAAGCGAAGCGGCAGCAACAAATGTTTTATCTGTGCGAAAGCGAAGCGGCAGCAACAACAAAGCGCCCAGCTGGAACGGAAATCAACCCCTCGTTTTGGTGATGATTCCGAAAATTAATATTTTTTATAGAGTAAGTAAAAGGGTACGAAGAAGGGAAGTAACAGAGACATGAAAATTGCAGTAATCGGCGCAATGGAAGAGGAAGTAGAACTTTTACGCGCATCTTTAGAGCAAGCACAAAGCACAACAATTGCAGGCAGTGAATATACAACAGGAAGCTATAAAGGGAAAGAGGTAGTTTTATTAAAAAGTGGTATTGGTAAAGTCAATGCTGCCATGTCAACTACAATCCTATTACATGAATTCAAGCCTGATGTAGTCATTAATACGGGCTCTGCTGGAGGCTATGATGAAAATCTTGAAGTAGGCGCTGTCGTTATTTCAGATGAAGTTCGTCATCATGATGTAGATGTAACGATTTTTGGTTATGAAATGGGGCAGATGGCAGGTATGCCAGCAGCTTACAAATCAGATGAAAAACTTATGAAAGTAGCTGAAGAGGCAGTAGAGGCTGTTGGAGAGCACCAATATGGTATTGGTCTAATTTGCTCAGGAGATGCTTTTATGAATGATCCTGTGCGTGTAGAAGCTGTTCGTCGTCATTTCCCACAAATGAAGGCAGTGGAGATGGAAGCAGCGGCTGTTGCACAAGTATGCTATCAATTTGGTACGCCATTTGTTGTTATCCGTGCTTTATCAGATATTGCTGGAAAAGAATCAAATATTAGCTTCGATGAGTTTTTACCAGTCGCTGCAAAGCATTCAACACAAATAGTACTAAAAGCTATCGAATCGTTATAAGTCTAATCGGCACCTATCTTAATTTTACTGATGATTAGTTTTCATTAATCTTCGGGATAAACTACACAAAATAGTCAAAATGAGTGGCTTTTAGTGTGATAAAAATCACAGTTTAAAAGTCGCACTAATGCTAAACTGTTGCTAATTATATCTCTTCATATATAGATGGGAGGCATTCATGATGCTATTTTTAACAGCAGGTGTGGTTATTATAACGATGGTACTCGGTACACTTATTTCAGTTGAACTATCAGAATCAGCAGAATTTCATTAAGAGAAAAGATCTCTTGCGACATTCCATCGCAAGAGATCTTTTTTACGTTTCGCGTGCTTTCTAAGGAGCTCCATTCGAAACGTCTCTAGCTGGAAATTAATCACACGTTATGATGATGAGCCAAAAAATACAAGGTTCAAGACAGAATAATGAAATGGAATTATTGAAATTTTAAAGTTATCATTTTACAATATATTACTCAATAATTTTTTGATCTCGTTTATATAATTGATAGAGTTTTATAAGTGCTCGCTTTTCAATGCGAGATACATAACTACGAGAAATATTTAAACGTGCAGCGATTTCTTTTTGTGTAAGGGCATCCTGCTGGTTTAGGCCATAGCGAAGTGTAACGATTTCAAGTTCGCGTTCGTCAAGCATATGCAAATAATGATATAGTTGTGCAACATGTTCTTTATGTTCAAGTTTTTCTGTGGCACTTTCTTCATCGCATTGTAAGAGATCTCGGATTTGTAGGGCATTACCATCTTTATCTGTACCAATTGGTTCAAATAAGCTGACATCTTTTTGCACTTTTTTCTGTGTACGCAGATGCATTAAAATTTCATTTTCGATACAACGGGCGGCATAAGTGGCAAGGCGGGTTTTTTTGTCAGGCGTATAACTTTCTACGGCTTTCATAAGACCAATAGTACCGATGGAGATATAATCATCAAGTTGTTCATGTTTTGGGTGGAATTTTTTCACAACGTGTGCAACGAGTCTCATATTGCGTTCAATTAGATCAAGACGCGCTTGTTCATCACCGCCTAAAAATCGTTCAATACAAGCAGCTTCCTCTTCTTTTGAAAAGGGTTTATGGAATGTTTGCCCCTTTAAATAGCCAAGTAACGCTGGGATTTCAAGCCATAACTGCAACATAGATGTAAAAATTCCGCTCATTGAATGATTTCATCCTTTCCCCATTTTTCGACAGTATATGTTATGAAACTGTGTTAAATGAAAAAAAGTGCAACAGCTAATGCGCTGTTACACTTTTTTTAACGTGATTGTACTAATCATTAGTAATGCTAGTATAGGGAATAGGAAAAGATAAAATGCGGGCTGGAACGTATTCGATGCAAAATACGTTAAAGTTAAGATCGTACCTGCCGCTGTAATTGGTAACCCTGTAAAATAGCCGTTTGCATCAGTAATATTGAAGCGAGCCAGTCTCATCGCACCGCAAATAATATATAGTACAGTCATCGACATGCCGACGAAACCAAAGTCGACTAAGACAACTTTATACATTAATAATGCAGGCGCCACACCAAATGATATAATATCACTCATAGAATCTAATTGTTTACCTAGATCAGACACTTGTCCGAGTGCTCTAGCGACCTTTCCATCATATCGATCAAGAAGGGCTGCAATAAAGATAAACAAGACACTGTAGCTATAATATTCGTGTAGTGTAGCCATTATGGCTGCGCCGCCGAAGGACATATTACTGATTGTGATAAAGTTTGCTGCTTGCGATTTCATTTTCTTAACCGTGGTATCCACCAACTTGTGATAAAAAAACAAGGGGGATCACTCCTTTGCACTTAAGATATTGTACCATTATACTTCTAAAGTAAAAAAATTGACAGTCTAAATTAATCGATAGGGGTTTTGTTTTATGAAAGAAAAATTATATCAACGCTTGATTGAATTAACAAATGGTAAGCAATCCTCTCATCTTTTGCAATCTATTGCAAAAGCGAAGTGGAGTAAACGAATTATTCCTAGCTACATGAAAGTATACGACATTAATCTTGAAGAGGTTTCAAAACAACAAAAACAATTTTCAAGTTTACATGATTTTTTTACACGAGAGCTTTTAGAAGATGCGCGTCCAATTGAACAAAATCCTACTACATTTGTAAGTCCAGTGGATGCCAAAGTGGAATCATTTGGACGTATTGAATGGGACATGACATTTCATGTAAAGGGGAAACCGTATGCTTTACAAGATTTACTTGGTCATACAGAACGTGCTTTACAATATACAGATGGACATTTCATCGTGTTTTACTTGAGTCCAGCAGATTATCACCGTATACACAGTCCGATTGATGGGGAAGTGCTAAGACAATATACGCTTGGTCAAAAATCTTATCCTGTTAACCAGCTCGGTCTTACATACGGTAAAAAACCTATTTCACACAATTATCGTTCAGTAACGGAGCTGAAAGTGGCTAATAATCAACAGATAGCGTTTATTAAAGTGGGTGCTACCTTTGTTAACTCTATCGTGCTCACTAATACAACTACGCAGTGGCGTAAGGGTGAAGAAGTCGGATATTTTTCATTTGGCTCAACAGTAGTAATGCTGTTTGAAAAGGATGCAATAAAATTTACGGAAAATGTTGTCCAAGGAAGCCCAATTCGAATGGGTGAAGCCTTCGCAAATATGCTATAATGGTCGAATAATACGTTTAGATTAGGGGTCGCTATTTTGTATAATTTTTTATTACCAGATGAATTTGTCACGAGTATTTATGAAATTACACCGGAAAAGCTTCAGGATTTAGGGATTAAAGGGATTATTACGGATTTAGATAATACGCTTGTGGAATGGGACCGTGCAGATGCAACGGAAGAGCTTATTATTTGGCTTCGCATTATGAAAGAATCAGGCATTCGTGTTATTATTGCGTCGAATAACAAAGAAGCACGTGTAAAGCAGTTTGCTGAGCCATTAGGTATTCCTTATATTCATAAGGCGAGAAAACCACTTCGTAATGCCTTTTATAGTGCCATTATTCAATTAGGGCTACGACCACAGGAAGTCGTAATGGTAGGAGACCAATTACTAACAGATGTAATGGGTGCAAATCGCTTAGGCTTGCATACGGTACTAGTAAAACCAGTTGCGCAATCAGATGGGCTCGTAACAAAATTTAATCGATTTATTGAACGACGTGTGTTCAATAATTTGAAACGAAAAGGAATTACTACTTGGGAGGAAAAAGAATGAACGAAATGCCAAATTGTATTGGCTGTGGTACAACAATTCAAACAGAAGATAAAACAGCAGTTGGGTATGCACCCACATCATCATTAGAAAAAGACGTGGTCATTTGCCAACGTTGCTTCCGTTTGAAAAATTATAATGAAATTCAACCTGTGTCATTAACAGATGACGACTTTTTACGCATATTAAACGGTCTTGGAACACAGCAAGGCTTAATCGTAAAAATTGTTGATATATTCGACTTCAATGGGAGCTGGTTACCAGGACTTCACCGCTTTGTAGGGAATAATCCTGTGTTATTGATCGCGAACAAAGCTGATTTATTACCGAAATCTGTGAAACCGAAAAAAGTGATTAATTGGCTAAAACGTGAAGCAAAGGCTCTTGGTCTACAACCTGTAGATGTACTTTTAGTGAGTGCTCATAAAGGTAAAGGTATGGCTGAAGCAATGGAAGCCATTGATGAGTACCGTAATGGACAAAATGTTTACGTTGTAGGTTGTACAAATGTTGGGAAATCCACGTTCATAAATCGCATTATCAAGCAGGCAACTGGTGAAGGTGAGATTATTACAACTTCTCATTTCCCGGGTACCACTTTAGATATGATTGAAATTCCATTAGATGATGGTAGTGCATTATATGATACACCTGGTATTATTAATCACCATCAGATGGCACATCATATTGATTCTAGCGAATTAAAATATATTATGCCTAAAAAAGAAATAAAGCCAAAAGTGTATCAACAAAATGCAGGACAAACGTTATTTATCGGCGCTCTTGCCCGTTTTGACTTTATTCAAGGAGACCGTTCGGCATTTACGGTTCACGTAGCAAATGACTTACCAATACACCGTACAAAGCTTGAGAAGGCAGATACATTGTATGCAGAGCATAAGGGTGAATTGCTTGCACCACCAACTGCCGAATTTATAGAACAGCTACCGCCATTAGTGCGTCATGAGTTCTCAATCAAAGAAGCGAAAACAGATGTTGTATTCTCTGGTCTTGGATGGATTACTGTGCAGCATGCTAATGTCGTTGTAGCGGCTTATGCGCCAAAGGGTGTACAAGTTTCAATTCGCCCATCACTTATTTAGGATGTACAAGTAGAGAAGAGGGACTAGAAAATGAAGAAATGGTTTGCAGTTATTGGTGATCCGATTGAGCATTCAAAATCCCCAGCAATGCACAATACTTGGTTCGAGGAACAGTCGATAGATGCGGCATATATTCCCGTGCATGTATCTTCTGAAAATTTGGAGTCAGCGGTTGCTGGCTTGAAAACATTAGGTGCAAGTGGCTGGAACATTACAATCCCACATAAAACAGCAATCATTCCTTATTTAGATGAGCTAGATGAGTTAGCCGAAAAAATGGGGGCTGTAAACACGGTTGTCCGAACAAAAGAAGGAAAATTAAAGGGATATAATACAGACGGCGTTGGTTTTGTGCGCTCGCTAGAGGAAGCGGTTGGTATGTCGCATAAAGACAAGCCAGTTCTTTTAATTGGTGCAGGCGGTGCTGCTCGTGGTATTGCTTTTGCTATGCAACAGCAAGGTTATACAAACTTAACCATTGCAAACCGCACGGTAGCAAACGCCCAAGCAATTGTCGATGAAATGGGTATAGGTAATGCTATTTCTTTAGCAGACGCTGAGAAATCGTTAGCTAATTTTGGCATTTTAGTGCAAATGACATCGGCTGGACTTGCTACGGGCAATTTTTCAATGCCATTTTCACTAGAACGACTTGCAGAAGGCGCAATTGTGGCCGATATTGTGTATAATCCATTAATGACGCCTTTTTTAAAAGCGGCTGAGGAAAAAGGAGCAACCGTCGTTACGGGTCTTGGAATGTTCGTTCATCAAGGGGCAATTGCTTTTGAGCATTGGCTTGGTGAATACCCAAATACAAATTCAGCGATTGCGCATTTAAAGGCGCAATTAGGAGGATATTAATTTTTATGTTAACAGGTAAACAAAAACGTTTTTTACGTGCAGAAGCACATCACTTATCACCGATTTTCCAAGTAGGAAAAGGCGGCGTTAATGACGAAATGACAAAGCAAATTCGTGAAGCATTAGAAGTACGAGAGTTGATCAAGGTACGTATTTTAGATAACTGTGAGGAGGACAAGCATGAAGTGGCAGAAGCACTTGCTAAAGGTGCTCATGCAGAGCTTGTGCAATTAATTGGACTGACAGTTGTTTTATATAAAGAGTCACGCAATCATAAAAAGATTGTATTACCAAAAGTAGCGAAATAAGGTGAAACGATGAAAAAGGTCGGTTTACTGGGAGGGACATTTAATCCACCACATAATGGACATTTAATGATGGCTAATGAAGTACTGCACGTATTAGATCTTGATGAGGTTCGCTTTATGCCAAATGCGTTGCCACCACATAAGTTTGCACGCCATGATGCTAGCGATGTGGAGCGCCTTGAAATGGTAAAGCGTGCAATAAGTCCATTTCCGTATTTTTCTGTGGAGTCGTATGAGGTGGATAAGGGTGGCGTATCCTATTCATATAAGACACTTTCTGCATTGTGTATAAGAGAGCCTGATGTGAAATTTTACTTTATCATTGGTGGCGATATGATTGATTCGCTTCATACATGGTACTGTATTGATGAATTAGTGAAGCTTGTGCAATTTGTAGGAGTAAAGCGTCCAGGAACAGAGGCCACAACAGAGTATCCTATATTAATGGTGGAAGCTCCCCAAATCGATTTATCGTCCACACTGATTCGTGAACGCCTTGCCACTGGAGGAACGGTTACTTTTTTACTGCCAGAAGCGGTAGAGACGTTCATACGAGAGGAAGGTTTATATGGAACGCGAACAGTACTTAGCGGCGATTAAGCCACGTATGCCTGAGAAGCGCTATATTCATACCATTGGTGTAATGGAAACGGCCATTGAGCTAGCAAATTTTTATGGTGAAGATGAAAAAAAGGCTGAGACAGCAGCCATTCTTCACGATATTGCGAAATATGCAGAGATCGAATGGATGGAGCAAATTGTCCGTGATGAAAAATTAGATGCTCGCCTTATTGGCTGGGGTAGTGAATTACTGCATGGTCCAGTAGGTGCTTATATTGCAGAGAGCGAATTTGGCATTACAGATGAGGATATGTTAAATGCTATTCGATTTCATACAACAGGACGCGTGGGTATGAGCCAACTAGAAAAAATAATTTTTGTTGCAGATATGATTGAACCAAATCGTAAATTTGATGGTGTTGAGCGTCTGCGAAAAAAAGCAAAGAAAAATTTAGATAAAGCGATGAGTGCTTGTGTGCGCCATACATTGGCATTTTTAATTGACACAAAGCAACCAATTTATCCATTATCAATAGAATGTTATAACGATATGATGAAAAGAGAGGACAGTGAAGGATGACTTCAACTTTATTACAATCAGCTTACAAAGCAATTGACGACAAACATGGTGAGGATATTGTCGTTTTAAATATGCAAGGCATTTCACTTTTAGCAGATTACTTTATTATTGCCCATGGTAATTCTGATCGCCAAGTGCAAGCAATTGCCCGTGAATTACAAGAAATAGCAGTGAAAGAGGGCTATGAAATTCGCCGTGTAGAAGGTTTTGATGCAGCACGCTGGGTTCTTGTTGATCTTGGAGATGTTGTAGCGCATGTATTCCATAAAGATGAACGCGCTTATTATAACTTAGAGCGTCTATGGGGCGATGCACCGCAACTAGACATGCCTGAGGCTTAAGTGTGAGTAGTTACGAACGATTTGCACACGTGTATGATGAGCTGCAAACCGATATCCCTTATAATCTTTATGTGGAATGGGTTTTGCAGCATGCACCAAGCGGGCAATTCCCGAAACTTTTAGACATCGGCTGTGGTACAGGTATGCTTGGTCAGCTGTTTGCGCAGGCAGGTTATAAGGTGAGTGGAATTGACCTATCTGAAGATATGCTTTCAATTGCCGCAGAGCGCTTTGCTGATGCCGGATTACACGTGCCTCTCTATTGTATGTCGATGGATGAATTAGAGGGCTTTGAGGCGCTTGACGTTGTAACAATTGCTATTGATTCGCTGAATTATGTAGTTGAAGAAAAGGCAGTTTATTCAACATTAGAACGTATTTATGGTGCTTTACGAAATGGAGGCCAGCTGTTTTTTGATGTGCATTCGTTATTTAAAATGAATGATATATTTTTAGACGGACCGTTTACGTATGACGATGGTGATATTAGCTATGTATGGCATACGGAGCCTGGCGATTTTGAACATTCCGTTGTCCACCAAATGACGTTTTATGTGCGTGATGCTGAAAGTAATCTGTATGAACGCTTCGACGAGGAGCATCACCAACGTACATTCTCTATTGAGCAATATATGGCGTGGCTTCAGGCAATTGGCTTTCAACATGTAGAAGTAACAGTAGATTTTACAGATGATGGCCCTGAATATGAAAGTGAACGCATTTTTTTCCGTGCGGTAAAATAGAAAAACAGCTTGCTGGTAAACCAACCAGCGAGCTGTTTTTTACTTTGCGTAGTATTATTGAGTATAGGACATTTTTATAATCCAATCAAAAGGAGCTGAAATTATGTGGCACTTAACATTGCAAGAGAAAAGAGCATATGAAAATGCGATGAAACTATTTATTTACGAGTCTGATGAGGAATGGGCGCAATACCGTGCCTATGCAAAGGAAAATGATATTG
The DNA here is from genome assembly GCF_023337795.1 of Lysinibacillus sp. BPa_S21. Taxonomy (GTDB): domain Bacteria; phylum Bacillota; class Bacilli; order Bacillales_A; family Planococcaceae; genus Lysinibacillus. The sequence continues at coordinate 107,357 of NZ_JALIRS010000002.1, read as the reverse complement.
ATCTATATAAGGAAAAAAAACAGGAATTAGATGAATTACACGATCATTTGATGAGCTTTTTACCACCGCGATTTCATACATATGTTTTAGATGGTAGGTTGAATACACCGGATGTTCCTAACCATGTACGGGTCGATTTTTTAGGATGGAGAGATGAACAGGTGCAGTTATTTGAACACATTCTCGAAGCAGCATTTACGGAGAAACAGAAAACGTTAGCTTATATGGAACCGAAGGAGAGAGAGGTCTTTGAGGAGAGTCTTCATGATGCAACGATAGTTAGTATTCACCGTACTGCTACTCAGGTGGAATTAACATTTGATATGACAGGAGGCTTTACTGCAAAATCAATCATTTCTCTAAAGTTTAATAATATTATAAGTGAGATAGGTCAAATAGAACCAGAGCAGTTTTATATTTATGACGAGCTCAGAAAAACAGCTAATGGAATGTCATTACGTGTTATTTTTGATTGTCCAGAGGTGGAGTGGACGATTGAAGCAGAGGAGTTGGACGCGGACTTTTATTATCGTCCAAAAACATACAGTGATTTTGCTGAAAACGGTAATTTTTCTGCGTACGTTCAAACCTTGCAGTTAGAGAATGGCTTAACCTTTATCACACCTCAATTAAAAAAACGAGTAATCGGGATTCAGCAACATGCACCGTTTTTAATGTTAGAAAATAGCTATCTATATGAAAATGATCAAGGCGTTTTTGTAGATACAATACGTGTGGCAGACAAGTTAGATGATTGTATTCATTTTTTACATACAGATACATATGAAGACCCATATGCACATTTTAGTGAGCCAGTACCCATTCAGGACTTGGAGGAAGCGGCACTCGGTACAGATGTAGAGTTAAAGGTTCGCGCATGGAATACGATGTATGCCAATCCTGTACAGCTCGCAGAGAAAATTAATGATATTTTAATGCAGATGAACCCAGCTCAAGAGGATGAGATGATGCAACGTGTGTTTATTCGGCATTTTAACAATGAGGGAATTTTAACGACTAAGCTTCAAACTAAATTTAAGGATCTATTAGAAGACTAACACCTTTTAGAAAGTATTGTTTTAAAGAGCTTCTTTGCACCAAAATGGGATTGAATCACTATAAAGGTGGTCCTTAGCCATTGCTAATTATCTCATATTAAAGCTCATCACCATAACGTGCAGTTGATTTCCGTTCCGGCTGGGCGCTTTCCTGGGGGCGTCCGATGAGCCGCTTCACTCGCGTTGCTCGCTCCAGGGTCTCGGGCCAACACGATGTTGGTCACGAAGGCGTTATCACAGGATGTGATGTTCTTAGCCTTCGTTCCTCTTACGCTAATCCCCAAGGAGTCGCCCAGCCTCCACTCCAATCAACTAATTCACTTCGATTCGTCAACGCTTTCAAAAAATAATTTATCTTTTCAACACCTGAAGGATATTGTAAGATGAAATAGACTCCATATGATTACCTTTTGCAAAGGAAGGGATGTTATAGATGATCCAATCTTTTTGGCAAAAGTACAAAAAAAGTATGTTGATCCCCGGCATACTTGTTATCAGTGGACTTAGTTACTTCTTTTTTTCGAGTTCTGACTCTTCACCTCCCCAAGAAGAGCTCATCGAAACAATCCAACCTATTGAACAACATGAAATAAAAGAATCTGTTGATGAAGCGGTCATACAGTCGGTATTTATTGATATTAAGGGTGCTGTTATACATCCTGGTGTTTACGAGCTTCAGTCTGATAAGAGGATTATAGACGCCGTACAGCTTGCTGGTGGCTATACTCAAGATGCTGATACGCAACTCATAAATCACGCGCAAAAAGTCGAAGATGAGATGGTTATTTACATTCCTATAAAGGGTGAAAAGTTAGACGAAATTACCTCTAATCTCATGACGATGCCTACTAGTGGAACTTCGCAAGGTGACAACGGTAGGAATGATCAAAAGGTCAATTTAAATAAAGCGGATGAAGCAACACTTTCAACATTATCAGGTATCGGTCCGTCTAAGGCTCAAAGCATTATTGCTTATCGTGAGGAGAATGGTGGCTTTAAAACAATTGAGGATTTAAAAAAAGTGAGTGGTATTGGCGAAAAAACGTTTGAGAAGCTGAAGGATTTTATTTCAGTTAAATAATAGCATGTATGTTTTGAGATATTGACGACTCTTTTCAAAAAGGGCTACACTATAGAATAAAAAGACTGTTGCAATAAACGAACAGCTTAATACTATAATACTTTGGAGGTAGTCATATGGAGCGAATTACTTGGGATCAATTTTTCATGGCGCAAAGCCATTTACTCGCATTACGTAGTACATGTACAAGACTTGCAGTAGGAGCAACTGTCGTTAGAGATAAGCGAATTATTGCAGGTGGCTATAATGGCTCAATTACAGGAGATGAACATTGTATTGAAAATGGTTGTTATGTTGTTGATAACCATTGTGTGCGCACAGTGCATGCTGAGATGAATGCACTGTTACAATGTGCTAAATATGGGACGCCTACAAAAGGTGCAGACTTATATGTGACACATTTCCCATGTTTACCATGTACGAAATCTATTATTCAAGCAGGGATTGAACGAGTGTATTACGCTACGGATTATAAAAATAACCCTTATGCACAAGAGTTATTTGAAAAAGCAGGTGTAGAGGTTGTACATGTCCCGTTTGATGAACGAAAAATCGACTTCTTAAGCGATGAAAAATTAGCCTTGTACATAGACATGCTAAATGAGCTTCGTGAGAGTGGTATGCCTGCAGAGAAATTGCTCCCATATGAACAGAAGGTGAGTGCATTATTTGGCAAAAAGCTTTAACACATAAATGGATTTACGTAGCATTAGCTGTACTTGTTGCTGCAATAGCGGCATACAAGTCAGCTTGGCTACTCGTTTTTCTTCTACTTTTCGCGTTATTGCTTAAATTGAAAGGTGAAACGCGTGTCATTTCAGCGTTTGTGATCGTCGTTGGATGTCTTTCCTATTTCTTCATCGTTACATTTCATTTGACGGAATCTCCCCCTCTACCGTCAACATTCCAAATAACTTGGTCGAATGAATATAAAATAAATGGTCAAAAGCTTAGAGGCTTTGTCAAAACGGAAACAGGTGAGAAGTTGTATGTCGTCTATACATTCTCATCAGAAGAAGAGAAAAGCTTTTATGAAAATACTTCATTGACGGGTAGGGTTTATCTAGTTCATGGAGAACTTATAGCACCTCTTCCACCTGCACATGCGTATGCATTTTCCATGGAAGAATATTTAATAAGTAAAGGTGCTAATGGAATATTTGAAGTATCTAGCTTGACCTTTAAAGAAGAGAAAAAATCTATTGGTTCGTTTCTTGCAAAACAGAGACACTATATGAAAAAACATATTGAAACAACTTTCCCAGAGACACTAGTTGCAGAGGCACAAGCACTTTTAATAGGATCACAGGATCAAGTCGATCACGAGCTTCAAAGAGCCTATCAAAAGCTTGGGATTACGCATCTATTTGCTATCTCTGGTCTACATGTGGCATTAGTCTCTTGGTTGTTTTTTGAAGGTCTTCTTCGTATAGGTGTGCGGAAGGAAATGGCGACCTTAGTGTTACTCATCATTTTACCTATATACGGGGTCATAGCTGGTGGTGCTCCTTCCGTTTGGCGCGCAGTATCTGTCGTAGAATTAATCATGTTGATGCGTTACGCTAAGTGGCAAATATCGATTGATGATGCTCTAGCAATTAGCTTTATTTGCTTTGTTCTACTTGAACCAGGTGTTATTTTTCAGATTGGCTTTCAATTATCATATTTAGCAACGGTAAGTCTTGTTTATTCAGGCGTCATTTTAACACTATCCTCAAATTGGCTGATCCGTTCATTTTTGATTACGTTTGTGTGCCAGTTACTCGTCTATCCATTATTACTTCATCATTTTTATGAAATTTCTATTTCTTCATTTTTAGCAAATATTATTTTTGTACCACTGTTTTCCTTTGTTATTTTGCCTTTAAATATAGCCTTGTTTGTTCTAACGATTATATCGATGCCGGTAGCAAAAGCTTTGTTTGATATATACGAGCCGTGCCGTGTCTGGCTTACAAAGTTTATATTATATCTGCAGGAAATACCGTTTCAGCTGTGGTCACCAGGGAAGCCTGCTATCTGGCTTATTTGCGTGGCATTGATTAGTGTGTTAGTAGGTTTTTATTTTATCGAGATAAAACATTATGGTAAATTTTTAGTTGTCGTCTTCCTCCCTGCATTGTGTATTCATTTATCGCCGATGCTGTTTAACGAAACTAAGCTTACATTTTTAAATGTAGGTCAGGGTGATTGTACAGTTATTGAATTACCGTTTAGAAGGGCTGTGTATGTTGTTGATTCGGGTGGCGTATTACGTTTTGGGCAGGAAGTATGGAAGGCTTCAGATAGCCCATATGAGGTTGGGAGACAGGTTGTTGTACCGTTTTTGAAAGGAAAAGGGATACGAGATATTGATGTTTTTATCGCCACACATGCGGATGCCGATCATGTGGAGGGAGCTGAGGAGATTTTACAAGAGATTAACATGCATGAAATTCACCTCACTCCTGGTTCAATGGATAAGCCTGTGATGCGGGATTTACTAATGGAAGCCAAAAAGAAAAAAGTTCCCGTGAAAGAAAAAATGCAAGGAACAGCGTGGCGCTTAGGGAAGACTAGTTTTCAATATTTATGGCCCCGTGACACCCTTTATGAGGGCAATAATGATTCAATTGTTTTATATATACAACAGGAGTCATTTCGTGCATTGTTAACGGGTGACTTAGAAGCACATGGCGAACAGGAGCTTATTGATCTTTACAACAAGCAATTAGCGGATATAACATTGTTGAAGGCTGGACACCATGGCAGTAAAACATCAAGTAGTGAGCCATTTGTAGAGCTCTTACGGCCTGAATTAACCATTTTCAGCGCTGGGCTCAATAATCGCTACCATCATCCGCATGAAGAGATTGTGGAGCGTTTTACAAGTCGAAATTTATGGACTTTAACAACTGGAATAGTTGGGACGATTGAAGTGAAAATTCGTGGAGATAGTTGGTCTGTGCAAAAGGAAAAAGACCTTGTCCAATGAGCACGGTCTTTTTCCTCGAACATTACATTAAATTATTTAGATGCTACTTCTACTATAATTGCGATAAGAAACATAAGCGTAAACATTCCAAATGATACACCGAAGCCAACGCCAGAATCGGTTGCGTCGTTACGGCTACATTGAATGTTTTTTCCTTCAAATGGATTCATTGTTATCCCTCCAATTCTGTTATTTATTATAAGACATCAGTTTCATAAAAGCTATATCGAAAAGGAGAATTTACCATGTGGCAAAGAATCGACACAATTTGGTCAAAGTCACAAAGGAATTCAAATCATGTATACTAGTAGTATTGCTAGATGGAGGGAAAATTATGATTTCAACGGTTTGGAATAATATCAAAAAAGGAGAGCTCGCACCAGTTTATTTACTTGTTGGTGAAGAAAGCTATTTTATAGATGAAACTGTTAAACGGTTAAAAGAAGCGATAGGACCCGAAGAAGAGATAGAAATGTCAACATTTGATTTGGAAGAAATGCCGGTGGATGTTGTGATGGATGAAGCAGACACCATTCCTTTTTTCTCTGAGCGAAAGCTAATCATTGCCAAAAACGCATCTTTTCTAAAGGCAACAGAAAAAGGGAAGGAAAAAATTGACCATGATATAAAACGCTTGGAAGCATGGCTTGCTAACCCTTCTGATTTTTCAGTAACTGTTTTTATCGCACCTTATGAGAAATTAGATGAACGTAAAAAAGTGACAAAGATGATGAAGGAGCATGCGTTTTTAGTCCAAGCTGAAACACCAAAGGAGCAGGACTTAGCCGTGTGGATACAAAGTATAGTCAAAGCAGAGGGTAATAGTATCACACAACATGCAATAGAGCAGCTTGTCGCTATGGTTGGACCGAATATGCTACAGTTGCAAATGGAAATTGAGAAGCTAACTCTTTATGTAGGGAATGGCGGTGAAATAACTACTACGTTGGTCGAGGATTTAGTAGCTAAAACGTTAGAGCAGGATGCCTTTAAAATGTTAAATGCTTATTTTGCAAACGATTCTGTAGGGGCATTGTCTATTTATCACGATTTACTACGTCAAAAGCAAGAGCCTATCATGCTTGTTGGATTGCTTGCATCAAATGTACGAACGATGTCCAATGTATTTTATTTATTGAAAAAGGGCTATCATCCACAGCAAATTGCAAAAAATTTAAAAATACATCCTTATCGTGTCAAGCTAATGGTTGAACAGCGTAATCGTCCCTCAGAGGAAAGCTTATTAAAGGCTTTATATCAATTAGCGGAGGTCGATTTACAACTGAAATCAACAGGGGGCAATCGTGAGCGTTATTTAGAGCTCTTTTTACTGCGTCAGCTTTAAAAGTATAATGATTGTTCAGGTAGAGACAATTTAAGAGCTGTCCGAAGCAAAATGGGCAGCTCTTTATTGTAAATACATAATTGTCTGTGTGAAAGCGAAGAATTTTTTCTATAAATTAAAAAGATCAGCTACTCCTAATAGAGTAAACTGATCTTTTATAACAATTACGCTTTTTTAGCAAGGCGAGACTTTTTACGAGCCGCCGCGTTTTTGTGGATAAGTCCTTTTGAAGCTGCTTTATCTAAAGATTTGTAAGCTGCTTGTAAAAGTTCTTGAGTGTTTTCAGCTTTAGCAGCAACAGCGTTTTCAGCTTTTTTCACTGTAGTACGCATTGCAGATTTAGCTTTAGTGTTAGCAGCGTTAGCTTTTTCGTTAACTTTTACGCGTTTAATCGCAGATTTAATGTTTGGCATATGTTTCACCTCCTAAAATAGGTACGAGATGATATCTTCTCATTGATTTCTTGTGTCAATACAACAAAAATCATTTTAACAAACGCTTGGACAAATTGCAATAGATAAATGCAAAGAATATTTACTTGACAGTTTGAACAAACTACAGTTGAGGTGAACTGTATGCAAAATTTTAATTGGCAACGTACGGATTTGATTGATGAGTCTGAAGAAGTTGTTTTACATCAAACGAAAGAACAAAAAGATACGCTTAAAGAGTCGAGTGGTATCCAAATTGAAGATCAGAGTGCTGGTCGGGTAAAAATTACTGATGTACTCGTTAATGCAGAAGGTGAGAAACAAATTGGAAAGAAGAAAGGGCAGTATATTACTCTTTCTGTGCCTACGTTGACGCTAGAAGATCAGGATGGATTTGAGCAACTTGAGAAAGAATTGCTTGTGAATTTTAAAAAAATGCATGAATCCATGTCATGGAAAGAAGATGACAAAATTTTAATAATTGGTTTAGGGAATCGTACAATTACACCCGATGCTGTAGGACCTTATCTTATTGATCATTTGCATAGTTTAGATGTAATTGATGAAAAATTCGTCATGTATGCGCCTGGTGTAACGGGGCAAACAGGATATGAAACTGGTGAATTTGTAGCGGCGGTGGCAGAGCGTCTTAAGCCAAAATTAATAGTGGTTGTAGACGCACTTGCAACAAGAGCTAGTGATCGTTTATGTAAAACAATTCAATTAACGGATACAGGAATACACCCTGGTTCAGGCGTAGGAAATCAGCGTAAGGAAATTTCATATGAGATGCTAGGCATCCCTGTTACGGCGATTGGTATCCCAACAGTAGTTGATGCACCTGTGTTAATTGCGGATGCAGTAGAGATAATGCTACGCTCTATAGCTGCACGTGTGGCAGAACGGAGTAAACCTTCATCAAAATTATCATTGTCGTCTTGGCAACCAGATATCAATAAAGAACTAGATATGTCTTTAGTACAGCCGATTTTTGGTGAATGGGCTACATGGTCTAAAGAAGAGCGTCAGCAATTATTTGCAGAGACTTTTGCAGGCTCACATACACAGCTAATGGTCACGCCAAAGGAAGCCGATTATTGGGTAGATAAATATGCAAAACTCGTGTCATCTATGCTTATGAAATGGGCAAATAATCTATAATTTTTTTCGTTCTAAAAGACACATCCCCTCCATACGATAAGGGGAGGAGGGTGTGACTTTGCTAAAAAAACTACAGTGGTCATTTGGTTTATTATTGTTCTTTTTCGTATTACCTGTCATTGCTGGGCAACTTCCGTTCAACAAGCAAGCATCGACTCCGATTAAAGATCCAGAGGATAAACAAGTCGTGTATGCCGCTACTAATCAAAGTGCCCTGGAAAAGACAAAAGAGGAAACTAAAGAGGAACCTGAAGAAACTAAAGAGCAACCTGAAGAACCTAAAGAGCAAACAAAAGATCCATTTAAAGTATTGTTGTTATTTACGCATTCACAGGAATCATATCAACCAATGGTGAAAGCTGTTAGCGGGAAAGCGGCATTTTATGATGAAAAAACAAATATTTATAATTTAAAAGATACTATTTCAAAGCATTTTAGCATGAATGGTATACAAACGGATATTTTAGGTGTTGATGTTATGAAGGAACTAAAACTTAAGGGGAAAAATTTCGCGGATTCATACAACTTTGTACGTCCTTATTTAGCAAAACGTTTACAAGAGCAATCCTACGATTTAGTGATTGATTTTCATCGAGATTCTGCCAAAAAAGCTGCGACAACGTTAACTCATAATAATGAATCGTATGCACGGATTGCGATTGTCATTGGCGCAGAGCATAAAAATTATAGATGGAATACTGCTTACGCAGAAAGTCTATCAGCGTCTATGAATGAAATTGTACCGAAAATTTCCAGAGGAGTTATATCAAAAAGTGGTGACAATGTGGATGGACGTTATAATCAAGATTTAACAAAAGAAATGATCTTAATTGAAATAGGTGGAATCGACAATACAGAAGCAGAATTGAATCGTACAATAGCAGTAATAGGAAAAGCTATTGCAAAATCCTTCATAACTGGAAAACAAGAATAGTATAATTGGCGAAAAGCTAGACTTTTATAGTCTTCTTTTTGCCAATTTTTTTGTTGAATGAAGCATATTAGCGGCAATATCACGTCTCGGGGGAGAGCCTTCGTGGAGCAACCTCGTTGCACTGCGCTTTCACACAAAAACCATTTGTTTGCCCAAAGTTCCTGGGAAAGCGACGGAAATCATTATTAGCCAAAAATACCAGGAATTATTTTAGAAAAAATAGTTTGTAAGCCTTTAAATTATTCATTTCTTGTCTTATAATTTTCGAGTCAGCACATAAAGATTTGACTATGAGTTGTGAAAGTTTTTTGCGGCATATGCAATAGGCGGTTTACGCTTTTAGAGCATCTACCATTTTGGAGATGTTTTTTTAATGGGTAAAATATAGAAAATATTAACCTTTATTTGAAAAGGATAAACATACATATGAGTAGTTAAGATGATAACGGGCGTTTTGAATAGGAAAGAATACGGATTTTTCCTCCATTTCGCTAATATAATTCCATTTTAACTGATATCTGGCCTCGGGTAACTCGACTCCCTCGGGAAAGAGTAGCCCTTTAAGCAGAAATCAGACTCGAATGAATTCGAATGTTAAAAATGGTTAATCAACACACCTGCTATGAAAAAATGTTAAAAGATATTATTTTATGTAAACTTTTATATATACTCATTCGTCATTTATATAAGTGAATGCACCGAATCATTAGATAAAGGGGACGATTTTTTAACTTTATACTGAACTTTACACTATAGAAAATGTCGAAAAGGTTTGTGGATTATTATCTGAAGAAGAGGAAGTAATATTATGTCAGGCAAGGCGGTCAATCATCGTTATATCCCTGGGCTAGATGGGATACGAGCTTTAGCAGTATTAGCTGTGATAGCTTATCATTTTAACTTCAAATGGGCCAGTGGTGGGTTCTTAGGAGTGGATATCTTTTTTGTTTTATCGGGTTATTTAATAACCTCAACTGTTTTACCTTTAAAAGGAAATCAGTTGACAGTAGGTTTAAGAGAATTTTGGATTGGGCGATTTCGACGTCTACTACCTGCTGCGTACGTAATGATTATTACTTCATTCGCTTGGGCTACCTTATTTCATAAGGAACTTCTTAATACATTGCGCGGAGATGCAATATCCTCTATTTTTTATTCAAGTAATTGGTGGTTCATTTTTCATAAACTCTCTTATTTTGATAGTTTTGGATCCCCATCACCAATAAAAAATTTATGGTCTTTAGCTATTGAGGAACAATTTTATCTAATCTGGCCAATTCTGTTAATGCTAGGGCTTTACCTTGTTAAAAAACAGAGTAAATTAGCCATTTTTATCTTTATCGGCGCATTATGCTCTGCTGTGTTAATGGGCATAATGTATGAGCCTGGAGCGGATCCAAGTCGTGTATATTATGGGACAGATACGCGTTCATTTGAATTACTGATAGGCTGCTGGTTAGCGCTCGTTTGGCCGATGAAAAGACTATCTTCACAAAAACTATCTACGGACCATGTCAAAAAACTAAATGTTATAAGTTTGTTTGCTTTTAGTATTTTCCTTTTAAGTATTGTTGTTGTAGACGAATATCAAACTTTCTTATATAGAGGAGGCATGTTCCTATTTTGTTTAAATGCAGCTATATTAATAGCGTGTGTTTGTCATCCAATTAGCATTTTAGGAAAAGTACTCTCTTTGAAGCCCCTACGTTGGATTGGTTCAAGATCGTATGGGATTTATCTATGGCATTATCCGATTATGGTGTTGGGTACGCCAGTCCACGAAATAGGTAATCCTGCGTACTGGCGAGTTGCTTTACAACTAGTGCTTATTTTGATTATCGCGGAGATTTCATATCGTTTTATCGAAATGCCAATACGTAAGGAAGGATTCCGCGCCTATTATCGACAATATCTTGTGTTTAATAAAAATAAATGGCGCAGCCTTTCGTTTACTAGAAAAACTACTACAGTGCTTGTTCCGCTATTCCTATTAGTGTTTTTTACTGGCATGACAGGCGTTGTAGGAGAAGAACAAACGGCATCAAAAGAATCTAAGCCAACAGAAATTAAAATAAATGGTGCGGAAGCTGCTAAACATGATTCCGTAGCGGAAAAAGAAGCCACAAAAAGCGATTCATCGAATGTTCAGAATGAAGAAGGTAAAACTAGACCTCAATCGGACACAGAAGAACCAATGCAGGGAGAAAATGAAACAACTTCTAATACTAAAAATGAATCTTATACTGGAATATTAGCCATAGGAGATTCTTTAATGATAGATATTGCCACAAGCTTACACAATATTTATCCTGCGATTACAATTGATGCAAAAATTGGCCGCCAAGTTTCGGAGGCTGTCAAACTAGCACCAAATTACGCTAGTTTTAATCAGCCAAATAAAGCAGTTATTATTCAACTTGGCACAAATGGTTTCTTTACGAATGACCAGATTGATACATTGCTAGAAGCTTTTTCTAATGCCGATATTTACTTAGTGAATACTCGGGTACCGCGTTCTTGGGAAGGTAAAGTGAATTACTCATTACAACAAAAAGCCCAAGAGCATGATAATATTACATTGATTGATTGGCATTCGGCTGCAATTAATCATCCAGAGTTTTTTGCTCCGGATGGTGTCCATTTAGTACAAAAAGGTGTTAATACGTTAACAAGCCTTATCCAACAATCAATAAATAGATAATTGGAATGAAATATCCAGCATGCACATAGGTGTAGCTGGATATTTTTTGTAGGGAAATCTCAAGCATTTTGCAGAGGAAATGATGGCACGTTCTTTCATTTTTTCTAGTGAATAATCAGAATGTTCGGGCGGTCCAGAGGAGTTAAGGAGAATACTAATTGTGTGAGGTTTTTAAATAAGAAATAATACATTTGACTGCCCTCAATTCATTCTAGTTTTGGTTGCTCAATCAAAAGATGGAATGTTCGGAATAGTTTGACATAACTATTTATCTTTGATAATATGAAAGCGCATACATCGCTTACATAGAAATTGGAGGGAGTAAATCAAATGGTGAAAACTCTGTACAAGCTAGATTTAAGCAAATCAATGGAAGAACAGGCGCATCCTGGTCACAATCGGTGGCATCCAGACATACCAGCAGCATTTTCAGTAGATCCAGGCACTTCTTTTAGAATGGAATGTAAAGACTGGACAGATGGACAAATTAAAAATGATGATAGTCCAAATGATGTTCGAGATGTGAATCTTGCACGTGTTCATGTGTTGAGTGGACCGGTCTATGTGAACGGCGTTGAACCAGGAGATTTACTTGTCGTAGATATTTTAGATATTGGTACTTTTCAAGATTCAGCGTGGGGCTTTAACGGCATTTTCGCTAAGGAAAATGGGGGAAGTTTCTTAGTTGACGAATTTCCAGAAGCAGCTAAATCAATCTGGGATTTTGAAGGCATTTATACGACTTCGAGACATGTACCTGGTGTGAAGTTTGCCGGGATTATCCATCCAGGCTTAATAGGCGTTGCTCCCTCTATGGAACTTTTGCAAAAGTGGAATGAACGAGAAAAAGAACTCATCAATACCAACCCAGACCGGGTTCCAACGTTGGCCAATGCACCGACTCCGGAGAGGGCAGTGCTCGGTACATTAAAAGGTGCTGAGTTTGATCGAGTAGCTAAGGAAGGAGCTCGAACTGTACCACCAAGAGAAAATGGCGGGAACTGTGATATTAAAAATCTATCTAAAGGGACGAAAATCTTCTTCCCAGTATTTGTGGAGGGAGCGAAGTTATCGGTAGGAGATCTTCATTTTTCACAAGGGGATGGAGAAATCACATTTTGTGGTGGTATCGAGATGGCAGGATGGATTGATCTAAAAGTGGATGTCATTAAAGGTGGCATGGAAACCTATAAAATTTACGAAAATCCTGTATTCCAACCGGGCCCAGTTGATCCAAATTATAATGATTTCCTCGTTTTCCAAGGGATCTCAGTAGATAATAAGGATGGGAAACAACATTATTTAGATGCTACTCTTGCGTTTCGTCGGGCATGCTTGAATGCTATTGAGTATTTAAAAACGCTGGGTTATACAGGTGAACAAGCCTATATGCTGCTAAGTACAGCACCAGTTGAAAGTCGTATCAATGGCATAGTCGATGTTCCAAATGCTTGTTGTACCATTGCAATCCCTACAAAAATATTCGATAAAAATATTATGCCAAAATGATAGGATAAGGAGGTTTATACTTGCCTAGTTACACATTTCGTTGCAATGATTGTGGAGATTTTACGTTATTTTTTAAATCAATGGCAGGGAATAAAGACAAATCAACTTGTCCTATTTGCCAATTAGAGTCAAATCGGGTCTATTTTGCACCGAATGTGTATTCACTTTCAAGAGCACTTAGTTCGCAAATTGAAAAGGGAATGGAACCGCAAATTATGAGTCGAGAACAATTAGGGGCCAATAGGCCAAGAAAAAAGACGAGCGCAAATCGTCCGTGGCAATTCGGATAAGCATATCTTTTGCTTCGACAGAAGACTCCCACTTCACGTTAGCTAAGTGGCGAGTAGTTCAATTCAACATATTTTTATCATCTCTAAACAACAAAAAGCTGATTGCCCGTTGTAAAATGGCCAATCAGCTTTTTTTGTCGTCTTGAAGTGCATTATCAAAGCGTCAAGCGGTTTAACAGCTGGCCTGGACATTATATATTGTCTGATTTAGAAGGAAATCATTCCCTTTTGTCGAATTATAGTAGATGGGAAAAGGAGAGGTTTTATGCAGAGTGAACAGCTTAAACAAAGAATATTAAGAGAGCCATCTAAATTTAATATATTTTTGAAAGAACTAATAAGCGAGAATAGATTTGACGATGGTGAAGCGTTAGAAATAGCATTGCTTCTCATAAAAAATGGCTCTGAAAGTCTATCGGATAAACAATGGCATGTCTTTTTAGAGAATGGTATTTTACGTGACAAATATGTAGATAAATGCGAAAGATGTTCTGAACATATTCCTTGGACAAATATGTACAGTGCTATATTTATCAATAAAGATTACCTTTGTTCTAACTGTAGTTATTTAGAAAATAAAGTTACCTTCCACAATTATCTATGAAGGGTTATCTAATGTACCTAGTAATGCACTGTGCCAAGCAGTGCTTTTTTTATAATGGATCAATAAAAAGATTGAAGCGGTTAGCCTCAATCTTTCTAACTCACACATTTCTGTGCACACGCTCGCCATGTTCTATTAACCCATTAAGCCCCAAATCCATGCATTTATATACCTTATCTTGCAAAATCTAAAAACCACATAAAACACTTATAAGTATTGATGTAATGGGCTTTCGAGTCTAGTTGTTGTTGTACTTTGCATATCTTTCATAGTATAATTCATTATAGTTTAATTAGGAGTGGAAAAGATGAACCGAGAAGCACGTTTGAAAAGACAAGAGAATATACGAAATTTCTCTATTATTGCACATATTGACCACGGGAAATCAACGCTTGCTGACCGTATTTTAGAGCAAACGAAATCATTAACATCTCGTGAAATGAAAGCACAGCTCCTTGACTCAATGGATTTAGAGCGTGAGCGAGGCATTACGATTAAGTTAAATGCAGTCCAATTAAAATATGAGGCGAAAGATGGCGAAGTGTATACATTCCATTTAATCGACACACCTGGACACGTCGATTTCACATACGAAGTATCACGTAGTTTAGCTGCATGTGAAGGCGCAATTTTAGTTGTGGACGCGGCGCAAGGTATCGAAGCGCAAACATTAGCAAATGTCTATTTAGCGCTTGATAATGACCTAGAAATTTTACCAGTGATCAATAAAATCGATTTACCAGCAGCAGATCCAGAACGCGTACGTCAAGAAGTAGAAGACGTAATTGGGTTAGATGCATCTGAAGCGGTACTAGCTTCTGCTAAGGCTGGCATCGGAATTGAAGAGATTTTAGAGCAAATTGTAGAAAAAGTACCTGCACCAACTGGTGATCCAGATGCACCATTACAAGCCCTTATTTTTGACTCTATTTATGATGCTTATAAAGGCGTTATTATTTCCATTCGAATCATGAATGGTACTGTAAAACCTGGCGATAAAATCCGAATGATGGCTACTGGCGCAGAATTTGAAGTTATCGAAGTAGGGATACACACACCAAAAGTTGTACCTCAGACTGAACTAACAGTAGGTGACGTAGGCTATTTAACAGCATCCATTAAAAATGTAGGTGATACTCGTGTGGGGGATACAGTTACATTTGCTAACCGCCCTGCAGCTGAGCCATTAGCAGGTTATCGCCGTTTAAATCCAATGGTATACTGTGGTCTATACCCAATCGATACAGCAAAATATAATGACTTACGT
Organism: Lysinibacillus sp. BPa_S21; assembly: GCF_023337795.1. GTDB lineage: Bacteria > Bacillota > Bacilli > Bacillales_A > Planococcaceae > Lysinibacillus. The sequence goes on along the minus strand of NZ_JALIRS010000002.1, from coordinate 92,002 downwards.
GAAGCGTTAGAAAAACTAGAGCTCAATGACTCTGCATTACAATATGAACCAGAGACATCACAAGCACTTGGCTTCGGTTTCCGTTGTGGCTTCTTAGGGCTACTACATATGGAAATTATTCAAGAGCGTATCGAGCGCGAATTTAACATCGATTTAATTACAACAGCACCATCTGTAATTTACAATGTTCAAATGACAGATGGATCTACGGTTAAAGTTGACAATCCGTCATTTATGCCGGATCCTCAAAAAATTGATCGAGTGGAAGAACCATATGTAAAAGCTACAATTATGGTACCAAACGATTATGTTGGAGCGGTTATGGAGCTTTGTCAATTAAAACGTGGTAATTTCATGACGATGGATTATATCGATACAACGCGTGTCAGCATTGTTTATGAAATGCCGTTATCAGAAATCGTTTATGATTTCTTTGATTATTTAAAGTCAAATACGAAGGGCTATGCTTCATTTGACTATGAACTCATTGGTTATCAGACTTCAAAACTAGTGAAGATGGATATCTTATTAAATGGTGAGCAAGTCGATGCACTAAGCTTTATCGTGCACCGTGATTTTGCTTACGAACGAGGTAAAGTCATCGTTGAAAAATTAAAAGAATTAATCCCACGTCAACAATTTGAAGTGCCAATTCAAGCGGCAGTTGGTCAAAAAATTGTGGCACGCTCAACTATTAAAGCTATGCGTAAAAACGTATTAGCGAAATGTTACGGTGGGGATATTTCTCGTAAACGAAAACTTCTTGATAAACAAAAAGAAGGTAAAAAACGTATGAAACAAGTAGGTTCAGTCGAAGTTCCACAAGAGGCGTTCATGGCTGTTCTGAAGATGGATGATTCGAAGTAACGTAGTAATGGTAAGAGTTTATAACGTATTTAGATAATTGATAAAAGGGTTAAATGGTGGGGCTCTCCACCAATTACCCACCTTAAATAATACGTTAGCTAAGGTGATTTTGAAGTTTTGAAACTTATCATTGCACAGCGTAAATAAAAACAGAGCCTAGGAACTCAATTAATTTGAGTCCTGGGCTTTTTTGTGTTTCCGTTAAAATGTCTTAAATCGATCGTTTATAAGCATTTACTGTCGAAGTATATTGATAGTCCAATCAAGGTGTTTTGTCAGATGACCAGGCGCTCAATTGAAAGTGAGTACCTGGGCTAAGAGAGTGCGGAATAATGAAAGACTAAGCACCAATGTTAAGGTAAATTGCGCTTACATTATTATACAGTCAATGGTAGAATATAGATTGTCGGAAAATAATACTAAGATATTTTGTTTTCAAAATAAAACTTTAGGGGGAAATAATGAAAAAATTATTGATTGTGTTGCTAGCAGCATTTGTATTTGTGGTAGTAAATCCAACGAAATCAGAAGCAAAAGTGATGTATGATGGAGCAGAAGTTGTAAAAGGGCAAACAGGGAAAATGACCTTTAAAAAAGATATCAAGGTGTACAAGAAAAATCCAAATGGCACATTTGATTCGTTAATGGTTAAGCGAAATAAATTCTTTAGAACGTATGATATCGAAAAATATGATGGCAAAATATTTTACCAGATGGGGGAATACCGCGTGCAAGCAACGGATTTGGTAGTTTTCAAAGAAGTACCAATAAAAATTCGTTCATCTTTCTATAACAATCCAACTTATATTTTTATTAATCGCGATAGTACTACTGAAGATTACGGATGGAACTTCAGAAAAAAAGACAGCTGGTATATTTCTTTCGTGGAAAGAAAAACTGAACAAATGTTAGCTCATTGCGATAGCATTAATGATGGTACTTATGATCCTTGTTATTATTATTCTGGTACAGATCTTAAGATCGCTGAAACAATATTGAGAGAAAGCGATGTACGTTATGAGTTAATAAATGATGCTGCTGGGAAACCATATCCATTAAAAGAATCAAAAACTGAAAAAATTGTGAAAAAGGGAACCATTGTTTTTTCCATGGGTACCGAAACTAATGGTTATCTGCAAGTGCATAATGGCTTAAAAGGACACGACATAGAATATACTTGGCTACCAGTGAATTCACTAAAGCTTGTTAAAAATAAGTAATAGATTAGAAATTATATTATGCCCTCTTATTTATTTGATAAGGGGGCTATTTTATATGGTTGGTTGACATGCGGTTCGGATGTTTATCGATGCCTTAGGCTTAGCTAAATAAAATATAAAAAGACCAGTACCTGTTGGGGTCTAATTTTCCCCCACCATTTGCAGAAAATAAAGCCCGTTACAAGCATAATATCCATGAATAAAATTAAATAAAAAAAGCCGATAAACAATTATATATCAAAGGTTTAACGGCTAAATTTGGCTTTTCGATGTTTCTAGATTCATGTACATGTACTAGGTAAATCATGATTATTCGAGTCATTCCACTTGTGAAAAATTTAAAGTGTGCTCCCTCTTAAAAGTTTCTATAAATTTAATAGCACTTTTTGAAAGGTAACGGTCTTTCAACCAGATAACGGCTGAATCTGATTGAATACTAAGTTCTTCAAGCTCCAATATTTTCAGACCATTCATAGGGAATGAATGTAAAACAGACCTTGGAAGTAAGGAAGCACCGACACCTTCTCTAACTAGGGACATAATCATAGCAGCATCAGAACATTGACAGACAATATTTGGTTCATAGTGATATTTTCGACAAGCTTCTATAACCAGTTCGTATTGACCAACACCCTTAAAACGTTGTAGCAACATTAGTGGCATACTTGAAAGTTCATCTAGTTTTATTGTATTTTCATAATTCCACGTCTCAGGGATAACGGCTACAAAATGGTCCGGAGGTAATGGTAGTGCGGATAAATCATCTGCTTCTGATGCTAAAGGTAACCGGACTACAGCAACCTCAATATGCCTATTTCTTAAATCTTGTAATAATCGATAGGTATCCCCTTCGTATAAACGAAATGTAACGTTTGAATATTTTTCTCTGAAAAAACGAATGCGTTCAGGTAGGTAAGAAAAGCATGTTTTTACAGATCCAATTGATAGGGTACCCTTAAGACCTTCTCCTACTTCTTTTACTTCCATAATTATTTCATCAATCTGACTTAAAAGATTGGTGGCTCTCTTATACAAAACTTTTCCTGCTGCTGTTAGTTCTATATTCTTGCCATTTCGTACGACCAAAAGAGTACTAAGTTCTTGCTCCAGCGCTTTTAGCTGTTGACTAAGAGGGGGTTGGGCCATATGTAACTTTTTTGCTGCTCTAGTGATTTGGCCTTCTTCAACAATAGTGGCAAAGTATCGCAATTGTCTTATATCCATGAAATTCCTCCTTAAAATGCATATTTATTTTATATACGTTTCAAACATTTTAAATATTTTAAATATTTTAAACTTAATGATACATTAATCTTGAAAGCGATTCCATAAAAAGGTATAGAAGGAGAAGATAAAATGTCTAGAATTCGAAAAGCTAAAGAAATTATAAAAGGTTCGATTGCACCAGTTATTACACCATTCAAGCAAGATGAAAGTTTAGATTTACAGACATTTAAAAGTTTAATTAACTGGCAAATCGAAAGCGGGAGTCATGGTATTTCGGTAACCGGGACTTCTGGGGAACCTAGTTCTCTAACGATCGAAGAGAGAGAGCTTGTGATGGACACAGCTAGTAAAACAATTAACGGACGAGTTCCATTTGTACCTGCGACGGGATCAGTTAATCATAATGAAACGCTTCGGCTAACAAAGGCTGCTCAAGAAATGGGAGCAGATGCTGCGATGGTCATTGTTCCATATTATAACAAACCTTCCCAACAAGCATTATATAAACACTTTAAAGCCATTGCCAATGCTGTGGATATTCCAATTATTATATATAACATTCCTGGAAGAACAGGGGTGAATATGGAAGTAACGACAATGGCTCGACTTGTTGAAGATTGCCCGAACATTATTGGGGCTAAAGAGTCAAATAAAGATTTTGAACATGTCAATCGAGTGCTATTAAATTGTGGTAGAGATTTTAGTCTATTCTCGGGAATTGAACTTCTTTGCTACCCAATGTTAACAATCGGTGGAAAAGGTTCTATAAGCGCCACAGCAAATGTTGCACCAGCGAAAGTAGCAGAAATGCACAATGCTTGGGAGGAAGGCGACGCTGAAAAAGCTTTAAATCTTCATTATGAATTAATGACATTAAATGATGTGTTATTCAAAGAAACTAACCCTGGACCAGTAAAAGCTGCGCTGGGCATGATGGGTAAAATTGAGCCAGTTTTACGTAAGCCAATGGATTTACCATCTGAGGCACTGCAAAACGAAATTCGTGATGTTTTAAATCAATATGGTATTTTATCAAATGCGATTGCGACTAAATAATAATATGAAATCTAAAAAATTCTCTTACTCCTTGTTACAGGAGTAAGAGAAGAATGAGGAGTGTACTAACATGCAAGTTCAAGTAACTGATACTCAAAAAAAACATGAACACATGCAAGTAGAAAATGTAAAACTCTATATTAATGGACAGTTTGTCGACAGTGAGTCAGGTGCTTCTTTTGACAATAAAAATCCATTTACTAATAAAATAAACAACTATATTGCTGAGGGACGTGAAGCGGATATAAATCAAGCAGTTCTTTCAGCAAAAGAAGCGTTTGAGAATGGCCCGTGGGGCAAGATGAAATTGAAAGAAAGAATGAAATATATTAATAGAATTGCAGACATCATCGATGAGGAAATTGAAGAAATTGCGTTCTTAGAATCATTAGATACAGGTCTGCCAATTAGTCAAACAAGAAATCAAACCGCACGTGCTGCAGAAAATTTCCGTTTTTACGCACGAATGGTCGAGACAAAATTGCATGGCGAATCTTACCCAATGGATGATGAATTCATTAATTATACAGTTTATAAACCTTTAGGAGTTATAGGGTTAATTACGCCATGGAATGCCCCATTCATGTTAGAGACTTGGAAAGTAGCGCCTGCTTTAGCAACTGGCAATACGGTTGTTCTAAAACCAGCTGAACTTTCACCATTGACTGCAAATAAATTAGCTGAAATTATTCATAAAGCTCAAGTTCCGGAGGGAGTCTTTAATGTCGTTCATGGCTTTGGAGAAACAGCAGGGGCTGCTCTTGTTGCGCACCCAGATGTGAAAGCGATTTCATTTACAGGTGAAACAACTACAGGTTCCACTATTATTAAAAACTCTGCGGATACTTTAAAGAAAACATCGATGGAGCTTGGTGGGAAATCACCTTTAATTGTATTTGATGATGCAGATCTTGATCGAGCTTTGGATGCAGCAATATGGGGGATTTTCTCTTTTAATGGAGAACGTTGCACATCCAATTCTCGAGTATTTTTGCATAAAAAAATTAAAGATCAATTTGTTGAAAAATTAAAAGCACGTGTAGCTAACATTAAAATTGGTGACCCGATGGATTCTTCAACTCAGCTTGGTCCGCTAATTGAAAAAGGTCACTACAACAAGGTAACAAAATATATAGAAATCGCTAAACAAGAAGGTTGTGAAGTAGTCCAGGGAGTGGTTCCGGAGAAGGTAAAGGCAGGTAATTTTGTACCACCGACACTTTTATTAAATGCAAAAAATGACATGAGAGTGTGTCAGGAAGAAATCTTTGGTCCCGTTATGGCCGTAATCGAATTTGAAACAGATGAAGAAGTACTTCATATGGCAAATGAAGTATCTTACGGACTAGCTGGTTTTGTATGGACAAAAGATTTAAAACGAGCACATCGTATGGCGGATGCCATTGAAGCAGGTATGCTTTGGATTAACGCTCAAAACGTACGAGATCTTCGAATTCCATTTGGCGGTATGAAAGATAGTGGCATTGGAAGAGAGGGTGGTCATTACGCCATGTTTGAATTTTATACAGAACCAAAGGTAGTCCATGTTGCTATAGGTGACCATCATATCCCGCAATTTGGGAAGTAAAAACTATTTTACGAGGGGGAAACAATCATGCCAGCAAAAACAGGAAAGCAATATATTGAAAGAGTTGATCATGCACAGGCAAATATATGGATTGATGGCAAACAGGTAGAAGGGAAAATTTCTGAACATCCAGCTTTTAAAGGAGTTATGAAAACGCAGGCAGAACTTTACGATTTGCAACATCATCCAGACAAAAAGGATTACATGACATATGTATCTCCAACAACTGGTGAACGTGTAGGTACATCTTTTATTCAGCCAAAAACAAAAGAAGATTTGGTGACACGTCGCAAAATGATGCAAGAATGGGCGAAATATAATGGTGGCATGATGGGACGTTCCCCTGATTACATTAATGTCGGGATGATGGCGTATGGTTCAGCTTCAGAAATGTTTGGAAAACAGGACTCGATCTATGCCGAAAACATGGCCAACTACTACGAGTATTGTCGTGAAAATGATTTATCCTTAACACATACGTTGATTCAGCCTCAAGTCAATAGGGGAGTAAATTCAGCACAGCTTCCAGATCCATATATTGCAGCACGAATTAAAGAAAAAACATCTGAAGGGGTCGTGATTAAAGGGGCAAGATTACTTGCTACTCAAGGTGGTATTACCGATGAAATCATGGTATTCCCATCTACTTTGTTAAAACAATCAGCTGAAGAAAATCCATATGCATTTGCATTCTCTATCCCGAATAACACACCGGGCTTAAAATTTATTTGTCGAGAATCTTTTGATTATGGTAAGTCCCATTTCGACCATCCGCTAGGTTCTCGCTTTGAAGAAATGGATACCATTGTTGTATTTGATGATGTTGTCGTTCCGTGGAATAGAGTCTTTGCCCTTGGTGATGTGAATGTGTGCAACCAGGCTTACAACGAAAGTAATGCAGTTGTTCATATGACACATCAAGTTGTATCTAAAAACATCTCAAAAACAGAGTTTGTACTTGGTATTCTGCAATTAATGGCAGAGACCATTAATATTGGTCAATATCAACATATACAAGAGAAAATCTCAGAGGTAATTATTGCGCTTGAAACGATGAAAGCATATGTCGTTGCTGCCGAAGCAAATGCAAAAGTGGATAGATGGGGAACTATGACACCAGAATTTGCACCGTTAAATGCTGCACGTCATTACTTCCCGAAAATTTACCCTCGCTTTACAGAGATTATGCAATTAATGGGTGCAAGTGGCTTAATGGCTATTCCAGCAGAATCGGACTTCAATTCTGCTATTCGTCCGGATCTTGATAAGTATTTACAATCAGCCACTGGGGACGCTTATGATCGTGTGAAACTTTATCGTTTAGCATGGGATGTATGTTTAAGTTCATTCGGTTCTCGACAAACACTTTATGAGCGCTTCTTCTTCGGTGATCCAATTAGAATGGCAAGTACGCTTTATAACGGTTATGACAAACAGGAATATGTTGATCGTGTAAAAGAATTTTTGAATCGATCAGAAGCGTTTATTAAAAATAGCTAATTAAATGACTAAGGGGGATGAGGGTATGGATTTCAATATCATTCGTATTGCCAGAACTATTATTAATGTGAAGGATTTAGACCGTTCAAAAGCTTTTTATGTAAAAGCGCTCGGCATGATTGAAACGGAAACAAAGGATGATTGTGTCTATTTGAGAGGGCTTGAAGAACACACACACCACAGTTTGGTTCTTAAAAAATCCGAGACGTTAGGGGTACACGCACTCGGATACAAAGTAGAAAAAGAAGAAGATCTTGATCGTTTGGCTGAATTGTTTCAATCAAAAGGATTAAAAACAAAGTGGCTTAAAGAAGGAACCCAGCATGCTCTTGGGCGTGCATTGCATGTACATGATATTTCAGGGATGCCTCTTGAATTTTTCTGTAAAATTGAAAAAGCAGAGCGCTTACTTCAGCGCTACGACTTATACAGCGGTGCCCGAATTCAGCGGATTGACCATGTAAACTGTGCTGTACCAGACGTAGAAAAAGCTTACGACTTCTTTATCAACGAGTTAGGTTTTGCATGCTCTGAATATACAACGATAGAAGATGGAAGTATTTGGGCTGCGTGGCTACACCGCAAACAGACCGTGCATGATCAAGCCTTTATGAACGGAGATGGCCCGCGTCTTCATCACTTTGCTTACTGGCTACCGGATCCACTTGCTCTAATTCACTGCTGCGATGTTTTAGCTTCTCTTGGCTATTCAGAGAACATTGAAAGAGGTCCAGCACGCCACGGCTTATCCAATGCGTTCTTCTTGTATTTAAGAGATCCAGATGGATACCGCATAGAGCTGTATAACGGAGATTATTTAACAAGTGACAATGACTTCGAGCCAATTCGATGGGATTTAAATGACCCACGTCGTCAAACATTATGGGGGGCAAAAGCACCGGACAGTTGGTTTAATGAAACATCCCCATTTTTAGATATTGAAACGAATGAACAAATTCAATCGAAGTCACCAAACCTTGCACAGCGTAAACCAGAACTTGTTATCTAAATAAAAGAATGGAGGAATTTCAATGGATGATCGTACATTTCGAGATGCCATGGGTAAATTTGCAACCGGCGTAACAGTTATTACAACGGACATCAACGGAGAGCCTCATGGCATGACAGCAAATGCCTTCATGTCAGTGTCGCTAAACCCGAAACTCGTACTAATATCGATTAAAGAAAATGCGAAAATGCTTGATAAAATTAACCAATCTGGTAAATTCGCTGTGAATATTTTATCGGAAGACCAGCAAGAAGTTTCTATGTTATTCGCCGGTCAGATCAAAGAAAAGCGTGAGCCAGAATTTGACCGCCTAAACGAAATCTCGGTAGTAAAGGATGCACTGGCGAACATTGTATGCAATGTATATGGAAAGCAAGTAGCTGGTGACCATACGCTGTTCCTTGGAGAAGTAGAAGATATTGTTCTTCGTGAAGGAAAACCACTGACATTCTTTGCAGGAAAATATGGCCAGCTCGCTGCACCGCAGTTTTCTTAACATAAAAGGAGGGGGCAAACGATGGAGACAATTTATATCAAAAGTTCAATTGATAAATCAAAGTTCACTGAAATGGAAGCTTGTGTTTTGGCTCTTGGTTTTTTTGATGGCGTTCACATCGGTCATCAAAGAATTCTTGAAACAGCCAAACAAATTGCTGTGCAAAAACAATGCGCCTTTGGTGTTATGACGTTTTATCCGCACCCAAAAGATATACTCTTTCCTCATATGGAGCCAATGACTTATTTAACACCACTTCCTTTGAAAGAAGATCGATTTGAAAAGCTGGGTGTTGAGAAGTTATTTGTTGTTGAGTTTAGCCCTGAGTTTGCCCGCCTTTCCCCTAACGATTTTGTTGAACAATACATTATAGGACTTGGATGTATTCATGTTGTAGCAGGCTTTGATTATCATTATGGCTATAAAGGACTCGGTAATATGAAAACGTTATCAGAGTATAATCCCGGCAGTTTGGAAGTAACGACTGTTCCAAAGATCCAACATGATGATGAAAAAATTAGTTCAACAGCAATCCGAAAATTGCTTGATGAAGGTCATGTGCAAAAGATTCCTATGTACCTTGGCGATTTTTATGAAATTGACGGAGAAGTGAATCAAGGTTCTCTTTTTTATAAAAAACATCAGTTTCTTAAATTACTAGTAAAAAACAAATACCGAATACCTAAACCTGGTATTTATCGTATTCAAGTTGAAATAGATGGTCATCATTATGATGGAACCTGCCACCAAATAGCGATAAATGAGCAACACCTTTCATTATTAATACAATTAAAAGATTGTTCTATATATCCATACAAGAAGCAGATTAAGGTAAAGTGGCTAGATTATAAGTATGGCAAACAAAATGAGTCATACGGTATGAATGAATACATGCAAAAAGATGAGCTAGTGATCTAATTAAAAGTAGGCTATAACAGAAAGGAGTAGAATATGAATTTAAAAGTAGAAGCAAGAAAGAAAAACTTATACATTGATGGTCAATGGAAAGAATCCACTGAACATGCATCTCTAACATCTCCATACTCTGGAGATGTTATTGCATATATTCCTAAGGCCAATGAACAAGAAGTGAATGAGGCAATTGAAGCTGCATGTCGTGCAAAAACAGTAATGGCGAAAATGCCAGCCCACGAACGTGCAGCTATTTTGGAACGTTTGGTAGCTTTGTTGGAGAAACGTTTAGATGAAGCGGCAGAAATTATTGCTTTAGAGGCAGCTAAACCAATTGCTACTGCAATCGAAGAAGTGAAACGGACAATCCAAACGTATAAATTTGCAGCTGAAGAAGCAAAGCGAATTCATGGAGAAACACTTCCATTGGATGCTGCACCAGGTGGAGAAAAACGAGTAGCCTATACGGTGCGTGAACCTATTGGGGTTATTGGAGCGATTACGCCATTTAATTTCCCGATGAATTTAGTTGCTCATAAAGTAGGTCCTGCCATTGCCGCAGGAAATACAATTGTATTAAAACCAGCATCTCAAACGCCACTATCTGCTTTCTTTTTAGCAGAGTTGTTACAGGAAGCTGGTTTACCTAATGGAGCTCTTAATATTATTACGGGAAGCGGAAAAGTCGTGGGGGATAAAATCGTGACCGATGATAGAATTGCGGCTATTACATTTACGGGCAGTCCAGCTGTTGGGATTGGTATTCGAAATAAAGCAGGACTGAAGCGTGTGACATTAGAACTTGGTTCAAATGCAGCCGTTATTATTGATAAAGGGATCGATATTGATTCAATTATTAATCGTTGTGTGAAGGGAGCTTTTTCTTTCCAAGGTCAAGTATGTATATCATTACAACGAATTTATATTCATGAAAGTTTGTACGAAACATTTGTGCAAAAATTCGTTGAAGCAACACAACAACTCAAAATTGGTGATCCTTTAGATCCACGAACGGATGTTTCAGCGCTTATTTCAAAAGGAGATGTGGAACGTACTTTAGAGTGGATTCATGAGGCGAAACAACAAGGAGCAGAAGTAGCAACTGGGGGAATCGCAAAAGGGAATATTCTATTGCCAACGGTATTATTAAATGCAGAGTCTTCTTTAAAAGTTTCGTGTCAAGAAGTGTTTGCTCCAATTGTGATCATCAATAAAGTACAAGCAGTAGAGGAAGCAATTGAGCAAGTAAATGATTCGCGATATGGTCTTCAGGCGGGAATCTACACGGACAATGTTCATACAGCGTTAACGGCAGCTGAAAACCTTCATGTTGGAGGCGTAATGATTAATGACATTCCAACGTTTCGTTTAGATCACATGCCTTATGGAGGGGTGAAGGAAAGTGGCGTTGGAAGAGAAGGCATAAAATATGCTGTAGAGGAAATGACAGAACTAAAACTAGTGGTTTTTAATAGAAATTAATAATCGGAGAATTAGAAGCAAGCCTATTAAAGGAAAGAGGTGCTGTCAATTTGGAGCTAGTAAAAGAGCAGAGTAGTGTAAATAAAGACATCGAACAACAAGACAACAAACAAATAGATTATGTCAAAATTGCCACTTCGGAAGATTTTAAACAACTACTTTTAGATAAGAAAAAGTTTATTATTCCATATACAATTTTTTATTTAGCTTATTCATTAGCTTTACCATTCCTAGCCTTGTTTACAAATATATTAAACGTCCAAGTAATAGGAGACATTACCTTGGCGTGGATTTACGGTATTTCCATTATCTTTATGTCATTTGGGGTATGCAGTGTTTATGTAAAGAAGTCTGCTGAATTTGACGAAAAGGTAAAGCAAATCTTAGTAAAAGAGGGGCTGTAGTCATATGGGATGGGATATTATTCTTCTTTTTGTACTCATGTCAATAGGGGTACTTTTTATTACGTACTATGCTTCCAAAAAAACAAAAACGGCAGGTTCTTTTTATACAGCTGGAGGTGGTCTGACTGCTAGGCAAAATGGTCTTGCTTTAGCTGGAGATTTTATGTCTGCCTCTACCTTTCTGGGGTTAATTGGAGCCTTTTCTTTAACGGGATATGACGGATTTTTCCTCATGTATGGTGCCCTTGTTTCCTTCCTTGTCATTTTATTTTTAGTGGCAGAACCATTAAGGAATCTTGGAAAATATACGTTAGGTGATATGATTACTGCTCGATTTAGGTTTAAACAAGTACGAGGTGTAACTGCCTTCAATACAATAATCATCTCAATTTTTTATATGCTTGCACAGCTTGTTGCTGCAGGAGCTTTATTCCGATTATTATTAGGTATTCCGTATAATATTTCGGTCCTTATTGTTGGTATTGCTATGTTAGCTTTTGTTTTGTTTGGAGGAATGACCGCAACGAGCTGGGTTCAAATTATTAAAGCCATTCTTTTAGTAGGTGGAACCTTTATTATGTTTGTAATGGTTATGTGGAAATTTAATTTTAATTTTATTGGTATTTTTACTGATATGAAAACAGCTACGCCTTTTGGGATTGATTTCTTAAATCCTGGTTTAAAATATAAAAATGGTTGGGATGCGGCTTCTTTAACACTTGGGCTCATTCTTGGGACAGCGGGTCTACCCCATGTATTAGTTCGCTTTTTAACTGTACCTAATGCTCAGGTAGCCAGAAAGTCAGTTGTTTGGCTTATGTGGATTATGGGGCTCTTCCATGTTATGGTCATTTTCCTTGGGTTTGGAGCAGCAAAACTAGTTGGAACTTCGAATATTATAGAGGCTAACCCAGCAGGGAATATGGCAGCGCCATTATTAGCAAAGTATATTGGCGGAGATTTGATGTTCGCTTTCATTTCTGCGGTTTCTTTTGCTACTATTCTCGCAGTTGTTGCTGGAATTGTAGTTACGGGAGCAACAGCATTTTCCCATGACTTTTATAACGAAATTTTAAAAGACGGGAAAGCAACCGAAAAACAGCAAATGTTTATGGTACGCCTTGCATCGATTCTCATCACCGCTAGCGCCGTTGCCTTATCACTATTTCTTCAAAATTTTAATGTGGCCTTTTTATCATCACTCGCTCTAACTTTAGCGGCGAGTTCGAATTTACCTGTTATTTTATTAACTATTTTTTGGAGAAAATTCAACAAAACTGGAGCAATCTTTGGGATGCTTATAGGATTAATTAGCACGATTGGTCTGGTTTTGTTAAGTCCAAATGTTTGGAATCCAGAACCAGGTGTTGCCTTATTTACTGGTAATCCTATCTTCCCTCTTGCATCACCAGGAATTCTTTCTATACCATTAGGTTTCTTAGGCTGCTTTATCGGTACATTTATAGGGGCCCGTAAGTCAAAAAATGTAGAGGATGATTTTTCAGAAATTATCGTTAAGTCAAATATAGGTAATGATGTTAAAGGTGTAGTTCATCATTAGTGATAGTTTTGCAAGCTCAATAAAATGAAGTAATTATTTGAAGAATTTACGAGTTTATGAGAGGAGTGAATAGTTTGAGTAAGGCAATTATTAAATTTAGTGAAACCCTTCACACAAAAGAAGTGGAAGTAGATCCCAAAAGCAATACAATTATTCTCGGTGATAGAAAATTACCAGTAGAGCAGTCCTCTTTGGAGGCACCAATTTCGGGTACTGTATATGGGGCTTTATTAAATTATAGTGGCGAGCTTAAGGCATTAGGTTCATCATTAACTAAAGAACCTTATAAACAGCCTCCCAAAGCACCTGTCTTATATATAAAACCGGTGAACACCATTACTGGATTTAAATCTTTAATTCCATTTCCCGAGGAGACATCTCATCTGCAAGTAGGTGCTTCATTGGGCATTGTCATTGGGAAAAACGCTACTCGTGTAACAGCAGAAAAAGCTTTGGATCATGTATTAGGATACACCATTGTAAATGATGTGAGTATTCCACATGAGAATTTTTATCGACCAGCTATTAAACAAAAAGCAAGAGATAACTTTTGCCCTGTTGGTCCGTGGATTATTGAACGCGATGCAATCGCTGACCCTAATAAGTTGACGATTAGTGTATTCGTTAACGATGAATTAAAACAAAAGAATACAACGGCCAATTTAATTCGTCCTGTATCACGATTGATTTCTGAAATTTCGGAATTCATGACACTGTATGAGGGAGATGTTTTACTGGTTGGAGTACCTGAGAATCCCCCGCTTGTTGAAAAGGGAGATCGAGTACGAATTGAAATCGATGGAATCGGTTATTTAGAAAATACAGTTCAATAAGAATCTCATTGTTTTGTAAAGGAGCGCGATTATTATGAAACATGCACGTGTAGTATTTCAGGATGTCCATCATCACGCAATTGAAACTAATGATGGTCACCTGAAACTAGAAGATGGACAAATTGTTTCGGAGGAGGATGTGATCTGGCTACCGCCAGTTCAACCTAGAACCATTTTTGCTTTAGGATTAAATTATGCAGATCATGCAAAGGAACTTGCTTTTCAAGCACCAACAGAACCTTTAGTTTTTCTAAAAGGTCCTAATACTTTGATTGGTCATCGAGGTCAGACTTACCGACCGGCTGAGGCTACCAATATGCATTATGAGTGTGAACTTGCAGTTGTCATTGGGCGTTCTGGGACTAATATTAAACGAGAAAATGCTTATGATTATGTAGCAGGATATACCGTTGCAAATGACTATGCCATCCGTGATTATTTAGAAAACTATTATCGTCCGAACTTAAAAGTAAAGAATAGAGATACTTGTACACCAATCGGTCCATGGCTAGTGGATGCAAAAGATATTGAAGATCCTATGAATCTTACATTGCGTACTTATGTAAATGGAAAAGTTACTCAGGAAGGCACAACGAAAGATATGATTTTTAGTATTCCGCAATTAATTGAGTATTTAAGTAGTTTTATGACATTAAATAAAAACGACATTATCCTTACTGGTACGCCTGAAGGATTAGTTGATACAAAGGAAGGAGATGAAGTCATTACTGAAATTGAAGGAGTAGGGCGACTAGTAAATACCATTATTAGTGAAAAACAGTTTTTAAGAACCGAAAGTGATAACGCCATTTTTAGTAAGTGAGAGGGATGAAAACATGCCGCATTTTATTGTTGAATATACCGATAACATAAAGGAAGAAGCAGACATTCCGAATTTGCTTAAAAAAGTGAATGATGTATTGATTAGCCGTAGTCATCTTTTTCCGATTGGAGGAATTCGATCAAGAGCAGTTGAACTTCAAGATTACCGAGTAGCAGATGGAGCAGAAGATGATGCATTTGTTCATGCTATTTTAAAAATTGGGGCGGGAAGATCGGCTGAAAATAAGAAAGAAACTTGTGACGAACTATTCGAAGTAATCAAGGATCATTTTGCTGATCTATTTGCTAGGCGATATTTGGCTTTATCTATGGAACTGATTGAATTCAGTGAGGAAGGAACTTACAAGTATAACAATATTCATAAGCGGTTTAAAAAGTAAGAGGTACCTTACTTCCTAATATTCTTGTCATGTTTCTTCGTATAGCATTTGGCGGAGTGTTGAATTTTATTGATGGGCTTGATAAGGAAGCGGTTAGTTCCGCTTTTTACAATAAAAAACATTTAATACTGCTTACAATTTAGGTTACATCGCGTTAAGGATAGATTTCCATTTCAGGAAGGGGACTTTAAATGACAAAGAGTCAGGCTTTAGATGTGAACTGCATTGAATGGGTAAGTCAAATAAACAAAAGTTATATTGGAGGTCAATGGGTAGAGGGTGGAAGTAAAAGAACTTATTCAATAAAGGATCCATATGATCAGTCAACTATTACTTCTGTAGAATTAGCGAATGTTGAGCAAATAAAAGACGCTTATCACCAAGCAAAAGCTGCACAAAAGGAATGGGCTAAATCTACTCCAGAACAAAGAAGAGAAGTTTTAACGAAAGCTTTAGACTATTTAGAAAGAAATAAAGAGCATATTTTGGAATTAATTACACGAGAAACAGGTGGAACACTACTTAAAGCTCATATTGAGTTTGGCTTTGGGGTTAGTGACATAAAAGATGCTATTAATATGGTTGATGAAATATATACACCCAAAAATTATGCATCTACTACACCAGGGAAGGTTAGCCATGTATATCGATTACCTTTAGGTGTTATTACGTCCATCACACCTTTTAACTTTCCGTTTAACATGGCAACAAGAACGATTTTCCCTGCCATTGCTCTTGGGAACAGTGTTGTTCATAAACCAGATATCCAAGTTGGCATAGTTGGTGGGCAAGTTTTTGCAAAGGCTTTCGAGGAAGCGGGACTTCCTGCTGGAGTGTTTAATTCAATTTTAACCGATCTTCAAGAATCAGGAGATGAATTCCTGTTAAATAAGAATTCTTCGTTTATCAGTTTTACAGGATCTACGGCAGTAGGCAAACATATAAATAAGGTAACAGGCGGAACATTAAAACAAATGGCATTAGAACTTGGAGGCAATAATCCTTTAGTAGTTTTAGGAGATGCCGACGTTGAACAAGCAGTGAAAATCGCCATCTTCGGGAAATTTTTGCATAGTGGTCAAATTTGTGCGATTACAAACCGAATTATTGTTAATAAAGAAATTTACGATGAATTTGTTGCTAGATACGTAGAAAAAGTTAAGGGATTAACCGTAGGGGACCCCAAGGATCCTAACACAATTATTGGACCTGTTATCAATAAAAAACAAGCTGATAAAATCATGGATTTAGTTAATAAGGCAAAGGAAAGTGGATTAAAAGTTGCCGTAGAAGGTGAACGTACAGGGAATGTTATTTCTCCATTTGTATTTGTGGATGTACCAAATGATTCTAGTCTTGCATCTTGTGAAATTTTCGGTCCTGTTGCACAAATTATTCCGGCTGAAAGTGATGAAGAGGCCATTCGTTTTGCTAATGACACGGAATATGGATTATCCTCTTCCATTATAACTAGTGACTTAGAAAGAGGGGAAAGACTAGCCCTTGAGATCGAATCTGGTACAACACATATAAATGATATGCCTGCAGTCCTAGAAGGAAACGTTCCATTTGGTGGAGTGAAACAAAGTGGAATTGGGCGTTTTGGCTATGAATGGATTGTTGATGAGTTCACTGTTGCGAAATGGGTATCTGTACAGGAAAGTAAATTAGATTATCCGTTTTAGGATTGCAGCGACATTCAATAGATTTGAAGCTATTTCTCCATAAAGTATTAAATTGTTAAAAACCTGTTGTTAGAAAGGCCTGTAACCTTGAGTTGAAAAGGGATACAGGTTTTTCATTTAGTTATCGATAATGTTTATAAATATTGTTCAATTGTTCTGGGATAAATAGTGAGTTATCTTTTTTCAATCTACAATTATGAAATCCACATCTTCATCAAATTAGTACTATTGAGGGGAGGTGAATAATTAACTGAATCTTCTGGAAATCACATTGATTAATTTTTCTTTTTTTATTACACTTATTTTACGAAAGTTCGTCGAGAGGTGGAAAAGTGCTTTGGTTCAATTGATAGAAAAAGAATACGATAGTACTTCTTTAACTGACATAAATAATAGATTTTTCTTTAAGCTATGAATCAGGTAATCCAAAAGAAGAAATTTGATTTGGAAAATCTTCTGGCAAGGTCTTTCTAAATGAAGAATAGCTACTTCTTAAAATGAATGTAGCTATTTTATGTGAAATGTAGAAAAGTAGTAAACCGTTGATGTAGCTGTTTTTCAATTAACCGAGGGAATAATTGCGTATTAAGCATCAGTTTGTAAGCGCTTACTAATTTGCGTTATAGGGGGTATAAAGTTGATTAATCCTTTAAATTCGAAAATAATTAGTTACTTGCCGTCTCAGCCTGACTTCGAATTTCAGACAGATTACTATACGGAACAAAAAGTTAGAATACAACCAAATCAACCATCTATTCTTTTCTACCAATTTAAAATGGGCGAGGTAAGTAGTCAAATTTCTGTTATTCCAGATGGATGTATTGATATTCTCATTAATTGTGATCAGCATTACGGTAATATTTGTGGAAGCGTTACTAAAAGTAGAGAGATTAACCTTCTCCCCAACAGTACATACTTTGGTATTCGTTTTCTGCCATGCCTAAATATTAAGAAAATAGGAATTAAAGACCTTACGGATACAGAAGTTTGCTTAAATGAAATGCTTCCTGTCAATACGAATATCTTAGAAAGGGTAGTAACTGACGGAAGTTTTATGGAGAGAGTCCAAATATTCATTGAAACATTAGGAAGTCATATTTTTGAGATTGATAAATCAACAAAAACAATAAAACAAGCATTATATAATATATACGCGACAAAAGGTAAGATTACCATAGCTCAACTTGCAGAAGAAGTAGGATTTTCAACTAGATATTTAAGAAAACAATTTGAAGACCATATTGGAATTTCCCCAAAATTATTTAGCCAAATAGTAAGATTTCAATCATCATTAAATATGATTCTGAGGACAACCCACTTTACGTTAAACGATGTTATTTATGAGAACGGTTATTATGACCAAGCTCATTTGATTCATGAGTTTCGGAATTTTGGATGTATGACACCTTATCAATTAACTGGGCAAAACGGTTGTCTGAAAACAAACTAAATAATGTTTGTATAGCTAAAGCAATTACTTATTTAAGTAATTGCTTTTTTAAGTGCGCCCGGCATGCGCATATTTGAAGAATTTGCGAATGAATATTTAGAATGTTCCGATTTTTACAATATCAAATTATCTTAATCTGATAATCTGGAATCAATATAAAGAATGCTTATTTTTCCTACTACAGTTCAAGGGGAAATTGGCGACCACCAAAAAACAAAAGAAGGGAGTCAGATGAATGGCGAAATACAAACTGTTTATTAATGGTAATTGGGTTGAGGTCGTGTCAGCTTTGTCTAAATAACAAAATGATAATAACGCCAACGGGGGTAGGGATTATAGAAACGCAAAAATCGATAGAGAACATTCAAATTTTATCAGATGGACAAAGTCTAAAAAGAAGTTTAAAAATGCGAGATTTAGTTATTTTTGGTCTTGGCTTTATGGCACCAGTTGCAGCGATGTCAATGTTTGGAATTATTACATTGGTATCTCAGGGCCATTCTGTCCTCTCATATGTTCTTGGTTTTGTTGCAATGTTATTTACGGCGTACAGTTTCGGTAAAATGGTTGAAGCTTTCCCAGTTGCGGGCTCAACCTATACCTACGCCCATCAAGCGCTACACCCTAAAATAGGATTTATAGCTGGATGGGGAATGCTCCTTGATTATCTGTTGATACCCATGCTAACTTTTTTGATCAGTGCAAGTTTTGCAAACGCCCTTGTACCAAGCATTCCGGTATGGGGTTGGGTTCTCATTTTCGCGATCCCAATCACGATTGTAAATATAATTGGAATTGATATAGCAGCTAAGTTGAATTTAGTCTTAGTGTTCCTCATGATTATCGCGGTGATTGCCTTCGTTTTCAGCGCAAGTCACTATATTATAACGGGTGATTTAACGTTAATAAACTATACCGCAATTTATAGTGGCGATTCATTTTCAATAGGAGCAGTTATTGGCGGGGCAGCTATTGTTATTGTCGCTTACCTAGGTTTTGATGCTATTACGACCTTGGCTGAAGAGACGAACGTAGGGGGCAATAAAATTGGTTTGGCCATTTTGTTTACCTGTATCATTCAAACAGTATTTTATATTTCCGTCACTTATTTAGCAGTGATTCTTATAGGAAACTATTTAGCTATTGATAATCCAGATACAGCTTTCTTCAATGTGTTAGAGACTATAGGGGGCGGGTTTCTCCAGACTTATATTACACTTACGATTATCGCATCTGGAATTGCAAGTGCCTTAGCGAGCCAATCAGCTTCTAGTCGTCTGCTCTTGGGGATGGGGCGTGACAATGTCATCCCTCAAAAATTTTTTAGCTATATCCATCCAAAGTATAAAACACCGATTAATAATATTTTGTTAATGTCAATAATCGGAATTATGGGTGCGATATCTTTGAATCTGCAAATGGTATCCGACTTAGTTGCATTTGGTGGATTATTAGGATTTGCTTTCGTGAATATTTGTGTAATTAATCATTATTATTTAAAAAACAAACAAAAAAATATCGTTAAACATTTAATTATTCCATTAATTGGGATGTTAATTTGTCTTTATATCTTATGGGGGCTTTCAACAACCGGAAAAATAGTTGGATTTGCTTGGATGGGAATTGGTGTTTGTTATTTAGCAATTCGATCCATGTATTCAAAAGAACCCAAAAAACTCTTAACAGATATAGAAGGGCAGAATATTAGTTAAAAAAATTATCTCTATAACAGATGGAGAGCCTGTTAGAGCGTAAAAGGGTAACTTCATAAATCGATACTTAATTATTAAAGGGAGGAATAAAATATGCAACTCGTTACAAATCGGTATAACCTAAGTAAAATGGAATTATCAGAACTGGATAAAAAACATTATTTGCATCCAACCACACCACCAAGAGCACATTATTTATCAGGGCCTTCTACAATTTTTACAGAAGGCAAAGGCATTTATCTGAAAGACATAGAGGGGAAAGAGCGTATTGATGGGGTTTCGATGCTTTGGAATGTTAACCTTGGCTATGGCAATGAAGAACTTGCTGAGGTAGCAAAACAGCAGATGTTAAAACTTTCTTACAGCTCTTCATTCAGCGGACAATCCAATGAGCCCGCTATCCTTTTAGCACAGAAAGTGGCCTCATTAGCACCTGGTGATTTGAATGTTTGTTTCTTCACATCTGGAGGCTCGGAATCTAATGATACGGCTTTTAAACTAGCCCGTTTTTATTGGAAAGTAAAAGGTCAACCAGAGAAAACAAAAATTATTTCTCTCGAACAATCATTCCATGGGGTTACAGTAGGAGCCACAAGTGCTACCGGAATCGAGGGATTCAACCAATTTACGACTTCTAATGCTCCGAACTTCCTTACAGCTGCGGCGCATGCTTTGAATGCAGAACTCGGTGACAAAAGTGATCCAAATTACTCGCGTTCTATTCGCGGGATAATTGAATCAGAAGGATCTGACACCATAGCAGCTGTCATTCTGGAGCCAATCCAAGGCGCGGGCGGGGTAAGGTTCCCTCCTGATGGATACCTTCAAGCTGTTCGCAAACTTTGCGACGAACACAACATTTTGCTTATTGCAGATGAGGTGATTTGTGGGTTTGGAAGAACCGGAAAGACTTTTGGTGTTGATAATTGGAACATTGTTCCGGACCTTCTATGTGTTGCAAAAGGTATCTCAAGTGGTTATGCCCACCTAGGTGCCGTAATTATGAGAGAGCATGTAAGAGAAGCATTTATTCAATCAGATGAAATGATGTTCCATGGATTCACATATAGTGGACATCCAATGGCTTGCGCGGTTGGCTTGAAGACACTTGAAATATTAGAAAGAGATCAAATTGTTGAGAATAGTAGACTTCGCGGTGAAGAATTATTAAAAGGACTTCAATATCTCGAAAGCAATCATAAATATATATCGAATGTAAGAGGTCTTGGTCTACTTGCAGGTATTGAGCTAGTTAGAGATCCTGAAAACGGCATCTCATTTGATCCGACGGTACATGCTGCAGCTCTGTATACAGATATATGTATGGATTTAGGGCTGCAATTGCGTTACTTCGATTGGAAGGGAACAAATACGGTTGCGCTTGCTCCACCGCTTATTATTACAAGCCAACAGGTTGAAGAGATTATTAACAGAATGTCTGAGGCTCTTAAAAGATTCGAAAAACAAATTTAATTTAATGGTTGATGAGAAGTGCATGTTGGCCACCCGTTTGAAATTTATATTCAAATGACATCTAAAAATTTTGAGCACATGCATCAAAGGTGTCTAAAGTATCTCTAGCCATTTACTCTGGGCATAGCAATCTTCTGTTACGGAAGTTTTGCTGTGTCCTAATTTTTTTGCATTTTTTAGGTAAATAAGAAAAGAAACGACAAAGGGTCACTAGCTGAGAGAGACCCTTTATCATAAGAGATGTTCGGATGGCTAGTAGATTTATAATGATATACTAACAGTTTTCTCCATTTACAAAAGTAGCGCCGATTATAATTAGAAGAATGAATAGAACTACAATTAGCGCAAATCCTGAACCAGAGCCACGGCTATAGCCACCGTAACAGCCACAGCCATAGGAATAACAGTTGTTTCCATAGTATCCCATAAAGAAATCCCTCCTTTCTACAATATATAATATGTTAGCTGTAGAGAAGAAGTGGGGTATTTATCCATTCACTAATAGGCATTAAAAATTAATCAAGTCAGCGGGAACGGTAAAAATGCACAAAAGACATCTGGTGTTGTCGTTACGCTTTCGCACAAAAAACATAGAAAATGTCCCGTATAATTCGAAATATTGGACAGCGTTAAGTAAAAAAGACCATTCTGTAAAATTGAATGGTCTAGTAATACAAGCTTGTTTAAACAATATTAATTCCTGCACTTGCAGTACCGATAACTAAGTCAACTGCAGTTTCTGCTTGTAACGATGAAATATAAAATACCATTAATAAACGATCACCTGCAGCTACAGGTACTGGTGAGATAGTAGCCGATGCAAATACTAAAAGGCCAGTGGGTATAGGTGCTGTAACAGATGGGACTAAATCAACGCTGGCACTTGTACCAGTAAAAGTATTACTTCCTACAGGTGCCTGAAAAATTTGAGCACGGATTGTCACAAATCCTGATTCTATCTGTCCCGCCAATGCAGTATACGAGGCTGAAATAGCAGTAATATTCCCGTCACGTGGGACGTTGAAGGCCTCACTTAAAATTCCCGTTAAATTAATTGTATTATTGGCAATAGGTACAAGGTCTACAGCAGTACCAAACCCTATAAGACTAGCAAGATTATTGCCTAGTATATTTTCAACTACAGTTTGTGTATTTCCAGAGAAAAAGGGAATTATCGAACCGCCACTATTTTCAGGTTCCGTACTTATACAATTTATATCTTTGGCTACAAATGGTTTAACATTAATACATTCGTTTCTTTTTGATATACAATTAAAATTATCATTAGTTGTGCACATAAATTTTTCTCCTTTCATGGCTATGATATGTCCAAGAAAGTGAGTGAGAAGGGCTTTTAACTTTATAAAGAACTGCATCTTTTAGGCTGGGCAGTGTACACCGAACCAGGTGTACAAGGTATTTCTATAGGTGATTTTCACCTTACTTAAAAGCATGTTACTTTAAGCTTTAATTTTTATGAATTATATTGTTAATTTTTACTTGCTATTAATAATTATTAGCGCCGAATTTAACCTGCACATTTGCATCCTCGCACTCTTTTTTTATTAGATAGATCATTTCATTTGCTTGATATTTTGATAGTTCGTTTGCCATCACTGTTACAGAAACTTCTTGGCCTTCAATTCGTACTAAAGCATCGGGAAAACCTAATGATTTAATGTCCATCTCAAGTAATGCTTCCGTAGATTCTTCTTTATTGAGCGTATCAAGCTCAATAGAGGCCTTATTTTTTTCTTCAACAAAATATTCTTCTGACGTTATTTTTTGCGTTAACTTTTGGCGAAGTTGGTTTCTCTTGTTACTAACTTGAAGGCGCGTTTCTTCAAATAAAAGGCTTGGAGAAGAAACTTCCCTTGTTACACTCTGTATTGTTGCTTTTTGATCTGTATCTTCTTTTAAGGCGATCTCCGGTTGTGATTGTTTTGGTGGAACCATCAAATAATACATTGAAATAACTGCTACTATAGTTAATAATGCAAGTAACCAAGACGATTTACTTTTTAGTTGCATTCACTGTCCCTCCCTCAATATATTTGGTTAAACACCACTATGCAATTTTTCAATGTCTGTTTTATGAGAAATTTATTTATAATTATGCTGACAGTTAAACGAAAACAACTTATTTTTCTGCCCGATTTGGCGAAGCCGCTTTAAATTATCGAAAATAAGTTTTGCATTCGCTTTTAAAATGGGTGTCATGAACGAGTATATTGTTACATGTCATGTTTGGCTACAGGGGAGAAATATCTACGGTCAACGACTAATAAAAGGGTACTAAATATTTATGATTCAGTACCCTTGTGTTGATTATTTTTTTCATGTAACTATAAGAATAATAAGCCGAATATAGAAAGGAGTAGAGACATTCCGAGAATTATCCCAACAACTTTCATATGTCTTTTCCGTCCCATTACAACAATTGCAACATATTCACGAATCATTGCGTTGGGCCAATAATAAAAGGCTGTTTTTGAGCCGATACCCTGGCTATTCAGGCCAGCTTGTCTAGCGTATAGACCAGCACGGAAAAGATGGAAATTATTCGTTGTAAAGATGCTGTTGTATTTGCCATCTGGTTTTAATGTATCCATAATTTGTTTCGAAAATAACATATTTTGATAGGTGTTTACAGAACGATTTTCTTGCACAGTATGCTCAAGAGGAATGCCTTTTTCCACAGCGTATTTTTGCATCGCTTCCGCTTCGGGCAAATTTTCATCGTGACCCTGCCCTCCTGAGAAAATGATTGTTGGTGGTGTGGTAACCGCTGCTTGTTTCTGATAAAAATCAATAGCTTTATTAATTCTACTTGCAAGAAGTGGTGGTACTTTATCGTTAATTAAACCACTGCCTAGTACGATGATAAAGTCTTGGTTATATTTTGGTTTATTAAACTGATAGAGGAAATAAGCAGATAGAAAGTTTGATAAATGAATCAAGAAATAAAAAATAATAAGCGATATTCCACCAAAAATAGGTTGAAATATACTAGATAACAAACTGGATGGACTAATAATAGGCATGATAAAAAATAATAAAATAATAATAGCTACAATTAAAGTTAAGGAATTTGCTAAGCGTCTTCCTTCTCTTTTCATTAAAATTCTTGCATTAAGAAATAGGCCGAACATTAAAGCTACAATTCCAAAAGGTATTATAAAGAAAAGTGCTATTAAAGGAATAATAACTAAAAGCTGTATAATATTGTTTTCAGATGCTAAAGAAACAAACGTACAAAATAAAAGGAATGAGCAGAAAAAAATATTAAATAAAAAGCCATTTACTATTTTTCTGGGATCTTTCAAGTAAGAATACAGAAAAATAAAAAATAGGATAAGCGGAATAATCCCAAAATACATAAAAACCCTACACATCATCTATATATTTTATTGATCGATTTATTTTTAAACTACTATATATTAGCATAGATTTTTGAAATTACATCCTTTTTACGTAATCCTTACATAAACCTTAAAAAATATTGTTATTTACACATACAGATTAGACGAAATTTACTTTTTTTGGCAAGTCTGGAGCAAATTATTCTAAACTTAAAATAAGGAAAAACAATTCACATATTCAAGGAGGTAACTATATTGATAATTATGGAAACAGCAAGATTAGAATTACGAGAATTAAAAGATGAGGATATTTCTGTTCTTTACACAATTTTTTCAGATGCTGAAACCATGAAATATTATCCGTCACCATTTAATTTAGAACAAACTAAAAATTGGATTGAGAAAAATAAACAAAGATATCGAGAAGATGGTTACGGTTTATGGGCTGTCTGTTTAAAAGAATCGAAAGAGTTAATTGGAGATTGTGGTCTCGTTAAACAAATAGTTGATGGGAAAACTGAAGTTGAGGTGGGCTACCATATTCATAAAAAATATTGGTCTAAAGGATATGCAACTGAAGCAGCTAAAGGTTGTGTGGAATATGGATTTACGCAGTTAGGACAAGAAAAATTTATAAGTATTATTGATCCTAAAAATGGACCGTCCATTCGTGTTGCTGAAAAAAATGGTTTTATGAAGGAAAAGGAGTCGTTTATTTTTAATAAAATTCACCAAATATATTCACTACACTATCAGAAATTTAATAAATAATATTTTGAAAAAGGATAAGTTGCAATTGTAAAACTAATGAAGACTAAGTGATTACCATTGCAACTTTTTAATACAGAGTATAAGGATTATCAAAGATTCTTTTTTAAATAGTAATGCTTATAATCCCTGCCAACATTGTCCAATGTACCGTAGACTTGATAGCCATGATGTTGATAAAAATCTAAAGCTTGAAAACTTAAAGTATCTACCTTAATGAAATCACATTTGTTTTTAAAAGCAATTTGTTCGATTTCTAATAATAATTTAGAGCCATAGCCTAAACCACGAATATCCTCATCAATCATAAGGGTATGTATTTCTAACCAATTCCAACAAATTTCCCCCAATATACCACCACAGATTTGATCATTTTCATCTGTAAGGTAAAGGTTGATCTCTTGATATCGGCCTCTTAAATACTTTGGAAAATGTTTCAAATTGTATTCGTAAAGCTTGTTATTAATGAAAGATTTTTTACGATCATTTTGCTCTTGTGAAATGTTGTATTGTATAAATTTTTCCCCTCCTCTTTTATCGCGGTTGATGTTATTTTCAAACCATATGACTGAACCAATGCAACATCCTTATTTTAGCATAAGTGTAATATTTTCAGCGGATCAAACAAATGACCAGGTACTGTGAAATAGACCTGGTCATTTGTAAATCATTCATTTATTTTTTCATTCTCTGGTTCTAAGTGAATAAGAATATTAGCTTGAGAAAAGATGCTATTAATTTGTTCTTCAATACGATCACATAAATCATGAACGGTTTCAATGCTTTCATTGGATGCTACGACTAAATGGAAATCGATGTATTCTTCCGCCCCAGAACGTCTAGTTCGAAAATCGTGATACTCAATGTATTCATCTTTAAATGATTCAATAATTTGAATAATTTGTTCTTCCTCTTCCGTCGATAATCGTGCATCCATTAATGGAGGAAATGTTTCTTTCATCAGTTTGAAAGCTTCTGTCATAATATAGCATGCTAATATAATACCGATGATTGGGTCTAAAATATACCAGCCCGTTAAATGGACAATCAATAAACTCAAAGCAACGCCCAATGATGTATAGACATCTGTAAGTAAATGCAATGCGTTTGATTTCATGGCAACAGAGTTGGTATTCTTTGCAGTTCTATAAACAATCCGTGATACAAAAAAATTAATCAAGGCGCCAAATAACATAACTAGTATTCCTAGGACTGGGAGTTTGATTGGAGTAGGGGTGATAATTTTATGAATACATTCATAAATAATCCAAATCCCAGCAACAAAAATTAACAATGTTTCAATGGTCCCTGAAATATTTTCAACTTTACCATGTCCATAAGGATGTTCTTTATCAGCTGGTCGACTGGAAATTCGTACGGAGAGAAAGGCAATAAAAGAGGCAAGTAGGTCTAGAAGAGAATGGATTGCCTCCGATAAAATGGCAACTGATCCAGTGAACAATCCAACGATAATTTTTAATAGGACAACAGTAAAATTACTTATAACAGATAAAAAAGCAATTTTTGATGAATGCACCTGAAATCACCTCCTGATATATATAGACCTATGATAACAAGTAAACTTTGAGTGGGTCTATAGCAACGTTTTTTCCTAATTCCGATTAAATAACTGGTGGGCAAAAAAGTTGGTTGAAGGAAACGTTTATAACAAAAATTTAGACAACTAAAAAGCATTTTATAACGTCTTTCAGCAGGTGTCGGAAACACCGCTGAAAGACGTTAAAACCTCCGGACACAATTATGCTGTAATACCGTATGCGAATAAAGGAAGAGAAGATAATGACTATATTATGTGTTGAGGCGATAAAGTTCATTTCTACTTAAATAAAATTCAATTCCAGTTCATTTTTTTTTGTTTGAAAGTTTAGTGATAGTGAATGAAAAAGGGAAAGGGATTGCTATCCATTTTCTACCTCCGATATAATAAAATAAGGCAGATGGTAAAGTGAACTATGTTCAAATTACTAGAACCAATATCGAACAGCAATATATATGGTGTGCACTTTGTGCAACGCAGTACGAGCAGGCGGTAAATGAAAAGTAAGATGGTTAATGAACCGTACGGATGAAGGGCTAGTTTTAAAAGGAGCATTCCTTTTCATGCATATCAACTAAGGACGAAAGATGAAGCACAGAATGCACCTATCAATGGACTACCTTTGGACTGTTGATCAGTTTATGATGTATGAAATTATGCGTGCAAACAAGTTTGGAAATTATTAAATTCCTATTACTAGCAGGGAATTTATCCCGCTTTTAAGAACTTTAAAATTAGAGCAAATAAACAAATACCTAGAAAAGAGCCTAGAGTAAACGACCAAGAAAAATAATCGAAAAAAATGTATGCAATGAATAATCCCAGCATATAGCCGAGAGAAATGCCTAGCAATTGTTTTTTGATATTCAACGATCTCACTCCTTGCTGCGTGAAAGTATTATACTTATTTATAATATTAAGTAAATATCGATGAGAATCAAGAGAAAAGAAGGTGAACATTAGTTTTGAAAATTAGCAAACAGTATGCAGAACATTACATATGGGGAGAACAATGTGATGGCTGGCATTTAGTGAAAAATGATGGTCTCAGTATTATTCATGAACGTATGCCAGCTAAAACGGTAGAGACAAACCATTATCACCATCATGCACAACAATTTTTCTTTGTATTATCTGGAACAGCAACTATCGATATCGACGGAGAACGAATTGTGTTGCAAAAGAATGAAGGAATTGAAGTGCCGCCCCTTAAAGCGCACCAGATGCGTAATGATTCAGAGGAAGAGGTAGAGTTTTTGGTCATTTCACAACCAAATAGCAGGGGAGATCGTATCCAACTTTAAAGTCGTTTTCATTCTTTTGCATGAGGCATGTATTTATTTTAATAAGTATAGTAAATGCTAACAATTGATAAGGGGATGTTTTACGATGAAGATTACAAAGGTGAAACTGTATGTGTATGATGTACATAAAATGAAGGAATTTTACTGCGATCATTTAGGATTTGCAGTAATAAAGAATACGGATGATTTTTTTGATGTAGCTGTTGGCGAAAGTATGATTACTTTTGAAAAAATACCGTATTTGATTAAAAAACAATATCATTTTGCGTTAAATATTCCATGCAATTTATTTAATGAAGCGAAAAGCTGGGTAAAAGAATATGCAGAATTATTATATTCAGAGGGACAGGATGAAGTATATTTTGATACATTAAAGGCTCATTCTTGTTATTTTTATGATCCTGAAGGGAATATTATTGAGCTCATTTCAAGACAGGAAGTAAATCCAAAACAGGATGTAGAGTCTTTTTCACCCGAGTATGTATTAAATATTGCCGAAATGAATTTAACGACGGATGCTATTTATTCAGTAGCCGATAGTTTAAAAGAATACGGTATAATGCCAATGAATCATAACGAAATTCGTTCGAATGCTCTCACGTTTATGGGGAATTATGAAGATGGCGCAAATTTACTTTTAGGACCAAGTGAACGTGTTTGGTATTTTTCTAACAAAAAAGCAATTGTTAGCCCTATTGAGATAGAAATCAATAAAAACTTACAACTATGCATGACCGAAGATGGTGATTTTACCATTTCAAAGCTTTAAAAACACCATCAGAACTTTAAATCTCCTTTTAATTTTCATTAAGCGGGAGAAAAACTGCTCAAAATCCCAATTGGTGAAGATTAATAATCGGTGAGGATGAAGGAAGCTTCCCTGAGTTTCACTTCGGAATAGTTGTGAAAAAAATTCAGCAATCAAACATAAAGGAGTTAATTTATTGAAAGCTAAATGCATTAAATTATATGAATTTGGAAGCCCTCGGGAAGTTTTAAAGTTTGAAAATAAAACAATTCATCCCCCTCAAGAACAAGAAATTCTTGTTCGAATGCTTGCGCGACCTATTAACCCTTCAGATTTAATACCAATATGGGGGAGTTATGCTCATCGGATTTCTTTACCGACTATTCCTGGCTATGAAGGGATCGGTATTGTAGAGGATGTAGGTCCATGTGTTTCTCAAAGTCTTATTGGAAAGCGTGTATTGCCTTTACGAGGAGAAGGAACTTGGCAGGAAATTGTAAAAACAAGCGCAGAATTCGCAGTGGCCATTCCAGATTCTATCGATGATTTTACTGCAGCGCAAATGTATATCAACCCAATGACAGCTTGGGTCACTTGTACGGACATATTACAATTAAGGCCAAATGATGTTTTATTAGTGAATGCTTGTGGGTCCGCAATTGGACATATATTTGCACAGCTAGCTAAATTGTTAGGTTTTCAATTAATCGCGGTCACGAGAAATAATAGACATACGGACGATTTAATTCAGCTTGGCGCTTCCTATGTAATAGATACTTCAACAGCACCACTCTATGAGACAGTAATGGAACTAACAAATGGTAGGGGTGCTGATGCGGCTATTGATTCTATTGGAGGGGTGGCGGGCAATGATCTTGCTTTCTGTCTGAAATCTGGAGGGAACTTTTTAGCTATTGGTCTTTTATCAGGTGTGCAAGTGAATTGGCAGAGAATCGTTAAAGAAGCAAATGTACATGCCAATATGTTCCATTTGCGTCATTGGAATAAGCAAGTATCGGTAGAAAGATGGCAAGATACATTTCATCATTTAATCCATCTAGTTAATAGTGATAAGTTAAAAATGATGACGGTTGATACTCATTATGATTTGTTAGACATTAAAAACGCGATAACGGCTGTTGAATCATCTAAAACTACTAAAGGAAAGATATTTTTAACAAGTTATTAATAGAAACGAAGGGTAATGGTTTTTTACCCCTCGTTTTTTTTATTTTATAAGTAGTATTGCTAGCCTAAATACCATCAATTATTTTTAAATGAACATTCGATGCCACACAAGCCTCATCAGCATTATAGATACCCGTAAAAAAAAATTAGATAATGGAGAAACAATGAAATTCGTGCACTATCTTTTTTTATCCTTTAATCCAAATGAACTAAAAGAGATTCTAAAATGCATAAATATATGTTAATTTGGAGGAATTTACTTTAAATTTGCTAATTAACGATATTTTGGAATAATATTTGTTAAAATGTAGCCTTGTATAAAAGTTGGTTAGAGTGGAAACTAGATGACTACTTAAGATCAGCGCTAAAAACGAGTTATTTAAAATAGCTTGATGTTGTTTGGGAGATGAAAGTATGAAAGAAGCAATTTCTTCAGTTTGTTTAACAGCTGAAACAAAAATTAACATGATGAAGCATAAGTCTGCTAATTATTTGTTGTTAGCCATTTTCGGCGGACTTTTTATCGGATTTGGAATTTTGCTCATCACTACTATTGGTGGCTTATTAAGTCCAACTGAGGTACCAAGTATGAAAATCTTACAAGGGTTAGCATTTGGTGTGGCACTTAGTATGGTCATGATGGCTGGGGCAAATTTATTTACTGGAGATAATCTAGTTTTAACCGTTAGTACACTATCAAAAAAATCATCACCATTAGAGATGTTAGGCATTTGGACGTTTAGTTACATAGGAAATTTCTTTGGTTCTCTTTTAGCAGCCACATTATTCTTTTATTCTGGGCTAGCAGTGGGAGACACAGCGGCTTACATTGAAAAACTGGCTTCAGCTAAGATGAATGCTAGTTTCGTTGAACTTTTATGTCGAGGTATTTTATGTAATTTACTTGTATGCTTGGCTGTATGGTGTACTTATAAATTAAAAACAGAGACTGGGAAATTAGTGATGATTTTCTGCTGTATTTTTCCTTTTGTCACAATCGGTTTTGAGCACTGTATAGCAAATATGACATTGTTTTCTCTTGCTCTATTAATACCTCATGGTGAACTCGTATCCTATGCGGGAGCATTTTCAAATTTATTACCTGTAACAATCGGTAATATTATTGGGGGAGCCGTTATTGGACTTGTTTATTGGGTAAATGGCAGAGAGAAATAATTCACTAGATCGTGTTATTGTTCTTTCCATGGTTTGAATTCGAAGTAAAACACTACGCTTCATGGTAATTTAAAAGTGAGTGTAATGCCTCTTTTAAACAGGGGATTTAAAGCTTTGCGAATTAGTTAATGGAAGAATATCTGATAGATTTCAACTATTAATATTTTGACTTAGAAATAAAAGATAGATAGAATGACAGGTAGAGTTGCTTATGTAACTCTACCTTTTTTATGGATGTTAATGTGATTAATGCTGTGAATTTTATAGATTATGTGAATATAAAAGAGAGGAGGAAGTCGAAAATGGAAAAAGAAGTGAACCAACATACGATCCTTCAAGCAATTTTAGAGCTTTCGAAGC
Organism: Lysinibacillus sp. BPa_S21; assembly: GCF_023337795.1. Classification (GTDB taxonomy): domain Bacteria; phylum Bacillota; class Bacilli; order Bacillales_A; family Planococcaceae; genus Lysinibacillus. Next base: position 59,840 of record NZ_JALIRS010000002.1, on the reverse strand, counting down.
AAATGCAAGACATGAAATCAGACCTTCAGCAACAAATCGAAGCAGTTGAAAAGAGACTGGGAGAAAAAATTGAAGCAATTGAAAAGAGACTAGAAGAAAAAAACGAAGTATTGGAGAAAAGACTAGACAAAGTTGAACAAAATTTAAGTCGAAAAATTGGTCTTGTAGATGCAAAATTTGATGTTTTATCAGTGGATGTAATAACGACAAAAGCTGAAGTATCTATGCTTAAACAAGTAAAATAGCATCAATTTTTGCCTCTGCATAATTGATCCTATATTCATCTATAGCACCAAATAGTAATGGAAGATTTCTGTACCTGTCGCTACATATTGGGTACAAAAGACATTCATTGATAGAAGTTAAATCAAACTTACTGTATCCCTTAAGGTTACGGTATTTTTTTGCTATAATGAATTTTACGAAGGAGTGAAAACATTGTTAAAAACAGAGGTATTCGAACAATTAAAAAAGGCAATGAAAGAAAAGGATGTCTTAGCAAAAGGTGTATTATCACTTTTGAAATCTGCTCTTGATTTAGCTGAAAAAGAAAAGGGAGACGCTTTATCGTCTGAAGAAGAAATGGCGATTGTCAATCGTGAAGTCAAGCAAACAAATCAGGCTTTAGAGGGCGCTCAAAATGCAGGGCGAGCTGATTTAATTGAAAAAGAGGAAGCAAAATTAGTCCTTCTAAAATCATTTTTACCGAAGCAATTAACGGAAGAAGAAATTGTAGAAAAACTTGTGGCAGCTGGGGTTGTAAAAGGAATGAACATGGGAGAAGCAATGAAAATTGCAAAACCTTTGTTAACTGGCCAGGCTGAAGGTGCTGTTATTTCAAAAGTTGTGAAGAGTCTAATTTAGAAACAAAGTGCTCAAGGAAATCTTTGTGAATGTTTGGCACTTTTTCATGCCAGTCTACGCCAATCAAAGATAGCGTATAACTAACACGATGGCTACTCACGATAAACAAACAAAAAAGACTTATAACAACTCAAAACAACCTCCTCAAGTAGTAGGAGGTTGTTTTGTGGGCACACACATTATTATTGTTCTACGTAATGTCCCTATTGTCAAAAAATGAAAATACCTATATACTGATTATTAACCACTGGTCAATAAGGAGGGTAATATGTCACCACGAAAGCCGTCAACAAAAGATTTGACGAAAGAAATGATTATAAATGAAGCTCATAAGCAATTTATCACAAAGGATTTTCACCAAGTATCAATGCGGAGTATTGCTAAAGAGCTTGGTTGTAGTCATGGGGCTATTTACTATCATTTTAAAAATAAAGCAGAAATATTTTATGCAATATTAGGTGATTATTTTTCTGAACTGAATAACACGTTGGATGAAACCGTGAATGGTCCTGGGGATCATAATACGAAACTATTGAACGTTTTTGTAGGCTATATGGCTTTTGGTTTAAATAATCAAAGCCAGTATGAATTAATGTTTATGATAAGAGATAGAGAAATTGATGGGCTTTCACAAGAGGCAGCGAACCTTAGCTATGAAAAATTTGCACAGTCTGTACAGTCCTTATCAATGACTAAACTATTGATTTCAGAGATACACTCTACATTCATTGCACTTCATGGATTTGTTGCACATTATCGTCATTATGTAAAAAATTATGAGGAAGCGAAACAAGCAGTGGATGCACATGCAAAATTTCTCATGAAGGCTTTAACATAAATATAGTAGCTCTAGAAAAATATCTAGAGCTTTCAATTTGCAGTTGTTTGACCAGTGGTTAATTAATCGAGGGGGGAATTAATTTTGCAAACAGCATTAGTGATTGGGGCATCTGGTGGTATGGGTTATGCTCTTGTAAATGAACTAGTAAATCGAAATATACAGGTGAAGGCATTTGCTAGAAATAAAGAAAAGTTAGTAGCACTTTTTCAGCATCACAAAAACGTCGAAATTATTTCAGGTGATGTATTTAATGAACAGCTCATGATGAATGCTTCAGATGGTGTTGATATTATTTTTCATGCTGTTAGTTTTCCATATCAGGATTGGGATAAGTACCATATGCGTTGCATAGATATGGTGATTAAAATTGCCCAAAGGCGAGGAACAAAGATTGCACTTGTAGACAATATTTATGCTTATGGGAGACAATCGACAAATCCTGTAATAGAGCAAGTTAGAAAAGAACCACAGACGAAAAAAGGAAAGATTCGTTTAACGATGGAAAATAAATTGAAAAAAAGTAAAGTACCCTCGTTAATAGTACATTTCCCTGATTTATACGGACCAAATGCAGAGAATACAATACTCTATGAAACATTAAAAAATGTTGTACAAGGTAAAAAAGCTAATTTTGTAGGGAATATGCAAGTGAAAAGGGAATTCCTTTATACAGTTGATGGCGCAAAGGCTATGGTTGAGCTTGCATTACGAGACGACACCTATAATCAGAATTGGAACGTGCCAGCTGTTCATCCAATCGCAGGAGAGGAACTAGTAGAAATTTTACGTGAAATTACTGGCTATCAAAAAGGCGTTCGTACAGTTTCTCAAGGCATGATCCGACTATTTGGAATAGTTAGTCCTTCTATGAAAGAAATAGTTGAAATGTTGTATTTAACAGAAGAACCAGTCATTTTAAGTGGGGAGAAATATGAAAAGGAAATAGGTGCTTTACCACGTACTTCATATAAAGTAGGGCTTGAAGAAACGATTGCATGGATGAAAAAAAGAGCATAGGACTATTAAGCGTAAAAAATCCGCATAAACTTCTGTTGGTAAAATCTTACCTACAGAAAGTATAGCGGATTTTTGTGATTAGTTTTTCTTATAGCTGAAATTTTTGTATAATATTTCGAAGTTGCTGCGCCATCTCAGCTAAATTATTTGAAGAAGCAGTAATCTCTTCAATACTAGCTGATTGCTCTTCGGAAGCGGCAGCCACATTTTGAATGTTTCCAGATGATTGAACGGCTACAACACCAACTTCCTCTACAGAAATTGCAATGCTATTAACGCCATCATTAATACTTGAAATGATGTTATTAACAGAATCCATTTCTTGAGTAAGTGAAGTAATATGCGAATATATTTCTTTAAAGGCTTCACCGGATTCATTAAAAGTAGTTGAGCTTTCTGCAAGGTTACTACTACTAATTTCCATAGATTTCACAGCTTGCACAGATTCTTCTTTAATCGTTTCAATACGTGTCCGAATACTGTTAGTTGCTGCTAATGATTGGTCAGCAAGTTTACGTACTTCTTCGGCTACAACCGCAAAGCCTTTTCCATGCTCACCGGCACGTGCTGCTTCTATAGATGCATTTAAAGCGAGTAAATTTGTTTGATCTGTAATTTCATTAATTAAGGTTACAATGTCGCCAATCTCATTTGAGTAAGTGTTTAAACGTTTCACAACCTCTGATGTCTCTTGAATAGCATTAGATGTGACAACCATCTTTTCTGTAGCACTTTGAATCGTCGTATTACTTTTTTCTGAAATAGAAGATGCACTAAATGCTTTTGTAGTGACATCATTAACGCTTGATACAACTTCAGACATCTTTGTGGAGATTGTCGTAATATTACTTTCTACCTCTTCAATAGAGGAAGTCTGTTTATCTGACCCAGCAGCTACTTCTTGCATGGAAGATGTTATTTGTTGTATAGAGGCACTTGTTTGCTCAGAACTTGCCGATAACTCTTCAGACATCGCAGCTACTTGCTCAGCATTTTCAGCAATTTGCTGAATAAGTGAGCGTAAGTCTTCTGTCATATTTTCAATGCCCTCAGAAAGCTGTGCAATTTCATTGGAACCCTTTATTTGAAGGGATTCAACAGCTAAGTCTCCTTGTGCCACCTTACCAACATAGTTCGTCATATTTTTAATTGGTTTTATGATGCTTTTACTAATGAAGTAAGCCACAATAATACCGAATATCAAAAACATCACGGTCATAATGATACAAGTCCAAAGAGTCTTAGTTTGCAGTTTAGAAATGAAGGAGGCGTCCATATCTAAACCAAAAAGAATATCAGTATCTTTAAATGGTATAAAAATCGATTTATGAATACCGTATTCATCTTTATAAATATCACTAATTTGAGCGCTTCCAGTATTTAACGCTTCATTCATGTCATTACTAAAAACATAATCCTCTTGATAGTCATCTTTCTTACTTAATGCCACAATATGTTCTTTGCCATTTGCACGCGATATAACAAAAGCATTTTGAATATCATACTCTTCAATTGTTTCATTTAATTCATTTAATATTTCTTCATATTTTTTCTTATCACCGTTATCTGCAGCTTTGACATCTTCTTTGTTTAGATCATCAAAAATTGTTTGAGATACAACCTCTAATGAAGACTCAAATTGTTTAATAACAAAATTATCGATAATCTGATAAGAAAAAATAAATAATACGATACTAAATATTACCGAAATAATAGCAATGGGAATAGTAAAACTTGCAATATATTTATAGAGTAAAGAACTTTTAAATTTTTTGGCTATATTCAACTTTAGCAGCCTCCAATACTTTCACCTTTTGTTGTAAGAAATGAATCATATCACTAATATGTTCAGTCTCTGTATAAGGAGAGATTGAAAAGAATTTTGCAGCAGCGACTGGAAGTTGTTGTTTAGTATCGCTAGTGCTGACAGTACAAACACGTGTCGTATCACCGAAAAATACTTCGTCGCGACCTTCTCCTATAATTTCGAATAAAGAAGCGTTAAGACCATTAATATATTCAATCTGGTCTTGTGTATAGCTACCTGATTGTTCAGATTCCCAATTCAAGCCTTCAGGATACAAACGGAATGCTGTAACTGGTCCAATATTAGACTCATTGACTACTTGTAACATTGGTGTTTTCTCAGCTAACTGCGCACGGAACGCTAAATTTACACGCACATAATTTGCTAATATTTGTTGGTAGCCTTCTTTACCAAACGCTTGTAATGCAGCATAAATAGCAATTGAACTACCCATACGAGAGCACTCTAATGTATAACCTGTATGATAAGAACCATAGCCGCGATTACCTACATAAGGTGTGTCGAAGTCATCGATATCTAATAACTGTAAATGCTTGCCTTCTTTTATTAAGAATAAGCTTGTTAAATACGGTGTTTGACCAAGCTTTTGGAAATCGAAGCAAAGACTATCTGCAATAGGGAGGTATTGCATACGTTCTCTAATTTGTTGTAATGCTTGTAAAACATTAGGCTCTAACTGAAGTGAATTTGCCTTGAAGTCGTAATCATTGAAAAAGGCATAAAAACCACCTAAAGCTGAATCGGCATGAATATGTATAGATTTTAAGGAATACTTTTCTTCAAGGTCAGTGGTAACTTTTTTGATTGCTTGTACATCATCAATGGCAAACTGATCGGTAGCGCCTGTTGTAGCAACTACATACACGGGAATGCCACCATTTTCGATAACTTCAGTCATACGTACTCGTAGGTCATCAGTATCCATAGAATGGTCTTTTCCAGCTTTCACACGAATTAAATGCTTGCTACCAATGCCGACTGCTTCAATAGATTTTAATAAGCTGTAATGAGCATTTTCTGAAGCGAAGCAATATAAATTATTCGGTACGCCATCTTCTTTAGCGTTAGGGAATTGTTTAGCGATAGCAAGACGAAGTCCACTGAAGACAGCTCCTTGTCCACCCCAAGTTGTGTAACCAAAGCTTTGTGTATAGTCGTAGCCAACTAACTTCGACATCATTGCGACTACTTTTACTTCACATTCAGCAGCAGCAGGTCCGTATACATCCCATAGATTGTTGCCGTTAAGCAGAGCATTTGTGAATTGTCCTAATATTCCGGGAATGCTAGCCATTGGTAAAACGTTCGTTACAAAGTTGCGTGTATGGTAAGGATGCCCTTGCATCAATTGTGTTAATTCATTCACAACTTGTTCAAGTCCTACACCCGAAGTTGGTACATCATTTTCTTGCATTAACTCTTTATAGAAATTGTCAGAGCGCTCTTTCATTGGTCCGAGAGTTGTTGTTTTTGTGTTTTTTAACGCATCCAATGATGAAACAATTTTCTCCAATAGGGCTAAAAAACTCTCTCTTTGTTCGATATTTCCATCTTCACTTTGGAATAATTGTTGGATTTTTTTCATATACATCTTCCTTTTTAGTTCATTTTTCCTTTATATTTTATTCCTAAAAAATAGGTAGTTTTACCAAAATTATAATAACATATTATAGTAAAAAATGAATTTATATTTTATAGGATAATTAATTTCAGTTAGTTCTAAATAATCTGATTTGTATTAAAGCTAAATATAGGAAGAAATATTGTCATAGATTATATTCGAAAATGTTGATTTCTAAAGGATGTTTATAACTTTTTTTATGAATTGTTGAAAAGAGAATGATGAAGGAGTGTAATGTGGTAGTGAATTTTTAAATATTAATTATTATGAAAATAATAATTTTATTGAACGTGAATATTTTAATGCTTTATGACTATTAGGAATAAAAACTTCTAGTGCTGCAATTTAATTCTATATCATTTTATATAAGATGCAGCAGATAAAAGAGCCTGGTTGAATAATATCTAGATATAAATCAGGTGCTAATTTCCATGCAATCATTCATACGCCTTACAATACTGATAATTTTTACAATGATAATCCATACTACCGTAGAGGTGAAAAAATGTATAAATTGCTATCGCATAATGATTTAGATGGGGTAGGCTGTGGGGTTTTAGCCAAGCTTGCCTTTCAAGACCAAGTAAAAGTAAAGTACAATTCAATTTCATCGCTAGATCGTGAAATTGAGTATTTTTTAGACAATAACCAACAGGATACATTTTTGTTTATTACCGATTTATCTCCAAACGAGGAAAATGAAAAGAGATTAAATGATTATTATTCCGCGACTGGCAATGTTCAACTGATTGATCATCATAAAACAGCTTATCATTTGAACGATTATGAATGGGGTAAAGTAATAATAGAAGGTGAAGATGGCTATTTAACATCAGCAACGTCTTTATTTTATCAGTATCTTGTTGCCCATGGATATTTAGAACAAACGAATGCCATTACAGATTTTGTAGAGTTAGTGAGACAGTATGATACATGGGAATGGGAAAAGAATGATAATCAGCAAGCTCGCCGGCTGAATGCTCTCTTTTTTTTAGTATCCATTGAGGAATTTGAAGAAAAAATGCTTCACCGTTTAAAAACAAGCGAACATTTTGATTTTGATGAATTTGAAAAGAAAATTTTGAGTATGGAAGAAGAGAAAGTAGAACGGTATATCCGTCGAAAAAAAAGAGAGCTAGTGCAAACATCGATAGGCGAATACTTTACAGGTGTGGTTTATGCAGAATCGTATCATTCAGAGCTGGGTAATGAATTAGGAAAAGAAAATGTACACCTTGATTTTATAGCAATATTAAATATGGGTGGCAAAAAAATATCTTTTCGTACAATTCATGATCATATAGATGTTTCGGCAATTGCAGCACAATTCGGAGGGGGAGGGCATCAAAAGGCAGCTGGGTGCTCTTTAACAGATGAAGCTTATGAGCAGTATGTGGCTCAAACATTTCATATAGATCCAATACCAGAGGATGCGAAACGAAATCGCTATAATTTAAGGTTTTCTTCTTTTGGGACAATGTATAAAAACCTTAAGGAAGAATTTTTCCTCCTATATTCAATAAGTGATTTAGATTGGGTAATTGAAAAAAACAAACTGCCATTAGACCAAATCTTTACAAGTTTTTATGAAGCGGAATGGTTTTTAAAAAGAAATTATCAAGCATGGTTGGTTAAAGATGAGTTGTTTGTAGATTATTTAATGGAAGAGGCCAAAAAGGTTCGACACCAAGAGTAAGGGATATAGATCTACGGCAAAACGGGTGGTTGATCTCCGTTCCGACTGGGCGCTTTCCTGGGGGCGTCCAGTCTCCACTACAATCAACCGCTTAACATAGCATATATCTTCAGGCATGTCGCTAGTGATAAAACGAAACTTCAACAAGATGTGTTTTGTGCGAAGGCTCGAGCGACAACAACAACATAAGCGAAGAAAGTGGGTTGAAGTTTGCACTCTGGAAAGCCAGACCTTAGAAACATATATATTCTCACTTCTGTGTTGAAACAATCACCAATATTTTCTTGATCATTTTGTTCTTCGAGTTTTTTAACAATAGTAAAGGAATAGACATTATTCCTTTACATACATAGCGAAATCAGCCAAACCTAGACATCGTTAGAGGTTATATAATGTTCAACTGAAAACTACAATAAATAAAAAGCAATTATCTTCATTCATTACGCCAAGGCGAAATGGATGTAGACATACTTTCTTAAAATGAGGTGTACATGATGTCCAATGATATGCTTCTTAGTGAAAGTCAGCCTAAGGTAAATCGAGGACGGAAAATATGGTTTATTGTAGTATTGCTTTTAATAGTAGCTACTTGTGTACATGTTTTTTATTTTTTATTTAATAAGGATTTGAATTTTGATGCCTACAAAACAGTTGTCGGTAAAACGACTGAAACTAGTCTTGGTCGTTTAACGTTAAATGAAATAATAATTGATGATAACCAAATATTATTGAATGCTACCTTTAAGCCAGTAAAGGACTTGAATTTCGACTATCAAATTTTTTTCTTCCCACAAGTTTTTGTGAATGGAAAAGAGTTCACGGTTAGAAATGGAGGGCAGTCCATTCAACAATTCGATAAAACCTATACAATTTATAGTAGTGTGAAGTTAAGTGAGCTTCCAGAGGAACAAACGTTAAATTTAGATATTCGTTATAACGATTGGAACGGGGAAAAAAAGATTGATGAGCCGTGGGAATTTCAAGTAGAAGCTTCACAAGAGCAATTACAAGAAGATAGAAAGATTTTCCCGGTTGAGAAAAAAGTGAAGCTGTTGGATGGTCAGGAAATAACAATAGAAAAAGTTGTATCTACACCAATATCAACAACGATTTACTTTTCTTCTGAAAATAGCCTGTTAAATGAAGCATTACATTTTAAAATACAATCAGCAACAGGGGAATCTTGGCCTTTTAATTTAGCGTATCCTTTAAATGAAGAGTATACGAAGTGGGGTGTCCGACTCGATGCATTATATTTAACAGGAAAGAGCTATGAACTAATTCCGATTGCCGCAAATGGCAGTGAGCTTGGCTCTGCCATTAAAATTGGAGATTCGTAAAAAATCCCGTTCGATTTTTTGAAAAACTTTACAATATCTTAAACCAAATGGAAACTTCTCTCCTGTAATATGAAAATATATGATAAGGAAAGTAGTTGGAGATATTGAGAAAGTTTTGGGAGATCTTTTTCATTTCGCTTAAATTAGGTTGTACATCTTTTGGAGGTCCTACTGCACATTTAGGGTATTTTCAAAATGAATATGTTCAAAAGCGTAAATGGTTATCTGATGATGACTACAGTCAGCTTGTTGCACTCAGTCAATTTTTACCTGGGCCAGCATCGAGTCAGGTAGGAATGGGCATCGGTTTATTAAGAGGCGGTATATTCGGGAGCATTGTGGCATTTCTTGGTTTTACAATGCCATCAGTTTTGCTGCTGATGGCATTTGCGTATTATTCTTCATACACAGGGCTAGATATGGGCTGGACGCATGGCTTGAAATTGGTAGCTGTTGCAATTGTAGCGCAAGCTATTTTGGATATGTCAAAAAAATTAATCCCTAGCATTCGCCATTTTATAATCGCTTCCTTGGCTTTTGTCATAGTTCTTTTTTGGGTCCATCCACTTGCTCAAGTAACGACTATTATCGTTGCTTCTCTTATAGGCTATCGATTTTTTAAGAAGATCCATCAAAGAGATGACCCAAAAGAAATGGTTAGGCCTATTTCAAAAACGACAGGGGGCTATTTTTTAACGCTGTTTGTTATACTTCTTATCGGTTTACCAATGGCCAGTCCACTTATTCAAAATGAATGGTTTACGATCATTGAAAAGTTTTATCTATCTGGTGCATTAGTGTTTGGCGGAGGCCATGTGGTATTGCCTTTACTAGAGACACAATTTGTCCAAAGTGGATTAATGAGTTCGTCAGATTTTTTAGCAGGGTATGGAATGACGCAGGCAGTCCCAGGTCCGTTATTTACATTTGCTTCCTACATAGGTATGGTCATAGCTGGAGTACCTGGGGCCATGATCGCTACGTTCGCCATTTTTTTACCGGCATTTTTGCTACTAGTAGGGGCAATGCCATTTTGGCTAGCTCTTAATCGTTTTGCTGGATTAAGAGGGGCGATGGCTGGTGCAAATGCAGCAGTTGTTGGATTATTAGCTGCAGCTTTTATACAACCGATTGTCATACAGAGCATTCAAAATGGTCTAGACATAGTAAATGCGGTCTTTTTTTTATGGTACTTGATGCGTTGGAAGATGCCTCCTTATTTACTTGTAATAATAGGTGTTATAGTGGGCATTGTTTTTTATTAAAATCAATCATTGAGTCTCTAATCAAATATCATAACGGGTACTGAGAACTAGTGATTGCAAAGCGTCGTATTCGCTGATGCAAAACTAGTTTCTTTTAATTTTGCATGCAAAAATTATCTGCATAACAGAAAAGCTTACTAGAGCAATATTTAACTAAAACTTACATGACATTAAACATAATGATGCAAAAATTATCTGCGTTTTTTTATCTGCTAACTTGAAAAGCTACACTTGATATAAAACTGATTAATAGCTTATGAAAGCTCTTTTTTAGACAATAATCTTATTATTTTTAATTGATTTTGAAAAGTTGGCATGTAATTTGCACAACTAAAGAATAAAGGGAAAAGGAGGGATGCTTAAACTAGGAATCTTTTTATCTACCGTAGTAAAAATTTGTGTTTATAAAAAGGTGAAGGAAGAGTGGGATTGAACGGGAGAAATAGAAAACGGTAAGGTCGAGGGTTTCGACATAATTTTCTGAATAATCTGTTTCCAGAAGAGAGTTAATCGACTAATTTAGTTTCATTGCACTTTGTGTGAAGTAGTGTGAACAACATTATCATAATAAAAGGGGAGAAATCATATGGCTAACATTTTAACCGTTACTGGAGAAATTGAGCAAATGGTATCGCAAGTTATTGAGTGGAGAAGATATTTACATGAAAATCCTGAATTGTCTTATCAGGAATATGCGACATCTGATTTCGTTTATAATCAATTGAACTCTTTTGAGAATTTAGAGGTTTCTAGACCAACGAAAACAAGTGTCTTAGCTATTTTAAAAGGTAATCTACCTGGAAATTGTTTGGCTTTAAGAGCAGATATGGATGCACTACCTATTCAAGAAGAAACGAATTTGCCATTCACTTCTAAAGTGCCGGATGTAATGCATGCTTGTGGACATGATGGACATACAGCAATGCTACTGGGCGCTGCAAAAATTTTGTCTACTTTGAAAAATAGTATAAAAGGAGAGATTCGCTTTATATTTCAGCATGCCGAGGAAGTATTTCCGGGCGGAGCAAAGGAAATGGTGTCGGTAGGTGTGTTAGAAGGTGTCGATCAAATTATAGGATTACATTTATTCTCAATGCTCCCTACAGGAAAAATAGGTATCTGTTCAGGTCCTTTTACCGCAAATTCTGATACGTTTGAGCTTGAGATTATTGGAAAGGGCGGGCATTCTTCTCAGCCACAGGATTCTGTAAATCCTATTTTAATTGGCGCACAAATAACCAATCTATTGCATCAAATTGTTCCTCAAAAGGTAGATGCGAAAGAACGTGCTGTCTTAGCAGTAACAGAGTTTAATGCGGGAAGCGCTAAAAATATCATTCCTGATCGCTTATTGCTAGGTGGTAGTGTACGAACATACTCGCAGGAAGTTAGAGAGTTAATTGCAGAACAAATAGAACTTCAAGTAAAACATTTAACCGCAGTACATAGTGCTGATTATAAATTCAAATATAATTATGGTTATTCTTCTGTCGTAAACGATGAGCAGTTGACTTTATTGGTGGAAGATATTATTGAAAAAAATATGGGGCCAGATTATATTTTACACATTGATCCGTTCATGGGAGGAGAAGATTTTTCGGCATTTTTAACGCAAGTTCCCGGTGTATTTATAGGAGTCGGTGCAGCTGTGGAGGACGAATCATTAATTTATCCGCATCATCATCCTAAATTTGCTATTAATGAAGAATCTTTAGCAGTTGGCTTGAAAGTGCTAATTAATACAGCTCTAACAATAAATGCTTAAGGGAGGATAAAATGTTTCAAGAACCTATAATTGCAGCAATGATTATTCTAGGGTTAGTCGCACTGGGAGAAATCCTTTCAATTATTAGCAAGGCGAGAGTACCGATGCTTTTTGTAGCAATGATGGGATATTTGGTCTTACTATGGTTGGGAATTTTTCCGAAGGATTTAATTGCTAACTCTACATTTTTAACTGTAGGATCTCTATTAGGTACAGCACTAATCTTAGTCCATATGGGAACTTTAATACCACTAAAAATGATTCGCTTGCAATGGAAGGCTGTTGCTATTGCAATAATGGGTATGCTTTTTGCCTCACTCTTTATCTTAACGATTGTTACCTTCTTTTTTGACTATCAAACAGCAGTTGCTGGAACAGGCCCTTTAAATGGCGGAATTATTGCTGTTTTGATTACTTCGGAAGGATTAAAAGAGTTAGGCTTAGTTAGTTTACTTACAATTCCTGCATTAATAATGGCTTTCCAATCATTTATAGGAATCCCACTAGCCAATCTTTTGTTACGGAAACATGCAATGAAAATCCGTAAGCAAATCCATAGTGGTTCATTTGTAGCATCTGATATTGTCTCGTTCCAAAATGATGAAGAAGAGAAATTAATCATTCCTAAAAAATATCAGACATCGTTAGTACTATTGTTCATGTTATTTATCGGAGGGTCGCTTGCAGTTGCCTTATCCAAAGTGACAGGAATCCCTTATAGTTTATGGGGGTTAGCAATTGGTATGATTGGTCGATTAGTGAAATTTTATCCTGAGCGAGTGATGGAAAAATCAAATAGTTTTACAGTTGGTATGGCTGGGATTATTTTTATTGTTTTAGGAATGATGAATGATATTACGTTCAATATGTTTGTCGAAAATTTGCCTGCGGTTATAACAATTCTTAGTATAGGAATACTAGGAATTATTTTAGGTGGTTTTATAGGATCAAAACTATTTAAGTGGGATTTTTATTTAGGAATACCGGTAGCGTTGACGGCAACATTTGGTTTTCCAGGAGATTACATTGTCTGTGAGGAAGTAAGTCGAAGTATTGGTGAAACAGAAGAAGAACAGAAAAAAATCTTCAATGAAATTTTGACGCCAATGCTTGTTGGAGGATTTACAACTGTAACCTTGGGAAGTGTTGTTATTGCAAGTATATTAATTAAAACAATATAAAGAGAGTAGTAGTCGATAATTTTTCAAATGAACTTTACACTGCATAGATTTTAATGAAGGAATGAGACATAAAATCATAACTAGGCTGCCCAATTTTATGATCAAGCATATAATTTGGACAGCCTTTTTGTTACGAATAGAGTTATCGGTCAATTATTAAATGAGATCTTCTTTACGAATAGCTAGCTTCTTCATATGATACTGCAGAGATTGACGGGAAATATTTAATTGCTTTGCTGCAGCTGAAATATTCCCTCCACACTGTTTTAAAACCTCTCGAATATATTGTTCTTCGTTAGTATGCATGAGTGTTTTGAAGGGCCTTTTATTTGAAGTAGTAGGCTTCATCGATAGTTTATTTTTTAGATAACGCGGTAGCATATCTTCTGTAATACTACTTTCTGAATTTGCATGTATTACAAGATTCTCAATTAAGTGTTCTAGCTCACGGACATTCCCTGGCCAATCGTAATCTACAAGTATTTTGTAGAGCTCGGGTTTTATCGTTAAGTCTGATTTCATATATTTAAGAACATTTTTATGTAAAAAGTGTTGGATAAAAAAAAGAACATCCTCTGGTCTTTCCCGTAATGGAGGGATGTAAACACTTGAATGAGCAATACGATAAAATAAGTCAAGACGCATTCGGTCATTCGCTGTTAGTAGTTCGGGATCCTCATTAGATGCACTAATGACTGTACAATTGATTGGAATTAGGGTATTACTACCGACGCGTCTAACGGCTCTTTCTTGTAAGACACGCATTAATTTAGATTGAAGTCCCATTGGGAGTGAATTAATCTCATCTAGGAAAAGTGTTCCATCTTTTGCATATTCAAAAAGACCTTCTTGAGTAGTAGCACCAGTGAAAGCACCTTTTACAGAGCCGAATAATGTACTCTCTAATAGTGTTGGTGGAATAGCTGCGCAGTTAATCGCTACAAAGGGCTTCGCTACTCGAGGACTTAAATTATGCATACTCTGTGCAAATAATTCTTTACCTGTACCTGTTTCGCCAACGATTAGTGTATCGGTATTGTAAATCGAGATATTTTTGGCCTCAATAATGGTTTGCTGGAGTTCCTGACTGTTGCCTTTAATATCTTGGAATGTATAAATAGTGCCATTGTTCCGTTTCACAACTTCTGGCACTTCCATTGTTTGGTGCCTCGAATCTAGAGTTTGGCGCAATTGATTTCGTAAGCTGGTTTCTGTGTGTGTGATCGAAAATACACCGATTGTTTGGTTATCTTTTTGAATAGGGAAGGAACTATAGCCTACAAATTTAGGTTCATTTTCAGAATAAGCATGAGCACGGTACTTAGTATAAATTGGTTTTGCTGTCTTTAAAATATGATTATGTTCTGATAGCCGGCGATCTTGATAATTATAAGCATCCCAAAGTTTCCTTCCAAGCATATCCTCTTTTTTATGCTCCTCCATTTTAGCAAGTGCCTCATTGTAATATATAATGTCACCCTCTTTATTACTTACGATAATACCTTCATCTAAATGTTCAATAATTTCTTCTAATACAAAGACTTTATTTTGTAATGAATGCTGAAAATCTACGAAGTTCTCAACTAATATGAAATAAAATTGTTCTGTTAAATAGAAGGGTTCTATTGTAAATGATAGATGTTGCTCTTGAATTTGTAACCGTTGCGGTTGGTGAAATAACATTAAATCAATGTCCATTATTGTATCTAAGGGCACATCAACTTTTAAATTTAATGAGATACCATCGTTGAAATGCCACCATATAACTTGGAAAGTACTATCTAATGCAATGATATTTGCGCCAAATATTTTTGAAAAACGTTTTAATTCTTCTCTCATACAAAAACCTTCTTTCTCGCGTTATTTTGCATGCAAAAATTATCTGCGTTTTCATACATCCTACCATATATATTTTCTGAATAGAAACAAAATACAGAAAAAAGAAATGATGCAAAATGTATCTGCGCTTATTTAAAGTAGTATGGGAGCGTTTAGATCTAGATGTTTTAAAAATCTACTCTATAAATAGCATTGTTATCGCTTTTTAAAAGGGTAATTTTAAAGTTGGCACGTTATTTGCTTTATTTAAGTGTGTAAGGAAAAAAGGAGGAGTTTTAAATGACAAAACCAGAAATTTTATATTCAGTAAAGGCTCAGCGTGGAAACACATTACGATGCAAAGGCTGGCGCCAAGAAGTTATTTTAAGAATGTTAGAAAATAATATGGAAAATGCTGAAAAACCTGAAGAATTGGTGATTTACGGGGGTATTGGAAAGGCAGCTCGAAACTGGGAGTCTTATCATGCAATTGTGGATTCCCTGAAAAATTTAGAGGATGACGAAACACTAGTAGTGCAATCAGGTATGCCAGTGGCAGTCTTTAAAACGCATAAATACGCACCTACTGTTGTAATGGCTACTACAAATATTATGAAAGCAGATTGGCCAACATTTTACGATTTACAAGAGAAGAATTTAACTATGTATGCTAATTATACAGCTGCACCTTGGGAATATATTGGCACTCAAGGGGTTATTCAAGGAACATTTGAAACGTTATCCGCAATAGCTAGACTCCATTATAGTGATTCACTTGTAGGGAAAATCCTATTAACAGCTGGTGCAGGGGGGATGGGGGGCAACCAAACACGAGCAATGACAATGCATGGTGGTGTTGCAATTTTGTGTGATTCCAATATTGAAATCATTAATCGTCGTATCGAAAAGGGTTTTATCGATGTAGTTGTTAATTCATTAGAAGAGGCGATTGAACTTGCAAAGAAAAAAGCAGCAGCTGGAGAAGCATTAGGGATTGCTGTAGTAGGAAATGCAGCGGATATTTTTGAGCAAGCATTAAAAATTGATTTCTTACCAGATATAGCAACGTCTATGACCCCTGCACATGATCCAATCGCATACCTCCCGGCAGGTTACACTGTAGAAGAGGCTGAGGCATTGCGAGATCGGGATCGCCTCGAGTATTTAAAAGAAGCAAGAACAACAATGATTCGTGAGTTAAAAGCATTAATTGCTTTCTTAGATCGAGGCGTTCATTCGTTTGAATATGGGACAAGTATTCGTAAAGAATGTATCGATGCAGGATTTGATGAAAAAGAGGCTAAACGATTACCGGGGTTTGTAGCTGAGTATATACGTCCGTTATTCTGTGAAGGGCGAGGACCATTCCGTTGGATTTGTATGTCAGGGGATCCAGAAGATTTACGCAAAATAGATGATATGATTTTAGATAAATTTAATGACGATTTACTTGTCACACGTTGGATTAAGCTAGCGAAGCAGCATATTCCAATAGAAGCTCTACCAGCGCGTATTTGCTATATGGGCTTTGGACAACGTAAAAAATTTGCTTTAGAAGTAAATGATATGATTCGTCGAGGAGAGTTAAGTGGTCCTGTAGCGTTTTCTCGCGATAATTTGGATTCCGGTTCGATTGTGAATCCAACGTTTGAATCAGAAAATATGAAGGATGGAGGCGATTTAATTTCTGATTGGCCGGTGTTAAATGGCTTACTCAATGCAGTAGGCATGTGTGATTTAATTGCACTTCAAGCCAACTATTCAATGGGTGAAGCCGTTCATACAGGTGTAACGATGATTGCGGATGGTACGGATGAATCTGATATGCGTTTGGAAGTAGCGATGACAGTGGATTCAGGAATTGGTGTTGTACGTCATGCTCAGGCGGGTTATGAGACTGCAAAAGATGTAGCGAATGGTAAAGGAAAATTAACTGATGAAAGTATTAAAATCCCATTATGGTGGGAGCCAACTGCAACCTTTGGACCAAAAGATTTAGTCAAAGAACAAGTGTGAAGTAGTGAATCAACAGAGGCCGATGCAATATGTAAAAATGTATCTGGCCTCATTTTATATAAGAAAAGGGTGACAACACATGAAAAAAGCTGAATCAACGCCATTGGATTTTGACAATATGCTAGAAAAAGTACCTCCTATTTATTCGAAATCAGCGGTCTATAAATTTTTTGGCTTTAGCTTATTTGGTATATTTATGTTCTTTATCTCCATAACGTTAAATGGAAAAAAGACAATTCCACTTGATCACTTAGTGACGTTTATCCGTACACAGTTTTCATCAGTGATTGTCTACTACATTTTGATTATCGTTATTGCTGGGGCAATTTATCCTATTTATCAAAAAACATGGAATAAATCGGTAGTAGATATGGTGATTTCGGCGTTAAAAATAATTGGTGCTATTGCTTCTGTCCTTGTTGTTTTTAATATTGGGCCTAGCTGGTTATTGGCTGAAGATATGGGACCCTATTGGTATAATTCACTTCTTACTCCAATTGGCGTTTTAGTCCCTATTGGCGCCATATTTTTAGCAATGCTTGTCGGTTATGGCTTACTAGAATTTGTAGGGATTTTAGTGCAGCCTATTATGCGCCCAATTTGGAAAACACCAGGTAGATCTGCCATTGATGCTGTGGCATCCTTTGTCGGTAGTTATTCAATTGGGTTATTAATTACAAACCGGATCTATAAGGAAGGGAAGTATACCACAAAAGAAGCGGTTATTATTGCTACAGGGTTTTCCACCGTTTCTGTGACTTTTATGATTGTTGTAGCAAAAACTTTAAACCTAATGGATATTTGGAATCTTTATTTTTGGATTACTTTCATAGTGACTTTTTTAGTTACAGCGATTAGTGTCCGTATTTGGCCAATTCGTCATATTAGTAATGAATACTACAACAAAGTGGATGGTGATAAGGAGAAAATCGTAAAAGAAAAACGTATACAGCACGCATGGGGAGAAGCGATGCAGACTGCTGAAAAAGCTCCGAACCTCTGGCAAAGCATTAAGGATAATGTGAAAGATGGCTTAGTGATGGCAATGGGTATTTTGCCGACGATTATGTCGGTAGGTCTTATTGGTTTATGGCTTGTCAATCATACACCCATTTTTGATTATGCAGCTTATTTGTTTGTGCCTGTAACATATTTACTGCAAATTGCTGAGCCATTAATCGTTGCAAAGGCAGCAGTTGTTAATTTAATGGATATGTTTTTACCATCACTCGTAGTCGTTGAGAGCGCTATCGAAACACGTTTTATTGTAGGTACTTTATCTATTTCTGCTATTCTCTTTTTCTCTGCGCTTATTCCATGCATTTTGTCAACGGAAATTCCGATTTCGTTAGGTAAAATGATAGGAATATGGTTTGTACGTAGCGTTTTAACCTTAATTATCGTTACACCAATCGCCTATTTATTACTGTAAAGGAGTGATCGAGTGCTAAAAAGACCGGACTATATTATTAAAAATGCAGCGCAAATATTACCTTGTACGGGAGATAAGATGCAAGATTTCCAAATATTGACTAATACGGCAATTGTTATTGAGGATGAACGAATTATTGATATTTGTTCTTATAAAGAATTAAAGCAACGTTATGAAATAGATGATAGAAATAGTATTGATGCAGCAGGTAAGGTTGTTGCCCCAGGCTATGTTGATGCGCATACACATTTAGTTTTTTATGGCAGTAGGGTTGAAGAATATGCTGCTAAATTGTCTGGAAACATTGAGGATAATCTGAAAAAGCTATCAATGACAATAGGGCCTAATCATACAATTGAGCTTACAAGAGATACTGCTGAAGATGTGCTTTTTGAGCAATCCAAAAAACGTTTGATGACAATGCTTAAACATGGCACAACTACAGTTGAAAGTAAAAGTGGTTATGGGTTAACACCTGAAAGTGAATTGAAAATTTTACGCATAGGTCGTCAATTACACAAAAATACACCACTTGATGTTGTGAATACATTTTTAGGGGCACATGGTATTCCGGATCACTTAACGAAGGAACAATATGTCAACGAAATTATTGACGTTATGATTCCACAGGTAGCACAAAATAACTTAGCTGAATTCTGTGATGTTTGGTGTGATGAAGGCTATTTCACTGAGCAAGAATCCGAGCGTATCTTACAAGCGGGAGTAGCGTACGGATTACTACCTAAAATTCATGCGGATGCCTATTCTTATATTGGTGGTTCAGATTTAGCAGCCCGAATGAAGATGGTTTCGATTGATCATTTGAACTATACACCAGAATCAGTAATGTCACAATTAGCGGAAGCGGGGGTTATTGGTGTATTGATGCCGGCTTTAGATTTTGCTGTTGCACATAAGCGGCCTTTTGCTGCTCGCAAAATGCTAGATAGCGGTATGCAAATAGCTTTAGCGACTGATATGTGCCCGGCATGTTATACAAGTTCTATGTCCTTTGTCATTAATTTAGCTTGTCGACTTTATCAATTTACGGTAGAGGAAGCGATTAAAGCTGCAACAAAAGTAGCGGCTAGGGCATTGAATTTAACAGATCGCGGAACATTAGAAATTGGCAAAGTTGCAGATATTCAAATATGGGATGTACCAAACTATAAGCATGTTGCCTATGAGCTTGGGACGAATATTGTGGATACGGTCATAAAACGTGGTCGAGTAGTAATAAGTGAAGGAACATGGGTAAGAGAAAACATAGTAATTTAGAAGGGAGAGATACAAATGAATGTTGAATTAACGTCAAAGGCCGCCACTCACATAAATGAGGAAAGATTAGTGAAATTATTTTTAGAAATGGCAAAAATTAATGGTCCTAGTAAGAAGGAAAAACTTGTAGCATCTTTTCTGAAGGAAGAGTTACCAAAGCTAGGTTTCAGTTTACAATTTGACGAGGCGCATAAAAGTTTTAATGGAGAAATAGGAAATTTGATTGCTTGGCATAAAGGAATAGATGATACGATTCCGCCTCTATTCTTTTCTACACATATGGATACAGTATTACCAACAGAGCATCTACAGCCAATTATTAAAGATGGTGTTATTTACTCAGATGGCACAACCATTTTAGGGGCTGATGATCGCGCAGCACTTGCAGCTTATATCGAAGCGATGCGTGCCATTATAGAAAGTGGCATACCACATGGCCCAATAGAACTCATATTAACGGTAAATGAGCAAGCAGGCTTAGTCGGTGCAAAACATATGGATTATAAAAAAATAAAAAGTCGAAACGGCTATATTTTTGATAGTAGTGGTGATGTAGGGCAAATCATTTTACAAGGTCCTTATAGTAGTAGAATTTGGTTTACTGTCAATGGGAATGCGGCACATATTGCGCTAAATGCAGATGCTGGAAAAAGTGCTTTTCTGATTGCTTCACAAGGATTGTTAAATATGAAGTTAGGAGAGATTGATAGTGAAACACTTGCGAATATAGGCGTTGTCTACGGTGGAGAGCTAACATCGATTATTCCAGGTTCTGTAACACTTGGCGGAGAAGTAAGAAGTTTCTCTAAAGAGAAATTAGATGCTCAGCTAAAACATATGAAAGAGGTCATGGAAGCGGTAGCGGAGAAAAATCAAGGAACTGTGGAAGTGAAAATTGACAAGAAATATCTAGGATTTAATATTTCAGAGGAGAATGTTCTTGTCAAAACCGTAAAGGAAGCAGCGGAAAACATTCGAGTGACGTCCTATTTAACGAAAACGCTAGGTGGAGCGGATACAAATGTATTAAATGAAAATGGACTGATGTGCATTACGCTCGGGAACGGTTTTCAGAATATTCACTCTTTTAGAGAGAGTATAAGTATCGACAACTTAGTTAACACGGGTAGGTTAACTGCTGCGCTAATAGAACAATGGTATGAACGGCATAGATGCTAATCATATAAAGTAGAGAACTTCGAAAAATATGTAGGAATCTAACAGATAAAGGCTTCGAGTATAACACTAAGAAATGCCTATTAAATATAAAATGGGGGTTATATATTGTTAGATAATCCGGTATTTATCTCTGTGCTTGTTTTGTCTGTTTTAAGTTTATGTAGAATTCATGTCCTTTTCGCTTTAATAATTGCTGCAATGATAGCAGGGCTTGTAGCGGGTTTAACGCCCGCTGAAACGGTATCCATCTTTATTGGTGGCATGGGCGGGCAGGCAGAAACCGCTTTAAGTTATATATTGTTAGGGATATTTGCAGCTTTGATTGCACAGTCAGGTTTAGCTAATATTCTCATAAAAAAACTCCTATCATTTAAAAAGCCAAATAAATATATTTTAATTTTCGCCTTGGCAATAATCGCGTGTTTATCTGGCACACTTATTCCAGTGCATATTGCGTTCATTCCAATATTAGTACCGCCACTATTATTTTTCTTTAATAAATTGAAAATAGATCGTCGTGCCTTGGCATCTGCATTAACATTTGGCTTGAAAATGCCCTACTTATGGATTCCAATTGGGTACGGATTAATATTCCAAGGAATTATCGCGCAAGAGATGACAGCAAATGGTATGGCAATAGTACAGAGTCAAATACCAAAAGCTATGGCAATTCCAGCTATTGGTATGTTTGTAGGATTAGCCATTGCTGTATTCATTTCTTACAAAAAGCCAAGAGAGTATCAACAACTTGAAGAGGATATCTATAATTATGAGAAAACAATGACAAAGAATACAGAGATAAAATTGAATCGTAAAGGTGGGATAGCTCTTCTAGCAATATTTGCAGCACTAGTTATCCAATTATCTTTAAGTTCACTTGTCTTAGGCGCATTATCAGGAATTATTATTATGTTTGTTGGTCGAGTTGTCTTCCTTAAAGACAGTGAAGAAGTTGTAGAGAATGGTGTAAAGCTAATGGGGACTATCGCATTTATTATGTTAATCGCCTCGGGCTATGCAACAATTTTAAAAGAAACAAATGCGATTGCAGAGCTTGTAGAAGCTATGACGGGGATGACAGGACAAAGTAAGCTAATTACCGCTACTTTATTGTTGTTCATTGGCTTACTTGTCACAATGGGGATTGGTACATCATTAGGGACAATACCGATTCTAGCTGTTGTGTTTGTACCGTTATGTACAGCGGTTGGATTTAGTCCGCTCGCTACAGCAGCGCTTATTGGAACTGCTGGTGCTCTTGGCGATGCAGGTTCGCCTGCTTCAGATAGTACACTAGGCCCTACATCAGGTTTGAATGCTGATGGACAACACAGCCACATTTGGGATACGTGTGTACCAACATTTATTCATTATAATATTCCTTTATTTATATTTGGCATTATAGCAGCAATGGTTTTATAGGAACCAATCATTAGTAGGAAGCAAAGGGTGAGATTTGATATTTTATGTATTGAATAAGATAAGAACAGGGTATCGTAAATAAGAAAAAGTATGCTTGAAGGTGCCTTCTAGCATACTTTTTTGCTGCCACTTTGTTTTCGCGCAAAAAACATCTGTTGGCTCCATGAACACCACCAGAAAGCTTTGCTCGAAGCATCTGTTGGAACAGAAATCAACCACATGCTAAAGTGATGAGCCATAATATAGGAAAACCGTTTTTTGTTTTCGTGTGAAAAATTTTTGGAGTGTTGGTGGTTAAAGGTTGATAACGGATTCGCTAACTATTGTTCATATAATAATTCAATAGATTGTTGGGCGTTATTGTCATTGCTTTAAAAACATGCCTATCATGATTCCATGTATTTTACTTTTCATTAACACACCACGAAAGAATGAATTTTCTGAAAGATTAACAGAACTGAATCGTTTTTATTTAGTTTTTTTATTAGTTGGATTCATAGCGTTCCCTGCCTCGATTGTTTATAATGAGGAAATGGAAAAAGACTTATGAGAAAGAAGGGATAGTTATGGCACGAGGTGTTTACATTCATATTCCTTTTTGTCATCAAATTTGTAACTATTGTGATTTCAATAAATTTTATTTTAAAAATCAACCAGTAGATGAGTATATAGAAATGCTTGGCAAGGAGATGGAGCTTGCGACAAAAAAATATCCCGAGAGTTTTAAGCAAATCGAAACGATATTTCTTGGTGGCGGTACACCAACAGCATTATCACCTACACAAATAGAGAGACTTCTTGAGCTTATTCGTACGTATATTCCGATGGACTATGTGACAGAATTTACATCAGAGGCCAATCCGGACGAGCTATCAGAGGCAAAAATGCAAGCATTATTTGCAGGCGGTGTCAATCGCTTAAGTATGGGTGTGCAATCCTTTGATCAGGAGTTGTTAAAGAAAATTGGTCGTACACATAGCAATAATCACGTTTATGAAACAATCGCCTTGGCTAAAAAGGTAGGTTTCAGAAATATTAGTCTGGATTTAATGTACGGTTTGCCGGGTCAGACGATGGCCCAATGGACGGATACTTTAGAAAAAGCGTTCGCTCTTGATCTACCACATTACTCGGCATATTCACTTATCGTGGAGCCAAAAACGATTTTTTATAATCAATACACAAAAGGTAAGCTCCGTTTACCTACTGAAGACCTTGAAGCGGATATGTATGATGTGCTGATGAACCAGATGGAGGCGCATGGACTTCAACAATACGAAATTAGCAACTTTGCTCGATCTGGTTTCAGTTCAAAACATAATAAAATATACTGGGAAAATGATGAATATGCAGGCTTTGGTGCGGGTGCTCATGGGTATCTAGCTGGTGTACGTTATTCAAATCATGGACCATTGAAAAAGTATATGGATGCAGTAAATGCAGGGGAACTACCAATTGTAAATGAACATGTTGTGACAGTGAATGAAAAACGGGAAGAGCAAATGTTTTTAGGTTTGCGTAAAACAGAAGGAATTACACACACTATATATGAAGAAAAATTTAAAGAATCGATGCATAGTGATTACGCACAGGTCATTGAAAGGTTAGTCTCAGAAGGTCTTTTGGAACATGATACTTTGGGAATTCGACTTACGCGACAAGGTCGTTTTGTCGGTAATGAAGTATTTCAACAATTTTTACTAGAAGATTGAGCGATATCGTTGACATAAAATGTAGGATTTGATAACTTAATAATAGTATTAGCACTCCTCTTAGTTGAGTGCTAACAGAGGTGATAATCATGCTAACAAATCGGCAATTACAAATATTGCAAGCTATTGTAGATGACTTTATTATGTTTGCACAGCCGGTAGGTTCTCGCCAAATCTCCAAAAAGCAAGAGATTACATTTAGTCCAGCCACAATTCGAAATGAAATGGCGGATTTAGAGGAATTAGGTTTCTTAGAAAAAACACACACTTCCTCTGGTCGAGTGCCTTCGGAAAAGGGGTATAGATTTTATGTAGATCATTTGTTGAGCCCGCAAGGCATTAATTCGAGGGATATTCAGCAAATCCAATCAATTTTTAACGATCGCTTAGTTGAAGTAGAGCATATTATTCGAAAGTCAGCCAATATTTTATCAGAGCTGACATCGTATACATCGATTCTTTTAGGACCAGATGTTCAAACACATCGAGTAAAACGATTTTCCATTGTGCCTCTTTCTAGCGATTCTGCAGTAGCGATTATCGTAACGAATAACGGGCATGTTGAGAATCGCATGTTTAGTTTACCTCCTAATTTTGCGGCTTCTGATTTAGAGAAAATGGTTAATGTTTTAAATGAACGCCTAGTTGGTGTGTCATTAGAAGATATTCATAAAAAGCTCGAAGCTGAAGTGCTATCAGTATTACAACAGCATGTTCGATCAGCGGATGATTTTATTCACGCTCTCGTGACAGCGACGATGCATAATTCAGAAAGTAAAATTTTCTATGGTGGTAAAACAAATATGTTCAACCAACCGGAGTTCCATGATTTAAATAAAGTCCGTATGATTTTGGACTTAATGGAAACGACTAGCCAAGTGCAGTCGCTCTTCCATCCTAATGAATCGGGCATTCAAATTCGTATTGGCTCAGAAAATAAACAATTAGAAATGGAAAACTGTAGTGTCATTACGACCACTTATTCTATCGGTGAAGATCAGCAAGGGGCTATAGCAATCATTGGCCCAACACGTATGGATTATAAGCGTGTTGTTGCTTTACTAGACGTAATGCGCATGGATTTAACACAAGCCTTTACGAAGAATCGTAGTGATTGATAATGAGGAGGATTCAAGTGACGGAAACAACTGAAAACAAAGACCTTGTACAAGACGATGTACAAGCTGAAAATGTAGTAGAAGAAACAGAAGTAGTAGAAGAACAAAAAGCTGAATTAACAATCGAAGAACAGTACGAAGCAAAGCTAGCTGCGTTACAAGCAAAGCTAGACGACGAAGAAAATCGTCATCTACGCTTGCGCGCTGACTTCGATAATATGCGTCGTCGCAATCAACTTGATCGTGAGGCTGCTGAGAAGTACCGCGCTCAGAGTTTGCTATCAGATTTACTACCAGTAATCGATAATTTCGAGCGTGCCTTACAAGTTGAAGTGACTTCTGAAGAAACCGCTTCTATCGTAAAAGGTATTGAAATGGTGTATCGTTCTCTGATAGAAGCTACGGAGAAGGAAGGCTTAGAGGTCATTAAAGCTGAAGGTGAGCAATTTGATCCGAATGTTCACCAAGCTGTCATGCAGGAGCAAGATAGTGAAAAAGAAACGGGTGTTGTCCTACGCGAGCTTCAAAAAGGCTATATGTTAAAGGACCGAGTATTGCGCCCAACAATGGTATCTGTGAACGAATAGACTTTGTCTATTTAGTTAATTACATTAGTTAGAAAACGCATTATTGCGTTTAAATAATAGGAGGAAATATTTATGAGCAAAATTATTGGTATTGACTTAGGAACAACAAACTCTTGTGTCTCTGTACTTGAAGGTGGAGAACCAAAAGTAATTCCAAATCCAGAAGGAAACCGTACAACACCATCTGTTGTTGCGTTTAAAAATGGCGAACGTCAAGTTGGTGAAGTAGCAAAACGACAATCAGTAACAAACCCTAACACAATTATTTCTATCAAATCTAAAATGGGTACATCTGAAAAAGTAAAAGTGGAAGATAAAGAATATACGCCACAAGAAGTATCTGCAATGATTCTTCAATACTTAAAAGGCTATGCTGAAGACTACTTAGGTGAAAAAGTAACAAAAGCAGTTATTACTGTACCTGCTTACTTCAACGACGCTCAACGTCAAGCTACTAAAGATGCTGGTAAAATTGCAGGTTTAGAAGTAGAGCGTATTATTAACGAACCAACAGCTGCTGCACTTGCTTATGGTTTAGACAAACAAGATACAGATCAAAAAGTATTAGTATTCGACCTTGGTGGCGGTACATTTGACGTTTCTATTCTTGAATTAGGTGACGGTGTATTTGAAGTATTAGCGACAGCTGGTGATAACAAACTAGGTGGAGACAATTTCGACGACGCAATCATCGAATATCTTGTAGCAGAATTCAAAAAAGAAAACGGCATTGACCTTTCTAAAGATAAAATGGCTATGCAACGTCTAAAAGATGCAGCTGAAAAAGCGAAAAAAGATTTATCAGGTGTAACATCTACTCAAATTTCTTTACCATTCATCACTGCTGGTGAAGCGGGTCCATTACACTTAGAAATTTCTTTAACTCGTGCAAAATTTGACGAAATTACATTACCATTAGTAAACCGTACAGTAGGTCCGGTACGTCAAGCATTATCTGATGCAGGTCTTTCAACATCTGAAATTGACCAAGTAATCTTAGTTGGTGGTTCAACTCGTATTCCAGCTGTACAAGAAGCTGTACGTAAAGAAACGAATAAAGAGCCACACCGCGGTGTAAACCCTGACGAAGTTGTAGCAATGGGTGCTGCTGTTCAAGGTGGCGTATTAACTGGTGATGTTAAAGACGTAGTTTTACTTGACGTAACTCCACTTTCTTTAGGTATCGAAACTATGGGTGGCGTATTCACAAAATTAATCGACCGTAACACTACAATTCCAACATCTAAATCACAAGTATTCTCAACTGCAGCTGACAACCAACCAGCAGTAGATATTCACGTTCTACAAGGTGAACGCTCAATGGCAGCAGACAACAAAACATTAGGTCGCTTCCAATTATCAGATATTCCACCGGCACCACGTGGTGTACCACAAATCGAAGTAACATTCGATATTGATAAAAATGGTATAGTATCTGTTAAAGCAAAAGACCTTGGTACAAACAAAGAACAAACAATTGTGATCCAATCTGATTCTGGTTTATCTGAGGAAGAAATCGAACGTATGGTAAAAGATGCTGAGGCAAATGCTGAGGCGGATTCTAAACGTAAAGAAGAAGCAGATCTTCGCAACGAAGCAGACCAATTAGTGTTCCAAGTTGACAAAACAATTGCTGATTTAGGCGAACAAATTACAGAAGACGAGAAAAAATCTGTAGAAGATGCTCGTGATGAGCTGAAAAAAGCGCTTGAAGCAGGCGAATTAGAAGGCATTAAATCTGCTAAAGAAAAACTAGAAGGTGTATTACAACCGCTAGTAATGAAAGTATATGAACAAGCTGCAGCAGCTGCCCAAGCAGCACAAGGTGGCGAAGCAGGTGCAGATGCTGGCGCTGATAAAAAAGATGATATCGTAGATGCTGACTTTGAGGAAGTAAAAGACGATAAATAATAATCATTAACACAGTGAAGTGAAGAAGCCAAAGACCGCTTGCGGCTTTGGCTTTTCTCTTTATTTTTTGCTATATTCTACACATTTGGATGTTGGTCACGAAGGCATTGTCACAGGACGTGACGCACTTAGCCTTTGTTCCGTTATCGGAGGAAGCGGCTCGACGCTCGCTCGCAGGAAGCCTTGCTCTGCGCGAAAACGAGTAGCCCGTAGTGGAATCAGAGCCTTCTAGAGTGGATAAAAATGATTAATCAACACCTTTGGTACAACAATTGTAATGTATATTTAATAATAAAATAGAGGCAGTTTTTTTAACTGCATGATACAATAGATTTTATGCAAAAAGAGCGGAGTGTGAATCATGGAGAAACGCGATTACTACGAGGTGCTTGGTTTAACAAAATCGGCTTCAAAAGATGAAATTAAAAAAGCATACCGTAAATTATCAAAACAATACCATCCTGACCTTAATAAAGAGCCAGGTGCAGATGAAAAATTCAAAGAAATCGCTGAAGCTTATGAAGTATTAAGTGATGATCAGAAAAAAGCACGCTATGATCAATTTGGTCATGAGGATCCAAATGCAGGATTTGGCGGCGGCTTTGGAGGCGGCGGCTTTGGCGGCTTCGAGGATATTTTCAGCTCTTTCTTTGGAGGTGGCGGTCGCCGTCAGGACCCGAATGCACCACGCAAAGGTGATGACCTTCAATATCGTATGAATATTAAGTTTGAGGAAGCGATCTTCGGGAAAGAAACAGAAATCGAAATTCCTAAAGATGAAGTATGTGATACTTGCCACGGTTCAGGTGCAAAGCCAGGTACTAATCCTGAAACATGTTCAACATGTCAAGGTGCCGGTCAAGTAAATCAAGCAGTAGATACACCTTTCGGCCGTATGATGAATCGTCGTACGTGTTCTACATGTCACGGTGCAGGTAAAATCATTAAAGAAAAATGTTCAACTTGTCGTGGCGAAGGAAAAGTTCAACAACGTAAGAAGATCAAAGTAAACATTCCTGCAGGTGTGGATGATGGTCAGCAAATTCGTGTGTCTGGTCAAGGTGAGCCGGGTATAAATGGAGGACCAGCGGGGGATTTATATATTATGTTCCGCGTTCAAGGACATAAAGAGTTTGAACGTGATGGCGATGATATTTATTTCGAATTAAAACTGACATTCCCACAAGCAGCTCTTGGTGATGAAATTGAAGTTCCAACTGTTCATGGTAAAGTTAAACTACGTATTCCAGCGGGAACACAGTCAGGTGCGCAATTCCGTCTAAAAGACAAAGGTGTCAAAAATGTCCATGGCTATGGTACAGGGAATCAATATGTAACAGTAAAAGTGATGACACCAGAGAAATTAACAGAAAGACAAAAGCAATTACTACGTGAATTTGCGGAGATCAGTGGTGATATTCCTGAAGAGCAAGGAAGCTCACTATTCGATAAAATTAAGAAAAAATTCCAAGGTGAATAATTAGAGGAGCTGAAGAGCTACGTGAAGTGGTCAGAATTATCCATTCATACAAAAAATGAAGCGGTAGAAGCAATTTCGAATATTTTGCATGAAGCAGGGGCAAGTGGTGTGGTTATTGAGGATTCTGCAGAATTTGCGAAACCACGAGAAGATCAGTATGGTGAAATTTATGCGCTAAATGAAGCGGATTTTCCGAAAGATGGTGTTATTGTTAAGGCTTACTTATCGGAGTCTAGTTTTTTAAATGAAACAGTCGAAGAAATTAAGGCGGCTATAACAAATCTAACGAACTTCAACATCGATATTGGTGAAAATATTGTATCGATTGTGGAAGTGAACGAGGAAGACTGGGCAACAGCATGGAAGCAATACTATCATCCTGTAAAAATTTCTGAACGCTTTACAATTGTACCAACATGGGAAGAATATGTACCAGTGTCAACAGATGAGCTAATTATTGAATTAGATCCTGGTATGGCTTTTGGTACAGGAACACACCCTACAACTGTTATGTGTTTACAGGGGCTTGAGAAGGTTGTAAAAGAAGGCGATCAGGTTATCGATATTGGAACGGGTTCAGGCGTTCTTTCAATCGGTTCTGCCTTACTAGGAGCTAAAAGCGTTCATGCCCTTGATTTAGACGAAGTAGCTGTACGTTCTGCACAAGAAAATGTTGTGTTAAACAAAGTAGATGATACAGTATCTGTATTCCATGGGAACCTATTGGATACAGTAAAGGAACCAGCTGATGTCGTTGTTGCGAATATTTTAGCAGAAATTATTATGTCCTTTACGGACGATGCATTTTCAATTGTCAAACCGGGTGGATTATATGTCACTTCAGGCATCATTGCCGCTAAACGTGATGATGTAAAAGCAGCACTTGAAGCTTCAGGCTTTGTCATCGAAGAAGTATTACTAATGGAAGACTGGGTAGCGATCATTGCCCGTCGACCACAATAAGTGGACTGAGGGAGCGCCAAATCGTGAGCCGAGTGCTTGCGATTTGGCGTTTTCTCTTCTTGCTATAAAGGAGTATGGTAACATGCAGCGATATTTTATTGAGACGACGATAGAGGAAGCACGTATTAGCGGTGAGGATGCGCGACATATTGAACGAGTAATGCGTATGAAAGAGGGCGATAAAATCGTTGTAGTTGCACAAAATACCGCCCACATTTGTGAAATCGTAGCCTTTGAAGGAGACGAGGTACACGTTCAAACTACAGGTGAGATCATTCCTTCACCAGAGTTACCTGTTCATGTAACAGTGGCATGTGGTTTGCCGAAGGGTGATAAGTTAGAACTTATTACACAAAAGGCCACAGAGCTTGGAATGTTTGCTTTGTTACCGTTTGAAGCGGAGCGTTCCATCGTTAAATGGGATAAAAAGAAGGGTGTCAAAAAGCAAGAGCGGCTACAAAAAATTGCAAAAGAAGCAGCTGAGCAATCCCATCGTACACATATCCCAGCTATTTATGAACCAATTTCATTTAAACAGTTAGTTGAACAAGTAGACCATTTCGACGCCGTTTTTATAGCAGATGAAGAGGATGCAAAAGCAGAAAAACGCACAAAGTTTGCAGAGAAGCTAAAAAACGTGTATGACAAAAAATCAACATCTATTCTTATTATCTTTGGCCCAGAAGGCGGCATTGCACGAAAAGAAGCCGATGCTCTTCTTCAAGCAGGAGCTCAAACGATGTCTTTAGGACCTCGAATTTTACGAGCAGAAACAGCCCCACTCTATGCGCTGTCGGCAATATCTTATGAATTTGAATGAAACAACATGTAAGCGTAAATTGCATGTAAATATATGCGGTTATGGATAGGTTTGGAAGACTTTTAAATGACTGTTTTTATGAGTAATCCTAGAAGTAGAGCTGATTCAATTTTGAATCGGCTCTATTTTATTGCACTCAAAAAACATGTTGAAAAGATTGATCATTAGTAAAACTTCGAATTTGGATAGTGCAGAAAAATGATTCTTGGATATCAAAGCCAATTTGGGGTGTCGCGGAATATGGGATAATCAACGAAAAGGAAGTAAATAAATTAATAAGCTCATTAACTTTTTTGTAATTGCTACTATGATCTAATCTGCTTTTTTAATCGCTACAGGTTTATATACGATTTCATTTCCTAACGTTTATTTGAAGTAGGTAAAATACCAATCACCATTTCAATAGTAGCTTTTGGTACTTGGACTAGATTGAGCATGCTACATTTACGGGGAAATAAAAATGCAAAAGAAAATTTTCTTAAATGATAAATACTATTAGACCAGGCGCCCAAAATGATGGGTACCTGGCATTTTTTTGTTCATTATTATCCCGCAACCCAAAAATCCTTTTTTAAAAATGAGTAAAAAAACTAGTATACACGTCTATTCATAGATTTAACGGCTACATATTCTATATGGAGAGCTCTAAAAAAACTACAAAATGAAACGAGGGAAATTATTTGAGTAATCAATTAGATCCAATTCAATCTTGTCCAGTAACATCAACAGAACAAATACCGTTAAATACTGCTGCTACTCCACTAGTGGTTACACCGGTAACGACTCCAACTATTAAAGTTCCGGTTGTACTTGCAGAACCAACACTTCAAATAGTTGTGGAGGCAGATATTCCTCTTGCTCCTGCAGCAACTGAAATCAAAAGAGTGAAAAAAAATGTATTCCTAAATCAAGTGAAATTAGTACCGGTTAGATTTACACGTATTGCAGGCACTGACTTTTTTATGGTAACAAGGGCTAAATTATTTGTAGCAGGACATATTCGCAAAAATATAGAATATGCTTCAGCAGCATGTAACGGGGCGCTTCAAGATAGAATTGCCGATGTTCCGTTTTCTGGTTTTACAGACCTTACTTTCCCACAAATAACAGGAGGTGCTTTCCCAATCTTAGGAATTTCTGAGTTTGCCGAAGCGAACTTCCTTAATGAAACTACGCAAATGGATGCTCGATTGGATAAGGCTTTCTTCCAAAATCTCGTTAAATACAATGAACAACCATTTGGCGAATTAGTAGCAGCAAACTTCTTTGAACTTGATTTTTCACCAGTTATGACAGATCCAGAAGGCACTTTCGACACATTACGTGAAAAAATCGTACTAGAGCTTACTGTAAAAGTACTGCAAGTTCAACAAGTCCGCCTTGGAGCAGGCACTAGTGTAATAACTCCTAATCTTTTAGGGCTTACTCCTCCAGTTAGTCCATAATAGATCCTCCTACTAGATCTTGTTAACCTCTAATTTTTAGAGGAGGAAATTAGAGATAAAAGGACATTTTAGGGTTTAGCATTTGTTAGTACTACGAGCACACTGAAATAATCTAATATTTGATGTGGCAGTTGATAAATCGTATTTTCAACTGCCATTTTTCTATAATAATCAGTAAAAAAAACTAGTATACACGTCTATTCATAGATTTAATGGCTACATATTCTATATGGAGAGCTCTCAAAAACTACAAAATGAAACGAGGGAAATTATTTGAGTAATCAATTAGATCCAATTCAATCTTGTCCAGTAACATCAACAGAACAAATACCGTTAAATACTGCTGCTACTCCACTAGTGGTTACACCGGTAACGACTCCAACTATTAAAGTTCCGGTTGTACTTGCAGAACCAACACTTCAAATAGTTGTGGAGGCAGATATTCCTCTTGCTCCTGCAGCAACTGAAATCAAAAGAGTGAAAAAAAATGTATTCCTGAATCAAGTGAAACTAGTACCGGTTGCTTTTTTACGTATTGCCGGCACTGACTTTTTTAGGGTAACAAGGGCTAAATTATTTGTAGCAGGACATATTCGCAAAAATATAGAATATGCTTCAGCAGCATGTAACGGGGCGCTTCAAGATAGAATTGCCGATGTTCCGTTTTCTGGTTTTACAGACCTTACTTTCCCACAAATAGTAGGAGGTGCTTTCCCAATCTTAGGAATTTCTGAGTTTGCCGAAGCGAACTTCCTTAATGAAACTACGCAAATGGATGCTCGATTGGATAAGGCTTTCTTCCAAAATCTCGTTAAATACAATGAACAACCATTTGGTGAATTAGTAGCAGCAAACTTCTTTGAACTTGATTTTTCACCAGTTATGACAGATCCAGAAGGCACTTTCGACACATTACGTGAAAAAATCGTACTAGATCTTACTGTAAAAGTACTGCAAGTTCAACAAGTCCGCCTTGGAGCAGGCACTAGTGTAATAACTCCTAATCTTACAGGGCTTACTCCTCCAGTTGGTCCTACTGTAGATCCTCCTGTTATTCATCCTACTGAACCTTGTTAATCTCTAATTTTTAGAGGAGGAAATTAGAGATAAAAGGACATTTGAGGGTACTTAAAAAATCCAAAATTTAAGCTAGCAGTTGAAAAGTCGATTAAATCGAATTTTCAACTGCATTTTTTCTATAATAATATCGATCGTAAATGCACTAATAGATGTTATCAAAATAATTAAGGTGAAGAAAATAATGGAAAGATAAAATTTTAGTTTTTACTAAGCAATCGTCTCTCAAACGCATAAGTATCTCAATTGCTACTGAGATCTTTGAAAGTACTCGGTGACAAAAGTAAAAGTAATGCATAAAATGGATTGTAATTATAAGTGCAACACATAGATCAATAAAAGTAGCTCATAGTTTGAATTTTATTTGGATTTTCACCAAAACGTGTGGTTGATTTCCGTTCCGACTGGGTGCTTTGTAGCTGCCGCTTCGCTTTCGCTACAGATAAAACATTTGTAGCTGCCGCTTCGCTGCAGGATCTCGGGCCAACAGATGTTTTTTGCGCGAAAGCGTAGTGCTAACGTAGCGACAGCAGAGGGTTTTGTCTGTGCGAAAGCGCAGCGACAGCAACAGCACCGATGTTGGTCACGAATGCGTTATCATAGGCTGTGATGGTTTTAGCCTTAGTCCCCTGTCGCTGATCCCCAAGGAGTCGCCCAGTCTACACTCCAATCAACTTATTTACATAGTAGACGTGTTAACAAAAGTCATCCACAACTTTCGGCAGATATTGGAGAAGGGGAAGGAAATCGCTGTTTTTTTACCAATCTAATCATCAAGGTAAGTGGAAGAAATAAAAAATGAAAAACGGGTTACTTCGTGAGTTTTCCCTGAAGAAAACAGACTTTGTATAAGTCTCTCTAGAAGAATTCATAAAATCTTATCACAAAAAATAAATCGATCAAAAAGACTTCTTGACTGGAAAAAAGCGTAAGAATTTTTACGGATTGACTGTTACACTTTTTTGTCAAAACATTATTTGGGAGTGAACGAATGAAAACTCCATGGATTAATTATAGAGAGATGAAAGAAATAAGTTCCAAGCAAAAAGTTTTTGCCTATTGTAATAACCTCCTGACTAAAGAAAAAGAAGATGAAACTACTGCAGCGCATCTAGATCCCAATCGTGAGATACTCTTTTCTTCTGAAGTTGATGCTGAGGATGAAATAAATGAGCTCCTTGATATAGAAGAGGCGGATGAAACCAATTCTGTAGAGGAACAGGAACTTGTAGCGTATCTAGACTCCGATTGTGGGTTACTGATCCCTGCTGAAATGGATGTTGAAGATGAAAAGAATAATCTCTTTGATATAGAAGAGACGGATGAAACCGATCCTGCAGAGGAACAAGAACTTGTATCGCATCTAGGGTCCAATTGTGAGCTACTTATCCCTTCTGAAATTGATGTTGAAGATGAAATGAATGACCTGCTTGATATAAACGAGGTAGAAGGAACCAATCTTGTGGAAGAACAGGATTTTGCATCTCATCTAGACTCTAATCGTGAATTTTTAAGTTCTTCTAAATACAATAGGGATGATAAAATTATGAGTCCTATTGATACAGAAGAGTTTAAGGAAATCACCCCTACAGGTCCGGAAAGTGCATCTACTGGGTCAGTGCAAGGAACAGTATGTTCTAGAACAAATAAAATTCAAATTTCTACTCACGTGGAAATTGATGATTTTCTTCATGCTCCGATATGTGGTGAGATTGTTAAAAATACATTTGATTTTCTTGATCTAGACAATCATCTTACTCCTCAATTTGAAACCAAGCTATTTCATACTACAACAGATTATCCTGAATTGCCTGAATGTCGTTTGGTGAGCTCTAAATTTAATGAAATTATATTTTTAATGAGAACTAATACTTATGATAAGAATAATCGGAAGAGTTATCCATCTAAATTAGTTGGAACTCCCTTACATAACACACGATCAATTAAACAAGGAGAAACGAATAATCACTCTTACAGTTCCGATGACTTTATACACATTAGAGCTCCAGTTGTAGTAGGGGAATATAAAATAGAAATATGCCTTGAAGAGAATATCGAATTTGAAGAAGGAATTGCGGGAGTTAAAGATATCTCAAATGAGGTAGTATTAACCGATTGCAGATTCGTTCCTAATCAGTTTTCTCAATCATTAGGTAATGGGACATGTTCAGCATTGAAGGGGAATTTATCTATTGAAGGTTATATTCATCAGAGTATTGAATATACTGCATCTCACACTGGGGATGTAGTTCCTGCACAAAATGAGTCATTAAATCAAACAAATCAAATGTGCCAAAATATAGTAGTAGAATTAGTCATTCATATGCTACAAGCACAGAAAATTCGAGTGCCAAGGATCTAGAGGATACTTGAAACTTATCTCTCTGCTCAAAAATCTCTTTTTAACTTTTTGTATCGAAAGCGAAGCACGGGTACAGAAGTCTCTCACCTCTAAAGGTGGTGAGATGAATGCGGTGTTTTAGGTTACTTTTCAGTGGGTGTACAAACATCCGTTGAAAAGGAATTCAGTCTAAGAACGCCACGTCCTGTAGCAATTGTGCGAATGCGACAGCAATAAAAACACACGACTGAGTGTCCAACATCATGTTGCTGTCGCTGCGCTTTCGCACAAAAAACATCATGTTGCTGTCGCTACGTTAAAAACTGCGTTTTCGCACAAAAAACATAAAAACCAGTATATACGTCCATGAATAGGTTAAATGGCTACATATTCTAGCGATATGAGATTACTCATAAAAAAAATGAAAAGAGGGATTTTTTTTGAGTGAACAATTAGATAATCAATTAGATACTCATGTCAATCATAAGGAGCCTTGTCCAGTAGCATCAACTGAACAAATACCATTAAATAGTGAGGCTACACCAGTTGTCGTTACACCGGTAACGACTCCAACTATTAAAGTTCCAGTTGTCCTTGCAGAACCAACACTTCAAATAGTTGTAGAGTCAGATATAACTCTTACTCCTGCAGCAACTGAAATCAAAAGAGTGAAAAAAAATGTCTTCCTAAATCAAGTGAAACTGGTACCGGTTGCTTTTGCACGTATTGATGGCACTGACTTTTTTAGAGTAACAAGAGCAAAATTATTTGTAGCGGGACATATTCGCAAAAATATAGAATATGCTTCATCAGCATGTAATGGGGCACTCCGTGATAGAATTGCCGATGTTCCATTTTCTGGTTTTACAGACCTTACTTTCCCACAAACAATTGGAGGTTCTACTCCGATCTTAGGAATTTCCGAGTTTGCCGAAGCGAACTTCCTTAATGAAAAAACGCAAATGGATGCTAGATTGGATAAAGCTTTCTTCCAAAATCTCGTTAAATACAATGAACAACCATTTGGCGAGTTAGTAGCTGCAAATTTCTTTGAACTTGATTTCTCACCAAAAATGGCAGCACCAGAAGGTACTTTCAGCACATTGCGTGAAAAAATCGTGCTAGAGCTTACTGTAAAAGTACTGCAAGTTCAACAAGTCCGCCTTGGAGCTGGCACTAATGTAATAACTCCTAATCTTTTAGGGCTTACTCCTCCTATGAGTACGTAATAACTATAGTTTTAAGAGAAGCAAGACAAATAAAAAGGCATTTTTCTGCAAAAACGAAAATACACATGTAGTATTTAATGGGCACTGATAAAAATCCTATATTTGACTAGGCAGTTGAATCTAATTTTTAACTGCCTTTTTGCAATTTAATAACTAACAGAATAGATTTTTTACAAGGGGTATTGGGAGGAACTAGGGGGAATTAAAAAACGATTCATTCATTAAGATATTCATAGCAATTGACTCTACATATTTTAATATCTCAAATGATTTAACCTTTTTCAGCAATTATTTTGGTAGCGACAGTAACACAGTTTTATATGAGCGAAAGCGAGGCGACAGCAACACGATTTTATCTGTGCGAAAGCGAAGCGACAGCAACAAGGTTTTATCTGTGCGAAAGCGAAGCGACAGCAACAAGGTTTTATCTGTGCGAAAGCGAAGCGACAGCAACAATAATAACAACACGCATGACTGAATGATAAAATGGCCGTTTTTGGTTT
Organism: Lysinibacillus sp. BPa_S21; assembly: GCF_023337795.1. GTDB lineage: Bacteria > Bacillota > Bacilli > Bacillales_A > Planococcaceae > Lysinibacillus. Next base: position 22,091 of record NZ_JALIRS010000002.1, on the reverse strand, counting down.
TAGTGGAACAGCCTATTAACAAGAAGGTACTCAATATTACGGTACCTATTTTTATACAAAAAAATAAGACTAACCAAAAAGCTAGGCTCATTATCTTTATTTGTGCTATTATTAGACACGTTGATAATTTAATTTATGGTAGTGTACTCTTGAAAGGATGATATATATTATGAGTAACGAGCGACCGAAAATCGTGAGTTTCCATACTCTAGGTTGTAAAGTAAATCATTATGAAACAGAAGCAATTTGGCAACTATTTAAAGAAGAAGGCTATGAACGTACGGAGTTTGATCGTCAAGCAGACGTTTATGTCATTAATACATGTACTGTAACAAATACAGGGGATAAAAAATCACGTCAAGTGATCCGTCGAGCTATTCGTCAAAACCCAGACGCGGTCATTTGTGTTACAGGATGTTACGCTCAAACATCTCCTGCAGAAATTATGGCGATTCCTGGCGTTGACATTGTGGTAGGTACACAGGATCGTACAAAATTACTTGGCTACATAGACCAATATCTTACTGAACGCCAACCAATTAATGCTGTACGCAACATTATGAAAAATCGTGTGTATGAGGAATTGGACGTGCCTGCATTTACAGACCGTACACGCGCATCTTTAAAAATACAAGAAGGCTGTAATAACTTCTGTACGTTTTGTATTATTCCATGGGCACGTGGGTTAATGCGCTCTCGAGATCCCCAAGAAGTATTGAACCAAGCCCAACAACTTGTAGATGCGGGGTATCTTGAAATTGTTCTAACGGGTATTCATACAGGTGGCTATGGACAAGACTTAAAAGATTACAATTTAGCTCAGCTACTACGTGATCTAGAGGCGAATGTAAAAGGCTTAAAACGTCTTCGTATTTCTTCAATTGAGGCAAGTCAATTAACAGATGAAGTGATTGAAGTTTTACGCGAATCCAATATCGTTGTAAACCATTTACACATTCCAATCCAATCTGGCTCTGATACAGTTTTAAAACGTATGCGTCGTAAATATACAATGGAGTTCTTCGGTGAACGCTTAACTAAACTACATGAAGCTTTACCAGACCTGGCTGTCACTTCTGACGTAATCGTCGGTTTCCCAGGAGAAACTGAGGAAGAGTTCATGGAAACATATAACTTTATTCGTGATCACAAGTTTTCTGAATTACACGTATTCCCGTTCTCTCCACGTACAGGAACACCAGCTGCACGCATGGAAGACCAAATTGACGAGGACATTAAAAACGAACGTGTTCACCGATTAATCGCTTTAAATGACCAATTAGCAAAGGAATATGCTTCTCGCTTTGAAGATCAAGTGCTAGAGGTAATTCCTGAAGAATTCGTGCATGATGGAAGCGATGAGGAAGGACTATTAACAGGTTATACAGATAATTACTTAAAAGTAGTCTTTGAAGGTCCTGAAAGTCTTATCGGACAACTTGTGAAGGTGAAAATTACGCAAGCCGGATATCCTCACTCTAAAGGACAATTCGTTCGAGTATTGGAAACTGTAAAATAAAGATAAAGTACCTATGAATAGAAACACCGTTCAAATTTGAGCGGTGTTTTGCTCTATTTTTTTAAAATAATTTGAATTCATCTACTTTCATTCAAAATTAGACGGAAACGTTAAAAAATGTTATGATGCCAAAAGAGGTACGTACAACTTGTTGATAGAAGGAGCGTCTAATAAAATGGAACAAAATTTCGCGCGTATGATTGATCACACATTATTAAAAGCTGAAGCTACAAAAGAGCAAATCGAAAAACTGTGTGCTGAGGCAAAACAATTTAACTTTGCTTCTGTTTGTGTAAATCCAACTTGGGTAAATTATAGTAGTGAGCTTTTACAAGGCACAGAAGTTTTAGTGTGTACTGTAATTGGCTTTCCATTAGGTGCTAACACGCCGGCTGTGAAAGCATTCGAGGCGAAAGATGCGATTGCTAATGGTGCTAAAGAGGTAGACATGGTTATAAATATCGGTGCATTAAAAGATAAAAACTATGACCTTGTGCAAGCAGATATTGCTGCAGTTGTAGAAGCGGCAAAAGGCAGTGCTCTTGTAAAAGTAATTATAGAAACTTGCCTTCTAACTGAAGAAGAAAAAGTAAAAGCATGTGAGCTAGCTGTGGCAGCTGGTGCTGACTATGTGAAAACATCAACTGGCTTTTCTACTGGTGGCGCAACAGCAGAAGATATTGCCTTAATGCGTAAAACAGTAGGCCCAGATCTAGGTGTAAAAGCTTCTGGCGGTGTACGAAGCTTAGAGGATATGAAAATGATGATTGAAGCTGGCGCAACTCGTATTGGCGCAAGCTCTGGTGTAGCTATTATGAATGGATTAATCGCAGATTCTAATTATTAATAGTAATGAAAATCCTTATATAGTAAGTATTACGGGGCTGTTCTTTATGAACAGCCTCATTTTTAGGCCCAAATTCGTTTAAACTTTGACTAAATGCCTCCTCCAATTCCTTCAGAGCATGACCATATATTTCGTAAATCCTTTTATGCGTGTTTCCTAAACGTTCTGCTATGACCTTCACATTCAGTCCACGATACAATAAAATAGTACATTACGTATGTCTTAAATCATGTAAAATTATTTTAGGAAGCCTGGTCCTTTGAATAATCTTATACTTGATTTTAGCTGTATTGTTCGGTGCTTTAGGCTTCCCTGACAAATGTGAGATAAAAACAAATGTATCATCATTTTCGTATTCATCTTCATCCATCAGTTTTAGGCCATACAACAACAATTTTTGCTTACACCATTTTTTATAGGTTTCTAATTGCTTCATAACAGGAGAATTTAGAGTGCTATTAACAGTGGGAAGGTGCAAACGAACTCGAAAGAATCTGATACGGAGAGTTACTATGTATAAAATAATTTTTATGAACAAAACATATAGTTTAGACAAAAGAATCTAATTAGCCTAAATTAGATAAAATAGTCTAATTAGATTATTTCAGAGTGAAATCGGAAATTATAATAAAGACCATATACATGATGGGTGGTCTAAAATGCTATTATTAAATTAATGTCTCAATGCAATGTCCTACCGTTGAAATGCTGAAATTCATTGGGGGAGTAAGCATGAATCTTTTAAATTTGAAACTTAATCAATTATTTTTTGCTCTTAATAATTAATATATAAATAATCAAGCAGCTGCAAAAATGTGGTTGCTTTTTATTATGGTCAAAAGAAAACAGGTCTCTAGTGAGTAGCTGGTTTTTTACTTCGACCTTATACTTTCTCCTTTAACCCTCAATCTTCACTTTTGGAAAATCTTTATCATGAAAAAAGTTATGTTAAATGCTATTCCAATCCATACATGTTCGGCGTTTAAGTTCGTTAGAATCCCAAAATAGCATTTCATTCGAACCCTCATTTATTTTTGCTTCTATGGCTTCTTTAAGGGCTTTATTCACTTTATCAAAAATTTATTTTAGCTATATTGAGCGTTTATTTTAGTTTGATACCTTTATCATATGGAATCCACAATAAACATTATGATTAGGAGGAATTGAATTGAAAGATATGTCAAAAAGTATAATCATAAATAATCTATGTAAAAAACATCAAGGTAAAGATATATTAAAAGGTATTTCATTTGAAGCAAAGCAAGGAAGAATAACAGCTTTTCTTGGTCCGAATGGTGCAGGGAAAAGTTCTACTATGCGGATTCTTCTTGGACTGGACTATCCCTCATCAGGTATCGCAACCTTTGCAAGCAAAGAATATAAAAGTTTTGATAAACCATTACAAACCGTAGGAGCTGTATTTGATGGGGTTGGAGGAGTGCCATCCAGAAAAGTAAAAACTCATCTTCGTATAGTAGCGCAGAGTAATCAAATCGCGCAAAATCGTGTGGAAGAAGTTTTACACGAAACAGGATTATTTGAAAAAAGAGGTTCAAAATTAGGAACACTATCATTGGGCGAAGGACAACGGCTTGGACTAGCAAGTGCACTTTTGGGCGACCCCCAATATCTTGTACTTGATGAACCAACCAATGGACTGGACCCCAGGGGTATGCGCTGGTTTCGTAAGTTTATCCGTAACCAAGCCAATCTAGGGAAAACGATTTTGCTATCTTCTCATTTTCTTGCCGAAATTGAAGAAATTGCAGACGATGTGATTGTCATTCAACATGGACAAATTGTAGCCAGCGGTGACCTGCCCGCTGTCATGAAAAATCTTGCATCATTAGAAGATGTATTTTTATCCCTTACAAGTGACGGTGATGATCATGAATAATTTTGTTTGTATAGTCAAGGTCGAATTTTTTAAAATAGTTGCACGTAAATCATGGTGGATGGTTCTTGGTTTAGTTGTTATTGTACAACCACTTTTGGCGATGATGAGTTCTAGCGAGCTAGTTAAAATAGGATTAGATGCGTCTCCTGCAACACACCCTGACTTAGTACAAGCAATACCACCTTTAGAGTATCTTGGATTTGATGACATTGTGCCCTTTGGATTACTTCCAATGGTTGTTTTAGGAGGTCTTATTGGAGCAAGCGAATATCGCAATCATAATTTACGTGTAACATTATTATGCTGTAGCAATCGTATAAGCGTTTTTTTGGCAAAATTAATCGCTATATTAACGAGCATTACGATTATTTCATTTTTATCTATCTATCTCACTATTATGGTTACTCATGCTAAGCTAGGAGCGCTAGGATTAAATCCATTCACTTTAAGTCCGATCACATGGGCGTTTATTGCTTACTCAATTTTAACTTGGATGTTATTAACACTGCTTGCGTTTTCGATTGGAATGCTAAGTCGCAATGCCATTGTTCCTTTCATTTTCCTCATTCCTCAAATATACGGTTTAGCTCATTATGTAGCTTCAAAATGGAGCCTAGGAGAGTATCTTCCAGTTACTGCGGGTGAATTACTTATGGCATCCCCTACGAACACTTTATCACATGACCCCATTAAAGGTGGCTTCATATTAGGTGCATGGACAATTCTTTTGTTACTTGGTGCTATGTATTCATTTGTTCGCCGAGATGTTGGAGGTGCTTACTAATGTGGAAATCCGCACTTCGTAGTGAATGGGCAAGATTCTTTTCCTATCACTGGTGTATCTGGGGTATGATTGGAGCTATTTTATTACCACCTGTCGCTTTATTAATTAGTGAAAACAATTTTGGTGGGATAAAACTTCAAGAGGAAGATGTCGTGGCTCTCTGTTTGCGATTTCTATATTTAGGGCAAGCAGGGATTGTGGTAGCAATGGCTGGTTTTTTAGGCCAGGAATATACGCATTCTTCTCTTAGAACGACGCTGCTTACCGTTCCCTCACGAATGAGATTGTTTCTGACAAAGAAATTAGTTGTTGTATCCAGTACTATAATCGCCGGCATACTTTCTAGTATATTATGCTTCATCGTGATCATAGCTAAATACCAATATGTATTTGCCAATGATGTACTAACGAAATTTATAACGGCTGTTTCTCTAGCAATCATCAGCTGGATCGTATTAGGGTGTATCTCTGCTAGTTTATCGATTATTACCAAGTCCTTAATTGTACCGATTGCTGTTTTATTCCCTATGATTATCGGAGGAAGTCAAATGTTGTTGGCTGTTACAGAGGTGGCGAAATATCTTCCCGATCTTGCTGGAATGAATCTGTTCTTGATACCGGAGCAAAAAACTTTTTTAGCATTAGGGCTAGGTGTGACAATTCAACTTATATGGGTAATTTCATTGGAATGTACTTCTGCTTATGTATTTCTTAGACGGGATATTCGCTGATGATACATTGATAATAGTCATCTTTTCTGATCATCTTGTGGGTATTTATCAAAAGAAATTGTTAGAGCAATGTATCGTGTAACATGGATTTACTATTATAATGTCATTAATAGCCATTGTTATATTTTACAAGTGAAGGTCAAGCGAAAGGAGATTAGGTATGGGCAAGAAAAAAATATTAATCATTGAAGATGAATATGATTTAGCAAGCATGATTAAAAAATATCTTTTGCTAGAACAGTACGATGTAGAACTTTCATTGAACGGTGGGAAAGCATTAACCGCATTTGATATGTTTAAGCCAGATATGATTTTATTGGATATTATGTTGCCAGAAAAAGATGGATTAGAAATTCTACGTCAAGTGCGGATGAAATCAACATTACCAGTCATTATTATAAGTGCCAAAGAAACAGAGTTAGATCGTATTCTTGGACTTAAAATAGGTGCAGATGATTACATGATAAAACCCTTTTCGATGAAAGAATTAGTTGCACGAATAGAAGCTATATTCAGAAGAATAGACAATTATTCAAGAAGTACTATCGACAAGCAGATTTTAAAATACAACCAATTTCGCATTGATGTAAACTCCAGAGAAATCAGTCATAATAATAGCCAATTGAACTTTACAGCAAAAGAATTTGATTTATTTGTGTTTCTTCTTCAACACCCAAAACAAGTTTTTAGTAAAACCCAGATATATGACAATGTTTGGGGTATTAACGAATACGGGGATATGAACACAGTGACGATTCACGTTCAGAAAATTAGAGAAAAATTAGGACAAGGACATGAGATTACTACGATACGAGGTATTGGGTATCGTTTCGATGGAGTCTTGCTATGAAAAAAACGATTGTTCGTGACTTAATACATATTTGTTGCGTTTTCTTCCTATTCTTGTTGCTTATTTTTTCACTCATCATGGAAGCAAAGGTTTTGTGGATTTATCTTTTAATCATTGCACCCCCTTTTGTGCTACTCTCCATTTATACGATACTGTATGTAAAAAAGAAAATCATCAAACCTATCAAATATTTAAGCAGTGAAGCAAGGTTTATTTCTGCTGGTGATTTATCACGAAAAATAGAACATAGGTCAAATGATGAAATGGGAGATTTTATTTCAGTTTTTGATTCTATGAGAAGTACATTATACGAACAGCAGAAACAGCAAGAGCAATTTGAAATGACTCGCAAAAACTTTATCGATAGTATTTCACATGATTTAAAAACACCGCTTGCTTCTATCTCGGCTTATATAGAAGCATTGCAAGATGGAATTGTTTCTACTCCAGAAGAAGAACAACAATATTTAAAAGTAATCGAAAACAAAGTGGCCGTATTAACCAAACTATCAAATCATTTAAGTATGAGCTATGAAACACCAGATACTTTATCTTTGTCATCGCAAAAAGTGAACTGTTATAGTTGGTCTGTTGATTTTCTAAGCGACATGGAAGTGGAATGTGCGATGAAAGGTGTAGTTTCAGAGTTTGTTAATGCTGTTCCCGATAGTGATAAACATAATATATGGATTGATATTTATCAATTTGATAGAGCCTTACAAAATCTTACGAGCAATGCTTTTCGTTATTATGAAAAATATTTTTCCATTTCTGTAGAAATTAGAAATGATCAATTTGTAATAGTGATTAAAAATGATGGTGCAAAACTAGATAATCACAATTTAAACAATATATTTGAAAGGTTTTATACAGAAGAAGAAGTAAACGAAAAGGGACATCTAGGATTAGGACTGTATATATCAAAAACGATTATTAATGCAATGAATGGTGAGATAAAAGTGAAAAAAGAAGCAGAAATGATTCAGTTTCAAATTGTTTTGCCTATTTTATAAAGATAGATGCATAATCGATTGGAGAAATTTGAAAAATCCAGCGTAAAGACTGTTGTCAATCGGTAATAAAAAACTATCGTTTGAGAGCTCGTTTTTCATATGTGTAAAAGCGGTAGTTAAAAATAAAGCTATCGCTTTTTAGTATGATTTAATTCATAGAAAAGGGAGCACCCATAGTGATCCATCCCTTTTAAATATGTATAGCAAATGTTACGGGGCTGTTCCTTATGGACTAGCCCCATTTTATTTTCACTTTTGTATTTTTTGGAAGTCTATTGATAGAAAATATACATTTCGTGAAATTCATCTTAATTTCACGTTAAAATGAATCCGTATCTTAAATAATCATATTTTAAAGCTGCTTTAATTCCCAAATTTAATATTTGAGCAAGTTGATAAATTTCCTATTGATTTAAATCAATTATGTAACCTAATAATTTATTGTATTTGTTATCGCTCTTTTTAACTCATAGTAGATGATGTATGATGAAGAGTAATTGCAAAAAAGTATTGGGTGGAATATCATAATTTTTATGGTGATAAGTAAAAATCTATACTTTCTAAAAAGTTCTTATGTGATTATTGGACCGATTATTGTTGTCTGTATAAGATTAGTGTATAGATGTGCATCAAATTATTACATAAATTAGTAACATCGATAACATAGATTATTTTAGGATTGAATGGGTAGATGTAACGAATTGATTATTCGTAAACTACTATTTTTAAATCTTAATTTCCTCTTCGTTTATAATAATCATTCCAGTGTTTTTAAGCGAAAAATGGGGGAATATATGATATTTGATGATAAAGGTAACGAATTAACAAAGGAGAAACTTTTCGTGGAATTCATAAGCAGTTTTATTGGTCAGTATGGATATCTTGCTATATTTTTACTCTTGTCTTTAGGGATTATAGGCTTACCCATTCCCGATGAGATCTTGATGACGTTTGTGGGATTTATGTGTCATGAGGGGCATTTGAACTATGTATTGAGTATTTTCTTTAGCTTTCTTGGCTCAACTATTGGAATGATAATTAGCTATGCTATGGGAAATAAATTAGGGAAACCCATAATATTAAAGTATGGAAAATGGATTGGTCTCAATAATAAACGATTTACTAAGGTTGAGCGATGGTTTCATCGTTTTGGGCCATGGACAATAATTATAGGGTATTATGTCCCGGGTATTAGACATGTAACAAGTTACATGTCTGGCATAACTCAGATGAAGTTTAGGACGTATCTTGCTTTCGCTTGTTTTGGATCGTTGACATGGGTCATTATTTTTATTTCTATAGGATATTTTCTTGGGGTAACTTTTTAAAGATAATACGGTTCAAATGAATAGCTACAACACACAGCTCGCGTTTTTAAAAATGCGAGCTACTTTTTTGTGTTCTATAGATTTGCAGCGGAGCCTCTGGTTATGTGACTTCCTCCAGATCGTAACACTGTTCTGAATAAAAAATTTATCTACCTCATATACTCCACTGATGTAATTGATTACAGAAGGGAGGATACAATGTTTACGCAATATAAATATTGGAAGCCTTTTGTTAGCCCATTCGATCCTTGTCCACCAATAAGGGTTAAAAGTTTTGCTACACCGCCCCAATTGTATATGAGTTTTCAACCGCCTGGGCTACCGCAATTTCAAACCCCTCAAGAAGCTCTCAGATCTGGCACATTATGGCCGCAATTATTTAGTCCTTATCCAAATCCCCAAGAAGGAGGGGTGAAGAATGAGTAAAGAAATGCCACCAGAATTTTATAAGCTGCTTGAAGAAATACAAGCCATTGATTTTGTAATAGTGGAATTAAATCTTTATTTAGACACTCATCCTCACGATTATGATGCCATTCAACAATTTAATCAAAACACTGAAATAAGTATGCGACTAAAGGTTGAATTTGAGCAGAAATTTGGACCACTTATGAATTTTGGGAGAAGTTATTCAAATTATCCTTTTAATTGGGTGGATACACCTTGGCCATGGCAAGTCTAACTTAAGTTGCTTTTCAACGGGCGTCAAAATAGCCGCAGAAAGAGGTTTTTTGCCCCGGAACGAAGCCGATTGTGGACGCAATTATGCCTAGGCATAATTGATTATGAGTAACTAGGAGGAATTATTTTTGTGGTATTATGAAAAAAAGCTCCAGTATCCAGTAAGGGTGAGTACATGTAACCCTATGCTTGCTAAGTATTTAATTGAGCAGTATGGTGGTGCAGATGGAGAATTAGCAGCAGCACTTCGGTATATGAATCAGCGCTATACGATTCCCGATAAAGTGGTTGGTTTGTTAACAGATATCGCAACGGAGGAATTTTCTCACTTAGAAATGATTGCTACGATGGTTTATAAACTTACGAAGGATGCCACTCCAGAGATGATCAAAGAGGCAGGCCTTGGAGAACACTATGTCAATCATGACAGGGCATTATTTTATCAGAATGCGGCTGGTGCACCGTTTACAGCAACTTATATTCAGGCTAAAGGGGATCCGATAGCTGATTTGTATGAGGATATTGCAGCTGAAGAAAAAGCACGAGCGACCTATCAGTGGATTATTGATTTATCTGATGACACTGATTTGAATGATAGCCTAAAATTTTTACGTGAACGAGAAATTGTCCATTCTCTACGTTTCAGAGAGGCAGTAGAGATTTTAAAAGACGATAGGGATAGCAAGAAAATCTTTTAAAAAAGAACATCTTAGGTGCAGGCTGTTTCAAGGGGAAAATACCTTTTTGATACAGCCTATTTTCATTTTCTACTCAATATTTGAAAATACAGTAAGATCTTTTCTATGACCAATCATAACTAAAATTTCCTTTTCCTTAATAATCTCATCTGGTGAGGGTAATATGGTAATATTGCCATCTCGAACTATGGCAATAACACTTACATTATAATGAGCTCGAATGTCTAAATCCCTTAGGTTTTGACCAGCCATTTTAGAAGGAATCATAATTTCCTCTATACTGTACTCTTTTGACAATTCAATGTAATTTAGCATATTTGGTGAAAGTAGCTGATTGGCTACACGTTCCCCCATATCTCGTTCAGGGTAAATAACCCACTCTGCGCCGACTTTATCTAAAACTTGTCCATGTCTTTTACCAAGAGCCTTCGCAATTATTTTTTTGATACCTAGCTCCTTTAATAAGGAGACAGTTAAAATACTGGATTGCATGTCTATACCTATAGCGACAATGACACAATCGAAATTTCTTATCCCTATGGAGTTAAGTGCTTTTTCTTCTGTTGTATCAGCGATAACGGCATGTGTAACATAAGGTTCGGCATCTTCGACTCTTTCCTCGTTAATATCGATTCCTAATACCTCGTGTCCAGCTTCATACAATCTGCGGGCTACACTTACTCCAAACCTACCAAGACCTATGACAGCGTATTGCTTGATCGTCATTGTATTCCCCCTCCTTATCGTATTATCCAATCATAATCTTTCCTTTTGGATGTCGGTAAGCCCCTGTTTTCCGACGATTTGTAATGGCAAAAGCAATTGTTAAAGGGCCTAATCTCCCTACAAACATTGTTAAAATGATAAGAATACGGCCGCCAGTTGATAGCTCGGGGGTTAGCCCCATGGAAAGTCCAGCGGTTCCAAATGCGGAAGTAGCCTCGAATAAATACATCATAAAACTATGTCGTTGTTCAATAAAACTTAAGACAATGGTAACTACTACGACAATTATCATCCCGCACATTGTAACTGTTAAAGCTTTTAATATTGTTTCGTGTACAATTCTACGTCTAAAAAGCACAACGTCTTCTTTCCCTTTTAATTGGGACCACATTGTAGCAACTAAAACAGCGAAAGTCGTTATTTTTATACCTCCAGCTGTTGATCCAGAACCTCCTCCGATGAACATTAGCCATATTATTAAAAACAATGTTGAATGTGTTAAATCACTAATGGGGAGGGTATTGGAGCCAGCAGTTCTTGGTGTTACTGCTTGGTATAATGAACCAAGAATTTTGCCCCATTCAGATAGTGGTCCAAGGGTTTTACTATTACCATATTCAAATAAGAATATTAAAAGCGTCGAGCCGACTGTTAAAATAAGCGTTGTAGTTATAACAATTTTTGAGTGCACAGAAAGTCGTTTCGTTCTGCGGTATTCAAATAGTTCATTTATAACAATAAACCCTAAGCCTCCAATCGTAATTAATGCACAAATAGTTAATACGACGAAAGGATCATCTACATATTCTGTTAAGCTCTTAAAACCACCCATTACATCAAAACCCGCATTATTAAAATTTGATATCGCATGGAAAAATCCGAAATAAAAGGCTTTACCTACAGGCATATCGAACGAAAAACGAATAGATAAAATGATGCCACCTATACATTCAATTAGTACCGTAAATAATAATATCCTTTTAACCAATTTAATGAGACCAGCAATTGTAACATTATTAAATGCTTCTTTTAACAAAAGTCTTTCTTTTAAAGAAATCTTTTTACCTAATAGTAAAAATAAAAACGTTGCAAACGTCATAAAGCCTAATCCGCCAATTTGGATAAGAAAAAGAATAACTAACTCTCCAAATATCGAAAATGTATCACCGGTGTCTACAACAACCAGTCCTGTTACACAGGTGGCGGAGGTAGCAGTAAATAAAGCATTTAAAAATGAAAGACCTTTACCATCGACTGTTGCAACGGGGAGCGTTAAGAAAAATGTTCCGATTAATATGATCACGGCAAAGCCCAGAACAAGTATTTTGGGAGGGTTTAATTTATTTTTAAATGTTTTCATTTTATTCTCCTATTGAGCCTTTTCTTTTTAACTTATTTCGGCAGGAGTCCAACAACCCGCTGCAAAGAACGTCACGTCCTGTGGCCATTCAGCTGTGCGAAAGCAAAGCGGCAGTAACGTTGGTGCAAAGCCTCTAGAGGGTGTTTCAAAGCCATTTTGGACGAAATGATGTTTATTTATTGTTGTCCAAAAGCAAGCTGAAAATTCTTAAGTCATGAAAGTTAAAAATTCATCAGATTAAATCGCATACTTTCTATTGACCATTTTTAGACAATACGTTATAATTCTTTAGTACACAACAGTTGGTTATTTGCCTACTTGTGTATTGACGTGTGTTCGGAGGGAGGGAAAGAGAGATGTCAAAAACTGTCGTTCGCAAAAACGAATCGCTTGAAGATGCTCTTCGCCGCTTCAAACGTACTGTATCAAAAAGTGGTACAATTCAAGAAGTTAGAAAGCGCGAGTTCTACGAAAAACCTAGCGTAAAACGTAAAAAGAAATCAGAAGCTGCACGTAAACGTAAGTGGTAATTTAATTTCCCATTAAAAATCCCTACGTTCATAACACGCAATTGTATGATTCACTGAGCAGACAAAGATATACCTGGAATTAATCATGTCGATTAATTTCAGGTATTTTACTTTAAGCTCATATTTACGTACATATTGGAGAAGCCGAATGTGATCCCTGAGATGCATTCGGCTTTTATGTTATATAATAATTGTACAAACTATATTTTAAAGCCACACACATTAAAAATTCACTAATAATAAAATTATTAGGATTTATGAAACTTTTTGCATAGTCAGTCGTATATACAGGAGAGAAGCATGTTAGAAGGGAGGGAAAAAGATGCGAAGATGGAGAATCCTCAGCTATTTATTAGTTATTTGGATGACATTTTTGTTAGCGTTTCCATTAACGTCAGCTTATGCGAGTAGTAAGGTTTACCACATTCCTATTCATAATGAAGTAGAACGAGGACTTCACGCATTTTTAGAACGAGCTTTTAAAGAGGCGGAAGAAAACTATGCAGAGGCGATTATTTTAGACATTCATACGCCTGGCGGTTTCGTGAATGCAGCTGGTGATATTGCTATGCTGATGGATGCAACGGATATACGTACGATTGCGTATATTAACAAAGATGCGCATTCTGCAGGTGCTTTTTTAGCCTTACATGCGGATGAAATCTATATGGTGCCAAGTGGAACGATTGGGGCGGCTGCAGTTATTGATTCAGCAGGAAATGCAGCAGACTTAAAGGCTCATAGTGCGTGGGTTGCGCAAATGGAAGCAGCTGCAGAATCGAAGGAAAAACGCGACCCGAAATATGCACGAGCCATGGCTGATGCATCTGAAGATTTACCAGAATTTCGAGCAGGAAAAGGGAAATTATTAACTTTATCTGCTTCGGAGGCAGAAGAGGTAGGTTATTCTAATGGGACTGTTTCGAATTTCCAAGAACTTTTACAAGCAACGCAATTAAATGGCAGTGATATCGTTCCAGTTGAACCTACTTTTGCTGAAAAACTTGCTCGTTTTATTACGAATCCGATTATCGTTCCGATTTTATTGTCGATTGCAAGTTTGGGCCTTATAGTTGAGCTTTATTCGCCAGGTTTTGGTGTTCCAGGTATAATGGGGTTGTCAGCACTTGGATTATTTTTCTTCGGTCATATGGTAGCAGGCTTAGCAGGTTATGAAACATTACTTTTATTTATTGTAGGCTTAGCGCTTGTGATTGCGGAATTTTTTGTCCCCGGAGGTATTGTTGGTATTTTGGGTGGTGTGCTAATATTACTAAGTCTGATACTGGCAGGTGCGAACATGATGCAAATGATAATAGCGATTTTCATTGCGCTTGTTGTAGCGATAATAGGAATGGTGATCCTGATGAAATTTTTCGGTAAAAAATTGCATGTTTTAAACAAGCTAGTCTTGATGGATGCGACAACGACGGACGAGGGCTATGTCTCCAACGTGAATCGTACAGAGCTGCTTGGGAAAGTGGGTACAACGATTACACCACTTCGTCCAGCCGGTACAATGCTATTAGGTAATGAACGCATTGATGTAGTATCGGAAGGTGGTTATGTTGACGCTGAGAAACATGTAGAGATTATTAAAGTAGAGGGCTCACGTATTGTTGTGAGACAAACAGAAAAAGAGATGGAGGAATAGTCAATGGGATTTGATTTAGCTTTAATAGGTCCAATTGCAGGGCTTGTCTTATTATTCATTGTAGTCGCTGTATTCTTTACCTTTGTACCAGTGGCGCTGTGGATTTCTGCACTTGCTGCAGGTGTCCGCGTTAGTATTTTCACATTAATCGGTATGCGTTTACGTCGTGTAGTGCCATCACGAATTGTTAACCCATTAATCAAGGCACATAAAGCAGGTTTACCTGTTACGATCAATCAACTAGAAAGTCACTATTTAGCAGGTGGTAATGTGGACCGTGTTGTCAATGCGTTAATCGCAGCCCACCGTGCAAACATTGAGTTAACATTTGAACGTTGTGCAGCAATTGACTTAGCTGGTCGTGATGTATTAGAAGCAGTACAAATGTCTGTTAACCCGAAAGTTATTGAAACACCATTTATTGCTGGTGTTGCTATGAACGGGATTGAAGTTAAAGCGAAGGCACGTATTACTGTGCGTGCAAACATTGAGCGTCTAGTCGGCGGTGCTGGTGAAGAAACAGTTATTGCCCGTGTAGGTGAGGGGATTGTCTCTACAATTGGTAGCGCTTCTAGTCATACAGAAGTTCTTGAAAATCCTGATATGATTTCTCAAACTGTCCTAGCAAAAGGCTTAGATTCTGGTACAGCATTTGAAATCTTATCGATCGATATTGCAGACGTTGATATCGGCAAAAACATCGGTGCTGAATTACAAATTGAACAAGCGCAGGCTGATAAAAACATTGCCCAAGCGAAGGCTGAAGAACGTCGTGCAATGGCTGTAGCGAACGAACAAGAAATGATTGCACGCGTACAAGAGATGAAGGCAAAAGTAGTGGAAGCAGAGGCTGAAGTTCCACAGGCGATGGCAGAAGCTCTACGTTCTGGAAATCTTGGTATTATGGATTACATGAACTACCGCAACATTCAAGCAGATACAGCGATGCGAGACTCCATTTCTAAAGTAGGCTCAGATAAATCAGAAACTAATGAATCTAACCAATAAAAAACTGAAAGGAGCGGTACTAATAAATGGAACAATTAATTATATTTGTGATAATTGCCATAGTCAGCTCTATTTTCGGTAAATCAAAAAAGAAAGAACAAAAACCGATGCCTCCTTTTAACAAGGATTCACAAGTGGAGCCTCCTGTTATAAAAAAAGCGGAGGTGACGCAACAGCAACAATCTAAACCACAGAGTTTTGAGGATTTTGCACGTGGATTTTTAGGTGAATGGGAAAATGAACAGCCCCAATTCGAAGAGCCGAAAAAAAATGTCGAAAAAACAGTAATTGAAAAAACACCGAGCTATGTAGCTCCCTCTTTAGTACCGACTGAGAAGATGGGTCGTACTTCGAATAGAGAAAGTATTGGCCGTTTGGCAGCTGGGAAAAAAGTTGCGGAAGTGGCTGAATCGCAATCGGCTTTTCAATTACCAAAATCAAAAAAATCAATCATGCAAGCTGTTGTAATGGCAGAAGTTTTGGGTCCTCCAAAAGCAAAAAGAAAATAACTAGCATGTCCTCCTTTTTCGATGCATATATTGCCGAAGAAGGAGGCATTTTTTATGAGAAAACTATTTCAATTAACGCCACTACTTGAATTATTACAATATGAAACATTAAAAATCATTGGCCCATATCGTTTTCTACATGCTGATGCTTCATCATGCTCTTTTATATATGCGGATTATCATATTACTGTGCGTGGAAAATCAGTGGAAATTAATGCGCTAAAAGATGAAATGCTTCATCTTTCTGTGGAAGATTTACAGGAGATTCATATGAAAATCACAAAGGATATGGGTGTGAGCGATAATGTGGAATAATCGGCCAATTATCATACGTATAAAGCGTCATGAAAATGTTCATCCTTTTATTCAAGCATTGCATGCACAACATGTGCCATTAAAGCGGATTGTTTTTCGTGAGCAAGAGGTTGCTTTTGAAACAACGATGCATTATCTACCAAAGATTCGCCGTGTACGTAGTCGTTACCGACTTAAAATGGCTGTCTATTATGCAGATGAGCTTCAAGTTTTTCGAGCGCAGCTTTGGACTGTGCTTGGTTTAGCGTTGATGATATTAATACCAATGCTTTGTGCACAGATTATTTGGCGTATTGATATTGAAGCGGCAACGCCAGAATTAGAGGAACGTGTTGGCAAGACATTTGAAGATACATTTCAATTAGAAACACCCATTTCTAAAAAGGACCTACCCTCAGATGCTGTCATTCGTCAGAAATTATTAGAAGGACATCGAGATCTTTCGTGGGTGCATATTGAAAAGTATGGTGGACGTGTAACTTTACGGCCTCAGGAGTCTCCGAAACAAACTAAACAAACGAGTGAAAAACTAGCGACGCATTTAGTAGCAACCAAAAGTGGTGTAATTACTCACTTTAATATTCAAAATGGAGAACGGAAAATTTCAGTCAACGATACGGCTTACGAGGGTGATGTTCTGGTAAGTGGCGTAATTGAAAGTGGTGAAGATCAAGTCTTTGTTGGGGCAAAGGGAGAGGTCTACGCTGATTATTGGCTCGAATGCTCGTTTAAAATTCCAACAAAACTAACGATGGAAACGCTACAACAGAAGCAATGGCGTGTATTAGTGAAAGGCATTCATCAAGACAAAGACAAAGAAAAAGTTGACTATGTGCAAAAGAAAGATTTACCTAGCTGGCTCGACCCATATGTTTCAATTGTTGAGGAGCAGTACACTAAAAAAATGCAAGTAGAGCTAGATGAATCTAAAATAGATTCATTGCTCATACCATTACTTCATGAAAAGGTATTACGTTCATTACCTGCGAAAACGGTTATTAAAAAAGAAAACCTTTTACAGGTAAAGTGGGGGAATGGTACAGTTGAAGGGAAAGTTCTATTTTTAGTCAATGAAAACATTGCCAGTCCAATACAAGGCCTACAAGGAGAATGATTATGTCAGAACATTTAACTGTATTACAAGTGGATAATCCCAACGAAGCGGTTATGCTACTCGGAATTTCCGATGCAAATATGAAATTAATCGAAGAAGCTCTAAAAGTCCATATTATTACACGTGGTGAACAGATTCAGCTTGCTGGTGAAGAGGATGCAAAGGAACAAGCAACATTCCTTTTACAAGCTCTTTTAAAGGTCATTCGTAAAGGAATTAATATTGATCAGCGTGATGTAGCAACTGCTATTGAAATGACACAAAAAGGAACAATTGAATATTTTGCAGAACTTTATGATGAAGAAATAGCACGCACGACAAAAGGGAAGCCTATTCGTGCAAAAACAATTGGTCAACGAGAATACATACAAGCAATCCGTCATAAAGACGTTGTTTTTGGTATCGGTCCAGCTGGTACTGGGAAAACGTATTTAGCGGTAGTCATGGCAACACAGGCGCTAAAAAATGGGCACGTTAAGCGTATTATTTTAACACGCCCTGCAGTAGAAGCAGGGGAGTCTCTAGGCTTTCTTCCGGGGGATTTGAAGGAAAAGGTAGACCCTTATTTACGCCCTCTTTATGACGCTTTAAACGATATTTACGGGACAGAACAAACGCAAAGACTAATTGAACGAGGAACAATCGAAATTGCACCATTGGCATATATGCGCGGTCGTACATTAGACGACGCCTTTGTTATTTTAGATGAGGCTCAAAATACGACGCATCAGCAAATGAAGATGTTTTTAACGCGACTAGGTTTTGGCTCAAAGATGGTCATTACAGGCGACAAAACACAAATCGACCTACCTAAAAATACGGAATCTGGGTTAATCGTAGCAGAACGTACACTAAAGTATGTAAAATCAATACACTTCCAAATTTTAGAGCAAGGCGATGTAGTACGTCACCCAATCGTAGCAAAAATCATCAAAGCCTACGAAGAACAGCAACTTTAGAATTGCGCAGAGCGCAATTCTAAAGTCTGCACCGAAAGCGCAGTGAAACGTAGCGACAGGTGCAACGGGTTTTAAAGTTTGCACCGAAAGCGTAGTGAAACGTAGTGGCAGGTGCAACGGGTTTCGAAGTCTGCACCGAAAGCGAAGCGGCAGGTGCAACGGTTTTTCAAATTCTGCACCGAAAGTGAAGCGGCAGGTGCAACTGGCTTTGAAGTTTGCACCAACAGATGCAAGCAATATAAAATTTAACAAACGTGAAAATGCTTGGAAAATGGAAAAATTTGTGACAGCTGTACGATTTGTATAGCTGTTTTTTTGCTTTCTTATACATTTATCGAGAAAAATGTATGTTGAATTGGTATGATAGTAGGTAGATAGAGGAGGTGCCAGATGGAGAAACAATTAAAAAAATTTACAGAACTTATTGGCTTCCGCTACTTTTTAATTGTCGTTCTCATCTTAACAGGAGCTCTACAATTTGCTTTTATGTATGGCAATGTTAAAGGTGTTACATATGATTTTAAACCATTACAACTAGCTCCTGAAACAGTACGATCTACGAAAACTGTAGAAGATACTTATAAAACGCAACAGGAACGAGAAAAAGCAGTAAGTGCGGTCGCGCCAGTTTATCAATTTTCTGCGGATGTTGCTAAACAGCGAGCTGCGATTGTCACTTCTTTATTTGACTATGTTCTTGAAGTAAAGGCAGATGTTGAGGGCAGTAAAGAACCTATTCCGATTGCCGACCAAGTAGGGCAGCTCCGCAAAAAGTTTGAATCCATAGATTCAGAGCAAATGCCAATTATTTTTACTGATTCGCAGCTAGAAGGTTTATTACTACAAAGTGAAGCAGATTTAAAAAGAACAAGTACGCAACTATCAAAATCTGTTCAGGATTATTTACAAAAATCCATTCGGTCAGAAAATGTATTTGCGGATCAAAATGAATTTGAGACAAAAATTCGTGGACAACGAGGCTATCCAGATAAAATATTTAATACGATAGTTTTAATAGGACGGACGAGTATTATTGAAAATGAGACCGTAAACGAAGAACAAACGAAAATTCGAAAAGCACAAGCGAAGGAATCGGTCGAACCAACTCGAATTCTTCAAGGGCAAGTCATCGTACAGGAAGGTCAAATTATTGATAATGAGGCGTTTCGTCAATTAGAGCTTCTTGGTATGGTGAGTAATAAGGCATCGATGAAACCGATTGCAGGGCTGATTATTTTAATCCTTCTGGAAATGACGTTCATGTTTGTTTTATTTGAACGTTGGGATATAGATGAGCATAAAAAACGAAATGCCTTATTGGTAACAGTAATTGTTTATTGTTTATCCATCCTGTTGATGAAATTTATAAGCTTAGTTTCAGGTGGTTTCGATGTTACGGTTGCCTTCCTTTTCCCAACAGCTTTGGCTACACTGCTTACACGGCTATTAGCGGATGATCGTGTTGCAGTACTAATTACGGTTATGACAGCGGCATCTGCAGGTGTTATTTTTCAAGAGGGTTACTCCTCTGTCATGCAGATGGAAATTACACTGTATATAATTTTTGGCGGCTTTGCGAGCTTATTCTTCTTGCGTAGTATGGAAAAACGTTCGCATATTTTACAGGCTGTAGGGGTTATAGGATTAGTAAATATGGCGTTTATCGCATTTTATTTACTCATGACACAATCTTTCTATGGCATGCAAGAGCTAGTGTTTTACTTTATAGCGGCAATGATATCGGCTTTATTATCAGGGGCTCTTACTATGGGGCTATTACCATTCTTTGAATCAGCATTTAGTATATTGTCTTCGGTGCGTTTAATTGAATTATCGAATCCAAACCATCCATTACTAAAAAAATTACTAGTGGAGGCTCCTGGAACATATCATCATAGTG
Organism: Lysinibacillus sp. BPa_S21; assembly: GCF_023337795.1. GTDB lineage: Bacteria > Bacillota > Bacilli > Bacillales_A > Planococcaceae > Lysinibacillus. The sequence goes on along the minus strand of NZ_JALIRS010000002.1, from coordinate 1,668 downwards.
TAATGGTGGCAAATTTAGCGGAGGCAGCGTGTGAGGAAATTGGAGCGGATGGATTACTGGCGCGTGTAGGATGCTATTATCATGATATTGGCAAAACGAAGCGGCCTGCCTTTTTCATCGAGAATCAAATGTCTGGTATTAATCCACATGATTCATTGCCTCCAGAAAAAAGCGCGGAAATTATAATCGCACATACAACTGATGGGGCTGAAATGCTAAAACGCTATAAGATGCCACAGGAAATTATCGATATTGCCTTGCAGCATCACGGATCTAGTCTATTAAAATACTTCTACTTTAAAGCGAAGGAAGAAGGAAAATGTTTAGATGATACAACGTATAGATATCCAGGTCCGAAACCACAGACGAAGGAAGCAGCAGTTATTAGTGTTGCAGATAGCGTTGAGGCAGCGGTTCGATCGATGAAGGAACCGAATGCAGAAAAAATTCAAAAGTTGGTACGAGCAATTATTGATGATCGAGTACAAGACAATCAGTTTGATGAATGCGATATTTCAATAAAAGAGTTAAAATGTATAGAGCGAGTACTTTGTGAAACGTTGAATGGAATTTTCCACTCACGAATTGAATATCCAAAGGCAGATAAGTAGGAGGATCGATCTATGATTTTAACAATTGATTTTACAGATGAAACAAATGAAGTGGCTGCTGAGCATATGGAGCTTGTTGAAAAGCTTTTACAGCATGCTGCGCAACAGGAGAAGATTGAGCCGGAAACAGAAGTGTCAGTGACGTTTGTTACAAATGAAACGATTCAAGAAATAAACCGAGAATATCGTGACAAGGATCAACCAACAGATGTTATCTCGTTTGCTCTCGAGGAATTAGGTGAGGGAGAAATGGAAGTAACATTTGAGGGGATGCCTCGTGTGTTAGGAGATATTATTATTTCAACAGATCGTACAAAAGAACAGGCACAGGAATATGGACATACGTTTGAGCGAGAATTAGGCTTTTTAGCGGTCCACGGTTTCTTACACCTACTTGGCTATGATCATATGGTGCCAGAAGATGAAAAGGTCATGTTCGGTAAGCAGGATGAGATTTTACAATCTTTCGGCTTAGGACGAGAATAAATGAATGGTCGCAAATTTGTACGCTCTTTTGGGTATGCCTTTAAAGGAATTTTTACAGCCTGTACTGAGCAAAATTTTATATCCCACTTGCTAAGTGCGGGAATAGTTTTGATTGCTGGCTATTTTTCGGATTTATCACGTTTAGAGTGGTATATTGTGTTGTTATTAATAGCACTAATGTTTGTATTTGAAATGATAAATACAGCAATTGAACGAGTAGTAGATTTAGCTTCACCAACTATCCATCCTCTGGCAAAGCAGGCTAAAGATCTTGCAGCAGGCGCAGTACTTGTATTTGCGATATTCAGTGCTATAATCGGATTACTCATATTTATACCGAAATGGTTTTAATATTACTAAAATGATTAATTCGGTTATGAAGTAAGTAGCAATTGTACTGGAGAATTTATGAATTTATTAGACTCATCACCAAAAGTTTGGGATGCCATTTGTTAAAATGTAGTATAAAGTTGATTGGAGCGCAGCGGATGTTTTCTGTGCGAAAGCGAAGCGACAGCAACAAATGTTTTATCTGTGCGAAAGCGAAGCGACAGCAACAAATGTTTTATCT
>NZ_JALIRS010000029.1 GCF_023337795.1 Lysinibacillus sp. BPa_S21 | reverse complement strand
TGGTGCCGGCGATAGGAGTCGAACCCACGACCTACTGATTACAAGTCAGTTGCTCTACCAACTGAGCTACACCGGCAAATGGTGGAGGATGACGGGCTCGAACCGCCGACCCCCTGCTTGTAAGGCAGGTGCTCTCCCAGCTGAGCTAATCCTCCTGGGTAGTATGCCTAGCGACGTCCTACTCTCACAGGGGGAAGCCCCCAACTACCATCGGCGCTAAAGAGCTTAACTTCCGTGTTCGGTATGGGAACGGGTGTGACCTCTTTGCCATCATCACTAGAATATTAACAGTTTTCGATATACTTCGTATTTGAAAACCTTATGTATTTCGTTTTGAAGTTTTTATTACCTGTCCTTCAAGACAAGAATTATTGTATAACGTTTCCTCACATTGTGCAACACTTTTTTATAAAAAAAAAGAAATTATTACTTTTTGGAGATATTTTTGTTATGTACGAGAGATTATCGCTCTGCTATTTATTATAACAATTGTTTAATTAAAAGAAAACAATTAATTTATCTAATAGGTTGATTAGCTATTTTTACTCCATTTTACTTTTAAAAAAAGACGCTGATTTTCGCTACAAGCTACTTCTTCCTACATTCAGACATCAAAACCAAGCACTTTTTCTTTGGGCATCTTTGTTCTGCTACAGAAGTATTGGGTAGCTCTTAGCTCCAATCAGCTACAAAAAATGGGTATAAAAAATCCTTTTATAGATTAGGAACATACCTGTTAATTTATCATTTCAATATTATTTTATCATAAGTTTTCACTTTTTATCTTATCCTTTACTACATTAAATAACCTGTGAAAGTCCGAAATCAACTTTGTGCTTAAGCCTACATGAATGACAACACACGTTTTTAAACTAAGTTCCTCCTACTGAACGAAGTTAAATTGCGGAAAGTGCCATTTGTAATCGATCAATTTCCTCTAATGTTGTTGCTGGACCAAAAGATATCCGAAAAAATTGACGAGCCGCTTCTGTAGAATAACCCATTGATAAAATAGCCTTCGTACCAGATTCACTATGAATATCGCAGGCACTTCCTGTAGAAATACATATCCCCACCTCATTTAATTTTAACAAAACGTATTGCCCCTCTACTCTTTTCATCAATACCCCACAAATATTAGGCAATTGCTTCTCACTCTCAATTATCTGACACGTTTCAGGTAATTTTGACTTAAAGTATCGACGTAAGGCCTCATAATGCTGACGCTCATATTGATAATTTTCAACAGCCGTAGCAAAAGCAACAATAGCCGGGGTATCTAGTGTTCCTCCCCTTAGCCCTTGTTCATGCGTGACACCTGATACTAATGCAGGAACACAGAGCTTAGGATTAATATATATAGCTCCACATCCCTTTGGCCCACTTATTTTATGAGCCGAAACAGTCATAGCATCTACTTGCTGTTTTAATGGGAGTTTACAAAAAGACTGTACACAATCGACATGCAAGAGAATATTGGATTGTTTTGCTATCTCGGCAATTTCTTCAATAGGTTGAATAGAGCCTATCTCTGAATTTACATGTTGAATAGTGATTAAAGCCGTATCTTCCTTTATCGCTTCTTTTAGTTGCTCTACATGTATACAACCATCTTTCTGTAAAGGTAACTTTGTGACCACAAAACCCATTTTTTCAAGTGTATTTAAAGCCGCATGTACAGATGTGTGTTCAGCTTGTGATGAAATAATATGCATTCCTTTATTTGACGCTAAAGCTAATGACAAAATCGAAATTAAATTGCCCTCAGTTCCGCTTCCAGTAAAAATTACACCATCACTATTTACTCCAAGAAATTTTGCTACAGTAGCTCTCGCCTGTTCAACAAAGTAATATGCTTGTCCTCCTAGATCATGTAAGCTTGCACTATTTCCATAATGCTGATTGGCAACTTCACAATATGCTTTGAGAGCTTCGGGAGTCATTGGAGAGGTTGCAGCGTAATCCAGATAAATCATCTTATTCTTCCTTTCTAGTTCATCAAGGTCTTGTTTTCTCTTTTATTTTATGTAAAGATATGTGTCAAGACAACTGTAAAGAAGGTATATGTATGGATGTAATGACAGATGTACTTATTATTGGTAGCGGCATTGCTGCACTACAGACTGCTCGGCTACTCGAAGGGCATTTTCAAGTTCAGATAGTGACAAAATGTTCAGTTAAAATGAGTAGTTCATATCGTGCTCAAGGCGGTATTGCTACCGTTACAAGTCAAGAAGATCATCCAAAGTTTCACATTGCTGATACGTTGACTGCTGGTGAATATCATCATGAAAAAAGGAATGTTGAAATACTGATAAAAAACGGCACAGAAGTTATGCGTGATTTATTAAATGAGGGCTTTCCAGTTGATCGACAAGTTGATGGAGCCCCGGCTCTAGGCTTAGAGGGTGCCCATAGTTATCACCGTATTTTACATGCAGGTGGTGATCGTACTGGCCAAGTAATGATAGATTTTTTACTCAATCAACTTACATCGAATACCGTTGTGAATTGCTATGAAATGGCTTACGAGCTTTTATTGAATAAAGCTGGAGCTTGTGTAGGCGTTCTAACGAAAGGAGCGCATGGAACGAAGCGATACCTTGCCCATCATGTCATCCTCGCGACAGGCGGTGCTGGTGCTATTTATACTTCTACGTCAAACTTTGCTACGAATACTGGAGATGGTATTGCTTTAGCATATCGCGCAGGAGCTGCCATCAGTGATATGGAATTTATGCAATTTCATCCGAGCTTACTTTGGTGTGGAGGGCAGGCCAAAGGATTAGTCTCTGAAGCTGTACGAGGCGCCGGTGGAAGGTTTGTCGATGCACTGCGTCAACCCATAATGAAAGGCATACATGAACAATTGGACTTAGCACCGCGCCATGTTACTGCACATGCATTATTTAATAAACGTGCAGCTGGGCAGGAAACATTTATTGATATTTCAAATATTGAACACTTTGAAAAAAAGTTCCCTACAATTGCTGTGCTTTGCTATGACAATAATGTTAATTTACAAGATCAATTAATTCCTGTAGCACCAGGTAGCCATTTCTTAATGGGTGGTGTTGTAGCTGATGATAAAGGAAGAACGTCTATCCCTAATCTATATGCAATTGGAGAAGTTGCTTGTACAGGGGTTCATGGTGCCAATCGTTTAGCTAGCAACTCCCTTTTAGAAGGAATTACGTTTGGACAAAGAACAGCCCAATACATTATTCACACAGGTTGTAAACAAAATAATTTCTTGATTGATGACAAACATCAACAACAAACAATGCCATTATTATTTACCAAAAAACAATTACAGCATATGATCTCACACGCATTAGGGATTGTGCGAAATCCTATCGATATGCAACACTTCGTACAACAATTGCCCTCAATGCAAGAACTTCTTCATGTTCGTCTAGATGGTTTGAATCAACAGGAACTTGAACTTTACATGATGCATACTGTCGCTACATTAATGGCACACGCAGCCATTACACGAACAGAAACACGCGGAGCACATATTCGCATAGATAAACCACAAAATGAAAATCAGTGGGTAAACCGCTGGATCATTTTTCAACAAGGACAGATGAAAGTGAGGAATTCATTATATGAATGTCATCAAACTCGAGGAAATGCTAAAGCTATTTTTTAATGAGGATATAGGCGATGGAGATTTATCGAGTGAATTTATATTTTCTCCAGATCAACAGGGATCTTTTTCTTTTTATGCGAAAGAAAGCGGCATTTTTTGCGGAGCTCCTATCATAAAACATGGATTTCTTCTCCTTGATCGATCAATGGATATTATCCTCTATAAAAAGGATGGTGATAAAGTACAGGATGGTGATGTTCTTGCTGTTATTCAAGGACCTCTTCAAAAGTTATTAATAGGGGAACGTGTAATTTTGAATCTTATTCAGCGTATGTCTGCTATTGCCACAGCTACAAATTTAGCAGTGCGAGAAACAGCCGGTACTAATGCGAAAATATGCGATACGCGCAAAACAATGCCTGGAATGCGTATGTTAGATAAATATGCAGTTAGAATCGGAGGTGCCTATAACCATCGCAATGGGTTATATGATGCGATAATGCTAAAGGATAATCATATTGCCTTTGCTGGAAGTATAACTAAGGCAGTACAGGTAGCCCGTGAAAAAATCGGTCACACCATTAAAATCGAAGTTGAAATTGAGACAAAAAAACACCTAGATGAAGCAATTGCAGCCGGTGCAGATATCATTATGTTCGATAATCGTAGCCCTGAAGAAATACGTGAATGGCTTTCAGCGGTTCCCCCACATATTGCTACAGAAGCTTCAGGCGGCATTTCGCTTCATAATTTAAATGCCTATGCTGAAACAGGTATTCAATGGATTTCACTTGGAGCGCTAACACATTCAGTCAAAGCCTTTGATATTAGTGCACTTGTACAAACGAAAGGAGCTAATTCCATTGTCCATCACTAGTTTATTACAACAAACGTCACTACTACCAGAGCATTATCGTGCATTATCTAAAAATGACATGGAATCTCGCATTTTAGCAATTAAAAAGAAATTAGGTCGTAAGCTCTTCATCCCTGGACATCATTATCAAAAAGATGAAGTGATTCAATTTGCAGATGCGACAGGGGATTCCTTACAGCTTGCTCAATTATCAGCAGCAAATAAGGAAGCTGAACATATAGTATTTTGTGGCGTACATTTTATGGCTGAAACAGCTGATATGCTTACAACTGAACAGCAGCATGTTTACTTACCTGATATGCGCGCCGGCTGTTCAATGGCAGATATGGCCGATATTTATCAAACAGAACGAGCATGGCCGATATTACAGGAACTCTTTGGCGATACTATGATCCCTCTAACATATGTCAATTCTACTGCTGCCATAAAAGCATTTACTGGGCGACATGGTGGAGCCTGCGTAACATCGTCCAATGCTAAAGAAATGGTTAAATGGGCATTTACGCAAAAGTCACGTATTTTCTTTTTACCAGATCAACATTTAGGTAGAAATACTGCCTACGATTTAGGAATACCGCTTGAAAATATGGCCGTTTGGAATCCCCATACAAATACGCTTGAGACAGATCAATACCCAGAAAACATTCAAGTCATTTTATGGAAGGGACACTGCTCTGTACACGAAGGTTTTACAGTTCGACATACAGAAATTATACGTAAAGCACATCCAAATATGCGTATCATTGTTCATCCTGAATGTAATCGTGAAGTTGTTGCCGCTGCAGATGATGCAGGTTCTACAAAATACATTATCGATACGATTAATAAGGCACCGAGTGGTTCAGCATGGGCAATCGGTACTGAAATGAATCTTGTGAATCGTATGATCAAGCAGCACCCTGATAAGCAGATTATCTCTTTAAATGAGAATTTCTGTCCATGTCTTACAATGAATCGAATTGACCTTCCCCATCTACTTTGGTCTTTAGAACGTATAGACAAGGGGCAGCCACATAATCGTATTCAAGTAGATGCTCACACTGCGGAAGAGGCACGTTGCTCACTTGAAAGAATGCTAATAAGAGTTTAAAGAATAAAACGTCTACAAGAAATAGTAGACGTTTTATTCTTAATAGGTACTAGAATCTTCTATTTGAACATATTGTGATGTTCAATTTAGTATAGAGAAAATGATTAGCATCTTAAAAGCTATTTTTATACAAAAAAAGCAGTAGATGTAATACCATCTACTGCTTTTTAGTATGACCCGTACGGGATTCGAACCCGTGTTACCGCCGTGAAAGGGCGGTGTCTTAACCACTTGACCAACGG
>NZ_JALIRS010000028.1 GCF_023337795.1 Lysinibacillus sp. BPa_S21 | reverse complement strand
TGTTAATAACATTTCTTTAATTTCCGCGAAATTGTCGCGCACGCGTTTAATATCTAACATCGTCATACCTCCAGTAGATTCTTAATGATGGGAAAATAGTTAGTGGAAACACAAAAAAGCCCTCATCCCCATAAAGGGACGAGAGCTACCCGCGTTGCCACCCTAATTGACTAGACAATTTGTCTAATCCACTTATTTCATAACGGCATTTCAGCCGGCGACAGCCTACTTCATTCACTTCGACTGCGCAACTCCAGGACGGATTCACAAGTGCTTTTATCAGCTTCCACCACCCGCTGACTCTCTAAAAAAAACGTGCTTGCTACTACTTCCCATCATCGTGTTCAGTTATTTAAATTTTATCCATACTGTACTATATGAAATGAGATTTTGCAAGTCATACCATAAAAGATACAAAATATTCAAGAATACGTGCGTCTGCCGTTAATTCAGGATGGAATGAACAGCCTAATAAATGATTGTCTTTTGCTAACACGATTTTCCCGTCATGCTCTGCTAATACTTCAACACCTTCACCTACAGAAACAATATGTGGCGCGCGTATAAAGACAGCCGGAATGGCAGGACCTATTTTAGGTATATCGAGCTTTACTTCAAAGCTATCTACCTGACGTCCATAAGAATTTCGTGCAACTACCACATCCATTACAGCTAAATGTGATTCATAATCCACTAATTCCTTTGCTAGTAAAATCAATCCTGCACATGTTCCAAACATCGGTAAACCTTGCTTTGCAAGTGTGCGAATTGGCTCTAATAGCTCGTATCGATTCAGCAATTTGCGCATCGTTGTGCTTTCTCCACCAGGCAAGACAAGTCCATCAAGCTTCTCTAAATCAGATTTTTGTTTTACTAAGACAGCTTCACATCCGAGAGACTCTAGCATTTGCACATGCTCTCGCACCGCTCCCTGTAATGCTAAAACACCGATTCGCTTCATCTTACCAGCCTCGCTCTTGCATACGCTCATTTTGACTAAGCTGTGCAATATCGATGCCTTTCATCGGAACACCTAGCTCCTTTGAAATTTCTGCAATTAACTTGTAGTCCTTATAATGCGTAGTAGCTTCAACAATTGCACGAGCAAATTTCTCTGGGTTTTCTGATTTAAAAATACCAGAACCAACAAATACACCGTCAGCCCCCAGCTCCATCATTAATGCTGCATCTGCTGGCGTAGCAACTCCACCTGCTGCAAAATTCACGACTGGTAAACGGCCAAGATGCTTAATTTCTCTTAATAATTCGAATGGAGCACCAAGCAATTTAGCCTCTGTCATTAATTCATCCTCTGTCATACCAACTACCTTACGTACTTGCGCATTCACTTTACGAATATGGCGAACCGCCTCTACGATATTACCCGTCCCCGGTTCCCCTTTAGTTCGTAGCATGGAAGCTCCCTCACCAATGCGTCGAGCAGCTTCTCCTAAATCACGACACCCACAAACAAAGGGCACTGTATAATCACTTTTTAATAAATGAAACTCTTCATCTGCCGGAGTTAATACTTCACTTTCATCAATATAATCAACACCCATCGCTTCTAGCACTCTGGCTTCTACAATATGTCCAATACGTGCTTTTGCCATTACAGGTATAGATACAGCCCCCATAACCTCCTCTACAATACGAGGATCAGCCATACGTGCAACACCACCCGCCTTGCGAATGTCTGATGGTACTCGTTCTAACGCCATGACAGCTACAGCTCCAGCCGCTTCCGCAATTTTCGCCTGTTCTGCATTAATAACATCCATAATGACGCCACCCTTTTGCATTTCTGCCATCCCACGCTTTACTAATTCTGTACCTGTTTGTTTCATGATTTCTAACCTCCACCTTTATGATGAAATTTAGTATAATCGAAATTGACCATATAAAAATATCCAGTTTACAAAATAACCATAAGGTCAGAAAGAGGAATGAACATGGACATGCTATTATTCCAACTAGAAAAAAATGGTGAAAAACCGCTCTATGACCAGCTTTATAGCGGCATTAAAGAAGCTATTATTACAAAGAAAATTGCAGTAGGAGAAAAATTACCATCAAAAAGAAAATTAGCCGATTTTTTGAATATTTCTCAAACAACTATTGAAATTGCCTATGCACAGTTACTTGCTGAAGGCTATATTATGTCTAAATCCCGTGTCGGTTATTTTGTAGAGGAAATTGACGAGCTTCCATATATTCAGCAGGACACAATACTTTCTTTACACGAGCAACCTAAGAAAAAATCTTACAAAATAGATTTTAATCCAGGTTCTATCGATATTGATGCCTTTCCATTTCAAACATGGCGGAAATATGCGAAAGAACTCTTTGATGATGCCTCAAAGGAATTATTATTAACAGGTGAGCCTCAAGGAGAACTATCTTTACGAACGGAGATTGCTAATTATTTATTTCAATCACGCGGGGTTATTTGTAGCCCCGAGCAAATTGTCATCGGCTCAGGAACAGAGCAGCTTCTACCAATGATTTTACGTCTCTTTGGTGATGATACTTGCTTTGCGCTTGAAAACCCAGGGTATTCAGCTATTCATCGTATGTTTTCCCAGCATAAAAGGAAAGTCTATCCAATTGCAGTCGATGATGAAGGAATTGTCATCCATGAGCTCGAAAAAACTAGCGCTGACGTTGTTTATATCACGCCATCACATCAATTCCCTACAGGAGCAGTATTATCTGCTACAAGACGTGCACAGGCTTTAAATTGGGCTGCACAAAGCTCCTCTCGATATATCATTGAAGATGATTATGATTCAGAATTTCGTTATACTGGAAAACCAATTCCTGCGCTTCATGCATTAGATCGAAATGACAAAGTGATTTATATGAGTACATTTACTAAATCATTAATGCCGTCCTTGCGCGTTGCTTATTTTGTACTTCCACCAAAACTACTGGCAACTTATAATGATGTATTTAACTACTATTCATCAACAGTACCTCGTTTCGATCAACATATCGTAGCAAATTTTATGCGTGACGGTCATTTTGCCAAGCATTTAAATCGCATGAGGAAAATTTATCGAAAAAAGCATGAAAAGCTTACTTCTATTTTAGAAAACTATTCTAATCAAATTAACATTACTGGTGAGCAAGCAGGAATGCATATTTTACTCAATGTACAGCATACTTTGTCTGAAAAACATTTACAGCAGCTTGCCTCCAATGCAGGAATCAGAATTTATCCATTATCTGATTATCGCCTAGATCACACAACACCTTCACAAGCTCAATTTTTACTAGGTTTCGGTGGTTTACCTGAAGGTGAAATTGAAACTTCTATCAAAAAGCTTATGAACTGTTGGGATATAAAGAAAAAACACCAATCAACCTCACGTTAAAGGATTGATTGGTGTTTCTATATATCAGCAATTTCACCAAGTACGAAAGCGAAGCGGCAGCGGCCAAATGCAGCAAGGAGAAATTGATATTACGATTCAATTAGCTGAATATTATACAGCTCAAACCATGTATGGATTTGGCCCAGATAGGCTAACAGCTGTGGACCTGCCATTAATTGTCCGTACCAAGGAACTTTGAAAGAACTGCCACCCGATTCAATTAACTCTATTAGCTTCTGTCGTTCAAATAACTCATGAAGAATTGAATTTTTGTTCTCCATTATCTCTCTTAGCCACTTTTGGACACCGACTGTATAGACTGGGTGATAGGTTTTAGGGTACGGATTCTTTTTCCGATATAAAACTTCTTCTGGCAATAAATGTTGCATTGCCTTACGAAGCAAACCCTTTTCTATTCCGCCTAAATTTTTCATTTCCCAAGGAATATTCCATGCATATTCTACAAGACGATGATCTGCAAATGGTACACGAACTTCAAGGCTCGCCCCCATGCTCATACGATCTTTTCGTTCTAGCAATGTTTGCATAAACCAGACCATATTCAAATAAAACATTTCACGTTGTCTCACTTCTTCAATACTTTCCCCATCAAGATAGGGTACTTCAGCAATTGTTTGTGAATAAGCCTGTTGTGCATATGATTCAACTTTTAATTTCTTACGCCATCGCTCTTGCAACATCGTTGATCTTTCAGACAGTGAACGAATCCAAGGAAAACCTGTAGTCGTTTCTGTAAACCATGGATAACCCCCGAAAATTTCATCAGCACATTCACCTGATAGTGCAACGGTAAAGTCCTTTTTAACTTCTTTACAAAACCATAATAACGATGAATCGACATCTGCCATCCCTGGTGAATCTCTAACGATGACAGATTCTATTAAGAAATCGATTAATTGTTGTTGCGAAATTTCCTCAGCATGGTGTGTTGTACTAAAGGTATCTGTCATTTTTTGAATCCAATAAGTGTCTGTGGATGTTTGAAATGCATGTGGATTAAAAAAACGTTCGTTATCCTCGTAGTCTATAGAATACGTATGCAGTTTACCTTTATTTTGTTGCTGGAACATGCTTGCTGCAATTCCTGTAATAATGCTGGAATCTAATCCGCCTGAAAGAAATGTACAGATTGGTACATCTGAAACAAGCTGCCGTTCAATAGCGTCCGTGAGTAAAAAGCGGACATGATCGATCGTTTCTTCTAATGATTCTTCATGACGTATACTCTGTAACTGCCAATACTGCCAAACTCGTATGCCCTCCCTAGAGAAACGCATCGCATATCCTGGACGTAGTTCGCTAATATTTTGAAAAAGTGATTTTCCGGGCGTTCTAGATGGTCCTACAGCCATAATATTTGCTAACCCTTCCGTATTAACGGTCGCTTTAATCAATGGATGAGCTAATATTGCTTTCACTTCGGAAGCAAAGAGTAAGCCGTCTTGTTGTTCTGTATAAAACAAAGGTTTTACACCTAGTCGGTCCCGACATAAAAAAAGAGATTGTGATCGTTCATCCCATATACCAAAAGCGAAAATTCCATTTAAAAAATCAACACACTGCTCTTTCCATTCAATATAGGCCGTTAATAATACTTCCGTATCTGAATGGGTTGTAAAAACATGCCCTCGATTTTGAAGCTCTTTTCTTAATTCTTCTGTATTATAAAGCTCGCCATTATATGTAATGACATAGTTTACACCATCATGAACTTTTTTCATCGGTTGCTTACCACCGATTAAATCTATGACAGCCAGCCGACGATGGCCAAATGCAATATGCTCACTACACCAAATATTTTCATCATCAGGCCCTCGATTATTTAACGTTTTTGTCATTAATTTTAGAACTTCATTACTTTTTCTTAAATCTTTTTGAAAGCTAGCCCATCCTGTAATGCCACACATTTAGCCACATCCTTTCGCCTAATAGCGTATGCAGTAAAGCGTAAAAATGTGAAAAAGAACACGCGATGTTTTAAACAACATCTACGTGTTCTTTATAGTGATTATTAGAATAAGCCACCAACAAAGTCAGTAATGCCACTCCATAAGTTTCCAAAGAAGCTACCAATACCTTGGAAGAATAATGAGATACCTCCAGCACGCTCTACAGCCTCTGTTGTAACAACATTAGCTTTAAGGTCCTTACCGTCAATAAAACCGTAATCTGTGCCCTCTGAGCGCTCGATAACTACCTTCCCGACAACTGTATCCTTCTTAACCTCTGCTTCAAGACTCTTTTTGTCTAATACCAGCTTAGGTTTATATAAATCTTTCTCAGATGACTTAACCATAAATGAAACTGGTTCTTTAACAGCAATCGCTACTTTCTTTTCTTTACCTTTCGTAACTTTTACTGTTTCTTGATCTTTAAACTTATAGTTCGCAGGGACAATTTCTTGTTTCGAGAATTGTGAGAAACCATAGTTTAACAATTTAGCTGTTTCATCGAAGCGCGCTTTTTTTGGATCCTCTCCTACTGCCTTCATAACTACAGAAATTAAACGTGTACCATTGCGCTCTGCTGTACCTGTAAAGCAATGTCCAGCAAAGTCTGTTGTACCTGTTTTTAATCCGTCAACGCCCTCATATTTGTACGCTAATCCCGGCAACATAGCGTTCCAGTTTATCATGTCGATACTATCATCTGTACCTTCACGGAACTTCTTCTTTGCAATTTTAGACGTTTTTAATACGTCTGGATGATCTTTTAGTAAATGATATGCTAATTTAGCTACAGATTTAGCAGGCATTACGTTTTCATCATTTACTCCTGTACCAGCTGGCTGCATACCAAACAAGTCTGAATTATTAAGACCTGTAGAATTCACAAATTTATAACCTTTAAGACCAAGCTCTTCTGCTTTTTTATTCATTAGCTTTAGAAACTCAGTTTCAGTACCTGCAATTGTTTCTGCTATAGCCGCCGTTGCAGCATTTGCAGAGTAAATTGCCATTGCCTCATATAATTCTTTAATTTTGTAAGTCCCATCTCTACGCAATGGTACGTTACTTAATGCACGGTTTTGAGACATTTTATACGTATAATCCGTTACGTGATACTCTTGATCCCACTTAACCGTACCTGCTTCAATTGCATCCAATAGCAGGTATTCAGTCATCATTTTTGTCATACTTGCAATACCTAATGAAGTATCTGCATTTTGTTCATATAAAATTTTTCCTGAATCTGCATCAATTAAAATTGCAGCATCCACGTGTAGTCCTAAATCTGTTTCTGCATTTGCCTTCGCTGGAATACCTGCTAAAACACTAAATAACAAAACAGGAATTAGGAGTAAGCGAATGACAGTGCTCATTGTCTTTTTCACCTTTAAAGCCCTCCAAAAAATAATCTTGTCCTCGACATTTTATCATATATAGTAAGTTCCGTGCGTACTCTCTATCATAAAAAAATGCTCTCGTGTCATCTTTGTAGACGATTCGAGAGCATAAAAGTTGCTAGTAATATATTACATCGAATAGTTTGGTGATTCTTTTGTGATTTGAACATCATGTGGATGAGATTCACGTAGACCTGCACCTGTCATACGAACAAATTGAGCATGTTCACGTAAGAACTCAAGGTTTGCTGAACCACAATACCCCATACCGGCACGAACACCACCGATTAGTTGATAAATAGTATCTGATAAAGGCCCTTTGTATGGAAGACGACCTTCAATACCTTCTGGAACTAATTTTTTCGCATCTTCTTGGAAGTAACGATCTTTTGAACCTTTTTCCATAGCTCCAATTGAACCCATACCACGGTAAACTTTGAAACGACGACCTTGGAAAATTTCAGTTTCACCTGGAGATTCAGAAGTACCTGCAAGAAGTGAACCAAGCATTACAACGTTACCACCTGCTGCTAGAGCTTTAACGATGTCGCCAGAGTATTTAATGCCTCCATCAGCAATAATTGCTTTACCAAGCTCACGTGCAACTGTTGCACAATCGTAAACAGCTGTAATTTGTGGTACACCTACACCAGCTACGACACGAGTAGTACAAATAGATCCTGGTCCAATACCAACTTTCACTACATCTGCACCAGCCTCAAATAATGCGCGTGCACCTTCAGCTGTTGCCACGTTACCAGCGATAATTTCAAGCTCTGGATAAGATTCACGGATAGAGCGAATTGTTTGTAATACGCCCTCAGAATGACCGTGAGCTGTATCGATGACTACGATATCCACTTGTGCTTCAACAAGCTTTTCAATACGGATCATTGTATCTTTTGAAACACCAACTGCTGCCCCTACTAATAAACGACCATGAACGTCTTTTGCAGCGTTAGGGAACTCAATTACCTTTTCGATATCCTTAATTGTAATTAATCCAGTTAATTTACCTTCTTCATCTACAATTGGTAGCTTTTCGATTTTATATTGTTGAAGAATCTTTTCAGCATCCTCTAAAGTCGTTCCAACAGGAGCTGTAATTAAATCTTCTTTTGTCATAACATCGTCAATTTTTAAAGAATAGTCAGAAATAAAACGTAAGTCACGGTTTGTAATAATCCCTACTAGTTTTTGGCTTTCCATACTATCAACAATTGGTACACCCGAAATTCGGTATTTACCCATTAGATGCTCTGCATCGAAAACTTGGTGAGTCGGAGTTAAGAAGAATGGGTTTGTAATAACGCCATTTTCAGAACGTTTTACTTTTTCTACTTGCTCAGCTTGCTCATCGATTGACATGTTCTTATGGATAATACCGATACCACCTTGACGTGCCATAGCAATTGCCATTTTAGATTCTGTAACTGTATCCATGCCTGCGCTGACCATTGGAATATTTAATTTAATCTTCGGTGTTAGTTGAACTGATAGATCAACATCTTTCGGTAATACTTCTGAATGCGCTGGTACTAATAATACATCATCAAAAGTTAAACCTTCTTTGGCAAATTTAGTTTCCCACATTTTCGTAACGTCCTCCTATAGTTAAAAGAATATTAATTGTAAGATTAACAACGTGCTAAGCTACTGTCAAGAAACTTATAAAAGAAAGACAATTCAGACTTTTCGGAGTGATAACCTTGATAGTTTTTTCTCCCCTTTTTATACTGTGAAAAATATAGCCTTTTATCTTTCTTCTGCATTTAGAATAAATATTAGTTAAGCTCGTCTTATTTTAGGCAAATTTTGTGGAATTATTGATCAATTATTAAGGTTTTTCATAAAAAAAACAGCCAGCATACAGCTGACTGTCTAAATTGCCTAGCGACGTCCTACTCTCACAGGGGGAAGCCCCCAACTACCATCGGCGCTAAAGAGCTTAACTTCCGTGTTCGGTATGGGAACGGGTGTGACCTCTTTGCCATCATCACTAGACATATTTAATTGAAAGAATTATTCTTTCAAAACTGGATAAACGGTGCATTGAATGTTTCAAACGTTTTGGTTAAGTCCTCGATCGATTAGTATTCGTC
>NZ_JALIRS010000027.1 GCF_023337795.1 Lysinibacillus sp. BPa_S21 | reverse complement strand
AGCCAGGATCAAACTCTCCATAAAAAGAAATTTGATTAGCTCAAATTGTTTTGCTGGCATCATGTTTGATGTCCAAAATTTTGTTTTGTTCACTAACTCAAAGTTAGCTACTAAAAACTTTATTGATTACGTTTTGCTTGTTCAGTTTTCAAGGTTCATTTCGTCACTGTTTTCTCAACAGCAACTCTTATATAATATCATGTCGATCACTCATTGTCAACAATTAAATTATTTAATTTCAAACTCATTTGTTTTCCAACGGTTATCTTAACGACTCTTATTACTATATCACAATATTTTTGTTTTGCAAGCATTTTATAAAAAATATACTAAAGCAGTTATTCCTAGCACACCTGGAATACCCAATATTGCAATTGCGAATACTGAAAATAGATTAATCGGTACATTATAGCCTGCATAACCTAAACCTAAGTGAATAATAAATAATAGTAGAAAGGCAAATGCAAATCTAAACCAAAACACAGACATTCCTTCTAATATTTTACCCATCTTGGCATGTCTTATTATTATATAAAGAAAAAGAAGCACTACAGGTACACAAAAGCTCATAATTACTAACCACGACATATGGTTTCCCCCTTAACGATATAATTATGAAAGTTTATGTTTCCTATTTTACTTCTATGAATATCAATTATGCCTCGGCAACTTATAGCAGACGCTTTGCTTTCGCTACGGAAAACATTTGTAGCTGTCGCTTCTGGATTCTGCCTTTGTACTTAGGCCCAATAACGATGCTCGCACTCAGGCATTTTCACAGGATGCGAGGTTTTTAGCCTGAGTTCCCCTATTCCAACGAATGTTAGGATATCCGCTGGAATAAGTTGAAACCTATTATTTAATTAATACTCTCCGAATTCTAGCTTCCTTGAATAGATAGAAATGTATACTCTCCGATGCTTTTCGTTGAGCAATTACTTCTAAATCATAGTCATCTAGTAGTTCTTCAATTATCTTCGCCTGCTGTAAATCCTCTTTTGTTTCTTTTATAAGATTTACAAGCTTGTCATCGAATTCTTTTTTTAATTTTCCCTTACTTCGGAAGAACATATTAATCCCTCACTCACAATTCTCGGCGACCTTCCATTGCCTTCGATAAGGTTACTTCATCTGCATATTCTAAATCTCCACCTACTGGTAGTCCGTGAGCGATTCGTGTTGTTCGAATGCCGGATGGCTTCACCAGACGAGAAATATACATTGCTGTTGCCTCGCCCTCAATAGTTGAATTCGTAGCTAAAATAAGCTCTTGAACAGCCTCGTCTTGCAAACGAACTAGTAGGGAAGCGACATTAATATCTTCTGGACCAACACCATCCATAGGTGAAATAGCTCCCTGTAACACATGATACATACCATTAAAATCGCGCATTTTTTCCATCGCAATGACATCTTTTGTATCTTGGACAACGCAAATTACAGAATGATCTCTTTGTTTGTCTGTACAGATATGACATGGATCTACATCAGTTATGTTGCCGCATACGGAGCAGTAGCTTAAATTTCGTTTAGCATCTATTAATGCCTTTGAAAAGGATAAAACGTCATCCTCTTTCATTGTTAACACAAAAAACGCCAGCCGAGCCGCGGTTTTCGGCCCGATACCTGGCAATTTCATAAAACTATCAATCAGTTTCGATATTGGTTCTGGGTAGTACATTTATTTACCTCCTAGAACGGAAGGTTCATCCCTTGAGTGAATTTGCCCATTGTTGAATTCGTTTTTTCATCTACTTTTTTCAATGCTTCATTTGTAGCAATAACGATTAAATCTTGTAGCATTTCGATATCTTCTGGATCTACTACTGAAGGATCAAGATTTACTTCTATGACTTCGCGTTGACCAGTTACAGTTACTTTAACCATGCCGCCACCAGCTGCACCTTCAAATTGCTCTGCGTTTAAAGCCTCTTGAGCTTCCATCATTTCCTTTTGCATTTTTTGCATTTTTTTCATCATACCTTGCATATTTCCCATTCCACGCATAAACATATTCCTCCTAAATGATTAATCTTCTACAATTTCAATAAAATCTTTACCAAACAGCTTTTCTGCTTCCGTCACAAGTGGATCTTGTGAGGCAAGCGGTTGAGCATCGTCGATAAACGGCCCTTCTGACATTTCTGCCGGAGGTGAATCCAATAATTCCACTTCATGATCGGTTTCACTCTGAGAATTTTTCTGTTGCTGTAAGCCGTGATCACGAATAAACTCTTCACGTAATTTTAACCAAGCCTCTTCAGGCGTACAAAGCATTTCGTACATAGTACCAGTTTGCCCTGCAATTAATTGTGTGAACTGAGCTTTTAAGGATTGATTATCAGCAACCATTTGACAATGAATATCATACTTGAATTTTAACACAAAAGCACTTGATGATGCCGCAACAGGTTCAGCTTCTGCTAAAAGAGCTGACTGAGATTTTTGCATTTGGCTTAACGCCTGTGCCCAAACCGATTTGATGCGTTGTACATCTTGCTTTGTAGCATCTTTTAGTATCTCTTGAATACGACCTGTTGGTGCTTTATAGCCGTTTGGACTTTTAGCTCGTGGACGTTGCTCTTTTGGCGTTTGCGTCGTTTGTACAGAAGCACCCGCTTGTAATTGGGCTGATAGTTGCTGCACCATCTGCTCGAGTGCCACGACTTTTTGAGCGAGCTCAGGGCTCATAGCTACCTCACCCGAAGTGGTAGTTTGACCAACTGAACCTCCGGAAAACTGCACCATTTTAAGTAATGCCGTTTCTAAGTAAATCTTTGTATGATGGGAGAATCGCATTTCTTGCTGCGTTTTCGCTAAAATATCAATGTAGCCATATAACAAATCCGGTGCAAAGTCATGCGCTAAAGTAAATACTCGCTCCTCGGGTGATACTAGTTCTAATAATTCGGCCAGATCTTCACTTGTTTGCAGTAGTAATAAATCCCGGAAAAATGTAATCAAGTCCTCTGAAAGTCGAAGAGGATCTTTGCCGTCCGCGATAAGCTGTTCTAATAACGCAAGCATTTGTGCGACATCTTTTACTTTTAGAGCTTCTGCTAATTCATAGAAAATTTCCTGACTAATAGAACCTGTCACAAGTAATGTATCTTCAAGCTTCAACTTTTCTCCGCTGAAGGATACAACCTGATCTAATAAGCTTAAAGCATCTCGCATACCACCTGCTGCTGATTGTGCGATTACCTTTAAACCCTGTTCCTCAAATGGCAACTCAATGTCTTCTAATACAACTTTCATGCGCTCAATAATATCATTGGTTGAAAGACGTTTGAAATCAAAGCGCTGACATCTTGAAATAATCGTTGCGGGCAATTTATGAGGCTCTGTCGTTGCTAAAATAAATACGGCATGAGATGGTGGTTCTTCTAACGTCTTTAAAAGGGCGTTGAAAGCACTTGTAGAAAGCATATGCACTTCATCGATGATATACACTTTATATCTGCTACTTGCAGGAGCAAATCGAACTTTCTCAATGATGTCACGAATTTCTTCAACGCGTGAATTAGACGCCGCATCAAATTCAATAACATCTGGGTGAGAACCTTCTGTAATACTTAAACAAGTAGCACATTCATTACAAGGCTCGTTTGATGGTGCATGCTCACAATTTAATGCCTTTGCAAAAATTTTAGCTGTACTTGTTTTCCCGGTACCACGCGGGCCGGAAAATAAATAAGCATGCGTTGTTTTATTCGCTAGGAGAGCATTTTGTAGCGTTCTTTTGACATGTGCTTGGCCAGACATTTCTCGGAATGATTGCGGTCGATACACACGATAAAATGCTTGATACGTCAATGGTTTCCTCTCCTCTTCTTCATTATATAGAATAGTTCTATTATAGCATTTGCCTCATTATTTATAAAATAGTGTCATCGTTTTTCTGTAAATTTCGGGACAATTCTCTTTCATTCCCTATAGTAAGGCTGATGCTTCAGGCTCCTATCGGCAACCTTGTGCCATTTGTAGCTTCCTTATACATTCTAACGATTGACCTTCCGTCCCAACAAAAATTAAAAAAATCATAAAAAAACGCATCCGCCTTTGTAGACGGATGCGTTTGAATTGGCAAGTTAATGCCGTGCACCTTTCTTCGACAGCCGCACATAAGCGTTACTCTTGTCGTTAGCTCAGATTAGGCAACCCCGCGGCACATGGATAAGACCACTTAATGCTGCTTCCTTCCGGACCTGACATGGTTCATGGGTATCCATTGCGCAGGACCCAATCGTCAACACTACGTGCAAAAGGCAGACCAAACAATACGGACAGCCTCGAAAAAGGAATTCAGTCTCGCTAGAGCGGATTGCGAGTTACAGGACACCGCTACCTTCCCACCTAGCACGGCAATAACTAGTATACTGACTGTTTTCATAAATTGCAACTTAATACGCATAATATTTATATGGAATATTCTATCTGCACTGTAAAATAAGAAATTAATAAAAAAATATAAAAATCATGTTGACGTTTAATATATAATGTGATAAATTAAATCTTGTCGATAAGACAATGCAACAAAACAACATGGAGGTATACCCAAGTCTGGCTGAAGGGATCGGTCTTGAAAACCGACAGGCGGGTAACACCGCGCGGGGGTTCGAATCCCTCTACCTCCTCCAGTTTTAAAATTCCGACTACGAATGTAGCCGTTTTTTTTTGCTTTAAAATTGTATGTAACCTTTAATAGATGCCACTTCCACTTAGGTTGTGGTATTTTTTTATTGTATTTCATCTAGGCAAATGCGCTTTTGTTTCTAAATCGTGTTTCACCCCAACGAAACATCAAAAGGAGTGGTACAATTACCTTTATTTCAAACATTTAAACGAGCTCTTTTAGCATATTGCTCGTTAATATTGATTAGGGAGGATTTTTTATGCACTCGAAGTTTTACATACCCCGTGCCCCCCTCACTTGGATTTTTATAATCGCTCTGTTAACCGCTATCGGTAGTGAGATTAAAATAATACCTTTCGCTGATACGCCTTTTCGTTTCGGATTAGGAAGTATTATTTTCTTTTTATGCACGCTACTTAGACCTACACCAATCATTTTGGCTGGGTTTGCTACAAGTATCGTGACAACCATTTTTCGAATTATCATTAATTACTCTTTTCATGATGTTCCATTAGTCGATAGTTTACAAATACATTTACCGGCTGCTGCATTTTATATATTATTTGCAATATGCTTACAAATTCTAAATATTCATCAATATAGAGAAAAACCACTATTGCTTGGACTACTAGTTTCGTTTAGTGAAGTATTCAGTAATTTAGTGGAACAACTATTTCGTTTTTTTATAAATTCTTATACTTTTTTATTCCTTCATGATTTACTTATACTATTAGCAGTTGCTTTTTTACGCAGTTTCTTTGTTGTCGGTATTTTTAGTTCCATTTTAATTGCTGAGCAAAAAAAACGTGTTCAGGAAATGCTTACGATCGGCTCAGATTTATATGTTGAGACACTATATTTAAAAAAATCGATGAACCACATAGAAGCAATTACAGCCAGTGGATTTGAATTATATCGACAATTAAAATCACTAGGTTATCGTGCAGAAAGTTTACAGGCACTCCATATTGCCCAGGAAATTCATGAAGTGAAGAAGGA
This sequence comes from Lysinibacillus sp. BPa_S21, assembly GCF_023337795.1. Lineage (GTDB taxonomy): Bacteria > Bacillota > Bacilli > Bacillales_A > Planococcaceae > Lysinibacillus. The sequence goes on along the minus strand of NZ_JALIRS010000027.1, from coordinate 12,135 downwards.
TTCGCAACGTATTTATGCAGGTATTTCTAAAATTGTTGGTGAAAAGAGCTATGGCTCCCTTAGATTGTCAGAATTATTACATTATATCGAAGACGGCAACAGTAAGTACGCTAATTTTCTTGGGAAAGAAATCGACTTTCAATTAACTATTGAAAGTGATTTTCAAACGAAAGAACATATTGCATTGCTTGCACTTTTAAATAATTTAACAGCCAATGCTATAGAAGCAATTGAAGATCAAGGCATCATTTCTATTGCCATTCAACAGCAACAGGATGATACTGTAATAACAGTATGTGATAATGGAAAGGGTATCCCGCAAAGTAATCTTTCTATTATTTTTGAACCTGGATACACAACAAAATACAATGTAGAAGGTGTCGCAGCAACAGGTATTGGGCTTTCACATGTTGTTGAATTAGTAAATAAATTAAATGGCTCAATATCCGTTGAATCAAATGCTCAAAACACGATGTTTAAAATTGCAGTTCCTACGCAAACTATTCAAACGGGAGAGACTTAAATGAGGTATTTTATTGTAGATGATGATCGTGCAAGTCGGGTCATGTTAAAACAAATTATTGAAGAAAGTGGCTTAGGTACCGTTATTGGTGAAGCACGCAATGGTGAGGATGCCATTCCACAAATTTTAATGACACAGCCAGAATTTGTGTTGATTGACTTACTTATGCCTAAGCTCGATGGAATAGCTACAGTCGAGCACCTTATTCAAAATCGCTTCGAGGGACAATTTGTTATGATTTCTCAGGTGGTGAATAAGGAAATGGTAGGTGAGGCATATGAGCAAGGTATAGATTTCTTTATTCATAAACCTATCAACCGTATTGAGGTTGAGAATGTTTTACGTAAAACAACTGAACAATTTCGCCTAAAAAACTCATTGCTTATTATTCGCCAATCACTTACAAATATTGACCTAAGTGAACAAATAAATCATAAAGCAACGTCACGCGATCATATTCAAACCATCTTAAATGATATGGGTATCGTTGGTGAGATTGGAAGCGAAGATATTATTGCGATCATTGAGACATTACTTGCTCATCAGCACAAAATTGCACCGCTTCCGCCATTAAAGGAACTTTATGAGGAAATTGCAGCTGTCACAAAGGCTACACCAGATGAAATCTTGAAGGAAAGTAAAGCCATTGAACAGCGTGTGCGTCGTACTATATTAGCAGCTATGATAAATCTCGCCAATCTGGGTGTCGTGGATTATACAAACTCCGAATTTGAATATTATGCACCCCGATACTTTGACTTTAAAGAAATTCGTCAGCTTATGAGTCAGATTGAAGATCACGGAAATCGTAAAGCAAAAGTTAATATCAAGAAGTTTATTCAGGTATTATATTCAGACATTTTAACTAAAGTAAATTAATTTTCTCGGATTCCGTCGGATTCCATAAGTCCTCCGTATTATTAAAGTAAGGCAAGTCCTAAAAATTTTAATATTAGGAGGTACTAAGGTTTTGAAGAAGAAATTTAGAATCAGTTTAGCCACTCAAATTTTAATCGGTTTGATTTTAGGGATTATTATTGGTGGTATCTTTTATGGAAACCCCAAAATTGAAACATATTTACAACCTCTAGGTGATATTTTCCTTCATCTAATTAAAATGATTGTTGTACCGATTATTATTTCGACTTTAATCGTTGGTGTTGCTGGCACTGGAGACATGAAACAGCTTGGACGATTAGGCGGAAAATCACTTATTTACTTTGAAGTTATTACAACAGTAGCAATTGTAATTGGTTTACTTTCCGCAAACTTATTCCAACCTGGCGCGGGTCTAAACATGAACGAGCTCTCTCAAGGAGATATTTCGAAATACGTTGCAACTACAGAAGAAGTGCAGCATGAAGGACCATTTGATATTATTGTAAGCATTGTACCGACAAATATCGTTCAGGCAATGTCTGAAGGTAATATGCTTGCGATCATTTTCTTCTCAGTTATTTTTGGTTTAGGAGTAGCTGCCATTGGCGATCGAGGTAAACCAGTATTAGACTTCTTCCAAGGTGTAGCAGATGCTATGTTCTGGGTAACGAATCTTGTAATGAAATTCGCTCCGCTTGGGGTATTTGGTTTAATCGGTGTAACCGTTTCCAAATATGGATTCGCTTCACTAATACCACTCGGTAAACTCGCAATACTTGTTTATGCAACAATGTTATTCTTTATCTTTGTCGTTCTTGGTCTTGTGGCCAGATTTACAGGTATCAGTATCTTCTTCCTAATTAAAGTACTAAAAGATGAGCTGATTTTAGCGTTCTCTACAGCAAGTTCTGAAGCTGTGTTACCGCGAATTATGATGAAAATGGAGAAACTAGGCGCTCCGAAGGATATCGTATCCTTTGTTATTCCAACCGGTTACTCCTTTAACTTAGATGGTTCTACACTATACCAAGCTATTGCTGCATTATTTATTGCTCAAATGTACGGTATTCACCTAAGTATTGGTGAACAAATTACGTTAATGCTTGTATTAATGGTTACATCTAAAGGGATTGCAGGTGTTCCAGGAGTATCCTTCGTTGTACTTCTAGCAACTCTAGGTACTGTCGGCATTCCAATTGAAGGTTTAGCATTCATCGCCGGTATCGATCGTATTCTAGATATGGGACGTACAGTTGTTAACGTAATTGGTAACTCACTTGCGTCATTAGTAATGGCGAAATGGGAAGGCCGTTTCGATGCAGAAAAAATGAAAACTTACTTTAAAGATAATGAAAATTTAGCATAAAAATTAAAAAATCCTCACGATGTATAGATGGCATCGTGAGGATTTTTTATTCATCTTTAGATTGAAGGTGTTAAAACTTTATCTAAATAAGCGATAATAGATTCTTTTCCATTTGCATGTGCCTCTTGTGCGCGCATATCATCTTTTTCAAGCTTTGCCTCGGCAGCTGCCACAATACGCTCTGCATCTTCATGTGGTACGACCACAACTCCGTCCACATCTCCAATAATATAATCACCAGGACAAACCGAAACGCCCCCTATAGCAATTGGAACATTTACTTCGCCACCGCCATTTTTATGACCAGCTGCTACCGTTGTGCCAAGTGAAAACACTGGGAAGTCTAATTCTTGAATAGCAGCCAAATCACGAATCACACCATCAACGACAAAGCCCTGTATACCTATACCCTTCGCCAACGAAAGAACAAAATCACCAGCAACTGCACGATTGGTATTCCCTTTAGCGTCAATTACTAAAATATCTCCTTCGCTAGCAGCTCGAATGGCTTCCAATACTGCCCCATTTTCACCATCCGGTAAGCGTACTGTTACCGCACGACCAGCAATTTTAAAATGATCTGCTAACGGTTTAATGTCACTACGTAAATTCGTATGTCCTCCTGTCGCATCTGAAACTGCAGTCGTAGGTAAATGCTCAAAACTTACTTCCACCTTTGTCATCTATAACACCCCTATTATGATTTATGAAATTCTTACACAATTATTGTAAATAAAAGTCATCTACTATTTCAATGTATTTCAGAAGATTTAGTAAATTTAAAATCAATTATGTAATAATTGCATTTTCTTAACAACAGGGCAAACAGGCAATTTATATGCCATTAGCTTAAATGAAAAAGAATCCATTTTGATCAATCTTTTTCAAAATGGATTCTTTTTTGGACAAAAAGTTACTTATGCTCTTTTAATAAATGTAATACTTCCTCCGATGTGGTAGCTACGCGAATAAGTGCTTTTTGTTCAGTTCGTATAAAACCTTCTTCGAGCATTTTCTTAAATAATTGCAAAAGCGCATCATAAAAACCATTCACATTATATAAAATTACGGGCTTTTCATGTAAGCCAATTTGTGCCCACGTAAACACTTCAAAATATTCATCCATTGTTCCCCCACCACCCGGTAAGGCAATAAAAGCATCTGCTAACTCTACCATTTTGGCTTTACGTACATGCATTGACTCAACAAAATGAATCTCTGTTAACGAGGCATGTGCTATTTCCCGCTTCTGTAAATGAGTTGGCATCACGCCAATAACCTCACCGCCAGCTTCTAATACGGCATCTGCCACTTTTCCCATTAATCCTGTTTTCGAACCACCATAAACGACACCATGACTATTCTGAGCTAAAACAGTCCCTAATTCGGCTGCCTTCTCTGCAAAAATCGTGCTTATGCCTAAGCCAGAACCGCAATACACCGCTATTCTTATAGTAATCCCCCCTATTCAAAAGACGTGATACAATAGGTTACATATTGTCTCACGTCTTTTGATCATTTATTTTCTTCAATTACGCTTTTCTGTCCGTCACTTTGCTTTCAGCCAGAGCTTCATGAACTTCCTATTTACGTAAATGACTTGTTTGTTTTAGCATATGACTGATGCGGCTAACAATTGATTCAATTGCTTCAGGATTTTTTAATAAATCATAATCATTTATATCTAAACGTAGAACCGGGCATGAATTAAAATTATTGATCCAGTTTTCATAGCGGTCATGCATTTCAATCCAATAATCATTCGGTGTTTGCTGCTCCATCGCACGACCACGCTCTTGAATTCGTCCAATAACAGAATCAATTGGTCCTTCTAAATAAACCAGTAAATCTGGGTGCGGGAAATAGGGTGTCATTACCATAGCATCAAATAAATTTGTATACGTCTCGTAATCCGTTGGGCTCATTGTACCTTTATCATAGTGCATCTTAGCAAAAATTCCTGTATCTTCATAGATTGAGCGATCTTGAATAAACCCACCGCCATATTCAAAGATTCGCTTCTGCTCTTTAAAACGTTCAGCTAAAAAATACACCTGTAAATGAAAGCTCCATTTTTCAAAGTCCTCATAAAATTTATCTAAATATGGATTTGTATCCACTTTTTCAAACGATGTACGGAAATTTAGCGCCTCTGCCAACGCCTTTGTCATTGTTGACTTTCCTACACCAACCGTACCAGCGATTGTAATGACCGTTTGTGGAGGAATATCGTATTTCTCTCTCAAATTCATTGTTGCAAGCTCCTTTGTTGTAACGTGTCCTTTATTGTTTGTAAAACAAATTTCAAATCTTTTGGATGTTTTACGAAATCAAGCTGATCACCATTAAATCGAATAACAGGAATATCGGGATGCATAGTCTCAAAATGCTCGATAAAAGAATGATAATCTGCCACTAATTGCTCCATGTAATCCCGTGAAATCATTTTTTCAAATTCGCGACCACGCATCGCAATACGTTTCATCAATGTATCAACACTGGCATGTAAATAAACAACTACATTAGGTACAGGCATATCTTTCGTTAATATTTTATATATTTCCTCGTATTTATCATACTCAGTTGATGCCAATGTACGCTTAGCAAATATTAAATTTTTAAAAATGTGGTAGTCTGCTACAACAGGTTTATCATGTGTTAGACGGAAACTTTTTATATCCGACAATTGTTTATAGCGATTACATAGGAAGAACATTTCCGTTTGGAAGCTCCATTCCTCAATGTTTTCATAAAACTTATTTAAAAAAGGGTTTTCGTCTACTATTTCTTTTAATAGATGGTAATTAAATGTTGCTGCAATCTCTTTAGATAAAGAGGTTTTACCAACACCAATCGGACCTTCTACCGTAACAAATGGAACCGTCACCAGAAGCTCCTCCTTCATGTTCTATGGATTCTATCATCAATTACCTCGTCCAAGAGGTTTTTATATTCAGTGCTTTTCATTGTATCATAGTGCGAAAATGAAAAACAGAATCAAACTATTTCTCTATAAAATAGGCGTCCAAAAAAAATAGACCCACCGAAGTGGATCTATCGTAATCTCTATAATTTCACTCGCTGTAAACGTAGTGCATTTAAAACAACAGACACTGAACTAAATGCCATCGCTGCACCCGCTACCCAAGGAGCCAGTAAACCAATTGCGGCAATTGGAATACCTAATGTATTGTAAGCAAATGCCCAGAATAAGTTTTGCTTAATGTTGCGCATTGTTTTACGACTCATGATGATAGCATCCGCGATACTGTTTAAATCGCCACGAATCAATGTAATATCGGCCGCTTCCATCGCAACGTCTGTACCGGTACCAATCGCCATCCCAATAGTAGCCGTTGCAAGTGCTGGTGCATCATTAATGCCATCACCAACCATCGCCACTTTTTTACCTGTAGCTTGCAGTTTTTTCACTTCATTCGCTTTGCCTTCCGGAAGTACTTCTGCAATCACACGATTCACACCAACTTCTGCACCAATAGCTTGTGCTGTACGTTCATTATCACCAGTCATCATAATGACCGTAATGCCCATCTCTTGTAGACGACTTACCGCTTCTTTTGAAGTAGCTTTCACTGTATCAGCAACTGCTACTAGTCCGGCATACTGATTGTTAATCGCAGCTAACATAGCCGTTTTACCGTTTTCCTCTAATTGCTCCATTATCGGTAGAATATCATCAATGTGAATACCATATTGTTGCATCAATTTACGCGTACCGATGACAACTCCTTGACCAGAGACAGTCGCTTGCACACCGTAACCTGGTATTGCTTCAAAAAATTGAACATCCCCTAGGTCAATACCACGATCAGTAATTCCTTGAACAATTGCTTCTGCTAACGGATGCTCCGATTGCTTCTCCGCTGCGCCGATTAACGATAAAAATCGAGTTTCGTCCTGATTTGCCGCCAGTACGATATCCGTTAATACAGGTTTGCCGTGTGTTACTGTACCTGTTTTATCAACAACTACTGTATCAATGCTTTGCGTTTGCTCTAAATGCTCCCCACCTTTAAACAAAACACCAAATTCCGCAGCACGCCCAGAGCCCGCCATAATAGATGTTGGCGTTGCTAATCCAAGTGCACATGGACAAGCAATTACGAGAACTGCAATTAATACTTCAAGCGCTGGCGTAAATTCACCAGGTCGCACCCAGATCATCCAAATTAGAAACGTTACGACCGCAATCCCTACGACAATTGGTACAAAAATGCCTGAAATTTGGTCTGCTAAGCGCTGGATTGGCGCTTTTGAGCCTTGTGCATCCTCTACAACTTTAATAATTTGAGCTAAGGCCGTATCACGGCCGACTTTAGTTGCTGTCATTTTAATAAAGCCATTTTTATTAATAGTGGAACCAAATAATAGGTCCCCTTGCTTTTTATCAACAGGTAAACTTTCCCCTGTTAACATCGATTCATCAACAGCCGTTGTTCCTTCTATTACCTCGCCATCGACAGGGATTTTTTCACCTGGTTTCACTAAAATAATATCGCCAATGACTACTTCTTCTAATGGTACTTCTTTTTCTACACCATCACGGACAACGATGGCCGTTTTTGCTTGAAGGCCCATTAATTTTTTGATTGCTTCAGATGAGCGCCCTTTTGCTTTTGCCTCAAATAATTTACCTAATAAAATCAAAGTAATTAATACAGCACTCGTTTCAAAATATAGATGTGGGGCATGATGTGATCCCGCAGTAATAATTGCTTGATATAAACTATAAAAATAAGCAGCGGATGTTCCCATGACTACAAGTACATCCATATTGGCACTACCATTGCGTAAAGCTTTGTATGCCCCAACATAAAATTGCTTCCCAATGATGAATTGAACAGGAGTAGCCAACACCATTTGTACCCACGGATTCATTAAAAATTCAGGGACATATAAAAATGATGTAAATGAAAAATGACCTACCATCGTCCAAAGTAACGGTATTGAAAGGATGGCCGATAAAATAAATTTTTGCTGCTGTTTTTTGATGGCCTGTTCTCGATGATCTACCGTTTCTTGCTCCTCTGCTTTTTGATGAGCCTCATATCCTAATTTTTCAACCCTCGCAATCATATCTGCAATTGTTACTTCTGATGGGTTAAACTCAATAGTCGCTTTTTCAAGCGCTAAGTTTACATTCGCAGAGGATACACCTGCTAATTTATTTAAACCCTTTTCTATACGAGTGGCACAGGCTGCACATGTCATACCCGTAATGTTGAATTCAGTTTTTTGTTTCACGACACCATAACCAAGTGCTTCAATTTTCTTTTCAAAGTCTTCTTCATTTAATTTTGTCGGATCATATTTAATGGATGATTTTTCAAGAGCTAAATTAACCGTCGCTTGTTCTACACCATCCATTTTATTTAAACCTTTTTCTATACGAGTGGCACAGGCTGCACATGTCATACCTGTAATTTGCAAATTCGCTTCCTTTATTTCTGAACTCATGATCATTTCTCCTCCCTACATACCAACCAGGGGTATGTGCAATTGAAAATAATAGAGTGCTACATGAGCACCCTATTTATATTATTTAACGTCATAGCCTTGATCGTCGATTGTTTCTTTAATTTGATCTAGAGATACTTTTGTCTCATCAAATGCTACATCTACTAAACCATCGGCTAAATTTACTTTTACTTGTTCAACGCCCGTTAAAGCTCCTACACTTTTTTCCACTGAGTTTACACAATGTCCACATGACATTCCTTGTACGTTTAACGTTACGTTTTGCATAAAATATCTCTCCTTTTATTTTAAATACTGCATAGGGGTATATATTTGTTAAAAAATTCTATTTCTTCATTAATTTTTGGATAGTCACTACTAATTCATCTAACACTGCTTCATCACCTTCTGATAGGCGATCTACTACACATCCCTTTAAATGACCTTCTAATAATATCTTTGCTACACTATTTAAAGCAGACTGAGTGGCAGACAGTTGCGTAATAATATCATCACAGTAAACATCTTTGTCAATCATCCCTTTAATACCTCGGATTTGACCTTCAATTCGATTTAAACGAGTCGTTAAATCCTTTTTAACGCGTTCAGGATGATGGCTTTTTCGACATGATGTAGCTTCCTCAGTATGACAAGCATCTTCTTTCACTATATCCTCCATAAATGCACCTCCTACTTTACAATTTCATATTACCATACCCGCGAAGGGTATGTAAAGGTGAAAATTTTTAGAATTTTTTAATGATGATGGTGATGATTGGACTGCTCATTTTTTATTGTACATAAAATTGAATTATCATGCTTATGTGCAACTGTTTCCAATTGAATCGTTACGTGCTTTATGCCCTTATGCTCAAGATTATGTTCAATTTCTCGTAATATATGCTCACTATCCGCAATTTTCAGCTGATCATCAACAACTGCATGACAAGAAAGTGCATTTGTTCCACTTGTTATTGTCCAAATGTGTAAATCGTGAATGCTATGAATGCCAGCTGTTTGTTCAATAGTTTGTATGATTTCCTGAACGTCTACATTTGAAGGTGTTCCTTCCATCAGAACATGGACAGCCGCCTTCGTGACATAGTAGCCGCTTCTCAATACCAATATTGCAACAATAACACTCGCAAGTGGATCAGCCCAGCCCCAACCCAAAAACATCATTAATAGTGCGGCTACTATGGCTCCTACAGATCCAAGCATATCGCTTAATACATGTAAAAAAGCTCCACGCATATTTAAATTATCTTTTGTATCACTGCCACGCATCATAATCCAAGCTACTAGAATATTCACCAAAAGGCCGATTGTGCTAATAATGAGCATCCCTGTAGTTGCCACTTCCGGTGGATTTGCAAAGCGTTCTATTGCCTCATAGAAAATGAATAAAGCAATCAAAATTAACGTCACACCATTTAAAACCGCTGCTAAAATTTCAAATCGTTTATAACCATATGTTTTACTATAACTCGCAGCCTTTTCCCCAAATATAAAAGCAAGCAAAGCGATTGCTAACGAAATGGAGTCACTTAACATATGTCCAGCATCGGATAAAAGAGCCAAACTATTTGTTAAATAGCCACCAATTGCTTCAACAACCATATAACTCGTAATAATCATAAATGATACAATTAACACCTTTTTATTTGCGCCATGTGTATGATCATGGCTGTGATCATGATTATGTCCCATTTCTTATCCCTCCATTAGTTCTAGTTATGTGCAGCATGCTCAATAGCTTGCATTAACAAATTCATAATGTGATCATCATCTTTTGAATAATATAAGGTTGTGCCTTCCCTTCTATATTTCACTAACCGTAAATTTTTCAAAAAACGTAACTGATGCGAAACTGTTGATTGACCTAAATCTAAAATTTCAGCAATGTCGTTTACCGAATGTTCTTCCGTACATAATAAATTTAAAATGCGAATTCTTGTCGGATCACTTAATGCTTTAAATGTTTGAGACACGACGAATAATGTTTCTTCGTCTAAATGTTGTTCTTTGTTATTAAAGGCTTCTGTATTTTTTAGTTTTTCATCCATTTAGTTTTCCCCTAACTTTTATATTTATATATGAGCATGTATTCATATATAAATATAGTTGGTTAATTTGGATATGTCAATGTTTTACGTCTTACATAATCTGAAGGCAAGATGCCGAGACATATTTGATAGTAGCAATTGTTAATTAAGCAAGATACACTAAATGATAAGGAGAGATCATAGTGGATATTTTTGAAACAGACCGATTGTTTATGAACAGTGCACTAGAAGAAGCTAAGAAAGCTGCTTTACTTGGAGAAGTGCCGATAGGAGCTGTGCTTGTTTACGATGGAGAGATCATTGCACGAGCCCATAATTTACGAGAAACAACACAAAATGCAACGACGCACGCTGAATTAATGGTTATTCAAGAGGCATGTAAAAAAATAGGGAGCTGGCGCCTTGAAGAAACAACCCTCTATGTGACGCTTGAACCTTGCCCTATGTGTGCAGGTGCCATTTTGCAATCTCGTGTACCACGGGTTGTATATGGTGCAAGGGATATAAAAGCAGGCTGTGTAGATTCACTCTATCGTCTATTAAACGATGCACGCTTTAACCATGAATGTGAAGTGACAGAAGGAATATTAGCTGAGGAGTGTGGACAAATCTTAACCGATTTTTTCCGAGCTTTACGTGAAAGAAAAAAAGCCGAGAAAAAAGCTCGACAAGCATTAATTATTGAAAATGAAGAATGTTAACAGACACTATAATGCACATAAATTTTTCCGCTAGCATACTTATTGAAAAGAAAAACTACTGTTGAGAATAAATTCCCAGCAGTAGTTTCTTTTATTTTTCGATTCAATTTATTTCGGAGCAATCACTATGCTTCCGTCGGCTTGAGTCTGCCGCTTCGCTTTCGACTCAGTTTACTTTGGAGCAATTACTTCTTTTCCGCCCATATACGGTCTTAATACCTCAGGAATCATTACGCTTCCGTCGGCTTGCTGATAATTTTCTAGGATTGCTGCTACTGTACGGCCGATTGCAAGACCTGAGCCGTTTAATGTGTGTACATACTCTGGTTTTGCATTTGGCTCACGACGGAAGCGAATATTTGCTCGACGTGCTTGGAAATCTTCAAAGTTAGAGCAAGAAGAGATTTCACGGTACATATTTTGTGCTGGAATCCAAACCTCTAAATCGTACTTTTTCGCTGCAGTAAATCCTAAATCAGCTGTACACATTTTTAGTTTGCGGTATGGTAACCCTAATAATTGTAGTACTTTTTCTGCATGGCCTGTTAATAATTCTAGTTGTTCATAAGATTCTTCTGGTTTTACAAAACGTACTAATTCTACTTTGTTAAATTGGTGTTGGCGAATTAAACCACGTGTATCGCGACCTGCAGAACCTGCCTCTGAACGGAAGCAAGCGCTGTATGCTGCAAAGCCTTGTGGTAATGCTTCAACAGGTAAAATTTCATCACGATAGAAGTTAGTCACTGGTACTTCTGCTGTGGGAATCATGAAATAATCTGTGTCAGCTAATTTAAAGACATCTTCTTCAAATTTAGGTAGCTGTCCTGTACCTGTTAAGCTATCACGATTAACAATTACAGGTGGTAACATTTCTTCATAGCCATGCTCTTCTGCATGTAAATCCATCATAAACGTCATTAAAGCGCGTTCTAAACGAGCACCAAGACCACGATAGAATAAGAAACGGCTACCAGTCACTTTTGCACCACGTTCAAAGTCCACAATTTTTAAATCCGTAGCAATATCCCAGTGTGCTTTAATATCAAAATCAAATGTTGGAATCTCGCCCCACGTATACTCTTCTACATTATCGTCCTCTGTTGTGCCAACTGGTACAGA
>NZ_JALIRS010000026.1 GCF_023337795.1 Lysinibacillus sp. BPa_S21 | reverse complement strand
AGCCAGGATCAAACTCTCCATAAAAAGAAATTTGATTAGCTCAAATTGTTTTGCTGGCATCATGTTTGATGTCCAAAGTTTTGTTTCGTTCACTAACTTAAAGTTAGCTACTTAAAACTTTATTGATTACGTTTTGCTTGTTCAGTTTTCAAGGTTCATGTTTTCGCTTTTGTTTTCAGCGACTTTATTATCATAACTTGTATTCAACAAGAAGTCAACAACTTTTTTAAAAATCTTTTTTAAAATCTTTTTTAAAATCTTTTTTCAAGTCGTCCTTCTTGTTAAGGACAAGTAATAATATATAATATATCAATTTAAAAATCAAGCTTTTTTCGAAAAAAGTTTAAAAATCTTTTTTTCATCGACTACAAACAAGAGAATTCCTACTATAACAATTAATCCCCCAATAATTTGCGTGGCTATTAAATACTCTTTAAAAATGAAAAAAGCTAAAACAGCCGCTCCGATCGGTTCAAATAATATCGCAATGGAGACTACATTTGTACTAACGTATTTAATAGACCAATTAAATAGAGTATGTCCAAATAAATTAGGAACGATCGCTAATAGAATAAACCAAATCCAGTCCATAGTAGAATAAGGACCGAACGATTCCCCATTAATAAGAACATAGATAAATAATGTAATTGTACTAACAGTATAAACAATCATCGTATATGTCACTAAAGATAATCTTTTCCTTACATCTTGTCCAAATAAAAAGTAAGCTGTTACGAGTACACATGCAACAAGAGCAAGCACGTCTCCATAAAATGCAGTGCCGCTAAGTTTAAAATCTCCCCAACTAATTAAAATACTACCGACAATAGCAATCGCTCCTGCAAATATGGTTTTCATCGTAATTGTCTCTTTAAAGAAAAAATATGTACCTACAAATGCAAACAATGGCTGTAGTGTAACCAAAACTGTAGAACTTGCTACAGAAGTGTAATTGAGCGATTCAAACCACAAAATAAAATGGAAAGCTAAAAATATGCCTGCTACTGAAGAAAATAGCCAATCACGTGTCCTTAATTCTTTTATCTCGTTTGTGTATTTCCAAAAAAACAGAGGAGCCATTATTAACACCGAAAACAACATACGATAAAACGCAATAACCCCTGCTTCTGCACTTGCTAATTTCACAAATATGGCAGATAGGGATACAGAAATAACACCAATAAAAATAGGAATGTATGGATGAATTCTTGGTTTCTCCATTTAATCTAACCTCCAATCAATTTTGCTCCGTTTCATACACAAAGGATTCCTTGCCAATTCCGTAATATCCGCCGGAAGCTTTGTGCCAACGTATTGTTGTTCCTTCGCTTTCCCTACAGAAAACATTTACTAAAAAAATAAAAATACTTCTACTTTTTGACTATCGTGATGTACAATACAAAAAAGTAATGTACATATAATAATGACACCTTGCATATCTCTTAGCAATACGAAGTATCTTGGAGGGTTACGTATGGAAACCTTTGAAAATTTGATTACATATGAAGTTGGCATAAAATTAGTAATTGCGGCCACATTAAGTTTAGTAATCGGCATTGAAAGAGAATTAAAAAAGAAACCTGTAGGATTAAAAACGAGCTTGGTTATTGCTACCTTTAGCTGTTTATTAACTGTGATTTCAATTGAAACCGCCTACTCAACACCCCCAAGGTCAGATATTAACATTACTATGGACCCTCTACGTTTGGCTGCCCAAATCGTTAGCGGAATTGGATTTCTTGGAGCAGGCGTTATTTTAAGACGTGGGAATGATAGTATCTCAGGTTTAACAACCGCAGCAATGATTTGGGGAGCTGCCGGGATAGGAATTGCAGTTGGTGCAGGCTTCTATATAGACGCTACATTAGCTGTGATTATCATTGTCTTTGGAATTGAGGTTTTATCGCCGTTTTTAATGAAAATAGGACCAAAAAGAATTCGTATGCGAGAGATATCATTGAAGGTTCAGATTAACGATGATGAAAATAGTGAATCCTTTTTACAATTTTTGAAGGAAAACAATATTATTATTGAAAACATACGTATTCAAGATGATCCAAATGATGATCATATTTTTCACGAATTAGATTTACGTTTATCATTAATAGTTTCCGATAACTTACTGTCATTTTATCGTTCGTTACGAGCACTACCTTATATAGAAAAAATTGAAATGGAAATTTTAAACTAGTTGGAGGATTCTTTCGTGACAGAAATTTTTAAACTATTAAAGAATGGAAACAAACCTTCCCTGATGGCAGCTGCCGTTAACGCTTTTTTAGGAATTATTAAGGGTGTTGCCTTCTTCTTTACAGGTAATGTTGCTATGTTCGCAGAAATGATGCACTCTCTTGGGGATGCAGCAAACCAATTATTCGTTTATATCGGATCAGCCCTTTCGAAAAAAGCACCAACAAAACAATTTCCCGGAGGATTCGGCCGAACTGTAAATTTAGTTTGTCTTTTTGCAGTTATTATTGTGGCAATTCTTTCTTATGAAACTGTTAAAGAAGGCTGGCATCATTTTATGCATCCTGCTGGAGAATCTAAAGGGATGCTCATAGCACTCGGTGTATTATTTATCGGTATTGTTTTAGAAGGGTCTGTTCTTGCGAAAGCCGCAGTTGAAATACTACACGAAGCTGGACAGGAAAAAGCAAGCATCATAACAGCTATCCCTAAGGCTTTTCCTTATTTAAACCGCGCAAAACCAGCAACAAAATTAGTATTTATGGAAGACTTAGTTGCTACAGGAGGTAATGTCTTAGCCTCTGCTGCTATTTTAATCGCATATTTCACAGGCTGGACAAGAATTGAAGGACTTGTTTCAATGATTATCGGCTTTATGATGTTCTATGTAGTAGCAAAAGTTTTCCTTGATAATGCACGAGGAGTTATTGGTGAAACAGACGAAGAAATGCTAAATCATATTGCTCATCTTGTTATGGATGACCCAAACATTAAGGATATTGTGCGTTTAGAGGTCATTAAAGAGGGTGAATTTTTACATGTGGAATTAGTTGCCGAGGCTGACCCCAACCTATCACTCGCTTTTCTAGATGATGTACGTGACCATTTAACAGAGGTCATCTTATGCCAGAAGGGCGTATCAAAGGTGGCCATTTTATTTGATGAGGATGATGGAAAGCTAGATTGGGTCCATATTGGTGAAAGACCGGAGAACACAGAATTCAAACAATAACATTATTGTCTAAATAAGAAAAATAGCCAATTGCCGTATTTCAGGCAGTTGGCTATTTTTTATATCAAGACTCGATGACTCTGTTCACGTTTAAAGTGAATTTTGCAAAATCGTTCGCACATCTTCTTCCTGTAATTTTTTGAAGTTTCCAAAGGGTCCATTTTGCATGGCGTGTTCTACAATTTGCTGGAATTTTGAATCATCAATTTCATAGTCCGCAAGACGACTTGGAGCTCCTAGCGAAGTCCAAAATGCCGATAAACGATTAATCCCCTCGAACGCAACCTCTTCTGGCGATTTTCCGGTAGCGTCAACACCGAAAACGCGTGTTGCAATGCCTGCAAAACGATCTGGATTTACGGGAACACACAGGCGCATCCAATGTGGTTGTAATATTGCTAGACCTCCTGCGTGCGGAATATCGTATACTGCTGAAACAGCGTGTTCAATATTATGTGACGCCCAATCACCGCGCGAGCCAATTGATAAGAATCCATTTAACCCAATTGTTCCGGCTAATAGAATGGTTTCACGTAACTTTATATTATCCAAATGTTCAATCAATTTAGGTGCTGTAGTAATAACTGTTCGTAATACACCTTCACACATTTCATCTGTAATCGGTGTATTCGTTGTGCTATGAAAATATTGTTCAATTACATGAGACATCATATCAACAATACCGTAAACTGTATGATTTTTTGGTACTGTCACTGTATACGCCGGATTTAAAATCGAGAATTCCGGGAATACGGCAGGGCTACCCCAGCTTAGTTTTTCTTCTGTCGCAGCATTTGTAATGACAGAACCTGAGTTCATTTCAGAACCTGTTGCAGCTAGCGTTAATACCGTCCCAAGCGGTAAAGCTTGCTGCACACCTACTTTACGCTTTACAATATCCCAAGCATCACCATCATATTTTGCGCCAGCGACTATTAACTTAGAACAATCAATGACAGAACCGCCACCAACAGCTAGAACGAGATCAATTCCTTCCTTTTTACAAAGATCGATACCAAGTCTTGCTGTTTCCACACGTGGATTCGGCTCAACACCGCTTAGTTCAAATATTGTTTTATCCGCATCTTGTAACTTCTCGATAACAGCATTGTATACACCATTTTTCTTAATGCTACCGCCACCGTATACAACTAACACCTTTTTACCATGCAAAGATAACTCATTCGAAAGCTTTTCCAGTGCATCTTCACCAAAGTGTAACTTCACTGGGTTATAAAATGTAAACGAATCCATTCAATTCGCCCCTTTCTAGTTGGATTTTCTCATATTTAGGAAACGGAAATCAACTAAACGTTTTACCGAAGAGCCAAACTTTATTGAATAGGACACCTTAATTTTACATATTAAAACGAGTCACCCCATTTAATAGGAATGACTCGCTTTACATGTTATATCTATTGAATCGATTATGCCTGGCATAGTCCGGAATCAGCTTTATGTTTTCACCAAGAACCGTGACATCTGCCGGAAACTTTACCTTCTTTCAGGCGAAAGAAGTTAAACCCATCCACGGAAGCGTGAAGCTTCTGCAGTGCGGCGAACACCTACCATATAAGCTGCTAAACGCATGTTGATGTTACGTGTTGTCGCTGTTGTATAAACGTTTTCAAATGCATCAACCATTTTTTTGTATAGACGTTCTTCCACTTCTTCTTCTGTCCAGTAATAACCTTGGTTATTTTGTACCCATTCGAAGTAAGAAACTGTTACACCACCAGCAGATGCTAATACGTCTGGTACAAGTAAAATGCCACGATCAGTTAAAATTCTAGTTGCTTCTGCAGTTGTTGGACCGTTTGCTGCTTCTACTACAATGTTTGCTTTAATGTTGTTTGCATTGTCAGCAGTAATTTGGTTTTCAATAGCAGCTGGCACTAGAATATCACAATCAAGTTCTAATAATTCTTTGTTTGAAATTGTGTTTTCAAATAATGTTGTTACAGTACCGAAGCTATCACGACGATCTAATAAATAGTCGATATCTAAACCTTCAGGATCATGAAGTGCACCATAAGCATCTGAAATACCGATTACTTTTGCACCTAAATCATGCATGAATTTCGCAAGGAAGCTACCTGCGTTACCAAAGCCTTGAATAACAACACGTGCACCTTTAATATCAATGCCGCGTTTTTTCGCTGCTTCTTGGATAACGATTGTTACACCTTGTGCAGTTGCACGGTCACGGCCTTGTGAACCACCAAGCACTAGTGGCTTACCTGTGATGAAACCTGGTGAGTTGAATTCGTCCATACGGCTGTATTCATCCATCATCCAAGCCATAATTTGTGCATTCGTAAATACGTCTGGAGCAGGAATATCTTTTGTTGGTCCTACAATTTGACTAACTGCACGCACATATCCACGGCTTAATCGTTCGATTTCATCCATAGACATTTGACGAGGGTCACAGATGACACCGCCTTTACCACCGCCATAAGGTAGATCCACGATACCACATTTCAATGTCATCCACATTGAAAGCGCTTTAACTTCTTCCTCAGATACTGCTGGATGGAAACGTACCCCACCTTTAGTTGGTCCTACAGCATCATTGTGTTGTGCACGGTAACCAGTAAATACTTTTGTTGTACCATCATCCATTTTCACTGGAATGCGAACTTGTAGCATGCGAAGCGGTTCTTTTAATAATTCATACATTGCTTCGTCATAGCCAAGTCTATTTAGAGCCTCTTGAATGACATCTTGAGTTGATGTGAATAGATTTAAGTTTTCAGACATATTAAATCGCCTCTTTGTTTTTATAATGATAGTATATCGGCATCATTGTAACATACTTCCGAATTAAAATGTGAACATTTTGTTAAAGTGTAAAAACTTTTTCAATTTGCTCGATTGACCAATCTAAATCTTCTTGTGAAATAACAAGTGGTGGCGCAAATCGAATGACTGTATCATGTGTTTCTTTACATAATAAGCCTAATTCTTTAAGCTTTTCACAATAAGGGCGTGCTGCCTCAGTTAATTCCATACCGATAAATAAACCTCGACCACGAACCTCTTTAATAACTGGGTTATTAATTTCTTGTAATTTCCCTTTAAAGTATTCACCAAGTTGATGTGAACGCTCTGCTAATTTTTCATCTAATAATACTTTAATTGAAGCAATAGATACAGCACATGCTAACGGATTTCCTCCGAAAGTTGAACCGTGTGATCCTGGATTGAATACACCTAAGATTTCACGATTTGCAGCTACACAAGAAATTGGGAATACACCGCCGCCTAAAGCTTTCCCTAAAATGTACATATCAGGCTCTACTTCTTCCCAATCACATGCGAACATTTTACCTGTACGTGCTAAGCCAGCTTGGATTTCATCTGCAATAAATAGAACATTGTTTTCACGACATAGCTCGCGAGCAGCTTTTAAGAAGCCTTCAGATGGAATAACGATACCCGCTTCACCTTGAATTGGTTCAATTAAAAACGCTGCTGTGTTTGGCGTAATGGCAGCTTTTAAAGCTTCTAGGTTACCGTAATCTACTAACTTAACATTCGGTAACATTGGACCAAAGCCACGACGATATTCTTCGTCAGATGATAAAGATACGGCAAGCATTGTACGACCATGGAAGTTACCATTACATGCAATGATTTCAGCCTTGCCATCTTCTACACCTTTTACATCATAAGCCCAACGGCGAGCTGCTTTAAATGCAGTTTCTACCGCTTCCGCACCTGTATTCATCGGTAATACCATTTGTTTATTTGTTAATTTCCCAACTAGCTCATACCATTCACCAAGGTTTTCGCTATAAAACGCACGTGAAGTTAATGTTACTTTATCAGCTTGTTCTTTTAATGCAGCGATAATTTTTGGATGACGATGTCCCTGATTCACAGCAGAGTAAGCTGATAGCATATCTAAGTATTTGTTACCTTCTGGATCTTTTACCCAAGCACCCTCAGCCTCTGAAATAACGATTGGTAGCGGATGATAGTTTGCAGCACCAAAATTTTGAGTTTGTTCAATAACTTGATTTGTTTTTGTCATATAGTATTCTCTCCTTACTTTCATGATGATAAATCTCTGGAAGACTCTATTTTTCTATAAATCAATCTTTGCATAATCTACTTCTGTAACTGCCGTTTCACTTACGTTATTTTGCCGAAAGAAGATAAATCTAATAGGATAATTCAGCATTTTCTGACTATAAAAAGCGAGAATCTGCGTACTACTCCTAGGTAAGCCACCTCGACATAGCGTCTGCGGTTCTTGCTGGACTCACTTTCCCAGGAGGAGTCTCGCAGATTCTCTTATATAGCGTTCGGAAATATTATTTCTTCAGTCAACCGAATAAAGTTATAGCATTTCAGAAGTTGTTTTTGCTTGCATGTGAAGTTGTAAGTAGTCAGGGCCACCTGCTTTTGAATCTGTACCTGACATATTAAAGCCGCCGAATGGTTGGTAACCTACGATTGCACCAGTACAGCCACGGTTGAAGTATAAGTTACCTACATGGAAATCTTCACGTGCTTTTTCTAAATTCATACGATTATTTGTAATAACTGCCCCTGTTAAACCGTATTCAGTATCGTTTGCAATATCAATTGCTTGATCGAAGTCTTTCGCTTTTGTAATCGCTACAACTGGTCCAAAAATTTCTTCTTTCATAATACGTGCAGAAGGATCTACGTCTGCAAATACTGTTGGTTGAACGAAGTAACCAACTGAATCATCCGCTGTACCACCAGCAACAAGACGACCTTCGCCTTTACCAATTTCGATGTACTCTGTAATTTTGTTGAATGCCGCTTGGTCAATTACTGTTGCCATGAAGTTACTGAAGTCTGTTGGATCACCAATTGTTAATGCGTTTGTCAGTTCCACTACACGGTTCACAACTGTGTCATAAACATCCTCTACGATAACCGCACGAGAACATGCTGAACATTTTTGACCTGAGAAGCCGAATGCTGATTTCACGATTGATTGTGCTGCAAGCTCTAAATCTGCTTCTTTATCGACAACGATTGTATCTTTACCGCCCATTTCAGCGATAACACGTTTAATCCAAATTTGACCATCATTTAATACTGATGCACGTTGGTTAATACGTAGACCTACATCTCGAGAACCAGTGAAGCTGATGAAGCGTGTTTTTGGATGATCAACTAAGTAGTCACCTACTTCTGCGCCTGAACCTGGTACGAAGTTCACAGCACCTGCTGGAAGACCCGCTTGCTCTAACACTTCGATAAATTTATAAGCAACTACAGGTGTTGTTGAAGCTGGTTTTAATAATACAGTGTTACCTGTTACTAAAGCTGCAACCGTTGTCCCTGCCATAATCGCGAATGGGAAGTTCCATGGTGAAATAACAATACCAATACCTAGTGGGATATAGTCATAACGATTATATTCACCAGGACGGCTTTCTACAGGTTGACCTTCTTTAATACGTAACATTTGACGACCATAGTATTCTAAGAAATCAATTGCTTCTGCAGTATCTGCATCCGCTTCAGCCCACGGTTTACCTGCTTCTTTTGTTAAAAGTGCAGAGAATTCGTGTTTACGACGGCGGATAATTGCCGCTGCTTTGAATAATACGTCTGCTCGAATAGCTGGATCTACTTTTTTCCAAGTTTTGAATGTTTCATCTGCAGCTTGCATTGCTTTTTCAGCTAGCTCTTTGTTTGCTTTTGATACGCGACCAATTACTTCTGTTTTCTTTGCTGGATTATATGAAACGATTTTATCTTCTGTAGTAATACGTTCTCCACCGATAATCAGTGGGTAGTCTTGACCTAAATAACTTTCTACTTTATTTAATGCTTCTAAATATGCGTTGTAATTTGCCTCTTGAGTAAAATCTGTGAATGGTTCGTGTTTGTATGAAATCATACTATATCCTCCCTCGTGAGATGTGTTTTAAGTGCGCAAAAAACATTGACGCAAAATATCTTTGCGTTTAGAATATTCTTACACTTATTATAATGCAAAATTTCGTTGCATATTTCAAGTAAAAAATTCTTTGAGGAGCAAATTTTATGAAAAATTCCGAACCCTTACTCCCTTTTTATGAGTTTATTGCAACAAATGTAACTGTTGGTATTCATGCTGTAGATCTTTCTGGCAAAACAATTATTTATAATACGAAGATGAAAGAAATTGAAGGGTTTCATTTTGATGAATTAGCAGATCGCTCTATTATTGAAATGTTTTCCTTCCGCCAGCATGAAAGTACTTTAATGCGAGTATTACAAACGGGCAAAAAGGAGATTAATGTAAAACAAACATATTGGAATAAAAATGGTCATGAAATTACAACTATTAATGATACTTTTCCACTTTATGTTGAAGGTAAACTTATTGGGGCTATCGAATTTGCTCGGGACATTACATCACTCGAAAAACTAGTTTATCAGCCCCTTCGTCGATATGATGAACCTTTAACATTCGATATGATTACAGCTGTTTCCGAATCGATGCAACAAGTACTCGCAAATGCCAAAAAAGCAGCAGCTGTGAAGTTACCAATATTATTAATTGGTGAATCGGGTACAGGGAAGGATTTAGTCGCAGAGGGGATGCATCATGCAGTATCGACTGATCCAGAAGCTTTTGTTACGCTAGTGAGCCGTCGCTCTGCTCCATCGGTTTTAGATAAATTACAGGAGCACTTACAGGATGACAAGGCATACACTTTTTTCTTTGAACGTATTGATTTTTTAAGTCTAGACATTCAAGAGCAACTTTTAGAGGTATTACAAGCTCTTCCACAGTCTAAATACATGCTCATCGGGAGTGTAGGAAGCGATCCTATTACATTGATCGAGGAAAAGAAACTTTCAAAATCACTGTATTATTTCTTTGCTACAATGGCGATTACCATTCCAAATCTAACAGATCGAAAAGAAGATATTCTTCCATTCGTAGATGATTACTTTGGTCGCCATCGAGAACGTTTTGCTTCAAATGTTGCAGAACTAGCACCTGATGTACAGGATCTATTTTTGCAATATGATTGGCCAGGAAACTTAAAGGAGCTTGAGCTATTACTTGATGAAATTGTGTCGTTTATGACCATTGAATCAACAGTTACCTCAGATTTACTACCAATGCATTTCCGTTTCAAGGTACAACAGCAAGACACATCCAACCACGAACCGGAATTCTTTATGTTCCAGCAACAGAATGATGTTATGCCGCTCGATGCTTATTTACGTGAAGCCGAATCATATTATGTGCAAAACGTCTTAAATTTATATGAAGGCAATATTACAAAGGCCGCTAATGCACTTGGCATGAGTCGTCAAAACCTACAGTATCGAATTCGAAAAATAAAAAACCAATAACTTTCTAGCTAAAATTTAATACAAAAAAACGAGGATACTTTCACATTTGAAAGCATCCTCGTTTTTTATCCCTCAATATCAGGCAATCATTTATCTGTACCGAAAGCGGAACGTCAGGTACAAGACTCCCACCTAAAAAGTAGTTAAGTACTGGAAAAGTCCGATTGGTGAAGACTAATAATCAGGGGGGAGATAAAGCCCCCACTGATTAAAGTTTGACTTTATTGCCCTGACTGCTCGATCCAGTCCTGTAATTTATCTTTTAGGGAATTAAAACCATTCGCATCCGATTCATCTACACGGTCCTGCAATGATTTACGTGGTAGTACATCTTTTTTACGCAATGTAGCTGGGCGTTCCTGCAAAGCACGAATCGATAAACTAATTTTTTCGGCATCTTCATCGATTTCAAGTATCTTCACTTCTACCTCTTGCCCAACTGACAAAAATTCACTAACGTCTTTTACAAAGCCGTACGTAATTTCGGAAATATGCACAAGGCCTTGTGTATCTTCATCAAGCGCAACAAATGCACCATACGGCTGTATACCTGTAACTTTTCCGGTCAACACGTCCCCTAATTCATATTTTTTTCCCATAAACTTTGCCCACTTTCTTTTTGTTTGCTACGTATATATCACCACAAATTATAACATACGTGTATTAGTGGGGCAAAAAATCTCCTTATTCGTTAATCGCACTTATTAGGTAATGTTGTTCACCATTTTCTGTTTTTACAGTAGTTAGTTTAAAGGATAATTGCTGTCCAATTACCCCCTGCTCCTCACTTTTTACAGTTGCTCTTATATTAAGCGACGAACCTCCCATTTCATGAAGAGCTTTAAAATCTCCCATCCCAGCAAATTGAACAACTGTATTTATATCCAAGTCATCAGTTAAAAGTTTCTGAGCGATATCACGATCACCAATACCATGAGCATATAAAAATAAACTAACGATATTAATCGGATTTAATGTCTCGATCATAGCATCATTCTTCGTTTTAACATACGCGTCGTAAAGAGATTTAGTTTGCTCAATCCAACCTTCATTAATCTCTATACTAGTTGTTCCATCCTCTGTCTGCATAAATGTATCTTCTCGTAAAAGTAATATTCCCATCCAAATATCGTCTGTCGTTAACTGTTCTAGCGTTTTGGAGTGTCCGTTTAACTTTATTTCACCTAGTATTAATTGGGCTGTTTCGCGCACAGCTTCACCATATCCACCATTCGAAATTTTCGTTAACAACTCTATATATTCAGGTTTGAATTGTCCCGTTTTTGTACGAATTGGGTTGGTGTCAGATCCTTTAAAAATAGCAAGCCACGTATTTTCAAACTCTCCCTTTATTACGTTAAAACCACCATACTCAGAAGGATTATCCGCTATAAGTGTTTTTTCATAGAGACGTAGAATAGTTGCAGAATCCTCTACAGAATAGAGTAAATCTCCACCAACAAGCAATGAGCCTGTAGCCAAGTATTTAAAATAGCCTAATACATTTGGGTGAAGGCGGTCAATATAGTCAGGCGCGTCTTCCCCGAATACAGGATTGGGTCGAAAACTAAAGCTCTGTCCATTATATTGTAATTCAAAATATTGACTTTTAGCTGTAGCCATTAATTTATCTAAGTCTGGAGGAAGGCTTTTGGGTTTTTGAGCTAATACTTTTTCAAACTTAGCAAGCTTACTAGAATAATAGCTTGCTAACTCTAATGTTGAGAGAGAATATCCACTATAAAAGTAATAAGATTCTTCAAATGACATATGATCTCCGTAAGTTTCTAGAAGTTGTATGAACTCTCGTGGCGTTCGTAGTTTATCCAATGTTTCTTTTTCTAAACTTTTTAAAAAGTCATTATTACTGTTCTGTATATCTTGAAACAACTCTTTTCTTTTAGGTAATGCGTACACTTCGTTATCTGTACTTTGAACGATTTCACTAAACTCCTTCTCAGGAATGTCGAGCTCTTTACGCATTTTCTCACGTTTTTCTTGATATTTTTTTGTAAAGTTTGAAACCCATTCGTCATATTTAATTTCTTGGTTTTTTTCAGCTGTTTGAACAACTGTCGATGGATTAATCACATACGACGAAACAAGAACACCTACTAAAAGTACACTTGCAATACATGCAATCCAGACGGCTGGCTTTTGCCATTTTGAGGGAGGCTTTTGAGTCGTTACAGTTTCTTGTGCTTGTTGTGTTGCATCTTCTGCCTCGATTTGTGCGAAAACGGTTTCTGGATTTAACTGTGGCTCCATGCGATCATAGGATTTTTTTAGAAGCTCCATACGCTTTTCAAATTGTTGATCATCCATTTTCAACACTCCCCTCCTTTATTAACACCGATTTGAGCTTTTCCTTTGCACGTAATAGACGAACTTTGACAGTGGATAACGAAATATTTAGTACTTCGGCTATCTCCTCGTACTTTAATTCATGGAAGTAAAATAATATAAGAGGATAACGATATTTTTCATCAAGTTCTTTAATTGCATTATGTAAAAGTCTATCCTCCTCAAAATTAAGGACATACTTTTCTGCCGAAGATGAGGGCGTTTGTTGCTGAGCACTTAACCTTCCTTCTTTAACTTGCTCCCGCTGTTCTTTGCGATAATAATCACGCGTTGCATTCAATGTGATCTTATAGAGCCAAGTCGTAAAACGATCCTGCTTAAATTGATGTAAAAAACGATAGAGTTTCACAAACACCTCCTGTGAAACATCTGCTAAATCATTACTATGAACACCACATTGAAAGGCAAATTTTTCAACTGTTCGTTGGTGTATTCGGATCAGCTCTATATAGGCATCTTTGTCTCCTTGCTGAGCCCGTTCTATTAATTCAGTTTCTGTCACAGTCATCCCCCCTTTGCATATGTAACGAATCATCCTTTCCAATTGTTACATATTTTACTTATTATTAAAAATTCATGTACTTTAGCTAGTGAGATTTGCCACTTCGTCGGTTCAATTATATATTTCGCTATTAGTCCTACCTCTGCATGATGGACGAACTTAATTTAGCTTGTGTTACGAGAATTTTGCGGTAAAATAAAGCTTTAGCATAAGGAGGATTTATTTTCGTGTCTTCGAGAGATCAATTTACAACTAAGATTGGATTTATTTTAGCTGCCGCTGGAAGTGCTATAGGGTTAGGAGCTATTTGGAAGTTTCCTTACATGGCGGGTACTAACGGCGGAAGTGTCTTTATTTTACTATTCATCCTATGTACATTTTTCATCGGTTTACCGGTGTTAATTGCAGAATTTATGATTGGTCGTCGTGGGCAAAAGGATGCTGTCACTTCATTCAAGGAACAAGCGCCAGGAAAGCCTTGGTACTTTATAGGATGGGGCGGCATGATAATTGCAGGTTTAATACTTTCGTTCTACAGTGTTGTTGGTGGTTGGATTTTAAGCTACTTGGGCCGAGCCCTAACATTCCATCTCAATGGTTCTGGCTCAAATGCTAATTATGCGGATTTATTTAGCAACATCATTTCAAGCCCATTTGAAGCTCTGCTTGTTCAAGGGTTATTTATGTTGTTAACGGTAGTGATTGTATCAGCAGGTGTTAAAGGTGGGATTGAAAAAGCTAGTACATGGATGATGCCTCTATTATTCATCTTCTTCATCGTATTAGTGATACGATCTGTAACATTGGACGGTGCAATGGAAGGCATAAAATTTATGTTCGTCCCTGATTGGTCCTATTTAAATGCAAAGACATTTTTAAATGCGCTTGGACAAGCATTCTTCTCGTTAAGCGTCGGGATCGCGGTAATGATTACATACGCTTCCTATTTACCGAAATCAGAGAAGATCGGAAATTCAGCCATCAATGTGGCATCGATGAATATCATTATTTCCTTACTTGCAGGTCTAGTAATTTTTCCTGCAGTGTTCGCACTTGGCTATACACCCGACCAAGGTCCTGGCCTCGTATTTATTATTTTACCTGCTGTTTTTGAGCAATTACCTCTCGGTGGACTGTTCTTAATGATTTTCTTCGTATTATTACTATTTGCAACAGTTACTTCTTCCATTTCCATGTTAGAAATTGTCGTGGCTATCGCAATTGGAGATAAGCCTGAAAAGCGAAAAAAAGCTGCTTGGATTGGCGGTATGATTATTTTTATCGTCGGTATCCCTAGTGCACTATCATACGGCATCCTATCTGATGTAAAAATTTTAGATCGCTCTATTTTCGACTTTGTAGACTTTTTGACAAATAGTATTGGTATGCCAATTGGGGCCTTACTGATTTCTATTTTCGCAGGCTATTATTATACAAAAAACATTTCCCGCAAAGAGCTTGCCTCTTCTAGTCTGATGTTCAATATTTGGTATATGTTAATTCGTTATGTTTCTCCGATTGCGATCCTAATTATTTTCATCCAAGGGATTTTACCGTTGTTTAAATAAAAGACCGTTAAAAAACGAGGTTGTCTCAATATTGAAAAAGACAACCTCGTTTTCTATAGAAAAACAAAAGCATCACTCATAACCCCTTTCAAGGATGTTTGAACACTCCCTAAAAGAAGTTAAATAATGCATTTTGCTTCGAATTTTATCGCAATAAGTTTGTAAGAAATGGCTACACAATCTTCAAATGGAATCCATTCTTCAAACGAATGCTCATATGTTTCTTGAATAACCTTTGCAAGAGTAGATGGATCATCAATACCTTGCAATGCTGCTACAACATCTGCGGTTTCAGTATCATAATGATCTGGACCTAAGTGGAATGGATCCCACTCCTCTAGCAGACGTACGGCTGCTTGATTCATTTTTATATTTTCCAAAATACTCACCTATTATCCTTTTATCATACTCGTATGATACCATAGTAAATAAAAAAGAAAAGAGTGATTTGCTTGTCTATTTTCGATCAAACTATTAAACGTCGTTGTACAAACTCTGTAAAATGGGACGCAATGGAAAACGTCTACGGGCTACAAGATGCTTCAGACATACTACCAATGTGGGTAGCCGATATGGATTTCGCTGCTCCACTAGCCGTATCAAAAGCGCTACAAGAGCATGCTGAAAAGACTGTTTTTGGCTATAGCTTTGTTAGTGATGCAGCTATGCAGGCGATCGTAGATTGGCAGAACGCTCATCATGATTGGCACATTGACAAAGAATCGATTGTTTTCTGTAACGGTGTCGTTGCTGCTTTAGCGGATTGTATGAAGGCACTGACAAATCCAGGAGATAAAGTGCTTATTTCCTCACCTGTCTACCCACCATTTTATAACATCCCAAAAAGTAATGGCCGAGAGATTGTTAGTTGTCCCTTAGTAGAAAAAGATGGAACTTTTGTCTATGACTTTGAGGCCTTTGAACGAGCACTTTCTCAAAATGTGAAAGCCTATATATTATGTAATCCACATAACCCTGGAGGCTATGTATGGGATGAAGCTACATTAAAGGAAATCGTACGACTATGCGCAAAATATGATGTAGTTATTATTTCCGATGAAATTCATTCTGATTTAATGGTAGATGGATCAAAACATACTCCATTAGCAAAAATCGCTGGTGATGAAATGGATCGTATTATTACATGTATGGCACCGACAAAAACATTTAATCTTGCAGGTATTCAGGTTGCCTATATGATTGTGTCGGATGAAAAAAAGCGTATGTTGCTAGAAGCTGTTCATATGGCTAGTGGACAAGGCTCATTAAATACCTTTGCTTCTGTTGCACTTCAGGCTGCTTATACTGAAGGGGCTCCATGGTTAGATGAAATGCTCACTTATCTTTCAAACAATATGGACTATGTGATTGCTGAATTAGAACAATTACCTGGTATCCGTATTCCAAAACCCCAAGGCTCTTATTTGCTTTGGATTGATTATCGGGAATTAGGGCTTGATGAAAAAGAAATCATGAACCGCTTGCTAGAAGACGGCAAGCTAGCATTAGAGCCAGGATCAAAATATGGCGAAGAAGGACGTGGCTTCCTGCGTATGAATGTTGCTTGCTCACTTGAAACAGTGAAAGACGGTGTTCAGCGCTTTAAGCAAGCACTTCAACGATAGGAAGTAGAAGTAAATAGTGAAGGATACCTCAAATTTTTCTGAGGTATCCTTTTTTTGTTTAGAAAAATGTCACATGGTGACAAATAATTTTGGCATAGGAGTCATGAAAAAGTATGATGCCCCTCAGTCCTTAACGGCTACGGGGCATCGGGTACAATCAATTACGCCTCGGGATAATTGCGTCCGGAAGCTTTGGGCCACTAGATGTTTTTTGCGCGAAAGCGGCATGACGTTGGTCACTCAGTCGCGAACTTAGGACGTGGCGAGTTCCTCTAATTTCAGTAGGCTTTAGAACATCAAGCTGAAAGAAGTTAAATATTTTGCTGATTGTTTGTATTATTTTTCTCTGAAAGAATACGTGCTTCAATTTCCTTTGATTTCATTTCTTGTTTCTTAGAAATCTTACGGAAAACGGTAAACACAACAATACATAAAATAAGCATTAACAAAAATTCAAACGCTGCAGGAATATAGCCTGATTTATCTTCAGGGAAATATAAAAATTGATACATTAAATGTTTCATGTTTTACACGTCCTTACAATTATTATTCAAAAACTGTAATTGACTCGATTTTCACATCTTCTAGTGGTTTATCACGCATGTCTTTTTCTACATCTGCAATTTTGTCGACGATGTCCATTCCTTCAACAACATGACCAAATACTGTATGTTTATGGTCTAACCAAGGAGTACCGCCATTTTTAGCATAGGCTTCAATAATTTCTTCAGGGAAGCCAGCACCTTGTAATTGACGAAGCATATCACTTGGAAGGTGCTTCATTTGTACGATAAAGAATTGTGAACCATTTGTGTTTGGACCCGCATTTGCCATTGAAAGAGCACCGCGAAGATTAAATACTTTATCAGAGAACTCATCCTCGAAAGAGTTACCCCAAATTGATTCACCGCCCATACCTGTACCAGTTGGGTCCCCACCTTGAATCATAAAGTCTTGGATTACACGGTGGAAAATGATGCCGTCATAGTATCCAGATTTTGCATGACCTAAGAAGTTTTCAACAGTTTTTGGTGCATGCTCTGGGAATAATTTAATTTTGATGGCACCTAATGTTGTTTTCATTTCTACAAGTACTTCGCCTTCTAGTACTTCTGTTGTTAATTGTGGAAACATTGAAGTCTCTCCTTTAAATGTAAAATTTCAGTTTCAATGAAAATGATAGTAATATCATTTCCGACCTCATTTTAGTCTAACATACTTCTTACTGGTTTTCTTCACCAAAGTATTGACGATTTTTTGCACTTTTATTTTTTTAGCTTATCACCATAACGTGGGGTTGATTTCCGTTCCGACTGGGCGCTTTGTAGCTGCCGCTTTGCTTTCGCTACAGAAAACATTTGTTGCTGTCGCTTCGCTTTCGCACAGATAAAACATTGCCGCTGACGCTTCGCTTTCGCGCAGAGCAGAGCTTCCTGGGGGCGTCCGATGAGCCGCTTCACTCGCGTTGCTC
>NZ_JALIRS010000025.1 GCF_023337795.1 Lysinibacillus sp. BPa_S21 | reverse complement strand
TTGTTTTACCTTTTGCGGCGCTACTCTTACTGTTGCCGGCGTTGTTTCTACCTTTTGCGGCGCATCTCATTATTTTGCCGGCGTTGTTTTATCTTTTGCGGCGCTAATCATCATATTGCCGGCGATGTTTCTACCTTTTGCGGCGCTACTCACAGTGTTGCCGGCGGTATTTCTATCTTTAGCGGCGCAACCACCCGCTTGCTACCGGCAATACAAAAAAACAGTGATTTCTTTAATGAAAGAAATCACTGCTTTTCTTATGCAGTACGAGGACGTTTTTTTATTTTTCCAACTACCCATTGACTAAATGGAAGCATCGAAATCAGCTTCGTCACCGTAATACAAACGACTAGTGTCCACAGCATTAGCAATGGTACTCTGACGAGCGTACTATTAAAATGGTCCACAAACCAGCCTGTTGATAGACGCAGTACTTCCCAATGAATGAGATAGATCATAAACGCATATCGGCTTATTAGTTGAACCGTTCTCGTATAAGGTATTAACTGTCCCCAGGCAATGACCAACAGGGTAATGCTTATTACAAGCGGTATTAAATCCAGTCGTCTCGAATGCGTCTCAGTATAACCAAGTAGCAGACGGATGTATAAAAAGACACCAGATAACACGAACAACACAATCGTCGCGTAACGATACTTTTTCGCAAGCGCAGCAATCTGCGTATAATACACACCTATCGCATAGGCTATGGCAAAATAACCAAGCCAACCCGTAAAGAGTAAACGAAACAGAAGTTCATTATCTTGAAAGTATGGATATGGCAATAAAATCACTGAATGATGAATAAAAGAAATCAGTACACATAACGGTAAAAACCAAGCCATAGACCATTTAAATCGTTTCATCAACACAAAAACTGCATATAGCTGCAAAATAACTACAACAAACCAGCCTACAAACTCACCATAAACGACATTATTAACAAACTTGTCCCATATTAAGCCATTGTGGTTCGTTAACTCTACAATAATCGAATCTATCATTGCCCACGCTAAAAAAGGTAGAAAAATATATTGAATTCTATTCGACCAAAAGTTACTCGGTATTCTATCCTGATACCGATTCGCTAAAATTAAAATAGACAATAAAATAAACGTCGGTGTCGCATAACATAGCGCAATCCGTAAAAACTGATAGATTGTCTGCTCCGGCTGTATACCTATCGTCATAATGATCCATGAAGAAGTGTGTAATAATAAAATAGACAAACACGCAACCACACGTAGTAAATCCCACTCTTTAATCACTTTAACATTCTCCTATTACTTTTTATATCTCTAATAAGTCTGTCACAATTTATAGATGAATGCAAATGGTGATACATGTAAAATAGATACATTGAATAGAAAATGGGTGAAATGAAATAAACATATAATAGAAGATAGGTGAAATGAAATAGTAGAATGTGAGCAGCAACAAGCTGTTTTTTGGAAGCAAAATCAGCCAAACCACAAACGCCACTTCAACTTAAACGTTGAAGTGGCGTTTTGAGTACAGACATATTACCAAATCTTCTCGACCCATTCTGGATGGTCGATAAATGGATTTCGATTGCCTTGGATTTCGTAAATTCTTTCATTTCTTTGTTTTTCATATGCATCTACAGGATCTTGTTTGTGCCATTGTAGAAGAACAGAAAGTTTACCGTGATACGGAGCTGATCCATTATTAACTCGGTCATTTAATTCTAGATCAACCTTATCGCCAGCCTCATAACGAGTGGCCATATAAAATAGAATACGTGCGATATCGCCTTTTACGCTATTCGGTGGTTCGAATGAATCTGCGTCTTTCAGGCAGCCGTTACAGCCAGCCACTGGACTGCCACCATTGTCGAAGTCTAAATTTCCTCTTGCGCTATTCACTTGTACATCGGCGGGGCGTAAGTGGTGGATATCTGTTCCTGGTCCTTTACTTGTTCCAAAGTTACCATGTGATTTTGCCCATGTGTGCTCTCGGTTCCAGTTCCCTACATTGCCGCCACTGTTTGTTTTTGGACTAGATTTCCCCGTGTACAGTAAAATGACATTACTCGAATTACTAGGATCTTCATCCGTATACTTTAATGCATCCCAAACCTCATCATAAGAAAGGACCTTTTGTTCAGAAATAATATCATGCAGAACTGTTTTTAATGCTTGACCTTCCTTATTATAGGCACCTGCATAATAATCATTTGCACTAACGGTAACGCTGAAATTTGTCGTGACACTTTTTTTGCCGTCAGATGCTGTGACGCCAACAATATGACTACCCTCATCTAAATTGAGTGTTAATACCTTTCCATTTATAATTCCTTTTGTAGCAGTAAATGAAAGTTCATCACCATCAGGATCAGAAAAATGATCGGTTAAATCAATTTGTATGTCCTCTCCAACAGCAGCCGTTTTGTTTGGAATTGGATTTTTAACGATTGGTTGTTTATTTTCAGATGGTAAAGAAGGATCCACAATGGGATCCCCTTTTGAATTGGTAAATTTAATTTGCTTAGGTGATGCACCTTTTTTATAGATGATTGATTGAATATCTATATTTTCAGCGCCTCTTATTTCACTGACATTTGTACCTTCAATCGTGATTGATTTCACGGCAGTGCCTTTTAAGTCGATAATCATCCCTGCTTTAACTGGACTAAAGGTAACATCCGTCGTCTTAAAGCCTTCTCCATGTAGCTCCACATAGGCACCTTTTAGGAATACACCTTTTGGAATAACCGATTGAGCATCTAAATGCAGTGCGATACTCGGTTTGTTTATTGTCAATTTGTTCTTTTTGAAGTTCTTATAGTCATAAACGATTTCAGGCTGAATCGGTTCAACAGTTGAGCCTTTATTCACGTCGATTTGAACCATTACAGGATCATGGTCACTTGCACGACCAGCCATGTCCGTGAAATCAGCATTAATATGAAGGATATCAATAGCCGTTTTGTTTGTTAGATTGTTTGACACTAAAATATGGTCTAATACTTGTGAATTCCCCTGATAAACATATGTGTAACGATCAGAAGCTTCCACTTTATGAATCATATCTGTCATCAATTGACCTTCATGGATTTTAAGGGCATCCGAAAATTGGAAATCATTAAAATCACCTAAAGAAACAATGTTGGCATCTGGATTTTTCGATGTCACGTCTTCCACAAAGTTATAGACAATGTTGGCAATTTTTTTACGTTGCACTTCACTTCCATATTTCGGAGGCTGAATGGAACCAAATAAAGGTGTATCTCCATTTTTAGAATTCCAATGGTTTGCGATGACAATGACATCTTCACCTTGGAATTCAAATTGTGCCGCTAAAGGTTTGCGGCTATTTTTAAATGCTTCATTTTCCGGATCAATACGACCAGGGTTCAATGTTAATTTTCCATCTTTATAACCTACAGCTGTTGTAGCATCTCCTGACGGAATACCTTCCTTCAACTTCACTCGCTCAGGATTATAAAGGAAGCCAACTCGAATATTCGCATCTGGTGCGCCACCGTCTTGATTGTTAATGGGATCGATATTCACATACTGATACTCGACACCGCCTACACCTTTAATAGCGTCAATTAATCGTTGATAACTTTGATCCGCTTTTGAATCACCTGCAGATGGCCCGTTATTATCCTGCACCTCTGTTACGCCGACAATATCAGGACTACCCATATCAACAGCAATGGCTCTTGCTAGTTTTCTCGCTTTATCATCAGTTGTAGAAGTTTTGTTATTCGAGAAGTTTTCCAAATTATAAGAAGCAATGGTTACCTTATCTTGTGCCTTCTCTATTTTTGTTGTCTCTGGAGATGTAGCTCCCTTTTCATGGGCTGCTTTCATCTCATCTAAAGAAGCATAGATTTTAAAGTTTTGATAGGAATAGCCTACGATTCCCGTAATTGGCCCTTTAAACTTATCGCCTGTAGCAACCTCAAAATCACGTGCAGCTCCATTCGGTTCTAAGCGGAACTGAATTCTGTTTGGATTGGCATTGTCTTTCTCGTACAATACCCCACCGTGAATAGTGTCTGTTGGTTCATCCTCCAGTACTGTTACTAAATCTCCATGATCCTGTGGTCCTACAGCTTTCACGTTGCCAACTTCTACTCTCATCCCTTCGAGACTTTCCCAAAAATCAATAGCGTCGATAGTTGGATTAAAAATTTCAAGCTGATCACTGTCAATCTCACTAAAGGACATTTTTAACTTATCAATTTCGATTGCTTTTGGTAACGCGACACTACTTTTAAGAACTTCTACTTTTCCATCTTGATCGTCACGCACATTAATTTGCGTTGTTTTTAAATCTGTTTGTTGTCGATCATCATAGCCATCGTAAGCATATTCGCTTACTTTACCTTTAACAGATACTAAATCTCCTACCTTTATTGGCCATTGTTTCTTTCCACTGTAGAGGAAAATTCCTTCAGAAGTATTCGGATCATCATCAGCCAATTCATCTGGCGTTTGAATCGTATAATACCAATTATTATTTAATGAAAACGAATACGTGACGATGCCTTCAATTCCTTCCACTGTCTGACCATCAAATGTAGTAGCATGCCCCGCACCTTGAATATCATGAATTTGTAATTTATCTGTAATCGTATATTCATACGTCGTTACTTCACTTAACGTACCATCTTTCGCTTTGACAATTGCCTTTACTGTAGTATCTTTAGTAATTTCTATTGGCTTCTCATATTTAGAACTTTTATCCGTTGGCTCCGTGCCATCTACTGTGTAATAAATTTCTGCATCTGCCGTTGATGTTGATAATGTAACTGTTGTATTTCCAACAAACGTTCCACTTCCAGGAGATGCACTAGCAGGCTTTAATACTGAACTGTCCACTACGATATCTGCTTTTGATCGAGGAATCAATTGGTAGTCATTATCGAACTGTTGCACAATACCAGTGATAGATTCATAGTTTGTACCGACCGTTAAGTCAAGCGAATTTGTCTCATCTCGCACGAGGAATTTCGTTCCGTCACTGGCAGTAAAGTTTGCCCATCCAGCCCCTTGTTGAACATCTGTGAGCGTAACATTTTTCACTGTTACGAGCTGTGATTCGCGATCTTCATTTACTTGAGCACCTGTTACGATCTTTGGAGAAGGTGCACCGACATTTTCCACTTTTTCAACGATTGTAGCACTATCTAATTGAAGTAACCCGCGATAATCAGCTAATTTACCTTTTAACGTAACCTCATCACCGATAGACATTGCTAGACTAGTAGGTCTTACAGCAATACCACCTGTTTCGTCTTGGACCGAAAACGTATTTTTCAAGCCCGCTGCAACTCTACCTTTAATCGTTACCGTTTCACCGACACCCTTATTGCGAGCTTCTCCAATTGAGAGAACTGACGGTACTTCAGGATCAACAGGTCCACCTGAAGTATCCATTACGTGTTGCCCTAAATTAGAAAAATAATCTATAGGAAATGAAGTCCATTCTAACGCAGCGTTAAACGGATCATCAATTGTTGTATCACCCGACAAAACTGAACTTTTTCTTACCAAAGTTACATCTTTCGCAAAATCCGCGGAAGAACCAACTTGTCCAATGGAATCAACTACTTCACCAGATTTTCTTAATACAACTGGATCATTTCCATTGAAATTAATAACAGTTGAGCTTTCCAAATTTCCTTTTGCTTTAATGTCAGGCTTTGCATCCTTATGATAAACAACATAGGTAGCTCCATTTTCTAGCATACCTGTCAAACTCACTTTATTTTTCGCAGTGGCTTCGCCGTTCGTATGAAGTTCTAACGTATAATGACTTAAATCAACAGCGGCCCCTGTTCCATTATATATTTCAATGGCTTTATTGAAGGAACTCCCCTCAATATACTCTGAAATGATTAAATCCTTTGCTAAAGATTCAGCTTTTGCAGTGATGGGTGCTACTGGTGCAACCACACTTGCGACTAGGGTTGTTGCTAAAAAGGTATTTAAAGGCTTCTTCCAATTATTCTTTGACAAGTAAATTCCCCTTTCAAATTTAGGAAAGTTAGTTTTTTAAATTACAAAGTCTTCTTAAAAGTAGACTTCGCAAAAAATGATAGAATTGTTTCTTCATTAACTGTCATTCTATTTCATTTAACTTGTTTACTATCTAGTACTGAAAGATATAGATTCACTTCTACTTTCGCCCTAACCTCCTTCACTGCTACCATGCTATGTGCGTCGTGAGCATGCATTGTCGACAACGTAAGCCTATCTTTGCATTCCCACAGGAAGCCTTCTATCTAAGCTTTCGGTGGGCCTACACCCTACAGGCGGCTTTCATGGCATACGCATGTCATCCATTGTCGAACGATACAAAACATATTTCCCCACTACATATATATGTAAGCATATTATTATTAATACCATATTAATTATATAACTAATTATTGTTATTAATAGTATATTTTGTGTAAATTATTATTATTTTTATATTGAAATTTAATAGATTTTTAGATTTATCCACGAAATTATTACATACTAAATGATAGTTTTAAAAATCCCATCACAAACAACATTTTCAAATCGGAACTACTCACGATAGTTATATAATAATGTCGTCTGTTTTTAGGCACGCAAAAATAGCACATGCTATGTGTCGCATTCACTTCTCTTTTTCTATGTTATTGGCATCTACTAATGCCGTGAGTTTATCATTAGAAATGTAGTGAGTTTTATTAATATACTCATTTAATCGAGCTTATTAGCGATAACCAATTTTTCTAAATAGGCAATGTAATGACGGATGATACCTCTAAGTTTTTCATCCTGTATTCGATTGACCAAGTAAAGTATTTCATTTACTTCTATCGTTACATCTTCTAAAATCTAAAATGGTTCGAGTAGTTCAGATATAAATTCACAGTAATAACCGACGACATTCTTTTCTCTGTAGTAGGTATCACCATTCACTTGTATTTTCGCATATTTTCTAACGTACATCTTCACTTCCCCCAAAAACATCGATAATTATTTCACCATTTACTAAACAAACTTCATACGCTGGTAATCCGATTTCATCACGGGACACAGATAAATATAGATAATAATCACCTTCTGCATCTGTATAATCTACTGAAGTTGTCATTATAGGCTCTGGTAATGGTGCAGTATTTCTGTCGGGATTAGTGTTTCATCGATTTCCTCTTTCTCAAATAATAGTGATTCGTAACCTACTTCGTCTATTGAGATTGTCGTTCCTATTAACTTATTCATTCCTTCTATAAAACGTTGTAATGCTTCCATCAGCTCAACCTCCCTTTACTTCAAATATCCCGATTCTTTTAGTGAACGTAAAGAATTGGATGTCCAAATCAAGTGATCCAAAACATCAATGCCGATGATTTTACCTGCTTCAACCAGCCTTTCCGTTACTTCTATGTCTTCAGGTGATGGTGTAGTGTCATCGGATGGATGATTGTGAAATGCTAGGATACTTGCACCGTTGGAGAGGATGGCTGCTTTCATGACATCTCTAGAATGAACGATATTTGCATTGATGGAGCCAATGTGAACGACTTGAAAACAATTGACTTCATTTTATGTCCTTAACCAAGCAATAGCAAACACCTCCCTGTCACTATCTCCGACTAAGTCTTGAAAGATTTTATAGGCATCATGCGGTGACCGAATACGCCTTTCTTTGTAAAGCATCATTTTCTCTCGAACTAGCTTCACCTGTACAATATCTACTCGTTTTGCAGGTACATGATTTTTTTCCATATGAATTTCTCCTTAAAATGAAAAAGCCTTTACTCCTGTAGAAGAAGTAAAGGCTCATATTTTTTGTATCAATAATATATTAACTGTTTAAAGAGTGTGTTATTACGGTTATGACTAACCCCAAAAAATAATTGCTTATCCAATACTTGTCGTCTTTAGTTTTCTAACATCCTAATCTTTTTTCACTCAAAATAGCATATACCCAATCTAACACAAAGAAATAAATACGGAACCTTATCTAAAATCAGAATTAGATACTAGAGAGCTGCTAACCTCTCTATTTCAAAAGCTACATATGTAGTAAAGGGGGGTCTTATATTGTAAGATTCTGTGATATCTAAGACTATTGAGTAAGAATAGAGAGTATTCCTATTAAATGGAGTATAACAATAAAAAAACACCCAATGTGAAATGCCCATAATATAGAGCATACACATCGGGTGTTTTTCAGCTTATTTCACTAGTACAGGACTAGTTTATAAAGCAACGTTATTATTAGTTACCAGAAGTATTTCCTGTTTCAGTATTTCCTGTTTCAGGTTTTTCATACTTTTTAATAGCTCCGATAGTAATTTTACCATCAGCATCTACTGTAACAGCGATTGTTGCTTCATTATTATCTTTATCTTTAACAGAAATTGTAGCTGCTCCTGCTTTAACTGAAGTGATTGCAATTTTAGCTTCTTTGATTTCTACAGTTGCAATATTATTGTCAGAAGATGCAACAGTACCACCAACTAGTCCTAAAATCTCTACTGTATTTGCAATAGAATCATTAGTTGTTACTTTAAACTCAACTTTTGAACCAGGTTTTTGTGCTTTTTCATAAGTGCTCACTGCTAAAGCTAATGCAGCTTTCGCATCTTTTAATTCAGTAGTTGTTGCTTTTTCATTTTCTAATACTTTTGTAGCTTTAGTTACTTCAGCTTCTAATGCAGTTTTTGCTTCAGCTGTAGTCCATTTTTCAGTTGTTGGTACATCTGCACCATCAGTTGTTGAAGTTGCAACATATTTTACAGCTTTAATAGCGTCTTTAAGTTCTGTTTTTGCAACTGCTAAATCGCCTTGAGGATCAACTACTTCTTTGATTTTCACATCGTCGCCTTTTGTGAAATCAATTGTGCTCTTAGCTTTAATTACTTTTTCAACTGTACCTTCACCAGTGATAGAAGCTCCAGTAGCTAATAGATTTAATTCTTTAATAACAGACTTAGCATCTAAATCAATGTGTTCAGCAAACGCTAAGTTTACTACATCTAATTTAGAATCTTTTAATGTTAAAGTATTGCCATCACCATAGTTATGGTTGAATGTTCCATTGTGAGTGAAAGTATCGAAACCGAAGTCATTCACATTTTTACCAGTTGAAATAGTACCGTTTACAATACCATTTTTCAATACTACATTATCGCTATTCACGATTAACTCTTTAAGAGTAAGTTCTTTACCACCGAAGTCGTATACTTTCTCATCTGAAGTACGATCGTCTGAGATTGTTATAGTAGCATTTTTAGAAAGTACAATGTCAGAATCTAAGTTTAAGTTATCAAATTTAGCTTTTGTAGTATCTGTTTTTTGTGTGAAGTTTAGTTCTTGACCTGGTTTTAATTTACCTTCAAAAGTAGCTTCAGATACACCAGTACCAGC
This sequence comes from Lysinibacillus sp. BPa_S21, assembly GCF_023337795.1. Classification (GTDB taxonomy): domain Bacteria; phylum Bacillota; class Bacilli; order Bacillales_A; family Planococcaceae; genus Lysinibacillus. The sequence continues at coordinate 17,074 of NZ_JALIRS010000025.1, read as the reverse complement.
AAGCCATAATTCTTCAGCAGCATATTTTAATTCATAAACCTGTTCACCTTTAGAATTAGTTAATAAGATGCGGTTATTTTTTGTATCTACTGCAAGTACTTTACCTCTTACTGATTGACCAGCTTCAATACCTTCATTATTTAGCTTATTGAATGTTACCTTAGCACTGCTTGCTGCAAATGAACCAGCAGAAGCTGTAACTGATACTTGTGTACCATTCGCTGCATCAACTAAGATAGATGCTTTTGAACCTGTAGATTTTACTGCATAAGTGCGTGTTGAACCTTGGTTAACAGTATCTGGTAAAGAGCTAGTGCCATAACCACCAGTTACAAGAGTACCTGTGCCTAATTTCACATTAGCTACATTACTTGTAGCAGACACTGAGAATGTTACTGTGAATGAATCTTTAGTTTCATACTCATTGTCATTTTGGTCAACAGTTGAGTAAACAAGTTCTGTTTCTTCATGTACTACAACATTGCTTTCAGCTTCATCATCTACTAATAATTTAGCTTTTTCAACTTTAGCGTCGCCGAAGTATACGATTTCACCAGCTGTTTGTAAATCATTAGCATCTAAACCAGTTTTGTCACCAGTTTCAGTGAAGATTGTTGGTGTTGCATATGCATCTTTTTCACCTAGTAATTTGAATGAAATTTGACCGTTTTTATCAGTTAGTAAAGAATATTCAAAGCGGTTATCAGCTGTGTTAGCAGCAACTTTAACAACTTTTTTAGCATTCATATCATATAGGTAAACTTCTGCTAATTTGTTATCTTTGTTTTGAGCTGTACCATAAGCTACAGATACTTTTACTGGAGTATTAGATACAACTGGTTTTCCATCTGGATTTTTCAAAGTAGCTTTGTAAGTACGACCACCTGTATTTGATGGTAATGATTTTACAGCTGTGTTTTTATTTAATAGAGCTGTTAATGCAGTTGATTCTGCTGCACCTTTAATTGAAGCTGCGTTAGATACACCTAAATTATCTACAGTTAAACCTAAAGTTTGAGTTTTAGCAAATGTTACAGGTGCTGCTGCTGCAAATAATTCTGTTTCATCAAAACGTCCATAACTTGGGTCTGTATTTGTAGTGTTTTGGTACTGATCAACAAATACCATTGGAGTTACAGTAGCGTTTGAACCTGTTAGTGTGAAAGTAGTTTCACCTTTATCGTTTAAAGTTAATTGAACTACTTTATAACCACCAGAAACTTGATCTCCTGCTGAAGTTACATATTGTCCAGGGTAACCTAGGTTTACACCATTTGCATCTGTAACATTTACAGTTTTAATTGCTTTATCAGGTAAGATGTTTAAGTTTTCTTTAAAAGCAACATTAACTTTTTTGTTTGCTAAAGATGTTCCTGAGTTAACACCAGCTAATTTAACTTTATATTGTTTAGCTGCACCATTATTGATTGAGTTACCAGTTGCAACTTCAGTAATTGTTAAAGGTTGGATAGCTGCCCAATATACTTTAGCAAATGAACGTACTGTAGCTTTACCAGTTGCATAAGCCTGTACTTCATCAGCTGTAACTAATTCGTGAGCTGTAGAAGCGTAACGAGTATAAGTATATGTTGCTACACCATTTTCATCTGTTACTGCTTCAGCAACGATTGGTTGGTTTAATGAACTATTATTAACATTTGTATTATTGCCAGGGCTGTTAATAATGTTGAATGTTACAGGAATACCAGCTTTAGATTGACCTTCAGCAACAGTAACTTTTGCTTTTACAGTTACTTGGTTACCAAGAACGTTTTGTTGAGATTTCTCAACAACATCAATTGCAGTTGGAATTACAGCTTCGATACCTTTGAATTTACCGATTTCTTCAGCGTTAAGAGATACAGTGTACTCTTTGCCAGCTGTTTGAGGAGCAGTAGTTAAAACAACAACTTTTTTGTTTGATTGTTTTACAGCTGCGTTTTTAACTTCTAGATCTTTGATTTCGAAGTTAAGAGCTTGAATGTTTTCAACTTCTTCGTCAAATGTTACTTCAACAGTTGTGTTGTTGATAGCTTTTACAGAAGCATCAGTTGCTACGTCAATGTTGATTGTACGGTATAAGAATGAAGCGAATTGACCGCGAGTGATAGAGTTAGCTGGGTTGAATTTTTTACCTGGTAGGGTAGTTACATTTGTTAACTCAGCATATTCTAAAGCAGTGATAGCTTCACGTTGCTCAGCAGAGAAAGCTTTGTCTAGGTCAGCGATTTCGCTTGTGAATTTTTCAGCTTTGTATTCTTTTACTAGATCTAATCCATAGATTTCGTTGATAGCACGCACTAATACAACTGCCATTTGTTGACGTTGCATTTTTTGTGTGAAGTTTAAGTTGCCGTTTGAACCTTCGAATACGCCTGCTTCTTTAGAAAGAGCAGCATATTTTAATAGCTCTTTTTCAGCTGTTAATGGAAGGTCTTTGAAGTATTGTTTTGTTTCCCAGTCAGCTGGAGCTTCATAGCCTTCAGTTTCTAACCAACGGCCTAATAATTTTACTACTTGACCACGGTTTACATCTTGATTTGGTTTGAATGTGCCATCAGCGTATCCATTGATGATACCTGCTTCAGCTAAAGCGTTGATAGCTTCTTCGTGAGAACTACCCTTTACATCTGTGAATCCTGCCGCAGAAGCAACTGGTACGATTGCAGCAGCTACTAATGTAGCTGTAGCAGCCGTTGCTACGAATTTTTTGTATTTCTTTGGTTGGTTAGCCATTGAAAAATTTCCTCCTCTAAGTTCATAAATTATGTCTCTACTACAAATACATAGAAATGCAGTAAATAAACAACTACACATAAAAGTATAGTTTGATACCTAAAAGTTGTCAATCATATTTTGGAAATGTTTCTAATTCATTTCCGGAAAAACATGGGCATGCAACTCTCTTTTACCATTGTTATCTATTTAAGACGATTTTTCAAGTGTTTTTGCACATCTTTTCCAACAATAATATGGTAAACAAGCCTTAAATGTTCAATGTTTTTACAGAAATATCTAATTACGGGATGTAAATCCATTTTATAGGGTGTGAAAATTGGAAATCCTATTTGGTTATATGGAAATTGTAGGTGCTACATGTTTGAGGTGTTCCAGTGAAATGTTTGGAGAGATCTTTTGACAGTGCATGTATGTTTTTTAGGGGGAGAACTATTTTTAGACACGAAAAAAGCTCAAGCATCTAAATGCTTGAGCTTTTTTCGCTTGGGCTACCAACCGTTGTTTCCTTGCAGGGAATTCTATTATTTCATAGAGGAAATTCCTATACATTTACAGTCTAACACTTTCAATATAAAACAACAATACCAATTTTTAAAAATTATTGACGTTTCTGTCTTGCCACTTCCAATAAAAATAATGGAAGCGCAATTTGACGCTTGATACGCTTAGGTTCTTTCATTAAACGATAAAACCATTCAAGGCCAAATTTTTGGAAAATTTCAGGTGCACGTTTTACTGTTCCTGCAAGTACATCGAATGATCCGCCCACGCCTTGATAAATAGTTGGATGCAATTGATTGCGATTGGCATTAATCCAGTTTTCTTGCCTTGGACTTCCCATTGCTACAAAAAGTAAATCGGGTTGTGCTTCATTTATGCGGTCAATGACCTTCTGTTCGTCCTTTTCGTAGCCGTCCTGTGTGCCGACTATTTTAATAGAAGGAAATAATGATTCTAGCTTTGCTTTTGCCGCATCTGCCACACCCGGTTTTCCTCCGTAAAGGAAAATAGGCTTGCCACGTTTTGCCGCTTCTTCACAAAGCTTCATCATCATATCGACGCCTGTCACACGTTCACGGATTTGCCCTTTTTGAATTTTGGAAGCAAGGATCACACCAATGCCATCTGGAATTTGAAATTCTGCTTCGTTCAGCAGCTTCTTTAGAGCAGGGTCTTCTTTTGCCTTAATAATTTTCTCTGGATTGATGGCAACAACGAGCGCTTTTTGTTTTTTCTCAATACGCTCGAATGCCATCTCCATTAATTCATCGTAGCCTTCCGTATTGACATTGATGCCAAGTACTGTTTCTTTCATCGGTTCTTCGCATCTCCTAAAAGGTGGAACTGGAAGCCTGCTTCTTCCCATTTATCACGTTTTAAGCAGTTTTTCGTATCGAAGACGATTTTTGATTTTGCTGTGATTTCTGCAGCTTCTAATGCTTTAAATTCATTATGATCTGTTAGCACAACGATGATATCTGCATCTTTTGTCGCTTCTTCTAAGCTTTGTGTTTGTGTAGCATGTTTGTTTTCTTTAATGTGTGGATCATATGAAATAACTTCTAATCCAAGATTTTGTAACTCATCAATAACGATTGTAGATGGGCTTTCGCGCATGTCATCTACATTTCCTTTGAAGGCTAGTCCAAGAACAGCTACTTTGCCACCAGCAATTTTGTTTTGATTTAAAATGGCTTGTGTTTGTTGTGCTGTAAAGCTTGGCATACTATCATTCGTATTACGAGATAAATGAATAAGTTGTGCTGTTTCTCCACCTAGCTCCACTAGGAACCAAGGGTCAACCGCGATACAGTGACCACCTACACCAGGCCCTGGGAAGTGAACATTTACACGTGGGTGATAGTTCGCAAATTTAATCGCTTCCCAAATGTTGACGTCTAGCTTCTCTGCTAATTTTGCAAGCTCATTAGCAAATGCAATGTTGACATCACGATACGTGTTTTCCATTACTTTTACTAGCTCAGCTGTCGTTGCATCCGTCAGGTGAATTGTTCCATTCACAAATGTTTGATAAAGCTCTTTTGTCATTTGTGCAGACTTCTCATCAATCCCACCAACGATACGGTCGTTGTTCACTAACTCTTCAAAAATACGACCAGGAATCACACGCTCTGGTGAATGTGCTACAAATAAATCAACACCAAATTCAAGATTTGCCTTGATTAACTCTGGTAGCATAATGTGCTCTACCGTTTTCGGTGGTACTGTCGATTCAAGAATAACAAGATTCCCTTTTTTCACGTAAGGCACGATTGAAGCCGTAGCTTGACGTACATATTCTAAATTCGCTGTATTATCAGGATTAATCGGCGACGGAACAGCCACGATAAACACATCCGCTTCCTGTGGTGTCGTTGACGCCGTTAAGAAACCTTCATCAACCGCTTTGTTCAGGCGCTCCTGCAATCCATTTTCTTCAATATGAAGTTTTTTCTCTTGAATACTTTTTACTGCTGCTGGGTTTACGTCTACCCCATGTACTTTTATGCCGTGATTGGCAAACATTACAGCCGTTGGTAAACCGATGTAGCCAAGTCCAACGACACAAATTGATTTAGTCATTTCTCTATTCTTCCTTCCGTTTTCAAAAACGAGTAGTTATATGATATGTTCTATAAATGCGTGCTGCATTTTGTTCTGCATTATAGTATACATCTTTCAAGGGAAAGTGTGAATCAATTTGTTATTTTGAAGCTGTTTTCTGTGTCCGATTAGCGAATGTTTTGTCGGATAGCGGCGGATTAGAGCGTGTATATCAGCGATTTCTGTGATTTATCAGCGATTTTAATGATTTTATCAGCGATAAATCATGATTTATCAGCGATGTTTAGAAGTTTATCAGCGATAATGCTGGTTTTATCAGCGATTCACCAATAAACCAGACAATTGATACCTTGAATTTTTATTAGATCCATTCCGTGGTAACTGTAATTTTTGTACTATACGTTTAGCAACATGTTCGCTTTCAATCATCAAAAAATCCCGACATTCACGGTTAGTAATCGTCTCACCAACAAGCATATAATAATCTTTCAGCGACTGTATATGTGCATCGCGACATCGATGTTGACACATCTGGCAATGCCAACCTATTTTCAATTTTTGCATTCCAAACCTTCCACAGTTTTCACAATAAACACCCCGCTGCAAAGCTGAAGCATCAATTTGATAGTATGTGCAAAGCGGAAATGGCGTTCTGTGCTTCAAATGCGACAAAATGATATTTTTGATGTCTGCCATTGTTTTCGTCTCTTTGCTTGTCTCTAAGTGTTTATGTAGAAATATGGGCAGCTCTTTTGCCATGATAATTGGCAACCGTCCGTCCTCTCGATGAATATTTACATTATTAAAAGGAAACACAACGGCTCCATAAATAGGTATCGAAACCTGTTGGGTATTGAAGAAATGCTTCACACCTTGCATATACTGTTCAAGCTGAACTTCAGGATGCGTAAAAACGTGAACTTCTCCAGAATCCGATGTCCGAATGAGCTGGCGGGGATCATTTTTAAAATGTACAATTCCTCGAATATTTTTAATTTCCAAAAGAATGATAGCGTTGGGGACAATGAGTAAAATATCAATTTGCATGGGAAGAACAGAGGGAAGTGTTACATTGTGGAGAATGTAGCAATCATTGAGCAGTGCAATTTGCTGTAGTTCCTTCATAACATACTGCTCACCATAATCACCCGCTTCTTTATTTTTAAGTTCCTGCTGAAGCTGGTGATATTGCGGGTGCGTGGGCTGTAACCGATTCACAAGTGCTTGGAGTCCTGTAGTCAACGGGGATGGTGCGAAGGATTTTATGATCAATCCATTCTCTCCTTTTCTATTTAAATTTTGTTAGGTTTATAGCGGATTCAGGATCCTTTCAGCGATTATATCACATTTTGCAGAAGTTTTGTGATTTAATCAGCTATTTTTTGTATTTTGTCGGTGGTTGTTTTACTTTTATCAGCGATAATTCGAATTTTATCAGCGATTTACCTACTTTTATCAGCGATGTCTTCTTCTTTATCAGCGATTATTTCACTTTTATCAGCGATGGTCTCTGCTTTATCAGCGATTGTTTCACTTTTATCAGCGATGTTCTCTGCTTTATCAGCGATTGCACATTTTTATCAGCGATTTACCTACTTTTATCAGCGATGTCTTCTTCTTTATCAGCGATTGTTCCACTTTTATCAGCGATGGTCTCTTCTTTATCAGCGATTATTTCACTTTTATCAGCGATGTCCGCTTCTTTATCGGCGATTGTTTCACTTTTATCGGCGGTTCTCTCTTTATCAGCGATTTACCATTTTTATCAGCGATGTTTTCTTCTTTATCAGCGATTGTTCCACTTTTATCAGCGATGGTCTCTTCTTTATCAGCGATCTCCCACTTTTATCAGCGGTTCTCTCTTTATCAACGATTTACCTACTTTTATTAGCGATGTCTTCTTCTTTATCAGCGATTTACCATTTTTATCAGCGATGTTTTCTTCTTTATCAGCGATTGTTCCACTTTTATCAGCGATGGTCTCTTCTTTATCAGCGATCTCCCACTTTTATCAGCGGTTCTCTCTTTATCAACGATTTACCTACTTTTATTAGCGATGTCTTCTTCTTTATCAGCGATTTACCATTTTTATCAGCGATGTTTTCTTCTTTATCAGCGATTGTTCCACTTTTATCAGCGATGGTCTCTTCTTTATCAGCGATCTCCCACTTTTATCAGCGGTTCTCTCTTTATCAACGATTTACCTACTTTTATTAGCGATGTCTTCTTTATCAGCGATTGTTCCACTTTTATCAGCGATGGTCTCTTCTTTATCAGCGATTGTTTCACTTTTATCGGCGATGTCCGTTTCTTTATCGGCGATTGTTTCACTTTTATCAGCGGTTCTCTCTTTATCAACGATTTACCTACTTTTATCAGCGATTTCTTCTTCTTTATCAGCGATTATTTCACTTTTATCAGCGATGTTCTCTGCTTTATCAGCGATTGCACATTTTTATCAGCGGTTCTCTCTTTATCAGCGATTTACCTACTTTTATCAGCGATGTCCGCTTCTTTATCGGCGATTGTTTCACTTTTATCGGCGGTTCTCTCTTTATCAGCGATTTACCCACTTTTATCAGCGATGTCTTCTTCTTTATCAGCGATTGTTCCACTTTTATCAGCGATGTTCTCTCTTTATCAGCGATCCCCCATTTTTATCAGCGGTTCTCTCTTTATCAGCGATTTACCCACTTTTATCAGCGATGTTTTCTTCTTTATCAGCGATTGTTCCACTTTTATCAGCGATGTTCTCTCTTTATCAGCGATCTCCCACTTTTATCAGCGGTTCTCTCTTTATCAGCGATGGTCTCTTGCACATTTTTTCTCAGCGGCTTTCACTTTTTACGCCACGTAAAAAAGGAATCTCCTTTAGTATCGGGGATTCCTTCCACTTTCCAGTAGTTGTAGGATTGATTGTGCTTGTTGCATGTGCATTGCTAGTACGTATTGACTTGCTTGCATGAGGATTTGTGCTTTTACCATGTTCATCATTTCTTTGGCGATGTCGGCGTCGCGAATGCGGGATTCGGCGTCTTGTAAGTTTTCTGCTGTGTTTACGTTTGCATTATAGGCGTGTTCTAGGCGATTTTGGTAGGCACCTAGTCTTGAGCGCTCGCTTGATACACGTTTTAAGGCTTCGTCCATTGTGGAAATTGCGTGATTGGCATCGTCACGAGTGGCGATGGATGTCGTATCGTCCAAGCCAAGTGCTCCAGCCCCCATACCGTTAATAAACAGCTCGATGCTTTGACCTGCGTTGGCACCTGCCTGAATTTTAATACCGTTTGTAGCATAATCCCCATCTAGTAATGTCTTGGTGTTAAACTCAGTGTCTTTCGAGATGCGCTGAATTTCTTTTTTTAATTCTTGAAATTCCATATCGAGTTTCTCACGGTCACTATCTGTTAATGTATCGTTCGAGGCCTGTACTGCGAGCTCGCGCATGCGCTGAATCATATCATGTACTTCATTTAGTGCACCTTCAGCTGTTTGAACGAGTGAAATACCGTCTTGGATATTTTTTGCTGCCATGTTCAATCCGCGAATTTGCGCACGCATTTTTTCGGAAATCGCAAGTCCCGCTGGATCATCCGCAGCACTATTGATACGGTAACCTGAAGAAATTCGAAGCATTGCCTTGTTCATTGCACTGTAATGTCTATTCATATTATTTAAAATTGACAACCCCGTTGCTGACCATTTTCCAAACATCATTTCACCACCCCCTATTGTTGTTTATTTCGGTCTTTGTTCAATTCTTTTAAGTTTATTTTGGTAATTTAGTAGGTTGTATATAGTAATAAATTTTAATCCATTTCCAAATTTCAAACTTTAGACTCAATTACATATAAAAGCACCCGCTTTTCGTAATTGAAAAGTAGGTGCTTACTTATTGAAATACCGTGTATTCAATTTTCGAATCCTCCGAGTTGATGGTTCTTTTGTTGTAGTAATTCAAAAAAGAGCGCTTTATTATTATCTAGTAATGCCTGGTCGATTAAATGATCAATGTTTTTTTGCTCCAATTCAGTAATGAGTTGATCTACTTCCCCTACAGTCACTGAAGAAACAAGTGGTAACTGTGGTTTGGGAGTAGCGTTTTCAAGAATCGGTGCTAGATGCTCATGAACATTTGTAATTAATAATAATTGATATAATGGCAGTCGGATAAAACGATTTCCTTTTTGGAAAACAAATACTTCAGATATATTTTCAATTTGCTGTGTATTCAAGTTGATAATCATCTCTTTACCTTCGATGGGAATGAAATGGAAAATCTCATTCTCTTTTAAAATAGAGAAATATTGATAAGCAAACACGAGACGGAGTTTGTCTCCAGTGATTTTTGTGTAAAATGGTTTCATATATTGAACTTGCATCATCCTTCATCCCTCCCTATTTATCTGATTATTCAGATTTTAACACATATTAATTATCTTGTTAACTATCTTCTCCTTGATTTTTGTCTTTCAAATCATTCAGCTTATCATGTACGCATTTTAATCGTATAATGGAAGGACAGTCTTTTTTCCTTCATACTTTAATGCCCACTAGCTATACATTTTGAAAGGAGTGAGGTTATGGCATTGTCTATTGCCCAATTAGCTAAGGAACACCAAGAGTTTATCCTTACTAGAATACAGGAAGCTGAACAGGCGTTACATCCTTCCTCTACTGAAGACGAAGAGCTAGTGCGTCGTGCTGTTTTTTCAGTGCGCAATAAATCAGTTGTCTTTGAACGTTTTAATGGAGCGAGTTCTACATTATATGCAAGCGTACAGGATGTCAGACCTGCTTCTGTAGAAATTGATTTTGCCAATGAGGAGTTGCGCTGTAACTGTCCTCAGCTGAAATGGTGTAGACATCAGGTTGGCGCATTGCTTGCCCTTTATCAGTATTTTGATTCCGTACAAAATTGGTCAGGTGCTTGGCGCGCCCAAAAATCAGTGCAATTAAAATCATTGGCAGATGAACGGAGTCCAGAAAGCTGGCGATTGATGGTCAATGAAGTCATGAAACGTTTATTACCACCTGGACGTATTCTTGAAGGGTATGGTCTTTCCGCTATACGGACAGATGCATTGGAACGACTTCAACGGCATATGCCTTTCGAACGTGAGTGGCAGCCACTTTATAAGCTTTTCATGGAACTATCCATCTTTAATACAATATGGCGTCATTTAAATGAAACAAAAGGACATTCATTGGATTCTCCTTATATGAAATATTTTATTGATCAAAGTGTTCAATCATTGGAGGGTACACTGACCGAGCTAACTGGTCGATCACGTCTTTTTGCTACTGACCCATTTTATGATGCAATTCAGGAATTAGTGAGAGAGCTTTTATTAGAACGACAAGGCTTATTTGCTGATCGACTTCAAATATATATGTTGCTTTGGGCGGTGCTTTTTTATGAAAAGCCGCGTCGTGAACAGGAATTAGCACTTATAAATAACCTTGAAAATCCTTCAGCTGAGATTTCCTTGCAGTCATTAAAACTGCTATTTTATGTGCTGCTACAAAAAGAAAGTTTATTACTGGAAAGCATTGCACATATTGATGGACAACATATGCAGGATCTATTTGAGCTGGCTACTTTTGCAAAACGTGCTGGCGAATCACATGCACAGTCCATTATTTTACGCGCGATGCTACCATTTACCGAAGTCTTTTTACAGCAAACTGTGCCGGTTGTAAAACGTGCTCAATATGTAAAGCAATTTCAGCTTTTATACGAAGACATACAGCTTACAGAAGAACAGGAAGCAACCTTATATAGTGCATTTGGTGTTTATGGACTCCAACCGTTTTCGTTCTTTCTTATTAAAAAAGGACGTTATCGTGAATGGGCAGCCCTTCATCAGCTGAACCTCTCCTCTCTTTCTTATTTAGAAATGTGTGGATTAAAGGATGTGCTTCAGGTTGCGCCTGCAACAGTATTGCCTTTATATCATCTATATGCCATGACGGAAATTACACAAAAATCACGTATGAACTACAAGCAGGCTGTACGAATCTGGAAAAGTATGCGCAGTGCAGCAAAGCGTGCTGGTAAAACTGCTTATTTTGAGACATATATGCAAACAATTCGTGCAGAGTATAAACGACTTCGTGCATTACAGGAAGAAATTGAGAAAGGAAACTTAGTATGATGACTATGAATGCTCCTTCCCCGTTTTCAAAAAAATTACAGCTTCGTATTAATGCAGCACAGGAAGGATATTTTACGTTACAGGGATTTACTGCTGATGGTGCAGCAATGGAAACAGAATCACTCATTTCTTCATTATTTTTTAACTATGAAGTGAATGTCTATGGTTTATTAACCAATCGTTCAGAACTTACGATTGACGTTTCATCCTCTGAGCTCCTTGATATTTTTTCAAAGCGCTATGTGCATCCTTTTATTGAATGGCAAGGTGTGAACGCAGAAAGTCAGGTGTTGCTAGAAAAAGCGTCCGCTTTACAAACGTATTGGCAGGAGCCCTCGCTCTGGTCACACGCAGTTATTGCTGATGATTTTTCTACACTAACATTTCCTCTAGACGGGGTAGATACAGCTTTATTAGAAACAGCCGTACAGCAAAAACTGGCGCAAGCAGGTCTTGTACTGTCAGATTTACCAAAGCTAACGCCATTTTTCTTACGTGGGGGTTGGCCATTAGAGCAAGAACGACAGGCAGGAGCAGTTACTGTCTCCCTACGCTTAAGTGAGCCTGAGGAAGATTCAGAAGTATGGCTATTAGAAACAGTACTTAGTACGGCAACAGCCAAAAACTACTGGACGCCTGCTATGCGAAAGCAATCTCTGCCAATCGCTGACGCTCTACCGGCGAAGTGGCAATTGTATGCTGATGCTATTGAACAACAACAAGGACAAATTGTAGATCTTCTTTCTATTGAAGATTTACGTAGCGATATTTTCATCCGTGTGATGCTTGAAGATTTACAAGTTCGAGCATTTTTACGTGAGGATTTAGCAAGATTACAGGCACTCGGCTTTGATGTTGTATTGCCAGCTTGGCTTAAAGATTTGAAACAATCCAAAATGCGTGTTCGCGTAAGTACTGGCAATGTAGCGACAAAGAAGGTTGCTGGATTAGATGATATTTTAACGTTCAAATGGCAATTTTCTATGAATGGACAGTCCATTTCACCTGAACAATTTAAAAAGCTTGTGGATGAGAAACGTGAATTCATTCGCATTGGTACTGAATGGTTTCGAGTCGATGCGAACTGGATGCAAGAAATGCGTGCATTGATGCAGCAGGCAGAAGATGAAAGCTGGACTGTTCGTGAATTATTATTCCGTGAGCTACCAGAGGATTTATCCTTACCTCTTGAAGAAGAGGATGCCGATGATGCAATGCGAGATGACCCGCTTTTTGCATTCGAATTACAAAAATCGCTTAAATCCTATATGGAGCAGCTTCAGGAGAAAAAAGGACTTCCTACCGTACAGATTCCTACATCATTGCAGGCAGAATTACGTCCTTATCAGCATGAGGGCTTTGAATGGCTTGTCTTCATGCGCGAACAAGGCTTTGGTGCATGCCTAGCTGATGATATGGGTCTTGGTAAAACGGTTCAGCTTATTTCATATTTGCTTCATCTTTCTGAAACTACTGAGGATACAAAGCCATCCATCATCATTTGCCCTACGTCCGTACTAGGCAACTGGCAAAAGGAACTTGCGCGTTTTGCTCCTTCCTTGCGTGTGCATACGCATTATCAGGCAAATCGAGCAAAGGAGGATGCTTTTAAACAGCTTGTAGAAAGCGAAAAACCTCATGTGATTTTATCTACCTATGGCACGGTATCACAGGATGCTGAGTTTTTACAAGTTGTTGAATGGGCAACAGTTGTACTAGATGAAGCTCAAAATATTAAAAATATGCAAACGCTACAATCAAGAGCTATTCGTAAATTAAATGGTACACATCATATTGCTTTAACGGGTACACCTGTGGAAAACCGTTTATCGGAGCTATGGGCCATTTTCGACTTTATCCATAAAGGCTATTTAGGTAGCTTCGGTCGCTTTAATGAAGAATTTATTTTACCGATAGAACGAGATGAGTCTGAGTCACATAAACAGAAGTTACGTGCAAAAATTCAACCGTTTTTACTTCGCCGTACAAAACGTGACCCACACTTACAGCTTAACTTACCTGATAAACAAGAGTCTCATGAGTATTGCCCATTAACAACTGAGCAAGCATCTTTATACGAGGGATATATATTAGAGACGCTCGATCAGCTGGAGCAATTAACAGGCTTCCAAAAAAAGGGACGCGTCTTAAAAATGCTTAGTAAGTTAAAGCAATTATGTAATCATCCTGCCTTGTATTTAAAAGAACCTTTCGAGGATGCCGAATCCATGCTAACTCGTTCTACGAAATTAGAACGCATCGTGCAAATGGCTACAGAAATCGTGGACAACGGCGAGCAGTGCCTCATTTTCACCCAATATATTGGGATGGGGCAATTACTACAGCATTGTTTTAGTGAACTATATAATATTGATGCACCGTTCTTAACAGGTGCGATGCCTAAGCAGCAGCGTGACCGCTTAGTAGAGACTTTTCAGGCAGGAGATTTCCCAATATTTATCCTTTCCTTAAAAGCAGGTGGAACAGGGCTAAATTTAACAGCGGCAAATCATGTATTACACGCAGATCGCTGGTGGAATCCCGCCGTTGAAAATCAAGCAACTGACCGTGCCTATCGAATTGGCCAAACACAATTTGTGCAAGTGCATAAGTTTGTGACAATCGGTACTATCGAAGAGAAAATCGATAAAATGCTTGCCCAAAAATCTGCATTATCAGAAGAACTCATTCAATCAAGCCAATGGTTAACTGAGTTAGAAGATGACGAACTCCGTGATTTAATGAAGCTTGATTTTTAATGTTAAAAGCGCCAAGAGCCCAAGTGTTCTTGGCGCTTTTTTCAGTGGATCTTACTGTTACTTCTTCCCTACTTACTTCATATTTATATTTAGTTGTGTTTAAAAGGCTCATTGCTGTGCGGTCTTCAGCAATGAACTACGTTATGAAAGGTGTACATCATTCCTTTCTAAATTGATTACGGTGCAAGTATAGAAGGAGAATGGCGGATCAGACAACAACTTGTTACTTGTCACTTGCCCCGTATGTACCCTTTAGGACTGCTATATTACTGGTAATTGTACTTCTGCCTCAGGTAGCACAAAATCCTTTAAGCCTTCCTGCTCATCAGATTGCTTTGACGGTACTGTAGCCTCGTCACTATCCCTTGGCTTAAGCTGATAAAATCGGACATCTTCTACGACTACTTCTGTTATAAAAACCTTTGCGCTTTCTTCATTTACAAATGATCGTGATTGAATACGACCATTTGCCCCGATTAATGAGCCTTTCCCGCAATATTTGACGATATGCTCTGCAAGCCTTCCCCATACTGTACAGAGAATAAAGTCAGCATCCACTTCCCCACGGCTGTTTTTGTAATTGCGATTAATGGCTAACGAAAAATGTGCTTGCACGCGATTTCCAGATAAGTGTCGTAACACTGGATCCTTTGTTAACCTTCCGACCAGTCCGACTTGGTTCATCGATTCACCTCCTTTGCTTTGGATTGCTCTCATCTTACAAAAATTGATCCTGCGTTGGCAAAAGTCGATTTTTATCATTTCCCTTAGTTTTTAATCATAAATTGGATATATTGAAGCTTTTCCTTTTCAATTATTGAATAATTTTTCAGGCCGAATGCTTTTCGCTGTAATGACAAATGCTACTTGTTGAAATAGGCAATTTCGCTGTTTTTGCAGTTTGTGTGACAACACAGCATTAACCCTACAGAGCTAATTGAATATGTTATACTAAAAAAGATGACCGACTTAGGAGGATATTACATAATGAAAACATTTAAGATGCTTTCCTTTGACCTTGTCACAAAAGACGGCATGCAACCTTTCCCTTTAGTCGATGGAATTATTATTAACCAGGAAAATAGCCATCAATCTTGGATTCTTGAACTGTTTATGGATCAGCAATATCGTTCAACTTTTGATGAACTTTTAGCGAATGCTACTGTTTTTCATGTACGTGCAGTTATTTCATTTCCAGATAATGAGCCTGCCCCTTTCCAAGTTGTCGTACATACAGTTGAAGAAATTGGCGAGCACGTCTCTGTTCTTTTAAAAGGAACACTAAAGACAAAACGCTCGAAATATGCCGAACAATTACTTGCCGAGTTACTAGCTGAGGGTGTTACTTTAGAGAATCTATTGGACCGCTTCTCACACGATATGAAAGAACGACCAAAACTCAAAAATGATTGAACTTGAATTTAACGATGCAAAATCTGCATCGTTATTTTTTATTGGACAGGTAGAAATTTTAAGGTAAAATACGATGTAAAAATTATAGGAGGTAACTACACTTGCACATTGCTATTAGGGAAAAGCCTGTAAAATTATTGTGGCTTGAGGCTTTAAAGAGGCGGTTGTTCGAAGAGGATCCTGATTTTGGCTTTTATCATGAGCAATTTAGAAGATTGGATGCTGGCTTTGCTGGTGAGAAGAGAGTTGACCGTGAATGGCATGAATTAATATGTCCGTATACTTTTTCAGTGTTACATAATTTAATTCTGATAAATTCTGCACAGCATTCACATCAACTCGATACCCTTTTCATTTGCAGTCACTTTATGTTAATTGTTGAAATCAAGAATATTAACGGACGTCTAGATTTTGACGATTTTACTCATCAATGTATTCGAACGAAACCAAATGGAACTGTCGAAGGATTTCCCAATGCCATCACGCAGACCCAACGACATATGCAATTTCTTAAAGTTATTTTCCAAAACTATTCTCTTCCCATTGAGGGTGCGGTTATCATTTCGAATCCCTCTGCTATCATTGCTAGTCACCCAAATACAATTCCGATTTTCCATGTTTCAGGACTTCAAAAACATCTAAATTCCCTTTTTGAAAAATATACAAAAACCATTTTAAGCAATGAACAGTTAACGCAGATTACTCAACAACTTCTTACTAGAAATCAACCATCCAAAGTTCCGACTTCTATTGATCCATCACGATTTCGCCAAGGCGTGCTTTGTCCGAAATGCCAATACAAATCTCAAATGCATTATGCTCGCGGGATTTGGAGATGTTCGTCCTGTCAATATGCAAGCGAAGAAATATTTGCTGAAGCCCTACAAGATTATCGATACTTAGTAAAGCCGACGATTACCAACAAACAGTTACGTGAATTTTTCGATATTCCTTCCAGTGATGCAGCCAATCGCTTACTTAGAAAGTTTCAATTTCCCTATACAGGTTCTTATAAAAATCGTGTTTATCACTTACCCGAAAATTTAGTGGACTATATGAAGCCATTTTTCCGCTCTTCCTAGGGATTTCGTATGGATGAATACCCTTGCTTCGCGGGTATTTACTTGCTCCGCGGATATTCACCTTTGATTCGCGGGTATTTACCCTTACTCCGCGGGTATTTGCCCTTGCTCCGCGGGTATTTACTTGCTCCGCGGGTATTTGCCCTTGCTCCGCGGGTATTTACCCTTGTTTCGCGGGTATTTACTCTTGCTCCGCGGGTATTTACTTGCTCCGCGGGTATTTGCCCTTGTTTCGCGGGTATTTATCCTTACTCCGCGGGTATTTGCCCTTGTTTCGCGGGTATTCACCTTTGATTCGCGGGTATTCACCTTTGATTCGCGGGTATTTACTTGCTCCGCGGGTATTTGCCCTTGTTTC
>NZ_JALIRS010000024.1 GCF_023337795.1 Lysinibacillus sp. BPa_S21 | reverse complement strand
GTTGGTCACGAAGGCGTTATCACAGGATGTGATGTTCTTAGCCTTCGTTCCCCTATCGCTGATCCCCAAGGAGTCGCCCAGTCTCCACTCCAATCAATTTGTATACATGGCATATGTTTTAACAAATATCATCGCGAACTTTTGGGGATGAATAAGCCAGTAGTAGTTTAATTGTAAAAATATCCAAATCGCTGTCTTAAATACTACTTCATAGTATTTGAGACAGCACTATATTATGAGGGGGTTATGTAATGGAGGATCGTCTGTTTAGAAATGCGATGGGGAAATTTGCAACGGGTGTCACAGTCATTACAACAAATGTAAATGGCAGTATCCATGGCATGACTGCGAATGCGTTCATGTCTGTTTCACTTGATCCAAAATTAGTGGTTATCTCTATCGGTGAAAAAGCTTCTATGCTGAAGCATATCCAACAAAGTGGAACATTTACGGTCAATTTTTTATCAGCGGAGCAGCAAGAGTTATCGATGATATTTGCTGGACAAATCAAAGAAAAGCGTCATGTAACATTCGGTGATTTACAAGGTGCACCTACACTTGAAGGCGCTATTGCACAAGTAAGTTGTGAGGTAGCAAACACATATATAGAAGGTGATCATACATTATTTATCGGACGAGTGAAAAACATTCATCTAGAAGACGGGGAGCCATTGCTATTCTTTAATGGACAGTACGGTGCATTGTCAGCAGAAACAACGCTACAGGTCTAGGAGGTTAGGTATGGACAGACAACTTTATGCAGAGAAATTACAGGTGGCTGAGGCAACGAAGCAACCGATCGAGCCACTATCATCTATTGTTCCAGACATAACGGCAGATGATGCTTATGCTATTCAATTACTTCAAATTGCTTCGAAGCAACAAGAGGGGAAGCGGATTGTCGGCAAAAAGATTGGTTTAACGAGTAAAGCGATGCAACAGCAATTTAAAGTTTCAGAGCCAGACTACGGTCATATTTTATCGGATATGGTGGAAGTCGACGGTGCCACAATCTCACTCAATCATTTCATTCAACCAAAGTTGGAATTTGAGATTGCGTTTGTTTTGAAGAAGAACTTATATGGACCAAATATTACAGTGGAGGATGTCATTGAGGCGACAGATTACATTGTCCCTGCACTAGAAGTAATAGATAGTCGCATAGCGGATTGGAAAATTCGTTTTGAAGATACAGTCGCAGACAATGGTTCTTCCGCCATGGTCATTATCGGAGGGACACCTACTAAATTGCAAGATATAGACTTACCGCATATTGGCATGAATGTTTACCGCGATGGTGAATTGTTTGATAGTGCAGCCGCTGCTGCTGTTATGGGTGATCCATTGCTTGCAGTTGCATGGTTAGCCAATAAACTTAGTAAATATAATATCGGTTTGCAGGCGGGTGAATTTGTGTTAGCAGGCGCATTAACAGCTGCGGTCACAATTGAGGATGGAGATACGTTTACGGCAGAGTTTGCCCATCTAGGTACTGTGTCCGCTACGTTTAGGCTGAAGGAGGAGAATTGAAGATGGCAAAGTTGAAAGTTGCGATTTTAGGCTCCGGTAATATCGGTACAGATTTAATGTACAAAATTGAGCGTAGTGATTACTTAACAATGAGTGTCATAGTAGGAATTGACCCTGATTCTGAGGGAATTCAACGTGCAAAGGCTCGTGGCTATCAGACAATCACGAACGGAATAGATGGCCTAGTGGCATGCCCTGAGCTTTTTGATATTGTGTTCGATGCTACAACGGCAAAGGCGCATTCTATGCACAGTGAGAGAGTGCTTGCTCTTGGCAAAAAGATCATTGATTTAACGCCAGCTGCTATTGGCCCTTTCGTAGTACCGTGTGCTAATTTGGAAAAATTCGCGACGGCCGATAACGTCAATATGGTGACATGTGGTGGCCAAGCGACTATTCCAATTGTCTATGCTATTAATCAAGTAGCTGATGTTGACTATGCGGAAATCGTTGCAACGGTAGCAAGTAAAAGCGCAGGACCTGGTACAAGGGCAAATATTGATGAATTTACACGAACAACAGCCAATGCAATAGAGGACGTAGGCGGAGCGAATAGGGGAAAGGCCATTATTATTTTAAACCCAGCTGATCCGCCGATTATGATGCGTGATACTGTGCATGTTTTAGTGAATGAAGGGGATAAGGAACAAGAAATTATCAAAGCAATTGAAGATATAGTGCTAGCTGTTCAGCAATATGTACCTGGCTATCGCATGACGAGCGCTCCTATTTTTAATGGTAAACAAGTATCGATCTTTTTAGAGGTAGAGGGAGCGGGAGATTTTTTCCCAACCTATTCAGGAAATCTCGATATTATGACGGCTGCAGCAGTACAAGTAGGGAATGAAATTGCTAAACAGTATCATGAAATAGTGAGGGCGAACGAAGCGGAGGTGAGTAAATGACAAAATTAACAGTTTTAGATGTCACATTGCGTGATGGTAGTCATTCAATGCGCCATGCATTTACAGAACAGCAAGTGAGAGATGTAGCTCGTGGTCTAAGGAAAGCAAAGGTGAAATATTTTGAGGTATCACATGGAGATGGATTAGGGGGCTCTTCTCTACAGTACGGCTTTTCAAAAGTGGATGAATTAAAATTAATCGAGGCGGCACGAGAAGAATGTGGTGATTCGGCGATTTCGGTCTTGATTTTACCTGGTATAGGTGTAAAGGAAGATTTGAAAAATGCAGTGAAGGCAGGAGCTAAAATGGCTCGGGTGGCAACGCATGTTACTGAGGCTGATGTTGCGGGACAACATATTTACTTAAGCCGTGAGCTAGGATTGAAAACAGTTGGCTTTTTAATGATGGCGCATATGGCTTCAACGTCTGTAATAGTAGAACAAGCGAAGTTATTTGAGCGTTACGGTGCAGAAATTATTTATGTGACAGATTCAGCAGGTGCCATGCTACCTCATGAGGTCAAGGAGCGTGTAGCCGCATTGAAGTCACATGTTTCTTGTGAAATTGGTTTCCATGCGCATAATAATTTATCACTTGCCATGGCAAATACGATAGCTGCTGTCGAAGCAGGTGCTACGTATGTGGATGGTAGTTTACGTTCTTTAGGTGCGGGTAGTGGTAACACGCAAACAGAAGTAATGGTTGCTGTTTTCAATCGTCTCGGCTATGAAACGGGGATTGATTTATATAGTGTAATCGATGTTGCTAATGAAGTAGTTGCACCAATTATGCCGCGCCCGCAAGAAATAACAGGCTCCAGTTTAATGATGGGCTACGCTGGTGTCTACTCTAGCTTTTTATTATTTACGCAGGAAGCAGCAAAAAAATACAACGTTGATGAACGTGAAATTTTACTGGAGCTCGGCAAGATGAAAGCGGTAGGTGGTCAAGAGGATTTAATTGCAGAGATTGCTCGTAAGATAGCCAATCCTACACAGACAGTAAATTAGAAATGGAGGAACGAGCCATGATGAAAACCGATACGCTAGATCAAATTGCGTATGAGCTGTATAAAGCGGAGCGAGATGTATCAGAAGTCACGAAGTTTGTTGATCAGTATCCAGAGCTGACGGTGGAAACAGCTTATGACATTCAAGACAAACTAATTGAACTCAAGCGTATGCATGAGCAAACAACCATTTCAGGGTTAAAGCTTGGCTTAACGAGTAAGGCTAAACAACAAATGATGGGTGTACATGAGCCATCTTATGGCGTGTTGTTGGCGAATATGGCGCTAAACCCACAGCTGCCGATTTCCTTAAAATCTTTAATTCATCCAAAAATTGAGCCAGAGATAGCCTTTGTATTTAAAGAAGATTTACGCGGTCCAATTGTAACCGTTGCGCAAGTATTGAAAGCAACGGATTATATTGCACCTGCAATGGAAATTATCGATAGTCGTTATTTAAATTTCAATTTTACTTTACCAGATGTAATTGCTGATAACTCTTCTTCTTCGCGTTACATATTGGGTTCACAAAAGTATGCGGTGAACGAAGTGGATCTTGTAAATATGGGCTGTATTTTCACGCACAATGATGAAATTTTTGCGACGAGTACAGCAGGCTCGGTGATGGGGCATCCAGCACGTGCCATTGCATGGATGGCAAATAAATTAATCGCTCGAGGACAACACATTCGAGCTGGAGATATTGTGTTAAGTGGTGCGTTAACAGGCGCCGCAACAATGCATGCAGGGGATAGCTTTACTGTAAGCTTTGACGGAATGGAGTCGTTAACAGTTGAAGTAGAGCGATAGAGAAGGAGGAAGGTGAAATGCCAATTATTCAAGTAACATTTATTGAAGGACGTACACCAGAACAAAAGGAACGGTTAATTGAAGAAGTAAGTAAAACCGTGTCTTCTGTTTTAGATGCACCGCTTGAAACAGTTCGTGTGTGCTTACATGAAATTCCAAGCACTCATTGGGGAATTGCAGGGAAGTCCGTCCAACGTCGACAAAATGAATAATAAGGAGTGTCTACTATGGGAAATACTCAAACTAAATTGAAAGTAGTTAAGCTATTTATTAATGGGGAATATGTAGAATCTTCTTCTCAAACAGTGTTCGAGGTGAAAAATCCTGCGACTCAGGAGATTATTGCACAAGTCCATGAAGCGAGTTTTGAAGATGTGGATCGAGCGTGTGAAGCAGCACGGCAAGCTTTTGAAGAAGGACCATGGCGTACGATGCCTTTATCTGAGCGATTGGCGAAAATTCGTCGTATGGCAGAGATTATTTTAGAACGCAAAGAGGAGTTAGCGCGCTTAGAAGCATTAGATGTAGGTAAGCCCTATCAAGTAGCATTAGAACGTGAAATTCCTCGCGCCGCGGAAAATTTAAAGTTTTTTGCTGATTTTATGGAACAGCAAGGCGGCGAAGTATACCCGATGAATGACGCTTATTTAAATTATACGCGCTATGAGCCCGTTGGCGTTGCTGCGTTAATTACCCCTTGGAATTTGCCGTTTATGCTAACAACATGGAAGCTTGGTCCATGTTTAGCTTCTGGGAATACAGCGGTTATAAAACCTGCAGAAATTACACCTTTAACCGTATCGTTACTTGGTGAAATTGCACAACAGGCGGGTATTCCAGATGGTGTGGTTAATGTTGTCCATGGCTTTGGGGTACAATCAGCAGGAGAATTTATGACGACACACCCTGAAGTCGATTTAATTTCCTTCACTGGAGAAACAACGACAGGGAAAGCCATCATGAAAAACGGTGCTGATTCATTGAAAAAAGTTTCCTTTGAATTAGGTGGTAAGGCAGCAAACATTATTTTTGAAGATGCGAATTTAGAAAAAGCCATCCCGATATCGATTCAAGCAGCATTTATGAATTCCGGTCAAGTTTGTCTAGCAGGATCACGTATTTTAGTACAACGTTCGATCTTAGATGAATTCCTAACACGTTTTAAAGAAGCGGCTGCAGCATTAGTCGTTGGTGACCCTCAAGATTCAAAAACGAATATGGGGCCAGTTGTAAGTGAAGCACATTATAATAAGGTAACAAGCTATTTAAGAATAGCTGAATATGAAAATTCTACGCTTATTTATGGTGGTGAACGTCCTGAATTACCAGCGTATCTAAATACAGGTTATTATTTACAACCGACCATCTATTTACAAGAAAATCCACAAGCCCGTATTTGCCAAGAGGAGATTTTCGGTCCTATTGTGACAATTATCCCGTTTGATACGGAGGAAGAGGCACTGGCGATAGCAAATGGAACAGAGTACGGTTTAAATGCAGTTGTCTGGACGGAAAACTTACAGCGTGCACACCGTATTTCACATGATGTACGTGCAGGAACGATTTGGGTAAATTGCTGGTTTGTGCGTGACTTACGTGCTCCGTTTGGAGGCTTTAAAAAGAGTGGCGTAGGACGTGAAGGGGGTCACCATAGCTTAGAATTCTTCACGGAAGCGAAAAATATTTGTATAGCGTTGAAGTGAGGGCTAGCATTGGCCTAATTCGGAGAGTATCTCAGAAATGTTTCTGGGATACTTTTTTATTTTTTGTCTAAAAAAGCTAGCCCCCAAGCTGGGACGGAAATCAACCCTACGTTATGATAATGAGTCTAAAAAAAGCAGAGAGTATTTGTCCTCTCTGCTCACTAATCAATATATTATTATAGGTTTATCGCTTTTACTTCATCAATATTTTCAAGCTGTGCAACGAATGTTAGGTCTTCTTCTGTTACAGTATTGTCGATTGTTAGCATCATGACTGCTGTACCGCCAACTTGTGCACGACCTACTTGCATTGTTGCGATGTTCACATCTTTTTCTGCTAGTTTTGTTGCTACGCGGCCGATTGCACCTGGTTTGTCAGTGTTTTTAATGTAAAGAAGGTGGCCTTGTGGAATAACGTCAACAACATAGTCTTCTACTTTCACAATACGTGCGCCTAAACCGTTTAATAATGTCCCAGCAACTGTATGTGTTTCGTTTACTGTTTTAATTTCAATCGTAATTAAGCTAGTGAAGCCTTTAGCAGTTGTTGTTTTATGCTCATTAATTTTCATGCCGATACGTTCAGATAGGTAGCGAGCATTTACATCATTCACATGATTACCGTGGTTTTTAGCTAGTAAGCCTTTTAACGCGTTTGATGTTAGTGGACGTACATCATAATTTGCTACTTCACCAGCATAAGATAAGTTGATTTCTTTCACAGGCTCAGTAGTCAGTTGAGATAAGAATGAACCTAGTTTTTCAGCTAATTCAAAGAAAGGCTCGACTTGTGCAAGTAACTCTTTTGGAATAGAAGGCATGTTTACTGGGTTCGTAACAGTACCTGTTTTATAGAATTTAATGATGTCGTTTGAAACGTCAACAGCTACAGACTCCTGTGCTTCAATTGTAGATGCACCTAAGTGAGGTGTCGCGATTACTTGTGGTAAAGTAAGTAGCTTGTGATCTGTTGCTGGCTCAGATACGAATACGTCAAGAGCTGCCCCAGCTACTTTACCTTCTACGATTGCATCGTATAAATCATCCTCATTGATAATACCGCCACGTGCACAGTTAATGATACGCACGCCTTCTTTCATCATGGCGAATTTTTCTTTGTTAATAAGGTTGCGTGTCTCAGGAAGAAGTGGTGTGTGTACTGTAATGAAATCTGCATTTGCACAAATTTCTTCTACTGTTGATTTTGTTACGCCTAACTCTTTTGCGCGTTCATCCGTTAGGAATGGATCGTATGCCATAACGTTCATACGTTGGCCTTTTGCACGATAAGCAACTTCAACACCGATACGCCCGAAGCCTACAACGCCTAGAGTTTTATTTTTAAGCTCAACCCCAACATAAGATTTACGATCCCATTTACCATTTTTAAGTGTATTAAATGCTTGTGGGATGTGACGAGCAAGTGAAGTCATCATGGCAATAGTGTGCTCAGCAGCAGAGTTAGTGTTACCGTCTGGTGCATTCACAACGATAATGCCGTGTTCAGTAGCAGCAGTTAGATCAATGTTGTCTACACCTACTCCAGCACGTCCAATAAGTTTTAAGTTTTTAGCCGCTTCAATTACTTCACGTGTTACCGTTGTTTGAGAGCGTACTAGTAAAACATCTACATCCGCAATTTTGGCTATTAATTCTTCTGGTGCAAGACCAGTATCAACGATGATGTTTAAGTCTAAATCTTGTTCTTGTCGTAGTGGGAAAATACCATCTTCACTTAGTGGGTCAGCGATAAATACGTTAATTGTTTTTGTTGCAGTAGTCATTTGTAATTAGCTCCTTTTAATTAAAATTGGTAATGGTCTTTATATACGAAACAGTCTGAATTTTGTAAACAAACATCTTACAGCATACAAACAATCTCCTTTCAAAAATAAAACAATAAAAAAGCCTTCCGCGCCTTACAAACACAAAGATTGTGTTGTAAGGGGCGAAAGGCTGAATAAACATTGGTTCGCGGTACCACCCTTAATCACTGCTTGAAGAAAGAATTCTAGCAGTCTTAGCTATATGCGTAACGTGCATGTGACGGATAAGCTTACTTTGGAGATGTTCGGCTTATCTATTCAGGAGTGGAACTATTATCGTAGAAATCACTGATTTACACCAACCATCAGCTCTCTTTGGATTTTCTAGCGACTAGCGTGTCTCCGTCGTTATATTTTCGTGTGATTTAATTGTTAACATCATAATCCTTATTGTTCACCTTTGTCAATAATAATTCTGAAAAAGATTAAAATTCATGACTTAGTACGTCTTCAAAACAGTTAAATACGAACTATTTATGCATTCTTGTTATTTATAGTTCGTGTTTACAGGGAGGACAATGAAAGCGCTATCGATATATGTTAAGTCAGATTACATGGGCGTTTAACAAATATTAGAGGTCGAAAATTATACATTGGAAACTTTCTTTGTTTAGTGGAGGAAAGCGAACATTGTTTTCTTGTCACATTTTCGTCAAAATTTTGATGTGTAGAAGGTAAACCGTCAATTTGAGAAGAATGTAAGTAAGGGAAGATTGATTTTTAGGGGGGATAGAATGATGTATGATGTAGCAATTGTCGGTGCAGGACTGGCAGGGTTAGTAGCTGCCTGTGAGTTAGCGGATGCAAAGAAAAAAATTCTATTAGTCGATCAAGAACCTGAAAATTCAATGGGGGGACAGGCATTCTGGTCCTTTGGTGGTATATTTTTAGTGAATTCACCCGAGCAAAAAAGGCTTGGTATTAAGGATAGTAAAGAGCTTGCATGGCAGGATTGGCAAGGAACAGCTGGCTTCGATCGTCTAGACGATGAAGATTCGTGGGCGTATAAATGGGCTAGAGCTTATGTAGATTTTGCAGCTGGTGAAAAATATAGTTGGTTAAAGTCTATGGGTATTAAGTTTTTTCCGGTCGTCGGTTGGGCAGAACGTGGGGGATCATTAGCAGGCGGCCACGGAAATTCGGTACCTAGGTTTCATATTGTTTGGGGAACTGGACCAGGTATTGTTAAGCCTTTTGCTGAAAAAGTGAAAAAGGCCATAAAGGATGGTTTTATAGATTTTAAACCAAGACATCGTGTAGATGAGTTTATTCAACAAGATGGAAAAATTACAGGAATTAGTGGAACAGTTTTAGCTCAAAGCTATGCAAACCGCGGTGAAAAAAGTTCTAGGCTAGGTATTGACGAATTTTCTTATGAAGCTGAAGCGGTTATTGTGGCAAGCGGTGGAATAGGTGCAAATTTAGATTTAATTAGAGAAAATTGGCCAGCGCGACTTGGAACACCGCCTCAAAATATGGTCAGTGGTGTACCTGCTTATGTAGATGGAAGAATGCTAGGAATTGCTGAGCATGCTGGTGGGCGTATCGTAAATCGAGACCGCATGTGGCATTATACAGAAGGCTTGAAAAATTGGGACCCTATTTGGCCAAATCACGGTATTAGAATTTTGCCTGGCCCTTCGTCATTATGGTTTGATGCAGAAGGAAATCGATTTGGAGCACCTAATTTTCCTGGCTTTGATACGTTAAGCACATTAGAAGCAATTCAAAAAACAGGCTATGATTACTCGTGGTTTATTTTAACGGAAAAGATTATTGAAAAAGAATTTGCATTATCAGGCTCTGAACAAAATCCTGATTTAACCAATAAAAGTATTAGTGATGTACTGAAACGTGTTTTGCCAGGGCCACCAGGTCCTATTCAGGCATTTAAAAATCATGGCGAAGATTTTGTTGTTGCACATGATTTAAAGGAGTTAGTGGATGGAATGAACAAGTTGGCTGGCAATGACCTTCTTGATTTTATCAAAATCAAAGATCAAATTTTAGCAAGGGATCGTGAAATGGACAATAAATTTACGAAGGACTTACAGGTTAATGCTATTCATGGAGCAAGAAACTATGTTGGTGATAAATTTATACGCGTTGCCAAACCCCATAAAATATTAGATCCAAAAAATTGGCCCCTTATCGCGGTGCGCTTAAATATTTTAACGCGAAAAACATTAGGAGGCTTACAGACAAATTTGAATGGTGCCGTGTTAGGAATGGATGGACAGCCTGTACCAGGTTTATTTGCAGCCGGGGAAGTTAGTGGTTTTGGCGGTGGCGGTGTACATGGTTACCGTGCATTAGAAGGGACATTTGTTGGTGGTTGTTTATTTAGTGGTCGACAGGTAGGGCGATACTTGGCAAAAGGGGAATGAAGACAAATTTAGGTGAGATTTAGCAAGTCGTAGAGAGAGGGAAATCGCTCGGGTAAGCCGGAAAAGTGATCGGGTACCGCCGGAAATCGCTCAGGTAAGCCAGGAAAGTGATCGGGTACCGCAGGAAATCGCTCAGGTAAGCTGGAAAAGTGATCGGGTACCGTGGGAAATTTGCTCAGGTAAGCCGACAAATCGCTCGGGTACTAAAAATATCTGCTCAGGTAAACACGTAATCACTGGCCCTGTACAGAGAGTAACCCCAAAAATAGAAAAGAGCATCATCTCAAATGGATGATGCTTTTTTCTCTCTTATATAGATGAATGTTGAACTTCAGCGATTTTAGCGATTTGTTCTTCAATCTGCTCTTTTGTCCAACCATTCTCTTCAACGAAGAAGTTACGTTTTGCGCGACGGCATTCATCTGAACAGCTTCGCATATAGAAGGACTCATGCTTTTCCTCGCAAAGCATTAATTTATGACATTCAGGATTTGCACAGTTTGTATAGCGTTCTGTCGGTTCGCCAGTGAAGAAATCCTTTCCGACAATTACATGCTCAACCTGATTAATTGGTACACTACGGCGTCGGTCGAAGACGAACATTTGTCCATCCCATAGTTGACCTTTTACTTCAGGGTCTTTAGCATACGTGGCAATTCCTCCATGTAATTGACCAACACTCTCCCCATAGCCCTCACGTTTTAACCAGCCAGAGAATTTTTCACAGCGAATACCACCTGTGCAGTAAGTTAAAATTTTCTTGTCAGCAAAATCTTCTTTATGAGCCTCCATCCAATCCGGTAGATCACGGAAGTTTTCGATATCTGGACGTACAGCACCACGGAAATGTCCGAGGTCATATTCGTAATCATTACGTGCATCAATAACTACTGTATTATCTTCCTGCATACGTTCCATAAATTCCTTTGGTGATAAATAATCTCCTGTTATTTCTAAAGGATTAATATCATCGTTTAAACCAAGATGTACAATCTCTCGACGAGGGCGCACATGCATCTTTTTAAAGGTATGTCCTTCAGCTTCATCAATTTTCCACATGATGTCGCTAAAACGAGGATCTGCCTTCATATGATTCATGTAAGCATCAGTTTGCTCGATGGTACCTGAAACCGTTCCATTAATACCCTCATAGCCAACTAAAATACGACCAAGTAGTCCGATTTCTTTACAAAATGCTAAATGTTCCTCTGCAAATGCTACAGGGTCTTCAATAGCTATATATTTATAATAAAGTAATACACGATAGTCTTTCTGTGTCACAATCATTAACCACCTTTAAATCAATTATTCGTCCTTAAATATAGCATATCAAGTTCAATTTTGCGTAGCTTAGAAGGAGTTTTCTAAAAAAACACGAATAGTACATAGTGAATGACTATTCATATTTGGGGGTGTTGGGATGGAATTTTCAACGATTACATTAGAAAAATTAGAACGCCGTGCAACATTAACATTAAATCGACCACATGCTATGAATGCTATGGACGATGTGATGATGCGTGAGCTTGCAGAATGCTTTGAGGCATTACAGCAAGAACAAGAAATACAAGTTCTTGTTATTCGCGGGGAAGGAAAAGTCTTTTCAGCAGGTGGCGATATTAAAGCGATGCTTGATCCAAATAAGCCGCTTAATATTAACGGGGCCATGGTTTATTTAACACGTATAGTCAAAGCATATTACCAGCTACCGATGATCGTCATTGCAGCGGTTCATGGAGCATCAGCTGGATTAGGATTTAGTCTAGCACTTGGGGCTGATATAGTTGTAGCATGTGAAAATAGTAAACTCGCTATGAACTTCATCGGCATAGGGCTCATCCCTGATGGTGGCGGTCATTTCTTTATGAAGGAACGTGTAGGTACTGTCAAAGCTAAACAAATGATTTGGGAGGGTAAGGTATTAACTGCATCGGAAGCACATGATGTAGGGTTAATTGACTATGTTGCACCAGATGGGACTGTTTTTGCAATTACTGACCAATTAGTTGGAAAAATGCTTGCTTCTCCAATTGCATCGATGATTACGACTAAAAAAATTCTACATGCTCAAAATTTACCGCAATTAGAGAGTATTTTATCAATGGAAGCAGCAGGTCAATCGGAAATGCGTAAAACAGCCGATCATTTAGAGGGAATCCATGCATTTGTAGAGAAAAGAGCACCTGCTTTTGTAGGGAAATAAATTTTAAAAAATCAAAGTGGTTAGACACATCGCTTTATTACTATAAATTAGAGGGATATGTCAGAAGATACATCCTTGTGAAGAGGTTGATTGGAGTGGAGACTGGGCGATTCCTTGGGGGACTAGCGTCACAGATGAGACCCTGGAGCGTAGCGAAGCGGCTCATCGGACGCCCCCAGGAAAGCGCCCAGTCGGAACGGAAATCAACCCCTCGTTTTGCCGAAGGGTCATCTGAATTCACACCTGACAGTATATTTTTATAGAAAGATTAAAAAATACCGCATCAGAAAAGCGCAAGAAGTCAACGTGTAAAAATTGATTTCCTGCGCTTTTAAGGCTTTAACCGGTTTTATCCGTGCCTTTTTACTAGCTATTTTTTAGACATGGAATAAGATTAATTTACCTGAGGAGTTTACAAGGCGATGAGTTTTGTTGGCAACACCTTTTTCTTCAATTTGTTGTAGACCGTTGATTTTTGCAGCCTCATCGTTTTCGAATGTCCATGTTTCGTCAAACAATGTTTCCCCAGTTTTTTCAAAAGCTGTAAAACGATAATTCTCCATAAAAACCCACCCTTTACTTAAATATATATCTATTATACATAGAAGGTTTATAAACTTCACGATAAAACTAGCGAATATTTCGATAAATTACGAAAGTTGTGGAAAATTTAAGGCAATACTAATAATGAATATTCTTTGAAGACATTTCTCATCTATCGCGAAGTATGATAAAATAGAACAAATATTCGGTTTTGGCGTGATTCATAAATGTCCAGAAATGAGACAAATAGCGATTAGTAAATGAATGAAGTAGCAATTCCAAAGTACTCAATAATTTACTACATTGCGAGTGATGAAAAATGACGACAAGGTATAGATTATTGATTTTGGACAATTATGCCGAGGCATAAATGATTATTTGAGGTGATTGGATGTCAGCAATTCGTTTTTTTCATATGGCAGATTTACATTTAGATAGTCCGTTTAAGGGCTTATTTGGTTTACCCGAGCAATACTTCAAAAGGATTCGAACAAGTACTTTTGAAGCTTTTGATAAAATTATTGAAAAAGCTATTCAGGAGAAACCTGATTTTTTACTGATTGTCGGTGATATATATGATGGGGAAAATCGTAGCTTACAGGCGCAAAGACGATTTCAAGATGCTATGGAAAAACTCTTTCAACATAATATCCCGGTCATTTTAAGCTATGGTAATCACGATCACTTAAATGGTGCTTGGACACGCTTTGCCTTACCGAGCAACGTTTATGAGCTACCAGCTGAAACAAGTGTTGTGCAATTAAAAATACGTGGTCAGCAAGTTAATATTTATGGCTTCAGTTATAGTGACCGCCATATAACGAAAACAATGATTGATAGTTATCCTGTTGCACAGGACCAGCATGCTATTCATATAGGTATGCTTCATGGTAGTGAAGCTAGCGATACAACGCATGCTGTTTATGCTCCGTTTACAAAAGATCAACTTCTTGAAA
The DNA here is from genome assembly GCF_023337795.1 of Lysinibacillus sp. BPa_S21. Lineage (GTDB taxonomy): Bacteria > Bacillota > Bacilli > Bacillales_A > Planococcaceae > Lysinibacillus. The sequence goes on along the minus strand of NZ_JALIRS010000024.1, from coordinate 18,511 downwards.
AGAACTATCATTATTGGGCTTTAGGGCATATTCATAAACGACAATTTTTACATCAACATCCATCGATTGTGTATCCAGGCAATATTCAAAGTCGACATCGGAAAGAGCAGGGGATTAAGGGCTTCTATGACGTAACTTTGTCACAAACCTCTACTGAATTGGAATTTGTACCGACCTCTACTGTTGTTTACAATACGGTAGAGGTAGATTGTACGAATGTGTTTCATGCAAATGAACTACTAAAAAAATGTGAGGAAGCACTGATGCTTAATCGTCAAGAGTATGGGGCATCTGTTGTTGAACTCCATTTAAAAAATATAGATGAACAATCACAATCTTTATTTGAACATGCCACAGTGGATGCATGGCTAGAAACAATTCGAGAAGCTGAGGATGGGATTGAACCAATGTGCTGGGTTCAAAAGCTTGTGTTACATCAATCTTCAGTATTGTATGAACATACTGCTGCAACTGAATCGGTGATGAATCTAATGGAGCAATGGGATCTTTCTGAATGGAAGGATATTTTAAAGGAACTATACCAACATGCTGGTGGTGCAAGACTGATCGAGCCTTTAACAGAACAGGATATTAAAAACTTAATGCACAACGCGCAGGAATTATTAGTAGAAGAAATTCAAAGGGTGTGAAAACGTGCTAACGATAAAGAAAATCCAAATTTATGGCTTTGGCAAGCATGAAAACATCACCATTTCACTACATGAAGGTGTTACCATTTTTTACGGTCTGAATGAAGCAGGTAAAACGACTATTCAACAATTTATTGTACAAATGCTTTTCGGATTTCCCACAAGACAGCAGACACTACGTAAATATGAGCCGAAAGTATCGACTAAATTCGGTGGTCAGCTGTCGATTTGGCATCCAATGTATGGGCTATGTACGATAGAACGTATTAAAGGAAAGGCAGCTGGAGATGTCACCGTTTATCTAGAAGACGGAACAATTGGCCATGAGGAGCTTTTAGCCAAACTATTATATGGTTATTCAAAAGCCTCATTTGAGTCCATTTTCTCCTTTTCCTTACATGAGCTGCAGGGCATTGAAAAAATGTCAGAGGAAGAGCTCACACATTTGCTTCTTGCCTCTGGGACAACAGGAATTCAACAGCTATCATCTCTAGAAAGGAAATTGGACAAAGATGCTAGTGAGCTTTTTAAAAAATCAGGCAAAGTGCCACTTATAAATCAGAAATTGGCGCATTTAAAAAAGCTAGAACGCACCATTAAACAAGAACAAGGCAATATTCAGACCTTTGAGGATAAATTATTACAATTACAGCAGCTCGATCAAAGGCTAGAGGGGTTATATAGTCAGCAAAAAACACAGCAGCAAAATTGGCAGCAGCTCACAATTCTACAGCAGGCTATGCCGCTTATAAAGCAGCAAAAAGCATTCGAACAGACACGAAAAAGCTATGAACAAGTACAGTTTCCACCAGAAGGGATTCGACGTTATGAGCAATTAAAGGATCGGCTTATGCATGAAACACTACAAATACAGCAGCTGAAGGAGCAGTATCAGGAACTACAACAAAAGCTACAATTAACGGTGGACGAGCAAACGCTTACTGAAATGTCGCGACTTTTGAATAAGGAAGCGACGTGGAATCAGTTAGTTGTGAAAGAACAGAACTTGATGGATGAGCTGTATTTAATCGAGCAAGAAATAGAAGCACAGTTTCGGTTATTAGGCGTTCAAGATATAACAGCGCAGGATATTTTACTAGAGGAAACAGTCTCATTACAGCAAGAGGAACAGTTTCAACAACAGTTAACATTATTAGAAGAAGCGGAAGAAGAGCTGACGTTTCATTTGCGTTCTTTGGAGCAACTACATGCAGAATTAGATACAATAGCTCAACGAAAAGAACAGCTTCAGATGGAGTCATTATCGACAGAGGAAGAACATATTTTAGCACAGTGGCCTCAACGTAAGCGAAAGCTTGAACAATTGCGTTATGGAAGGTCACAACGCTCGAAACAACAACAACCAAATGTTTTTATATTTATTGTGTTAGCCATAAGTATGCTTTCGTTTTTCTACGGTATTCTGGAAAAAAACATGGCTGTCATCGTTGTAGGAGCGGTTATGTCGCTGATCATTATTTTATATTTGAAATTTGCTAAACAAGCACATGAAGCGCCGAGTAAACAACAAAGTCAGCAAATACGCGAGCTAGAGCAGGAGGAAAATATCGCACAAGCCATCCTGCAGAAAAAACAAAAACATGAAGATCGCTTGTTACATGTAAATGAGCAACAGCAGGAAAAAGAACGTCAATATGTGAAACTTGAATATAAAATTCAGCGGGCTGAGCAGGTGAGTGAGGAGGCTACTCAGTCGCTTCAACATTTTTTAAGGCGCTATCGGTTAGATGGGAATATACCGAAAACCTTATTACCCGAGCTGTTTATGCGCATTCGTGGTGCTCAAGAGTTGGCAGCAAAAAAGAAGAGTACAAGTACTCTTTTACAAACAGTACAAGCGGAGAAAATTGGGCTTCTAGAGCAAATACAGCAAGTCTTGCAAACAGAGTATAGTGAGCAAGAAATCTTTATGCATTTACGGAATACATTCCTAACTCTACAGCGGGAGCAACAGATAGCCCAACAAGCAAAAGAGCAATTGACTAGCCTTCAGGCAAAAATTCAAGGAGTTCAATCGCATATAGATAGTTATGAGTCTGAAATTACTCAGTTATTTAATGCTGCGAATGTTCAATCAGAGAAGGGTTATTATGAAACACATGAACAATTTGAGCAACAACAAAAAATAACAACAGAACTTCTAGCCATTCAGAGTCAGTTAGCCTCGCTGAAGGTAGATAACGAACAGTCATTAATTGACGAGGAACAGCTCCAAGAAAGATTACTTGCTTTAGAAGAAGAACGTGGCGCAATGCAAGTAGCCATAGATCATTGCTTAGAACAACGTGCGACACTACTAATCCAAAAGGAGAATCTTCTAAATGACGAGAAATATGGTCAATTACTTCAACAGTTTGAAGAGGAGAAATCAGTGTTGCAACAGCTAATCGGGCAATGGGCTACAAAAAAGGCATTGGCTACCGCAATTCATGAAACATTGTTCCGCCTAAGAGAAGAAAAACTACCAGATGTTTTGGCAGAGGTAAATGCCATATTTAATTTGTTAACAGGTGGACGTTACGATAAGCTTTTCATTAATGATGAAGGCTATTTTGTTACACAGGATGTTTCTGGATTACGTTATCAAATGGCAGAATTATCACAGGCAACGAAGGAACAAGCTTATATTTCGTTGCGCATGGCACTAGCAAAAACACTGACAGCTTCTGCTCCATTTCCATTTATTATGGACGATCCTTTTGTCCATTTTGATCGAAACCGTACAGACAAAATGGTACAATTAATGAAAGAAGTAGGGTATGAACGTCAAATTTTATATTTTACTTGCCATGACGGGTTGCTTGAACATTGGCAGAAAGACCAAATAGTCGATGTAGGAGCACTAGCAAATGAAAGGGGAGTGACGTCAACATGAAAGGTATTACGACGCTCCAGGTTGGAGAATCAGTTGATCAATTTTTATTAATTAAACAGGCGACAAAGGGAGTTACCACAGTTGGAAAGCCATTTATGTCACTGTTACTACAAGATAAAAGTGGAGATATTGAGGCGAAGCTATGGGATACAAATGAAGATCATGAAAAAATGTATCACGCTGAGGCGATTGTCCGTGTAGGTGGAGAAATTCATGACTACCGTGGCAAAAACCAATTGCGTATAAAATCAATCCGTGTAGCAAAACCGGAGGAGGGAATTGCTATTAATGATTTAGTTCCTTCCTCAGCAACTCCAAAAGAAGAATTATATGAGGAATTGACGCAATTTTTCTTTGATATTAAAAATCCGAATATATCTCGTATTACACGTGCAGCTATTAAAAAACATCAGGATGCTATTTTAGTTTATCCAGCTGCAACGAAAAACCATCATGATTATGCGTCTGGACTATTGGATCATATGGTGTCAATGTTGAGACTCGGAAAAGCAATTGCTGATTTATATCCTACATTAAATCGAGATTTGTTATATGCAGGGATAATTCTGCATGATATCGGTAAGGTTGTTGAGCTATCGGGGCCAGTTGCAACTATGTATACGGTTGAAGGGAATTTACTTGGTCATATTACGATTATGGTCAATGAAATTGCCAAGATTGCTAGTGAGCTAGAAATCGAGGGAGAGGAAGTCATGCTATTGCAACATATGGTCCTATCCCACCACGGTAAAGAAGAATGGGGCAGCCCGAAAAAACCGATGATTCAAGAGGCGGAAATCTTGCATTATATTGATAATATAGATGCAAAGATGAACATGCTAACACGAGCATTAGGTAAAACAGCGCCAGGTGAATTTACTGAGCGACTATTTCCACTTGATAACCGATCGTTTTATAAGCCATCTATTAAATAAAATAGATTTAAGGATCATGATAGTATAGCGTATGCTTTGTCTAAAGTGATTTGGAATCTTTGGGGGATCTGCGTTACAGATGAGATCATAGAGCAGGCTGTAAAGAAACATCAAAGAACATCTTAAAAATGAAATAACATTTAAAAAGAAAGAGGATTCATTTTGAGTAAACTTTATTCAAAATGAATCCTCTTTGCTTGTCTTACATACGCGTTTTTAAAATGCTTTTAAGCCAATTTTATTTCAAATTGACTGTATATAAAAAGGGTTACGCCTGTATAAGCGTAACCCTTCATCATATAGTAAAATAACAACAATGTAGATTATTTTTTGTCAGTATCTTTCTCTTTGTCGTCTTTACTTTCTTTTTGAGCTTTTTCTTCAGCTTTTTTTGCTTCTTCTTCTTGAGCTTTAGCTTCGTCCTCACTTGATGTTGTAAGGGACTTGATAGCAGGCTCTAATTCTTTATCAGAAGTTTTTATATCAGCATCTTTTGCTAATTTTGCAAGGATATCTTTAAGAATTTTTTGATCTTCACCTGTTTGCATTAATTTACCTAGCATTTGTGAACGGATGTTTGCTTCTTCGTCTTTGAATGAGCCAACGCCTTTTACATCACGCTTTTCAGTAATTTCAATAACGTGGTAACCAAAGCTTGTTTTAACTGGTTCACTTAATGTTTTTAAAGGAAGGGCATAAGCAGCATCGTTAAATTCATCTACCATTGCACCAACTGAGAACCAACCAAGCTCTCCGCCTTTTTGAGCAGAACCAGTATCAGTTGAGTATTCTTTTGCTACATCTGCAAATTTTGCGCCGCCTTTAATTTTGGCAATTACTTCTTTAGCTGTTTTCTCATCGGCTACTAAAATATGACGACCATTTAACTCAGTTTTCATTTGTTCATAATGCTTTTTAACATCTTTTTCTGTAAAAGCTTTATCTTTTATAGCTTTTTCTGAAAGAAGTGAAAGACGTAAAGAATCTTTATAGCTTTCTTCTGTTAAGCCGTACTGAGCAAGTGCTTGGGCAAAGCTATCACCCATTTGTGCAGCTTGTGCGTCATATGCCTCTTTGATTTCTTTATCAGATACTTTATATTTGTCTGCTAATAATTTTTCAGTCAACATTTGTTCAAGTACCTTAGAACCAGCTAAAGCTTTTGATGTTTTGTTAAAGTCGGCAACTGAAATGTCACCTACTTTTGAAGTTGCAATCGTTTTGTTGTCGCCTCCGCTACAAGCGCCAAGCGCTAATACTGAAGCGGCTAATGTTAAAGATAAAACTGTCTTTTTCATAGTGGATATTCTCTCCTTACGATGGTTTCGTCCATTTTTTACTATAACATAAACGTTTTAAAAACAAAATGGTTCCCCCTTGAGTATAGCCTATATTTCAAATTTTCAAGCGCATAGGATATAGAAAAGAAAGGGGGTGAAGTTATGAGCAGCGGAGGATACGGTGGCGGTGGCTACGGCTCAGGCTTTGCTTTATTAGTTGTGTTATTTATTTTATTAATTATTGTTGGTGCAGCGTTCCTATACTAATTAATAAAAATGATGAAAAGCTAAGGGCTTAATGTCCTTAGCTTTTTTACAATGTATGGCATGCGTGTTGCACGCTTGTGATGCACTTTTCTTGTTAACTATACAGCATATAAAACTTCAATATAAAATGAGACAAGTAATATTGTAATAAGTATATTTATAGTTCGGAATACTTTTGGTTGTTTTTCTTCGGGAATTTCACGTCGCATGCACAGCGCATAAGTCATGCGGTTTATTTGAAATAAATAGAATACCGAGAATAGAACTACAATCATTAACAGCAAGTCTATTCCTCCCCTCTTTCAATATTAATAGCATACAAAAAACGTTCATAAAACACAAGTACAAGCAATTTAGTGGATAGTAGGCGGCACTAAAATTTCATAGCCCTTAGGCGTCTCCTCAATCTGGGAGTCCTTAGGTGAATTCAATAAATATTTCACATATAGAATATCAATGACACATAGACTACAATGGTAAGCTAAAAGTAATGTGCCGTAATGGGTATAGGCAGGGAACAGCAGTGTACCTAATATAAGGGCTGTATTGAGAACGATAAATGGTGTAAGTAAAGCTAAAATATAACGATTTTTCGATAAAGGTTCACGGATACGCATGTGCAGAATAGGGATAATATAAAATTGGGTACGCACGCGCAATTTTAAATGTTGACGTAAATCATACAATGCTAGAAAATGTAAGCATTTGTGGATTGGATAGATGGCAAATACAGTGATAACAAATAGCCAAAACAATTGATCTGTATAGTGCTCATTATTAAATAAATTAAATGTCACATAGGAAAGGGAAAAGACAGTAAAAAAAACAATCACAGACATAATCATAATACGAGTTGTTCCGTAATGGTGTTCTAGATTTAAAATTTTCCAACAATGCATGATTATCAACTCCGTAATTATGAATGGTCCTATCTAATGTAAATTGATTTATGCTAGAATGCAAGAAAAAGGAGGTATCTCAGAAAAAAATCTGAAGTACCTCTTTTAGCATGATCTTATAAGCTAATAAGCCATAGGTTACGAATAATTGATCCTAAAAGGCCGATAGACTTTACTTTTATCCTTTTACAGTTGGACGTTCTTCTACCTTATCAAAGGATTCACGGAAGTGTTGGAAGGAACGTTCGAAAATGTCGATGAAATCCTCTCCGTATATATTGCGAATAACAGCCATAACATCTAAAAATTCTGGGAAGCGCCCGTATAGGTCTTTTAAAGCCAATGAGCCCTCTAGTACAGAATGATACGTATTATGATAATTACTATTCATTTCAACAATAAGTTCTGTACCTGCTTCTGTTAACTCTACGTAAGTATTACGCTTGTCATCATCCCGTTTTGAAAACTTAAGGAATCCACGTTCTTCTAATTTTTTTGAAAAATTAAATGCAGTCGAAACGTGCATAACCCCGAATTTTGCCACGTCAGAAATTGAAGCCCCTTTTAAATGATACGAAATCCATAAAATATGATGTTCGTTAATATTTAAATCGTAGGGCTTAATCCATTGCTGCCAATCTTTTTCCACTGCTTTCCATAAAGCTTTTGATAATTGCGCAATTCTTTGACTATAAAGCATCGCTTCTTTTTGCGTGTATAATTCCTCTGACAAAGCCATCACCTACTGCTTTCTTTAACATTTTAAAAATATTATAGCAATAAAGGAAAAAAGTTTAAAGTTAGAAAAATTAAAAAATTGAAAAGTGGTTAAAAAGTGACAATATAACGATTGGATTTAATAAAAATATAGGATTTTTATCGGTTGTCAAGGACTTTAGTTGCTGAGTTTTTCTTGCGTTTTTTGCTTTCTTTCTGTGAATTGTGCAACATTTTTCTCGATTTCGCTTATTGAATTCTGTAACGCATCTATTTCTTGTTGTAAGTTATTTTTTGATGGCTCTATTTCTTCAGTGAATGTAGTAATAGTTTGTTTTAAATCATTTATTATTAGTGGTATATTATTTTTGATTTCAGTTGTAAGAGAATTAACAGATTGTTTAACTGAGTCTGCTTGCTGTTTTACATCTAAAAGTTTGTCCTTAGTGCTTACGGCATTTGATCGCAAATTAGCACGTAATTGCTGTCCTGATTGAGGAGTTGAAAAAAGTACAGCGATTGTCCCACCGACAATCCCAGCTGCCAGTCCAAATAAAAATGGTTTTGCTTTCATAGTGAATACCTCATTTCTATAATGATTATGTGTTACCTACTATTAAACCATGAAATGCACATATACAAAAATAAAAAAGAAACTAAACGAGTGATTTTGTATCACAGTTTAGTTTCCATTGTAGATGAACGTGCATGATTTAGACGTATGCACCTTTTATTAAATTGAAATAGCTGTTTGGAATTTAGAGCGTTTGACTAATTTTGCAACGATAGGATAAATAATTGCAAAAGCAATAACATTGAATGCTACAGCAGGTAATACAACGCCTACAAACAGAATAGCGAATGTTGCACCAACATTTGCATTGAATACAAAAAGTGCTACTGCTAAAAAGACAGTTCCAGATAAAATTGTTCCTACACCAACTAAGCCAGCGGATACTGCGAAATTGCTTGCCAATTTTTTTAGCACAATTAAGAAAGCTAAAAAGACAAAGCCTGTTACTGCTTTATCGATAATATTTGGGACAAGACCAGCTGGAAATGTTGTAAACAATCCTGAAAGTACGCCAGTTGCTAAAGAAAGTAAGAACGTTTCTTTAACAGTAGGAAACAATAAAATGCCAATAAACATCATTGTTAGCATGAAATCAGGCTTCATGCCATTTACCATTCCTGGTGTGACCACATAAAGGGTAGCTCCAACACCAACTAAAAGGGCCATTAAAACTAAATTCTTCGTATTCATTTCTAATCTCTCCTCGACTATGCTAATCTTTTTTTGTCTCCCAACGTGTCCTCGTGACCGTTAGCGAAACTTATTTGTGATTGTACGCTATAAATTTGAAAATTGCAATACACAATTCTGACAATTTGCTCTGTCCGAATTTTAATGATTTAGGTTAGCTTTAATGCTTTCAGCAACTTCAGTTAATTGCTCAGGTGTATATTTTCGTGTTTCCCAAATTAAGCCCAAGCCTTCTTTTTCATCGTAACGCGGAATAAAATGTAAGTGATAGTGGAAAACAGTTTGTCCAGCTGCTGCACCATTATTATTAATGGTATTAAGTCCAAGTGGATTAAAAGCAGCTTTTATAGCATTTGCAATTTTAGGTGCTACTGCATATAAGTTACGAGCTACATCCTCAGGCATTTCGAAAAGGTCTTTACAATGGTGTTTTGGAATTAAAAGTGTATGACCTTTAGCTACGGGCGAAATATCAGTAAATGCATAGACATGCTCGTCTTCATAAATTTTTGTACTTGGAATAGATCCATCAATGATTTTGCAAAATAGGCAATCGCTCATTTGAAAATTCCTCCTTATTTTATATGTAAGTACATTCTATCATACTCATAACTGTATCATTTGCTAATTTTTGATAAAATATAAACGAGAAGAGGAGTGAGGGCATGACGGTATTAGAGGTACAACATGTGACAGGTGGTTATACAAGAAAGCCTGTTATTAAAGATTTATCATTTACGATTGAAAAAGGGGAGCTAGTTGGCTTAATAGGCTTAAATGGAGCTGGTAAAAGTACAACAATTAAGCATATTATCGGTACGATGCTTCCAAAAGAAGGAGACATTCGTTTAAATGGTGTGACATTAAAGGAAAATACGGACAAGTATCGCACGGCATTTTCCTATATTCCTGAAACACCTGTATTGTACGACGAGTTGACATTACGTGAACATTTAGAATTAACCGCGATGGCTTACGGCCTAGATGAAGCAACACTTGCAGCTCGTTCACAATTATTATTAAAAGAATTTCGCATGGAAAAACGCCTTAATTGGTTCCCATCGCATTTCTCAAAAGGGATGCGTCAAAAGGTTATGATTATGTGTGCATTTTTAGTCAATCCAAGTCTTTACATTATTGATGAGCCTTTCGTAGGGCTCGATCCACTTGGAATTCAATCATTACTTGATCAGATGGATGAAAAGAAAAAAGAGGGCGCTTCTATATTAATGTCCACACATATTTTATCGACCGCTGAAAAGCATTGTGACCGCATTATTTTATTGCATGAAGGACGTGTGCGAGCACAAGGAACAATGGAGGATTTACGCAAGGCATTTTCGATGCCACATGCGACATTGGATGATTTATATATTGCAATGACAAAGGAGCGCGACCATGAAGAACTTGCGTGATGTATGGTCCTCTCGCTTCATGCACTATATAGGTGAAGTGCAAAAATATATGCGATTTATTTTTACAGGGCATTTAGCGATTGTACTAGTATTTCTGATCGGAGCAGGGGGCTATCAATATAGTGAATGGCTGAAAATTGTACAGCCGGATTTTCCAGCCGAAATATTAATCGCATTGTTTGTAGGGATTTTACTAGCATTTAGTCGTCCTACTTCACTATTGAGAGAGCCAGACCAAGTGTATTTATTACCATTAGAATCAAAAATGTCACAGTATTTCAAAAAGGTACTAGCGTGGACGTTTTGGTCACAGGTTTGGATTGTGGCAATTGTTTATATCGTTAGTATCCCTTTATTAAAGGCTGTTACTGAATTAACAACAATTGAAATTTGGTCAGTGTTTCTACTAATTATTATATTGAAATATTTGAGCGTTCAAGGCGAATTTAGCTATCGTTATAGTGAACGTGGACAAATGATTTGGGTGGATAGGCTAATTCGAGCTGTAATCTTTAGTATTGCTGTGTACATGGGCCTTCATATGCAGCTTATTTTAGCAATAGTTGCTGCTGCAATTGGGTGTGTATATATTGTGATATTTAGGAAAAAATGCGTGGGTGAGCCTATCCCATACGAGCATTTTGTGAAGCTTGAACAAAATCGCATGATGAGCTTCTATCGATTTGCTAATTATTTCACAGACGTTCCACATCTACGAGGTAGCATCCGTCGTCGAGGTTGGCTTGACTGGCTTTATAAATTTGTGCCATATAACAAGGATAATGCTCAAAAGTACTTGGTGTTCCGTACATTTATCCGAACTGATGATCATTTTTATTTATGGTTCCGTTTAACAGTGATTTCAGCTGTTATCGCAGCCTTTGTTGATATTCCAGTCGTTTCGTGGATTGTTGCAGGTGCATTAAGTTTTGCCACAACTATTCAATTAAAGCAGGCCTTACTATCAAGCGGTGAATTCCGCATGGACATGCTTTATCCTTTACCTGATGAAGCACGCAAGGTAGCCGTCAATCAAATTGTACGTCTAGCGATGATCACACAAGCTATTATAGTTGGTCTAAGCGGTATCACACAGCCAATGTTCTATATAACGTTTATCATCATTTTGGTTGTTAGTGAATTGACTGCTAAGGTTTCAAAATCTTGATACTAAAAAAGCTCATTTCTCCAATTCTTTTATTGGAAAAATGAGCTTTATTTTTTACTCTAGTAATTGATAGTCTAGTGCTGCTGTTAATAATACCTTTGCAGCAATAAGCATGCCTTTTTCATCTATATCGAATTTTGGATGATGATGTGGGGCATATTCAGCTGGTCTGGCTCCAGTAAAGAAGAATGTACCTGGCTTTTCCTCTAAATAGTAAGCGAAATCTTCAGCCCCCATAGTAACCTCGACCTCAGCGACATCGCAAATATCCTGTGCGATATGACGCACAAAGAGTGTTTCCTTCTCATGATTGACAAGTGCAGGGTAGCCATGACGATAATCAAGCTCAATAGTACAATCATGCGTAATTTCTGTACCTTGGATAATCCGTTTAAACTCACGTTCCATCGTTTCACGAACATCCATATTAAACGTTCGAATGGTGCCATTTAAATAGGCTGTATCGGCAATAATATTGTCGGCATTAGAAGCTACGAATGAACCAACTGATAAAACAGCCGATTCGGTTGGAGCAATCCGACGTGCGACAAGTTGCTGTAAATTCATAACGAGCTGAGAGCCAATCACAATCGCATCTTTTGTTTGATCCGGATGAGCGCCGTGCCCGCCCTGACCTTGAATTTTTAATTCAAAACTATCAACGGCAGCCATCGTGGGTCCTACGCGATAGCCAATCATCCCTGTTGGATAGTTAGAAGATAGATGTGTACCAAAAATAACATCAACGCCATTTAAAGCGCCAGCCTGTACCATCCCGATTGCTCCGCCTGGATCAACCTCTTCAGCATGCTGATGAATAAGTACATATTCTCCCACTAATTCACTACGCATTTCCCATAATAGCTTCCCGATTATTAACAAAGTAGCTGTATGACCATCGTGCCCGCAAGCGTGCATAACGTTAGCTACAGTTGACTTGTATGGTACGTTTTTTTCATCTTGTATAGGCAATGCATCAAAGTCTGCTCGTAAGGCAATCGTTTTGCCAGGCTTCCTTCCTTTAATCCGCGCAATCAAACCGTAGCCACTGACATTAGCTTCAACCGGTACACCCAGATTTTTATAAAATTGAATAATATAATTAGCAGTTTCTTTCTCCTGGAAGCTCAGCTCCGGATGCATATGTAGATGACGACGAATCGCCACCATTTCATCAAAATGGGCATCAATCTTTTCAAGTAGATGTTGGTTCAAAGGTAAAACCTCCTAAAATAGACTATCCTAGATTTTTATGAATAATATAATAGTTTCATAACTGGATAAAACAGCAGGTCAGTACTTCTTATAAAAGAATATTCTTAGCCAGAGTAATAAATTCCGCGCATTCGGAGAATACCCGCGGGAGGGCAGTGAATACCCGCGGAAGGGCATCGAATACCCGCGCTCCGGAGAAAACCCGCGGAATAGCAGTGAGTACTCGCGCCTCCGGTGAGAATACCCGCGGAAGGGCATCGAATACCCGCGGAAGAACAGTGAATACCCGCGCCTCCGTGGAGGATACCCACGGAAGAACTATCGAATACCCGCGCTCTCGAGAATACACACGGAGAGCAATGAATCCCTGCCCACCCTAACTAATCTTCGTTTTCATCCTTTGGAGCAGCGCTATAGGTTGTGACATAGGAAGCTGCTGAGAAAATATTTTGTTGATTCACACCTGATGGTTCTTTACGTTCAGCATGTGCTGATGCAAAGGCTTTTGAGCTTTTCCATGCTTCGAACGAATGAGGGCCGTTCCATTGTGTCATGACAATGTAAGTTTCACTATTCAATGGACGAAGCAGTCGAAATGCTATAAAGCCTGGCTCATCTTCTATAGCGCGTGCTCGATTTAAAAAGCGATGTTCAAAAACTGGTCTACCTTCATCTGTAACGGGAATATTGTTGAATACAAAGAAGCCGCGTTCTTCTAAATCATTTACTGAATCTAGCACTTCAAACTTCCGAGGTGTAGCAAAGACAGATTTCCCTTCGGTTTCATGTATAAGCACAGAGTTTCCCTCCCCGTGTATTAACATCATTTCCTCGTTTGGATATTTGTTCTTTAACTGTTCTAAAAAATCACCTGTACCAGAAGTTAAATAAATATACATAAAAATGCCCTCCTTATGAATTTTCATCATATAGCGTGATTATTTCCATTTAAGTGTAAGTCTATAGCTTTGTCAAAAAAGAAATCCCTTAGAAAGAACAATTTTATGACATTTTCCTATGAAAACTATACAATAACAGAGGAAGCGTTTACTATTGAAAACGGATATCAATAATAACGACATAAACATAAGAATTTTTACGATATGAATTTTATTGAGGGGAAGGAATTATTCATGACAACTTTTAATGATACACTTCTACGTGCTGCACGGGGAGAAAGAACGGAACATACACCAGTATGGTATATGCGACAAGCAGGACGCTCTCAGCCAGAATATCGTGCGATAAAAGAAAAGTATTCTTTAGAGGAAATTACACATCAACCTGAGCTTTGTGCATACGTAACACGATTACCAGTAGAAAATTATAATGTTGATGCAGCAATTTTATATAAAGATATCGTAACACCTCTTCCTGGTATTGGAATAGATGTGAAAATCAAAGCAGGTGTAGGTCCTGTCATTTCAAATCCTATCCGCTCAGTCGCTGATATAGAAAAACTAGGTGAATTTAATGCAAAAGAACATACACCATACGTTTTAGAAACGATAAAAATGTTAACAGAGGAACAACTGAATGTACCTCTAATCGGCTTTGCGGGTGCGCCATTCACACTTGCAAGCTATATGATTGAAGGTGGTCCTTCAAGAAACTATAATAAAACAAAGTCATTGATGGTATCAGAGCCTCAAGCTTGGTTTGCATTAATGGACAAATTAGCTGATATGATTATTTCTGATATTTCTGCTCAAGTCGAAGCGGGAGCAAAAGCTATCCAAATATTTGATTCTTGGGTCGGTGCATTAAATGTTGAAGACTATCGTGTGTTCATTAAACCAATCATGACACGTATTTTTGCAGAGCTGAAAAAAGAAAATGTGCCACTTATTCAGTTTGGTGTCGGTGCAAGTCATTTAGCCAAAGAGTGGAATGATTTACCGGTCGATGTTGTTGGCTTAGATTGGCGTTTACCGATTAAAGAAGCGCGTGCAAACGGTATTACTAAACCCGTACAAGGTAATTTAGATCCATCACTATTACTTGCTGATTGGTCAATTATTGAAAAACGTACGAAAGATATTATTGATCAAGGCTTAGAAATGCCAGGACATATCTTTAACTTAGGTCATGGTGTGTTCCCAGAGGTAGACCCAGAAGTCTTAAAACGTTTAACAGCACTTGTTCATGAATATAGTGCTCAGCAAATCCAAGCACGTTTTTAAAAAATCTCATATTCTTTTCTATGTTTCAACGTAGAAAGGGTGCTGTCCAACCTAATGAATTGGACAGCTTCTTTTTGTCACAATGTACGATTAAAGAAATATTTGACTATTATTTAGAGGTGAAAAGGTAATGAAAGAAGTTAAAGGCTTATTAGTTATGGCATACGGAACACCCTATAAAGAAGAAGACATTGAACCTTACTATACGCATATTCGCCACGGTCGCAAACCGTCAGAAGAGCATTTAGAAGATTTACGTAGTCGCTACGAAGCTATTGGTGGTTTATCGCCACTTGCTGCTGCAACAAAAGCGCAGGCTGAGGCTTTATGTGCTCGCTTAAATGAAGTGCAAGATAATGTGGAATACAAATTATTTATCGGTTTAAAACATATCCACCCATTTATTGAAGATGCTGTAGAAGGAATGGTAGCAGAAGGTATTAAAGAAGCTGTTTCTATTGTGTTAGCTCCACACTTCTCAACATTCTCAATTAAATCATATAATGGTCGAGCAACTGAAGCGGCTGCAAATCGATTAACAATTACTTCTGTAGAATCTTGGTATGATGAACCAAAGTTCATTGAATATTGGAAAGTCAAAGTAAATGAAACGTTTAATGCAATGTCTGATGAAGAACGTGAAAAAGCATGTTTAATTGTGTCTGCACATTCACTTCCTGAGAAAATTAAAGAGTTGGGCGATCCGTATGAAGATCAATTGATTGACACGGCTCGACTAATTAAAGAAGCGACTGGTATAAACAATGTGGAAGTTGGCTGGCAATCTGCTGGACAAACACCTGAGCCATGGATCGGACCAGATGTTCAGGACTTAACGCGTGAACTTTACGAACAAAAGGGCTTCCGTTCATTCGTTTATACACCAGTTGGCTTTGTCACAGAACATTTAGAAGTTTTATATGACAACGATTATGAATGTAAAGTAGTTTGTGATGAACTTGGCGCGAAATATTATCGTCCAGCAATGCCGAATACACACCCGTTATTTATTGATGCAATGGTTGATGCCATTCATAAAAAATTAAGCTAAGCGAAAAGAAAGTGATGATGTTGGTGACTCAAAAAAGACGAAAGGTAGTTGTTGTAGGCGGTGGCATTACTGGCCTCGCAGCTGCGTTCTATTTGCAAAAAGAAGCAAGCGCAAAAGAATTGCCGTTAGATATCGTACTTGTCGAGTCGTCATTACGTCTTGGCGGAAAAATACAAACACTGAGAAAAGATGGTTTTATTATCGAGCGTGGTCCAGAATCTTTTTTTGATCGTGAGAACTATGTATATGCTCTGGCAAAGGATTTAGGCATTGAACAGGAAATGATTACAAGCAATACAGGGCCGACTTATGTTGCTGTTGGTAGTCAATTGTATCCAATCCCGAGCAATCTTTTGTCTGGAGCAACACCACATGTCTCGTCATTTATTACATCAGGTTTGTTTTCACTTAGCGGGAAAGTTCGTGCGGCGGGGGATTTTTTCATTCCTCGTTCTGCACAGAATGATGACCAACCATTAGGGCAATTTTTTAGAAGAAGATTCGGTGCTGAAATTGTGGAGAATCTAGTAGAGCCATTACTTGCAGGGACATTTGCTGGTGATATTGAGCAGTTAAGCATGCGCTCAACATTCCCCCAGCTTTATGGATTAGAACAAAAATATCGCAGCTTACTTATTGGTATGAAAAAGTCAGGTGCGAATTTTTTAAGTAACGCTCTCACTACGAAAGATAAAGGGATTTTTCAAACATTTAATAATGGTCTTGAGACACTTATCGAAAAGCTTGAAGAATCACTACTTCCAGGGACAGTTATGAAGGGTGTTAAGGTCGAGGAAATTGAGCGTGGTAAGGATGGTACTGTCCAAGTCGTGTTAAACAATTTTACACAATTAAAAGCCGATGCTGTTATTATTGCTACACCATTTAATGTGGCAAGAAAAATGTTCAGCAAGCACCAGTTATTAACTGAATTGAGTACGATGAAGGCTGCAACTATTGCTACTGTAACAATGGCATTTAAAAAAGACCAGTTAGGTGATCTAGATGCATTATCATTTTTTGTCTCCCGAAATAGTGATTTTTCAATAACTTCTTGTACTTGGATGAATCGAAAGTGGCCTGGCACAACACCAGATGATTATGTGCTATTACGTAGTTATATTGGTCGAGTGGGCGACGAGGCAATTGTAGCGCTATCCGATACTGAAATTGAAAAGACCGTATTGCAGGATTTAATGAATACAATTGGGGTAAATGGAGAACCGCTAATGACTGTAGTTTCCCGCTGGAAAAATGCCATGCCGCAATATACCGTAGGACATGAAAAGAAGGTAGAGCGAGTAAAACAAGAATTACGTGAGCATTTTCCGACTGTTAAGCTCTCGGGGAGTTCCTTCGAAGGGATATCAATACCTGAGTGCGTTGAGCAAGGTAAAAATGTTGCTGAAGAAATGCTAAAGGACATGTTCGGAGATTTGTGAGAAATAAATGGTTATCAGTAAGTAGTACAAACTTGAAGATCAAGGTTTGTACTACTTTTTTTATTTCCAAATTAAAAACTGGGAAAGCAAGCTTCTACTTTCCCAGTAAAGATTTTAATGCTATGAAATCCGGTGACATGACCATACAATACCGCCAGAGTTAGCTCCTCCAAGAGTAAGCCCTATCGTTAAACCGTTAGCATTGTAGAATAAATCAATGGTATCACCTGCATTTAAATCGACCTCTCCAGCCAATGTTACTGTCCCATTACCAAGGACAGCGCGTAAAGTCAACACGGCTATAATATTTACATTTAATAAAGGGAATAGCCCGCTGATTAAATTTGTTGTACCGTTTTGGCGAATAGCAAATGATGGATTGATGCCAGCCCCTAAGGTTACGCTAATTGCTGCAGCAGTTGAGTAATTGATTGTAGCTTCAAAAGCATATCTTCCAGTTGTTGGAACAGTGAAAATTCCGGTTGTTGGATTGAATGCTGGTGTTGTGAAATATGGAGCTGCAACACTCCAGTTGGTGATAGTAGTAGAACTACTTGCTGTTATTGCATTATTAAATGCTGAGAAACCTTCTGTAAATGCTGGTCCGATAGCCCCAGTAGAGCCAGTAGAGCCAGTAACGCCAGTAGCCCCAGTAGAGCCAGTAACGCCAGTAGCTCCGGTAGCGCCAGTAACGCCGGTAGCGCCAGTTTCACCAGTAGCACCAGTAGCCCCAGTGGCTCCAGCAGAACCCGCAGCCCCAGTAGTACCAGTAACGCCAGTAACGCCAGTAGCTCCAGTTTCACCAGTAGCCCCAGTAGAGCCAGTAACGCCAGTGACGCCGGTAGCACCAGTAACGCCAGTGACGCCGGTAGCACCAGTAACGCCAGTAGCCCCAGTAGCCCCAGTGGATCCAGCAGAACCCGCAGCCCCAGTAGAGCCAGTAACACCAGTAGCCCCGGTAACACCAGTAGCCCCGGTAACACCAGTAGCCCCAGTAACGCCGGTAGCACCAGTAACACCAGTAACACCAGTAACACCAGTAACACCAGTAACACCAGTAACACCAGTAACACCAGTAACACCAGTCACACCAGTAACGCCAGTAGCCCCAGTAACGCCAGTAACACCA
>NZ_JALIRS010000023.1 GCF_023337795.1 Lysinibacillus sp. BPa_S21 | reverse complement strand
TTTTATCTGCGCGAAAGCGAAGCGACAGCAGCAAATGTTTTCTGTAGCGAAAGCGAAGCGTCAGCTACAAATGTTTTATCTGCGCGAAAGCGAAGCGACAGCAGCAAATGTTTTCTGTAGCGAAAGCGAAGCGTCAGCTACAAATGTTTTATCTGTGCGAAAGCGAAGCGGCAGCAACAACAAAACGCCCAGTCGAAACGGAAATCAACCCCTCATTTTGCCGTGAAGCCTTACTCTTATTTAAAATGATACCTTAATTTCATCGGCACAAATTTTCCAACTAAAGGGGAGCCAACATATGAAGTTGGCTCTTTTTAGGTTGCGCACGTATTGTTTTTCTGGCATATGTATTTTCAGTTAACTTTTAAGGCAAGCTTGTAGTAAACTAGAGAGTAAGAAAAGGAAAGAGAGGGAATAAGATATGCCAACACCTAGTATGGAGGACCATATCGAACAAATATATTTATTAATCACTAATAAAGGATACGCTCGTGTGTCTGACATTGCTGAAGCATTATCTGTTCTTCCTTCTTCTGTTACAAAAATGGTTCAAAAATTAGATAAAGATGGTTATTTAGTTTATGAAAAATACCGTGGCCTTACATTGACGCCTAAAGGAGAAAAGCTAGGAAAACGTCTTGTACAGCGTCATGAACTTCTAGAGCAATTTTTGCGAATCATTGGTGTAGATGAAGAGCGAATTTACAATGATGTAGAAGGAATTGAACATCATTTAAGTTGGAATTCAATCGATCGAATTGCGGATCTTGTGCAGGTAATGGAAGAAAATCCGGACATCGCGAAAAAACTAGAGGCATTGAAAACACATCATAACTTTTAACTTCTTCAGCAGATATAGCATCAGCTAACAGAAGTTACAACCTCCGGCGGATAAGTTTTTTTGCCAAAATGATGGTAAGAGGGAAAGGAAGACAATATGAACGAATTAAAATCAGGTGAAGTTGTTACGTTAACTGTATTAGAGCAACAAGCATCGAAATGGATCTTAACAAATGGAGTTGACGAACTACCCTTAAATGCTTCAGAGGTAACAGAGCCACTTGCAGTAGGTGACCGCCTTGAAGTATTTTTATTTGTGGATCGTCGTGGCGATTTAGCGGCTACAACAGCTATACCATCGTTCGTGCAAGGGGAATATGGTTGGGCTCGAGTTCTAAGAGTAGTCGAGCGTGAAGGAGTTTTTGTAGATATCGGTACCTCACGCGAGGTCCTCATAAAAGCTGAAGATTTACCTGCGATAAACGAGCTTTGGCCAGCGCCAGGTGACCATTTATTTATGACATTACGCACAGATCGCAATGGTGATTTATTTGGACGTTTAGTCAATGAGGAAAAAATTTCCGAATTGTATGAAGGTGCATTTGAAGATATGCACAATAAAAACATTACGGCTCGTCCATATCGTTTATTACCTGTAGGAACATTTTTATTAGGCGTAGAGACTCCTTACCGTATCTTTGTTCATGAGTCAGAGCGAAATGCAGAACCTCGTCTTGGGCAAGACGTAGTTGTACGTATTATTGATGTAAAAGAAGATGGTTCAATGAATGGTTCACTTTTACCACGTAAGCATGAGCGTATTTCAGGTGATGCACAAAAGATTTTAAATTATCTACAAGAGGTAGGGGGCAGAATGCCATTTGGAGATAAGTCCTCACCTGATGAAGTTCAAGAGATGTTTAACATGAGTAAAGGTGCATTTAAACGAGCTTTAGGTACGCTTATGAAAGCTGGTAAAGTGAAACAGCAGGACGGTTGGACAGAGGAAATTTAGTGTAGAAAACATTCTTCTAACTAATATAGAGTGAACGAATTAAAAAAATGACGAGAGCTACTTGAAACCTTCTCGTCTTTTTTTCGTACTAATTAATGTTTAGTAATGGATTGGCAAACATTATTCAGGCCGATTGAGTTTTCTAACGAAAGGGGTCACACAATTTGAAAAAAACATGGATAAAAGTACTGACAGCGACTATGTTAGTATTTGGCATGATGGCACCAGCAACAGGTTTCGCAGCTGATAATACGCCACCTAAAGCAATCGATGAAAAACTAGGAGTTCCAATCGTCGTATACGGTGCAAACTTATCTGAGGCTGAAAAAGCGTCTGTTAAAGAGTCATTAAAAGTGAAAGAAGAGCCTGAAGTTGAAGAAATAACAGTTTCAGGTCAAGACTTAGTAAAATATATTAAAGATAGTAATTCAAGCTCTCGTATGTACTCTTCTGCCAAAATTACGCGTAAGAATGCAGGAGAGGGCTTAGTTATAGAAATTGTTACACCTTCAAATATTACACAGGTTACTTCTGAAATGTATGCAAATGCTATGTTAACTGCAGGTATTGAAGATGCGACAGTACAGGTTGCTGCGCCTAAAGCAGTAACAGGTCATTCAGCGCTTGTAGGAATATACAAAGCATACGAAGTAACAACAGGTGAAAAGCTTGATACTGATCGTACAGATGTTGCAAATGACGAACTATCTGTAGCAACTACTCTAACGCAATCTGCAGGTGTAGACGATGCGAAGGTTGCGGAATTACTAACAGAAATCAAAAAACAAATAGCAGAATCAAAACCAGCAACTCGAGAAGATGTTGAAAAGATTGTGCAAGAGCAATTAAACAAGCTTGAAATTAATTTAAGTGATAAAGATCGTCAATTGCTAGTTGATTTGATGAACAAAATTAGTAAACTAGACATTGATTTTAGTAAATGGTCTAAACAATTAGATGATATTAGTAGTACGATTAAAGAAAAATTTGGATCACTAATGGAAGATACAGGATTCTGGGCGAGTGTGAAAAATTTCTTTGTTAATCTAAAGGATACAATTGCATCATGGTTTAATTAATTCAAAGAATCTGCAACACTTTCTCCTAACTTACTAGAGGAAAGTGGGCAGATTCTTTTATTTTTTCTTGGCTGTTTTATTAAGCTACCGCCAGCTTTGTAAAAATGTAAAAAGCTATGTTACTATGAAAAAAAGGAGTGGTGAGAAATGGAATTTCAATTACAACAGCTAGCACAAAATAAGCTTGCTTTTGTCTATAAGCAAGACGGGGAAAAATTAGCGGAAATTACATGGCAGCAAAAGGGTCAAGTAATGGTAATGGATCACACATATGTTTCAGATAAGCTCCGTGGTCAAGGGGTAGCAAAAAAACTGTTAGATCATGCTGCAGCTTATGCACGTGAGAAAGGTTATAACATGCAAGCTGTTTGTTCGTATGTAGTAGCAGCATTTGAAAAATCTAATGCTTATGATGATGTCAAACAATAAAAGTAAGGCAATCTGCTTTTTAGATAAGCGGATTGCCTTTCAATTTTTACAAATCATCGACAATACTCCTTACAGTAAAATAACACTGTAAATTAGTGCTGTTAAGAGGGCTGCTCCACCTATTAACGAAGCCATATCTACCCAATCATATACTGAGTCTAGATTGTTCATAATAATCACTCTCCTGTTAGTAGTATTAATTCATTAATTCCCTTTGCTTGTCTTTTATAATCATAAATATTTACAAAAATATCGCGATTTACAAAAAATGTTTATGGCCATTAGTTTATGTCTCAGAAAAGATAGACTTAGTTTATAAATAGAGGCTAAGTGTTACTAGATGAATTCTCTATTTTATATATATGCTGTAACGTATATAAAAATTATGTTTAGTCCTCTGAAAATAGGGAAAAGATATATTGTAAAGCCGGTTTCTATAATTTTGGGAGGGATTTAAAATGGCAAAAAGTAAAGGAACAGGTGTTGTGATTGCAGGGTTAGCTTTAGCGGCATCTTATTTAAGTAAAAAAGAAAATCGTGAAAAAGCATTGAACATGTTCAATGATGCGAAATCTAAATTAGCATCTTATTTGAATACAACGAATATGGAGATGCATGAAAACATTTCAGAGCGTATAACTACTGAAGTAGCGACAGAAGCCGGAACATCTCCAACAAAGATAGCTTCCAATGAAATGGTTGCTGAAGGTGGAGGACATACAGGGATCAATTACTTCAATGGAGAAATTCAGGAACAAGATAAATAATTAATAAAACCTTCTCATTTTTACATGAGAAGGTCTTTTTAATAGTTGCTAATACTAATAATACAGTTCCAAGCCCGCTGACAATACCTAGAGGGATATAGGCTTGTTAGCAGTCATAGAGTCTATTTAAAGTGAATTTTACCCCAAAAAGAACGCCTCATAAGGTTTTAAACCTATGAGGCGTTCCTAAATGATGAAAATTAAGCTTTAGCAACTTCTTTTTTCATTGTTTTGTTTTTAGCAAGATTTACGTGCCAAGAAAGTGCTTCCTCTAAAATATGAGGTGTTTGATGGCCGCCAGTTGCTTCTAGAGCACGGTTATAGTAATCCCAAAGTTGTTCTTTGTAATCTGGGTGTGCACAGTTCTCGATAATTAAAGGTACACGCTCTTGTGGTGCAAGACCACGTAAGTCAGCAATACCTTGCTCAGTTACGATTACATCAACATCATGTTCAGTGTGGTCTACGTGAGAAACCATTGGCACGATTGAAGAGATAGCGCCGCCTTTTGCGTATGATTTCGTAACGAAAATACCTAGACGTGCGTTACGTGCAAAGTCACCTGAACCACCGATACCGTTCATCATACGAGTACCAGATACGTGTGTTGAGTTTACGTTGCCATAGATATCTAATTCAAGAGCAGTGTTGATTGAGATTAGACCCAAACGACGGATAAGCTCTGGGTGGTTAGAAATTTCTTGTGGACGTAAGCAAATTTTATCAGCGTATTTCTCTAGATTGCCATATACTTTTTTCTGTAATTCTTCAGTCAGTGTAATTGAAGTAGCTGCTGCAAATTTAACTTTACCAGCATCAATTAAGTTGAATACAGCATCTTGAAGTACTTCAGAAGCAACAACTAAATCTTCAAATTCTGAATTTGCGAAGCCGTCAAGTACAGCGTTTGCAACAGAACCTACACCAGATTGTAATGGCATTAATTGTTTTGTTAAGCGACCAGCTTTAATTTCATCTCTGAAGAAGTCTAATAAAATGTTCGCCATTGTTTGTGTTTCTTCATCTGGTGGAACGATTAATGAAGGCGCATCTGGCTCTTCAGAAATAACGATCGCTTTAATTTTAGCTGGATCTACTTTAATACCGATGTCACCAATACGTTGCATAGCATCAGTCATTGGGATTGCTTCACGTTGACCTTGCTCACCTGGTACATAGATATCGTGGATACCTACTAAAGCTTCAGGATGAGAGATATTTAATTCGACAATAATATTTTCAGCGTAATCAGCGAAGATTGGTGAGTTACCTACAGAGTTTGTTGGGATAATGAACCCATCTTCTGTAATAGCAACAGCTTCAAGGATTAAATATTTGATTGGTCCGATAATTCCTTGACGAACTAATTCAGCGTTATGTGAAAGATGAGCGTCTACATAAAGGACATCACCAGTGTTAATTAAATTACGGATTGTTGCATCTCCTTGGAACGGCCCACGTTTGCGGATAACACCAGCGTCAGCTAAGTATTTATCTACTTCAGGTCCTAAAGAAGCTCCTGTATATACATCAATTTTGAATTTTTCGTTTTTAGCTCGCTCTACTAAAGCCATAGGAACAACTTTTGCGTCCCCCGCACGAGTGAATCCACTCATACCAACTACATCACCGTCAGAAATCAGTGCTGCAGCTTCTTCAGCAGTAACAATTTTACTTTCAAGTTCTTTTAAGCCTAGGCGTTTTTGAACAATTGCATCCATTAAAAAATCCTCCCCTAAAAAAGTTTGATGGAAACCGATTACAAAACTAGAAAAAACGTGTAAGAATTTTCTGTTTATTCAGTTGTAGTATGACTCCAACCATTTGAATAATACTATCACCAAATTGTCACAATTACTTTAGAAATAGCATTAAATTGAGTAAAACTAGGAAAAACGAGCATAAAAACGAATTTTCGACAGAGAAAACGTTTTAATGTAGAGGTGTATTATTTTTAGAGAATTTCCCTTTTGGAAATTCAACCATATAATGTGAGGTTGATTTCCGCTCCGGCTGAACGCTCTATCGCTGATCCTAGGGCTCGCTCTGACTCTACTCCAATCAACTTAATCACATGGGTATATGTTTTAAAGCAGTGTTATCTCTAACTTTTGATGAAGTGCATGTAAATCAATAAAAAAGACAGCGAACATTTAGAATGCTCGCTGTACTTATAAAAGATTAGAAACCTAAAGAACGACGGAAGTAGCTTGCGTAGCGTTGGCTAACAGGAATACGAG
Source organism: Lysinibacillus sp. BPa_S21 (assembly GCF_023337795.1). Taxonomy (GTDB): domain Bacteria; phylum Bacillota; class Bacilli; order Bacillales_A; family Planococcaceae; genus Lysinibacillus. The sequence goes on along the minus strand of NZ_JALIRS010000023.1, from coordinate 31,604 downwards.
TACCGTCTTTCATGATTAATAAAAACGTTGAATGTGAATCTGGTTGAATTTCATCAATGTAGTCAATGTTAACAATATAAGAGCGGTGACAACGTATAAATGAGTCAGGTGCTAAAAATAGCTCAAGATCACTTAGATTTAAGCGGTGATATCCTTCACGACTCATTGTTTTAACAAATGTTTTTCGGAGCTGTGTTTCAAGATAAATAACCTGATCATGCTTGATTGGGTACCAGCAGTCATCAATTTTGATGGTAATGTAGTTCGTTAAAAATGCGGATGGCTTTTGTGGGAAGATTGCAGTGATTGCACCCTTAGTTTCGCCTTCCTCCATTAAAGGAATACTCATGCCGTAGTAAGCTACTCCAAATACATCAGGCTCAATATAAGAGCTAATCTTTTGTCCGTAGTTTAACGCTTTATGAGCTGCAGAGCCTTCTTTAATCGGGTCACCTGGTTTGATTTTCAAATCAACTTTTTTGCTCGCTTGGTAGTACAAGTATTCGTTTGTATCGGAAATTGCAATGGAAGTATTCTCAGGGAAAAACTCCTTAATAATCTCCATAATTTCTTCTATTTGTTTTGGATCCACTATTAACACCTCGTCTAAACTTTTAAAAATAGTATTATCATCTATTTTACTACATATTCGTATAAATTATATAGAGAAGATTTCGGAATAAAAAAGAGAAATGTCGAATGATGAAATATAAAGATGCAAATTACATTACATAATTTGTAACAAATTTTAAATAATTACTAATTCATTTTGATAGGTATATGGTAAAATCTAAATATAGGTAATTAAGTTTACGAGGTTTCTACTATGTGCATATGATAAATTAGAACTAGTGTAGGAGACAAAATGTGGTTGAAAGGAAATCGCAAAATATGGTAAAATTAACGGTATAGTCTATTTTTTTTTGTAACTAGTGATTTAGTTGGGTTACTTTCAAGTTATATTCAATTATATAATTGTGAAATATGACTCAATTCTTACAATTAGTAAGGAAATACTATTTTCTTATATGAAATAGATTTTTGTCAGAAAATGTAAAAGCAATGCGTGCAATCTGAGGAAAGATGGGGAAGATTATGCAACTACATCAACATTCTATGTCAGAAACGATATCCAAAAGATACTTTCAAGAAATCGATAGTATTAACCAATACATCGGTATAGAGGAATTTTTTAATATTGAGTCGAAATTAATATTTGAGATCTATCATTTAGAATCTACAAAGGCTAAGAAATCTTTGCATGAATTAATTGATATTCTTTCAATACGTTTTGGCAAACAAGTCATTAAAATTGTTCGAAGTTATTTTTCTGTTTTGTCGTCAATTGTTGCTCGTAAACTGCTAGACAATCAAGTTCCTTCGAAGAAAGCATTTGCTTTTAACATTGCTTGTCATGATATGATTGAAAATCAAATGAAAGACGCTGAATTTTTACAATTCGCTGATGATTTAATTGATTTCTTTGTTTATTTTATCGCAGATCGTAAGCAACCGACTTTCCGTCACCAGACAGTTAATAAAGTAATTATGTTTATAAATGATGAATTGGAAAATGACTTAACAGTGGAAAGCATCGCAAATAACTTCCATATTAGTACTAGTCACTTATCGCGTATTTTTAGAGAACATGTTGGTATTACATTAGTTGAATATCTAAATGTTCGTCGGGTAGAAGAATCACAGTACTACCTTAGACACACTAATAAAAGTATTACTTCTATTTCAGATCAATTCCATTTCTGTAACCAAAGCTATTTTACCCGCATCTTTAAAAAATATACTGGGGTAACGCCCAAACATTTCCGAGACGAGCTACATCATGAGTTTTATCGTTTTGAGATGACGGAATCAGAGCTGCAAAACGTTTAACTTATTTCAGCGGGTGTGCAAATATCCGCTGAAAAATAAGAACAACTTTGTACAAGAACAAAGCTGTTTCTGAACGTAATTATGCTGAGGCATAATTGAGTGACAAAAGTACACTTAGTATAAGATTAATCAATAGATGCGGACGTATTAGCGATGCTAAAGCTCGTATCTTTTTTTATGATGGAATTAGTAGCACTTGCTATTTGATAAAAATAGACCCAATAATGTATACTTCATTTTAGTTGATAAATTATAGTAGGTGGAAAAATGAAAAATTTGAAGCTATTTTCAATGCTTGGACTTGTCGTTTTTGTTCTTAGTGGCTGTCAAGCTGTGCAAAACAAAGAAGGTTTTTTCTATAGTATCTTTGTAAAACCAATGGAATTTTTACTGGAATTTTTCGGTAATACAATGTTTTCAGGTAGCTATGGTTTAGCAATCATCGCTATTACGGTTCTTATTCGTTTAATTTTAATGCCGATTATGTTAAAAAATTATCGTTCGCAACAAAAGATGAAAATGAAAATGGATGCGTTTAAGCCTGAAATGGAAGCCGTTCAGAAAAAGATGAAAGAAGCAAAGACGAAAGAAGAGCAAATGCAGTATCAACAAGAAATGATGGCATTATATCAAAAACATGGTATCAATCCACTCAATATGGGCTGTTTACCAATGTTAATTCAAATGCCAATTATCATGGGTCTTTATTTCTCCATTTTATATTCTACAGATGTGAAAGCGCATGAGTTTTTATGGTTTAGCTTAGGTTCACCTGATATCGCTATGACAGTTGTAGCTGGTCTTGTTTATTTAGTTCAGGCACGTGTATCTTTATGGACGGTACCAGAGCAACAAAAAGCACAAATGAAAATGTTTATTTATATTTCACCAATTATGATTGTCTTTATCTCGATGTCATCTATGGCAGCTCTACCACTTTACTGGTCAGTCAGCGGTGCATTGTTGATTATTCAAACATATATCGGTCGAAAATTCTATTCGGAGCATCCGGAAAAAGTGTAAATTCATACAATAATTTATGTCGAGGCGCCTATGTAGCCTCGATTTTTTTAGGAGGACAGCAAGATGAACATAAAGTGGGTATCATCTATTCTAGTCGCGGTTTTAAGTATTGCGGCAATCGTATTTATTATCATGGGTAATTTTAATTTTGCGGTATTGGCAATGACGATTATGTTTGCCGTATCGAATGGTTTTAGAGCAAAAAGCTTTAAGGAGCAAGGTTATATAAAAGAGGCGAAATGGATGAAGTACATGGCAATCTTTTTCTCAATTGCTTCTATAGTTGTGTTTATTATTGTTCTCACAGACTAACAAGCTAGTGATCAATTATGCCTCGGCATAATAGCGTCCGGAATCGACTTTGTGTTTAGGCCTGTGTGCGAAAGCGCAGCGACTGGTACAGGTGTTTGGAAACCCGCTGAAAGAAGTTTAAAAATCATTGGTGAAAACTTACACCCTAAATTGTGAACAGTGATAAAATGAGACTATACCAATATAGTAAAAACTAGTATCGGTACTTATTGAAGGATTGTTCTTTCTGTAATCGATTTAATTCTTCGACAGAGGAGCCAACTATGTAGTGCCAGATAACTTTAAAAGGGGTAAAAAATAGTGAAAAAGAAACGTTTACCACTCATCCTTGGTGCTTTAATTTCAGTGGCGCTTATTGCAGCTATTTTTGTAGTTTATAACTATAAAAATAAACAGGTAAGTAATGCATCAGATGAACATGAACAACAAACAGCAGAACCAACTAAAAAAGAATCACCTGAAAAAGAAGAGCCGAAAAAAACAGTGGATCATCCTGTGAAGCCAGAGCAAAAGACAGATGCAAATGGCTATATACCAAATCAAACATTACCAACTGAGCCAACATATATTAATGGTATTTTATTAGCGAATAAAATATATCCGCTACCATCTACCTTTGCGCCTGAAGAAAATCCTGAGGCACGCCAAGCGCTAAACAAAATGTTTGCTGTAGCAAAACAAGACGGTTTTGATTTAGTAGCCTTTAGCGGCTATCGATCTTTTGAATACCAAACAACATTATATAATAACTATGCTAAACGTGATGGACAAGCTGCGGCTGATCGCTATAGTGCTCGACCAGGTTATTCAGAGCATCAAACAGGTCTAGCCTTTGATATAGGGGAGAAAGGTAAAGATAATTTATGGCTAACTGAAGAATTCGGTGAAACACCAGCAGGACAATGGTTATTTACACACGCCCAAGACTATGGTTTTATTTTACGATTCCCCAAAAATAAAGAAGACATCACAGGTTATATGTATGAGTCATGGCATTACCGTTATGTTGGTGTAGACATAGCAAAAGATATTAAAAAACAAAATATAACGCTAGAAGAATATTTAGGTGTGAAATAAAAAGGGAAGAGAGTTGTTCGTCATGATGAACTAGCTCTCTTCCTTTCTCTGTATTCTACAAAATAGGTGTTAATAAACGTGAAATTGATTCCTTAAATTTAATCAGTGTAGAACGATTTTTGTACATTTCCCATGTTAATTCAGTACAATCAAAAATATCCTTTTCAAATAGCTCAGCAAGTCGATGTGAAATCGTTGAGTCATAAATAAAGGCATTTACTTCAAAATTTAAACTGAAACTTCGTACGTCAAGGTTTGCAGTTCCGACTGTAGATGCTTCATCGTCAATAATAATTGCTTTAGCGTGAATAAAGCCTTTCTCATAAATATAAACTTTTGCTCCTGCACGCAATAATTGTCCTACGTATGAGTATGTAGCCCAATAAACAAACATATGATCAGGCTTATTTGGAATCATGATCCTCACATCAATGCCTGAAAGCGTCGCAATTTTAATCGCATCTAAAAAACTAACATCTGGTATGAAATATGGCGTTTGGATATAGATATATTTTTTCGCCATATTAATAAGCTTTAAATAACCAATTTTAATTTGTTCCCAGTCAGAGTCAGGTCCGCTTGACACGATTTGTAAGCCTACATCGCCTTTTTTCGGGATAGCAGGGAAGTAACGGTCTGAATAACCCATTTTCTGATGTTCGCAAGCTTGATTCCAATCAAGTAAAAAGCGTGTTTGTAATGGATGTACGGCACTACCTTCAATACGTAAATGTGTATCTCTCCAATAGCCGAACTTCTTTTGTAGACCAAGGTATTCATCGCCGACATTAAAGCCACCGATATAACCAATACGGCCATCAATCACAACAATTTTTCGGTGATTTCTAAAATTTAGACGGGGGTTTATAAGTGGTAAAGTGGATGGGAAAAATACTTCAATTTCACCACCTGCATGAAGCAATTCCTTGAAATGACGTTTCTTAACGTTACGTGAGCCCATTTCATCATATAAAATACGTACCTTAACCCCTTGTTTTGCTTTTTTAATAAGTTTAGTAACAATGCGTGTTCCTAAGTCGTCTAGACGGAAAATATAATATTGAATGTGAATATGATCTTTTGCTGCCTCTATATCTTTTAGAAGCTGCTCAAATTTATCTGCACCATCATCAAAAATATCAATGTGGTTGTCTTGTGTTAGTACGGCATTATTTGTTTTAAGATGCATATAAATCATTTCTTTATACTGTTCCGCATTTTCTATACGAAACTCGAACGTATCGTCTCGGATTGCTTCTGTCTGATAGCTAATGAGGTTATCGATACCAATATCTTTGCGTCCTTCCCAACGGAATAAATGTTTTCTCCTTAATTGTCGTCCGAATAGCAAGTATAAAATAAACCCACCTAATGGAATGAAAAATAGTACGAGAATCCATGCCCATGTAGAAGTGGCATCTTTACGCTCTAAAAAAATTATGACCATTGCTGCTAAAATATTTACAAACATAATTAATGGCACTAGATATCCAACATCTGTAAAAACACTCATTCCTACACCTGCCTTTACTATATTTTCGCAATATATCTAGTATAGCTTACTTTATATGTGGAAAGAAGATAAGAAATTTGTCTTAAGCATGGAAAAGGATTACCTCCAAAACTAAAACGAGGTAATCCAACATCAATTTCGCTTTGTTACATTTATCGAATGAAGATAAAGATTAATAATGCTCCCATTGAAACAAAATATCAGAGAAATCCCTTTGAAGAAGCTTTTCACGGTTAATAAAAAATTTCCCAACTCCACTATCTGCCCACATAATACCAATTTCATCATTAGAGTCGATTTGGAGTAATAATACATCATATCGTTTAAGGAGCTGCGATTCGTGACGTATATCCTCCTCTAAAAAATAGGGATAACCACCAATTTTAGCTCCTGCCCCTAAGAAGTGTTGGAGATAAATCTCCAGTAAATCAACATCTTCTGTTGAAGGAATTAAATTTGGTAAATAAGATACGGCGCGATAATCTAAAGCAGAAACAGGTTCTTGTATCGGTTGAAATTGCAATGCTAACTCTTGATGAATAGGGAACCGATCATCTACTGTTTGTGCTAAAAACTCCTGTTTAGGCATTGTCGCCTCATCATTTACGGTAGGATAAAATCGTATTTTATAAAATTGCTGGAAAATATCCTCGTGATAATGATCAGCATTTACGAAAATATTAGACGAAATAAAAAATTGCAGCATCCCCTGAGATGGGAAATCCTTTAATGGTGGCATTTCTGCAAAGTTAATTTGAGCTAACAGCCGCATAGGCTCACCTGTAATATCTTTCGGATAAGTTTGGTAATAGGGTAAATAAGGTTCTCCAGCAAATTTACTTTCTGTTACTGTAGTTGAACGTGTATATGGCGTGATAATCATTGCTGAACGTAGTGAATCTTCGATGTCAAATCGAAATGATTCTAGCTCTTTTGGAAGTAAAAGATTTGTTGTTTTGTTCATATAGAGCCCTCCAGTATTTCGCTTTAAGGAGTCTAATATCCCTTGATGTGATCTATATTCTTTCATTTACTATTAAGGTACGGCTTTTTATCAACAAATTATTCAAGTCGTAAAGATTTATTTGATGCTTTAAAAATAAATAGTAAAGTTATTGAAACGACGGCTATTGCTGATGAAGTATAATAGCCCAAACTAGATTGCATTGTAAATAGCCATGTGAAGAATAGCGGTCCTAGAATGCGACCTAGGTTATCCATTGAATAGGAAAGACCTGCAGCAGTCCCATATTGTCCACCAGATTCTTTAGTTGAAAGGGATACGACACATGTTCTCGCAAGTGCATTTCCCGCTGTAAAAACACAAAGGGCAAAGCCTGCCATCAATAAGTTAGCTGTTAAAGTAAATAACAGCATACCTATAGCTGTGACAATTTGTGCACCTATTAACCAAGTCGTCTCGCTGCCGTTTTTAATACGTCTAACCACACCACCTTGAATAGCTGCATCTACAAATCCACTAAACATAAACAAATAACCAATTTGTAATGGTGTAATTTGAATTCGATCAATTTGAAATAGCTGGAACGTTGCTTCTACTCCTGCCAGCATAAAAGTGACTAAAAATGAGAACATAAATAAATATCGCACACGATACTGTAGCATTTTGATTGCACCCTTTGGCACAATAGCGCGTTTATTCGTATCTTTTCGTTTTGTAGGTTCTTTTAAAACGAAACTTGCATAAATAAATAATAGTGCAATTAGTGTTGCAGAAGCGACAAATGGTAGTTGCAGGCTATAGTGTCCGAGCATGCCTCCAATTGCAGGTCCGAAAATAAAACCGAGCCCGATGGACATGCCCATGAAGCCCATATACTTATTACGATCCTCCTCACTCGACATATCTCCTACAAAGCCTGTCACAGCCGTGTATAGTGCACCCGAAAATAGACCACCCACAACACGTGAGAAGTACAACATGGCTAAATTATTTATAAATAAGGAGAAAATAACAAAGCTTAAGCTAAAACCAACTAGGCCTATTAATATAAGTTGCTTACGACCTACCTTATCGGATAGCATCCCCCAAAATGGCGCAGTGAAAAAACTTGCAAGCGAATATACTGTAAGTAGGCCGCCTACGTGTATATCACGCCAATTTTGTTGAACTACAACCTCGGGTAAGACAGGTATTATAATTCCAAATCCTAGGTAGACAAGGAATTGAACAGACATTAGTAATAAAATTGCCCTTTTCATACAGTACCCTGCTTTCATACGATATTTTAGTATGTATATTCTACCTCTCTTGTTATTGTTATTACAAGAAGACGGAAGATAAAACAGCATAAGTGCTCGTTGTTCATTACTAAAAGTAGGGAATGACATTTGATAAATGTTTGCCAAGGTATATTGTTTAGGGCGGAGGCTGGACGTTTTCTAACAGTAATAGAGAAACGAGGCTGAAAACGATGTATAAAAAAAGGCGGACTGTTAATAATGGGATTAGGTCGATACGGCTTTAAAGTAACTAAAAGGACTCATTCCATTTTTAATTTTTGTATCGATTGTCGCATAGAGTATTAAATTATCTCTGGGGTATACTACTAGAGGGTATATCGATATTAAGAGTGGTAAAAAGGTTTATAAGGATGACATTTAAGGTTGATTGGTGTACTGGGTGACTCCTTGGGGATCAGCGTCACAGATGAGACCCTGCAGCGAAGCGGCAGCTACAAAGCGCGCAGTAGGAACGCAAATCCACTCGCTTTGAATATAAGTTGGTAAATAGTTAAGAAGAGGAAAAATTTACATTGTAACAAAAATGAAAAATTTTAAAGCAGCGTTAAATGGTATGATAGATATAACTCGTCAGACATCATACGCATGAAAAAAATGAAACTTTTTTGGTAATTAAACGTTATATAAATTCGAGGAAAGATTGAGGTGGAATGTATGAAAAAAGAAGTAGATTTGAAAAAGATTGTTTCGAATTTATCTAAGTTGGGTGTAACAGCCACTGTAACAAAGTCTCGACTTGAACTTTTAAAAGTGCTCACACCACCAACGCAAACTCCGCAAGTTCAAGCTTAACTCGTTTTACAAATAAAAATGGGTAGTCTCGTAATTGAGACTACCCATTTTTTATATCCATAATTAATCATCATCGTGAGTTGTAAACATGTACGTCCGATAGTGGAAACGCATACTGAAAACAAGACCAAGTGCTAGCGAGTTCCCCATCAATGAACTTCCTCCATAACTGATAAACGGTAGGGGGATACCAGTAATAGGTAAAAGTTGGATAGTCATACCGATATTTTCAAGTACGTGGAATGTAATCATTGCAATAATCCCGGCACATACATAAGTTGAGTATGGATCCTTTAATAATAGTGTAGTTTTTGTTAAATGATAGATTAATAAAAAGAAAATACAAATAACGATACTAGCGCCAATAAAACCCCATTCTTCTCCGATTACTGTGAAAATAAAGTCGGTATGATTTTCGGCAACGTAAACTTCACGACCGCGGAAACCTTTTCCGAAAATTTCACCTGAACCAATAGCATTTAAGGACGTAATTAAATGGTATCCTTCACTAGAAGAATATGAATATGGATCTAACCAAGAATAGATTCGCGCAAACTGATACGATTTAAAGCCAAATGATTTCTCTAAAAAACTCTGCATATAGAGTGCCATCCATAAAAGAGAACCACCTACTATAGCACCACCTAAAAAAGTTGGTACAATAATTTTCCATGATACACCTGCTACAATGACAATAGCAGCTGTAATGGCAAAGAATACTAATGCTGAACCGAGGTCAGGCTGCTTCATAATAAGAGCTAAAGGTAGTAACAGTGTAGCACCGATTTTTCCTAGCAATATAAAGTCCGTTTTTATTGATCTAAAAGAATGAACTTCGTTGTGCTTACTAATAAGACGAGCAAGTGCTAGAATGTAAAAAGTTTTCATAAACTCAGAGGGTTGAATATTCCCTAGCGGTGTTTTAAACCAACTTTTTGCACCATTAATACGTTCACCGATTTGTCCTGGTCCTTCTGGCATGAAGATAAGCAGTACTAATAGGACGATTCCAGCACCGTACATATACCAAGACATTTTTTTATATTGATCAGGTTCAAAAAACATAACTATTCCAATAATGACCGAGCAAATGACGTACCATCGCAATTGTAAAGGAACATAGTTAATGCCATACTGACCTGATGTTTGCGCCGACGCAATGGCTAACAAACTTATGACTAGGAAGGTTAAGAGTATAAAAGCGAGCGTCCAGTCAAAACGATTCGCGAAATTTCGTTTATTTTCCATACAAGCCACCTAAATTAATATAGTATCTCTTCATGAGTAAAATTGATTCAAATTAATTCCAATTCAATATGCTACCAAATATATTTAAAAGGACTCTCCTCCATAGGTCAAGAAGTAAATTTCGATGCCGATGAAAGGGTATTAACGAGGAGGCTTGATGTTTTTCTTTCAGTTTAGATTCCTCGCGCATATTTGAAAAAAATGAATAGAATTATATTTTTAAAAATTTGTTCATTCCGAGTGGTTAAAAACAGATGTGCAATAGCATCTTTATCATTCATATTATACCGTAAAAAACATTTTTACGCCTGTGAATATTGTTATGACGATTATTAGCTTAAAATGTTTCAAAAATTCATGTTTAGTTTTATAATGTAGTGAAGAATGGGGTGATGGTTGTGGCTAAAAAATTGAAGTCAGCTGAAGATTTTATGTATCATATTTATGTTCATATGAATGATGTCGATAAATTTGTTATTTTTAGCGGGCTTAAATTCTCGCAATTTGTGGCTGCGCTTGAACCACTGCATCACTTACTGTTATTGAAACATTCCTATGAAGATGGTTCCTTTAATATGCATACACAGTTTGATTATATACCAGAAGAGGAAGTAACGCAGTTTGTCAAGAAAGCTACTGAATCCAAAGAATTGTGTTGGATAGACTTTATGGATGAGAAGAGGCTAGACCAACTAACACCGATGGAACAAGGAGAATTGCTTTATATAAGTCATAAAAAGGAACCGATTACTTCACCATTTTTTAATAAATTGCAAAATCGATTTGTCTATTACTCTTCAGATTTAGAAAAAATGACTAAAATTTATTTCCGTCATTTAAGTGATTCCGATTTACTGATTGCGAATGTTTTGAACAGTTTTATTCGCGAAAAGGAACGGAGCACTGGTTTTTGGCGACGGAAAGTGAAAACGAGTATCCCATCTATTTCACCAGAATTTTTACGTGCTTATCGTTCCTTTGCTAAAGATGGAGCACTGTTATCACTGTATCGAATCGAGAAGCCTAAAGAAGCTTACGGTATCGAAATTCGCAATCTGTCAGAGTATTCTTTTCCTGACGAAGTATGGGATGATTTAAATACAATTTTGAAAACTGAGCACGATGAATTGATTTATATTATTTAACTTGCAGGCTAAGTACAAAGCTATTCCTGATGCAATTATGCCTAGGCATAATTGATCTATTCATTTGTACGTAGAATGACTATACATTAAATCTCACCGTCAAAATTACGGTGAGATTTTTATCGTCATTCAGTAATTGTGTTACGAAAGTAATAAATGTTTTCTATAGTAACAGTGACAATTACGCCAAGAAGAAATTGATGTCATTTGTCAAGACGTTTCGTGATAAACTAATAGTACTCAAGAAGTATGTGGAGGGCACAAAAATGAAAAAAAGAATCGGTTTATTATACGGTGGAAAGTCAGCAGAGCATGAGGTGTCATTATCGACAGCACGTGCAGTCACTGAAGCTTTGAATTTCGAGGAGTATGAAGTATATCCGATTTTCATTACACTTGATGGAGAATGGCGCAGCGGTGATCGACTAAATAAACCTGCGAGTACAATTGAAGAGTTACAATTTGGTGATGATACCACTATTTTAGAAAATAATATTACGGATTTTTTAATTGATAAGGATGGTAATTCTGTACAATTCGATGTAATTTTCCCATTACTTCATGGTACTAATGGTGAAGATGGAACTGTTCAAGGTTTACTTGAAGTTCTTAATTTACCGTATGTAGGTAATGGTGTGTTAGCATCAGCAACTGGTATGGATAAAGTAATCATGAAGCAATTATTTGAAATTGCTGGCTTACCGCAAGTACCGTATACTTACTTCATTCGTAGCGAATGGGCTAATGAACGGGAGGCGATCCTTGCTCGTTGTGAAGAAAAATTAGGTTGGCCGATGTTTGTGAAACCTGCTAACTTGGGATCTAGTGTCGGAATTAGCAAGGCAACAAATCGCGATGAATTAGTGAAGGCCATCGAAATAGCCTTACAGTATGATCGTAAAATTGTCATTGAGGAAGGTATTGTGGCTCGTGAAATTGAACTAGCTGTACTAGGAAATGACTTACCGGAAGTTTCTGTACCTGGTGAAATTAAACCAGTAACTGAGTTCTATGATTATGACTCTAAATATAAAGATGGTACAACAGCCCTTATTATTCCAGCAGAGCTTCCTGTGGACACGGTATCAAGCTTACAGGAGTTAGCAAAGCGTGCGTTTAAAGCTATTGATGGAAGCGGTTTAGTTCGTGCGGACTTTTTTGTGACGGCCGATAACAGCATTTATATTAACGAAGTGAATACAATGCCAGGTTTTACACCAGTCAGCATGTATCCTCTTTTATGGCAGCATACAAATGTAAGCTACCCAGAGCTTATTAATCGTCTGATTACACTAGCAATTGAGCGTTTTGAAGAAAAACAACAGCTTCACTATAAAAAAGACTGAGTGGGATTATTGTGAAAAAAACATTAAAGCAGTTAGCTACATGGTTAAATGATGATGTGCCAGCTTTTGGTGATACAGTCGTATCAGGAATTTCGATTGATACACGTACAATTCAACAAGGGGACCTATTTGTACCGTTTCGTGGTGAGAAGGCCAATGGACATAAATTTGTTCTGCAGGCCTTTGAAAAAGGAGCAGGTGCTTCTCTATGGCAGAAAGATGAACCAAATCCACCACAAGGTGTACCATTGCTCTTTGTAGATGATCCAGAATTGGCGCTGCAGCAAATGGCGCGTGCCTATCGCAGTGAACATAAAGCAAAGTTTATTGGTATTACTGGTTCAAATGGTAAAACATCGACGAAAGATATTTTAGCAGGAACGTTAACACCATTTTTTAAAGTACAAAAGACAATTGGGAATTTTAATAATGAACTAGGCTTACCTATTACGGTTTTACAGCTAGATGAAGATACTGATGTTGCTGTACTTGAAATGGGGATGAGTGGTTTTGGCGAAATAGAATTTTTAACGAAACTTGCTCGTCCACATATGACGGTGATTACAAACATTGGCGAGGCTCATATGCAAGATTTAGGCTCACGTGCGGGAATCGCTAAAGCCAAGTTTGAAATAATTCAAGGAATGCAGCCAGATGGAGTGCTATTTTATGATGGAGACGAACCGCTACTTCAAGAGCTAGTTGCGAAAGAGCATCAGTTAAATGCAGTGGCATTTGGCTTAGAGCAGGGCAATCTATTGTATGCAAACAATATTGAAGCAACTGCTGAGGGAAGTAGTTTCTCTACACATGGTGTGATTGAAGGAGATTTCTTTATTTCCGTTCTAGGGAAGCATCAGGTTAAAAATACATTAGTTGCCATGTTAATTTCTCAAAAGCTAGGTTTAAACGATGACCAAATTCGTGCATCCTTAAAACAAGTAGCTCTTACGGATATGCGCATGCAACAAGTGAATGGATCAAATAGGGCTTTGTTTATAAATGATGCCTACAATGCTGCACCAACCTCTGTAAAGGCGGCTATTCAATTTATAGCTTCGACAACGATTCGCCCAGAAAAATGGCTTGTGTTAGGTGATATGCTGGAGCTAGGACCAAATGAAAAGGATTTCCATGAAGATTTATCGAAGTATATTCATGCAGAAGAAATCGCTTATGTTTGTTTGTTTGGCCCACGAATGGCTTATTTGAATGAAGTCTTAAAAGAGCGTTTTGATGAAGAGCATTTGCTATATGTAGAGGATGATTATACGCCAATTATCGAAAAACTACAGCAAGCTAACGAGGAGTCTATCGTTTTACTAAAAGGCTCTCGTGGTATGAAATTAGAAACAATCTTACGTGCATTCACGTCATAAAATGAAACAAGGAATCGGTGGGATACTCTCTCACCGATTCTTTAAATTCTTAATTTAAATGAGTTAACATTTAGAGGTGAAAATAATGTCAGTAGGCGTGTTATGTATACATGGATTTTCAGGCGGACCTTATGAAATAGAACCTTTTACTACCTATTTACGTACGCATACGAATTGGCTGATTGAAGAACCTACTTTGTCGGGGCATGGGGAGGAATTACAAATGCGTGGTTTCACCGCAAAGCATTGGTTAATGGATGCCGAGCTCGCTTTCCGTGGTCTGGCTAAAAAAGTAGATGAAGTAATAGTAGTTGGGTTTTCAATGGGTGGTATTATAGCGCTTTATTTAGCCAAACGTTATAAAGTGAAAAAGCTTGTATTACTAAGCGCTGCTGCCAAGTATGTGAGTCCGAAGCAACTGGTCAAAGACTTTAAAGTGCTTGCTACTGAAGCGTATCACCGTAATCTGTCTAATAATGAGTTGTATATACGTTATCGGCATAAGTTTAATCATGTGCCATTATCGTCAACGATAGAATTCATGAAGCTTGTTCGAATGGTGGAGCCGTATTATAAAGATATTAAAATTCCGGTGTATATTGTACAAGGGAAATTAGACGGAATAGTGCCCTATCACACGGCTCAATTTTTATATGATCAAGTAACCTCAAACGATAAAACTTTGTATATTTCTGATAATGGGAAGCATCATATATGTTATGGTGAAGATTGCTCTGAGTGGTTTTCTTACGTTTTGTCGTTTTTAAAGAGTGCGTAAAGTAGTCAGATAATTACGACTCATGCGTTATCGTTGCATACGTTTTAATCCCATGTTAGACTAGTGTAAGCAATGGATACATTTTGTGCGAAGACTCTTCATATTTGATTGAAGAGTACTTTTTTTTGAACACAACGGTTTTATTCTAAAGTGAATAATTACGACAGAATCAAACCGCTCGGTAAAGACCGGGCTTTCCTTTTCATATAAGAGAGCTCTATGTGACCATCATATAGAGAAAAATTTTAAGTAACGGAAACGTTCCAAAACACAGGCTCGAATTTGCCGACAACTTCATCTGAAAATGTAACCATTTGTCAACTTAAAAGGAAAAAAAGGAGATTGAGAAGTTTGACAAATTTTTCAGAATTAAATATTAGCGAATCTACATTACGCTCTGTAAAGCGTATGGGATTTGAAGAAGCAACACCAATCCAAGAAGGTACTATTCGTTTTGCAATTGAAGGCCGTGATGTATTAGGTCAAGCGCAAACAGGTACAGGTAAAACTGCCGCTTTCGGGATTCCACTTATCGAAAAAATTGATCCAAAAAACCCTAATATCCAAGCATTAGTAATTGCTCCAACTCGTGAATTAGCTATTCAAGTTTCTGAAGAGCTTTATAAAATTGGTTATGACAAACGTGTAAAATTATTATCTGTTTATGGTGGTCAGGAAATCGGCCGTCAAATTCGTGCACTGAAAAATAGACCACAAATTATCGTGGGTACGCCTGGCCGAATTATAGATCATATCAATCGTCGTACTTTAAAATTAGAAGACGTTCAAACATTAGTACTTGATGAAGCAGATGAAATGTTAAACATGGGCTTTATTGATGATATTAATTCCATCTTAGAAAACGTTCCAACTGAACGTCAAACATTACTGTTCTCAGCAACAATGCCACCAGCAATTCGTAAAATTGCAGAAACATTCATGCGTGATCCAGAAATCGTAAAAATTAAAGCTAAAGAATTAACAGTTGATAACATCGATCAATATTTTGTGAAGTCTGCTGAACGTGAAAAATTCGACATTTTATCTCGTTTATTAAACGTTCACCAACCAGAACTTGCTATCATCTTTGGGCGTACAAAACGCCGCGTAGATGAGCTTGCACAAGCGTTATCAATTCGTGGTTACCTTGCTGAAGGAATCCATGGTGATTTAAGCCAAGCGAAACGTATTTCTGTGTTACGACAATTTAAAGAAAATAAAATTGATATTCTTGTGGCAACAGATGTAGCTGCTCGTGGGCTTGATATTTCTGGTGTAACACATGTTTATAACTTCGATATTCCTCAAGATCCTGAATCTTATGTTCACCGTATTGGTCGTACAGGCCGTGCAGGTAAATCAGGTCTTGCGGTAACATTTGTAACACCTCGTGAAATGGGTTACTTACGTATTGTAGAAGAAACAACGAAAAAACGTATGACACCACTTCGCCCACCAACAAATGACGAAGCTTTAGTAGGTCAACAACGTCTAGCTGTGGAAACACTAGAAGGTCTAATTGCGAACAATAATTTAGGTGATTATCGTACACTTGCGACAGAATTACTTGAAAATCATGATGCAATCGATGTTGTAGCTGCTGCAATTCGTTCATTAACAAAAGAGCCAGATGATACTCCAGTAACAATTACTGAAGAACGTCCATTACCAATGCGTCGTGATCGTTCTGGCAATCGTGGCGGAGATCGTGGACGCGGCGGCAACCGTAACTTTAACGGACGTCGAGATGGCGGACGTGGCGGAGATCGTCGTGGTGGACGTGGCGGAGATCGTCGAGAGGGCGGACGCCGTGATGGAGGTCGCCGTGAAGGTGGACAAGGTCGTTCACGCGCACCACGTCGTCACGAAGACTAATTTTAACTTCATCAAATTGATTAAACCTTACAGTCCAAGTGGCTGTAAGGTTTTTTACGTCTTTCAGCAGGGGTCACTCAGATGAAACTACAACCTAGGTGAGATGAATGTCATGTCCTATGGCAAATTTTCTATGCGAAAGCTACAATTACCTCAGGAAGAAATTGATATAATTTGAAACAAAAAGATAACTAATTCCGTATACGTAGTTAAAGAAAGAGAGGGAAAGATTTTGAGAGCAGAACCAATGCATAAAATTTCGAGGAAAGGGTTAACCGTGTGGCGTTTATATGGTGTATTGCAAACCTTATTACTGTTGATTGTAGCGGCGTTTGCATGCTACGGTACTTATTATTTTGAATGGCCATCATTTATTTATTTCATTGCAGTTGCTGTAGTCATACTTAGTGCTGTCCTTTCTACTTATCTATTTCCAAAGATAAGATGGGAACGCTGGCGTTATGAAGTGCGTGATAATGAGATTGAGGTGCAACATGGTTTGTTTGTTGTTAAACGTACGCTCATTCCAATGGTACGCGTACAGCATGTTGATACGACGCAAGGGCCAATATTAAAAAAATATGGTTTAGGTAATATTTCAATATCTACAGCGGCAACTGTACATACAATTCCTGCACTTGTGATGGACGAAGCTGATGGACTTCGAGCACGTATTTCGGAATTAGCAAGGGTGGCGGAAGATGATGTCTAAGGAAATAAACCGTTTACACCCGATCTCGGCTATTATTACAAGTGCAAAAGCATTAAAAAGTTTGATTTTCCCGTTAGTTGTTATTATTTTCTCTAATGGTTTTCACATCTCCTTTAATTTCCATAGTGATAATTTTTGGCGAACAACTTTCTTATTCGGTATTTGGGGAGTGGGGGCTTTACTTGCACTTGTTAGTGGGATTGTTAAATGGCGCACCTTTGTATATTGGTTTGAAGATGGAGAATTGCGTGTAAAGTACGGTTTGTTCGTTAAAAAGAAGCGTTATATCCCATTTGACCGAATTCAGAGCTTAAATTACAATGAAGGTATTTTTCACCGATTGTTGGGCTTAGTAAAGGTTCAGGTTGAAACTGCGGGAAGTAAGGATAGAAAGCCTGAGGTTGAGTTAACGGCTATACGTAAGGCGGCGGCAGATGTCATCGAGCAGGAAATGCGTCGTGCAAAGAACCAAGTAACAGAACCGATGAATGATGAACAGTCGGAAATAGAGGAAGTATTAGTTCCAACTATTTATCATATGTCGATACGTGATTTGTTTATATTGGCTATAACTTCAGGTGGAATTGGGGTCGTTCTGTCCGGTATAGCAGCAATTGTCTCTCAGTTTTCGGATATAATACCGTATGAAGAAATATTTAATGAGTTAGCTGTCTTTGCGAAATTTGGTGCATTGTTAGTTGCACTAGCAGTGATAGTCAGTCTAATTGTGGCGTGGTTTGTGTCATTTGTTATCACACTAATCAATTATTATGAATATACAGTCCGAATTGAAGATGAAAAGCTTATTATTACAAAAGGGCTAATTGAGAAAAAACGAATTACTTTACCGTTAAATAGAATTCAGGCGATTCGTATTGTAGAGAATCCAGTGCGTCAATTATTTGGCTTTGCAACAGTTGTTGTTGAGAGTGCAGGAGGAAATGGTGGAGAAGGAAATGATAAAAAAATTACTCTGTTCCCACTTATTCAGACGCAAGAATGTTTGGAAACACTTGAGCAACTGTTTCCAGATATAAATTGGCGACCGGAATTTATCAATTCACCAAAACGTGCTCGTCCATTTTTTTACCGAATTGATTTTGTTTGGCTCATCCCTATAATAGGTGCATGTAGTTATTTCTTTTATCCATATGGGTTGCTTTCGTTATTATTCATTCCATTAACGATAGTAATTGGTATTTGGCAACATAAAACAGCTGGCTATATGATTGATGGAAAGCAATTAACAATGAAATATCGTGTATTCAGTCGTATTACACTTTTTATGGAGAAAAAACGTATACAATCTATTGGGACTACCCAAACGTATTTCCAAAAAAGAAAGAATGTTATGACTGTAAAAGCAACGGTAATGTCAGGCATGACTGGTATGACAGGGAATGTACCGAGCTTAGAGCAGCAAGATGCTGAAACAATATTATCTTGGTATGAACATTAAATGAAAGAACTTGGCTAATCCTCACAATTAATAGGGGATTAGCCTTTATTTAATGCCTCTGGCGGATGTCACGGAATGATGCCGAGGCATCATTGATGTGTAAGTGAATTTATTGGCATTGACGGATCGTTCAAGAGATACTTGTGAGAATGGATATCTTTCGTGGATGATGTGAAAACGGTAGAGGATACAGAGCGATTTGTAAGAGATGCGATGCAACAATATGCAGATAATAATGGCCTACAGGTAGGGATCTATTATGAGGGGAAGCTTGCGGGAGTAATTGGCTAACATCAAGTGAGGGACGTGTAAGAAATCGAAGTATGGTCGCGCTTTGAAATAACGAATTGCCTATCACTCTAGCATAAAAATAATAGAAGCAATCCACAATATAGCTTGAGGATTGCTTCTATTGTACCAATTACTTACCCGCCATCTTTTGTTTACGCCAGCTTAAAATTCTTTTTGGATGTAAGTAAACGAGTCCAAGAAGGAATCCTGCTACTAATCCGCCTAAGTGAGCATAGATATTAACATTTGGCTGTAGGAAAGTCATAATAACACTGATAACGATGATTGGCAAAATAAGTTTACGAAGCATAGGCATTGTTCGACGCGTATAGTAAACAAGCGCTCCGAAAGCACCGAAAATTCCAAATATAGCCCCGCTTGCACCAAGACTAACATAACTACTATCATTAAGAAGATAGGTTGCCATGTTGCCTACAATACCTGACAGTAAATAAATTGTAATAAATCGTGCCTTGCCAGCAATTTTTTCAAGCTCCGGTCCGAATAAATACAATGAAAACATATTAAAGAAAACATGCAAAAAGCCAGAATGTAAAAACATTGCAGATAAAACACGCCACCATTCACCGGCTTGTATAAGGAAGTTCGCTTGAACTCCGTAATTCAACACATTTTCTCCTACTCCAGGTAAAATAGATATTACATAAACAATTAAATTAAGCGCTATTAATGTTGAAACAATCGGATAATACTTTGTATATTGCTTAAAATTTTCTGTTCTACTAAACATAACTCCACCTCAATTTACAATCATTATACATGGCTTTATAGAAATAGGAAAAGGGGAAGTTTAAATGATTAAAGGAATTGGTCTCGACATCGTAGAAATTGACCGTATTGCTAAAGCGATGCGGAGAACATATAAATTTAAAGATCGTATTTTAACTGAAAAGGAAAAAGTTTTGTTTGATGCACATTCAGAAACTCGTAAAATAGAATTTTTAGCCGGACGATTCGCTTCAAAGGAAGCATTCTCGAAGGCATTAGGGACGGGTATTGGTGAAGAATGTAAGCTTCATGATATTGAAGTTTTAAGAGGGGAAGCAGGGAATCCTGTTTTATACTTCAAAGGAGAGCTTGTAAATGGATTCGTAAGTATCACACACTCTAAGGAATACGCAGCAGCACAAGTAATATTATTACAATAATGATAAACACAGCTTTCGCCATATATACATTTAGATAAATTGATTGGAGTGGAAACTGATCGCCCCGAAAAAGTGCCTATTCGGAGTAGGAATGCCACCGCATGTTAGGGTGTTGAGTTAAATGCCTCGGCTATACGTGCGTCTGGAAGTTAAGTGAAAATAAATTTCTGAGTGAAGATAAATATATTGCCCATGTTCAAATGACATAACTGACAAATACGGTTCATATATTGTCGTAGTGGATTTGAAAGAAGGAAAGGGTGAAAGCGTGGGCAACCGTATAGTTAAGTGGCTCGTCTTATTTTGTACGATATTACTTTTATCGGCATGTGGTACAGACTCACAGGAAAAAGTGTTAAAGAAAGTTAATGGGAAATGGGCAGAGGCAAATGGTTATGAGTTAAATGCTACGATGGAGATTAAATCTGGTGGAGATCCAAAAAAATATGATGTAACAGTTTGGCATACGAAACCTGATTTCTATCGAGTAGAAGTAGTTGAAAGTGGGAAAGATGTTTCACAAATGATAGTGCGAAATGCAGATGGAGTTTTTGTCGTTACACCTACATTAAACAAAATGTATAAATTCCAAAGTGATTGGCCAAAGAAAAATAGTCAAGCCTATTTAATAGGTGCACTAGCAGAAGATTTAGCTCAAGATAAAAATTTAGTCATGAAAGAGGAGGACAAAGCATATATATTTGAAGCGGCTACTAGAAATAGCTATAAAAATAGTATGCCTCATCAAGTTATAACAGTTGATAAAAAAACGATGCTCCCAACTTCTGTAGTGATTATGAATGATGTAAAAGAAGAACAAATTCGTATTACATTTAAAAATATAAAATTAGGTGTTCAACACGCGGCTAAAGAGTATGCAGTTGAGCAATTTACAGAATCGGATGAAACAAAAGGTGAACAAGCTACACCATCAGAAAAAGGAAACAAAGATAAAAAAGACAACAAAGACGGTAAGGAGAGCAACAATAACCCGAATGGAAATGAAGAGAAACAGGCAGTAAGTGCAGAAGCCGAAAATAAAGAGTTCCAAACTCACTACCCTGTTGTTAATATAGAAAATACTAAGATGGTGGAAGAGAAAGTCATGCAAGAGGGTGGAATGGACCGTGTCATTTTAACATTTGATGGTGACAAACCATTTACGGTCATGCAACAACCAGTTACGAAAGAGGCTGCTATGCTGCCAGTATCGTCTCCTGGTGATCCGGTAGATTTAGGGTTTACGATTGGTGCTATTACCGATACATCTATTAGTTGGGAACAGGATGGCGTCGAATTCTTTGTTGCCTCTAGTAAATTGACTCGTGAAGAAATGGTGCAAGTAGCCACTTCTATGACGATAGGTAGTATGAAATAATTTTTCTAGCTACAGCTTTCTATATGGAAGGCTGTAGCTTGTTAAGTAAATTAGTACAGTTTTGATGAAAATTAACATTGTTTAGAAGTCGTTAAGTCATATATGATAAAAGTTATGTAGAAAATTAGTCTGAAATAGAACAACTTATGTAAAAACAGTAGAGAAAAGGCGATTTATTCGATACATAATGTTTTAATAAAAAATAAAGAGGGTATTCTAATGAAGACACAGCAATATTTTAGACCAACGAAAGCAGTTATAGACTTACAAGCAATTCAACAAAACGTAAAAAATTTGAAGAAGCTACTTCGACCTCATGTTCAAATTATAGCTGTCGTAAAGGCAAATGCATACGGTCACGGAGATGTAGCCGTTGCAAAAGCAGCGCTTGAGGCAGGTGCAACAATGCTTGCCGTGGCAACGCCCGATGAAGCATTACATATTCGAGCACATTTTGACGAACCAGACATACTAATATTGGGTGCCTCTCCAGTTTCATTTGCACCATATGCTGCTCAGCAACGTATTATTCTTACTGCATTTGAAAGTGAGTGGGTACAGCAAGCGGCTCCGTTGATAGCTAATGAAGCAAATTCTTTACGGCTACATATTAAAGTAGATAGCGGAATGGGCAGAATTGGTGTTCGTTCAGAACAAGAATTATTAGATCTATATCAAACAATACAAAATACAGTTAATGTGGAGCTTGATGGGATATTTACACATTTTGCGACTGCAGATGAAGAGGATACTTCATACTTTGATAGACAGGTACAATTGTTTGAGAAATTTGTATCTGCCTTACCTGAAAAACCTAGACTTGTTCATGCTTCAAACACGGCAACATCTTTAGTAAAAGATGCGCATTTACAATTTGATGCGGTTAGATATGGTATATCGATGTATGGATTAGCACCATCTTCTTACGTAGAAGGTATTTTACCATTTCCGTTACAGCCGGCGTTCTCGCTTGAGAGTGAGCTAGTTCATGTGAAACAGTTACAAGCGGGTGATTCAGTAGGCTATGGAGCTACTTTTGTGGCCTCATCGGATATGTGGATAGGAACGATACCAGTAGGCTACGCTGATGGAGTAATTCGCAAATTAGGTGGACAAGAAGTGCTAATTGATGGCCAAAGAATGCCGATTGTTGGACGAATTTGTATGGACCAATGTATGGTTGCCTTGCCAAAAGCATATGCTATAGGGGAGAAGGTAACACTCATTGGCCGTCAAGGACAGGATGCTATTTCTATGAATGAATGGGCAGCAAAGCTTGAAACCATTAACTATGAAGTACCATGCATTATTACAGCGAGAGTTCCTAGAGTATACATGTAATCTTTAAGCTGTATCCTAACAGAAGTAATTTTAAATAATTTTGTATAGGCGGTTTAAATTTGGACAAATGAATACTATACTAAAGCACTAAACAACTTGGTGAATAACTAACTACAGAAGAACATGTTAGCTTACCAAGAAGCTGAGTCATCCATAATTTGTGACAAATTGCAAGATGAATGAATCGGCATATACCTTCGACAACCTACATATTTTTACAACTTGGACTTTAAATTGTCAGATATTTTGTCATTTCATGTCTTTTCAACAATATCTTTCAATGGTAGAATGGGTAGTAATGAAAAGTGGATGGTTCCGTTGGAGGTGCTTGCTGTGTATGAGAAAAAGTTAAGAGAAGCTACAATTGCTGTTCAGGATAGTCTATTTCTACAAACAAAGGAAGTAATTGAGAGTGAATCTATTGCGCGTATTTTGTCGCGCAAAGTTTTAATGCAGGAGCAACCAAATCAAATACGGGAAGCTATGATGAAAGGATATGTTGAAATGTCTCATATTAATCTGAGTATTGCAAGTGAATGCTTGCATGCAGAATATGAAGCACAACATACGGTGGAGCGTCTCGTTAGCGGGGGATGACACTTTGAATGTAAAACGTGGTGACGTTTTTTTTGCAGATTTATCACCGGTAGTTGGGTCCGAACAAGGGGGCACTAGGCCGGTGCTGATTATTCAAAATGATATTGGCAATCGATTTAGTCCGACTGTCATCATCGCAGCTATCACTGCACAGATTCAAAAGGCAAAATTACCGACGCACGTTGAAATTAATGCTGAAAAGTATGGTTTTGAACGTGATTCGGTTATTCTGCTCGAGCAGGTGCGGACGATTGATAAGTCAAGATTGACAGATCGTATAACGCAACTTGACCATGCATTGATGGAGAAAGTGGATGGTGCATTGATGATTAGTTTAGGGCTTGTTAAATTTTGATATACATATATGTATAGTGGCATCGAGATGAATTTTCATCTCGATGCTTTTTTATTTTCATTTAGTGAAATGTAAGCGTAGTGCTAACGTAGCGGCAGCAACAACCAAGTCTATTTGTAAAATTACGCCAAGGCAAAATTGAATCTCTGTATTACCATAAATTGAAATCACTATTCAAAAATGGTATTAATATATTAAAGATATAAAATTACAATAGATTTTTGAAAAAAATAAAGAATTTTATCTTTTTCGACAATAACTTGGTCTATATGAAACGCTAAAAATTATAAGGTGAAATTGATGGTGATTTACAATATAGTTTTTCATTAAGTAGGTTGGAAAAGTGTAGGAGTATATCTCTTAAAGAATTGGAGGGGCAACAGTGACCATTAAGTCTTCGGTTGAAATTATTACTGAGTGGGATATAGTAGCAGCAAGACAACTGGGGCGTGACGAAGCGAAGGCGCTTGGATTTGACACTGTTGATCAAGCACGAATCACTACAGCTATAAGTGAACTAGCCCGAAATATATATTTATATGCAAGGATAGGTGTCATAGAAATTGAAAAAGTAGAAACGGACACTGAGAAGAAAATAATTGTTATTGCAACGGATCAAGGCCCAGGAATAGAAGACATTCGAAAAGTGATGGAGGATGGCTATTCCACATCAGGAGGGCTTGGTGCGGGTTTACCAGGCGTTAATCGATTGATGGACAGTATGGTTATTCAGTCGGTTATTGGAGAAGGAACAACGATAAGAGCTGAAAAATGGCTACGTTAGGATGTGGAATTGTTGGACCGATTAGAATCTCAATATAAAAAGATTTTGTCAGATTATATGGTAGATCAAACTGAAAAAAATTTATATATTGCTCAAAACTTCACTCGTCAGTTAATCCAAAAGAATATATCTCCAGAGGATGTTGTCAGTATTCATAAAAATGCAGTTGAGCAACTTTTTCCAAGTAGAATGAGTGAAGAACAGTTTGCATATGATTTTCTTATTGAAGTTATGGTGCATTATGGCATGGCTCATAGAGAGCACCAAAGCTTATTGCAAAAACAGGCAGAGTATGAAATGGAAATGATAGTTGCTACAAACATTCAGAAAACATTACTTAAAACAGACGTACCACAACTTTCAAATGTTGATATAGGAATGATATCTATTCCAATCCGGAAGATGAATGGAGATTACGTTCACTTTCTATATAATCGAGATGATTATTTAAGTGTAGCTGTGACAGATGTGGTAGGTAAAGGTGTTCCAGCTGCATTATGTATGTCTGTGGTAAAATATGGTTTAGAAGCATTGGAATATGCATCGAAAGATCCTTCATATGTATTAGAGGTCATTAATCGAGTGATTGAAAAGAGTGTAGATGACAGTATGTTTGTTTCTATGTTTTACGGTTGCTTGGATATGCAAAAGAGTATTTTTTCTTATGCTTCTGCAGGTCACGAACCTGCTCTCCATTATAGTGCTAAACATAATAAATTTTTTCCTTTAGAATCGACAGGATTATTACTAGGGGTGTTGTCAGAAACAAAATTTTCGTACAACGAAATTACTTTGGAAGAAAACGATATTGTCATTATGATGACGGATGGTGTTACTGAATTTAGAGCTCATGATGAAATGAATTCACGAGAAGTCATTACATCATTAATATTGGAAAATAAACACTTATCAGCTCAACAATTATGTAATCTTCTTTATAAGCAAATTGAAAAAATACAGGATTTTAAACTATCAGATGATTTCACAGTTGTAATTATAAAAAAATAGGGTTTCAATCTTTGCAATTAAGGGAATAGAAAAATAGTCTAACAAATATGGTGGAGGTATGCTGTATGGATATGGCGATACACTTTAAAGAACTTGATAATAAACTATATGGATTTGTTGAGGGCGAAATAGATACTTATACTGCTTCACGTCTTAGAGAAGAATTAGAGGCAGTAAAAATTACTGAAGGAAAAGAAATAGTGCTTAATCTATCGAAGGTTAATTATATGGATAGTACAGGGTTAGGTATTTTTGTAGCCTTTTATAAAAGGACGTTACGTGAAGAGGGTAAAGTTAAACTTGTCGGTTTATCGGATAGATTACAAAGATTGTTTGAAATTACTGGTTTAAGCGATTTAATGGATATTGAAACTGATAAAAAGGTGGAATTACGAAAATGAAGGAATTTGATTATATTGAGATAAGAGTTCCTGCAAAACCGCAATTTGTCAGTGTGATTCGATTGACGGTTTCTGGCTTAGCTAGTCGCGTTGGGTTTAATTATGATGATATAGAAGATTTAAAAATTGCAGCAAGCGAAGCGGTAACGAACGTTGTGCATCATGCATATAAGGATGAAGAAGAAGGCGAGATCGTCATTGGCTGCGCTTTATATGAAAATAAACTAGAAATGATGATTGCAGATTACGGCAATAGTTTTAATTTTGAGGAGATAAAGTCGAAAATTGGTCCGTATCATCCTGAAGAGAGTATTGCGGGGCTACGCGAAGGTGGTTTAGGGCTGTATTTAATGGAAACTTTGATGGATGAGGTGATGATAAATAACGATGGTGGCGTAACTGTTTTCATGACAAAGTATGTCGCTAGAGAGCAGGTGGAAAACAATGTCGAAAGAATTACTACCTAAATCTTCGGCCAAGGAAGATATACTAAGGTGGATTGCATTGTACCAATCAACAGAGGACGATGAAGCACAAACAAATTTAGTAATGCATTATCGATATTTAGTTGAATCCATTGCGCGCAAATATTCGAATGGTAAATCTCATTATGAGGATATTACTCAAGTAGGTATGCTAGGATTGCTAGGTGCTATAAGACGTTTTAATCCTGAAGTTGGTCGAAGCTTTGAAGCATTTGCAGTACCAACGATTGTTGGGGAAATTAAACGGTTTTTACGTGATAAAACCTGGGATGTTCATGTACCAAGACGGATAAAAGAATTAGGTCCGCGAATTAAAACAACAGTAGAAGCGTTGACAATTGAGTTGCAGCGCTCTCCGTCTATTAAGGAAATCGCGGATCGATTAGAAGTGGAAGAAGAAGAAGTTTTAGAGGCTATGGAGATGAGCCGTAGTTACCATGCTCTTTCTATGGATCATTCCATAGAGTCAGATTCTGACGGTAGTACAGTAACTTTATTTGATATTATGGGTAAAGAAGATGACGGTTTTGAAATGACCAATAAAAGAATGATTGTTTCTGATGCTATGAAGTCTTTAGATGAGAGAGAAAGAGAAATTATTCAGCTTACATATTTAGAGCAACTCACACAAAAAGAAGTTGGGGAACGATTAGGCATTTCTCAAATGCATGTATCAAGAATACAAAGGAAAGCAATCAAAAAATTACAGGAATCTATCTTAGTCAGTGATAATGTTTCGCTCTGAGCGAGGGGCTTTCCTAATAAGTATAGTATGCTTCAAGACGTTAAAGCGTTATACGACGAAGGGTGAGGCAAAACAGCCCCTTCTTTAATAAATAGTTTACTCTCCATTCAGAGTAGACTATTTTTTTGCAATTTTAGTAAAGTGTAATGGTAAAATGAAAAGAAAAAAGGTAGTGATGATGTGGAACAAAAGCAAATTTTACAGCTCATTGCAAAGGATGTAGCTATTAAGCCAGGTCAAGCCGATGCTGTTATTAAATTATTAGAAGAAGGGAACACCGTGCCATTCATAGCACGTTATCGAAAAGAAGCTACTGGATCCCTTGATGAGGTACAGATTAAAGCTGTAGAGGATCGTTATCACTACATACAGCAACTTGAACAACGTAAAGAAGAGGTTATACGATTAATTCACGAACAAGATAAACTAACACCTGAATTAGAACAAGCTATTCAAGCAGCAACTGTTTTGCAGCGTGTAGAGGATTTATATCGACCTTATAAACAAAAACGCCGAACAAAGGCGACTATAGCAAAAGAAAAAGGATTAGAACCTCTTGCGGATCTTCTATTAGAGTATCGTAGTGATGATTTAGAACAATTAGCAATGGCTTTCGTAGATGAGGAGCATGTTGCCAATATTGAGGATGCGTTAGCTGGGGCTCGAGATATTTTAGCAGAGCGCTTTGCTGATGAAGCGGCAATCCGTGAAAAAATTCGTACGTATTCATGGAAAGATGGAGTACTCACAACAAGTGTCAAGAATGCAGAGGCGGACGAAAAAAATGTTTTCGAAATGTATTACGAATATGAAGAGCCGGTAAATCGTATTGTCCCACACCGTATTTTAGCTGTAAATCGTGGCGAGAAAGAAGACATCTTAAAAGTGGCAATCCAAGTGCCAATCGATCGAGTATTAATGATTATGTGGAAGGAATGGATTCCCGCTACAGGTTCTTCACCGGCAATTGCCGAAGTAAAGCTAGCGATAGAGGATTCGTACAAGCGTTTAATTCAGCCTTCTATAGAACGCGAGTTGCGAAATGAACTGACAGAAAAAGCAGAGGCACAGGCAATCCACATTTTCTCTGAAAATTTACGTAATCTTTTACTACAGCCTCCAATGAAAGGGAAATATGTATTGGGTGTTGATCCCGCGTACCGTACAGGTTGTAAGTTAGCTGTTGTAGATGAAACTGGGAAAATGCTAGAGGTTACAGCCATTTATCCACATCCGCCAAAGCCAGATGTAGCAAAATCAAAAGCCGTTGTGAAAGAGATTTTAGCAAAATACCCAATTACTATAATAGCTATTGGTAATGGCACTGCCTCACGCGAAACAGAACAATTTATAGCGGATGTATTGAATGAGCTTAAAACTGATACGGCCTATGTTATTGTCAATGAAGCAGGGGCATCTGTTTATTCAGCTTCTGAAATTGCCCGTGCAGAGTTTCCTGATTTACAGGTAGAACAGCGTAGTGCGGTTTCTATTGCACGTCGCTTGCAGGATCCATTGTCGGAGCTAGTAAAAATTGAGCCGAAAGCAGTTGGAGTAGGTCAGTATCAGCATGATGTCTCTCAAAAAAAATTGACGGAGTCCTTAACATTTATAGTAGAGACAGCTGTTAACCAAGTTGGTGTTGATGTTAATACAGCCTCAGCTTCGCTATTGCAATACGTTTCTGGATTATCTAAAACGGTTGCGGAGAATATTGTGAAGGCTCGAGAGGAAAATGGACAATTTACTACTCGTGCTCAGCTAAAGAAAATCCCACGACTTGGTGCCAAAACGTATGAACAAGCAATTGGGTTCTTACGTGTCCCCGGAGCCAAAAATGCATTTGACACTACGGGCATTCACCCTGAAAGCTATAGTGTAGCCGAGCAGATTTTAGAGGTAGCACAAATTGATAAAAAAGAGCTTGGGACGCAGAAGGCAGAGGAAGCCATTGCAAAATTAGATGTAGAAAAATTAGGTGAAGTTTTAGATGTTGGAGTTGTCACAATACAGGATATTGTGGATACATTAATGAAACCAAGTCGCGATCCACGTGATGCATTCCCTCAGCCTTTGTTGAAAACCGATGTATTAAAAATGGAGGATTTACAAGTTGGGATGGAATTGCAAGGTACGGTGAGAAACGTAGTTGATTTCGGAGCATTTGTAGATATTGGCGTGAAGCAGGATGGGCTTGTGCATATTTCGAAATTACAAAAAAGACGTATTAAACATCCATTAGAGGTTGTTGCTCTCGGTGACATTGTGACAGTTTGGGTAGAACAAATAGATGTTAATAAAGGGCGCATTTCATTAACAATGCTACAACCCAAAGATCAAACGATCGAAGCAAAATAAACGGGGGACTTCATCTCGCTGATTATTAATCTTCGAAGTGATACGAGCGACGGAAAGAACCCCCGAAGTAATGGAAAGAATCGCTAAGGCGACAGAAAGAAATTCCAAAGCAACGAAAAAAAACCCGAAGTAATGGAAAGAACTTTCACGAATCCCTTTTCGGGTGGTTTGTAAACTGCCGTACTTCCCTGGTGCTAATTCAAGATAGGCGTCTTGCACCTTCAGTACAGAAAAATTACTGTCTATTAATGCAGGATAAATTTATACCACACTGTTCATACTATGCAGTGTGGTATTCTTATTGTTAGAGGTGATACGATATGAACAATGAGGAACTACAAAATCTTGTTAATCGAATATCATTAGAGAGTTTCTTGAAGCCATTTATGCATCGAGCATATTTTAATCCAAGGCTGCGTTCAACAGGTGGACGTTATCTTTTGCAATCGCACAATATTGAAGTTAATCCAAAAGCTTATGAATTGTATGGTATTAGCGAAATAGAAGGTATAGTTCGACACGAATTATGTCATTATCATTTACATTTGGAAGGCAAGGGATATCAGCATCGAGACAAAGATTTTCGAGAGTTATTAGTAAAAGTAAATGCTCCTCGTTTTTGCTCAGTATTGCAAATCCCTAAAACATCTAGAAAAAAACAACGTCGACTTTATACATATACATGTGTAAAATGCCAACAATTATATGTAAGGAAAATTAAGATGAATGTGGAGAGATACTGTTGTAGCAAGTGTTTAGGGCGTTTAACATTAGTGGAATAAAAAAATAATAAAAAAGGGTTGACGTTCGTTATAGATATCTATATAATAGTAAAAGTCGACAAGATAACGACGACAAAATATGAATTATTCCGAAGTAGCTCAGTTGGTAGTAGCACCTGACTGTTAATCAGGTTGTCGCAGGTTCGAGTCCTGCCTTCGGAGCCATGGCCCCTTGGTCAAGTGGTTAAGACACCGCCCTTTCACGGCGGTAACACGGGTTCGAATCCCGTAGGGGTCATTTCATTAGTTTAATTCATAAAAATATAGTAATATTGGTCCCGTGGTGTAGCGGTTAACATGCCTGCCTGTCACGCAGGAGATCGCCGGTTCGATCCCGGTCGGGACCGCCACTTATTGGGGTATAGCCAAGCGGTAAGGCAACGGATTTTGATTCCGTCATGCCTAGGTTCGAATCCTAGTACCCCAGCCATTCATTTCTTAATTTGAGCCATTAGCTCAGTTGGTAGAGCATCTGACTTTTAATCAGAGGGTCGAAGGTTCGAGTCCTTCATGGCTCATCTTTTTAAGGAAAAAGGTTGACTTTTTGGATTATCGTAGTATAATAAGAAAGTTCCTAATTGAATGCGGTCGTGGCGGAACGGCAGACGCGCTAGGTTGAGGGCCTAGTGGGGGCAACCCCGTGGAGGTTCAAGTCCTCTCGGCCGCACCAAGTCGATTTATGAATATATATAATATGCGCCCGTAGCTCAATTGGATAGAGCGTCTGACTACGGATCAGAAGGTTATGGGTTCGACTCCTGTCGGGCGCGCCATTTTAAAAAAAATATTATTTCTTTGCGGGTGTAGTTTAATGGTAAAACCTCAGCCTTCCAAGCTGATGTCGTGAGTTCGATTCTCATCACCCGCTCCAAAAAACTTATTGACATTCATATTTTTATATAGTATGATGTAGAAGTTGTCGCTTGAAAGCGACCTTATGAACCTTGAAAACTGAACAAGCAAAACGTAATCAATAAAGTTTTTAGTAGCTAACCTTGAGTTAGTGAACAAAACACAATTTTGGACATCAAACATGATGCCAGCAAAACAATTTGAGCTAATCAAATTTCTTTTTATGGAGAGTTTGATCCTGGCT
>NZ_JALIRS010000022.1 GCF_023337795.1 Lysinibacillus sp. BPa_S21 | reverse complement strand
GGCTCGGAGATGTGTATAAGAGACAGCACCAGTAGCCCCAGTAACCCCGGTAGCACCAGTAACACCAGTAGCCCCAGTTTCACCAGTAGCCCCGGTAACACCAGTAGCGCCAGTAACACCAGTAACACCAGTAACACCAGTAACACCCGTCACGCCAGTAGCCCCGGTAACACCAGTAGCGCCAGTAACACCAGTAGAGCCAGTAGCCCCGGTAGCCCCGGTAGCCCCGGTAGCCCCAGTAGCCCCAGTAGCACCAGTAGCACCAGTCACGCCAGTAGCCCCAGTAGCTCCAGTACTTCCAGTAGCGCCAGTTCTTCCAGGTTTAACAGGCCAAACAGGACAGCTTGGAGCACAAGGATTACAACAGCACGGGAATGTATTACATTTGCTGCAAATTCTATCGTTAAATTTTCCAAAATGCATTGTTTCACCTCCTCTCTCTCAAATATCGTATTCATAGAGAGAGAAAGTGAAATAGACAGTTTAACTACTTGGTTATTCCAAAGTATTAATAGCGATAAAAGTATATTTCTTCAATAAATAGTAAAATCTATTACTAGAAATTGAAAATTACTCCATTGTACTAACTAATCCTCCATCAATATAGAAGAAAATTAAGATTCTTCATCAGACTTATTTAAAATACGATCAAAATATTTTTTATTGTGCAGTATTCTTTCATCATTTGGTAAAAAGAATCTGGCTAATTCGTTATGGGCGTTGGCAGTTTCATATTGTTGTAACCGATCAAAGAGGACACAAAGCTGTAAGTGGGGCAACCATGTCGTATAGGTTTTATTTTGAAAAGGGGCATTTGGGTTTTGCTTGATGACAAGTGCTTGTTCATACCAAAATATTGCTTCATAATTTTTGGCTTGCTCCATGAAATGAAAACCAAGTCTACAACACGCTTCTGGGCGTGGAATATCATATTCAAAGCTTCTTAAAATGGAACTTAATTTATTGTCTGTATCATTTAAATGAGAATAACAATCTGCTAGTTGGAAACAGGATCGAATGTTATCTTCTATCCAGCCTAATTTAGAGGTTAAAAACGTTTCGTAGTAGAATATTGCATCTTCAAATTGTCCATGATCGACTAATTCATTGGCGTAATAAAATGTATCACGGGGAGAGAGCGGTTCTCCTGATTCAACTAATTGCTTATAGATGTTAATATTCCGCGTATGATCATGACTTAGTGGTAAATGACTGACAGCGATATCGCTCTCTAAAAGCTTTCCACTGACTTCTAAATATTCATGTACGGCACCGATCCACTGGAATTGTTTATCTTTTCTTACTAAACGATTTCTTCTTAATAGAGAATTTACATTTCCTTCGTTATCAAAGCTTAAATTATAGTTCATTGAAACAGCATCTATATCAAGAGTTAAGGATTCTTTTAGTGCTTTAAATTTTTCCTGATCCTCCTCTAATAATACGTCGTCCGCGTCTAACCATAAAATGTACTCCTTTGTTGCTTGTTGGAATGAAAAATTTCTTGCAGCTGCAAAATGATGAATCCACTCAAAGTCAAAAATACGATCTGTAAACTGTTTTACAATTTGTTTTGTATTGTCGGTAGAGCCTGTATCTACGATATTAATCTCATCGACTAAGTCTTTTACAGATGCAAGACATCTACCAATGACATCTTCTTCATTTTTCACAATCATACATAAGCTAATGGACACCATAAAGTTGATTCCTCCTTACTATAATCAATGTAGTATATGTGCTACTAAAATTTTTGGTTGGATAAATGCTCGAAGATGTAGCATTACATAATAATAACTGTGCAATTTGCTTGTTTTCTTTGTCATAAATTTACCTTCCAAGTTTCACGCGAATTTCACAATTGTGAAGTATAGTTAAGAAACAGAGGTGATGATGTTGAAAAAATGGGCATTCTTCATTTTTTCTTTAGTACAGCTTGTATGGTTAGCGGGATGTACGGAGAAATCGTTTGAGCCTATTGAACGGGATCAGAATTTTATTGCGTCCTTAAATATACAAGAGCCTTCGTTAGATTTTATAGATGGACAAGGTAATGTGATTGCAACATGGTTATTTGAAAAAGCTTACTCCGGGGCAATACTACTCGGAAATGATCGTGTGTTATTGTACGGCCATCAATTGAATGAAATTGACGTCTATACATTATCAACCGGAAAGAAGCTCTATTCCAAAAAGGTAAAGCCTGGTTCAACGAATGCGTATTATGTAGAAAATAGAAAACAGTTTTTTATGACGAATAGCAAAACGAATACCGTGACAAGCTTTGATGAAGAGGGCAACGAACTGGCAACACAGAAGCTTGGTAATTATCCTATGTCAATGGCTGCCTATAAAGATAAGCTATATGTGATAAATTATAAAGATACGAAATTATCGGTGTTAAATATTGAAAATCTAAAAATTGAGCAAGAGTGGCCGATTCAAAAGTCATCACATGGAATAGCAATTCTTGAAGAGAAAAAAGAACTATGGATTGGTGGCCATGGAGAAGGAAGTAAACCGAATAACTCAGTAAAAAAATATGATCTGATAACAGGGGCCAAAAATGGGGAGATCAAAATGCCTTTAATGCCTGTAGGATTAACTAAAACAAAGGATGCTGTCCTCGTTGTTAGTCATGGCCGCAATGAATTATATGTTGCCGATCTTGATGGAAATGTGAGATGGCAGCAAGAGGTAGGCGCAAATCCATTTGTCGTAAATCAGTTTAAGGATTATATTGTTGTCGCTGGTTATGATGACCATACTTTGTATTTCATAAAAGAAGGTCAGGTGAAAAAAACAGTTGATGTGGGGAAAGGTGCATTTCAATTGTTGGTGAGGGAGGAAAAAATGTGACAACTGTATTAATTGTTGATGATGAGCAAGATATGCGTAATTTAATAGAGATGATGCTCCATAATGCAAAATTTGAGACTGTAACAGCAGCGAGTGGTACAGAAGCCTACGATATTATCGTACGCGAAAAAATTGATTTAGTTCTACTTGATGTGATGATGCCCCATGAAGATGGTTTTGCGGTTTGCCAAAGTATACGTGCGATGTCGAATATACCCATTATTTTCCTGACAGCACGTGATGCAAATGAGGATAAGGTTAAAGGCTTAACAATTGGCGGAGATGATTATATTGTCAAACCTTTTACAAATGATGAGCTAGTTGCACGAATCCATGCTGTGCTAAGAAGAAGTGGTACTAATGTTGAAGATTTGCAGCAAAAATATGTGATATATGGACCTATTAAAATAGATGAGATTGCACGAAAGGTATCTGTAGATGGCAAGAGTATTCCACTTACTTTAAAGGAATTTGAACTTTTACATTTATTTATGAATAATCCTGGAAATGCTTATACGAGGGAGCAATTACTAGAACGCATTTGGGATATTGACTATGTAGGGGGAACAAGAACTGTGGACACGCATATAAAAACCTTACGTATTAAGCTTGGAAAGGAAGCGGCGGGGCATATTCAAACCGTCTGGGGAGTGGGCTATCGCTTTGATCCTGGCGAATGAAAAAGATTTCAACACGCATTTGGCTTTTAATCTTTGCATTTTTAATCATTACCGTTGTCTTTATGTATGTCCTGACTAATTATTTATATGAACGACTTTATGTAGAAGATACGGAAGAGACGATGGTAGAAGTAGGGACGAAGCTACAAACAATGTATACCGGTAGTAAGGTGACAGATGAATTTATTGCAGATATTGAACATTACGCCAATTATTCAAATTTAAATATTTTTGCAGTAAGAAATCCGCGAGAACTAAGTGCCTGTGTGCCGTTTGATATTGATTTCGAAACATTAATTGGTCCAGAAGAGCGACAGCAATTACTTTCAGGTAAATATGTACAAAAAATTGGGTACGAGCCCCGATTTGATAGACAGCTAATTTCTGTAGTGCTTCCATTGGTAGATCAAAATAGGCTTGAAGGGATTATTTATATTTACTTCCCTCTAGCAAAGATTAGTGAGTTGGCGAATAATGAAGTCATTTTTTTATTTGTTAGTGCCTTTATATTTTTAATTATCGTCAGCTATTTAATTTATAAAGGAATTCGTCATATTATGAGACCTTTAAGCGATTTACAAAACGCTGTTGAGCAAATGTCATACGGAAACTATGGAACACGCGTGCCAGTTCAATCAAAGGATGAGATTGGGAGACTTTCGAACACTTTTAACCAAATGGCAGAGGCGATCCAACAAGAGGATGAGGCTCAAAAAACGTTTTTAGCGACAGTCTCACATGAATTACGAACACCCATTAGCTATGTAAAAGGGTATAGTGAAGCAATGCAAAATGGCATTATTCCAGAAAATCAAAAAGAGGAAACGATCCAGTTGATTGTACGTGAGGCCAATCGTATGGAACGTTTAACAAATGAATTGCTTCAACTTGCTCGTATGGAAAATGAACAAGCAGAAATTACTTTATATCCAATCCCTCTTGCCGAAACATTACGTGAGGTTCAAAAAATATTAACGCATCAGGCAGAGAAAAAGAGCATTGCACTTCATTTGGATGCCGATGATACATTAATCATCAAAGCTGATGAGGTAAAGCTGAAACAAATTTTTATTAATATTATTGAAAATGCTATTAATTACTCGTATGAACGATCAAAGGTTGAAATTACTGCTTTTGAGGATAATGCTAATGCACAAATTATCATTAAGGATTACGGAATGGGCATTCCTCAAGAGGATTTATCGCATGTAACTGAGCGCTTTTATCGTGTTAATAAAGCACGGAGCCGAGCAGATGGTGGCAGTGGTCTAGGCTTGTCAATTGTTGAACAATTGTTGAAGCAGTTACAGGGCAAGATTGAGATCGAAAGTGAAGTTGAAAAAGGCACAATTGTAAAAATTACATTGCCGTTAATGGAGGAATAAAAACATGAAAAAATGGTTATTGGCATTAGTCGCAGTACCTGCATTATTAGTAGGTTGCGGAGACAAGAAAGAGACAGCGGCTTTACCAGAGCCTGAAGTAGCTCAAATACCAGAAGTTGAAATTTTAACACCAAAAGAAGTAGCGATCAATGAAACAATTGATCTTGCTGCGCAGGTCGTAGAAGGTGGCAAAAAAGTTGATGATGCAGTTGTACAATTTGAGGTATGGGAATCTGGTAAACGTGATGAAGGTCAAATGATGGACGGTAAATTAGAGAAAGATGGTGTTTATAAAGCGACGACTACATTTAAACACGATGGGATATATTATATGTATGCCCATACTACATCAGCCAGTGGTATTCATAATATGCCGAAACAACAAATTACTGCTGGAAGCCCTGATATGTCGAAAGTTTTACCAGAGGATGAAAAAGCAAACAACAACAGCATGGATCATAACATGATGGATCACAGTAATAATAATTCTGAGGATACTGAGCATAGTGATCAAGAAAAAAGTGAAAAAAATCACCATTAAATGCTTGCATTATTTTTAAAATAGGAATATGATAATGACCAGATGACCGAAACGGTTTTCTGGTCATTATCATTTTCGTGTACAAAGGTATGTACATAATAGAACAGGAAAGGATGTTACTAATGGATCGTAGGCAGGAAATTCTTGAAGCAGCTACAAAATCCTTTACATTGTTTGGGTACAAGGCGACAACAATGGAGCAAGTAGCTAAAATTGCGAATGTCGGTAAAGGGACGATTTACACATTCTTTGCAAATAAAGAAATTTTATTTCAAGAGATAGCTATGTCACTTGTACGAGAGATGCAAGCAGAAGCGGATGCAGTGTTGGATGCATCAGCTAGCTTTATGGACAATGCGCACAATGCTTTAATGAAAATGCTACAGTTCCGTGAAAAACATCTTTTATTTGCGAAGTTATTAGAGGAGGAAAAGGAACTACGAACGCCAGCAGTTAAACAAGCTTTAGCTCGCATTGAGACTGAAATTTTATCCTACGTTACTGAATTAATTCAAAGACGTATCGTAAAAGAAGAAATTAGAGACTGTGATGCAGAATTAGTAAGCTTTCTGTTGTTAAAGGCGTATCTAGCATTTGTCGTTGATTGGCATGAGCTACATGGCGAAATTATTCCAGAAGAAAAGATATTAAATCTTTTCAAGGAAACAATCTTCCGTGGGTTAATTTTAACTTGATTTAGCTGAGCAAAAGGTGAATCAATGACGGTCTAGAGGTTTTGCCCTCCCCTGAAAATTTTGCTTTTTTTTTGAATAAAAATGACCGACTTACATTTTCGGTCAAATATAATAGGAGTGAAGAAAACTTATGATTAAAGCTGAGTGGCTGAAAATCTTTAAAACAAGAAAAATGCTTGTTTCAATAATCGCTGTATTATTTATCCCAGTCATGTACGCCGGTATGTTTTTATGGGCATTCTGGGATCCGTATAAAGGTCTTCCGAATTTGCCAGTAGCCGTTGTCAATGAAGATAAGGGCGCTGAAATGGAAGGAGTTAAATTAGATTTAGGGAACGATTTAGTCGATAAGCTTGTCGAGAGTAACGAGTTTAAGTTTATTGACGTTTCCAAAGAAGAAGCTGAAAAAGGTTTACATGGCCGTGATTACTATATGATTCTAGAAATTCCAACAAATTTCTCTGAACACGCAACTACTTTATTAGATGACAAACCTTCTAAACTAGTGATGAATTATATTCCGAATGAAGGATTGAACTTCCTTGGTGCACAAATTGGTGAAACAGCAATGGACCGTGTACGTGCGGAAGTGAATTCTAAAGTTTCTGCTACTTATGCAGAAAAATTATTTGATTCTATTACAACACTTGGAGATGGCTTTACAGAGGCTGCAGATGGCTCAAGTAAGCTAGATGAAGGTGCTAAAACTTTAGCAAATGGTACAAAAGATTTAAAAGGTTATCTTGAGCAACTAGCATCAAGTACAGTTGAATTGTCAAATGGTGCAGATAAAATTACTAAAGGTGCAGGAGACGCTGCAAAAGGTGCGAATGATTTAACTACTGGCTTAGTAAAATTACAAGACGGCACTGTACAGTTACAAACAGGTGCCCAGCAAGCAGCATCTGGAGCAACAACTCTTTCGCAAGGTATATCACAATATACACAGGGTGTAGCGCAAGTTCAAGCAGGCTTAGCTAAGATTAGCAATAATCAACCACAAATTACTGCAGGCGCAGCACAACTTGCTAATGGTGCAGGTCAATTAAGTGGTGCAGCAGGCCAATTAGCAGGAGGTTCTGCTGAAGTAACAGCAGGCATAGATGCCTTATCTGAAAAATTAGACGCCATGATAGCTTCATCGCCTGAAGAGCAAAAAGCAGTTTTAAATCAAATAAATCAATCATTAGCACAGCTACGTGCAGGAAACGAAAAAGTGCGTTCAGGTTTAGGTGTTTTATCAGGTAAAACAAACGAATTACAAGCTGGTGCTAACAAATTAAATTCTGGTGCATCACAAATTGCAGCAGGGCAATCACAAGTGTTAGCAGGGGCTAATGAGTTAACATCAAAAAGTGGTGCATTAATCGAAGGAGCAAAAGGTCTTCAAGCTGGTAATGCAACACTTGCTCAAAAATTAGGTGAATTAAATGCTGGTGTTAAGACAGCTGTAACAGGTTCTAAAACATTGGCTTCAGGTTTAAGTGAGTTAGCAAGTGGTTCAACAACATTGAATCAAGGTACATCAACACTTGCCTCTAAATCAGGTGAGTTAGCAGAAGGTTCTGCGAAAATTGCTGATGGTTCAACTGAACTAGCAGATGGTACATCAACTTTAACTGGCAAACTAGGTGAAGCTAGTGAAAAAGCAAAAGAAGTTCATGCAAGTAAAGACACATATGATATGGTAGGTAGCCCAGTTGAGGTTGATAAAGAATCTGTTAACCATGTACCTAACTACGGAACAGGTTTCTCACCATACTTTATCTCTCTTGGTTTATTCGTTGGTGCGCTATTAATCTCTATCGTGTTCCCACTTGTGGAACCAGCGATTCGTCCAAAAAATGGAGCAGCTTGGTTTACAAGTAAAGTCTCAGTTTTAGCAATAGTCGGCTTAATTCAAACTATATTAACAGTGGTTATTGTAAAATGGGGCTTAGGCCTTGAAGTAAACAATTTTGGATACTTCTTCCTAACAGCATTATTAACAAGCTATGTATTCTTAGCTTTAATCCAAATGTTAGTATCTATTTTCGGTGATCCAGGACGCTTTATGGCGATTGTTGTATTAATCTTACAACTTACAACAAGTGCGGGTACATTCCCACTTGAGTTAATCCCATCACCATTACAAGTATTTAATAAACTATTACCAATGACATATACTGTTTCAGCATTTAAAGCAAGTATCTCAACTGGTGATACATCATTCTTAATGCAAAACTATGGAATTCTAGCAGGCTTCCTAGTAGCATTCTTAGCAATTACTTTCGGTTATTTCATGTTACTACACACAAAACGTTACTCAAAAGTAGCCGAGGAAAACTAAAAAGGAATTTTTTACACCCACCAATATTGGTGGGTGTTTTTTTGTGGTTGAATGATTGCTTTAACTTGGGAAGAGAGCTACCGAAAACGGATCAGGTAGAGAGAAGAACTGCTCAGGTACCCCCGCAACTGATCAGGTAGGGAGAAGAACTGCTCAGGTACCCCCACGAACTGATCAGGTAGGGAGAAGAACTGCTCGGGTAACCTCGAAAACTGATCAAGTAGAGAGAAGAATTGCTCAGGTACCCCGCAACTGATCAGGTAGGGAGAAGAACTGCTCGTGTACCCCCGCAAACTGATCAGGTAGGGAGAAGAACTGCTCGGGTCCCCCCGCAACTGATCAGGTAGGAAGAAGAACTGCTCAGGTCCCCCCGCAAACTGATCAGGTAGAGGGAAGAACTGCTCGGCTCCAACGAAAAATTGCTCAAATGAAAAAAACACACAAAAAACAGCAGCTGATATGAGCGTATCAGCTGCTGTTTTGTAAGTGTAAGAGATTTAATTAAAGGTTCATCAAATTATGATGAAGGGTGTCATTATTAGTACGTGTGGGGCACGTATATGACTATTACAGAATAGGCAAATGCTTATAGGTGGTTACATTTTTCACAAGTGTTGCTGTAGCATTCACTTTGTTCTTCAATTTTTTCACCGCATTCTGTACATTGCTTTGCAGGTAGGTTCTTGAAAAATTCAACTACATTTTCTAACATTGTGGACTCCTCCTTTAAGTTCATCTGTACTATTACTGTTTTGATATTTTATAGTGTATTATAACAGATGCTTTTCGTCAACACAAAATGCCTAATTTACGTTAAAATAATTATGGATATTTTGTGAAGGAGGAAATGGAATTTATGATATTCGTTGATAATAAAAGGATTCATGACCCACGCATTAATCTTGCCATTGAGGAGTATTTATTAAAAACAATGGATGTTGAGAAGGATCCGGTGCTACTTTTTTACATCAATCAGCCTTCAATCATCATTGGTAAAAACCAAAATACAATCGAAGAGATTAATACCGATTATGTAGAGGATAATGGCATTATCGTTGTACGACGTCTTTCAGGTGGTGGAGCGGTATATCATGATTTAGGGAATCTTAACTACAGTTTTATCACGAAAGACGATGGCGATAGCTTTATGAATTATAAAAAATTCACGCAGCCTGTTGTAGATGCACTAGCAAAAATGGGTGTTCATGCTGAGCTTTCAGGCCGTAACGACATTTTAGCGGAGGGACGTAAAGTTTCCGGAAATGCACAGTTTTCTACAAAGGGTCGTATGTTTAGCCACGGTACATTAATGTTTGATACAGAAATTGATGCTGTTGTTTCTGCACTAAAAGTGAAGAAAGATAAAATTGAATCAAAGGGCATTAAATCGATTCGTTCACGAGTAGCTAATATTTCTGAATTCTTAAAAGATAAGATGACAGTCGAAGAATTCCGCCTAGAAATTTTAAAATCCATTTTCGGTGGTGAAGAAAATATTCGCTATTATGAGCTAACGGAGGAAGATTGGGCAAATATCCATAAGCTATCTGCTGAGCGTTATCAAACATGGGAATGGAACTACGGTAAATCACCACGCTTTAATATTCAAAAAACACATCGTTTCCCAACAGGAGGCATTGATATTCGCTTAGAGGTGAATCATGGAATTATTAAAGAAGCGCATATTTTTGGTGATTTCTTCGGTGTAGGCGACATGGCAGATGTTGAGCAACGCTTAGTTGGGACAAACTATGATCGAACTGCAATCGCTGAGGCGTTAACGGATATTGATATCCCAACATACTTTGGTGGAATTACGACAGAAGAGTTTTTACAATTAATATATTAAGAAAAGCCTGTGTAGAAATTGGCAAATATCCTAACAGGAATCAACACTAAAAAATAGGGGGTGACATTTGTTAAAACGTATTCCATGCAAATTAATCCCTCGCTTTGGTATGAGTATCATACAAGTGATTGTCCAATGTATTTTGGCTCATCATTGGAAATTAGGGATGACATTTTGTTAAAAAGTATGCGATGCGAATAGTTGATTGGAGTGGAGGCTAGACGACTCCTTGGGGATCAGCGTCACAGATGAGACCCTGGAGCGAGCATCGCGAGTGAAGCGGCTCATCGGACGCCCCCAGGAAAGCGGCTAGCCGGAACGGAAATCAACCACACGTTATGGGAATGCCCCTTATTAAGGCAGAGGCATTTTTACACAAAAATCTGTAGTTAACAATTCGTGTTAACTTTTGCTACAAAAGGTTCGTTGACAGTTATGTCGGCGGGCCTTTTTTTGATACAATGTAAGATAGAAAGGAGTGTTGGTATGGAGAAGCATCGAATATTTATTGTCGAAGATGATGTAAAGATTGCGTCATTGCTCGCAGAAACGCTTAGAAAATATCAATACGAAGTTGAAACGGTCAAAGAATTTGATCAGCTCATTGAAGAATTTACAGCATTTAATCCACATATGGTGTTGCTTGATATAAATTTACCTTCGTACGATGGCTACTATTGGTGTCGCCAACTACGTCAACATACAACTTGTCCAATTATTTTCATTTCTGCTCGTTCAGGGGAAATGGATCAAATTTTTGCGCTAGAAAATGGGGGCGACGATTTCATTACGAAGCCTTTTAATTATGAAATTGTACTGGCTAAAATCCGTAGTCACTTACGCCGTACATATGGTGAATATGCAGCAAAACAAGAGGAACGGACAATTAAACAAGGACAGCTTGTTCTTCATTTAGAAAGAATGGAGCTCCATAAAAATGATTTAGAGATTCCACTTCAGAAAAAAGAATGTATTATCTTAGAACTGTTAATGGGAAATGCCCCAAAAGTAGTGACACGGGAGCAACTGTTAGAAGAGCTTTGGGACGATCAGGCATTTGTCGATGAGAATACGTTGAATGTCAATATGACACGAGTGCGGAAAAAGCTAGCTGATTATCATATTGCATCATCGATTGAAACAGTACGCGGAGCAGGCTATCGCTTTATGTTAAGCGCAGGTGAGATATAGTGGGCTGGAAATTATTTTTGCGTGATTACGCATCGTTCATTGTATTCCAGTTTTTATTAGTCGGCTTCATCATGGTCTTATATTGGTTGGACGGCTTTCGAAATGTTGATACTGCTATATATTCCTTCTGTATTAGTTTAGTGTTGTTAGCCTCGTT
The DNA here is from genome assembly GCF_023337795.1 of Lysinibacillus sp. BPa_S21. GTDB lineage: Bacteria > Bacillota > Bacilli > Bacillales_A > Planococcaceae > Lysinibacillus. Next base: position 30,129 of record NZ_JALIRS010000022.1, on the reverse strand, counting down.
TTTACTGATTCGTTATTTAATGCGTCAACGTTATTTATTAAAAATAACACAGCTTCCTAAAACAATGGAGGATGTGTTGCAAAAAAATGCAAAAACACCTGAGGCAATGCAGGCTGAGAAATATATGCATGAACTATATCGACTTTATAAGCATGAACTTCAATCGTTATATGCGGGCCAAAAACGACATGATCAGTTTATAAATCAATGGGTGCATCAGATGAAAACACCAATCTCTGTTATTGAGCTTTTATTGCAGGATGAACGTCCTCTCGATAAAAAGAATGTGCAGGAGGAAATTGACCGCTTGCGTAGAGGCTTGGATATGGTGTTAGTGAATGCTCGATTGGAAAATTTTGAAGAGGATATGCAAGTTGAACAGATTGCTTTAAAAATGATTGTTACTGCAACTGTAAATGAAAATAAACGTTTATTTATTACAAAGCGTGTTTTCCCAGAAATTCATATTGAGGATGACATTATCGTAGCAAGTGATTCAAAATGGCTGCGTTTTATTATCGGCCAATTCGTAACCAATGCGGTTAAATATACCTTTGAGGTAAATAAAAAAATAGTGATTTCTACCACTAAAAAGGATGATCACGTACAATTAGCTATTTGTGATGAAGGTATTGGTATCCCAGCTTCCGATCTATCTCGTGTCACTAAAGCCTTCTTCACTGGAGAGAATGGGCGTAAAACCGGGGAATCCACAGGGATGGGCTTATATTTAGCGAAAGAAATCTGTGAAAAACTCGGCCACGACTTGAACATTACATCAGAGGTTGGAAAAGGAACGATTGTTACAGTGACATTTACGAATTAGGGGGATCGGAAATGACAGAAGTATGCTTAGGTGAATGGGTTTTACATGTAGAGACAGAAAAAACACAGGCATTATACGAATCGCATAATGATGATGTTTGTGAATGTTTATCCTGCAAAAATTTCCGAAAGGCAAGTCTATTGTTTCATGAAGAAGTCATGCATTTTTCGAATAAGCTTGGGCTACACTTACATAAACCAACTTTACTTAACGCTTTTCCTGTAGAAGGTGAACATGTGATGTACAGTGGGCATTATATGGTTTGTGGAGAAATAATGGAAGGTGAAATAGATGCCTGGGATGTCATCATTGGGTCGCATTGCTTTAGTCTAGTGGAGGAGGATGGTAAATCAGCTGAATCCTTAACAGAGCCATATTTTCAAATTGGCTTTGAAGTAGTAGTACAATGGCTTTTACCAGAATCCATGGAATTAATGAAGAAATAAGGTGAACAAGTTATGCCTATTTTACAAATAAAAGACGTGACGAAGGTCTATGAAGGCAAAGTAACTCATCGCGCACTAAATCAACTAAGCTTTGACGTTGAGGAAGGTGAGTTTTTAGCAGTCATGGGTCCATCAGGTAGTGGAAAAACAACATTATTAAATATGATTTCTACGATTGATGAACCAACGAGTGGCGAAATCATTTTAGATGACATGAACCCTCATATGCTGAATGCAACTGAGCTAGCCTACTTTAGAAGAAGACAGCTTGGTTTTGTTTTTCAGGATTTTAATCTTTTGCATATGCTGACAGTGGAAGAGAATATTGTAATGCCACTGACTTTAGATCAACAGCCATTGGAAGTAATAGAGGAGCGTCTTGCAGGCATTGTAGAGAAACTCGATTTAACTTCGTTTCTGCATAAACGCCCAAATGAAATATCAGGTGGACAAGCGCAAAGAACAGCCATTGGAAGGGCACTTATTCATAATCCAAGTCTCATTTTAGCAGATGAGCCGACAGGGAATTTGGATTCAAATTCTTCGCGTGATGTACTTGAACTTTTAACAAAAATCAATCAGGAAAAACGAACAACGATCGTAATGGTCACACATGATCCTATTGCAGCTAGTTATTGCGATCGCGTGTTATTTATTAAAGATGGCGAATTTTTCAATGAGATTTATAAAGATGACCGTCGTCAAATGTTTTTCCAGCGAATATTAAATGTTTTAAGCTTACTAGGAGGAGGACAAGTAGGTGACCTTTCGACAATTCGCTTACCGTAATGTCGTACGGAACAGCCGTATATACGGTGCCTTTTTCATGGCAAGCTTTTTTTCTGTTGCTGTGTTTTTCATCTATTCAATGCTCATGTTTCATCCAGATATTGAACAAGGGATTTTAGGAGAAGCATCGTTAATTGGGATGATTGGTGCTGAAATCATACTCGTGCTTTTTACCTTATTCTTTTTATATTATTCGATGAGCGCTTTTTTAGAGGCTAGATCACATGAGTTTGCAATTTTATTACATTTAGGAATGGAAAAACGCCAGATGAATAGACTTGTCTTTTTGGAGACAATGATTATTGGATCGGGCTCTATTCTTGTGGGGATTATATTTGGTTTCTCATTCTCGAAATTCTTTTTCATGATTGTTCGAGAAATTTTACATTTAGATGCATTACCCTTATACGTTTCATGGCAGCCATTCCTACTTACGATTGGTGTCTTTACAAGTGCTTTTGTAGTCATTTCCTTTATTAGTGTGTATTTTACACGTGAAAGAAAACTACGTGATCTTCTTAAAGGGGATGCTTATTTAAATAGTACGGCAACCTTTTCTAAAACTCGTGCTGTATTTGGGATTGCTCTTATTTTATCAGCATATTTACTAGCATTTATCGTACCGAAAACATCTTTAATTGGTTTAATAGTATTAATTCCGTTTTTAGCAACTTTTGGAACATATTATTTTTTCAGTGATTCTTTACCGTGTTTTTTAGATAAAGCACGGGGTAAACGGAAATTTCATTGGCAACGCTATCGCCTTCTTTCGCTAGCCGAGCAAACTCATATTATGATGGATAATGTGAAAATGTTTTTTGTCGTAACGATGGTGTCCACATTGGCCTTTTTATCGGTTGGCGTTTTAGCAACAATGTCATCATATACAATACAATATGACCGTTTAAATCCATTAGGGTTAGTTTATAAGGGAGATGCCGACAACCCATATGAGCGAAATCATATCGCCTCTTTACGAATTCAATTAGAGGAGAAGGGTTTGTCCTATCATTTATCTCGCTTCTTTGTCATCAAGCAAACATCTTCATATACTCATAATGAGGTTGAGGTGTTTAGAGAATCAGATATGAATGTATTGCTTTCCTCCTTTAGTTACCCATTACTTGAGTTAGATTCAGGAGAGGCGGTATTTATTCCATACTCGGAAGATGCCATAAAGAAACTAAAAAATAAAGTTGTGCATACCGTACTAGAGGAAAACGATATACCACTTACAATAGATAGTGTATACCCTAAAATAGTATTTCCAGGCTCTATTGTTAGCGTTAATTCTATAGTAATAAGCGATGAGGATTTTAGAAAGCTGATCAATCCAATTGCCGATAAAAACATTGAACAGCCAACCTATCATTTGTTTACCTTCTATATTCCTCAGTGGATAGAAACGAAAGACATTGGTCAGGATATAGAAGCTTCTCAATATTTTTATATGAAGAATAGATTTAGCCCATTTTACTTTGAAAATGCAGGATTAAATTATTCTTATATATTAGCTACTTACTCATTATTCACATTAGTAGGGGTTTTAGTAGCAACGGTATTTTTATTGGCAGCAGGTAGCTTTGTTTACTTTAAATTGCATACTTCTCTTGAAAGAGAAAAGCGTAAATTCGATGTCTTAAAGCGAATGGGCTTAACAGATACAGAGCTCAAAAAGCTTGTGAATCGTCATTTATTCCCACAATTTTTCTTGCCATGGGGTGTAGCAATGATGCATAGTGCCTTTGCTTTTCTAATGGTTCAAGGTATTTTGAAAGATATAGCAAATATTTCCATTGTAAAAGAAGTAGTCTTTGCTTTTGGTTTTTTTGTGTTAATACAAGTAGTCTATTTTTATTTGATTCGTTGGCGATACATCTCACATATTCGTTCGTAACAAAGGTGTGCAAGAGAGAGAAAAATGAATTATTTGACGTAATTTGCGACATGAAATAAAAAGTTTCGTTGTCTTTTAGATATATTTCTTATATAATATTACTGAATAATGATTCATTTTATCTTCGTTCAGTAGAAGACTACTCCCACCTTTAAAGGTGGTGAAATGGATGCGGGTGTGATTCCTTTTCAAGGGATGTCCAAACATCTACTGAATGAAGATAAAGCCTCCGGCGGATGTCACGGATTTTCAAAGGAATGAATTTGTGCGGGCACAATTCAAAATCCAGACGCATTGTTTATCTGCGCGACAGCGGCAATTACGCCGAGGCGAAATTGATACGATAAGGGGATGGTGTAATTGAATTTAGTTTCAAGTGTTCGTCAACAGGCGTTAGAGCAACCGGATAAAATTGCGTATCATTTTATGGGGAAAGATACGACTTACGGTGAGTTTGAACACACAGTTGGTCGCTTTGCAAAGGGGTTACAAGATTTAGGGGTAGAAAAAGGGGACCATGTGGCGTTTTTACTCGGCAATACACCACATTATTTAATTGCGTTATATGCAACAATGAGTTTAGGGGCAACGGCAATTCCGATTAATCCCATTTATACACCAGATGAAATTTCGTATATTTTGCATAATGGTGATGTAAAAGCTGTTATTGCACTTGATGCACTTCTTCCATTAGTAGAAATGGGTGTACATGCTTTTCCAAAAGTAAAAACATTTGTTGTTTGTGAAACAACAGCAGATGTTGCTGAAAAGGTAACGACGTTATCTGATGAGGCAAAGGCAAAAATTCATTTATTTTCTCAAGTAATTGCTAGTGTATCGGACTCTTTCAAACCAGTAGAAGTAGCTGACGATGATAATGCCATTATTTTATATACTTCTGGAACGACAGGGACGCCAAAGGGGGCAATGTTGACTCATAGTAATATCTACTCAAATGCACGAGATGTCGCGCATTATTTAGGTTATAAAGCAGATGATCGTGTGATTGCTACTTTACCAGTTTTCCATGTATTTGCGTTAACTGTCGTTGTCAATGCACCTTTATTAAGTGGAGCAACAGTTTTACTTGTACCACGTTTTAGTCCAACTGAAATCTTTAAAATAACAAAGGAACAAAAAGCAACAGTCTTCGCTGGTGTGCCAACTATGTATAACTTCTTGTATCAATTACCTGAAGGCAACCCTGAAGATTTCTCAACAATACGATTAGCGATTTCAGGCGGCGCGTCTTTACCTGTAGCACTATTACATAATTTCGAGAAGAAATTTAATGTACGTGTTTCAGAAGGATTTGGCTTATCAGAAGCTTCACCAGTAACATGTTTTAACCCATTGGATCGTGAGCGTAAGGCAGGTTCTATTGGAGCATCCATTTCCAATGTTGAAAATAAGGTAGTGGATGTTAACGGTCAAGAAGTGCCCGTTGGTGAAGTAGGGGAGCTCATTGTACGAGGACCAAATGTTATGAAGGGTTATTATAAATTACCTGAAGAAACAGCGATGGCGATACGTGATGGTTGGTTATACACTGGGGACTTAGCTAAAGTTGATGAAGAAGGGTACTTCTACATCGTTGATCGTAAGAAAGATATGATTATTGTAGGCGGATTTAATGTCTATCCAAGAGAGGTTGAGGAAGTACTCTTTGCTCATGATAATATTATTGAAGCGGCAGTTGTAGGTTACCCAGACCCTAACTTAGGTGAAGCAGTTCACGCATATGTTGTCTTAAAAGATGCAGCAGCTACTACAGCAGAAGACCTTCTGGCATACTGTGCAAAGCATATGGTAAAATACAAGGTTCCTAAAGTAATCGAGATTATTGATGAATTACCTAAAAATACGACAGGGAAAATTTTGCGTCGTTCATTAAAAGAAAAAGTATAAGATAAATGCTCGAAATAAAGAAGCTACTTTTTAATTGGTAGCTTTTTTATATTGTGAAAAAATTTTAGGGGGAGCTAATATATTTTAAGATAATTCTTCCAGGCGTGTTGATTAAGAAAAAAGGTTTATTATAGAGTGATAAAAGGATTTTTTGATGCAATTTTGCTAAGATATTCCCATTTTAACTGATTGTAACGAAGGGCTACTCGACTCCCGCGAGAAAGCGAGACAGACGAGACCCTGCACGGAGCGAAGCGGAGGAAGCGGCTCGACGCTCGCCCGCAGGAAGCTTTGCTCTGCGCGAAAGCGAAGCGTCAGCGACAAAGCGAGTAGCCCGTAGTGGAAATCAGGCTCTTCGAATTAATTAGAATGTATAAAAATGGTTAATCAATACACCTGTATTTCTTTATTACTACTTATTACAGCAATGTAAAAAAAGTATGGCCACTTATTTAAATAGTTGAGTGTGTATGTCTGGAAGTGATAAAATCAAACTTGTGAAATCTACATACTTTTTAAAGGCTTGTCATATAGTGAGGGAGAAGTAGACTGTAAATGTAAAGGAACCCTTTTTAGTCTAGCTTCGTCAAAGCCTTTAGAAAATTTAATTGAAAGAGAGCATATGGAAAAATGATAGAACTCATCAAGGAGTTAATTAGTTTTATAATGCATATTGATGTGCATTTAGAGGAGATCATTCATAAGTTTGGTAATTTAAGTTATTTCGTTCTATTTGCCATTGTTTTTGTTGAAACAGGTGTCGTGATTTTTCCATTCCTGCCAGGTGATTCATTGCTTTTTGCAAGTGGTACATTAGCTGCAGCAATGGGCGCGTTTAACATGTGGATATTAATTCCTGTATTTTTAGCAGCTGCAATTTTAGGGGATACGATGAATTATCATATTGGTCATAAAGTGGGGACATCTATTCCACCAAAGAGCTTCCTTGGTAGAGTCGTAAAAAAAGAACGTATGGAGGCAGCAGAAAAGTTCTTTAATAAACACGGTGGTAAAACGATTGTCATCGCACGTTTTATGCCTTTCATCCGTACATTCATACCATTTGTTGCAGGGGCTAGTAAAATGAAGTATGGCTACTTCATTATGTATAATGTTTTAGGTGCAGTATTATGGGTATTCAGCTGTACATTATTAGGTTATTTCTTTGGTAATATTCCAATTATTAAAGATAACTTCTCAACGGTTCTTATATTAATTATCTTCATTTCAGTTGTACCAGCTGTTATCGGTGCTATTAAAGCAAAAGTAAGTGGAAAATAAAAGGACGGTCCAAAAGTGATGAAACATCACTTAGGACGGTCCTTTTTTGTTGAGCATCTTAACGGATGGTTGATTTCCGTTCGCGCTTTGCTGCTGTCGCTTCGCTTTCGCGCAGATAAAACATTTGTAGCTGCCGCTTCGCTTTCGCTACAGAAAACATTTGCCGCTGCCGCTTCGCTTTCGCGTAGGGCAAGCTTCCTGGGGGCTTCCAATGAGCCACTTCACTCGCGGTTTTAGCGAATGTCATCCCTAACTATTAGTGATGATCCATTGTTCACTAGTCTATATATTGCACAAGGCCTTGAGAATCTTCTAACTCTGTACTTCTTGGTATGTCAATAACTAAGACACTAGAATAGGAATCGTACCTTCCATAAGGTTTGTGTTCTATCTCTCGATTAAAATCTAAGATATCTAATGTTGCTTTTATACGATAATAATGTACTTCTTGTTCAGAAAGAAATTCAATGAATAGCTTATTTTGTGCTACGTATACGTTAGGTAATGGTACTTCGTCTGAAAGATCAATCCCTTCTACAATGTCAGGAAATTGATAATAGGTTACAAGAGCTTTCCCTGGTTCAATAGTGTCATTATAACGCTGTCGAATTTTCAAGCTTGAATAATTGTCATCATTTATAACAACAGGTAATGTATTGCCTTCAAAGTTAATTTTCCATGTTTTCTTTTTGTTGCCCTCTTTTAAATAGGAAGAATTGTATTCTTGATCATATTTTTGGATTCGCTCAAACTTTTTCTCAGCTTGTTTAATTTCAGAAGGGGAGAGTACTGGTATTGTTGATTCTGAAAAAAAACTACTATAAAGGAAGGCTGTAAATCCAAGTATGATATAGCAAGTAATGCCAATCATAGTACGCTTAGGTGTCCAAATATTTTTAGTTCTTTCACCTAATTTATTTAATATTAGAAAAACAACAACTAAGAATAGTAATGGAATAAATAAAAAGAATAAGGGCGTAATTGTCATTTGCGAGACACCTCCGATTTATTAGCAATCCAAATAGTGAGGCTGAAGCAAAGTGAAGCCACAAGCAAATTAAGAACACTCATCATAAGATTTGGTAACATTATAAATGGCATAAGGTTAATAGACCCTGGTGACATAAAAATGAATAGGAGGGCTAACAACATAAACATGAGTACAAATATTTTTACGACTACGGGCCCCTTGAAGCTGGTACCAAATAGTAAGCCAATTGCGCCAAATAAACAGATGCTACTGAAACATACTATTAATGTTGATGGTGAAATAAATAGACTTTCTATGACGAAAAATTTCTTCTCCATAAACGAAACTCCTAATACTTGTAAATAGTAAGACGAAACTATAATGATGACTGCCATAAAACTGTAAATAATCATGACAAAGATATTTGCAATGGCGCTTGATGTCCGGCTAGAAATAACGGATAAATCATCCATACGATAGGCTTTTGTTGTAAAGAGAAGTCCTACAATAAATGCCCAAATTACTGAAACAATAAGAAAAATATCAAGTGAATAATCAGAGAATTGGACACTTATATTTCCGCCACCATGACCAGAAGACCCACTCCCAGTGCTAGATGTTAAAACACCAAAGATAATTTGTGAAATAACTAGGGAGCTAAGGGCGGAAATATATAATTGTGCTTTCCATTTCACCTGTTTTTTTACAATTGTATTCAGTGAAATATTAGTCAAAGATTGCATCAATATCACGTCCTTTTTTACTTGTTAAATATTTGCAGACTTCACTTGCTGTAAGGGATGATACCGTAATGCCCTTTGTTCGAAGTATTTCTTCAGAGACGAATAGTTTACGAGCATTTACTATGGCTGAGGTCGTTCCTGTCACCGTTTTTTGAGTGTAAACTTCCATCTCAGAGAGCAGTTCAGCAAGTGCTTCACTTGGCCCGTTTAGTAATACGAGCTGTTCCTTAAATTCATCCAATGGTGCATGGGCTATAACTGTACCTTCATCAATTAATAAAATTTCTTCTAAAATAGTTTCCATCTCTTGCAAATGGTGACTAGAAATTAAAAATGTTCGTGGAAAGGCTAGGTACTCTTTAAGAATCGCTCTGTAAAAATCCGTACGAATCACTTCGTCCATGCCATTCATCGGTTCATCCAAAATCGTTAGTGCACATCGACTTACTAATCCGTAAACAAGGTTAAAGGTTGCCGATTGACCCTTAGATAGTTGTTGGTGCTTTAATGTGAGATCTATACCTGCATAATCGAGCATGCGATAGGCCAAATCATTTTGCCAATTAGGATAAAAATCAGCCCCCAACTTTAGAATATCTTCGAGCGATAAGTAATGAGAGAAGCTTAATTGATCATCGATAAAAATCATGTTACTAGCAGTATGAATATTGTTAAAAGGATTCTCATTAAACACTCTGCATGATCCATTTGTAGGTTTTAAATAGCCGGCAAATATATTAAGTAATGTCGACTTTCCAGCCCCATTACGACCAATAATACCGATAATTTTCTCTGCATCCAGAGCGCAGGTGATACGCTGTAGTGCATGACGACGTCCGAAGCTTTTAGATAATTCCTCACATTGAATAATATTCATGCCAATCCCTCCTGTGTTTTTCGAATAAGCACTAGCAGTTCTTCATCAGATACAAGTAAACGTTTTGCCTCTAATACGATCTCTTGTGCCATTTTCGTCAATATTTCGTTTCGACGTTTCAGTAAAATTCGCTCTTTTGCATCCGAAGCGACAAACATCCCTAACCCCCGTTTTTTATATAAAAGTTGCTCTTCTAGTAAAATTGTCAATCCTTTACCAGCTGTAGCAGGATTAATATTGAATATTTCAGCTAACTGGTATTGTGAATAGACCTTCTCGTCTGTTTGTAATCGGTCGGCAATGATTTCGTGCTGTAGCCATTCAGCAATTTGAATATAAATTGGTGCTGTACCATCTAGATGAACGTGCATCGAAAAACCTCCTTTCATTTCTGCGTAACATAGTGCATTAGTGTTGTAATGTACTATATGTTGTAAATTGGTAAATGTCAATAACAAATGATTATTTTGGAAATATTATATGGGGAGGATAAGTAAAATCGAAAAAAGTCTCTCTGGAAAAGGAAAATGGGTTTGAGTCATTTGGAGTTTTAGGTATTGATTTTCATTAATGGTAGGAGACTTTTGACAGTTATTTGAATGGTAAGCAGAGAGTATTGAAAGGTGCTATAATATTATTTACTAGAATATGGAGAAAGGGGGGGACGAAATGGAAGTATTTATCGGGAGACAGCCTATTTTTAACCTTCATGAACAAGTCGTAGCGTATGAATTATTATATCGTAGCAAAAACGTGAATGCTTTTCCGATGGTCGATTCAGATGCTGCAACAATCGATGTACTAGTAAACTCATTTCTTTCAATTGGCATTGAAGAGGTAACAAAAGGTAAACCTAGTTTTGTTAATTTTACAGAAAACTTGCTGATGAGTCCCTTAAACGAATATTTAAATCCATCGCTAGTTGTTATTGAGATTTTAGAGGATGTTCCTATTACAACTCATTTAGTCGAGAGAGTCATAGAGCTAAAATCATATGGTTTTAAAATTGCCTTAGATGATTTTATTTTGGATGATAAGGTACAAGTTTATGATGAGTTATTTCCTTATGTTGATTATATAAAAGTTGATTTTTTATTGTCACCATTACTAGAGCGCATGGAGATTGAAAATAAAGTGAAAGAAAATTTCCCGCATATAAAATTACTAGCTGAGAAGGTAGAAACACGACAGCAATTTGAAGTGGCAAAGCATTCTGGCTATGAATTATTTCAAGGATATTTTTTTGAACAGCCTCAAATCATAACAGGAACCGAGATACCTGCTAATACTATTCAATATTTATATATTATTACGCTGTTAAAAGAAGAGGAACCTAATATACAGTTATTAGCTGATAATATTGAGCGTGATATTTCTTTAACGTATAAATTATTGCAAATGGTTAATAATTCAGAGCGACGATCTAAATCAAAGGTTCGTTCCATAAAACAAGCGATTATATTACTAGGCGTTTCAAATTTACGTAAGTGGATTTATTTATTGGCAATGCGAGAAATGGATAAAAATGCGGATAATGATCTTTTTAAAGAAGTCATGCGTACTTCTTTATTTAGAGCGAAAGTATGTGAAAAACTGGCTAAGCTATCCTATAAGAAAAACTTCTCTGAATATTTTTTAGTTGGGATGTTTTCATTGATAGATACTTTGTTGCAAAGACCGCTGAACGTTATTTTACGGCAGTTACCTTTTTCAGAAGATATAACATCAACGATTTTAGGGAAGCAAACTGAAATGACACCGTATTTGGAATTCAGTATTGCGTTAGGTAAGTTAGATTGGTCTACTTTAGAAGATTTAGCTCCTCAGCTCAATATTGATTTAACAAAAATTGATCTTTTTTACAATGAAGCAATGGAGTGGGCAGAAAAATCTTTATAAAAATAAGGGATAATCATAGTGTAGGGTTGATTTCCGTTCCGACTGGGCGCTTTCCTGGGGGCGTCCGATGAGCCGCTTCACTCGCGATGCTCGCTGCAGGGTCTCATCTGTGACGCTGATCCCCAAGGAGTCGCCCAGTCTCCACTACAATCAACTAATCCACATGACATATGTTTTAACAAAGTGTCATCTGCAACGTATAAAATAGAAATAAGCTATCTAAAGAATTCTCTTTAAGGTGCTTATTTTTTGTGCTTTTATATTATTTGTCATAAGTGTAATACATAAGGCAAATTATATAAGGACATGTTTCCTTTTCCTTCATCATGGTGAAGTTCTCAATGCGAAAACTATTTGCTATAATCATCTGGTCTTCAAAAAATTCTGATAGTTGGAGTGGGCGTGGGGGAAATGAATCAAATTCATGGTGTAAGGGAAAGCATTGTGGAGTATGTGTACGTCATAATAGGAGCAGCAATTATTGCAATCGGCTTCAATGTATTTTTATTGCCAAATCAAGTAGCTTCAGGTGGAGTAAGCGGAATTAGTACAATTTTACACGGTATTTTTGGTTGGAATCCAGGATTTATACAATATGCATTCAATATTCCACTATTTATAGCAGGTGTATTATTTCTTGGGAAAAAGTTTGGAATTAAATCATTTATTGGAACAGTCACATTACCGCTTATTGTATTACTAACGAATAGTTGGGGGCCTTGGACAGATAATCCTTTACTCGGAGCGCTTTTTGGGGGAATTGTGGTCGGTTTAGGAATAGGACTTGTCTTTAAGGGGAATGCTTCTACTGGTGGCACTGATTTACTAGCGCAAATAATTACAAAGTATACTGGAATATCGCTTGGTACAAGTGTACTTTTAATTGATGGGATTATCGCAATTAGTGCAGCAATTGTTTTTGACTTAGAGAAAGGGTTATATGCCCTAATCGGACTTTATGTCACTACAAAAACGATTGATATTATTCAGCTCGGCTTTAGCCAGTCTAAAATGGTTTATATTATTACGCTGAAACAAGATGAAGTACGTGATGCCATTTATGCTGAGATCAATCGAGGCGTGACAAAGTTGCCTGCTATAGGTGGCTATACAAGGGAAACACGACCAGTATTAATGGTTGTTGTTTATCAAACAGAGTTCACAAAGCTGAAACAACTCATTAAAAGCGTTGACCCATCAGCGTTTGTTATCGTTTCTAATGCTTATGAGGTGTTGGGAGAAGGTTTCAAGCGTGCGTAATTTTGGTATAATGACAGGGAAAGAACTTATTTACTTTTAGGAGGGGCCCTAATGAAAAAGGCAATGTTAACAGTAGCGATTGGTTCAGCAATCTTTTTAGCTGCTTGTGGTGGAGGTAAAACGACAACAGGTACAAAAACTACTGCTTCAGATGGTGAAACAATTGCTATGAAATCTTGTATTACTTGCCATGGTGGTGAGCTACAAGGTCAAAATAATGCACCAAAGATTAGCGATGTAGGCTCTCGTATGACAGAGGCAGAAATTTTAAATGTTATTGAAAATGGTAAAGGTACAATGCCTGCTGGGGTTGTCAAAGGTGCAGATGCAGAAGCGGTTGCCAAATGGTTAGCTACTCAAAAATAAACAATCATGAAACTAGCGGGCTGGAGAACCGCTAGTTTTTTTATATTTTGTAGAATATTTTAGCCAGGCAGACAGAGTGTAAATTCATTTCTTTTATACATAGACATGCTAAAATAAGGTGAAACTGCAATCATTATGCTGATTGCTAGTTAACGCAGGACAAAACATATTCAATTCCATTGAATGGAGGCTACTAAACATTGGTCGTAGTATTAACAAGAGACGTTATGGAGAAATTTAAGTTAGAACTATTAGCTGGTGAGGAAGGCATAGGAAGAACGATTGTCACTAGTGATATTTCAAGACCAGGGCTCGAAATGGCGGGGTATTTTACGCATTATCCTGCAAATCGAGTACAATTGCTAGGAAAAACAGAACTTTCTTTTTTTGAAATGCTGCCTGCCAATGTGAAACTGGAGCGCATGCGTCTTCTTTGCTCACAGGATACACCAGCTATTATTATTTCTCGTGATTTAGAGGTACCTAAGGAACTTATACAGGCGTCCAATGAAAAACATGTACCTGTATTTAAAACGCACATGACAACAACGAAATTTTCGAGTAGGCTTACAAACTATTTAGAAGGTCGTTTAGCACCAATGACTGCTGCTCACGGAGTTTTAGTTGATGTATACGGCATCGGTATACTAATTATCGGCAAGAGTGGTGTAGGGAAAAGTGAAACAGCACTTGAGCTAGTCAAGAAGGGGCATCGCTTAGTGGCTGATGATTGTGTAGAGATCCGTCAGGAATCCGAGAACTTTTTAATTGGGAGTCCACCGCCTCTTTTAGAACATTTACTCGAAATTCGAGGTATTGGTATTATCGATATTATGACACTCTTCGGAGCAAGTGCGGTACGTCCATACAAACGTATTACATTGATTATCGAATTGGAGATATGGGATCCAGATAAAGTATATGATCGTCTAGGCTTAGAGGAAGAAAAAATGAAAATCATTGATACGGAATTAACAAAGCTAACGATTCCTGTAAGACCTGGACGAAATGTGTCTGTTATTATTGAAGTAGCAGCAATGAATTATCGTTTAAAGAAGATGGGTGTTAACGCAGCCGAGGAGTTTTCTAGACGATTAGATGAAGTCATCTCCTCAACAGATGAGTTGGACGACTAATCGTTTTTAACTTCTTGTAACGGGTGTCCAAGCATCCGTACCTGTCGCTTTCGGTAAGCACAAAGTCGATTCCGGACGCAATTATGCTAAGGCATAATTGATTAGGATTCATTAACAAATGTAATACATGAATTTGAGAGGAGCTTAAGATGGATTTATTATTATTAGACATTAATCCGATTGCTTTCCATTTAGGACCTATTCCTGTACGTTGGTACGGGTTACTAATTGTATCGGGTATTATTCTAGCTTATATTGTAGGACAAAGAGAGGCTGTAAAGAGAGGCTTACCAGAGGATTTTCTTGCAGATCTATTACTATGGGCTGTTCCTATATCTATAATATGTGCTCGTATTTACTATGTTTCAATGCGTTGGGATTATTATAGTGAAAATCCAGGGAAGATTATTGAAATTTGGAATGGCGGCATTGCTATACACGGTGCTCTGATTGGTGCATTTTTAACAGCTTACATATTCACTCGTAGAAGAAATATAAGCTTTTTACGAGTAGCGGATATTGCGGCACCGAGTATTTTAATTGGACAAATAATTGGTCGATGGGGCAATTTTATGAACCAGGAGGCTTATGGTGGTCCAGTATCACGTGAGTTTTTGGAACATCTAATGCTTCCAGATTGGATTATTAATCAAATGTATATTGAAGAATTAGGATCATACGTACATCCTACTTTTTTATATGAATCCGTCTGGAACTTCATTGGGCTAATTATTTTATTAGTCTTACGCAAAGTAAATTTAAATCGTGGCGAAATATTCTTCAGCTATTTAATTTGGTATTCAATCGGTCGCTTCTATATAGAAGGCCTGCGTACGGATAGCCTATATTTAGTAGGGGATTTACGCTCAGCTCAGGTTGTTTCAATAATAGGTATTGTAGTAGGTCTTGGTGCAATTATTTACCGACGTATAAAAGAGAAACCTGCAGTAAAGTATTTAGATAATAAATAAGGGGTGCATAGCATGGCTATAAAGGCATTACTATTTGATTTTGATGGCACATTACTCAATACAAATGATTTAATCATTCAAACATTTATGCACGTTTTAAACGAACGATTTCCCGGGCAATATTCGCCAAAAGATTGCCTGAAATTCCTTGGACCATCCTTAAAACAGACATTTAGTGACATTGCTCCTGGTGAAGAGGATGCAATGGTGGCTAAATATCGCGAATATAATGAATTACATCACGATGAGCTTGTCACTCAATATCCCGATGTTGTTTCCACTTTAGAGCAATTAAAGGATATGGGTATTAAATTAGCGATTGTCTCTACAAAGCGTAATGCGATGATTGACCGTGGTCTATCTGTGCTAGGGGCAAGTCATCTATTTGATATCCGTATTGGCACGGATGATGTGAAAAATGTAAAGCCAAATCCAGAGCCAGTTTTGCTTGCTCTTGAACGCCTTGGTGTAAATAAGGAAGACGCCATTATGATTGGTGATAATTCTCACGATATTGAGGCAGGACACAATGCTGGAGTTAGAGCGGCTGGTGTCGCATGGGCATTTAAAGGTGAGGAATACTTACAGCAATTCAAGCCGGAATATATGTTGCATCATATGACGGATTTATTTGACATTGTGAAAGCGGGGTAAGGTAATGGCACGTAAAACAGAACGCTACCGTGTCGAAGGAGCAAACTCGCTTTGGAATATTTATGATACGGTGTCCTTTTGGAAGGTGATGAAGTGTTTCGTTGTCATTCAAATTGGACGCTTCACACCGTTTTTACGTGTGAAAAACTGGTTGTATCGAACTTTGTTAAAAATGGAGATTGGTGAAAAAACCTCTTTAGCTTTAATGGTGATGCCAGATACAATGTTTCCAGAACGTATTTATATCGGTGATAATACCGTTATAGGCTTCAATACGACTATTTTGGCGCATGAATATTTAATAGAGGAGTATCGTCTAGGAGATGTTCATATTGGCAATGAAGTGATGGTTGGTGCCAATTCAACGATCCTTCCAGGTGTTACGATAGGTGACGGTGCGATAGTGTCAGCTGCTACCCTTGTTCATAAGGATGTACCAGCTGGCTGCCTAGCAGGCGGTAATCCTATGCAAATTATTTATACAGCCGAACAAATGGCAGAGCGCAAACGCAATGAAGTAGTAGAATGGTGCACGCCAAAAAAATAAAAATACCTACACTGTGCAGGCTTTGCACAGTGTTTTTTGTGGTCATGGAAGTTAATAGCTTTCCTGTGGTGACACTTGTCGCTTCGCTTTCGCTACAAAAAACCTCTGTCGCTGCGGATTTGCTTTTGTAGAGTCATGTTGAAGTACCATTTTATCACTATAAATGATACATGTTATGTGAAGAGGTTGATTGTAGTGGAGAATGGGCGACTCCTTGGGGATCAGCGTCACAGATGAGACCCTGGAGCGAGCAACGCGAGTGAAGCGGCTCATCGGACGCCCCCAGGAAAGCGCCCAGTCGGAACGGAAATCAACCCTCGTTTTGCCGGAGAGTCATACTTTATTCAATTCTAGTGATATAGTTTTTCAAAAGCACCACATAGTGCAAGGTTTGCCTTGCTGAATAAAGTTCCAATTTATTTATTTTCGAGTATAATTAACAGAATAATCAGTATTGAAATTATTTGATAACTTACTAGAGTTGCATTGACTAGAAAGGGAAAGTGAGTTAAAATTCTTTCATAATCTAATTCTCTAATACTCTAGTGAACTAAAGTACAACGTAAGGAAGTGTCAAAATGTCGTCGATTAAAATGTTTGAGAAACCACTTGGAATGCGCGATACATTTCCGCAAATATTTGAAAAAGTAGAGGCTGTAAGAAATACAGGGCGAGATTTTTTATGTCGAAGAGGCTATGAATTTATTAAAACGCCTGCAGTAGAGTATTTTGATACAGTCGGTAAAGCATCAGCGATAGCCAATGCGCATTTATTTAAATTAGTGGATGGCCAAGGCAACACGTTAGTACTACGACCTGATATGACAACACCGATTGCACGTGTCGCAACATCCAAATTATTAAAAGAGATGATTCCGATACGCCTGGCTTATTTTGCTAGTGTTTTTCGCGCACAGGAAGCAGAAGGTGGGCGCCCAGCAGAATTTGACCAGATGGGGATCGAGTTAATTGGTGACAATTCTGTATTTGCTGATGCTGAGGTTATTGTGACAGCAATGGAGTTATTAAAGCAATTTGGCGTAGAGCAATTTAAAGTGACGATCGGTCATGCAGGTATATTACATTGTATTTTACAAGATTATACCGAAAGCGTTGAACAGCAGAATATACTCCGGGCACTCCTTGTGCAACGCAATTATGTAGGGTTTGAAGAAGCGGTAGCATCATTTGATTTGCCTAAAACGAAATCCGATGCATTATTGCAATTTATTGAAGAAGCGATGAATGTAAAAGAAATTCAAGATATTGAAAAATACGTGCGGAAAAACGACGCATTAGAATATATGCAACAGCTCGCTAAATTGCTTGAAACTGCTAACTTAGCAGATTATGTAGCCTTTGATTTTACACTTTCTAGTCACATGAGCTATTACACAGGCATGTTATTTGAAGTGTTTGCAACCGGCAGTGGTTTTCCATTAGGTAATGGGGGACGCTATGACGGATTGCTAGAGGTGTTTGGTTCAGAAGTTGGTGCAACAGGATTTAGTATTCGCGTTGATCGCCTATTAGAAACGCTTGATGGGCTATCCGATGAACGACAAGAAGCTACAGTCGTGCTATTTGAGGAAGAACAATTTGAAGCGGCTCTTGCAAAGGTACAGAAGCTACGAGCAACTGGTAAACAGGTTACCTTACAGCTAAAGAGTAGCCTAGTAGATGAAGCAACTTTTTTAGCACACTTTACAGAAGTAGTTGTTGTGGGACAGGAGGACGTTGACGGTGAATGAATTAACGATTGCTATGCCGAAGGGGCGTATTTTTGACGAGGCATATCAGATGCTTTTAGAAGCTGGCTTTAATTTACCAGAAGAAGTCGAAATGTCCCGTAAATTAATGCTTGAAATTCCAGAAGAGAAAATTCGCTTTATATTAGCGAAACCAATGGATGTTCCTGTATATGTAGAGCACGGTGTAGCGGATATTGGTATTGCTGGGAAGGATGTTTTATTAGAGCAGCAACGAGAAGTACATGAATTACTAGATTTAAAAATAAGTACCTGTTATATCGCATCTGCAGGCTTACCTAATACGACGATGAATGAAATTGCACCAAGAATAGCGACGAAATATCCGAATATCGCCATGAAATATTATAAGGGTATTGGGGAGCAGGTTGAAATTATTGAGCTAAATGGATCGATTGAATTGGCGCCTATGATTGACTTAGCAGATCGAATTGTCGATATTGTTTCAACAGGTCGGACACTGAAAGAAAATGGCTTAGTGGAGTATGAATTTATTACAGACGTATCGTCCAGATTGATTGCCAACCCCGTAAGCTATCGCATGAAGAGTGACCGTATTATCGACCTCGTGAAACGTTTAAAAAGATGTGTTAAATAAAAATATCTACTATTGGAAGAGGCTTAAAGGAGATTAAACCTATGAAAATAACGAAGCTAGAAAAAGGTATTTCCTTGAAACGAGTACTTGAAGGGGGAAATGAAGAACAGTTAAAGGTTGTGCGTCAAGTATTAGCAGACGTTCGGACACAAGGTGACGCGGCTGTCCGTTTTTATACAGAAAAATGGGATGGCTTTGCCCCAGACCAGTTACGCGTAACGAAGGAAGAAATAGAAGAGGGCGCAAATTCAATCGATCCACAGCTCTATGCTGATCTAACAGAGGCTGCCCAAAATGTCCGCTTTTACCACGAACAGCAAAAGCGTTCAGGTTATCGCTTAGAGCTTAAAGATGGCTCATGGCTTGGGCAACGAATTACTGCACTTGATGCAGTAGGCCTTTATGTTCCTGGTGGTACAGCAGCATACCCATCTTCGGTCTTGATGAACGTTATTCCTGCACAAGTTGCTGGTGTCAAACGCATTGTTATGACATCCCCAGCAGGCCGCGATGGAAAATTACCTCCAGGTGTACTTGCTGCAGCACATATTTTAGGAGTAGAAGAAATATATAAAATCGGTGGAGCTCAGGCCATCGCGTCTCTTGCTTATGGCACAGAGACAATTTCTCCAGTTGATAAAATTACAGGTCCAGGAAATATCTTTGTAGCATTAGCGAAGCGTGAAGTATTTGGTGAGGTAGCGATTGATATGATTGCAGGCCCAAGTGAAATAGCAGTGTTAGCAGACGACACAGCATTTGCTGATGAAATCGCGGCAGACCTTCTATCACAGGCTGAGCACGATAAATTGGCCTGTGCCATGTTAATAACGACTTCAAAGCAATTAGCTATAAAAGTAGCCGATGAAGTAGAGAAGCAATTAACGACTTTACCACGTGAAGAAGTAGCGCGTGCATCAATTGAAAACTTTGGTGCCATTTATGTGGCTGAAACAATGGCTGATGCCATAGATGCCATTAATTCGCTAGCACCAGAGCATTTAGAAATTGTCACAAAAAATGCTGAGGCTATAGCTGAGCAAGTACGACATGCTGGGGGGATTTTCATCGGTCGTTATAGCTCTGAACCAGTTGGTGATTACTTTGCTGGGACAAATCATGTGCTGCCAACGAATAGTACGGCACGCTTTGCAAGTGGCTTAAATGTCGATGATTTTGTGAAAAAATCGAGCGTTGTTTATTATAGTGAAAAAACTTGGGCAGAAAATGCACCGAAAATTGCACGTCTAGCACGTATGGAAGGCTTAGAGGGTCATGCGCGTGCAGTCGAATCGCGTGGATGGGAAAAGGAGTAGTCATAATGACTGAAAAGAAACGATATGCAAAAGTTGAACGTACGACAAATGAAACTCAAATTTCGGTAGCTATCGATTTAGATGGTGAAGGGAAGGCAACTATTAAAACAGGTGTTGGCTTTATGGATCATATGCTTGACCTATTTATTAAACACGGGGTTTTTGATGGGACGATTGAAGCGAATGGTGATACGTATATCGACGACCATCATACAACAGAAGACCTCGGAATTGTATTAGGCCAAGCTATTCGGGAAGCGCTTGGTGACAAAAAAGGAATAAAGCGGTACGGTACAGCATTTGTGCCAATGGATGATGCACTTGCACAGGTCGTTGTGGATTGCTCGAATCGTCCGCACTTAGAATATCGTGTGCCACAGTTGAAGGAAAAGGTCGGTAGCTTTGATACGGAATTAGTGCATGAATTTTTATGGAAGTTTGCACTAGAGGCTCGAATGAATGTCCATGTCATCGTACCTTATGGCCATAATACACATCATATAATTGAAGCTATTTTTAAGGCGTTGGCACGTGCCATTGACGCAGCAGTGGAAATGGATCCGCGTGTGAAAGGTGTACCATCGACTAAGGGGCTGTTAACGTGAAAATAGGTGTTATTGATTATGGAATGGGGAATTTATTTAGTGTTGAACAGGCATTAAAACGACTTGGCTGTGAGGTTGTGGTGACGGCTAACGAGACAGTGCTAGATACAACAGATGCACTATTGCTTCCTGGTGTTGGAGCATTTCCAGATGCTATCAAACGTTTAGCTGAAACGGAGTTAGATCGATATTTGCACAAGGTGAAAGCTGAAAATCGGCCACTTCTCGGAATTTGCTTAGGCATGCAATTATTATTTGAGCAAAGTGAAGAAGTTTCTCCAACGAAGGGTTTGGGCTTTTTTAAAGGAAGCATCAAACGATTTAATGGTGACAATGCTGGGCGCAAGTATCGGGTGCCGCATATGGGATGGAATGAGCTTGTCATGACAAAGTATCCTTCTTGGTTAAATGGTGAAGTAACCGCAAAGCATGTTTATTTCGTACACTCATTTTATGCAACTGATATCGATGAAAGGGAGCTCATCGCTTATGCGGATTATCATGGTATAAAGGTTCCTGGCATTGTGGCAAATGGCTCTATTACGGGCATGCAGTTCCATCCCGAAAAGTCTGGTCAACTTGGTGTGCATTTATTAGAGCAATGGTTGAAGGGGGTGGCATCGTGTTAACAAAGCGCATTATTCCATGTCTTGATGTGAAAGAGGGACGAGTTGTCAAAGGTGTACAGTTTGTGTCATTACGTGATGCAGGTGACCCAGTTGAGCTTGCTAAGTTTTATGATGAGCAGGGGGCAGATGAGCTTGTATTTCTAGATATCTCAGCATCCCATGAAGGCCGTGAAACGATGGTTGATGTCGTACGGCAAACGGCAGCTACATTAGCCATTCCATTTACAGTAGGCGGTGGAATTCGTACATTAGATGATATGAAACGTATTTTACGTGCCGGTGCCGATAAAGTATCAGTGAATACTTCTGCTCTAGAGAGACCAGAGCTCATTAAAGAAGGTTCTGACTTTTTTGGCGCACAATGTATTGTTGTAGCTATTGATGCCCGCTATAGCGAAGAAGATGCTACGTGGATGGTTTATACGCATGGTGGTCGAAAGAAAGCAACATGGCGAGCAACTGAATGGGCGAAAGAAGCGGTTCGCCTAGGTGCTGGTGAAATTTTATTAACAAGTATGAATCAAGACGGAGAGAAATCCGGTTTTGATTTAACCCTAATAAAAGCTGTAAGAGAGGCTGTGACTGTTCCTGTTATTGCGAGTGGTGGTGCAGGAAATGCACAACATTTTTACGAAGTATTAGCTGAAGATATCGATGCAGATGCAGCACTTGCCGCATCCATCTTCCATTACAAAGAAACGAGCGTTGCACAAGTAAAAGAGTACTTACGCGAAAAAGGAGTGGCAGTAAGATGATAGACAGCATTAAATTTGATGAAAAAGGTCTTGTCACTGCGGTGGTACAAGATGCTAATACAAAAGAAGTACTAACAGTTGCATATATGAATAAAGAATCTCTAGAAAAAACACTTGAATCGGGTGAAACATGGTTCTTCTCACGTTCACGTCAAGAGCTCTGGCACAAAGGGGCAACAAGTGGTCATACACAAAAAGTGATATCAATCAAGGCTGATTGTGACAGTGACGCATTAGTGATCGAAGTAATTCCTGCTGGTCCGGCTTGTCATAATGGAACAACTTCTTGTTTCACGGACATCATACAGCAAAATGCCAAGGTAGGATCTGTTGAGATTATTTCTAAACTCGTAAAGGTCATTGAAAAGCGTGAGCAAGAAATGCCAGAAGGGGCGTATACTACATATTTGTTCGATAAAGGAATCGATAAAATTTGTAAAAAAGTTGGAGAAGAAGCAACGGAAGTTGTCATAGGTGCAAAAAATCGTGATGCCGAAGAAGTAAAATGGGAGGCTGCCGATTTAATTTATCATCTACTAGTGTTGCTACAAGAGCAAAAAGTAAGTGTTTATGACGTGTTACATGTGTTGGAAAAACGTCATGAGGAGAAATAACGGCATATTGCTTATTGTATGGTATAATAGAAGTTACTGTGAAAAGGAACGTATGATACGTTCCTTATTTCTTGTTTCGGAGGAAATATTTTGGAAAAGAAACGTCAAAAAGAGAATCAAACGAATATAGTGTCGTTCATTCCAACAGGCGACTATTATTATAAAAAATCAATTCAAGCAATGAATAGTGGACAAATGAATAAAGCCTATAAATATTTACAGCGAGCAGTGGATTTAAGCCCTGATGATCCAATGATTTTATTACAATTAGCGATCATAGAGTTAGAGGGTCAACGTTTCGAGGAAGCGTATGATCTTCTTCGTCATGCCTATCAGATAGATAAAGACAATCCAGAAATTATTTTTTATATGGCAGAGGTTTCAGGATGTGTCGGCATCATACACGATGCTAAACGCTTTGCAGAGCAATATTTACAAATAGAGCCAGAAGGTGTTTATGCAGATGAAGCTACTGAAATATTAGAGTTTGTTGATATTGAGCAAGATGATTTTGAGGAGCTTGAAGGTTCTGCAGAAGATTTATATCGGCAGGAACAGGCGAGACGTAGTATGGAAAAGGGAGATTTCCCTGAAGCTATTAAAATGCTAGAAGACTTAATAGAAGATAGACCTGATTTTTGGTCAGCTCATAACAACTTAGCCCTTGCTTATTTCTATGTGGGAGAAGCAGAACAGGCAAAGGCGCTTCTAAACACGGTATTACGTGAAAATAAAGGTAATTTACATGCACTATGTAATTTAACGGTTATCGCGTACTATGAAAAAAATGAAGAAGATTTACAGGACCTTTTAGAAGTACTTGTGAAAATTCAACCATACTTATGGGAACATCGCTACAAACTGGGTGCAACATTAGCGCTCGTTGGACAATATGATTTAGCATTTAAATGGTTACGTAGCATGCAGAAAAGAGGCTACGTAGGTGATGCCGGCTTTTACTTTTGGTTATCACATGCAGCTTATTTCTCAGGACATGAAGAAATTTCTAAGAGTGCATGGGAACAATTACTTGAGCAAGATCCCGATAAAGAAGGCTTTGAGCCTTGGCGTCAAGAAGAAAACAACAATTATTCACTAGATGCATTAGAACACGACCGTGATTATATTGTGGAAAAGCTAGAGAGCGATTATACAAGTGAACGCATATTTGGTTTATTTTTACTAAGCTGTACAGCACATAAACAGGAAATTATTGCGCATCCAAAATGGATAGACGTTGACCAATTTAATGCGTATGAAAAGCTATTCCTCGCATATGCACTAGGACATCAATTTGATATGAAAAATAAAGTGGAGGCTAGCTTTATACGAGCAGTAAGTGTACCAGAAATTTTACTAGAACAGTATGGGAAGCTTACTACATTAATTGCACCAATGTTCCAAATGTGGTTTGTGCTTTGTGAGCAAGCATTAATGAATAATTATCGTTTTACAAATCCAGCAGCTATTGCAGGAGCAAATGATTATTTATTTCGTTCTTCCCGGATGCTCAAGGTGACAAAAAAGGAAATAGCTCAACAATACGGAGTATCAGTATCAACTTTATCGAAGTATATTGAAGAAATTTTAATGTTTTTACCAAATAATTAGACCGTGAGCAACATAGTTGAATAACTTTTTACTTTCACATACGATGAACATACTAAAGTTATTATAAAAAAGTAAAAAATCGGTTTAGGGGGAAGTATTTATGTCAGAAGAAAAAATTTATGATGTTGTAATAATTGGTGCAGGTCCTGCTGGTATGACTGCGGCTGTTTACACATCGCGTGCCAACCTTTCAACTTTAATGATTGAACGTGGGATTCCTGGCGGACAAATGGCAAATACAGAAGAAGTAGAAAACTATCCAGGATTCGATACAATTTTAGGGCCTGAGCTATCGACAAAAATGTTCGATCACGCTAAAAAATTTGGTGCAGAGTATGCGTATGGCGATGTAACTGAAATTATTGATGGTGAGGAATATAAAACAATTATTTCAGGTACTAAAGAATATAAAACACGAGCTATTATTCTTTCTACAGGTGCAGAATATAAAAAAATGGGCGTGCCTGGCGAAAAAGAACTTGGTGGCCGTGGTGTCAGCTATTGTGCAGTATGTGACGGTGCATTCTTCAAGCAAAAAAATCTTGTTGTCGTAGGTGGCGGGGATTCTGCTGTTGAAGAAGGCGTTTATTTAACTCGCTTTGCTGATAAAGTAACAATTGTGCACCGTCGTGATAAATTACGTGCACAAAAAATTCTCCAAGATCGTGCCTTTGCTAATGAAAAAATTGATTTCATTTGGAATGCAACAGTCAAAGAAATTAATGAGGCGAATGGTAAAGTTGGAAGTGTAACATTACAATCAACGGTAGATGGTACAGAATCTGATTTTGCTACTGATGGCGTATTCGTATACATTGGTATGTTGCCATTAACAAAACCATTTGAATCTCTTGGTATTTTAAACGATGCTGGTTATATTTTGACAAATGATAATATGGAAACAACAGTACCAGGAATCTTCGCTGCTGGAGATGTACGTGAAAAATCACTTCGTCAAATCGTTACAGCGACAGGTGACGGAAGTATTGCAGCACAAGCAGCACAGCACTATGTGGAAGAATTATTAGAAAAAATTAACGCTTAAAGTCAATGTTGATAAGGGTAGTCTCCTCCCAGAGTGTAATGTGTAGTCAAGTAAATATTTTAGTAAAGTACCCAAAACATTGTGGATGACATTTATATAAGTTGATTGGAGTGGAGACTGGGCGACTCCTTGGGGATTAGCGTCACAGATGAGACCCTGCAGCGAAGCGAAGCGGCTCATCGGACGCCCCCAGGAAAGCGCCCAATCGGAACGGAAATCAACCACACGTTATGGAGAAGTACCCATAATCATTATTTTAAGGAAAAAAATACAATTTTAATACGGTCTTAATATAGTTGTAACTTGAATGACATATAAAAGGTGTAATATAAAGAGTGTAATTAGCAATCCCCCTTTTATTTTGTTGAGTAGGTTGTTTCCGCCAAATAAGGTGGAGCAACCTATTTTTGTTGTGTACGGAAATTTTGATTTTTTCTGGCGGAGTTTCATATCTTTGTGTAAAGGTTAAAAAAAACTTGTCTCCTACATGTATCGATGAAGTTAAAATTGCCATGCACCTAAAGTTTAGAAATGAGGACAAACCCTGTTTGGTCTTGCTATAATAAAAGGTAGAATGTAAATGAGATTAGAGGTGTGCCTATGCAAAGAATCGCAAATTTAATAGCCGTAAAAGATGGTCAAGTGCTTTTACTTCAGAAGCCGAGACGTGGCTGGTACGTAGCTCCTGGCGGTAAAATGGAGCGCGGTGAATCGATTTATGAGGCTGCAGTACGTGAGTTTAAAGAAGAAACAAATGTCACGCCAATAAATGCTCATTTAAAGGGTGTTTATACGATGGTTATGAAAGAAAATAATGAGGTAGTGGACGAATGGATGCTTTATACATTTGTTGCAAAGGATATAGAAGGAGTACCGTTTAAAGAAACGAGAGAAGGCAAACTTGCATGGCACCCTGTAGAGGATTTGGAACATTTGCCAATGGCTGAAGGTGATCGTACAAACTTACAATTTGCTATCTCACAATCAGGCATTCAGTACGGTACATTTGAATACACAACTGATTTTGAATTACTTCATGAGAAAATACAAATATCAATTGAACAATAAAGGAGCTGCATGACAGTGGTGGTTGAAGGCCTAAAAGGTAAACATGAATTGGTTATTATTACAGGAATGTCTGGAGCTGGGAAAACAGTAGCTATTCAAAGCTTTGAGGATTTAGGGTATTACTGTATTGATAATTTACCACCAGCGTTACTCACAACATTTTTAACCTTACTAAGGGATTCGGGTAAAAATATTACACGTATAGCAGCTGTCATGGATATGCGTGGTGGCAACTTTTTTGATTCTCTTATCGGTGCCCTCGATCATATTCTTAAAGAAGGCGATATTGTTGCTCGGATATTATTTTTAGATGCAGATGATGCAACTTTAGTTAGACGTTATAAAGAAACAAGACGCGCACATCCATTGGCTGTAAATGGTTTGCCGTTAGATGGCATTAAACAAGAACGTAAGCTTTTATCGGAAGTAAAAGGTCGCGCTAAATCTGTCTATAATACATCTAATATGAAGCCTAAAGAGCTACGTGAAAAAATTGCTAAAGAATTTGCCAGTGATACTGATAATATTTTCACAGTAAATATCATGTCCTTTGGATTTAAGCATGGTATGCCAATAGATGCTGACTTAGTTTTTGATGTCCGTTTTTTAAAAAATCCATATTATGTGGAGGAGTTACGCCATAAAACGGGCCTACAAACGGAGGTATCTTCTTATGTTCTGGCACTTGAGGATACGCAAACACTTATCCAAAAACTAACGGATTTGTTTGAATTTATGATTCCGCTCTATAGACAAGAGGGTAAATCACAACTTGTCATTGCTTTTGGATGTACTGGAGGACAGCACCGTTCGGTAACATTAACAGAGTATTTTGGAGCCTATTTAGCTGGAAAGGAAAACACTGTTATTACGCATCGTGACATCAATCGTAGAAAGGATTGAGTGAATGGGAAAGAAGCGAACAAAGCTTGTTGTAATTGGTGGTGGTACAGGGCTTTCTACGTTACTACGTGGGCTCAAGCACCACCCATTTGATATTACTGCCATTGTGACAGTAGCAGATGATGGTGGTTCTTCAGGACGCTTACGAGATGACTATGATATTCCACCACCTGGTGATGTCCGTAATGTGATCGCGGCGTTATCGGATGTTGAGCCGCTTGTAGAGCAAATGTTTCAATACCGATTTTCAGCATCCGAAGATTTACGTGGACATTCATTAGGTAATTTAATGCTGACTGCATTAACTGATATTACCGGGGATTTTAACCATGCTATTAGTGAGATGGGAAAAGTTTTAAAGGTTCATGGTCGCGTCATACCAGCTGCTAATAAAAAGATAAATTTACACGCTGAGCTTGAGGACGGTTCAATCATTGAAGGGGAATCTAAAATTCCAAAGGCTAAAAAACCAATTAATCGGGTTTTTCTAGTGCCTGAAAACGTGCAACCGCTACCAGAGGCTATTCGAGCAATCAATCGAGCTGACTATATTTTAATTGGTCCAGGAAGTTTATATACAAGCATTATTCCCAACCTTCTTGTAAAAGAAATTGGGGAAGCCGTTGTGAAGGCGAAAGGAAGAAAAATTTATGTTTGTAATTTGATGACCCAAAAAGGTGAAACCATTTCCTATACAGCAGGCGATCATGTTAAAGCTTTATATAAGCATGTTGGAGACTCCTTCATTGATTCTATATTGGTGAATGATGTAAAACTCCCTCATCCTGTAAAAGAGCTTTATAAGGAAGAGTGTGCTGAGCCAGTAACATTTGACGTTGCAAAACTGGAAAGTATGGGCTTAGAGGTTATTAAACGAGATATTGCCACGATTCGCCCAGATGGGACGGTTCGTCATAATGCTACAAACGTTGCTAAATGGCTTGTAGACTACGCAAATATCTACGGACAAAAAGTTAGTGAATTATAAAGCGCTTATTGTATATGATAAGATGAACATATACATAGAACAAAAGGTTGAAAGGAGGGCGTGATATGTCTTTTGCTTCTGAAACGAAAAAAGAATTAACGCAAATAGAAGCGGACAATCATTGTATGAAAGCAGAAGTATCTGCCCTAATTCGTATGAATGGTTCATTATCCTTTGCGAATAAACAGTTAAGCTTAGACGTACAAACTGAAAACGCTGCAATCGCAAGAAGACTCTATACGATTATGAAGAAGCTGTATCCGTATAATGTAGAGTTACTTGTAAGAAAAAAAATGCGTTTGAAAAAAAATAACGTATACATTTGCCGCGTAAGAGAAGGTGCGCGTGAGCTACTAATTGATTTAGAAATCATCTCAGACGACTTTCAATTTAATCATACTATTTCACGGAAGCTCATTAAAAAGGGTGGACAAAAAAGAGCGTATTTACGAGGCGCATTTTTAGCTGGAGGCTCTGTCAACAATCCAGAAACATCAGCCTACCATTTAGAAATTTATTCATTGTATAAAGAGCATGGCGAGGCTTTAATGGATTTAATGAATGAATTTGAGCTAAATGCAAAAACAATTGAACGAAAAAAAGGCTTTGTCACCTATTTAAAAGAAGCGGAGAAAATTTCTGACTTCCTTAATATTGTTGGTGCTCATCAAGCAATGATGAAATTCGAAGATGTTCGCATATTACGAGACATGAGAAATAGTGTCAACCGCATTGTCAACTGTGAAACAGCGAACTTGAATAAAACAATAGGCGCAGCATTACGTCAAGTAGAGAATATCCGATTTATTGAAAATTCAATAGGTCTAGATCAATTACCAGAAAAACTTCGTGAAATTGCACGATTACGAGTAGAATACCAAGATGTAACACTAAAAGAACTTGGTGAAATGGTCTCAAGCGGAACAGTTAGTAAATCGGGTGTCAATCATCGATTACGGAAAATCGATGAAATTGCTGATGCATTAAGAAGCGGAGAAAAAATTGGTGGTTAAATTTTCATACTTTTCAGGTATGAATGTGATACCTAATCGCGTATTGTTCTTTTGCTAGTAAGTAAGGTAAGATAAAAATAACAGATGAACGGTAGTAAAGGGGAGTTTTAAGAATGACCGAGAGAAGAGTCCATGTAAAATTAAAATTAGGACTACAAGCTAGACAAGCAGCACTATTTGTGCAAGAAGCAAATCGTTTTAGCGCAGATATCTTTCTGGAAAAAGACGAGAAAAAAGTAAACGCTAAATCCATTATGGGCGTTATGAGTTTAGCCATTGCCAAAGGAACAGAAGTTGTACTTAGTGGCGATGGTAACGATGCCGAGCAAGCGGTTACAGCATTAGCAGCACTAATCGAAAAAGAAGATTAAAATAGGATGCAAAGACTGTCCAAAACGAAATGTTGGGCAGTTTTTTTGCGTTCTTGCATTGTAAAAAGAGTCGAATGACGTTTAGAATCATCGGAATCGTGGATAGAAGAGCCGAAGTCGTGGATAGAAGAGCTAAAAACGTGGATAGAAGAGCTAAAGTCGCGGACAAAAGCCAGAGTCGTGGATAGAAGAGCTAAAGTCGTGGATAGAAGAGCCAGAGTCGTGGATAGAAGAGCTAAAAACGTGGATAGAAGGCCAGAGTCGTGGATAGAAG
>NZ_JALIRS010000021.1 GCF_023337795.1 Lysinibacillus sp. BPa_S21 | reverse complement strand
CGGAAGTTAAGCTCTTTAGCGCCGATGGTAGTTGGGGGCTTCCCCCTGTGAGAGTAGGACGTCGCTAGGCACTTAAATAAGTCGAGGATTTATTCCTCGGCTTTTTTTTGCGATTTTTTAGTCAGTTAATCAAAACATATTGGTTCCTGCTAATCTCCAAATGTGTTGGGAAACGAAGGGATCTTAAGGCTGATACTAAGAAGTTTTTAATTTGTGTTTGAAATGACTGATACGTATGATAGCTTACGTCTAATTTATCTTCTAAATCTGTTTATAAAAGTACAGTTAACAAACATAAGGCAAGATTGACAACAAGCAATACCGATGTTGTTTGGAAGTTCTTTCTGTAAAAACTTTATTGCATATTCAATAGAGCTTTATAATAAAAAAAGAAAGTATATTGAACAATGAGTGATCAAAATGCTTTCTTTTCCTGTAATATAGTAAACAGTTTATACAACGTTGAGGGTTTAATGAGACAAATTTCTTATTCTCCAAGTCGCATTTCAAATTTAGTCTTAGCAGCAACCCCTCTAGGGTATGATCAGTTTCCTTTAATCCCAAAACCTAGTGACGTATAGACTATATTAAAATAATCACCCTTCATCAAATCCTAAATTAATCGGCTCTAATGGCAAATTTTCTTCTTGCCCAAGCATATTTGTTGATGTAACAGATAAATCTACTTCTTCAAACTTAAATCCATCAGCCCATACTTTACCTGTTCCTGTTAATAAAATGCCGAAGTGAATAGAAGCACTTTCTTTTGGTACATCTAATACAACCGAATAGAAGTTCCAGTCCGTTACCCTGAATAGGTCTATTATCCATATTATCAAACTGAATAACGTCACCTGTACTATTATCTATGCGGCACCAAACTCCACATTTTGCAACAACTTCTTCTGTCTTTAAGAAACAAGACAGTTTAATACGTTTTCCTAACCAATTTTCTGCAGAAAAACTTTGCATCATTGTCCCGAATTGCCCTTCACCTACATCTGTTTTCGAAGATAGTAAACCTGATTTCATGCCTGTATGAAATATTTGTCCATCCGTTTTCATTTCGTAAAAGGTTGGGTGTGAACCACTTAAAATCCAGCCTTTAATTGTCGTTAAATCACTCATGTTTTTTTCCTCCGTCCCTTGAAGTGTTCGCATGATTTTGCGATATTTACCTGGTGGCATTTTATATAGCTCTTTAAAAGAACGTGTGAATGCTTCTTGTGATTGATAACGTAACTCAAACGCAATTTGAAGTATCGATTCATCTGAATATAATAAATACATTGCTGCTAGTGCCAGCCTTCGTTTTCGAATATATTCACTTATCGTCAATCCAGTTTCTTGCTTGAAAATACGTGATAAATGAAATTTTGAATAGCCAATATGTGATGCATAATCATCTAACTGCCATTCATCTAATAAACACTCTTCTAAAGAATAAATTACATCTTGAGTTACTTTGCTATACATTTTGCTCACCTCACTTCCTAAGTTTAGAGGATATATCATTTTGTTTTTTAATATTAATTGCTATTTTACTACTCTT
Source organism: Lysinibacillus sp. BPa_S21 (assembly GCF_023337795.1). Classification (GTDB taxonomy): domain Bacteria; phylum Bacillota; class Bacilli; order Bacillales_A; family Planococcaceae; genus Lysinibacillus. Next base: position 44,267 of record NZ_JALIRS010000021.1, on the reverse strand, counting down.
TCTATAATTAGATGAATAGTGTAAAAATTGATTTTGCAATCTAATCTCAAAAGAGGGGGGAAATCAAAATGCTTAGTCGCTAAAATCACTTTCATAAGGATTATCGTTCAAATCTACATCAATTTTATCTTCAATGCAGCAAACTTTATACCGAGACACTTATTAAACAGTTCTGTTTCCCTTATTATTTGATCAAGCAGTTTTGAAAACTTAAATCCCATAAACAATCTTTTAATAATCTCCCTTACTTATACCTATTTAATATTTCTTCTGGGATATGACAATAATCATCTGGACATCTAGCTAACCTATCTTGATGTTCTTCTGCACTTCTCATATAGTTTGTAAGAGGTAATACTTCAACAACTATAAGGCTGTAATCATTTCTCTCACTAAGAAACGCCTTCGCCTCTTTTAAGTGTTCAGGCTTTTCACTATATACTCCTGTTCTGTATTTCTCGCCAACATCCTGTCCTTGTTTATTTAAACTATATGGGTCAATGATTTCAAAAAAGTATCCCATTAATTCTTTTATTGTTACAACTGTCGGATCAAATCCTGTTTTTACACATTCGGCGTACCCATCATAAACACCCTCAAGTGTATGACTTGTTCCATTAGCTCTTCCTGCTTCTGTAAACTTAACTCCAGGTAAAGTTTTTATAAATGCTTGTACTCCCCATAAACATCCTCCTGCAAAATATACTACTTCCATATGGACTCTCCTCTTTGTTTAAAAAGTTCATTGATTTATTCCCTTTGATGTATCATAGCTTTTAAAAGCTAAAGAAAACTAGTGTATTAAAAATAAAATATAAAAAAGTGAAGTTACTATCATGCGAATGTAACTCCACTTTTTTATTGATGAGATTATTTCCAATTAAAACCCTTTTTCGCTAAGAAATCATTGATATGGGGACGGCGTTGTTCAATTAAAAAATCTGCCATTTGCTTTGTCCAGTTATCAATTTTTCGATTGGATGAGCGATTATTATAGTATGCTTCCATTGTGTCGTTATAAGCTGGTAAAAGTTCCTCATATTTTTCTGTATTGTATTCATTTTCATGTAATACCGCGGCAACAGGTAAACGAGGTTTTACTTCATTACGACGTGCGGGAACCCCAATTGTTAAGCCGAATAGAGGGAAAACGTATTCAGGTAGATTAAATAGTTCGCTTATTTCTTCAGGCTTATTACGCACTCCTCCGATGTAACAAATTCCATATCCCATAGATTCTGCAGCAACCACAAAGTTTTGCGCGAATAATGATACATCAGCTACTCCAACAAGTACATTTTCTGCGGAATCAGCGACAATGTCTACACCTTCTAATTTGCCTGCTGATTGAAGACGTTTGAAATCTACACAGAAGACAAAGGCGCCGCCAGAAGTTTCATATTGACGGGGATTACCAGAGAGCATCCCTAATTTTTCTTTTTTCTCCTCATCAGTTACCCAAATAACACTATAAGCTTGTACAAAATGTGATGTAGCCGCCATTTGAGCAGTAGCAATTAATTCTTCAATAATTTCCTTTGAAATCGGATTTCCATCATAAATACGAACTGAAGAGTGGTTACGTAATAATTCTTTTACCATCAAAAAAATCCCCTTTTCCCTTTTATATATCAAAAGCATATCACGCTTTTTCGTCAAAATCGAATTTTTCCGATGTTGAAATTATTTTTAAATAATTTGCGAATGCATAGAATTTCTCGTAAAATAAAATATTTTGTTAGTTATAGATTAAAAATTCTAAATAGTTTAAAATTATGGTGGCGGTTCATTTGGTTGGATTTCTAATAAATAGATGACTATACCAAAATGAGTAAACCGGATAGTTGGACAAAATAAAGTGGGACGGAGGAATAAGGGATGGAAGAGAAGGTGGCGAAAAAGCTTCGTAATGAACAGCTACGAAGCAAGGTTGTAACAGCAGAAGAAGCAGCGTCTTGGATTAAGGATGGTATGGTACTTGGGATGAGCGGATTTACCCGTGCAGGTGATGTTAAAGTGGTACCTCTTGCGCTTGTGGAGAAAGCTAAAAAAGAGAGCTTCCAGGTAGATGTGTATACAGGTGCATCACTTGGCCCAGAAGTTGACCAATACTTAGCGGAAGCTGGCGTTATTCGCAAACGTGGACCGTTCCAAGCGGATGCTGGTATTCGTAATAAAATCAACAGTGGTGAGATTACATTCGTTGATGCGCATCTATCACATAATGCGGAGCTAGTACGCCAAGGTATTATTGGTCCTATTGATTTTGCGATTATTGAAGCGTCTGCTATTACAGAAGACGGCTTACTAATTCCTACAACTTCAGTTGGTAACTCTCCTATTTTTGTGCAAGAGGCAGATCAAATAATCATTGAGTTGAACGTAGCTCAGCTTGATGCGTTAGAGGGTATCCACGATATTTTAATACCTGGACCACAGGGGAAGCGTGATCCAATTCCATTACAAAATGTATCCGATCGCCTTGGCACAATTGGTATATCACTAGATTTAAATAAAGTAAAAGGTATTGTGATTTCGGATATTTTAGATGCACCATCGACAATCGTCCCTGCGGATGAAGAAACAGATATTATGGCTAATCATTTATTAAATTTCCTTCGTGAAGAAATTAAGGTAGGTCGTTTAACGACTAGCTTAAGACCGATTCAATCGGGTGTAGGCTCAGTAGCAAATGCCGTTTTATTAGGTTTTAAAGATTCAGAGTTTGAGAATTTAGAAGTTTATTCAGAAGTGTTGCAAGATGCAGTATTCGAATTAATTGATGCAGGGAAGGTAAACTTTGCATCTGCTACTTCGATCACTCTTTCCGAGGAAGTTGGAAAACGAGTTTATGGTAATTTTGAGAAATATGCAGATAAACTTGTATTACGTCCGCAAGAAATTTCTAACCAGCCAGAAATTATTCGCCGACTCGGATTAATTTCTGTTAATACAGCATTAGAAGTGGATATTTACGGGAACGTAAATTCTACGCATGTTTCAGGAACAAAAATGATGAATGGAATTGGCGGCTCTGGAGATTTTGCACGTAATGCGCGATTAGGTATTTTCGTCACAAAATCTTATGCGAAAGGCGGAAATATTTCTAGTATCGTTCCAATGGTGTCGCATGTTGACCATACAGAGCATGATGTAGACGTTATCGTAACAGAGCAGGGGGTAGCAGACTTACGTGGTCTTGCTCCAAAAGAACGGGTTGGGTGCATTATTGATAACTGCGCACACCCGGAATATCGTGAGCAATTATGGAAATATTTTAACAATGCCAATGAAGCAACAGGTGGACATCATACACCACACATTTTAGAAACAGCGCTCTCATGGCATGTGAATTACGCAAAGAATGGTACGATGAAAAACCCTGCTTTATCCAAATAATTAACTAATAAAAAGCCTTGAAGGACTGTTGACTTGTTCCTTCAAGGCTTTTAATTGTTAATAACGTAATCCAAAATGCTCGGGTATCTCTGGAATTAGGGGAGAGACCTACGAAGTGATTAGGTAAGCCTCTGAAGTGATCAGGTAGCCCCTCGAAATGATCGGGTAAGGCACTAAAGTGATCAGGTAGCCCTCCGAAGTGATCGGGTAGCTCCCTGAAGTGATCGGGTAGCTCTCTGAAGTGATCGGGTAGCTCTCCGAAGTAATCAGGTGCCCCAGAGAAGTGATCAGGTATTCAAAGAAAACCCTGGATTTTTATAATAATCCGATCCATTTCCAATACGTTGCGGAAAATAGCAGAACTAGAATGTATCCAATAATCGTTAAGGGGATACCAGATTTTAAGAAATCCTTTGTTGTAAAGGCTCCTGTACCGTAGGCAAGCATATTTTGCGGTGCACTAATAGGTAAAAGGAAGCCAAAGCTAATAACGAATTGTTGTACGATCACGAAACCAACCTGATCGACATTAGTCGTTAGTGTTGAGGCTAGAACGATAAATACCGGTACAAGTGCTGATGCTAAACTTGTTGCACTTGCAAAACCTAAGTGAATAAGAATATTAAATAAAGTAACAAGCGCGATTGTTGCAAGAATCGGCATAGAATCTAAACCAAGTGAACCGAATACTTTATCAGATAACCAGGATGCACCTTTTGTATTAAGCAAGACCGTTCCTAACATTATACCTACTGCAAAGACGATAATTGTTCCCCAAGGAATATGAGGTTCAACTTGCTTCCACGAATAGACTCCGATTTTGGGCATTAATAGAATAGCGATTGCAACGATTGTGACGGTTGTCGTATCGAATGGGTGAAGTTTACCCTCTGCAGCCCAGAAAAATAGTAAAACTACAGATGTAATGATTAATCGAATTTCGGGAGCTTTTAATGGACCAAGCTCCGCAAGTTGTTTTTTGATTACTTCTTTACCACCTTCAATATTACTTGTTTCAGGTTTGATTAGTGTAATCATAATGAAAAATAGAGCCACTGACATGATGATCGAGAAGGGGGCAGCATAAAGTAACCAAGCACCCCAAGAAATATCAACACCAAATTGTTCTTTGATGAAATTTAAAGCGACCATATTTTGAGCTGCTGCCGTCTTAATACCGATATTCCAAATGGAAACAGCTTGTACAGAGGTAATGACAAGTAAAGCAGCAAGTCGACTATCACGTGGTAGGCCAAATGCCGCAACCATTCCGAGTAGTATTGGTACAACTGCGCCTGCACGTGCAGTAGCAGAAGGGACGAAGAATGCGAGTGCAATAGATACCAAAATAGCACCGAATACGATGGCTTTCGTTTTTGTCCCTACTAGTGAAAGAATCCATAGCGCAAGACGTTTATGTAAATTGGTAATTTGCATGGCTGCCGCTAGGAAAAGTGCTGCTGCTACTAGTGCAACTGCTGAATTACTAAATCCGCTCAATGCTAATTTTAATGCATCTGATGTTCCTAGCTCTCTCGTTGGATCTTCCATTGATGGAGCTAATCCTAGTAAGATGGTCACGAGAGCAATAATCATGGCAGAGCTAACGGGATAGGATACTGCTTCTGTAACCCAAAGGATGACCGCGAAAGCTAAAATAGCTAAAGCTCGTTGTCCAGCTATAGGTAAATCGCCACTGTTGGGTAAAAATGTAATTATAATTAGTGAAGCAAAGGCTAATCCAATCCAAAGAGGCTTTAAATTACGTTTCGGTTTTGCTTGTTCAGAAGTAGACATACATTTTCATCCTTTCTATAAGCATGGATATTATTTCCTATAACATCGGCTAGTAAAATGCTTTATTAAGAAAGGAATTTGTCTATTTATTGTAAAGAAAACTAGTGTGTGAAATACGCTCTATTTATAGCGATAACGGACAGTTACGAGAAAATATGTGGTCACAAAAAATACAAAAAAATCCAAAAGTTATTATTTTTTCTTTTTGAATGCAGAAGTCACTTTAGGCTCAGTTCCCTGTGTCAATCGTTTAATATTTTCGATATGCAAAATGATGGCAATACCAAAAAGAAATAAGGCTATACTCGTCGGGCCTATTCCAGGAATCCATAAATATGTGGCCATGTAAAATACGAGATAAAATACAAGTACACCGACAATTAAATAGTTCGTCAGGAAAGATAAAATAACAAATAAAATGAGTGCAAATAAACCAATTTTCCAATCAATCGCAAGTAATATACCAATGATGGAAGCGGTACCCTTGCCGCCGTTGAAGCCCATATAAAATGGGAAATTATGTCCAAGAATGACACCAGCAGCTACGATGTAGGTAAAGAGCCAAGCGTGTATTTCTGTTAATTGTGTTATATCTGTTAGGTAGGCTTGTGTACCGAGAATAGCGGCAACGCCTTTACCGATATCGATCAGTGCAACTAATATGCCGTATTTCCATCCAAGGGAAAGTGTTGCATTAGATGCACCTGCATTGCCATAACCTGACTTTTTTAAGTCTACCCCGGATAAAAACTGAGCAACTTTAGAGCCGTGAACACAGCCAATTAAATAACCAACAAGAAGAAAAATGATAATGGCTTTTATCATAAAAGGTCCTCCTTTCTAAATAATAGGCTCATCAAAAAAAGTAGGGATGATATTTTTAAAACATCGTCATTGTAATAAAGTGAAGTGCAGGAGCCCCCTGGAACCTTTGCTCTAGCGAAAGCGAAGTGCCCAATCGGAACGGAAATCAACCCTACGTTTTGATGAGAAGAGTAAACACTAAAATAGTGTATGCGTTGGTATTACGTAAAAAAGCATACAGAAGTTTCGGAAAAAATAAAATTTTAGTGTTGACAGAGAAAAAGTCTATGTTTATACTGTGTAACAACGATGGAAATTGAATCTCATACTCTTATCAAGAGCGGCGGAGGGATAGGCCCTATGATGCCCGGCAACCAGTAAGTGACGAACTTGCTAAGGTGCTAATTCCTACAGATTCTTACTTGGATCTGGCAGATAAGGGGAGGAAAACTTGCAACCGCAACCCTCTTCTTAGCTGAAGAGGGTTTTTGTTTTCTACTGAAAAATCCTCCTCATCTCCGGTACCATCGTAAAAAAATAACCATTTGGAGGTATACAATGACAAATTTTAAACCAGAAACATTGCTGTTACACGGTGGCCAAGAGCCAGACCCGGTAACAGGATCTCGTACAGTACCCGTATATCGCTCAACGGCATTTGTTTTTAAAGACACTGCTCATGCGCAACGTCTATTTGCCTTAGAGGAAGCTGGCAATATTTACACGCGAATTACAAACCCAACTGTAGATGTTTTTGAAAAACGCGTCGCTTTATTAGAAGGCGGTACAGCAGCAGTAGCACTTTCATCTGGTGCAGCGGCTATTGCGTTTTCCATTTTAAATCTAGCTGGCGCAGGTGATGAAATTGTCGCGGGTAGCTCTTTATACGGAGGTACTTATAATTTATTCGCCAACACACTACCAAACTACGGTATTAAAACAATTTTCGTAGACGAAACAAATCCAGAAAATTTCCGCGCAGCTATTACGGATAAAACAAAAGCGGTATTCGCTGAAATTTACGGTAATCCAAGTTTAAAGGTATTAGATATTGAAGCGGTAGCTAATATAGCACATGAAAACGGCTTGCCATTAATTATTGATAGCACATTTGCTTCACCGTACGGCTCTACACCGATTGATTTCGGTGCAGATATTGTTGTTCATTCCGCAACAAAATGGATTGGTGGCCATGGTACAACTTTAGGTGGCGTTGTAGTAGATGCAGGAAAGTTTGATTGGACACGTGGACGTTTCCCAGGCTTTACGGAGCCAGATGCTTCTTATCACGGTTTGCGTTATGGTATTGATACAGCAGAGGCTGCATTTGCCACAAAACTGCGAGTGCAATTACTACGCGACTTTGGACCAACATTAAGTGCAGATGCAGCATTTAATTTATTGCAGGGTTTAGAAACGCTTCATTTGCGTATTCCTAAACACAATGAAAATGCATTAGCGGTAGCCGAATATTTACGAAACCACCCATCTGTGGAATATGTAAATTACAATGGCTTAGAAGATTTCCCTACCCATGATTTAGCCAAAAAATATTTGAGAAACGGCTTTGGTTCAGTGCTTACATTTGGTATTAAAGGTGGACGTGAGGCGGGGCGTAAATTAATTGATAGTGTGAAATTATTCTCGCACGTAGCAAATGTAGGGGATGCCAAATCATTAATTATTCACCCTGCGTCTACTACACATCAGCAACTTTCCGCTGAAGAACTAATCCAAACTGGTGTAACCGAGTCGCTCATTCGCTTATCCATCGGTCTTGAGGCAGTAGAGGACATTATTGCAGATTTAGAACAAGCTATTGAGCAGGTAACAGCTTCACAACAACAAGTAGAAGCTTAATAAAAAACATTGGCTAATGTTGTAGCGTTTACGTATTTTCTCATTCGATAGGCCTCATCCGGTAATGCGTAAAACGTTGCTGCATCATCCGCTCGCCTCATTTGGTGAACGTAAGGATGTTCTTTAACATTAATACCTAGTAATTTTATAAGTATTATTGACTTATTTAATTCCTTGTTTTATACTAGGGAATAAGAAAAGTGTTCGAATGGCTACCAACCTGAACCAATCCGAGGTATTTATAGCACCGACTTGTTGATCGGTATAGCAAATCAAACTAACTTAGTTTCATAAGTGCTCCCCCACTTTTGAATATATATCAAGAGGAGTAGTTGCTCAGCCAGTAGCTACTCTTATCTACAAAACTGATGATAAAGGAGTGTTTTAAATGGGAAATGTGTATAGTGCGCAAAACATTGCATCTTATCTTATTTATGAGTTAAATGAAGGTCATGTGTTTGTGAACAACATGTCCATTCAAAACATACTTGCGTCAGTTGAGAGTAAATGGCAAGAGAGATTTGGACATTCTGCTTTTGAGGAGATTGTTTATGTCAATGAGGAAGTCTATACAGTAAAAGAAGTTTTCGAAGCTTATGAAAGCTATGGAGCAAGTCATATTCCTCTACCTGCGACAGAGTATTACTTAAAATACGGCACATTTCAATTAGTTGAACGTACGTATGCAATACCTAACTTTACGCAGGAGGAGATAATACTGGTGCAACAAGCTTTAACACATTATCGTTATAAATTGCTAGCCAAAGCTAGTTAATTATCCCTCATATATTTTAGCTCATTCTCTGCTGCTACAGGGAATGAGCTTTTTAAATAGATGAGAAGATAGACTGGCATAATTGAAAAAAATTTTTTTCATATATTTCAAAAGAACAATTTTTATGAACGTATTTTACATACATATAATAGAAGAAAGGTATTTATTTTGGGATCATCGTCAAAAGTTGTGGATGACATTTATTAAAATTTATATCAAATATAAGTTGATTGTAGTGAAGGTAAGAAAGCGCCAGCCGCGACGGAAATCAACCCTACGCTATGGTGATGATCCTTATTTGTTTATAAAGAATCGTCAATATTTGTTCAATTATTATAGATCAAGTGAAAAATCATATAATAAAAGGGATGAAAACGATTTCCTTTGCACGTCTGAAGAAAACAAATGTCCACACTAGGGAGATTTCCCTTGTGCAATGTATGTATTTACGTTACAATTTTCTTTAAGTTGAATTTCGAATTATTTGAATTTGTGTGTTTCACGATTTTGTATCTTCTTTCAGAATATTTTTGTAGTGAAAGTGAAACGCCATGACTAAATATCTGTTTGTAGACGAAGTATTAGAAACACTGCAAACTGACCTGCTTTGTAAAGTCGGCGCACAATTCAAAATCTGTACGAATTAAGCTGAGACGAAATAATTATAATGAAACTGCGGAATGTAAGTTGGAGGGAATAACACAAATGGCAACTATAAAGGCAGCTATATTAGGATTTGGAACGGTAGGTCAAGGAATTTACCATATTTTAAATGAAAAGCGTGAAGAGCTTAAAAATAAATTAGGAATTGAGCTAGAAGTAGCAAAAATTTTAGTTACAGACACTAGCCGTGAACGTGTACCAGGGACAGCGCATTTAATGACAACTAGTATGGATGAAGTCTTAGCAGAACCAGGTATGCAGGTGGTTTTTGAGGCGATCGTCAATGAGGAGCCAGCATTTACTTACTTAAAGCGTGCTGTTGAACATAAATGTCATGTCATCACAGCTAATAAAGTAATGTTTGCAAAGCGAGGTTTAGAGCTACAGGATCTTGCAAAAGAAAACGGTGTTTTTGTAGGCTTTGAGGCAACAACTGCTGGTGGTGTACCAGTTATTAAAACGATGAAAAATATTTTGCTTGTCAATGATGTTAGTCGAATTCAGGGTGTTTTAAATGGGACATCCAACTATATTTTAACGAAAATGCGTTCACAGGGCTGGTCGTTCGAAACGGCCTTAAAAGAAGCGCAAAATTTAGGCTATGCAGAGGCAGATCCATATAATGATATTTCAGGACAGGATGCCTTTAAAAAATTAATGATTTTAAGTGCGTTGGCATTTGGCGAACAACCAGATTGGGCTGACGTTGAAGTAGTTGGCATTGATAGTATTTCAGCAGAGCAAGTAAAAGAAGCCTGTGAAAAAGGCTTACGTTATCGCCATGTTGCTGAGGTTGAGAAGTTAGCAGATGGTAAAGTAGTCGCAAAGGTCGGTCCGCAATTAGTGGATAAAGAACATCCGCTTTATCCAGTTGATGACGTCAATAATGCTGTGGCATTGGATACAAATTATATTGGTACATTAACGTTAGTTGGACCTGGCGCAGGTATGTATCCAACTGCTAGTGTAATGGTTGAGGATTACGCAGAAATTATCGGTAAGCGAGCAGGGTTTGTCGTAACAATATAATAAAGAATGCCTATCACTCAACAATGTTCTACTTGTTTGAATGATAGGCATTTTTTAATCCTCATCTTTAACATCAATATCCTCTGGAATAGGTGTATTTCGCCAAATTTCAATTTCCTCTTTAATACGGTCTAACTGTTCAAAATAAGTGCTAAACTGTCCGCTATTAATCAGTATTTGATCCCCGTCGTATACTGAGCGAATACGGCCCTCGTAAACTAGTCGAAGTACTTGATCCTCTGGCATACCAAGCTCGATGGCTGTTTCTTCAATTGTTTTATACATAATTTCGCTCCTTTTGTTGTTTTTATTATAACCTCCCTTTAATAGAAAGCCTACTATGGGTTAATAAATGAAAGAAAAAGGGAAATGGTAATTGTTTGCTTTTGGATAAATCTGTATTATTAATATTAGTGGTTGCGAGGGACTATTATTACTACTAAGAGCAGTAATAATAGTCCGTTGTCTTTTTTTTCTAATTCATTCGTCTAACCGATACAACTATTTGAACAATTGATAGCATTCCTTGTTTAGAAGGGATACTATGTTATTGACATTAGAAGGATGCTTTGAGGACAAGCGATACTAGCTAATTTATATATGCTCTAAGTTGATCTACGTTTTGTTGAGGAGACTCATTAAAACCTTAAGAAATTCTTCATTTTTATAATAACTGGTTTTTAAGATTTAAAAGGTACACTATTTATTGAGAGCGAGGTGTATATCATGACGAAACTAACAGTTCTTGTAACAGACGATGATCAAGATATTCGTGATGGTATTGAAATTTATTTAAAGAATGAAGGCTACAATGTCATTAAAGCTGCTGACGGCGTAGAGGCACTCGAAAAATTAGAAAACAATGAAGTACATTTAATAATTTTAGATATTATGATGCCAAATATGGATGGAATAACAGCGACGTTTAAAATTAGGGAAGAGCGTAATATTCCAATTATTATGCTTAGTGCAAAGGCGGAGGATGGCGACAAAATTCATGGTCTGTCTGTAGGTGCAGATGATTATGTTACAAAGCCCTTTCATCCGTTAGAACTGTTGGCCCGAGTAAAATCTCAGCTGCGACGCTATGTACAACTTGGGACGTACAATGAGGAAGCGGCAAAGGTGGAAATCGACGGGCTTGTATTAGATGAAGATGCAAAGGAAGTTCATTTAGAAGGGGAGCCTATTCGATTAACACCAATCGAATATAAAATTACAGAACTATTAATGAAAAATGCAGGGCGTGTATTTTCGATAAGAGAGATTTATGAGCGTGTGTGGAATGAGGAAGCTTACAATGCAGAAAACATTGTGGCTGTACACATTCGGAAAATACGTGAAAAAATCGAAGCAGATCCGAAAAATCCACGTTATTTAAAGGTGGTGTGGGGCGTTGGCTATAAAATGGAAAAATAAAATAGAGCAGTATGCTACAATTGCAGGGTTTGTAGCAGGAGTTATTGGACTAATTTACTTTGGTGTGTACGCCTATCAGATCGTAACTGCCCGCTCTTCGGGGATGCTACAATTGCTTGAGAGAATTTTTTAGAGAGGAGTTAAAAGCATGTTGAAAAATTGGAAACCTCTTCTCGCTCTTATATGTTTAATCTGGGTAATTTTCGGTATATTTACGTTCTCTAAAGTAGGGTACCAATACATTGGGAAGTCCTATTTTCAATCCGGTAATTTCCAACAAGAACTTGATAATTTTCAGTCAGAAATAGGACCATTAGTGTTAAATGTGCCGACTGCTGAGGATTTGAAAAGTAAAATTGTGGTGACACAGAGTGAAATTGAAGAACATCGTAATTTTTATGGAACCTTAGGACAACAGATAGATAATATTAAAGCTCAATACGAAGAACGCATTCAAGAAGCTACTAATTTAAATGCAACAGAATTAAAAACAAAGCTTGAGAAAGAGCGAGATACAACCATTAAAGATATAAAGGCGAATTTTGAGGACGATGAGCATGTCCGTAAAAAAATTCTAGCCCAAAAGAATGAACTCGTTGATCAATATATAAAGGCAGTAAAAGAAGAAGCAAAGAGTTTTGTGAGAAATAATAATTACTGGTCTTATGAATTAACGAACACTGAAACAGGCAAAACGTATCGTTCAGGTGATGTTTCGGATAGTGGTGCGTACAAAATTAAGTATAATGAACAACATCCATTAACTACTTGGAATATTAGTGATAATTTAAGCCAAATTTTTTATCGAACGGATAACAGCTTGGATACGGAAAGTTTAAGGGAAACTTCTGATTACACTGGTACCATCACCATCTCTACAAAAACGGCGCAAGCAGCCAATATCTTGGAGGAATATGACCATTTTACACGCCAGCAATACATTTACTACTTCATATGGTTAACGGGTATTGTGGCAGCAATTTTTGCATGGAACGGACGTAAAGAAGTACTGCAGATGGTACGAGGTTTAAAGGAAAAAGAAGCTCTTGTAAAAATGAAAATTGATTATCAAGTGGGATTATTATTAATAAATGCATTCATCTATTTGGTAGCATCTGAAATTGCTTTTGAAGCGATTGAGTTTACTTATCAATCCAACTATGTACAGTATTTCACTAGTGTGCTGGTGAAATTGGGTGTCTTAATCATTATTGCAATGCTATTCTTTGTACAGCTAATTTGGTTGTATGATCGAGTGAATACAGTACAGAAATTAGAAGAGAATATAAAAGCTAGCTATTTATGGTCACTAGGTGGATCAATTACGGATTTATTTTTAAATCGTTCCATTGGATTACATGCTATTGTCATGATTGGGGCAGCGTTTTTTGGTGGCGGAAGTCTTGTTGCTTTTATGCTAAGAGGGGGAGGATTCCCCTTTCTAGTATCGGGCATCTGTGCGATGATCGGTATTCCAGCTATGATTCTTTTCCTTTCAAGAATGGGCTATTTAAACCGAATTATGAAGGATACAAAAGACATGGCAGAAGGGCGTTTAAATCATGATGTCAAAGTAATGGGCAAATCACCACTTGCGGAACATGCTGAAAACCTTAATCATTTAAGAGAAGGTGTCAGCACGTCTATGCATGAGCAGGCAAAAAGTGAACGTTTAAAAACAGAGCTTATTACGAATGTTAGTCATGACTTACGCACGCCATTAACGTCTATTATTACGTATACAGATTTACTGAAAAATCCTGATATTACTGAGGAAGAGCGCCAGCAATACATTCATATCCTTGATAAAAAATCAGATCGTCTAAAACTACTGATTGAGGATCTTTTTGAGGTATCTAAAATGGCGAGTGGTAATATAGAGCTTCATCGCAGTCGAGTCGATTTAACGCAGCTTGTACAGCAGGCAGTAGGGGAGCATGAAGAAGACTTAGCACAGGCGCATTTAGATTTACGCATGACAAAACCACAGGAGCCAATCTACGCGATTGTGGATGGACAAAAATGGTGGAGATTGATCGATAATTTAATCGTTAATGTTTTAAAATATGCATTAGAAGGTACACGGGTTTATGTAACATTGAAACGTACAGCAGACGGTGATGCTGAATTCACGGTTAAGAACGTTGCAAAATATGAAATTAGTGAGAATGCCGATGAGTTATTTGAACGCTTTAAGCGCGCCGATGCTTCACGCCATACAGAGGGCTCTGGGTTAGGGTTAGCCATTGCGCAATCTATTGTAGATTTGCATGGTGCTCGTATGAGTATAGAGGTAGATGGAGATTTATTTAAGGTCATCGTTCGAATTCCAACGGCATAAAGCAAAACCAGTGGCAATTATTTTGCCGCTGGTTTTGTTATGTTGAAAATGAAATGTTTGAGGGAATCTTTATGAATATTGTGGTCGTTGATCCGTCGTTATGGCGGGGTATCCGCAGCTTTGGCGGTTCTATCCACGACTTTGACAGTTCTATCCGTCACTTTGACGGTTCTATCCATCGCTCCGGCAGTTCTATCCGTCGTTCCGTCCCATCAAACCGTCGCCTTGGCTACAATTCGTCACTCCAGGCCATCCATCCGTCACTCCGGCCAAGCTCGGACGTCTTCAGGAACGGAAATCAACCCCTCTGCGGAAGAGCCATACACCTCAATTTCACAGTTATAATCCTAAATTCTTAGCAATAATTACTTTCATGACTTCATTGGTACCTGCATAAATCGACATGACTGGAATATCACGATATCTTCTAGCAATCTTATATTCTTCCATGTAACCATAGCCACCATGCAACTGCATACATTGGACAGCAAGCTCACGTGCATTTTCTGTTATCCAGTATTTTGCCATCGAAACTTTTGTCACGACATCATTTCCTGCGATATGTTCTTCTATTAAAGATTCTAAAAATGATTTGCCAAGTTCGATTTTCGTTGCCATTTCCGCTATTTTAAATTGCGTATTTTGGAAGTCGCTAATTGATTTGCCGAAAGCTTCACGTGATTTTACATAATCAATTGTTAAAGCTAGCATGTCCTCAGCGGCTGTTTGTGCGGCGATGGCTACTGCTAAACGTTCTTGCTGCAGCTTTTCCATCATATAGATAAAGCCTTTACCTTCTTCACCAAGGAGATTCTCTACTGGTACGCGACAATCTTCAAAATATAGCTCGGCTGTATCCTGTGCGTGCATACCAACTTTTTCAAGCTTGCGACCTTTCGTGAAGCCTGGTGTCCCATCTTCAATGACAAGAAGGCTAATGCCACGATGTTTTTTTTCTGCCTGAGGATTTGTCTTTACCGCAACGACCGCTAAATTTGTATGAATCCCATTTGTAATAAATGTTTTTTGTCCGTTGACGATATAGTGATCACCATCACGAATAGCAGTTGTTTGGATGTTTGCCAAATCTGAACCTGTGCCTGGCTCCGTCATAGCGATTGCTGTAATATTTTCACCTGTCACGCATTTCGGTAGCCAGCGTGATTTTTGCTCATTCGAGCCGTATGCCTCAATATAAGGCACGACAATATCGTTATGCAGACCAACGCCAATAAGGCTCGAACCTACACGCTCAAGCTCTTCTTGAATAATTACGCCGAAACTAAAATCGAGTCCGAGACCGCCGTATTGCTCTTCTACTTGAGGGCATAGATAACCCATTTCCCCAAGCTTACGCCAAAAATCAAGTGGAATAAGATGATCTTTCTCCCATTGTGGATAGTTCGGCTCAGCTTCTTCTGCTAAAAACTTACGTAAGGTTTTACGAAATAACTCATGCTCTGTTGATTCGAATTTATATTTTGTCATATGAACAACACCCCTTTTTTCCCCGTACATGCGTAAATTTTCTCTTGCAATTATAATGTTACTGAAATATTCAGAAAAATTAAAGTATATTATTCATAGATTTTCTACATAATCTTATATAATTAGGTTGAATGAGGGTCTTACCATTTAGTAGGCGCTTTCTAGTGATGGCTGTTGCATATGATTTCGTGTAATCACCTAAATTACGAAATTGTCACTTTCCTGATTAGATTGTCATGTAAATCATACGATTAAATGACAGAGGAAATGTACACTAGATATAATGAGCTAATTGGATACCCTTGTGCACTTACTTTCTTTAAGAGAAGGTTAAGTAGAATGCTATAATCAACTAAGACTATAGGAAAGTAGGGAACTGAAATATGCCTAAAGTAATTGGTGGAATTCTTTTTATAAGTATATATAGTGCATCAACTTTTTACTTAGGATGGGGATTGAGACAATGGCTTATGGCGATGGGGTGGTTCCATTATCCAATTGTCTATTGGTTTGTGCTGTATATCATTGCGTTCAGTAGTATTATTAGTAGATTACATGAGTCCTTACGAGTGTTTTCAATCATCAATAATTACTGGATGTTTATTTTTGAATACGGATTATTTCTTTGTTTGATAGCACACTTGATTATTTGGCTAAGTCCTTTTAAAACTGTACCGATAGTTGGCGGTATGGCAATGGCGACGTTGTTTGTACTAGGTATTGTAGGTACCTATTTAGCGTATTCACCTGTAGTCCGCCATTTAGAAATAACGATGGATAAAAAGAGTAGTGAACTAGAATCGATGAGAGTTGTAGTCGCATCAGATTTCCATTTAGGTGTTCTAGCAAATAAAGGACATTTACAGCGCTTTGTTACGTTATCGAATGAAGCAAAGCCGGATATCGTTTTTTTAGTTGGGGACATTGTAGATGACGATCCTAAATGGTTTGTTAAAGAGAGAATGGCAGATGTGATGAAGCAATTAACATCTACATATGGCGTGTATGGTGTACTAGGCAATCACGAGTATTATGGTAAGAAAATCCCTGAATTTATTAAAGAAATGGAAAACGCTAATGTAAAAGTTTTGTGTGATGAAACTATTAGAATTGATAATGTGTTAGTATTAACGGGGCAAGAGGATATTACAAACAAGGATAGAACACAACTAGAGGCACTGAAGATAACAGATGACTTGCCTTGGTTTGTCATGAATCATACCCCAAATGATTTAAATACGCCTACAAAAATGGGCGTAGACTTCCATATGTCAGGTCATACACATAAGGGTCAACTATGGCCCAATCAGTATATAACAGCACGTGTATTTGAGCTCGATTATGGTTATAAGTTGAAGGAGAAAATGCATACACTTGTTTCATCGGGCTTTGGCTTTTGGGGTCCTCCAATGCGAATAGGCAGCCGTTCTGAATTATGGGTTGTGGATATAAACTTTCGTTAAAAAAAGCGGCAGAAAAATTTCGTTGGAGTAAGGCTGATGATAAATGTTGTCTTTTGGCACAGCATTAAAAGTTGGGGATGACATTTGTTAAAAAGTATGCCATGGATATAAGTTGATTGGAGTGGAGGCTGGGCGACTCCTTGGGGATCAGCAATAGAGGAACGAAGGCTCATCGGACGCCCCCAGGAAGCTGTGCGAAAGCGAAGCGGCAGCTACATAGCGCCCAGCCGGAACGGAAATCAACCCACATTATGGTGATGTGCTCATCGTATATGAAAAAGTGTATTTTATTATATTTTAATCTGTAAAAGGTAAGGTGACAACGTGGATATTATTGAATTATTAAAGGCGCTTATTTTAGGCTTTGTCGAGGGAATGACAGAGTTTGCGCCAGTGTCGTCGACAGGTCATATGATTATTGTGGACGATATGTGGTTAAAGACAGAGGAGTTTTTAGGGATGTATCCCGCCAATACATTTAAAATCGTTGTACAGTTAGGTTCTATTTTAGCCGTAGTCGTTGTTATGTGGAAACGAATGTTAAATTTAGTTGGACTCTATAAAATTGATGGTCAAACGACATCGGTGAAAGGTCACTTCAATTTATTGCATGTTATTGTGGGTATGCTGCCGGCAACTATAATTGGCTTTGCGGCTAAAGATTTTATTGATGATCATCTATTTAAAGTCGAGCATGTGATTTATGCTTTAGTAGCTGGAGCAATTTTAATGATTATTGCCGATAAATTTGCATCAAAAAAACCAAAAGTTGATTCGCTAGATAAAATTTCTTATGGTTTAGCATTTAAAGTAGGGTTAGTACAATGTTTATCACTTTGGCCAGGGTTCTCCCGTTCAGGCGCAACAATTTCTGGTGGTGTACTATTTGGTATGAGTCACCGTGTGGCGGCAGATTTTACTTTCATTATGGCCGTACCAATTATGGCAGGTGCTAGTTTAGTATCTGTACTGAAAAACTGGGATACGCTGTCTATGGATTATATCGGATTCTATGTGGTGGGCTTCATTAGTTCATTTATCTTTGCATTATTATCAATTAAATTCTTCTTAGCACTTATTTCAAAAGTGAAATTAATGCCATTTGCTATTTATCGTTTAGTACTAGCTGCTGTACTGGCTGTTATTATCTTTATGTAATGAATAAAGTCACTCTTCTAATATAGAATGAGTGGCTTTTTAGTATTTTAAATGGTTAATAAGTATTATCATATTAGATGGTTTTTTACCTACATATTGTCTTTTCAATTGTCTAGACAGTATAATTAATTAAAGATTTATTTATTTTTAGTAAAATAGACATAGGTCGGTGGGGTGGAGAAATTGTTTCGAATTGGAAATAGACCAAAGAAAAAAACAATTGAGATTACTGATGAATCAAGTATAGGGGTTATTATTCAAGATCAGGAACGTTTACAGCAGTTAAATCTAGTAAATTTGACTAGAGAAGATTTGCAGTTAATTCGAAGTTTAAAACCGTATATTGAACGAAATGTCGCAGAGGTAGTGTCAGCATTCTATCACGAGATTGAAAGTGTGCCAGCCTTACGTCAGGTTATTGAGAAGTATAGCTCTAGTGACCGTTTACGCCAAACTTTACGTCATCATATTATAGAAATGTTCGAAGGGCGTATAGACGATGCATTTTTGGCGAAGAGAAGGCAGGTGGCAAAAATGCATGTTAAGATTAACTTGTATCCTAAGTGGTATTTAGCAGCCTTTCAAAATCTTGAAAAATTTTTAAGAAAGGTTGTTTATAAACTTCAATTAACGAGGGACGAAGAAGAAAAGTTTTGTAATGCCATAAGTAAAATGTGTAATTTCGAACAACAAATTGTTTTAGAGGAATATGATACTTACGCGAATACATTAATTGAAAAGCAACAGAGGAATGTTCGAACACATGTTAAAGAAATCATAGGTGGGATATCTACGCAGTTAGAGACTCAGTCTAAAAGCACAAATGAAACAGTGACCGAATATAACGCCAAGGAAGTTAATGAATACTTAAAGGAAAGTATCGATGAGGCGAAAATAATGCAGAAGGTATCGTCTGAAGGCTACTCTAAAATAGTGTTAATTAATGAGCAGACTGGGAAAATTCATCATAAGACAGTTGAAATGTCGGGTATGGTGGAGCAATTAGATCAATCTTCGTCTAAAATTAATGCCGTTATTGAAATAGTGAAAAGCATTTCTGGTCAAACAAATTTACTTGCGTTAAATTCAGCTATTGAGGCTGCGCGTGCAGGAGAGCATGGGAAAGGCTTTGCTGTCGTGGCAAATGAAGTTCGTAAGCTTGCTGACCAAACGAAAAGTTCAGTGGAACAAATTGCGGATCTCATAACTATGTCCAATGAAATTACAAATCAAGTTGTTCTAGCTATTAATGAGATTCAAGAACTGGTGAACAATAGTATTGAGCAAAACGAGGAATCTTTAAAAGCATTCGATGCAATATCCGGCTCAGTAGACGGTTCTATCTCTAACTTCCAAAATGTCGGGCTAAAAATAACGAAATTAGAGGAAATTATAGAATCGATTGGAGAATCTTCCGAGGAACTAAAACAAGTTGCCAATCGACTAGATACAACAATTAGAGATTTTTAACGACTATGCATAAAGCCTGTGCATAGTTTTTTAAGTTCAGGATGATAAAGTGTATGATACGAGATCCAGCAAGCTATGTGAAAGCGAAGCGGCTTATTCGATGCCATCAGGAAAGCACCCAGACGGAACCGAAATCATATTACGAATTATTTTTTATAAATGAGACAAAATCGCCTTTTTGAAGGATAAAACAATAAATAGACGGATGAAATTTGTAGAGTGATAAAAAGGAATAGAGATCACCTTGTAAAGATAAGAAATCCTCTAGAAAATACTTGTTCTAAGTGTTACGCTATAGGCGAATTAAATTGAGGGGTGTTCGGAAAATGAAAAAGAAATTATTTATTACACGAAAGTTCCCAGCGCATATAGTTGAGCCATTAAAAGAATATTATGATATCGAACAATGGGAAGAAGAAGAAATTGTTATACCTAGGGAAAAACTATTGGCAGCAGTCGCAGATTGTGAAGTACTGTGGGTAACGCTTGCTGACCAAGTTGACGAAGAGTTATTATTACACGCACCCAATTTAAAACTTGTAACAAATTTAGCAGTTGGATTTAATAATATTGATATTAAAGCTTTGCGTAAGCGCGGAATAATGGCGACAAATACTCCAGGAGTATTAACCAATACGACTGCTGATTTTGTCATGGGATTATTGCTTGCAACGGCACGTAGAATTCCAGAAGGTGATCGATATTTACGTGAAGGTAAATGGAAAAGTTGGTATCCGATGCAATTAGTAGGTAAAGATGTTTCAGGGGCCACTATAGGAATTATTGGTATGGGACGTATTGGCCAAGCTGTTGCAAGACGTGCAAAAGGCTTCGATATGAAAATTTTATATAATAATCGTAGACGTCGCCATGAGGCAGAAGAAATGTATGGCTTTCAATATGCATCGTTGGAGGACCTTTTAAAACAATCGGATTTTGTTGTTATTATGACACCTTTTAACAATGATACAGTAGGACTTATAGGTGCAGAGGAACTTGCTATGATGAAGGATGATGCGGTATTGATTAATGCATCACGTGGTGGCATTATCGATGAGAACGCACTTTATGATACGTTAAAAAGTGGTAAGCTGTGGGCTGCAGGGCTAGATGTCTTTGAACAAGAGCCTATTTCATTAGATCATCCATTGTTGACGCTTCCTAATGTTGTAGCACTTCCTCATATCGGGAGTGCCTCGCTTCAAACTAGAACTGCTATGCTGATGCTGAACGTTAAAGAGCTTACCGCATATGGGCAGGGCAAGGTTCCATCAAATCGAATCGATTAATGACACCGAAAAAAGGAGCACATCTAATTGCGATGTGCTCCTTTCATATTGATTAAGTATGGCTCTTTGCAGAACGAGGGGGTGATTTCCGTTCCTCTATTGCTAATCCCCAAGGAGTCGCTCAGTCCCCATTTCAATCAACCACTTCAATTAAGATGTCTCTTTTGGTATGTCTATTTAAACGGCGTCCATTATTTATTAAACATATCAAATAAACCGCCAATGCCACCTTCACCTTTAGATTGACCGCCACCGCCTTGAGAAATTGGTGCTGCAGCGAAGACGCGGCTTGCTAATCGGCTAAATGGTAATGATTGAATCCATACTTTACCCGGACCCTTTAAAGTAGCAAAGAAGATACCCTCACCGCCAAATAATGCAGTTTTTACGCCCTTGACCATCTCGATATCGTAATCTACATCAGATGTCATAGCAACTAAACAGCCTGTATCAACACGTAATACTTCACCGGGTGCTAGCGTCTTTTCGTGAATAGTTCCACCTGCATGTACAAAAGCCATGCCGTCTCCTTCAAGCTTTTGCATAATGAAGCCTTCACCACCAAAGAAGCCAACTCCGATTTTTCTCTGGAATTCAACACCGATTGAAACACCTTTAGCAGCAGCTAAAAATGCATCTTTTTGACAAATAATCTTTCCGTTCAATTGGCTTAAATCCATTGGAATAATCTTACCTGGGTATGGAGATGCAAAATACACATGGCGTTTACCTGAACCAACGTTCGTAAATGTCGTCATGAATAAACTTTCACCTGTAATTAGACGTTTTCCAGCACCAAATAATTTACCCATAAGACCACTTTCTAAGCTTCCTCTTGAGCCATCGCCAAAGATCGTTTCCATATGGATAGAATCATCCATCATCATTAAAGCTCCAGCTTCAGCGACCACTGTTTCTTGAGGGTCAAGCTCAACTTGCACGTATTGCATATCGTCGCCATATAATTGGTAGTCAATTTCGTGATTATTCATAAAGGATTCCTCCAAAAAATATTTTTGTTAATATATACGATTATAAGTTGTATAAGTTTCATCGCATAATTAAATGTTTTAGAAAAAAAGGGAATAGGCTAGTAAATGTCGAATATAAAACACTAGAATGAGTATTTTCCTTAGCCTGAAAATTTGTGATTGTTTAACTTCTTTTAGCGGATGTCGCGGAATCGGAAAGGAGTTAATAAAGGATGTTAGCCTAAAATCATCGCATCTATGCGATAACGACTAACCAACCTACATCCTGTTGCTGCCGCTACGTTAGCACTGCGCTTTCGCACAAAAAACATCTTGTTGCTGCCGCTGCGCTTTCGCACAAAAAACATTTGTTGCTGCCGCTGCGCTTTCGTGCAAAACCGATTCCGGACGCCATTATGCCAAGGCATAATGGATTGCTCATAAAAGATGACATCAATGTTCAGCTAAAGAAAATAAAGCCTCTGACGATTGTCATTGATAGTATTGAATCCAAAGTATGCTCTACAGACTTCTTTATATTAAAAATTCGGAATTTTGACATATTTAATTTCGTATAAATAGAGTTATAGATGCTATCTGTCTGGAAACGATATAGCTGGTAACAATGCAGCAGAGGCACCGTAGTTACTTCAGGGGGTGTATGTAGTGGAAATCAAAAACTATATTGGCGGTGAATGGGTAACCCATTCGCATTTACAAAGTATAATAGTGTCCAACCCTGCTAATGGGGAGCAGCTAGCTACAATACCGCGTTCTACTGCAAGTGAGGTAGATGCAGCGGTAGCAGTTGCAAAAAATGCACAAAAAAGCTGGGCATTAGTACCTGCACCTAAACGTGCTGACTATTTATATGCCATCGGTCAAAAAATGAAAGAGAAGAAGGAACATTTGGCGACCGTTTTAACAAAAGAGATGGGGAAGGTTATTGAAGAAGCTAGAGGTGAAGTACAGGAAGGGATAGACATGGCCTATTATATGGCTGGTGAAGGGCGACGGTTATTTGGAGAGACAACACCGTCAGAACTAGCCAATAAATTTGCCATGAGTGTACGGGCACCAATAGGCGTTGTAGGTTTAATAACTCCGTGGAATTTCCCGGTAGCGATTGCTACTTGGAAGTCATTTCCTGCAATAGTGGCTGGCAATACGTTCATTTGGAAGCCGTCTAATGAAACGCCGATGATGGCGTATGAAATGGGCAAAATTTTTGAAGAGGTTGGCTTACCAGGCGGAGTGGCAAATATCGTCTTTGGTACAGGGCCAACAGTTGGAACAGCATTGATTGAACATCCAGATGTCAAGGTTATTTCATTTACCGGTTCTACAACAACAGGAAGTAAGGTAGCAGAGCTAGGTGGGAAACACCTGAAAAAGATTTCATTAGAGATGGGCGGGAAAAATGCAGTCATAGTTATGGATGATGCCGATTTACAGCTAGCTACTGAAGGCATCTTATGGAGTGCATTTGGCACTGCTGGTCAAAGATGTACAGCATGTAGTCGCGTGATTGTGCATAAAGATGTAAAAGAGGAACTAGAAAAACGTCTATTAGACGAAATGCAAAAGCTAACCATTGGGGACGGCCTAGATGAAAGTGTGAAAATCGGACCAGTGATTAACAAAGCTGCATTAGAAAAGATTAATCACTATGTGCAAATCGGCAAACAGGAAGGGGCGACGTTGTTAGCTGGAGGTAGAATTTTATCGGAGCCTCCTTATGATAAAGGGTTTTATTATGAGCCTACACTATTTACCAACGTGAAGCCTGACATGATTATTGCACAGGAAGAAATCTTTGGTCCGGTCGTTTCTCTAATTGAAGTAGCAAGTTTGGATGAAGCAATCGAAGTAAATAATGGCGTAAAATTTGGCTTATCCAGTTCAATTTTCTCACAAGATGTGAATACGATTTTCCGCGCACAACGAGATTTAGATACAGGAATTGTTTATGTGAATGCTGGCACAACAGGTGCTGAAATCCATTTACCATTTGGTGGCACAAAGGGCACAGGGAACGGTCATCGCGACTCGGGTGTTGCTGCCTTAGATGTCTATACAGAATGGAAAAGTATTTATGTAGACTATAGCGGTAAATTACAAAGAGCACAAATCGATACAGAATAACAGATCAATGAGAGGGGATGTTCTTGATGAAAGTTGTTGTATTAGGTGCAGGTTTAATGGGGAAAGAGGTAGCTCGTGATCTAATAAAAAATAGCAAAGTGGAGCGTGTATTTTTAGGGGATATAGATGTAAGATTAGCGCAGAACTTTGTGGACTCGTTAAATACAGATAAGATTGAAGTTGTAGAGCTTCATGCTGAGCGCGATGATTCTTTAATGGAGGTAATCTCAAAAGGCGATGTAGTCGTTAATGCATTATTCTATTCCTTTAATGAGCGTGTAGCACAAGCGGCAATCGCGGCTGGTGTTCATTCCGTAGATTTAGGTGGTCATATTGGCGGCGTAACAGAAAAAATATTAGATCTTGATGAAGAGGCAAAAGCAAAAGGCGTAACCATTATTCCGGACTTGGGTGTTGCTCCTGGTATGGTTAATATTTTAGCGGGCTACGGTGCTTCTAAATTAGATGAGGTAGAATCTATTAAACTATTTGTAGGTGGTATTCCTACAGAGCCGAAGCCACCTCTTCAATATACGCGAGTATTTTCCCTAGATGGTGTCTTTGATCATTATACAGAGCCATCAAAAATGATTCAAAAAGGTAAACTTCAAGAAGTTCCATCGTTATCAGGTGTTGAACCTATTTATTTCAAAGATTTTGGTGTGCTTGAGGCATTTTATACATCTGGCGGTATATCGACATTGTATAAGACATTCCCAAATGTCCAAACACTAGAATATAAAACAATTCGTTATAAGGGACATGCAGAGAAATTTAAGTTATTAGCAGACTTAGGATTCCTCGACGCTGGTAATAAAGTAGAGATAGAAAATCAAGAGGTTCCTGTACGTCCAGTTGTTCGTGAGGCCCTTAAAAAGAAACTTGATCTTGGTACAAAACCAGATGCAGTGCTACTGCGTGTTATTGTAGCGGGGGAAAAAGCACAGCAACAGGTGACTTATGAGTATGAAATGGTTGTGCGTAAAGATATGACGATTAATGAAACGGCTATGGCGCGTGCAACAGCAAATACAATTTCTGTCGTTGCTCAAATGATTGGAGAAAATAAAATTACTGAACGCGGTGTATTTGCGCCTGAATCAATTGTACCGGGCGACACTTATATTGAAGAAATGGCTAGACGTGGTGTTGTGATTAAGGAGACGTCTCATATATCTGCAATGATCGTGAAATGGTAGGTGCTTGGTCATGAATTTCGAGTTTACCACTGAGCAGGAAATGCTACGTAAAACAGTACGGCAGTTTGTGGATGCAGAGATTATTCCACATATTGCGAAGTGGGATGCTGAGGGTGGCTTTGATCCGAAGATTTGGTCAAAACTTGCTGAGCTTGGCTTAATGGGTGTTTGTGTACCGGAGCAATACGGTGGTAGTGGTATGGATTTTAATGCACTCGCCATCGTTTGTGAAGAGCTTGAACGCGGAGATACAGCGTTTCGTACAGCTGTTTCAGTCCATACAGGTTTGAATAGCATGACCTTAATGCAATGGGGAACAGAGGCTCAAAAACAGCAATATCTTGTTCCGCAGGCAAAAGGAGTTCGGATTGGGGCATTTGGTTTAACAGAGCCCGGAGCAGGGTCTGATGTAGCCGCGATGACTACCACCGCAGTAAGGGATGGAGACAGTTACGTTTTAAATGGACAGAAAACATGGATTTCCTTATGTGATATAGCTGACCATTTTATCGTTTTTGCCTACACTGATAAATCGAAGAAGCATCATGGCATTAGTGCATTTATCGTAGAGCGTTCCATGGCAGGTTTTACATCGAAGGCCATTAAAGGTAAATACGGTATTCGTGCTGGTAATACTGGGGAGCTCTTTTTTGAAAATTTACGTATACCTGTGAAGAACCGCCTTGGAGAAGAGGGCGAAGGCTTTAAAATTGCTATGTCTGCGTTAGATAATGGTCGTTTTACAGTAGCTGCAGGCGCTGTCGGTCTTATTCAGGCGTGTCTCGAGGCGAGCGTGAAATACTGTCAGGAACGCGAAACATTTGGGAAGCCTATTGGTGAGCATCAGCTAGTAGGGCAAATGATTGCCAAAATGGAAGCGGGCTATCAAATGAGTCGCTTACTTGTATATCGTGTTGGAGAGTTGAAAAACAAAGGTGTACGTAATACGCGAGAGACATCCTTGGCAAAGTGGCAGGCATGTGATTTTGCTAACAAAGCCGCGGATGATGCTGTCCAAATTCATGGGGCATATGGTTATTCGGATGAATATCCAGTCGCACGTTATTTACGTAACTCGAAAGCACCGGTTATTTATGAAGGCACGCGGGAGATTCATACGATTATGCAGGCTGATTATGTATTAGGAAAACGCCAAGATAAGCCATTAGCAAAAATGCTACCGAAATGGCCATTTGAAGAGTAAGTTTATTTCAAGAAATAAACAAAAAAAGAATCCGAATTAGGGTTCTTTTTTTATGTTTCCGTAAATATTCTGTTTCGTTACAACTAAACCAATTTTTATGCTCCAATTGTGTCCTGACGTTCAAATTATACAAGAAAATTTGTTATAAAATAACATTTTATATCGCTTTACTCTCATAATATGGTATTTTAAAAAAGGTAATATAGTTCTAAATAATCAACGTATTATCAAGTTATGGATATAGTGCAATAGGAGGACTTGTTATGAAGAAAAAATTAAAACTCAATCAAGTGTTACTTGGAGTAAGTACAATGGCATTGTCGTTTGGAACGTTACAAGCGGAAGCATCAGCAGCAGAAAAAACGCCTTATAATGTATTACAAATGAAGCCTGCCGGCATAGTGACTTCGAATGAGGAAGTTACACATTCTACAACGGCAGATGAAACATTCTCATTTGAAAAACGTTTGGAAATGGGCGATTTTTCGGAACAACCAGCTCCAACTATAAAGCTTGCTGAAACGAAGCAATTGCAGGAACAATACTCGATGGCAGAGCTTAATAAAATGAATGACAGTGAGTTAATTAATACGCTAGGAAATATTCGTTGGTATCAAATCACAGACTTATTCCAATTCAATGAGGATACAAAAGCTTTTTATCAAAATAAAGAACGTATGCAAGTGATTATCGATGAATTAGGGAAAAGAGGAAGTTCATTTACGAAAGATGATTCAAAAGGTATTGACACATATGTTGAGTTATTACGTTCTGCTTTTTATGTGGGATTTTATAATAACGAACTAGGTTATTTAAATGAGAGAAGTTTCCATGATAAGTGTTTACCAGCATTAAAAGAAATAGCTAATAATCCGAACTTTAAACTTGGTACAGATGAGCAAGATAAAGTAGTATCCGCCTATGGTAAATTAATAGGTAATGCTTCTAGTGATGCGGAAACAGTTCAAAATGCTACGAAGATTTTAAAACAGTATAATGAAAATCTTTCTACATATGAACGCGCGTATTCAAAAGGACAAGCTATATACGATGTAATACATGGGATTGATTTTGACTTGCAGTCGTATTTGCATGATGCACGTAAAGAAGCTAATACGACGATGTGGTATGGAAAGATTGATAGTTTCATAAATGAAGTGAATAAAATTGCTCTTTTACATAATGTTACAGAAGATAATAGTTGGTTAATCAATAATGGTATTTATTATGCAGGGCGTTTAGGGAAATTCCATAGTAATCCGAATAAAGGTTTAGAAGTTGTTACACAAGCGATGCATATGTATCCATATTTAAGTGAAGCATATTTTGTGGCAGTAGAGCAAATTACTACAAATTATGATAGAAAAGACAATGATGGAAATACAGTGGATTTACAGAAAGTACGTGAGGAAGGAAAGAAGGAGTATTTACCGAAAACATATACATTTGATAATGGATCAATTGTATTTAAGACGGGAGATCAAGTAACAGAAGACAAAATTCAAAGATTATATTGGGCTGCAAAAGAAGTAAAAGCACAATATCATCGTGTAATTGGGAATGATAAAGCATTAGAACCAGGCAATGCAGATGATGTATTAACAGTTGTCATTTATAACTCTCCAGATCAATATCGATTAAATCGTCAATTGTACGGATATGAAACAAATAATGGTGGTATTTATATTGAAGAGAATGGAACGTTCTTTACATATGAACGTACGCCGGAGCAAAGTATTTATAGTTTAGAAGAGTTGTTCCGCCATGAATTTACTCATTATTTACAGGCAAGATTCGAGGTTCCTGGTTTATTCGGAAGAGGAGATATGTACCAAAATGAGCGACTAACATGGTTCCAAGAAGGAAATGCAGAATTCTTTGCAGGATCAACGCGAACAAATGATGTTGTTCCGCGTAAGAGTATTATTAGTGGATTATCAGATGATCCATCACAACGCTATACAGCTGAACAAACAATGTTTGCAAAATATGGATCGTGGGATTTTTATAATTATTCATTTGCACTACAGTCTTATATGTATAATCATCAATTTGAAACATTTGATAGGATTCAAGATTTAATTCGTGCGAACGATGTGAAAAATTATGATGCGTATCGTGACACTTTAAGTAAAGATCCACAACTAAATACGGAATTCCAAGCCTATATGCAGCAATTGATTGATAATCAAGAAAAATACGAGGTGCCACAAGTATCAGATGATTATTTAGTGCAACATAAACCAAAAGCATTAAATGAAGTGGAGCAAGAAATTGTCGATGTTGCTAACGTAAAAGATGTAAAAATGACAAAGCATAAGTCTCAATTCTTTAATACATTTACACTCGAAGGTACGTATATAGGTAATGAAACAAAAGGTGAATCCGAAGATTGGAAAACGATGAGTAAGCAAGTGAACCAAGTACTGGAACAACTGTCACAAAAAGAGTGGAGCGGCTATAAAACAGTGACGGCGTATTTTGTAAACTACCGTGTGAATGCGGCAAATCAGTTTGAATATGATATTGTTTTCCACGGCGTTGCGACGGATGAAGGAGATCGTCAAGCGCCTATAGTAAATATCAATGGTCCATATGCTGGGGGCGAAAATGAAGAAGTCCAGTTCAAGAGTGAAGGTTCAAAAGATAAGGATGGAGAAATAGTTTCTTACCTTTGGGATTTTGGTGATGGACAAACAAGTGAAGAGGCAAACCCTACTCATGTATACGAAAAAGAAGGTACATATAATGTGACATTAACAGTGAAAAATGATAAGGGAATAGAAAGTAAAGATCGTACAATTGTATCTGTACGGAAGGGCGAACAAACAGGGAATCCTCATCCAGAAGAAGCGAAGAACATTCCATTTAATACGCCTCTAAAAGGTGATTTAGTTGGTGATGATGATACGGATGCATACACATTCGAAGTTACGTCTCCAGAAGAAATCGATATTTCTGTCTTAAATGAAAATCAAATCGGCATGACATGGGTGCTTTATCATGAGTCTGATAAGCAAAATTATGTAGCATATGGACAGGAAGATGGAAATAGTATAAAAGGTAAACTTCATGCAGAGCCAGGGAAGTATTATTTATATATTTATAAATTTGATAAAGAAAAAGGGACATATACAGTAAATGTACAAAATAGTGCACAAACAGAGCTAGAACCAAATAATCGTCCAGAAGAAGCAAAAATGATCCCATTTAATAAGTCTTTAAAAGGTAGCTTGATGGATGATGATCATACGGATATATACACATTCGATGTTACGTCTCCAAAAGAAATCGATATTTCTGTTCTGAATGAAAATCAAATTGGCATGACATGGGTGCTTTGTCATGAATCTGATATGCGAAATTACGTAGCATATGGACAGGAAGATGGAAATAGTATAAAAGGTAAATTTACTGCGAAACCAGGAAAGTATTATTTATATATTTATAAATTTGATAATGAAAACGGGACATATACAGTAAATGTACAGTAATATACGATAGTTTTAGATTCAAAAGTAGAGGCAGATCTGATTTCTATAATGCATAATCATATATCTAGTGTCTAAACATAGAAAAGGGCAGCAGCTAACGTAAAATACATTAGCAGCTGCTCGCAATTATAGTCTATATAAGACGAGAGGGATTTACTTCCTCTCGTTTTTTGCTAAAAAATTTGGAATATTGTAACTTTCCTGTTATTTGGTAGTCTAATTGATAAACAAGTTTATGAAAGGGAGGAAAATAATGAGAAATAAGCGGTTGGCAATTTTACTCATCGCAGTACTAGCTATTTTGCCAGGAATTATTGTGCTGGTCCCGACCCCTAAAGTAGAGGCGCAAACTAAGAGTGTGAGTACGACTACCCATAGCTGGCAAGTATCCTTTACGGAGGAACTAAAAGAAAACAAAGTAGTGGAAGGTAATGTTTACGTAACAAATAGCAAAAATCAAAAGGTAACAGCAACAGTAACATTGGAGAAAGATAAAAAGACAATACTCGTAAGTGATTTAGCACCTGGAAGCTATAAATTACATGTGAAGAAAGAAGCGTTTGTATTAGATGGACCTAAAACAACATCGCAAGTAATAGCATTTACCATTATTGAAAAGCTTGAAGCTGTAAAATCAGAAAAAGAACTTCAACAATATTTCGAAACACTTTTAGCTAACTCACAAAAAGGACTTAATGAGGCAACTGTAGAAATTGCAAAGAGTGAAGACAAAGCGAGTGCAGATAACTCCTCAACAACGAATAATCAAGTCGAAGGAGTCGAAGAAGGAGATATTGTAGTTGTTAAAGATGGCTTTATTTATGCAGTAAAAGATCAGGGCATTACGGTAGTAGATGCTAAAGATCCGAAAAATTTAAAGTTAGCAACAACAATCAAGCTAAAGGAATCACAATATATTTCGAAGCTAGCATTATATAATAATTTATTAATAGTGATTGGGGATGAATATTTAGAGAAAGTAGGCACGAGTATGTCGATAGCTACTTTGTATGATATTTCAAACCCAAAGAATCCGAAACTCATACGTAAAGTAGGGCAAGAGGGATATTTAAACGATATTCGAATTACAGATGATACATTATATTTAATCGGTAATATGTATCCGAATTATTGGATGCTTAGAGAGCAAAAAACGCTGGATTTAAAACCGAAAACATTTGATAGTGTAGAAGGAAATGAGTACAAAAATTTACCTCTAGAGAAAATCTCTATTTTACCAAATACAATGGATGGATCCTATAGCTTAATTACAGCGGTGGATTTAAAAAATGGTGCAAAGACAACGGCGAACACTAAGGGATACTTAGGTGGTAGTAGTGGACTTTATATGTCGGAGAATGCACTTTATTTAACAACACCAATTTATGATGGAAATCTACTACCTTCTGTTGGTCGCATGACGGATATGATTTGGATGCCAAGAACAACTAATACACAAGTTTTTAAATGGAATTTTGATGGAACTACCATGAATTTTGTAGGTACTACGGAAGTAAAAGGAACAGTGTTAAATCAATATTCAATGGATGAGTATGAAGGTAATTTCCGAATCGTTACAACTGAAGGAAATGCGTGGGATGAACAAAAAATATCACGAAACCACCTATTTATTTTAGATGGAAATTTACAAGAGCTCGGTGCAGTAAAAGATTTAGCTCCTGGTGAAAAAGTGTATGCTGCACGCTTTATGGGCGAAAAAGCATATGTGGTAACATTTAAGCAAGTGGATCCGCTGTTTGTTATTGATGTAGCAAATCCGAAAAAGCCAACTGTGCTAGGTGAGCTGAAAATTCCAGGCTTTAGTAACTATTTGCATCCACTAGACGATACACATTTAATCGGTATTGGCTATGATACCGAGCAACGCTATAATGCATATTCGAAGCGTAATTTGACGGTCACAACTAATATGAAAATGTCATTGTTTGATGTTTCAGATTTCAAAAATCCAAAGGAACAATCAACAGTAAAAATCGGTGGAGAAGGCTCGTACTCCGAAGTTCAAAACAATCCTAAAGCGCTATTCCGCAATAAGGAATACAATTATTTTGGTTTCCCAGTTGTCCTGTATGATGCAGGGAAGGGTGATGAAATCGTCTACAAAGGTCAAGGTGCACAAATCTATGAAATCACTGCTGATAAAGGAATCGTCCTAAAAGGAAATATTGTTAATAAAAGCACTGGCGATCAGTATGAAAATTGGGAGCAGCGTGTACAGCGAGTAGTCTATATAGATGACACTCTTTACACAGTAGCTAACAATGAAGTAAAGAGCTATCAGCTAAAAGACTTCAAACCACTTGATACATTAACGATCAAATAAAAAGAAAGTCCAATAAACTCAAGTTAGCGTTTATTGGACTTTTCATGTTGTTTTCAGGAGTTATCGCCCAACTTTTATAGTTTATTGACCAACTTTCACGTTTTATCGCCCAACTTTCACGTTTTATCGCCCAACTTTTAAATTTTATCTACCAACTTTCGCGTTTTATCACCTAACTTTTAATTTTTATCGACATCTACCTTCAAAAGAGCAAAAAGGATTCACACACAAAACTGTGCGTGAATCCTTTTACTTTATTATGTGGTTAGTTATTTTTGACGATATGGAAGGATTTCCGATACTGTCACGAATTCATAGCCTTGCCCTTGTAAATAAGCAAGTACGGAATCAAGACCATCTGCAGTCGATTGGTGAATATCATGCATTAAGACAATGGCATTGTTGTGTAAATTGTTTTTGACATTAGGTAGTAATTGTTGCGCATTGCGATGCTTCCAATCTAATGTATCGATCGACCATAAAACAACAGGAATAGGAATTTGCGCGTTAATCGAATCGTTTGTTGCTCCGTATGGAGGTCTAAATACAGTTGGCTTTTGATTAATTGCCTTCTCTATTTCCGCTACTGTAGATGTGTATTGATTTACTGCCGATTCGAGTGACAATTTTGTTAATACTGGATGGTTCCATGAATGGTTACCTATTTCATGTCCCCGTGCAAGTACGTCTCTTGCGATCTCAGGGTAATATTGTACACGACTACCAAGCATAAAGAAGGTAGCTTTTGCATGATACTTATCGAGCGTATCTAAAATCTGTTCTGTAACCTTTGGATGTGGGCCATCATCAAAAGTTAAGGCAATACGTTTTTTGTTTGGATCTCCAATATCGGCTGGTTTTACCGGCTTTTTCATGGCAATCTGGAAATCAGAGGCTAACAATGGATTGATAAGGGATAGGGGAAGCTTCACAATTTGTGGACCAGCTGCTCCGTTAGCAATCTCATACTTATCAAAATAGAATTGTAGCGAATTATCAACGATAGCAAAGCGATTGAAGTTAGACCACTTTGGTTCAGTCGACTTTATTAAATCCTCCTTGAAAAGGTCATCCTTTAACTTGAGATTTTGTTGTAAGTCATTACGTACATGAGTAGCTAATGCCGATAAGCTGTTTTCATCGTTGTTTAACAATGTTTTAATGGAGATTTGTTTATCAGTTTCACTATTGATGAAGAATGTTTTTGTTGAAATCTCGGGATTAGCTCCGCCTGTATACAACATTTTTGTTAATACAAAAGAATAGTAATGTTTTTGATATGGGAAAGTTTCCAAGCTAATATTAAGCTCACCCATTACCTCTTTATCTTTATTTTCGTTCATAGCTGACAGATAGCTTTCTTTTGACTCTGTTATGTACTTTAATACAGCATCGTTAAAAGTTTTATTATCTGTTTCCGGATAATGAATAGCAAAAGGTGTTCGCTTATCATTAGATACATCTGTTACAATACGTATACCCGGAAACGCAGAGCTTTCTGTGGAGATATTACTCTTTATTGAATCAGCAGTTGACTCTTTAGAGGCACTAATTTTTTGAAACTTAAAGTCATCCTTTGATAGGATAATGACTAAAATAATAGTCGTTAATGTAATGATAAGGCCGATTAATAGGAAATCAATCATTGGGCCGCGTCTTTTTCTGCGTTCCGGCATTTTGATGGATACGCTCCTTCCTTGTGTATTTTTCTATACTTCTTATAAAATCAGACGTGTTAGTCCTTGAAAAAGTTATATGAATCTATGAAGTTCTGCTATCAATTTATGGGAAACCCGTCTTCAAGAATAAAAGCTTACCATCTTCAGTATATGAAAGCCAAAGTACTTTGGTTAAAAGTTAAATTTTTAGTTGAGTTTTTATTTGCAGTTCGATACTATTGGCAAGGAACCTTTTAAAGGAGGCAGATAACTGCAATGGTTTTACATGAAGTGGATAATGAATTTACGATTGACTGCTTATTGCTTGCAGGGCGAATTATGATTGAAAGTGGTGCAGAAACATACCGTGTGGAAGATACAATGTTACGCATGGCACATTCTCAAAATATGCTGGATGCGCAATGTTATGCCACACCTACAGGGATCATTTTTTCGTTAGGCAAGACACAGCCGACGAGAATTACATCGATTTCCAATAGGGTAACAGATTTACAAAAAATAGCCTTGGTAAATTCAGTATCTCGGAGACTCACATCTCACATGATAACATTAGAACAAGCTTATGACGAGCTAAAGTCGATACAAAAAACAAATTATTTTTTACCAACATATATTCAAGTCATAGCAGCGGCTCTTGCGAGTGGTTGTTTCCTTATAATGTTTAAGGGGGGATGGTCTGATTTCCTTTTTGCCTGTTTAGCAGGAGGATTAGGCTTCCTAGTACTTTTATTGATAAATGATTTAACAAAAGTGAAATTTTTCTCAGAATTTACAGCTTCATTAGTAGTAGGATCGATTGCTGTCTTTACAGTGAAATACGGCCATGGTACAGAAATAGATAAGATTGTTATTAGCTCCGTTATGCCACTAGTACCAGGTATTTTGATTACGAATGCAGTTCGGGATTTAATAGCAGGTCATTTTATGTCAGGGATGGCGAAGGGCGTAGAGGCCTTTTTAACAGCTTTTGCAATCGGCGCAGCTATTGCCGTTACCCTATCGTTTTAGGAGGCAGACGACATGGACTATATCACACAGTTGATTCTTAGCTTTTTTGCGACGGCGGGTATCGCAATTATTTTTAATGTACCTAGAAAAACCTTAATATATTGTGGCTTTGTTGGAGTAATAGGCTGGATGATTTACTTCGTCCTAGCAGAGCATGGCATGGATATAGTATATGCCTCATTCTTTAGCTCTTTCGTTATTGCTATCGTTGCCCATTTGTATGCTCGACGCTTCAAAATGCCAATGATTATTTTTATTGTTGGCGGTATTATCCCACTAGTCCCGGGTGGGATGGCTTATAATGCAATGAGAAATATTGTAGAAGATGATTATATACAAGGGCTACAGTATGGATTGAAAGCATTTTTAGTAACAGGTGCCATCGTTATAGGACTTGTATTCGCAGAGGTTCTTATACAGCTCATTTTCCGTTCTGTACGTAGCAGTAAGGCGACAATCCGAAAAGTTTATAAGAAATAAGACGCTACATCGTGAGTTTGGCGGATGGAATAAATGTAAGGAAGGAGGTTATATTCAAATGTAACCTCTTTTATAATGTAAAAAAATTTTCGCACATAAGTGGAGGTTGGACGCCCCGGAGAAGCGCTCAGCCGGAACGGAAATCCAGCCAAAGAGCCAAAATATTTTTTTAACTACAAAAAGGAGGTAACGTTTTAAACGTAGCCTCCTTTTTTAAATGAACTATTTAACTAGTAGTGCTTCAATCTCTTCAGCAGAAACTGGTTTACTAATATAGTAACCTTGAATCGCATCACAGCCATAAGAAATCAATAGGTCTGCTTGTTCAGCCGTTTCGACACCTTCTGCTACAACTTTAAGTTCCATAGATTTTCCGAGTTGCACCATACCGTTCATTAGCTTTTGGGTTTTTTCAGATTTTAATAAAGAACTTGTAAATGCCTTATCGATTTTCAATGTATCTATCGGTAGAATTTGCATATATCTAAATGAACCATACCCGGTACCGAAATCATCTAGTATAAAGGCAATGCCTTCATTTTCAAGTTTACGCATTTGCTGTGTGATAAAGGTAGCAGCTTCTGCTTCAAGGGCAAATTTCTCGGTAATTTCGATTTGAATTAGGCTTGCAGGACAGCCGGTTTTTGCCAAAGTTCCAAGGATTGACTTTGCCATGTTTTTATCACGGAATTCGCGTACAGAAGAGTTAATGGATACTTTTAAATCAAGGCCAGCTTTTTT
This sequence comes from Lysinibacillus sp. BPa_S21, assembly GCF_023337795.1. Classification (GTDB taxonomy): domain Bacteria; phylum Bacillota; class Bacilli; order Bacillales_A; family Planococcaceae; genus Lysinibacillus. Next base: position 8,047 of record NZ_JALIRS010000021.1, on the reverse strand, counting down.
CCAGATTAGTGCCTGTTCACAAGCTTTTTCTAGCATAAAGGAGCCGATATTATTAATAAGACCAGTTTCCTCAGCAATTGGAATAAGCTCATCTGGTGAAACAACGCCTATTACTTCATCTTCCCAACGAACCAGTGCTTCTACAGCTGTGATTTTACCTGTGTTAACATCAATTTGCGGCTGATAGAGAACCTTTAGATTTTTTTGGTCAAGAGCCTGAAGTAAACGTTTTTCAATTAAAGCTTTACGATTCAATGCCTTATGTGTTGCTTTGGATAATGAGACGATTCTATCGCCACCTGCTTCACGGACAGTTGTAATAGTAGCAATGGAAGCTTTCATTAGTTGGGAGAATGTAGTTTGATCCTCTGGATAACGTGTAATTCCGCCACTAATAGAAATAGGGACAGCAACATTACTGCTATAAATTGGATGCTGTTGTAAATAAGACAGGAAGCCTTGAATAAACCATTCACTTAATGGTGTAATCACGACAAAATCATTTTCGTTAATACGTGCCATGGTGCTATCTTGGAAATACATTTTTATACGATTTGTAAACTCTACAATAAGACTTTGATCGATTTGCTGATCATGTAACTCTTTTAATGTATAAAATTTATCAATACTTAAATAGACAAAAGAAAAGTTTCTTTCTTCCTCAATCATAGTGGAAATCACTTTTTCGAGTCGATGTGCATTCATAAGACCCGTTTCTGTATCGATATAAGCGATTTTTTCAAGCTGGTGTTGTATTGTCTTGGATTTCGTAATATCCTTTTCTATTAAAAAAAATTGTTGCTCGTTTGTTTCGATATTAAATGTTGGGATAGCTGTTAGTAGCACCCAATAAGACTGACCTGTTTTTGTGATTTTTTCTACTTCACCTTGCCACGTTTGGCCACTGTTTAAATTCCGCCAGATGGTATTCGTGATTTTTTCACTTTCTTTATTATCAGGGAATAGCTGCCAAAACGTTTTACCAATAACGCGTTTTGGTGTCCATTGACTAGTTTTTAGAAATTCAGCATTACATTCTAAAATGAACCCATCATGATCAAGGGTTACAGTCATAAATGTCGAGTCTAATCCCTGTTTTAAGTCTACTAGAGTGCTACTACTAGAAACAGAGCTAATCATTAGCTCTGGTAGCATAAACATCATAAGAATGAAATGCTCTCCTTGTTCAGTAAATGGTTTTGCTAGTAGCGCTGTTGTAATTTCTTCATTTGTATACGTTTTCAGTTGAATTTGATTGATATACGTACTGTCATCATTTTGTAAAATGGCTTGAAAGGTTTCTAATGAAAGCTGACGTAGTAAATTTTCATGAATGAATAAAGTGGTATGTTCTTTAATAGTAGTAACTGAAAAACCAAATAGCTGTTCAGCAAGCTTTCCCAAATTTATCACTTGTCCATCTTGATTCATGACAATAGCAGGAAAAGGAAGTGAATTTAAATAATGTTCATCGATCGTAAATGATTTATGCATATGACTCATGATTATTCGATCTCCTTGAGTAATCTATATATACTATTATTATAGTTAATTATCAGGAATTAGTCATTATGAATATGATTGTAAATATTTGATAATGAAAAGTTTTGGGACTTTTCTAGCGAAAAATAAGGAAAGAATTGAAGAAATATACCATTTTTTAGTATATATATAGGGAGCAAGAATTGTATAGAAAGGTTAAAAAGAATAGTATTTTATCGTCTCGGTACGATGTTATGGGGAGCAACCAAGCCTTTAATAGAGTGGTTTCTCCACCATGCGCTATAGAGAGGTTCCTTTATGGTAACAATTCGTGTATTGCTTGCAGATATATGATTATTTACATATTGATTGTTATCTGGCAAAAGATTTTTTCGGCAGTTGAAAACAAAAACTATGTTTCTAGCACCGCTAGTTGTTGTTGCTTATGTCTCTCTTAGTTTATAGAAATTGCAACCGAAATATCAAGTGATAGGGATTATTGGTACACCTATAGGTCTTTTCCTCCTACTAACGAACGCTTCATTTGACTATTTTTTAGTTAGTAGCAAAGCCTTATTTAGGAATTGCTTTGGTCTATTTGCTTTTTGCACATTGTTTCTTGCACATTCGATAAAAGAATCGGATGTACTTACTGGTGAGACTAGTATTGTTTCTAGACCGCTGACGGCCATAGTTATTTCAGTTATCATATTTGATACATCGCTAGGTTTTTGGCAATAAGTAGGTGTGTTTGTTATGCTTGCTTGTGTAATGGCTTTCTATAGGTGAGGAGAAAGCATAAAAATACTATCTGCGCAGGAGTTCTTTACTATGTTTGAATTTTATGGAACTCCTTGCCTTCTTTCAGAGGGTGCCCCAACACCTGTACCTGACGCTGCGTTAGCACTGCGCTTTCGTTCAAAACACATTTTGCAGGTCAACACACAAAGCTGATTCCGGACGAATTTAGCAGAGACATAATTGATTGAGAAGAGGGGGAGAGTATGAAAGAAATTTTTTCCTATGTAAAGCCTTATAAATGGACTGCATTGATCGCGTTTTGTTTAATGCTGTTGGAATTGTTTGTTGAGCTCGCTCAGCCACTTATTATGGCTAAAATTATAGATGATGGCGTACGAGCTCAAAATCAAGAGATGATTTGGCAATGGGGCATTGTTTTACTTTGCTTATCTTTCGTAGCCTTTATAGCTGGTGTTGTAAATTCGTATTTTTCATCGCACACAGCACAGAGTTTTTCTTATGATTTACGAAATGCGTTGTTTGAAAAAATACAATCCTTTACATTAGCTACTTATCAGAAATTCTCAACAGCTTCTCTTATTACACGGTTAACGAATGATGTGACGCAAGTTCAGACGGTGCTGTTTATGAGTTTACGTATTATGCTTCGTGCACCTCTTGCTGTTATCGGCAGCATCGTTATGGCTTTTATTGTAAATGCTAAATTAGCGTTGTTTTTAGTTATTGGCGCACCCATTATTTTTATTTTTCTTATTTTCATGGTGGCAAAAGGCGTGTCTTATTTTGGACTTGTGCAAAAGAGAGTTGATCGTTTGAATCGTGTCCTACAGGAAAATTTACAGGCTATTCGATTAGTGAAAGCTTATTTACGCGGTACATATGAATCCTCTCGTTTTGATGAAGTTGCCTCACGTTTAAAAATAGATACTGTAAAGGCGTTACGTACAATGGAGTATATTATGCCTGTACTATTATTCATCATGAATATGAGTCTATTAGCAGTACTGTGGTTTGGAACAAAACAAATAGCTTCAGGTACAACACCGCTTGGAGATGTTGTTGCTATTGTCAATTATGCAATGCGTATGACAGGCTCGTTTTCGATGTTTGCCTTTATTATTATTTTTTATGCGCGCGCAAAAGCCTCAGCAGAGCGTATGGCAGAAGTCCTTTCAACTGAGAATGAGATTGAGCTCACATCATCTTCAGAGAAAACGTCTAAAGGCTTGAATTTTGGAGAATTAGCTTTTGAGCATGTTAGCTTTACTTATCCTGGAGGAGATACTCCTGTACTATCCAATGTAAGCTTCCGAGTGAAATCTGGTGAAAAGCTTGCCATTATGGGGGCAACAGGTGCGGGGAAATCAACGCTGTTACAGCTTATTCCACGCTTCTACGAAGTGACAGAAGGTAAAATAGTAGTAGAGGGGAAAGATGTACAGCAATGGGATTTACAAGAACTGCGAGAAATCATCGGCTATGTTCCACAACAATCTTTATTATTTACAGGAAGCATTGCTGATAATGTTCGCTGGGGTGATGCAGAGGCTGACATGGATGCAGTGCTACAGGCTACAATGCAAGCGCAAATCCATGCTTCTGTGGAGGATTTCCCGAATGGTTATGAGACAAGAGTCGGTCAGAAGGGCGTCAATCTTTCAGGTGGTCAAAAACAAAGATTATCTATTGCAAGGGCGTTACTAAGAAAAGGGCATATCTTAATGCTAGATGATAGTACAAGTGCGCTTGATGTTAAAACGGAGCAGGCATTATGGGAGGCATTGAGTGAGGAACAAGCGACAATGCTAGTGGTCACTCAAAAAATTCGGACAGCTAAAGGGGCAAGTCGCATTTTACTTATTGATGCAGGAAAAGCAGTCGCATACGGGACACATGAAGAGCTTTTGCAAACGTCAGAGCTCTATAAAAAAATTGCAATCTCCCAACAGGAGGTAGAGGAATGATGGGATTTTTCCAAAAACCTTTTGGCTATGAGCCGATTTTAACGAAAGATGATTTAAAGCAAGCTGTTAAGAAAAAGAAGGGACCTCGTGCGACAGATTGGAAAAGTACACTACTTCGTTTATGGAAAATCGTTGATGAACAACGTGTACTACTCATTATTGTGCTGTTACTTGTCTTGGCGAGTTCCATTTTGGCTCTTCTTGGACCGTATTTAATCGGAAAAATGATTGACATGTATGTAACACATGGAGAGCTTGCAGGACTAGAGAAGGGGATTGTGCTGTTAATCGGCATTTATGCTCTATTAGCAGTATCATTATTTTTGCAAAACTTTTGGATGATTGGTATTGCCCAACAAACCATTTATAGATTACGAACGAGTGTATTTGCTCATTTCCAAAGACTTCCGATTGCCTTTTTTGATCGTCGGCAGCATGGAGAGTTAATGAGTAGGATGACGAATGATATTGAAGCAGTTAGTTCAACATTAAATAGTTCCTTTATCCAAGTGTTTTCTAGTGTCATAACGCTTACAGGAACAGTGATCATCATGCTAAGTTTAAGCCCTTTACTAACGGTATTAACGATGACAATTATACCGATTATGTTTTGGGCGATGCGTTGGATTACACGAAGAACCGCACCATTATTTAAGGAACAGCAAGCAGCCATAGGAGCTCTGAATGGCATGATTGAAGAAACGATTTCGGGCCAAAGAATTGTGAAAGCTTTCTCACAAGAGGAACGCATGAAAGGGGAGTTTCGCGAAAAAAGCTTACGATTAAAAAGTACTGGTTTTTGGGCACAGACATACTCTGGTTATATTCCGAAGGTCATGAACTTTTTAAATAATATGAGCTTTACAATTGTGGCAGGTATTGGCGGTGTACTGGCTTTTTATGGACATGTGTCAATTGGAGTAATTGTTATTTTTACAGAATACGCAAGACAATTTACACGACCGTTAAATGATTTGGCCAATCAATTTAATACCGTGCTGTCAGCGGTTGCTGGTGCTGAGCGTGTATTTACATTACTAGATGAACAGCCCGAAGAGGAAGTGGCTTTAGCACAAAAACATAAGCTATTAGGACAGGTAAGCTTTCAACATGTGTACTTTAAATATGAGCAAGCAGAAAAAGCTTACACTTTGAAGGACGTTAATTTTAACGTAGAGCCCGGACAAATGGTAGCTCTTGTTGGGGCAACTGGAGCAGGGAAAACAACAATCTTACAGCTTATTGCAAGATTTTATGAAGTATCAAAGGGTGAGGTCTTATTTGATGGTGTTAATGTTCAGCAAATAGAACGACAAGCGTTGCGCTCGCAAATGGCCTTTGTGTTACAGGATCCGTTTTTATTTGAAGCATCTGTACGTGAAAATATTCGTTACGGTCGATTAAATGCTAGCGATGAAGAGATAGAGGAAGCGGCGAAGCGTGCAAATGCACATGACTTTATTATGACGCTAAAGGATGGCTATGACACAGTACTAGTCGCAGATGGCGGTGGAATTTCGCAAGGTCAAAAGCAGTTATTGTCAATAGCACGAGCCTTGATTGCAGATCCTAAAATTCTGTTGTTGGATGAGGCAACAAGTAGTATTGATACCGTTACGGAGCTTACGATTCAAGAGGCTCTTGATGTGTTAATGCAAGGACGCACAAGTTTTGTTATTGCTCACCGTTTAAATACAGTGCATAATGCTGATATTGTTCTTGTTATGCACAAAGGTGAGTTAGTTGAAGCGGGTCCTCAACAAAAATTAATGGAGTCCGGTGGCATCTATGCGCAGATGTTGCAATCTTCATCCCATCATCTTGAGGAGTAATATGAAAGTAACGATGTAGGTGTAAGTCACATTTCTCAAACATAAGAAAGAGCGATTTCATATTGGAATTGCTCTTTTTTAGTTGGAATCTATTATTTTAATTCAATTTAAATGTAATCCGTCTGTAAAAATAGTATAATTATGGATAATGCCAGTAGGTAGTGAGTGACAATTGACATATCAAATACTTTAAAAATCCCTAACGTTATGGTGATAGGGATTCAATAAAATTGTGTAGTAGGATGGATTTTTATCTGTTAATTATAGTAACTTTCGGTCATTATAACCGTCAAAAATCATATAGAACCTTTTAATTTCACTATAATTAAGTGGAATTGTTAATATTTAGAAGTGGTTAGTGTATTTTGTTGCCAGCTTATTTTCTTTCTTGCTACAATGGGGCAATAGTCTAATACAAGAACGGAGTAAATGATGAATATTTCAGTGATGACAGTGTCTTTTCCGTTAGACGGGGAAACATTAAATGAATTAAAATTATTGTGTGAAGAAGCGACCACACATGATTATCGTGTATATGAAACTGCTATGGGTTTGCCTATGGCGAGCTCCTTTGAATCGAAGGGCTTTATGGTCCTTGCTTATGAGGACGATAAAGATGTATTAGTAGGTGCAGCTAGTGCAATAGATTTAATGGGGCTGCATACTTATGAATGGTCTTTAGTTGTAACACCTCCATACCGTCAAATGGGAATTGGAACCGCTTTAGTGGATGCTTTACAGGTCGGCCTCGAAGAGCGTGGGGCAGAAGGGCAATTGGCGGTAGTAATAGATGGCACACCTTTTGGGCACACATTTATTGAAAAGAAGGGCTTTGCATATAGCTTTTCAGAGGCCACTTTAGAAACAAGAGCAGAGTCAGTAGAATTAAAGAATGATATCGAAATCATCCCTTATGAAGGTCAACAGGCAGAACTGATTGCCATTTATAGTGCAGCTTTTGGAGACTTACCTGAAGAGTCTGAGGAGTTAATCGCTTTTAACACATCAACGACTGGAAGAAAGCTTTGGGTAGCGCGTAAGGACGGAGAAATTGTTGGAACAGTGACAACTGCTCAAGAAAATGAAATTCAGTGGGTAACAGCATTGGCAGTGCATCCAAACTGTGAGGGGCAAGGAATTGGTACTGCGATGCTTTCATTTTCCAAAGATTATGCAAGCAAAATTGGTGCGAAATTTGTCATGCTGGATGTTGAAATTGACAATCGAAAGGCGCTTTCTGTTTATGAGAAGGCAGGCTTTATGAAGGCTCAACAAATAGACTATTATGTAAAACAATAAGTGAAGAGTGAGGGATGTGCTTATGCATCGTTCCTTGCTTCTTTATGTTTAGTATGGGTTCAAACACTAGAGATAAGGAAGTGGTGAATTTTTCAGTTAATACAATGTCTCATAAAACAGAAACAAAACCCAAATCTCATTTTATTAGTGACGTTGCTTATAATGTCTGCAAGTTGATAGTAGACCGTCTAAGTGCTTTATTACAAGCGGCATAATCAATGTAAGTTTCTATAATAGTAGCAGTTGAAAAAATATAATTTATGAAATTGATTTAATAGAGATTAATAACAATAAGACATAAATGATCTTCAGATTGTGAGTTTTATATTAGATTGTTTTCTTAATCATTATATAGGAAGTTTCTTGACGGAGTGAAAAACTATTAATATTTTTTAAGAAAAAGTGTTGACCTTTTAAAATTATGAGTGTAATATAGTACAAGTCGCTAAGATAACTAATGACGAAACAATAAAAAATAAAAATAGTTGTTGACATCAAGTTGGTAGCGTGATATTATATAAGAGTTGCTGTTGAGAAAACAGTGACGAAATGAACCTTGAAAACTGAACAAGCAAAACGTAATCAATAAAGTTTTCAGTAACTAACTTTGAGTTAGTGAACGAAACAAAATTTTGGACATCAAACATGATGCCAGCAAAACAATTTGAGCTAATCAAATTTCTTTTTATGGAGAGTTTGATCCTGGCT
>NZ_JALIRS010000020.1 GCF_023337795.1 Lysinibacillus sp. BPa_S21 | reverse complement strand
GACGAATACTAATCGATCGAGGACTTAACCAAAACGTTTGAAACATTCAATGCACCGTTTATCCAGTTTTGAAAGAATAATTCTTTCAATTAAATATGTCTAGTGATGATGGCAAAGAGGTCACACCCGTTCCCATACCGAACACGGAAGTTAAGCTCTTTAGCGCCGATGGTAGTTGGGGGCTTCCCCCTGTGAGAGTAGGACGTCGCTAGGCAATCTAAAGTCTGAGTATTTTCCTCAGGCTTTTTTATTTTTTTAGGCTGTCTTATACAACAAATGTATAGGACAGCCTTTTCTGTCAGTTCGCAGTGTGTTACAGCAACAACAATTCGCCAAGGTGAAAATCTAGAATTCAAGAGCGTTTCGAAGATTATTCAAATAAGATTGGCTAACGGGTAGCTCACTGCCATCCTTTAGAGTGACAATAAAATTTGAAGTAAGATCACGAGCCATTTTTTTTATGAAATGAATATTAACAATATAAGATCTATGAATGCGAATAAATGATGACGGTAGACGCATTTGAAGTTCTTTCAGTGTAATACTTGTTTTAAATTGTTCTCCCTCCACATAAAACCACGTTTTTTTCTGCAGGCTTTCAATATGAGAAATTTTTTCAATTGCAACAGGATTCCATTCTTCTTCTTTCTTTCCAGTTAAAAATTGAAAAGGCTCTAGTTTCTTTTCGGTAAAAGTTGAAGGTAAGACTACAACGAGTGCTGCAGGCACATCGATAATATTTATAGGGTAACCTATCCCATAATACGGTGTTTCAAATAATGAATTATCTAAAACGGCGTCTGTTCGTTTCCTCGTACGCAGTACTTGCTCCGCAATGCTTCCCGATTGTACTTGTTGGCCAATTTCCAAGTTAATGTTTTGATGTCCAGAATGAAAATAGATATAGGAGTTTTCAGCAGCAATTGCAATGGATGAATTGGCTGGAACCCAGTCTTTTAACATTGAAATAAACTGTTGTGAAATATCTTTTGGCAAAGAATTAAACTCATTGTTCATTGTGAATATCCCCCTTGTTTGTAAACAGTTTACCAAATTTCGTCGCTAAAAAAAGCGGTTTCATCATTAAAATTTGGTATTTTATCTAAAAATAATGAAAATTCAGATGTACTGTTATATATTAATTTATAACAAATAAACCTGTTATGGAACAGTAGATTAAAAGTTTTTTAACAGAGTATATTGTATACAAAGGGGAAGGTGGAATTTCAATATGTCAACACGTCAAGAAAAAATCCAAGCATTAGAAAAACAATGGGCAGAGAACCCTCGCTGGGCTGGTATTGAACGCGCATATTCAGCTGAAGAGGTTGTTAAGCTACAGGGATCTGTTGTACTTGAACAAACTTTAGCAACTAAAGGTGCGGCTCGACTTTGGAACTCTTTACACGAAGAACCGTTCATTAATGCATTAGGTGCATTAACTGGTAATCAAGCGGTACAGCAGGTAAAAGCAGGACTAAAAGCAATTTACTTATCAGGCTGGCAAGTAGCTGCTGATGCTAACCTTTCTGGTCAAATGTACCCTGACCAATCCTTATATCCAGCAAACTCTGTACCAGCAGTAGTTAAGCGTATTAATCAAGCTTTACAACGTGCAGATCAAATTGATCATGCAGAGGGACGTGTTGATCAGTTTGATTGGTTTGCTCCAATCGTTGCAGATGCTGAGGCTGGCTTCGGTGGTCCTCTAAATGTATTTGAGCTTGTAAAAGGTATGATTGAAGCTGGAGCTGCTGGTGTTCACTTAGAGGACCAATTAGCTTCTGAGAAGAAGTGTGGTCACTTAGGCGGTAAAGTTTTACTTCCAACACAAAATGCTGTTCGTAACTTAATTGCTGCCCGTCTTGCAACAGACGTAATGGGTGTTGAGACAATTTTAATCGCTCGTACAGATGCTGATGCTGCTGATATGGTAACATCTGATATCGACCCACGTGATGCTGAGTTCATTACTGGTGAACGTACTCCAGAAGGCTTCTTCCGTACAAAACCAGGCATCAAACAAGCGATTGCTCGTGGTTTAGCATACGCACCATATGCGGATCTAATTTGGTGTGAAACTTCTAAACCATCTCTTGAGGAAGCTCGTGAATTTGCGGCAGCTATTCATGCTAAATTCCCAGGTAAATTGCTAGCATACAACTGCTCACCTTCATTCAACTGGAAAGCAAATTTATCAGAAGAAGAAATCGCAGAGTATCAACGTGAGCTAGGTAAATTGGGTTATAAATTCCAATTCGTAACATTAGCTGGTTTCCACGCATTAAACCACTCAATGTTTGAGCTTGCACATGATTATAAAGACAATGGGATGGCTGCATATTCTAAGCTACAACAAGCTGAGTTTGCATCAGAATCAAAAGGCTATACAGCTACACGTCACCAGCGTGAAGTAGGTACTGGTTACTTTGATGATGTATCTCAAGTTATCTCTGGTGGTACTTCTTCTACAACAGCGATGGCTGGTTCTACAGAAACAGAGCAATTCGTATAAAGTTTCATAAAGTACGCGTATTCCTAAATTCATAATCATAGATCAGTCTCCCTCGCTCCTCCTAAAGCGGGGGATGACTACTTAAAATCGCAAAGGTGGGGGAAACAACTAATGGAACAAGCAACAACAGGTAAGCTTAAAATTGTTGGGGAACAAAACGAGCAAACAAAAGAAATTTTAACACCAGAAGCCCTTGAGTTTGTTCTTGCCCTGCATGAAAAATTCGATGCTCGTCGAAAAGAGCTGTTAGAGACTCGTCAAGAACGCCAAAAGCAACTTGATGCAGGTGAGAAACTCGACTTCTTACCAGAAACAAAGCATATCCGTGAGGGAGATTGGACAATTGCACCACTTCCAGAAGATTTGCAAGACCGCCGTGTAGAAATTACAGGACCTGTGGACCGTAAAATGGTTATTAATGCATTAAACTCTGGCGCAAGAATGTTTATGGCATGCTTTGAGGATGCATCTGCTCCGACATGGGAAAACATGATTGGCGGTCAAATTAATATGCGTGATGCTATTAATAAGACAATTGAATTTACACAAGCATCAAATGGTAAAACGTATAAATTAAACGACAACACAGCTGTGTTATTAGTTCGTCCACGTGGTCTTCATTTACTTGAAAAGCATGTACTAGTGGATGGCGAACCGATCTCTGGTAGTTTCTTTGATTTCGGTCTGTATTTATTCCACAATGCTAAAAATGCATTGGCACAAGGTACGGGGCCTTATTTCTATCTACCGAAGCTTGAAAGCCATTTGGAGGCACGCTTATGGAATGATGTCTTTGTGTTTGCACAAGATTATATTGGGATTCCACAAGGGACAATTAAGGCTACTGTATTAATCGAAACAATTTTAGCAGCATTTGAAATGGATGAAATTTTATATGAACTGCGTGAACATTCAGCAGGTCTAAATTGTGGACGTTGGGATTACATTTTCAGCTATATCAAACGTCTCCGCAATCAACCGGATGTAATTTTACCAGACCGTGGGCAAGTAACAATGACTGTACCATTCATGAAGGCATATACGTCTTTATGTATTCAAACATGTCATAAACGAAATGCTCCTGCGATGGGCGGTATGGCAGCGCAAATCCCTGTTAAAGGGGATGATGATGCAAATGCAGTAGCGTTTGCAAAGGTTGCAGAAGATAAACGTCGCGAGGCAACAGATGGCCATGATGGTACTTGGGTAGCACACCCGGGTATGGTTGCAACTGCAATGGAGCAGTTTGATGCGATTATGACGACACCAAACCAAATCCATAAAAAGCGTGAAGATGTAAATGTTATAGCGGAAGATTTAGTAGCTGTTCCAGAAGGGACAATTACGCTTGAAGGTCTTCGTATTAACTGTAGTGTAGGGGTTCAGTACATTGCTTCTTGGCTACGAGGCAACGGAGCAGCACCGATTAACAACTTAATGGAGGATGCTGCAACGGCCGAAATCTCTCGTACGCAAGTGTGGCAATGGATTCGACACCCTAAAGGTATCTTGGATGATGGTCGTGGTATTACATTGTCCTTTGTACTAGACATCCTGGAGGAAGAGCTTATGAAAATTAAAGAGGCTGTTGGGGAACAAGCCTATAACAGTGGTCGCTATGAAGAAGCTGCTGAGCTGTTTAAATCTTTAATTGAACAAGACGAATTTGTGGAATTCTTGACACTTCCAGGTTACGAAAAATTAGCTTAACTTGCTGCTGAGGCATAATTAGTTTAAGATACGAATCTACTAATTGAACATATCTAAACTTTCCTAAAGTGCTGTGGACTAAACTCGAATGGAGTCCACCTTATTCCCCTAAGTACGAGCGGGGTCTGTTCCCCCGTTCGAGTACAGAAAAGTGAGCGCGGTGACAAAAAGGGGTCTATTAATAAGAGTAAAGAGATTTATATGGGGTGAAAGATGCCTTACGAGCTTAGATGGGGAGCTTGTAAGGTGTTTTTTTATCTTATTATTAGTTCAGAAATAACTACAGTTAAAAGGGGATGTCTCGATTTAAACTTGAGACATTTCCTTTTTCTATTGTTCATACATTCAATCTCTTTCTTTATGCACAAAGAATGATTATTTGTTATATTGTTTATATAACAATCACGGAGATGATATGAATGTTTATACAAATAGAGCCACAATCTGATGTACCAATTTATGAACAGGTAACACGACAAATTATGGAGGGAATTGCAAGAGGTGAAATGAAACCTGGAGATACTCTACCATCTGTACGTAATTTAGCTGCTGATCTGGGTGTAAATATGCACACGGTTAATAAAAGCTATCATGAGTTAGAGGAAAAAGGAATCATCACAATTAGAGCCAAATCAGGTGCTATTATTCGTTCAACAGAGGAGCGATCGTTAACTCCTGAACAATTACAACAAATTGAAAAAAACTTAAAGCCTGTTGTGGTAGAAGGAATGGTGCTCGGCGCAACAGTTGAGCAAATCGAGCACATGATGAAAAAGGTTTTTTCCGATTTACAAATACCTGTAGAAGGGGTGTAGCACATGCTACTTTTCGTTTTTTCAACTGTCTACATCATAACTTTAGCTCTACAAGTATTTGTTCCGTATATAGTACGCGAGACAATCATTTTTGGCGTTACTATACCTGAACAAAATGTAAAACATCTGGCATTACGTAGGATGAAAAAGCATTATGCTCAAATCGTTGGAATTTCTGGTATTGTGTTATTCATGGTAATGATCGTTAGCTATGAATACTTTGCACTATCTGAGTTCGCGCAAAGTATTTTACTACTTAGCTGCTTATTTGCAATGCTTGCAATCAGCATGACCTTATATTGGATAAACCACCAAAAGGTTTCCAAACTCAAAAAGGAAGAGCAATGGGGTTTGACTATCAAACAAGTGCGTGCAGTTGACTTAACGGCGCGTAGTCGTGATGAAATGCTTCCGTGGCCGTTCTATGTAATCCCTTTTGGCGTTACGGTGTTTTTAATTATCTTTACTTTCCTCCATTATGACCAAATACCGGATCATATTGCTGTGCACTGGGGACCTAACGGTGAAGCGGATTCTTGGAGAAGCAAAACATATTTTACTGCGGTTTCACTGCCGCTTGTTATGCTGATGATGCAATGTATGATGTGGGGAAGTGTAGATTCTATAAAGCGTTCAGCAATCAAGTTGGCTGTTAATCGTAAGGAAGAATCATTGGAAGATCAGCTAAAAAGTCGAAAGTATATGAGCTGGAGCATTATGTTATTAAGCTATGCTTTTACTATATTATTTACAGTATTACAGCTAAGCAATATCTATCCTTCAATGACTACAGGAAAAAGACTATTACCGGTATTTATTTTGTTCTTATTGCTTGTTATTGGATCAGTCCTTATTTACGCATGGAAAAAACGTAAGCTGAGGGTGAACTATGGAGACAATGTGGTTTCAGAAGTAATGGATGTTGATGAGGACCGCTATTGGAAGGGCGGATTAATTTATATAAATCGTCAAGATCCTTCCGTTTTTGTAGAGAAACGCTTTGGGGTCGGTTGGACGATGAATTTTGCAAATCCACGAGGCTATATCGTAATTGGCTTGCCGTTATTTATATTGCTATTGATTTCTTTTTTTTCGTTATAATATAAACATGGAGTTATTAAAAATTCGTTACATTCCTGTAAGCGATCATTGCAAGACTTGCAGATCGTCCGTGAATGGGGCGGATTTTTTGTTAAAGTAGTGACCGGAAACAAGTTGGATGGAGGTAAACCTGAATGAAAATTCTCGTTGTAGATGATGATGTACATATTTTACAGCTAGTGGATATTTATCTGACAAGAGAGGGCTATCAGGTAATACAGGCGGAAAACGGACAACAGGCCCTGAAATTACTTGAAGGAAACTTGCCTGATTTGGCTGTTGTAGATATTATGATGCCGGGAATGGATGGTTTTACATTAACCAAGACATTGAGCACGGATTACGATATACCTGTATTGTTATTAACAGCAAAAGGCGAGCTTGAAGACAAGGAACGAGGATTTTTGGCAGGCTCAGATGACTATGTTGTGAAGCCTTTTGAACCTAAAGAATTGCTGTTCCGCATAGCCGCGATATTGCGTAGATTAGATAAGAAAAATCAGGTAACCATCCAGGTAGGCAGGATCGTGATTGATCGTCGAAGCTTTGAAGTTGTCATTGGGGAAGATACACTTGTTTTACCTTTAAAGGAATTTGAACTATTGGCATTACTAGCATCTCGCCCGAATCAGGTGTTTACACGTAGCTTTATTATGGAACAAGTGTGGGGCTATGACTACGATGGAGATGAACAGACTTTAACTACACATGTGAAGCGGATTCGTGAGCGTCTGCATCGTTATGAAACAGGTGTTGAGATTACAACGGTGCGCGGCGTTGGCTATAAGCTTGAGGTTATTACATGATGAAAACGTTATATAGTAAATTTGTTGTCACGACGATACTCGTTATGATTGGTAGCTTGTGTATCGGCTTTTTAGCGACGAATATTTATTATCATCAAGTTGTGAAGGAAAAAAATGATGCTAAAAATGTGAAGATTGCGCAAGATATTGCGACATACATTGAATCGTCTAAGCCTGACGATTTAAATAATTATTTAACGACTCTCGGTGAAATAGGTTATCAAATTTATGCAACAACTGATAATGAAGGACATTTCTACGGTGGTGAGTATCGTGATAAAACGCTATCGTCCAATACAGTCAAGCATGTCTTAAACGGAGAAATTTATCATGGTATGCGTAATTTCCCTAAAGAAACTTTTGTAACAGGCTTTTTTGCGAATGAGTTAATTAATACGATAGGTGTGCCATTCACTTATGAAAATAAGCAGTATGCGCTGTTTATTAGGCCAGATATTCGCTTGTTGTTTTCTGAGGTACATACGATACTTGGTGGACTTATTCTTGCGATGACAGTACTTAGTCTATTGGCAATGCTACTTTTTGCTAAGGCTTTAATTCGCCCTATTACACAACTAACAGAAGCAACTAATCAGCTTGCACATGAAAAATTCGATACGCTACTAGATATAGATCGAGCAGATGAGATTGGACAATTAGCGGTTAGCTTTAATGTTATGACAGAAAAATTACAAGAAAATGATCGAATGCGTAAAGAGTTTATTAGTAATGTGTCTCATGATTTTCAGTCGCCATTGTTGAATATTCAAGGCTATGTAGATTTACTAAAGAATCCCTTGCTGACCGATATGGAAAGGCAGGAATATACAACGATTATTGAGCTAGAAACGAAGCGTCTGTCGACATTAACGAAGCAATTACTATTACTAACGTCACTCGATCAATCTACAAGGTTGCTAAAGTGTGAACCTTATCGTTTAGATGAGCAATTAAAGGAAACCGTAAGAAAGTATCGCTGGCAGCTTGAAGAAGCTAATGTACAATTATCGTATCAGCTTGAACCAGTAACATATGATGGTGATGCAGGGCTATTACAAAATGTTTGGGATAATTTATTGACGAATGCCATTAAATATAATGTCGAAGGTGGAGAAATTCATATTCATTTGCAAGAATCCTCAACTTCAGTTGAAGTGCTCTTTGAAGATAGTGGCATAGGAATGACCGCTGAACAACTACTAAAGGTATTTGAGCGCTTTTATCGAGTGGATACGTCTAGAACTAAGCAAGGTACCGGGCTTGGACTAGCCATTGTGAAGCAAATTGCTGAGCTACATGGAGGATCGGTTCATATGGACAGTGTTATGAATGCTGGCACAAAGGTCCGTGTTCACTTACCAAAACTGTAATGAGGAGTTTATGAAAGTTCATGTTCACGGGATAAACTGCTGACTAAGTTATAAAAGTTTAGGGGGTTATCTTATTGAACAAAAATGGGGTATACGCCTGTATGTGGTTCTACAATTTAAATCCATTTAATTTAGTAGTACGTTCACAATGATCTTCTTTATAGTAGGTGGAACAACACTATTAATTAGCTTTGCTTTATTCATCGTTGTAACATTTATGGTGAATCAAACAAAGAAATGAAAAACTAGAAAATACCGTGTCACTGTCGTTATGGGGTGACACGGTATTTTTTAGGAAAAATAGCTTTATTCGGTTCATTACTAAAAGTTAGGGATGACTTTTGTTAAAACATATGTCATACATAAGTTGATTGGAGTGGAGGTTGGGCGACTCCTTGGGGATCAGCGATATAGAGGAACGAAGGCTAAAAGCATCACGTCCTGTGATAACGCCTTCGTGACCAACATCCTATTGGCCCGAGACCCTGGAGCGAGCAAAGCGAGTGAAGCGGCTCATCGGACGCCCCCAGGAAAGCGCCCAGCCGGAACGGAAATCAACCTCACGTTAGGCTAATAAGCCCTTTATTTTAAATTTTCAAGAGACTTTTTAAGCCATTTTGTTGCCTCAGTATAATCCTGAGCAACACCGTGTCCTTTTTTGTAAAGCATACCAAGCTGGAATTGTGCTTTTTGATGCCCTTGATTGGCAGCCAGTCGATACAGTTGGGCAGCCTTCTTAAAATCCTTCGGCACCCCTTGTCCATGACTGTGCATTTGGGCTAATTGATATTGTGCTTTGGGATGTCCTGTAGCGGCAGCTTGTTCAATCCATTTTGCAGCCTCAGTATAATCCTGATGGACACCTTTGCCCTTATCAAATAAATTACCGAGTTGATATTGAGCACCTGAATGTCCTTGGATGGCTGCTAACCGGTAGCAGCGCCGTGCCTCTTCTAAGTCCTGTTCGAGCCCCAATCCGTGCTCATATAATAACCCTAATTGATATTCAGCCTGAATATGGGACTGATCAGTAGCAGCTCTCCACCATTTTACTGCTTCGACATAATTCAATTCAGCTTCATATAATAATCCGAGCTCGTACTGAGCATTAGCATAACCCTTTTCAGCGGCCGCTTTGAAGTGAGGAAGGGCTTTCTCAGGTTGCCGAAGATGGTATACAAAAATACGTCCAAGTTCAAAGCCTGCGCTAATATGTCCCTTGGTAGCGGCTAACTGTAACCATTTTTCAGCTAAAGTTATATCGTTTTCTTTAACATAGAGCATACCGAGACAGTACTGAGCATTTAAGTGTCCTTTGTGTGCTGCGAGCTTAAACCATTTTATAGCCTCTAGGTGATCCTGAGGAATACCTTGTCCAGTGTTATATAGCATGGCCAATTGAAATTCTGCATTTGTATGGTCTTGAAGAGCAGCTAAATGGAACCAACTTGCAGCTTCTTCAAAATCTTGCAAGATGCCGCGGCCTTTAAGATACATATAACCAAGATTATATTGAGCACTTGCATCTCCCGCTAATGCAGCCATTTCAAAATAAGCTATAGATTCCTCATAGCTTTGCTCAACGCCAGTTCCGTTATGATAAAGGAATCCAAGATTATTTTGGGCGCTTGTATTGCCTTGATTCGCCGCTAGCATATACCATTTTGCAGCCTCAGTAAAATTTAGTGGCATACCAAGCCCTTGATTATATAGGACACCTAGATTGTACTGAGCATCTGCGTTCTCTAAATGGGCAGCAGCTATATAATATTTAGCGGCTTCCTCATAATTTTGTACAACACCATGACCTAAATGATAGAGCACGCCTAAGCTATAAAGCGCATTTCCATCATTTTGCGCAGCAGCGCGTTCATACCACATTTTTGCAACTGCATAATCTTTCTTAACACCACGTCCTTGATTATAAAGAGCACCTAAATTATATTGAGCACTTGCATTCCCTTGTTTTGCGGCAAGCTCAAACCAATGGGCAGCACTTTTATAGGCCTCGGTTGACTGGTCATTTTGAAGTAGCATATTTATATCAAAAACTGAAGTCATATCTTCGAAGTGGGAGCCTTTGCGAATCAATTTTTCCTTTAAGCTACGGTCATAGCGTTCGATAAACCATTCTACAATATCACTTATATAATCGAGAACAATTTTTGCTGCCTTTACTTCCACAACTTCACTACTATTACTAGAAGTCATTTTACTTACAAGATTCATTAATAAATAGATACGACGTGGATGAATTTTTGCAACAAAGCTACGATCATTAAGTAATGATCGAATATTTTTTAGTTTCGGTTCGGAATGCATTTGCAACTTATAAAGCTCATATAAAATTTTCTCCAGTACAAGGAGTGAGTTTTGTAGAGATAGAGCTGGCTTTGCAATGGCAAGCTCGCTAGCATTCTGTAAATTTTTTGCCAGTTCAATGAAGCTCAAAGCTTTTAATTTCTTACATTGATCTTGGAGAATTTCATATTGTATGACGATAGAACTCACCTCTCTCATAAAGTTTCTCTTTTTCTTCTCATCCTCGAAATCGGGATTGATGTCTTCTTTTTTCATATATCGGGAAAATAGCGTTATTGTTGAATTGTCCGCGTTACGTGATACTATGTGGTATAAGGAGATTTGTAGAAATTCGAGGTAGCAATTACTAAAAAGTGCATATGCCAAAGTTTTATGTTATCCGGGGGATAAAAATAATGAAAAATATTGCAGCAATTATACCAGCATATAATCCACAACAGTCACTTATAACCTATGTCCATCAATTATTAGCCACTACCATTAGCCAAGTTATTATTGTCAATGATGGCAGCGATCCAAAATATACAGTTGTTTTTGAGGAGTTGAAAAAGATTGACTGCTGTCGAGTGCTAGAGCATAGCAATAATATTGGTAAGGGAGGCGCACTAAAAACAGCCTTTGACTATGTAATGGCTCAAAAGGAGAAATTTCAAGGTGTCATTACAGTAGGCGCTCATAGACAGCATACTTTACAAGATGTAACGCTAGTTTTAACAATGACAAAGGTATTTTCTGAAGGAATTGTGTTAGGTGTACGAAACTTTCATTCAGCAGACAGCACGTTTTTATCATATTGGGGTAACAGTGCAACAAGTTTGTTTTTTGAAATCCTCTATCATAGAAAACTAATGGATACACAAACAGGTTTACGGTTTATTTCTTTTAATGAGCTACCATGGCTAATAAAAGTAAAAGGTGAAAGATATGACTATGACACGAATATGTTGGTTGCTGCGCTTAAAAGAAAGTGTCCCATTTTTGAAGTAGAGATAGGTCAGTTACGAATAAAGAAAAATACAGTTATACAGTATGATGAAATAACAAATGCAGGGTCAATTATTGCGAAAATGCTTATGAATTATTTAAAACCAAGGAAAAAATAACGAATACGTTAAAGCCTCCGGACGCAATTATGGCGAGGCATAAATGTTTGAAATAATGTGCTAGATAAAGAATAATAATTACTCAAGAACGTAGCGAGTATGGAAAGAAGGAGCAATGATAATGATGGAATATTCAGATCAAGTAAAAAACCGTGTAAAACGAATGGAAGGTCAGCTACGTGGAATTTTGAAAATGATGGAAGAGGGAAAGGACTGTAAGGCAGTCATTACTCAATTATCTGCAGTACGTTCAGCAGTAGATCGTACAGTTGGTGTCATTGTAAGTACGAATCTTTTAGAATGTGTACAAAATGCTGAAGGCGATGGCGAGAAAATGAATGAAGCGATTCAAGAAGCAGTAAATTTAGTCGTAAAAAGCCGTTAAAAAAAGAGAAGTCTATCTATAGAAAATCCACTTTTAAATAAGTGGGTTTTCATTTTTTTGCAAATATATAGTTCGATTCGATACTTATATTTTATAAATGGGATTTTGTGCCTATGCATTGTGTTTTGCATAAATGGTTAAAAGTCACAGTTAGTGAACTTGTCCGATAGATTTATAGTCCTTTCCTTTGTTATTCTAATTACAAGAATATAACAAATGGTAAGGTGATTTATTGTGAAAAGATGGATAATAAGCGGTGCCGCATTACTGATGTTAAGCCCAACAGCAGCTTATGCTCAAAATGCAGATACTCGTTCAGTAAATACTTCCTCAGCGATTGCTTATCATGTAGTAGCTAATACGAAAGTATCTACTTGGGATCAATTCACAGCAGAAATCGTGAAGCAATTAAATAATTTTGCTCCGGAAATTAAAATTACATATAGTGGACCAATGACTGATTTTAAAAAGAAACTTATGGAGTCCTTTGAAAAAGCAAAGGGGCAAGCAGTCTATGCGAGTGAGCATATGGAAAGTACATCTATTTCTACAGACTCAACAGGCAATGTAAAGTTTAATGTGAAATATTTGACAAACCAAACACAAGAAGTAGCCGTACAAAAAAAGGTTGATCAAATAGTAAAAACGATTATTAAACCTTCTATGACCGAATTCGAAAAAGTAAAAGCGATTAATGATTATATTGTGTCAAATACTACATATGGTACTAAAACAAAGGCTAGTTCCCATAGTGCTTACGCATTGTTAATGGAAGGACAAGCAGTATGTCAGGGCTACGCGTTAACAACTTATAAAATGTTGAAACAAGTTGGATTCGATGTAAAGTATGTTGTTGGAAAAGTTAATGGTAACGAGGTACATGCATGGAATTTAGTAAAGGTGGATGGTAAATGGTATCATTTAGATACAACATGGAATGATCCATTACCAAATCGTTTTGGCACTTCTTCGTACGATTATTTCTTAGTAACAGATGCACAGCTTAAGAAAGATCATAAATGGATCGCCTCGAATTATCCTGCTGCAACAAGTACAAAATATAGCTATATGCAAAATGTCCATTTTGCCCATCAGGTTAATAAAACATTGTATTTTAGTAATAAGGCAGATAAAGATAAATTGTATAAGCTTGATTTAGCAACTGGTAAGAAAACAAAGGTCATTGATAAGCGTGCCTTGTATATTACAGGAGCGGATAACTTTTTATATTTCAGTGATTACAGCAATAGTGGTTATTTAACAAAATTAAATCTTAAAACATTAAAAACTGAGGTGCTAGTGAAGCAAGCGGTTACTGATTTAAGAATTAATGATAAGTATTTAGTTTATAGTGTTAAGGGGAAAGATCAGAAGCTTAAAATAAAATAAGATTCAAATATCCCTATCTATTAAAAAATGAAAGCACAAAAGGACTTCTAAGTGAGTTCTTTGTGCTTTTTTTGTATATAATGAAAACAGGAACACGGTTGGAGGTGAGGATTTTGTGGAAAAAACTAGCTATTATCGTAATGATCATTATTTTTATTGACCCTATTTATACGGCTGGTAAAGCAGTTGTACAACAAGTGATCACTTGGGCAAATAATGATGAAATAGAAACGATGCTTCTTTCGACAAAGGAAAAAATCATAGACGTTACTGCAAAGCTTTCAGAGAATACCTCCATTGAAACGGCCACACCTATAGAAGAAAGTTCTGAAGAAGGGGTAGCCGCTACAGCTCCTTTAGCCAAAAAGCCTGAAGCAAAGTTAGTTGTAACAAATGCAAAGGAAATGGCTGACGCGATGTATGCGTACTACAGTAGTTTTTCACCTAATTTTGAGATTAAATATAAAGGCGATACAAAACGGATTGAACAGCTAGTGGAAGAAGCCTATGAAAATGCTATAAAACGAGATGATTATGTATATGGACATATTAGTAAACATTCAATTCGTTTCGAATATGGAAGAACAACGGCCAAAATATTTGGGGAGCAAAGTTATTTAATGACACCAGAGCAGGCAGCATTCGTTGGCATGAATGTGCAAGAGATTGTAGCCTCTATCAATAAAAAATCATTAAGTGATGTTGAAAAGGTTAGGGCTGTTAATGATTATATTGTAACCAATACCGCCTATACGGATCAAACGAATTCAAGTCCACATAGCGCTTATACAGTGCTTGCAGAACATGGTGGCGTTTGTCAGGGCTATGCATTACTGGCTCATTCGATGTTACAAAAGCTAGGTATAGAAACAAAATATATAGTGGGCTATGTCGGACAGGAAGGACATGCTTGGAATTTAGTAAAACTGGATGGTCGATGGTATCACCTCGATACAACATGGAATGACCCGGTGCCTGATCGTAAAGGGGCGGTTCGCTATCAATATTTCTTAGTGGATGATAGAACGATGGCAAAAGATCATACGTGGATTGCTAAGGACTACCCGAAGGCTACAAGTACAATGTATAACTACTTTCACAATATAGATTTCGCTACACAGGTAGGGCAACAAATATTTTATAGTAATATCTCTGATGATAATAAATTGTACGTGCTTGATGTAAAAACAGGGAAATCGAAACGAGTCTCTAATTCACGTGCACAGTATATCGTTTATGCAGATGGCTGGTTATATTTTAGTAATTATTCACACGGAGCGTATTTAACGAAAATTCGTCCGGATGGAAGCGGGGAAAAAATATTAAATAGGGAAGAAACGAAGGATTTGTTTGTGCAGGATAGCTATTTATATTTCACGACGAATGAACTGAAAAAAATGCCGCTTTAACTTTATCAACGAAATAGAAGCGATATAATTTATTTGAAGGCTCTGATCTCCGCTACGGGTTACTCGCTTTGTAGCTGTCGCTACGCTTTCGCACAGAGCAAAGCTTCCTGCGGGCGAGCGTCGAGCCGCTTCCTCCGCAAAAAGAACGAAGGCTAAGTGTGTCACGTCCTGTGACAATGCCTTCGTGACCAACATCGTGTTGGCCTCAGGGTCTCGTCTGTCTCGCACTCCAATCAATGATAGCGTAGAATTTTTAATTTGTGCAATTAAGAAAGAACGCTATTTGATAAAGTAAAGGGATTCACGCACAGTTTTGTGTGTGAATCCTTTTTGCTCTTCGGAAGGTGGATGTTGATAAAAATTAAAAGTTAGGTGATAAAACGTGAAAGTTGGTCGATAAAATTCAGAAGTTGGTAGATAAAACATGAAAGTTGGTAGATAAAATTTAAAAGTTGGGCGATAACTCCTGAAAGGTACCGCCCAAACTAAAAAGTTGGATGTCATTTTTGTTAAAACGTATGTCATGTGGATAAGTTGATTGGAGTGGAGACTGGGCGACTCCTTGGGGATCAGCAATAGAGGAACGAAGGCTAAAATCATCACATCCTATGATAACGCCTTCGTGACCAACATCGGTGCTGCTGCCGCTACGTTAGCACTACGCTTTCGCGCAAAAGACATCTGTTGGCCCGAGACCCTGCAGCGGAGCGAAGCGTCAGCGGCAAAGCGCCCAGTCGGAACGGAAATCAACCCCTCGCTTTGTAGAAGAGTCATTCTTTATTTTATAGACACCTTAATTGCATTGAACAAAATAGTTTTTCAACATCATGAAGAGCCTATGACATTACAAACTGTCATGGGCCCTTTTTGTTCGTTCTATAAGATAATGGATGGGTTGATGCTGGCATAGAGAAACTTCAATTTGCGGATATTTTGATTTCATTTCCTGTACAAAGGTTTTAAAAATTAATGGATTATGCTTAATGGCACCACCATTACAATAAAGGCGAAATGCTCCACTTTGATAACCAGCTTTCCCTAATACAGCGCATGCAAGGAGTACTAATTCATGGGCGGCGCGCATTGATATTTGAATGGCACATGAATCCTTTTTGGTCACGGCATCTGCCAAAAATACTCCCATTTTTGCAAGCTGCGCGTTCGTGTAAGATGGACGGAAAAGCCATGAAGCTAACTCTGTAACATCTTGGATCCGTAAAAAATCATAGACAGCATCTTTTAATATGGTTGGCTCACCGCGGCCATCTTCCATGCGGAAAATAGCTCGGATAACCTCTTGCCCTAACCAATAGCCACTGCCTTCATCTCCTGCACGATGCCCCCAGCCTCCAGCACGTACTATTTGCATACCATCGAATGCATACGCAATGGCTCCTGTTCCAGCAATGAGTAATGCACCTGCCTGTCCAGCAGTAACACCAAGTAAAGTGGCTTGTGCATCATTTTCTATAAGTAGCGTTTCTATTTTTAATTGTAATGCCGATACAGCATTATGAATGATTGCTGATACGACTTCATGATCTTTTGGGGAATCAATCCCAGCCATTGCAAAGGTAGCAACCGCAATATTCGAATCATCTTGCTGTTGCAAAAAGTGCTGCACATTTGCTAATAATGCTTGCAATATTTCTGTTGCAGATGCAATGCCGATTGCTTGATAATTCGAGCCGCTTGTTGATGTTGTATATTTTATTTCACCAGACTCGGCATGTACGAGCGCACATGCCGTTTTTGTAGCACCACCGTCAATAATAAGTAGCCATCCCATCATTGATTCCATTCCTCTATAATTACTGTTAATTGTTTTTCTGCCTCAACAATCAGAGATTCCTTTACACGAACCCATTCATTAAGATTATGAGAATTTGCCTTGGAGCGTTCGAGAGAGGCTTTCATTGTTGCAGGTGCTGGACCGCCAAGTAAGGTACGGACGCCTACGAAAGTCTCTGGTTTTAATGTGTTATAAAAATCTTCCTCAGAAATTTTTAATGGTTTACCAGTAATTAATTTAGATTGTGTATTGGCAAGCCCCCATGTAAGGCTTGCTAGAGATTCTTCGCCATGAGAGAGCAATACTTTAATACATTTACTAACAATACTATGTGCTTGGCGGAAAGAAATCTCTTCAGAGCGCACTAGCGTATCGGCAAGCTCTGTGACATTGGCAAAGCTATTTTCTGCTCGATTTCTTAGTTTTTTCTTGTTTACATCCATCGTGACAACAAGCGAACCAAACAGTTTGTAAATACCTATTAAACGATCAATGGCGCGCCATAAATACGGTTGCATATCATCCTCTGTATCTACGATATCTCCAAAAGGTGTATTATGTACCATTTGTAATACTGTACTAGCATCACCAACAACTGCTGATAGCAATGAGCGTGTATGCTCTATCGAAACAGGGTTGCGCTTTTGTGGCATGATAGAGCTAACTTGCACGTAGGGACTTGCTAGCGTAAAGGCATTGAATTCCTGTGTAGCCCATAGTAAGAAATCTTGGGAGGTGCGGCCAAGATTGAGTGCCGCAAGTTGAACAATACTTGCTGCTTCGGCAATATAATCTGCACCTGCAACAGCATCCCACGCATTTTCGATAATATCATCGAAAGCCAATAACTCACGCATGCGTTCTCGATTAACATTAAAGCCTGTTGTCGTTAATGCCGCTGCTCCCATACTACTACGATTCACCGTTTTGTAGACATGCTGTAAACGTTCAAAATCTCGTTCAAGTTGATCGATGACAGCTTTCAAATAATGCGCAAAAGTAGTTGGCTGTGCTTGCTGCGTATGTGTATAGCCAATCATAATTGTATCCACGTGCTCCTCGGCAGCTGCGATTAAATCATCCCGTAATGTCAGTAATTCACGCATAAGCAATAACAATTTTTTTCTTAACGTCATTCGATAGATGGCAATGCCCATATCATTACGACTTCTTCCAATGTGAAGATTCCCAGCAACATCACCAGCAAGCTCTATTAATTTATTTTCGATGCGGAAAAACAAATCCTCATATCTCGGGCTGTAATCCTCTATACGATAATAATTTAAGTCTATTTTTTTAAGAGCAACGCCAATGTCTTTAGCCTCTTCTTTTTTTACTAGTCCCTGTTCTTCTAACATTTTTAAGTGTGCAATATTGATTTGCAACATGATTGTTAAAAAGTTTTTCTTGGCTTCATCATAAGCCGGCTGTAAGACAATTTTACGATAAATATTAGAGGGGAAGATCTTCCCGTCTTCTTGCTGTGTTTTGTTGCGGAAATCTTCAAACATATTAATTGCCTCCTAGTAGATTAGCAGTTATATGGCCGAACCAGCACTGCCTTTTGATAACTTCTCGGAAATAATAAGTACAATTAAAATTAAACAAATTTGTAAGACACCATATGCACAAGCAGTTCCAAATTTAAAAGAATATAATTTTTGGAAAATCGCCACTGATAATGGGATGGTTGTCGTACTGTAAAGCAGGATAGATGCGACGAATTCACCAAAGCTTTGAACAAGTGCAAGTAGCGTACCTGCTAGAATGCCCGTAAATGTAAGGGGGAGTACAATACGTCTAAATGAATACCACCATGTTGCCCCTAAACTTCGTGATGCTTCTTCAATAGATTGATCTAATTGCACAAGTGATGCGGATGTAGATCGGAAAACGAGCGGTAAATGTCTAATAAAATAAGCTAACGGTAAAATCCAAAACGTCCCGATCAGTACCTGATTAAAGGAGAAAATACTTTCCGTACTAAAGGCTGCGATTAAATTGACAGCTACAACCGTTCCCGGCAATGCCCAAGGAACCATAATTAAAATATCGAGTAATGTTTTACCTTTAAAATTTAATCGTACCATAGCATAGGCTGCCGCAACACCAAAAATGATATTGCCGAATGTGGCAACAAGCCCCATTCGAACAGAGTTCCAAATTGGCCGCCACGTCCGTTCATCGGTAAATAGTGCCTGATAATGATCCAGTGTATAATCTGTTGGGAGAATTTGCGTTTTCCATGCACCATCAACGGAAAATGAAATTAATATAAGCACTAAAATCGGCAAAATTAAGATTAACGTGCCTACGAAAGATGCAATAGTTGCCATAACTTTCATGCCTTTCGAAGACACTTCAGATCGATGAACACTAATACCTTTGCTGAGGTTTTGATAATTTCGGCGATTTTGATACCAGCGCATAATAATTAAAAATGTAATGGACACAAAGGATAAAATCATAGATTGTGTCGCCGCCATATCTAAATTACCATTCGTACGTGATAAATAGATTTGCATAGTCATCGTGCGTTCAACACCGAACATTAAAGGTGCAGTGTAGGATGCCATAGAAATCATAAATACGAGTAAGGATGAGGCAACAATCGAGGGGGTTAACATAGGCAAAATAACCTTTGTCCATACTCGAATACGCCCTGCGCCTAAGCTAGTCGCGGCTTCCTCTAAAGCGGGATCAAGACCTTTGATAGCTGCTGAGGCGGTTAAGTAGAAGTAAGTGTACATAGTGAATGTATGTACTACGATAACCCCCCATATGCCTTTTAATGAAAAAGGTACTTGCTCTAAACCGAATAGGTGCTGAAACATACGTGGGAAAATACCACTTTCTCCATACAAAAATGTAAAGGACAGCACGCCTACTAACGGCGGAAGAGCCATAGGTACCAATACTAAAATAGAGAGTATCCTTCTGCCTGGGAAATTATAGCGTTCCAGTAGAAATGCCATAGTTACACCCACAATTGCACAGCAAATAACGCTAATAACGGATATATAAATACTAGTCCACAATGCTTCAATGTTTGCGGGGCTAGCTATATTAAAAAAATTTTTATAATTAGATAGCGCATGATCACCAGAAAAGCTTTCTGTAAAAGTTTGATAGAACGGGTATACTACATAGGCAAACAACACTAAAAATAAAGGTGCAACTAAAATATAAACAAACCACTTTGAGCTAGTTAGTCGTGTCCATGCATTTCCTTCAGAAGGATTGAGGTGTGTTTTCTCCATGTTTTTACCCTCCTATTCTCCCAAAAAATAAAGTGAATCTTGGGCTATATTTAAGGTGATGTCTTCACCAATTTTTTTAAGTTGACCGTTCATATTGATAATCATTACTTTTAGTGAAAAATCTAGACATTCCACAATGTAGTTCACACTAATCCCTGTAAACTCCACAAAAGTAATTTTACCTGTTAATGTGTTTTCACCAGTGCCTTGATTAATAGATTCAGGACGAATAGAAATAAATACTTTGTCTCCAATCATATGCGTTAAAGTAGGGGAGCTCTGTTGCTTTCGCCCAGTAAGAATAAGTCCACTCGCTGTTTTGGCCTTTATATCATCACCGTTAACGGAATCAATTTCCGCTTCAATTAAGTTTGTCTCACCAATAAAGTCTGCTACGAAGCGGTTAGAAGGTCGATTATAAATCTCTTGAGGCGTACCGATTTGCCTGACGTTCCCATTTTCCATGACCATGATCCGATCTGACATAGACATAGCTTCCATTTGATCATGCGTAACATAGATGGTTGTAACGCCGAGCTCAGATTGGATACGTTTTATTTCAACGCGCGTTTCTTCACGTAATTTAGCATCTAAATTCGACAAAGGCTCGTCTAGTAATAAAATATCAGGCTCTATCACAAGCGCTCTTGCCAATGCAACCCGCTGCTGCTGCCCACCAGATAATTCATTAATTTTTCGCTTACCATATTGCGATAAATGGACAAGTCCTCTAATGCGATCAACCTTTTGCTTGATCTCTGCCTTCGAGAACTTTCGTACTTGTAATCCAAAGGCGATATTTTCGTCTACGGTCATATGTGGGAAGAGGGCATAATTTTGAAATACCATACCGATGTTCCTTTTATTCGGTTGAAGCCTTGTCACATCCAAATCATCAAAAAGAATGTTCCCTTCAGTTGGGAAATAAAAGCCGGCTATCATTCTTAGTGTTGTCGTTTTCCCGCAACCACTTGGACCGAGAAAAGTGAAAAACTCGCCAGCTTTGATATGAAGATCTAAATCTTTTACGCCATGAATTTGACCGAATTTCTTAGAGACATTTTCTATTTTGACACTTTTCAATTGAAACGCTCCTTTCTCGTTAGAAAATTAGTTACATGAAGCCTCGAGCAAAATATACTCGAGGCTTAAAAACATGAACAATATTCATAGATGTCTTATGAGTTACAACCCTTTAGTAATCGGTCACTTTTTTCCGCGGCCTTTAATATTGTTATCCCAATGCTCCATCCATTCTGCTTCTTTTTCAGTCATGAGCTTCCAATCTATATCGAAAGTTTTTAAATCTAATTCTTTATACCACTCAGGCATTGCCGCTTTATCGATATCTGAGCGAGTTGGAATTTGATAGTAATCGTTGGCTAATTGTGTCACCATACCTTTTTCAAATATAAATTCTGTGAAGAGCTTTGCATTTTCTAAGTTTTTAGCATTGTTTACAACGGCAACACCATCCACTAAAATCGGTGCACCACTTTTCGGATAAATATAATCAAACGGATAATCGGTTGTATATTTCTTCAATAAAATATCTTGTAAATTCCATAAGGAAACGCTGCCTTCTTGTCGTGTCATCTTTAAATAAAGTGCATTTGGATCTTGTGTATATTCCTTCGTGTTGGCATCTAATTTTAATAGCCAATCGTAGCCTTTTTCAGGTGAATCCGCACCTTGACGTAAAATCATAGATGAATAAATCGTACGCATCGTCCCAGACGCTAACACACCACGAATTAAAATTTTATCCTTCCACTTTGGATCTAATAAATCGTCCCAATCTTGTGGACCCGTATCTTTCTTTAATACATCACTGTTAATCATAATGACTTCTGGTAGTAGCATTTCACCAAACCAACGGCCATCTGCATCTTTATAAGCTGCGTCAATGGAGTCGCTAAAGCTAGGCTTCCAAGCTTGAAGTAAACCTTCATCGGCGCCGACAGTTAGTGCAGACTGCGTACCGCCCCACCAAAAATCAGCCTGCGGATTTGCTTTTTCACCACGTAGGCGTTCTAAAATTTGCTGTGCGCCCATCGTTAAAAATTCCACTTCAATGTCCGGGTACTTTTCATTAAACTGATCGATTACTTTTTGTACCATTTCTTCATCGCGACCTGTATAGATCACAAGCTTTCCAGATGGTGTAGCTGCCTCATCGGTCTTTTTCGAATCGGATGTTTTGTTGTTATCTGTTGCATCTTTTGTAGAAGTCTTGTTATCACTACTACAAGCAGCTAATACAATAAGCATCAGTACAAGTAAAAAACTGAAGATACGTGTTTTCTGCATAATCTTCCCCCTTCCTAATAGTGAAAAACTTACATACTAACAGTATAATCTATAGACCTTGCAATAATGTTAGAATTATTAAAAAATTATAATTAGATTTATAATAATTAATGAAAATAATAGATAGTAATGATGATTGGGTAAACAAACAAAGAGGTAAAGACTATTAAAATCTATCGAAGGTTAAGAGGAGGTTAAATACATGACAAAAGAAGAATTTGAAGAATTTAAAAGTCTTATTGCAATAGGTGAAGAATTCAATTTCGATTTTAAAAATGATGAGTATTGGATTAGCCATAATGGTGATAAGTCGTTTCTGTCAAGAACCAGAGACCATTATACCCAAGAGTTTAATGGATATGAAGAACTCTTTGAAAAGGCAACGATAGAAGGTATAAAAATTTCTGAACTATATTCAAATTTGAAATGGTAATTTAATCTAACAAGGGTTACTTCAACAACCCTTTACTTTTCAAGAATTTTAGACCAAGCGAAAACTTAACACGTACACAATTCACAGCGTTTATGGACGGAGCACATGGTTGATAAAAGTTAGTATAGAAATAAGGGAGATGTATCAATAATCTGAATACATCTCCCTTTCTTTATTTAGATTAAAATTTACTTACTAGTAGGCTCTAAAGATTGATTCTTTTGTCGTCGCTGCGAAAGTATGGTCGGTAGCATCATACCTAGAATAACTAAAATAATACCCGCTATTTGTAAAAATGTTAAAGGTTCATGTAAAACAATAACGGAAACAGTTACAGCAACAGGTAACTCGATTGCACTTAGAATAGAGGCAAGTGCTCCTCCCACCTTCGGAACCGCTATAGAGAATAAATAAATCGGCAAAATAATACCGAATAGTCCTAATGCTAGTCCGAATTTCCATAAACCACCGGCAAATAATTTACCGTTCCAAAGAACTTCAGGGTTTAAGAAAATACTAATTACGATAAGGGCGACAAAAGAAACAATCATCACGCGTGATGTAGTTGTAATACCTTCCACATGACGAGAGTTAAATTGGATAAAGCAAGCAAAAGTAAAGGCAGCAGTAAAACCTAGTAGCCAGCCTTGAATCGCAATACCGCTTAAATCTACATTGAGTACACCAGCCGCTAAAATAGTTCCAGCAAATAATACAATGATAGAAATCACTTCAGTCCGACTTGGTAAGCGTTTATGCAGTGCGCAATCTATTAATAAGCCGATCCATGTGAATTGGAAGAGCATGACTACTGCCAGAGAGGCGGGAAGATACTTCAATGATTCTCCGTATACAATTCCTGTAGTACCGGTAAGTATCCCGGCGCACACTAAAATGAGCAGTCCCTTTTTAGAAATCTTTGGTAATTGTCTTTGTGTCAAAATAAAAATAGTTGCAACAAGCATAAAGCCAATAATATATTGACTCGATACTGCCTCTCCTGTTGTAAAGCCATGCTGCATAGCTACTTTGACAATTGTCGATAATATACCGTAGCTACTAGAAGCAATGACAATTAAAAGAGGATAAAATAAATTTTTCTTCATGTTTTTTTGTTTCACTTCCTAAAATTGCTTCACCATATGATGAAATGGTTCATCGATTATGGACCATGGCTCTGTAATCACAAAGCCCATACGTTCGTAAAGACGACGAGCGTCCTCTTTTTGCGTTTCAACGTTTAATGATAATTTTGTATAGCCTCGTTTTTGTGTTTCCTCTATGGCGAATTGTAATAATAATGATCCTATACCTTTTCCACGAGCTTCTGGTGCTACACAAATAGTATCAATATAATATTCATCTTCATGTGCCTCTTTATCGATGATGATGGACGGTGCATTTTTTTCTTGAAGCCATTTAACAAGATTTTCATCCATGTGAATAGCTTCGACGCCATTATAGTAAACAAGAATTCCTACTACTTGTTCATTCTCAACGGCAACAAAAGTATTTAAATAGGAATGTCGATTGTCCTCACGCTTGAATAGTACAGTAAGCTCTTGTTCCACTGCTTGAGCTGTATGTTCTCCAGTTAATCGGTTGGCAATATCACCAATCGCATCAATAATTAATGGTACAACGGCATGGGCATCCTGTGGTTGCGCTTGTCGAATTGTAATACTCATTGTCAAAATCCCTACCTTTCTATAGGCAAGTATAACAAAGATAGAGGATGACTCAAGTTTTTGAATAAATGATGATATTCTGACGGCATCTTATCTTCTTTGGAACGAGTGTTCAAACACTTGCTGAAATAGAGGAACTCAGTCTAAGAACGCCGAGTCCTGTGGCAATGACCAACGCCGATTCCGGTCTCAATTAAGCCAAGGGATCATTGATTATTTTTCCGAAAGTTTAAAACTTTATACGACATCAAATTTCATGTTAATCTATAATGACTAGAGTTTCGGGAGGACAACAATGACAAAGGAAGATAAGGATTATATTTTAGTTTATGGCGATGCTTTTATTGACTATATCGCTGATGACGTAACAAACACTTCTTTTACTAAATATATGGGTGGTGCAACGGTAAATGTTGCTGCGGGAATTAGCCGTATCGGTGCGCCATCGTCATTAATTACGATTACAGGAGATGACGAAGGCTCTCAATTTGTTCGAGAAGGCCTTGCACAAGAAGGGGTAAACCTGGATTATGCCGTATTTAACCCTGCGAAGCGTGTTAGTGGTGTCTATGTACATTTAACAGAAGCATGTGAACGAATTTTTAAGGATTATGTCGATGAGACGCCAGATTTACAAGTAGAAGCAACACAATTAAACGATGCAGCTTTCAAACATGCATCTGCTTTAACTGTGTGCTCGGGTACAATGTTCCATCCAACAGCTCTTGAAACAACTCGTGCTGCTGTAGAGTTGGCAAAGGAAAAAGGAGCTATTATCGCAATGGATGCGAATATTCGCCCTCTACGTTGGAGCAGTGAGCAGGTTTGCCGTGAAACCATCACGTCATTTTTCGAGAACGTAGATATTTTAAAGGTTACTGATGAGGAATTATTCTTCCTGACAGAAACAACTAGCTTGGAAGAGGGAATTGAGCAATTAAACAGTTATTTAGTGCCTATTATTTTAGTAACAGTAGGGGAGAACGGCACATATGCGGTATTAAATGGTGAGGTTATCCATGTTCCGACAGAAAAGGTTGTGCCAGTAGATACTACAGGTGCTGGAGATGCGTTTATGGCCGGTGTATTACGCGATGTCCATTACAATGGTTTACCTACAACGGAGGAGGAACTTGCCCGTTGTGTAAGCTTTGGTAATAAGCTAGGTGCTTTAGCAGCCACTAAAGCAGGGGCATTAACAGCTCTTCCTTTTTATGATGATATTAAGCATTTACTTAAATAGTTGTTTGGAGCGTGCATACTATGGAGAAAAATTACGATGTATTAGTGAAGGATCGATTATTCTTTGGCGGTGCGAAAGATGCAAATTCAGCTTTTGAGCAAGAAACGGTTGATATCGTGATTGATGTTCGAGTGAACGGCTTATCCAATGAGGAGCAAGATGCAGCTTCATATGTGTACAAGCATATGCCAATTGCTGATGAGGACATAGAAGTAGCACCATCTATTCAAAAGGTTGCGAAAGAAATTGCTGCTGCCTATGAGAATGGGCAGAAAGTGTACTTCCATTGCAGAAGCGGAGGAGGACGCGCAGGAGTTGCAGCGACTGCTGTATTAATGGAGCTTGGCATGGCCAATTCTCTAGAGGAAGCAGAAGAGGCTGTTAAAAACGCCCGTCCACAAGTGACAATCCGACCTAAAATGGAAGATGCTCTGCAGAAGCTATATAAATAAATGAGAAGATGTACCAAAGGTTTTTTATAACTTTGGTACATCTTCTTTTTTGCTCTTTGAAAGGTAGTTGTCGATAAAACTAAAAAGTTGGATGACATTTTGTTAAATAATCAATCCAAGTTTATGGTGATAAAAAATAGCGGTTTATTTTTGAAAAAATAATTCACTTTTAATGTTTGTAAGCTCAAAAATACAAATTTAGGAGTGAATCAATTGACTACATTTACACCCTTACAAGAGGCTCAAGCCTTCGCCGAAGCATTTCTATTGTCTACTGAGCAGGTATCTTTAAATCATCCTTATAAGAAAGATAAAGGTCGATATCCACGAGTGCGGAAATTTTTCCAGAATCATTTATTAAATGGCACAAGTGATGCTTCCACATATCAACAAGGCGTTGGACAATTAATGATGTTCTGTGCCCAGTTTGCTCAACAAAAGGCACTCGCTGGAGAGCGTGATGCGGTTTATAAGGAAATGGTTAATACGGTTATTCCTAAGCTTCTAAATCGAACATATAATTTCCCGACAATTAATCCATTAGCAGGTTTTATTTATCTTGGTGTAGCAATGCTTAAGAAGTTAGATGAATCTCAAAGTGATGTATCACTATCTAAAGTAGATGAGTTGTTAGTGCGATACCGAGATTATTTTGCTAATGAAGTT
The DNA here is from genome assembly GCF_023337795.1 of Lysinibacillus sp. BPa_S21. Classification (GTDB taxonomy): domain Bacteria; phylum Bacillota; class Bacilli; order Bacillales_A; family Planococcaceae; genus Lysinibacillus. The sequence continues at coordinate 22,559 of NZ_JALIRS010000020.1, read as the reverse complement.
TTAACTTCTAAAGAATATCATGCGTTAATGTATCATCGTACTCCGTCAGCTTGGACATATAATGACTCAGAAAAAGCATATCGTTTCGCTACAGGACCCTATTCGGGACAAATCGGATACTGGATAACTACCGCAGATTTATCCACTGATCCTCAAAAAAAATATTTAGAGATGCCAACAGTTTTGGATAGTTCGGGACAAGTTTCTTTTGCTGGTATCCAACCAGGAACAAGTGGTAGAGAATATATAGATCACCATTCCTACTTCAACACTAAAAACCAGCGATTTATTCTTAATGCCTCGATAAATGCAATTGCTTTTTGGATGGCTGCACATGTGTATGATGTAAAAGTTAATGACACTGGAGCTTCATTAAATCCTGCATATCACATGAAAAACGCAATCAGAGATGTACTTAGTTATACTCATTGGGGTTCCAATACTTCAGTTGCCAATGCCTCTAAAGGGTGTTTCCAACAAGAGCCCTTTAACGATTCACTAACTGCTAAAAGAGTTCTTCCAGTTCATGGATTTTCCGAAGTGACGTTAGCGAATAGTATGCTGAGAGCTCGATTTGATTCCCCGGCATATAATACATTTGCTATAACATTCTTACAGATCTTTGCGAGTTTGATTGAAAATCCAACAGCTTCATCATGGTACAATCTTGTTCCGAATGTTGATTCAGATTCTGCAGTGATGGCCACGCAGATGATGAATACCTACCAAGATATATTTACAAATTATTCAACAATCAAAAATACTTTAATTAATCATTCGTTTAGCCAAGCTAAATATTGGGGGATGTACATTCCGGAAAATGCGATGTTAGGTTCATCCGAATTAGTTAAAAATCCGTGGCAAATGCCTAATAAGGGGGAGGGGATCAATCAGGCGATGGTAGGATTGTTTAATGTTTATCCTGGGTTTACAGGTCAAGGGTTTGCAAGCAGTAATAAAATCGGAGAAGCTATTAAAATTCAACTTGAAGTGGGTCAAGCATTACATGGTCAACATTCCTTCCCGTCGCACGGTCGTTCAGGTCTTTGGGATTTAGCCCGCTTAGATATTTTAGCGGATGTTTCAAATACAGAGGGGACGGTTAGCTCTGCTACAGACCTCGCTACTACTGATAAAGAATCTCCAAACTGTGCTGGAGCACGTCGTACATTCTACGCTTTAGCGATGGCGCTAGCAGGCGATGGTTCTAACGGCTTTGATTCAAATTAATGTCTGGCCAATATGGAGAAAGAAAACAGCTACATAATGGCTAGCTGTTATATGAAAGCTATGAGCACATATAAATTTGGTAATATCGAATTTATATGTGCTTTTTATATATAATTTTTTTAGTTCGTCAAGGAGTCGCTCAGCAAAATGTACTAAGAACATTAACAGAAGGTTTGTTGACGTCCTAGCTACTATATAGTTATGATTGTGTCTAGGGAGGTTCTTCAATTGCCTTTAAATAAAGAACGTATCGACGCAGTAAAATTTATGCGAGTAACGGCGATGTTACTTGTTATTTTAATTCATGCTACTGGGGTTGCATTAAATAATATCCCAATTGATCATTCATCTTATTTTTACTATTTATTTTTAAATCGTTTTACTCGCTTTGAAGGGGCTGTTTTTGTATTTCTAAGTGGTCTTACATTGTTTTACAATTACGAGTCGAAACCCTTTACAAAACAAACATGGACAAACTTTTACAAACGTAGATTTTTGTTTATTCTAGGACCTTTCCTTGTTTGGTCCATTTTTTATGAGTTATTTTCCTACTATCAAGGATTTCGAGTATTTACAGGTTGGAAGGCAATGTTTACTTCCATTGTTACAGGGGGAGCCTATTATCAATTATATTTCATTTTAATTTTAGTACAGTTATATTTTTTAATGCCGCTTTTCGTCTATCTCGTAAAACGCTTTTGGTGGTTTAAAAAATATTTATTGATCATTGGCTTTGCTGTTGAATTAGCTGTTCAAAGTTACTTTGAAATGTTTGATATTTCCTTTACCGTTCCTTTGTTTGCCATATACATTGCAAGCTTTTTCTTCGGTGGCTGGGTTGCATTACATTATCAATCTTTAAAGGAACAATGGTCGAAAAGACAATATTTCGTATGGATCACCCTTACCTTTTTAATAGGCATAGCGTATACCATTCTGTATTATTTCCGCATCACCCTAGGGTACGATGACATTTCATACATAGCATTTAAATGTTTGTCTACTTTCTATATGCTTCTCTCATGTTTTGTACTATTTAAAGTTAGTATTTATTTAGTCAATCATGGAGGAAGAAAGCTCAATCAATTAGCTGAGCATTTAAGAATTTATTCGTTTGGATTTTATTTAGTCCATCCATGTATTTTATACGTATTGAGCGATAGTATTTTGAGTGGCCTCGTTTCTTCACATATACATTTATATGTATTCTTGAGATTTGTTTTAACGGTCATTTTCTGTTATGTATTTATTCGCTCAATGCATCTTCTTTTCCCACGTGCATGGTTTTTATTTGGAAATCTGCCAGCACCAAAGAGAAATAAAGCCTAATGACTTAAAAATTTGAGATAAGATCTAAACACCTTTCGTTGAATGAGTAAATCAAAAGGAACGAGAGGTGTTTTTCTTTTGGATGAAAATGTACTAAGTGGAAAGGGGAGATCTTAACGGAGCGCAGCGGAGGAAGCGACCGCAAGTATCCTGTAGCGGAAATCAGCCTCTTCGAATTAATTAGAATGTATAAAAGTGGTTAATCAAACATCTGATATTTAGTAATTGTATGGAAGATGGTCGGTTAATTCAAAACAATCTTGTTATATACATGATAGAACAAGGTTGTTATAGTAGTAATATAACAACGAATGAGGTGATCTGTATGATGGAGGAGTTAGCAAAAGTTCCATGGGCAGTCATAGCGCCACTAATTGTGGTTCAAATCATTTTAATGATTGTAGCTTTAGTTGATTTACGTAAAATCCATGCAACAAATGGGCCTAAAATTTTATGGGTGTTTCTAATTATTTTTACTAATATTGTTGGAACAATTGCGTACTTTATAGTTGGGAGAAAACAATGATGACGACATTACTTCAGGTAACAGGGCTTACAAAGCAATTTGCAGAGAGAGTAGTTGTGGACGGAATCGAATTCACATTAGAAAAAAATACATCGACAGCATTAATTGGACCTAATGGCGCTGGTAAAACGACGACATTATCGATGTTAACAGGCTTATTAAAACCAACCTCTGGAAGTGTAAACATGCTGGATGGTGATTTAAGAGCCAATATTGGTTTTTTGCCACAATATCCGCAATTCCACCCTTGGTTAAGCGCGTTAGAGTTTACTGAAATGACTGCAAAGTTAAATAGTGTACCAGCAAGAAAAGCCACAGTAGAAGCTCAAAAAACACTTGAATTTGTAGGTCTAGGTAATGATTTAAATAAGAAGATTGCTACATTTTCAGGAGGTATGAAGCAACGGCTTGGAATTTCCCAGGCAATTGTGCATAAGCCTAAATTACTGTTATTGGATGAACCTGTGTCTGCATTGGATCCGGTAGGTCGTAGGGAAGTTCTTGATTTATTGAAGGGCTTACAACAAGAAACAACTATTTTATATTCGACCCATATTTTAAATGATGCCGAAGAGATGACAGATCAATTATTGTTTTTACGGGATGGAAAGTTAGTAGAGCAGGGGACTTTACGTGAAGTTCGACAACGTTTCGATGAACCAAATTATGTTGTAGAATTTAGCACTGAAAAAGAGGCACAACTTTTTGCCAGTCAATCTGAACTTGTAGGAGAAGCAAGGGGCTCTCATGTATATATAGAAATTATTGATGAAAAACCGAGTATGCAGGAGCTGCTTCAACATTTAAGTAGTTGTCCTTCTAAAATACGAAAAGTAGAGCGACAAACAGCAACACTTGAAGAAATCTTCATGAAGGTGGCGAGAAAAATATGAGAGGATTTACTGTCCTTCTGCAAAAGGAATTCAGAGAGGCATGGCGAAGCTGGAAGTTTTTATGGATACCTCTTGTATTTGCATTACTCGGTATGACTGATCCACTGACAAACTATTATATGATGGATATTTTAAATGCTGTTGGTAACTTACCAGAAGGTTTTGAAATGTTGATGCCGGAATTAATGCCAGCTGATCTATTGTATGCTTCTATTGGACAATTTCAAACGATCGGTTTACTCGTTTTCATGGCGACTTTTGTAGGAGCCGTTAGTAAGGAAAGAGCAAGTGGAATGGCCACTTTATTGTATGTCCGTCCTATATCGTTTGGTGCTTATTTTATGAGTAAATTTGTCGTCATGAGTACTATTGGTTTTGTGAGTATTTTAGCTGGTTTTGCTGCGAGCGTATACTATACGGTCATCCTTTTTGGGACATTTGAGATAGGTCCACTTGTGGCAAGTTTCATCACGTATTTTTCTTGGCTACTCTTTGTAATAGCAGTAACATTAATGATGAGCGCGACTTTTAAAACAGTGGTAGCAACAACATGTGCATTCGCCGTCATATTTATTGGGCAAATATTGGATACTTTAGTTGGGGCATTTTGGACAATTTCACCGTGGAAATTACCGCTATATGGCGTTCAACTAATTAGAGGCACGATGGAGATGCCGGATTATTGGTGGAGTCTATCTCTTACACTAGTTATCACGATAATTTGTGTGAGTTTAGGGATTTTGACAATGAAGAAAAATGCATCGACAACTAAAATTTAAAGGAAGTATGAAGGTGAAAATCTGCTAACCTTTTTTAGTAGGGTATGAGCACGAAAACTACCGTACTCTGTAAATGAAAAAGTAGGCGGATTTTTACCTTTTTTTGTTTTAAAACTTCATGAATGACAAGCAACTCAAATCCTCCTTTTTACTGTTACCAATATTGTACAACGTTGCGTAACTTTCAAGTAGTTTAGGGGGATTTTTTAATTAGGGTAATGAGGCTATATTATGTAAATCACTGTTCTTGGAATATCTATAACTTAGGAATATAATGTAGCTATAACTCTAATTTACCAAAAACTCAGAAAATATGAGAAAATAAGTATAAGGATGACGAATCGGCAGTGTTACAATAGATAAAGCAAGACGAGGCAAGCTGTTAAGAGCTTGATCGTCTTGCTTTATCTTTCATGCTTATATAGAGGGAGCCGTTTGTTTGAACCTGAGCAAAATAAACGTCTTCAACAGATTGGACATTTTGCTTTTTCAGCTTTTTCATCAGCCAATCTTCTGTTAATTCAAGTTCAACTAAATTTTCTTGAATAACCTTACCATCAGAAAGTACTTCTGTTGGTATATAAGTTGGTGGTGTAACATCGGCTTTTACATCTTGCTTTGTAGCGGGTTGCTCGGCAGGTCTTGGTAACACACTTAGTTTACCTGTAGTTTCAAGTAAAGCATATTGCACATCTTGTATAGAAAATATAGCTTGTTCCCGTAACATCATCGCTAATTCATCCATATGCAAACGATTTTTCTTCAAGGCAGATTCTAAAATAATGCCATTTTGAATAAGGATTGTTGGCTTGTCATCAACAATGACACGAGCCTTTTTAGATTTAATGGTAATGATGGTCATGATATATGTTAAGATACTCCACCATATGAGCGCAATAAGTCCATCTAAAAACGGTGTCTCTGCCTGTGCTGCGATTTCAGAAGCAATGGAACCAAAGGTGATACCTGTTGTATAGTGGAAGAATGTAAGTTGTCCAAGCTGTTTTTTCCCAAGTAATCGGGTTACGATGAGTAACGCAAAGAAGGAAAGCGTTGCCCTAAGTATCATTTCCCAAAAATCAGCTTTAAAAAATTCGTCTATATTCATACATAAATCAACTCCCTTAAGACTGCTATTTTCAATGAATAGCTTGTGCAAAAAGGTCAATAGTATGCGACGATCTCTTATAAATGAGGATTTACAAAAATCGGAAAGAGGGTAGAGGCATGAATAAGCCAATAGAGAATTTAAACAATCCAGTCTATCCAATCATGATTGCCATAGCTGTTGCTCATCTAATCAATGATACGATGCAAGCGGTTATTCCAGCGATGTTCCCAATATTGAAAAGTGATTTAGGATTAACCTTCACACAAATAGGCCTTATTTCGTTTGCATTAAATATGTTTGCCTCTGCTTTGCAGCCTATTGTCGGCTTTGCTAGCGACAAAAAACCGATGCCCTATGCTCTACCAATTGGTATGATAAGTTCATTCATAGGCATTGCTATTATAGCGTTCACATCTCAATATTGGATAATTATTATGGCAGTATTATTTTTAGGATTTGGCTCAGCTATTTTCCATCCTGAGGGTTCACGTGTTTCTTTTATGGCGGCGGGCTCAAAAAGAGGACTTGCTCAATCGGTTTACCAAGTTGGCGGTAACTCTGGACAAGCACTTGCACCGCTAATTAGTGCTTATATCTTTGCTGTTTTTGGACAACGGGGTGCGGCGATTGTTTTAGTAGCGGCAGCGATAGGTATTGTGATATTGAGCAAAATTGCAGCGTGGTATAGAAAGCAGCTGGAGCAAGAACGTAGTGCAAAGAAAAAACGAGTATTAGTTTCTAACTTGCCTCCATTAACAAAGAAACAAGTAGGCATCGCGTTGACATTACTGTTTACTATTATTTTTGCGCGATCATTTTATACAACTAATATAACAAGTTTTTATGTGTTTTATTTAATGGATCATTATGGTGTTAGTCTTCGCCTTGGACAAATATTAATTTTCACCTTTATGGCATTTGGCGTCGTTGGTACATTTTTCGGTGGTTCATTATCAGATCGAATTGGTAGAAAGAATGTTATTTTACTGTCCGTTGTTGTACCGATGCCATTTTGTTTAGCATTGCCTTATGTACCGTTATGGGCAGCGATGATATTTTTAGTCATTATCGGTACACTTATTATGATTAGCTTCTCGGTAACAGTTGTCTACGCACAGGAGCTTGTTCCGACTAAAATTGGTACAATGGCTGGTTTAACAACTGGCTTTGCTTTCGGAATGGGAGCAATAGGTGCGATGGTCATTGGTGTATTGATGGATCATAGAGGTATTGACTTTACGATGATGGTCGTATCTTTGCTACCATTATTATTACTAGTAGCATTTTTCTTACCTAAAGATAAACCGGCTTCAGCGGTGTAACGATTGTAGTGACAAGGAGATTGAAACCAAGCCCGCGGAAGCCCAACTCGGAATAAAAATCAACTTTTAATTAATGCTACACTCTAATTTATAGTCATTATTTTATAGATAAGTTAAAAACGCGTTCTCAAGTTAGAGGAACGCGTTTTTATTATTGACGTAATGGAGATAAAAATTCTGCTGGAAGTTTTTCTTTACCTAGTACATAGCCCTCTGATATGTGAACTTCATGCATTTTATCATTGTAAGTGAATTTAAAAATACCGTTATCAAAGTCAGTGCCAATCTCTTTGAAAAATATACCTTCAATTGATACATATTTAGGACATGTAAATCCTACTTTAAAGTCCTCATGTTCTTGAATTAAATAAGCACGTACACCTTTTTCATATGTATCGTACGTATCATCATCAGTTGGACGTTGGACGGCTACGATATGGAAATCAACGAAAGGAACTTCTTTTAATAAGACATTTAGGAAGGAACCCTTTGTAATCTCTTCCCATCGGCTCTGTGCACTTTGACCTACGATGATTTGAGAAATTCCGTAGTTTTTTGCTACTTCCGCAATAACCTTTTGTATGGGGCGCTTTTCATTATCTTGTAATATGAACTTTTCAATTTCAAGCTCATCAGATAACTTTTTCCATTGCTCAATGTAGCTAGATTTCTCTGCATCAAATGCATCAAGGGGTTGCGAATCGACTGAAAGAATATAAAGTGGACAATCTAACATTGTAGCCATTTTATGACCACGTCGTATTAATCGCTCACCGTTAAGCCCATAGTAGACACAAACTAATATACTTTCGTCTAAACGCCCTTTTACATGCTTCATAAAAATTAACACCTCTTATCTTGTCGTAATTTTGTCGTTTTTACTGTCGATTTTGAAGAAAATATCCTAAAACAGCTAAAACCGATATTAATGCAGTGCATTATGCTCATTTATATTGTATACTAAAAAACGTATAAGAGTTAGTGATAATATATTGAGAAAACCTTGAGGAAACTGGGTTGTCTCTATACTTTACAGTTATTTGATTTATGCATTTCGTGCATTTAAACCATTGTTTCTATATGCCACACTATTATGCAGTTAGTTAAATAGATAGTCAAGTGACTTGGTACACCATAGTTACATGAATAGTGTGTACACATTAACTATTTAAAAATCATATCATTTTCTAAAGTCTTTAAGGCAATACGCTATTGGTTATTCAGGCTTCTAGGGATATGAGCTCATAGCCTGAAAAGTTCCCCTGGTTTTATGTAGTGCAATTACCAAAAGATTCTCCCAGCATCAAATATGTGCTGAATGTTGAATGAACTAGATTTTTGTCATTACATAATGCCATTTCAACAAAATGCCACTTTACTTTCCGATTCAAGATACACACTTTATTATGTGGATTTTCAATATATCCCTAACTTTATTCAACACATATATACCGTCTTTTGGATGGTCAGAAGCATAAAGGCTTTAATATTTTTATCAATACTCTTCAGCAATGGTTATCGATTTTTGTGCGTGAAGCAAAGTATAAAACAGTAGTAACTTCAGTGGATTGGGGAATACTTTAGTATCTGTTATTTTCTCATATACACAGTTTTTCGCATCAAATCAAACGGCAAGTTGCTGAAAGAAATTGTTAGTAGGAGGTTTTTACTTGGTTACAGTTCTCTTTGCGATACTTTTACCAATTGTCTGTGCTGCGCTTATTCCACTACTGTATAGGCGACTAAGGCGTGTTGCACATCTTGGCTGGTTTGTGTTATCCGTTCCATTCATCTTGTTTCTTTTACTTTCGCGCTACATTCCTCAAATTGCCGAGGGTAAAACATTTATTCATACATATGAGTGGATTCCCTCTTTTAATATAAATTTCACAACCTATCTCGACGGACTCAGTATGATTTTTGGCTTGCTGATTACGGGTGTAGGTAGTTTAGTCATTTTATATTCTATTTTTTATTTATCAACGAAAGAATCTCTTCATCATTTTTACTGCTATTTATTACTATTCATGGGCGCTATGCTTGGCGTCGTCTTTTCAGATAATTTAATGGTATTATACACATTTTGGGAGTTAACAAGTGTATCTTCGTTCCTGTTAATTGCCTTTTGGCATCATAGAAAAGCATCTCGTGCTGGTGCAAGAAAAGCTATGACAATTACTGTATTTGGTGGCCTTTCAATGCTAGCAGGCTTTCTAATGCTCTATGTAGCATCAGGTACTTTTAGTATTCGTGAAATCGTGGCCAATGTAGGAATCATTCGTGATCATACACTGTTTATCCCAGCGTTAGTCCTCATTCTAATCGGGGCATTTACAAAATCTGCACAGTTTCCTTTCCATATTTGGTTACCAGATGCAATGGAGGCGCCAACACCTGTTAGTGCTTACTTACACTCGGCAACAATGGTAAAGGCCGGTATATATGTAGTTGCGCGTTTTTCTCCAGTATTTGGAGGAGAGGCTGTTTGGTTTTGGTTAGTAAGTGTGATTGGCCTTGTAACGCTGTTCTGGGGCTCATTTAATGCTGTTCGTCAGACCGATTTAAAAGCGTTATTAGCCTTTTCAACAATTAGTCAGCTTGGTTTAATTATGAGTTTATTCGGGCTAGGATCAGTTGGACATTATTACGGTTATGCTGCAGATACTGTTCTATATACGCAGGCAAGCTTTGCAGCGTTGTTTCATCTAATTAATCACTCTACGTTTAAAGGTGCACTATTCATGATGGTTGGTATTGTCGATCATGAGGCGGGCACACGCGATATTCGTCGTCTTGGTGGATTAATGGCCTTAATGCCGGTAACTTTCACCATTGCAGTCATTGGCGGGTTTTCGATGGCTGGCTTACCACCATTTAATGGCTTCCTAAGTAAAGAAATGTTTTTTGCCGCGGCACTAGCTATTCGTAATGTTGAGGCCTTTTCAATTTCCGATTTAGGTCTGTTATTTCCAATAGTGGCTTGGGCGGCAAGTGTCTTTACATTTGTTTACTGTATGATTTTAATTAGTCGAACATTTTTCGGAAAACTGCAACTTGAAAAGTTGGATAAAAAACCACATGAAGCTCCGTTAGGTATGCTACTTTCGCCAATCATTCTGTGCGTTTTTGTAGTTGGGATTTTCTTCTTCCCAAATGTGCTTGGGCATTATATTTTAGAGCCTGCTATGGCGAGTATTTATCCAACATTCCCATCTACTAGTGCATTAACACCACATATTCATGCTTGGCATGGCATTAATGCTGAATTGTTAATGACTCTTGGCGTCATTATTATTGGGATTATTTTATTTAAAACGTTAAAAAGCTGGAAGCCTTTGTACCGGATATTCCCTCAAAGACATACGTTTAATATCTATTACAATCGCATGATTGAGTTTAGTGAGAATAGTTCTGCAAAGCTTACTAATCGTTATATGACAGGTAATTTAACACATTATTTTGTCTATATATATGTATTTTTTGTTGCTCTTATTGCAGGTTATTTTATTTGGTCGGATGCTACTACCTTTGATTTTGCGAAGGATTCCACGGTTGAGTCCTATGAGCTCATTTTAGTGTTTGTCATGATGTTCGCCGCTGTCTGGATGATTTTCGCTAAAGGACGAGTAACAGCCATGTTATTAAATGGTGTACTGGGCTATTCAATTGCATTTTTCTTTGTTATTTTCCGTGCTCCTGATTTAGCATTAACTCAGTTAGTCGTTGAATCTGTGACAACTGCATTATTCCTGCTATGCTTTAAATATTTGCCAGATTTAATGCCAGAAGCATCACGTAAAAAAATGCAATGGTCTAAAGTGATTATATCTATTTTCGTTGGCGCCACAGTGACATTAGTGGGCTTAGCGGTTGTCCATTTCGATCGCTTTGAGCCAGTAGCTACTTACTTCAATGATTCCTACGAACTTGCGGGTGGTTCAAATATTGTCAACACCATATTAGGCGATTTTCGTGCATTTGATACGATGCTAGAAGTTGTCGTTCTTCTGATTGCTGGCTTAGGCGTGTATTCATTAACGAAGCTAAAGCCACGAAAGGAGGAATCGGATCATGAAAATCAATGATGTTATTTTACGTACGATTACAAAGACGGTTGTATTCATTATTTTAACCCTTGGTATTTATCTATTCTTTGCAGGGCATCATGCTCCTGGTGGAGGTTTTATAGGTGGTCTCGTGTTGGCCTCCGGCATTGTTTTACTATATTTAGCATATGACATTGAAACCGTGCATAAAGGGATGCCATTTGATTTTAAAAAAGTTGCAGCGTTGGGCGTTTTACTTGCGACAGGTACAGCAATCGGCTCGCTATTTTTTGATGTTCCGTTTTTAACGCAGACCCATAGTTATATAAATGTACCGATATTCGGGAAAATGGGCTTTTCGACTGTAACAATTTTCGAGGCTGGCGTGGCTTTAACAGTAGTTGGTGTTGTAGTCACAATTATTTTAAGTATAAGTGAGGATGAGTAGCGGTGGAGACTTTAATACTAGTTTTAGTGGGTGTATTAGTAGCTGTTGCGACGTACTTAATCCTCTCGAAACAGCTGTTACGTGTGATTTTAGGAACTGCGGTATTATCGCATGCGGCACATTTACTGATTTTAACGATGGGTGGACTGAAAAAGGGAGATGTACCACTGTTAGAAGAATCAGAAGGTCCATACACAGATGCCTTGCCGCAAGCATTGATTTTAACGGCAATTGTAATTAGCTTTGCAGTTACAGCGTTCGTACTAGTTCTCGGTTACCGAGCTTATAAAACGAACCGTTCGGCGAATTTTGATGAATTGAGAGGTACGCCGGATGAGTAATATGATTGTTTTACCATTAATTGTGCCGGTTATTACGGCGATTTTGCTTGTGTTTTTACGAGAAAATATTTTTTTGCAGCGCATCATTAGTTTATTGACAGTAAGCTTCGTAGTCCTTATCAGTGTCATTTTATTGCAAGAGATTCAGAAGCAAGGTGTGATGCGTATTGATTTTAGTGGTTGGGCACCACCATTCGGTATTTTATTTGTTGCGGATTCATTCGCAATGCTCCTTGTATTGGTAGCGAATATTGTTGCCGCCATTTGTCTGCTATATGCCATTTTTACAATCGGTAAAAGTTTTGAAAAGATGTATTTTTACCCGTTTGTCCTTCTGATGATAGCGGGAGTTAACGGCTCTTTTCTAACAGGGGATATTTTTAACTTGTTTGTGTGCTTTGAAGTGATGTTACTTGCTTCTTATGCACTCATTAGTTTGGGGGGCGAGAAAGTTCAGCTACGCGAGGCGTTAAAATATGTTCTGATCAATATTGTGGCATCTTGGATTTTCCTAGTGGCATTAGCCTTTTTATATGGAACAGTTGGAACGCTTAATATGGCACATATTTCTGTCCGCGTAATGGAGGCAGGAGCTGATCCACTTATAACGACCGTAGCTCTTATTTTCTTAATTGTCTTTAGCTTGAAGGCTGGCCTATTATTATTCTTCTGGCTTCCAGGCTCATATAGTGTACCTCCAACAGCTATAGCCGCACTTTTTGCTGCGTTATTAACAAAGGTTGGTATTTATGCGCTCGTCCGCACCTTTACATTGCTTTTCCCAACTAATACGGAAGTGACTCATATGGTGCTAGGAATTATGGCGGGAGTTACGATTATTGCTGGATGTATGGGAGCACTAGCAGGGCGAGATGTAAGAACAATTGCTTCCTATAATGTTCTTATTGGTGTTGGCTTTATAGTAGCGGGTCTTGCGATCGGTACGGAATCAGCCTTACAGGGCGTAACATACTATTTGATGCATGATATGGTAGCTAAGGCCATGCTGTTTTTAGCAGTTGGAATGATGATGTATGTTACGGGCGAAACGGTTATTGATAAAATGAGTGGGCTTATTCGAAATTACCCTCTATTCGGCTGGTTATTCTTTATCGTCATGTGCTCCCTTGCTGGGATACCACCATTAAGTGGCTTTCTAGGTAAGGTTTTAATAGGACAAGGTGCTATTGAGGGCGGGAATTTTGTTCTATTAGGACTAGGATTTTTATCGAGTTTAATTGTTTTGTATTCACTTTTACGAATATTCCTCTCCTCATTCTTTGGGGAAACTATTATAAGTCTAGAGGATGAAAAGCCGTTACCAAAGCGTATGGTCTTACCATTAACATTGTTGGCAGCTTGCACAATTGGTTTAGGAATTGGAGCTGAATGGATGGCTCCATATGTAACAGATGCAGCAAAAACGCTCTACACACCATCACTCTATATTGATGCAGTGTTGGATGGCACAACATGGCAAGGTGAGGTGAATAAATAATGGCGATGCAATTTATCTTAAATTTATTTATCGCAACACTTTGGTTATTGTTACAGGATGAAGTTATACCTCAATTTTCGACATTTTTAATGGGGTTTATCGTCGGAATAGGGATTTTATATGCTATGCATCGCTTTTACGGCACACAATTTTATTTACGACGTGTGTTTTCAATCATTAAATTATTATGGCTCTTTAATTGGGAGCTACTTTTATCGAGTTACAGCGTATTAAGACAAATTACTACGCCAAAGCTCAATATTACGCCTGGTATATTTACGTATAAAACAGCGCTTAAAGGGGATTGGGAAATAACAGCACTTGCGTTGTTGCTCACTCTTACTCCGGGTTCGGTAGTGATGGAAGTTTCTGAAGAGGGAGATATGTTTTATATTCATGCGATGGATATTGAACAATCAAAAGAAGCTGTAATTCGTTCAATAGGGAAATTTGAACAGGCCATCATGGAGGTGACACGTTAGTGATTGAAAAAATTTTACTATTGGCTCTTGCATTATTCAGTGTATCGATTGCGTTGTCGCTGTTTCGTGTGATTCGAGGTCCTTCGTTGCCTGACCGTGCCATAGCACTTGATACAATAGGGGTTAATTTACTTTCAGCAATCGCTATCGTCTCAATCATATTGAAAACAAAGGCGTATTTAGAAGCCATTTTAATATTGGGTATTTTAGCTTTTATCGGCACGATTGCATTTACGAAATATATTGAAAGAGGTGTGATTGTTGAACGTAAATCAAATGATTGAATGGGCGGCAGTCATACTTATATTGATTGGCTCCATTGTCAGTGTAATTAGTGCATTAGGGATGATTCGTTTACCTGACGTATACACACGCTCACATGCTGCAACGAAAAGTTCAACATTGTCGGTCTTAACATGTCTATTAGGCGCATTTATTTACTTTTGGGTACATGATGGATATGTGAGTGTTCGTTTAATTTTAGGAATTCTCTTCGTTTTTGTAACAGCTCCTGTAGCAGGGCACTTAATATGCCGTGCAGCGTATCGCTCCCGCGTACCTTTAGCAGAAGGATCTGGTGAGGATGAGTTGAAGGAAAAGCTATTTCCAGATGAAAAATAAGATAAGTGGCGAGATCTCCATTTTGGGGGGCACTGAAAAAGTCTATATCTTCTCACTTCGCGAGGTATTCAAGATTAAATCGTTGAATACCTCGCTTTTTTCATGGCACTGTGACCCTATTGTTGTTTTCCGGAGCATTGCGTTCGCTTTCCAACGGGCGAGCGCTTAGCCTCCTCCTACGCTACGCTTCGTGCGGGGTCTCGTCTGTCTTGCTTTCCCGCAGGAGTCGAGCGATGCTTCTCCAAACAACACAATGTATCCTACTATTATTTTTAATCCCGCTTTCCTTTAAAAGAATTGTGCAGGTGATGGCGATAAGCATATTTTTTGGGCTGAATGGAATAGATTGTATTATCAGAAAATTATGTGTATAATGTTTTATTGGGAAATTTTCAGATTAGCTTGATTATTACTTCAAAAAAGTATATCTTATTAGCAGATAGATATTTATTCTCTTGAGTGAATAAATATCCATTCGCTATTTTCAAGAATACAAGTTTCATAAACAATAAAACATAAATAAAAGGGGATCTGTGAATATGAAGAACAAATTTTTCATGCTAATGCTTGTTCTAGTAATTGCTGTACTAGCAGCATGTGGAGCAAAAGAAGATAAAGCAAGTGATAAAAAATCAAATGCTAACGAAGGCACAGAACAAAAACAAGTATTAAAAGTAGGTACTTCATCTGATTATGCACCATTCGAGTATGTTGATGCTGCAAAAGGTGAAGATATTATTGGTTTTGATATCGATTTAATTAAATTAGTTGGTGACAAGATTGGTGCAGAAATGCAAGTTCAAGATATAGACTTCAATAGTCTAGTACCAGCTCTACAAGCAGGTAAAGTGGATGTTGTTATTTCTGGTATGTCACCTGATAAAGAACGTGAAAAAGTTGTAGATTTCTCTGACAAATATAATCAAACAGAGCAAGTGTTTGTTGTGAAAAAAGATAGTGGAATTAAAAAAGAGGCTGATTTAGCTGGTAAAAAAATCGGTGTTCAAAACGCTTCTATTCAAGAAAAGTTAGGTAACAAAATTGCTAAAGAAGTAGATGCTACAGTTGAAGGGCGTACACGAATTCCTGAAATTATTCAAGACATGATGTCAAAACGTTTAGATGCTGGAATTGTAGAAAGTGGTGTAGCAAAAGGTTATCTTGATACGAACGATAAACTAGAGGCGTTTCTTGTGAAAGAGCAACCTGAAGACTTTAAAGCAATCGCTGTTCAAAAAGGGAGCGATCTTAAAGATAAAATTAACAAAGCATTAAAAGAATTAGAGGCTGAAGGCAAAATTAAAGAGCTAGAAGAAAAATGGTTAAAAGTTAAATAAGCAAGTTAAACTGCGATAGCTCTATTTCGAGCTATCGCTTATACTTTCATTTCTTTAAAAGAATACAAGAAAGGAGGGGGCACTGTGAATTTAGATTTTACAGCTATTATTCCCTCTATTCCTTATATATTAAAAGGGATAGGTGTTACACTTCAGATTGCAATCGGTGCATCAATCATCGGTTTTATAATTGGGATATTACTAGCGTTATGCAAAATTGGTAAAGTGAATGTATTGCGTTGGTTTGCAGATTTTTATACATCAATTTTCCGTGGTACACCGCTCGTACTACAATTAATGATTATTTACTATGCAGTGCCACAGCTATTAGATATTCAAATTGACCCAGTTCCAACAGCTATTATTGCATTCGGGTTAAACTCAGGTGCTTATATTTCTGAAATCATTCGCGCTGGTATTAATGCGGTAGATAAAGGACAGATGGAAGCGGCACAAGCACTCGGTATTCCATATACAAAGATGATGAAGGATATTATTATCCCACAAGCAATAAAGAACATTTTACCATCTTTAGTGAATGAGTTTATTACATTAAATAAAGAAACAGCTGTAGTTACAGTTATTAGTGCACTTGATATTATGCGCCGTGCTTACATTGTAGGTGGTGCAACATATCGTTATCTTGAACCTTTACTATTTGCAGGTGTAATCTACTACATCATGACACTTATACTAACGTTCCTTGGTAAACGAATCGAGAAAGGAATGAGAAAAAGTGATTAAAATTGAAGATTTACACAAATCATATGGAAAAAATGAAGTACTAAAAGGTATTTCAACAGAAATTAAAGAAAAAGAAGTAATTGCTATTATTGGACCATCAGGATCTGGTAAATCAACATTCTTACGCTGTTTAAATCTATTAGAGGAACCAACGAGCGGAAAGATTACAATTGCGGGTGATGTTCTAACGGACAAAGGGACAAACATTATGAAAATCCGTGAAGAAGTCGGTATGGTATTTCAGCATTTTCATCTTTTCCCTCATAAAACGGTACTTGAAAATTTAACATACGCGCCGATTAATGTGAAAGGAATGGATAAGGCAGCGGCTATTAAAAAGGCTGAAGAGTTATTAACGAAAGTAGGCCTATTTGATAAGCGCAATGAATATCCAAGCCGTCTATCAGGAGGGCAGAAGCAACGCGTTGCCATTGCTCGAGCACTTGCAATGGACCCAAAAGTAATTTTATTTGACGAGCCTACTTCAGCTCTTGACCCTGAAATGGTAAAAGAGGTATTAGCCGTTATGAAAAATCTTGCTGATACGGGGATGACGATGTTAATCGTAACGCATGAAATGGGCTTTGCACGTGAAGTGGCTGACCGTATACTATTCCTAGATGGCGGAAAATTAATTGAGGATGCATCACCAGAGCAGTTTTTCTCATCACCATCTACACAGCGTGCGAAGGATTTTTTAGAAAAAGTACTATAAGTGATAAAACGCATTTAGACTCTATTAAAGGAGTGTCTGAATGCGTTTTTTGATTACTTATATTCATATCAATATATGAAGATCCGCTAGAAAAGCTCGCTAGTCAGAACCTTAGTTTACAGTACATTTTAGGTTGTTCTTTTTGTTCAATCTAATGATTTTATGTGTATATGGTTACAATTACTTTGTTTTATGCTTATAATAGAGGGGTCAGATTTTTTCTGAAAAGTAGCCACAAAGTGAGCGATTGCGATTGAAAAAATTATTATATGTAGCTTTTTTTGTTGTTTTTATAGTCATTTTTTTGTACGTAAACAATCACTGGCTGGTCGTAAGCAAGTATGAATTCGAGTCAGAAAAAGCGCCTGCCAGCTTTAATGGGCTACGCATTACACAAATAACAGATTTACAGGATGCTCTCTTTGGCGAACAGCAAGAGAAACTCATAGCTAAGGTGAAAACAACAAATCCTGACCTGATTTTTATTACAGGTGATTTAGTTGATAGTAATCGTTATAATCTGGAGCGAAGCTTGCAAGCTGTTAGAGGGTTAGTTAAAGTAGCGGATGTCTATTATGTACTAGGAAACCATGAAGTAGCGACGAATAAAGTGAATGTAATTTATGACGAGCTATCATCGTTAGGGGTACATGTGTTGTCCAATGAATCGACCGTTATTGAGCGCGACGGGGAGCGCTTGGCGATTGTTGGCATCGAAGATCCGTTATCGGGTAGAACAACGAAAGAAATGCTAGAGATAGCAACAAAAAATGTTCCGCCTAATGTATTAACAATTTTACTAGCGCATCGACCAGAAGTGTTTAATACGTATGTGGAATATGGAATTGATTTAGTATTTGCGGGACATGCACATGGTGGACAAGTTCGAATTCCTGGTATTGGTGGTCTTTTTGCACGAGGACAAGGAATATTCCCGAAATATACGGCTGGCGTTTTTGAAGAAGGCGCAACAACTATGGCCGTTAGTCGAGGATTAGGCAATAGTACAGTACCTATTCGGATTTTTAACCCGCCAGAGATTCTTGTAATGGAATTAAAGAAAAAATAAGCACTGCGTCTTTGCTACGCAGTGCTTTCTATTTGTTTACGCTCTATACGTTTAACAAGATAAATGCTTATTTCATATAAAATAATCATTGGAATTAATACGAGTAGCTGACTAATAAAGTCGGGTGGTGTAATCACGGCGGAACCAACGCCCATCCCGATATAAGACCAGCCTCGTATTTTTTTCATGGATTCAGCCGTTAGAACACCAATGGACGATAAAAAAAGGGCTACAATAGGTAATTCAAAGAGTAGTCCGAGTGGTACAGTTGTCATCACTAAAAAATGCATGTATTCATTTGCTGATACCATCACATCAAAATTAGTTGCCCCTATACTGACTAAAAAGGAATAGCTGAGTGGATTCACAATAAAGTAACCGAAAGCTACGCCTATTAAAAAGAGTACCAGCATAACAGGTGCATAAAGACCGAGGAAACGGCTTTCTTCTTCTTTTAAACCAGGTTTTACGAAGCTCCATAAAAAATGAACTAAAAAGGGCATAGATAGCCCGAATGCTAGTGTTGTGGAAATCGTCATGTAAAATTTCACAACTTCTAAAGGTCCCAAAATAATTAGTGAATGTCCCCGGGTTACATAAGGAAACCAAATATTAATAGTGGAGAACACGATAATAAAAAATACAATAAATACGAAAAGCCCTTTAATCATTTGTTTTCTAAGTTCAGTAAGATGTTCAAGCAATGATGCAATTGGAATAAGCGGTTCATCAGCTACCATATCCTGTTCAATTATCTCTA
This sequence comes from Lysinibacillus sp. BPa_S21, assembly GCF_023337795.1. Lineage (GTDB taxonomy): Bacteria > Bacillota > Bacilli > Bacillales_A > Planococcaceae > Lysinibacillus. The sequence goes on along the minus strand of NZ_JALIRS010000020.1, from coordinate 3,308 downwards.
CTGGAACTTCAACAAAAGCCTCTACAGGTATGAGAGGCTCAGTTTCTTTCTTATCAAGTGGACTTAAATATTTTCTTTTGCCTTCTTCATATGGATCCATAGGAAAACCTCCTACGAAGCGTCAGATTTTTTTTCTTCTTTTTTCGTTGAATCATCCTCGTCATCGATAAGGCCCTTCGTTGACTTTTTAAACTCTGCAAATGTTTTACCGACTGCACCGCCGATTTCTGGCAGTTTTTTTGGACCAAATACGATTAAAACAATGACCAAAATGATGATTAACCCAGGTAAACCCATTGCTCCAAAACCTCCCATAGTCTTGCCTCCTTTTCTAAAATGCCTAGTTTTTAAACTAAGGAACCGCCTGATTTGCTATATTTCACAACACCCTCTGCGCAACGGTAGGCTAGTGCCCCTAAGGTACCTGTAGGGTTATAACCACTGTTGTGTGCAAAGTTTCCGGCACTTACAGCAAAAAGATTTTCTACTTGCCAATGCTGCAAGTAGTTATTCACAACGCCATCCTCTGGCTTCAAGCTCATTACTGTTCCACCTGTATTGTGGGTTGTTTGATACGGTACAATATTGTAATCAGTGATTTCAGCGTTTGGAACAACAATTTTGGCGCCCATTTCTTTCATAATGTCAGCCGCACGTGCTGAAATATATTTATGAAGTGCTCGATCCTGATCTGTAAAGTTGTACGTTAACTGTACTAAAGGTAAGCCATAAGCATCCTTATACGTAGAATCTAGAGACAAATAATTTTCTTTATGTGGCATCGATGCCCCCTGTGCACCAATCCCGAATGAGCGGGTATAGTAATGAATCGATTGCTTTTTAAATTCTGTCCCCCATGTTGGCGTATCAGGAGGTGTTGGATTTGAGCCGATAGGGCGTGCACCTGTTTGCGTTAGAGCGATATTTCCACCGTGAATAAAATCTAAGTCGCTATGATCGAAATTATCGCCATTATAGTCATCTAAACTCACCCCGAGTGAACCAGCCCCCATAAACGTGTTATACTGCTCATCGAAAAATCCTGCCGCTCCAGGTAGTATTTGATAGCAATAATTTCTTCCAAGTGTCCCTTTGCCAGTAGCTGGATCATAGCGTTCCCCTATATTAGAGACCATCAATAGCTTGGCATTATTAAAGACATAACTAGTGAGTACAACAGCGTTTGCTGGTTGGATAAACTCTTCACCAGATATCGTATCGATGTATCGGACACCGGTTACTTTATTGCCTTTCTTTAAGATTTCAACAACATTGGAATTATAGCGTAAGTCAAAATTATTTGTTTTTAATGCAGTTGGCACAACCGTAACCTCTGCAGATGATTTGGCGCCATATTCACAACCGAAGCGTTCACAGAAGCCGCAATATTGACAAGCATTAATCGTTTCACCGTCAGGGTTCTTATAAACTTCTGATAAATTTGCAGAAGGTACCATGTAAGGCGATAATTTTAACTTCTTTGCAGCCTGTTCAAATTGTGCGAGCATTGGTGTCATTTTCATTGGCCCCGTCGGATAAGGATTTGAACGTTTTCCGCTAAATGGGTTTTTATCATCACCAGAAATACCCGCTGTTTTTTCGAATTTATCGAAATAGGGCTCAAGTTCGTCGTATGTTAATCCCCAATCCTGTAATAAATAATCAGGTCCAAGCTTTTTTGGTCCATACCGTTTGTCTGTTAATGTTTTAATTTGAAAATCATAGGGTAAGAAGCGATACGTCATACCGTTCCAGTGTGTACCTGAGCCACCAAGCCCTTCACCAAGTAAAAAGGAGCCGAGCTGACGCATTGGCAATGCCTTCATATTCCGATTATTACGGAAGCTTACTGTTTCCTTTGAAAGGTTTTGCATAATATCGTAGCGAATTGCATAACGATACTCGTCATGAATAGTCATATAATCTTCTGTGCCGCGCTTTTGTCCGCGCTCTAACCCAACGACCTTTAAACCTGCCTTTGAGCACTCTGCAGCGACAATGCCACCGGTCCAACCTACTCCGACTGTTACAACATCCACACTTGGTAATGTTTTTGCCATATTCTGACCTCCTTCTATTTAGTGACTGCCTAATGAATTAGGCTCAATTTTTTGGAATTTCGGATCTTCGATTTGCGTAATATACGCCATCTGATGACCAGGAAAGTTTTTCATACGCCAGCCATCCATATTGCGATTTCCACCATATATAGGGTCCGAGTAAGCACCCTCTAATGTTGCTGCACGTAATAATGTAAAGAAGAAAGCGGATGTAACACCATTCATTTTTACGTCACCTTTCTGGAAGGCGGTTAAAATTTCATCCATTTGCTTCCCTTCAATATCATTGAAGCTCTTCTTGTAGCGATTCTGTGCCTCATCCTCTAACCTTTGAACACCTTGTTTAAAAATCTCTGCACGGGTTAAACGGCTCTGATAACCTTGCGTTGGAGCACCTTCAGCAAACGGTCCATGCATATATTCTTTAGAGTTGCTACCGTATTGTCCTGCTAGTTGATGATCGATAAAGTAAGGTACATCTAAGCCCTTTGCTCCTGGACCTAAATCATCTTCAGGAAAAATACGTTCAGTAGCATTCGCTAAAATATTAAAATCTCTTTGATTCATAAAAAACATTTTAGCTTTTGGCGAGCCAGTCTCTCCAGTAGCGGTTCCATGCTGACCATGCTCTTGCGTGGCGGTTCCTTTACTAGGCATGTTATAGCCTACAAGACCTCCTATTAATCCACCGCCGACTAATGTACCTGCTGCAATCCCTGTTGTTTTTAAAAAATCACGACGTGAAATATCCTTTTCTGGACTCATCGGAATCCTCCCCTCAAAATGTATAGAAACTATTCTATTTTTTATAATCAGCAAAAAAAGGAAATAATAATCAGGTATGCATGGAAAAATTTAAAATTTAATCCAATAGATGCATCAATTTGAAGTATTCTTGATAAATTGTGGCTCATTAGCATAACGTGGGGTTGATTTCCGTTCCAGCTGGGCGCTTTGTTGCTGTCGCTTCGCTTTCGCACAGATAAAACAATTGTAGCTGCCGCTTTGCTTTCGCTACAGAAAATATTTGTTGCTGTCGCTTCGCTTTCGCACAGATAAAACAATTGTAGCTGCCGCTTTGCTTTCGCTACAGAAAACATTTGTTGCTGTCGCTTCGCTTTCGCACAGATAAAACAATTGTAGCTGCCGCTTTGCTTTCGCTACAGAAAATATTTGTTGCTGTCGCTTCGCTTTCGCACAGATAAAACAATTGTAGCTGCCGCTTTGCTTTCGCTACAGAAAACATTT
>NZ_JALIRS010000001.1 GCF_023337795.1 Lysinibacillus sp. BPa_S21 | reverse complement strand
GTTGGACCCGTTGCTCCTGTGGCACCCGTTGCTCCTGTTGCTCCGGTTGCTCCTGTTGCTCCTGTTGCTCCAGTAGCTCCTGTTGCTCCGGTTGGACCCGTTGCTCCTGTGGCACCCGTTGATCCCGTTGGACCCGTTGCTCCCGTTGCTCCTGTGGCACCCGTTGGACCTGTTGGACCCGTTGCTCCTGTTGCTCCGGTTGGACCTGTGGCACCCGTTGCTCCTGTTGCTCCTGTTGCACCCGTTGCTCCTGTTGCTCCGGTTGCTCCAGTAGCTCCTGTTGCTCCTGTTGCTCCGGTTGCTCCTGTGGCTCCTGTAGCACCTGTACCTCCTGTAGCCCCAGTTGGCCCCGTTGGCCCTCCAGCTGGTCCAGTTGGTCCAGTCGGTCCAGGGGGTCCTGTAATATTTTGGGCAGACAATACATTCTCCAACTTGTTTTGCAGTAGTAATTCATTTTGGGCTACTGCCTTTAACGTGCTTTGTACACTTGTGTTCACATTTAAAATATCGGTGATAGTCGCTATTGGTGCAGTAACTCCAGGCAGTGTACCGAGTACAAATTGAAGCTTTTCGCCTTCTGCATTTAGTATATGGCTAAGCCCTAGTTCTTCCAGTGCAATCGAGGACAGTAATAGGGAAATAGCATCATCACGAGTCAAAGTAATACTCGGTGTAATATTAGGTAAATTCGGTTGTGACACTAACATGTCTCCTTTCATTTTATTTGTTCTATATTCTCTTTGTTTGAACAAGAGAGAAGTATCAAACAATATAATGTATGAAATCGGCTAGACAATGGTATAAACGGGAGTCTACATTTTTGAAAATTATGCTTTTGACTATAAAAGCGTCAAGACTAGACAATTATATTTGTTCTGAACCTTTACCAATAAAAACACCTATTAAACTAAAAAAGCGATTTAAAGGGAAGCCAATCAAAATAATACGCGTCGCCATTCAAATGCTCTGACACATAATCAGGTATATAAACCTCTGTACCAACTCAATAACATCCTTCATGCCTATAGGGGTTTGTATCAGGATACTCAAGGTTATTAAAAGGTTTTTTAGTGCCGATTACGATAAGTATTTTCCTTTCCTGAGGTAACCACATATTTGCATTGACTGGACACTCTACTTTTACATAATAATTTGGCGGTTTCTCCATACACTCCATTACTACCTGAAACTTTTTCATCCGTGGAACATTTTCAATTACATAAACCTTGGTTGTGCAAGAACTACATGTCAGAAAAACTGCAAAAATAAACCATCACCTGTACGAGTACCATATATGTCTGCAATGTTGCTATTGCGTGTACAAGGGAAAGTTCCGATATAAATATCTGCATCCTGTTGATCTAAAACTGTAATTTTAGTTATATTTGTTTCATTTAAAGTGTGTTTAAAATTTATAAGGGTTACGCATGCTTTCTTGTCAATTTCAAACGATTCTAATGCCAGTATCGAGCATGCCTAAATCCATACTTCCGCAACTACTAAAGTAGCTTTTAGCTGTAATCAAATAGGTTCCCACCTTGAATATTTTCCTGATTGCTCAGAAAGGGATATCTAATATTTGGATGTTTAATATAACCATGGTCTTTTGTTAAATAAATTCCTATACTAGTAACATCTTATATATTGAGGTGGATAATATTGAATATATTCAAAACATCGAAAACAAAGAAAACTGCTTTATCAAATGACTGGACTCTAATAACACATGAAAACTGTTCTGTATACATCAGCATTGATAATCCCAATAAATTTTCTATTCATGATTGGGATGACGACGAAATGTTAATCTTAATTACAGAAGATAGTTCAGTTGAAATTCAAACTAATAGATATGATTTGAGACATAAGGTAAATCTACTAAATCGTTCAATCACTGTATTTGCTGAACCGAACGAAGAAGAATAAAATGTTGCTGAGCATCAAATTGATGCTCTTTTTGATGCCTGTAACAACGGGCATTTTGTAGAATGATAATAAAATTGTTATATTGACAATAGGGTCGTTAGAAACAAATAGAGTTATTTATAAAGGTGGGGTGAAATTGAATTTTCATTTCATCTTTCTCACTATTTTCGTAAAATAAAATCAAGAATATTTAGGTATTCAATCATTCATTTTTGTTGAAATAAGATGAAGGAGAATATTTGAAAACATTATCATTTCTCAACTAGACCTAGAATTAGTAGAAATAGCAACAGAGAAGATTACGATGCTTTACGAGGATATCGGATAACAGGAGAAATCATTTCTGAAGTACATACTGAAGCGTTATAGGGCGAGTATCTGTTTGTGCCGAAGCCATTGCGATTTTTCGAATGGACAATAGAATTTCGACACAATTGTAGCGTTTAGGCACCATTATTCTGACGAAGTAAATAGAAATATTCGAGTGGTGAGTCGCGTATTACGATGAAAGAATTGGGTGAGAAGGTTTATTTGACTGGGGAAGCGGCTTCATCGAGGGTAGCAAGGCTTGATAAGATACTGTAAATCATGATAGCAATGTCCATGCATCTATGAATATTTATACTAAAAGTCCGTACCTAGAAACTTATCTGTCATTTATTAAAACACAGCAGCAATTTATTGTTAATAATTTTATAATTAATGGAGATAGTTGTTATCTTCTTAATGTAGGTTCCCGTCAAACGAAGTATAGATCAATTTTAAGTCATTTAAATCAGCATGCAAACTAAAAATAATAGTGCGATACCAGGCTCTCTCCATGGATAGCCTGGTATTTTTCAATTCCTTTCAATTTTCAACTTTTACATAAACGCTACTAAATAACTTCTCATCAATTAAGGCGTCCAGCTTCCACATACCACCATTTGGGAAAGTCATATTAGTTGGAGCATGGTTGTCTGCGCCACTGTTCGGTCCAAGTAATTTAGCATTTGAAACCAATTCCACTTCTCTACCTGTCAATTGGTGAGTTCCCTTGATGCGAAGGAAGTCTCCTGATTTAACGCTCTCTCCCCAAAAATGCCAGCCATATTTTCCTGTTTTGCTAGCGACTATTTTTTCTTCGTTACTATGAGTAAATCCTAATAACTGCGGTTTACCAATGAAGCTTAAATTTTCAGATGTAAAATACCCACTTTCTTGCCATTCATTTTCTTTTGCTTCTCCAACAAGTCTCGAACTATTACTTTGTAGAATGAGGTCGTTGGATTCTTTATGAGAGCAACCTACTAATACCAAGCCACAAATTGTAACGAAACCTATAATTCTTTTCACGTTTATTTCCCCTTTTTATTGTGGAACGATTATTTATCATTTTTTGTTACAAAATTTATCATTGTCATTTCCGTTATATTCTAAGTGTAATTGCACAATCTAAATTGTAACTAACAATAATGGAGGTTATAGCAATGAAAAAAATATTTTATATCGGAGCACTGACAGCATTCCTATTAAGTGCTTGTTCTTCTCATGATGAAGCTCCAGCTAGTGAACAAGCGGAAGCAAAAGAAAAAACTGTGAATGCAGAAACAAAAGAAAATCTTGAAAAAAGTTTTCTTTATGAATCGGAAGATCCGTTTACAAAGTGATTGAAGAAGGCAGATAACTAATTAAGGTTATCTGTTCTTTATTGTGTACTCTCCGAATACATTACATCACTGAAATTGTTCGTTTAAAAAACATTTTGAAGCCTACTAATATCAGTCCTTATCATGTGGAATTTGATCAATCATATGCGTTCTTAAGCTCATGTTTCATGACTGTTGTTAACTTTATAACTTAAAAATGCTTCATTTAAAAACAAGATTTTAATCAAACTTTATTTTCTTTAATTTAAAAACTGCACCCCCATTATTAATAGAGGTGCAGCTCAATATTTTTACTATGAATTCACGTCTAATTTACTTTGATTTTTCTTTCTTTTTAGAACAACAAACGAAATTGATGTCCCTTGGTTGAGTTTACTTTTAATTTGAAGTCCCTTACCATAATGTTGTTTTAAACGAAGATCTGTATTTAGCAATCCAATGCCAGTTGAAGTCTCCGATTTTCTTTCAAGTAAATGTTCCATTGTAACCTCATCCATTCCAATACCATCATCTGACACAGTGATCTCAATGTACGTGTCGCAATCTACAATGCGAATATGAATATTACCGCCATTTTCACGAGGTAAAATACCATGTTTCAGAGCATTTTCAATTAATGGTTGGATGGTCAGTGATGGGATCATGACATCTGTAGTAACTTCCAAATCCCACGTTGTATTGATCCGCTCCCCAAAACGTTCTTTATGAATATATAAATAGGATCGAACAAGATTTAACTCATCCTCAATTGGAACAAGCTTATCAATATTTTGGAATTTAAAAGATTCCCTTAAAAAATCACTCAGTGCTTCAAGTAGCTTACTCGTACGTTCGATGTCTATTTCACTTAATGTGATAATGGCATTTAATGTATTGAACAGAAAATGGGGCTGTATTTGTGCCTGAAGCCAGGCTGCCTCCATTCGAAGCCTTTCTTGTGCTGACTGTTTAACATCAGTTAGTGCCTTTACTCTTGACCTTAACTCTAAAGCGTCCACTGGCTTTGTGACATAATCATTGGCACCGGCTAAAAATCCATTTTTAATGTCTTGAGACTGGCTTCTTGCCGTAAGAAGTAACACAGGAAGTTCCGTTATTGAAAATTGTTGACGAACCGTTCGTACTAGTTCGTAACCAGACATTGTTGGCATCATGACGTCTGAAATGATCAAATCCCACTCTTGAGACATTATTATTTCGAGAGCTCTACTACCACTTGTAACCGTCACTATGTCGTATTTCTCTATTGAAAGGATTGTTTCGATCACTCTTAAATTAACTGGATCATCATCGACAACCAAAACTCTTGGGCGTTGTTTTACAAAAAATGAATGATCTTCAATTGTATCATTACATGTATTTGTTGAAGTAACGACCGCAGATTCTACCTTCGTACTTGAAAGCAACTCCAAATCTTCTGTGACCTCTTGTCTATCAGATATAGGTAAGGTAAAAGTAAAAACTGACCCCTGACCAACAACTGAAGTTGCCTGTAATGTTCCCCCATGCAGTTCAACCAAACGATTACTAATACTTAATCCTAGCCCAAATCCACCTTCAATCATCGCCTTACTAAGAGTACCTTGCTCATATGGTTCAAAAATACGCAAGATGGTTTCCTCATCCATACCAATACCTGTATCCGCTATCACAATTTCCGCCATACCATTTTTCACATGGCCAGAAATTTTCACTTCACCTTCGTTCGTGTATTTCACTGCATTATGAAGTAAATTGAAAACAATTTGAATAACTTTATTTTCGTCTGCCATTACTTTGGGAAAATCTTCAGGAATTTGATTCATTAGCTGAATCTGCTTACCTTCCCTCATCACGTAGAGCATATCTAATACACCTGATACAATAGTGTGAATTGAAAAAGTTTTAAGCTGTAACTTTGGAGTATTGTCTTTTAAACTCATAACATCCAGTAAATCATCTAACATAAGTGACATTCGATTACCTACAGACAGTACTGTTTTTAAATCCTTAACACTCTTGTCACTGAGTACATGTTCTTCTCTTTCCAAAACAGCTTCCGAAATGTTAAGGATCCCATGAAGTGGATTTCGCAATTCATGAGACGTATTCGCAAGGAATTCATCCTTTAACTTATCATTCTTTTGTAGCTTAATAGCTAGTTCTTTCGTATCCGAATAGACTTTAGCATATCCTTTAAACCATAAAATAGCCAAACAAGCCACTGTTATAATAAGATCAAATGGATACATGACCACTTTAATTCCTAAAATGAGAAGGAGGCCATCCCAAATAAGATTATTAACAAATGCTAAAATGGCAAGAAGTAAAAAAATATTACTTTTTATCTCTTTAATAGATTTTCGCGTTACTGTTAGGATCGTTATAACTGCTGAAATCCCAAAAATCATAATATATATGCCTTGATTAGTTACTATATAGCGAGTAGGTAGGACGATTGCCAACAATGAAGCTATACCACAGAAAATACTAAACCAATGCATATATTTTATTACATGTTGAGGCAGCCAATGTTTTATACATTGAAGCAGTGAAAAGCCTATACCGACCATTGAAAGATGAACTAATTTAAAGCCCCAGTCATAATTAATCGGAAACCAATAAGATAATAATTTGTCATCGCTCGCTAATAGGTAATAAACCATCGTGCTAAACGATAAGAGAGAAAAGTAAAGTAATCTTCTTTCTTCCCTGTTTCCTACAAAAAATAAAATGATAGAATAGATCGCGTGTATTAAAAAAACCACCGCCACCAGTTGTTGCATAGTGATCGACAATTGAGTTTCCCAAGCTAGTATATCTTCTTTTCCTAATTTAATGGAGCGCACAATTCCACCATTACGAGGATCTTTAAAGTTAGCAGCCTGAACAACGATTTCGATCTCGGTGTGACCATTAGCTTCAAATGAGACAGTATACGGTACGTTTTTGGCAACTGTTTTTTCTGCATTTTCTCCTATCTCACCTGATTTAGCTAATTGTCTACCATTTACATATATTTCTGAGGAGCTTCGAACACTCGGAACTCGAATACTGTAGGTTATCTTGTCATCCGGATTGACGAGTAATGTTAAGCGATAAGAACCGTAGCCATAAGGCGTTATCTCTTCTTCTTGAAAGGAAGTATTCCACCCTTCTGGAACCTGTATGTATTTAGCATGATCCTTTTTAGATTCTAATTGTTTTTCTTCGCTAATCATCCATTTATAAGGATAAAACTCCCACTCACCATCAAGTGTAATAGCATGACTATCATTAAAATTCCAATTCCTTAAATCCATTTGCCCTTTAACAGCATAGGGTTGCTCCGTACCATTAAATATCTCTAGCCATAAAATTCGTGAGCCTGTCAGAAATATAAGAAACAAGCTAATGATGAGAGCAATTTTTCTTCTTTTCATTCATCATAATTGTCAAAAGGTATAGTGTGTTTTTCAAATATAAACACAGCTCCTTAGGCCAAATCACACCTCCTACGATATTTTATGCTAACAGAGTTACCGTAACATTTAAATCTAATTTTCATTTAAATCCAAAATTTCCAATTACGTAATCTAATAATTAACAAAAAAAGTACTTATTTAGATTGAAGTACATTTTTACAACCATTAAAAAAATCACCACAACCGAACTTGGTGATTTTAAATAGTAGTCAAACGCACTTTGTTTGTAGTCATTGCAAATGGCAAAAAACGTTATTAGAATGTTTAAGAGATCTTGAAAGCAACCGAATTATCCTTGTGGTAAGCTAGTTTCGATGAATAACTAATATATCTTCGGGCTTTTGTAATAAAGCTGTAGGAAACGCCCCTTCTAATTTATCTTTAGTGCCTTCTCCCCATAATGCACCAAAGCTCATGATACCAGCCGCATTAGCCGCTAAAATATCAGTGGGCTGATCGCCAATATAAAGACAATCCTTTGGTTCAATCTGTAATTCATTTACAGCTTTTAATAAAGGCTCGGGGTTGGGCTTAGGCTTTTTACAATCATCTAGCCCTACAATCACATTGAAAAATGGATAGAGTTCTGTATGTAATAATTCTTGGACAATATATTTTTTATATTTGGACGATACAATGCCCATTGTCACCTGTCTATTCTTTAATTCCGTTAATACATCATAAATGCCGTTATATTTTTTTACATGATTGTTACACATTTCATAGTGTTTAAAAAAGGTCGCCAACACTTCATCTTTTTGATCATTAAACCATTCATCAATTATTCTAGTAATTGGTTTTCCAATCAAATAACTTTTTTCTTCTTCAGTAAGTTTTCTTTTTTTAAATAGTTCTAGGCTGCCACAGCATGCTTGAATGTAACAGCTTTCACTGTCATGCAGTGTTCCATCTAGATCAAACAAAATAGTTTGCATAATTCCCTCCTAAAACTCCAATAGCTTTAACTGTTTAAGAGCATATTCTGTAGTCATTGTAATGTTTTCTGGGATCTCATTTATTGAAAACCACTGCACATCCTCCAAAGCATGGGGCTCTCTATTTTGTACTTCCCCATTCGTAATACGAGCTGTGAAAGTAGGTGCAACATAATGTACATCTTCTGATTGAATAATATGATTGGTCACACATACCAATTGTGTAATTTCAATTTCCACACCAAGCTCTTCCTTAATCTCACGCATGATCGCATTTTCTATTGTTTCCATGTAGTCCACCTTGCCACCAGGTAAGCTCCAGCAGCCAGCTTCTGGTGCTTTTTTACGTAAAACAAGTAACACTTTGTTCGCCTCATCTAGGATAACTGCCCCCACGCCAACTTTTGGCAATTTTTGTTTTTCCATATACATGTCCTCCACTTATTTGATTCCCCCTTATCAAAGCCTATTATTAGTAAAATATTTGTAAGAGTAGCTATAAGATAAGATTACTTTCTAATTTCGAGATTATTTTTTATTATAAAGGGTAAAATATTTTATTTCTCTAAGTTAGATGATTACCTTCTCTCCTTTCTACTGCTTTACGTATTATAGAATATAGAAAGGAGGGATGTAAAAATGGGCTGTTCAGGTACAGGTTACGGCACGGGGTCCGCTTTTGCCCTAATTGTAGTATTATTTATTCTTTTGATTATCGTTGGCGCTACTTTCATGAGGTACTAAAAAAATGACACCGCCAATATCTCAATTGCTCATACTTTTCCTAGGGTAATAATAAAGTATCCCTTACCTTCTAAATGAATTACGAAGGGTCGCTTTCCTCCGGCGACCCTTTTTTACTTTGAACATAAGCTGTTCACTTTCGAGGGGAAAAATAGTGCTACTCGATACAAGTTCTTCGGGTTATAATGGATTCTATCATTCGTTCCCTAAATCCATTTCCTTTATAAATTTATAAAGATACATACAAAAACATGAAAGTCCAACCGATAGAATAATTCCGCCAGCTATGAAATTCGATAAAATGTATCCTTTCATCATTACTAGGAAACTATCTGTACCCATGCTTCCATCCATTTTTATAGTTAAATAGTCATTTGCTGAATCTAGCCCATTTTCAACACCGTTTATTATTAGTAAAAATCCGATTGCGGTTAGGACAATTGTAAACACTCCAAATCCATACTTTTTAAAATACTTCATCCTGTCATCCTTTCTCCCCTTCTTAAATTACCCTATTAGAGATGGATCCAACCAATAATATTTTATGAGGTTTGACCTTTTATGAGAGAAAAAATATTCGTATCATACGGAACACCGTTTTGATGCATATAGTTTTTTAATATTCCTTCTTTTTCAAAGCCTAATTTCGTTAATAACTTGTTTGAAGCTTCATTTTCAGTAAAAACAATAGCTCCAATACGCATTAAACCCATTTCTTGAAAGCCAAAAGATATGACTCTATTTACAGCTTCCTTTGCATACCCTTTCCCCCAGCTCTCAGGAAATAGTGCATAGCTGATGTCAGCTCTTTTATGCTCAGTAGACCATTCCTGAAAACCAATCGTACCAATAATTCCTTCTTGTTCTTTTAAAGCAATTCCCCATTTAATACCGCGTTTTTCATGATAATTATTTGAAAAATTATGAATGATTTCTTTAACCTGCTCTAAACTTGTTAATGGATTCTGCCCATAATGGCGTAATACATCAGCATTAGAAAAGCAATTTAAAACATCTTGGGCGTCCAGTTCAGTAAGTTCTCTTAACACTAACCGTTCAGTTTCTAAAATAGGAAACATTTACTCCACTCCATTTCCAAATAAGGTATTATTTAATTCTATCTAATAAAAAGAGAAATGCATAACTAATTTTTTATTACTATGTTTTTCCAACAAATTCTGTAAAAATAATAACTTGCCGTGGACAATCCTACACTTAATAGCTCTTACTAGATGAATTATGAAATGGTCTCTCACAAATCAGTTTCTTATAATGCTATCTTCAACTCGTAGCGCTGAAATAATTTATTATACTTCGGCATTCATCCCACCATACATAAGGTAATTGGCCCTGAGTTTATTACTCTTTACAACATAGTATAAAGAAAAAAAGGAAGTATCATTTGTTTGTAGCTGTAATTTTAATCGCACAGCATTGTCCCTATTTGATTGCACCGTATTCTCTATTTCAGCAATAATGCAGATCGCCGCTGTAGCTTATCAGCCCTTAATTGTGGCGCTTGCTTATATGGGCCTAGAGGAAGTGGGTAATCCCATTCAAGCGTAAGTCATAATTTCAAAATAATCTAAAAGACAAACTATGTAGAAATGGACGCCGTTTTATGGGAACCAATATTTTAAAATAACAGCAGAAAGTTGCCATTAGTCCCTTCTTTCCCAGTGCCCAAAGCTGTATATTTCTTTTCTTCAAATAATCCTGCTATAAATTTTTATAAGGAGGGGATTGTTTTGAGTTATCCATCTTATGGAGTAAATTCACCAGGTTCAAATTTTGCCTTTGCTATTGTTTTATTCATTCTATTGATTATTGCTGGTCTTGGCTTGTTTTATTTATTAAGAACTTTAGTATGGACCAGTGCGTAGTGTTACCAATTATCACTAATACTCAAAATAAAGTGTGTTGGATACTACTTAAACATTTTTAAAGGCTTCTTAAAATTATGAATGGGCTAACGAACTATTGTTTGGCTCTATTCTAGGGCTTGCGTGTATGAACGGAAGTCCTTTTTCAATGCCTTTTCTTTTAAACCAAAATCATGATTGTCTTTTTTTAAATATTGAAAAATCACATAATTGGTATAGTGATATCTTAGGGTACCAGCAAATGGTGAGATATTTTTGGGTCATTTATATAGTGTCTATGAATGGAACCAGAATTGTGTTGGATAGTTGGATTTTATCAACTGTTTCATTTCAAAGACCCTGATGGGACCTTAATAGTTTGCAAATGTTAAACTTGTTACATTGAATTAGGCGTTTTGTACACTTCTTTTATCTTTTCAATTATTATTTTCCTATACATCCCTTTTAGCATGATTGGACTATCTTCTTTTACTACTATATTTTCAGGTGATATTTCTTCAAAGCTTCGGCCAATGTCAGTTCCTAATATGCTTATAATGGGTCTTAGTAGCATTTTGGGCATGGACAGTTTTTTGTATTTAGGGACAAATTTATCAAAAACAATTATTTTCCCTTCTTGTTTTAAAACCCTTGTCATCTCTTGAAAACATTTAGTTGCATCAGGTACTACCGAAAGGATTAAACTAGCTATGATATAGTCAAACGATTCATTTTCAAATTCAAGATTTTGAGCATCCATTTCTAAGAATGTTATTGTTGAATTTTCGAACTTCTTTTTTGCTATTCCGAGCATATCAGGTGAATAATCAATTGCCGTTATATTTAGGTTAGCGTGATTTATTAGCTCTAAATCAGCTCCTGTTCCTACACCGACAAACAGGATCTTTTGTTGATTATTGAATGGTATGGATTGAAATATTTGTTTTCGAGCATTTAAAAATTTCCCTGAATTAAAGAACTTATCGTAAATCGGAGAACCAATCTTATAGATAAATTTATTCCAAGAATTATTCAAACGTCTTCACTCCTACTACAATAGTTATTCCTCTAAATCCTATAATACATCCAATCATTTTCCTTTTGTAAAAAAATCACCTATTCAATAAACCTTTGACGATGAGTTAAAAAACCGATTACAATGAGTACGAGACTTTTCTTTATTTCTTGAAAACTCCTCCATTGTAGGATTAAACTTTTTCAGGACACCACTTCATGATAAGCCCAGCATGTGTTAGGCCACCACCAAACCCATAGATTAATAAAGTATCCCCACTAAAAATACATCAATTTTCATCATCTAGTTCCAGTACCTGGTACTAATCACAAGAAAAATTAAAAATTTATTACTTTAATTTCAAACTCAATCAAGTCGCTTCTTGGTAAATAAAAAAGGCATCAAGAAACCCTTGATACCTTTTTTAGTCTGTTTTTTTATCCACGACCAGCTTGGAATTCAGGATATAATGTCATCCCGCCATCCGCAAATAGCGTAATGCCAGTTACATAACTTGCCTGTGAGGAAGCAAGCCAAACTGCGACTGCAGCAATTTCTTCTGGCTTTCCGATATATCCCATCGGAACCATGCTTTCCACATCTGCACGTTTTGCTGGATCTGCAAATTTTTCTGCATTTATAGGTGTATTGATCGCTCCAGGTCCGATGTTATTGACACGAATTCCCTTTGGAGCATATTCTAACGCTAACGTTTCAGTCATCAATTTAATGCCGCCTTTACTAGCGGCGTAATGCACGAATAATGGCCAAGGAATTTTCTCATGAACACTGGACATATTAATAACAGTACCTTTAATATCGTTCTCCACGAAGTATTTAATCGCTTCTCGACTTCCTAAAAATGCACCCGTTAAATTTGTATTGATGACTCTATTCCAGTCGCTTAACGGCATTTCATGGGATGCTACCGGATTTTCTATACCCGCATTATTAATCATTACATCGAGGGTTCCAAACTCTTTTATAGCGGTTTGAACAAGATTTATGACATCCGCTTCAACTGTAACATCACCTTTTACAGCAATGGCCTCTCCACCGGCTTTTTTAACCTCTTCAACGATAGCATTTACATCCGCTTCATTTGAACGGTAGTTAATAACTACTTTCGCTTTTTCTGCTGCAAAGCGAATGCCCATTGCTTTACCTAGTCCCGTTGCAGCACCTGTAATCACAACAACTTTTCCTTCTAAATCTGGATACATACAAGGCCCTCCCTTTTATCTTTTTGCTATTCCTAACATAATTCCAGCAGCGACTATAAAAACAATCCCTATAATAATGGCGATAAGTTGCCGCTTTGTTTTTTTCTCACCTAATATAAAAATTCCGCCTAGTGTAGCAATAACAATCCCCATTTGGGAAAGAGAAAAACTTGTTGCGACTCCTACACGTGGCTGAGAGATAAATAAAAACATATTTCCGGCTGCCCAGATTAAACCTGGGATTATATTACGAAAAGCATATTTGTTAAATGGTTTATGTTTAAATGTTAATAAAACTCCACCAATTACCATCCCGATAGCTTGCGGTAATAAAGCAGACCATCCACTTACATTAAATAAGCGTATTATGACCACATATACTAAATATCCGAAAGTTGAAACAAGTAAAATTAAAATTCCTTTTTTCAAATTGCTACCGTGTTCTTCTTTTTTCTCTTCTGGATTTGGAAGAGATGTAAGAACGATACCAACAATAATACTTATAAGTGCAAGAACTCCTAATATAACCGACATGGTTGTCGACCATTCATGGAACACAATTACACCAAATAAAGTGGTTGATACTAATTGTAGCCCTGTTGAAATAGGCATTGTTTTAGAAACACCAATTAAATCAATACTTTTCAATTGGTTTACTTGTCCTAAAGCCCAAAAGAGTCCTGATACAATGCCGACACCAAACACTATAAGAGATAACTCAGGCTTTACAAAAAAGTAAATACCTATAGAGAAAATAAGTGCACCAAACGTCGTCCCAAGTACTTGACTATAAGGTCCGCCACCTAGCTTGACGTTAAATAATACAATACTTCCCCAAAAGAGAGCTGGTAATATTGCTAAGATAATGTCCATTCTTTAAATTATTCACCTCTCTAATTGCTTTATTTGATTTAACAAAACATCTATAATATTCTTCTATGATGCGCGAAGAGGAATTTTTTATACTGTAAATTAGAACATCTTTTAAGTGGTTTAATTTGTTATGTAAAACTCTCACTTTTGTCACACAAAATAGACCAAGACGGCAATTAAGCTTCTTGGTCATAAAAAATCCCCTGTTTGCATGGTGGATTTTATAAAAATGTTTTCGTAAGGCTATCCACTATACAAAAAGTAGTTATCATCATAATAATATAATAAGCTAAATTTTAGCTTACACCGCCTTGAATTGTTACTGAGGGTCACTTTCAGACAGTGGCCCTTTATTCATTTCAATGATTTCCTAAAATTTCTAATAGCAAGGTTCTTTTTTGTTGGATAAATACCTCCTCAACTTTCTAAAATGATACATATTATAGGGATAGAAAGGAGGAATGCTTCATGGGATGGTTCAGTGGCAATTATAACAACAATTGTTGCTACGGAGGTTATAGCTATGGAGGTGGCAATAACGGTTCAGCATTTGTTCTAATTGTTGTTCTGTTCATTCTTTTAATAATTGTCGGCGCTACTTTCATAAGCTATTAAAGTCCTAAGTTTTTAAAGCTTTTCAATTCATTCAAGGTCACTTATACAGAGTGACCTTTTTTTACTCCCAAGCCTCTCTATATTCCCCAACTTTGATGGAAATTATTAATACAACAAGTATCCACTTAAATATTGTCGGCATTAGCTTCATTATGAATAAATAATACCCTTTAATAGAATCATTTCTTAAAACATTCATGAACAGTCATCACATTAGCATAACGGAAAGCACTTCATTGACTCTTATAAAGAAATTGTTCATGTATTTTTTATATTAGTAATAGCGTGGGTTCGGATTGTGCTGATGGTGGTGATGGTGGTGGTGCGGATGGCGATGATGTGTTGGATATGTTGTATGGGTTGGGTAGTAATGCATTGGGTAATAAGGATGGGTCGGGTAGTGATGGATTGGATGTGTTGTATGAGTCGGATAATAATGTGTTGGAGAAACCGGATAATATGGATGCCTTCCCCCATGTTGTCCTCCAAAAGTATCATGCCCGTAATCGTATCGCATAATTTTTCCTCCTTTCGATTTCGATATAGGTTATGCTATTTAAGGGTTAACAGTCTACGCAAATGCCTATAGGCTAGTTGAATCTCCTCCTCTTTACACCTACAAACAAAAGAACAATTACCACTCCAACTAATTTTTCTATGTACTTCCCCTTAAGCGCTGTCCACTTTTATGCGTAAAAAAACTACTCATATTAGAGTAGTCTACTATTTATAGTTGTATCTTCACATTTTCCTGCATCGTATTGATTTTACGTTGAATAATCCATTCTGCAACGAATAAATTGGGTACCCAACATAACCAAGCAATTATAGCGTAACTAAGATTAAAACGTTCAAATCCAAATAGGACTGTAAACAAAGGTAGCCAAATTCTTAAAGTTACAGCTGCAAAAGTTAAAGAATAATTTCTGATCATCCACTTTTGATGATCACGAATTTTTTTATGTTTAATGTTAGCAAGAGCTTGGATTGCTGTTATCATCCATAATAGAGCTAAGAAACCAAACCCCAACTGAGACACCAATCCCCCTGTGGCGTAATAGGCTAAATAAAGCCCTGAAACACTACCTAAAAAAATACCTAGCATATAAATTTTCCCCATCATCCGATGACGATTTATATTTTTTTCCCTAAACCTTGAAAACAGTGTAAAGGGACCAATTACTAAAGCTACTATTCCAAATACGATATGCGCATATAGCATTATGTACCAAAACGAACTCAATGTTGAATCTAACATAAGCTTCAATTTAACAAACCCTGCTTGATGTGCATCCATAAAAAAGTATTGAACTACGGAATATCCCGCTATTAAAATCGCTAAACAAATAAATACAAGCCAAGTTTTTTTATGCATCATTCTATCTCCTAAAATTTTATTTGATTTTTACAATTCCCCTTCTTTTAACATGTTTAATTTACGAAAAGTTTTTCTTTCCTGTTCATACTGTAACATTTATTTTCAACACCTCCCCCTTTCACCAAATAAGTGGTAAAAATCAGTGTGTAAGAGGTATTATCTTTTAAATGAAATGTATTCACCCAAAGTAACATAGCTTTACTCAACTAATTCAACAGTAAGTGTAGTAACTGTCATTGGCGCTGTAGGTTGGACTGTTCCATCATAGCCAACCTTTACCTTATCACCAACCTTAAATGTTTCTTCTGGATTTTTCGCTATATTTACATAAACAATTCCAGAAATCGCATCATTTTCAGCTTCAGTTACATACACAAAAGCCCCTCGATCGTCTATCACCTCTTCAATCACCCCAACAAAAGTTGCTTTAACTTCACTTTTACACATATACAATAAACTACAGCATATAAGAACTATAAATAGCAAAATAAATGCCTTTTTCAAAATGTTATCCCCCTAAATCTTAGAAGTGTCTTTTAGATTAATAATATCTTATTACAGGAGGATATTTCCATTCACTATTCAAATCCCATGTTTTTTCCTAGAAAAAGCCTGAGTTTTGTTAATCTTTAGCTGTCGCGGCACTAGAGGTTAACCCCGAACTTTGTCCTCACAGATAATGAAATTCCATATACAAAAAACCACCCAATTTAAACTGAGTGGCATACTGTAATAAATTTAAGTTTGTGTAATTCTGCGCGGTATTCTAAATCCTAAAGCTATAGCTGCACCTATACAGCTAGATAGACATCCTATGATCAAATAGATTGAAAGCGGTGATTCTCCAATTAGAACAGAAGCTACCCCTCCAATTACTGGGAACAAAGCTACCATGTACCCGCTTCTTGCGGCACCTATTCGTTCAACAAGCTTTAAATAAAATAGCCACGCTAGGAAAGATGCAATCAATGTTAAGTACAATAAAGCTGATATGTATGTTATTGATGTAGGAATAATGACGTTTTGCCCTTGTAACAAGACAATGATTGCCATTAAAATACTTCCCACAGTAAAACCAATAGCATTCGAATAAATAGGGTCAATCTTTACGTTGGCGTTTCTTGCAGAACTAACATCACCAATAGCTGTTAGAACTGTACCTAAAAGAGCAATCATAATGCCTTTTACAACAGCTAAGCTAGAAAAACTACTTAAAGAAGGATAAATGAGAACACAAACTCCAAACACTCCTAACACTCCTCCAAACAAAACACGAGGATGTAGTTGCTCTTTTAAGAAAATACGAAGTGCTAGCGGCGTCAGGATCACTTTTAATGAAAAGATTAATGTAACAATTGCTGCTGAGCTTAATATTGTTGCGTAGTATAAGCATAAGTAACTTAAAGCAAAGTTACAGACACCAAACACAATGATGAAAGGTATATCTTTACGTGTAGGCATCCCTTTTGGCTTAAGAAACAATACTAGTGCAATAAATAAAAATGCAGTAATAACTAGTCGATAGGTCAAGGATAATTCTAAGCTTACTGGCGTCCCTTGAATTTTCACTGCAATAAAATTAAGTCCCCATACGATTAAACAAAATACATACATTAGATTTGTCACGATATTTACTATACCTTCTGTCGTTCTAAATTAACGAAACTTCTAAACTAGGAAAGGATTCTCTCCGTTTGAAATTATCGCCTAATATATAGTATCATCGCATATTACGTTTGTAAAAAGGTTTTCTAATGATGGTTACGTTCTTTCAGACTTAATTCCTTTACTCCCCTATCAACGCTAGCAGGCTCGTTACATGCTTTTAGTAGCTTATTACCATTGCTTGTAACTAAAATCTACTCAACTATGTTATGATTCTTTAAAGATAAAATTTTCCATTTAAAAGAACAGAAATATGGCTACATAAAGGAGGAAATATGAATTATATAAAATCTTTACGCCGATATGTTGGAACAAGTCCTATTATTGCACCAGGCTCAGCGATCATTGTTTTAAATGAAAAAAATGAAATACTATTGCAATTACGTTCAGATACAGATGATTGGGGGCTTCCAGGCGGTGGAATGGAACTAGGAGATACTCTTATGAGTAAAACTGTCACTTTTGCGGTTAATACTAAATATGAAGATAGAATACAAGAAATTTTTACTTTTGAAGAATTAGGTATTGATGAGAATATGCACACTGAAGAAATTAAAAAGAAAATAGATGAAATTTTTGAGGCTTGGGTTACTTCTAGACTCAATATTTCCTACAGTATCATAATAGACAAGGATTAAATGATACCTAACAACCTTGACCGCATGGGTAGACAAAGGGCTGATATAGGTTCACGGCTTACGTCACATATTCGCTTCATACATATCAGAAGACCAAAAAGCTCCATCAAGTTTCCTTTTCGATGATTTTTAGTAAATAAAAATGCCCATTAGGCTCTGAGGTACTCAGTCACCTAATAGGCAATTAATATAAGAATTTAAGGGTTAGTCCCTTTGAACTTTATTCCAAACTATATACTCTTGATTAGACTACTCTTGGATAGCCGCTTCAAGTGCAACAACGATCATGTCGTTAAATGTAGTTTGGCGTTCTTCTGCTGATGTTACTTCACCAGTTAGAATGTGGTCACTTACTGTTAGGATAGAAAGTGCTTTACGGCCGTGTTTTGCTGCTAATGTGTAAAGTGCTGCTGATTCCATTTCTACAGCAAGTACGCCGTATTGAGCTAGTTTTTCATTTTGGTGCTCATCAGAATAGAACATATCTGCTGTGAAGATATTACCCACTTGTAAGTTTAAACCAGCTTCTTTACCTGCATTGTATGCTTTTAATAATAAATCAAAGTCAGAGATTGGCGCGAAGTCGATAGCGCTGCCCCAAATGATTTGGTTCATACGTGTATCAGATGTTGCTGCTTGCGCTAAAATTACGTCACGAACTTTTACATCTTTTTGAATTGCACCACAAGTACCCACGCGGATTAATTTTTGTACATCATATTCTTGCATTAATTCTGTAGCGTAAATCGAGATTGAAGGTACACCCATACCAGTACCTTGTACAGAAATACGTTTACCTTTATACGTACCTGTATAACCAAACATATTACGAACTTCGTTATAGCAAGTAACATCTTCTAAAAACGTTTCAGCGATGTACTTAGCACGTAATGGATCTCCTGGAAGTAAAATTGTATCAGCGATTTCGCCTTTTTTTGCATTAATATGAATACTCATACTGCAATCCCTCTTTTCTGTCAGTTATCACTATAAATAATACTTTGTTTCTCATCTTTTCGCAATGCTAGACGTCTAGCAACTCGAAATAAATTATATTGTTTAAACTTATATCATGCATGATCTACATATAATGCCCACAACTCATCAAATACTTCCGTTTTTAAGTTATCTGTGGCATATGATTCAATATAGGAAGAAAGCTCATCAAAGTCTGAGCTCTGCTTCGGAAAATTATGCTCATTGAACATTTCCTCCGCAAACCGTACCTTTGGATCTGACCAATCCCCACCTCTAAATGATAGTACATACAAATAAAAGCTCTTTTTCATACTAGAAATCCCCTCTTTACTTTCTGCTTTCCGCTAGTTTATCAAAAAATAACTTCACCGTCATAAAATTTATCTATTAATTATTCCCGTCTACTTTAAACCGAGGAACAATTTTCAAACGATGCTTGGTCCTTTATCACAAAAGATTACTATGAAATTTTTATCTAAGAAATGAAACAAATCAATTTTTATGTATACTTAAGAAACGACGACCACCATTATCTCAACTATGGTATGGAGAATTGCATTAACATTTGAATATAGTAATGCTGAAGCAAATGATTTTGTCCATGTGAATGGCATTATGCTGAACAATCCATAGTTTACGTAATCTTATTCTAGTATTTTATTATAATTCATCACTGGAGATCATAATATCTAAAGGAGAGGACAATGTACATTAATTTAAATCATTACTTTAAAAAATTAATGGTGTATATCCCTTAAGAAGAAATTCGCCCTCGAGATTTTCAGAGCGAGAAAAAATGGATTAGTTCAAACTATAAATTTGGAATGCCGGGTAAAAGGAAAAATTTAAAGGAAGTTTTTTGGCATGTTGAGATAAAGCCATTGTAAGAGTATGCCTAATTTTTTATCTGTAGCTTCGTTGGACCTTCCCGTCACTTTGTTTAAATAAATACTTTAAACCGAATCATTACTCCTATACTTTGGTGATTTAAGTTTTCTTAATGAGGTGGATTACATGTTTAAATCGTTAAAAATGCAATTTATTTTGTTATCAATTGCTTCAATTCTTTTTACGATCTATACTTACCTGAATATAAATAATCCTGATTTGCAGATTAGCAAACTAAGGGTAAATCTTTATTATTTTATAACAGTTTATAGTGCATTTGTCGCCGGACTTCATACACAAAAATATATTCAGTCGAAAAGAGAAAAATAAAGTAAATAAAAATATGAGCGTTACGATTTTATCATATTAGTAAGAAAAACGTCCTCAAGCGATGATGTTTTTGGTATTTTATACCATACCATACAAAAACTCCTAGCAAGGTACATTCTGCTAGGAGTTTTTATTATTTAAATAATGAAAGATATTTTTCATAGCCTTCTTTTTCTAAATCCTCTTTCGGTACAAAGCGAAGGGCAGCGGAGTTAATACAATAGCGTAAGCCTCCAAGTTCACGTGGTCCATCAGGAAAGACATGTCCTAGATGGGAATCAGCTTCGTTGCTTCGAACCTCTACGCGGCGCATTCCGTGAGAAGTATCGAAATGCTCTGTTACTTCTTCCTTTTCAATCGGCTTTGCGAACGCTGGCCAGCCACAGCCGGAATCGAATTTATCGAGTGAGCTAAATAACGGCTTCCCTGACACGATATCTACATAAATACCCTCTTCAAAGTGCTTATCAAATTCATTACGGAACGGTGGCTCTGTGCCATTTTCCTGTGTCACGTAATATTGCATGTCCGTTAACTCTTTTAAACGTTGTTCTTTATTCATTTTTCAGCCCCCCAGTGTTTCTCCTGAAACGCTTTGCGACCAGATCCTATAGCATAGCGCTCGTAGTGCATTGGATTTTTCTTATAATAATATTGGTGATACGTTTCTGCTGGGTAAAACAAACTTGCCGGTACAATTTTCACCGCGATAGGTTTATCAAATTTACCTGATGCTTGTAAATCTGCTTTGGAACGCTCAGCCAAACCACGTTGCTCCTCATTGTGGTAAAAAATTGCGGTTGTGTAGGACTCGCCACGATCATAAAATTGTCCTCCAGTGTCTGTTGGATCAATTAATGTCCAATATACCGCGAGTAATTGCTCATAAGAATAGTACTCGTCGTCATACACAATTTGAACCGCTTCAACATGCCCTGTTGTTTCCGAACAAACTTGTTCATATGTTGGATTGACAACATGTCCACCCGTATAACCAGAAATTACTGATTCAATGCCAGGTGTTTCGTCAAAAGGCTTCACCATACACCAAAAACAACCACCTGCAAATGTTGCAAATTGCTTTGCCATTCATCCCACTCCTTATTCTCCAGGAACAATAACTTCCAGTAAAATCTTATCCTTAGGCAAGTCTAATTCTTTTGCTTTAATCCGGGATCCTGAAGCAATGTTAATGCGGGATAAGTCAATATAAATTTCCGCCTTACTTGGATTTACTGAAATCCAAGATGGGAAATCCACTGTGTCCCGCATAATTTTCATAGTTGTCTCAGGCGGAATATTTAACAGTCCAACATTCATTCCCGTCTGTTTTAAAATAATATTCCCTTTGTCATCCACTATCGGATCGAAGTTCATAGAAATATCAATTTCAGTATAGAAAACCTTTAATGTGCTTTTTAATTGAATATCATCACCAATTGTAAAATCCAACGGTAAGGGTGATCCGGCATCTTTCAAATATTTCTTCGTTATAGATTCTAATTCCTTCGTTGTTGTTTGCACAACGAGTACATTTCCTTTTACTTCACTTTCACCTTTTGAACTCTCCGCTACATTTACACCTTCTATTGGTCTAGTTACTAAAAAGACGACGAGGAGGATTGCAAAAAGCACTGTGCCCGCAAAGGCAAAAAAAGCAAATTTCCATTTATTCATTTCGTCACTCCTCGAAGCCTATTTCCTTGTTGATCTTTTGTTCCATGTTACACTTCTCCATTGCTTTTAAAATTCGATAATTCATTTTTTCATAACCTTTTGCATTTGGATGGAAGAAATCAGTATGATAAACGAGCTCTTTATTTGAATCAAACAGGTCCTCCACTGAGACATAGCACGCATTTTGATCTTTTTTTGCTATGTCTTCAATGACTTTATTCCATTCCGTAATAATCGTATCAAATTCATTCGCTTCATTTGTCACAATTGAGAATGGATTATAAAAACCGATAAGTAATAATGGCACTGTTGGATTTTTCTCTCGTATGCCTTCAATAATTTTACTATAACGCTTTTTATATGCTTTTAATTCTTTATCAAAAGCATCCTTTTTCAAATTAAACAGATCGTGTTTGACAATCTTCATGACATCATTTCCACCCATTGTAATTGAAATGAGCTGTGCTTTTTGCAACTCTTCATCATAATGCCCTTTTTCCACTAATTTTAATAGCTGATCACTACGTCTTCCTCTTTTTCCTCGATTATCGACTTCAACATCGGAAATCGAGGGCCAAGCTATTAACGAATCTGCTAATCTTCCAACATAACCGTCTTTACTATACTCATCACCTACACCGGCTGTTAAAGAATCTCCGAGTGCTAAGTAATGTAGTTGCTTTGCGTTATTATCATCAATTTTCCGTAAATCCTCTGGTGATGGCTCAAAAAAATGTTCAAAAATTTGCGTCAATACATTCTTTGAGGTTTTTTCCTCATTTTCTGTTTGTTGCTCATCCTGTTTCATATCTTGCTCCGTCCCTGCGTGCTCCCCTTCTGGTTCTGCTTGCGGATTCGGTTCATCTATTGATATTGTACAACCACTAAGTACAAAGACGGTCAAACATGACAAAACTATCATTCGCCAAATGTTCATTTGACCACCTTCCATCATTTACTTACTTCTATTATAGAATAGTTCATGCTGCAATGAAAAGTGACTATACCTAAGTATTGAGTAAAAATATGGTTTAACATGCACTTTTCAACAATTACATGAAAAAAGCCACTACAATTATTTATGTAGTAGCTCTTATATATTATTCTGCAAAATAAATAAAACCAATTGCGCCTGGGCCAGTATGTGTCGAGATGATTGGTGAAGTAAAGGCAATTTCTACATCATTAAAACCTGTTCCTTCAATTAATTCTTTTAATGGTCCACCCATCGTTGTTAGACCCTCTGCGTGAGAAATCCCAACTGATTTTACTGTTTTTCCAGCAGTGTCTGCTTGGAATTGTTTAAATAAGTAGTTCACCACTTGTTTATGGCTGCGTACTTTAGATACAGGATTGTAAGCGCCACCTTCTAAGTTTGCAATTACTTTTATGTTTAGCAAAGATCCGATAAAACCTGTACCTTTCCCAATTCGTCCACCTTTAATAAGATTTTCAAGTGTATCAACAATCACATACAAATACGTATTTTCGCGCACTTTCTCAAGACGTTCAACAATTGCTTCAACTGTAGCACCTGCATCGCGCATTTTAATCGCTTCACGTATTTGAATAGCTAAACCGATGGCAATGAAACGTGAATCAATTACCGTAACATCAGAGTCCGTCATTTGCGCTGCCTGACGAGCTGACTCCACTGTTCCACTCATACCACCAGTCATATGAATAGAAATAATTCGATCTCCATCTTTACCTAGCTCGTCGTATAATTCTTTAAATTTCCCCGGGGCTGGCTGTGAGCTTTTTGGTAAATTTTTAGCATTTTTCATTAAACCTAAAAAAGGTTGTGGTTCTAAATCAACACCATCTATATAAGTTTTATCGTCAATTTGAATCGTTAAAGGCACAATATGTATACCATGCTGCGCTACTTCTTCTTTTGTTAAATCACAAGTTGAGTCCGTTACTATATGAATTCGTCCCACTTCGACACATCCTTTTACTTCATTAAAATTTATTATATAGACTAATGAATCATTATGTAAACATGACATTTGTCATCAGATTTCGCACGTATCAGTCCATTTTGTACGTGCTACCTTGGATACTATAGCGTTTTGTCGAATCCTTGTCTAACAATGTCCCTCAGGCATTTCAACATTTATATGACAGTTTTGATACTAAAAACATGACAAATGTAAATACCAGGATGAAAATTATTGGGGTATAGTAAAAGTATGCACGAAAGGAGTGTTCAATATGTTAGATTCTTTTGACTACAAAACATGGAAGGAAGAATTGTGGAATGCCATTACACACGGCATTGGATTTATCGCAAGTATTCCAGCATTAGTTGTTCTTATTTTAGCAGCTGTACAAACCGGAAGTGCGCTCCAAATTACAACGTTTACTATTTTTGGTGCCTCAGTGATTATCTTATTTTTAATGTCAACGCTGCTACATAGTATGCCAGAAAAATACAAGAACTTTTTCGCCATTCTTGACCATTCTTCCATTTACATTTTAATTGCAGGAACGTATACACCTTTTCTTTTAATAGCGGTAGGTGGCACACTAGGTATTACTTTATTATGTATTATTTGGTCACTTGCAATACTAGGCGTTATTTTTAAATGCTTTTTTATTAATCGATTCGAGAAGCTTTCATTAATTTTTTACATCGGTATGGGCTGGCTCATTATTTTTGCCATTAAGCCTGTCTATCTGTTCTTAGGTTTTAACGGTTTCGCCTTACTGTTAGCAGGTGGCCTTTTCTATACGATTGGAGCTATCTTTTACGCTTGGCGTTCACTTCCCTACAATCATACGATTTGGCATCTATTTGTGTTAGCTGGATGCGGTGCGATGTATGCTTGTGTTTATTTTTACTTATAAAAACTCAACAAAAAATCGCCCTACACATGCATAGGAGCGATTTTTTTGTTACAGGGTGTTACCTTTTAATTCCTCCGCTAATGCCTTTATTGCCCACATCATTTTTTGCTTATTTTCTTCATTATTCATGTTATTCCTTGCATGAAGGAGAACGGGTCTAATCGATTCTACTGAACGTCCAAATTCGTACATCCATTCATAGCGTGGCACCATCCAAGTATGAAAATGATGGGTCGTATCTTCATTATAAAAATAATAAACATACTCTATCCCCAAAACGTTCCTTTGAGCCTTTCTGATTTTTGATATAAGGTTTATATAATCCATTTTTTCCTCAGCGTTTAGCTCATCAAAACATGTAATATGGCGCTTAGAAGCCAAAATAATTAATCCTTTTATCGGATAAGCAACATCTTGATGGGCATGAAAATAATCAGTCTCAATGATTACTCCTCCATCCGCTTCAATGCGTCCACTTGTTATTGCACAGCTTAAACATTCAACTTCAACCGTTTCTCCGTTTGATAAGGTTATTTTTCTCACAGATGTTCCCCTTTTTTGATTAATCTTGGAATATTGATCGCTTAATTAACGCCAAATTACTTTTGATTTTCCCGTAGCTTATTCATTCGATTGCTCCACTCATTAACTCGTTCGATAATTTGCTGACGATTAGTTTCGTTTTCATCCATCTTCTGTTTATCTAATTTATTTCGAACATTTAAAACAAGATTTGCTTTATTTTCAATGAGTTCTGTTAATTTCTTAGATGTCTCTGGCGTAATCATTTTTTCTGCACTCATAATATTGAGCGCAGAGTAGAAACGGCTTTTTTCATTTATGCTGGCATAATAAATCTTATCGGCTAATCTTGTTCGGTCTTTCATCTCATCAAAGCTTTGCTCCCACTGTTTCAACAAGGAATTAGATTTACTTGCTACCTCCATAAACGAAGGGACCCATGTTTTTTTAATGGAGTTATTTAGATCGTCGATGGTTTTGGCTGATATATATTCACCATTTCCAGCAGCAGCTATTTCTTTCAATGAATTCTCCCCAGCTTGATCAACATTAAATCCGATAATGTTCACAGATCGATTCGCGTCTTCTTTGGCAAATGCCTTTGCTTCTGCAACTGGGTTACCACCACATGTCTCAGCTCCATCGCTAATAATATAGAGTGTGACATTATCTTTAGAATCTGTCATTTTCTCACGGGCAGCTTTAATTGCATTTGCGATTGGCGTCCATCCCCTAGCCTGAACCCCCTCAATTGCT
Source organism: Lysinibacillus sp. BPa_S21 (assembly GCF_023337795.1). Lineage (GTDB taxonomy): Bacteria > Bacillota > Bacilli > Bacillales_A > Planococcaceae > Lysinibacillus. The sequence continues at coordinate 603,251 of NZ_JALIRS010000001.1, read as the reverse complement.
TGAGTAAATTTTTCTGGATCAAATGACTGAAGGGGGTAGACTTCATCAATAGTAGTACAAGATAATTGTTTATCTTCATTGTTTTGAGTCCCTGCATGACCATAAACAATCAAAGAAACATCATGTGTGTTGCCTATCGTATTAGCGAATCGAGTCGCAGCAATTTTGGCAACGCTCATCTTTTGTTTGCCTTCCACATTTAACAGCATGCTTGAGCTTGCATCCAGAAGGATCAAGGCTTTGCCAGGGTCAACAAAATTTTGTTTTTCCTCCATTTCGCTTGGTTCAGGCAAATAAGGCTCATACCAATCTACCGTAAATCCTTTTAGTTCGGTAATGGTACGTTCATATGCATGACTGCCAATATAATACTGAAGAGCTTGGAAAATCACAGTAGAATCTTGAGTGATCTTAGTAACCTGTCTTAATTTTTCCGTCAATTCACCTTCATAAGCCCCAAGGCCAAAATTACCCCAACGTTGTTTTGTCTCCTCTTCGTAAGGAACGTCTTTTGTGAAAATTCCGCCAATTTGCTGGAGAAGTTCTTTCTCGGTCGTTGGAATAGTAAGATTTTCAATTATTTTGGATTCCTCATCAAACTCTAATTTTGCATCTACTACAGGTTCCTTTTCTACGTTGTCTTCAACCCTATTCGTTTCATTTGTTGTAATATCTTTGTTCGCATCTATTTGTTTTTCCTTTTTTTCATTGCTAGAGCAACCCCCTAGTAAAAGCAAAACAAACAGCCAGAAGAATATCCATTTCCTCATCATTTATCTACCTACCAATCTATTAGCTTTTTTTAAGTGTATCTAAAAAAAGTTGGGAAAGACGAGTTACTTAGGAAGCATTTTTAAGTGGCATTCTTGACCATCTTTCCTTTAGAAATAAACATGTTGTAAAGCCAATTTTTCCTATAAATATTCAGTCCTCAATATGTCTCTTTTACTGATTTTTGATAAAGAGTTATTTGAATCCATTAATGAACATCCTCAAAAATAAATTCTAAGATGATTGGAATATTGCCTGGCTATTCACGCTGGAGCTATCCGTTGTTTTAAATTAAACAAATATGTTTACATAATGCTTTATTAACACCAAAAAGCACGGTCCATTCATAACCGTGCTTCGTAGTACCTATTTTCTTTAGTCCTTACGTTCAAAAATCTGATATTGGAATGTGTAACCCTCTGGTGCAGTTTCTGGCTCCTCTGAGGTTACTTCTACAAAATTCTGCTCATACTCCGGGAAGTATGTATCCCCATTGAATGCATGATTGATTTTTGTAATATACAAGCGATCTGCAATATCCATGGATAAACGGAAAATTTGCTCGCCGCCAATAATCATAATTTCTGGGACATCCCCAGCAAGGGCGAGGGCTCCCTCCAAGCTTGTCACTACTTCAATCCCATCCGCATAGTAGCTTTCGTCACGAGTAATGACAATATTGCGTCGACCCGGAAGCGGTCTACCGATCGATTCGAACGTTTTACGTCCCATAATCATTGGCTTCCCCATCGTTTTATCCTTAAAATATTTTAAATCCCCAGGCAAATGCCATGGCATGCCATTTTCATAACCAATCACATTATTATTATCATGTGCCACAATTAAAGAAATCATCTTGTCCCTCCAAATACTATCGTCCATTATATTATAAACATAATTTTACTTTACAATCAGATTATTTCTGCATAGAAAATAAATTATTTTGTTTTCCGATATTAAATCCTAGTAATTTTATATGAATAGTTTATAATAGTGTGTACAAAGAAATTTAAAAGGATTGATGAACATGACAAAATTAAAAGAAGAAGCGGTCCAATATATTAAAGTTAGTCATTCTTCTAAACAATATTACGATGTAACCCCTCAAGAGGCGAGAGCTCTACGCATGGTACCGAAATGGACTTCACCAAATTGTCCACAACTTGCGGCCATTGACAATAAAATAATAACAGTTCGAGATGGAGCACAAATTAATGTGCGCATTTATAGACCTATTTTAGATAAAACGCTTCCCGTCATTGTTTATTATCATGGCGGTGGTTGGGTATTCGGTAATTTAGACTCTACGGATGCAGGCTGTCAGCTATTAGCAGAAAAATCTCAAGCCATCGTTGTATCGGTCGATTATCGCCTGGCGCCAGAATTCCCATTCCCTACTCCACTCCATGATGCCTATGACGCCTTAACGTGGGTTTCCGAAAACATCGAAAATTTTGGTGGAGATGCAGCAAACCTCACAATAGCCGGTGATAGCGCAGGCGGAAACTTAGCAACAGTTGTCGCCTACTTGGCTGCTACATTAAATGGACCAGCTATTAAAACGCAGGTACTTATTTATCCAGTAGTCAATGTTGATTTTACAACGCCTTCTTATAATGCGTACGGCGAGCACTACGGCTTAGACAAACAAGGAATGCAGTGGTTTGCAGGTCATTATACGAATAAAGAAAACTATATGAATCCACTTGTGTCTCCTCTTCAGATTGAGGATCTAAGTGTTTTACCGAAAACGATTATTATTGCTGCAGAGGCAGATGTCCTTTACGATGAAGGACTTGCATACGCACAAAAACTTACGGATGCTGGAGTGATGGTTGAACATGTAAATATGACGGGATTAATCCATAGCTATTTCAGTAAAATGACTTTTTTCGAAGAAGCAACTATTGAAACGGCTGAAAAAATTGCTAATTTCGTGAAATAAGTTTGTCTAACCACATAAAATAATGCGATAATAGAGCAAAACGTTTTTTAAAGGATGACACCATGACACAAACGATTGCTTTACAAATTAACAAGCCCTATTCAGATCAATTAAAGAAAGGCTATCCTCTTATTTCAAAAGAGGCAGTTGATGCACGCCATCTTCCCAAAGAGGAAGGCGCTCTACTAAAACTTACTGATAATCATAACCGTTATATTGGCACTGGATACTATGGCTTACAAAACAAAGGTATTGGTTGGGTGCTAACAACCGATGCTAACGAAAATATAGATAAAGCCTTTTTTATGAAAAAATTTAAGAAGGCCATTCAAAATCGTGAAGCGTTTTTCAACGATCCTCACACAACAGCCTTCCGAATCTTTAATGGTGAAGGCGATGGCATTGGCGGTTTAACAATTGACTTTTTCGATTCTTACTTTATGGTTAGCTGGTATAGCGCCGGCATTTATTCATTTAAAGAAGAGGTTTATGAAGCACTTGCAGAAGTAGTTAGCTACAAAGCCATTTATGAGAAAAAACGTTTCGATACGAAAGGCCAGTATATGGAACAGGACGATTTCGTCATGGGAACACCTGGCGAATTTCCGATTATCGTAACGGAAAATAATATGAATTATGCTGTCAATTTAAACGATGGGGCCATGACAGGTATTTTCCTCGATCAACGAGAAGTGAGGCTTGCCATTCGTGAACGTTATGCAGACGGTAAAAATATGTTAAATACGTTCTCCTATACGGGGGCATTTTCTGTCGCAGCGGCACTTGGAGGAGCAGTGAAAACAACAAGTGTAGATGTAGCAAAGCGTAGTTTAGCCAAAACAATTGAGCAATTTAGCGTAAATAGCATTGACTACGAATCACAGGATATTAAAGTCATGGATGTCTTTAACTATTTTAAATATGCGCAGCGCCACAATTTAAAATTTGACCTTGTCGTTTTAGATCCACCAAGCTTTGCACGTACGAAGGAAAGAACGTTCTCAACTGCAAAAGACTACCCTAAATTACTCGTAGATACAATCGCCATTACAGAGAAAAACGGTATCATCGTTGCTTCTACGAACAATGCAAGCTTTGGGATGAAAAAGTTTAAAAGCTTTATAGACCAAGCATTTAAAGAGACTAAAACAGCCTATAAAATTATTGAAGAATACAGTTTACCAAAGGATTTCCGTGCCCCACGTGAATATCCAGAATTCAATTACTTAAAGGTTGTTTTTATAAAAAAACTTAACTAAATCAAACCAGACAGAATCCAACTTCCAGTGATTCTGTCTTTTTGTTTTGACACACTCTTTTATGTTATTGTTCAATATTTCCATTTAATATACAATGGTATCACATTATCTCTAAAATATGGGATGATATTATTATAATATTTCTTGAATATTAGTTGATTGGAGCGGAGATTGGCGCCCTCTTGGGGATTAGCGTCACAGACCGAGCTCCTCGGACGCCCCCAGGAAGATTTGCCCTGTGCGAAAGCGAAGCGGCAGCTACTAAGCGCCAGTCGGAACGGAAGTCAACCAGACGTTTTGGCGACAAAATATTGATAAACGGAGATGATTATATGGGTTATGTTCGTGAAAAGTTTATGATTACTACTGAAAGACTCACTCTTAGATTATTTCAAACATCGGATGCTGCCACAGTTGCGAAACTTTGCAATAATTATAATATTTATAAAAGCACCCTGTACCTCCCTTATCCATATAATTTACAAGATGCATTATCGTGGATAGAAAATCATCACGTTAATTTTATGAGAGATTTTTCGTACGAGTTTGCCATCACGAATAAGGAAACTGGCGAATTATACGGAGCAATTGCGTTATCGAACAATACAGATTTTAATCAAGGTGAAATAGCCTATTGGATTGGCGAGGAGTATTGGGGAAAAGGCTATGCCACGGAGGCAGCGCAGTCGATTGTACAATTTGCTTTTGAAGAAAAGAAAATGCATAAAGTATTTGCCCGATATTTTTCATCAAACCCCGCTTCAGGAAAAGTAATGGAGAAGATTGGCATGAAACAGGAAGGAATTTTAAAGGATCATCTCATTAAAGACGGTAAATATGAGGATTTAGTATATTATGGAATAATAAATGAATAGCTCAGTCTCAACAGACTTCATCCAGGCTGTCATTATTGACAGCTTTTTTCTTATGGAGCAAACGGTGCACGATAGCTAAATCTGTAGTCTAGAAAACATTGTGGAGAAACTACCGTTAGGAAAATACAGATTTACAACGTTAAGCCTATTTTCCTGACGGTACCCCTATTTAATTTATTCCCGTTCATCATATTTTTGAAATCTTATTCTATCCTTATTTGTTGGAATCCCATTAGTCACCTTTTCCCAAATGCCATTTTTAAATATCTCATATTGTTCAAAAGCACAAGGCAATCCTTTTGCAGTAGCTATGTCACTACTATCCATAAGTTGAAAATGCAAATGCGGAGCAAAGGAGTTTCCTGAATGACCAACTCTACCAATAATTTCACCTTTTCTAACACGCTGACCAACTGACACCTGAATGGATCCTGTTTGAAGATGGACTAATGCAGCATATACATCGTCGGCACATTCTATAATGATGTAGTTGCCAGCAACTGATTGTATGTCATCTTTCTTCAGGTCAAAATAATGGGCATTTTTATAAGCGTTCGACATATCTGAAAGCAACTTTGTTCGTGTTCGTTCTTCATAGCCATCCTCCACTTGGACAATGACCCCATCGCAAGGAGCATATACATCTTGCCCCCAACAATAATATTCATCTAAGGGAACCCCAAAAAGTAGATATTGCGCCAGACTAACGCGATAGGCGGGCCAGCCCTTTCTATCCCAATCCACTTGTACAAAGTCATAAGCATATCTTGCAGCTAATTTGTTTGTGCCGTGACTCGGAATTTTTGTCCCCGGAGTGTTTGGAGAAAGCCATTCTCCTCTCAAAGGAAACTCTACAATAATTGGCTCAAGCGCATCAATCATTTCATATCCCTCCTCCGTCGATACTTTTCCTTCATTATTGAAAATGACTAGTGCTACAAGGACAAGTCCCAGTAAGATACTGAAAAGTGCAGGCATACGTTTTTTTCGTGTTGAACGTACTTTTCTCACCCCATTATTCATTGCTTGACGTATAGAATACTTTTCTAAGTTCATCTAAATATCCATCGAGTTTTTCAACAACTAGTTCATAGTTCAAAGCAGGAGATTTTGAATTTCTCATATCATCTAATATTTCATTAGTAAATCCAATATTAGACCAAAGTATAAACTGCTTGCACTTTTCTATATCTAGCTCCTTTCTAAACTTAGCTTCATCTATTTCATCAAATAATTTTGGACAACAACTTGAATGTTCTTTACGTGTTCTATTTTCGAGTTGCTCATTAATCTCGTTGGAGTTAGTAGTTCGTGAAAGTTTATGAAACTCTAAAATCCAAGGGTACTTTTCCGATAATTTAATTTGCAAAAGATATGATTGACGCAATCTGTCAAAAATATCTTTTTCATCATAATTCATTACTTCAAAATATTCCTTTTTAATTAGTTCAGAAAAGTAATCATACACAACAAGAAAAAGCTCCTGCTTGCTACTTACATAGTGGAACATAAGGGCTTTAGAAATTCCGGCTTCTTTTGATATTACATTTGTCGAAGCGTTGTCATAGCCCTGTGATGAAAATTCTTTTAATGCTGCATTTAGAATTGCATTCCTTCTTTCAGAGTCTAAATCTAATAATTTCGTCAACTTCCTCACTCCTTTACCTACTAGGTCAATTTCATTGTAGAATTATTTACCTGAAAGGTCAACAGATATGTTAGTTGAACAAAAATTAAACAAATTTATGCTAAACGATTCAAAATGTGACGCTAACTTCAACCAGAGAGTTTGATAAACGTGAAGATTGGGTTTTACTTAAACGTCCGAAAATGATCCTTGCCTTTCTTAAAGGAACAGACCAGAAATATGCGAATGAAGCATATTATGAAAATCAGGATAGATAAAAATGTAAGTGCCCTGTTAAACTAAAGACAGGTTTTAAGATGAAAGATGAGATAAATGATAAAGAAAAATAGGGACACAGATTGTGAAAAAATGTATTTAATTAAACAGTGACGTAAATCGAAGAAGGATTAGCGCTTTTTTGTTGAAGTTACTAAAATATCATGTGCTTTAGTTCAATTACGATATTCAACAACACCATCGCAATCATAATTCTATTTGTATTTTGTTTCGATATTCAAAGTTTCCATTTCTTTCTACACTGGAATCCTCGCTAATTATATTTCAATTGCTTTCATTTTTATTTCATACGGATAACTTACTCCTGTTTCCATTTGTTAATGTCTATATTTTTTAAAGGCACAGTAATTCCAAACATAGTTTCTTCATCGAAATTAAGCTTGGATATATCTTGCCACTTAAAATCTCCTTGTTTATATTCACTTACCCCATCTTTATTCAATTTTTTAATTGCATCCTTTAGTGAGTTGATAAGTTTATTATCTTTAACTCTTTCATAACCTTTTAATGATAAGTTCGTGTTACCTGAAGAGCAACCACAGTCTTCTTTTTCTTTTGCACTCGCCAAGTTGTTTTCTGTTAAGTCTTGGAAAACCTTTGTGTTAATAGAATAGGGTTGTACCAACAACACAACTACAGCAATAAATAAAATAAGATATTTTAGTAACATTCCACCAACATCAGAGATTATAATTCCACTAATGAAGCCGGAACAAATAAGAATACCTATCTTCCCAACTGCAAATAACACAACAACTAACAGTACCAAGAAAATCTTCCAACCAATAAGGTATTTTTTAATTCTTTTACACCCCCTTACTAAAATATATTCCAACGGTATGTAAAATATTTAAATGATTATTTATAGATAAATACTATTACTAAAGTAAGCTAAGTACTACTAACTTCCTAACTCTTTTTTTGTAAAAGTGAATATAGTTGGTAGATATGCTTCCAGAATGTAACTAATATAATATAGTAGAACAAACATGTTAGATTAATACTTTTACGTCACTGTCTCTCCTCTATTTGTTCGATTAATACGCATTGCGTATATTTTTACGCTGAAATGGACTTATCTAAATGTAATAGCCTTTCTAATACGAATGGGTGCTTTAGTTGAAGAAGATGACCAAATCAGAAGCAACAATCTTTGAGAAAATAGACCTAAATAAAAAGATGGCCAAAGAAGTATTATCACCTCTTCAGCCACCAGTATTTCCCTTATAGATATTTCACAAACCAATCCCTAATATATTCTAATCTATTGATTCTTAACGTTGGTTTTCCGCTCCTTGATAGTTCGTGATTGGATTCTGGGAAGCGAACAAATTTTGTTTCTTTTTTACGATGTTTTAAGGCGATAAATAATTGCTCTGCCTGTTCAATCGGACAACGATAGTCTTTTTCGCTGTGTAAAATTAACAACGGCGTCTCCACATTGTCCACATATTTCAGTGGTGAATGATGCCATAACTTCTCTATATTGTCTAGTCCTGCTTGAATTTGCCAGTCATTGAAATAATAGCCGATGTCACTTACGCCGTAAAAGCTAATCCAGTTAGAAATGGAACGTTGCGTAACTGCTGCTTTAAAGCGATTTGTATGTCCGACAATCCAGTTTGTCATAAAGCCCCCATAGCTCCCACCAGTAACACCGAGACGCTCTTGGTCGATAAAATCATACTGCTCACATGCATAGTCAACCGCGGCCATTAGATCATTAAAATCATTACCGCCATAATCACCACGAACTGCATCCACAAATTTTTGACCATATCCATGACTTCCACGTGGATTCGTATAGAGAACCGCAAAACCTTGTGCAGCAAGGATTTGGAATTCGTTAAAATAGGAGTTGGCATACATGGCATGCGGACCACCGTGGATTTCAAGAATAAGTGGATATTTTTCCCCTTCTTCATAGCCAATCGGCTTCATCATCCAGCCGCTAACTTTCCAGCCATCTGCTCCTTCATATTCAATTGCTTCTGGAACAGATAATGCTCTCGTCTTTAAAAATTCTTCATTAACTCTAGTCAACTGTTCCTTTTCACCTGTCGTTAAATTTACGTAAAAAAGATCGCCAGGATTTGTCGTATTGCTGATGGCAGCTACCGCTTTATCATTTTTAGAATCAAGCGAAAAACCATAAACATACTGATCATCATGAATAGCTGGATATAATTCGCCAGATAAATTGCCAAAATACATTACTGTATTTCCACGATCGGTTACTTGGAAATAAAAACTTTTATTATCCTCCAACCATTGAACAGACGGAGCAACAATCCCCTGAAGGAAATCTCCCACAACAAAATCACCAACCGGCGCGTCAAACTCACTCGTTACACATGTCTTATTGTTATTTTCCAAATCATAAATCCATAGCTTTGTATGTGTTGCATTTTCAAACTCTCTTTCACTTCCAACATAAGCTATAAAGCGGCTATTCGGAGACCATGAAGTTTGGTAGAACACCCCTGTCCCTTCTGTTAGCTTACGACCATGTTTCGTTTCTAAATCCAATAAGTAAATATCATTTATGAATGAAAAGTCGAGATCCTCTGTTAAGTCAGCCATGTAAGAAAGATATTTACCGTTCGGTGACCATGTACCAAGCTGCAAATTATGTTTTCCTTCCGTTACTAGCTCTAACTCACCTGTTTTAAGATGAACTATTGCAATTTGAGCAAATTGCTCCATATCCATAAAACCAGCTGCATCTGATTTATGTTTCATCTTATCTATTTCAAGTGGTTTTAGTTCTTTGTCTTCTTTTTGATCCTTTTCAGGTTGATCATTAATATTTTCACCTTTACCAAGCTTGACAGAGAAGGCTATTTTCTCTCCACAAGGAGACCAAGTAGGCGATGTCGCACCATTTTTACAATTTGTAACTTGTTTCGCTTCCCCACCTGCTTTTGAAAGAACGAAAATTTGTGGCTTGCCATTTCTCGTTGACACAAACGCGATTTTACTGCCATCAGGAGACCAAACAGGTGAATTCGTTTTATGATCTCCAAATGTCCATTGTTGTGGCTTTTTGTCATGTAAGTTTATGTAGAATAAATTAGACACGTAATCCTTTTTCTTCTTGTCAATATGCGTCTCAACATACACAACTTCTGTTCCGTCAGGTGATACTTGTGGATCTGCCACTGATTTTAATTGATATAGATCTTCTGGTTGAATCCCTTGTTTCGATGTCATATTTAAAATCCCCTTTGTGTTGAAATTTCATTACATACTAAACTATTTCGATACCCTAAGTATTATTCCTTCTTTTAAAGAGAAATTGTTTTTTTATCTAAGGTAGGGATTTAAACATCTAAAAATACCTTTGCCACTCTGCAATAATTACGAAGAGCTATGGATATATACGCAACATGCAATGCTCAACGCTTGCACCCATCCACTTTCCTAAGTATTTTCCAGTCCAATTCTGTTACAATATTGATAAATGAATTCATAGAAACGAGGATTTTTTATGCATGTAACAATTGGAGTACTCGCTCACGTGGATGCAGGAAAAACAACATTTTCTGAGCAGTTACTATTTCATACAAACAGTATTCAAGCTCGTGGACGAGTAGATCACCAGGACACATTTCTAGATAATCATGAGCTGGAGCGTCAGCGAGGTATTACGATTTTTGCGGAGCAAGGTCGCATGACGCTTGGGGATGATACATATACGTTAATCGATACACCCGGGCACGTCGATTTCTCTCCAGAGATGGAGCGGGCCATTCGGGTTATGGATTATGCCATTATTATTGTTAGTGCGGTTGAAGGACTACAAGGTCATACAGAAACAGTGTGGCAACTTTTACGCCAATATCACGTCCCAACCTTCTTCTTTATCAACAAAATTGACCGTGAAGGGGCAGACGTTGAAGCCGTTCTAACACAGCTTCAACAGTATTGCTCTACGGACGTACTATTCGTAGATGAACCGCTCCGTTCTGATTATGTATCAAATGCCATGATGGAGTGGCTTGCTGAACGTGATGAGCAGCTTCTCGATGCATTTCTTAATGATACATTGGAAAGCTCTAGCTGCATGGCTCATATTCAAACGTTGATTAAACAGGAAAAGGCATTTTTGTGCTTTTCTGGCTCAGCCTTAAAAGATATTGGGATAAAGGAATTTATTTCACAGCTCCCCCTACTTACAGAGACACATTTTAATAACGAGGTGCCGTTTCAAGGCGAGGTGTTTAAAATTCGCCATGATGGGCATCAACGCTTAACGTTTATCAAGGCTTTACAAGGTACGTTGCATGTGCGTGATGAGTTTTCTTTTGGTGATGTGACTGAAAAAGTGACGGAGATTCGACTATACAATGGCAGTCGTTATGAAACAGCCCAAGAGGTCAAAGCTGGAGAAATTTTTGCAGTAAAAGGGATTAGCGAAGCAAACATCGGCGATATCATTGGTCATTCAAGGAACCCACAACCCTATGAGTTAGTACCGACTTTACAGGCAAAAGTACAGTATGAAGGCGATCAGCATATAAAGGAAGTTTTAAAAATTTTCCGCACACTTGAAGCAGAAGAACCCTCGTTACGTGTGCTTTGGCATGAAAAATTCCAAGAAATTCATGTGCATATTATGGGTGTTATTCAACTCGAAGTGCTTATCGAAGTGCTTCGTGAGCGCTTCTCGCTAGACATTTCATTTAGCGAACCACAGATTTTATATTTGGAAACGATTGCTACAACCGTGACAGGCTATGGTCATTTTGAGCCATTAAAGCATTATGCGGAAGTACATTTATTAATGGAGCCAAATACACGAGGTACCGGCAACACATTTGTCAATGCCTGTCACGCGGATGATTTATCGGTTGGGCATCAACGACTCATTGAAAAACATCTATTCGAGCGCGAACATCATGGGCTGTTAACCGGATTCCCCGTGACAGATATTCGCTTTACGCTCTTAACAGGTCGCGCACATATAAAACATACTGAAGGCGGCGATTTCCGCGAGGCAACAGTTCGTGCATTACGGCAAGGTCTAGAGCAAGCAGAAAATGTATTACTAGAGCCGTATTACCGCTTCAAGCTTAAAGCCCCTAGCGATTTTATCGGTCGCATGATGACCGATATACAGCAAGCTGCCGGTACATTTGACGCCCCAAACTTAACAGAAAATGAAGCAATTTTAACCGGTCGCGCGCCTGTCGCAACATTTATGAGCTACAGTACAACCTTTGCCGCCTACACCAATGGTAAAGGCGTCCTTTCTCTACAATTTGATGGCTATGATGTGTGCCACAATACAGAAGCCATTATTGCAAAAATTGGCTACGATAAGAATGCCGATCCTGAGTACACATCATCGAGTATTTTTTGCGCAAAAGGCAAGGGCTACGCCGTTCCATGGGATCAAGCTGAGGCCGCTATGCATTGTATTGACCAAACTCATAAAAACAGGACTTGATTCGTTAGATCAATGTCCTGTTTTCCGGGGTATCTCTTGCTTCGCGGGTATTCTCTTCCTTTTCGCGGGTATTTGCCCTGCTTCCGCGGGTATTCACTTTGATTCCGCGGATATCTCTTGCTTCGCGGATATTTGCTCTGATTCCGCGGGTATTCTACTCCCTTTCGCGGGTATTCACTCTGATTCCGCGGGTATTTCTTCCTTCGTGGATGTTCACTTTGCTTCCGCAGATATCTTGCTTCGCGGGTATTTGCCCTGCTTCCGCGGGTATTCTACTCCCTTTCGCGGGTATTCGCTCTGCTTCCGCGGGTATTCTACTCCCTTTCGCGGGTATTCACTCTGACTCCGCGGGTATTCACTCTGACTCCGCGGGTATTTCTTCCTTCGCGGATGTTCACTTTGCTTCCGTAGATATCTCTTGCTTCGCGGGTGTTCGCTCTGCTTCCGCGGGTATTCTACTCCCTTTCGCGGGTATTCATCTGATTCCGCAGGTATCTCTTCCTTCGCGAATGTTCACTCTGATTCCGCGGGTATCTCTTGCTTCGCGGGTATTCTCTTCCTTTTCGCGGGTATTTGCCCTGCTTCCGCGGGTATTCTACTCCCTTTCGCGGGTATTCACTTTGATTCCGCGGATATCTCTTGCTTCGCGGGTATTTGCCCTGCTTTCGCGGGTATCCACTCTTATCCCGTGGGTATCTCTCCTTCGCGGATGTTCACTCTGATTCCGCGGATATCTCTTGCTTCGCGGGTATTCGCTCTGATTCCGCGGGTATTCATATTCAACCCACGAAATTATAGGAAGGCTCCACGACAGCGTAGCTATGAGGATTTGAGAAATCCATTAAAACCTTGCCAGGTCGACTTTTTAAAAGCTGTAAATTATCAATTAACTCTAGTAATTGTTGATGTCCATTACCGCGTGGGTGCCAGTTTAAATGATATTCATTTAGTTCCTTCACTGCTTCTAAGAACTGTTGATATTCTCGCTCTACAAAATGAATCAGTTGTTTGTCTTTATGAGCTACCTGTGATAAATCCTCTAAATATATTTCATAGAAGCGCATCACTATTGAGCACAATAAATCATTGACACGAGCAGCACTTAATATTGGCTTAGGGACTTGTGAGAGTCGCTCTAAATTTGGTTTTGCACGAGTTGAATCAATGCGTGTAATTAGATGATAATGTTCACCATTTACCTCATACACAATGGGATTGGTCGGCATGTACATCATAAAACCGTTAGTTTTTGTTTTCAGCTGATCTGTACTATTCGCCTTTGCCAAAAGGTGCCCGTTAAAACTGTCATTTTGGATCCAAATAATATCTTTATTATATAAAATTTGCTCAAATAATCGTTCATTGCTTATAAGATTGCTAGCTATCAATTGATCGACAAGCGATTCTACTACCTTTCTTGTTGCCGCTTTTTTAGTAACTTCGGTGCGTGGCTGCTTACAAATTTTCATATCTAAAGATTGTGATTCCTGTGCTGTGCATACATGAATATTCGTCATCTTGGCATCCTCTTTTCGTACATATTTTCAAAACGGAATTCATCAGTAAAAAAAGGATTTCCTATTGTACGAGGAAATCCTTCATTCTATCTTTTTCGTTCATCATATACTGTCAAACAATGCCCAAATCCGGAAGAACTAGCTTGATAGCAAATCCATTTTTTGATTTGGGACGTTCGACGTACAGTGACGAACAGAGTATTCTGTTTAGTCAACATGCCACCTCCTATTCCTCGTAGGGTTATGGTGTGTACTCATAATAGGCAGGTATCCTGACTTATGGTCATCACTACTTTTCTCCTTCCCGTCGTTAAACAGTGGTCTATGAAAAGTCGCTCACATTTACAGTTGCGGGACAGTGTCGGATTTGCACCGACTTCCCTTTTAAGTAAATTGCACGCAATTTACACCTATTACTCCACGCTATTTAGTTGTAAAAGGAATCTAGTAAATTCTACATTCCTTATTGAATATTAAATTAATTGTAAATGAGTGTATTTCCAAAGTCAAATAACACAATAAATTCCAGTTTCTTAATCTTTTTCTTCTATTTTCTGCTTTCCCATAATGCGTTTTATAAAATTGTTATTTATAGTTTTCAAGGTAATCCCCTTTTTCAAAAATTTCTTTTGAACTTAGGGCAGTCCATTCCTCTGGTGTTAAAGTTGGGTTCAAATCAAGAAAGGATTTAACCAATTTATAGCCCACACCGTAACCATATTGACTAGGAAGGCCATTACCTCCCGAAATAATTTCGTAAGATCGATTCACGTCAGACTTTCCGAGATCTAATGCAATTTTCGACCAATCATCTTTGGTGTATGTTGTATATATTGGAGCAAAATAAATGTCAGGATAAACTAACTTATCAAACATAATCGCCTTTCCTTCAAATATTAGGTTATCCAAAACTGTAACAGGTACATCTTTACGTGCGTACTTCTCAGTCCAAACACTATGATGATATTCGTGAGCTATACTAGACCTTAAATCATTTTCGGTATAATATTTATTGTAAAAGACTATTATTTTTCCTGCCCCCACAGTAACCATATTTGCATTTGCATCTGCAACAGGAAAAACACATACTGTTGTTTCATTTCCGGATGCAATAAGGTCAGAAGATTTCAAAAGAGCTTCTTTAAGAATATTTTCTGTTTTTTCCCTATCAATGTTTTCACTTAAATTTTGATTTTCTGTTAAGCTATCAGGATCTATATTTAGAACTGGATCAGCCATATGAAGATATTCACCATTCTCAAAACAATCACTATATATTGGTTTAATTACTTCTTCATTATAAATTTCCAATCGTGATTGTTTGGGATTACTTTCAACCTTATCTTCATAGTTATTGTAAAGTTTATAGGCATTTACTATTTTAAACTTTTGCTTCGTTTGAGGGTGCTCGAATGATGTAACTATACTTTCAATATCTTGTTTTCATCGGGAACGATACGTTTATTTTTCGAGTTTTCTGTCTGTGTACAAGAAGCAAGTGTTAGAGATGAAATCATTAGAAAAAATACTGCAACTATTTTCAGATAATTTTTCAAGGAAAATCCACCCTTCTCAAAATGGAATTTTTTACTTTTTTACTATTAAATATATTTTATCATATTATTTTCTTATTATTTCGAATTTCCTCGCTTGTTTTTTCCAAAAAAAAAAAGTTTTGTAAGTTCCATGAAATCTTCTAAAAAATCTAGCAAACTTTAATAACACAAAAAAGATACTTTCGTTTAGATTTTAATATCCTAAGAAAGTATCAGATTGCCCAGAAAATCTTATGACAATTTCGGCGCTTTTCGTAATTTAGTTGCTTGCTCAAATGAAAATGCGAGTTTTATGAGTACATCCTCACTAAATGCAGTGCCTGCGAAAGTTATACCAAACGGTCTCCCATTTTCCATATACCCTGCTGGTACGGCAATTGACGGATATCCAGCTTTCGCGCTAATTGTCGAGCCAATATATGATGGAAAGACAATCGCATCTAAATCATATTTTTTTAATGTATAGTCGATTCCTTGTTCTTGAGAAAAATACAAATCCTCTAGCTTTGCATTTAGATAGTCAGGATCTCTTAACGTGTTCGCTAAATTCTCTTTCGATTCCAATTTATCCTGCCCATACTTTAATGACTTTTCTTCCGAGAGTTTATTAAATTGAATTAATTCAGAAATAGAATGTACAGGCATATGGGAAGGTAGATTTATAAGGAAATTATTTAAACTATGCTTGAATTCATATTGCGGTACTCCCCACTTCCAGTCCCTATGGAAAGAAGGAATATCGATGTCTTCAATAATGACGGCTCCTTGCTCTTTTAAAGCTTGAATGGCCTTCTTAAAAAGGGTTTCGTCATATTCCTTTGAATCATAATAAGTTTTGGAGGCATTCGTATAAACACCGATTCTAGCACCCTTTAATCCTATATCATCTAAAAAGATTGAGTAGTCTTGATGTATCTTACTTTCACATTTATATGTAGCTACGTCGGCTTTATCTACTCCTGTTAATACGCCCAATAAAATAGCAGCATCGGTAACCGTTCTTGCCATTGGTCCTGCTGTGTCTTGAGAGTATGTAAAAGGTATAATTCCTCGTCGGCTAATTAACCCAACAGTCGGTTTTATGCCGACTACTGAATTTGTAATAGCAGGACTTAAAATCGAGGCATCTGTCTCCGTTCCAATTGATAGAACAGCAAAATTCGATGCCACTGCTACCGCCGACCCCGAGCTGGATCCTCCAACAAAAAGTTCTGAATCTCCATAAGGATTAAGCGTTTGTCCACCTCGAGAACTATAACCTGCCCACATTGTACTCGACATACCGTTTGCTAATTCAGTCATATTTGCTTTCCCTAAAATAACAGCCCCCGCTTCACGGAGCTTTTTTACTAGAAATGCATCCTGCCCAGCTACATAGTTTTCTAAAGCTATTGCTCCTGCACTAGTATGCATAAAATCTTTCGTTTCGATATTGTCTTTTAAAACAACCGGAATTCCGTGTAGAGGTCCCCTAGCCCCTTTTGACACTCTTTCCTCATCTAAAGCTTCAGCAATAAATATCGCTTCAGGATTAATTTCAAGCATTGAATTAATTTTCCGTCCACTTTGGTCATGCTTAGCAATTCTGTGTAAATAATACATCGTTAATTCCTTTGATGTGATCTCACCATGTTCCATAGCTACTTGAATATCAATTACTGACAATTCTTCTCTAAAAAAGCTATTAAACTTTATCCCCATTTAGATCTGCCCCCTCTTTCAAGATTATACCAATAAAATTAATTAATACCTAAAGCTATTTTCAGCTTTTAGTGTTTTCAAATTTCTCTGCCCCTTACATATAAATCTAAAGGCTTTATTTCCTGCATTTAACCTGGTAATTAAAATTGTCACACACCCTCCAATTAATTACCAAATAATTATCTACTGTGCTACACTCTCTTTACAGATAAAATTTTTAGTTAGTTTTGAAAGGCTGGGATAGAGATCAAATGAAGATTCTTAGGGGCATTTGGGGTGTCTTAATGTGCATATATGGCGTGTCTTTATATATCAAATATTTTCAAAAAGTCAGTGAAGGATGGAATATAACCCTTCATGTTTTATCAGGGAGTTTATGCATTATAGGAATAATATTAATTGTTCAAGCAATAAGAATACATAAATAACTTGGAGCTACTAAACCGATTTTTTCGGCTTATTATAAAGCATAGCAGCTTTAAAAAAGCTATGTTGCAGATAATCTATCCTCTGCAACATAGCTTTTTTATATTTATAACACCTTATTACCCACTAAACCTTTGTGTAAGCTTTTGTAAATTTTCAGCTTGTTGGCATAAGTCTTGTGACACCACCATGTTGACCGCTTGCATGGAAGCACTTTGCTCATCGACCGACTGAAGGACGACCTCTGTGTGATTAGACAAATTATCCATTCCATGTGCGATTGTCGATACTAATTTTGTCACCTCATTCGCGCTACTAGAAAGCTCTTCAGCTGTTGCGGAAATATCCTCGAGCTGGTTCGTCATTTTGCTAACATGCTGAGAGATCGTACCAAATGACTTTGTGGCCTCATCAATGACATAGACGCCCTGTTGAACGTTTTTCAAGTCCTCTTCGACAGAAGTAGCTACTTGTTTTGTATCGCTTTCAATACCAACTACAAGCTCGACAATTTGAATAGCCGAATGCTTGGATTGCTCTGCCAATTGTCGAACTTCTTCTGCTACTACCGCAAAGCCTTTCCCATGCTCTCCCGCACGCGCTGCTTCTATTGCTGCATTTAATGCTAGCAAATTTGTTTGATCTGTAATCGCCGTAATCATGTCTGTCATAGATTTGATATCTGTCATTTTGCCAGATAATTGCTGCATTAATTCACTAGTTTTTTCAGTAGATGTTGAAATAAACTCCATTTGATTTTTAGCTACGTGTAATATTTCCGCGCCGTTGCCTGCGATGTCATTTGCCTCTTTTGCATGATCAAATACATCTTGCGTTGCCACGGTAATACGTTCAATGCCATCAGCAGTTTCTTGCATAGCCATGGCACTATCATTTGCAGACTGCGCTGCTTTCTTAAGACCCTCCGTCGTTTTCTCCATCTGTGCATCAACTTCGTTTACTGCATCTGTAATTTCATTTGTACTTGCTGATAACTCCTCTATGCTCGCAGATAGATCTGTTGAACTACTTGCAATTTTTTGTGTCATCATATGTAATTGTTCCTTCATTTCTATAAACGCTTTAGCTAGCTCCGAAATTTCATCATTGGAATTTATCTCAATAGAAGAAGTTTGCATATCCCCCTCAGCTATAGCTTGAGCAGATGCAGCTAATTGTTTAATGGGCTTAATAATTTTATATTTTATGTAGAAAATACACGATAATGTCATTGTGATTCCTATTACTGTTAATAAAGTAGATAGCCATTCTAATGACGTTACATTTGCTAGGTCAATGATTAAAATGACACCCATGAGAACATTTAAAGTAGAAAAGCAAATGATACTTTTTTTTCGTAAACTCATACTAAATTCCCCCAACTATAATATTATTCCGACGTAGTTATTATAGTTTAAAAATCCTAAAATTCATAGAAAAAAGACCAACTTTTGTAATGATAAAGAAATGCGAAAGAACTTTTCTTTACAGAAAGTGCTTCTGTATAATTGACTTCAGTTCCAACTAGCTACTTTCTTCAAGGTGTTTGGAAAAATCGGCACTACATATTTTCAAACAAATATAAAAGCACCTTGCCTTAGACAAAGTGCTTTCATGACAAATTATTTTAATTTCATAATACTTGATCCTGCGATACCTGGATGCGTCATTTCATATGGATCTAAAATTAAATCTAATTGCTCCTTCGTAAGTACACCCTCTTCAAGGCAAAGCTCACGAATTGAACGACCAGATAGGATTGCTTCACGTGCAATTCTGGCAGCGATTTCATAACCGATATGTGGGTTTACTGCAGTTAGTACACCAACGCTTTTTTCCACATATTCTTTCATGCGGTCTTCATTTGCTTCAATATCCTTCAAGCAGTTTTGTGTAAATGCTCGGAACACGTTGTTCATAATACTAATAGATTGAATTAAGTTAAAGACAAGCACAGGCTCCATTACGTTTAATTCTAATTGTCCTGCTTCAGATGCTAAAGAAATCGTATGGTCATTACCGATTACTTGGAAGGCAACTTGGTTCAGAACCTCTGGCATAACAGGATTCACTTTCCCTGGCATAATAGAAGATCCAGGTTGGCGAGCTGGTAAAATGATTTCCCCTAATCCAGCACGTGGACCAGATGCCATTAAACGAAGGTCGTTAGCGATTTTCGACATATTAATCATACAGATTTTTAATGCGCCTGAAACTTCTGTGTAGGCATCCGTATTTTGTGTTGCATCCACTAAATGTGTAGCGCCTTTAAGCGGTAACCCTGAGATTTCAGCAAGATGTATATCAACTGATTGAATATAGTCAGGGAATGCATTTAAGCCTGTACCGACAGCTGTTGCTCCCATGTTTACATCATATAAATTTGGGCGAGTTTGGCGAATGCGCGCAATATCACGAGTGATTACACGGCAATATGCTTCAAATTCTTGCCCTAATCGAATCGGCACAGCATCTTGTAAATGCGTACGACCCATTTTAATGACATGGGCAAATTGCTCCGCTTTTTGGTGGAACACTGCTTGCATGTTTTCCATTGTAAGAAGAAGTTCATCTATCAAATTCAAAACAGCAATATGAATAGCTGTTGGGAAAGCATCATTTGTTGATTGTGACATATTCACATGGCTGTTAGGGCTAATTGTTTTATAGTCCCCTTTTTCTTTGCCTAAAATCTCTAAGGCACGGTTCGCGATCACTTCGTTGGCATTCATATTAATAGATGTGCCAGCACCGCCTTGAATTGGGTCGACGATAAATTCAGCATCCCACTCGCCATCAATAACTTCTTGTGCAGCCTCGACAATTGCATCTCCGATTTCTTTTGAAAGTAGGTGTACTTCTATATTACTCATCGCAGCTGCTTTTTTAACAATCCCCATTGCTTTAATAAGAGCAGAGTGAATTGTGTACCCTGTAATCGGGAAGTTTTCAGTCGCACGAAGCGTTTGAATCCCATAATAAGCATTGCTTGGTAATGAACGTTCACCTAAAAAGTCTTTTTCTATACGTTGTGTGGACATAATTGTCGTCTCCTTTTATGTAATCCTCACACTTGATAGTAGCTAATTAATGTCGTATTGTAAACAGTCAATTGTCTGTAAAAAGAAAAATAATCAATTTTCGTCTTTGTGGAGTTGCGTTTAAGGCTTTATCTTATTTAAAACCGAGCGCAGTGATTACGCTCGGTTTCTTATTATTTATTAGAAGTCACTGTAAAACGGCTATTAACATGCTTTGGTTTTTCAATTTCATCTAACACTGCAATTGAATAATCCGCATAACTAACATAACTTTCGCCAGCAGCATTTACTAATAGATGATCTTCTCCAGTAGTATAGCTACCTGTACGCGGACCTTCCGGATCAAAGAAAGCAGATGGGCTTAAAAATGTCCAAGTAATGCTAGATTGTTGTAAGTCACGTAGATTCTCACCTTGGTTTTTAGCTGTCGCATAAAACATTTCTGGAAAATCTGGTGTATCCATTACACGTACAGTTTTTTCTGGGTCTACAAACAGACTTCCTGCACCACCGACAACGAATAATTTTGTGTCAATACCCGTGAAAATATCTATTAAATGACGGCCAGCTTTCACATGTAATTCCTCTTGACCAAAAGGAGCAGCAAAAGCATTCACTACTACTTCAAATCCTTTTACATCTTCTTGTGATAATGCAAAAACATCTTTTTCAATTACATCAATATTTGCTGTTACTTTTGAAGCTGAACGTACAATCGCTGTCACATCATGACCGCGCTGTAGTGCCTCCTCCACAATTTTTTGTCCCGCTTTCCCTGTTGCACCTATTACTGCGATTTTCATCCTAATATTCCTCCTATTTTTCATTTGTAACCATTTTAGTTACAGGTTAGATACAAAAGACCTACTTCGTTTATTTAACGAAGTTGATCTAACACATCCTGTAAAGTTTGTGCTTGTAGTTGTTCTTTCATTGCATACCAGACAGATGTATAAACACCCTCCAATGTATGTTGGATTTTTCGACCAACCGAACATGCTGGATTTGGCTCATCATGAATGGCAAATAGCTGCTCTGGCCCATCAATCGCATGGTAAATAGCTAATAGTGTTAAATCTTTTGGCTCCACTAAAAGGTCATAACCTGCAATACCTGATTGCGATGTAAGCAAGCCCGCTTTTTTGAGCACCCCAATCATTCGTCGCACGACTACAGGATTTGTATTAACACTCCCTGCGATGAAATCAGATGTCAGCTGGCTTTTATCAGATGTTGTTGCAATGAGCGAAAGTATATGGATCGCTACCGAAAAACGACTGTTCACCATATGTATCACCACCTGTTGTAACTATTATAGTTACAGGAATAAATAAAAGCAAACAAATTGCTCAATTTGCACCTGTATTTATTTTTTCCATTAAACAAAACATTATACTCTCTTCACGTAAATGACCAATTCTTGTCGTATTTCCCCATCTTGCTCATAAAAGTCTAAGTTATGGAATTCATACTTAAAATGACCAATTGGAAACGTCACACTTTCCCCTTGTGCCGCAGCTAATATGCCTGCCACATCATGTGACACCATTTGTAAAAGCTCCGTACCTAAAACCGAATCTACAAATATCACGTTCATTATCAAACACCTCCTCAGCTATTATAGCTTAGAAGGCGCTTACATTTACAGTCTTTCTTTATAACGTTTCAGCCGAATGTTCTCAATAACCTGCATCATTTCATTTATTTGCGCCTGTGTTAATTTTGTAGAGGTGTGTGATAGCTCATGTGATTGAATAGTTTCCTCTTTAAGTTGAGTAGTATTTGAAAGCAATTTCATCCTCAAACGCTGCCCACTCTCTCTTCCGTCTATTTGAAACGCCCACGATCTCCTCACATCATTCACCTCTAAAATTTATTATTAGGACTTCTAAATTAATACTTATATCGGAAAAATTTTCATAAATTTAAACATTCTTCATATAAAGTGATAGAGAATTTAGCTCTATCTAAAATAAGGATCTCTTTTTTGGCGGTAGTATCCGGCGGCACTTTGACGGTTCTATCCGTCGCTTTGGACGTTCTATCCACGGGGATGGACGTTCTATCCACGATTTTGCTGGCTCTATCCACGATTTCAGCCTTTCTATCCGTCACTTTGCCTCTTCCATCCGTCACTTCGACCCTTCTTTCCGTCACTTTGCCGACTCTTTCCGTCACTCCGACTCTTCTTTCCGTCACTTTGCCGACTCTTTCCGTCACTCCGACTCTTCTTTCCGTCACTCCGACTCTTCTTTCCGTCACTTTGCCTCTTCTATCCGTCGCTCTGACTTTTTCCGTCACTTTGCCTCTTTCATCCGTCGCTCTGACTTTTTCCGTCACTTTGCCTCTTTCATCCGTCACTCCGACTCTTTCATCCGTCACTCCGACTCTTCAATCCGTCGATCTGCCAGTTCTTTCCGTCGCTTTGCCTCTTCTATCCGTCACTTTGCCGGCTCTTTCCGTCACTCCGACTCTTCTTTCCGTCGCTCTACCATTCTTTCCACCGCTCCGCCTTATCCTTTGCTATAAAAAACAGCAACCAAAAATGGCTGCTGCTTTAGTTTATACCGCTATTGGTGCTTTAATTGTTGGGTGTGGATCATAGCCCTCAATTGAAATATCTTCGAGTTCAATGTCGAAAATTGACGATTTATTTGGATTTATTTTCAAGGTTGGTAGGGCCTTTGGTTCGCGTGAAAGCTGTTCTTTTACTTGCTCCACGTGATTTAAATATATATGAGCATCCCCAATACTGTGTATAAATTCGCCAACTTCTAAACCACACTCATGTGCAATTAAATGTGTCAGTAGTGCGTAAGAGGCAATATTAAATGGACAGCCTAATAATGTATCTAGACTGCGTTGCATAAGCTGGCAGCTTAATTTTCCATTTGCGACATAAAATTGGAACATTACGTGACACGGAGGTAATGCTGCTTTACTACCCTTTGCTCCGGCATTGATCACATCCTCTGGGTTCCATGCATTGACAATAATGCGTCGAGAATCTGGATTGTGCTTGATTTGCTGGATGACATCTTGCAATTGATCGATGCTTTCCCCTGTTGATGTTGTCCAATTACGCCACTGCTTACCATAAACATTTCCAAGTTCCCCGTATTTACGTGCAAACTCATCGTCTGTTATAACACGCTCACAAAATGATGCTAATTCTTTTTTATAGACTGCATTGAAAGACTCGTCTACTAAGCAACGACGACCAAAATCTGTCATGTCCGGGCCTGAATATTCATCAGATTCGACCCATTTTTTAAAAGCCCATTCATCCCAAATATGATTGTTATTTTGCAGTAGATAGCGAATATTTGTATCCCCTTTAATGAACCAAAGTAGCTCACTTGCTACAAGTTTGAATGGTACGCGTTTCGTCGTTAAAAGAGGGAAGCCTTTGCTTAAATCGAATCGCATTTGATAGCCAAATACACTGTATGTACCTGTGCCTGTACGATCTTCCCTCTTAACGCCATTCTCTAATATATGTTGTAGTAAATTTAAGTACGCGATTTCTGGATGCGCCATGTTCATCAACAGCTCCTTCAAGTATGCTGTTGACCATTATAACATCTAATATCTACATTTGGACTCCCAAAAATAAAAACAATATTTACATATACGCGCCAAAGGAATTGTCTTCCAACTCCTTTGAAATTTCCCTCTCAATCGTGACAAAAAACGTTGGTATTAGAATTACATTCACTAATATAGGAACAATAATCAGTAAAAGATCTATCCCTGGGGAAAAATAGAGACTAAAAGCAGTCAGCAACTCTGACATAACTAGAAAAACAATTTGCACGCCGATCATCAGTATCGGAATGATTTGATACATATAGTAAAGTTTTCGATACTGATGTATTTTTTCTGGATCTTCTATAACTCTGTTTTTTAAGCGTCTTGATAAAATGATACATGCGATAAGTTGGATAAAAATAAAACTTAAATAAATAGCACTATGTAAAACCAATTGCCCTTTCATAACTGTACCATTAAAATGTCCTACCCGCTGCTGCAGTAGCTCGTTGACCGCTCCTTCATAAACATATTCCTGCTCACTAAAATAAGTGAGCGGTGCCGCAAAACCGAGCCGAGCCCAGTCCTTCGAATTCGCTTCCCAGTCGATTAATTTGCTAGCCAAAATACGTAATTGGATGGGATCATTTTCACCAAACATTCCTACTAAAAAAGAATAGGGTATCGCTACCTTCATTTGCCCATCTTGCTTTTCATTAATTAAATCTTTAATGAAAAAAGTATACGCAACATTTGTCTGCTGATCTTCAAAACGAGCATCCTCAATCTTCCAATGACTTGCTAAGGAAGACTCAATGTTATTCTTCATTTCCACATACGGTGTATCATTATGTAAATTTTTAGGGATTTTGTAAACAAAACGATTGTCCTCCCCAATAATGCAAATATCGACTTCCACCGCGTCATTCACAATGTTAGTAGCGATCGTTGTCATCGGGTACGACATTATGAGAAAAAAAAGGACTAGTAGCAATCTTTTCTTTGTCATGCAACGTTCCCCCTTTTCGTCACATATGTTAGCTTTACATTATCATAGGCAACACCGAAAAAACTATTTCGTTATTCCGAAAAAGCAATAGTGGTTTTCCGAAACAACTTTTTCGGTATTCCAAAATTACCAAAAATTATGGATAATATAATAGTACTTACGATTGAAATGGGGCAGTATTATCATGGTTAATGGAGAGAAAACGATGAGTAAATGGACATATAGTATTTTAATAACCTACCTACTCCTTGGTATTTATGTGCTAGTAGTGGCAATACGAATACCTTATATTGGTATTGGACTAGACACAACTAGCGAACAACCAGTCATGTCCGAGTTTTATTATCCCAAATGGGCACAGCAATCTAATATAGAAATTGGAGATGTTCTGCTGACTATTGATGGCAAGCCTACAAAAGATATTCGATCTATCCAAGTCGATTCTTATGTTTGTTGTGCAAAAGAACTAACGTTTAGGAAGCCTAATGGGGATGTTCATTCTGTCTTAGTGAAGCATAAAGATATTCCGGAAGAATTATATTTGCAAATTATTTTCCCTTTGTTTTATTTTGTCTTATCGTTTAGCGTTGCCATCTATTTATGGAAAAGAAATAAAGATAATCAACTAACTAGCCTACTTACATTATTTTTATTAACCTGTTCATTGACTTATATAAGTACAGGAGCTTCAGTTCGAGGCAATCAAATTGGAGCATTAGTAATAGGTATTGGCATAATTTTATGCATCGTACTGTTTATTCACTTTTTACAATTTTATTTCCGCTACCTACGTATTGAATGGCCCTACATTAATACTAAATGGCTCTATTTAACACTACTACTGATCCCTTGCTTTGAGGTCATTGAAAATGTCAATTCCGACTTCAGTACGAAAGCATCATTAATTACCTTAGGAATGTTTGCTGTACTAGTGCTTTATGCCATCTATATTTTATTCATAAGTTATATACGAACTAAACTTGAAAAAATCCGTTTAATCACTTTTGCGTTTATTACGCCTTTCTTGCCGTTTTTATTGTGTTTCGTTATACCTATAATAGTAGGTCTGAGGCCTATTTTATATTCTGAGGTAGCCGCATTATTTTTGTTGTTTATTCCTTTTTCTTTTATTTTCATTCAAGTAAATGAGCGATTGTTCGATATTGAATATCAATTATCTCGTTTGCGTTATTATTCAACACTTGCTTTTTTTAGTGCTTTACTAGTAACTACGGTCATTTCCATATTGTTACTAGATAAATTATCGATTATTGAAATTACGAGTGTCTTAATACTTGTATTCCTCATCATCATTACAAGCTTCTATATTAAAGAACAGCTTGATTATAAGTATCGAAAGATTATTTTTTCATCCACCGGGGATTATGTACATAATTTATATGCTGCCGTTAATCGTATGGGGAAAGCAAATAATCAGCAAGAATTACTGGATCAATTAACGTATGAAATAACAGAAAAGCTTGGTACTACAGCCTTTTCGATTACAACCATAACGGAAGATGCACCCTTTACTCGCGAAGAAGACAACTTCGGGAATCACCTACTCTTACATGATACTGGTGAAGAAAAAATCATGTTAAACATTAGACATGTCCTACAGAAAGAAGAGCTACTTTGGCTTGAGTTACTTGCCCTCTATGTCTCGATGTTTATTGATAATTTGAAGCTCATTGAAGATTTAGTATATGAAATAAAGCTTATGAAGGATAACAATGATACACATCTCCCTTGGCTCGACAAATTACTATGGAATATCATTGAAAAGGAGAAAAGTATTTTAGCGCAGGAATTACATGATACGATTTTGCAAGAGCAGCTCCATTTAGCAAGAGAGCTAGATGTCATTGCCAGTTCGCCTATTATAAAAAAAGAAAAGGTCTTAGATATTCGTGAGCAATTGCTAAATGCATCGAAGGATTTACGTGAGTATTGTGAGAATCTAAGCCCTCCTTTGCTAGACACATTTGGGCTACAAATCGCCTTAAAAAAACTAATTCAAAAGGTGAAAATACGTGCAGACTTTTTGGTAAATGCTCAAATAGAACGTGTCCATTTTCAAGATGTCACTTTACATTTAGTCGTCTATCGGCTAGTACAGGAACTCTTCAATAATGCCATTAAGCACGCAGAGGCAACCGAAGTTTCACTAAGACTACAAGCGATAAATCGTGGCTTCATCCTCCAATACGATGATAATGGAATTGGCTGTGATATTGAAGACTTAATGCAATCTTCCGCTTCTATGGGTATTAACGGTATTCGAGAACGAGTCCGGGCTTTTAATGGAGACATCACGATAACCTCCAGTCTAAATGAAGGAATGCATATATTTATTCAAATACAAGAGGACGTGAATTCAGATGATTAATATTCTTATTATAGATGACCATCCTGTCGTTTTAGATGGTACAAAAACATTATTACAAGATTTACCAAACACCCATATTGATACGGAACAGGATAGTGCCGCTGTTCTGTCAAGAATGGACGTTCAATCTTTTCAATTATTTTTGATTGATATTAATATGAAGCCCATCAATGGCATCCAACTTGCTGAAATGATTAAGAAAAAGCAACCTGAAGCACTGATTTTACTGTATACAGGCTATGAGCTTTCCGATTATTACGAACTACTTATTGAGAAAAAGGTCGATGGACTTTTATCGAAGCTTGCTACGAAACAACAAGTAATTCAAACCATTGAAGCCGCGCTACGAGGCGAGATTCTACTCGCAGCTGATTTTTTAGATTTTGTACATCAGCGCACGAACCTACCGAATGTACAACAAGAGATTTTACTGAGCGACAAGGAGCAAGAGATTTTACAGCTTGTAGCGCAAGGCTGTACTAATAAAGCAATTGCTTCAGCTATTGGGGTCACACAGCGCACCGTTGAAAACTATTTATCCAAACTGTTCGTCAAACTCAACGTAGAATCACGTGCAGAGGCCGTAATTGTCGCAAAAGAAAAGGCATGGATCAACTAATTATACAGAAAAGAGATTTAATGTAAATTTTCTCTTACTAAAAGCGGAATATACTGGATAAATATCTAGGACTGTTATATAATAAGAACAATAATTACATTACTTCATCTTAGCCGTTAAAATCACGTATTCAAAAGTAATACGAGCTTTTGAATATGTGATTTATTTGCAAGCGATCGAAGCAATATGATTGTTTAATTTTTTTGGGAGGTTGTTCACATGACACAAGGTACAGTAAAATGGTTTAACGCAGAAAAAGGTTTTGGTTTTATCGAGGTAGAAGGTGGAAATGATGTATTCGTACACTTCTCTGCGATTCAATCAGATGGCTTTAAAACTCTAGAAGAAGGCCAAAAAGTAGAGTTCGGCGTTGAAGAAGGTAACCGTGGACCACAAGCAACTAATGTTGTAAAGCTTTAATTTATAGCTTTAGCATATAGAGTGCAAAATTCAAGAGACATCCAAATTGCGGATGTCTCTTTTTCGTTATGCGTAAGAATGTAACCCTGCAATGACTAAATTAACAAATACTTGATTAAACACGATAATGCCAAATCCAATTATCGCTAACCAAGCTGTCTTTTCTCCTTCCCAGCCTTTAGAAAGTCGGAAATGAAGGAAAGCGGCATAAAATAAAAATGTGATAAGTGCCCACACTTCTTTAGGGTCCCAACCCCAATACCTACTCCAAGCAATCTGCGCCCAAATCATGGCAAACAATAAGCCTCCTAGAGCAAACAATGGGAAACCTATAACAACTGCTCGATATGTAATTTCATCCATTAATGCTGGTTGTACACGGTTTGTTAATGGCTTTAATAAAACAATTAGTCGTCTTCTCGTAATGAGTACAATTACCCCATATAAAATTGTTCCAACGATAAATGACCATACAATAGTATTTAATTTCTTCGCATCTAACTTATTGGTAATCTGCAACTTACCAACTTGATCCCCACTAGATGTTACTGCACCTTTATTGACAACGATCGGCGTCATCGTATAAACCGCTGTTTCTACCTTCTCTAGCTTATTTTCAAATTGAACCTCGATTTGATCTCCAGCTACGTTAAAATAAGTACCCACACCGATAAAACCAACCACGACAATTAAACAATACATGACAAATTCCAAGGCAACTGTACTTTTCGAAAATTTAGAAACATCTAATGTTCTTAACAAATAAATAATACCTGTTGCAAATGAGATCGATAAAACAGCACTTGAAAATGCCACTGTCATAACATGAATCGTTAACCAATTACTTTGTAGTGACGGAACAAGTGGTGAAACTGTTTTTGTAAAAACGCTTCCATAACCGAGAATAATTAATGACACAGGGATCGCAAACAAGCCAACAACAATTTGTTTATATAAAAAATGAATGATCAAATAGCTACCAGTAAGCATGATGCCAAAGAACGTCATAAACTCATACATATTACTTACAGGTGCATGATCAACAGCCATCCATCTTAAAACGAAATAAACTAGCTGTAAAGCAAAAGCAATATATGTAAGTAGAAGCCCAATTTTTCCAAACATCTTGCCTTTTGATTTCACGGCAAGTCCAATCGGTATAATAGCGATCAGTAATAAAATAAATGCTACGAACAATGAATTACTACTTATACTTAATAATGTTTCTTTACTCAATGTAAAATCCTCCAAACTTTTTTCTCATACCCATAACGCGAGGCTGAGTTCTATTCCGACTGGCGCTTTGTAGCTGCCGCTTCGCTTTCGCTACAGAAAAACATTTTGTTGCTGCCGCTTCGCTTTCGCACAGAAAACATTTTGTTGCTGCCGCTTCACTTTCGCTACAGAAAACATTTTGTTGCTGCCGCTTCGCTTTCGCACAGAAAAACATTTTGTTGCTGCCGCTTCGCTTTCGCACAGAAAACATTTTGTTGTTGCCGCTTCACTTTCGCTACAGAAAACATTTTGTTGCTGCCGCTTCGCTTTCGCACAGAAAAACATTTGTAGTTGTCGCTTCGCTTTCACTACAGAAGAAATTGTTGCTGCCGCTAGCCTTCGTTCCTCTATCGCTGCAAGGAGTTGCCCCGTCTCCACTTCAATCAACTTTTATGTATCAGTATTCGTTTTAGAAAATGCCATCCCCGCCCTTTAATGATGATCTATTTTTTAGAGACTATATAGTAGCTTCCAATAAAAATAACGTTATTCGTCAAAAGAAGTGCCATCATTCTCCTATTAAATATTTATTTTCCTATAATTGTTACAATATTACGACACATAAAAACATAAAGTATAGAATAAATCTCTAAAGGAACCCCCTCATGTCAAAAAAATAAACCATCTATACAAGCAAATAGATGGCGAATTAGAAAAGTTGGCATGTCTCTACCTACATCTTACTAAAAATTGAAATAAAAGTCTATTTCTTTTCGAGTAGCTATGTGACAATAAATATGCGCAAATGTAACATAACGTTATGTAAGACAAGTGGAGGGTAACAAATGAAACAAAATATTTATGACCACCCTGAATTTTTCCATCAATATCAAAAGCTTCGTCAAGCGTCTTACAATTTCAATAATTTGCTTGAACAACCTGCATTAAAATCTTTACTTCCTAATTTAACTGATTTACAGATACTTGATATTGGCTGCGGAATGGGAGAATTCGCATATTATTGTATAGAAAATAACGCAAGGCATGTAACCGCTATTGATGTTTCAAAAAATATGTTGGCAATCGCTCAACGTGAACATGCTCATCAGAATATAGACTACTATTTGCAAGCAATAGAGGATTTTCGTGCCGTCATTCGTAACATTGCGAGCATGCTTCGACCAGGTAGCTTGTTTATTTTTTCTGTAGAGCATCCAATTGTTACAGCTCGTAAAACAATGGAGGATAATTGGATTTATGATAGCAGCGGCCGTAGGAGCCATTATGCGATGGACCATTACCACGATGAGGGCATACGTGAGCGAACATGGTTTGTAGATGGTGTAGTTAAATATCATCGGAGCATGTCTACAATTATAAATACGTTAATCGCATATGACCTTACAATAGAAAAAATGCTAGAGCCGCTTCCTGATTCAGAAGCCATTCCAAAACTGCCTTCCTTAGAAAAAGAGCATCGACGCCCGTCCTTTTTATTAATAAGAGCAAGAAAATAATCTCATCATTGCAAGGCCTCCCAGTAGTACTCTACAGAGAGGCCTTTAATTTTATCTTTGGTATCTTCATCTAAGTTTTCAATTAATTTCACTGAAGTAATAACTCATCACTTTAATCTCATCCCTAAACCCTTTTACCATTCTTCCTTCATCAACAAATCCGCATTTTTTATAAAGGGACTGTGCGGCAGTATTCGGTAGATTTACCCCTAGCACAAGCTCATTGATCGTTGGAAAATGCGCCAAAACAAAGTCCGGCAAAAGCTGTAATGCCGCTTTCGCATAGCCTTTACCTTGTTCATAAAAGTCGGTCGAAAAGGCGCGGATTAAAATAGCTTGTTCATTAGAGGAATATGGCGTAACGCCCTCTTTTTCATGCAACACAAAGAATGTCACGAGCTTATCTTCATTTAATACGAGAACGGCATGGCGATTTTTATCCTGCTTCACTAGTTTAATGCTCTCTTTCAGAGACATCGTATAACGAAGCTGCTCCTCTGTAATCGTATATCGTTTAATTAAGTGATCATCTTTTTCTTCATAAAATTTTAACCTCATCAAAGCTCTCCCCATTCATCTTAAGTTGTCACTTCTCCTAGGCATAATAGTAACTTCACTATCGTTCAGATCAACAATGCTTCCGGATTTTTATATTCATTCTGCTTTATTTGATTCGTTAACGATTATAATATATTAAATAAACGGAAAATATAATATATTCTAACACGATGTAGAAATTTATTTAAGAGAGGTGTTCATATTGGAACTATTAGAGAGAGCTCAGAAGCGGAAAGAAACTGCCATTCTTATTTTGGAAGAATTGGAATTGCTAGAAAAGTGGAATACAATTGGACAAGCTTATGTTGTCGGCGCTACAGCGTATGATTTACTAGTAGATCCAGATATTGATATCGAAACATTCTGTAGTCGCCCTAATGCAGCGGAAGCTATGATGATATTATCGGATTTAACTAACAATCCGAAAGTACTAGAATTAAAGTTTCGAAATTACTTGGAAACACCATTTAAAGGGTACTATTTTAAAATACAATATGAGCATGCGCCGTCAGAAATTTGGAATATTGATATGTGGCTGTTTTCCGAAACACGGAAAGGTCCCCTATCAAGAGATTTAGTATCATTAATGAACGATTCCTTAACAATTGAAAGTCGGAGGTATATTTTAACTATTAAAGAACAATTGCTTAAAAAATCCCTAGTACTCCCCTCGATTTATGTATATGAAGCTGTGTTAGACTACGATATTACATGCACAGAGGATTTTCTATATTGGATGGAGCAACAAGATGTAGACATTCAGACAAATTGGCGCCCTTTAAAAAACAGTAAATAGATACATCACTAGAAATCAGGGATATTTTACGTTATGAAAATTTTTATTTCCACTAATCACCAAAAATGCTACGATAATGTTATCTAAACGTAAGGAGTTGTGGATATGAGTGCGAAAAGTGCAGTAGATGTTTTGTTTAAACAATAAATAATCCAAGGGGTGTAAACTCTTACTGCAGCCCTTGAACAAGGGAGAAAACAATGGAAAACTATTTTAAAGAATTTCTTACAGGTCAATCTATTACTTTACAGCAAATGACTTCCTCCGACTTAGAAGCATTTGTTTCCATCGAAAGCGAAATGAAAACGTTGCTACTTGCCAATGACGAGATTCCCTTTCCAAATACCTACGAGGATCATGCTTCATTCTTTAAAAATATTAGTGCTAAAAAAGAGGAGTTTTTCTTCGGTATATTTGAAAAGTCGACGAATGAGCTTGTCGGCTCTTGTGGTGTCTATTCAATCAACTGGCAAAATAGCACTTGCTGTGTAGGCATTTCGATTGGCGAACAATGGCAAGGTAAAGGACTTGGAACGGATGCAATGAAAACTCTTATTCATTTTATTTTTAATTATATGACGGTTAATAAAGTAAAGCTTCAGGTTTTTAGCTTTAATAAAGGAGCTATTCGTTCCTATGAAAAATGTGGCTTTACAAAGGAAGGTATTTTACGCAATGAGCTTTTCCGTTTTGGTCAATTTCATGATATCGTCTTATTTGGCCTTTTACGAGAAGAATGGAATCAAATTGGGTAAGTAATTTTTCATAAGGTTGAAATACTTCAAACGAACCAATGGGCTGCCAGTAGACAGCCCCTTCTGTTATTCTTCCCAAACTCTTCGAATGTCACATAACACGGATTGTTCGAATGTAAGTTGATAGACATCAGGCATTGAAAGTTTTTTCCAAAACGTGTAGTCATACTCCGCATCAAAATATTGCATCATTAAGACCATTATATTGCCATGTGTACCAATCACTATATTGTCATTTGGATGGCCAATTATAATTTTTTGCAAGGCCATAATAGCCCTCGCTTTTGCGGTTTCATTTGATTCTCCACCCTCAAATACAAAAGTCGGTTGACTCCATACTTGATGCATGGCAGCGTCAAAATCAAGAATATTTTCAGTAGATAATATTCTTTCTTTCATAGAATCAATCGTCGTTATCTGTAATTTATGTTCTTGAGCGATGCCTTCCACCGTCTGCACAGCTCTTTTATATGGACTTGAATAGATAGTATGAATTTCTTTATTTGTAAATATAGACGTTACACGATCCCTATCATTGAATCCTTTATCCGAAAGTGGTCGATGATACTCGTCAGCTGTATAATAAGAATGAGCGTGTCTTACAAAATATATTACTGTCATGATAATCCCCTCTATTTTTCTTCAGATTTTGCTTTCTTTTCTTTCATATAATTGTATAAATCAACCTTCCACATACCATCCTCTTTTAGTAAAGAAAATAGCTTACGATAATGAGAGCTACCAAAAATTATATCCAACTGAACAATTGCTATACTTTCTGTACTAGTCTCTTTATCCAATGAAATATGATCGTAATATCGATACATTAAATAATCCTGTATTTGCTCATCAAATAAATAGTTTATATACTCACTAATAAAGGTTTGTTTATCGGGAAGTTCATCGTTATTGTAAGTAATTGCATATAGTTTATCGAAATTGTTCTCAAAAATTAAATTCATCATAATTAACACCATTTCCTCTGGTGTAAAAGTTTTTAAACTATTCATTTTCCCATTGCTTAAGAATTCATCATATAAATTTCTTTTTTCCTCTCCCAATTCCTCTAAATATGTAAAATCATAATCTCTATCAATGACCGGGGGTGTCGATTTAGAATCTTCCACTTGTCGAACAGTATGGTTCGTAACTGCAGTTGATCCTGAAGATTCTCCTGATTTTGTTTTCACTTCTGAACATGCGATTAACATTAAACTAGAAACGACAATAACGCTTACTATCGACAACCTTTTCTTCAACACTGGCACCTCCCCCTATCATTTAATAGATTAAAACCATTTCACCTATCATTCTATATTTTTCGAAAATTCTCAACATTTTAAACCTGAAAGAAATCTCCTCAATAACAAACAACAAAAAAGTATATTTGATAAATTGTGACAAGAAAATAAAGTCCATTAAAACTTCAGTCGATTACAGAATAAATTTTTATAGTAAAAAAGATGCGAATCTATTAAATAACACTCTATTCATTTTCTAAAATTTAGTCAAAAAAAAACACTAATATTCTATTGTATAGAGCATTGAAACATATTAATAATACAAAAAAAGTAATTTAAATAATGTAAAATACCCAATGATGATCATCTATATTTTTTTCCAACCTATAAGAATATATATTTTTTTCTATGACTAAATTACGAATTTCTCAACCGATACACAATATGACATATTTTTCATTTTAGGTGAGATACAATGAAAAAGTTGAATCGAGGTCAATGTATTTCAAGAATATGGAGAAAAAATTTTAGGGGGAAAAGATTTTGCTTAATATATCGTTTAAACATTTCTTGAAGATGGAGATTGAAATTAAAAGGAAAATTATGTATAAAAAAGCGATGGATTTAGGTTTCACCCATCCTAGCGTGGTAGATTGTAGTCAAGAATTAGATGTCCTACTAAATAAATATTCAAAAGCGATCAATAAAGCAAGCTAAAACTATTATCATAAACCTGTATTAGGTTCCGTGCTGTTGTAAAGAACGTATAAATAACATAAAAATGGGCTACCTTCTTTATGACAGGAAAAAGGAGGCCTAATTATGCAGGTATTTTTTTATCATTGGTCGTTACAAGCTTTATATTCCAGCAACCTCAAGATTCAGTAGAAAATACAGCACCGATTCTTTGCATACCTTCTAGAACTACATCTTATAAATATCCTAATAATCAATATCAGTCATTTCTTACTGAGAATTATTTTTATCATCAATTAGATAGGGCAATCTATGAGGAATATAACGAAGCTACCTTAAACATTCGTCAGAAAATAGCCTTTAAGGACGTTCAAAAGGCTGAGGAAACATTTCATCTAAAAACAAATTTTATACGTGAAAAAATAGACCTCTCTCAACATACTTTTATTCATCCCAATCGACAAGTATATTTTTTAGCATCCTTTAAGCAAAATAATCAGGACACTTATTATAAATACCTGGTCATTGACGCTGAGACACAAACTATCCTTTTAGGAAGTAGTAATTATCAAAGGAATAACGACAATTAAATCTATTTCGTTAGTTGTTTAATTTATTGTATGCTTAAAAATTCAATAATAGTAGCAAAACCGAAGAAAAAACTAACATTTTTTAGAAAATTTTCAAAAAAACATTTTCAAAACATTTATTTTAGCTTATTTTGCTCGCTACTAGGGGTAGTAACTTCCCCCTAGCAGCGAGCTAACAGATTGGTGTTACGTCTTCAGCCACTTCTTACTTCTAAAGTCTCATTGTGAGACTGCCACTGAATGCGAATATTTGGGGTAGCATCCTTTTTAAAGATTTTTGCGCTTTCTTTTTTCTTTAAGACAAACTGCTTATCCGTATTTACTCGTACATCATTAAAAGCATTTAATTCTTTAGACCCTTCAATCGTAATTTGTAAATCCCCTAATTCTTGCTCATCTCCAAGATAGAAAATTCGTAAACCATCGTCAGTATTACTATGATATACAGCCTTCCAATTTTCACTTTTCGCTATGTAATGTACCTCCTCTTGTTGATTCGTACTACAAGCAACTAACACAAACATCAATAAAATTACGAAGCATATTTTTTTCATTAGATATCGATTTTCCTTTCCTTGAAAGTGATCAACTTCAATCTATCCTTCCTAATTCCTAGAAAAGCTGTTACTCCGCTTGAATAGTTATCTTCAATCCAGTGGGCTTATCGCCAAAGGCATCGCTATGTTCTTTAAAAACAAAATCTAAACCTTTTAATTGATCAGGTAATGGGGGTGAAACGATAAAAGTGCAGCTGTCATGGCCATTAGTCCCTCCTCCGCTATCGATCCAACAGTCATATGCATCTCCTACATACAACTCAAAACTAGTATAATTTTCTCTAACATGAACAGTAGATTCTTGTCGAGGATCCCAATCCGTTAATAGCTGTACAACACTGGCATTTTCATACTGACGAACATACGTTACCGTATAGTATCGTTCATCAACTTCAACTGACTTTAAGACTGGGATATGCTTTCTAAACCCCGTCGGCTCTACACGAGGTTTATAATATTCTTCTGTTCTCATCACCCCAAATAATGATGCAAGAAAGGCTTCATAAAAACCATATTTTTTTGCCCATCGAGCAAGGGCTTCATCCGGTGGAAAACCAGGATTTTTATTTGATAGATGGTTACGCTGATTGATAAGTGCACAAATTTGCTCATCAATTGTAAACAGCTGATGATCATAATACTCTGTTGGACGGTCATACGATTCTTGATTCATGTAAATCCTCCTAAGTCATTATTGTGTAAACCAAGCAATATACTTTGCTTCAGGAAAAAATAAGAGCTGTGCCAAGAAAGTTCCTTGTAGCCTAGATCCCATCATCGATAAAAATGGAAATGTCAGGGTCAATAAATATAATTAGTCACATCGTCGCTATACCATTAATAAGCCCTGGCGACATTACAGCAGCATTCCTTTCCTCAGACTGATAGCTACAAATGTCGGTAATTGGAGAGTGCCTACTAATGTACGTCTTTCCACCTTATAAATTATACTTTATTTTCCATTCCACAACGAACTGGGATCATCCTTCCTTTTAATATTCTACGAAATTTACTGGATTAGGTTCCGTTATTTTCCTAACAAATAAAAAGCTATTCATTCGGTACTTCCCTCCTAATGAATAGCTTTTCTCAGTATTCAATGACTCACTACAAAATCATTATTCCAACTAATTGAATCAGAAAGTTGATAGGTCACCATATTAACCGTTACAGCAAGAATCACACCTGCTCTAGATTTATTTGTAGGAACAGGGTCCTCTAATACTAATACAACATACCCCTCACCACGTCCCATATTATCTATAGCCTTTGCAGCATTTATTTCGAATGTTGAATATGTTGTTTCTTTTATAGGAAAGAGCAATCGTTCCTCCTGATAAGCTCCGTTTTCCTTTAAATTATAGCATACGGGCATCCATCCTTTTGACCAATCAATACTGCCTATTATTTCGTTTTTATGAGAGGTAAGTTTGCCAATTGAAAATGTAAAGTTAATCTTCATAATAGCTTGGTCTAATTTATTTTTCCCTTCACATACAGCTGTAACTTCTAGCTGTATATCACCCTTCGAATGCTTCCGAATAACCACTAAAGCAACAGTTGAAATGAGGATAACAAGTACTATGCTGATAGAAATCAAACCCATTTAGTCCCTCCTAACATCAGTATGATCATTACTTTTAGATTACCACGTTTTAGGTGTAATGGTATTTATACACCAAACAATCTTATAAAATGACACAGGCATAAATGATCAGACAAAAAGCGAGAACAGCTTGCTTCGTTATTTGGGATGTAAACTGGCCATAAGGTTTTCTTATTTACACTTTCTCCTTGGATTTCCCAACTTTTTAACACCAATATTTTCTACTTACTTTTGAAATAAAATTCACCTATACTTAAGTGAATTTTATTTTTAGGAGATTTATTATGAGAACATTTATACCTTGTCCAAATTGTCAAGAAGCGATAACCCTTGATGACTTTGAGGATTTTTCATCACCATTTACGATGAAATGTCCATACTGCTACGCCAAATTAAAAGAAACAAAGGTAACCCCTCTTCTTTTAATTGGTTTGATTGTAGCAATTCCGTTACTTATTTTCTTAACAAAAACATTGATATCTTATCTATCAGGCATACTCCCCGTTATTGAAAAAATACCTCCTTATCTCGTAACGCTTGTCGTGTTATATCCGTTATATGTTATTTATGAGCGTTTTAATGGACTTGTTATGTTTAATAAAGGCAATTTACAACTAAAAAACAAAAGTGATAAAACAGATTAAAACCTAAAAAGTGCGAGAAATCCATATACATTGATTTCTCGCACTTTTATAGGAAGTCTCGCTGATTATAGTTTCACTTTAGTACTAGCTTGTAACTCAGCTGTTAAAGTAAATGGCATTTTTAAATATTCGTACTTAATCGTTATTTTTTTAATAGTAGGTGCTTCAACTTTGACTGCATAATGCTGAGGTTGCTTTCCGATAGCCTGGCGATCTATGTATGGACTAGGCAAAATGTTTATTTGCCTTAACTTATGATACGTAATATTCGGATTACCAACTAGCTTCGTTTCTGCCTCAAACGGTTCAGCCTTACTCACAACCAGCTCGACTTTTTCAGGCACTTTATCATTGACGAGTATTTGCTGAAGCTTTATGTCACGCAGGCCCTTATTCTCTATTTCCACGATTCTTATAGTTGAATCATCTGTAGGATTTGTATAGCTATTCATGACAAGTGGTGGATTGCTTTTTAAATAAATGATAAAGGCCGCTCCCACTACTAGAACACTAAATAATAAAACAAATAGTAATTTTTTCATTTCTTTCCTCACTTTCTTGCTACCTATCAAGTATAGCGAGAAATCGTAAGTGATGAAACCTCGAAAATAAACAGTGGTTCTTTCCGTAGCTCGTGAGGGTCTATTCATCAATTCAGAGACTCTAACCACGTTTTGGTACGTTCTTCGATCATTCTAGAAAGTCTATCCACGATTTTTGGTGTTCTATCCATCATTTTAGAGAGGCTATCCACGATTTTTGGCGTTCTATCCATCATTCCGTGGTCTATCCACGATTTTGGACGTTCTATCCATCATTGCAGAGGGTCTATCCACGATTTTTGGCGTTCTATCCATCATTCCAGAGGGTCTATCCACGATTTTGGACGTTTTATCCATCATTCCGTGGTCTATCCACGATTTGGGACGTTCTATCCATCATTCCAGAGGGTCTATCCACGATTTTTGGCGTTCTATCCATCATTCCGTGGTCTATCCACGATTTGGGACGTTCTATCCATCATTCCAGAGGGTCTATCCACGATTTTGGACGTTTTATCCATCTTTCCGTGGTCTATCCACGATTTTGGATGTTCTATCCATCATTCAGAAGGGTCTATCCACGATTTTTGGTGTTCTATCCATCATTTCAAAGGGTCTATCCACACTTAAGGTGTTCTATCCATCTTTCCGGAGGTTAATCCACGACTTTGGACGTTCTATCCATCTTTCCGAAGGGGCTATCCACCGCTTCAAGTTCTACTGAGGCTTTTTCTTCGCTTTGCGCTTCTCTTTAATGCAAAAAAACAACCTGACTCATGATAAGCCAGATTGCTTTGCTAATCTTATTTCATCACGTATTGGAATCCCGTCATTGCCGATTAAAGGAATTTCAGGTTTATATGTTCTTGCTTGATCGACTGCGTTTTGTATGATTTCGACTAAATGGTAACCTCGTTTTTGATAAAATTTTAACGCGTGTAAATTATCATTTGTCGTAATAAGGGAAATCATCTTACAGCTTTGTTCCAATGCATGTCGTTCAACTGCTTGTACAAGTAATGAACCAATCCCTATTTCTTCTACAATACTGTCGAGGGAAATAATTTCACATTCTTCAGGACGAATGATATACGTAACGAGACCTAATATTTTGTTCTGTTCATCCATATATGCGAAGCCATCTAATTGACTACAGTCATAAATCCCACTGGAAATAACCATTTCTGTACTTCCCCAATGCTCCTTAAAAAACTGCAACATCT
Organism: Lysinibacillus sp. BPa_S21; assembly: GCF_023337795.1. Lineage (GTDB taxonomy): Bacteria > Bacillota > Bacilli > Bacillales_A > Planococcaceae > Lysinibacillus. The sequence continues at coordinate 562,876 of NZ_JALIRS010000001.1, read as the reverse complement.
CATTTTGTGGTAATTGTTGAATAGGAATTACTGTCATCTATTTTCCTCCTAAACTGAGATATGAAAAATACTAGTAATAGCTTTTTGAACACCTAGAAATACTGCCCACGAAGCAATGCCTAGTCCAATGGCAAACACGATATGGATCGATGATTTCATCGCCATATAGATAACAAATAGCATAAACATTGTAGCTGGTAGTCCAACAATTACACCAACCGTAAAGCGCTGAATATGCTCACTAGGTTCACTTTGCACAGTAAGCCAAATGATGCTTAAAATACTGACAAGTGGTAATGCTGCAATAATACCACCGTATGTAGGAAACCTTCTAGCAACCTCTGTCACGATACCAATAACGGCTGCCGAGCAAAGAATTTTTACAAATGTATACATTATTTAGCCACCTCGCTTAAAAGACGAAATGCTTGTAAAATCGATTCTTGCTCTTCTTCTGAAAGCTTGTCTAGTGCATGCTGTAGTTTTTCATCATCTAACTCTGTGTTTTTCTTTAAGATATGAAACCCTTCAGCTGTCAGATAAAGATGTACTTTGCGCTGATCTTCGATGGCCCGCTCCTTTTTCACCCAACCACTTCGCTCTAGCTTTTTTATATGTTCAGACGCCGTATTTTGAGAAATATTTAGTAACTCTGCAATATCGCGTACAGTTACATCGTCTTCCTTTTGAATCATCTGTAAAATACGCACACTTTGATGCGAAATTGCCACTTCGTGCGTTGGATGTAGTTGGTAATAAATCGATGTAAAATAGTTATTTAAATCTTTTATCATAAAAATTACCCCTTTGTATATATCGTCTTTTACGATTATATCGTAATCACAGATATATTAAAAGAAATATTTTAAATTTCATACTTTCAGTAGAAAGATGAAAAGGCTGACAATTGTCAGCCCCTTTCATCGTTTTATCGAGAAATTTAAAGAATTTTCACAAACGCTCCTTGTTGAAATTTTCCTTCAGCAACTGCATTCATTTTTCTAACATCTTCAGATAATTCGCTTGACCTTATTAATCGATTCTCAAAGTAAAGCAAAGGATCGATAAGTCTAGTTTTACCCTTTTGATGAATATCAAATTCTGTTTGGTCCACCCTCACGTTAATATGAGGATGAAGCTGTTTTAAAAGACTTTGCACTTGCCTATCATTTGAAGATTTCATCAGCGCAATTAGTTCTTCATCTTCCTTAAGAAAATCTGCAAGTGTAATAATCATTTTATCTAATGCTACCTTTAGCGTTTGTGATAGTTTATGATAGGCATAAATATTTAATGGATCCATAAAGAAATCAAGTACTTCTTGATAATATGTTTTCACAAACCATTCTGCACTTTCGATGCTTTTAAGACACATCTTCCCTTGATGAACAATGATATCATTTAAAAAAATTTGTATTTCTTCTAGGGATGCTCGCCCATATGTGTACATATCTCTTAAAGTATAATCTACTCGATCTGCACATAAATGAGGAGCTGGTTGTTCAAGTAAATCCCAAGTCGTAGTATTAGAAAGTAAATGTTCATAATCAAAATTATACTTTTTAAGAATAAGAGGAATTTCAGAATTCATAATGACATTCATTAATATTTCTTCATGATAGTCTTCAGCTTTATTCTCAAGAACAAAATCAATGACATGTGAAAAAGCTGTATGCGAAACATCATGCAATAATCCAGCAATTTGCTCCTCTAAAGAGCCACCTAGTTGTTTAATGACCAGCATGACACCTACCGAATGCTCATAACGTGTTACATTCCACTTGCTATTTACAAGATAACTTGCCCCACCTTGATGAATACCCTTTAACCTTTGCATCGGTTTACTCAAAATAAGTTCCGTTAACACTTCATCTATCTCGTATTCACCGTATAATACATCAGAAATAATCATGTAATCATCTTCCTAAACAAGATTCGAAAGTACAAAAACTCCACCACAATGTGAGATTGGGTAAAATTCTAATTGGCATACTCCTTGTAATAAGGTGCTAATTTCCTCATGGACAAAGTAAAATTCATCATCATCCCAATAATCAATACTGTCTTGACGACATTTTTCAAGCTGCGCTCTTGTTTCAAAGGCGATGTCGCCAATAAAAATTTTGCCTGCAGGTGTGAGTTGCTGCAATAATTCCGTAATGTATTGTACTTTCATTTCATCAGTAAAATGATGCAGCGCATAGGTGCTTATAATCGCGTCATATTTTTGATGAAGGAACTCTGTTGGCAGCCCCTTTGATAAATCCCACTCTATTAAGTTTGCATCAGGCATTTTTTCTTGAGCGATTTCGATCATTTTCGAGGAGAAATCGAGGCCATTGATAAAATGGCCATTGTCATAAAGCTTTGACGTTAACACCCCTGTGCCAAATCCAATGTCTAATACAGTGGATTTCGGAATGGCCATAACCTCATTAAAAATTGTATTTAATATTGCTTTATATCCTGCAAATGGATATTGATTGCTTTCTTCACTTAGCTGAACCGTTTTATCATAACCATCAGCCCATAAATTAAATCCTTGTTGATTTAGTAACATAAAATCCTCCTATATTTTCAAACGTTTAAGCTTTTGGAATTTCTAGTTGATTAATATGTGTAGTAAAGAATTCAAGTATTTTCTCATACACGTAAATTTCATTGGCCTTTTTCGTGAATCCATGTCCCTCATCTTCTAGCACAATATATTCCATTTCTCGCCCCTTGTCCTTTAAAGCAGCAACGATTTGGTCAGATTCCTTTTGCACAACACGTGGATCGTTCGCCCCTTGAATGACTAACATAGGTTTCGTCATACCATCTAAATACGTAATTGGCGAATCCGCCGTTAATCTTTCCTTATCCTTTACAGGGTCTCCCACCCACTGCTTCATAAATGGCACCCAAAAATCCGGAACAGACTCGATAAATGAAAATAAATTACTTGGTCCAAAAATATCGACAACCGCTTTAAAATAATTTGCATGGCGACCATGTAATAGCAGTGCCATATAACCGCCATAACTGCCGCCTAAAAGCAGCATTTTATCACGATCGGCATAGCCATTCTCAATAAGCCAATCAACCCCAGTAATATTATCAAGGCGTGGACCATAACCCCAATCGCCCTCAACCATTTTCATAAAGTCTAGACCGTAGTTCGATGAGCCTCTAAAGTTTGGTGCAAAAATAGAGTATCCCTGGGTAACTAGCAATTGGAACATCGGTCGAAATGATTTGCGTTCAAGGGCTTGTGGACCACCATGGGGCCATAAAATAACATGGCCATTCGAATTTTCTTCCTTCGCCTTAAATAAGAGTGCCTCAATTTCTAAACCATCAAACGATGGATAACGTAGCACTTCGGGTTCCACCAAATCCTCGTCTCGAACACCCGGTACTCTATAGTGAGTTAACTCCAACCAAGAACTTCCCATTTCCTTTGAAACAAAAATATTATTTGGCTTCGTAGCAGATTTCCCAAGCAAATATAAATGTCCGCTTGGCATAATCATCATTTTCTCAATAATATCAACAGGTGTTTCGAGTTTTTCATTTTTTCCATCGGCAATTGTATAACGATAAAGCCGATCCTCTACTCCATAGGAACCAACAATATATAGTGCATGCTCTTCTTTCGAATAATAAATACTTGAAAAGTTTTCTTTTTCAATTTGAAGCAACTTTGTAAATTGCTTTGTTTGAATATCGAATTTTGCCAAGTAGCTAAAATCGTCATCGTAATCTGTTAAAAAATAAATTTCCGTTTCAGAAGTATACACGATATCTGAAACTGTATGCTGCTTATCCGTTAATGGTGTAAGTAATACTTCCTCACCATCAATTTGTACATACGCTAAGGAATGCGTATTCCCAAACTGTTTAATATAGACAAACGTTTTTTCCTCTAGGCTCACTGCATCGATAAAAGTTGGTGCAATACTCCCCTCTATCAGTAGCTGTTCCTCTTCACTCTCAATGTCATAAACAAAACTATTTAAATACGTGGAATTTCCAGCTGTAGTTGAGTAATAAAGATGTCTACCATCCTCAGTCAAATATGAGTAAAAATGACGTTCTCCCTCTTTATAGCGAATTGGTACTAGACTTCCTCCCTCAGGTGAAATTGCGTAAATTTGACTATTTTCATCACCGTCTTTATCAAATCCAGCTAAAATAAATTCACCTGTTTTCGAATATTTTATAAAATTTGAAGTTTGATTATTAAACGTCATTTGATATGGGAATTTTTTCTCTAAATCCATTCCCCATAAATTAAAATATCCATTAAAATTCGTACTTAATACCATCTGCTTTTCATCAGGACTAATCGCAAAATCACTCACTGTTAAACTTTGTAAAAAATGCTTTGTGTTCATCTTTTCAAACTGAATCATAGACCTTCCTCTTTTCTAAAAAATTTTCTTTGAAAAATACTTTTAATTGTATTAAAGGTGTTAATCACTTATGAAAAATTTTTTGAGGCATAATGATATCTAAATTCCAATTTCACGTCATTCGAATAACACCTAAAAAACGGTGATTCCGAATAACACTATATTTCGCACTAAATACTTCTTGTTAGTACAATCCCTTTCCAACGGAGGCTTAACAAATGATCCAGGATCGCACAGTCAAAATGGAAATCAAGCCGACGCTATAGCGAATATCCTAATATAAACAAGTATACCATTTATTTATTGTAAATATCTGAATCTTTCTAACTTTATTTAATTCCTAAAAAATGCTATAATAAGGATAGTTTTCTTTTCAAGGAGGAATCGAAATGGACGCATTCTTTTGTAATGCTTGCTCTAGACCCAACACTTTACAGGTCAAAGAGGTCTAGAAAAGTTAACGAAATAACAACATTGAAGGATCTCTATAGGCCATAAATCTTAATAAAAGCCTACTATACTGGAGTGAATTCAAATGGAAAAACAAACAATTCAGCCGTTTCTAACGGTCGCAAACTATCATTTACTTGAGCAGCAAATGAATAAAATCATACAAACACTCGCAACAACAAAAGATAAAAACGTTATCCTAGCCGTACGCGGTATTGTTGAAAGCGAAATTATGGCAAAGTTAGCGCTGTCCACTGCGGAAGCTCAGTTAATTGAACAACTTTTTAAAGTCACGGATCGCGCACAGGGTGAAGCATATTTAGAGCAATTAAAACCATATGTCATCCCGTTCAAAACAGTCACTGCAAGCACACTAAAGAGCCTGTTTAAAAAGGAAAAAAAACTCAAGCTACCAAAGCTTGAAGAAATAGATTTTCAACAGATCTGTTATTTAGCTTGGGATGACCCTGGGACACATCGAAAATATGTCGTACTGGAACAAGATGAACAGCTAAAAGCCATTAAAGGAACTTTCTCAAATAATATAATTAAAGGAATATGTGCAATTTGTAACAGGCATTCCGATGTTGGCTTTTATACAACTTCCATAAAAGGGCAAGTCGTTGGAACGTATACCAGTCATAGTAATTACATTTGCGCAGATAGCCAAACATGCAATAAGCATGTAACAGATATCGAAAAGACAAAACAGTTTTTCAATAGCATCACTCAATAAAATAAAAATCAGTGGGGTATTCTTCATTCCCACTGATTTTTATTTTTCACCAATCGTTCTTTTGTACAATTATTGAGGGATAGGAAAAGCTCTCTCTCATTTTTCATTTCATTTACAATTTCCTTCAAAATTTCATTGCGCTCTCTTTGCAGCTTCACCATTGAAAACGTAAACCAAATGACAAAAGCTATCGGCAAAATGTAAAAAAGTAATATTGGTAAAATAGCAAAACCATACATACTTGAATATTCTTTTCTTTAAATTCGAATTTGTCCACGATCCCTTTTCATAATCGACGATGCAATGATGACAAAGCCAAGCATTAAAATAAAGATTAAATCGAGGAAACCAGTATGCATAGACACTGTAAATAGTGTAATGGTAAATGCATAGGCGACAGAATGGAAACTACGAATGCCCGCCTGTTTCACTTTATTATAAATAAGCGAAATTAAAACACCGTATAAAAAGAAGCCAATTGCGACTAATAAATAGCCACCATCTAAAAATAATTGACCGATAAAGGTTGGTGTGGTTGTGCGATTTCCACGTGTAATCACTTTTCCCTTCTCCACACTCACGGAATTGACAACTTCCGTTACCCTCATACGAGGTGAAATTTGCTCACCAGGTAATATCGTACTAAAGACACCTTTATGGATTTCACCGTTTAAATAACCGTTCTCCTGTGTATATTCCATAATTGTACTTAACACAATATGTCCTGTTACACTTTCTTCATTTAGTGCACGAATCCATAACGGCGTTTGGTTTACTTTTTGTTCAGCCGTTAACAGCTTGTCTCTCGCATCTTCCGTTAGCTCTACATCAGGCTGATCTCGGTTATTGAATTCTAATGACCTATCCTCCGTTAACACACGAATAAAACTAAACATAGAGAAAGCTACACCAATAACTAACAGCGTAGTTAAAAACCATGTTAATTTCACTCGCTTTACGACGTAGTGGATAATGATAATTGCCGTAAATAGCATAATTATTAACGGCGTGCGATAGGCTACTAGCACAAATAAAGACATAACTACTGCATAAATAGCACCGTAGATGAATGCTTTTTTCCATGTCAAACGTTCTTCCAAAATCATTTTATATGATAATAGCAATAATGCGCCAAACCATAGTAATTGACTAAAGAAGTTCAACTTTGGATTTAGATTTCGACGATTGGACTCATCCGAAATGCCAAGGCCGCTTCCAAAAACCATTAGTATGTAGGCACTTAAACCAAGTAATGTGAGAAACACAATAAAATGAATCACATATTTACCTAAAAAAGAAAGGCCAAATGAAGGGATTGTCCATTTCATCTTATCTATAACGTAAACCCCTATGTAATAGCAAATAATCGCTAAAATCACTGCTGGCCAAATAGAAACACGTATATTGAACATTTCAAACCTATGCCAATCAAACATGCTCGTAAAGAAATAAAGCAGTAAAATAAATGGTAAAAAGAAATACGGCGAAAACGTATCGATTTTATTTAGTTTTCTAAAAAATTGTTTCATAGCTTTTTACACCCCAAAATACTTACCCCTCCAAACTTTTAATAAATTTCCAATTTTGTAAAGCAAAAATAGTATAACATATTAATAGATTATTTAAAATATACACTTAAATTCTCTTTCAACCATAAAATTAGAAAATATCTCTGAGCTTTGCTTAATTCTTCTCCAACCACTAATATTTAGCTATTTTTGCTAGTAATACTCGTTTTTATTTTGGAAAGTTAGCTAGCGAAAATAAAGTGACAGGTGAATTAGAAAATCAGGCTCTTTTTGAAAATTAAGGCGGATTATTCAATGTATCTTGAAGATCCATCAGGGAATATTGTAAGGTTTATTTCCCGCAATGGTATAAATAAAGAACATTCAACGCCATTTCACAACCTGTATTCAGCATATTCATATTTTCAAGCTCTTAACTTGTCCTGTAGTGTTTTTTGATAAAAGATAAAATGATCATTAGGGTACCAAATGTGTAGCTGATCAGCACAGTATCCACGAAGCCACAAAACACCGTTAATTGTCTTAGGTAGAATCCTCTTGGAAACTCATCATCTTCAGTTAGTATCTCCGATGTTATTGTGATGGAGCTTGATGGAGCTTGTTGTTGCTGTAAAGAATTGCATGAATAACCCTCAAGCTGATCCAGGTACTCTAGTCTTAGGCGAGGTCCCAACTCTAGTGGGCACAATGCCAAACCAAGTTCCCTAGCTCTTTCAAAGATTCGAGCCATATTAGCTCCTTCAGGAAAGCCCAGGTCTGCAACAGTTAGTTCAACGGTCTGTAGGCTTCCTCAACCCACTATGATCATTCCAAAATGTTGTATAGACTCTAATTAGCGAATTGCTCTCGCCTCTCCTTTTTACGTAATAATCAAATTATTAATCATAGAGTATTTACAAAAACCCTATAGCATCAAACACCATAATATTTTTTATCTGCCTTACCAACAGCTTTTTCAGGTTAGGAAATAAGAAATAATTTCCCGGGTAAGCGCATGAACCGACAATTTTAGCTTTATCAGTACTGTTCAATTTCGGGAGCACTCGTTTTTCTTCTCCCTCCATTTCCGAGACAACTCTATACGTTATAAACATTGATAGTTCAATATTGTCGAACAAAAAAACACTCGTAGTTAAACGAGTGTTTTTTGACTTTTATGACAACCACTTAGGTGGCGTATTTTTTTCCCAGAGTTCAAATGATTTTATATTGTGTATTCTCCTATAGATAGATTGCTATAATATCAACGATTCATAGAGTATCTCATTTTTTACTATTTATATTATCGTATATTTTCGTATACTCTTTTGGGGTACTTCTGGGGTACTGAACAATTTTATGTACTTTCTATATAGCAATATCCATGCCCTATGCGTTTAGCTCTTTATAATTCGTTTGGCTATAATGTGAAATATCCCGATGTCCATACTTTAGTATTTGTGTTTTTAGCGAAATCTAATCTTTTTTGTACTAAACCATTACTGACAACGTTTGCCATAATTGATACAATTTGAAGTGAACATATAAAGGAGAATATTTACAAATGAAGAAAAAATTGATTTTTAGTGCAGCATTAGTATTGAGTTTAGGGTTGGCTGGTTGTGGAAGTGATTCTGCAAAGAATGAAAAGCCAAAAGAAAATGGTACTGAAGAACATCAAAAAGTTTTGGCTAAAACAATAGATGATGTACTTAAACATTTTAAAGATGATGGTCTAGAACTAGGTGATTTTTCAGATTTACCAAAAGATGAATTCGGAAACATCCGAAAAGAAGGTAAACGAATTTTAATCCCTTCTCTTGGTGATGATTCAGGCGGTCGATTATTTTTATTTGATAATGAAGAAGGTCTAAAAAAAGCAAAGGCTTATTATGATGAATTAGGAAATTCAAGCCCTATGTTTTATTCTCACACTCATCAAAGTGGCCTATTCTTAATTCAAATGAATGGTGATATGGAAGATGATGAATTTGCTAAGTATGCAGCTTCACTAGAAAAAGCAGTAACAGGTTCTACTGACATTGAAATAAAAGAAGGAAACAAAGCTAATAAAGCAGACAATTTAACAGTCGCGAATGTTGGTGATGTAGTGAAAGATGATTTTGCTGGTACATATACAATCACCGATTTATATGAAGCGCCAACTGAAAAATATAAAAGTGCTGATGTTGAGTTTTCAATTGATGGAATGAAAACAGCTAAACTGGTTGCACGTGATCCAGGAATGATTGAAACAGAAGCTGAAACAAACGTCCTTATATTGTCAATCACAGGAGAAAATTTATCTGACGATACTTTAAGTTTCCATCCAAATACAGCTAAAATGACTACAGATACAAAACGTCAAATCAATTCAATTGTTGAAATTTCTCATTTCGAATCTGAATTTATTGGCAAAGTAATTCAAAAAGGTGAAGTTATTTTTGATTTAGGAAAAGAAGGTTTAGAAGGCGTTAAAGAATTGAAATTTGTATTTGATAGCACTTCAAAAGATAACAGATTTATTGGCGATAAAGTAACAGTAGTTGTACCAGTAAATAAAAAATAGGTCACTCAAATGAGTGGCTTTTTTCATTGCATAAAAAATAGGCACCATATTAATCAGTGCCTACATTTATATGGCTAAAAAGTAGTTTCTCTACCTGTGTTTTAAGGGCTTGATTTGCATATGTCAGAACTATGTCTTCTCCGGCTGTAGTAACAATGAGATCACTAAAGTAGTCGTCTTTCTTTTCCCACTTTACCACTCTAATTTTATCTTTGGCCAACAGCCTTTTAGAGTTGTAATAATCATTAGTGATTATCTTTAGTAAATTATTAAGGATTGGCAAATATACTTTACTCATTTTAATGTTTCTATCTCTTTATAATCACGTTGCAAGGATTGTATAGCCATATCATAAACCACAAATTTATGGAGTTTTCTTTGCTCCGCATTTATCATACAACCTCTCGCTCCTTGTGAAGGACTGGAACAACTACTAGTACGCTATCAATAATAAATGTACGTTTTGCCTGTTTATTAAAACAATAAGCCTGAAACGAATCACTACCAATTTTAATGATTTTGATACGTCTTTTTGACACTTGACCGTCTTTAGCCATGTACATCATATTTAGAAATTGGTTACGTTGCATCCCTTTTATTAGTTGTTCTTTCATCATTCCACTCCCTAAATAAGAACATTTGTTTGTAACCATTTTAGAACAAACGTTTGCATATTGGCAAGAAAAAATTTTGGAAATAAAAAAAGTCAGGTACTCAACTATAATGAGCTCTAACCTTTTGGTTTACTCTACTCTCTTTTTAAATAAAAATAGTTCGTTGAAATTGATGATGGAATACTGTATTTCCTTCTTGAGGTACTCCGGTGTTATTAACCCCCCATGTATTAAAGATAACGGGGTCTCCAGGAGAAAAAGATGGAATGATAGGATCAGGTGGATACATCACAATTACTTCATAAATAGAGTCATTTGGTAACCAAGCATTTTGCGGAGTTGCATGAACGGTGAGAAGTTTTTTTGCTGGTATGTTAAATGTAAGAGGCTTAGGTGTTCCATTAAAAAGTGAAGGTTGGGATTCTCCACATAAAAAAGCGTCCTTCGGCATCTCAGCTTGGTCACAGCTTTGCCAATCTAATACAGATACTGTTACTGTTTGAGCTGTATCTGTTTTATTTAGAAGAGTGACAACAATCGTCTCTGTTGCTGGATTCCTCCATATTCCTCCTGTTGTAAAATTATTAGGAACTAGAAGTTGATCAGAACTAACGGTACAAACGGGACATGAAGATACTTTATTCAATCGGATTATTTTCTTATCGCAACCACAATTACAAGAAGGTTTTATCATTGCACCACTCCTTTTAAATAGACTAATAATAATAGGATATGGTAATTTATCAATAAAGTTTGGGAAATTTACTAAAGAAGAAGTTACAAAGTGGATAAACAAGAAAAGCCCAGTCTCAAAATTAATTGAGTACCTGGGCATTAGTATTACTTAATAAATTTATCGTAAAAACGTTTAAACATTGTTGCCATTTGCTGACGTGTTAGAACACCGGCCGGATTAGTGCCAGCTCCATCACCTTTGATTATTTTCTCTTTAATAGCCCAATCCCATGCGTCTTTATGCGTTGCTGCTACAGCTGATTCAGATTTTAGATTTGCTTTCTCACCTAATATTTTTTTGATTTCAGCAAGTTCTTTTTTTAGTTGATTATTTTCCTTTTTCAATTCATTATATTGGTTCACTGTTAGGCCCTCCTTTTTATTGTTGCTGTTGGTAAACCACGATAATGGCTTTGTACCATTCAATACGTTTAAATCCACGTTGCCTTTGATACCTGCAACAGAGCCACTTTCTGTATACTGCCATAGATCACAAGCGTAGTCGGGTTTCTTTCCCATAGCACTTGTGCCACTGTAACGTGGAATCCACAAGAAATCATAATTTTTGACAGTATCCATTTTGTAAGGCTTGTAAAAATGATGCCCAGTGTATAGCCCAACTTTGACACCTTTATCTTTTAAATAATCGATAAATGCCTGTGTACCTTCTTGGATATTCTTTGAATTTGCTCCAAAAGATTCTTCAACGTCCACAACGTAAAACAATGAATTATGTCCTTTTGCTCGCTCATAGAAGTCTTTTGCTTGCGCTAGTGCTGTTGCTTTGTTGGTGAATGTCACATAGATATACACACCATATGGCACTTTGTATTTTTTACATTCAGCAATATTTCGGACGTACTTACGGTCAATAGTGCTTGTACCGTATTGCGTGCGGATGATAGCGAGATCAACTTCTTTACTAGCTTTCGACCAATCAATATCTCCTTGGTGATGTGATATATCAATGATTTTACCGATTTTGTTCACCTTCTTTACTAGAGTATTGTTTGTATAATTGATTAGTGAATACAGCTGCTCCACTTACTAGTACGCCTTGTACAATAGCTTGTATATTGATACCCATAATTCCAATTGTAAATATCACGCCAAATAGTAATAAAATATATGGAACCAACCAGTCTTGCACTTTAGGTGTGTTCTTTAAAACTTGTCCGATAACTAATAAAACAGGCACTACAATAAGCGCCTGTTCGATGATGTAATCATATAAAAATTCCATAATAAAATCCTCCTATTTTGTTTTAATAATTTAAGCTAATAAAGCTAAAATTACGGATCCAATGATGGTTGTTGAAACCCACCAAATTACTTTGTCGATTTTATCTAATCGCTTATGAGCGCTTTTCGTACTTGCTAAAGCTTCCTCTGCAATATCTTTAGCATTTTCAGCAGTTTGACGAATGTCTCTTATATCATCAATCTTTGCCTCAATCCCACCCAAACGTTCATATATATTTCTAACCAATTCATCACCCATGCCATCACCAATCCTTTGCCCTAAAATAAAAAGCCATGAGAAGCATCGAGATTCAGTAACATGTACCGTTGCCCATCTCGATTTCTCTCACAGCGCATAATAAAAGCCCTCCACACTGTGGAAGGCATAAAACAAAATGTATTATTACTAATTTTGTAGTAAATCAAAGTTATATTTTTTATTTATCTTATTTGCAATTGTTTCTAAAAACAATTCAACAGTCATGTTTTCAACTTCTCTTGTATACCATGCAAGTTTTGCACCATAATCTTTTTTATTATAATTTACTTTTAATGGCCAAAAGTTTTTGGTTGCATAAGTATAATCAAATTTCACAAATAGCTCCTTCCCATCTGGGCATTCCATAATAACGTTATACATCGGATTTTTTCTTTCTGGCTCAAACTTAACTTTTCTAATTTTGGTTAGCAATAAATCACTCCTCTATTTACTAAATTCGACAAAAGGAAAGGAATCCCTCCTAAATTAAATAAATAATAAAAATAATGCTAAGCCTTAGCTTGCGTTTTATCGCCTTACTTCACCACTAATCTGACTCAGTTCTTGTTTAATCTTTTGAATCAAGGTAGGTCTGTTATTACCAAATGTAGCTTCAACACTAAATCCACCTGTCTCATAAATCTCCTTAATATCAGTAATACGAGCATCCATTGTTATTCCCCAACTGTTATTTTGAATAGTGGTAACATCACCAAGGTTATAATCCTTTTGATACTTAAAAGGGCTATTGGTTAATATCTGACCTTCGAAGTATTCCTCTTGCATAAGTTCACCGAGCTTTTGTTGCCCACGATCAGTTAAAGCTTGAATGACTTGTTGCTCTGGTAATGGATTATCGTCATCATCCGTTTCTGAAATATCACGTGCGTCGATAAATTCCTCATGTCGATTGATACCAGTTCCAATTCCAATGCCAGCAACTTCGATTACTGTTCTTTCTACACCTTCACCCTGTCCAGCAACTATTGCTACATTTTTATAATTGAGCTCGCTTTGTACATATTGTAATGATTTAAGTGATTCAAATTGTGGACTGAAAATTACAGGTGGATTAACAGATTGACTAGCAACTAAGTTACGGCCTTCCACAATATCGAATACCCACTGTTTATTTCGTATATCAAGAGTGACTTCCCAACCTAATCCGCTAGCTAATGATATAGTTGACATTTCTTCTGCAACATTTTTAAAACGTGAAGAATAATGATCTATATGAATGCCACGCTGTTCGTCAGCTGCAATTACTAACTGTGGTATTTTACGTCTTTTGTCTACAGGATTTACTATATTTTTATTTACATAATGCTTCATAACCGTTTCGGAGCTACCTGATTTATTGTCATAAGCCGTATGCTCTGGTGGCATTGTAATACGCTGTGCAACTACAGATTTTAGGGCATAACCTTTAATGAGCCAGTTTTCTGTTATCTTGCCGTTTTCATCAAGTTTGATTTCTCGGTGCTTAATAATAAAAACCTTATTCAAGTCTGTTCCGACCAAAATAAGGTTACCTTTTAACAATGTATCTGCGTATTTTTTGTAACGGTTGATTCGTAGTTCAATGCCTCCTATACCATGCCAGGAACGATTAAAAAACATGGACTGGTAGTTGTCAATTTCGCCTAGTATGTCCATGCTTAGTGATAAAATGCGAATGGCGCGGGTCGGTCGTCGGTCTGCCTTTTCCTAATATTTAGTATTTTATAAATACCAAGTGAAGAAACATTTACCTGTCCGACCTCCACTTTAGTTTACATCGCAGCTTACCCACAATGATACGTTTGGAACATCTGGAACATTTGTAACACTTGTCACATTTGAAACATTTGAAACATTTGAAACATTTGTCACTATTATATTTATATAACTAAAATCAATCATTCCGAATATTTTAGGTAATATATAACACATATGTTTTACGAAAGAAAAATAAGACTTCATTTACAAATATATCTATATATATATTAATTTTGTAATTGTTCACAATAATTACTAAAGTAGAGACTTTCTATGTCACAAACAAAAAAGTTATTTATGTGTTTAATCAGTTTAATTTTTTTAGTTGTTTTAGCAATACCTAGTTTAACCTCAGCAGCAATTTTAGACACTAATGAACTTTCTAAAGATGAAGTTGATGCATTGCTTTCTGATAGTGCATTTTACCAATCTGAAAAAAATGTACGTCCTGCAACAGATGCAGAATTCCGTCAAATTGCTGATAAAGTAATGGAAAAAAGAATCGAAAATCCAAATGCAAAAGTAGATGTAAAAGAAATTTTATCTGAATTAAATTTAGAGGATATTGGTTACATAGAAGAAGATAATTTTAATAATAGTGCGATAATAAGTCCAAGATTTTTGGCTGTTGGTTCAGTTGGTTTTAGTAATTATAAAACGGACAACATCTAGTTTCGAAGCTCGTGCTCACGTAAATAATTCAATCCCTTTTACGACTATTGATCAAATTTGGTTATTTCAAAGGATACTCAATCCTACCAGGTGCTACAGGAAATGTACTTCAATTCAATCAATATTTAAGGTTCCTTATGGAATAACTAAAGTTACAAGTTTGAAAAGTGTACCTCATTTCGGATATCATGCAAGGATGGAAATTTCTGCAGTAGTATATGATGGGGGGAAATCAACAACTGTATCTAATCGAGCAATAAGTAACCCCGATGGTACCTTCTCTCAGTAAAACATAGTAAAATAAAAAAACATCCATATAGGATGTTTTTTTATAATTGCTCTTTAATAAATTAATATTTTGGAGGTATTATTGTGTTTTATAAAACGGATTCTAAACTAAAAGATAGCTATTTTGTTATCATTCACCCAGCAACCTATTTATTTATTACAACTTTGGGATTGATAGGTATTATTACTTTATTAAAAAATAGAAAGAATAGATCTTATAATGATCAACATGTTACATCATCAAAAATTCTTTCCCAGTCCGAAGTAGAGGCATTACTTATGGAATCTGAATAACAATAATTAATCAATTTAATAATGATTATTAATTGCTTTTCGATCTTTTCCTAAATAAATAAATGAAAGGGTGATCTATCACCCTTTCATTTATTTATCATCATATCTAAAACTCGTTCTCGCACCCTCTGTACGCTTGTATGGCTCATATTTAGCTTAGCACCAATCCAACGGAAAGGCATGCCTTCTAACAACCAGAAAAGTACTTCTTGCTCTATGTCGCCAGTTACCTTGTCAGTTAAATTTTGTATCATTAGCAATTCGTCTTTGATTTTGTTAATGCGAACCTCTCGCGAAGCTCTGATTTGGACATGTGCATGTACTGGATCACTTGTTCCTCCAACAGCTTTTGGCATTGTTGCTTCAATTCCGTATTGTGCTGTAGATGCAGCAGCCGTTAAAGAATCAAGCTCATCCTTCATTCTCATGTATTTACACATGTTGTCATGATACTTCTTGATTGCCTTATCCAACTGATAACGATTTAATTTTATTTGCTCTTGTTTGCCCATTAGGTTTGCCCTCCTAAGTTGTGGTATAATGTCTTATCTGACCAACCGTAAAAGGGCATGAACCAATTCTGAGCTGTAGCGTGTGACGACGCTGTGGCTTCTTTTATGTTACAATTTACATAAAATACATAATGAGGTAATTGTATGGAGTTATTAAAAGCTTTTGCATTTGGTGGATTAAGCGTGCTATCTATCATATTGCCAGTATTAATGTTAATGGTTGTTGTAATTGGTTGTATCGTTGTTTTCTCGTCAATTTTTGAAAAACTACTCCCAAAAATAATTTATAAACCTCTTTTAGTTTGTGTGGTTCTAGTTGGTTTTTATATCTGGGCTGTGCCCATGGATATGGGATTTCGTGAATTTTTTAGAGCGATGTTTTAATCGCTCTATTTTCGTTTAATCCTCATATTGTTCACTTACCTAATATTGCTCTCACCTTATTAGGTGTTTCTACTACAATATTATGTCTTGATATATAGGATCACATTTGTTTATAGATTTTCTTTTGATATTTTTCCCACTTAACAATCCACATTTTTCTTTTATTTGTAGATATTGATCAATTAGACTAGAGAGTGTAACCGAATACTACATACTATGAAAATATAATCTGCAGATTATTCATCTTTAGTTATGAGGAGGTGAATATTACATGCCTTTAACAACTGGCCCAATTGAAAACACAGGAAATCAACCCGCTAATGCCGCTAGCGTTCGTATCAAAGTTCTCAATCTCACTGGAGGTTTACTAACTGGAGTAGTAAGAGTATTTAGACTTAACGGTACAAGACAATTATTATCAACAACTCCTTTTGCCGCTAATGCCAATGCTTCTACTTTTGTAACTCCAAGTGTAGCTAGCTCAGCTCAGTATGAAGTTGAAATTGTTCCTAATCAAACAGGCGGATTATACAGCGTTTACGGGCGAACAGCTTCAGGTGTAATCATCGCTGCCCAACGATTTGTGAACTCAGAATTAACTCCGATTCTATAATTTTATAAACAGATTTTAACTGTTAAAATCGCGGAAGCCTTATACTCAGTTATAAGGCTTTTCGTATTTTATCAATTCCCTTTCTGCACAATATCTTTCAACTAACCACTTTCTGTTCACCTAGTAATCCACCAATCCTTTGCTTAATCCGCCCAGACATTTCTAGGACCATAGCAATCAATGCCGCGCTTACTTGGCTAGTACAAAGCCTTTGAACTATCTTATTTATTGGACAGCCAAGATTCCAAAGAGTGATGAATATTTCAATCTGTTTTGTTGTAAATTCAAACTTAACCTTGTCGTGAGCTTCTCCAGTAAACAAAATGTATTTTTTCGGCTTTCTGTTCATCATTACACCTCCAACGCTTCCAGATAATGCAGTGTATAACCATCCTTTGACTTAACCTCTATACACTCATTCTCGAATGTTTCCCAGGCAATAGATTTTCTACCGCCGTTTTAAGCACTCCGAAAGGTAAGAGATATGTTCCGCCAAACTTCTTCATACTCACCAACAGAAAGACTTATAGCGCCTTTTTTGTGCCATGATTCTAGTAGCCTGTATTGGTGATGTGATAAATTTTGCAATGGGAAACTAGTTCCTGAAGTCTCTTTAGCATCAAAAGCAATGGCTCGCCCTTTACTTTTAGTGATTTGTACTGGCGTAGGTACTTTACGAATATCTGCTACACCAGTATTTCGGTATTTAGTGTTAACCATATCGATTATACGCTCGAATGTTACTCCTCGATTGGCGTATGATCTGTTTTTAACTGCCATTTTTCCTCCTGTTATCTCTCTAAGAAGTCTGCTGATAAAACAACCTAATGCCGTTCTATCAGCAGCGTGTATTTGGTTAAATTAAGCTTCCATCAATCAACAGCAATTCTGGTTGATCACTCTGTAATTGCTCCAGGATTTCATTCAAAGGAACCAACTCACCATCCTCGCCTTTTGCTTGGCTAAACTTAACGATTGCATAATCTCTTTCGATTTCATCAAACTCTAAATCACCTTCGTCATCAGCTACCCACTCAACATACTTTTCTTTCGCTTGTTCCTCATTTTCAGCCAAAATTAATGCGATATACGGGTTGTAAAAATCAAAGAATTTCATATTATTTTTCCTCCTCTAATCTTCCAGTTTAAATAGGCTGTAATCTATTATTTACTTCACTTTTCGAACGTCTTTGATAAACACCTGACATATAGAATCGAATCGTTTCAGGCTTCACACCATGTTCTTCTGCAATATCATTCACCGTTACTATTTTCTCGCTCGCATATTAAATCAATGATGCGTTTCTATAAAGTTTATGCACACTCATTTGAAAAAGATGAAGTACACTCATCTAATCTTATGGATGAGATTATCAATCTGAGTTCATTTGAAGAATCTGAGGAAATTAGAAAATGATGAATTTGGGGTACACGTTTTTCTCTCCACTCCCCCATTAAACTAACTTCTTTAACTAACAACTAAGCTGATTACTTTAAACGTTGATATATCAATGTTTTCGAACAAAAAAACACTCGCATTATAAGCGAGTGTTTCATAATTTTTAGGATAACCATTTCGGAGGTGTGTTTTTTTCCCAATAGATATCCCCTAAATTATTGTGTGCCATAAAGTCGTCCTCAGCACTGTGGTAGTGGAAGTTGTAAAAATAACCGTCTTGTGGTCTTTTTTCTGTGCGGACATGGAAGCGAATTAAATCCATGCCTGTTTCATTGTTGGTAATATTAAAAATTTTCTCACCATAGTTACCACTTGGCTTTTCTGAAATTGTTAATGATGCTAAAGACGTATCGTCTAAACCTTCAACTGTCATTGCAATAGCTTCCTCCATTTTCGGGAAAATAATGGAGTCAAACTCATTGCTAATTTTTGGACCGATTTTTGTGCCGAATTTAATATAGGATTGCTCTTTTGCTGCATCAACAAGCAACGCACTATAGTCAACCGGTTGTATTTCAGTTTGTTCTATCGGAAGAGCATTCGCTTCTGCAGAGCTTGTCCCTGATGGCCCGATAGAAGCACGATTTGATGGATTTTGATCAAACGCTTCCCATATTTCATGTGTTGGCGTAATTAATCCAAATGTTAAAAACGCAACCATTATGACGATACTTTTTTGAACCCATTTCTTCATTAATTAACACCTTCTCTTTATGTACAAATTGGTAATTCTATTACTTATATATACGTACAAGCCTATAAAAGGTTCCATATTTCTATATTTCATTGTACAATATTTATGTATAAAGTAAAAACTTCACATCCTGTGAAAACGCTTGTATGACCATCGTCCTGTTGCCCAAGATTAATTGGGCATTTACTGGCAGTATGCGGGATAAATGTGTCGTTTTGGTAAAAGGAGGTACAAAACATGGAAATCGCAATGGGTATTGGACTTTTATTAATGTTAGGTTATTTATCATCTTTATGCTTCACGAACTAATTTTATTATTTTGCATATGTACCCTATTAAGCCCTCAAAAGCCTGTGAAATTTCAGTCTTTTGAGGTTTTTCATTTTTCTTTACAATGCATATTAACGCAAAATAATGCACAGAGTTGAGGCTGTGTTGGGGCAAATCGGGGCTAATAAAATACTAATTGGCGGTGAGATTGTGAAGAATTGTACTTATACTAACTAAACATAATAATCTAATTCAAGGAAATAAGTTAAATTCAAAATGATACCTACAGTAAAATTGCTTACTACTAATTAAGGAAAATAAACTAATATGATAAATAATCAACTCCATTTAAGGGTGGATTTATATGCCTAAAATTGACAATATACTAGCAATTCTATGGATGCTTAATTCAAATGAAAAAATTACTGCAAAACAAATTTCGGAAAAGTTAGAAATAAACATAAGGACTGTGTATCGTTATATTGATACACTTTCAACAAGTGGTGTACCTATAATTTCAGAAACAGGCCATAATGGTGGATACACTTTATTGAACAATTTTATTGAGGCTCCTCTTTTTTTTGATTTTGAGGAGCAAACTTCACTAGTTCACGCTGCTATTTTTGCAGAAGAAGCTGGATATTATGGAGGTGAAGCACTAAATAGGGCTATTTCAAAGCTAAGTAAATATTCAAATCAAGAACAGGAAACAAAGATAAACCAACGTTTAACCAATCTTGAAGTAATAAATCGATTAAGTTCCTTCTCTACAGAGCCTTACTTGAAAGACTTGGAGCAGGCAGTAGCTGACGAAAACTCTGTAAAAATTCTATATCTTAAAAATGGGGAAAAACAATCAACATATAGATTAGTTGATCCGTACAGAATTATTTATTGGAATAATAATTGGTATGTGATTGGATTTTGTCATCTTAGGAATGATATCCGTAGCTTTAGAGTAGATCGAATTAAAAGCTTAATGCTAACTGAAAATAAGTTTAACCGACCAGAAAATTTTTCAGCACATGACTTTTTTATGGACAATCTCCTTCCAACTATAGAAGATAAAGAAGAGATTATCCCTTTGGTTATTAATGGGAATACAAGGGCATTGGAGGATATTTGCCAACATTGGTTTTTTGGACATTATTTACAAGAACGGACTTCAACTCAAGCAGTATTTCTTCTTAATAATGATATGATACATACATATGTACCTCATTTACTTTTGCCGTACGGTAAATCTATTCAAATTATTGGGCCAATAAGTCTTAAGCAAAGACTTACTGAAGTTCTGTCGGAATTAATAACATTTCATCAAGTATGATAACTTCACTGACGTTAACTGTCAGGGAAGTTATCTTATAATAGGCTATATTAATTGTGATTGGAGTGTTATTGAATGCAACCAAAAAAAGTTTATCTGTATGTATTTAATACAATGTCAGACTGGGAATATGGATATTTAATTGCTGAACTAAATTCCGGAAGATATTTCAAAAAAGATTTAGAACCTTTAAAAGTAGTTACAGTAGGAGCTAATAAAGAAATGATTACTACGATGGGAGGACTGAGCATACAACCAGATATTTCCCTTGATGAATGTACACTTGAGAGTAAAGATCTCTTAATCTTACCTGGAGGGACTACTTGGAGAGAAGATATTCATCAACCTATCTTAAAAAAAATTGGCGAAGCTTTAAAGCTTGGTACTATTGTTGCTGCAATTTGCGGTGCAACCGAGGCTCTTGCGAATATGGGATACTTAGATTCTAGAAAACACACAAGCAATGACTTAGAGTATATTAAAATGGTCTGTCCTAATTATAAAGGAGAAAAATTTTATGAGATGAGATCTGCAGTATCTGGTGAGAACTTGGTTACTGCATCAGGGGTGGCACCTCTGGAATTTACGATGGAAGTACTGAAAAAATTAGATGTATTTGCACCTGATACATTACACGCATGGTATAACCTAAATAAGACTCATAACGCTGAATACTTTTTCCAGTTAATAAATTCAATAAATAGATGAGCAAAAAAAATCAACTTAGCAGTTTTATATTATAAATAATTAATTTATATTATTTTGCATATGTACCCTATTAAGCCCTCAAAAGTCTGTGAAATTTCAGTCTTTTGGGGTCTTTACAATGCATATTAACGCAAAATAATGCACAAAGCCCGATTATTGAATAAGAAAAAAATCCTGCATATCAACACAGGATTTTTAATCACTCTTTATTTAAATAATAGCTTAAATGGATCTTTTATAAGCACTCATTGTTGAAGTGTATTGGAATATTTTAGGATTAACTAGTCCCTCACGTAAATCCATCATCCCTAATCGTCCCATTCTATTCAATAAAGGAATCAACCAACTACCACTTGGAGCACCTTGTAACACTTTAATTTGATCGGATGATAATTTTGAAACTTTACTAGTATCAATCGGTTCTTTTGCATTTTCTATTGCTTCTATAAAACCTTTCAAATCAGTTTTATACATATTCTCGCCAATTTGTTCAGTAAAACCTTTATATCCATAAGCTCCTTGAAGAATAGTTAACCTTATACTCCAATCTTCCATTGAAACCATTTTTAAATACACCTCTCTTCATAGTATTCCTAAATTATAAATGTGGAATATTTATAGTTCTTTCAATGGTGTTCCAAGGGTAATTTTGTGAAGTAGATCTAAACTTATATAATGCAGATGTTCCACTTGAGATTTTTAAGTCTGAATTAAAAGTTACTGTATGATAAAACGCATCTATAATTTTGTCATTATTAAAATCAATAGCAGCTTCATTAAGTTTGTAATCTCGATTTTGATATGTAATACGCTCATCATCTAACCATTGATTTTCAGTTCCATAGCCAACTTCCATAACTGCTACAGTAACAGTGCCTGAAACTGCATGAGAAGTTTGCTGCAAGCCAATATCCTCAATTTTTTGATTGCTTGTTCCAACTTGAGATATTACTTTGTCAATATAAACATTTGTTAAAGGTGGTGCTGGACCTCTTAGAACGGAACTATTTTGACTATTTTTTAATTCTTCTTTAATTTTGGCAACCTCATCTGAAGTTACTAATGTAATAGTCCAATCAGAATGGTTTGTTTTTAAATCTTTAATTAATGGATCTACTTCAACCTTACCCATTTCTATCTCTGAAGCTTCAGCTGTATTTAGCCCCAATCCAATTGTAAAATTCCAACAGCTAGTAAATATTTCCCTATATAACAACCTCTCCTTTCACATTATTTGTAACACATTATATTCATCGGACAACGAATAGTATTTTTAACATTATTTTACAAAAAATGATTATTTATTAAATAACTTCATAACTTTATTATATCACTTCAGAAAATGTTCATTTTAAGTAGCCGCCAGATGAACAAATCTTAATGTATTATCAATATATTAGATTATTCATTTTAAGTTATTCAGTAAATGGGATTGGAAAGTAATGATTTTTGGTTATGCGAGGGTTAGTTCTGTAGATCAAAATTTAGATCGTCAATTGAAGGAGCTTGAAGCTTTTGGTTGCGAAAGAATATATACATAGAAGAAGTCAGGGAAAGATTTTTCTAGGCGGTTTATCGTGAAATGCAATCCAAAATGCGCTTTTAGCTGAAATGCCATCAGTTTTCACGATAAATTGGACAAGGGGCAGCCTCGCTTTTGCGAAGCCACCCCTTTAGTATTTAATAGGTAACATTTTTCGTAAATTGTAAAGTCTCAACCCAATCATCTGGGGAATATTATATTGAAACATGTAGTTTCATCACCGCGGTAAAATTCCACTGTGTGCTTTCTAACTTAAGCAACGCAAACCCAACCTTCTTTTGCGTCCTTGCAGCCCCAAAGCATGCGCCAGTGTGAATAAGTATCCTTAAAAACAAAAAGCAGAATTCCAGATTACGTAAATATGCCACCTAAAATAGCACGGTTCATATTATAGCATAGAGTTTTTAAAAAGTAAACATTTCATTTCATGTTACCAAGGTATAGCAGTTGAACATTCAATTTGATACCCATGTAAAGAAGACCATTTTAGTAACGAATCCCAATAATTTTCGCAAATCGCAATAATATGTTGTGGATCAGAGAGCTTCCCAGACATCACCAATTCGCATAGATCGTCAAACCCTTCAGGTTGATCGGTTAACGACAATGCTTCAGATAATACTTGTGCAGAAGTTGAGAATAATTGTTTATTGTGTAATCCCAAAATCATTGCACCTGCAGTGGCAATTTCCATCGCCAAAATCGGTAAAAATGTTTGAGGACCTCGAACTTCGATATTCTTCATTTTACCAATATACTCGTACATTTCTTCTACTAAAGTCCGACAAATCGCTTCTTTAAATATCGAGCTATCCACTGAGCTAGCTTTTGCTCTCAATTCAGTGAAAAAATTCTTCGGGTCATAAATAGGTAGAACGTTGAAAAATTGTCCATGGGTCAGCGGCCATTCTTCGTCAACTGTAGTCGCTTCTTCGATAATATGTTCCGCACTATCAAAGTTCACTTCTGCCTTCCAATCTCCTGCTGTCCATTCATAGCTAAAGTCTTCATCTAAAGCGTTTAAAATACACTTTATTTCTATATCTGAAAATGGTCCATCTGTTTTTCTGGCTAATGAACCGTAAATTCCTATAGCTTGGACCTTTGAACCATATCTTTCTAACACTTGGTTAGCAATTGAATAAGCAATTTTCATTCTTTCTTCTCTCGTTACTTTTTTCGGACCAATCATATTTATCTCTCCTTGTGAATTATTTAAATGAGATAATAATTCGCCAGGGAGGACCACGAGCTTAACGAGGAATTTTGTCTGCTGTCATGTATATAATCCCCTTTCCTTAATTAACTTTCTGCTTTCTTTTTTCCAGCAAATCCGACATTTCGTCTATATCCATTTCAAACATAACCGAGTCATGTGATAGAGGTGCAAAATAATAGGCCACTTTTTCTTCCCCATATTCTTTCTCTAACCTCAACCATTTTTCAGTTGGTAGCAAACAAAAAGCCAACGTATCTCCGCCAAGCGAATCCATGTACCAACGGATTTGATATTTTGGAGCAATAAAATCCTGAACAGCTTTCAAAGTTGTGTCCCTATCCGTTTTTTCTTCATCATAAGGGATTGCTTTCTTTACTTCATCTTTTATCAAGAAAATATCAACACACCTTGGCTTATCATTTTCAACTAGTTCAACATTTATTTTATCTTCTTCAAGTAAAAAATCGTTAAAATATTCAACAATTGAATCGTCAAAATCTTTCCAATCCACCCAGACCAATGCTTCACTATCCCAAAAGCTTTCTTCTTCCGCAAGTGGATTTTTCAAAAACAGCTCGATTTCTTCAATTACTTGCTTCATATACATCCCCCTCAAAATTCTTTCCTCTCTGCATAAATGATATTTCTAGCCCCTCTTTTCATACTAATATTACCATATTTTAAATTTTAGATAAAAAATAGAGACCCGTTCAAATGAACAAGCCTCTAAAAAACACATAATATTTATTTCATTCAACAGTCAAAACACCATAATGAAATTTCGCAGTTGCTCTTTCAAATTGTTTAAAATGATGTTTGGCAAACCATTCTGAGCGAAAATGAGCCTTTAACACTACCCGTTTTCTTGCCACTCGTTTCGCCTCACTAACCCATTCATCTGTTAATGTCACATGTTCCCCTGCTAAGCGTAATGCTTCAAAATTATTGGCTTCTTCAATAATCTCTTCGAACATTGGATCCATATAGACGACATCAAATGAATTGTCAGGCAAAGTTTTTAAATAACTAACTGCCTCTGCTTGCACCACTTCAATTTGGCGCATACATACAGTCAAAGGAAGCTCTGTCGTATCGTAGGTTTTCATCCCCTGCTCAACAATAAATGCCACATTCGGATTTGCTTCGAGCCCAACGACTCGCCCCGCTTCACCAACTGTAAAAGCCGCCAGCATAGCATCCGCAGCAAGCCCCAATGTACAATCAAGCACCGAATCTCCTTTTTTAAGCTGTGCCGCTTCTAAAAACGGCTCCGCTTCCCCACGAGCAACACGCTTTAAACGAAACGCTGCTGAATTCGGATGAAAGAAAAACGGCTCATTTGCACCAAATGCATAATACTCAAAACGATTCTTCCCAGCAACGATCACATGCGCATGCAATTCCTGAGAAATCTTCCGAACAGAACGCTTTTTTCTTGGCTCAAACGAAGCCCCTAATTGTTCACACGCAAAAGCAGCGAGCGCCAACGATAAATCGTCTGGTCTGCCCGCTGTCGTAATAATGGTTTTTATTTCTCGCATGTTTGCTCTAAAACACCTGTTAAATGTGTAACGATTTGCTCCACAGGGAATCCTTCAATTTGCTCACGTGGAATAAAGTATGCCAATTGCCCATCCTTTAAAATCGCCATTGATGGTGAACTTGGTGGCACATCCTCAAAAAAGCTACGCATGGCTGCAGTCGCTTCAGGATCTTGACCTGCAAAAACAGTCACAAGATGATCAGGCTTAACCGCCTCCACTGCCTCACGAGCAGCCGGACGTGCCAACCCAGCCGCACAACCACAAACCGAGTTAATCACAACTAACGAAGTCCCTTTCGTCTCCGCCATAAATTCATTCACCGCGTCAGCAGTCGTAAGCTCCGTAAAACCAGCCACCACTAACTCCTCACGCATCGGCTTCACAACCTGTTTCATATATTCATCATAAGCGTTCATGCTTTTACCCTCTTTCATATGTATTCGCAAAGGTTATTATAGCAAGGATTTTCGCGAATGTACAAAGACTTGCTTTTTACCCGATTTCATGGGTTTTATTAAAAGATAATCTATAATTCTTCTAAATAAATTGTAACTTTAATGTTTCTCGGACTGTAAGTGAAAGCTCTTTCACTCACGGTCCTGTAATTATCCTTAATATTAACTACATCACCAATGTTCGGAATCAAAGCTGATAGAGAATCATTGATCTCGTAGCTCATCATTTCATCCCCGTTTTGTTCACAAAAACTTATATGAATATTTTCTAATTTACCTCTCATCTTTTACCACCACCTTCTACACTAATCATAGACTGGACATGATAAATTTCGTGATAGGATTTTGATACATTATTAAAAGCCATACTCGTTTACATGTGACTTTTTGCGCATTTGCTAATTGTTAATATAAAACAATTATGGATAATTTGATTTTCTACAAATATATTAGTAATATTTACTTAAGGTCATTAAACCCATTTTTCGCATTCATTAACAACTACATCAATACCCTAAAACAATAAAACTATTCTAGGAGGAACATTATGAAAAAATTAGCTACTACCATAATCGCAAGTTCATTATTAATCGGTGTAACAATGAGCAACCCTACACCAATAGAGGCAGCAGCGAAATCATACAAAAATTGCGCAGAATTAAATAAGGACTACAAAGGTGGGGTTGCGAAGGATGCCAATGTGAAAAATAAAGGTGGAAAAACTAAATACAAACCTTTTGTATCAGCTGAACTATATAAAGCAAATATTACGAAAGATCGCGACAAAGATGGCATTGCCTGCGAGAGATAAAGTTTGTAATACCGTAATTAATTTACCTTAGCTGAAGATACCTTGTGCTGCGGGGAACGTTTTAAAAAAATTATTGACTTTTTCCAGTTTTTTGTTCTATATTTACATTATCCATGTGCTGTTTAACAGTTAACTGTTAGGCAGCCTCTTTATTGCCAGCATGCAATACTTACTGGTACACCCTAGCTACAATAATTTGCCCACATTTCACAAAAAACCCTTATTTTCTCGATCTTGCCATCTAATATATAGATTCACTAACATTTGTAACGATAACTATTCCTATTTTCCGCTACATATTGATTCGTCATAATCAAATTCTCTTCCAATGAATCACTAGCTATATAGCCTTACATAGCGCTTGATTACTTTCCTAACATCCATCAAAAAAAACAGCCCAATTGGTTTAACAAAGCCTCCATTCCATACATCATGGTAGCCACTGCCTGCCTTATCAGGGTTTTTGGATTTAGCATACATCCATAAACCATTTTCAAAATGGCATTTTTTAAACTTTCAATTGAGTAGTAGTTTGTTATTGATTCAGATAAAACTACCAATAAAGGAGTTGTTTTGGTGTCTTCAAAAAAAGTATCTATCGGTCTTACACAATTTACAGATTTTACTTTCAAAGGCGTTACTGGTAAAACTTCAATGGTTCGACAAATAAAATATCAGGATGAATACAATCCTGCTTTTGATTACTGGAAACCTTTACGAAATGGTATCCGAAAATTTCATGAGAACAAATTTAATAACGATTTTCTGCTTTCTCTTGCTAACAATGTTTCTCAAGCTAAACAGAAAAATTATCTTGAAGCCGTAAAAGCACATTTAAAATTCATTAAAAATAAAGAAATTGAGTGGTTTGAGCCAGGTAAATCCAATTGGTTTAGCGATTATTTAACGGTTCGTTCATCACCAGAACTCGGATTAAAAATTGACGGCGTTCCATACTTAATCAAGTTATATTTCAAAGGGAAGGACGAACGTATTGATAAAAACAAATGCCGCTCATCATTAACACTATTAAATCAATCTCATTTTACCATTGAGCATTCTCCTGATATAAAACCTGCTATTTTAAACGTTCAAAAAGGACGATTAATTTCAGATGAACCCTCTACTGAAGATCATTTAATTGCACTTGAATCTGAAGCAGCACAATTTATGGTCATCTATAATAGAATTTAATCATCAAATACTTCACCTATATTGCCTTAGTCAGTTTTCAGTCATAGAAAAAGCATTCGATTTTGGCGAATGCTATGTAGACATAAGAAAAGTTTCGAAAAAGCAAGGGATTACCATTAATTAGCTGTAATAAAACACCTTACGTTGATAGATAAGGTTCAATGCCCATTCTCCAACGAAAGGTGTTTATTTGTTTCGTTTTTGGGGTTAGCTGCAACATTGCTACACTAGGCTTCTTTCAGTTTTCTTCTATTTAACTACTTCTACGGATAAAACACTAAACATAAATCTATTTATCGACAGTTAACGATTATCTGAGTGAAGCAATTATTGCCGATTTCCTATTTGCATGATTACATACACTAACTGGCTTTGTCGCATGACCTTGGTCATCTGTACACCAAGACTGCGATTGGAAGGCTAGGAATATACCTATCCATCTATTCTCTTCTTCAAAATGAATGAGTACCCCACCATCTTGCCATATCCCGTCGTCTTGTCTAAATTCCTTACTATTTCCTTGATTCATATGAATATCGTGTACACCTCTGCCTGGAGAAAAACCGAAATATTTATCTTTTTCCTCTTCTACTTTAAATTTTTCTCCGTAAGCATAAACAGTAGCTTTTTTAGTCATAGCCTCTTGCATATATTTATTAACTTTTTCATTTAGGTCATTGTCTGGTCCATTCTTTGTGGCTGGGAGAGGAATCATTTTTGAGGAATCAAATAAGCCTCCCCGAATATAATCTAATGCAATTTCACGATTTTCATTCGTAACTTCGGTAAATCCTTCTTCGTAGTTTGGAATAATTGTTAGTTGATTCGAGTTAAAATCTTCACTAACAAAATAGAGCACTTCTGAAGGCTTTACCTTAGAGGCAACATTAATGGCAATCCTATAATTCTCCTCCCGTTTATCCTTCTTTGTTGCTCGAATATGCACTTCGTAATGAGGAGTTTTGTCATATGAATCCACAGGTCTCACGTCAACAACTTTACCTTTTAGTACTCCGTATTTGTATAATGGCATAGTCAATTACCTCCAATAAAGTTTTATAGGCAAACTCTTTTGTTCAGGATTCATTGTCTAAAATTGCAAAATCAAACTTTCTCCATTTTGTTTGTCTAGCATTTATCTCCTCCCTTTTCTTTCGATCACTCCGAATTTATAATTGAATACCACTCTAAACACTTAATACCTTCTATAAAATTCCAATAACTCCTTCTAATTCAAATCAATTAGACTAAAAATTCAAGAAAGGTATGCCAATTTTAAAGTGAAAAATGGGACGTCGCTAGGGCTCTTTATTTTTATATCTATTTCTCAGGCTATGAACTATACAAACAAAGCTATCACGACATATTAATAGTAATGTAAAGCTAATTTAGCCTTACACCTCCGAATCTTGTTACAAAGGGTCACTCCTATCCCAAGTGGCCCTTTTTATAGTTTTATCACTCATAATGTTTCAGTAAAATACTTTTCATAAACTAGTGATATAACTAATATCATGCTATAATTTATTGACAATTTTTATCGAGGTGCTTTAATTGACATTGACATCCTTCAGAAAATACATATCTTTTGCTATCTTTGTAACATTGTTTTTATCAACAACCGTTTGGGATTATTTCAGAAATGGAGATTGGCATTTACTAAAAAACTTTCTCTATTCTTTATGGGCCGGGATTTCTTTTGCCCTGGGAACACTTTTAATTAAAAATAAAAAAGATGAAACTTATTAAAACTAAAACAGAAGCTGTTAAGACTAAATTAGCTTTTTTACTGCTCATAAATCTTCTAATTAAACAACTTCCATATTATGTTATACTCAATAATAATGATCCGTATTTCAGGAGGTCATTCATTGAAAACGCATACTACAATTGGAAAATTCATTTTTGGGATAGGCTTGTTATTATCTTTAAGTGGACTTGGAACATCATTTGGTCCATTTCATTTCAATTCATTTATTCAGAATAAATCTGTGGCACTTATATTCATTTTAGTTGGAGTTACTTTTTTGATCACATCAAGTTTCTTTAAAAAACATTAAAGGCTATTCACAATGCCATCCACCACTTCAACTCAACTACTCCGTTCGTAGAATAGCAACAATCTTTTCGAAAACCAAAGAAGCATATTCAAATTTAAC
This sequence comes from Lysinibacillus sp. BPa_S21, assembly GCF_023337795.1. Classification (GTDB taxonomy): domain Bacteria; phylum Bacillota; class Bacilli; order Bacillales_A; family Planococcaceae; genus Lysinibacillus. The sequence goes on along the minus strand of NZ_JALIRS010000001.1, from coordinate 532,462 downwards.
GAATATGCTTCTTTTTATTAATGGCGAATAATGAAAATCGTCCTCACTATTTAATTAACCTTTACTACATCAAAGAATTAGTGAACAGCTTTTTTATCGATCAGTTTAGAACTTCCAAAAGCCATTACCAGCGCAACGAAAGATATAACAAATGTCGGCATAAAGCTTGTCTTTCCAAATACCACTTGCGATTGTAAAGATGAAACCTCTTCCCATTGAATGCTAGGCGTATAAAACATCGTTAATAACATCCCTGATAGCACATGCAACACGACAAATACTAACGTAAAACTTCCTGCAAACACTAAGAATTTTTTCAAGTTATCCCTCCTCCCTATTAACTATTACGATTGGAGTTTAAATAAGTTTCGCAATATTCTATTTTTAGTACGTAGTGGTTGTCTAGAAATTATTGTGTACCCACTATTATAGTACATTTTGGTATTTTGCGGTTTCCTCAAAATAACAACTTCGCAATTCCCTCTTACATTGTACTATCCTTCAAAAATGAAATAGCAAAATCACGAAAACTGTTTACGACAAACGAATTTTTTCTCTTTTTATTCCAAGCAATCCCTACGGTTTGGAAGCAATCCGGATTTGAAATTTTTACTATCTTTACATTGTCTAAATACTGATCTAAAAATGAGTATTTGAAAATAAAAGAGATACCCTTTCCTTCATTCACCAATTGTAAAATAATCGATAAATCTTCACCTTCAAAGGCAATATTCGGCGTAAAGCCTGCTCTTTCAAATAATTGATTTTCGGTAGTTCGGAAGTTTTGCCCTGTTTCTGACAAAATAAACAGTTCATCCTTTGTCTCCATCAATGAAATACTGTCCTTAGCCGCTAATGGATGACTTTTCGGGACTACTAAAAAGACTTCTTCTGTAAATAACGGAACCCACTCTATTCGTTCATCTTCTATAGGATTGATGACAATCATTAAATCAATTTCACCGTAAATTAATTTTTGTAGCGCTAATTTATCTGGTAATAAATACTGTCGGATTTTAACATTCGGGCGTTTTTTATAAAAATCATAAAATAACTTTGGCAGAAGTTTTGAATTCATCACATTTATCGCTACACTATCTTCCCGAATATTAGCTAGTTCTTGAACCTCTGTTTTCGCCTCTTGTAAATCATCTAAAACCTTTCCGACCTTTTCATAAAAAATACGTCCATATTCATTTAAACGAATAGATTTCCCTTTTCGATCAAAAAGTGGTACGCCAATATCATCCTCTAAACGCGCTATCGTTTTGCTTAATGAAGATTGCGAAACCTCTAATTCCAATGCGGCCTGCGACATATGCTCCAAGCGGGCTACTACTATGAAATATTCTAATTGTGTTAATTGCATGATTATTCACCTTCTTATCCTTATTACTATAAAGGAATAAGCTCATGCATTCAAAAATATTGAATACGTTTTTTACTGAAAGCTATACTACACATGTAAAGAAGACTTACAACTATGGGGAGGCAATACTATGAATGTTAAAGATTTTGAAGGTCGAGTTGTTTTAATCACTGGAGCTGCTACTGGTATTGGTCGTGCTACAGCACTAGCGTTTGCACGCCGTGGGGCGAAAGTAGCAATTGGTGATGTGGATGATCGTGCACAAGAAACTGTAGCGCTAATTCAACAAGAAGGTGGAGAAGCAGTTTTCTTTAAAACTGACGTAACAAGTCCAGAACAATTGAAATTACTTGTGAAACAGACTGTAGAAAAATTTGGTGGATTACATCACGCATTCAACAATGCAGGTGTTTTAAATAAACCAGCAAAATTTGTAGATATTGAAGAAGACACATTTGATAAAGTGATGGCAGTGGACGTTAAAGGTGTATTCTTTGCAGTGAAACATGAGCTCGAATACATGATTGCCAATGGTGGCGGTACGATTGTAAACACAGCATCAGTAGCCGGTGTCATTGCCGACCCAAATATGGCACCATACGTAACAGCAAAACACGCAGTGACTGGTTTAACAAAAGCAGCTGCCATTGACCACGCTCGTGACGGTATCCGAGTGAATGCTGTAGCGCCAGGTTTAACAGAAACACCAATGACGCAAATGTGGAAAGATAATCCTGAAGTTTGGCATGAAGTGGTGTCAAACGTTCCACTAGGTCGCGCTGCTAAACCGGAAGAAATTGCTGAAGTCGTTGTATTCCTTTCTTCAGACGCAGCAAGCTTCTGTAATGGCTATGTTTATGTAGCAGATGGCGGACAAGTTGCGCACTAATTTTTATTAAAAGAAGAACGAAAATAGACCGAGACAGATTTCGGTCTATTTTTATAAACAAGTTCGTGTCCATTTAGATGGCATAACTGACCAACAACAAAAACTTATCAAGGCATAAAATAGCATGAACGGAATACATTTTCAGTAAACGTTCACGCTTCTCCCTCTTCATATGTATTTGTAAATCTTAGATGAAACTTCTTAGCTACTCCTGAACTTTCTCTATAGCATGAATGAGTTTTTATACAGTATTAAAAAATATCGTAGTAACCTAATGGGAATCTTCGTCACATTATTTTTTACTTACGTATTTTAAAATATAAACAATAATCATAAATAATGTTATATAAATACTGCCTATTGAAATAGTTAGATAAAGAGTGTCTTTAATAGTATTAATATCAAAATTAACTAAACTAAAAATTAGTGCAAAAATGAATGCACAAATTAAATGCTTAAAATACATGAATACAACATTTTATTCTTACTGTTTTTTTTCAGTTACAACTGATACTACTAGAGCTACAAGCATGACGGGTGCAGTAAATGCAGTACCATAGATTCCGTATGCAATACTGTATGTTATCCAATAAATAATGGAACGATAAATATTCCCAGATTTATTGTAATGACAAATGAGATAATTTTATTTTTCAACATAGTATTTCACAACCTCTTCTTTACTTTAAAGCTGTCCTAGCAACGACATTCAGCAATATGAATTTTCTTTGACATTAGCCTATGCCCTATAGATATTTATATTCTTCTAAATACATTCGGATAGTCTATAACCAAACCATGTTCGTCTATACATATAATTGTTTCATAATCATAAGAACGGTATCTAAAATATCTCAATTTACCATTGTTTTTTAAATATTTATAGGATTGGGGAACTTTTTTTACTTCGAGGGATGGAATGGATATGTACACCATTTCAAAATGTTCCTCTTGATTAAGGACCCAATTCATTCTATTAATAGGAAGTGAATTCGAAAATGGTGTTGCAGATATATCAATATCAATTGCCCCTTTTAGCTTATCAATTACCTGTCCATCATTTCCGAACCAGTTTCCCTTTCCATCAGACTTTAATTTTAAACTGTTGTGTTCATCAACTATTATGGTCAATTTTTTAGTAAACCATTTGGAGTCTAAATCAACTTTGTATTCTACAATATGAGCATTAGATTGATCCCCTTCTACATATATAATTGTCCCTTTCGCTGAGAAGTTTTTTTCTTCTTTAAAAATGCTTAAATGCTCACAACCAAACTGTTCTTCATTCTGCCATACTACCTTTTGATTCAAAACTTTCTCCCCTATCTTTAATAAACTCTTCATCGAAGGCTAATTCTTCCCTGAATAAAACACCTATTTTCCTTAATAGCGGAATCTAGAATAAATAAATTTAATCGAGTACCTAGTCAATATTACCGTTTCACTTTTAAACCAATCAATTCAGCAAAGCCAATTGCTTGTTCAGTGGAAATCACACAGCCGTTTAAATTTTTTAAAGTTACATTTAAACGTTCAAAAGTGCATGTACTGATATCCACATCATGTAAAGGAGTGTCGTTAAAATCAACTTCATCAATATTGCATTGTTCAAATTTCACTTTTTTAAATTGGCAGTCATAATAGCTTGCACTACGTAATGAGGATTGCTCAAAACAAATCTGTTTTAATCTCGCTACTCCAAAGTTGCACAAATTCATCATACAGCCGTCAAACGTAACATTCCCTAAATGAGCCTCTGAAAAATCAACACCTACTAGTTTACAGTTTTTAAATGTAACCCGATGTATAATTCCTTCGTTAAATTTGGAGTTGGATAAGTCACAGTTTTCAAAAATAACATCAGTCATATCAATTTTATTGAAATTTGAGTTGATCAAAGATGCTTTTTGAAACAGTACTTTAGAAACAATTAAACGTTCAATATGATCATTCTCTCTACTTATATTCGTAATCAATTGATTCGTTAGATAAGGTTCTTCATCGTAAAAAATATCTTCAAAAGTTCCTTCAGCCAAATAGTTTGGAATAAGTGGAAGTTCAATTTTAAATTTAGTAGTCATTCTGTTCCCCTCTCTTGCTTTTATGTCGCTACTTAATTTTACCTCTAAATGCTTCCTCTACAAAAGAGAAAATCAAAATACCACAACCCAAAGATTGTGGTAAGAATTTTATTTATGGTCTTCCTTTTTATTTGTTGCGTTTGGAGGAAGTGTTTTCGTTGTGTTGTTTTTCATGCTTTGCATTGTTCATTTGCTCTTTCGTTAGATCATTTTCTTCACGCACATCTAGATCGTCGGGGCTTAAATCTGCTCCAAATTCTACTTGCTCTTCTTCACTTTTATTGCGCTTGTCGTTTGTCAAAATTATCACCTCCGCTATATAAATTATCCATTTTAGCGTAAATTATACTTGTAGGAATTTAAGATAAATGTTATTTTAATTTCTTCAGTTATTAACTATTCTGGTGTCATTTAGGGAGAAGCTGTTTGTTTTGAAATAAAAGGAGAGAGATTTTATGACTAAAAAGTATGTGCATCACATTTGCATACAAACAAATACATATGCTGAATCGTTACATTTTTACACGGAAGTACTAGGGTTTGAACTAGTACAGGAATCACCGAATTTCCACAATCGACATTTTAATACTTGGTTAAAACTTGGAGATTTTTATATTGAACTCCAAACTGGAAAATATAATGAAGACCTTGATCATTACAATCCGAATGCTCATGGCATTGTACATTTCTGTTTATGGGTGGACAATCTAAGACAAGAAGTTGAACGTTTGAAGGCTATGAATGTCAATTTTATTTGTAAAAATGATGAAATTATTTATAAGGTTGAAAATGGTCAACTTTGTAAGCTAACAGCACCTGAAGGAACCATTATAGAATTTCGCGATAATAAAGGAGTTTAAAAGAGGTTTTCTTCATACCTTTTCGCTTTTTATACCAGGTCTCATAGTAATGATGAGTCCTGGTATATTTGTTTGGGATGGCTAAATGTAGCTACTCTTCGTTTTTCACCACTTATAATCCTCTAATTTTTTGTCCAAGCTATATAAAGAACCTCAACATTTCACAAGAATTTCTAAAAGTAGGGATCAAAAAATGAAAAAGTTAATGACATTAATGGTAAGTTTGACAGCTGTACTATTACTTTCCGGATGTTGGGATATTACTGAACCACAAAGAATGTACTATGTTGATGGAATTGGTATCGATTTTAAAGATGGTCAATATGAAATATATATGCAAATTATCAATTTTGCGAATGTAGCTAAATCTGAAGGGCCGACTCCTCAAGCAGCACCTTCAGAGATTGGATTTGCAAAAGGGAAAACTATGGAAGAAGCCTTTTTTAAGTTATATCGCTCCATTGACCAAAAAGTGTTCTGGGGACATATGACTTTTCTTATTTTCTCCGAAGATGCTTTAAAAAACGAGAATGCCATTCCTGTTATTGACAGTTTTTTGCGTCATCGAGAAACTAGATACCAAATATTGACATTTTGTACAAAGGACCCTATTAAAGATCTTCTATTAGTGACACCGATATTAAATAAATCACTAACCGATTCGAAGCTAAGCAATCCTATGCATACAAAAGAGCTACAAACATATGTAGAGCCCATTGATTTAAGAAAACTAATTCTCAACTTAAATGAGCCGAGTCATGAAGCAAATATTCCGTTAATGACAATCAACAAAAACTGGGAGACTACCGATGAACCAACAAAGGAAACTGCTTTAACAGGTTTTGGAGTAGTTTCAAAGGATGGATTTAAAGGCTATTTAAATGATGGAGCAGCGAGAGGCGTACAATGGATGTATACTAAAAAAACTCGTGGAGATGTAACCTTTAAATTAAACAATAAAGAAAAAGAATTCTTAACAGTAGACTTAGAAAAATTAAGTACAGAATTGAAACCAATTGTAAAAAACAACGAAGTAACATTTGAAGTGGATGTAAAACTAAATGCCACCATCAATGGTTTCAAAGGAAAAGTATCCACCGACGAAATAAGAAAAGGTATTATTCGTGCAGTTAAAAAAGATATAAAAAATTCATATGCAGAAGGCTTAAAATTAGATGTTGATGTTTTCCGTCTATCTGAGACACTTTATCGTAAAAACGTAAAGGCATGGAAAAAACTTCAGAAAGATGGCAAAATACCGTTAACAGAAGATACACTTAGTAAAATAAATATTACCGTAATCAAAGTGAATCCTGGTCGAATAACATTTGCCGAAACGATTAAAGAATAACTATTTATAACACCTTTGTATCCACCCAGCGCTATATTCGATTCACTGAAATAAATTTTCTTTCATTAGCACTATGATTTTTCATTCTATGTGGTATAATGCTGTAGATGGCTAAGCCATTTATAAGGGCAAGACCAATTCTGAGCTGTAGCGTTGTCATACGCTACAGCTTTTTTATATTGTTATGGTAAAAACATACTTGGGTGACTTCATGCGGATCAGCACTAGGGTCAGTGGCACAAAAGTTCATTTCCCTTCTTAGGAAGAAATACAACTAGTCAAATCAAATTGCTTTTTTAGTAATCCTAATAAAGATACAGTGTTTGATTAATTCGTAAGTTTGGTTTTAAATTCAAGCATTATTTGAAAAAAGGCCAATTTCTTACTGTTAATGTTAAGAAATTGGCCTTTTCTATAGAGTAAATAGAATCTAATTCAGATTAAATTTCCCCTTAATATTTTTTGGTATCTCATCTGCTTTAATGACTTCCGGCTCCCCAGTATATCCTTGTAAACTTCTAGGGACACGGAGTAGCGTTCCTTTATCATAAGCTTTTTCTGCAAAAAAACTTACAACCTGCTCATTTCCATCCTCATCAAACCCCTCTAGTGCGTATACGTAATGACCATTACTATTTGGAGTTTGTAATTCCTCGTTGATTTGAATAAAGTAATCTTTTTCTATCAATGCACCTTTTTCACCACAACCAACTAATAAAGTAGCGAATAAAATGGTCATTGCTATAAATTTCATCATCTTCATTTTGCATGTCCTCCTCTTTTCTAACGAATTCGTATCGTTACCGAAGAGTATAGATCATCTCTTCACAACCTTAATTTTCGGGACATGACAGTTAGCTTACGAAATTGTCACCTTTAAAGCAAGAACATTTGTGTCATTAGAACCTTGCTACTGTTTCCAAATTTTTTTACGTTCAGCTTCAAAATAAATAGCTTGTCCGGCTTCTGTATTACTGCATGTTTATGGCGTTGATGGAACCATTGATTTTTGGGATACAAATCGGGAACATGTCCGAACACTTCACCCCTGAAACATTTGTAATAAAACTGTAATTTAAGGCACTGAAGCCTTTTATACCAGGTGTTTACAGCGAATCGCCATTCAGCGTGGTAACAATTACCTCGAAGAAGCCCTACTTTCTCATGCTACGATTAATGCCAATGGCAAGCCAACCTAACAATTGCATCAGGAGGACATGAACAACATGAATAAACGATTTTTAACAACAACATTAGCATTTACGATAGGTTTTAGTACATTGGGAACTATACAACCAACCATTCAGCCCATCAAAGTTGAAGCAGCAACTACAAATGTTCTAAATAACGATCAGGCCGTTACAGCGAAAGCAGAACAATTAATTCAAACTGGCAAAAGCTTAATTGGTAAGGCGACATATAGTAATACTGAATACAAGACTACATATCCTTATAAATTTTCTTGCGCTTCATTTTTGATGTACATTTTCGAGAAAAATGGTGTTGACCTTGCAACTTATAATGAAGATTATATGATACAGCAAGGAACATCTGTTAACAGAGGTCAATTACAAAAAGGTGATTTACTATTCTTTAAGAGTAAAAAAACCGGGACAGACCCAGACCACGTTGGTATGTATATAGGAGACAATAAAATGATTCACATGGCTGATTCTCAGCAAAATATTGTTATTTCTGATTTAAATAGCAAGCCCTATTATACAGAAAATTATGTAGGGGCCCGTAGAGTTTTACCTACATTACTCTCCGCTAATCCTGCAACTACAGGCGATAAAATCGTTGAAAATGCTTATAACTATAAAGATAAAGTAACTATGGGCACAACGAATAGTGAACAGAGTCTTCGTTTTACAGCGCCAGGATTTATAGACTTTATCTATCGTAAGAGTGGCATTAAACTTGGGACAACCGATTTAAAGGAACAAATGAATGTTGGGACAACGGTTTCACGTACCAATTTAAAAAAAGGTGATTTGGTGTTCTTCAATAGTGTTAAAGGTTCTAAAAATCCTTCACTAGTAGCTATCTATGCAGGAGATCATCGTCTGATTATTCCAAGTTCAAATGATATTACGACAAGAGTACTATTCGTTGACTATTATAATGAACATTATATTACTGCAAAACGTGTTGTTTCAGATAACTCAAATCCAACCCCTAGCACACCTTCTACTGCTGCTGACAAAATTATTTCTACTGCCACAAATTTGAGTAGTAAAGTGAAGTTTGGCTATTCGTATGACGAAAGCTCACTTACGTTTACGAGCGCAGGATTTACGTATTATGTTTTTAAACAGCATGGGATTGATTTAAAAGATAAATTAGCAAGCAGACAAGCATTAGTTGGGACTAAGGTGGAAAAAGCTCAGTTACAAAAAGGAGATCTTATTTTCTTCTCTACTAACAATGGCGGGATAGATATTAAACAAACAGGCATCTATCTAGGTAATAATCAATTTATTAGTATGACAACAAATCATGTTGTTACACAAAGCTTGACTTCAACATGGGCAAATCAAAACTATGTAACAGCCCGTCGTGTTTTAAAATAAACATAGAAAAGGCTGGATAGAAAAAATAACGAAAAGAAAAAATAACTTTTCTATTTCACAATATGAATTTCCTTATTTAAAATCAAAAAATGTCAGACCGATTTTATCTTGGTCTGACATTTTTCTTTTTGTCCCATCTCTTTCTTTTCAAAACCTCGCTTTATAAACCAAGCGCTCTATACATAAGCGCTGTAAATTGGGCGCGTGTTAAGTTTTCATTTGGTCTAAAATTACCGTTTTCATCACCTAGCGCAATATTGTGGTCCGCAAGAGCAGCAATATAGCCACTTGCCCAGTGTGATGAATCGACATCCTTGAACTTACTCTTACCTTCTGGCGTTAAGCCAAATGCAAGGACCATTACTTTCGCCATTTGCGCACGTGTAATATAGGCATTTGGACGAAATGCTCCGTTTGCACCATCCACGATACCTGCTCCGACCTTCTAAAACACGCCCCCTCCCCTGCCCTATTTTCATCCGTCCATGGACCAACGAAATATATCAACTGTTTACGTCATAAAAAGACATATAAACAGTGTTCATAACAAAAGCCACGAAACGTTGATTTAACAACATTTGTGGCTTTTAAAGTCATTTCGAAGCTTTCATTTGTGAACGTTAATTAAGTTTGTTTTGTATATTTTATAAATCATTTTTTTATTATTAACATTGAATTAGCATTTATTTGAAATTCATATGGCACGTTTACTTCTTCAACTGTACAGCCACTGTTATTCAGATAACTTATTAATTGCTCTAAATGTTTATATCTTTTTCCTTCTAAATCAACTAAAGGGAATATACGAATTTCTTCTTTCGTAATCCTCAATAATTCATTTAGCGTATCAAGATGGAATTGATAATCTAATCTATCTGAATACATAAATAAAAAATGTGCTGAAAGAAGCATATCAAATTCTTCATTTTCAAATGGTAATGAAGGTAAAGTAACGGGGATATATCTTTCATTAAATTCCTTCATATCATTGGTACAATCATATAATGCCCTTAAACGATTGTGTTTAAGACCTTCTATATCCTTGAAATAAGCCCATTTATAATTGCTTTGAACTTTTTGCAAATGCTCCGCCGTGTGTTCAATATCTTGAAGACCTTTATTTTTTAAGTCTTCACCCGAATGGTAATAAGCAATATCACAAGCTGTTACATCTGATTTGTTACCTATTGCAGTAAATGAACAAGCACCTGCTGGACAATCAAGTATTTTCTTTCCATGAAGTTCTTTCTCTGATAGTGAGAACATATTCAAATACTCTTCAAACGTTCTCCCAATAAAAACAATCCGTTCTAAATCTAACTTTGTACTCTGCTCGACTTCACTCATCTAAACTCACCTCATTAAAAAATTATATTTACAATATAACACAAATATTAAGTTATCCTTTTAAATACATTTAATCCAATATGTTAATTGAACAAAAAAATACACCCAAAGCGTTGTGGATCTCAAGATTCCGGACACACAAAAGTTAAGTTTTTATTGTGAGGCGCCTTCAATGGATTTCTCGCTCAAAATACAAAAAAATAGAACATGCTACACTGCATGTCCTATTACCCTTCTTATGATCCATTAATGTTTTATTTATATAATTCTTTATAAACGATTACTTTTAGTGCCATCAATTCTTCGTCTGTCAATTTACCTTCCATTTCTTGAATGACCTGTTCTTTTGTCATAGTACCATTTTGTACTTTTACTCTTATATTATTAAGCTCCGAAATACCAACTTTTTTAATGATTACTTTTGTCGCCTCTTCTTTTGTTGTAAACGGCAACTTGCTGCTATCTGCCGTTTTAGCCTCTTCCATAAAGGATTTTAATTGAGGGTCGCTTTCAATCGTATTTTTAATTTCATCCATTTGTCCACTTTCCTCTAACTCTGACGAAATTGTATCAGCGACTTTTTCGGACGCATACTTGACACCAAAATGATACACCCCATAACCAATAATACCAAGAACAATTACTATGATCAGAAGGAATTTAATGAATCTCATATTCTCACACTCCTTAATTCTAAACTTAATAATACTATACAGTGTGGAGAGATGAGAAATGATAACCTTGCGCACAAGACATTTTACAATATCATCCCTCTTTTAACAAATCCAACAAACAATAAAGAAATAATGAAAAGGATTAAGTTCGACACAACATTGAACTTAATCCTTACAAGCAGTTTAAATCTTTGTGGTTCACAAAGGTTTTTCGTATTTAATCCTCTATTATTTCTTTAAACTCTTTTCCCTTTTGAACGTATGTGTCGATTGATAACTGGATTAACTCGATGTCTTTGTCTTGCAGCTGGCGCACGACTTTCCCTGGTGAGCCAACGACTAATGAACGCGGTGGGATTTTTGAGCCTTGTGTAATAAGTGTGTTTGCACCGATAATGCATTCTTCTCCAATTTCAGCATGATCTAAAATAACAGAACCCATACCAACAATCGAGCGGCGACCAATTTTGCAACCATGTAAAACTACTTGATGACCTACTGTTACTTCATCCTCTACAACAACTGGAGCTCCTTCATATAAATGAATGGTTGAATTATCTTGAATACTACAACGTTTACCAATGGTAATACTATCTTCATCACCACGTAGTACAGCGTTAAACCAAATAGACGATTGTTCACCAACCGTAACATCTCCAATAATATACGTGCCTGGGGCCTGAAATACTGATTCATGAACATTTGGCTTCTTTAAAGCGTATGTAATCTCCATAAAAATCATCCTTTCAATCATCGGAATATTTTGCTAGAATTTAGTATAACACATTTTCAACGGAGGTGCTATTTTTGAATGAATTATGTTCTGTATTAGAAATAAAATACCCTATTATCCAAGGGGGAATGGGTAATATCAGTAGTCCTAAACTTGTGGCAGCTGTATCGAATGCAGGTGGCTTAGGGACAATTGGCTGTGGGACAATGACGCCAGCAGAAGTTGAAGAACGCATTATAGCAACGAAGCAATTAACGCAAAAACCTTTTGCCCTCAATGTGCCAATCAATGTCAATCCTTATACAAAGGAATTATTGCAATTAGCTATTACACATAAAGTACCGGTCGTTTCTTTATCTGCAGGTAATCCAACTTTATATATAGAAAAATTACATGCTCACCATATTCGAGTGATTGCTGTTGTAGCCTCTGTTAAGCATGCTATTAAGGCCGAGCAAGGCGGAGCAGATGTGATTGTTGCTGAGGGTTATGAAGCTGCAGGAATTAACTCCAATTTAGAATTGACTACCTTTACGTTAATTCCTCAAGTAGTCGATGCGGTTTCTATACCTGTTGTAGCAGCAGGTGGTGTTGGCGATGGTCGTGGATTAGCCGCTGCTTTAATGCTTGGAGCAGCCGGTGTTCAGATGGGAACTCGCTTTATTGCTACACAGGAAATGCCAGTACATCAGACCTATAAACAAAGACTAATTGATGCAACTGATGTGGAAACGGTCATACTAGGACGTTCGATTGGTCAGGTTCGCCGTGTGTTATGTTCACCTTTCACCTCTTCGTTTCTTGCTGATGAAGCAAAAGGTATAACACTTGCTGAATATCAAGAACGCACATCCGAAACCTATCATATAAAAGGTGCTTTGGAAGGAAATGAGCAAGGCGGTTTTATGAATAGCGGTCAAATCGCAGGGATTATCCAAGACTTACCGACCGTTACGACTCTTATCGAGACTATGATGGATGATGCTCAGCAATGTCTAAATCGGACATTACTGAATACTTTCCAAGACTCAGTTAGGGGTGTTCAATTATGACGACTATGATCGACTTAAAGCGAGTGATTGCTGGAGAAATTGAACCACCAGCATGTGATAAAACTTTAGGTATTCATGTAAAATCGGCTATTGCCGGTAAAGCCATTTGCATTTGGAACATCGATGAACGATTTTTAAATGGGCATCAAGTCGTCATGGGAGGATTCATCACTTCTGCAGCAGATATTACGATGGCCTATTCGATGGCTTCAATATTAGAAAGTAATCAAGGATTTGCGTCGATTAATTTGCAAACAACATTTTTACGACCTCTTCACACCGGGATGGCTACGGTTGAATCATCAATTGTCAAGCAAGGCCGAAAAACATGCTATGTGGAAGCAACTGTTTCTCAAAATGGACAGTATGCTGCCAAAATAACATCTTCTATCATGGTCCTCTAAACGCAAAAGAGCTTATCCATAATAAGTATGGACAAGCTCTTTTTTCGTATTTTAATTATCTGCATGGAATATTTCTTCAAAGAAACGGCATGATGGACCTTCCAATAGATTGTAATATTCTTGGAATAATAGCGCAGCATGATTTCCACTCCACATAGGCGGTAATAATTCTTGTGGCAGTCCTGGATCGATAAATAAAAATTTACGATATTCATGAACAAGATTTGTACGCTCTACAAAACACTCTGCATCTGACATTTCTTGTCTTGAGATTGCACTTTGATGAATAATATATTGCTTACTATATTGATCCATAAACTTCTCATAACGTGCCTCAATCTCAGCCAATGACCAGCTTTTTTCGATTAGCGCTTCATGATCATGAGGGCCAATGTATTCAGCCGTAAAAAAATCTACATGATTAGCAATATCATATTTTTGAATGAGGAGTTTAACCTCTTCTTCTAAATTATTCGGAGATATCCAACAGCCATTCGAAAAGGAGCCAAATCCACTCCATAACAGCTCTTTACGTAATTCATCTCGAATTTGTCGCTTATCTTCTGGAATAGAGTACATTAAAAGTCTCCATTTCCCATCCCACTGTGTTGGTTTTAATTTAAAAATACGATTTGCCGCCTCCTGCATCCGTATTTCACCGCGTTTAGTTAAAAAATAATAACTACGGTTCCCTCTCTTTTCAGATTGCAGCCAACCTTGTTTAACCATTCTAGATACAGAAACACGTACATTTTGCTCTGTGTGACCGAATTCTTTTAATAAACGAATCAAACTACCGATCCAAATTTTTGAACCGTAATGCATAATATAATCGCCATAGAGCGTAAAAATCATAGACTGTGTATTTGCGCCCATTCTCTCCCTCTACTTTCTAACTCATTTTCCTTGAAATGCAGGCTGCCGTTTCTCGCTGAACGCCTGTAAAGCTTCTAGGCGATCTTCTGTCGGAATAACTAACTCATAGGCCTTCGATTCGATCGCAAGACCCGTTTGAAGATCGACATTCATTCCTTGTGTAATGGCATATTTTGCTTGACAAACAGCGACAGGGCCATTTTGCATAATGCGCATTGCGAGTGATTCACATTCGTCCAACAATGTCTCCCGAGGCACTGATTTCAAAATTATGCCAAGAGCTTCTGCCTCTGTAGCTGTAATTTTTGCGGCTGTTAAAATCATTTCTTTTGCTTTCATTTCGCCGATTAATCGTGGTAACCTCTGCGTACCACCTGCACCAGGAATGATTGCCCAACTTGTTTCCGTTAGGCCGAGTAATGCCTCGTTAACTGCAATCGCAAAATCACATGCTAATAACCATTCAAATCCACCGCCTAGTGCATGCCCATTCACTGCTGCAATTGTTGGTTGTGGTAAATTTGCTATACTATTAAACACGTCTCGAATTGCTCGTACGTTTCGACGTACTTCTTGCGTTGTTAATGTTTTTCGTTCTTTTAAATCTGCACCCGCACTAAATGCCTTTTCACCCGCACCTGTAAAAATGATTGCGCGGACATTCTCAGCTATATGTAATTCGTCTACTACTTGTTGCAGTTGAAATAATGTATTATAGTTGAAACAATTTAACACCTCTGGACGATTTATTGTTACATAAGCAATATAATTTTCTATTCTAAATGAAATACTTTTCATTTGCAAACTCTCCTTTTCTATTCGATTGTTTCAAAAAAACGGCACATCGATTGTGCCGTTTCATGTTGTTGAAAACTTTTATGTTAATGAGATTAAAGTGTCCTATTAAAAGAAAGTATGACTTTTTTGCAACACGAAGTGGGTGATTTCCGTTCCAGCTGGGCGCTTTGTTGCTGTCGCTTCGCTTTCGCTACAGAAAACATTTGCCGCTGACGCTTCGCTTTCGCGCAGAGCAGAGCTTCCTGGGGGCGTCCGATGAGCCGCTTGGGCCAATATGATGTTGGTCACGAAGGCGTTATCACAGGACGTGATGGTTTTAGCCTTCGTTCCCCTATTTGCTCGCTCCAGGGTCTCGGGCCAACACGAGGTTGGTCACGAAGGCGTTATCACAGGATGTGATGATTTTAGCCTTCGTTCCTATATTGCTGATCCCCAAGGAGTCGCCCAGCCTTCACTCCAATCACCCATATCACCTAACATGTATATTCTGGCATGTCATTTTAAAATATTAAAACAAATATGCAGCGACAAGTGTTTTCTGAGCTAAAGCGAAGCGCCAGCAACTACAGATTTACAATCGCATCACCTTTATAATTCTATTACGCTCGATTAAGATGAGTAGCCTGGCTCGGAAATCACCTCATTTAAAGCGCCACAACAAAATTCCCTTGACCATTTAATTATTAAGCGGGTTGATTAGGAAAAAATAGGTTTATCATTGAGCGATAAGATTTTTTTTCCATTTTGCTAATATATGCCCATTTTAACTGATTGTAGCGTAGGGCTACTCTACTCCCGCGGGAAAGCGAGACAGACGAGACCCTGAGGCCAACACGATGTTGGTCACGAAGGCATTGTCACAGGACGTGACGCACTTAGCCTTCGTTCCGTTAGCGGAGGAAGCGGCTCGACGCTCGCCCGCAGGAAGCTTTGCTCTGTGCGAAAGCGAAGCGACAGCAACAAAGCGAGTAGCCCGTAGCGGAAATCAGCCTCTTCGAATTAATCCGAATGTATAAAAATGGTTAATCAATACACCTGTTTAATTATGATTCAATATTTTCAATAATCGTTGCAATCCCTTGCCCTACACCAATACACATGGAAGCAAGGCCATATTGTACGTTTTGTTTTTTCATTTCGTAAAGTAATGTGGTCACTATTCGTGCACCGCTTGCACCTAGCGGATGACCGAATGCAATAGCGCCTCCGTTAACATTGACTTGTGCTGGATTTAGTTCAAGCTGCTTCATGGATTCTATTGCTTGGGAAGCAAACGCTTCATTTATTTCATATAAACCAATATCATTTGTTGTTAGTCCAGCACGTTGTAATGCCTTTTTCGAAGAATAGATAGGGCCTAAACCCATAACGGCAGGCTCTAATCCTGCAACAGCACCTGTTATATATCGTGCTAATGGTGTTATACCTAAATCTTTTGCTTTATCCGCACTCATTAATAATAATGCTGATGCACCATCATTCACACCAGAAGCATTACCCGCTGTCACAGTACCATTTTCAAAAATAGGTCGTAGTTTGGCAAGTGCCTCTAATGTTGTGTCAGGGCGTGGATGTTCATCTGTATCTACGATGATTTCATTTCCTTTCTTATCTTTCACGTATACAGGTACGATTTCTTCTGCGAAACGGTTTGTAGCAAGCGCTTTTTTCGCACGTTGTTGGCTTTCAAATGCAAATGCATCTTGTTCCTCACGACTAATATTAAAACGTTTGGCTACGTTCTCAGCAGTTTGGGGCATTGTATCCGCTCCATACATGCTTTGCAATTTTGGGTTCGTAAAACGCCAGCCGATTGTTGTATCAAACATCTTTTGATCGCCTCTCGGATAATCCACTTCAGGTTTCCCCATCACAAAAGGTGCACGCGTCATACTTTCCGTACCACCTGCGATAAAAATATCGCCTTCACCACTCTTTATAGCACGTGCTGCATAATGTATAGCATCCATGCCTGAACCACAAAGGCGATTAATAGTAGTTCCCCCGACCTCTATTGGTAGCTCAGCAAGTAATGCAGCCATACGGGCGACGTTTCGATTATCTTCTCCCGCTTGGTTGGCATTTCCGAAAATAACATCCTCAATTTGTTGGACTGGCACTTTTGGGTTACGCTCTATTAGCGCCTTTATGACCGTCGCAGCTAAATCATCTGGCCGAACGGTTTTTAATGCACCTTTATAACGACCAATTGGTGTACGAACAGCATCTACAATTACGACTTCTGTCATTTTTTCACCACCTCTTTTTGCTCGCTATAGTCATAAACCCCTTTTCCACTCTTTCGGCCCAAACGTCCAGCTTGTACATATTGTTCGAGAAGTGGTGCTGGGCGATATTTTTCACCGAGCTTTTCATGTAAATATCTCAAATTATTCAGACGTACATCAAGACCTACTAAATCGACCAATTCGAACGGTCCCATTGGATAATTTAAGCCCAGTTTAATGGCTTTATCGATGTCTTCAGGACTACCTAAGCCTTCCTGTAACATATAAAACGCTTCATTTCCTACGAGTGCACTAATACGACTTGTAACAAAACCCGGGAATTCATTGATGACGACAGTTTCTTTGCCCATTTGTTTAGCAATTTCACAAATAGTTTGGACTGTTTCATCACTAGTCTCTAAACCTCTAATAATCTCCACGAGCGCCATTTTATGCACAGGATTAAAAAAGTGCATCGCAATAGTTCGTTCAGGTCGTTTTGCATAAGACGCAATTTCTGTTGGACTCATCGTTGAAGTATTTGTGGCAAATAAACAGTGCGGTGAAGCAAACCGTTCCATCTGCTCGAAGACAGCCCGTTTAATGTCCCTTTTTTCGGGTACGGCTTCAATGATTAAGTCTGCTTTATTTGCGACAGTAGCTAAATCTGTTACATAAGTCAGACGTAGCGTTGCTTCTTGTACTTGCTGCGCTGTTAATTTTCCGCGTACAACCGCTTTTTCGAAAATGGATGTAATTTCATTTTGGGCATTTTGTAACGCCTGTTCGTTAATGTCTATAATAGCTGTTTCAAAGCCACTGATTGCGCTAACGTAGGCAATGCCACGCCCCATAACCCCTGACCCGATGACAATAATTTTTTTCATGAAAACAACCTCCTTATTGTGAAAACCACATACGACGAGTAAAGATATCTCATCGCATATGGTTTTTGTGGGGTTAGACGCCAAGTGGATTTAGTGGGCGACTACCATAATATGAAATGATACTTTTCGTCTCTGTATATAAATCTAATGTTTCGATACATAGCTCACGTCCGAAACCAGATTGTTTATACCCGCCAAATGGGGTACCTGGCATTGCGGAGAATGGGCAATTGACCATTACGATTCCTGCTTGGATTTGATTTGCAACACGAGTAGCACGTGCCCCATCTTTAGACCAAACTGCTGAGCCTAAACCAAACTCTGAATCATTTGCTAGTCGAATCGCTTCTTTTTCATCGCTAAACGGCATAACAACTACTACTGGACCAAATATTTCTTCACGCACAACTTTCATGGATTGCGTTACGTCTGTAATAATAGTTGGTTCATACCAGAAACCATTTTCAAAGCCCTCTACAGCCGCCACTTTGCCACCTGTTAAAATGGTTGCTCCCTCTTCAACGGCAGATTTCACATAGCCATCGATTGTATTTAATTGGTCTTGGTCGATAATTGCCCCCATGTGAGTACCTTTATCGAATGGATCACCTAGTTTAATTGCTTTTGTTTTGGCAACAAATTTTTCTAAAAACTCATCATAAATGTCTTTGTGTACGTATAAGCGTGAACGTGCCTCGCAAGATTGCCCTGAGTTATAGAAAATGCCGTACAACGAACCATCTACCGCCGCATCAATATCAGCATCTTCAAACACTAGATTTGGTGATTTCCCACCTAGCTCTAATGTAACGCGTTTTAATGTTTGAGAAGCTTTTTCCATAATTCCTTTTCCGACTGGTGTGGAACCTGTGAAGGCCACTTTATCGACTTGCTGATGCTCCACTAAGTAATTCCCTACATCTTTACCTGAACCAGGAATGATATTCACAACCCCTGCTGGTACACCTGCTTCTAGACAAATTTCACCTAACACGATCGCTGTTAGAGGCGTTAAAGAAGCTGGTTTAACAATAACGGAACAGCCAACAGCAATGGCTGGGGCAATTTTCCAAGCAGCCATCATAAGTGGGTAATTCCAAGGAACAATTTGGGCACATACTCCGACAGGCTCTTTTTCAGTGTAATTATGAAATTGACCTGGCATATTATTTACGGCTCCACGATGGCCAACAATCGCGCCTGCGTAAAATTCGAAATCTTCTATTGCTTGGTTTACTTGGCCCTGCGCAGTGCCAATGGATTTCCCGGTATCTAGCATCTCAAGCTCTACGATTTCATTAAAGCGAGAGCGCATAATAGCAGCAATCTTATGGAGCACCTGTGCACGACGATTAACTGGATATTGCTTCCACTTTCCGAAATCAAATGCTTGGCGAGCTGCTTGCACCGCACGCTCAGCGTCTTCCTGGGAAGCTTTTGCGACAGTCGCTACGACTTCACCTGTCGCAGGATTTATCGTTTGGAATGTCTCACCATTACTGCTCTCTACCTTTTCGCCATTAATAATTAAATGATAAAAATCGCGTTTCACTAATACTTTCTCTTGTACTTGTTGTGTCATTATCATTCACTCCTTTTTATTGTCCATTAAATTGAGGCTGTCTTTTTTCTGCAAATGCTTTCATACCTTCTTGATGATCATCTGTCGCTCCAGCAATACTTTGGCTTTGTGCTTCATAAACAAGGAAATCTTCGAACTTTAAGTGTTCTGCTGCCTTGATATTACGTTTAATAAGGCCGATTGCTTTTGTCGGTAACTGGACAATCTGTTGCGCGAATGAATGAACGTCATCTTCAAATGTTTCATTGCTATAGACAGCAGTTGTTAAACCTAATTGTTTGGCTTCCTGTGCTTTAATACGTTGACCGAGTATTGAAATTTCAAGTGCTTTAGCATCGCCAACTAATCGTTTTAAGTAGTAAAGATTCCCAGAATCAGGAATCAGCCCTACGTGGATAAAGGCATTCATAAAGAATGATTTTTCCGACATTACACGGAAGTCTGCAGCAAGCGCTAAACTAAAGCCAGCACCTGCAGCTGCACCATTCACAGCTGCGATAATCGGTTTTTCACAGCTATGTAACTGTTGAACCATCGGACCATAGTTATCTGTTAAAATATCACCAAGTTTCATATCTTCGCCAATAGCTGAAAGATCTTGTCCTGAACAAAATGCGCGTCCTTCACCACGAAGTACAATACAACGTACTTCATCATTTAATGATGCTTGTTTGACGGCAGTACGTATTTCATGATTCATCTGTGCAGTGAATGCATTTAATGTGTCGGGACGATTTAATGAAATATAAGCTATGGATTCTTTTAGTTCGTATTTTATAGTTTCAAACATAATTATCTCCCCTTAAAGTTCGGTTGACGTTTTTCAACAAATGCTTGCATGCCTTCTTTTTGATCTTCTGAAGAGAATAATAAATAGAAATTTTTTCGTTCAAACTGCATACCTTCATAAAGCGAGTAGTCGACAGCTTTGTTAACAGCTTCTTTAATAAGACGTAAAGCGAGAGCTGGCTTTTGTGCGAGCAGTGTCGCTGTTTTATGTGTTTCTTCTATTAATATCTCTGGTTGTACTACCTTGTTGATAATGCCATATGCGAGCGCTTCATCAGCAGTAATCCTTGCTGCGCTCCAAATCCACTCTAATGCTTTCGTTCGCCCTACTAATTTAGTTAAGCGCTGAGTACCGCCCGCACCCGGCATAACCCCTAGGTTTATTTCAGGGAAGCTAAATTCTGTGCCCTCTGCTGCGATTAATACATCACAACAAAGGGCTAATTCAAAGCCACCTCCGAAAACGAATCCTTTCACACTACCGATAATAGGCTTTTTAATTTGCCCTATACGATCCCAATCAGCGAATTGATTTAAAAGTTCTAAACGCACCGTGTTGTCTGCGACCATTTCATCAATATCTGCACCGGATGAAAACGCTTTTCCATTTCCGGCTAAAACGATGACCTGTACGCCTTCGTCACGGTCAAACAATTCCATCGCCTGCATAATTTCCCGTACCATGGCACGATTTAATGAATTGTATTGGCGAGGACGGTTTAAGTTAATAAACCCTATCCCACTGTCAATCGTTACTTCAATAAATGTGAATGCTGTCATTATGCATCTTCACCGATGATTAATGTGACGATATCACTTGCAAAGCTCATTAAATCTTTGCCCGACGCTTTCCCTTCTGGTGACCTTAGTCCATTCTTTAAATCTTCTGGGCTATCATAGGTCATTTCACACATTAAGTAATACGGTGTTTCTGTTCCCATCGGAGTTGAATTAAATTTCGTTACTTTCATTTCACGCAAACCTGGTATTTTCGCAGTAATTGGCGTATGAACTTTTTCGTAATGCTCATCAAATGCCTCTTTATCAACAGGGTGTTTATATAACGCGATTAATTTAGCCATCTTAAAATACGCTCCTTTGTCTACATGGAAGTAGAAATTATTTTCATTGCTTCAAATGGATTTTTACAGCTTTTGCAATATAAAATACTACGACAAGCTGTTGGACCAAAAATATTTTCTAGCGTGACATAGGTAGAGCCACAGTAAGGGCAATCTACATGCCAAGAGCCGTCTTCTTTTAAAAAACGAGGTGGTGGTGCAATACCGAATTTCTTTAGTCCTTCTCGTCCCTTTTCTGTTACACGATCAGAAGTCCAAGTAGGATGATTGATAAACACGACACTCACTTCCCGAACGCCATCTAGTTGTTCGACTGCTTTTTTTATATTTTGTTGAATAATTGTCAATGCAGGACATCCTGAAAATGTTGGTAGCACTTCAATACGGATATGACCATCATTCACTTGCACACGCTCAATCATGCCAAGGTCAATAATACTCACCGTATCAATTTCAGGGTCCTTCACTGCATCGAGTACTTCATAGATGTGTGCTTCGTGCAGACCCGTAGTTGCCATCGTTATCCTCCTTTTTTGCAATAGATCGTTACCAGCTTGCCGCCAAATCTGATCGATACACCTCTGACATTGTCTCAATAGCCGAAGTTAAATCATCAGTATGTTGCCCGTCGCGACCATTAATGATCGGATCAGGTAATACAGGTATAGCGATTTCCACCGCTTCAAAAGTTGGTGTTACAATGGCTAGCCAACGCTCTTTTATAGCCACTTCTGATTCTATTAATTCACATGCTGTAATATGCTTAACTGATTTGCCAAATGACAATAAATCACCGGCATCTTTTATTACTTCTTGTAATGCTTTCATCATACGGGAACGTGATTCTTCTGTTGCTGTACATAGTTGCGTAAACCACGTTGTCCAGTGCATTTGATGATAATAAAGTTCGGTACTTATTTTCACAGCCACTTCTCTGATGGGTGCATAGCTGCTTGCTTTGAGTGCATCAATCTTCGCTTTTTTCGCCGTTGTATAGATATAATTACGCGCAACTGCGTATCCCCAATCATAATTCGGTGCTTCTTTGTAGTAACCTTCTCCATTCGGGCGTTCTACAAGTAGACTGTTACAACGCTCCTCTTTCGGTCGTAGCTGGGCTAATGAATCTGCAGAACCTTCGCCAAGCTCTTCTAAAAGCGTATAATATAATTTTGCGTGTCCCATTGTGTCTTGTGTTATGGAGGAGAATGCTACATCTTCCTCAATATGCGGCGCCAGCCCAAGCCACTCAGAGCCACGATAGGAAAATAAGTAATCGTCATCCGCTAATTGATAAAGTACTGTAAGGACTGCCTTTTTATATTCAGGCGTTATTTCATTTGTCATCTTTTTTCCCTCCCCCGCCCCAAGATAGAATTTCTTTTTCGTCTAGCATGACTTGTTCATAGTGACGCCATTTTTTCTTTAAATAGCCGTAGCCTTTTGTTGTACGGTAATCTTTATTGTCTAGTCGCTGCAGCGCTTGTTTATTGACTTGGGTTAGACCGTGTAAATGTTTACGATTCACTACCCAAATGTCTACCACAGGCTCACGACGCATAAAGTTTTCCTGTGCCATAACTAACGCCATTTCTCCATTCGGTGCTAAAAGGCTAAACTGATGTTGAAAATTTGATGTTGGTGTTCGTTTGCTAAATACTTCAAATTCTTGATAGAAAGATTGCTTTTCCACGATGATCCTCCTCTCTAAAGAGTTAATTTACTAGTGCGGTTAATGCTTCCCGTACCCAAGCGTTATTTTCATAGGATGAACGGCGAAGAGCTAAGCGTTCTTGTGAACATGGACCTTCGTTGCGTTGGATTTTTTTAAAAATTTCCCAGTTTGGCTCTTGGTATATCCATTTATTTTGTGCTTCATCAAAGTGCAAAGTTGGATCTGGCACTGTCAAGCCTATCGATTGAATACGAGGAATGTATTTAGATAAAAAGCTTTGGCGTAGCTCTTCATTCGTTTGGACACGAATTTTATATTTAATGGTTATATCTTGTTTGCTTGTACCTGTTGTGTCCTTTGAAGCTGGACCAAAGAAAAATAATAGTGATTCCCACCAGCGATTTAACGCATCTTGTACAAGTGCACGCTGCTCAGGTGTCCCCTCTACCAGAGCCATAATAATGGCTTCACCGTGTTGTGCATGGAATACTTCTTCTGCACATATACGTTGTAATGCACGCGCATAAGGTCCGTATGAAGAACCTAACATGTTGGTTTGTGAAATAATGGCCGAACCGTCAACAAGCCAGCCAATCAACCCCGCATCCCCCCATGATTTTGTTTCCATATGGAATACGTTGTGGAACTTTAGACGTCCTTCGAATAAATCAATCATTAAATCGCCGCGATTTTTACCATATGGTTTAAGCAAATCCTCTGCTACGCGTAATAATAATTGACCATGCCCCATCTCATCTTGAACCTTTGCCATAATGCCTAGCTTTCGATATAAAGTCGGTGCTTTCGGAACCCACTCTTTCTCAGGAAGAGCACCCATAATTTCACTAATACCATGCATCGAAATTAATTTGATTAGTGCCAAGCGATATTCTTCTGGCATCCAATCGTCTACTTCAATCTTTTCACCCGCAGCAATCCGCGCCTCGAATTGCTCTTGTAATTCTTGTTCAGACAATTGTGTAACGACACTCATAATAAAAGCCTCCTTATATAACCTTTTCCCGATAACCGTTACCATTATGTTATGTTGGAGGGCAAAAAAAATCACACTTCCAACAAGATTTTATTATCGTTTGCTACTTTAATTGATTCTGTTGGACAGCCTTCCATTGCATCCTCTAAATCATCATATAAATCTATCGGAACTTCTTTAGAACCTTTGTTATTGTCTAAAATAACAAAGGCTATTCCTTCGTCATTATAGTCAAAAATATCCGGAGCCGATGCGCCACATGCCCCACAAGCAATACATGTATCTTGATCTACTCTAGTGAATTTCGGCATATACTCATTCCTTTCACAAACCTATAGCGTTAAGTAATTTGTTTCTTTTTTTCCTCCATTAGACTCGTACTATGCAACGGCTGCACTTTAGATGTTGGATCAATGTATACTTTTGCGTTACTAATAGCAGTAGGCGCCTCTCCAAACCCACTAACAATTAACTTTACTTTCCCTTCATATGTGCAAATATCACCTGCCGCATAAATACCCGGAATGTTAGTTTCCATGCGTGAATTAACGACGATGGAGTTTTTGTTAATTTCTAAGCCCCAATCTTTAATGGCACCTAAAGAGGAAACAAAACCAAAATTCACGATTATATCATCGACTCCATAGATTGGTTGTTGTGTTTCATCTTTTGCATGTTTTAATTTAACTTGTGTAATGCAATCTTCCCCTATAAGTTCTTCAGGTACATAAGGTGTGATCACCTCAACCGATGATTGCATTAACTTTTCTACGCTATGCTCATGTGCACGGAATTTATCTCGTCTATGGACAATAGAGACCTTTTTAGCAATTGGTTCTAGCATCATTGCCCAATCTACTGCTGAATCACCGCCACCAAAAACCATCACGTTTCGGTCTTTAAAAGCATTGAGATCATTAATGAAGTAATGCAAATTACATTCTGCATACTTTTCTTCCCCTTCAAATTCAAGCGTACGAACTTTAAACGCACCGTTTCCGGCAGTAATCAGTATTGTACGTGAATAATGAGTACCCGTAGTCGTTTTAAGCTTAAAAATACCGTTTGCATCTTTTTCGATTGTTTGTACAGATTCATTCGTACAGACATCCACTGGGAAAATATTCATTTGTTCTTTTAAATTATTGATAAGATCTTGTGCACGAATTTTTGGAAAGCCCGCAATATCATAAATATATTTTTCTGGATAAAGAGCAGCTAACTGGCCACCCAGTTGAGGAAGGCTTTCGAGAATTTTGACGCTCATGCCTCGCATACCACCATAGAAGGCAGCAAACATACCAACGGGTCCCCCACCTATAATGGTCACATCTTTTATTAGCTCAGTATCAATCATTGAAGAACCTCCTTATGTTCCATTCTTCTATCAATGACACGAATTGCTTTTCCTTCAGAGCGTGGAATAGAACCAATATTTTCAATGACAAGACTAACAGAAATTAAACATGCATTTTTTAAATCGTGCTTGATTTCCTTCATTAACAATTGTATTAGAGGATGGCTTAGGTCACCTCCTACTTTTTCGTATAACTTCGGTGTTAACTCAACATGAAGTTCGATCGCATCCATATTTCCTTTTTTCAATAAATGGATTTGATAATGAGGTGCTAACCCTTCAATTTGCAATAACTCACGCTCAATTTCAGATGGGAAAATATTGACTCCTCGAATAATCAGCATGTCATCTGTACGTCCCTTAACACGTGCCATACGCATTGTTGTACGTCCACATTTACATTTTTCACGTGTAATCGATGTAATATCACCTGTACGATATCGAATAATTGGTAGCGCTTCCTTCGTTAAACTTGTGATAACCAATTCTCCGTCTTCTCCATCGGTTACAGGCTCTAATGTATCAGGATCGATAACTTCTACTAAAAAATGATCCTCTGCTATATGTAAACCATTTTGAGCTTCGTAGCATTCAATTGATACGCCTGGACCTAGCACTTCACTTAAACCATAAATATCCATTGCGCGAATTTTAAATTTATCCTCAATGGCACGGCGCATTTCCTCTGACCAAGGCTCTGCCCCAAAAATTCCATATTCAATCCCGTTCGCTGCTGGATCAATTCCCATTTCCTCCATCTTTTCAGCGATGGTTAAAATATAAGAAGGTGTACCCGCGATGCCTCGTGGTTTAAAATCTTCAATTAATGTAATTTGACGTTCTGTATTACCACCTGAAACCGGTACAACTGCTGCTCCTAAAGTTTCCGCTCCGTAGTGTAAACCCATCCCACCAGTAAATAGACCATAGCCATAAGCATTATGAAAAATATCTGATTTACGTCCCCCTGCGGTAACAATAGCGCGAGCTAAAAGTCCCGACCACATCTCAATATCATTTTTTGTATAACCAACAATTGTTGGTTTTCCACTAGTTCCCGAAGAACCGTGAATGCGGACTACATCATCCATCGGTACTGCAAAAAGTTTAAATGGATATTGCTCACGTAGATTTACTTTATTAGTAAATGGCAATTTGCGAATATCTTCTAAACTTTCAATATCAGCCGGTTTAACGCCAAGCTGATCAAACTGTTCCTTGTAGAATGGTGTATTGTTATAAACTTTTTCAACTGTTGCTTTTAATCGCTCTAGCTGAATTCTTGCCATTTCTCCCCTTGAAGCTGTTTCTATTTCTAGATGATACATTTTCCTAGCCCCCTTTATGCTATTACAATACATCAAATATAACAAATTAATTACGAGAGTTTTAATTTCGTAATTAATATTAAGATAAAACAAATTTGTCCGAATTGTCAATATATTTTATTTTTTCTGGTTATAGTTGATTAATTAGTCGTCTATAAACGTTTTATCTTGAATACTATTTATTCATAAACACAAAAAGCAACCTGTAAAGTTCCCCTTCTAGTCCACTATTAATAAGAGATATTTAAATAAAAACACAAAATAGACAGAAAACTCAAAATAATTACGCAAAACTATAATAATACGTTTACTTTCCCCAAAATAGGTGTTAAATTGATTTTGCATATCACTTTTATTTCATTCGTTTTTATTTTGTATGCAGAATTTTACTTATTCATGAATGATGAACACATTTTTATTTACAAAGGGGGATTTACATTGACATTAACTGAGTCACAACAACACGAAAAATATTATGATGAAATTTTTCAAGCTTTATCAAAGGAGCCATACGCGAATTATTTAGGGATAGAATTAGTTGAATTAAAAGCTGGCTTTGCAAAAGTGACACTTTTTCCAAAACCTCATATGCTCAATACACATGGTACTGTACATGGAGGCATTATTTTTTCTTTAGCTGACTACGCATTTGCAGCGGCTAGTAATTCTTACGGTAAGACGGCTGTCGGTGTTACGAATACCATACATTACATGAGCGCAGGTTTGGCAGGACAGCAACTAACCGCTGTCGCAGAAGAGGTAAAAAAAACGCACCGTTTAGCCTGGTATCGGATTCATGTTTGGAGCAACGATGAATTATGTGCCACAATGGAAGCTATGGTTTATCGTAAAAACGAAAGTTTCATCGAATAACGGAAAGAGATGTGAGTGACCTCCGATCAAGGGGTTTCTCACATTTTTTTGACATAGTAAAATCCCTCACTTGTTACAACAAGGAGGAATCTCGATGAAGTTATTTTATACCTGCATAATATTTTTCGACGTTGTATGAGGTTTACCGAAGTACGCTTCTTGGATTTTCGGATCATTCAACAGCTCTTGTGCTGTACCTGAAATGGCCATCTTCCCATGAGCTAACACGCAGGCACGATCAGCCACCTTCAAAGCAGCTTTTACATTTTGCTCTACCAAAATAATCGTGACACCTCGTTCATCACACAATCTACGTAAAATATTCATAATGTCTTTGACGATTAAAGGAGCGAGTCCTAATGATGGCTCATCAAGCATCAAAACTTTGGGGTTGGCCATTAAACCTCGCCCAATTGCCACCATTTGCTGTTCTCCACCTGAAAGTAAACCTCCTGGGCGATTAAGCATTTGCTTTAAGCGGGGAAATAACTCTACAATCTCCTCGTAGTCTCGATGAACCGTTTTTTTATCTCTACTATAGCGATGATAAGCACCGAGCATCAAATTGTCCTTAACAGATAATGCAGAAAAAATCTGTCTTCGCTCTGGCACTAAACATATCCCATTGGCAACTGTCTTTTGTACTCCGTCTTTCGTAATATCTATTCCTTTGTATTCAATTTTTCCTTCACTCGGTGAATACACACCCGCTAATGTGCCGAGGAGTGTACTTTTCCCCGCACCATTTGATCCAACAATCGATAATAACTCTCCTTCTACTAGTTCAAAGTCAATACCATCAAGAACATGTAAATGCCCGTGATAAGTATGTAAATTTTCGACTTTAAGCATAGACCGCACCTTCTTCCGCTTCATCATCGCCTAAGTACGCTGCCACAACCTTTGGATTTTTGTAAATCTCTTCTGGCGTACCTTCTCCAATTTTGACCCCGTTATCTACAACAACTAAACGATCTGAAATAGACATAACGGTTTCCATATCATGC
Organism: Lysinibacillus sp. BPa_S21; assembly: GCF_023337795.1. Lineage (GTDB taxonomy): Bacteria > Bacillota > Bacilli > Bacillales_A > Planococcaceae > Lysinibacillus. The sequence goes on along the minus strand of NZ_JALIRS010000001.1, from coordinate 503,653 downwards.
TCGACGAATAAAAAAGTCATTCCTTCAGCGCGCATTCTTAATATGACTTCTACTAATTGCCTTGATTCCTCAGCATTTAGGCCCGCCATCGGTTCATCTAATAAAATCAATTGAGGTTTAGAGATTGCCGCACGTGCAATTTCAAGAAGTCGTTGGCTGCCATAAGGTAATTTATCTGCCATTTCATAGGCAAACTCAGCAATACCTACATCTTTTAAACATTGTAATGCTCTTTCCATCGTATCTACTTCTTCTTTCACTACAGTTGGTAAGCGTAACCCAGCCGTTAAAATATTTGTTTTCATCGCAATATGAGCACCGGTCATGACATTCTCGATAACGGTCATATTATCGAAAACTTCCAGGTTCTGAAATGTTCTTGTAACACCTGCTTGTGCTATTTGATAAGGCTTTTTGCTTGTTAACCGCTTGCCTTGGAAATAGACATTTCCTGATGAACTTGGCAAGACCCCTGTTATCATATTGAAAAGTGTTGTTTTCCCTGCACCGTTAGGACCAATAACTGCGAATATTTCTCCTTTATTAATCGTGAAGGACACATTATCTACCGCAACAACTCCTCCAAATACTTTCGTTAAGTTTTCGACACTTAAGATAAGTTCTTTGTTAGTCATTTGCTTTCCCCCCTGTAGCTTGCGTATCAATTGTGAACGCAATCGATGCATGGCGTTCTTTCTTCTTAAGCTTTCTGGCAATTTTCATAAATTGAGGAACTAAGCCATTAGGCATATAAATCAATGTTAAGACTAGTAATAAACCGAAAAATACGATTTCGAATTCCCCACCAATGTTAGGGAAGAAAACTGGCACAAAATGTTTTAATAATTCTCCAAGTAAAACGTAAGCAGCTGAACCGACTATGGCACCCCAAATATTATTTAATCCACCGATAATAACCATTATTAATAAATAAATGGAGGTATTCGCTGTGAATAAATTTGGATTAATAAATGAAACATAGTGTGCTAATAACGAACCTGAAATAGAGGTGAAAATAGCACTTGTCACAAAAATTTGTAATTTATATTTCATTAAATTTACACCAACGGCATCTGCTGCAATCTCACTTCCCTCAATCGAACGTAGGCCACGCCCGATTCTTGAGTGTATAATATTCCGTGAAAAAACAAGTGCCATAAAAACAAATAGCCAAATAAGATAAAAATAACTTTGATCTGTAACGAATTCAAAGCCGAATAAATGAATAGACGGTATCCCAAAGAAGCCATTCGAGCCACCTGTAATGGATGTTAATTCTTTAAATGCTGTGTAAACAATAATTCCAAATCCTAGAGTTGCTAATGCTAAATAATAGCCTTTCAACTTAAAGGTAGGAATTCCGATTAATAATGCAACAAGCGCAGAAATGAGCGCTCCTACCAATATTGCTAGCCAGGGAGAAAACCCTAATGTAGCTGTCATATAAGCAGACGTGTAGGCACCAATTCCATAGAAGGCCGCATGCCCTAGTGAAATTTGTCCCGCATAGCCTGTTAGCATCGTTAAACCAATACATATTAATGCATAAAAACCAATCATCGTAAAAATAGCGAGTGTATAATTTGATCCAACTAGTGGGATACAAAATAATAGTGCGAAAAAAATACTTGGTCCAACTAAGCTGTTATTATAGATAAGCTTTAAGCTTTTTTTGTTCATAGTTGTAACCTCCCTATACACGTTTTCCAGAAGCTTTCGCAAATAGGCCTTCTGGTTTTATAAACAAAATTAAAAGCAATAAAGAGAAACTCACTACATCTTTTAATCCAGATGACCATAACCCCTCTGTAAATGCTTCAATAATTCCAATTAGAAAGGCGCCAGCAATTGCAGCTGGAGCATTTGTTAAGCCACCAACGACTGCTGCTACAAACGCTTTTATGCCAAGCATCATCCCCATATCGTAGGAAGCACCGGAAATCGGTGCGATAACTGTACCCGCTAAAGCCCCCACACCAGCACTTACTACAACAGCAAGCAATGACATTTTATTTGGGTTGATCCCCATTAGGCGTGCAGCAAATGGATTTACAACACAAGCCGTTAATGATTTCCCAGTAAATGTAAAGTTAAAGAAGTACATCATTACGATTAGAATAACGATTGATAGACCAATTGCCCATAAATTTTGCGGAAGCAATACAGCTTCTAAAAATTTTATAGGTGTATTATCCGTAAACGGCGGTAATGTTTGGGCCTGTGTTCCCCAAATTAAAATCGCAATACCTCGAAATGCAATGGATACACCAATTGTAATGATTATGAGTGTTGTCATGGATGATTTACGCGCTGTATGAATTGCTGTTCGTTCAAATACAGCACCAATTGCTGCCACAATGACGATACTTAAAATAATAGCTAACCATAATGGTAGATTAGCTTTCACCAGTGAAATACTAATTAAAGCACCAAACATAGCAAATTCACCTTGTGCAAAATTAAGGATGCCTGTCACGTTATAAATAATGACAAATCCAACCGCAATCAATGCATAAATGGCTCCTATAGTTAAGCCTGAAAATAATAATTGCAACATTTGAGAAAATGTTTCCATATGTCGTTCACTCCATTCATTTCGGGATTACTAAGCTAATAATTTAATGAACAGTGATGGAGAGACACCACTGTTCACTAAATTTGTATTTTATTGAGGTGTGTTGATTAACCATTTATTTGTCTTCTAAAGTCCACTTTCCATCAACAATTCGTACCATAGCAAAACTATCCGGACTCAATCCCATATGATTATCCGCAGTAATGTTAAATGTACCTGTCAAGCCTATATATTCACCTAGTTCTTGCTCAATGTAATCTCGAAGTGCAGCGCTATCACCGCCTTTTGCTTCAATTGCTTTCGTAGCTATCGAGAAACCATCTGCTGCATACGCACCAAATGTACTTGCTGGTTTATTGTATTTTGCTGTGAAAGCTTCGTTATACGCTGATAATAATTCTTTTTGTGGATTTGAATCTTCTAATTTGTCCGCAATTAATAATTTACCAGTTGGCAACACCACATCGTTTGCTGCCTCACCAGCTACTTCGATAAATTGACCCGTTGCAACACCATGACTTGCAAGAACTGGTAAATCAAGTGATAATTCACGAATATTTTTAATGACAACCGCTGACTCTTGTACGGTTCCCCATACAATTATTGCATCAGGATTTGCTTTTTTCACACGAGTTAACAGTGGTTTTGCATCTGTGACTGTCGCTTCAAATTCATCTTCAATTACTGATTTCACACCGTAATTTTCCATGTGTTTAACAAATTCTTCGTGACCACCAGTTCCAAAAGAATTCGCAACGTTTAACCAGGCAACTTTCGTTAAGTTATTATCTTTTAAATATTGTAAAATTCGCTCCACAGCTTGTTGATCATCTTGTGGCATTTTGAATACCCATTTGCGTGCTTGTCCATTTTCATTCATGTAAATTTGTTTGCTGGCAGCAACAGAAATGTAAGGCACTTGATTTTGCTCTGCCAAAGGTAACATCGCTAATGAGTTGCCACTTGTTGTCCCTCCGATAACAATCGATACCTTGTCTTGCGTTAATGCTTTTTTCATCGAAAGAATGGCTTCATTTTGGTCAGATTTGTCATCATAAGTGACTAAATCAATTTTTCGACCGTTAATGCCCCCATCCTCATTTTTTTGATCGACTAACATCTTCAACGTTTGCATTTCTGGTTCCCCTAGAGCAGCTGCCCCACCAGATGCTGAGAAGATTCCAGCAATTTTGATTGAATTAGCTGATGCTTCAGAACCTGTACTGGCGGAAGATGCATCACCTTTCCCCGAAGATGAACTACAGGCCACAAGCAATAGTGCCCCCATCAATAGGAATAGAGACAATAAAGTCTTTTTCATAAATCCTACACCCCTTAAAAATTTTTTATTCCTATAAAACCGCATCCCCTTTTAAAATGACGGTATGTATAGCCTCTCTAACGAAAATAAAAACCTTTGATGATATCTGCAATATATTATTTTGCTTAAATAATAAGATAAAATTAGATTATTGAAGCTTATCAGCTACATTAGGCAGAATTTTCAGATTTCGATTATTCAAAAGAATAACATGTATTTTAATAAATGATAAATACTAAAAATATATATAAAAAATTCATATATATACGTTTTAGGTATATCCGTACTTTTATTGTTATATAAATTACATAAAAAACACACTATTTAAAAATCCGCAAAACCCTTATTAATTCTGTGATTTTGCGGATTATTTATCCAAAAAGCCAGAAATGTCTAACAAATATTACGAAAATACTCGAAAAAGTGTTACTATACAGATGAAGTATACAAATTGCATAAACTATTTAATTTTAAGTATAGGGGTGAGAGAGTAATGGATTTAAGACAATTAAATTATTTCATTACAATTGTTGAAGAAAAACAAATTACGAAAGCCGCCAAAAGATTGCATATGGCACAACCACCACTTAGCAATCAATTGAAATTTATGGAGAAAGAATTAAATTGTAAACTACTGGATCGAAATGGTAGAACATTAGAGCTTACTGAACCAGGAAAAATTTTATATGAAAAAGGAAAAGCATTATTAGCTAATTTTGAAGATACGATTTTGGAAATAAAAGAAGTTGGTGAAGGGCTAAAGGGGGTATTATCGATTGGCGCAGATCAAACTTGTTTATCTTACCTACCTGAAAAAATTAAGCTGATGCGCGAAAGATACCCTAATTTATGCTTCAAGATTATTGAAGGAGATACATTTTTCTTAACGAAAAGTCTTTTAAGTAAAGAAATCGATTTAGCTGTACTGCAGCAACCAATTGAAGATGAAAATTTCTCTTCGATAGATTTAGAATTTAAGGAGTTTGTACTTGCCACTCCTGCAAAATGGAATTTACCGAACCCAATTCGTATGGAAGATTTAAAAAACTTACCGTTTCTTTCTTTTTATCGTCATCGTAGTTGTAATACGTTTCGCATTATTATCGATGAATTTAAAAGTCATGGTTTTGAGCCTAATATTATTTGTGAATGTATTGATATTGCAATGGTCATTTCCTTAATAAGTGAAGGATTGGGGGTAACGATTTTACCAAAAGCAAGTCTCGAAAAATTTTCAATTAGAGATATTAGAATTATTAATTTTGCCAATTGTAATATCCAATCCAATGCGAATATTGTTTGGCCAAAAGATCGCTATTTAGCAAAGTATGCGATGAACTTTTTAGAATTATTTATGGAAGAAACTCATTTGCTATCCCGTGAAACAATCCCTCAAAGTCAATGAACTACATGAAGAATTAATCTGGCACTTAAGTGATGAACCCTGATTAAATAAAATGATACGCTCCCGGTTAAAATGATTGACCGGGAGTTTTTTGATTTATTTCACATACTTCAAATACTTTTTCACAAAATCTACAATGTATAGCACTTCTTCTTCTGAAATCGTAAATAGGGTGCTCACTTTTCGTAGTTTAGCGGGTGATTTTAATTGTTCACGTACTTGATCAATTCTCATGTATTTACATTTACGAGGATTTACACAATCCCGAATCTGCTTGTAACGAAGGTAAGCATACCGAGCAAAAGCATTTAGCATTTCCCGCTCCTGCTCATCTCGTTGTAATTTCTTTGCGGCTTCATCGATTTCTTCAGAATCAAATGTCCATGTACCATCTGTTAATTGCATAGTACCACCTCTTTCGTTGCGTAAACTGGATGTCAAATATAGCAGCACCTTAATCGACTAATATTAAGAAAGCTTCCACTACTAGTTAGTAAATGCATAAAAAAAAGCCACACTTAGTTAAATGTGACTCTTTTTGTATTTTTGTTTAGTTGTAAACTAGTTTATTCGAATCACCATTCATTAAAACAGGTTTGTAATCGCCTCAACGCATTTTTCGAAACGCTTATTTCTGTCCTCCTCATCGACAATTACTAATTCGATTTCGTAATAGTCGTAAAGCGTTTTAAGTAAATTATTTCGCGAATGACGTTCTTCTTTCGTTAAATGTCTACGAGTACCGTCTAACTCATGAAAGTTATGCGGTTCGATATAAATATATTTTGCAATTCCTTCAGCTTTTGCTCTAATTAATTCATCAATCACCTTGTTGTAACGCTCGTTCTCTAAGAAATGAAAGAATTGAGTGTAAGAAAGGTCTGTATCTACCAATAACAGTTTGTTAGATTTTTTACTAGCATCATTGATTAAATGACAATGCCCTACTGCAATATCTATATAATCGTTAGGGTGTGAAATGTCTTGAAAACCGTTTATTTCATCATAATAAGATCGTCCATACTCCCCAACATAATTCGTATGAAAATGCTTCGCTAGCATTTTTGTTAAATGCGACTTTCCAACTGATTCAATACCACAAATCGCTACCCGTTTTGTGTAATATTCTTGTACTGACTTCGGCAGAAAGTTCCACTTGGCATACACTCCTTCATACCGAATTTGCGTAGCTGAAATAGGTCGGTCAGTTCTACCTTCATCTAAAACTACGTGTTGAATGCCAGGAAGGTATCTCTCAAAGTAAACGTCATATTCTTTCTCACTACTAAATACAATGTCGATCTTTCCGCCGATTTTATTTAGAAGTTCCGTATACGATTGCTCAATAGAAGTGTCATTCATGTATTCATCTGATCGTCTTTCATATTGTGACAATACCCTAATATTTTTGAATTCCTTTAACTCCTTCGTAATCCAACGCTCCCGTACTCGATGATTTACATGTTCAAATTTAGTACCTTCACAGATTTTACCGTCGTGAAGGACATCATATCCTACAACTACAAATAGAATATCTACCATAGACTGTGCTTTTAATATGCAATCTAAATGGCCGTAATGGAAAGGCAGAAACTTCCCTCCATAATAGCCTATTGTCTTTCCCTCATACTCGTTTACTTGTACGCCGTAATTCATTGCGCCTCATTCCCCTCGACTTTACTAATACGTAGCCAGTTAACATATCCGTAAATAGAATTAATTAAGAAGGCTACCCACATTGCTAATAAAGTCCAATCGTTTCCTCCGCTGCGCACTAAAATAACAATCCAAAGCGTGATAGTAATCACGTTAATGATAATCCACATTAACCATTGCTCCGCGAAACGTAACACTAGCAATAACTGTGCTACTACTGAAAGAACTACTGCTAATCCATCTAAACCAGCTAAATTTGCACCTACTTTTGCAAGGAATGCCGAATAACCAATATATGAAACAACTACAAAAACTAAAACATACATCCATTGTTTACGATTTAAGCGTTTTGCATAAACATCTTCCCCGTTTATTTGATTAGCATTTTTACGGTTTTTCCACCATAAATAAAAACCTATAAACTGAGATGGTAAGAAAAATAAGAGGTTTAACATCGACTCTCCATAAAGTCCATATGTATATGAAATATAGCCATAAGTTGAACATTGAATGATGCCGAACAAATAACTCGAAATCTTCCCTTTAGCTACCAATACCACACAGATGATTCCGGCAATAGATGAAATCATTCCTAGTAAAGTGTCGTTCCACAAAAATCCTAAAAATGTGATAATTGCTACTGAAATTATTAACCATGCTTTCTCAAATAACGTCCAATCTTTTAACATATTAATCCTCCCTACCCTTTATTTTTACACAATCATATGTTTCCTCTCGAACTCCTTCCACCGAGAAAGAAACGGCATCGTTAAATTATACCATCTCTATTCAATCGATGTGATTACTGTTTCAGCAAAATGATTGAGAATTACAGCAAGTAACAAGTGTACATGGGGTTTGTTTTTATCAAGGGAATGTTTTGTTAGATCATGTTGACGGGAGAGGATTTAACTTTCCTGGAGGTCATATAGAAAAAGTAGAAACACCTGAAGTAGCATTTCATAGAGAGGCATTTGAGGAATGCTATGTCAAGGGTCCTATCAATTATATAGGAGACATCGAAGTCAGCCACGAAGAGAACCCTTTATACAACGCTGAAAGTAAGTACCCTTTTATCGGAAAAATGTTTTATCGCATGGACATTCAAGAGAGTCTCCCATTTCTTCGAGAATATGAAACGCTTTCCCGCATTTGGGTTGAGCCGGAGCAAATTCCTTATGTAGTTAATGACTATGAGCTTATACACATAGTATTACAAGCAGCTTTAAGTATTAAGCCTTCTTATATGTAAGCTGTACTTCAGCGGAAAATTATGTTTTAGTAAATAAATATTGAAAAATAGGCTATTATGGTCTGTGATCATTGTGGATGCATTACTTTTATTTACCTGCATATTTTATTTTTTTAATCTCATTCACAGGCATTTCACTATACAAACATAGCTACCAAATCATATTAATAATAGTATAAAGCTAACTTAGCTTTGTACCTCCTAGTTTGTGGTTTAGGGTCACTTTGGTTCGAGTGACCCTTATCTATGCTAAATTTTACTTTTTTCTGTTGATTTTTAAAATTATTAAGCTAACAACACTTATAAGCGCAACTCCATACATAATTGTTTTATTCGTTTCACCCCAAGTGTCCACCATTGCTATAAAAATTATGATTAATAATAAAAAATAAAGTAAGTAATTCCGCATTTGGTAAAACCTCTGTTTCTTAAGAAAAAAGAAGAAGATTCCACTTTTTAGTGATTATTAAGCGAATTTTTTTTAAGCATTTTCATTTTCCTGTTTATTATTTTCGTATAAAACTAGCTTTGGGATATTCTCTTTCATAGTTTTCAAATGGTGTCACTGTTTCACCAATCGATTTGTTAGTCATTCTATCTAGGTTAATTTATCTAAACGATACCTTCCTTTTATCTTTCCGAACAATTAAAAACATGTATAGGCTAAACATTAAAATGATAATGACTATCACTGCTAAGAAATATGTATCTTGAATCTTAAACAAGAATAAATTCAAAGAATTTAATAATCCAGCTAACATTAAGAATAACCAATAGTTATTTTTTCTTTTTGATTGATCACCGTACCTTAAATAACTAGCAGAAAGCCAGATAAAGAAAGGTAAGAAACATACAATGGAAAAAGTTAGCACAATCCATCCAATAACCGACATAGCAAAACACCTCCTAGAGCCTTCCTTATTTTTTACGATTGACATGAGTAATAGTTTCATTTTTATTATTCTATAAAAATTTCGAAGAAGCATTTTGACTTTTAAACCATGAAAGAGTAGAATTTTGGAAAAAATGCAACCTTATTTCATCCACACCTAAAGCAATGGGTTTTCTCACTCGGTAAATCTGTATTATCTAGTTGAATACCTCCCCTCCTTTCAACACCCAAGCATACTATGATTGTAGAAGGGGGGGATATTTCATGGGATACTACGGTGGAAATTATGGTAACTGCTGTTACGGAGGCTACGGTGGTGGCTATGGCGGCGGTTACGGCGGCGGTTGTGGCTATGGCGGTGGTTATGGCTATGGCGGCAGAGGTACTGGTTCAGCATTCGCCTTAATTGTAGTTCTTTTCATCCTTTTAATTATTGTTGGTGCAACATTCATGTATTAAATTTTTTAATACTTTAATTTCTATTCAGGTCTTTAATGAAAAAGTTAAGGCTATTTATCATTGTCACAATTAATCTTTTCCAAAACCGCTTTTGCTAAATATCACATACCTAGTAATAGTAGGATAAAAAACCAGCCTAACATACTACAGTGAAAACAAAAAAGGTCACTATTGTCCGAGTGACCTTTTATTTCAGATTGTTCAACTTTTATCATGGTCTTTGTTCCATAAAATGCTTTACTTCTCCTACGGCGGCCAATTAAATATCATTTATTTAAATAATAAAATAAAACCGCCACAACAATATTTGGTATAGCAATATATAAGGAATTTAAAGTAAATTTATTACGTTCGTCTCGATGATCTGTTGTTTCGGTAGCAAAGTTAGCCCTCATCCTGTCCCCACTAACCATGGATCCCGAAAAAATCATTGAAATGACAATAAAGATACAGCCAACCGTGCCTGACACTAAATAACTCTTTTCCATCCCCCACAAAATGATCGATATTAAAACACCGCAAAGTGATAAGAAAAGACCAATTAATAAATATTTCACCCAGCATCCCCCTATCCTTATTATATGTTTGATACCATATTTTGTTTCGTCTTTGCTACTGAATTCTTCGCCTCAGGAATACTATAGAAGCAATTTATGGAGAGCATTAACTTCTCTTAAAAAATCATGAGGTAGCTTTTTGTTTGAAGTTATTAAATACTTCCTAAATAGTCAACAGGTAACGCTTGCTCATTAATTTCTTGATTCAAGGAGACCTTATATGCTTTACCATTAGGTTTTGAACTGATGATTTTATGGATTTCTTGATCGATAAAATGAACGGCTACCCCGTCATCTGCGGCAATTCCAGATGAGAGTTTTTTAGCTTTCATCAAATCGTGATATGCTGGTCTGCGATGGATTTCTCCATCATAATGAGGACAGTTACTACCCGGAAGAAAACCTAAGCATTTTATCGGCTCTAAATCTTCCCCGAATGAATCTGTTATTCCTTCTTCAAACCAACAAATTGAGCCAGCACTAATGCCCGTTAACACGATTCCCTCATGCCAAGCAGTTTTAAAAATGGCATCTAAAGACCATTCTTTCCATAAAGCTAAAAGGTTTTTTGTATTGCCTCCCCCTACATAAATAATATCCTTGTCCAACACAAAACTTTCCAAATCCCGAGTAGGTGGAGAAAAAAGTGATAAGTGGGACGGAGTACATGGCTGTGAGTGAAAAAAGGAATAAAATCTTGATATATAATTTTCTGAATCTCCACTTGCCGTAGGAACAAAGCAAATTTTAGGATTCGCTTTGTTAGATTGTTGTAAAATATATGTATCTAATAACGGATTATGAGGCTCCATAGAAAAGCCTCCTCCTCCTAATGCAATAATTTGTTTCATCTTTTCCCCTCCTTTTTAGAAAATACTGTATTTTCTAATTATATTAAATTTCTAAAGGGAACGCATCCATTAGATGAAAAACTTTTCATTAGGTATACTATTTTTCGATAAAAAGTACAGCAAAGAATTTTTGCCAAATTGTCCTGCACATATTGGGTTCGCCGCAAAAAGTGTGAGTTGCGCCGCTAACTGAAGGAAGAACGCCGCTAAACCATAAAATTGCGCCGCTAGGTTTGCAAAGAGCCAACATGTATTGGAGAACGCCGTCAAACTATAAAATTGCGCCGCTAACCTAGCAAGGATCGAATACACCAGGTTCAAATAAAAAAGCAAGGCCCAGGTTATATAAAAAAATGAGCCCTGCCTATATATTATTTTCCATCCTTTTTACTTAATTTTTGAATCTCCAGCAACTCTGAAATCGTTACAAATTTATATCCCTGGTCTTCTAGCTCTGGTAAGATTTTTTCTAATGCTTTCACTGTTTGTTCACGATTTCCACCGCCGTCATGAAATAACACAACACTTCCAGGCTTTGCACCTTTTAAAACCGTATTGATAATTTTCTTTTCTCCAGGACTTTTCCAATCAAAAGTATCTAAATGCCATGACCACATGACCACTTTATACCCTTCCTTTGCTATTGCATCAATCATCGAATCTGTGTATTGACCTTCAACTGGTCTAAATAACACAGGAGCATAACCTGTAATACCAAAAATTGTTGCATGCGTTTGTTTTATTTCTTTCATCAAATTGGAGACATTAGTTCTAAAAGGGTGCGTATATGTGTGAATGGCTAGTTCATGTCCTTCTTCGTGTATACGGTAAGCCAGCTCAGGGTTTTTTTCTGCGTTTTCACCTACAATAAAGAATGTAGCCTTTGCATTATATTTGTCTAAAATATCTAAAATGTCAGGTGTGTACTTTTTATGAGGACCATCATCAAAGGTTAAGGCGATCACTTTTTCATCTGTATTAATATCCCACAAAATCTGCCCTGCTTTTTCGTAATATTTCCTACCCTTGTCTGCAAAAGATTTTTCATTTACAAAAAATAAGAGTAGCCCAAATGTGCATAATGCAATTAACAGATAAAATTTCCTCAAGTTTTCACCTCCTGCATTTCATTATTTCTACTCTTTATTATTTGAGGTTTACAGTAAAAAATGCTTTAAATTTTGCACTTTTAACTGGTATAAAACCACTAACAATCCAAAATGTAAGTAAATAACGCTGCACATTCCAATTCCATAATGTTATATTATTGGCAAGGAGTGTGATTATTTTGATAATAAATGTAAAAGAAAAGGATTTTGAGTTTAACAGCTCTAGTCTAAGTCAAAGGTGTTTCGAACCACTCATTAAGATTTATAAGGTAAGAATGTCTGAAGAAACTACTATCGGTGAGAAAGAACGTTTTTATGAGGAACTTACGGAAGGCCAAAGAGCATTATTTATGTTTAATGTTTATTCTAATCATATTAGTAAATCTCTAATCGAATTTTATTGGTGGAGTGCTTATTTCTTGGCTCAGCCTAAAATTTGGGCATCGATCAAATCATGTTTTACGTATTTTCATGATGAACCTTTTCTTTTACTCCTTGAGAAAATTGAACAGGAACTAAAACGACATAATCACCCTACTACATTAGAGAATTTTGCAATCACTCGAGATGAATTAAATGATAACAATGAACTCCATGCATCATTTGAATCGCTATATGCAATATTCGAAAATATTTATCCAACTACTATAGAAAAAATAAACACTTTCATCGAAAAGAATTTACAAGAGTTTATACAAATTGAAAAGTAAGGAGTATTTTTTATGGCATCTATAGAAGACTTTGTGAATCTTGATATTAGAATTGGTACTGTTATCCAAGCAGAAGAACTTACAAAAGCAAGAGTTCCTGCTATTAAAATGAAAATTGATTTTGGAGAAGATCTTGGCATCAAGCAATCCTCTGCACAAATTACTAAACGCTATACGCCAGAAGGAATTATAAATAAACAAGTAGTGGCGATCGTTAATTTCCCTCCTCGTCGTGTAGCAGGCTTTAAATCTGAAGTTTTAGTGATTGGCGGCGTTCCTGAAGAAGGAGATGTGATTTTATTAGCTCCTGATCAGCCTGTACCAAACGGAACGAAAATTAGTTAATGCTAGAATTTTGGGATAGTGATTGCCCAAAACTAGTTTTAATTTCTTCATAATGAAAGCCTAATTTAGCCATAATAAGGGTCACTAATGTGGCCCTTATATTTTTTGCATTGTTTCATAAGCAATAGTAAGAGCATTTCTTAAAAAAAGTCTAATCACTCTATTTTCTATTCATTAATTAATGTCATATAACTTCATTTTTTCTAATTCTTTCTTTCTTTTATTTTTTAGAGATTCCCTTCCTTTTGCCCAAGTTCCTAATAAAAACACTGAACCAACAACAGCAACCTTAATGAGTGAATATGTAGTGACATTTTCTATTCCATTGAACCACCATCCGAAAATAAAAACTAAATACAGAATAGGTACAATTGCACCCCAGTAAACGTTTGTTCTTCTAGATAAAAAAGATTGAATTCCTATTAATACAATGGCTATTAAAATGGCTAATATCCATTTATAAATTGGATCCATTATTCATCATTCCTTTCGCTTTTATATTTATCAATTATCATTTTTGCCGTTTCTAAACTAAGACGTTCATCAATAACCAAATTTTTAATCATATTAACAAATTCCAAGTCTTCAGTATTGCTATTCAGTTCAATTTTTTTAATTAAAGTATCTAATTTAGTCCTTACTGTCGGATACGAGACACCATAAATTTTAGATATATTCTTTAAAGACCCAGAATTTATAATAAATTTTCTTATAAATTCAACAGATTCTTTATCTAAAGACAAAATCCAAGCTGGTACTTCATCACGGTTCATAACACTCCTCCTTTTTAATAATGTTAAATAAAAATTAAATAAAATTCAAGTATTCATTAACATTATTTATTTATTTTAAGGTTATTTTAAGCTAAACGGGGAACTTTTCATTTAGCTGTGCTATGTTTATCAATTGTTTTGGGGAATTATTGCCGTTTGTTTAGCCATCGTTTTACGAAATGATAATCATGTAAAAAAAAGACTTTTCTTGAAGGACGCTTAGGGGAAATTTTTACTTGTATGCTAAAAAAATATAACAAGCAAAAAAGCACTAACATGCAGTCCGTCAGTGCCTCCTAATAACAAAATGGTGCTTACTTCTTCACTTTTGAAAGTGTCATACCATCACCGATTGGAAGAATAATCGACTCTAATTGGGGATGGTTTGCTACCGCTAGATTAAACTTCTTCATTAATTCCGTATAACGTTTTGGTTGGATATTTGGGTCTGCCACACTCCCATTCGCAAGAACATTATCGGAAACGATCATAGCATCGGGATTTGCAAGCTGTATACAATAATTTAAATAGTTTTCATAATTCTCCTTATCAGCATCAATAAAGAAAAAATCGAATCGTTCATTACTTTGCGCCAATTTTTCAAGGCTTTGCAGTGCAGGTCCCGTTATATATGTCACTTGTTCACCAAAACCTGCCTTCGCTAAATTACTGTAAGCCAGCTGCGCGTATTTTTCCTCTAATTCTAGAGAAGTTAATGTTCCATCATTGCCGAACCCTCTAGCCAGACAAATGCCACTATATCCACCGAGAGCCCCTACTTCCAGAATGTTTTTAGCGCCACTCATCGAGACAAGCATTGTTAAAAGCTTTCCAGAGGAAGCCGATACAGAAATGGCGGGCATTCCGTTTTCTTCGATAGATGTAATAACCTCCTCTAAAATAGAGTCTTGCTTATAAAACACAGAATCAATGTAATGATTAATTATTTTCATTCTGATTATTCCCTTCTTCATCATGATTTAAAGATTTTTCGTCTTCTTGACTGTCGGGGGTATCCATTGTTTCACTTTCATGTATTTCAAATAATTGAATGAACTCATTGATGACCATATCAATGGCTTTTAATTCACCGACTAATATTGGCTGAATCGATTGAAACTCTGGTTGTTCTAGTTGTTGCTTAATCGTTGCACGCTTTAAATTCATCATCTCTAAAAAAGCAATAGCTCTTCCACGTCGGAAAGTTTTAGGTCCACGTTGTGAGCCGTCTCTTCCTCTATGGCGTCCCCCACGATGATGTCCCTCTTCTCTAAATTCCTTCATTTTTTCACTTCTCATATTACCCTCCTCTATATGTATATATTTGTATACGATTAATTACATTTTTATTGTATACAAAGTGTATACAAATGTATACACTTTGTCAATATTCCTATTTTATTCATTCTACATTTACTTCTTCCATTAAACTGTAAATGCGAGATCATAACTGGTAATATTAGTAATACCAAATAAATTCTTAATATTTTTTTCGCATAAATCAAACCCATTAATTTTGATCGATTTTCCAAATTGAAAAGGTGGTATATTGATGAAAAAAACCTCTTTATTATTTGTTGCATTGTTTAGTTTATTGTTAGTCGGTTGTAATGAAACAGTCACGGGAATCACTGCTACTTCTAAAAAGCCTGATGCAGCAGAAACTTTAAGATTGAACAACCAAGCAGATATTTTTCAATGGGAAGGAAACATTTTAGAGACCGATATAGAATGGGTCGATGAACTTGAACTCAATGAAGGACAATCTATTGGTGAGATAAAATTTAATGCCACTAAAGCTGAGGATTTTAAAAATGGTACAGCTAATCATTTACCAATCGGTGCTAAGATATATACGGTAAAAGAACGTGATGATATTTTAATCGTAAAATATGATCGTGTTGTTAAACGTTATTATGTTCTATCTGAAGGATGATTAGAAGGGAGACGGACAATGTTCATTCATGATACAGTTACAGATTTTACCCAAAATTATGTACCTACCATTGATTATTTAAAGGATTATTTTAAAAAGCATTCGAGCCATTTTGAAGAATACTTTCGATATCATTGCCATAATGTAGATGAAAAAATGAAAACGGCTATTCCAAAGCACCAAGAAAAGATGCCCGCGTTAATTGAAATGAAAGATAAAATGCCTAAGTTTATTCGTGCTATTGCAAGTGACTATGAAGAGATGTACGGTATCACTTTTACAAAGGATGTACATCTAATTGTAGGTTTATATGGAAGCAATGCTTTTACCTACCGACAAATCATACCGGAAATTGCGTTTTGCATAGAGAAACTCTCCCCACTAAACCGCCATTTGCAAATTATTATTGCTCATGAGTTTGGGCACGCTTTACACCATTTATTATCCGAAAAAAGCGGTATAGATTGGGTAATGGTAGACTGGGATAGCCCATTTACTTGGCTTTTACAGGAAGGCAGCGCAACGTATTTTTCTACAAAGGTAGTAAGTGCGAGGAAAGATGAATATTTTGCGTTTCAAGAAGACTTAGAATGGCTAACATTTGCAACGAATAATAAACAAATTATTACGGATGTGTTTTTAAGCGATTTAACAACGCTAGATGCAAGATCAATGTTTCGTGAATGGTTCTCTATTAATGGAGGTAAACGATTTGGTTTTAGTCGCTTAGCCTATTTTATCGCATACGAATTAATACTAAGCTGCCTTCAAGAACTAGCAGAATTAGATGTTATTGCCTTATGGCGAAACGAAAACTATCAAGATTTTATTTATCAACAATTAACCAAAATGGCAAAGAATAATGTATGATTTACAGAACTCGAATACAATGTTAGCCTACCGCGATAAATCAAATGAATGAAACGAATTCATTTTCATTTGTGGGCTTCTATTTTATACATTGCCAAAATATTAATTACACATGAACAAGCTACTTAAAGGAGAAATGATATAAAAGTGACGGATACAATTGCCTGGACGACGGATATATCTGTCGAAGTGACGGATAGTTTGACCTGAGCGACGGTACCGACAGGAAGGGACGGATACTACAGCCTGAACGACGGAAAGATTTGGCTATTCGACGGATATATCTGTCGAAGTGACGGATAGATTGGCCAGAGCGACGGTATTCCCAATGTTCATTCACTTCACACCCGGGCAAAAAGAAAAAGACATCATTTGACGCCTTTATCAGAAGAAAGCAAGTAGATTTTTTTATAGCCATCTTTCGTAAATTTCATTCATTTGCTTGATTATTTATCTCATTAATTAATTGCACAGCTTCATCGATTTTTGACACATCCAAAATTTTTACGTTGATATTATGCTCCTTTTGAATTTGTGCTGCCTCTTCTGCATTTTTAGTAGGAATAATCATGAAAGGTACACTGGATTTTTCTGCGATTAGTATTTTTTCCTTTAGTAACCCTATCGGTAATACCTCACCTGTTTCGCTTATTGCCCCAGTCACTGCAATGGGTACGTCGTTTTGTACATCGCCTCGCATAATGAGTCCTGTTAATGCAAGCCCTAAGCCAGCACTATTGCCATCCATATGATCCTGCTTAAAAAATTCGTTTATTCGTTCATCTTCTTTACCTAGATAATGATTTACGTTGTCTTTCATTTGAACTACTTCATTTTCTTGGAGATGAAGCCATTTTAATATTTGCTGATTTTTGCTCTCATAACGCACTGAATTCGTAATTTCATCTACATTTAAAAAAGGAACTTGCTGTTTATTTAATAGATTTTCCACGGATTGTGTATTCTCCATAAATTGAAACTCTATTTTATTTACCCCTATTAAATAGATGTCAGTACCTTTGGCATGTAATGGCTCTATGTATATGTATGCGACATGCGAAGTTCCTTCATAAAATATAAGAGGTATTTCGAAACTAAACACCAAGAACATGATAAAAGTAGCGAGTGTGATTTTTCTTTTATATAGCTTTTTTCTAAGCAAAATGCGAGCAATTAATAAGACGATGAACTGAACGAATAGTATTGCAACATAAGAAATTCCACCAATTATATCTTGAAGATACAACCATAGAAATACACCATAATCGAGACATACTAAAATGATAGTACCGAAATAAAGGAAACTTCTTTTACGATTTGAAATATTCTTCACTCCTTAATTTCTTTCAAACATTGCTTTTCTCCGTGTACATATTCCATAAATATCCTGAAAACCCTTCTTAATCAATCACCTTAATAAAAAGCGTTAATCATTTCGATTAACGCACTTCCACCCTTATCGGCTTTTTCAAAATTATCCGCTTCTGAAATCAGTACGCAATGCCTACACGCGATTTCACAAATTCTTTACTATGAATTTGTTTATAGACAAACTCCGCGGTATCTGCTACAGATATCTCTGTCCCACCTTCAGGTAAAAAGTCTCGTTCGATACGATAGGTACCCGTATATTCACCATCAGGTAAGTATGTAGGACAGACGATTGTCCAATCAGTGACTGATTCCTTCAATAAATGATAGACTTTATGATGCTCTTCTGCTGCGAAAGTTGATTTTCTTTTGGATTCGCTCGATTGATAACGTAAAATACTTGGTGTCAGTCGACTTTGTAGAATCCCAGCTGTTCCAACAGTTATAATTCTGTTCACACGCTCTTTTTCCATGGAGTCAAGAATTAACGGCATACTTTCAGTTAATGTACTTGTGCCATCTGTATTTAACGCACTAATGACAACATCAACATTTGTCATAATATTTTCTATATCTTGTTTTTCTAAGACATTCCCTTGTACAATATGTAAATTTTCATCATTTATTTTTAACTTATTTGGGTGACGAACGAGAGCAGTAACGCTATGTTCATCTTGTAACGCTAAGGAAACAATGTGGCTACCCACTCGCCCCGTAGCACCTAAAACTAAAATCCTCAACATGATCACCTCTTCATTTGATTATAGCACACAAATTTTCTATCAATATTGAGGATGTTAGTGAACATCAATAAGTCTGATAGTAACGATAAACAATTGAAGATCATTCGTTTCCGCAATACTGTTGACGATATGTTGGATTTCGCTTTCCGTACTCTTTTCAATTTTATCTAAGTTATGTAATTGTATAGTAATTGCTTGATTGTTTGGAGATTCAATTAAATAGCCAATCGTACTATCTGGAAAATAGCCAGCAGCTCGTAACGCTACGATAATTTTTTTTGTAAAATTTGTATTTTGTAATTTTTCACTAATTTCTTCATTATAATTTGTATCGGGATTTTTTTGAATGGGTTTTTCAAATGAAGGTTGATTATATTTAATCAAAGCTGCAGTTATGATTAGTACGGAAAATAAAATAAAAAGACCTTTTATTAGCCCTCTCATACATTCTCTCCATTTCATCTTTTTAATAGACTACGCTTATCATATTAAATAATGAATCCCACTTTCCCGGTCTCACATTGAAAACCTCAAATTCATATTTGCCAGACTTCCTAATCGATCGCCTGGCAAATTCGTGGAAGGCAATGGTAAAATACACCTTAATCGTTTACGATGACTTTCACCACAGGCTCTAATTTTCCTACATAAGCATCCCCAACATACTCAACATCTATGACGATAGCTCGTGGCACGAAACGTTGAATGCTTTCTAAAATACGTGCGGTATTACGTCTTTTGACAAGCTGAAAAGGCGGAAGAGTGTCTAGTTTTAAACCAAAGTCTCTGTAAAAAGGGCAAGATATTACGAAAGTAGATAATATAAACGCTACATTTTGCAATATTTCATCAACGCCTGTAGCATTTAAATCAATATTGCTTGTGGCGGTCACTTGATGTGTCATCCTATCAACCTTTCTTCTACGATACATGGAAAGATGTCTGTAATCTTTCTTAATATGAGCTTTTCATTGAAAAAAGAGCACTTAGTTATTTATGCGAATTGCTCAAAAGTTATGAACGTAGCACACATTCATTATTGTATGTATACAATGCAATGTTTCGTTACTTTGATAGGATTTCACATATTTGTTATTTTTTATCTTATTATTGCGTAATAAATGACATACAACCAACTTAAACAACCATGTATGATTGCCCAGATGATCGAATGATTGGCACTCCAAGAAATAGTAATGGCTAATACCGAGCCAAAACTAATACCGTTCTTAATAACTGTTTTATTTTCCATTTTCTTCACCCTCTTAACTTTTCTTATGTCGGAAGTATGCCTTCTCATCTTCATTCCTCCTAATCATGTCATCCATAGATGTCCCTTTTACGGCTAATAAAAATCACAATGAACGCGCCACTCATTTAACGTTGAATTAAAAAAGAAATAGAAATTTCCGTTATCGATGATATTGAAATACGCTTTCTCATCAGAGGCAATCTGTAATACAAACGGAAAATCATCTCCATAATCATGACCACTTTGGCAAAAAGCTGGATAGCCACCTATTTTATGAATTGCGTATATTTCCTCTACGATATCATCGAAGTACTCAACATCCTCCTCGTGCTCTAACCTCAAAATTTCATCCTCCACTTCAGATGGAATCCCTCCTCCATCCCATGTCGGATAATCATTTTCAATAAGTTTTGGAATCAGAGGGAAAGCACGAATGCGATCATGCTGCCAGTCTTTCTGGATCAACCCTTCTAAGGAAGTATATGCTCTTATTTCGAAAAAACGGCTAAGATCATCTTCTATTAAATGATCAAATATTTCTTCATGAATACATAATGTTAGCAGTTCAATATGCTGCAGGGATTTGGGCACAAAAGGAAGGTCCGTTAAAAACAATGTTGCAAGTGGCTGAAATCCCTGAGTCAAATGTTCCCCTGGTAATGACCATCTTACACTGCCAATCCAGCTTTCGAGTAGATCATATGTAGGTCTAACTCCACCTGTTTCAAAGATCATTGCTTGCCTTACTATTTGAGCTTTAATTTCATCAATTTTCATTGGCTATCCCCCCACCACGACAAAAACAATCGACAACATGATCATTCACCATCCCTGTTGCCTGCATAAATGAATAGCAAATCGTACTACCAACAAATTTAAAGCCATCTTTTTTTAATTGCTTGCTCATCCGTTCACTAATTTCTGTTGTAGCAGGTACATCTGCTATGGACGACCATTCATTAATGATCGGCTGATGATCTACAAAGCTCCAAATATATTCAGAGAAAGAACCATATTTCTTTTGTATCTCTAGAAAGGCCCTAGCATTCGTCACAACACTAGCAATTTTAAGCTTATTACGAACGATGCGTCGATCCTGACGAAGCTCCTGTAATTTGTCCTCAGAATAGAGAATAATTTTCGAAGCATCAAATTGGTCAAAAGCTGCCCGGTAGCCCTCTCTTTTTTGTAGAATTGTCCACCAGCTAAGTCCAGCCTGCGCCCCTTCTAGACAGAGCATCTCAAATAAATGCTTATCATCATAGACGGGAATCCCCCACTCCTTATCATGATAGTCAACATATAAAGGTTCATCTAGCTTGACCCATTCACATCTTGTCATTTAAACATCCTCCTTTTTCTATGTATTATTTAATGCCTGTTATGCAAAGCCAACCTTTTTGCGTGTTTTCTTTAATCGTAACGGTTTTAAACCCAGCACGTTCAAACAGCTGCTTGATTTCAGGTTTTGTTTTATAGGCTTTCATATGATAATTAATTTTATAGAGTTCTGAAATGATGATAAACTTCCCATCCTCCTTCAACACCCTAAAAACTTCCTTCACATCATTTGCTAAGTCTGGCCAAAAATAATGCGTTTGGAACGCCGTAATCGTATCGAAAAACTGATCTGCGTATGGAATATTTGAAACACTTGCTTGTGTCACGATTACTTTTCCATTTTCTACATCCATTTGATTTGTTTTGATGGAGTCTTTAACAGATTGCTCAGAAAAGTCTATACCATATATTTTACCACCTGGATTAATTTTCGATAAGGAATGTAGTGTTTTTCCACCCCCACATCCAATATCTAATACAATATCGCCATCATTTATTACTTCTTGTCTAATTAGCCAAGTATTCATACCACTATGTGCCTTATTCATAATTCTTAACATCAAAGATCCCACGAATCCTCTTGGTTTCTTAGCTTGCTCAATTAATCGTTGTAAAAGCGTCATATCAAAACCGCCCCTTTGTTATTTTCACTTTCAAAAATTTCCTGCTTATTTACAGTGAATTATTGCTTTCGCTCAAATTCATTCCTAATATAAAGGATAGGGACATTTGATTTTCAGCTCTTTTTATCAGGTCATTAATGTTTACTGAAAAATATAAACCTCCCTGTATTTTTATATCTAATATTTTTACGTTTAAAAAATTCAAAAGTTTCAATTTTTACCATTTTAAAAAAGGAGGCTCAATATGATTAAACAAGCCAATATAGAAGATGTTCAAACAGCAGCTTTATTAGCACTACAACTCTGGCCAAACCATACGTTAGATGAATTTAAAGAGGAGATGGTGCAACTAATAAATGCTGAAAACGCTACGATTTTCCTTGCATATGTGGATGATGAAGCAGTCGGTTTTGCGCAATGTCAACTTCGAACAGATTATGTTGAAGGTACACACTCAAGCCCAGTCGGCTATTTAGAAGGACTCTTCGTAAAAGAACAATATCGACAGAAAGGCTTTGCAAAGTTTCTGATTGAGAGTTGTGAACAATGGGCTAAACATAAGGGATGTACAGAATTCGCGAGTGATTGTGAAATACAAAATCTCGAAAGTTTAGCAGTCCATCTTAAATTAGGTTTCTCCGAGGCAAACCGCATTATTTGTTTTACGAAGGAATTATAAAAAGAATTCGATTGATGATACTATAATAAATTAAGATTATATAAGCTTGCGAGTGTATAGATATAGTTAGTATTTAAAAAAAGAAAAAAATCACAAGTGCTTTTTTACACACTTGTGATTTTTATTTTTTCGATAAATAAAGGATCTATAACAGGAACACAAATCATAAAAGTCCTTTTATTTTAGATATTAAAAGATATGTAATATTTATTAATTTAAATATGTATTGGCTGAAATGTTTCTTTCGCGCTCGTCCATTACTAGGTGGATAATAAATGCAAGTTGTTGTTCAATTCGCTCATTATTAAGATACATGATGTTCGCAATTGCTTTTTTTTGCTTTTCTTCTAATCCTACCTTCTCAAGCAATAACATAATTTCTTCTTTCGAAAGCCCAAACATATTTATTCACCTCCAATTATTATTTCATAATCATTATTCACTTTTCTCAAACAGCAAACTCATCCAACCATTCTATGGCCTATTTCCACTGATTATAGGATAACACATAGAATTTAATCAATCCAAAATCTGTTGAAATGTAATAAAATTTTAACCACTGTAAAAAATGATTGTTATTTAATAATACTTTTCAATGGGGTACCTATATTGATTTCTTGGTATTCATTAACTCTATTATAAAAACAATAAACACTTTTGTCGAATTTTAGCATTCTGTGCTACCTCCTAAAAATCACTATAAGAAACCGTTTACAAAACTGCTATGAGCTATGACAGTAAATGTCTTTATTTGTAGTCATCTTCATTATACACCCTTTCGTATGACAGCGCTTATCCCATTAAAAAAGTAATTTCAAAATAAAATTGAAACTACTTATCCTAGTCTTTTATTCGGTTCCAACACTGTTTTTATTAATATGATTCCTCGTAATACTTTGTTAAGTTTTTGTAAATTCCATACTGATAATTCATTCGAATTTTGGATTTAAGCATCTAATTCTTTTAAAATGACGCCTTTTGTCTTGTCACTAGTATTGACTGACAAATGAACTATTCTCGACGTTGCATCCTTCTTCCATTTTGTCTTGTTAGTATAGCCCACGATGAATAACTGACTCTTCCCCTGAACAATCGCCGGTGTTTTTACAACCGTTAAATCTGTGTGCACCATCTCAAGTAACGATTGATTGGACATTGCTAAAAATGGACGTTCTGCTTGATCAATTGTACAATGCTCAATGCGCCCCATTGACTTATCAGACCAGACTATTGCATAAGGGCCTTCATAACAATTGTTAAATTTACTATTCGCTACTTCAAAAATAGCATCAATACAAGTAATCGCATTCCCGCTAATATGTTCAAAATCACAATTGTCAGTAAAGAGTCGCGCCTTATTGATATAAATATGATGACTTTTGAGCTCTCGAATGGTTGTATTGTGAATTGTAATCTTGGCGTAATCATTGCCATAAATACCACCCGCCTGCCCAAACTGAATGATACACTGATTGAGCTTTAGTCCACTTGAGTCGACAATAAAGTGAAATTGAGGGTGTTCTTGAAGATTACATTCTGTCATCGATACATCGGCTTCGTTGACAATTGTAAGTCCTGTCGCCTTCCCATCATCTATCCTACAAGTACGAAATTCCGCTTTACTATTATCAATTAAAAATTGCGACTTCGCATGTCGATGAATTTGACAATCGTACAACATCGCCTTAGAGCTCTCTCCAAGATAAAGGCCGTTCCCTGCTCCTTCAGAAAAGATAGCATCCGTCACCCACAACTCACTTTGATGAACAACCAATTGCGTATCTTGATGTTCCTTGATTTCACAGCCATCTATCGTTAGTTTCGAGCGATCGAAAACTTGTATCCCTACATCTTGCCCTTGATGAATAAGTGTATTAGTCATAGCAATCGTGCTGGAGGCTGCAACAATTTGTGCTTGTTGATGCCCATGAATTTCACAATCCACAAGTTCCATTTTGACATCCTGTCGTGCATAAATTCCATTCTTGCGCCCTTCCAACAACATACAATTAGTCAATGCAATTTCACTATTTCTAACATTAATTTGAGCCTTTACATGATGCTGGATCGTCGTATCCACTAATATAACGCTTGAACCATTATCAATATTTATGCCAAAGTGATTGACAGGGCTCGCCAAAATATCAACATTTTTCATCATGAGACTTCCGAAGCTAACGGTCACTTGTGTTTGCACCATTTGCTGCTCAATAACACAATTTTCTAGCTGTAAATCTCCCTTTACATAAATACCCTGTCCTTGTGTAAAACGTAGATTTCGCATACTCACAAGTGTCTGATAGCGAATAAATACGCCACCTTTAATCGTCACATTCCCCACCCCATAAAGCGTCAGCCTTTTGGCAATTTCAAAGCTTTCTTCATAAATCCCATCCCGAATTTCAATAAAATCTCCCGACTCTGCCTCTTCAATCGCCTGCCCGATACTTTGGTAACGGTGCATAATACTTCTCTTTACAACAAGTGTCGCCATCTCCACACTCCTTAACAAAGCTATTTCATAAAATTCATGAAATCATTTGTCGGTTTTATTTTATTTATATCCCCATTGAACTTCCTGTTATTCAATTTTGTATAAATTATTTATACCGCAAAACGTTTTGCTAAGAAGTTAAAGCTGTTTTTTTCTAAACTCCAAAATAAAACCAGCAATCACGATTTCCTCGTCAATTGCTGGTTTAACCGTTTTTATTCTCTTGTAACTACTACAAACAGTACTAGTTAATAATTTTAATTACAATTTAAACTTTCCAACAAGGTCGTTTAGATTTTCTGCCATGCTAGCTAAATTGGCTGAACTATGTTTGATTTCGTCCATAGAGCTTGCTGCTTGTTCGATCGTTGCTGAAGTTTCTTGTATGCCTGCAGCGGATTGTTCTGATACAGCAGCAATTTCGTCCACAGACTTATTAATCGTAACCGTATTTTGTACTACCTCTTCTAGCTTTGCCGTCATGCTATCAATATTCGTTGACATGGAGTAAACAGCCTCTGCAATCTGGTTGAACGTTTCATTTGTAGATGCGATTTGAGCCGTACCTTTTTCAACCTCTTGATAGCCAGTTTCTAGTGAGGATGTCACCGTGTCAGAATCATGATGAATTTTATGGACAATTCCTGTTATATCGTCTACTGAGACAGCTACTTGTTCGGCGAGTTTACGTACTTCATCTGCGACGACCGCAAATCCTTTACCCTGCTCCCCTGCGCGAGCCGCTTCAATGGCTGCATTCAATGCTAGTAAATTCGTTTGTGCAGCAATGTCCTGAATCACAGCTACGATTTTTGAAATTTCTTGTGTTTGTTTACTTAGTTCATCTACCTTATCAACAGCATCCTTCACAATATGATGAATGGATGTCATTTGTGCAGTAGATGCGTCCATTAAACCTTGGCCCTCTTTCGTTAAAGCCATGACATTTTGGGAATATTGCTGAACATCCGTACTACTATTACTAACATCCGTCATTTTAGTGGTAAATTCTGTCATTGTTGTAGCTACATCTGATGCATTACTTGCCTGTACTTCTGTACCACTCGCGATTTCAGTAACTGTGTCGACAATTTGTTCTGTACCAGTTTTCACCTCTGTCGCTGATTGCATAAGTTCTTCACTATGCGCAGCTACGTCATTGGATACTGTTTGAATTTGCTTTAATAAACGATTTAAAATATCGGACATCGTATTAGTCGCTTCTGTCAGTTGTCCTACCTCATCTTTTGATTTCACAACAAGTGCAGGTTCACTTAAATCACCTTCAGTAATTCGTTGCATACGATTTGTCACAGCGATAATTGGTCTTGAGATTAATCTAGCACTTAACAATGCAATGATAATGGCAACAATAACAATTACAACACCGACGATGATGCCTGTTAGCTGCTTCGTCTCGCCTGCACTAATAATGTCTGCACCAGTTGCATTAATCGATTGCTTACGATGCTCTGCTAACCCCTCAAAGCCTTCACGTATTTCCGTCGCCTCATCACTCATAGTTGCTAAATTTTTTGTTGCTTGGTCAATCTGGCCTTGATCATAAACAGTAAATACTTCTTTTTCTACAAAACTACTCCATTCTTTAGCCATTTCCGCAAATTTGCTGAAATCACCCGACTCTGATACCGCTGAACGTAATTTCTCATTCTCTTCAGCAAGCTTAACATTATCTTCAAAAATTTTCTTATACTTTTCGTCACCAGAAAGTATATATCCTCTAGCTGCCGCAATTCTTAGCCCTATCGTCTGGGCTTCCTCATAATCTGAAATGAGTAATTGCAATTCTTCATCAATTATTTGTTCCGTTGCGCTGTTACTTTGCTTGACTGCATAAAAATTATAACCAATGTATAAAACCACTACTGCTACAACAATACTGAAGGAAAAAACAATTCTTTTACTAATGGATTTAAAATTCATTTCAAATTCTCCTTATTTTCCAATACAAACCTAAATTTGCTTTGTCATAATTTGAATACCATTAGTAATCTACCATTTTGATGAAGAACTTGGATGTATCAGGAATTTTTTCTACATTAAATGAAATAACTAGCTAATTTTTATGTAATTTATAGCAGATTATACACTACGAAAAATAAAACAGATGAACTATCCAAAAACTCAAAATAGTACTTTTATCACACACAAAAAGGAACAGTCATAAAAAATATGCTGTTCCTTCTATTAAAATATTAATCCCAATCATTAAACATAACCTCTCCGATTGTTTTACTGTCAAAGTGTGAAATGTATTTCCATTCCAAATCAGTTAAGCTGTGCAGCTCCTTATCCTGCGTCAACAATGTGTTTAGTGTATCGGCAGTAAGGCATTTACGCATCGGAAAATATTTGTGTAAGTGAGCTTTCGTAATAAATTGAAAGCTTTGCTCTTCATCAAACTTAGCAAACGCAATATACGGCATTAGCCTATGATGAATTATCGTCAAACGTTCATCCCCCAGTTGAATCACCGCTTGCATATAAACAACACGAGGCTGATCAATAAATTGTATAGCTTTTGCTCGTTGTTCACTTGTCACTAAATGATAAACCATCGACTGGAAAGACTGCATATCCTGTTCAATGAGATGGTCTGCATCAAAACCTGAAATCCCTTTCGTTAATCGCAACGAATCACCCCTTTATTTTTGTGTCTATATGACCTTCTAGTTAATAAAGACAGATTCCTTCAATACTGATCTATTTTTTTGTTATGTGATAGTCAATTTCTAAAAAAGGCAGACCGAAAATACGCATCTTGTGTTCAGCCGTTAATGTTGTTTCATCTTCTGCCTTTATCTTAAAATGCTCTTGTAAAGGTAGTTGAAATAAAAAACGGTTGATGGCTAAATAAATCCCCGCATCACCATCGTGATTGCTTGTTAAATGTAAATCACCTTTATCTTCATATAAATATAACACACCCATCATTGTTGAAAAAGGCAGTGGAAGTGCAATGTTCATATATGTTGTTTGTGCTGTTTTATGCTTTGAATAGATTGCGACAAAGGTTGTTTGTTCATCTATTTTACGAATCCATGCACGTGGAGCCAGACGCCCATCGTGTAACGCATCTACCTTAACAACCTTTCCTGTCATCTCAATTTGCTTACTAGAGAAGGGTAAATTCAGCTGTTGCATGAAGCGACTTAAAAATTGATAAATAAAAGCAAACGGTTTAAACCAGGTTTTCCATTTTACAGATGCCATTAAACGATACTGATAGGTTTCTTCATAAAAATGTGGAATGATGTGTGGTAGCTTCGTCGTATCCACAAAGTCACTAAGCGCATCGACTAAACCTGGATGCGAGTCTTTTCGTTCCCGCAATTTTCCCCTAATTTGGCTAACTGGAAAATGAAATGGTTGAAAATTAGTTTCGGGAATAGCTATAGCCCAAGCTAGCACCCCTACTCCACCGAAGAAAATACCATTCATAAATCCATGAAATTTTAACATTTCTGGTATCCCTACATATCCAAATGCATACATAAATGACCATATTATTGTGATACATAGAGACCCATAGGAAATGCGTAACAGTAAACCTTGTCCACGAGGAAGTTTCTTTTTTAGAGCAAGGAAAAATAAACTGTAAATCGCAGCGATATAAAGTGTCACTGAAATAATTTCAATTATTGTAGAAAACGTTATACCTATTGCAACAAGAAGTGGGCCTGTCAATAAAATAACAACGACTGCATTGTACCATCTACTTTTATGTATTCGCCCAAAAAGACCTATAGAAATTGCTAATAAACAAGCTGAGTAATGAAAATGGATGGCTGTTAACCACGTTATTAACGATGAAAAACCTGTATCGATGTTTGCGATAAAAGCAAAAAACCATAGTCCACCGATCAATAAATAAATAAGCCCCACGTCAATTGATATCTCCGCTATATTTGTAAAGCCTCGCTGTAAAAATCGCTTCACACCTTGTATAGCTATAAACGATGTATAAAGAACATAAATAAGTACGAAAACGATTGCTATCCAACCTTCAGACCGCCAATGTAGCAACGTAATAGCAAGCATCATCGCGACAATAATAGCATCGCCGGCTTTGTTAAAGGAAATGACCATTTTCACCATCGCTGGAACAAAGATCAGCTGGGCAACTGTGAGTAGCAACATATATTCAGGTTGCGGGCTAAACAAATAACAAACGACCGTCAGCATAAGCCCTAATATTAGGACAGGACTACTTAGATTGTTGCGTAAATTCACCAGCATACATCATTAGCCTCCCTATCAGTGGATTATGGATGGACACATGAATCGTAAACACATTCTTTTTGTCGTCAAATCCTTCCTCGACGATAACACGCCCCTCTAATATTTTGGGTAATGGACACTCTATTTTTGAAACTACAAATCGTTGAACCCCGGACCGAATAACCAATGTCCCCTCACGTGTCACCGTAAAATGCAAATCTGAATAGAAAAGAGCTGGTGATCCTAAGTAATCCTTGACTATATTTCGGACTGGATCAATTGTCATTTTCGCATCAAAATGTCTAGTTCTGTTTGAAAAAATGAACGTACGCTCCCATAACACTTCAAGTTCTCCACTTGGTAATACTCGACAAGTATTACAAATGGAGAATGGAACATCGTCGCCTGATTCAGGAAACAAGAATTTAGTTTTGGAAGCTAACGCATAAAAGGGACGCAGCCACTTTGCACCAGACTCAATTTTATGCATCACGCCAGTGGCATAAAAAGGCCGATCCACAGGTAACATATAGCGCTTTTGCAGCATTGGATGGAGTCGAGTAAAGTCTTCGCCTAGTAAAGTTTTATAAATCGTCATATTGTTCCTCCTCGCTTTCGTTTACAGCTTTTGGCACTAGGCATATCTTTACTTAGAATCAACCCGATAATGGACAATACCCACAATGCTAGATTAAGTGTTATTGGATTAAATGGAGCAGTAGCAATCGTTTTATCTGCTAACACGGCACCCAATGTTAAACATGGAAATAGCAATATTTGCACCCCAAACAATAAACGCTTTCTTAGAGGCAATAACCAACAAAGTGCAAAGATTATCTCTGCAAGTCCAATAAAGTTTACTATTTCTCTAGTGTTACCCGATCCATTCAACTGACCTAGTAATTCCTTAATCATCATCACCTCAGTAGGATGTTGTACGATGATTTTCGGTACAAGACCGTGGTACAACCACACAAAACAAAAAAGCACACTGATGAGCATTGTTAAAAAGAAGCGACGATACTGAGAAAAAGGATTTTCTCCTTTTTCAAGCCATCTTTTTAAAACATCGAAACTAAGAGCAGTTGCCCAGCCCATTACGGGACGAAACACGCCATCAAATAATTTCCCTAGTTTCCCGTAACGAACATCATAGTCATACTGCGTTAAAAATGTAAGCCCCTTGTTAGTAGGAATATATTGCCAGTATCCTTTCCCCTCTGCAATTGGGGATATTTTTTGGGGTGTACCAAAATGTAACGAGGATGTTTTCGTGCCACCTTTTTTATGATGCTCTCCTTTACTCTCTCCCCAGCCACTAACCGATAAGCCCGGCATCACCTTCGTTTCATAGGTAAAGCGCTGAGGTTCTTCAGGAGATTCTTTA
This sequence comes from Lysinibacillus sp. BPa_S21, assembly GCF_023337795.1. Lineage (GTDB taxonomy): Bacteria > Bacillota > Bacilli > Bacillales_A > Planococcaceae > Lysinibacillus. The sequence continues at coordinate 472,810 of NZ_JALIRS010000001.1, read as the reverse complement.
TCGATATATGTAATAGAAGTAAAACGTAAATCCCATTGCTCATGCAACTTAGGGTTTTGGGTATAACTCCAAGCCTCGTCGATGGGTACTCGTATATCCACCTCCACATAAATAGGCTTTTTCTTCATCCTTATTTCCTCCTTAAAACAAGCTTATTGGTTATTTTAGTTTACTTACTTTAAACTTCCATAATAACCACTCTATTAATGGTATTATAGCAATAAATTAATTTTTCACCATAAATTGGACTTTATCTATTAAATTGGAACAATACTATAACATAGGGTTGATTTCCCTCCCGACAGAGCGCTTCCTGTAGGCGTCTGATGAGTCGCTCAATTGGAATGAAGATCAACTTTCAATGTTTAACTTTAGCAAATGTAATCTCCTGTTTTTGATGATGCCCCACTAATTTTCCATAAAATAAAAAAAGTTGAATCGAAATGATAGTTTGCCAAGTCTAATAGTCGGAAGGAGGCGATTTTCATTACAACAAAGCAAGAATCATTCATACAGTTAGCACAAAACGGAGATGAGCAAGCCTTTTACCAGCTTATAGAGCAGGAGCAAGATAAGTTATATCGAATGGCTTATGTTTATGTCCAAAATGAAAATGACGCCGTAGAAGTTTTTCAACAAACCATTATCCGTGCCTATGAGGGCTTACCTAAATTAAACGAGCCTCAATATTTTTCTACTTGGTTAACACGCATTATGATTAATTGCTGTAAAACCTATCTTGCCAAGAAAAACGCGGTACAGCTTGTAGAGCCACATACCTTAGAGGATCTCAATAGTACAGCACCTACATATATCGAAGAAGAACTTGATTTATGGCAAGCCCTCTGCAAGTTAGAGGAAAAATACAAAACGGTTTTACTATTACGTTTTTATCAAGACTACTCGGTAAAAGATATTGCCGTGATTTTACAATGTCCTGAGGGTACTGTGAAAACGCATATTCGCCGGGGCTTACAAGCTTTACGACAACAATTAAAGGGGGCATATATAGATGAATGGGTTCAATCCGTTGAAAGGAGTTATTAATGCGATTCCTATCCCCGAAGGACGTTTAACAGAAGTGTTACGCATCGAAGGGATGTCAAAAATCTTTCAACAAAAGCAGCATACAGTCAATGCATTGAAAAATATCCATTGTACGATTTATCAAGGTGAAATGGTGGCTATTATGGGGACAAGCGGTTCTGGTAAAAGCACACTGCTCAATATGATTAGCGCTATCGATGAACCGACTGAAGGGGCGTTATTCTTATTTGGAAAGGAAGCACATGATATTTATCAAGAGCCAAAAGCATCGAAATTCCGTAAAGAGAATATCGGCTTTATCTTTCAATCCTTCCATTTATTAAAGGATTTATCAGTTGAAGATAATATTGCGCTCCCCCTTATCCTTAATGATGTGCCAAGTAAAGAGATCAAAGAGCGTGTGCAGCAAATGATGGAAAAGCTAAATATTGCCGCCTGGGCAAAACATCGACCCAATGAACTTTCTGGTGGTCAAAAGCAACGAGTGGCTATAGCTCGCGCCATCATTGCAAATCCACCAATATTGCTGGCAGATGAGCCTACTGGTGCATTGGATGTGAATACAACAGATGAAATTTTAGAGCTGTTAGTAGACTTGCAAAAAAATATGAATCAAACCATGTTACTCGTGACACACGACCCTTATGTGGCAACTTATGCAAATCGCGTATTATTCTTCCATGATGGCGCCATTGTGGATTCCTATCAAAATACGCAAACAGCCGAGGATTTAGATTGTATTTTAGCAAAGTTCAAGCTGATTACTAGAGGTGATATGTAATGTTTACGATGCGTACCATTGCGCTGAAGCTATTTCGTGCAGCTTGGGCCAATGTATTAATGAGTATTAGTATTATCACCATTTCCATTTGTCTTGTCATGACAATGAGTGTTTACATATGGAATGCCAATAGTCAAATGAAAGAAGAAATACAAGCATTATATGGCGATATGGATTTAATGGTCGGCTATAATCCCGAGCAACATAGGCTACTAACTACGGAGCAAATTGAAAATTTCGAGGAAATGCCTGGTGTTACAAACGTTTCGAGTGTGTCACTAGCTCAAACAACTGTTGAAAATGAGAAAAATACATCATTTTATACAGTTGGTGTGGAAAACGACGACTTAGTGAAAAGCCGCTATCATTTTAATGTCGATTTAGGCCCGAACGAAGTTGTGATTGCTGAAAATGTGGCACGTCTTTTCCACAAAGAGGTCGGCGATACGCTAAACGTTACTTTCAATAAAACGGTTGGAGACTCTGTTGAAGCAAATACAGGTAGCTTTACGATACAAGAAATCCTTCCACCCCTTAAAGGTACAGATAGTCCGAATTTTATCCTTATGCAAAATGATGTGTTGAAAACTTGGATGGATAATAGTGATGCACAAACAGCCGGTATGTTTGCACTCATTAAAACAGAAGATAATGTGGCTACCGCGGTTGGTTCAGATTTGAAACAGCTCGATGAAACATTACGTGTCGATGTCATGAGTGACTATGATGAATTTAAGAAAAATTTACAAGCATTAATGATTTTTATGATTGTGTTGTCATTCTTTATCTTACTTATTTCAAGTGTCTTACTTCTTTCAACGTTCCAGCTCTTATTTTACAAAATTAAAGAACAGCTTATGGTATTTCGTGCACTTGGCGCCTCTACCAAGCAAGTAGGACGGATTGTACAATTGCAATTATCTACAATTATTGGTTTTGGCGTAGTGCTAGGGACAGTGGTCAGTTTATTGATGATAAAAAGTTGGCTACCTCAACTCATTAGCCTGATGAAAATGCCAGATGCAAAAACGGATTTACCGATGATCTTTGTGTTGGTGATTGCTATTGGAAGCTTTTTATTGCTCCAGCTAATCACAAAGTGGCAAGTCCATAAAAGCTCTAGTCTATTACCTTTACAAATCGCAACTGAGAATGAAAATTTAAGTTTACGATGGGCAAAATGGAAAACGATTGTTGTAAGCGGCGTTGCAATTATAACCCTATTGTTGTTTTTGAATGCTTATAAAGTCGGAGTGAGTAGTGAACGGGGTGCACCCATGATTTTAATTGGCACTTTACTTGTCAGTGGTATTTTACTTTATATAATGCCATACCTCTTCACAGCATTATTCAAATTTTCATTAAAGCCTATTCGTACTATGTTCGGCAAAGAAGCATATTTAGCCTGTCAGCAGCTTATGCCACAGGTACGTAGAAATATGCCAATTATACTTAGCATTATCGGGTTAATGGTCATTTTAATATTCGGTAGCTCTTTATTTAAATCAGTTCAACAAGGCACAAATGATTATATTAACTTTCAATATGAAACATCGATGAAAATTGAAAATGAATTAAATGATCCTACTATTACACCTGCTCTGATGAAAGAAATTGAGGCATTGCCGAGCGTGTCCTATGCCTATGCCCGGAGCAATGTATCTAGGATAGAACTTGCAGGCGAAAATGGCTGGGAAGGTGGTAATTACAATGCCATTGATGTTGAAAAATACGTCCAATTAAAAAAGCTTGATGCTGTTAAAGGAGATTTAAAAAATGGCGTGATCATTACAGAAAGATTTGCTAGAAAACATCAATTGGCAGTTGGTGATCACATCAAGGCAGGGATATTTAATGAAAGACTACAACAAAATGTGCCGATTGGTGAATTGCTAGTAATTGATGTAGCTCTTGATTCTTTTAATAAATATATAGATTTATTTGTGGATTGGTCCTCTTTTATAGTATCTTCTGATTCAACTATCATTACAGACATTATGGTGGAAGCAGATGATACAGAGCAGGCATTGAATGATCTCACATTCTTACAAGAGCGGTGGCCAGCTCTAAAAATTACTGATAAAGAGACATTTATCAAGCAAAACGATGAAATGATCTTCCAGCGCTGGAGCCTATTTGTTGGCGTCTTTGTTATTTTAATTTCTGCGACTTGTCTCGGCGTATTACAAACACTGCTTCACTCCATTTACTCAAAACGTGCTGATTATGCGATTCAGCGGCTTATCGGTCTTTCACCACGAGGATTAATCAAGCTGATTTTGACGCAAGTGTTATCCTTTGTACTTTATGGACTGGCTGTTGGGACATTTCTTGGCCTTCTAGTAACAAGATTACTGTTCACGATTGACGAAGGATCTTATGACTTCGTAACATTAGGAGTTACGAGTATCGTATTTTTAGGCGTCACTCTCATTGTCTTTACGCTACAAGGTTTCTGGATTAGTCGTAAAAAATTGGCGAATGAAATGATTGATATTTAAACATAAAAGCAGAACCTCTTTAGGCGCAGAGGGTCTGCTTTTATTTATCGAGCTATTTTTCCATTTTATCGCTCAACTTTTTCAGTTTATCGCCTAACTTTTTGGATTTATCGCCCAACTTTCTCCATTTTATCGAACACTTTTTCAGATTTATCGACATCTATGCTCCTACAAACAAAACCGCTTGTCCGATCGCAATAAAAAAAGCTTCATGCTGTATCGGGCTGTTTTCCTCAATTTGTAGCGTAATCTCAAAATGTGTCTCTCGAAAAATAGCCTGCCAGCGTGCAATCGGTTGATCATCTAGCGTAAATACAGACCAGTCTTCCATTTCTTTATTTAGTTTTATTTGTTGGACGCCATCCGTGATGATTAAGTCAGGGATCATAATTTGCCAGCCATCATAGGCAATCATATAGTCTTTTCCTGTGACGAAATCCTTCCCTTTAAAATGCACTCGCCCACGACGCGACATCTTCTTACATGTGAAAAGCGGCTGACCAACGCCATCACTGACATCAAAACGTACAAAATAGCGATAGTCCATCGTGCGGTCAAACGCCTTTTTCAATCCATTCGAATAAACACGCTGAACAGTAGATGATACTTCCCCTGCTTCATTTAAAATGGCGACTGACTCTGTTGACTCAATGGCCGCTGGTTGTTTGTATGTATAAATCTTCAATCCGTTCGCTCCTTCATTCAATCCTTCCTATAAACTAACATAAAATAAGCGCCAAATACAAAGGTTGTATTTGACGCTTGAATATTTATTTAGTTTGCTTAGGTACATCCACTGTGAATGGTTGAAACTTCACTTCTTTCACAGTTGGTTTCTTAAATGGAATTTTTGTTTCTACGCCGTTTGTATCAACTTGTACACCGCCTCCACCTGTTGGAATCACTAAATACGGTGTAATCATTAATTTTTGAACATCGTCTGAAATCGGGTCAAAGGATTTGGTACTGCTAAAGTTCCAAACACCATTGTCGAAATGACCTTCTCCCCCACCAGAATGCGAAGTAATCTCCTTGCCATTCTGATCGGTCATACGGAACTCTATAAAGGATGCACCTACTTCCGGATTATCAATCGTCCCCTTTTCAGTAGCTTTATAGTCAAGTGCAATACCTGATGGGCTTAACGAAATTTTGGATACATCCAGTTGAATGCCCTCTGCTTGTTGGTGATGATGTACAGGAACATCTATAATATTCGTAATCTTTTTAACAGGAACTGAAAATGCCCATTTTTCCCCTTCTTTCCCTTCTAACGTTAAGCCCATTTCAAAGGAGTCCGGCATGTCCTCCTTCACTTCAAATCTTGCGATACCTGTACGGACCGTTGGACTTAAATCTTTTTCACCGTAGCCACCAGAGCTCACTTTAGGGTTTTTACCATTAATAGTAAAGTTCGGTCCTGCCCCGAAGTAATAATCACTTAATTTCTTTTCAGATTCAAATGTCAGTCCTACCGTTATAATAGACGCGTCATAAAGGACTTCATCTACTGTTACGGAAATACCGTTAATTGTATGCTTTTCTCCAATAGTACTTGTTAACCCTTGTTCACTTGCCTGTTTTAAGCCAGGTAATTCCGAATTACTGAATACCGAACCAACGATTGGTAGTTGTGATAATGTGCTTGCGAATGTTGGCGACACATAGGCAGCGGAACCAATCATTATACTGAATGCGGCCGCGGCACTCGCTACATATAATAATGGTTTACGCTTGCTTTTTCTTTTCATTTGAATAGGGGCTTGCGTCATATTTATTTGCTCCTCTGCTTGTTGGATTCCTTTGGAAATTGCTGCTCTTACCTCATCTTTCGGGAATTCCGGAAGAGTACCTTTTACATTAAATGGCTTTTTCATTGAACGTTGCACTCCTTTCTAATTCTCGCTTTAATTGTTTTTTCCCACGATGCAAATACGTTTTAATCGTGCTAACTGGCTTTTCCATTACTTCTGATATTTCTTTAATCGGCAAATCTCGATAATAAAATAAAATGATAGCCATTTGCTGTGAATGATTCAAATTCTGAATAGCATCTGATAAATCAATTGGATTCGCCACAACATTTTCTTGCTCCTGTAAACGATGTAATAATTCACTTTCTTCATAAGGAATGATTTTCTGCCCTTTTTTTAGTAATCGGTAGCACTCATGTATTAAAATGCGAAACAGCCAAGTAGAAAAAAATTCTGGATGCTTTAGCTGATGAACGGTTAAATAGGCTTTACACGCCGCTTCTTGAATTGCATCTAATGCATCCTCTTTTTGGCCAACATAAGAAAGCGCGGTATAAAATAATTTTTCTTCTTCTAGAATGAGCAGCTGCTCAAACGCTTCTTTACTCCCTGCAATTGCCTGTTTAACGATCGATAAGTCATGTTCCATGCCGTTCCTCCTTTCAATACTTAGAGTCAATAACTCTATCAAAAGGTTTCATTTTGATAAATTTTTTTAAACAAAGTTTTCTGGTGACAGTCAATCCGTCACTTCGGCTCTTCTATCGTGCATATTATTCGGTCTATCCACGAAATTAATTGTTCTATCCACAGTTTTGCATATTCTGTCCACGATTTTAATCGTCCTATCCACGACTTTGACCGATCTATCCGACTTCTATGTTTCTACTAAAAAAAATGTAGACTACTCATCTAAAGTAGCCTACTAAATTTTCCTTTATTTATCCAATTTGAAGGTAATGTCGCCTACTCCGATTTCTGAGTTGACCTCTATTTTTACATCTGCTTTGTCATACGCTTCGTTTACATAAACCCCTTTGCCTTTAGAAATGAGGCCTTCTATATTGGATGAGCCGATACCTTTTTCTGTCGTAAGCTTTACCCCTACCTCTGATGGTAAAATGACCGTAGTTTGCCCGACACCTGTTTCAATATTCGTTTCGAAGCTTTTTTTCCAATCTCCACCTAAATTCACTTTAAGATCGCCAACACCCGTGTTAATATCTAAATTTTCAAGCTGCAAACCTTGTAAGTCTAACTCTGCATCCGAAGCGCCCGTTTCGATGGAGAGATCCATTGGAATATCTTCATTTAGTTTAATATCCCATATATTTTTTATTTTCCCCAAACGCACGCTAGTTGAGCCTTTATGGTCAATCGATACTTTACCTGCCTTGCCGCGTAAGTCATATTTTAATTTTGGAGCAAGTTTTTCAATATTATATTGAGCTGTACCTTCCACCCAATCCTTGGCACCTTTTTCTACTGTTATTTGTCCAATGCCAAGATTTAATTCAACATCTAACTTTTCTGCTTTATCCTTTTCGACTAGGATCGTTTCATCTTTGGTTTTACCTGGTATGACTGAGTTGCACCCCGATAGCGCAATTAATGAGGCACCTATAACCAAACCAAGTCCGATAAATTTTTTCAATGTAATTCCTCCCACTATATAATATTCCAATAAATTCATTATATAGGAATTTTCATTTATAAAAACGACCCTCCGCTTTAAATCCGTCTAAGACCTAAGACTTAGTGAGAACTCCTTCCATGGAAATGTCAAAAATGAACCCGTATGAAAACATCATATTCATACGGGGTAGCTGTTAATAGGTGAAAATACGTGACTCATTATAGAGAATAGAAGTCTTTCCTTCATGATCCATTGCATGTATCAGCATTTGAGAAGTAGCTATTTCTGATTTTAGAGGCACTGCTATTAATTGCGCATCATTCGAATCAACTGCTTTCTCAATACGCTCGGCCCCAGTGTCTATTATTAATTTTTCAATGTTATGATTTTCAACTAATGGTATAACAATATGGTGGATGTCTTTCAAATAAATTGCATTCATGGTATCTAATTTGCTCTGTATAAATTGATCCATTACATAGCCTTTTCCATCATGCTTAAAGATTAAAATGCCTCGAAAAGAATCCTTTGAAAAATAACCAATTCTATACTGACGAATCGTCATTGTATCATTCATTTTTACATCATCAGGGAATGGTATCCACTTTATAACATTTTGAATTTCTGCTTCATTTTGTACATAAACGCGATAGCCGATTCGTTCAGACATATTCCCTAAAATAGCAATTATAATGACAATACATAGTAGTACGCGCCAAAACCAATTTTTCAAAAATGCTACTATCGCAAAAATAAATAAGAACAGAGAACTCACTAATCCTGCTACCATCCATGGTCGTGTTAAGTTGCTATAGTCTTTCACCCTTCCCGACTTTTCTGGATAGAAATTTGAATCGATAACCGTCGATGTTGTTGATTGGATATCATGTTGGAAAAGCATCATCTTTAAGCCAATGATCAGACAAGCTGATACAACTACTGTTAAGATAACTGGCACTATTGGCGTTTGCTTCTTCGTTTTTTGATTGATTTTTTGAAATGTTATTACATGATTTTCATGAGAGAATTTGCCTTCCTTATACATTTCGTTGATGGCATTACGAATCTGATCCATATTCGAACCCCTCCTCCAATAGCGTGATGCCGACCATTTGACGCGCTCGTCTTAAACGTGTTTTCACCGTATTTGTTGGCAGCTTTAGCACTTCTGCAACGTCCTTTAAGGAAAACTCTGCAAAATGAAATAGCAGTAGTACATCTTTATATTTCGTTGGAAGTTTTTCAATTGCTGCCACTATCAATGCATCCGTCTCTCCCATCAATACTTCCTCTTCAGGATTATCGGATAGGCTCTTTAATTTGCTCCAATAGTCAATCACTTGTATTTTTTTATAGCGCCAGCTTGAAAGATAACTATGGCATTTATTGATCGCAATTCGATATAAATAAGTTTTGACGGATGCTTCTTCACGAAATTGCTCCATTTTTTCATAGTATTTAACAAATGTGTCTTGGACCAGATCCTCAGCCACTGTCCAATCTTGTACATATGTATAGCAAACTCGTAATAAATAATCTCCATACATTGTCATAACACTAGATAAGTGAGCGTCTTTCTGTTCTTTTAACATTTTGCTCGCCCCCACTAAAGCATTTACAGTTAGACTGATGAACAACGAAAAAGTTTCATGAAAAAATCAATTTCTTCATGAAACTTATATATTAAAGGATATCACTCTCCACTAAAGCTTTTAAGTTAGCGAGAGAAGCCTCGTAGCCGCTCGAATTAAATGTAACCACGGTGCCATTTTGTTCTTCCTCTAAGACAATAGCGATGAGTGTTTCTTCAATACCTAAGTAAAACGAAAACTCTCGATTCGGCGTTACATTTTTTATCGTTAACACCATCGGCAATTTTTCTACAAGCTGATTATGATCATTCGGTAGTAACGTGAAAATGACCTCCGCTCCTGCCTCTAATTTTGGAATTTCCCAAGTTGAATCAAGGGCGTACCATTGCATCAGCAGCTGTTCCTCGGTGACAGCTCGCCAAACTGTCGCAATACTTGCATCAATCCAAACCGAACTTTTTTCTTGATCCATCATCGCATTCCTCCGTTTGCTGAAATCATACATCCCAAACGATTTTATCCTAATTTAGGAAATAAAACAAAATTTACCTTTTGTAGACTTATATAGATTTATTGCACCCAGCGCTACAAAGGCTGCCACAATGTCCATCGCCAATTGATAGCTTGAAAATGCCGTTACCATAAGTCCAAATAACGAAGGGGCAATGACGATAAATAGTTGATTCAACGTCAAGGCAGCACTCACAGTTAGACCGATATAATTTGGGTTCGATTGCTCTGTTACACAGGCGATAAACAATGAATACCAGCCAAGTGCTACAAAGCCTAATAAGAAACAACATAACAGCATTAACATTTTTGCTTGTAGCATAAATGGTACTAGGACAGTCAGAACTACTGCGAAAACCATGACGATTATTAATAAAAATTCTCGCTTGTGCGCAAAAAATTGATCACTCATCCAAGCAATGGCTACCCTGCCAATCATCCCACCGATTAATACAAGGCTTAAATACTGCCCTGCCTGTGTTAAAGAATATCCCCCTTCTTCATGTAAATAACTCATGAAATGGGCAACGAGTATCATTTGTAAGGACATCATAACGATTCCTACAATATAGATTGGATATAAATCCTTATTATTTTTAATTGCTACTAGCTTCTCTTTAAAAGTAACGGAGGTTGCAGATACTTTTCCGCGAATTCTAGGCTCCCGATACATAAGTAAGAAAAGCAATCCGCCTGCAATAGCTACGATGCCCTGCATAAAATGCACCGATGCTAGGCTGTAATGATGATACATATATGTGAGAATTATTGATGCTAGTGCCCCACCAATGGGGATCCCTGTTTGTCGAATGCCAATCGCCAACCCGCGATGTTTGTCCGGAAACCATTTCACAATTGCGGTGCTTCCACCCGTTTGTGCACTTCCGTACCATACGCCCACGATGAATAATAAAAATAACAATACTGCATAATTATTTACTAACATGAGGAGTAAAGCGGAGAGTCCCAGCAAAATGGAGCCCCATCCGATAATTTGCTTTTCCCCTTTTTTATCCATTAAATAGCCGAACAGTATCATCGAGAATATGGGTCCAATATTAACGGCCGAAACGATAAACCCTGTTTGTAACGGTGATAAATTCCATTCAATTTGATAAAATGTAGCAATGGGTCCCATGCCGTACGTCACGAAAGTTGCCGCGGTTTGAGACAGCGTAGCTACTAATACGATGATCCATTTATAATATGTATTCATAATCATTCCTCCAATGTTCTTACACATTCCTATTACGTATTTGAGTTTACGCTTGCTTTATGACTGCGTAAAATGGAGGAAAATGATAGTAGCTATCAAAAATTTTTATAGGTGTGTGAAAAACAACATGAACATAGAAGAAATAACATTAAAAATCGAAATTTTGGAGAGGCAAAACCTTAGTAAATCCGCTGAAATGACGAATTATACGCAATCTGCCTTAACTTCTAAAGTGAAAAAAATAGAGGCTGAAATTGGTCAGGAAGTGTTTAAACGTACACCGCAAGGCTTAAAGATCACAGATGTTGGGACTCGCTATTTAAAATTTTTAAAGCTCATTACACAAGAGTATGATGAATTTTTACAAGAAATTGGTCTAGCACAAACGAATAAAAAAATTAACTTCGGCTCTTCCCATACAACAATTAAAATTTATGGCGCATCCATTATGAATGCCTTACAGACAAATAATATACCATTAGATGTAGATTTCACGGTGGAATCCAGCACTTCCTTAAATGAAAAAGTACATAATGCCGCAATGGATTGTGCTCTGACAAGTAATCCTATTAAACACTACCCTGATTTAAATTACGACATGATTACAACTGAAACATTTGAAGTGATATCGAATAATTCACATATTATTAATTTCAACGAATGTTCACCCATTACACTACTTGTGTTAAGTAGAGGCTGTATGTATACTCGGGCGATGGCGGAGTGGTTAAAAAAGAATCAAGTGCCCTTTACGATGAAGGAAATAAAATCGGTAAGTAGTATCCTTGATTTTCTACAAATAGACAACACGATAGCTGTGTTAAATACGAAACTAATTGATCTTTATAACTATGCCAACATTCACTATTATGATTTGCAGCAGCTAAATAAAGAAATAGAAACTGTATATATTTATAAGAAAAGCGAAAGTCAACAATCTCCTATTGTTCAATTAAAACAAGTAATCGAATCTTTGCTGGAAGACCCTATCGATCAAAGCTAGTTTGATTGATAGGGTCTAGATTAATTTATCGGAATAATTTCGAGATTTATCGGAACAATTTTAGAATTTGTCGCCCTAATTTTTAATTTTATCGCCTAACTTTTTTAATTTATCACCCAACTTTTTAGATTTATCGACCAACTTTTTTAATTTATCGACCAACTTTTTAGATTTATCGACCAACTTTAATTTATCACCTAGCTTTTTAGATTTATCGACCAACTTTAATTTATCGGCCAACTTTTTTAATTTATCACCTAACTAGCTTATTAAAAGAAAAATTAACTTCAGTTCCTTCTTCATTTGAATGGAGGGAATAGTTTACTTGAAGAATTCTAGCGATATCCTCAATTATCTTCAACCCCAGACCTTGTCCGCTGAGATTTGGTTTAAAGCCAGTACCATCGTCAGTCATGAAAACCTTATTATCTTTAATCGTGATCTCAAGCTTTGTAGCTTTTGAATGTTTCAAGGTGTTCTGGAATACATTATCGAACATTCGTTGTAGCCATAGTTCATTACTTATCCACGTTACAGGACTATCCTCCTGATGATAGATTAATTCAATGTTTTGCATTCGATATAGATAGCTCCACTTTTTGATCATCATTTCAAATAATATCGTGAGTTGCACTTCTTCCTGTACAATATAAGAATTCTCCAACGTATCTAAGGATTGCCAATTCAATTCATTCGTTAAGCTAGCGATGTATTGAATTTGCTCATTCAAGGACTCTACCAATTTTGGTTGATCCTTAAAGCTATCTTCTAAATAAAATAATTGTAAACGCATCGCTGTTAATGGAGTATTAATGTCGTGCCTTAGCTTTTGTAGTAGTTCTTTTTGCAGCTTCTGCTGTTGTTGAAGCTCTAATTCCCGATAAGTAGTTCGCTCAATTAGTAAATTCACCGACTGAATTAACTGCCCAATTTCATCTTCACTGCCGACCTCTAATGTACTCGGTGTACTTTCATTACTCGCTAAGTCACGAATTGTTTTGTTGAGCATATTTATTTTCGTCAGTAATGAATTGATCGATTTCGAAAATAAATATGCTAGCAAACATAAGGAAAGGAAGAATACAATCAGCATCGTTGGATAGGCGAAAGATTCATGGAATGGAGTGCCTTTATTTCTAGTTTTAAAAGCGAATTCGTACACAATAGACATCGACACACTGATCCCTAACAAGACAATTGGAACACTGATGATGGCCGTAAATAATAATAATCGATATTTTGTTTTTAAAGTCATTTCTTTATGTAGGTATTTAATCGATACCCTTCTCCGTAAATATTTTGTAGGATAGTACCCGATGGATCATTGATTTTCGTTCGGATCTTTTTGATGTGAACATTGATGATATTTTGATTGCGATCTTCAAGCGGCCATAAATAGTCAAAAAAATGATCTTTCGATAAGACCCTATCCTTGTTGTCAAATAAATAAAAGAAGATTTTACGTTCGATCGCAGTTAATGCTATTTCATCATGTATATTATTTTTAAATAATTTAAGATGCTCTGCATCAATCAATAGATGCTGGATTTGCGTGAATGTTCCATATTGCTGCTCGAGCATTTTCTTTATTCTTAGAAGAAGCTCTCTTGGATCAAATGGTTTTGTCATATAGTCCTCCCCAACTGTTAACCCTTGCAGCTTGCTCTCAATATCAGCGCGAGCAGATAAAAAAATAATGGGAATATTTAAGCCTAGACTTTTAATGTTCTTTGTGAGCTGATAGCCATCTTCCCCTGGGAGCATAATGTCCATTATAACTAAATCGATTTGATGGACGATTGTCATCATGTCTCGTCCATCTGTTTTCCATACAACGTCATAGCCTTCGCATTGTAGTATTTTTTGCATCAAATCACCAATCATTGGGTCGTCTTCTACTATTAAAATCGTAAATCCTTTCATTCCCTCGACCTTTCCTTGTTGTCAACTTTAGTCTTCATAAAATCTATAGCAAGCCTATAAATCTCCTCTGGTTTATATAAATAGATACTATGCGTACCACTTAACTCTTTCACATCCGCAATGTTAATTTGTTCGGCAAATTCCGCATATTTCTGGCTATGATACTTCGTAAATTTCGAATCTTTATTTTGTTCGGCAATAGCATCTATTAATAAAATAGGTGTGTCTTTTGGTTTTGGAAGCTCTTCTGATTTTATACTATTTTCGTACACTTGTAGTAGCTCATTTTTCATATCATCATTAAAAATTTGTTTATAGGATAATGCTTTATAAATTTCTTTTTCTTTCTCAGATAAAAATGATTGTTTGATTACTTGTTGATTGTACACTTTCGAAGGGGCTAAGCGATGTACGCCCAATTTTGTTAGCAAATTCATTCCTTTAACAGTCCATAAATCGACTGCTCCCATTTTATGTTCCGCATATTGACTGGGCAAACCTATATCAAGCGCAATTATCCCCTTAATTTCTTTAGGGTATTTTTGTGCCCAATAAATCGCTTCAACACCTGAAATAGAGTGTGGTACTAATATATAAGGAGGTTTATTGCCACTTTTCAGGAGCGCCTCTCTCGTCTGTGCTAATACTGTATCCATATCTCGTTCATCCTTTGAAACATCGCTATAGCCATACCCCGCTCTTTCAACAACAACAATCTTATGTCCTTGAGAAAATTGACTATACAACCCTTTCATTTCATAAATGGGGGCCGCAACCCCTGAGCCTGCCATAAACACATAAGTATCCTGACCATCCCCCTCCGTGTAAACATTGATTTTTTGATGATCGACCTCAACAAGTGTTCCATTAGTATCTAAATGTTTGGATTCCTTACTAAGCTGATATCGATGATAGCTGAATATCGCCACTAGTCCAATAAGTATAACTGCAATAAAGTAGATAACTATTTTCTTAAATATTTTTTTCATAAAATTCCCCTCTCAGTTGATAATGAAAAGGATAAACAATAAAAATAAATTTCTAATTAATTTTTTGTAGAAAAAAAACTGCCTAATAAGTATTTACATACTTACTAGACAGCCTTCTATATGTTATTCCGCTTGTTCCAGCAAAAGTTTTTGCTGCAGGTTACTATAAATGCCTTGTTTTTGCATGAGCTGCTGGTGATTGCCTTGCTCCACAATTTTACCTTGTTGAATCACAAGAATTTGGTCAGCGTTTTCGATTGTTTTTAGACGATGTGCAATAACAAAGCTTGTGCGGCCATGCATTAAATGCTGGAGCCCCTTTTGAATATCAACTTCTGTTTGCGTATCTACACTCGATGTAGCTTCGTCTAAAATTAAAATGTCTGAATTTTCAAGAATTTCCCGGGCAATTGCCAGCAATTGTCGCTGACCTTGACTTAAGTTTGCCCCACCTACCTGCACAGGTGTATCATATTGCGCTGGTAAATGTTTAATAAAATTATGAGCATTCGCGATTTTCGCCGCTTCTTCCACCTCTTCATCTGTAGCATCAAGTTTGCCGAAACGAATATTTTCACGAATCGTCCCAGAGAATAAATACGTATCTTGTAAGACGACACCCACTCTTTGACGAATTGCGGCCATTTTATAATCCTCGATAGGATGACCATCAATCAAAATTTCTCCAGCATCAACATCATAAAAACGAGTTAACAAATTGATAATCGTTGTTTTCCCTGATCCCGTTGGACCAACAAGAGCAATGGTTTCACCCTTCTTGGCTTGGAAACTAATATTTTTCAATACTGGCTTCTCTGGCAAATAGCTAAAGGAAACATTTTTAAATGTCACATCCCCTTTCAGACGTTGGCAATCAATGGCATGCTTTTTATCAGCTGATTCCGATGGTTCATCTAATATTTCAAAGACTCGTTCTGCCCCTGCAATCGCCGACTGGAAGGTATTCAAAAGATTTGATAGTTGATTCAATGGACGGAAAAATTGACGAGTATACGTGACAAATGCGGCAATAACCCCTACTGACACGATCCCTTTTACCGCTAAAAACGCCCCTGTGCCAATGACAACAGTTAAACCTAAGTTATTCATAAAATTATTAATGGGGCCTAGAAGACCTGAGGTAATTTCTGCTCGCTGTGCCGAGTTTCGAAGATTTTCGTTGTGCTTCTGGAACGTCTCAATCGTTTGCTGTTCTGTCCCAAAAAGCGTCACAACCTCTGCTCCCGTAATCATTTCCTCAATATAACCGTTCAGCTTTCCTAAATCCCGTTGACGGGCCGTATAGTTTTTACTACTACGCTTAACAATTTGCTTCGTCGTAAAAACAATTAATGGAATAATGATTAGCGTCACGATTGCTAGCTGCCAACTTAGAGAGAACATAGCAATACTCACACCGATTACCGTTAAAATTGACGATACAATTTGTGTCACACTTTGTGCAAGTGCCGTATTTAAATTATCGATATCATTTGTTACACGGCTCATTAAATCACCGAGTGCTCGCTGATCGAAAAATTTCAGCCTTAACATTTGTAGCTTCTTAAAAAGTTCAAGTCGTAATGTGCGAATTGTTTTCATCGCTACATGAATCATGACATATGTTTGTAGCCATGTAAAAATAGATGCTGCTGTATAGATAACCCCTAAAACAATTCCTAGCCGAATTGTACCAGCAACGTCCTTTTTCATAATGTATTCATCAACGATATGTCCGATTAAGTACGGTCCTGCTAAGCTTAAAAATGTAGAAGCTATGACAAAGACTATAGAGAAATATAGCCCTGTTTTTTGTTGTTTCACATATTGCCAAACACGATTGATCGTGGCTTTTTGATTTCTAGCCTTTTCAGCTGGCCCCGCCATACGTGGTCCGCGTCCAAAATTCATTTGCTTTGGTTGACTTTGACTCATTGGTGTACACCAGCCTTTTGCTGTGAAGCGTAAATTGCTTGGTAGAATTCATTATTCTGTAATAATTGTTGATGTGTACCTTGTCCAACAATTTCGCCGTCATCCAATACTAGAATCAGGTCTGCCTGTTGAATAGAAGCGATTTTAGACGCTACGATAAATGTCGTTGTGTCATTATATTGATGACTAATTGCTTGTTGGACATGTTTTTCAGAGGCGCTATCCAGAGCTGATGTTGTGTCATCCAGCACTAAAATGGCAGGCTGTCTTACGAGTGCACGTGTTAATGCTAGTCGCTGCTTTTGACCGCCCGAAAGATTGGTTGCCCCCTGCGAAAGTTCATACGCTAAACCTTTATCCAGTCGGCCCACAAATTCAGTGGCACATGCTGCCTCAAGAGCTTGCTGTAATTCTACAGACGTTGCATCCTCCTTACCAAGGCGGATATTTTGGTCAATTGCGCCCGAGAACAGTAATGCTTTTTGTGATGTATAACCAATATGTTTGCGTAAAGTGGATAATGCATAATCCTTTAGAGGCTTGCCATCCATGTAGATTTCTCCACATGTTGGATCAAATAAACGTGGTAATAGCTTCACTAGCGTTGATTTCCCACTACCTGTTTTTCCGATCAGACCTACCGTTTGCCCCGGTTTCACGGAAAATGTAATGTTTTTCAGCACATCCTCTGCCGATTCATAATAACGATAGCTCACATTTTGAAAGTCAATCGCTCCTTGTATTGGTGCGGTAAGTGCATTTTCCGCTTCCTTGACCGCTACTTCTTTATTTAAGACATCTACGATACGCTCCCCTGAAGGAATAGCACGCGCAATTTGCATCAGCACCATACTAGAAGTCATCAATCCATTTAGGATAATCGTTAAATAGTTAATAAAAGCGAGAATGACCCCAACCTTTAATGTACCAGCTTCTACTTTAATGGCGCCTAGCCAAAGAGCTGCTATAATCCCTAGATTGACAACAAACATCGTAAACGGCACAAGCACACCAACAATTTGCTCGGCTGTAATAAAGCGCTTCGTCAACGTATCATTAAGCCCACTAAATTGTTCAATCTGTTGCGTTTCACGACGGAACGCCTTCACAACACGAATCCCTGCTAAATTTTCCTGAAGCTTCGTATTCACACCATCAATTGCTTCCTGTACTCGTCGATACAATACACCAGAATACTTTGTGAAAAAGTACATCGCAATAATCAATAGCGGTACAATAATAAGAAGTATAGAAAATAGCTCACGTGCTGTCACAAAAACAATAATTACGGCCCCAATAAATAATAAAGGACCACGTACAAAAATACGCAATGTCATCATAAACGCGCGCTGAACACTTTCCACATCACTCGTTAAAATCGTAATAAGCTTCCCTGTTGTAAAAGCATCACGTTCCTTTGCAGAATAAGTCATCATTTTTTCATAAAGTGACTGACGCACATCCGATGCAAAATGAATGGCTGCCTTTGAACTATAATAGGAACAGCCTATCCCACCAACAAGTCCGAATACCGCACTCATTAGCATCCAGACGAACATTTTCAGCACATACGGATTGTCACCATTCGCAATCCCCGTATCGATCATATGCTGCATAATAGTCGGCTGTAGTAAATCCATCGTCACCTCGAGTACCATTAATAGTGGTGCTATCAAGGTAAAAAATTTATAGGGTCCTAAATACCCTCCTAACTGTTTAATTGCCTGCATTCTTTCGTCTCCGTTCTTTTCGTTCACATCTTAATTATAACTGAAAATCATTCTCAAGTGGTAATTAATTTTTCGCGTCTCGTAATATTCGGGAAACGTTTAATTATGTAAATGAACTTCTGGCTAAAAAAGGGTGTTTTGAACTCTTTTTCCAGTATAATGATTATAGGTAATTAATTAGCTCATCATAACTTGAGATTGTATACCGTTCCGACTGAGCATTTCCTAAGGGCTGTCCAACCCTTAAATTAAAGCAGAGACGAGGATGATTCATGGAAAACACTATACATAGTGCATTACATCTACGAAGACAAGGGAAACTACAAGAATCGAAAGAAATGTTTTTGACATTATTATCAATTGATCCACTCAATCCTTCTCTCCACTATCAATGTGCACGAAGCTTTGATATTTTAGCTGAAGAAACAAAGGCAATGCCATTTTATGAGCAAGCGATTGAATTGGGCTTAACTGATTGCGAACTAGAGGATGCATTCATCAAATTAGGAAGCATTTATCGAACGCACGAACGCTTTTTAGAGGCGAAAAAGCTATACCAAGAAGCAATGCGTAAATTTCCTAAAAAAGAACAAATGAAAATATTTTACGCGATGGCATTATATAACTTAGGAGACCATGCTGATGCAATGGGTTTCTTAATTGGCAACCTCGCTTTTACGACAACTAATCAAGATATATTAAAGCACTATCGAACAATTACTTATTTAGGTAGTCGATTAGATTCTAGTAGCGATGAAATTATCACAATTGATAAAAATCAGCCATTACAGCCTACTACAAAATCTATCGTAGAAAAAGTAACAGAGGGTCTTAAAGGTTTTGGTATTGGAGGTTTTTATACTAGTAGTGGTTTTGAGTATGATGAATATTATCGCTTTTTTAATGATCGAGATTTAGAAACACGGAGATGTGCTCTTGCAGCTTTTACAGTAATGCTCGGTGCATGGCATGCTCTTAGTGGCTTTACTTTTATTCCACAGCACGACCGAAAATATTTACGTGGATATAATCCAAATGAACCATTTCATGAATTGAATAATTACATCGAAGCCTTCGTTACTCATCATCAACAAATAAAACAAGATTTCCCTGTGATGTTTGAATATATTATTGATTTTTTAATTTCTATTGAAGTAGAAAGAAAAGTACCTTACGAAAAATGGTTTCCCGAATTAGATGCTCAACTCGTTCAACGATTAAGAGATGAAGTATTACTTCCCAATAAATCACTTTTAGACAACCCTACTGAATACAAATACTTTTTAAGGGAAGCTGGTATTCCACCATTTTTCGAAGACGATTTTTTTGAATAACTAGAGAAAAGCCATGTTAGCATGAATCACGCTAACATGGCTGTTTTGACTCTAAAGTTTGTTACAAATCATCAAACCCGTTATCTTCTACATTGACCTTCACATATTGGCGAGAACGTTGCTCGAAGAAATCTGTTTTTCCTAAGTCAACATCCTCATACGCTTTCACCCATTTCAATGGATTTTTGCGATAGCCTTCAAACGGGCGCTCCACGCCAAGCTGATTACAGCGTACGTTCGCATAGAAATGTACATAATCATGCACATCTTCCACATCGAGGCCATCAACTTTATCGCCAATCACTTCATTGGCCCAATCGACTTCTAGCTGAACGGCTTCACGGAAAATCTCTTGTACACGAGCTGCTCGTTCAGGTGTATCGTATTGAGGATATTCCTCTAATAGCTCCTGATAAATCTTCACAAATAAATCCACATGTAGCTGCTCATCGCGATTAATATAATTTATCATCGTTGACGTTGCGACCATTTTTTGATTGCGTGCTAAATGATAGAAGAACGCGAAGCCCGAATAGAAGAATAGACCTTCCAAAATAACATCATAAACAATCGCTTCTAACATATTTTCAACAGTTGGTTCCTCTGAAAATGCGCGGTAGCCTTTAATTACGAAGTCATTACGTCGCTCTAACACTGGCTCTGTACGCCAAAAGTCAAACGTACGATCCTGCTCATCTTTGTTCACAATACTTGATAACACATAAGAATAAGAGTGATTATGAATAACCTCTTGTTGCGCTAAAATAATCATTAATGCATTTAGGCTTGAATCTGTTAAATAATCCGCTACTTTCCCTGCAAAATCGGTTTGCACACTGTCCAATAATGCTAATAAGCCAATGATTTTTAAAAAGGATTCCTGTTCATCTGGCGATAGCCCAGAGAACTGCTTCACGTCATTGCTCATATTAATTTCAAATGGTGTCCAGAAGTTGCCCAGCATTTTTTTATACTTAGGATAAGCCCAGCTAAAACGTACATCATCCCAGTTTAAAATGTTAGAAGAGCGCCCGTTCACAATGCCTGTTGAACGGTTTGGCGCTTCCTTATCCATAATTTGTCGTTTTGTAATTGTTGTCATTGTTATTTCCTCCTAGCTAGCGCAAGACTCACATTCTAGCAATTCTACAGATGTTGAGCGTACATAATACGTCGTTTTCACACCGCTCGCCCATGCATTCATATGCAATGCCAGTAAATCTTTCGCCTTAATCGTATTTTGAACGTATAAATTAAGTGAAATGCCCTGGTCGATATGACGTGCTCGTGCAGCATTTTGCTTGATAGTCCAATTTTGATCGATGAAATAAGCAGATTTATAATACCAAGTTGTTACTGGTGATAAATCTGGTACTGTTACTGGAATTTTGTAATCCTTCTTCTCCTCTGAATAACTCTTTTGGAAGATAGGATCAATCGTAGCCGTACTGCCCGCTAAAATTGATGTTGATGAGTTCGGTGCAACTGCCATAACATAACCGTTACGCATTCCTTTATCTGCAACCGCAGCGCGTAGCTCATTCCATTCCTGACTGTCATAGCCTCGTTTGTCAAAATACGCACCAGTATGCCAATCCGAGCCTTCAAATAATGGGTAAGCCCCTTTTTCACATGCCAGATTGTTAGAAGCACGAATCGTTAAATACGCAATTTCCTCATATAGCTTGTCCGCAAATTCTACAGCGTCCTCAGACTCCCATTGAATTTCTTTCAACGCTAATAAATGGTGCCAGCCAAATGTGCCAAGTCCAATTCCACGATAGCGTAAGTTCGTACGCTCTGCTTGTTTGACCGGAATTGTATTGAGTGCAATCACGTTATCTAACATACGTACTTGAATCGGGATCAATCGTTCTAAAACACCAGCTGGTACAGCTCTGCCTAAATTGATTGATGATAAGTTACATACAACGAAATCACCAGGTTTGCGACGTGTTACGATGACATCATCTTCAAGGGTAATAGACTCGAATTCTGTAGCTGACATATTTTGAAAAATTTCTGTGCACAGGTTCGAGCTGTAAACCATCCCTTCATGCTTATTCGGATTCATGCGATTTACTTCATCTCGATAGAACATAAACGGCACACCTGTTTCAAGCTGTGAGCGCATAATACGCTTCATAATATCAATGGCTGGTACAACTTCACGACTTAACAATGGATTCGCGATACATTCTGCGTATTTTGTACGGAAAGAACCATCACCCTTTTTCTCATCATAGAAATCCTCTAGTGAATAGCCCATCACTTCTCGTACTTCATGTGGGTCAAATAAATGCCATTCCCCGCGCGCTTCAACCGTTTCCATAAATAAATCCGGTAAGCACAGCCCTGTGAAAATATCATGGGCACGCAAACGCTCATCCCCATTGTTTAAACGTAAATCTAAAAACGTAAAGACGTCTTTATGCCAAACATCTAAATAAACTGCAATAGCTCCTTGTCGTTGACCTAGCTGATCCACTGAAACCGCCGTATTGTTAAGCTGTTTAATCCATGGTAAAACGCCACTAGATGCACCTTTAAAGCCTTTAATAGATGAGCCTCGGCTACGAATTTTGCCCATATAAACACCTATACCACCGCCGTACTTAGATAGAGTTGCGACATCAGTATTCGTGTCATAAATACTTTGTAAACTATCATCTACTGTATCGATAAAGCAACTTGATAGCTGTCCATGTGTTTTACCTGCATTCGATAATGTCGGTGTGGCAACAGTCATATATAGATTACTCATCGCCCAATAAGACTCTCGTACTTTTTCTAAACGATTTTCTGTTTCATCCTGCATAAGTGTCATCGCAATGACCATCCATCGTTCTTGTGGTAGTTCCACTGGAGTTTTCGTATAATCACGGACTACATAGCGGTCCATTAATGTTTTTAAACCAATATACGTAAACAATTCATCTCGACTTGATTCTAAATAAGCAGCAAGTTCCTGAAGCTCCTGCTCACTATATTTTGTTGTTAAACTTTCATGATACAAACCAGCTTCTGTATAGTGTGCTAAATGTTGCGGAAAAACCTTATAAACATCCTTTACTGAAACGCCGCGGCGCATTGCAAATTGGTCATATAATTTTTCTAAATAAATTTGAGCAGCGACAAATGTCCAGTATGGCTCCTCCTCATCAATTAGGCTAAGCGTTTGTAAAATCATCGCATCTGCCCATGCTTCAAACGTGGCATTGTCGTTTTTTCGTAGCCATCGATCCGATAATCTTACAAAACTTTCGAGTTCATCCTCCGTGTAACTTTTCTTGAGCTTAGCTAATTGCTGTTCGATTTGAATTGTCATGTATACATTCTCTCCCTTTCTTTCTCCAGCAACACAAAAAGCGATCACGCAACATCTATCGGTTACGTGATCGCTGTAAAATCGGAAATGGAAATGAAGGACATGCACACAAAGAAGTGAACAAATCTCTCGCCTCCACTTCTCAATCCCCGAAGAATGTGTTGCTGTCTTGAACGACTCGGCAGGTCTCCTGGCTCGTGCTTCTTCCAAATGATGGCCTTCCCATTGTTCACAGTGGCCTATTCATCATTTGTCAGCACTTACAGTTGCGGGGACAGCTTCGGCTTAAGAGCTGACTCTTTTTCCGAATTCCCATTTAAACCATATTGGTACCGCTCGTCCAAAATACTATATATTGTGTTTTAATTCCTAAACAAATCTAACATATTGTGTTTGTTGTTGCAATAGGTGTTTTGCCCCTTGCGACTTATAAAGTGCTACTTTTTCTCGAAGCAAGCCCAATTACAATGCAGTTTTACGTAGTTTTTCAAAATTTCTAGAAAAATATTTTTGTGCCAGCTGCTCTTTTTCTGGATCAATTCCTAGCAAAACTACTGCACATGGACCAGCCGATTTCTCAACATTTAATGAACTTTTGACCTGTTGCTTACCAAAAAGTCGAGTAAATTCTGCTTGTAGACCTTTTGATCCAACTGGCCATATTTGCTGCACGATTTCTTCTTTCCACGCTTGAAAAATAGGTTGGAGCTGTGCGACATCTTCAGGCTGTGCGAGGACTTCATCGCCTACAAGCGGCAGGCCATAAGTGTACCAAATAAGCTGTTCATGTTTCAATGTTGCGCGTTTCCGCAGCTCACCAAGCATCGATATAGACAAACCCGATTGAAGAGTCGGCATATTGGACTCTGTACTACCATCTATTGGCGGACAACTAAAACCTGCCTCATTAAATACCTGCTGAATACCTGCAATATAACGAGACCATGCTGCATCCCCTGAAAAGTTAGCTAGTAGGATATGTTTGGGTAAAGCATTTGCAGCGAGCTGCTCTAAAAAAGTAACACGTGCCGTTAAGTATGCAGTTAGTTGATCTGGCGCAGACACAACATCTTGTGGCTTTTCACCAATTGCTGCTGCATTATCAGTGGTAGCAATTAATTCACCAATTTTTATAGCATTTCTCAATGGACTCGACCTTCCTTACGCACAAACACTTTCGAGAGAATTGGCATCGCGACCGCAACGATCACTAGATTTACGAGTGTTGCCAATGGAAGACTAGTAAGTGACGTCCAGTAAAACGCAGGACTAATGATAAAGTAAAATGGTAATGGTGCCACCACGCCATTTAAAACAAGTGCTACAGGCCATTTCCAGAAATGCATTCCTTTTTTATGCATAACCCCAAAGATCCATACAACAATAAACATTTCCATTGCGATGATAATATGTAATGGTCCTAAAGGAAAGCCCATCGTTAAGGCTGAAATAAAATGCCCAATGACTCCCGCAATCCCAGCTAATACTGGAGATAAAAACACAACGCTCAAAAATGCGGGTGCTGCGTCAAGGGCAGCAGTTGAAATAAATGTAGGAATTTTAATGACTGCACCTACTGCACAAATTGCCGCTACCATCGCAGTAAGTGTCAATTTCATCAATCTTTGTCGATCCATCCCATTTCCTCTTTCTTTTATATTTTTTTATTATAGCGCGGGGTTGATTTCCGTTCCGGTTGTGCGCTTTGTTGCTGTCGCTTCGCTTTCGCACAGATAAAACATTTGTTGCTGTCGCTTCGCTTTCGCACAGATAAAACATTTGTTGCTGTCGCTTTGCTTTCGCTACAGAAAACATTTGCCGCTGACGCTTCGCTTTCGCGCAGAGCAGAGCTTCCTGGGGGCGTCCGATGAGCCGCTTTTGTTGCTGCCGCTGCGTTAGCACTACGCTTTCGCACAGAAAACATCCGCTACGCTGCAGGGTCTCTGGCCAACAGATGTCTTTTGCGCGAAAGCGTAGTGCTCACGAAGCGTCAGCAGCACCGATGTTGGTCACGAAGGCGTTATCACAGGATGTGATGCTTTTAGCCTTCGTTCCCCTATCGCTAATCCCCAAGGAGTCGCCCAACCTCCACTCCAATCAACTTATTTACAAAGCATACGTCCTAGAAAACTTATCCCCAAAATGAAAAGCCTAAAATAAATTTTTTTAAACTATATCATTTGATTTGTTCCCCAATACCGTACCAAATACGGACGACTTGTTCGGCTTCAGCAAATAACGCCTGGTACAAACGCCCGCATGTATCACGAAGTAAGCGCGCCTGTTTTTCCATCGGCACAACTCCTCTTCCCATATCGGTCACTATTATGTACAGGGCACAATTTTCTTCAAGTATCTTTAGTTTTGTCAAAATCATTTTGACAAGGGGTTCATCATCCTCAAGATTTTGTGTCACAAGCCATTTCTCTAAATTTTTAATCACTAGTACATCACAAGATGGAGCGCCATCAGGTAGGGTTCCTTCTACTAATTTGATTTTTTGGCCTGCAAGCAAATTCATGACATAGTCGGTTTTTCCACTATAGGCTCCTCCGATAAAGACATGCATCTCGCTCCCTCCTCCCAAGCCTTTCTTGTAAACGTTAAAGAAAACATTTTATCATGTGGCGTTTGATACGACCAAAAAGGTTGCTCAGTTGGTGCAAATGCTACGAGAAGTGCTCGAATAACTCCACCATGCACAACGAGATGATAAACATCTTCACCTTTTGGTAATTCAGTGAACCCTTCAATGACACGTGCACAAAAAGCATCAAAGCCTTCCCCTTTTGGAGGCGGTGAATGTACGGGATCATCTAACCATGCACAATAACGGCTATCTAATTTCAAGTCCTCATATGTACGCCCTTCAAACACACCGAAGTTCGACTCTCGAAATCTCCTATTAGACTCGTATGTTGCATTCGGGAAATAACGGGCAGCTGTTTCCCGACAGCGCAGTAAATCACTGCCATACACCTTCGTGACATCTTTATCTACAATCGTTAGTAAAGATGGATTCGCTAGTGAAGAATCTGTCCAACCAATATAACGCTTTTCTAAATTTTCCTTAGTTGGTGCATGTCTCATTAAGTGCACAATAACAACGTCACCCACAATACAACCTCCATTCCTTCAATTGATGCCCCTAGTAAATCTCCAGAAACGCCACCAAAGTTGCGCACAGTAAATTGCCGAAAGACTAAAAAAGCAATCGCTACTACAGCCATCAACACAAAAGGTACAATTGAGAAACCAATTACAACTAATAAAGTGATATTCGCAACAACTACTGTTAGAAGCATAAAGCAGATCAGTAATCCCGGCTTAATATGTGTTTTAAAAAAGTAGGCAAGTCCCTTTTCTTTTGAGCACTTGAGCGACATAAAATAAAAGCTCATGCCTACTCGTGTACATAACGGAATAAACACAAGCATCCACAGTGCTAACTTGTGCTGTACGAATAACTCATGCAGTACGACAAATTTACCAAGCACTAAAAATAGCACGGAAAGCACACCGAATGCACCAACACGGGGATCATCTAAAATCTCAAGCCGCTTTTCCCGATCCCGATAGGAAAAATAAGCATCCCCCATATCAATAAAACCGTCCAAATGTAAACCACCCGTAAATAAGGCAAATAATCCGATAATCACAAAGGAAAGCAAGACCTCACTGCTAGCCGTCCATTCCGTTAAACCATAAACCACCGCTGCCACTGTGGTACCCATAAGGGCCCCTATCCACGGCAAAAAGGCGAACATCCCTGTAATTGTTGCTTTCGTTAATGGAATTTCTTTATGAACCGGCAAAACTGTAAAAAATTGAAATGCAAGTTGCATACTATGCCAGAAATTTTTCATCGTCTTGCCTACCTTCTTTTTATTTTTAAAGCGTCTGTCGTTATTTCCATTTCTTTACCACACCATAATTTATTTCATATGCCTCATCCGCTATAGACACGAACCATTGATGCAATTTCCCAAGCATTTGTCGATATAACTCTACTTCTTCGCTAGCATATGGCGGCTCGTCGAATAATTCGTTGGAGACGATAAAAAACGTCACCCTTTTCTCAAGTAACGTCTTTACCGCCTTTTTTAAACCTTTAATTTTCTCCTGTAAACAGCCTGGTTGTTCTATACAGGGAGTACCCCTGTCAAAACCCTCATAAAAAGCATTGGTCAACCATGTCGTAACACAGTCCCATAACACGACATCTCCATCGCTCAGATTATACAACGTATTGGCGATGTCATAAGGTGCTTCTATCGTCAACCATTCAATATTTTGTGCACGTCTATCTGCCTGATGACGCACTATTCGCTTTTCCATCTCATGGTCCAGTGCTACGCCTGAAGCAATATAAATAAGGCGTTGTGCTTGCATAAACTCTGTTTGGTAGTGAGTAACAGCCGCTTTTTCAGCAAAGTGGGATTTACCACTGCGCACTCCCCCTGTAATGAATATCAGTGGCAATCGTTACGCCTCCTATTGTAAATGTTGAATGTTGCCGATATCTTGAACGAGCCATTGTTGCTCTTGTTTTTCAATAATCGTTACACTTGTCCCATTAATAAATGGCTCTGCCCACAACTTATCAATGCCTCGCCCCAAAACAGCATTAATGATACATTTAATCGTCACAGCATGGGACACGATTAAAACATTGTTGTCGGGATATTTTTCTGCAATTTTCTTTAGTGTAAACATCGCTCGTTCTGTTACCATCCCAAAGCTTTCCGTATGGGTTGCGACGAATTGTCCTGGATAATTGGTATACAATTCATAATCGGGATGAGAAGTCATAATGTCCTCGACTGTTTTTCCTTGCCAATCTCCTAAAAAAATCTCCCGTAAATCATCCTCATAATAGATTGGAAGCTGTTGATCAGCTAGAAGTATATGCAAAGTTTCCTTAGCACGTCCGCTTGAACTACTAAATGCGGCAGTAAAAGAGATACTTTTCAAATGATCTCGTAGCTTTTCAGCATGTAAACTACCAATCTCGGATAATGGCGAATCTAACCATCCCTGTAGCCGATGTTCTTTATTCCACATCGTTTCACCATGTCGTACTAAATAAAAAGTTGTCAACTTTCTCACCCCAAATTTTCGTTAAACCACGCCTGCAAACAATTATGTAAATACGTCATAGCCGTTATATCTTTAATTCCTATACGGAACCATTCGCCATTTAAGCCCTTAAAGTTTTTTGTATGGCGCAGAACAACGCCCTTTGATAAACAATAAGTAAAAAATGTATCTGCATGCTGATTTTTCGGCAATGCAAAACATACATAATTCGTTACACTATTAGTTACCCGACAACCATGCTCATGTAAATAGTTTTGTAGCGATTCACGTTGATTTTTAGCATAGGCAATGGCTTGCTCACAATATAGGTGTTCATCTAAACAGCCTGTACCTATAATAAGGGCAAAAGCATTCAAATTCCAATGCGGTAGGTTCAACTTTAGCTCAGTAACAACTACCGGGCTTGCTACTAAATAGCCAAGGCGCAAACCTGGGATGGCATACATTTTTGTCATCGAACGGACGACAATCATATGAGGATTTTCAGCTACATACTGGATCAATGAATAGTCTTCATCCACCCAGTCAATAAATGCTTCATCAATGACGAGCTCACAATTGACCTTTGCGCCATGAGAGATTAATTTGAGAAGTTCCTCTTTCTTCGGTAGCACCCCGGTCGGATTGTTCGGTGTGCAAATATATAACGCATCTGCGTTCACCATTTCACGCTCCAGGTCTTCCATTGGCAATGTATAGTGAACAATATCCTCTACAATAATAGGCACAATTTCAGCGCCTGCTGCTGTTAATGTTCGTTCATATTCTGAAAAAGTTGGATGTACAATAATAACACGCTTATTGGCGTAGCGTCTAACTAGAACACTAAAAAGCTCAGATGCTCCGTTACCTAGTAATATAGATTCTTTTTGAACTTGATGAAAAGCTGCCACCTTTGATAAAAACGGCTCACCGTCTGGATCTGGATAACGTTGAATGAGCGGATAAAATGTCCGCCAACGTGCCTCGACAAACGGGGGTGGCCCTGCCGAATTAACATTTTCGCTAAAATCATACACCTCTTCGGGCATAGCAAGCCCTAGCTGATAATAAACATTTTGCGGATTTGCTCCATGATTAGGTAATTGCAAAAATAAACACCTCCACTGCTAACATAACTAAAGTAAAGAGCAAGGTCGCAATGCGCATATGAATTACAGACGTTGCAATATGCTCCTTCGTTAATGGAACTAATTTCTCGCCCATCACTGCTCGATAAGAAACGACACCCTGATATGTATTTTTTCCACCCAGTTGTACACCTAATTGAACAGCTGTAGCGGCTTCTAAATAACCACTATTAGGACTTGGATGCTTTTTCGCATCCTGTGCCCAACGTTTTAAGCGCTTACCGAGAGATACATTCGTTTCATTTTTCGTCCCTAGCACCATCAATAGACCTGTTACTCGGCTAGGAATAAAATTCAATACATCATCTAACTTTGCCGCAAACATACCAAAATCTTTATATTTCTCATTTTTATAACCAATCATAGAGTCTAACGTATTGACGGCTTTATAGCCCCATAACCCTATCGCGCCAAATAAAAAGGCATAAAATAACGGAGCGGTTACCCCATCACTCGTATTTTCTGATACCGTTTCCACAACACCTCGAACAATCTCATCCTCGTCAAGTTTCTCCGTATCACGTCCAACAATCCAAGACAATTTCACGCGAGCTTCAGCAAAATCGCCTTTTACGAGTGGTTCATAGACAGCCATCGCCGCTTCCTTCAAGCTACGCTGTGCTAATCCAATCCCAATAAGTAAGCCCTCAACCAAAATGCCACATAGCAGGTTTACCTGATAGCTTAGTAGCATAATAGCCGTGACAACAAACATCGTTGTACCAACTACAGCGAGCGTCATCACCATGCCACGAAATTTTCTCATGCTTCCCTTATTCCATAATTCTGTTTGAGATTGAATGAGCTTTCCAATCCAGCGCACTGGATGAGGCATTTTAGGAGGGTCCCCCACTATTACATCAAAAACAAGCCCAATGATACAAGCAATCGCTAGTGCCATCATAAAGGATTCTCCTCTTTATCTTTCTTATATTTTTGAATGGCCTCACGCATTGTTTCATAAACACCATGGCCAATGACTTTACCTAGCATTGTAATAGGCCCTGCATACTGATGGTAAGCACCTTCCTCTGTCGAGGCAATCAACAAGCTATCCGTTGAAGTACCTGTCGCTTGTGTACCCGTTGTTGGATCTGTTATGTCCTCATCAAACAGTGCCTTGACCTTGGCCTCTGTCGTAGAAATCATGGCCTGAAATAATGCTTCATCCGACAATTTCCCGTTTATTAATACCCACGTATTAATAGTCCCAGCATGATACTGTTCCTGACGATGAAAGGCACGCGTAATATCGACCGCATTGCCAAGACCAGCCGTAATCATAATGACAAGATGAATTCCTTCATATGTAAACTCACGAATTGTTGCATACCTAGCATAGACGGCCGTCATCATCGCAACTGTATTATCAATCGGAAAGCCCTCAGACTGTAGAAACCGTTGTAATTCTTTCTGTGGTTTACGTTCATCATACGTATAAGGCACGGAACGATTCATCAAATGTGTATAAAAGCCAAAGCCCGGATTATGTACCGCTGACGATACGACCTTCATTGGTGAGTCTGTTTGAATGGCAACATAATGGTCAGAAATATGAATATCTTCCTTGCGTAATATTGGCATTATCTCGCCTCCTTTTCAATATGTTGGGCAAGCGATAACAAAAATAAAAAAACAAATTCTTACAAAGAAGAATTTGTACTGTTTATTTTTAATTTAATAATTTATTGCAAATATAAACCTTTGAATGATCGTACAGCATCACAACTTCAACATTTTCAAATTATTTATTTTTTTGAAATTGTATCACAAATTCACGAGTTATCACAATTCAATTTCGATATATTCGTTTATTGCCTTTGCTTTAAGGTTTTAAAACGAATAATGGAACCCGCAATGATAAATACCCAGCCAATACCGATATAGACAATTTTCATTGTTTTTGTCGAGGACGGTAAAATATCCACAATAGTTAAACAAACAAATAGTATGCCAATCATTGAAAGAAGCATACCAATTGATAATTTTTTCAAAATAACAACCTCCAATCAATGTACGCCCTCGATTTTACCGTATTCCAGCCAAAAAGAAAACACCAATCCAGTTTAAGGATTAGCGTTTACACCACATTAACGAGCAGTAATTTTTACCTATCCCGAAAACAAAGCCCTTAAAGCTCGATGGAAGAACACTATTAATCAGTGAGGATAAAGAATCCCCACTGATTTATGTTTCACATTATTTCCCTACACTCTTGCATGCGCAAAAAATTCTCCATAAAGTGCTTGTAAAATTTGGTTTTCATATTCTTGTAGCACACCAAATACTAAACTAACCTCAGATGAACCTTGATTTATCATCTCTATATTTGCACCTGTTTTTGAAATCGCAGTAGCAGCACGTGCCGCTAAACCTGTGTTATTACGCATACCTTCGCCTACTATAACAATCATCGAAAACCCATGACGCATTTGCACATCATCTGCATTTAACTCACTTTT
Organism: Lysinibacillus sp. BPa_S21; assembly: GCF_023337795.1. Taxonomy (GTDB): domain Bacteria; phylum Bacillota; class Bacilli; order Bacillales_A; family Planococcaceae; genus Lysinibacillus. The sequence continues at coordinate 440,839 of NZ_JALIRS010000001.1, read as the reverse complement.
CACACGAGAAAGAATTCGTTCTTCATTTTCTAGTGTTATTTGATTTGAACGCATAATGACAGAAATATCGTCTAATCCAGACGGTGTGTGTTCATATGAAATATTTTCATCTTCTAAAATTTGTAGAAGCTTGCGTCCAAAGCCTACTTCCCTATTCATCAAATATTTTGACACATATAAAGTTGAAAAGCCACTGTCTGCCGAGATCCCTGTAACCGGACGTCCTGTTGTAGAACGTCTTGGAACGATACGAGTTCCCGGGGCTGATGGATTATTTGTATTTTTTATGTTAACTGGCACCCCAATCTTATAGACAGGCATTAACGCTTCATCGTGGAAAACTGAAAAGCCTGCATAGGATAATTCGCGCATTTCGCGATACGTAATTTCTTTAATTTCCACTGGATCATTTACAACTTTAGGATTCGCGGAGAACACACAATCCACGTCCGTAAAGTTTTCATAAAGCTCCGCTTCAACAGCAGCTGCTAAAATAGAGCCTGTAATATCAGAGCCTCCGCGGTCAAATGTACGTAGTATGCCCGCTTTAGTGTAACCGAAGAAACCAGGGAATACAATAATTTCCTTGGTATATTTTAGATGCGCTAAATTAGCATAAGCCTCTGGTAAAGCATACGTACGTTCAGGTAAATCATTGACGACCAAACCTTCTTTTGGACTTACGTAACGTGCCGGCATACCGATTGAATTAAAATAAGTAGCGATTAGCTTCGCATTATTGTCTTCTCCTGCCGCTTTGATGCTATCGATAAATAATTCCTCATTCGATTTATCACCTTGGACACGTTCACGTAAATCTTCAGCGATCACATCACAAATTGTATGATCTAACCCCAAATCATCCGCAATCGCCATAAAACGATTGACAACGATTTGTAATTCTTTTTCTATTTCTTCATTTTTTAATGCTGCCGTTGCTAAGTTAATTAATAAGTCCGTTACCTTTATATCGTCACCAGAGCGCTTCCCTGGTGCAGAAACGGCTACGATTTTACGTGCCGGATTAGATTTTACAATGTTTGCTACTTTTTGAATTTGTTCTGCACTTGCTACAGATGTTCCACCAAATTTACATACGATCATAACCATCAAATCCTAACTTTTTAAATTGAATGTATTCCTCCAAAAAACAATTGAATGTACACAGTGTACAAATTATCGTTCCTCACGTCAATACAATTTAAAAAATTCACGCAATTAATCGATAGAAAATGGACAATTTTCACACTGTTTGATTTATTATACGGATTTCGTATGAAATAGTTAAGGTTTTTACAAATTTTTTTCGTAGAATTCCTATAATCGTACAAATATTTGTCTGAACTAGCTGAAATCATCAAATTTACAGAAATTTTCAATCCTAGATCTGTCGTGGTAAAACAAACCACGTCTTTAGCAATCTAAATGTGGCGATTCATATGAACTATTTTGTTTGTATAACGTAGTTTCTCTAAAAGAACCCTTTTGTGCATACTTAAATTATTTAGTGTTTTTCAGCATACTTAATAAAATTGTAGTGCCTTTCTTCTATATTAATTGAAGAAAACGCTTTCTCCATTATGATATGCAGAACTAATTGTGATGTTTGTGCTATTTATGGATGATGTCAAGCTATTCTTTTTTTTGAATTTTTTATCTGTTTTAGGCGGGTATTGCTTTGATTTGCGTAGGTTTCTTTTTTCTGTGGAGGGGCTGTATTCGTAGGGACCAGAGCGATTCTTGAAGTGATCCGATTGGTGTTCTCTTTACCTGTGCAGTTTTTAGGGGGAGCCGATCACTTTTCTCTTGGACCTGAGCAGTTTCTTGAGGAACCCGATCACTTTTCTCTTGGACCTGAGCAGTTTTTTGCAGGACCTGATCACTTTCCTCTTGGACCTGATCAGTTTACTTTGTTAAAGTATACGAATGGCAAAACGGTTAACTTTATAGCGAAAAGGCCCTAACATAACGATATGCTAGGGCCTTTTATATTTAGATCAATCCAATTACATTTAAAAATACGATAATAATGGCAAGTGGTGCTATATAGCGAAGTAAGAATAACCATATTACAAATAATTTATAGCCCTTATTTTTACTTACGCCCAGTTCATTCATTAAGACATCTTTCTTCATTTTAAACGGTACGAAAATCGCAACTAATAATACACCGAGCGGCATAAGAATATTACTGACTGTATAGTCTGCTAAATCAAATACCGTTTTCCCAAACAATGTCACATCACTTAAGACGCCATATGATAAAGCCGATGGAATCCCAACAACAAAGATTAGTAATCCGACAATCAATGCCATTTTTTCGCGCTTCCCATTCCCTTTTGCCGTTATAGAGGCCACACTAATTTCCAACATGGAAATGGCTGATGTAATCGTTGCAAAGAAAAATAGTAACAAGAAAATAATGAAGAACACTTTTCCGAATGCCATTTTACTGAAAATAGCTGGCAAGACAATAAATAATAGACCAGGTCCTTGCGATGGTTCCATTCCAAATGCGAATACTACTGGGAAAATAGCAAGCCCTGCAAGCAATGTAATGACAAGCGTTAAACCGACAATAGAAAATGCAGAACGTGGTAAACTTTCTTCTTTCGGTAAGTATGAGCTATAGGTTACCATTACGCCCACACCGACAGATAATGAGAAGAACGATTGCCCCATCGCATATAAAATAATTTCAGATGTAACATTTGAGAAATCTGGCTGTAAGAAGAAACGAACCCCTTCCACTGCCCCATCTAATGTAAGAGCACGAATAATCAATACAAAGAATAAGACAAATAGGGCTGGCATGAAATATTTATTCACTTTTTCAACACCATTTTGTACACCTTTACTTACGATAAAAATAGTCATCAGAATAAATAATAATTGTGATCCAACCGCTAAAAATGGATTAGAAATGATGTCACCAAAGGTTGCTTCGTACGAGCCATTTCCTTCCCACAGTCTACCTGTAATGGCATTCCATAAATATAATAAAATCCATCCTCCAACAACACTGTAGAATGACAGCAATATGAAACAAGTCACAATCCCTAATTTACCAACCCACGGCCACCTCGACTTTGGAGCAATAGTTCTATATGCTTCAACAGCCTCTTTTTGTGCGCTTCTTCCGATGACAAATTCCGCCAATAATAACGGTAAACCAATTAATAAGGTAAAACCGATGAAAATTAAGAAGAATGCACCGCCACCTCCAATACCGGCCATATACGGGAACTTCCAAATCGCACCTAGACCTATTGCCGAGCCTGCTGCGGCTAAAATGAAACCTAATTTCGATGTCCATTGCTGTGATTCCATCTCTTTAACTCCTCTCTTCTACTATTTCTTTGTTTATGACAATTCGGTCTTTGTTCATTTTGGCCTATCATGACCCCTTTCACATACAACCACTGCCTTCAAACCTAGGGAAGATAAAAATACCGCGGTACCTTCCTGGTTGCGTAAATACCATCAAACTATTCACAAAAAATGCCCCTACGCAAATACGTAGGGACGATATAATATCGCGGTACCACCCTAGTTATGAAGCTACAACAAGAATAAAACCTTAATCCATTATGCCTCAGCATAATTGCGTCCGAAATCGGCTTTGTACCTACACAAAGAAATCCTCTCCGATTCCGTGACACCCGCCGAAGGCTTTAACTTCTTTTAGCGGGTGTTTGGATACCCACTAAAAGAAGTTAAAAATCGTCCCTACGCATATACGTAGGGACGACTAAATATCGCGGTACCACCCTAGTTATGAAAAAATAACAAGAGTATTAGCCTTAATAAAAAACGCCCCTACGCAAATACGTAGGGACGATTAAATATCGCGGTACCACCCTAGTTATGAAAATACAACAAGAATTAAACCTTAATAAAAAAACGCCCCTACGTAAACACGTAGGGACGATATATATCGCGGTACCACCCTAGTTGTGAAAAATCTTCACCACTTTATTTGATAACGGTAATCACTACCGTCTTCCACTTCCTCACAACATGTGATTTATGAAAGATGCTCCAGGTCGAAATTCATGATCATCTATATACTGATTCGCACCAACCATCAGCTCTCTGAAATAGGGAGATTTTCACTACTTAATCCTATCATTGCCCAAATATTCATTTTCCGAATTGATACTATCATTTTTATCACACATTTAATACTAGAGTCAATTAATTTTTTGAATTTTTATGTATTTCCCTCTTATTTTTCGTACTTTCGCATACATTTTTATACATCACAATAAAACTAGGCTCACATTGTTGGTGAAACCTAGTTTTTTATTTCAATCAAACTATATCGCGAATTTTCAGTCTCTTGTATTCAATAAGACCCAAATCCTAGAAAGTTTTCAGAAAAGGTGATCCATGAAAATATTAAGGGTTCTTACTGTTTTTATTTAAGGGCAGACTTTCTAAACGGTCAATAAGTTGTTGCAGGCTTTTTTCGTCTGTGGCGTACTGTCTGACATCCTCTCCAACTAATTTGTCTACCTGTTCTCTAGTAAACGTAAAGCTATTAACTATATCATCGCTTTGACCCGAGCTGTCCACAATCGAATAGGTTATACTATCGATGTTATCAATCAGGCTTAAGAGGACTATGGCATTACGATGAAAAGCTTCGCCATTTATGTTCCTCTCTTCTTTCCTACTTATAGAATCCTTCATTCTATAATTGATCGTCACTCCATAAGGCTGAACCTTCGTTTGAAGTGCCATGTTCCATTGATAATCTGTTGGATTGGGCATTCCACCGATGAGCCCGCCTACTTTAGTAGCATTACCTACATAAAGTGTTTTGTTCTCTATTAGCTGATCAATATTATATCCTGATGGTCCCTGTGACGTTTGCTGCAAAGGCTTTGGATTGGCAGTACATCCTACAACTAAAGCCATAATAACAATCATATATGCTGCAATTGTTCTCTTAGAAGCTTGACGGTAAGTAAGAATATTTTTAATTCTTGCTTTCACATTGCTCTCTCCAAAAGCAAGCGGACTTCCGGTTGGAAACCTTTTATTGCTGATGGAAAGAGTAAGCAATGAGGTTGAGTAGCTTCTTTTAATCTGGTTGCCCATCTTATTAACGACACTCTCATCGCAGGACATCTCCATATCCTTACTCATCAACGCGTAAGATAACCACATGAGCGGATTAAACCAGTGAATGATCAGCATGATAAATGCCAAAGGTTTTATGAGATAATCACGCCTCATAATATGAATCTGCTCATGAAGTAAAATGTAAGACAGCTCATGATCACTCATGCCGATTGGGATGTATATTTTCGGATTCAGAAAACCAAGAACAAAGGGTGTTGCAATCTGGTCAGTCTCATAAATATTATCTTTGACAAGTGTTGCAGTTCGAACTCTAACTACTATTTTGAAGTACGATATAATGCTGTAAAGTAGCAGTATAACTACACCTGCTATCCAAATTATACTTGCAATCCAGATAATGATTTGCATAGGGTTTGTACTTGCCATCGGAGTAGCCACTGGAAGAGATGAATTTATAAAATGACTTACTTCTTTAATGCCACCATCTACAACAGGCGTTTTCTGCATACCAATTTCCGCTGGCACAAATTCCAGGAAACCCGTGCCTGTTTTATCCTGAGGTTTCACGAAACGTAATATACTAAAGCTTGAAGCGAAACTAACGGGAATAATCAGTCTGATTGCTACGGCCACCCATAGAATATAAGAGAATATTTTAGGAGCGCGCTTCAATAGGAATCTCGCCATGATCACAGCTAGTGCGACAAAACTTGCAGTAATGCTCATATTAAGGATTATAAGAAACAGGTTCATTCTTTCGTTGCCTCCTCAATAATCCGCTTCAACTCTTCCGCTTCCTCATTCGAAAGTCCCTTTTCACCTAGAAAAGCAGTTAAAAACTGTGGCAAGGAACCATTGAAGGATTTTTCAACAACCATTTGGCTTTCGTATTTCAGTGCGTCCTCTTTTTTAACGACGGCTGTGACCGTTGCCTTCTCATTTCTAAGGATTCCACGCTTACATAATTTTCTTAAAACAGTATAGGTCGTGGACTTTTTCCAGCCAAGCTCTGTTTCGCACAGCTTAACAAGATCAGTAGAATTAATGGGCTCATGATCCCAAATCAGACATGCAAATTTGTATTCAGCATCGAACAATTTATACGGTTCCATTCTAATCGTCCTCCTAAGTTTATCGTAGTAAACCTCTTGTTTGTGAGTTTATTGGAATAAACCTCTTTTGTCAACAATTAGATTTTATTTTTCGAATACTGTTCCAGAAATTCAACGACTATATATCGCTGTTTCTGCTCAGTACGATTTGTTGAAATCATTTTGCTTGTAATTGTTGCTACCTATGCTTCAATCCATTGCCCAAAAGAAATGACCCACATAACTGCATTATTTATTTTTAACAAAATATGTTACTCTAACATTATAAGGGAGGGATATTTTGTTAAATTCCTTTAGCAAATATACAAAATATGTAGTGCTACTCATTTTTATAGTTAAAATAATTTCTTTTGGTATTCCTGAATATGTAAAGCCTATTTTTATTTATGAATATTTTATATTTTTCGGATTTAGTTATTTATTTGCTATTCTTCAAGATTTTTTTAATCCAAGTGAAAAAACAGATATTTACCTACGTGTAGCCATCATCATCAGTTCTATCGTCATGTTGTTTACTTCAATCTACTATAAAGCCACGTTCTCGTTTACTTTTTCTGTAATAATATTCATTTCGTTTAGTTACTCATTATATTTAGCAATCAAGCAAAACAAAGTGTACAAGCAACAGGATTAATACCTTTGCTTGTTTGGTTTGTTGACATAAAAACAACAATTAGGAAGCAATCTTTAGGAATAGACCTCATCCCTACTTAAATACTATCTAATCCCAGATGTTCCCCTCTTTCAAATCTATATATTGATATCCAGTGGCTTGATAGAGTCACCTATGATACGATTACCAAATAAACAACTTCATTTGTTTTTTATGAGCGTTAGTGAAATCAAGTGAACAACAACTTAAAAGGATGATAATCAATTGAGTAACGAACAAAATAACAGTAAATTTATATACACTTATGTCCATCATGTTGACGAATATGATCTATGTAGAATGGAGATGCGTTCATTTTTTAGTCTGGATACCCCATCAAACTTTATAATAAGCGATATTAAAATTGATCCAAGCCGCAGTCCTTTTATACAAGATAGACTGGAAGTGCTATATGAAGATAATAGTTTAGAGAACATCAAGTCATTGGTGAAGGCGATAAAAAATGAAGCCACTTTTAAAGTAGTTTGTTTAAATAGTATGGATATTGGTGAAGAGAAGAAAATTCATCTGCCAGAGCGTCGATTGATAGAACGTGAGGTAGGATTGTGCATAGAGGGCGAACCAGAACTAAATGATCCTGCAATTGTATATGGTCTAATTATAATCGATGGCATATGGTATTTTGGAAAGCATATGAAGAGTGTATCCATTTGGCGTAAACATTTACACAAGCCACACAGTTATTCCACGGCACTTAGTACTAGAGTAGCTCGTACGGTTGCGAATATCGCGGTTCCGCAGCCTCAAAATATTCGTGCAATCGACCCTTGTTGTGGTATAGGGACAGTCGTAATTGAAGCCCTATCCATGGGGATTAATATTGAAGGTCGAGATATTAATTACAATGTCTGTCATGGTTCCAGAAAGAACATCACTTATTTTGGGTTGACAGGCAACATTACATTAGGTCCAATCTCCGAAGTGAAGGAACATTATGATGTCGCTATCATTGATTTACCCTATAATTTATTTACGCATACCTCCACCGAAGATCAATTCAATATTTTAAAACATGCTCGACGCATTGCAGATAAGGTAGTTGTCGTTACTATTGAAACAATTGATGACATGGTAGAAGATGCCGGTTTTGTTATAGCTGATCGATGTGTTGCTAAAAAGCAATCGTTTTTACGACAAATTCTATTATGTGAATAAAGACACGTACTATCTATCCAAATACGGTCACTGAGCTACGCCCTTTCCGTTCTTTCACGTAAAAGTCTTCTGGCAGGAAATGATTGAATCGCTTCAAAGGCGATTTGCAATGAGAAAAAAGTAAACCACCTAACAGCTTGCAAAACCGAGGCAGGTTTACTTTTTTGTGTAAAAGTATATGACAGTGTTATTGCTTTTTAACTCCATAAAAAAACAAGATTTGAAATTGATGATAAAGTAATTACCAAGCCTTATTCAATCTATCGTGTACCTTTAGAATCATTATTGATTAAAAAATATATTTTTTTAATCGCTAATATAAAAAAACTCCATTTTGAAAAATCATTGATCTTTATCTTTTTAACTTAGTATGAGATTTTTAAAAAAAGTTTGATTATTTTTATTCAACTAAACCCCCTGTTTAAAAACAACAGCAAAGCTTATTAAACAATCGCGCCTTATTGTTATTAATCACAAAATATAAAAAAGTGCAGACTGTATACATACGTTGTAATGAAGTAAACTATATTATAAAAAGTACAAAATGATTTTGTACCTTAGTTTAACTTTTCAATAGGAGTTGGAGAATTGCTGAATATAAGGTAGGAATTATTAAGAAAAGAAGGAGAGATACAATGTTCGATCAAGCTGCGTTTTTTATTTTTAGAGCCCTGGTAATTCTAACGGTTTTGGTTGTTGTGTTTGGAATCCCTCTTGGGGATACACTGCTTAGAAGAAAATAAGACTGCATCCAAATGGATGTAGTTTTTTGATTTTACATCTTGTTTCGTTTCTGATTTCGTTTGTTTGTAGGGGCATCTGAACCAGGAAACCGACGTCGGAAGCATTCCAAAACGCTTAATTACGCTACTTATTCCATGACTAATAGCTTCTCCTGTACATTTCGCAATAATCCATTATGCTATTTTCCTTATAGTTATTTTCTGAAACACAGGCTCCCCGTCCTCCTTTTATTTCTTCATCCGTATGATTTTTAATCTGACGCTTCCTTTTATTGAATATACCATTAATTTTGTACTTCATTGATTCTGCCTCCCTTCAAACTCACCCGGATCAAATCATTAATTTATTTTTTTAAAACTGTCCTAAGCAAAACGCTCAATCATTATTAAATCATACTAATTTTCACACCCTGTTATTGTATGCTATCTTTGATCTAGTGACTGGACTGTTCCCTAGAAGTATTAAAGGTAATTTGAAAACGTTTCATACAAGTCGGGGAAAGTTGTTTTACACCCTCACACTTGGTTAACCATTACTTCTATCTTCGTAATTCTTGTAATTTGTAAGCTATATCAATAATTTTGATACTATTAAAATCAGATATAAATGAGGAGGTTTTAAAAAATCAAGTTAAATCGATTCAAGATATTAGAGACAAAAAAGATGACACTCAAAGTATTAACTTTCGGTTTCTTGGTCTTATTATCATACTTAATTTACTGGGGCTATTTTGAAGAAAATCTCTTAATTGAAAAGAAGTACACTTCTGGAGATAAAGAAGTAATAATTAATGAATATGGAAATGATATTATCATAGGTTCACCAGCAGTTAAGATCTACTTTAAAAAAGATGGAAAGACTAAGAAAACTAAAAAAATTGACGTTGATAATTTAAAGGAGTCTAACTTTTTATAACATAAGAAAGTACTTCCTTGTTAGGCACAAAAAAACCAATTACCGATTAAGGGTCGGCAACTGGTTTATAATTGGGACCAGGTGTAGATAATTATATAAATTAAATCCTTTTCATTCGGCCAAAGTACTTGCTGGACACCTCTTATTCCCGAAAAAATTCTAATAAAAAGAGCCCGCTTCAATTATCAAATTTAGTTTTAAATCCTGTACCCCAATAACTTCAACAAAAAAAGCGTCAACCCTTCTTGGATCAACGCCTTATTTTCTATTAAATACTTTTTATTCCTGATCAAACCATAGTAGCTCTTTATCGTCAACGTCGCCATTATAATTGATTAGAATTTCATCTCCAGCTTTAATATCTGTGTAAGCAAAGAAGTCAAATGTTTGATTTTTAAAATTAATTTCATAAATTGCATTTGGTTCATAAGAATGGTTAAACAACATTCCATAACCAAGAAGGATTGCAGATCGACCTATCCCATACTCAAAAGCGTAATCACCGAGTAGGGTTTGTTCGATGTATTGATGCTGTTCGTTTGGATAAGAAATGACAGGTGCTTCGTGAAAAAGCTGTCCTTTTTTAATATCACATGTAGCAAATATCCCTCTATTGAATTCTCCATCACTTATTGGAGATGTTTTTACTTCAATCATGTTTGTTCTCCTACTCACTTTTAAAATATTCTTTGTAGCTGTAAACATTGAACTTTTTTTATTAGCTAGTTCATTTAAATACATTGTTTATCATTGATTAGCGTGATTCTTTTGGGGGTTGACAGACGTCGCATTTACGTTGGTGTTTATTTTTAAACTTTGTAAATGTTTTTTCAAATTTATTACCACATGCACATTTCAATAATAACTTTTGAGAAAAACCATGATATTCCGTCGTTAGTAACTTACTTTCCGAATTAGTCTCAACAAATTCTTTAATTTTATCAATCGTCCATTTTTTATTCAATCTCTTACACCTCTATATTTTATCTCTATGCGGAGGCTTTTTGGCATCCGTTCAGTTATAAGGAACGTCTTAATACCCTTAAGTTATTCATTATAACATGAACTGGTATATATTTAAACAGCTTCAAGATATCGTTATCGAATCTCTCTATTGTAACAGCGCTTTCTATTATCCAACGTTATGAATGGCGGCAATCTTGAAATTTGGATATTCTACTGATCTAGACATCAAATCCCAATCATATGCTTCAGTTCTTCATATGGCACATATCCAATAATTGGTTCTCGTAGTTTATTATGAATAATCAATCGAGAATGAGGAATGCCCATTACCTTATATTCCGCTGCAATATCTGGGCTTTTTTCAACATTCACCCTTATAATTTTCACCTTACCACTGAATTCTTCATTAAGTTCTTTAAGCACCCCTTTGAACATTTTACATGGGCCACACCACTCTGCCCAAAAATTTATTAACACAATCTTTTTAGTTTTTAAGTGCTCTCGTAATTCTTCCTTTGTTGTTACCTGTACAATTGACATCATTCTTTTCCTCCCTTTTGAAAATAAAAATCTTGAAGTTATAATATGCCATTAATTATTATTAGACCCTACTCTTTCCCTTTTGTTTCACATTAAAGACCTATAATGTCTATAAGTAAGCACTTTGAATCTTTTAGCAGCAATGGCTATTAATTAAATCTGGCCCTTTGACAGCCTCACCCTATTGATAAACATTTTTTCTGAGGTACGTCCCATCTGATCCACTTCAATGCTACCACTTTCATTTAAATGGCAAGCGAGCTGCTCTGCAAATTGATTTGGACATACAAAGTTAAGTACTATTAAACTGCCAACTTTTTCTATTTCATTGAATGTTCAGTAATGTTTCAATATCGGAGTAAAGTTCACCTGTTGCCAAGATAATTCTCTCAGGAACATACTTAACTTCTTCTAATTTGAGGTTTTTATTTATTTTTTAATACGGCAAGCATCTGAAAAATCTGTCCCCTATGATAGGCCTCGTGTTCGAGGAGATGATAAATAACCCACTCAGGTGTGACATCGTAATGGGGAAGTTTTCTAGATTCACGCCAATCCTCTACGTCCATAGTACGAAAATGGAAAAGCAGTTCATCACGTACACATTGTAGACGATATAGATGTTCGTCTAAAGTTTGATCCTTTATGTGGCTCAAGGTGCCATCCATGTTACGGTCCTCTTGAGGAAATAAGGAACGAATCTGTGAATTCCATTTACCGCCAAGAACCTCTTCATAGAGCCAGTCTGCCTCAATTAAGGCAATATGATATAATAACGATCCGATTGAGTGACCGTTTAATTTGGCATCAAGCTGTTCCTGACTTATGTCTGATACTTTTTTTATAAGCGTACGCCGAACATCTTCCAAACACCCTATCCATCGACCAATCTCTGGCTCAAAATCTGATAAGGGAACGACAACTAAATTTTCTCTCTTCATCTCTTTCTCCTCCGCATTCCTGAAAATTTGTGTTTGCTACTTGCACCTATATGTTAATAGCAGTATTTCTTTAATTTTTACGATCTCATTTAGAAAGATTATAGTGTAGAAAGGTCTATGAATGGTCTATAATCAAAGATAATATCAGATTGTTTTGTTAAGAAAAAAAGAAGGTGCGATGTATTGCAAGAACATAGTGTAACGAGCCATTCATTTTCACTTGCTCGTTTAGCGAAATATTATAGTTTTGGGATGATATTAAGTATTGTAACTTTGTTATCGATTGAATCCGGGGTAAAGGCTCATCTGACATTTTCATTGAAAACGCTCCTTATTATATTATTCCTTTCACCTTGTTTTTATTTTTTTAATAACTTGTTTCGAGATTTTAATAAAGCAGGTTTTCGGATGAAAGGAATATATTTTGTAGTAACAATGGTCGGTTTAGTATTAGGTCTATTTGTTTGTGCATTTCTTTTTGGAATGGAAGCAGAATTATTAAATTAAAGATTTGAACTTCGCTACTCAAAAATAAACGTATTCAAATTTTGAATACGTTTATTTTTTGTAAAGAAAATCTCCCGATAGTTGAGGTATATAGCTGTATTACTAAATCATTGAATGCTTTCTATGAATTACATTTGTCTCTTTCTTTCTATAAAGTACATTCTTTGGATTGATCATGATGACTAAAACCGCTAAAACAAAATAAAAAATGGCATTATACATGAGTAAATCAATTAATTTTCCATTTATTAAGCCCAGAAAAAAATTAAAGAATTGGTGGATGATGATTGGGACGATTAAATTTTGATTTAAATTATGAAATGCTGTCATGACGATCTTAGTTGACATGATTGCAATCATAAAGAGTAGAATATATTTGATTAAATCAATGCCCACAAGCCCTGTAGTAAACCATATAGGTAGATGCCACATCCCCCACCAAAACCCTATAATGATTGAAGCTTTTAATGGCGAATGCTTCTTTTGGAGCTCCATTTGAGCGAAACCTCTCCACCCTATTTCTTCTCCTAGAGGCCCAGAAAGGAGATGATTAAAAAAGTAATAAATTAGCATTCCCCATGAAGAAACAGTTAAAATTGAGTCTACTTCACTAGTATTAGATACAATAAACAAAATCATCAAAAATATGAAAGCTTGAATCATCATTGCCATAAAAATGACAGAAAACTTAAGTTTATTCTTGAATTGATCTTTTACAAATTGTATAAAACTTTGCCTAGGATAGATTTTTTTAAATAATATCGCAAAAGCAAATGTTGAGGACCAAGCTGATACACAGAGCATGACATCAAAAATCCATTTAGGAAGACCCACCATGCTGATGAGTCCTACAAGACAAAAAAGCGGTAAAAAAATGATATTGGTTAGTACTATAAAACTTGCTACTGGTTTTTTTAGTTTCTTTTCGTTATTCATACATATGCCCCCGCTTCAAACTCGTAAATATATTTAACAATATCTTTAGCTTAAACCTGGGGGTTGCTCACAGGTCAATACTTTTACCATCTCAAAATCCCACGAAAAAAATACCCTTCAAAGACATTGAAGGGTAAAAAATATATTCTTTCTATTCATCGAAATATGTAGTTTTAATTTTTTTCTCGTCCAAAAATTTTTCGATTTTTAGTTGCTGCCTGCCGTTCGCTTTAGAAAAATGCTCTGAAGCAAAATCTGTTATTTCTGTCAAACTACCATTTTCAACTGCTCCAACAATTTCCTCATCAAATTGTGTTAAAGTTGCCCGAATTGATGAAACAAATTCATAAATTGTCTTTGAAGGTTCTTTATAATCATCTGGGATACTATTATTACTTATAAAATCATTAAAATTCGTATCATTCTTTTTCCCTTCATCTATTAATTTATTTAATGTTTCCCGATCCGATTCAGTAGCATCCTCATATTCATAAACAATTGTCTCCATTTCTTTATCGATGACATGACTATAATCCATATACTTTTTTATACTTGCTTTCATTTCATCTTCAGTAATAGTTTCGTTCTTTTTAGTAGAAACGAATAGATCATCTGGAATTTTAGCAGATACATTGCTTACGGCATTTCCCTTACTTTCTTTATTGCTTGCTTCATCGCTTGCTTCATTAGACATGTATCGTTTGAACAAGCACACATCAATACAATCGTGAATGCCATTAATACATAAAAAGTAAATCTTTTCATTGTAGTCTCCTTTTCAACTAGCCGTTTTTTTTATATTGCTAAAGCTATTGGTTCCTTTTTAATGTTTACAGAACCACTCCCTACCTTAAATCGATATTCAATTGTTGAATTAAAATGCTTACCACCAATAGTAAACTTCGCAGTTGAACAATTAGTTGTATGCTCATCATACTTAAAATACATATTCATCCATTGTCAGCATCCTTATTCATAACATATCAAATGGTTTCTACATGACGCCATAGTGTACTAGCTAAATAGTACACTATGACTATTAAGTTTTCAAGCATTAAATTCAAAAAAAAGGAAGAGCTATTTAATAATTGGCTCTTCCTTCATTAAATCATGTTGAATAACGTATGCTTAGGTAGCAACAATAATATTCACTCGATAGGTGCATAAGTCTCTAAAAATACACGTTCAAGACCATCTTCATAAGTGGTCAGTAATAGATTTATATAAACTTTTCCCAGTAGTGCATACCCTTTTTCTATTGCAAATTTTCTTAAATTCGCTTCCACACGTTGATCAATATTCTCTCCACCAGTTGACCATCTTCCATCTTCAATAATTGTATAAAGACATTTTGGATGTGATAGAATTTCACCTTCTATTGCTCCATCAAAATCCTCCACTTTTCTTACAATAATAAACTTATCCCCTATAATACCTTCTTCATTGAAGCTGATGACTCTTCTTAAAGATGTGAGTGTAACTGCTTTTTTTAAGCTGTCTGCATTCTTTTTTAAAGTGTCGTATTCATCATATGCTGTAAAATGTTCTATTTCTCCCTTTATTGCTAAAGGTTTCATTTCCTTCACTATGAATTTTCCTAAGAATTGTTTGATTTGCTTACAATCTTCTTTTACTATTTGAATCTTTTTCAATAGCATTTTTTTATATTCGATTTCCAGTAAAACCTCTTGTTCTTTTTCTTCTAATAATGATTGAATGCCATCAATACTCTTACTCTTTCTTAATTCCTGGATTTTTTTAATTTCAATATCAATTTCTCTGTAGAAATTTACTGTTGTAATATCATAGATATCAAAATGATTATATTTTCTATACCCATTCTCAATATTTTGCTTTGGCTTTACTAATTCCTTTTCCTCATAAAATTTTAAGGTATCTCTAGATACACCTAAAAAATTAGCTACTTGCCCAATTGTGTACATGATACTCTCCTTTATAAAATCTCCTTATTGATGAATTTTTGATTCTTCTATTCAATCATTGTAGTTGTAGTTTTTATTTTACATTTACATCAAAAACAAAAGTCTCTTTTCCTTTATTCCATGTTACCTTAAGTTCATAAATATAATATCCTTCTTTAGATGGCATTGTTATTTTATTATCATTCATTTCAACATTATCAGTTGTACCATCTTCATTCTGTTTAGTTATTGTTATAAAAGAAGGATTTTTTTCAATTTCAAATTTTAATATATCTTTTTTATCGACATCTATTGTTTCAAAATCATCGGCTAATTCATTTAGATCACGCGAACGCAATTCTGTTATTTTTACATCCCCATCATCCCATTCGAAATTACTTGGAATCATTGTATATGGTTCTCCGTTCACAATAACTTTGCCTTCAGGCTGACTAAACGTATCGTTTTGAAAACCGTTACAACCACTCAAAAGAGTAACCATCAAAATGGATAAAATTATTTTTTTCATTTCAACACCCCTATAAATAAATTTATAGACTCAATCATCGTAAATGTGTTCTTCAGTATCCTTTTAAAAACACGAAAATGTAATTGTCTACCCTAGCTGGTTTGCTGACCACCACACCATAAGTTGTTATGGGAAATGGAGTAATAGATGAAATCCTATACAGTATTAATGGATATCTTGCCTCTTTTCTAAGCTTAAAATGTCAATATAGACCATTCATCTATAATGATACATGAACAAACTTGCTAAAGGAACTCATTGTGCATTAACATAGTTAAGCAATGATATGTGACTGTATCCATTACTCTTACACAATCTTGAAATTATTTTTACTAAAGGAGTGGTAGAATTGGCACGTGTTTTATTTATAAATGCTGGATCAGAAGGACATATCAATCCAACGATTGGAGTTGTGCAGGAGCTAATTTCACGTGGAGAAGAGGTCGTGTTCTTTACGATAGAAGCTTTTCGCGAGCGTATAGAGAAGACAGGAGCAACAGTACGCACAATAGATGGTCAAAAATTTATAAAAGCTTTTATCTCAGGCGGAAGAAATCATTTATTAGAAAGAGTCAACGGTCTTTTACTTACTGCAGATATCGTCATACCTAGTGTTCTTGAACAAATTAAAGGAGAGCATTTTGATTACATCATCCATGATTCTATGTTTGGTTGTGGCCGTATACTTGCCCAAATCCTGAAGCTTCCGGCAATCAGTTCATGTACCTCTTTTGCTGAGACAAAAGAATCTTTCGAAAAAACTTTAGAACATCTTTCACAAAATGTCCCAAATGAAGATTTAACAAGGATCCATAATGATTTTTTAAAACTAACGACAAAAATCAAAGAAAAATATGGTGTTGAAATCCATTCTCCATATGAAGTATTTTGTAATCCCGCACCGCTTACAATCGTTTATACAACTAGAGAATTTCAACCTTTTGGAGAAGCATTTGACCCATCCTTTAAATTTATAGGTCCATCCATTTCCTCACGGTTAACACAAGCAAACTTCGACCTTTCTGCGATCAAGGGAAAACACCCTATTTATATTTCACTCGGTACGGTCTTAAATCAAGCCATTGATTTCTATAAGTTGTGTATGAAGGCATTCGGGAATACTGAGCATACCGTTGTCATGTCGATTGGGGAACAAACATCACTTGAAGCATTAGGAGAGATTCCTGAAAATTTCATAGTGAAAAATTATGTTCCACAAACCGAATTGCTACAATACACTAAATTATTTATCACACATGGCGGCATGAATAGCACCAATGAAGCTCTCTATAACGGGGTTCCGCTAATCGTGATCCCACTAAGTGCGGATCAGCCGATCATTGCTAAACAAGTTACCAACATCAGAGCAGGTATTCAATTACAAATGGAAAGTTTGACAGCCAATAAACTATATGAAGCTGCCAATCATGTGTTAAACACCCCTTCCATCCAGAATGCTGTTGTAAGCATTAAAGAATCCTACCAACATTCTGGTGGGTATCACAAAGCCGTTGACGAGATTTTCAAGTTTAAAAGTCAATACGGTATTTAAAAGCTACCATTATTGGCGGCTTTTCAACTCCAATACTCAGCTATTTTGTAAGCTCTTTATATGTATTAGCTCTCTATGAATAAAAAAAGAAAAGGAGAAAATGAAGTCACTTTTCTCCTTTTTATATGATTACTTGCTGTCGCTTCGCTTTCGCACAATAAACACTTGCTATTTCCCCACATCAACCTTAACGTTGAAGCTAGTTCGTCTCATTCCAAAAACACAACGAATATCAAAACCGCTTTTCATTCTTCACTATAATTAAAAACAGGAGTGATACATGATGAACAATATGATTCAAGATATGATTGATTGGATTGAAGAGCACCTGTTTGAGGGGTTTTCCCTGATGAAATTAAGCGAAGCAATGGGCTACTCTTCTTATTACTGTTCCTTTAAATTTCATCAAATAACAGGCATTAGCATTAAACGCTATATGACCCTACGAAAAACTTATCTGTCTTCAATCTCCCTTAGTGAAACAGATGCTAGGATCATTGAGATAGCAATAATGCATGGCTATTCATCGCAAGAAGCATTTTCTCGTGCTTTCAAGGAAATATTCGGCGTTACCCCTAATGCCTTTCGTTTAAGTCCTGAACCATTGCAATCTTATGTAAAGCTCACTATGAATGAAGCGAGGAGTTACTATATGGATATTTCTAAAAAATTAATAATTGAAGATTTACAAAAGCATGTGGATGAACATTTTGATCATGAAGTATTGAACATTTTAAATGGACAACATATGTATGAACAATTCAGTTCTCAACAATTAATGGGAAAAAGCGATTACGCACCATTTAATGAAGCGATGTGTGTACATGACACCGTTAAAACCATTTTTAGCGACTCATTCAAACAGGTTCGAGCGGCAGGACATGAAGTCTCATTAGCAGAATATGAGGCCATTACAGTTGCACCTCTTAAAAAGACCTTATTTTCAAAAGAATATCAATGCATCGTTCTTTGGTTTGGTGAAGATATGTTTTGTCAGATGAATTTAATAACCGTGTTAGCTTATTTAGAACAACTATCATTCAAAGGAACGATTTACTATCATGCGGTGAGAGAGCAAACATATGATGTGCAAGAAACTGACATAACATTAGGTAACTATTTTGATATATATAAAGCAGTATTAATAGACCACCGTATGCCAGATGTAGAATTAATGCCAGTTATGTATCAAGGAATCAAATTGTATTTAGAACTATTGAACAACGACAACGAAATCACAAAATATATTCAAACACATCAACATCTACCTCAAAATGAAATCGTACGAAACCTGCTACATCTCTTCCCTCAGTACGGTTTAGGGGATTCTCAATATTTAGCATTAATTAAAGCGACGAAAAAATAATGATTGAGCGCTGCTTACCTCACTCCCCTATAGGGCGATGAAGAATTGCTATCAAGCTCTTCATCGCTCATTTCAACACCAGGAAAAGTGCTTTGTAGAGAAAATTAAAATATTCTTTGTTTTCAAACAGCAACATTGACATTGCATCAGATTTCTATAATCTGTAATAATCCATGAAATTTGTAAAGTAATATGAAAACGAAGAATGGAGTGAATTGAATGAGGATTATTAAAGTTGTAGATTATAACCACAATTGGAGCAGCCTCTATCAGAAAGAAGAACGTTCTATTAGGGCTATCCTTCAAGAAGAATGGGTGAATAGTTTTCATATTGGAAGTACATCCGTTCCAGGTTTAAAAGCAAAACCAATTATCGATATTTTACTAGTAGTCAATGATATTCATAAATTGGATTCATTTTCTAAGCAATTTCAAGAGCTTGGATACGAAATTAAGGGTGAATTCGGGATAACTGGAAGAAGATATTTCCGTAAAGGTGGCGATCATCGCACACACCAAATTCACGCTTTTCAATATAACAACATTGAAGAAATAGAAAGACATTTAGCATTTAGAGATTATCTTCGAGAGCATCCCGAAATTTGCAGGCAGTATGGGGAACTAAAGAGCCAACTTGCCGAGCAGTGTATTGATGGCTACTGCAACGGAAAAGACGCTTTTGTCAAAAGTGTTGAAAAAGATGCTATTAAATGGCACTGGACTGTCCGTTAATAGTAATGTTCATTAGGCGTGTTGATTAGGAAAAATATAGCTTTATTATTGACCTTAAAATTTTTTTGAAAATGTATGCCCATTTTTAACTGATTGTAGCGGAGGGCTACTCGACTCTCGCGGGAAAGGAGTAGCCCGTAGCGGAAATCAGCCTCTTCGAATTAATCTGTCATTTTTCTCATAATCCATTCGATGGGCCCTCTTTTAAATTTATTTCTCCATAAGACAGAAAAGAAAATACTCGCTACGAAAAATAATATTGTAAATACTAATGAAAATGCTAACGTTTGGTTTTCTAACCGATTGAATAATGCCAATAGGCCAACACCATTGAATACATGACTTACATAATGCGTTAATGTTAATTGTCCTGTTTGAATAAGTGATTTTATCAACCATTGCTCAGCAAACTTTTCTACAATATATATAGAAGCAACAATAACAATAATCGCAGAAGCGGAATTTGATAAGATATATAAAATGTTTGGTGGAATTGGTCCAGTTTGAAACAAAAATTCTGCACTGTTACCATCTAATACCGACAGAGATAGTCGCATCAATACTTTTGAAAGTACCTCTATCGTTATAAGTGAAAATAAAGAAATGTATAACATTTTGTTTCTTACAGCTTTCTTCGATAAATCAAGTCTGCCAAAAATCATTCCAAGCAAAAAGAAACAGACCCAAGGGAATACTGGATGATACCCATTAAACAACAGATTTCTGATAAAACCTTCTATTGTCCAAAAATCAAGATATTCCATAAATAGTTGTTCTGGATGCCATCCTTTCAAATAATTCATTGTCACTTGTAAGATTTGCGAGGTAATTAAAAAAAGACTAGATAGGATGATCATGCGCTTTGTAGAAGCTACGATAAGAAACGATGCAATCAGCATATAAACACCATAATAATGGAGGATATCTCCAGTCCAATCTGCAACATATAAAAGTAAACCTAGAGTAAAAAGAAATGCGGAACGTTTCCATAATTTCACCCTATTTTCTTTAATAATAGAAAGTTCAGCGCCATCTCTAGCTTTTCTTGTCATTAAGGCGACTCCGATACCGGCCAACGTAACAAAAGTGGCTGACGCTCTGCCTTCAAAAAGTCCAGTAAACCATATAAGCCAATCTGGCCCGTTTCCTGCTGCTCCCATAATAATTTTAAAGTTAACGATAAGCATCCCAAACATAGCTAATGCTCGAGCGAAATCTAACCCTTCAATCCGCTTAAATTGTATCTGTTTGGCCATAAATGTTCCCCCTTCTTTAATTGCGCCCTTCTTCATACATCATCACTTTAAACTATAGGGTAGACCTAATGTCAAACCAACTTTGTTCGTGTTCAACTCTCCATTCATTTGCCCAATTATTCATGGGTAGAATGATGCTAAAACCCATACGTCGACAACTAAATTCTTATTATCACTTAAGTTTATTGTTTGACATTAGGCTAGCCTTAGAGTTTATATTTATCTAGAGAAGAGGGATATTATGGATGAAACAATTACAATAAATCAATTGGCTAAAATATTTAATATTAGCCATCATCAAATACGATATTACGAAGAAAAGGGGCTGTTATTTCCATCCTACACAGATCATAATAGATATCGAAAATATTCTCTTAAGGAAATTTATCAACTTGCTCAAATATTAATGTTGAGGCACTTAAATCTTTCAATCGCACAAATTAAAGAAGTTGTAACTTCGTATGAAAAAAATGATTATTTGAGTTTATTAGGAGATAAATCAAAAGAACTTTCAGAGGAAATAAACAAATTACAAAAGATTAAACAGGCCATTGATCACCATTATGTTACTATTACAAACAAAAAAGTAAATTCAACAAAATACTTAGAAGAGAGTCATTTAGAAAGACTAATCACTTTAAAAACGAATGAAACTTTATCAGCCAAAGATTTTTTAAAATTACAATTATCAACGCAATTTTTTTATAATGATATTATTTATGTTTTTGAAGAAGATGAATATCATATGTGTATAAAAACAGAACATCCAGCTGATTTCATCATGAATGAAGGTAACTATAGTTCTATATTTATTATGGGTGAAAATGATGATGAAATTGAGGAACAAATAGTATCCATTATCGACAAGAAAAATGGTCCTATCTATGTAATGGAGCTCTCAAGCGGCATTTTTACTAATAGTAATATTCTTGAATTAGAAGTTCTAATTCAAGAAAAAAGTGATAACTAATCGGGTAAAAATTTTGTTCATTGGGAAAATGATATGGGAAAAACCCAAAGAAAATAATTGTGAAATAAGCACTATTTTAAACGGCTCACATATTGAACAGAATCGTTCAACATACGAGCCGTTTTTTTACTATTATACATTCATGTCAGTAATAGCAGGAATATTGATCTCCTTCACACATGAAACTGGTGATAAATTAATCACACATTGGACAATGGCTACAATATCTTGTACAGGAATACGTGTACCTTCATACAACTTAATTGCTTTTTCAGCCCTTTCTTCAAAAGGTACTTCAGTAGCAAGTTCTCCTGGATTTATACACGTTACAGCGATCTTATCTTTTCTCACATGCTCGCGTAAAGCATTCGTAATGCCTCGTAAGCCAAATTTAGATGTCACAAATGAAACTTGCGCATTATTCGAATGATCTAAACCTGCTGTCGATCCTATTAAAATTATTTTCCCATTTTCCGCTTGTCTTAAATTAGGTAGTAGTGCCTGAATATATTTAATTGTGGAAGTTACATTAATATTTATTAAGTTTGCAATATCCCCAACTTCATCTTTATCAAACGTATAGTCATCTTCAAAACCATGCTTTTCCCATACTCCAACATTGTAAATACATACATCTATAGCAACGCCTTGTAAAGCTTCTTTTAAAGCTGGAATATGTTGTTGACTAGATAAATCAATAGTCAGCCATTTACGATTAACGCCATCATCTAGATCTAAACTACTTGGTCGTGTTCGAGAAACCACCCATACTGTATCTCCTTTAGTTGGTAACCCCTTTACAAATGCATCACCTAATCCTTGGCTTGCTCCAAATATAATATAGTTCTTGCTCATCCAATCACCCCTTCTATATAACTACAACTTAAGTATAGTTAATATAAAAAATAGTGATAACTAATGTGATTTATGGAAACATTTAGGTGTTTAAAAATACGTATGCTTTTTCATGTTAAACTTATTTCACCCAATACGTTGTACAATCGTCATTTCGATCTAGGAAACCATATTCAATTAAGTACCTTCTTATAGATACATAATCACTATAAATAGGCTTTAAAATCTCATTTACTTCTTTTTCGCTATATTTACGCCCTACCTCAAACTTCGTGACAATGTATTGCAGTAAAATAATTTTTCGTTTTTCTTTACTTGGAAAACTTTCAATAGGACCATCTAAGCCATGTTTAAAATACGTCGCTAGTACTTTTTCTTTCTCATCTACTGTAATCGCAAAACGCTCATCCACCTGTGTTGCCCCCTTATGAATTGGCTCGTATACTTTTGTTGTTTCTAAAGCCTGCATAATTGCGAGAAAAACTTTTGCCTGTTTTTCTTTTTCTTTCAATTTAAATCGATGCTGTCGAATTGTTGAAATACTATTTGCGGAAGTGCTATTAATAATTTCCTTATCTGGCGCCCCTGTTGCAAATAACTTCAGCAATTCGGTTTGGATATCTGATAGCCCAGTATCCTTCTTATTTAATTGAAGTAACGCTTCAAACACAGAGATATGTTCTTTCTCAATATGGAGATGAATAGCTTTTTTAGCTGTAAAGAAACGACCCTCTATGTTGAATACTTCTTGGCCATCAAAAATTTCTTTACAAAATATACATTCATATGCTTCCCCTGTGTCTACATACCCCCTCGATAATTCATCAATAGTCAAATCAGTTAAACTCATAAACAAAACCTCTCTTTGTTCATCATTTAATAAACAATATATAATAAGTTTATTTATTTGTAAACAACGATAACATTTGTTTATCAAAAAAGAAAAATCTATTTTGATAATAATTAATCAAAATAGATTCCTCTCAGGCCATAAATCCCTATTTAATAAAAGGAATTTATCAATTTTGTTATTCAAAATCTTTTACCCCTAGCAATACATGCTACTTACACTAGGATTAATCATTTTTAGGGATGAACCAATAATTATCTTTGTTATTTTTATCCATGTATTTTTTAAACTTCGGAGAATGATAGGCGTCCTTTACTGCTTTTGCCCATTTAGTTTCTTGATTTTTTTCAGCTACTACTGCTACTAACTCGTAATTTTTCACAACATCTTCTTGCAATATTGCCTTTTTCGCATCAATCCCTGAAGAATATACAATACTTCCTGGAATTACACCATAATCCAAGTCTTCTATTGTTCGTGGGATTTGAGCCGATTCCATTTCTTTAATTTCTAAATCATATTTATTTTCAACGATATCCTGGACTGTTGCTTGACTGGGATTTACACCTTCTTTAATTTTTATCCAACCAGCTTTTTGTAGAATCGCATAGGCTCTTGCTGCGTTTGATGGATCTTGTGGAATACCAATTATGTCACCTTTTTTAACAGAATCTAATGATGTCTTTTTACCAGGGAATAAAGCCGCTGGAACTGTCGGCACAGCTGTTAAAGCAGCAAGAGTGGAGCCACTTTCCTTATTGAAATTATTCATATATGCTGTATGTTGGTCTACATTTAGATCAATCCCACCATCCGCTAATGCAACATCCGCTTGACGTAAATCTGTAAATTCTGTGTCTTCTACTTTATACCCTTTCTCTTCAAGAATTGGCTTTACAGCCTTTAAAAATAATTCACTATACGGTCCTGGTGACGTACCGACTTTAATTGTTTTCTTATCATCCGAAGAGCTTGAACTAGAATCTGATTTTCCGCAAGCTACTAAAAAAATAGCAAGCGATACTAAAAGAAATGCTGAAATATATTTTTTCATAAACGTAAGACTCCTTTTTTATTGATGTCTAATTTTTTTGGCTAAATAACTTCCGAGCGTTTGGATAATTTGCACGATTATTATTAAAATAACGACCGTTAAAATAATGACAAATGTATTAAAACGTTGATAACCATATGATATTGCTAAATTCCCTATACCACCGCCACCTACTGTACCAGCCATTGCAGTTGCGCCAATCAATCCAATTGTCGCTGTTGTTAACGTTAATATAATAGAAGCAAGTGCTTCAGGAATTAAAAAATGTCGAACGATTTGTAAAGGCTTTGCCCCTAATGATTTAGCTAGTTCGATGATTCCAGGATTAACTTCTAGTAGTGAAGTTTCCACTAAGCGTGCAATAAATGGAGCAATGTAAATAATGAGCGGAACAATCGCCGCCTCTGTACCATATGTTTTTCCGACAATTAAGCGTGTGAATGGAACAATTGCTACAAGCAAAATAATAAACGGTAACGAACGAATAATATTAATCATAGAATTTAAAATGAAATAAGCAATTTTATTTTCTTTAATACCATTTGGTCTTGTAAGGACTAACAATAGCGCAAGTGGTAGCCCTAATAACGTTCCTATTAATAAAGATACTGAAACCATATAAACAGTTTCGATCATAGCCTGCCAAATTATATCAGGAGAAATCCGATTCATATGTTCACATCCTCTACAATGACATTAAACTCTTTTATAAATGCTTTCATTTCTTGAATGATTGACTCATTTGCAGAAAAAGCGATAGTAAAGATGCCTAAAGTAGTTCCCTCGAGTTCTGTCACATTGGCAGAGACAATATTGCTTTCTACATGATTGAAACGTTTATTTAGTTGAAATAATAACGAACTAGCTGTATTTTCTCCTAAAAACTTTAGCCGTAATAAAGTATACGATTGTTTATTTTTTTGATAAAAATCCAATAAATCTTTTGGAATTTTATGGGTAATAACCGTTTCTACAAAATCTTTTGACGTTGATTCTTTCGGTTGACCGAACACTTGAATCACATTTCCTGATTCAATTAATTGACCATTTTCCATCACAGCTACTTTATTACAAAGGTCACGAATAACTGCCATCTCATGTGTAATTAATAAAATCGTTATATTAAACTGTTCATTGACCCGTTTTAACAATTTTAAAATGGATTTTGTCGTTTTAGGATCGAGTGCAGAAGTTGCCTCATCGCATAATAAAATTTCAGGATTTGTGACCAATGCACGTGCTATCCCAACACGTTGCTTCTGACCCCCAGACAGTTGATTCGGATAATTTTTATCTTTATCTTCTAACCCTACAAATGAAAGCATCTCCTTTACTTTTCTATCGATTTCTTCTTTACTTTCATTACGAAGTTTTAATGGCAAAGCGACATTGTCAAATACATTTTTAGACTCAAGTAAATTAAAATGTTGAAAAATCATACTAATCTTTTTCTTATTGAAGATTTTCTCATTTGGACTTAATGTTTGAATATCCTTTCCGGCTACGATGATTTGTCCTGAAGTTGGATTTTCTAAGCCGTTCACCATGCGAATTAATGTACTTTTACCTGCTCCGCTATAGCCAATAATTCCGAATATATCTCCTTTTTGAACTTCAAGAGAAACATCATTTACAGCAGTTATTTTCTTTTTCTTTTGGTAAAATTCTTTTACGATATGTTTAAAAACAATCAAGGTATCATTCCTCCGATTCATTTGCTACTAAACTGAAAATATGGGCTTTTAATCGATTAAAAAATGATGTGCAATTTTTAGGAACATTTCCCCTGAATGTAACAGGGCTCGTTCATCAAAATCAAATTTTGGGTGATGATGAGGATACTGTGTATTTAGATCTTTATTATGAGCGCCTACATAAAAGAAATTACCGGGTTTTTCTTGTAAATAGTAAGCAAAGTCTTCCGCTCCTAACACCGGCTCCTTATGCATAAAAGCACTCTCTCCAAACTGTTCTTTCGTGAATCGCTCCACAATTGCAGCTTCTTCCACCGGATTAACTAGTACTGGATAACCATGGAGGTAATCTAATTCAAACTCTATATAATTAGTAATCTTTAATCCTTCTAATATGGCTCGAATCTCCTTTTCTATTTGTGCTCGAACATCTTTATTTAATGCACGAACGGTTCCTTCTAACATAGCTGAATCTGCAATTACATTGAAGGCATTACCTGCGTGAATACTTCCCACTGTTACAACAGCAGCTTCTGTTGGATTAATACGTCGACTAACAATTTGTTGTAAGTGTTGAACTAGTTGAGTTGCCGCAATTATGGAGTCTTTCGTTTCATGAGGCCGAGCTCCATGCCCACCTTTACCTAAAATTTTAATCGTAAAAGCATCAACTGAGGCCATGATTGCACCTGAAGCGGTTGACAGCTTGCCAATAGGAAGATCTGTCGCTAAATGTGCACCGAATATATAATCCACATCATCTAAAACCCCATCTTCGATCATAAATTTCGCCCCACCCGGTGGCTTTTCTTCCGCAGGTTGGAAAATAAATTTTGCTGTTCCATGAATACGATCCCTATGTTTTTGAAGAACTTTTGCCACCGCAAGTAATGCGGCAGTATGTCCGTCGTGTCCACAGGCATGCATAACGCCAGGCACTTTGGATTTATATGTAACTTCTTTTTGATCCTCGATAGGTAATGCATCAAAATCCGCGCGAAATGCAATCGTTTTTCCAAGTTCTCTTCCATGAACAATTCCAACTATACCTTTATCACCAACATCCTCTTGAACAGAGATTCCGTAACTTTTTAATGTATCAGCGATAAAACGGGATGTTTTTTCTTCTTGAAAAGAAAGCTCTGGGTTTTGATGTAAAAAGCGACGATTTCCTACGATTTCTTCAAATAAACCATCCAACTCTTTTGTAAGTGTCTCAATAGTCAATTCTTAACCCCTCCTTGAATTAGTTAATCATTCAATATATTCAGAACGATTAACACGATTTTAAACATATAAAACCAATAAGTCAACTATGTTTTATACATTTTATATTCACTCTAAACTAAAACAACCATCTAGCTTCGATTGATAATCGATGCCAGATGGCTGCAAAAGTCTGTCTATTAGATAAAGAAAAATGTTTATTAGTCTTCGTTATTTCGGCTTTATACTTCTCTAATCGTTTTTTTCACTTTGCCGATAGATGAAAATACTGCTTATTATGCTAAGCCCGCCAAATAACAAAATCCATATATTCTTAAATAAAAGCCCATAGATGGTCATTACACTACCAATAATTCCACTTGAAAAAGCACTGGATACTATGGACTTTTTTGTTGGTTTAGGGAATTGAATAGAGGTTCCCATATTTTTATTTCCCCATTTACAAGCCGCATCCATGATACTCTGTAGTTTGTCTAACATCTTTTTATCCTCCTATTTTTAGAATACGAAAAAGGAAAAGAATGCATTGGACAGAGCACCCAAAAAAGCCAACATTGAAAATGATAAACAAACCATTCCGCCAATCATTTTCGACCTCTGTTCTCTATTCTTTTTGGATATTAAAACTAACCCGAAGATTAGTAGGAAGATTGCTAAAATAATATTCAGCGCGATAAAGTACGGTGCTGTTTCTTTTAGAAAGTCTATAATACTCCAAAATAAACTCATTGATATCTCCTCCAATTGTATAGTTGATATTTAGCCTCTACTCAAAGATGCTTGCGACCAATTGCTTTGTCATAAATTGAAAGGCGGCTAAGTGATCACAGTTCTTCGAAATTCCTTCTTTACTGGCAACGCTTGAAAGAAGAACTGAGAAGGTAGAAAAAGCTAAATTTTCAGAGACTTTTAATTTAAGATTTGCTCGTTTGATTGCTGTGCGAAAAAGTTCACTACTATCAAATATTAGTTTTTCTTTCATTTCCTCCGAAAGTTTACTATAAAACGATGTGAAATCAACCGTTTTCACGTCATAAAGAAATGGTTTGCTTTCGTATTCATAGTAAAGCTGTATTATGGCTGTTTCAAAGCCGGACTTTTCAGGGCATTGTTCAATTCGCTCAATGAAATTTTCATAAATCGTATCTTGAATATCATACAGAACTTCAAAAAAAAGTTCTTCCTTGCTGGCATAAAAGTTATAAAAAGTACCTGTCGATATTTCTGCCTTTTTACACAATGCCCCAATACTTGTTTCTTTGTAACCCGGCGAAACCCAAAATGCCATACACTCATCTTTCAATTTACTTTTAATCAGAATTTTATCTTCTTCTGAAAAAACTTTCTTTCCTCTTGCCATAGATAAGCACCTCCTTGTTTATGAATATTTTATATGAATATTCATATGTTATATTCACATGATAGCATTAACGCCAAATTTTAACAAGGGGTTAAAAGCAACCATTTGAAAAATCACTCTAATCTTTGAATTCACTGTACAATAAAAAGCCAACGTTTTGAAAAAACGTCGGCATTTCTTTCATTTCGAAAAATTTATTATTTAATTTTTTGTTCTTAAGTATTAGCTTAATACATTTTCAACAATCCTTCTCATCAATAAGAAAAGCTGCCTTTGACTTTGGCAGCTTGATCTTATCTTTTAGTAGCCATGAACCCTTAGCAAGCCACGAAAACCCCTTTCAGCATATTAAAGATTCTGCTCCATTGTAGAACATAACTCAACCTTTTTCTCTTGCCCTCTGTGTATCTCTTATATTCTTTTGAACTGTTATAGCTGCAAATAAACTAAGAACAAACGCCATACCATAAAATCCTTTTTCACTTAAAACAATGCTTCCTGCATTGTATAAACCGATGGCCATTAATGCAATCGATACAATAAGCGCGAACCAACTAATACCATAATAAATATGAGTAACTGCTACTCCCTCATCTTTATCTCTAACTGCTTTTTGTAAAGATATCGCTGAATAGAGTCCGAACACTAAAACTGCAAAGTAAAATCCCTTTTCATTCAATTGCATCGTTGCGTTAAACAAACCTATAAGATAAGATGCAACACCTACTAATAGCGCTGCCCACGAAGCCCCTTTAAAGGCCGGAGTCGGTTCTCCTTCTTTCCTTTCTTCCTTCACTTTTAAATCATTTCGTTTCTCTTTATCTATTAAGACTTCATTATCATCTTTCAAATTTCCGCCTCCATCATTTAGTCTAATAAAAATGGAGCACCCGAGACACTGAAGTGCACCCATAGCCCTGCAAAATGTACCCGCCATAAAGTTAAACAAGAAAAAACGGTCTTCGCTATTAAAGTATATGCACATTAGCATGAAGACTTCACAATCTTTAAGTTTTCGCGATTCGCCATAATGGGGATCGAAATTGGCTTTGTGCTTGGCCAGGCACAAGAACGACTGCTCTTAAGAACATTCCCACTCCGTAAATTTAATAAGAAACTTCTTTAATTTATCGTTGTCAACAGTATTCAATGAAAAAATCACCTCTTAGAAAATAACGAGGTGATTTTTATCAATGCCTTATTATGAATTTTTCAAAGCTACACGCTTCCCAAGTAGCCGTTAGCGAGTCTATCGGCAATCAAATTCAAGAAGCATCTTCAAACTGACTATTATAAAGATCCGCATAGAATCCTTTTTCCGCAAGTAACTCTTCATGATTACCGCTTTCGATAATATCTCCATCTTTCATCACTAAAATCAAGTCGGCGTTTTTAATGGTTGAAAGTCTATGGGCAATCACAAATGATGTTTTTCCTACCATGAGTTTATCCATCGCTTGTTGAATAAGTACTTCCGTACGCGTATCAACGGAACTAGTTGCTTCATCTAAGATAAGCAACGGAGCCTTTTTAACCATTGCCCTTGCAATCGTTATCAGCTGTTTTTGTCCGACAGATAAACTTGTATTATCATTTAAAACTGTGTCATAACCTTTCGGCAAGGTTTTAATAAAGTGGTCCAGACCTACTGCTTTACAAGCTGCAGTCACTTCTGCATCGGTTACATCATCTTTATTATAAATGATATTTTCCTTAACGGACCCTTCGAAAAGCCAAGTATCTTGCAGCACCATACAAAATAAATCGTGAACATTTTTTCGAGTAATCGACTTATTTGGTACGCCCTCAATCATGATTTCTCCACTATCGACTTCATAGAAACGCATGAGAAGATTAACAAGCGTTGTTTTCCCGGCTCCAGTCGGTCCGACAATGGCAACTTTTTGACCTGCTTTTATTTGAGCTGAGAAATCTTTAATAATCAGTTTCTCTTTCGTATAGCCAAACTTAACATTTTTAAATTCTACATTACCTTCGACATCTTTAGCTTCTAAAATCATTTTCTTTTCACTTTCGTCTTCTAGTTCCGCTTCATTTAAGAATTCAAATACACGTTCACTTGCAGCAGCAGTTGACTGTAAGCTTGTAGCTGCCTGAGCTAACTGAGACAACGGTTGTGTAAACAGGCGGATATACACCATAAATGAAACGATTACACCAAATGTGATGGAACCTTTCACAGTAAGTGCAGCCCCTACTACACAAACAACAACATACCCTAAATTTCCGATAAAGATCATGAGAGGCATCATCATGCCCGACATAAACTGTGCGCGCCAAGCGCTATTAAAAAGACTTTCATTGATTGCATTAAATTCTTGCTTCGCTGCTTGTTCACCGTTATAGACCTTCATAACATCATGCCCTGAATAGATTTCTTCGATATGGCCGTTCATTCTACCAAGGTCTTGCTGCTGACGTATGAAGTATTTTCGGGATTTGGATATTATAAAGGACATTAATACAAATCCAATGAAAGTTGCAGCAATTGCAGAAAGTGCCATCGTTACATTTATATAGAACATCATTATTAAGGATCCGAAGAACATTACAACCGCTGTTACGAGCGAACCAATACTTTGGTTTAAAGACTGTCCAATCATATCTACATCATTCGTGACACGGCTTAGCACATCTCCATGGGTTGTAGAGTCAAAATATTTCAACGGTAATCGATCAATTTTGTTCGAAATGTCTGTACGTAAACTTTTGGAAACACGCTGTGTAATCGTAGCCATAATAAACGACTGCGTATAATTAAAAATAAAACTCAACCCATACAAAATAGCAAGGAACAGGCCAATTTTTCCTATAGCTGTAATATCAATCTCACCACTAATGCCTGCCATTATTTTATCAGTGATCTCACTAAGCTTATTCGGTCCAATAATCGTGAAAACTGTTCCGACAACTGCCAATACAAGGGCTAAGAGAATCGCTGGCAAATAAGGCTTACAATAGGCAATCAACTTTCCCCAAGGCTTTTTAAAGCTCTTTGGCTTTTCTCCAGGAGCTACCATATGACCTGGGCCACCGGGACCTTTTCGGGGCTTATTTGTTTGTGTATTACGCATTTTCCAACTCCTCCTTTGAAAGCTGCGAATAGGCGATCTCCTGATAGGTCTTACAAGTTTTCAATAATTCACTATGTTTCCCCATACCAACGATTTTACCTTCATCAAGAACAATGATTTTATCAGCATCTTTAATCGTTCCTATTCGCTGTGCCACAATCAAAGAGGTTGCACCTTTCGTTTCTTTTTTCAAGGTAGAACGAAGTTGACGGTCTGTTTTATAATCTAAAGCAGAGAACGAATCATCAAAAATAAAGATTTCCGGATTTCGATTCACTGCTCTGGCGATAGAAAGACGTTGTTTTTGTCCCCCTGAAAGATTTGTACCGCCCTGCGCAATCGCTGCATCATATTCGTCATCCATTTTCTCTACAAATTCTTTCCCTTGCGCAATTTCCACCGCTTTTTTGATCTCCTCATCTGTCGAGGGAGCCTGACTGTTGCCACCATAAGCAACATTCGATTTTACCGTACCCGAAAATAATACGACTTTTTGAGAAACGTAACCAATCTTGTTATGAAGCGCTTCCTGTGCATATTCTTTCACATTCATGCCGTCGACGAATACTTCACCTTTAGTAGTATCGTAAAACCTTGGGAGTAAATTAATTAGCGTACTCTTACCACTACCTGTAGAACCGATTAAAGCGACCGTTTCGCCTTTATGTGCAGTAAAGCTAATATTTTCTAAAACATAGTCCTCTGCATTCGGATATTTAAAGCTAACATTTCTGAATTCAATCTCACCTTCGATTCCCTTAGGTGACGATTTCTTTTCTCCATCAATAATGGTCTGAGGTGTATTTAACACTTCATTAATACGTGCTGCAGATACTGCAGCTCTCGGAAGCAAAATGAACGTCATTGATAACAGCATAAATGCCATAACCACTTGCATTGCATAAGATGAAAATACGACCATATCACTGAACAAACCGATTCTATTCATACCTTCTGCATTATTAATTAAATGCGCTCCAATCCAGTAGATAGAAAGAGTTAATCCTGACATAATCAGACCCATCCCCGGCTGCATAAGGGCCATAAGTCGGGTCACGAAAAGATTTGTATCCGTTAAATCCTTATTTACTTTGTCAAATTTTTCTTCCTGATATTGTTGTGCGTTATAAGCATGAACAACACGAATACCCGTTAAACTTTCTCTCGTTACGCGGTTAAGATTATCTGTCATTTTTTGAACGACTTTAAATTTCGGTAACACAAAGATGATCAGGTTGCCGATCAAAATAAGTAAAACAATGACAGCTACTCCGGTTGCCACTGACCACTCCCAGCTTTTCCCCGTAATCTTAAAAATAGCCCATACGGCAAGGATAGGCGCCTTAATCATTACTTGAAGACCCATCGCAACCGTTTGCTGTATTTGTGTTATATCATTTGTAGAACGAGTAATTAGACTTGCGATTGAAAAACCATTAATCTCCTCCATAGAGAAAGAGAGCGTTTTATCAAATACGCCTTTTCGTAATTCCTTTGAAAGCGACGTTGCTACCTTTGCCGCAAAATAGCCCACAATGACTGCCAATATCATACTGCCAAGGGCACATAACAGCATCTTCCCTCCAGTTGTCCATATTTCGCTCGTTTTACTACCTTCCGTTTGTACAAGGGTTGTAATTTTAGACATATAATCTGGCAACTTTAAATCCAACCAAACTTGCCCTACTATGAACACAATACTAGCTAAAATAAGCGTCCATTCTTTTGGTTTTAGATATTTAAATAATTTCAACACGTTTGCATTCCTCCTCATATAGTTAGCATGCTAACTATATACAAATAAAAACTTTAAAAATAGCATCTTCCTCAAGATTCTATATTTTCTTTCATAGCATCCATTACTTCAAAAAACACGTCAAGTTTCTCTTCTGGGATACCTGTGAGTAATTTTCGTTCAAGAATCGCCCTACGAGTCATGATATTGTCATGTATTTTCAGTGCCTCTTCTGTTAAAACAATTTTTTTAAGTCTTGAATCGTAGGGAACAGATTGCCTTGTAATTAACCCATTACTTTCCATAGATTTTAGGATTCTAGACGCTGTTGATTTACGAATAGAAAAATCTCGTTCAAAATCCTTTTGAAAGACATCTTTATCTTGGTTTTTGTAAAGATAACTAATGGTCCAACCATGCATGGCAGTAAGGTTATCTTTTTCCGGTATTGTCGTACATGTGGTTTGATCCAATTGCCTTCTCATTAGGAGCGATAATGTGCGCAATTCTAATCCAACCGATCTCCTTTTGCTCAATTTTACAACCTCCAATATTTCTACGCCCTAACTATCGTATTTAAAAACTAGTTTAGTAGCATTTCTGCATCTCCATAATAAAAATACTCATGTCCTTAGGTGCCGAATGTGATCAGTAGGCCCCGAAAGTGACAGGTATCCCTGTAAAGTGATCAGGTAGGCCCCGAATGTGATCAGGTATCCCTGTAAAGTTGATCGGGTAGGACCCGAATGTGATCAGGTATCCTTGAAAAGTGATCGGGTAGGACCCGAATGTGATCAGGTATCCTTGAAAAGTGATCGGGTAGGGCCCGAGTACCGATAAATCATGTTAAGATATATCTTCGTATTCAGTTTGCCATATTGTCTTTAAATAATCCAACAATAAAGTATGTTTATAAATGTCAAAATAACAATGATATTGTGCTTGGTTGCATAAATAAATTTCTATAAAGAACGAATGACATAAAAATTGTTAGAGAAAAATATTTACCTACAATGAATCATGAAATCTCGGGATTTGTTTTTTTATTTTACATATCTAATTTATAATAGGAAATAATACAAAGTGGTCAATATAATTTTCAATTTTAAGGAGGATCAGTATGTCTACATTTAAATTGCGTGATAAAGTACCTAATTTCACTCTTCCAGCAGTGAATGGAGAGGAATTCTCTTTTGCATCTCATCAAAACCAGCATAAATGCTGGCATCTCATTATCTTTTTCCGAGGATCATGGTGTCCTGTTTGTCTTCATGACTTAAAAGAGCTCGAAGAAAGTAA
Organism: Lysinibacillus sp. BPa_S21; assembly: GCF_023337795.1. Taxonomy (GTDB): domain Bacteria; phylum Bacillota; class Bacilli; order Bacillales_A; family Planococcaceae; genus Lysinibacillus. The sequence continues at coordinate 405,763 of NZ_JALIRS010000001.1, read as the reverse complement.
AAGTTATTTTGAAGGCAAGAATGTTCATCTAATTACTATCTCAACGGATAAGTTGGAAAACTTAAAGAATATGGTCGATGAGCATAACCTTTCTTTTACCGTCTTAGCCGATGAAGAGTTAAATACATTAAAAGCATATGATGTTTTTTATCACGGAGAAGATGCGCCTTACGAGGATCATGGTACGCATGGAGAGCCTGCTTATTTCTTAGTTGATGAGAAGGGACAACTGCTATATCAACAAAAACAAACAAGTCCATTTGGACGCCCATCATCAACTGAACTTCGCAAGATTGTCCAATATATCGGAAAAAATTTAAAGTCAAATGAATAAACAAACGTAAGTATATTTTAAAAGCAAAATAAAAAATCCACATCAGAAAAGCGCGAAAAATCAACATTTCTAAAAATTGATTACTCGCGCTTTTTAAAACTAATTCCATTTCCATTTCTGACAGCTTATAAGGATCAGCTTTTTATTTTTATATCTATCTGTACATTTCCTATTCATTTTATTTTTGGAAAAAAACATTAGGTTACTGCATTGGAACTTACATAAACCAGGTTTTGAGATATTTATTGCATTTTGTTCACCGTTAGCAAACAATACCCCTAACCAACAAGAATTCCAAAACGTTCTCATTAACAATTAAATCTTAAAGTTTTTTTGTGTAATAGTACCGCTTACCCGTTAGTGGATAATCATTGAGTACAAATTCTTCTTTATAGCCTAGCTTCACGTAAAAATCAGGTGCTTGAAAACTAAACGTATTTAAGGCGGCAAACTTGCATCCTCTATTAATAGCAATCTTCTCAGCTTTACGCATCAATTCCGTACCAATATGCTGTCCACGAAGTTTTTCACTTACCCATAAATACTCTACTTCTAACCAATTTCCATGTGTATCACCAATCAACCCCGCAACTCTTTTTCCTTGTTCATCTTCTACAAAAAGACCAATATCTTTTACTATCTTATCTTCAATATTATCAAGATTGTATTTTAATAACTCTTGAATAATATGTTCTTTTTCTTCTTCAGTGACCTTTTCAGATTCAATATATTTCATTTCTTCAACCCCTTTATTTAAAATTCTACTCATAATAAAATGCATAACATAGTGTGATTCAAGCCTTTTTTATTTAACTGTTTAAAGAAGAAGCAGCTTTTTTAAAATATCCCTGCCGTTTACCACCTGATACAGCTTTTAATGCCACTAACCCTAAAAAGAAGAAGGCAAATGAACCCATTAACCCCACAGGACGGATCGAAGTTAATTCAGCAGCTAAACCTATTAAAACTGTTAAAGCAACAATGAAACCTGCTTCAATGACACTAAAGATGCTTCCGAATCTTCCCATCATCTTCACAGGAACATGATTTTGGTAGAACGTCAAATACCCTGTATTTGCAAACGTTACAGCAAACCCGATTAAAAACACACCAGGAACTGCACTAAAAAAGCCACTCGAACTATAAAGTACTAAATATCCTATTGAGGTAAAAATGGTACCAATACCTATTAAAAGATTAACAGCAAGTTGCTTTGAAAATAACGAATTAATAATGGATCCTATTATTATTCCAGCTCCAAAGACACTTAATAAAAACCCATAATTGGTGTCAGATATTGAAAGTACGCCTTTAGCAAATGCTGCCTCGAGAGAATCTATTGCGGTCATGAATATAGTAGTACCACTAAATAATAAATATATTTTTGTGATATAGGTATCGTCCTTACTGAAATTAAAAACAACTAAAAAATCAGTTTTTATCATATCCCATGTAAATCTTTGCCCCTCAGTCTCTTTGAGTCCTGAATCAACATTTGGTAGCATCAAGATAATCAGTGCTGAAAAAAATAAAGCCACTGCATTTATATGAATGGCAGTATAAGGGGTACCCATCCAAAATAAAATCCCAGCAATAGCAGGACCTATTAGTGAACCACAAGAGTTGATAAAGCTACGAAGTGCATTAAATCGTTGCCGATCTTTTTCTGGTATAAGTTTAGTCATATAAACCATAGATGTAGGTTGAAAAATAGCACTTCCCATATTAATGATAAACGCTAGTACATAAACATAAATAAGTGAAGGTAAAAATGGAATTAATGCAATACATATTGCTCTGAAAACATCTAATCCCATCATAAGTCGCCGTGTATTTACCCGATCAATTAAACTACCTGACCAAGCATTAGAACATATAGTTGCAATTGGACCAAGTATATATAAAAAAGCAATTGCAAATGGGGAACCTGTTTCATTCAAAATAATTAAATTTAGTGCGATTAGGTAAACCCATGCACCCACATTTGAAATACCTATTCCCCCTAATAGTATTAAAGGATACTTCCATCTGGACATAACACCACTCCTATTTTATTTTTTGAAAAACAAAATAAAAAAACTCACCCCCAAGATAGTTATCTTGGGGGCGAGTCATATCGCGGTGCCACCCCAGTTCATTTCTACATTGCTGCAGAAGCCTTATCGAGTACAGCTTTGGAAATAAATCCTGCGATACTCTATCTCTTTAACGTGAGAATACGTTGCACCATCATTGTTCCAACAAACAAATCCAATGCACAGCTCAAAGGCTTGTTTCAACATATTTCCTATCCCTCTTTTTCAGCTACCAGAGGTCTCTGTAGATAGTCCGTATGTTTACTCTTCTTTTCATAGCTTTTCATATGCAATTTTGTAAATTTTATACTATTTAAAACTAAAATTCAATACAAAAAAACGAAGACCACTAATTATTTCTATGACAAATATGGAATTATTCGCATTTGGTGTTACAGAAACTTCATGCATACTACAATTATTGTTATTCAACTAATCCGTTCATTTAGTAGCATAACATTACACCATTCAATCAGTTTAAAAAGGAACTGATCAAATGGTACTCTTTTTCTTTTCTTAATGCTTCCGCTTTTACTTTTCATTAAACTCAAATTCAATCTTTCCTTCTACCAAACGGAGTGACGCGCTAAATTGTTTACCATTCTTTGATTTAAACCCTTTAATCACAGCAGTCTTCCCACTCTTACATAAATCATTAATGTTCTTTTCAGTCAGTTTTTTTCCTAATAGCCTTCCTGGGAACGTTTGCTTACAACCATTTTTATAATTCGAGCAACCGTAAAAACTTTTACGCAAACCTATTTTTCCTACTTTACATGTCGGACATGTCACAATATCTTTCGCAGCAGCTGGTTTAAATTGCTCAGCTTCAATTGTAAGTGACTCTAACTGTTGCGGTACCTCCCCGATTAATTGATTAACAAACTTGCCTATACTTTCAATAAAATGTTTTGCAGAGCCTTCCCCACGACCAATTTTATTTAAGTAAATTTCCCATTTTGCCGTCATAGAAGGGCTTGAAAGTAGTGTTCCTTCAATTGATCGACATAAAAGCTCCCCTTTAGGCGTGATGCTCACTATGTTTTTTCGTACTTCAATAAATCCATGCTTTTTAATCGTCTCTATAATGCCACTCCGAGTTGCCTCTGTACCAATACCTTCAATCGATTTCAGCACCTCGATTTCTTCTTCATCCTCAACTGATTTACCACATGTTTTCATCATCGTAATGAGTTGCCCTTCTGTATAAGGCTTAGGAGGAGTTGTCGTGCCTTCTAAAATAGAAATCTTACTTTGTACCATCTCATCTTTGGAAACGATAGGTAACGACTTTTCACGCTCCTTTAACTCTTTTTCACTTGAAAACAATTCTTTCCAACCTTTTATAAGTTCTGTTTTCCCTACCGTTTTAAACTCTAAATTTTTGACATTTGTTATAATCGTTTTTTCATCGTATTCATAATCTTGGTGAAACATAGCGAGTGTCGTATTGACTATCTCAAAATAAATATTTCGCTCATCCGCATTCATAGATTGTAACGCTTTTTCGGTCGGCACTTTTTTCGTTGGAATAATAGCATAGTGCTCCCCAACGTTGGCACTGTCGACGTAGCGTTTGTTATTTCCTCGATTAATCACATTAAATGACTTTCCTACGAGCTGCTGATATTTTGGCAAGGATTCATTTAAATAGGCAAACTCATTATGTGTAATGAGCTGTGAATCGGTACGTGGGTAAGAAACGAGTTTTTTCTCATAAAGGGATTGCGTCAGTTTTAACACATGCGACGGACTGTATTTCCAGCGTTTATTGGCGGCAGCTTGTAATGTTGATAATGCATGTAGTTTGGGTGGTGCTATACGCTTCGTTTTGTTCGTTACACTCGTAATCAGACCTGTATCCTTCGGTTCGACCCCATGTTGTTGCAATAATTGCACTGCCTCTGCACGCTCTTTTGTTTTTAACTTTGCCTTTCCTTTATATAAGCCATTTTGTGCTTTAAAAACCCCTTCAATTTCATAAAAATTTTCAGGTTTGAAATGTTCGATTTCCTGTTGCCTTTTATAAATTAAATATACGGTTGGTGATTGCACACGTCCGATGGAAATACTACCCTTAAAGCCTTTCTTTTGTAAAAGTAGCGTATATAGGCGACTGCAGTTCATACCTACTAACCAATCGCTAATTTGACGTGTTTTTGCTTCTTGGTACATGAGCAAATCACGTTCATTACTTTGCATATTATTAAACCCTTTTCGAATTTCCTCAACTTCTAATGAATTGATCCATAATCGTTTTACAGGCTTATTTACTTTCGTCATTTTTAATAGTGAGTAGAAGATATTAGAACCCTCACGTTCACTATCGCAGCAATTATAAATCATTGTTACTTGCGGATCACTTAAAATTTTTTTGACTGCATTAAATTGTGTATACATTTTAGAGACAACTTTATCTTCAAATTTTTGTGGAATGATAGGTAAAGATCCAAGCGACCATTTCTCCCATTCCTTTTGATATTCTTTTGGCTCCTTTAACTCAACAAGATGACCAACTGCCCAAGTAATTACTGCGCCCATAGGAAAAGTAGAACAAGGTTCCAATTCAATAAACGTTTTCTCTTTTTGTTTAATTTTAAATGCGTCTGCATAAGCTCTTGCTTGAGATGGTTTCTCTGCCAAAATGGCGATTTTCCCCATTAATCATCACATCTTCTTTAAAATATTTTAGTAGCTTTATATATAAACATTAAACTCAACTAATCAGATTAGTTGAGTTTATTATGGCATATCTTACTACTATTTTACTTTAAACAATTTAAAATATCACTTACTAAAATCTTTGTACCTAGAGCACCCTTCCATCTTAAATCACATGAAGTTATTTGCGGCACTACCATCTACATCAAATTTTGAAACGGATTTTTCAAGTTCTTCTGCCATTTTGTTCAGTTCTAAAACAGAATACAGGATATCTTTATTGTAGCTTTCTTGCTCTATCGTACGCTCTACAACACTTTCTGTTGCCTTTGCAGCCTTATTAGCAAGCATTGTTGTTTCCATTACTCCTGCTGTAATCTCCTCGGAAAATGCGGACATTTCTTCTTTTAATGCTTTTCCTAATCATGAAAAACTAAATCTCGAATTTAACTATGGTATATTTGAATATCGATATTAGAATCCATTCAATCTAATTATTTTATTAAAATTTTTCACCGCAACTCTTAGATCCCTTCTAAAACTAAAACAAAAAGTTTGGAAGATTAGAAATACCAATAAATAGCAATGCATTTACATGATATTCATAAAAAAGGCAGTAGAAACAAGGATTTGTTCCTTGTTTCACTGCCTTTCTGTTATATGTAGAAAACTTTGTATGGACATGGATCGATTGCAATTAAAAAAATATTAGAATTTTATAAAGGTAATTGTAAACTTTGTATAAGCATTTTTCTCACTTTCAACTTTAATCAAGGCTTGATGAGCTTCAATAATCGCTTTTGTTAAAGCCAAGCCAATCCCTGTAGAATCATGTTTTTTAGAAGTGCTTGCCTTGTAGAATCGATTAAAGATATGTGGTAAGTCTTCAGCAGCAATCCCTTCTCCAAAATCTTGAATTATGAGCTCTGTATAAATCGGTGTATCATTAACTTGAATTGTGATTTTATCACTATGTTTGGAATGCTCAATCGCATTTTTTAGCAAGTTCATCAAAGCTTCTTGCATCCATAATTTATCGTGCATAACCATTACTTCCTTCGGCCCGTCCCAGTCAATTGACAAATCCCTTTCATTGATTATATTTTCCAAACGATTCAAAACTTCATTAATGGTATTCACCAAGTTTAAAGGTTCTTTATCAAATGAAATTGCTTTGGCATCAATTTTTGCTACTTTTAACAAGTTTTGAATTAAGACATTCATTCTGGAAATTTGAACTTCATTATTTTGCAATAATTGAACTTGTTGCTGACGGGGCAATTCTTCATTCAATAACATTTCATTATAGATGGAAATAGTTGAAAGTGGCGTTTTTAATTGATGGGATATGTCTTGTAACATTTGTCCTAAAAATTCCTTCTCTACAAGTAAATCCTTCATATTTTTCCTAATTATGTCTTTCATAGAGCGGAATGAAACAGCTAATTTGGCGATTTCTCCTTCTTTATTTTCATTTATTGTAACTGAGTAATCTCCATCAATTATTTTCTTAGCAGTTGAAGTAAGTTGCTTGATTTTATTGAAAATAATCTTGTATTGTATATAGTTTGCCAAAAAAAGCATTAATCCGAAACCAATCAATCCCCATAATATTGTTTGATTAAAGCTAGAAATATGGTTATTTAAAAGTGGAAAAAGTTTTGTCTCCAAATCTTCGTATAATCCATACTGCCTAAAGATTTCTCTCCCTTTCTCCTGATACTCACTTGAATCAGAAGAATTACTTGTTAAGACCTTCATAATTTCTGTTTCATTCTCAGGATTTTGTTCAATCAATTTAGCGGTAATTTCTCCCCAGGCTGTAATAGAATCCGTTTTTAAATGATTGTAAAATATTTGATGTGAAATTAACTGACAAACCACAAATAGAGAAAATAAAACCACCAGTATTATCATATAACCTTTCAATTCGATATTTTTCATCATCTATTCTCGGTTCACATCCTTGTCCCAATGATATCCTAATCCTCTTTTAGTTATGATAAACTGTGGATTTTTGGGGTCATCTTCAATTTTTTCTCTTAAACGCATTATGTATACAGATAACGTATTTTCTCCAAAAAAAACATCTTCTTCTTCTGTTATTTTCAGTAAGATTTCATCCCTTTCTAATATTTTGTGAGGGTTTTTCATAAAAGTTAACAAAAGCTTATATTCTAAGGTTGTTAATGGAACAATACCTTGATTTTTATATACCTTTACTTGGTTCATATCCACCTTTATATTTTCAGATATTAATCATTGAAACTTCTTCCAATCTAGCTTGTTTGCGTAATTGTACTTTTACTCTCGACATAAGTTCTCTCACTCGAAAAGGTTTTGTTATATAATCATCTCCGCCAATATCTAATCCCATTACCACATTTGCTTCTTCATCCAGAGCTGTTAAGAAAATAATAGCTGTTGCATTATTTTGTTTTTTGAAGTGCAAACATAAGTCATACCCATTTCCATCTGGAAGGTTGATATCTAATATAGCCAAGCCAAAAGTATTATCATTAAATTGACTTTTCGCTTCTTTTACACTAGTGGCTCTAGTCACCTCATAACCTTCATTTCTTAATGAAAATTCAATGGCTAGACCGAGTGCTTCATCGTCTTCTACAAGTAATATTTTATTCAAGTATATCTTCTCCTTCCTCTCACTCTATATTAGCAGTTACCACCAAATCAGAATAGCCTGACTATACGTAGCCAGGCCTTTGGTATTATTCTTCTCTTATCGTATCTATAATATTATCCTGTTGGATTCTTCTCAGCGGTAGCAGAACAGATAAATAACTGATTAACAAAGCTGCAGCAAGCGTAATGAAACAAGCGTTATAGGGAATCGACCATTCAACATTAAAGAGACCGGATGCAGCCGTGTACAAAATATATGAAAGTATACAACCATAAAAAATGCCTTGCAAGCTTCCAGAAAAACCGTAAATCAGTGCTTCATAAATAATCATTTTTTTCAAATCCCTTTGGGACATGCCTATGGATTTTAGTGCAGCCAATTCTTTTCGTCTAATCATGATACTTATAGTAATCGTATTAAGGATATTTAAACTGCCAATTAAAGAAATGACCACAATAAAAGCATATACAAGAACTTTGATAACGAGAGCTGACTCATTTTTGGCTTTATTCTCTTCAAAGTTATTGACCACTGTAATGGAGTGTTTTTTTCCAATGGTCTTCTGGATGTCTTCAACAGTTGCGATAGATTGATTTGTATCCTTCAATTCAATTTTAATACTTAAGTCTTGTTCATAAACCTCGGATACATTTTTAATCAACTTTATTTGTTCTAAAATTTCCAGATTCTCAGAAGAAACATTATTTTCAATTGTAAGATCCGACTTGGACGGATCGTTCACAAGTTTGGATGAAAATGCGATGTCCATCAATGATGAAAAAGTAATAAACAATACACTACTTATAATGATTGATAAAATAGTAACGACATAACGATTTTTATTTCTTTTTACATTTTTAATGGCCATACTTAATGGAAATGAAAAAGGTTTTCTTAGCACCTTATTATTTTGTTTTTTGATTCTCTCTTTTTTTATTGACAATCTACTGCTAATTGCCAACAAAGGAGATATTCTTCCTGCGAAAAAAGCAGGGAAATAACTGGATACTAATACAGCTATCAGAGTAAGAATCGAACTAGCCAATAATATCTTCCAATCTATATAGAAAAAAGAAACATCTGAACCTTTGTCTACTAAAATCACGAAAAAGGCTTGGAGAATAGCAAGCGCCAATAAGCTGCATACAACCCCAATTGGTATGGCTATGAAAGCTAGCACGGCTGCTTCTTTCATTACAATTTGTCGAATTTGTTTTCGTGTAGCACCGATGCTTCTCAGCAAGCCGAACTGCTTCATTCGCTCTACGACGCTGATTTGAAAAGCGTTGTAAATAACAATAATTGTAGAAATTACAACAATACTGACAACGATAACTAGCATAATCAGAAGCGATTGATTCGTTTCCGGTTTCAAAGCTTGAATCAAATGCGTATTAATAACAATGTTATTATCCTCAGTAATTGAGTTAAGTTCGTCTAAAACCTCATTAAAGTTGGCCTTCTCGTTAATTTCAATTAATATCCTTCCCTCTCCAATAGCAAACTCACTTTTATATGTTAATAATCTCCCCTCTTTATTTTTTTGTGTAAACCCGCTATTATTCAGTAAACCGACCAGTTGATATGTTTTTCCATCCAGTTCAAATGAGTCACCTAATCGAAGATCTTTTTTTATAAAAGGAATTAACCAGGAGTCGATAGCCGCTTCGTGAGCATTGGTCGGTAATTCCCCATCTAGTAGGCTGTAGGTTAGAAAGTTTAAGGCTTGATGATCCGCGAAATTTATACGTACAGAAACCTCTTCAACCGGAACAGTGTCACCCTGAGACATCAGACCAAACGATTCAATTTGGGGATTAAATCTGATTTTATTTAAAATCGCCTCATCATAGTTTGAAATTCCAACGTGAAAAGAAATGCCGTTTATCTTCTTGGCGTTCTCAATTTGAGAGATTTGTGAACCTTTCATAAACAGACCAATAGTTGAAATTAACGCTACAGAGAGCACGATTCCAACCAAGGTCAAAATTGTTCGTTTCATATTCCCTTTTAAATACTTAGTACCTAGTTGCTTATAACTATTGATCAAAATCATTCCCTCCGGTCAGTGACTCTTTCGCAGTCAGTCGTTGGTCAGAAATGATTTCACCGTCTTGTATTGTGATAATCCGATCTGAAGCTGATGCTATCGTAAGATCGTGAGTAATTATTACAATGGTTTGATTATATTTTTTTGCCGTGAATCTTAATAAATCCATAACTTCTTTCGTATTTCGAGTATCCAGATTACCTGTAGGCTCATCAGCAAGTATCAAATGCGGACGATTAATAAGCGCCCTGCCAATTGAAACCCGTTGCTGTTGCCCACCAGATAGTTCGGAAGGTAAGTGATCCTTACGTTCTTGAAGCCCTAAGATATTAATAATTTCATTTAAATACTCCATATCTATAGATTCACTATCCAATAACGTAGGTAAAGCAATATTTTCTTGGACATTTAATACAGGTATCAAATTAAAGAATTGAAAAATGAACCCAACTTTTCTTCTTCTGAATACTGAAAGCTCATTGTCTGAATATTTATATATGTCATTATCCCCTATGAATACCTTTCCAGAACTAGGGCGATCTAACCCACCTAAAATATGTAGCAGCGTACTTTTTCCAGAACCAGAAGCACCGATGATTGAGACAAACTCTCCTTGCTGAATAGAAAGATCAATTCCTTTTAACGCATCTACCCTGTTATTGCCTTCTCCATAACTTTTCGTTATATTCTCTAAACGTACAACTTCCATATAACTCATCCCCTCATCATTAAAACTCAATCTTGTATGTCTACAAAATTTACTTTGCGTTGGCTATCTGGATAGACGTTCTCAATTGTTTTGAAAACTTGTTCTACTTCTTCTTTATCTTCTTTATAATCAAATTTATAATCCTTTAAGTGAATCAGTGTCATAACGGAATCTGGGTCAGCTAACTCATCATAAGTTTTATCATTTAGAATAACAAAATCCATACCCATATATCCGACCCATATTTGATTCTTAATATAACTTACAGGTATCATTTGTCCATTCAAATCTATCTGATGATCTACCAAATCATAATCACTTATAGAATAGAACAAATTTTGTGAACCTGCTAATTCTTTAATTTCATGAACTGGTTCTGAAATGATAGATGCACTGCCTGGTTCTTTTCTTGCTCTAATAACTCCTTTCTTAACTAATTGTTCAGCAGTAGTTTTGTTAATAACCATATACTCACTTTCTGATTCACCTTTTTTTGTTACGATGAACTTCGCTTTGTAATCATTAGTTTGTTTGGTTTTATTTTTATATTCCTTCTTAACTTTATTTACCTCTTCTTCTGTGCCGATAACTACTATTCCATTGACCGGTTGTGCTGGACCTTGAACATATCGTTTTACTCCGAATCCTATGCCTATAAAAATAGCGATAACTAAAACTAAAGTTATAATTTTTTTCATTTTCTTTCTCTTTCTCCTTTTTACTAGATGTCTAAATTATAGACTAGATATTCTTTATATTTGAATAACTGTTATCTAACTATTTATGCTCTATTCTTACTCAATTGTAAGAATAGATACTTTTTCATGTGTTAGGAAATGGCATTTGAAACAATTTAATATATCACTTACAAAAATCTTTGTACCGTAGCACCTTTTAAATATTTTAAATCTCGCAAATCGATTAATTCCGTCTAGTTTTTTTGAAGTATAATAAATAGAAAATATTGTAACAGAGGGGATTGAATGAAGGTGAAAAAATATTTACATGTAGGAATTTTATTAACTACTTTCATATTGATGGGGTGCAATGAAAAGTTAGAAACAGAAGAACAAGGTAAGAAAGAGGAGATCAAGATTTCACCTGTTAATCAAGCAACAGTAGATAATGCTGTATCTGATATAAATGAAGAAAGACCAAAAACTCCTTTAAAATTATCTCAAGAACAAAAGAAAGAATATCATAAACAATATGTAAAAATCATAGATAAAGTAAATCAACAGAAGTTAGGAATGCAACTGGGAGTTTCCCCAATAGATGAATTTAAAGCAGCAGATTGGGTAGAACCGGAAGTTTTTGCAAATAGGATTCAGAAACAAGTAGATGCTTTTTTGGAAGAGGAACGTAAAGCGTTAGCTGCTATGACAACGAATAAAAATCAAGATGCTACCGAAGTAAGTGGTGGTTGGGCATTAGAAAAATATATTTATGTTGCAGGTATAGTAACTCGACTTGAGATTATAGTGGATTTTGAAACACAATACAGCGAATCTAGAAATGGTCAAGTATTTGCAGGAATAAACAAGATATCAACGCAAGTAGCAAAAGGTTCGGAAGGAACGTGGGAGCAAACGTCTTACAAAGCCTCTTTGCTGGATGACCAAACGTATAGCATTCGTATTGAAGGTATTCACCATAATAATAATTTATCAACTGATAAATTATTTACTATAGAAATTAGCTGTGATAAGTTCGGAAAAATACATTAATATATAGAAACATTTTTGGTGAAAAATTTACTTAATAAACGGGGCGATTGGTCAATTTGATCTCTTCGTATGCTAACAAGGTACTTTAGTTACATAAAAACAGAATTGGTTCTAACTATGTTTTTATGTTTTAACAGCAACAATCTTTTTGAAAACAGCCTATAATAAAAACTACATTGTGGTAGAGAAAATCTTGTTTATTGTAACATCCCACAATGATTTCTATAAAGAAGGAGAGATTTTGCTTGTATATTCCTAAGTATTACAAAGTAACTGATTTAGAGGAAATCAAAGAGTTTATTAAAGACAATTCCTTTGCCACAATTATTTCAATAAGAAAAGGAAAACCAATAGCATCCCATGTACCATTATTATTGAATAAAATTAAGGATGAATATTACCTAACAGGTCACCTTGCATATGGAAATCCTCTTTGGAAGACTTTTGAGGATATAGATGAAATATTAGTTATATTTAATGGTCCACATGCGTATATTTCTTCTTCTTGGTATGAAAAGGAAAATGTACCAACCTGGAATTATCAATCAGTTCATGTTTATGGAAAAGCAAGTCTCATAGAAGGAAGTGAGTTAGAACAGGATTTAACTCTTTTACTTGAAAAATATGAGAAATTCCGTGAAAATCCTGTATTGTGGGATAAACTTTCTCCTGAAATGTTACAACAAGAGATAAAAGGAATAAAAGGATTTAGAATTAACATAAAGGAAGTTCAAGCTGCCTATAAATTAAGTCAAAATCGTAATGCTACTGATTACGCAAATATTATAAGCAAGCTTTCTAAAGAAGATGATCCTAATGCTGCTGCAGTAGCAGAAGCCATGAAGAAAAATAGAAAATGACTAAAACAGAAGGCAGAAATGTTGTTATCTCAACGTTTCTGCCATGAATATTTTATATATGTGTTTTTGTCATGATAATATCAATTTGTTCTTAATCACCCATATAAAAAGAGTGAGCTCCCGTTTGGATAAAACCTATTTTCTTATAAAAACCTATGGCATTATCATTCTTTTCCCAAACACCTAACCAGATGCTTTTTTTGTTTTGTGCTACGGCTCTTTCCATCGCTTTGTTGATTAAATGTTTGCCAAGCCCTTTTCCTTGATAGTTGTTTCTAATATAAATTCTTTCAATTTCGAGTGAGTCATCCCCCATAGCTTCAGATTGAGCCTCATTAACATTTACCTTTAAATAGCCCGCAGTTTCGTCGTCGTAATAGATGAAATAAAATTCCGAATTTGGATTGGACAATTCTTTCTCCAGCTGTAAAGTATTAAATGCTTTCTCCAAATAAGTTTTCATATTATCAGGTGAATTTTGATCTTTAAATGTGTCATTAAATGTTTCGATACTGATTTCTTGTAGTTTTATTAAATCTTCTATTGTACTCTTCCCTAACTTTACTGTCATTGATTACACTCCTTTATTATTAACTCTCTATAAATATTCATATTGTAAGTGCAACATAAAAGGCATGTATTCAATTTAACTTATTTTTGTTGTATTTGCAACAAAAATAACTATAGGAAATCTTAATTTTGTCACCCTTCACCCTTTAACATTTTTCTTATTCCATAAACGCGCTCGATTGTGGGAGATACTAAATTATAGGATATATTAGTAGGTATTTATTTTTTCTTTATCAGTATTTTGTTCAATTATATCTGAAATAAATGTATAAATATTCGATGGATATTCAGCAATACGATGAACTAAATATAAATACCACTCACTACCATATGTTACATAAACTTTAGCCTGGATATTATCCTCCTTTAAAGATCTTAATAAATCAGGTCGAACCCCATCTAGCATCTCTACCTCAACATTCGGACTATAAAGAAATCCTTTTGCTTTTAGGTCCATCAATAAATTTTCATCATGTGTAGCAACAGATAGTGGCTGATTACTATCTATACACATAGATACAAATTCTATATACCGTTTATTTAACTCTTCGGATCTTGCAATATACAGATCTTCAGACTCTTGATAAGCCCCCTTTACTAAACGTATTTTACCCGAGGTTTTCAATAGATCATTTAAGTCCATAGAAGAACGATTCAAATGAACTTGTAATGTTATCCCAACATTTGAAAATGACTTAGATATCCTTTTATATAGTGGTAAAATTTTATCTGTTTTTTGTGATTCTTCCATACTTATCATAAGTTGAATATTATGCTTTTGTGCTTCTTTTGCTAATTCTTCTAAATTAGTAAATGCTACTGCATCAGAAATCATCATTCCAATATGAGAAAGATCAAATGATACGGTAGCCTTCATTTGATTATTCCCGAGATCTTTTATTAATTCTTTGAATTCGTTTTTGGCAAGCATACAGTCTTCTTCGGATGTTGTATTTTCGCCGATAAATTCCAATGAAATCTGATAACCTTTGTTATATAGATATATAACGCGTTCTATCCCTTCCGTACGTGTTTCTCCGGCCACAAATCGGTTAGCACCTTTAATAAAAATCGGGAAAAGTTCTTTAGAATTTTGAAAATAGGCTTTTAGTACTTGATCTCTAGCAATCGATTTGAGTGCTTTGGAAAAGCGTCTTTCTTCATTAAACATGAAATGATCACACCCTTATTTTTTATCTTATTTAGGATTACATTTTTCCGATGATTGATTTTTACCCACAAAAATCAAACTCCTGCATTTGGATTGAACCTCAAATTAAATGGTAATAAATTTAAAGCAGATCATTTAAAAATATCCCTGTATTGCCCGGGGGTTAATCCAATAAATTCTACAAAGAAATTACTTAAATGACTTTGATCTACAAAACCTGTCTCTATTGCCGCATCAAGTGGTTTTACACCCTGTCCCAATCGTTTCTTTGCTTCATTAATACGTACCGTTTGTAAGTAACGATACGGGGTAATCCCCTTCATTCGTGTAAATGAGCGTAGCAGGGAATATTTGTTCATATTAGCTATCTTCGCTAAATCATCTAAAGCAATATGTTCTGCATAATGTTCTTCTAGGTAGTGACAGACATTTTCAACATCTTGATTAATAGCTCTCGGTTCTGTATCTTTGATGGCTTCGGTATATTCTTCGATAAGCTGTTGAATGAGAATATAAAAAGTTTCTTCTTTCTCTAAATCTGATATTTCATCCATAATCATCTGGTGAAGTTTTTGCAACAAATGAGCTTTTTCACTACGATAGGCAACAGGTGAAGCAAAGGATGGAAGATAATCTTGCCCTGTAATCTCTTTTGTAACTTTTCGCATGATTTCAGGCTTGATATTCAAGCAGCGATAGTCTAATTTTTCGTTATCAATTGATTCACAGGCGTGATTGTCCATGGGGTTAAAAAATATAATATCACCGGTACCTATTACATATTCTTTGTTCTTAGAAAATAATCGTCTTTGTCCACTCTCTATAAACCCAATCACATAATATTCATGGAAATGGTTCGGAAACTTTTGCATGATACCTTCAAAACGATAAGCTTCTATTTGTAGATCATAATCAAAACATACCGTTCTTTCTTCTCGTCCCATACGAACAGCCTCCTTTTGATTTCTGATAATTAATGTAACACATTTAGTTAATGCTCTCTTGTAAGATATTGACTAAAAAAATGGTGTGACAGTTTAAAAAACTGGCACACTAAAGGTTTCATTAATATTAAATCTACAACAATTAAAAGTGCCTGATGACACCTTAACTTTTTTACTGGGAAAACTAAATTAATTGTGGTTTTATCTTCATTCAGCAGGTGTTAAAGACCCTCTGAAAAGAAATTTCGAACACATTCATCTCACCATCTTTTAATATGGGAGTATATTAAAGATGATATTTCTTTCTCATAGTTCTAAGTAAGACATCTTGATAGGGGGCTACTCTTTGATAAAAAAGATCTAAATTTATTTAAAATTTCTCAATTGATATATCTGAATTAATTGTTATTGCTGCTTGAATTCCCGTTGCTTCTGAAAGAACAATTTCCGTTGGTGCAGGTTGAGCAGCATCACCGGCAGCATATACATTTTTTTCCGATGTTCTTCCAAAGTGATCAACAATGATTAACCCTTGTTCATCTAAATCACAGGAAAATCCTTGACCAATGGTATTTGTTGTATACATGGATGGGGTAACAAAACCTGCTTCCCGCTCAATTTCTAACCCATTTTCAAAAATAACACTATTCAATGTCCCATTAGATCCTTTCATTTTTTTAATCTTATTGGTAATCACATTTATCCCTTTATTCTCAAGCTCTTTCTTTTCATTTTCCTTTATTTCATGACCGTTTGTTGCCACGACTAAATTATTTGATAAGTTATAAATTATTTTAGCAGTTCGTGCAACATCGCCTGTTTCATTTATATAAATCAATTTTTTATCCTTTAATTCCCAACCATAGCCGTATGGCGAAGTAAAAATACTTTTATTATAATATTGCTGAATATTTGGGATATCAGTCTGTATTTTTGTACCATCTGTCAAAAGGATTTTTTCAGCAAGGAAACTCTCGCCATCTTCTGTATAAATTTTAAAAAGCTTATTGTCTGATTGTTTAATAGCCCTAACGCTTTGACTAACAATGGAATGTATAGTAGGGTATTGATTTAATTTTTCTTTTGCTACTTGCATGAATTCAATAGCTGCATTGCCATTTCTTGAAATACTCTCTTGAAGCTCGAATGCAAGATGGTCATTATTTGTATCAAACAATGCTACTATTCGATTCGCTCTACCTAACAATAATGCTGCATTTAATCCTGCTGGTCCTCCACCAATAATTGCACAATCAAAAATTTTCATCTATTTCCCTCCTGTATTTATGACGAATCAAACGCCAATAATTTGTTTTAGATTTTCAAAAGGAATGTATCCAACAATTGGTTCATGTAATTTATTATGAATAATTAAACGGGAATGAGGAATCCCAAGTACCTGGTATTCCGCTGCAAGCTCTGGGCTTTTGTCAACATTCACCCTTAAAATTTTCACCTTATCACTACATTCATCGTTAAGTTGATTAAGAACCATTCCGAACATTTTACATGGGCTACACCACTCCGCCCAAAAATTTATTAACACCATTTTTTCAGTTTCTAAGTGTTCTCTTAATTCTTGCTTTGTTGTTACATGTGCAATTGCCATAATTTTTCCTCCTTCATGGAAATATAAAATTTAAAGATAAAATATGCTTTACGTGTTAATTACCTGAACCTACAATCCCCCCTTTCAATAAATACTAAAGAGACCTTTAATATCCGTAATTAAAGTGAAGTTTTAAATTGTACTATCAAAAACAACTGCCATCGCGCTTTTATATCCTTCAGCAGCAGCAACTATTAATGAAGACTGACCCAATTTAGCTGTCTCCCCCGCTGCATAAACATTTTCCTGTGACGTTCGCCCTGCCTCATCTGTCACAATGCTACCATTTTCATTTAATTGACAACTAAGCTGCTCAGCAAATTGATTGGGACGTACAAAAATAGGGACTATAAATCCTCCAGCTCTTTCAATTTCAAGTCCAGAGCTAAACACTACTTTGTTTAAATATCCGTCCTCACCATTTAGATTCTGAATAGGTTCAGTAATAACTGTTATATCTTTTCTTTGTAGTTCATTCAATGTCGGAGTAGAAAGTTCCTGACCATTTGTCGCTATTACTAAATCCTTTGACCAGTTATAAATAAGCTTTCCTTTAAAAAGAGTATGTTCTTCATTTTCTGAAATAATAATTAGGGGTTGATCTCTTAATTCCCATCCATCACAAGTTGGGCAGCTAAATAAACTTTTTCCATAATACTTTTTAATGTCCGAAACCGATGGGAATTCCTCTTGTACACCTGTTGCTAATATAATTCTCTCTGCAACAATCTCTACATCTTCTAACGTTTCAATTTTAAACAATCCGTTTGATTGCTTTGTTATATTCATAACCGTGTTTTTATAAAAATGAACTGATGAGTATTTTTTTACATCATTTATAGCTATTTCTTTAAACTCTGCTGGTTTAATCCCATCACGTGTTAGAAACCCATGTGATTCCTGAGTCACTCGATTCCGATTTGTCCCATTATCAAATAACGCGACTTTTTTACGGGACCTTCCTAAAATCAAACTTGCATTTAAACCAGCGGCACCTGCACCTATAACTGCACAATCAAAAAATTCCATGTAACTTTCCTCCATTAATTGTTTAGAGTACATGTTGTACAACATGCATTTTAGTCCAAAATTAAAGTTTAAACAGCATAATCTAAGCTATAACCATTTGATATTTTTAAAAATAAGCACCAAGAAAAATTCCAGAGTGTAAAAATTCTAAGATCGCCCGTTAACTTTTTAAAGACTTAAAAGACTCATTATATCCGCAATTGTTCAAAAAATAATAGTGGACTAAATCCACGACTATTTTTTCACAAGATCCGATATTTTTCTATTTCTTAGCTCATTCTCCAGTTTTTCTTCCGCAGATAACATTACTTCTTTTATTACACACTTAGGATCATTGTATAAACAACAATCAAACAACGAAGATTTGCCTTCAACTGCATGTATAATATCTAAAAATGAAATATCTTCCCAATCGTGACGAAGTGTATATCCACCATTAGCACCCGAAACGGAGTTGATCATTCCCTCTTTTACTAACTTAGTTAGTATTTTAGATAAATAAGTGGGAGAGACATTTTGCATCTCAGCTAATTGTTGGACACCCATTGGTTTATTTGGTATTTGTTTTGCAAGAAAAAGCATTGTGTGTAGTGCATAATTGGTAGCCTTAGAATATTTCATTACTGTTATTCACCCCAATAAAAGACTTTATATGTCCATAATAGCACTGAATATTAGCTATTTCAATATTTATGCCTTCATGTTGA
Organism: Lysinibacillus sp. BPa_S21; assembly: GCF_023337795.1. Taxonomy (GTDB): domain Bacteria; phylum Bacillota; class Bacilli; order Bacillales_A; family Planococcaceae; genus Lysinibacillus. The sequence goes on along the minus strand of NZ_JALIRS010000001.1, from coordinate 386,673 downwards.
AAAAAGATGTACTGTTCGCAAGTTTCCTGATTACATTTATCTCCAAAAAAATAAATGTTCCATCATAAATGCCTAGCTTTATGTTCTAATTATTTTGATGGCTCATCCTTCGCAATTTGTATAAGGACATTCCTATCCCCTTTTATAAATTACTATCCACATTTTGAGCAAAATTCACAGATTAGCGAGAAATACTAAAATTTGCATATTTACTATATCTATTATATAGTTGAAGTACTATTTTATTAAAGGGTGAACTTTTTGTTACTGTAGAATTCTAATCTAAATCAACGTTATAGCTTAATTTTGTTGAACAATACCACCTTTTATGGGTGTTATTTGTTGTGCAAAAAATAGCAGGATTAGAATTAGTGAGCTTAGTATAAACTTTAGCGCGACTAATTTTAGTCGCGCTTTTTCTATTCGTTGATTTAGACAATTTTAATTTTGTACTTATTAAAATTGAGAGGACGATTCTACAATGCAAAAACAATTACAACAAATTACAGCTGATATGCAGCTTGAAGAACATTATCATACATTAGAAAAAGCTCTACTTTCTTTATATTTCTATAAAAATTGTACAACTAAATCTTTAGCTTATATGACAGACTTACCAATACCCATCGTTTCAGCAATGAAGAAAGAATTTGCCAAACAAGGTTGGGGGAAACATAGCTTAACGAAAAAAGGCAAGCTAGCCGTTTCGCAATATTTTCAACTCTCAGGTGCCAATGCTGAACTCTACCTTCAATTAACGACAGATGAAGCATTTCGGACAGAATGGATTAATCAACATATAAGCGAATTAAGCACTATTTATGATGCTAGACCTACAGCTGACGTGGCAATTGATCAAGCAAAATGTACAGTTGAGACAGCCTTAAAACGTGCATTGCTTGCACTGGATTATTCGATGCTACTCAATAAGCGTATTTTGTGTTTAGGCGATGATGATTTTATCAGTATTGCACTAGCGTTTTTACTAAAGAAAATCGCTCCACATTCTGCAACTAAAATTGTTGTGTTAGATATTGATAGACGCGTTTTAAGGACTATTGACAAAATAGCTAAAGACTATGAGATTCCGATTAAAGCAGATTATTATAACGTTCAGAAGCCACTACCAAATCGATACGCTCAACAGTTTGATTGCGTATACACAGATACACCATATACCTTGATTGGCGCACAGCTCTTTTTATCTCGTGCAATTGATGCACTAAAGCCAGAAGCAATGCGGCATGTGTTTTTTTCCTACGCCAAACGTAGCTATCAAAAACAGTGGGAGCTACAGCAAAGCTTACATGCTATGGGCTTTGTAATTAATAGTATTAAATACGACATAAATACTTATGAAGGTGCGCAGATTTTAGGCGCTACAAGCCAGTTATTTGTTTTACAAACAACCGATCAAATGATTCCCTACATTCCTAATCAGCGTAAATTTACGCGATCAATTTACACAGGAGAGGTTGAGCGGAAATCTGTTGTTTATCAGTGTAATCATTGTAAGAACTCACTTACAGTAGGTGCTGGCAACGAATATACTACGATTACTCAACTTCATTCCAGCGGTTGTGCGTATTGCAAAAACAACAAGTTTTCACAAATTAAGAGAACAGTAGAAAAATCACAATCCCAGCAAGCATTAGGGCATCATATTTTATTAGAGTTGCACGATTGCAATGTTGCCTTGCTCAATGACGTACAACAAATTAAAAAGATTATGTGTCAAGCTGCCCATAAAGCAAAGGCAACAATTGTGACCGAACATTTCCACCATTTTTCACCTTATGGAGTTAGCGGTGTAGTCATTATTCAAGAATCACATTTGACTATTCATACGTGGCCAGAATTCGGTTATGCCGCAATAGATGTTTTCACTTGTAACAGTAAATTAGCGCTACAACAGGCTGTCCAATATATTACTGAGCAATTTAATGCAGGAAATGCCACACAGCATTATGTACATCGGGGTAAATAAAAATGAGTAGTATAAGCCCATAAAATCAAAACAGGCTGGGACAGAACTCGATTATTTTGAAAAATAGCACTTCAATTAGTAGAGTGTTCCTTCCTAAATCAAAAAATGTTAAGCCGAAATACAACCGGTTTAACATTTTTCTTTTTGTCCAACCTCACTTTGTAGAATTAAAATGCCCTTTAGCTTCCCACGAAGGCAACCAAAATCAAGCAGCTTCTTCACGATTAGGTTGTGACAGTTACAACTTAGTCGTTTAAATAAAGTTGTTTAAAATTTGAACTTTTAATATCTGTTCGTTTATAATTAAAATAAGCGAACGAATGTTCCTTTTTATTAAGGGGGATAGATTATGAGTGGTGTGAAATGGTTATATATTTCTAAAGAATGTAAAGTTTATAAGGTTCCTAATCCTAAGAACGGGAAGTTTAAAGAATTAAAGGAACTTTCAGGGCAAGATGTTTTAAAAGTCATGCTTTATTACGAAACAAAAGATAGAAAACCGGATAAGCTAATATTTGTTGAATTTGACCGAGTTAATCTTGATTCTGAAGGTATATATGAGTTGAATGATGAAAGGAACAGCAAGGTGTTGAAAAATGCATTTCAGTTTATTTATAATACACCTCAAGAACTGGCAGATAACAAATCACCTTTTGAATTACCTCTAGCACCTAGTGTTCCATCTATTAACGAAAAAATAGCTTTATATGAGTATTTAAATAAAAAATTTCCTAACTTAGGAAAAAATGCACCGGTAGTCGTAGAAAATAAAATATGCTCACTAAAAAAAATACATCAAGAAAAAATTAATATGATTAAAGAAGCTAATAAATTGAGAATAAGTAGTAGTAGAAAGTAAACTATTATATTGTAGTCATTGTGAAAAATAGTAATGACAAATTATTTAGGAGTGGTTCGTTATGGATTACAAAACCATGGTAGAAGAAAAATTTGGGAAGCCATTAAAGGAAATTATGTATGTAGTTTGTGTAGAAAAAGGAATGGAGAAGTGGGAGGGTGCCGAATTGCTAGGTGTTCCAATTAAAACATTTACAGCATGGCGTTCTAAGTTTCGCTTCGGACCAATGCAAGTTCAAGCAGATAAAGCTGACAAAATGAGAAAAGAAACGATTGAAAAGTATAATGACGAATTAAAAGAAGTTAATTTAGCACGACCATTTGAGAATAAAGGGGAAAATTCATTAAAAGAATTTAAAGAACTAACTGAAAGAATTTTAGAATTAGAAAAATATAAAAGAACTATTCAAGAAGTAGCGCCAATGTCGGAAATAGCGATTACATTGAAAATTGGAATGTTAGAGTCAACTCTTGAGTCAATAATCCAGTTTGAGAGTGGTAAACTATACGATCAATATATGTTTGAGTTACAAAATTTAAAAGATGATTAAATTTGATTCTCATTAAGCGATTTAATCAAACTTTTTTGAAAAGCTACCTAAATATCAATTTAGTTATTTTGATTAATCTTTAGTCAGAATAATTAGGTTTAGTTTGTTGTAAAATCAACGTTTGCAAAGTAGTTTTTCAAACATTATTCTAAACCTACATAACATTGATGTATCTTATATATCTGTTCATTTTGTACTTCTAAGATTTCTTTAACATATTGATACAAATTTAATCCTTTTATTTTGCTTAAATAAAGATAAAGAGGCTAGGACAAACCCCAACTAAAAAACCGGTGAAATTTTACTGATCGTAGAATTTCACCGGCTTTTTAGTTTAGAGATGGGTTTTGCCTCAGCCTCTTCATCTTTGCTTTATTAATTTCCTTGACTTAAATCTTTAGGTCCGAATTTCGCTAAAAAAGGGATGCGTTTCGTTAGTTTGTTATAAATACTGAATAGAACTTGTACCACTGGCTCCAATATGTTGGAGAATTTGATAATGACAAAACCTGCCCCCAGTGACAAAAGGGCTCCGCCAATTACGTCCGCTGGATAATGAACCCCTACGAAGATTCGCGAAATACCTACTAAGATAGCCCATATTAACACAGGATACTTCCACGAGTCTTTTCGTAAAAGTAACGTCCATGCTAGAGCGAATACTAAGACTGAATGATCACTGACAAACGAAGAATCATCAGCATGTGGTACTAACTGATGAACATCATATGTAATGAATGGTCGCGCATGATAGTAAAATAAGTGAATGAGTGCGTTTAGACCCAATCCAAGTATAACTGTAAAGACAATATAAAAAGCAGTATATTGTTTTTCTGTCCTTTTTTCTTTGTTTGCTGTAAACCATAAAAATAACATGAATACGATGACGACATACGGAACGCTATCTGTAATGAAAATCATCCCTTTATCAAGTAAAGGATAGCGACCAGCTAAATCATTAATCCATTGAAAAATTCCATAATTCATTTTGTAAATCTCCTTGCATTTAATTTCTTAGTAAATATAGTTCCTCATATTAAATAAGTAAGGATCGTTTTCCCGTAAGTTTGAATCTATCGTTGGTCAAAGTGATATATACCGATTAATTCCAGTTGAATTCCTTGCTTACTTTCATAAATGACGTCATGGTAAGCAGTATAGTTTCCTCATTTTAAAAATACCCTTTCATAAAAACAAGGAACGATGGAACTCCCGTAGTCATCCCCTACAATATTTAAACCTAATTTAGAAAATATTATAGTAAGCTAGCAAAAATCAGCATAAAGATGATAAAATATTTTAATAAAGGGGGGCTTTAAATATGGGGAAATTAAGCAAAAGGAATATACTGTGGATTGTGCCAATCGCGATTTTAGGGGTATTTTGGTATTTTTACGGTCCACAAAAGGATATAACCGATAATGAATATATTACATATGTTAAAAACTATTCATTTGAAAATAGTCATAAAACTTTAGAGTCTGGCCTTGCAAACGCTTGTGAAAATCCTTATTGGGTGTATTTTGAAACACAAAAAGGACAGAACGTTGTTGAATTTAAAGGAGACTGTCCTGTCAATAATAAAATCGAAAAAGTGAATGTTCAATTTTTAGTTGATCGAGATATGACAAATGTGAGATATGGCGCAATGCTGGTCAATAATAAAATGCAAGAAGAAGCAGATCGCGATCAATACCTAGTCGCTATAGTTGGTAAATAAATAGAAAAATGCTCTCGTTTGTACAGTGAACGCGAGCATTTTTCTATTCCTTAAAATGATTGATAGTAGGGCCCAACGAATTTTTTCATTTCACTGCTTTCCAAATCGTCCATCTGTCCTTCTCTACTATAGCACCCTCAGTTGATATGGTTTTATCCATATCATTCACTAATTCCATTAACTCTTCATCGTTTAACTCGTGTAAAATACTTCGACCCGTTCTTCCCTGTAAACCCTTTAATAATTGTTCTTTCTGTTCATACACCTTTCTTGTTTCCCAGAGCTTTACTTCTTTAATCTCACTAAACCCAATTTCTTTAAGTGTCTCAATGACTAATTCACTACTATGTCTGCGTTTAATTTCTTGTTCCTTTAATTTTGGAAAACGCTCAAAGAAATAGCCTCTAATATGATTGTCATCCCCTTTTAAAAGACAATCTTCAGGTGTCCGATCCTGGATAATATAGACCCCTTTATCCTCTAAAATTCTATATGCCTCTTGAAAACAAGCCTTTAAATCCTGAATATGATGAATTAAAGCTCGTTCCAGTACTAACTGGAAGCTGTCATCGTCTAAGCCTGTATCCAATGCATCTCCTTGCTTGAAAGTAATATTATGATAGTCTTTACAATTTTCTTTTGCCCCAACAAGCATAGCCTGTGAAAAATCAACAACTATTACAGAAGGTACGCCCATATCTGCTAATGCTTTAGCATAAATTCCTCCGCCACAGCCAATATCTGTAGCCTTCGAAGTAGTCATGCTAGGGACAAGTTCTTTCATTGCTTCCACCCATGATTGGTCTGCATGCCGAGTAGTATAAGTAGTTTGATTCTCTTTATTGTGAAAATCAATGCCCATCTTCATCACTCTTTTCTGTTTTTTATACCATTCTTTATTACTAACATTATTTTACAACCGCTTTGTATATAAGTAAAATCAATGTTAATTATTAATTTCAATAAGTTTCACTTATCGAAATTAGCGTTGATATCGAAAAAAATCGTTGAGTTTTCCATGATCAAGCACTTCTTTATCGCTTTCTACTCACTATCTTTTTCAATAATTGAACGTAATCCACTTGCTTCAAAAGTTCCTTTTAACATTGTTTCCATCAACATCGTTGCTATTTCCTCAGGTGATTGTTGCGTATCATGTTGCAGCCAGTAAGTAATAACCCCCAAAATAGCATTTGAGTTACCCATTTCTTTCAAAAATCTTAATATTCCTATTAAATTAATGAATCCTCAATCCAAATTCTTTTCTCAAAAAAACCCATGCAATTTTAATTACTTTTTGCATGAGTTATTTTTATTTATTTTGAATCTACGGATTGGATAATGTTTAGCTCAAGTATTCGAATTTCCTTATTTAGCTTTGCAATGGCTGCTTCAATTTGTTCAAAGCAATCCTTTTGTCTTTTACTGACACTGTGCGTGGATATCGCTTCTTTTAATGCTGCTTGCCCTGCATATAGAATTTCAAGTAAATCCAACTTTTCAAAATAAGCTGTACTATATTGTATTCCCATTTCACAAAGCCCCTTACTTTTACTTTTTCATCACTCATAATAATCCTAGCCATTACTAGCACTATATCCGAAATAAGCAAGCACAAAACTATGTCATAGTTATCATTTTTTATCAAACAATAAATGATTTTACGTAGGTTAAGAGACTTTTTACTTAAAAGAAAGTTTTTCTTATCTGTTTTTTAAAATAGAATAGATAAATGTATCGCGTGACTGACCATTTTGATATATATAATCTCTTAGCGTTCCTTCCTTTACAAAGCCTATCTTAGTTAGCAGCTTATTCGAGGCTTCATTTTCCAAAAATACAACAGCGCCTATACGTGTCAGCCCCATATGCTCAAACCCATACGATACAATTTTGGAAACCGCTTCTTGCGTATATCCTTTTCTCCAATAATCAGGATGAATTTCATAGCCGATTTCTGCTCGTCTGTGAGTAGGCGACCATACATTAAAACCAATTGTCCCGATTATATCCTTAGTTCCCTTTCTTTCAATTCCCCATCTAATGCCTCTTTTTTCAGCAAAGTTCTTTGAAAATAATTTCACTAAATTTTCTGCCTGCCTCATCTCTATAAATGGCTCTTGCCCATAATAGCGTGTGACATCTTCATTTGAAAAACACTTAAAAACACTTAAAAACACTTTGTGCATCATCCTGCGTCAGCTCTCTTAAAATCAGTCTTTCTGTTTCTAAAATAGGAAACATTGAAACTCCCTCCTTCTCTACTTTCCTCTATTCTCCACACTCAATTCAAAATCCTTTAACAACAAAAAAGCACACCCGATAAAAAGTGTACTTACTTTGTTTAATTGATTTTCTAAATTTGAGCGGCTATGGCATCTTTTAGGGGTGGCTGCTTCTTTACTGAAAATAATAATTGACTACTTCCTCAGCCGAATGAAAAATGATATTACTTTGCGTTTTATAAATAAACTTTGGTGAAGTACAAGCTTTTTCAAGACTTTTCGCGTACTTTAATGTATCTGTCATTTGCTCGATAATATCAGAATACCCATCAAGATTATTGGAGATTTTCGGCATCATTGTATCAGAAACGTCTAAAACAATGGAAACTTGATCTTCCGCAAAACTATTTAAATTAATGAAAAAGCACTCCTCCAAATCTTTCGAATGCTTATCAACATTTATAACAGCTTCACTATACTTTGCAATCAGTCCAGTCGATGTCTCCGTAATCGTAAAGCCCTGTTCCGTAAGTTTTTTATTAATGGCATTTAAAAAAGCATTGACTTCTGCATCCATTTTAGGTGTGACAGTCGTCTGCATTAAATGATCACAATTTTGATGAATGGTATCAATTTCTGCCTGCTTATCAACTAGTAATTTGAAGTTTGATATCGAGTACACACTAAATCTCCCCTTTTTTATAAGTTTGACATTAGGGTGTTTTTTTAGTCATCTTTCAACCATATATTTTTTTGAATAATGCTCTAATTTAGAAGAGAGAGGATTGTAAGTCTGAAGTAGGTAGTAGAAACTCGAAGAAAATAGTTGTTCAGTTAATATTGAACATTCATGGATATAACCAAAGGCTGTCTCAAAGAGTTAATCAGACAGCCTTTCTAACAATCAATTATGCCTCAGCATGAATCGGCTTTGTGCTCAGGCCTGCAAATGTTAATTTGTGCGAAAGCGTAGCGACATTTGGACACCTGCTGAAAGAAGTTAATCTAGATGTTTTACCATCGTATAATAGCTGCTTCCAGGTGGATAATCTTTTATTTCTCCTACCACTTGATAGCCTCTTGCTTCATAAAACGTACGTGCTTGAAAATCATAAGTCGTTAACAATGCTTTCGTAGCACCCATTTGCTTTGCCGTTTCTTCAGCTTTTGCTAGTAGCTGTCCTCCAATACCTTTTCCACGGAATTCTTTACTAAACCAAAACTTGTTGATTTCTACCCATCCCCAATAAACCTCCGCAGTGATGCCGCCGATCCATTGCTGTTGATGATCAGATACGATTAAATTTAACGGACGAACAGAACCCTTTTCTCTACTTTTTTTATGGTACGGTGAATGTTCATCGTTGTATTCCCGAATCTTTGCATTTAAAAATGTAGTAAAGTCATCATGATTTTCTACTAAAATCTCAACTTGATAATCCATATGAATCCCCTTTCCATATGTATTTCTATGCTTTGTAACGTTCCATTAGTTTTTCTTGATGCGCTGAAAAAATTTCTTCTAGTGAAATATCATATTTATTCGCTATTACGATGATATTCCCTAATACATCCCCAAGCTCTTCTACTAATTCTTGCTTATTTTCCTCGTAAGATTGAATCTTTTCATCTGGTCTATCTCTACCAATTTCCAACGCTCGTATAGCTCTTGCTACTTCCCCTGTTTCTTCAGCTAGGAAGCCAATGCGTGTGAAAATACTTAAATCAGACCAACCGCGTGTATCATAGTAATCCTTCAGCCATTTTTGAAACTCATTTAATTCCATTTTTTCTTCCTCCATTTCTTTCCTCTTAAAATTAAATTATACTATAAAAGTGAAACTTGCATCAGAGTGGATTGATCATCTCCTATGGTTAGAAGTTCACTATAATGCGGAAAGAAACTTATCTGATATGGAGGATTAATTATGGATAGTATTGCAGTATTTTGCGGATCAAGCATCGGTGCTTCTGAGGCATATAAAGAAGGAGCTATTCTTCTAGGAAAAGAATTAGCAAGACGTAATATTACCTTAATCTATGGCGGAGCGAGTGTAGGCGTGATGGGGGCAGTTGCAGATACAGTTCTTCGTGAAGGCGGCCAGGTAATTGGGGTTATTCCGACGTTATTAGAGGAACGCGAAATTTCTCATAAGCATTTAACTGAGCTAATTGTCGTCAATTCTATGCATGAACGCAAAAGTAAAATGATGGAACTAGCTGACGGTTTTATTGCTTTACCTGGAGGACCTGGTACGTTAGAAGAATTATTTGAAGTATTCACTTGGAATCAAATCGGCCTTCTACAAAAGCCTTGTGGTATTTTAAATATCAATCATTATTACGATTTACTCATTGGGTTATTTGACCATATGCAAAACGAACAGTTTTTACAAGCTCAATATCGAAATGCACTACTTGTTGATGAAGATGTTGCGGGACTATTAGATAAATGTGCAGCCTATGTTCCTCCTGCAGTTAAAACATATCAAACGAATAAATGACGTTATGGATGAAAGCAACTTATTTTAGGATAGTAAAATCCTTTACTATTTCCATACCAAAAACAGCTGAAATATATGAATTCAGCTGTTTTTTCACTTTCTTTTCTTTAATAAAATGAGCAAAATCCTGTGACACAAAGGCAGTCTATTAACACCCAGAAGTTAAAAAATAAATGATTAGAAAAAGGATTGAAAAAGGATATTTCGTAGTCAAAATATGGATTGATGTCATTTTGAAATGATACGATTCGGTAAATCGTTATGCTCAAAATCAGCACAAGCACCCCTGAATAGCAGGCTTGAAATAGTTTCCTTTTCGCTAAAAAACGTTCATGTACCTTTTCAAAAAGCAAAGAAAAAATAAAGAATAATTAACATCGGAAATACAACAAACATTAAGCCCAGATTTCCATTTCCTCCCACAAAATTGTCATCTGCGGGGTTGAATGAAATGGTAGCCATTTTTTTGAAATCTTCATGTTACGACGTTTTTCATCTTTTATACTAAGCACAACCACAGAATGTTTTGAACCATTTAACTTTTTGTAAAAATAACGAACCTTTTTATTTGGTAATTCGTCTAAATATTGGAAACACGATGTTCCAAATTAAAAAAGGGGGAAATGATAATGAAAGTACCGATTAAAAAGTATTGGATAATTGCTTCAGCACTAACTATAGGAATGGCTGTTCTTACGCCACTACAAGCAGGTGCTACTTCAGTAGAACCAACAAATGGTGTTACTGTACAAATCGAACAGCAAATTACAGGAAAGATTAAATCTATTAGCGGAGATGGGATTGAATTAAAAGGCAGGGACGGTAAAAACTACTATATCGGTTTCTTTAAATTTTCTGAAGAACAACTAGAGAAAATGAACTTAGTAGAAGGACAGGAAATCACAGTTGAAGGTAGTGTAGCAGAGGATTATTTAGACTTCTACACATTCGAAGCATATAAAAAGTATTTGCCTAAAGAGGTATCAAAAGATGACTTAACTAAGTTAGAGAAAATGTTTAATGAAGTAAAAAAGCTGGAAAAAGAAGCTTCAAAAGCATATGAAAATAATGCGATGGAAGAAGCAGAACAGAAATATGAGGAATTGGGTAAAATTTATGTAGAGATGAGAAAAATTACTAGACCATATTATTTAGCTAATTGGCAGCCCCAAACATTTGAAGAGTATTTGGGGGATTATGAATTTAGTGAAAACAATATAGTTATTTCAGAAAATGATAAAAAACAGCTTCAAGCTATTTATGAAGAATGGGTAAAGCTTGAAAAAGATGGCCAAGAAGAAAAAGCTAATGAAAAAATGGACGAATTTCATAAAATCCTAAAACCATATTTCGAAGAGCTTTATCCACCTTTACCATTTGAGAAATATATGGAAGACTTTGAGTTAGTAGATATCCCTGCTGAAACTTTAGCAAAACTAAAAAATCTTTATGAGGATGCCCGAAAAGCAGAAAAAGATGATAATCCTGAATTGTATGACAAACTATTTGGGGAATTCTATGACATCATTCATCAATTCTTAAAACCTCAAACATTTGAAGAATACATGACTGACTTTGATTTTGAAGTTAGTGAAGCGGATCTTAAACAATTAAAACAGCTTTATGAAGAAATCTTAAAGCTAGATAAGAAAGAAGAACAAACAAAAATTGAAGAGAAATGGGAAGCATTCCACACTATTTTAGAGCCATATTTTAAAGCAAATAAAGAAATTTTAATTTCAGCTTCTAAAGTAACCATTAATGGCGAAGAATATCTTCCGCAATAAGTAAAAGATTTGGGGTGTCTCACAATCATTGAAATGACTGTTGAGATTCCCCTTTTTTTATCTAAAGTCAACTTTGGTCCTCCATCAATCCGAAAAATTATTTGAATAATTTAATTTATCTGGTAATCTTTTAGTGAATGAAAATGATATGGGGTGATAAATTGACATTTCATCTATTCAAAACAATTGCTCGTTAGGGGACGAATGCCGAAGTCAGTGAATATAGGAGAACACCTACTAGTGGAAGATGGAGCGGTCCGTCTTACAGTGGTTGACACAAAAATACAAAAACAATCGTGGTCCGGATCAAAGGATGAAATAAGTCTTTGTGCAGTAGGAACTAGAAGTAATCGTTTTGAAGAGCAAGACGGTGAATTGGTTAATTCCCTATAAAAGCCTGATACTACTATTGTAGAAAAAGAAAACGGAACCCTTTCTCCAATGTTGAAATAACATTTTGGAGGAAGAGCAATTGAGTAGAAAAAATGAAAATACAGCATTTCAATGTGAAAATTGCGGTACAATGGTTGAACCATTAACGAACGGCAGTTTCCGAAATCATTGTCCAAATTGTTTATTTTCGAAGCATATGGATAATGTTCCAGGAGATCGAGCAAGTTCTTGTAGAGGCATGATGAGACCCATTGGAATCGATTACACTGGAAAAAAAGGCTTTCAGCTTATTCATCAATGTACAAAATGTCAAAAGATTAATCGTAATAAAGTGGCTGTTGATTCCATTCAAGAGGATCAACTTATCCCCTTTATGCAATCCGTTTAGGTAAAGTATTCTTCGAAAGACACATTGGAAAGTAACTTCAATGTGTCTTTAATTAATCATTTTACTTCTATAGAAAAAATATAAGAACCATTTCCTTTGTCCCATCTAGCGAAAATACTATAAATATATGTCCCCTTCTCTTTTGGGACAGAGAACACATTACCATCTACCTTCACTTGTTCAACCTCATTGCTACGTAGCCATTTTTCTACTTCTATTCCATCAATCGGTTGTTTCTTAAAATTGATTTTAATTTCACTTTGGGGAGAAATAGAAAACGGAGTAATTTTATTATTAGCGATAATTTCAGGTGGTGAGATTTTATCCACACATTCATTACTCAACAAATTTTGCCAACAATATGTACCTTGAACGGTTGGTACCTTTTTGCCTTCCGACAAGACAACAGGCTTTGGTGGTCCAGCATTCAGTAGCATAATTATCCATATAAAAGCGATAATAAATAAAATACAAATTATTTTTAGCTTTAGACTTCCCATATAAAATCACTCCTAACCTGGAAAATACATTTCACGCCATTTAAAATTTAATTATGTATAACAAAAAAATGAATTAAGTGCATAAATAGCAATCCTATATGACACATTACATATAGGAGGTGGAAGAAAAATGACTAAAATAATTGGTGTAGAACAAACATTAACAAACGTTGAAGACGCTTTAAAGGCAAAAGGTTATGAAGTTATTCAACTTCGTACTGAAGAAGATGCAAAAAAATGTGATGCCTGTGTTATCACAGGGCAAGACAGAGATATGATGGGAATTAGCGATCCAGTCATGGCAGGACCTGTGATTGACGCTGATGGACTTTCTGCTGATGAAGTACTTCAACGTGTCGACAAATATTTCCACTAAATATGACTTAGGTGCTGCCCCTATAGACTTGTTGACTATAGAGCAGCACCTTTTACTATTTATGTCGAACAAAACAACATTAATAAATTCGCCAATTCGGGTCTTTTATATTTTCTTTGTTTGGTTGTCTTACAAATTTTACGTACTCTTTTTCACAAGCTCCAAATGATAGAAAATTTCGTTGTGCTTGTTTTAAGGATACTTCATTTGCACCGCCACTATAATCAAGATTACGAAATTGGACCCCGTCATTTTCCCAGAAGCAAATCTTACAAATTTCATATGTATCTGGCGGTTCCTCATCTAAGATATCCACAACATGGACAAGTATATTTCAAGTTTTCACCTCGAAAATCTGTTCAAGCAAACATCTTTTACAGTACCATTTCTTAAAGGATTGCTCAAACTTTCTTTCGAAACAGCCTTTACTTATGTAGACCTTGGTGAAAAAACGCTTTTCATCGCACCAACTATTCCAGGCACTAGAAATACAATGCCAAAAAAGATAGTTAGTAAATTGAAATGCTTTGTTTCATAAAAAGTAAACCACTCTCTAAAAAACGAAGAGTCAGTAATTCTTCCAAATAATGTTCCACTAACATCTCGGTAATTAGGGATCCATCCCGTTGCTTCTAGTGTAATGAAAATGATCTGTGACAATACAAATACACCAATAGAAGATACCCACGGACGTTTCAAAAATGGAATATGTTTTTGTTTGTAAGCCAATTCATATCCCCCTTCCATTAAATACCATTCATATACATTTGCATATGCATGACAAAGGTTATATACCAAAATGAAACATACTATCTGCTCCTGAAATGTGAATCTCCCGCAGACGATGATCATTACTTTTCAAGTTATTTTCTCCCTTAGCTCTATAACTTTAGCTAATATTTCTCTGACAACCCATCCCTAAAAAATTCTAGTATTTCTTGACCAAAAAACGACACAGACAATAGAATAAATACAAGGAAAATAACTAAACCACCAAAAATAAATGAGAACACTATCCCCATTTTTTTATCATTCATTAAACACCCTCCCTACAAAGCGGTACCGTTACTATAATAATACCTCAAATTAGATTCATTTGGATAAAAATTCCCTTTTATTTAAAATATAGTCATTAAAGAACAGAGATAAGAATCAAATGATCATTTTGTTGAATAATAGATCTCTTTTTGAGCATCTATCCCATTACGGTTGTTGTCTTATTCTGTGAAGGAAAAAATGTTTGAATGCACACTGGTATATTTCGTGCGCTTTATGGCAGAATTGATTCTACAAGCGTTTGTCGATTAACCCTGTCTCTTTGCCTTTAGAGTATATTCCATCCTTTCAAAGCATAATAATAAAAGCCACACCTTGTTTAGAAAGATGTGACTTCGTACATTTGACTAATCAAATTCCAAAATATTTTTTTCTACTTCTACCTTGTAAACATCGATAGTACTAATTAAAATTGTTTTAAAATTTTCTGTCTCAGTAAATGAATACCAAGGCTTCTCATTGAATTCATTAGAAATTTCTTCTGTAAATGTTTCTTGTTCGATATTATTTTTGATTTTATATTCTTCTTCACGATCCTCATTAAAGTAAAACTTCACTGTATATTCGTACTCCATAAGAAAACACCTCCTATCTACATATATAATGGATTGTTAGAACAAAAAATATGATACAAAATAAAAAGCCACACCTTGATAGGTATGACATTTTCTATAATTTCTCTCCTTTTCGTGTCCCGTTCCTTTTCTTGCTTAACTCTGTACACATAATTCTTTAAAATTACACCCTTTACAGTGCCATTTTTCCAGAGTTTGTTCAAATTCTTCCAAGTCCACTGGTTCATTGGAGAAAATATCCGCCTGATATTTTTTCATTTCCAGCACACTTCGCTGAAACGTATGTAAAATATTGTCCATATCAAATGCTGTAAAGGCGTATTTTTTTCGTTTACCAGTCAATAAATATTCATTATAGACATCAATCTGGTCAAGAGATACACGATATTTCTGCTGTATATAGTAGGCATAGAGCGCCAACTGCTGACGATCGTCATCGGACTCTCCGCCTGTTTTCCAGTCGATAATTATCCACTTGTCTGCTATCTCATCATAATAATGCAAATCCATTACGACGAAAACTTGTATCCCCTCCATTTTCATGGAACGAAATTGTTCAGGCTCACCGATTCGTAAGGAACCTTTTTGAGCGGTAATTTGCCGGAACGTTTCACTGTTAAGAAAGTTTTCAAACACAGCTGTCATTCGCTCTTTATAGTCCTGTACGAGATCAGCATTTAATGTCCCTTCGTAATAAATTTCCTGCATCATATAAAATTTATTAGGCTTATGTCTCCATAAATCTACATACCGTGTAGAATCGATAAAAGCAGCATTAAGTTGGCCACGTGCACGATTTACTAGTTCGGCAACAGACGGCGCCTTGCCGGTTTGCAAATACTCATTAATCGATTGCTCTATTAAATGATGGACGATTTGTCCAAATAAAATCGGCATGGATTGAAGCTTTTTCAAGCGATAAACATGCTGATGATAGGGCTCCACATTGTAACTTAACCAACCATTATGAGAAAAATAATATTCATAGCCATATTTTCGTGCGCAGCTTGTCAACGTTTTATGACGTGACAGTGACCACGAAAAAGATGGATACGGTGTAATTTCAAACATGACTATCGCCTCCCTAAATCTGTTTGATAAAATCATATCCGAGCTGTAATATTAGCACAATTGTCACAATACGTAGCAATAGCTTTACTTGATTTGCCTTAACCTTACTTGCAAGAATAATGCCAATTTGAGCACCAATGACCGAACCAACCATTAAAACGATGGTTAATGGCCAGTCAATTTTACCTGTGGCAATATACGTAATTGCGGCTCCAAAGCACATCGCAAAAACGCCTACACGTGACAGACCTACTGCTTTCATATAAGAAATCTTCTCATGTGCATATGTATAAAGTGCCAACGTACTGCTACCAGGACCGAACATCCCATCATAAAAACCAACCCCAAGTAGTATCGGTCCGTTTTTTCGATTCATCGTAAAGCTTTCTTTATCCCCAAACTCGGCCCCACCTACAAAGGACATAATAAGAGCAAAACCTAATAAAATAATCGCGATCAGCGTTAATGCTTGACTGCTCATAAACGATGCAAACAGCCCCCCAAGCGTACCACCGACTAGGGAAACAAGTAATACGGAACGCATTTCTGACCATAACAATTCTTTTCTTTTATAAATCGTGTAGAAGCTTGAAAAGGCACTGACCATATTAGACACTTTATTCGCACCTATTGCTGAATGGACTGGTACGCCCATTAACATCATGGTCGGTAAGGTAATTAGCCCTCCTCCTCCAACTAACGTGCCAACGATGTTGCCAACAATGCCTATTAGTAAAAATAACAAGTATTCCATCTAATCCACCTTTCTGTGACACACATGATGGTATTCATATGATACAGTATAACAGACTACTATTTTATAAGATAAACTATGAGGTGAACGAATGCTTGAACAACAAAAAACACCTACACCGCGTTTTTGTAAGTCGCTAACGCTTATTGTCGCGACTATTTTTTTAGCTGGCATTACGGCAACGCTTATCCAATACAGTAAGCTCCCCGCATCTATCCCAGTTTTGCAAAGCTTTAAGGGTGAACATGCCCAATTTGGCCCGAAAATCGCCATTTTTTATTTACCCTTTATTGCCTTCTTGTTATTTTTACTTTTACAATACTTAGAGATTAGAGCAGCTTATCCTATCTTACGTAAAAATAAGCCTACCCTATCTCATTCAGAGCGACAAAATGGAATCATAACCTTTTGCCTCATTAAAAATAGTATACTCTTATACTTTACATATTCACTTTTCAATGACCTAACTGTTGGTTTAGGCCATACACGTATTTTACAGCAGTGGCATGCTTATTTATTTCTATTTGTCCTGTGCATTATATTTATAATGGGAGTCGTTCGTGGGATTCTATTGAGTAAGAAGAAATAATGGATACCTCCCTGCAATACTGCGTTGTTGGGTAATTAAAACCACCTATACCTTTGCAATTGTCTCATACGCAAAAGGTACAGGTGGCTTTATTGTTACAACTATTAATAAAGTATAATAATTAAAACAAGTGTTGCACTAATAATACTTATTTTTATTGTTTCTACTTTATAGACGGAATATGTCTGTACTTCTCGCTTTATATGATGCCAAATAATGAAACCATATAAAAACGCACACATAATCATTAATGGTTTATACAATGGACCGACCCAGGCTGCCCAAGCAAAAACACTGGATAGCATCGCAACTACAAGTACTATCAGCCCCCACATACGCCTCGACGGTTTAATTCCTTGTAGATTATGACGTTTATAATAGGACATAGAGAATATATTTATAGGGACCATAATCAGTGGGAAGATAAACATCCAAGGTAATATTTTTACAGAGTATAATGCTTCAAATACTTCATCGTATACGTCAGAATTCCCAACAAAAAATTGACCAGAATCAATATTTAACATACCCGTATCTGAGATCTGATAGTGTTCCTCTTGACCATCCCTGACAACGACTACATCAGTTATATGGTTCCCTAACTTTCCATCTACCTCTTCGACATACTGTGTTAAGTCTTCAAAAAAGCTAAAAACTGTTGGATCTTGGACCTTTTTCACAGACATATACAAACTCGAACTTCGCGCAAAGAATTGCCCTTCTTCTCCTCCGAAATGCATGTAAATCGCTTGAATAGGGTGACTAGCTGTCTGAGGTGATGAAGAACTTTGTGGTAGCATGATAAAAAATAGAGTAATCATGGCAATCGTAAAAAGTAAGGCACCTTCCTTCCAAATCGGTAAACCTTTTTTCTCCTTGCGGTGAATCCGTTCGTAAATGCGATTCTTTATGTACTGATCCTCTGGTAATTTATTGAGTTCCTTCAGTCGATTGTTTAAATCCAAAGTCATCACCTCCTAGTTTTTTCTCTAAAGCTTTCATAGCACTTCGCTGGGTATTTGCAATTTTCACTGTAGACCATCCTAATATTTCACTAGTTTCGGCTAAAGATAACTCTTCGATTTTTCTATAAATTAGAACCTCTCGATATTCAGGCTTTAATAACTGAATTGCCTCATACAATAGCCGACGTTCTTCAGACTGCATGATCCAATCATGTGGCACATATTGTGTCTCCCGTTTTTCATGTTTTCTTTGAAATGGAAGCCATTTAATAAGTGCTTTTTTTCGATAGGTGTCATAAACAAGATTTCGTGCAATTCTCCTTATATAAGTGTCCATAGCAGCCTCATTTCTAAACTGTCCTTTATAAACTCGAATGAATGTTTCCTGCGTTAAATCCTCCGCTAAACTTGGATCCGAAACCATATAGTAAATAAATTGATAAATGCGTTGAAAATATTGTTCATAAAGCTCATCAAACTCCATCTTTTCACCTCTCTTACTATATTAGACGAATGAGTAAACAAGATTTGTATGTTAAGTGTAAATTTCTTAAATTAAAAAATAGGCAACCTGACACCCAAAAGCATCAAGTAGCCTATTTTTCACAGATCCGTTTTCATTTTTTCAAATGTATGTATTAACACATATTTTTGTACACCGCGAGCCAATTCAATGCTTTCTTGCATATAAAGATGAAGGTCTGCTTCATTCTTCACTTCGTACGCATAAACCGCTTCAATTGCTGGCTGCATCCATGGCTGTGTAAGCTGATCGCTTCGCATGTCAGTTGTTCGTCCTTCAAGTGCAGCGATATAGCATTTTGCATAGCTAGTTAATGGCTCTTTATTGATTTTATTAGCGGCATCCTTTGCTTCCTCTAAATTTTCTTCCAGTATTGCCTTTATAAATTTATAGTTATACTTTATAGCTGGCTGCTTATATTTTTCAATAGCTATGTCTAGGGAATGAATCAAGTCCACTCTTGTCCCATAAGCAACTGCATAAGGGTAAGCAAAAAAAGGATGCTTCTTGCGTCCTTTGACTAACTTATCCACCCATTTCATATTATTAGTCCAGAATAAAATATGTATATGTCTATAAATCATTGCAATGGCAATTAAGATAAAAATGCCAAGTGAAATTTTTACGTTAACCCCCGCTAGTGATAGTACTAGTGCCAACATAAAAATGATTAAATAAAATATAACTAGTTTTGTAATTTTCATAATTCCTCCTATTGTAGTTTCCTTCGCATTTTCCGAGAAAAAATAAAGCCTGCTCCAAGGAAGAATACAAGCGCCATAAATTTCATGAGAGGAATAATAAATAACTTGCTAATCACCAAAACAACAAAGATATAATAGACCACCATTGCCAGTAAAAATAATGATAGTTTATTCACTATGCTCCCTACTTTCATTCAGCGCCGTTTCAAGGGCTGCTAGCGCTTTCGGTCCCATCCCGTGTAATTTTTTTAACGTTGATAAATCAACCTTTTCCAATTGCTCTAATTGTGTATACCCTGCCGCATTCAATGCTCGTATAGCAGGCTTTGATACTCCCTTTGGCCATTCCGACATTTATGCTCGTCCCTTCCTTTTTCGTCTATTAAGTATTTCTGTTTCAATAATACCTATTAATAGTATAGCTAATGAGGCGACGTGATAATCAACGAAAAAAGGCGTAAATGCTATATTATAATAACGGCATATCGCAGTGATCATACGCCCTCCCAATCAATTATGCCTCAGCAAAATTGCGCCCGGAATCGGCTTAGTGCAAAGGCAAGACGATGTTTTTGCGCGAAAGCGTAGCGGCAGCACTGACACAGGTCAGTTAGCCGTTATCGCATGGCCGCGATAATCTTTAGGCTAACATCCTCTAAGAACTTCTTTTCATTCCATGACATCCGCCGGAGCCTTTAATTTCTTTCAGCTACTAAAAGAAGTTAATACAAAAAAATTGAATTTCTATCACGCCTCTGCTTTATTATGCAATCGAAAATGACGAAATGCAAATGAGCTTAGCCTTTAGAACATATTAAACATTGCCGTTAAGGAGGCAAACAAATTGGCAAAGCCATGTATACCCCAGCTTGTTAGAATAGAGCCATTGGATTTTCGTTCATTTACCCACCCCATTAAATACCCTACAAACGCGGTTGCCAACACAACTAACACGACAACTCCAAAAGGTATAAATGAAAACATCATCAATCCATGTAAAATACCAAATAGTAAACTTTGTACGATATTTCCAATTTGAAAGCCAAACTTATGCATGAATCTTTTCAGTAAAAAACCCCTGAAAAACAGCTCCTCCGACAATCCTGTTTGTACAATTGCATAGAAAAAGGCTGGCATGAGCCCAGAAATACCAATCCCTGTAAAACGATTGGACGCTAAGATTGAACTGTCTAAGTAGAAATAAGTAATTGAATAAAGCGGCACATGAAATAAAACAATAATGAATAATAACAATACAAAATAATTCCTTTTATTTTCAATGACCGGCTTTTTGAGGCCTAGCCATCTTAAAAATGTTTGTTCTTTTCTTGCTGAGAAAAACCACCAAATAAACGGTATAACTGAAAATAACATGACTTGAATCATTGCACTTATTATACTTTCCAAAACCATCATTTTTCCCCCTGTTCAAAATGTTTTACATGAAGAATGACAAATGATCATAAGAAGTTTTTCAGGAATCGTTGGTTGATGTTTGAAGTTCGATGGTAACATCTGCTTTTCCGCCGCTTAATGTGCAACTTGCGCCGCTAACTCCTGTTTTCCGCCGCTTCATGTGCAAGTTGCGCCACTAACTCCTGTTTTTCCGCCGCTTAATGTGCAAATTCAGCCACTAACTCCCGCTTTTCCGCCG
This sequence comes from Lysinibacillus sp. BPa_S21, assembly GCF_023337795.1. GTDB lineage: Bacteria > Bacillota > Bacilli > Bacillales_A > Planococcaceae > Lysinibacillus. Next base: position 365,493 of record NZ_JALIRS010000001.1, on the reverse strand, counting down.
CTTAATATGCAAATTCCGCCGCTAACTCCCGCTTTTCCGCCGCTTCATGCGGAAATCATCGTCTGTGCTCTATATTGCGCCCTTCTTCATATAAAGCATATTAAATGGCAGTGTTGAAATCAAGATAAATTTAATGATAATCGTTAAATAATTATCCTTTATGAATAAATATTGAATGTTAATCATTATATAAATATTTAAAAAGCGACTAGAAAAACTCTAGTCGCTTTCACTCTTTATTTGGATTTTGCTCAATAAATTATTCACTGCACCTTTACATTGCTTTTCGAAAAGAATAGCACCATTTTTCATAACCTAATCGATCTTCATAAAAGCGATGTGCACTCCCCCTTTGAATACCAGACTCTAAAGCAATATAGTGTGCGCCATTTTCTTTGCCCCATTGGTGAAGATAATGCAATAATTTTTCACCATATCCTCTTGAACGATTGGCCTCATCCGTTACTAAATCATAGACAAAAATATGGCGTTCACTGTAAAAATTGACTCTCCAACATAATCCGGCGACAGCCACAATGTTCTTATTTTCGTATAAAGCAAATAACATATAGCCATCTTGAGTCATTTCCTTTAATAATTGGAGGTATTTTTCCACTGTTAATTCCGTACGAAGCTGCACCATAATGCAATATGCTTCCATCCACTCCTGCTGAGTTGTTAAGTGTTTGATTGTTATAGTCATTTTTCGAAACTCCTCTTACCAATATTTAATATAATGAAATACGCCATCGTCTATTTTCATTCCGAGCTTCTCGTATAATTTTTGAGCACGAACGTTGTCTGTCGCTGTTTCTAAAGCTATATAACGTGCATCCTTCTGTAAACAGTAAGAATAACATTGTTCAATTAGGCTCTGTGCTACACCTTGTTTCCTAGCATGCTCTGCCACAAATAAATCGTTTAAAATATACGACTGTTTCAATGCCACAGATGAAAAAATAGGATAGAGCTGGGCAAAACCAACTGGCTGCGCATCTAGATAAGCAAGAAACATAACTGACTCCCTCTTATTTAAACGCTCCATCAGAAACTGCTCAGCCTTTTCTAAATCTGATGGTTGACCGTAAAATTCTCGATAAGCGTTAAATAATGGCACTACATCTCCAACTGTTGCTAAGGTTACTTTACAAATCTCCATTCTCGATTCTCCCCATTTCTTTTAATATGTAATTCTAGTATTATGATAAAAAACAAACTGACATTTAAAAAGAAACAGTTCTCTACATTCCAGCATGTCAAGGAGGGACTTTATGGAGGATTTTATTTTCTTATTTACAGACGAAGAGGCAAAATATAAACAAATTTATCAGCAAATCAAATGGTTAATCGAACAAGGAAGATTGAAAACTAATGATTCCCTTCCTTCTATTCGAAGAATCGCCGAAACTTTACATGTCAGTCGGAATACAACTTTAACTGCCTATGAGCAGCTCGTCGCGGAAGGATACATACGTGGTGAGGGACGAAAGGGTTATTTCGTGAATGAGTTTGAAAAAGTATTCCTTCAGGAGGAACAGCCGAGCCTTACTCAAAAAATGAAAACGAACAGTCGAGATGTCCTCATTGACTTTCGAGCTGGAGCAGTCGATCAACAACATTTCCCTTTAAAAATATGGCGGCAAATGGCTAATCAAGTGTTACCTTTACAAAGATGCTATGAATATGGCGACCCTTTCGGTGAGCCATTTCTAAAAGAGCAGCTTGTACATTATTTGCTTCAAGCTCGTGGCGTTCATGTAAATGAAGAGGACATTATTATCGGTAGTAGCACGCAACAAATGTTAATTTATCTATGCTTTTTATTAAAGCAGGATTTCCCAAGTGTTATTTTAGAAGACCCTGGCTACAACGGTGCACGAGAAGCATTCAAGCTGCATGACTTTCAGATTGAAACTTTACCTGTGTCGGAAAACGGTGCAAGGCTTGAGCATTTAAAGCACCTACATTCGCGCTTAATCTATGTCACACCTTCTCATCATTTTCCATACGGCGTTTCCATGAGCATTCAGCAACGGCAAGCGTTAATTCAGTGGGCTAAAAAAGTTGGTGGCTTTATACTTGAGGATGATTATGATGGTGAATTTCGTTATACGCAACAGCCATTTCCTGCTCTCGCCTCACTCGACAAGTCACGTGTAATTTATCTAGGGACATTTTCAAAATCGTTTTTACCAGCTATTCGTTTAAGCTATATGGTGTTACCAAGGACACTTGTACAGCCATATAAAGAACGCTTTGCTCATTTCGAACATAATGCCTCGTCCTTACATCAATTAACAATGGCGAAATTCATGGAACAAGGTGAATGGACTCGGCATATTAAAAGAATGCGTATCACCTATAAACATAAAATAAATGCGCTTGTAGCGGAGCTTGACAAACAGTTCGGAGAAAAAATTACGATACTTGGAGAACAATCCGGACTTTATCTATTAGTGAAGGTGCAAACTCAATGTTCAGAAGAGCAGCTCATTCAAAATGCTCAACACTACGGAGTCAAGGTCTATCCTACAAGCCCATATTTTCTTCAACAGCCAAGTTCTGTGCCAATTATTCAATTAGGCTTTAGTAAATTAAAAATGGAGGAAATTACTCTCGGTGTACAACTGCTAAGAAAAGCTTGGATCACAGAAAAATAAGCCATAACTGCTATGGTTATGGCTACTCATTATCTCGATCATCATATGTTTCATCAGGCACATTCAATGTCACACCGTTAATACTTACTGTATCATCGTCGCTCCAGTAAATGTTAGCTTCACTTTCTCGATATTGCCAATATATTTTTTTAGGCTTTCTTTTCTCATGGTTGAAAACTAACTCTCCAAACACCGTATAAGAAGTCGTCGCACCAGCATCTGAAACATAAGCCTTCACTGTATAAGTTCCTTGTGGAGATGTAGATTCAGCAATCAGCTCTTGTTTAAATCTAGCACAATCAAAAAACAGCCAATAAATACCGTACCCAATAATACCAGCAAAAAACAATATCCAAATAAATAGCACTAGAAGAGTTTTTTTGTATACTTTCTCCTTTTCTAACTTCTCGGCATCGTTCATCTGTAGCCCCCAATCTGTTAAGATAGAGACGATTTCAGCGGAATAGATGTTTCCTAAATAAGGAGAAACTTTCCACCCTCGCATATTTAGTGACTGGAGCAGTTCTTGTGGTTACCCGAGCAGTTCTTGCGCTGACCTGATCAGTTTTCCGTTGAACCCGAGCAGTTCTTGCGCTGAGCTGATCAATTTTTTCTTGAAGCAATAAGAAAGGGATCTGTACATCCTCCGCACAAATCCCCATTATTTTTAAAAATAATCAATAAACGTTGGAATGCCTATTGGTAGCACCGTCTCTAGTAATGCAATTTCTATGGCATTGCCATGTAAACGCTCGATTTTCTCTAAATAGCTCGGTCGTTTATAGCCTAGTAGCATCGTGGCAAGTGTTTGGACCGTTAGCTGAATAGCATTTTCGGATTGTGTCTCACTCACCTTTTCAACGGTAACATTTCCATTGTGCTTCGTGATAACAAATGTGCCATTATTCCATGCCACAATGCGATCACTAACAGCGAGGCGAAGCTGAAAATCATTTCCCGAAAATGGATAGCGTAGTAGAAATTCTTTTACGTCTACAATTCGTGCCATAAAATAAGGAGATACCTTCTGAATAATTTCACTATCCTCCAACAGAAAGGCAACGGCTTCATTGCCAGTTGTTTTACCGTAAACATTGTAAATCATTGAGTTATGCGCTGAGACAAAATTCCATAAACCTTTACGTGCTTCTTCCTGCAAATAGACCATTTCATCGATGTAATAATTTTCCTCCATAATACGGTAAAACATATAACCCTGTGGTATATCATCCTCATCATAATAAACCGCTGCCTGGAGGTTTACATCACTATCAATAAATTTTTCCTCCCAAAAATCTTCCTGAAACTTTTCATTCCAAGCGATACTATTACGAACCATGACACCGTGCGTCTTCTTTGAATAATGCGCATAAATCGTCACAACGTCTTCATGTTTCGGATCGACACGACGGATTTTTCCATTTAGACCACCATAGCGAGGAAGCTGCGTATCTTTGATTTGAAATTCCACAATATCACTCATAATTTCCCAGCCCCTTTTTCGGTAATACGGGATAGAATATGGAAATAAATAGGATATAAATTGTCCTTCATTTCGCATCCGCTCCAAGCTATCAATGATAAGGCTCTCCATCAAACCATGCCCTGAATATTCAGGGTACGTTCCGACCGCAGTAATGCCTCCCATTTCATAAATCCTACCATGAACATTTACCTCAAAAGGTAGGCTTAAAATTTGAGATACAAGATGTGAGCCATCGAACCAACCAATGGCATGACCTTCGTTAAATTGCTTACTTTTAGCATTCACAAAGCGGCGGTCCTTATGAATAGACATGGACATTTGAAAAACATAATTAAGCAAATCGATTGATTGTGCCATTTCATCTAATCGAATTTCTCGCATGACTAAGCCTTTACGTTGATTCATGATTCTCTCTCCTCATCAAATAACTCTGAAAAAATGGTTTCCGGTGCATTTAAAAAGCGCTTCGTAACAATGTAATGTATAGTATCCTCATAACGAATAGATTCAATCTCCTCATTATCAAAACTATAGATGGTCGCATTTGGATAGCCAAGCAATATAGGTGAATGTGTAGCGATAATAAATTGTGCCTCATGCTCTAAATCTTTCATAATTTTGAGTAGGCTCAGCTGTCTCGTTGGTGACAATGCGGCTTCTGGCTCATCCAATAAATAAATGGCCTTGCCTTTAAAACGATGCATAAATAGCGATAAAAAAGACTCGCCATGTGATTGATGATGTAGCGACTTGCCACCGAAAGCGGCATACTTATTTGGATGACCATCTAACAAATCAATATGACTCGCAAATTGATAAAACGTTTCCGAACGTAAGAAAAAGCCATTTGAAACTTTTGGCCACCAGGATAAACGAATAAATTCCCCAAGTGCAGATTCCGCTTTATGTACTTCATATAAATTTTGACGACCACCACCCGCAGTATTAAAATCACAGCGATCAGCTATAGCCTCTAGCAGTGTTGATTTACCAGAGCCATTTTCCCCAACAAAGAAGGTTACATTTGTAGGAAACTCTAGCTCCTGTAAATCCTGCAAACTAGGTATATTAAAGGGATATTGGTCTTTATCTACGATCTCTCTCTGTAATACCTTACATGATTTCAAATACATTATGTTCCCTCCCTTACTATTATTATAACGCGCTTACGTTACTCTGAAACCGTCCGTTTTTCTAAATACAAGCTACACACGCCCAAAATAAACAATAGACTGATTCCTATCAGGGAAACGGGCGACCATGATAGCCTCGCATCAAATAGTTGAAAGAAAAATGCGAATATTGGAACAAAGCATAAACTCATCATAACTATTAGCGGCGAACAATACTGAATGCCTATCTGCAATAAATACATTGGAAGCATGACACCCATTGCTGTCACAGCGATTATCCACGAAATATTTCCCTGGAAATATTTAAAAAATATGTCGAAAGTCGCGAAAAAAGATAATAAAATTATGCCATAATAACGATTCGCTAAAATCATGGAAGTAGTCCAACCAGCCTCACTTAACCTCTTAGAATAAATCGTACAAAGTACAGCTCCAATTCCACAGCCAACACTCGCGATTAATGCTAAAACCACTTGCAAGTTTATCTCCATTTGAATAGCTGATTTCCCACTTACAACCGCAAATATTAATATAGTACAAGCGATAAACGTTCCTGTGGCAATTACCCATTGTGATTTCGGAATTGATTCCTTAGCAAAAACGGCCAATACCAAGACAAAAAGCGGTCCAATGCCCATCTCTAACGCACTCACAATCGCTGACTCTACATATTTTAAAGCGAAATAAAAGCCCATAAATGCTAACACGGACGCGACATTCAACTTCACAACATAATGAATATTTCCTCGCCACATATTAGCTTGTTTATGTTTGCGTGCGAAGAATGAGAAATAAATAGCTGTCATGAAAAAACTAATACCTGTAAATAAAAATGTTGGTACCTCTTGCACCTGCTTTGCATAGAAAACCTGACTCATTGCTGTTAAAAGTGCTGATAATACAAGCGCTACTAATCCAACTGTTGTTGCACGTTTTTTTGTGATCTCCATACATTTCCCCCTTATGTTTTTACATAAAAACCAAGTATTTTGTCGAAGAAGCAAAGATATTTGCTAGTTGCGATTCGTCGTCTTTCAATTTCCTAAATAAAAAAACTTCCTCTCTAATAAATATAGAGACGAAGTTATCCGCGGTACCACTCTGATTAGCTAAAAAGCTCACTTTACTATAACGGTAGCAGCCGTTTACGCTTACTGCATTCAGCATAAAAACTCCTGGACGAGTTCATAAATGGTTTGCAATGATTTCCACCAGCCATCATCTCTCTAAAGCAAACTACATTCATTACTACTTCCAATCATTGTTAATTTATTTCGATATATCATAATGGTTTTTTACTTTTTCGTCAAGGTCCAAAGTAGAAATCCCGGCAATATAACGAATGTTCTATATGATTGGTTCTTATCATACATTGAGTAAAAACCTTCCCCTGCTAATTACTTTTTTTACATTACATACGGGCAATAAAGGAAGGGCTTTTTTCTAGGTTCAAATAAAAAAAGTAATAAGGAGAAAAAATATGTTTGTAACTCATTTTTATGAAAACAAGACATCCGTTTTAAGTCAGCTGCTCGTAAATTTACCAACTGTCGAAGAGAACATTAAAATTAAAGGACGTAAAGCAAAAGTTGTTCAAATTGTGCAAATAGACGATAACAACTATCAGGTAAGTATCATCTTTGAAAAAATACCTAAAAAACAACTATTAAAAGAAATTGGGAAGAAAAAGCGATAGCTCTTCCCTAAAATGATCAATCGACGCTATCGTTTGGTAGCGTTTTTTACACTTAGAAGAACTCTAAGGAAAATTCATTGCAAATTAATTCAAAATGAGATTTTTTAAAGCAAAGCATTTGACTTTCTAATTGATAACAATTATCATTATCAATAGATTATTTCTTTACTCTGAAATGCTTAATTCAGAATCCCCCCTATTTTTTGAAATAAGCATGTATCAAACGGATATTCTTACATCAGACTAAGAATATCCGTTTTTTAACTTCTTTTTAGCAGATGTTTGGTACCCGTTGAAAGAAGTTAAATTCTCCGTCGGATGTAATCGGAGAGATTTACATAAATAAAGGAGCTGTTTAACATGGATTATCGTATTGAAAAAGACACTATGGGTGAAATTCAAGTACCTGCAGATAAGATTTGGGGTGCTCAAACACAGCGCAGTAAAGAGAATTTCCAAATCGGTACAGAACAAATGCCTATTGAGCTAGTTCAAGCAATGGCCATTTTAAAGAAAAGTGCTGCAATAGCAAACATTAAATTAGGAAAGCTTTCAGCTATAAAAGCAAATGCGATTGTGCAAGCAGCAGACGAAATTTTAAAGGGTCAATGGGACGACCAATTTCCTCTTGTCGTTTGGCAGACTGGTAGTGGTACACAGTCAAATATGAACGTCAATGAGGTAATTGCGCACCGAGCAAACCAACTTTTACAAAATGCTGGCGAGGCTGAACGCATCCATCCAAACGATGATGTCAACAAATCTCAAAGTTCAAACGATACTTTCCCGACGGCTTTGCATATTGCAGCAGTGTTAAAAGTTGAAGATTATTTACTACCACGACTACGCTTGCTAAAAGCAACACTTGATGACAAAGCTGAGCAATTTAAAGAAATTATTAAAATTGGCCGTACCCATTTACAAGACGCGACACCACTTACATTAGGTCAAGAAATTAGTGGCTGGGCAGCAATGCTTGCTAAATCTGAGCAAATGATTGTCCAAAATATTGAATATATGAAAGAACTAGCGATTGGCGGAACAGCAGTTGGTACAGGTATTAACGCACATCCGGAATTTGGTGAGCGTGTAGCAGCGGAAATTAGTGAATTGACAGGTAAACATTTTACTTCAGCCGCAAATAAATTCCATGCACTGACGAGTCATGATGAAGCTGTTGTGGCACATGGCGCATTGAAGGCTCTTGCAGCTGACTTGATGAAAATTGCCAATGATGTTCGCTGGTTAGCCAGTGGTCCGCGTTCAGGTATCGGAGAAATTACGATTCCAGAAAACGAACCAGGCTCATCCATTATGCCCGGTAAAGTAAATCCAACCCAAAGTGAAGCGATGACGATGGTTGTGACACAAGTCGTTGGCAATGATGCAACAATTGCCTTTGCCGCTTCCCAAGGTAATTTCGAGCTAAATGTCTTCAAGCCCGTCATTATTTATAACTTCTTACAATCCACTCGCCTACTAGCAGACACGATGAAATCATTTAATGATCATTGTGCTGTCGGAATCGAGCCAAATAAAGAAGTACTTGACCATAATTTACAAAACTCATTAATGCTTGTAACAGCACTAAACCCTTATATCGGTTATGAAAATGCAGCAAAAATCGCGAAGAAAGCCCATAAAGAAGGCACAACATTAAAAGAAGCAGCCATAGCATCTGGCTTACTAACAGAGGAACAATTCGATGAATATGTAGACCCTGCAACGATGATTTATCCAAATGTTAAGTGACAGGAATGAAAATCCATCAAATAGCACCTTCAAAATATTGATATATCAATGTTTTCTAAAATGGGGCTAATTAATAATGCAGAATAAGAAGAAACTAGATTGGGGCTAATAAGCTTCAATCTTTTTTCGTTATTACCCGTACGTTTTAAAGAACCCCTTTCAAGCATTTTAGTCTTTAGTTATTTGCCGTTTCCTATAAACAATCAGACCAATAATCGCAAAAATTAAAGCTAAAGTACTAGAAGTCAAAAAGAATAAAGATAAAGTTCTCTTTTCTCCCCAGTTGTTAAACGCTTGCAAAAAACCGATAAAAATCATAAAAAAAGATAGTACCAATTGAAGTTTTGAAATATCTTTAAACAATAGAATACCTCCCTTCTTGTTTTGATTTTGAATTTATTTTTACTTTAGTTCAATTTAGATTACTTTGATTAGCACCATATACGAACGTTTACACTGCAAAAATCTAATCTTATCCTAATTTGGAATATACCTTTATATTTACTTATTCCAGTTCTTTTAGTCGGAGCTGATTTGGGGCTTTTAAAAACTAGACACTGATCGGCCCATCAAATTGTGCAAATTACCCAAAATAAAAATGGAGCAACCATTGAAAAGTAAAGTGATTAGACTTCTTTAAAGACATTTTTGCAAATTATAAATAGTATGTAGCCTATAATACAACTTATTTGGTTTAGTATAATGTCATCTATATCGAAACTCCCTAAAAAGAAACTTAATTGGAGGATCTCTATACTACATATCAAAAATAAACATAAAATCATGGTTTTTATTATTTTTCTTTGAGAAGGAAAAGCCATAGGTATTAAAAATCCCAAAGGTATAAATGGAATGATATTTCCTAGGATATTTATAAAAGCTACGCCAAAGCTCATATCACTTATATAAGTTTCAATTGTCCTAAAAGGAACTAAATTTATACCTGGTCCTCGTTCATAATTAGTTTGTATTGTATCGACGAGTTGGTTTATATTTCCGTGGAACTTAATCACTACAAAATTAAGCAACAATAATATGTATAATATAAATAGATATTTCCAAATTGCTTTATTAAACAAAATTAAAAACCCCCAAAACTACTTTTATAACTGTAATTTCATCTTTACAGTTCTTGAACTAAATCCCATTTTTCCATATAGTTTAATCGCATTATTCCCTCCGTAAGCATTAAAGCCTCTTCCTGGATTATTTGTCTTATGCCAACTCAGAAAAAAACGAACCAAAAATGCCCCTTAATAATTATTTATTAAGAGAACTTTATAAAATTCCTAATCTATCACTTATCTCCAACTGGTTTTAATACATTCACTGAAAGCTTACCAAGATATCTGACCTCTCCCTCGAATCTTACTAATAGATAACCGTTAATTTCAATACTATTGAAAAAATGCTTCCCTTTTCAAACGTTATTTCAGGTTTAGCTTTTCTTAATCGAGTGTGTTTCGCTTCTGCATTTTCTGTTAGCTCATAACGAACGTCTGCTTTTCTCAAAGATTTTAAGATCTGTACCAGGGTACTTATCACATAATTTGTAATTATATTTACCATCACGATTAATATCAATATAAGTTGGTTTTTTATAGAAAGATGCACAAATTTTTATTGGAATTTCTGTAAAATGTTTTGACATTATATTTCTCAATATCATACGTAGTTATTTCGTTTTACCATCAACGAATCAAATGTACCATCTGGATTTCTCTTGTATACCTTTAAAGGTCATTTTTCCTGTTTGCTCTTTTACAACCTCGGCTCCATCATACATCACTTTCGCTTCTGATTTTGTTGGATTTACTAATGCGAATACTAATGCTCCTAGTAGCATAATAAAAAACTTTTTCTTCTTTTTTCCCTATTCAGTTATAGTTTAGAAAACACAATATTTATTCAATATTCTACTAACAGAAGTATAATAATATAAAGAAATCAACAAGAGTATAAAAAAGGTTAGAGACGCTCACTATGATTTGTGTACTCTACTCGCAATTTTTTTGAGATGATCGATTTTAGTTCCCTATTTTTAGCTAGACATGACACTAATGATTGTTTTATTATAAAACGATTAGAGAATTGCTATCAGCTATTTAAAAAAATGTAGAGGGGTATTCCTTGATGACAACTAGTAAAATGAATCCAAAGGTTGATGAATTTTTAAGTAAAGCTAAAAAGTGGCAGGAAGAATATACGGTGTTGAGAAATATCGTTCTTGACTGTGAACTGACAGAAGAATTTAAATGGATGCATCCTTGTTACACGCTTGAGAAAAAAAACATCGTGTTAATTCATGGTTTTAAAGATTATTGTGCCCTTCTGTTTCACAAAGGTGCTTTGTTAAAGGACACTCACGGGGTTCTGATTCAACAAACGGAAAATGTACAGGCCGCGCGCCAAATTCGTTTCACTAGCGTTCAAGAAATAGTTGGAATGGAAAGCATCATAAAAGATTATATACTTGAAGCCATTGAAGTAGAAAAAGCTGGTTTAGAAGTGCCCATGAAAGAGCATAAGGAATACATCATTCCTGAAGAACTTCACAATAAATTTAATGAAATGCCTGCCTTGAAAACTGCCTTTGAAGAATTGACGCCAGGACGACAAAGGGCATATATTTTACATTTTTCTCAGCCTAAACAATCCAAAACTCGCGTGTCAAGGATTGAAAAATACACACAGCACATTCTTGATGGTAAAGGATTAAATGATTAAATTTCCTTTAATAAAATAATCAAATTGCTCAATCTAGCTGAGCATATATAAAGGGTTGGAGCAAATTGCTTCAATCTTTTTATTTTTGTTTGGTGGTTCTTACCAGACTTGGGCTAGTCTTTCCGTCGCTTTGACTCTTCTTTCCGTCACTCTGCCTCTTTCTTCCATCGCTTTGCCTGTTCTATCCACGACTTTGGCGGCTCTATCCACGATTTTGACGGTTCTATTCACAACTTTAGCTGCTCTATCCACGATTTTGGTGGTTCTATCCACGACTTGGGCTAGGCTATCCGTCGCTTTGCCTTCTTCCGTCGCTCTGCCTTCTTCCGTCGCTCTGCCTCCTCTTTCCGTCATTCTGCCTCTTCCTTCCGTCGCTTTGCCTTCCTTACAGATGATGATCTAACACAATATAAAAAAACCACTCATGTAGAGTGGTCATGTGTAACATCTTTATCAAGTCTTTAAACTTTCGATATATCAGTTAAAGTTGAGATCAATATGCTTGATCGGCCAACAGATGATACTTGTTGTACCCATTATTTTTTCTTTAGGGATAAAGCCTACTTTAGGATTTCTACTATCATTACTTATACGACGATTATCACCTAATACAAAGTAATGTCCTTCAGGTACCGTTGTTTCACCTAAAAGTTGGTCTAGCGTAAAATTATAAGTGAGTGATCCCTTGTCTTTTAATTCCTTCTTGAATTGATCTAAATAAGGTTCACTGAACTTCTCTCCGTTTATGTATAATTGATCATCCTTATACTCGATTTTATCTCCTGGTAGACCAATGATACGTTTAATAATATTTTCTTCTTCATTTTTGTTAAGAAGAACATTTTCAACAACAACAACGTCAAATCGGTCAATCGAACTAATTTTCGGACCGATTCTATTAACAATAACACGGTCTTTGTCTTCCAGTGTCGGCATCATAGAAGCACCTTTTACGAGTATTGGCGTAAATAAAAACTGTTTGATGACAAACGCCACTAATAAAGCGAATACAATCGCCTTTATCCATTCGACTAACTCATTCTTTTGTTTTCCCTGAACTTTTTCTTCCAAAATTTTCACCTCCTAGTGTTCTCTTATTTAATACGTTTATCAATGGAAAAAGTTTCAATTCCCTATTCATATAATTAAATATTTATAAACAAACGTCAAGAAATCATTTTATGCGATTGATATCGCTACGATTATACGACCTGAGCCTTTAATACCGGGCCCAAGCCGCTTTTATTATTCCCTTGATCTGGCACAATTCAGTATTCTAAATCTTTCTAATTTCATTGGTCGTAGCAATAGAGCTTAAAATACTTATTGTCCCGAGAACTAATAACGATTTCGATGGACCAACAATTCCTAATGTTAATCCTCCTACACCTACAACAGTTGTAAAATACCTACTATATTTCAGTCTAGATTTTGTTACTTTCGGCGTTTTCACATTTACCCCGACCTTCTTATTCACCTTATTCAAAGCAGCATCTAATTGTTTAATCATTTTAGTTTACCTCCGTTAGAATTATTTGAGTAAAAAATCAATAGCTGGATTTACTAATAGCAAAAAACTGGAAGCCAATACATATATGCCGTATTTTTTCTTTTTTAAAATACAAATCAAGCCAATAATAAATACCACTAGTGCAAGTCCAATTGATATGTAGCTTAATATTCCTATAGTGCTATTTTGTTGCAAGATATCTACTATTAAATTTCTCAAAGTAAATTCCCCCAATTTTAATGTTTGTTTCTGTTAGTTTACACAATGTAAGTAGAAGGATTTTTGTTTGCTAAAGAAGTCGAATTTCCAAAAATTTGATACATTGAACTATCGAGTAGAAAATTGAATATTTCGCATTTGTTATAAATTAAATCTTTTTTCATCGCTGCGGTATATAAAAGTGTGCTAAAGATTCCATATGCTTTTTCTTTTGAAATTTTAACTTCCAGATTTGAACGCTCTAAAACTTCAAAAAAAATATTCTTATCATTTTCTCTTAGATTTTCAATTTTTTCTTTAGGTAGCTTTTTTAAAAACAAATGATAATCTGGATTGTTGAAATTATATAATGTAGGATGCTTTGCATACTCTTCAAAAAGCCAGTTCATAGCCTTTTTAAACCCTTCCATACCTGAGTCATTCTGTATCATAGAGTACCATTGTTCTTTCAATTGATGTTGAATCATTGACAGTACTTCTAGAAAAAGCTCTTCTTTTGTTGTATATAGCCTGTAAAAAAATTCAGTTGATATGCCAACTTCAATAGTAAGTGTATCAATGCTAGTTAATTTGTAACCTTTCGTTTTCCAACTCTGAGCACAACATTCACGTAACTTTTGTTTAAAGAATGGAATATCTTCTTCAGTAAAATTTTTAGCCATTCGATCGGTTCCTCTAATTAGTATCATTTAGATCAACCCCTTTCATTTGGTACTTTAATTGTACGAATCGATTGTCTCTTTTTTCTTACTCATTTCTTACAAGTTTATTAATTTTAGAAAACGAATGGTGAAGCAAATGAAAAAAGCCCTCCACATAAGATTGTGGAAGGCAATAGAATTTTTTAATGCGAAACTTGTCCTTCAAAATATTTAAAGGGAGACAAGCTTGCCTCCCACTTATCAAAATTTAATATAAGGCACTTTTTCAAAACCCCTGCCTCTTGCCAATACTTCTACCGCCGTCATTTTCCCAACGATCAATGTCCCAAACAACATCTTCCCAACTGTCATGTATCTCTTCGCAAGGAAGGGTACCAGTTCTTACTATAGAAATCATACATCATCCTTTTTAATCATATTTCATGCTTCTATAATATGTATTGGTATTTGTTTTGTTCAGTATTTTGGAGCTAATAATCCAAAAGCCGCAGTACACAGCACTATTTCTATGGTTGCATACTCTTTACTACCGATAATTGCACTCTCATAAAGATAAGGTTGCGAATCGTAAATGCAGTTAAATGAATTGATATGTTTTTTTTCGAAAAAAAAATTGTTCATAAATAAAAAAAACATACTATCATTAGTATGTTTTTTATAAGAAAGAGTGAAAATTTTGAGGGGCTAATAAGATAGAAACTTTCGTTTTATATTTTTCCAACCTAAACATTCTTTTATATATTCAGCAGGTGTTATGACAAGTAAGCTTTTAAAGTCTTTGTAATAATGTGAAGGATCGTAGTAACCATATTGGTCGATGTTTACAGGTGTCTCTTCAAAAGAAAAATGTTGAAGCAAAAGTTGAATACGTATGAATTTACTTAGTTTTTTTGGTCCAAAACCTGTTTTTTTGTAGAAAAGTTCTCGAATATATCGCTCAGAATAACCTGTTTTATGCTGAATGACATCTGGTAAGAACAGCCCATTATTGTCAATAATGGAATCAAAACAAGTTGCGAAAATTTCATCACCTAAGCTTTTTTCCTTTTTTTGAGAACCAAAATACTCATTACAAATCTGCACTCTTTGTTCGAAATTTGCCGCTTCAAAAATAGCTTGTATAAATTTAGCGTCCAGTGTGCAGCCTACTTCAATATTCACAAACGGTTGTTGAACAATTTGTTTTAATGCGCAATTGTATTGAATAACTGTTTGTTTTGGATTTAGACGAATCCCAAAATATTTACCTTTTGGGGTAAATGAATAAATTTCACGTGTAGTCGGGGTATTCCCTAAGACAACCTTTTGATCTTTGCCCATATAAAACATTAAATCCTGGCAAGCATCAGGAATAACATGAATATCACTATTTATGCCTATTGGTTCAAACTCATAATAAAATAGGATATCCTGGCTTAATTGGTTGTTCGGAGTCAGTTCTCTATAAGAATACGTTTTTTGAACCAATTCAGGTTGGATTGGATAATAGCTACTCAATAAGCCGCCCCCTCACTTCACTCTTAGGTTAAATTAAAAGAATCCTTGCGCCTGTTCATTGTAACTAGCTAAGACACATTTAGTTGATTGATATGATTCTAAAGATTTTAAATGATTTTCTCGACCAACGCCTGACTTTTTGTAACCGCCAAATGCTGCACCAGCAGGGTATTGGTGATACGTATTAATCCAAACACGTCCTGCTTGGATCTCTCGACTTGCTTTATAGGTAACGTTTGTATTACGTGACCATACAGCTGCCCCTAATCCGTACATCGTATCATTTGCAATTTCAATCGCTTCCTCGAAGGTTTTAAACGTAGTCACAGTCAATACAGGACCGAAAATTTCTTCTTGGAATATTCGCATTTTGTTATTGCCTTTAAAAATAGTTGGTTTAATAAAATAACCCTCTAAATGATCCAGGTGATTTTCGGCGCCACCGATTAAACATTCTGCGCCATCTTGTTTGGCAATTTCAAAATAAGATAGAATTCTTTTATGTTGTTCTTCTGAAACCTGTGCACCCATCATTGTTTCAAGTTCGAATGGATTACCAACTTTAATTTGCTTTACTCGTTCGATGGCTTTTTCCATGAAACGATCATAAATAGACTCATGGATCAAGGCTCTAGATGGACAAGTACAAACTTCACCTTGATTTAAAGCAAACATAACTAATCCTTCAATCGCCTTATCTAGATATCCGTCATCAGCATCCATGACATCTTCAAAGAAGATATTAGGTGATTTGCCACCTAACTCAAGTGTAACAGGAATTAGATTGTCAGATGCATATTTCATAATCAGTTTGCCGACATCTGTAGAACCCGTAAAGGCCACTTTGGCAATACGTGGGCTTGAAGCTAACTCTTTCCCTGCCTCTTCACCAAAACCATTAATGACGTTTAATACACCTTTTGGTAATAGGTCTTGAATAAGTTCAGCTACGAATAAGAATGATACCGGCGTCTGTTCTGCTAATTTTAATACAACACTATTTCCTGCAGCAAGTGCTGGCGCCAATTTCCAAGCTGCCAATAAAATAGGAAAGTTCCATGCAATGATTTGACCAACTACACCAATAGGTTCTTGGTAATGATAAGCTACTGTATCCTCATCAAAAGGTGTCACTTGCCCTTGCTGTGCTCGAATGGCACTTGCAAAATAGCGGAAATGATCAATTGCCAATGGAATATCAGCATACATCGTTTCACGAATCGGTTTGCCATTATCCCACGTTTCTACCCTTGCAATTTTTTCAAGGTTTTCTTCCATTCGATCAGCAATGGCTAGTAAGATACGTGCCCGTTCTGCTATAGGTGTTCTCCCCCAAGTTTTTTGGGCTTCATGAGCGGCATCTAATGCTAGTTCTACATCTTCTTTTGTTGAACGAGCTACACGTGTAAATACTTCTTTCGTGATAGGCGTACTATTTTCGAAATACTCTCCTTTTACGGGTGCTACCCATTCACCACCAATAAAATTGTCATATTTCTTTTTAAACTGAATGCCAAATTCTTCAATATTCGGTTTAACATTTACCTTTACCATATTATCGACCCCTTTAATGATGATTGTGATGCTGTTGTACTTCTTTTACAGGTACCTCATGTTGAATCTCAAAACTACTTAAAACTAGTACACAAATCATTAAACCAGCCACAATGTAAATATGCTTTGGAATGGCTTTTAGAAAGATAGGAAACATCTCACGATTCCATACACCGATAGAAATGATAGCACTTACAATAAACATCATTGTAAAAAAGATAATGCTTAACGTTAAAAATTGAGTGGTCATTAATGTGAGCATCACGCCCATCATTGCTCCCATAAAACTAGATCCTACACTTTCCATGAATAGGTACATTGGTAAGCCAGTTGACAATAAATAGCCTAATGCAATAGAGATAATAATAGATACTATTGCACCTAGTACCATATCGGAAATCCAGGTAGCCATATTTATCCCAACAGCAGTACTCATTGTCATAGAAATCAGCATTATACAGCACTTGGTCATGCCATGATTAGCAAAACGCTGTTTTAATAAACGGTTAGTGATGACCGTAAAGGTTACAATCACCAGCATGCTTAGGAATGGTAGCATATAATCACTCCTCTAAGAGTTTTATTGCTTATGACAAGACGAAGTTGTGTGACATTTTTTGTCCGGTCTAGGAACGTCTATCGCTGGGTTTCGATCAAAGAATCCAACGGGTTTCAATTGGAAATTGATGTATGCAGTTGGCATGACAGGCCAATCTTCAGGACGCGGGATATGATGATGGCCCATTGTGTACCAAACGACGATATCTTCATCATCAATGGAACGGTTATTCTCAACGTATTTCGGAAGCCCATCTCCGCCAGCATGTTGATTTGGATACATACCTGTTGCATATTTTTCATTTTCATCAAATTGCGTAACGTGTAAATGGTGTTTAAGGAATCCAGCACGTTTCATAACGCTTGCTTCATCATGAGCAAATGGGAAGCAATTTTCGCCAGGCAAAATTTTATATCCAACAGGTTGATTCACTCGGTTAAGTGAGTTTTTATTAATAATTTTCCAAGTACGCTGCGTTTTTAAATCTAAATTACGTAGAGCTTCCTTCTCCGTTTTAAAGATACGTGAAACAGGATAGAAAGCATTGCTATTAGGATTGTGTTCTCCCAATGTTTCTGATACGGTTTCTGTTTCAACGACTGAGTTATTTTCACCATCTAACATCGTATCAAGTCGGAAATTAAAGAAGTGTTGATGATGTGATGCGTTTAATCCTGGAGAAATCTCTGATCCATATTTTGTTTGGATACCATCTTCACATGTACCAGTGTTTAAAATACCTGTTAGTTTGACTTCCGCTTCAATCGTACCGTCTTGGTAGAAACTCCAATAGAAGCCGTAATCATAATTTCCAACAGTACAGAAGAATGAAATCACTAGTCGACGTGAGCGCCGTACTTCTACATGGCCAGTACGCCAATCTGTATGTTTCCAACCAATCCCGTAATCTTCTTCGTGTAAGCAAATCGCATTTTTGATTGTCCGCGCATTTCCTTTAACATCAGCTACAACACCATCAAAGTAATGAATTTCGCCTAAGCAGTCGCAACCTAGTTCTAACGAATTGGCTAATTGACCCATTCCATATTCACCAGCATCAAAAGCATTTTGTGTGTTATGCGAAAATGTTGGTTCACCATAAGGGACTACCATTTCCGATAATGCTGCACGATAAAGAATTGGACGATCCTTACCTTTGTCATGGTAATTAATTGTGTATAATACAAGGCCTTCACGTGGTGTAAATCCATAGCGGAAACTCCACTTTTGCCATTTGATCAAATTACCTTCAATTGTAAAGCTTGGACCTTCAGGTTGAATGATTTCCAATGGTTTCAAGTCATTTCTAAACACAATGGATTCATCAACTTCAGGATGGTAATTACCTGATGTTGTTGGAATTGGACGGACCCCGTGATCTTCTACTTTGTAAACTTCCATTTTGTTTAGGTCTACATACGTTACAATGCCTGTTAAAGGGTAAGCATAGCCGTTATCTTCTAGTGATTGTTTTTGCCAGCAAATCGCACGAAGTAAACGTTTACCTTCATGTTCCTGAACGCCAAAATTTCCTGCTGACCAAGGATCCACCATGATTAAATCAGGATTGTCAATGCCACGTTTCTGTAAAGCTGCTACAAAATCAGGGTGGCCTTTTACCAATTCTTCACATTGCTCAAATTCCTCTAAAGCTACATTTGGTTGTACGCCAGGAATATATTCGTAGGAATCAACTTTTTCTGCAGTTAAATTGACAACTGCTTCAAACGTTTTCAATTCTTTATCATCTAAAATCACTAAAAAAACTTGGCGATCTACAGTATGACCAGGTTTGTAATTTAGTACTTCTGATTTTTTAGGTTCATGTAACATCACCGACATAAATCGTACATGTTCAGACAACTGTTGCTGTTCCTTGACTATTTGAACAGCTTTTTCAATTTCCACTTCAGATAATGGTGATAATGGGTGGCTTAGCTCAACGTTTGGATTAACCTTTACTGACATTCTATCAACCCCTTATAATTAGTTCCCCTTCATTGTAATCTGAAAATTCAGTGAAGTGATTGTAAATAACGGCATTTTTACAGATAAGTCATTTTTAGCTAAAAACAAACATTTTTTTTGTTTTGAGTTCATTTTTTAATAATTCTCGATATAAGTATCGCAAACTCTATGTAATTTCGTTAATTTCAAATATGCAATACATATTTGCAAAGGATCATTGTATGTACAGGTCATTTTTTCGTAGCCAATTTGAAAAAAACAGCTAAGCATTTGCTTAGCTGAGTTTATGTTTGAATTATGCCTTAATTCTTCCCATGACAATCGTGTGATAATAGTTGCCATCTGAAAGGAGTTTATCATTTTTTAAAACGCCTTCAATTTCAAAGCCGAGCTTTTTATAGAGCAAAATTGCTTTGTCATTTGTCTCTACAACAGTTAATGCCATTTTTTTTATGTCATTCGTGTCTGCCCACTCTATCGATGTTTTTAATAAATTTTTGCCTATTCCAAAGCGCCAAAACTCCATTAATACACCTACACCGAAATCTACTTTATGCGCAAATCTTTTTAATGAAGACCCCGCACATCTAGAGAAACCAACGATGCGATTATCAACCACCGCTACTAAACACAAATTCCTTGGATTTTCTGTGTCTTCCTGAATGATCTTTTCAAATCCTTGCGTATCAATATAGCCTTCTCCTGGTTCTCTATCGAAGTTTTCCGTTTCTCCATCAAGCTGTAACCTTACATCTGATAACGCTTGAGCATCTTTGATATTGGCAGATCTAATTGTATAATGAAGTTCATTAACTTTAAATTCTTGGCTGTTTACGATCATCATTGTAACTCTTCTTTAGTTAGTTTGAAAAAAGTTGGTGGCTGAATGTTCACGAATCGATTGTGCCAAACAGACTCGTGGTGCTTTATTATTTGCTGTGCATTTAATACATGACTATCTAGGGTGGTATGCGCACCTTCAATTAAGATATTATGATGGTATCCACGGCTATAGGCATTGCGAATGGTCGTATCGAGGCAAAACTCTGTTTGAGCACCCGCGAAAATAAGCTGCTCAATTTGTTTTTCCTGTAAATATTGCGCTAATTCAGTTTGATAAAAAGCATCCCACGTTGTTTTTTCAATCACTTTATCCCCTGGTTGTCGTAGAAGTCCGTGATATAGATCCCAGCCTGGCTTGCCAAACGCAAAATCATCGTCTTTATTTGAATCCGTATGCTGGATAAAAATAATCGGAACATCACTATTTCGTGCCGAAGTTATTAACATATTAATATTATGTAACACTTTCTCAACATCAAATAAGTAATTCTCACTATCCAAAAAGAATGCTTCCTGCATATCCACAATAATTAAAGCTTGCTTCATATAGTTCTCCTTTAGAATCTGAATTTAATTATTTTATTGTACAGAAATCTATTTGCTATTTAAAGAGAATTATGGAAATGGATCCATTTCAAAAGTGATGCAACCTGATTTCTATGAAATTTTATTATGTATTAACCATCTAATATTTCTTCAAATTAGATGGCGATTCATGATCATTTAATATATTATAATGTTCAACAATATTTAAAAACTCGGGAAATTTCCCCTAATACTAATTCAGTAATTTTGGCTATTAACTGCTTGTCCATATGTTCATTCCTTTTTTACAAACATCGTTACTAATGATTCATCATAGGATTCAATAATTTTTGTTGCATCTGGTAAATAATCTTTCGGGAATATTTCCTTTGGGATAATGCCTATAGAAAATTGCATGCCTGCATTTTTCGCAAAGAGCATATCGGCATTGGAATCACCAATCATTACTGTCCGTTCGAGTGGAATATGGTATTTTTCCTTCGCCACATTTGCCAAATCTGGAGAAGGCTTGCTATGAGTGGCTTGATCACTTCCAATTACAAATTCAAATAATGATAAAATATCTAGTTGCCTTAAATGTGCCTCAGCACGAGCAGTCAGATCCGCAGTGATTACACCCATTTTTATGCCGTTATCTTTTATGGCCATTAATAACTGTCGAATACCCGGTATTTCTTTTACAATTACATGCTCTTGTTGAGTATTTGCTAAGCTTGTCGCAGCTCTCGCTAATGTCACGCCCTTACTCCAAGCTATATTTTGTTGGTAGAGTAAATAAGCTACAATTGTTTCAGCTTCTTGTATACTTCCAATAGCTAATGGACTTGTTGGATCAATGGAGGTACCATTATTGTTTACACCTATACTTTTTAAAAACTCCTGCAATGTAAATTTAATTTCGAAATCAGAATTTTCAGTTAAATTTAGATATACATTTTTTGCCCATGATATCCATAAAGAATCCATTTCAATAATAGTTCCATCCTTGTCAAAAATAATCCATTCTACTTGATTCATGAAAATAACCATCCTTTTCTTCAATTCTCTAATGACTTCCATAGGTGTAGCAGAGACTTTTCCACCTTCCTATACGTCACTTGCTATTAATAGCTCTACTTTTTTTTGAGCTAATCTTTCTTGCCATTGTGTAGAACTTTTTTCGTCTGTTATGATCATGGAGACATCTTCCAAATGACAAATATGTGCAAAAGTAGTGAGCCCAAATTTTGTGTGATCCGCTAATATAATTGTATTTTCAGCACGTTCAATTAATTTTTTAGAAATGGCCGCCCCAGTAATATCAAAATCTGTAATTCCATCATTTAATGATATTCCACCAGCAGCTACAAATGCTTTATTCGCCTTTAATTGATTGAAAAATAAATCAGCTAATGGACCACCCAAAAATTTTTGTTGATGTTCATACTCACCTCCCGCAAAAAGGACCTTGCCCTGAAAACATTCTGCCGCTAGTGATAAAACAGGGAGAGAGTTCGTCACCACTATTACATTTGGTTTATCACTTAAAAAACGAACAATTTCACAGGCTGTGGTACCATGACCAATAAAAATAACGTCTCCGTCTTCCACAATACTAGCTGCAGTCTTACATATCATTCTTTTCTCAAGGTTGTTAAGTGATGTTTTCTGCTCGAATGTCCGCTCATACTTTTCTTTAGCCTTCACGGCACCCCCATAGACTTTGTGTAGAAGCCCTTCCTTCTCTAAACGATCCATATCTCGACGTATTGTCTCGCCCGAAACGTTTAATATTTGTTCCGCATCGCTTACTTTTACTTTACCTTCTAAATCTAAAATATCTAAAATTACTTTTTTGCGTTCCTCAAACGAAAGGGACATTCACGATCACTCCAAACACTAGTAGAATCCAACACAATCCACAAATCCAACTAAATATTCCTGTTTTCTTGTGGATTTGTTTGAATTTTAAATAACCATTCAACAAAAGTCAATACTTAAATAATCAAATTCGTCTAAGTTATTAATAATACTTTCTACTTTAAACGATTTTTTTCTACCTAGTTATTTTAGAATAACT
Organism: Lysinibacillus sp. BPa_S21; assembly: GCF_023337795.1. Lineage (GTDB taxonomy): Bacteria > Bacillota > Bacilli > Bacillales_A > Planococcaceae > Lysinibacillus. Next base: position 342,622 of record NZ_JALIRS010000001.1, on the reverse strand, counting down.
AGGGATATCTCCAAATACACATAATCAGATCAATTCAAAGTAAACATAAAATCCCCCTCACAGCTCGACGCCATGAAGGGGTGTAAACATTCTATTTCATTAATTCCTCAACAAATTCAACTGGTACATATGTTTTTGTTGGTTCTAATAAAGCTGGTGCAACTTTAAAATAACGAAGTGCTTTATTATAGCCATATTGTTTTTGATCACGTGTAATTGTATAAGATAATGCGCCTTTAGAGATAATAGCGCCTTTTCCTGTTGATTCTACTTTAAAGCCTAACTCTTCGGCAATTAAACGTAGTGGTACCATTTTAGTACCGTCCACCTCATAAAAGTCATTGTTCATAATTTCCTGTACAGCAGCTATAGACGGATCCGTTTCACCAGGATCAACTTCACCTGGTACCTGTTCAATCGAATCTAAAACAACGACTTTTGTCGGAGGTGTTTGTGCTGGGATACTCATTGTTGTGATTGTGTAGAACACTAGTAAATGTTGTTCTGCTAAATCTTCAGCCTTTACTTTCTTACCAGATTGGCTAAGTAATTCTGTTTCTTTTCCAACATTTAGTTTTAAATTGTTATCAGTATTTACTAATTCCTTATTGAAGAAGTCTACTTCAACAGATCCCATTTCTTTTGTTTCAACAATAATTACCTCTGGGGTATATTGCGGTGGATAGATCGTAATCATTGGCTTATTTGCATATGAGTAAGCCATTACTTTATCACCTTTTTGTAGTTTAACTTCTTTTCCAGTATTATCGAAAACTAGTGTATCGTCATTTACGACAAAAACATTTGTGTTTTCATCTTGTTTAACAGTGTAATAAGTTGCATCCTCACGTTTTTCAACATTGTCAATTGTTCCAGCTATTTTAACAAAAATAGGTTGAACTTGTGGATTTTGCTCATTATTATCAGTAGAGTTCGTCACAACCGTTTCTCCTTCGCTTGCGAATGCAGTTGGAGCCACAACAGCGCCCCCGATTAATAATGCTGACATAGCAAATGGTACGACTTTCGTCATTTTCATAAAAAAGCATCTCCTTCATTTCACGAATTCATAGTAGTAGTCGAATTGAAAAGAAAAAGGTTACAACATTGCCAATATTTTTTTATCATGTCACTAAAAAGCCGTGATTCTTACTCCTAAAAGAATCACGGCTTTGAGTATGTTGTTCATTCTCACTAATCGCGGGTATTTGTTTCTCTTCCGCGGGTATTCCACCATTCGTGGGTATTTGCCTTTCTTCCGCGGGTATTCCACCATTCGCGGGTATTTGCCTTTCTTCCGCGGGTATTCCACTCTCATTCGCGGGTATTTGCCTCTCTTCCGCGGGTATTCCACTCTCATTCGCGGGTATTTACCTCTCTTCCGCGGGTATTCCATCCTCTTTCGCGGGTATTCCACTCTCTTCCGCGGGTATTGAGCTTAGTCAGTTGTTAATTTTAATCCAGACATATATTTTTAGAACATGAATTGAAGTAGATGAAGTATACGCTGTAAAAAGTATTCATGCTCATTTTGCTTTTTTCGTATAACCAAAGCTTTATCAGGGAGATCCGTAATGACTCCATTGACATTTTTCCTAATAAATTCGTGTAACGATCGTTCTTTATTTAATGTCCAGACAAACAAATCAATTTTTTGTTGCTTCAGTTCTGAGATTAGCTGATCAGTTACCCAAGCTTCCTCAAGAGAAATAAAATCTACTGTTTCATCCATCGGCCCAATATTTAAAGCATAGACAATTCCAACACGTAAATTCGGTGCCAATTTTTTTAATTGCGACATCATTTGTGGATCTGCAGATTGCACATAATACCTATCGAGAACTTTATAAGCCTTAAGTTTTTTTACTAATTTAGGTAATACATCTTCCGTCTCTTTACCATGAACTTTCAATTCAATTAGTAAGGAAACATTTAGGGCTTTTGCTATTTCAATAAAATCATCTAAAGATGAAATTTTGTCGTTAAAGCCATTTGCATGAATCGTTAACGTTTTTAATTCACCGAGTGTCATGTTGGCGATAACACCATTTTTACCTGTAAGTCTTCTTAACGATCGATCATGAAATACAACGAATTGTCCATCTACCGTTTGCTGAATATCTACCTCGATTAAGTCTGCACCAGCACTTGCTGCGCTTACAAGACCACTTATCGTATTTTCCACATTCCCCTCCGTGTAGCCACGATGAGCAATAATTTTAGTATCTGGTGCATAGACACTTTTCTCTAACGAAATAATATTCATCACACTTAAGACGATGAAAACAACCAAAACGATGAAAGACAACGGTTTATAACGCCTTCTTTTATATTTAGGTGTCAACCAAGACTTACCTAAAACAGGTGTATTAAAAGTAAAAGTTACCATAACTTGTGCAAACATTGCTTGCAGTAAACTAAATAATATGATGAAGACCAGTTCTAAAAAAGCGAGAGTAATCCCCGCTGTGACAAGTGCTGTACCCGGCATCAAACGCTCCAAAATATATAATGGCAGAGTACCTATAAAGCTAATTCCAAGCATTACAAGTAAATGAACCGTAACAAGCAAAGCTAATATTCCGATGAGTTCCAGCAAGCCTCGAGATGAAAAACGCCAACTCTTTATTAATGAACGCACGAATGATATTTTGGGCTGGGTTGTAAAGATCGGAAATACCAAAATGCTACGTACCCCCACTATTATTAATATAACGACAACAACAGCATATAATAAACGTCCCGAGCGACTGCTCATTATTTCATCTGTCAAAAAATGTGGAATGGACATTACTTGAGTTACCGTTAGTGGAAATAAAACTAAAAATAAAGGCAATAAGAGTGCAAGATAAATAAAGAAAATAATAACCTGAAAACTAAAAAAAGAAAAAACCTTACGATTAAGTTGCTGCCAAATGTGTAGAAATCGATAACGAATTCCCCGTTGTTGATAAAAGGCCATTAAAAAAAGAAAGCCCATTTCATAATAAACAAATAGCAATATGAGCATCATCAAAAGAATGATCATCGAGATAACAAAGGGATGCACCATAAAACTTTGAATATTCTCCTCGGTAATATGTGTGTAACCCGTTATACGTAGCATTAGTTTAAATACGATAGCTGTCAAAGGAACAATTAATAAAAACTGAAATAATTTAATCATTGCGAAAACCTGTAAATAATCGGCGCGATACATATAAATATTGTAGACGGCTCTTCGCATTACTTGTCCCGCTTTGTGCATATACTCACCCCAGTCATACCTATCGTATCCCCTATCTTAAGCAACTTTACGATTTTTATAAGCACTTTTATACCATATGTTAAACCATTTATTTCAAATTATTTTCCGCTCTATAAATACAATTTGTTCCATATAATATGCATGGAAAAATGATAAGATTTCTGTATTTATAGTGTCTATAAACATTTTCTTGAAACTTTTTTGTACGTAACACAGTAAATAATAAAATCAATACAATTTAAGGAGGCAAATAATTATGAGACAAACAATGTTTAACCTTGGAGATATTATTAGCACAACCGTCATTCTTATCATTTTCTTCTCCGTTTTTTTCGTGATGATTAATATGATCAAAAAAATGAAATCGACCGCTCCAATGCCTCCTCAAGGAACTCTACAGCAAAAGGTAGATCATTTAACAACACTGGAGCATCAAGTGAAAAATTTGTCCGATAGACAGTAACTCCTAATAAGGGAATAGTATCTTTTGGCTTCATAAGAGCTAATTCCTTGCTATTTTGTTGAACTCAAAAACGCTGTAAAGGTTTATTCTTTACAGCGTTTTTCATAAACAATACGGCCATCCACAACCGTATTTGCGACTTTTACTTGTGGTATATTTTCAATATTTATCGTAAAAAGATCTTCTTCTAGAATAGTGAAGTCTGCTGTATAGCCCTTCTCGATCTTCCCTCGAACATGGTCTTGGGCTATTATTTGTGCAGCTCCTATAGTATAGAGTTGTACTGCCTCAAAGCGGGAAATTTTCTCCTCTGGACCGTACCCACGATGAGATTCTCCAAAGTTCCGTCTTGTTACTGCAGCATAAATACCAAATAAAGGATTTGGTACTTCAATCGGAGCATCACTGCCACCTGCAACAACTAATCCACGATCTAGCAACGATTTTAATGGATGCAAGCCTTTTGCTCGTTCCTCCCCTAGCCTAGCTAGTTCTGCTGCATACTCTCCCTGCACAAATTGCGGTTGCATATCCACCGCGACAGGCAATGCAGCAAGCTTTTCTAAAATACCGCTATCGACCAGGCTACAATGAATTACACGATCTAATTGACCTTCGCAAGGCGGATAGGCGGCAAATACGTCTAAAATTGTTTCTATGGCTAAATCACCAATGGCATGCACTGCCACTGTGTGTCCATATTTACGTGCTAGTTGAACATATTCCTCTAATTGATTTGTTGAGTGTACAAGCATTCCATAATTACCTGGCTCATCATAGTACGGTTCACGTAGGGCAGCAGTACGTCCTCCAAAGGCACCATCGATAAAGATCTTCATTGCACCAAACTCTAAATAGGAAGAAGATGTTTCTTCCATCTTAACAACTTCCACAAATACTGCGTGGTGTTGTAATAAATGAACTTTAAACGATTGCTTGGACTCGACGATCTTTCGAAAAGCATTTATTGGTTGAGATGGTGGTCCATAATAGCTTAAATCCTCAGAATGACCACCTACTAAGCCATATGATTGTAAGGATCTTACTGCTTTCTCAAGAGCATCCTCGATATACTCAGGTGTAATATGAGGCATATGGTTAACAATCATATATAATGCTGCATCCTTTAAAACCCCTGTTAGTTGTCCATCCACCTTATCAATTACGCCACCGTCGGGTGATGGTGTGTCCTTTGTAATTCCCGCAAATGCAAGTGCTTTGGAATTAGCCAAGATTAAATGATGACAGCTACGCTTAATAATTAAATGAGCTTCTCCTAAAGTATCAATCTCCTCTAAAGTTGGGAAAATAGGATCTTTAAATTGTGTCTCATTAAGACCTATCGCAATCACCCATTCAGCAGGAGAAACTTCTAACATCCGTTCACCGATAATGGCTAGTAGTTCATCTTTACTTTTGACGTTCGATACATCAATATGCTTTAATTTCTCCCCATAGCCAATAATATGTAAATGACTATCAACAAACCCTGGATACATCACATTTCCTTGTAAGTATTGAATAGAAGTAGCTTGTGGCGACAAGCTCTCTACCGAGCCTGTCGCCACAATTTTACCATCTTCTACAAGAACTGCTTCAACTGTTTCGTCAACTTGTGCCATCGTGTAGATTTTTCCACCTGTCCATAACGTCGCCAAAACAATCCCTCCTATGCCATCGCTTCTAATCAATTATGCCCCGACATAATTGCGTCCGGAATCAGCCTTGTGCTTAGGCCTGCCGGATGCAGGTCAGTTAGCCATTATCGCATGGATACGATGATTTTAGGCTAACATCCTCTGTGAACTCCTTACGACTTCGTGACATCCGCCGGAGGCATTAGACCAACGTAATGTTGGTCCCTCAGTCGTGTGTTGTTGCTGTCGCTTCGCTTTCGCACAGTTAAAACCATGTTGCTGTCGCTTCGCTTTCGCACAGTTAAAACCGTGTTGCTGTCGCTTCGCTTTCGCACAGATAAATTGCCACAGGACGTGGCGTTCTTAGACTGAGTTCCTCTGTTCAGCGGGTGTTTGGATCCCGCTGAAAGAAATTAAATGAGCTCGCTCTAGTCGGCGACGAACAATTACACCAAACCATGCTGCCAGAACAGCTTTCACAATACCTGCAACAATAAATGGCGCCACTCCACCCATAAATGCGGCTGTCCAAGATAAATCTCCGACGATTTTTAACCAAGTCGCCCCAAATGCCAACGTTACAACCATCCCAATAATATTAGCAATAATTGCGTGGACAAACGTAATACCAAATTTATCTAAGTATAGCCCCATAATAATTGCTGTGAAAAGGAAGCCAACGATATAGCCACCTGTTGGACCAATTAAAATAGCAATACCACCCGACATACCTGTAAATACCGGGATGCTTGCAGCACCAAGTAAAATATAAAGCAGTACCGATAAAGTACCAACTCTTGTCCCTAAAATTGTTACGACTAAGCCAACTGCTAATGTTTGTCCTGTAATTGGAATAAGTGGAAGCGGAATATTTACTTGTGCAAGAACAGCAATAATCGCTGCACCAAATGCCGCTAACACATAATTATAGGTACTACTCTTTTTCAAACTAAACTGCCTCCCCTTGTACGTTAACTCATGTTGTAAATAAGTTAACACAAAGATAAAGCAAATGAAAACTGTTGTCAATCTATTTCGAAAAATTACTATAGTGAACTAGCAATCCCCTTCAACAAATTACCAAAGCGGATCGTTGATAGGATCATCCTCTTGTAAATCGAAAACATATGGTGCTAATAGACGATAATAAATAATAATACTAGGTAAATAGAAAATGATTCCGATCGTAATATTTGAAAAAACATAATGCATGAAAACCATAAATGGAAACGGAAACGTTAAAATACCACTCATTTGCATCGATTTTTTAGTGCGATATTGTTTTTTCCCACAATAAGGACATTCGAGCTGTCCATTTTTCCGGTACATTTTTCGAGCATGCTTTCCTGACCAAGTTTCCCCACACTCAATGCACACTGGTAGGCCATATCCTTTTTTTATTAACACCCATTTAATAAAAAAAGCAATCCCCACCATAAAGCTAAAAACTAATATACCTCTTACTAAGTCATATTGTAAAAATGTCCATATACTCCATGTATCTGTTTCTTGCTGTAAGCTTGTTGCCTGATGTCTTCCTGAATTTTTATTCTGTGATAATAAATAACTAAAACCAATGACAAAAAGCGTAAACGTTGCTAGCACCACGCGATATTGCCACGGACTACTTCTTCTTTGTTTCGTTTTACTACGAGCTTTCTGGGCAATCATTCGTTTTTTTTCATCTGTAAGCTTTACGTCTTGAAGTTCTTGTAGCACATCTTCTTTAAATTGATTCATGGCGTAACACCTCCCAATCATAATCTCCGATTGCTGTTGCAAGCTGCTTTCTTGCACGTTGTAATCTTGTACGTATGGTCGCTTCTGGACAACATACAAGCTGTGCAATTTCTACTGTCGTCATATCTTCAAAATAATAGAGAATCAATACTTCCCTATAGGCCACAGATAATGTAAACAGAGCTTCCACTAGCTCTCGTTTTGTGGACTTAGCAAGAAATTCTTTTTCAGGCGTGACTGTCGTTGTACGCCCTGTTATTTTTTCAAAGAGTGTCAGTCGTTTACTTTTCCAGCTCCGCAAATAATCATGGCTTCGATTGACCGTCATTTTTACTAAATATGTACGTAATGATGATTCTTGACGAAATTGCTCTTGCTTTTGATAAAAGGCGATAAACACATCCTACACAATGTCCTCAGCTGTTGCTTCATTTTTCACATATAAATAAGCAACCTTTAGTAAATAATCACCGTGCTCTGCAATAATTTTTTCTATTTCCATTGTTGTCCTCACCTTCTTTCTAAACTACTGACGGACGCCGCTTCATTTCCGATTCACTTTTATTTAAAATTTTTCAAAAGAAAAGAATCTGCAAAACTCCAACGATTATTCGTTGAATGTAGCAGATCCTTAATCAATTATGCCTCGTCAGTAACATGAGGGCCGACAAGACGTCGGTCATTTCGGTCGGAGTTCCACTATTTCAACGGGAGTTTGGACATCCGCATTCATCTCACAAGATTAAATCAATCATTAGCCATCATGTGATTTGTTAAGTTACGATTTCCGCATCACTGTAATGATCAAAAACAGTAATTTGGTTACGACCATTGCGCTTGGACGTATAAAGTGCTGTATCCGCATTTTGGATCAGCTCCTCGACAGTGGCAATCTGGCCTTGTTTATTCGTACTTACGCCAATACTAAATTCCAACTGAACGGTCTCATCATTGATTGTTAAGGACAGAGAGTTTAATGATTGATAAAGATCTTCCGTCATCGTTTGAAGAGATTCGCCTTTCTGTAATTGACAAAGCACAATAAACTCATCCCCGCCAAAACGGCCAACGATTGACTCAAATGACTGGAAATAGTCTTTTAATGTCGTGGCAGTAATCGTTAAAGCATCATCACCAAATAAATGACCATTTGTATCATTAATTTCTTTAAAATGATCTAAATCAATCATCAGTAATGCTAATTGCTGATTTTCTTCTGCAGCTTTCTCCAGCATCTTTTCTGCATTCTCATCAAAATAACGTCGATTATAAATATTCGTTAATGGATCAATGTAAGAAGTTTTTTCAAGTTGTTTCTTCTGGTCATTGTACTCCATCTCAAATAATAAATGTGTATAATTTTCCCTTTGAATTTCTAGTAAAATGTCAATATATTCCTTTTGTATCGCGCACAATACAATTTTATTACCTTGCTTTTCTATTAGCTGTACTAAAGAATTATAAATCGTTTGAAGCATTGATAAATCATTATTTTGTAAGGCATAATATTTTGACTTTTGATACAAATCGATGGCCTCACCAATGCGTCCCTGCTTTTCACACAGTAATGCATAGGCATTCATAACCTCTAATTGTAACTTGGAATAAGGTGGTTTCTGAATCATCGCCAGCAGTTCTTGCAATAATTCATCCGCTTCTTCAAACTCCTCCAACCAAATTTGAGCGACAGCTAAGTTTATTTTTGAATACATAATCCCTGTATACGGATTTTCATGTTTGGTCTCAAAAAAATTAGCATAGTACAAGCTCTTTAATGCAAAATCCTTCGCTATTTGGTAATTTCCAAAAGAGTTTTCTAAGTCGCTTAAATTATTATAAATTTTCCCTATACTTTCTATATGTTGAACACGTTCGGCAATCTTTAGGCCCTTGACCAAAAATTCTTTTGATTTTTTTAAATGGCCAAATGTCCCCCAATAGACTGCCGCTAAAATATAATGATGGATTAAATCGATATCATCGCCATATTGAAAGGTTAATTCACGATATTGTTCAAGCACACTAATGGAAACCTGTAAATCACCTGTTTGAAAATAGCTTGCACAACGAAAACGTAATAAACGGATTGCTTTTTTATGCATACCAAGCGTAATAGCGCTTTCAATTGCGGCGCTACTTAATTCAATATATTCTATAAAGCGATTCGCTTCATACAATTCATTTAGAGTAATCCATAATTCTTCAAACTCCTGTGTGTTCATACCGCCCCTCCTTATGTTAACCCCTACTTCTTTAATACTATCTTTATGTGCATTATATTACAATTCCTCAGACTCATTTATTTTCAATTTTATGAGTAAATTTAACCTCAAAATTCCATTTCATGATTCATTTCTCCTAAAAAAATGTAATCCCTCTGTCATAATGACACTTTTTATATGGAGAAATGTAGGACAGTATAAAAACTATAATTTCCTGACATATAAAAAACAAGCCCCTTCTTTAGAGAGACTTGAAGAATGTTAGAAAAACTATAATCTATGTAGATCATCACCATAACGTTGTTTGGTTTCTGTCCCTACTGTCGCTTCGCTATCGCGTAAAGCAAAGCTTCCTGTGCGCGTCCAGGCTTCCCTTCAATGAGATACTTTCCAATATTAAATAACTGGATGAAGGCGCTTTTTCACTTTCTATCTGATTCAATCAACACCTGCGATAAGCAAGTGGAAGTACCAACTCCTACAAATAGCAACACTTTTGTTATTGGGTAACTTACTATTGGAACTGATGAAATTGCTAAAACAAACAATAGTTATATACATACTATACAGCTTTTTACATACAAGAAAAAGCGTTTATTTTGAAGATTTTTCAATACCTAATAGCCACTTTAACAATAATGTGTGATACCACTATTTTTTTTATTAATTGTCATATTCCCGCTTTAGAAAAATATTTTGCTCATAGCTATTTAAGTAGGCGAGACGCAAAAAATGCGCTGTATGTTTCATCCATCATTTTTTCAAGTATGCTGCACATTTCCCTTTACACTACCGCATTGACATTGGAGCATCCTCCAATGTTAGGATGAATTCAGGAGGTGCTCACATGCATATCAAACAATTTGCAGCTAAGTATAATTTATCTACTGATACTTTACGCTACTATGAAAAAGAAGGATTACTAAATCCAAGTAAACAGGATAACGGCTATCGCGTGTATGATGTCACTTGTGAACATAAAATAAAATTTATTTTAGTATTAAAACAGGTTGGCTTTACATTACAAGAAATCAAACAGCTTCTGTTACTAGAGCAAAAGCCTACTTCAGATTCCTGCAATCAAGAGACCGTGCAGCTATTCTTAGCAAAGATCGCACATATTGAACAGCAGCTATTTTTTTATCAGCAGGCACTACAATCCTTACAGCTCACTCAAACATTAATGGCCGAAGGAAAATATGCTGAAAATAAGTTGGTCATCGGCTCTCTGATCGAGGATATGTATAATAAATTACAAGAAGGAAGTGTTCATCATGAAACTACGTAAAATTATTTCATTGGAATATTTAATAGCATTTTTAGTAACTGTATTTTTTTATTGGCATTTTGAATTTTCGTTCCTTTATTTTGTACTACTTTTATTACTACCTGATATAACGATGTTAGGCTACATAATTAACACTAAAGTCGGCGCAATTTTTTACAATATTGGCCATAGTTTAGTCCTGCCAGCCATTCTCTTGATGATAGGCTTTGTCACTGTATCATCACCACTACTAATGGCCTCGATAATTTGGCTAGCTCATATATTTTTAGATCGTACACTGGGCTATGGTTTAAAATATGATGTTGCCTTTACTAAAACTCATTTGCAACAAATAGCTTAAGATCGTATCGGCGGCAAACGGCGTTCGTGTTTTATCAGCGATGTCAATGTTCTTCTGGCGTTCCGGCTCTTTTATCAGCGATGTTCACTGTTTTATCAGCGGTTCTGACTCTTTTATCAGCGATGAGCGTCTCTAGCGGTCATAGCCCTGTATGCTACAGGAAAAACGCAATTAGCTATTATCTTTGCCCTACTCATCATCATTAATCAGATTTTATTGTCTGTTTTTCATCAACGTTAAAAAATCCACTTTTCTTCAAAGTGGATTTTCCTCATTTTAAATAAGTCGCTTAATCTTCGTTTCATATAACGCAACAATTAGTATGCCACCTAGTATAGGGGTTAATGAGCTAAAGTTGAAATAAAAACCTCCATCATTGTATTGTCCGAAGAAATGAAATTGTAGCCATGGAACACCGTATGTTTCACCTACACCGTATAAAAAAACTGTGCTAAATAAAAACAATGCGAGACATTTGATAAATTCATTTCTTTTCATTACAATTCACCTCATTTAACGATGGTCATTTGTTTTGCGTATGCTAATAGGTCTTCTTTTGTGAGTTTAGGATTTTCGCTTAGAATATTATATTGATTTCCATTTTCTTGCCAACTAATAGTTAGGATATCACCCAACTTCATGAATGTACCTTTTTGATTTCGCACTTCAATAGGCTCTTCACCTGGAATATCACCCATTTCTGTATCATCCTCAACCGCTTTCAAGAGAGATACTGAAAATGCTGGTTGTTGATCTTGTGAATATTCGAATGCAAACTCTGAGCGATCTTTTATCTTCATTTCTTGTATATTCGATATTTCTAAACCATTTTCTTCAGGAACCATTAAAAATTCACCAAACTGTTCTTTTACTCCATCCAGTGTTACTGACTCAGGTTCAGCCCCACTCACTTCCTCCACCTTTACATCTTTTGGTATATCGAGAATGAATTGTGCATCGCCAATTTTTGCGCTTTCATCCATTTTCGTATATTCAGTCGTTGTTTTGTTGCCTGCATTGTTCGTTGTCATTTTTAATGTCAGCCACGTTTTTTTATCTACCCATACCTCCATATCGCCAAACAATGTATTATCTTTTTTGGCTTTGGCGACAAGTTTGTACGTATCTCTTCCTGCAATTTTCTCCTCGCCTGACATCGAAACATCGTGGGTATCTTTTACCAAATCAAACATCTTTTCTGCCTGTTCTCTAGGGGACGGAAAAGATTCCAAACCATCCTCAGAGATATCTATTTTAAAAGCGCTTTTTGCTTTTACATTGTAAGAAATGATTTCCGAGCCATTGTTGACCGAAATAATATGCTCCCCTTTATCACTTGTAACCTCAACACGACGTTTCCCATCTTTTGTCCACTCTTTGACTTGAGCTTTTCCACCAACCTCGCCCATATCCATTGTGTATTCAGCGTAATAAGCAAGTGATTCTTGCGTTTCCTGTAAAGCATGATCAATAATTTCTTGCGGTGAATATGCTCCTTCTGTATTACAACCTACTAAGCTAAATGTTAATGCGGCAACTAAACCTGCTGCACGTAATGATTTTTTCCAATTCATTATGAATTCTCTCCTTTAAATGGTGGCAACCAGCAAAGTACAGCTGTTCCAGAGCCTTCTTGCGATACCAGCTCGACTGTCCCACCATGCTTTTCTATTATTTGTTTGGCAATATTTAATCCTAGTCCAGAACCACGCTCGCCAACTTTTGTTCGCGCTGAATCTGCTTGGTACATGGGCTCGAATAACTTCTCAATATCCTCTTTCTTTACACCTTGCCCGCTATTTTGCAAGATGATATACATACCTTCTTGCTTTTTCAGAGCTGGCGGTACAAATTCAAAGCACCATAGCGGACACTCTCCAGCATTCACAGCTGCTAAACCAATCGTTGTCCCTACTGCTCCGTAGCGCCAAGCATTACTCATTAAATTGTCGATCACCCGTTGAAGCTGCTTCGGATGCACAGCATACACGCCTTCTATGTCACAAGTGACTTCAAGCATAAATCCTCGATCCTTGCATAATTGCTCATAATCAGATAGAGCCATTTCAAAAAACTCAGCCCCATCTACTACAACAAGTTCTAAATGATAGCTTGTAGATTGCAATAAAGTGAACATTAGTAAATCCTCTAACATATGCTTCATCGTTTCAGACTTTGTTAAAATAATTTGTCGGTACTCGTCTTGCTGTTCCTCTGATAACGCCTTGCTTTGTAAAGACTCGGCATATGCTTGAATCGCTGTAAGAGGCGTTTTCAAATCATGGGAAATACTTGCAATCATTAGCTCCTTTTGCTGTTGTTCAACTTTTAAATGAACACGCGCAGTTTCAATTTCGTCCTGCATAGTAAGAAAAGTGTGAGCAAGTTCTCCAATTTCATCTTTTCTCTCCACTAAATTCGATTCAACATGCTCCCCCTTTGCAAAAGCACGCATTTGGCGCATCAGTTCTTGTAACGGTCGATTTAATTTACGATTAAGCAGCATCAAAACGGCACAATAAATAAGGAGGAATAATAATATAGAGCTAGCTATCACAAGCCAAGAACGACTTTCTACACCTTTTACCCAATCCGTCCTAACTAATTGAATTTCATAAACACCAAGCAATTCCCCATCTTCATAAACAGGTTCTTTATAAGTAAAGGCATTGTAGTTTTGCTTTAGTTCATATAAACCTTTAAATATATTATTTTTAGATTCAAACCCCGAATTCAATGGATTGGAGGAATATAAAACAAGACCTGATTTCGAGTAAAGTGTAATGGCCAGCTGATCATTCGATAGTGCTTCAATTTCTTGTATAGCTGCACTTTTTTTATAATGCACAGGATTATCAAGAACTGATTTCACCTGATTAAGCTCCGTCGTTTTTTCGAAATATTCAGCAACGCTTTTATCTTGATAATAGGCATTAATCCACACATAAAGGCTATATGCACCTGTGATCGGTAACACCATCACGATAAAAAAAGTGATAAGTAACCATGTTTTAATTTTCATAGCGGTTCACCAATAAAGCGATAGCCCTTGCCCCAAACCGTCTGTATAAAATACGGGGTTTTGACAGGGTCTTTTAACTTTTCTCGTAGCGCCTTTATATGTACTGTGACTGTATGTGTTTCATCTACGCTCATCTGTTGCCAAATATGCTGGTAGAGCTCTTCTTTCGAAAAAGTTTGACTTGGATTTTTCGCAAGTAGTTTTAATAGAGCGAATTCCTTTTGTGTTAAGGCAAGTTCTTCATCATAAAGACGCACTGTTTCCTTTTGCCAATCAATGTTTAATCCTTGTACAAAGGATGTTACATCTTCAGCGATTTCTTTTTTCGTATAACGTTTCCAGCGACGCAAGTGTGAGGCTACACGTGCCTTTAACTCCTCTAAGCTAAACGGTTTCGCAATATAATCATCAGCGCCCTGCAAGCCCTCAACCTTATCTGCCTCTTCCTTACGCGCACTCATCATTAAAATAGGAACATCACTTTCCCAACGAATATTCTGGCAAACTGTAAGTCCATCCATCTCCGGTAACATCCAATCGACTAACACTAAATCGAATGTATCTGCCTGAAAATCAGCTAGCCCTTCTAGTCCCGTTGTTGCCCAAGTAATTTGGTAACCCTCTTGCTCAAGCGTATCCTTCACAATACGTCCAATCGCCGTATCATCCTCTATCAGTAATAGCTTTTCTTTCATCTATTTTCCTCCTGCACTAACCTTACTATGTAAAAAGACATTTTTTCTGAACTTTATACTTTCTTTATAATTACCATAGATCTGGCTATTCGTCACTTTTCGATTTTTTTCTGACGTTAAGTGTGAACAAACCGTCTGCTGCATTTCTTTCCGTCGTTTTGCCTGGTATATCCGTCACTTGGGCCATTTCTATTCGTCGCTCTACCTATCCGATCAATCAAATAAAAAAAGGAATGCACGCAATTTGTGCATTCCCTCATTATGTTAGAAAAATAAACTTAATATAAAGTAAATAGCTGCAGCCATGACTGCGGAAATTGGCATTGTGATTACCCATGTTGTCACAATTTTTCGTGCCATGCCCCATTTAACACCTTTTACACGGTGCGCTGTTCCAACACCCATGATGGATGAAGAAATAACATGAGTTGTAGATACAGGTAGATGAATTAATGTCGCACCGAAAATGATAGAAGCAGAGGCAAGGTCAGCTGCAACGCCATTGACTGGACGGATTTTCATAATTTTTCCGCCAACTGTTTTGATGATTTTATAACCACCTACAGATGTACCAAGACCCATCGCACATGCTGCAGCAAAACGTACCCAGAAAGGAATATCATCTGTATGATGCAAGCCTCCTGCGATTAAAGCGAGTGTAATGATCCCCATCGCCTTTTGTGCATCGTTTGTACCGTGCGTAAACGATTGTAAAGCTGCTGTACCAATTTGCATTGTCCGGAAGCCTTTATTCGTTCGATATAAATTCATATCCTTAAATAATAATTTAAATAGAGACATCATTAAGAAACCAGCTGCGAACGCAAGTAATGGTGAGAAAATAAGCGCCTGAATGATTTTTATAAAACCGCTATAGTTCAATATATTAAAGCCCGCCGCAGCAATTGCAGCACCTGCCACAGAGCCGATTAAAGTATGCGATGAACTTGACGGAATACCAAAGTACCAAGTGATCAAATTCCATGTGATTGCTGATAATAATGCCGCTAAAATAACGACAGAACCTGTAGTATCTCCATTAAAAGCATTTAGGCTGAACGGGTCAACAATATCTTTTGTTAATGCTTTCGCTACCCCAACGAATGTAATAGCTCCGATGAAGTTCATAAGTGCAGCCATGTATATTGCTGTACGTGGCTTTAATGCCCTTGTTGATACAGAAGTTGCTATCGCATTGGCCGTATCATGGAAGCCGTTAATAAAATCGAATACAAGTGCAAATATAACGACTAATATTGTTATCAGTAATATCGTATCCATTTCGTACACTCCATCTTACGCGTTACGCATAATTATTGTTTCAATTGTATTTGCTACTGTTTGACAGTAGTCTGCAATATCTTCAAATTGTTCATATATACTCTTGAACACGATGAGGCGCATTGGATCTTTTTCTTGAATAAATAATTGCTTCATAGACGAGCGGAAAATTTCATCACATTCACGCTCATAATCCTTAATTTGAATAGCATGTTTTCGCATTTCAACAAGCTTTTTACTATTTAACAGCTCCATTGCTTGAACCATTTCATCTGTACTTTTTGCAATATATGTTAAGAATTGGCGCATTGGGTCTGTCACTTCTGTTAAATTGTACATATCAAAATGTGCAATACAACCTTCCATACCATCAATAACATCATCTAATTTATTGGCAAGTGATAAAATATCTTCACGCTCGATCGGAGTCATAAATGATTTATTGAGCATAACGATCAGCTCATGAATTAATTTATCACCACTTGTCTCATATCGCTTCATTGTGTCTGCGATTTCTTTTAATGAATCTATATTTTCAATACGTGCGTTATGAGCGTAATAAATACCTTCTTTAACGTTTTTAGAAATGTTTAATAATGCTTTAAAAAATGGATCTTGCTTGTTTGAGTTGAACATCATGTTCCTCCTGTTGAATGAATATTGTCGATTTCTGCAATCATCATAACAAAACTTTCACATAATTCTACAACTTTTTAAACATAAACGAGTTGAATTTACAAAAATGTAATATAAAATTTGCCACAATTATTTTAAGGTGCTTTTCCAAGTTGAAAACGTTGGAAACTCGATAACAAAAATTATCGATATTTCTTCAAATATTACCGTTATTTCTTTTATTTTTATAAAAATACTTGAAAAAACTTTTTTTCTTGCAATTTTTTCATCGTTATCAATGTTAAGGAATTGTAAACGCTATTTACATTCTATTAAACCTTTGCTGTCGCTACGCTTTCGCCTAGAAAATGACCTCAGGACGTGGTGTTCTTAGACTGAATTCCTCTATTTCAGTGGATATCCAAGCACTCCGGTGAAAGAAGTTAAAAAAGTAAAACTGCATTGTCAATTATGACAATTCACAGTATGGTTATAAGAATAGAGTAACTTACACAATATGCGTTATAGAAGGGTGTGCGTATTATACATATGGACATTGATTTACTTTCGCTTGCAATACTTTTAGTACTTGGCTTTATCGCATCTTTTTTAAATGCGATTGTCGGTGGCGGAGGATTAATTTCGTTACCTGCGCTTATGGCTATTGGTTTACCCCCAAGTACAGCGATTGCCACAAACAAACTCGCTAATACAATTAGCAATGGGACTAGCATGTTAACTTTTTTACGAGCTGGCAAAGTTGATGTAAAAAAGAATGGGAAAATAATACCTTTCATTTTTATTGGTTCATTCATTGGCGCATATACTGTGCATCTCGTATCACCATCTATTTTAAAGCCTCTAATGCTTGTTATGCTCGTCCTTGTTACAGCTTATACAGTTTTCAAAAAAGATTGGGGGCAGCAACCAGAAGAGCGATCATTAAGTACTGTGAAGAAAATAGCTTTTGTTGGTGCTTTTACTGCTGTAGGCTTTTACGATGGTTTCTTCGGTCCTGGCACTGGCTCTTTTTTTATTTTCATTTTATTAATGATGGGAAATGATTTTTTGCAGGCTGCAGGAAATGCAAAAGCCTTTAATTTCACATCAAATTTAGCTGCACTTGCTATGTTTTTACTATTAGGAAAAGTTAACTTTTTATACGGTCTACCGATGGGCTTTGTCATGATTTTTGGAGCGATTATGGGTTCAAAATTTGCGCTGAAACGTGGAACAAAAATGATGCGGATTATTTTTATCATTATGACTTGTACATTAATTGTCAAAAATGCATGGGATTTTTTTAGTATTCATTAAAATGGGTCACATTATTACATGTGGTTGATTTCCGTTCCGACTGGGCACTTTGTTGTCGCTGCCGCTTCGCTTTCGCACAGAAAAACAATTGTTGCTGCCGCTTCGCTTTCGCACAGAAAAACAATTGTTGCTGTCGCTCCGCTTTCGCACAGAAAAACAATTGTTGCTGTCGCTTCGCTTTCGCACAGAAAAACAATTGTTGCTGTCGCTTCGCTTTCGCACAGAATACATTTGTCGCTGCCGCTTCGCTTTCGAAAACATTCGTCGCTAATGTTGATCAAGAAGGCTTATCATAGGATGAAATGAGCCATTATGTTCAGTTTTAAAAAATCACTTAAGGAAAATACGATTGATTTCATTGACAACATTTATCAGTCAATTGACAAAATTTATTTGCGTGCTATAATACTTTTGGGCTTCACCGCATTGAAGCGGAGAAGTCCTACTAGGAATACTAGGAGGATTAGCATGTTTCGAATTGAAGCAAAGAGTAACCCTCGATTTATCGAGGCAAGCTTTATCATACTTTTAATTATCGCCATGATGGCATTAAGTATTTGGTATTTAAAGGCGACACCCCATATACCTATTTTTCTAATTATTTCACTTTTGCTTGCTTATGGATTACTAAAAAAAGTTCCGTTTCGTGAGCTAGAAGCTGGTATGATCGCTGGTGCAAGTGCTGGACTTGGAGCCGTTTTTATTTTCTTCTTTATTGGTATTTTAATTTCGAGTTGGATTATGGGTGGTACAATTCCAACACTTATCTACTATGGCTTTTTAACAGTTTCTCCAAGCTTTTTCTTTGCAATCGTATTTTTGATTTGCAGTATCGTTGGTGTTTCAGTTGGTAGTTCTTTAACTACTGTTGCGACAGTGGGCGTTGCGTTTATGGGGATCGCTGGTGCAATGGATATTTCTTTAGCTATAACCGCTGGTGCGATTGTTTCCGGAGCTTTCTTTGGTGATAAAATGTCTCCCCTATCAGATACAACAAATCTGGCATCTGGTACAGTTGGTGTAGATCTGTTCGAGCATATTAAAAATATGGGTTGGACAACAATTCCAGCTTTCGTTATCTCATTCGTTCTTTATGCAATTATTTCGCCAACAGAAGCAAATACTTCATTTGAAACTGTTGAGCAATTTAAAGAGGGATTACTGTCAACTGGACTTATTCATTGGTATACATTATTGCCAATTGTTGTTCTTGTTATTATGACTTTTTATAAAGCACCTGCACTTATCACACTCGCAGTAGTCTCAATTATTGGCGTTGGTCTTGCCTACATACAAGAACCAATTGCTCTATCGAATGTCTTTAAAATTCTTTTTGAAGGCTATGTATCTAGTACTGGATTTAAAGACATAGATGCATTACTGACTCGTGGTGGTATGAACAATATGTTCTTTACCATTGCTTTAGTCTTATTAGCCTTAACAATGGGCGGTCTATTATTTACACTCGGCATTATTCAAAGTATTTTAGGGAAAGTTGAGAGCTTCTTTAAGAGCGCTGGCTCAGTTATTACAGGAGCCGCTATTACAGGAATTGGTATCAACACATTAATTGGGGAGCAATATTTATCCATCTTATTAACTGGTGAAGCATTTAAAGCACAATTTGCTAAGGTTGGACTTGCCCCCAAAAATCTATCCCGTGTGATGGAGGATGCAGGTACTGTAGTCAATCCTCTTGTTCCGTGGAGTGTGTGTGGTATGTTCATTGCTAGTGTGCTAGATATCCCGACAACGTCTTACCTGCCATTTACCTTCTTCTGTCTTCTCGGACCCATTTTGACTATTATCTTTGGTTGGAGTGGTAAAACATTAACAAAGCTTGAAAAATAAAATTAGTAGCTGATGAATATATCAGCTACCTTTTTTTGTGACGTTGATGAGCCAGCGTTGCTTTGAAAATAACTTACCATTATCAGGAGACTATGTATCAATGCAAAATAATAAAAAGAGTATGTTTTGAAGGAATAGTTCAAAACATACTCTAATTTTATCCTGTCTTCTTACGTAAAACTTAATCTGTTTTAGTCATTTTCCTTTGCGGATAAAAACTCTTCTATCGCCTGTTTGTTCTTATCTAAGTCAATATCCAAGACTTCCCCAACGTCCACGCGTTTATCTTCATAAGAATCTGCGGTAGGAATTCGTAAAGTGTCCATACTGTTAGATTTTCCATTGACAATCCCTTTTCCAATTGTAAGGATTGTTTTATTATCAACGTTTGTATCCACATAGGAATCTACAACGCCCAGTATTTTCGGCAAATTCATGAAGCTTGAAACACCGATTTGTTCTTTCACCTTAGTCAAAACCTCTTGCTGGCGTTCCACTCGCCCAAAATCACTTAAACGATCGTGGCGGAAACGTACATAGCCTAATAACTCATTTCCGTGTAAAGTTTGTTCTCCGGGATGTAATGTCATACCAATTCCATGTGACATTTCATAAGGAATATCAACCTCTATCCCATCTGGTGCTAAAAGATCTATAATTTTAGGGAATCCTTTAAAATCCACTAGAGCATAGTAATTAACATCGATATCGAAATTTTGCTTAATTGTTTTCCTTACAAGTTCAGGACCTCCAATAGCAAATGCAGCATTTATTTTATCCATTCCATGATCCGGGATGTCGACATACGTATCCCTCATAATAGAAATCAGTTTTACCTTATTTGTCGTTTGATCGTAGTGCGCAATCATTAAAGTATCTGATCGACCATCCTCGTCTCTAGCGTCACTTCCCATTAACAGTACATTAATCTGACCAAATTGCACATCCGCACCTTCAAATGGGTCAAATGCATTCTCGCTATCTTTCAAGTGACTATCTTCTGCCATAGCCAATCCGCTATTGTATTGATACACCGAATAAATAATCCCTGCTACGAGTATTATTGCAAATGCTAAGAACAAATTTCTTAGCCATTTACGGCTCTTTTTGCTTCTTCTCATAAATAAATCCACCTATCACTTAAGTTTAAGTTAATTTTTTAATAATGCCTTTGAAGTTAGTTGTACAGCTATTGCATCGTCTAAATAACCAATAGGAAATAAATAATCCGGTATTACATCTACTGGGATAATAAAATATAATAATGCGCTTCCGATTATTGTTAGTTCAAAAAGTGTCCCTTTCCCAGAGGCAAATTTAGCATACAACTCTTTTAATTTGCTTATAAATGGACCAATGCTACCTACACTCTTAATTTTTTCATCAAAATCCTTTAGTATCGAATTTTTACCTTCCTCTGTTTGCGCATAGAGTCCATAGCTTTCTAGTTTCTGTTCAACATTTGCCACTGAAAATTCATCATCATAAACTTTCGAAGACTTGAGAAAAGCTTGTATTGCATCAACAGACGTATGGATATCTGAATCTGACTCTTCTTGTCTCTGTTCAATTGGGTATCCTGCTGCTTCAAAAAGATTGATTAAAGGAACCTCAAGACAGTCGGCAAATTTTTCTAAATGCTGTGGTGTCGCTTTTCTCTTTCCATTAATGATGCGTGAGATCGTAGCTGTGTCGATTCCAGTTTGTTCACTAAACTTCCGCATAGATAATGAACGCTCTTTCAATAACTCCCTCAGCAATGAACCAAGAGTATTACTATTTATCTGTTCAGCCATTTCCGATTCTCCCTTCTTTCCGTGAATAACGTGACGTAACGCAATTGTCTAATATGAAATTACCATTCTCAAAAGTGTATAATTCCGTTGACATTTTGTCAACAACTAAGTCAGAAGAATGCGCCAAAAGCGACTATTAACAAAATAACTCCGCTAATAATTGTTCCAAATTGTCCTAGAGTAAATGAACCGATTCGGACATCTGCTACTTTACTTCCTAACAGAACCCCTAACCAAACAGTAATAAAACTCCCAATTGCAGCAGTTATTGAGATGACAAGCGGGGAAAGACCGAGTAAACCTGCACCTACCCCATTCGTAAGTGCATTCGCTGATAAAGCGATGCCAAGTAGTACAGCTTCTCCCCATCCAATTTCTCCAGACTTATTAAACTGAGCTTCCTCAGGATTTCTTAAAATATCCTGAACAGTATTTGACTGAATCTCATAGCTACTCTCCTCTGTTGAAGTTTCTTGTTTCTGAGGTTTAGCCAAAAGGATAATCCGAATTCCGATGATAAATAATAATAACGCTCCAATTATCACAGGAAGCATACCTGGAAGAATTTTAGAGAGCCAAACGCCAAATGAGATGCCCCCCATACTCATTAGAAAACAAATAATCGAGATTAATATATTTTTATCAAATCGAACATTTATCTTCCGAATCCCGTAAGACAGTCCGACACCCAAATTATCAATGCTAGATGAAAAAGTAAAAGCAACGATCATCAACCAATTCATTCAACCACTTCCCTTATTTTTTCTATAGCATATTATTTATGTTGACAAATGGTGCCTAATTGTCTAAAAAATGTTGACAAAAAATCAACACTGCTTAGTAACACCATGAAATATTGCTCGGTCAAAGTCTTGAATAGACAGTCGAGATGAATGGATAAACCGCTCTAAATCGTGGATAGATAGTCAATATTCATGGATAGAACACTCAAATTCGTGGATAGAAGTCAAAGTCGATGGATTAACCGCTCTAATTCTTTGGATAGAAAGTCAATATTCATGGATAAAACGCTCTATTTCGTGGTTAGATAGTCAATATTCATGGATAGAACACTCAAATTCGTGGATAGAAGTCAAAGTCGATGGATTGACCGCTCTAATTCTTTGGATAGAAAGTCATTATTCATGGATAAAACGCTCTATTTCGTGGTTAGATAGTCAATATTCATGGATAGCCCGCTATTTCGTGGTTAGAAAGTCAATATTCATGGATAAAACGCTCTATTTCGTGGTTAGATAGTCAATATTCATGGATAGAACACTCAAATTCGTGGATTGAAGTCAAAGTCGATGGATTGCCCCCTAATTCGTGGAAAGAAAGCTAAAAGACTAATCAAAATGTGAATTAAATCAACAATTTAATTAGTCTTTTAATAAATCTTATTAACTTATACTATAATACCCATCTCTTTTCCAATTTTTTTAATTTTATATATGACTGTATTGAGCTGTTCTATTGTATGTGTGGCCATCACTGTTATCCGCAATCGGCTTGAATCTTTTGGCACAGTTGGTGGCCGAATTGCTGGTATAAAGACTCCTTCTTCCATTAGTTTCTCAGAAAACTGCATTGCTTCATGGGAATCACCAATATGAAGAGAAATAATTGGCGTTTCTCCTTTCCTAACTACAAAACCGGATTCCTCCAATTTCAAACGTAAATACATTGCATTATTTAATAATTGTTCCCTTCGTTCGGGTTCATTTTGAATAATGGAAAGTCCTTCTCGTGCTGCTTCAATCGCGCTTGGAGATAAACCAGTTTGGAAAATAAATGATCTAGCGTTATTCAGTAAATAGTTCTTTGCTATTGACGACGTCGCCACAAAGCCTCCCTCTGCACCAATCGCTTTACTCAATGTGCCTACTGTAAAATCGATCTCCTCTTTCAATCCAAAATAATCAGCAGTACCACGACCATCACTTCCTAAGACACCTGTCACATGCGCATCATCAATCATGATGTAAGCATTGTATTTCTTTGCTAACGTAACTATTTCGGGTAGTGGAGCAATATCACCATCCATACTAAAGACGCCATCCGTCACAATTAACTTCTTTCC
Organism: Lysinibacillus sp. BPa_S21; assembly: GCF_023337795.1. GTDB lineage: Bacteria > Bacillota > Bacilli > Bacillales_A > Planococcaceae > Lysinibacillus. The sequence goes on along the minus strand of NZ_JALIRS010000001.1, from coordinate 319,025 downwards.
ATCTCCACGTGATTGCCTCAATTTATACTCTAAATCCACCATATCCGCATGTTCATACACAATTGTTTTTGCTCGACTAAGTCGACAACCATCGATAATACTCGCATGATTCCAGGCATCAGAAAATATAAAATCCCCTGCCTTCATCACACTCGAAATCACTCCAATGTTCGCTAAATAACCACTGCTAAAAACAATAGCAGCTTCCGTTTTTTTAAAATCCGCAATTTCAGCTTCAAGTTGTTCATGAATGTCAAAATTTCCGGTAGTTAATCTCGAACCACCAGCTCCTGTACCGTATTTATTAATACCTTCAGCTGCTTTTTTTCTCAACCGAAAATCTGTTGCAAGGCCTAAATAGTTATTAGATGAAAAAAGCAGGAATTTCTCACCATTTACGATGACCTCACACTCATTTCCATTTGAAAACGAACGTAACTTCCTGGTCAATCCTTTCTCTTCTATTAATTGTAGTTCCCGTTGAAACCAATGATCCATTTTTAATCCCTCCTAATAAGAACCGGTACACTTTCTAAATAGTCTATAAAAGATTCTAGTTCAACTTCATCTGACACAAAATAAATCCGTCCACCGCTTTCACAGCCTTCCCTTTTTAACGGTGTAATTCTGACATAACCAATGTCACGATTACTTACATATCCAGTCACGTAATCAGGATCGTCAGACCAACATAATTCAGCAATTGTATAGGGGGAATTTGCCACTTTCGACGCCAGAGCCAATGCCTCACGAACACGCTCATTAAGTTCTTCATTAGCATCTCGCCAATCGATTCGTGATACACGAACACCCTTTTGTCCCCGATCGTCAAGACGTAAGCCCGTTTTACTATTTAGGATAATGGCCCCACGGAGATTTTGATGACTACTAAGTTGATGAAAAGCAACATTCAGTGCATGTTCCGAAACACCTAATGATGTTAGTATCTTTCTTGCTTCATGATGGGCCATTTCGATTGAAGCCGCCTCAACTGACGTAATTTCTAAGGGTGGTATATACTCAATCTGATCACGCGCAATTTTTTCAACGGTAATTTGAATAAAGTCTGCATCTCCACGTGAATGATTACTTGCTTTGTTCAGTAACTGTTTTACAATTGGCTCTATTTGTGATTTACTACCTATCCTTTCACCTCCAGAGATATGCTTTTCTCCTAGTTCATGGCATCTTTCAGCCGCACGCATTCGAATGCTATAACACGCTTTTAACATGATTATTACCTGCTACTTTCCTATTAATTGTATGTAATATTTTCGTTATGGGATAAACACTAACAGCTGTGATTACCATGCCTGGAATAGCCAAAATTAATAACGGCAAAAATGGAGTCCCTAACGTAAAAGCCAAACCAAATCTAGCAATCGTTGTTCCAATTGGGCCTGCCAAAACAAGTACTGGAATGGACGTCCCCAATAAAACAATGAGTAGACCTACAGTCAATCGAAAAATTAATGAGATTTCCACATTTAAGATTGAGTGTATACCTAGTAAAAATAACATTAAACTTGCAATGATCCCGGCAAGGAAATATCGCTTAAATCCGAAAACTGCTGCAATCGCAACTGCAATGGGTGCTGATAATTGAAATTCAGACCCAGGAATACCTATTGGAATTTTAAACATGCCAGAAACGATAATCAGACAAGCTAGCAATGAGATCTGGGCAAGATCATAAGTAGAAAACTTACGAATCATTTTCTTCCTCCTATTTTTCTGCATTTGTGTTAACTTTAATTAATTATAAGTTAACACAAATATAGATTCGAAAGTAGATAAAATGGTAGGATTTTTTACTATTTATGAAAATACAGCAACAACCTTTGACCTTTAACAGAAAAACTTTTGTGTTGCTTGGCACATTCATCAAATTTTATATCTAGCCTACTATCGCATGCTTTCTTCATTTCCGTATCGCCACGAACACCTTTGCACTTGCTAGGAAAAGATTACATCCATGCTGGGCGCACGAAAAAAGTATAGGCCAAATTAGCCTATACTTTCATACCGCCCAAAGTTATGAGCATATTCTTTGTTTGTAATGGCACACTATACCCCTCTTTTATTCCCCCAAACAAGAGCATGCAGCTGAGGAAGTACTTTGACATCTCTTAATTCTTCATCTTTTATCACTCTATCAATCAGCGCATGATACTTATCTAATAAATGTACGATTAATCGTGAATTGTCAGTCGTTGTGACATCATCATTACCGACTTGGAGATACAAAGGTATCATTGGATATCGATGGTGAATTTGTTTAGCATAATCGTAATCCTCTTGATTAAAAACGACTATTTTGAGGGACATATGGTGATTACTGTTTCGATTTATAAGTTTTTCGATGATATCAGAGAGTACCGAAAAGTCTGTGGTCATTCCAGAACTAGGTGGCTTTGGTGAAATTGTTAGTTCATCAATGTCATACATCCATTTTTGCCATCTGCTTCCCTGGGTTTCCATCGCGATCTTTATATCGTTTTCTTTTAAAATTGCAATGAGCTCTTCCAAATTTCGAATGAGTGCAGGATTCCCACCTGAAATCGTGACAAATGAAAAGCCATTGCCTCCTAGACGTTTTAACTCAGACCAAATCTCTTCCGCTGTCATTTGGACAATAAGATGCTTCCCGCTGCCATCCCACGTAAACGACGAATCACACCAAGAACACGAATAATCACAGCCGGCAGTTCTCACAAACATTGTCTTTTGGCCAACTACCATTCCCTCACCCTGAATCGTTGGTCCAAAAATCTCGATAACAGGGATCTTACTCAACTTCCATCCACTCCCGTCTCGCTTCTGCATAGCTTGTGGGCGTTTCATATAGCCTAATAAACTCTACACGCGCACCGTTATATGTTTGTGTATCAAGCAAGGCCTCCGCCAACTTTTCGTAAATCCAAACAACAATATTCTCTGCCGTCGTATTCATCGGTGGAAGCGTTTCATTCAAATAACGGTGATCCAAATGAATCTCAATTTTTTCTTTCCATATTTCTTTTATATCGCCAAAATCAATCATTAAACCGCGTTCATCTGTGTATCCACTCAGTCCTAAAACTACGCGATACGTATGACCGTGCAGGTTTTTACATTTCCCCTCATAATGATGTAAATGATGAGCAGCATCGAAGGTAAATTCTTTGCTTACGAGAACTCGCTTTGCATGATAGTTCAATTGATTTCTTTGAATATCTTCATCTATTTTTTGGAGCTTCTCGACGATTACGAAATCTGACATATTTTAAGACTCCTTCCTGTAACTCAAATATTCATCAAGCCCTCTTTTTCGCAGTTTACATGCTGGGCATTCCCCACAGCCATCTGCTATTACACCGTTATAGCAAGTCAACGTTCTTTCCCGAACAAATTCAAGTGCCCCAAACTGATCAGCAAGCTCCCATGTTTGTGCCTTATTCAGCCACATCAACGGTGTATCAATCACAAAGGAATCATCCATTGATAAATTTAACGTTACATTCAAGGATTTAATAAAAACATCTCGGCAATCCGGATATCCGCTAAAATCCGTTTCACAAACACCCGTTACAATATGCTTAGCTCCTACTTGGCTCGCTAAAACGCCAGCAAATGAAAGAAAGAGAAGATTTCGACCAGGTACAAACGTCGATGGAAGCTCACCATTTTCTCCGTCTTCTACCTTTATATCTTGTCGTGTTAATGCATTTGGAGCAAGCTGATTCAGTAGTGACATATCAAGAATGTGATGCTTAACACCGAGCTCCGCTGCTATTTCTTTTGCACATTCAATTTCAAGACGATGCCTTTGACCATAATTAAACGTAACTGCCTCAACCTCTTTAAAATGTTCTTTTGCCCAAAACAAACAGGTTGTACTGTCCTGACCTCCACTAAATACAACAATTGCTTTTTCCTGCTTCATCACGTAAAAAAACCTCCTTGTAAAATGTTTCCCAACACTTTTCAAGAGAGGCATCACCAATTTCTATTAAAACATAAGTAAAAACATATAAAAAAGCCACGTCCGATATGGACATGGCCTATTGTCATGTTTCCATAGTTTTTTATAGAGGGTATCAGCTATGAACCTCTCCCGTTCGAGTCCGGGCATTCTATTCTTCAATATAATATAAAAGAATAGTACAAAATGTCAAATTGATTTTTTATAAAAACTCCCCATATATGTGTCTCTGAAAAAGACACTGTTATTTAGAAACAACTTCTACGACCGTTGATTCAATTTTGTGTCCAACCTTGTCTTTAGCCTCAACAGTTAAGCTTGTGCCTGCTTTTTGAGCTTTAATCTTCACAGTAAACTTCCCCTTTGAATTTGCTTTTCCTTCCCCTAATAATGTTTTCTCTTTATAAACTTGTACCGTAGCATTTTTTTCAGCTGTACCTGTAACTGACTTAGATTTTGCTGTTACTTTATCTACTTTAAGACCATCAGATGTAGTGAAATCTGGCATATTTGTTAAAGAAGGCAGGCCAGAAATATAACCAATGCCACCTGTTTTATTTATACCAATTTGTTCGTCAACAGCCTTAAGTAATTCATCTTTATTAACAGCTGTAATTGCCTTAGCCTCTACTTCATCACCAGGATGCTGGAAATTACTGAAAATGTAGGGGAATCCATTGCGGTCATCAGCAGCAAATAAACCAGTTGCTTCCGCTCCTGCTGGAACAGATAAGACACAATCTAATTTTTTCGTATCAACATTATATGCCCAAACGTAGTTATTTGTGTGAGCTCCACTATCTTCACCAATAAAGAGTGTTCTCATTGATTCAGAGTAACTTAAGTTATCCGGATTGGCTACTTTTTCTACATTTGCAGTGTTTCCAAATGCATCAGTTTCTTTTAAATCTTCCCCAACAACTAATCCAGACATTAATAGGGCTACATAAGAGCTATTAATAATCTTTCCTTCGCTATCCTTTTGACCATCTTGTAAATCTAATTGATAAGTTACACCAGCTTTAATTTTTGGTAATTGTATATGGTCGGCTGGGTCTTTTCCTGTTGAATCTTTTTCCATAGCCTTACTTTGATCGGAAATTGCGATATATACTTTTTTATCCTTTTCGTTTAGTGCTAAACCTTCCATTTTGTTAAATTCAGTAGTCGCACCGAGAATAGCAGCATAACGACGAGTTTCTAGGAAGGCTGCCGCTTTTTCTTTGCCAGGTTTAAGTTTTAAATACTCAACTTTGCCTTCATTTGAGTATGTTTTAATTGCTGTAAAACCTTCTTTAGGCTCATCTGAAGTTTCAAAAATATCGTTGAAGGTAATACCGCTATCAATAATACTTTTCACTTCTTTATCAGTTGCATGTCCTAAATTAATCCATTGTAAATTCCCTGAACCACCGTTTTCCGTACCAGTTTGTTTAAATTTGGCTGCATATAATGTACCTGATGATAAATCTTTTTCTTTGTCGGCCACATACATAAACATCCCTGTATTACTGCCATCATCCCCATAAAAAACAGTTTTGTTATCAGGCATGACTTTCGCTAACTCATGAGAGAAGCGTCCTGTACTATAATGCTTGACAACTGATGTTTTCCCGTTCTCTTCTATTGTAATTTCAGGAGTGTACCCATAGAAATAAGGATTAGCCTTTCCTTTATCTCCAAAATAGAATTGAGAGAATGTTTCAACTTGACTTCTTACATTTGAAATTGGATCTAAGAAAAGTCGTGCATCTGGTTCATACTCTTCAGACCCTAAATGTGTATTCCAAGGAGATAATGATCCGTTACATGGAATCCAAAGTCCATTCACTGCTGAAAAATCAATTTTTTCTACTTTTACAGGTTTCAATTCACCTGTTTTTTTGTCTTGTTTCAACTCCGTTAAAGACATAGAGGCAGGAACTACTCCGTATGCTGAATTACCGGCAGCATCTATGGTTTGATATTCATAATGTGTAACCAAATAAAGCTTTCCATTAATCGGGAGCATTAGGCTGTTTGAATCCGGAGCATCAGAAACAAAGTATTTTCCATCTGTACTGCTTGGATCCTTAATTGGATTTCCTTTTACATCAATAGGTGTACCTGCAGGGATTTTTTCACCTTTAACAGTTGCTACTTTATCTTCCGATTTAAACAAGTAGTTGTATGACAACGGAAATGATTTTACTTTTCCATTGTTATATTTCACATCAACTGTTGCGGTTGTATACGTTTTTACCATTTCTTCAATAGTAGATGGTGCTTTCATTCCATTGAATTTAACAGCTTCTATTGTTATATTTTCCTGAGCATTCACCGCTGTCAGTGATAATTCTGGAACTGCAATAGCTAGAGCAAGTGCTACAGTAGCGCCTTTTTTCACAAGTGTGTTTTTTATCATCTAATAACCCCCCTAGTAGATTCCTTTTGTACAGTTCTATTAAACTATGTGAATGTTAATTTACTGTTGATTTTATGTTTATAATTTATAAACATTGATATACCAAACAGCTTTTTTACATTTCATAATAGAATAACCAGATAATGAAGAAAGGCGGAATGAAACTGAGTATTGTTCAAATTTATAATATCGCCTGCCAAAAACAGCACCATCCACACGTAATGGGATGGTGCTGTTTTTCGAGAAAATACCTCATTTATTTATGATATGATTCACCGTTATGGTTGTAAGTGAGGTTTGCAAAGATTGTTCTTGAAAGTCGATATCAAGATTCAAATGCTCCATTTTGAAGCTCATTGAAGGTTTTATTTAACCATCCAGTAAATTTCTCTTTCTCTTCGAACTGCGGATAATGAGCTGATTCTTCAAATATTATAAACTCTTTTATAGGTGCTTCCAGTTTATCAAAATAATTTTTTGCAGCATTAACAGACGTCATATAGTCAAATTTCCCCATTACAAAATAAACTGGTAGATCCACCTTCTTTACAATATCCGGAATATTATGTTGTGCCTCTTCGTTCAATAAATTTTCTTGTGTAATATTAATCCCTCTTAGATAACGAATGACATCCAGCCCGTTATATTCAGTATTTAAAAGAAATCCTCTTTGATAATCCCTATTATCATTAATAAGTCTCGTCGCACCTCCATATTTACGTACAAGATTTCTCGGTGTATGTTCTTCTCCCTGTTCTATCGATCGTTGAAGAAGCTTTAATCTTTCCACATCATCCAAATTTCCTTCTAGTTTGGCCTGTTCCATTATAAATTCTAAACTATCCAACTCACTTTGAACCGTATTGGCTACTTGCCCAATACCTATATATGCATAATATTTCTCGGGTGCTTCAGCGACAGCTCGCATTCCAATATAAGTACCAAATGAATGCCCGATTAATAAAACCTTTTCTTGGTTAAACTTCTCCGAAATATAATCAGTTAATGCCAGCAAATCCTCAACCAACAAGTCAGTGGTTAGGTTTGAATAGTCTTCAAAAAAGTGATAGGATTTTCCACTGCCACGCTGATCATAATGTACAATGGTAAATTGCTTTTCAAGGTCTTTTTGATATTTCCTTACGTAGGGAATTTCGGAGCAAGCTGGGCCACCATGAACAAAAATTAGTATTGGATTGCTTGCATCTACTCCTCGAATCATAATTTCATGTTCTGCTCCATTAATTTCAACTTGTTCCATCGTACTTATGCTATGCTCCCCCTTAATGTGTGGTGTCCATGTAGGGAAAAACACCCAAAGTAAAACAATAAACAAAGCAATTATCAAACTAAACTTGATTATTTTAGGTATACTCCTTTGCATTCTATTCCTCTCCTCACGGCATAGTCATATAATCTAATTATGACTAAACTAAAAAACCTACGTTCACCAAAACAAATGTTAAACGGACACCCCACCATATATTCCAATTCGGAATCAAAACTGATCATTTTACGCATTTCTGTTCGATTAAACTCTCTGTTATGCTCAAACAAAGGAGATGAGGGACAATGACAACAAAATGGAATGCCCAATTATATGATCAAAAGCATGACTTTGTTTCAAAATTTGGAGGCAGCTTAGTGGATTTGCTTGCACCACAAAAAAATGAAGGGATTTTAGATGTAGGCTGTGGCACTGGTGATTTAGCTCATGAAATTGCTGCTCATGGTACCCATGTTCAAGGGATTGATGCTTCCCATGATATGATTATCACTGCACAGCAAAAATACCCAAACATTACATTTCAAACAATGGACGCAACAGCGCTTCATATGACAAATCAATTCGATGCAGTCTTTTCAAACGCAGCGTTACATTGGATGAAACAGCCTGATGAAGTCATTCAAAATATTTACAACGCACTTAAGCAAGGTGGCCGATTCGTCGCTGAAATGGGTGGACACGGTAATATTGCTTCTATTGTTTGGGCCCTTCAAAAAAGTATGGAGGCATATAAACTACCTTATATTGAAGACTATTTCCCGTGGTATTTTCCAACTTTAGAAGAATATCAGTCGAAGTTGGAAAGCGCTGGATTTACAGTTGAAATGATTACACTCTATGAGCGCCCAACACCGCTTCAGGGTGAGGATGGACTAAGGAATTGGTTAGAGATGTTCAGTCATAATATGCTTCAACATTTATCAGAATCTGAAAAAGAACAAATTTATGTAAAATGTGAAGAATTATTAAAACCAAAATTATATCAAAATCATCAATGGGTTGCGGATTATTGTAGACTACGTTTTGTTGCTTTAAAAAAATGACAATCATCATGAAAAAATTTTTTGGACAGAAAAACGCTTGGAAATTAGCCAAGCGTTTTTCATTCTATTTATTTGTTTGAAATTCCAGACTGCATTGCGTAATTTCTGACGAGCATGCCGTTAGATTTTATCATCCCAAATTCCTCATAATAAGGAACTATGTCATCGTCACAACACAAATCAACCATGTAAATATCATCAAGCTCTTGTAATATTTGTTTGACTAATTCCTTGCCGATTCCTTTATTTTTATACGCTGGCAATACTTCAAGAAACGGAATGTAGGAGATAGAACTCCGTCGCTAATCGCTGTTATAAATCCAACTACTTGCTTCGTATGATCATCTAAAGCAATGACCACTTTACTGCTGTTAGTTAGCAGTTTTAAGTGAGTTTGCGAATTTGGTGGATTCGGCCAATCAACAAAAAAGCCATTCAACATATCAGAAGTAATTCCAACAAGCGTATTTTTGTATCTCATCATCTATCAGCTCCTAAATTATCTATTCATTTTTAGGTAGATGATAGATATCAACAATAAAGTAGCAAAATGATGACCTCCAAACATTTTTAGCCTATCTATTAGCTATTCGCTTCAATTTCTAAAAGTCCTTCATCTTTGTAATTGTTCCTCTTCAACTAAAGTTCTTGTTAGGATTTTTCCTACTACTGTTTTAGGGAGCTCTTTTTTAAATTCAACTTTTCTCCCACTCATGAACGAGGTAATAGAATCACCATAACACCAATCAAACAAATGCATGCGCCAACCCAATCCAAGACGTCTGGCTTTTCTCCGTCAATTCCCCAGCCCCACAAAATAGAAAGGACAATAAAGACCCCTCCATAGGCAGCGTAGACTCTTCCGAAGGTTGGGAAGGATTGAAAAGTAGCGACAACTCCATACAAAGCCAACGCAATCCCACCCATTATTCCCCAATAAAAGGGTTTACCATCTCTTAACCAAAGCCAAATTAAATAGCCCCCTCCAATTTCGCCAATACCTGCGAGGATAAATAATAATATTGCACCAATCATTTTTTTCACTCTTTCTATATATGTTTAAAAGAAATGTCACTCTATTATACCTAAAAGGATGTTATCATTATTGAAATCAAAAAATTTCGCTTTTCTCCTTTGTAACCATATAAAAGAGGTGGTTACTGTAAACGAAGAAATGAGAAATATTAAAAGTAAATATCACTATTATATATTTTATTACACTACCTTTTTTAGATGTGTTTTCGTTTTTTCAAAGGTGTTCCTTCCTATTTAATACAATCCCCAGTATGTAATCGTATCCGATATGCCGATAAAAATTAGAATAACACCCGCTACGTTTTGAATTACTCTCCCCATTCTCATGCTTGTGCGCATAATGAATCTTTTTGCGCCAAATAAATGAATAAGCCCTAGCATCACTAGAAGTGGCCCGGAAGTAGCTATACCAAAAATGGCTGGCAAAATTAGTCCATACGAAGAAGTTGCAACTGTTGGCATTAACCAGACGAAAAATAGTACAAACATCGTAGGGCAAAAGGCAATGGAAAAACTAGCACCCATCAGAAAGGAACCCAATTTCCCCTCATTTATAACTGACGGAATATAGGTAGATATTCGATTCAGAAATTTTAATTTTAAAACGCCAATTAGTACGAGTCCTGTTACGAGCATAATCGGGCCAATCGCTTTGCGAAACATAGGAAAATACTTTGTCATTCCAGTTTCAAAGGACTGACCGAATAGCCACGCGAATATACCTATTACACTAAATACAACGACTTTCCCTAGCATAAAAAACACAATTTCTTGCCAATTGTTTTTCATTTGCAATGTTCGACTTCCATAAAAAGTGATCGCACTCATATTCCCTGTTAATTGACAAGGTGCTAAAGCGCCTATTAATCCAAGTAAAATCGCAATAATGAATGGGGAATGTTCATAGGAATTTAGAAAAATGGTAATTGGTTCACTAATGATTTGGCTTATTTTCGACATTAAACTATACATTATAAACACCTTCTATTTTTTAATAAAGTAATTAAAACACCTCAATATCCGCTCGTAAAAAAATAGCTAATCACTATAATCAATCACAATAACATAAAAGAAAAATCCTGTATTAAAAATTAATACAGGATTTTAAAAATCTTTAATTGCAATAAAGCATTAATCCACCTTAATTTGACCCATCATTCCATTATCCTCATGCTCCAGAATATGACAATGGAACATGTAGACGCCCTTATGCTTAAATTGTACAGCTATTTTTACTGTCTCACCTGGTTTTACAGAGATACTGTCCTTCCATCCTTGTTCATTTTCAGGTGGCTTTTTCTCATCACGAGAGAGTACTTTAAATTGTGCTCCATGAATATGGAAAGGATGTATCATGCCACCCATCATATCCGGTTTATTATAAATTTCCCATACCTCGGTAACCCCTTGTTTTTGTGTAAAATCAATTCTTTCCGGATCAAATTTCTTTCCGTTTATCGTTACCATGTCCATCATTCCAAAGAGTTCTACTTTTTTTGTAACAGGTAGATCCATTTCTTTACCTTCTAATGTTAGATCATTTAATTTTTTAGGGAGCTTACTGGTCTTTCCACTTTGATCAGTAACTACAAATGGTAAAAGGACTGAACCATCCTCATTGATTAAAGCTAGATCATTAACGTCCTTCATTTTTGAAAAGTCAACTACGATTTCTGCCCTTTCGGAGGGCGTTAGTGTAATCTCTTTTAAAGAAACGGGTTCATTCAAGAAACCACCATCTGTGGCGATTTGAAGAAAGGAATCCCCAGTACTCAATCTAAAGGTATAATTTCTCGCATTTGATCCATTTAATAAACGAAGACGCACTTTCTCTTTGTTTACAGTCAATTTAGGATTGAGCGTTCCATTAATTAACAATGTATCTCCAATCGTTCCGTCTGTGTTCATTGCAGCGCTATAATTCAATTGTTTCTTATCATCAAATGTTCTATCTTGGAAAATCAAGGGGACATCGTTCTTCCCATAATCATTTGGCAATCCTAGACTTTTTGAATGATTATCTTCAATATAAACCAAGCCTGCAAGCCCATTATATACCTGTTCTGCCGCTTTTCCATGTGGATGAGGATGGAACCATAGCGTCGCCGCTTCCTGATTCACTTTAAACTCGAGGATTTTTTCTTCGCCTGGTTTAAGAATGCTTTGTGGACCACCATCTTTTCCCCCCGGCACCTCTAGTCCATGCCAATGAAAAGTTGTATCCTCATCAAGTTCATTTTTAGTTTTAATCTTTACGGTTTCACCTTTTTCTAGACGAATCATCGGGCCGAGAAACGATCCGTTATACCCATACGTATTTGTTTGAACACTATCGAATATTTCTGTTTTTCCTTTTTGTGCCTTAACTGTGTATACAACTTCATCCTTATTATTACGTTTAAGTTCAGCAGGGACTTTTACTTCATTTACACCTGTCGAATTGTTTAAACTTACCGAATTGCTATGGCTCTCATGACCCTTCATCTTGCCATGATCCATGTCTCTCATATCTTTCGAAGAGTGATCCATTTCTCCCATCTTCATAGAAGAATGATCCATATCCTTCATATCGTTACTATTTCCTTGGCTACAAGCCCCAAGTATGCCCATACTGGCGATAATACTTGCTGCTAATGCTATTTTCCTCATATCAACCATTCCTTTCACCTTAAGCATATAGAACAGTTGTGTAGGAATTATGTAGAAAACGGCATTTGTATATAAAATGTAGTTCCTATATTTTTCTCACTGTTGACGGAAATTGTACCGTTATGTGCTTCCACAAGTTTTTTGGTAATTGTCATACCAATACCATTGCCAGTATATCGATTTTCCACTCGATAATTTCGCTCAAAGATTTTTTCACTTGTTTCTTCATCCATACCGACTCCATTATCATGTACAAGAATTATATAATCGCTATTTTCTTTAAATAATTTGATTAATATCTTGCCATCTTTTTGAACATGGTACATAGCATTTTTTATAATATTGTGTAGAATTTGATTCAATCTCAAAGCATCTACCTGTGCATTGATTGTTTTGTCTAAATCCAATTCTACCTGTATATCTTTTTCAAGTAATTCACTTGCCAACGCAATCACAGACTTTTCGATGACATTAGCAACCTGTTGCTCTTTCATCATGACCTTAAATGTAGGATTATTAATATCATTTAATGTATCTAATTCTCCAACAAGGAGAATTAGCCTATCAATTTCCTCAACACATGCTTTCAAACGATCAGGAGTAGCTGTCCAAATCCCATCTTCAAAGGCACTTAAATAGCTTTTTATTGAGGCTAATGGATTACGAATTTCATGTGCAAGATCCTGTGTCATTTCTTTACGACGGAGTTCATAAGCGTTTAATGTTTTATCTAGTTTCATCAGTGATTTACCTAATTGACCAATTTGATCATTCACCGTATAGCGTATATTTAAATGACGGTCTCCACGTACTAGTCTTAACGCAAAGTGATTCAGTTCTTGGATAGGTTTCGTTAATGTTTTTGCAATTAACAAACTAGAAATTAGTATAAAAATAAGCAAAAGGCCTAATGACCACATTGCTGTTTCCCTTAATGCCATATCAAAATGGTGAATTAATTCCTTAGAATCTGTAATATGGAGCATCATCAAATGTTCATGACCTTTATAAAGTAATATCCCTGTGATGAATAAGAGTATGCTTGTAGAAAAGATAGCGACAATTAAGGCAATTTTTATATGAAATTTCATTGATTTATAACCTTTTCATTTATTTTGTATCCTAAACCAAAGACAGTTTGGATGTACTCTTCCTTAACTTTTTTACGGATATTTTTAATATGTTGATCTACAATACGAGGATTCATGTTCAAATCAAAACTATATATTTTTTGAATAATATCATCCCTGCTAAAAACCTTTTTAGGATTTTCGGCTAGTAACAGTAAAATGCTAAATTCATGTGGCGTGAGCTGAATACTTTGATGATTTACTAATACTTTTCTTTCATCTTTATGGAGTTCCAACTGTCCTAAAATAATAATTTGATTTTTATGTGAACTGGGTAACAACCTCTCTGCTCTTATTAATATTTCTTTAGGATGAAAAGGTTTAACGACATAGTCATCTGCACCCATTTCAAATCCAATTACTTTATCATCAATAGAGATTTTTGCTGTAAGCATAATCACAGGAATATCGTAATTTGATTTTACATATTGGCAAATATCTTCTCCGGCTATATCAGGCAACATTAAATCTAAAATAATCATATCAAGAGGTACTTGATCTATCATTTGGATTGCGGATTCTCCTGTATGTGCAACATATGTATAATCTCCGTTTTTTTCAAAATAAGATGCCAATACTTCTGTAATCTTTTCTTCATCATCTACGATTAACACTTTCATTTTCTAATTACACCAACTTTATATAAGAATTCAAGAATATTATAAATAATAAAAAACAGTAAAAGCGTTTCATTCATACTTTTAAACAACCTTTTAATGAAAGAACGATTATTTTGGACCTGAACTTTTAGCTGGAGAATTTTCTTCTTCCAACACTTTAATTCTTGCTCTATATTAATCATTAACTACATCTGTGTAAATCAGATGACAAACTGCTAGAAACGCCTCAATATCCGCTGTTACATATTTCGTTAAAAAATAGGTATTCGAAACAATATGTGCAAATTCCTTTAACGAATAGCTATGAAGCAATTGTTGATGAGATTCAACCTCGATCACACTCTTTGGTAAAAAGGCAATCCCTAATTCTTGTTTGACAAAGTTTTTTATCACCTCGGTTTGATTAATATTCATACTTTTGTAGTTTGGAAATTGTTGTAGTACTTGCTGGATGTCCTGCCAGTAAGGTGCATATTCATGTGTTAGGATCGTTTCCTGCTGTAAAAGAGTCCGTGCATCTGTCGCCTTTTTTGACATCGGGGCAATCAATTGAAGTGGTTCCTGAGCGAGAAGGACTGTGTGAATGTCACGTGTCGATGTCAATTTTGATAAACCGATGTCTACCTTGCCTGCATGTACAGCTTCCCCGATTTCGTTGGACTTTAATAGTTCGATCGTTATGTGAATTGCAGGGTTTTGCTGCTGAAATGTATGAATAATTCCTGGTAAAGTAGAATTGGCAATTTGCGGTGCAACTCCAATAGTTATTTGCGACGTATAACCATTCAAGTAGGATACTGTTTTTTGTAATCCTTCATCAATCGTTCCCAACATGTTCTCTGCATGTTGAAGAAAGTGAGCACCGATATGATTTAATTTCACATGCTTCCCCTGTCGTTCAAAAAGTGTTGTTTGTAGTTCTTTTTCTAAGTGTTGAATATGCTTCGATACAGTTGATTGTGTAATAAAACGTTGTTCTGCCGTCTCACGAAAATTCTCTGTGTTCGCAGCAACAATAAAAGTTCGCAACCATTCTGTTTCCATCTATATGCCCCTCTTTTTTTCATTCATTATATCGATTCTATTTACGTCTTGGAACCTTTTCTAGCAAAATCTATTTGTTCTCTTCAACTTGTTCCACTATTATTCTATCAGAAAAAAATGCACGCCAATTGTCAGTTATACATCTAACAATTGGCGTGCAGTTCATGAAACGGCATACACCTTTTTTATGCGGTTACGTCACGTTTCATAAAGGACATATAGCTGATTACAAGGAAAACAACAGCATAAATCGCAAGAATTGTGAGTGAGAATGGCATTGTAATGCCATCTAGTATTGAACTTGCATGTTCATATTGTGTTAAATCTGAATGAGTTAACCAAATATATTTAACGATTTTAAATTTGCTTAAGAACATGACAACCATTCCACCTGAAAAGGATAGGAAAATTGTTAAGCCAATCGCTAAAGAGCTTGAACGGAAAACGGAGCCCACTAAAAAAGCAAACAATATGGACATGACAAAGTCTCCGCCAGAAAGTAAATAGTGGTATGCTAAATCATTCCATACCGCTTTTTCTACAACCTGACCGTTGACTACTTCTAACTCAGCACCAGTAGAACCACCAAATAGTATCAGTCCCACTAGAGCACTTACTCCTACATTGACAACAAACAATAATAGTCCAAAAATGAAAGTTGTAAGTAATTTTGAGGTTAATATTTTTGCTCGCGAAACCGGACGCGTTAATAGCATTTTAATCGTCCCAGTAGAGAATTCATTAGATACAATACTTGCGGCAACAATAACTGTAAATAATGTTACTAATGTCAACATGCCACCTGTTAATGACATAAAGCCTGCAAAGTCTTGAGACGGCACATCGTTTGCTAATCGATACTCAGAAATAGCTATTTGATCTTCAAAGTGATTTTTATCCTCTGCCGATAAATTGTCATCTTTCAATATCTCTTTATAATTATCAATGGACTGCTGTTCAAGTTGCTGCCACGTTTTATCCTCTTTTGTTTCATAGTATTTCAACATAATACCAGGACCAATAATAAAGAGGACTACTAGCGCGACCATTGTCCAAGTTCCTTTTTTATGCCATAATTTCATCCATTCATTTTGCATTAGCTTCAGCAATTTGGCCACCTCCTGTCATTTCTAAGAATTGATCCTCTAACGTTTTTTGATGCGGTTGTACTGCAAATAATTGAATTCCTTCTTGAACAAATTGCGCAATGAGGTTCGGTATATCCTCTTTCTTTATTTCCAATACGTAACCATTATTCTCCGCCACAAAGTTGTAATCGAGTTTCTGTAGAAGAGCTGCTGCCTGATCATTCGGTGTAGCTTCAATATAATAAAACGAAGATGTTTCAACGTTGATATCACGAATATCGATAAGTTTTCCATTTTGTATAACAGCTACTCGATCACACATTAACTCAATTTCGGATAATAAATGACTGGAAACAAATACTGATACGCCATCTTCCTCCGCAATTTTACGCAAATACATACGGAACTCACGGATACCTGCTGGGTCTAGACCATTCGTTGGTTCATCTAAAATTAAAAATTTTGGTCGATGAAGTAGTGCCTGTGCAAGTCCTAAACGCTGACGCATCCCTAACGAATACGTCGAAACCTTTTCATGAATACGATTTTCAAGACCGACCTGTCTAACTACCTCTTGAATACGCTCTTTTGTAACGTTTTTATGCATACGCGCAAAGTGCAGTAGGTTTTTATAGCCCGTCATAAATTTATACATTTCCGGGTTTTCTACAATTACACCGACCTTACTAATAGCTTCCTCATATTTGTCCTGTAAGGAAACCCCATCAATAATGACCTTTCCTTCAGTTGGATTCATAAGTCCCGTCATCATACGAATTGTCGTCGTTTTCCCTGCGCCATTCGGTCCTAAAAATCCAGTGATTTGCCCTGGATATAAATCGATATTTAATTGCTGAATCAATTGCTTACCACCAATAGTTTTTGATAAATTTTGCAATTGAACAATTGGTTGTGTTGTCATTCATTTCACCCTTTCTTATAATAAGCCTTCATCCATTGCACAGCATCCTTATTCGAAACATCTCGAATGGTCTCAACTTCCTCATGTGCAATGATCGAACCATTTTGCAATAAAATGATTTGATCTAGAATAGGCTCTACCTCATATAATTCATGCGTTGATAACAATATTGTTTGGTGTTCAATATCTGTAAATTGAATTAACCCTTTAATCAGCTGTTCGCGGACAATTGGATCCAGACCAGAAAATGGCTCATCCATTAAATAATAGGGTACTTCTCGCCCAAGCGTTGCGGCCATTTTCATCCGACCACGGTTCCCCTTTGATAATTGTCGTAGCTTTACATTTTTATCAACTTGTAAAAACTCTGCAACGATACAAGCCTTATCATACGAAAAATCTTCGAATTGAGAGGCATAGTGTTGAAAAAGCTGCTCACCTGTGTAGAAATCAAAAAATAAATCAATATCTGGTAAATAAGCAATTTTATCAGCGCTTCTGCGTGTAACAGGTGTTCCATTTAGCAATACTTCACCATTTGATGGACGTAATAAGCCTGCCAACACTTTTAATAGTGTCGACTTGCCACTGCCATTTTCTCCAACAAGCCCAATGATTTGTCCAATAGGGATGGTAAAAGATACATCTTGAAGAATAGACTTTTTCATATAACGAAAAGAAACGTTAGATAGCTGTAGCATATATATCACCTCACGATTTATTCTGTAAAACAACGAGCATCTCTTCCTTTGAAAATCCAAGCGCTTCAATGGAAGTTAAAAAATGCTCTGCCAGTTGGTTTTTCATATCTTCCCGTAAAAGAACAATTCGTTCTTCATCGGTTGTTATAAATGTACCTTGACCTCGTTTGGTTTCCGTTATATTCATCGCTTCTAACTCCTTATACACCCGTTGCACAGTATTTACATTGACACCTGTTTCCACTGCATACTCTCGAACCGAAGGAAGTCGATCTCCAAGCACTAACTTCCCTTTCAAAATGTCCCCACAAATCCGATCTACAAGCTGACTATAAATGGGCTTATCACGTGAAAAGTCGATTGTCATCGTAAAACCACCTTTTCAAGCCACTTTGTCGCTATGATAAATAGGAAGACGATCATAATGGTACCTGCTACCTCTTCAACAACATACAGTGAACCCAATTCTAACTTCATTGTTAGTAACTTCGGGAAAAATTGTTCCAGACCCGTTAATGAAATCTCTACATGATGGAAAATATTATCATATAATTTACTCCCTGTAAATTTCACCCATTCATTCATACTAATGAAAAAGGCCACCATCGTAATTACAATGGAAAAACTTCCAATAAAGTGTTTCATTTGGAGATTTAATGCTAAAAATAGTAGCATTATCACAAATATCATTAATTGAAGAATAACAATAATGGCTACAAAAAATAAAAGTAATAAAAGTATTTGGGCGAAGTTGCCTATAATAATTTCATCTTTGACTTTGTAAATAGCTATACTTATAAAGATAAAATTGAAGATAGCGTATCCTATTATGGAAAATACAATTTTCGCACCTACAAGCTGTGCAATGGAACTAGTTGAATGCAGCCATATCTCTTTGTTCTTTAAGTCATGACGCATACTAGCCAGAAATTGTAATATCGAAAAAAATCCACCTAAGACTAGTACTAGTATCGAAAAGGCAAATGTCATCTGGTTTTCCATCGTAAATTCATCATTTAACCGCCTTATCAAATATGGAACTACCACTGACAGCATGACCCCAATAAAAATTCCACCAAATAGCCATACTCTATAGAGCACCCATTCCTTTTTCAAGAGCCCTGCAAATTGTTTCAAATTAAAACACCTCGTGTCATAGTGTACTAGCTAAATAGTACACTATGACTTTTAACATTGCAAGCATTAAATGAAAAAAAAAGGAAAAACCACTAAATAAATGGCTCTTCCTTCATGTTGTAATGAAATTAAGTTAAATAAAGAATAGATCTCTTCAGCAATTTGAGGGTGATTTGACGTTGTAACAATATGTCACCCAAACTTTTAGTTTTATCACCCAACTTTTGCGTTTTATCACCTAACTTCTGAATTTTATCTACATCCATGACTGGTCGCAGTCAAGTCCTTAATATTGTGTAAAATTCTATACAAAGTTTTTCAACTCTGGTTTTAGTTTTGTCAAATTGTCCTGCTTATGTTGGAATTCGCCGCTAAAAGTGTGAGTTGAACCAAAGGAGGAACGCCGCTAAAACATAAAATTCCGCCACTAACCAAGCAAGAAACGCCGCTAAAACCCGAAATTCCGCCGCTAACAAGCAAGCAACAGTCCGATGAGCTGCTTAGGCCGACACGATGTTGAACACGAAGGCGTTTTCATAGGATGTGATCACATCTCTGATGCACGCTCTAGCGTTAGTTGATACAACAACTCATATCCCGATTTCCCACATTTTCTCCGTTACTTGCCCTACTCTGCCATCAATATTCGTTCCATCAAACTTTGGAAGCTTTAACTCACTGACAATTTTTCCATCGCACATAAACAACACACGCTCTGTTCGTGCTGCTACCTTGGCATCGTGAGTGACAAGCATAATCGCAGTACCGCCCGCGTTAATTTCAGAAAATATGTCCATGATCTCTTGTGCTGATGTTGAATTAAGTGCACCCGTAGGCTCATCACCGAAGATAATTTTCGGGCTGTTCAAAAGCGCACGACATATTCCTGCTCGCTGAAGCTGTCCTCCTGAAACTTGCGTAACGTCGCGCGTTTCAAGCTCCGCAATGCCTACTCTCTTCATAAGCGCTTTTGCCTTCTCTGACATTTTCGCAACGTTTTTTCTGTTATCACGGATGGATGGAAGAATAATATTATCGAGAATATTTAGATTTTTAAGCATCGTTGGCTGCTGAAATACAAAGCCCATTTTTGTTCTACGTAAATCTGAAAGTTCAATCTCGCCGACTGACGATAAATCACTGCCATCAAAGTTTACCCTTCCACCATCAATGCTGTCCATGCCGCTTAATGCAAACATGAGCGTCGATTTTCCCGAGCCAGAGGGTCCCATAATTGCAACAAACTCACCCTCGTTTATGTCAACGGATGCTCCGTCGAGAACATTGCGCTTTTCATCACCCTCGCCGAAAGATTTTACAATGTCTTCACCGATTATAATTTTCTTCATAAGCTACTCCTTTATATTGTCGGATATTTTTATTTTCCCCACATTCCATGTGCCAATGATAGTTGTGATCAGGACTGAGCAAATCATCAATAACGGAGAAAGCACGTACGCCGAAAGTGGATTGATTGAAAAGCTAAACGATGACGCCCCGAACGAGGTGATAACCGCGCCTGCAAGTACCTCTCCAAGAGTGTTTGCCAGAAGGGTGCCCAGGACAATCCCGATAATGGATACAAATACCGCTCGCGAACCGTACTGTACCGTCATATCAGAGTTTGTAAAACCTAATGCTTTCATGACAGCAATCGAATATCTATCCTTTGCGACAAGCATTTTCATAAACAATAGTGTCACTAGGACCGTTATTATAATCGCTATAGCAATTGCAGCGATGGAAGCCTTTTCAACTGATTTTATGGTCGAACCGAATGTTTGTTTTACAAATTCATCAATATTGGAGATTTTAGCAAAAGTAAATCGGTCCGCATACTTTGAGATTTTCTCATCGGCAAGGGTTTTATCTGAAAGCTTTGCACAAATAACGCTCCACATTATATTTTCCGAACTGTCGGTAAAAATAGCCTTTGCCGTTTTTCCGCCGTTCGTAATGTCGGAATAAATGCCACTTACCGTGAGCTTACTCTCCTTCCCCTTTATAATGATCGTAATGGTATCGCCGACTTTTTTGCTCATCTCTTCAGCGTTCAAAGCCGAAAGTGCAATTTCCTTTTCTACAGCGGGTGCTCTTCCCTCTGCGTATTCGATAGGGAATATCGAGTGGTCGCCAAGTTCGATTTTTATATTTTCCTCCGAACCATCTTCTATTTTTGTTTTGAATGTCTTTGTTGTAAGGATAGTATAGGTTGAAATAGAATTGTCGCTGTTCATATATTCTAAAATTTCCGAAGCTTTTTCAGAGATTTGATCCGTCTGCTGAATATCCATTCGAATATCGTAGTTTCCAATACCCATATATTTAATGAAGCTTGTTGAGGAAATCGTGTTGTAAAGGTTTTGTGGAACAATAATGATAAATGCCGAAATGACAAGTACTGCAAGCATTGTGCCGTAAAGTCTTTTCCTTGCGAGAACATCTTTGATACCTAGGAAAATATTTGTGTTCAACAGCTTATTTTTATTTAGGCAAAAACGCTTTGCAGCTGTGTTTTTTTCCTGTGAAGTACCATAGCGTATTGCTTCTGCAGCAGATATTTTTCGAAAGCGTCTCAGCACTCCATTTACATAGGCTACTATGGCGAAGAATACAAGTAGAATGCCGATGATCCCTAAAAACGTAGCAAAAGAAGAATTTTCACTTTCCCCCATATGAAGCCGGATGTTTTCAAGAAGCATGTTTTTGAACATCAACGAAAGTGCGTACCCGAGAATACTCCCCCCTGCAGCAATTGCAGCATACTTCGCAAGATAAATTTTCTTAATGTCGGAAAGGCGCAGCCCTATTGCCTTCATAACACCAATTTCACGGTAATCGTCTTCGATTTTCGCAAGGAGTGTAAAGCGGATACACATAAACGCGATCACAACAACAAGTACGCTTATAAGAAGTATAACGGCTATCATAATCCCGTCGGACAGCGCGTTAAGTGTTTTGAAAAGTGGATATGTAATGGTTGGTCCGTTTGCTTCAAGTCCTGCGGAGGCATAAGTAGTTTCAAATTCACCAAGTGCCGATAAATCCTTCAATCTAAACTCGATCAAATACTCCATAGTTCCAAGACCTTTTATTTCAGCGTAATCTTTTTCACTAACGAGAAATCTTTTTGAAGAAGACAGCATAGAATTCATCTGTGAATCCCGGAGGAATCCCGCTACGGTAAATTCCTTTCCGCCTATTACAGCTTTATCACCGACCTTCGCCGTGGTGTCCTTCATATAGTTTATTGGAACGTAAAGCTCGCCATCGGATACGTTAATAATCTTTCCATCAAGATCAAGAAGATAATCAAATTTTTCACTTTGTATGCTAAAACCATTGTCTTGAACATTATTCGCAAGTGAACGATCACCTAAAATAATTTGACTGTTATCCACGTTGAGAAACTCAAGCACTTGATATTCATCAACATTACTGTTTTTCTCCGCGAAATTTGCAAGCCGGACAGTATCGATATCCCCAGAGTGCATTTGCAAAAAGTGCGGCGTTTTCGCCTGATTCATAAGTGAATCGATAGCACCAGAAAGATTTACGATAAGAATCGCCGATAAAGAAACGAGCATAGCCGCAGCAGCCACAAATAGCATCGTTGTCAGCGTAATCAGTTTGCTTTTAACCATATCATTACGAATTAATCTGAAATACATACGTCACCTCTGTTTTCAAGCTTTTTAACTGACTTCAGGTTGAACAGAATGACCACTGTCGTTTCCATTTCTTCCAACCTAATCTCCATTGCCAAACATCTTCATCATGTACATAAGGCTTCCACTTTCGACACCGAGCAGTCTTTCTACGTTGAAGACAAAAGCTGGTATTCGTGCAGCGCGTTCTTCATCGGTTATATCAACCATATCATCATCAAAAACGGTATTTGTATAGGCCACAATCATTTCCATACATTCATACGGATACGGCGTGTTAAATAGTCCTTGCTCAATGCCCTCACGGATTATTTCCGTCAGTATTGGGGGAAGACCATTTATAATGACCTTTTGTATTTTCTGATGCATAAGCGCATTCTGAGGCTTATGTATATGATCCATAATTTCCTTGCCGTTTCCATCACTTATGTTTAGTGACATTACAACCCTGATAATACGCTCGTTCACGGGTATGCTCTTATTTGCCGCAATTTCCTTTGCAGTCCCTAAAATTTGAGCATTATACCGCTCGATTAGCGCGTCCATAATGTCTTCCTTTGACTTGAAGTGATAATATAGTGTTCCTCTTGCTATCCCAACCTTTTCGAGAATATCGTTAGTACTTGTGCCATCAAAGCCCTTCTGACCAAAAAGCTCATCTGCCACATCAAGTATTTCGTTTCTGCGCTCCATCGCTTCTTTTCTCATTTTCACTCCTCCAATATAGACCGACTGTCTGTCGATAAAAATTATAGCATTTTACAATAAATTGTCAATGGGATATCCTAGTTTTGTAAAAAACTAGACAGTTCAACGAGAAACATTTTAAAGGGAATACCATTGTATGCAAAATTATTCCACACAAATATATCCTTTTATTTGTAAAAAGTGATAAAATTATCAGTAAGAAGTCTATGCGTTAAGCGAGGAATATAATGATGTCTAAAGTAAAAAAAATAGATGATTCAATGGGAAAAAAGATACCTGAAAGCTTCCAGGCTGATTGCCAAAGCTGTTTTGGTCTATGCTGTACGGCTTTAAATATTACTGCTTCTAGCGACTTTGCTATTCATAAAGCAGCCGGAACACCTTGCCCTAATCTACAATCTGATTTCAGCTGTCAAATTCATAGCAAACTTAGAGACCAAGGGTTTAAAGGCTGTACAGTTTATGACTGTTTAGGAGCTGGACAAAAGGTTTCGCAAACAACCTTCCATGGACAAGACTGGCGGCGATTCCCTGAAGTTTCCGAAAAAATGTTTTGTGTCTTTCCTATTATGGAACAGCTTTATGAAATGATTGCTTACGTAGCAGAGGCTTTATCATATAAGGTAGATTCATCTTTATTTAATAAGCTACATATACAACTAGAACAGCTACAGCGTGCAACAGAGCTAGAAGCTGATGCATTACTAGCAATAGATATTCCTACTTTCCGACTGCCAGTGAATGGATTACTGTTAGAAACAAGTGAGCAAATTCGCCAAAGTCTTATCACAAAGATTGGGAAAAAACCTCGAAAGTATGATAATCGTGGCGTTGATTGGATAGGAAAAAATTTAAAGGGCAAGGATTTAAGAGCAACAGATCTAAGAGGCTCTTATTTAATTGCAGCCAATCTACAAAATGCTGATTTAAGAGGCGTTGATTTTATTGGAGCCGATTTACGTGATGCAAATTTACATGGCGCAGACCTATCAACAAGTATGTTTTTAACCCAGATGCAAATTAATTCGGCACAAGGCAATCTACAAACAAAATTACCCTCCCACTTGAAACGTCCTTCTCATTGGGTTGATTAAAATGAAAAAGGGCAGATGAAAGAATTTATTCATCTACCCTTCTATTTATTTGCGCATCACCATTGCTATTATTAATAGACTCATAACCTCTAGCACTATTCGCCATCTAGCACATACAGGTGAACCACAAGATTGTAAAGGTTTACTTACACTACTAATCCTCTGATAAACCCTTCTAACCTGATAAAGGTCACTATCATGCCCCAGTTGTACAGTTTTTAGAAGCAAGAGAATACATTGTCATTATCGTAAATCCACTGGTATCTTACCGAGCAAAAAGTTCTAGCTTGCGAAAAACCAAAACTGATGCCATTGATGCTTATCACTTAGGCGAACTGTATTACAAAGAGGATTTAGCGCCTCAGAAAAAGCGTGGTATACAGTTATTAAACCTTCGGCATCTAACAAGGCAACATGAAAATATGACGGGAATTATGATTCAAACAAAGCTTCAATTTCAAGCCGTATTAGATCAAATATTCCCTGAGTACAAAGGAGTGTTTGGCGATTTATACGCTGAGATTTCCTTAAAAACTTTACAAGCTTACCCTACTTCTGAATCAGTTAAAGAAGCAGGTGTAGAAGATATCGCACAATTCATTGATACACATTGCAAAGCACGTTCGTTTAATTGGGCGCTTGAAAGATCGGAAAAATTTATCGGAGCTGCAGAACGCAATCCATTTCAATCAACTCTTTATCAAAGTCTTCTAGTCAGCTTGAATATGTATATTGATTTACTTCAAGTGTACCACCAACAACTTTCTACGTTGGAGCGTGAGATTGATGAGTTAGCGGCACAACTTGAAGAATATGAATTACTCCAATCAATTCCTGGTATTGGTGAAAAAATCGCTGCAACGATTATTTCAGAAATCGGAGAAATTGATCGGTTTAATCATCCGAAAAAGTTAGTAGCCTTTGCAGGACTGGATCCTAGTGTGTTTGAATCAGGTCGCTTTAAAGGCACGAAAAATCACATTACTAAACGCGGCTCGGCTAGGCTTCGCCACATGCTTTATACAGCTGTTCGTTGTTCTATTCGAGATAGTCGGAAAAAGAAAACAACACCTGAAACTATCGCACGAAATAAGCGATTACGAGCCTTCTACGATTTAAAACGTGAGGAAGGAAAGCCATATAAAGTAGCCATTATTGCTTGCGCAAATAAGCTTTTACATTGGATTTATGCGATTTTAAAAACGAAAACACGATTCCAAGAAACCATGTAGTGACAGAATTTCCAAATACCACAAAAACCTTCCAAATTGAATTCGGAGGGTTATTTGGGTTGCGCTTTTTAGTATAGCATGAAGTGTTTATTAATTTAAAAGATTTTTATTGACAATCTATTAGCTGGTTAGTTCATTAAGACGAAATTAAAAATGTCCGTTTCTATGGTCCATTTTAAACGTCTTATCCATTCCTCCTGTACTTCTTGTGGAGCTTTTTTGACCTTATGTAATACTTTCCATACCTTATATACACAGTAAGACCTTAATACTTCAGGAGATAAGTGTATTGGATTATTAATTTTATATTCTTTAATAAATAAGAGATTTAATGAGTCCGCATATTCAGGGTAATGAAGTTTTGTAAACCAGCAGACCCATCCTATATCGGTTAAAGGATTTGCCCATTCAGACCATTCCCAATCTAAGACTGTAAGAGTATTAGTATCTGTGTATAAAACATTGTGAATCCCATAGTCACCGTGCGTTAAAACCCATTCCTCCTTATTATCGTTTATGTTTTGTAATATCTCCATAGAATTTGCAATAAGAAATTCAGGTACAAAATCTAAACTTAAGTTAAATTCATTAAAAGTACATTCTCTAATTCCACTTGAAGTATAGTTATATTTTATTGAATGAATTCTTTTAGCAAGAGATGCTCCTAAGTTTTTATATAATTCCTTTGTTCTTTCTAATTCATTGTTATCTAAAATGGATTGTCCATTTATTCCTTTTCTGTACTCCATTACAATTATTTGAAGGGCATCTGTTTCTATTAACTCATAAATTTTTGGTGTTACTCCTGTTTCTTGAATTAAATTTAAACAATTTATTTCATTTTCAATGTCTTCGTTAAATTTATTTGTAACTTTAACAACTAACGGAGGAAGTGTACCATTTAACAAAAAAGTGTCATTTGTGTACCCTCCAGTTAATCGAACAAGTGAAAAATCACCGTATTTTTCTTTCAAATGTTTTTTTAATACTTTTTCAGTCAAAGTTATCCATCCAATCATTCTTTTGTATCTATTAATTTTACTATAAAGCAATAACAGATCCCCTTTAAACCATTCAATATATATTATTTCTTATTCAACTAACCTGCTATTATGTTTTAATTCATCTATATTATTATTTATATAAAAATGGACATAACTAAGATACTTGGCCCTCCAGGTTGAATTCAATGGGTTTTTCTTTTATCTTATTACGGTTCTTATTTGCCCCCTTCATTTCACACTACAGTAATACTAAAAAAGTGACCTTTCTTGTGCTACGAGTTGAACTTAAAAGCTCTAGGCTAGACATGCTCTCTTGAAAATGAAAAAGCTCTTTACATATTTTCAAACTAAAATAAAACAACTATAATGGTGTTTAAATGGCAGGAATTCTAAACACTACCATTTATCTTTGTTCACACCAATCTACTATAGAGGAGCGCGAATATGAAAAAGAAATTTTTATCCTTACTCATGACCATCATAATGGTCCTATCACTTAGCGTATCGGTGTATGCAGATGAAACGTCGCCACCAGCAACAAGGGGAGAGATTGTAAAAACCTTGTTAATGGCAGCGGACGCTTATCAACCAGGAATTAGTAAAGAATACATTATGCAGGGCTCTAAAAACAAAAATTTAAGAGCGCCAGCTAAGAAGGTCGAAGCTTTAGTTATGTTGAGTAGGGCATTTGGCGAGTTGCCAGAGCCTGTCGGAAATGATCTGCGCATTGGAACATTTGACGTCGAGTTCACCGATGTACCCGATTGGGCTAAGAAAGACATCGATAAATTGGTAAAAGCCGGCGTATTGACGGGCAACCCTGACGGCACATTAGGCGCAAATGACAATATTACGATCGAAGAATTTCAAAACATTATCGCCAGAATATGGACGCTTAAAGGCTCTCATTTAAATGACGATTTTTATGAAGCAATTAATAAAGAATGGTTAAATCAATCGACAATTCCGGCAGGAGAAATCATGGGCGGCGGCTTTTCCGAGCTGCAAAAACAAAATGACGAGAAATTGGAAAAAATAATAGATGACCTCGTTGGCAAACAATTCGAAAAAGGAACGAAAGAACAGAAAATTGCTGACTACTATTCGACTGCGTTGGATAAAAAAAATAGAAATAAACAAGGAATTGAACCTATTCAAAAATATGTAAAAGCAATTGACGGAGCTAAAACGCTTGATGAACTCGTTCAAGCAGATCTTAGCCTGGAGAAAGAATTGGGTTTGAGCTCATTATTTAACTTTGCAATTATGAACGATGCAAAGAACAGCAGTGAAAATGCTTTGTATTACACAGGATTAGCTATTGGTCTGGATAAGAACAGCTTTGTTACGGAAGATGAGAAAGCGAAAAAAGCCTATATTCAATATATGACCAAACTTCTTGTGGCATCGGGCGAGGAAAAGTCCGCTGCGAAAGCACTTGCCGAGAAAGTTTATGACATGGAGAAAAGCTTAGCTTCCGTATCGCTTGAACCTTATGAACAAAGTGATGTCAATAAATACTATAACCCGTATACAATCGAACAATTCGATGACATGTTCAAAACAGTAGATATGAAACAAGTCTTGAAATCGATGAAAATCGACAGTACTGATAAAGTGATCGTCAACGATGTGAAGCTTGCGCAAAAAGGCGCAGAACTCTTGACTGATACTAATCTTAACGTGTTGAAAACTTACTCCAAATTGCAACTACTTATAGCAACAGGCAGTTTATTGTCAGATGAAATCGGAGATGCTGCTAAGGAGTTTGCCGCAACGTTCTACGGCATTACAGGAGAAAAAACAGATAAAGAAAACGCAGTAGACTTGACAACTGGCACAATGAGCAGTTATTTGGAGCAAATGTTTGCCGAGAAACATTTTTCACCAGAAGCTAAAAAAGATGTTGAACAGATGGTAGAGAAGTTAATTGCTACGTATGAGGAAAGAATCAAATCGCTTGATTGGATGTCCGAAACAACAAAAACTAAAGCGATTAAAAAGCTGGAAACGATGATTGTTAAGATCGGATATCCAGAGAAGTGGGATACGACTTTAGACAAAGTAGCGATCAAGACATATGACGAAGGTGGTTCGCTGTTATCTAATACTTTCGCAGTAACCAAAGCATACATTGATCACTCGAAAGCCGAGCTTGGAAAACCAGTGGATAGAACCAAATGGGTAACGAGTGTTTATACCGTAAATGCTTTCTACTATCCGCTTAATAACGAAATTACGTTCCCTGCTGGTATTCTGCAAGCACCCTTCTATGACATAAAAGCTAAACCTGAAGAAAACTATGGGGCAATTGGCATGGTCATTGGTCATGAGATCAGCCATGCATTTGATAACAACGGATCGGCATATGACGAAAATGGAAATGCAAATAACTGGTGGACAGAGGAAGACTTTAAGAAATTCAAAGAGAAAAACCAGAAACTGATTGATTTCTATAATAACATTGAGATTATTCCGGGTGTGTTGAACGACGGTCAGCTTACACTGAGCGAGAATGTCGCTGATTTGGGCGGAATGGCCGCTTCACTGCAAGTTGTATCCAATATGAGTAATCCAGATTATAAAGCATATTTCGAAAGCAATGCAGAAATGTGGAAATTCACAACTACAAAAGAGCTTGCAGCATATCTAAGCAAAAACGATGTACATTCAGCCAATAAAATTCGGGTAAACCGCACGATTGTAAACTTCCCGCAATTCTATGATACCTTTGGAATTAAGGTTGGAGATGGCATGTATGTAGCTCCAGAAGATCGAGTTTCTATCTGGTAGAGGCTACCAAGGAAGCCATTTTAGAGTAAGACTGTTTTAAACAAACAGGCAGATTTAATCTACAAAAAGTGTAGATTAAATTCTGTCTGTTTTTTCTATTAATCTAGGACCTCGTTCGTTTTCGCTCTTTTATTCTCGCAACTAGGAACAGGTCGGATAAATTTTTTACAACAGTTAGTTTATTTTCAATTATCGTCTCAGTCTCTTCAGCATATTCATGATCTAATAAATAGACAGGAGGATTATTTCCTTCGTGTATATTTATTGCGTAAGCATCACCAATAGCTATTTCTACTCCGATACAAATATAACCACTCTCAAATACTGCACATCCAGGAACAGCATCTAAACATTGATCAATAATACACTTTGGATTCAAGAATTCGATTCGTAATTGGGGATTTTCTTCATCTTCTTCATCTTCCGCATCAAAAGGAACCACCAATTCACTATTACACACTTCTACCGTAGTCATTAAATCTATCAATCATTCTGGAAGTTTAGTATCTAGTTTTTCTTTTAGGTCATTTATTTCCCCAACTGTCGCTATCCTAGTGGATGTTCCAGACCTTTGAATCATATTTTTAGCATTTGTAATTACTTCATTAACCAACGTGACTCCTCCATACAATTAGAAATATATTTCTTTAATTATGATTAAACTTCTTTTACATGATCCTTTTACTAAAAAGTACGTCAAAAACAGTCTGACTTTTAGCTATTGCGTTAGTAAAATTTTCTTTCCATTTTCATTTAAAATATCCATGTGAAAAATGTATAAACTCCAACTAATGCAAAAATAAATAGTAAAATTATTATTGAAAGACAACCAAAAATAACCCAGTTATGTTCACCTTCTATAGGTGCATCTGGTTCTTCTACTAATTTTTCTTTTACTTTATTGATAGATAAAAGTGCTAGGTCCAATTCCAGTCCTTTTAAAAGTTCAATATCACCTTTATACTTTAAAGCTCTCGCTATATTATCAATGTCTTTTCCCATAGAGTTTTCAAATTCAATACACGCATTTATCATTTCTGGCGTCTTATTCTTTTCTAAATACCAGTATCGACCAGCCATTGCAGGATATTTTAACTCGAAATAAATATCTCCCAATTTTTTACGGAGTTCTAATTCATTAGGAAAAGTTGTTATTAATCCGTGTAGTCTATCCCTTGCTTTCCCCAAATCATCATTTTTAATATCCTCTTCTATTCGTTTTAAAGTCTTGGAAAACTTCCCCTCCAATAAAAAACACCCGCTTTTATCTTGATAGTACCACGCTAATTTCTTTTCATAGAATACTTTACCTATCAAATCTTAACAATGTATTGCTTTATTTTATATATGTAATTTTTTCCTCATTCAACTTCTTATGTTTCACCAATAAGGATTTCAACGCCCCTGTTAGTGAATTAAGTTTAGGGATACTTTGTTTTAGCTTTTCTTTTTCTATCTCAAATTCTCTTTCATCTGCAATCAAAATGGTAGGGATCGTAGACATATTGTGAGGTGAGGCAATGCCCTGTCATTGTACATGATTTGTTTTGCAAACCGCCCTACTATTATTCCTAACCAGCTCCTTGGTGGAAAAGATTGCCCCATTGCAATATCTTAGAAAGCTGAACAATGCGCTAGCATTTGGGCGACATTCATTTTTCCCCACTGCGGCTGTGAATTCGGATTTAATTTGTGGACGCTTTAAAATTTTTGCTGTATGCATTTGATTAAAAATAGTTTTCATCCGTGCCTATTTTTTTATAATGAGTCAACCATCTTAACTTATTTGGCCCGATTGTGGAATAAGAAAAAAACTACTTTGATACAGGATTTATAGCCCTCTATTGAAGTAAAGCACTTCGTTCGTTTAAATGTAAAGCTTCACATTCTTCTGTTGTAAACACTTATTTCTTCCATCCTACTGCTATATCGTTGGAGGAGAATTCGATAACCAAATTAATTTGAGGTGAATAAATATACCTGTCCCAATTTCTAACTTCTTCAACACTGTGTAAAATTCTAATCAGTTTTGTTTTAATGACATATTGAGAATTAAGGTCAATAATATAGCATATTTCATTACTTACTTTATGATTTTTAATTACTAGTTCTGCTAATGCACCTTCATAGTCAACAAAGTTAGAAAATATAGTTTTGTAAAACATATGTGTCCACTCAATTCCGCTACTACAAAACGGAAATTTTTTAAATAATTCATCAGTAATTTTTTTTGAATCTTCTTTTGATAATATTTCTACTTCCTCTTCAGAATCAGTATTTGGAAATAACTCATTAACTTCCTCTAAAACCGTTTCGTATACATTTTTCTCCTCCTCTTTTATTCTTTTTTGTTTTTGCTTATCTAGCAACTCTTTTAAACGTTCCTTTTTATCCTTCAACATATTCACCCTAGCTATTTTGTTTGTTACATTAGATCGTATACCAATTCCATCTTTCACTAACCCGTTAAAGCAGGATCCTTCATTTCTTAATATTTGTAGTAAGTAGTGAAATACCTTATTTTATATTGTTTATTAGTTTATTTTAGGTGTTATGCTGCTACCGTTTTTTTATTTTTAAATTTATTTCACAGGCAATTCACTATACATATATAGCTATCACGACATATTAATAATAAGGTAAAGCTAATTTAGCCTTACACCTCCGAATCTTGTTACTAAGGGTCACTCCATCCCAAGTGGCCCTTTTTTATGGTCTTATCTCACAAAAGTATATTTTTTAATGCCTATAGCTGAATGGTTTAACAACCACACTCCTTCTCTGCAGTCAACATATTATATATTGTAGAAAGGAGGTGTGTCTTATGGGATACTATGGTGGAAATGTTGGTGGCATTAATAGTGGCTGCTACTCCGGTGGCGGTTATGGTAATGGTTCACAATTCGCCTTAATTGTTGTTCTATTTATTCTTTTAATTATTATCGGCGCTACTTTCATGAATACAGGGTATTAACATTTCCGATTAAAGGGTCGCCCTCCTAGCCTGGTGACCCTTTTGTAGTTTCTTTACTCATAAATCGTTCAATAGTTTACTGTAGCGTGTTACGATGCTACAGCTTTTTTATTTTTAATATTTATTTCACAGGCAATTCACTATATATAGCTATCACGACATATTAATAGTAATGTAAAGCTAATTTAGCCTTACCTCGCAAATGTTGTTACTAAGGGTCACTTCTATCTCAAGTGACCCTTTAATAGTTCCTTTACTCAAAAGTACCCTATAGGATTGACTTCGGTCTAGAAACAACATGGCTAATTATAAGTATTGAAAAATAATTTTTACTATATCTTCACTCCACCTTCCTAATTGTCCAAACATCTGTTTTCGATATGAATAAAATATTTATTAGAAAAGGAGGTGAAAATAAAATGGCATCATTTGAAATTGGAGCTAGAAGTCTTTTCAACTTTCGAAACGAACGCTTTTTCCTATTAGTTGAAGATGAAATTACCATTCCACAGAAAGGTGTGGAGATTGATCCAGTTAATATCTATGAGATTGACCAACAAACTTTCAATTTTATCAGAGATGAAGGAGATACACCTGTAGTTGTACCACGTTTTAATCTTCCTCCTGTACCACCTGGATTTAAATTAGAAAGAAAATGTATTTTTATGGTCGATAATTCATACTTTGCAATCTATGATTTAGAAAATGGTACTGATAACAATGTTTTATTAAGAATCAGTGCAGCTTTGTTTAACTCATTAAGAAATTCTGGTGTTCGTGAATGTGTTCCACAAGACTTCATTAATTAATAAAAAGTCCAACATTCAGAACATTATTATCATCATATTTAAAGTAATGTTCAGCAAGATTTTTCCTTTCTTGCTGAGCATTTTCTTTCAGATATTCACGCTTGATTAGCGTTACAGATGACACCTTAATTTCATGCATTTAGATAACTAAAGAAAGGCAGATGAAAGTAAATTCATCTACCCTCCTATTTATTTCTGCTTCTTTTTATAAATGATCGTTGCGACAACAAGTAAAAGTAAAATCGCTTGTCCAATCATCGTTTCTACCGTTGGATAGAAACCAATGATGGTGACAACTGGCAAGCCATCTATAATTGTTGTTGAAACTGCATCCCTCAGCTGCAATGTATGCAGACTGACACCAATAATTTTAAATGCCAATACATAGATTAACACCGTTGCCACTGCGAAAAATTTATGAACTGGAATTTTTCCACTTGCTTTCAATAACACAAATGCAAAAATAGCTAATACTACAAGTGCTACTACAATACCTAGCACAAATTGAGATGTTTCCATTTTAGGTGCAATTCCTGCATAAAAGACAAGTGTTTCTGCCCCTTCACGGAAAACGGATAAGAAGCTAATTGCAGCCATCGTAAACACCGATCCAGTTGAAATAGCATTACCCATTCGTTTGGAAATATAGCGATTCCAGCTTACTACACTCGATTTACTATGGAGCCAAATACCAACGCCAATCATCATCGCAGCAGCTAATAACCCAATATAACCTTCCATCAGCTCTCGACTTGTATCAACTGTCGCAGATTGGAAAATTGTCGACATTAAAATAGCCGCTACCGCTGAAAGTAAGATCCCTACAAATGAACCGATATATATCCATTTACGCATAGTTTTTTGTCCAGATTTCTCTAGGAACGATGCTAAGGCCATAATAATGAGTAGTGCCTCTAAGCCTTCTCGCAGTAAGATTAATGCTGCATCCCATAGCGTATAATCTGAGTCACCTTGAATCAGTTCAATTTCGGTACGGAAATTATTCAGCTTACTTTTTATGGTTTTAACATCGACGTTAGACTTCAATAAGTCACTAACGAGGATTGGCATTTCACTTTCAATTTTTGTATAAAGGTTGCCGTTACGTGTTGAAATATCTATTTCTACGCTCGGCCATATTTTAATGAACTCTCGAATTTTATCAGATGCAGCCTTGTAGTCACCTGCATCAATCAAATCATTCGCCTCATCAATATAAGCAATCAATGTTGCTAGAGAATACTCTCCTTCTACGACTTTCGCCGTATCATTTCCAGCTACAAAATCCTCAATTGTTTGTTTTAATTCTGCATATTGAGATTGCATTAAAGCTACATCAGGCTTTTCAGAAGCAAGTGAGATTCGTATAAAGGCCATCTGTGTTTCAATTTGGCCGTACATCGCTATGCTTTGCTCACGTACAGGGCGTTCAATTTTCTTCCATTTCGCATTGAAATCCTTATACGCTGCATCGATTGTTGTTAAATCACCATTTGCTAAGGCATCTTCAAATGCTTTCATGATAGGTTTAAACTTCGTGCCAAATTCTGCTCGCTGCGCCGCTTCATCTACCGGATTCTCAAGCTTTTCTAATGCACGTAAGGCATTTGATAAATCAGATAGTGCTTTTAAACGTTCATCTTTAGAAGTAGCTTTAACTGCTTGCGCAAGAATATTATCAACTTTTTCTTTTGCTTCCTTTTGATCAGATGCAATCGACGCCCAGTCTGTCGCAAACTGTTCAAGAGCTTGTTTTGCCTCAGTTTCCTTGTCCTGCTTTGTATTCATCAATGCATCACTTATAGAAATGTACAAGTGACTATATGACTGCGCTGCCTGCACAGGTACAGCAAGTGCCACTAACAAGCAAAGTACTAAACTACAGCGCGTTAAAAAGTGCTTCACCAATATAACTCCCCTTTGATACACCAGGGAAGCAAGCAAAGACTGCACTGCCTCGATGGGTAATATATTCATTCATTTTATCCATACGTCCTAAGCTATTTTGAACTGTTATAAATTGAGCTGGGTCTTTTTGAAAAGAAATAAACATAAGTCCCGCATCATGCGCACCTGTATTGGTCATAACACCAGATGCATATGAGTAAGAGCGACGTAAAATACGGGCACCTGATTTACGTGCCAAATGCACATGTGACGTATCTGGCATAATATACTCACCGTTGCTATCTTTCGCCTCTACATCGAAATCATCGAACTCTTTCTTTTTACCAAAAGGTGCACCACTATCTCGATAACGACCAAATGTTGCCTCCTGATCTTTCAAAGATGTACGATCCCATGTTTCTAGATGCATTTGAACTTTACGTGCGACTAAATAAGAGCCGCCTTTTAGCCAGCCTTTATCGACCCATACAACTTTATTTAAATCTTTGTCATCGGTAGTCGATGGATTTCCTGTGCCATCCTTGAATGCAAATAAATTTCTCGGTGTTCCTCCACCAGCTGGAAATGAGTTAAAGCCAGATTGAGACCATTTAATTTCTACCTTACCAGATGCTGCACGAACTAAATTACGTACTGCATGGAATGCCACCTGTGGGTCATCTGCACATGCCTGAATACAAAGATCTCCACCTGTAAATTCTTTTTGAAGCTGATCCTTTGGGAAATGTGGTAAATCTTTTAATTCTGCCGGCTTCAAATGTTGGATACCAAGCTTATCAAACAAAGATGGCCCAACGCCGATTGTGATCGATAAATTTGAAGCGTCTAAACCTTCTGCTTCACCTGTATCGCCTGTAGGAACTCTAGTATTTGTTGTTAAATCTACCATTAATTCACCATTCATTAAACGTACAACAAGAGGTGTCCATTGTTTGAACAACTCTTGTAGGTCTTTCTTTGATGTAAATAAAACATCTAAAGAAGCAAAATAAATATTCGTCTGAACAGGTGTAATAATGCCAGATTGATGTTTTCCATAAAAATCAACTTTATTACGTGCTGTCGTGCTGTCAGCAACAGGCTCGAACACATCGTAGCCCATTACTTTCATAACACCACCTAAGCCAGAAGCACCGATAGCTATACCAGCTGCTCCGATACCTGTTAGCTTTAACATGTCACGTCTTGAAATTTTTTTATTGATCCATTTTTCATCATTTGACGCTGTCATTTATTATCACTCCAAAAATTACTCCAAAATAATACCCATTTGACTTAATGGTTCTCCAAGTTGATTAACTGCTGTTGCAAGTGCTTTTGTGTTTTCTTCCGTTAACTTTTCATAAGAAACATATCCGCCATCAGCTGTCGCATGTTTCGCCAATAAATCATCTACTGCTTTGAATTTTTCATCTAATGTTGCTACTAAGTCTTTGTCTTTCGCTTCTAATTTTGGACGTAGGATTTCAAAGATTTTTTCTGCGCCTTCGATGTTTGCTTTAAAGTCATAAAGGTCTGTATGAGAATAGATTTCTTCTTCACCAGTGATTTTAGATGTTGATACTTCATTTAATAAATCAACTGCACCTGTAATCATTAAATCTGGTGTTACTTCTACAGTTTGAACTAATGCGTGTAATTCTTTTGCGTCTGCTAGTAATTGATCTGCAATTGCCTCATAGCCTGCAGTTTTATGTTCTACCCAAAGCGCATGCTCCAGCTTATGATAGCCCGACCATTCTTCTTCGCCTTTACCTTCTTCTTGGATATCCGCTAAACGACCGTCAATACGTGGATCAAGGTCACCAAAGCTTTCAGCGATTGGCTCTGAACGTTCAAAATACATACGTGCTGGTGCATAAGCTGCTTTTGCTTTTTCAATGTCACCAGCTTTAAATAACTTCACAAAGTCTTCTGTTTTTATTAAGAATTGATCCATTTGCTCTAAAGAAAATTTCTGATAGGCTGCTAGCTCAGCAGATAGATCAACCTTTGTAGCTTGTTCTGCTTGTTCTGTTGCTGGCTTATCTTCTTTTTTAGCTTCATCTGTATTACCACAGCCAGTCATTAGAATGCCTCCCGCAACTAATACTGACAATAATGATGTTTTTTTCATGCTATGAACCTACTTCCGAAATAGTTTATATTGAGAATGATAATGATTATCATCTTCGATTGCAAGAAGTATTTTCATTTTAAGAAAAAAACGTCATTTCCTAGTTGATACATTTAGACAACTAGAAATTGACGTTTTCCTATATGAAGTTACTAAGAAATTTCCGCTTGTTTTCTATTTTCATATTTTCCATATAAAAAATAAT
This sequence comes from Lysinibacillus sp. BPa_S21, assembly GCF_023337795.1. Classification (GTDB taxonomy): domain Bacteria; phylum Bacillota; class Bacilli; order Bacillales_A; family Planococcaceae; genus Lysinibacillus. The sequence goes on along the minus strand of NZ_JALIRS010000001.1, from coordinate 281,489 downwards.
AAAGGACAATAGAAACTAAAATAACGAATACCATCGCAAAGAAAATAGCACTGTACCCTGACGTCGGCACGAAAAATCCTAAGAAATAAGGACCAACCCCTAAACCTAAATCATATAAAATAAAATATGTCGACGTCGCAAGGCCTAAACGCTCATTTGGTGTAACTTTAATAGCTATTGCTTGCGCTACTGAATTGAAATTACCATAACCAATCCCTATGCAAGCTGCGGCTAGTAAAAATGCAACACTGCTCGTCGCCGAACTAAAGGCATACATACCAATGGCAAAAATAACTAGACATGGGTAGACAACAATGTTAGCACCTCTTGTATCTAGTAATTTCCCTGTAAATGGACGTGTCGCTAAAATGACAATTGCATAAACGATAAAGAAATAACTTCCGGCTGATACCAAATCAAGCTCTTTCGCGTAAAACGTCATAAATGACATAACTCCTGAGTAGGCAAAACCAATAACGAGTGCCACAAAAGCAATTGGCACAGCACGCATCTCGATAAAATTAGTAAGTTTAAAGCCTGTTCTCCCTGCCATTTCTTTAGCCTTCTTCGGTGCGTCTGGAACGGTTACGATAAAATACATCAAAAAGCAGATTATTGCTAATACGGAATCGACTGCAAAAATCATCCGGAAATCTTCAAACAACTGTGTTAAAAGAATGCCTACAAACGGTCCGATAGCAGTGGCCAAAATAGCACTTAAGCTATAATAACCAATCCCTTCCCCTCGTCGATCAGGCGGCAAAATTTGTGCAATAATTGTTCCAGTCGCCGTACTAGCCATGCCAAGGGCAATCCCTTGTACTAAACGATTTAACATTAAAAGCGGCAAATTCGTTGCGATAAAATAAGACATCGTTGATAGCATAAACAACAATAATCCATAAAATAATGTTTTTTTGCTACCCCAATCCCCAATGATACGCCCTGTCCCAAGACGACCAAATAAAGTACCAATAATAAAAATACTCGATACAAGCCCTGCCGTACTAGTTGAAGCCCCAAAATGCTCAACCGCATAGCCTGCAATCGTTACCATCAATAAAAAAAATATTAATGTAATGGTAAAATTAATAAGTGAGACGATTAAAAAGTCCTTCGTCCAAAGTTTATGTCTAGTTGCTTCCACTTTTTCTCTCTCCTACCTATTGATATTTGCACAAATGTTCGCTAAAACTTTTGTGGCAATTTCAATATCCCTCTCTGAAACGCCAGCGAGTGCCTGTTCAAAAAATGGTTTTAATTGTGATTTAATTTCCTGCACAATCTCTTCCCCATTTGCCGTCAATTGTACAAGCTTCTCACGCTTATCCCTACCCGCAACCGTCTCTACATAACCAAGCTCCACAAGCTTTTGCACAAGCCTTGTCACACTCGGCTTTTCAATAAACATGAAATTCGCAATGTCCACAAATGTATGTGGCCCTTTATCCATCAATAACCGAAGAAGCGCCCATTGGGAGCTAAACAACTGATATTTCTCAAGCTGCACATTCACTAGATTGATAAAAGGTCTATACATTAAGCGGTACTGATTAAAAAATTCTTGTTCGATCGTCAAAAATACCACTCCTTTTAAATTAGTTAGCCTAGCTAACTATATACCTTTAATTTTTATTTGTCTAGTAGGAGATTAGCGAGAAGGTTGGCATTTTGAACGTCTTTATGTCGGTGTCGATTTTCTATCCACGATTTTGGGTGGGCTATCCAGCTTTCTCGCCTTTCTATCCACGATTTTGAGCGCTCTATCCAGCTTTCTCAGCTCTCTAACCACAGCTTCGATCGCTATCCATCATTCTCGGCCTTCTATCCACGACTTTGAACGCTCTATCCAGCTTTCTCGCCTTTCTATCCACGATTTTGAGCGCTCTATCCATTCTCGGCTCTATCCACGATTTTGAACGCTCTATTCAGCTTTCTCGGCTTTCTATCCACGACTTTGAACGCTCTATCCATTCTCGGCTTTCTATCCACGATTTTGGGCGCTCTATCCAGCTTTCTCGCCTTTCTATCCACGATTTTGAGCGCTATCCATCATTCTCGGCCTTCTTTTGACTAAGCTATTCATCTTTAATCCTATATTTCCTATGTTTTTTTATTCCCTCCGCTTTCAAAGGTAATTTCTGCAATAGCCTATACGCTAGATTTGGTGAATCTATTGCGAAAAACTCACAAAAACTTTTATTCGTTAGTGAATCGCCCACTAACAATTTGTAATCTTCAAGCGTTCTGAAAACAGCCTCCCGATCAACGAATCCGCAGCGTGGACAAGTCCATTTTTTAGAGTAATAGCTCATTCGCTGTCCATTTAAACAACGTACACAAAGCACGCCTTTTACAATATCCTGAACTGGAATGGTTAAATCTCTTTTAATTGGCATATGCCTGGACAATAATTTAGTAGAAAGATGAAAGAGGTCATCTGCATCTAGCATCACCTCTTTATGCTGTTCAAGCCATTTCCTTACATAATAACGTAATCCTGAAACATGAAAAATGGGTTGTCCTTTTAAACTTTCTGATAAAATAGCATTTTTCGTTGCCAAAACGACTGCGTAATGAACAGGAATCTCAACTTTGTACTGCTGTAACTCCCTCTTTATCCACTCAGCATGTCGTCTAACTTGATGAAAAGGATCAATCATTCCCTCAACATCACCTTGAGCAGTAGTTCTTGTAAATTGAGCAAAAGACTCATCGAATTCAAGAAAGCCTGTTATATTTTTTATTTCTAGTATTAATATAAAATGGGGGCATAATAATATAGTGTCTATTTGATGTGTAGTCCCAAAGCGATTAAGTATTTGTAAATCATGAAGGAAATAATGTGGATTGGGCAAATTAATCTCTAGCCATTCTGCATCTACTCGTTTTTCTCCAGCAAAGCCAGCCTGTATACGCATTAACCTTTCAAAATTATTCATGTAGTCTACGTGTGTACTAGGCAATCTTCGTAACAAGGCTTCGAGAATTCTATGCATTTGTGATTGCTGTCGTGCTAATAAAATCATTGTCTCATCCCTCCTGTATTTATTATATGAATAATTACCGTTATAAAAAGAGGTTCCAAAAAACTTGAAATACTAATCATACAAAATAAATTTTTAGCCAATTTATTTAGATAAAAAGAACGGAAAAATCGCCTGGCTCTAGCACCAGATACTACTTTTCTGCTTCGTATTCCCATTTTTACGACGATACTATCGATCATTTTTGGCTTTCTATCCACGATTTTGAAAGTGCTATCCAGCATTCTCGACTTCCTATCCACGATTTTGAGCACTCTTTCCATCTTTCTCGACTTTCTATCCAGCACTTCGAGCGAGTTCCAGCATTCTCAGTTTTCTATCCACGATTTTAAAAGAGCTATCCGTTTTTCTCATCTTCCTATCCACGATTTTGAGCGCTCTATCCATTCTCGGCTCTATCCACGATTTTGAACGCTCTATTCAATCAAAAAAAACAACTGAACAGCCGAAGCCATTCAGTCGTTTTTTCGTAGTAAATATAAAAAATAAGGTGCACCGATACATGCAACGACAATACCTGCTGGTACAGTCGCACTTGAAATAGCAACGCGGCCAATTGTATCCGCTAGCATAAGTAAACTTGCACCGATCAACAATGTGAGCGGTAAAAAGAACTGGAAGCGAGGTCCGACAAGCTGCTTTGCAATATGTGGGGCCATCAGACCGATAAAGGCAATGCCTCCTGTAATCGATACAGCTGCTGCAGCTAATGCTACAGCTACAACGATTAATTGCAAACGCTCTCGAGCGATAGTTACGCCTAAGCCAACTGCCGTTTGTTCGGTCATCGCAAGTACATTTAACACATTTGCTTTATAAAAAATAAATGGAATGCCTAGCACTAGCCAAGGCAATAAAGCCCAGAGAAACGGCCAATCTGTTCCCCAAACATTGCCCGCAAGCCATTGTGCGATAAATTGCACATCGCTACGTTCAGCTGAGGAAATTAAAATCATCATTACTCCCGATAAAGCAGATGCTACGCCTACTCCGACTAAAATAAGTTGGACTGGCTGCACACCTTCATTGCGCTTATACGAGAAAAAGTAAATGCAGATTGCCGTTAATAAAGCGCCACAAAATCCTACAAGTGGTAGCACATACGCAAAATGAGGCAGATCCCCATCGACAAGGAGATAAAAAAGTGTAACCCCTACACCTGCTCCCGCATTTACCCCAATAATACCAGGGTCAGCCAAATCATTACGCGTCACCCCCTGCAAAACAGCACCTGCTAATGCTAACGCCATCCCTGCTGCTGCCAGCACAAACAATCTCGGCAAGCGAACAGAGAACAAGACGAATGATTCTTTGAAGCTACCGTCTCCCATTAAGATCGGTATGATCCGATTCATCGAAACGGAGGCGGCTCCCATTGAAATTCCTAAAACAAAAATAACCACTGTTAATAGTATCCAAACCAATACCCATTTACGTTGTTTTTTTCGCCCGACATTAAACAATTCGACGACCTCCCTTTCGAACTAGAAGTAAGAAGAATGGAAGGCCGATCATTGAGATAATGGCAACTACCGGTGTTTCATATGGAGCATTAATCATTCTACCTGCAAAATCTGCAATCACCATCAACCATCCACCAACGATGGCACTCATCGGTAAAACAAATCGATAGTCTGTTCCAACAATTGCACGAACAATATGTGGAACCATTAATCCAACAAATGCTAGATTACCTACAAGTGCTACTGCGGAGCCTGCAAGAATGACCACTATAAACATCATAATACCCTTGATGACTGTTGTATTTTGTCCTAATCCGACAGCTAATTCTTCATTTAAACTTAAAATGGTTAGCTGCCGACTAAACACAAATGCAATTATTAAACCTGTTAAAATAACTGGAGCAATGATTAATGCTTGCCAAGTAGTACCGATTAAACCACCACTGGTCCACATCGAAACATCTTTTGAAATTTGAAATAATATGCCCGTACCATCTGCTATTGCTTGTAATAGAGCAGAAACAGCCGCCCCCGCCAGGACTAGCTTTAATGGTGAAAAGCCATTTTTTGTTGAAGCACCAATACCATAGACAACAATCATCCCTAGGCCCGCACCTACGAAACATGCAAAAATTAGCATATAATACGAGGTATTTGGGATAAATGCCATCGTCAATGCAAGTGCCGCATTTGCACCTGCTGTCAAGCCAAGGAGCCCTGGGTCTGCTAATGGATTTCTAGTAACCCCTTGCATAATCGCCCCAGCAACTGCAAGTGCACTCCCTACAAAAATAGCAGCGATAATACGAGGAAATCGAATTTCACGTAATATAGAATAGTGCTTGCCACCGCCTTGTCCGACAATTGCTTGATAAACATCTTGTATACTCGTATTTGCCGCGCCGATACATAGTGAAATCGTAACTGTTACTGCTAATAAAATCAGTGCAAGCAATACTTGAAGCCAAAATGGGAAATATCGAAACTTTATCATTTGCCTTCGCTACTCTCTACTGAAATTATTGTAAAAATTTCTTTTCAAAGAAATCTAGTTGATATTCTAAAGTTTTTGGATCATTAAAGTAAAATGCATTGCCATTCACTGCAAATAAATGACCATTCTTCACCGCTTCTAAATCCTTAAACCAAGCAGCATTTTGAATGGCGCTATCCTCACCTTTAAACGTACTAAAAATCACATAGTCACCTGCATACTCATTTAATACCTCTGTAGAAATTGCGAAATAACCTGGTTTTAAAGCATCTTCTTTTACTTTTCCAGGCATTTTCAAGCCCATTTCTTGATATAAAAGTTCTGTTCCACGACCCCAATTATCTCCATATACATACATTTGTTTATTAAACATTTCTGCGACAGTAACCGTTGCATCTTCGCCAATTTTTTCTTTTATTTTTGTACCCGTTTCTGCGGCACGTTCTTTAAAATCTTTTACCCAATCAGTTGCTTCTTTTTCTTTATTTACAACTTTACCGATTTCGATAAATTGCTGTAAATAATCAACTTTTCCATATGTGAACAACACAGTTGGTGCGATTTCGGCTAATTTATCTGCATTTTCAATACCATTTAAACCAATAATTAAATCTGGCTCAAGTTCGATCATTTTTTCGATGTCTGTATTCTCAACGACTACTGCATTTTTAAGATCATCTTGGAAGTTTGGATTGTCTTTAGCCCATGAATCAACACCCACAACATTAACACCAAGCTGTAGTAAGTCCCCAGCAAATGAAGATAAAACAACTACACGTTTTGGATGTGCTGGCACTTTAATAGGACCAGATTCTGCTTGATACGTAATCGTTTCTGCTGATGCTTTATCTTTAGAGTCCTCATCCGCCTTTTCATCTTTATTGCCGCACGCTGCAAGCACTAGTACGACCATCATAAACATTGGTAATAACCACTTCTTCATCAATAAATCTCCTTTTACACTGTTTGTAGTAAGTTATATGTAATGCACATTGGCTTATCTGTCCTTGGATCTTTACCAATGACTGCATCAATATTAAACACTTTTTCTAATACTTCAGGTACTATAATTTCTTCCGCTGTACCAAATTTCACAAGCTCCCCTTTTGATAGCGCAACAATATAATCTGAAAAACGTGCTGCCTGATTTAAATCATGTAGCACCATCACAATTGTGCGTCCTTCTTCTTCGTTAAGCTTATAAAGTAATTCTAATACCTCTAGCTGATGAGCCATATCTAAATAGGTTGTTGGCTCATCCAAAAAAATGATATCGGTCTCTTGGGCTAATGCCATCGCAATCCACACTCGTTGACGTTGTCCACCTGATAAGGCATCAACTGTGTTTAGTCGAAAGTCATTTGTTTTAGTGACCTTTAAGGCCCAGTCAATCATTTCTTTATCCTTTTGCGATAAATTACCGAAGCCCTTTTGATATGGAAATCGACCGTAGGATACAAGCTCTTCCACTGTTAAGCCATGAGCACTTTCCGGACTTTGTGGCAATATAGCCAGTTCCTTCGCTAGCTCTTTTGTGTTCATCTCGGAAATATTTTGACCGTCTAATATGACTTGCCCACTCTTATGCTTCAAGATCCTTGTAATGGCCTTTAAAAGTGTGGATTTACCACAGCCATTTGAACCAATGATGGTCGTTATTTTACCGTCTGGTATTTGAAACGATAAATCATGGACAATCGTTTTGTCCTCATAGCCGATACGAATCGATTCAACTTGTAAACGCACACCGTTAACCTCTCTTTCCTTTTTGTTTTTTCCATGCTATGATAACAACTAACCGATAATGATAATCATTATCACTAAAGTTAGTCTAGTTTTCTACTACAGTTTTGTCAAACACTTTTTAAGGATGTGGCGATATACATGCAACAAATATACGATGTAACAATTATTGGCGGTGGCCCTGCAGGTCTATATAGTTCCTTTTATAGCGGTCTTCGAGGACTGAAAACAAAATTAATAGAGAGTCAACAACAGCTTGGTGGTAAAATTTTGCTTTATCCCGAAAAACTAATTTGGGATATCGGTGGTCACCCCCCTGTGTTAGGCGAACAATTTGTGAAACAGTTAATTGCACAAGCAAAAACGTTTGATCCAACCGTTTTAACAGGTACAAAAATAGATTTTATCGAGCGCCAAGATGACCTATTTATTCTTCATACTGCGCAAGGAGATAAACATTACTCAAAAACCGTTCTTTTAGCAGTTGGTGGTGGTATTATAAACCCTCAAAAGCTTTCACTAGAAGGTGCGGAAAAATATGAAATGACTAATTTACACTATACAGTGCAGTCTTATCGACATTTTGTGGACAAGGAAATTATGATTTCCGGAGGTGGAAATGCAGCAATTGACTGGGCCGTTGAATTAAGTCCTATCGCTAAAAACGTAACTGTTGTTTATCGTAAAGATAAGTTATCTGCCCATGAAGCAACCATTCAGGGGGCTTTAGATGCTGGCGTAAAAATTGAATGCAATACAACTATTACAAAATTGACTGCTAATGCTGACAAAACAGCCATCCAATTAGTGACATGTGAAAACTCAAAAACAAAACAACGCTATACGCGTCAAATTGATGAAGTAATTGTAAGTCATGGCTATAATCGAGAAGCCTCATTAGAATTAGATCCGAACATCACCATTCCTAAAAAAAATGATTACTATTTCGAAGGGAAAGCAACTGGAGAAACAGCACAGCCTGGTATTTTTGCAGCGGGTGACATTTTAACGTTTGAAGGAAAAATCAATCTCCTTCTTGGTACCTTCCAGGATGCAGCCAATGCGGTCAACTCTATTAAAACGTATTTAGAGCCTACCGCCTTTCGCCATGGGGTCGTATCATCACATAATGACGTATTTAAAGCGAAAAACCGCTCTATTATTGAAAAGCATTTTAAACAAGTAAAATAAGTTCAAAGACTTGGTATTTTGAATAGTGGTCATTCGTTGTTAAGCCAACTTTACGTATTCTTTTCTTTGACTATTTTTCAGTCCCTATTTTCGCTAAACTTATAATGTGGATAAATGTTCAATAAAATAAAGTTAACTATTTTAAGGTACATGAATAAATTTTTGATGCAACGAAATTTATGTTAAAATATCCCACATAATATTAGCACCTATTGGGGGAGTGGTGATTTGAAGAAAAAAGTTATAATTAGTGTTTCTTTGTTGGTTGTCATTATATTGTTGCATTCAACACCAAGTATGGCATTAAGAACTCATGTGTTTTTTTTAGGTTATCCAATAGCCGCAATTTCTTCAGGAATTATTGAAGATAAAGAACATAATAAAGTAGATAAAGATAAATTTGCTGAATTAAATGCCAAAGCATACACCCTAACAAATCCTCCAATAGAAAAGGCTACTCAGACCAAATTAAGAAACTTTCTTGTGAGGAAATTTGGATTTTTACATTTTGCAGAATACTACGGTGAATCTTAATAACCTTCGTCAGTCGAACTGGGGTTCAATTAAATGAATAAATTATTATAAAAAAACGCTCAGTAATATGAGCGTTTTTTTCTGCCGTTTATGTTGCTAATTTACTGTTAATATAAGTGTCAATCAGGTTATTATTCACTTTGCTAAAAGTGTTTTTCTCCCCAAGTGTTTAATTAGAGGGAGCTTTTTGTTGATTGAACATTTTTCCGTATTATTTTCTGCTTCTTGGCCTTAAAATATTTGGAGTTATACGTATTCCCCTTATAACTATAAAGTTAACAGTACCTCTGATAATGTTAATTTTTCTTACATACGAAAATCAATCCCCAAAAACATTTTTCTTCATACCTATCAAGATATTCCTTTCCCGAAAGAAAGGCTTTATTATTACACCATCTTTGATCCATGTAATCTATCTAAAGAAATTTAAAAATGCTCCCATTTGTCTTAACATACCAACTCCATTTGTTATTGTTCCGGCATGGCCCATAATAGTGTTTATATGTTGTGGCAATCTTCCAAATCTAGACGTTTGGGGTTGTTGATAAGGATGAAAAAAAGGTTGTCTTCTTCCTTGCATAGGAGGACCAAAACCTTGTCTATAGCCTGGTGGGAATGGTCTCATTCTAGAATTAGGCGGATAAAATGGCATCAATTCACCCCCTATCAAATATCTTTTCACTAGTATACGTCTGTATTTTTTTATTGTTTAGACTATCGGATAAGTTGCTCAAAAATAATATACATAGGCATTGTAAAATATCGGTGCCTACTAAATTATTATTCTCCTCCTACTTTCGGAAAAGGTTCTTCATGATAGCTACGTCTCTTACAGGAACCATACTATTTTTAATTTCATATTATACAAAAATACAAATAAAGAAGGGATTCCGATTCAAAATTCAAAATATCTAGAATTTCTGTCCAAGTTTGGTGTTGGGGGTGCGCATCCTGGTGGCATTAATCTAACAAAGGAAATATTCAAGGCAGAAAGCATTGGCAAAAATACCCGTATTTTGGATGTAGGTTGTGGTACAGGCCAAACCGCTGCCTATTTGGGGGTGGAATATGAAGCAAAAGTAACTGGAATTGATATTAATCCTGAAATGGTCGCAAAGGCTAAAAGGAGAATGAAAAAAAATCGCTTACCCGTAAAAATAATGCAATGCTCTATAGAACAAGTACCTTTACGTGATGATACCTTTGATTTTATTATTTCTGAATCTGTGCTTTCATTTGTCAATAAACCTAATGCCCTTAAAGAAATCTTTCGTTTATTAAAAAATGGCGGTCGATTAATTGCCATCGAATTTACGATTCATCAACCACTTGATGAAAACATTGAAAAGGAAATCTTACAGTTTTATGGATTTGATTCTTGTTCCATGAAAAAGGATTGGGTAGCTTTGTTTAAGCAGGCTGGTTTTAATAATATTCGTATACAAAAGAATAAATCAATCTTCTCAATTCCTGAACTCCATTACTCTAAGGATATTGCACCTGAACTTTATGAGATAATGGATAAACATTTTGCTATGAACTTACAGTATGAAGGGATTTTAGACTATAGAATTTATTCATGTACGAAATAGTTTGAGGTTGTTCAAACGAGGGCTCATTCAACGTCAAATTTCCTTGTGGTACTGTTCAATGACATATAGCGGGAAATTAGTCCTCTGTGACATTTCCCGCTTTTTCTTATTCCCCTGCCTCATTCATTTGCATGTATTTATCTTCATTATCCATAACTGCATGAATGCCTTCAATAAAGGTATTAATTAAGATTGAAAAGCTTTTATTAATATCAAGTGGCATCCCGAATCCGCCGATCTGCTCAATTGAAGAGAATCCATGTAGAATACTTCGTAATCCTCTGACCATATGAATCGCGATTTCTTCCTGTAAATGATAAGCATCTAACACTTGAAGTACAAGTTGCACGACAGATTCTTGGGCTTGCTGCAGCTCTTTGTCATTTGCATCTGGAAAGCGAGTGCTGGCATCATACAACCCCGGATGCTCTCTAACAAGTTGAAGATATGCTTTACTAATTGCACGAATAGCGTCATCACTCGAACGTCCTACTGCAGCCTGCAACATATATTCATGTAGTTTTTTTACACCTTGAATAGCTAATTTCTGCTTCAACTCATGTAAGCCATCAAGATGGTTATACAAGGACGGTGGCCGTACTTCCAATTTTTCAGCTAATAATCCAATTGAAAGCTGATCCAATCCTTGTTCATCTGCTATCTCTGTTGCCTTTTGTAAAATAATAGATAAATCTAACTTCATTCGACGGGACATTTTTTTCACTTCCTATTTTTATTGTATAAAAGCTTTTTCTGCTTCTGCTATAGCCATGTTCAAAAGTTCCTGCGGTTGTTTTACCATCTTCCCATGCCCCACAGCAAGTAAACTTGGATTCACTTCGCTTAATTTTTTTGCACTTTTAAGAGCTGTCTCTTTATCCCATGTAGCAAGAGCAGGAAACGGAAACAACGGATTCATCATGCCCGATACTGCTAGCTTTCCCCTAGTTACCAGGGCATCACCAGCAATTAAACTTCTATTGCGCGTATCGAAAAGAGTGATGGAACCAGGTGTATGGCCTGGTGTTGCAATTACTTCTAATGAACCTACACGATCACCTTCCTCAAGTAATACATCCGGTTTCGTTTTAATATTTTTCGGAATGCCTCCCCGAATAGGTGTGTTTTTTTCATTTGGAAGTAATGCGCTATTGCCTTCTAATAGCAACGCATCTCTGGAAGAAATGTAAACCTGACAGTCTGGCAACAATTCTTTTAACGTATCAAGCGCTCCTATATGATCACTATGTGCGTGAGTAATGATGATTCTTGTTATCGGTTTTCCAATATTTTCAGCAGCTTTTATTATACTTTTTGCACTATATGGTAGTGCTGCGTCGATCAGGGTCAGCTCGTTTTCTTCTTCTACAACATAACAATTAACAGGAAATATTCTTGGCATAAATGACAATTGAAATACTGTACCAATGTTTTCGATTTTCATGTTAAAAATCCCCTTTGCAAACTAATTGTATTTATATTTTAACTAATACGATTAGTTTTCGCAATATTTAAGTTAAAATTTTCATAATGAAAAAGCATTACTAATTCTTGAACACCATAAAAATGACACCTGTCATAAAGAAACTTTGACTGGTGTGAATATGTTTTTTTCATTCGCTTTCTTATCATTATTGTAGGCTGTTTTTTTTGAAACATAAAATAAGCGTGTGTTTTTATACTTTTAAATTTTTATTGTAAGTAAGAATGTGGGGGATGGATCGAAGCTCTATATTTTTTGAAACACTAAAAGTATGGTCTTTAGTACTAGGAGTTGATTTTACCATATCTATTTCTTATTTCATTTGGCCACGAGGAAAATAGAACGCTTAAGCTAACGAAGCATAGTAACAGCCTTATTGTAAAAAAACAAAGAAAGAGTGATTTCATGATGAAAGTTCAACAAAGATTACCTCTAATTGATATGTTACGGGGTTTTGCTGTATTAGGGACACTTGGCACGAATATTTGGATTTTCGCTTATCTTGGAGATTTATCGTATATCACTACGAGTAATTATTCTGGTTGGTGGTCATTAAACGACTTTTTACGCATGGTCGTCTTATTTTTCGTAAACGGTAAACTCCTTGGGTTATTAACAATCATGTTTGGTGTAGGTCTAGAATTAAAATATCAGCAAGCCTTGCGAAAAGGACATGCATGGCCAGGAATCTATCTTTGGACAATTGTATTTTTGTTTATGGAGGGATTAATCCACTTCACCCTAGTTATGGAATATGATATTTTAATGAGCTATGCTGTGACGGCCATCATTGTTGCCTTTATTGTTAGGTTTGGTGATAAAGCCATTCAACTCGCTTTATACGTTTTCGGTAGTTTCCATGCACTAATGATTCTGCTAATTTTAGTTAGCGCATTGCTGGGTGCCAATGCTTCCTTTGCTAGTTTCGATCCTGTTGTGAATCTTTATGAAAATGGCACCTGGTTTGAGCAAATACAATATCGTGTAACAAATTTTCTTTATTATAGAACGGAAGCTATTTTTATTATCCCAATGAATATCTTTTTATTTTTACTTGGTGTTAAGCTAATGAGAAATGGTGTATTTTCGCAAGATGACAAAGGACGTCAGGCTCGTCAAAAGCTATTTAAACTCGGTATTTTTATTGGCGTACCTTTAAACCTCCTCATCTTTATTCCAGGCGGAGTATTTGATTTACCCGTTCGTTATTTATTCGCGCCAATTCTATCAATTGGCTATATTGGTATTTTAGGTAAAATGATAGAATATAAAAAGCTTGATTGGTTATGGAAGAGGTTTGGCGAGATTGGGAAAATGTCCTTAAGTTGCTATGTACTACAAAATGTTATTTCATCTATTATTTTCTACGGCTGGGGCTTAGGTTTAGGTGGCAAATTGAATAGTATTGAAGTGATCGGTATTTGGCTAACTCTCTCCCTTCTACAACTTTTCATTGCACATATTTGTATCAAGCATTTTCATGTTGGACCAATGGAATGGATTCGGAAACAGGCCATTCAAAGTGTCACACAGAAATAATCGAAAAGGGATGGTGTGAACTATAAAGATTTATCCAAGAGATCAGGCAATACACTATTTAATTATCGATGTTGTATCGCTCGTTTTTTTATTTACCATGGTATTAAGTTCAAATTCACAGTTACCTTTAATGGCTAAAATTATTATCCTTATGTTATTTTTAGTAGCCTTCTATATTGCTTTATGGTCTAGAGATTGGCGTTTACTGTTAGCCTCTTTACTTGGCTTTACACTTATTATCATACTAGGGATTTATGAAGGTTCTGCTATGTTACTTTTTGGATTCACATTTGCCGATTTAATTGGGCGAGCGAAAAAGAAGTGGCATATTGCTTTAGGGATGATAGCCATTGCCCTAATGTTTCTGATCGTTATTTGGTTTGAATCAGGAGCATCTTTCAAATTACAATCCCAAGTATTACTACCTATTATGATTATTCAACTACTATTTCCAATGTTAATTTACTATGTAGAAAAATCAAAAAAACTACAATCGGAATTAACAGTGGTCAATACCCAGCTTGTTCAGCAAGAAGAAAGACAACGTATTGCCAGAGACCTCCACGATACGCTTGGTCATACATTAACAATGATTAAAATAAAAACCGAACTAACAACAAAATTAGTCGATAAAGATACAATGCGTGTGAAAGATGAGCTAAATGATATTTTAGCAACAACACGGACAGCGCTAAAGCAAGTACGAGAATTAGTATCCGATATGAATTTTATTTCGTTGGAAAGTGAACTTATTCATTGTAAACAACATTTACAAACAGCAGATATCTCCATAAAAATCAATAATAACTGTCCAAAGCTCCTACTAGCAAGTGTGGAAGAAACAATGCTGGCTTTATGTCTTCGGGAAGCAACTACGAATATTATGAAACATAGTCAAGCAAAAAAATGCAAAATAGATATCAACTATATAAATGGCATTTTAAAAATAAACATAGTTGACGATGGTGTCGGCTTACATAATCAAGGGCATGGGAACGGATTATCCTCGATGAAAGAAAGAATGAATGCCCTTCTCGGAAATGCTTCAATTGACACTTTACCGACAGGCGGAACGATTGTGACCTTTACACTACCTATCCAACACTATAGAAAGGAGCCAACTACATGATACGAGTATTATTAGCGGAAGATCAACAAATGTTACGTGGCGCTTTAACTTCCTTGTTGTCATTTGAGCCTGATATTAAAGTGATCGCAGAAGTTTCAGATGGTCAAACAGCGTGGGAATGTATTCAACAGGAGCTACCCGATGTTTGTGTATTGGACATCGAAATGCCCCATCTTTCTGGGCTTGAGCTAGCAGAAAAAATTAAACAAGAAAATTTACCGTGCAAGGTGATGATTGTCACTACTTTCGCAAGACCTGGTTATTTACAAAAAGCGATGGATTGTGAGGTACATGGTTATTTATTAAAAGATGAACCAATCGACTATTTAATTGAAACAATTAGAACAGTGATGAATGGTGAAAAGGTCGTCAGCAGAGATTTAGCCGCTACATTGTTTATGAAAGAACAGAATCCGCTAAATGAACGGGAAATTGCTGTTCTACAGCTTGTAAAAGTAGGACTGACAACGAATGAGATTAGTAAAAAACTATTTTTAACGAAAGGTACTATTCGAAACTATTTATCAACTTCTATTCAAAAACTCCATGTTGAGTCTAGGCAACAAGCTGCTCAAGTCGCCAGTGATAAAGGCTGGCTTTAGAACAAGAAAAGCGATACTGTAGTCCTCATTTATAAAGGATGCAGTATCGCTTACTATTTTAATGGACTTCTTTTTTATTTTTAGACACCAAATTGATGACAAACTCTACAAGTAAGACAGCAATTAAAGAAAAGCCAAATAGCGGCATCAGTATTCCTAAAAGAATCATGAAAATGATAAATGGAATGGATACCTTTTGAGAGATTTTAGGTGGTGCCGATAGTATACCTTGTTTCTTTCGCAGTAGCCATGTTCTGAATCCCCAAACAATAACTACTAAAAATGCTAGACATACTAGTAAATTGATTAATTTATTTGGCCAACCAAACAAATGACCTTCATGCAAAGGAATACCCCATGTGAACCATTTGGCAAGAATGCCGTAGTCCTCATAGCCAACTTTGTCAATAAATTTCCCGCTATATTGATCAAAATACATGGTCGTTTCATCATCCGGGCTAACATCAAGACCTGTGACACCTGTGTTACTAGATTTTGCTACTGTATAGACGCCGTCTTCACTAGTAGGATAAATGATTGCGTAAGGTTTTGAAATATTCATTGCATCAATTTCATGTTGTAGCTTTTCCACACTTAGTTGGTTAGGGTTGGCAACATAGCCCATATCTGCTCCCATACCGTGATGAGCTGCATGTCCTGAATCTGACGTTGGAGGAGTTTCTTGACGAGTAGCCCAAGGAATCTCACTTACATCAGATGTAGGTGGCTGTTGCTGCAATAATGGCGTACCGAAAGAAGGATGATCTTGTGAAGCTTGGTAAATATATTTCCCCATAAACGCAGACCATGGTAAGCCTGTGAAAATAATAACAAGCATTGGAATCGTAATCATTGTCCCTACAAGGGCATGAAACTTCCTACTCTTTTGACGTTTGTTTGTCTGCTTTGTTTTCTTTAGTAGTTTTGCTCTAAACGTCATGTAAATGCCTGAAAGCATTAAAAAAATAGCCCAGCAAGCCGCTAATTCAACTAAATAATTAACAAATGTCCCACCAATAAATAAGGAACTATGAGTGTTTCTCATAATATTTGCAAATGTGTAACCAGCATCCTGACCACCAATTATTTGGTTATGATCATCTAAGAACACATATTTCTCTTTGCCATCTGCATTTTTCATTGATAAACGTGTATTATATGGCTCTTCTAACTCAATAATTTTGTTTGTTTTATAGCCCGCATATGATTCTTCTGCAAGTTTTACAGCATCATCAATAGATTGTACCTCGGTTTTTCCACTATCACCAAAAAAGTATTTATCATATAACTGATTTTCAACATTGGTATAAAATAAAAAACCGATACCACTTAATGTTAGCGAAATAAGCAGTGGCGTAATAAATAATGCGGCATAAAAGTGCATTCGCCAAAAGCTTTGATAAAGCGTGTTCTTCATGTTGTATTCTCCAATCTATTATAATCAATTTCGCCTTGGCGTAATTGTAGCTGTCGCTTTGCTTTCGCTACAGATAAACAATGCGTCCGGATTTTGAATTGTGCCTGCACAATTCATTCCTTCCAAAATCCGTGACATCCGCCGGAGGCATCATCTTCATTCAGTAGGTGTTTGCTGAATGAAGATAAGCGCAAAATTATTATATAGATAAAAAGTGAAATAAGAATGAAGTCCTAGAGGTTTTTTTATGACAAATATATGTATTCCTATTAAAATAATAAGTTTATTTAAAATAAAAGAGTAGCCAAACACAATCATTTCTAGTTGGCTACTCAATTTTTTCCTATCCTATTTACAAATTTATATTCACGCTATAGCAATGAAGTTATATGGGATTAAACTGCCGTATACGCCCGATTTATCCTATAAGTTCTTTCATTACATTCTTATAAGCTGTTAAAATATCATTTTTATGATTAGCATCCTGTCCTACATACTGTTCAATTAGCTCCCCTAATGTTTGAAAAGTACCTGTATACTGCATTTCCATAATTTCAATTTTTAACAGACTTTCATAATACTCGATTACTTGTAGATTCATGTGTAACACTCCTTCAAATTTTAAGCATAAAAAAACATCTTTCCTTCTGTCGAAAGATGTTTACTATGACAAAAACACGACATAATACGGTGATTGCCATGGCGAATAAAGCTTTCTATTAGAAATAGAAGCTACCTTTTTAGCAAACATCGTACTATGAGCATGCAGGAGAATTTCTCTAGTCACACTCAACACCCCCTATCCTCGTAGGTTTTTTTGGCTGTACTAGATAAAGGCAGGTCTCCTGGCTTATGTTCATCACACCTTTCACCTTCCCATTACAATGTGGTAACAGTGGTCTTTTGAAACGTGCTCCCATTTACAGTTGCGGGACAGCGCCGGATTTGCACCGATCTTCCCTTTTAAACAAATCGAAATTCCGATTTGTACCTCTATCTTATTATTCCGTTTTTATTATTATACCATAGTATCTAGTATAGTTGAGAGCTTCAATCAATTATCCATCATTGCCAAAAACACACTTGTAAATTAAGGAATATTCTGTTATTTTTAAGTTAGTTATCCAACTAACTAATAAGGATGGAGGGAAATTGAATGGCAAAACCAACTGGTATTGAAAAGTCAGATTTATTAACGGCTGCCAAGCAAAGTTTAGTCGAAAAAGGGATTGAAAAGTTCACCTTAAAAGCTGTTGCTGAGCAAGCGGGTGTGACACAAGGCACTATTTATTATCATTTCAAATCAAAAGAGCAAATCATTCTCGAAATTGTCCAAGACATCTGTGAAAATTCTTGGAATGAGCTTTTGTTGACGGATCAAGAAATAATTCAAACTGCACTTCTCTCGGCAAAAAGTCGATATGAAAATGATGCTTTTTATCATAAATTATTTTTCACCTTAATCGTCTTTGGCTTTACTAACCCGATTATAAGACAGCAAATTGGCCAAATTTTAGCAGCTGAAAATGAACATTTATGTAATGTTTTAGGAAAATTATGGCATACTTCTCCCATCGATGGTGTGTCAATGGAAACTTGGAGTATTTTTTTCAATGCCCTTATGGATGGGTTAGCGTTACAAGTAATGATGCGGGACGATTTCGATGTAGATTTATTTTATCAGCAATTAGAAATAATCATTCAGACACTACACCGTCTAGGAAAAAATTAAGGAGGGATAACTATGCCATTCTTTTTATGCTGGGGTTTTGGGATTTGGCTTGCAGCTAGTGCTGTATTTCGATTAGTTGGACATTATTTTTTCACCCTTGAACATCCTTTCCTCATGATAAGTGCTTACATTGTAACTATTCCACTCATTTGGGTAGCTACAATACCTATTTATTCCTTGAAAAAGATAAAGGGTACAGAGCGATTTCTAGCTTCTATCTGTATCGCGTTACCCGGCATGCTCATCGATGCAGTCGTATTATTAATTTTCGACAAAGCTTTTCCGAATTTATCAGCGGATGTAGATCGTTATTTCGCCTCATGGCTTCTATGGGCCTATTCTCTAATACTTCTTACCGGTTTTTTAAAGACTTCATTTTTGAAGAACAATTCTATTTATTCCTCAAATTAAAGGGTTTGGAATGATTATCCTAGAAGTATATATTGAAGATACATTAAGGAGGAGAGAAAATGGTTATAGGTTTACATCACGTTCAAATAACGATTCCAAAAGGTGAAGAGGAAAAAGGAAGACATTTTTACTGTCAAGTATTAGGACTAAAAGAACTAGAAAAGCCTGATTCGCTTAAAGGACGAGGTGGATTTTGGTTACAGGTCGGCAATAAAGAAGTACATGTCGGAACAGAAGATGGTTTTGATAGATTAACGACAAAAGGTCATATTGCCTATCAAGTTGAAAATATAGAACGGTGGAAAAAGATATTAGCCGAACATCATATAGAAATTTTCGATTCCGTTCCTATTCCTCATTTTGAGCGCTTTGAATTTAGAGATCCATTCGGCAATAGAGTGGAGATGATTCAGGAAATTTAAAAGATCATTTAACGAACAGTTGAATAGAAGTTACTGTCTATTCAACTGGTATGTTGTTAAAAAATATAGTGATTGGCGCATAAGACAGACGTTTTATCGCCCAACTTTATTAGAGGTGCTTGACCTTTATTTCCACAAACACTTCACCCAACTGAAACATTTGTAATAAAACTGTAAATTAAAGCGATGAAGCCCTTTATATCAGTTGTTTACAGCGAATCAGCATTCACCGTGGTAACAATTACCTCAAAGAAGCCCTACTTTTTCATGCTACGATTAATTCCAATGGAAAGCCAAAACAGGATTAATCTTAACAATTAGCTTCAGGAGGAACTTTACAACATGAATAAACGATTTTTAACCACAACATTAGCATTGACGATAGGTTTTAGTACAGTGGGAATGGTACAACCAACAATTCAGCCAATAGAAGTAGAGGCTGCAACAACTAATGCTCAAAATAACGCACAAGCTGTTTCTACGAAAGCAGATCAATTAATTCAAACTGGAAAAAGCTTAATTGGTAAGGCGACATACAGTAATACAACATACAAGGCTACATATCCATATAAATTTTCTTGTGCCTCATTTATTATGTATATTTTCGAGAAAAATGGTGTTGACCTTGCGACATATAATGAAAATTATATGATACAACAAGGGACATATGTGGCAAGAAATCAATTACAAAAAGGCGATTTACTTTTCTTTAAGAGTAAAAAAACAGGAACAGATCCTGACCATGTAGGAATGTATATTGGAAACAATCAAATGATACACATGGCTGATTCTAAGCAAAATATTATTATTTCTGATTTAAATAGCAAGCCCTATTATACCAATAATTATGTAGGTGCCCGTAGAGTATTACCTACTTTACTTTCTGCAAATCCTGCAACAAAAGGCGATAAAATTGTTGAAAACGCCTTTAATTATAAAAATAAAGTAACGATTGGTTCTACAAACAATGAAGCAAGTCTTCGCTTTACTGCGTCAGGTTTTGTAGACTTTATCTATCGTAAGAATGGCATTAAACTTGGTACAACCAATTTAAAGGAACAAATGAATGTTGGAACAACGGTTTCTCGTACCAATTTAAAAAAGGGTGATTTAGTATTCTTTAATAGTGTTAAAGGCTCTAAAACGCCTTCACAAGTAGCTATCTATGCAGGAGATCAACGTCTTATCATTCCAAATTCAAATGGTGTTATGACAAGAGTACTACTACTTGACTATTATAAAGAGCATTATATTACAGCTAAACGTGTTTTTTAAGAAAGTTTACTAGAAGCTTCATTTTGAGATGCTCAACAGAATTAATGTTTTAAAAAAAGAAGCTTTCCTTAAGGAAGCTTCTTTTTCTATTATTTATTTTTTAACTGATTGGCAAATTCTATCATAGATTTGCTAGACATTGGACCTTTAATAAGAACAATGGTTTCACTATCGAGCTTATGCTTTAGTACATCTAAAACGCCTATAACATCTTTAAACATATGAACATCTGCCTTAGTGCCTTCCTTCAAAGCTTGGTTCGCAATATTTTCTGCTCTATTGCCAATAGTAATAAGCGTATCAATATTTCTCTTCGCGACCAATGTGCCTATCTCTCGATGGTATTTTTCTTCGAAATTTCCTAATCTCTTAATATCACCTAAAATAAGAATTACTTTCTTCCCTTTTCCTATCGTATCTAAAACCTTTAGTGCCGCTTCAACAGAAGTCGGGTTATTTGTCCAAGTATCATCTACTATAGTACATTCACCGATGCCCGTAGAAAATTCTAAGTGTCTTGCCATCGTTTTGAACGTTTTTAATTGCGAAATTGCAACAGCAATGGAAAGTCCCATTTCCTTCACTGCAGCTATAGCCGCTAATGCATTATATACTTGGTGTTCTCCGTATCCTGGAACAAATAAATTGTATTTGTTATTTGACACTTTTAGTACAAATTTCATGCCGCCTTTTGTGAATTGTATATTCGTAGCTTGATAATCTGCCTTTTCGTTGACGCCAAAGGTAATAATCTTTCCTTTAAATTTGTTTAGGGGGATTTTTTTTATGTTTTCATCATCACCATTAATGATTAACGTGCCATCTTTTCTTATTCCTTCTACAATTTCAGCCTTTGCCTTGATATAACCATCAAGATTATTGCATCCATCTAAATGATGGACACCAATATTCGTAATAATACCAATCGTAGGCTGATAGATCATACATTGGTGTTTAATATTCCCGATATTACCCAACCCTAATTCAAAGATAGCTGCTTTTGTATTCTGATCGATTCCAGTCAAGTACGGTAAGGATTGCCGTGGCTCATTTTTACTGCTAACAGATGCTTGAACATTCCATTCCTTACTAGCTATGTGTTTAATCATTTCTTTCGTTGTCGTTTTACCACATGTTCCGGTCAAAGCAACGACTGGTATTTGAAATAAATTTCTGTAATGCCCCATGAATTTCCAATAGGCATGTAAAATACTCTTGACGCGTATAACGGTCGTATTCTTCAGCGCATTTTTCAATTCCTCTGATGATTTATCAGAAATGACTAGAGATGGTCCCTTTCGATCTATTTCTTGCCAGTTAATTTGATCACTTTTACTAACAAACATAAGTGTATGATGTTGAGTCAGTTCATGTCGGTTATAATAAATTGCATGTTTAACAGACCAGTGTTCAGAACCACTTAATAATTCTCCTTGTAATAATTTTCTTATATCGCTCACACTTATATGTTGCAAGTTGACTACGCCCCCTTTCTATAAAGTATATTTCTGAATAAATGAGTATCATAGTTTTTGCATTTCTAGCAGTTGACTATAGATATGCTCATTCTAGTAAATGAAGAAAAAAAACATTTATTTAGGTGAAATCTATTCAGAAGAAGATGATTTTTTTATTTTTAAATCATCTGCCAACTTAGAAACTTCTTTACTATACATATCTCCTTTAATGAAAAGAACCGTATTTTCATCTACGATGTCTTCTAACAATTTATAGACGCGCGTACTATTTTTAAAAATATACACTGGTGAACTCATTCCCGCCTCAATGGCATGAAGCGCCATAATGC
Organism: Lysinibacillus sp. BPa_S21; assembly: GCF_023337795.1. GTDB lineage: Bacteria > Bacillota > Bacilli > Bacillales_A > Planococcaceae > Lysinibacillus. The sequence goes on along the minus strand of NZ_JALIRS010000001.1, from coordinate 259,108 downwards.
TTGCATGTTCCCCTATCGTAATAAGCACATCGACCCCAATTTCACTAATTAATTCTCCCGCTTGTTCGTGAATGATATATCCCCAAGACCCTAAATCTGTTATCGTTCCAATAATGGCAATCGTTTTCTTGCCTTCTCCGAGCGCTTTCAAAACCTTTAATCCTGCCTCTAAAGAAGTAGTCGTAATATTCCATGTATCATCTAGTAATATGGAATTATTAATGCCCTTAAAAACCTGAAGCTGCTTATTCAATTTTCGGAATGATGGCAGTTTTTCAGCAGCTAAAGAAATCGGCAAACCCATTTCACAAATAGCTGCAATCGCAGTAAGTGCATTATATACTTGATGCTCACCAAAACCTGGTACATAGATTTCATAGAGTTTCTTCTTGTGATGAACATTGAACAGCATCCCATTTTTGTGGTAGTGAATATTACTTGCTTGAAAATCACAGGATTCATGCTTACCTACTTTAATAATGCGTCCTTGAAACTTCGATAAATCTATTTTACTTGTGTTGATATCATCAGCATTAAGGATTAAGGAACCTGTGGGACTAATAATATCCAGCATTTCACCCTTTGCTCGGATATATCCCTCTAAAGTTTTACAATAATTTAAATGATGCGCTCCTATATTTGTAATAATCCCAATAGTCGGCTTGAAATATTCCCCAGCAAGTTTGATATCCCCCGGTGAACCAACAGCAGTTTCAAAAACGGCTGCGTCGGTATGATCATCAATATTCAGTAAATATTGTAAAGAAGCAGTTCTAGAATTACTACTAAGTGGCGTCGATGCTACATTTTTTTCTGCAGAAAGTATATGTTTGATCATTTCCTTCGTCGTCGATTTACCAGAAGTACCAGTAATGGCTACAACAGGGATATTAAATTGATTGCGATAAAAATTTACAAACTTCCAATATGCCTCATCTGAATCTTTTACTTTAATGATGATTATTTGCTCAGGTAATTCATTTTGACTGTATAGTCTATCGGTTACAAGCACTATAGGATAAAGTGACTCATAATCTTTCCAGTTCACAATACGCTTATTTGTAAAAAGGGCGGTATTTGGTTTTTTCACTTGCTTTAGTCGATAAGCGCCGTGTTGAATTAACACTTCCCCCGACCCTTGCACTAAATGACCTGCAGTAATGACTGTTAAATTCTGCACCGTAAGAGGCTTCATATTATTTTTCCCTCCTTTCCACTCTAGTATATGTAACTTCTTAAAAGTTGCTTGGATGTATACGAGATACTTAACTAGAGGAAATCTATTTCTTCGCATATATATATAGTTGATTAAGTATCTAAGGAACAATAGAAGGAGTGATATACCTGAAAACAATAATATTTATTGGCACAAACAAATCCGGGTCAAGTCGTGATGCAACAAAAGCAGCAGAAAAATTAGGTTATTATACTGTCCTTTTTACAAACAATAAAAAGCAGTTACAACAGAGAAAAGCCTACCCAGATATTCATAAAATGATTCTTATTGATACTTCGAATATAGAAGACATGAAAGATGAAATTTATAATTTAACTAAAACTGGGTTAGAAATAAAATCTATTGTTAGTTTTGTCGATCCTTTTGTCCATATAGCCTCCATTTTATGTGATGAATTTTGTGACAACTATACATCTTCAACAGCTATTGAAATGATGGAGGATAAAGAAAAAACTAGAAACTTTTTAAAGAATCAGCCTTATTCTCCTAAGTTTTTTCTTCTTAAACCAAATGAGTCCTTCTCTAATAATCCGGAGTTTCCACTTATTGTTAAATCTCCAAAATCAACAGGCTCCAAAGATGTATTGTTAGCAAACAACTCAGACCAATTAAAGAAACACCTGAGCTATCTGAGAAGCAAAAATCCTCGAGAAACAATAATGATTGAAGAATATATCGAAGGTCCACAATATTTAGTAGAAGCACTTATCTATAAACGGCAAGCTAATATCATCGGTATTATTGAACAAGAAATTACTCAAGGTAAACGTTTTATCATTACTGGATATGGTGTTCTCGTTAAAGCTCCAAAAGAAATTCAAGCTGGTCTTGAGGAAGTTCTCAAATCTATTGTTAAAGCGTTTAATATCGAAAATGGTGCGCTGCATTTAGAACTTCGTTTAACAAAGAATGGCTGGAAGCTTATTGAGATTAATCCACGAATCTCAGGGGGAGCAATGAATACTATGCTTCACGCCGCCTTTGGATTTAATCTAGTGGAAGAAACACTTAAATTATTTTTAGGTGAGCGCCCCGATATTAATCCAAAGCATAGAAAGTTTGTCTATACAAAATACGTCATTGTTGAAACTAAAGGGATTTTAGAAAAAGTTATTGGAAGAAATAAAGCAGCTAATTCACCAGGAGTTGTGGATGTATATGTGAAGCCGAAAAGAGGGACATTGCTGACCCCTCCTTTATCGATGGGACATCGTTATGCATATGTAATTGCGGAAGGTGCGACATTAGCTGAAGCTAAAAATAAAGCGATAAATGCCGCGAAAGAAATAAAGTTCATCCTAAAAGTATCCTAGATTTAAAATATAAATGCTGTCCTACAAAAAATATCCCGAATAATTGTCTCCTTTTATAAGGTCAATTACTCGGGCTTTTTTATTTACTCTTTAAAACGTTGATCTAAAAATTTAACCGTTTCAAACATATTCGTTTTACTAGCACCCTTTACTAAAATGGTGTCGTGCGGTTTTATGACTTTCTCTAAGAGAGCATGCAATTTTTCCTTATCGAGGAAATGATAAATTTTAGAAGGATCCATCCCTTTTGCCTTCGCTGCCGCTCCTATTTCCTCCGTTCTGAAACCATAGGTGATGAATAGATCAATGTCTTGCTCATAAATGTATTCACCCAGTTTACGATATTCCTCTTCTCTCAAATTCCCTAATTCTCGCATTTGACCAATAATTGCCACTTTACGTTGCTTCGCAATATTAGTAAGAACATCGATCGCAGCACGTACGCCCTGAGGATGAGAGTGAACGGTATCATCAATGACCGTAATGTCATCACGGCAGTTATAAATGGTTAATCTTCTAGGTGGTTTTTTGAAATTTAACCCCGCTTTAATATCTGTTGGACTAAATCCTAAAAAATCTGCCACCGCAACGGCATTCAGCGCATTGTAAACATGATGTTCTCCCAAAATTGGGATATACATGGCCATTTCCTGGCCTTGTAGCTTAATTTTAAACGTCATACCGATGTCTTTATATTGAATATCATATGCTTTATAGTCTGCTGCGGAATGAATACCTACTGTTATGATTTTTCCTTTAAACTGCTGTGTCTCTAAATATTTTGAATTCTCATCATCCTTATTTAGGATTAATAAACCGTTTTGGTCCATTCCATGGATTAATTCCGATTTTGCCTTGGCAACCCCTTTAATATCTCCCTCAAAGTTGCCCACATGAGCTAAACCGATATTTGTAATAATACTAATATTCGGTTGGATAATGCTACAGTGATTTGTTATGATACCTGGATAAGCCATTCCGTACTCAAGCACAACAGCCTCGTGTGAAGCATTAATTTCTTCTTTATGTTTTTTCGTATGTTCTGTTGTATTCCAATAATCTTTTGACTCAAAGATATTCCATTTTTCTGATAAAACGGAAGCAAGAAAAGCTTTGGATGTCGTTTTTCCAGCGCTACCGGTAATGGCGATAATCGGTAAAGGCTTTTCTTCGACTGTATCCTTATTTACCTGCTGTGGCATAATTTCTCTTTTAATTTCAGTTTTATCCTCGTTGTCCTCTTGCTGTGTAATTTCGCTTTTCACTTCACTTATACCTTTATTTTTCTTTAGTTGCCTAATTTCCCTTTTAATTTGTTTCTGGTTGTTAGCAAGGTACATTGCATACCTGATCGTATTGATCACCACATCTAATTCTAAATAAAAAGCAGGAGGGCAACCTGGTCGCCAGTTTACTTCATACATCCAAATTTTCCTTTGATCATCTAAACCGATATCAATGCCAATTTCATCAATAACTTCTCCAAATTGCAGCATCTGAATTTCATCTAAATGTCGTGCTAGTGACAAGGAAAAATGCTCTAACATCCGACGAATATCATAAGCTTCTTCTTTAAATTCCTGCTCTAAAAAAGGATCTAAATAATTCGTAAAACCACCATTGTTAATATTCGGTATAATCGAGCCATTTGGTGCAATTCGTGGATAAATCGTCGTGATCACCCATTCACCCTCACCATTTTTTTGAACATGAAGACGAAAATCATATATTTGACCTGATTTTGTTTTGGATTGGATATAAGGCTGCACGATATAAGTACCTGTTGAAAGTTGCCCTTTAATTAATTCATCTAACTGTGACTTTGAATAAACAGTAGTTTCCCTATCCTTCTTTACCTCAAAGTTAGTTCTACCTGATTTCGAAATAAAATAAATCCCTTTTCCCTTCCGTCCATCTATCGGTTTAAATACGACTTTTTTATAATAAGCCATAAAATTATGGAGTAAATCAACATTTTCCACAACTTCAGAGGGAATTAAATACTTCTCAAATTCCTTTGCTTCTTTCAGTCTCCTCATAACGTTCCATTTATTCCCTATAGAATACGTTGTAAAAGGTATTTCCTTCTTCAACTTCTCAATAATGTCCTTTGATACCGATAATTTTTCTGGACTCCCTGCATTATATATAACATCTGGGAATGGCATCATTTTTTCATGCCAATCTCCATTTTCATATACCTTACCTCTTATGGAACGTTTATCAAAATCAACGCTTCTTGGTGTAAAGTAAAAAAACTGAGCCCCCTCTGCTTTTGCAACGGCCGCATATGCATATGACTTAATAACTGTTCGAGGATCTAGACGATGATGTAACATTCCGATAATTGTCATTCATTAATCTCTTCCTTTCATAGGATTCTCTCTCTAATAAATTCAATGAAAACAACTTGCACCTAGACAGATGCTCTAATTTTTTTGTTATTTTAGTAGGTTACTATTGCATCACCATTTAGGTTCAATGATAAATTTCCCTTTTAACATGTCAGGCTTTAATAACTGAATCGCAGATATCCCACTTAATTCAATGGATTTTTCTGAGGATGTTCGCTCTAATCGGACAACCTCTGCTATCAAATTCGTATCATGTCCTTCATAATCATAGGCTCGCAAAAGCGACACAGTTCCTCGACAACTTTCTCTATCAATGGCCTCTATGCGAAAAAACTCTGTTTCAAACTGCTTTACAGTATCCATTAACCTTAAATGTGTACCGTTGTGTGTTATTAAAAAAAAGGGAATTGTATCACTTCCCGCTATTTTCACAAGCAGCTGACCAAAATATTTAGAATGAAAATCCTTTATCATATCCTGGAGTGCTTTTATATCATAGAGCGCTTCACATAGAAAATGGTTTTTTTTATGTTCCTTATTCATTTCCCCAGCCCTCCTCATTGAGCGATCCATAAACACAAGTACAAAAGTATTTAACACCTTCTCGCTATAATATGTAGCCATTAGGAATATGACGACTTTTTTCGAAAAGAATCACTATAAAATTGGTTTTTAAATGAATGGGGAGACTAAGTAAAGAGCTATTTCAATTACAGGATTTAAAAAAGCAAACGTCCAAAAATGAACGTTTGCCTATGTAGTCGCATCATGTTGATCTCCCTGATTTAGAAGAATAACACCACCAATAATTAGTGTAATTCCGATTGCTGAATATAGATTAAACATATCTCCCCAGACAACGATTCCAACAATGACCGTTAATGCTGTACCTATACCTGACCAAACGGCGTAAGCAAGACTTAATGGTAGCGTTTTTAAGCATAGGGATAATGAGTAAAACGAAATGCCATATCCGAATGCGACAGCTATCGAGGGTCCAAGTATTGTAAATGCTTCTGAAAACTTAAGCATCGTTGTTGCAAATACTTCACTGACAATGGATAACGCTAAAAATAAATAACCCTTCATTGACAAATTCCTCCTTAATGTCCGCTACCAGCAAGGTTTAATATAATGACACCGACAATAATAAATAAAATACCCATCAGCTTTTTTAGATTGAATAATTCCTTATAAAAGACCACACCAACTATCGCAGTCAGTGCCGTCCCAACTCCTGCCCATATTGCATAGGCTGTACCAATTGCGAGAGATTGCAATGTTAAGGATAGAAAATAAAAAGCTGTTCCATATCCAAGCACTACACCTATTGATGGTAGTATTCGTTTAAAGCCATTTGTAAGTTTTAGCATCGAGCTAGCAAAAACCTCTGAAATAATGGAAATGAATAAAAAACCAAAAGCACTCATGTAGGTTAGTCCTTCCTTGTCATATGCATTAATTGTTCAAAGACACCTTCTGTTTCCTTAGCGGAAATCGGTGCGATATTTAGCAGTTTTGAATAATACAATCCATCAATCGTTAAGCGAATTAGATGAACAACGGAAACGTCCAAGCCATCCTGAAACAATTCCTCTAGTAAACATTCATAAACGGCCGAGATGGATGAGTGGTCATTTTGCAATAGTTGAACCGCAATATTTAAGGATCCCCCATTTGCTAGATCTTTTTGGGAAGCTAAAATAAACGCTCTCGTTAATCTACCTTTCCCTTGCTCAAGACTTGCTTGATGCTCATAAAATTGTACAACATCGTTTAAAATCGTTTCAGCGATTGCTGATTGAAGTGCATCCTTCGTTTTAAAATGATACAATAAACCACCTTTACTAATGTTCGCCCTATCAGCAACTTTATCTAAGGTTAACGTGCTTAAATCATTGTCTTTTAAATACTGAATCGCCGCTTCAATAATATGTAATCGTTTTAAATCTGCTTTTGATGACACACAATTGCCTCCTTATACAATAAAAAAACCGTCCGGACGGTCTTTTTTATTGTATAGGTCTTCATTGATAGCGTCAATTATATTAAATATATAAGGCAATCGTTATTTATTTTATCTTTATATATAGCAGACTAAATTCAGTATAATAATATTAGCCCATCACCAATAACTTTGAAAGGAAGGCTATACAATTGGATTCTTTACCTACATACAGAGCGATCTTGCAAATGGACCAGAAAGGAATCTCTCAAACTTCAATTGATTTTTTAGTAAAAAATATTGGAGATGACTTTGAAAAGTTTCGTAAGAAATATAAATTTTTATCGATAACAAAAGGTTTTTTGAGAAGTTATTACTCACTTTTAGAAACGAAATTAAAAGCAGAAATATCATATTTAGAACAAGCTGGTGAGGAGGAACCTTTAAAGAAACTTGAAAGCGATTGGTACTATGCAGATATTATCAATAAACTACCGAATTATTTACTGTTTGAGGATTTCTATCTGTTGAAAGAGCATACCGATCATGAATATTTTGCACTCAGTAACACTAGTGATGAAATTTTTTTAATTGACTATAGCCATTTTGAAAACTTAGAAAGCATCTATGTAAATTCATCAATAGAGGCTTTTTGTCATTCATTGGAGGTCTATAAACGTTTCGTCAATAAAATTGTGAAATACTATAATAATTTTCGAGATAAAGAGGAAATGAAGTTTAGTGATGAAATACTAGCCATCCCTCATCAATTAAGGACTAAATTGCGAAAAATTGACCCTACTATCCTTCCTTTCCATTATTGGGAGAAGAAATGTACTGAATGGGAGGAAAAACTCGTGATGCTAGAATCGTCCCATCGCAAAGGATTAGGGCTAAAAGGATGGTAAATTAAATTAAGCCCTCTCAAATTGTGAGAGGGCTCCTGCCATTTATTTAGGTAAAGTAAACGTTTCTTTTTTACCTTTTGAAGTATCCTTTACATCTTTATCTCGAATAGGACCTAATTCAACTTCAAAGCTTTTATCTTTCCATATTTTCTCATATTGTTCTTGATCTAAAGCAAATACTTGTAATAGCTCGCCAGTTTCGCCAGCTTTAATGACGTCATTATACTTGTAATTTAATAGCATACCCTCGCTTAATGAATATTGCATGCCATCGTTAACTGATAACTTCGAAGTCATCGCAGATAAGCCAATTTCACTTGTCGCTTTATTTTCTAGCTTAAATTTCACTGTTAATAAAGTGACACCGTTCGTGAAATTAGAGAAACGAGGAGCTTCCACCTCATTAGGTGTGAATTGTGTAAACTGGTACCCTTCTAGAATAGCATTTACATCTCCTATTTTCTTACTTTCATTGATGTCGCTTTTTTCTTTCAACATCTTCTTTTCACCCATATTGTCCAATGTTACTTTATCTTGATAAAATGACGAATCACTTGCTACTTTTTTCGAACCATCCCTATTTAAAGCAAGATTAAATCTTCCATCTGAACCGAGCGTAGAGCTATAATTTTCTTTTTCAGTATACGGTTTTGGAACCTCTACCGTTACTGTTCCTAATTCATTGATTTTTGCTAAATCTGTTTCACCGAATGGATAAGCGATATACCCCGTTATCTCTTCACCTGCTTTTAACAAATAATCAGTCTTGTAGCCTAGTTTTGTTGGTAATTGACTTTCTTCCGGAATTAAATCCTTGTCATTCGTATAAATTTTATTTGCACCTGTAAATGTAAGATCTAAACTAGGCATATAATAAACATCTTTATCCATATCATTCTTCACTGTATATTTAGCTAAAATAACACCGCCGTTAGTTTGTTCTCCAAATGGAATATTAAAATCTGTGTGGAAATCCTTTAATTCTACAACGGAATAGGCATCAAGCGAAATTGAGACCTTCTCCATTTTATGTACTTGCGATTCATTATTTTCAAAAAGGACTTTCGTTTTCCCTTGAGTTTCCTTTTCCATATATGAAATTAAAGAAGCAAAGTCTGCTGAACCTTTAATGGATTCTTGATCTTTTTTAGATTCTTCCTTTTCGACTTTATCTTTATCTTTCGCCTGTCCTTTTTCCTCCTGTGTTTTCTTCGGTTCATCGTCTTTTTTTGTTTCATCCGCGCTTTTACCACAACCTCCAAGAATAATTGAAGTTGATAAAATTAGCGAAGACATTAAAAATAAACTCTTTTTCATATTTTCCTCCAAGGTGTATCTTAAAAATTTTTAGCTCAACTCTAAAATCAGAATATAAAGGCAATTTTTTCGAGCTGATATCCATTTTAATCCACATTTAGCTCCGAAACAACTTACCCTGGAAGAAATTGTACTATTGAAGTAATGACCATCCAAATATTGTTTATTGAATAATTCAATCTTATTTTTCAATTTCCATTATTTTTCATTTCCAATCTTTGTTAAGTTATTTTCATAGAATAATAATTAAAATTGAACTAAAAAAAATGTACAGCTATTCGTTGTCAGAAAATAAGTAACATATACCTATGAAAATAGTCGTATGTTAATCTCGTATTTTCACCTTGACGATTTGTAGCTGCGTCACGCGTTCACGGATAAACATAGCGCTATCACATCACCACCCGTTTCAAAATCTGTGATAAAAACGTAACAAAAAAGCTAGATAAAAGATATTCATCTCTTTTCTAGCTATTTGTATCATATTATTTTCGTCTTACAACAATTCTGCCTTTATTAAATATTCGCGTGCCACGTCCTCTATATTTTGACCTTTAACATTTACTTGATAATTCATTTCACGCATCTCATCATCTGTTATTTGATTTGCCAGCTTATTTAAGGCAGTTTTAACCTCAGGATATTTCTCTAATGTCTCTTTTCTTAGTAAAGGAGCGCCTTGATACGGCGGAAATAGTTGCTGATCATCCTCCAAAACTTGTAGATGATATTGTCTGATTTCACTATCTGTTGAATAAGCGTCTAATACATCAATATTTCCTGATTCGATCGCCTGATATCTAAGCTTTGGCTCCATCGTTGTTATGTTGGAAAGTATAATACCATAACGCTTTTGAATTCCTAAATAACCATCTTCTCGATCATTAAATTCCAATGTGAAACCGGCTTTGATCGTTTCTTGAATAGGTTTAATGTCAGAGATTGTTTTCAAATGGTAGGTTTCAGCCATTTGCTTTGATACTGCCAGTGTATACGTATTGTTATATTTCATCGGACTAAGCATCACCATGCCAAACTTTTTCTTCATTCCTTCTTTTGCCTGATTATAAACATCTTCCTGATTATTATTGATGGCTTCCTCTTTTAAAAACTCTGAAATTGCCGTTCCAGTAAATTCTGGATATATATCGATGCTACCAGATTTAAGTGCATTGAATACGAATGAGGTCTTACCAAGCCCAGGTTTTAATTGCACCTTTAAGTCTGTTTCATTTTCAATAAGCAATTTATACATATTGATTAGAATTTCAGGCTCAGCGCCAAGCTTCCCTGCAATGACAATTTCTTCTTTCTCTTTGAAGTTTAGTAGCGGGAAGATAATCATTAATACGGCCACAACACTTAGCATACTCAATGCCGTAAACGTGCTTTTAAAGGAAAGTGATTCTAGCTTTTTCAGTAAGAAGTCGAACACCAATGCTAAAAACGCTGCAGGAACAGCACCTAAAATTATAAGAGCTGTATTATTTCGATCAATACCAAGTAAAATGATATCCCCTAATCCTCCCGCCCCGATTAATGCTGCTAAAGTTGCCGTTCCAACGATTAATACCATGGCTGTTCTAATTCCCGCCATAATAACAGGCATAGCAAGAGGCAATTCTACTTTCACTAATCGCTTTCGCGTATTCATCCCCATAGCCATCGCTGCCTCTTTTAAAGACGGATCTACTTCATTTATCCCAGTAAATGTATTACGTAAAATCGGGAGGAGTGCATAAACAACTAAGGCAATAATTGCAGGTACTTTGCCGATGCCAAACAACGGAATCAACAACCCTAATAATGCTAATGAAGGGATTGTTTGTAAAATCGCACTAATACCAATGATACTTTCTGCTATTTTCTTTTTATTTGTTAAATAGATGCCTAGAGGAATAGCAATGACTACTGCAAGGAATAGTGCAATAAAGGAAATTTGAATATGCTCTAATAAAGATGCCAACAGTTGGCCTTTTCGTTCACTAAACACTTCAATAAAATTAGCCATTTTGATTACCTCTTTCTAGGGAATCTTGCGCTAAATACAGAAGCATAGATGCTCTTGTGACAACACCAATTATTTTCCCTTTATCTTCCACAACTAAAAATTCATAAAGAGCTAATTTTTGTAGAATGGTTTGTAAAGAATCTTTGTAAGAAATAGTGTTCTCTTGATTGCTCTGAATAGCCTCATCAGCAATTGGTTCAATTACCGTTTGGATATGGAAATTATTTATCTCATACTCCTTTATCCCAACAAATTCGCGAACAAAAGCATTAACGGGATTTTGTAGGATTTCATGTGGAGTACCAATCTGTACAATCTCTCCATCCTTCATTACACATATTCTATCACCTAATTTTATGGCCTCCTGCATATCGTGCGAAACAAAAACGATTGTTTTTTGTATCGTTTGCTGAAGCTCAAGAAGATCATCTTGTAATTTTGTACGGCTAATCGGATCTAAAGCACTAAAAGGCTCATCCATTAAAATGATTTCGGGATCAGCCGCTAAAGCACGAACAACACCTACCCTTTGTTGCTCACCACCAGAAAGCTCTTTGGGCTTGCGCTGACTATATTTATCCGGTTCAAGTCCAACCATATCTAATAGTTCACGCACTCTTTGCTGGATTTGAGGTTTACTCCATTTCTTCAATTCAGGAACAACAGCTATATTTTCTTCAATCGACATATGGGGAAAAAGTGCAATTTGTTGAAGAACATAGCCGATATTCCATCGCAACTCATGAATGTTGTAATCGCTAATTCTTTTACCATTAATTCGGATGGTTCCTTCTGTTAAAGGAATTAAACGATTAATCATCTTTAATAATGTTGTTTTTCCACAGCCGCTAGGTCCAATAAGAACAAAAAATTCTCCTTTGTTGATCTCTAAATTAATAGATTTCACTGCGACTTGGTCATTTACATATTTTTTTGTGACATGGTCAAATGCTATCATTGTATAAGCTCCTTTTTTAGAGAGACATCGTATTACTATCATTATTCACCGACTAAATGGTTCTTCGGCAAATCGAGTGGTTGATTTCCGATCCCACTGGGCGCTTTGTTGCTGTCGCTTCGCTTTCGCTACAGAAAACATTTGTTGCTGTCGCTTCGCTTTCGCTACAGAAAACATTTGTTGCTGTCGCTTCGCTTTCGCGCAGATAAAACAGTGTTGCTGTCGCTTCGCTTTCGAACAGAGCAAAGCTTTTCCTACACTACAATCAACTAAACCCTTTACCCGCATTTCTTGATTTTTTGAGAACGTACTATGTATATTAACTTAATGTTTGAATATAGAAATAAACTACTATTTTAACCCTCTTCATTTCATATACGTTAAACATTGTAGGTCTAGAACTATCTCTTTTTTTAGATTCACTATGTTCCTTTTTATTTTTCACTAACTAAAGTCATTTCAAACTTATTTTTTTGTTCTACATCATAACTTTGGTCCTCTTGACGCTCTACTCTATTTGCCTCATAATTTCCATAGAAAATCGTATTCCTTTATTGAATAATAAAACTATTATTCAATAAAGGTCCCTTCAAAATGTATAGCCTCATCAATGTTAATATCTCATTTTTTTGTTTTTTTGAGTAGCTATTGCTATTTTAATGACCTTTTATTTCTAAAAGGTGCTGGTAATTAAGGAACTAAATAAAGGATTTTTCGTTCTATTTATGATGTACTCTATAAAAGTAAACTGACTTTTTTTCTATATAAAACTCTTAATATGAACTTCGTTATGGAAATAAGAAAGGAGGAAGATGTTGTTATACCCAACATCAATCAACAATGAAATACATCATTAATTTTTTTAAAGGCCTTATGATTGCTGTTATTGTTATCTGTATTTCGTTTTTTATGGTGACGCAACTATTCAATACGAATGAGAATGTAGAGCCTGAGAATGTTGTTGAAAATCCTAGTGTAGAAGAGTTCATTGGCTCTATCGCTGAAATTGCTCGGAAGCAAGGTGCCGAAAATGATTTGTACGCATCAATTATCATTGCGCAAGCCGTTTTAGAAAGTGAACATGGACAAAGTGGTCTTGGATCTGCTCCAAATAATAATTTATTTGGTATGAAAGGTAGTTACCAAAATAACTCCGTTACATTGGAAACATCTGAAGATGATGGTTCGGGTAACATGACAAGGGTAATGGCTGAATTTCGCAAATATCCTTCCTATGAAGCTTCCATTCAAGATTATGTGAAATTAATGCGTAATGGGGTTTCATGGAACAAAAATTTCTATGCAGGCGTTTTTAAAAGCAATACGAAGTCCTATACAGATGCTACGAAGTTTTTAACAGGCTCCTATGCAACAGATTCACAATACAACGAAAAACTTAATGCAGTAATAGCAAAGTATGATTTACAACAGTATGACAGCCCCGTCAAAGATAAAAAGACAATTACCGTAGCTGATGGTGACTCTCTTATGCATATTGCAGAGGCTCATAATGTTAAAGTTACGTCCATTAAACAATGGAATCAGCTTCGATCTGATAGAATTGAAGCCGGTCAACAATTAAATATTTATAAATATTAATGAAAAAAATCTCCATGTGCAATTTTGGACATGGAGATTTTATCTTATAAAAGAATAAATTTAAATTAATGTGTATACCTACAGAATAAACTGCCCACAGCGGTAATGGTGGTTGCCAAATCTTTTCGGTATTGCTCATGCTGTTCGTCCAGACTATTAATAGTCACCTCGTTCCCACCAAGCGAAGAATGTACATAAAGGTGATCCCCTATATATAAGGCAATATGTCCTGGGAAGTATAATAAGTCCCCCTTTTGTATGTGCTCTAAAGATATTTCCTTGATTGGAAATCCATCTACGATTTTTGCATCCCGATAAATAGTTACCCCATTTAGCATATAGGCCATTGAACATAAACCCGAGCAATCAATACCTAGCGGCGATTTTCCTCCCCAGCGATAGGGTGTTGCTAAATAGCTAAGCGCTGTTTGGACAACATTTTCTCGTAATTGTTGCTCGGATAAGCTGTTTTCTGGAATCTTTTCTTGTAGCCATTTCTTACGTACATAACCAATCTCCCCCGACACTAATTGCACTGCTGCCCATTTGGGATCTAGCTCGTCAATAGTGATTGAACAGATGATGGAGCCTTTAACGAGCGTCATCATTTTCGCACTCTGAATTCGAGGTTGCTGCAAAACATCAGCGAAGCTTTGGATAATAAAATGATTTGCTTCTTGTCGCCAAGTATCTGTTTTTGTTTTATCAACGATGAAGTTATCTTTTTGACAAAAACCTTCATAGTGATAGGCGGTTTGGATGCGTACCCAGCGCTCATCTATGTCTTCCATGATTTGAACCGTCATTCCGTATAGTACTTCATCCACTAATTCGGAGGCTTCATCCGGCTTTGCATGTAAATTGGCAATCATTGATTTCACAATAGCATTCATTCTATCAACTCCTTCCGCTTCACCAAGCTCTCGTAAACAGTTTTGGAAATACGACCAATTAGCTGCCTTGCAAGATCATTATTCGTAACCTCTGTTACGAAAACGCCAATAAGATAATCCCCCGAGCTGCTGTATACAATCCCTGCATCATGATCTACTGTTTCAAGACCACCTGTTTTATGAGCAATCTTCACATCATCTACTAAATAACGCGTTAATGATTCGTGAATACGTTGACGCCTTAAAATATCTATCGTTAGCTCACTAAATGTTGGTGATAATAAGTCCCTGCGATAAATTCGAGTAAATAGCTGTGCCATATCACTTGCAGTCGTTGTATTATCAAAGCCTTGTGCAAGCCTTTCAACATCCATCATCTTACGTTGAATGGTTGTTTGCACAAGCCCAATTTGACGAAAGTATTGATTGAGTGCATCCATTCCTAGAAAATCGATTAGTACATTTGCTGCTGTATTATCACTCGTAATAATCATCCATACTAAAAGCTCATAGATGGTGCTTTGCTCTAAACGCTGCTCACTAATAATGCTAAAATCAACCCATTCTTCCGGTGCTATGTTAACCTCTTGCTCTAAAGATTGGTTGGTACTTTCTAAATAGTTCAAAACAGCAAGCAATATAGGCACCTTGATTAAGCTAGCACTAGAAAACGTTTCTTCTAGTTTCTCACGAATGAAAAATTGTTCCGTTTTACAATCTTTCACATACATACGCACATGATAGGGAGCTTTTTGAAGAAGCTGTGTGATTGTTTGCCTCATATTTCACCTACTCTATAACTTTTATCGTCTGATTCTCTGTGTCCATCGTTATAGTTCGACCTAGTGGCAGTGACATCGTTGGTAAACAGTGACCACAAGCTATGTCCTTGATGATAGGTTTATGGAGTGGACCTAAAATTTCTTGAAAAATAGTTTGTAGGGATAGGCTATGCTCTGGATGTTTTGGACTTTCAGGGCCGCAATTTGTCCATGCTCCTAATAAAATACCTGCCACATCATCTAGTTTGCCTGCTAATTTTAGCTGCGTAAGCATTCGATCAACGCGTTGCTCACTCTCGTCTACATCTTCTAAAAATAATATTTTGCCCTTTGTTTCAATTTCATAAGGTGTCCCAAGAGATGCGGTCACTAGTGTTAAGTTCCCACCAATAAGTTGCCCTGTCGCTTTTCCATCTACAAGCGTTGTCATTGTCCGTCCTGGTGGATTTTCAAGGCCGTAGTCTAAACGTTCTGTTGCCGTTACACTTTTAATAAAGGAATTCCAAGTATATGGATCCATCTCTGATCGAATAAATTCTGTAGAGGGCATTGGTGTATGATATGTGACAAAGCCACATTTTTGATTAAAAGCGATATGTAATGCCGTCACATCGCTATAGCCAGCAAATACTTTTGGGTTTGCCTTGATCATATCGAAATCCAGAAGCGGCAATATTTTCGTCGCTCCATAACCTCCACGTATACAGAAGATGCCGTCAATATTAGTGTCCCTAAACATTTGATTCACATCAGCGGCTCTTAGTTCATCAGAGCCTGCTAAGTAGCCATGTCTTGCCCTGCAAGTTTCCCCCGTAACAACCTTAAAACCTAGCTTTTCAATGCTTTTAACTGCTGGGAGAAATTTTTCAGGTGGTGTTGCACCCGAAGCACTAATAAGACCAATTGTGTCACCTTTTTTCAATGCCTTTGGAGAAATCATTTACGCACCTCCGTTTTTAGTGAAGTTCGGTATCTTTCCAATTCCTCTTCATTTGCCAATACAAAATGACCTTCCTCTATTTCGTAAAATGACGGTGGTTGAATATCATAGCGGTGCTGTGAAGGATCATAGATTTCTACGACTTTATCACGCTCCTTATAAGGATTCGGCTCAGGTACTGCCGACAATAATGCCCTTGTATAGGGGTGAACAGGATGAGCAAACAGCTTTTCTGTTTCCGCTAGCTCTACGATTTTACCTTTATAAATAACAGCCGTTCTGTCCGTAATAAATCGGACGACTGATAAGTCATGCGCAATGAATAAATACGTTAAATCATTTTGCTGCTGTAGCTTTGCTAATAAATTTAATACTTGTGCACGAATGGATACGTCTAATGCGGAAATTGGTTCATCCGCAATAATAAATTCTGGCTCCATTACTAGAGCACGTGCAATGCCGATACGCTGACGTTGCCCTCCTGAAAATTCATGTGGGAAGCGACTAGAAAACTCCGGTAGTAATCCTACATTTAATAGTGCATTTCGTACCTTTTGCTGACGCTCAGCCTCATTTTCAAAGTTTTTTGTATTAATAAGACCCTCTGAAATAATATAGTCTACTTTAGCGCGTTCATTTAATGATGCCATAGGATCTTGAAAAATCATTTGGATTTTCTGAGTGATTTCTCGATCCCACTCTCTCGATATTTTGCCATTTAGTTTCTTACCGTGATACAGAATTTGCCCTTCGGTCACTTCATTGATGCGCATAATCGCTCGACCAATTGTTGTTTTCCCAGAACCTGATTCACCTACTAAACCAAATGTTTCGCCTTTAAAAATATCGAAGCTAACATCATCAATAGCTGTAAATTTATGTTTGCCTTTACCAAAAACAACCTTTAAATTTTTAACTTCTACTAATACATCTCTATGATTCATGCGCGAATCGTCTCCCTTCCGCAAAAAAAGCTTGTAGTGCTTCAGGAGGCTCTACTTTTGGAGCGAGTGGATCTAATAGCCATGTACGAGCATAATGTGTGTCACTCACCTTAAAAAATGGAGGACGCTCGACAAAATCAATCTTTAACGCATATTGATTGCGAGGTGCAAAAGCATCTCCTTTAATCTCTTGAAAAAGATTTGGTGGAGTACCTTTGATAGAAAAAAGCTGCTCCCCTTTTGACCCTAGTTGCGGCAATGATGAAATAAGTGCCCAAGTGTAGGGATGCTTGCCATTAAAGAATATTTCATGTGTCTTACCCACTTCGATGACATCACCTGCATACATGACTGCAATACGATCGGCAACCTTCGCTACAACGCCTAAATCATGCGTTATATAAACGGTTGTGAGTCCATATTTTTGTTGAAGATTTTTTAAAAGCTGTAAAATTTGTGCTTGAATTGTTACATCTAATGCAGTTGTTGGTTCATCACAAATTAAAATTTGGGGCTTACATGCTAGCGCAATTGCGATGACGATTCGTTGACGCATGCCTCCGGAAAATTCGTGAGGGTATTGCTTATAGCGTTTTTCCACATCGTGAATACCTACATCTTTTAACAATTTTAAGGTTTCTTCGTATGCAGCTTTCCCCTTTAAACGTTGATGTAAATTCACGCATTCCTCAATTTGCTTACCAATCGTTTTAAGTGGATTTAATGATGTCATTGGATCTTGCGTAACCATGGCTATTTCTTTTCCTCGGATGCTTAGCCACTCCCGTTCGGTTTTAAACTGTGCTATATTGTGATGATTATAGATAATCTGTCCCTGATCAATGTAGCCATTTTTATCGAGCAAGCCCATGATTGACTTCATTAGAACGGATTTTCCTGAACCAGATTCGCCAACAATCGCCAGACTTTCACCTTTATATAAATCAAGAGAAATATTTCGAATAGCCGTTAGCACTCTACCACGAAGAGTAAATTTGATGACAAGGTTATGGATGGTTAAAATAGGCGATTTCGTTTGTGTCATTTCCATCAGGCCCCTTTATACGTGATTTTTCGGATCTGCTGCATCTGCGAATGAATTTCCTATTATATAAAATGCAATCGTTATGATGCTTAATACAATACTTGGAAAAATGAGCTGATATCTTAATTCTGGAGACATCATTAGAACGCGTCCTTCATTGATTAAATTCCCTAAAGACGGCTCACTAATCGGTAGTCCTAATCCAATGTATGTTAAAAAGACTTCTGAGCCTATTGCAAATGGGATAGCTAGACTCATTCGTAACATAATGACGGAAATGAGATAGGGTAATAGATTTTTCACTATAATTCGGTAATCAGGTGTTCCTAAACATTTTGAGGCTAAATTATATTCACGATCGCGTAAAATCACAATTTGATTGCGTATAAATCTCGCCATTTCTACCCAGCCCGTAATACACATGGCAATAATAATAGTTGAAATACTTGGCCGCAAAATATAGGACATTAAAATAAGCACGATTGTTGTCGGTATGTTATCAACGACGTTGTATAGCTGAGTGATGGGTACCTCTAATTTACGCGAAAACCCCCATATTGTACCGATTGTAATACCAACGATCGCCTCTACTATAGCAACGACACAGCCAATAAATAACGAAGTCCTTGTCCCTGCCCAAATACGTGACCATAAATCCTGCCCGATGGAATTTGTCCCAAACCAAAATTCAGCGTTTGGAGCAATATTACGTGCTTGAAGCCCTGTTTGCTCATCTAAATATATTTCAGTCGGTGATTTTTGCGCTGGTAAATACGGCTGTAAAATGGTGAAACCTACAATGATAAGCACACCCACTAATAGAAAGACAGCCATGCGATTTTTCAAAAAGGATTTCCATGTGGAACGCCAATAGGAATAATTAGAGTAGGCTGTTTCTTCAGCTTGGCGCTCATCTACTTCTGCAAACTCGAACAATGTTTCACGTGATCTGTCTGACATATTGTTTATTTCTTCTGAATACATTCCCATTAACGTACACTCTCCCCTTTCCCCAATTTAATGCGCGGATCGACCATGGCCATTGCAATATCACCTAAAATAAGTCCGATAATTCCAAGTGAAGAGAAAATAAGCACTAAGCCTTGTACAATCGCATTATCCTGCCGTTGGATAGCATCTACAAGCAAGCCTCCCATCCCAGGAATAGAATATAAGGATTCAATATAAATGGAGCCTATAATCGTATATAAAATGGTTGCAGGTAAATATTGCGCCATCGGAATAAAGGCATTTCGTAGTACATGTTTAAACATTAAAGTACGCTCTTTAACGCCTTTTGCTCTTGCTAGTTTGATATAATCCTTATTTAATTCATCTACCATATAACGGCGCATCCACATAGCATAGGAAGCAGTCGGCGCTAGCGCCATTGATATAAGTGGTAGAATCCAAGTAACAGGCCTATACTCATCAAAGAGCATTGGTAAATGGAAAATTTCTGTAATATACATTTGAATCACTAAATAATAAACAGCGGCTGGTACTGCAACTACAATGACAATATAGCCAGTTCCTAAACGGTCCAGCCAGCGCCCCTTCATCTGTGCCATCAATATTCCGAGTGGAACCCCTAGTAAAAGAGATAACGCAACTGCCCCTAAGCCAAATAGCAAAGAATACAAGATTTTATCTGCAATAATCGTGACGACTGGTACATCTGTTCGATATGTAACGGATTTACCTAAATCACCTTGAAACAGATTCGCGTAAAAATTTCCTAATTGAACAAGTAACGGGTCACGTAAACCTAAATTCGTTAAATATATCTCCTGTTGAGCAGGTGACATCTTATCTGCAGCTGCTCCTAAATAACCCTCTTCAGGCATTAACCGTAGTAATGAAAAAACAATCGTAATAATAATAAACAGCGTTAAAACTGATTGTAATAAACGTTTACCTATATACCCCAGCATCACATCATCCTCCTTCTTCAGAAAGACTGAAGGAGATGCCGACTATTATTCGGTATCTCCTCGAATCAATTCAAGCCTTGGCGTAATTACGTCCGGATTTTAATTGTACTCAGGTCTGCACGAGAGCCGACACGATGTCGGTCATTTCGGTAATGCCATAGGACGTGGCGTTTTTACCGATGCAGGTCAGTTAGCCGTTTTCGCAGAATACTTTTCAAAATCCATGACATCCGCCGGAGGTTTTATCTTCATTCAGTTGGTGAAATAGAAACCACACCTTAGAGTCTTCTGTATGAAGATAAATACTCAGCGCTTTTAGTTTTTTTATTTTGCTGCTTTAGCTAACGCATCGGCACGTTCTTGCTCCCACTTCGCTAAAGCTTCTTTAAACTCATCGTTACTCATTGGTTTATCTAAAACTCGCTGACCTTTAAATTTCTCTGCAGTCACACCAAATGGAGAGTATTGAGCTTCAAATGGATTTAATTTAGAGGCAACATAGCCGCTACCCCCTACCGAATAAGGAATGACAAATGCCTCATCAATTAAGAACGCTTCCGCTTTAGCAAACAGCTCGTAACGTTTTGCTGTATCGATCGTCGCTTTTGCTTCATCCACTAAGTTTTGATATTTTGATTTTCCATTTGCTTCTGTATAACCTTCAGCTAGCTCTGGTTTATTATAAGTACCGTCTGCAGTGAATGGATCCGTATATGTTGATGGATCAGCATAGTCTGGACCCCAGTTTGCTTCCATCAAAGCAAATTTACCAGGTTTACGAACCTCTGATAAAAAGCCAGTAGATGGTCCTGCTTCTATGATAATGTCAACAAAATCAGTACCTAATAATTTTTCAAGCTGTTGTTCAACCACTTGTGAACGATTTGCCCAATCTGGCATACCAGAGTTATAAGGCATTAACACTTTTACTGGGAAAGTAACTTTTCCATCTAGCGCTTTTTTTGCTTTTTCCTTATATTCCAATGCCTTCTCCTTATTGAAGGAGTCGTTTTTTGAAAGATCAGCTAATGGTGCTAACTGTGTATAGTCAACCCCTTTAACATTGACAAAGTTTTTAGGCGTAATGGTGTTGCTCAGCAAATCTTTTGGGTTATAAGGTTCTAAAGTTACCATTGCAGATACCCGGTCGAGCGCATGAAACAATGATTTTCGGAAATCTTTATTATTAACCGCTTTCTTCCAATTGTCAGGCTCATATTCTGTATCAAATTGCGGGTTAAAGTTTAATGCATAGAAATACGTATAGAAGTTATTTTGTGTTTGACGTATTTGTGATTTTTTCTTGTCGTCTTTAAACCACTCATCGATAACAGAGGTTGGAATACTGGCTGTATCGACTTCTCCTCGTAAAAATAATTCTGGTTCTACGGTAGCCGCTTCTTTATTGTATTTATAACGAATACGATCAATTAGTACTTGGTCTTTATCCCAATACTTATCGTTTTTCACAAGTACACGCTCATTTTGCGGTTCAAATTTATCTAAAACAAAAGAACCGTTATAAAGGATATTTTCATGAGTTGTACCGAAACTATCACCTTTTTCCGCTAAAAACTTACCATTAACCGGGAAGAAGCAGACATAATTCAACATTGAAAGGAAATAAGGTGTTGGTGCTTCTAAAGTGTATTCTACTGTATGTTTATCGATTACCTTTATACCAACCTTCGAAAAATCTGTCATATCTCCGTTATAGAATGCTTCCCCATTTTTTACGACCGTAGCAATCCACGCTGTTGAAGATTCATTTTTTGCATCAAGCACATAATGTAAGCCATCTACAAAGTCTTGAGCCTCAACATCCGCATACTCTTTCCCGTCATTTGTAACCCATTTTGCATCGTCACGCAGCTTGAACGTCCACACTGTGGCATCGTTATTTGACGACCAATCTTTAGCTAAGCTTGGTTGTACAACACCATACTTATCATACTCAATTAATCCATCAATTAAGTTCGCCGCTACAGCAAACTCATTGGTTTCAGAAGTCTTTAAATAATTTAGCGTTTTTATTTCTCCTGAATAGACAACGCGATACTCTGATTTTTTTTCACCTGAAGAGTCATCGCTACAGGCTGCACAAAGCATTACAACAAGACACACGAAAAGCATCCAATACTTCTTCATAATTTGCATCCCCCTAGTAATCTTATTTACCTACATAAAGTGACAGTAAATATCCCGTTTTAAAAAATATAAGCGGGAAAATAACTGTCTAAAAAGCCCGAATGTTATTGTCAGTCATTAACCCCCTCAACTTGAAAATCCTATCCCAACTGCCTCCGTCATCCTAATTCGATCATTTTCAAATAACGGACCACCAGCAATAGGATCTTTCAAACATAAACTTGGTCCGTCCAAATCTACCATCGTGATATTTTTCTGCGATGCGGCAAAATGTGCGGCGGCACTTACACTAATTTTAGTCTCAAGCATACAACCAATCATGCATGGGATGTCATTTGCCTCCGCAATGTGGCAAATTTTTTGAGCTTGATAAATGCCTCCAGTTTTCATGAGCTTAATATTAATCATATCTGCAGCTCTTTTCTCGATAATTTCATAGGCATCTTTAGCAGAGAAAACACTTTCATCCGCCAAAATATTTGTCAATGTATTAGCCGTCACGAATTGCATTCCTACTACATCATGGCAATGAACTGGTTGCTCAACCAATTCAACATTTGCACCTGCATCTTCAAGCGCGCCAATTATTTGTACTGCCTGTTTCGGTGTCCAGCCCTGATTCGCGTCAACTCGTAATGTTATGGCGTGTCCAACCGCATTACGAATAGCAACAACTCGCTCTACATCACCTACTGGATCTTTCCCCACCTTGATTTTTAAAATTTGAAAACCTCTTTGTACGGCAGCTAGACTATCCTTCACCATTTCTTCAGCATCATTTACACTTATCGTAATATCTGTTATTAATTCTTTCCGATAGCCCCCTAATAATTTATAGAGTGGTGTTTGATAGTGTTTCGCAAATAAATCATAAATCGCCATATCTACCGCAGTTTTAGCACTTGTATTTTGATAAATACTGCTGTCGATTCGCTCCATGATTTCTGTCAATTCTTCAATATCCATCCCGATAATGGCAGGCTTGATATACTCTTCTATTGCGCACGAAATAGATCCTAGAGTTTCGCCCGTAATGGCTGCAGTCGGTGCCGCTTCACCGATCCCTATTTGCCCATCATCCGTGTGAACATAAACGACAATATTGTGAATGCTATGCACGGTTCTCAGTGCTGTTTTAAACGGTGTTAGTAGCGGTGCCTTTACCTTCCCTACGACAATATTTTTAATTTTCATCCATTCACCTACCTTTACACTACTTATGTTAAGAACTGTAATATTCGAAGCACCTCATAAAAATCATCCGTTACGAATTCCACAGTATTATGTGGTTTAAACGTCGCATTCGGATAAAAAGAATTTCGATATGCTCGTGTATGATCCCGATAAATGATTTCCACTTCAAAGCGCTCAGGTAATGTCACTTGTAAATCTTCACGTGACACCTTCATCGAATCCTCGACAAGTCGTTTCGTTTCTTGAATCGTCAGCTGTGGACTTACACTAATGGTCGCATTTCCGATTCCTTCTTTTGTGGCAAATGTGATGATATTCTCATTGACCGATTGAATGTCCTCTGTTAACCCCACATCTCCACTGACAAACGAAACCGGAACACCATGTAAAGCAGCCGCGTACGTATTAATTAAAAATTCACTCGCGTACTCTCCATTAATTTTCACATCCGCAAAAACACAAAGCGTATGGGCTAAAGGATTACGCGCACTTCCTCCTTTACTGTGATAGCCAATAAAAATCGCTCTATCAAAACTATTATCAAGTCCCGCAACCATGCACATCGGGTCATACGTCCAACCACGAATGACCTTGCAATTGACCGGTAAATTAGAAATATCAAGATTACGTGCGGAATCATGAGCATCCTTCAATAAAATTTCTGTCGCTCCTCCAAGAATAGCCCCCTCTATAGCGGCTTCTACTTCCTTTGTCATTTGCTTTTGGAAAAACTGATAATCTGGCGAGTTTAGCTCCGTCTCACTCCAAGCGGTTGTGCCAGTAATCCCTTCAATATCTGCACTAATATAGACCTTCATAGAAATCGAAACTCCTTTACTTCATTGTTTTTTATCTTACCTTCCACAGCTCCATAGGTAGCTTCTTGTGCACCTACACGTCTTGCCCATGAAACATTATTAAAATCGTAATGCCACCATTCCTCTGCATAATTCGTAAACCCAGCTATCGTCATACAGTTATATAAAAGACGTCGATGCTCACATGCCTCCCTATTTTCCTCTGGATGCTGTTCAAAATAGCGTGTCGCAGATTTTTCACTTATTTCATCAAAGCCGGTACCAAGATCTAATGCATGACCGTTTACATCACCTAGTGTCATATCAATCGCTCCACCTGTTAAATGTGGTGCAAGATGAGCATGATCAATGCTTGGAAACGCAACATACTTGCGCGTTTCTTTGTCAATCTCTTGTTCGGTAAAATGAGGGAATCGTTGCTTCATTTGTATTGAAAAATGACTAAACAAGTACTGCTGCACCTGAAATGGTCTATAGCCATCATATAAAATAAAGCTATAATTATTAGGCAACAACAATAGTGCTTGTGTGAGTCGCTCATATGCACCCTCACGTAAATAAATTGCGCGTAAACTATTAGGAATTTTTTGCCGATAATAAATGGGCTCAATAAATATTCTAGGGTGATCTTCTCTGATTTGAATGAATGGCTCCCCATTTTCACGAACGGCTGGCGTTGACTCCTTCATCGAACGATTGTCTGGTTCAATGGGTTGAAAAACGGCGTACTGTATTGTCCACACCCCATTTCTAGGTTTCCGAAAAATATTTTTAGATAATTCAGTTTTTTAAGTGAATGTTAGCATACCTTAAAATCATTGACTAGATAAAAAAGGTAACATGACAAAATAACAGCTATTCTCTTCCGTTTAAACAAAATCAGTCAATTGTATTCCCCAAAAGTCGAAAAACCATGTTTTTTCACTTATTTAGGAATTTTATTCAAAGCTGCACTAGAAGATTACTAAATAAAACAAAAAACGACGAAAGGAATAAAAAAAAACCTCCATTTTGAATAAACATTGCTCAAAATGGAGGTTAATTGTGACTGAAATTGAATTACCATCAGCCAATTTCCAACTAAATAATATTTTTTTATTATTTCACGCACTAAAATGATGATGTATCATTTACAGAGGAACGGATATGACATTGTATCATTAAGGCTAAACTAATAGTAATGTATGGTGACCCTAATAGATTCTGCTGGCAAATTGGAAATCACGAAGCCCCAGCTCCCTCAGTTGCTTCTTTATCAACTGTGCAATATGCTCGCTCTGTACTGTAACGATTACGAATATACCGTCCCGGAATTCTGGCGACATTCGTTCTAGTGTACTAGGCAAACTTACAGGAAGTCCATTGATGACACAGCCGACTTTTTGCTCGCTGTTATCCAAAAAACCTTTTACATTGTACCCCGCGTTCTGCAAGATTCTAGCTGTGCCTTCGCCGCTATATCCTGTAGGAAATACATAAATCATCTCTTTGTCCTCTTGACCGTACAACAATTCCAATGTCGTTTCTACAACCAGTGTACGGTACATACATAATCCGGTAAAAGGGCCATACACATCGATCAATTCAAATAAATAATAATTCCACGGCAATTTTCCGACCAGTGAAAAAATGTCCATATTCTTTTCAATGATGTCAGCTAATTCATGTAACTCCCTTCTACAAAAGGTATCGCAACGCGTTGCGAATAAGCCAAGTAGAAAGTCAACACGCGAATAAATGAGATCGCGCCGGGCATCTTCATAATTCTTTTCATGAAGAAACCTCAGTAAATGCAAAGTTACGATGAGATGAGACTTGCTGTTTAAATATTCTTTCGTTGCCGTTACCGATCCGCTTGCTCTCGGTCGATAACAATAAAAAGGCTCATGCAGCAAAGCGAATGTATTGGCACAACATATTACTTTCGGAAACCATTCCTCATCCTCCGAATGGCATCCTTCGGGAAACGTAATGCGGTTAGCCAATAATAATTCTCTTTTTACAATCAATTTCCAAGAGGTGCATAACAGGTTAGGCAAACTGAGAAGGTATTCTGCCATTGAACTTGAACAACACCATTTAAAAACGTCTGGATCGGGAGTGACGTCGTTCGTAATGTACGCCCCTTTTTCCGGTACACAAACAAACCGCCCCATAAGCACATCAGGACTAGAACACTGTAATAAATCTTTGATTTGTAAAAATATCCCATGCACATAATAATCGTCGCTATCACAAAAATGGACATAGTTGCCTGTTGCTATCCGTAAACCTGCATTCCGCGCCCCCGCAGGAAGGCTATTCACATCCAGGTGAATTGTTTTGATATGTTGGTAACGTGCTGCATAGGCATCACAGATACGGCCACTATGATCCGTTGATGCATTATCGACTAATATAACTTCATAATCGATATCAACCTGATTTAAGATGCTTTGAAGGCATTCGTCCAAATACGATTCAACATTATATACAGGGATGATAACACTTAGAATCGGCATATATCCCTCTCCTTATGTGACAGCATAACATACAGTTTCACAAAATCCATCGCTGTAATGCCTCATAAATAGTTTATATTCTGGTACTAGCTGCTTTAAATACAAAGGTATTTGTACGATATCCAACGGTTTATGATACACGCATATAGCAAGTTTTGGTTTATATTCTCTTATTGTCCGCTCTGCCCCCTTGAGCGCTTCTAACTCTGCACCTTCTATGTCCATTTTGATAAACGTAACGGGCTCCCCCTTGAGCGCTTCATCAACAGATATAACGGGAATCTCAATATTCCCGTTGGCGCTTAACCCGCTGGCTACACTCCCCTGTGCATTGAAGAGGAGCTGGTCTTTTTGACTCCACAGGCCGCACGGTATAAGCTCAATATTTTCCAATTGTGCAAACTTGTCAAGAAACTGTTTATGTTTAAGTTCCTCCGGTTCAAAAGCATAGATTCGCTTATACTTTCCTCCCGTTTGCTCAAGAAATATTTCTAGGGTGTCGCCGGTAAAAGCCCCTCCGTCAACAAAAACTTCTTCCTCAGACAATGCGATTATATCGGATTCGAAATACTGAGGAGCCTCGCTTTTCAAAGGAATCAGATGTTCGCGGTTCCCAGTAATACAATAATTGATTCGTTCATAAAAAACATGCTTGGACTGTTCATCTGCAAGCATGTTGTAAACGGTGTTAAAATCAGTGCTATTCATACTCACTACCGCAAAGTAATTCCGGAATATTAAATAAAAAGCAATGTCTGATGCGACAATATGTTCAATCAGGTTGTGGTGCAATTCATTTTCTTTTAATTGAACAGATATTTCTTCACTGTATTGATATGATGTAATAAGAATAAAACTATCACTATACTTTGTCTTTAGATCATCAAAGCTTATGACAGGAACCCCCTCTATTTGAGTTCCCCGCTTTCTTGAATCATTATCGCAAAAGAGAAGCCTGTCGGTTATATGACGAGCCCTGAAATATTTCAGGTATTCAACCCCGATCTCGCCAGCACCAAATAAAACAATAGAAATACTTTCGGATTTTTTTAGAAGTTCAGCGCATTTATCGATAATCAGCTCTAAGTAATTAGGTTTATTTTTAAGCAAATCCAACGAAATTTCGTTTACCATTCACATCTCCAATTCCCCTTCGATAATATCCAGTTTATTCAAATCAAAAAGAAAATATTCTAAAAGCGCTTAGTCCAACTAGGGTTCGTTGTTGTTTCTGCCACGTTTCATCGACTACCGTATTCTTCAAGTACCGCTGGAAATTTGGAGGCTTAATTCCTCTTCGTTTATTTGTATCAGAACCAAACGCTGTACCATTAAACATCGCAATAATTTCATTGAACAAGATCATCGACATGTAATACATCGATTTTTGGAGTAAGCAAGGGTTCAAACTATTCGTCATTGTTTCATGTACGAAAAAAGGATTGAAACGATTCATACCTTATATAAACAAAGCTAAAATCTGAGCTCAGATTTTAGCTTGTCGACATACGACGAATTGCACATTATATTCTAAATCGTATAAATTTTCATAAAGATAATTTAAGGATATTTAAACTTTCCACCAGAACCTCATACCAGCATATTTATCGACATATTGTATTTAATATCGGAAAAAGAGGAGGTAATCAGATAATCTGTATACTTTAAAACTCTCCCTTTTCTAATATAGCTTTTCTATGAGATATGGCATTATTCGACAGACAATAAGTGGCATGGTCACCACTCAAACCTGTCCCCCGTATCATTCCAAAAATAAAAACAAGTCGCAATTTTTTGTGTTCCTCAGGACTTATGACCACATTCAAACTTTTGGAGTTTTCATTGTCATGCATTTAAAGAGGAGCTAAAACACTGATTAGCTTTCGGTCTTTTAGATCCAAGGCTGGAATGGAGGTTTGTATGAAAGTAGTAATTCTCGCGGGAGGCTTTGGTACTCGCATAAGTGAAGAAACGCATTTACGACCTAAGCCAATGATAGAGATCGGCGACGCACCGATTATATGGCATATTATGAAGATTTACTCTCATTACGGCTTCAACGAATTCATAGTATGTTGCGGCTACAAGGGATATATGATAAAAGAATACTTCGCCAATTATTATATACATCGTAGCGATATGACATTTGACTTTACAGCTGAGAACAAGATGATTGTACATGCAAACGATGTGGAGCCATGGAAAGTCACCGTTGTCGATACGGGGTTGCACACACAGACCGGTGGACGTATTAAGCGCATTGCGCCCTATATTGGCAATGAGCGATTTATGATGACTTACGGTGACGGAGTCAGTGACATTGATTTAACAAAACTGGTACAAATGCATGAAAACTCAGGAAAGACAGCCACATTATCCGCGATTCAACCAGCTGGGCGGTTTGGCATTCTCAATATCAATGATCGTGACGGTACAATAACTGGCTTTCATGAAAAAGCGCAAGAAGAAGGTGCTTGGGTAAACGCAGGGTTCATGGTGATGGAACCCGAAGTCTTTGATTATATTGATGGAGATTCAACGATTTTTGAGCGTGGCCCGCTTGAGCGCTTGAGCGCGGATGGCAAGCTCGGTGTATATAAGCATAACAAATTCTGGTCCTGCATGGATACGGCTCGGGATAAAGGGGCACTCGAAGCTGATTGGGCAAGTGGCAATGCGAAGTGGAAAGTATGGATGGATTAAATCATGCAATCTTTTCGGTGATCGTGCTGAGATAGTCTAAACCATCAGAGGATACCGTATATATGATGATGAACTGGATGATAAAGATAACTATAGCAAAGCGGCTATCCACCAATCAGAATGTCACACTGGTACCAACGGAAACGAATTACTTTTTACTCATCATGCAACAAACTGTGCGGAATCGTCACTTATTTATAGCGTAACTAGCATAAAGAATACTACGGTCTGGTAGTTCACTTGATTATCAGTGCATTGCCACCTTTCAATCAATTATGCCTCGGCATAATTGCGTCCGGAATCGTCTTTGTGTTTAGGCCTACGTGATGTAGGTCAGTTAGCCGTTATCTCATGGATGCGATGACTTTAGGCTAACATCCTATTTCAGAACTCCTTTCCGATTCCATGACATCCGCCGGAGGCTTTACACGAGGTTGGTCACTCAATCGTTGCCACAGGACTTGGCGTTCTTAGACTAAGTTCCTTTATTTCAGCGGGCGTTTGAACACCCGCTGAAAAATAGCTTAAATTCGCATTCATCTACCACCTATTGAGGTGGGAGACTTCTGTACTTGTCGCTATGCTTTCGGTACAAAAAAACATTTGCTGAAAGAAGTTAAAATGGATATTGAAGACGCTACATGGTTCCACAGAAACAATCAAGCAAGGCAAACCAAAACTTACAATTTACATATACCATAATCTAGAAGAGGTTTCTGAATTACCGAGGACCATACTCGGTAATTAGAATGATTATAACTTTGTGCACTGTGAACATGAGAATGGCTATTTTGACACCCTATTGTATGCGGGATAGGAGGAGAAGAAAATGCGTATTGCCGTATTTGGACTTGGATTTGTCGGGCTGACCACTGCGCTCGGTTTTGCGGACAAAGGTTTTTCTGTGTACGGATATGACATTAACAAAGAGCACTGTGCAGTGATATCCGGCGGAAAAGTCCCTTTTTTCGAGCCAGGATTGGACGACGCGCTTGCGCGAAATCTCGGAAAAGCATTCACCTTAGTGGACAGTGCAATTGAAGCGGCGTATAAGAGCGACATCTGTTTTTTCTGTGTTGGAACGCCGAGTCTACCTAACGGTAGCGCGAATTTGGAATATTTGCTATTTGCAATTGACAGAGTTCTTGAAACAGTCTCCCAAGCCTGTGTGCTTGTCGTAAAATCCACGATTCCACCGGGAACGCTTAGCGAACGAGTTACGCCGCATGTCCGTGCGAAGGGAGCAAACAATCCGATTGTGGTAAACCCGGAGTTTTTGCGCGAGGGTCGGTGCTGGGATGATTTTATGAACGCTGACAGAATTGTCTGCGGTGTGAAAGATGATACAGCAAAGAGTGTGCTTGCGGAGCTCTATATGCCGTTTGGCGCGCCGCTTCATTTTGTAGAGCCTAACACGGCTGAGTTTATTAAATATCTATCAAACTCCTTGCTTGCAACACTAATCAGCTACTCGAATGAGATGGCTCTACTCGCAGATGCAGTTGGCGGTATCGAAACGGCAAGGGCGTTTCGCATTCTGTATGAGGACAGCCGGTTTGCTGGCGCAGAAATTAGCAACTACATCTATCCCGGCTGTGGTTACGGTGGGTATTGCCTGCCAAAAGACACAGCTGCCCTTGACGCTATCGCACTAAGCCGGGGATTCACGCCGCGAATACTGGAAGGTGTAATTTCTCTTAATAACGAAATGCCAGACCTGACTGCTCGAAAAATTGCCCGTGCGACAGGCAAAAAAACTGAGAAAATCGGTATACTCGGTCTATCGTTCAAACCAGGCTCTGATGACGTCCGCGACAGCCCAGCGGTGAAGATCATCAGAACATTGATACGCGACGGTTATGTTAATATCTATACCTATGACCCACTTGCCATGCGGAAATTTCAAAGCACGTACAGACTTCCCATTACTTATTGTGAGTCAGCGTACGAGGTGTGCGAAACTTGCGGCACGGTCGCACTTGTGACCGCTTGGGATGAATTTAAAGGAATTGATAAGACCTTTTCGGATACACACTTCGTCGATTGCAGATATTTCTTAGAAAATTAAGCGTTAATTGGACTGGAGTGGCAAAACATTTGGTATAGATAAGGAATGGTGAACAATATGTCGGATAACAGAATTCTACTTGAGGACTTGCAGCGCATCATGGATGGATTAACAGAGTACGAGCGCAGCACTTTGAAAGGAAGGAAAATATTAATAACGGGCTTTGCTGGCTCCCTTGGATTTATGCTGGTACAGTTTTTTGCCCAATTTGGGCAGATACTTGGTGTAAAACGCATATACGCGCTTGATAATTATATTTTCGGAAAGCCCAAGTGGGTCCACGCAATAGAAAGCCATCCCCTGTTTACGGTGCGCGAGGGCGATGTCATTCAGGAGGATTTTTCGTTTGCCGGCGACGCGGACCTTATTTTTCATATGGCGTCACTGGCGTCTCCCGTTTACTACAGAATGCATCCAATCGAAACGATGGACGCCGACGTTGTTGGGCTGCGGCGCCTGCTTAACTTTTACAGCGGCAGAGGTATTTTCAATTTGTTGTTTTACTCTACCAGCGAGGTTTATGGCGATCCTGATCCCAAAATGGTGCCAACGCCAGAAAGCTATTGGGGCAACGTTAACAGCTCCGGACCGCGCTCCTGCTATGATGAATCAAAACGGTATGCCGAAACGCTCTGTTATAATTTTCATTATCAGAAAGCCTTTCCAGTGACGGTGTTACGGCCGTTCAATAGCTTCGGACCGGGACTACATACAAATGATAAACGCGCCCCGGCGGATTTTGCGATGAATATTTTGCAGAATGAACCGATTGTCTTGTACAGCAACGGTAAAGCGACTCGTACTTTCTGTTATTCTTCGGATACGACGCTCGCGTCGCTAAAATGCGCGTTGTACGCGCGATACGACACCTTCAATATCGGTAACGACAAGGAAGAAATGACGATTCTAGAATTAGCGGAGATATACCGTTCCGTTGGGAATTCCATCTTCGGATATAATGGGAGCATCTTATTTAGTGAGCATACAGACAAACATTACAATACAGACAGCCCACAACGCCGCTGCCCGGATTTGAGCAAAATAAAAACAGTACTGGCTTACACGCCGTCCGTAGATACGCGTACGGGAATAGAACGGTATTTGAGGTATTTAGAGATAAACGGTCATAATGGAAAATGAATCATTAAAGAGGTGTAACTATGCAAATGTCTGGGCAGAGACCGCTTGTAAGCTTTATCGTAAGTGTATACAATCTAGAGCGTTATATTGGTGCGTGTTTGGACAGTATCATTAATCAGCCCTTTGATGATTATGAAATCGTTTTGGTTAATAACAATTCTACTGACAGAAGTGATGCCATTTGCAGAGAATACGCAAAGCATAATAAACAGATACGATATTACGCGCTGACCGGTGAATCAATAATCGGCAGGGCGGTCATATACGGCACCCAAAAAGCGTTGGGGCAATATATACATTATATAGATGGCGACGATATGTTAGCTCCGGGCGCGTATGGCGAAATCGCAAATATTTTACGAAGCAGTGCTCCCGATGTGCTATTCGGGCAGTTCAGTACGGTTTTAGAGGAAAGTATCATCAATTTTACTGACAGATTTTATCAAACTGAACGTATTAACGGGCAAGATAAGGATCAAGCCCTTGAATACCTAACCGAAGTACAGCCATTTAATGTAGCAACGTGGCGACTGATTTTTTCGCGAAAATTACGGGCGAATTATAATGCGTCCATAAAACGTTTAAAGACGTCAGCAAGTATTTACCATGATGTCTACGTATCTATCCGTACTTTGCTCTCGGCGCGCTCGGTACACTATGTTGACATGTTGGTTTACTTATACCGTGTGCGTTCTTCATCAATTTCAAGGATCCCCCCGTCCAAGGCTGTTTCGGAGTGCTACAAGCTGTTGCACTCCTTGACGTTGTTGATGCGCTGTGTGGCAAAAACGGAACAAGAGCGCGGTTTTGTCCGCGTCTATATGGAGCAATTTCGTTACCAACTCATTGCTGCATTATGCACCGTAAGCAACGAACAAATAGCCGAAAGCGCCTCCGCGATAGATAGATACTTGGAGCAAAAAGATTTGAAAGATACGGACACGAGCTCGGAAGACTACGGCTGTTCTGTAATTGATACGCTGTTATCAGAGGGCACTGTGGCGGGCCTTGCCAGTTTACAAGTGCAAAACTTAAATATAATTGAGCAAATAGCCAGGAAAGTTTCAGCAAAAGAGGGACATATATATATTGCTCCGACCGGCCATATTGGTTTATATTTAAAAACTGCTTTTGAGGCAAGCAACCTTTCTTTTTCTGGTTTTTTTGACAACGATGTACAAAAAAATAGAATGTTAGCTGATGGAATTCCTGTTTACCTTCCTGCCGCTGTAAAGAAGATAGCTGGTGACAAGCCAATAACAATCCTGATTGTATCCGGATACCAAAATGTGAGGGAAGAACTCAGGACACAGTTTATCGCGCTTGGTATTGATGAAAGCGATTTGCTTTTCGTCGAATTCTAACATCTGGAGAGGTGTCTATGCCGTTTATTAGCGTTATATTGCTTACATACAACCGTGAGCAGTACCTGCCAGCTATGCTGGACTCCCTACGGAATCAGACATTTAGTGATTATGAGCTAATTCTAGTCAACAATGGTTCAACAGACGGTACAGCGGAACTCTGTACTGCTTACGCGGAAGTGGATGCGCGGGTGAAACTATTAACAATTTCGCAAAACATCGGTGCATCGTTTGGACGCAACAGCGGTCTTGCTGCTGCTACAGGCGAATATGTTATTTTTGTGGATGACGACGACCGATGCGAGCCATCGATGCTCTCGTTTCTCGCCGATCTTGCACGCGAAGAGAATGCCGACATTGCTATGTGTGGAAGCTATAACGATTTCGGGGATAGGCTGGAGCCGAACTTCATTTGCAATGTTCGGTTCGTTTTTGACAGATTACAGGGATTAAGAGAGTTATTAAACCGTCGCCTTTACAACGCCGCGCCACCACCCAAAATCTTTCGGCGCAGTTTGTGGACGGGACTGTCATTCCCGGACAATGTAATGGTGGACGATATTCACGTTATCTACAAGGTATTTGAGCGAGCGGAGCGAATAGCTGTGTGGAATATCGCGAAGTATTATTTTAGGAAGCACTCGTCCAACATGACGGCGTTTATACATAACAAGCAGATGACGCCGGAGTTGCTTGATGAGTATTTGGCGATGTATCAAACACGGGCAGAATACCTCTCCAAACGTGCACCGGAAATTGTTGAAGATATTGAAAAATCTTTGTTCGCTTTTATGCAACGTATGTGTGAGAACATCAAATCAAACCACTTTATGGGCTTTGAAAAGCAACTAGAATATATGACGAATTACCTAGCTGATAAGGGAGTGTAAAAAAATGCAGTCGCCAAAAGATATGTTTCCAAATTGATAGAACCGACGCATGCACGTTGGCAGATTCAAATTGTACACGCATTTGTGGTAACTACAAGAAGTCTCTTAATGTACAAAGAAACATTCTGTATAAACCCACATAATCTATAGGAGCTGGGGAAAAAACGTTTTATGAAAATATTTTTATTCTTAGGGGATGATGTTGCTTGAAAAAGTGTATTTTCTACACATATGCTTATAATGCAGAAAAAACGATGGCGCGCGCGATTGAAAGCGTTATTGCCCAGACTGAGCAGAATTGGGTTTGGTATTTATTAGATAATGCTTCGACAGATGGAACGGGCGAAATCATAAAACAATATGCTTCCAAAGATTCGCGAATTATTGCGCTTAGAAACAACCAGAATCATGTTCATGAAAAAGGACATAGTTGGACAGAAATCATTGAGAATTATGACGAAGGCGATTATTTCTGTTTTCTCGATGCAGACGATGAATATAAAACGAATTTCTTAACGAACATGGTACGATTTATATCAAATTACAATCTCGACGTTGCCGCTTGTGGACATGATTTTATCGATGAAACAAACAAGGATCTCATTGCTGTTCGAAGATTGGATCAAAACCTCATATTAGATACACCAGAAATGTTTAACACATATTTTTCTGATTATCATCAGTTTATGAGGACAGTATGGTGCAAACTTTACAAGGTGTCGGTTTTACGCAGGTTTGATTTTTCACGTATGCCAAGTATGCACTACGGTGCAGATACACTGTTTACAATTGAAAACTTTCGTAATGCCAGCCGTGTCGGAATCCTCGCAGACTCATTACATAAATACTATATGAATCCAAAATCTTCTTCGTATCAGTTAGACGCTACTCGTATTACTTGCGACCGTATACTTGACGATATAGCACGCGCGTTTCTGATTGATAAGTGCGGAGCCATCAGCCCGCAAAACGAACAGTTTCTTCATGTTGTCTACTATAACGGAATAAACGACACGATAGCCATTATATTTAAGGAAACCTTGACAAACTATGCAAAACTGCAAACCCTATATGATGTATTAACCCACGAAAAAACCAAGAAACTGTTCCAACAAATCGATTATCCTGATAAGGAGTTGGATTTACTGCGCACTCCCGTTGTAAACTGGCTTGTTCTTGCGCAAAAAAAAAATCGAGCCTACAACAGCGCTGAAATGACCGTTGAAATACTTATGACCATCTATCCACACTTATCTCAGTTTATAAAAAAAGAAACGATGAAGTATTTACTATTGAAAATTCCTGATATGATACCATATGTTCTACGAAAAGACTACAATAGCATTATTAAACGTTTTCAATCTTGGTATAAAACCCGTAATGTAGATGATCCTTCGTTAACAGAAATGGAAATCATCGCGTATCGTGCCGTAAATAAGCCGGATGACCAGCTACTATTGCTATTTTTAGACATCAAAAAGAAACGACCTTTGTCGTCAAAAACATTGAATATTGACTCGCAAATTGCCAATCTACTCACAAAGTATCCGTTGCTCCAAAATATCAGTGACGACTTAGTAGCTATTTTTTCAAATACGGTTCGTTGGATAATGCAGGGAGATCTAAACCGTGCGTTTGATGAATTTATCTCTACTTCACAGAACACTGAAATTCCTGACACTGAAGCTTATAACTTGTTTGGTCAAAACTTGTCAGCTGCTGTAGAAAATCTCTGAGACATATATATTTCGAAAAACCCGGATATTCTATTTGTTAGATTGCTCGCACAGTTAAGAAGTAAAAGGTAAACTTGCTAAGTTCACGCAATTATTACTGGATACGTAGGTTTTTCTAATTTAAAAAGAATAATTCTGAATCTAATGAGAAAATCGCGATAATTCCAGTGGGTGTAGTTCCTGAGGGGGTAGCAGTAAACCATATACAGATTAGTGGGGGTACCGTATTAGTACCTCTTTTTAATGCCTTCAATATCTGCCCTAATATAGACCTTCATATAAATCGAAACTACAGTGTTTTTTATCTTATCTTCAACTGCTCCATAACTAGCCTCTTGTGATTTTGATGCTGTAATGAAAACACCAGTGATGTTTGAAGAAGCTTCAGATGATAAATTTGTTAAAGTTTATAATAATCTAAAATGCCTATTATATCCGATTCAACAAAACGTCATTTTCCATTTACAAGAGAAAGAGCTACCTCATTGAAAATCTTTAAAAAATGGTTCTCATCAACAATTCATCTAACTGATAACGAGGCAAATAGAGAAGATGCGTGGTATTTGTATTTAAAAGGTGAAAGTGGTTAGATATCCTTTACATAGAGATCTTTCAAAAGATTGAAACGTTATAAAGGTAGATTTTTATATATTCGCACTCAAAAACCAGCGTATCCGAAAATTCTCGAATACGCTTTTAATTTGATAAAAACCACAATCAAGTTAAACAAAGCAGTCATAAAAATGTATACGCTTCAACTTTATGTCCATTACGACCAATTGTTGTCTTTGCCTGTGATAGTGAATTTAAAATGGCTTCCTCAGTTGCTTCTGCAGCTGCAGCGAATAATTGATTCATGATAGGATGTTCCTCTCGTAGATGTGTACGTGTTTCAACAAGCTGATCTGATTTATGAGCGATATGGTGGGCTGTCGTAAAGCCAATGACAATGTCTCCGCTGCCATGTGAAAAATGACTACCTGTACGTCCTAGGCCGACACCACAGCGTTTAATGACACGTTTCAGTTGACGACTACTGAGCGGAGCGTCTGTGGCAAGTACGATAATAATGGAGCCATCTGTCGGAGATAATGTCGATTCTTTTTGTGCGTTTGCAGTAAAATATTGATGTGCTAAAAACTCTGAGCTTTGCCCGAAATTACTAAGGACCATACAGCCTATCGTATAGTTCGATGACTCATGTGTTACGATTCGAGAAGATGAGCCAATCCCACCTTTGTAGCCGAAGCACATCATCCCTTTTCCAGCACCCACTGCTCCCTCATCTACCGTTTCATTTGACGCCTTGCGAATCGCCTCTACAGCATGCTCAGGTGTGATTGGACATTCTCGAATGGAATTTAAAAAACTATCATTACATTCCCCAACAACGATATTGATAGTTCCTGTCGAATGCCCTATTTCACTATTAGCATCTAGCATATATTGCAGCGTTCCCTGAGCTACAGCTGGAACACCAAAAGTATTCGTTAGCATAATTGGTGATTCAATAACCCCAAGCTCATTTATTTGCACGAGCCCTGTCGTTTTACCAAAGCCATTAATAACATAACTTGCAGCAGTAACCTTTTGCTGAAATAAATTTCCTCCATGGGGTAAAATAGCGGTTACTCCTGTACATGCATAAGCGCCGTCTCGATTAATTTTCTCATCGAGCGTCACATGCCCTACACATACGCCAGCTACATCCGTAATGCAATTTTTCTCACCTGTTGCTAACGTACCAATTACAACCCCCATTTCACGTACTTTACTAGGCATATTACTCCCCCTTCTGAATAGCCAACTTTACAGCAGCCTGTGCATGGAGAATTGTTGTATCAAAAACAGGGATATTAACATCTTCCTGTTTAATAAGTAATCCAATCTCTGTGCAGCCTAATATAATTCCTTGTGCTCCTGATTGCACAAGGTTTCTAATCACCTGTAAAAAATAGTCCTTCGACGTTTGTTCAATTCGACCCAAGCATAATTCTTCATAAATGATACGATTGACCTCAGCACGATCCTCCGCATGCGGAACAAGCACTTCAATGCCAAATCCCTCTACTCTAGCTCGGTAGAAATCTTGCTCCATCGTGTACTTTGTCCCAAGAAGAGCAACTTTCTGTAATCTCGCTTCTTCTATTTGATTGGCTGTTGCATCCGCTATATGTAAAATTGGAATTACGACTTTCGCAGCAATGAAATCGATTACCTTGTGCATTGTATTTGTACAAATAATTATAAAATCAGCCCCCGCACGCTCTAAACATTGCGCTGCTTCTGAAAGCACTTGACCTGCCTTCTCCCACGCTCCCTCAGCTTGATAATGTTCAATTTCCTGAAAATCTACACTATACAAAATACATTTTGCTGAATGTAAACCACCTAATTGTTGCTTTACTTCTTCATTCATAAGACGGTAATACTCAGCAGAAGACTCCCAGCTCATACCACCAATCATGCCAATAGTTTTCACGAAAACCCCTCCTTTTATTTTATTATTATACTAAAATCTTCAGATAAATAAGGGAATTTTCAAAAAAATAAACTTAACATTTTAAAAACCTTGTTCTTCCATTTCTTCGGCTTTTCTTTTCAAAAATAGTAAGTATCTAATTAATAAGATAGGGATAGAGGAAGCAACAAGATTTATACCGATAAAAAACAAACTTGCCTCCTTAAAATCAATGCATATGGAATACACAAAGCCAATTAAACCACAAATGAGCAATACTACTATAGAAGGAAACCTAGGACAT
Organism: Lysinibacillus sp. BPa_S21; assembly: GCF_023337795.1. Lineage (GTDB taxonomy): Bacteria > Bacillota > Bacilli > Bacillales_A > Planococcaceae > Lysinibacillus. The sequence continues at coordinate 219,601 of NZ_JALIRS010000001.1, read as the reverse complement.
ATAAACGTGATCATTCCTGCAAATATCATCATTACCATAACCATTACAAGAAAATGCCAATACAAAAGAACGTAAAATCCCATACAAAACCTCCTGTTCAATTCATTTTTCTTTGTTAATCTTACTCGATAAAATTTCGACATATTCCTGTATGGAGTATAACAAGCATCTAGTATCTCCTTTACTGCACCGGCCTTCGAACAAGATATTTCAACTATTGTAAAAATATTTCAACAAAATTTTATTTCTATAATTCAGTATTTTCTAAAAGTGGATATATTGCAAAAAAACAGTGTAGACTAAAACGTATTGAGATTGGAGGTAAGCAAGATGGAATGGATTTCGAATATTGTAAATGATGCTAATAATGTTTTATGGACATATATCCTCATTACACTGTTATTAGTTGCGGGATTGTATTTTTCATTTGGCACAAAGTTTGTGCAAATTCGACTTTTCCCTGAAATGTTTCGTTTAATAGTGGAAAAAAGAGAAGGAGAGTCAGGTGTTTCTCCGTTCCAAGCCTTCACGATTAGTGCAGCCTCACGTGTAGGTACTGGGAATATAACAGGCGTTGCTCTAGCTATCGGAGTAGGTGGACCTGGAGCAGTATTTTGGATGTGGATTATCGCCATCTTAGGAATGGCGACTGCCTTTATTGAAAGTACGCTTGCACAAGTGTACAAAGTAAAGGATGGCGATACATTCCGTGGTGGACCAGCCTATTATATGGAAAAAGCGTTAGGTCAACGTAAATTAGGGGTCATTTTTGGTATCCTTTTAACGTTGTGCTTCGGCTTTATATTTAATGCAGTTCAATCGAATACGATTGCAACTTCTGTAGGTGAGGCATTTCATATTAAGCCTTCTATCATTGGTATTATGCTCGTTGTGTTAACGGCCATGATTATTTTTGGTGGCGTACATAGAATTGTAAAAGTTACGCAAGTACTTGTACCCGTGATGGCAGTTTTCTATTTAGCAGTAGCCCTTTTTGTTGTTGTAACAAATCTGTCTGAAATACCTGCCGTTTTCAAGCTGATTTTCACAGAAGCGTTCGGTCTTCGTGAAGCAGCTGGTGGAGCGATTGGAATCGCTATTATGCAAGGCGTACGTCGTGGATTGTTTTCAAATGAAGCCGGTATGGGTAGTGTTCCTAATGCCGCAGCTACAGCAAATACTTCACATCCTGCGAAGCAAGGACTTGTGCAAAGCTTAGGTGTATTTTTTGATACAATTATGATTTGTTCTGCGACAGCGTTTATTATTATTTTAGCAGGTCTATATAATACTGGTGAAAGTAATGGAATTATTCTTACACAAAATTCCTTAGCTGTACATGTAGGTAGCTGGGCTCCTTACTTTATCGCCATTGCTATTATTTTCTTCGCCTTTAGTTCGATCGTTGGAAACTACTATTACGGTGAATCTAATATTGAGTTTATGAATGCTCATAAAGGTTGGATGTTTGGCTACCGTATTATAGTTCTTGCAATGGTGATGTTTGGTTCTCTTGCGCAAGTAGAGCTTGTGTGGAACTTAGCAGATCTCTTCATGGGATTAATGGCTTTAATCAATATTACAGTCATCCTGTTACTTGGTAAAATTGCCTTCCGTGTTTTAGACGACTTTACTATGCAACGGAAAACTGGCAAAAATCCTGTGTTTTATGCAAAATCAATCCCAACATTGAAAAATACAGAATGCTGGGAAGAAGAAGATCGATAATTAGCCAAAAACGCCATTCCTTCATTGGAATGGCGTTTTTGGCTATTCTTTTAATATTTAAATTGACTAATTAGCTGTTTTAGCTCATCTGCCATATGCGCAAGCGCTTGTGCAGAAGCATTAATCTCTTCCATTGAAGCTAATTGTTCCTCTGTAGATGCTGCAACGTCCTCTGAAGCAGCTGCATTTCCTCGTGCGGAGAATGCCAAATCCTCCGTAACAGCTGTTACCTCTTGTACACTTGCTGACATTTGTTCAGAGGCAGAAGATACCTCTTCCATTTTTGGGGTAATTTTATCCATGCTTGTTTTAATCACTTGGAATTTCGTGATAGCTTCATCCGATACTTGTAGTCCATTTTCAACATCCTCTGTCACTTTTGCCATAATGTTTACAGATTGTTCTGTTTCTAATTGAATACCATGAATGAGCTCGAAAATTTGCTGTGCAGATTCCTGCGATTGCTCCGCCAATTTTCTTACTTCATCAGCAACAACTGCAAAGCCTTTTCCGTGCTCCCCTGCTCTTGCTGCCTCGATTGCTGCATTGAGAGCAAGTAAATTCGTTTGATCTGCAATACTTGTAATCACATCTAAAATGGATGTAATTTGCTTAGAACGCTCATGTAGTGTTTGAATTTTCGTGTTTGAATCGGTCACCGATACATGAATAGACTGCATTTGATCTTTTGTATTTTGAACTGCCTGTCCACCTTCATCTGCTTGTAGCGTTGCATGCTGTGAAAGATCCGTCACAGTAGAAGAGATTTCCGCGATATGAAGAATGGCCTTCGAAAGCTCCTGTAATGATTCTGCATTTTTGTTAGCACTCGTCGTTTGCGTGTCAGCACTCGTCGCAACATCTTGTATCGAAATAGCCACTTTTTCAGTAGCAATGCTCGTTTGGTTAGCATTGGCTGTTAGCTCTTCTGCAGACGAAGCTACCTCTTCGGCATTTTGTTCAATTTTTTGAATTAGAGTTCTTAAACTGTCTTGCATATCGTTAAAGGCTTGTCCAAGCTGTCCAATCTCGTCATGAGATGTGATTGTCACTGTCTCTGTTAAATCGCCTTTACTAATCGTGACTGCACTATCCTTTAGTAATCTAATCGGTTTTATAATTGCCTTTATAACAAAAAAGAAAACAATCGAACTGATTACAATCGCAGCAATTAGGACGAGAAACGTTTTTTTCAAAATAGGTGATGCTGATTCGTCAATTTCTTTGGTGAAAATTGTCCCTGTGATTTTCCAATTTGTTAATTCATTTGTTGTATAGAACATTATACGGTCTTCACCGTCAAAGACATATTCAAACGTTCCCGATTTGTTGTCGTATATTTTGTCGAGGAAACTTTCTTTTAATTCGCCACCTGCTTCTAAAGTTGGATGCGAAATGACCAAATTATTGTCACCAAAAATAGAAGGATATCCATTTTTTCCGATTTTTATAGAATCCGAAATTTTTTGAAGGTCTGTTAATTTTAAATCAATTGCCACTACCCCAGATTGATCTTTTAACTGACGAGCAACTGTTACGACCATTTCTCCAGTACCTGCATCTATGTAAGGATTCGTAATTAAAGTCTCGCCGTTTAATGCCTTAGCCCTTTTATACCAATCTCTTTCCAAAGGATTATAATCCGCACTATTTATTTTTGGTTCTTGAATGAAAGTTCCGTCATTTGTTCCAATATAAATACTTAAAACATCTGGACTCAGCTTCATATATTCTTGAAAATTTGGTAGTATTGTGGTTTCCTTCTGTTCGTACTTAGAAGAATCTATTTCCTTGCTAAATGAAGTAATTTCGTTTATTTTTGCGCTAATGGAACTATCAATTAGCGTATTCAAAATTTTAACACTTTCATCCGCACTAAAAAGTATTTCTTCTTTTATCGAATTTTTAGCCGAAAGATACGATAAGCTCCCTACTGAAATAACTGGGATTAGTAAGATAAGAGCAAATAACATGTAGAGCTTACCCTTAAAGCTTCTAAATAATTTTTTCATGTAACAGTTCTCCTTTTATCTTCAAAATTCTTATGATCGATGAAATATCGCCCAAGGCTTTTATCGGAAGAAATACTTAAATTCAAACCCCTTTTTTCATTTTTTTGATTTAACTAGGCTTCATCATAAGCTTTCAGAAGAAAAAAATGGTATCATCTATCGACAACGAAAAATCAATGTGGAATCTATTTTTGGATTCTTAAAGAAAAATATTCCTTTTATTCGATTTCCTTTCCGTAGTAAAAATAAGGTTGAAAACGAAGTAGGTTCTGTTTTGACGCCATTAAATCTTCGTAAATACACTACCATTATTTAAAAAGGTAAAGAAAATAGAATGACTTGGTCAGAGAAATCGTGCTATTTCGATTTCTCTTTTTCTATCAATTAGTTATGTCCCAGTCTCGTTTATTAATGTTGATTGAGTACTTCAAAGATTTATCGAAACAAAATCCTGTTTTATCCGAAAAACAACCTCTTTCTATTAACAACGTTTTACCGAGGAGCCATTCTTTATTTAAAATGAAATCTTACTCTCATTGAAACAATAGTTTTTAAACAATTTGAAATGCCACCCCTCAAAGGAGGAATGGCATTTTTTCGTATGTCTATTAATATTTAAATTGACTAATTAGCTGTTTTAGTTCATCTGCCATATGCGCAAGCGCTTGTGCAGAAGCATTAATTTCTTCCATTGAAGCTAATTGTTCCTCTGTAGATGCTGCAACGTCCTCTGAAGCAGCTGCATTTCCTCTTGCAGAGAATGCCAAATCCTCCGTAACAGCTGTTACCTCTTGTACACTTGCTGACATCTGTTCAGATGCAGAAGAGACCTCTTCCATTTTAGGAGTAATTTTATCCATGCTTGTCTTAATCACTTGGAATTTAGTGATAGCTTCATCCGATACTTGTAGTCCATTTTCAACATCCTCTGTCACTTTTGCCATAATGTTTACAGATTGTTCTGTTTCTAATTGAATACCATGAATGAGCTCGAAAATTTGCTGTGCAGATTCCTGCGATTGCTCCGCCAATTTTCTTACCTCATCAGCAACAACTGCAAAGCCTTTTCCGTGCTCCCCTGCTCTTGCTGCCTCGATTGCTGCATTGAGAGCAAGTAAATTCGTTTGATCTGCAATACTTGTAATCACATCTAAAATGGATGTAATTTGCTTAGAGCGCTCATGTAGTGTTTGAATTTTCGTGTTTGAATCGGTCACCGATACATGAATAGACTGCATTTGATCTTTTGTATTTTGAACTGCCTGTCCACCTTCATCTGCTTGTAGCGTTGCATGCTGCGAAAGATCCGTCACAGTAGAAGAGATCTCTGCAATATGAAGAATGGCCTTCGAAAGCTCCTGTAAAGATTCTGCATTTTTGTTAGCACTCGTCGTTTGCGTGTCAGCACTCGTCGCAACATCTTGTATCGAAATAGCCACTTTTTCAGTAGCAATGCTCGTTTGGTTAGCATTGGCTGTTAGCTCTTCTGCAGACGAAGCTACCTCTTCGGCATTTTGTTCAATTTTTTGAATTAGAGTTCTTAAACTGTCTTGCATATCGTTAAAGGCTTGTCCAAGCTGTCCAATCTCGTCATGAGATGTGATTGTCACTGTCTCTGTTAAATCGCCTTTACTAATCGTGACTGCACTATCCTTGAGCAATTTAATCGGTTTTATGATGCCCTTCAGAACAAAATAGAAAACAACCGTACTGATAACAATCGCACTAATTAACACGAGTATCGTTTGATATAAAATAGGAGATGCTGACTCGTTAATTTCCTTTGTAAAAATCGTGCCGGTAATTTTCCAATTCGTCAGCTCATTCGTTGTAAAGAACATAATACGGTCATCACCGTCAAAGACATATTCAAAAGTTCCCGATTTGCTGTCGTACATTTTGTCGATAAAGCTTTCATTTATTTCGCTACCCGGTTCTATAGTTGGGTGTGAAATAACCATTTTATCTTCACCAAAAATAGAAGGATATCCTTTTTTTCCGATACTAATAGAGTCCGAAACTTTTTGAAGGTTTGTCAATTTTAAATCAATTGCTACTACCCCAGATTGATCTTTAACCTGACGAGCAATTGTAACGACCATATCCCCTGTCGCTATATCCTTATACGGCTCTGTTATTAGCGTTTCTCCCTTCAAAGCCGTAGCTTCTTTATACCAATCTCTATCCAGAGGATTGTAATCAGCACTATTTGATGATGGCTCTACAAATACTGCTCCATCACTTGTTCCAAGATAAATGCTTAGAACTTCTGGATGCAACTTTATATATTGTTGAAATTTTGTTCGAACTGCAGATCCCTGCTGTTCATACATCGTAGAATTTATATCCTCACTAAACACACTAATGTCCTTTGTTTTTGCACTGATCGTATTATCAATTAACGAGTTTAAAATTTTTACACTTTCATCCGCACTAAATAGTATTTCGTCTTTTATCGAATCTTTTGCCGAAATGTACGATAAGCTTCCGACAGAAATAACTGGGATTAGTAAGATAAGAGCAAATAATGTATAGAGCTTCCCCTTAAAGTTTCCAAATAATCGTTTCATGTAATAGCTCTCCTTTTAACTTTACAAGCGTATATTTTGTGGCTTCCTTTAAAAGGAAACCGTCCCTGTTCACACATTTCCCTTCTTGGATCGATTAAATTTTCTCCTTAAGTTTTATCGGACGAAATACTAAAATTCAAACCCCCTTTTTCATTTTTTTGATTTTCCTAGCATAAATTCTTCGATTCTTGCACTTTTTCATTAAGTAGTTAAGCATAAAACCCCTATGTATCATACTTTAACTATGATGCATAGGGGCTCTTGTTGTTAATATTTAAATGTCTGAATTGATTCTTGTAGGTCTATCGCCATTTTCGCCAAATGCGTAGAGGCTGCAGCTACTTCTTCCATCGCTGCATTTTGTTCCTCAGCGGATGCCGCGACACTTTGAACATTGCTACTCGATTTCATCGACACTTCGCTAATGTAGTCGATTTCTTTTACAAGTTTTTCGATATCTTGATGGATCGTTCGAATGGCTGCTGTAACTGATTGTGCTTGTGCCTGCACGTCATTAATGGCATTGTCAATTTGTATGAAATTATCTCTTGCCACATTAACTTTTTCACGACCGGCTTTTACTGAATCATTACTGTTGATCATGTCTTCCTCGATAATTCTTGTATCCTCAGTAATTTGCCCTACGACTTTTTCAATATCTACTGCTGCTAAATTTGATTCATCTGCTAGCTTTCGTACCTCTTCTGCCACTACTGCAAAGCCCTTGCCATGCTCACCACTGCGTGCAGCTTCTATAGAGGCGTTGATAGCCAATAGATTTGTTTGAGTCGCAATATTTTTAATAACATTGACTGCTGAGACAATTGCTGCTGTATTTTCATCTAAGTCTTTAACACGAGTACTTAGTTCTGCTGTATTATCCGCAATTTCATTCATCTGTTCAATGACATTTCGAACAGATGAACGTCCTATGCTAGCCATATTTTTAGTTTCTACCGTTGCATCGTTTACATGATCAATACTCGTTGATATGTCATCCATTTTTTTCAAAATGTGTGAGGATAAGTTTCGTACATCACCTGTCAATGTATCCTGTTCCTCAATACCGTGGGCAATATCTTGGATCGATTCTGAGACAACTTCTGTTGCCTGTGTCACTTCCATACTACTCGCTGTAAGCTGCTCGGAAGTAGCTGCTACCTGCTCAGATGAATTAGCTACATGCTTCATAGTATGTCTAAGCTTTTCTGACATCGAATTAAAGGAAGCAGCCAGCTGTGCAAACTCATCCTTTGTTTTAAATTGCAGGTGTGTTTGTAAATTACCATTTGAGAATTTGTCCATCTCTACTACAGTTTGTTGAATATTTTTCGCTACTCTTCGCCCAAAAACTGTCGCAATAATAATGCTTATAAGCAAGGAAACTATTGCTAGTACAGCAATTTCTTTGCCACTTCTGTCGCCTTTTTGCTTTGTAGCCTCTATACGAGCTTGCATTTCGTCCTGCTGAGCCGTTGCCATCGTTTTCCCAAACTCAACGAGCTTGAGAGAACCTTTCCCTAAAATTGGTAATGCTAACTGCTGTGCTTGCTGTTTATCACCACTTTGAAAAAGCGGTACAATTTGATCATCTATAGGTTTTTCCCATTCCTCTAACTGCTTTAAAAATTGTTCAAAATCTGCATTTTTATGTCCGAGTTCTTCAATACGAAGAATGGATTTATGTAAGGTATCTCGTATTTCAAGATGATTGTCGAGCATATCTTTTTTCCCATATAACATATACCCTCGAATGGCTGCGTTTGCCCGAACCGTTTGGAAGGAAATATCATTATATAAATTGATTAATTCCGTGTTTTTTTCGATTTCCGCAAGTGTCTGTTTATTGTCATTTAAATAATACATTGCAATACTAGTGATTAGTAATAGAAATAAAAATACTATACCAAAAGCAAATTGCAGTTTTCGTTCTACCGTTAATCTCATACGACTCCCTCTATTCTACTATTTACATTATCTCTCTTGAGTATAGCCTAAATATATCTATCATCCTATAAGGAGTGCGCCTTTTATCATAAATTAACACTAAAATTTTACAAAAAATAAAACAAGTCTCTAAATGCCTTGACTTCTCCAACTTTTAAAAAGTTTTTATCAGCATTCAAAATGTCTTCGTCAGTAACTGGTACAGAAATGCCCAACACACCAAAAAAAGCCATCACACACTAGTGAGACGGCCCCATTTCTATCTTTGATGTTTTTTTAACATAGACTCTGTAAATGCTTGAGATTGCCCTTTTGGCACACTTAATGTTTGCCACTCAGAGCCCTTTACTTGCTTAGCAATGTAAACGATTTGACCGACATGTTGTGAATAATGAACCATTTGCCTTTCGATAGCATCTATAACAGAATGCTGTTCTCCCCTTATCGTTACAACCCTTTGTAAATCTACTTCCGTTAATCCTTGTAAAGCGTCTAAACATACTTGCCAGCCCTGTTCCCATACTGTAATGACCTCTTCTATAGTTTGTAGGCTATCCGTAAATTCATCATCACGATTTCTCGTTGCTTTCTCACCATCTGTCGTTAAAAAATCAGTCCATCTCGAGATCATATTACCAGCAACGTGTTTTACTATAACGGCAATGCTATTGGATTCCTCATTAAAAGCCCAATGTAGTTGTTCGTTATTTAATTGACAGAGAGTTTTATCGCCTAATTCTTTCATACTTTTAAACCTTTTTAGAATAACATTTAAATAAGTCTGCTCAATGCTCATTTATAAACGCCCCCGGATATTATTAAACTAAATATATGCAGTTTTTTAAACTTAGAGAATACATTGTGGATTGATTTTTATTCAATCGTCTATTTAAATGATGCTAAAATTATAAAAGATTAAATTTCGTCCATAAAAAAAAACCGTCTCTTCGTTAATCGAGACGGTTTCCTTTCATCCATTATAAATTTTCATCAATATATGTTTCTATATCTGATACAATTGTGTCAATTGGCACATCATCCGCATTCTTTGCAAATCCTGAATACATTTTTACGATTACGCCATCTTTATCAACTAAGAAAAATTGATTTCCGTGTATTACTTGGTCGGTATTAGGATCATCTTTTACTAATATTTTCGTTGATTTAACTGCAAACTGCTCGATATACTTTTGTGAATATCCAGTAAGAAGATTCCATTTCGATTTATCCGGAACATTATATTTACCCAAATAATCAGCTAATACTTGTGGCTTATCCACATCAGGATCAATTGAAAACGCAACAATATTATAATTCTCTACACCTTTTTTCTTTAGCTTTTCCTGAACTTGCGTCATATTAAAGGTCATTGGTGGGCAAATTGATCTACAATTTGTGAAAATATACATACCAATCCACGGTTTTCCTTTTAAGCTGTCTAAAGAAACTTTATCCCCGCGTTGATTAACATGTTCAAAATCTGGTAATTCCAAGCTATAATCTGCTTTAAATTTTGTATTTCCACACGCACTGAGCACTGCTGCTAATGCAAAAAGTAGAACAAGCCCAATTATTTTATTTTTCATCTTTAACACGCTCCCCACTACTACCCCCATCCTATCGTACGATGTCACTATTGACAAGGACACTCAAGTGACATCTTTCGTACATCTTTGTGAAATCGATTTCACTTTAAGGAAACAAGTGCATCATGAATTGCATCTAATTTAACTTCTACTCGGTGCAGTAAATAAAACGACACTAAAATAGGAAAACCGATATCCGATATCATGTTTAACCACTGTTCCATATTATCCCCTCCTTCGCAAGATAAACTATTACTGAAAATGGTCCTTGCAGTACATTCTGCAAAGACCATTCCATGATTATTCGATCCCTAAATCAAATTCTGTTACTTGTCGGTCAACGATACGAGCTCCGCTCATCGCAACTAGAGTGCCAGCTTGTCCATCAAAAACGTTTTTAGCGATCATTTTTTTCATTACCTTCTGAATGTCTTCTGTTGTTAATTTTGGCTTCGGCGCATCAATAGAAAATGTGGCCTTTTTCCCTGCTGATGTTTCAAATTGTAGCTCTAAAACTTGTGTCATAACTTTCCCTCCTTAGGATAATTCTGTTGTTTCTAGTTTTACTATACTGTCTAGTGCGTGTGAAGATAGACTTGCAATGGCATATGCTACCTCTACTAAATCCTCTGCCGTATGCGAGCCGTTTAAATTGCGGTACGTCTTTGTTGTGAACATGGGCTCGTTTTGTGCATTGTGCCTATCGACATACTTTAAGCGCAGTGTAGCGCCTACAAAATTGACTTTTGCCATGAGGGTCACCTCCTTTCTACACAATATATACCGACTAGTTGCTAAAAAAGGGACATTTAGGATGAATTTTTTTATGGAAGCTTTTATAATAGAGTGAGAGAAGACAAAGAGGTGAACGATTTGTTAAGTGGTTGGTTTTTATGGTTTATCCTATTTTGGGTAGTTGTACTCATTTCATTTATGGGGATTGGCGGGTTTTTTATGTTCCGCAAATTTTTAAAGGCATTACCGAAACAGGACGGTAAATCTGATTTAGATTGGCAGGAGTATTATTTAGATAAAACCATTCATTTATGGGGACAACCTGAAAAAGAGCTTTTATATGAGCTTGTAAGCCCTGTACCTGAGCTATTTAGACAAGTAGCGAAGGAAAAAATAGCGGGTAAAATTGGCGAGCTTGCTTTAGAAGAAAAAGCACCTGCCATTAGCCAAGAATTGATTATTCGCGGCTATATTCAAGCAACGCCTAAACGCGACCATAAATTTTTACGTAAAAAATTAGATGAAATGCAAATTGACATCGCTCCATATGAACATCTATTTGAATGAAGAAACGCTGCACACTGTTTTTGTGCAGCGTTTTTCCGCTATATACATGTTTACTAATGCTTCGGGGTAACTTTTCATTACATAAATTGCCCATAAGCATTACTTTTCTTTATCTATGAATTCATTACCCATCGATCTTTCATAAACAAAATCCGACAGATGATAAAGATGATTAAAGTTAAAGTAAGATTACTTATAAATGTAATAGCAATATGATCAAACTGAACAATTCCAAAAAGTAACTCTTTAAATATCGTAAATAAATTGACAATTGGAATAGCAAAATGCACAATTTCTAATTCATTAATGCCTAAACCCATAATGTACATTGCAGGGAGTATTACAAGCATTAAAAACGGTGTGCTATAAGTTTGGGCCTCCTTAACGGTTTTTGCTAAAATACTTGTCAACATTAAGAAGGATGCACATACTGAAGCATAAACAACTGCTGTCAAAATAGCTGTTATTAAGACAATATACGTTGCTTCTCCTAATGAAATAGCGGCTTTTAAATCTGTTGTAAATAAGACGATCTCGCTGACAACCACGATTAATGTGATAATTCCTGTAAGTGATGCGATAGTTGTAGTCGTCAGCCATTTTGCCATTAATAACGTAGAACGTTTTACAGGAGTCATTAAAATAGCCTCCATCGTTTTACGCTCCTTTTCTCCTGCAAACAAATCTCCCGCTGATGGACCTGCTCCCATGCCAACTGCTACCGCCAAAATTAAAGGGATTAAATAAGCAATCATCGCCAATGAAAAATCTCCCTCAATTGTTTCCTCATAAGCAATAGAAAACGGCTCCATAATAGAAGCATCAATCTGAAGTTGTTGTAATCGTTCACTAATGATTGTTTTTTCATAATCCGATAATGCACTTTCTATATTGGACATAACAATCCCGGAATTTTGACTAAGTACATCTCCAATGATTGTAATTTCCATCGTATCATTACTTTTTTCAACTTCCGTAACACTTCTACTAAATTCAAGCCCAATAATTGCACGCCCATCTATAACTGCACTTTTAGGATCGTTTACTTCTATAAATTCGAGATTTTTATAGTTTGCAAATATATCTCTATCGGCTTCGTCAAATGGTTGTTTAACAGCAACTGTATACACTTCATTTTTCCCATGTGAAGCAAACTGCTCTAAAACAAAAACAAAGCATGTCATAAGCACAATCGGTAAAACAACTGTTAATAATAGTGTTCGGCGATCACGAAAACAGTCTTTCAATTCTTTAAGATAAATATTAAATAGCATAGTCATCTTCACCTCTTACTAATTTACTCATAAAGATAAAATTCAAATCTCGGCTGCTTTCTTGCTCATACAACTGTTCAAGTGATCCGTGATAAACCAATTCGCCTTTATGAATCATTGCAACGGCATCACAAAGCATAGATACTTCCTCCACAATATGACTAGAGAATATAATTGTTTTTCCTTCCCTTTTTAGCTGATGAACAAGCTGTCTAAATACATTTGAGGAAGTGATATCGAGACCCGTCGTTGGCTCATCAAATAATATTATTTGTGGATTGTGTACAAGGGTACGTGCAATAGCAACCTTTTGACGCATGCCCTTTGAAAAACTTCCTACCTTACGATCCATATAGTCTCTCATTCCAAACATTTTTGAAAGTTCATCAATTCGTACTTTTGTTTCATGCTTGCCAAGTCCATATAACATTGCAAAATATTCGAGATTTTCGCGTGCGGTAAATCGGTCATATAATCCCGTCTCACTCCCGAAAAGCACACCAATCTTTTTTTGAATTTCTGCTGACTGTTTTACCGTATCAAATCCTCCAACTAGGACCTGACCAGTTGTGGGATCTAATAATGTTGCAATTGTACGCAACAAAGTCGTCTTTCCGGCGCCATTTTCACCAAGTAACCCTAATACCTCTCCTTGCTTCACCTCAAACGATACATGCTTCAAAGCCGTGACATATTTCTTTTTATCTTTGAACTGCTTCGTTACTTCTTGTATTTGAATCATTGTCTCACCTCATTCAATTTTCTTAGCTTAATCTTACATAGCAAAACTAGGGGTGTCTGCCATTATGTCGCGAATATACCTTTTTATGTCGCGAATCGGTAAAATTGTAGAAAAACAATAAAAATAATCTGTTATGATAGTAAAGAAATAATATTTATTTTGCTGAAGGTGTTAAATATGAAAATTGGTATAGTAGATGATCGTCAAATAGATTTAGATAAAATTCATGGCATTATTTCTTCAGTAGAGGATGTTGAAATTATCTTTTCTACAACATCAGCGGAGGAAGCTTATGAACAAATTAAGAAACAGTCCATTGACCTATTAATTGCAGATATAGAAATGCCTCATTTATCCGGTTATGAACTAGCTGATATCATACATTCGCATGCTTTAAATATTACAGTCATTTTTGTCACTGCTAATAGCGGCTACGCAGTTCACGCATTTGAATTACAAGTTCATGATTATATAATGAAGCCATATTCGAGAGAACGTTTAATACAATCCATTGAACGATTAATGGAAAAAAATAAAAAATCTGAAATAACTGGACGCCTATATTTAAAGAAAAAGAACAATATTCACATTGTCCAAAAAAAGGATATTATTTTTATTGAACGATCTGGTCGTTCTACAACGATACATACAAAAACGGGTCCGATAACAACCTACCAGACACTAAATGAACTTGAAGGGGAACTACGAGAACGAGATTTTCTTAGATCACATCGCTCATTTATTATCAATATACATTTTGTTACAAACTTCTCCCTGTATGCTAAGAACTCGTACATGGTGTCATTTGAAGGAATCGAAGAAAAAGCTATGATTACAAAAGAAAACGTTGATTTTTTACAGAAACATTATTTTTGAGGTGGTGGTTTAATTTGTCCCAAATTAGCACTATTTTATATTTCACTTTATTTTTAATCATTCATGTACAAGCACAAATTACATTTTTTCAGCTTTCTATTCCAATTTATTTGATAGCTTTAGTCGTTCTAATTATCGTATTTTTGCTTAGAGATCGCCTTGCATCACCACAGTTGTTCTTTTGTATGATTCAAGGAATTGTGTGTAGTATCTATTTCTTAGTAGCCCCTTCCGCTATATATCTAGTTGCAATAGTTCTTTTTCTTTTATTGGAATGGTATCGAAGAAAAGAGTCGAGGAATAATAAATCGCTACAAGTAACTTTACATCAAATTCAGACCCAACAAAGTCAAGTTAATGAGACTTTTAGAGTTGTTCGCCAGGAACGGCACGATTTTTTAAAACATGTAGCAGCCTTACACTTTTTAATGGAAAAGAACGATTATCTTGCAGCTAAGGATTATTTACATCAACTTGTGGAAGGTTACGAGGAAACAAATCTCTCTATTAAGGGAGAACGGGGAGTTATAGCAGGCATTTTACACGACAAGTATAAACATGCAAAAGCATCAAATATAACAATCCTCTATGATTTAGACACCCCCTGCTCACAACTACCTATAGCAGATACACATCTCGTTGCATTACTCGGCAACATACTAACCAATAGTATTGAAGCCTGTCAAGAATGGCAAGTACTAAATCAAGACAAGGGCACTATTAGTTTACAGCTTTATAAACGAAGTGGTTTATACATTTTGATTTGTAAAAACAGCACAATCCCACTGCCTACAAACATCGTAGATTCTTTATTTGACCGCTCTGGGCTAACAACAAAGCAGGAGCACGAAGGCCTAGGTACAACGATTATTAAAGATATAGTCCAAAAATATAATGGTTTCTTAGACTTCACTTATAAAGATGAGGAATTTACACTAAAGCTAAAATTTCCTGCAGTTCATTAAAAGCTATTTCTATAAAAATGGACATGTAAAAAGAATTCTGTACGGTAAAAGTACAGGATTCTTTTATTATTCGTTCGCTTTTGTTTTTCTTTCCGTCGCTCTGACTTCTATCCTTCACTTTGGCTCTTTCTTCCGTCGCTTTTGCCTTTCTTTCCGTCACTCGGCCGACTCTTTCCGTCGTTCCGGCAATACTATCCGTCGCTCTCATTTCTATCCTTCACTTTGACCTCTTTCATCCTTCACTTTGACTCTACCATCCTTCGCTTTGGCTACCCTTTCCGTCACTCGGACGATTCTATCCATCGCTTCGCCAACTTCATCCGTCGCTCGACCTACTCTATCCATCAACAAAACCACGCGCACATAAAAAAACTACACTAGATTAAATCTCTAGTGTAGTTTCTCCACTACATATTCTTCAGCGGAATTGTTTTTTTGATTTTTATAAATTGAATAAGCATTGCGATTCGCCAAGGGAGTAACATAGCGAACGCTAAAATCCAAAACATTCCTGCTAATTCACCAACGTCTATCGAGCTACTTAATATCATTTTTGCGATTACACGGAACACTAATAGTCCGACTAATATAAAAACGAACGCTTTTGAACGTTTTAAATAAATATCTTGACCTTTTACTTCAAACTTAGAAGTGGCAATTAAGATTGTTGAGAACACCACGCCGACTGCAGCCGCTTCAAGGATTTGCATGGGCGGTACTCTAAATTGTTCAAATAAAAACATTAACGCACCTGTAGACATTGCAATAGGTGGAATGATAATTTTCTTCTCATTGGTAGGTTTCTTAGATGCTCGCATACGTAAAACCATGACAAAGGTACCCATAAAAATGGCCATTATGGTAGAACCTATTACATAATATTGAGAAGGGATATTGCTAAACATAAAAATTCCTCCTCTAATGTCATTAACAATTTTGTCCAAGTAATTGATCAACGACAGCTTTTAATCTTTCTGGCTCAAAAGGTTTTGTCATAAAATCCTTTGCACCACTTTCAATTGCTTCCACGATTAACTTCTGTTGTCCTAAAGCTGTAATCATTATTATTTTTGCATCTGGAAATTCAGGAATGATTTCTTTTACTGCTGCAATACCTGTCATAACTGGCATTGTTACATCCATCGTTACAAGATCGGGTTGTAACTCACGATACATAGCCACAGCTTCTTTCCCATTTGCTGCTTTGCCGACTACTTCATAACCCCACTCAGTAAACATATTACTTATTGCAACACGCATAAAGAGCGTATCATCCACTACTAAAACTGTAGGCATATGTTCATCTCCCTCCACGTTAAAGTACGGTATGCCCATTTAGTTTAGCAGATTAGAAGCCCTTAAATCCACCAAAAATAGGCTCTAATATACGCGTAATATAACTTAATCCATCAAAGAACAGTAAAATACCTACGACAATCATAATATAACCGCCGATTTTCACAATTTTTTGGCTATGTGTACGAATCCAAGTCATACGTGCTATAAAGAACGATAACACGAAGAATGGAATCGCAAAACCTAAATAATAAGCTAACATATAGCTAAATCCTGCTGTTGGATTTGCACTTGCTAAAGCAATGATCGAAGCTAAAATTGGACCTGTACACGGCGTCCAGCCAGCAGCAAAGGCTATTCCGATTAATACCGATCCTAAATAACCAGATGGTCGGTTTTTAAATTGGAATTTTCGGTCCTTCATTAAAAAGTCTATTTGTAGTAATCCTACAATCATTAAACCAAATACTACGATTAAAATGGCTCCAACCTGACGTAATAATGTTTTATAATTAAGGAAGAACTCTGCTGCTAATGATGCACTTAGACCAATTAAAATAAAGATGATTGAAAATCCTAGTAAAAAGAAGAGGGTGTGCAAAATTGCACGCTTTTGCATCATACCTCGTTCCGATTTTAGCTCATCTAGTGACATACCTGTTATGTATGATAAAAATGCTGGATACAGCGGTAGCGTACATGGTGAAATAAAGCTTAAAAACCCTGCACCTAAAGCTAAAAATACGTTAATATCAGTTTGCATATTTCCTCACTCGCTCCTTACAGTTACTGTCTCCATCGTACCAAAAATCATTGTAAATTGCGCCCTTCCTGTTTGTGAACGTTTCATGGCAAAAAGGTGTTGAAAAAGTGAAGTTCCATCATACTATTAAACAAAATTTAATTTTCATACCTTATGACATCAAAGTGTATTTGTTAATGTACTTTTGCATTATGCGCCCCCTCGTTTTATCTGTCAATAAAATTCACTATAATTCTGCACAGCTTTATATAGAGGATCTTATATTAAATATCAGCTTTGCGGATTACCGTTTTTATACATTCGATTAAATTCGAATAGCCTGATTTCTGCTACGGGCTACAATCAGTATATTTTAGCAAAATACCAACAAAAAATACTTTTATTACTTAATCATAAACCAATTTTTTTATTAACAAACCTGATTAAATGTAATACCTTTTTTATTTACTAAATTATTAGTAAATAACTTTTCTTCATGTATAATAAAAAACAATAGAACCATTGATAGAGATAAATGAGGTGTAGTCCTTGGAATTAAGAAAAATTAAACCAAAAAAAATATATGAGGAAGTGTCTGAAATCCTCTATGAAAAAATTAGAGCTGGCGAACTGAAGCCTGGTGACCGACTTGATTCAGTAGAACAGCTTGCTGAACAATTACAGGTAAGCAGATCTGCCATCCGAGAAGCTCTTTCCGCTTTAAAAGCAATGGGGCTTATTGAAATTAAACAAGGCTCAGGCACATTTGTTAAAAGTAATCAAACCAAACAGCTCGATTTCCCCTTATCGACTGCCATTTTAACAAATAAGCAAGATATCTCACATTTGTTAGAAGTACGCAAAATTATAGAAGTAGGCGCAGCGGCTAGCGCAGCCTTTCATCGAACTGAAGAAGACTTACAGTCAATGATGCAAATTTTAGATGAAATGAAACGTGTACAAGGTGATGGAGAGCTAGGGGAAAAAGTGGATTTCCAATTTCACACGGCCATTTCTACAGCGTCTCAAAACCCCCTACTCGCAACGATATTAGACCAGGTTTCAGGCTTAATGATCGAAACGATGAGAGAAACACGTCGAATATGGTTGTACTCTAAAAAAACTACAAGCGAAAAGCTATATGATGAACATATGCAAATTTTCCTCGCGATAAAACAGCAAAATGAAGAGCTTGCAAAACATGCTATGGCTTCGCATTTAAGTAATGTGGAGAATGTCTTATTGCAATATTTTGAAACAACTAAAACTTTATAATAAACAGTAGCTGCCTAGTTTTGAATAGGCGGCTTTTTACTTCTTTCAGCCCCGAAGTATAATTAATTTTTCGAAAATTTCAAATAAACACCTTTCATTCTTCCGAAAAGTTGTAGTATGATAAAAACAATATATTTACTTCCAAAGTCATCTGATGACCTGTTGATTTATCTATTTGAGGAAAAAGGAGCGATTATGAATGAAAGTAACACTTTTTGCGACTTGTTTAGTTGATATGTTTCAAGGTGATGTAGGAAAGGCTGTTGTTGAGGTTCTTGAAAGGCTCGGGTGTGACCTAGACTTTCCTGAACATCAAATTTGCTGTGGGCAGCCTGCGTACAATAGTGGCTATGTAAAAGAGTCCCAAAATGCTATGAAGAAAATGATAACAGCCTTTGAACATGCTGAATACGTCGTCTCCCCTTCTGGTTCCTGCGCCTATATGTTTAAAGAATATCCAGAAGTATTTCGGGGTGATCCTGTTTGGGAGCCAAAAGCGCAAGCATTGGCAGATAAAACATATGAATTTACAGAGTTTATAGTAGATGTATTGAAGGTCGAGGATGTAGGTGCCCATTTAGAGGGTAAGGCTACCTATCATACCTCCTGTCATATGACACGTTTACTTGGAGTTACTGAAGCACCGTTAAAATTATTAAATCAGGTTAAAGGCTTGCAGTATGTCGAACTCCCAGGAAAAGATCGGTGCTGTGGATTTGGCGGAACGTTTTCAGTAAAAATGGGCAATATTTCAGGAGAAATGGTCAATGAGAAAGTACAGAATGTTGAAGAAACAAGGGCAGATATTTTAATCGGAGCTGATGCTGGTTGCTTAATGAATATTGGTGGTCGCATTACTCGGCAAGGTAAACCTATTAAAGTCATGCATATTGCTGAAGTATTAAATAGCTGATCCATAATCGTGTCCGGAGTCGGCTTTGTGCGCAAAAGCGAAGCGATTTTTAGGCTAACATTAAGAAATCCTTGCCGGTTCCGTGACATCTGCTGAAAGAAGCTAAAAGGGGGTAAATGAAATATGTCTATGAAAACAAGTAATGAACGCTTTCATCATCGAGTAGCGAAAGAATTAGAAAATACATTTATGCGCGGAGCTGTGTCGAGCGCACAGGAACGCCTTCAGACACGTCGGCTAGAACAGGCTGATGAGCTCGGACATTGGGAGGAATGGCGTTCGCACGGTGAAGAAATTCGAAAGCATGTGCTTGCGAACTTAGATTATTACTTATACCAGCTAAGTGAAAATGTTTCAAAAAGAGGTGGGCATGTTTACTTTGCCCAAACTGCGAAAGAAGCGACAGACTATATTCAAAGTATCGCGAAAAATAAAAACGCCACTAAAATTGTGAAATCAAAATCTATGGTAACGGAGGAAATTGATCTAAACGCCGCTTTAGAAAAACTCGGATGCCAAGTCATAGAAACAGATCTTGGAGAGTACATTTTGCAAGTAGATGATCACGAGCCACCCTCTCATATCGTTGCTCCAGCTTTACATAAAAATAAGGAGCAGATTCGTGATATTTTCAAAGAAAAACAAGGCTATGAGAAAAGTGAAGAGCCAGAGGAATTAGCTTTATATGTACGTCAAAAATTAAGGAATGAATATTTAACAGCCGACATAGGCATTACAGGCTGTAACTTTGCTATTGCAGAGAGCGGCTCGATTACACTTGTGACAAATGAAGGGAACGCAGATTTAGTAACAGCCTTGCCCAAAACACAAATTACGGTAATGGGGATGGAAAGAATTGTTCCTACATTTGAAGAGATGGAAGTCTTAGTAAGCTTATTAACGAGAAGTGCAGTTGGCCAAAAGCTAACAAGCTATATTACAACGTTAACGGGGATCAAAGATGAAGGTGACACAGATGGACCAGAGGATTTCCATTTAGTTATCGTCGATAATGGACGTTCTGCTATCTTAGGTAGTGAATTCCAGCCTATTTTACAATGTATCCGCTGTGCAGCCTGTGTTAACGCTTGCCCTGTTTATCGACATGTTGGTGGGCATTCGTATGGCTCTATCTATTCTGGGCCAGTAGGTGTTGTTCTTTCGCCATTATTAGGTGGCTATGAGGATTTCAAAGAGTTACCATATGCCTCCACTTTATGTGGTGCCTGCACGGATGCTTGTCCTGTCAAAATACCGTTACATCAGCTTATCCATAGACATCGACAAGTAATTGTTGAAAACGAAGGCAAAGCTCCTGTATCAGAAAAGCTTTTAATGAAGGCCTTCGGTTTAGGTGCTTCCTCCCCTACCCTATATAAAATGGCGACAAAAGTGGCTTCACCAGCCATGGCTCCATTTACGAAAGATCAGAAAATTTCAAATGGCCCTGGCCCATTAAAGGCTTGGACGGAAGCAAGGGATTTTCCAGCTCCCAATAAAAATCATTTCCGCGACTGGTTTAAACACCGCCAACAAGGAGGCGATGAATAATGACAGGTACTATTGAAAATAGAGATGTATTTTTAGCAAACATTGCGAAACAACTTGGACGTGCACCAAGAACAGAAATAGCACGACCAACATGGCAATATCATCCACAAGATCGTGTCCTAAAAGAAGCGACAAAAGATGAGTTAGTAAAGGTTTTAGCTGCTCAATGCAAAAATATTCATACGGATATTGTCATTTCAAATACAGCTAATCTTCCTACAGATTTACAAAAAGTAGTTGAGTATTATGGAGGCCAATCAGTTATAACATGGAAAGATGAGCGTTTTAAGAGCTATGGACTCTCCCCATTGATGACCGAGCAATGGCCACAAGCAAATATTCAGCTGCACGAATGGGACTCCGAGCGGCCAGAGGAAAATATTCGACAGGCCGAAAAAGCGAACATCGGCATTACGATAAGTGAAATAACATTAGCAGAATCAGCAACTGCTGTACTTTTTAGTAGTAAAGATAAAGGTAGATCCGTTAGCTTTTTACCAAAGAACTCTATTATTTTAATCCCTAAAAGTACGATTGTTCCAAGGATGACGCAAGCAGCCCGCTTAATTAGCGAAAAAGTTAGAAGTGGCGAGCAAATCGCTTCCTGCATCAACTTTATAACTGGACCAAGTAATTCGGCAGATATCGAAATGATTCTTATTGTTGGTGTACATGGGCCCATTCACGCAACTTATATTGTGATTGAGGATCAGTAAATCAATTTCGCTTGGCATTCGCTGCATTGATTTGTTACTGAAAACAAACCAGGCATACTTCAGTGCTGAAGGCATGCCTGGTTTTATTTTTTAAACGTTAAAACTAGTGAAATTCGCTGGTGGATGGCTCCGAATCGCTGATAAATTTGCCACCATCGCTGATAACTTTCATAAATCGCTGATAAAACTGCCTTTTTCGCTGATAAATCTCATCTCGTTATTAATACCTTTAGCGAGCCATCAATTTGTTACACTCTTTGATACTATCTTTTGTTCATAAAACTCTGGATGTGCTTCTTTTAAGACCGATGTTCGCAGCATAACTAATGATATCGTTACGATAATTACACTTGTGACAAGTAAAATAATTGTGGCTGGGAATGAATCGTACAAGATGCCGTAAACGACCATTCCGATCGGCATCATTGACATTGCCATTGTTTCCATTAATCCCAATACACGTCCACGGTATTCTTCTGAAATTAGCTTTTGCATATAAACCATAATCGGCATATTAATTCCCATCTCAAAAATAGCGAAAATAAAGTAAATTACCAGATAAAAGATAACAACGGTTACATAGGATAAATTTGTTACTAATGGGACAACCGCCAGCCCTAAACTGCTAGCCAACAGCAATAAGCTGAATTTAGAAAAACGTAGTGGTGCCTTTACCTCTGCCCTTGTTGCGAAATAGATGGAAGCAACAAGCATGCCTACCGCACCCGAAGCCTCAATAAAACCAAAATGAGTTGATTTTACTTTTAATAATTCAATAATTATATATGTCCCCCCTACAACGATGGCAGAGAAAAACAAATTAATCCATAATGAAATCCACATGATTGTTTTAACTACTTTTTGTTGCTTTATATAATGAAAACCACTAGCAAGACCAGCCCACATTTTTTCCTTTTCTACAGTCTGTTCCCTAGTACTATAGAGAGTAAAATTCATTGTCGCTTCTAAGCAAAATGCAATCATATAGGCCACCATATGTACAAGTAAAAAAGCTTCCATGGAGAAAAATCCATACATCATTCCCCCGATTACTGGCCCTCCAATAGCTGCTAATGACACTGACATTTGATTGAATGACAGTGCTTTTTGTAGGCGTTCCGGATCTACTAGTGTTGCGATTGAGGAAGTAAATGTTACACCCGAAAAGGCAGCGCATATTGTATTAAAAACGGTTGCCATATAAATAGCATAGACCGACAAACCGACCATTTCTGTATAGAGTAGTAACCCAGCAACGGTTAATATTGTACCTGCTTGCGCGAATAAAATTGTGCGTTTCTTTGAATAATTATCTGCTACATAACCTGCCAGAGGTGCGACCAAGGCACGAGGCAAAATCGAACATATCATGGTTGTCGCAAAACTCATCGCTGACCCTGTTAGTGCCAAAATATATAAACCTATCCCAAATGACAATACATGGGAACCTAGCAACGAAATCATTTTACTAGCTGTAAATGTCCATAAATGATAAGTTGCCTTTTTATATTTTTGCGCTTCATTCATCAAAAATCCCTCCATTTTTTTAACTAAGTTAAAAAGTTTAATTTAATTAAACAAAATATAACATAGCCCCCACTTCCCTCGCAAGTGAAAGTTTAATATAATTAAACAAAGAACATGTTTTAAAAAAGGAGGCGAGGCAATGGACTCTTTAGGTACACGAATTCGTAAATTAAGGAAGGAACAAAAGTTAACATTGGAGGCACTTGCCGGTGATCGTCTAACAAAAGGTATGTTAAGTCAAATTGAAAATGATAAGGCCAAGCCTTCGATGGAAAGTCTTGATTATATAGCGGAACGTTTAGGCGTCAAAGCAAGTGAATTGCTTGAACAAGTAACCTCCTCTTCCATACGTCATCTTTTAGAGCAGGTAGAGATTTTATTTGCGGAATTAAAACTAGGTCATACAGATCATGTACAGCAAATCGTAGAGATGATTAAGCCTTATGTAGAAGATCTTTCACTTAGTTATGAGGCAGGGCGTTTACTGTATATATATGCAGCAGCACAACATCATGCGAAATTAACGACATGGGAATCACCGCTTCAACAGGCACGCTTTATGTTTAAAGAAATTAATTTACTAAGCCATTGGTTTGAAACTTATATATTTGAGTCGGGCATATTATCGGAAGAAAGAAACTACAAAATGGCTTATTCTTGTATTTTGCAGGCGAAAGAAGAGGCTGAGCAGGAAAAGTACCAATTAGATTCGCGAGATACTGTGAAAATGGCTTATTATATTAGCATTTTTCAGTTAGCAATTGGTGAATATAAAGAAGGAAAACAGCTTATTTATGAGACCATTACCAATGCACATAAAAATCAATTTTATTCTTATATAGATGATATGTATCGTATTGGGGCGTTTTGTGCCATGATTGACCATGATTTCGAGCAAGTGGAACATATGCTGAATAAGCTTGAGCAGTATCGGATATTTGCCGAACAAGTGAGCGTGGATGCTTTGATTTTCGTATTAAGGGCGCATTATTATAACAATTACACGCACGATTATCAGCAGGCACTAGAGGAAATAGAGCGTTTTGGTTCGCTTATGCATAATAATTCGGTTATTTTCGAAAAAAACTTTTACTATTCGGAAAAAGGAAAGTCCTTATATTTACTAGGTCACTATGAAGAAGCTAAGGAAGCATTTGAACATTTTACAAACGTTCCCCCATTCGTCTTACATCCATTTGACATATTAAGCTTAAATGAGTGCTTTTCCTACAAAGCTCTTTGCTATGCACAATTCGGTGAGCTAACAACTGCCTACGAAATCGCCAAAATGACCTATAAGGATTCTCAGGATTTAATTGATCTACCTTATAAACAAAAAATTGAAGAAACTTATTTTTCAATTAAAGCGCAAATAAATTCGGTTCAATAAATCAAAGGGATTGCACATTAACATTTATGTGCAATCCCTTTTAGGATTTTAGCTTGATTTATCTCTCTTCATTTCCTTCCGAATCTTGCGAAGAGCTTTTTTCGAACCGCGCTCTATATCATGCTGCAGTTTCCGATCTTTATAGTCCACAAACAATGTTTCTAAATCATATCCTTCTGGGTATAATTCTGTTGCCGGTAGCTCTAATGCCAATCGTTTAACATTTACCTTTATGAATTCTCCCTCACAAAACACGTCAATATTATAGAAATTATCCATTTCTTGATAAACAATTCCAACGTCATCATGATCTAACAGCTTCACACGATCGCCCTTTTTATATTCATACTTAACTTTGGTTCTCTCTTGCTCAATCTTAACCTTCCTAATTTTACTGTCATTTACTCGTTCTAAACGATAATCCTTATTGTCAATATAGCCTTTCGCTCTTTGTAATACGGTTTCACGTATATTCATTTTCTTAGAAATCCATAATGCATTACTTTCTCCAGATGTTCCGATCACTAATTTATATAACGGCTCTAATGTTTCTCTATTAAAACGCATTGCCGCATTCATAAAATCACTGTGCATTTCAGAGAAACGCTTAATTTCCCCATAGTGAGTTGTCGCCACTGTCATACAGCCCATATGATAAAACTCCTCTAAAATAGAAATGGCCAGTGCCGCTCCTTCATTTGGTTCCGTGCCACTTCCTATTTCATCAAATAACAAAAGCGTATTATTATTGGATGCCCTCATAATGTCTGAAAGATTTTTCATATGGGATGAAAACGTACTAAGTGCATTTTCAATACTTTGATTATCACCGATGTCTACAAAAATATGATCAAATATAGCTATTTCAGTACCTTTATCTGCAACAATATGGAAGCCTGACATTGTTGCTAATGTTAACAAGCCAATTGTTTTTAGGACGACGGTTTTACCACCGGCATTTGGTCCTGTAATAATTAAGCTGCGATAGTCTTTACCGATTTCAAAATGAAGCGGCACCGCCTCACCTGTTAACAGTGGGTGTTTACAATTGATGAGCTTCACATAGCCAACATCATTTAAACTTGGTTCTACGCCGCCAATATGCTTGCTGAACTTGGCTTTAGCAAACACCATATCATATTGGCTAATTAACTCCATGTTGATGTTGATTTCACGGATATGTTCCATTAGGAGCCCCGATAATGTCGCCAAAATCTGATATTCCTCCATCGCTTCCTCTGCCTGCAAAGTGGCCAATTCCACGTTAAATTTAGCGACCGTACTTGGTTCCATAAAGACCGTTGCACCTTTAGATGAAATCTCTACTACCGTCCCTTGCACATGATTTTTATAGGAAGCCTTAATAGGAATTGTGTAGCGATCATCCTTTTTACTAATAAAGAATTCCTGAATATATGTTTTATTGGCACTATTATTTAAAAATTTTGCTAAGCGCTCTTTAATTTTTTCCTCTGTTGTTTCCATATGATTGCGGATACGCTTTAACTCCCTACTAGCAGCTGAATCCACACGATTTGCTTTTATAGCAAAGTTTATTTCCTCTTCTACACGTTTAAATTCAGACATCGAATTAGCATAAGATGCAAGTACTGGTGCAAAAAATTCCTTTTCCAGCATAAATTTTTTAATTTTTCTACAGCCTCTTAAAAAGTCAGAGATGCTCACTAATTCACTAGGGTCTAAAATAATGCCCTTTTCAAGTTTTTTAATAGTATTGTCAATATTGGATACCCCTAAAAACGGGACATGCCCTTCAGCATCTAAAATTGTTCGTGCCTCTGTCGTTTCATTTAAGCGATTTTTAACAACCGTCAAATTTGAGCTCGGCGTTAATTTATCTAATAACTGTTTACCTAATCCACTAACACAATAGGATTTAACGATATCTTTCAATTCATTGTATTGTAATTTCTCAAAAGTAGTATGATTCATTTTAAATTCTCCTCACGATGATTTTCCATAATCATTCATGAAGATACCTACTCATTAGATATCAACGATGTTCTATTCAATTAAAAAAGCTGCGGGAGAACCCACAGCTTTTACATTACAAGGCAAGTGTAAAAACATCACGAAAAAAACCTCATCAAAATGAAGTACATTCAGAGCATTACACGCTTTATAAAGTATTGTAGGTATCTTCATAGGTATTGAAATAAATCCACGACTAAATAAGGGGTCACTTTATGACGTAAATCCCCCGTCGTCATTCAATTTATTTCATTAAGTTGTTCCTATTTAGAACCTACCGCACTCATCAAAAGCACCTCTCATTACTTTATAATTTTCATCATTGCTATCTAATTGATTGTCATAATATTACTATATGCTGGCAGAAAAGTAAAGTTGCTTACTATTCATCATTTGCTTTTCTCTAATACATCAATTAAAACCTTTTCAATTTTTTCAGCAATTAATTTTAATTCGGGGTCATTTAACAAACCTATCATAGCAGTTGGTTTTGGAAGTCCTATTTTCGTTTCCCCAGCATCTTCATAAACCGTTATCTTACACGGTAGAAAGTATCCGACTAATGCATTATGACCAAGTACCTTCGCAGCTTCTACTGGATTACAGACCTCGAGAATTCTATAAGGCATTTTAAAACTATCTACGCCCTTTTTATGCAACGTTTCAGTCAAGTTGAGCTCCCACAAAACGCCAAATTTATGTTCTTTTAAATGTATTGCTATAGCTGAGATTGTTTCTTCAATCGTTTTAGTTGTTTTGACTGTATAGTGAAAATCCATATAGTTTCTCCTCTTTCATTGTAAACGAAATTCATTTGTGACATTTTACATGTGAGTTAAAGATAGAATTGCCTAATTTTTATGGATTATACGAAAAGGACCTGTAGAAAATTCCTACAAGTCCCTTTTTTAGGCAGATTTATGTTGAGCCCTTCTCGTTTCAATGATTTTCGAGCCTGAAAACAGTAGTAAGGCTGCCCAAATAATGCTAAATGCCAATAGCTCTATTTCACTAAATGGTTCCTTATAAAGCACGATCCCTAAAACTAACACAATCGTTGGCGATACGTATTGAATAAAGCCTAATAAATAAAGCGGAATATTTTGCGCACCTTTCGCAAATAAAATTAACGGTACTGCTGTCACGATCCCACTTACAATCATGAGGGTGTCCGTCTTCACATCAACATGTAAAAACGAGGCTTGATTCGTCATAAAAAGGTAAACATAATAGCCTAATGCAAACGGTAGAATAAATAACGTTTCAATGACTAGACCTCTTGTCGCGTCAAGCTTAATTTTCTTTTTCAGAACACCGTAAATGGCGAAGGATAAAGCAATAAGCAGTGCTACCCATGGAATTGAACCATAATTAATCGTTAAAATAATGACAGCAATAAAGGCAATTCCGGTAGCCGCCCATTGCGCGCGACTAAGTGCTTCTTTAAAGAACACAACCCCAAAAATCACTGACAATAAAGGATTAATATAATAGCCTAAGCTCGTTTCTATTAAGTGGTTATGAGTAACTGCCCAAATATATAAAAACCAGTTCATTGAAATAACAAATGAAGCCCCAACAAGTTGCCAAAAATGCTTTTGATGTGACCACAAATATTTTAAGTCTGCCAGAAGTTCTTTGCGCATTCCAAATACTATAACCGCTAGTACTGTAAAGACAAAGGACCAAATGACGCGCGATAGTAAAATTTCCATACTTGGCACATGCTCAAGTAATTTCCAATAAAGCGGAAATGCACCCCACAAAGCATAGGCTAAAAAAGCCGCCAAGACCCCTTTTTTCTCATTTGACATTGCCTCTAACTCTCCTACTCCATATGAATCTATACGACCTTGCGCAATATTACCATTTAAAGAATAGACTAATTATAGGACTTTGTTCGAAAACTGTAAATGCTAAATTTCATTAAATTGACATTAAACTCTATTTTCAGATTCAAGTTCAGAAATATAGTTACGTACCATGCTATAACTGATGTCAGGATTAATTTGACGTTTAATACGAATGTGAATTTCTTTAATACCAACACCTTGCTCTCGCATATCACGAATCATCGATTTTAGTGGAACTGACAGAGAATCCTTCGACAAAGTAGTATGTTTACTTAATTCAATTAATAACTCTGTATTTTGTTGGCGAAGCTCCTTCAGCTCTCCTATTACACAATTATATTCTGTTAACTTTTTTAGCAAGACCGCATTTTGCAGCTTCATTTTTTGCATTTCATCTACAAGCTGTTCATTTTGTTTCTTTACATTTTTTCGCTCCTGCTCCAAAACATGATGCTTTTCATCTAAATTTTTATGTAAAGCATTATATAACCCTTCTATATGTGTCAATTCTTGATAGCGACTTTGCGGTAACAGCATAAGTATTTCAGTCATATCAATAGCAAGTGTTCCATCTTTTAACGTTTCACACGATAATGTAGTTTGATTTATTTTGTTCATCGACTTACCTTCACTCCATCACTAATTAATTTGTGTAATGGCATACTTTGTTCAACATTTTTAATTATCATCTGAATTTCTTTTTTGTCAATAAAAAAAAGCTTCTTGCGAAAACAGATGCAAGAAGCTTTACGATTACATTTTTTTCAGTTTCTCGTATTCAAGCTGAAGACGTTCAATACGTTTTCGGCCTTCCTCACGATTTTTAGCAGTTTCTGCTTGAATTTGCTTCGTTTCTTGAATACCAGACATAATCGTTTGCCATGTCGTTTCAATTGTTTCGATTTTAATGCTTGGGCTACCAGCCGCACGCGCAATATTAACACTATTTTTGCTAATATTCTCTGCATTTCGTACAAGCATTTCATTCGTACGACGATCTAATTCAACCATTGAATCAGAAATTAGCTTTTGGCGCTTTAATGTTACCGCGTGAATAAGACCTTGTTTGAATATAGGAACGGTCGTCACAAAAGCAGAATTAATTTTAGCAATTAAATGGTTATTACCTTGCTGCATTAATCGAATTTGTGGGGCTGACTGGAATGAAACTTGCTGCGCCATCTCTAAGTCATAACGACGTTGTTCTAGTAAATCAACGGCACGTAGCATCGTTTCGTATTCCATTGCCGCTAACTGATCACCCGTTTGTGCTTTTTGTTCCAGTTCCGGTAATGATGAACGAACTTCATCTGTTTTTACTTCAATTGCTGCAATAAACTTACTTAAAGTTTGGAAGTAATTCAAGTTTTGATCATATAAGTTTTCAAGATCAACTGTATTACGTTTCATTTCACCTTCGTACTTTTGTACCTCACGGAAAATGACATCTACTTCCTTATTCATGCTGTCATATTTGGATAGAAACTTTTCTAATTGTTCCTTCCCTTTACTGAACAGCTTAGTAAGAAAGCCACCTTTTTTGTCCTCTGCGAAATCTTGAGGATCAAATTTATCCATAATTCTATTTAAATTATTTAATAATACACTTGATTCCTCAAGCTTACTTGTTTTCATTGTTGCTAGCATTTTATCTGAAAAAGTAGAAATACCATTCGCTGTTTCTTTTCCAAGTTCCAGCATGGCAATTTGATCTTTTACATCAATTTTTTGTGCTAACGCATGGACCTCAGGATCTTGCTTTAATGCAAGTTGATTTTGAGCAATTTGTGATAGCTCTTGCTCTGAAACAAGTACTGGTTTTTGCTTTTGCTCTTGCTCCTGTAATAATGGATTAGGCTGTAGTAATGGATTTTCTGATGCGAATGGATCCTTTGATTTTAATAGGTCGTTATCAAATTCAGACATAAAGTTTTACCCCCTGCGATTTATCTCTTTTATTACATACGATTCCAAGCTGAAAAAGTTTCATTTTAGTCAAGCCTTGCAAAAGAAGAGTCACTAATTATAAGAAAACCTACGTGATTCTCCAACCTGGCATGACGTTGATCGGTGATTTCTTTAATCAAGTCTCAATCCTTGCTTGACGAGCCAAACTTCACTCTCTATGTTAAATTATAGCTTGTTTCATTAGGAAATTCGACTGAATCCACGAAATACTTTACACCCTTTTCTATAATTGGTATATCACAACCAAAAAAGCAGCTACTCAATGTAGCTGCTTTTCCTCTATCATGTTGTCACTTTTAGTACTGTCTTAATTTTTTGAATAACGCCACCAGAACTATAAGTTAAAACGCTGCGTTTATAGAATGATATGCTGAATAGATATGCCACAATAATTGTAGCGATTAAAACGCCTAACGATAAAAGTGGTACCGTTACGCCTATATCAGTAGCCCCAATACGCATCGGCATGATCATTCCAGAGGTAAATGGAATATAAGAGAATACCTTAATAATCATTGTATCTGGGTTACCCATTCCTGAAATCATAACATAGAAACCTATTAATGTAATCATCATGGCTGGCATTAATACTTGACCCGCTTCTTCCACTTTAGACACTAAAGAACCGAATAATGCTCCGACAATTAAATAAAGAATAATTGTTAACAGTAGGAATAGAATGGCATATATCACGTAACCTATTGATAATTCTTTAACAACGCTTGCTGCTATATCCCAAATGAAACCATTCTTCACAAATTTCGCATAGATTAGGAAGACTACTGTAATAATACCCATCTGTGTTAATGCCAGTAATAGTACACCAGCAATTTTTGCTTTAAAATGGGTAGCTGGTTTAACACTTACTAGTAGCATTTCCATTGCACGAGAACCTTTTTCAGTAGCAATTTCCGTTGTAATCATAGATAGGAATGTAGAAATAAAGAAATAAATTAAAATACCCACTGCATAAGAGACAAATAGTCCTGATTGTTTTTCCTCTGCGCTTTTACCACCAGAAGATTCTGTATTTAAGTTTTTATCCGTGATAATCGTTTTCGCATCCATAATTTGAGCTGCTTGGTCAGGCGTTAATGATAACTGTTGTACAGCATAGTTTTGGCCTGCAAGTTGCAGGATCGAATTGATCGCACCTTGATCATTTAATTTCAACGGAGTGAAAGTGGCAATTTCAGCATGTAGCTGACCCTTTTCATCTGTTATTTTAACAATCGCATCTAATTTTTCGTCTTTGACCTTTTTCTCTAGCTCTGATATATTCGATTCATTTTGTATAAATTCCATATCACCATTCGATACAAAGAGACCGCTTAAATCAGCTGTTGTTTCGTTGACAATTGCAATTTGTTGCGCATGATCATCACCTGTAAAAAGCTCTTTAATATCTGACCAGAAAACTGCAACGGACATCCCAAGTATATAAATGACTGTCATTACAACAAAGGATTTTGATTTGATTTTTGATTTATAAAGCTGCTTCATTAATAAATTAAACTTCGACAACGTTGCCACCTACCTTATCTTTAAAGATTTCATCTAACGATAAATAATCTAAGCTGAATTTTTCTATATATTTACCATTGGACAGCTTCTCGAAAATGCTTTGTGCATAGCTTTCATCCTCCAGAGTGAGCACGGTTTGCTCTTTCTCCACCCGAACATCTTTAACTCCTTCAAGTGCCAACAATTGAGTTGTCGACCACTCAGAACGTACTGCCAATCTTGTTTTTCCGTATTGTTTCTTTAAATCTAGTAGACTACCTGAAAATAGTGAAACTCCTCGTTTTAATAGACAAAGATGATCGCATAACTCCTCTACATTATCCATTTGGTGACTTGAGAACAAAATCGTTGTGCCCTGTTCTTTTAAATGTAATATTGCATCTTTCAGTAAATCCTTATTTACAGGATCAAGTCCACTGAATGGTTCGTCTAGTATTAAAAACTGCGGTTTATGAATAAAGCTAGCAATCAGTTGAACTTTTTGCTGATTCCCTTTTGACAACGTTTCAGCCTTATCTTTCCGTCTATCTTCAAGCTCAAATCGGCTAATCCAATAGTCAATCTCCTTCTTTAACTGCGACTTCTTCATGCCACGTAACTCGCCAAAGAAGTAAAGCTGATCCTCTACCTTCATCGTCGGAAAAATGCCTCGTTCTTCTGGTAAATAGCCAAGAACATCACGGTTGATGGCATTAACGGGTTTGCCATCCCATGTAATCGTGCCAGCCGTTGTCTCTTGTAAATCTAAAATCATACGGAACGTTGTTGTTTTACCAGCTCCGTTTTGCCCAATCAGCCCAAAAATCTCCCCTTTTTCAATGGTGAAATTTAAGTTGTCGACCGCTGTGAAATCTTTGTATTTCTTCGTAACACTCTCTAATTGTAATGTCATCTTTTGCCCTCCTACGCTTCAAATATATGTAATTCCCGTTGTAGTCCTTTTTTACGCCTTGCAACCTTCAAAATTTGCATACACACAATTATTACGACTACAAAATTTAAGATTGATACTCCTATGTTTAAGAATCTTTCTGTTGATTCTCCAAGCCCCATATAAAGATTGATAAACCCAAATAAAAGATTTAACAATATTGCGGCTATAAAAAGGCGGCTTATTGATGTTAAATATTTTATTTTCGAAGGATTATCTGAAAATAATTCAAATGGGCCTTCTGATTTCTTTTTGCGGTAATAAGCCCATACGCCAAATTTTGAAACAAACTCAATATTCATCGTCTCTAAAAAATCATAGTAGTCCTGCTTTTTACCTTTGACTAGTTCATTGCGATAAATATATTGACCAGGTTCCCCTTTTTCAAAAATAAAGTATCCAACCATTGTACGCTTTAGATACCAACCTTGTTCCGCCATATCATTAACCCATGCTTCTTCCTTCTCATAATCAAGAAAACAACGATATACTCTTTTCTCCATAAAGTTCCACCTCCCATCTACATCTTATAAAATTGATGTGAACTCCTGGTTAAATATGAGCCTTCATAGTAATGTAGCAATTTCTCCGTTGAATTATTTGATTTTTCTGATTTCCCGGAAAATAATTTCGAAGCAAATATTCATCCCATACTTATGAAATCTTTTATCAAACTTGGCAAATAAGCAACCAGTTTTTTATCTATCTCCAAAACTAATCTGTAAAAAGATCCAAATCCTTCTTCAAATTATTGCGCACACGCATAAGTTTTATTAATGGTATAGAAAATAACACGACCACAAGAATATTTGTGATATTCATTGATAATTTAATCCAGTCTATTGCCTGTACCGAAAGAATCCCACTCAGACCAATTACACCTATAATCAAATTTAGAAGGATGAGTGATAGTAGTAGGGAAATTTTTTGAGACAGCTTCCTAATTTTATTTTTCTTATCAGAGTAAAGTTCAAAAGGTCCATCATTTGCCGGCTTTCTAAAAAACACAAAATTTCCAGAACGATCTACCTGTTCAATTCCTGAGGACTTTAGAAATTCTAAGTATTCGTCTTCATATGAGGCACCACCAAATCGCTCCAATTCATCATGCCGATAAATATAGCTACCTGGCTCCCCACGTTCGAACGTAAAACGTATCCAAGTGAATTTTTTTAAATGCCAACCTTGGCTTGCCATATTATTGACCCATTTCTCAATATCATATGGGTTGACGACTAATCGATATTTATCCATTTGTTCCATCCTCCTTTGTTATACGGATGCCATTGTCAAAAAGTTCCCTTAATCTCAAAATTTCGTATCCAATAACTTTCTTTCCACTTTCAGTAATAATGTATTCCTTTTTTCGCCCATCTCCATCTAGCGCCTCAATCCAACCTCGCTCGAGTAATGTTTTAATTGCTCCATAAATCGTCCCCGCTCCTAGCCGAACCCGACCATTACTCATTTCCTCTACTAATTGCATGATGCCGTAACCATGCCTTGCATCAAATAAAGCTAATAAAATATAATAAACGCCTTCTGTTAATGGCGGATGCTCTTGCGTCATACATATCCCCCTTTTTGTATCGTCTATCAATATATCGTCAGCTGATACATTTAAAATATATCAGCTGACGATATAGTTGTCAATGCTATTTTTTC
Source organism: Lysinibacillus sp. BPa_S21 (assembly GCF_023337795.1). Lineage (GTDB taxonomy): Bacteria > Bacillota > Bacilli > Bacillales_A > Planococcaceae > Lysinibacillus. The sequence goes on along the minus strand of NZ_JALIRS010000001.1, from coordinate 185,256 downwards.
CATAAAAAGTTATAAGAGTTAGCACTATTTGGTTGTTTTTATTCACCTTGAGTGATTTTCATGTCGACCATAGCAGTTTTGAGTCTTACCTGAGCGATTCCCTTAGTCACCCGAGCGGTTCTGTGTCTTACCTGAGCGATTCCCTTAGCCACCCGAGCGATTCCCCTAGTCACCTGAGCGGTTCCGTGTCTTACCTGAGCGATTCCAATTGCTACCCGAGCAGTTCTTCTAGTCCCCAAACGTTATCTGATTGCCACTGTCTGGTAATATTTTTATTGCATTCGAAATTGCTCTATGCTAGCATGTAAGTAATTACTTGCATGAAAGGAAGAACTCTATTGTCTACAAAAAGCACCGCAGAAAAAATCATTGATGCAGCTTTACAACTCGTCAGCGAGAAGGGCTATACTGCGGCAACAACTAAAGCAATTGCTGATTTAGCAGGAGTCAATGAAGTAACAATTTTTCGCCATTTCGGGAACAAGCGTGGCATTTTGAAAGCCATTATTGAGCAATTTTCCTATTTTCCTCTTTTGCAGCAAGAGATCAATAAAAATGTTACATGGGATTTGGAATCGGATTTACTAAATTTCTCAGTCAAGCATTTTAACTTTTTAATGTCTATTAAAGATTTTGTCATGATTGGCTTTAAGGAAGCGATGCAGTTTCCTGAAATTAATGAAGAGATTGCTAATATCCCCCTTCACATTAAAAATGAACTAATTCATTATTTTAGGGAAATGCATGAAAGAGGAAAAATTAGAGAAGTTGATTTTGAAGCAGCTGCATTATCACTTATCGCTGTTAATTTTGGTCATTTCATGTCACGTGCACGCTTAGGAACAATTGTTTCAAATATGTCTACTGAGGAATTATTAAAAACAAGCATTTCCATTTTTTCTAGGGGATTGGCTCCCTAGAAAAAATTTTTCCACACCATGCAAGTAAGTACTTACTTTATAGGAGGTCTTTTATGAAAGGTTTACAAGCTTTATTTAAAATTCGCGAAACATATATTGGCATCGCCATCACAATTGTATTTCAAGTAATTTTCTTTTCCGTATGGATGACTGCGTATGATGGTGTCAATGACAGAACAGATAATTTAAACATTGGATTAATTAGTGAAGATACTGAGATGGGGAGGCAAGTAGTAAATGAAATAAAAGGAAAACTACCATTTACAATAAAAAATTACACCTCTCTAGACAAAGCTGAACAAGAGCTAAATCAACGTGATATCCAAATGATTATCCATATTCCAAGCAACTTTACGAGTCAACTACAAGCAGGTAAAGAAGCTGAAATTATTTACTCTATTAATCAAGCGAATGCAAGCATCGCAAAAAACATGATGGACGGAGTAGCCAAACAACTAACTGAGGAAATTAATCATAATATTTATCCTTTACAGCAGGGTAAAATCATTGAAGCATTTTCTCAAAAGTTTTCACAGCTTCCAATGGAACAAAATACAGCACAACAAATTAACAAAGCCGTCGCTACAACAATTATGAGTGTTAAGGATCACGCGATAAATTCTACGATTATGAAAACGAATAATGTTGAAGAATTTGCTGCAAATTTTGTGCCTTTGATGGTTATAATTTCTTCGTTCGTTGGTGCAATGGTAATGATTATGCAGCATCAACAGGCTGCACAACTTGTGCAAGACACCGTTTCGAAATGGCAATTGTTCTTAGCAAGACAGCTTATTAATATTGGTGTTGCCTTCGCCCTTCCGCTCTTAACGATTGGCTTAATGCATCTATTTAATATTTCAAGCACAGCAAACTTTTTAACAGTATATCTTTTCCAGGCGCTATTATTCTGGGCTTTCCTTTGCCTAGCGCAATCCTTTATTATCATCTTTGTTAACTTGGGTATGATTTTTAATATTTGTGCACTTTCTATACAGCTTGTTACATCAGGTGCACTTGTTCCACAAGCGATGCTATCTAATTTTTACAATAAACTAGGGTCACTTCTTCCAGCTAGTTACGGAGCAGATGGCTATTATACGATTATTTTTGGAGGAGACACTGATCGTTTAATGAGTAATTGTGGCTCGTTAGGAATGATCATAGTTGTAACATTGGGCATATCTGCTATCGTTGTTGCTTTAAAAAAATCAAATGTAAAAAACGAACAAACGGTCCCAGCTACTGTTCAATAATATTGTAAAAAAAGCGATGTACTACTGATGAGTTAGTAAAACGCTCGTAGGTTAAAATTACAAAAATGTGAGGGTATGTTTTTGCAATATACCACTTGTTACTTTAAATAAAAAGAATCCATTTTGGAGAAATGATCGATCAAAACGGATTCTTTTCTATAGAATTTAGGTTTCAGTTTACAAATAAGTTTTTTATCATTTTCTACCAAAGCTACTCAACAATCGCTCCCGATTAAAAACGGCTTTAAGCATTTCGATAATTTGCTAACATAATTTCATCATAATATTTATCAAATTGCGGCAAACCTAATTCTTCTGCAATCATAAGCTCGGCATGCCTGTCGTAATCTACTCTAATAAATTGAATGGCATTGTTTGAATGTGTTCCATCTAAGATTGCATATGAAGCTGAAGTTAAGTCAAGTGAGTTTCCGACACTCCCGACGTTACACAGAATACCCTTTTTATATGTATGTAAAAAAGTCGTATGTATATCGCCGTAGAATACAATATCAGGAAGTCTATTATCACTAATAGAATTGGTTTCTTCACTATTCTCAAACATTGATAAACGCTTTTCAATTGGATGACTAACTGAGATACGTTCAAATTCACTTCTTGGAGATGCATGGAAAAACCTTATCAATTGTCCATTTAATTCAAGATCAATACTAAATGGTAACGAAGCTAGATACTGATAATCTTTTTCTGTAAGTCTAGCTTTGAACCACTGTAAAAAATCATCATCAGAAGGTAATTGAATGAATACGTCCCAGTTACCTCGAACTACTTGTTCGCAGTTCTTTTGGATGAGTTCTAGACATTCAGATCCTCGGGGACCTTTGCCGATTAAATCACCCAAACAAAAGATTCTTTCAATCTTTCTTAATCGAATGTCTTTTAAAACTGCTTCTAATGCAGTTTTGTTTCCGTGGATATCTGAAATAATTGCAATTTTCGTCACAAAGATACCTCCTTATTTCCATATTTTTTTTGTAGTGTCTTCATGTTATTCGACAAAACGCCATTAAATCCTTTAAAAACTAAATGGACCGATAATCTTTAACATAATGAAAGACTACAGAAACCTCTTTAGACAAAGCATATCTAAAGGGACAAACAATGTAACTTTGTTTAATCGGCACGACTGAACAAAGACTATCTTGTTCCACGCTTCTATTCCGTTCCTTAATACTTTTCACCAATCCGCAAAATAGCCGCAAGTTGTTTATTCAATGTACTTACGCTGTCCACAAAATCTTGGCGGTACCATTGAATGATTAGGCCAATGATTGCATTGGCTTGATACGCACTATAATACTCAATGGATATGTCATCCTGTATTTCATTATGAATTGTAATATCCCTTTTCAGCAGGACAAAAATCCCATCAAATAACATATAATAGTAAGTGAGCGGCACATTTTTTGAAAAAACAATGCGATAGAACATTTTAAAGCGCTCAATATGATGAAAAATACGAATTGTATTTGGATCGATTTGATTTTTATTTAATGTTGTTACTGCACGATAGGGTTCCTCATATGAATTATTCAAATCCTCCATAATTTCCTGAAAGTATTCCTCAAATAACCCTTCTTTTTGCTCATAGTGCAAATAGAAGGTACCTCTATTCACTTTGGCCATCCGACAAATTTCTGCGATTGTAATGTTTTCTAAAGGCTTCTTGCTCAATAAAGTGAGTAAAGCATTATGTAAGGATTGCTTCGTTTTAACAACCCTTAAATCGTTAGCGTTCAAATTTTTTATCCCCTTACTATACAGATTTTTTATTTGTGTTGATTACTGAACAGTTCTTAGTATTTCGCTTATTGAAATCGCTTACAATGTCATTATATTATTTTAATGAACACATGTTCAATATCTAACATAATATATAATCGCTAGGCCAAACTCTATTGAAACAACATAAATAATAGGAGGTCTTTAAGATGAGACTAGAAGGTAAAGTAGCCATCGTAACAGGGGCAGCGTCAGGTATGGGTAAAGCAATTGCAGAAGGCTATGCAAAAGAAGGGGCAAAGGTCGTAGTTTCTGATTTAAATTTAGAAGGTGCACAAGCTGTTGTTGAAGGCATTCAAGCAACTGGTGGCTCAGCAATCGCCGTTCAAACAAATGTTGCATCAACAGAAGATTTACAACGTTTATTTGATGAAACAAAAAATGCTTACGGTAAATTAGATATTTTAGTGAATAATGCTGGTATTATGGATGGAATGGAGCCAGTTGGTGAAGTTTCTGATGAACGTTGGGACAAAGTGTTCGCAGTCAATACGACTGCTGTGATGCGCTCAATGCGTATGGCAACAGAGATCTTCCTTGCTCAAGGACACGGTGTCTTTGTGAACAATATTTCTGCTGGCGGTCTATATGGTGCTCGAGCCGGGGCTGCCTACACTGCTTCTAAGCATGCTGTTGTAGGTCTTACAAAAAACACAGCATTTATGTATGCAGATCAAAATATTCGCTGTAACGGTATCGCTCCAGGTGCAGTTATAACGAACATCACTTCTACCATGACAAATGTGAGTCAAACAGGTGCAGCTCGTCAATCACTAGGTTTGTCCATTAACCCACGAGCTGGACAACCTGAAGAAATCGCTCAGCTTGCTATTTTCCTTGGCTCAGATGAAGCAAGCTTTGTCAACGGACAAGTAATTGCCGTTGATGGTGGTTGGACGGCTTACTAATTTTCTTTATACACATATAAAAAAACAATTGTAATTTCGACAAGTTAAAAGTTATTTCATTAGTAGCATTTATAAAATGAGTTCGGTGTTGAATCGAACTCATTTTGTATTTAGCCATTATTATTCATTCACATTAATGCATTAGGACCCATCTCAGAATAATCTCGGCTATTAGTCTCCCCTTCTGTTCCATTTCAACGATTAGAAAAGTACATCCATAAAAACCAAAAAAATGACCTCTTAGAGACCCGCAATTCCAAGAGACCATTCTTCACAGTTATCAAGCTATTTTAATTAAAACAAATGGAGCCATTTACTGTGCTTTCTTAAAAGTTAGTGATTTTCCTTTAGTTTCTTTTACTAGCATCATACATGAAATAGAAATGATACTTGCTATGACCAAATAAATTGAAATTGGGATGGAGCTATTATACTTATTTAGAAGACTTAATGAAATTAATGGAGCCAATGAGCCTGCTAAAATTGGTGCTACTTGATAACATAAAGACAAAGCTGTATATCTAATATGGGTTGGAAATAACTCTGTCATTAACGCTGAGTATGGTGAATAGGTCATTGATTGTATGAATAAACCAATCATTATGGCAACCATGATGATCCAGTCATTCCCTGTATCCATCATAGGAAAACCAATAAACCCCCAAAATGCAGTTAAAACGGCTCCTGTAAGATAAATTGACTTTCGACCCCAAACATCACTTAAATGTCCCATTAGTGGTATAAAGAAAAAGTGAATAGCATGTGCACCAAACATTAATAATAATATTTGTGAAGTATCTTTATTGACAACAAGTTTTAAATAACTAATGGAAAAAGTGACAACCATATAATATAAGATATTTTCTGCAAAACGTGCTCCAATACCAGCAATAATAGCTTTTTTATGATATTTAATCACTTCTACAACACCTAATTGTTGCTTTTCTAATTGTGCTTGTTTTTCTTGTGCTTCTTTAAAGATAGGAGCATCATCTACACTTTTTCGAATCCAAATACCCACTAGTACGACAACTGCAGAGAACCAAAAGGCTACCCGCCAACCCCAGTCCATAAATTGCTCGGGACTTAAGTTTTTGGATAAAAGTAGAAGCACAATTGTAGCTATTAAATTCCCCAATGGCACACCTGCTTGTGGCCAGCTTGCCCAATAACCACGTCGATCGTCCGGGCTGTGCTCAGATACTAAAATAACTGCTCCTCCCCATTCACCACCAAAAGCAAATCCTTGAATTAGACGTAAAGTAACGAGTAAAATAGGAGCCCAATAACCGATACTATTGAATGTCGGAATACAGCCCATTAAGAAAGTCGTAATTCCAACAATAATTAAACTAATTTGTAATAAATTTTTTCGTCCAATTTTATCACCATAATGACCAAAAACAAGTCCCCCAATTGGTCTAGCTAGAAAGCCTACTGCATAAAGAGCAAATGCAGCTAGAATTCCATCAATAGCGTTTCCTGTTTTTTGAAAGAACAATTCTCCAAAAACGAGAGCAGAAGCTGTACCATATAAGAAAAATTCATACCATTCAGCCACAGATCCAATCATCGATGCAGCAACAACTTTTTTTAGCTGTTTATTATCTGTTTTCTCCATATATACTCCCCCAAGGAATCTGATTCAAATTATTATGAATGAACGTACCAAATTACTTTTGTCTGCACATATTGTTCAAAAGCTTCTAATCCATTGTCTTTCCCACCAAAACCAGATTGTTTAAAGCCTCCAAATGGAGTTGTAATATCACCCTCGCTAAAACCATTCACAGAAACAGTTCCTGCTTTAATGGCACGTGCCACGCGTATTGTCCGCTGTACATTTTGGCTATAAAAAGAAGCAGCCAAACCATAAGAGGTGTCATTGGCAAGTGCAATGGCTTCTTCTTCCGTTTCGAACGTACTAACCGCTAAAATCGGACCAAATACTTCATTTTGAAATAAAGTCATGTTTGCGGTTACATTATCAAAAATAGTTGGTTCGATATACCAGCCACTACCCAAATCACAACGAATTTGACCTCCAGTAACTAAGCGCCCCCCTTCTTGAAAAGTAATGTCCAAGAACGATTTCACTTTATTAAAATGTGCTTCTTCAACCATAGGGCCGATAGAAACCGACTCATCCATCGGATTACCCACTTTCCAGCTTGTTAATCCGGACTTTAATTTTTCTAATAATTCCTCTTTAATGGATTCATGTACGATTAATCTTGAACCACAGCTACAGTTTTCACTCATGTTCCAGAAGGCAGCTGATAAAATATGCGGAACTGCCGCATCCAAATCAGCATCTTCAAACACCACTTGTGGACTTTTGCCACCGCACTCTAAAATAATTTCCTTTAGGTTACTTTCTGCTGAATACTTCAAGAAATATCTACCCACTTCTGTTGAACCTGTGAACGAAATAACGTCCACATCCATATGCCGCCCCAAAGGTTTACCTACTTTTTCTCCCAAACCACACACCATGCTTAATGCGCCTTTAGGCACACCTGCTTCATAAGCAAGTTCAATCATACGGAAAGCGCTAAGTGAAGTTAATTCAGCAGGCTTCACAACCACAGAATTACCAGCGGCTAAAGCAGGTGCCACTTTCCAAGCAAACATTTGCGCTGGAAAATTCCAAGGTAATACCGCACCAACTACGCCAATGGGTTCCGTGATAATTAATCCTAAAGCATCTTTACCCGTAGGAGCGACTTTACCAAAGACTTTATCAATCGCTTCAGCATACCAATAAAATGTTTCAATGGTTGCTGGTATGTCGGTATTTATACATTCTGTAATAGGTTTACCAGCATCCACGCAATCCAAAGCAGCCAATTCTTCGCTGTGTTCTTCTAGCAATTTTGACCAGCGAATCATTATTTTTTTGCGTTCACCCGGGGATAGTTGACTCCAAGTACCCACTTCAAATGTGTTTCTAGCAACCTTAACAGCAGCATCTACATCCCTTGCATCACCATCGGCAATATAGCCAATTTTGCTGTTGTCAATGGGGGTACGATTTTCAATTTTGCAGGCTGCACTCGTAAAACCTTCAATTAAGTTACCAGCCCATAGCTTCCCTTCTTTAGCAAGGGTAAAGACTTGTTCTTTTGATACGATCATTTTCTCTCCTCCAAATTATTTATTAAAAAAAGCCAAAAACTCTGCTTTTTCGTCTTCCGTTAAATCAAATAGAGGTAGGCGTACGGTACCAACGTTAAATTCACCTTTCATGCAGCCTAATTTAGCTTTTTGATTATAGTAACCGGACTCCATAGAATGAATAGCAGGGTAAATATCACTCATGATTTCTCGGGCCTTATCCCAGTCACCACCCTGTGCAGCATTGAACATGGCTACCTGTTCTTCCGGAAACACATTACCTGCTCCAGCAATCCAACTTTTTGCACCCCAAAAGAAAAAGTCTACAGGTTGATCATCGCAACCGCAAATCACTTCAAAATTCTCAAATGGTGTTTGTAACAAACGTAGTGCGCGGCTAAAGTCACCACTACTTTCTTTAAGACCAACAATATTCGGATTTCTCGATAAATGCAGCACCGTTTCGTATTCAATTTCAATGCCGATACGAGCTGGAAAGTTGTACATGATAATAGGTAAATCGGTTGCCGCCGCCACAGTTTCATAATGAGCAATTATCCCCAATTGATCTGGTAGGCTATATGGTGTTGGTGATAACATTAAACCTTCATAGCCCAAATCTTTGGCTTGTATGGCACGGTTAACCGCTCCCTCAGTTGATAAATCATTGATCCCTGCTATTAAAGTTATACGACCTTTAGCAACTTCTGCTACTGTTTTTAAAACCATTTCACGTTCCACTTCGTTTAAAGCGTAGTATTCTCCTGTCGTGCCACAAACTACTAAACCAGTAACACCTTTGTCAATAAATGAGTTAGTCAATTGCTTTAAAGTATCTACATCTATGCTCTTATCACTTTTAAACGGGGTCACTAACGGAACCAAAATGCCATGAAAATTCATTTTCATTCTCCTTTTCTTTTGAAAGATTACTTAAATCTAAAACACTTATATTGAAGTGACACTTCAATTATTCAAGATAATAACACACTAAATTTTTGTTGTAAATATAATTTTCCGAATATTCTAACTGCTGTACTCTTAAACTATTAAAGTGGTACTTCAACATAAATGACACTTCTTATTTTCGGAATTACGATATTTACTATAGCTCTACAAGTCCATTTTTGTAATCGTTCTGTAATTAGTGCTTTTATGTTATCCTTATCAACGTGACTCCTTATATTTGAAATTTAGACAGGTGCATTAAACTACAAGGCATCGTGACAGCTAGCTATAAATGTAATTAGCTGTTTTGGCATATTTAAGGAGTAAATCTACTATTAACATCTTTTTGTGCAAAAGATTTTAACTAACTTTTATTTTCATATCAGTAACAGGGGTGGAGAATAGTGAATGACTTAATTGGAGCAAAAATGAAAAGTTTACGAAAAGAGCGAAAGTTAACATTAAAACAAATTGCTGATCAAACGAATCTTTCAATTAGCTTTTTATCTCAGGTTGAACGATCAAAATCATCCATAACGCTCGAATCATTGAAAAAAATTTCCGAGGCACTTGGTGTTAATCCAAGTTACTTTTTTTCTGAACCCGATGAGCAGACATCATCGACAGTTATGAGAAATATTATTAGTAAGACAAACACATTGCATAATCAATTTTTTTATAGAGATTTAGCGGGAAACATCGAAAACCCACTTTTTCATCCGATTCTAGTACTGCTGAACCCAGGTGCAAATCGCGAGGATTCTTATTCACATTCAGGGCAAGAATTTCTTTATGTTCTTGAAGGGACCCTGACAATCGTCATTGACACAGAGGAGCATGATTTGCATCCTTATGATTGTATTTTCCTAGATTCAACCACGCCTCATAATTGGACAAATAAAACGGATTCAATTGTAAAGTTCCTTTGCATTTCTAGTATTCCAGTATAAATATTTGGTGAATTCAATAGACACTTCTATAAAAGGAAAAAATACTCACAGCGCATTACACTCTGTGAGTATTTTTTATGTATACCATTTGTAACTAAAAAAAATCATAACAAACTTCATGAAAACAAAATACCACAACCTAGATTGTGGTATTTAAGCCTGTTACCCTCTTCTCGCTGGAAATAAGCATCCTATCAATGCCCCAATTAGTGCTGGTAATATCCAACCTAAGCCTATATCGTAAAAAGGTAATATATTCGAATATGCTTTCTCAATCATATCAAAAATACTTAACTTTGCCGTAGGGATGCTAACGACTAATGCTTTGTAACCATCAATGATACTAATAAAAATGGTAAAAATCATCGCAATAGCATATACCGTTTGCTTATTTTTAAATAGTGATGAGCATAATGCAAGGACAATTAAGACAATTGCAATCGGATATATGAACATCAACACAGGAATAGCAAACTTAATAATATTCGTTAATCCGAAGTTGGCAATTGTAAATGACGTAACACACAATATCAATACAAACCATTTATAGCTAATTTTCGGAAACACTTCATGGAAAAATTCACTACAAGAAGTGATTAAGCCAATACTTGTCTTTAAACAAGCAAGGACAATAATAACTGCCAATAAAATAGCCCCGAATGATCCAAAATAATGATCTGCCACTGCTGCAAATATTAAACCACCGTTGTCGTAAGTACCAACAGCTTCAATACTCGATGCCCCCATATACGTTATTAAACCGTATATTAACATCATTAATGCCATGGCAAAAATACCAGATTTCCACGTTGCTTTAGCAATTTCTTTTCTTTCTGTGATTCCTGCGCTTTTGATTGCATTAATGACGACAATACCAAAAGCTAGTGAAGCTAACGCATCCATTGTGTTATAGCCTTCTTTAAAGCCTGTCATAAATGCTGAATCAATATAATCTCCTATCGGCTGCTGGAAATGCCCCATCGGTTTTACAATACTAATAATAATTAAAATAAATAACACGATCAAAAATGCTGGTGTTAAATATTTTCCAATATAATCCATAATTTTCGCTGGGTTCAATGAGAAATAAAAAACGATGGCAAAAAATACGAAGCTAAATAAAGCAAGTAAAATTGTTGTATGCTCAGCTTGTATATATGGCTCAAAGCCTACAACAAACGGAACTGTCGCTGTACGTGGAATCGCAAAAAAAGGACCGATCGTTAAATATAGAGCTAACGAAAAAATAACCCCGAATATTGGGTGAACACGGCTCGCTAAGTCACGCAAACCGTTACTACCTGATAAACCAATAGCTAAAATACCTAGAAACGGTAAACCGATAGCTGTTACTAAAAATCCAATTAGGCCAAACCAAAAGTTGGTCCCTGCTAATTGTCCAAGCTGAATTGGAAAAATAAGATTCCCTGCTCCAAAATACAGTCCGAAAAGCATTGTACCAATGACTGCATATGTTGAAAAAGGTATTTTCTGTTGCATTTTGATGTACTCCTTAGATGTATTTAACAATTGCAAATAATTTAAATCGAAGAAATTCCTCACTATAATTCCACTATATTAACATAGCATTTATTTAAAAAACAATGGTTGTTTTTTCTTTTTAGAAAATAAATTGTACAGTTCCTAGTTGTGAACTACCCACCACTTGACAGTTTTTGAAGTGGGAACTTCTTTTGAGGGTAGGTTAAATAGACAAAACTAAAAGAGCTGTCTGCTGACAGCTCTTAGTTTGCTACAGACCACTCTATATGATCTAAAAACTTGTATACGTCCTCATACACTTTTTCACGTTCTTTATCTAAAGTAATAATATGACCGGAATTTTCATACCAAATAAGATCTTTATCATCAGTTTCCACAGTGTTTAAAATGAAAGGCGCACTTTCTTGATAAAGTTCATCATCTAATGAACCTTGTAATACTAATGTAGGTGCTTTAATAGTAGATAAATCTTCGCGTGTTTCTGTAGTTAAACGTGTCACACCATCTAATGAATCCTTAGGTGTAATACGTAGTTCATGTAATTCTGAAATAATTTGATCTTTTGATTTATTTTCAAAATGTTTATATAAACGAGCGTAATGATATAAACGTGTAAATAAGCCTTTTGAGTTATCGCGTGTGATTGGTGCACACATAGCAACACATGCTTTCACAGGAAACGTTTCTGCTACTTTTAACGAAAATACGCCACCAAGTGAAATTCCTACTACAGCGATTTCTTCATAGCCTTTACTTTTTAGGAAGTTATAACCTTCCACAACATCATTCCACCAGTCTTCTGGTTTTGTTTCTAGCAATGCTTCTGGTTCTACTCCATGCCCACTATAAATCGGTGCATGAACCGTATAACCACGTTTTGATAAAAATTCACCTAGCTTTTTCACATCTTTTGTGCTACCTGTGAATCCATGCAGTAATAGTACGGCTTTTTTGCCTCCCTCAATTGTTAGAGGTTGTGGCTTAGATAAATTCATTTATAATATCCCCTTCACGGAAACTTGTAATTGTGTAATTTATGTGTCTATCTTAACACCCTTTATTCATAATGTACAATTTATAGTTTTTATCATATTAATGTCTTTCATGCATTAACGATGTAAGGTTAATGACTGTTATAGCACACTTTCTGCTACTTTCATTTTGCAATCTTCATTTTTCGTACTCCATTTTCATAAAAATTTTTTATGCCTCATTATCTGCTTAACTGACCGAAAGGAAGCATTAGGTTCATGCAAAAATTCACTTTATATCTCTATACTTCCTACCCTTTAACCGTTATAATGCAGTTAACTCAAAAACAACTGGAATTAAGGTGAAAATATGGAATGGCAGCAATTAGAATATTTTGTAGCAGTAGCAAAGCTTGAGCATATGACTCGTGCTGCTGAAGCATTAGCGATTTCTCAGCCAGCATTAAGTCGCTCGATTTCAAAGCTCGAAGAGGAGTTAGGAGTGCCCTTGTTTGATCGACAAGGACGTTCAATTATGCTTAATAGATATGGCGAGTTATTTTTATATAGAGTCCAACGCATGCGTAAGGAGTATGAAAAAGCAGTCATAGAGTTACAGGAGCTTAATAACCCAGAGCTTGGTGATGTGTCACTTGGCTTTTTACATACTCTGGGGACTAGCATTGTACCTGATTTAATCCGCGCTTTCCGCCAGAATCATCCGCATATACGTTTTCACTTTACACAAAACTACTCACATTCACAGCTGAAGCAATTACTCGCAGGAGAATTAGATCTTTGCTTACTTGCGGCGATTGACACCGAGCCACCTGTTTGCTGGAAGGAGCTGTGGCGTGATGAACTTTTTATTATGGTGCCGATTGATCACCCCCTCTCCGGCCGTAAAAGCATTAAAATGAAGGAACTTGAGCATGAGAATTTTGTTCTGATGAAGAAGGGTTACGCATTGCGCCGTACAGCTGATAAATTATTAAATGCTGCAGGTATCAAACCGAAAATTACATTTGAAGGTGATGAGGTATCGACAGTTGCTGGTTTTGTAAGTGCTGGGCTTGGTGTGTCGTTACTCCCTGTGGACGAAGACTTAAATCCAAATAAATTGGCAAAAATTCGTGTTGAGGATATGGTTTGTGAACGGATCATCGGTATGGCTTGGATTGAAAACCGCTATCTTCCACCGTCAGCACGACAATTTCAGCAATTTGTATTTGATTTTTATGATAAAAAATAATGAAAGTAAAAAATGGGCTAAAGAGGGCGAGTAACAACTGTTACTCGCCTTGCTGTATATATTCAATTGGAGAAGGTAACAAAAAAACAGAGTTAATCTACAAAATATGTAGAATCAACTCTGTTTTTATGGGACGTTCAATAATAAACTAAAATTTAATCTAATTTTTTTACAAATAAAACCCTGTCTTGATTTGGTCCGTCATAGTCTGTATTTAATGATAGACTATCAACAATTCTATCTCCATTTTCAATTTCAAAACCCATCTTGGTATGATAGGCAATTGAAACTTTATTGACAGGTGACGTTACACAACGAACAATACTTCGATTATTTTGCCTTACCACATTAAAAAATTGATTGTATAATTTTTTTCCAATATTATGCTTTCTGTATGCAGGATGAACGCCAACGAAATGAATATACGCTTCATTTGAATAAGTTTGAGAGAGGAATCCTATAAGAAAACCCACAAGTTCACCCTCCTTTTCTGCAATGAAACTTGTTTGTGTAAAATGGTCAAAGAATAATTTTGGTAACATATCAGACATATTCCTACCACCCCACCACTCATTGACTAGAGGTGAAATTATATAGTAGTCTGAACCTTTAACTGAGCGAATTTCCACTTTAATCCCCCTATTTATGTAAAAATCTATTTAAACAAATACAAACGGCACTTCATAATCTATTAGAAAGCACTTTTATCTAAGAAGCTTCTTTAGTTTTTTCCTACATATTTTACTTGATACGAATACATATCTGTTGGATCTCCATGAATCTCAAAAAGTCCCTGCTTTGCAAGAGTCATTAGGCGTTTTTCCACAAACTCTTCACTTAAATAGTCATCTATTGCACCAATTGTTTCACCGATGATACGCATTGGTATAAGCCATTCCTCATTTAGTTGTGCATGTGCTTTTTCCGCACTTTGTAAAATGATAGGATCCAATGTGTCCTCCGCTACGTGAACTATTCCATCTTGCCAAATGCGCAGTGTACTAGGGTTTTGTTTTAGCTCTTCCCATTCCTTTGCGAGTTGTTGACACTCATCCACAGAAAAACGCTTTGCCTCAGAACGCAGTCTCATGAGCAAGTCTGAAGAAAGCTCACCTGTTTGACGAATCGTCATGTTTGGCTGTATACGTTTCACTCCATCGGTTGCATCAATTCCATATACCATATTACATGTATTGATCAACTCGCTCATGGCAAAACGTAACCCAATCTCTTCATGAGTGCATTGGCTGTACCATACCCAGACATCAATATCGCACGGTAAATTTTTAATTTTTTTCTCCCACGCTTTATGGAAATCGTCGTACAAATCAAGGTCTTCACTTTCCCTATAGATATAGGCTTCTAACCAGCTTTTTCGTTGTTCTAAACTACTTAGTGGACCAATCGAGAAAATATCATTGACGCTAATCACTGACTCATCACGTTGTAAGTGATGTTGTCGTATCGCATGTTTTAACGAACCTTGTGCAGATAAACCAAATGTTATATGTAAAATTGCCAAAATAATCCTCCCCCGTTATTGTTTACTAAGCGCAATTTGTATTCCAATAAAAGTGAAAAGTACGCCTTGGATCATATTTAATCTTTTAGCAATTGCAGGCTTTCCAATAATTACTCTTCTTACTTTACCAGCAAAAATACTAAATAAAGAAAATAGTATAAGCGCTTGTACTAAAAATACACTACCCAAAATGAACATCTGTAAACTTACATGGCCATTCGAAGGGTTCACAAACTGTGGCAAAAGTGCTAAGAAAAATAAAGAAACTTTTGGATTTAATATATTCATTAATATACCTTTTCGATATAACATCACATAGGCTTGTTCATTATGCTGTCCCAGCGTGAATGGATCACCTTTCGCGCGAAACGATTGCCATGCTAAATACAACAAATACGCTGCTCCTGCAAACTTTACAATGGAAAAAATAACTGTTGATTGATAAATAATAGCTGAGATACCGAGAACAGCCGCGCCTATATGGACGAGTAAACCTGTACACAGACCAAGTGATGTCGCTATACCTGCTTTTTTGTCCTGTGTAATGCTTTGTGCAAGAACAAATAAATTATCTGGTCCTGGCATTAATGTTAAAATAATTGCTGCACCTAAAAACGCTAATAACGTAGAAAAAGTCAGATACTATCCCTTCTTTCTATTATTTTTAGAAATTGCTCCCATCAAGTAGAGTTGGATTCCTGTCCGATTGGGCGCTTTCTTAGGAGCGTCCAGTTTTCATTTCAATTAACTTTTTTACATTATGAACAAATACTTTATAATCAATATTATATGTTTTATTTCTATTATACTATATTCCACTTATTCATTTCTGAATTTTCACAAAATAAAAAAATCAATTATGCCCTCTTCAACACTTTTCTATTTTAATACATTATAATGAAAACTATCATCATGTAAAAGTCGTATATTTTAGAGAAAGGGGTGTTTGTCGGTGGCAATAAGTCATATTGTAACGCAATATGAAGACGAGCAAGGAAACGTCTATTATAAAATGAAAACACATGCTATCGAGGTACACGCTACACAAACTTCAGGTTTAGCGCCAGTTATTACTTATTGGATGGGTGAAAAAGAGATTACAGACGACATTCGAAGTTTGCGCTTTAGCCCTCGCCCTCCATCGAGTTATATTCAAGATTACGATGAATTTCAAGCCATGCTTTATGCGAAAGAACAACATGCCATCAACGAGCTATATGAACAAATGAGTATAAAACCGAAAAATATGTCTTCAGGAAAACAAATGTTATGGAGTTTTTTCGTCATTGTTATAGCGATGCTCCCACTATTCGTCGCAATCTGGTGGTTTAAGTAAAAAAAGTGGAGTTTCCGCCTCATACTTTACTCTCGATTGTTCAGTTTTACCTACTCATTTATTCAAAACTTTCTATTAACATTCCTAATTAGCTTGACAGACATGCTAAAGTAGTGCATTCTTTATAGAAATCGGACACCCACCAATTGTGTGGTTCCTTTCAACAAAGATTTTGGATGATACTATAAAAGCGAGCGAAGATTAGTACCTAGAAACTGCTTGATCAGAGAGCGATGTCCATCGGCTGTAAGACATTGTACAAGAAAGACTAAAGAACCTACTTCGTAAAACGTCCTAGCTAAACTAGGCGCAGTCTCAAGCGTTATGAGCAAAGTGGAATGTCAAAATGATGTTCAATGTAGGTGGTACCACGGAAAGCAAACCTTTTCGTCCTAAATATTAGGATGAAAAGGTTTTTTTTATTTTTATTTTCTTTGTAGGCGTCAGCTACATATATCAGCCACACCTATAGGCGATAAAAAATGGATAACCAAACCCCTGCTGATAGAAATTAGTCTATTTGCGGATGTCACGGAATTATGCCGGGGCATAATTGATTTAAAACAAAGTGTAATGGCAAATTGGAGGTATTGCTATGGAAAGAAAAAGAATTGTCGTCAAAATCGGGAGTAGCTCCTTAACAAATGCAAAAGGTGAAATTGATAAAATACGTTTAATGGACCATGTTCAAGCGATAGCTGAATTAAAAAAATACGGTCATGAAGTATTGCTTGTTTCTTCAGGGGCAGTTGCAGCAGGCTTTAAACAGCTAGGGTACCCTTCTCGTCCAGTCACAGTAAAAGGTAAACAGGCAGCGGCGGCAGTTGGGCAAAGTTTACTAATTCAAACCTACAATGCTTTATTTAGCATTTATGATATTGTGCCTGCACAAATTTTATTAACACGCACTGATTTTTCAAAAAAAGAGCGCTATAAAAATGCCTATGCTACGTTTGAGGAATTATTAGAGCGCTCCATGCTACCCATCGTTAACGAAAACGATACGGTATCTGTCAGCGAATTAACCTTTGGAGATAACGACATGTTATCAGCACTAGTCAGTGGTCTTGTTCATGCTGATCAGCTCATTATTTTAACAGACATCAATGGCTTGTATAACGCCAATCCAAATAAAAACCCATATGCCAAACGTATTGATCGTTTAACAGAGGTATCTGATGAGATGCTAGGCTTTGCGGATGGTTCTGGCTCGAAAATTGGAACAGGTGGTATGGAATCCAAATTATTAGCAGCTCGAGCAGCTTTAAATGCAGGTGTCAAGGTGTTTATCGGAACTGGTCATGGCGCAAATAAGCTGGTCGACATTTTAGAAGGACGTGGCGATGGTACGTATGTAGAACATGACGCGCTTGCTGTTTTAACAAATAATAAACAGTGGATTGCACTCACGGAAGTATCTGGTAAAATTTTTATAGATAGCGGTGCAGAACATGCACTATTAGCAAATGGGAAAAGCTTGTTGCCTGCAGGTGTTTACCGTGTCGAAGGTGACTTCGCAAATGGCGACGTTGTCGAGGTCTTTAGTGACAAGGGATTACTTGGCCGAGGTGAGGTTTTATATTCTTCCCTAGAGCTAGCACATGCGATGGGAAAACGAACAGATGAGTTAGCGAACTATCCTATTGAGGTTATTCACCGAGATAAATGGCTAAAAATTCAAACAAATTAAGGAGGAATTCACATGACAAGTGAGGTTCAACAAAAAGGAAAGCTTGCAAAGGCCGCAAGCTATATTTTAAATATTAAAACAACTTGTGAAAAAAATGAGGCTCTCACGAAAATTGCTGAGCAATTACTAATCGACCAAGATACTATCATTGCAGAAAATGCAAAGGATTTAGCACTGGGCGAACAACAAGGAATGCCCGCTTCTACACTTGATCGCATCATGCTCAATAAAGAACGAGTAGAAGCTATGTCAAGCGCTATTCACTTACTTGTAGAATTAAATGATCCAGTAGGCAGTCTCTTAGAACGAATTGACAAAGATAATGGATTACTCATTGAAAAGCGTTTAGTGCCACTTGGCGTTATCGGGATGATTTACGAGGCACGACCTAATGTAACAGTAGATGCAGCAACATTATCTTTGAAAACAGGCAATGCAGTCATTTTACGCGGCAGCTCTTCTGCCAAATTTTCAAATGTAGCGCTTGTGGCAAGTATTCATCGTGCACTTAGAAAAACATCTATTCCTGTGGATGCTGTACAATTAATCGAGGATACAAATCGTGAAACTGTTAAAGAATTATTCCATTTAAAAGATTACTTAGATGTCTTGATTCCTCGTGGCGGAAAGGCACTTATTGACTTAGTAGTAAATGAAGCCACTGTACCAGTACTAGAAACAGGCGCTGGCAACTGTCATATTTATGTGGACCAAACGGCCGATTACAAAAAAACAGAAAAAGTTTGTATCAATGCTAAAACACAGCGTCCTTCAGTTTGTAATGCAGCAGAAAGCCTACTTATTCATCCTGATTGGTTTAATGAGCACGGTCAACAGCTACTTAGTGCTATGCATCAAGCAGGTGTGACAGTTATCGGTGATGAATCTGTTTGTCAAGCTCTTAATTTCGCTCAACTAGCAACAGAAGAAGACTATACAACTGAATATTTAGATTTAAAGATAAGCGTAAAAATAGTGGAAAACGTTTATGAAGCCATTGAGCACATTCATAAATACGGTACGAACCACTCTGAAGCCATCATGACAGAAGATCAGTTAATAGCAGATACCTTCTTAAATAGCGTGGATGCTGCGGCTGTTTATCACAATGCTTCAACTCGCTTCACTGACGGCTTTGAATTTGGCTACGGTGCAGAAATCGGCATAAGTACGCAAAAATTACACGCTCGAGGACCAATGGGTTTACCAGCTTTAACATCTACAAAGTATTTCATTCACGGCAACGGGCAAATCCGAGAATAATTGTAGAATCATGAAAAGCCGACAGTTGACCTACGCTGTCGGCTTTCTCTGTCTATTTTTGTATCATGCGATTGAAAGATTTGTAGAGTGGTGGAAGGTTTCTATCTGAGTAGATTCTACTGTTAACTCAGCAGGTTCAGACTCACAAGCTGAGCGGATTTCACTCTTTGCCGAGCAGTTTCTTTATCTATCTGAGCAAAGTCCTTTTACAACGGGGCGAAATAACGTGAAGTCTCCCCTACTTTCAAAAGCATCAAAAATTATATTTATTTAAATAGAAAGAAGGTTTTGTATGAACATTTCAGCAATTATCAAACTAACTGTTTCAATGGCCCTTTTTGGCTCAATTGGATTTTTCACCGTTCATACCGGCGTACCTGCTATCGAGCTAGTATTTATTAGATGTATTTGTGCTACTCTCTTTCTAGGAGGAATGTGGCTGATCACGGGTGGTCATAAGACGGAAAAATGGGATAAAAAAGAAATATTACGTACACTTTTATGCGGTGTCTTTATTGTCTTAAACTGGGTATTTTTATTTAAAGCCTTTGAAGAGATGTCGATTTCCATTGCCATTTCTATCTATAATTTAGCACCCATATTCGTTTTAATTTTTGGGGCATTGTTTTTAAAAGAAAAAATGACTATTCAAGCACTACTAGCAACAGTAACTTGTTTTATCGGCAGTATGTTCATAATTGGCTTAAATAATTTTATGTCACTCTCTGAATTTATGAAATCTGGCTTTATTTGGGCATTGCTGTCTGCATTGTTTTACGCGTTTACGATGCTTACAAGTAAAACAATCACAAATCTTAGCTCTTACGCATTAACATATATCCAAACAGCAGTCGGAATTATCATACTATTGCCATTTGTTAATTTTTCACTGTTTGAAGGCTTAACAACCACTAACTGGCTATATATTTTAGGAACAGGCTTTATTCATACAGGATTTGTTTATTATTTATTTTTTGATAGTATTCGTAGCCTATCAACTATTCTAGTTTCTGTTTTAGTATTTGTTGACCCGGTTGTGGCTATATTGCTTGATATGCTGTTGCTTGATTTTATACCGAGCTTCATGCAAACAGTTGGTATTGTATTAATTTTTGGCGGTATTTTTTACACAATTTACGTTCCAAAGAAAAAGCGTGTGCCTCGTAACGATAGCGAAGCGTCAGCTAGAAACTCCGTCTAGGTACTTGTGACGGAAAAGTCAAGCTAAACGACGGAACGCCCTTGTAGAACGACGGATTCTAAGCGCAAGGTGACCTGAGCGACGAAATACCCTCGTCCTGTGTCAGCTACAATTAAGCCTAGGCGAAATGGATATCAAGGAGGTTTTTCCGTGAGTAAACTTTATGCAATTGGTGAATTATTAATTGATTTTACACCTTCTGAACCAAACGCCTCCCTAGCTACCGTTGAGCAATTTACTAAAAATGCTGGGGGGGCTCCTGCTAATGTTGCAGCTGCTTGTGCAAAGCTTGAACAACAAGCGGCCATCATTACACAGGTAGGTCAGGATGCTTTTGGAGATTTTCTTATAGAAACTTTAAATAAGGTCGCTGTCGATACAAACTATATTGCTCAAACTGTTGAGGGTGAAACAAGTTTAGCATTTGTTTCACTGACAGGTGATGGTAGCCGGGATTTCTTATTTTATCGTCGTCACGCAGCAGATTTACTGTATAACAAAGAGCAACTCCCACCAAATCTATTAACTGATCAAGATATTCTTCATTTTTGTTCAGTTAATTTAGTGGAAAGCCCCATGAAACATGCACATATGGCGTTGATAGAACAGGCTCATCAAGCGGGTAGTCTTGTTTCTTTTGATCCAAATGTTCGCTTACCACTTTGGCATGATGAGATGGCATGTCGTCAAACCATTTTGGCATTTTTACCGGAAGCTCATATCGTGAAATTGTCAGAGGAGGAGCTTTTATTTTTAACAGCGATTGAGGATGAGGAAACAGCTGTCCATTCTTTATTTCAAGGGAAAGTTCAGGTACTTATCATTACTTGTGGAGCAAAAGGTGCTCGTCTTTATACTAAAAAACTTCATGTCAAAGTTCCTGCTGACAAAGTCCAGGCGATTGATACAACTGGAGCGGGTGACGCCTTTATTGGAGCATTGTTAGCGATTCTCCTAAGCAAGCAAATTACAGCGACCAATTTAAAAGACTTTTGTGAACAGCATGCTGCCCCCCTTCTCACGTTTGCGAATGGCTATGCAGGAGCTTCAACAGAAAAACACGGTGCCATTGCCTCTTACCTTACCAAGCAAGAATTTCCATTCAAAGATAATCTAAGGGATTTGGCTTAATAAATGGTGCCAGGTCTTGAATTATCATGCTTAAAAGAAATCTAACGAAATATGGCTGCTCAAAATATACTTTGAGTAGCCTGTTTTAACATAAGGAGTGAATACATTTGAATTTGGACCATGTTGTTGAGGTGTTACTCGAAAGTCTAAAAGATGATCCATATATCGAAGCGGTATTTTTAAGAGGATCTATAGCTAGAGAGGAACATGACGAATTTTCAGATATTGATATTTATTGCGTTGTTCATGAAGAAAATGTCGAAGCATTTTTGCCCAAACGCAAACAACATATTGAAACTTATAAAAAAACACTATTCGTTGATGACATTTATATTATTGCCCCTCAGTTATTAGTCGTATATGAAGATATGATTCATATCGATTTATTTACCGTAACTCCCTCTAAAATAGGTAACCAAGATGCCATAAAAATCTTATGGGATCCAAATGGAGTCCTTACAGTTAAACAGAAAAATACAACTTTGTCATTAACTCCACTCGAATTTAAAGATGCTGTAGATGATACTGTCTGGTATTTATATCAATATTATTGGAGTGCTAAACGTGGAAATGGGATTTGGTGTGTTCATTTACTGCGAAATAGTTTAGAACACTTCGCTAAAGTACTATTGCATAAATATTGCCCTGAGCGAGCTTTACTTGGACTTAAAACGTTATACAATTCGTTACCTACTTCCCCATTACATGAGATTATGGAGATCATGAATTGTATGAGCCTAGAAACACATGAAATGGCAGTAAAAAAATTAGTGAACGCCTTCCACAATGAATCCAATTGGATATTTGAAAATGTGCCGAATAAAGAAGAAATTAAGCCGTTATGGGAAAAAACAAAAGAGCTATTGCACTAAAACAAAAATAGCAAACTAATTTTAGATCTAGTTTGCTATTTTTTGGGAATAAAACGTTGGATGTCGCCTGACAAAATCTCTGTATCTGACGGGTACCAAAAATATGTAGTTCCGTCATATTGAATACTGCACTTATAAGCAATCGGATCATCCGTGTATAAAATAATATCGTACATCATTGGATCACTAGTAGTAGTATTAGGTTGAAATGCTGGAGCCTTCTTACTATTTGAAAGGATTTCCAAAAAGTCTTCTATTTCCGTTTCATCCTCAAAAGCAGCTATTTGCTTGTTTCCCTCTGTTGTCGAATATAGTTCAATCTTTTTTACTTGATCTAAAGGTACTTGATCAAAGTGCCATTTATAATCGGTTCTTTCTCTATTAAAATAAATTCGATAACCATTAATAGCTGATTGATCCTTTACGGCTATAATATCATCTTTTCCTTTAACAGAATAAAGTTTAGTTCCCTTTTCATGAAACGCCGCATCTCCGTCTTTTAACTTATAAGATGGATTTGAAACATTATCGGCTACTTTAAATTGAACTTCTCCTATTTCTTTTTCTATTAAGGATTTATCTGCTAATATACCATCGTAAACAACGTCATATTCACTATCGTCCCATTTGATAAAATCTACCCAGTCAATTTCTGTTTGACTACTTCCAAATGGTATTGATTGACAGCCAACAAGGAACATTAAGAAAAAGCTTAGCGCTACCCATTTCTTCACTTTATCACCCCTTTTAGAATAGTAGACTTTCCATATCCTAAAAAGTTACAATTTTAGCTATAATGATGATTATTTGGATGTAGCTTTTCCCTGATATTTCTCTCAATTACTTTTTCATTAAAATATGTGGGATTCCACAATCCATAAATTCTTCTCCTGAACGTTTATAGCCTAATTTTTCGTAAAAACCTTCTGCATAAGATTGAGCATTTAATTTATAATTTGATAACCCTTTTTCAAGTGCAATCTCCTCTAACTTTTGGATAATGACTTTACCAAGGCCAAATTTACGAAAGTCTTTTAGTAAACAAATTCGCTCTAGTTTGCCGTAACCATCAACAACTCGAAGTCTACCAGTACCAACTGGTTGATCGTTATAGTACACAAGAATATGATCACATGCCGCATCTAGTGTGTCGAATTCGTCAAATTCTTCTTCTTCAGGCACCTTTTGCTCCTCAATGAAAACCTTTTGACGTATAGCAAATGCTATTTGTAAATCTTGTTCCTCTGTAATTTGTTTCGTATTCATTTTTATATTCCTCCTGATTGTTACTTGAATTTGGTGAACTCTTAAGGCTCATCAACATAATGTAGGGTTGATTTCCGTTCCGACTGGGCGCTTTGTAGCTGACGCTTCGCTTTCGCTACAGAGCAGAGCTTCCTGGGGGCGTCGGGGCAACAGATGTTTTTTGCGCGAAAGCGTAGTGTTAACGCAGCGGCAGCAGAGGGTTTTGCTTGTGCGAAAGCGCAGCGACAGCAACAGCAGGATGTTGGTCACGAAGGCGTTATCACAGGATGTGATGGTTTTAGCCTTCGTTCCTCTATCGCTAATCCCCAAGGAGTCGCCCAGTCTCCACTCCAATCAACTTATATAAATAGCATAAAAATATAAAATATAATCCTAACCTTCAATGATGAGTTACTCTTTTTATCTTTTGATAGAATTTTCCGTTCCATTAGTAGAATTGTCAATTGCGCTGCTAAATTCGCCCATTGCACCACTACGCTTTGAAAAAGAAAACCATATGAAGATATAAAGTGAAATTTCCCTTCTTGTTTGATAATATATAGTATAGAGTATTTTTTATTGCAAATACAATATTTTTTGGAGGCAATCAATGAAGGAAATTTTACGAGATATTGGTGCGATTGCGCGGGCACTTGATTCCATTAGTAATATTGAGTTTAAAGAACTTGATTTAACAAAGGGACAGTATTTGTATGTCACTCGCATCTGTGAAAACCCTGGAATTATTCAGGAAAAGGTTGCTGAACTATTGAAAGTAGATCGCACAACTGCCTCCCGAGCGATTCAAAAGTTGGAGACAAAAGGCTTTGTAGAAAAGCGTCATGAAATTGGAAACAAGAAAAACAAACAGCTTTTCCCGACAGACAAAAGTCTCAAGATTTATCCATTTTTAAAGCGAGAAGGAGATTATTCGAATGCTAGAGCATTAGATGGTTTTTCTCCTGAAGAAATTGACAGTATACATGACTTTTTAAATCGTATTCGTCAAAACATTGAAACGGATTGGGAATATGTAAAAAAAGGTCATACACGAAATTATTAAAGGCGATTCCTTGCGCATCTAAGCATTAGGAATCGCCTTCCTTTGCGAAAAAACCTTTTCAATTACGAATGAAGTCCCCCTTGATGATGATATTGCAGCACCACCTCAAAATGATACAGCTGAACAACTATTTATTGTCCACCAAACACTTAATAATCGAATACTAGAATATATTGTAGGTGCCGATTTTTTTACAGGCCCCATATCGTCTTAATTTAGAAATAATGAATTATTGAAAAAAGCAGCTTTTACGTTTTTGAACGAGGATCCATAAAATCTCGTAACGCATTGCTAAGCAAATATAAACCTAATACGAGTACTGTAATAGCTCCACCTGGCGCATAAGTGTACCAAGGAGCTCCCACTAAATAGGCTTGTGAATCTTTTAACATTCGTCCCCAACTAGGGTTTGGTGGCTGCACGCCAAGCCCTAAATAACTTAGTGCCGCCTCCGCGAGCATCGCAGTCGCAAAGGTCACAGTTGCAGCGACGATAATCTGCGATGAAATATTAGGTAATATATGGCGAAACATAATGCTATAAGGTTTTACGCCGATTAGCTTTGCGGCTAAGACATATTCAGTGTCACGATGTTGGACGAAACCACTACGTGTAATTCTAGCAATGGCCGGTATGGCAATTATGCCTAATGCGATAGCCGTATTAACAATCCCCGGTCCAAATACCGCCACGAGCATTAACGCTAATATTATTCCTGGAAAGGCCATTAATGCATCCATCATGCGCATAAAAATTTCATCGATCCAGCCCCCTACATACCCGGCTATACTACCAATTAAAATACCAAAAATTGTTCCTATAAATACCGTTAGTAGACCGACCGCAAAGGCCGTTTGTGTTCCTTTCATAATACGGCTAAAAATATCACGACCGAATTCATCCGTTCCAAAAAGATAATCACTACTTGGGCTCCGTAATTTTTCAGGTATATTCATCGAATTTACATCATGGGGTGTATAAAAAAAGCTGACAATCATGACGATAAGAAAACCGACAATGACTAGTAGACCAATGATTAAGTTGATATTTTTCATGTACCTTTGTATAATTTTCATCGTATCCACTCCTATCGTAATCGGATTCTAGGATCTAACACAGAATATAAAATATCGACTATAAAATTAATCATCACGACCGCAACCGTAATATACATAACGATTCCCTGTACTAATGGAAAGTCACGATTACTAATAGCCGTAATAAGGAGCTGACCGACACCCGGGAGCGAAAATACTTGCTCTACAATAATTGTTCCAGCAACAACTTCAGCCATGATCAATCCAAATACCGTTAATATTGGAATCATTGAATTTTTTAAGACGTGCTTATACATAACATTTTGCTCAGACATTCCTTTACTACGGATCGTACGCACATAATCGAGCTGAACTTGTTCTAAAATGGCCGTACGAACATACCGGAAATTAACTGCTATTTGTGGAATCGCAATGGTTAACGCCGGGAGCAAGAGCGTACTTAACGCCCCTGCTACACTTTGCGTCCACGGAATATACCCACTTATTTTAAAAAAGCTGAATTGCATGCCAATATATAAAATGAGTATCATCCCAAGCCAGAAGGAAGGAATGGCCATTCCAACTTGCGTCACTGTTGACAAAGACATATCACTCCACTTATTTTGTCTTCTCGCCGCAAACATCCCTAACGGTAAGGAAATGAGGAGCACGATGAAAAGGGTGAGCCCAGCCAATGACATCGTTACAGGCAATCTATCAGACAGTAAATCTGTTACTGGCATTGAAAAACGAATGGAATTTCCTAATTCCCCTGTCAATAATCCCTTCATCCAATCTGTATATTGCTCATAAAGAGGGCGATTCAAGCCAAGTTCTGATCGCAAATTTTCAATTTGTGTGGGATCCGCTTCAGTTCCTAACATTGTCCGAACAGGATCACCAGGTAAAATTTGAAAAACACCGAATGTAATGATCGACACTAGAAGGATGGTTGTTATTAACAGGATAAATCGACGTATCATATACATCATCAAGCATTCATCCCTTTCTAGTTGGAAAATTTAACTTCAGACATATCATGGAACCAGAATGGATAGTTCTTTAATCCTGTAATTTGCTTTTTAGAGCCCCAAACAATTTGATAATCTGCGATATATACCGCTGCTGCCTGCTCAGCTAAAATTTCCTGTGCACGGTGGTAATACTCAATTTGTTTTGCCTGATCACTTTCCTTTAAAACGTCTGCCATAATTTTATCGTATTGATTATTTTTAAATTTGAAGAAGTTTTCACTATCATTATTTGAAATGTAATCATTTAAAATATCATAGGCTGAAGCACGTCCTGTTAAATCGATTGTTGTCATTTGATAGTCGCGGCCGAAATAAACTCGGTCTAGCCAAATTCCCCATTCTACAACTTCAATCTCCACATCAATGCCAATTTCCTTTAAATTAGCTGCTACGATTTGCGCAATATTTGAATAAATATCATTATGCGAGGATACCGTAATTTTTGTTTTAAAGCCATTAGGATAGCCCGCTTCTGCTAATAATGCTTTGGCCTTTTCCACATCACGCTTATACATATCTTCTAAGCCTTTCTTTTGATAGTCCCCCATCGCAGGGCTCATATTTGAACCAAGTGGTACAGCATAGCCCGCAAAAACTGAATCAATAATATCGGATTTACTGATAGCATAGTTGATTGCTTGTCGGACCTTTAGATTATCAAAAGGTGCTTTCGATTCATTAAACGTAACAATTAATGATGAGTTATTATTTTGATGAGATAAGTTATAACTACCTTTTACTTCCCCTACGCGTTGCCAAGGTACACTCGTTAAATCAACTTCATTAGCCATTAAACTCATAATCGCCGCTTGATCATCCGATTGGAAGGTAAACGTCACTTTATTCAAGAAAGGGTACCCTTTCTTCCAATAGTTTTCATTTTTCTTCAACTCTAAATTTGTACCAGGAGAGTATTTTACAAAAGCAAATGGTCCAGTACCTATCGGGTTTTCATTATGCTTTCCATCATTGCTTTTTGGTAAAATAGCTGATTGACGAGCTGTTAATGAATTTAAGAAGTTAGAGTTCGGCTCTTTTAGCTTGATCACAAATGTATTGGCATCTGGGGCTTCCGTTGACACAACATTATCAAAGCTGTTGGACATCTTTTCGCCACCACTTTTCCCCATTAAACGATCAAATGAATATTGAATATCCTCAACAGTTAAATCTTCACCATTATGAAATTTCACACCCGGACGAATTTTGAATGTATATGTTAAACCATCTTCAGATATTTTGTAGCTTTCGGCTAACCCTTCTTTTAAAGTCCCATCTGTTTCTGGTGCCATTAGTCCTTCAAAAATATTGAGAATCATTTGATACGATATGGATGCCGTTGCTTTATGTGGATCTAAAAAATCTGGATCATCATTAATACGTACTACGATTTCTTGAGGTTCTTCAGCAACTGACTTCCCTTCAGATTTTGCATCTTTTTTGTCATCATTTGAACAGGCACTAATTAGTAAAACTGTTATCAATGTCCATAATAACATCAACCAATTATTCTTTAGCCTCATGTTATTTCCCCCTATCCCTATGTGCTCATTATTTGAATGCTTTTATAGCTTTCTACTTCCGCTAATTTATTTGCAGCTTTAATGCCAGTTATTATGGCTTCCTCCATAACGCTTGTTGCCAAATGCCCCAAATAATCAACTGGATATGTTTTACCTCCTGTCCCAAGCACGAAAATCGTGTCTCCATCAAGCATTGTGTGTACAGGATAAATTGTTCGTGCGAGAGCATTTTGTGTAAGCTGAGCTATTTTTTTGGCCTCTGCTTTTGTAAGCTTCGCATTCATTGCAATGACACCGATTGTCGTGTTCGTACCAGGTAATCCTTCCGATTGCGCATGCTCTTCTAAATAAGCACAGCAATCAATCCATTCTCCTGTTTGCGGATTCCTTGCACCTGCTAGCATTTCTCTTGTATGAGGATCTTTGACATCCCCAACAGCATTGACAGCAACAATGGCGCCCACTACAATACCCTCTTTAGCAGCTATAGAGGCGCTACCTAGTCCTCCTTTCATACAAAATTGAGGGCCTGCCAATTTCCCTACTGTCGCACCATAACCAGCTCCTGTATTACCATTTGCAAATGGACCGACAACCGCACTTTTTGCCGCTTTATAGCCCATCGAAGCAGTAGGTCTTGTCATTGGATCACCGATAAATAAATCGAACAACACCGCACTAGGTACAATTGGAATTGTAGCAACACCTGCACCTAGCCCAACACCTTGCTCCTCCAAAAATTGCATGATGCCCGTCGCAGCATCCAATCCAAATGCACTTCCTCCGGACAAACAAATCCCGTGTACTTGATCAATTTCGTTGATAGGATCTAATGCATCAGTCTCTCGAGTACCCGGTGCAGAGCCTCTTACATCGACACCACAAACTGCACCATTCTCCACTAAAATCGCTGTACAACCTGTAATTCCTTCACTATTTTCTGCATGCCCAACTTTAACTCCAGGCACATCTGTAATATTTCCAAACATCATACACACCCCACTTTCAAAAAACTGATTATTCAGTCTATTTATCATATAAAAAGCATGCTACTCGCTGCTGTTTATTTTTTTCCTGAAGCACAGGGCGTTCCTGCCGACATCTTTCCATCACATATGGACAACGTGTATGAAACACACAGCCGACAGGAGGATTCATAGGGCTTGGTAATTCACCCTGTAATGCTATTTCTTGTTTCGGTTTATCAAAATTGATCTCTGGAATAGCTGACAGTAAAGCCTTCGTATATGGATGCAGAGGATTAGCATATAAGTCATTTTTCACACCAATTTCCACTACCCTCCCTAAATACAACACAGCCACTCGATCACTAATATGTTTCACTACACTTAAATCATGTGAAATAAATAAATACGTCAAACGAAATTCATCCTGTACATCCATCATTAAGTTCAAGACCTGTGACTGCACCGAAACATCTAGAGCAGATACAGGCTCATCCGCAATAATGAATTCCGGATGTATAGCAAGAGCCCGCGCAATACCGATTCGTTGTCTTTGACCACCGGAAAATTCATGCGGAAACTTTTGCATAGCATCCTCTGGTAGACCTACCTTTTGTAAAAGTTCCTTTACACGTGCCTTGCGTTGCTCTTTCGTTAATGTTAACTGCAACTTCATCGGCTCTTCGATAATGGTACCTATTCGCATACGGGGATTAAGGGATGCAAAAGGATCTTGAAAAATCATTTGCATTTGATTGCGATAGGTTTGTAGCTTACTTCCCTTTAACTGTTGAATAGGCTGCCCTTTATACAAAATTTCTCCCTCGGTCGGTTCAACGAGTTTTAAAATAGTTCGGCCAAACGTCGATTTTCCGGAGCCAGATTCTCCTACGATCCCAAGCGTCTCACCACGGAAAATTTCAAGAGAAATGTCATCGACTGCTTTAATGACTTTTTTCTCTTCCTTCATCGACTTACGTTTTACGGGAAAATAGGCTTTTAAATGGTTAATTTCAAGCAAAATTTCTTTTTTCGTCATGATTTAACACCCCTTCCTCCGTAAATAAATGACAGCGTACTTTATGCTCGTCTAGCATATGGATTACCTCTGGGAGAACGGAATGGCATTGTTCCATTGCAAACGGACAACGTTGTGCAAAGCGACAGCCTTCGGGTAATGCATAAGCCGATGGAACGGTACCCGGTATTGACGGTAACCTTTTAACATCCATTTCTAAATTAGGCATTGTTTTTAAAAGAGCCGTTGTATATGGATGCTTTGGATTCATGAAAAGCTCTCGTACTGGTGCTTCTTCTACAATTTGTCCTGCATACATGACCAACACGCGATCTGCTGTTTCTGCTACAACGCTCATATCATGCGTAATAAATAAGATAGCCGAATGATGTTCTTCCTTCATCTTCATCATAAGTTTTAAAATTTGTGCCTGTACGGTTACATCAAGTGCCGTCGTTGGTTCATCAGCAATCAACAACTGAGGGTTATTGGACATCGCAATCGCAATCATGACACGTTGGCGCATACCACCTGATAATTGGTGCGGGTATTCAGCAATAACCTTTTCTGCATTGGCAATACCGACTTCTTTTAAAAGCTGTAGAGATTTCCCCCACGCTTCTTTTTTTGAAATCCTTTGATGTCGACGAATTCCTTCTATCATTTGATTACCAATTGTAAAAACTGGATCTAACGATGTCATTGGTTCTTGAAAAATCATGCTCATTTCATTGCCTCTTATAGTGCTCATCTCTTTATTTTTATAGTCTAAGAGATTTTTACCATTCAATTTAATCGTACCAGCTGTAATTTCTCCTGGTGGTATGGGTAGTAATCGCATAATTGATAATGATGTAATACTTTTACCACTTCCAGACTCACCAACAAGCGCAACAGTTTCTCCCTTACGAATCGTAAAGCTCACATCATCAACAACTTTCGCCTGCTTTCCATTTTTTAAATGGAATGTTATTTTTAAATGATTTACCTCTAGAAGCACCTGTTTCTCATTTGGCTGATCCATATGCTTCCCTCCGTCTATCCCTTGTGATTAGGTGGTGCATAGCGTATTGCAATATTTTTCATTTGCGTATAATTTCTCAATGCGACTAAACCTTTTTCTCGGCCAATACCACTCTTTTTATAGCCACCAAACGGCATTTGAATCCCCCCCGCTGCTCCATAGTTATTAACAAATACTTGCCCGGCTTTTACACGGCTTGCGACATAATGTGCCGTATCTAAATCCTTCGACCATACTCCTACAACTAGACCGTAGTCTGTACTATTCGCTAATGCAATGGCCTCCTCAACAGTCGTAAATGTAAAGACAGTCAACACCGGTCCGAAAATTTCCTCCTGTGCAAGTGGATCGTTCGCCTCTACCCCTACAAGTATTGTTGGTTCAACATAATACCCCTGTTCATAGCCATCAATCGTCAGTGTTTTTCCACCTGTAACCACATAGCCATCTTCTTTTGCCTTTTGCAATAGTGTTGATATCTTCGTATATTGTCGTTCATTTAGAAGTGGCCCCATATCAACGTCAGCCTCACCCGGACCCACTTTTAAAGCTTGGAATTTTTGCACTAATTGTGCTAAAAATTTTTCTTTGACGCTCTCTTCAATTAGTAGTCTGGCGCCCGCAGAGCATGTTTGTCCGGCATTCTGAATAATAGCACGTACAACTCCCTCGAGCGCTTGCTCCATGTTGGCATCCGCAAAAACGATATTTGGAGATTTCCCTCCAAGCTCTAACGTCACAGGTACAACATTTTCAGCGGCTGACTTCATCACCGCAATGCCTGTTGCAACAGAGCCTGTAAACGTAATTTGGTTGATATCTGGATGGGCTGTTAAATAGGATCCAACCTCACGACCTAAACCTGTAATATGCTGAAAAATACCTCTTGGCAATTTATCCGCAAACCATTCTGCTATTGCGTGTGTAGTTAATGGCGTATCCTCAGCACTTTTGACAATGACCGCATTGCCAGTCGCAATGGCAGCTGCTACACTTCTCGCTGTGATTTGAATAGGATAATTCCATGGCACGATATGTACGGTAATTCCAACAGGCTCTAACACTACCGCATTTAAAATACCGTCTTCAATAGGAATCGTGTCACCCATCACTTTATCAGCAGCTCCCCCATAGAACTCAAAATAGCGAGCTGCTGCTTCAATATCGGCTCTTGCTTGTGTTAACGGCTTTCCTACATCTCTACATTCTAATAAACTCCATTCCTCTGCATGCTTGCGAATATAGTGTGCAAACTCAATGAGTAGCTGTCCCCGTTCATAGGCTTTTATGTTTCGCCACTCTTCACTTTCAAACGCTCCACGTGCAGCGCGTACAGCCTCATCGACATGAGCTTTACTCGCATTCGTAATTTGAGCAATGACTTCACCAGTAGAAGGATTCATGACATCCAATAATGCTTCCATATCACCATGAATCCACTCGCCATTTATAAACATCGGAATTTTTTTCACCCTTATCCCTCCTATAGTCCACGGCCACCGTCTACATGTAATGTCGTTCCTGTCACCATGCCCGCTGCATCTGAAAGTAAATAACTTACTGCCCCTGCAATGTCCTCGGGCTTCACTAAACGCCCGAGGGGGACAGATTGCACAAAAACACTTTGCTTTGTTTGCTCGATGTCCGCTCCTTGTGCTGTAAATTGAGCGAGCATTTGTGTATCGGCTGGCCCTGGATGAATCGTATTCACACGTATTTGGAACGGCGCTAGCTCAATTGCCAAACCTCGTGTAAAGCTCTCCGCAGCACCTTTAGATGCAATATAAGCCTGTAAACCAGGACGCGGACGAACAGCGGAAATGGAGGCGATGGTAACAATTGAACCTCGTCGACGCTCCTTCATATACGGAACAACTGCCTTCGTTGTAATAAACAAGCTTTTTACATTGACATCCATTAACCGATCCCAATCGTCCATCGTTACTTGCTCAAGCGGTGTTGCTGACTGTGCAATACCAAGTGCATTGACTAGCCCATCAATCCGTCCATACTTCTCAAAAACCTGCTTGAACACTTCGTTCACGCGCTCCTCTTGCAAGACATCGACTTCAAAGCATTGTAAGGCATCGTGCGCTAAATCGCTTAGGGGAGCTACTGATAAATCGAGCCCTACTGCAATATTGTCCTTTGCAAGCTGCTCCTGAATAATGGCTTTCCCCATACCACCCCCTGCACCTGTGACGATGATAACCTGTTGTTCTACTGCCATGTTATACACCCCTTGTCGATACATTCATTTTGGAAATCTCCTGACAAATCGCATCACCCATTTGTGCTGTTGTCGCCTGTCCACCAATATCTGCGGTTCTCACATTACCTTCTCGCAGCACTGTCTCAATCGCATGGACAATTAGCTCT
Organism: Lysinibacillus sp. BPa_S21; assembly: GCF_023337795.1. Taxonomy (GTDB): domain Bacteria; phylum Bacillota; class Bacilli; order Bacillales_A; family Planococcaceae; genus Lysinibacillus. Next base: position 151,325 of record NZ_JALIRS010000001.1, on the reverse strand, counting down.
TCTAGATCCGATCTCCCACTATGTCCAAGTAACAAAGCAAGTGACCAAATCTGTGCAATTGGATTTGCTATGCCCTTTCCTGCAATATCCGGTGCTGACCCGTGCACAGGCTCAAACATAGAGGGAAAATCCTTTTCTGGATTTAAATTAGCTGATGGTGATAATCCGAGACCACCAACTAGGGCAGATCCTAAGTCTGATAAAATATCACCGAACAAATTAGAGGCTACAACAACTTGAAAATCTTGTGGTCGTTCTACAAAATAAGCTACTAAAGCATCGATATAGATAGATTCAAGCTCTAGAGTTGCTGAGCCCTGTTCTAGCATTCTCCTAACATGCTCATCCCAGAACTTCATTGAATGGATTATCGCATTTGACTTTGTCGCACTCGTAATTTTTGTTTTGCCATTTTTAGAAGCATAATCGCAGGCAGCTTGAACAATTTTTTCAATACCTATACGAGTCATAATCGTATTTTGAATCGTCATTTCCTGCGGCTGATTATGATAAATTCGACCACCACTATCGGAATATTCTCCTTCTGCATTTTCCCGGAAGATCACAAAATCAATATCTCTTCCAATGGCAAGCGGCGAGGCTATGCCCGCTAGCGATTTAATCGGACGGAAATTAACATATTGCTGGAAGCTTTTTCGTATCGGCATAATTAATTCCCAAACTGTCACGTCATCTGGAACGCGAGCATCTCCAATAGCCCCGAATAATATCGCATCAAATTCTTTTAATATGTTTAATGCATTGTCTGGCATCATCCGCCCGTGCTTAAGGTAATAATCTGAGCTCCAAGGAAAAATTGTTGTTTCTATTTGTAAAGAAGAATCGTGTTCCTGCAGAAAATTTAGTACCTTTAGTGCTTGCTCCATCACTTCTTTTCCAATGCCATCACCTGGAATGACGGCGATTTTTATGTGCGTCATTGTGCATCATCTGCTAAAAACTTTAATGCTGCCAAACGGTAAATGGCTGTCGTTTCTGCTAATTCTTCGACATCGACATATTCGTCAATTTGATGGGGAATATCACGATCACCAGCTCCAACGGTCACTATTGGTACTCCATAAGCATGAAGGAACGTTCCATCTGTAGCCCCTGGGACACCGTTATATTTCGGCTCTTTTTCCGTGACCTCAGCGACTGCCGCATAAATAGCTTGTACAACAGGATCCTCCTTTGCAGTTGCTGTTGCAGGGCGGTTATCAAGCACCGTTAACTCAACTTTAAAATCTGGATCATCTGCTTGCAGACGTTTAATCATCGCATCAATTTTACCGAGAAGCTCATCATGATCCTGTGTGGGAACTGTACGAATATCAAGCGTCGTCATACAATGATCAGGAATCACATTAATTTGCGCATCTCCTTTTACGGGTGCTCGTAAAATCGTCGGTGTAATAGAGGGCCAATTAAGCAAAGGATCACGCCCTAAACGAGCTTGCTCTTCTTTTTCCAATTTTTCAAGCTCTACGATCAAACGTGCCATGCGCCAGTTCGGGTTAATGCCACTCCAAGAAATTGCACCGTGTGCCATTTTACCGAAAATATCTACTTTCAAGCGAATTGCCCCGCGCTGTGCGATACAAACGTTGTTTTCCTCAGGCTCACATATAATCGCGCCATCCACACCATCAGCCCAGCCATTTTTTATAAAATGTTTAATACCAAGCATCAGTCCTTCTTCATCGCACGGAATACATAAAATAATCTTGCCTGTAAATTCCTCCTGATCCAGTAACAACGACTGACAAGCTGTAATCATACAAGCAAGATTTCCTTTTGTATCATTTGTGCCTCGACCATACATTCGACCATCAATAATTTCTGCGCCGAATGGATCATAAGTCCACGCTTCACGATTTCCTTCAGTAACGACATCTGTATGACCTTCAAAGAGTAATGTTTTTCCCGGCTTGCCCGAATCAATAATTCCAATGACATTCGGCCGACCTGGCACAACCTCCTCAACATGCGTTTCAATCCCTATATCGCGTAAATATTGAGCTACATAATTCGCGACTTCTTGTTCATTGCCATTTGGATCATCTTCTCGATAAACGCTTTCTATACGTACTAGCTTTCGTGTAAGCTCAATAACTGCTTCGCGGTCACGAATATAAGATGCTGATGTCTTTAAACTTTTTACTGTCATCCACAAGCCCTCCTTATTTGAAAAAAATTTCAGAGATCAATCATACCTCGGCATAATTGGACACCGGCTAAAAGAAGTGAAATAATTCTATCATTGTCCTATTAAACAAGTATTAGACAATTTGTTAATAATATATAGAATGCTATTAACTTTTTGTTTAGTAGTAAAAAGTTAAAAAACAACAAAATTATCTATCTTATGTTGTTTTCCGATAATAAAAGACTCGATATTTACCATAATGTAGGGGTTGAAATCCATTCCATTGTGCTCTTTCTTGAGAGAGTCAAACTTCACTTCGCATGCCCTAGGTTTTATCAAAATGTTATTTCTGAAAGAACATGTCACAGTTAGTTTTGTAGGAGATCATCTTTTTAAAGGAATTGCTTATAATAAATAGCAAAAAGAGAAATTGCACTGTGCAATTTCTCTTTTTGCTTGAACTGAACTTAATTATAGCTCATCCTCGGTCACTTCATTATTATTTTTATTACCATTGCCGTTACCATTACCCGGCTTAACAACCAACACATCAAAAGTTAGTGTGTGCTCACCATACGTTACCGTAATCTTCGTATTACCTTGACCTTTACCTTTTACAGCCCCTGCTTTTACAGTAGCTATTTTATCATTCGCTACTTCGTAGGTTGCAAGCTTTGTAACGTCTTTTTCTGTTGTCTTACCTTTAAAAGTAGTTACTTCAGTAATCTTAACTGGAACTTCTTTACCTATTCTAGTTTCGACCTGAGCTTTATCAATTTCTAGTGTTACTATTGGTTTTTCTTCAACAGGTGCTTTAACTGTCACATTTATAGTAACGTCATTATTTCCGTATGAAATAGTAATTGTAGTCTTGCCCTCACCTACTGCCGTTACTAATCCATTTACTATTGTTGCAACACTCTCATCTCCAACAACATAAGTAGCTTTTGACGTTACGTCTTCCTCTGTTGCATTACCTTCTGCAGGTTTTGACGTTTCTGTCACCGTAAGTTGTGCAGTTTCTCCAGCTGTTAGGTTTAGCTCCGTTGGATTGACAGAAAGTGTTACTTTTGGTTCTACTACGTCTTTTTCATAAATCATTGCTTTACCAACATTCCCAGCTGCGTCATTTATTACTACTGATACAGCATTAGTTTCTGGTGATACCGGGAATGTGAAGCTACCGTCTTGATTTAATTCAAAAGCAACTGGCGCTTGTTCTTCGCCATTTACCGTCGAAATATAGGAAGCTTTTAATTTATCATTTAAATTGTAATTTAAACCGTATAAATACAACTCTTCATTGTAGTCGATATACTTATCTTTTACCTGCCCTGTAGCGACACCTTCAGCTACTGAACCAGTAATTTCTGGTTTAGTCGTTTTCACGACAATTGGTCCAACATAATCGGAAACTACCCCTGATGCTGCAAGAGCGGTGAAGTCAATTGTATACAGACCATCTGGAATCGTTGTGGCAGGTTTTGTTCCCCATGGTTTATACTGCCCAGCAACATTCAGCGTATATGAGCCTTTTCCTAGCGCAGTACCTGCATGTAGATAACCAATGTAGCCGTCTCCATATTCTCCACCTTCAGGATTCATAATATCCCAAAGCTCGATATAGTTTGTTGTTACATCTCCAGTCAGTGTGAATGAAAGTACAGCCGAGTCTTTCACTCCATCTCCATTAAAGGATAGGTCTGTTTCTGTAATCTTAAAATCTTTTATTTCAGTTGCTGCCGCGCCGCCAAAGTCAGCAGCGAATGGCAATGAAATTTCTGTATCCCCACCGCTGATGTATATATACCCTAGTATTTCAGAGCCTTTTGGTGCATTAGCTTGTGAAGCAGTTAAAGTAATATTTAAAACTTGCTCACCATCTAGATTAAATGTCGGCTGATCTACTGTAACCGTTGCATCACCAAATGTTTTTGTCACATCAATAGATACGTTATAATTGCCGCCGTTCCCTTTCATATCTTTTACTAAAACTTGCTTCGTAACAGAAATATCCCGATCTTTTAGTGATTGTGGACCGAAAGTAACTGTACCTTTCAAGTTTTCTGTAACTGCACCAGTTCCATCTAAAATTGCGCTATCGAGTGCATAGGCAAGAATTTCCGGATGAGCTGCTGCATAAGCATTTACACGCCCTGCTCCCTGAGAAAACACATCGTATTTTGTTTTATCTATAACCTTTGCTGTATTAGAAAGCGCTACTTTTACATCGAACGCGTTCCAATCAGGATTTGCTTGTTTAACTAATGCAGCAATACCAGCAATATGGGGTGTTGCCATAGAAGTTCCTGTTTTACGACCATATGCTTCTCCATAATCTGCATCAGGGAAATCTTTTTTATACATTGGAATCGTTGACATAATGTTTGTTCCAGGTGCACTTACATCTGGTTTAATATCAAAGTTTGGTGTAGATGGTCCACGTGAACTTGTATCGTTTACATCATCCCCCAGTGTCTTCGTGGAAGCAAATTTACTAAAGCTTACTTTTCCAGTTCCCCCTGCTAATGCAGCGCGAATAGCATCGCCATCCGTTTGGGACATATCAAATGTTGGCAGAAATTCAAATGAATCACCAAGGAATGTGCCTGAAATGTTCGGCGCATTTGTTCCACCAGCAAAGTTATGAATAATGGTTGCGATTGCTCCATTTGCCTTTGCGTTTGCAATTTTATCAACGAATGCGATACTCCCACGAGAAATCAATGCCACTTTACCTTTTACATCAATTCCTTCATAGTCTTTTACTTCCCCGTTTCCAGGAACAGCAACTAGGTCAAATTCTCCTTCAAGCTGTGTTGCTAAATTCTTTGCAAAAGTCGTTCCCATTAACGGAAGCTGTTTTGTTAAGTTGTAGTCGCCAACTGTAACATTCACTTCCCCGTTATACATTGTTTCAGGATTTGATGTATTACCAATAGCAATTCCTAAACGAGCGGTTGCAGGCGTGCCCATTGTTCCGCGATTTGGACCCTCGTTCCCTGTTGCAATTACTCCGATTGTTCCAGCCATCATTGCATTATTAATAGCAAATGAACCAGCATCCGTTTCGGAGTTAGCTCCCCCGCCAAGTGAAAGGTTGATAACATCCATTTTTTCTTTTACAGCAGTTTCAATTGCTTTAACAATACCGGATGTGGCTCCACTTCCGTACGCTCCAAGAACACGGTAAGCATACAGGTCTACTTTTGGAGCAATTCCTTTAATACCAAATTCGTTAGCTCCGATTGCTGCAATTGTTCCAGCAACATGTGTACCGTGAGAAGTATAGAAGGCACTTCCCTTTTCATTAAATTCAGGTGTCCCAACCGGACGCTCCGAAGGCAATGTTTCCGATGCATCGTCATCTGTCCGAGGCTTCGTGTATGTTGCCGAATTGGGAATGAAGTTTTTCCCACCTTTGTAAACTCCGGCGAACTCAGGGTGATCTGCATCAATACCAGTATCTAATACTGCTACTTTTATTCCTTGTCCTTCAATTCCTTCCTTCCATAGCTGTTCGATGCCAAGGAAAGAAATACTAGTATTCATTCGAGCTTCTATTCGATCTTCCTTCATAAGCTCCGATGATTTTATCGTACTATCTTCAGATGCATAAACAATTGCATCTGGTTCGATTAATGTAATTCCTTCTACTGTAAGCAGTTTCGGGAGATCATTTGCTTTAACAGTTGCCGCAAAACCGTTTAAAACAGTATCAAATGTGTATCCTTGAGTCATCTGAACCTTTTTAGTAGCTAACTCTTTTTTAACTTTTTCTTGTTGTGCTTTTACATTTGAACGGACTTCATTTGCTCGGGCATTGGAGAATTTTTGGCCTTTGACTTGGCTCATTCCTTGCTCTAGTGCCACAGGCTTTTCAGATAAATGAACGATGACTGCAACATCTTGATTGCCTGATACATTTTGTAAGCTATCGTGAAGAGTTGGACCATCTTTAGACAAGCTTAGCTGTTCAGCGATAGCAGCTTTTTGTTGAATTATACTTTCACTTTGACTATTCTGCTTGAATGGTTTCGATTCTTCAGCACTAGCACTAGACAACGGAACCAACAGAGAAAGCACCAAAAAGAAAGCTAGAATACTACTTAAAAACTTCGTAAACTTAAACTTTTTCAATTCTCATTTCCCCTCTCTTTTTAATTGTCACACTTTTCAGTTTAATGTGATATTTCCAATCTATCACAAGGGAACTAATCCGAATATCTTAATGTTCGAAAATTACAAAATATTGATAATTAGTATCAGTTTGTCAACTATAGATTAAAACTATCTTCCTAGTAAACTCATAAAAAAGTAGAACTTTTTAAATGAAAAACGACTAAGTAATTCATTCATTTTTTCAATTAATCCTATCAAGACAGCAGTTATAGGTATAGTCGGTGGTGTAGTTATGAATAGAAAATTAGAAGGAAATGTAGTCAGCAAGCAATTTCCTTATCGGCATTTGCCAACTGGAAAAGTGAAATTTAGCTAGAAACTTCACTTTTCAGAAAAATCGACAATAAAAGAAAACCAGCATCTCTGTTGAACTTCATTCATAGCAGAGAGCTGGTTTATTTCTTTTATACATTATCGGGTCACTGATTAAAGTTTCTCATTATTGCTGACGAGATTCCGTCATTTGCTTCCAAACAGAACCTTTTGCTTCCTCACCTTGTTCGATGCGGGCAATCGCCATTTTTACTTGTAGTTTTACTTCAAACTCTTTATCTTCTGAAGCGGCCTTTAATGCCGCTAATGATTTCTCAGTGCCGACCTCATATAGGTACATAGCTGCACGCCAGCGAACAAGTTTGTTTTTGTCCTGTAATGCTTGCTGCATCGCGTCTTCAAATTCTACAAAGCCGAGGTCGCTCATACAATCTCCGGCAGTTCGACGGACCGCTGCACTTTTGTCCTGTAATGCCTTTTCCAAATATGGCACAACTGCCACATCCTCAATCATTCCTAAATAAACGGTTGCAAGTCGTCGGATAGACATTTGCTCATCTTGTAACGCCAATTCTAAAAGCGGTAAATCATCGAGCTCTGGATCTGCCATTTGGTCAAGCAATTGGAAACGTTTTTCCCATTCTGGTTGCTTAAACTGTTCAACCGTAATTTTTAGCTTAGCTGGCTTCTGAATCGCTTTCTCGGAGTCATTAATCGTTGCAACAATCTCTGCTAAACGTTCCTCAGAATATGTCACATTGATTTCTTGTTTTACGGATTCCGCAATTTCTTCGAGCTCTCCATAACGTACGCCATAGTCAATCCATTTACGTTGGAAAATATAATTTTCGTCAACCACTGTTTCAATAATTTTATTGAAAGCTTCTACAAAGCGCTCACCACAGCTTACACGGTGCTCACGTTGGTTATCAAATACTTTTACTTGAAGTGGTACTTGCTTATAAAACTGCACATGAACATACACTTCACCATAAAATTCATTGGCTACTTGTTCTTTATTTACTTCCTGAACGTCTTCCCCTAACACTTGGCGAATGCTTGCTAAAATACCTTCCCATGCGTACTTTGCGTTACGCTCAACTGCGAAGAAATCTGCTACATGATAAACGCCCTTCACACCTTCAATTGCTAAAATGGCTGCTGCTTCGCCTGTCGCTTCCTCTTTATTATCCTTTGTAAAATTATAGGCTTTGCCAAAAGGTAACTCAGTATCAACGACAATCTTCATAGAATTAGGGCTTGGTGTCGGTTCAATTGTAATAATCTTCATATCTTTCGCTCCTATCCGTTTACGATTTCATCTAAATACGACCATCTTTCAATAAGATGTTCATATTGTGCATTTAACTCATCCAGTTTTGCCGTTAATTCCTGCAGCTTTGTAAAGTCCGCACCCGCATTGGCAATACCTTCTTCTGTCTCCATAATCGCTGCTTCCGTCTTTTCTATTTCGTCAGCAATAGTTTCCCATTCTTTTTGCTCTTTAAAAGATAATTTTTTCTTGTCTGATTTAGGCTTTTCAGTCTTAGGTTTTTCGACTTTTGGCCCCTCTACCTTCACAACTGCTTCCTGTTCACGCTTTTGTAAATACTCACTGTAAATATCAAGCGATTCATCAACATGTCCAAGACCATCTAAAATCCACAGTTTTTTAGCGATTCGATCTAAGAAAAATCGATCGTGGGAGATTGTTATAACGACTCCAGGGAAATGCTCAATGAAGTCCTCAAGCACACCTAATGTTTCAATATCTAAATCATTTGTAGGTTCGTCTAGTAACAGTACGTTAGGTTGCTCCATTAATAATCGTAATAAATGCAGACGTTTACGCTCGCCACCCGATAATTTACCAATCGGTGTACCGTGCGCATGAAGTGGGAATAAGAATCGCTCCAGCATTTGAGCAGCTGAATAACGGACACCCTCTGCATCTGTTATATCATTTGAAGCTTCTCGGATATATTCAATCATGCGTTCATTCTCATTCATTTTTGGTAAAGTTTGTTTAAAATGCGCTAACTTCACTGTCGAACCAACAAGAATTTCACCAGCATCAGGTGTCAGCTCTCCTGCTAGCATGTTCAATAATGTTGATTTTCCTACACCATTCGCGCCGATAATGCCGATACGATCGCCCTGCTGTAGTAAAAATGAAAAGTGATCTAGGATTTTTTGATGGCCAAAAGCCTTTGAAATATTTTCAGCCTCTAAAACCTTCCGACCGAGACGTGTTGTTGCTAGTCCCATTTCAAGTGAAACATCCTCAGATTTACGCTCCAAGTTCTCCTCTAACTGTTCGAAGCGCTGAATACGTGCCTTCTGCTTCGTAGAACGCGCTTTCGCACCGCGACGAATCCACTTCAATTCTGAGCGATAACGGTTTCGATCTTTTTGCGCAGAAGCCGCTTTTATTTCCTCACGAATTGCACGTGCTTCTAAATAATCCCCATAATTCCCTGTATGGCGGTACAATGTTTGATCGGCTAACTCGTAAATATGAGTCGACAGCTCATCTAAAAAATAACGATCATGGGTAATAAATATAACTGCTCCCTTTAATCGTAACACCATTTCCTGCAGCCACTCCGTAGACTGCACATCCAAATGGTTGGTAGGCTCGTCCAATAAATAAAGATCTGCCGGCTCTATTAATACTTTAGCTAAAGCAACGCGCTTTTGCTGACCGCCTGACAGCGTTAATACTTCTTTATCAAACATTTCAATTCCAAGCTTCGTCAGCGCTGTCTTAGCGAGGGCATTGACATCCCACGCCTGCTCCTCATCCATACGATGTTGCAAGCTAAATAACGTTTTCTGTAAACTTTCTGAAGTCGGATTTAACGCAAGTGCAGCAACCGTTTCCTCATACTCACGATTTAATTTTAAAATAGGGGAATCCCCTGCAAACACTGCCTGTAACACAGTTTCACCACTATTAAAAGTAGGCTCCTGTGGTAAATAAGCAACACGGTATTTATTTGGACGGTCAACATTCATTGAATCCGCTTCAATTTCTCCTGCTAAAATAGAAAGCAATGTGGATTTACCAGTACCATTAATACCAATTAGCCCAGCTCGCTCCCCCTCATAAATTGTAAATTCAATATTTTGAAAGAGCGTTTTATCGCCCACAGTTTTCGTTAAATTTTGTACTATTAAATGACTCATTACACTTGTCCATCTCTTTCATTTAGGTGTTGTTTAGTGTCAATACTACTATGTAGTTTATTATTGATATCCATTTTTATCATAACACCAAATGACAGGTAAACAAAGGACAACAAACTCTCAAAAAAATATCCGGATAGAAAATATTCTATCCGGATACAGAAGCTTATTCATATTACCAATAACCAAGAAGCTTCCACCATAATCCTCCTACTACAACAAAAATCAGGATCGTCACAACGGAAACTACAAAACCAACTGTCCACCATCTTTTTTGATCAATATAGCCTGCACCAAAGAAGACCGGTGCTGGACCAGAACCATAATGAGTAGTGGCGCCAAATAAATTACTAAATGCAGCTAATAATATCGCTGCCAACATAGCAGGTGCACCTGCTTGCAACATAACAGATAAAAACGCTGCATACATCGCACTAATATGAGCAGTAGAGCTCGCAAAGAAGTAATGAGAATAGAAATAGACTAATGCTAATATGACAACGGCCCAGATCCAGCTATACCCAGATACAAGTCCACCCACTTCATTACTAAACCATGGAATTAACCCTAGTTTGTTCATAAAAGATGCCATCATAAATAATGTTGCGAACCAGACTAGCGTATCCCATGCTCCTTCTTCCTTTTTGATATCTGCCCATGTTAATACATTTAACAATAACAGCAATGAAAGACCTATAAGAGCTGCTGTAGTAGCACTAATGCCTAAGTAGTCCCCACCTATCCATAAAGACAACACAACAACAAATACTACGATCATTCGTTTTTCAGAACTTTTAAGCGGCCCAAATTCTTCCAATTTCTTTTTCGCGATATCTGCCGCCTCTGGTGTTTCTTTGATTTCAGGCGGATAAATTTTATAAATTACATAAGGAACAACGATTAAAGCTGTTAGTCCAGGGACAATCATTGCCAATGCCCAACCGAACCAAGTAATAGTTACCCCAGCTGAATCACTTGCTAGCTTAACAATTAAAGGGTTCGCTGCCATGGCTGTCATAAACATAGCAGATGTTATTAAATTCCCTTGAAAGCCCACTTTTAAAAGAAAGGACCCCATTTTACGCTCTGTCCCATCTTCTGGTTTAGATCCGAAAGTATGAGATAATGACTGGATGATTGGGAATATAACACCACCAGCACGCGCTGTATTACTAGGAATAGCGGGCGCTAATATTAGATCACTCGCAAGTAAAGAGTAAGACAAACTCAACGTTTTTTTCCCAAAAAGACGAACAAATACATAGGCAATTCGTTCCCCTAGTCCCGTTTTAATAAATCCACGAGAAATAAAGAAGGCAATTACGATCAACCAAATCGTTGAATTACCAAAACCACTTAATGTTTCTTCAATGGTTAATGTATTCGTTATGGCAATCATAGCCATAGCTATAAAGGATACCGCTCCCATTGGCAACGGTTTCGTTATAAATCCTATAATTGTCGCCACAAAAATAGCAAATAGATGCCACGCTTTTTCATCTACTCCTGAAGGTATTGGACAAAACCAAATAGCCACACCAACAGCTAGAGAAATGAAGAAAGGAATCCAATTGACTCCGCTTTTTGCTTCTTTCATGATGTAAATACTCCTTCGACGTTTACCCCGTTGTTTTTCACAAGAGATTTCTCCCACGATCTACTATTTATACTCAGATCTCAAGATCCCATTGTCAAAAAAACATAAGTAATTATATATGCTTTATGTTATGGATGAAAAGAGATTTAGCTCATTTCTAATAAAAAAACGACCTAGATTCAAAAACTTTCCCTTTTTTGTCAATTTTATTGGTAAAAAGATACTTTATTCATTAAAATTAGCATGTGCAAATCTTTTGAAAAAATACACTTAACGCGCGAATCACAAAACATGCACGTTTTAAAAAAATTAAATTCACATTTCATCAAGTTCCAAATTTTTCAACATAAAAATCCGTTGTCTATTGGAAAAGACAACGGATTTTTTTACTTACCTATTTCATTTTGTAATTGCTCTAAAAACTGTACCATAAATTGATGGCGTTCTTCAGCCATTTGCTTGCCCTTATCTGTAATCATTAAATCCTTCAACAATAATAGCTTCTCATAAAAATGGGTTACTGAGGAAGTATTTTTATTGCGATACTCCTCCTCTGTCATGTCTGTACGTGCATTCTCTTCCTTATCGTAAAGCTTTCGACCCTTTGCCCCACCATAAGCAAATGTGCGTGCTATGCCGATTGCTCCAATCGCATCTAAGCGATCCGCATCACGTACTATTTTTGCTTCGAGAGAAGTTGCCTCTAGCTCATTGCCACCATTAAACGATACTTGCGCGATACAATCTCGAATATGTTGCTTCTTCTCCTCGCTTAAAGACAGCTCCGCAATAAGCTTATTCTCTTGCTCCTTGCTATCGGTATACTTTTTATCACTAACATCATGTAACAGCACAGCAATTTTCACGACCTCTGCATCGGCATCTGGCTCTGCCTGTAAAATAGCTAAAGCATTTTGATAAACACGTTCGATATGTTGAAAATCATGACTAGCATCAAATTGCTCGTAAATTCCACGTACTTTGTCCATTAAATTGTTCATAATCCTTGTTCAGTCCCTTCAAGCTTTATTATACTGTATTGCTTAGAATAGTTGGCAATTATTAAGTAACATATAGGCTAAACAAAAAACAATATAGAAAGTAAATTTCAATTGACAAATTTTTCAGAATATTGTAAGGTGAATGTACAGAACATTTAACTTTGTTCTGTAGCTCACTATTTCAGTGATGTACAATAACTATGTTTTGACAGATTACAATAACTTCAGCGGGCTTTACAATTGAATATTGTATTGAAAGATGACGTGCGTAAAATGAAAACCAATCATCTAAACAAATAAAAGTGAACACTTTCCCTTAGAAATTCTTTGTTTTAACCCGCATAGTGAATGTACATGACGAGATAGGTGAATAAATCATTAACTTGTTTTCACGACCAAAAAAACTTTGAGCATATGTTGCAAGTGTGTGATAGTTTTATCATTAATCGATGTTACCTTCTTCTATTCATGATCTTGAATAAGTGAACGTAACTCCTCCCATTAATGACAAATAGCCTACCAATTTCTTGCCAACATTTTGCGAAAAGGAAATTCAGAGTCGTGCAACAAAACTAGAGAATTCTTTTTAGGCAACAATTTTTCCGAATTTTTCAAACCGTAAGCGAAGTTATAAGTTATGAAGGAAGTAGGAACGATAGTTATGTTATGTAATACCAACCCGCTGAAGAAACAATAAAAGCTGCCCATCTTATTTATTTTAGATGATGGCAGCTTTTATTGTTTTTCCCCATTTTTCAACTCATTTATAGAACCGCTTTTATAACCTCATAAATCTCCTGTAACAGCACCTCATTTTTCATCGTTGTACTTAATTGTAGATGATGTTGATCGACTAAAATAACAGCAACGCGCATCCCTTCTCTAATGCTTGCACTCGGTACTGGAATCATGTTTTCCATATCAAAAGTCATGATGAGGTCTGGAAATTGAGATTGGATATTATCTTCTTTAAATACGAAAAAACCCTGGTTATACACCAGAATCTCAAATCAAGTGACTACATAATGAAACTAGCCAACTCATATCCTCTATATGAGAGGATGATTATGTTGATAAATCTAGTAGAAAATACAAGCCTTTTAGAAAACGTATATGAACTATCTATTGCCACTCTACTTCTATGTTCTGTTTTTTTCGTTAGACTTCTAAAAAAAGTAAAACGAGAGAGAAAGCTTTCTGCCTTTGAATTGACAATGGATATAATCATTCGAGTAGCCATTTTTTTATGGTTGGCTAGCTTTTTGCTTCTTCAATATGGAGCCTAACTACTTTGAACTTTCTTTCAATATTACCTTGGCATTATTACGTTCGGAATGGCTTTGTGCTTAGGCCTCTAGATGTTTTTTGTACGAAAGCGTAGCGGCAGCTGAGTTCCTCTATTAAACCGTTATTTGTCACCCGCTGAAAAAAGTTAAAAGCTGCACCCTTTAAGAAAAAGGGAGCAGCTTTAACGTTAATATTTTGTAGCACTTAGAACAACCCTACCGCATGTCCTTCATTATCTACATCCATGCGTAAGGCAGCTGGTGCTTTTGGTAAACCTGGCATTGTCATAATATCGCCTGTTAAGCAAACGAGGAAACCTGCACCGAGCTTAGGGATGACTTCGCGAATAGTAATTGTAAAGCCTTCAGGACGTCCTAAAAGACTTGGTTGGTCAGATAAAGAGTATTGCGTTTTCGCCATACAAACCGGCAGAGAATCCCAGCCGAATTTTTCGATTTGAGCAATTTGTTTTTTCGCTTGGTCGGTAAATTGTACATCTTTCCCGCCATACACTTTTTGTACAATCGTACGCACTTTTTCTTCAATAGATTCTGTTACATCGTATAAAGGTGAGAAATTGTTTTCTTCTTCAAGAACAGCCAGCACTTGTTCAGCTAAGGCTAAACCACCTTTTCCGCCTTCTTCCCAGACATTTGTACGAGCAATGCGTACATGTTTTTCTTGACACCAATTTAATACAGCAGCAAGTTCTGCCTCTGTATCTGTAATAAAGCGATTAAGTGCAATAATCGGCTCTACACCAAATGAACGAATAGTCTCGACATGCTTCTCAAGGTTTTCAATTCCTTGTAAAAGTGCCTCTACATTTTCGCCAACTAATTCTGTTTTTGCTACGCCACCATGCATTTTTAATGCACGAATAGTAGCCACAACGACAACGGCACTTGGTTTAAAGCCTGCTTTACGTGCTTTAATGTTCATGAATTTTTCAGCACCTAAATCTGAACCGAAGCCCGCTTCTGTCACAACAATATCAGCAAGCTTACGGGCCGTTTGTGTCGCCATTATCGAGTTACAGCCGTGTGCGATGTTCGCAAATGGGCCACCGTGAATAATGGCAGGTGTTCCCTCAAGTGTTTGCACTAAGTTTGGTTTGAAGGCATCTTTTAATAATAATGTTAATGCCCCTTCCACTTGAAGATCACGCACGAATACAGGCTCACGATCAAATGTATAACCGATTACGATACTTGCTAAACGTTCTCGTAAATCTTCAATACTTGTAGCTAAACAGAATACGGCCATAACTTCTGATGCAACCGTAATATCGAAGCCGTCCTCACGTGGCATCCCTTGAACAGGACCACCGAGACCTACCACAACTTTACGAAGGGCGCGATCATTTAAATCCATAACACGCTTCCAGATAATACGGCGAGGATCAATGTTTAAAGCATTTCCTTGGTGGATATGATTATCGATAAAGGCTGATAATGCATTGTTCGCAGTCGTAATCGCGTGAAGGTCACCTGTGAAATGTAAGTTAATATCCTCCATCGGTACTACCTGTGCATATCCGCCACCTGTTGCACCACCTTTAACACCCATTACAGGGCCAAGAGATGGCTCACGTAAAGCAACAGCAACATTTTTCTTCAATTGATGAAGTGCATCTGCAAGACCAACTGTAACAGTTGATTTCCCTTCACCTGCTGGAGTTGGACTAATAGCTGTAACTAAAACAACCTTTGCATCCTCACCATGTGCTGTTATTTTTAAGGGATCAATTTTTGCTTTGTAGCGACCGTATTGCTCAAGTGCATCCTCTGGAATACCTACAGCTTTCGCGATTTCTGTAATAGGTTTCATCACCGCTTGATTCGCGATTTCTAAATCTGATAAAGGTTGATTTGTCGTTGTCATTTGGCATCCTACTTTCTATGTTGTTAATTTCCATTATAGACTTAATTGTGAAAAAAATCATAGTTAGTTATACAAGCATTTCGACAATCAATTGACAACTTTGCTCAATTCATGTATGTTCTTAATGAAAATGCATTTTTTTCACATTTTCACAATTATGTCACGACTGTATTGATTTTATTCTACATTCAAGCGCATGGGAGGCGAATGCTTATGCAACAAGGAATCGTAAAGTGGTTCAATAATGAAAAAGGTTATGGCTTTATTGAATGTGATGATGGAGAAGATGTATTTGTACATTTTACGGGAATCCAAGAGGAAGGCTTCCGTACACTTGAAGAAGGTCAAAAAGTTTCATTTGATGTGGTGGAAGGCAATCGAGGCCCACAGGCGTCAAATGTTATGAAAGTATAAACGTAAAGGAGCTGTTCGATGGATGAACGGCTCCTTTTTTAGATGTTCTTAAATTGTATTAGTGCTGCTTTTTCTTATAAACGCGATAACTTCAGCGGTTGATCCAATAAAGAGCTCCGGGAAAAACCAGCGTTTCCTTCGTTCTGTCAGGATCCTTTAATGTAACGCCAAATGCCCCTTCATTTAAATGACCTAGCGTCATAGTAGTTGCAGCAACTTCGTCATAAAAATCTAGGCGAATATTTGGTAAATGTAAGGAAACAAACTTTTCTTGTTGTTCAGGCTCTGGTAATTGTAATACTTCCCGCCATAAATTCACTATAGCTTGCACATCTTTCACATAAAATTGGACAGATTCCATCGATATTGATTGATTCGTATCAATGGCTCCATTTTCTTTTAATTGTGCAACACGTTCCTCATCAGTATCAGTCCACTCAATCAAAAATGGAAAATCAATTGCTAGCTCTGGCTTCCCAAAATGCAATAGCTTCCATTCTACTACAGTGCCATCTGGTCTTGTACGACTACAAGCATCGGGTCCATATACTTCATATCCAAGTGCACGTAAACGTTGTGCCTCTTCCTCAATATTTTTTGTACGTAAGGCAATTCTTGAAAAACCATAGCGCTCGTTTGCACGTTTAAACGTATAATGTAGGGAATACGGTAATGTCACTGCATGTTCAAATAAATGACGATCATAAATGGCTATTTGCTCAATATAGTTTAATCCAAAGTAGCTTAACGTATTGTATGTCCCCCACATTGTATGTTGACCACCGTTAACTGTATGGATATTTCGTTTATTTAAGAAAACCTTTGTATTTTCTGGTGATTGAACTTGATGAACTAGATGGTCAAAAACTAAAGTCATGACTGAACCCCCTTTTTTCTATTATATACTTTACCTGTTAGTTTTGTTGGTTTAAAATAAAATTATGAATATTAGAACTATTATGAAGTTACTATATTTTATAATATCTCCTTTAAAATGCTAAGAGAAGTGATTTTAATGCTGATAGTTCATCAAAAAATTTTGTTCCGAAAATCAACGAAGAGGTGATAAGAATGACAGACAAAGTAGCTGCTTTTAAACTAGCATTAGGTAATTATCCAACAGGTGTAACGGTTGTCACTACTTGTAATGATGTAAATGAACCTATTGGCTTAACTGTCAATTCCTTTGCGTCAGTTTCCATAGATCCACTCCTTATTTTATGGTCACTTGATAAAAAATCACAGTTACATCCATATTTTACAATAGCTCAAAAGTTCGCTGTCAATATTTTAGCAAGCAATCAAGAACAATTATGTACGATATTTTCAAGTAAAATCCCAGATCGTTTCGCCCAGGCTAAATGGTCAACCTCATCTTTAGGTCTACCAGTTTTACATGATAGTGCAGCCATTTTACAATGCAAAGCATATCAGCAAATTAATGCTGGAGATCATACGATATTTATCGGGCAGGTCTTAGAAATTGATGATGCACAGAAGGAACCATTACTATATCATCGCAGACATATTGGTGAAATCCCAAAAAGTTTTTATGAATAGGCTATTGCAAAAACAGGATGATTCGTTGTTATCATCCTGTTTTTCGTCATAATCTTCTCTGTGGCCTTATAAATTTGTTCAACTATCATCTGCTTACTTTTTCTGTGGAAATCTCTGCTTTTCAAGTCTGTTAATTTGCACAATGACACCATCTTGAATCGTAATGTGTACTTCTCCAAACTCCAAATTTTGAATAGCCTTTGCTATTGCCTCTAGTTTTTTGTCATCTACCTTTGCCTGTTGAGTCATCCGATACACCCCTTCTTTTAACAAATTTTTAGTACAAGAAAGGCAAGACCGCGTAGTACATCGCTTGGGAATAATTCTATAATTCAAAAAACACATTGTCAATAATAAATACCAGAAAACTTAGTTGTTTACTAAGAAATTAAGAAAAATGACGTTTATCTATAGTGATGTCAGTATGTATCACCTTTATCTTCGGAAAAAAACAAAAATAAAAAACTGCGTAGATCTATTTTACCTCTACACAGTTTTAATCACTTTATAAAAGATCTATTAATGTTTTTGCTGTCTTTTGCTTGCCCATAACCTTTGTCGGTTTGCCTGTAGCCGGTACAATCCAGTGTGGTTCATCCCCACCATATAAAGATTGTGAGCTATTAGCTACCATAAATTGAGCGTTGGCCGATTCCATTCGCAAACGTGCGCGGGACAGTAAAAATTCCTCATCATCTGTTGCCTCAAGTTTAAAGCCCACTAATTTAACTTTCGGCTGCCACCCTTTTATTTGGCCTAATATTTTAGGCGCCTTTTTAAAGTGAATGATAGGTGGCTCATCAGATGGCATTTTACCTGTTTCCTCTATTAAATTCCCAGATTGGTCAAACACTTTATCAATGAGCCAATCGGAACCTGCAGCTGCCATAATAACGATATCCACCTGTTCTTCCTGAACAGCATGTCGAACCTTCTCGCCTAAATCTTCAATACCTTCGAATCGAATGGTACGCATTTGATCTTTATTCGCAGGAAGCTGTGCGAAATAACCATGCATATACAATACATTTGCCCCAGCCTCTAGTGCCGCTTCAGCTAAATAACAGCCCATCGATCCTTTCGATAAATTCGTATGCCCACGCACACGATCCCATTTTTCAAGTGTTCCCCCACTTGTAATGAGTACGGTCTTACCTCGTAATGTCCCCATACACTCACCTTTTTTCTAGAAAATATACAAATACTATTTTAACGTAATGCTATATCATGCTTCAATGTTGTTTTTATAGGATAAGTCGTTCCTATAAGAGGTTATTTTCTATTTTGTTCTTTTAACCAGGAACTTAATATTTCCGCAAATTGCTTTGTCACTGGTGATGCTTGGTGTTTCATAGCTATTCCAATTGTGCGATAGCCACCTTGTTTTAAAGGTATAGCTTTGATAGTAGGAGGTAAATTATACGTCACTAATTTCGGTAATATACTTATTCCAAGATGATGAGCAATCATCGAAATAATCCCTACTTCTTCCGAAAGTTCAAAGCGAATATTTGGCTTCACGTGATATTGTTCTAACAGTACTTTTACATCATTTGTCCCTTTATAGGAAGTCATAATAAATGGCATATTTTCTAATTCAACAATATCAATTTCTGCTTTATTATAAAGTGGACTTTTATCAGAGACAATACAAAGCAGCGGATCCTGCTGAAGTTCAGTAAACTGAAACTGCTTAGACTGTTGGCCATTCAAAAATCCTGCGTCAACTTCTCCACTCAATAGCCATTGTTCAATTTCATAATAATCTCCCTCACGCAATTCAACTTGTATGCCAGGAAATTGATGGTCCATAATACGAACGATTTCCGGCATCCAGTTGGAAGAAATACTTGAAATTACTCCAATCCTAACTTTCCCTCGAGTAACGCCCAGTATTTGAGCAGCTTCTTGCTGTAACAGTTCCTCTGCATCGAGGACATGTCTCATTGCCCTTAGCATTGTATCGCCTTCACTCGTTAAGATGACACCCGCTCGACTTCTATGAATAAGTGCAAAGCCGAACTCCTTTTCCAAGCTTGAAACAGCATGACTGACAGCAGATTGGGTTAATCCCAGTGCATCTGCTGCTTTTGTAAAGCTAGCTACCTCAGCCACTTTATTCAAAATCTCATATTTGACTAAACTCATCGCATTGTGTCCTCAATATACATGAATTTTTTTAATACTAATTATTATAAACATTCGTTTTACTAATAACAACACAAGAGATATAGTAAATTTTAGGTTAAAAACTGTTTTAGTACACAGATTGTAGGTGAGCAAATGGGTATCCAAGGAAAAGCAAATTTATTAATGGTTATCGTGACAATGTTTTGGGGCTTATCTTATACCTTTATGGTTATGGGGCTTGAAACATTGGCTGTTTATAATGTGGTGGCATTGCGTTGTATCATCGCATTTTTTGTAGCAGGTATTATTTTTTATAAACGCATGATTAAAGTCGATGCGAAAACATTAAAATATGCAGCTATACAAGGGTTTCTATTATTCATAGTGTTTGTCCTAAGCTTATTCGGACTAGAAACCACTTCGGTATCAAATGCTGGTTTTATTTTAAGTCTAACAGTTATCTTAGTACCTATTTTCAGCAGTTTTATTGAAAAAAAATTACCTTCAAGAGCAGTTAGCTTTGCGATTATTTGTACAATGATTGGTATTACAATTTTAACAACACATGGCTCATTTACCTTTCAAAAAGGGGATATTCTAGTTGCCATCGCTGCACTATGTTATTCGTTTTACTTGTTGTTAAACAGTACATTTACACGGAGCGTTGAATCAATTACTTATGGCATTTACCAGCTTGGTTTTGCTGGGCTATATGCACTTGTATTTACATTTATTTTCGAAACTCCAACACTTCCAAATACAACGACTTCTTGGATTGCCATTATAGGACTTGGTGTCATTTGTAGTGCATTTTGCTTCATAGGTCAAACTGTTGCACAACAGTTCACTTCTGCTACACATACAGGACTAATATTTTCCTTAGAGCCAATTTTTGCAGCAATGTTTGCTATGATGTTTATTGGTGAAGGAATCACAGTAAAAATATTAATAGGTGGTAGTTTTATCCTAATTGGTAACCTTGTTGCTCAACTGGAGCATCTACATGTATTACGCTTTATTAAAAAACATCAACATGAAAAAGCTATTAATTAATCCTTACAAACAACTAAACAGAGTGATGCATGCGCACACTCTGTTTTATATGCAATATTTTAAACTCTCCCTATTATTTACCTTTTGAAACAAAGAAAAGGAAAAAGGCAATGGAACTACTGTAAATTCCCATCACCTATTGTTATTAATGTCCTAGGAAGGCCTTCAACATCCATGCATGCTTTTCAAGAGACTGGTACATAGCATTTAGGATATCCTCAGTTCGATCGTCCCCTTCTTCTGCCGCAAGCTCCATTGTTGAATTTAAAGCCTTCATTAACTTTTGGAAATCTGCAATGATTGTAGCCACCATTTCCTCTGTCGTCTCATTTCCTGTCGCTTCCTCTACATAGGATAGCTCAAGATGTTCTTTTAACGTAGCAACTGGTTTTCCATCTTTCGAAAGAATGCGCTCTGCTATTTCATCTAGATTTAACGTTGTTTCATTATATAATTCTTCAAATTTTGCATGTAGTGTAAAGAAAGCATTTCCCGTCACATACCAATGATAATTGTGTAATTTCGTATAAAGTACAGACCATGTAGCGACAAGTTTATTCAGTTGTTTGTTTAAGTTTTGTGTCATAATTGCTCCTCCAATGTGCTAGTTGTTATAGCCATTAGTATGCGTTGTATAGTGTACTGGCTATACGCACATTTTTCACACTGACTCAAAAAAGCCATTGTAGATACAAAAAAACAAAACTAAAACATTTTTTACTAATTATTTAAGTTCCTCACGAATATCTTTTATCTTTGCCACTGGAAGCTTTGAAACTTTAGCAATCCACTCATCATCAGCACCCGTTTCAATCAAACCACTGATTATTTGTTTAATGGTTTGTTCAATTCCTTGTTCAATTCCTTGTTTAATTCCTTGTTCAATTCCTTCTTGTCTTTCTAATTCCAAAACTGCAGCAAGTGTCGGTGGTAAATCTTCTTTATATAGATGCAAAACCTCTTCCTCCCCTTTAATTTCTTCTTTTACATCCCTTACAAGTTGCTCAGATATAGCTCTTGGTAGTTTTAACAAAAAATCAATAAAGTAAAGCAACGCTCTTACTTCTTCTCGTTCCATATTGTGTAATGACCATACTTCTCTTAACAAAGCTCTTTTGTAGGCACTACGAAGGTTCATCTCGTTTTTGGTTCGATTTAAATAAATAGAGGCTAGTAACGCTTTACTAAGTAGGTTCGGTGATTTTTTCAATTCTTCTTCATCAAAATCTGAAACAACAAACTTGTTAAATGTGTAAGTGATTTCTGTACCATAATACTTTTCATGATACTGATTCTTACTTTTTGTACTCTTATTCGTAAAAATAGCAATAGCCACAATCTTCTTACCATATCGATCCCTGATACGATAGAAATACTCAAACATACGCTTCGCAAAATGTTCTTCATCGATAGCTTGTATTTCCGTATGAACAAGAATCCATTGCTCTTTCCCACTTTTAAGATGTACCTTCGCTATTTGGTCGGCTATTTTGCGTCCTTGACGATGTTCAATAATTTCTTTGAAAAGCTCCTGTTGCAAAAACTCGACTTGCTTTGAAAAGTCCACTTCTGCGTGTAATTCAGGCAAAAAGAACAACAAAAAATCTTCAAACAAATCCGCAATTAACTTCTTCCATAAATTATCTTGATTCACGTGACTAAGCTTATACATGTCCGGATTTTCCCAAACTAGAAGCATAGTAAATAGTTTCCCCCCTTTTAAATCTATTATAGCTAACCAGAACATAAGTTTCTACATTATTTTTAAGAAAATTAAAACTATTCTCTATAATTATTTCACTTTCCGAAATAGTTTCGTTATAATGAAGTCACTTATACAAAAAGGGGTGTTCATTGATGGAGGTTTTACCATTTCGAAAAGATGTACCAGTGGAACAAACATGGAATTTAAAAGATTTACTTGAAAATGACGCGGAATTTGAGCCTGTTTTAGCGCAGCTTGTGGAAGATGCGCTAAATTTCGAACATACGTATCAAGGTACAATTACTAATGCCCAAAAGGTAATTGAAGTTTTAACAGCTTATGAAGCACTGTTTGAAAGCATAGTTCCTATTGGTACTTATGCAAGCCTTAATAATCAAGCTGATCATACAGATAACGCAGCCCAAATGCGTGCAGCAAAATATAGTACGGCAGTCGGAAAAATAAGTAGTACATGTTCTTTCGTACGCAGTGAATTACTAGCACTAGATGAGTCTATTTTAGTGGAAGCTTCAACATTAAACCCAAACTATAAAGTCTATTTAGAGGAATTATTAAAACAAAAGCCTCATCAGATGCATCCGGAGGTAGAAAAAGCATTAGCTGCATTCAGCTCTACTTTTGATGCACCATATGAAACGTATAATACGACAAAGCTTATCGATATGCAGTTTGGCGAATTTGAGGCTAATGGAGAAAAACTTCCGCTTAGCTTTGTATTATACGAAAATGACTGGGAGTTTAACGCTGATACAAAAGTACGCCGTGCAGCATTCCAAGCATTCTCAAATAAGTTACGCGATTATCAGCACACAACTGCGAAAATTTATAATACACACATTCAACAGGAAAAAACAATGGCTGATTTACGAGGTTTTGATTCTGTCATTGACTATTTATTATTTAGTCAAGATGTTGATCGTTCTCTTTATAATCGTCAAATAGATCTAATTACGAAAGAACTTGCTCCACATATGCGTCGCTACGCAAAGCTTATTCAACAAGCAAATGGTATTGAAAAAATGACATTTGCTGATTTAAAGATTGCCCTTGATCCAGACTATGATCCGAAATTAACAATGACGGAAGCAAAAGAATATGTTGAAAAAGCATTAGACGTTATGGGTGAAGATTACAAAGAGATAATTGAAAAGGCGTTTAATGAACGCTGGATTGATTATGCACCAAACAAAGGAAAATCGACTGGTGCATTTTGTTCAAGTCCATATGGTAGTCATCCGTATATTTTAATGTCTTGGAACGAACGTATGAATGAGGTATTCACTTTAATTCATGAGCTTGGTCATGCAGGGCATTTTGTGAATGCACAGGCCCATCAATCCTATTTTAATAGTCGTCCTTCACTATATTTTATCGAGGCACCATCAACTATGAATGAAATGCTGCTAGCCAATTATTTATTAACCCATAACAATGACCTTCGCTTCAAACGTTGGGTAATTTCTAATATTGTGTCCAAAACGTATTATCATAACTTCGTCACACACTTGCTAGAGGCAGCTTATCAACGAAAAGTATATGAATTAATCGACGCTGGAGAAGCTGTGAATGCAACTGTTTTAAATCAGTTAAAACGCTCTGTATTAGAAGACTTCTGGGGAGACACTATCGATATTATTGAGGGAGCAGAGCTTACTTGGATGCGTCAACCACACTATTATATGGGCCTATATCCATACACATATAGCGCTGGCTTAACAATTTCTACTCAAGTATCCAAGCGTATCTTAAAAGAAGGCAAGACGGCTGTAGATGAATGGTTAGCAGTCCTTCAAGCTGGAGGTACGAAATCACCTGTAGAGCTAGCTCAAATGGCTGGTGTCGACGTTACAACCGATCAGCCTCTTCGAGATACGATAGCTTACATTGGTCACCTTATTGATGAGCTTGAACGCTTAACGACAGAAATGGAAGCTATCAAAGGCTAAACAAAACGAGAACCATCTATATTATTTAGATGGTTTTCTTTTTTAGTTCTATGTATGAAAATACGTGCATATACTAGAATCAGGGCGTCCCTCTATATTTTTCCGACATTTCAAAATAGACAATCATTTTTCTTCATACAAATGTACCGTTATTATTAATTGTATGCAATTTATTTAGCAAAATTCGACTAACAATTTTCAAAGGAAGTGTTTCTAATTATGGTAAAACGTAATGATCCATGCCCATGCGGTAGCGGCAAAAAATATAAAAAATGTTGTGAAGGTAAACAACAGGTTACCGTAGAAGCAGTAGCAATCGAAGAATTAGAGCGTGTACTACAAACATTTTACTTAGAATATCCTGAACGCAAAGATGTTCGTGCCTATATAGAGCATGTAGGTACATGGCAACCTAAATTAGAGAGCGTTCTACAAAGAGAGCTGATTGAAGCGATCGCGTTAGACGACTTCTTCTTCCATCAAGAGCCATCTATTTGGAAAGGTTACTTAAAGAAAACCAAGAAAAAAACGGTTAGACCTTCTACGGTAAAAGTATTAGAAGGCTGGACTCAACCTCGTCTATTTATTGGTTCCGTATCAGTTGTAGAAGAAAAGTATTTTAAGGCTACACATGTGTTATCAAATGAAGAAATTTATATTCGTCGTGAAAATGACAAACCAATTCCTGAAGGTATGCATGTCTTTGCATTCATCTTACCAGACGGTACAAAAAAATCAGAGCATTATTTAGCTGTTTCAACGCTTATCTTTTTCCCGGAAGATCACGCAAAGGTGTTTGAGCAATTCAAGAAAAATTTTGAGGCTTCTGAGAAGAAGGTTGGAACATTCTTAAAAGAAGAGCATCTATCCTTCTGGGCGTTACTTGTGTCAAACGGTTATAAAGGCGAGGAATTTACGAACTTTGAGAGCAATGTCATCACACAAGTTAAAGATTTCCTAGAGCAAAACGAACGCGAAACAGCCCCTATGTTAGAGCTTTTAGAAGACTATTTAATTGAAGGACAACCATCTGCGCGCAAAGAGGCTGCCATTGCCGCTGGTGCAATTCGATATGGTCAAGAAAAAGAGCTGTTCGAGCCGTTATCAATGACAGTAAAAGAAATTGCCGCGACGTTCGATATTTCAGCTTCTTCTCTCACAAAATACTATCAAGATTTAAGTAACTATGCAGAAACTAAATAATGCTTAAAATAGTGCCATACCCTCTAAACAATCTTAGCGTGTATGGCACATTTTAATTACCCATAGAAAAAAGCTACATTTTTATCGGCAATGTGCCAATAAAAAGTAGCTTTTTCTATGGTAACCAACCAATACTATTATTTCCGATCATAATGTTATTTATGCATCGAATTTAGTAAATATGATAATTTATTGCGTAAAAATAAATTTAGTTTTACTTTATTTAAACATAGTCCCTATGATTACTTTGCTACACAATTCTAATAGTAAAAACATTTATTTACTATACACCTTTAAGAGCTCTTCTCCGAGAAATTGCAGGCGCTCCCCTACTGAGCAGGCTTCAATACAGAAACGATGAGCTCCAGGTTTACCACGCTCTTTTCGTAATTGCTTTATCACTAAACAGTCAGCACAATACGTATCATGTAGTTCATCGATATCTTTCATAACCGTCACTTTATCCAATTTGAACTTTCGCTCCTTTCACGCCCAAATTTCGCTTCTTACTATTATGAAGTGAACATTTTGAACAAGCAACTATTTTGTTTTTCCATATTTAACATCAACAAAGCACTATTGATGTACAATAAGTGTAAAATCTAAATCAAAAAGTAGGGATTTAATGTTAGAAGTATATATTGATGCTGCTAGTGCCGGAAATCCTGGCCCCAGTGGTATTGGGATATTTATCAAAGGAGAAAGCCATCATATACAGATCAGTGAGTATATAGGGCAAACTAATAACCATATTGCCGAATTTACTGCCTTAGTACGCGGCCTTGAAGAAGCACGAAAACTTGGTTCAACCATAATCTCAGTGCGCTCAGATTCAAAAATTGTTGTAGCCTCTATGGAAAAAGAATATGTGAAGAACGAGGAATTTAAACCTTTTCTTGAACAGGCACTTACACTTGCAAGTAGCTTCGATTTATTTTTTATCAAGTGGGTTCCAGATACGCAAAATAAAGCGGCAGATGCACTTGCACGTAAAGCTATTCAAAAAGAAAAAAAATAAACTACAGGGACAGTCTCTTGCCTTAAACCAAGAGTCGGTCTCTCCACTTTATTCAGATACTTATTATTCCCCAATAATCTATCTTTATTCAGCAAATATTTTTGGTTGCGAAAACGAAGCATCCGCTCTATTACTCCAATCCACTTATATTACTGCATACGTTTAATAAATTCCTGACTTTTGATGATGAGCCATAAAGTTAGCGATTTCCCAACCTTTATCAGAGAAATTGTTTCCTTAATGTTATTTTATTGACATACTATTGTAATATTACAATGTTAATATCATTTATGTATTAAGCGTTAAAGCTTTTAGGAGGAAATATATTATGAAAAAGAATAAAAAGTATAGATGGGGATTGAGATTGGCTACATTGGCTTTAAGTTCATCTGTACTTTTTTCAACAATCGAAACAGCATCAGCGGCAACTTACACAGTAAAATCTGGTGATTCTTTATGGAAAATTGGCAATCAATATGGTGTTTCTTATCAGACAGTCATGAAATGGAATAACTTATCTTCTTCAACAATTCGTGTTGGTCAAAAGTTAACTATTAATGCTCCAACAACATCAGCATCCACGTCTACATCTAAACCAACATCTAAACCAACAACAAGTGTAGTACAAGTTGCTAAACAACAATTAGGCGTAAAATACACATTTGGTGGAAGTAAACCAAGTACAGGTTTTGATTGCTCAGGCTATGTTACTTACGTTTTAAATAACGCTGGTATTTCGACAGCTCGTAAGTCTGCAGCAGGTTTTTACAATTCAGCTAAAAAAATTAGTTCACCTCAAGTAGGCGATTTAGTATTTTTCTCGAATACATATAAAGCTGGTATTTCACATGTAGGTATTTATCTTGGAAATAAGCAAATGATTAGCGCAAGTGACAATGGTGTTTCTGTTGCGAACCTCAACAGCACTTATTGGAAAAACCACTTTACAGGATATGGTCGTTTATAGTGCATAAATAACAAGCAAAAAACGCTCTGAATTTAATCGGAGCGTTTTTTCTTGTAGAAAAATCATCAAACAACCTCACTTTCGGTTATTCGCTGACATTATATTCAATAAAAAGCAGACCAAATTCTTTGCAAATTAGTCTGCTTTTTAGTATTCTAATTTAACTATTTTTTCTTAACCTTAAACATATACTACTTATTTTTTCGATCAATTATACCTCAGTATAATATCGTCCCGAATAGGCTTTATGCTGACAGATGTTTTTTTGCGAAAGCGTAGTGCTAACGCAGCGGCCGCAACCGGTTTTATCTGCGCGAAAGCATAGCGGCAGCGGCAATAGCACGATGTTGGTCACTTAGTCGTTGCCACATGACGTGGTGTTCTTAGACTGAGTTCCTATATTTCAGAGGATGTTTGCCCGCTGAAAGAAGTTAAACGCATTAAATAAATGATAAAGACAATAACTAATAAGCCTGCCCCAATTAAATAAACAGAACTGTAGCCTGCTTGCACAGCCACCATTCCTAAAATATAAGAGCCAAGCGCAATACCAAGGTCAAACATCGTAAAGTACGTTGCGGTTGCATAACCACTGCGAGTGTGTGACGTAGACTGTACAGCTAATGCTTGTAAGCTTGTATTCACTGCTCCGTAACCAAATCCTATAAAGATGGCTGCAAATAAAAATAATGCCGGTCCTGAGACAAATGCGAGCATAACAAGGCCTATTGCAAAGGATATGATACCAGGAAGAATAACAAACTGCGGCCCTTTTGTATCATAAAGCTTACCTGTATATGGTCTTGTTATAAGCATTGCCGCTGCAAAAACTGCATAAAACAGACTCGCAACAGCCATTAAATCCTTTTCTTGTGCGTACACTGATAAAAACGATAAAACACTCGCGTATGAAAAAGCTACTAAACTAGCAATAGCGGCTACTGGAAGTGCATGACGTTCAAATAAATCATCAAATTTAAACGTCAATTTCCCCTGATGTTCAGGCTTAGGCAAATCATCAGTATTTATCGTTACAGCTAGAATCCCCCCTACTAATATACATATACTCATCACAATAAATAGTACATTGAAGCTACTATATTGAATAAGCAGTAAACCGATAAATGGGCCAATTACTACTGCTAAGTTAGTAGACATTGTAAAATAGCCTAGACCTGCACCTTTACGATTGGCAGGAACAATATCTGCTGCTAAAGAGCCAGCTGCCGTTGTAATAATACTAAAGAATATCCCTTGAATAAAACGGAGTCCTAGTAAAAGTCCAAATGGATGAATAAATAAATATAAAACGGTACATAAAAAATAGCCGATTATTGAAATAATTAAAAGCTTTTTCTTTCCAAAAACATCTAATAGTTTACCTGAAAAAGGACGAACAATAATGGCTGATAATAAAAACCCCGATAATAACAATCCCGCTTCTTTATCTGTTTGGTGCAGTTCACCAATCGCATAAAGCGGCAACGTCGTTACCAAGCCATAGAAAACGAAAAATACCGAGATATTTGTTAAAAAGAGACTAATAAAACGTTTCGTCCATATTTTTGTATTTCCCTCTTGCTGCATGTCAATCAACTCAATCAACCTTTCATTTTTTCCAGTAAAATCATAAATTGCTGCTGTTCCTCGTCAGTTAATGCTCCCACCATTTCTTTTTCAAAAGCTAAAATCGTTTTCTTAATAGCAGGAAAATTTTCCTCAGCATATGGTGATAAGGTAACGATTTTTTCACGTTTATCTTCACCATCAACTCTTAGCACCCAACCTAAATTTTCGAGTCGCGTAATTGCTCTAGTTATACTCGGTGCCTCAACGTTTAAATACTTCCAGATTTGTGTTAATGTCATTGGCCCATGATTATGTAAGCAATATAAAATAGTCCATTGTGAACTATACAAATTGTGCTGTTTCAGTACTTCATTTAAACAATTCGTTAAATAACGACTTTTTTGGAATAAAGCATGAAATATAGGATTCATGTTAGCAACCTCCTAAGTCTAATTTATTTACCTAGCTAAACAAATACTATACGCTTCATTTTTTTTGTTGTAAAGTATGCTGTTTGAAGGTTTGATTATCAGCGACTTTTATGGGGTTATCAGCAATTTTTTTATTTTTATCAGCGATTCTTCTGCGGTTATCAGCGATTTTTACTTTTATCAGCGATTCTCCCCGGTTATCAGCGATTTTTTACTTTTATCAGCGATTTTACTCCGGTTATCAGCGTTTTTTACTTTTATCAGCGATTCTCCCCGGTTATCAGCGATTTCCTTACTTTTATCTTTTCTAAAATATCAGAAGGAAATTTTTTGAAAGTGTCGAATTAAGCTACTAGATTACAATTAAAGGAGATGGAAGCATGGGGAAAAAGGTATTGATACTTGCAGGAGACGCTGTTGAAGCTTTAGAAATTTTTTATCCTTATTATCGTTGTCTTGAGGCTGGCTATGAGGTAACGATTGCGGCACCTTCCTCAAAGAAATTACAGACTGTCTTGCACGACTTTGTCGATGGAGTCGATACATACATCGAGCGTACAGCATATGGCTTAGAAGCACACGCATCCTTTGCTGAAGTTGACCCAGCACAATTCGACGGACTGATCATTCCTGGTGGACGTGCGCCAGAATACATTCGTTTAAATGAGCATGTTCCAGCATTAGTGAGCCATTTCTTTGAAACAAATAAACCAATCGCTGCTGTCTGCCATGCAGCTCAAATATTTGCGACCATTCCAGAGGTTCTGAAAGGCCGTGAGCTAACAGCATATATTGCTTGCAAGCCCGAAGTTCAAGTAGCAGGAGCAACGTATGTAAATGCTAATCTTCATACAGACGGTAATTTAATAAGTGGTCACGCATGGCCAGATTTACCTGGATTAATGCGAGAATTTATTAAGAAGTTAGAAATTAAAGGACGGAATGAGGATGCCTGAAAATTTAGGCATCCTCTTAATTTACGATGTGGTTTCTTGGATTTCTATCTTTTCCACTTTATTAGAATTTGTAGCAAATTTGATTCGAACGTGTACACCGAATTCCTTGTCACTTTGTTTTAGCCAAAGCTTAAATTTTTCAATAGTGGCGTCTTTAGTAACTTCTCTTCCCTCATGCAAATAATCGATGATTTTAGCTTGAGGGTATTTTGCCTGTGTTTCTTTTATCGCTACTTTTCCCCATTTTGCATGGGCAGGTATTTCTTGTTGAGCATAAGCGATTGTTGAATTAATGACAGCAAACAATACAAGAAAAATTCCAAGTTTTACACAAAGTTTTCGCAAGTAAATCCACCTCTCAAGCATAATATCGCCAAAACAGCAAAAAATAAGTGCTCCTTAAGTATTTTTCAATCTTCTTAAGGAGCTGTTTTTTATTATCTTTTACTGGATTGTTTTGGTTGTTGAGGATTGTTATGAATTACTTGATTAAATTCTGCTGAATACTCTTCGCGATCATTTCTTTTATGTGTATCTTCTTTCTTTTTCTTTTTGAAGCTTGTTTTATTCTTCTTTGCCATTATTTAAGCCCCCTGTTGATTATTTGTTTTTGTTGGACTGTTGATGTTTCTTATGGTTCGTTTTATTATCTTTATTTTTGGCTTTTGCATCAAATTCTGCACCGAATTCTTCATTTAGATTATCATTCGGATTATTGTTATTACTATTTGATTGATCGAGGTCTATTTTTTTGTAGGTATCAAAAGGATTATGCGTTCTGACATTCATTGTTTTATTGTTATTTTTATTGTTCCTATTGGTGTTTCTATTGCCCACGGATATCACCTCCTAATTGTAATTTGCTCAGGATAAAAGGATTTATGCTTTGGGGATTGCTACAGACATTACCAGTATAAAAAAAATGTACATCACTAATTTAAAATAGTAATGTACATTGTATTTAGACAATCGTATATTCAGTTATATTTAATAATGCACCGACTGCACCTGAAAAACCGTGGTCATTGATAAAGATTGGTGTATGCTTTTTCGTCCGTGTGTAATTGGCAATAACACGTGTAAGATGATCATTGTTACTTAAAGTAGAGCCAATATAAACAATATGCTGGGCATTTTTCTCTTCCGCATACTGAATACTAAGTGTAGTAATAACCTCACCGACAAGCCCTTGTACAGTTGCAATAATATCTTCTGTTGGATGTTTAACAGACTCTGTAATACCAACTTTCCCAAAATTACTGGCTGTCAATTGCCCATCAATAGGTGTGTCCATCCCTTGGTAAATATCCTTTACAAGTAAATCAATTTCTTCTCGATTACCGTTAGAAGCTAGTTTTCTTATTTCATTATAATCTGTGATACCCGTTGTAAGCGCTGACAATCCAATCAATGTTCCGCCACCAACGCCTGTCCCACCAACACGAACATGCGTATTATCTTCCATATAATGAATTGAAGTACCTGTACCAATATTCGTAATCATACTTCGCTCAAAGAAGTAACCCTCTTTATGCAACAAAAATCGAACGCCCTTCAATGTGGCTTCAAATTCTACTATATAATGAATCGATTTCATTGTTTTAATGACATCCAGTAATTGATCTGTACGCCCTCCCGTAACACCAATATCCTCAATATCTGGATGATTAATAATCCAATTTTTCACAGCTTGCAAATCATTTGACGGGAAAGTTGTTAAAACAAGCTCATTATGCTCATCTAAATAAGCAACTTTTGTCAATGTTCCGCCTGCATCAATACCTATAGCCTTTGGCATACCATTCTCCTTTGACTTTACGTACAATCTCTATTTCAGAAGGTGAGATATATACTAGATTTTGCTTGTATTCAAGAGGATTTTATAGCCTGTTGAATAACGTTCATGCCTCCACAAATGTACGGATTTCGCAAGGAGTTATTGTGCCAAAATCCGATGTATTGTATTTTAGTACCGAAGGCAAATCAACAGCTTCCATTACTCGAAAAGTGAAGTTGTTTCTTTGTCCTTTCTAAACTTTAACCCTGTTGAAATAATTGTGCAATAACTTAGCAAACTTTCATGAAAAAAATACGAAAAACATCAAATTTTTTCTATTAAACACACGATTTTCGTCGCATTTTTATAACTTTATCATTATTCTACTAAAAAAACAAAAGAAGTGGAGTGTCATTTCATTTTATGAACTACTAGTCCGCTTACCGAAAATTATTTTGCCTTTCGTCTTACTCTATACCTTTTTGAAATTAGTTGATTATAAATTGAACAATCTGTTTTATCTTTCATCATTTTTACGATACGATATACTATAGATGTGTGACCATTTGAACGGAGGAATACAATTGAAAGATCAAAAGAAACTTTATAAAGAAGCGATGCAAGTTTTAAAGGAAACTAGTCGCACTTTTTATATACCGATTACTTTTTTAAAAAATGATTTAAAAATGTCAGTGGCAGCTGCTTATTTAGCAATGCGTGCTATTGATGAAATTGAG
Organism: Lysinibacillus sp. BPa_S21; assembly: GCF_023337795.1. GTDB lineage: Bacteria > Bacillota > Bacilli > Bacillales_A > Planococcaceae > Lysinibacillus. The sequence goes on along the minus strand of NZ_JALIRS010000001.1, from coordinate 118,276 downwards.
GACCACGAAAAGCTTTCAAATGATGTAAAGTTTGATTTATTAACTGCGACAAGCGAATTATTAAAGGAAACGTTTGATGCGAAAGCATACGAAGCATTATTAGCTCCTTTCGCAGATCAGCTTCCTGAAGTATCTCTTCGTTTAGCAGATTGGCTAACTTTCTGCCCTGAGGGTTCACGTAAAATTGTTCAAGATTCAACAAGTGAAATGGCTTTTGGAATGGCTAAATGGGCTAAAGCAAACTGGCAGGTGCATACGCGAGAGGATTTAGATGATTATACATACTACGTAGCAGGGCTTGTTGGGACAATGCTGTCAGAGCTTTGGGCGTGGGGTGCAGACATTCAAACAGATCGCGATTTAGCTATTGGCTACGGTCGAGGTCTCCAAGCAGTTAATATTTTGCGTAATCAGCACGAGGACATGGATGAGCGCGGCGTAAGTTTCGTTCCTGATGGCTGGACACGTGATGATTTATTTGCATATGCAGAAGAAAACCTTGCGAAGGCAGATCTTTATATGAAGGATATTAATAAACGTACGGTACTATTATTCTGTCGTTTACCGCTAGCATTAGCACATAAAACTTTGAAGGCAATGCAAGAGGGTCGTGAAAAAATGTCAAGAGCAGAGGTTGAGAAAACAGTCGAAGAGGTTCAGGCTGACTAGTGCTTTCACCTTTTTAAAAAGCCCCAGTATGAGAAAAATTCCATACTGGGGCTTTTTACATTAAAAGTTCTGAATTAGATTCATCATAATTTCATAGCTAAAAAAGACTGAAAGCATTGTTAACATCATAAACACTACCTTTTCCGCTTTACTACCCGTTTTTGTAGTAATAGGTAGACGTACTGAAATGGTTACTGGGAAGAAAAGCTTAACACCCTTCTTCGTCCCCATATCAAGAAAAATATGACTTGCCATCCCTATTAAAATACCAGCTGTTACGGGTTCGTAAGGTACAAATATATGTAGTAGCAATGCGACTAAAAACAAAAAAAGCAAACTATGTGTAAAGGAACGATGCCCAAATAGCATATTGACGCTTTTTGAAATGATCGGAAACTTCCTCCCGATTTTGCTTCCACCATGGCAAATATCTGGAAGTAATGCACCAATAACGCCTGCTCCTACTAAAATAAACGGATTATCATTCGAAATTTGTGCAAAGGCTAGGCTTGCAGTGATGCCTCCAACAATATGTGTATTCCCTTGCATTATTTATGTCTACTCCTTATGTCTCTATATTTTTACCCTTCTTAATTTAACACACTCTACCGTAAAAGGGAACATATATTCCGAACGTACAATCCCTTTTTACTCCCGAAGTTAAAAATATCAGAAACATTTCAGGTTCCACTTGTATATATAGGATGAATAGAGATAAAAATGAATAGTGGAGGTTATTTATGAAATCTATCAAAGGAATTTTGTTTATTATACTAATCATGAGTAGTAGTGCTTTACTGTGGTATTTTGCTACACCTATAGAGCCGATCCAGACGGTTAATAGGCTTAGTCACGTGATTGGAGGCATGGCCATTACGGGCTTCTTTCTTGTCTTTTTGTTAGCAACAAGAATGAAGATTTTTGAACGCTGGTTTCATGGACTAGAGAATGTTTATTTTTATCACAAATATATAGCCATATTTTCACTAGTGTTGGTGATTATTCATGGGCAATTACAAGGTATAGTACCCCGCTCAGATAAAGTAGAAAGAACTTCATTCAGCGAATTAGCGAAAGAACTGGGGTCACTAGGCCAATATGGTTTCATAGCACTTATTTTGATTGCACTTCTTGCTAAATTTCTAAAATATGAACACTGGCGGATCTTCCATCGATTATTGCTGATCCCTTATGCATTCGGAATTTATCATGCTTATTTTTCAAGCAGATACGATTTATTACAACCTACACCTTTAGGAATTTTTACCGCAATAACGATGACTATTGGGTTTATGTCAGCATTATATATGTTGACAATGTATCAGGATATGTTTTTTAAATATAATGGTAAGATTACCGGGATTAAAAAATTGGGCTCCGATGTTATCGAACTAGAGTTAACACTTGATAAAAAAATCTCTTATCGACATGGACAATTTATTTTTATAAAGATTTTACAAGATGGCATAGAGAAGGCGCCTCATCCGTTTTCTATTTCAGGTGGCGATGGAAAAAAAGTATTTATTTCTATTAAGGCACTTGGTGATTACACAAAAAAAGTATATGATGCCGTTCAACTGAATACACCAGTCGTACTTGATGGTCCTTACGGTCATTTAAACTTTGAAAATGGTACGCAACAACAAGTATGGATAGCTGGTGGTATAGGCATTACCCCATTTTTATCGTATTTGCAATCACAGCCCGTTGATCGAGATATTGAGTTATTTTACACGTATCATGGTCAAGGCAACGCTATCTATAAAGAGTTTTTACAAGATTATGCACAAACTAACGAACAGTTTAGCGTGAACTTTATTGATACTAGTCAATCGGACAGGCTTTCATTTGAAAATTTTTCAGTTCCCCCGCAAACAAGTATTTTTATGTGTGGCCCTGAAAAAATGCTAAAACATTTTAAAAAGCAATTGAAATCCTGCAATAAAGATATAAGCGTCGACTTCGAAGCATTTAAATTTAAATAATTAATAAAAATAGGTAATTCAAGAATCTCAAATTCGAGCAATTTACTTGGAATATTAAAAAGTATATCGTATAGTAAATTATCATTAAAAATAAAGGAGATTTTTTAAACGATGCCTACAACTAAAAGTTATTTAAATAAAGTAATGCACGATCGTAAATCTGTTCGTAAATATGAAGCAAATTTTAAAATTCCTCAATCTGATTTGGAGGAATTACTTATAGAGGCAACAACCGCTCCATCATCAAGTAATTTACAACCTTGGCGCTTTTTAGTGATCCAAGATGAGGCAGTAAAAAAAGAACTACGTTTGATTGCTAATAATCAAGAGCAAATAGAAACTGCGTCTGCCATTATTGCCGTACTAGGCGATACTGCAATGTACAACAATGTAGAAAAGATCTATACGAAAAACTTTGAGCTTGGCTTTATGGATGAAGCAACAAAAAATATGATGATTGAAAATTCATTAAAGCTCTATCCAAACCTTCCTAAAGAAATTCTAAAAAATATAGCTACATTTGATGCGGGCTTAATTTCTATGCAAATCATGCTGTTAGCAAAAGATATGGGCTATGATACAGTTACAATGGGTGGCTTTAATAAAGAGGCTTTTGCGAAACGCTTTGAATTAACAGATAATCTAGTGCCAATCGTCTTAATCGCTGTCGGAAAAGCAGCAGCACCAGCTTACGGCTCATCCCGTTTAGTGCTAAATGACATTGCAAAATTCATTTAATCCAGAGAAAAGATTGTAGCAACTACGCCTGGTCTGAAATGCCACTGAATAAAGAAAAATGTTTTTTTCGAATAAATATGATACACTAAATATAGAATAAAAAAGACTGGATGCGTCAACATCCAGTCAAAGCAACAATCATGCCGCAACCATAGCGGCTGACCAAGTTAAAGTTGTAGCAATTGCCACCTTACTTAGCCGGCAGGGTGGCTATTTCTTTTTATTTTGAGAGACAATAATGCTAAGCATCAGTGTCAGTACTGCAATTAGCAAAAGGCTACACTGCACAATCAAACTGAATGCCTCAAATACTGTCATCCGCCTCACCCCCTTTCAAAAGGGAGTTCAGCCGCCACCTGCATTATGAATTGTTGCTATTGTTAGTCTAACAATTTTACGAAATATATTCTATGAAAAGTCCTCAGAAAATTCAAAATTACCACTCGATTACGTAATTAAAACAACACTTTAAAGTAGCTCTGTACATTATTCTAAGCCCGACAATTTAGCTAACGACTCTTTCAAAACTTGTAATTCAGACAGTGACAACGTAACACCCTTGCCCATTTTTGTATGATCCTCTGACCAATCTCTAATGTCGTATTTCGGTTCACGACCATTCCAGCTAATTAAATTCAATTCTTTTTTCCAGCCTTTATTGCCTTCCGATAATACCGCAATTGTTTCAACAATTTCGTATTTAATTTCTGCCATATTCATTCCTCCTTATTGTATCTGTAATAAGAACTATATCTTGAAATAATAGGATTATCAAACGTGACAACGCTAAAAATAATTACTCTTCCTAAGAAACATAAAATGCGTCAGGGTTATTCTAGTTCTTCCGTCAAATTAATTTTTTCACTTGTGTATCTTCTTCCTTGGCTCCCATAAAGCCGTATATCCGTTCATTATTGAGTAATCATATAAATCCACAAGTTTTTTATTTTCATATGTATAGAAATAAGTTGATTTTCTCTAACAATTGACTCTTTTGTTGCATAATTTACATATGCAAGTACAAAAACCTCTTTATACCCTTTAAAGGGAAAAGAGGTTTTGAATTTTATATAATATTATCACACACAATAAAAATCAATTTCATTATCACCATGTAAAGGGGTAGACTTTCAGAACTGATGCTCAAAAGGCTCAGCTTGCCCCTCTCCCATACCTCATTTAAGCGCTCCCAAATTAGACAATCTAATTTAGAAAAATAATATATGATATGTTCAAGTCATTTTTATACTAAAAGTGTATCAATCTCGTCCTTCTCTTTCGCAACTAAATGATTGGTTGCAAGGCTAACTACAATAGCTACTGCCAAGTTAAGAATAACAGCAATCATTCCTGTGCTAATGTCATTAATGACGTGTGGGATGTTCGGGAAAAAGTCAATTAGTTTATGTGATGTTATAGCACCATAAAATACGATTCCTACACCGGTTAAAATTCCAGCCATTGCACCGATTTTGTTAAGAATCCTATTTTTACTGAAACTAAAAAGAAGTGCTGGGACAAGTTGGGTTATTAAGCTATATGACATTATATTTAAGATTGCTAGTGCATCTCCTCCAGTTATTGTGAAAATGAATGCAATCAAAATTATAGCAAACACAAATATTTTTGAAGCAAATAACTGTTGGCTATCTGTTGCCTTAGGGTTTACAAGCTTGTAAAATCCTGTCATTAATCCAATTGAAGCAGACATTAACATAACAGATGCTGGTACTAAAGCAGTTAATAATCCAGCAGCACCGACAACGCCTACTATCCAAGGATCAAATGTTTGAATCGTTAATCGGAGTAACGATAAATCTCCTTCAGCCCCTTGCAATCCTGGAATCTCTATAATGGCTGCAAAACCAATAAAAAATGCGAATAAGAGTAATAGCGTATATAAAGGTAAGGTAATGGCATTTTTCTTCAATGCTTTTGCACTCTTAGATGACAATAATACAGAAAAAGAGTTTGGTAATAAATAGAATCCGAATGCATTTAATATAATGGTTGAGACAAACCAAGAAATACTTAATCCTGAACTAGCGAGAGTTAAGCTTTCCGGTTTTATTTTTTCTACAGCTTCAAATAGAGGTTGTACGCCTCCAAAATAATGGTATGGAATATATATACCTAAAAATACAATGACTCCCAATATCATGATATCCTTTAATACAGCAGTCCAAGCAGATCCGTGGATACCTGAAATAGTAACATAAATTGTAATAATTATAGCACCAATTGTACTAGCCATAATTGGGCTAATCCCTCCGTAGGAAGCCTCCGAAACAATAATGCCTAACCCTTTTAATTGTATAACTATATATGGAATTAATGCGATAGCACCTAAAAACGATACAATTAAACCCAATAATGGACTTTTATAGAAGGAAGCAAAATATTCTGGTTGAGAAATAATATGATGATCTTTAGCATAATTCCAAATCTTTGGTGCAATCCAATAAGATAAAACATAAGCTAAACAAATATATGCAGGCACATAAAAAGCAGCGGCTCCATTCGAATAAGCCCAACCGCTACCACCAAGGAATGTAAAGGTAGTATAAACTTCCCCAGCAATTAGAAGGAAAACGAATAATGTACCAAAGCCCTTATTACCAACAGCAAATTCATCTACATTCATTTTTTTCCCATGTGTTGCTCGGATACCAAGGAAAAGAGCAATCAATGCAAATGCAAAAATAATCAGTAAAGCTATATTCATTATTCATCGCCTCCTTGGTTTTCAGGATCCAATTTATACACAATCGCTAACACTAATGACGATAAAATCATCCATAAGATAATCCAGAACAGGAGAAACGGTAAACCAACAATATAAGGCTCTATTTTATTTGCAAAAGGCAAACATAAGCACATTCCGATAAACGGTATCACCAATAACAGTTTAACGTTTTTCATATAAGCCTCCTTTGAATTCCCTCTTTATCAAAGCAAAACACGGTTTCATAATTTATAAATGTCTTTTCTACGGATACGATCTTTATAAGTTGTTGCAGTCCCAGTTTTACGATTTACGTAAAGTTCTTCAAGAGAAAGTTCAGCTGTGACAACTGTACTTGATTTACTTGTAGTTTCTGCAATCACGCCATTTTTTGTCCAAGGTAAGTCAGCAGGCCCAATAATAGCACTGGTCCCAAATCCGTTTTGAATGGGGCCTTGGATTTCGCCAATCGTAGGGCAATGAACGACATAGAGTTGATTTTCAATACTTCGAGCATGAGCACAATGGCGAACCCTCCAGAAACCGTGTTCAGAGGACGTATAGGAAGGACAAAAGATAATATCGGCACCTTTTCGACTATAAATATGTGCAATTTCTGGGATCTCTATTTCATAACATATGGCAATACCAAATATTACTGGCCCAATTTTGAAAATTTCCAATTCATCTCCCTCTATAGTGTTCCAAGCAGATTCAGCAGGGAAAATATGTGTCTTCCGATGTTTTAATACATTACCTTCTCCATCAAAGATATAGGACGTATTGTAGTTTCCTCTAGAGGTGGGTTCAATTGTAGAACCTGCAATAATAATCTGTTTTCTTTTCTGTGAAAGATTATTAAAAAATTCAAGATAATCATCTAAAAAGAAACCTAGTTTCTCTTTATCTTTTTCTGTAAATTGATTGTAATTGTTATAAGTTGTTAATAAAGACATAGTTAATAACTCTGGTAAGAGAACATAATCACTTGAAAGTGGCACTTCATTGAATGCATATAAAATTTGGTCTTTAAAAGAAGAAAAATTATCAAACTTTTGCAATTCAAATTGACAGCTTGAAATTTTTATTGTCATAAAAGTCCCCCAGCCTCATCACTTTATTTTCGTTTTAGAGCGTTCGAAAAGAATATCACCATCTAGTATTGTTAATTCGACTTGAATATCTTTTAATTCTTGTGGAGAGGTTTTCAAAATACTTCGATCAAGTACAATCATATCTGCTAATTTACCGGGCTCTAAACTCCCCTTTATATCCTCGTCAAAACTTGCATATGCCCCGTTATAGGTATATAGACGAATGGCTTCAAGAACATCTATTTTTTGTTTTTCACCAAAGGAAGTTCCATTGGAAGTGCGTCGATTGACCGCTTCGTAAATTCCAATAAAAGGATTGTAAGTTGTAACTGGTGAGTCTGACCCCGCAGCAGCAATAATTCCTTGATCAATAAAGTCTCTTGCAGGATACATAAAATCCGTACGTTCACCGTAGTTCATTAAATAACTTTCACCAAATTCATACGGAAATGGTGGATTAGGTATTGGAATCAGCTTTAACTCTTTCATCCGTCGCTGTAAATCAGGGCTTGAGATACCAGCGTGTTCAATGCGATGTCTATGATTTTCACGTGGATTTTCTTTTAAAGCACGTCCTACAACATTCAAATACATTTCGATTGCTTGATCGCCTTGTGCATGTACAGTAATTTGATAGCCTAATTCATGCGCTTTACCCAGCACCTCATAAATTTCATCCTCAGTGTAATATAAGATTCCATGATCATCTGGATCGCTAGTATAACCTTCACGTGTAGCAATAGTTGGACCTGTACTACTACCATCCGTAAACAATTTAGCAGGACCCACTTTAAAGAATTCATTTCCAGTTCCAGTTACCACCCCAGATTCCATCATATTCAAGGTGAACTGTTTACAGTCATTTATACTAGCAATCATCGCATAGACACGAATCTTCAAGTCTCCTTTTTGGGAAGCTACTTGTAACATTCGGTAATTTTCTTTTGTAAACGTTCCAGCTTCATGAACGCTAGTAATGCCCACTTTTAAGAAATGTTGCTGCGCGATTTGAATAGCTTGATAAATTTCTTCATTTGAAAAAGCCGCATACCTATTGAACTGCATATAAGCATTTTCGATCAATCGACCAGTAAGTTGACCTTTTGCATCACTTTCAATTAAACCTCCTGGAGGATCAGGTGTTGTTTCGTCAATATCTGATAGACGTAAAGCAACTGAATTGACAATTCCTATGTGGGCGCAAGTACGGGTAATTGCAATCGGGTGATCTACCGAAATGTTGTCCAATTCTTCCAGATTAGGATATCTTTTTTCCTTAACAAATTGTTCATTGAAACCCCAAGCACGAATCCACTGACCCTTTGGTGTAGTAGCAGCTTTGTTTTTTAAAGCAGTCAAAATTGCATCTACGGAGTCTAACCCAGGCTCTTTACAGCTGATACTGAGTTGAGAAGTTCCATACATGACCAGATGTAAGTGAGCATCTATAATTCCTGGTAGAATTGACTTTCCTTCCAAGTCAATTACTTGTGTAGAATCACCAATTAATTCTTTAATCTCCTCATTCGAACCCACTGCTAATATCTTGTTATCAGAAATCGCTATAGCCTCATGGATAGAATCTTGTCCATCTACAGTAATTACTTCACCATTAAAAAAAGCAATGTTCGCTTGCATCTAAATCCCCCTTGTTATAAATTTGAATATTCTAAAAAATGAATATGTTAGTCATCTATTTTACCAAAAATAGATGGTCTTATATTTTTACAAAAAGGTAATTATTTTTACTTATTTTTAGACAAAAGGTTAAATGGTTAATATTCTGCAACTATAAAAAGCCTAATTTAAAAAATTGATACTACAGTAAAAAAGAACCTCCATTTTTATGGAAGTTCTTTTTAAATGCTTTCTTCTTCTATACTAAGCCTCTTGAAAGACGAATTTCTCTTGGGCAATCTAGCCATATTTTATAATCATATTTGTCAGCCAGTTCTTTTCGAATGGTATACACCCCTTCGATTATTACAATGCCACCAATTGGAACAGTATGCCATTCAGCTAAGCTATCCATTTCCCAATCATATCTTTGGTAACATCCCTCTTTTTCTTGGCATAGAGGTTCTAACACCCAACCTAATGCTATCATACATTTCCACATCTGCGATACAAACCCTTTAATACCAACATTTTTGTTTCGACTCTGATTCGCTAATGTTGGATACTTTCCAATACTTAGAACCCCACAAGATGATTCAATTATCAAGTTTAAAGAAAGTGTGAAATCATCTAATCACATACTCGCAAGTGATGCTTATCATTATTTAAATAAATGATTAACCTTTCTAAACTGCCAATTTCACTTTCCAACATTATTTTTTCGTGTTGAATTCTGAATTGTTACCATGTTTTGCACATACAATTCAATTGTAATAAAGGATTTCTCGATTCTTTATCTGCCTAATTATTATCTTTTCTTCATATCTTTAAAAGAAAGATTACAGCATATAATGTACTCTGCCGTACTTCCTTTACAGTGTTCGTAGTATCTACAACAAAAAAATTTTATAAAATGATTCTTCACCACTAGATTCCCGATAATTCCAAAACCCTTTCTAATATTTCGATCAATAATTTATCAAAATTTATCACTAAAATAATATAAATATCCCCATAAATAGTAAATATATATCTTTTCCATAAAATACCTGATACTATCCGCTATAGATTTAGCATTTTAGTATTGTTATTATTATGAAGTATTTTTTTTGAAAGGAGGTTTTTCAATGTACAATTCTTATTATTATAATGATACAGATGCCTTTTTTGCTGGTTTCTTCCTTATTATTATGTTAATTTTCCTTGTAATGGCTATTGTAGGCTATATTATTAGTTCACTTATTTATTATCAGGCATCAAAAGCAAATGGCTTTGATGATCTTGCCTATGTCGCTTGGATTCCTATTATTAACGTTTATAGCCTTTTCTTATTAACAGCAAAAGGTGATGATGACGTAACAGTTCGGGCTGAAGCGAAAAAGAATGTTCTAATTTATGCTGGATTTTTACTGGTCTCATTCATTCCATTTATCGGTTTACTCGCCTCGTTAGGTCTTGGTGTTTATGTTTTGTATTTCACATATCGCCTGTTCTATCGTTGGTCTGGTGAGCCTGGGAGAGCCGTACTTTATATTATTTTAACGTTCATTACATTCGGACTTTTCTATTTTATCTATGGCTTAATCAAAATGAATAAACCTTTCGTTGCATAATTACATATGCAAAGACAAAACCTCTTTACGCCTTTTATAGGATAAAGAGGTTTTCACTTATTTTGTAATTTTACACTATAGTGTCTCATTGACTTAGGAATACCTTTTAGTGCAAGCACTCCACTATAGACTAAAAATCTTATTCTATATTCTAAAAAGAAGACACTTGGAAGCTCGTTCACTAAAGCTAAGAGTTCCGCAATCACTGTTCCTGTCTTTATAAAATCTTTTGCTGTTTGTTCATTATGTAACCTGTCTATTGTTTCTATAATAAGCAGATCAAAATAATTTTCTGGTACACCTTTTATTTCATTATTAATCCATAGGCGCAGAACATCTTTTGTTTGCGATAATATTTCCCATTCATTTTGGAAAGTAAGACGTTCCTGGATCGTTAGTGGCTTTTTCCCTTCTAAATCCCTAAATAGCTTCGCCAATTGCTGTGAACAAAGATGACTTGTATTCACACAATGGTCTGTTGTATTTATAAGAAAAATCTCATTTGATTTATCTCGTAATAAATAAAGAAAAAAACGAAGCCCACATTGTTCATCGGCATTATTACCATACCAAATATAGATAGGAACATGATTTGAAATATCCTCTATTTCACGCAATGTATTCATAAACTTATTTTGAATAACATCTTCCTGTTCGTCGTTGATATTTTCGATTAACCAATCATTTCGGAAGGCTTGACCTCTTTTCTCCTCTAGCTTCCACAATGGTCCCATTGACAAGCAATCAGGGAAACCAATCACATGTTTAGGTGGTGCAAGCGCTACTCTCACTGAACCAGCAGCAGATTCAGAACTCACGATATGAACTGCCTGAGTTATTAATCGTTGGTCCATAAAACGATATTTTTGTATACAGTCATTCATGATTTCTACAATGTCGTATAATCGATCTTGCTCTAAATAGAATCCCCTACCCTCAATTGCTTCACTTTCTTCATGGTTGAATCTTTCAAATATAGATTGTTGCGGTAATGTATATACCTCCCATTCACTACTATCTATTAAATCTGAAGCGTTTATATAATTAGATGTTTTCATATGATAGACAAAAACCAAATTTGACTCCAATAATAAGTAAATATATGGATATTTCACTCTCGATTCCATCACTCACCCCTTCTTTCTATATAAATTTTACCATAGTAAAGAAAAATAGGAACTATTCGTTGTTTCTACCCTCTAACGAACTTGATCTATCAAATTTAAAAAAAGAAGTTAGCAATAGAAAAAGTATGCTATATTATAGTTAGAATATTTCAAATTTACATTTTTCAATAACAAAGGGGTTTGATGATTGTGTATGAAAATATTTTAAGACATCCTGGACCTACACCCATTCCGAAAAAGGTTCAGCTTGCGATGAGTCACGATATTATTAGTCATCGTAGCAATGAATTTGTAGAGCTTTACCGTAAAACAATTGAGTTAGTGAAACCTGTTTTTGGGACAAAACAGGATATTCTACTCCTTCCATCAGGTGGTACAGCAGCTTTAGAGGCTGCGGCGGTTAACACCGTTTCTGCTGGTGAAAACGTTGTTGTAGTCACTGTTGGGGCGTTTGGAGACTATTTCGTTTCAATTTGTGAGAAATACGGCTTTCATGTACATAAGCTTGAAAAAGAATGGGGACAAGCTTGCACTGCTAAAGAACTGCGAGAATTCTTGCAACCTTTGAAAGATATTAAAGCTGTTTTTGTTACATACAATGAAACTTCGACTGGTATCTTAAACCCAATCGCTGAATTAGCACAAGTTGTACGTGAGGAAACGGATGCATTATGTATTGTCGATGGTGTAAGTTGCATTGGTGGAGCTCCTGCTGAAATGGATGCTTGGGGAATCGATATTCTTGTTACTGGTTCCCAGAAAGCTATGATGTTACCTCCAGGTCTTTCTCTTGTCAGCGTTAGTGATAGAGCTTGGAACGTTATGGAAGAAAATAGTACACCGTCTTATTATTTAAACTTATTAAGCTATCGTAACTGGGCAGAAAAAGGGATGACGCCAAACACGCCTACTGTCACACTTATATATGGACTTCACGAAGTATGTAAACTTATAGAGGAAGAAGGAGGCTTCGAAAAAACTGTTGCCCGCCATGAACTAATGAAAAATATGGTTCGTCATGCCATGAACGCCCTTAATATTGAACTTCTCACTAATGATGAGCATGCTTCTCCGACCATTACAGCAATTATGGCACCGAAAGGGATTGCACTCGGTGACTTCTTGACACATTTAAAGCAACAATATCATTTAGATTTCGCTGGAGGACTTGGTCATTTGCAGGGTGAAATTTTTAGATTCGGTCATATGGGCTATTGTTTCCCAAGTGATGTTTTACAGGCCGTTTCTTTAATGGAAGCTGCACTTCAAGACTTTGAATATGACTTTGAGCCAGGTGCAGGTGTACGGGCAGCACAGGATGTATTTTTAACCGCTCAGCGAAAACAATGCAAAGATCAAGTGAAACTTTAATTAGCGGGCTTCTTCATTCCCTCTTCACCGGCACTTGCCGCTAGATTATGCGGGATAGAACTTCAAACCTCCAAATCTATATATGGATTTGGAGGTTTGTTTATTTATTGCCCCTATTTAATCTCAAATTGAGTGTGTGGCTGCACTTAAGTCCTCGATTTATCATCCAGCGTATATATAAACTCACTTATATTTTCCCACATTAAGAAACTCTATAGATATCCAATACCCTTAGACGTACAAAAGAAATATCTTAATCTGCAAAACAGGAGTATTAATCTGTAAAAAATTGATTTTGTTGGGATTGCAATGATATAATTGCCTGAAATGGAGGGGGATTTTTTTGAAAAGAAATTTTTTGTATTTTTTTATGATTACCATAGTTTTATCAGTCATTTTTAGCGGTGTCAAACCACAAGAAACAAAAGCAGCAACTATACTAAACCTTGACCCCGAAAATCTCACTAAAGAAGATACAACTTCAGGGAGCGACCAACGCTTAGATACGTTCTTAAATAAAATGTTTAGCGTTAATGATATGTTTAATAACAAGGAGCTAATAAAGCATTTTCCTCTAAACCGCGATTCCCATATTAAGAAATTAGAAAAAAACATTTTTAAACTGTCTGAAGCTAAGAAAATAGTTGATGGTCTAATGAAAATGCAAGATAAGATAAGACTTGGAGAAGCCTTCTACTATACAAAGGCAGAAATATATGAAATTTTATCTCCAGGATTCACACCTAAATATATTGATAAATACATTAAAGAAGATATGATGCTTACGCAAGATAACAAATATATATTTAAAGGCACTGATGATATAAGATTAAATCCAAACACAATCTTTATGGATTCCTGGGCAGAAAATCAGTACGTAAAAAAACCTACTGTAACTTATAGCACAAAGGATGGTAAAGAATATCTACTTATCTCTCAATACCGCAAACCTTTCAAAAGTATGTTATCTTCCCACAATGGATTTTACGACGACCTGTATTTAATAAAAGAAAATTCAAAATCTAATTGGAAAGCATATGATTTTAAACACCCAACAACAAAATAAATCAAAAATAGAAAGTGAACTTCTTGTTCACTTTCTATTTTTGATTTTACCCCTCTTCAATCATCCCAATCATTGGACATCAAGTGGGCCATCTCTTTCTCCCTCCTCTTCCTCACCCCGAAGCATAGTCAATGAGTCCTGATTGATTTTTGTTCCGCAAAAGATCCATACAATGTGGTAACTAATCACAAAAATTTTTACAGCCTAACGACTGAATAATCTTTTATAGTAAAATTATGATTTTAAAAGCTCAAAAGTGTTATACTAATAAGCACGTTATAAATCGAGGAGTTAGACAAGATGAAATATTTTAAACCGCAAATGCAGCAACTTGTGAAAGAAAACCGTGAATTACATGATCGCCTAAAAGAGTTAATGGCCGAAATGGATTTGCAAAAAAATTATGCTTTAAAAGCTCTATATCACGCTGAAGTAGCGGACGGTGGACGCTATCAGCAAGATTATCAAGCGTTGGACTATTTATATAAATAACTCTAAATGTGCAAAAACACATTGAATAATTGAAATAAAACACGATGTGAAGTTTTGAATAAACTCGTGATCCAATTTTAACAGTAATGAACGCAAGAATGTGGATTTTGATAGCATTCTTGCGTTTTCTCATTGACTACCTCATTGATTAATTTTTGCTACTTGCATTGCCTTTGCCATGTATTCCTCACGCATTTCGACCGGCACCATACTTCCGCCTGTTGCCCATATAAGATGAGTAGCTTGCTCCATCTTATCAACTAAATCATGTTTTTCTAAATAACTTTGTCCATTTTTCATTAACTGAATGGGTCCGAACATCCCTGCATGGGCAGATGGCTCTAAAAATAATCCTTCTACCTCCATAGCTAATGCTAGTGATTTAAATAATTCCTCATCTTTTACTGTGTAACATCCGCTCACATAAGTTTCCATCACTTTACCAACAAATTTTGACGCACGACCAACAGCAAGGCCATCTGCTTCGGTTTTATTATTAAGACCGATATCTTCTACACTAATTTCATCATGTAAACCTGTCATTAAGCCCATTGTCATACAAGGGGATGCTACGGGCTCAGCGAAGAAGATATGGGCATGCTCTCCAAAAATTTCACGTATCCCGTACGCAACTCCCCCCGGTCCTCCACCTACACCACATGGTAAATACACGAACAATGGATGGGCTTTATCCACAGTAATATTCGTCTTTTCAAACTGTGCTTTTAAACGCTTCGCCGCCACTGCATAGCCAGCAAATAGGTCCTTCGAATTTTCATCATCAATAAAATGACACATAGGATCTTGTTCAGCCTCTCGACGACCTTGTTCTACGGCAACACTATAATCAGCATCATATTCAATAACTGTCGCACCTTTTTCACGCAGCAAGGTTTTTTTCCACTCTTTTGCATCACTCGACATATGTACAACGACATTAAAGCCGAGTTTTTTGCCCATAATGCCGATACTCAATCCTAAATTACCTGTAGAACCAACGGCAATTGTGTATTGCTGGAAGAACGATTGAAACTCCTCTGTTGCCAACACCGCATAGTTATCCTCTTTTGTTAGTTTGCCTTTAGCGATTGCAAGCCGCTCTGCATGCCTTAATACTTCAAAAATACCACCCCGGGCTTTAATAGAGCCGGAAATTGGCAAGGCATGATCGCATTTTAAGATAAATTGACCTGGTAATAACACATCAAATTCCTTTTCAAGAGCCTTCTTCATGAAAGGTATATCTTGTATCGATGATTCAATAAGTCCTTTGCTTTCCAACAGCTCTGGAAATGCTATTTTTAAATAAGCAGAAAAGCGTTTAAGTGTTTCTTCTGCCTCTTTCACTTCCCCCATTGAAAAATGATTTGTTTGCACCTTTTTTTCTCGCTTTGTATTTTCCCAGAGTACGGTTTCATGATTTGCTAGCTCTTCTAGTCTTGGATATTGGTTAAATAGTTCGTGTTTAGGTTCATTTTCCATCTTGGGATCCCTCCATTTTTTGTGCTAAAATTGCTCGTTCACAAATTTGTCGAAATTTCATTTCAAACGAAATATTGTTTTCTTGAGTTCGTTTTTTAGGTCCTCTCGTACGCCCCCCAGCACGTCTGATTTTTTGTCCTACATGGCGCATTTCGAGCAAACGTTCGATATTTTCATTGGACATTTCTCGCCCATTTTGATCGATTGGATAACCTCCCCTCGCCAAAACCATAGCAGCTAAACCGTAATCCTGCGTAATGACAATATCATGCTTTGAAAGCGCATTCACTAGCGTAAAATCAACTGAATCTGGACCCTTTGGCACAATAATTGTTATTACATTATCACGTTCAATACGATGGGATGTATCGCAAAACAAGATTGTTTCAATCTCAAACTCAGATGATATAGAAAGCGCCAAATCCACGACTGGACAGGCATCAGCATCAATTAAAACCTTCACAATAAAGCATCATTCCTTTCTCATAATTAGATAAATCACTTATTCCATTATTATTTTAAAATAATAATTCTCTACCCCCATTTGTTCAATTTTTCACAAACTTAAGACTGTTTTAAAAAGTATTTTATTGAATAGTGCGAAAAATACATATACGATACAAATATCAAATAACTGGAGGTTTTTTACTATGACAACTACAACTCTAAGCAACGAACAATTAGCAAAAGAATACGTTGATGGCGTATTTGAGCAACTAAAACAACAAAATAGTTATCAAGCGGAGTTCTTACAAGCAGCTGAAGAAATTTTCATTTCATTAGTGCCTGTATTTGCACAACACCCTGAATATATTAAAGCCAATATCTTATCTCGTATCGTTGAACCAGATCGTATCATCTCCTTCCGTGTAGCTTGGCAAGATGATAACAATCAAGTTCAAGTTAACCGTGGTTATCGTGTGCAATACAGTAACGTAATGGGGCCATACAAAGGCGGTCTTCGCTTCCATCCTTCTGTAAATGAATCAATTATCAAATTCTTAGGCTTTGAACAAATCTTTAAAAATGCTTTAACAGGCCAACCAATCGGTGGTGGTAAAGGTGGATCAAACTTCGATCCTAAAGGTAAATCAGATTCGGAAATCATGCGCTTCTGTCAAGCATTCATGACTGAATTATACAGCCATATCGGGCCAGATGTCGATGTTCCAGCAGGTGATATCGGTGTTGGCGCTCGCGAAGTAGGCTATTTATGGGGCCAATACAAGCGTTTAACAAAAGCAAACGAATCTGGTGTATTAACTGGTAAAACTCCTGGCTACGGTGGTTCTTTAGCCCGTAAAGAGGCAACTGGTTATGGTACTGTCTATTTTGTAAAAGAAATGCTTAAAGACGCCAATGATTCATTCGAAGGTAAAACAGTTGTAGTTTCTGGTTCTGGTAACGTTTCAACATATGCTATTGAAAAAGCACAAGCTTATGGTGCAAAAGTTGTTGCTTGCTCTGACTCTTCAGGCTATGTTTACGATCCAGACGGTTTAGATCTTGATGCAATTAAAGAAATTAAAGAAGTAAAAGGCGATCGTATCTCTACTTACGTTAACTATCGTCCAAATGCTACATTTACAGAAGGCTGCACTGGTATCTGGACTATTCCTTGTGACATCGCACTTCCATGTGCAACTCAAAATGAAATTAATGGCGATTCAGCTCGTACTTTAATCTCTAACGGTGTGAAAGCTATTGGTGAAGGTGCAAACATGCCATCAGATCTTGAAGCCATTAACGAATTCTTAAATGCAGGCGTATTGTTTGGTCCTGCTAAAGCTGCCAATGCTGGTGGTGTAGCTGTATCCGCACTTGAAATGGCGCAAGATTCAAGTCGCGTTTTCTGGTCATTTGAAAAAGTAGATGCTAAATTACATGAAATTATGAAAAACATTTATGCAGATAGTAAAGCGGCTGCAGAAAAATATGGTTTCCCTGGGAACCTTGTAGTTGGCGCAAACATTGCAGGCTTCATTAAAGTTGCTGATGGTATGCTAGCTGAAGGCGTATATTAATAACTTTAACTCACCATTAGATGATAGCGAATATTCGTTATCATCTTCTTTTTTAATAAAAAACAAGTTTAAACAGACATTTAGATTAAATTAAAACGAACGATTTTACTATTAAATATTAAAATCATTCGTGTTATAATAATAGAGTACTACGAAATATTGGAGGGTTTTTTGTGGAATTATTGTATACAGGTAAAACGAAAAATGTGTTCAAGTTAGAAGATGGTCATTACTTATTAAAATTTAAAGATGATGTAACTGGTGAAAACGGCGTATTCGACCCAGGTGCTAATACGGTAGGATTAACTATCGACGGTGCTGGTTTAGCTGGTCTTCGCTTAACTTCTTATTTCTACTCAAAACTAAACGAACAAGGTGTTCCTACTCACTACGTTGATGCAAATTTCAACGACGCAACAATGACGGTAAAACCTGCAACTGTTTTCGGTAAAGGTTTAGAGGTCATTTGCCGCTTCAAAGCAGTAGGATCTTTCTTACGACGCTATGGTGCTTACGTGAAAGAGGGACAAGACTTAGATTCTTTCGTAGAAGTTACCATCAAAGATGATGATCGACTAGATCCTCCTATTTCTGAAGATGCTTTAGCCATGTTAGACCTATTAACACACGAAGAATATGCAATTTTAAAACAACGTACAATTGAAATCGCTAAATTTGTTGCTGCAGAGCTTGCCAAAAAAGGGTTAACACTATATGATATTAAATTAGAGTTTGGTCGCGATGCTAACACAAATGAAATTTTATTAATTGATGAAATTTCAGGTGGTAATATGCGTGCTTACAAGGGCGAACAATACATAGAACCATTAGAACTTGAAAAAATTATGTTAGCTGAATAAAAAATCCATTCTATTAAAATGCCACGTCTGACTAGATACGAGTAATCAAAAAGAGTCGCTACCTTTGCGGCTCTTTTTTTAATAAGATGATATTTCTTTCGAAACTTTTCATTGGATCATTCGTATACTAATTATACGCGTAAGGCATTTAAACTATTATTTTGGAGGTAATTCGATGGATAACTTTAATGAACCATCACAAAAAAGGCCAAAGGTTAATCCATTTTTATCTATTTGGTTGCATCCAAAGCAAACAACCCGTTACATGATAGAAGAAAAATCAATAGGTTTTGCGATTCTTCTCATGTCAATTGGTTATCTTGGTGTTACACTTTCAGACCTTATTGATAGCAAATTTATGATAGACTGGTCTCCTTGGTTTATCCTCATTTTTTGTGTTATTGCAGCACCGATTACAGCGATAATTGCTACAGCTTTTTCTGCACTAATCGCTTGGCTGTTCGGTAAGCTTTTTAAAGGAACAGGTACGTACTCAGACTTATTCAAAGGGCTAAGTTTAACGGCTATTCCATTTATAGTACTTATTCCTTTTTATTTAATTTGGTTATTTACATCACCTGAGTCTTTAATGAACCCTGACTTCACTGGACCTTACCCTTGGTTTTTCTGGATAGCCATTTTATTAACCCTTGTGGTTGTAGTTTGGTCCGTCGTTATTACAGTAGGCATTATTGCAGAAGCACATCAAATACCGAATTGGATGGCCTTCTTAACACTCTTAATTCCAAGCATTATTTTAGGTATTCTACTAATTATTCTTATTATTGTGCTGTTTTTAATTTTCGGCATTTTTATCGGAATGATGTAAAAAAATCTCCCCTCTATATGAGGAGGGCACTGAAAAAGTCCATATCTTCTCACTTCGCGAGGTATTCAAGATTAAATCATCGAATACCTTGCTTTTTTCTTTTGGCACTGTGACTCTACTGTTGTTTTCCGAAGCATTCCGCTCGCTTTCCGCGGGCGAGCGCCGAGCCTCCTCCTACGCTTCGCTACGTGCGGGGTCTCGTCTGTCTCGCTTTCCCGCAGGAGTCGAGCGATGCTTCTCCAAACAACGCAATGTATCATACTATTATTTTAGTCACGCTTTCCTTTAAAAGAGTTGTGCAGGTGGTGCCCCCTGATGATTTCAAATCAAGAAACCCTTAATTTTAGTCCATACATGGCGAATTACGATATTATTGAGCCAAAAGATAATATACTTCGCCAGATCAATGAACTTGTTGATTTTTTTCATTCAATTTAGAAGAGTTAAGAACAGAATATTGTTTAGACAATGGACGTAATGCCATTCCTCCAATTCGTATGCTTTTGTTTGAATAAAATTGCAATTTACATCTTTCGTTGTTTTCCGAAGCATTCCGCTCGCTTTCCGCGGGCGAGCTCCGAGCCTCCTCCTACATTTCGCTTCGTGCGGGGTCCGTCTGCCTCGCTTTCCCGCAGGAGTCGAGCGGTGCTTCTCCAAACAATGCAATGTATCATACTATTATTCTAGTCACACTTTCCTTTAAATTACTGTGCAGGTGGTACTCCTGATGATTTCAAATCAAGAAACCCTTAATTTAAGTCCATGCACGGCGATTTATGTATATTAAAGCTACTAAACAAAATAAATAAGAAATAGAGACAGGAATAAGGCACTTCCTGTTCAAAATTGAACAAAAAGTGCCTTATTTTTATTTTAAAAAGGTTCACTATTGTAAAGGCTAAACTGAAAGCACTGTATTTTGTTGGAATAACTCCGACACCCCTGACTCAACAGCAGCACCACTTACAGCTTGTGAAACAATTTCAACAACTCGTTCATCTAATGATTTAGGGACAATATATTCTTCCGTTAATTCTTCGTCACTAACAAGGGCGGCTATTGCTTCCACCGCAGCAATTTTCATTGCTTCATTAATATCTGTTGCTCGAACATCCAATGCACCACGGAAAATACCAGGGAAAGCAAGCACATTATTAATTTGGTTTGGATAATCGGAGCGTCCCGTCCCCATAACACGTACACCCCATGCTTTGGCGTTTTCATACGTAATTTCAGGATTTGGATTTGCTAGTGCAAACACGACCGGATCTTCATTCATTGAAGAAATATGTGCTTCTGTTAATAAATTGGCTACCGATACGCCGATAAAGACATCAGCGCCTTTAAGGGCATCTTCCAACGTGCCATGTAATTTTTCAGGATTTGTTAAATGGGCTACCGTTTCTTTAACCGGATTCATACCATCAGCGCGACCTTCATAAATGAGACCTTTTGTATCACACATATAAATATTTTTATAGCCCATTTGTACAAGAATACGCAAAATAGCAATTCCCGCCGCTCCTGCACCATTAATGACAACCTTCATCGTAGCCACATTTTTCTTCACAATACGATTGGCATTAATCATCCCTGCACCTACTACAATTGCCGTTCCATGCTGATCATCATGGAATACAGGAATATCACATTCTCGACGCAGACGATCTTCAATTTCAAAGCATCTCGGTGCTGAAATATCTTCTAAATTTACAGCACCAAAAGTGGGAGCAAGCGCCTTCACAATACTGACGATTTCATCCGTATTCTTCGTATCTAAACAAATAGGAAAAGCATCCACATTGGCAAAGCGCTTTAATAAAATGGCCTTTCCCTCCATTACAGGTAACGCCGCTTTCGGACCAATATCACCCAACCCTAATACCGCAGTACCATCTGAAACAACCGCTACCATATTCCCTTTCATTGTATAGTCATAAACAAGCGAGGGATTGCTTTCAATCTCTACACAAGGTGCAGCTACCCCTGGTGAATATGCAAGACTTAAATCATATGAATCTTGCACAGGCACTTTAGAAATCACCTCTAATTTACCGCTATAATACTCGTGCATTTCTAAAGCCTTTTTCATAATATCCATTTAACCCCATCCTTTTCCATTAGAATTATTATATATTTCAGAATCATAATACTTTGTGAAAGTAAAGTCAACGAATTTTCTGTCAATTTTAATTTTTCTTCGAAATATCGGGTTTTATTATCCTCTATACTAATTTTTTGTCTTGTTATCAACTTCACAATCAATTATATTAGAATAATTTTTACATCGATTATCCTTTACGTAAATGTACCAATACCACCATTAAGCCTGTTCAACTTTTCACATAGTATTTTTCTTGTGTAAATGAGAATTTTTTCACAAACTAATGTAAGCGTATCCATTTTTTTATATAGTCCCGTCACATTTCCTTCACATTTTTTCACAAAGTTTTATATGATGCCCTCTCTTGTCCTCCTCGATTTCTAAGCAAAAAAAAAAGCCCTTATGTTAAGGACTCTTTTGTAAATTGATTGATGAAAGCGGTGATAATATGCTTGGAAGACCACTGTTCCCCTGATACTTTTATAATCGGATAATCTCGAGGAAAGATTGCTTTTGTTATTTCTTCTACCGAATAACCTTTATAAAATAATTGCTTTATATTACTTTCCAATTCTTCTAAATAAGCAATTTTTTCTTGTATTTTCATTCGACCATCCACAAGAAAGCCTGCATGACAGCAATACACTACTTCGAAATCATAGCTTAATATTTTTTTCAAGGACGCCAAGGTATGTACGATATTTTCTTCATCAAGAACAACCTTAGTTTTCGTCTGTATATACAAATCACCTGTAAACATTGCACCTGTTTCTCGATTGTAAAATGCTAAATGATCTGTCGTATGCCCCGGAGTTTGAATAACATCCCATATAGCTGACTTCGTTTGCAATGTTTCACCTAATGGTTGAGCAATAAACGCTGGTCGCTCACCCCATAACGCCTGTCGATAGAAAGGATACTCCCCATCCTTTGCACAAACGCTCACCGAATCACCATGAATATAGATAGGTACATCCTTATGTTGCTGAATCCATGCTGCATTTCCTGAATGATCCTCATGAGAATGAGTGAGCGCCAATTGCTCAATCGGTATTTCATTAAAAAAGGATTGGAACTCCTGCGAAAGTGAGTACGAGCCCGTATCAATAAGTAAACCATCTACAAAAAAGCTATAAGCACTCATGCCAATCCCCTGAACTGCCACTTTACCGTGAGCACATTGCACACCACGATTTTGTTGAATCTCTATACTTTTTTCTCGTTTAAACATCCTTTTTCACCCCTTTGTACAAAGAGTGTAGCATAAAATGAATAACCAGTCATTTTACGAATTCATCACAACCCTCATCTTAGATTTAATATTCTTTTTCAAGCTACGCAAATGGAAAAGTAAACGTACATTAACGATGAATATCAAAACAGCTCCTACTATTAATAGAGAGACTATTACATCATATTCACTATTCATAAGAAAAGTCCAGCTAGCTGTGACGCAAAGTACAATCCACATATATTGTTTCATAATTCTTGCAGTAGATCCTAGCAAATTATTTTGTCTCTCAATTTCTACTAAAATTTTGCCGAATTCTAAGATAATGAGTAAATCAACACTTACTGTTAAAACTAAGTGCCATGTAATTGATAGCAAATTTGATGCTACAATATTTGCAATTAAAAGTATGATTCCAATGAAAATATATTTTTTGACCAATGATTGACCTTTAAAATAAGACAAACTCTTCATAAATGCTAGGTAAATCAATAATTGCTGCACATAAAAGGCATATGGATAGACATTTAAAAATACTAGTTTTAAGGATAGAGCGATCGTTAGCCACTTTAACAAGTTCAATTGCCGTTGCTTTTCCGCAAAATTAATCATGCCTCTCAATCTCCTCTCGTATTTTTGGAATATTGAATGAAGCTTCTCTATTTATCCATTTTGGTAACATTCCATCTCTACCACTAACACCAACCTTCGCACGTACATCCATTCCTGCCTCACTAGTTTGAAATGTAATTATTACTCTCTGTCCCTTTTTCACAGCAATAGGAAAATCCTTTTCCGTATAGGCAATTTCATTGACTTTAATGTCCGTAAAACTGACACTATGCTTTAATACTTCAGGTATATTTACTGCATCCAGCACAACATCCTGCATCATAACAAAAATCGCCATTTCATCATTACCACCAGATGTCCCTAGAAAGTCCACTTGCACTTTTTCTGGATGGTCAAAATCCATTTGCAAAAGTGTCGGCAACTTTTCACCATCATCAAGCACTAGAAACACTTCTTTACTGTTAATAAGGGTCTGTATCTCTTCTCTATTCCCAACAAAATAAGCTGCGCGCATAAACTGATGCGAACTGTCATTTGTGACATCTACGGGATAATATGAAATTCCTTTATTTTCGCTATTGCCATAATACTTTGCTTGCAAAGTAAGATTATCAGCCTGTAAATATTTCACAAAACGCCGATCACTTTTATTTGTAATATAATGGATTGTAAAGTCAAAGTTCTCATTGCTATAAAAAAAGTCTTGCACAAGTGGGACCGTAATTGGTTTTGGTAATTGATTTTGCAAATAGACTGTACTATTACCGAGCAATAGTGTCATAATGAAGCCCATAGCTATACTCAACTTTTTATCGATCCCTTTTCGAATTGCTATTATCACAACTAAAATAGTCATAATCATTAGGAAGATTGCTATGCACCAATGCACAATAGGTGAAGATAGACTTTCATCTAATAAACTGCTCGACTGCTGTTGTCGTGTATCCTGCTTTCCTACTCCTAAAGCTATAAAGCCTCCAGCTGCGATTGTCACAGTAACTGTCAATATTTTAGGCATCCAGCGCTTATGCTTTTGTTGCTCATTTTTCGCTCGTTTAATTCCTTTTAGGCTACGCTTATGCAACGATTTCGGGATATCAATTCGATCCAACTGCTTTTTAAAGTCGTTCATTCTTGCACCTCCTGTTCAAGCGCTTGCTTTAATTTTTTTAATGCACGATACAAAATGGTTTTCGTAGTTCCTAATTTTAGCTGCAAAACCTGAGCCACTTGAGACAAAGTATAATCATGATAAAATCGAAGTAAAATTACGTCTTTTTCCTCTTTTGTGAGCTTTGCCATGACATCTTCCAACGCCCATTTTTCTGGGAGCTCCTCTAGTGACTCTTCACCTATTTCTAACTCCGCCTCAAAAGGCCTGTTCTGCCCTCGCTTTTTTAGCAAATCTGATGCACAATTAATGACAATCCTCATTAACCATGTTTTTACATAAGTGACGCTCTGTAATGAATGTATGTATTTAAAGCTGCGGTAAGCGACCTCCTGCACAACATCAAGTGCATCAGCCTCATTGCCTACGTATACATACGCCATTTTATATAAGTCTATTTCAAACTGTGAAAATAACTGTGCGAACGCCTCTGCATCCCCCTCTTTTGCTCGTTGGACGAGTATTTCCTGCACTAGCTCACCCCCTATACTTATTAGACCTTAAAATTCCAAATTTGGCTTTAATATTAGCAAATAATTTAAAGGAGTCGAAGTCCTTATGTTATTTGGATCGTACTGTTTTCCAGTACAAAACTTTAAAAAACACTATAATATGGCTATTTACTTTTTTCATACGAATTGGTTTATCAAATCACATACATAAAGTTTCATTATAGAAATATAACGAAGCGAATACATAATTATTATAAATGACAAGGAACTATATTCTACTAAGGCCAAGGTTAGTGAAAGAAGGAATTAATTCCTATTACAGAAAATGGTATGATTTAGACAAGAGGTGAGGTAAATGAGTCTTATTCTTTTTGCTTTCATTCACATACTCATAGGATTGGCATTACTATACTTTTATCGTAAATTACCAAAAGCAATAGCTACATTTGCGTTTGTTTTTCTTACTATGAGTTTTCTTTATTGGGGAGTCGTTTTATTAAAGTAACGAACAATGCAGGTACTTTCTGTGGGGTGTCGTATTAGTTTCTAGAAAAAGAGGAGGGGCTGCATTAAAAATTAGTATAAAAAATTATTGATTAATTTATTTTCAATCGTGATCATAAATTTTTCAATATTCGACTTTCTTTTCAACTCGGGATGAAGAAATGTTGTTGAAACAGATATTTCTAATGCTTATTATTTGTTATTAAGAACAAATGGTTCAGATGTTATTAATACGACATCAAACGTGATAATCCAACATAACCTATTTGGTTGGAAAGTCACTGCAAGATATGAAAGTACAAATGGAGATTTAGATAAACATCTAATTGATAGAGAAACTAAATAATTCGTAAATTTCGATTCACGAACTATCAAACCATGTTGTACAAAAAAGGTACTGCGAATGGCAGTACCCTTTAGTTTTGTACTTCAAAACAGAACTAGTTAACTTAAGTGAGTGTTCTTATTGAATGGATTTATTCATTTGTCCCTTTTTCTACATCATATTGCGTAATCCAGTCACTAAAGCTGCCTACATACAGTTGAATATTTTCGTAACCTTCATCTGCTAACACTGCATACAATGGTGATGCTGTAACACCGCTGCCACAATATACAACAACACGTTCATCACGAGCAACCTTACTGCGCAACTCATCATTGGCTTGCAAATGGCCATCTGACTTTAATTGCTCCCAGTCAAAGTTTTTCGCTGTTGGAATATGACCAGCTACCTTATCTAAAGGCTCCACGTCACCACGGTAGCGAGCTGCGGCACGTGCATCTAGCAACGTTGCATCTACTACCCCATCAACAATGGCTTTAACTGCTTCACGGGGCGCATAAAGTTCATCACGCCAAACAAATTCAATCGTAGTCGGTGGGTATTTTATGATGTCTTTTGTGAAAGTTATTTTTTCCTCAAGAGCAGGTGCACCACCATTTACAATCACTACATTTGGAAAGCCGGCATATGTCAGCATCCACCAAGCACGAGGTGCGAATGGTGCAGCCCCTTGATCGTAAACGACAATTTGATCCTCATAAGTTAATCCTAATCCTTGAAACGTTGCCGATAGCTTTTCCTTATTCGGCATAGGATGGCGGCCATCGCTGGACCCCATATCTGATAGGTCTTGCTCTAGATCGATATAAATCGCTCCTGGTGCATGTCCCTCTTCAAATAACTTATAACCAGCCTCTTTTTTTTGTAAATCAAAACGAGCATCTACGAAACGGACTCCATCTAACTGAATTTCCTCAACTGATTTGAATACTTTTCCCAAATGAATCACCTCATACGTATTGTAATTGATCATAAATAGCTTTCCAAGAAGCTAAACGGCTTTCTTCCTGAAGTGCAAGTCTTTCTGTAGCAA
This sequence comes from Lysinibacillus sp. BPa_S21, assembly GCF_023337795.1. GTDB lineage: Bacteria > Bacillota > Bacilli > Bacillales_A > Planococcaceae > Lysinibacillus. The sequence goes on along the minus strand of NZ_JALIRS010000001.1, from coordinate 91,170 downwards.
TCTGTTCAAGAGCCTGATGATAAATATGCAAACGTAATTTCTCCGCTTCCTCAGCAATATAGGTAATCGCCCATGTCATGAGTGATACTTTCTGAGAATCTAAATAATTTTGCGCATCTGGTTTTGTTAATACCTCTAACGCCTCACTTAGCTTCGTTTTTTCATTCTTCTCAAAGAATGCCTTTTGATTGCGGAAGTATGATTTCACACTTGAATATTTTGCGATATCTGTAAATGGCCCTTCAAAATCAAGTAAATCTGGCTCAGAAGATTCAAACGCTAAGAATGAGAAGCTACGGTTTAATTCTTTTAGCTCACGTACTTCATCTTTAAAACGCAGTTGCATCTTTTTACTAATAAACTGTGATAAACGGAAGTTTGTTACACGCATTTCTTGTGTAAAGTCAAAGCGTAAACTTTGCATTACTTCCTTTAAAGCATGCTCTAATGCTTGCTGAGCTGGCATTGCTGCAAATGTCGAAGGATTATAGCCTTCCTTAAAGAACTCTGGGTAACGATAATACACACGCTGAAGAACATAATACAGTAATTCATCAAGCTCTTGCTTCGTTTCACTTTCCAGCATACTTGTATTCAGCGCATTGAATTTCGATTTTATATGCTGTTCTAAAGTTGTCAATTCCTCTAAACGCTCATCCTTACGCTTTAAGTTCTCTTCTGTCTGCGCAATTAAGTCACCTAAACGTTGCTCCGTTTTATCGACTTCCTCTGCAAGTGCCTGAACAGCCAATGCACTTAATTCATCATTTAAGAATGTGTGGAAGGCATCTTCGAACGGTGGCATACCTGATGTTAAATCAGTACCCTCTACTTTTTCTTTTAAGGCCATTAAGCTTGACACACCGTAAAGTCGAGGGAAGCGAATGCCAAAGCGTTGTAGCTCTGAACGCACATAGCCTTTTACATCTTCCTGCTCTTCTTCTGTTGTCGCTAAATCAATAGCATTAACGATAAAGAACATCTTATCAAGTTCGAAGGCGTCCTTCACACGCCCTAGCTGGATTAAAAACTCACGGTCAGCTTTAGCAAAAGCGTGATTATAATAAGTTATAAACAAGATTGCATCGGCATTACGAATATATTCAAACGCAACACCTGTATGACGTGCATTAATAGAATCTGCTCCTGGTGTGTCAACAAGTGTTACACCCATGCGTGTTAACGGACTATCGTAATAAAAATCAATATTATCGACAAAGCAGGATTTATTTTCTTGTGCAACAAATTTTTCAAACTCTTCACGGTTAACACGTAATACTTTTCCAAGCTCAGACTTAAATGTTGGGAATCCTTCTTTATATGCACGAATAAATGATTTATGCACATTTAAACGTTCGTCAGAAAGCTGTACCGCAAGTCCCTCATCTGCACGATTTAATGCCTCTTCTAAAGAAGAAACCGATAAACCAATTGCAGCGTACGAAGCTTGAATATCCTCTAGCATTTGATCAGCTGTTTTTAACTGTACATCTGCTGTTTCATGAGGATGCTCTGGTGACACAGGTCGAATTTTATTAATAGCCGCTGTTGTAGGGTTTGGTGATACAGGTAAAACTTTGGCACCCATTAACGCATTTGAGAACGAGGATTTCCCTGCACTAAATGCACCAAACAGGGCAATTGTGAAATCCTTTTTCTGTAATCGTTGTACTTTATTTTCTAAATAAGTTGCTACTTCCGCAAAGCCTTGTACATCTTTTACAGCATTTGCCGTATGAAGGGCACGCTTAACTACACCTTCAATAGGAAGACTCGTTGCACTAACAGCTTGCTGGGCCTCTTCCTGTTGTAACGCTTCCTCTTTTGGCTTTAACATCGTTTCATCAAATAATCGAATATCTGCTAAATCTCGCTTAAAGGCATGATCCCAATTTGTCAGCTGTTGATTTGCTAGTTGACGGATTTCATTGCTTGCCTGGTGCATAATACTTGCACTATATTGCTGATAGCCTTCGATTTCAAGCACTGCTTGAATGGCATCAACTTTCTCTTGCATACCGGCCATTTTTAATTTAGATGGAGCAGCTGTTTCAGTAGCTACTGCTTCTAAAGTTGTTGCTTGTGCATCCTTCCAATTATCTGTTTCTTGAATATAGTAGCGTTTTGTCGCCTCTGCCACACGGTTGGCAAAATTCAATACTGCATCTCCCGTTAACAGTGCGCCAACCTGTACTTGCTGCTCAATCAGTGAGAATGGTAATTCAAAGGCGTAGTCATCAATAGCCTTAGCACGTTCTTCATTTAATGCACCAACATCCTTTAAGACCTTTTTCATTAGCCCTTTTAAATGTCCAGTAATCTGTGCATGCGCCACATTTTGATAGGCACTATAAGCATCCTCTTGACGACGATTACGCTCTTCCTCGGTTTTTTTCTTAGCAGTAAATAAGCCCCCTACCTTGAAACCTTCCTGCTGACTCTCTAAATACAGACGTAATTTATCGCGTAAATCAGCTGGCATAATGGCAGCATTCGCAAGAAGTTCTTTACGTTGCTCTTCGAACGTTTCATTCCATGCCTCAATTGAGAACAATTCAACTTGACGATTTAACTTATTGTACTGCTCTAAAATATCTTTATGGTTTGCCCAGTCATCGGCACTTAATACATCTTCATCGATGTCTAAACGATCTTGTCTTTCTTCTGTTAAATAAGTGTCATGCTCGCTTTGTAATAAACGCAGCGTATTTGATGCAGTCTGTACAAGTTGATCCTGCCAATCATTCATACTATCCATAACAATTTTCTTGACAGCTTTAAAATCGTTATTAGGATGCTCAGGCTCTCTTAATGAAGTGAAAAATACTCCCTTTGGTACTACACCCCAAGCCGCGAAGGAATTGTGAACTGTTGCTTTAAATTCCTCAAAGCTTAACTCATTTTCATTGTGCTTATCAATCATGTTTACGATTAAATAAACGTTTGGATTGTACTTCATTAATTGCTTTGTAAATTGAAAATTCAATTCCGATTGAACGTGATTGTAGTCCATTGTATAAAATACAATATCAGCAATATGGAGGGCTGACTCTGTTGACATACGGTGAGCATCATCTGTCGAGTCGACACCTGGCGTATCCATAACTGTGACACCTAGTGGTAATGTCGATGTACTATGACCAATTTCAATTTGTGACACTAAATCCCCATTTTTACTTAGTTCTTTCACTGTTTTAAAATCATAGCCTGCTTCAAACTTTACAGGCTTTTCATTGTGCATATAGACAATCGCAAAGTCTTCATCTGATTTATGGACTTTGACGATATTGGCACTCGTTGGAATAGGGCTTGACGCAAGTAAATCTTCACCTGATAGCGCGTTAATCATACTTGACTTACCAGCAGAGAAATGGCCAGCAAAGCCTATGACATATTCTTTTTGCTGTATTTTACGGGCAAAAAGTGATGTCTTATCCATACGCTCTGTATCACCATTATGCTGATAAATTATGTATTGTAACGAGGCTTGCTTTAATAGCGCCTCCAACTGTTGTTCAAAATCTTTCATAAAACCAGTAACCCCTTTTTTCATATTAATCAATTTCGCCTTGGTGTAATTGAGTCCGGATTTTGAATTGTGCGACCACAATTCACTCCTTTAAAAATCCGTGACATCCGCCGGTGGCCATCATTTGTAATGTTTGGAAAAGAACTATATCCGCATTCATTTTACCACTACAGAGGTGGTAGTTTTTCTGAATGAAGATAGTCATAAATAATATTCTACCTTATTCGACAAGCAAAGTATAACACTAATTTACTTTGAAAAGCACAGATATCAGGGTTTCAGACGCCATATTCATCCATATTGTCCTGTTTAATCAAAAACAAAGCATTTTTACGCTCATCATCAATTTGTTGTGAAGTTCTAATATTTTTCTAAAAAACTACTATTTTCTCTTTCAAAATGGATGTGCAACTATGCAAATAATAATTTTCTTCATAGTTTAAGGTAAGGAAAACTAAGTTTTTAAAATTTAGACATGAGGTTACCATACTACACGGGAGGGAAACAATAATTAAAGGGAGTGATAAAAAATGGTGAACTTTAGGAATCACCGAAAAATCGAGCAAGAATGTGAATGTGCATGTGATGACCGGTTTATTTGGCCTCGTATAAAAGCTAGTACCATTCCTTCGGTAGACCCTCCTCCAGTCGTTGAACCTAGTGGAAATATCATCCCAACAGTAAATAGATATTTCTATATTGCAACATCAGATATTAATTTGACTAATGGGGCGACTCTACCCGCTATCCAATTTTGGGATGATCATGGGAACCAAATAACTGAATTTATCATTTTTAATCCGAATGGCTACGTTAATCTTTATATCAATGCCGTCATGCAAGAAGGTGGAATTTATACTTTAACGCCATCCTCATTAGCCTTAAGTCCAGATAATTCAACAATTTATGAAGGTACTCCAATCATCATAGAATCCTTAGGTTTTTCTATAAAGTAAGAAACAAACCTGAAAGGGGGTGAACATAAGGTGGCACTTTCTATTATTAATATTCATGTAAATGTTACAGGTACTTCAACGAGATTTTTTAATGTTTTAGCTACACCATTAACGATCACTGATCGTACAACAGTTGCCGCTACTACCTTTTTAAATGATAGCGGTATTGAAGCAACTACTTTTCCAATCGTCACAAACGGCTACTACAATTTATATATAAATGGTGTGTTACAGGAAGGTGGTTCTTATACCGTTTCTGCAACAGAATTAACGTTTCATACAGTTACTGGAACTTTACCTGCCGGAACACCAATTATTATTGAGGCTGTAGAATTAGTAACTACACTTTAAAGAGATCAATAATTTGGAGTATGTTGTGATCTAATTAAACTACTTTCCTATTAATTGTTTCATAAATAGATGAATCGACATTAAATAACTAAAAATGGATGCCTAAAAATGATGATTTACGTTTCATGGCATCCATTCTACTTTTTTATTTATTCCATTTGACACTTTCACTCATAATTTTTGTGGCATAATCCAGTACATGTGGGCCTTGGCTAATCCACATCGCAGGAGGAAACACGAATAGCCTCCTCGATACAGAGCCTAATACCAGTTATTAAATCTTGGATATTCCATCCCGGAATTTTTCCATGCTGAATCGCCAAATCAAATGACGCAGGAATATGAATAAATCCAGCACGGACCTCTTTATGTTGCTTCGCGTAAAGTAGTCCTTCGTACATAATATTATTACATAAATAGGTACCTGCCGTATTGGAAATTTCCGCTGGAAACCCTTCTTTGCATAATCGATTTACCATATTTCTAATAGGTAAATTCGTCATATAGGCATCTACACCATCATCATAAATGCTCTCATCTACAGGTGTATAACCAATATTATCTGCTTCCCCATCCTTAATATTAATCGCAATTCGCTCTGGTGTTATTTTGAAGCGACCTCCAGCTAGTCCTAATGAAATAATAATTTGAGGCTTTATCTCAGCTATATATTGTTTCAGCTGCTGAGCAGATTGTTGAAAATCTACTGATAAAATACGTCCTGTAATTTCATAGCCATCCATTATTTCTCCATTTAACTTTTCTACAATTTTCATCGTTGGATTAATTTTATAGTCAAGAAATGGGACAAACCCTGTTAATAATATTTTTGTCATTTTATCCACCTACATTTCTAGAGGACGTAGCTTGATTGCCCATCCGTTTTTTATTCATTAGCTCTAGCCTTAGTATTCTTTTATATTTCAATACTTCATTAACCATACTACAAAAAAACAATTCTCTTTCACAGTATTTTTCTGAAAAAACAAACAACTCCTCCATCTAAAAAAAAGCATGATCTCAAAATTACTCGGACCATGCTTTACTAGTATGAAAATTGTCGTTTTTGATATCTTCTTATTTTAAATGTGCAGTCGCCTGTTTCATGACGTGTTTTCCTACTCCAATATAGATAACCACTGCCGCTCCAATAAATACGAATGTCATTGCTAACCGCTCCTTTTTTATAAAAATATTATTTAAAAATAGACATAAGTGTCTATCTCACTGATTTTGAAAATCATTCTCATTAATATAATATAAATTTCCCATTAATTCGTCAAGACATACTTTCATCTTACCCTTTTAACATGGTAAGATGTAGAAAAGTCGGAAAAAGGATGCGGTAAAGATGAGTAATTCGAAGTACTTTCAAACTATTTTAAACGGGACAATTCACGCTTTAAAATCGATCCTGCCTATGGATATTGAGGTGAAAACGCCTAGTATTATTTCTGAACCTTTTCAACAACAGCAAATGGGTGTATTAATTGGTTTAATAGGAGATTTAAAGGGTCGTGTAATCATTGATTCCTCTCCTGAAATATTTAGTGGCATCGGCAATACAATGTTCGGTATGCCTCTTGAGGGAGAAATGTTGGAATCCTTTACGGGGGAATTCGGCAATATGATTGCAGGAAATTTATGTACTACCGTTGGACAAGAAAGCTTAGAAATCGATATCACACCGCCAACAGTAATGGTTGGTAACACAAAGTTATATGGCTTTGACAAGGCATTTGTACTCCCTGTTTCAATTCCAAACATTGGTCCACTAACAGTTCTTTTAACAATCGAAGAAGAATAGAGTTCTAGCATATCGGACTGTTCCAATTGATATATCCTATGCCAATACATCATGCTTTTATGATTATCCTTTGTCATTCTCTTTAATGAACAGACTATGCCCCATAAGACTCGGGTCTAAAATCCTAATAGTAAAATTTCTTGAAAAATAATAGATTTTGATAAAATTTACTCCGATTTTAACCCAAAAATAACCATCTCAATGACTATTGAGATGGTTATTTTTTATTCACTCCTCATTTTTTCACATTTTTTTCACATTTTTCGCCAAGATGTGTGATTTTTTTCACATCAAAAAGAAATTTATTTATATATCATGGCAATAAGAAAGACACAATAAAAGCGTAGGAGGAGCAAAAATGGCAAATAAAAAAAAGTCAGATGAAAACTTAAAAGGTTCACTCTATGCGGTATTCGGGGTAGGAATCATTATTATCTTACTTTGGGCATACTGCTTCGATTTGTTCATCAATCGTTTTTAACTTCTTACGCAATTATGCCGAGGCATAATTGATTCTACTAAGAAAGGACAGAGACATATGCACTTACATAAGTATGAGAAATATTGGCTTGTGTTTGGAGTTGCTACTTTAGTAGCATTCCTTATCATTTTAGGCATCGGTGCATTCCATCAAGGCTCACATCCGAACAATGGTAAAAAAACACTAGATTATGAGAAAGTAACAGAATTTGCCCCGTTCGATAATCCTGGTGTCCATAAAGTAAAAGGTAAGGACTGGGATTATGAAGTGGTTGTTTTAGCATCAGCGTTTAATTACAATCCTCCAGAAATTGAAGTTCCACTTGGAGCTAAGGTAAAATTTATCGCAACAAGTGCAGATGTAATGCACGGTTTTGAAGTTGCCGGTACAAATATTAATATGATGCTTGAACCAGGTTACATTTCTGAATATGTAACAGAAGTAAATAAAGTAGGAGAGTATTTAATCGTATGTAATGAATACTGTGGTACAGGACATACGATGATGCACTCTATGCTAAAGGTGGTGGATCCAAATGCGTCTAAATAATAATTTGGCAAAAGTGGATCGTCGTGATGCGAAGCTAGCAATGGCGCATATTTACGTGGCATTCTTTGCATTGTTATTAGGGGGTCTTGCAGGTTTATTACAAGTTTTCGTTCGTTCTGGTCAATTTACATTACCAGCAGGCATTGGTTACTATCAAGTTTTAACTGTACACGGTATTTTACTCGGTCTTATTTTAACAACATTCTTTATTTTTGGTTTCCAAATTGCCAGTGTTAGTCGTACGTCAGGGACTTTTTCAAATGGTCAACGTCGCCTTGGCTGGATTGGCTTCTGGCTAATGACTATCGGTACAGCAGCAGCTGCAACAATGGTTCTACTTAATGAGGCATCTGTTTTATATACGTTCTATGCTCCACTGAAAGCTCATTGGATATTTTATCTAGGCCTTACATTAGTCGTGGTTGGTTCTTGGGTTGGCGGCTCTGGCCAAATTTTGCGATATGCACAGTGGCGTAAAGAAAACAAAGGAAGTGGACAACGAAGCCCTTTACTTTCATTTATGGTTGTTGTCAATAATTTAATGTGGTTCGTAGCAACGCTAGGTGTAGCTGCTTCTGTTCTATTCCAGCTACTTCCATGGTCCTTAGGCTTTATAGAACGTGTTGATGTCGCACTATCCCGTACTTTGTTCTGGTATTTTGGGCATGCTCTTGTGTATTTCTGGTTATTACCAGCTTACATGGTGTGGTATGTCATTATTCCAAAGGTTATTGGCGGAAAAATTTTCTCTGATTCGTTAGCAAGACTTTCATTTATGCTATTTTTAATTTTCTCTGTACCAGTTGGGATCCATCACCAATTGACAGAGCCAGGTATTGATGGTACATGGAAATTCATACAAGTTGTATTAACATTTGCCGTAATCGTACCATCCTTAATGACTGCCTTCTCAATGTTTGCCATGTTTGAATTACGTGGTCGTGAATTAGGTGGGAAAGGACTTTTCGGCTGGTTTAAAAAATTACCATGGAAAGATGCTCGTTTCTTTGTGCCATTTATCGGTATGTTAGCATTTATTCCTGGTGGCGCAGGCGGTATCATCAATGCTTCTTACCAAATGAACCAATTAATCCATAATACCATTTGGGTTACAGGACATTTCCATTTAACGATTGCAACAACAGCAGTATTAACTTATTTTGGTGCGGCATTTTGGTTAATTCCATATTTAACAGGTCGTACACTGACAAAATCCTTAAACAATCTTGGTAATTTTGCCGCTATATTATGGGCTACTGGTATGACAATTATGTCTTCCGCTATGCACATCGCCGGTCTGATCGGTGCACCTCGTCGATCTGATTACTCTGAGTATGGTGGTGCTCAACAAGCTTATGATTGGATTCCTTATCAAATTGCTCAAGCTGTCGGTGGTACAATCCTATTCATCGCTATCATTATCATACTTTATATTGTGGTGAAATTAGCATGGTTTGCACCAAAAGGCGAAGAGGAGTTCCCAGTTGGTGAAGTACATGAAAACGGTGGTACGACACCAGCTATCTTAGAGAACTTTAAAGTATGGCTTGTTATTTTAGTAGCCTTAATTTTATTTGCTTATACTATCCCAATTATCGATATTATTTCAAATTCACCTCCAGGCTCAAAAGGCTTTAAGCTTTGGTAACAATGTTTTGCATCTTAATAAAAAGAGGCTAGAACAAAACTAGCTTCTAATATCAAAAAAGTGAAATTGAGTGTGCTTAATTTCACTTTTTTGATTTTCCTCTATATCAGCTTACATTTCTTAGTGAATGACCGTAAATTTCCTCAAATTCACAGCCATAAATGCAAGACCTATTTCGTTTCTACCTTCAATTTTCCTAGGACAGAAAATCAAGTGAAATGATTCCACATCAATTTTGCGGCGTTCGTTTTTTCTGAAAGCTTTGTTTCCACTTGCGTATAGACCCATAAAATCAGTTTAAGCACCATACGTGGATGAAAGGCAGGACAACTCGTACTTCGTATAAACGGTTCGAGTGTTTATTACGAAAAATAGAAAGCCGGTGAAATTTTACAAGTCGTAAAATTTCACCGGCTTTTTGGTATCAGAGGAGGAGTTTGTCCCTGTCTCTTAGTAAAGGCATCTGCAAAATTAGCATGATGGCTCACTTTTTGCCCACCGAACATTTTTTTGAAATATTTTTTAGCGAGCTCCCCTTTTTCTATTTTTGTATGCTTAAATTCCGCAATCTCAATTGCTTTTCATACGACTACCATCAATCTTTATTGCTATTTCGAATATGAAATATTTTAAAAACACGTTTCGTAAGGCCACATTTTGATAATTTGTGAAACAAAGGCTCATATATTAATGTGATGCATCGTGATTGTACGTTTCCATTTCAGAAGCAGGATCGAATTGCTCTTTACCCATGGCAAATACCATAATTAGCGCAATAGCAGCTGGGATTATCGCCCAAGCAAAAGTATGAGCAATTGAAATAGTAAGCGCTTCTTGCATTTTATCGAGAACCTCTACAGGAATGAAGTTTCGAGTTTCAGATGTTAGGATAACACTCGGATCACTTAAATCCATACCAGTAGGTGCTTGACCACTTAACGCGGACGTTAATCTATTTGAGAAAATATGGTTTTGGATAATCCCAAATACTGTAATTCCTGTAGTAGAGAAATCGCTTTATCCTTTAGAGCTGATACAACTTCGTATATTTTTCTTGTAAATAGTTTGCTAAATATTTCGCGTTTAAGCCTTCCCCCGTCGCCTCCTGTAGCAATTCGAACGGCTTTTTCAGCGCACCATATTGATGGACTTTGTCTGTTAACCACTCGCGAATTGGAAGAAGCTCTCCCTTTTCTAATAGCTCATCAAAGTTTGGAATATCTTTATCCATCGCATGTTTCCATTGTGCAGCATACATCATTCCTAAAGCATAGGATGGGAAATAGCCAAACATGCCCCCTGACCAGTGCATATCTTGAAGTACCCCTTGTGCATCCGTCTTAGGACGAATACCTAAATATTCCTCGTATTTATCATTCCATACTTGCGGAAGATCCTTTGCTTGAAGATCGCCATTGAATAGATCACGTTCAATTTCATAGCGTATCATAATATGTAGTGGATATGTTAACTCATCTGCTTCAATGCGAATAAACGATGGCTCCACCATATTAATTGCTCGAAGGAAATCCGTTAAAGCTATATCACCAAATTGTTCAGGAGAATACTTTTGTAGTTGCTCGTAGTTATACGCCCAGAACTTTTCGTTCCTACCTACAAAATTTTCATAAAACAATGATTGAGATTCATGTATCCCCATAGATGTCCCAGTTGCTAACGGTAAACCATCAAGCTTTTCATCGATATTTTGTTCGTACATGGCATGCCCACACTCATGGATTGTTCCAAAAATTGCTGAGCGGAAATCATTTTCATCATACTTCGTTGTAATACGATTATCTCCATGATTCAAGCCAATCATAAATGGATGTACACTTTCGTCTAAGCGACCTGCATCAAAATCATAGCCAAGTTGTGCTAACATTTCTAATGCTAATGAACGCTGAGATTCCCGAGGGAAATGTTTAAATAAAATGCTAGTATCTGGTTTATTTGGTGAAGCTGCAATTTTTTGCACAAGAGAAACGATCGTTTCACGCAATTCACCAAAAACTTGATCTAATACATCAGTCGTCATATCCGGTTCATATAAATCTAGTAATGTATTATATGGAGAACCATTTTTAATGCCCCAATATTGAATGAATTTCTTCTGACAGCTTATAATCTTCTCTAAATAAGGTAGGAATAACGCAAAATTATTGGTTGCCTTTGCTTCTTCCCATGCTGTTTCTGCTTTAGATTGTAGAATGACGAATTCCTTATATTCATCAGCAGGGATTTTTTTATTTTGATCATACTCTTTACGTACTTTTTCTACTAAACGCAACGTAACATAATCGAGATCTGCCTTTTGTCCCTCTAGATCCGTTAGTAATTCCCCTAACTCTTCACTAGTTTGCATATCAAATAAGGAGGCAGATAATGTGCCAACTACTTCTGAACGTTGAGCTAACCCCTTCTTTGGCGCACCCGTTCGCATGTCCCAATAAATCACGCTTAGCGCTTCTTCATAATGCTGCATTTTTTTCACATAGTCAGTAAATTGTTGTACAGTCATGTGCAATCCTCCTCCTTTTCACGCTATTAGTTTATCATATTTTCGAAAATTTTGTATATTATGGCTTTATCGTATTTTTATAGAAAGGAATGCTACATATCTTCAGGAATTTATATTCCGCATTCTAAACTTCAAAAGTAAATGTCCTAGGACAAAAAATAAGAATCCTATTATTATATTAGACCATAATATTGCAAACACTTCCCCATCTATTTGAGTAAGTGGACTAAATGTTAAAACAAAAGGTCGGCCACCTGAAAAGAAAGAAATGGATAGGAAAACTACGATAGCTAGTATTGGAACCATAATATTTTTAAATAACATCATTAATACAAACGCGAGACCAGCATATACAAATCCCTGTGAAGCAAACCTGAACAATAGAAAAGGGATATTCAATGGTATTTCAGAGATTATATTTAGTACATAAAGTTGGATAGCAAGCAATAGTAAAAAAAATAAAAAAAATACTGCTGAACGGAAAATACCAAAGTATTTGGTTGAAATAGGAAGTGAAATTAAAAGCTCTTCATTATTATCCTCGAATGTATCATAATACAAATAACTAACCCACCACGCTGCAAACGGACAGACTAAATATTCAAAAGCTAATGCAGCGTTATATTCCCATCCCTCTTCATGAATAGTGGTGCCAACATAGATAGAAGTAATAAGAGTAGTAAAGATAGGAATAAAAAAGGACAGGCCCATATTGTGTATTTCGAAGCGAATGTTAAGTTTGTTCAAATCGCTCATTGAATATCACCATGGTTCATGTTGTATACATAAAAGTCTTCTAAAGTAGGACTCACAGATGTACCCTGAAACAAATTAGAATTATTTGAGGGTACATACCGTACTTTATACTCGCTTCCAAGTTCTTTAATTGAAATGATTTCATTTGAAAGTGTATTCAATTGTTCAGAGGATAAAAAGACCTCTTTAACTTTTCCATCAATAGAAGCTAACAAATCATTTAATTCCCCTGTCACAACAACCTTCCCCTCTTTTAAAATACATATGTGATCACAGGTATTTTCAATATCTTCTACTATATGGGAGGAAATAAGAACAATTCGGTCTTTACCTAGTTTTCTTAAAAGCTGTCTAAATCGGACACGTTCTTCAATATCGAGTCCTACAGTAGGCTCATCAACAATTAATAAGTTAGGATTGCCTAATAAAGCTTGAGCAATCCCTAGTCTTCTTAACATACCTCCAGATAATTGCTTTACTTTTTTATCTTTTTGAAGCATTAGATTGGTTTCTTCTAAAACCTGTGTAATTTCGTTCGTGAGCTCACTTTTACTAATCCCTTTTAATTTCGCAATATATTCTAAAACACGATAAACAGAGGCATTCTTAAAAAAACTAAATGTTTGCGGAAGATATCCAACATTAGATTTCACAGCATTACTATCTTTCCAATTCAACTGATTATCAGCGTAAATTTCGCCATTTGTTGGTTGTATAATCGAGCAAAGTATTCGAATCAATGTCGTTTTGCCTGCACCATTTGGCCCAAGAAGACCGAATGAGCCTTTTATATCGAAATTAATATCGTTCAAGACCAACTCTTTGTTAAAACGTTTCTGTATATTCTTTACATGAATTATCTTCAATTTAAATCCTCTACCTTTTCTAATAAGTTTTTTAAGCTTTCCCAAGGGTTATTCGAGTGTAGTAGTTTAGCCCATTCTTTATAAAATGAACTGCTTAAATCCTTTGATACTGTACTATTTTTAAAACCATTTAATTGGCTAACCAGGTCATCTATTGGATGTTTATCAGATTGTAATTGACCAGATTCCAACAATTGCTGAAATTCAGATGAAGGGATATTAATTTGTTCCAGTAGGATATCTGTTAAAAATGCTCGATATAAAATGGCAAACTGATAATCTGTAATTTCTCCAAGAGAAGCGTTATTAATGAAAAAGCTGTTGATTATATTAACGAGAAAATTATTTTTATAAGTTGTAAAATATTCTTCAGGATACTCTACTGTTACGTGCGTGCCTAAAATTAAATGATCTTGACTATACCAAGTGCCTTGAAATTCATTTCTATCAACTGTGTTTAGATTAGGCAGAAAGAATATTTTTTTAGGAAAAGAAACTTCTGTTGGTAATAATCGAGAACTGTTAATAATACTTGTTAATTTTTGTACATCAGCTTCTAAGGTAGGGAAATCATCCACTATATCCTTCCATGTAAAAGGAATTACCCATTGCGTATCATTTTTTGTATAAACGTCTAAAAGTCCAGATGCTAAAGTTATACCACTAAAACTTTTTCCAGCCCATTCGTCTTTTTCTGTTTTTGGTAAATTACTATATACTTCTTTCCCTCGATGCTTAAAGACTAAGTTATATGCTACATTTTGCGTAAGCTGGTGATTGACACGTTGTAATAAATTAGATTCGTTTAAGACTATAAAAGAAGGTTTATCATAGATACTCGGTAACCAATTAAAATAACTTGGTAAATACACAGCCTGCTCATTGGCAAAGTAAAAATTAGTTTTTAAACCTTCATATTTTAATGAAATATTTAGCACTTCATTTCGTTCAATAGCTCCATTTAAAATGATTTTTAATCGATCTCCGTTTTGATTGAAATTCACCTGCTTTTTATCTATGAGTACGTCTTTAACTTTTAATTCATGAAATAGACTGAAAATGAGTTCATTAGTAGCTGTTTGTCCTTCATAAATAAGTGAATACCAAACTTCAGCAGATAAATTCTTTTTAGTATCTAGCGATATATTCATTTCATTGATTTTATAGGGCTGCTGTTCCCAACTGTGCGTAATATCGTAATTTTTATAATAATTATGTAGCTCAGCATCATTATCTAAAAGAATTTGCCCTCCATTTAAATTAGAAACAAGGCAGGAGATAGTGAATATCAATACTAAACAAAAAGTTATAATGATATATTTATTTTTCTGTAAGAAACCATGCATTACGTTATATATAAATAATAATAGTATAGGAATGCATATAAATAGTAATTGTTTTGCCAGTTGGTCATGCGAAATGGATAAGCCATATAGTGGATGAAAAGCCATTGTTGGATTTGGCTCACCAACATTCAAAAACTTATCCCATGCAAAAAACGAATTGTTGCTTCTTCTTAAGAACATAAAATTAAGTGGTGTCATCAATACATAAATAAGTAATATGAGCGGAAATACAAATTTTCCTCTTATCCAGGTTGCTACCATAAAACCACTTAAATAACAGACTAAAAAGGCTAGTCCATAGTATAAGGAAATATACAGAAATACATCAACGATGAATGATGGATTAATATATATATATTTCCACATAACCAATAAATAAAAGCTAAATGTGCAAATCACAATAATAAAGATGGAAATAATCCCTACAAGTAGTGACCCCATCTGGTGGGTAATATATCCACTTTTAATTGAACTAAATAAATGTTTAAGATCGTATTTATCGCTTAAGCGTACGTTATAAACGCCTAATAGTAGATAGGCAATTGCTCCTATTTGGACTACAGTACTAGATGATGTTAAGGCATTGCCTGGGCTTCCTTCTAACGAATAAATATAGAAACCTAGAGACGCATAGATGAGAAGTCCAATATATGCAATTGGAATGAAATAACTTAGATATAATTGCCTTAACAGAAATTTAAAGGAATATAAAATATTCATAATTTATCCACCTTCACTATTTATATTATTAAAATATAATTTATGTAACATTTATTGTCAAATTTATAAAATAATACCCAAAAAGGAAATACTTGCATAATAATAAACTATATGGTGATTTATTACACAGGAGGTGAGTTATTATGTTAAAAAAAGTAGGAAAAGTTGTATGTTCCTTAGCTATTATTGGTTTCATAGGAACAAATATTGCACAAGCAGCTGGTAGTTCTATAGCCCAAATCTCTTCAAAAAATATTAATCCTGTTGGTTCTACGGTTTCAGTTAATGGGAAACTAGTGACAGCAGCTCAAAATTATAGTGGTTCTGCAAGTTTTAAAGCTATGTCTAAAAAAGAATCGTGGGGATTTGATTCTGTTATTGCATCTTCTTCAATGAGTCCAGGAGATGAATTTTATACTACTAATAATAATCAAAAAGGTGATTATTACGCTGCAGCACAATATACGAGCGGTGGTGCTGCATATTTAAGCGGATATGTATCTGCCGGGCAAAGTAAATAGTAAAATACTTATGGAAAGAGGCTAGGACAAAACTAGCTGATATCCAAAAAGAGAAATCGATGTCACTCGATTTCTCTTTTTTCTAAGATTTATTGGGTTATTTCATTTTCTCTCTTCTCTCTGTTAATGACCTTGTATAAACATAAAAAGAGTAGATTATAAAAACTCTTCGCATTTGATTATTAAAGGAATTTTTTATTTTCATCCCATAAGCTGTTTGTATCTCAAGTAGATAATATAGCGACGAGAACAAATACTACCAAGTGGTATAAACATAAGAGCATTTGTTAATGAAATCAATGCATGCTCTCTACTCCAATAACCTACCAGTACCCTTACAAGAAGAATCCCGAAAAATAAAATAATACCGGCAATTGAGCTTTGTGTAGTTACGATTCCTCTAGTATGATTCATACGAATTTTTTCTAATTTTCCTTTCCATACTCCTATACCCAATCCAACCATTAAACAACTGATATACATCATAATACTTAAGGGCGTTAATTTAATACTTGAAATAGTAGAAACCATTACACCCATTAACAAAACTGGTATAACCCACATTCGAGCTGGTCTAACTTGTTTCTCTCTTAACATTATAAGTACAATGACAATAAAGACGCCCAAGTAGCTAACCATTTTTTCCCTCACTTTATTTTAAAAATATATTTAACCTCAAACTGAAGATGTAGTGAGAACGACCTCCAGGAAGGAGCCATTTAATACGTTTCTTCTTAAAGAAAACTTCATCAAAAAATGCAATAGACTATTTATTATAGCCTATTGTCTTAACTGATGGGATCAAAATTTTATCTTGGGCTACGGGGTTCATATGATTGGTAAATATATTTAACATTACTTTTGATTCATCAACAAAGTTTGGGATTTCAAACATAAATTGATTAGGAGCGAAATGTTGGGGATAGTTACTGATGCAACTTGAAGAGCGTACATCAACTGAGTTGGTAAGAAAATTAATATTTTATCCCTCTATTTAAAATTATTAATTATTTATTACCGCTGAGATGATATACTCTTTTATTAACGGCCATCTATCTCGTGGATTCATTATAAATTCTGAACTAATCGCCACAACCATATTCATTTTCGGTATACAACAAATCATATTGCCTCCATCCCCTATTGCTGAATATGTAAAAAGTCCATCTTCTTGTCGTAGCCACCATAAATAACCGTAATTGTGATGGTTCATCTCCGTTGATTCTCGAATCCATGCGTCTGAGAGAACCCTAGTTTGATCCCAAACGCCATTGTTTACATAGAGGTAGCCAAATCGCGCCATATCACGAGTAGTTAATGTTAGTCCCCAGCCACCTGTCGAATGACCGTTTGGATCATGAACCCACCCCTTGACATTTTTCCCGAATAAATCATCAAATCCATAGTCGTTCATTTGATAGTCGGGAATTTCTTTCATACCAAGCGGTGTAAACAAATGTTCATTGGCAAACGCACGTGCACTCTTGCCTGTACTTCGGGTAAGAATAGCTGACAATACATGTGCTCCAGCTGTAGAATATTTAAAAGCACCTAAATCCCCATTCTCCCCCATTAAATCTAATGTGTATTTTATCCAATCCTGCTGTTGACATAGCTTTTCTAGTGGCTCCTGCCAATCCTCAAATGGATAGGGTACTGTCATCGTAAGAAGATGTCGTATAGTAATCTGTTGTTTCTGCTGATCGGCAGATGTATACTCTGGGAAAAAATCTAATACCCTCTGTTCAACACTTTTAATATATCCTTTATCAATAGCTATGCCTATAAGTGCAGAAAGTACACTTTTTGTGACAGATGCCACATGGTGACAATGATTAGGACCTTTGCCATTAAAATATTTTTCATATGCTAAATGACCATCTTTAATGATAATCATGCCATTTATATTGTTATAATCATTTTTTATTGTCTGCTCTAGCTTCGAAAGCTTTTCATTATTTATATATATGTTTTCAGGCTTTACCGATTGCCAATTGATTGTTGTTTCCATAAAGAACCTCCTAATTTTCGTTTTATCATTTTTTCTTTACAGGAAAATATACCTCAGTAATATAATCCTCGGGAGCGGTGGCGTGATGTGGATCTGTTATGTATATTTCATATGGTGGCGATATCAGTTCATAACCCTCGTTTTCAATCCACTTCATCAAATTAGCATAGACTGAAGTCAATTCCGGATAAGATCTTTTTAAAACGGATTTAGCACAGAGGCTACCTGGCAAATCTCTCGTTCCTTTGACAGGCTCAGCTACCTGAATAGCGAATTCCGTATCATTGCCCGCAGGATTAAATTCAGGGCTATGGTAAATCGTCATTGGCTGACCAAGTAAAGTGAGCTTCTCTTTCGCAATCTTTTCATATAACTCGCTAAAATAACGACCATATCCCGATGCATAATCATCACTGCTCATTATCAATCGCTTATAAAGGATATTCATTGGCTTTGTTTCTACTAGTTGCACTTCGAAACCGTCTAGATACGACATGATAGGTACCCCCTTTTCTAGGTTTGAAATATCATGACTTAGTTGTTTTACAAGATATTCAAAAGCCTTTAGTTGCTCTTGAATTTCATTTTTCTTCTGGTTTAACGCTGAACAAAGCATTGCTTCGGATTGATCCTCTTCTAATGCCAGCATCATTTTAATTTCTTCAAGAGAAAAATGATAGGATTTTAGACGGTTAATATAGAGCATCTTTTTTAGTTGCTCGATAGAATAATAGCGATAACCGCTTTCAGCATTAATCTCATCTGGGTTAATTAATCCAATTTCATCATAATATCGAAGTGTTTTTGTCGAGACACCACATATTTTTGAGAATTCTCCTATTGATAGCACAAAACCACCTACTCATTTATTTGTTACTTGCTACAATTCATTTATACACCTTCCCCTTAGGACAAAGTCAATCAAGATCCATGCTGTTTTCTTAAATACTTTATTGACCGCTTAGTACAAAAAAGATATTCTAGTAATGTAAATGAGAGGAGGATTAATGTGAATAAACGAGGCAGACCCCGAGAGTTTGATTATTCCTCGATTGTAGATGTCGCCATGAAAACTTTTTGGATAAGAGGGTATGAGGGATGTTCTACACAGGATTTATGCAATGATACTGGACTTGGGAAAGGCAGCTTATACAATACTTTTGGTAGTAAACATGAACTGTATCAACAAGTATTAGAACGCTATCATGAATTTGGAATTAAGGCACAGCAGGAATTGTTATATGCTCCAATTGCATTGAAAGAACGATTAAGTAATTTTTTAGAATGGGCATTGAATGAAGACTTTGGGAATATTGATCAAAAAGGTTGTTTATTAATCAACGCAAGTGTGGAAAGAGCTAGGAATGACGAAATGGTTCAAGAAATTTTTTCAAGGCATGTCGAGCTTCTTAAACAAGCTATTGAAAAAGTCATGGAGGAAGGATTGCAATCTGGAGAAATTTCAAAAAAGCAAACAGCTGAGGAATTAGCAAGTCTATTTTTAAGCAGTTATTATGGGTTTCGTGTTCTTAATGTTTCGATGCAAAATCGAATGCTATCCGAACAGATTATGAAAGGAACATTAGCATCTATTTTCGGCGCTTAGTGCGCTCTTTTTTAGCATCATTTTTGTACCGAACGTTACAATAATTAATTTAGGAGTGTTTTTATGCCATCAATTATTTATTTACTAGCTTTAGCGATATTTTGTATGACTACATCAGAATTTATGGTTGCAGGTATGATGAACGAACTTGCTCTTGCATTTCAGGTTTCTGTATCTTCAATTGGGTATCTAATTACAGCTTATGCAGGTGCAATGGTAATAGGAGGACCTATTTTAACTGCAACTCTTCTACGAATACGCAGCAAACAAGCTTTATTATTTTTAATGTTTGTATTTTTAATTGGCCAATCGCTCGGAGCTATTGCTTGGAACTATGATAGCATGATGGTTTCCCGTATTATTACTGGTATTGCTTCATCTTCGGCATTTGGTGTTGCTATTTCCTTTTCTGCAACATTGGTTCCTCCTAATTCAAGGGGAAAAGCTGCATCTATTGTACTTGCAGGTTTAATGATTGCAACTGTCATCGGCTTACCTATAACAACGATTATCTCGCAAAACTTTGGTTGGCGTATTAGTTTTTGGTTTGTTTCTATTCTCGTACTAGTTTCCGGGATTATGATTCAATTTTTACTACCCTCGTCGCCAAACAAAAAGCTATTAAACTGGAAAGACGAACTTATGCACTTTAAAAACATTCATCTTTGGGCAGCGTACATAACAAGTATGTTTATTATAGGTGGTACGTTTGCAGCATTTAGTTATTTCACGCCCATCTTTACAACTATCACAGGCTTTTCAAGCGCAAGTATTCCCTATTTACTTGCTCTCTATGGTAGTGCAACAGTCATTGGGAATATAGTGATTGGCAAGTTTGCTGATAAATATACAATGGAAACACTGTTGAGTGGATTGATTATATTAATCGTAGCATTATCTTTATTTGCTGTAGGCGCTGAACATAAATACATTGCAGTTATTACTACTATTTTTACTGGCTTGACTGGTGTAGCAATGAATCCAGCTATGGTGGCGAGAGTGATGAAAACAGCTAATAATGGCACGATGATTAATACCATTCATAGTTCTTTTATTACGCTTGGTATTGTGATTGGTTCTTCACTAGGCGGTCTAGGTATTAGTAAGGGATATGGCTATTTGTCGCCACTGTGGATTGGCGTTTGTTTAGCTGCTTTAGGGTTACTTTCATTATTCCCTTATTTACATAAAAGGAAGGGAAATTAATATTTAAATATATACTTAATAAGTTGGGGTGAGGTATATATTAGGGAGCTTCTCTCTCAAACATTTCGACTGCTGCAACTCCCTTTATAATGCTCTATTCGTCTCTTCTTTTTCTATGGATAAAATGCGTAGCTTCTTGTCTGAATACCCCACTCCATCTTAAATAGGGTCCATTGCATTTTGAATTTGAAATTAAAGAAGCAGTCGTGTGATTAGGAAAATATAGGTATTATCATTGACTGATAAAAGGATTTTTTCTTGATATTTTGCTAATATAATACCCATTTTAACTGATTGTAACGTAGGACTGCTCGACTCCCGCAGGAAAGCGAGTAGCCTGTAGCATAAATCAAAGCCTACAAATAAATTGGAATGGATAAAAACTGTTAATCAACACACCTGCTAAAGAAGCCCTCCTAATCGTTTTCACGATCAAAGAGAGCTTCTATTCTATATTAATACGGGGAGTTTTAACTAGCTTTCAATAATAATGTTCGGTTTCCAATCAAACATTTTTAAGAGAGAAAAGTTATAACAACAAATATATAGTTGGGGATCCTATATATCTTACTGTTGTAAAGCGTCTTTAAACATTTTGACAAATTGTTAATACTTGTTTGACGGCTTCTGCCGATTGACGGAGCGCCGTTTTTTCTTCATTTGTCAGGTGTAATTCAATGACTGATTCAATGCCATTGCCGCCTAAGATTGTCGGTACACCTAAAAATAAATCATGGTAACCGTACTCTCCTTCTAATAGGGCGATAGAAGGGATTATTTTACGTTGATCTTTCATGATAATTTCGACCATCTGTGCACATGCAGCAGCTGGTGCATAATAAGCACTACCGTTGCCTAACAACCCAACAATTTCTCCGCCACCTTTACGTGTACGTTCTACGATTTGCTGTAGTCTGTCTGAGGGAATTAGTTTTTCTAATGGGATACCTCCAGCATAGGAATATCGAATTAAAGGGACCATTTCGTCGCCATGTCCACCTAAGACGAATCCTGAAACATCCTCTGGTGCAATTTGCAGCTCTTGTGCTACAAATGTATTAAAACGCGCTGTATCTAGCACACCTGATTGGCCAATGATACGATTTTTCGGAAAACCTGTTTCCTTATGGCAAACATAGGTCATGGCATCCACAGGATTACTTAACACAAGAACAATACTGTTTGGTGCATAGTGTTTTATTTGTCTAGACACTTGTTGAATAATTTTGGCATTCGTCATCACTAAATCATCCCGACTCATGCCTGGTTTACGAGGAATACCAGCTGTAATAATAACAATACTTGCTCCTGCTATATCCTCATAATTACTCGTTCCTTTAATAGCAACATTAAACTTTTCGATTGGTCCTGTTTGTAATAAATCCAGTGCCTTTCCTTTTGTCGGATTCTCCGCTTCTGGAATATCTAACAGCACAACATCTCCTAGCTCTTTTTGTGCCAAGAATAAGCTTAATGTGGCACCTGTATGACCAGCTCCGATCACAGCAATTTTACTTTTTCGAAATGTCATTTTGTCTCACCCCGATTTTCAGTAGTTGCTGTTTCCGTCGTTGTTTTTTTAGCACGTGTTGCTGCTGGTGCCGGCTTTTTCTTCGGTGCTTCCGGTCCTTTAATCATCTGAAAAACATCTTCATCAGGTCTCGGAATTACGTGAGCCCCTAATAGTTCTCCAACGCGCATTGCAGCGGCTTTTCCAGCTTCTACTGCTGCCTGGACAGAACCAACATCACCTTTTACGACGACAGTCACAATCCCACCATCAACGAACTCTTGCTTGACGATTGTTACATCTGATGACTTAATCATCGCATCAGCCGCTTCGTAAGAGCCTACCAATCCTTTAGTTTCAATCATTCCAATTGCGCTACCCATTTTCCTCACCTCGCATCACTTCAGTAGAATCTATAATACCTATAACGACAGCATCGATAGGCAACGGATTTTCTTTCATAATATATCGGGATGATCCACCACTTGTAATGAGCACATCATCGCCGATCCCTGCCCCGATACGATCTGCTGCTACAATTTCTGTACGAATCGGCTGTTGATTGGAATCGATTGGTTGAATAATTAATAATTTCAAGCCATTCAACCCTTCTTCTTTACGTGTTGCCCATACACTACCAATAACTCTTCCCATCTGCATGAACTTCACCTTCTCTATCCTGAATAGACTTTTCTAATTACTTAGAGCGGATTGTTAACGTCTTATTCAACTCTCGTATTTTGTCATAAGCCAATGCTGTCACAATTGTTTTTTTAGGAACAACAATTTCCTGTGCCTCTATTTCAAGCACTTCTACTTGCGAAAGTAATTTCTTATCAAATTGATGGCTTACTGGTTTTTCAGTCTGACTTACGACTGTCGGAAGTTCTTTAACATTCATTTGTTCCTTAGCTTGGGCATTGACAATTTCCCCAAATGCACCTTGTTGGATTAAACCGGCATTTGCTTCATCTGTATCGATATGCATTTCCAATCGATAACGCTCAGAAACACGAATCATTACATTCGATAAAATAATCGGTCTCATACCTTCTACTTTAATTTGTACCGCTTGTCCATCCACTACTTGAAATCGCGCACTATCCGCCGGTGACATATGAATATGTGCTTGAGCAATAATGAGTCCCTCTAGTAGCACAACACTGCCCTTTGGACCAATAAGTGTGACCGGGCTAGAGCCCTTTATATCTCCAGAAATTCTTAAAGGTGGCTTAAGCCCTAATTTCATTGCGTCTGTCCAGCTTACTTCTACTTGAGATAATGAACGAGCAGGGCCTAAAATGCGTACCCGCTCAATAGAACCCCTTGGACCAGCAATAACAACGGTTTCCTCAGCAGCAAACTGACCTGGCTGTAAAAGTTCAAATTTAGGTGTTAATTGATAGTTCTCACCAAAAAGCTGTTCTACTTCCGATTGAGCAAGATGAACATGTCGTGCTGATACGCCAATAGGGATTTTTCCATCATGTTGAGGGGAAGGCTGATTTTTTAAAACTTGCTGTAATACTTCTTCGACAATTTTTTGGATTACATTTTCCTGCATCCAACCTCCTCCTTATATTAATGGTCTGATAATTCTTCCTTTGGCTTGCTGTTCAATAAAGCCCGCATTCGCTTCATCTGTATCAATATGCATTTCTAAACTAAAATCGTTCGACACGCGAACTACAACCCCACGAAATGTAACAGGGCGCTCACTATCAACCTCAACAGATACTAAATCATTATTTTGAACGTCCAATGCAATTGCATCTTCTTCCGTCATATGAATATGTGCTTGTGCAATAATGACTCCCTGCTTGATGTTTATTTCTTTTTCTTGATTGATTAATTTGATGCCGGCTGAACTTTCGATATCACCCGATTGCCTCAAAGGAGGGGTTAATCCTAATTTCATTGCATCTGTTCGACTAATTTCCACCTGTGTTGCCGCTCTTACAGGACCTAATACACGTACATTGTGAAGAACACCTTTTGGCCCCTCAATGGAGACACGCTCTTTGGCTGCAAACTGTCCTGGCTGTGATAGATCGAAATCCTTCGTTAGCGTTGCATTTGGACCAAAAAGTGCTTGTAAATCCTCTTCACTGACATGTATATGACGAGCTGAAATTGCTACAGGAAATGTTTTTATCGCTGTCTTCAAGTTTAGCCACCTCTATTTCTTTTAGTTGTTATAGGAAATGAAAGCAGGATGAAGCGCAATGTGTAGCATCCTGCCCTTTATTTTATGATGTTCTATCCGTCGATTCGTACTCTATCCGTCATTTGGCGATTCTTTCCGTCGTTTCGATGGTTCTATCCGTCGCTTGGGCGATTCTTTCCGTCGCTTCAGGGGGTTCTTCCGTCGCCTTTATTGCTTAAATTAAAATTAAGCCTCTGCTTTCGGTAAGATTAATTCTAATTCATGGTGTGGGCGTGGGATTACATGAACAGATAGAAGCTCTCCAACACGTTGGGCCGCTGCTGCACCTGCATCAGTAGCTGCTTTAACCGCTCCTACATCACCACGCACTAATACAGTGACAATACCGCCCCCAACATGTACTTTTCCTACTAAATTAACGCTAGCAGCCTTCACCATTGCATCTGCTGCTTCAATTGCTCCTACTAATCCTTTTGTTTCTACCATTCCTAATGCTGTACTCATTTGTCATTCCTCCAAATTATTTATTTTGTAATGTTATTTGTTTTAATACTTGGTCAACAATTTGTTGAACCACTGCTGTATCTAAAGATGGATCTTGGGTCTTAATCGTCTCTACTACTGGTTTTGCTAAGAAATCTGGTTTTGGCACTTCTACATCTTTAATGCCATGAGCCATACGTTTAATATTCAATAAATGTCTTGCTGTAATGTTATCGGACGTAATATTGCCACCAAACGTACCACATCCTAATGTGAAGGATGGTGCTAATCCAGTAGTGCCTCCAACAGCGCCAATTGATGATAATGTATTAACTACAATTCTAGACACTGGTAATTCCACTGAAAATTGCTCTGCTAAAGCTGTGTTTTCTGTATGAATCGAGCATGTATGTCCTCTTCCACCGATGTTTAGCAAATCAATCATTACCTGTTTTGCCTCCGTACTATCCTCGACTGTGTATAAGGCAAAGAGCGGTGACAGTTTTTCAAGTGAAAATGGAATGTTCTTGCCAATCATCGTTTCTAGTCCAACAAGTACTTTTGTATCTTCTGGCACGGTAATACCGATAGAATCTGCTAGACAAGCTGCTGATTTACCTACAATTTGAGGATTTACTTTCCCTGGGACAGGAGAAATTAACTTCTCCATCTTCACCTTCTCTTCATCACTCAAAATATAGGCATTGTTTTTCTTAAGCTCTGTTAAAACATGCTCGGCAATGACTTTATCTACAATAATTGATTGCTCTGTTGCACAAATTGTCCCATTATCAAAAGATTTACTTTGTACAAGCTGGCGAACTGATTTAGAGATGTTCGCTGATCTTTCAATGTAAGCTGGAACATTTCCTGGTCCTACACCATAAGCAGGCTTACCTGAACTATAGGCTGCTTTGACTAGCGCACCACCACCAGTCGCTAAAATTAAGTGAACAGCTGGATGCTTCATTAATTGCTGCGTAGCTTCCATAGAAGACATTGTTAAACAATGTAGTAATCCTTCTGGTGCACCCGCCTTTTCTGCAGCTACTCTACAAATCTCTAAAGCTTCCTTTGTACATTCAACCGCATATGGGTGTGGGCTTAGAACGAGACCATTTCTAGTTTTCAATGAGATAAGTGTTTTAAAGATTGCTGTTGATGTTGGATTTGTCGTTGGTACAATGCCCGCGATGACTCCAAACGGACTAGCAATCTCAGTCACTTTCTTCACCCGATCGAAACCAACGACACCAACCGTCTTCAAATCTTTAATATCTTCATAGACATCTCTAGAGGCGACCTCATTTTTTATTTTTTTATGATTTGGGATGCCCATCCCAGTTTCTTGAAAGGCCATATTTGCCAAGCGTTCAGCCTCTTTAAATGCTGCATCCGCAACAGCTTTGACGATCGTATCTACTTGCTGCTGTGAATACTGCATGTAAGTAGCCTGTGCAGTATTGGCACATGTCACGGCATCTCTCATTTCTTGAATTGCTAATAAATCTTTATCTAGTGTGGTCATACAGCCCCTCCTTTCTAAACAACTGGATTTCTCGCTAAATTCTCAATAGCATCTCTAAAAGCATTAGCGGCAGCTTGGCAGGATGATTGGCTCCCACTTACTAAACCGCCACCGAAATTGGTTTCAGATGGTGGACCAAAGAAAACCTTTAGCTCTACATCTGCCGCCTTCAATGCAGCATCTAAACCAACAACAGCCTCAAGCGGCGGTGCTATTAAATAAGCAAGAGCTGTTCCAACCTTAACGTTTGCTAGCGCCGCCAGATACGTACCACAGCTTGCTACAGTATGTGCAAAAAGAGCGTGGTTTTCATTTTGAAGAATGGCTTCAAAATACGTATCAAACTGGATTTTCTGCTGAATCGCATCGAAACCACTACGAATTTCATCAGGCGAGCTACCAGCTATGATGCCAATGACCTCGCCAGATAATGGCCCAGATGCGTGTGCTGCTCCAGCATAAAAGCTTTTTGCATAGACAACGTCAACATCTGCTTTTTTCGTAGCTTCATCTAGCGCTACATAGCCAACATCATCGATTGTTAGCGTTACGAGTCCGATGCTATTGTGATTTGGCTTTAAATCCAATTGCTCCGCTAATTCACTATTCACTCTTGGAATGATTTGCATAGCTAAAATTTCCGCCATAATTTTTTGAGGATTCATTGTTTGGCCCCCTAACCTTCTTTTGCCACAAGACCTACTCCACTTGCCTTGTAATGCAATATTTTTTCAACGACTGTTCCTAAGTAAGCACCTGCCTCTAATGGCGGAATACCACCCTTATGAATGTTCGAAACGACCATTCGATCAGCTTCTACTGTGCCAATTCTAGGTTGATAGCATATATAAGCACTCATCGACTCAGCAGATACAAGTCCAGGACGCTCACCAATTAAATAAACAATCACTTCTGCTTGTAAAAGCTCTCCTATTTCATCCATAAGCGCAACTCGCCCTTTATCAATATAGAAAGTAGTTCCTATTTCAATATTTAAATTACTAAGGCTTTGCTGTAACGACAAATAAACATCTTGCACATTTTCTTCAATCGCACTTGCACTTAATCCGTTAGAAATAATGATCTGTACCTTTGGATTTTTTTTGCACTTCGATTGAATCAATGCCTTTGATTCATCTGACAAACGACGACCTAAATCTGGTCTAGTAATGTATTCTTCTTTATCTATCACTCTTGTTGTTACCTGAAAGACATCAAGTTTTTGTAGTAGCCCTTCTGTCACTTCTCCGTATACTGCATCTACTGCTGCTGCATGATCGAGGCGGAACTTTAGCCAAGTTTTTGTTTTAGGCCTTGTCCCAGCTCTCCCAACACCTATTCTTGCTGGTGTATGCTTTTTTGCAGCTTGAACACTTTCAGACACTGTATCCGCCTCAAATTTAAAGGCTGTGATTGGTGCTAAAGTGTCATCATTATTTGCGCTGTTCAATGATTGTTCATGATTACCGGATCCCGTTTGATAAAGTTTAATTAATGGTTCATTTGATTGTTCTGTTGTACCCGGACTTGCTACTTCATCAGCATTATTAGCATTAGCTAGCGTATTTTGAAGCTTTAAAAGTGGTTTCTTTTGGTCTTCTGTTGGCACAGCCGTATCAGGAGAAGGTTCCTCCAGTGCATTATTCCCCATCTTTTCCATTACGAGTTGTGTAATCATCGATACTAGTTGTTCATTCAATAGACTCACCTACCTTTCAAATATTGATAAATCGCCAGCTCTTGCAGATAGATAACCATTTTCATAAATGCCCATTTTTTCTAACCATGCTAGAAATGCAGGTGCTGGTTTTTTACCAAACGTTTGAAGTAATGTAGCGACATCATGGAAGCTCATGGATTGATAGTTCAGCATAATATCATCGCCCATCGGTGCAGCTATAATAAAGTTGACACCAGCAGCTGTTAATAAAACACTTAAATCTTCAATATCATTTTGGTCTGCCTTAATATGGTTCGTGTAACAAATATCAACGCCCATTGGGATGCCGTGCATTTTGCCCATAAAGTGATCTTCTAGTCCTGCCCGTATAACCTGTTTGTTATTGTATAAATACTCCGGTCCAATAAAGCCAACAACCGTGTTCACAATATACGGATTAAAATGTCTAGCAAAGCCGTAATTTCGCGATTCAAGTGTTACTTGGTCAATCCCCATATGTGCCTCAGCAGATAGCTCTGAACCTTGCCCAGTTTCAAAGTAAAATAAATTCGGGCCAGTTCCTGTTCCTTGCTTTTTCACAAGCTCCTCTGCTTCCCTTATTAGGTCAGCAGAAATACCAAACGAGCGATTCGCACTTTCCGTTCCGGCAATACTTTGGAAAATCATATCGGCTGGAGCACCTTGTTTAATAGCCTTCATCTGTGTTGTAATATGTGCTAACACACAGTTTTGCGTAGGTATCGACCAATCATTGATAAACTCCTTTGTGGCTTGCAATACTTTCTTCACACTTTCAACTGAGTCATCGACTGGATTAATCCCAATAACCGCATCGCCAATACCATAGGACAATCCTTCTTTTAATGAAGCGATAATACCGTCAATATTGTCTGTTGGATGATTCGGCTGTAATCTTGAGGAAAGTGTGCCCTTTTGTCCGATCGTACTATTACAAGTTGACAGTATTTCCACTTTATTGGCAGCATGGACGAGATCTAAGTTGGACATCAGCTTTGTAACCGCAGCAATAATTTCTGAATTCATGCCTTTGCTTAATCGTTTTAATTCCCGATCGCCTGTTTCATTGGATAAAATGTATTCTCTTAGTTGCTCGATACTCCAGTTTTTAATTTCTCCATAAATTTGCTCATTGATATCTCCTTCAATAATGCGTGTTACTTCATCATTTTCAGGAGGAACTAATGGATGTTCTCTTATATCCTTTACTAATAACTCACTTAGAACAGCTTTTGCCGCAATTCGTTGCTGAACAGATTCAGCCGCAATTCCAGCTAGCTGATCCCCTGATTTTTCTTCATTGGCCTTGGCCATTACATCCTTTAATGAATTAAAATTATATTTCTCTCCACCAAATATCACCGATAGATTCACATTCATCCTCCTTACTTTGAGTGGAAAGCAAGTGTTTTTACAACGACCGGGACAACACCAGAAGGTAGTACTTCCCCAATGTCAATATAATCACCTGTTTCTACTTTGATTTGATCGATGCAAATGACGGGAACTGTTTGATTGAGTGCTTGTATCGTTTGCCCAATAACCTTTGCATAATCTGACTGAATGACTATGATAATTGGTATTTCCTTGGAGCTTCTCGTCGCTAAATGCTTCAAAATAGCCTCACATAATACATGGACGTCCTGAAAACTTAAATATGGTAACTGACTAAAATAGAGTGCAAACGGCCAGCGACTCTCCTGTATAGAAAATAGAGCATCGGCTCGTTCAATAGCTGTTTTCACCGCATAGTCGAATTCTTTGTTGTTCGTATCCATATGGCAATCAAAGACAGGTACATTTTTTAAAGGTAATACTTCTGCATCTACCTGAATCGTTGCACCACTAATCTCAGTTGTTTGCGTACCCGCACCAGTCACTGTTGCCCTAGCTGTTTCCTCTGGTTTTAGCCATAAAAAGGATTGTAGCTGTTCATGCTGCAAAAGACTTTTTGCTAATTTTTCTCCGATATCATCATACTGACGACTTGAACATTCATTTTCATAAATACAGGCAGCTACTCCACCGGAAAAAACAATTGCTTCAACAGGTTTATTCCAAGTTGGTAAATGTCCTAGCAATAATGGATGTTGTTCGTCTGTTAATTGTCCGCTTAGCGTCTTCGCTAAAATATCCGCCATCTCTTGGATTAGTCTTGCGACACGAACATCTTCTGCTGAATCGCCAACCTTCAATGGCTTTGACCATTTCTCCATCAGTTTCATAAGGGGTGGTGAAATCGATTGGACATTGCCATTCTGAAATTCTATAAGTCTTCCACCGACATGCAATGTACACGTCCCCATTACTTCTCCGAACTGCATTACTGCTATATTTGCCGTACCACCACCAATATCAATGTTCGCGATAATTTTGGCTGTATTTTTAGATTGTTGTAAGGTACCTGCGCCTTTTGCTGCAATAATACCTTCCAAATCCGGGCCAGCAGTAGCGACTAAAAAGTGTCCGGCTGCATCTGAAATCGCATGAACAACTTCGCTAGCATTTTCCTTTGTTGCAGATTCGCCCGTAATGATAATGGCACCTGTCGAAATGTCTGCTGGTGCAATTTGGGCCAATTGATATTGTTGAAAAATAAATTGCTCGATTTTTTCCATATCGATCATTTCTTTATTGATAAATGGTGTTTTAATAATCGGACTTTGATGTAGAACCGTTTTGTCAATAATTTCAATTCGCGGCACATGCGTTACACCTGCAACGTTTTTCAACAGAAAACTACTGACAACCATCTTTGTTGTACTTGTCCCAATATCAATGCCTGCACTATAAATTTTTTCTGTCTTCAACTTACTCCCCCTCTAGCCATTACTGGCAATACATGAGATAAGGACTATCACGATCCTTCACAAATTGACGAATTTCTTCGTCAGAATTGATCTGAATAAGTAGCGCAATAAATTCAATACCAAGCTTTTGCCACGAAGAAGTTTTCACAATTGGACCATGCGTCATGACATTTTGTATTAACGCTGTTGCTCTCTCTACATCTGCATGGGGTGCATCAATTTTTGTTATGACACCAATTTGTATTTTGGGAATTCCTAAGCTAAATTGCGGAGGAAAAACACTCTTTGATGACGTGGCATCCTGCAAATAAATCACATGTGTCACTTCAAGCGATGTTGCCATGATGTTTTTGTAATACATCGGATTTTCTATATATTCTCCAGGTGTATCAACAATCCAGTCATCATAAACGAGCGCCTGTGTTTTATTAGCTTGTCCATCTTTCCCCAATAACGCATTCATCAGTGTCGACTTACCTGCTTGCACACCGCCTATTATCATTACTCGATTTTTCATACGGCACATCCTATGATTTCGTTATTTTTGATGGTGTATAGCCTAGCATCTCTGATAGAAAACGATTGATCTCTAACATCGCCATTTCAACCTCAGAAACACTACCAACAATAACAAGACTGCCAGTAAAGCGATCTAAAAACCCTAGTTTTACATTGGCTGACTTTGTTGCTAAATCTCCTGCAATAATTACTGTCTCACTCGGTGTACATGTCATGATGCCCAGTGCACCCGCTTCTTGAATGCCCAACTTTTGAAACATGTCTGGATCAGGATTTGCTATTAGATGGCTCAATGTTAGTTGCTTACCTGGCACAAATTCCTGAATAAACCGTTTCTTTTCTTCACTCACACCCCATCACCTCTTTCAAGATTTTTATCTGTTAGGTATTCACCTTCTTTAATAATCCCTGCCTTACGATCCTCTTGTTCAAGCCTTAAAGCAGTTGGAACAGATAGCTTATAGGCTAAGATAATTGCGATAACACCCGCCAAAAATTTACCAGTAATTACTGGTAAAATGATGGTCGGTTGGAAGTTAGCCGTAAACGATAAATGATCCCCTAAAAGGAATGCTGAACAAACTCCAAAGGAAATGTTAATGACCTTATCTTTCGGTGGCATGTGTCGAATAAGTGTAAACATGGCTAAAATGTTAGCAATTGTCGCTAAAATACCTGCGCTTCCTACTGATGAAAGGCCTAACTTTCCACCTGCTGCTTCTAAAGGTTTCGATGCATATTTTCTTATTAAGTACACCATTGGAAATGCACCCGCTAGCATAATACCGATGTACCCAGCAGTTTCAAGTGCCCGGAATTGATCGACTTTATCCGCCATGATCGGATCAAAGCCCCATGCACCAAAAACCTTTGTAAAAATACCTGTGAAAATTTCTACAATTGAGAACACTAGAACAAGCTTGATAGCCGCATCCATCACGCGTCCAAAAATCATGAAACCTTTGATCATGCCATTTGGAATTAGTTTTAGACCTAACGCAATTAACACGACGAAAATAAATAAAGGCAATAAATTAATTAATATTTGTAAAACAGAAATGGCAAAAACATATGTTGGTGCCGCTGTTGTACTAATTACTTCACGAACATCTGTATTGAATATCACAATCAAAATAGAAGATATAAATGCGCCAATCGGAATAGTTAAAACACCCGCCATAATACCTAAAGCCATATATTTATGATCTCGCTTATCTAACATGGCAAGACCCATTGGAATAGAGAACACAATTGTTGCGCCTGACATAAACCCTACCACCAGAGCCATAACCCATCCTTCATAAGACTCCTTTAACGCATTTGCTAATTGGTATCCTCCCATGTCCGAAGCTAAAATTGTTGTGGCTGCAATTGCTGGATCAGCACCAATCCATTCAAAAATCGGACTAATAAAATGACTTATAAACCATGTTAAGTAAGGTATAGCAGCCATGATCCCTGCAGCAGGTACAAAAATATGTCCAACCGTATGAATACCATTCATAAACTCTTTTCCGATTCCATATTCAGCATCTCGAATTGCTCCGATTGCCCCTAAAACTGCACAAATCATAATAATATAAACGATTATCGTTCCTATCATTGCCATCCTTCTCATCCCCCCTTTGATTTTTCTATTTATAAAAAAAAGACGCATTGAAAGAGGAAACCTCTTCAAAGCGTCTTTGCTTTAACTATTTACTTGTAAGGTATTGATAATGCGCCTTGCAATTAGCGCCATTTCCTGTTGAGCCCGCATACTCTCAGTGCGAATTTTTTTATAAGCTTCGTCCTCACTAAGGTTTTCTGCCTTCATAAGCAACCCTTTTGCTCGTTCGATTATCTTTCGCTTTTCTAATTCTGTTTGTTTATGCAGCAATTCTCCGTTTAGGCGGTTGAACTTATCAATCTGGTGAAACGCCACTT
This sequence comes from Lysinibacillus sp. BPa_S21, assembly GCF_023337795.1. Lineage (GTDB taxonomy): Bacteria > Bacillota > Bacilli > Bacillales_A > Planococcaceae > Lysinibacillus. The sequence goes on along the minus strand of NZ_JALIRS010000001.1, from coordinate 57,654 downwards.
CCAACGCTGGCAGGACATTCCTCTCAGAAAATGGTTTCATGACATAGCCTAAAATATTATCCTGCTTCATGTACAGTAACAATTCTTTTTCACTATAAGCTGAAATAAATAGCACCGGTATACCGAGCTGCTGTTCAATAATTTTGCTTGCTTTTAAACCATCCAACTTTGGCATTTTAATGTCCATTAAGATTAACTGTGGCTTATGTGTAAAAGCCAACTCAATTGCTGATTCTCCATTATTCGCTTGTGCTACCACTTCGTAGCCGTTATCCTCGAGCATAAACTTCAAATCAATTGCAATAAGTGACTCATCTTCGACAATCATAACTTTCCTAGTCATTTAGGATAAATACCTCCTCACTTACAGGGAACTGAATTTGAGTATGTGTACCTTGTTCACTAGGGATAATTGAAAATGCGCCAGCTAAATCATATTCAACAAGCCTTATAATAATCTCCATTCCAAATGATGCCTTCACCTCTTGCATTCCAACGCCGTTGTCAGAAATATCTAGTGAAATAGTGGAAGCATCCTGTTGAAATTGAATGTCGATTTTACCCTCCTCACGACCAATAAAAGCATATTTCAGTGCATTTTGCAGTAGCTCACAAATGATTAACGCGAGCGAAACAGCTTTCTTAGAATGACAAAATAACTGTACATTATCATCATGAAAAGTTAACTGAATAGATGGTGTGTTGGATGTCCCAACCATTTTATTGCCAATCTTTTTAGACAACGCGATAACGTCCACTTTCTCTTCAGCATTATCCTCATTTTCTAAAATAAGTTCATAAACAGATGAAATACTATATATTCGATTTAACGCCTCTAGAAAAGCACTTGCACTGGAAGCTGACAAATCATTTCGCATTTGCAAGCGCAATAGACTTGTAACTGTCTGTAAATTATTTTTCACCCTATGATGAATTTCTCGTATAGCAAATGTTTTCATCATTAATTCATTTTCCTTCAACTTTAGCTCTGTAAGATCATGAATAATGAGGAGTGTCACTTTATCGTTTTGATGTCGAATAGGAATTTTTTTCACTATAAAGGATTTACGATCAATCGTAATTTCTAAGAAAAAGACATCGTCACCTTTATCATAGACCTCCTGTAAAAAAGGTAAAATCTTATTCAATGCAACGTTGTCAAAACGTTCTAGCCCTGATAGTTCGGATATTAATCGGTAGCCGGCAGGGTTGCTATAGATGACTTTGTTCTCATGATTTGTGAGAATAATAGATTCTACTAGCAAATCAGAAACTACTGGAATCGGTTGAGAATTTTGCTCTACAATATGCTCAATTAATGCAAAAGGCATTTGTCGAAAATCGCTTTTAGGTGTGGTTTGTATAACCACCTGTTTTTCCTGGATCAACACTGCAATAACCTGCTGGTTGTCATTAAAGAGAGGGACAACGTTTTGTTCAACCGTTATACCTTCCTGTGTGATGGCTCTAGTAATGGACGATTTTTCTTTATTTTTAAAAGCAGTAAATACTGCTGGCTCGAAGCTTTCGAAGACAAACTTACCAATTACAGATTTTTCGTATAAGCCCCATTCTGTTTTTGGGAAAGCCTCTGCTACAACAATGGCATGTGGTAAGTTTTCCAGCATGCAATCTATGAACATATAACAATCTGTCAACTCAGCATAATACGATAATGTAGCTTCTATTTCTATTAACTTTTCTACATCTATTGCAGATAAGCTCGTATATTTTTGGCACAACGTTTGAATGTTCGACAGGCTCAAACCCCCTATCACAAAATAACCAACTATTAATTTGATTATTCTTAAAATTCCTTTTCATCATTATAAACCTTTTGCAAAATTATTTTCAATATAAAAAATAATTTCCTTCAACAATTTTCGTTGCATTACAAAGAACTATATAACTTAAAAGAGAAATATTCAACACTTTTTTCAAGTTCTACATTATCTCACGATAAAAATATTATTTTACTTTACAAAAAAAGCGAGATTGCAGCAGGTGCAATCTCGCTTTTTTCTACTTTATTTCTGGTGTAACAGCTAATATATTTTCAAATGTTTCACGTTGCTTTGCTTCTTCTTCATTCAGCAAAATATGGATATCTCCATGGTCATTTGAAGTACGAATTAAACGGCCCATTCCTTGTTGTAAACGAAGTTGCATGAACGGTAATTCCACTTCTTCATATGGATTTTCTGCAAATGTACGTTTCGCATCAAATAAAGGATCATGTGGAGGGAAAGGTAAATCAAAAATAATCACTCGTGTTAATGCCTCTTCCGGCAAATCTAGACCCTCCCATAAATGATAGGAGCATAATGTTTTGATGGTGCCTTCTTGGAAATCACGAACAATCCCTGATAGTTCACGGTCCCCCTCAAACGCTACATACATCCGTTCCATAAGAGGTAATTCCGCTTTAAAATCTAACATCGCTTGCTTTGATTTAAATAAGATTAATGTTTTTTCGCCATCACGTAACAGCTGTTGAACACGCGTTGTTTTCCCTTTTTGCGATAGCTCATGTAAATAGATTCGCATAACTTCTTCATAATCGAATGGCGAAGGAACAGAGAACGACTGATAATCACGAATTCCTAAGCTATAGGCAATATATGAAAAATCTTTATTGACTGATAAAGTCGCTGAAGAGAATATTATTGGCAGTTTTTTAGAAAATAATTTTTCTGCTAAAACTTCTGTGATGAGACGCGGCATAATTACGAGCGTTTCCTCCCCATCAGTTTCCTCTAACCAATCAACAGCATCTCCCTGTGCTACGAAAATACGTAAAGATGCCTCGTATTGTTCTAAATACTCTTCTGCCATATTTAATTCATACTCTGGAATCATATACATTTCAGATTCAAAAACAAATTCCTCAAGTAATGTTTCAACATCAGCAATAAGTTGTTTACCGTATTTCAACAGATTTGACGATTTATTAATTCGTTTACGTTCTTCTTCAGAAGCTACTAGATCATCTCGTAGCTGGTCAAAAAATAGCTCGTGATCATCTTGTAATTTTTCCATCGCATATAATGTACGTTCTCGCACACCATCTACCATTAAACGCTCTAACAATTGAACAATTGTTGTCGCCTGTACTTTATACGTCATTGCTTTCTGTGCAGCATACTCCAATAAATGACCTTCATCTAGCACAATCATTGACACTTCAGGCAATAAAGCTAATTGACCTTCACGTTCACGGGAATCCTTTGTTGCTAAATGCTCCATTAAGAAATCTTGTGAACAAATAATGAGATCTGCCGATTTACGATAATGTGCGCGATGTAATGTTTGACCACATCTATTACGCAGGTCACATACTGAACACTGCATAATTGAATTGTAGTTTACTTTTTGCCAATCTTCATCACTAACAGTTGGATAATCGCTACGTTCACCATAAGGTTGTATAGCAATCATCGAACCCTGTGCGTATACTCCGTCAGGTATAGAAAACGCAATATCATCGATCCATTCATCAGTTTCTACTTTTTCTGCTTCCTCAAAACGTTTTAAGCATAAGTATTGGTCTCGTGATTTTGCTAGGCGAACATCAATTTCAAGACCTAACGTTTTCTGTAGTTTATAAATATCTCCGCCCTCTTTTACTAACTGGTCGATTAAGGTTTCATCAGCACATGCGATCAGCGCTGGTTTACCAGTATAGCGTGCATAGGATACAGCCGGTAGTAAGTAGGCAATTGTTTTCCCAGTCCCTACACCTGCCTCTGCAAAAAGCACATTTTTCTCTTTTAAAGCCTGCTCAATTTGATAGGCCATAAAAATTTGTTCATCACGGCATTCAAAGCCCTTTTCAGGTAATTCATCATAAAGGACGTCACCCATCCAGTCACCTAATGACTCAAAAAATGAGCGATCCTTTGTTAATACAAATGGTAAAGATTTACGCAATTGACGTTCCCCCTCTAACTATCTGGTCCTATTATACGCGACGAAACGGAAGATAAGAAAAAATCTTATCTTCCGTTATCGTTTTTTAATCTCTTTTAGACTTTTGTCCCCAGAATTGGTAATAATTCGTTTCAATAAAGCCATTGAATAATTTACGCTTCTTGGTCGATTGACGACCGTACAATTCCTCAAAGTTTTTCATTGAAGACAGCATGTACACAGACCAAGTCGGATAGTTTTTCATGACTTTTCCTAAATCACGAATTACTTGCTCTACGACTTCGATATCACCAATACGCTCACCGTATGGAGGATTACCAATCATAACACCATCTGTTAACTGTGTTGTAAAATCACGTGCTTGCATTTGCTTGAACGTAATTATATCACCAAAGCCCGCTTCTAATGCATTTTCTTGGGCTATACTCACCATGCGATGGTCTATATCAGACCCAAAAATTTCTAATGGTTGATCATAGTTCGCTAAGCTATCCGCTTCATCTCGCACTGCATCCCAAATTTTTGCCTTCATCCATGGCCAATCTTCTGAAATAAATTCACGATTATAGCCCGGTGCAATATTTTGCCCAAACATTGCAGCTTCTAATGCGATTGTACCTGAACCACAGAATGGATCAACGAACGGTCGATTAGGATTCCATTTTGAAATTTGAACGAGTGCCGCTGCTAATGTTTCTTTTAATGGTGCTTCACCTTGTGCTTGACGATAACCGCGTTTATGCAAGCCTGTACCCGATGTATCAATAGTAAGTGTAGCCACATCTTTTAAGATTGAAACTTCAATTTTATAGGTTGCACCGGATTCATCTAAAAACCCTAGTCGCTTATAATGCTGTTTCATGCGCTCTACAATTGCTTTTTTAGTAATTGCCTGACAATCTGGTACACTAAATAATTTCGATTTAACAGACTTCCCTGATACTGGGAAAGCTGCATCAACTGGTAGGTATTTTTCCCAAGGTAGCGCTTTTACACTTTCAAACAACTGTTCAAAAGTTTTTGCCGGAAACTGACCTACAACAATTTTTACGCGGTCTGCTACACGTAGCCATAAATTTGTTCTTGCAATGGCCGTTTCGTCACCTTCAAAATACACTTTGCCGTTATCAACTGTTGTTTCATAGCCTAGTGCCTTTACCTCTTGTGCCACAATTGACTCTAATCCCATTGCGGCAGTTGCTACTAATTTATAGTTTGCCATACACTAATTCCTTCCTTGATGTTCAATTTCCCAATACTCCATAAACTTCATAAGTTCATGAAGTGGCAACGGTTTACTGTAATAATAGCCTTGAATTATATCACAGTTCATTTTACGTAGTATATCCACTTGTTGTGCTTGTTCTACACCTTCGGCAACAACTTTCATTTTTAGGCGATGCGACATTTGAATAATGGCATCCACTACGGCCTGTTTTTCTTCGAGTGCGCCAATATGTTGAATAAAGCTTCGGTCGATTTTTAAATAATCAAGAGGAAAGCGAACTAAATAACTAAGTGACGAATAGCCTGTCCCAAAATCGTCAATAGAAATTTTAAAGCCCATTTTTTTAAGTCGCCCAAGCTTGCTAACCGTTTCATTTGCACTGTTCATTACAGTACGCTCTGTCACTTCGATTTCAAAATTATTAGCAGATGTGTTATATCGTTCTAATATCGTTTGTACAGAGTCTAAAAAGTTTTGTTGCTTAAAGTGAATGCTAGAAACATTAATGGCAACCGGGGCCTTATAGCCACATTGTCGCATCTCAATAACAGCCTCACAAGCTTTTTCTATAATCACTTCGCTTAAAGGAATGATTAATCCTGTTTCCTCTGCATAAGGAATAAATTCTGCAGGAGAGACAAACCCTAGCTTTTCACTATTCCAACGAACAAGTGCCTCTAAACCTTGAATCTCTTCCTTTTCCATAGATATTTTAGGTTGGAAATGCAGCTCAAATTCCCGGTTTTCGATTGCTCTCCGTAGTTCTGAATCTAATAATAAAACACGCTGAGCATCCGTCTTCAATTCATCGAAATAAAACGCATAATCGTTAAGGCCATTCTTTTTTGAATAAGTCATGGCCTTGTCAGCACAATGAATCAACTGCTCCGTTGTTTCACCGTCTAATGGGTACATGCTAATACCAATACTAGTAGAAATAAAGATATCTTGACCATTAACATCCAAAGGCTGTTCAATAATCCCAATAATTTGTTCAGCAAAATTTGCAGCTTCTTTGGCATTCTTCACATTTGTTAACGTAATAATAAACTCATCACCGCCATATCTAGCAATGATATCTTTATTTTTCAACAATGATTTTAAGCGCTTTGCCACCTCTACTAGAATAGTATCTCCGACTGCATGACCTAGCGTATCATTAATTTGCTTAAATCTATCTAAATCTAAAAAATAAACTGCATGCTGTACTGAATGAGAAATAGTAGAAGTTGATTCCAATAAATTATCCATTCTTTCAATATATGCAAATCGATTTGATACTTCTGTTAATGAGTCCGTTAACAAACGCTTTTCGAGTTCATTTTCTACTATTTTTCTTTCAGACAAATCTGTGAAAATACCACAGTAATTTGTAATCTCTCCTTCATCGTTGGCTACACCAACAATTGTTAACCATTCTGGATACACGTCTCCAGTTTTCCGACGATTCCATATTTCCCCCTGCCAAATACCTTCTTGTCGTATCTTTTGCCACATATCTAAATAAAATTGCAATTCATGAATACCTGACTGTAGAACGGCTGGCGTTTTTCCAACCACTTCATCACGCTTATAGCCAGTTACAAATTCAAATGCAGGATTGACCAATTCTATTCTTTTTTCTTTATCTGTGATCATAATGCCTTCAGATACATTTTCGAAGATTTTTGTCATCAAGGCAGTAGGATATTGGGTAATCGAATTTAGGTTCTCCAGACTATCGTTCACTCTGTTCATGTTTTCGCTCCATCCTATCTCTCTTTACTACCCTCATTATTTAGAAAAGCGCTTTTGCGCCAGTCTACTTTTTATGTAGACAATATGTACATCGTTGCGATAACGTTTAACTTTTTTATCAATGTTTTATGTAATGTAAGCGAAATGGTAGTTACAAGCGTTTTATGTAGCGAAAGCAAAGCATCAGACTAAATTCATCACATCCATGCGATAACGGCTAACTGACTTGTATCAGTAAAAACACCAAGCCATGAGGCACCATCGAAATGACCAACAGTGTACAGTCTTCTAATTCTCAAACGTATATCGCGCATGCCTAGGCATGATTTAAAAGTAACTTTTTCTTACTGTATTCAAAAGAAAAGCTCTCCACCAAATTGGAGAGCGCTTGTCATTTCATAAATAAGCATCAAAAAATTCCATAAGCCATGTTTTGTTCCCGAGTACTCAAACAGCTAATTGCCTCGTACGGCCGGGTAGTAATCATCTATCTACAGAGTTAACTCTGTCCCTCTATCCGTTCAATTCCTTCTAGAGAGTGCCCCTACCATAATTTGGGTTTCTCACTCGTGGGGTTTACCTCGTTCCACCTTGCATGTTTCCAAGCAAGCTACGTCACTGTGGCACTTTCAGGAAGTTTCAACCATATCAATAAGACTTAGGTTTTCCTTCCGCCGTCAGCCTTTCAGCTGCCTTACCTTATTTTTTCAGTAAGCACGAACACTACGGTCATCTCAGAACCGTGCGAGCATGGACTTTCCTCTACGACGTCTAGCGCCGCAGCGATTACCCGAATTTCATGATGATAAAAAGATTATACTAGAGTTTTATGATAAATACAATATATTTGATAAAAAATTATTCGTACAACTTACTACCAAATACGTGTTTCTCTAAATTCGAAAGACGTTTTAAAATATCAAAGTTTGTCGTACCTGTTGCCGATGCGACAGGTTGTCTCTTAGGAGTATTATCAATTTCTTCTTTTAACTGTTTATTTTCTTCACGAAGTTGGGCCACCACTTTTTCAAACGTTTCATAGTCTTGTATTATTTCATCAAGAAATGAATCGACTTCTTCAACATTGTAGCCTTTAAAATTTTTCTTAAATTCCTTTTCAAGGATCATTTTTGACGTTAATTTAATATCCATTCACATCGCCCTTCCTCACACTACATACGTTACATTATAGCACACTTCATCATATTATATCGTCTGAAAACATCAAATGTAAGGCTAAACTTGTCGTTTCTTGCGCTTACCTGGGAAATTATTTCTTATTTCCTAATCTGAGTAACCTCTTTTCCCAAGAAATTCCCCATTTCTGCTTTTGCTCTACTCTCCATTGCTCATTCTGTTTAATTAAGTTTATGCCCTCTTGAGTATAGTAAAGAGCCTGGTCATAATCTTTCATTTGATGCTCATATATCATAGCGAGCTGTTCTAATACATGCAACTTTTTTCTTTGATCAACGAAATGGAGAGCGGACACAAATGCATTGATCGCTTCACTAAACTTTTTATTTCGTTTATGTTGGATGGCTAAATAATAATGTGCATTTCCTGCTTCAAGTGCATTAAATTGCGTCGTTACCTTTTCTAAAACCTTTACACTCTGTGGACTTTCTTTTAAATCAGCATACCATTTACCGATATTTGTAAATGTCTTTGCCGATTCTTCACTCGTCTCTTCAAATAGCAAATTTGTAGAGTGGACATAAAGTGTAATCAGTGAAAGTAAATCCCATTCATTATGAAGAAGGACTTTCATAAGCGCATCTGGAGCACCGCTTTTGATGGCATCTAAATAAATAATAGGTGCAAGATATCCAGGTATATCTCCTGTGCGGGAAAAGCCAAGCTTCTCTCCCTCCACAGATTTTAATTTCATTCGTTCCATATCATTTTTCCATAAACGCTTTGAACTATGCAACAAATCGATTTGCCGTTGTGTACGCAGTTTCGGTAATTCTTTTTGGTGGAGTGTCCACCGTGTTTCAAGCTGCGGCCAGTCAAAGCTTTTTCCATTGTAGGTAATAACCGTAGCTGTTTTTTGCCAAAGCTTTGATTCAAAAAGTAAAGCAGCCTCATGTGCAGGATCGGCTAGAATATATTGCGTTAACATAAAGCTTTCATCTTCTTCAGATACTTCTAAAAAGCCTAAAAGAAAAATTTGTGTGCCTACACCTTTTAAGCCTGTCGTTTCCGTATCAAAAAATAATACTGGTTCATTCATTGCTAACGCATATGGATGTTCGAACTTTGCCTCTTGCCATTTTACTAACGCATCAAAAAATGACTGCAACTTATAATGACCATGCTGATAATTAAACGGATACTGCACCTGTCGTTTAAAAACAATACCGTACTCATTTTCTACAACTGTTAGTCCCGCCTTTTCCCACCGCTCAGTATAGCTTGGAGCAACTGGTTTTTGATAAGCAGGTTTTTCCTCTTTTTTTATAGTTGTTGTCGTTTTTTTACCGAGCATTTTTTTCATTTGTAAAATTTTATTTTCGTAAGACATTTCCTTCACTCATTTTCTGCATGTAAAATTGCTAAAACTTTTTCTTCGCTTACTGTAATCATAACGAATTATTAACTTCTGCACAAAGAGAAAATATTGTAGTGAGAATAGTAGAATGTCCTTATCACAATGCTTCATCGCAGAGCAAAATTCCCCATAAGCAACTTTAAGTGGATAAAGAATCAACACATCGGAGAAAATAATTACGCAAATCTTTATCGAATATTTCTTAGAGTCAATAAAATTGCCCAAATGTAAAAGTAGTACAACCGTTAAATGCTATTTTCTCTCATAAGAAGAGGGCTTGAGGCTTAACTTTAGCATTCCCCCTCAATCCCTCTTTGTCATTCAATTTAAAATTTCTAATAACTCCATCACTTTTTTCTTCGATTGCTGTAAGCTATCTTGAGCTCCTATACAAGATGGACAGCCTGATTCACAAGCACATCTCGCTACATGTTCCTGTGTCTTCGATAATAAATCTTCCCATAAATCATATACCTTTTCACTTAATCCAATACCGCCTGGATACTTATCATAAACAAAAAATGTCGGTTGCTCATTATGAGTTGCCTTTACCTGCGGAACAACTGCTACATCACTACTATCACATTGAATGAACAGAGGGATGAAGGCATTCATCGCATATGCTGCTCCTGTCATAGCATCCGTTAACTCGGCCTCCGACCATTTTTCTAGCGTAGAGAATGATAGCCAAGATGAGTTTGTATGCATTTCGTCAGGTGGTAGATGAATTGGGCCAGAACCAATATTATCGTGTGTACCGAAGCGTATTTTTTTAAAGATCGTTGCCTGCGCGACTAAGCCGACATCACCGAAGCCAATAACACCACTCTTATAATCTCTGCTCCGATCTTCCTCTAGTACTTTCATCTCAACTGCAAGATTAGCGTCAGTATAGTAATCGACATCTACTTCTCGTACAAACGCTTTCTTTTCTTCCCAATCAAGCTTTTCTACTTGAAATTGAATGCCCTGATGCAAATAAATAGCCTCTTCATGTAGCAATGTCATCGCACTATGACGATCCATTTCACCAATAACCTTTGTTTGCGCAGGGACAGTCATGTCAATTATTACGACATTTTCTTGTGAAGCAGAGCGAAGACTAATATCATGAGCAGGAAAACGATCACTCATCCAATGCCACTTTTCACTCGTTTTAAAAATAACGCCTTCCTCTGATAAGTATTCAAGTAACTCCTGAATCTCATATTCACCATACGTATCATGTGAGGAAAAGGGTAGCTCAAACGCTGCACATTTCAAATGATCCATTAAAATTAGCATATTTTCAGGATAAATACGTGCTTCCTCTGGTGCACTGCCAAGTAAAAAAAGTGGATGGTTCACTACGTACTGGTCAAGCGCTGCCGATTGTGCTACATAAATGATTAGCGCCTCGTCCTGACGACGGCCAGCACGACCTGCTTGCTGCCAAGCACTTGCGATATTTCCTGGGTATCCTGTCATGATACATGCTTGTAATTGGCCTATATCGACACCTAATTCCAGCGCATTTGTACTAACCACCGTCTGAATAGTACCGTCACGAAGACCTCGTTCAATAACACGTCGCTCAGATGGTAAATAACCACCTCGATAACCTCGCACCGATTCATCTAAAAGTTTATTGCGTGTAAGTTCCTTTAAGTATGTTACAATCATTTCTACTCGTACACGACTTTTAGCAAAAATAATGGTTTGAATACCTGCTGTATATAATCTTTTTGCGAGATCGCTCACCTCTAAAACAGCACTTCTACGAACACCAAATGTTTTATGAACAATAGGTGGGTTATAAAAAAGAAATGTTTTTTTCCCAACTGGCGCTCCGGAATCACTGATTAAAGAATGGCTTTCATTCGTTAAAGCTTGTGCTAACTCTTTTGGATTTTTAATAGTTGCTGATGTACAAATGAAAATCGGCTTACTGCCATAAAACTCACAAATACGCTTTAACCTTCGAATTACATGCGCAACATGTGAGCCAAACACACCTTTATATGTATGCAACTCATCAATGACGATATACTGCAAATTTTCAAATAGTGAAACCCATTTCGTATGATGTGGCAAAATCCCCGAATGAAGCATATCAGGATTTGTCATCACAATATGCCCTGCCTTACGAACCCTTTGACGAATACCAGGCGCAGTATCCCCATCATACGTATAGCTTAAAATTTCTTCACCGCTTTGTTCTATTAATTCATTTAAATCATTTTTCTGATCTTGCGCCAAAGCTTTCGTTGGAAATAAATAAATCGCGCGTGAATTTTTATCCTCTAATATTTTTTGAAGAACCGGTAAATGGTAGCAATATGATTTTCCAGATGCTGTTGGTGTAACGGCAGTAAAGGAAACACCCTCCACCGCGTAATCAAAAGCTTGACGTTGATGGGTATACAGTTGTTCTATTCCTCTTGTACGAAGAGCTTTTACAAGTGAAGGATGTAGATTCTCTGGAAAAGGTGCATATTTAGCATCTCGCCCTTCTAGCGTTTGCCAATGTAATATACGTTCCTTCAACTCCTCATCATATCTCCACTCGTTTAACAGTTCACTAATGGTTCTTTTTTTCGATAACATCTGTTTCTATCTCCTTCACTAGCCGTTCAACTTTTTTAAACGTATAAGAGGCTGAATGAATTGCATCTAAAAAACGCTTTTTACTTGTTTCTTTATAAAAAGATTGCACAACAAATTGCTCCATCGACTCCACCGCTGAAGCAATTTGTTGTGTATGCATATATTTTGGCTTATTTTTTTCAATCCACCCATTCGCCTCCTGCTGCCATTCCTTTAAAAGCTGGTGAATGACATCAGCGTGTGGCTTAACCTCAGCAAAAAAGTCGGGCGTTCGATTCTCCTCACGCATTTGCCAGAAGCGTGAAACACATTTTTCACATTCATCTATTAATTTGGAAGTTTGCTGTATTAACAACAATTCGCACCTCATCTCATCACTAAGGCTCATTACCAAAATATAGGGTTCCAACTAGGCACTTTCCTAGCGGACGTCCGATGAGCGACTTGGACTAAAAGAATGTTGGTCGTACAAAAGCTGCGTGAACTTAGAACACGATGTTCTTTGACTTCGTTCTCTTATAGCTCTCATCTTTGACGCTACCCTTAAAGAGCCGCTCAGTCTCACGCCAACAAATATTCCCTTAACTTTTGGTAATAGTCTTAAAATATTATCGTAGCTTCTTTTATCTCTAATTGAGAAGTTCGTATTTTAACTGTTGCTCATGATTCATTCGTATGAACCTAAACGCATAGTATCATTTTAGGTTAATGTTCTGAAACAGTTAAACAATAATGACATAAAACATCACTTGTAGCTGTCGCTACATAAAACTAAAGCTCGCTCAACAAAAAATCTCTTATTAATCTATATACGCTCACGAGCAAATTAACACTACATGATTTGTAAATGCCATTATTGTACGCCCACTATCGTGGTAATTAATGTATAAAAAACACTCATAATGAGTTATTTAAATTGCATATGAGATAAGTGTACCAAAGTCTATCATTTTTCACTACTAATAGGCGAACAAGCATTCTTTACTTGCCAGTTCTTTTCTGCTAAGCTTACTTTCTGGCTAACAGATTTGAGCTGCATAAAAAAATTCATGCTTTGAGCGTTGTTTTCCAAAGACACTCTCGTTAACAGTAATTGATTGACTAGATCCAACTGGGCAACTAATTGTTTAAACTTGTTCAAAATAACGCCTCCTTTGCTTTAATTTAAGTATTCCTCGCATGTATAAAATAACCTTCATGCGTGACAAAATAAGCGTAAGTTAGCTGAAAGAAGAAGTATTTCGATAAAATTTAATTGAAGTAGTCTATTAAATTTCTTCGTCTTCAAAATAGTAATCTAGGTAAAAAGCTAACGCGGAGTACAGTTTTTTCTATTATTTCACTTAGAAATTTCATCAGTTATTTTGACGATTCACGTGAAAGAACTAGTTATATTACATGATATTTTTCGACTTTAAGAGGCGAAAATTGCCCAAAGATCCATCATTAGTCGGTAATTCTAAACGTTTCTTATCTAACATCAATTATACTATTAATGGAAGTGGAGAACTGCTACTTAATCATGGTAAACTATTGTATAATAGCAGTATTATAGAGGGTGAACTAAATGACAATTCGTTATCCGAATGGGAAATTGTATTCTCCTAATCCTACTGTTCAAAAAACAGTAAAAAAGGGGAAGGACAAAGATTTTTCTTTTAGTAATCGAGGAAAAACACTAGAAGATGAAATTAATGAAGCAAACGATTATTATGTAAAAAGACGACTTGCTATCATTCATAAGAAACCTGTTCCCGTGCAAATCGTCAAAGTAGAGTACCCATCACGAAGCGCTGCAGTTATTCGTGAGGCTTATTTTCGAACGCCATCAACAACAGATTACAACGGTGTTTGGAATGGGCATTATATTGATTTTGATGCTAAAGAAACAGCTTCAAAGACCAGTTTTCCCCTAAAGAATATTCACTTACATCAAATGACACATATGCAGCAAGTGACGGAACAAAATGGTGTGGCTTTTATTATCGTTCGTTTTTCAGCTTTTGAACGATATTTTATCGTGCCATACGATGTTTTACAAAAGGCCTGGCTAGCGATGGAAAAAGGAGAACGTAAATCGATCCCCTTTTCAACTATTGAAAAGGAAGCTTTTGAAATTCCAACAAGCTATTACCCACGTATCGATTATTTACCGATTATCCAACAGCTCATTAAAGCGCAAAGCCATGGTTCTGAAAGTGAGGAGATTGTAGAATGACTGAACGTCGTCCAACACGCGGTGAGCATCAAAAGGCTCTCGCTCAAAAAAATAAAAAAAGCGCTCCTAAACCTTCAAAGAAAAAATGGTTCAAGCGCATTACGTTAACTCTTGTAGCTATAGTTGCTGCATGTTTTATTGGAGGTGCTGGGTTATTCGCCTATTATGCAAGTTCCGCACCTAAACTAGATGAAAACTTACTGAAGGATCCAGTTTCCTCAGAGTTCTATGATAAAAACGGTGATTTATTTGCAACGATAGGAGCAGAAAACCGTAAATATGTAAAATATGAAGATATACCAAAGGATATGATTAACGCTATCCTTGCAACGGAAGATGTACGCTTTTTCGAGCACGGTGGTATGGATTTTTATCGCCTTGGTGGCGCAATACTCGCTAACTTCCGTGATGGCTTCGGAGCACAAGGGGCCTCTACATTAACACAGCAAGTTGTTAAAAACTCATTTTTACAAAATGAGAAAAAATTAAAACGTAAAGCACAGGAAGCTTGGCTTGCTTACCAATTAGAACGTAAATATTCAAAAGAAGAAATTTTTGAAATGTACTTTAACAAAATGCTGATGTCAGGTCGTGTTTATGGCTTCGGTACAGCAGCCCAATATTTCTATGGGAAAGAACTAAAAGATTTAACTTTAGATGAAGAAGCATTACTTGCAGGTTTAGTACAACGCCCAAATGCTTATAATCCATTAAAAAATCCTGAACTTGCAGAAAAACGCCGTAATACGGTTCTAGGATTAATGTATCAACATGGAAAAATATCAAAAGCTCAGATGGAAGAAGCAAAGAAAGTAAACGTTCAAGCTGGTCTAGCTGACGATGCGACACGTCAAAAATTTACTGGCTCTAAATACGATGCCTTCCTTGATGTTGTTATTAATGAACTAGAGAAAAACGGTGATGGTAGTGCAATGGCAGAAGGAATTAAAGTCTATACAACACTTGATCCGAAAGCCCAACAAACTGTTGAAAACATTATGAAAGATGACAGTAACTTCCCAACAGAAAAGATTGAATCAGGTGTGGCTGTCATTGATACGAAATCTGGTCAAATTCAAGCAATCGGTGGCGGTCGCAAATTTGGGCCTGAACGTGGTTTCAACTATGCATATGACTTAAAACATCAACCTGGCTCAACGATGAAGCCATTACTAGATTATGGACCAGCAATTGAAAATTTAAAATGGTCAACTGGTCAAACACTTGTAGATAAACCTATGAACTACACAAACTCGAATCAAACCATTACAAACTGGGATAACAAATATATGGGTGCAATAACAGCACGTAAAGCTTTATATGCTTCACGTAACGTTCCAGCTGTTAAAACATTACAAGAAGTTGGTATAGATAAAGCAACAGAATTTGTTGGTCGTTTAGGTATTCATTCTGAAAATGTTTATGAATCTGACGCGATCGGTGGTGGAGATATTACGATGTCTCCTACACAAATGGCGGCTGCCTATGCAGCATTCGGGAATAATGGTGTATATACTGATCCTTATTCGATTACAAAAATCGTATACCGCGATGGTAAAACAACAAAAGACTACACACCAGAGCCTACTGTAGCAATGAGCGATTATACAGCTTATATGGTGACAGATATGTTACGTGACGTTGTCGGCAATAAGCCTGATGCATCAGGTACTGCTGCCAATGTATCTGGATTAGATATTGCAGGTAAAACAGGTACAACAAACTATTCAAATGCTGATTTTAATAAGCATAATTTACCGGGCACAAGTGTGCCGGATTCATGGTTTGCTGGTTACACAACAAACTATTCAATCGCTGTTTGGAGTGGTTATGAAGATCACTTTGATCCTATTACTACTTGGGATGAACGTCGTTTACCACAATATCTATTCAAACAAATTATGAAAGATATTTCGGCGAACGTAGAAACACCACGTTTCAAAAAACCAAAGTCAGTTGTGGAAGCTACAATTGAAGTAGGCTCAAAGCCACTAAAATTAGCTAGTAATTTTACGCCAAATGAGAAACGTCAAACAGAGCTATTCGTACGTGGTACAGAGCCTAATGAAGTTTCAGATGAATACGCAATGCCAGAACTTTCAACACCTTACAATGTAAGTGCAAGCCTTGATTTAGAAGGTCAATCTATCAATATTTCTTGGGAGCATGATGCAATGCTTAATCCGGAAACAAATGAACCGCTACCAACTACATTCGAGGTATCCGCTACTAAAAAAGGTGGAGAAACTATTTCCCTTGGTAAAACGGAAAGTAAAGGCTTAGCAGTTAGCAATACACTGGAAGATGGCAATTACACGATTTCTGTCGTAGCTGTTGTAGATGGTACACGCAGTAAACCAGGGACAACTTCCTTCGAAGTAACTGGGACAACTGATGAAAATGAAGAGCCAGATACTCCGGATGAACCTGATGTTGAGGAACCGACAAACCCTGATCAAAATGGTAATACCGAGGAAAACGGTAACCAAAATGAGAACGGAAATGGTAACACTGACAATAACAACAATCATGGAAATGGAAATGGAAATGGTAACACTAACGGGAATGGCAACAACGGCAATGGTAACAACGGCAATGCCGGAAATGGCGGTACCCCACCAGGAAACAATGGCAACAATAATGGTAACAAGCCACCAACAACGCCAACTGAACCAACCCCTCCAGATGAGGGCGCCGGTAGTACTGAATAAAAAAAGCAGAGTAGCTTAACACGAGGCACTGAAAAACTTACATTTTTTTATAATAGTGAACCTTTTCCAGATAATAATAAGGCACTTCTTGTTCTATTTTGAACAGGAAGTGCCTTATTTCTGTCTCTATTCCTTATTTATTTTCGTTTAGTAGCTTTAATATCCATTTCAAATCGTTGTGACACCTTGAATTTCGATGCCAAATAGACCACGTATCGTACCCGTGTCCGTTTTTTAATTCACTATTCTTGGCTTCTACTTTGTAGCGATTTGCAGCTAACTGCTTAAATGCTTCCGTATTTTGAAATGCTTCTTGTTCGACATATGTATCTGACTTGATTGTGACAGAATACGTTTTACGCTTTGCGCCCTTTTTGAAAACAGTCCTCTCTCATTAGACATACTTTGCATTGTAATTTTCATACCTGCTTGTGTGCTTTTTTCAATTATTTTAAGAAGATATTTCCCATTGTTTTCTTCATGGTTGTAATGACAGCCGCTGTAATAATTCGTTTATCACTCTCGCAATATGTCTTGTACCCGAAGAAAGAGGATTCCGCCGTTTTATGCCCTTTTCGCGCATCCGCATCAGAAGAGTAATTTAAATGTTCTTGGAAATCTTCCACGACTTCTTTAAGACATTCAGCTTTGGTAATTGTGGTTCCTTTGAGAATCAATAAGTTCATTGATCTGGGCGAAGTATATTATCTTTTGGCACAACAATATCATAGATCGCCATGTATGTACTTTAATTAAGGGTTTCTTGATATGAAATCATCGGGGACACCACCTGCACATTAATTCTTTTATTAGCGTGACTAAAATAATAGTATGATACATTGCGTTGTTTGGAGAAGCATCGCTCGACTCCTGCGGGAAAGCGAGACAGACGAGACCCCGCACGTAGCGAAGCGTAGGAGGAGGCTCGACGCTCGCCCGCGGAAAGCGAGCGAAATGCTTCGGAAAACAACAAAAGATGTAAATTGCAATTTTATTCAAACAAAATCATGCGAATTGGAGGAATGGAATTACGTCCATTGTCTAAACAATATTCTCCGTAATGCGCCATGTATGGACTTAAATTAAGGGTTTCTTGATTTGAAATCATCAGGGGCATCACCTGCACAATTCTTTTAAAGGAAAGCGTGACTAAAATAAGTATGATACATTGCGTTGTTTGGAGAAGCATCGCTCGACTCCTGCGGGAAAGCGAGACAGACGAGACCCCTCACGTAGCGAAGCGTAGGAGGAGGCTCGACGCTCGCCCGCGGAAAGCGAGCGGAATGCTTCGGAAAACAACAGGAGGGTCACAGTGCCAAATGAAAAAAGCGAGGTATTCAACGATTTAATCGTTGAATACCTCGCGAAGTGAGATGATATGGAATTTTTCAGTGCCCTCGCTCAGTTTGCTGAGATGATACGTCTGCATTACTTTTTAGCAGCCTGTAAACGTAACCGTGCTGCTCGTTTTTTTGTTTCCTTAAATAACTCATCGAGCTGACGATAACAAGCATATTGACCAGGCTTTGCTTTAATAAAGGTTAGTCGTTCTACACCATTAATGGGCAACACTTCATCGCCTGCTTCTTGTACTAAGTGCTCAAACAATGAAATAGCCTTTTCCATCAATCCTTTTGCTTCACCATTTCTTGCATCATGAGCTGCATGAATTTTGCCTTCTAATTCTATCCACTCTGCAAACCAAGCATCTATTTTTTCCTTTTCGATTGCCCCTACATTCACGCTTCCTTCACCAGCCCTTTTTTTAATCGCTTTTGTCCTTCTCTACAATCATCAAGCAAAGGGCAAGTATGACAGTTAGGGTTTTGAGCCTTACAGTGATAACGACCGAAGAAAATTAGCTGATGATGTGTTTTCGACCACTTGTCCATCGGTGTTTTTTTCATAATTGTTTCTTCGACTTCAAGTACTGAATCCTTCCAGCGACAAAGTCCTAATCGTTTAGATACTCGCTCTACATGCGTATCCACTGCAAGAGCAGGAATGTCAAAAGCTACAGACAACACGACATTAGCCGTCTTACGACCAACACCGGGCAATGTCACTAGTGCTTCTCGACTTGCAGGTATTTCGGCCTCGTATTCCTCTAATAGCCTTTGGCATAATGCTTGAATATTCTTTGCCTTATTGCGATACAGGCCAATGGATCGAATATCCTGTTGCAGCTCCTCTAAGGATACCGCTAAATAATCTTCTGGCTTTTTGTATTTTTGAAACAATGTTTTCGTTACTTTGTTAACCAGTACATCCGTACACTGTGCCGATAATAACGTCGCAATAGTCAGTTCAAACGGATTGTCATGTACTAGCTCACAATGTGCGTCAGGAAACATACGATCCATTTCCGCTAGACAATGCTCCCATTGTTTTTTTGTTAACATACAGAAGCCCCCTATTCTCTTTCTTCTAACCAATTATAAAATGGTACTTTATTTGTCGATTGCGTTTCTTGCTGCATCGTTCGGACTGGTGGTCGATTAAAGGTTTGTTTTTCCCGGAACTGCTCGCTTTGCTTCTGTGCAGCCTGTGGTGTTGTAATTTTTTTCTTTTTCCACTCCAGTAATATCCGATCTATATAACGAATACTTAGCTTGCCTGCAAAAACAGCCTCCTTAAGTGCCTCCTTAATAAGCGCTGGACTGTGCTTATCCTCATCTAACCAAGATCCGATTTTTTCTAGCTCTAAAGGAGATAAAAGTCGTCCCATTTCCTCTTCAAATAACCGGAATATCTCCCCCTCTTCTTGTCGAAGTGAAGCCGCTGATTTTTGATGTTCCTTCATTTCAATCATCTGCATAATGCGCTCCCATAGTGGGTATACCGAATATTTTTCATATAGCTTGCCATTTGCATCGACGTCGCTTGTTATTTCAAGGAAACCTTTTTGCATTAATCGCTGTAGACGTGAAGAAATATCATTGTCAGGCATCGTCAGACGATTCATCAGGTCATTAGGCGTTGGGAAATCATTCCCCTCCATATGGAACGCAAGTAAATGCATAACAATAAGTGCCTCATCATCCTCAATTTTTAACTCCTTATAAAACTGAAAAAAAAGCTGAGGAATTTGAATCATTCTTTGCTCAGTCCATGTACGGAGTCGATCGTTATTTGTGCTCATATTATACTTGACTCCTTTTTCCATCGTAAGTAGAAAAGCCGCGTAGATACATCACTACGCGACTTTTTTCATTTTACACTTTCAAAACCTAAACCAAACTAGTTGTTACTTATGGATATAAGCGGTTTAGTAAACGTGGGAATGGAATCGTTTCACGAATGTGCTCCGTGCCAGAAATCCATGCCACTGTACGTTCTAATCCAAGGCCGAAGCCAGAATGTGGTACAGAGCCTTGTTTACGCAACTCTAAATACCATGCATAAGCCTCTAAAGATAATTGATGCTCTTCAAGACGTGATTTTAATAAATCATAGTCATGAATACGCTCAGAACCACCAATTATTTCACCATAGCCTTCTGGTGCAATTAAATCTGCACATAATACTACATCATCACGGTCAGGATGTGGTTGCATGTAGAATGGCTTAATGCCTACTGGGTAACAAGTGATAAATACCGGTTTGTCAAATGAATTAGCAATTGCCGTTTCATGTGGTGCACCGAAATCATCGCCCCATTCGATATCATCAAATCCTTGTTCATGTAATAATTTAATGGCATCGTCGTAAGAAATACGAGGGAATGGTGCTTTGATATTTTCAAGTTTTGATGTATCACGACCAAGTCGCTCTAATTCTAATTTGCAGTTTGCCAGAACTGATTGCACAATATGCTCTACATACTGTTCTTGCACTTCTAAGTTTTCTTCAAATTCCACAAAGGCCATTTCAGGTTCAATCATCCAAAACTCGATTAAGTGACGGCGTGTTTTAGATTTTTCTGCACGGAACGTCGGACCGAATGAAAATACTTTACCTAATGCCATTGCCGCCGCTTCCATATAAAGTTGACCAGATTGAGAAAGATAGGCATCCTCATCGAAATATTTTGTGTGGAATAGCTCAGACGTACCTTCTGGAGCTGACCCCGTTAAAATCGGTGGGTCCATTTTTGTAAAGCCATTGTTGTTGAAAAACTCGTAAGTTGCACGAATAATTTCGTTACGAACTTTCATGATCGCATGTTGCTTACGAGAACGAAGCCATAAGTGACGGTTATCCATCAAAAACTCAGGACCGTGTTCTTTCGGTGTAATAGGGAAATCAGTTGCAGCATGTAGTACTTCAATACCAGTTACAGCAATTTCACAGCCAAAGCTTGAACGCTCATCTGCTTTAACTTCTCCAATAATGTACATTGACGTTTCTTGGGACATACCTTTTGCAATGGCGAAAATTTCTTCGCCTACTTCTTCTTTTACAACAACGCCCTGAACAAAGCCAGAACCATCACGTAATTGCAAGAAGGCAATTTTCCCACTTGATCGTTTGTTTGCTAACCAAGCTCCTAGCTTGACGGTTTCACCGATATGCTTTGGCATATCTTGAATCATAATTTTTTTCATAGAAATCCTCCAAAGTTCAATCAATTGTGCCTTGGCATAATTGCGTCTGGAATCGGCTTTGTGCTTGCACAAAGAACTCCTTTCCGATTCCATGACATCCGCCGGAGGCTTTAACTTCTTTCAGCGGGCGTTTGGACTCCCTCTGAAAAATAGCTTACATTCGCATTCATCTCACCACCTATAGAGGTGGGCGACTTCTGCTGAAAAATGTTAAAAGGATTAGTCTTGCCATTTTGATTTTACAAATGTATCAATTCGACGGACTGCCTCTTCTAATAAGTCTAAAGATGTAGCGTAAGATAATCGCATTGTAGTTGGTGCACCAAAGCCAGAACCTGGAATCACTGCTACGTTTGCTTCTGTTAAAATATCTGCAGCGAATGCATCTACTGAATCATAGCCAGTATGAGCCATAGCTTCTGCAACATCTGGTAATAAGTAGAATGCACCCTGAGGTTTTAAAACGTTGAAGCCAGGAATTGCGCTTAACTGCGGATAAATTTTTTCGAGACGAGATTCGAATGCTTGACGCATTTCTTCTACTGCATCTTGTGGTCCATTATACGCTTCCACTGTTGCATATTGTGCAGTTGTTGTTGCGTTTGATGTAGAGTGTGATGCAAGGTCAGTCATTGATTTAATAATGTCTGCATCCCCTGCAGCATACCCGATACGCCAGCCTGTCATAGAGTGTGATTTTGCAACACCATTTACAACGATTGTACGTGCTTTCACTGCTTCAGATACTTCAGCAATTGAAAAATGCTCAATACCATTGTATACAAGCTTCTCATAAATTTCATCTGACACGATTAAAATATCTTTTTCTTCTGCAACAGCAGTAATTTCAGCTATCTCTTCACGAGAATAAATCATACCTGATGGGTTGCTAGGAGAGTTAATAATAACTGCTTTTGTTCTATCTGTCACAGCAGCTCTTAATTGATCCGCCGTAATTTTATAGCCTTGCTCACGTGTGCCTTCAACATAAACAGGTACACCGCCCGCTAATTTAACTTGCTCAGGATAAGATACCCAATAAGGAATTGGAATAATAACTTCATCGCCCTCGTTTAAAATAACTTGGAATAAAGTATAAAGAATATGTTTTGCACCAACACCTACAATTACTTCATTCGGCTTGTATGTAAGATTGTTGTCGCGTTGAAGTTTATCGATAATAGCTTTCTTAAGTACTGGAAGACCGCCTGCAGGGGTATATTTTGTTAAACCTTTTTCCATCGAATCAATGGCAGCATTTAAAATATTTTGTGGCGTGTTGAAGTCTGGCTCACCTGCGCCTAGGCCAATAACATCAATACCTTGCTCTTTTAACGCCTTTGCTTTCGCAGTAATTGCTAAAGTTGAAGAAGGTGTTAAAGTTTTTACACGGTTTGCTAATAAGTTTTTCATACGGGATCTACTCCTCTTATAAATTCGTAATGCGCTTCCACCAGTCGCCATCCTTAAACATAATATAGACATAATTGAGCTTATCGCGATCGTTTAGGTAAGTAATTTCCCAAACAGCACCTGGTTCCTCATAGCCTAATTTTACATTAAGGATGTTTTGTACATTTCCTTCCTTTTTTAAAACCGATAATGCTTCCTTTTCCGTAATACCATCTTTTAAAAATACGTCCTTCATTGAATCAGCTTCTAGATTCGTCGGAACAAAGACAGCTTTTTTATCACCATTTTCATCTACCCCGAACACAGTGACATACGAATGTTTGCCATTATAAGTGTAGGACTCCGAGACAATTGCGAGGGCTTTGGCATCGAGGGCCAACTGTTCAGCTTGCTCTTCAATTGACTGGAATGGAGCTTCGGCTTTCCAGAGTACTAAAATACTAATGACAAGTGACAATGAAACCATAAAGACAGAAATGAAAATCAACCAGTTTTTCATATTTTCACCTTAAGTTTCACATCTAGCTTATTCTTTAACACGAATGCCCGATGTTTTTGCATGTTTATAACTGCGTGTACATTCATTTTGCTTTCCATTTTTGTCAACCTGCTTTCTTTCCTCATACCAGAACATTATACAACAATTTTGTGCTGTCGTGTTTCTTAATTTCATATATTGTACGTTGATAGGATAACGTTTTCAAATGATACGGGTAGTTATCTTTTTCTTTTTAGTTTAGCCCTTAAAAAGGGTAACTCTTTCAATGTTAATATTTCTATTCACAATTGCAAATAAGAAGTAAAATTTGCCGCTAAAAACTCAATGATAAAAACATAAAATACAGTTCGCATCTTCATCATTTTTAGCGTGATACAAGCATCTACTTGACCTGCCTGCTCTAAACTCCTACTGATGATTAAATGTCGATATTTTTTATTAGCCCGATTTTCTCCATTATTGTCCTTGTTCCTCATTGTTTTTACCCATATGATGAGGTAATGAGCAGTTTTAAGAATTGGAAAAGGGACGTGATGTTTTGACTAAAGAAGTTAATCCTACAGATCCAACAACAATACCAAAATTTGTAGATGAACTGCCAAAACCGGTTACCGCTAAACCTAAATATTATAAGGGCCAACAGAGAAAAGATTATTATGAACTAAAAATGATGCAAGCCGAGCATTGTTTCCACAAAGATTTCCCAAAATCAATAATCTGGGGCTATAACGGGCTTTATCCCGGACCGACTATTGAAGCTAGAAAAGACAAAAGTATTTATGTTCGATATAAAAATCAATTGCCCTTAAAGCATTTTTTACCAGTTGATTTTTCACTTCATACGGCAAATGATTCCCAAGAAGTAAGAACTGTTACACATTTACACGGCGCAAATGTCGATTGGGAGAGTGACGGTCACCCAGAGGCATGGTATACAAGAGATTATGCCCAAACTGGCCCAAAGTTTAGGAAAGAGATACATGAATATTCTAATCATCAACCCGGTGCAACTCTGTGGTATCATGATCATGCAATGGCGCTAACCCGTTTAAATGTCTATGCAGGATTAGCAGGTTTTTATTTACTTAGGGATACACTAGAAGAGCGTTCTAACTTACCTTGTGGTGACTATGAGTACCCTATTTTAATTCAAGATAAATCGTTTAATGAAGACGGCTCTCTTTTCTATCCAGATGAACCACCATTCCCCGTTTCGGTACATCCATCTATTACACCTGGCTTTGTTGGTAATACAATCGTTGTAAATGGTAAGGTTTGGCCTTATTTAAATGTCGAGCCTCGTAAATATAGATTTCGTTTTCTTAACGGCTCCAATAGTAGAGGTTATGTCATTAGCCTTTCAAACGGTGAGCCGATGATACAAATCGGAACAGATGGCGGCTTTTTAACAGCTCCCCGAGAAATTCAATCTGTTGAGTTATTGCCTGCTGAACGAACTGATGTCATGGTGGATTTTTCAAAATGCGAAGGTCAAGAAATAACGTTAGTCAATTCAAATGAAGATTTTATTGATGAACATACAAGTGTCATCATGCAGTTTAAAGTGTGTCTTCCTTTAAAATGTGAGGATACTAGTGAAATACCAGAGCGACTTGCAGTATCAATGGATTTACATCCACACGATGCACATATCGAGAGACATTTACCATTAACTGCTACAAGAGATGATTTTGGTCGACCAATGTTATTATTAAATAATCGTATGTATCATGATCCTACTACTGAAAAGCCTGCACTTGATAGTATAGAAATATGGAACTTTATGAACGCCACTCAATTTGATCACCCTATTCATCTGCATTTAATTCAATTTAAACTACTTGAACGACGTCCTTTCGATATGGAGCTATATCAAAATGAAGGTAGACTAGAATTTACAGGTCCCCCTGAAGAACCGCACGACTACGAACAAGGTTGGAAGGATACTGTAAAAGCGGAGGCAGGCAAAGTTACGAAAATTATTATGCATTGGAAAGATCATGTCGGTCATTATATGTGGCATTGCCATTTATTAGAGCATGAAGATCATGATATGATGCGACCAATACTCGTCATGGAGGACGTTCCCCCTGTGCAACAGCAACATGCTGACATCCAGCACCATGAAACAAAGCATTCTCCAGAACAGCATCATGACGACTCTACTACTATTGTTACCGGAAATAATGAGAACACTGTACCTCTCCTTCATAATACGCAATACATCACTCCAACAGAAGAAATAGTAGAATACGCTCAAGCTTCTTTGCCAACAGATGAAATAGACTATAACCCACAAACTATTCCTCTTCTAACTAGTACCCAAAACATTACTCGTTCAACAGAAACAGACTATTTAGAAGACAATGTGGAATATAATCAGGTATCAACACCACTCTTGAACAATACCCCAACTATTCCTTATTCAAGAGCAGAACTCGTGGAACATCCAATTACTGATATTGAACGTATTCCTCAGCCAATCTTCCCGACTACTGAGTTTCAACCTCGCCAAAGAATATCACCTAGGCGTCGGAGAAGATGGTACTAATACCACAATTATAAGGATTTTGGAATCTAAAAATTTCATATTAAAAAAGCGCGAGAAAACAATTTTTTAGAAATGATAATTTTCTCGCGCTTTTTAAAGTTTATTCAGTTTTGTGCCAGCCTCTTATATGCTTTTTTCATTCTTTTTAAAAAGACTATAAAGAATAGGTACGATAAATAATGTTAAAAAAGTAGATGTAGATAGTCCACCTATCACTACAACAGAAAGAGATTTTGATATCATCCCAGTTTCATTCGAAATAGCCATTGGGATTAATGCACCCATTGTTGCAATAGCCGTCATCAAAATTGGACGAATACGTATAACCCCTGCTTCAATTAAAGCTTTTTGCTTGGTCATACCACATCTTTCAAATTGCTTCACCTTATCAACTAAAACAATCGCATTCGTTACAACAATTCCATTTAACATGAGTAAACCGATCATCGCTGGCATACCGATTGGTTCCTTCATCATATAAAGTCCAATCAATGCACCAATAATAGAAAATGGAATAGCAAACAAGATAACAAACGGTGCTTTTCCTTCCTTGAAGGTAAAAACCATAACCAAATAAACTAAAAAAACACTAATTGCTATGGCAATCGACAACTCTTTAAAACCATCATCCATCGATGCGGATACACCTTCCTTATAGTAGCTAATACTTTCTGGAAGCTGTAAATGATGAATGATTTTATCTGCTTGAGCAGTCACATCTCCTACTTTTTCATCAGTAATAGTTCCATACACCATGACATATTCATTGCCATTTAAATGAGTAATTGAAGTCGTATGATTAACCTTCTTCAACTCTCCTAATTCATGAAGAAAGACTGGCATTCCCATTGCATTACTGATTTGGAGCTGCCCTAAATCTTCAAGAGATGTAACCTCATCTATTTTCAATCCTAGGTTTACTTCTCTCGTTTCCTCTTCAACTCTCATGGTCGTTATTACATCCCCACTGATAAGTGTCCGAAGGCTTTGTGTAACTATAGCTGGAGTGATTCCTTTTTCAGCAAGTTTTTGGTCATCCAAATCAAAAACGATTTCAGGTACTTCTCCTTCTAAAGATGTTGTCACATCGTCCATTCCTTGTACTTCTTTTAAAGCAGTTGTCATCTGTTTACTTGCTTTTTTAATATCTTCAAAATCTGCCCCATTGACAACGAGAGTGTATCTGCTTTCTGCCCCTTCTATAATTCCACCAATACTTGAAACTGTCATTTCCTCTGGTTCAGTTATCGTTGTTAATTGAACTCGCATGTCATTTACATAGTCGGTCAAATTCCCTACAGAATCATCGACTACGAAAGCAATGGTCGCTCTTTCAGATTGATCGTCAATATTTGTATTGATAAGATTAATGTCTCTTCGATCTAATAAAATATTTTCTACTTTACTTACGACATCAGCGGTTTTCTTTAAAGAAGTACCTTTCGCCATTGTCATTTCGATTTTGAAATCGTTCACTTTCTCTTGTGGCAGGAAGGTTGTCCCAAGTCTCGGTACAATAATGCAAATAGAACCTATCAAAGTTAGTAATGCCACAGTTAAAGTAATGAAACGATGATGTAAAACCCAAGTCAAACTGTTTCGATACCAAATTTGAAGTCTATTTTCATGTGATTCTTTAGGAGTAATTTTTAATAAAAAGACCTTTGATAATATCGGCACAATGGTTACAGCAACAATTAATGAAATCAACAAAGAAATAACAATTGTCCATGCAAGTGGCTTAAAAAAACTACCTACAATTCCTGGCACAAAAGCAAGTGGTAAAAAAACAGCAACAGTTGTTATCGTTGAGGAAGTAATGGCAGATGCTACTTCGCTTGTAGCTTGCTCTATTAATTCTACATTTCGTTCTTTTGAAGCTCTTACTCTTCTAAATATATTTTCAATGACGACTATTGAATCATCAACAACTCGTCCAACTGCTACAGCGATACCAGCAAGGGTCATAATATTTAATGTATATCCCAGTGCCTTCAACAAAAGAAATGATGCAAATATCGAGACCGGTATGGAGATGACGGCAATAATTGTCGAACGAATATTTTTTAAAAATAATAAGGTAATGATGATAGTCATTACTGCCCCTAAAAATACTTCACGTAACATAGAATGGACCGATTGATTAATTTCTATGGATTGATCACGTAAGACTTCGACTTTATAATCTTCCGGGATAGCTAAATTATTTATTACTTTTTTCACTTGATCAACGATTGCTACTGTATTAGCACCACCTTCAGGAATAATGCTGAAACTTATCCCCTGTTTACCATTAATGCGTGTCAAATTATTTGTGTAGTCACTTTCATATGAAACTTCAGCTATATCGCCTAAATTCGTGCTTGCAATGTTTGGCGCACTTATTTCTTTAGAAAAAACCTTTATTTCTTTTATTTCTTCAATTGATTTTAGCTCACTATTTATTCGCACTGGCAATACTTCATCTGAAATGGAGATGTCCCCAGTCGGCATTGATAGATTATTAGCCAAAATAGTTTCTCGAACATCATCTAATGTAATTCCTTTTGCCATCAATTTTTGAGGCAGAAGGCGAATATAGATATACTTTTCCGTTGTTCCATCGATTTCTATATCACTTATACCTTCTATTACAGTAAGTTGTGGAATTATAGTATTCTTTACAAAGGTTTGAACTTCGTCAATTTTATCTGTAGCATATATACCTAGTGAGAATACAATCGGATTTCCACCAGGTTTAGTTAATTCATACCTCGGTTCCCCTGCAAATTTAGGCAACTGTAATTTATCTACACTTCTCCTCGCGAGCTGCTCTGCTTCCTTCATATCCGTTGTCATGTCAAATTCAATCGTTGAATAGACGGCATTAGCAACACCGTTTGTATAAACA
The DNA here is from genome assembly GCF_023337795.1 of Lysinibacillus sp. BPa_S21. Classification (GTDB taxonomy): domain Bacteria; phylum Bacillota; class Bacilli; order Bacillales_A; family Planococcaceae; genus Lysinibacillus. The sequence continues at coordinate 28,790 of NZ_JALIRS010000001.1, read as the reverse complement.
TTTTTACTCCCTTCGAGTTTCATAAACTCTCTTTCCATTTGCTCCCCAATATCATTCATCGCTTGTTCGGGTGAGGCCCCTTGATATGGAATAACTACTGTTAAATATGGAATATCGATATTCGGATATTTTTCAATATGTAAAGTTTGTAATGAATAAATTCCCCCCACAATAATAAGAGGTACCACTAATAACATGGTTAAAGCATTTTTTATACTAAATTGAATGAATCGTTTCATATTGCACCGTCCCTAATCTTTCTTTCCACCACTACTCAATTTGTATAACAGGCAATAATAAATCTAATTGAGTAAAGTCATCACCTCGATACCACTCAAGAATGGAGCGTATCGGTACCCATTTATGTTGAAGCGCATATTGAAGTAATTTTATGTACCCTTCCTTGATCGTTGACATTTGTTCTTTAAACGGTAATGCCAGACATATACAAGAAGGCATATGTTCAATAAAATCACTGTCAGCGATATCATTTAATTTTGTATTTGCTGGAACTCCAAAGCCAATTTGAGCTTTGATAACATCTTGACCTGATAAATAGTTTAAATAATAACTTTTAATGCTAATATTTAATTGTTTTAATTCGTTTGCTCTTTTTTCAAAGTGTGCTCCAAATTTACCCGTTGTAGATTCAGCTGTATACCAAATAATTTTTTCATTATTTTTATCAATCAAATAAATATCATCACGTATAGAGTCACTTTCTAAATAGCGTAAGCTAATATCCAACAGATCCCGCTTTTGCTTCATATTTTGAATCCACGTTTTCATCATTTCCTGACGAGTCGTTTCATCCTGCTCGAGTAAATAATTTTGAATTTCATGAATAGATATATCTGCTAATCGCAAAGTGGATATTAACTTTACTGTTGCAATTTGACTATCCGCATACACTCGATAGCCATTTGAACTTCTTCCCTCCGGTAACAGTAAATTTTTGGTTTCATAAAAGCGTAATGTGCTTTTGGCTATACCTGTTCTTTCAGAGAATTCTTGAATGGTCATATATTTTTTCAAATCATCACACCTCTCTTAACCCAATGTAAACCTTCAACTAACTTGAAGGTCAAGTATTTTTTCCATTTTATGTAGTAAACTAAATGATTTAGTCACAAAAAAAGCCCCTTGTAAGGAGCATTAAGGGACTAATAAATTGAGATTCTTATTTATTTGTATTGTATTTCTAAGTGAATCAATTTGTTGCCTCGCTCTTTTCAAATCGTAAAATTCTCTTTGTTGCTATGGCCATCACTACCATAGCAATACTAACTATTAAAATAGGAACATAGACTTTAACACTAAATGCTTCAAATAATACGCCATACAGTATTTGCCCAATTGGTGCCATACATTGTGAAACGGCAATGATAATAGCCATGACCTTTCCTAAGTTTTCATTAGGGGTTTCTTTTTGTACTAGTGTAATAACATATATTGAAATAACGGTAAGAATCATAGCAATAATGAGTGCGCTACCAACAAATAAAGTATAGGAAGGATAGTAACCTATATTAAGCATGAAAGGCGTAACCGCTAGAGCCATTGGAACAATCAATAAGGCAGTGATAAAAACCCAAAAATACAAATTATTAATCCCCACTTTTTTCGCCATATACCCCATTGATAAAGCACCTAAGATTGTGGCAAAATCGATTAACCCCATCCCTACCCCATATAGTGTATCGCTACTTTGCATAGTAACACGGAGAATAATCGGGACACCCACAACAAATAAAGGTGTTAATAATAAATTTAGTAATGCCGCTAAAACCATACATTTGAATATAAAAGATTGCTTAACTACATAACTAAAGCCCTCTTTTAAATCATTGACAAGTGTCGGAATAATATGCTCGCTCTGCTCTCGTTGCATAAAGGGTATATGAATAAACATCTCTAATATGGCAGAAAGAAAAAAGAACACACCACTCAATACAACAAGGACTTTTAAGCCAATCAACCCGTACAGAATTCCTCCTAATACGGGAGCAGCTACACTAGACAATGATTGAATACCATTTACAATGCCATTGGCTTGCTCAAGCTTCTCTTCTTCCACAAGTACTGGAATACTGGCCATCACTGTCGGTGCATACATAGCACTAACAAAAGAAAGTAACACCATCACAACACCAATAAGAAATACAGAACTATTACCAAATGCTAGCATTGCGAAGAAAATAAAAACAATGATGCTACTCGTAAAATCGAAAATCACCATTAAGTTGCGTCGATTAAACCTGTCAGCAATCGCTCCCCCAAGCGGCGCAAGCAAAATAGGGACACTCGATATCGCAAATAGTACTGCAAAAAGATCTGCACGCCCCGTAATATCTAGTACATAAAGTGATAAGGCGAACCTTAAAAGTGCAGACCCTAAAATAGAAATAATTTGCCCAATCACCATAAGGTTAAAATCTTTTGAAAAACCTTTTCTTTTAATCTGTGTTTCCATTTCATTAAACCCCTTCCTTTTTAAACCCTATTTAATATGTAGATTTGTAATGACTAAGACATTAAATTATTTTTTGTATCGTAAAAAGTAGGTAATTACGGTATTCATCTCCTTTTATTTGAACTTTATTGACAACTGAAAACATTGTCTTTGCTGCATAAATTGCAATTCCTTCAATAAATGATTTAAATCCATGTGTAGCACCTCTCCATTTAGTCACCATAATTAGTATGAACTACCCCTCCTAATAGACCGACTGTCGGTTTATAACATTATATGATAATTCTCCAAAAAAAGGAACTTATATTGAAAAATTTGAATAGATCATACTATTAGGATTACATCTCTATCATAATCATCATCACTTGCCCATTTCATATTCAGTTCATAATGACATGCTATAGTAATGGTACATTAAGATTCATATTTTATTGTTGATGAAAATGAAGGGAGATTTTTACGTTGCAGGAAACACAAAAAGATACTACTAAATTGAAAGATTGGCGACGCTTTGTTCGCTTAGTTAAACAGGCTGAACCGCCGATGTGGCTTTTAATTATTGCCTTAATTATGAGTTTAGCAACTACGGGCGTAGGCTTTATCGTACCGTTATTTACAAAAAAATTAGTCGATGGCTTTTCATTAGAATCACTTAATTATTGGCAAATTATTTTATTAGGTATTGCTTTTATCGCGCAGGCAATTGCAAGTGGCCTTTCTATTTATTATTTAAATCGTGTCGGACATCATGTTGTCGCGAGATTACGAGATCAGCTATGGAGAAAGCTACTTCATTTACCAATACCTTATTATGATGAAAACGATACAGGTGAAACATTAAGTCGTGTTACGAATGACACAGCCGTTGTCAAGGAGCTTATTACGGAACACCTTGCAAACTGTTTATCTGGTGTTATTTCTATTATTGGGTCAATCATTATTCTATTAATTTTAGACTGGAAAATGACCTTAGTCATGCTGATTGCTGTTCCGCTTGCTATGATTATTTTAATGTTGTTAGGAAGACGCATGTTTGTTATTTCAAAAGGAATGCAAGATGAGACAGCAAAATTTACGTCCGTGCTAAATCAAGTTTTACCTGAGACACGATTAGTAAAAGCTTCAAATGCCGAAAATATAGAATATAAACGTGGTATGAAAGGAATTACAAATCTCTTTACGTTTGGCTTAAAAGAAGCTAAAATCCATGCTCTGATTTCACCACTCATTTCGTTTGTCTTAATGTCAGTCCTTGTGGCCATTATTGGTTATGGTGGTGTACGAGTTTCTTCTGGAGAGCTTACAGCTGGCGACATGGTGGCATTTATTTTATATTTAATCCAAATCATCATGCCGATGACCCAATTAACAATGTTCTTTACACAGCTTCAAAAAGCAATGGGTGCTACAGAGCGAATTAGTGCATTACTTGAACATGAAGAGGAAAATATTTTTGAAGGAAACACATTAGAAAAAGTGGATCAGCCGATTTATGTAAAAAATGTTGATTTCGCTTATGGAGAAGAGCCGATTTTATCGAATATCAATTTTACCATTGAACCAGGTCAAGTGACGGCCATCGTTGGACCTAGTGGCGGAGGAAAAACAACAACGTTTTCTCTGTTAGAAAGATATTATCAGCCTACTAATGGCAGTATTACACTTGGAGAAACCCCTATCAACACCTACTCCTTGCATTCATGGAGGAGTCAAATCGGCTATGTTGCGCAGGAGAGTGCACTGCTGTCAGGTACGATTCGAGAAAATATTTGCTATGGTATTAATAGAGATGTGCAGCATGAAGAGCTTGAGAGAGTTGCCAAAATGGCCTATGCCGATCACTTTATCAATGAATTACCCGAGCAATTTGACACAGAGGTAGGAGAACGAGGCATTAAGCTTTCCGGCGGTCAACGACAACGAATCTCTATCGCCAGAGCACTTTTACGTGACCCTCAAATATTAATGCTAGATGAAGCAACATCAAGTCTAGATAGTAAATCGGAAATCTATGTTCAAAAAGCATTAGATAATTTAATGCAAGGTAGAACCACTCTAGTAATTGCACACCGCCTTTCAACAGTAGTAGATGCGGATCAAATACTTTTTGTAGAGAAAGGACATATTACCGGTAGTGGCACACATGAGACTCTATTTGAGACTCATGACATGTATCGAGAGTTTGCCAAGCAACAATTACGTATTAAAGAGGAATAATGAAGGGGTTTGTTAGCATGACAAAACTATTAGTCGTAGATGATGATGCGCATATTCGAGAATTAGTTAAGGTATTTTTACAAAATGAAGGTTTAGAGGTAATTGAAGCTATGGATGGTGTGGATGCACTGTCCAAATTGGATTCTGATAAGGTGGATATGGTAATAATGGATATCATGATGCCCAATATGGATGGCTGGGAATTATGCGAAGAAATACGTTCATTTAATGATAATCTACCAATTTTAATGTTAACCGCAAAAGGAGAGACCTCGCAAAAGGTAAAGGGTTTTCATCTTGGAACAGATGATTATCTTGTTAAACCATTTGAGCCTGCAGAGCTGATCGTCCGTGTGAAATCAATCCTTAAAAGATATCATATTTCCTTATCTCAACTTGTAGAAGCTGGCAATATTAAGTTAAATCGTAATACCCATGAAGTCTTGTATAACGGCGTATCTTTAACACTTCGTTTAAAGGAATTTGAACTGTTATTTACGTTAGCAAGCTATGCCGGAAAAACTTTTTCACGAGAACAGCTAATCGAAGAGATTTGGGGATACGACTATGAAGGTGATGAACGTACAGTCGATGTTCACATTAAAAGACTTCGTCAACGTTTCCCTCAAGAAACGAGCGGATTTTCTATTCGCACAATTCGCGGCCTAGGCTATCGATTGGAACTTGTTTCATGAGAAGACTAAAAAATTTTTTAAAGCTTTTTTTAACTTTAATACTTCTTCTTATCATTAGCATCGTCTTTGCTTTTATCTCCTACCACATAACGTCTTGGCTTTATGATTGGTTAGGTAAATACCCACAAGGATTCTGGCTTCAATTATGGACCGTAGTCGGTGTTTTTGTTCTCTTTGCTTGCTCAGTCATCATCACATTTTTAATAGGATCAAAAAGACAACGGAACTATTGGAATACAATTGTAGATGCATTAAGCCGAATTGCTAAAGGTGATTTTACTGTCAAGTTAGATCTTAAAACTGATGACGAAGATCAATTTGGTCAATTAATACATGGCATCAACCATATGGCGGTCGAATTAGGCGAAATAGAAAGAATGCGTCAAGAATTTATCTCAAATGTATCTCATGAAATTCAGTCGCCTCTAACATCTATTAATGGCTTTGCTAAAGCATTGAAAAACATTGACCTCCCTGAGGATAAGCGACAGCATTATTTAGCAATCATTGAGATGGAAAGTAATCGACTATCAAAAATTAGTGACAATTTACTAAAGCTAACGTCATTAGAATCACAACATCACCCATTCGAGCCAAGGCATTACCGACTCGATAAGCAATTGCGTAATGTCGTACTTACACTTGAAGCAAATTGGCTAGCAAAAAACATCGACATGGATCTGCAATTGGAAAACATTTCGCTAATGGCTGATGAAGATTTAATGAATCAAGTATGGATGAATTTACTAAGCAACAGCATTAAATTCACGCCAGTTGCTGGCACCATTACAATTTCAATGACAAAACAAATAGATTCAATCACTATTACCATTTGTGATAATGGTATCGGTTTAACAACCGAACAACAAAAGCATGTATTCGAACGATTTTACAAGGCTGACCAATCGAGGACTGCTGAGAATGGCGGAAGTGGCTTAGGACTATCAATTGTCAAGAAAATCATCGATATGCATAACGGAACCATTACTGTTGAAAGCAAGCTTGCTGAATTTACAACATTTTTTGTAACACTGCCGTTAGAAATCAATGAGACTCGTGCAAACGAATAGGAGATTCAATCTTCGTCTGCACGAGTCTGATTAGGCAGATGAACTAGTAAGCTACTTTTCTAAAATATTGATAAACTTTTTCAAGTTTTTTGCCTTGTTTCCCCTTCTTACTTTCCATATTGCCAAATTCAAAAAACTTCACTTGTTTAATGCCAACAAAATTGAATAACGCTCTTTTCATTAATATTTTATGCGCATTATTCAGCCATAACAGTGGATATTTTGTTGGCCCCTTCATTGTCGAAATGCACACCACTGATTTTCCTTTTAAAAGTCCCTCAGGAAATAGCCCCTTTTTATCTTTATAAGCAAAATTAGCCGCAAACAATTGATCAATATACCCTAGAAGCATCGCTGGTGGTCTTCCCCACCATATCGGATAAACAAAAACGATTTTATCAGCCCACTTAATTTGTTCTCGATATTTCTCAAGCTTTGGATCACGAAACATATCACGACGGCGTTTATGCTCATGAAATACTAAAATTGGGTTAAATTGTTCCTCGTATAAATCTAAAACTTGAACCTCCTTTACGGAAGGATTGTCATGACAGCCCTTAATAGCCTCCTGTAAAAAAGCATAATTCAAACTTTTATGATTGGGATATGTATAAATAATTAATGTATTCATCATAAATCCTCCATTACTTATCATTTGATAACAAAATGGTAATCTATCTATTTTTGATTGTCAAATGATAATTGTTTTAAGATAAGTTTTTTGTTATCTTGTCAGTAAAGAGGTGAACTTATTTGGACAAAAAAGAATTATTTAATCAGTTCGTAGCATTTACAGCAGCGGTACACCAAGTAACGCACGAACTAACTCAAAACGTTAAAATCGATAATATTACACCTGTACAATATAAAATTTTAGAATATATAAAAGTAAGCCAGTCAGTTACACCTACTGAAATTAGTGATTGTCTGCATATGTCATTACCTAATACAAGCCGTGAATTACGGAAATTACAGGATAGAAAGTTTATTAAAAAAATTAGCGATACTGAGGATCGAAGAAAGCATTATGTTTGCCTTACGGAGGATGGAGAAAAAATAATGGAGGAAGCATTCGACAGCATAGAAGATCGCTTTCTACAGCTTATCCAACATGCATCTAATAATGATTTAGAGGACATTCATCATGCATTAAACATTCTTGATGAAAAGGTCTTTAATCTGAAATTATAAAAAGCACCACCATGCTTTTCTACAAGACAAGTATTGCAGGTCTTTCACTATCTATTAAATTGACAAAGAAAACGTTCCACACCTGGGTATTTCTCTCCTAAGAAGCTAGCTTTGAATAAAACGTATATCATGCATATAAGTTGATTGGAGTGGAGGCTGGGCGACTCCTTGGGGATTAGCGATATAGAGGAACGGAAATCAACCACACGTTATGGTAATGATCCTATTTAAAGTAACCCTTATACTCGCTATTTAGAAAATGTAAATGCCATACATTCGTCACTCATCTGTACTTTTTTTAATACTATAAAGATGTATAGAAGGAGGAGACATAAGTGGAAGTAGCAGTGTTAGACAAGAAGTGGATAGAAGAACATTTTGAAACACTTCCATTATGGCAACAGTCAGCATATACCGACTTCGCTGCCATGGTTGCGGATGAAGCAAATACGTTTCCCTGCATTCCAGCTAGAATGGGTTTTTTATCGAACGAGCTTCGCTATAGTTTTATCGGAGATCCACGAGAGGAGCAATCGATCAAGACGTTAGCACGATGCTTAAAGGAATACGATAAGTGTGCTAAAACGTTTGGTAAATATACAACACATACCATTTTCTTCAAAACCCCTAAGGATATGCATAAAAACTTTAATGTTGAGGATTATAGAAATTTATTTTGGACAGTTTTAAACAACTTAACTATATTTGATGAAATTGATTGGCCAAAGGATATCCCAACCGACCCATCGCATAATGAATGGGAATTTTGCTTTAACGGTCAGCCTTATTTTGTTTCTTGTGCAACGCCCGCACATAAATTACGTAAGAGTCGTAATTTTTCTACGTTATTAATGGCATTTCAGCCACGCTGGATATTTGAAGAAATGAACGATTCTACTGTCTTTGGTCGAAAATTAAAGAAGCTTATTCGTCAACGCATTAACGAATTCGATGCTATTCCAGCTCATACTGATTTAAAATGGTACGGGCAAGAAGGTAGTTATGAATGGAAGCAGTATTTTTTAAGTGATGATCAAAGTAGCCCATCGAAATGTCCTTTTTTACGTATGCAATATTCTCTGCACTTCCCACAGAACAATAAACAACATTAAACATGTTTACTGTGTTTTTGCCTTTTCATGACAATCCAAGTAGCAATTCCGATGATGATAATAAAAAGCAGGCTCACGAAAAAACCGAGTCTGCTTGTTTTTTCTCCTAACGTCCCAGACACCGTCACCATAATGAGCAACATCCCCATTGCATTCTTCACATGCTCCCACTTCGACAGTTTCATTAGCTTCATATACGTTACTAATATAAAGAGCCAATTATAAATTAGCATTAAACCAGCAGCTGTAACCAAATATTCAAAAATTTTTTCTGGCATAAGGAAGCCTATAACAATCGTTATAGTTAAACCACTCGCTAAAAAGAGAAATGCAGGAAATGGAATCTTCATTTTCCCTTTTTTCGCTAGAGAGGCTGGGGCATCATGATCCTCTGCGAGTGTAATGAGAATCGTTACGACCGCGTACAAAGAGGCTACCATTGTTGAAAAACCTGCAATAATTAACACGCCATTAAAAATGTCCGCAAAAAAAGGTATGTGATAATCATTTAGAGCTGTAATAAATGGGCTTTCCTTAATATTAAAATCCTTCCAAGAAACAAGCGCCAAAGCTAGCATAATAGCGATGATAAAAATGACAGTTATAGCAATAAGCATCACCTTTCCAGCTTTCGGTGCTTCTTTAGGGTCTTTTAAATCAATGACCATTAAACCCATAACTTCAATTCCGCCAAATGCATAAAAGGCATATAATAGTCCAAGCCATATTCCTTTCACACCTTGTGAGAAAAATTCTTCATAGTTTGCGTATAGTGCATCTAGTGTAGTTGTTTCCGTTTTAAATCCTTTTATTATTAATACAACCGCTACGACAATAAACATCACAACTGCTGCTGCCTTTAACGCCCCAAAAATATTTTGAAAGTTTTCAAAGCCCTTCATCCCCATAAGAATAACAGCTAATCCAAGCGCAGCATAAATAGATGCAGCAACCCATAATGGCAGTGCAGGAAACCAAAGCCTCGTAAAAATACCAAGCGCTGTCAATTGGCTGCCCATAATGAGCATCTCAGAAATCAAGTAAATCCAGCCATTACTAAATCCTGCCCAATTTCCAAAAGCTTGCTTTGCATAAGTACGGAATGATCCCTTATCAGGATTGTCAACTGACATCTTAACAAGAGCATCATAAACAATATACGTAGCAATTGCCGCTAACAAAAAAGGAATCACTACAGCAGGACCACTTTTGTGAATCGCCATACTTGTCCCAAGAAAAAATCCTGTTCCAAGTGTACAACCTATACCGAGAAGCGAAAGCTGCCACCAAGACAACCTTCCTTTACTTGTTTTAGCTGTCATTTTGATCAACCCTCCTGCCTTTTTATTTACTTTCTTAACAACGGCAATGTCATGCAACGAATGCCACCGCCGCCTTTTTCAAGCTCTGAGACGTCAACTTCTATTAATTTCTTCTTTTGCAATAATGGATGCTTCGTCCATTGCTGCTTCGTTGATTGCTTACTAATCAACAGTGTTTCGGGATTGAGATTGATAAAATTAATATCAGGGATTGTATTATATTTTTCAAGCCAGTAAACGTCAAAGCCATGATGATTTAAAAATTGCTCGGTCATTTCAAAACGACTGGTTTGAGCTGTGAACACTTGTACAGGAAAATAATGCATAAAGTTTTTGGCTATTACTAAATTTGCGTTCGCAACATTACAATTCATATCTAAATGAAGTGTATCGGCGCGTCTAGGCAAATCAATAATCCCAATTTCCGAAAATCCCTTTTGGAAAATACGCTCCTTCATACTTTTCACAGCCTCTAAAGTAGTTCTCATGCCAATATTAATCAGCACAGCATCCTTATTTAGAATCATCACATCTCCACATTCTAAAGCAGTAGAAGGTTGCTTATTTAATTTTTCTGGAAACCACTTTTCTAATAATGCGTGAGCATGTGGATACTCTGGACGCCTTAGTGAGCTACCCGCCTCTCCAAGAAACAAACTATTTCCTATAACACAGGCTAGATCACGAACGAAGTACCTATTTATAAGTTGCTCACTTACTGTTTTCATATCATCTGGTAGCTCTTTCGAATAGTCAATCACCTTAACACCTGCATTTTCTAACGCTGTCTTAAATTCCATGAAATTCTCCATTGCTTTTTCATGATTGACAGTAGCACTCCATCCAACATTTTCAGCTATTGTTAGATCTGTTACATCTAAGTTTGTAGGTGCACAGAGCATAACAACCTTAAGCTCTTCATGCTCCGACCAACAATCCGGTTGAAATGAGTACATATCGTTTCTCCCCCTTTTAAAATACTATCTTTGCTTAGCGTTACCATCAAGATTGCGATTATACAGACAATGTGTAAATGGCTATCTGCTTATATCCTGTCTTTGTATAGTTAAAACAAAGACAGTTACATTGATTCGATTAGAAAAGACTTTTAGGGGCTTGATGGAATTAGGAGAAAAATTAGAAGATACCGTAAAAAGAGAAGTGTTAGAGGAAACAGGTTTGATGATAGATGACCTTAAGTTATTAAATATTTTTTTGGTCGAGGATATTATCTAATGGGAATATAAAACAGTTAGTTATGAAATAAAATTTAGAGAGAAAACTTGTTATTTGTTTTCTCTCATAAGGATGTTTATTTTTTCATCCTTCATCAATGGAAATACTGATGATACGCTTGCTCTGCATCCATTTCGCTTGTATATATTAGTATATCGTTCGTTAACGGATAATACTTCTCCCAAAAAAATAGTGCCAGCTCATGTGGATGATCCGGATTGTTGACTATTGCCGCTTCTTGTATATTTGCTATATCTTGAAAATGTGGGTTACGATAAAAAATGTAGACGATATCCCCTGCATTATATTGGTGTTGCTGCATGTCATCACCTTTCTTATCTTTTTCATTAGTTTGGTTAAAAAAAGCACTTATGATTCAATTTTATTAATATAATATTAGTTTTGTTTATCACTTTCCGGTAAATGGAATCAAAAAAGCAAGTCTCTTTTAAACGGAGACTTGCTTTTTCTTCAGTATTGATAAAAAATGAGACACAACAAGGCCCTTTTATACCTAACTAGCCTTCAAGCAAAGCCATATACAGTATTTGTTGCCCATTTGTGTCCGCAATGATTGTATAAATATTATTATCATTTGTAGAGTAAATTTCTGTTCCGCTTTCCAGTTGAGTAGCATAAAAATCTTGGAAATTTTTAGAGGAGTTTGTAGTTTTAATAATTTCTCCGATCTTCTTACACTTAATATATTCTATTTCTTTCATCGATTCCAAGCTTGTAGCATTTATATAAATCAAATTATTATATTGAAGAATATCTGCCTGAGAATGTTCTTTAAGAATTGATTTCGCTGTTGGATTCGTATTTATAGCTGGTGTACAACCTACCAAAATGAATATTAGTAAATTACATATGAGTGTCTTCCTCATAATTAAAACACCTTCTTTTTAAAACGATTTGAAACAACAGGCGCTTACTATTTCAACTTTTCCATAACACCTCGCAACTTTTAAGCCATCGTCTTCTTCATTTGCACTTGCTCTGTCTGTACTACAAGCCCATGTTCCATCAAATAACTCGTGGCTGGATTACTTAATGGAAAGTTAACCGTTGCTAGTTTTACTTTGTGATTTGTAATGCTTGCGATAAAGTGTGGAATATAGTCTACAGTGCCTTTCTCCAATAACTCTAATTGATACAGCACTATGTGGTCGATCGTGCCATCTGTATCGAATACAATTCTATATAACATATAGCCAATCGCCTCATTATTCATGTTGAAAAATACTTTAGCTTCTCCTTGTTTATTACTTTGCCAGCTACATTGCCAAGGAACATCTTCCTGATAAAAGGATAAATACGGTAGCTGTTCTGGCCGAATAGTTTCCGCATGAATGGCGTTTTGCTCCTCTATTTTTGGTGCAAATTCGCCACTTAAAAATAGCAATTGATTTGTGATTGTATATCCGTATTTCTCATACAACGCAATAGCAACTTTATTCTCTTTAATAGCTTCAAGCGTTGCAATCTCCACATTCTCTCTTTCATAAATAGCGATAGTTTCTTCCATTAAAGCACGAGAAATACCTTTACCACGATAGTCTGGAGAGATACCTGTTCCTCCATTCCAAGAAGTTTTCTTACCATCAATTTGTCTAATGCCGTTTAATACAATACCAACGGGATTATTATGTTCAAATGCGACGATTGAAAGCTCTGGCGATAGTCCTTCTCCAACGAGTCGATTTAAAAACATCTCTTCATTCATTTCTATTTGTACAAAATACCCCTCAAAGCCTTTATTCCAAGTTTTTAAAGTTTCTTCTAAAGTGCACTGTGATACTGTTTTTATTTCCATGTTTTTCTCCCATCCCTTTATCATCAATTATGCCTCGAAATAATTGTACGCGGAATCAGCTTTGTGTGTATTTAGGCCTACAATGAAGAACACCCATTCCGCGACATCCATACTGAAAGAAGTTTAATTTGTGCTATTCCCTAAAAAAGATAGATCTTCTAAAGTTAATTTTTTTATTATTTCATAACCATTTCCAGGACCTTTGGGCTCGACAATAACCATTCCCATATTCGCAATATTCCCTAATCCAACATCTTCGGGAAAGCTATGGGCAATGATCACTTGATTCAGCCCCTGCGGCGGCTTTCTTTCTAACACCGATTGAAGGTTTGATAATATATTTGTTTTTTCAATGCTAGAGATATGCCCACCCAATTTATAAATCTCATACCCTATTGGATCAATTCGGATATAGGCATACGGAAATGCTAGCTGTGCTGTTTCGATTGTACGACAAAAAGGACTTGCGACAATCGGTGAATGGATCGGAACTTGAAAATAGCGAAGCAGCTGTCCAAAGTAAATTGCCTCTCTCCGCCCGAATTCAGACAAATTTCTTTGAGTAACACAATCTTGGAAATTTAAATTTGGCTGGTCTACCCCAACCGTTGCTTGACCATGCCTAGCATACAAGATGAATCCACCCTTTTTCAATAAATCAAGGATTGATTTATCCAAATATTTCAACCCCCTCCCTATAGAATACCATTTCGATTATTAGTAATATATGAAATGAATAGCTCAAAAAATGTGAAAGTGAAAGTCAAAGCAGCTTTTCGCATAAAAAACTTTATTTATAGTGAAAAAAACTTTAGCCACAGGCGTTTTTGTGCTATAGCGAAGCAACAACGTAAGTAGCATTGTTTTTCAATCAAAAATAAAACTTCCTACAATTTTCTGTAGGAAGTTTAGAAATTTACTTTATTGGAATGATTACTGTTGCAGTTGTCTCTAAATGTTTTGATGAATCAATAGAAATTTGACCGTCGTACTTATTAACAATTTCATTCACAATAAACAAGCCCTGCCCTCTTATTTTACCATTTCCTGGTTTCTTTGTAGAAAATCCTTGCTTGAATATTTGCCCTGCTTCTTTAATATTTGGTCCGGTATTTGTAACCTTAAATTCATATTGCTTATCATCGGCTTTACAGCCAATTGTAATTTTTCGTTGCTCTTCCGGTAATTCATTTGTCGCATCAATCGCATTATCTATTAAATTCGACAAGATTTTGATTAAATCCGTTGTTTTAATTTTATTAAATGTATCCTGCGAGACAGTGAAATCCATATCAATATTATGATTTTGTGCAGTTAGTTTTTTCGTTTGTAATAATATCGCCAAGCCAGGATGATCAATATTTAATTTGAGAGACTTAATTGTCTGAACCTCTTTGGATAGTGAAGATAAATATTGCTTGGCCTGATCAGGTCTATCTAATTGCAGAAATCCATGCAATACTTGTATGTGATTTGTAAAATCATGTCTTAAAGAGGACACGGATGTGATTAAAGTTTTAATTTCTGCTTGATATGTATCTTCTGTTGCTCCAACTTCCTTCGCTACTTCTTTTTGATACCATCTCTGTAAGAAGAAAACAGAGCCGATAACGATTAAAATAAGTACACCATTAAAAATAAAGACATAAAGATTGTCTTCGATCACTTTTCCCTTTATGCCATTTAATGTGTCTGCACTAATATCAATACCTAGGTATGCAATAGCTTTCCCTGTTTCATCCTTAATAGGTGCACCAACAGTTAAGTAGGAGCCATATATAGAATCTTGTATTACATCTGTTATAAATGTTTCTCCATTATAAGCTCTTTGCACTTGCATCTCGGGTACTGTACAGTCCATTCCAATATAAAAGCCTTTAGATTCAGGTGGTAAACCCATAATCATTGCTTTGGATACCTTTGGATTATCAATCTCTAATGTATAAACAAATAAGGCACCTATTTTTAATCTTGCATCATTTAAGTAATTTCTTAATTGCCAATAATAATCGTTTTCCACAGGGTTATCTAAAAATTGTTTGTACGCCTCTACATCAATAGTCGATGCGATAGAAATAGCCGCTTCTAGACTTTGGTTGGCTATTGACTCTTCTACTGTCTTTTTCATCTTTATAAAGGATGAAAAGATGTTTAAACTTGTAAACAATACTAATAAGAGAGTTGATAGTATTAAAATTAGTCTTATTTTTCGTGTTTTCATACAAACTGGTACTTCCTCATCTATAAAATAAATATCGCCTTAATTTAGTTTGGGCTTAATTTTCGCATAAAAAAAATAACAGTTGTCTTATTCAAAGTATACTTTCTACTAGGGAAATATTTATATCCAACAATTCTATTATTTAAATTTCATCATTAGCGTAGTAATTTACTCTGCCTTTTAAAGTCGCAAGATTATTCAACAGCATTGGCTATCTACTCGCCCTACTTAAAAGCACCTCCCCGATTTATTAGTAAAATACCTACGAATTCAGAATTCTTCGCCTCTCTAAATAAGAATATTGGTTCTCATTTTATCACTACATGAGCGTTTTGGCTATCAAAAACCGACATTTTTCGCACTTACTATTTGACTATTTCCTTCTTATTTCCCAGGTTGAATAGGCTGTTAGGGACTGATTAAATTTTAAAACAATTTTTTTACTTCGAGGGACGTATGTACAGGTCGCAACCATTAGTTTAATGATCCTTCTCTAGAAGGTAAACTAAAAAGAAGAACAATATTCGTTTCTCTTTTGATCTAATGTGGTCAGTTTTCTATATTCATCATAAAGCTTCCAAGTGAAAATAGAACATATAAAGACCAGGCCTATAAAGACCTGATCTCTTCATGCTAAGTATTTATTTTTTTCTTACTCGATGTCTTTGTTTCATCCTGTACATTTAAAAATTTTGGTCGCATACGATACCCTGAAGGAGATAAGCGAACTAAAGATTTTTTAATATCCTGCCAATTTAAATCTGCGCCCATATTTAAGTATGGAACACCTAGAACCCGTATATTGGCAGTATAAAGCAAGATGAAAAACACCGAAACGAAGAATCCAAATAACCCAAAAAAGGCCGATGCTAAAATAATAATTACCCTGAGAATGCTCATTGCGGATACAATAGATTGATTGCCAAGTGTAAAGGCAGCAATACTTGAAGTAGCTATAACTACAATCATGGACGGGCTCGTAACACCCGCTTTAATAGCAGCGTCACCTATTATCAACCCCCCAACAACACTTATGGAACCACTAATAACATTGGGTAAATGTATATTTGCCTCTCGAAATATTTCAAACATAAAAAGCATCATTAGTGTTTCAAGAATTGTTGGAAATGGGAGGCCTGTTCTAGACTCAACAACTGTTGCCAATAGAATGAATGGCAATTGATTTTGGTGGTAAGTTGAAAGTGCAAGCCAAAAACCTGGTAAAAGTATACTTATTAAGATCGCTATTATTCGGAGTATACGCTCCATCGAACTTACAATAATTGGATATTCGTTATCCTCACCGGATTTAAAGAGTAACATTGTATTGGCAGGTGTAATAACAGCGTATGATACACCATCAACTATGATAATCACTCGCCCTCTACTTAAAGCTTGTACAGCATAATCAGGGCGTCCAGTATAATCATGTCTAGGAAGGATTTTTGCACTCTGTTCAATTCTTTCCATCAATAAATCCCCACTAAATACAATATCCGCATCAATTCGTTGCAGCTGTGATTTTATTTTCTCAAGCATCTTTTGATTGACGACATCTTCAAAATAAAGTACAGCTACGGTTGTTTTGGAGCGTTTACCAAGTTCGTATGTTTCAACACTTAATGAATTTGTAGGTACTCGTTTTCGTATTAAAGCAATATTGATAAAAACATCCTCAATAAAATCATCTCTAGGGCCTCTGACAACTAATTCAAGAGTTGTTTCTTTAGGCTCCCGATTTGGTTTTTTAGCGATATAACTTGTATACAACAAATTCAGATGTTCAAAATATAGTAAAACATGTCCTTTATAGACTCTTGTCATGGCATCATTTTTACTTGTTATTCTCTGCAGATGAGGAATGTGTAAATTTGTTTGTATATGTTCCTCTAACAATTCATCCGATGCTTCCGTAAATAATGATTGTACCCGTTGTACTATCACGGTCTGCAGTAACCGCTCATCGATCATCGCTTCACATTTTATCAAATGTACTTTATGTTGTTGAAAGAAATACTCTTGAAATATCACATCAGCAGAGCGTTGAAATAGCGACTTCAAAGATTTCAAATTTAACTCCTGTTCCATTGAAGAAATATCCCTCATCTCCTACTGAGCCAGCTCCAAATTAGTACATTTATGAGTAATAACATAAATACACTTAAGGATATTTTCTCCATGGTTTAAAAAAATATTCAAAATACTTCCTCAGAATTATTTTCTATGATCTACGATTTATCCAATCATCTTTTTTAAATTTGCCATTTCAATAGCAGACATTGCCGCGTCATAGCCTTTATTTCCTGATTTAGTCCCCGCGCGCTCAATCGCTTGTTCAATATTTTCTGTAGTAACAATGCCAAAAATAACAGGTACATTTGTAGTTAGTGACACATTTGCAATACCTTTTGCGGATTCATTACATACGTAATCATAATGTGTTGTTGAACCACGGATTACTGTACCTAATCCAATAATTGCATCATATTTTTTTGTTTCAGCTAACTGTTTCGCGATGAATGGAACTTCAAATGCACCTGGAACCCATGCCACATCGATAGCATTCTCATCCACACCATGACGTTTTAAACCATCTAATGCACCGTCTAATAATTTGCTTGTAATAAATTCATTGAAACGACCTACTACGACCGCTATTTTTAAATCTGTACCAATTAATTGTGCTTCAAAAGTGTTTCCCATTTTTCTTATCTCCTTTTTATGGCTCATCACCATATGCTGATTGATTTCCGATTGGGCGCTGGAGGTGTCCGATGAGCGCTTTACTTATGATGCTCGCTCCACCGTGACACTGATCCCTACGAGTCGCCCAGCCGGAACGGAAATCAACTATATACATGGTATAGTTATTAATACCTTTTGGTGATCAGCCTTTTTTTATATTGTTATTGTGTTTTCATCCATTATTTGTTGACGACGATATGTTACTAATGCTTCAATTGAAATCATTTTTAATTGATGTTGTGCTGCATATTTAACAAGGTCGTTAAAACGTAGCATTTTGCCATTGTCGCCCATTATTTCGCATATAATGCCCGCAGGAATACTATTACAGAGCTTGGCCAAATCAATTGTAGCTTCTGTATGTCCTCTACGCTCTAATACACCATTGTCCTTTGCTATTAACGGAAATACATGGCCTGGTCTATGAAAATCTGCAGCTTTTGCTTGGGGTTCTATCATTTTTTGTATAGTCATTGCCCGTTCAAAGGCGCTGATTCCAGTTGATGTGTTTACATGATCTATACTAACGGTAAATGCCGTTTGATGATGGTCTGTATTCATACTTACCATAGGATTTAATGCTAATTTTTGTGCAAGTTGCTGAGAAATCGGTGTACAAATAAGACCTCTTCCATAAGTCGCCATAAAGTTAATGGTTTCGGGAGTCATAAATTCCGCAAGTGCTAGTAAATCCCCTTCGTTTTCTCGGTCCTCATCATCTACGACAATAATGATCTTACCTTGTTTTAAATCCTCGATTGCTTCTTCAATTGAATGTAGCATTATTGCCACCTCCTGTTAGAAAATGTTGAATCAATTAATGCCTCGGCATATTCCTTTCCGATTCCGTAACATCCGCTGAAGGCTTTAACTTCTTTCTGCTGAGCGAAGTTAAAACCCGTTTTGCGCTAAGAAATCCCTTGTAATGGTCGGTGGTTCCTGTCCACTCTTAAGTTGATGCAAAATGTATTTTCCAACTAAATCGGTTTCTACATTGACGAGCTCACCAATCTTCTTCTTACCTAAAATGGTTTCTTTGTATGTGTGGGGTATTAAAGATACTGTGACACTATTATTCTCAACGTGGAAGAGTGTTAAGCTCGTTCCATCAATTGTGATGGAGCCCTTTGGAATACAGAAGCTCGTTAACTCCTTTGATAGCTCGATATCAATATAGACTGCATTTGCTAACGGCCGCTTTCGCACTACTTTCCCTACCCCGTCTACATGCCCGGATACGAAATGACCACCGAAACGACCATTAGCTGACATTGCACGCTCCAAATTTACCGGATCTCCAATTGCGAGCTGCTGTAAATTTGTTGCGCTCACTGTCTCAGGCATGACATCCATCGTTAGCTCTTGTTCAGTAAAATGGATCACTGTTAAACAAACACCATTGACCGCTATACTGTCCCCAAGCTTTACATCCTCTACCATTCTCTTTGAAATAACAGTAATTTTCATACTTTGTCGATCGCTTTGCAAGGTTTTTACGGTGCCAATATCCTCAACAATTCCTGTAAACATTTTTTCACCTACTTTCATTCATTTAATCATTTTTGTTCAAACAAAAAACCCCTTAGATTTAAGGGGTTTGGGAGTGCATATACATAAGACGTCAACAAATAAACCTCATGGATATAAAATTTTTCCATAGGCTATCATCTCGTCGTTCTTCTCCCATCCAGACTGTCACTGTCGGTTTTGGATTTGCACCAAATCAGCTTGCGCTCACGGACTTTGAATTGCTTCATCACCGCCGATTGGGAATTTCACCCTACCCCGAAGAACTACTCTATTCAATTTTTTAGCCAAATAAAACAAAAACTACTTCCCAACTAGACGATGGGAAGTAGTTAACAAAGCGTACTCAAATAAACCTTATAAACTCAAGCGAATTTAAAAAGCACATACTTTTATCCTTCTCCCATCCAGACTATAACTGTCGGTTTTGGATTTGCACCAAATCAGCTTACGCTCACGGACTTTGAATTAACTTCATCACCGCCGATTGGGAATTTCACCCTACCCTGAAGGATATTTTTATTTAGCTATTTCTTACAATAACACTATTTTATTTTATTATCCAGATAATTCTTCACAAAATTTTTTCAATATTTTATTTCGCATTCGTAAGCTCGCGCTGTCTAGTACCCAAATTTGCCCTGAGCTTATTTTACACATTGTTTTATATCCAAATTAAAGGTTTTTGGAAATCACATTTTAATTATGCTATAACTAACTTAGTATGCCATTAGCCATGACTAAAATTATTTTGGAACCTCTATTCAATTAGCACGTTACTTTATAATGGCACTTTTTTATCTGCTTGACCAAAAAATCAGAGTAAAAATTGTGAGTCATTGTTCGTGTCAGCACTAACTATGACTATAACGCAACATGATTAGGTTCCCTTTTCTCATCGGAGGTTTTATATTGCAAAACATCTTGAAAAAAAAATCTTATTACAACATTATATTTTATACTTTTGTTGTAATTTGCTTTATCGCTTCAGTTTATTTCGTTTATCACAACGAAGCATTTTATGATCGATCAATTGCAGAAGTTATAAAAACGGAATTAAAAGAATCAAACCCTGTAACAGATATGTATGAAAATGAAGATCGTTTATCTACTCAGTTTATAACAGCTGTTTTAAAAAATGGGGAAGAAAAAGGGAAGCTTATTCATTTTACAAATGAGTATTCAGCTTCTGGTGCCTACGATCAAGAGTACCATGTTGGGAATAAATTATTTGTTTCCATTAAAGCAAATACAGACAAAAATGGAGATTTAACGGGGACTATTTTAGATGTAAAACGTGATCAGTTCATCTTAATAGTAGCGTGGATTTTTATTTTTGCGTTGTTGATTGTTGGTAAAAGACAAGGTTTATTTTCAATCATCAGTTTAATAGTAAACTCTCTTGTATTATCCTTCGCATTGGATTTATATGTACAATCAAATTTAAATTTGATATTTATAAGCGGGGTATGTGTTCTTTTATTTACCGTCATATCCTTACTACTTATTAACGGCTTGAATGAAAAAACATATGCAGCGGTTGTTGCAACACTTATAGGGACATTTATTTCGTTATTGATTAGCGCTTTAGTTCTGTGGATGACTAACGAGAATGGGCTTCGATATGAAGAAATGCAATTTTTAACGCGACCTTATCGAGTGATTTTTATGGCAGGGCTATTTATTGGGGCACTAGGAGCTGTAATGGATGTCTCCATTACAATGACTTCCTCAATGTTCGCTTTATTTGAACAAAATGAAAATATCTCTGACCAAGCACTGAAAAGCTCAGGAATGGATATCGGGAAAGATATTATGGGAACAATTACAAGTATTTTGTTCTTTGTTTATATATGTGGTTCAATTCCTATGTTAATTTTATATTTAAAAAATTCTTATCCATTAGGACAAACACTTTCCTTAAACCTTTCGTTAGAATTAGCTCGTGCACTAGCAGGTGGAATTGGTGTTGTTTTAACGATTCCGATCAGTCTATATACTTCTATTTTTTTCATTAATCGAAAGAGGGCAAAATAATGAATGTATTAGTTTGGTTAAGTGCCATTTTATTCATATTGATGATCGTTATTGGTGGAAAAAAAGGAGTACGGTCTTTTCTATCTTTATTTTTGAACTTTGGGGTACTCTTTATTACAATCTTTTTAATGACCAATCCTAAGAATAGTCCGGTTATATTAACGCTTATTGCCTGTACCGTCATAAGTTGGATTAGCTTATTTTTTATAAATGAAATGAGTAGTAAAACGATGACTGCTTTCATTTCTACAATGATTACGATTGTAGTTTTATTACTTTTCATTGTTTTTGTTACGGAAAAATCAATGATTCGAGGATTTGGGGAAGAATCAACAGAAGAAATTAGCATATTTTCACTTTATATAGGGGTTAACTTTGCGCAAATTGGAGCCTCCGTCATTATTATGAGTACCATTGGTGCAATTTTGGATGTTGCCATTTCCATTGCCACTTCCATGCATGAGATTCTTCACCATAATCCTGCAATAAGTAGAAAAAAACTATTTACATCAGGTTTAAGCATCGGAAAGGACATTTTAGGTACAGATACAAATACTTTATTCTATGCTTTCTTTGGTGGATATCTAAGCCTACTCATTTGGTTTAAAGATTTATCTTATTCAATTGGTGAAATTTTAAATTCTAAAGTATTTGCCACTGAAATTATTATGATTTTTTGTGCAGGGATTGGTATCGCACTGATCATTCCTATTACATCTTCGGTAAATGCCTATTATTTAACAAAAAAACGAGAAAAAACAGAAAATGCTTCACAATAGACTGTACCTGTCACTCGTTTGCTATGCGAACGAATGACAGGAATTTTACATAATAAAATTATCTGAAAATTCAGCAATCAGAAGGCTTTACATTAGAAAAATTTATTTAGAAAAAAATATTGCTCATTTAGAGTTCTTTGTAATACTTTGTTTCATATCCTGTATAATCATGTCACTTTTTTTAGTATAGGCAGTAACATTTTCAAGAAAGAAACGTCTTTACAATTAGATGATAAAGGAGAAAATTTGTAATGAAATATATTATCTTTGATTTTGATGGAACATTGGCAGATTCTACGGCAGTGTTTGCGTCGGCTTGGAATACAATCGCGCAAAAATATAAATTTAAAGGAATCGAGTTAAAGGAAATTGAAGCATTGAAAAAATTATCTATAGCGGAACGAAGTAAATTATTCGACTTCCCTATGTATAAATTGCCCATGATTTTACCTCAGTTTTATCGCTTGTATCGCCAGTCATTAAATGATGTTCATCTTTATGATGGTATGAAGGAAGTCCTGTTGGAAATTGATAAAAGGGGTTATAAGATCCTTATTATTTCCTCCAATTCACAGGAGAACATTTTAGAATTTCTAAAAATGAACGGCATCCATTGTGTATCAGACGTTCTTTGTTCAAACCGTATTTTTGGAAAGGATAAAGTGATAAAGAAATTTTTAAAGGACTCAAGCATTACATCGTCAGAAGTTTTATACATTGGTGATGAGCAAAGAGATATCGTAGCCTGCAAAAAAGCGGGTGTGCCTATCATTTGGGTTGGTTGGGGATATGACGCTATTGAAGTTGTACAACATGAGGAACCCGATTACAAAGTTGCTAAACCGCAAGAAATTTTAACTATCATATAGACGAAAAGGATAATAGCGAATATTTTGCTATTATCCTTTTATAATGATTAAGCCTTTACTTCGCTAATATGCATTAATTTTTCTGATACGCTGTTAATTCCTTTATAAGCATCGGTTAATTCATACATACTCACTGAAAATTGCTTGGTAAACGTTGCGATTTGATTTGCTGATTCATTGACTTGATCAATAGAATGTTTAATGTTTTCTAATTGGTTTGTAATGCTTTCGGCACTTTCCGTACTACTTTGTGACATTTTCTGTATTTCAGAAGCGACTACTGCAAAGCCTCTCCCATGCTCACCTGAGCGAGCAGCCTCGATAGATGCATTTAATCCAAGAATTTTAGATTTCATAGCTAAATCTTTTACTAAATGAACAATCGTATTGATTTGTTGAATATCGCCAGTCATTGATCCCGAAAACTCGGATAGCTCTCCCAAGCGATTGGATACATCAACACTTGCCACTGCTAACTCTTCATTCGTTGCGGTCATTTCTTCAACAGCACTCGAAAGCTCAGTTGCTAATAAACGCATACTATCCATTTTTTCATTCGAAATAATGGCACTTAACACACCGATTACTTTTCCACCATCAAAAATAGGCTGTGCAGAGGCAATATACGCCAGTCCAAAGCCCTCAGAACCTCGCTCTTCCCGAATGAACTTTCCTTGGCTTAGAGACTTTTCAGTTGTTGTTCCACGATACTTGACTACAGGATCCCCAACTTTAATCTTTAAGTCTACTTGTTTACCTGGCTTGTAGCCGATGACCTTCTCAGTATCAGCCACTATAATACAAGCATCATCTGGATATGTAACTTGGTAAAAATCGATAGAATCTATTGCTGCCTGGAGTTTTGCATGCATTATTTTTCCCCTTCTCCCATAACACGATTATACTAAAATCCCTCAATTTAACTATAGCATGACAATTTAAAAAAGACACCTTAAGCTAAAGTGTCTTTGGAAAACTACTACGACCTTTTCAAGATTTCTACATATTTCTCTGCAGTTCTTACCTCAACTGTTAGCGAATTTTTACTATAGTTTGCTTTGATCAAAAACGGTACGTTAGTTGTATTTTGAAATCTAAAATCTAAACCACCATAAGAAACAGTAGCGTCTCTCCCTTTTGGAACATACCCAACATCTAAAGAATGATGATGCCGTTCAACAAATTTTACAGGTACTTGATCAACTGCGTTAAATAAAGTTGAAGACGTTTGACAAATACCTCCCCCAATGCCCATCACAACCTTTTTGTTAATAATTTCTGGTGCGGGCTGATATCCATTCGCTTCATCTCTAGGTCCAACGACTGTATTAAACGAGAAATAATCTCCACTTCCAACGATAACATTATTGATGGCCTTCGCAGAAAGCTCGATATTTTTATTTCTACCAACATCATGGGTATTGAAGTATGTTGTATAGGATGCCACTACTACATTTTCTAACAAAGGAATATCTTCTAAATAATAGCCACTTTCTGTAATAATAAGGGGCATCTCCACTTTACCCCCGGTAGCCGATGCTTCTAATATTCTTTCTACTAATTCACTTTCTTTTAAAACAATTAACGGACTACCTTTCATTATTTTCCCATGATCGTCCAGCTTATCGAGGATCATACGTTTATCATAGCCAGCCGTTTTTTCATTCCCTCTCGCCAACTTTTTCGCTAATTGCTCAATTTGTTTCGTATACGATTGTTGATCACGCTCATAGCCCATGTCTTTCGGTGAAATTGTTTGTATGATGACTTTCGTTGAAGGATCTATAATTTCAACAACGACAGGCTCTATTGGTTGTTGTTCTGCAGTAACTGGCTTTTTTAAATCCTCAGCTTTTTGCTCTGACTCTTGCATTTGTTGTTCTTGCTTTTTGTCATCCGCAGTTTTCCCCTGGCAGCCAACTAGCCCAATTGTACAAAGAATACATAATGTGGTCATCCACTTCTTTTTCAAATAAAACACCTACCTATCTTCATACTACAGAGACATCTTATTCGTGTATTGCTGATAGTGTGTTTCATTTCATCATTTTTATTTGTTTAAAAAAAGAAGGTCACGGTACATCTTTATCCGTTTTTTCATTTAGCAAACTTCACAGAAAACCTATAGATTAAAACGATATAAATCCAATCATAAATAAAGATTGCCAGCGAAATAATAGTAATTAATGGTGTTCTAAAATACAAATAGAAGCCAACTGCAGCAAACACAGTTCCAATCATTTTACAAACGGCGATGCCCATTGATTGACCACTTAAATTTCCTCTTTGTATGAATAAGGCGATAAAAAGCCCTGACATCATCAGATTTTGGAAAAATGCGGCGTATATGCCTGCCATATCATCGAATTCATACATCATCGCTAAAATCGTAAAAAAGCTTACTACGAGTGTTATAAAAAAAGATGCATAAAATACCTTTCTCGGAATAATTTTTTTAAATTCCTTATAACCATAAAGTAAAAATTGCATCAGAATGAAGATATCCAAAAGAAACCACAAGAAAGTAAGAATCCTTTGCAAGTCATTTATTGGGTGAATAAATGAAAAAATAAATTCCCATGAAATATTGGCACAAATTGCGGCCATAGGCATTCCATATCTCTTATCCTTTATGCCTTGTTTAATGATTAATATATATGTAATAATCCAAAAGAACCACATATAAAAATGGCAGATTAATAGAAGTTTTTCTTGAGTCATTTTTACACCTTCCTTCATTTATGATTCTTCGATACTATATGTGAAGAAATCTATTCTTTATGTCTAAAAAAATTGTAGAAGGATATGTAATTACTGAAAGCTCTTAAAATCCTAAGCGTAAGCGCCTATACATTCATGGACCAATCATATATAGTAAGACGAGGTGATGATATGAAAACTAAAATTTATTTTGATAATGACCAATTTATCGCAGGCACTACCTTAAAGGATGACATCGAGCTAGAACATAACAATATGGCACTGCATACTTGTTTAAATGAAGCTGATGTCCTAGAAAATCGAAAAAAATTAGCAACTTCTTTAGATTGCGACTTAAATCATTTTGTATGCACGCAACAAACGCATAGTGCTAATTTCCAAAAGGTCACGATTTCGGATAAAGGACGTGGCGCTGAAAAGATGGACAATGCCATTAGGAATACCGATGCACTTTATACAGTAGAGCCTAATTTACTTTTATGTAGTTTTACAGCCGATTGCGTCCCTGTCATTTTTTATAATGAGGTCAAGGGCCTTGTTGGCGTGGTTCATTCAGGCTGGCAAGGCACTGTCAAGGAAGTAACATCAAAGCTTTTCCAGCATTTGATAGAGCATGAGCATTGTAATCCGCAAGATTTTCATGTACAAATCGGTATGGCACTCAGTCAGCAGAAATTCGAGGTAGATGCAGATGTTTACGATAAATTCCATAGTCTAGGCTATGCGGAGGATTTTATATATTACAATGCAGAAACAAATAAATATCATATCGATAATCAACAAACGGTCAAAAAACAATGTGAGCTTGCAGGTATTCCTTCTAAGCAAATTTCGATTGATTCAACGTGCACATTTCTTAGCCCAGATGGTTTTTCCTACCGCCAAGATAAACAGACTGGCAGACATTTAAGCTTTATTATGCGCAAAGAACAGTAGTTAAAAGGGACAATCCACTATTGATAATAAGCAAAAAGGATGTATCTCATAGTAGAGAAATACATCCTTTTTACATTTCATTATTTATTAACGGGACGATTTTTTCCAATTCTAAAAACATAATAGCTCATGATCACAAGAACTAAGAAAATAATGCCCACAATAAGTGAAACTCTAGTATCATCATTAATCCACATACCGATTAGCACCATTATTAAAAAGGCAATCGTTATATAGTTTGTAAATGGTGTAAAGGGCATTTTGAATGGGTGCTTGGAAAGTTGTTCACCTTTAATTTTTCTAAATCGTAGTTGACTGATTAAAATAATAAACCACGGAACCATCCCCGGTAAAACACTAGCACTGTATACATAGACAAATAAATTTCCTGGTGCAATATAACTTAAAATAACGCCGATAAACAATCCGATTAGCACGCCTGCAGTGCCAAATATCGGAACACCATTTTTAGAAAGCTTCGCAAAAAATTGTGGTGCTTGTCCATTCATGGCAAGTGTATATAGCATACGTCCAGCACTATAAATTCCACTATTAC
Source organism: Lysinibacillus sp. BPa_S21 (assembly GCF_023337795.1). Classification (GTDB taxonomy): domain Bacteria; phylum Bacillota; class Bacilli; order Bacillales_A; family Planococcaceae; genus Lysinibacillus. The sequence continues at coordinate 1,267 of NZ_JALIRS010000001.1, read as the reverse complement.
AGCCTGACATTGCTGCTGTAATGACCACAAAATTAATAATACCTGCCGCAGCGGTAATTCCAACCTTTGCAAAAGTTGCAACAAACGGGCTACCAATCGTGCCTAACTCATCCCACGGATAAACCGTTACAATGACAAAGATTGCACCGATATAAAATATTAAAATACGCCAAATAATACTTTGAATCGCATTCGTTATAGTTTTTTGAGGATTTTTCGCTTCTCCTGCTGTAATTCCAATGAGCTCAACACCTTGATAGGCTGCAACTACTAATGATAACGCAAAGAAGAAACCTGTCCAGCCGCCAGTAAAGAAACCTCCATGATTCCAAAGATTCGATAATCCGATTGCCACGCCCCCATTACCAATCCCGAAGAAAATAAGACCAAAGCCTGCAATAATCATTAAAACAATCGTTACTATTTTAATCATAGCAAACCAAAACTCAAATTCTCCAAAAGTTTTAACAGAAATAAAGTTGGCCACACCTAAAATCACCATGGCGATCAATCCTGGAATCCATGCTGGTAAATCAGGATACCAATACTGCATATACGTGCCTACTGCTATAATCTCTGACATCCCAACAATAACCCACTGAAACCAGTTACTCCACGCTGTTAAATAACCTGCTAATGGGTGTATATATTTATAGCCAAATGTTGCAAAGGAACCCGTACTCGGCTCCATATAAAGCATTTCTCCCATTGCTCGCATAATGAAAAAAATAAATAGACCTGCTATAGCATATGCAAGGAGCACGGAAGGTCCTGTCCACTGAATAGCACTTGCAGACCCCATAAACAAGCCCACGCCAATAGTGCCTCCAAGAGCAATCATTTGGATATGACGTGCATCTAATCCCCTTTTTAATTCTTTATTTGCCACTCAAACTACGCCTCTTTCTCTGAAGTTCTTCTACGATGAATTATTTTATAATAATAATCAATTCTATCAAAAAACACAATTGTATTTTTAGGAAAAACAAAAATGATCACGGCAAAAATCCATCACCGCTTCGGCAAGTCTATCCACGTTTTTGGCGGTTCTATCCATCACTTTGACGATTCTATCCGTCACTTCGGTGGTTCCATCCGTCGCTTTGACGATTCTATCCGTCACTTTGATTTCTATCCGTCACTTCGGCGGCTCTATCCGTCACTTTGACGATTATATCCGTCACTTTGATTTCTATCCGTCACTTCGGTGGTTCCATCCGTCGCTTTGACGATTCTATCCGTCACTTTGATTTCTATCCGTCACTTC
>NZ_JALIRS010000019.1 GCF_023337795.1 Lysinibacillus sp. BPa_S21 | reverse complement strand
AGTGGAGACTGGGCGACTCCTTGGGGATCAGCGATAGGGGAACGAAGGCTAAGAACATCACATCCTGTGATAACGCCTTCGTGACCAACATCCTGCTGCTGCCGCTGCGTTAACACTACGCTTTCGCGCAAAAAACATCTTTTGCCCCGAGACCCTGCAGCGAAGCGAAGCGGCTCATCGGACGCCCCCAGGAAGCTCTGCTCTGCGCGAAAGCGAAGCGTCAGCGGCAAAGCGCCCAGTCGGAACGGAAATCACCCCTACGTTATAATGACCCTACTATTGTTTATTTCACTGGAACTTTTACCGCTCGATCTGGGGTACCATATAAGAAATATTCATTAGGTAATGGAGAGCCATACCAAACAATCGCTTCTTCTAACTCATTTTCACGCCATGTTATTGGCTTCCAATCAGGATCGAAAATTAGGTAACCTGAATCGCCAAATAATTCTACTCGGTTGCCACCAGGCTCCATCACGTACATGAAGTACGCTTGACTCACTCCATGCTTTCCTGGCCCAGCTTCTATTTGAATACCGTTTTCCACAAAAATATCTGCTGTATCCATTAGATGCTGTGGATAGCCGTACCAAAATGCAATATGATGGAAGCGGCCACTATTGCCAGTTTGATCGTTCATTAACGCTACCTCATGTACAAGTGGGCTAACACTCATCCATGCGCCAATTTCTTCATCATTGTTTAAAACGATTTGCTCACGTAATTTGAAGCCTAAATGCTCGGACATAAACTCACGGTTTTTCGCCACGTCCCTACACATTAAGTTGATATGATCTAAACGACGCGCTGGAACACCCATTAATGGACGCTTTTGTGGACGACTTTTTAACAATGTTTTTTGATCTTCAGCTGGTTGGAAATAATCTACTTCCCATAAAATTTCTTGATTGTGTCCATCTGGTGTGACGAATTGGTAGGCACGACCATGACCCAAATCACCATCAATCCAGCCTTTTCCGTAACCACTTTTTTCTAAAGATGCGACACGGCGCTCTAATGCTTCAGGTGAACTTGCTCGCCATGCAGAATGGCCAAGCCCAGCCTCTTTTCCTTCCGTAAGCTTTAATGTATGATGATAAAAATCTTCATAGCCTCGTAAATAAACTGATTGCCCCTCGCGTGCAGTAATTTGTAATCCCATATAATCCGTAAAGAACTTTAAAGATTCCTCTGGCTTTGGTGTAAAAAGCTCCACATGCGCTAATTGTGCTACATCAAAATTTGACATCCAACATTCCCCCTAATTGTTTTCAGTATTTATTTGCAAAATAATTCACATCATCTGGGTTAACCCACGTAGGGTCTGTCCACCCCGTTAAATCGTAATCTGCCATACATTGCTCAGCAAACGCGATAAATTCATCTATTTTACCGCTACCTTGTGCACCGAATAATGTTTGTAATCGAATATCTTCATGATTTCCAGCATAATTACGTTCATATAATTCACTACGGCCGCCAAATTCAGTACCAATCGCATCCCAAAGTAGCTTAATTGTTTTAATTTTTTCAAGTGCTTCAATACCATTTGAACCACGGTAAAGCTTATCTAATGTCGGACGGAATTCTTCATTTAAAAAATCCCTTGCACTAGATGGTTGGACGATTAAATTCCCCGCTACAATCTGCTGAATGATACCTTTAATCTTTGGCCAACCTTCCTGTAAAAATACACGGTAGGCTAATCCGCCATTTAAATTCGGAACAACAGTGCCATTTTCTTTTTTCTCAGGATTCAGTGCCATAGCATCACTTAATGACCAGAACATATGACGCCAAGCTATAATTTCACCAATATGCACCTGTACACCACGGAATTGATCAGTGCCCGCTGTTTTCAATGCTTTCAATAAGACACCAATAATAAAATCTAATTTCACCGCTAAGCGTGTGACACCTTGGAAAGTAAAACGATTAATGAAACCGCTTTCTACAAAGAATGAAGTTGTTTTTTGCATATCTTCATAAATTAAAATATTTTCCCACGGGATAAGTGCTTGCTCAAACACAAGGACCGCATCATTTTCATCGAAACGACTACTTAGCGGGTAATCGAATGGACTCCCCATAACTGCAGACGTCATTTCATACGAAGCACGACTAATAAGCTTCACACCGGGTGCATCCATTGGTGCAATAAAGACAACAGCAAATTTTTTATCTTTAATCGGTAATCCATACGTACCAACAAAATTGTAATTAGTAATAGCTGATCCTGTAGCCACCATCTTTGAGCCACTAATAATCAGGCCTTCGTCAGTTTCACGCTCTACTTGGATAAAAACATCTCCTACTTCATGGACATCTTTATGTCGATCAACAGGTGGATTCACAATTGCATGATTAAAGAACCAATTTCGTTCTTGCGATTCTTTATACCAACGCTTTGCATTTTCCTGGTAAGGTGAATAATATTCAGGATTCCCTCCAAGTGTTGCAAGGAATGAAGCTTTATAGTCTGGTGTCCGCCCCATCTGCCCATATGTAAGACGGGCCCAAGCAACAATAGCATCTCGTCCTTTAATTAAATCATCCGCGCTACGTGCTGCCCGGAAATAACTATGCGTATAACCTCCACTACCCGTATCCGTTTCACAAGTTAAAATATCTTTGTACTTTGGGTCATGCATGGCATCATATAAACGCGAAATCGATCGTGCCGAATTTCGAAAAGCCGGATGGGTCGTGACATCCTTCACACGTTCACCATGTAACCAAATTTCCCGGCTATCCTTTAAACTTTCTAAATATTCCTGCCCTGTCAATGGCTTCGTACCTTGCTTTACAACCATTCGCTTCCCTCCTACAATTATTTTTTCTTGTTTGACATGTCTATTTAACTGTATTACTTTTTCAATTTTTAGATAATTTACAAAAAGTATAGTATTCTGTTTCTTTTCTTTAAAATTTGAAAGGAATTTACGCAGAAAATAGAAAAAAGCCAGCAGATCCGCTGACTTTCCCTATTTTTTATTTTCTAGCGCTTTCATTACATAAAAGATTTTCAAGGCTAACTGGCATCGGAAACGTCCATCTCCTGTCCGCAAATCTTCTTGCAATAAAGATTCAATTTTTTCCATTCGATAACGAAAGCCAGGAATTGATAGATTCAAAGCCTTCGCTGTTTTATTGACATTCCCACTGTGGTTTAGAAATACCTCTAACGTATAGACAAGTGTTGCATTATTTTGCTCATCATAACTTAATAGATGGCCAAGTATCTCTTCATAAAACTGTAAAAGCTCCTTTGGGTTTGTCGTCTTTAAAAATAACATAATGTGCTGAAAGTTTTCGTAAATAGCCGATTGAGTCTGACCAGGAGCTGCATATCGTAAAAATTGACAAATCAGTCTTGCCTCGTTGTGACTGTTGCCAATTTCCTCTAACTTCTCAGCATTTTTCCCTACACCAATTTGAAATATAGATTGTTTGAATCTCTCTTTTAAACGTTTCGATAATACGCTAATAAAGTCCGACATAAATTCGGTATTTTTCTCACAATCCTCTAGAATAAGGAGGACATCTTGATTTTTAATAAAGCACTCCACATTTAAATACTCTGTCATTAAAAAGCTGTGCAAAATCTCTGGGTCCTCATGCTCAGTTGTTATGACAATTACCCGATTGTTTTTACTCGGATCAAAATGGAAAATACTACGAGCCTTTTTAATGAGTTCCTCTGTGGAAGATTGTCTATTCATGATTTCATCTAAAAAATCAGACTTTCGTTGCCACTGTGATTGAGCAATTTGCATCTGTGTATATAAATAAATGGAGAAGACTGTTACAGCGCGCTCAATAATCATTTCCTGCTCGCGCGTTAGCTTATTATGGCTAAGAATCACTAAAGCCCCCAATTGTTTTTTCATGGTCATAATCTCATACTCATGTCGAAACTCTTTTCTCTTACGACTTCCCTCTATATAAAGTTGCTCATCATCCTTATGCATAAAATAGTAGCCAATAGGCTTCATTAAATATCTACGTTCTATTGTGACACTGCATTGCAAAGCATCACTTAAAAGATGTAAAAGTTGATTCAACGTATAGCCTTCTAGCATAGCATGTGTCATTTGTTTATGGATGGTGTCAGAATGGAGGATAGAATTATTCAATGTTTTTAACTCATTATACGTAGCATCTAATTCGTCAGCTAAGGAAGTTTCTTGAAAATATCGTAATATATCTAATTGCTTTGCTGTAGCATGCTCCTTTGTTCGAACGACAAATTTACAATAGTCATCGCATTTGCCACGACATTTTTCTTCAAATACGACAAGCTCCTTTGGATAGGTTTTTGCTAGAAAACCTGCTACATAGCCGATCAATGTCCAACATACACTTTCGTCGCTAAAGCCAAAATGGCGGACATGCTCCTCCGCCTCGTATGAATTGAACCACCTGCCTTCCATTTCAAATTTATCATCGCTTATTTCCAATACATCAATTTCTACACTAACAACACCCTCTAATGTATGGATCGCCGCGCCAGCTCTTATTAACTCTTTTAACTCTTTCCAATGGTACATCTTCTCAATCGAGCCACCAGCACTATAACCGCATGCCCAACCATAACGTAATAAAAAGCCTTTAGCTCGCTCCATATTCAAAGTTTGAATGATGTCACGCCTAAAAAACCCAAGTGCCTCAGCTGATTTTAAAATCATTCGATTCCCATTGAACTTGATGATGCCCGAACGAGGATTAATATCAATTGAATTTTCAAACACTAAACGATTTGCTTTCATCATATACACCCCTTAACATAAAGTCCTATATATTTTTCTTACAATAGCAAGGCTTGTACATTTTCTTCAAATCGAACTCACTAGATTGAAAGTATTTACTTTTATATTCAATAATAGTATAAATTATATTTTCTGATAATTCACTCAATCGAATAACAAAATGTTTCGACATTTCCCTTCGATAAAAACAAAAAATGTACTGATTCTTTGATGAATCAGTACATTTCAGACTATAGACAGACACCCTATTTAGCATTTCACGAAGAGCAGTAAGCCTGTCTCATATAGTATTTTAATTATAACTATCAACCAGCCTGTCTTCTCATAACTAATGATGTTTATTGTTACGCATTAAAATTTATTTTAGCTTATAGCTTATTTACAAGTTCTAATAATGCCGTTAAAGAATCGACCTCGTATGATGGCGTGACAACACCATTTGGTACATTGTTTTCACGATTGATCCAAACGTTGCGCATACCAACACGGGATGAGCCTAAAATATCCGTGTTTAAGTTATCTCCAACCATGATTGCATCGTCTGCAGTAATACCGGCTTTCTCCATTACATGTTCGAAAATAGAGGCATCTGGTTTCCCTTTGCCAAAGTCCCCAGAGATAATAATATGGTCAAAATAAGGCGCGATTTCTGGTGTAATTTCTAGCTTTAAATTTTGTAAACTTGGTGCTCCATTTGTTAGTAATACAAGTTGATACTTTCCTTTCAGCTTATCTAGCACCTCAAAAGTATCTTCATATAAGAATGGAGATACTTTACGCTCTGCCACAAAGCGCTCCCCAAGCTCCGCCCCTAGCTGAGTATCATCAATACCTAAAGCTGCTAAGCCTTTTGTCCATGCTTCTGTACGATAACTCGGTACAATATTTTTCATTTTTTGAAAAGAATCTGTTGGATCATCGAATGTTCCCCAAAGTCCTTCGAATGGGTTAATGCCAATTAACACCGTGTAATCATATGTTTCATAGCCTTCGTAAAGTGCACGTGCTTCTTTACGTACCGCTTCCTCTAGCTCAGCAGGATTTACATTATGTATCGTTGCTGCATATTCACACGTTTTCTCAAATGCTGTTTTAACGGATTTTTTGTCCCATAATAGCGTATCATCTAAATCAAAAATAATGGTATTAATTGACATTTTGTCAGCTCCTAGCTTCCTATTAGTATAATTATTTTAGCATATATTCAAAATATTTAGCATAGCGTTTCAGATATTTTCGTGTTCAATTTGGCCAGTAAAAAAAGGCTCATCACCACAGCGTAGGGTTGATTTCCGTTACGGCTGGGTGCTTTGCCGCTGACGCTTCGCTTTCGCGCAGAGCAGAGCTTCCTGGGGGCGTCCGATGAGCCTCTTCACTCGCTTTGCTCGCTCCAGGGTCTCGGGCCAACAGATGTCTTTTGCGCGAAAGCGTGAGTGCAACGTAGCGGCAGCAGCAGGAGGTTGGTCACGAAGGCGTTATCACAGGATGTGATGCTCTTAGCCTTCGTTCCCCTATCGCTGATCCCCAAGGAGTCACCCAGCCTCCACTCCAATCAACCTATATATGGCATACACTTTAGCAAATTCCGTCTCCACCTTCTAGTGATGAGCCTCTCCTTCATTCTAAAGCTATTGATTTTTCCTACGCAATCTATCCATTAAACTTTGTATTTCGGCTTTTTTCTGCTCAGTTTCTTCTTTTAAAATTTCTATTTGGTAGATGCCATCAATTTCTTCAATTAGCACGCGATCGCCTACCTGTACTGGTTTATTCATGGCAGACTGTAAAATGATTAGCTGTTCCTCTTCCTCTGGGTACTTCAAGAAAACTGCATATCCATCTTCAATACGGTCTAAGGTGTATTTAGTCGAGCTCACTTACAATGTCCCCTTTCGTATTACGTAATTGCGCAGCATCCCCATCATTCAGCCAAATTTGCTTATTTGTCCACTTTAAATAATTTTGACCTTCTCGAGCATTGGAGCCGCTTGTGACATAAATCGTTTTTCCTGGCTGCAATGTCACATTCGGAAAGTTAAAAACTTGATCTCCTTCAATCGAAATAAGCTGCCAACCTTTTAAGGACACTGCTTCATTACCATTATTTTTAATACCTACAATTTCGTCTATTAAGTCCTTACTAACAATCTCAACATTTGCACTAGTTGTTTTTGGTTTTGCGATATTCGTACTAGTTACTTGTGATGTTGAGGCATTTGTTCCTGACATTTCTTTCGAATTCACGTCATAGTTTACCCCATCTGTTGATACGATAACAGTTCCCGCTTCTGCCGTAGCGTAAATTTTACTGCCAATTGCCTGCAAACGCTCCACTACTTCAGCATGCGGATGGCCGTACTTATTTCCCTCTCCATAGCTTAAAATTGCTACCTCCGGATGGACTGCTTGAACGAACTCTACAGAGCTACTCGTGTTAGAGCCATGATGTCCTGCCTTTAAAATCGTTGCTTTCACATCGTACTTCATCATTTCTTTTTCTAACGCTATTCCTGCGTCAGCTGTTAATAAAAATGATACATTTCCATAGGCAATTTTTAAGACAATGGAAGCATCATTATTATCTCTTGCATTTTCATTAGCGTTTAACACCTTCACTTTAATATCATCATCAAACGCTATACTGTCACCTGTTTTTGGAACATTATAAGGGATATTCTTCGTGTCAATAAGTGTCAGCATTTCTTCAAAAGTTTGAGATGTATGTACCTTCCCTGAATCATAAAATTGTCCAATATCTATCGAATTTAACACAGGAATCAAACCACCAATATGATCTGCATCTGGATGGGTGGCGACCACTATATCGAGCTTGTTCACACCAAGCTCTTTCAAATAGGAAACAACCTGTTGTCCAGCTCCTTTAACGCCTCCATCAACAAGCATTGTCTTGCCATTTGGCGATTCAATAAAAATCGAATCTCCTTGTCCTACATCAATAAAATGTACGCGCATTTCATGTCCTGCAGTGACGGATACCTTCTCTGAATTTAATGCCTCCGTACAGCCTACTAATAAAAAAATACAAAGGAGCACTACTATTATTTTTTTCATTTACTAACTTCCTTTCTATTTTTCTATTATACAAAAAAGAGAGCTAACCATGGGCTGCTCTCGTTCTCTAATCAATTATGTCTCAGTGCAAGTGAAATACTGCTTTGTACTTGCACATTAGGACACCTGCTGAAGATTCACCCCATACCTACAGAGATGAGAAACTTCTGAAACTGACGCTATGCTTTCGCTCATAAACATCTGCTGAAAGAAGTTAAACTAAAATCCACCATAAGATCATTGTTATGACAATAGTGACTAGCCCTTGTAGTAAAGTTGCTACTGTTTGCGCTTTGTAGGCTTGCGTCACTTCCATTCCACTATACTGTGTAATGACCCAGAAGAAACTATCATTGACATGGCTAACTGTCATTGCCCCAGCTCCTATCGCCATGACAACTAATGCTAACGGTATCGCTCCCCCAATTCCAAGTGTGGCTAGCATTGGTGCTACAAGTGTAGATGTAATAACAAGCGCTGTCGTTGAAGACCCTTGAGCTGTTTTCAGTGCTGCAGCTACGATAAATGGTACAATGAGAAATAGGCTTCCTGAAGCAAACATACCTAAATCCATTTCCTGTAGTATTTCCCCAACACCAGCATTTTTTATTACTGTACCAAATGAACCACCTGCTCCAGTAATTAATAAAATAGGAGCTGCTTCTTTTAAGCTTTCACCAATCCAACCAGTTAACGTATTTTCACCAATTTCCGGTAATAATAAAAACGCTGCTAAAACACCTAAAAATAAAGCAACTGTTGGAGATCCTAGAAATCTGAAAATCACATTTAATGTTGACTCTGGATCACCTACTAATGCAGCAATCGAACCAATGCCAATTAATACGATAGGTAGTACAATAGGTAAAAATGCTTTAAACGTTGATGGCATTTTACCAAAGGATTTTACGACTTCCTCATAATCTAATGCTTCTAATTCATCTTCTGGTACGCGAATTTTTGTCGCTACTTTAACCGACCATAAATACCCTACAAATGTTGCTGGGATTGCTACTATCAACCCGATAACAATAACTGTTCCTAAATAATCTGTCGCACCAATATTTCCAGCTGCAGCAATTGGCCCTGGTGTTGGAGGTACTAATACATGTGTAGCGAAAAGTCCTGTCGCTAAAGCTACAGCCATCGAAGCGATTGTTACATTAGCACGCTTAGCTAAAGATTTCTGTAAGCTCGATAAAATAATAAAGCCTGAATCACAAAAGACTGGGATTGAGACGATATAACCGATTAATGACATTGCTAGTTGAGGACGCTTTGGACCAACAACTCGTAATACCACTTCTGCCATTCGATAAGCTGCCCCTGATTTTTCTAATATTAAACCAATTATTGTACCTGCTATAATAACTAAACCAATACTTGTCATTAACCCACCAAAGCCGGTGTTAATGCTTTCAACCACTACTAATAAAGGCATCCCCGAAACAATTCCAACAAAGAATGCGCTTATTAATAATGCCAAAAACGGATGAAGCTTTAACTTCGCTGTTCCCAATACAACAAACAGTACCCCAATTAAAATAATGATGAACAACATTTACTCATCCCCCATTTGTACGTAATCCTCAAAAATCTTTTTTGTTTTTAGACGAATAAATTCATACGGCTTTAGCATTGCCTGCTGAACACTAATCTTCTCATCTACTAATGACTCAACAACAGTAAAGTAGTTAAGTAGCACAGGTTTATCAATTTCATCAATAGCACCCGATAATAAAATGGCCTGTGTGTTTGCTAATTTTGCTGCCTTCGCTACCCCTAATGGCGCCTTTCCATGCAATGTTTGTCGATCTGATTTGCCTTCACCCGTAATAACAAACCTAGCACTTTCTAAATGCTTTTTTAGCTGTACTGCATCTATCACAATATCAATACCCGCATGAAAGCTACCGTTTAAAAAGGCTACTAATGCACCTCCCATTCCCCCTGCCGCACCCGCCCCTTTGAAGTCATGTAGTCGAATGCTAAACTGTTTTTCAACAATATCCGCAAACTGCTTTAAGCAGCTATCAAAACAAGCTATTTGGTGCTCTTTTACACCTTTTTGAGGCCCAAAAATAGCGGTTGCCCCGCAATCTCCAATAAGTGGATTATCTACATCACATGCAATAATAAATTGCGTTTCATTCAATCTAGCGTCTAGCTGGCTAACATCAATGAAAGACAATTCTAATAATGATGACACCCCCTCAGAAATTAAAGTGCCGTCTTCTTTTTTTAATTGGAGTCCAAGTGCCTTTAACATACCTACACCAGCATCATTTGTAGCACTGCCTCCAATTCCAATAATAAACTTTCTAAATCCTGCATCGAGCGCAGCCTTGATTAGCTGTCCTGTTCCATACGTCGATGCAAGCTCAGGATTTTTTTCTTCATCCTGTAAGAGCATAACACCGGATGCCTTAGCCATTTCAATTACACATGTTACATTATCACCAAGTACACCATATCTCGCTTCAATTTCTCTCCCCAATGGGTCAAGTACATATTGTGAAATATATCGTCCATCTGTTGAGGTAACAAGTGATTCGAGTGTTCCTTCTCCACCGTCTGCAACAGGAAGAATAATTGTTTCAATCGATTGATCAACATCCATGATTCCTGCCTGCATTGCATTAGCCACCTCAATAGCCGACAAAGTGCCCTTATAGGAATCTGGACTAATAACAACTTTCATTTTATACCTCCATAATTCTTTCTATAACCCTATTAAGTTAAGCGCTTACATTTATTATAATGACAATAAATTCAGAAAACATTATAATAAATGTATAAATTAACTGTCGTATAACAGACATTTTTTTATGTGAGGTGTATAAACATATTAACGAAAAAACTAGCAGAAGATATCGTCCATCAAACAATGTTACGATTACGTCGCAACATTAATGTCATTAGTCCAACTGGCGTCATTTTAGCTTCTGGCGATAAAATGAGAGTTGAAAATATTCATGAAGGAGCACTCTATGTTGCCAAAAGCAAGGAGACACTTATTATTAATGAGAAAAATATAGATCAATATCCAAACACTTTGCCCGGCATTAATATGCCTATCATGTATCAGGATGATGTCATTGGTGTTATTGGGATTACAGGGGATTCTGAGGATATACTTGAAATCGCAAACCTTGTCCAATTAACGACAGAAATCATGGCATATCAAGCTATTATCGAATCAAAAAGTGAGTGGCAACGAAAAAATAATGACTATATATTTGAAGCACTAGTTCATGGTAGCAAGCTAGATTTAGCATTACAGGAACGAATCCATAAGCTACCCTTTCCACTAGTAGCACCTTTTCAAATCCTATTAGTAAGCTTAGATGAACCCTTATACACAGAGAATAGCATCCCATTCTTTTTAGAAGATCTATTTTATAAGCAGCCTATACTTTCAGGTTACAGTCAACTACATGAATACTATATTCTACTAACAAATTGCGAGGACAAGACTCTGCAGCAAATAATGAAAGCATTGCGGAAAAAGCAACAAAAGCTTTATTCCTTACAAATTGGAGTTGGTCCAACCGTCCAACATTTATCCCAGCTCCCCTATAGCTATAATGGTGCTAAAACGGCATTAAAGTTTGCCTTGATTAATAAAGAAATTACTTATTTTGAAGATATAGAGTTATTCTCTCTTTTTAAAAATCAAGATTCGGAGGAGGTTCAAGCATTCCATCAACGTGTTCTCAAAAGCTTGAATTCAAAGCAACTTGAAACATTACAAGCTTTTTTTGACTGTAATTTACAGCTTAAGCTCTGTGCTCAGCGGTTAAATATTCATCGTCATACGCTCACCTATAGACTAAATAAAATCAGAGAGCTAACAAGCTACGATCCTCAATATTTTGAAGATGCTTTTATATTAAAAATGGCGAGTGACTTAAGAAAATTATAACGAGATTTTATCGGAACATTATCGAGATTTATCGGAATAAAAGAGGCAATCTGAACATCACGTCAGATTGCCATCATTTTTATGCCTTATATAATTCATCTAAAAACTCAATTTTTTTACCGATTGCCTCTTCAAATGTCATGATGTAGGCAGCAGGATCTTTTGGATTATGGAACTGTGTAATCTTCCCTGTTTCAGGATGAACAAATTTAGAGGATGCACCACAGCCAATCCCTAAAATTGTTTGTACTTCCTCCATGATGACAATATTATAAATACTTTCTTCTCCAGCTTTACTGTAGCCAACATTTTCTAAATTACCTAAAATATTTTTTTGACGATATAAATAGTACGGTACATACTCATTTTCCTTCGTCCAAACTTGTGCCATATGCATCATTTGTGCAACAGTGTCACGGTCTGCTACCTTGTACTTATCTTTATTGCGCGTCATTTCTGATGCACGCTTAAATGATAATGTGTGGACCGTTAGCGATTCTGGCTGCATTTTTGCAGATTCCTTTAATGAGTTCTGGAACTCCTCAATTCCTTCATTCGGTAAACCAATAATTAAGTCCATATTTATATTATTCATGCCTGATTCACGGGCTAACCAAAACTTATCGATTGTTTCTTGTACCGTATGATGACGACCAATTGCTTTAAGGGTCTCGTCTGTATACGATTGTGGATTAACACTGATTCGGTCAATGCCCCATTTTTTTAATACCTCTAGTTTTTCAGGCGTAATCGTATCCGGTCTGCCCGCTTCGACAGTTACTTCACGGATTGTTTCAGGATGCGGGAAGGAATCATACATCGTCTGATACAATGCATCCATCTCATGTGCCTCAATAGACGTCGGTGTACCACCACCCCAATAAATGGACGTGATTTTCATATCATTTTCCTTTAGCCATTTCCCCATCTCACGTAATTCAATATGCAATCCATCTAAAAATGTAGCGACACGCCCTTGCTTTCGATTGCTGCCAATCGCATAAGCTGGGAACGTGCAATAAGCACATTTAGTCGGGCAAAAAGGGATGCCGATATAAATACTTATTTCTTTACCGATTTTATCAATATCCGGAATCGTCACTAACTGACGCGCAACGATTTCTTTTAGTAACGCTACCTTTTCCTCTGACAGACGGAAATCACGAATTAGAATATCAGCAATCTCTTCCTCACTTTTCCCAGCTTTTCGGAATTTATGGTACAGCTTCGTTGGACGCACACCCGTCAAAATCCCCCATTGCTGATGCATTCCAGTATGTTGCTCAAGCACATCTAAAAAAACGTGAGACAAAGCACGCTTAATACGAATATTTTGTTCACGTCCTTCAGCCTCAGATTCGTATTGAATACGGTAATCATTCGTATAACGCTTATCGTCTACTTCTAGAACAGCTTTTGTAGAAATGGAGAAATCATCCCCTGCGTTGTACTCGAATGACACTCTCATATCTGTTCCTTCAGGCTCTACTTTTAGCTTTGAATCCTCAAAAAATAAATTCGCAATATGATTTAATACGCGAATCCAATCCTCAGGATATTTTTGATCTATGTGAATAAATTTCATTGTCTTCGCTCTTTTCTCTCAAAAATAACAGCACCAATAGTTTAACAAATTTATATAACTTTAAGCAAAGCTACAATTAATAACAGAACATTCCGTAATATAAAAAAATCCATTTTGAAAAAATTTATCAAAATGGATTCTTATCTTTTATCTCTCAATATCCGCGTTTGTTTTGAAATTTTCTTCTTTTAGTTGAAGGATTTTTCTTAATTCCGTACTGACCTTCTCTAAGCTTTCCATATCAGGAATAAAATAAGAAGTTTTTCCGATATACTGATCTTCGCCTTTTATTTCTAACGTTTTCGTAGATATGTTTTTTGCATTCAAATATTGCTTTTGGAGTGCGTAGATTTCTTTAGGATTTAAATCTGTTTCTATGTTTTTCCCTAAAATATCTGCAATTTGACCAATTTTAAATATTGTATTCGTCGATTTTGCTTGGTTAATGGTTGCAGTCAAAAATTGTCTTTGTCTCTCTTCGCGTGAATAGGAAGCATTAATAGGTCTGTATCTCATTCGTACAAATGCAAGTGCCTCTTCCCCGTTTAAATGTGCCTCTCCTTTTTGAAATTCTATCCTTTGTTTTCTATTGTAAATATTATCTTCCCAGAAACCCTCTTTTACATCTATTGATACCCCACCTAAAGCATCGACAATATCTCTAAAGCCGTCAAAGTTTACTGCAATAAAGTTATCTATCGGTATATTAAGGAGTTTTTCAACGGTTTCCAATTGAAGTTTAATTGCCCCATAGCCTGTAATGGAACCGTAATTATAAGCGGCATTGATTTTATGTACACCTGTATATTCTCCAGCATTTTCTATTTTAACCCTTGCATCTCGAGGTACTGTAACTAAGCTAATTTCAGATGAATCAGGATCTAAAGTAATGACCATTTGAGTGTCTGCTCGACCATCCTTCGACTTACTAGAATAATTTTCAATACCTAATAATAGAATGGAGATCGGATCTTTTGTAAATGAAACATCCTCTTCCCTAAGATCCGATTTATTTCCATCTCTTTTTAAATCGACCTTTGAACTATCATAGGCATTTTTAAATTTAACAAATGTATAAGCTCCATAACTTGTTACGGTTACTAATGAAATTAAAATTACTAGTAATGTTATTTTCATTACTTTATTTTTAGGTTTCATTTTTTTAGATCTTCTTGATTTTCTTTCCACATTAGATCCTCCTTCATTTCTCTCCATTGAATAAGACGTTGACAGCTCTTTCAAGTTTCCTGTAATGAATATATTTGGAAGTGGAAAGATCCATCTTCAGAACATGTGGTTAATTCTAAATCCGACTGGGTGCTTTCCCCACAAGAAGTAATCTTCCCAAAAACGCAAAAATCCCTATAAAGGTAAATCTACCTTTACAGGGATTTTTACATTATTTTAAGTTGATTTCCCGCGCTTTTTAAAGTTTGACTAGCTCTGTCATGGCCTCTTCGATTTTGGAGTCTCAACCATCTACTCCTTTATAATTTCCTTTAATCCTGTAATATCGATACCGTTTAACGCCTGGGTTGCAAGACGATCGGCTTCAGAATTTTCTTTACGTGATATAAGCTTGTACTCTGGCTGGATACTGAGTTCCTCTAGCTTTGCTTCTATTTTATCAGCCCAGCTTGATAAGTTCTTTTCAAGTGCTGGCCATTCTCCACTCAATTGATTGATAACGACTTGAGAATCACCAGTGAAACAAACGGGCAAATGGTGAACATTCAAAAGCTCAAGCTCAACTATTCCCAAATATAGCGCTGCGTATTCTGCCTCATTGTTGGATTTAAGCTCTGACGAAAAAGAATTTTGTCTTAATCGATATGGCTTGCCATTTTGCTCATAATAAATCGCACAGCCTAGCCCCGATTGATTTGTTGCACGATCAAAGCCCCCATCAAAATAAACAGTAATATTATGTGGCTCAGTGTCAATTTCCTTTAAGTATGCCTTGAGTTCTTTTAAAGACCAATTTGTATCCTGTCGATCGACACAATGCAGTGATTTTACTCTTCCTGTTCGCTCCATGTCCTCTGCAAGTAGTAATGCTTGAGCTGCTGGCATTTCTTCTGAACGCAAAACCGTTTCTGCACCCTTTTGCGCTTTATAGGTCCATTCAATAATTACATGCATCGTATAACCTCCAATGATTTGAGCCATAAATTGAAAACGTGCTCCGGCTTGCGGAAGCACGTTTTTCTTCTTACTTGTTATATGTGCAACTATTCGTATTTTTATGCCTTAGAAAGCTGTTTGGTCAGATGCTTCACTGCTAAATCACGTTTTTCTGCCGTTAGATGCTTTGCTTCGCCGCTAAATCGTGCTTTTCCGCCGCTTAGACGCTCTACTTCGCCGCTAAATCATGCTTTTCCGCCACTTAGATGCTTTGCTTAGCTGCTAAATCATGCTTTTTCGCCGCTTAGATGCTTTGCTTAGCTGCTAAAATCTACTGTTAAAATTCTTCATATAATGTTTGAATAGGTTTAATTAAAATACGATTTACTTCTTCAATTATCTTACTTAGCTTCATTTCTGCCTCAAGCATTGCAGAAATTTTTGTATTTTGCTGTGCTAGCTGCGCCGCTTTTTGTGCGTATACAAGCTCATCTTCTAATATATCTTCGCCAGTTAATTGCTTTTTCTGTAAGTCAATTTGAATCTTACGGAAATTTTTGAATAGATTTAATGCCTCTTCATCTTCCTTAACAACTGTTACTGCTTCTGTTAACGCTACAAATTCAGGTGTTTTACGGAAAGTTCCTTCTAACGCATTAATTTCATTGTAAATATTAATCATAAACATAATTCTCCTTTTTAAATAAAGTAAACAATTAACCCTTGCACAATCCCAATCAATCCACCAAGAACTGCCCCAAGTACTGTAATCATTTTAAACTCTCGCTTTGAAATACCTAGTACAAGCTCCTCTAATTTCGCTACAGGGAAAGAATCAACCTGTTCGCGTACTACTTCTTGTAAATTTAAGCGTTTTAACACATCTTCTAATTTATCTTCAGCTTTTACAAAAGCTTTTTCGATAGCTTGCGGGATTACTGTTTCCTTCATCCATGCATTACCTTCTGGCCAGTAATGTGAAATAGGATAATTTAGTCGTTCTTCAACTGCTAATTGTTCTTTTACATATGTTTTTAATTTCAATAATATAGGCTCAAAACGAATATCCTGTAAGAAATCCATTGCTGGGCGATCTTTTAATTTCTCCCATTCCTGAGTAAAAATTTTCGTTAGTAATGATGAAGTTCCTGGTGCTTGTAAAAATTTCACAAGCTCACGCTGAACCTTTCCCACCAGTGACGAAGAATCACCTAAAAACATATTAATCATTCCACCAAGTGATCCCTTTGACGATAAGAAGTCATCAATCATCGCCTTAATGGTCATTTCGCCCTCAGGTGATAAAAAATAATCCTCACCCTTTTCTAAAATATGATCAACCGCTACTGGAATCTTTGCATCAATTGTTTGTTGAATATCTGCTGATAACAGTGTACGAATTGATTTCGTTGATAGTGTATTCTTAACTGACTCAAATTGTCCCTCAACAATTGCATCTACTTTCTGTTCAATTGTTGCTGGCATATTGGAAAATCCAGCTATTGATAGCCAATCCTGAATAGTTTTATCATTTGTAAAAACCGTTTCTTCTACCTTTGTTTGTACAAACTTTTCAACCTTTTCTTGAATATCCTTTGAGAAAAATTTCTTTCTAAAGGTTTCAGGTGTTAATAAATAATTCACAACCGTTAGCCCAAGTTGTTTAGCTAATTCGTCACGTCGTTTTGGAATAAGACCTGGCGTAAAGGGTACTCGCCAATTTTTAATATATATAGCTTCATGTGGTCGGAAAAGCATTTTAATAGCTAGGTGATTCGTTACACCACCGATTGCTGCACCGATAATTGCCATAAATATTAATGTCACTAGAAAATTATCCATTAGTATCCTCTCATTTCAATTGTATTCACTATTGGCGTATTTTGTCGCCTGCTGCACTCATTATAGCAGAGCAATGATTTTCTAAGAAAGAAATACCCTCAATTAAGTAGGATGATTAACTATTTTGATCCTTCTTTATTAATTTTATTTCTACTACGGTTTACACGTTTTTCCACCATTTTCAGCAACTAGCTATCAAAAATAGGAATCACTATGTTATTGCCGCCTGAACTGAAATCACCACACGTGCACCGTCAAATCAGAATACACCCATAAAGTGAATAGTTGCAAAATTACCATTATCCTTGAATAATATTAACTATATATATTAAGAAATGGGGTTTGGTTATGATTCAGCATTTTAGCTTTAAGCCTTTATTTGAAAATTCTCAGCTTCCAGGTTGGTCTATTTCGTTCTTTTATCAACGTGAACGGTATTCAGCGGAGTACTTAAAAGATGGCGTTATACAATGGAATGGACCTATCCCTCCAAACGAAGAGGAAGTAAAAAAAATGATCCATGAACTTATGTTGTACCATGTTTACGACTGATCAAATTCACTTGGCGAAAATGTAGCTGCTTGCAAACGAGTATAGAAGTAGTATTTTCCTGTACGTCACTGCATAAAAACACCTATTTTTTACTAATTTTTGCACTGCTATTATCTTATAATTATTTAAGTATATTGAAATTCCCTTATTTTTCTTATACATTTATGTTATTAATGATTAAAGGTTTTTTGATGCAGGAGGCTATTTCAATGAGTAAAGTCACTCTTTTTGATGACTTAAACAGTTATAATTCAAAAGCATTAATTCGTGCAAAAGTAAAAGAAGTTTTTTCCGAGTTTTCTGCTAAAATCTTCGATTTAGCAAATGAGGCTGAAGCTATTGATAGTAAAAAATTTGAGGCACTTTCTGGCTATAAAAGTGATTTCTACAATGAATATTGCAGTCAATTAAGAGGATTTTTCGAGTCATCTACTAGTACTTTCGGAAAAAGACCTGCAAAAAATATGTTTTTAACATATAAGGGCAATAATTATGTTTTGACAAAACAAGGTATAGCAGAAAAAGCACCTGTAACAATTTCACTTTACTCAGGTGACATACCAGGTAAAGAAACGCTACACGATGTGGAAAAAGCTTGCTTGAATTACGCTTTCAATAAAAAATAAAGAGCAGAAGGAGCCATCTCATACGAAAATGGCTCCTTTTTTGTTGAAAACTATATTGAAATTTAGGTGTCATAGTATTGCTCTTCGGCAAAGCAAGGGGTTGATTTCCGTTCCGACTGGGCGCTTTCCTGGGGGCGTCCGATGAGCCGCTTCACTCGCGTTGCTCGCTCCAGGGTCTCATCTGTGACGCTGATCCCCAAGGAGTCGCCCAGTCTCCACTCCAATCAACCTCTGCACTAAACATGTATTTTCAGGCATGGCACTCTAGTTTATAATTATAAAACGAAGCAGCAACAATGTTTTATCTGTGCCAAAGGCAGTACTATCGTAGCGGTGGCAACAACAAATGTACAACCTCGTCACTTTTAAAAGTCTATTTCGCATTAACATCCACATAGATTTCCTTGACTATTTTTATTTTTCTACAATACAAAGGAGCCACCTCATATGCATGAGATGGCTCCTTTGTTGTTGCTATTAAAAATAATTCATTTAAAAAAATCAGCAAGCACTCTTGAGATTTTTGACGTGTCGTTTTATATGAGATGTAATTGCTTCTTTCTCTAAACAAACTATCTTCTTTGCTACATTTAAACTTAGCATAACAAATTTCTATTTTCAATCTTTTGGTGTTTGAAATTATTTAATTTTTTCAATTACGGTGTGAAAATCACGTAAAAAAAAAATGTTGTCAATATTTGTGTTTTGCCTGTAAATATTTTATGATTAAATCATTCAACAATTTTTTAAATCATAGGAGGTGTACACTTTGTTTACCTCCCTCATTCGGGCGGGGACAAAGGAATTATTTGGACGGAGACATAATGGAAATAACCATAAGGTTGGTGGCATTTGCCCTACTAATAATAATGACAGGATTTTTCGTTGCAACCGAATTTGCAATCGTTAAAGTAAGATCGACACGTATTGATCAATTGCTTGCTGAAGGTAATAAAAAAGCAAAAAATGCAAAACGTGTAATTTCAGATTTAGATGAATACCTATCTGCGTGTCAATTAGGTATTACAATCACTGCTTTAGGTCTAGGTTGGCTAGGTGAACCTACATTCAAAATTATCTTGAATCCAGTGTTTGAATTTCTAAATTTGAGTGAAAATTTTACGACTATCCTTTCATTTATACTTGCATTCTCAATTGTAACGTTTATGCATGTAGTTATGGGGGAATTGGCACCAAAAACACTTGCCATCCAAAAAGCAGAATTTGTAACATTAAACCTTTCTGGCCCATTAATTTTATTCCACAACATTACGTATCCAATCATTAAGCTATTGAATGGATCTGCACGTGGCTTAACTGGTCTTTTCGGCTTGAAAATGATGTCAGAATCAGACGTAGCCCATACTGAAGAAGAGTTACGAATGATTTTGTCGGATAGTTTAAAAGGTGGAGAAATTAATACTTCAGAATATGAATATGTGAACAGTATTTTTGAGTTCTCTGATCGTCTTGCGAAAGAAATCATGGTCCCACGAACTGAAATCGTCGGTATTGATAAAGAGCTAACGATTAAAGAAGTATTCGATTTAATGGGCGTTGAGCAATATACCCGTTACCCAATTATAGATGGTGATAAAGACCATATTATCGGCTTAGTCAATATGAAGCATTTATTAACTGCTTACATTAAAGACCCGGCAAATGGTGATAAGCAAGTAATTGACTATATGCAGCCAATTATTCGCGTAATGGAAACAACGCAAATTAACGATTTGTTACTAAAAATACAGCGTGAGCGCATTCATATGGCTATTTTAATGGATGAATATGGCGGAACATCTGGTCTAGTTACGATTGAAGATATTATTGAGGAAATTGTCGGTGACATTCAAGATGAATTCGATGAAGATGAAATTCCAGAGGTTCAGGAAATTGCAGAAGATCACTTTATTTTAGATGCGAAGATGCTAGTAGAAAATGTTAATGATATGCTAGGTACTGACATAGATGATGATGATATTGATACAATCGGTGGTTGGTTCATGACAATGCGCTTTGATGCGGTTGAAGGAGACAGTATTGAAGAACAAGGTTATGAATTTATCGCAAAAGAATTAGATGGTCACCATATTTTATACTTAGAAGTTCTGAAATTACCTGAACGTGATTTATCAAATGACAACGATTAGTAACTGCCTAAAAATCAATTATGTCTCGGCATAATTGCACCGGATTCAGCTTTGTACTTACACAAGGACAAGCGCTGAAAGCTTCTACTTGAAAAAATAAATATATGAAAAAAACGACTCCCTTACACGAGAAGGGGGTCGTTTTATAATGCCCGAAAGTTTTGCTAGGAGGAAACAAAATGGAGCTCTATACAAATTTACGTCAAGGGGAAAAAGGTGCCTGGTTATCCATCGGCACATATTTAATACTGAGCTCAATAAAATTAACGATTGGCTATATCGGAACATCGGAAGCACTCAAAGCAGATGGACTTAACAATACTACTGATATTGTCGCATCTATTGCGGTATTAATTGGTTTACGGATTGCCCAAATACCACCTGACTCTAATCACCAATACGGACATTTACGTGCTGAAACTGTTGCTTCACTTGTTGCATCGTTCATTATGCTAATTGTTGGCTTACAGGTACTCATCATTTCGATAAAAAGTCTATGGGAGCCAACTGGCACTGCACCATCATTATTAACAGCCTTTGTGGCAATCGGCAGCGCAGTCGTGATGTATATCGTGTACCGCTATAATCTGGCATTATCCAAAAAAATAAAAAGTGCTGCCGTTAAAGCTGCAGCCTACGATAATCGCTCAGATGCCCTTGTCAGTATCGGTACAGCCATCGGGATTTTTGGCGCTATTTTTGGCTTCCCTATTATCGATACAATAACTGCTCTACTCGTCGCACTTCTGATTATTAAAACAGCTGTAGAAATCTTTTGGGAGGCCGTTCAAAGCCTCACAGATGCCTTTGATGTTGATGAAGTTGAAACATTATCCGTTTTAATCCGCAATGTTGATGGCGTGATCAACCTTATAGACTTTAAAGGCCGTGCGCATGGCAATATGCATTTTATAGACGTAACAGTAACCGTTGATCCTTATTTAAATGTCTTTGAAAGTCATCGCATTACAGAGGAGATTGAAAAAACCATTACTCGTGAAAATTCCTTCTGCCAGGTACTCGTCCATATTGAGCCAGAAATAGAGGTTCCTCCAGAAAATGACGACAAGTCTCCTACCGATTGATTGGTAAGAGACTTGTTTTTAATGTTTAGGTTTTGAACTTCAACAGCAAGCATAGACCAAAACGTATACATTTGTCATTAAACTATTTAACTGCAATATAAATATCGACCTGCGCTTCTTGAGGGTTGGCACATCGTTCATCATACATTTCAAAGTCACCTGTGTATGTTCGCTCTACACCTGAGCTTGCGAACCAAGCCCAGACATCCTGCCATGCTTTTACAACAACTTCTTCAAATGGACCTTTGTCAGAAGTAAACACTAAGTATTTAGCAGCTGGCACCGTTTTAACGACCATACCCTCAGGAATTTCGTCAGTAGCTAATACTTCTAATCCAAGTGTAATGGCATACTCTCCGTTAACATCTGTTTCATAATCAGAATACAAGCCATACGTTACTTGATTTACTGCATTAGCTACCTGTCCTACAACATTTTGCTGATAAAAATTCGACCATAATTGTGGGATTTTTGCTTGAGCAGTCATTTCATTCGCATTGCTTGTTCGCGCTGAAATTCCTACGATTTGAAATGATTCTTTATTCATCACAACAGGTTCTGGTATATCATGCTTTCTCCATCTCTTTAAGCTTGGTAAAAAAGACGTCAACATTTGGCGTGCTTCCTCTTCCGCCATGCCATCTTCCTTTAAATGTGGTACACAAAAATCGATCATTTCTTCAACTGTTAGATTTGGCTGTTTGAACTCTCCTACTTCATAACAATACGTGCAATAGTCCTCACTTTTGTATCCTTCTTTTTCTGTACCAAGTAATGCCTCATCCACTAATGGCATTCCACAGCTTTGACAATAACTTTGCATCATTAAATCCACCCTTCGTCCTATTTGTTATGACTATAACAAAGGAAACCTGACATCTGTATGTCATCAATTGAAAGAAGTTACATTTCTTTATACAACTCTACAATTTCCTGGGCTCGCTTTACTACAATCTCACGTATATGGAGAGGTTCTAAAACTTTTAAACGATGACCAAAGCTAAGAAGAAAACCATAAAGCCATTCATCCTCAGGTAATGCAATGTTAATAGTTAAATTCTCATTATCTACATGCTCGGCCCCAAATGATTCTTCTACTAATGTCGTGATGGCAGAATCGAAAGATAACATAAGGTTTACTACATTTTGAGGGTGATGCCACTCTTTATCCCATGGGAGTTCAGATAAGTTGACTTCCCTGCGCTGAAACGTCATCATCTCTTCTTGTATATCCTTCATTCTTGAAATTTTAAATAAGCGAAAATCTCCCCTCAATGTGCAAAAGCCATAAACATACCAAACTTTCCCCTTTTGTACTAAAGTATGCGGCTCTAATAATCGTCTTGTTATATGACCATGTGTAGTAGAATACGTAAAGCTTACACACTGCTCGCGTTCAATTGCCTTCTTTAATAAAGTAATTTGTTCCTTGAAAATAACATTTGGCCCCCAAGGACTAAGGTCAATAAACAGTTGGTCAATCGATTGTTTTACTTCCTCACCCGCAACACCTGTTAATTTTTCAAGTACCGCTTCAGCATGTGAATCCTCGTATGTTGTTAATGCACTTTTAATGGCAATAGAAAGTGACGTAAGCTCGTCCTTCGTTAGCACCTGCTTATCCACACGGTAGCCATCAATCAAACTAATCCCACCATGAACCCCCTGCTGGCTAATAACAGGAACCCCTGCACAGCTCAACGTTTCAATATCTCGATAAATAGTACGAACGGATACATTAAATAAATCGGCAAGCTCCTGGGCTGTCACCTTTTTACGATTTATTAAAATCATTGTCATCGTTAAAAGACGCTCTAATTTCATAATTGTACTCCTTTACGATAAATTCTATTTGTCCTATGCAAATTGCGTATTAATTAATTCTCTTTCTATTTTAAGTATTTTTTGAGTTTTATTTAAGTCAATATATGCTATAAAACAAAAACTTCTGTAGCTGACGCTCCGCTTTCGCTACAAAAAAATCGCTGCAAGAAGTTAAAATAAATGAAAATATCATTCATTAAAAAACGACGGGCTACTACAATTTGTAGGAACTCGCCGTTTTACTTATTTTTTATATTTATACACTGCTACCCTCTGTCAGCCCGTGCTTCACTGCATAAAGAGCCGCCTGTGTTCGATCCTGTACTTGTAGCTTGGTGAAAATATTAGAAATATGAGTTTTCACTGTTTTTTCTGTAACGAATAAAGAGGATGCAATCTCTCGATTACTTTTCCCTTTTGTAAGCTCCGCAAGCACATCCTGTTCACGAGGTGTTAGTGGATTTAACACATGAGGTGCATTTTCTGATTCTTGACGGTCCATTTCAAGAGTCGTTGTTGCTTCTGGATGTAATGTATTTTCGCCTCTCATAATACGACGAATGGACAATACCAGCTCATCAGGTTCAATATCTTTCAACTGATAGCCTGCAGCTCCTGCCTCCATTGCAGGCACTACATGATCACGGTCTGAGAAGCTTGTCAGCATTAGAATTTCTATTTGCGGAAACTTCGCTTTAATGCGCTTCGTTGCCTGAATCCCGTCCATTTCAGGCATTACCAAGTCCATGAGTATAATATCTGGCTGTATACTTTCTGCTAAAGCTACTGCCTCAAGTCCATTTTTCGCTTCTCCTACAACTTCAATATCTTTCTGTGTTTTTAAGAAAAATAATAATCCACGACGCACTACATGATGGTCATCTGCGATTAAAACACGTATCATACTCTTCCCCCCTAATACGGCAAGCGGATTAACAGCTCAGTTCCTTTGCCAATTTCACTAACCCAGTCAGCTTTGCCACCAACTGATTTTGCACGATCCTTTATGGATTGTAAGCCTATCGAAAGTAGCTTCGTGTTATGATCGATGACGAAGCCTCGTCCCTCATCACGAATAACAAGTAAAATATCTGTAGAAGTAACCGTAATATAAAGAGCAGCCTCCAGCACACCCGCATGACGACGAACATTATTAAGTGCTTCTTGGGCTACTCGAAATAATGTCTCTTCGATACGTGATGGGAATTGCAGTACACCAGAGACCGTTACATGAAGCTTTAAGCCAAGCATTTCAGCATATACTTTAATCGCCTCAAGTAAACCATTTTCTAATCCTTTGGGGCGTAGCTGCCAAATGAGAGCACGCATTTCTGTTAAAGCATCCTGCGTTAAGTGCTGAATCTCCTTAAACGTTTCCTTCACATCACTATCGTTTGTCATTTCAATGCCAGCTCTCGCCGTTAATGTAACCGAAAAAAGTAACTGATTCACGGAGTCATGTAAATCTCTTGCTAAGCGATTGCGCTCCTTCACAAGTGCCATTTCCTGCTCCTGCTTCGTCAGTAAAATACGCTTAATGGCTGATCCCATCTGAAATGCAACCGATTCAAGTAATGCTAGCTCTTCCTCGGAAAAACGCACTGTATCCTTCGATGCAACATTTAAGACACCAAAACGCTCTTGTCCAGATTGCAGAGGTACTGTCGCATGATGTGTAATACCTTCGTGATCGCCAACATTTGCTGCAATCGCACTTTCAATACGTTGACATTCAATAATATTTGAGGCTTTTTTTAATTCCTCATTACGATAGCGAGAAACACACCAGCAGCCTCCCTTTTTTAAATAATGGCAATTTTTATGCTCTAGTGCCTCAGGTAAATTGACATGGACAACAACCTCTGACCGCCCTTTTTCATCGATAAAAAAAATCCAGCCTGTTTCAAAATTTGTGCCATTTAAAAATTTCTCAAGTGCTCCCTGTAACATGGACACCATTTCAGTCTCTTCGTTTAATAACTCTGCAATCTCTTTTAAAATACCAATATTGGAATGATCATTCTCCCTCACAAAAACACCTCTTCTTTGGCATTACTAATTCAATGATAACATTTCAAAGTCTGGAACGTGTGCCTAAGCCATTCATACTTTCGACTGAAATTTTTCATAAAAACATACCCTATTTTGCTTCATCACCAAAAGTTGTGGATGACTTTTGTTAAAACGTTTACTATGTAATAAGTTGATTGGAGTGGAGACTGGGCGACTCCTTGGGGATTAGCGATAGGGGAACGAAGGCTAAAACCATCACATCCTGTGATAACGCCTTCGTGACCAACATCGGTGCTGCTGCCGCTACGTTGCACTACGCTTTCGCGCAAAAGACATCTGTTGGCCCGAGACCCTGGAGCGAGCAACGCGAGTGAAGCGGCTCATCGGACGCCCCCAGGAAGCTTTGCTCTGCGCGAAAGCGAAGCGTCAGCGGCAAATGTTTTCTGTGCGAAAGCGAAGCGGCAGCAACAAAGCGCCCAGTGAACGGAAATCAACCACACGTTTTGGTGATAACCCCTTATTTTGGGTAAGTTGATTTACATATAAAACTAGAACATCTATAATCGAACAAGTACATGGTTATACTAAGGAGAGAATTTATATGTCTAAAAAAGTAGAGAATGGCTTATTATTTATTTGGATTGTCTCTGCCGTTGCAACATTGGGTTCCTTATACTTTTCTGACATCCGTCATTATGAACCTTGTAAAATGTGTTGGTTCCAACGAATTTTCATGTATCCAATAGTCATTATGACAACGATTGCCTTTATTCAAAAAAATGCACGTATTGCTGTAACAACCGCTGTTTTTGCCATTATGGGAGGCAGTATATCACTTTACCATTATGGTATTCAAAAGCTTAGTTTTTTAGCTGATACTGCTCCTTCTTGTGGAATGGTTTCGTGTACTGGTCAATATATTAACTGGTTTGGTTTTATCACAATCCCATTTTTAGCGCTAACTGCATTTATTTTAATTGCAGGGGCAAGCTTTTATGTAATGAAGGCTGCTAAAACAGCAAATTAATTACGAGACCGTGTTCTACAAATGGAATACGGTCTTTTCTACGGAGGAAGAATTATGTTTCACTATGAAATAAATACGGATAATTTAACAGTCGAGGACCTATTACGCAATCAATGGCGACTCGGTAAAAAGTTAGTCCATGAATTACGAATGGCGAAGGCTATCACAACAATTGATGGAGAGCCTATCCAGTGGAATGATCCACTACAGGTTGGGACAGTAATAAAATTTACATTCCCGATACCGACATCTAATTATCAACCGACACCAGTTTGTGCAATTGATATCGTCTATGAGGATGATCATTGTTTAATCGCTTCTAAACCAAAAGGCATGTCGACGCATCCAAATGATGCACGTGATACCCACACTTGTATGAACCATGTTATGGCACATACTAAAGAGCAAGGCGGTACTTATGCGGAGCATGTCCATCGTTTAGATAAAGGGACACAGGGTTTGTTACTTGTAGCAAAACATCCTTTAGCAAAATCAATCTTTGACCGTATGATTGAGGAAAAAACCATTATTCGAACATACGCTGCAGAGGTCCAAGGGAATTTACATTCTTCCTCTGGTACAATTTCTGAAGCAATCGGTAAAGACCGACATCATGCAACAAGACGTGTCGTTTCAAAAACTGGTCAGCATGCAGTGACACACTATGAAGTTGTAGCTCGCTATAAAAGCTCTTGCGTTGTCCACCTAATTCTTGAAACAGGAAGAACACATCAAATCCGCGTACATTTAGCACATCTTGGGCATCCAATTATAGGTGATACAATGTATGGAGCAAGAGAAACAGCAAGTGGTGATTATGAGCTCCATGCTATTCAATTGGAATTCGAGCACCCATTTTTAAATAAACAAATCGTTGTAAAGGACGAGGAATAATTGTTACCCTGCACTTCCCATTGTTGAATATCTAACAATAGGAAGTGCAGTTTTTTTATATAAGTTGATTGAAGGAATGACTGGCGACATATCAGAAGCCCCAGTAAGCGAAGCGACAGCAACAATTGTTTTATCTGTGCGAAAGCGTAGCGTCAGCAACAAATCGTCCAGCCAGAACGGAAATCACCCCCACTTTATAGAGATGAGAGCAAATACTTTAATCTATTTACTTATTATTCTAAAAAAGTACAAATATATTATTTTACATTTCTTTCATTTATTTTTTACAGTAATTTTAATATACATTTCCATTATTGGTAATGACGATAGATTTCTTTCATGATAGAATTAGATTAAATTGTCAGTCATCTGACTAATATAAGGGGGAATTTATTGATGAAATGGGTTAAAAGTATTGCAGCAACAACTCTAGTTGCTAGTTTACTAGCTACACCTGGTTTTGCCGCACATGCAGCAGAAACGACACCAACAACTTCGAAAGATGGTTTCAAATTAACAGTTCTACACTCAAATGATACGCATTCACACCCTGAGGAAGCTACAAAACGTGCAACAAAAGTTAAAGAACTACGTGCTGCTAATAAAAATTCACTTCTTTTAGATGCAGGTGACGTTTTCTCTGGTACTTTATACTTTAACGAATTTGCTGGAGAAGCGGATATGAAGTTAATGAACTTAATGGGTTATGATGCCATGACTTTTGGAAACCATGAGTTCGATTTAGGATCACGCCCAGAAGGACATGCTGCACTTGCTAAATTCGTTAAGGGTGCAGAGTTTCCATTACTAGGAAGTAACTTAGATTTTTCAAAGGAATCTTTATTTGAAGGGTTACAATTCAAAACAGTCACGAAAGACTTCGAAAACGGTAAAATTTATGACGGTATCATTAAAGAAATCGATGGAGAACAAGTAGGTATTTTCAGCTTAACAACGGAAGAAACACCTTCGATTTCAAGTGTTGCTAACGTTCAATTTGCTAACTATATCGACTCTGCCAAAAAAGCAGTAGCAGAACTTGAAAAACAAGGTGTTAACAAAATTATCGCATTAACACACATCGGCTTCAATGACTCAAAAGAATGGGATAATGACCTATTACTAGCGCAGGCTGTAGAAGGCATTGATGTAATCGTTGGCGGTCATTCCCATACTAAATTAGACAAACCTGTGAAGGCTGAAACATCATTTAAGGACCCTACAATTGTCGTACAAACAGGTCAATATAGTGAAAATTTAGGTGAACTTGACTTAACATTCGACGATAACGGGGCCATTGTCGACTACATTGGTCAATTACATCCTTTAAAGTCTGTAGAAGCTGACGCTGAGGCCGAAGCTATTTTAGCACCATATAAAGAACAAGTTTCAAAAATCAAAAATCAATCAATAGGCAGCACAGCTGTTTCACGACTAAATGGTGATCGTGGCCTTTGGGGCGTGCGTGCTGGAGAAACAAATCTTGGTAACTTAATTACTGATGGTATGCTTGCTGGAGCAAAAAAAATTGATCCTGAAGTACAATTTGCCTTCCAAAATGGTGGAGGTATCCGCTCAAGTATTGACGCTGGAGATATTACTATGGGTGAAGTTTTAGAAGTAATGTCGTTCGGTAATGCACTTGGCATCGTAAAAGTAACAGGTGCTGAAATCTATGATATTGTTGAACAAAGTGTAAAAGAATTTCCGAAAGAAGCTGGCGGCTTCCTACACTTCTCAGGTTTACAAGTAGAATTTGATGGAAAGGCACCTGCTGGTAAACGTGTAAAATCTATTAAATTAAATGGTAAAGAGCTTGATAAAGCAGCCTATTATAAAGGTGCAACAAATACATTTGTTGCTCAAGGACAAGACGGCTATGATACACTGAAAAAAGTTTATGAGGATGGCCGTGTAAGTGAACCTGGTACGATTGACTATGAGATGTTTATCGATCACTTAGTTACACTGAAAAAAGTTGATGCAAAAGTAGAAGGACGTATTATCGCAACCATTCCATTTACTGATATCACAAAAGGTTCGGAAACAGAAGGTTATGTTCGTGACCTTTATTACCGTGATTTAACAAAAGGTACTACTGCAACAACATATTCACCAAACGCAAACTTAACGCGCGCGCAAGCTGCATCATTTATCGCACGTGCCTTGAAACTTGAAGCAAAAGGCCAAGCAACATTCTCTGATATTGCGAATGTAAATCCTGCAACTCAAAAAGAAATTACAGCACTTGCTGAAGCAGGAATTGTAAAAGGTGTGAATGGTAAATTCAATCCTAATACAAAAGTAACTCGTGCTCAACTTGCATTAATGTTTGCTCGTGCATACAATCTACAAAATGATGAGAAAACTGGTTTAAAAGCTGATTTCAGTGATATTTCTAAATACAACGCTGAAACTCAAAATGCTATTGCACTTATGAAAGACTTAAAGATTGTCAGCGGCGTAAACGGCAAATTCATGCCTGGTAACAACGCGACACGTGCACATATGGCAAAAATGCTTTCTAACTACATTCCTTTTGTAAAAGAATCTAAATAATTTATTTAAAAAATCCCGCTTCCTCAAATTTGAGAGCGGGATTTTATAGTGTTAATAAACAAAATGGTCATGAAAATCTTTGTGGACAATTTGGCGAGTGATTTCCGTTCCAAGCTACTCGCTTTTCTGTGGGCGGGCGTCGAGCCGCTTCCTTTGCTAACGGAACGAAGGCTAAGTGCGTCACGTCCTGTGACAATACCTTCGTGACCAACATCGTGTTGTCCTCAGGGTCTCGTCTGTCTCGCTTTCCCGCGGGAAGCTTTGCTCTGCGACGAAAGCGAAGCGTAAGGAGACTCGAGTAGCCTCCCACTCCAATCAATGGTAGCGAAGACCTTTTATAAATTAAATGCATGTCAAAAGTGAACGCTATGATTACTCACCTTAATTGAGCAGAATAGACCTAAACAGAGACGCGATTGTATAGAAGTTGTTACTATTGCGATAATTTAGCATTTAAAAGCATTTGTTGTTGCTGACGCTTTGCTTTCGCACTAAAAATATCTGTTGCTAAAATTTCCGTTTTTATCACTATAGATTAGAGCTATATGCAGAAGATATACACTAAGTGAAATCGTTGATTGGAGTGGAGGCTGGGCGACTCCTTGGGGATCAGCGTCACAGATGAGACCCTGGAGCGAGCAACGCGAGTGAAGCGGCTCATCGGACGCCCCCAGGAAAGCGCCCAGCCGGAACGGAAATCAACCCTCGCTTTGCTGAAAAGCCATACTTTATTTGATATCACACCTTAATTTAATTGACATAATAGTTTTTCAACAACATGAAATCTTGCTTCTCAAATTTGAGAGCGGGATTTCTATTAGAAATTAAATTTAAAGTTATCTGGGTCCTGCCCAAATCGTTGATTGCGATTTAATGCTGCTATTTTATCCATTTGAGCTAGTGTTAGTTCAAAATCAAAGATCTGTGCGTTTTCCTCAATACGACTTGGTATCACAGATTTAGGAATAATAATTGTATCATTTTGTAAATGCCAACGCAGCACTACCTGTGCAGCTGTCTTTCCTATTTCTTGACCAATTTCCGTAATTATTGGATCATCAAGTACTCCACCTCGACCTAATGGAGACCATGCAGTAACAGCAATTCCTTGCTCACTACAAAATGCTCGTAATGCGTCCTGCTGTAAATAAGGATGCACCTCTACTTGATTGACCATTGGTGCAATATTTGCTTTAGCTAATAGCTTTTGTAAATGATGCTCATGGTGATTTGAGACACCTGTTGCACGAATTAATTTTTCATCATATAAACGTTCAATTGCTTTATATGTTTCTTCAAATGTTTCTGGTACTGCCCAATGCGTTAAATATAAATCTAAATAGTCCATATTTAACTTTTTCAATGAAACTTCAAAAGCTCGTAATGTCTCATCATAGCCTTGGTCATTATTCCAAACCTTTGTCGTCACAAAAATATCCTCACGTTTTATGCCTGAGTGACGAATAGCTTCGCCAACTTCAGCCTCATTACCATATAGAGAAGCCGTATCAATTGCTCGGTAGCCAAACTTTAAAGCTTTATCAATAGCTTGCAATGTCTCATCACACTCTGTCATTTTATAAACACCTAAGCCAAAGCGAGGCATTTCCACACCATTTGCTAATGTTTTTGTTGATTGTAAATCCAAGAATAACAACCCCTTTCTTTTCCTAGTTCCATTATACAAAAAATTGGTTTTAAGAAAATAAGGAAAATTTCCAGGGTAATCTCTTACTGATCTTTTGCTTCTTCTTCATAATCATCTACTTGAATAGGGTCTGGAATTCGCTCATCTTCTACGAGCTCTAGACCATCACGCAAATGCTCCATCTGCTTTCCTAAATCCTTTAGATCTTTAAAATTTCTAGCCATTGTACCGTTTTCGATATTTGGAACCTTTTTTTCCATTTTTATCACCTCTCTTATAGTTTTCCCGAAATAGTTATTTCTGAACCATTTCTGACATATTTTATTCCTCTATATCGTTTCATTTTTATAATGGATAGGCTATACTAAAAAGAGATGTCTTTATAAACATGAGGAGGGTTCTTCCATGAGTTTATTATTAATTATTGGTGTAACTGTTGCGTTTTTAACTGCAATTTTCACTGCTGGTTACGAAGGCGACTACAGATCAGACAAATAATACCTCAAGAAAATCACTAAGCATAAATAGATGCTTAGTGATTTTTTTGTAGTAAAACTTGTACGGCAAAGTTGGATCTTTTGCAAAGCGAGTTGTTGATTTCCGTTACAGTTGGGCGCTTTGTTGCTGCCGCTACGCTTTCGCACAGAGCAAAGCTTCCTGGGGGCGTCCGATGAGCCGCTTCACTCGCGCTGCTCGCTCCAGGGTCTCATCTGTGACGCTGATCCCCAAGGAGTCACCCATCCTCCACTTCAATCAACATATTTGCATGACAAATGTTTTAACAAAATGTCGTCCCATATTTCAATGATAGACCAAAATTTATTGGAAATTCCAGCTCATCATTATAAAGTGGGATTGATTTCCGTTACAACTGAGTGCTTTTCTGGGGCGTCCGATTATCCGCTTCGGTTACTTCTCTTATTTTTTGGAACAATATATTTACTTGACAAACTGTACTTTATAAAATAAACTTACTTACATAAAGTAAGTTGATAATTAATGATAACTTAAATTCGGAGGTAATTACGATGCATTTTCATGAAAAACCTAACACATATGTCACAAATGTTGAAATTAAAGTGAGTGATTTACAACGTTCATTAACTTATTATCAGGAGGTAATTGGCTTTAAAGTTTTACAGCAGGAATCACATAGAGTCACTCTAACAGCTGATGGCAAAACAGCTTTACTGACTATCATCCAACCTGAAACAGTAGAAGAAAAAACGAGCTTAACTACTGGACTTTATCACTTTGCAATTTTATTACCTACTCGTCGTGATTTAGCAAATATTATTACTCATTTCCATAACAGTGGCGTGTACTTCGGAGCATCTGACCATGATGTAAGTGAAGCACTTTATTTAAATGATCCTGATAATAATGGTATAGAGGTTTATGCGGATCGCCCTGAAAATGAATGGACTTGGCATTTCGACCAAGTGCATATGGTGACTGAACCTCTTAAAATCCGTTCTATATTAGAGGAAGGCGATGGTAAATGGAATGGCCTACCAGCTAATACGGTTATGGGACATATTCATCTATCTGTTTCTAATTTAGCTGCCGCAGAGGAGTTTTATACAAAAGGGTTAGGATTTGACATTGTCACTCGCTATGGCACACAAGCTTTATTCATCTCAACTGGCCGCTATCATCATCATATCGGTTTAAACACCTGGCACTCTGAAAACGCACCAAAGCTTGGTGAACATCAGGTTGGCTTAAAAACATTTTCATTGCGTCTAGATAATGAAGAGCAAGCAGCAAAAATGAAAGAAAATCTACGTGCAATTGGTGCACCTGTTACTGAAATAGATGGAGGATTCCAAACAGAGGACCCATCTGGTATCGTTGTGTTATTGAAATTTTAAGCGTGATGTGACGTACTATCCGTCAGTTTGAGGATTGTATCCGGCACTTGATGGGTTTCGCGAGATTCTTTCCGGCGCTTGCAGAATTCCTTCACGCCTGACGAAAAAGCAAAAGCAGCTCTCCTCTACGGGAGAACTGCTTTTTTAATGTAATCCTGGATAGCCTTGTTGACGCAACGCTTCATAAATAACAATGGCTGCTGTATTCGATAAATTGAGTGAACGAACATGCTCACTCTGTGGAATTCGTAAACACATATCTCGTCGCTCATATGCAAAATCCTTTGGCAGGCCAGTCGTTTCCTTACCAAACATAAAGTAAATATCACGATCTTTATCACTAAAATCATGTGTCGTAAATGGCTCTTCACTATATGTCTCAATTAAATACACGTCACCATTTTTGGATGCCTCTAAAAAATCCTCTAACGAATCGTGATACACGACATTCACACTATGCCAATAATCTAAGCCTGCACGTTTTAGCATTTTATCGTCTGTGGAAAAGCCAAGAGGACGAATTAAATGTAGTGATGTATTTGTACCAGCACATGTGCGTGCAATATTTCCTGTATTTGCTGGAATTTCTGGTTGATATAAAACGATATGCAATGGCATAACGGTACACTTCCTTAACTAAAAAATTGTAAACCTTTATTAATCTCAACGAGTACTTCCTCGTCTTGCTCTTTTGCATTTGCCTCACGTAATGCAGATTGGGCCTGCTCCCCGCCTATCTTACCTAAAGCCCATGCGGCTGTTCCTCGAATTACAGGTCGTTCATCCTTTTCTAGAAGTGCGACTAAATCTGGTA
Organism: Lysinibacillus sp. BPa_S21; assembly: GCF_023337795.1. Classification (GTDB taxonomy): domain Bacteria; phylum Bacillota; class Bacilli; order Bacillales_A; family Planococcaceae; genus Lysinibacillus. The sequence goes on along the minus strand of NZ_JALIRS010000019.1, from coordinate 17,162 downwards.
CCGCAGCTTCTTCATTAAAATGTGCAAGTGCCAAAATAGCATTGCGTTGAATTGGCTTTTTCCCCCGCCATGAACCAGAAACATGTCCAAACTTTTCTTTGAATTCACGATTTGAAATCGTTAAAAGTGGTACAAGTAATGGCTTTGCAAGCTCTGGATCAGGCTTAAATTCCTCATGTATCCAGTTAATCTTGCCTTTATTCTTTGGACATACGGTCTGGCATGTATCACAGCCATACAAACGATTACCAATATGGGTACGAAACTCATCAGGTAGCATTCCTTTAGTTTGCGTTAAAAAGGCTATACAACGTTGCGAGTCTAGTTGTCCTCCCTCGATTAACGCGCCTGTTGGACAAACATCTAAACATAAACGGCAATCCCCGCATTCATCCTCCATCGGCTTATCAGGTGCAAAAGGGATATTCGTAATAAGCTCTCCTAAATATACATAAGAACCGAACTCAGGCGTAATAATCGAGCAGTTTTTTCCGCTCCAGCCTATTCCTGCACGTTCTGCAACTGCTCTATCAACAAGTGCACCTGTATCTACCATTGATTCAATACGCGCTCCTTCTATGCGCTCCTCGAGCCAGGCTGATAATAATTTCAAGCGTTCACGTAATGCTTTATGATAATCGACACCCCAGGAAGCACGGCAAAAAATTCCGCGTCTTGCCCCCTTCTTGCCAACAGGTGCATTTTGCATGCGCGACGGATAGGCTACAGCGATTGCCACTATGCTCTCTGCTCCTTCTAACAATTGTAGTGGTTCGGTACGTTTTTCAACATCGCTTTCTTCAAAGCCAGACTGATAGCCAAGTTCTTGCTGACGGCGCAGTCTATTTTTTAATTCTGTAAATGGAGCTGCTGTTGTAAAGCCAATTTTGTCTACACCAATGGACATTGCATACGCCACAAATTCACGTTGTAGGTCATGTATGTTCATTTTATTTCCAACTCCTTACATGATACAATAATAGAAATAGATAAAGTAGGTGATGTTTTATGGAAATTTCAATTAATCAATCTCTATTGACACAACATCCCGAGCTAAAAATCGGCATTATTCATTATACCAAAATTGTCGTTGCAGAATCGCCTCAAATGATTAAAGGCCGTATGCAATTGTATCAGGAAAACCTCTTTTTAGAGATGCAAGATAGTCCTGTAACGCAACGAGAGGGTATCGCAGAGTGGCGACAACTTTGGAAAAAGCTTGGCGCAGATCCGAACCGCTATCGTCATTCGGCAGAAAGCTTAATGCGCCGAATTAGTAAACAAAATTATTTAACACCCCTTCACTCTGGTGTTGATTTAAATAATTTCTTCTCCCTTCAATATGAGATGCCAGTTGGCTTATATGATGTAGCTAAACTACAAGGCAATATAGACATTGCACTTGGCAACGAGGATACTGGCTATGAGGGCTTAAATGGTCGTTTTAATTCATTAAAGAATATCCTTTACAGCTATGATGCTGAAGGGGCATTTGGGTCACCGTTTGTCGATTCTTTACGTACGGCAGTTTCAGAGGAAACGATCGAGGCTCTACATATTTTCTACCTCCGCCCATCATTGTCAGACGAAAATGCACAAGAGCTCCTTGCATCTGCTGGTAAGATGTTTAACCAAGTTCATGGCGGCGATTATAAAATAGCCCTATTAACAAACGCAGTACCATCTACTACATTGTAAAGGACGTGTTTTAAATGATTAATCTTGCAGAAGCCGTTAAGCTAAAAAGTATTTTAGCAAAAAAGGTTCAAGAGCTTGTTAGCGAACTACATCGTAGCGCTTTTGTAACTGTCGAAAAAGGACAAGCGCCTAAAACTAGTAATCGTGCAATGAAAGTAATTGAAGCTGAATTAGCTCAAGTACGTCTCGATGTTCGTACATTAGATCGTTTAGTATATGAAGCCAATATAAAAAACACAGTAGACTTTAAAGGTGAAAAACTGGCATTAGTTGAAGCAATTGAGCTCGCTACACAACTCCGCGCAGATGTCGAGCTGTGCAAAGAGTTTAGCATGCATGAAAAAGAGAGTGTACGCATGGGTTATGGTGAAAATACAATGCTTTATGAAATTGCGATGTATGAGCCAGATGAGTACCGTGAGCGTGCGATTACACTAGAAAAAGATGCCCATAAATTATCGAATCTTATCAATGCAAAGAATTATAGTATTGAAATTAACTTCGATGATTCTCGTTATTTCTAATCTCGGGGCGGTGAGACTCCAAACCGAGTTGGATGTGCTGTTTTCAAAACTAGCTTTTGGAGCTAACTTACACGAAACCAATGACAAGTTACCTGTTATCGTATGACCCATGACTAATAACCAACTATAAGCAATGGCCATACTCAAACACTTGACAATTATTTGAAAACGCCATCCAATAGCTCTCTTACATCTTGTATGTAGGAGAGCTTTTTAGTGCATACGAAAATCCCTAAATTACAGCAACCATTCACTCTCTTCCACCTAGTGTGGAAGAGAGTTTTTCATGACTAGTTCTCTCCTAACATGGACAGAATGACTATATCCAAAGAAGGGGGTTAAACAATGACAAACCAACACGATTCCACAAACGAGCATGACATGACTTTGACAAATCGCCAAGGGCATCCAATTACTAACAATCAAAATATACGAACTGTCAGTAATCGAGGACCCGCAACCCTTGAAAACTATGATTTTATAGAAAAAATAAGTCACTTTGACCGTGAAAGAGTTCCTGAGCGTGTTGTTCATGCGCGGGGTGCAGGGGCACATGGCTATTTTGAGACATACGGTGTTGTCGGAGATGATCCTATTTCTAAGTATACAAGGGCAAAAGTATTTCAGGATAAGGGGAAGCAGACGCCTGTTTTTGTGCGCTTCTCAACAGTTATTCATGGTGGCCATTCACCAGAAACATTACGTGATCCACGAGGCTTTGCTGTTAAATTCTATACTGAGGATGGTAACTGGGATTTAGTTGGCAATAATTTAAAAATCTTCTTTATCCGCGATGCTATGAAATTCCCTGATATGATTCATGCCTTTAAACCTGATCCGATTACAAATATTCAGGACGTTGAACGCTTTTTTGATTTCTGTGCAAGCTCACCAGAATCCTTCCATATGGTGACATTCGTTTATTCGCCTTGGGGTATTCCCGCTAATTATCGAATGATGCAAGGCTCTGGTGTCAACACGTATAAATGGGTCAATAGTGAAGGCAAAGCCGTCCTTGTAAAGTATCATTGGGAACCTTTACAGGGTATTAAAAACTTAACCCAAAAAGAAGCAGAAGAAATCCAAAAGAAAAACTTCAATCATGCCACACAGGATTTATACGATGCCATTGAAAATGAGGATTACCCTGAGTGGGAGCTTAACGTTCAAATTATGGAGGATGGTCCACATCCCGAGCTCGATTTTGATCCATTAGATGATACGAAGCTTTGGCCTAATGATCAATTCCCGTGGTATCCAATTGGGAAGATGGTGTTAAATAAAAATCCAGAAGATTATTTTGCTGAGGTTGAACAGGCTACATTTGGAACAGGAGTGCTTGTGGACGGATTGGATTTCTCAGACGATAAAATGCTACAGGGGCGCACTTTCTCCTACTCTGACACACAGCGTCATCGTGTAGGTGCAAACTATTTACAACTTCCTATTAATGCTCCTAAAAAGCGAGTAGCTACCAATCAAAATGGTGGTCAAATGTTGTTTAAGCGAGATTTAGCTCCGGGGCAAAATCCTCATATTAACTATGAGCCTTCAATGTTAAATGGTTTAAAAGAGGCCACTCAGAAGGCTAAGGAACATACACCACATGTGGAAGGCAATCTCGTTCGTGAATCCATTGACCGCCAAAGCAATACGAAGCAAGCAGGCGAAACATATCGCAATTTTGAGCAATGGGAGCGTGAAGAACTGCTTGAAAATTTAATTCGTGATTTAGCTGTCTGTAATAAAGCCATTCAAGAAACAATGATTGCATTAGCAGAGGAAGCAGACGAGGAGTATGGTCGCTTGTTAAAAGAAGGATTACAAAAAGCTCAAAATAATTCGTCTTCATCAAAGCCACTTGGCAATATTGATGGTGATGAAGCCCCTAAAGATGCAGCAAATAAAGGGCATGATACAGAGCCTTATTAAAACCAAAAGAAAGCGCTCAGCACTATATAAAGTGCTAAGCGCTTCTTTCAATGCACACCAGGTAAAATCCTCAATGTCTTTTCCTGTGCATCTAATATAGCATCTACGCCTAATGGAATGGCTATATTCGTTGAATCATGACCAATTCTAAAGCCAGCTACAACCGGAACATCTAAATCCGCAAAATAATCCTTCATTAAAGTAAATAGAGCTGTTTCATCCGCTTCCGTTTGCGTAAAGGAACCGATCATAACACCAGCCAATTGCTCAAGCTTTCTCGCCTGTTTTAATTGCTGCAGCATCGCATCGATACTTGGAATAGTTTCTCCAAGCTCCTCAATCAATAAAATGCGCCCTTCCGTACGAACTTCAAATTTTGTCCCTAATGTGTTAACAAGGCGACGTAAATTCCCACCAATAATCTGACCGCGAGCAACACCAGGTGCAATCGTTGTTAATGGAGAAATATCCTCCGTATACTGTAATTCCATCGGTGAAAATAGCTGTAAAAACATTTTCTTTGATAAATCATCTATTCTTTTTACAGACATAAGTAACGGTCCATGAAAAGTCACCAAATTAGCATATTCGTTAATCGCGCAATGTAAATATGTAAGATCAGAGAAGCCCCAGAAGATTTTCGGATTTTCCTCAAGTAGTCCATAATCAATCTTCTCCGCAATTCGGGCAGAGCCATAGCCCCCCTTAACACAAAAAATAGCCTTCACCTCTGGATTTCTCACCATCTCATGAAAGTCGGCCAAACGCTCTTCATCACTACCTGCTAGGTAATCCTGCTTTGCCTGAATGGTATCCCCAATTATATAGTTTAGCCCCAGCTCTTCAAGAAAGGCTATAGCATCTCCTAGCTTTTCGGGCTGTGCTGGACTGGATAAAGCCACAAGACCAACTGTATCGCCCTTTTGTAAATGTGGTACGGTGCTTTTCACTCTAACCCCTCCTATAAAGTTTTTCTTATTCTAGCATATAGATTATATTGTAGCATTGATTATCTGAACTCAGGGTGAATGCTCCTCCCTTTTTACGTTCTATCCATAACTTTGACGGGGCTATCCACGATTTTGACGGTTCTATCCACGACTTAGACTGCTCCATCCGTCACCTTGGCTCTTTTTTCGCCTTTTCTTTCCACGATTTTGATTGCTCTATCCACGATTTTGTCTATTCTATCCGTCGCCCTCGCCTTTCCATCCGTCGCTTTGCCTCTTCTTTCCATCGCTCTCGCCTTTCCATCCGTCACTTCGGCTCTTCTTTCCGTCGCTCTAGTTTCCATCCGTCACTTCGGCCCTTCTTTCCGTCGCTCTCGCCTTTCTATCCGTCGCTTTGCCTCTTCTTTCCGCTTTGCCTTTTCTATCCATGATTTTGACGGTTCTATCCACGACTTAGACTGTTCTATCCGTCACTTCAACTCCTCTTTCCGTCGCTCTAGTTTCCATCCGTCGCCTTGGCTCTTCTTTCCGTTGTTCTGATGATTCTATCCGTCACCTTGGCTCCTTTTTCCGCTTTGCCTTTTCTTTCCACGCTTTCGATTGCTCTATCCAAGATTTTGTCTCTTCCATCCGTCGCTCTGATTTCTATCCACCGCTTGAGCTCTTCCATCCGTCACCTTGGCTCTACTATCCGTCACTTAATTTCAATATAAAAAAGCGTAGACTTCAAATAATAAAAAGTCTACGCTGAATTTCTATTTTGTTCCGCCGTAAATAATCGTTACATTTGGATGATTTAATAATTGGCTTGCCGGGAAATCTTCAGTGATGATACCACTTTTTAATTTTTCGATAGCCTCCAGTTTTTTTTCACCGAATGCAATTAGCACAATTTCCTTGGCATTCATGATAGATTGAATGCCCATTGTAATAGCATGTGTCGGTACATCCTTAAAATCATCAAAATAAATTGCATTTTCTGTGCGTGTAGATTCCGTTAACTCTACAATATTAGTTTTTGAATCGAAAGATGTGCCTGGTTCGTTAAAGCCAATATGTCCGTTCACGCCAATGCCTAGTAGCTGAAGATCAATGCCGCCCGCTTCTTTGATTCGAGCATCATAAGCTACACACTCTGCATCTAAATTCTCTGCCTTACCATTTGGTAAATGTATATTTTCTTCTTTAATATCTACATAATTGAATAGATTCTCATGCATAAATGTCCAATAACTAGCCGGACTCGATTGTTCAAGACCTACATATTCGTCTAAGTTAAAAGTAATCACGTCGTTAAAAGATATATTCCCAGCTTGTTGACGTTTCACTAATTCTTTATACATGCCTACGGGAGAACCACCCGTTGCTAATCCTAAAATACTTGTTGGTTTTGCTTGTAATTGTTTAGTGAAAATATCCGCTGCTACTTCGCTCATTTCATCGTATGAATTTACTTCTATCCATTTCATATCGCTTGTCATTCGTATACCTACCTTACAATCATTATTATTAACTATAATAACAGGAAATATTTCTCTTTATAATAGCTAATATTTTCATTTTACAAGTTATTTACCTACTTTTCTATTATTTTCTTTTTAATATTCACGTGTATTCTCAAGCCATTTCGGTTATGTTATTTAATAGAGGAAGTGAGGCGATTTTATGAATTCACAAATACAGCAATATTTAAAGCTAATTCAATTTCAAGGATCTTTAGAGCCATCTATTAAGCTACTTGGTCAGCTCCAAACAAGACATCTACATAGCATTCCTTATGAGAACCTAGATGTTGCCTTGAAACACGGCATCTCCTTCGCTATCCCTGACCTTTTTCAAAAAATTATTATTCAACAACGCGGAGGCAATTGCTTTGAGCTAAATATTTTATTTAGCTGGCTACTTCGCGAACTTGGCTTTTCTGTAACCAATCGCTATGCTCAGTTTTGGCGCAACAATGACGCAGATACGCCTATTGAGGATGTACCTATGCATCAGCTATTGCTTGTCAATTTCGATGGCCAATCATATATTTCAGATGTTGGCGTAGGCGCACTAGCTCCTTGTAAGCCAGTTCCACTTATAGCTGGGCATCAACATCGTGAAGGTAAAGAACTTTATAAAATTGAACGAGATGAAGCGAACGGCTGGATGCTGTACGAACTAACAAAGAATAATTGGCGTTTACTTTATAGTTTTTTTGATGATGCTAATGATGCAAAGTTTGCACCACGACTTTCTAAACAAGAAAATAAAATTGCTATGATTCGTACTCCTCGCGGTCGACATACAATGCTTAACAACGAATTTCGAATATACGAGGGGTACTCCTTAACAACTTATACTACTCATAGTGAAAAGGAATGGCGACAAGCACTTCATCGTTTTTTTCATATTTCACTAGACTAGTTCTCCATAACAAAAGCAAGTCTCCTCACTAATAGGAGACTTGCTTACATTTAAACGGCTGTACGATCAAGTAGCTCATAAACAACGACATCATTATAAAGCTCTTTGACTAAACCGATACCATCGACAAAGTAATATGTCCATACTCCACCACTGTAATAGTTCGTTTCTTCCAAAACAATAACATTATGATAATTGACACCACCTGCTTGAACAGTACCATTTGTTGCTTTTACAGTATTTCGGATTCCTGAAATTACCCCTCCTTCATCCTCATGCAAAATCACGCCAATCCTAAGAGGTAATCTTAAATATAAATCGTAATGTCCACTATACTCAGCGGCAAATCCTTGGCCATAAAACTCACCGTCGCTAAATAGCAGCTCATCTTTAAATACCTTATTTGATTTCAAATCTTTTACATTCCACACATCATTCTTTTCGTCATTGTGACTAAACTGATATTTTAATGTATATTGTTTTTTGTCATTTATTGAATAATACTTATACGTGTAGTCAAACGCCGTGTCTTTTAACAAATTCGCATTCGATAGCGTTAATGTACGGGCTAAAAATGCTGAAAAATGAGCTCGCGTTAAAGGTTTATTAGGCTTAAATGAACTATCATCATAGCCTCTTATTATATTATTATTGGCAATAGCAGAGATTTCCTTATAGCCCCTTGTCTTCTCTGTCACATCAGAAAAATAATAAGGTTCAGATCCCTTTAATTTAAATGCTCGTTGGAGTACAATCGCCATGTCCCCCCTTGAAAGAGTTGCACTCGGATTAAATTTCTGTGCCGAATCGAAAATGCCAGCATTTTGTACTGCCGCAATTTCTTTATAATAAGGATGTGTAGAAGGTACATCCTTATAGTTCGGATTTTTTACATTCGTTGTCTGTAACCCTAATGCACGTGTTAGCATAACAGCTACCTGTGATCTCGTTACATATGTATTCGGTTTAAATAGGTTATTCGGATAGCCATTAATAATTCTTTTTTCCACTAAGTAATCAATTTCCGTTATCAATGTATTATCCTTGGGTAAATCTTTGAAGCTTGCTGCATATGCGCCTTCAAGCGGTATTAACCAAACAGCTATTAATAGCGCACACACCATTTTCATCATTTGTTTCATGTCTTTCCCCCTCTTTCTCATTTATCATATACTTTTTAGATATTATTTCCAATCTAATTACAAAAAAAGCCTCCGCAATTGTTTGCAGAGACTTATTAAATAGATTATTTGTTTTGAATTAATCCGAAACCAAGCCCCGTTGGATCTACCATATAGGCAAGATAAAACTCATCGAACTCCATTTTGTCACGAACTATGATAGCACCATTTTGTTTAGCTTTGGAAATAGCTTCATCGATACAATCCACTTCAATTTGAATACGTGTTCCAAAAGGATAGTCATGTGGCCCCTTAGCAATACCACCGTTAATCCCTGCTTTACTATCATCCCGAGTTGTGACAGCCCAATATTGCCAATTAGGCGCAGCTACCTCCCAGCCAAAAACCTCGGCATAAAACTTAGCGGCTTTTTCAGGCTCCTGACTATTTAATTCAAACCCTATTACTCTCCCCATGTAATTCACCCTCCTAATTTTTGTATAATTTATAATTCAACAATTTGAGGATATTTCCTCCATTAGTTTCGTTCCATTAGGTTTAACAATTATCTGTACACAATTGTGAAAACTTAATGACTTAGGTATTTAACCATTAATTAAATAGTAAAATATTGTATAATAAGATTAGAACGACCGTTCAAATCATCGAAGGAGTAAATAAATGAATAAAAGACGTTATGATAGCGAGCAAGCAAAAGTTGAAATTATGGAACATGCGGTTAGTTTGTTTTCTCAAAAAGGCTATAATCAAACATCAGTAGGAGATATTTCAACCGCTTCTGGCTACAGCAAAGGACATATTTATTATCATTTTGAAAACAAAGAAAAGCTTTTTGTTCTTTTATCGCAACAAACAATGCAAGATTGGCACAACAAGTGGCTGCAAAAAGACTGTACCTACTCCACGGCAACAGAAAAATTATATGGCATGGCCATGCATGTTCTCTATCATTACCAAACACCTTTATTAAGATCGGGGCAAGAGCTAGCTTCCAATCCAAAATCGAGCCCAGAATCCGTGCAACAATTATACAATTTAGCGATTGTACCAATGAGTGCTTATCGCGCGATTCTTCAAGAAGGAATTGATAGAGGAGAATTTATTCATGGAAATATTGATGAATGGACAGTTCTACTAGGCACATGGCTAGGCGGGTTATGTCAGCTTACAAACACGCAGGAGCTGAAAGCACTTGAGCCACTCTTTAACCAAGCAATAACTATTTTTTTGAAGGAAATAAAAAAAGGTGGGATATAATTGAAAATTGCATGTATAGGAGACAGCTTAACGGAAGGTCGACCAGGGGTTTCATTTTTTAAACTACTAACAACAAGACATCCACATATCGAATTTGATAATCTCGGTAAACCAGGTGAAACAGTAAAAAGCTTACACAGTCGTTTAGAGAAATCGAAGCTAGCTACTAACTATGACCTCAGCTTTCTGTGGATTGGTGTCAACGATGTCTATGCTAAACTTTTAAAAGTGCAGGCACAGCCTGTTACAAAAGATCATCAAGAATTTAAAGATTACTATGTAAATTGTTTAGAAATGATTTTAGCAACCTCTAAACATGTAGTTTTAGTAACACCAGCTTTAATAGGAGAAACAATAAAAAACACTTCAAATAAGGAATTAAAAGAGCTGTCCTCCATTATTCAGTCCATTTCTTCTAAATATGCAAATGTTAGTTTTTTAAATATGCAAGAGGTATTTGAGCATCACTTGGAACAAGCTAATAGTTCGGATTATATGAACACCAATGTTATGCGTGTAATGCAAGATGTACTATTTTATAAAAATCCTTTGCGAATTGATCGATTGTCCAAAAAGAGAGGGCTACATTTAACGTTAGATGGCGTTCATTTAAATAGTAAAGGCGCAGAACTTGTCGTGGAAAAATACACAGATGTCATTGAACAGCTTCAATTGCAGGAAGCTACTGTCCATTCCGAGGGGTGATGAATATGAGAAAGGTTGCGATTGTTACTGGTGGTGTATCTGGTATCGGGAAGGCTATCTGCAAAGAGTTAGTAGGTCATAATGTATTTGTTATGATTGCAGATATCAACGAACGTGATGGACGTCTTTTAGAGGCAGAATTAAATAAAGACGCGTCAAATGCTCGATTTATTGAATTAAATGTAACCGATTACAAAAGTGTTGAACTTGTCATTTCCAATGTATATGAGGAATTTCAAAGATTAGATTACTTATTTAATAATGCTGGTATAGCTATGTATGGTGAAATTTATGATATGCCAATGGACGAATGGAAAAACATTGTGGATGTTAATTTATGGGGCGTTATATATGGTACTCAAGTTGGCTATCAAATCATGAAGGAACAAGGTTTTGGACATATCATCAATACATCCTCAGCAGCAGGGTTGGGGCCATCTCCTATGTCTGCGGCATATTCTACTACGAAGCATGCTGTTGTGGGCTTAACGACATCACTACATTATGAGGCTGAGGAATTTGGCATCAAGGTTAGTGCTCTATGTCCCACTTTTGTTGATACACCTATCTTTAAAAAAGCAACCGCTATTAATATCGATAAATCAGTGATGTCCAAACAATTGAAAACGCAAAAAATGATGTCTCCACAGCAACTAGCAAAAATCACTATTGCAGGCGTACACAAAAATAAGCCTATTATCTGTCCTATGCCAATGCGTAAAACAATGGATGTTATCTTTACAATTTTCCCTTCGTTGCACAGGGCATTAATGAGAATGGTCTGTAAAGTAAGTCGAAAAGCTCGATTAACCTAAACATTCTTCCAAATGGTAAAAAACCGCTATGCTTTTCTGCCGGCAAGGCACGAGCTGCATCAGGGCAAGAAATAGGATGGTGGACACGATGGCATATGTCTCCTCTGCTACATTTTCATTGACACTTCATCACAAAAGGAGTCTTGCGGTTTTTTACCTTTATATTAAGATAACTAAAACACTGAACCTGAATACCCCTTGTTAGAGACAAATAGCTCGTTATTTATACCCTCCATCATTTTTATAAATACCTAAAAGTAATATAATTAACCCTATAATAAAAATTAAAGGAGATAAATACATCATAGCCGATGTTGCCCAACTATTTTTAACTACTATTCCATACATAACGCCAATTACAAAAGATAAGAACGGTGCAAACGCTATCATTGTAATGATACCCCAAACGATGTAATTCCCTTTCTCAGACCTTCCTTCGGTGGTTAATTGGAATCCCGCTATTACACCAACTAATACGATCAATAAAGCAATGACAAACGCCATTTCAAATCACCTCCCTCTTTCCTTCTATAATATGCTTCATTAGTTTAGTGATTTGGTAACATAACACTAGGCTTATTAAAAATATCTATACATTGCGCCCGAACAGAGCGGAAATGGGATGACCCTGTTTCAATAAAAAACCACAACCATCAGTAACTATGGTTGTGGTTTTTACGATTCAATCTAAATGGCGTCTTATAAAATGACACCGTCGCTCATTTTAATAATACAATCTGTATAAGCAAGCATTTCTTCATCATGTGTCACCATTAAAGTAGTAATGTTTAACGTTTTAGTTAACTCTCTAATTAGTAACATAACTTCTTTTGATCTTTGTGAATCTAAGCTTGCTGTCGGTTCATCTGCGAATAGAACTTTCGGTTTATGAATGATTGCCCGGGCAATCGCAACACGTTGCTTCTCGCCGCCTGACAATGATTGAGGATATGCCATTTTTCGATGGTCCATTCCAACTAATTTTAGGATGCGATCAACTTCAATTTTTTGTTCCTGCTTCTTTAATTTTGATTCAGAAACATCTAGCATGAGCAGCAGTTGTTCCTCAACTGTAAGAAAAGGTACAAGGTGTGCGAACTGAAAAACAAACCCAAATTCACTTGCTCGTACTTTTCGAACTTCCTCAGAACTCATGCTGGACATATTTTTCCCCTCAAATATAACGTGCCCTTCTGACGCAGGCTGAAGCCCAGCAGCTATTGTCAGAAGTGTACTCTTACCAGATCCAGATGCACCAACCAGTGCTGTTATTTCCCCTTCATTTAAGGATAGATCTATCCCTTTAAGTATTTCTTCCTCTATCTCGCCATTCCTAAACGTTTTTCTAACTTCATCGATTTTAAATAAAGTCATATTAAGCCTCTCCTTGCTGTATCGCTTGTAATGGTTCAATTTTTCTAATTTGTAGTCCTGAAATTGTAGCCCCTATAAATCCAATGATTAAGAATACTATCGATAATTGCGTCGTTGTCACAATTGTTAAAGTGAAAGGCATCCCTTTTGGTGCTAGCAGATTAAATGCTTGGCTAAAGGTTACAGATAAAATAAGCGAAATGACTGTTATGATGGCCATTTGTGTCCATATCATTTTGAATAACTTACTTGTTTTCAAACCAATTGCTTTTAAAATTCCGTACAAACCAATTTTTTGAACGTTCATCATATAGAAGAAGATAGCAAACAGCATCCCACTAATGACTACTAAAAACCATACAATCATATTTAATGACATTTGTTCTGCGTTATAGCTTGGAATTGTATTTAGAAACGCTTTGTTTGAAAATGATTGTAATCCAGCAAATTGTGCTGAAGAATCGCCACCTGGTACGAAAATCATTTGCATTTCGTCAACACGGTAAATTTCTTTATAATCTTCTTCGTTAATATAAGCGACTGGCGCATGACTATATTTTTTTTGCTCAACAAATCCCTTTACTACAAACTTGCCACTAAATTGATTATTCGTTAATGTATCGCCTACTTTAATTCCCTTGTCTTTCAATGAGCTGTCTAATATGACTTCCTCATGTTTCACTTTTTCAAATAACTCTGAAGCGGTCGATGTAACAAAGGCAACGCTTTGCTGCTTATTGTCCGGATCATTTAAAAAGCCCATTTGTAGCGAAAAAGCTACTGCATCTTTTTCTTTGTTCAATATTTCATTTTGTGTACGGCTATCTATTTTTGACAGATTATAAGTTTGATCTGCATCTTCATTCATATAAAATTGCCCTTGCGGTAAATCCTTAATTAAAGCAGCATTATCTTGTGATAGCCCGTTCGCCAAACCAGAAATTATAAAAGTTAATAAACTAACTAGAAAAACAATTGAGCCTAATATTAAAAATCTTATTTTATTTTTCTTAATTTCTTTCCATGCAAGATTCATAGTGAACTCCTCCATTCCTTTTTACATCCTTAGCATAAAATCCTTAAATGAACGGAAGATGAACTAATCATTAAAAATGCGAGTTTTTAGTAAAAAAGCACATAAACCTTTTCTTTTTTAGGTTTATGTGCTGATTGAAGGATTATTGTCCATCTAAACGAATGACAGCTTTTTTATGATACTTCGGCGTTTCCTCTAACTTTGATTCGTACAAAATCACTTCTTCTACTAGAAACTTTGGAAGCTGAAAATTTTCTTCAAACAATGCTTCGAACGGAAACTTCCCGTATCCTTCATCCCATTTTCTTGCAACCGTTATATGTGGTTTAAAGGGCTTCTTATCTAATTCAAATCCAACCTTCATACAATCACGGTATACTATTTCTCTCACAAAATTTAATGGCTTCGATTCGAGCAAATCAACCCATAAAATTCTTGGATATTCTTTTCTTCCAAAAGTATTGAACCCGTAAATGTTCAATTCGAATGGTGAAACATTCATAAGATTTTTCCTCGTTTCATCCATTACAGCCTGTAATTGCTCTTCATCCGCATTACCTAAAAAAGCCAAAGTGATGTGATAATCTTCCTGATGAACCCAGCGTTTAAAATGGAAATCTGTCTTCATTTTTTCACATCTCTCTTTAAGAGCAGCTTTAATGTCTGAAGGAAGTGGCACTGCAATAAAAAAATGTCTGTTCATACTCATACCCTCTCTATTCATCGTAAATGCTACTTATCAGAAATTATGTCTTTTCCTTCTTTAATTTAATCACGTTAAAGCAGTAATAACCCATTTTGCTTTTTGACAAACAAAAAAAGACTCCAACATAATTGTTGAAATCTTATTATTTTAGGATACTAGTGGCGATGATCGGCTAAGTCTCTACATTTATACTTAATTAAAAAGCTCTTTGCACTGACCAGCCTTTGTACTTTCCGTTATACTTCTTTGCATACAAAGACATAAGTTCTGTCTGGTAATCAATAAGTGCCAAAGCTTCAGTTTTTATGGCTTCAAGAATACTGTAATCATTATATCTATGATCAACTTCAATGATAAATCCTGTTTGTTCTATCTCTTTCACACATTCTTCTATAGTTTTTTTTGGTATTTCAAGCTGATGCGTAATTTCACAAGTATTGTCTTCATATAAATTAATTCCTGTTTCCTTTACCCTCGATCTATTGATTTGTAGTCTATTTTCCATTTCTATCGATGTCTCAGAGTAATTAAATAATCCTTCTTCAAAAATATGATCTATTTTAATACGATTATAGTCTAAAATCCAATTTCTATATTTACGATATAAAGGCAATAGATTTTCTTTGTCTAAGCTATAAACATCACACCCACGGTCATCATACATGTGCAACAAAGTACTATTTGTTAAATTCAGTAAATAGATACTTCCTTCTATTCTTGGTTTTCTGCTACCAAAATCAGTATTACTTATCGCTTGAAAAAGATAACCTAAACGAATATCTTCCTTTTTTAGCTTTAAACTGTATTGAGTTGTTTTCATTTCAGTATCTTCTTCATCATACTCATAAAGTACTGTTTTACAATTTAATCCATATATTAATTTTTTATTTTTAAGAAAACGTTGTATATTAACTAACTCATTTCCTCTATATTTAATAGGCGTATGAATTGAAGCAATTAATTGAATGGTATCATTCTTATGAAAAAGAAAGTCAAAAATAGATAATACACGATTATAAATTTCTTTAAAATATTTCTCTCCTTTTAATTCGATAAGTCCTAATTCAAAACGAATCCAATACTTTGGATTTTTTCTCAATTGATTAAATAGTTCCATCTTTAAGCTCCTCTATTTATGCTTGAAATCAATCTCCTTATACAGACCCTTCTCTACTTTAGCGAAATACCAACTTACTTTTAAAAGAGCATCAATCTCTTTTTGATCAGTGACCTTATTTAGTTGAAGAATTATTTCAATATGTAGCTAAGTTTGATTAGCCTTTCTTTTATCTTCTTTTCGCTTTTTTGATTCTTTTACATAATTAATATAGTTCCCTGTTCCTTCTATTACTGAAACTGCAATGATGGCCCATTCTAGTAGATTAACATCTCTTAGCGATTCCTTTCCATAGAATAATGTAACACTAGCAATAAACCCATAGAGAAGGGCTTTAGAAAAATACTCCCAAATAGGTGAATAATTATCCATATCAATTTTCCCGTATATTTTGTCTATTAAGAATGCAATTCCTAAAATTATAATTACGGTTATAATAATTGCCGTCATAGTCCGCCTCCCCAAAAATTATTTTAAAAATGCTTCATTATATAATTTCTTCGAAAATATCTTTAATCCTTTATGCAAAGAAAAAGAACGAATCCACTACTGGAAATCAGTTCTTTTATCATTCATACGTTGAAAAGCACGCTTAATTTAAGATTAGTCAGCTAGTTCAAGCTACGCACAGCATTCACAAATGTGTAGAGTGTGATTGACAACATATGAGATGTTAGTAGTTTACAATTCTTGGGCATCTCTCGTCACCCATCATTTATTCGACAATCTCATCGGCAGTTAGTGCTGTAGCTCCTTCATCTGTAGTTACATATGAAGTTTTGTAGCGATTTTTAATTCTTCTTCTGACAGCACTGTTCTCCTTTTGCTCATTGCACACTATTTGAATTGATTTTGTAGTGTAAAGGAAAACAAAAAAGACTCCACACAATTAAGTGTGAAGCCTTTATATGTAGCATGCTATTGCTAGTTTTAGATACCGGTGGTCGGGGTCGAACCGACACTCCAAAGGAACACGATTTTGAGTCGTGCGCGTCTGCCAATTCCGCCACACCGGCACAATGGAGATAAAAAAAATCGGAAAATCCGATTAAGAAATAAATTATGGAGGCGGCAACCGGATTTGAACCGGTGATAAAGGTGTTGCAGACCTGTGCCTTACCACTTGGCTATGCCGCCATAATATTTGAAGCGGAAGACGAGGTTCGAACTCGCGACCCCCACCTTGGCAAGGTGGTGTTCTACCACTGAACTACTTCCGCAAAAAATGGCTGGGGTACTAGGATTCGAACCTAGGCATGACGGAATCAAAATCCGTTGCCTTACCGCTTGGCTATACCCCAACTATAAAATGGGGCGACTGATGGGAATCGAACCCACGAATGCCGGAACCACAATCCGGTGCGTTAACCACTTCGCCACAATCGCCATTGTATTATTGTATTTATTAATTTTAATGTAGATGGGGCGACTGATGGGAATCGAACCCACGAATGCCGGAACCACAATCCGGTGCGTTAACCACTTCGCCACAATCGC
>NZ_JALIRS010000018.1 GCF_023337795.1 Lysinibacillus sp. BPa_S21 | reverse complement strand
AGCCAGGATCAAACTCTCCATAAAAAGAAATTTGATTAGCTCAAATTGTTTTGCTGGCATCATGTTTGATGTCCAAAATTGTGTTTTGTTCACTAACTCAAGGTTAGCTACTAAAAACTTTATTGATTACGTTTTGCTTGTTCAGTTTTCAAGGTTCATATCGTCGTTGTTTTAACTCAACAACTTTTATATTATAACACTTTTGTTTTTCGTTGTCAACTCTTTTTTTAGAAGTATTTTTACCTCGTTTCAAAAGTAGCAACTCTTATATAATACCACTCTAGGATTTCAATGTCAACATCTTTTTTAGATGTCTTTTTAAATCCGTTTCATTTCTTGCGTCGTCTTAACGACAAGTAATAATTTATCACGATTCCAATACAACCGCAAGTGTTTTTTGCTATAAATTTATCTTTTTTTATAAATTTAGAATTAGTGAGCTATTTTACGGTTTTTCGAGCACTAAATAATTCTTATAATCTTCTAGCTATCACTATATTTGTTTTACTATACATCTCTTTCTCATAAATCTCAACAATCAACAAACTAAATAAGAAGAATATAAAAATAGTTCCTTTTCCAACGATACTTTCTTACGCTTTCCTTTGTAAAGCATTTAAAATATCAAATACACATTGTTACTCTAACAAATACTTAACTGCGAAAAAAAGGAGCCAAAGTGATTCTCCTGCACCTCGACTCCTACTTATTCATGTTTATTACTGTTTAACTTATTGTTTTGCTAAACAAAACTAGAAAAAAGAAATCATACTAAGATACAATACTATGCTCCCTTTTCAAATGCGGTAGTCAAAATTAGAAAGTTACAAACCTACCAATTTTAATTACTTTGTTTATCAACAATGTCTAGGCACCAAGTGAAATTATCCCATGCCGAATACCAGCCGCTGAAAATTTCCGAGGAATCATCCCAACGGACATCGAATTTCTTCTGACCGTTTATATCCACTAAATATAAAGAAAGAGTTGGATCTGACTTAGAAACCGCCAATTTCATACCATGTTCAAGCTCTTCTTCAGTTAACAGAACATCTGAGACTGAGCGTACTTGTGCCTGTTCAAATACTGGTTTGTTAAAGATTTTATAATTCATTATAAGCCTCCATTAAACTTCTAATAATTTCTATTTCTACTTTATGTGCAAATTATAGAACTCTAAAAGTATACCTTATATTCGTTCATCATTTAAATACTCTACTTAATTCTTTTAATTTTAACATCCGGTAGAGATAGAAAACAGGAGTCTTAGCGCTTTTCTGCACCTCGACTCCTGCTTTTAACCCGAAATAACTATTTAGTAATATGACGCATCGTTGGGAATAATAATACGTCGCGAATTGATGGTGAATTTGTAAGAAGCATGATTAAGCGGTCGATACCAATACCTAATCCACCTGTTGGAGGCATACCATATTCTAATGCTTCAATGAAATCATTGTCCATTTCGTGCGCTTCATCATTACCCGCTGCTTTTTCAGCTAACTGAGCTTCAAAACGTTCACGTTGGTCTATAGGATCATTTAGTTCTGTAAAGGCATTTGCATGCTCACGTCGAACGATAAATAGTTCGAAACGGTCTGTGAAACGCTCGTCCTCTGGATTTTTCTTTGCTAGAGGTGAGATTTCTACTGGGTGACCGTAAACAAATGTAGGCTGAACAAGCGTCTCCTCAATCTTTTGCTCGAAGAACTCATTAATAATATGCCCTACCTCATGTGTTTCCTTAACTTCTACTCCATGCTCTTTAGCAAGCGCTTGTGCTTGTTCCTTCGTCATAGGTTGCCAGAAGTCTACACCAGTAGCTTCTTTTACTGCATCTACCATATGAACTCGTTTCCAGCCTACAGCAAGATTAATCTCATCTTCACCGTATTGAACTGTAGTAGTACCTAGAACCTCTTTAGCTACATGAGCAATAAGGTTTTCAGTTAGAGACATAATATCTTTGTAATCCGCATAAGCTTCATACAGCTCTATCATTGTGAATTCAGGATTGTGACGTGTTGAAATCCCTTCATTTCGGAAAACACGACCAATTTCGTACACTTTCTCTAGTCCACCAACAATAAGACGTTTCAAATGCAGTTCGATTGCAATACGCATATATAATTCCATATCAAGTGCATTATGGTGTGTAATAAACGGACGAGCCGCTGCACCACCAGCTATTGTATGAAGCATTGGTGTTTCAACTTCTAAATACCCTGCGTTATCTAAATAATTGCGAATAGCACGGATAATTTTAGAACGTGTAATGAATGTTGTTTTACTATCCTCATTCGTCATTAAATCTAAATAACGTTGACGGTAACGTTGCTCAACGTCTTGTAAGCCGTGGAATTTTTCTGGCATAGGACGTAAAGCTTTTGATAGGAATGTAAATTCTTCAGCTTTTACTGAAAGCTCCCCTACTTGTGTTCGGAATACATTACCACGAATCCCTACGATATCGCCTAGGTCAGCTTGTTTAAATAATTCATATGCTTCTTCGCCAACATGATCTTGACGAACGTAAATTTGAATTTGGCCACCTAAATCTTGAATATGTGCAAAGCCCGCTTTCCCTTTACCGCGTTTTGTCATAATACGACCCGCAATAATTACCTCTTGTAGGTTTTCTTCCAGCTGCTCTTTTGTTTGATCTGCAAATTGTTCACGCACTTCAGTTGATAAATGCGTACGTTCAAAACGACTACCAAATGGATCTTGACCATTATCTCGAATAGCCGTCATTTTTTGGCGTCTCACCAAAAGCTGATCATTTAATTCTTCTATGTTTGACACTTGTTTCACTCCTTATTAAATTGTCCGTGTTGCGTTTACGTCCATAATATTTCTATTGTACACAATTTTATTGTTGTAATCATCTGTTTCGGTTTAATTTCCATAACAGAAGAAATAATTAATAATTCTAAAAACTAATGTTGACAGAAAAATAGACGTCTCAAAACGAACAGTGAGACGCCTCTTTCATTTAATCTTTATACCTTGGCATAATTGCGTATGAAATCAGATGAAAGAAGTTATATAATTAATTCTTTCGTTCCTGGTACTATTAATTTAGATTCAAGCTCTTCATAGTCTTGTACAAGTCCATTTAATAATACACGAAGCTCTGCCGCAGTTTCTGTTTGGTTAATCTCTTTTCGCGCTTTACCGTTACCGCGAATACCTTTTAAATACCACGAAGCATGTTTACGCATTTCACGTACGGCCACAGATTCTCCCTTTAATTGCATAAGGCGTTCAAAGTGAAGCAAGCATACATCAATTTTTTCACGTACACTTGGCTCTTCCTTTAGCTCACCAGTTTCAAGGTATTGAACTGTACGATAAATCATCCACGGATTCCCTAAAGCAGCGCGTCCAATCATGACTGCATCTACCCCAGTAGTATCAAGCATACGTTTTGCATCTTGGGGCGTTTCTACATCACCATTACCGAGCACAGGAATCTTTACATTTTCCTTTACTTGACGAATGATATCCCAATTCGCTTTTCCTTCGTACATTTGCACACGAGTACGTCCATGAACAGCTATCGCTGAAGCACCAGCGCGTTCGGCAGCTTGTGCGTTCTCAACTGCAAAGATATGCTCGTCATCCCAACCAATACGCATTTTTACGCTGACAGGTTTTTTAACCGCATCGACAACAGCCGCTACCATTTCATATAATTTATCCGGGTCTAAAAGTAAACGAGCGCCCGCTTCACATTTAATAATTTTATTCACTGGACAGCCCATATTAATATCGATAATGTCAGCAGTTGTATTTTCATCTACATACTTAGCCGCTTCCACTAGCGTCGTCTTATCCCCACCAAAAATTTGCAACGAAAGTGGATTTTCACGCTCATCAATATATAGCATACCTAATGTTTTCTCGTTCTTTTGGACAATTCCTTTATCACTAATCATTTCTGCATATACTAGCCCTGCTCCGAACTCCTTAACAGTTAAACGGAAAGCAGAGTTACAAATCCCTGCCATTGGCGCTAATACGACACGGTTGTCCATGACTATATCGCCAATTTGAAACGGCTTCTCCGTTGTCTGACTCAATGTTGTCCTCCTTCTATAGGTTTTCACCTATTTCTATATATATCTATCGTTAATGCTATGCAATTATAGGTAATACACCAATAATCCTTGACCACTGGATTAGCAACTTAATGAACGGACTGCATCATTTTCAGCTCTGCTGTTGCTTGCCATAAAGTAACGCCTTCCTCTTCACAGTCCAACTGTTCCATTATATCATGTGCCCTTTGCAGTTGTTTTCCAACTGGTACAGGCGTAATTTCTATCAATGGTACTAACACGAAAGCTCGCTCATACATTCTTGGATGCGGAACAATTAAGCTTTCTGTTTCAATATTTTCGTGATTGAAGAGCAAAATGTCAAGGTCTATGATCCGAGGACCCCATCGAAATTCACGAACACGTCCTAGTTCACTTTCAACCCACTGGCAAGTTTTTAGCATTTCGGAAGATGAATAACTCGTTTTAATATGAACAGCAATATTTAAAAAGTCTGCTTGGTCGGTGTAGCCTACGGCAGCTGTTTCATAAACAGATGAAATGTGTACAACTTCAATTTCCTCTTTGCCTTTTAAAAGGCTAACAGCATGTTGTAAATTGTCCAATCGATCTCCCATATTTGTACCAATCGATAAATACACATCATTCATTAGTAATCACCTCTCGTTACCTCTACCGATACTTCTTTATAATAGCCATGGATTGGTGGGTCTGGTTTAATAAGCTCCACGCGAACACCCTTAACCTTTTCTGGGTACGTTTCTAAAATACAATTTGCTATTTTCGATACAAGTGCTTCAATAAGCTTGAATGGCTCGCCTTCTACGATATCACGGCATAATGCATAAACCTCTGCATAATTCACCGTGTAATCCAAGTCATCAGTCTCTCCAGCCTTTGTCATATCTACAGCAAGTGAAACATTAGCACGGAAGCGTTGACCGAGTGTTGTTTCTGCTGCCAAAACACCATGATACCCATAAAACTGCATATCTTTTAAATGAATATAGTCCATCACGCTTCCTCCTTGTAAATACGTTTACCAACTAAAATATCAGCCATATGTGTAGCTCGTGCCATTTCCTTTACATCATGCACACGAATCATATGACATCCTTTTTCAATACCGTAAACAACTGTTGCACCTGTACCTTCAATACGCTCCTCAACAGGCAGCTTTAAGACATTACCAATCATCGATTTGCGTGAAGTCGCTAGTAAAACAGGATAACCCATTGCTACTAAATCCTCTAAATGCTGCATCATTTTTATATTTTGAGCGGTAGTTTTCGCAAAGCCTATACCCGGATCTAAAATAATATGATTGTCTGGTATACCTGCATTTCGGGCAATAGCAATACTTTTCTCTAAGTCTGCCTTTGCAGTCATCCAGAAATCAGCACCATAATCAGTGTTATCTCGATTATGCATTAAAATAATAGGTACATTTAAATCTGCAGCAACCTGTGCAATATCAGGTTCAGCTTGCGCTCCCCAAATATCGTTAATAATATGCGCACCAGCTTTAATGGCTGCACGAGCTACGTTCGCTTTATACGTATCAACAGATATAATTGCTGGCACTTCGGCTACTAATGCTTGAATAACTGGTACAATTCGCGCAATTTCATCTTCATCGGAAATACGCTCATAACCTGGCCGTGTTGATTCCCCGCCAACATCAATAATTTTAGCACCCTCTGCTACCATTTTTTTCGCTTGTACAACTGCAGCTTCAACCTTATTGTACTTTCCTCCGTCTGAAAATGAATCCGGTGTGACATTTAAAATACCCATCACAAAAGTTTCTGCTGTATAGTCTAACGTGATACCGTTAATTGTTAATGGTGTTTTATATTTTTCTAGCATGTTAACTCTCCTTCTATTCTTGTCCCACTTCATTGACAAATGCTTCATGTAAACGCGAATAAACAGGTCCTTTATTGCCTAATAATTGCTGGCTCTCTAATGTAAGGATTGGAACAAGCTCTTGTATAGAGTTAGTAATAAAGCACTCTGAGCTTTGCTCTATATCCTCTCTAGTAAAGAAACCTTCTTTCACCTTAATCCCCAGAGATTGTGCTCGCTCAATTACCCACGCTCGGATAATTCCAGGTAAAATACCAGTCTCTAAAGAAGGCGTATATAGTATATCATCTTTCACCCAAAAGATATTTGATGTTATCCCTTCAGCAACAAAGCCCTCTTCCGTTAAAAAGAAGCCCTCTTGTTGCGCTAAAGATGGCATCTCAAAACGTCCAAGAACGTTATTGCCATAATGGTGCGACTTTACTCGGAGCCCTTTTTCAGGTGTGTTACGCGGTGTTACAAGCCATTGTGCGTTTTTTTCCATACCTCGAGGTGTATCATGTAATTCTTTGCGAAAAACAATAATATTCGGATTTCTATATTCAGTAGGTTGTAAACCTATACTATGCTCTCCAGCTGAGACATTTATACGGAAATATCCATCCTGTCCATTGGCCTGTTCATTTAATTGTTGAACAACCTTTAACAAATCCTCTTCAGCATACGGCATATGAATACGATATTGAGAAAGCGCGTTTTGCAACCTTTCCATATGCGCTTCCCAGCAAAACACCTTTCCCTTATACGTTCGAAACGTTTCAAAAAAGCCTAACCCGTATAAAAATCCATGATCAAATGGTGAAATGCGCAAATCCTGCGCCGCCATGTAGTCTCCATTCATCCAGCACAGCATCTACTTTGCTCCCCCAACATACAAATCTACAAATTGGCGTAGAAGTTTTTTACCTTGCTCCGTCATAATCGATTCAGGATGATATTGCACTCCCTCAATTGGATAGTCCTTATGACGTATACCCATAATTTCGCCTTCTTCTGTCCATGCCGTCACTTCAAAACACGCCGGTAATGTTTCTTTTTCTACTATTAACGAATGATAGCGTGTTGCGGCAAATGGATTTGGCATCCCTTTATGCAAACCTATTTCATCATGTAACACCGGTGATGTTTTACCATGCATCAAACGCTCAGCCCGTATAACATTCCCTCCGAATACTTGAGCAATAGCCTGATGGCCAAGACAAACGCCTAAAATCGGAATATTTCCCGCGAAATACTTAATAATGTTCAGACTTTCACCCGCTTCATTCGGGCTACATGGGCCTGGCGAAATAACAATCATATCTGGAGCAAGCCGCTCTATATCTTTCACTGTCAATACATCGTTTCTCTTGACCACTAATTCATGGCCAAACTCCCCGAAATATTGTGCAAGGTTATACGTAAAAGAATCGTAGTTATCAATCATTAAAATCATTTTGCTCGCTCCTCTGCCATTGCCTTTGCTTGCCACATTGCTTTCGCTTTATTCAAAGATTCTTGGTATTCTCTTTCCGGAACAGAATCAATAACAATCCCTGCTCCAGCCTGAATATGCGCTACTCCATCTTTAACAAATGCTGTACGAATAACGATATTAAATTCCATATCACCAGTAAAGCCTAGCCAGCCAATTGAACCCGTATATAATCCTCGTCTTACAGGTTCTAATTCTTCAATAATCTCCATCGTACGAATTTTCGGTGCACCCGTTATTGTCCCACCCGGGAACATAGCACGGATAACGTCTGCATTGGTTTTCCCTTCAGCTATTTCTCCTCGTACATTGGAGACAATGTGCATCACATGTGAGTAGCGTTCAATTACCATGAACTCATCTACTTCAACCGTCCCGTATGTAGATACTCTCCCTAAATCATTACGCTCTAAATCAACAAGCATTACATGTTCAGCACGTTCCTTATCGTTATCAATCAATTCCTGCGCTAATGCTAAATCCTCTTCCTCGGATCTTCCTCTAGGTCGTGTACCAGCGATTGGTCGAGTAGACAACTCATTACCGTGACGCTTCACCAAAAGCTCAGGAGAACCAGAAACAACAGCAAAATCCGGAGCTTCTATATAAGCCATGTACGGTGAAGGATTAAATGCACGTAATGCTTCATATACATCCATAGCAGTCGCCTTTAACTTTTTAGATTGACGTACTGACAAATTCACTTGAAATACATCACCTTGCGCTATGTATGTTTGGATTTTACTTACCGCTTCCTCAAAGGCAGTTCCAGCAAATGATACTAATAATTCACTTTCGTCATTTACTATTTCTACAGCGCTTGTTTTTTCAAATTTACGTCTAAGCAGTCCTTCTTGTGCGGCCACTTGCCACTCATTAGCCCATTCTTCCAAATTCACATTACAGTCTGTTAGCTTCATAAGCGTTACTTTATTTGTTTTCGCATCGTGTACTGCCCAGCAATCAAAAATATAAAAATAAATATCTGGTATATGTAGATCATCTACAGCATTATTAGGTAACATTTCAATTTTACGAGCATAATCGTATGCAACAAATCCGATAGCTCCACCTTGAAAAACAGGAAGCTCCGCATTATATAAAATGTGATAGTTCTCCACTAATTTCTCTAACAAAGCAAGAGGCTCACCGATTAAATTTTCCATCTCACCATTTCGCCAATTTACAAGCAAACCATTCTCGATCGATTGTGCTGTAGCTAGCGGATTCCAAGCAGCTATTGTAAAATTCC
Source organism: Lysinibacillus sp. BPa_S21 (assembly GCF_023337795.1). Classification (GTDB taxonomy): domain Bacteria; phylum Bacillota; class Bacilli; order Bacillales_A; family Planococcaceae; genus Lysinibacillus. The sequence goes on along the minus strand of NZ_JALIRS010000018.1, from coordinate 50,524 downwards.
CTCCGCGTCCACTTTCTAAAAATACATGTGCTTGTTCTGCTTCTGTTTGCTTCTTATAACTATAAAAAAACGAGTCTGCATCCATCGATATTGTTTTCGTCAGTATTGTCTTCAAGTTGCTATTCCCCTTTAAGTCATATGATGTGATTCCATCTTAACGTGAATATTGCCTGGAAGCGAATATTTTTCAATTTAAGCACTGTATGTTTCTACATTCGGAAAGATATAAATAACAACAAAAAAAGACTCCTCTTAAAGGAGCCTTACGAACAAATAGATTAGTCTTCAAATTGATATAAAGGTGTAGATAAATAACGTTCTCCGTTAGAAGGTACGATTGCAAGAACATTCGAGCCCTTCCCTAAACGTTTTGCCGCTTCAATCGCAACATGAATAGCTGCACCTGATGAAATACCGCATAAAATGCCTTCTTCACGCGCTACTTTACGAGCTACCTCGAAAGCAATCTCATTTTCAACCGGGGCTACAGAAGAATAGACATCTGTATCTAACACTTCTGGTACGAAGCCAGCTCCAATACCTTGAATTTTATGAGGCCCTGGTTGCCCACCTGAAAGCACTGGTGAATCTTTTGGCTCAACCGCAATAATCTCAATATCCCGATATTTCTCTTTTAGCACTGCCCCCGCACCCGTAATTGTACCACCAGTACCGACACCAGCAACAAATGCATCTAATTTTAAACCATCAAATGCTTCTACAATTTCCGGACCAGTTGTTAAACGGTGAACAACAGCATTAGCTGGGTTCGTGAATTGCTGTGGTAAGAAGTAGCCTTGTTCAACAGATAATTCTTCTGCTTTTGCAATTGCCCCTTTCATACCTGCTGGCCCAGGTGTTAATACAAGCTCTGCACCATATGCACGTAATAAGTTACGACGCTCTAAGCTCATTGTTTCTGGCATTACTAAAATCGCTTTATAACCTTTAGCGGCAGCAATCATCGCAAGACCAATACCCGTGTTACCAGAAGTAGGTTCGATAATTGTACCACCTGGCTTTAATGTACCGTCTTTTTCAGCCGCTTCAATCATCGCTAAAGCTAAACGGTCTTTCACTGAGCTTCCCGGGTTAAAATATTCTAATTTTACATAAACAGTACCTTCGTTTTCACCTGTTGCATGATTTAACTTAACAATTGGTGTTTTACCAACTAATTCAGCTACTGAGTTTGCTAATCTACTCATATATCAATCCACTCCTAATCCCTACTATTTTTATAGGTTTTACTTAATTTTGATTTTATCAATTTTTCCATTCGATTGTCAATAAATATAACTTATATTTTCAGAATATTTATTGACATCGTTCCATAAACCTTTTCATCTTGTCGAAATTCTTCATAAGATTTTTAACCGACATATGCGAATGAAGGGAAATAAAAATCTGCTCAATATCCTAGGGGTGACGTTACTCCATTGACGCTAAACGTCTGCAGGGGTTCCCCTGACTCACTTTCCCCGCAGATATCTTGCAGATTCTTTAACTTCTTTCAGTAGATGTTTTTTTGTAACGAAAGAGCTTAGTGACAGATACAGAAGCCTCCCACCTCTAAAGATGGTGAACTGAAAGAAGTTAAAGCCTTCGATCTGCAGGCTACAATTATGTTATGCCATAATTGATACTCATTTCAGAGCAATCTGTTATTTACCTTTTTTCGATTCACCATAATACCAAGTTGCATTAAATTCAGACCAAAACGTTTCCGGTGTAACATGTTGTGGCAATTGCTCTAACGCGAGCTCACGTTCAATATGTTCTTTCACATCGTCATATGTAAAGGATTGTCCTTCTGTTATCTCTTGAACTTGTACAATTCCGTAATGACCATTAGCAAGCTTAAATGCTTTACTAACCTCATTTGCTTTTAAAGCCTTTACTGCTTTTAAAATGGCAGGATCGACATTTTCTTGATTTTCTGTAAGGAAACCAATATCTCCACCTAAGCTAGCTGACGCACTATCTACTGAAATTTCACGTGCTAGCACCGAAAAATCAGCGGGATCTTTTATTTCACTTAATGCTTCCTCAGCAGCTTTTTTTGAATTCACTTCTATAAGATTCGTACGATAGCTTGTCTTCGTATTGTACAGTGCCTGATTTTCCTCATAATATTTTTTAATACTACCTTTTTTTATAACCACATCTTTTGTCAGTACCTTATCCAAAATAAGCTGTGAGCGGATTTTTTGTCGCAGCTGCTCTGAAGAAAGGTTTTGCATCGCAGTATCAAATTTATCTTGAGCAGAACGCATTAAGGCTAATTCTAAATCAATCTCCTTATCCGTTACTTGTATTTTAAACTTTTTAGCTGCCTTCTCCATTACCGATTCATTCACTAAATTTTGTAACGTCTCTTTACCATAGCGTTCTTCCATGGCAACCATCCACTGTTGACGTGTAATACTATCCCCGTCAACGGTAGCGACTTGCTCGTCGCTACCTATTTCCTGGTCTTTATTAGGAATTAACCAAGTAATGAACCATAAAATGTTTCCTAATAATAAGATTGCAATAACTGTTAAAGCCGGTTTTGTCTTAAGACGGCGTTGCAATAAGGGCGTTTGGTTGGGTGTTGTAGTGGTTACAGGTCGTCGATTACGCGTTGAGCTCATCGATAAATCCTTCTAACTCTTCTTTTGAGAAGTAGTATTTTTCTAAACAGAAGTGACATTCTGCTTCTGCTTCACCATCTTCTTCAATCATTTCTCTAATTTCCTGTGTCCCTAACCCTAAAATCGCTGCACCAAATCGCTCTTTTGAACATTGACATTTAAATTCTACCGGCATGGAATCTAAAATTTGTAGATGACCTTTTCCTAATACAGCTTCTAAAATTTGTTCAGGTGTAAAACCTTTTTCAATCATTTTTGAAACAGGCTCTATTGTAGAAAGATGCTGCTCAATTTCATTGATTGTTTCTTCCTCACAACCTGGCATTAATTGAAGGATAAAGCCACCAGCTGCCAGAATTGTGTTATCAGGGTTTACTAAAACGCCTAATCCAACTGACGAAGGTACCTGCTCTGACGTAGCAAAATAGTAAGTAAAGTCCTCAGCAATTTCACCTGATACAATCGGTGTTTGTCCAGAGAACATATCTCTTAAGCCTAGATCTTTTACGATTGTTAATGCACCCTCAGTTCCAACACCTGCTCGAACATCAAGCTTGCCGTGCTCATTTAAATCGAAATGAACGTGAGGATTTGTTACAAAGCCACGAACTTCACCATGCGCGTTACTGTCAATTACCATTGGACCGATTGGACCGTTCCCCTCAATTTTAACGGTGATTTTTTCCTCACCCTTTAACATAGCGCCCATCATCACCGTAGCAGTCATAGAACGGCCTAGGGCAGCCGATACAACAGGCCATGTATTATGACGACGTTGCGCTTCTCCTACAGTTGCTGTTGTACAAGCTGCAAAAACGCGAACCTGTCCGTTAAACCCTAAACCTCGTACTAAATAGTCTTTCATAAATGAAAAGTCCCTCATTTCTTATTGATTACGTTTATATAGCTTATATAAGCCTTTTAATGTTAAAAACGGGTCGACTACATCAATAACTTGTGTCTCCCCAGCAATTAAATTCGCTAATCCTCCAGTAGCAATTACTAAAGGTTCTTCCTTACTTTGTGCTTTCATGCGATTAACAATTCCCTCAACTTGTCCAACAAAGCCATAAAAAATTCCGGCCTGCATAGCAGATACGGTTGTCTTTCCAACAATATGTGTAGAACGCAATATTTCAATACGCGGCAATCTAGCTGCCTGTGTATAGAGCGCCTCTGTTGAAATCGAAATACCCGGAGCGATAGCACCGCCCATATAATCGCCTTTTTCGTTTAAATAACAGTATGTTGTAGCAGTACCAAAATCAACGATAATCAGTGGTCCTTTATAAACATCAAGCGCTGCAATAGCGTTCACTATGCGGTCTGACCCAACTTCACGTGGGTTTTCATATTTAATATTTAATCCTGTTTTCACACCTGGTCCTACAACGAGTGGTTTTTTGCGAAAATACTTTTGACACATCGCTTCTAACGAAAACATTATCGGTGGTACAACAGAGGATATAATAATGCCTGTAATCTGTTCAAATGAAATGCCTGCATGATTAAAGAAAGATAATACTTGCATTGCGTATTCATCTTCTGTTTTATGAAGGTCTGTCACCATACGCCAATGGAAAGCCAATTGATCGTTGTCATCATAGACACCTAATACGATATTCGAATTTCCTGCATCTAAAACTAAAATCATGGTCGATGCCTCCTATTTATTGCCCCTCATCGTAATTGTACCTGTCACTATGCAATTGATACAACTAAAACAATGCATACTCATGCACAAAATGTAAAGTTAAAACACTTTAGAAAATGATACCACACTTTTATTCCTACGAAATAGCATTCATCTCACTACAAAATGGAGTCACCCTCATCATGGGTATCTCCTTTCAATAATTTATTTCCTATCACCAAAACGTGGGGTTGATTTCCGTTCCGGCTGGGTGCTTTGTTGCTGTCGCTTCGCTTTCGCACAGATAAAACATTGCCGCTGACGCTTCGCTTTCGCGCAGAGCAGAGCTTCCTGGGGGCGTCCGATGAGCCGCTTCACTCGCGTTGCTCGCTCCAGGGTCTCGGGCCAACAGATGTCTTTTGCGCGAAAGCGTAGTGCAACGTAGCGGCAGCAGAGGGTTTTGTTTGTGCGAAAGCGTAGCGACAGCAACAGCACCGATGTTGGTCACGAAGGCGTTATCACAGGATGTGATGATTTTAGCCTTCGTTCCTCTATTGCTGATCCCCAAGGAGTCACCCAGCCTCCACTTCAATCAACTTATCCGCATGACATACGTTTTAAACAAAATGACATCCAACTTTTTAGTTTGAGCGGAACCTTTTCAGGAGTTATTGACCAACTTTTAAATTTTATCGACCAACTTTTACGTTTTATCTACCAACTTCTGAATTTTATCGACCAACTTTCACGTTTTATCACCTAACTTCTAATTTTTATCGACATCCACCTTCCGAAGAGCAAAAAGGATTCACACACAAAACTGTGCGTGAATCCCTTTATTTATAGCGTTCATTCTTAAATTGCACAAATTGGAGTGGAAGGCTACTCGACTCCCGTGGGAAAGTGGGTAGCCTGGAACGGAAATCAAATTACTTTTTTAGTATGAAAATTATTTAAAATTAAATTTTTCTGGGTCTGGTCCGCAACGTAATCCATCGTTTAGTGCATCTAACTGAGCCATTTCATCCTCTGTTAATGCAAAGTCAAAGACCATTAGATTTTCAGTCATTCGTGCAGGAGTCATTGTTTTTGGAATAGTGACTACACCATGCTGTACATCATAGCGTAACACGATTTGTGCTGGTGTTTTGCCATATTTAGAAGCTAGCTGCTGAATCATTGATTCTTCTAACAAAGAACCATTCATAAGTGGTGACCATGCTTCTACCTGTATTCCTTTTTCCTTACAATAGGCACGTACTTCCTCTTGCGTTAAGTGCGGATGAAATTCAATTTGATTTATAACAGGAACAACCGACGTTTCCTTTAATAAATTTTCTAAATGGTGGACATGGAAATTACTCACACCGATTGAGCGTACACGTCCATCCTGATAGATCTTTTCAAGTGCTTTATAAACATCAACATAATTTGTATTTATACCTGGCCAGTGAACCAAATATAAATCTAAATAATTTAATCCTAATTTCTCCAAACTACGATCATAAGCTGCAAGTGTTTCTTCATAGGAGAGTCCATCATTCCAAACTTTTGATGTTACGAATAGTTCTTCACGTGTTACTAAGCCCTCGTCAATCGCTGCACGAATTCCCCGTCCAACACTTTCTTCATTACGATATACTTGAGCTGTATCAATGCTACGGTAACCTTTTGCAATAGCTGTTTTTACAGCCTCAGCCAAGTCATCACCTTCAGGTACTCGAAAAACACCATAGCCGATTAACGGCATTTCTAAACCATTATTCAATGTTACATTTCTCACGTTTCAACACTCCTATCTATTTTGGCCCCAAAACACTTAAGAACCTATATTACGCAGTTGCGCAATGTAGGTTCTATCGTAATACCTAATACCGAAAAAAGGCAAAGAAAAAGACTGCTTACATCGTAAACAGTCTTCTCTACATTAATCACGCTTTTCATCGATACCTTTTGATGTATCATTCAGCCCTCTGTCCTCTTTAGGTAAATCAGCTGTTGTAGGATTTGGTTCATTGTTAAGTAATTCTTTCTTAACAACTGGTTCACCAACAACATCTAATATTGGCTGAGTCTCAGCTTCAGGAGCTTTTTCTACAACCTTTTCTACCTCTGGTTCAGGTAAGACACCGTGATCGCGTAAATGCTCAATTTCTTGCGCATTCAATGTTTCTTTTTGCATTAATGTGTTAGCAATTAAATCAAGTAATGCACGTTTCTCAGTTAGGATTCGTTTAGTACGCTCATATTGTGAATCGATAATTTTTTGCATTTCCTTATCAATTTCATAAGCGATTGAATCAGAATAGTTTTGATCTGAATTAAAGTCACGACCAAGGAATACATTCCCACCCTGACTTGAACCAAACTGCATTGCACCAAGATTTTCACTCATACCATATTCAGTGACCATGGCACGTGCAATACTCGTTACCTTTTGGAAGTCATTATGTGCCCCAGTAGATACTTCACCAAGTACGATTTCCTCTGCCACACGACCACCAAGTAGTCCAGCAATACGGTCTAGTAGTTCTTGTTTTGTTGTGAAGAAACGTTCTTCCTTCGGTAACATAATTGCGTAACCTCCAGCTTGGCCACGAGGAACAATTGTTACTTTGTGTACTGTATCTGCTTCATCTAGCTCTAAACCAACAACTACGTGGCCGGCTTCATGGAACGATACAAGTTTCTTCTCTTTCGCTGAGTAAACGCGGCTAGCTTTTGCCGGACCTGCAATTACTCGGTCTGATGCCTCATCGATATCAGCCATATTGATTGTACGTTTGCTTTTACGAGCAGCTACAAGTGCAGCTTCATTTAACAAGTTCTCTAAGTCCGCACCCGAGAAACCTGGTGTACGTTGAGCAACAGCTGCTAAATCCACAGTATCTGATAAAGGCTTGTTGCGCGCATGTACTTTTAGAATTGCTTCACGACCTTTTACATCAGGATGTCCTACTGTAATTTGACGGTCAAATCGACCAGGACGTAATAACGCTTTATCTAAAATATCTGGGCGGTTTGTTGCAGCGATAATAATAATACCTTCGTTTGCCCCGAAACCATCCATTTCAACTAACAATTGGTTCAGTGTTTGTTCACGCTCGTCATGGCCACCACCAAGACCTGCGCCACGTTGACGACCTACCGCATCAATTTCATCGATAAAGATGATACATGGTGCGTTTTTCTTTGCATTTTCAAATAAGTCACGAACACGTGATGCACCGACACCGACAAACATTTCTACGAAGTCAGAACCTGAAATCGAGAAGAATGGTACGCCTGCTTCACCTGCTACTGCTCGTGCAAGTAATGTTTTACCTGTACCAGGAGGACCTACAAGTAAGATACCCTTTGGAATTCGAGCACCTATTTCAGTAAATTTACGGTGATCTTTTAAGAAATCAACAACCTCTACAAGCTCTGCTTTCTCTTCATCTGCACCCGCTACATCTGTAAAACGAACTTTTTTCTTCTGGTCGTCATAAAGCTTGGCTTTACTTTTACCAAAGCTCATTACTTTATTACCGCCACCTTGAGATTGACTCATTAGGAAGAAGAATAAGAAAATGATAATGATGAAAGGAATAATCCCTGTAAAGAACTGAATCCATCCACTTGTTTCTGGCGCTGTTAAAAATGTAATATTACTATTCTTATCCTTAGCAGCCTTATCGATACGGTCCATTAAAGATTGGTTTTCACGAGGGATGTTTGTAGTAAAACTTTCCCCTTTTTCATACCCCTTCATTGAACCTTCAACGATGTATACTGATTTATCAGGTTGAATTGTAGCACTTGTTATTTCATTCTTATCTAGAGCTTCTTGAAACTCAGTATAAGATAACTCTTTCGTTGGTGATTTCCCACCATTGAAAGTACCAAAAATACCGATAATCACTAAGAAAATCAGTAAATAGAATATGGTATATCGAAATATTCGATTCATCTCCAGCCTCCTCATTACAACAGAAAAATTATAAGTAAAATCTTAACATATCCTGATTTCATCATACAACGAAAAGCCCTACATAAAAAAAGATTCGTACGATTTTTGTCGAAATCAAAAAATATTATTTATCAAGTATGCTCCAGCGTAGTTGATTTATGGTTAAAAAAACTAAAAATCTATAACCTTCGCTGGAGGCTCTTACTTTTCATAGCTGTTGTTCTTACGTTAACTTCTTACTCGTTAGAAAGAATAAACTGCTGGCTTTAAAATACCGATATACGGTAAATTACGGTATTTTTCAGCGTAGTCTAAACCATACCCTACAACAAAACCGTCTGGTACTTCAAAACCAACATAATCAGCAGCTAAGTTTACTTTACGACCTGATGGTTTGTCTAACAATGTAACAATTTTGATGGATTTTGCTTTGCGGTATTTAAATAAATCTACTAAATAGCTTAATGTTAAGCCGCTATCAATAATATCCTCAATGATTAATACGTCACGTCCCTCAACGCTTGTATTTAAATCCTTTAAAATTTTAACTTCCCCTGATGAAACTGTAGCATTGCCATAGCTAGAAACATCCATAAAATCAAGCTCAATGAAAGAATCGAAACGTTTCATCAAGTCTGTCATAAATGGCATTGCCCCTTTTAAAACACCAACTGCTAGCGGGAATGCATCTTTGTATTCCTCTGTCAATTGTGCTCCTAACTCAGCGATTCTTTCTTGCAATTGTTCTTCTGTAATCATAACTTTTTCGATGTCATTTTGTAACATATTGATTCCTCCTCGAGTGTTTAAAAAAATGTTCAACCATTTGCGGTGAGATCTTACAAAGACCTTAGTCTACGATGAGCACTGTATCATCGTTTGGTTGCGGAGAAGTTGAAAAAAACATTCCCATACGCACACCAATTACCGCTACGACCTCATCAGATTGAGAAATCAGTAACGGCCAGCTATTTCGCTCATTTAAAGGAATCTTTTCATCTATAAAAAGGCGAGATAAGCGTTTTGGCTGATCCATTCCTTTTAACAGCATTCTATCCCCTTCCTTACGTGTTCTAACATGAAGCGGAAGTTTAAGTTTGCTAGCGTTAAAATAAAAAAGTTGTGCAGTATCCGTCAGCATTTCAGACGATAAATCAGGCACCTCGACTACGCATAAACGTTCACCATTTGTCAGCGTCGTCCACCCACTAGCAGTCGAAATAATCTTTTTCTCAGGAGAAGCTTGACCTTCTAATGGCTCTTTCTTCTGAATCGTTAATTTTCCATAACGGCGAACTGCTATAAAATCTTCTGGTAAGTGAACTTCAGCATACCCTGCTGTTGTATCACAAAGCTTTGAAATTGAAGTCAATAAAGCATAACTTTGTATCGTATTTGAATCTTTGTAAAGATAGTTTAATAGTATTAAAATGAGCCTCCTTTGTAAAGCAAGTGGTACCAATTGAAGAGCCTTAATTTCCATGCTATATGTATTTCCGTCTATTCTTTTTACTGTTCTAGAAAATACATCTTCTGCTAACGTCATTAAATAGGCATCGTCTTCTTGCAATTGTTTTGTAAAATGGACTATCTGCTCTGTTACTCTAGGGTTTTCTGCCTCCAACAAAGGCACCACATGATGTCTAAAACGATTGCGTACATATGTGTCCTTAGCATTGCTAGCATCTTCCCGATAATCTAAACCTTGCTTAAGTAAATATTCCCTTATTTCTGATTTTGTAACCGTTAAAAACGGACGAATTAATGTTTTTCCTTCAAAAATACGTTGTGAACGTATACCTTGCATACTATTTATCGTTGCATTTTTTGTTAAGGCCATTAATACTGACTCCAGTTGGTCGTCCGCATGATGTGCAGTTACAAGCTTACTAGCATCGTTTTTTTTCATGACCTCTTTAAAATATTGATACCGCTCTCTACGACATATAAGCTGCGTATTTCCATTTTCTAAAGCCATAATTTCTGGTATCGGAATTGCCTTTGCATATAAGTTGACATCATACTCATCACAATATTTCTGGACAAAAGCTCTGTCCTCAGCAGATGCTTTACCTCTTAGCATATGATCAACATGTACAGCTTCCACTGTAATGCCCCATTGCTCTTTTGTTTTCACAAAATAATGGAGCAAAGCCATTGAATCCACTCCACCCGAAACGGCGATGAGAAGATGGTCGTCTTGCTGTAATAATTGCTCTTCTTCGATAAATTTTTTGACCTTTAATTCAAATGACAAACGCTTCTCCTCCCCTTTTCGTTCTCTTTTATGATGAATTGCTCATAGAGTGTTGAACTGGCCTAAACACAGCCCATGTAGGTACAACATGTGTAACCTCTAGCATCAATACCGTGCAATCGTCTTCAATGTCATAGTAAGATTGGAAGGATTGCATAATTGTTGTTAGTTTTTCCTGGATGGTTTTAGTAGTGCCTGCTACTTGCTGTGCATAAGCTAAAAATACCTCTTCTTGCTCGTCCCAATCATCAACACTTGAAAATAATCCATCAGAGTGCATCAAAATCACATCGCCGGCTTTAAGCTTTCTTTTTTCAGCCTCGACTGCTGAAATGGATAAAAAACCTACAGGCGCTGCATTGCTTTCAACCTTCAGCACCTCTTTCCCACGTAAAATGTACGTGGACATTCCTCCAGCTTTCCAAGACCACAAATCACCGTGTTGTAAATCGACAAGTGCAAAATCAAGCGTTGCATACATATCATCCTGCTGCTTTAAGGACATGACATAATGCAACGTATGCATCGCAGTCTCTGGGTTCATATTGTAATTTAAACATTCTCGCATTAAATGTATTAACTTTCTACTCTCATGTTGTGCTTCTTTACTCTGCCCCATACCATCTGATAATAGAATTGCAAATAACCCTGGATGTAATTGAAATAATGCATGGGAATCACCAGAATATAGTGTCGCATCTTTAGACATGCTATATATATCATACTCTACTTCAAAGCTAATAGCTGATCTAAAGCTTACTTGAATGTGACGAAATGGTATATCACTCGCTACTACTTTTTCAATTTCAAATGGTTCTTCAAAAATATCATATAAAATCGGCAATATCATCCGTTCAGCTACAGTTGTGTCTTCCTCCCAATTGACTCGTGCTGGTGCTAAGGCACAAACAATTTTTCGTGCTCCTGGCTTATTACTAAGCACATCAAGCTGAAAACATTCAATATGTGCTTCTTTTAATCGCTGTGTAATGTCCTTTTCTACACTAACGAATGAAATAGTCTCTTCTTTCATCTCCGCTATTAACTGATTTAGATGATTGCTCATATCACGTAGCTGAAGCGCAATCATTTTCTTACCATGAAAATACTGACCATTAATGCGCTCTCTGTACAGCTCTGTTTCCAACTCCTCGAAAATTTTCGTTGATTTCACACATTTATAGCGTATTTGTTCCTCGACACGATGAATACCAGAATCCTTTCCAAGGCCTTTCATATGAAACCAGTCTGTCATAAGTTTGTCCATTCCATTAGTTTGCGCACCCCAACAGCGATCATAGCGGAAACAACTTAAGCATGTATTCATCGGTGATACTTCCTTCGCTTCTTCTATCGGAGCCGTCATAAAACGTTCAAACACAAGCTCCTTCATAAACTGTACGAAATGCTGAAAATGCTCTAATTTAAATGTAACATGCTCTGTTAACCAATTTTGGCGGGCGAGTAAGACCTCCTCACGCTGAGGAAACAGCTTGTCCCGTACCTTTTCAGAATATTTATTTGGGATAGTTAGAAAAACGATACTCCCAGCAGCAATCGATGTAAAATAAACGCTATCTAACGGCAATGTTGCATCATAAAATAAAAAAAACACACTTGGCAAAATACTGCCAATTGCCACACCAAACCTTCCAACACGGGCCCCCATCCCGGCACACAATCCTGTTAAGGTGGCTACAGACAGCATCCCCGTAAATGAAAGTTTCGCAACACCGATAAGAGTGCCGAGTACGGCTCCGATAACCGTCGCTAATGGTACACTTCCAACCAACGCACCAAAACAAATGAATAATTGTAATAAAAAAATAGGGAGTGAAAAATAACTAATGACAACCGCTTGCATCCCTGTAAGCATAGCAGCAAATACAACTAATCCAGAGCCCAGCTTTTCATAAGTCCAGTGACTCGTAAACCATTCATGTGAATTGATAAACAACACTTGCATAAATAGCGTCATAATAAGCGCTAGCGCGGCTTCGCAGCCTACATAAAATTGCACAAGCACCGGAGGTAAACCTTGATACATAACTCCCTGCCACATTATCTGCACAAGGAGTACCGCTAACGATACTGCTATACTTTGCGGTAGCTGCCAATAACGGAAGCGCATTATACATTCATACATGACAATCTGTAATGCTAAAATGAATACTTGTCCAAGACCAAGGAAAAAACATCCTGTCAAACTACCAAGCAAAACATATTTGGCATACTCCCTATACTTCGTTCGAATAATTGCCCAAAAAGGAACCGAGAAAGGTACTGCCGCTTCAAATACAACAGACTGAGCTAAAAAGAAGGATGTTAAAAAAAATAAAGAGCCTATTATTATTTGCCTTTTTTTAATTCCTAACTTCTGTTCGTCTACATTTGCCGTGTTATACCATTCAATACTCGTCAATTTACTATCCCCTTTCCGCACTTTTGGAGCTATTATAAGAAATTATGAATGGAAAGATTGTCTGACGGTGACAGATAAAAATATAAACATTTCGACTAATACATATGCATAAATACGGGATATGGCAACAATTTCTACAAAAACGAGAAGCTAAAAAAATTAGAAACATCTTTCACCACGATATTTGTTTTAAAATTAAGAAAAATCACACAACTAAACGCCACTGTCGTTCATAAAATACGTTTCTACATTTATGTCAAGTGAAGGCTTTTACATGTTTATCCTCACTTTTTCATTGATTGGGGCTCCCTTTTTCGTCAAAAATGCGACAGTCAGCAATTACGCCAATAGTTTTCTACTTAAGAACAAAAAGTTTGATAAATTCCTCAAAAAGAGCTCATCACTAAAAGTTGCGGATGACATTTAGTAAACCCCACGCGAGGGTAATAGCATAAAGGACGTTAGCTAAACCTTCGCTTTCGCACAGAAAGCATTTGTTCCCCTCGTCCCTAGGAAAGCGCATATGAAACTACTTAAAGAAAATACTTTTAGTAGCAAATCTTTTAAAAAATAATAAAAGCATATTTTTATTAATTTTTTTATAAAAACTACTTGACGTTAGTAACAAAGGCATGTATTATTTATTTTGTTGCTTAAAACAAAACGCGGAAGTAGTTCAGTGGTAGAACACCACCTTGCCAAGGTGGGGGTCGCGAGTTCGAACCTCGTCTTCCGCTCCATAATCTTAATGGCGGCCTAGCTCAGCTGGCTAGAGCGTACGGTTCATACCCGTAAGGTCGGGGGTTCGATCCCCTCGGCCGCCACCATAGTAGGCCCCTTGGTCAAGTGGTTAAGACACCGCCCTTTCACGGCGGTAACACGGGTTCGAATCCCGTAGGGGTCATCTCAAATAGGCGTCTCAGAATAATTTCTGAGACGCCTATTTTTTTTGCAAACTGGTGGTTTCGTGAGCAATTCCCCATTTTTTGTTGTCGCTTTCGCACAAACAAAATACTGTTGTTTCCAGCAGGTCCTTGGAAAGCGCAAAGTATATAGGAATCCATCCAAGTTATGGTGATGAACTTAAAAATATGGCATACTAATAATGAAAAGAACGTGTTAACTAGGAGGTTTATTTCCTTTGGGTCCATTAACTAAAGCCGCTTTAATTTGCGGAAGCGGCTCTATGATTATTCTCGTATCCATTCTTATTAATTTACCATTTGTTGTTCAAATAGTTTTACTCCTCACCGGATTAGTTGTTAGTGTTTACGGTGTATTCTTACTTGTCAAAATGGTTGTCCATCCTGCCGAAAAGTCTTCAGACAAACTTACGGAACAGGCACCCCCATCAGCTCCTAAAAAGAAAAAAAGACCGACATCCACGTTCTAGGCGTTTTAAAGCTTATTACTAGATAGATTTATGTAGTGTCTATTTTTCACGGAGTGTTTAATTATTGAAACCTTAAATTTAAGCATCGAAAAAGGGATTAGCTCTATAACAAGCTAATCCCTACTCTATTTAATACACTTTTTCTACGATTAAAACAGTCAGCAAACTACCCTCTTCTAGCTCCACGACCACCGCGTTTTGATTCTGTAGCACGTTTAAGCGTTGCTAGACGTTCGTCACTATCTTTTAAGAAACGTGCCATTTTTTGCTCAAAATTCTCTTTTGGCTGATGACGATCGTTGCGATCATTAGAACGATTATCGCGACGTGGACGTGCTGGACGCTCTGGTCTCTCTGCTTGAGGCTTTGCTTTACGGATTGAAAGACCGATCTTTCCGTCCGCTTCAACATTCATCACTTTTACTTCAACTTCATCTCCAACTTTTAGATGCTCATTGATATCTTTTACATAATTGTCAGCAACTTCACTGATGTGTACTAAGCCTGTTTTGCCGTCTGGCAGCTCAACGAATGCTCCAAAATTTGTGATTCCTGTTACTTTACCTTGTACCTTGCTGCCTACTTCAATTGACATAAAAAAAATGCTCCTCCTTAAAAATTAAGCGACTCATTTGAGTCATGTAATCAATTTAATCAAACTTTTTACTGCAATAAGCTTCTCTTTTCATTATATATAACAATAAAAGTGTGTCAACAATACATAGCTTTTCAGTCTTCTTTTTTACCTTTCTTTTCTGATACACTGTCCTTTTTATCTTTTTTCTCCGGTATATTGCCTTTTTTATCTTTTTCGTCCGGTATAATGAAAATTATTTCACCTTTTTCGGATAGAAAATAATCTTTGCGTAATAGCTTTGCAATATACTCATCACTCTCTAGCTGTTTAATTTTAAGATTTAGCGAATCTCGCTCATCTTTCAATTCAGAAAGATGTTCCTTCGCTTCAATCTTTTTCTGCTCTTTTGCAGCTAACGTTTCATTTTGATTGAAAAGTACATTTAAGAGAAAGGCAATAATAACGACTGGTACAATCGCAAAAAAAGCAATACGGCGCATTTTCCGTTTCCGCACTTGAATTTTACGATTTATAGCTTTATCCGTGTTACGGACATAGTCATTATCAAGTTTAGTATAGTTTTGTTGGCCATCTTTTGATGAACGACGGATAGTCATGCCCGCACCTCCGAAAATTATTGTTGTCTTTTATTATACTTGATAAATCGAATTTTTTTAAAAAAAGTGTTGGACAAATACGAATAAATTTTGACAAAAGGTCTTATAACAAATGCTACAATATTTATTAAGAAATTAAAAATTTGTCGAATGATAGTACTTATTAATCGTATGATGAACCATAGGGGTCTCCATGTTATATTCACTAAAATCCTTGCTACGAAACGTAAAAAAGTTTGAAAAAACGTTTGATACAAAAAAATTCCGGCTATTTGCGCTAGCGGGTCATAAGCCCGCCAAGCGCCATCTTTAAGCCAAAATAATAAATAGTATGTCAGACCTCCGAGCAGAATCCAGGTAAGTAATTCAAATACCATCATCCATCTTCGAAGGCTTGACCTTTTTGGAGTTGAAAAAACAATGAGCCTTACACTATCAATAATGAATCCGACTGCTATACCGCTCAAAACCATGACTAACAGCTGAACAAATTGTTCACTAACAATCATCCAAACAACTTATGAAGGAAACCTTTCGAGAAGCCACTTTCCTCTTCGTCGTACTGCAAGGTTTTTACAGTTCCTTCGAGTGTCAATAACCCTTTGTCAACATCTAGATGAACGATATGCAGTTCTTCTCCACGGATTAACAAATGCCCTTGGGACGTCTTAATAAAAAACTCTTCCTGATCAAAGCGTTCAATTGATTTTACAGAAGTCATGTCCATTCTTTTACGATTACGAATCGTTAAAATATGCTCTCCAGATGGAATTGTGTAACGGTTACTTTCTTGATGTAGCGTCATTTTCTTCCTCCTTTAGTCGTCCTAGCTTCTGTTCACTTTATGCGGACAACCTTCAAAGCATGACAACTTTATTTAAGTTGCTACACTTTTATCTATGGAAAAGCCAACGACAACTTCAGAAGACTCCAACACTATTGTTAACGAGATGCAGTTAAATTTAATTAATCCTCATCATCAATAAATTCAGGTTCAATTTTTTCAAGACGCTCTTCCTTCAAAATCGTAAACATTTTTGCGGCGTCTTCTTTTTTCACAGTATCACGCAATTCCTCTACACGTGCTGTCACAATCTTTTGTCCAAAACGAATAGCTAGCTCATCGCCAGCTTTAACAGCACTACTAGCTTTCGCGATCTTACCATTAATCGTAATACGGCCTTGATCTGCTACTTCCTTCGCTAATGTACGACGTTTAATTAAACGTGATACCTTTAGAAATTTATCCAATCGCATACTTTTACTCCTTTTCTAGCTGCTTTGCTTCATTCCAAAAAGCATCTAATTGTTCTAATGTATATTCAGAAAATGACTTTCCACTTTCCTTTACCTTTGCTTCCACGTAACCAAAGCGGCTCGCAAACTTCTCATTCGCATGTAACATAGCCTCTTCCGGAGATAACTTGTAAAAACGCGCTATATTCACAAGTGTGAACAAGACATCTCCAAATTCATCTAGACGTGACGCATTTGTACCTTTCGTCACCTCATGGCGAAATTCCTGCCACTCCTCTGCAAACTTGTCCCACGCGCCATCTACATCAGGCCAATCAAACCCTACTTTCGCAGCTCTTTTTTGATAATTATAGGCTGTTTGTAGGGCAGAGGACGCCCGGTACTCCTCTTTTAATAGCGGTTTTTCACTTATACCTTTTTCTTCTGCTTTTATAACTTCCCAATTTGCTACAACGGCCTCAGCATCTTCCACCGATACATCTCCAAATACATGTGGGTGTCGACGAATCATTTTTTCACTTATTGAAGCCAATACATCTTCCAATGTAAAGTAACCTTGATCTTCTCCGATTTGCGCATGAAGGAATACTTGTAATAGTACATCTCCAAGCTCCTCAATCATTGCAAAGTCATCCTCCGCATCTACTGCAGCTAAATATTCATGTGCTTCTTCTAGTAAATATTTTTTCAATGATTCATGTGTTTGCTTTTGATCCCACGGACAGCCATTCGGACCTCGTAAAACAGCAATAATTTGACGGAAGGTTGTCCAGTCTCGTAAAGCGTCCTCTTGTGATTTCACAGGTGGCACGTATACGGTTGTTAAATTATTCACCTCAACACTTTGGTCAAGCTCATAAAGTGGTACCGTCACTAATTTTTCCTGTGACGAGCCGGCTGCTGTAACGACTGTGACAGGGTATTCGTCATCGTATTTCTCCATTAACGTTAGCTTTACTTCCGATGCGCTGAATGTGTCATATACTTGAGCTATTAAAATATGTTGACGCATGTTAATGTCGTGCATAGAAAAGCTAGTGCCATCCAGCAGTTGAAAGCCCTCAATCGGGTCGATTTTTAACGCGCCGAATATTGGATCTAAGAAGCTTTGTCCACCTTCTATAACTAGCTTTACTTTCCCCTCATCTGCAGCATCAATAAGCAATTGTACAGTCTGCTCAGCAACCAGTGGATGTCCTGGGACAGCATACATGACATCTTCGATTGCTGCAGCAGCTACAAGTTTTTCTGCAATTTCTTCATATACCGGCTGGAATGAATTATGTTTTTCATAGACTGCGTCAAAACTTTCAAATTGTAAGCCCTCAGCCGATAATTCCTCTAATACAGGATGATCTACTGTGCGAACATATAATTTTTTAGCCGCTTTTAATTTTTTATAGACACCCATTTGCAGCTGATTAAAATCACCCGCACCTAGACCAATAACTGTTAAAGTATTCAATTAATCCACCTACTTCTTCTGATTTAACCATAATTGATAAACTGCCATTTTCCGCCCAAACGGTAGTAAGTACCACTCTTTTTCGGCAAGCACTCGTAACTTAGCAATTATTGTGACCATTACAAATGCACCTAAACATACTGCTGTAAAACCTGCTACCACCGCGACAGATCGAGGCGATAAAAATTGGTTTAGCAACGATGGTATAAACTGCAGCCAAATTAGCACTACAGCTGCCATACTAAGTGATGCGATCCCCACTTTTTTATAAAAGTTGACTGGCGCTAATTGAATGGCAGTAATTTTTTTTAAATAGAAAATAAGCATGAGGGCAGTAAACAAAAGACCCACATTATTAGCAATAGCCGCACCTACTACACCAAATAAACTAATTGTCAGCACATTCAATATTATTTTTAGTATAAAACCAACAACCAAAAATAAGGCCGGCTTTTTTAATTTCCCATAGCCTTGCAAAATAGCTGTAAATGTCAAAATAATCGACAAAGGCACAACTTGTAATACATATACCATAAGGACTCCTGACAGTGAATCTGTTTTAAAGAGCATGGCATTAATGTAAGGCATAACAAGTACTAAACCTAAAGAGGCTGCCCACCCAAATAACACTGACGCTTTATACGTTAATTGTATAAACGGAATGGCATTACGGCCTTCCTGTTTTTTTGACATATGCGCGACAAGTGGCACAATAGCGAGTGAAAGTGAAGAAGCAATAACAACTCCGAGCTGTACCAACGGCTGCCCACGATCATAAACGCCTTTTGTTGCCTTTGCTACCGTCTGATCCATTCCACCTTCGATTAATAGTGAATAAATTGTAAAGGAATCAACTAACTGATAGCCAAGCAACAACAAGCCACTCATACTTACACTTAAACTTAGCAATGTAACTTCTTTAATAATTGGAAAACTCTCAATACGTGGCTGTTGTTTCTTATTTTTAACTAGACCAAAACGTTTTTTAAAGATCCACGCCAGTAATAAAAAGCCTACAATTTCACCAATAACTGTACCTATTATGGCCATTTGTCCAGCACTATATAGTGATTCTGTCGTCTTCATAATGATATATGTTCCTGCTAAAATGACAGATACTCTCACAGCCTGTTCTAGGACTTGCGCATAAGCAATTGGCTCCATAATGCCTCTCGATTGGAAGCCGCCTTTTAAAATAGCATGAGCCGGCATGACAAGCACTATAAATGAACCCGTCCGTATTAAAGGTGCAAGCTGAGTATCGCCCATAAGCTGCGCAATTATTTCAGCACCACTAAATAAAACAACAAAAAACAATAACGAGAGTACTGTTAAAAAGCGAAAAACAATACGCATTATACCGTTTCGTTTTTGATTTCGCTCTAGTGGATCTAAAATACAATCATTATCTGCAAGCATTTTAGATATCGCTACTGCAAAGCCACTAGATGTCCATACAACAAAAATAGATATAACTGGATACACCTGCTGATAAATATAAAATCCTTCATCCCCAACAAGATTTTGAAAAGGCACACGATAAATTGCGCTAAAAACCTTCACAATAAGAGCAGCAATTGTAAGTAAAGCCGCGCCTTTCATGTAGCTTTTCATGCCAAAACGTTCCGACATAAATTGCCCTCTTTCCTTCTTTAACAATGCCAATAGTATAGCATATCTCCAAAGTTTGACGCGCTTGATAGGACTACCATAAAACTATGTACAAAAAAAAGTTATTGTTCAGCCTAAAAGGTCAGCGCAATAACTTTCAATTCTGATTAACTATTCATTTGTTTAGCTAAGAAGTTAGCAGCTGTTTCTACAACTTTCACTTCAACTTCACCAACAAAATGTACCTTAGACAACACGATAATACAGCCGATTGGATCGCCGTTTACCATAATAGGTGTTGCGCAATAAGACTTTACTTGTTCATATTGCCCAGGAACAATCTCGATAGTTGTTTCCATTTTTTCTATTTTTGTTGAACGCTCGTCCATAAAACTTTCCGCAAAAGATGTAATGCGACGATTAATATACTCTTTCTTGCCGATTCCTGAGACAGCAATTACTTCATCTCGGTCGGTTACAAATGCTGGAGTACCTAACGTTTCATATAATGTTTCTACATATTCTCTTGCAAATTCTCCCAAATCATTAATTGGAGAATATTTCTTTAAAATGACTTCGCCTTCACGGTCTGTATAAATTTCTAGCGGGTCACCCTCACGAATACGTAGCGTCCTACGAATTTCTTTTGGAATAACCACACGCCCTAAATCATCAATACGACGAACAATTCCTGTTGCCTTCATTCTTAATCCTCGCTTTCGCTACAATGAAATTTTTTTCAATTTTAGTATGGTTTTTTATGAAGCAATCTATGCAAAAACTGAAGAAAAAGGATTTCACATCCAACAATATTTTCAAAAAGTCCTTAAAAACCTAAGCAAATACTTTAACATGTAGAATTTTTTCAATCAACTTACCTTAGATTAGCCACAAAAACAAATTTTTATAAATAAAATTATAATAAAAAAAAATTACCAGGAAATAATATTAATTCAATCTTTACCATATCGTCAATATGCCAAAAGAATGTTTATTACAAATGAAATTTCATACAAAGTGATACTTTTACCCTTATTTTCCCTGCTATCTAGCTCTTGAGTCTCAATTCGCAATGTTACCCTCTAAAGTGTCACAAAGTCTATAGTTCAAAACGATCAATGAAGATAAAGCTACATAACATTCTCAAAGATTTCCTTGGCATTTTGTTGACAATAAAAGCTGATCATTATCCATATTGAGATAAGATCAGCTTTTCTTCAATTATTGTTTTTTTGCGTTTGCGATAATATGCATCATTTCTTCTAAAATATCAAAGGGTTGATATTTCCCACACTTTCGTTCATCAATCGTTAATTTCAATTGCATACCATCCATACCAAAACCGACAGCACGTTCAAATTTCATGGATTCTTCCACAATTTTACCGCCATCAACTTGTCCTGTACCTTCTTCAGACAACAATATTGTGATGATTTTTTGTTTTTCTTTTACAGATAATACACCTGTATTTAAGCCCCATACCTTCATACGTGCAATTCGCAGTAAACGCTCTGTTTCAATTGGAAGATCACCGAAACGATCCTGTAATTCCTCCATGATTTCACTATACTCATCCACTTGATCCATCGCTTTAATACGTTTATACATTTGAATTTTTTGATAGCCATCAGGAATGTATACATCCGGGATATACGCATCAACACTCAATAAAATTTCGATATCAGGCTTCTCTTCTTTCTTCACACCTGTTTGACGCTCAGCAATCGCCTCTTCCAGCATTTGTGAATACAAGTCAAAACCGACGGAGTCAATAAAGCCATGTTGCTGCGCTCCAAGTAAGTTTCCAGCCCCACGAATAGATAAGTCACGCATAGCAATTTTAAATCCGGAACCTAACTCTGTGAATTCTTTAATCGCTTGTAATCTTTGTTCAGCTACATCTGTTAGAACTTTATCACGCTGATACATAAAGTAAGCATACGCCACCCTATTAGAACGTCCAACACGCCCACGCAATTGATAAAGCTGCGCTAAGCCCATTCGATCAGCATCATGAACAATCAATGTGTTAACGTTTGGTATATCTACACCCGTCTCAATAATAGTTGTCGTTACGAGCACATCGTAGTCACCTTCTAAAAAGGCTAATATGACAGATTCTAATTCTGATTCCGTCATTTTGCCATGTGCATGCCCAATACGCGCCTCTGGGACAAGCATTTGAATTTCATCAACCTTACGTGCCATATCTTCTACGCGATTGTATAGGTAGAATACTTGCCCACCACGCGCCATTTCTCTCTCAATTGCTTCCCGTACTAATGCACCACTATGCTCCATTACATAGGTTTGCACAGGGAAACGGTTTGCTGGTGGCGTTTCAATTACCGATAAATCACGAACACCTACCATCGACATATGAAGTGTTCTTGGGATAGGCGTTGCCGTTAGCGTTAATACATCGACATTCGTCTTTAGTTGTTTAATTTTTTCTTTATGCGTAACACCAAAACGTTGCTCCTCATCAACAATCAACAGTCCAAGGTCTTGAAACGATAAATCTTTAGATAAAATTCGATGCGTTCCCACGACAATATCAACTTGACCTTCTTTTAAACCCTTTAACGTCGCCGTTTGCTCTTTTTTTGAGCGGAAACGAGACAAGAGACCGACATTGATAGCAAAGTCTTGGAATCTCTCACGAATCGTTTCATAATGTTGCTGCGCTAAAATCGTTGTCGGCACAAGAAAAGCTACCTGCTTGCCGTCTTGGATTGCTTTAAATGCCGCACGAATCGCTACCTCTGTTTTACCATACCCTACGTCTCCGCAAACAAGACGATCCATCGGACGCTCACGCTCCATATCGCGTTTCACTTCGATAATTGAACGTAACTGATCCTCGGTTTCATCATAGGGGAATGAAGCCTCAAAACTGCGCTGATCGTCGTTGTCAATCGCGAATGCATGACCTTTCTCTGCTTCACGTTTCGCATACAGCTTAATTAAATCATCCGCAATATCTTGTACAGCAGAGGATACTTTCGCTTTTGCTTTTTTCCACTCTGCTCCACCTAATTTATGTAGCTTCGGTTCTCGGTCTTCAGATGCTACATATTTTTGAATTAAATCGATTTGCTCTACTGGAACATATAACTTATCGTCTGCACGGTATCGAATGTGTAAATAATCCTTATGTGTACCATTTACCTCTAATGTTTCTAAACCTATATATTTCCCAATACCGTGATGTACATGAACGACATAGTCACCCGGTTTAATTTCTGTATAGCTTTTAATACGTTCTGCGTTTGTCATTTTTTGAGGACGTGCTTTTTTCTTTGCCTGTTGTTTAAATAGCTCATCCTCTGTGACAATTACCAAGCGTTGTAGCGGTAATTCAAAGCCGCTAGATAATGAGCCATCCACAATATAAATACCCGCTTCTGTCGGGTTACCAATTGTCGCATGAATATCATATTCCTCTAGCATTTGCTGTACACGCTTAACACGATCTTTATCTCTCGCAACAATCAGTACTGTAAACTTTCCAAGTAGCCAGCGTTCAACCTCACTTTGTAATAATGACATTTGTCCATGGAATTGCTGCATTGGCTTGCAAGAAAAGTTCGTCGTCTTAGTAAAAGATACACCCGCAAATGTTCGTGAAAATAATGAGAAATATAGTTTCTGCTGAGACAGCATTGCTAGAATTTCTTTCAAAGAGAATGCTGGCTTTACATCATGCACCATTCTCCCTTCTTCGATTAATGATAAAAACCATTCATCTTCTTCACGTTCCCAGGCATCCATAACCTCCTGAATACGCCCAAGTTCATCAAACAGCACAATGCCATCATGTACAAAATAATCTCCTAAACAGGCTGTTTTCTCATACAATAACGAACCATATTTATTGACGTAGTCTGGTAAATTACCTTGTTGTAACAATTCAATATCGTATTGAATATGCTGATACAGTAACTCCTTAGTCTCCTGCTTTTTAACTTTCTTTAAGCTTGTTGCTAATGCCGCTTCTAAACGACCTGCCAAAGCCATTCTTTCTTCCTTTGTCAAAATAACTTCTGACGCAGGCAGGATACGAACCTCCGGTAATTTATCAATGGAACGTTGATCATCCGCAGAAAATGTTCGAATCGAGTCCACTTCCGTATCAAATAATTCTATGCGAATTGGCGACTCTAAATATGGTGGATAAATATCTAATATGCCTCCACGCAATGCAAACTCTCCAGGTGTTGTCACCATCGAATTGCGTACGTACCCCATCTCTACTAATGTTTGCAACCATTCATCTATCTGAATATCTTCACCTACTGCTGTTTGCAAAAAATACTGTAGCCAATGTTCTTTAGGCTGCATCATTTTGCGTAAGCCCGCAACCGGTATCACATAAACAGCTTTTTCACCTCTAGCCAGGCAATCAAGTGTTGCGATTCGCTCAGCACGTAACTCTGGAGAGGCAACTGACAAATCTGCAGCAATAAACTCATCGGCAGGATAATAATGAACATGCTCCTCACCTAAAAGTCCCGCCAGCTCGTCAACCATTTTTTGTGCTTGCAATAGATTAGGAGATACAATATAAATCGGTTTTTTTACATATTCGAATAACGCATCGACCATTACAGGGCGCGCGCTTCCAGTTAATCCTGTAATAAGCTGTGTTGCAGAATGGCCACTCTGAATCTCCTGTAAAAATGATGTGATATGTTTGTCCTGCCCCACAAGCTGTCGTAAAACTTCCACTGTCAAAAGCTCCTTTCAGCGCATAATTCTATTCGCCATTACTAGTAATCTAGTACTATACATACGCATCTTTATTAGTATTTTAAAATTGCGTCCGGAATCGGCTTTATGCATAGACCTGCGTGAGGGCCGACATGATGTCGGCCATTTCGGTAATGCCACAGGATGTGGCGTTTTTACCGATGCAGTCAGTTAGCCATTATCGCATGGATGCGATGGTTTTAGGTTAACCTCCTATATAAGAGCTCCTTCCCGATTCCGTGACAAGTCAAATGGAAAAAGCTTTGAACGCACGTGATGTGCGCCAAAGCATCCCTCCAATTATTGAATCCATTTATTGAGTGCGTGATAATCTGGATATTGTTTCAGCGAATCCTCACATTGCTCACAAATGCAGTGAACTGTCGTTTGTCCATGTTGATCTTTCTCAACATAATCATCCGCTTCACCCAATTCGAAAATATGAAGTTTTCGAATTGTATCATCTGCATCAAATGGTAGTGTTCCTATTTCTACTTCACAATGCCGACATCGATAGCGTACTGACATCTCCAAATCATCCTCCTTTAAGCAACTTACTACTTAAAGTATAGACATTTCTAAAACAGATTATGCACTTCCAAGTTTGCCTTGGCGTCCTTAAATATAGAGAATAATTTTCGCATTGTGTTTAAGACTATACTGTATATTTAATTAGCTATAGCTGACGCTTTGCTTTCGCTACTAAAACATCTATAGCTGGCGCTTTGCTTTCGCTACCAAAACATCTGCAGCTGGCGCTTCGCTTTCGCTACCAAAAACATTTGCTGAAAGAAGTTCGTCTTAGACAACTTTAATATCCACATTACACTTTAACTTAAATTGTTATCCGTTAAAGTGATTCATCACATCAAGAAATGGCTTTGAAAGAGATCCTTCTACAGCATTCACACACTTTTCAATAGCTTCGCCAACGATAGCTTGATCTTCTTTTGAAAATTTCGATAACACGTAATCTGCTACCTTCATGCCAGCTGGTGGGCGATTAACCCCAACACGTATGCGATTAAATTCTTGTGTGCCCAGATGCTGAATTAATGATTTAATACCATTGTGTCCTCCTGCACTACCTTTTTGACGCAGGCGTAATTTCCCTGTTTCTAAATCTAAATCGTCATAAATAACAATTAAATCTTCCACATCAATATCAAAATAGTTCATAAGGGGCCCAACACATTCCCCCGATAAATTCATATATGTTAAAGGTTTAACAAGTAGAACCTTTCCTTCAGGACGATGTACAGTTGCATACATACCATTAAACTTTGAATTAGTTAAAGGTGTACCCCATTTTTCAGCTAATGCATCAATAACATCGAAGCCAATATTATGTCTGGTATGCTCATAAGGCTTACCTGGATTTCCTAAACCAACGATAATTTTCATAAGTACCCCTCTTCTTTCAAATCTAATAGTCATTATTTTACCATATCATACACGAAGAAAGCAGTTTGTATAGTTTTTGAAAGTAAAAGTTCCATAACGGCTCGATCTTAATATCGGTGAAATAACACGTGTCATTAATTAAAGAAGCTAAAGCACGAGGACGTTTAATTAAATGTCCTCCATTGTTGAATTTTATAAATACAAAAGGCTACTAAAGAAGTTTGCCTCCTTAGTAGCCTTTCCTTCACATATATTTTTTACGCTTGTTCCTGCGTACTATCTGCCGTATCTTCAACGACTGCAGTTGGAGCCATAATGGTTACCAATGTATGATCACTTTCACTGATAATATCAAAATTAATCATATCTCGAATATCTGCTACCGTAATGGATTCACCAATTTGAAGCTTAGTAATGTCAATTTCAATAGCTTCCGGTATGTCTGCTGGCTTTACTTTAATTTTTATATCAAGATTAGGTTGCATTAATATGCCGCCTTTACCGATACCAACCGACTCCCCAACAAGTTTAATAGGCACTTCCGCTTCTATCGCTTCGGACATATTAATTGCTAAAAAGTCGATATGATTTACTGCATCTTTCATAGAGCATTGTTGAATCTCTGAGACAACAACATTCACTTTTCTCCCATCTAACTCCATTGAAAACACACCATTTTGTCCATTCTTTTGAATAGATTTTCTGAATTCCTTCTCTGAAATAGAAATTGGGGTCGATTCTAAATTATAGCCGTAAATAACTGCAGGAATGGCTCCCCCTTTTCTAAGTTGGGTTAATGTCGAACGATGCCCAGTTTTACGCTTATTAACACTTAATACTGTACTCATATCTATATTCCCCTTCCAAGAAAAATTATTTACGCCTTATTAAATGTCACTGCTTTCAATGACATTTGTTAAGGCTATAATAATATTTACCTACATTTTAGCTTATCACCCAAACGTGGGGGTGATTTACGTTTTAACAAAATATATCCCAACCTTAGGTGTTAAACTATTTTTCATAAAATAGTATAAATATTATTAAGTCACAATTACCATATAACCTTTTAAAAGAAAATTCAAACAAAAGGACCCAGAAAAAGGACAAATCTACTTACAAACGTAGATTTGTCCTTAATAAGTCACATATTGAAATTTCTTTATTTATATATTAATCAAATAGAGTACTTACAGATTTGTTTTCATATACACGAGAGATTGCATCTGCCATCAATTTAGCTACTGAAAGCTCTGTGATTTTTGGAGATTTTTTCTCTTCAGGAAGCTGGATTGTATTTGTTACAACTAACTCTTTAATTGAAGAGTTTTCGATACGCTCGATCGCTGGACCTGATAATACAGGGTGAGAACAGCAAGCATAAACTTCTTTCGCGCCAGCTGCACGTAATGCATCCGCGCCAATTGTAATCGTACCTGCAGTATCAATAATATCATCAATCAAGATGGCCACTTTACCGTCAACATTACCAACAATGTTCATTACTTCTGCAACGTTTGGTTTTGGACGGCGCTTGTCAATAATTGCAATAGGTGCTTTTAAACGTTCTGCCATTTTACGAGCACGTGTTACACCACCATGGTCTGGAGAAACAACAACGATTTCATCTTCTGGGATACCTTTTGATTTGAAGTGATCAGATAATAAAGGCACTGCCATCAAGTGGTCGATTAAAATATCGAAGAAACCTTGAATTTGAGGTGCATGTAAATCTAAAACGATTACACGTGTTGCACCAGCTGTTTCAAGTAAGTTTGCTACTAATTTAGCTGTAATTGGCTCACGCGCTTTTGCTTTGCGGTCTTGACGAGCATAGCCATAATAAGGCATTACAACGTTTACTGTACGAGCAGATGCACGTTTTACAGCATCTACCATGATTAAAAGCTCCATTAAATGTTCGTTTACAGGTGCAGAAGTAGATTGCACGATAAACACATCACAACCACGAATACTTTCTTCAATGCTAATTTGAACCTCTCCATCGCTGAAGTGCTTAACAGAAGATTTACCTAATTCAACACCCATTTCTTGCGCAATTTCTTGAGCAAGAGGATTGTTAGAGTTAAGCGAAAATATTTTTAATTGTGAGTTTGCATAATGATACGGCATGATGGCCTCCTGTTTAGTTGATAATTATTTTGAATTTAATTTGCTTACATAATTCGGCTTGTTTTCTTGTCTTGCACGAGCAATTGCAAGTGCATCTTCAGGAACTTCTTTTGTAATTGTAGATCCTGCTGCAATAAATGAACCTTTTCCAACCTTCACTGGCGCTACTAAGTTAGTATTACATCCTACAAATACATCATCTTCAATAATTGTTTGGAACTTGTTTTTCCCATCATAGTTTACTGTAATGGAACCACAGCCAATATTGACATTACTTCCGATCTCAGCATCACCAATATAGCTTAAGTGCGATACTTTCGTGCCATTATCTAGCTTACTTTTCTTCACTTCTACAAAGTTACCAATCTTCACATGGCTACCAATATCAGAAAGTGGTCGAATATTTGCAAAAGGTCCAATTGCTGTTTCTTCTGCTATAACGCTTTCACGGACAACAGAAGAATGCACAGTAGTTCGATCACCGATACGGCTATCTATGATTTGTGTGTTAGGCCCAACTATACATTCTTCACCAATAACAGTTGCACCTTCAATCATAGAACCTGGCTGGATGACAGTATCAGGACCAATTATTGCATCTGCGCTGATATAAGTTGCTTCTGGGTTAATAATTGTGACACCGTTACGCATATGCTTTTCATTAATTCTTGTACGCATTAGCGCCTCTGCTTGTGACAGAGCGACACGATCATTAACACCTAATGTTTCTTCAAAATCTTCCGTTACATATGCTTCAACGACATCGCCTTGTTTTTGTAAAATTTCAATGACATCAGGTAAATAATACTCACCCTGTGCATTGTCATTTTTCACAAGTTTTAATGTCTCAAATAACGCTTTATTATCGAAGCAGTATGTGCCAGTATTAATCTCTTTCACTAGTTGCTGCTCTGCTGAAGCATCCTTTTGCTCAACAATTTGCTCCACTTGTCCATTGTCGCCACGTAAAATACGAC
This sequence comes from Lysinibacillus sp. BPa_S21, assembly GCF_023337795.1. Lineage (GTDB taxonomy): Bacteria > Bacillota > Bacilli > Bacillales_A > Planococcaceae > Lysinibacillus. The sequence continues at coordinate 21,438 of NZ_JALIRS010000018.1, read as the reverse complement.
CATAGCCTGTTGGATTTTCAGCAATAGCTGTTAAAATAGTTGCCTTAGCTTTCTTTGCTTGATGATGTTCGAACAAAGCTTGCATCGTTTCAGGGCGGATAAGTGGTGTATCACCACAGACAACTAATGTTGTCCCTTCTTCGCTACCTAAAATTGCTTCAGCCTGTTGTACAGCATGAGCTGTCCCTAACTGTTCAGCCTGTAAAACATACTCGCTTTTATTGCCAAGCTGTTGTTTCACCTTTTCAGCACCATGTCCTACAATCGTTACGATGCGATTCACATCTAACGTTTGAATATGATCCACCACATGTTGTACCATTGGCTTCCCACATACTGGATGGAGCACTTTATATAATTTGGACTTCATACGTGTACCTTGACCTGCAGCCAAAATGACAGCAAAAATGTTGCTCATCTGTAAGTCCTCCAATACGCTCATTTTCTCTTATGACTATATAGCAAAATCCATCGATTTTCAAGGCATGTCGACTTGACAAAAAGATGAATTTCCAAATCAAATGCACCTTATGCTCGAATGTTAATATGTATGTCCTAAAACTGCTCATTTTCTCTTATTCTCAAAATAAAAAGAACTCTTCAATTAAGAAGAGCTCTTAATAACTATACGCCAATTCCTTCTAATTCTTCTGCCTTTTCCGTTACTTCCGCTTCGCTTGAATTATGATACTCGTTTAAAATAATCTCCTGAATTTTATTACGAGTAGTAGAATTAATAGGATGCGCAATATCTCTAAATTCACCGTCTGGAGTTCGTTTACTTGGCATAGCAACAAACAAACCTGTATTGCCATCGATCACGCGAATATCGTGAACTACGAATTCATTGTCGAGTGTAATGGAAGCAATCGCACGCATGCGACCATCAGTCTGTACACGACGTAACCTTACATCAGTGACTTCCATTTTCTCACCACCTCTCTTCTTAGATGCCTTAATGAAAAATAATATTCTAATTACCGAATATTTTCCTTTTTATAGTCTATCAAATTTTCTAAAAAATTTGAATACTCATCAGTATAATATTTCCTTTAATTTACGTAAATTTTGACAATTGTTTGTCTGTTGCCCTTACAATGTTACCCTTTCAGATGGTATGACAACATATTTAGACAGTTTTGTTGCCTTGATCTGAAAACCTTTTTTGCTGCCGCTTCGCTTTTTGCACAAAAAAGAATTTCTTAAATAAAGATAAAAAAACCCACTAAAAGAGCTAACCTTCTCTTCTAGTGAGCTTAAAAAATTATTTAACGATGGCAATAACTTCAATTTCTACTTTTACATCTTTTGGGAGACGCGCAACCTCTACTGCTGAACGAGCTGGTTTATGATCGCCAAAGTGGCTAGCATATACTTCATTCATTGCAACAAAGTCGTTCATATCCTTCATAAAAACAGTTGTTTTAATAACATTGTCCAAAGAAGAGCCCGCAGCTGCTAAAACTGCTTTTAAATTAGCAAACACTTGATTTGTTTGAACAGTGATATCACCTTCCACTAATTCGCCTGTTGCTGTTAATGGAATCTGACCTGAGCTATAAAACATGCCATTTACAATAATTCCTTGTGAATACGGTCCAATTGCTGCTGGTGCATTTGTTGTTGCTACTACTTTCATTTGTCATTTCCCCTTTTAGAAAAATAGTTACCTTCACTTAATGCAATTGTACGGTCCTTTTCATTGACCTCATGAAGCTTCACTAATGAGTAATAATCATCTACTAAAGTTTCATCTGCATGTTCAGCCTCTACAAGTACTGCAATCCCAGCAAGCTGACAGTCAAATTCCTCTAATAGATTTTTCATGCCATTCATTGTACCACCGACCTTCATAAAGTCGTCGGTAATAAGCACGCGTTGTCCACTCTTCATGCTTCTTTTTGATAATACCATTGTCTGAATTCTTCTGGAAGAGCCAGATACATAGTTGATGCTGACTGTAGAGCCTTCAGTTACCTTACTATCTCTTCGGACAACAACAACTGGTACATTTAAATGTCTTGCTATGGCGTGGGCAATAGAAATCCCTTTTGTTGCGACAGTCATTATGACGTCAATTTGTTGATCGGCAAATGCGGATGCAAATACCTTTCCAACTCGATTAATTAAATCTGGATTGCCGAGTAAGTCCGTCATAAATAAATAACCGCCTGGTAACAAACGATCTGAATGCTCAAGCTCCGCCTTTAAATCATCAATAACTAAACGGACCTCAGCCTCGGACATTTTAGGAATATACTTAACTCCCCCTGCAGCGCCCGGTACTGTCATCAATAACCCGATTCCTTTTTCTTCGAAAGTTTCTTTTACAATCGTCAAATCTTCACTTATGGAAGACTTTGCAGATTGATATAGTTCAGAAAAATAAGTTAGCGGGATCAGCTGATGTGGATGTTCTAGTAAATAGTACGTCATATCAACTAGTCGTTCACTACGCTTCCATTTCATGCGACCCTCTCCTAAACACGAATATTTATAGGTAAAATTAACATAAACTTGCGGTTTTAAGCAAGCGTATTTCGCTCACCTAAAATCCGAACAGCATATACTTCTTCACAAAAACCACGTAAACCGTTATATATGCGACTTACTCGAGCTTCACTATCCACCAAACCAAACACGGTCGGACCGCTTCCACTCATTAATGTTGCATCTGCTCCAAAGCGCTTCATCTGTTCTTTTAACATTACTACTTCTGGATGTAGCTTAAATGTTACAGTTTCTAAAACATTTCCTAATGATGCACACAGTAGTTCATAATTTTCCTTTTCAATAGCATGAATCATTTGCTTCGTATTTGGATGCTCTAACCCGTCAACCTTTAATCCTCCATATACTTCAGCAGTAGATACACCTATTTTAGGCTTAGCTAATACTACCCAACAGTTTGGAGGTGCAGGCAATTCCTGAATTTTTTCTCCACGTCCAGTTGCTAATGCTGTGCCACCATAGACACAAAATGAAACATCTGAGCCAATTTTCGCACCTAATTCAGCTAACTCATCTATAGATAACCCTAAATTCCACAGCTCGTTTAAACCCTTCAGTGTAGCAGCCGCATCGCTACTACCACCCGCTAATCCTGCTGCGATTGGTATTTCCTTTTCTATAGTAATGGATACACCTTGTCCAATGCCGTATGTATCTTTAACTAGACGCGCTGCCTGATAAGCAAAATTTCGGTGATCATTTGGTACGAAATTATCAGTCGAAATTATTTCAATTACGCCATCTTCTCTAGATTCTAAACAAATACGATCAGCTAAATCCACTGTTGTCATGACCATCTCTACTTCATGATAATTATCTGGTCTTTTATAAAGTACATCTAATGTTAAATTTATTTTTGCAGGCGCCTTTACATAAAGCATCTTTCTTCCTCCTTATAGCTACACTTATCCATTACGCATTCACGCAATTGGCTGATGCTTCGCCTTCGCACAGATATACAATGCTCCCATTTCAATTTAGGTTTGCATGTTGGCTGACACTTTAATCACTGAATCTCTAATGTAAGAGTCTTCTGTAACTGTTACAAAACATCAGTAGCTGGCGTTCACTTCGCTATATAAAACATTTTCTGAATGAAGATAAACCTGTCGTTTATCTTTCACAAGATTATTCATTTTATTTTACCATAATGGGAAAGCGAAAATGGAAAAAAAGAACCGTATACCCCATTTGGTGTAACGGTTCTCTCTCGTCAGTTGCCTTGTTGTGTTTACAGGAAGTTTTCATCCCTGCAGATAAAGATTCAAAATAATAAGTGGTCTTTTTTCACAAAGAGGCTACTTATTATGCTCTTGCTCACTATTTGCTCTTTCTGCCATTTCAATGGCACGTTTGACCATATTACCGGCGTCTCGAGCTTTAATGCCGCCCCAGCCTTCTCGTTGCACAACATCATAAAATCCAAGCTCTTTAGCGATCTCTTCTTTTAAACGAGGTGACATGATACCTTTTCTAGGCATATAAACTCCTCCTTTAACAACTGACGATTTTAGTATGTCCCAGAAAACGCAAAACACTCATGTAGTTTTTAACATACATGAGTGTTTCGAAATATAGAAATAAGTACTAGAAACTATTTTGCGATAGCAGCTTTTGCTTCGTCTAAAAATGTAATCTCTACTGCTTCAGTTAAAATATCTGTGTAACTATACGATACGCGCTTGCACGTATTGTCTTCTTGATCAAGTTCAACTACAAAGATAGCGCGATATGTCTCACGCAATACCCCTGCACACTCGACCGTTTTCTTGCGACCTCCGTTTGCTCTTAACTGCAAACGTTTACCCAAATGACAATCCAACGACTTTTTAATGTCCGCTAAAGTTTTTGGCATTTTCGCTTACACCTCACTAATAAACAGTATAAGCGATTCGCCCAAAAATGTCAACAAAATATAATATTTTATCAGCCTCTAATAAATATTGTCAACTTATTTTTCATAAAAAAAACATGTTTTTTTACGTATACTCAAAAAAGTTAACAAAAATTTTTTACTTTACAAATGTAGGGTATAGTGCATCGGCTAATTTTCCAAACTCTTGAATCGTAAGGGTCTCTCCTCGACGTGTTGGTTCAATATTTACTGCTTTCAAAGCATCCATAATTTTTTCTTTGTGAACCTTACCATTTGGTAAACCTGATTGTAAATTATTGAAGATTGTTTTTCGTCGTTGTACAAACGACGCACGAGTCACGACAAATAAAAAGTCCTCATCAATGACTTTTACAGGGGGTTCATCATGTTTAATAAGACGGAGCACTGCAGAATCTACATTTGGCTGCGGCATAAATACAGTTTTCGGAACCGTCATGGCAATATCAGCCTTAACATAATATTGAATCGCAATTGATAAAGAACCGTACTCCTTCGTACCAGGTTTAGCCGAAATACGATCTGCAACCTCCTTTTGCATCATGACTACAAAACCGCGAATTGGCAAACGATCATTGAGTAATTTCATTAAAATCGGCGTCGTCACATAATAAGGTAAATTCGCTACAACCATGATATCGTCAATACCTGGCATCTCTTCCTGAATTACCTTAGCGACATCTGCCTTTAAAATATCTGAATGTACAATAGATACATTATTATATGGGCTAAGTGTGTCTTCTAATACCGGTAATAGCCGCTGATCAATTTCAAAAGATACCACTTTTTTTGCACTTCTTGCTAGATGCTCTGTTAATGCTCCAATGCCAGGACCAACCTCAATTGCACCACTATTTTCAGTTAAATTTGCATGACTAACAATATTTCGTAAAATGTTCGGATCTATTAAGAAATTTTGACCTAAGCTTTTTTTGAATGAAAATCCATATTTCTTTAAAATTTCCTGCGTTCTAATTGGTGTTGCAATATCCTTATGCATCGTTTTCCTCCTGATCTAACTGTGCGATTGCCGCACCAAATTGCTTTTCTGTGATTTGAAACATTTTTAATCTTTTATGAAGTTGTTTACCGTTTGTCGCACCGATATTCAAAATCTCCCCAAGACGATCACGGCGAATTTTCGCCTGTGGATGGCCAATTAAATGGGCCGTCATTAAATCTTCGAGAGTAATATCATCTGTAGTTGGCTCAAACTCTATAGGAGTATAGACATGTTGCAACGCCTCACGTATATCTTCATCTGCTGCATGCTCAATGCCTAATCCTTTACCGTTTTTCGCAATTGTTTTAGCCTTCGGTAAAAAAGCATGTTTTACACCTTTTACACGTTCCTCGATAATGGCACGAATTCGACGTCCTGGATAATCTGGATCAGTGAAAATAATAACGCCCCTTTTATCCTGTGCATGTTGAATTCGCTTCAGTGTTTCCTCTGAAATAGCCGATCCATTTGTTTCTATAGTATCTGCTTGTACAGCTCGCTTAATAGCTGTTGTATCATCTTTTCCTTCTACAACAATGATTTCTTTTATTTGCAAAAAGGCTCCTCTTTTCTACCTTATCTTCAGACCATTTTACAACTGCACTCTATGATTTGTACAGAAATACACGGCTATTCGCCTTCTAGCAGACTGTATAGTGATCGTTACAGCCTACTTTATGTAGATATTACTATGCTTTATCCTTTAGAACTATTTATTAAAAAAAGATAAAAAAGCTTTCCCGCCAGTCAAAACAGGAAAGCTACTAATAGTGAAAAACATTTTGTTTTAATTTATTTATTGTTTTAATTTTACAATTTTTTTAATTTAATACTTTAATACGCACTTTCCTTACTCCCCAATTACTAGCCTGGGATTCAGATTGTACAAGTATGTCGATCCGATTACCCTTAATTGCACCGCCAGTATCCCCTGCAATAGCTGTTCCATAACCTTCAACCCAAACTTTTGAGCCAAGCTTAATAACAGAAGGGTCTACAGCAATTACTTTCAAACCAGAGCCTGATTTCAAATTAATGCCAGTCGCAGATATCCCCGAGCAGCCATTACAATTAGGTGTATAAGCCGTTGCCGTTACATAAAATTCTTTACCACTAGCTGGCTCTGATGAACCACGTGATACAGTCGCTGCACTCGCTACTACAGTTTTAGTACCTACTGCAACCACTTGCGTTTGCGGTTCTTTTACAACTTTTTTAGATTGTTGATTTTTAGCTACAACTTGACCATTCTCTTTAACAACTTCATAAGTTTTAGTCATTAATCCTTTATGGCCTGCTGCTACAACTTTTTGTTTTCCCTTTTCCAATGAAGCATCCTGCTTCTTTTCAATTGCGAAATCTAAAGATTCTTCCACTACATCGATAACCTTTTCTACGCGAACTACTGTGATTTTACTCTGCGGAGATATTACGTCCTTCAGGTTATTCTCGACACGATCGAATTCATTTAGTTGAATTCCTTGTTGTTTTAAAAAGTTAGCGACCGTAGTCGAAGTGGACCATACTTGTCTCTCGTTTACGCCATCGACAAGCGATACTTGAAACGCTTTTTGAATATCGATCTTGTTGTCTGCTCCTATTTCTGTATCTAGACCTTGTGCTAATGAGTCATGCTCTGATACGTCAATATTCGCTTCTTTCAAAATGTCTTTCACTTGTGTTTCAGTTGTCCAAACTTTTGACTGATTTCCATCAACTGAAATTGTTACTTCTTTTGCCTGTTCCCATGAAATTGCTAACCCATTAGCAATTTTGGTGTTCAGAGAGGGTGATATTTTGTCATGCTCTGCTACGTCTATATTTTGATCTTGTAATAATTGTTCTACGGTTTTGGCATGTGTTGTTACTTCGACTGTTTCTCCGTTCGCCTCAAGCGTTACGGTTTTTTTAGTACCTTGATAAAGTACAAATGAAATTACAGATACAAACAGGACAAGTGAAATAATGCTTATCACTGTTTGCTTACTCCTCAATGATCCTAAGAACAAGTTTTTCATGGAATTATTTGACATGAAAAAACGCCTCCTTAATACAAAGTTGGATTATACGTACTAGATTTGGCACTGTCAACCCGAATGTACTTCAAAGAAAATTGACAATATCTTTTTAGCCAACTACAAACTCAGTATTGGAGGCATCTCAGCTAATTAATTGTCAATCCTAAAAAATTTTTTCGCATTGGCTGTCGTTGCCTGTGCAATTTCCTCAATCGTTAATCCTTTTAAACGAGCAATTTCTTCTGCAACTAAAGGCACTAAAGCTGGCTCATTACGTTTTCCTCGATATGGATGAGGCGCTAAATACGGAGCATCTGTTTCGATCATCAAATGCTCTAATGCTATTTCTGTCGCCACTTCCTTCGGCATTCGTGCATTTTTAAATGTCACCGGTCCACCAAGACTAATCATAAAATTCATAGCAATACATTCATGCGCGGTTTCCACACTGCCACTATAACAATGCATGACACCTCCCACGGAAGCAGCGTTTTCTTCACGTAAAATTTGGACAACATCTCCAGTAGCATCCCTGTTATGAATAATGATTGGTAAATTTAGCTTTTGCGCTAAATGAATTTGCTTGCGGAAAAGTGCTTGTTGAACATCTTTCGGGGATTTATCCCAATAGTAGTCCAATCCAGTTTCACCAATACCCACTACTTTCGGATGTGCTGCTAATCCCTCAATCCAATTTAAATCTTCTTGTGTGCAATCAATAGCATCAACTGGGTGCCAACCAATGACGCCGTAAACAAAATCATATTGTTCAATCAGTTGCATTGTTTTTTCAATGGTTTTGCGATCAAAACCAACAACAACCATCGTTTCTACTTTAGCTTCGAGAGCTCGATCTATAACCTCTTGTAAGTCTTCTTCATACTGATCAGCATTTAAGTGTACATGTGTATCAATAAACATCGTCATTCTCCTAACATAGATTTTATTAAAAATTATTATTTCATATTTTTCGTCAGTGTTACAAATTTGTTACAAACGATTTAGTATTATAACATTTCGCATTCCACAGACATCACGCTTATTACTATATACCTAAAAAACCCGAATGAATAATGTGTATAAATTATTTTAAGATAACAAACTACTTATTTTCAAAGCGGATTTTAAAAGCCTGCTGAACTTTTTCCATTCAGCAGGCCTTCCAAAAATTTTTTACTTTACTTTTGCACCGTTTTCTAGTTTTTGATCAACCGATGCTAATTTTAAAATTCCATCTTTCTCACCGGCTAAAATCATTCCTTGAGATAATTCACCGCGTAATTTAACTGGCTTTAGGTTAGTGACCACAATCACTTTTTGACCAATCAATTCATCTGGCGAATAAAACTTTGCAATACCTGAAACCACTTGGCGTTGCTCATATCCAAGATCCACTTGAAGCTTTAATAATTTGTCTGCTTTCGGAATAGTTTCACATGCTATTACTGTAGCTACGCGTAAATCAACTTTCATAAAATCATCAATAGTAATTTCAGGAATTTCTGGAATATCCGCAGGTTTTTGCTCAACTTTTGATTCTTCCACTTGCGGCGTTTTCACTGAACCACGCATTTCTTCACGGATATACTCAATTTCAACTTCACTCTCTAAACGAGGGAAAATTGGAATACCTTTTTCTACCACTTTAATGTTTGCCGGAATAGTATTGCCGAATGTTTCAATTGTTTCCCATGCTAAGAATTTGTCATCCAAGCCTAATTGTTCGATGATTCGTTTGGGAGTAGATGTCATAAATGGTTGTAACATGACAGCAATTTGGTGTAAGCTCTCTGCCAAATTTCGCATTACGGCGCCTAATTTTGGCTTGTCTGATTCTTCTTTTGCTAGCACCCACGGTTGCGTTTCATCTATATATTTATTCGTTCTCGAAACAAGCGTCCATACGTCTGCTAAAACGACACTAAACTGCATTTTTTCCATACTTTCTTCATATTTAATACGTACCGATTCAGCCTGGTCTTGTAAAGCCGCATCAAATTCTGTCGATTGAAGATTTTCAGTTGGAATAATGCCGTCGAAATATTTATTAATCATTGAAATAGTACGATTCAATAAATTACCTAAATCGTTTGCTAAGTCGAAGTTTGTCCGTTCAACAAAAGATTCTGGTGAAAATACACCATCAGACCCGAATGGTAACTCACGCAATAGGAAATATCGTGTCGCATCTAAGCCATAACGTTCTATTAACATTTCCGGATAAATAACATTGCCCTTTGATTTAGACATCTTACCGTCTTTCATCATGATAAAACCATGAGCAAATATTTTCTTCGGAAGTGGTAAATCTAATGCCATTAAGAAAATTGGCCAATAAATAGTATGGAATCGAACGATATCTTTACCAACTACATGTACATCTGCCGGCCAATATTTATTGAATAATGTTTCATCCTCAGACAGATAACCTAGTGATGTAATATAGTTAGTTAAGGCATCTACCCATACATAAATAACATGTTTAGGGTCTCCCGGAACTTTAATGCCCCAATCAAATGATGTTCTTGAAACAGATAAATCTTCTAACCCTGGTTTAATGAAGTTATTAATCATTTCATTTTTCCGAGATTCAGGCTCAATGAATCCAAGGTTTTCTTCATAATAAGCTAAAAGACGATCTGCGTATTTCTTCATATTAAAGAAGTAAGATTCCTCTTTCACTTTGTGTACTGGACGACCACAGTCTGGACAATTACCATCTACTAATTGTGTCTCCGTAAAAAATGATTCACATGGTGTACAGTACCAACCTTCATACTCACCTTTATAAATATCACCATTATCTAAAAACTTTTGGAAAATCTTTTCGACAGTTTTCGTATGACGCTCTTGCGTTGTTTGAATAAAGTCATCGTATGAAATGTCCATTAATGCCCAAAGTTTTTTTGCAGCATCTGCAATTTCATTCACGTATTCTTGAGGATGTTTGCCCGCTTCTGCAGCTTTTTCTTGAATTTTTTGTCCATGCTCATCCATTCCAGTTAAAAAACGTACATCATAACCACGTAAACGTTTATAACGTGCCATTGTATCTGATGCTACAGTTGTATACGCTGTACCAATATGGAATTTCCCACTTGGGTAATAAATAGGGGTTGTTATATAGAATGTTTTGTTTTGTTCGCTCACAAGAACTGCCTCCATTGTTTCACAGTATACTATCTATTCTAACTAAGTACGAAATTCGTTTCAACTTCTTTCAGCGGTGTCATGGAATCGGAAAAGGAACTCTTATATAGGAAGTTAGCCAAATCATCGCATCCATGCGATGATTTGGCTAACTAACCTGCATCGGTAAAAACGCTACGTCCTGTGACATTACCGAAATGACCGACATCATGTCGACCCTCACGCAGGCTAAGTTTAAAGCCGTTTTTGGACGCCATGATGCCTCGGCATAGTTGATTGATAATATATCCCGCGCGAAAAATGTCGAATGATATAATCAATCCATTTAATGTATTAAACGAGAATCTTTTTTACTATAAATCAAAATATATAATAAAAACCTTTTAAAAAAACCAAAATATCTGTTTTCTCCTCAAAAAATTTTTTTGAAACAATAATATTAGTGTATTAATTAATTGACGTTTATGGCATTACTTGGTATGATAACTATCAGACAAAGAATTTATGTCGAAATTTGACGAAATACCGATATAACTTTTAACATTAGGAGGAAAAATAATTATGAAATCAACAGGAATCGTTCGTAAAGTCGATGAATTAGGACGTGTAGTAATTCCAATCGAACTTCGCCGTACATTAGGTATTGCAGAAAAAGATGCTTTAGAAATCTATGTGGATGATGACAAAATCATCTTAAAAAAATATATGCCTAACATGACATGTGCTGTAACTGGTGAAGTATCTGATGATAACTTCCGTTTAGTTGGAGGCAAATTAATTTTAAGCCCAGAAGGCGCAGAAATGTTAGTGAAAGAAATTCAATCTAACTTAAAAAAATAATTTGATCTACACACCTAAATCAAACACAGTGATTTGGGTGTTTTGTTTTTATCAATCAAAGATAAATATAATATAACCAATTCTTAAGTGCCTTATAATGTCCATGTCAGACCTTTCAAGATTAAGGTTGTATTTTTTATCATATTAAATAGTTTATGCTCCTTACCATAACGTGGGGTTGATTTCCGTTCCGACAGGGTGCTTTCCTTGGGATCAACAACCTAATTGATTAGCTATACAAAAAAGAGGTGCCCTATTAAGGCTACCTCTTTCTTTACATTAACTATGGTATTCATTATAGATTTCTCGCTTCGCTACTTGACGTAGTTTTGCAACTTCCTTTATAGCTTCCTTTGATGTTACACCTGTATGATTAATAATATAATCGACATGTTCAATGATAGACATTGTAACCCAATAGGCTTCTTCATTACTTTCTTCCTCAGCATTGTCGTTTCCTTCAAGGACAATACAAAATTCTCCTCGAATTTCCTCTGTTTGTGACCATTCCACTGCTTCAACCAACGTACCACGTAAAAACTCTTCGAATTTTTTAGTCAACTCGCGAGCTAACACAATCCGTCGATTACCGAGAATAGTTTCCATATCTTTCAAAGTGTCCTTGATACGATGAGGTGCCTCATAAAACAGGATAGTTTCCTGACGTTTTTTTAGTTGCTCTAATTGCTGTCGTCGCTCCTTTTTCCCTCGATTTAAAAATCCATAAAAGAAAAATGGCTGTGGCGTTAGTCCAGAAGCAATTAATGCTGATATTGCAGCATTAGGGCCTGGCACCGGTACAACGGGAAAGTCTTGTTCGATTGCTTTTTCGACTATATCTGCACCAGGGTCGGAAATACAAGGCAGACCTGCATCACTAACTAATGCAACTGTTTTTCCCTCATGTAAGAAGGCTAATAGCTTCTCCCCACCCACCTCTAAATTATGTTCATGATAGCTTATCAGTGGTGTTTCTATATCAAAGTAATTGCATAGTTTCTTTGTATTACGTGTATCCTCTGCTGCAATAATATCTGCTTCCTTTAAAATACGTAGCGCACGTACACTCATATCCTCTAGGTTACCAATAGGCGTTGCCACTAAATATAAACAACCTGTATGACCGTGCATTGTACTTTTCTGAGATTTCATGCGTCATCCCTCCCTATATATTTCATCTTTTGCTTTCGTGTTAACTGTTTAAAAGCATATTCTGCTCGCATCGCTTCTTGTTTCGTATCGAACTCCTCTACATAAATACATTCTACTGGTCCTCGCGCTCTCGTATATTTTGCACCTTTACCAGCATTATGTACACCGACACGCTTGTCTACATTATTCGTGTAGCCTGCGTAAAAGGATTGATCGGCACATTCTAATACATAAAAATAATGGCTATTGTTCTTTTCCATAAAGGATTTCTCTCACTTCTGCTGTATATTCATTATTCGCGTTATAAACATACAGGGGCGGTAATATTTTTAGATCAGGCTTACCATCTTTAATTCCTTCTATTAATAATGTATTGGCCTCCTTACCTTCTTTCGGGTAAATAAGTTGCATACGTTTAGGCTCTAAACGATTTGCACGCATTGCCGTAACAATATCTAATAACCGACCAGGACGATGAACAAAAGCAGCCTTTCCGCCTTGTTTTAACAATTTACTTGCTGATTGTATGGATTCCTCTAATGTTAAATATAGTTCATGACGCGCTATAGCGTAATGCTCACTTAAGTTTTTATCACTTGCTTCATGTGCTAAAAAATATGGCGGATTACACGTTACAACATCATATTTTTCAATACCAAGCTCCTTAGGAATTTCCTTCACATCACCGAGGACCATATGAATTTGATCTTCTAACTTATTGTAACGGATACTTCGCTCAGCCATATCAAATAAACGTGGTTGAATTTCTACTCCTGTTATATGCCCTTTTGTTCTGGCGCTTAAAAAAAGTGGAATTACACCATTTCCTGAGCACAAATCAACAATTTTCCCTTTATGATGTGGGACATTGACAAATTTTGAAAGTAGTACTGCATCCAATGAAAACGAAAAGACAGAAGGGCTTTGAATAATACGTAAATTCTCAGCCAATAAATAGTCTAACCGTTCGTCACCCTTCAACCAATTTTCCATGTTTCTTCCTCCTACTATACAAAACAAAAGACTGACACCACCATAGTGGGAATCAGCCTTCTATTACACATTTTGTTTATTTAAAAATGATAGACAAAACAGACAGTCTTCACCTTTACGTGAACCTCCGAAATGAACATGACAAACATGGAAGCCTTCTTGGTATAAACGTGCTAGGTTATCATAACCTTCGCCAATATCTAACGAATTCTCTTTCTTCTCATCAGTAGCCTGTACGGAGTTTTCATTCGAAAGTAGTTCTTCCAGCCGTGTACGAAGGTGATGATTTTCTGTTTCGAGTGCCTTATGCTCCTCCATCATTAACGCTACAAATTGTTTCAATGCACCAAATTGCTCCTGCATTGCTTCGAGCTGTTGTTCGAACTCCATAACGGTATCTAAGAAATTACGGTCCTTCACCCAAGCCACCTCGTCCAATTCTCTATCTTAAATAAGATTTTTTTCGCATGCTAGCAGTTCTTCTAGTGTATACTCGACTGTGCGCTCCTGCTCTTGTAAATATACTTGAATAAGTCTTTCCAGTACATTTAAACCTACAACTTTACCACGGCCATCTGGTGTCATCGCCATTTCACCAATGTCTGGCATGCCCTCTTTTGCTTCCTCATATTCATCATTTTCATACTTTAAGCAGCACATTAAACGACCGCAAAGACCTGAAATTTTGGATGGATTTAAAGATAAGTTTTGATCTTTAGCCATTTTAATAGAAACCGGCTCAAAATCTCCTAAAAAAGTTGAGCAGCAAAGCATCCGGCCACATGGACCAATGCCGCCTAACAACTTCGCCTCATCACGTACACCAATTTGGCGAAGCTCAATACGTGTTCTAAAAACCGAAGCTAAATCTTTTACAAGATCTCTAAAATCAACTCGTCCTTCAGCCGTAAAATAAAAGATGATTTTATTACGATCAAATGTATATTCAACATCAACGAGCTTCATTTCTAAATTATGCTCAATGATTTTTGTACTTGCTAGTTCAAATGCTCGCTTTGATTCAGCTGCATTTTCCTCTACTTGGATACGATCACGCTCATCCGCTGGTCGTAGAACCTGTTTAAGTGGTAATACAACATCATTATCCCCTACAACCTTTTGAGGGACAACTACTTTACCATATTCCACTCCGCGAGCTGTCTCTACAATGACATACTGACTGTCCTCTAGTAGATATGATGCTGGATCAAAATAATATATTTTACCCGCTTTTTTAAAACGGACTCCCACTACATTATACAAATGTATATCCCTCCTGCAGATTTAGCATTAACTGCTCCATCATTAACGTCCTATTCATGTTACGCTGTAAAGATGAACGTGCCTGTAAAATAGACTCCATTTGACTAGATAGACGTTCATAAGTCGAATGTAACGCAGCTTCTTTAAATGTTTGTAACATGTCTGGGTAAGTACAAGCTGCTTCGGGATTAGCTTTTATTGACACTATATCACGGTAAGCAAATAGTAGTAAATCTAATGCCTGCTCCATCTCGCCTTTTTCTTTAAACAGTGGCAACCATTCTTCATGTACAACAAGCATTGCTTCATGTACATTCTGACGAATTGCCTCTACTAATTTTAACACTGTTTTTCGAGCATGTGCAAACTGCTCATCATTTGCTAAAATCATAGCTGTTTCGAGCTCGTTCGTCATCATGCTCACTGTAGAAGCCATCGAGTAAGAAATGTTGTGATCTTGCAAATGCTTCAACAATAAGTGTCGAGGCATTTTTTGAAATTTAATATGCTGGCAGCGAGAACGAATCGTTGGTAAAATTGACTGCATTTGCTCTGTTAACAAAATCGCAGTTACCTCACCATCAGGTTCCTCTAAAAATTTAAGAATCATGTTTGCAGAGGCAATATTGAGACGGTCTGCATGGTGAAGCACATAAATCTTACGTCCTTCTTCAACCCCCATCATCTTCATCTCTGCAATTAATTCACGTATTTGATCAATTTTTATAAATTGGCCTTCTGGATAAATTTGATGAATATTTGGATGATTACCCGAATCAACACGTCTGCAATTTCGACATGTTTCACATGGAACATTTTGATTTGGTTGCTCGCATAGCATTAATTTAACAAAAAACTGCATAATATCAACTTTGCCTGTCCCTTTTTCGCCATCAAAAATGTATGCATGCGCTAATCTATTTTTGTCAAAAATCGTTTGAAGCTGCTTCATTACGACTGGTTGTAGTGTGAATAGCTCTTCAACATTCTTGGCCATATATATAAATTCCTTCCTATTTTCAATTACACTCATAGCATAATTGTTTTCCATTGCTCAATTTTAGTACAGAAACATCTGCGTTTTTAGAGCAGATAGATTAGTTTCGTGTCATTCAGCAAATAAATTAGCTGCTGAATTGATTTGAAAAAAGCCCGCGCCTACAAGAGAACGAGACACGGGTTTTACATATACAAATTAATTAATAAGCCTTTAATCTCACCGATTTTATCAAGTAGGTCAATTGCTTCCTTTTCTTCATCTAAAATATCTTGCGCAAGCTCTACAAGACGCGTATCAATAGTTTCGATAATTTTTAAGCGTCTTCCTTCACCAAAACGATTCCATGTATGCGATTGCTTTAAATCCATACCATGCTCTACAGTTTCTTGTAGGAATCGTTTAACAAGCATTTTAAAACGAGCAAGTTCTCGTAAATTACGTGATCTTGCAACACGGTCACCTGCTGTAGAAATATCTCCTAGCAGTCGTGTAAGCTGTTCAGTTTGCAATTTGCTTCCTTGCTTGACGACCATATCTCCAAATCGGTTATTTTGATTATTGTTATGCATTGGCTCTTTACGATTAGTATTTAACCCGACACGTATATCTTGATTGATCTTCAAGCTGTTTCGCCCCCACTTGCCTTCTATATCAAATACATATATTGTGTTTTACTTCTATTTAATGTGGCAATGATCTAAAAATGATGAAACTGTTCGATTGGTAATACAAAAACTGTCGCTCCTCCTACCTCTACCTCCACTGGATAAGGTATATAGGAATCTGTATTCCCTCCTAAAGGCGAAACAGGTGCAACCATTTGTTCACGTGCTCGACAATTATCACGAATAATATCTAAAACTTTGGGTATAAGAGAGTCTTCCGTCCCAATAAGAAACGTCGTATTTCCAGAGCGTAAAAATCCTCCTGTGCTCGCTAATTTAGTTGCGCGAAACTGGTTTTTCGTTAAAGCATTCGATAAACGGCTGCTATCTTGATCTTGCACTACAGCTACGACTAACTTCATTCGCACTCACCCCTTTGATAAAATTCATCTAAATAAATTTTAGTTACCATTATCAATTATGCCTCAGCATAATGGTGTCCGGATCAGGCTTTATGCTTGCACAAAGAACACCTTTCCGGTTCCGTGACATCCACCAAAGTTCCTTTATTTCAGTAGGTTTTTAGGTATCTACTGAAAATGAACAATATCCATACCCATCAAATCTTTTCGCTTGCGCACAGAAAACATTCGTTGAATGAAGATAAAATTATAGATGTTACCATTATATCACATTGTGTTAGACAACTTCATGCATTTACTGTATTGCTTCATATATTAATGACCATACATCTTCAACAACACGCTCAATATTTTGGTCCGCATTGATGACATGTATACGATCAGCGTAACGCTCTACTAGCTGTAAATATCCTTCCCGAACCTTTTTATGAAAAGCTAAACTTTCAACATCTAAGCGATTTACTTCTCGCTCTCCATGAGCATGAATTCGTGCCAAGCCAACCTCTGGAGCAAGGTCAAATAATATAGTCATATCGGGTAACTTCTTACCGATTGCAAACTCATTAATGGATAATACTTCATCTACGCCGATACCGCGTGCATATCCTTGGTATGCTAATGAAGAATCGATAAATCGATCGCAAATAACCATTTTACCAGCATCCAATGCAGGTCGTACTTTTTCAAAATAATGCTGACTTCTCGCCGCTGCGTATAATAACGCTTCTGTACGTTCATCCATGGCTGTATGTTCAGGATTCAAAATAATACTCCTAATTTTCTCAGCAATCTCAATACCACCAGGCTCTCTCGTTGCTAAAACATCAATATTTTCTTCTGCAAGTCGCTCAGCTATTTTTTGAATAACTGTTGTTTTTCCAGCACCCTCAGGACCTTCAAATGTAATAAATAAATTGCAATTCATGCTGTTATTGCCTCCAACTATTTAATGATCTCAATCATCTTTTCTTCTAAACGGTGATTTCCTTGGAACGTTGCACCAGTAGCCAGTAACTCTTCTAGCTGACTCAGCTTTGCTACTGTTATTTTTTCGCCCGGAACAAGCAATGGAATGCCTGGTGGATAAGGAATAATCATACTAGCAGAGATACGGCCCATTGTTCGCATATATGGTAACCATTCTTTCTCCGCCTTTTCAATGTCATCAAATGTATAGGCTGGTTCCGTAATAGCTACAAAATTATAGGCTGCTTGCGAAGCAGTTACTATTTCGGACCTTGGTGTACTTAATAACAATGTTACAGCATCCTTAATTCGGACACGTATTTCTGCAAATGGATAGGTATGCCCCTGTTTCAACAAAGGTAGCACAAGTAATACTTGATTCGCATCTGCTAGTTCTGCATATACGTGCTTTGCTTCTAATGCTTCTTGTAATTGAAAACCGCTATAGCCATCAACGCGTAATAATAATTTTATAGGGTCGTCTACCTCAATCACTTCCAAAGAGCCAATAGCTCGTAATGCCTCTACCCATTGATTCCTTTTCTCTATTATATATGCACCATCACTCTCCATATATGTCTGTATATAATAGCGTGCATCATCTAAAGAAGCCAATAAAAGATAGGATGGGCTGCTAGATTGCAGCATACGTAAATAGTGATTTATTTTGTCGACATCGATGAAGTTAGAATTAACATGCATAAAGGATGCCATTGTCATAGCAGGCAAAGTTTTATGTGCAGACTGTACTACTATATCTGCCCCAAATGACAATACTGATGGTTGAAATAAAGTACAGGCACTAAAATGCGCTCCATGTGCTTCATCCACTAAGACAGGAATACCTTTCTCATGACAATAGGCAATCTGCTGCTGTATTTCTTTAGATGTCATACCATAGTAAGTAGGATACGTTAAAACTACTGCCCGAGCCTCTGGATGAAAATCAACTGCTTCTTTTAAATCTTTATAAGAAACATGTGTGGCAGTTAATGTACGTTCATCCCATAGTGGGGAAACAAATACAGGCTTTGCGCCAACAAGCTCAATTGCGTGAAATATTGACTTGTGTGCATTACGTTGGACAATAATCGTATCACCCTTTTTACATGTGGCATAAATCATCGCTAGATTTCCAACTGTAGATCCACCTACTAAAAAAAAGCTTTTCATCGCCCCATATGTATCTGCCAATAAGTTTTCTGCCTCTAATATTATTTCCTCTGGGTGATGTAAGTCATCAAGACCTGATAATTCAGTCACATCATATCGCATGACATCTTTAAAGGGCTGAGGAAGATGGGACAGTTCGCCATGCTTATGTCCTGGGACATGAAAGGAAATATTTTGTTGTTGTCGAAAGCGCTCTAACCCTTCTACAATCGGCTTTTTCTTTTGCAAAACAAAACACCCATTTCCGTTATATTCTTATTTAATTATAACACTTACATTACAAAAACATTTGCTGAATCGCTATAAATAAAGTGAAATTCAGATAACCTTTTTACCGATCCAATGTGCTAGTAATGCAACAGGGATCAATAAAAGACAAAATGGCAAGCTAACGAAAATAATGTCCCATGTTATGACTTTATTGATTAATAACGAACGATACAAAATTAAACTGTATGGAATGACGATTATCAAAGATGTAAGTGCACCTGGTGTAATGGCACGAAGAAAAACAGATTGTGCAAGGTGAGTGAATGCATGTAAAAAGTAGGTTAGCGTAACAATAGTGAAAAAATAGATATCTCCAAATGGCCCTTGATGTACATATTGATTTGCTAAAAAAGTGGAACTACTTACAAACATGAATATAACGATTACTGCTACGGCAAACTGTGCTGTCGACATCGAGAACTGTTTCATAACTCGATCAGCAATTTTCTTCGGCAGTCTTTCATACAAAATCGTAGAATTCTTATTTAACCACTTTTCAACCATAATGATTTCTTCAAAATCATGCAAAATGAACATAATAGGGAATAGCCAAATAAGTGTTTGAATATTTATCCATTGCTCCATAATGATACCTCCTTTTTAAATTCTATTGAGTAATCACTCAAATGTTTTTCAAAAAAATAGTTCCTCGCAAATAACGTGTGTTAACTTTCGTTTCGATTGGGCACTTTCTTGGTGACGTTCGATCTCCACTACAATCTACTTATACAATTTGCATTCCTTTTAAAAGAAACATCGCTACCTCTTCAATATAATCATTATTTCCAATTGGCATTTTTTCTGCTTTTCTTTCTTCAACTAAAACATGCGTTAATATTGTTGAAAGAAACACCGAAGCTGCCGTTTCTACTGTCTTTTTTTCTACACTACATAAAGAAGCTCTTATCAAAAATGAACTGACTTGTTCATTCATTGTATTTATAAAATCTACAATATCCTTACTAACATCCGTGTTCCGTACTATTTCCGGGGACCAAATAAAAGTTAAAAAGCTTTTATTATGTGATAAAAAATTGGCATATAATTGGCCAAATTTAATTAAAGCTGGATATGGCTCCATCATAGAAAGAGCTTTTATCTCATTTTGTAGCGAGCCAATAAATGAAAATTCACGAATAAGATAATTAAGAAGCCCATTTTTATCTTTAAAATAATAAAATATAAGCCCCTCTGCTACTCCGCTTTTTAATGCTATTTCTTTAGTAGTCGTCGCGGTAAAGCCCCTTTTAGTAAAAAGCTCTAATGATGCCTCCAAGATTTTATCCTTCTTTGACGCCAAACCTTTCCACCACCTTTTTTAATGTTTGAGTATATACTCAAATATAAGACTCATAAAAAGAACTGTCAAGTTATACCAAAAATCACAAGATAATGTGGGTTGGTCTCAGTTCCGACGTTAACATTTTAGTAAATTGTCATATCGAACTTTTGGTGATGAAACATAAAAAGACCATTGCACCTAATAGCAATGATCCTTTTACTTTCCTTAGTAGATACTATTTTAAAGCGTACTTAACTGCAATTTTCTCTACACATACTAAATACTAGCCTTTACCGCCATCCTTTGTACTAGCTGTTCTACTAATTGCGGTACAAATTTTTCTAATATTGGATTCATCATTCCTGCTAAGAAGCCACTTGCCTTCATCGTTAAATTGCCTACTAACTGACATGTACCGTCCTGATTTTGTGTAATTTCAAAATAACCATCACCATTTATCGGATCGGATAAACCTACCAAATCAAACATAACCTGATGAGGACTGGACTCCTTGCATTTAAGCTCAACCTTTACGGCTTTTTGAATAATTCCGAAATCGCCTTGAAATACCCAAATCATATTTTGTTCATTTGGAAATTCATGATGTAAATAACCCGGTATTAGTACAGCCCATTCCCCTTTATCTTGAATAAATTCCTGTAGCTTTGCTTTTTCAATTTGAATATTTTCTCTATATAACCCTGTTGCCATTTCAATTCACCCCTATATTGTTAATTTGAATCAATTTACATTCTAACATTTTTTAGGGTATAGATTGCAA
Source organism: Lysinibacillus sp. BPa_S21 (assembly GCF_023337795.1). Taxonomy (GTDB): domain Bacteria; phylum Bacillota; class Bacilli; order Bacillales_A; family Planococcaceae; genus Lysinibacillus. The sequence goes on along the minus strand of NZ_JALIRS010000018.1, from coordinate 115 downwards.
AACAACAAAAAAACCACTGATTTCTCAGTGGCTGCTTTGTGCCTAGCGACGTCCTACTCTCACAGGGGGAAGCCCCCAACTACCATCGGCGCTAAAGAGCTTAACTTCCGTGTTC
>NZ_JALIRS010000017.1 GCF_023337795.1 Lysinibacillus sp. BPa_S21 | reverse complement strand
AAAACATTTGTTGCTGTCGCTTCGCTTTCGCACAGATAAAACAATTGTAGCTGCCGCTTTGCTTTCGCTACAGAAAACATTTGTTGCTGTCGCTTCGCTTTCGCACAGATAAAACATTGCCGCTGACGCTTCGCTTTCGCGCAGAGCAGAGCTTCCTGGGGGCGTCCGTTGAGCCGCTTCACTCGCGTTGCTCGCTCCGGGGTCTCGGGCCAATAGGATGTTGGTCACGAAGGCGTTATCACAGGATGTGATGCTCTTAGCCTTCGTTCCTCTATATAGCTAATCCCCAAGGAGTCGACCAGCCTCCACTCCAATCAACTGTTTTATAAAAAAATACGTTTAACAAAATACCATCCTACGTTTTGATAGGCCTAAATTGTGGATGTGTTGTGGATAATATGTGGATAAAAAATAGGGGCTGTTGAAGCAAATACTTCAGCTGAGCAAATGTCTATGGACAATCATCGATAGGAGGGAAACGAGCAACACGTGATGATATGAATGAATAAAGGAGCCGCTCCAGTAATGGAACGGCTCCTATTTTTGGTTGATTATCTAAAAGGTTAGTTAAGTACTTTTTGCATAGCTTCAAATAGTTGGTTGGGAGAGATAATACGCTCGCCACCGCCTTGTACCATCTGATCACTGCCGCCGCCTTTTCCGTTAATGAGTGGCAGTGCTTTTGCAGCAATGTCCTTCATACTTTGCTCAACTTTTGCACCACGTGCTGCGACAAACTGAAGCTTGTCTTCATTTTCTGAAACTAGTAAAACGATAGCTTCTGTCTGCGTAGTAACTACAGTTTTTGCTAATTTTTGAAGTTCTTGCATAGTACGCTGCGTAAAGGCTGCAGTCATAATACGTTTGTTACTGGAGACTAGCGCTTTTGCTTCATAATTGAGCAGCTCTTCTTTTGCAGCCACAAGTGCTTTTTCTGTATTTTTCTGTGCTGTTAAGACTTTTGTAAGTGCTGTAGCTGATTCAGCTTCAGGGACACTTAATTGTCTTGCAACGTCAGCTAGTACTTTCTTTCGCATGGCAAGCTCCGCTAAAACTCGGTGACCACAGACAAAGGAGACGCGAATATTGCCTTTCATTTTTTCTGTGCCAAGGATTTTTATTGCACTGACTTGTCCTGTTGATGTTGGATGAGTACCACCACAACCGTTGTAATCAAAATCAGGAATGATCACAAGACGAATATCGCCTGAGACCGCTACCTCCTTACGTAGGCTATAGTTTTCAAGTTCTTTTTCTGTAATCCATTTCGTTTCAATTGGACGATTCTCTATAATAATTTCATTGGCACGGGCTTCCGCTGCCACAAGCTGCTCTTCCGTTAGGGCATCTACGGCAATATCAATTGTGACCTGCTCACTACCTAGATGGAAGCTCACAGTGGGTGCATCAAAAAGTTCGACAAAGGCCGCTGTTAAAATATGTTGACCTGCATGTTGCTGCATATGATCAAAGCGTCGTTGCCAATTTAATTGTCCATGTACTTCTCCAGCTAAACTTGAAGGGTCGCCCTGTATATAATGACGAATTTCATCATCAATCTTCTCGACTTCAATGATCTCAATATCATTTAAAGTTCCTGTATCATGGGGTTGTCCACCACCTGTTGGATAGAATGCAGTATTTGATAGCACTACGTAGTGACGGCCATCTTTATCGGTGCCTTTATGGACAATTGTTGCATCAAATTCACGTAGCATAACATCTTGATAATACAATAGCTCTTTCAAGAAAAAGCCTCCTTATATGTAGAGTAACTTTAAGAGAAACACATCTCTCAATTATTTTAATTTCATTGTGGCATAAATACTTTCGAGTGTATACGAGTTTTCTATTTGACCCATGCTGAATTTGATTTAATATATATAAGAACAGGTTAACTTAAAGGAGACGTACAATGGAAATTACACAATTCTCAATGGAAGAAATTTTAGATCCAACAAACATTATTGAAGGTAAGCGTTACGAATTTATTTTAGATGTAGAGATTGATGAAGAGGATGAGCTTTATCATGAAGCAGGAATTGAGATTCGTGTACTGATTGCTGAAAAAGGTGAAGAGCCATTTATTTTAAATTACTTCATCATGGAAAAAGCTGAAGGTGAGTATTTAGACTTCGCATTAGAGGATGATGAGCTAGAGGAAATTTTAGCATTCTGTAAAGAGGAAATGGCAAAAGCATAGTATGCTCGTGTAAAAATCCTCCAAACAAAAATTAATATTCTAATTTGGTAAAATTCCGCTTTGCTTTCCATGGGTAAGCAAGAGCTACATTTGCGTACTCTTGCTAATTTCCTGGGAGTCTACGCGGAATTTTATCGTTATATCACTAATTAAGGATTATGTAAGATTGATGAAATATTCGTGTTTTGTTTAAAGGTTAAACTATATTTGGGAATTAGAAAACGGGGATTTTTAAGTTTAACATTAAAAGTTAGGGGAATATTTTTTTAAACGTATGCTATTTATATAGTTAATTGGAGTGGAGGCTGGATGTCCCCAGGAAGCTCTGCTCTGTGCGAAAGCGAAGCGACAGCAACAAATGTTTTCTGTAGCGACAGCGAAGCGGCAGGTACAACAAAGCGCCCAGCCGAAACGGAAATCAACCACACGTTATGGTGATGAGCCGATTTTTTAAACGAAGAGGTGTTCTATGTCAGTTTATACAAGTTCTATCATGGTAGCATTTTTAATAACTATTTTCGCATCCTTTGTGCTTTTTGTACCTTGGCTTATTTATACGTATCGGAAATATGGCTACTTATCTGTATCTAAAACAATTATTATGTTCTCATTTATTTTTTACTTTTTATCGGCATTATGCTTAGTGTTACTGCCTTTCCCGGAAACACGTGATACTTGCTCTTTGCAAGCCCCAGATACAGTCCATTACAATTTACATCCTTTTCAATTTGTTACGGATATTTTAAAGGATAGTGGGATTGTTCTGACGAATCCATCTACGTGGATTTATATACCAAAGCAACCTGCTTTTTATCAGGCATTCTATAACTTCTTACTGCTCATGCCATTTGGTGTATACTTGCGTTATTTCCTTAAAAAAAGAGAGTACTGGAAGCGTGCATTTCTATTTAGCTTTTTGCTAACATTGTTTTATGAAGTAACTCAATATACTGGGATTTATGGCATCTTTAATTGTGCATATCGAATTTTTGATGTGGATGATTTAATACTTAACAGTGTTGGTGCACTATTAGGGTTCTTTTTAGCTCCTGTTGTGTGGGCGCTGTTTCCTTCTCATGAAAAGGTGGCGGCTAAAGCAGCAGAAATGGTCGAAAAGGATATCGTCAAGCCGGTATCTATTTTGTTAGCACTAGCAATAGATCTATTTATCGCACAAGTCATGTTGTTTTTCGTTAGTGCCGTAACAGGCTATAGTGGTATTTTCGAGTTTCTAGTAAAATTGGCTTTATATATATTGCTCTTTGGTATTGTCCCAAGCTTTACAAAGGGTGCAACGCTAGGGATGAAGTTCATGCGATTTACAATGGTAAGTGAAAACGGTAAAAGTATTGTTAGTCAATCTTGGCGCCGTTGTATTGCCATTCTCGTAGTAGTATGTACATCGGAGATTATAACAATAGTAGGCCAAATTAAATTAGATATGGATTCACCATTTTATTTATTGCAAATTGTCATTACATTGCTCGCCTTTGTGGCGAATCTCGTTTTCATAATGGTAATTGCTATTCATGTAATACGAGTCATCGTAAGTGGAGGCAGACGCCGTTTTTATATGGACCATTATGCAGGCTTATTAGCAACGAGAAAAAAATAAGGGGGATTGTTGGATGAAATACGTAATCATCGGGGGAGATGCTGCCGGCATGTCAGCAGCAATGGAAATATATCGAAATGTACCAGGAGCAGAGATTACATCTGTAGAACGTGGCTTTATTTATTCATATGGGCAGTGTGGCTTGCCCTATGTAGTGGATGGACGTATTTCATCGACAAAGCGTCTTATAGCAAGAGATGTAGAAACGTTTCGTGATAAGTATCATATTGATGCACGTGTTGGTCATGAGGTTAACGGAATTGATGTAGACAAGAAGCTTGTTTTTGGAACGCAGACATCTGGGGAAACATTTGAAATACCTTACGATAAGCTACTTATTGCAACAGGTGCAGATCCTATTATGCCGGTGAAGAAGGGATCGGATCTTTCAGGTATACACACTGTGAAAACAATACCTCAGCTAGAGGATTTACTTGCTGATTTAACGTCAGATATAGAAAATGTAACAATTATAGGTGCAGGCTATATTGGGTTAGAGATGGCCGAGACGATACATGCTTGCGGTAAAAAAGTAAGATTGATTCAACGAGGAAGCTATGTTGCAAGAATTTTAGACGAAGAGCTTGCGCAACATGTTCATGAGGAAGCAAAAAAGAACGACATCGAGCTTGTGCTGAATACAAAGGTAGAGGCGTTTGAGGGCAATCACCGTGTAGAACGTGTGCTAACGGACAATGGCGCGTTTGATACAGATTTAGTCATTATGGCTGCGGGAATTAAACCCAATACGCAATTTTTAGAGGGTACAGGCATAGCGCTAGCTAAAAATGGTGCAGTCATCGTCAATCGACATCTAGAGACATCAGTTGAAAATATTTATGCTGCAGGAGATTGTGCAACGCATTTTAATATTGTGAAAGAACGTTTAGATTATATACCTCTTGGCACGACAGCTAATAAGCAAGGTCGTTTAGCGGGACTCAATATGTCAGGCAAATCTGCGCCGTTTCGTGGTATTGTAGGTACTTCAATCTTAAAGTTTTTCAATTTAACAATCGCTACGACAGGTATTAATGAGCGTATGGCGAAAGAGCTAGGCTTTGAATATGAGGCCTTTAAATTATCTGCCCGCCATATTGCAGGCTATTACCCTGGAGCTCAACGAATGTTTATTAAAATTGTTGTTCGTAAACGAGATCAACAACTTTTAGGGGCACAAATTGTTGGACCTGCAGGTATTGATAAACGGATCGATGTGTTTGCGACCGCTTTATACAATAAAATGACCTTACCAGATTTACTAGATTTAGATTTAGCCTACGCCCCTCCATTCAATGGTGTTTGGGATCCTCTACAGCAGATTGCCAGAAAAAATGGGCGTTTATAACATAGGGGGTAATTAGAGTGAGCATTTACGACATTCAAGTTGCGCTAGAAGATGGTACTAAATATAGCTTAGCTCGTTATAAGGGGAAGGCAATGTTAATTGTTAATACGGCTTCCAAATGTGGTTTTACACCACAGTTTGAAGAATTAGAGGATCTATATAAAAAGTATCAAGATGAAGGCCTTGTTATTCTTGGCTTCCCATCCAATCAGTTTAAGCAAGAAGTTGCGACTGCTGAGGAAGCAGCATCACAATGTCGTTTGACATATGGAGTGACTTTCCCGATGCATGAAATCGTAAAGGTCAATGGTAAAGATGCACACCCCATCTTTGAGCATCTGACATCTCATTCAAAAGGCTTTCTAGGCAACAGTATAAAGTGGAATTTCACAAAATTCCTTGTGAATCGTAATGGTGAAGTCGTTGGACGCTATGGTTCAGCTGATAAGCCAAGTAACTTTGAGGATGACATTAAAAAAGTATTAGCATAATAAAGGTAGAGGAAGGATTCACGCACAGTTTCGTGTGTGAATCCTTTTTTGCTCTTTGAAAGGTAGATGTCGATAAAATTCAGAAGTTAGGGGATAAAACATGAAAGTTGGTAGATAAAATTCAAAAGTTGGTAGATAAAACATGAAAGTTGGTAGATAAAATTCAAAAGTTGGGTGATAAATCTCAAAAGTTGGATGACATTTTGCTAAAACGTATATCATGCGGATAAGTTGATTTAAGGTTGTTGTAAGCTTGCGACAAATTTGCTGTAAGTTTGGAGGGGTATACTAAAGTCAGAAAGAAGAGGTGAGCGTTTATGACGCCATTATTAAAGGTACAAAATGTAGAAAAAACTTACGGCAAAGGCGCAAATACATTTACAGCGCTATCGAATATATCATTTGAAGTAGAAAAAGGAGAGTTTGTTGGTGTAATGGGACCTTCGGGGGCTGGGAAATCGACACTATTAAATGTGTTAGCGACAATTGATACACCAACGACTGGTGAAATCATTATTGGTGATACAAATTTAGCACGCATGAAGGATGCAGAGTTAGCAGATTTTCGTCGTGACAACCTAGGTTTTATCTTCCAAGACTATAACTTACTTGACTCTTTAACAGTTCGTGAAAATATCGTACTGCCGCTTGCAATAGCAAAAGTGCCAACAAAGGCAATTAACGCAAGGGTAGACCGTATAGCTTCACTATTTGGAATAAAAGAGTTACTCGATAAATATCCATATCAAATTTCTGGTGGGCAAAAGCAACGTACAGCATCATCACGTGCGTTGGTTACAGAGCCGAAATTAATCTTTGCGGATGAGCCGACAGGTGCACTAGATTCAAAATCAGCAACAGACTTGCTTGAAAGTTTAAGTGATCTGAATAATTCACAAGCGGCCACGATTATGATGGTTACGCATGATGCATTCGCAGCAAGCTTCTGCCAGCGCATTCTATTTATTCAGGATGGACAGCTTTCTAAGGAAATTCATCGTGGTACTCAAACTAGAAAGCAATTTTTCCAAGAGATTTTACAGGTGCTTGCTGGCATCGGAGGTGGAGTAAATGACGTTATTTAGTTTAGCGCGAAAAAATATTCAACGTAATTTGTCGAACTACTTTTTATATATTGCTTCAATGGTTTTTAGTATCGTCATCTACTTTACGTTTGTGACATTGAAATATAATGATGATCTTTTAGCTTCAAAACAGTTTTCACAGCAAATTAAAGGACTGATGAGTGGATCATCTGTGGTGTTATTATTCTTTATCGTCATCTTTATGGCGTATTCCAATTCGTTTTTTATGAAAAAACGAAAAAAGGAAGTAGCCCTTTACTCGCTATTAGGTGTGCGTAAGCAGAAAATCGGCTTAATGCTCTTTTTCGAGAATTTAGTAATTGGGCTTGTTTCGCTAGTATTAGGGATTGTTCTTGGATTCTTTATGTCACAAGGGTTATTAATGATTTTAGTACGTTTAATGGGCTTTGAGGTTGTAGGAAGTTTAACATTCTCCCCTGAGGCTCTAGTAAATACAACATGGATTTTTGCGTTACTATTTTTATTCACATCTTTACAAGGCTATCGTGTCATCTATCAATTTAAATTGATTGATCTGTTCCATGCTGAGAAGCAAGGAGAGAAAATTCCACGTGCATCATTATTAGCAGCTATTCTTGGGACAGCGCTAATTGCATTTGGTTATTATACAGCGTCTGAAGATATATTTACGAGCAAGATTTGGCGATTTTTCACAGTGCTAGGTACTCCACTAATGGTTATAGGTGTAACGATTGCAGGGACATACCTATTATTCCATAGCGTTAGCGTATTTGTGTTAACGGCGTTGAAAAAAGCAACTTCTTGGTCATGGAAAGGCTTGAATTTAATTGGTGTATCACAATTATTGTACCGTATTCGAGCAAATGCTAAATCGCTTTCGATCATCGCTATTTTAAGTGCGACAACAATCACAGCTGGTGGCGGCGTTTTCGGAATGTATTACAATGCAGAAGCCAGCGTACGTCATATGCTACCTAACACATTTATGTGGAAGGGCGATGCGGTAAAATTTTCTCAAGAGGACGTTTTGTACAACGAGTCGCTTTCTGTGAAAAATTTACGTGTGGATAATGAATATTCGTTTTTTGAATATACATTATTAAAGGAATCCGATTATAATCGTTTAGCAAAATTGCAGGGGAAAGAGGAAGAACTACACATTGCAGATGGTTCAACAGTTTTACTTGATGCAAGCTTTGATGAACGTTTCTCGCATGATTTTACGGGTGAAGAGTTTAAATTAGAGAACGGGGAATCATTCTATGTTGATAAAATGTATACAGAGAGTGTATTAAACTTTATTCCAGCTGGGACAGTTCTCGTTGTGAATGATAAAGTGTTCACTGCAACAAATGCAGAAGATGTTAAAATGCAGGTAGTTGGTATGGATAATGACTTGAAGCAACAGGCTGTTTCAAAGGAAATATATAAACAACTATCTAAGGAACAGCAGGATGGATTCTCAAGTGTTCCGCAAAGTTATGAGGATGGTTTAGCTACTGTCGGATCACTATTGTTTGTAGGAAGCTTTTTAGGATTAGTATTTTTAGCAGCGACAGGAAGTATTATTTACTTCAAAGTTTTAACAGAGGCAGAGGAAGATCAGTCAAAATATGCAATTTTAAATAAAATTGGTGTTAACAAAAAACAAATATTAAAAACAGTTGCAGGACAGGTTGCCGTTATCTTTAGTGCACCACTCGTTGTTGGTATCGCACATAGTGCATTTGCGCTACTAGCTTTTTCACAGTTATTTAGTATGGATATAACTAAACCCGTCATACTGTGGATGATTGCTTATTCAGCAATTTATGGCATATATTATATCTTTACAGTTCGTTCATTCTATAAAATTATTAGACAGGGGAATTAATATGAAAAAGGTTTTCTTAGGTATAGGAGCATTGTTCTTGTTGTTCGTAGCAGGTCTTGTTGTTCTGATGACTGTAGATTTTAATCGTTTAAATAAAGAAGCTTACTATGTTCATATCACTACTGACGGTGAAGTAGAGGAATTCAAGGCAAGTGATGGTGAAATAATGAAGTCGTATTGGTATGAGGTACCTGCTTATGACGAAAACGGTAAAGAGCAAACATTAAAGTTTTCAGCTCAGAAAAATTTACGTCACGATGCATACATGAAGCTTTATGTAAAAAAAGAAACGGAAGTTACATCATATGATGAAGTAAAATTCAATGAGCTACCTGCAAAAGTACAGGAGCTAATGAAGAAATAACAAGAAGGAGTAGTCCCAAATAAAGGGCTACTCCTCTTTTTCTTCTGGTAAATGAATGCTGACAGTTGTCCCTTGTTGTTCTTCTGAGGTCATAGTGACAGTTCCTCCGTGCGCTTCGATAATATCTCTAGCGATAGCAGTACCTAACCCAGTACCATGTGTTTGCTCAGTATTTGTCCCTCGATAATAGCGCTCAAAAATATGTTCAAGGTCTTTTGCAGAAATGCCATTACCGTTATCAGAAATCGTAATAGAATGATCTTCAACAAGAACATTAACTGAAACATCAGAAGGATTATGAAGCAATGCATTGTGTAAAAAATTCATCACTGCTCGTCGCATAAAATGTTCGTCAATGTGATGCTTGATAACATCTTTAGTTGCATTAAATTCAATATTAGCTTGCTCATATTGTGGTGTATTGAGTGTATCAATAACGATTTCACGAATAAATTGCACCATGTTTACCTCGGTTAAGCTGAGCGGAAGCTGTTGATGTCGTAAGCGCATAGTTAAATTTAAATCATCCAGTAAATTTTGCATATGCAATGATTGTTTTTCGATAATCTGAGTATATTCTGTTTGTTCAGAAGGCGTTAATTTTCCATCATTCAGTAATTCCGCATAACCACGAATCGAGGCAAGAGGTGTTTTCATATCGTGTGAGACATTGCTAATCCATTCCTCGCGCATCATTTCTAATCGTTTACGTTCCTGCTCATGTGCAGCAAGCTCTCTCGATACTTCATTTAAATTCTCAAAAACGGGTTTGTACACACCGCCTGGCATTTTGCTCGTCACATGCTCACGATTCTTTAAATGACGAATACGTTCAATCATTGCGTGAAGAGGCTTGGTCAACGTTCGACCGAAAAGCCAGCCAACGAGTGTAGCTACTAATAAATCAGCAATGACAATGAGTAAACCAAACTTGCCAATGAACTGTAATACGGATGACCCAGAAAAATGAGTGACATATCTAGTAACGCCACTTCCTTCGATGCCGATAAGATAACTAAAACTTTCTTTACTTCCCACATATACGGTTGTGTCGACATCGAATTCTTTATATTTATAAACTTGAATTAAGTCAATCGGCGCATAATGTGAAGGCGCTTGATCTGGAGCGAAATGGGCTTCAACGACCTGTCCATTATGATCAAGTACTTGAATCCAAGCATTTCGCTGATGCAATTGTTGAAGTCCATCCTTGCTTACTGCAGGTGTTTCATTATTTATATCAATATACTGTTGGAACTCGCGTACGAAGTTTTCTTCTGTATACGAAGTTGTTTGATCGTATTTATTGGTCTGTTGGAAAATGAAAAAACTAATTAAAATGGCTGTATTCACGAAAATTACAATAATAACAATAGACAGCACAGACAGAAGGAATCTAGCTGTTAATCTCCATTTCATGCTTGCTCCTCTTTTGGAATGACAAATTTATAGCCAAGCCCTTTTACAGTTGTAATATACATAGGCTTTGATGCATCATTTTCAACCTTTTCACGCAGTCGTCGAATATGCACCATAACAGTATTGTCTGAGCCGAAAAAGTCCTCTCCCCATACACGCTCAAACAGCGTTTCTTTACTTAAAATTCGATTAGGATTATTCATAAAGCAAGCCATCAAACCGATTTCCTTCGCCGTTAGTTCCAATAAATCGCCGTCCTTATGTACCTCCGTTTCATCTCCATTAAGTAAAAATGGACCAACTTGAATCGACTTCCCGGAAGTTACTGAAGCTGCTTCTTGCGTTTGATAGCCAGCTCTGCGAAGCTGTGCCTTCACACGATAGGCAACCTCTTTAGGACTAAAAGGTTTCGTAATATAATCGTCCCCTCCGATAGCGAGCCCTAAAATTTTATCAATTTCTTCATTCTTTGCTGACATGAAAAGCACCGGCACATGCGACACTTCTCGAATGCGTCGACATAAATCATAGCCCTCACCATCGGGAAGCATCACATCAAGAAGTACAATATCGGGTTGTGTCTGTTGAAAGCTCGTCCACGCTTCTTGTATGGAGCCAGCTGTATGAATTTGCTTATAACCTTCTTTTTGTAGGCTAACTTTTAGGAGGTTCGCTAAATCTGCCTCATCATCCACTACTAAAATAGTTGGTTCTTGCATTGTTCACACGTCCTTTCTTCTTTATGTTGTAAATCGTCATTAGAATTTTAAGAATAGCGTATAGCTATTAAGTTTAGCAGTAGCCCGATAAACAATTCTTTATTATCCTAAAAAGATTATTCAATATAATGTGGAGTTGATTACTGTTCCTCTACTCGTTCACTCCAGAATCTTATTTGTGATATTGGTCGCCAAGAATTCACCACGTCTTCACTCCAAATATTATGTTTTAACAAATTTCATCCCTGATTTTTTGTAATGAGTCCTAAAGAAGTTTGATCTATTTAACCAGAATAGAGTCGTGGGTGATAAATTTCTTTAAGAAGTGACCATCTTAGCTTGGGATCTGCTAACAGATTGAAGTTCCTTATGTGACTCATTATAAATGAAACTCGCTTGAAAGAGGAGATTGAAACATTACTGAAGGTTTTTTTAGAAATCTTCATTTTCCACAGAAATAGTTGAGAGTTTTAGTGACTGAGTTTCGATATAGTTAGTGAAGAAGCTTTTTCAAATAAACATAAAGGGGGCAAAATGTTGAGATGTACATCTAAAAACTTCATTAGCCGTTTACAAAACCAAAAAGAAGATGCGCTTGAGTATGTAATTGAACATTATTCTGGCTTCGTACATGCGATAGCATATAAGGTTCTTTCCGGTATTAATAAAGATTCTATTGATGACTGTGTTAATGATGTATTCCTAGCCATTTGGCAAAATTCAAAGCAATTTAAGGGCGAATCAGAGGATTTCAAAAAATGGATAGGGATGCTGACAAAATATAAAGCCATAGATTTATTCCGTAAGCTTGAAAAGCAACAGCAAAGAGAAAAAGGGGACGAGGAGCTTTTGCAAAAGCCTGGCATAAAAGATATACAGCAGGAGCTTTTGAAAAAGGAGCAACGAAACGATTTACTAATTGCTATTAGTCACTTGGAAAATATTGATCGAGATATTTTCATGATGAAGTATTATGTGCAATTAACGAATTCTGAGATAGCAGAAGCGCTGCATTTATCAAAAGCAGCCGTAGAAAACCGACTTTATCGAGGGAAGAAGAAGCTAGCAACAACAATACAGTTGGAGGAGGCATTTATATGACTAAAAGTTATAAAGAGTGGCTGGACCTGGATGTGGATCAAATTGAACCAATCGAATTATCTGCACAACGAAAAATGAACCTTAAACAAACGGTTTTAAAGAAGCAAGCAACAAGAAAGCGTATGCCAAAATGGGTGCGTCATATAGCAGCGGCGGCGATAATTGGCGTCAGTATGGTAACTTCCGTAAGTATTGCTTTTCCTACACTTGCTTCACAAATTCCGTTTATGAAAAATATTGCTAGTTATTTTGATAATAAAAGCACAATGCTGGAGAACTTTGATAGTTATGCAACGGAAATTGGACAGGTTCATTCTAGTAATGGCTTATCTATGATGATAGAAAATGCTGTGTATGACGGTACATCAATGACAATTTCTTTTGCACTTGAAACAGATAAAGATTTAGGAGATTCTCCGTTTATAGAAGGAGATTTCATAGATATCAAAGGAGCTGTAGGTGGTGGAGGAAGTACTCGACTTGAAAAGATAAGTGATAATAAATATGTAGGGTTAGCAAATATAACACCTCATTTTGATAAAGAGGCACCAGATGAATTAGAAGTAATATGGAAACCAGAAGCTTTTCTCAATGTGAATAATGATACAAAAGTGGAAGGGGATTGGGCATTTAATTTTAAGGTCTCTAAGTTAGCAGGTGAGCTACAGCTAGTCAATGAAACTGTTTCAAACTATGATGTCACGGCTCGATTTACAGCCCTTGAAAAAAATGATATGTCAACTGTTATTCGTTTTGAGTATGAAACTATTCCAGAAGTGTTAAAGAAGTGGCCAGAAGTTACAGTTCAATTTGATGAACTACGAGATAATTTAGGCAATACTTATGTGGTAAATGGAAATGGTGCTGCAAGTCGCGACGGTGGTATTTCTTATAAATCAAGTGCCACTGTACAGGCGATCAATCCAACTGCTACTTCCATTACATTTGTCCCTGTTATTTATTTCTCCTTGGGATCAGGAAAAGGTACGGAATTAAAAGAGATGGATCCTGTGACAATCCCATTAAATTAACAGTAGCCGTTGAAAACGTGTGAAGATTGACCATGAAAAAACTCGCACTAGGAGATTAAATATCATAATAAAGATAGACGAAAGGGTTTTTGTGCCATCAAAAAGCACAAAGACCCTTTATTATTGTAAATTGTCATTGGAAATTTAAATACATTTGTATGAGTCTGTGCTTTTTTATGTTAAATGGTTGAAAATACATAAATTAAACGGCATAATTTTCCATGTACTCAATAGCCTTTCTATTGGACGAAAATAATGCATAAAGAAAAAAGGATTTCAACGCGACTTCGAGTTTGCATACATACAATTAGTGACATTCCCCTCGAAATGGCAGGAACTATCAAACTTGATGTCGAAATAAGTTTTACAATCGACAAATCACTAAATTTATAAAAAGTGTTGAAATCAAATGTAACAATCATCTATATACATAAAATAAAAACTAGGAGCGTGATGAAAGAAATGACAAGCGAATTGCATGTACTAGAAAAAGAAGGAATGCAAAGTGAGGACCTTGTACAGGGTCAACTAGCCGTCGAAACATTATTCGTAAATGAGTTCATAGATGGAATTTTAGATCCACGAGAGAAAATGCTTGGTCCGGTCAAAGACGGTGGCACAATTATTGCTAATACAACGCCAGGCTGTTGGGGCCCGATGCTAACACCAACGATTCGTGGCGGACATGAAGTAACAAAGCCTGTATTTGTAGAAGGGGCAGAGGTAGGGGATGCCATTGTTATCAAGATTAAATCAATCCAGGTAACATCAATAGCAACAGCATCTGGGCCCGATGAGGCAATCGTAGATCGATTTATTGGGGATCCATTCGTATCAGTAAAATGTCCAGGCTGTGGTAAGCTTCATCCAAGCACAGTTGTCAAAGGGATAGGTCGACAGGCCATTCGTTGTTCAACATGTGATACAGAAACATCACCTTTTAACATGACGAATGGCTATACGATGGCGTTAGATCATAAAGGGAATATTGGTGTGACTGTTGGCCGAGAAGGGGCTCGTCGTATTGCCCTTGATGCTAAAAATTATATGCGTACACCTGAAAAATCTGTGCAAAACCCTGTAGTTGCATTGGCCCCAAGTGATTTGATTGGTGTTATGGCAAGAATGCGACCGTTTTTAGGGCAGCTTGGAACGACACCATCAAAGGCGATGCCAGACTCCCATAATGCTGGTGATTTTGGTTCGTTTTTAATCGGTGCACCTCATGAATATGCATTTACGCAGGATGAATTAGATAGACACCGTACAGATGGACATATGGATATAAGCCGTGTTCGTGAGGGGGCAACAATTATTTGTCCAGTAAAGGTTCCAGGAGGTGGTTTGTATATTGGTGATATGCACGCAATGCAAGGGGACGGTGAAATTGCAGGACATACAACGGATGTTGCTGGTATTGTTCAACTTCAAGTAAGTGTGTTGAAAAAAGTAGCTTTGGATGGCCCTATTTTATTGCCGAATACAGAGGATTTACCTTATACGGCTAAACCTTTTACAAAGGAAGAAAAACGTCGTGCACGTGAGCTTGCAGATGAGTTCGGCGTAAAGCAGTTGGAGGAAGTATTTCCTGTATCAATTGTTGGCTCTGGGACATCATTAAATGAAGCAACAACTAACGCTATAAGCCGTGCCGCAAAGCTTTTTGAGATGAGCGAGCCAGAGGTTATGAATCGAGCGACGATTACAGGATCGATTGAAATTGGTCGTCATCCAGGTGTCGTAACAGCAACCTTCCAAGTACCTAAAACAGTACTAAAAAAAGCCCGAATTTATAAGCCCGTGAAAAAACAATATGATTAATGGCGGACAGAAAAGAAAGCAAACTAGAAAATTTCATAGTTTGCTTTTTTTTTATAGAGCAAAAAACAATTGAATTTTGTACTGCGAAAAGAGTAACATTGCGCTTGCGCTTTCGATGCAGAAAAAAATTCGTCTAGACGAATTTTTTTGTAACTATTTTTCCGGTTGCTCGTCTACTGTTGTGAGAATGCTTTTTTAATTGTTTTGGTAAGTGATGCATAGCTGTCTAAGTTATGCATCTATGGCGCTAGCTTTGGGTTGGCGTAGGTAATGAGCTATTGTGACAATACAAATGGGCTACCAACTTATGAGTGATTGTCCAATAGCTCATTGCGGTTCTTCTTTAAAAACGGAAACTTAATTTTTTTCCCCATCTATGAGGTATTTACCCGTTATAGATGGCTTTTTTTATGCTGCTGTAAATGGAGTTGTCGATTTTACACGAATATTTTGTTCTATGCAGATCACGATTTCTTTAGCATATGTTGGATAAGATTTGTTATATTGAAGAAAGAGTGTTAAAAGAATTTTACGTGATAGGGGAAGATCTTTGTTGGTTGAATTTGATAGGGGGCTCCATTTGCATGCTGTTGGATTGTGATGAGCGGTTATACATGACATATAAACAAAATGGTGAAAAGGGTGCTGAAAAATTACTTTCAAAATGGTTAGAGGCAGAGATTGACTCACCGGTAGACCCGAAAATTCTAGGTACTGCACTTTCACCAAATTTATTTTTAGTGAATGAGGAAACAGCGATGAATATTGCGTTTTCAACTGCGCGAAAATATTGGGGTCGTGTAACGACAGAAATGCAAACTTTTTTTAACAAGCATGGTTTGGAAGCTAAATTTGTCAATGAACGTCTCAATGCTTTTTTTTATACGCAAAAAGGCAAGGAGACCTTTTTTGAGCAGCTTTTTGCACAGCATACAATGGACTTAGAAAGATTAATCTGGCTAATTTTTGGGAAAAGAATGCAAGTGACAATGCCAGTGAACGAACTACAAACTATATTTTTATATAAATTTGAAAATGAATATTTTGTGCATATGATTTATAAAGAAGAAGACCTTTTTTGGCATTGGCTTTTCCTGAAAAAGGTTTATTCACTGTTTATCCACAAACCATTAGAACAATTCACATTTATCCATGAAATGATGGAGCATGTTGAGAAATCCACAAAAAAAACTTGTGTATATGTGGATAACTTTGTTGATAATTATAGAAAAACTATGGATAAGTGTATAACTTATGTGGATAATCATAATTCTACTTGTATAGCAAAAAAGCAGTTACATCTTTATCAAATTGTAACGCACTATCGCTTATCAGAAGGGGATTATCGATGCGTGAAAGCTTTTATTACTTCCTTTGAAGCGGATTGGCGTTATTCAATGTATGCATTGACAGAGAAAGAAAAAGTTCTGATTGCCTATCTGCAGTTTCATATAGCACATCAAGAACAGAAGCATGAAACTGTTATTCACTACGGTGAGTATTTATTAGAGGATGAACGACTTAATAATTACGCGATAGAGATTTTGTTGGAATATAAGGATTTATTGCCGAATCGTAAACCAACGCCTCCTGCCCTTATTAAAAATTATGAACTTAATTTTTTAGAAAACTTGTATGCAGTATTGCTGGACCATTATGTAAAAAAGGGGCGTTATCAAGAGGGGCTTCTGCTTTTAAAGGAGCATGTACTAGCCTCCAATAAAAAAATACACGCCACTTTAGTGCAGCGTAACTATAGCAATGAGCAATTTATTGCGATTGAGGCATCAGTTCAGCAGGATATTGCTCTCCATGTTAATAATTCATTACAGCATATCGGCTTATCTGTGGACGAATGGCGGCGACATTATCGTCAACTAGAAACGCCCTACTATTGGGTAGCACAGAGCGCATCCTTGCATATGCTCAATATTTTAAAAGTTTTATTTGTGACGGAGCAGTATGAGCTGTTTGAAAAACTAATGGAAATTTATAAAAAGTATTTACTCATTGACGATCATTTCGAAAAGCTACGAGTCTTTATAAGTGCGTATGTTTAATTACTATCAGCGGATTAGAAATAAAAAAAGTGTCTAATGTATGATAAATACAGCATTAGACACTCTTTTTATTTGTGCAGTGGACCTATATTATTCTAAAACCCCTTTGTCCTTTAAGTCTGCGATTTGCTCGACGCTATAGCCAAGTGAAGATAATACTTCATCATTATGCTCTCCAAGCTTGGCACCGACATGCTTGTACTGTGGCTTAACACCATCAAACTTGAAAGCAGATGCAATTTGTTTTTGCGTAGTACCGTCGCTTTTGGGAATATCCACAATCATATCACGAGCCTTCAGCTGAGGATGCTCGCATGCCTCTGGAAATGTTAAAACTGGTTCGACACATCCCTCGAAATCCTCGTTAAATACTTCAAGCCATTCTTCGTAAGTCTTCGATAAGAACGCATCATGAACAGCTTCTTTAAAACGAATTTGTGTGTAGTAGGAATCATTAAACGTATTATCAATGAGCTCAGGAATATCAAGCGCTTCACAGAGTAATCTCCGGAATTGAGGTTCAAGACTTCCTACCGAGAAAAATCGGCCATCCTTTGTTTTGTAAAAGTCATAATAGCTACCACCATTTAAAATTTCCTGCTCGGGCTGAGGAACACGGCCACCGCCAATATAGGCAGATCCATACATAGCATTGAGTGAAAATACAGCATCGGTCATACTTATATCAATATATTGCCCTTCACCTGTTTTTTCACGATGTAAAGCAGCTGCGAGTACGCCAATTGCTGAATGCATCGTGCCCCCAGCAATATCTGCTAGCTGAATACCCATTGAGACAGGTTTTTTATCTTTATGGCGTGAGTAATCAAGTATGCCAGCTAATGATAAATAGTTATTGTCATGTCCTGGCCGATTGCTATATGGTCCAGTTTGTCCATAGCCTGTAATAGCACAATAAATAACTTTAGGATTTATTTCTTTTAGCGCTTCATAGCCAATGCCAAGTCGTTGCATGACACCGGGTCGAAATCCTTCGATAATGATGTCGTACTCTTTAACAAGTGACTTAACAATTTCTATAGCTTCAGGCGATTTTAAATTTAATGTTAATGATTTTTTAGAACGGTTCAAATGTTGATGAATATATGCCTCATGGTCATCGTCGTAAGGAGGCATAATACGTGTTAAATCTACGCGTTTTGATGATTCAACGTGAATAACCTCAGCGCCTAGATCAGCAAATATCATTGTCGCCATTGGACCCGGTAGTAATGCAGAAAAATCGAGAATTTTTAACCCCTTTAAAATACCCAAATCTCCCAACCCCTTTTTGTGTAGGCTACATTGTATTTAAGAATGCATTGTAGCGCTTTTCTCATAATCCCCATTTTGTGAAAAGCATTTATTCACACTGTATTACTACAGATAGAATGTAAATTATCAGTATTATAACAGAAGAATTGATGGCTTGACTATGTTAAATTTTATTATAAAATAATTAGTCAAAAAATTATATGTCAGAATAACAAAAAAAGTAAAAAAATTTAGAATATAGATTTCCGTTCTGAATGGGTGCTACAGAAAACACGGGATTGGTCACGAATACGTTACCACAGACGCGATGTTTATGGCCTACGCTCCTCTATTGCTAATTCCATTGGCACTGTGACCCTACTGTTGTTTTCCGAAGCATTCCGCTCGCTTTCCGCGGGCGAGCGCCGAGCCTCCTCCTACGCTTCGCTTCGTGCGGGGTCTCGTCTGTCTCGCTTTCCCGCAGGAGTCGAGCGATGCTTCTCCAAACAACGCAATGTATCATTCTATTATTTTAGCAACGCTTTCCTTTAAAAGAATTAATGTGCACTGATGATTTCAAATCAAGAAACTTCTTAATTTAAGTCCATGCATGGCGATTTACGTATATTAAAGCTACTAAACGAAAATAAATAAGAAATAGAGACAGAAATAAGGCACTTCCTGTTCAAAATTGAACAAGAAGCGCCTTATTTTTATCTGGAAAAGGTTCACTATTATAAAAAAGTAAGTTTTTCAGTGCCTTACATTTCTGCATAGAGATTTTTGTATATATATTGTTGATTAACTTCAACCGTTCAACTACTTAGAATAAAAATTAACCGTATAATAGGGTGCACCGTTATCTTTAAAGCAAACACCAACAAAAACATGTGTAAACTCTTTCCTTAAAATATTTATACGATGTCCCTTTGAATTCATCAGTGCTTCATGAGCAAATATACTATTGTGCTGACCTTGTGCTATATTTTCGCCATACCAATAGTGATTAACTCCACCAGCAGTGAGGCGGTCGTTGGAATGATTACCTTTATGATCTTCATGACTAAAAAATTGATGTGTGATCATATTGCTACTATGCTGCCGTGCAATAGGATTAGACCCTTTGTCATAAATGAGAGGCAGTAAACCTTCTATTACTCGCTCATGGTTAATAAGGTCAACCATTAAATCTTCAAGCCCTGTTCGTAGTTCGTTAGAGGGCTTGCCATAATAACCACGTTTACTAAATTCTGTTTTGGCATGAATCCAAACAATAGAACGAACAATATTGTTTTTGTGTAAATCATAGAAAAAAGTAACATAGTGACCATCAATGAAATAGGTCCCATGTGTAATATTACCTTTACAATCATTGTAATCGAGCAAATAGCTTGTATGTTCATATTGAATGGAACTAAGCGGAAGACCGTATTTTCTATTTACATCTATTCGATTAGCACTGATACGAATACCAAATACGCTATGCCCCGTACGTGTTTCATATCCTCCAACCTCATTAGAATTATGTCTTCCTACGAGGGAAAATTGGGAGTAGTCTGTTTCTAATCGATGCCATTTCATTTTATAGTCACTTTGGAAGCTGTATAGTGATAAAGATTTTTGTGTCTTTGTTACATTCAAACGAGCTGACTTATTTAGGTGGAAAGAAGTATTTGTCCATAGAGCCATACTAAAACCAACCATTATTGGAGCTACTTTACGTAACGACATATTAAAACCCTCTTTAAAATAAATTTATAATAAAAATCTATCGAAATACTAAAAGTTTTATAGATATAAATTACTATATTTTTGTTCGGTTAACGATGCTAAAATTATGGAACTTTCCCTACTATATGGCTTCTGAAGGGATGATATCTGTTAAATGTGTGCCAATAAGTTGATTGGAGTGGAGGCTGGGCGACTCCTGAAAGCTCTGCTCTGCGTGAAAGCAAAGCGGCAGCTACAAAGCGCTCAGCAGGAACGGAAATCAACCCACGTTATGATAGCGGGCCTACTATTTACTTTTGTAATAAGAGGGTCTTGAGAATTACTATTTTTACAAATACTTTTCACTCATTATAAGAAATTTTCTTAATAAGGAATTTTTTTGTGCTTTAATAGAATAATAGAGGAAATTATAAACTAGGGGTAAAAGATAGAAAATGAAATCAAAACAGATAAAGTTAAAGTATTTAATCATGGGAGTTGCGATAGCTGCTTTTATCTTAACAGGTATCGGTAGTATTTGGAGTGGTTACCGAATGAATGTTGACTCGATTAAAGAGAATACGCTTGAAACGAATCGAGTCTATGCACAAAAATTAGCAACAACTGCTAGTTCCTATCTTGAAGAATCTTTTCAAATTTTAGGATATAGCGCTGGTACGATAAAAACGAAAATGCATGATAGCAATGCTTTGAATCAGGAAACTGAGCGTTTGAAAATGCAAAATGACATGTTTAATTCTGTCCTGATCACAAATGCAGAAGGTCGTGTATTATCTATTTCACCACCATCTGAAGAGGTACAAGGTGCAGTGTTAACATCTGCTGGAGCAAAGGAGGCTTTATCTAAAAAGAAGCCTCTTGTCTCAAAGCCTTATAAGGGAATAACGGGGAGGCTCCTTATTTTTATATCGTATCCTATATTTTCAGAGACAAATGAATATTTAGGAATGGTAGCTGGGACAATTTATTTAAAGGAACGAAATGTTTTTAATGAATTACTCGGAGAGCATTATTATCATGATGGATCATATGTATATGTAGTTGATTCGGATGGGCGTGTTATTTATCATCAGGACCCAAGTCGCGTTAATGATATCGTTATTGATAATAAAGTTGTCCAAGCAGTAGTTTCTGGAAAAAGCGGGGCTTTTCAAGTAGTGAATACTAAAGGAGTTGAAATGCTTGCTGGTTTTAGTACCGTACCTTTAACGGGTTGGGGAGTAGTGGCTCAAAGGCCGATAGATGTAGCATTAGCTCCTTCGTTTGATAGAGTACAGGAAGTTGCTATAAAATCCATTCCGATTATGCTAATTTCAATTTTAATTGTCCTTTGGGCGGCAGCGCGTATTGCAAATCCCTTACAGCAATTAGCTACTTTAACAGAGGAAAGCATGGAATCGAAAAATGTAGAAGGCTTGAAAGCTGTACGTAGTTGGTATTTTGAAGCGCATTATCTTAAAAGCGCTCTCGTTCGGAGTTTAACATTTTTACAGGGACAGGTGTCCTTTTTTAAAGATCAATCTACAACAGACCCGTTAACAGGTCTAACTAATCGTCGCACAATGGATGCGATGCTAGCGGAATGGCTCGATAATGAGTCGCCACATGCCCTCATTTTGCTTGATTTAGATCATTTTAAAAGTGTTAATGATACGTATGGTCATGCAGTAGGTGATAAAGTGTTACAATTTTTAGCCTACAATATGAAAGCCGTCGCTCGTGAGGGAGATGTTTGCTGTCGCTACGGAGGGGAGGAATTTGTGCTGTTATTGCCGGCTACTACGGCTGAGGAAGCGGCACAGGTGGCTGAACAACTGCGCGATATTTTAGCACATACTGTAAGTCCTTGTGGTCGCCCGGTTACATTATCAGCAGGTGTGGCAGTGTATCCACAAATGGCCGACACGACAGAAAAGTTATTTGAAGTTGCGGATAGTGCATTGTATCTTGCAAAACAAGCCGGACGGAATCGAGTCATAGTTGGAGAGCAAGAAAATAAATAAAAAAATGTTTAAAATAAGTGTACATTTCTAAATTTTGGGGTACATGATTAATGCAACGATCATTTGGGCAAGCTATTTTTAAGTCATCCCCTATATGACTTAAAAAGGATGTTTAAAATGATACGTAAACTCGGGACACATCTCTTGATCGACTTGACAAGATGTAAGGTTATCCCCCTTTCCCTTATGACATCGCAAGTACATCTAGATGTATGCCTATATATCGTCAAAAGCCAAGTGAGCACCGATGCGCCTTGGCTTTTTTTTATGTTAAAGGGAAAAGAAATCGAAAAAAGATAAGGGATTGGTTAGTAATGAGATTTGGATGGCTGAAAGTGTACAGTGTCTAAGATAGTTTTTTGATTCATCACAAAGGTTGAAACAAAACGTATGCCATTGTATAAGTTGATTGGAGTGGAGACTGGGCGACTCCTCGGGGATTAGCGATATAGAGGAACGAAGGCTAAAAGCATCACGTCCTGTGATAACGCCTTCGTGAGCAACGCGAGTGAAGATGCTCATCGGACGCCCCCAGGAAGCTTTGCTCTGTGCGAAAGCGACAGCAACAACAACAACACCAACAACAAAGCGCCCAGTCGGAACGGAGATCAACCTCACGTTATGATGGGGAACCTTTTTTGCTAATTATTATTAACAACTTTCTTCCATTAATTTAGATTTATCTATGAAGGTTCACTATCAACCTGTCGATATAAAGGGTATGAGGAAAATGATATTTTGAACGTATCAAATACATAGATGGAAGGAAGAGTGGGATGGATAAAACAAAAGTCCAAAAGGTGAACAAAGCACTCATAGCAACTGTTTTTGCTACTAGTGGGATTGCTGCTGTAGTGCCACCACAAACGGCAGCTGCAGCTACTTCACCATTTAAGGATATTAACCAATATTCAAGCCATTACGACAATATTTTAAAGTTATACTCTCAAGGTGCAATTAGTGGGTATCCAGATAATACTTTTCGACCATATCAAAATGTAACACGTGGTCAGGCAGCAAAAATGTTAGCGACCGTTTTAAACTTAGATTTAAAAAATGTTCAAGATCCATATTTTAAAGATGTCCCAAAAAGCAGTGAGTATTACAAGTATATAGCTGCATTACAAAACGCAGGAATCATGTCTGGATATTCAAACGGAACATTTATGCCTAATGAAGTGATGACACGTGGGCAATTAGCAAAAATTTTAGCGCTCGGCTTTAAATTTGAGGTAGCATCTAATTACAACCATAGTTTCAAAGATGTAACTAGCCAAACAAGCAACGCGATCTATATTCAAACTTTAGTAGATTTAAAAATTACAGAAGGAACAACACCTGTCACTTTCTCACCGTATAATCCCGTAACACGTGGACAAATGTCATCTTTTATTGTGCGTTCACAAGAGAAAAAGAACAACGCCACATCTTTCAAGATTACAGGTGTTGAAGACGATATTGTCTACATAAATGCTGAGCCATACGCAGTTCCGGAAAGTCTCTCGCATATTTTTAACGAAGATAATGCACCGGTATTAAAAGGTGCACTTATTGAAGGGAATCTTTCAGGAAAAACGATTCGCTCTGTTTCGAAGCTCACATTGAATGCTAGTGGGACAAAATCTAGATTTCTAGAGTTTGATGGTAATCATGGATCCTTTGGAGCGACAATCGTTGTCAATGGGAACTATATTGAATTTTCCAATGTTACATTGACTGGTACAATGCTTGTCAACGAAACAGTTCGCCCACCTTTACAATTAGGCTACTATCAGCCAATTTCGTTTGGCCGTATTGCAAGTACTAATACTGGATTTATCAACTGGTCTAATCCAGATAATCCAAATAGTGAAGGCTCATCCAATAACGGTTCGACAACAGATCTTCAAGATTGGGCAGATCAGAATTCCGACAAGAATCCTGACAAAAACAAGCCATTTGAGAACTGGTCTAAAGATAAAGTGACGATGAAAAATGTTGAAAAACATATTGAATTTTATAACAGTACTGTTTCGCGTCTCGTTGTCTCTCAAAGCGGTACAAAAATCGAAACAAATACGAAGCTACCACGTGTAGACATCATCGGGAATGTCCGTGAATTTGAGATTCAAGGAAATATCGGCACATTGAACCTTGATACAGAAACAAAGCTGACAATTTACGGAACTGGCAATATCGACTGGATTAACTACAATAGCTATACAGATTTAGAGCTGTATATCGATGGTCGAGTAGGCACGCTGTATGTTGATAATGTATATGGTTGGGTTGATCTTGGAGATTACACATATGTTGATAAAGTTATTATGCCGAAGGATGAGTCGCCGAATAATATCTTCGACGACTTCCTAGAGGATAAAGATAATATCGGCAATATAGTAGATGAAGACGGTAAACCAGTCGATAAAGACGATATTGATAATCAAAAACCAGCGGATAAAACAAAACCGTTAATCGACATTACGAATGTAACAGTTTTAAATGGTAGTGATATTCAGGTAGACTTCACTTCAGATAAAGTTGGAACCTACTATTATATTGTTCGTGAAAAAGACGCTGATGCACCGACGAAAAAAGAAATGGTCAATCGCATTTCTAGTGACAATGTAGCAAGTGGAACAGGCGCAGCAGTAAATGGCAAAAACACTTTTAAAGTCACTAATTTAGGTGAGAAAAAAGAATATGTCGTTTACGTGATGGTCGTTGATGGAGCGAAAAATGTTTCGGATATTAAATCGCAATCATTCCAAATGAAAGATGCAACACCGCCAGTCGTTAAAGATTTAAAAGTAAACCCTTTACATGGCGGAAAACGTGCAGAGTTTACATTTACAGCAAGTGAGCCAGGCGACTATTACTACTATGTCCGTAAAAAGACAACTGCAGCTGATCCAACAACAGCAGATATTGTTGCTAAACCAACAGGCAAGGGCAAGGCAGTTGCAGGTAAACTTGGGATTACTGAAATGTTAACAGGTTTAGAGGCTGAAACGGAGTATCAATTGTATGTAGTAATGAAGGATGCTTCAGGTAATTATTCAAAAGATCCTGCAGCAGTGAAGGAATTTAAAACGAAAGCACTTGATAATATCAATCCATACGTGGAAAAGACTAAACTTGAACCTGCTGGGAAGGAAAACCAATTCTATATTTATCTAAATGAAGCATTAGATCCTGAAAGTGCTCGAAATGTAAATAACTACGATTTATCAGGAACAGTTATCGTCAATACGACAGGGCAGAAGAAAATTAAACCTTCTGCTGTAGAGTATAAAGAAGGTGATAAAAAAGTATTATTAACAATTCCATCTGAAACAGGTTTTGTCTATGGAGATACATTACGCGTAACCGTATTACCTGGCGTTAAAGACTTAGCAGACAATGAATTTGAAAATGCCAATACGGTTGAACCTGGCAAAAATGCTCGAAACTTTGCAGAATATGTGCATGAAAAATTAGATATGCCTGTAATTAAGATTGAAAATGTTATTAGTAAACCTGATCAATCTGATAATTATAAACGAGTAGAGGTAGAGTTTAAACCAAATAAAGCGGGTACGTACTATTACATGGTGCTACCTGATACTGTCGTAGACAACAATGAAACAAAAACATTTGAGCAATATTTAAAAGATAAAGGTATTACTGAGAGAGATTTCTATAATGAATTTGCGACTGAATCATCATTAAAATCAGGCTACTTCCAAATAGGCGGACAAGATATTTATATTGAAATTGGCTCTGGTCCGGCCGACTTAGAAAATGACACAAAGAAATTCCCGGTTGTTATTGATAAAGATAAACTAAATCCATTTATAAGCTATTCGGTTCATATGATATTAAAAGACCGTGGCGGAGAACTATCCAAAATAACTTCTAAAGAAATATTTGGGGACTCCAAAGCACCATTAGTTACCGAGATAGCAGTGAAGTCTGGTACTACTAAAGGCTATGATGATACGAAAGCCACTGTAAGTTTCAATACAGATGAGACAACAAAGCTTCATTATTGGTTCGTACCAAAGAAAAATGCTGATGGAACAGATAATCCAGATGCAAAGCTAACTATTAACACGGCAGCAGAAAGAAAAACGTTAGAAGACAAACTTAAATCAAGTCCTTCAGTCACAAAAAGTGGAAAAGGTGCATCTGGAACTTTAGATATGCCAGGAATTATTTTAACACCACATACCGAATACGTTGTTTATTTAGGTGCACAGGATACGTATGGTAACTTTACAGTTTATATGGCCAAAGATGGAATTCACGATGAATCAAATGCTGGTTGGATGAGACAAGATTTCTATTCCGATGGCACACCACCACGTTTTGAGATGACAGTTGATAAAGAAAAGAAACGCAATATTGTATATCGTAATCCAGATAATACGTTTACGATTTCATTCAGTGAAGCCATCATGCGAGATGAAAAAGGTGATTCTTCAATTAAAGATTTAAGTTTCTTAACAATTACTGACGAGACCGATCAAGATATAACTTCGCAATATCAGTTTGTTAAATATACACAAGGTACAAAAACAACTGATGAAAGCCAATTAATTATTAAGCCAACTGGTTCAGGTACGGCGGATAAAACATTTACCGTTAAGATGAAAGATGAAGCACGTGATTTCATTTTCAATGATAAAGGTAATAAGTTTGATTTAGCAGACTTCGGTAAGTATGTATATCCAGGATCCATTAATAACAGAATTGATGATGCTGTAGTTACAGGTACTAATATTGGTACAGATGATGTCCCAGCATCAAAAACTATGCGTGCTATTGTTTATATTGATGCGGATCTATCATTTGATCAACGTTACTACTATGCAGTAACAGGGGGAGCTACAACTATCGATCCTCAACTAGTAATAGACTTGGTAAAAGACCCTAAAACACAAAACAATACAATACTTGCATATGGTAGTGATAAATTAGTTGCTCAAAGTCCTGCTAATAAGCAATTTACATTAAACTTAACTGCACCACCTGCTGTCGATCCGAAATATACGCCAGTATTTACAAAAAATAATAACTTCTTTATTTTCACAGTTGACCAATACGGAAATATTGTATGGGCTAATGATGCAAAAAATCCTAACAATACTTACTTTAAACTTGGTTCTAATATTAAACCTTAATAAATCGAGACCCTTTTCAGTATCAAACACGACAAAAGGCATAGAGACGTAAACTCTCAATGCCTTTTGTCATTTTTCTATCTTGTTTTTTTAAAAGAAAGTGGTTTTCACTCACCGAACATTTCTCTTTATTAAGTGGCATGCTATGTTCAAGTAGTTAGTTTCTTAATTCCATATAAAAGACATCGAATCTTTATAAATATTCCCTATAACCTACAACTACAAAGCAGTATACCCACCATCCACAGTAAACACACCACCTGTAACAAAAGAAGAAGCTTCCGAAGCTAGGTATAACGCGATACCACCTAGTTCATCTGGTATCCCAGGTCTACCCATGGGGGTTAGATTCATCCAAGTATCAATCATGTCGCCCCCTTGTTCAAAAAACGGCTTTGTTAGCTCTGTTTTCATATATCCTGGGGCAATTGTATTCACTTTGATATTATACTTTGCCCATTCCATTGCTAAACTTTTCGTAAGCATAATCACACCGGCTTTTGATGTGTTATAAGAAGATTGGCATTGTGGAGTATTAGCAATGATGCCAGACATAGAGGATATATTCACAATAGATCCTCGCTTTTGGTCAATCATTACTTTGCCAACAGCTTTTGATACTAGAAAAACTCCATTTAAATTGATATTGATTACTTTATTCCAATTTTTAAATGACATCTCTTCGGCTTTTTCATGAATTGTAATGCCAGCGTTATTGAATAAAACATCTATTTTACCGAAATGGTTCAATACCTTGGTTACCATATTATTGACTTGTTGTTCATTGGTTACATCCATTTTGATCGCAAGAGTGTTTATTCCTTCATCACGCTGGAATTGATCAGCTGTTTTCTGGGCTTCCTCTAGATTTAAATCTGCTATGACGATATGAGAACCGGCCTGAGCTAAAGCAAGAGCCATTGCTTTTCCTAATCCCATAGCGCCTCCAGTTACAATAGACACCTTATCTTTAAGACTAAATCTATTTAAAATACTCATTTATTTACACTTCCTTTCATTTGATATTACCGCTTTCATTAATAGGGCTACATCTAAATTTAATGTGCAATTTTGACTGATGAATTGTCTTCAGTAGCTGATTTGCTCAAGTTTTGATCAACTTTCATGAAGAATGTCAGTATAAAGCCGACTATATACAATGCAGTAAGTGTCCAAATAGCACCTTCAACTCCAGCGATCGGCACAACAGCTGTTACAATTGCTGGTCCAACAAAGTTACTTAAGCCTGCTGATAAATTGTGCATGGATACTGCTGCACCCTTATGGGATGGTTCAAGTGTTGGGAAAATAGCAGACATTGGTACGAATGCAGCAATGGCAAACCCAAAGAATATAGCTACAAATAAGCCAACCCAAATATTTGGCCCAAAGGATATTGGTAAATAGTAAAAAATTAATGTAGCGATAGCCATACCTATACAACCAAACCATCTTACCTGTCTAACCCATCCGAGTTTATCTCCAAGAATACCCCACATTAGGTTTGTGAAAATAGTTGTTGCATAAACAGCTCCCCAAATACGCAGCCATTCGGACATTGTAAATCCGATTTGTTCTGTAAAGACGATTGGTAGTATCACAACAAAACCAAAGAGTGAGATTTGGTTAATAATACGTACAGCTGAAGCGATAACAATTTGTAGGTTTTTCGCAATTGTAATCCCTCTTAGTAATTCTCGCAGTGGTCCTTCATTTGTCGTATGTTGTTTATAACTATTAAAGTCATCTTTTATTAAAAACATCGCCATTAAGCCACCGATGGCAATAAAGAGAATTGCTGACCATAATGTACCCATAAATCCAATTGCAGGAATCGAAAAGCTTGGCAGATAGGTACCGAAGACTCCTACTCCTACTGAATACATACACCAAAACCAACCCATTGCAGAAGCTAATCTTTGTTTTGGAGCAGCATAGGCAATCCAAACTACAAAGCCGTAAATAAACATCGGATAGGCAATACCGCGTATCCCATACATAGTCAGCATCATAGTAAAGTTTTTTTGCTCAAGACCTAATGTTAAAAAACCAACATGGAAAATAATCCAAAATACAAAACCTATGATCATTGTACGACGTGGCCCAATTATCTCTGCCAATACTCCTGAAAGCCAAGATGCCACGGCAACAGTGAGTCCGTATACAGTAAAGACTAATGAGGCTTGTTGAGTAGAAAACCCTAAATCAACTATATATTTTGATAAAAATGCTTGTTCAATTCCGTCTCCTGTCATAAAGAACGCAATAGCAACATATCCCCAAATTAACGCTATTGGTAAACCAAAGATTTGCTTTGAAGGAGATGCAGTTAAGCTACGATTCATAATGTTTCCTCCTTAATCCTTTTTATCATAACGCCTTGATCATTGTCTCACGCTTTTGAACTGTGCCATAAACCTGCAGGATGCAGGGGGCTAGCCATTGATTTCTGTCGATTTAACTTCAGACAGATTAATTGCCGTGACCATTTGAAGTGGCGCTCTAGTTTGAGATCTTTAATTTAGTTACTGTCTGCTTACAAAAAGAGACTCTACAATCGTATTTAACTATTCAACTGTAAGAGGGGAAATATTCGATAGCAGCCGCTCAGCTACAAAACTATGCGAAAATGAAAAGGGTTCCTAACCTTTGGATGTATTGTTTTTTGGGGAGGAACCCAATTTTTATCTATGGTATTAAAATTACTTTTAAAGAGTTTGTTCCGCTTTTCACCATTTCAAAACCTTTCTTAAACTCTTCTAGAGGGAGCTTATGAGTAACTACCCCTTCAGTAGGGAGTGCGCCAGATGCAATTCCATTAATAACATTTGGATAACAGTAGGGTCCTAAGTGCGCACCTAAAATATCAAGCTCTTTACGATCACCTATAATACTCCAATCGACGGTTACCGGACTTGAAAACACACTAAACTCCACAAAGCGCCCAAGCTTCCGGATGGCGTGTAAACCCTGAATTACACTAGCGGGTGCACCAGTTGCTTCGATATAAATATCACATCCATAACCCTCAGTCATATTTTTAATTTCTTCTACTACATTCACCTTTGAAGGGTTGAGA
This sequence comes from Lysinibacillus sp. BPa_S21, assembly GCF_023337795.1. GTDB lineage: Bacteria > Bacillota > Bacilli > Bacillales_A > Planococcaceae > Lysinibacillus. The sequence goes on along the minus strand of NZ_JALIRS010000017.1, from coordinate 33,134 downwards.
ACGATATCTGCACCAAATTGTTTAGCAAGCTCCAGTCGATCATCTCGTATATCTAAAACTATTAATGTACCAGGACTTCGTAGCTTAGCTGCTGCTACCATTCCTAGTCCCAACGTTCCGGCACCTGAGATGACAACAAAATCTCCTATTTGAATATTAGCTCGATTTACTGCATGCATTGAACACGCATATGGTTCGATGAGAATAGCTTTTTCAATAGGCAAATCATGAGGAACTTTATGGTTAATCGCATTTACTGGAAACTTCATATATTCGGCCATTCCGCCATTCACATTGAACTGAAAACCATATATATCATGCTTTTCACACATCCAGTATTGACCGCGCTTACAATATCGACAAGTATTACAAGGGACAATTTGTTCTGAAATAAGGCGGTCTCCAACAGAAAACTCTGTCACGTTCGTACCTACCTTGACAATCGTACCTATAAATTCATGCCCAGGGATGACTGGAGTTTTTACATAACTAGGCTGTCCATCCTCTCCGCCCCAAAACATTGGGGCTCCATCCCAAGCTTTTACATCGCCTGCACAAATACCACAGGCTTCTACTTTAATAAGAACTTCACCTGCTTCAGGAGAAGGTACATTCACAGTTTCAAGTAAATATTCACCAGGACCATGACATACAACCGCTTTCATTTTACTAGCAACATCTGACATAATTATCCTCCCTTTTTGTTATCTATATTTTCAGAAAAAATAATATCTACTACTATATTTAATATTTACTTTGAAGGTAGACAACATGCGTTTGTAAATATTCTTCGAGACCATGTCTTCCATCTGCACCACCGATACCTGACTTTTTCCATCCAGCATGGAAACCTTGTATAGCTTCAAAGTTTTCACGATTAACATACGTTTCTCCAAACTCTAATTCCTTACTTGCGCGTATTGTTACATCTAAGTTTTGGGTGAAAATAGAGGATGTTAGACCGTACTCACAATCATTAGCTAGTTCAAGTGCTTCATCTAAGTTATTGAAAGTAGCAATCGGAAGTACAGGACCGAAAATCTCCTGTTGCATAATTTCCATTTCATTATTTACATTTACAAGTACAGTTGGTTCATAAAAATAACCTTTTTCCTTAGAAGAGCGCTTACCTCCTGTTAAAATTGATGCCCCATTCGTGACGGCTTCCTGTACCATTTTTTCTACCGACTCGAGTGCCTCTTTACTAGAAAGGGGTCCCATATCAATTTCTTTATCAATTAATGGGTCCCCATAGGTTACCTCGGACATGGACTTTGTTACTTTTTTAATAAATTCGTCTGCAATGTCTTTATGAACATAAACACGTTCTGTGCAGTTACATACTTGTCCTGTATTAATGACACGAGAGGCTACAATTGAACGTACTGCTAAATCTATATCAGCATCATCCATAACGATAGCAGGCGCTTTTCCTCCCAACTCTAAAGAAACTTTTGTAATATTTTCTGCCGCTGCCCTCATAACAGCAGCACCAGCATTGTAGCTTCCTGTTAAACTCACCATCCCTATCTTTGAATTGCCAGCCAGTTCTTGTCCAAGGGTCGTTCCGCTACCTGTTACTATATTGATAACTCCTTTAGGTAAGCCTACTTTATCAATGATCTTTGCAAACTCTAACGCATTATTAGGGGATAAATCACTTGGCTTTAGAACAATCGTATTACCTGTGATTAAAGCAGGTGCTGCTTTACGAGCAACTAAGAAAAATGGGAAATTCCATGGTAAAATACCAGCTATAACGCCAATCGGTTCTTTATGAATAAAAATTTGCTCATTTGGTCTATCACTTTGTACGATTTCTCCTTCATAGCGTCTTGCCCAGCCTGCCATATAGTCTATATAATCTGCAGTAAAGTTGACCTCTGTTTCAGCGAGGGAAAGAGTCTTCCCCATTTCCTCTGATATTGTGCGTGATAAGGTCGGAGCATTTTCACGTATTTCTCTAGAAATTGCTTGCAAGTACCTTCCTCTCTCAATCGAAGGAAGCTTGGCCCAATCCTTCTGTGCTTTCTCAGCAGAATCAATAGCTAGTCGTACATCTTCCACAGTTCCTTTAGGAACCTCTGAAATAATTTCTTCCGTTGCTGGATTAATGACTTGTGTTAGCTTACCCGAGCTAGAACTAACAAATCGCCCATCAATGTACATTTGTAAATATTTTCTCATAGTTCTTACATCTCCTTGCAAAATGTATTTTTAAAAATAAAAAACTAGTTATTTGTATATCCCTAGAGATTAGGAAAACGACCAGGAACTTTGAATTTCTCCTCGCGTAATTGAACCAATGTTGTTACTTGTTCTTTTGTTAACTCCTTTGGTTCTCCAATTGCTGAAGTTAGATAAAGAAGCTTCGCATAAAATTCCATGGACTCCATTTTGAAATACGCACTCATTAAGTCGATACCACAAGTAAGCGCACCATGATTGGCTAATAAAATGGCATCATGATTTTGAAGGTAAGGAACGATTGAATTAGGTAACTCTTCTGTGGAGGGAGTCCCATATTCCGCAATAGGAACTTCTCCTAAAAAAATAGTCGATTCCGGCATGATTTGCTTGTTAAGTGGTATACCGCAAATAGCGAAGGCAGTTGCATATAAGGGATGAGCATGTACAACCGCTGTTACGTCGGGCCGTTCCTTATAAACACGTAAATGCATCTTAATTTCCGAGGATGGCTTTGTGTTTAATGAATTTTCTTCAATTAACTCTCCTTGATTATTAATCTTGCATATCATATCTGGGGTCATGAACCCTTTAGAAACTCCTGTAGGGGTACATAAGAAAGAATTTTCTGAAATTTTAAGAGAAATGTTTCCATCATTTGCAGCCCCCATGTCTTTCATATACATTCTTTTTCCTATATCACATATTTGCTCTTTTAAAAATTGTTCTGAAACATTCATTAAAGATCTCTCCTTATTAATTTCTAAATCTTAGATTAGATTCTATGTCTTTAATTCTTCTTTGTCAACATAAACAAAAATATATTTCTTTGTTAATGTCTGTTTATGTTGTTTTTTGAGCGGGGTGTGGAGTAAAATGAAATAGGGATGGTGAGACTATGATGACTAAATACAGAAAATGTTTAGCTTTTGATTTTGGAGCATCAAGCGGAAGACTAATAGCAGGGGTTTATGATGGAGAAAAGATCATTTTAGAAGAGATTTATCGTTTTAAAAATGAACCAGTTACAATAAATAATCATTTACATTGGAATCTTGAACTTTTGTATAAACACATACTGAGTGGTTTAGAATTGGCTTCGAAGAATATGGTGAAATTTGATAGTATCGGAATTGATACTTGGGGAGTTGATTACTGTTTTTTAGATAAAGAAGGGAAACCTATTCATTGGCCATTCCATTATCGGGATACTAGAACAGAAGGTATCTCTTCAAAATTGCCAATTCAATTTGAAGAATTCTATTCTAAAACAGGCATACAATTTTTACCCTTTAATACAGTTTATCAATTATTCACTGAAATCAAAAATAACCCAGAGCTAAATCAACAGGCTGAATATTTATTGTTTATGCCTGATTTATTTAATCATTTTTTAACAGGAAACAAAAAGACGGAATATACAATTGCATCAACTAGTCAGCTTTTGAATGTAGAGGGCAAGCAATGGGATTATGACATTATTAAGCGATTAGGATTTCCTAAACACCTTTTTCAGGAAATCATTTTCCCTGGCGAGATTTACGGAATGTTAGATAAAAAACATATGAGGAAAATTGGATTGAGTAATTCGGTTCCTGTTATCTCAGTAGGAAGTCATGATACTGCTAGTGCTGTTGCTGGAATACCTTTAGAACATGAAGATAGTGCATATTTAATTTGTGGGTCTTGGTCGTTATTAGGACTTGAAATCCAAAATCCTATAGTTAATAAGAAATCTTTGAAAGAGTCTTTTAGCAATGAAGGAGGAGTATTAAATACTATCAGATTTCTTAAAAATATTAATGGCATGTTTTTATTGCAACAATTAAAAAAGCACTATAATGAAACGTTTACAGGAAAAATAGATTTTGCTGATATTATTAATGCTGCGAAGTTATCGAATAAAAGCTTTTTTATTAATCCAAATCATTCTTTATTCTTATCGCCGGATAATGTTATGGAAGCTATCGATTCCTATTGCATCTCTACAGGACAAGGTAAACCTGAAAATCTTGGTGAGTGGGCAATTGCTATCTATAACGGGTTAACACAAGAATTTAACAATCAATTACTTAACCTTGAGAGTATCACTGGTAAAAAGATAAAGCAGATTCATATGGTAGGAGGCGGTATTCAAGACGAGTTATTATGCCAAATGACGGCAAATGTAACAAACAAGAAAGTGGTAGCTGGTCCTGTTGAATCCAGTGTTCTAGGAAATATTATGATGCAACTATTTGCTTTGGGAGAGTTCTCAACTCTTTCAGAAATAAGACGTGTCATAAAAAAGTCTGTTTCCTTAAATGCATATGAACCACAATCTAAAAGGTTGTGATTAGTCCGTTCAAGAATATATTCCTCTAGGAGTTTTCCTCTACCCAGTTTAATAGAGAGAATCATTAGCAAAAATATCTACGGAAGAATAAAGATAGAATAGTTTTAAGAGAATACACTTTGAAAAAAGCGAAAATTCACGTATCGTAATTGTTATCTAGGTAATAACACGATAATGAGTTTTCGCTTTAAGCTCTTCATTTTCTGATCGATACTACTGTTACTAATTTTTGTAATTATCTTCTTTCCTAAGTACAATGTTATACAAAGCGAAAAACATTATATGTACTAGTGGAAATATTACTTCCCGACGGAGAATTGGCAATAGCATTTATAGAGCTAATCGAATTTTTAATATCAGTTTTCTAACGGAAAATAATATCTTATCAAAACGAGATATTTCCTCCGCTTTTGCTTGGAAATTATCATCTCGATTTTTGAAGGAGAAAATAAAAGGAAAATGGGGATTTATTATGTTACCAAAAGAACGATTGCAAAAAATAATAGATTTAATCCAAATCGAAAAGAAAGTTTATGTTTCTGAACTAAGTCAAAAATTTTCAGTTACAGAGGAAACCATTAGAAGAGATCTTGAAAAATTAGATAAAAGGGGAATTGTATCAAGAACTTATGGAGGGGCTGTAATAAACCGGAATGGCTCAGAAGATTTACCTTTTAGCACGAGGACATCTCTCAATATAGAATTTAAAAAATCAATAGTTTCAAAAATACATCACCTAATTAAAGATGGGGATAAATTAATGGTTGACCCTAGCTCAACAGCTTTTGAATTGGTCAAAGCACTATATGATAAACAAGATTTAACGCTAATCACTAATTCCATAAAAATATTAAATGAGTTTAGCGATTCACACTTTCAAATTATTTCAACTGGGGGGGAGTTACGAAAAAAATCACTTTCCCTAGTTGGTCCTGCTGCAGAAGCTACTGTTAATAGATACTTTGCAGATATTCATGTGTTTAGCTGCAAGGGGATATCGCTTGAACATGGTATTACGGAATCTAATGAACCTGAAGCGGAATTAAAGAAAATTATGCTTAAAAATTCTAAGGTCAATCTTTTACTAGTAGATCACACTAAATTTGATAAGGCGGCATTTTTAAAACTATTTGATCTAAGTAATATTGATGTTCTTGTAACAGACAAAAAACCATCCACAGAATGGATAGAGAAATTAAAAGCAAATAATGTCCAGTTAATTTATTGAGTACCTTAGTTTTTTCAAAGAATAAAAAAAGAGGGGCTTTTAAACAGCCCCCTCCATCATTAAACCCAACCAAACGCGCGAGCAACTGTCGCCGTTAGCCATGTTACGCCAATAGCAATAACAGTTGGAATTAAAAACGACATAAACGTCCACTTCGGACTTTTTGTTTCTTTATAAATATTGACTAAAGTCGTTCCGCACGGGAAGTGTAGCAGGGAGAACAACATCATATTTAAAGCTGTTAACCAAGTCCAACCTTGGTCGATAAACACTTGTTTTAGCTTCGATAAATCCTCGATTTCTAGCATAGCGCCTTGCGATAAATACGCCATGATCAGGATAGGGATGACAATTTCATTGGCTGGTAGCCCAAGAATAAATGCAGCCAAAATAAAGCCATCCATACCAAGAGCGTGACCAAACGGCTCTAAAAAGTTAATAAAATGCATTAGAATACTCGTGTCACCAACGTAAATATTAGCGAATACCCAAGTTAAAATTGAGGCAGGCGCAGCTACGATAACTGCTCTTTTTAATACATACCATGCTTTATCAATACTTGCTCTTAAAATTGTATTCCAGAACTTTGGTTTTCGGAATGGTGGAAGCTCTAATGTGTAATGAGTTGGTACACCCTTTAAAGCTGTTTTAGAAAGAACCCATGACACAGTTAATGTCACAACGACGCCCAACATAACAAATCCTATTAAAATGGCTGATGTGACGAGGGTACTTGTTGCACCTGAAAAACCAGTTACCATAAATAAGGATGCTAATAAAATAAGTGTTGGCCATCTCCCGTTACAAGGGACAAAATTGTTTGTTAAAATGGCTAACATTCGTTCACGAGGAGATTCTATAATTCTCGTAGACATGATAGCAGCCGCATTACAGCCAAAGCCCATTGCCATTGTTAATGATTGTTTCCCGTGTCCACCAGCTCGTTTGAATAAACGATCCATATTAAAGGCTACTCGAGGTAGGTAACCGTAGTTTTCTAATAGAGCGAACATAGGGAAGAATATAGCCATTGGCGGTAGCATAACACTAATAACCCAACCGGTACCTCTAAATAGTCCAAGAATTAAAATACCGTGTAGCCATTCTGGTGCGTGCATTGCTTCAAAAAGAATGGTTAGCTTCCCCTCTAGGTAGCCAAATAAGTTTGCTAACATATCAGATGGTAAGTTTGCGCCAGCAATAGTAATATAAAAGACAGCCCCTAGCAAGATAAGCATAATAGGGAATCCCCAAATACGGGATGTGAAAATTTCATCTAATTTATCAGATCGGTACATTGCAGGCTGCTGTGATACTACCTTTTTACATAAAGATTTGCTTTTAATATAAATATCACTAACGATTTCATCTCGAATATCCTCATTCGAAACTTCGTTCACTTCAGCTAAAATAGCCTTAAGTGAATTATGATTTAACACTGACTGGGACTCCATTCGTTCTCACCTCGTGCTGTTTATTATTCTTATGATTTTGCAGTTTTAAGATCAATTCCTCATCACCGTCAAGTAAGCGAAGGGCAACCCATCTTGATGGGTATTTTTCATCAAAATAACCTTCTAATTTCAATTGTATCTTTGTAATGGCTTCCTCTATTTCTTTCGAGTATTTCATGCGATACGGAGTTGTCACAATTGACCCATTCACCAGCTGATTTAATGTATCCAACAGCCGATTAATACCTTTTTTATTTCTTGCAGATATTTTTACGACTGGGACCCCTAGCTCGCGGGCTAATCTCCTGTCATCAATGCGAATACCTTTTTTCTCAGCTTCATCGATTAAATTGATACAAATGATGACGTTATTAGTCATTTCTAAAACTTGGAGCGCAAGATTTAAATTTCTCTCTAATGATGTTGCATCAAGCACAACGATCGTTGCATCTGGTTGGTCAAAAACAATATAATCTCTGGCAACTTCTTCATCGGCTGAATTGGAAAATAGAGAATAGGTTCCGGGTAAATCCACGAGTACATATTGCTCTCCTTTGTGTTCAAAAGATCCTTCTGCATGAACAACCGTTTTCCCTGGCCAGTTTCCAGTATGCTGCCTCAATCCTGTTAATGTATTAAACAATGTGCTTTTCCCCGTGTTTGGGTTTCCTGCTAAAGCGATTCTATTTATTTTCATTTTGTATTCCCCCTAACAATTTCGCCTAGAATCATTGAGCTTTCTTCATGACGTAGTGCAATCGTCGTATTGCTTACACGATAAGCAACGGGATCTCCTAAAGGACTTTTACGAAGAACAGAGATTTCTGCTTCTTTTACAAAGCCTAAATCCAATAATCTTCTTCTTAAGGGACCCTTAATGTTTATTTCTTTTATTAAAAAGCAATCTCCAAACGAGCATTCAGACAGAGGTTTTAATGTTTTTTCCATACGCATTTTTTATTCCTTTCTATAATAATATTTCCTGAATCTCATAATGTTTCTCTAAGGAAACTTTATTAATGATTATGCCTGTTTTATGACAAATGTCAATGGTTTTCTGAAAATTTTTTAAAAAACTCAAGCAAACTATAGAAGGGAACAATGGCACATTGCTTTATTAGATGTTGGGCGGATATGTTGGGAAAGGGAACTGAGCGAAGTTGTTGATGTAATGATTGAAAAGGCCCTCTTTATGATTTATTAATGTAGGTAAGATTTCGTTACAGGCGCCCATCAAATTTTTAACGTCTTTCAACAGATATTTTTTGTAGGTCAGCTGCAGTTGTAAATTATGCCGAGGCATAATAGAAGAACTAGCAAAGCTGAAAAAAACATAACCCTCTGCAAATAATATAACTGGCAGAGGGTTATGTTTATTAGGTTAGTATCTAACGATTTGGAATGAATCAGATGTATTTGTTTGAATGAAATGACGATTTCCTTCTACTGTGTAATCAGCAGGCTCTCGATCGCCAAAGTCAAACGTACGAACGATGGAGGCATTTGGTGATAAATTATCGATAATGATTTCCATATTAGCTTCAAATTCAACTGGTTTGTTATTTAACGTTGCTTTGAATGTAATACGATTCAAATTTCGTGTAATTTGAATTTCCATAACACCAGTATCCTCATTAAGAAGAGTTGCTAGCGGTGGAATAATAACTGTCATATTAGATTTTGTTGTTAAAATGAAGCGTTCTGTACTAATTTCCGAGTCAGCCACGTTTATTTTTGCTGTATAGGTATTTTTGTTCCTAGTCATAGCGGTAATTTTACCAGGTACGGCTGCTATATCCGATAAAATTGGCGTTTTTGATCCATTCCCTGTAGTCGGTAGCTTATATTTCCCATTTACAAAGTCCACTAAAGTCCAGACATTAGGGACAAGCTGCTGTTGCACAGGCGTTAAAGCTTCGAAGGCTGTTTTCACTGCTTGTACATCTTGGGCAGTAGATGTTTTAGGCGATAAAGCTGCAATGGCGTTTTCCACTTCCTTAGCTGCTGCCTTATCCTTCACAACAAGCTGTTCAGCATCTAATAAAAGCTGCTCAACGCCAACCGGTAAAGAGACGTTTGTAAATTTGCGTAATGCAGTAAGCTCAGCTCTAGCATTGGCTACATCTTGATGGAAGGTAATGCGAGAAGAGTTTAACATTTGGATTTTGTTGACCACTTTATCGAAAGATGTATTTGGCGTGATATAGGATGTCAGTATTTTTTGTGATTCCGCACTTACAAAGGTCTTTTGTGCTGCATTTAACGTATTGTACCAATCTTTCGTCTCCATAACATTTTGATAGTAATTAATAGAGGTTGAATCTACTGAAGCTAATTTTTCTTCAATTTGTGCAGCGAGCTTGCGATACGAAATTCTCGTCATTTGATGGTCTGACAGCGTTGCATAATTCGTAACATACATTTTTTCTGTTTCAGTTAACGCATTGTAGGCTTTGATAGCTGCTTCTAAAGATGTTTGAAATGAAGCAGCTGTATGATTAATATTTGAAATAAGCTGAACAACATTCGCAACGTTAGAGTTGTAGTAATAATTATTATTGTATATGTAAGCAGCTTTTGTCTGTCCAGTAATATCAGCAGCCGAAGCTGACATTGTAGGTGCAGTATAGATGAGTGAAGGGACTGCAACTAAGGCGAGTAAGGCTAGTTTTCTTTTGTTTTTCATAATATGGGGAACCTCCTAGTGCTTTATTATTTACCTACCGAAAAGAGTCGTGGTTAGTTGGGAATATCCTAATATATGTTGATAAACCAATTTTATCATAGCTTAGGGTTTTTTTATCTATAATTTGGGTGAATAGGAAGATTGGTTATCTATTTTTTTAATACTTTGTGTCTTATGTACTTTTGAAAATTTGAACCAGAAGTAGGTTGCTTTTTAATAGAGAGGGATAGAACCATCGTATGAAGGGTAGAGTTTGTTATCATATTTTTAAGAAGGAGTGGGGGTGTTTAATTTGCAACAAAACTGGCAGAAGGTAGTTGTTGAAAACCTATCCTCGGCTGTTGATCCGGCATTTGTTATTGTTTTTGGTTCTTATGCGCAGGGTTTGATTCGTGAAGATAGTGATTTAGATATTGCGTATTTTGCAGATAAATCGCTCTCAGGTTATGAACGTTTTCTATTAGCCGGAGAAATTGCACAGGTCTGTAATATTGATGTTGATTTAGTCGATATGAAGACGGTTGATACAGTGTTTGCAGCACAAATTTTTTCAAATGGTAGGGTCATTGATTGCCAAGATGAAAACACCTTTGTGAAAGAACGAATGAAGGCCCTATCCATGTACGTGACGTTAAATGAACAACGTGCGGGCATTCTGAAGGCAATTGAAGAGAGGGGTAGTGTCTATGGTGAATAATGATATTATTCTAAATAAGGTTGCTACAATTGAACGCTGTGTGAAGCGTATCAACGAGGTGTATGGTGATAATCCAGAGAATTTGCAAGATTTTACGAAGCAGGATAGTATCATTTTAAATATCCAACGTGCCTGTGAAGCAAGTATTGATTTGGCGATGCATATTGTGAGTGATTTAAAGTTGGGTTTGCCTAAAACGAGTCGTGAAGCATTCAAGTATCTTGAGTAAAACGATATTATTGACCATGCATTGGCTAAAACTTTAATGAATATGGTAGGCTTCCGCAATATTGCTGTGCGCGATTATCAAGTTATATATACTCCAAGCAATTATTGAGAGTCTTTTAAGTGATTTTCTGACTTTATAGAGGCAATATTACTTGTATAAAAGAAATAACAGGCTACTGGAGAAAAATAAGTACGATTGCACCGGTAGATGTTTTGAGTTAGATGTAATTTTTATTTGAGATAAAAAAGGACTCTGCTCGGCGCAGAGTCCTTTTTTAGTTAATTTTTTAAACCTGGATATGATGCATTTCGATACCTGATTAAAGCGGTAGATAAATCGTTAGTCGCATTTGTAATTTGGTATTGATACGCATAAGGATCACTTTCTACCACTTTAGCTTGTTGAACAGCGTCTTCTAGGAGACGTCTTTCACTCAGTGTTGTCCATTTTTTGGTAGTTTCAACATCAGTTCCGTTTCCTGTATAAGAAACTTCTACGTATTCATAAATAGAGATAGAATTAATAAGAGATGATAGGCTAGATTTATCTACATTATTCCCATGCGGTCCATACCTATAAGCATTTTTGTAAGTCCAGATAGCATTGTTTAAATTATTTGTAGCATAGACAATATCATTTTGAGTAGAGCTGTAATTATTCACAACTGATTGAGCTGATGAAACAGCTGAAGCTAAAGCATTTCGCTCAGTTGGCGTTGTCCAAGGCATATCATAAGGGACGTTGAAACCATCCCAGGATTCAGCTACATATTGAACAGAATTAATAAGCGATTGAAGTGAAGCCCTATCGCCATAACCATATTTTGATCCATTTTTTTGTGCGGCTTGATAAACGGCTAATGCATTTCTGTATTGTGTAATAGCGTTATTTACCTGTTCCTGAGTGGCGTTAGAATTATTAGCCACCGTTCTAGCGCTGCTTACGGCAGATTCGAATGCTGTACGTTCAGCCTGCGTCGTCCATTTTTCCGTTGTTAAAACATCATTTCCGTATATAGATACGGCCACGTACGGTGGTGTAGCTACTAAATTACTTAGCTCAGTTTTATTCACCACAGGTAATGTTACAGAGGCTTTTTTATCATCTATCTGCACCTTGTTAATTAGATGGCCCGAATCTAATGCCACCTTAGCTCCATGCTTAACGATCACTTGCTCAATTTTACCTTCGCCATAAAGGCTAAAATCTTGCTCAACATCGATTGTCAGCTTATCAACATTAGCGATAACTTCAAATGCTGTAACTTTACCTACTACATCAACTTTAGAAATAGTTTTATCAGCAATCACATTTACTTTTGAACGCTCCATGTTAATGTTTGGAGATTTAATATCTTTTAGGGAAACATTTAACCACTTAATATTTCTCGCCATTAAAGGTTTAAACGTGATTGTATCCCCGATAGCAACGTTATCAATTGTAATTGCCTTCTTCACACGATTTGTTACAATCAGTTCATCTTTAATAGTTACATTTTGAACTTTTACATAATCCGCATTTACAGTTAGGCTTCCGTCAATTTGTGCGTCACCGCCATCAAAATACATCGCTTTATTGTTCGTACCAGATTTAGTAAGTGTTAGTGACGTAATACTTGTAATCTCACCGTTCTTTACGACTATAGTAGCTTCGGCATTTGCCAATACAGTGCTATTTGATGTCTTTAAGAGTGGCTTCAGCGACTGACTGATTTTAAATTGGCCGTTGGATGTACGTACTTTATCTTTAGTGATATTGTTAATGGTAACGGTTTGTCCCTTTGCTTTGGCTGCAGCTACCTGCCCATCAATTTGAATTGAGTGGTTTAAAGACGAATCATTAGAAGCAGCGTGAACAGATGCAACTGGCAGAACTAAGGTTGCCGTAATAGCTGTTGCCATAAAAGTCGATATCGCTTTATTTTTCAAGTAAATCACTCCAATCTTAGTATTTAGTAGATAATATATCATATGTTTCTATATATTGGTATACGAAGGGCATGTTTTACTAAGGTGATAAAAAATAAATGGATAAATAGTCCTCTTTTATATAATTTAGACCTTCTGGGTAATGTGATTGAAATTCTGAAAGCCCTTAAAAATCTACTTAATTCGATAAGTCCTTCAATGTGGTGCGGCCCTCTTTTCGCTATCGATATATTTGAAAATGGAGGGGTGTTGGAGTATTGCTTTAAACGATTAACACGAAGAGCTACCAAAGATTTCAGAGTCTATCAATAATATGAATAGAAATCCAAAAGAATGACAAGAATTTGTAGTTTGCATGAAAGTAAATTATTTTTTACGTAATATAGTAGATGTTGGTTCAGTCCATTGACCAGGTGTAAAAATAGCACTACGAAAGGGGGGCATCACTATGATGTATCTCGGTATGATTTTTTTCCAAATTGTAGCTCCGATATTAGTGCTTCTAGTACTGGGGGCAGTTTTACAAAAGAAATTTCGCTTTAATTTAAAGGCATTATCTCAACTTATTACATATTGCTTCATGCCAGCAGCTGTTTTTGTGAACCTATATGAAACGAGTATAGAGCTGTCTGTGCTTGGTGAGGTTGCGTTATTTATTCTACTTTTCATAGGAAGCCAAATGGTGCTTAGTCACTTTCTAGCAAAGGGACTCAGATTAGTAAAAACAGAGGCAGCTGTATTTAAAAATAGTGTTGTCCTCATTAATTCAGGCAATTATGGTATCCCGGTTGCGCAAATGATTTTTGTGACCCAGCCGATTGGAGTAGCGATTCAGGTCATTCTTGTCATATTTCAAAATATGACGACCTATACTTATGGCTTGTACAATTTAATTTCTTCAACAAAATCGGGCATGTCAATTATAAAAGACTTCCTCAAAATGCCTATTATTCATGCGCTTATTATTGGTGTGGCAATGAACTATTTTAATATCGCTATTCCGCAGTTTGTAAGAATTCCGATCGACCATGTGGCAGATGGCTTTATTGCTATAGCGTTAATAACTTTAGGGGCACAACTATCACAACTTGAAATCAAATCCATGTTCAATAAGATGGTATACATAAGCTGTTTTACACGACTAATCTTAGGGCCTACCGTAGCATTGCTTATCATTTTTGCGCTTGGTCTTGATGGTGTCGTGGCACAATCACTTTTTATAGCTAGTTCGTTCCCGACTTCGCGTAATAGCTCTAGTCTGGCATTAGAATATGACGTAGAATCAGCAACTGCTGCACAAACAGTTTTATTTTCAACCATCGTAAGCTGTATAACGGTGACGATCGTGATTTATGTAGCGGAACTGTTGTTTACCTAACAGCTATAAAAGTCGATAAAAACTGTAATTGTTCCGATAAATCTTCAAAGTGTTCATATAAAAATGAATTCATCACAATAACGTTTCTTGAGGGCCTATGTGCTTGCTTTCTAGAGTCTCATCTGACGCTGACTCTTGGTGAATGTACCAAAAATAATAAAATGAAGCTTCCATCTATTAGCAATATCTGCTACACTAACATCAAACTTAATAGCATTAACTAGGGGAGTCTGATGAGTCAGGCTGAGAGGGAAACGCTTAGAGGTTTCTTGACCCTTTGGACCTGATCTGGCTCATACCAGCGTGGGAAAGTTAACCATTATTGCACTCTATGTTATTTGCAATAACTTTACCTTTACATTCTTAGCCGGATCCAAAATTATTATTTGGATTCGGCTTTTGTTTTTGTTGGGGTTAGCTAGATTCGGTCCTTGTATAAATGTAAAAGGGAGCGAAGTAGTTTATGACAACAGTTAGCGACAAGAATATTACGATTATGTCTAGTTTTGATGGAAGTAAAAAAGTTTATGTAGAAGGATCACGACCAGATATTTTAGTGCCAATGCGTGAAATTGCATTAAGTCCGACGACAGGAGACTTTGGGGAAGAGGAAAATGCGCCAGTACGTGTTTATGATACGAGTGGTCCATACACTGATCCAGCGTATAAGGTGGATATTACGAAAGGATTGCCAGCTTTACGTAGTGCATGGATTAGAGAACGGGGTGACGTTGAAGAATACGAAGGTCGTACGATCAAGCCAGAAGACAATGGATTCCGTAATGCTGATGATCCACGAATGAAAGAAAACGTTTTTCCTGATTTATCTAGAAAGCCTTTGCGTGCGAAGAAAGGTAAAAATATAACGCAGCTTCACTATGCTCGAAAGGGGATTGTTACTCCAGAAATGGAATTTGTGGCGATTCGTGAAAATATGGACCCTGAATTCGTGCGCTCAGAGATTGCGGCAGGGCGTGCTATTTTGCCATCAAATATTAATCATCCTGAGGCCGAACCAATGATTATTGGACGTAATTTCCACGTAAAAATTAACGCCAATATCGGCAATTCGGCGGTGTCATCCTCTATTGCGGAAGAGGTAGAAAAAATGACGTGGGCTACACGCTGGGGTGCTGATAACATTATGGATTTATCAACTGGTAAGCATATTCATACGACACGTGAATGGATTATCCGTAATGCCGCGGTGCCAGTAGGGACGGTACCGATTTATCAAGCGCTAGAAAAAGTAAATGGTGTGGCAGAGGATTTAACGTGGGAGGTGTATCGTGATACGTTAATCGAACAGGCTGAGCAAGGCGTTGATTACTTCACGATTCATGCAGGGGTATTGCTGCGTTATGTGCCATTAACGGCTAGTCGTGTAACAGGCATAGTGTCTCGGGGAGGCTCGATTATGGCTCAGTGGTGTTTATATCACCATCAAGAGAGCTTCTTATATACTCATTTTGAAGAAATTTGTGAAATTATGAAAACCTATGATGTTGCCTTCTCTTTAGGTGACGGTTTACGTCCTGGTTCTATTGCGGATGCAAATGACGAGGCTCAGTTTGCAGAGCTAGAAACGTTAGGAGAATTAACGCAAATTGCCTGGGAGCATGATGTCCAAGTGATGGTGGAAGGGCCAGGGCATGTGCCGATGCATCTGATTAAAGAAAATATGGATAAGCAGTTAGAAGTGTGTAAGGAAGCCCCTTTCTATACTTTAGGGCCCCTGACAACAGATATTGCTCCTGGCTATGACCATATTACATCGGCCATCGGTGCTGCAATGATAGGCTGGTATGGTACGGCAATGCTATGTTATGTGACGCCAAAAGAGCATCTTGGTTTACCGAATCGCGAGGATGTTCGTGTAGGGGTTATTACGTATAAAATTGCTGCACACGCTGCAGATTTAGCGAAGGGGCATCCGGGAGCACAGCAGCGTGACGATGCACTATCTAAGGCACGCTTTGAATTCCGCTGGCGCGATCAATTCAACCTATCGCTGGATCCAGAACGTGCAGTCGAATATCATGATGAAACCTTGCCTGCGGAAGGGGCAAAAACGGCGCACTTCTGTTCAATGTGTGGACCTAAGTTTTGCAGTATGAGAATCTCACAGGATATTCGTAATTATGCAAAAGAAAAAGACTTAAATACGACTGAAGCGATTCACCAAGGGATGCAGGAAAAGGCCGAGGAATTTAAAAAAGCAGGCAGTCAAATTTATCAATAATTATTAGAATGGGCTTGTGTCTAAATTAGGCACAAGCTTCATTTTGGTTAATGCCAAAGGTGAGGAGATGAATGCGGATGTGGTTCCCTTTCTATGGTTGTGCAAACACCTAATTAATGAAGATAAAACCTTCGGCGGGTCACGGATTTTCAAAGGAATGAATTGCGCAGGCACAATTAAAATCCGGACGCATTGTTTATCTGCGTGGAAGTGATGCGTTGATATAAGTTGATTGGAGTGGAGGCTGGGCGACTCCTTGGGGATCAGCGATAGGGGAACTAAGGCTAAGAGCATCACATCCTGTGATAACGCCTTCGTGACCAACATCCTGCTGCTGCCGCTGCGTTAACACTACGCTTTCGCGCAAAAAACATCTGTTGCCCCGACGCCCCCAGGAAGCTTTGCTCTGTGCGAAAGCGTAGTGTAACGAAGTGACAGCAACAAATGTTTTCTGTAGCGAAAGCGAAGCGTCAGCAACAAATGTTTTATCTGCGCGAAAGCGAAGCGGCAGCGGCAAAGCGCCCAGTCGGAACGGAAATCAACCACACATTATAGTGATGAATCCTTATTTTGTAATTAAGATAAAAAAACTCCATGTGAAGATGCCTTCACATGGAGGAAAAGTTGGATTTGGATATCAATAATAAGTGGAGAATTAAACGTTTGTTGCTTGTTTTTCGTATGGATTTGAAAGGTCCATACCTTCTAATGAAAGACCCATAGCTTTTGCTACACCCTCACCATATGCTGGATCAGCTAAATAGCAGTGAAGGATGTGACGACGTTTGATGAACTCTTCAACTGATGCCATATCATTAGCAGTATTTTCGAATAGGCGTTGTTGCTCTTCGGCAGTCATTAGGCGGAATAGTTTACCTGGCTGCTCGAAGTAGTTGTTGTCATCTTCACGGAAGTCATGGATACCGGCATGACCGTCAATACGTAATTCAGGCTCTTTATAGTCTAAATTATGCTCCCATTCACCATAGCTATTTGGTTCGTAACCTAAAGTTGAACCAAGGTTGCCATCGAAACGCATAGCACCATCGCGGTGGAATGAACGGAATGGGCATTTTGGTGCGTTTACAGGAAGCATATAGTGGTTTACACCTAAACGGTAGCGTTGTGCATCTGCATACGCAAAGATACGACCCTGTAACATTTTGTCTGGAGAGAAGCTAATACCAGGGATAATGTTAGATGGGGCAAATGCAGCTTGTTCAACTTCAGCAAAGTAGTTGTCCGGATTTTTGTTTAACTCGAATTCACCCACAGGAATTAATGGGAAGTCTTTTTTATACCATACTTTTGTTAAATCAAATGGGTTATACGGTAATTCTCGAGCTTGTTCCTCTGTCATTACTTGAATGTACATTTTCCATTTAGGGAAATCGCCTTTTTCAATTGCCTCATAAAGATCGCGTTGTGAAGATTCGCGGTCATTACCGATTACTTCAGTAGCCTCAGCACCAGTTAAATTTTTAATGCCTTGCTCTGTACGGAAGTGGAATTTAACCCATACGCGCTCATTTTCGGCATTAATAAAGCTATAAGTATGAGAACCGAAACCATGCATGTTGCGGTATCCAGACGGAATACCACGGTCAGACATGACGATTGTTACCTGGTGAAGCGCTTCAGGTAATGAAGTCCAGAAATCCCAGTTTGAATTCGCGTTTTTCATATTTGTACGTGGGTCACGTTTTACAACGTGGTTTAAATCTGTAAAGTGTAAAGGATCACGGAAGAAGAATACAGGTGTGTTGTTACCAACTAAATCCCAGTTACCTTCTTCAGTATAGAATTTAAGTGCAAAGCCACGAATATCGCGCTCAGCATCTGCTGCACCACGTTCACCTGCAACTGTTGAGAAGCGTGCGAACATTTCAGTCTTTTTCCCAACTTCTGAGAAAATTTTTGCTTTTGTATATTTAGTAATATCATGCGTTACAGTGAAAGTACCGAATGCACCTGAACCTTTAGCATGCATACGACGTTCAGGAATAACTTCACGATTGAAGTTTGCTAATTTCTCAACTAGCCATACATCCTGGAGTAATAGAGGACCACGAGGACCTGCTGACATTGAATCGTGGTTGCTTACTACTGGAGCACCACCTGCTGTTGTAAATCGACGGCTACGATCATTTCCGTTTGTCATATTAGTTTACCTCCTAAAGAAAATTGTGAGTCAAACTCTTCATCAATAACTATAACAAATACAAACTAGAATTGCTAGTAAATTATAATAATTATCGTTAAAGAATTCTTATAGTAAGATATAAACTATAAATATATGCTAGATTTATAGAATTTATGAATAGTTTTTACCACAAATTTAGTTTTTCTAAACGTTTTCGAGAATTATTTGAATAAGTTATAAAGAAGAGAGAGAACAAGAATAAAAGAAATTAAAAAGAATTCTCTTGTTTATTTATTATTATTGAAAATAAAATATGTTAATTGAAAAAATATTGATGGCAATGAAGACTAGGAGACTACCGGTCCTCTGAAGCAAGCTAGTAGAGGACCGAAGGATGAAGCATAAAAACACTTTCTCCCAAAGCGCAAGTCGAACGTAAAGAATCCATTGAGCCCATTTACGCTTTACGATAACGATGAGGCGTAATTCCGATGTGCTGTTTAAAAATTTTAATGAAATAATTCGAATCATCAAAACCATTTAAATAGGCAATTTCACTAATAGCAAAATCCGTTTCCACAAGCATCTTTGTAGCATTATGAATGCGGACCTGCTGTAGGTAGCGCTTCAATGGCAAGCCTTGCTTCTTTGAAAAAATGGTACTTAAATAATTGGGGCTAATCCCTAATTTATGGGCGACGAAAGGTAAAGATAACCCACTATCCTGAAATTGTTGGTCGATAATTTCTATGGCCAGTTCTACATAGTCAGCCCGTTTTTCCATTCGTGCCTCACGAGCTAATTCAATCAGTCTTTGTGTAAATGATATGATGCTATTTAGAATGGTATAAAATATAGGATGTTCAATAATTAAATGGAAAAGCTGACGATAATTTTGCTCAATTGCGGCTTTTTCATGTAATTTATACTTCAGCATAAAGCGTCGAATTTGTGCCAAAACACTTGTTAGATGAATACGTAAGTCATCTTGCTTGTAATAAATTCCCTCGTTAGATAGTCGATATAAAAATGCTTTGACAGCCTCAATATTGCCGTCCTCTAAACTACTTATTAGTAATTGTTGTTCTTCGGGTGTTAGCAAAGGATCGAAGGGCTGTGTTTCCAATTGTTTGCTTGCATAAAAAATGTGTCCATAGCCTTCGTAAAAGCTTTGATGGAGTGCCCGCTTTGTTAAGGTATACATATTCTTCATGGTAGTCGGTTCCCCATCATAAATGCCGATATTTAAAGAGCTATTATTTGTTACTCGCCATTCCTTCATTAATGTACGAACATCCTTCTCTAAATCATTTGTTTGGAATAGACAAACAATTTTTTCTGATAAAGGATAAATCCTCATACTAGAATAAATAGGCGTTTGCTGAAGCCAGTTGTATAGTTTGGTAAACATTTCGGAATGCTCGGGCTCGATCATTGTGAAATGGATATTTGGCTCTAGCGTATTAGTTTTACTATCTAAAAAAAGTTGATAGTAAAAAGATTCATCTGTAGCTTCTTGATACACTATTTCTGCCTTGGGTGTTCGAAGGGAAATAGCGGTGAGTTTTTGCTTTAATACTTCTAAATCAATTGGTTTAACGAAGAGATGTGCGACCTGTAAGTCGATTGCTTTTAATGCATTTTTAAACAATGGCTCTGTTGTCATAGCTAAAATAGTTCCGGAATGTTTTTGTAAAACACGATAAAGTGCAGTTAAACGATTATTCGAGAATAGGTCAATATTGAGTAGTATCACCTCAGGCTCAAATTGCTGGATACTTTGAAGTGCTTCATTAATAGTTGTACTTATTTCAATCGTTACATCGCCAGGAAAATATGTATGTAAAAACCAACGGATTCCTGAAAGATCAGTGGAGTCTCTATCAATTAATAACAACTTCAAAACGGCAAACCTCCCTTAAAATTTTCTAGTTTCATAAAAAAATACTATTATATTATTAAAATAACAAAAATTCTGAAATAATTCATGTTTTCTCTTTTAAAATTCCCTATTTTCTGAAAAAAGGAGTTAGTACAATGGAGTTAGCGTTATTGTTATTTATTTTTTGTAGCGATAGCGAAATGGATTAACAGCATTTTTACATAGCTCTAAGAAAACAGGGGGATGTCATTATTATGAAGTCTATTATTGAACTCGATGGCAAGACATTAACAAGACAACAAATAGGGAAAATTGTAGACGGTAGTGCCACGGTAGCTCTTTCTCAAGATAGTGTGGAGCGTATACGTTTAAGTAGGGAACGAATTGAAAAGCGTTTAGCTGAGGGGCAAACGATTTATGGTGTGAATACAGGCTTTGGAAAGCTAAGTAATATAAAGATTGAAGAGGATGACATTGAACTTTTACAGTTAAATTTATTGCGCTCAGATGCAACGGGTGTCGGTGCACCGTTCCCAACAGATGTGGTGCGTGCCATGATGGTTTTACGTGCCAATGCTTTAGCTCGTGGTTTTTCAGGAATTCGTCTGGAAACAGTGCAGCTACTATTGGATTTTATTAATAAAGGGGTCCATCCGGTTGTACCATCTCAAGGTTCAGTTGGAGCAAGTGGAGATTTAGCGCCGTTATCACATTTGGCTTTAGTACTAGTAGGTGAAGGTAAGGCGGAGTTTAATGGAGAGGTTATGAGCGGCAGTGCGGCGTTGCAGCGAGCCGGACTAACACCTGTCCGACTACAGGCTAAGGAAGGGTTAGCGCTTGTAAATGGTACACAAGCAATGACGGGTATCGGAGTTTTAACAGTGAACGAGGCAGAGCGTATTGGGCTAGCGGCAGATATGGCAGCGAGTTTGACACTTGAATCACTGAAAGGGATTACTTCAGCATTTGATCCAGCGCTTTTAGCGGTAAGGCCACACCCAGAATTAGAGCTTGTTGGCGGACGAATCCGTAAGTGGCTTGATGGAAGTAAACGTGTGACAAAGCAAGGTGAAATCCGCATGCAGGATGCCTATTCACTACGTTGCATTCCACAAGTGCATGGTGCTTCATGGCAGTCGTTTTTCTATGCCGAGGACCGCGTGAAAACTGAAATGAATGCAACAACAGATAATCCAATTGTTTTAGAAAATGGAGAAGTATTATCTGGTGGGCATTTCCACGGTCAACCAATTGCATTAGCAATGGACTTTTTAAAGGTCGGTGTAAGTGAATGGGCTAATATTTCTGAGCGACGTACAGAACGCATGGTTAATCCACAGCTTAATGAAGGATTGCCGCCATTTTTAGCGACAAATCCTGGTATTGAATGTGGACTAATGATTGCTCAATATACAGCTGCCTCTATCGTATCTGAAAACAAAGTATTGGCACATCCTTCAAGTGTAGATTCTATACCGACATCAGGTAACCAAGAGGACCATGTGAGCATGGGAACAACATCTGCCCGCCAAGTACGCCAAATCGTACACAATGCGGCTCGTGTTATTGCAATAGAAATGATTTGTGCTTCGCAGGCGATCCATTTGGATAAAGCAGAAGAGCAGTTATCTCCAACAACGCGCAAGTTTTTAGAAAAAGTTCGTGAATTTTGTCCACCATTGTTAGCGGATCAACCAATTGGCGATGAAATTGAAGCGCTTTCGCAGTATTTGTTAACAAGTGATGATCTATTAAATGACTATGTGTAAACCATAAAGCGATAACTTCCTATAGGAAATCTGAAAAAATGTTCAACTAGTCTGGATTGACAGGGCGTACTAGTAGAAAAAGCTTTTACTATTAACGGTCAAGGGGGAATGGTATGGAGTTTCAGCAACAAGAGCTGAGGCAAGACTCGCAATTTCGAGTCTCCTCCGCTTTGAAGATGATTGCATGCAGTTTGGTCGGAATATTCAGTTTCTTCATATCGTTTGGATGGCAAGGGAAGAATACAATTTTAATTGATCACATTGTGAACTTTATTCGTACCGAAGCACCCCTACTTGTAACTGTTTATGTGCTCATAATGCTTGTAGGTGGAGCGATTCATCCATTCCTTACTAAGAAATGGAATAAGTCAATAGTCAATATTGTATTGTCAATTTTTAAAGTGGGCGGTATGGTTGCCGGGATTTTATTAATTTTTAATATAGCTCCTGGATGGCTCGCCAATGAAAGTATCGGTCCGTATTTAATGGAGAAGCTTATTAAGCCGGTAGGGGTACTAATCCCGATTGGATCTTTGTTTTTAGCACTTCTAGTAAGCTATGGGTTACTTGAATATATCGGTGTTTTAACACAGCCGTTTATGAAGCCTATTTTTAAAACACCTGGACGTTCAGCAGTGGATGCAGTGGCCTCATTTGTCGGCAGTTATTCGGTTGGCTTACTTTTAACGAACCGAGTTTATATGGAAGGTCGTTATACAGCGAAGGAAGCCGCAATAATTGCAACAGGGTTCTCGACAGTATCGGCAACGTTCATGGTCGTAATTGCAAGTACGCTAGATATTATGCAGCATTGGAATGCGTTTTTCTGGGTGTCGCTCGTTGTAACATTTGTGGTCACTGCGTTAACGGCGCGCATTTATCCGCTTCGTTCAATGAGGGATGAATACTACAAGGGTACGACGCCGATGCCAGAAAAGATTGTCAAGAAGGATCGCTTTAAAGAAGCGTGGCATCAAGCGATGGATGCGGTTGATCAAAATCCACCTTTATCTAAAATTTTATGGATGAATTTAAAGGATGGCTTCATCATGGCGATGGGGGTTATTCCGTCGATTCTGTCAATTGGTCTGCTAGGGCTTGTACTTGCAACATATACACCAATTTTTGATTGGCTTGCGTATATTTTTGTACCATTCACATATTTGTTGCAAGTTCCAGAGCCATATTTAGCAGCAAAAGCACTGTCATTATCGTTAGCAGAAGTATTTTTACCAGCACTTGTTGTCACACAAGCAACACTTGTGACGAAATTTATTGTGGCGGTTGTATCAATATCGGCAATATTGTTCTTTTCAGCCGTTATTCCACTTATTTTATCATCTGAAATTCCATTGTCGTTGCGCCAAATTTTACTCATTTGGTTTGAGCGTGTCGTATTAACTTTAGTCATCGTAACACCGATAGCATTTTTACTATTTTAAAGGAGCGTGTTTTTAATGGTAGTTAAAACAAATATTCGTGCACCACGTGGGAATGAATTATCATGTAAAGGTTGGACACAAGAAGCTGCAATGCGTATGTTAATGAACAATCTAGATCCTGAAGTAGCAGAAAATCCAGATGAGCTAATCGTCTATGGTGGAATCGGTAAAGCTGCGCGTAATTGGGAAAGTTATGAACAAATTATTGCGTCCTTAAAAGAATTAGAGAATGATGAAACACTTCTTATTCAATCAGGAAAACCAGTGGCAGTATTCCGTACGCATGAACATGCACCGCGGGTATTAATTGCGAATTCTAATTTGGTGCCTGCGTGGGCAAATTGGGAGCATTTTTATGAATTAGAGGACCGTGATTTAATGATGTACGGTCAAATGACGGCTGGTAGCTGGATTTATATTGGAGCACAAGGGATTTTGCAAGGAACATACTTATCATTCGTAGAGGCAGGCAAAAAAGTATTTGGCACAGCAGATTTACGAGGCAAATTCATCCTTACAGGTGGTATGGGTGGTATGAGTGGTGCACAGCCTTTAGCTGGGAAAATGGCTGGTGCTGTCATTTTAGTAGTGGAAGTAGATCGTGCTCGAATCGAACGTAAAATAAAAGAGGGGTACTGTGACTATCTAGTGGAGACAGTAGATGAAGCTATTGAATTAGTCAATAAACTTCGTGACCAAAAAGAACCTGCGTCTATCGGTCTTGTTGGTAACTGTGCAGACGTTAACCGTGAGCTATTGAATCGTGGAATTATCCCTGATTTTGTAACGGACCAAACATCTGCGCATGATCCGATAAATGGCTATGTTCCAAATGGTATGACGTTTGAGGAAGCGCTTGAATTGCGTAAAAGTGATGTGAAAACGTATGAGCGAAGAGCTAAAGAGACGATGGCTGAGCATGTTCGTACAATGCTTGAATTCCAACAAGCAGGTGCAGAAGTATTTGATTATGGTAATAATATTCGTGCTTATGCCAAGGAGATGGGGGTAACAAATGCCTTTGATTTCCCTGGTTTTGTTCCAGCATATATTCGTCCATTATTCTGTGAGGGGAAAGGACCATTCCGTTGGGCTGCACTTTCAGGTAACCCTGAGGACATTTATAAAACAGATGCACTTGCCAAAGAAATGTTTGCGGAAGATGAAGGTCTTGTGAATTGGATTGATATGGCACAACAAATGGTTAAATGGCAAGGGTTACCGGCTCGAATTTGCTGGTTAGGTTATGGAGATCGTCATCGTTTTGCGTTGAAGGTTAATGAAATGGTGGCGAATGGTGAGTTATCGGGGCCAATTGTCTTTGGTCGAGATCATCTAGACTCAGGCTCCGTTGCATCACCAAATCGAGAAACAGAGGGTATGCTTGATGGCTCAGATGCAGTATCTGATTGGCCAATTCTAAATGCACTTGTTAATACAGCCAGTGGTGCAAGCTGGGTAAGTGTGCATCACGGTGGTGGTGTAGGAATGGGTTATTCGCAACATGCTGGCCAAGTGTTAGTAGCGGATGGTTCTGAGCTAGCAGCTGAGAAAATTGCGCGAGTGTTAATTTCGGATCCAGGAATGGGTGTTGTGCGTCACGCAGACGCAGGCTATGACATTGCTATAAATACAGCAAAGAACAAAGGTGTACGTATACCAATGCTAAAGGATGATGCTAAGTGACCATTTTAATCAAAAACGCCAATGAAGTGATAACGTTAAAAAGTGCCGTACAAGGTCCTCGTACAAAGGAACAAATGCGTGATATTGCAATAGAGGAAAATGGCAGTGTGTTAATGGAGGGAAATAGCATTGTTGCAGTAGGGTCACTTGCACAGCTAGAAGCGGATTTCCCGGATCTTGTAAAGATGGCTGAGGTTATTGACGCTTCAGGTAAGATTGTTATGCCGGGGCTCGTTGATTGTCATACACATTTAGTGCATGGCGGTACACGTGAGCAGGAGTTTAATATGCGACTCAATGGCGCCACATACATGGAAATTATGAATGCTGGTGGCGGAATCCATGCTACAACAAAACGGACAAGAGAAACTAAATTTGACGATCTATATAGAAAAACGATGAATCATTTAGATGTGTTTTTAAAGCATGGTGTCACAACGGTTGAGGCAAAATCAGGCTATGGTTTGGATTGGGAAACTGAAAAGAAACAGCTTGAAGTAGCAAAGGAATTGCAAGCAACACATGACATCGATGTTGTGAGTACCTTTATGGGGGCGCATGCGGTGCCACGTGATTATAAGGGACGTGAGGATGAATTTGTCGATGTCGTCATTCATGACATGCTACCGAAAGTAGCTGAGCTAAACCTTGCGGAATTCAATGATGTATTTTGTGAAAAAGGTGTATTTACGCCAGAGCAATCAAAACGTATTTTAGAGGCCGGGAAAGCGTTGGGGTTAACACCGAAAATACATGCAGATGAGATTGAACCTTATAAGGGAGCAGAACTTGCTGCGGAAGTAGGGGCAATTTCGGCAGAGCATTTATTGGTTGCTTCTGATGAGGGTATACAAAAAATGGCTGAAGCGGGCACGATTGCGGTGTTGCTACCTGGTACAGCATTCTTCTTACGTGCGCCATTCGCAAGGGGACGTCTAATGATTGATGAAGGGGTACCTGTAGCTATATCAACTGACTTTAACCCTGGTTCATCGCCAACGATGAGTCTGCCCTTTATCATGAATTTAGCTTGTATGCACATGGGTATGACACTAGAGGAAGTGTTAACGGCGACAACTATTAACGCGGCGTATGCACTTAACCGTGGACATCAAATTGGCTCTCTAGAAGTGGGCAAACAAGCTGACGTCATTATATTGGATGTTGCTAATTATAAGCAGTTGCAATATTTCTATGGCATGAATCATACGAATACTGTCATTAAAAATGGGCGAGTTGTCGTACAAGATGGTATTCTTTTGAAAAATCAACTAGTGAATTAAATCATAGAAAAGGCATAAATAAGGCAGAGATGCTTTGTTTATGCTTTTTTTCATGCCCCGCTATCTTTATTCTCATTTTGTATAAAAAGAGTTGAAATTGTTAATTGGAAAAGTTATCATATCATTAAATAGTAATTGTGGAATTACGAATTACTGAAGGTTATTTGCGGAAGATTGTATAAAGTATTTAAGTTTATACGTGCGGAAGGAGCGAAGCGAATACTCGTGCGGCCATAAGAAGTCATTACACTTCATAAGGACCTTTATCATCATTTCTGTAAAAACATTGAATCAAAGGAGTTTTATTAAAATGACAAAATACCGTTCACAAGAAGAAGTTCTTGCGAATTATGATTCCTCAAAATATTTAACACCTGATGGGTATACATCAGACATTGCAATTTTTACAATAACATCTGAAAAGATAGAGGAAAAAGCACCACCGATGATGACGCTGAAAATCATGTTGATTAAACGAGCTGATCAAGATCATGAAGGTAATCCGAATATTGAAGGTGGAAAATGGGCGCTTCCTGGTGGATTTGTAGATGCGACAAAAAGGGAAACTGCCATTATGGCTGCTAAAAGAGAATTGAAAGAGGAGACGAATGTAGATGGTCTACACGTTAAACACTTTGGTGTCTACGATGATGTAGAGCGTGATCCCCGAGGTTGGATGATTTCAAATGCTTTTTATGCCATTGTTCCGGAAACGTATATTGATCAGCGTCAGGCCAATGATGATGCGGTGGAAGTAGAGCTATACAATATAAGTGAGGTTTTCACACTTGAATTGGCCTTTGATCATAGGAAAATTATTTCAGACGCCTTAAAATTTATTAAGAAAGATATGGTACAAACAACTGTTGCCAAAAACTTTTTACCGGAAGAATTTACTTTATCTGAACTACAGAGAGTTTTATTGACAGTGGGGGATGATCCGCGCATTTCAAATGACTCTGTGTTCTTTACAAAAGCGCCCAAGTTGCCTTTTATTGAAAAAGTTTTAGATGAAGAAGGGAAACCGAAGAAAACGAAAAGAAATTCATTTAGACCATCGCAATTATATACGTTTAATGACTGTGAAATCGTAGAGTCAATTTATCATTAGGAAAGCATCTGTCTTTCCTAATAAATTTTCAATATAGTAATTTGTAATTTGTGAATTATTAATTAAGAAGAAAGTGGAGTGATGAAATCATGTCGAAACGTGCATTGATTAATATTGATTATACAGTGGATTTTGTAGCATCAGATGGAGCTCTAACTTGCGGAAAACCGGGGCAATTATTGGAACAGGTAAATACACAATTAACAAAGGATTTTATCTCAAATGGAGATTTTGTAGTTTTTGCGATTGATGTTCACGAAAAAGAAGGTAGCTATCATCCGGAAACTAAGCTTTTTCCTCCTCATAATATTCGAGGTACAAAGGGAAGAGAGTTGTATGGCTCCTTAAAAGAACTATATGAAGAAAATAGAGATGCAAATCATGTCTATTACTTAGATAAAACAAGATATTCTGCGTTTGCAGGAACGGATTTAGAAATTAAATTGCGTGAAAGAGACATTACAGAACTGCATTTAATAGGTGTATGTACAGATATTTGTGTACTGCATACAGCGGTAGATGCCTATAATAATGGATTTAACATTGTTATTCATAAAAATGCAGTAGCGTCTTTTAATCAAGCTGGGCATGAGTGGGCGTTAGGCCATTTCGAGCATTCTCTCGGTGCTATTATTATTTAAACGGAGGAGAAGGAAATGAAATATGCAGACGATAGCTTAATGTTGCACACGGACTTATATCAAATAAATATGGTGGAAACTTACTGGAACGATGGTACTCAAAATCGAACAGCAGTTTTTGAACTGTACTTTCGACAACTTCCGTTCGGGAATGGCTATGCGATATTTGCAGGCTTAAAAAAGATTATGGAGTTTATCAAAAGCTTCGGTTTTTCTAGTAGTGATATTCAATATTTACGCGAGGAAGGAAAATATTCAGAAGCGTTTCTTAAATACCTTCAAAGTCTAAAATTTACAGGCACTATTTCTGCAATGAAGGAAGGTGAATTGGTATTTGCCAATGAACCTATTTTACGAATTGAAGCGCCATTGGCAGAAGCTCAATTAATTGAAACGCCTCTATTGAATATTGTAAATTACCAAACTCTTATCGCGACGAAAGCTTCGCGCATTAAACAGGTGATCGGAAAGGCTGTAGCGATGGAATTTGGGACACGTCGGGCGCATGAATTTGATGCAGAGATTTGGGGAACTCGTGCAGCTTATATTGGTGGATTTTCTGCAACTAGCAATGTAAGAGCTGGAAAATTATTTGGTATCCCTGTATCAGGGACTCATGCACATGCCATGATACAGGCATATCGTGATGAATACACGGCATTTACAAAGTATGCAAGTACACATAAAGATTGTGTTTTCTTAGTAGATACGTATGATACATTACGTTCGGGTGTCCCTAATGCAATTCGGGTCGCAAAGGAGTTCGAAAATAACATTAATTTTATAGGAATTCGTTTGGACAGTGGAGACTTGGCGTATCTTTCAAAAGAAGCAAGGAAAATGCTAGATGAAGCTGGCTTCACTGAAGCGGAGATTATAGCGTCTAATGATTTAGATGAATACACAATTATAAATTTGAAGTCACAAGGGGCTAAAATTAATACGTGGGGAATCGGAACTAAGTTGATCACAGCTTACGATCAAGCAGCCCTTGGAGGGGTATATAAATTAGTATCTATCGAAGATGAAAACGGGAAAATGGTTGATACCATCAAAATCTCTGGGAATCCTGAAAAAGTAACTACTCCAGGCCGTAAACGAATCTATAGAATTATTAATAAAGAAAATGGTCATGCGGAAGGGGATTATATTGCATTAGACTACGAAAACCCGCAAGAGGAAAATCGCTTGAGAATGTTTCATCCTGTGCATACTTATAACAGTAAATTTGTGACGAATTTTACGGCAAAAGAATTACATCATGATATGGTAGTAAATGGATCTATTCTTTACAAAGAACCGACACTTCAAGAAATTCAAGCATATGTAGAAGAAAATTTACATCTACTATGGAGTGAGTACAAAAGAACAATGAATCCAGAAGAGTATCCCGTAGATTTAAGTCAAGCGTGCTGGGATAACAAAATGATGAGAATTAAAGAAATTAAAGAAAAAGTAGCGAAGATGGTGAATGGGAGTAGTGGAACGGAGGGATAGATAATGGCGAAAATAGGGATTTACGGATCGTCTTTTGATCCAATTACAAATGTCCATCTTTGGACCGCAAGCACAGTTGCGCATCGTTGCAAATTAGATAAAGTGATTTTTTTACCATGTTCAAATAAACGAAAGGATAAGGAGATTAAAACAGACAATACGCATCGCTGGAATATGTTACAGCTAGCTATTGCAAAGGATGAACGTTTTATTGCAGATTCATATGAAATGGAGCAAGAAGGCTGGAATATTTACACATATGATACGATGAAATATTTTAGAAAACAACACCCGAATGATGAAATTCATTTTATTATGGGAGCCGATTTATTAGTTGATATTGGCGCGGGATTGTGGAAAAAAGGAGAAGCGTTAGTAGCTGAGAATCATTTTATTGTCATGGCAAGGCATGGGGTCGATATGTTATCAACAATTAGCCGTTCTCCAATTTTGAGAAATCATGATGATGGAAGATTTCATTTGATCGACAAAGGCTTAGCGATGGAAATTAGCTCAACTTATATTCGAGAAGAATTCGCAATGGGCGGTGAACCCAAATATCTATTGCCTGATGCTTGTTATGACTATATTAAGGAGCATAACCTTTATCGTAAATAAGTTAGGTATGGCAATGCATTAGGTGGACCTCGTTATGTAGCAATTGTAAGGAACTGTTATGCTTTCCTTACGTATCCCGTTGTAATTCAAGGATTGTTAAATAAAGGATAAAGGGGCTGCTGATTTTTCGCGGACAGTAGCTCCTGTGGGATTAGCTTACACGAAATGGGGAAGTGATCAACCTAGGATGAGTCTTTTATTTCGAAAAGATGGTGAACTTTCTCATTTATAGTAAAGGGTAAGATATAATAAATCTAAGTGATATAGAAACAGGCATTGTGCTTTACAAAACGATTTGTGTATAACCTTTTGTAAAGACAATTTAATGTTAGAAAGGAATTCTTAGATGTGCAGCTTACATTAACATTTCTTATTTTAGGGGCGACAATTTTTGCATTTGTAACAAATAAATTGCGAGCAGATTTAGTTGCCATTGTGTCACTTCTTGCCTTTGTTATGACTGATATTTTAACGCCAACAGAGGCGCTTGCTGGCTTCTCGAACTCTGTAGTTTTAATGATTGCGGGGTTATTTGTTGTGGGCGCAGGTATTTTACGCACAGGACTTGCAGGG
Source organism: Lysinibacillus sp. BPa_S21 (assembly GCF_023337795.1). Lineage (GTDB taxonomy): Bacteria > Bacillota > Bacilli > Bacillales_A > Planococcaceae > Lysinibacillus. Next base: position 2,125 of record NZ_JALIRS010000017.1, on the reverse strand, counting down.
ATGGCGGGGCGACTATTGTTGAAATGGTCAGGTGATAGTGAGTTAAAGTTATTTGTGTTATTGCTCATTATTGTAGGGACTGTAGGTGCCTTCATGAGTAATACAGGTACTGTAGCATTAATGATGCCTATCGTAGTTAGTATTGCTATTAGTATGAAGGAGAGTCCTTCGAAATTCTTGCTACCACTTTCTTATGTTGCGAGTCTTTCTGGGCTTATGACATTAATTGCTTCACCAACAAATTTAATTGTCAGTCAGTTATTAGTAGATCGTGGCTATCATAAACTAGGTTTTTTTGAAGTGACACCCATCGGTATTGTAGGAATGATTGTTGGTATTGTCTATTTAGTACTCGTGCGTAATATTCTTTTGCCAAATGAAAAAAATCGTACACAATCAAAAGCTGACTATCAACTATCGCCAAAGAAAATTATTAAGCAATATGATTTAAACAATCGTTTGTTTAAAGTATTTGTACCTGAGGGTTCGCCGATTATTGATGCAACATTAGCAGAATTAAAGCTGCCGGCTAAATATACGCTTTGTATGATGAAAATTCACCGTCGATCTCAAGAAGGTATTAATTTTTTACCGGTGACATATCAGGAGATGGCAGGTCCGACTAGTGTGATACATGCCAAAGATGAATTGTATGTTCAAGGTGAGGAAGATAACATTCGTCGCTTTGCTTCGGATTATAGCCTGGAGATGCAGGAACTAGCAGAGGGAGAGGCTGATGAATTGGTATCAAAGCATCTTGGTATTGCAGAGGTATTATTAACGCCAAATTCCAGTTTTATTAATAAGACTGTTAGCGCCCTGGGCTTCCGAGAAAAATATAATCTTAATATAATTGGCATTAATCGTAGAGGTGGCTATAAACTTCAAGATATGGTGAAGCATAAATTGAAGTTTGGAGATGCCATTTTAGTGCAAGGTGCATGGGATGAGATTCTATTACTTGCAAGGGAAACGCAGGATGTCGTTGTTGTTGGCCAGCCGAAAGAGCATGCGAGTGTAGCGGCGGCAACAGGTAAAGCCGGTATTGCCGGAGTCATTATGCTTTTGATGATTGTGTTAATGGCTTTTGAAATTTTCCCTGCTGTTATTTCTGTTATGATTGGTGCCGTATTGATGATATTAACCGGTTGTCTACGTAATATGGAGGATGCATACAGCAATATGAATTTTGAAAGTATTGTGCTTGTTGCTGCGATGCTTCCGATGGCGACTGCATTGGAGAAAACGGGTGGTATGGTTATTTTATCTGACGGTATAATTAACGCACTTGGAGATTATGGACCCTATGGAGTGCTAGTTGGCATATATATTTTAACAGCTATTTTTGGACAATTTATTAGTAATACGGCAACTGCTGTTTTGTTTGCACCAATCGCTATGAATGCAGCGATTGCAATGGAAGCAAGTCCGACGACATTTATGATTGCTGTTGCTGTAGCGGCAAGTATGGCGTTTGTCACACCAATTGCTTCCCCGACTAATGCGCTTGTGATGACAGCTGGTGGTTATAAATTTATGGATTTTGTGAAAATCGGAATCCCGTTACAGATTATTATGTTCATTGTTATGATGCTAGCTATTCCATTTTTCTTTCCGTTTTAAAAAACTCGGTCTATATACCGAGTTTTTTTGTGAAATCTATTAATTTTTTATGTAAGGTTATGATAAAATTTTATTTTAGATAGTAAAAAAGGTTAAATTAGCTTAAGATGAGAGTTTATTTATAATTATTTTATAAGCATATATAAATAGGAAGCTTTTCAATGGAATGAAAAAGTATTAAATTTTATTAGAAAAAGTGTTGACCTTTTTATATTATGAGTGTAATATAATACAAGTCGCTAAGATAACTAATGACGAAACAATAAAAATTAAAAATAGTTGTTGACATCAAGTTGGTAGTGTGATATTATATAAGAGTTGCTGTTGAGAAAACAGTAACGAAATGAACCTTGAAAACTGAACAAGCAAAACGTAATCAATAAAGTTTTTAGTAGCTAACCTTGAGTTGGTGAACAAAACAAAATTTTGGACATCAAACATGATGCCAGCAAAACAATTTGAGCTAATCAAATTTCTTTTTATGGAGAGTTTGATCCTGGCT
>NZ_JALIRS010000016.1 GCF_023337795.1 Lysinibacillus sp. BPa_S21 | reverse complement strand
TGTTAATAACATTTCTTTAATTTCCGCGAAATTGTCGCGCACGCGTTTAATATCTAACATCGTCATACCTCCAGTAGTTTAATGACATTGCATACATTAAGTCTTGACGTAATTGCGTTGCAAGCTAGACTCCAATAGCTCCGTTTTGAATAAAAATAAACACAAAAAAGCCCCCATCCCTATAAAGGGACGAGAGCTACCCGCGTTGCCACCCTAATTGATTAGGCATATACCTAATCCACTTATTTCATAACGGCATTTCAGCCGGCTACAGCCTACTTACATTACTTCGACTGTGCAACTCCAGGACGGATTCACAAGTGCTTTTATCAGCTTCCACCACCCGCTGACTCTCTAAAAAAACGTGCTTGCTACTACTTCCCATCATCGTGTTCAGTTATTTAAATTTTAACCATACTGTACTATATGAATACAGATTTTGCAAGCCATACCACAGGATACAAAATATACCAGGTTTTTTGAATCAGCGGCTATCTTATTATTTCAATTTATTTGAAATTTATATTCCAATTATATTTCAACCTCTGTTTCAGACAAATTCAATGCTTTCCCGCCCACTTTTACCTCAATAATTTCTTTCCCTTGAGTGGTTAACGCTATAACTATTTCTGAAGGTTTTTTCATAGAGTAACCTTGCTCAACAGATATATTAATAACATGTTCAGATTTGATTTTACCGTATTTATACAGATAACATGAAAGGGCACCATTGGATGTACCTGTTGCAGATTCTTCTGGAATACCATATAAAGGTGCCAAATTTCTACAGTGAGCATTTGAACCCTTTAGTGATTCAAGGGTAAAAATATGATAACCAATGGTATTATATTTATCGCTGATATTTTTTACTTTTTCAAAATCTGGCTTTATAGAATTTAATATATCTAAGTTTCTAATCGGTACAAGTATATCTCTAAGGCCAGTAGATACAATTTGCACTGGTAGATCCCCCAACATTTCATCTATAGTAATATTTAAGGAATCTGCAATTTCCTCCTTGTCTATTATTTCATAATAGCTTGGAGCATTTTGATCCATCATAATTGATAGGTCTTCCATTACTTCTACATTTAAAATTCCAGCCTTTGTTTCTTGAGAATATTTTCCTGGTTTAATATATCCTTGGCTTGAAAGTATATAGAACGCTGCTATCGTTGCATGGCCACAAAGATCAACCTCTTCATTAGGTGTAAAGAATCTAACCTTGAAGTCAGCAAGATCTGACTTCATGACAAAAGCAGTCTCACTAAAACCGATGATACCTGCTATTTTTTTCATGTCCTCATCTGATAGATAATCAGCGCTAAGTACCACTCCGGCAGGGTTCCCTCCCTCAATGGATTTTGCAAATGAATTTAATGTATAAACTTTTAACTTCATAATAGAATCCCTCCAGATTGTATATCGATTTTATATTTGCACTATTGTCCCAATATTCATTTCTTCTGCTTTTGATACAATATATTTTGAAACTGCAAGATCCTGCAATGCTATGCCAGTACTATCAAAAATCGTAATTTCTTCATCACTTGTACGTCCTTTCGCATTTCCAAGTATGAATTGTCCGATTTCAGTCAAATTGTTTTTGCCTAATATACCAGCCCTTATAGCACTTTGTGTTTCTCCGACTGTGGATGCTTGTGTAATATCATCTACATATACAGAAGCTACCTCAAAGATTTTTTCATCTATTTCCTGTTTTCCAGTTATGTCTGCCCCTACACAGCTGAAATGTATGCCTGGCTTAATCCACTCCTTAAAAATCAGTGGTTTTCGCGAAGGCGTTATCGTAATTACTGCATCGGTTTCTTCCAAAGCTTTCACTGGATTTTCTACAGCTACAAACTGAACTGACTCAATTCTTTGTTTCCAGCTCTTATTATAAGTATCGTTGATATCATATATGATTTTATCTAGTTCCGTCTTTATTGAATAACGGAATTTTGATGCATTTTCATATTTTACGGGGTCATATATATATACCTTGTTGATTGTCTGAACTTGAGATAGAGTGGCTGCAATTTGAAAAATCGCCTGAACTCCTGTACCTACAATCATTAGTGTTTTTGAATCTTGTTTTGACAGGTGTTTCACGCCTATTGAACCTGCTGCTCCAGTACGCATTCCTGTCAAATAACTTGCGTTGATCATTGCCTTAGGAAACCCATTCTTCAAATCAAATAACATAGTCAGCCCTGATATAGCTGGAAGCCCTTGATTTTTATTTTCACCAAACCATGAAACGAGTTTTAATCCAAACACATCTTCTTCATTAAGCATCCCTGATTTAATATCCATTTCTGCCCTACCCTCAAAAATCACCTCAGATACCATGGAGAATAGTCTCACCTGATTGTTGGCTTTAAGCGCATAGGCTTTTTCTACACATGCTACTGTATTCTTGATATCAAGAATGGTCTTAACATCATTATCACTTAGAATTCTTATTGGTACCATAGTTATCATTCTCCATTAAAATTTTATATCTGTTAATGTAATTGTATTTAAACAACAACAAAAAGTCTCCAACCATTCTTGGTTGTTATTTAACCAACCAAATGATATTGTAAAAGAACTATGATTTTGGAGGGATTTTATGTTGGATATCAACTGGAGACCTGATAGAAATAGTCCTTATCGATTGAATATACAGATTGTTAACTTCATAAAAGATAAAATAGCAACTGGAGAATGGCCAGTTGGTTTTAAATTGCCAAGTCAGCGGACACTTTCTGAAATTTTCTGTGTAAACAGAAGTACCGTAGTATCTGCCCTTGAAGAGCTGGCAGCTGAAGGCCTTATTAGCGGTAATGCTGGTGGAGGTACAAAAGTAATAAACAATACATGGACATTAATGTCCGTTAATCATTCATATAATTGGCTTCCCAATATATCTTCGGGATTACATCAACCAAATCAAAATATAATGCAACAGATCAATCAGGCTGAATTCCACCCTGATATCATCCGAATGGGATCCTGCGAACCTTCCCCTGAATTAATACCTAACAAAATGATTCAGGGCATACTAAAAAAACTGTCTAAGTCTATGGCATCGCTGGGTTATGAAGAACCAAAAGGAAATATCCAACTAAGAAGAGAGGTCTGCACATACCTTAAAACAATAGGAATAGAAGCTGAGCCATCCTCAGTTTTGATTACCTCTGGTGTTTCGCAGGCACTTCAGCTTATTTCCCTTGGACTTTTACACACGAACTCAGTAGTTTATGTTGAAAAGCCATCCTACCTATACTCTCTTAGAACCTTTCAATCTTTCGGAATGCAGCTTTCGGGAATTAAGCTGGATGAAGAAGGTATAGAAATAAAAGAATTGGTTGATCGACATAGGCGGAGAAAAGGAGCAATGCTTTTTACAATACCTACTTTTCAAAATCCTAGCGGGAGTGTCATGTCACTTGAAAGAAGAAAAACGCTTGTTGATGCGTGTGATAGAGAACGTTTGCCAATTATCGAGGATGATGTATATAGGGAGCTTTGGTTTGATGAACAACCCCCACAGCCAATAAAGGCATTTGATAACAATGGACTTGTATTATATATTGGTGGAATATCGAAGAATTTAAGTCCTGGTCTCAGGATTGGATGGATTGTTGGATCTGAAAAAGTCATTGAAAGATTGGCAGATATAAAAATGCAAACTGATTATGGAACAAGCTCACTCTCCCAGAATGTAACCACAGAACTATTCTCTAGTGGTCTTTATTATCAGCATAACGAAATAATGAGGAAAAATGTTAAGATCCGAAGAGATGTTGCTCTTGAAGCATTAAAGAAATATTTTACCGGCATCGGTACATGGAATATCCCTAGGGGCGGATATTTCATCTGGCTTAAGTTAAATGAAGGTATATCCATGTACCAGCTTTTTACTAAAGCCTTAAGTCGGAAAATACTTGTTCACCCTGGAGATTTGTATGAGTTTCACTCTGATCAATATTTAAGAATATCATATTCTTATGCATCCTTAAATGAAATTGACTATGGAATTAAAACTCTTTCAGAATTGGTAGCAGAACAATTTTTTTAAGTTTCATATAGAGATTTAAATATGGCGGATAATTATAAAAATGAGTATTGAATAAACACTGTATCAGATTCGAAAGCATCATCAACTCTTCTAGTTCTTGAAGTTTTGAATTATTAATCTATCTAATTTTCTAAAAAACTAATTGTCTTATATCTCAAATAACCTATGCGCAGAACCCGAATTTTAACACAAATATCCATAGTTCTGCGTATTTGTTCGGCCCCCTAAAGCAAACTTCCCCCAAGATAATTAGTCTGTGGGAACACAAAACACACTTCAATTTTTACACAAAAACCTCCTAAGCCTTTAATATGAGACTATTTCTTCTCTATCAATACTATGCACTCCACATGGGCTGTCAGAATAAACATATAAAAGACCTCTATCATTAATTGTACATTTCACGGTAGTTATTCCTAAACAGCAGGCCTGAGGCGATCTGAACTAAATGAGAATATCTCCTTAATTTGTGAAACATCAGTAAGAACCCTACAATTATGAAGTACTATATTTAATGTATTCTTAGTAAAATACGTGCCGATAACCTTCTTCGGTCAAGAAAGCAATAAATTTTTGAAAAAACCTTTATTAGTTCGCTAACTCTAATGTTCGTGTTTTACTCCATACATGAAGTATCCAGTCGATGGACGAATAGCACTTTCGTTGCTAAAACGCGAACGTTTAAAATCCTTTTAATTATAATAGTTTGTTATTTTTTTGTGTCTGTATTTTTATAATCGTCCTCAAACTGATAAAATTTTATAAATAGGCAAATATACCGTAAACGATAATTACCATAATTTGTACGAATAATCCCCATATCCGATAAAAAATTATGAATACAGTATTTATATTATGTAAACTAAATCAATAGAATTGATAAAAATTTCTTATTGGTACCACAGCTTCTAGGTTTTTTAATTTTTAAGCCAAAAATAAATTTAGACAATTACATTAAAAATAACGCTATGAGGCGTATCGAGATTTAGTATCACGTACCATTCCCCATCTCGATCGCTCTCACAGCGCACAAAAAAAGTCACTCATTTAAAAACATAATAATGAGTGACTTTTCAAAAGTCCTACTATATAACATAAATCAAGAGAAATATTACTGAGGCTCCCTATTAAAACAAAATGTTCAACTCTTAAACAATTAAGCATTGTATATAGTATCTTCTATTTATAGATATGCCAACTTGCTAGTTCCGTTATTTATAGCTTGCTGAATTAAGTTCGTTAAGGTTTTAACTCCTCCAGGTACTAAATGAACGCCGTCAGGTTCGAAATATTCCGGATGATTAATCGCTGCGGAATACCAATCTATTAATGTGATATTATCGTACATTTGTGCTTTTTTATATAGTGCATCATTTACATTTCTTTCCCATGATCGTGGTACTCGTGTATTTACTAAATAAATATCGGCATTTGAGAAAGCCCCCAGAAGTGTCTCAATTTGGGTATCGGTAAAGTATCCGTTTGTGCCAAGTTGAATGATAACTGCCTTGTCTGGTTGATTGAAACCAGCATAATTTGGTACCAACTTAACAGCTTGATGGACTTGTCGCCCGATTTTTGCATCTATTGTAATATTAGGGTATATTTCTTGTAAGCTTGAGGCAACATCTATCATTAAAGAATCTCCAATAGCTAGTATACCCTTATAAGTTTTCTTTATAGTGGTAGTATCTGAAACACTTTTTTCTTTTTGGGTGGATGCAATGCCTTGTTCATCAGTCGTATCAATTTCTTCTTTAGTATCAACTTTTGAAGAATCTTTCTCAGCTATTTTACTGTTAGTAGACTGCTCTTCCCCATTTATTTTTATATCGGTTGGATAGTCCTTCACTGAATTCTTTTTCGCTTCTCCACCCATACCTAAGGTTCCAGAAATAAACACTAATAGAAATAAAGGAATAAGAATCGTTAATATTTTATTTCTTAAAGTAATACTTCCCCATTTATTTAAATTAAACACAAAATTTTTACGATAAAATGATCGGAATCCTTGTTTACGAATTGGCGATTCAATAAAGCGATAAGATAGTTCCGCGATTACCAATATAAGAACTAGTTGTAAGCCTACGCGCCAATACGAAGGATTCCCTATTTCATGTATTGGGGTACCTAACACCATAATTGGATAATGCCAAAGATAAATTCCATAAGATCTTGAACCGAGCCAGCACAGAGGTTTCCAAGAGAGTATTTTTCCTAAATAACTAACAGGATGGCAAACACACGCAATTAATATGGCAGCATTTATACAGAAAAGGAACATACCCCCTCTGTATAGGTAAGCTTGATATTCATCAACAAAAATAATACATAAAATAATGATACTAAAAGATACCAAACTTATAGAATTTAGCATATTGATATTTTTATTAGATAATTCTTTTGATGAAAGTTTTTTCATAGGCCAAATGAGAGCTAACCAACAGCCAATTAATAATTCAAATGACCGAGTATCTGTTCCATAATATATTCTACTTGGGTCTTCCCCTGGTTGATACAGCACACTCATTAACACTGCGGAGCTTAAAGCTGCAATAAAAACAATAATCGATAAGCTACTTTGCTTTTTAAAAACATAAAGCGCAATAATCAATAGAATTGGCCAAAGAAGATAAAACTGTTCCTCGATTGCTAATGACCATAAATTTTTTAGAGGGGAAGGAGATCCGAAGCTATCAAAATAAGATAGTTTATGAAAAATGAACCACCAATTACTTAAATAAAAAATTGAGGAAATTGCGTCTCCACGTAATGTATTTAAAAGGTCCTTGTTGAACAACATTACCCAAACGAATGTAGTTATAATCATTACATATGCAGCAGGAAGTAAACGTCTAAACCGCCCAATCCAAAATTGACCTAAACTAACTGTCAATTGGTTCCCTTTTAAAGGTAAAACAGTAGAGGTTATTAAATAACCTGATAATACAAAAAATATATCTACTCCTAAGAACCCACCTCTTGCCCAACCGAAGCTAAAATGATATGCAATTACAGCTAATACTGATAATGCCCTAATTCCATCTAGTCCTGGGATATAACGATGATTTAAAGTCTTGCCTGACATAATACTCTATTCCTCCACTACATAATATTATCAACGTTATTTATGATGTTAAATTCTCAATATAAAGCTAAACATCGCCCCTTTTTCTTCAATTATTATCAAATCCTTCACTTAAATTAAAAGCCTATTAAAAGTTTAGAAAAATTTCCTACAAAGTGTTCAAAAGGAATCTAAATTACTTCCTGAGGGAGAAGAGGAAAGTATGGAGTCTTCACTTCATAAAATGGAATTCTATACTAGGTTGCTTACCCTTTGAAAAGACTTTCTTTCACCACAATATGTATTCACAAATGCTTAGAGATAAAAGAACTTTTACTTTCTATATTTCTATTTAATATTAAGTAAGGAGAGTGATTCCTAAAATTTCTTAACAACAATTTAAAATATGTAATGTAATCGTAACACAATTGTAACATAATGCTCTAAATTATAAAACAAACTCCTAAAAAAATACATAATAAAATCCTTAAAATAATCTTAAAAATTTTATTATGTATATTTAGACTTATTCCCAGTTGTTTTTACGATTACATCATATACACTACCACTTATCCACTTATCTACCTCTAAATTTCCTTTAGCAAACATTCGCTTCTAGTTATAGGTTGTTTTTCAAAGATTGTTGCTATTCAACTAACGGAGTAGTTTTAAAGAAGAAAGATATTACGGTATTGTTACGATTGTTACGAAGAAAAGCTTGTACCAAATAACATGTTTTCCTTTGATATTGATTCATTTCGCCAATATAGGAAGCATGATATTCACTACTCACTTGAAAAGAGGCTACCAAGTTAGTAGCCTCTTAAACATGTTGAGAATAACAGGAACATACTGAGCCTCGTTGTTTATATATCGTTACTACCTTCATCCATGTTTAAGATAAAGATATTATCTCTTTTTACTTTTTGAATAAACCTGCTGCAACTGCAGCATTAAAACTTCTTCTTGCAAAATCTGTTGGATCCCCAACATTCTCCCAATGCATGTACATTAATCTAGGAATATCAAATAGCCAATGATTATGCACTGCTGTAACAATAAGTCCTCTCTTTTGAAGCTCTTTCATAAATGGATTAATTTCCTCCTGAAGTACAACAGATTCGCCGAGGTTTAGTGTTTTAGCCAAAATACCTTCAAAAGAAAGGGCAAACGGAAGTGCTAGAGGGGATCGAGTAGTTCGTCCAAGAATGGTAGCTTTAATATCGCGAAGGCGCTGTACAACACAAACAGGTGTTGAAGTAATAACTTCCCCACCGATGATATTAGCAAGTTGTTGACATTTTATTGCACCTACGCAACTGCTTAATTTTTCTGACTGATTTTGTTCCTGGGAATGATTATCATGCTCCAATCTATTCACCTCCTTTTTATTTTCTAGTAATAATATATTCTCAAGTGCGGAATGTGACTGGGAATTATACCGTCAAGCGCCTTTTATTCTAAAATTTTTTCTATCTATTCCCAAACCCTCTGCCAAACCCTTTTTAACTTTAATAGTATGATTACTTTACCTACTTCTTCCACACCAATTTACATAAGATAAATAAAAATAGAAAAGGAGATAGTGAAGTGGATTCTAAACATTCAAACAATATATTTGATTTTATTGTTGTCGGGACGGGACCAGCTGGAGCAGTTATAGCTAAAACACTAACAGACGATAAAAAAACCTCAGTCTTAGTCCTAGAGGCAGGAGAAAACAATGATAGAGATAAACCAATTCGAGATTCTAGATTCGCTCCTGAACTAGAAGAGCAATTTTTCGCAGAATATTTTTGGCAAGGTGAAGGAGTACCCCAACCTGAAGTAGATGACAGAACATTTGAATGGACTACGGGGCGGCTTTCTGGGGGCGGGTCTTCAATAAATGGTGAACAGTATGTCAGACCTACACCAGCTGTTTTAAAAGAATGGGAACGTCTTTTAGGTAACTTATGGTCCCCCGAACGAGCAAATCGTAGCTTTAAACAGTTAGAAAATTTTCATGGAGAAACAAGTAATCCTGAATTTCATGGCTTCAATGGTCGTTTAAATATCAGGCAAGCCCCTAAAAATCCACCAATTATAACGAAAAAATTAGTTTCAGCGATCGAACAAGCAACAGGTTATAAACAAATTCTTGACTATAATAACCCAAAAACCCCTATTGGTCCTTTTACTCAATGGCAACTATTTCAAAAGATGAATGGAGAACGTGAAAGCTCTTCTACCGCATTTTTATCTTCAGACATTATGACTCCTGGTGGATACGGGGTGAATGGACGTAAGTTAAGGGTTGTTTATAAGTCAACCGGACTTCGTATTTTATTTAGGGAGAAAACAGCAATAGGTATTGAATATCTACAGGAAGGTAAAAAGGTTCAAGCTTTTGCCCGTAAAAAAGTAATTATTTCAGCGGGTATAAACAGTGCGCAACTATTAATGTTATCAGGAATCGGACCTTCAAATGACCTACATAAGGCCGGTATCCCCGTTATTTTTAACAATCCAAATGTAGGGGAACATTTGACTAATCATACCTTAAACACTGCTACATTTAGTGTGAATCCAAAAGATATCCCTCAGCTTCAAAACGATCCATTTTCCCTTTATACAGGAGGTGCCTTCTTACCAAATCCACTTAATAACAGTATCAATCCCCACCGAGGAGTTCAACTCATTGGGATTGTTTCAGAAGAAAGTTTAAATATTGCTATTTTATTTTTACAACCCAAAAGTCAAGGATCCATTAAAATACAAAATAACGACCCCTTAAAAATTGTCCTGGCGGATGAAGGTTTCTTAGATAATGAATATGACCTAGAAGCAATAAAGGCTATTTACAGAGTTTATATTAAAGGCATTGCGGAAAAACTTTCAAAAATCGACCCAAACTATCAGCTTGTAAATCCAACGTTAAAAACCATTGATAATGATGATGAACTTGAAACCTTTATTAAAGAAAATTTTGATCATAATCACCATCAACAAAGCTCACTTCGTATGGCCCCTATTGATAAAGGTGGAGTTGTAGATCGGTATGGCAATGTACATGGCGTCAATAATTTAATGGTCGCTGATGCACAAATCATTCCTTTTACAGTAGATGGTAACACGTCTGCATCTGCATACTTAATTGGATATACCATTGCAAAACGTTTAATGGATGATAACGCTTTTGAATAATAAACTTATTACCATTACAGGTTTTATATACACGGTTAATATGTATACATTGGGTGAATGTTAGTGCAGACTTTTTCTAAAAAGTGAGGCACCACATGTAATACCTCAGAAATTTACCACAGAGTATCACAATTGACTGCTTCCTCCTTAAAAGATTAATGTTGTCGCGTTGTGTAGTATTTATGAAGCTGTTTGAACTCTTCATTATGACGAATTAGCGGTAATGAATACGCTTGGCAATATCCTTACCTACAACGAGTGTAATTTCAGTAACTTGATTAATTTTTTATTCCGTTTCGAATGAATAAAAGAGTCCTCCTCGTTTGATGATGGGTCAATGGTTGTTGATACTAAAGCATCATACTAGAGGACTTTTTTTCTTTCAATACCTCAAACATTCTTCAAACAGGAATGCTGCACCGTTCGTTATGTAAAAAAATCAAACTCAAATAGTTTAATTTTAGTTAATTATTAAAATCCCATCTTCCTCCAATGGTTAAGGGATTAATCATACTGTTATTTTCTTTTCCCATTAATACTAATGTTGTTCCTGTTATATCTATAAGTCGTTTAGCTAATAATACGAATAATCTCCTACCATTAACTCCGATTTGTTTGCATTTTCTAAAATCCTTTTTAGATTGTAGTTTAAGAATGCTTTTGCTATCTGAAAACAACCAGCTAAGTTCATCATGGAAAAGATAAAAAGAACGGATATTGCCCCTTCATCCCCACTTAAAGCCGCTTCTAGCATCCTATAAAGCTTCTTTAAGATCAGATCAAGTGTACCCAACAGAATCTGTTTTCCTAAATAAAAGTCATAAAGCATCTTCATTGAACCAACCGTGTTTACTAATGTAACGAGCGATATGCGAATTGTTAAGGAAGAAATTTCAAGGATAAATAATCATTTTTTGGTTCAATTGAGATATTTAATGGATTTATAAAACTGTTTCTAATTATAACTTTGAACTATTTGACTAGAATTTCACTTATTAACTTAATACTATGAAGCATCATATAAACAAGAATATTTAATACGTATCATACATATATTGATTTAAATATTTCATTAAAATAGAATTCTATAATTATCCTAATGATGGAATTATAATATAAGAGAAAATTATCTATAAAGATTGGATGATGACAATTATTGAAAAATCGGTTCTTGCTATGGTTATTTTACGTGTATTGTCTGGAAGTATAGAAGTAAGTGCTGGATTGTTGATGCTAAAGTTAAATAATTTAGAAAAAGCATTCTATATTAATACAATGCTCGCTTTGGTTGGCCCAACAGTTTTAATCGTAACGACAGCAATTGCATTATTTGGACTAGCTGATAAAGTTCCTGTGACGAGAATCATCTGTCTATTTACGGGAATTACACTTATTTTAATTAGCTCACATATTAAGTAATAATAATATATTCCCAAAAAATTAATAAAGTCTAAGTCATCTTTTCATTTGGAGGTGGCTTTTTTCTTCGTTTACACACATTTAAGTCACCAGTTATTCCAGAGACTTAATTGCCAATCTTAACGAGGGTGTTTAACTCGGGGGTCCTTTGTTCGAAGAGGATTTAACCTGTACGAAGCTGAAATCCAACAATGACTACAACTTTCGGCGAGTATAATAAGGATTGACCCAATTAGATTAAATTTTTGTCTGACAGTTGGAAGTCCAATTAATTGTTAAGTTGAATATTTTCTTGGTCTTAAGGAGAATCTAGATTAAACGATAGTTAGAACGAATAATTCTTTGTAAATAGTCAAGAACTTGCAGACATGTCCTGACAACTAAAATTACTTATTGAGGAGAGGATAAAAGAAATCAATAAATATCAAAAAGCATAAGCTTTTTACGCCTACGCTTTTCAAAAATGAATGTTAAGACATCGATATTCTTTTACAAGCTATTTTTGCTGCTGGAATGGCAACACCTGCACCAAGTGCTGCATCCACTGAGTCTCCCCAAGAACCACTGCTATCCTTTATTTCGTTCCCTGCTGTTAAAACTCCCTCTGCTACCATTTCAACACAATCATAATAGTCTGGATTAGGATTACTTTCAAGATACTGTGCAGCTAATGCGTCTGCTTTCTTTTGTATTGAAAGTCGACCTTGTTCTGCCAATGAACTAAAAACACTCTCAGCTTGCCCACCAAAATGCACTATTCCGTCGTTAATGTCTTGACCAGTACGATGTATTTCTCCCATTTCAGATGACATATTTAATCCTCCCAATCCTTGAAATCTGAACTTTTTAGTTCACAAATATTTTATCCAACTGTGTTTGATCTTATCCATCAACAACTATTTCTTATTGGTTTTAAAAAACCTCTACTTAACCTTTTTAACGGATCATGGCTATTCACCCTATTTAAACGTGATCACCAAGAACGATCTTTTAAATTTGTTTTAATATGGCCCTCATCTTTGGTATTAATCCCGACTAGACCATCATAAGTTCAGCATATATATTATAATGTTCGTGTTTTGGGAGATTAATGATGGATTCAGCCGATGGAGAAATCGCACATTCATGTATTAAACACGAATATTATATTGAAGTTCAATTCGAATAGTTCGTAAAATACCTTTGAGTTGAAAAGTTTTTATAACGAAAAGACCATCCTTCATTCTGAGCAAGTTCGTTCCTAGAGCAATTTTCCCTTTACCATTAATCGTGATAAAGCTTATTTTAAAAGTACCACCAGACGATAGGCAAAAACTACTTTTTATTTGCCCAACTGAGTTTAATAAAAAGCCCATGAGACGCATCGAGATTCATTAACACGTACCGTTGCTTATCTCGATTGCTCTCACAGCTCTAATCAAAAGGCACTTTCTTTTTTTATGTCCTTTACAAAGGGTACATTTTAAACTCGGATACATACTGTAATTCTAAAACCCATCTTTTTATGTAATCGAATATTTATTGTAAAAATAAATTCCTTTTTCAGTCTCTTTATTAGCATTTTCAACAACTTGGAGGCATTCATTTATGGTCGACAAAAAAGTATCCTATAAATACATTGTTCGTGATAAAATGCACTAAGTTTCAGTTACATATAAACCAGTCTAACAGCAGTGACTGGTTTTCTCTAGGGGGTCGTACATGAGTCACAAACATAACAATCTATTATTGCCATCGCACTGATCACAGCCATTTGCCTAGCGGGCGATTCCATGCTCTATATTGTGTTGCCGACACACTGGAGGTCAGTTGGATTAACATCTTTGGTGCAGGTAGGTATTATTTTATCTATTAATCGGTTTGTTAGGCTACCGTTAAATCCGCTAATTGGGTATATCTATAAGAAAATTAGTTTTCGTAATTTAATTTTATTTGCCGTGCTATTAAGTGGATTGACTACGTTAAGTTATGGTTTTATTAAAGAATATCCAATATGGATTCTAATGCGTGCTATATGGGGGCTATCGTGGTCGCTTTTTAAATTAGGTGGATACTTATTGGTGCTTCAATACTCGACGAATTCTAATCGTGGTAACTTGATGGGAACATATAATGGTCTGTATCGTCTCGGAAGTTTATTTGGGATGCTGTTAGGAGGATTTTTAGCCGACCTTTTTGGGATTAAGTTAATTGCTTTGATCTTGGGTAGCATGGTCTTTTTGAGCATTCCGTTGGTTTTTAAATACTTACCGAAAACACTCCAAATGGAACATGACAATAAACCACTAACACAAACTCGGTTTACATGGTTGAAACCATTACAAAACAAAATGTTTCTAAAAATCCTTGTTACTGCATTTCTTTTAAGCATGCTTTTGGACGGCATGTTAACAGCCACTTTGAGTCATATTATAGAGGAGAAATTTACGAACCACATTCATTTGTTTGGATTTATAGTAGGTGCAGCAACCCTTTCAGGTGGTATGCAGGCTTTACGGTGGGGAATAACACCTTTTTTAACACCGAAAATTGGGGACATATTCGACCGTGCTAAACAAAAAAACATGGTATTGGTCCTTTGCTTAGTAAGTGCAGCCATCTTTTTACTCTTGATACCATTGTCATTAAAGCTAGTCCTTTGGTTCCCTATCCTTCTGGTTCATCTTTTAGTGGCATCAGTCATTACCACCGTTCTGGATGGTGTTGCAACTGATTATGCCTCAAAAATGACAAACCGTTTATTATTAATGACGACTTATACCATCATCCTTGATTTAGGAGCAGCTCTTGGACCCATTGCAGGATATTGTCTGGAACAACAAATCGGACTTTACAATCTGTTCTGGCTCGCATCGACAACTTGTCTAATACTTATGATTTTATGGGCTATCCCACATAAAGTACCGTTAAAACAAAACATTATTTAAAATAAAAAAAGACCGTGTTTGTAACGGGTTCTGTTTTCAAGTACAAAACTCTAAAAAACACTATAAACAGGATATGAAATCGCAATGATTTGATATCCTTTTTTTGTATAGAGCGGCTTTTAACAATTTTTATACGAATTGGTATATCAAATCGCATTAATAAAGTTACATATAGAAAGTTCTATAACGATGTGAATACATAATTTTTTTCAGCTCGAATTAGTTAATGTGTTATTCAACGGGGCGAGTTAGTTTAAGAAGATGTTTGTTTTATCATTTAAAAATAGAGATCAATATAAAGCATTAAAAGCTTTACATTGACGTTGCGTAAAGGATTAAGCTATTAGATATGGAGGAGATAATGTGGAAAAATTAAAAATCAACTTAATCAATAGCTTAGATTTCTATGATAAGTGTTTTTTAGGGAATGGTAATGAGAATTCATTCCGATATGAATTGATGCAACCAATGAAAACAATGTGGGATTATCTAAATGTACCGTTAAAAGCAACGCAATCTAATGGATACGATATTGTTATGGCATCAGAGATGTTAGGGATTTGGACTCCCAGAAAATCTATTCAACAAGTTAAGGATAATTTGCCAGAACTTATAGAGTCTGGGATTTTTGAAGAATATCAGGAAGTGATCTCAAAAGGAATTGATGAATTTGAAAAGAGAGGTTATTCTATTCCACTAGAAGAAATCTACGTAAATATTCTTTTAGGGGATGAAGATAGTCAAGAAATGAAAGTAAATAAAGGGTATTCAGGTTTTGGTGGTATACCAGGATATATTATGCTAATGATTGTTCCAAATGACTTTAATAAGAAACGATTAAAATCAGCTTTAGCTCACGAGTTTAATCATAATGTTCGTTTTACATTTGAACCATTTAATCACGGTGATGTGACTGTAGAAGAATATATAGTATTGGAAGGTTTAGCCGAATGTTTTGCTGAAGAGATGTATGGGAAAGAGTTGATAGGACCTTGGATTGCAGATTTTGATAAAGAAGAGATGGAGTACTCGATCGAAGTGATAAAAGAAGGACGGATGGCTAAAGGTTTTGGAGAAGTATCAGCATATATGTTTGGTGATGATGTTGCTAAGAAACGAGGGTACAGTCCAGTTGGTTTATCAGCGAATGCAGGTTATACTATTGGTTACCACTTGATTAAGCAATACTTAGTCAACAGTAACAAGAGTATTGCCGAAGCGACACTGACTCCTACTGAAGAAATAATTAGAGTCTCTAAATTTTTCGATTGATTATTTTCAAGTTTGAAGTTAACTTCATTTTCGATTCACGAAATATCAAACTAAGTTGTACAAAAAGGTACCGCCAATTGCAGTACCTTTTTGTATGCTAATTAATTTTTAACCTGCGATTTTGCTTTTTGTACTTCAAAACAGAACCCGTTACCATGTTTGGTCTTTTTTATTTTTCAAGATAAAATATGCACGAAGAGATTATGATGATATTAAAGACTTAAGTTGTTGCTTAGCCTAATTTTCTTTAATATTGTGCCAAGCACCATTCTTTCGTTTCTTGGTTCGCAAAGGATGCTTCTACACTATCAATATAAATTTGTCGATAGTCTTCTTCACTTAGATGAAATTCGTTGTTAACTAAATGGATTTCTTTTGCCATTGTAGTATCTGATACTGTTCTGTTATCCGTATTAAATGTCACTTTTATTCCATCTTTATGGAACTTATAAATCGGATGTTCTGAATAATGATGAACAGCCTTCGTCTGGACATTACTTGTTGGACACATTTCAAGCACTATCTGCCTTTCTTTCACAATCTTATAAGCCTCGGCACAATTTTTAATAAATACGCCATGTCCTATTCTTTCGGCACCTAACAGTTCAACGGCTTCTAGCACGTTTTTACCAATTCCAGTTTCACCGGCATGAATAGTAACTCTGTAGCCATATTCTTTGGCTAATGCGATTGGATCTACGAATTTTCCACAAAATCCTTCTTCTTCAGATGCACATAGGTCAATTGCCACCACACCTTTTCCGAGGAACTTTTTCCCCTTTTCAACCACCTCAAATGCGCTTTCTACAGACATCGTCCTCATGCAAGATAGGATGATATTTCCCTTTATTTCGTAACGGCTTTCAGCATCCCTCATCCCCTCTATAACAGATTGAATAACTTCTTCAACACCAAGGCCTTGTAATGTGTGAAGTAACGGGGCAAATCTAACTTCTAAATATTTCACATTTTCTCTTGCTGCATCCTCAAATAGCTCAAAAGTAATTCTTCTTAAGTTCTCCTTGGACTGTATGACTAAATTAGGAAGAGAAAATCTTTTTAAATACTCATCAAGGGATTCACATTCTAACGGAGCAATCAACTCCTTCTGTAGTTCATCCTTATCAAAAGAGGGTAGCTGAATGCCTTCCTTCTGTGCAATATCGATAATTGTTTCAGCCCTTAAGCTTCCATCCAAATGACAGTGAAGTTCAATTTTGGGCAATGTTAAAAAGTTCATTTTTAACCTCCTGAAATAAAATTTTAGATTAAAATACAAAAAAATTCCTGACTACAAAGAAAATACAAGTTTTGTACTTTCTTCGTAATCAGGAATTTCGGTTCCTGGTAGAGACCCCCAAACCATATTATTGGGGTTATACGAAATGATATTGATTCCTTAACGTTTTTAAAATAATAATAAAAAAATAGTAGATTGTCAACATTGTGCCCTAGCATATCAGAAATTTAATTGTTAAAACTAAATTTGAGTGCAAACTTCATATATTTGGCTGGCGTAGAAAGAAATATACCTCTATGGATGAAATACCTTCAATCAATTGAGTTATCTTCTCTTAGAAAGCGCTAATAAACGCAAATGCCCAGGCTCATCATTAATTGAGACCTGGGTTTAAAATGATTCTGTGCTAATTTTATTTGCTCCTTTTTGGTTGCATTTATGAAGTAAGCATTTAAAGTCATTACAAACGTTTAAGAAATTCAACTTAGTAACCAATTATGTCATTGACCCATGTAACGGAGCAATTTTTTCTTTTATACCAACAATTCTAAAGTCAAGTTATACTTACTTCCCCATTACAGATAGGAAAGTTGTAATCCTACACCAACTTCTCCTAAATAAGCAACTGTCGAAAGAGCTATTTTAGAGTGTAAATCTGTACAATGGCAAGCATGAAGCTTAATAGGATTAAGATCTTTTACAAAACGAACTGTATTGTCTAACTGCTCTTTCGTGGGATTTAGTAGGTGAAATCCTCCAATAATATCAACTACTCTTTCTTCCTGACATACCTCTTTGGCATATTCAATAATGTTACATATCCCGGAATGTGCACATCCTACGATAATAACTAAACCTTCTGAAGACTTATAAACGATTGCTGTGTCATCCAACACGAAGTCGTTAACACTCCCTTGATCTGTCACAACTTGCCCTATACAATCATTTCCTTCAAAATCAAATCTTCTTTTAATTTCCCCTAGAAATACTAGTCGATCTGTTAGCCATAATGGTTCTTTCGTTAATCGGACTGGAAAGTGTCTACTTAACTTTTCATGAGATAAGATACTCCCTATCTCTCCTACAGGATCAATTAGTTTTGTGTTAAAAACCAATGGATGCCCAATAATCTTAGGTGTATTATGTAGTATTTCCTCATTTTTTGCTTCCATATGTAGTCTAATTAAATGCGTAAGTCCCCATGTATGATCCGTATGCCCATGTGACAAGACAACATAATCAAGATTTCTTAAATCAATTCTCATTTTATCCGCATTCTTTATAAAGGCATCAGAATATCCGGTATCAAAAAGGATACGTTTACCATCATCTTCAATAAAAAAAGAAAGCCCTGGTTCCCCTAAAAAATAACGATCAATTAAAGTATTATTATCTACTAAAACGGTTAATTTCATACAATCCCTCCCTTTTCTGTTTATTATAACAAAATAGTTTGAAGTCCAATCACATATTTTACAAAATATTTGCATTAATAAACGCTTGGATACTAATCCAAGCGTTTATTAAAAGGCTATTTTTCAAGGCTTTTTTAATGATCAATCAAATGGCTGGCACATTTTGATCTTCGTGATAATACATTGAATACAAATCATTTAATGTAACTTTTCCAAATGCAAAATCCACCACATTTCTCTCAACTAAAAAAGATGTAAGCGAACTCAATAAACTTGCTTCAGAACTTGGTAAATGAATTAGTGACATGCCGTTTGTCAGTGTTTGAAGTTTTATAGTTGGAAATAGCTCTTGAAATTGTTTTTTAGTATCACTTGCCATATTTTTTACCCGAATCGTTTTAATTTGCGCTTGACTAAAACCTTCAATGATTTGATTGCTATCAACTAGTTTCCCTTTGTTAAATAAGAAAATGCGGTCTGCATATTTCTCTAAATTATCTAGTAAATGCGAAGCAATAATAATAATCTTACCTTCCGCCTTTTTCTGTAATAATAAGTTAGAAATAATTTCTACATTATTTGGATCAAGGCCGTTCATTACTTCGTCCATCATCATAATTTCCGTATTTGCGACTATTTGCATAGCAAAGCATAGACGCTGGCGCATACCAAGGGAATACGTGCCTGTTTTTTTATTCACATAGTGTTTCATATTTAATGCTTCGATTGTTTCATCAATCAGTTTTACATCGGATTGCCACATTGTTGCAAACATTTTTAAATGCTCGCGTCCGCTTAAGTGATTATACAAGTCACTTTGATCGGGCATCATCGATACGAATTTATGAATTTTCACTTCATTTGATTTATTCGAGTAACTTAGGCTGTCTTTAAATACTACCTTTCCTTTCAGAGGTTTCACATAATTCATCAACACATTCATAAATGTAGATTTTCCCGTTCCATTTGGTGCAACAAGCCCGATCATTTCGCCTTGCTCAAATGTCATTGAAATATCATTTAACACTTTATTTCCCCCAAATTGCACTGTAATATTTTGAATTTCAATCATCTTTACCCCTCCTACTTCATTAACTTATATCGCTTATTTAATGCAATAACTATCATTAACAAAATGACAACTCCTGCTAGTCCAAATAACAACTGTAAACCTAAAGTAAAATCTAAATTATTGTTCATATAATAAAAATTTCGCCTTTTTGAAATAATTTGTCCTACTTGAATATAAGATGTCGGATAATTTTGAACGTCCCAGAAATAGCCAACGTAACGGCTGGCATAAAAATTTTCGCCAAAAATAAGGAGCAAGCCAACAGCAAAATTGACCATCTCACTGCGGAATAGAATACTGCATAAAAGTACAACGCTGATAATGACAATAAACCATGTAAATAGCAACGTTAAGGATTGTACTATAAACGTACCTAATGTCATCATTTCAAATTGACCTTCTAAATGCCAATCGAGTTGAGCTGCATACATAGGAGATGGTAAATTGAAATTCCCAAAACCGAATTGTAAGCCTATGATAAAGAAGCCAATTAGAAGCGGTGCAAATAATGCCACGCTACCTAGTAGTGCTACGAACATTTTCACAAGTAGCTTTTTCCAATCACTAATTGGAAATCCCTTTAAAATAGATGGATGACGTTGATCCTTTTTAACAATATCAATTGATAGAAGAAGGACACAGACAATTAATATAATTGGAAGTAATCCCTTTGATAAGCGTTCGAACGTTTGAAGCGCTGTGCGTTGTTCAAAAATATCCAATGATAACTCGTAATCTGCTTTCGAATAAGCATCATAACGGACAGCCTGCTCTAAATAGGCGTAAAAGGCATCATCTTCTGCATACTTGTTATTTTCGATAAAATACTTTGAGTTATATGAAAAAAATGCCTCATTTCTATAAGTAAACGAATTCGTAAAGTAGTACCAATCGCGAGTTAAATCTGCATATTGTTTTAAATCCCCCTCATCTAATGCATCTAATCTTTTTTTATCTATAGGGTTAATTTCCTTAAATATTCCAATCGCATAAATAACGGAAGGATGAACACCATTTAAATCACTACCTTCCATATGATCTAAAAATTCCTGACGTGTTAAATAGCGTGCCTCAATTTCGTCATAGTCAACACTTTCAATTGGATTGTAAGTTGGCGCTATTTTAAATGCATAAAAAAGGGTTGCAAAAGCAAGCAAAAAATAGATTGCTAAGTTTTTTTTATTCGTAAAAAACTGTTTAATTTCAAATTTGAAATAACTCCACATGCTTATAATACCTCCCTTATGCCCTTTTGATTTTTCCTGTTGAGAAAAATGTTTTAATGACAAATAGCATTAAAATAATACAAATACAGATGATGATTAAGCCTAAATTCATAGAAATATCAACAGGCTTTGCTAAATCTACTGGAACGCCTCGTAAAATATCATTGAAGTTCATGAAATTAAAAGGATTATAAGGGATTAAACTAATAAGAGATGGAAAAATCATCGGTAAAAAGAATAAAATAAAGTGTACGAATAATGTTAAATACATATTTTTTAGTAACACATTTAATATAATCGACAACAACATGACAAAAATTGAAATTAAGATCATATAACCAACGCTCATTGCGATATATTGAATCGTAGATATTAATGTGGCATTTCCTACATATATCCCTACAGGCTCTAATGGGTTACCAAGTCCATTTAAGACCCACAATGGAATTGCGCAAATAAAAATGAGCAAAATGCTTGTTACTATGGATAAAAAGGCAATTATGCATTTAGATAAAATATAGTGATCAAATTGCACAGGAAAGCCTTGAATTATACTAGTATGCTCAAAATCATCTAGTAAAATAGAGCTTGTATGGAAGCTAATAAATATGTACCAGCCTGCTCCAACGTGAATAAAGAAAAATAATAAAAACGGAATGTACTGAAATAAATTGGATTGTGTATCCTTTTCTTCATCAATCATCCTCTTAAAATAAAGATAGTTCATAGAATTTTGCAATTTAGAAGGTAATAGTTCTGCAATATTTTCGTAGCCTTCTAATTCGAATGCCTCTTTTCTTAATTCTGCGAGTTGCAGCGAAGTCTCAAAATATAAAGATTGTTTGTCCATCGTCAATGATGCTATTTGTAAAGCAATCTTGCTTTTTTGTTTAACTAAATTTTTATATAAGTCGCTTCCATCACCTGTTTCTGAAGCGTCTTTAACTTGAAACTTTGATAGTGTAGCTTGCGCTGAATAAAAATCACCCTTTTTCTCGACAATTTGATTGCCAAGGGCTTGTGCTTGTATATAAAACATAAAGCCGAAAACGATAATGATAACTGCAACTAGTGCGACCAAATTTTTACGATTACCTCGCTCAATAACTAGACCTATTTTTAATGCTCTTAACACCGGCATCCCCCTCGCATTTTCGATCAAAGCATTTACAGTAACCATAAGATATTATGAATATTTTTACAATTCTTACATTTGAGGTGTATCGAAATAAATTTTGTATATCACTTCAATCCCCTTCTTTCCAAAGGACTTTTAAAAGGGACTATACCTGAGCACCATCTTTTGTATAAAATGAAAAAGAGCATGGCCTTTTACCTCTTGTAGTAAAAAGCATGCTCTTTAAATAAAATTCATGTTACGTTTATTATTATAGTTAATTACAAGCTGTATGCTCCTCAGCATTAGCTTTACCCCGCGCTATGAACTGCACGTTTTTGTAGTTTAGTTTTGATTCGTTTCTATAAAGTAAGGATTAATATGAATAAGGACTTCCCCAACATCTGGGTATTTATTTAATAGTTCATTTTTAATATCACGAGCTATATCATGGCCTTGTTTAATAGTTAAATCATGATTGAGTGATAGACGAACGTCTAGAATCTTATAGTGACCGTGTTCTCTTGCGCGGATTTTGTCTATTCGTTTTACTTGATGAAATTCATGAATCGTAGCTTCATAACCGTCTAAAAGATCCTGATCCACGCTTTTTTCCATTAAAACATCAACAGAAGGTTTAACTAATTCCATTGCGATTCTAAAAATAAAATAAGCTACTAAAGCACTTGCGATAGCGTCCGCGTATAACAAAAATGTCCATCCAATTGCATTTCCTATAATTGCTAAGAGAACTCCTATAAATGCTGCAAGGGAAGCGACAATATCACCCTTATGATCATAGGCAATCGCTATAATAGCCTTACTATTCCACTTTTTCCCCTGTTTAATAGAATATCTATATAATATTTCTTTCGCTATGTAAGAAATTATTGCAGCTATTAATGCACTGTATTGTGGTACACCTGGCTTGTCAAAAAATGCTAAAATTGCTTCTATTAATATATATATTGAAACTATTATTAAAATAATCCCAACGATTGCTTCACTAATCACCTCTGCCTTACCATGTCCAAAAGGGTGATCCTTATCAGGTGGTTTATTTGAGATCCCTACAACTGCTAGCACAGCAATCGAAGCTACTACATCTGCCCCGGAGTGAATTCCGTCTGCAAATACAGCCTCACTACCCCCAAAAAGACCAAAAAAGATTTTACCTATCATTAGAATTAGGTTGGATACAAGTGCAATCCATGCAACTTTTTTGCTTATTTGTTCTCTCTCACTAACCATTTATTTCTCCTCCGATTAAGAGTTTTATCACTAAAAATGAGGGAAAGAATTCTCCTCAAATACCCTTAATCCTTTACCTTTAATTAATACTCAACTATGATATCAGACGAATATCGAGTGGGTCTACAACAACCTTTTTCACCATTACTAAATAAATTTAGATCGTAAAAATAAGTTGCCTCAGACCAAATTAGTAACCAGTATTTTTTGTGATATTTTGTTTCGAGATATCCTTCAAACATTTGATTCAACTCTTGGGTGAGAAATTGCTAAGCTAGCTTGTGCTTTTGTCGCTTTTGGAGCGTTTGCATTGTTGACAATTAGAAGAATTGTGGCCTTGCGACAGTACTCTTTCAAATAATGAGTTCTACCCATCTTCCTATTGCTGTGGGCGGACTGCTCTTCACTATTTTTATCATCACTTATAGAAGCATAGGCTAGGTATAGCAGCTTGTTTCCTTGCCATAGGACTCGCTGCTGGTGTAAACACTGTCAAATAGGAAGCTAGAATTTTGACTTTAGATTAATTTTTTGAACTTATAGGTAAATCAAAAGAAGCTATTTTGAAAAAGACAATCAAAATAGCTTCTTGCATAATGGGGTTTATTAAAACTTAGGAATATTCTTGTATCCTTCGATGATATCCCCGAATCCTTGGTTGGTAAGAAGGTCCGCTACTGGTCGAAGAATTTCCTGATTACTATTCACGAGATATCGTGTTTTTGAGCGAATGAGCCGATCAAACAGTTCACTTCGTTGTTCTCCAACAGCTTCCCAAGATTGTTGAGACTTCAGTAAGTCTTCTAACGTTAAGAGAGGATAATCAATTCCTTCAAAAGTGAAATCACTATTCATCTGATACCACACATCTCCATTCTCTCGTAACCATTTTTCACCAATGTTTTCAACACCCCGTCTCATATTTTGGGCTACATCCAAATAGGTTTTTTCTTTTGTTTGTTGATAGGATTCTAGTAAGAAGTTCATTTCTCCTAACGCATGATTTAACGATGTATGTGTCTTCTTTGTCTGCTGGGGAGAATAATAATCGGTCACCAGGTAACCACCATTTGGAACTTCGATTATGTTGCCGTTTTTCGTCTGATCGACCAAAAAGTCTGCATAAGTGATGGTCGAATTTTTGAGCTCTTTGATGCCAAGCATGTCTCCTGTTTTTTTTAGGAATAGCGCGACATTCTCGTTATGTCTAGTATCGGTATAGGGAGCTTGGATTCCGTAATCTTTTTTTAACCATGTACTCGTATATTCCGTTTCCCATAAGCCTTTTTTATCCCCTTGAAAAATAAATAAGTTCGCAACAGAATTTAATAGCAAATCGTAGAAGTATCGCTCCTGCGTAGTTTCAAAGTAATTTAAGGCTTTTTTATCTTGGATCCTCACTAGATTTCGCCCATATCCTAATTTTGTTTCAGGTTCGATCGACCATGGGAGTTTTGAATAGGGCCCTTCAGCTGTATACCATTTGTTCGTATCTTTATACTGTTTTGTACTTTGGCTAATCCATTCATCGAGCACTTCTTCTTTTTTAAACAGTGGCTTTTGTGACACTAACAGCCAGTTTTCAGATAAATCATTTCCTTCTGATTGAAGTGGAAGAGTTATAGTAAGGCCATTATCATCATTCGTTAATTTCATGTCCTTATTTTCACTCGTCAATTCCCGGACTACACTCTTGTCCCCGTTCTCATAGTTGGTAATCAGTTCTTTCGATATGTAGTTTCGGCTGATCATCATATTAGTCACTAAATTTTCATGTTCCTTTACTTTTAACAGACCAATAGGATAAGTGGTTGGATCTACTCCGTATACATGATCATGCTCATGTTGTATTTCCTGACGTTCGAAATCTGTTAAATCATACTTTATATTTCCGCTGATTGGGTACGATATTGAAGCACTATAACCTTTGCTGCTTTTGTTTTGTAATTGAGTGAAAATGAAGAAATCCCCATTATCGATTTCTCGTACAGTGACCTTAATGGAACCCCTGTTTTCCCCATCTTCAAATAAATTATAGAAAGTTGTTTGATCCGTTGAATGAATATTTGTGTTATTTGCACTTTTGGTTTTTTGTAGTAGTAAACCATTGGCTTCCAAATGTAATTGTGCGGAGTTTGGTAATTCTAGGGAAACGCTGTCTTTAGGTTCAACTTCTTTATAGTCATCCTCTTTTAATGGCCATGAAGTTAAAATCATGACGGCTAACGCGAAACATAAAATGCCACTCCAGATTTTTCTTTTAAACAAACTGTCCCTCCAAAATGTAACGATTCTTCTACATAAAAGTTACCAAAATTATACCAGTGGTAAATAAGAAAAACAATTTTTCGGACATTATATATTTAAGTTTTGAGAATTTAACTAAAGATTCACTCATTATTTAAGCTAGTACAATGCTCTATCTTTAGTTTGAGAAATCTTTGTAACATTAAAATAGGATTTATCAGCGATTCTGTTATTTTATCAGCGATTTTGTTCACTTTATCAGCGATTGTCGAAGGTTTATCAGCGATTCTGTTATTTTATCAGCGATTGTCAGAAGTTTATCAGCGTTTGCCATAGTTTATCAGACGTTCAGCCATCAGCGTTCCACTGTTCGATCGTCTAGGGAAAAAATAGCGATCACAGATGCAGGTAAAATATTGCATGAACAAAGTAATATTTCGAGCATGATACAATCAAGTAGCAATTCTAAAATTTCTATAAGATTTATTCTATGATTTTTCCTTCCTCTAACGGGATGAGAACTATAATGAAGAAATGAAAATAAAAAAATTCCTTTGATTCACATTTTCGGAGTACCGAATGCGATCAAAGGAATCCTATTTGAAGATTTGTTTTGTATTTCCAATTC
This sequence comes from Lysinibacillus sp. BPa_S21, assembly GCF_023337795.1. GTDB lineage: Bacteria > Bacillota > Bacilli > Bacillales_A > Planococcaceae > Lysinibacillus. The sequence continues at coordinate 45,623 of NZ_JALIRS010000016.1, read as the reverse complement.
AGATCATAAGCCTAATTAAAAATAAATTAGAGTCTTACCTTAACCTCAGTACCGTCCTTAGCTTTGACATCCACAAGTACGATCCCTTTATAATTCTTCAGTTCCTTGACGATAGGCTTTAGCGTTTTTTTGTCTATTCGCGGGATGGTAAAGTCTATATTTTTTCTTTCGAAGTGCTCTTTTGTCCATTTGTTTGCAGATTGCTGAACAAATTTTGATGACAAAATGGCAATAGCGATGTTTAGGAAAGCGTATGGAACTGGTATGCTCAAGCGAACATCTTTTGTTTTCACTTTTACATGCATCATAAACACATCACTATTCAATAATGACCGAAACGGTATCTCCGTTTGCCGATTTAATATCAACAATTTGGCCATCTAGTTCATTTTCGATTGCCTCAATAATAAGGTTTATGTCTATATCTTTCACGTATTTTTCCGATTGAGGAATACTCGCTGCGATACTATGTCCAGCCATTAATACAACCTTGACAAGCTTTAACGGTAAATTGACTGTCACGTTATCATTTTCAGCGGATACAACACGAACTTTTAAAGTTTTATCTAAATATTTAGTTGGTTTTTCTAATAGGTTATCATCTGTTTCTTCTTTCTGTTTTAACACTTGAATCAGTTCTGAGGCCTTATCTGCATCAATTTTACCTTCTTGAACCATTGTTAATACTCTTGCGATCTCCTCTTTCATGATCAATTCCTCCTTATTCTTCTTTTAAAAGTTTAATGGCTTCTTCTGCTGTGATTTCGCCATTTTCCAACATAGTCACTACTTTTTTCTCGTCTACTTCGCTTTTCTTCTTCTGCACATACCCAAGGGATGAAATGATGTCTGTTAGCTTGCCTCGAACCGTTGGATACGAAATCCCTAGTTCTTTTTCAACTTCTTTAATATTTCCTCTACATGTTAAAAATACTTCTACAAAATGAAGTTGATCCTTCGATAAGGATGCCAGCTTTGATAATTCAAACTCATTTTCAATCGTCGTATGACAATGGGTGCACTGCAACTTTGTAATTTTCAATGTTTTACTGCAGACAGGACAATTTGTGATTACTTTATAAGCCATAATGACATTCCTTTCTTTTAGTTGATTTGATTATACAACAAGAAATTAAAAATGTTAACAATAAAATTGATTTTTATAATAAAATTAATCAATAATTTTAATTTATTGTTAATGATTATTAATTATCTAGTTTCTTTTTTTAATAAACGGATTTTTATTTAGATAAAACATCCAAAATAGCATTTTTGCCCCTTTATATCCAATCCTTCTGATTATAATTGGTAAAATTGTCCGCGATTATTGCAGGAGTTTTACACAATTAAAATTAAGGTTTCAATTTTGCTCTTTAAAGGTAATCGGTAATATTATTGAAAAATAACTCATGCCTGTTTCATGCTATTCTTACTAAAGTAAAAGTCGAAAGCTTTTTGAAAGGAGTAGATTTAATTGAAGAAAAAAATATTACTACCCATTTTCGCATCGTTTATGTTCTTCACAGGCATGGGTGTTCATGAGGCGAAAGCCGCAACATTCACAGATTTAACAAATACAGCAAAAGCATATATAGGTGTTCCTTATCAATATGGAGGAACTAATATTAATACAGGCGTAGATTGCTCGGCATATACACAAATCGTTTTTTCTAAGTTAGGGATTTCACTACAACGTACATCTTCAGCTCAATATCAGCAAGGTACTGCGATTGCTAAAGCTCAGTTGAAGACTGGAGATCTTGTATTTTTTAATACGTCGGGAAGTGGTGTTTCCCATGTTGGCATATACATAGGGGACAATAATTTTATTTCAGCTACTACAAGTTCTGGCGTTAAAATCGATAAAATTAATGATCCATATTATTGGGGATCTCGTTACGTAGGGGCAAAACGTGTAGCAAACTTCACTGAAAATACGGGCGAAGTAAAAGGTACTGAAGTCGACTTTAGCATTTATGCATCGCGTGGAGAAGTTGCTCTTAAACTGGCTAATCAATTACATTTAGATACTAGTAACACGAATACAAGTTTTCCAGATGTAAAACCAACGTCTAAATATGCTGGTGCTGCAGAAGCACTAAAAAAAATCGGCGTATTTTCGGGTGATGCCAATGGAAAATTTAATCCTAATTCACCTATGACTCGTGCTCAATTATCAAAAGTTTTAGTGGAAGCATTCCATTTAAAACAACAAGGAACAGCACTCCAATTTGTTGATGTTCCAAGTACGCATTGGGCTTACAATTATGTAAACATTCTCTCTTCCAATAAAATTACAGTTGGTAAAGGTAATAATACTTTCGGGGTGAACGACAATGTCACACTCGTACAATTAGATACTTTTATCAAGCGATTAGCGCAATAACTTTAAGAAACGGTGTTTCATCTATGGATGAAATGCCTTTTTTGTTCTTTTGCTTCACCTATAAAAAAGCCAGTACTAATTGTACTGACTTAAACATTACAAAATCTTTTATGTTTCATCGTTCTTTCTCGAGGATGCGAGGGCAAAATAGCATTGTATAGTTCTAGAGATGCGGGATGCTTGTATGCTCCATCTTTAGCAATCTCCTCAACTAGCTGACCGTTTTGCATCACGAGGATGCGATCTGACATAAAACGTGTAGCTTGTAAATCATGAGAAATGAAAATGTAAGCAAGGTGCCTATCTTTTTGAAGGCTTTGGAGTAATTGTATAATATGCTTTTGCAAGATCATATCAAGACTACTAATGGCTTCATCCAATACAATCAATTTTGGGTTTAAAGCAAGAGCTCTAGCGATGTTGACACGTTGCTGTTGCCCTCCGCTCAGTTGCGAAGGATATTTTTGGTCAATGGTCCTCCCTAATTCCACACAGTCTAGCAATTCCCTTACTTTATGTTGTCTCTCTGTTTTACTGAAATGTTCAAAATTAAGGAAAGGCTCTTCTATTATTTCAAAAATCGTCTGCTTCGGATTAAATGAATGATAGCTATTTTGAAAGACAGTCTGTAAATCTCTACGGATTATTTTTTTGTGCTTGCTTGTCGTTTCGTAAAGATTAACCCCTTGAAAAAGAACCTCACCTTTCGTCGGTCGCTCAATTCCTAAAATAATCCGACCTAACGTACTTTTGCCCGAACCACTTTGACCGACGATTCCTAAACATTCGCCTTCCTGAAGTGAAAATGTTACCTTCTGTAATACAGGTGCTTCCTGTCCTCGTTTGAACATGAACGGTCTTGGTCTTTGATCATAATGCATTTCAATATTTCTCACTTCTAGCAACGTCATATTTTTTCACCTCTAAAACATAATTCTTGATTGTAAAAGTTTCTTTGTATACGGATGCTGAGGTGCATCGAAAAAATCATAGACATTCGCGTACTCAATGATTTCGCCTTGATACATCACGGCCACGTCGTCAGCTAGTTCAGCAATCACACCTATATCATGTGTTACAAGAATAATAGCAGCCTCCGTTTCCGAGCGAATACGATCAAATAGTGTTAATACTTGTTTTTGATTGACTGTATCTAAAGCTGTCGTTGGTTCATCTGCAATATATAGAGATGCTTGAATCGCCAATGACAAAGCAATCATCACCCGCTGGAGCATTCCTCCGCTTAATTGAAAAGGATAATAGCGCAAAAGCTGTTCTGGATTAGGTAAATTGACTTTATACATGGCATCAAGAGCAATCTGTCTCATTTCTTTTTTAGACATCGCAAAGTGAGCCTTTAATGTTTCGCGAAAATGGCTTTCAATCGTTTGAATACGATCAAAAGCTGTAGATGGATTTTGCATAATCATAGATAGATGCCTGCCGCGATACGCTCTTAATTTAGCGGCTGATACGTTCAATAAATTTTCTTGCTGATAGAAGATTTGACCCTCTGTAATCTGCGCCACAGCCGGTAGTGATTGCATGATGGCGTGGCAAAGCATTGTTTTTCCACTACCACTTTCCCCTATAATCCCTAAGACACGCCCTTTATAGGCAGTCATATTAATAGCGGTTAATATATTTTTCTCCCCGATTTTTACCGTTAAGTCTTTCACTTCTAAAACTTTCTCCATAATTTCCCCTTTACTGGCCAAGCTTCTTGAAACTACTTGCCAAATGATTCAGTAATAGCACAACGAGGACGATGGCAAGTCCCGGATAAAGCATTAGTTCAGGATGTTGGCGGATATATTGCTTTCCTTCATTCACCATCATGCCCCATTCAGGGATCGGGGCATGCACGCCAAGTCCAATAAACGAGAAGCCTGCAATTTCTAAAATAACCTTTCCTATATCTAATACAACAATTGTTACGATAGGTGGCAGTAGATTAGGGATATAATGGCGCATAATTAACTTGATTCCTGAAGTTCCGCTAATTCTTGCTGCTTGGATGAAACCTTTTTCATTCATCCCGATAAATAACCCTCTAATCCATCTCGAATAATAAACCAGCTGCGTAAAAATAAGGGCAATGAATACATTTTTTAAGCTAGGACCTAATAAACCTAAAAGTCCAAATGCAAGAACAAGTGTCGGAAAAGCTAATAAAATATCACATATTCGAATAAATAAAAAATCTATTAACCCTCTCTTCAGTGCAACAAAAGCACCTAGTAGAACAGCTAAAAGAATGGCTACTATTTGAATGATGAGCGCCGATCCTAAAGAATAGCGAATACCTAAAAGCATTCGTGACCAAACACATCTTCCTAAATGATCTGTCCCTAATGGATAGTCCAAAGATGGACCTAAAAATTTCTTTGAGATATCGATAGCTAAAGGATCATGGGGCATTATAATTGGCGCAAACAGTCCAAGCAAGCCAATGATCAAAAGTAACGTTAAACTAAATAATCTTTTAACATATACATTTTCTTTTCGTACAAGGCTCACTTTAAGCTCTCCTACCCTTCATCATGAGATGAGGATCCAATAGGCGATGTAATACATCTGTACATAAGTTTACAAGCACATAGATGACAGCAATAATTATTACATAACATTGTACAACTGGATAATCCCTGTTCATAATGGATTCTATTAAATACCTACCTAGTCCAGGCCAACTAAAAACCTGCTCCACAATGACTGCACCACCTAGTAAATTACCAAGCGTCATACCTAACAAAGTAGTTAATGGTATAATGGCATTTCTTAAAACATGGCGGACGAGGATAACAGAATTTTTTAATCCCCTTAGCTGAGCATATTGAACATATTGCTGTTGTAATTCTTCAATGATCGTTGAACGAATAAACTGGACGAACAGTCCAATTGTCGGTAAAGCTAATGTGAATGCAGGTAAAACTAGATGGGCTAGTGTGCCCTTTCCATTTGTCGGGAATAGGCCTAATTTCAAGCTAAATAGATAAAGTAATAAAAAACCTAACCAAAATGTTGGAATGGATATGCTCATAATAGTCAATAGTCTAATGATTTTATCGATGATGGAATGCTTATACAACGCGCTTATGATCCCTAATGGCAGACTTAATCCTAAAATAAGCACAAATGACGCAACCGCTAATTCAATGGTTGCGGGTAATTTAGCGAAAAGCTCATGTGCTACTGGTAATTTACTAACAAAGGATGTACCAAAATCTAAATGCAAAATGCCTTTTACCCAAAGCAAATATTGAAGAAGAAAAGGTTTGTCTGTCCCCAGTTCTTCACGTAATGCTTGAATGGCTTCTGCTGTTGGCGCAACTCTTGCCATTCTAAGCATAACCTCAGCAGGCTCTACTGGAACGAAACGAATAAATACAAAGGTCAGGATGGATACGCCCAATAATACAAATGGCAATGTCAAAATTCTTTTTAAACAAAACATCCATGTCGATTCATACATGCTGTCACTTCCTCATCAATCCTATGATAAAGAGAGAGCTGTCTTTGATCGACATACTCTCTCTTCTATACTTATTTTTCTTTATCCATTTGTGCATATGGAATATCATATTCAGAGGCACGTGGAGCAAAATCCTTCATATATGGCTGATAAATCACGGTATTTGTTTCGTAAGATATAGGATAGAATAGTGCTTGGTCATGGAACATTGTTAAAATATCCGTATACAGTTGCACTCGCTCCTTTTCATCTGTACCTACTAATAATTGATGGATTTTATTATCGATTTCTTTGGCATTTTGTAAGCCTAATTTCGCTTCATAGACACCATTAGCGTTTGGTGTAGCTGATTCATTAGCAAAGCTATGTGGATCTGTTGGTGGTCCATTTGTACGCCAGAAATTAATATCAACTTGATCATCCATTAATTTTTGCAGACCTACCATCACATCTGCGCCTTCTAAATTCAACTGTACGCCTATTTTTGCTAGTTCACCTTGCATGTATTCCGCCATTGGTTTTTGAATCGCATCTGTTGCAATGTAAATTAAATCTAATGTGAGCGGTTGTCCGTTTTTAGTACGAATTTTTTCGCCCTTCTGTAGCTTCCATCCCGCTTCGTCTAGCAATTGTTGCGCCTTTTTAGGATTATTTATTATTGGCGCTAAATCAATATTGGCATAAGGAATAGCATCCCAAAATAGTGTATTCGCAACCTTTTCTGTACTATTTGTAATCGTCTCAACCATTTGCTCTTTATTGATTGCATATTGAATCGCTTGACGTACTTTTAATTCTGCTAACGGACCTGACTGTGTATTAAATAGCAGCGCTCGCGTTGACAAAGGTTCAGATGTTGTGGTTTTATACTTTTCGCTATCTTTTAAAAACGTATAGTTATCTAAACTAATAATGCCTCGACCATAAATCAAATCTAATTCTTCGTTTTCAAAGGCCAACGAAATCGATTCTGAATCAGGAATGATTTTTACTTTTATTTTATCAACAAGTGGTTTTTCTCCCCAGTAGTTGTCGTTTCGACTAAATAAGGCATATTCGTCTTTTTTGTAATCGGTTAATACCCATGGGCCTGTACCAACAGGCGCTTTGATTGAATTTTGCGTCGCATCCCCTTTAGGGAATCCATTATCCCCTAAAAAACGGAAAGGTCTTACAAAAGCAAGTTCATTTAAGACAGGGTAATAGGGTTCATCCAATTTCAAACGTATAGTAGAATCATCCACTTTTACAACCTCCACAATATGGTTGACCATGCCCATCCAAGCATGCATATCACGATTGGCTAGTACTGCATCAAAATTACGAATTACATTGTCTGCATTAAAAGCCGTTCCGTCTGAATACTTCACATCTTTTCTTAAATGGAAAGTATAAGCCGTTTTATCCTTAGAGATGTCCCAACTTTCCGCTAATTTCGGCGTAATTGTCCCATCATCGTTATACTCAACCAATGATTCATAGACCATTGCTTGTGCTGTCATTTGATTTGGTAAATATGTATGGGGATTTAATGGCCCTACATCTAGTGGCCAGCCAACCGTTATCATTTTTTCGTCTGTCTGCTGTTTCGATGCTGTCTCTCCCTTTTCATTATCTGTGCTCGTACAGCTAGCGAGTAAACTGAAGGTCAAAACAAGCATGAAAGGAAGTAAATACTTTGTCAATTTCATTTTCTGTCTCCTATCTCTGTTCGTGGTGCACTAAGAATCTACAGAAAGAAGGCATAAAAAAACCTTATTCCAAAAGAATAAGGACAGAAAATCTTACTTAAAGTAAGCCTCCATCCATCTCCCTATCTTTCGTAGATCGTCAATGAATCTTCTTACAAGCAGGCATTCTGGCTCATGAATCATTATTTTGCTTCACCTTCCCAAGTCATAACTCAGTGGTATTTGAAACAAAACTCCTCATTTACAGCTGCGGGACAGCATGGGATTTACACCCATTTTCCATTTAATTGAATGAAAGATCTTTCACTCAAACTTGTAATGATTGCTATGAAATTAGTATTAAACATATCATGCTCAAATGTTCACGTCAATTTTATTTTCTGAATATAATAATATTCTCGAAATAATGACTAACATAACTTCTTTTTATTGTAAGTCACGCTTTCTTCAAAGAAAACAGAATATAGATATTTTCAATTTCATGGTATTCTTCTAAAACCCACGAGGTTTGGGTTAAAATTCGCTGCAATCCCTCCAGTCCAAGATATCGGATTTGCACGCCAATAAACTCTGTAAAACCAAGGTATCCCGGATTTACATTTGTTCGGTCGAAAATTAATGAACCCGTAATCCGAGCGTTCGCTGGGGAGTTTGTATAGAAATGATTTAAATTTTCGATGATATCTGAATCTGAACCATACTCAAAAAGACCACCTTCCGATGAACAGAGTTGGATCCAGTCGGAACGTTCTAAACTCATCTTTAGTAATGCATCCGGTTGGCTCCAGTCATAATGAATAGTTTTGAGGGTGATGTCAAGATCATGAAAGCGTTCCCCTGGTTGCTTCAAAACATCGATGCACCGTTTTGCAAAATTGGGACCGTAAGTATCGATATCTAAAATGTTGATTTCAATCTTCCGTCCCTTCAGTAATTCCGGCTCCGATTCTTGAATTAGAATCAGGGTATTGATACTGTCGGTAGCGGCTCCCCCAGCAATATTGAAGAAACAAAGGTTTCGATCAGGGAATTGCTTGAGCTGAGGCAGCAAAATTTCAGACTGGCGCTGACAAAGGTCCCTCAGCCTAATCCGAAGTCCCATGAAAGATGTTTGCTTCACCGCCCACTTGTCCTGGAAACTTAATTTAATCCCCCGGCTTAAGTTGGGACCAAGTTTGTACAGCAAAGTACGCATTCCGCTAAGATAGGAATTGTCGACATTAGACATTTTTACAAAGATGTTGAGGATAAAGCTAGGCATCTTCTTTAATGATTCAATGCTCCGAGCTGACTTAAGACAGCTCAAATGATACGCCTGATGATCAATACTTGCTTTAAAAAGGGGATGGGTTATATCTAGGATTGGCATTTCTATTTCATTCTCGAAAATCGCATAGAGAATTCGCTGATTTTCATTAGCGTTCATAGTTTGCAACTCCACCTCACTTGAGAAATGAATTTTAGTCTCACTAATTGATCTTTCTGAAGAACTCCGAGGAAACTGAAAAACCCTTCTCCGTTAGTACTGTCATTGACTTCTAAAGCTTGATTCTTGCAGGAGTTACTTCAGGTGTGTTACTTCATAATTTTCTGATTAGTTATTATACGCTGCAAAACCTTTTTGTTTTCTATATCCTTTTGTCGAGGCTTCCTACCAATTTGTTCATAGACTTCTTTTTCCGCCAAAAGTTGTTTTGGGTTAAAGACTTTTACTGATACTCCGTGCAACATAAAACTTTCAGGTAAAAGGGAGTCTGCTCGCCATATCCATTCAGTTAATTCGTTCATAATAAGGCTTCCATTCACAGAATGGGTTATATAGCATAATGTAACTTCTACATTATCCTTATGGAAATCAGACTGCTATTTCGAAACTGCTGTCTGAAGGGTATGTGTTCATAACCTGCTTTTGCAAGCTATATTTCTATTCGTATTTTTCTTATATGCGCCCTATCTCAAAAAAAGCTCCTGTATTGCTGAAAGGCATTCATTTAGAACAGACATCTCAAAGTGATCGTTATAAGTCAACATTAATTTGAAACCATCCTGTTTCATCAGGAAAGTCCTTTCTGGATAAACTTCGCCCAGAAATAAATTGGCGATATGCGGTGATCGTACCATCGTGTGAAACGATATAAATCTTATCCTTATTTAGCGATTTCAAATTTGCGATAAATTCTTGAACTATGATATTGAAATCGATTTCAGGCATAGTATTAATACCACCAGACCACAAATCAGCAGGCACATTCATATCCATTTCCAGATTCGGATATTCTTTTTTGATTGTTTGTAAATTAATGACGATATCGCAAGGCAATGTTTTTCCATTTGGATGGAAAGGAAATATTCGTGGGGATACTAACGGGCTTACGATTTTCCGACAATCAACATCCAAACTCCAAATTAGTGCAGTTTCCAGCGTTCTTCTAAGAGGACTAATAAATATAATATCTTCCTCTGTTAAGGTGAATTTTCCCCTTAATAACTTCGCTTGACGTATTCCTTTTGCTGTTAATGAAGGATTTTTCACATGCAAACTATTTGGTATAGCTAGAGTGTGTTCACCTTGGCCATGACGAATGAATATCAATTCCACTTTATCACCACTCTTCTTAACAAATAAAATTACGTTTTTCTGGATGGCTCACTAAAAGATTTAAGTATTCTACCTGGGAAGCGTATTTTTAGTTTCCTAATCCCATTTAGACCAAGCTGCCTCTATATGGTTACCTGAAGGGTCTGTAAAGACAAAGTATTTTGCATGTTCTCCACGTATAACAATTTCGGTAACTTCTACACCATTTTCCTTTAATGTTTGATGTGTATATTCAAGGTCTGGACAATTCAACGTAACAGTTTGATACGGGCGACCATCGCGTAAAAAATCTGCAGATGTGTCATCTTTTGTTTCTACAAGGAGTAATACTACATTCCCCTCTGGCAGTGTTATCACTGCTACATAACAGAAACTTTGGGAAAGCCAAGCCTATTTTGGTACCATGTCGCTGATAAAACAATGAATATCGCTGATAAAAAGCCGGAATCGCTGTAAATTTCAAATTTATCACTCCTGTTTAAAATTTTTATAGGTTATTCATAGTATTCTGTTACATCCCTTTTTATCAGTTGAAGAATTCTTCACAAATAATTGCTCATTGATTTAACGCCTCAGAATAATTGAACAAGGCTGGGAAACAATATACCTAAAAAAGGACGTGAAAAAATGAAAAAATTAGCTTTTGTTGTGATATTGTTGTTCGTTACAGTTAGTTCTATTGAGATAGTATCAGCCAGTTCCGTCCAAGCCGATGAACAGCAAGAATTATCAATAGTGGAAGCGATTGAATTAGCAAATCCCGCAGCATTGAAATGGGATAAAAGTGCTCAATTATTAATGGCCATCAATATAGATTTAGATAAGCCTTGGACGTCAATTGGAAGTAACGGCAAAAGAAAGAATTGGAATATTCTATTTGGAGTGCCAGATACCAATAAGTCATATGTAGTAACAATTCATGAGGGGAAAATAGATCATTCTGATGATTATACGGTAGATGGCACTTCCCCCTATCCTAAAAAAGAGTTTATACAAATAAATGATATTAAGTATGATTCACCAGAAATGCTTAAAAAAGCACGGAGTATGGGCTATATTTATCCCGGAAAAGATTGGGGTAAAGGATATAACTTTATGCTTAGTAAAGATACTGAGAGAGATATTCCCCTCTTAATAGTCATTGGTTGGAATAATGACCAGACAAAAATGGAAGCAGCGGGCTTTAATGCATCTACAGGGGAATACATTCAACCAAAGTAAATTTCATGGCAAAGGGGATTAAAATAATCTTCTTTGCCAATTTGTAAAATGACAACACCCTAAACAAAACAAATACCCCTCCTCATTTGAAGGGGTATTTTTAAATATATGTTCGAAGTTATTTATGTCTTGGAATAATTTATTTCTGAAGTGGATTATTGTACAGTCTTATTGAAGATTCTTCTTTTGTGTAAACACTTATATACAGACAATTATATGAACGTCTAGACGAATCAAAATGGTGATACATATGTATACAGTTTATTTAGTCTTACATCACTATAGTTTAGGATCATGATTTAATCACGTGAACTTTTTTAAATTTAAAATTTTAAAGTAGTTAAATATCGCAAATCCTTTTCACAACTATTCATATTATAGATTGTAGAAAGGAGGTATATACTATGTCTGAATATTGCGGTAACACAGGTTATGGTTCAGGTTCAGCATTCGCGCTGATCGTTGTTCTATTTATTCTATTGATTATTGTCGGCACTAGCTTCATCGGATTCTATTAATACCCAATACCGCCTCCAATGCCCATGATTTTTAGAATAAATAAACGTATCTTTTCCCTTCTAATCTTTACGAATGGGTCACTATCCTCCGGTGACCCTTCAATATTTTCTTCAATCAATGTCTATTGTTGAGTCACATCGCCTATGAACTGAGTGTGACGTTTTGTAGATATAAGAAAATTATTAGCGTATTCAGCAATGGAGAAAGCACATTTTAACTCTTACATACATAGTCAATGGCGTAATCATTCTTTGCAAGCAGTAAAAAAACAGAGGACACGCTTCAATGTAGAAGATGTCCCCTGTTATTTTTCGTGTTTATTGATCTAGTTCCAAAGGCAAAAAAGCATAATCACCATTTTTAATAATCTCACATTTACGAACAGGGATGGTCTGTTTGAAAATTGGCCCATCTAAAACAGTTGTATGGAATTCTCCACCTTCTCCGCAAGGATCAATTCCCCGAGCTTCGAGCTCCTTCACGTATTCATGTGTTAATGTACGGCCTAAATCGTCCTCTCGCATACCTAGTGATAAGTTAACAGTGACAATGATCGTTACAAACCCTAGATTGATGAACTCCTCAACAGCATCGCGATGATCCATTTCCCATAAAGGCATACCTAGTTTTAATCCAGCATTCCTCGAAACCTTGTCATGCCAGCACCCATGTTCAGGCATATCCAAGTCACCTGTTACTAAAACTTCTGCCCCTTGACTTTTAGCTTTTTCTAAAAGACTCATAAATACTTTTTCATAATCTGTCCAGCTTGCTGCTGCAGTATAAATTGGTAAACCTATAGAATTAGCTTGAGCATGTATGAGTGCTGGAGGCATTCCATGGGATCTTGAACGTTCCCCTTCTTCCTCCATCATTATAATGAGTCCAACCGCTTCTCCAACCTTCATTGCTTTATATAGAGCTAAGACACTATCTTTCCCTCCACTAAAAGAAGCAATAAATTTATGTCCTTGAGCATTATTTTTCCAATCCACTATTTCCGCCATTCATCTTTTTCTCCTTTATTCTAAGCTTCTCCTAGAATAACATAAAAACAAAATAACAAAGGGAATCTAGATGAATATAGCAGCGCTTTAGAAGCGGGCAAATCTAGCCGCTTAGAGGTTCTATCCACGATTTTGGTTGCTCTATCCATAACTTTAGGGATTCAATCCACATTTCTGGCAGCTCTATCCACGAATTTAGAGGTTTTATCCATATTAGCAAAAGCAAAGCACCCAGTTGGAACAGAAATCAACGACCAGTTTTGCCGAAGATGCATACTTTAATTGATAGGACCTTATCTTTTCAACAATCAAAAACTCATGTGCAATTTTTATTTTTGCACATGAGTTTATTTTTAAAATATGGCTTGATTTAACTATTTTGCTCAAGACATTGATAAATGGACATCATATCTCGTTTGTTCAACTCACGAATACGATTGAATATTGGGATGTCTGCAACATCCGCCGTTCGTAAGCTTTCAGCCACAACATCGCTGACTTTACCAGTGAGCCAAGTTTGTACGTCTACACCATCGACAATTTCTTTACGACCTTCATCATTGATGCCACTTGCAAAGCAACTAACACATGGTACTGATAATTTATAGACGCCATCATGGAGGTTGTCTTCCGAAATCACTTTTTTTCCACCACAGAATGGACATTTATGACTTGCTTTGACTTTATTTATTTGTGTAACAATTTTTTTATAGCCAAATGCTTCATAGACGTATGTTAGTTTTTTGTATTTTCCATTCGTGAAATACTTATCAATAATAGTTTCTCTCGTTTCGGCTATATTGGCAAAATCACAAATCGTCACTAGGTTTGACCTGCTGATTACATCGATATTATTTTTAATGTTGTTCCAGAACGGTACAGCATTTTGTAGTACGATTTCATATCCAGAAAAGCTTGCTAGTTCTAATTCCAGCATTTTCAACGATACTTGTGTGTCTCTAGGAAGTAAGGAGACATCTTCCGTAAGAGTCATATCGCCACCTACTATTGATTTTAGTTTTTCAAGCTCTGGTAAATTTCCTACTGTTTTTATAACTTGATCGAGTGGTTGATGAATCAGCTCACGAATATCTGTGTCCCCAAAAGTTAACTTTTTCTTATGGTTTAGTACGGCTCCTTGACAGATTGGACAAGCAATCATTTCCTTTGAAGCTTTCATTTGCTCTTTAATCATTGATTTCGAAATAACCATATAGCGTGCAAGGATAAAATTAAAGCCTTCCCATTTTCTCGAAGACTTACTTGCTTTATCATAAAATGATTTTTCCCAATAACCATATAGGAACGTACGTCTTTCTTCTTCTGTCATCTCATTGTAACTTTTACTAATATCTTGACCAAGTTCATTTTTAATCTCATCAAAAAGGAATTGTAATTTCGGATATTGATAATATTTTAATACTTCCATGACGTCTGGATGCAATAAGCCATCCCAGAATGGCACTGTTTTGTCTTGAATGACTAAATCAATATCAAATGTTTCAATTTGCAGGCGACCAGAACAGCTTGGGCAATGATTTTCTTGACTAAAGAAATCAAAGCTTCTCGTATCTTTATTCGTCGGATGTGCAGCGACAATATGGTTGATCAAACCAGCCATTTCATAAAGAAAACTATATTGACTATACAAATGTCTTTCGAGATCAATGGTAACGACGGGTGCGATGGTTGCGGATTCGTATTCTCCATAAATTAAACGGGCCATCGATGATAAGCTTTTTAAAATACCACCTTTATAAATATTTTCGGCATTTTTAAAATAGCTAATATGATTGTCTTCTAAGTAATGAATGCCGTTTTTCGCATCTAGTGTAGAAGATATAGGCAACGCAGCATCATTATAATTTTTGTTAGGTTGACTGAAATAATCGTCATGGCTGACAACATCAAGATGGCGAACGGGTTCTTGCTGACGTTTTCCAAAATCTACGATAAAATCAGAGCTTTTTAGCATGTAGGCATTATGTTCAATCATCATAATAGAGACAGATTCATCTTGCAGAATATCCCTCACACTATCAATGAATTGGTTTAAAATATTTTGTGATAAACCTTTTGAAGGCTCATCAAAAATAAATAGCGTATGCGGGTTTCTTGCGTTTGAAAACAGCTCAGATACTAGATGAACACATTGAAATTCACCAGTCGACAGGGATTGTGTTTTTCTTTCCAACGTCAAATAACCAAGACCTAGCTTGATCAGTAAACTTAAGCGTTTATGAGCGATGTCTTCATTCGGAAGCTCCTCAATAATGTCCTCAATGGAACGTTGAAAAATATCGTCGATTTCGTCACTGTATTTCGTTATTTTCTTTTTAATGTCAAGGAATGTTGCAACAGTGGATCGGCTAGTAATCGATTGGTTTCTGTCTTGTCCTACCATAACCAATTTATCTTTAGGATATCGTTTTTGGAAATCCTTCGAGATACACTCATTGACAAGGGTCGATTTCCCACAGCCAGACTCACCTGTAACGCTTATAAGTCTATTTTTAGGAATCTGAATTTCAGCTAGTTCAATATTACGACAGTAAAGATCTTTAAATTGATAATATTCTGCAGGTATTGCTTGATTTCGTTCCGAGTATACTGGCTCTGGACGGGGTGATTCATCGACAATTTTCCCACCGTATTTTCCGCTTCCAGGGCCAAAAAACAGCTGCTCGTCGGCTGTATCTAGCACCGTATCGGAATGATCAATAAGCCAAATTTGATTTTTACAACCTAATTGTTTAATCTGTTCTAAAATTTTTAACAGCGTTTGGTGATCAAGGCCAACAGAAATTTCATCAATAATAATGACGGTATTTTCACTAGCTGCCATAAATTCTGCCAAGTACAGTCGTGTTAACTCCCCACCAGACAAGGTACCCATAATTCGATTTAACGTTAAGTAACCAATATTCATATTGATAATATTTTGAAGAATATGTTGTCTCTCTTCGCTTATATTTAATTCCTCTGAAAGGGAATAAATCTCTTCCATACTTAAATTGTTAATATCGGAAATACTGTGTGGTTGGTTCCATAATTCTAGCTTATATTGTTCAACCTCTGGACTATAACGCTTGCCACCACACTTTTTACATTCCACATTTTTGGTTGTCCCACGTCCTTTACATGTCGGACACCATCCTAATGCATTATTAAAGGAGAAAACCTCTGGCGATAGATCATACTTTTCTGCAAGCCGATCACGAACTTCTTTGAAAACGCCTGTATGGGTACCAACCGTTGAACGTGGATTTGCGGAAATTGATGATTTCCCTAGAAAAAGTACTAGAGGCATTTCCTTCATCTTGATGGCACTAAAATTCGTTTCCATAATATTAGAAAACAAATATTGATATTCAGCCTTTGGCAATAAAGAAACGAGACGCTTCTTGGACTCTTCTCCAATTGTTTGACAAAATGTAGTTTTACCAGATCCGGACAATCCAGCAATTCCTAAAGATTGATCTTCCGGCAAGTCGACATCTAAACGATTTATATTATTAGCAATTAATTGATTTATTTTCATCGGAAATCTCTCCATTCAAATCTAGTATTGTCATGTTAGCACAACTTCAACTATTTTTGTTATGTTTATGAAATGACAAATAAAATGACGCTTTCCATATTCCGAAAAGCGTCATAGTGTTAATTCTTTGTTACTTGCTAAAAAGGCTATTATTGAAAAGCTTACATAGCAAATGAAAAAATCATTTATTTTTATTGCTCGGCTAATACTTTTTCGAGCTGATTACCATTGTTAATCCAAGCGTATTTAGCTCCTTCGATTGCTCCTTGACGAGCTTTTGTTGCTTCACTGAATCCGCTTTGATCAAGATGTAAATGTGTAGTTCCATCTGAACCTTCTGTCAACGTCCATGTAATAGTAGTAGTTTCTCCGGCACTTGCCCAAGTGTAAGATAATGTATGAGGTTCTTCCACTTTGAGCACCTCGCAATTGACAATTCCATCCCACCATTCATTTGGCTCAGCTCGGAATTGGAATTTATGTCCTACGATTGGTTTAAAATCATTTTTCCAAATCCATTTTGCAAGCGTGTCTGAATCCGTTAATGCGTTCCAAACTTTCTCAATTGAACTTGTAAATTGATAATCTAAAGATACATCTGCTTTCATTTTTCTTCCTCCAATAAAATATTTAATATAGCCATTCTTTCTTTCCAGAATCCTTCGTAATACGATACCCAATCTTGAATTTCCTTCAATGGACCGGCATTCAACCGATACCTCGTTTCTCTACCAACCCTTCGAGCAATTACGAGACCAGCATCTTTAAGGATAGCCAAATGCTTAGAAACTGCTGTACGCCCCATTTGAAATTGAGACGTTAATTCGTGAAGAGGTAATTCTTCCGCATCTGCCAACAAGCGTATTAATTGACGTCTTGTTGGATCAGCAATAGCAGCATAAACATCACGCTCTTGAGTCTTGTCGCTCAAAATCCCCCTCCCCCTTATAAATTGGACACTAAATGGTGTCTCAATTATACGACACCATTTAGTGTCCAGTCAATTTTTATTTTGTGATAATGCTAAAAGTTTTATTCTCTTATCATGAATAAATGTAGATATAAAATAAGATTGATCAATTGTAATAAAGTCTGATGATTTGTAAAAAGGTTTGATACAATTGCATAGACAAGATGGATTATTACATTCTAACAATAAGACCATATTATGGAATATCATTAACAAGCTAAAATAGATTTTTATGTTAATATTAGTAATGTATTACAAAATAGCGCTAAATCTATGTGATAGTGGGTGAAATTAAGATGTTTAATTTGAAGAAAGCAATGATAATTCTGGCTTTCATTTTTACGATAGGCTCTTTTCCTTCGATTACAAGTGCTTGTTCGTGTGCATATTTACCAAGTGTAGAAGAAGAATTTGAACTTTCAAAAGCTATATTTAGTGGGAAAGTTGTTGATATAAAAGAAAAACAAAGTTTAAAAGGAGATACAACTAAATCAGTTCTTTTTGAGGTAACGAACACCTGGAAGGGTGTTGAACAATCACAAGTTATCATTACTACTGGTCAAGGTGGAGGAGATTGTGGATATAATTTTATAAAGGGAGAAGAATATTTGGTTTATGCTAACGAATCTATTATGTACGGGACAAAATCGCTTATATCTACCATATGTAATCGTACCTATGTGTTGAGTTCTTCACAGGAAGATTTGGAAATACTTGGAGAAGGTCAGCCCCAAATTGAAGAAGTTAATTTAATAGATAAACATATTAGAAATCAAATATATATTTGGGCTACAGTGGCAGTAGCCATTGGCATTGTTGTGTTTTTCATTTTAAATAAAAGAAAAAGGATGGATAAATCGTATCGTTAATCCTATGAAGGCTTATTCCTTTATCGTGCACGATTGTTTTAGAATTACTAGGTAGAAAATGATCAAACTTTATTTCAAACCAACAATAAAATACTTTTTCATTGGAATTTGTGCTGTGTTTTGATTCTCTAAGTACTTGAAGTATCAATAACAGTCTAAGCCTCATTGACACTTATCCCCATTTGATAGCTCGATTTTTTTGATTTTGACAAGCAGGAATTAGATTATTATTAGTAGTTGGATTGAATTGCATGTAGCTAAGTTCAATATTAATAACCCGAAAGCTTTCGCAAAGATAACTTCTCATCTATATGAAAGCGACGAAAGTGCTGTAGCCCAAGTCTCAAAGTTTGGAGCAAATTTCAATAAAGTATTATCTAGTTTGCTTGCTAAATTTTCCGTATAAAATTACCGTATTACTGGTAATGCGAAAGAATACATCTTGCTCTAGTGATACTTTCTAAAATGATTAGGGAAGGTTAAACTATTCCCTTTCCCTAATCATGCATGTGAGAGCAAATAATAATTTTTATAGAGAAAAGTCAAAAACACAGTCGGGTTGATGTTGTTAATTCGTACTAATCTGAATACAAATCGGTTGCAACACATCAACAATTCTTCGTTTGTTATTTCCTCAACAGCTGCCATACTAAGAGTCTCTAACATATATTATTGATAATCTTCATCATTATTATTTCCGTCCCATATTAAGCAAGATCGTCTATTTCTTGTTAACTTTCATTTAAAACGTAAGTAAATCATTATACATTGTTTGCTGTGTTTCCGTTAATTGACCATCAGAATACATGATAGCAAGACGCTTCAATGCTAAAAGTGCATTCTTCTTTAAAGTTGTATCTAGTTTACCAGTAATTTTAATTTGACCAAAGGCTGTTGCATAGGTAATCATGTCACTTTGAATCATATCCATTTCATGCTCTTTTGCCATATCACGTATAGCTTTTTCATCCAATGTGTCAATTGATATATAATGCATTCCCCATATATTCTCTATTAAATGCTTCGGGAAAGTAGCAAAGTCAATGATGCGCTTCTTTCTTATGACTTCTTCCAATTCATAAAGTGTATCAGACCCTTCATCACTACCAAAAGGTGCTTCTTCATCACCACAATCATAATAAAATTCTTCTGTGAAATGAGCGACAAAACGAGGATGTGACGTTTTGGGATGTGGACCAAATTCTCCTACATCAAAGTAAAGACAATTATCAAAATCAAATGTAGGATTTTCTTGATAACCTTTTTTTATTTTACTGGCAATTAACTTTTGGGCTTCTTTTTCACAAATTTCTTGTGACTCAAATTCTTTCATATCATACTTCCCAATCGTTCCATTTTTTCCGTAATGAACACATATTGTCATGCAAAAATAATCAATTGTCCAAAATTTATTTGATTTTTCGTCTTGATATGTAAAAGCTTTTTTCATCTAATTGTTCATCCATTCCTGTGTTGTCTTTATTTCAAACTTTCGTAATACTTTTTACACACTCTTTTGTTGTAGAAAGGCTGTTTTTAAATCTATTCACCAAATTGCGCATAATCATTAAAATCACACTTTATCAATTGATACTTTAAGAAATATTCCTCATATTGGTAAATTAATGCAATTTATAGATGCCATAGTCAAAGGCATTAAGTGATAAAGAAAGAGTCATCTCGTATTTCTTGTTGTCAATTAACTTATTATTCCCAAGTTTAAATGTTATTTTATGAATAGAAGAAGTATTGACCAAAAGTTGTATCTGCGGCGGGAACATATCGCTTTTCAACGTTATCATCCAAAGTAGTTTGAGTAGGTACGCACATCTTTTCCTAATAACGCCATCTCACATATTGCCTCAATATAGCTATTGTAAATATCTACTCCGATATGTTCGTCAAGTTATTTTTTAAGCTGTCGGAAAGCCACTATCACCGCGACTCGCTTCAATAATACCGCAGATAATAAACAAATGATGTTGCACTTCGGGATAGTTCGTTGAACAAGCTATCTGCATCAAATAAGAAACAGCCGCATAGGTAACTGTATAAATGGTTTTTGATGAAACAAATAGTCTTCAAAAAGCGCATCAACTGTTTCTTGGTCGTATGCTTGCTTCAATCGCTGAACGCTGGTACATTCTCTCCGGAGCCTTTTGATCCTGTCAGATTTCCCCATACTGCACTCGTCAATTCAAGCAAAAGGAACACCTCCCTCTACTTACCACTCACGCCAAACATCTGTTAACTCATAACGTCCAAGATTCTGACTTTTAGTAAGGTCATCAATATCAAGTCCATACTGAATCAGCACTTGGTCAAAATAGTCGCAAAGTTCCTCTCGTTCTCCAGTTTCAATTAATCCGCCTCCACCTACTTCATTAATCTCATTTAGGGCAAGTACCGCCGTTTCAATAGATTTCATAATTGCAGGATAGCTATCTGGGTGATTTGGCAGTTTCGCAATAGATGCTGCATACTGCTCTAGCACCATTTCCGTCTGATGAATAAAACTATCTGGAAACAATTCCGCGTAAATACAGTCATCTTTCTCAATCAATCCAGCAGTAAATTCTTCCTCTTCTTTTCTTTTAGCGTAGCGCCAGCGTGACGTTGGTCGAATATCTTGCATAATTCATTCCCCTTTATCTTGAGTTTCTAATTTGTAAAAATTCCCTCTTTAAAAGCCTTTATAATATAGAATATTGGGTAGCATCGTAACAGATGTTTTAAACATAACTCACTACCATTCACGTTCTCTTAATGCGTCTTCAATATCCATTAATCCAATATCGCCCTAGAAAATAAATCATGTATCTTTTCATCATTTTCACACGCTTGTTTAAATCCAACAGCGAATCGCAACAATGCGTCCTTTTCATTGGCATTTGCACAAAACATATCTGCTTCTGGGTCGAAACGCAAAATGCCTTCTAGCTCTGGAAACCTCTCTTGCAAATACACATCCGCAAGCGAGCACCAATCGTAGCCGTTTCCTTGGAAACCTTCGTCTGCCCGTGTTTCAAACAACTCCTGTTTATAAATACCTACTTCTAACAGTAACGAAATATTTCCATTATCATGTTCTAGCCAACTAAAAGGTTTTAGTTCTTCTTTCACCATTTTAGCTTGTAAACTATCTATCTTATCCGCTGTAAAGCTTAATATCCCTCCTTGACTTACAATTTCCCCCTGCTCTATGCGTTCATTTAACCAACTTGAAACAAAGTCTGGGGCATATCCTCCTGTACTGAAACCTTGTGCAAGTGCAATGATATTCTTGTAATCTGCTAAATATTGAGCTCGCGTCACCTTCGAATTAGCACCAGTGTACAACCAAAATTGGATATCATACATCAGCATGGATATCTCGTCTGCATGTAAAGCAAAATAGCCTTTGTCCTCTACAATTTGCGTACAAATACCTCGAATAACTGCTTCTATCCGATTTCCCTCTCCAACTTTCTCACATAACGACTGTAACAAAGGAGAGAATGGTACATGTTTCACCATATCCAAATCGTCAAGTTTATCTTGTTCAGATGTATCGAATACTTCTTCATTCACCAAACCAACAATAAAAGTCGCAAAGTTCGGCGCAAGGAAAGTAATATAGTAACCTGCCTCTTGGTCTACATGTACAACAGCAGGTTCACCATCTGCACCACATGCACGATAATCAAGCATAATGACATCATGACCTGCTGACGGGCAATCGGCTATGACAACGCCAATATTTGGGTAGCCCCATTCTTCCAACATAAAACTGCTTCCCAAACTGCCACACAAGCTGTAAGTCTTTTCGCGACCAACGCCCATAATCCCCGTAATCGCCACATGATCTTCTGCCCATGAAGTCGGCATAGCCGTTGGAAAACAAGTGTTTACTGGTATTCCGCCGTTCTGTTGTTGCATAAACCAAATATAATCTGCTGGCAATTTATAACCAAGTTCCTCTTCTATAGAAGCAATCATTTCAGTAGTGGGGAATACTTCTACATAATTTTTATCCGCATAATCACTTTTTTCCCAAAATTGACTGAAATCACGTTCATGAAAAGAGACAAGTTTGATATCATCTAGTGCTTCTATTGACTTTTTCATAATATTCCGACAGGATACTATATACTCTTCAGTTTTAGTATCAAACTGTAATACGTTCGCTTTTTCAAATGCAGCCAGTGCTTCTTGCCATTCTTGGATATGGAAATAAGCATAGCCAACACGCCAATGCCAATCCGCTTCTTGTTCCCCCTGTTTTTTAACTGTACATAACTGGGATAACGCTTCATGATAACGCCCCAAATTATTAAGAGCACGACCATAATGACCTACTATTTCGTAATCTCGCTCTGACTTAGACAATTGTTCAATCGCGTCTACAATTTTGTCATGTTGACTTTCCTCATACCATTTTTCTAACATATTCAATAATTTTTTTTGCATAATCCCACTCCCTCTCAATCACCTTGTAAATCAGCTAAACAAGTATCTTGTTATCTCTTTTGATGTTTTGCTAACAAATAGTGCCTTCTTCATGAATCACAAAATCAATTAACTCTTTTCCTTCCTTTAAAGAACATCCTGATAAGTCAATCAATTCTTTCATAAAAGGCAGATAAAAACGTTTTACAAATTTTTTCTATATTTTCATAAGCTATTGTTGTGTTGCCGATCGGATAAAATATACTTTCACTTCCGTAGATATTAAAAAAATTACAATATACTCCAAACCAAACAATAAACATACGTTCTTATTCGATCTAAAGCTCCAAAGTGTATCGTTAGCTGTAAGTGAGTTTCAATGTCATAACTAGTTGATATTGAGTATTCGTAGTATCTGTCATTTCAAATACATATGATTTTGATAATAAGAACCTTATAGTTTCATCGATTTTGCCCATTAAACTACCAGTACAGTGGTTGCTGGGCATCCCAGAAGATCCAGCGATACGATTCACATATTGAACTTGTGCTAATCTCATACGGACTTGGCTCTGTACTAGTCAAATCAAGTACATGTAGTATTCCATTGTATGTACCTACAAGTAATATTGTCTCGTCATCGTTTAATGCCATACCACTGATTGTCCCAGATACGAAGTAACGCCAAAGTTCATTCCCCTCCAAATCAATCATTCGTAAATAACCATATGCATCACCCATGATGTTGCCCCCTTGCACTGCAACACCGGCATATACACGCATATTATCATCTATTGAAAGGGGTTCTTCATTATTGTCCGGTTCAAGATCATGGAGTGAAATACCTAGCGTACTTCCATTGTAAAAATGACATGCATTGAACCAAACATGCTCTTCATTGGCACTGAACAAGCTGTAATGAGGATAACTCGACATCGGTTCAAACGAATGCTTAACATAATTTTCTAAATCTATCAACAAGTGCTCGCTGTCTTGACTTCCATAAGCCAGCCATCTGCCGCTTCGCGAAACAGCTCCATGTGGCATCGCTAAACTTGCTGTCAATTCATCATCTTGCCTTGCCCACTCTCGTATATTTTGAACTGTCGGGTACAATAAGATGGCATCTGTATTCTCAATCAAATAGATACCGTCATGCGACACCACCAACAACTTCGTGCCATCAGCGAATGGAATGACATCTGCGTTTCGATAGTTTTCTGGCTGAAAGGTCTCAACATCGGGGTATTTTTCGCGCAATTGGTCGATGATTGTCGCCCATTTGTATGTAGCCAGTAGCGTGCCATTCAACTCTCGATCAGGTTCTCGTACGATACGAACTCCTTGCTCATCCATCAAGGCAATGTCGCGCCCATCTGCAGAACAACTTGCCGCTTGTACATGCTTAATACGCTTTGCTTCCTGTTTATCCATCACATAGACAGTGCGTGATAAATCTTCATTTTGCGCTGCAACAAGTAATGCACCATCACGTAGAAACCCAATTGGATAAACAGCTCGCATCAGTTGGCTGTGCGTTTCCTGAAATGGCCATGAAGCAGCTGGAAACTGTTCACGGAGAGTTTCCAGTTCCTTTGTTCTATTCGCCTGTTTAATAATCTTATACACTTGTGAAGCAAATTGTCCACGTGAATCTTCAGACGGCTCCTCTCCTGGTGCCTCCCAGTTGCTTTCTATTCCTTTGCGCACGTAGGCATTAATTTCACTTGCATAACGTAACCCCTCATCTCGCCATTTCTGGGATAATTGTAAAGTATCATTTGTCATTGTTGTAGTCTCCTTGCTAATTATTTGACCTTATCATGTTTTACGGTTTCCTCATTATTCTGAAAGCATCTTAACCAAAGCTATCAATCCAGCAAATAACCATCACTTTAAAACCAGAGTTAGTTGCCCCAATGCTAAGGAGCAAAAGCTTTGAATGTGGAATATTTTCATATAGAAGATGCCCTTTGCCTGTCCGTTCCAGTATTTATTCACCACTGGGATACTTCCCGTAACGAAATTAAAACGAAAATCGATTTTTCTCGAATTATATTGGAAGCTGCAATGTCATAAAACAATCTCCTAGATTCAAGTTACATCCATTATAGAACAAACATTCCCTTTTAAGCTAGTCTAAAAATATAAAAGGAGATGTCTGAAAAACTCTTTTGAGACATCTCCTTCGCGACGAGGATAGTGACAATTTGCTGTTGATGCTTTGCTTTCGTGTAAAATAGCACAACAGCTGTCACAGATAATCTGTATAGGGATTGGCGATATGGAAATTACAAAAGCTTAATACTAGCGAATGAAAGCGAAATTTGACAACTTAATATGCTTGGGCAAACCAAACTGTATGCTTTGCCTCATTTCCGCAGCAAATACAAGTAGATTTCGTAGTTGGTGGATTAAACGGAATGTTACGGGAAGTATATTTTGTCTCTTCTTTCACTTTTTCCTCGCATGCATCATCTCCGCACCAGCCAGCAAGAATCCAGCCCGGAATCGATCCATTTTCCTTGGATGTGTTAATATGCTGCTGTAAATCCTTCAATGTATCGATAGTTGTATGGGCGTTTTCTTCACGGAATTTACGTGCTTTTTCAAATAAACGACTTTGCATCGTTGTTAGTTCTACCTCAATTGCTGAAACAATGTCATTTAGGTCAATGGATTGCTTATCCTCTTCATCTCGAGCTTTTAACAATGCTTGGTTTTTCTCTAAGTCACGTGGTCCTAATTCAATCCGAACTGGTACCCCTTTTAATTCCCACTCATTAAATTTGAAGCCTGGTGATTGATCGGAATCATCAAGACGTACTCGAACTCCCTTCTTCTTAAGAGCTGCGAAGATGTCATCTAGTTTCTCCATAATTAGAGGGTTCTTTTTCCATGGACCAACTGGTATTAAGACAACCTGGGTTGGTGCAATTCGCGGTGGTAAAATAAGCCCCTGTTCATCACCATGAACCATAATAACAGAACCAATTAAACGAGTAGAAGTCCCCCAGGATGTTGTGTGTACATATTCATGCTGGTTGGCTTTATTTAAATATTTAATATCAAAGGCTTCAGCAAACTTTGTCCCTAGATAGTGAGAGGTACCAGCTTGCACGGCTTTTCCGTTTTTCATCATTGCTTCAATTGAAAATGTATCAACTGCACCTGCAAAACGTTCTGAGGGTGTTTTTTGTCCATCGTAGACAGGAATGGCAAGTAAGCCCTCTACTACTTCTTTATAAATATTTAACATTTGCATAGTTTCTTTACGTGCATCTTCTTCATCAATATGTGCAGTATGGCCCTCCTGCCACAAAAATTCAGATGTTCGAATGAACGGAAGTGTTTTCTTTTCCCAGCGGAAAACATTTGCCCATTGATTGATTAAGACGGGTAAATCACGATAACTATTGATCCAATTCGAATATAAATGACCAATCATTGTTTCAGAGGTTGGACGAAGGGCTAAACGTTCTTCTAATTTTTCGCCTGCTGCCTCCGTTACCCAAGGAAGCTCAGGTGAGAAACCTTCGATATGGTCTTTTTCTTTTTGGAAGAACGATTCAGGAATTAGCATAGGAAAATAAGCGTTGCGGTGACCTGTTTCTTTAAAACGACGATCCATCTCTTCCTGAATACGTTCCCAAATTTCATAGCCATCTGGTTTAAATGCGATACAGCCACGAACGGGTGTATAATCCATTAAATCTGCCTTTTGTATTGTTTCAATGTACCATTTTGAAAAATCGTTTTGTTGTGTTGTCATGTTTTCTCCTCCGTTTCTGCAAGTTGAATAAAATAAAAAGCACAAAGCTGTCCTCCAAATAAGGACGTCTTTGTGCCGGATAAACGTGGTACCACCTTGAATTTAGTTTTAAGAACATCTTAAAACTCTCTAAACGTTTTGTAACGAAAAACGACTCGGTTATGTTTGCATAACATCTCCGTGGTAGGTTTCAGATAAGAAGCGGTGATATAGCTCTCAGCAATTGCTATATTCTCTGTTTCACATTTCTTACTTGGCCACATCATCAATTTATATTTTATATAACTTTAGCAAAGCCGTTACCTAATTTCAATTATTTTTTGGGAAATATCAGAAAATTATCTTTATACTGTATGAAACGAATTACTTCAAATTAAGGGTTCACTTCAATTTATATAAGATTTTTCACCAATTGATTCTAGAACTACTCTCGTTTAATTGCAGTTATAGCCAAAAGGGATGGTTTGTAGTTTTCGTTTATAGTTGTTTTCAATTTCAATCGCTTCTAATGCTGTTATATCTTTTGGTAGCACTTTTAAAATTGTATATTGGAACTGTAAATTTGCTGTTGTGTTTTGCGCCAGTAACTGCTTAAACGCTTCATTGCCTCCATGGATGGTTGTAGCATAATCTGACCAACGCCCAAGTAAACCGCTTTTATTGTACGAGGATCCGATATATATTTTACCGTTAGAACGGTCTGTAATTGCGTAAATGGCATTGATTGCGCTTAAAGCAATGTGCCAATCTGCATATGCTTGAGAATTATCGATGATTTCTTTTAATTTCTGAAATGTTAAGAGGACGTTTTCGTAACCAGGAAAGACAAATTGACTCGTATTAACTAGTTGTGTAATGATTTTATCGTTTGTGGATTTTTGATACCATCTTACAGCTGCTTTGCCCCATTCAATATATAATTTATTTTCATATGTACGTAAAGGATCATTTGGAATATCGAATAGGGGATGCATGATTTGCCCTTTATAAGGCTCTAGTAAATAGGGCGAACAATTTGAGGAAATATTTGGTTTCTCACCATGTCTAACCTCATACGATGTTAAATATTTCGATGTCGTCCCTTCATCAGCGGAAAAAACAATGACGTGATCATAGTTATCGAAAAAATGAGGCGATTGGTTTTGCGTATATTCACGTAAAAATCCATCGCGGTACGCATAGATAAAACGCTCATTTTTTAGCGAATGTCGAATAAGTAATGTTTTATCCAAATTATAATGGCAACGCTTTAACAAATCAGATAAATAGAAATGGACCATTTTATAATCTCCTTAAATAAATTTACTGACTTCCTTTGCTAACTCGCGCTAAAGGATTATCACCGTTTAAACAAAATAAATCTGAATAATCTACTAATTAACAGGATACCAATGTTCAGGTGTTTTATCGAGCTTTTCGGTTCTCTTCTTTCTGGATTGAGTAGTTCAAACTCACTGACATAGCCATAACCATAAATGCTTAGAGGATCTTGTCCAACACTAAAGACAAGATCCTCTATATGAATTACATGGTACGATTTACGATCAGTTTAGTAAAGTCTTCTACCGATAATGGCTTACTGAAATAAAAGCCCTGAACGTACTCGCAGCCATGTTCACGTAACACGTTTAATTCTGCTTCTTCCTCGACGCCTTCAGCTACTACTTGGAGATTTAAGGCATGCGCGAGAGAAATCATAGCAGAAATCATGGCAATACCTGACTTTTCAGGCACAATATCACGGACGAATGCACGATCTATTTTTAAAACATCCACCGGGAATGTTTTCAAGTAATTTAGGGACGAATAACCCGTGCCAAAATCATCTAATGAAATCGTAATACCAAGCGCCCTTAATTGCTTAATTGTATTAATTAAGTCTTCTGTATAATCCAACATACTCATCTCGGTAATTTCAAATTCTAAGAAGTGCGGATCTATGTTTGTTTCTTTAATCACTTCATGGACCATTTCGACAAAGCCAGTTGTACTAATATGAATCGGAGAAATATTCACGGCAACACGTAAGTTTAAATTATGTAAATCGTTCCAAGTGCGTGCCTGTGCAGATGCTTTTCTTATCACCCATACCCCTATATCATTAATAAGACCACATTGCTCAGCAAACGGAATAAAGTGATCCGGTGGCATATAACCGAGTTCAGGATCATGCCAGCGAAGTAAAGCCTCCATGCCAATGATTGAATTCGTTTTTAAATCAATCTTTGGTTGATAATGTAATTCTAAAATATCATTTTTTAACGCTTGATGTAATTTTGTTTCAAGCAAAAGCCACTTATCATTGATTTCCTCCATATTTGAACGATATAAGCGATATTGGTTGCCACGGGAGGATTTCGCAGCATACATGGCGATATCTGCATTTTTCAATAACTCCTCAACAGAGTTTGCATGATCTGGGAAAATACTAATCCCAATACTAATACTTGCGTAAAATTCATACGTTTCAACGATAAAACTCTTATTAAAGACGCTAATTATTTCACCAGCCTTGTCCTCAATTCGGTCCACATCGTTCAGTATAAGAACAAATTCATCACTGTTGTGGCGGTAAATCGAATTGGATGTATAATCAACGTTACGTAAACGATTCGCCATTTCCACTAAGAACATATCCCCGATGATATGACCAAGTCCGTCGTTAATGTTTTTAAAACGATTTACATCAATGAAAAATAACGCAAACTTCTCACCTGTACGTCGAGATTGATGAAATTCATTTTCTAAACGTTGTTCTAACTTACGACGGTTTGGTAGCCCCGTTAATTCATCGTGATAAGCAATATGAGTAATCTTTTTTATATCCTTTTGTGCGGTAATATCGACCCTTATCGCAATATATTGATACGGTTTACCACTGTCATCAAGAAAAGGGAAAATTGTAGTCTTCACCCAGTAAAGACCGCCATCCTTCGCGCGATTACATATTTCGCCACTCCACATTTCACCTTTACCTATCGTTTTCCACATCTCTCTAAAGAAAGTTCTTGGATGAAAACCTGAATTAAGCAAACGGTGATCTTGCCCTAATAATTCTTCACGAGTATATTTAGATATTTTACAAAAATGATCATTAACAAATGTAATTTTCCCAGTTCGGTCTGTAATGGCTACAATGATTGAACTGTTCATTGCAGAAAAAATATCCTGTAATTCTTTTAGACTATAGTTAACTTGATTGATACTACTAGGCGTGATATTCATCATTTTCATTCTCCGTTCATTAGAAGGATGCGGTACTTTTGCTTTATATTAAAGCGGGGGTATAAAGTTATGGGATATCGCCCTTTATTATGTAATTATATTATAGTATTAGAAAAGCAGTTAATTCAACCCAAATATCAAAACGTTCAAAGCTATATTTGATGATTATTTATAGCACAGACTCATAAAACAAGGTCTTTTACCTTACTTAAAACGATTTTTGGTGTTTACTTTAATTACTTTAGTCTTTTTATATATTATGTTTATTCTATACATCTTCCTAGTGTATGAAATTTCTTTGAGTTTAAGATGCTTGCATTTATATAGATACCAAAAATACCTTACTGTCCTAACTAGGCAGTAAGGTATTTTATAAGCTAAGAGACTTCATATTCTATAGGACCTCCCAATGTTTTGGCGCGTTCATTGTAGGCATTTAGTTGCTCCTGAGATAAGTTTAAAATATAGTAGTGAAAATTTATAGGCTCTAATCCATGTTTCTCACATACTTGTCGATAAAAATCATAGCCTTCTCGATAATCTGTCATCTTCATAACTTCCTTTCGTTTTTTGTTATATAACAGACTTGTTATTTTTTAATAATATATAACAGTTTAATTGTTATGTCAATAAATTATCTGATTTTTCTTTCAAATAAACGAAAACCCAGTCCATATTCCTTAGTATGGCTGGGCTTTTCATAAAATATTCACGTCGGCGTCCGTAATAACCACATCCTTTAATGACAAACCTTTTAAATTCCTAATTGTTTGGCTTGCATATTATAAGCTGAAAGTTGTTGCTGTGATAATTGTAACAGATAATAGCGGAAAGAAATCGGCTCTAAACCATAGCGTTCACACATCTCACAATAAAACTCATAACCGTCACGATACTTTGTCATTAGAATTCCTCCTAGAACTAACTGTTTTATAACAGTTGTTTTTATTTTTAATTAATATATAACAGATAGTTTGTTTCGTCAAGCCTTATTAAAAAATAATTAGAGTACAGACAGTGGACGCAATTATGCCAGGGCATAATTGATAAGTTCTTCCAATAAAAAAAGCTGCTAGAAATAAGCAACTTTTTTATCTATATCCCTATCTTCTTTTCTATCTACGAATATCAATCCATAAACGATCCTTCGCATTCATGTCGTCAATAGTACCAGATCCACCGTAATGGAAAGCATCTAGGAAGATTGAATCCAGTTTATCCTCGTCTACAAAATAACCTAAGTTAATTTTCTTCGTTTGTCCGGGTAGGATGTTGTCAATATAATAAAAGGCTTTTCCCTTTCCGTGAGGAGCTAGATAATCAACCTCACCCGTCATAAGACTTTTTTCGTCAATTCCATTTTCTCTAGCATAGATCCATACATTATTTTTAAATTCAAGCACTTGTATGGTTGGATTCATACAGATTTCTTCTATTGACTGTTTCCCTATATTTTTTACTGTTGTTGTCAAGTAGACAAATTTAGGATTAACGAATTGTGACTCAACTAATTCGTAAACTGAATCTTTACCGTTTCCAACTTTATATACATCTCGTTTATACGGTAACAATTTCTTTTTCTGATCTAAAGCCTTATACTCGTTTAGACTTCCTAGGCTAAATTCATTAAAGTTCTCTTGTTTAAAATCATCAATTGAATCAAACACTTCAACTTTTTCTATAACAAATTCAAGGTTGTCTAATCTGCTTATTTGATCTATGGTTACTGGAACCTTTTCACCTACACTAAATAGTTGTTTACTGTCTTTTTTCAAAGGAATAATGCTAAATTCTGTTTGTTCAGTCTCTTCGCTATAGAGCGAATCATCTGCTATAAATGATGCCATTTCTTTTGTCGTGGGCTCAAGCGAAATGTTCTCCATGACCTTTATCATTAATTCTTCACTTACATCGTTTCCAATAGTACCTTCGACCATAATTCCTTCTTCTTCAAATAAAAGATAGACCTGTCTATCAAATGTTAAACTTTTGTTTCCAGTGTCTTTATTGACAATCACTGCTTTCTTACCATTTATCTCTATTTCTTCATAGCTTTTTGAGTACAGCGTTTGAAATTTGGAATCTTTGCCTACTCTCCAAAGATAGAATGAAAACCCACCCTTTGCGAAGTTATCTTTAAATGAATATTTCATAGAATCGTCTTCGATTTCGACCATGTTTTCTGGTAAATAGTTTACTTTTAATTTATACCATTTGTTATTACTTTTTGAGGTATTATTATTTGACACCGAGACATTTACTTCAAAATTTTGTTTTTGGACAATCATATCATAGACCTTCACTGCGCCAAAAGCTGTTGTTGGTATGCCAATCATTAAGCATGCAGCGGCAATTAAAATTCGATTCTTTTTACGTTTTTGCTGTGGCTGTTTACTTTTCATCTTAATTTCCTCCATAAACAATTTCTTTTTGTGCGTGTAGGTATCTGAAAATTTGTGTTGTTCATCTAGTTTATCAAAATCGTCTAAAGCGATTTTTTCAGCAAAGTCATACATATTTTTGGAGTTCTTTGAATTCGTCATTTTCTATACCTCCTATAATATTTTGTACTCGTTTTCGAGCGCGTTCAAATTGCTTACGGACATTGACTTCCGTGAGCCCCATTACCTCTGAAATTTCCTGATAAGATAAGTTATAGAAGACTTTGTACTTAAAAACCTGCCTGTAAGAGTCATTTAACTCTGTTAGCAATGTATCAATTTGAAGCTCAGACATTAAACGTTGTTCCCACTCTTCAATATTTTCATCTACTACTTCCGGCGACTCTCTTTGATATTCTTCCAAAAATAATTTATGTCGTTTATTTTTCCGGTAACTATCAATCGTTTTGTTTTTCGCAATTCTCAATATGTAGCGTTTAAGCTCTTTGGTGTTCAAACTGCAGATCTTTTCCAGATTCTGATAAAGAGAAATAAACGTCTCTTGAACTATATCTTCAGCCTGTTGAATATTATGTAAAATAGAATAGGCCATATAATAAACTTTTTGTTCATACAAATCGTATAGTTCTTCCATATTTTCATAATCCTGGTTTGTAACTTTCATGTAATTCCTCCTCTCACTCTATATAACGAATGGACACTATACTTTGTGACACTTTCCCCAACTATTAAAAAGCCAATCGTCAAAGGGATAGTAGATGATGAAATTATCAACAAAATGACACTGCTTTTAGTTAAGTCTTAATGACACAACAAAAGCCATTGTTTTGAAAAAGATTGATCAAAACAATGGCTTTTGTTCATTTCGAAAAGTAAATAGTACTTCAGGGAAGTAACTCTACTTTTACCTTTAGTTTTATATCCACAGGAGACTCTTCATCTTCTACAACGTAAGATATGACATAAGCTCCTTTGGGAAATCCTTTAAAAATTTTTTCAGAACTTTCGTTACTTTTTAAAACACCATTTACAACTTTTGTTTCTTTATCTACATTTCGGATTTTGTACATAAAGCTCTTAGTACCAGTGTTTGTTAATGATATTTTAAATGGAATATCTCCCTCATAAGTAAAATACGATTTACTTTCACCTATTGGAGCCGTTATCTCTTCATCAATTTCAATTGGGTGATTAGTTGCTATTGATTCATTGTCTTTCTCCATTTGAGTGCTATCCAAAACAACAGGTTCACTTTTTACAGCATCTGACGTTACATTTTTGGAGGCTACTTTTGTATTAGATGAAAATGTAGTACACCCTGTTAAGAGTATAATAGAGGTACATATAGTAGCTAACTTATAAATTTTCATAACTTCTCCTAACAAAAATAGTAAATAAATATAATTATAACATAAAATGCAAAAAAGAAGGAAAGGCTCTTTGTCCTTTCCTTCTTACTTTGAAGCTATATCTCGACATTTTTATGCTGATTGCAAGAAATTAGACTCTTCACCATAAATTTTTCAATACCCGGATGATCATTTTAGGGATAAATATTAAAATGTTCCAGATTATTTCTGATACGATTGAATTTTTAATCTCTATGAAAATTTTTTTAACATAATGTCGTGCTTTGAAAAATTTTTTCACATAATATCGTGCTTTGCTTTTTTTCATTCTTTGTATTCAGTCTCCAGTAAGTGCATTAGTGCTCAACTTTGATGAGTGTTTTGATTTCTTTTATTTGTTCAATATGTCGTTGTTCATGGATATAAACTAGTTCGACCCACTGATCAAGAGGTAAATCGCCAAAAACAGGATGTTTAACGGATTTTACAGCTAGAATGGATGGGTCATCGATTGTATCAAGGATAGTCGTTAATTTTTTTCTCGAATCGTCAAGCAACTCAATTATTTGCTGAACGGTAAAAAAGTCTTCTGCTGGTTCAACAATTTCGGGTGCTGGTACTTTCTTTGTTCGATCTGCGATAAGATGAATATTTTTACGTTCGGTTGGCTGACTATCTTCTTGTTTTAATCCCCATGTAATCGCTCTTACAAAAGTCGTCTCCGTTAAAGTTAAGTGATGGCAAACTTGGGCTATACTCCAGCTGTTTGCATCGGGCTTAGCATTGAATTGCGTGTCATTTAATAATTTAATCTCCTCTAGTAAGTTATTTCTTGTTTCGTAAAGATGATTGTTTATTAATGAATTCATATGGTTGTCTCCTCACCAAAAGATTTTGCTTCCTATTCTGTATATGTTCTATACACTATAAAGTATTCTAGTAGATGAATTAAATTCCCTTTATTATTTTGGAAAGCTTCCATCCATTAAGGCTCGGCAAACTTGTCGCCTTGGTACAGATAAACAATATGTCTGGAAATGACTGAAAGAAGCTAAAAATTATCTTGCCCGAACAATATTAAACGGATTATTTTCGAGTACATGTTGCAGCTCTTCATTTTCAATATGGGTATAGATTTGCGTTGTGGCAACACTTGAATGGCCAAGTATATGCTGAAGACTTCGAATATCTGCCCCTGATTTATACATCATTGTTGCGGATGTATGACGTAACTTATGTGGTGTCAACCGTTCTTTTTGAAGTCCGGATTGCTGATTAATTCGTTTAACGATTTTAGCAACGGTTTGTCTGGTAAAGCGGGTTCCCTTTTGAGAGACGAAAAGAGGCTCCTCTCCCTCCCCTTTATATAGTGATTTCCCACTATTTTCATAATCTTCTAGTGCCTGTATACAGCTATCGTTTAAATAAACGGTCCGTTCTTTATTTCCTTTACCAACAACCGTTAAGTAGCGTCCTTGTATAGACGACTTATTTAGCTGACAAAGCTCCGTCACACGAATGCCTAAATTTAAGAAAAACATCATCATACAATAATTTCTCG
The DNA here is from genome assembly GCF_023337795.1 of Lysinibacillus sp. BPa_S21. Classification (GTDB taxonomy): domain Bacteria; phylum Bacillota; class Bacilli; order Bacillales_A; family Planococcaceae; genus Lysinibacillus. Next base: position 10,608 of record NZ_JALIRS010000016.1, on the reverse strand, counting down.
GTGAAGCATGATTTGGATGGATGCCATCGATAAATTGCGTCGCTTCTTCAATATTCATATAGATCGGTTTTTTTCGGCCTATTTTAGGTGTCTCTAATTCATCTGCCGGATTTTCCTCTAGTAGACGTCGTTTCCCTTTTAGATATTTAAAAAATGATTTTAGCGTTGCTACTTTACGTGCTCTCGCAGATGCTGAATTCCCTCGCTGCACCTCACAATATTCCATAAATAAATACAGATCCTCTAATGTCATTTCACGAATTTCTTCTATTGTAATAGTAGAAATATCTATTTTCGTTAAATCTGAACTATCATGATTATTTTGAATGGCTATGTAAAATCGGAAAAATAATGTCAAATCATATTCGTATTCTTTTCTAGTGCGTTGAGACTTCCCTTTGATCGTCGTTAAGTAGACAAGGAAATCTCGCATTATTTTTGGTAGCTTCGGCTTTTCCATAAAATCACCTCTATTTGCTCTATTTTACCACGAAAAAACGTTCCCAAATATAAATTTGGGAACGTTTTAATAAAAATATTAATATTTTTCATAGATTAGAACTAATGTTCTGTATGAAGACGAAAAAAAGATGATTCTCTTTTAGACAGAAAATCACCTTTTTTAAATGTTATTTCGAAAGTTTTACTTTTTAAGCATAAATCGGAATAAAAATGAATATATCAATTATGCTGCGGTATAATTGCGTCTGGAATAGGCTTTGAGCATACAAAAGTACTCCTTTTGATTCCATGACATTCGCCGGAGGCTTCAACTTCTTTCTGCGGGTGGAACTGGATGAAGTTGAAGCTAATAAATCGAATGCTCTGAGACGATTTGAAAAATGGAAAGATGGGTAACTATACGTGTCGATTCTTCTCACAACACGCATGGGATTTTATGGTTTTTGTCAATTCCTATGCATTTTTTCTGTAGTGATTGCTAAAATTGCGGCGAAATTTGTTTACTTAACAAAAATACTGTATGTCCCATCTACTTGTTTTGCTAAAGACCAATTTGTTGATAGCATATGTTGAAGCTTCTCGATAGTTTCCTCATGACAAGTTAAATGTTGGATGCCTGTTTCTAATAATTGATAATCTTTACCCTCTTCTAATTGGAAACGAATATACAGTAAACGCTGAATGCCTGGCAAAGTTACATATTTGATACGGTAGTTACCATGTAAAGCGTCTAAGAAAGATTGTTCCCCTTCTTGATAAAGTGCCATTGTTTCGGAAAATTCATAGTTTGGCACTTTTTCCTGCCAAGCTGAAACATTCCCTGTTCGCAATATGCGCACGATCTCCTCATCAGTAAAGTCTAATTTCGAAAGCTTGTCTAGCTCATAAGCTTGCATTAAATTAATGATTGTCATTTTATTAACTCCTTTTATGTATTTTTCTTTATTCTCTTAAAGTGATGAAATGAATGCGGATATATTCCCTTTTCAATTGGTACTCAATCACTACAATTACGTCAAGGCGTAATTGATTCATCTTTAGTGTAACACGTTTTCTCTACTACTTAAATTCGGAGGGCGATCCATATGATGAAGTTCTATGAATCTGGTTTGTATTTTGATGAAATGTTTGATGGCATTCAACCGAAGCCTCATTATCAATCTTTTCATCATAAACTCAATGCTTTTACAAAGGAGCAATTAGAGGAAAAATATCAGTATGCACAATCTAGATTCCTTAAACAAGGCATTACATTTACCGTTTATGGAGCACAAGGTGGAACAGAGCGGACAATGCCCTTTGACTTTATACCAATTATTATTCCGCATGAACATTGGGAAGAAATTGAAGCTGGTATGAAGCAACGTGTCAAAGCCTTGAATTGTTTTTTACATGATATTTATCATGAACAGACTATTATTGAAGATGGGCTAATTCCAAAACAACTCATTGAAAACAACCCGTATTATTATAAAGAAATGCTTGGTGTCAAAGTACCTATCGATAACCATATATTTTTAGCTGGTATCGATTTAATTCGAGATGAAAATGGCGTTTACTATGTGCTAGAAGATAATTTGCGCAATCCTTCAGGTATATCCTATGTTTTTCAAAATCGATCAGTGATGAAGGAAGTGTATCCTGAATTTTTCTCTAAACATACAATCCAATCACTCGACAAGCAAATGGCCTTTATGAAGAAGGCACTTCTTGCTCATCGGCCACCTTGTATGGAGGCAAATAGAGAACCTAAAGCGGTACTTTTAACAGCGGGTATGTATAATTCGGCCTATTACGATCATGTTTTTTTAGCACAGCAGCTCAATATTCAGCTTGTCGAAGGGCATGATTTAGTTGTTCGAGACAATAAGGTATACATGAAGACTATTTACGGTCTTGCACAAATTGATATTATTTATCGCAGAATAGATGATGATTTTTTAGATCCTGCTGTTTTTCGTGAGGATTCTTTACTTGGAGTTCCCCATATTATGGATGCATATAAAGCTGGAAATATTGCGATTTTGAATGCTGTTGGAAACGGTGTTGCTGATGATAAAGCGATGTATGCCTATGTACCGGAAATGATTCGTTACTATTTGAAAGAGGAGCCTATTTTACAAAATGTAAAGACCTACCATTTAGCGAATGATAAACAGAGAGCTTGGGTCCTTGAGCATTTAAGCGAGCTTGTCATAAAAAATGTTAGTGCCTCTGGTGGCTACGATATGCTCATTGGTCCGCATGCGAGTAATGAAGAAATTTCTATTTTCAAAGAAAAAATTATGGAAAATCCGTATCAATACATTGCACAACCAACCATTAATCTGTCTAGAGCACCGGCTTTCCAGGATGGTCGATTCTATCCTTGTCATGTCGATTTACGTGTTTATGTCATGAAGGGTGAGGATATATATGTACTTCCTGGTGGATTATCGCGGGTAGCGTTAAAAGAAGGATCTTTAGTAGTGAATTCTTCGCAAGGAGGAGGAGCAAAAGATACATGGATATTAAAGGAGGAATTGCAGTATGCTAAGTCGAGTAGCCGATGCACTATACTGGATGGCACGATATAGTGAACGATCACAAATGAATGCACATATATTACAAGTACAGCTGTTGAATATGTTGGAGCAATCTGGCAAAGAAAATGAATACATCGATCATTGGGAAGCGGTGTTGAATATTTGTGCTTCTAAGGAAGAATATTTGACATATTATGAGTCGATTCGTGTAAATCCACTTATCGAATATTTACTCTTCTCTAAAAATAATTGTAACGCCCTCCATGCTACTTTATGTGCGGTCAGAGAAAATGCGCGTGTCACTCGAGATAGCCTCCCGATTGAACTTTGGGAATTGCAAAACGCCTTTTATTTATCATTACAACAAGAACTATTGGAACGCGAAAGACCCATTCCACTTATCGCTCTAAACTCTTTTTTACAAAATGTTCGCAAGACTTCTTTGACGATTACGGGGCTTATCGAAGGATCGATGGATCGAGCTTTACCCTTTTATTTCATGCAAGTTGGCAAATGGATTGAACGTACAGAAAAGACGATCCGTATGGCTTTAATTATTCTGGAGCAACATAAAGAAATAGCCTTATCCTTAGTAGAAGCGGACGGCTCTTTTTTACTCGATTTATCGGAGGCGACGGAGTCTTATTTGCGCAAACATCGCCAAACCAATTTACTGTATGTACTTCAATATTTATTGCAGGATAAACATTTTCCTCGTTCAGTGATGTTTTGCTTGCAAAAATTGGAGGAAGCCTTTATTTGTTTAGAAAACGATCCTCTTTCAGCAAGATTTTTAGAACTTCATGCCCCATTAAAGAGTTTATTATTTGCCATGATGAATGTAGATTTATGGAATACTACTTTAGAAGAAACTATTTTGATATTGGAGGAAAGATTGTGTCAATGTATTGATTTTGGCAATACGTTTTCAACAATTTATCATTTATATGAACCCAGCGTACAACCTTGAAAGGAATCAACCACAGCTCCCTTTCAACAGGCAAGTCAGTAATCCAAAGGAAGCGGACACGATGAAATTTGAAATTCAACATACTAATATTTTTCAATATGAGTCTGAAGTCGATCAAAGCTTAAATACAATCCGCTTAAAGCCAAGGAGTGATGAGCGTCAGCGCTTATTATCCTATAGAATTGCCATTACACCTTCATCTTTAACGCGGGAGCATACAGATATTTGGGGCAATACGGTTGGCACATTTTATATACCTGAGCAGCATCAAGAACTAGAAATTCAAACGACCTCTATTGTCAGTATTCAACGTGCACCTTTCATTCATAGGATTCAATATTCACCAGAGATGCAGACAATTTTTCATTCGAAACTGTTTTATGAGCATTATTTACCGTATTTAAAGTTTACCCATTTTACGTATATGACTGACAATCAGTTAGAGGAAGTTTATCATACAATTGGTCATGCTGAAAATCCTGTGCTATTTTCGTTGAATTTAATGCAATATTTATACTCGACTTTTGAATACGTACCTGGTGCAACCGATGTCACGACAACTGCAAGTGAAGCGTTTACCCTTAAACGTGGGGTTTGTCAGGATTTTACACATGTCATGCTTGCGGTGCTAAGAGCTAAAGGAATTCCAGCACGCTATGTTAGCGGTTATTTATACGTCGATGAAAACTCTGCCTTGGTCGGTGATATTGCAACTCACGCTTGGGTAGAAGTCATGATTCCAGGGATTGGCTGGATTGGTCTAGATCCAACTAATAACGTAGAAGTTTTAGAAAATCACATTATTTTATGCATCGGCCGTGATTATACCGATATAAGCCCTGTTGAAGGTGTTTATTCGGGTGGCAAACATGATTTAACAGTTAAAGTGAGCGTAAAAGCATTGAATCATTTGTAATAAAACATGCAATAGTTTACATTAAAACTCCTGATTTTTCTAGCTAAACAGAAGAATCAGGAGTTTATTTAGATCTATTGAGGTTAAAAAATTCATGACTGACTTCCATGGGAAATATGTCCTTTTTATTTATTGTGTTTAATGGTCCCTTTCATATATTCTGGTAGAACGAATGTCCCCTCCTTATATTCTTTTAGAGAAAACTTCATCGGTTTACTATTTCCCCCAACGCCAATTATGATGCTTAAATCATTTGAGGAATAGACAACTGTATGCAACGTACCAAAATACTCTTTATATTGTGTAAAAAATAGCGGGGAACTTTCATCATTAAAGTGATGATATGTAGACATGGGTGATAAACTTTCCGATAATAAGGAACTGACATAGTCCTTACGTTTGACCGATCCTTGTACTTCTTTTCTGTTTTTCTCTCTCAAACGTTCCGACTCAAAGTGATTGGTACAAATAAGAGGATGAGTGAAATTGATAATCTGTTGTTGTGGAGAAGCTTCTACAATGACACTTGAGCCACTTTGGTCCGTAATAGAGTAATTGTAGCAATAACCATGAGGTATATTGGTGATGAAATTTAATGCCTCTTCCATATTTGCACATTGTTCTAAAAGCATTCTAACAATAGTCGTTGCCATAAATCCCTCTTCCCTGTATTCGTTATTCACAAAATGTAACCCTACAATGAGCCCCTTTTCATTCATTCCATCAAGTCTTCCAAAAATTTGCTGACTAAAGCCTACGCTAGCATAGCCATCCGTAGGATTTGTCCAGACAAGCCTTGCATCGTACATTTCCGGACTAAAATCATAATTGCGTACGTAATAGCCATCATTTACCAATGTAGTACACCCCATTTGCGGAAATGCTACATCATATCCACTAAAAAGCTTAACCGTATGATCTATTTCCATATCTAATCCTTCTGCCAAGCCGATTAGTTCTTGAAAAAGATTTGGTGAAACACTTTTTAATAGTTCCTTCGCCTTTTGTACATTTGAGTTAACATTCAATTTCCCTAGCTGTTCCAATTGTTTTAAAATCGGTAATGACCTTACTTCGCTACCTTGCTCCAAGCCGAATTGATAATAATTTCCGCTCAATTCTACTAATCTTACAACTAACTCTTCATCATTTTTATCCATTTTTATTTCCTCCTCTCGATAAATCAAAGGTACATCTTAAAGTTACTTGAAGGTCAAGAGGTAAACTAAAAATAATAAGCCTGCTATACAATAATCTATGTATGCATTCAAAAAAACCAAGCATTCAAAGTCTTTTCACTTTGAATGCTTGGTTACTTTTTTCGCTCAATTCTGCAGCATTGCACTAATTAGTGCTGTTGATGCTCGATATGGCTATTATGTTAAATTATTCATCACGATCAAGTGATTCTTTTACAAATGTAGGAAGGGCGAATGCACCAACGTGTAATTCTGTATTGTAATATTTCGTTTTTAGACCAAAATTGTCCCAAGCTTCTACTTGAATATCTTTAACTGGATGCAATGCTTTTGAAGCAAATCCGAATAGCCAGTGTCCCGATGGATATGTTGGCATATGGAATTGATATACGCTTGCGATTGGGAAAATGCCTTTAATTTTTTTATGTGCTTTCCGCATGTTTTCGGCATACTCTGCAAAGTATGGTGATTCGTGTTGGTTAATTAGAATTCCTTTTTCATTTAATACACGGTAACATTCTTTATAGAAAGCTGTAGTAAATAAACCTTCACCAACTGAGATTGGATCAGTAGAATCTACTAATATTAAATCGAATGATTGATCAGCTGCATTTTGAACGTAAGCTAAGCCATCATCGAAAATCATTTCCATACGCGGATCTTCTTCAACACCAGCAGCTGTAATTGGAAGGTGTTTTTGGCTTAAACGAAATACTAACTCATCGATTTCAACCATTACTACTTTTTCTACTGATTTGTAACGTAGTACTTCACGAGCAGTACCGCCATCACCACCACCGATAATTAATACTTTTTTGATAGCTGGGTTAGTAGCGAATGCTGGGTGGGTAATCATATCGTGATAAACGAACTCATCTTTTTCATTGACCATCATCAATCCGTCTAAGGTGAAGAAAGTACCAAACTCTTCACTTTTATAAAAATCGATTTTTTGGAACGGAGATTGTTCACTATGAATTTCTTCGTTGTATCCGATTGAAAATTTACAGTGATTGCTCCATTGTTCTGTATACCATTTCATTAAATCACGTCCTCTAATACTTCTTGTTTCACTAGAATTGTATCAATCTGTTGATCTGCAAATTGGCGAATCTTATCTGCCATGCCACGTGGTACTTCAAATGATTCAGTCTTTTTCGCTTGCAGTTTTTGTTCTAAATATTCTGCCGCTTTCCAAGGACTTACTGAGTCGCCACAAGTGTAAACATCTACAGAAGCAAATCCGTATTCTGGCCAAGTATGAATCGTTAAATGTGATTCAGCAATAATGACTGCACCCGAAACACCATATGGGTTGAAATGATGGAAGCAAGATTCTACAATTGTCGCCCCAGAATAGTCTGCTGCTTCATTCATAAACTGCTCGATTAAAGCGTTTTGCTCAATAATTTCACTTGGGCAACCATAAAATTCGATTAATACGTGTCTTCCTAATGTTGATAATTCAATGCTCATTTATCTATCTCCCTTACGACTGTAATATAATTTTCTTCTTTATTGTCAATCAAAACATTCCCAAAATTAAGAAAATAGAAGTTATATAGTTCTACTACTTCCTCTGAAATAACCTCTCCAGGGATCACTAGTGGAATTCCTGGTGGATAAATCATTAATGAATCTGCACTAATTCGACCTACCGCATCAAAAATTAAAATTGTTTCTGTTTCTGCGTTACACGCCTGTTGCGGTGTCATTGCTAATGTATTTATTTGATTCGCTGTCACATAAGCTGACTGAATCGGATCTTTTTTTGCGTGATAAAGTTCTATATCTTTTAACGCATATACTAGTTTACCGATTGTTTCACTCGTATCTACATGACTAATGACTGCCATAATGACATATCCTTCAGCAAGTTCTACTTGAATCCCGTACTGTTGTTTCAATATTGTGTAAACTTCGAAACCAGTTAAACCGAGATCGTTCACACGAATAACAAGTTTCGTCCAATCATAGGATTGATTGAATTTTTTTTGTACGTATTCAGCTACTAGTACTTCATAGCGTGAATTATTTTCAATTTCTTTAATTGCTGCATCAACAATTGACTTTAAATTACTATAACGTTGCTGACCATTCATCGCTAAATCCCTGCGTGCTACATCTAAAGAACTCATTAATAAATAATTTGCACTCGTCGTTTGCAGCATATTTAATACCTTTTGCATATGCTTCGAATCGATTCGTTTTTCTTGTAGTAACAGAAGAGAACTTTGCGTTAATGAACCCCCAGTTTTATGCATACTCAACGTTACTGCATCTGCACCAGCACGAATCGCATCTTCTGCATCAGGTAAAAATGTTAAGTGCGCACCGTGTGCACTATCAACAATAACGGTTACATTTTGTTCATGTGCGAGTTTACAAATTTCTTGTAGTTGATTCATCGAACCAAAATAGGTTGGATACGTTACAAGTAAAGCTTTCGCTTGTGGATTTTCTGCCAGCGCTGATTTTACATTGTCAACTGAAATTCCATGGGCAATTCCAAAATGTTGATCAACTTCAGGTTGAATAAATACTGGTCTTGCTCCACTTAATATAATGCCGTTCATGACTGATTTATGGCAGTTACGAGGTACAATCAATGTATCCCCTTGTTTACATGTTGCTAAAATCATTGCCAGAATACCCACAGTAGTTCCATTTACTAAAAAGTAAGCATGGTCTACATTAAATGCTTGTGCAGCTAATTGCTGAGCTTCTTTAATAACCGATTCCGGATGACTTAATAAATCAAGCTCCTTCATTGAATTTACGTCCATTCTTAATGTCATTTCTCCAAGCGTCCATTTTAAAGGGTTTTCTTGTAGCCCCATTTTATGTCCTGGTACATCAAACGGCGTAACTTCTTGTTTGGCATAATTGACCAAAGCTTCAAATAATGGCATGCGGTCTTGAGTGACTAAAAATTCCTCTGTAGCCACTCGATCTTGCACGCACTGCATTATTGTCCAATAGCAACTGCTAAGAGTTGCTGTAATTCCGAAATTTTGTCTGTTTTTTCCCAAGTTACGTCTACATCATTACGACCAAAGTGACCATAAGCTGCAACTTGTTGATATTGTGGTTTACGTAGATTTAACATGTTAATGATGCCCGTTGGCGTTAAGTCGAATAATTGACGAATCGCTAGTAGAATTTCTTCTTTCGCTACTTTTTCTGTACCAAATGTTTCTAAAGCGATACTAATTGGTTCACTCACACCAATTGCATAGGATAATTGGATTTCACATTTATCTGCCAAGCCTGCTGCAACAATATTTTTAGCAACATATCGCGCTGCGTAAGCCGCTGAACGGTCAACTTTTGTACAGTCTTTACCAGAGAATGCGCCACCACCATGGCGAGCTGCCCCACCATAAGTATCAACAATAATCTTACGTCCTGTTAAACCTGCATCTCCGTGTGGTCCGCCTACTACGAAACGACCAGTAGGATTAATTAAAATGCGGAAGTCTTCATTCATACCAAATTGCTTTGCAACAGCTTTAATTACGTTTTCAGTAACGTAATCAATGAATGCTACTCGGTCAAAATCATCATCATGTTGTATTGACATTAAAACAGTATCAATTTTAGGTTGCATACTATTTGTATAGTCAATGGTTACTTGTGATTTCATATCTGGGCGAGCCCATTTGAATTGACCATTTTTACGTAGCTCAGTTGCACGTTTTACAAGCATATGCGCCATTTCAATAGCTAAAGGCATATAGTTCTCAGTTTCATTTGTCGCAAAACCGAACATAATACCTTGGTCACCTGCACCAACTTCTTTTGTATCGCTTGAAGAATCAACACCCATTGCGATATCAGGTGATTGCGTGTGTACTAAAACTTGTACATTGCAATTGTGACCATCAATACCGAACTGATCATCTGTGTAACCAATGCCGATTAGGGTATCACGGGCAATTTTTTCGATATCAAGTTCTGCTTTTGTTGTAATCTCTCCACCAACAATAACTGTGTTTGTAGTTGTGAATACTTCACATGCTACACGTGATAGAGGATCTTGCAATAATGCTGCGTCTAATACTGCATCTGAAATTTGGTCTGCAATTTTATCTGGATGTCCTTCCGATACAGACTCCGATGTGAATAATACTTTTTCTGACAATTTTCACTGCTCCTAACAAATTTATAGATTTTAGGGCATAAAAAAAAGCTCACCCAATTTTAAGGAAAGCTTCGAATACTATCAGCTGCTGTTCCTCTTATTGTTCACAAAAGTTCATTTTGTGCTCAGGTTCGGCCCACTGGATTTAATTCATGATGAACTAAATTGTTTGGCCACCGTATCTTCGACCCCTCGTCTCAACGGTTATTAATAAGAGCTATATTATTATGCTGAGACTCATATTAAGTCATAAACATTTGAGTGTCAATTTATTTTTTTATATTTTTTTATAATTAATCGCTATGAAGATTAATTCATTTACCCGTTTCAACACAAAAATATTAAGTGTAACTTTTTGCGGCGATCAATATCTGTCTCTTATACACATCTCC
>NZ_JALIRS010000015.1 GCF_023337795.1 Lysinibacillus sp. BPa_S21 | reverse complement strand
AGCCAGGATCAAACTCTCCATAAAAAGAAATTTGATTAGCTCAAATTGTTTTGCTGGCATCATGTTTGATGTCCAAAATTTTGTTTCGTTCACTAACTCAAAGTTAGTTACTGAAAACTTTATTGATTACGTTTTGCTTGTTCAGTTTTCAAGGTTCATTAATTCGTCACAATTAAGTGACTTTCTATACTTTAACACGGCGTTAACTCTATGTCAACCATTTGTGTTAGTATTTTTTAAATTGTTATGTGTTTCGTAACAACGTTTATAAATATATCACCTTAATAGTAAGTTTGCAAGTGGATTATTAAAGTAAAACTATTCTTACTAATTGAAAAGGAGTTTCTTCTATAAAATAGAAATCAACATATAAAATTTAATCGAGCAATTCAATCCCTCTTGATTCCTCTCCGATATAAATTAATGAAGCTTAGCTTTCTTACATTGAGATCGTTTATATCCTCTAATAAGAAAAACACCTGCAATTGTTAGGTTTCGTTTCTAACAATCGAGGTGCTCTTTATAGTTCGAATCTGTATTTAATTAGCGTACCCAGATAAAGTATGCAAGGAAGACAAAGAATAATCCGTACATCATAGGGTGAATTTCTTTTTTACGACCTGCTAAAAGCATTGTTATTGGATAGAATACAAAACCTATCGCAATACCAGTAGCAATTGAGTAACCAAGAGGCATCATTATTACTGTAAAGAAAGCTGGTACTGCAATTTCGAATTTATCCCAATCAATTAAACGTAATGAAGATACCATCAGAACACCTACAATAACTAGTGCTGGTGCTGTCACTGCTGGAGTTACCACAGCAAGTAACGGTGAGAAGAATAATGCAACCAGGAATAGCATTGCAGTTACAACAGCAGAGAAACCTGAACGCGCTCCTGCTGCTACACCAGAAGTAGACTCTACATATGCTGTAGTTGTTGATGTACCAAATAATGAACCAATTGTTGTTGCAAGAGCATCAGCCATTAACGCACGGCTTGCACGTGGTAATTTATTATCTTTTACTAATCCTGCTTGTGTCGCCACTGCCATTAAAGTACCTGCTGTATCAAAGAAATCTACAAACAAGAATGTTAACACAACAACTAAAAATTTAACGTTTAATAATGAACCGAAGTCATGGAAAATAGGTTTTAAAGCTACCATAAATGTAGAATCCACACTCGGAATTGCTGAAACAACTGCTGTAGGAGGTTCAATCACACCTGTAATCATACCAACAATCGCTGTTATAACCATCCCTAGGAAAATACCAACACTACGAAGTTTAATTATAAGAATAATTGAAAGGACAATCCCGAATACAGCTAGTAAAGTTGCGCCGGTGAATGATCCTAGAGTCACCAATGTAGCTGGGCTTTTTACAATAATGCCCGCTCCTTGTAAACCTACAAATGTTATAAATAAACCAATACCTGCTGAAACTGCATATTTCAGTTGTACTGGAATTGCATTAATTACTGTTTCACGAATACCCGTTAACGAAAGAATGATAAAGATAACACCTGAGAAGAAAACACCTGTTAAACCAGTCTGCCAAGGAATACCGTAAGCCCCAACAACAGTGAAGGCAAAGAATGCGTTTAAGCCCATACCAGGAGCAAGTGAAATTGGGAATTTAGCGAATATACCCATAATCAGAGAACCGACTGTTGCTGCTAATGCTGTAGCTACGAATACAGCACCTTTATCCATTCCTGCATTTTCTAACATACCAGGGTTAACAGCTAAAATGTAAGCCATAGCAAGGAATGTAGTAATACCACCTATTATTTCTCGGCGATAAGTAGTTCCTAATTCATCGAACATGAAATACTTTTTCATTTTAAAGAAATCCTCCGTATGGTCGTCCTCAATATCGAAAACAAAAAAGACACACTGACTACTCTACTAGTCGCATGTCTACGATACATTTCATCACAATTATTGTGAGAAATTAATTAGTGTCTATACATTGGTATATATAACTAAAATCGTAGTCAAGTTATTTACGGTAACTTGGTAGAAACTCACGGGCCTTATCCCCGACATTATACGACGACATATTTAATTTACAATCGTAATATATCATTTCATTTTTTAGATTTCAACCCTATTTCCGAACATTTTTAAGAAAAGTTATACGAAAGTTCGTGTAAAATTCTTATTTAATGTTCACATTTAAAAAAAATCATTGTATTAATAGGTTAAGACTGAACGTTTTATCTATCGTTATAAAATAGAGAATCCCCTAGAACTCATTTGAATTCCAGAGGATTTTTACTTCTTTCTTTATGCTTAATTCATCACTTTACTTTGCAAGGCCTGAATTCTTTTTTCTAATTTTTGTTTCCAATCTTCTGCTAATGCATCAACTGCTTGTATATGTTTCATCGCAAGTGCGTCCTTATTTTTAAAATATACTTCGTTGCAATGCAAAACTGAAACACGCGCAGGGTGCTTTTCAACTAATTCAATTTTAGAATCTGCACAGATTGTCCCTTCTTCTAGTACACGTGCAAGGAAACCAGTATAACCTGATTCAATTAAGCGTTTGAGTAATATGTTCGCCTCAGTATATTTGTCAATCGTACTACATGGTACACGTCCTTGGGTAATTTGGATGACAGCATCACCAATTTTATAAATATCGCCAATACAAATATCCGCTTCCAACATATTCGTGACTGTTAAGTTTTCACCGAATGCTGCTATCGGCAACGGTTTACCTAGTTCCCGTTCCCATTGTATGTAATGCTCAGCAGGATATAAACAAACGGCACGGTCAGGACCACCATGATGTTTTTTATCTGCTACATCGTCCCCCTCAAATCCACGGACAGACAAATAAACTTCTTGTACTTTTCGCTTTTCAATCCCTGTCATCATTGAGCGCCCATTACTATAATGCAATTCCTTCGGCATCCCAACAGCAAGTGTATGAATCATCGCAATATTGTTCTCCATTTTCATCCCCCTAAACAACGACATAGAGTCCCATTTATATTAGTTTACTATACCTAACGCTCCAAAAGTATTATCCTTAAAGAAAGAATTCCAAGAACTGTAATATATTACGACTTAACATCCTCTACTTCCCAACTCCTACTTACAATATTTCACCGGGTTTTGCCTATCCCTTGAAAAGTAACTTAATAAATCCGTATTCATCTTCCATAAAGACATTTGCTGAAAGAATGTAACAAAGTCTATTTTTTTTGCAACAAAACGAAAAATCATCGTAAATTTTGAGCAGTGTTGCTACGCTTAAAACAGAAAGGAAAATCCACATGAAATTCAACTACATTTGGAAAAACAATCAGCCATCTTCTGAAATCGAGATTATCAGTAACCCATCGAATAAAGAATTACTTTCGACAATTGAACAGCGTTTTTTTCAATCTATAACATTGAGCGCAACAGATTTCAAAACAAATCGTCAGGTTATGATTGAACTCAAAGACATCGAGGCAATTGAAGCATCCGGTCATTTCACCAAAATCTTTTTAATAAATGGTACAGAACTATTGCTGAATAAGATTTTAAAAGAATTATCTTACTTGGAGTCTTTCGGATTGGTTAGAATCAATAATTCAATGATTTTGAATTTGAATCAAATACACTCATTTGCTTCGGGAAGTCATGCTAGATTGGAAGTTATTACAAAACAACAAAATAAGTATATTGTCAGTAGACATTATGCAAAATCTATTAAGGAGAAATTGATATGATAAAAGATTTAAAAAATAGCTTTTTATACGTTTCATTTTTGGGGTTGATTTGGATTATTTTTTTAATGACTATTTTTAATCTTCACGAAGAAATAGTCAACTTTCTTTACATTTGGAATTTAATTGGTATTAGCGTGCTGTTGGGGATTGTTTTTGGTATCGCTTATCCATATTTGTGGAACTACTCAACATTAAAAGTAACATCTAAAATTACTATTAGTACTTTTTTGAATTTTTTCTGTGGCATAGGAAGTGTATATCTTTTTTCACTGAAAGCATTTGAAATTATCAAACCTTATTTATTGCTAATTTTAGTGATAACGTTGATTGGTCATATCATCGGATTTTATTTTTTCTCAAAATATGAAAATAAAAAAATAGCGGATAGTTTGAACAGATCGCTTGAAAATTAAGGAGACTAAAATGAACCTCAATACTAGCTTACAAGTACTATTAAATGATATCTCGCAGAAACAAAAGAAGGGACTTCCTTTTATAATGGCCTCTATATTTATTTGGGGAGTTATCACAGTAATCGCATTGCTGCCTTTAGATTTAATGATTAAAAATATTGGTGTTTTATCTTGTGGTGCATTGCTGTTCCCCGTTTCAACTCTTTGTGCCAAAATATTAAATGTTGATTTACTTTATAAAGAAAATCCATTGATTAATGGACTATTGATTGCAACAAACAATCAAATTTTATATTTATTTATTTGTATTCTTCTATTACTTAAAGCACCTATGTGGGTCTTACCTGCATACGCAATTATTTACGGGGCACATTTGTTACCGTATTCATTCTTTTATCAATCTAAAAGTTATCGATATAGCTCAATATTTATTTGTTTAGCAATCCTAATAAGTGTAATCTTCTTCCATCTGAATATTATTTTTGTTTCGTTAATCGTAGAAATTGGTGTACTTTTCCTATTTTTAATGCTGAAAAAGGAAATTAAAAGCTAGTCTAAAAAAATTCAGACTAGCTTTTTTTGAAATCAGATAAGGGGATTACTCCCACTCGATTGTTGCTGGTGGCTTAGATGTAATATCGTACAGACAGTTAATTAATACAGTAAATTCAAGGGTTTCTAACAATTCATTTATCAGATATTGCTCTTAAAACCACAGTAGAATTAATATAATTGTAGCAAGTTAACCATCCTTTTACAACATTATTTATCAGCAATTCTATTACAGCCATAACAACAGGCAAACCTTATAGGCTATTACAGTGATTATTTATTCCTCTCTGAAAAAAAGAAGCTGTCATTAGACAGCCTCCTTAAAATTATCAGTATCTGTAGTTATTAGCACCATTGACATTCCATCAACTAGCTTAAAGCTCTCAGGAGCTGTATGAGCAGGGATGTTACCCTCATCCTCATATTCTACCATCATCTCACCCAAAGCATCCTCAGCCATCTCCACAGCCTCTTGCATGGTACTCCCTTGAGTAAAGCATCCTTCTACATCAGGGAATGTAACAATATAGTTACCCTCATCTGTTAATTTAATCTGTGCATAGTATCTGTACATAGCCATCTTATGAACCTCCTAGAATGTTCCTAGATTTATTATATCAGGCAAGATGTAAAAAAAGAGAGCCAAAGCATCTCTGCCTCAACTCCCTACATTCCTACTTATTTGTATCTGATATAACTTTTCTAATTCCTCAGGCTCTTGTTCTATCATGTACATGGCAATTTGATAAGCCTCTACAGCCTCGATCCCTGCATCTTTACCAAAGCCTCTCAGAATACTTTTAATCATATTAGTATTTAAGCCAAAACCTGCTACTTTTTTTATCTCGGGAGCTGACATCCCTTTAATATGATGTAAGTATAGAATCTGTCCAATCCTATAGCCAGTCATATAGTTTGATATTGTATTTTTAGATACTAGCCTGCAAGCCATTGGAGACCATACCTCAGCTTGCTTTCCTGAAACTTTCCATACATTGAATTTAGTTATACTGTCCATTCCTGTTATCTCCTCTCTCTTTTAATCAGTTTACAAACTTGAAATCCTGCTTTTTAGTCTCCTCAGATGAAACATCTTCTTTTTTCCAACTTGGTTTAACAACTTCCATTAATTCATTGTTTTTATTTTTTACATACTCAGCCAAAGCTCCCATTTTGAATAGCTCCTGACTTGTTGAGTAATCAGGATACAGTGACATTACATGATAAGTTTTTCTAATAGCCATGTGAAAAAGGAAATGCTTATCAAAGAAGAAATCTGATAGCTCCTGCATAGTAGAAATAGCATCCAATTCCTTTAACATCTCAGTATAAATCTCATTAAACTTCTCAAAAGTTAACATCTATTATCTTCCTCCTCATCAAATAAAAAAGAGAGAGAGCAATCAGCTCCCTCCATGCATAGTTACAAATTCTGATTATATTTGAATTCCTTTAGTTCTATTGCTAAATCATTACACTTTGGATATAAAGGCATTTGTCCAATATGATACCAGGCATCACTATGAGCAAAACTGTATGATGTTGATGAATGAGGAATCAATTTAAATGCAATCATTTCATTAGTCATATGTCTAAGTGCATTATTAATCTCATTACTAATACTGTTAATAGAAGCTACATCCTCCTCCATTGTGGAAATGCTCATTTCAACTAGAAACAGCTTTTCTAACTGTCCAAACAGACCTTTTACATCTTTATGAATAGCCAAAGTCTCCTCAATCAAAGGGCTAATCATTGTTTCAAGTGCTTGAATCTCTTTACCATTCAATAATGACTGAATTTCAACATCCTTTGTCAGTGAACTAATCTCCTCCAAGTGAGATTTTACTGTTGCCAAATCAGTAGAGCTTTCACTTTGTATCTTATGAGCCTCAATCTGTTCCTTTAGCTGAGCAATTTTATGTCTACCATTTTCCTTAGTAGTAGAAATCAATGCTACATGCTCCCTAACTGCTTGCCTTTTTGTAGACAATACCTCAAGTTCTGCCATCATTTGTTCTTTCATTTGTAGTTTATTCATCTGTAATTCCTCCATTATGTGAATTGTTTTAGTAAGGTTATTTGTGCCTCAATGTTTTCAATTTTCTTCTGTGTAGTCAGGAATTCCTCATTTTTCCCTAGTTGCATTGTCAAACCTGCTGTAGTTTTTAATTTTAGTAGCTCTATGTCCAATGATTTTAAAGCAGACCTACAATCAATAGTAAACTCATTACATTTTTCTACACCTAGCTCCACAGCATTAATGCTTCCATCCAAGAAACCTTTTGCTTTCTCAGTCAAATCCTCATATGTGTAATTTTTGGAGAATGCTAGGGAAACTCCATTAGATAGATTCATATGTCTCTGATTACATACCTCTTGCCTTTTGGATATTCTCTCCTGTAGTCCTTCTACCTGCTTTTCTTCCATCTGAAAAATTCCTCCTTAGTATTGTTGGTGGTGGAAAAGAAGTATACTAACTCAATTCCTTTGCCTCTAGTTTATCTATGGCTATTTGATTAAAGTAGCTTCTAGTCAATTTCATAAGTTTCAATATTTCCCTCATAATCCTCAATGCCCTCAAAGTCTTTGTCAGAATCATAAGCCTCATAGTCCATATAACAATTAATTGGATGGTACATATAGAAGTCTTGCCCATCTCTTTTTCTAACCTTGATGCCCTCTAGGAGCTTTCTGTCAAGATAGACATTGTTCAATAGATGCTTATGAATGATTACTCCTACCTGCTGTCTAGTAAGTCCCACTAGCTTCCCAATGCTCTCCTGTGAAATCCATGCATAGCCATCTACATCAGTATGAGCTGAGATGACAAGCAATACTTTCAATGCTGATGGATGGAGCTTAGAAAGTCCTCCCTGTGCAATGAAATCCTTGTCTAATGAAAGAAATGCCTTTTTCTCAAACTCATCAGTATCCATATTGAAAGATTCCCTGATTGATAGATGTGCAAAAGGCTCTTGCTTAATATCAGAGCTACAAAGTTTTTCCTTGAGCAATGCTTTCCCCTGTTGGATGGACTCCCTTGCTATATGTTTTGAATTACCTTTTTCTGCAACTGTATTCATAATTATTTATTTTCTCCCTTATATTGTTACTGTAATTTGTACAAGAGTTGAGTTGTACTATAATACCTTTACTTTCTTTACAACCTATCATCTCTATACTGTCTATCAGTTCTTTACAGTCTATAGTGTTAAGTACACTTGCCCCCTATGTTATTTAGAGCATGGTGTCAACTTATCCTCAGTACTATAATTAGATGCCACCTAAAAAATGTGACAGCTTGTAGGTTATTTTCAAATATAGGGTATATAAAAAACAAGGGGAGGGGTATGTTTTTGTTGTGGTCTTGGATTTTTTAACACAGTAAAATGCAGATGTATCAAGGGATTGACTACTGAAAAACCCAAGAAATCAGGAGTCCCTCTAATATAAAAAAACTTTTTTCTGTACAATATCAACCTCCCTGACCTTCCTTTCTACTGCTAATTAGGAAAGAGGAAAAAGAGAGGAAAGAGACTGATGCTGGTAGATTAAAAATGTAACACAATGTAATTATGTTACCTACTAAATGTTGATACATCAGCTCTTCTATGTTATTCTAGTTAAAACCAATAGAAAATGTAACATAATGAGTATTAGATATTACATTTTTACAGGGGGATACATAAAATGAATACAGCTCAGCCAATAACTGATATGAAACTGATTAAGGATGTCATGGAGGTATACAAGAAAGGCAGTAAGCAATATCTGCTGTTATATTATGCTTTACATACAGGATTAAGGATATCTGATATATTGAAAGCTAATGTTAAGGACAGTTTAAAAGGGATATGGAAAGACAGAGAAGAAAAAACCAATAAAGAAAAGTCTGTACCTCTTAACCCTAAGCTACAGCTATTGATAAGGGATTATGTAGAGGCTAAACAGCTACAGGAGGGGGATTACTTATTCTACAGTAATAAGAATAGGGGTAAGCCAATAAGCAGGGTACAGGCTCATAGAATAGTAGCTCATGCAGGAGATATGGTAGGTATTACCCTAAGCTGTCATAGCCTCAGGAAAACATTTGGTTACAATGCTTATAAGAGTGGAACAGACTTAGCCATGTTACAGTATATCTTTAATCATAGCTCACAGGCTGTAACCCTCAGATATATTGGAGTTACACAGGATGAAGCCAACAAAGTAATACTTTCTCTAAACCTTGGAATATAATATGTAAAACCTTTTGAGGCAATGGCTTTGTGCTGTTGTCTCTCTTTCTTTTTGTCCTGATACTTTAGAGACAAACTTTGCGAACACTTTGAAGCCAATAAAATCAAGGAATAAAAATTTGTTCTTTTATCACCTGATTTGCGAACACTATTTATCCCAAAGCATAAATAAAATGTTTTATCAAGTTGATTAGGGGGTACAGGGGGGTTGGGGTACTGATTCCCCCGCAAGAAGTGTACCTAAAATACAAGCAACAAAAATAACTTCGAGTTTTTAATTAATCAGTAACAGTCAATTATTTTATTCCATGAGGCATATCTTCAAGAGTTTTTCTGTATAAAATCTCCATATTCATTTCATGCAGAACAACCTGAATAATATTTCTCAAATCCTGTACATCTTTATTTTCCCATTTTCTAAGATAATGTGTTTCATCATTCCCTAGCCATGTAGCTCTACTTGCCATATCTTTTATTCTTTGACTAGAAATATCTTGATTAATTATTGCCCCTAAGTTCTTAGCTAGTATTTTTTGTTCATTAAAATCTACTTGGTCATTATTTAAAAATATTACATAGTCTTTAATTAAAAACTCCAGTGCTTTTCTGTACCCCATACCACAAATTTGTGAAAGACCTTGATTTTCAGCATTAAATGATTGCTCATATATAGAATAAAAGTTAGGAGAAATTTTTTGGATTTCTACCTCTACATTCAAATCAACTTTAGGAGCAGGAATCACTCTAACAACTCTACTATCACTAGCCCTGTTAGAAAAACCAGATATATCACTTTGATAATCAACTAGAAATAATTTTCCGCATACATCTGTAGCACATTGGTACAAAACACTTGTATCATACCCTACCAATTTCCGAACACTTTTTTCTTCTTGTAGAACATCTGCAAAATGGGGGTGGTTATCTTTTACTAGCTCATATCTGTCTGTATTATGTACTACAATGGCTTTGGCATGAATTCTTAAGTTACAGTGGGGACAACTATTGTAAGGAGAACAGTCAATAAACTGTGGCAAACTTACACTTTCATACTCTAAACAAATAGCTCTTTCCATAAAAATGACCTCCTTAAAGTCTAGTTATTTCCATTAATTATACTACATACAAAGAGAATTGTTTAAAATCATTATTTCCCTTGCATCCCAAGTAGTTAACCCCTACCATGAAGCCAGAGTTGAGGACAACAGGTTGGTGCAAAAATGACTGCCTACATTTCAAAAACTAACTTAATAGAATCTGAAACATAGACAGTCATTACATTATGTATTTTCATGAATCCTTCATTTGAGGTATCCAGTCTTGTATGCCCTTGTTAATGTGAGATTACTCTCAATATACCTACTATCTACTTCTGCCCCTGATAGCTGCTAAAGTTCATACAATCATCTTTATAACTGCTGTAAATGCCTATTCTACTGTTATGAGAAACTCAGCAAGCTCTTTAGCAAATGGTATATCCTGCAATAGCTTTAGCTATTCAGACCTTCCACTCCTGACCTTTAAATTGGTAGTCAACACCATTCAGATACTAGCATCAACAAGGAGATGCTTTATTGTACCCTAGACTTATTTACTGCATTGGTTAAGCCATAACCTGACCATTTTATTTTTACATTCAGTTAGTGGGCAACCTGAATGGACTATCACTAAAAAAAGCATTATTAAATAAGCCCACTTGACCTCATTTTTTGAAAATGTTAAAGTAGGTTCTAATAATACACTTATGTTGTCAGCATTTTAGTGTAATCATATTTATTTGTTAAAGGGTGCTACTCCAATAGCACTCTTTTTCATTTGCCTTAAAACTTGATATTGTTTAAAGGGCTTTTTTGTCTGCCAATTTCTAATACATCCTCTTGCTCAAGACCTCTTAAATACTTTGTAGTCATTTGGGTATCAAAATGCCCTAGCAATTGACTGAGACTATAAACATCAATCCCATTCCTTAATTGTTTCTGTGCAAAGTAATGCCTACAGTCATGGGGTGAACATCTAACCTCTTTCCTAACACCTGCATTCTTACAGTGTTCTTTTAAAATTTTATTAATCCTAGACCTATGTAGCTTCTGAGCATACTGGTCTAAAAAGTAATACTCTTCAATTTCATCAGAACTTTTCTTACTGAACCTAATTGTTTTAAGCTCCTCATACTTTCTCATATACCTTCTCATGGTCTTGCTGATGTAAATCATTCTTTCTTTTGAGCCTTTACCATGAATCAAAATGTGTCTTCTAGCTATATCACTGTTCTTTATTGAACATAATTCTGAAACCCTAATACCTGTATCAAATAACATTATTAGCATCAGCTTATCTCTGACATTGTTATAGGTTTCTTCTGCAACATCATTTAGAATTCTGCTAACCTCATCATCATTAAAGGTGAGAATGACTTTCCTATCTTCTTTTAAACTTTCAATTTTTCTCATAGGATTATCAAATTCATCTATAAATTCTTCCTCAACTAAATATTTATAGAACACCCTTAATGTTGCTAAAGCATTGTTAATAGTGATAGCTCTTTCTTTGCCTAACTTTTGGGCATGGAGAATATACTGCTTGATATGCTTTGCTTTAACTTCCTCAACATCATCAATTTCAAAATTACAGTGTACATAATTTCGCCATTTGTTCAATCTAAAATGGCATTGCTCAATGTAATCTTGTTTTCTACCTTTAATTTGCTGTTCAATTTTAAAGTCATCCATCAGCTCAATAATTTTGGTCACAAAAATAGCCCCCTTCCATCTACAGCATGATTACTGTGATAAAAGAGAGCTATTTTCTGATATATAATTGTTGCTAGTGAACAGTGCAATTCTCAGCACCATAACACTGCCAAACCCTTGCTATTACTGCATTCCTGAGAGCCTTAGCCATCAAAAACTGTCTAGTCTATTCCCACTCGATAGTTGCTGGTGGCTTAGATGTAATATCATACAGTACGCGGTTAACGTGTTTTACTTCATTTACTAGGCGGACAGAGACTTTCTCTAGTACATCCCAAGGAATGCGTGCCCAGTCAGAAGTCATACCGTCGATAGATGTTACCGCACGGATACCGATTGCGTAGTCATACGTACGTGCATCACCCATTACACCAACTGAACGGATGTCAGGTAATACCGTGAAGTATTGCCAGATGTCGCGATCAAGACCAGCTTTTGCGATTTCCTCACGTAGGATGAAATCAGACTCGCGTACGATTTCTAGTTTTTCTTCTGTTACTTCACCAAGTACACGGATTCCTAGACCAGGGCCTGGGAATGGTTGACGCCAAACGATTTTTTCGTCAAGGCCAAGCTCTAATCCTAATGCGCGCACTTCGTCTTTAAATAATGTGTTAAGTGGCTCAATTAATTGGAATTGCATGTCTTCTGGAAGACCACCAACGTTATGGTGTGATTTAATTGTTTGAGCAGTTGATGTTCCAGATTCAATGATATCTGTGTAAAGCGTACCTTGAGCTAAGAAGTCCATGCCTTCAAGTTTAGCCGCTTCTTCATCGAATACGTAAATAAATTCGTTACCGATAATTTTACGTTTTTGTTCTGGATCAGAAACGCCCGCAAGTTTATCCATGAAACGTTGACGTGCATCAATTTTAATAAGATTCATGTCGAAGTCTTCTGTGAATGTTTTCATAACTTGCTCAACTTCACCTTTACGGTTCAAGTTGTGGTCTACGAACATACAAGTTAATTGATCGCCAATTGCTTTATGAATTAGAACCGCAACAACTGATGAGTCTACACCGCCAGAAAGTGCACATAATACTTTTTTGTCGCCTACTGTTTCGCGGATTTTTGCGATTTCAAGTTCAATGAAGTTTGCCATTGACCAATCGCCCTTTGCTTCACAAATGTCAAATACGAACTGACGTAATAAGTCATTACCATATACAGAGTGACGTACCTCTGGGTGGAATTGTACTGCATATAGCTTGCGTTCTACATTTGCCATTGCTGAAATAGGACAAGCAGCACTTGTTGCGATTACTTCAAAGCCAGCAGGAACTTCTGTTACATGGTCACCGTGGCTCATCCAAACGATTTGTTCAGTTGGTAAGTCACCGAATAATTTGTTTGAAGCTGTTACTTTAATTTCTGCTTTACCATATTCGCGTGTTTCAGCACCTTCAACTTTACCACCTTGCGTATGGGCCATTAATTGCATACCATAGCAAATACCTAGGATTGGTAAACCTAATTCGAAAATAGCTGGGTCTACATGGAAAGCATTTTCGTCATAAACTGAGTTTGGACCACCTGAAAAGATGATACCTGCTGCGTTCATATTTTTAATTTCTTCTGCTGTAATCGTATGGGGATGTAACTCACTGAAAACACCAAATTCACGGATACGACGCGTAATCAATTGGTTAAATTGGCTACCGAAATCAAGAACAACGATTTTTTCTTGCTCTAATAAAGGGCTTGCTGACAAAATTTCCACCTCTTCTACTATTTTTAAAGGAACTTTACATATGTTCAAAGAAAAACGCGTACGAAAGTAAAAACTTCCTACGCGTTCATAAGCTCTTGATTTATAAAGGCGAATGCGTAGCAAAGAAAAGTGATTTACTAACCTTCTCACCTAACCAAAACATCCACCTTCATAGAGAAATCATTTACGGTGATCTCGTAGAAACATCCGAACCTTATTATCGAACTTATATGAAAGCAATCCTCATCATATATAATTTTTTTCATTTTACTCTTTGTACCCATCAAAATCAACTGATAGTGCGATTGATTAAATATTCCCAACTTTCTTTCAGTTTAACAAAGTCGACCTCTTGTCTGTCCTTACCATAAATAAGTTGTTCATATACATCAGTCAGTCTTTGCATCTCTTCTGTCTCTAACGATTCGTCTACTCTTGTAGCAAATGCTCGCAATGTTTCGCCATCTTTACGTCGTAATCCAATACGCGATAATTGCTTCGTTAAAGCATTGTATGAAGCATCAAAAGTTGTCCAATCCGCTTCTTTTTTACGAAATGCTCGTACTTGCATTTTAGGTATCCACTTTCTACGTTGCATAAACAAAGCAATGCCAGCAATAATCATCAAAATGGCTAGCCCTATCCACACATAAGTAAGCTTTTTCACCCATGTCCATACAGAATCAAAACTAAACGACGTTGAGCTAGCAGTTTCTTTCTTCGGCTCTTGCTCTTCCATCTTTGGTTGCTCTTGTTTTTTTTCTGGCTGCAATACTTGCTCCTGCTGAGGTGTGTCTTGCTCAATATCATAATCAATATTTACATTCCCCGCGAAACCAATTGTCGGTTCAAACTCCATCCAGCCTGTTCCAGGTACATACGCTTCCACCCAAGAATGTGCATTATCATTTGTAATTCGATACTCCTGTAAACCATCTGAGATTCGACCAGGATTACCAGGCGCAAAGCCTTTCACCCAACGTGCGGGTATCCCCGCCGAACGTAGGAGGACAACCATTGATGTTGAGAAATTATCACAGTAGCCAACTTTAGTATCAAATAAAAACTGGTCAACATAATCTTGACCCTCAGCCGGGATTGCTACTTCTTTTTTATCGTATCTAAAGCCATGCGTTGAAAAATATTTTTCAACCGCTTTTATTCGATCATATACCGAAGCTTTATCCTGCGTGATTTCTTTCCCTAGATTCATCACACGTTGCGGCAGTGTATTTGGCAATTGTAAAAAACGATCAAAGGAAGGATCTAATGTTGCTAACGTAGATGGTTCAGACGTTTCAAGTTGCTCCATGCTATATACAGGCTCACTATAAGAGAGCGTATAGTTAGACAATAATTTTGACTCGCCATTCTGTTGTTCTAATGCTATTTTTTCAGTATGTTCATCTTGAATAAACAGTGGTGAATCTTGAGCAGAAACAGATATCATGCCATACGTTTGTAATAAAAATGGCATTGGGGCAGCCATGTCTATTTTAATTTGACGTTCATTTTCAGGAGATCCAACTTGCAATGAAGTTTGGATAGGAGTATTGTTCTCATAAACATTTTTGCCAAAATTCCCATCTGAAAGAATCCAGCCTTTCGACGTATAAGTATCCTTTGTATCAATGCGCCAATAATGGCGATCACGGGAAGTTGCTGTGAAAATCAGTGTATCATCACCTTGGAACGGTCCTCCCAATCGGCTATCATCCTCGCTGTAACCAACTTTTTTTTCACCTGCTCCAAGATTCCCTTGCCCTGCGACCCCTTTAATAAAAGGTACTGGATCTGCCCAAATCGGGCCTGTCTTAGGTAAAAAGAATGCCACTACACTGACAAGCATTACCGCAACGATCATCGGAATAGCTAATTTCCACTTTCCTATTACATTGCTCGGTGCATCCGTTTGAAGCCATAAACGCTTCACAAAAAGCAAGCCTGTCATGATTAATCCAAGCACAATAACTTTAACAATGGCTACCGTTCCATCATAGTCACTAAACGTATCTAATGTAGCGATAAAGAATACAGTTAACGCGAAGAAATAGAATATATTTTTTCGCACAGTTATCCAGTGATGAATGAGGTATATTAACATCCAAATAAGCGCAAGGAATAGCACCGTTCTAAATGAATCCGATACTTGTCCAAAATCGCCCGAAAGAATGGTCGTCATATTCCATTTCCATTCATGCATTAAAAATGGTACTGTCTGTCCAGATATTAAGGGACTTTCACTATAAACAAACACTATAAACCAAGTTATATAACCGAATTTCACTAATCCCGACAACATTGGATGTACTTGAAATAAGCTAAGCACCAATGATAAACCGATAAACACTAAAAATAAATGAACTAAGCCTGTATTGGTTAGCTGCATTACAGGAATAAGCCATTCACGTAAAATTAGAAAAATAATTACGTATGCTAGTGCTAATTCTATAAAATTTCCTAGTGATTTTTTCACGGCTTCATCACCTCCGTGAACAAGTGGTAATAATCTGTTGGATTTACATGTACAACTTGAATTTGTTTATAACGTTTTGCCAGCTCTGTTTGCATAGGTGGCTGCTCTGCTACTACAAAACAAATACAGCCTTTCACCATATTGGCAAGAGAATGGAGTAATTCATCCGATACTTCACTCGTAACATACAACAATGTTGCAACATGCTTAAACACTTGCTGATCTTGTAATTGAAATTTGACAGTTTCAGCAGGTTTTATAGCAGCTAAATGATGCATTACTTGGTCTAGCTGCTTATTACCTTGGATAATCGGAAACACCTTCGTTTTAGAACCAGCTGAAACAAATGAAATATCTCCACGTTCTTCGACAATTGTTTGTAGCATCGAGGCTACAAGCTCTATTTTTTCTTCAAATAATGGAGACTTTCCGGCATGGAGTACCAACATTAACTCCTGTGATTGACGATCTTCAAATTCCTTAGATTTCAACGTTTGTGTTTTCGCAAATGATTTCCAGTGAATCCATGAAAAACGGTCACCTGGAACATACTCACGTAAACCAACAGCCATTGATGTATCCTTAACAATTGAATAAGGTGACATCATTGTACCCACATCATATTTTGTTTGAAGCGCGGCATACCTCATCTCGCGTACTCTAGGGTAAACTAAAATGACTTGTTCCTTTTTTGCCGTAACTCGCTTTTTCGCCCAGCCAAAAAAATCACAGAAAACAATATTAACACCTAAGTAACGGTGCTCGCCACGGGACATATTTTCCAGTATATAATTCCAACTAAATTTTTTCCTGAAGCCCACGAACTTAATGGTATTCGTTCCTTGCACCCTCGATTGAACAAGGACTTCACTGTCCACAAGTTCCTCCATCATCATATAAACAAACGGAAAGCGTGTTTTTCGTTCTACCGTAATTGTAACCTTAGCAGATTGTCCACACTCAACATGGGAAGGCTCAATTTTGCGCTCCACTAGCAAAATTTCTTCTTTCACCAATAAGAAAATAAATGCATATAACAAAAAAGGACTAACCGTAAAAAACACAAACCAGCTGACAAACCCACCTTGGAACATGGCATAACAAAACGTTATGATCATTAACAAAGATACTAATAAGAAATGCTTACTTTTCTCTATTAAAGCTTGCCATTTCTTCATTGCTCTGCAAACCTCTTTGTCGGCACAGGTGTTTTCGCAATAATGCGCTCAATAATTTCCTCTGCTGTTACGTTATCATAACGAGCATCTGGTTTTAATACTAAACGATGGCTAAAAACAAAAGGCACTAAATATTGAACATCATCAGGAGTTACATAACTACGTCCTTTCAAAAATGCATAAGCTTGTGAAGCTTTCATTAACGCAATCGTTGCGCGAGGACTTACACCTAAATATACATAGCTATTTTCCCTTGTTTGAGTCGCTAGTTCGACCATATAGTTTTTAACGGAATCTTCAACATACACACCCTGTACAAGTTCCTGCAATTCATTTAATTGTGCAACCGTTAACACCGCTTCGATTTTTTCAATCGGTTTCCCATGTTCAGCACGACGAAGAATTTCCACTTCTTGGCCTCTCGAAGGATAGCCCATCTTTATTTTCAGTAAGAAACGATCTAGCTGCGCTTCTGGTAACGGATAAGTTCCCTCATGCTCAATAGGATTTTGTGTGGCCATAACGAAAAATGGTTGACTGATGGTTACGGTTTTACCATCAATAGTAACCGATGCTTCCTCCATCCCCTCCAGTAAAGCAGATTGTGTTTTTGGAGAGGTACGGTTAATTTCATCAGCTAAAATTACATCCCCCATGATCGGACCAGGTCGAAACTCAAATTCCAACGTTTTTGGATTATAGATAGATACCCCTACAACATCTGATGGTAATAAATCAGGTGTAAACTGAATCCTTTTAAACTGTGCATCAAAGGATTTTGCAAGCGCTCGCACCATCATTGTTTTACCGACACCAGGTACGTCCTCAAGCAAGACATGCCCTCTTGCCAGCAAGGCGACTATGCTAAGCTCTGCAACCTCTCTTTTGCCTATCATTACTTTTTCTATATTTTCTAACACATCTTGTATTTGTGAATTCATCAATCAAAAACCTCCTATTTCATTTTCATAAATTGTTCGAATTGTATGTTAACTTATTTTTAGAATAACGAAATATGTTTAGTAACACAATTATATGAAACATTCCTTCATCGCTTCATCTCTTTAGTTCGAGCACTTAGTGAGAAAAGTAATAACCTACAGCATGAAAAAGAAGGCTTGCTTGAATACAATTCAAACAAACCTATCTTTAGTATAACGTCATTACCTATCAAAATGTTACAGATTTAATTTTTTTAACCATAAATTCTCTAAGGATGATGAATTTTCTTGTAAAAGCATTTCCTTTATCTCACCCGAAATAAGTATGTTTCCTTCATGTAAAACTAACACGTCGTCCGCTACTTCCTCCGCAAAAGCAAGTAAATGCGTAGAAAATATGACAGTACAGCCCTTTGTTTTTTCCTCAAGCATCATTTTTTTCAGCTCTGCAATCCAATACGGATCAAGACCATTCGTTGGCTCATCTAAAATAAGCAAAGAGCCCTCACCTAGTAAGCTTTGAGCGAGATTAAGCCGCTGACGCATCCCTTTTGAGAAATGCTTCACTTTTTGCTTACGAACATCCCATAAAGCGACACGCCTTAGTACATCTTCCTGCTCTTTTTTATCCACTTTCTTTAGAGAAGCGAGGAGCTGCAAAATTTCTGCAGCGGTTAACATAGAAGGAAAGTCCACATCGTCAGGCATGTACCGAATAGCTTGGGGTTTATGCCATATTATTTCTCCTGATTTTTGCTTTTCCTGCCCAGTTAGTAGGCGAATTAAAGTACTCTTTCCAGCACCATTCCCTCCTACAAGAGCTAAAATACGCCCCGTCTGCAAAGAAAAGGAGGCTTCATGAAGACCTCTATTATTATCATAGATATTCGATAACTTCCTTGCTTCTAATAGCATCATCTTTTATCCCCTTTCTATCCATCATGCCTCGGCATAATTGCGTCCACAATCCACCGGAGGCTTTAACTTCTTTCACTGAAAGAAGTTAAAAGCAATCTAGCGTAAGCTAACGGACATATTATCCACAGCAATGTCACAGCTACGTATACTGCATAACCTAGTGGCGACGAGTAAAACTGCGTAATTTTATAAAATGCAGGTCCAAGTACGCTAGCCTGATCTGTAAAAATAAAGTAGCCAAAGCGCAGCCACTCCACAGGATTAATATGTATCGCTATAATCGTCAGTTTTTGAAGAACATGCCCCGCCACGACAGTGCCAATTGCCATTAAAGCATAAGAAATTAGCAGTAAAAAAATAGACCAAAACACAAGTGATAACGATAGTGCAAATAATCTTGTTTTCGCAAAGGCTCCTACTGCAATGGCCAATGACACAAAAATGAGTATACAAAGCAAAGTTAAAATAATAAAAATAAATGGCAAACGCACGCCACCGAGAAATCCACCAAGCGCTAATATTACGCCAAACGCCACGACAACGACCAATAAAAAAGCAATCACAGAGGCAATATACTTTCCTGCAATATATTGCTTACGTGTCATCGGATATGTTTTTAATAATGAAAACCAGCCTGATTCCACATCACCAGCTACACTCATACTACCGATCGTTAATATAAACAGAGGCAATAAAAACAACAATACGTTTAAAAATGAAGCGGTCTGTCGTGTAAAGCCCTCTACATCGGGTAGTGCCATTTGTTGAATGACAATGATAGCTGTAAAAACGAATGTAAAAAGTACACCTACAAGTTGCATCCAGCGACTTCTGAGCATTTGCTTTAATTCTAGTTTAATAAGCATACTGTACATCACTCATGGATCCCCCATTTAAAATCATGTAAATCCTTATAGGCAAGTAGTTGACCTTCTCCCTCTTTCGTCATCCAGTCTTGTACCGCTTTCTTCGAATCGAATGCAACTACCCCATAGTTCATCGGAGTCCAATAATCCTTGCTGTACACATAAGAGGCATTAAAAACGTCAATCCATTCATTTTTTGCTGCATCTTTAATATAGGCAGCCCCTATCTCATCTTCCCCATTTGCTTCTATATATTCCATTAGGCAACCAATGTCATCGAAAATTTCATAATCACCATTCTTTAACGCGATCTGACCGGCATATTCGTTGTGAACGATACTCATATTGCAAATTTTACAAACATCGGTTTCACTCACTATTTCACGAGGTTCATAAGTTCTTTCACCACAGCCTATCAACACCCCACAACTTAGCATTACAATCATCATCCATTTTTTCATTGTGATATTCCTCTTTTCCATAGCCATAAACTACTTAACGTTAAGAATAATCCTACGAGCATTTGCACCACATTTATCTTGTTCTTTTCGGATACTTGCTTCACTGCCAATTTTGGCGTCTTATCAACAAGTATGTTCTTTTCAGTTTTATTAATTTGCTGATCCAGCGATGTTAGTAACATGACACTTGGAGATGCCACGAAATATTGGTAAACAGGCTGGCGTACCATCCATTGACCAAAACTTGATACGGCCACATATGGCGTATCACCGATACCGTTGTCTTTTAAGTCAATCCCGGAGTAATCGTCATAATAATTATTAACTAGTTGAAAACCTTGGGGATCTGAGCGTGCCGTTAAAATATTTCCTGTAAAGTTATTACTACTAGCCATTGTGTCTTCACTTGCCTTTGACCCTTCAATGGCTGTTTGGTTCATCTGAAAATCATTTGCTTCTATTTGGATCGTTGAACTTTTCTGCATTGCAATACCAGTTCGGTTATTTTTGATTGTGTTATCTTTAATTTTTGCTTGCTGCACATCATACAGCAGCATACCGTAGCCATTAAAATCAAAATGATTAGCTATTGTATTACGCTCAAGGAGTATGTCTGTTGTCATCATTATCATAAGACCCGTCACATTATGAACATATGTATTAAAAAGTGCTTTAGCATCACTTGTATACATAAAATGCGTACCGTAACGACTGTTTGTCACCTTATTATGTTGAACAACAATATGCTTGACCTCCTCTACATAAATTCCGTCCTGTACTTGCTCAATCGTATTGCCTTCAATGGTGATGTCCTCACTCTTAAAGATAGCTACTCCATTACCTTTTTTGGCATAATGACCTTCGCTACCAGTTACATTGATATCATGTATGTGTACATTTTTGGAGCGTTGTATATGGACACCTGTATGCATATCTTTAATTTGTATATTTCGTAGCTCAAGTCCATCTACAGTACTTGCAACAATCGCTTTATTTTTCCCTGATAGCGTTATATTTTCTACAGTGACATTAGCAGTGTTTTCAATTCGTAGTGCTGGGTTATTTTTTACGCCAGCAAGTTTAGTTCCTTCCTCGCCTTGTAGTGTTATTGGTTTTGTCACTATAAAATCGCCTTGGTAACGACCAGCAGGAATATGAACGACATCCCCAGGTTTTGCTACATTGATGGCCTCCTGCACATCGAAATCGGCATACACTGTCTGACTCATGAATAGAAAAAACAATAAGGCAAACCCTATTTTTCTCACCGATTCTTACCTCCCAATCCAGCACGAAAAGACTAGAGGAATTCCCCCTAGTCCATTCGACTAATGACTTTGACCATCATGATTCTTTTCTTCCATATGCATAGAATCAGATTCACCTTTGGCTTCTTTTTCTGCTTTTTCTTTCATTTTCTTATTACGGCGTTCTAATGCATCGTCTTTAATTTTTTGTAATTCCTCTACATGCGCAGTAGGTTTGTCAGCGATATATTTGTCTGCATCAGCTTTATTGGTGAAATAAATATAACCCCAGTTCATTGGTGATTTTAGATCGGTTTTAACAATTGTTACATCTTCAACCTTTACCCAATCTTTTGTGATATGATCACGTACAAATTTTTCGTTCTTTTCATTATTTGCCACCTCTGCATTTACTAAGCAGCCAATGTCATCATAAAAGGCAACTGTTCCATCCTCTTTTATTGCTTGAGTAGAGAATTCCCCCATATCTTCGTCCTTCAAATATACTTTCATATTACACATTTCACACATTGTACCTTCTTTTGGCTCTTGTAAACGTGGATCCACTAATGAAGCGACTTGTTTAGTTTTATCCTTAGCTTCTGTATCACTTGCCGCAACATCTTGCTTCGTTTCTTCTTTCTTAACTTCTGCTTTTTCTGTACCACAAGCCGCGAGTAAAAATGATGCTGCTAGTACAGGTAACCATATTTTTTTCACAATTACTTCCCCCAAATTCTTTTTTCTATTACCAATAACTACTTTACAGGTAAGTTGTGAAATAAGTTAAAAATAGCTGTGAAGTATTGGAAAAATTACCTTGAATATTCATTGAACATCTCGACTTCAAATATTTTGAATGAAAAATATAACTTCCATTTTTTAATCATTTAGATTATAGGTAATGTGATTAGGGTGTCATATTTATCGCCCTTCGGCAAAGCGAAACGACAGCAACAATATTCCATTGACAAAATTTCACTTTTTTCAATTTAATAAAAAAACTCCCTACATCTAGAATGATGTAGAGAGTTCGATTTATGATGTTAGATAGAAGAACGGTAACTATTGAGAAACTTCTTTTGCTTGCTGACTAAACTTAGCTTAACGGCAGTTTCATTTAATTCATTGCGTATTTGTAAATCGTAAGCACCGTCAATATAACTAGCCGTTACTTTATTTGGTTGTTGCTGTTGAATTTGTCGAGTGTTACTTATATGCTTTTTATCTTTATTCTTTTGCAAACTATTTTTAAACTGTCGCTTCGGATTTTGTCCGAAATTATGACTTAAATCTCCGGCATGTAAATACTGTTGTTCGTTACGAAATATACTGCTAGTCGTCGAACTTACTCTAGAAGTCCTCATAAATCATTACCCCTCCTTCACTTTTTATCAACTGTATAGGTATATGTATCGACATTATATGCTTAAACTTAATAATACAGAACCAAATTTCTTAAAAATAAGAGAAAAGAGCTATTTTCAAAAGTGTTCATCACTTTTTCTTATAACTCTTTTCCCAACTATTTAACGGCTCATCACCTAGAATCGGAGATGATATTTATAAAAAACGTATTCCATTGGAGTGAAGACTGGGCGACTCCAATCAACTTATCTATTTAGCATATCTTTAATAACTACCATCATAACTTCTGATAACGCAAATATGATTACTTCCAAAAATCATCGAAAATTGTAATTGGCATATGGCGTTTGTGCTGAGAACGTAAATAATGCCCTTCTAATGTTTTACGAGCTTCTTCAGGGATTTCCTTCCCCTCCAAATAATCATCAATTTGGTCATACGTTAAACCAAGTGCTACTTCATCTGGTAATGAAGGACGATCTTCCTCTAAATCTGCAGTCGGTACCTTTAAATATAAGTGCTCTGGGCAATCAAGCGCAGCTAGCAATTGCTTACCTTGACGCTTGTTAAGACGGAAAATTGGCATTAAATCCGCACCGCCATCCCCATACTTTGTGTAAAAACCTGTAATTGCCTCCGCTGCATGATCCGTCCCTAGCACAACAGCATTATTCATGGCAGCAATAGAATACTGCACCTTCATTCGCTCACGTGCCTTTTCATTCCCTTTGGCAAAATCGCTTAGTTTAATACCCGCATTCGTTAATGCGCTAACACTCGCATCAACCGCATCTTTAATGTTGACCGTATAAGTTTTCGTAGGTTTTATATAGTCAATCGCATCCTGACAGTCCTTTTCATCCGCTTGCACACCGTATGGTAAACGAACAGCCCAAAATGAGTACTTCGCTTCTCCCAGCTCGGCATTTAATTCATCAACCGCAAGCTGCGTGATTTTCCCAGTTAATGTGGAATCCTGACCACCTGATATCCCTAGAACAAATCCCTTTACAAAGCTATAACGACGTGCATATTCCTTTAAAAAATCAATAGATTTGCGAATCTCTTCGTGCGCATCAATAGTAGGTACTACACGTAATTCCTTAATGATTTCTTGTTGTAATGTCATTTTGTTATTCACTCCTTACGCTTTACAATTGATTGACCATTTCACTTACTTCTTCAATATTACGCATTTTATTATTCCAGCACTTTTGGCTTAAATCGACTGGGTATTCCTCAGGATTCATGGCACGTTTATATTCATCCCATAGCAACTCTAAGTTTTTAGCTGCATAATCACGCATTTCTTCTAAGGTAGGATTTTGATATTGTAATTCACCATCTTTAATGACATGATGATGTAAATTCTTAGCTTCAAAGTTCGTTACAAATTTTGATACGAATGTATGAACAGGATGGAACATTTTGATTCTTTTCTCTGATTGAGGATTTTCATCTTGCATCGTAATATAATCCCCCTCTGCCTTACCATTCTTTCTATCAATAATTCGATACACATTTTTAAGCCCTGGCGTCGTTACCTTTTCAGCATTCGCCGAAATTTTAATCGTATCTTCTAGTTGTCCATCGTTATTTTCAATAGCGACCATTTTATAAACAGCACCTAAAGCAGGTTGATCATAAGCTGTAATGAGCTTTGTACCAATACCCCACACATCAACTTTTGCACCTTGAGCCTTTAAGTTTAAGATCGTGTATTCATCTAAGTCATTTGATACGATAATTTTAGCGTTCTGGAAACCTGCCTCATCTAACATACGACGTGCTTCTTTTGACAAGAAAGCTATATCCCCACTGTCTAAACGAATCCCTATAAAATTAATTTTGTCACCAAGCTCTTTAGCTACTTTGATTGCTGTTGGCACACCTGATTTTAACGTATTGTAAGTATCTACAAGGAATACACAATCACGATGACGTTTTGCATAGGAATGAAATGCATCATAGTCATTTTTATAGGCCTGTACTAGTGCATGTGCATGTGTACCTGATACAGGTATATTAAAGAGTTTACCTGCTCGCACATTACTAGTTGATGCAAAACCACCAATAAATGCCGCGCGCGTTCCCCAAATGGCCGCGTCCATCTCCTGAGCGCGTCGTGTACCGAACTCCATCGCCACTTCATTTTTTATAATTTGTTTAATACGACTAGCCTTTGTTGCAATTAAGGTTTGGTAATTCACAATGTTAAGTAAAGCGGTTTCAATTAGCTGCGCCTCTACTAAAGGTGCTTCAATGCGGATAATTGGTTCATTAGAGAAAACAGTTTCTCCTTCCACCATAGAATACATATCCCCTGTAAAACGAATATTTTTTAAATACTCGATAAAATCCTCTTTATAACCAACCTCTTCACGCA
This sequence comes from Lysinibacillus sp. BPa_S21, assembly GCF_023337795.1. Taxonomy (GTDB): domain Bacteria; phylum Bacillota; class Bacilli; order Bacillales_A; family Planococcaceae; genus Lysinibacillus. The sequence continues at coordinate 49,293 of NZ_JALIRS010000015.1, read as the reverse complement.
AATACGCTATGTCCGAATCACTGAAACGAAAATCGCGTAAATACTCAAGAATTCTCTCTAACCCCGCAAAAATTGCATAACCATTGCCAAAAGGTAATTTTCTAAAATATAGTTCGAAAACTGCTTTTCTATTATGTATACCATCAGCCCAATACGATTCTGCCATATTGATTTGGTACAAGTCTGTGTGTAGCGCTAAGCTATCATCTGCATAGTTTGATCTCACAAGAAACCCCTTCTTCCGCTTTGATAATTAGTCCTAGTATACACTATATAGCCAAATTCTTGCGTAATACATTCTCCTACTTTCATGTTAGATTTCCTCACGTTAATAGTCAGAAAATTTAGAACGGTTCACATTTTAGACACAACTTTTAGTACCGCTTTCATTCCCCTTTTAATAATCTTTTCAGCAAACAATTTCGGAAGACGAAATATACTATGTAACAAAACATAACATGAATAGTCAGAAAATTATTGCGGAGTTTTCTATGACGTTTTAACATGTAAATTAAATTTACTCAAGGAGCTGATATTAATGAAAAAAATAGAAGCAATCATCCGTCCCGAAGTTTTCGGCGCGGTCAGGGACGGACTTGCACAGAAAGGTATTGCAGGGCTCAGTGTTACAGAAATTGCTGGTTGTGGCCGTCAATTAGGGCGTACAGGTTTATTTCGCGGTAATACCTACGAAATTGAATTTTTGCCAAAGTTGAAATTAGAAATGATTGTTGATGATGAAAAAGTAGATCCTATTATTGAAGTTTTGTTACGTAAGGCAGCAACAGGCAAGGTTGGTGACGGTAAAATCTTCATTTATCCAGTAGAACAAGCAATTCGTATCCGCACAAAAGAAGTCGGATCAATTGCAGTAGAATAGGAGCGATATATATGGAAGCAATAACATTATCTATAAATTTAGTTTGGGTGATGCTCGGTTCAATTTTAGTCTTCTTTATGCATGCAGGATTTGCGATGGTTGAAGCTGGCTTTACACGCTCAAAAAACGCAGTCAATATTATTATGAAAAACTTCCTAACTATTTCACTTGGCGGTATTGTCTATTTTCTTTGTGGTTACGCTATTATGTTTGGTGATACAGCTGGCGGTCTCTTCGGTTCAAGTGGCTTTGCCTTAAATGGTGTAGATGATCTTTCCTTCTTTATTTTCCAAACAATGTTTGCAGCAACTGGAGCAACAATTTTATCAGGAGCAGTTGCAGAACGTACTAATATTTTTGCTTATATCTGCGTTATTATTCTCATGTCGGCACTTGTCTATCCTGTTGTTGGTCATTGGATTTGGAGTGGTCAAGGTTGGCTAACAAATCTTGGTTTTATCGATTTCGCTGGATCTACCGTTGTTCATTTAACAGGTGCAGTTGCGGCATTTATAGCTGCGGTAATGGTCGGTCCTCGTCTCGGTAAATATGAAAATGGTCGTGTTAACGTTATTACAGGACATAGTATTCCATTAGGGGCTTTAGGCGTATTTTTACTTTGGTTTGGTTGGTTTGGCTTCAATGGCGCTTCCACATTAGTTGCTGACCCTAAACTTGTTCCTAGTGTAATCGCAAATACATTTTTCGCTGCTGCTGCAGGAGTTGTGGTTACTGCCTTTTATACGAAATTTCGATATGGCCATATCGATGGCTCGCTCACATTAAACGGTGCTTTAGCAGGTCTTGTAAGTATTACCGCTGGTGCCGCTAATGTTAGTATTGTCGGTTCAATCAGTATCGGATTAATTGCTGCTCCACTATTGGTCGAGGGCGTCCGCTTCATTGAATGGAAATTAAAAATCGATGATCCTGTTGGCGCAATCGCTGTCCATGGTATCTGTGGTATTTGGGGTACTCTAGCAATTGGTTTGTTTGATATTAATGGTCAAGGATTATTTTACGGAGGAGGTTCGGGATTATTAGGAGTGCAAGCCGTAGGGGTTATCGCTACAATTGCCTGGGTTAGCATTTCAGTAACAGCTGGTTTATTTATTATAAAAGCATTTATACCATTACGTGTTTCTGCTGAAGAAGAAGTTACTGGTCTAGATGTCATCGAACATGGTGCTCCAGCTTATGAGTTTCAGGATATCTTCAAAGGCTCCGCCGTACGAGGAGAAACATTTGCCCATCGTTTAACTCATTTCGGTAAAACCAATAACAATGTCCACGAGGAACATGTATAGTGTTCTATAAACTTTGTCTTCTTTAATGCAAAAACAAGAATCTGCAAACTCTTTGGCGAGCTGTTTCACCAAAGGTTTTGCAGATTCTTTTTATGCTCTCTCTAGTTCCAGTAAAAATTCTTTCATTGCTAGTCCACTACGAAAGCCTGTTAGCTTACCATCTTTTCCAATCACACGATGACAAGGAATAATCGCCAATATTGGATTGGCACCGATTGCACTACCTACAGCTCTTACAGCCTTGGGATTGCCGATACGGTTTGCAATATCCGAGTACGTTGTCGTTGTACCATAAGGTAACTCCTTCAACGCGTCCCATACAGCTAATTGAAATGGTGTCCCTTTAACATGAATCGGTAAATCAAACTCAGTAAGTTCTTTATTAAAATAAGCCGTTATTTGCTTAACATATTGCTGTAGCTTTTCTTTATTCTCTTCAAAGCAATAGCCTTTAAATGGCTTTTTTGCCCACACTTCTACCTCTTCAAATGGCGCATTCGGTGTTCCGATATATACAAGACCTTCATCTGAAGCAACAATATACATATTTCCTTGTGCATATGTTAATGTATCTACATATAATACATCCATTCTCTCTCCCCCTTAACTTAATTTAGGATCTTCACCAAAACGTGTGGTTGATTTCCGTTCCGACTGGGCGCTTTGTAGCTGGCGCTTCGCTTTCGCTACAGATAAAACATTGCCGCTGACGCTTCGCTTTCGCGCAGAGCAGAGCTTCCTGGGGGCGTTCGATGAGCTGCACCGATGTTGGTCACGAAGGCGTTATCACAGGATGTGATGGTTTTAGCCTTCGTTCCCTTGACGCTAACCCCCAAGGAGTCGCCCAGTCTTCACTCCAATCAACTTATTTACATAGTAGACGTTTTATCAAAAGTCATCCACAACCTTCGATGACTAACCCTAATTTATGCATTACTAATAAAATGTTAAATAAATTTTGAAACTTTAGCTTCCCTTTGTTTCATGCTACAGTTATTTTATCTTAAGCGTGTTGATTTATTGAATGATACAAGGATTTTTTTGTTGCTATTTTGCTAATGTATTCCCATTTTTACTGATTGTAGCGTAGGGCTACTCGACTCCCGCGAGAAAGCGAGACAGACGAGACCCTGAGGCCAACACGATGTTGGTCACGAAGGCATTGTCACAGGACGTGACGCACTTAGCCTTCGTTCCTTTAGCGGAGGAAGCGGCTCGACGCTCGCCCGCAGGAAGCCTTGCTCTGCGCGAAAGCGAAGCGGCAGCGACAAAGCGAGTAGCCCGTAGCGGAAATCAGAGCCTTCTAATTAATTTGAATGGATAAAAATAGTTAATCAATACACTTAATTTTACCTATTAGTATAAAGGAGTTTTCACTTTATGAATATATCATATGAGCCTGCTATCCATTTTCAACAGGTCACCTTTTCATCGAATGACAAGATGATATTAAAATCAATTACTGGTTCTTTCCCGAAAGGAAAAATCACTACATTAGTCGGCCCTTCAGGTGCTGGTAAAACAACTTTACTTAAATTGTGCAATGGACTATTATCCCCTACAGATGGTCAAATATTAATTGATAATCAAGTCATTTCTGCTTACGAACCCACCGCTTTACGAAGACATGTGGGTATGGCTCTTCAAGCGGCACCTATGATAGAAGGAACTGTATTTGACAACCTTGCATTGCCTCGCACGTTACAAGGAGAAAAGCTTACAGAGCAAGAAGCTATCCAATATTTACAGGATGTCGGACTCGATCAAAGCTTTTTACAACGACCTACGAATAAATTATCAGGTGGACAACGACAAAAAGTCTCTATTGCAAGAACACTTATTAATCAATCCTCCATTTTATTGCTTGATGAAATCACATCTGCATTAGATCGTCAATCAGTGCAAGAAATTGAGACACTTATTGCTACAATCAATAATAAATTTAATGTCACAATCATTTGGATTACTCATAATTTACAGCAAGCGCTGACAATCGGACATTATACTTGGGTCATGATGGACGGAGAACTTATTGAAACAGGAAAAAGCTCCCTCCTTAACGCACCTAAAAATCCACGTGTTGCTGAATTTGTACAGGGGGTGAACGCATGACGTATACTTCGCTTTCCTTAACGTTAATTTTTGTTTTAATCCCTCTTCTACTATCAAAAACCTTAAAGCTAGGACTTGAAAAAGATACACTCATCGCTACTATTCGTTCTATTATTCAACTACTTGCCGTTGGTTATATTTTAAAATTTGTCTTTGATGCTCAAAGCTATATTTATATTTTCCTTATGGTTACGTTAATGATTATAGTAGCAACACTAAATGCTCGTAAAAAAGGGAAAGGTATTAAAGGTATTACATGGAAAATAGCGCTAACCCTTATTGTAGTAGAATTTGTTACGCAAGGAGTATTGCTTGGTTTTGATATTGTACCTGCAACAGCACAGTATATTATTCCAATTAGCGGCATGATGATTGGTAATTCAATGGTATTATCGGTTCTATTTTTAAATCGTTTTACATCGGAAATTGCAAGTCATCAGAATGAAATTGAATTAATTTTATCGCTTGGTGGCACACCTAAACAGGCCATTCATCGACAGCTAATGAATGCGATAAAAGCAAGTATGATTCCTACAATCGAAAGCCAAAAAACAATTGGTCTTGTTCAATTACCCGGTATGATGAGTGGCCAAATAATTGGCGGAGCAGACCCTATTCAAGCGGTGCAATTCCAATTATTAATCATTTTCGCCCTGCTAACAGCTGCGACATTATCGAGCATAATGATAGGTTTTTTAAGCTATCCTGCACTTTTTAACGAACGTTTACAACTATTAGAAACGAAATAATTATTATATTGAAAAGAATATTTATTTTCTAAATTATGTTATAATAAAGAAAAAAGAAATGCAGTGAGGAGAATGACCATGTTATTACGCGATTTTTTCATCCATTTATCTGAAAACCAACTATTGAATAGTGCTGCAAAAAAATACGGACTAAAATTAGGAGCACAAAGTGTAGTAGCTGGTACAAATATTGAAGAAACGATTGCGAGCATCAAAGAGCTTAACGCAAATAAAATCTCTTGCACAGTAGATAATTTAGGGGAATTTGTTTCAACTGAAGAAGAAGCAACAAAAGCTAAAGAACAAATCCTCGCTGTTATTGAGGCTATTCACGAAAACGGTGTTGATGCACATATTTCGTTAAAGCCATCTCAATTAGGTTTAGATATTGATGTTGATTTTTGCTACGATAATTTATATGAAATTGTAGAAAAAGCAGCAGCATATGATATATTCGTTAACTTTGATATGGAAGACTACGGTCGTTTACAAACGTCCTTTGATATGGTTGAAGAGCTATCCAAAACGTTTAATAATGTAGGTACTGTTATCCAATCTTACTTTTTCCGCGCTAAGGACGATATCGAAAAATTCCAGGACTATCGACTTCGTATCGTAAAAGGTGCTTATAAGGAGCCTGCAGAGGTTGCTTTCCAAGATAAATTAGATATTGATTTAAATTTCATCGAGTTAATCGAATATCATTTGCTACATGGTAAATTTACGTCTATCGCAACACATGACCATAATGTTATTGCACATGTAAAACGCTTTGTAGCTGAAAATAATATTCCACTTGATAAATTCGAATTCCAAATGCTTTACGGCTTCCGTACAGATTTGCAAAAAGAGCTTGCAAAAGAAGGTTATAACTTCTGTGTATATGTACCATTCGGCGAAGATTGGTACGGCTACTTTATGCGCCGTTTAGCGGAGCGTCCTCAAAATCTTAATCTTGTAACTAAACAAGTATTTACGAAAAAAACGAATACAGTCCTTGCTGTCGCAGCAGGTGCATTCGTTCTTGGACGTTTAACAAAACGCAAAAAATAATCATAAAAAAACCTTATCGTCTCTATAGGCGATAAGGTTTTTAAGCATAAAAAAATTTTTTTAGGAGTTTGGACACTTTAAATGCGGTTGATTTCCGTTCCGTGCTACTCGCTTTTTGTTGCTGTCGCTTAGCTTTTGCACAGACTTCGTTAGCATTACGCTTTTGCACGGATTTGCTGAAGTTTCGTTTAGCTTTATAACTATGAAATAAAGTAACATGCCAGAAGATACATACTATGTGAAGTGGTTGATTGGAGTGGAGGCTGGGCGACTCCTTGGGGATCAGCGTCACAGATGAGACCCTGGAACGAGCAGCGCGAGTGAAGCGGCTCATCGGACGCCCCCAGGAAAGCGCCCAGCCGGAACGGAAATCAACCCCTCGTTCTGCAGAAGAACCCTACTTTTTTATATGACACCTTAATCTCATTGACATAATAGTTTTTCAACAATATGAAACCTTATCGTCTCTATAGGCGATAAGGTTTCGAGTTTTCTATTTATTCCACCCTTTTTCCTTAAAACGTGCGATGGCTTCAATGCGATTCCCAACATTTAATTTTTCTAATATAGTGGAGATATAGTTGCGGACAGTTCCTGCCGATAAAAATAATTCTGCAGCAATTTCTTTTGTCGTCTTGCCCTCTGCAACAAGTGTCAGTACCTGGCTCTCACGGTCAGTTAAAGGATTTTCACTATCATCCTCATAGACAAAATCAACGAGTTCAGGTGCATATATTCTTTTGCCATCCATAATTGTACGAATAGCATTGACCAACTCTTCTATCGGACTATCCTTTAATAAATAGCCACGAACGCTGGCTTTTCTTGCACGCTCAAAATAACCTGGTCTTGCAAATGTCGTTAGTATAATCACTTTACAATCAGAACCTGTACCATGCAGTTCCTCGGCAGCATCCAATCCAGTTTTCACTGGCATTTCAATATCCATAATACAAATATCAGGCTGATGCTCTTCAACAAGCGCCAATGCTTCCTCACCATTTTTTGCTAAACCAACGACCTCCATATCATCCTCCATACTAAGTAATGAACGTAGTGCGCCTAATAGCATACCCTGATCTTCAGCAATTACAATTCGTATCATGTCACAATCCTCTTTTCTATATGTTCTTCAGATTTTCTTTGACTTTCTGATGCGTAATCGCCACTGGAATCGACACTGTTAATGTAGTGCCCTGTTCACTTTCGATTTTAAAAGAACCGTTTATAAACTCTAACCGTTCTCGCATTCCTTTTAGTCCGTTACCCGTTTTCCATGCTTGCTTTTTGGAGATTCCTTGTCCATTATCACGAACAACTAAATATACTTCCTTAAAATTTTGATGGAAAGCAATTTCACATTTTGTAGCTCCACTATGCTTAACGACATTATTAACTGCCTCTTTTAAACACATGGATAATACATTTTCTACAAGTGGTGGAACTTGTAAAGAATCTTTATCACCTTCAAATATAAACTCCATTTCAGCGGCCTTTAATATTTGAGAAATACGCATAAGCTCATCCTCAAACCTAGCTGTTCGCATATCCGATACTAATTCACGCACCTCTTTCAATGCGATACTTGCCGTTTGACGAATATCCTTTATCTCTGTTAGAGCCTGCTGTGGATCACGTTCAATTAATCTTGAAGCTAAGTCACTTTTTAAGCCTATCATCGATAACTTTTGGCCAAGCGTATCATGTAAATCCCGAGCAATACGTTGGCGTTCCTCAAAAACAATTAATTCAGCTATTCGCTCATTAGCAGTCTCAAGCTGACCCTCTAAATTTTCGCGTTTATTTTTTGAATAAATCGTTAGTGGGAGAAGTACAACCGCTAGAATCGTTAACACAACAAATGGGAGTTGTGATAAAAATAAGTGTAGTTCAACGAAGAAGCCAGCACCTGTAGAAATAACCGTAAAGCCAATATGTAGTCCATACATAATATAGAAACCAACAGGTTTACGAATATTTCCAATAAAGAAAGCTGTGAAAATTGATAAATATACATAGCCATATAATATGGTCATAACGATATTAATGACCATTTCAAAACTAATCCACATATAAACAAGCCCGTTTTTCGAATTCATTGAAAACCGATAGAAAATAAAATATAGCATTAAAAATGTAATACCTATTGATATTTCAATATACGACGATTTTCTAAAAATGAAGAAAAACGGTAGGAAACAGAAAATAATCCATAAATATATACTGAGCATTGGACTATTCGGAATAATACTATGCCATTTCCTCAACATAATCTCACGCTCTTTCCTACTTTTCCCTTATTATAACAAGAAAATTAATTTTATGCCTGTACATGGTGTTTACTGAGCTTATTGTACAATGTTTACGTAAAACAGCCATCCCTTAGAAGAGATGGCTGAAAAATTCAACTAAGCAGCTAAACTGCTTCTTGCTTTTCGTTTAATTATTTCATTAACTTCTTTAAAGGTTACAAACTTGCCTTGATCTTCATCATATAACTTATAGCGTAATGACTCTAAGCTTGTACGTAACGTAATAGTCGTAGCCGTGTGTAATGGCGGTATGTCATTATGCGCCTTTTCAAGATTGTAGTTCGGTACACGTGGGGCTAAATGATGTACATGGTGGAAGCCAATATTGCCTGTAACCCATTGTAATAGCTTTGGTAATTTATAATACGAGCTACCTTCGACAGCAGCCTTTACATAATCCCACTCCGAGTCATGCTCAAAATAAGAATCTTCATACGTATGTTGGATAAAAAATAACCAAATACCAAGAGAAGCTGCAACAAACAATGTTACTACATGCACTAATAAAAATGCTTGCCACCCCATAAAGTAGATTAAGGCAACACAGATTCCCGCGATGACTACATTTGTTAGATAAGTGTTAAGACGTTCTTTCTGTTTAGCGTCATTTCGATTACGACGGTTTAAAATTAACACCATAAACAGCGGACCTAATCCAAACATTACGAATGGGTTACGGTAAAAACGATACCATAGACGTTGCCCTTTAGATGCTTGTATAAATTCTTCCACTGTCATCATATCAATATCACCGATACCACGCTTATCTAAGTTCGAGCTAGTTGCGTGGTGAATTGTATGCTCACGTTTCCATTTTTCATATGGGAATGATGTTAACACCCCAGTTACAAAACCAACCCAGTCGTTTGCTTTTTTACTTTTGAAAAATGAACCGTGTGTACAATCATGGAAAATAATAAAAGTTCGTACGACAAATCCAGCAGAAATTACACTTAACCCAGCTGTTAACCATGGTGAAACATCCGCTAACATATAGCCAGCTACCCATAGGGCGATTAAAGGTATAATCGTATTCACCATTTGAAAAATACTTTTAGCTGTGTCAGACTTCGCAAATGGTGCTACATCCTGGCGCAGTTTTTTTGTTTTTTCTTTATCTGTTGCCATCGTTTTTACTCCCTCGTTTCTTTTTTTCTTATGACCTCATCATAAAACAAGAGTATAATCATGCAACAGAAGCAAACATCATAAAAAGGATATGACATTTGTCATATCCTTTTATAATGTGTACAAAGGAATAAAAAATAAATTAATTTGGCTCATCACAAGTGAAGTTGATTTCCGTTCCGGCTGGGCGTTTTGTTGTTGCTGTCGCTTCGCTTTCGCACAGATAAAACATTTGTTGCTGTCGCTTCGCTTTCGCACAGATAAACATTTGTTGCTGTCGCTTTGCTTTCGCTACAGAAAACATTGCTGCTGTCGCTTCGCTTTCGCGCAGATAAAACATTTGTTGCTGTCGCTTTGCTTTCGCTACAGAAAACATTTGTAGCTGACGCTTCGCTTTCGCTACAGAAAACATTTGCTGCTGTCGCTTCGCTTTCGCGCAGATAAAACATTTGTTGCTGCCGCTTCGCTTTCGCACAGAGCAGAGCTTCCTGGAGCCGTCGGGGCAACAGATGTTTTTTGCGCGAAAGCGTAGTGTTAACGCAGCGACAGCGACAGTACGATGTTGGTCACGAAGGCGTTATCACAGGACGTGATGGTTTTAGCCTTCGTTCCTCTATCGCTGATCCCCGAGGAGTCGCCCAGCCTACACTCCAATCAACCTATTATACAACGCATATTCCATCCCCAACTAAATGTAGCATTAGTATGGGTAAGCAAGCTGAAAAGATATGTCATGTCGAATACTTTCTATACTTTTGGTCCAGTTAACTGTAGCTGATAAAATACAAGATCTAGCCATTGTCCGAATTTATAGCCTGCATTTTTAATAGTACCCGCATATTCGAAACCTAGTTTTTCATGTACTTTAATGCTCCCGATGTTTTCAGCATCAATACCCGCTACGAGTGTTTTCACCTCTTGCTCTTTAGCAATTCGAATAAGCTCATGCATTAGTTGGGTAGCTATCCCCTTTTGATAATGGTCCTTATGCACATATACAGAGTGCTCCATTGTATGCTTATAGCCTGGATACGGACGGAACTGACTATATGTTGCAAAGCCGGCTACTATGCCATCTTCATCAAAGACTAACAGTGGATTACCGAGAGTTTGCTGGTCCTTGAACCATTGTCTCTTTTCATCTAATGATTGTGTCTCATATCGATAAACGGCTTTGCTCGTTAAAATAATATTGTTGTAGATGTCTAAAACCCAGGGTAAATCTTTCTCTTCCATTAATCGAATCATCTGTACACACATCCCAACTATTTCCATTCTTCACATAAAGATACACTTTTTCTCTAGCATTACACATTAAAATATCGAGCATCTGGATGGGCAAAGACAATTGCTGAAACGGACGCTTCTGGCTCCATCATAAAGCCTTCCGTTAAATGTACGCCAATGTCCTCTGGCTGTAATAAACCAAACAATTTCTCTTGATCCTCTAAGTTCGGACATGCAGGATAGCCGAATGAGAAGCGCTGTCCTTGATATTTCGCCGCGAAACGATCACGCATTGTAAAATCAGTTGCATCTGGGAAGCCCCACTGGTCACGAATTTCTTGGTGCATACGTTCCGCAAAGCCTTCCGCAAGCTCAAGAGCTGTAGATTGTAATGCATGACTTTCAAGGAACTTCCCTTCCTCTTTCAGCTGACGGGCCTTCGCCATAACCCCTTGTCCCGCTGTTACCACCATTAAGGCAATATAATCCATTTCACCACTTTCAACTGTTTTTAGGAAATCTGCAAGACATAAAAACGGTTCCACTTGCTGACGCGGGAAGGTAAATCGTTCTATTTCTGTTTTGCTATCTGCCGGATCATAAACGACTACATCGTCCCCATCGGCTTGGGCAGGGAAAAACTGATAAACGCCCGATGGCTTCAATAGGTCACTTTGTAAATACTCATCGACCAAATCTTTCAATTCTGTTGCCCTTTCATCACCAGCCTCAAGCAATTGCTGTACTTGACCCTTTAAACCTAGGTGATGTCCAAGTAATGTCCGCATATTAACATATGGATATAAATGAGAAACAGCATATTCTCTCTTTACATGGCGTCGCAAATCTGCTGGAAGAAAAACAGACGCTTCCTTTATTGTGCGTACAGGCTTTATAGTTACTTCTTTTACAGGACGAGCAGCTCTTTTTTCGTCCGCCTCTAAGCGTTTTTTGCGAGATTCCTCGATTTCAACTAAGAAATCTGCACGTGTATCTGTCCCCATTAATCGATTTACCTGCTCTAACCCTTGCATCGCATCCTTTGAATAAATGACCGGTCCATTATATTCGCTAGCGATTTTTGTTTCGGTAAAGCGACGAGACAACGCCGCTCCTCCTACTAAAATAGGTACGTCAATACCCGCTTCCTTGAAATCCTGAGCTGTAATAACCATTTGCTGTGCTGATTTCACTAATAACCCTGAAAGTCCGATGAAGTCTGGCTTTTCCTTACGAATCGCTTCTATTAATTGAGCAGGTGTTACTTTAATGCCGAGATCGACCACCTTATAACCATTATTACTTAAAATGATATCGACAAGGTTTTTCCCAATATCATGCACATCGCCTTTCACAGTAGCCAGTACCATCTTTCCCTTACCGGCACTCTCTTCATTTTTCTCCATAAATTGCTCTAAATGTGCGACAGCTGCCTTCATAACCCCTGCGGATTGTAATACCTCTGCTACGATCAGCTGATTATCGTTAAATAAACGACCAACCTCTGCCATTCCGTCCATTAATGGTCCATTAATAATATCAAGCGGTGCTTCAAAGATTTCACGTGCAGCATCTAAATCCTCAATAAGCCCTTCCTTTGTCCCCTCTAAAATATAGTAAGCAAGGCGACCTTCTACTGTTTTCGGAATATCTGCCTCTGTTTTTTCCTTCTTTTTATCACGATAGAAATCTGTAAAGACAGCTAATGTTTCATCGTTTGTATGAAAGAGTAAATCATTTGCTAGCTTAATCTCTGCCTCAGGAATAGATGCATAACGTTCTAGCTTCTCCGTATTAACAATTGCATAATCTAAACCAGCCTGTGTACAGTGATATAAATACACGGCATTCAATACTTCACGACCTACTGGTGGTAATCCGAATGAAATATTACTTACACCAAGTACCGTTAATGTACGCGGCATTTTTTCTTTAATCAAGCGAATTCCTTCTACCGTTTCAAGTGCCGAGCCAATATACTGCTCATCTCCCGTTCCTACTGGGAACATTAGTGGGTCAAAGATAATATCTTCAGGAGCAATACCCCACTTTTCTGTTAACAATTTATAGGAACGTTCAGCAATCTCTAGCTTGCGATGTCGATCAATTGCCATGCCTTGCTCATCAATCGTGCCTACAACTAAAGAGGCACCATATTTTTTCACTAGTGGTAAAACTGCGTCAAAGCGCTCCTCACCATCCTCTAAGTTAATCGAATTAATGATGGCCTTCCCTTGAGAAAACTTAAGTGCTTCCTCAATTACTTTTTCATCTGTAGAGTCAATAACGAGAGGTACTTTTACTTTTTTTACAACCTCCTGCATAAAGCCGCGCATATCCTCTAGTTCATCACGGTCAGGATTTGCTAAACAAATATCGATAACATGTGCTCCATTTTTCACTTGAGCACGTGCAATTTCTGCTGCTTCCTCAAACTTCCCATCAATAATTAAATTTTTAAACTTACGAGAGCCAATAACATTTGTCCGTTCTCCAATAAATAACGGACGCATAGAATCGTCATACACCAATGGCTCGATACCAGATACTACATGACCATGTGTTGCATCTGGTAATTGTCGAGGCTTTTCGTCCTTTAATACCTCTCGAATGGCAGCAATATGTGCTGGCGTTGTTCCACAGCAGCCTCCGACAATGTTTAGCCAGCCCTTTTCTGCAAAGCCTTTTAGCTTTTGTGACAATGATTCAGGCGACTCATGATAGCAACCTTCCTCGTCCGGTAAGCCTGCATTCGGATAACAGCTAATATAGCCTGTTGAAAGCTCTGCTAATGAACGTATATGATCTGTCATAAACTCTGGTCCAGTTGCACAGTTTAAACCAACTGATAATGGTTTAATATGCTCGATCGAAATGTAAAAAGCATCAATGGTTTGTCCGGCAAGTGTCGTTCCCATCGGTTCAATTGTTCCAGATATCATCACAGGAAGCTCTCTTCCAGTTGCCTTAAAAGCACGAGATACCCCCAATGTTCCTGCTTTAACATTTAGCATATCCTGACTAGTTTCTAGCAACAGAACGTCCGCTCCGGCTTCGATTAATGCCTTTGCTTGAACATAGAAATTTTCCTCTAGCTCATCAAATGTAATTCCACCTGTAACCGATAAGGTTTTTGTAGTTGGCCCCATTGCTCCCGCCACAAAACGTGGCCAATCAGATGTTGAAAACGCATCTACTACTTTACGTGCAATTTCTACTGCACGTTTATTGATTTCTTCTGCCTTCGCTCCAAGATCATATTCATTTAATACAAGTGGTGTACCTCCAAATGTATTTGTACAAATAATATCTGCTCCAGCCTCTAAATATTTTCTATGAACTTTTTCAAGCACATCTGGTCTAGTTAGCACAAGATTTTCATTACAGCCATCATATTCCTCGCCGCCAAAATCCTCTGCCGATAAATTTTCATTTTGTAGCATTGTACCCATTGCGCCATCAAGAATTAATATTCGTTGCTCTAGTTGCTCTTCAATCATGTGCTTAGCCATTTATACTTACCCCTTTTTTCTGTTCATCCAATTGCTCAATAAATTTCATTAATTCTAGCGTCATATCATAGCGCAAAAATGGTGTGATCAGGTAAATACCATTGAAATATTCCGCTGCTACTTCTACTAATTCCTTAGCAATTGCAATTCCTTCTAGTGTTGCGCGTTCCTTATTATCGCCACAAGCTTTCATACGTGCTAACGCATCGTCAGATAGTTTAATGCCTGGTACTTCATGATGTAAGAACTCCGCACTTTTATAGCTCGTTACTGGCATAATGCCTATATAAATTGGTGTTTCTAAATGCTTTGTCGCCTCATAAATTTCCACAATTTTTTCCTTTGTATAAACAGGCTGTGAAATAAAATAGTCTGCCCCGTGTTCAATTTTCTTTTCTAATCGAGAGACAGCCCGATCTAGTACCCGTACATTAGGATTAAAGGCAGCCGCTACAGAGAAATTCGCCTTTTTACGAAGTGGTTTCCCTGAGAACGATACTCCTTCATTTAACTGTTTTATTAATTGGATAAGCTCCATTGAAGAGACATCATAAACGCTAGCTGCCCCTGGGAAATCGCCTACCTTTGTTGGATCTCCGGTAACTGCTAAAATATCATGGATCCCTAATGCATTTAATCCCATCAAATGTGATTGAAGACCAATTAAATTGCGATCTCGACATGTTATATGTGTTAACGGGCGTACTCCGTGGGTCTCTTTCAGCAAGGCTCCCATTGCGATATTACTAATCCTTGGAGAAGCAAGTGAATTATCTGCCATCATGACGACATCTGCGCCCGCCTCATATAATTTTTTCGCACCTGCAATAAAGCCTTCGATCTCTAAATGTCTTGGAGTATCTAACTCTACTATAACTGAGCGTTCACGTTTTACTTTTACATGTAATGGCTCATAATTTGCTGGTTCTGCATCGCGTACAACCGCTACTTTTTCTGGCTTTGCATACTTTTCCTCGATCGGGGATAGTTCCTCTATGTACTTTTTCGCTGCCGCAATATGCTTTGGTGTCGTACCACAACAGCCACCAATTAAACGTACCCCTTGATCACGAAGCTCTACAGCTGCTCGGCCAAAATAATCTGCCTCTGACTCATATACGACACGACCATCTTCTAAATCAAGAAGAGAGGCGTTCGGATATGCTGACAAAAATGCCTTCTTAGGAAGCTCTACACCTTCAAATGCTTGTATAGTATGGTGAGGACCTAAGCGACAGTTAACACCTACGATATCAGCACCTAGCGCTTCAAGTTCATGTAAGGCGTTATTTAACCTCATTCCATTTTGTAAAATTCCTGGTTCGTGCATTGAAACTTGAGCAATAATCGGTAATTTTGTTTTAGCTCGTAGCATTGTTAAAGTCGCTGTTAGCTCTTCAAAATCATAATAGGTTTCAAGTAGAAGGCCGTCTGGATTTCCTGCAAGTAAGATAGAGGCCTGCTCATCAACAGTTGCTAAAATTTCCTCTAACGTTGCATCACTCTTTCGAATACCTCGGATTCCCCCAATAGTACCTAAAACAAATTGTCCTCCATCTGCTGCTGCTCGTTTAGCAATCGTTATAGCAGCTTCATTAAATTGCTGTACACGAGATTCAAGTCCATAACGGGCTAATTTTATGGCGTTAGCTCCGTAAGTGTTCGTTTGAATAATATCGGCACCAGCTGCTATATACTCTCTATGAATCTTTTCAATTAATTCCGGTCTCTGTACATTCATTTCCTCATGGCAGTACTCCAAGCCATAGCCGTATAAAACTGTACCAATTGCACCATCTGCTGTAAGAACATGCGTTTTCAACCTTTCAAGCAATCCCATAAAACCAGCCTCTCTTCCCTTATCTTTAAAATAAAAAAAGCCTTCTTTCACAAAAAAAGAAGGCTTTAACGTTTCGTAATTGTTTTCCTTCTCATCTTCGACACAGCTGTCTTCTGGATTTAGCACCTGACAATAAGTTGGTTGCTGAAGCTTCATAGGGCCAGTCCCTCTGCTTCTCTTGATAAGAATGTAGTATGAATTTTTTAAATAATTAAAAGAATCATATCGTTTACGAACGAACGAGTCAAGACTATTTCACTTAACAAAGGATAATTTTTACGAAAAATCATATATTTTTAAACAATTACAATAGTTTTTCAGCAAGTTCCTCACCAATTTTTTTACCATTTTGAATACATGCACCTATGCCTACACCAAAATAAGAGCATCCCGCTATTGATAAATTTGGATAGTTTTTCTCAAGCTCTTGTACGAGACCTTGCAATGCTTCACGGTGCGCCAAATCATACTTTGGCATCTGGTCGATCCATTTTGTCACGTCAACCACAGTTGGTTTTTCCTCAATCCCTAGACTCTTCCTTACATCCTCTAGAGCAACTGCTGCTAACTCTTCATCTGTCATCATACGCAATCTATCATACTCAGGGTTAATGCTCTTATAAAAAAGTCGTACAAGTAATTTCCCTTCTGCTGAAGTGTGTTTCCACTTGCGACTTGTCCACGTTGCTGCATTACAAATAACATCCGAATTATGTGACACAATATAGCCTGTTCCATCTGCTGGTAATCTATTATCAGGCACATCAAATCCTAAATAAATCGTAATTGCGGATGCAGTATTAAATTGTTCAAAATAACTGTTCAAAGAGGCATCCTGCAATAAACTTTGTACCGATTCATTTGGAAGGGCCAAAACAACATGATTTGCTTCAATCGTTTTACCGTTTGCTAAAGTAACAGCGTATTGATTCTCCTGCTTTTTAACACTAGTAGTGGCAATTCCTTTTATAATTTCTACATCCGTTAATGTTTCTTCAAGTCGATCAATTAGTGATGATAAACCATTTTTAAACGAAATAAATTTCTTATTGGCAGATTTGATAAATTGTTCCCTGTTTGCATTGAAACCTTTAATAATACTGCCGTAATCATTTTTGTAATCAATTAAATACGGTAAAGTGGAAGCAATTGAAAGTTGATTTAAATCTCCAGAATATACACCTGCCAGTACAGGTGCTATTTGGTTTTGAACAAGCTCCTCCCCTAAGTAATACGTTAAAAATTCCCCAATAGAACTTTCCTTGGTAAATCCTTCATTTGGCATTGTTAAATCCTTCAATGCTTCTTTTTTACCTTCCTCTGATACAAGCGTGCTTTCCTCAAGAGATTGTAAGCTCATAGGAATACCGAATGTTGAGTCTGCTGGGATAGGATGTAACTCATTATTTGTGTAAATATACGAAATACCCGTTTCGTTGTACACAAGATTTTGTTCAAAATTTAGTTCCTCTACTAACTCCATGACACCTTTATGACGCGCTACAATAGAATCTGCTCCTGTTTCCATGATGAATCCTTGTTTATATGCAGAGTGTAGCTTGCCACCAAGGTATGTATTTTTTTCAACAAGCACAAGCTTTACATCTAAGTTTTTCTCCTGAGCTTGGCGTTGTAAATAATGCATCGTACATAATCCCGTAATTCCGCCACCTAATACAACAACTGTTTTCATATTAACCGCCCCTATTTTTAGTTCTATATTCAGTATAAACTTTTTTTACCGAAAATTACGCTAAAGCCTTTACAAATTTAGCAAAAATAGAGGCTGGGACAAAAAGAAAAAATGTTAGACCGAGATACAAACGGCCTAACATTTTTTTGATTTAGGAAGGAAAATTAAACTCAGTGAAGTGAAAAAGTTATTACCCATCTTCGCTATTTTTCAAAATAATCGAGTTCTGTCCCAGCCTCTACTTTTTTCTATGTTCATGTACTTATATTGAACTTACAATCACATATTCGCTAGAGTTTTTTATCACCTAACGGATAGTATATATTAACAGTTGCTATAGTGTATTTAAAGAGTGTAAGCGCCTTTGTTCTTTTCTCATCATCAATTTAAATTCTGTGCAAAGCTAGCTAATTTTCCAGCTGAATTTTTCACTTCGTTAAAGGCGATCCCTAATTCACTTAGTACTTCTGCTATTGCTTGCACTTCTTTTTCCATCCGACCATTTTGATCTTTAGCTTCAGTCATAGCTTCCAGTATGTTAGTAAATTGTCCTTCGGTTTGAACCATATTTTCCTCACCAGAGGCTACCTCTTCTTGAATATTACTAAGCGAATGAACAAGTTTATCTGTCCGTTCATTCGTTTTATGTAGTAACGTCGCTACCGATGTGACAGACTCCTTTGTTTGAATCGATAGTTTTCGTACTTCATCTGCAACAACACTAAAGCCTTTACCCGCTTCTCCAGCACGAGCCGCTTCTATTGCCGCATTTAAAGCTAACAAATTCGTTTGATTAGCAATATTTGTTACAACATTCATAATCGATTCCATTTCCTTTGACATATCTGTCAACTGTGTAATATTCTCCGTTATATCATTAAGCGAATAAATAATATTACTCATGTTTTGTGATTGACTCTTTAACCGTTCACGACCTTCTAATGCCTGACTCTCAGCCATAGTCGACACTTGAAGTGATTTTTTCGCTAATTGTTTAATTTCGTCTGATCTTCCACTTAAGCGATGAAATGAATTGTTCGTTTCCTGAGATATTGCGGCAAGACCTTCCGATGACTCTACAATTTCTTTCTCTATCGCTTCTTTTCTACGTTCCATCTTTTCATGAAGTTGCTCAATTGTCTGCTCAAACGCCTCTAAAACCAACTGTTGCTCAAAATTAGAAATTTTTGAGATGGCTCGAATTGTATTGAGCTGATCCATTGGATGATTAACATGTTCTTCAACTAAGTCAATAAATGATGCTGTTAAATCTTGAAAGGCGCAAATATACCATTGTGTTTTAAGCCCGATATGAACATGCACTTTAGCAATTTTAACTCGTCTTTCATAAAATTCATCATCAATCGTCCCATTAAACATTTCAATAATATGACGTCGTAATGTAATTTTCAGCTTCTCCACAGAACTATGTTGATTAATAATATCTACTAAACTACGTTCAGTTCCAATCATTTCATAAAATCGATTAACAATATTATCAATATCTCCTTCTACATAAGGTTGAAAGGCTTTTAAATATTGTAAATCCTGCTTTGTCAATTTAAGCAAATCAATTTGTTTTTTTATTGAATGGTAATTCGTTATATCCATTTTAACAACGTATTGCTTTAAATCTAACGCCGTTGTCTTTCTCTGTTTTTGAAAAATCACACTTTTACCCTCTTTCATGCCGTGTACTTTTGAAAAGCTGAGAAAAATCTAATTCTGTCCACCAAAAATAAAAAAAGCATCACCATAACGTGGAGTTAAGTTCCGTTCCGGCTATAAAATATATGTTTTAATAAATGTCGTCCCTAACGTTTAGGGATTAGCCTTCGGGAGATTCCTATTCCATTACTTATGATGCTAATTTCTGTTACGGGCTACAATCTGCTAAAAATGATTACCTTTTTATTAGCTATCACTACTACCTACTCTTTCAAAATCACTCATATACATTATACATTTTATAAATAGCTGTCAATTTTCAAGCATACATTTTTTTCCATAAAATGTATAAAAAGTCCCTGTTATCCTACTTATTAATTAAAGCACTAAAAAAGCTACCACAATATCTTTGGGTAGCTTTTTTACATCATCTCTGCTTATTTTTCCTGGTTTTTGTTTACAGTTATACTACTTTATTATATTTATATTATACAATCAGTTTTTATACAGGAATATAAACCTATTATATTTACCAAAACAGAATCCTAAGACCTACACAAGAGAGTTGACAAAAGAATCTAAATACCTAAAATTTTATAATAAAAAACACTTAAATTCCTTTCAATTCTTGTAGTAAAATTGCAGCCTCCTCACTTCCCGCATCTGCTGCAAGTCCATACCATTTTATAGCCTCTTTCATATTTCTAGCTATACCTTCCCCATTATTGTATATGTGCCCTAATTGTAATTTAGCTTCCGTATCTCCTTGAAGAGCAGCCTGTTTAAACCAATGAATACCCTTTTCAATATTTCGTATACCTGTTAACCCCTGGCTCCAAATAAAGCCCAAATCATAAAAGGCATCAACATGATATTGCTCCGCAGCTCTTTCATACCATAATAACCCACGGTTCACATCTTTAGGTTCACCTAACCGTCCCTCTAAATAGATTCCCCCAAGCCTGTATTGTGCTTCAACATAGCCAGCTTCAGCAGATTTTCTATAGTAGCTGCATGCTTGTTCCTCATCTTTGTCGATTCCTAATCCCTGCTCGAAAATAATTCCGAGTGTAAACATAGCCTCTGCTACACCTTTTTGTGCGGCGAAGTCGAACCACTTCTTCGCAAGTACCAAATTTTCTAGTACTCCCTCGCCGTTAAAATACATATCTGCTAAATTATTTGCAGCATCTGGATGCCCTTGCTTTGCTGCAGCCTCATACAATGAAAAAGCCCTATTATAGCTTTCTTGAACACCTATTCCTTCAAAATAAAAATTACCAAGTGCATATTGAGCATCGGCATTACCTTGTGATGCTGCTAATTCAAACCACTTTACTGACTTTTCTGGTTGAAAATATGTTCCATCTACTGCACCATAATATTCTCCAAGCTGAAATTGTGCATCTGCATCCTGTTCCTCGATGGCATCTTTGTATAAATCAATGATTACCTCATGATCTAAATCTTCTTCGTCAAACACCTCAACCTGATCATTTTGATAAATAAAATACCATTCCAATATATCAAGTACATCATCAACGACTTCAACGCAATTAGCTAACTTCTCCAGTGAAGAAATTTGCCAAATGAAAGTATAGATAGGGAGTGGAATTGCTTCACGCAGTAAATCATCATATTCAGCTAAAAGCGTTAGCACATTCTCCTGTACCGACTGTGTCTGTTCTGGATGTATAATTTGTAAATGTCGTTGTTGTTTTTTTTTCAAAAGTCCTCGCACAACTTGATATAATATTTTGTGCAAGGCTGCTAATTGTACTTCTTTGACTGTTATCAAATCAATGTTTTGCGCAAACCATGTATCTTGTGTTTGCGTGAGCTTTTGTAGAGATCCAATTCGCTCTTTATTTTTCTTTGCTAAAAATTGCCCATACATACGTTTCCCCCCTTGCACACTACTACCTTTCCACTATTATATGGAAGACAGTTCTAAATTGGTTACACATATGCTCTCAAGATTAATCCTATAAACAATGTAATGAACAAAAATACAGTGACATGAATCCATTTATACATTTCTAATAGACCGATAAATTCACGCGTAAATGCATTAGGTACATAATAAAAGGCCGTCTTCGAACCAACACCTTGTGCATCAAGCTTCGCCTTTTTGGCATAAATACTTGCACGAAAAACATGAAAATTATTCGTTACAAATAAAGATCGATATTTTTTTCCATGAGCATGCGTATCCATTATTTTTTTAGAAAATGCCATATTTTGTTCAGTATTTGTCGATTGATCTTCCATTAATACTTTTTGAGCTGGTATTTGATGTTCGTCAACTATATATTTTTTCATGGCATATGCTTCTGATACTTTTTCATCATGCCCCTGTCCACCTGAAACAATAATATAAGGTCGTTCATCATATTTTTGAAATTGCTTTACTGCCTCATCTAAACGGCTAGCTAAAAGTGGTGGCACCTTATCTCCAAGTAATCCTGATCCTAGCACAATAATGTAGTTAGGCTCATAAAAAATCGGTGTAAAATGATATAAAGTGGCATAGGCCATTATGCTTGTGTATAAAAACATTGTATAGCCAAAAACCAAAAACGCATAGAAGAAAAGAATATGCCAAATTGGATGTTCAATATTCGTAAAAATTATAAATACATAGCCAATCATCATCATAAAAAAGCCCAAGCCAAAAACAGCCGTCAATAGATTACGAACTTTACGCCCTTCTTTTTCAAGTAAAACTTTACTATTAAAAAACGTAGCAATCGATAAAATAAACATTATACTCGGGAAACTCCCTAGTATAATGACTATCCCCATTTTCGACACTATCCCTTGCTCGTTCGGGAGAAATATAGGATGACTAAATATCGTACTTAAAATAAACAACCCTATAAGACCAAGAACTACTACATTGAAAAAACGTCTTTTTTCCGTTATATATAACAATAAAAAAATTGAAACTAATAGTAATAATGTTGAAATCATCGTTTCACTCCTTTCTTTTCTATACCATGGGATTGATATCGGTTTATACTGCCGTTTTCCTACGGCATTCGACTGCCACTACAACGTAACCCACACCCTACTTTTTTATGAGTATTGTCACTACTTGTTCACATTTATTGATCTACCTAAATTGATGGCAGCGTTTATTTTATTTTTCGAGATGGTTCATGTAAAATTACTATTAAGAACTAGTTTATAACAAAACTAAAAATTATATTGGAGGAATTTAAGTAATGAAAAAAATTCTTGCTGCTATTTTTGCAGCGACACTTATGTTTGCGTCTGTTGGTGCAACATTGTTCATCTCTGATACACCAACTGCAGAAGCTAAATCCTATAAGTCCGGTAAAAGAGGTTTCTCAAACAACAATAATCATAACAATAACTCAAATTTCCAAAAATCTCAGGATAAAACGAAAGACCAAAATAATGCAACAACAAATAAAAACAATACAACTTCTACAAACAAGAAGGATTCAACAGCTAAAAAAGGTGGCTTCTTCTCAGGCGGCCTAATGAAAGGCTTAATGCTTGGAGGCTTAGCTGGCTTATTATTCGGAAGCCTTTTCAGCGGTATGGGTATGCTTGGGAATATTTTAGGCTTATTAATTAACGTTGCAGCTATCATGGTGATCGTGATGCTAGTTGTAAAAATTGTTAATATGTTTAAAGATAAAAAACGTAAAGAGGAAGCACAATGGCACAAATAATTAATGAGCAAGATATTATTAATGCAATTTGTTTATCACAGGCCTACTATAAAAACATTCGCCCTGAGGATGTACTAGTAGAACTAACATACGATGATGACACAGGCTTCGGTGCAGAAGTTGAAGTGAATGGTCAAATCGAGATGTTCGATACAGCCGCAATGATTGGTGCATTACGTGTATGGATTAAAGATGTCCTACATGGTGATCCTTTTTCAACAGGCATAGAACTTGTCCTAGACGATGAGGAAGGCATTATTGCTAAACTATCGTAAATAAGTAAAGAATAGCAGTTCAGTAAATCTTAAAGATTTACTGAACTGCTATGTTATTTTTCAAGATGTTTTTTTACTTATCTATGAGGTCCTTCGCTTTCGCTCAGACGAAAACCTGTTTTGGCCGTCAAAACGGAAATCCACCACAGGCTATGGTGAGGAGCCTTTTTATTCTAAATGAATCTTCCCATATACGCCGCCACCGCCAACTTCGATTGCTAATTGACCCGTTCTTGCTAAATCGATCATCTTCGCAATTTTGTGCGGCACGACTTGTTCGAGTTGTGCTAGCGTTACTCGATGCAAGATGTTCATCTCTGTCCCAAATGCTTGTACTAATCGTTCCATCATTTTTGGTCCTAATCCTGGAATAAAGTCTAGTGGTACTTGGTGAATATAGGGTGGCCGTGCACGTTTATCTGTAACTTGCTCTGAAAGCTCATTTATACGTGTTGCAACACCTTTTATAATTTTCGTGCTCTCACAGTTCGTACAAATGGTTGCCGTATTGCCAAGCTGCTCACCACATTTTGCACAAACAGTCTTATGATACTTACCAAGCAAAGGATTTAGCCCATAATTAGCTGTTACAGCACGACCCTGCTGTTCATAAAGCGCCATCTTTAATTCTGTAAAATTTGCATGAGATAGTCTTAATTTTTGATACTCACGTGCAATTTTTCCAAGTGAATGAGCATCAGAGTTGCTGACAAATGTATATGCTTGCAGCTCTTTAATGTTACTTACCATATCGGTATCAGAGCTCAAACCAAGCTCTATCGCATCTATTAGCTGTGGGTCAAATACTTCTGTTAAGCTACGATATACGCCTTTACCAAATAAGCTTTTAAATGGTGTAAAAACATGCGCAGGAATAAAAAGGCCGCCTAATTCATGTACCTTTTGCTGTAATGTCCGAGCATCACAATATATTCGCTGAGAGCTTAAATGGATATTTGTCATATGATTTGACATCCAATTTGAGAATTCCCTCATAAGCAACAGTGTTGGAAAATAAACAAGCACATGGATTGGCCCAAGGCAATGTTGATCATAGATTTCAATTTCAGACCCAGGAATAAGGGTGGTTTCTTGAAAGCGTAGTCCTCCCTGCTCCAACTCTTTCAGTTCGCCCTGTTCTATCATTTTTGCCATTTCATCCATTACTTCGGGTGAATGACAATCAATAATCCCGATAATATCCAGACCCTTTCTTGCACTTGACGTCTCTAAAATTCTTGCTAACGTTAGCGTTTTACTGCCTGTAATTTTAACAGCACGTCCACTTAAAGTGCGTCCAATATGAATATGTAAATCGGCATAGAAATCCTGCATCATTTTGTAACCCCCTATTTTTAAATGAAATAAAAAAACCTCACATTGCTGCAAGGCATTTTATTCTTAATTATGATGGATGATTTTGAGTACTATTATCTGACTCGAAGGCACCCGAGCCCTGTGATGTCATTGTCGAGGAATCATATGCCACTAATGTCACACCAATGTTCTTTTCTAGTTCATTAATTTTCTCAAGTTGTTGCTGATCTAGTTGCGCAATCTTTGTCTCTTTCATTTTCATCAAATCCTTTCACGAATAAAGTTCCCCAATTAAGAAATATATATACACGAAAAGAAAAATGACTGATTGTCAGTCATTTTTCTTTGACTTTATTTCAATTATTATATAACATATGAAGTAAGCAGGCCAAAAGCGAGGGATTTCATGTCAAAGGAAGAGAAAATTATTCAAGCAGCAATTGACGTTTTTCGTGAAAAAGGAATTGAAAAGACAAAGGTTTCAGATATCGTAAAAGCTGCAGGTATCGCCCAAGGGACATTTTATCTTTATTTCCCATCACGACTCTCAGTTATGCCAGCCATTGCAAAAGTGATGGTTGAAAAAATTATTGCAGCTATTAACGATGGTATTTCAAAACAGGAGCCTTTTGCAAAGCAGCTAGAAAAAGTAGTAGAGATTGTTTTCTCACTAACAGCGGAATATAGAGATGTATTTGCACTGATTTATGCAGGTATTTCACAAACTGAGCATATGAAAGAATGGGAAAATATATATGCACCTTATTACGAATGGATGACTAATTTCTTAGTTGAAGCGCAACAACAAGGAACGATACGCGCTTCTCTAAATACTACACGTTCTTCAAAGCTTGTAATCGGTCTAGTAGAATCTGCCGCTGAACAGATTTATTTGTATGATAACAGTGAAGAAGAAACAATTAAACTTCAAAAGCTTGAGCTACTCGACTTTTTACATCATGCACTCGATTTACGTCACACCTAAGTGACGTTCTCTTTTTACACTAAAAATGACTGAATGTCAGTCATAATGATTGATAGAAAGGAATTTAACTATGCAAAAAGATTGGATTTATGTTGCATTAACTAGTTTGTTTGAATTATTTTGGATTTTTGGTTTTAATGTTGCTGACTCTTGGTGGCATTGGGTTATTATCGTGCCCTTAATCGCGGTTGATTTTCACTTCTTATCGAAGGCTTGTGAAAACTTGCCTACTGGAACGGTTTACGCGACTTTTGCTGGGGTCGGTACAATTGGTACTACATTAATGGACATTTTTATTTTTGACGGTGAGTTTAATGCTATTAAAGGAATTTTCATGCTTATTTTAGTACTGGGTGTTGTTGGTCTTAATTTAGCTGATAACCCTTCAAAAGATCATGTTGAAGAGAAAGGAGCTAATGCATAATGGGTTGGTTACTTGTTTTATCAGCTGCTATTTCGGAAATTGTCGGTGTTGTAGGTTTACGCTTTTATAGTCAGAAAAAAGCTATACGTAATTTATTACTATATATAGGCGGCTTCGGAATGTCCTTTGCTCTATTATATGCTTCCTTTAACTATTTACAGTTAAGTATCGCCTATGTAGTTTGGGTTGGTATTGGTACAGTTGGTGCCGTTCTCGTGAATATTATATTCTTCGGTGAATCTAAAAACCTGACTCGAATGATCAGCATCATCGCCATTATCATTGGTGTGGCAGGCTTAAAAGCAGTATCTTAATTTTTTATGATTAGAGCGCTTTGGCACAGCGTGGGTTGATCTCATTTTCTGCGCAGTTACGGACAGCGTTGAATTGCACTGCCCTCTATCATAAATTTTAATCATTAGTCTATAACTAACAAATATTTTGCAGCGGGATAAACTTTTTGAGTTAACTATTCATATTTGAGTAGTTGACACAAAAAGTTTATTTTTTTACACTATTATTACTAATATTATTTTTTTCAGGGGTGAAATAATGACAACAGTTGCGCAACACACACATCACAAATTAAGAACAGTCGATCTTGCATACATTGGATTATTTTCAACATTGATGATGATAGGAGCTAATATCACGTCCATAGTACCTTTCATGATGGTTGGCGGAGTACCAATCACCTTGCAAACATTTTTTGCTATTTTAGCTGGACTTGTTCTTGGTAGTAGAAAAGGGGCACTCGCTTGTACTGTTTATATGAGTATCGGTTTAGCAGGTGCACCTGTATTTGCAAAATTCGGCGGAGGTTTTGGGCAAATATTAAGCCCTACATTTGGTTTTATTGTTTCTTATATATTAATTGCATTTGTCGCGGGGCTTATTATAGAACGCAGTGGAACGAAAAAAAGCTATGTAATTGCTGCATTAGTTGCAACAGCTATTAATTATTTACTAGGAACAAATTGGATGTACTTTGCCTACAAGCTATGGGCTAGTGCTCCTGATGCTTTCACGTATAAGTTAGCATGGCTTTGGATGATGCCGCCTTTGCCAAAAGATATTATTTTAGCTATTTTTGCAGGTATTTTTGCATACCGTCTTCAGAAAGTGTTAAAAATAATTCCAATTAAATAAGTTAATCCCCTAACTTAGGGGTGCTTTCCTAGTTCAGGTTCCTATGAGCCGATTTGCTGCTCTCCATTAAAAATGTCCCATAAGTATATTGTTATACTTATGGGACGTTTTTATTTTTAATCTTATTTTTTCATCCATTTTAGGAAGTTATCGATCACTGTATCAAGGAATTTGATTGTGCCTTCATCTGTTAAATTGCCTTCAGTATCAAATTTAGTGTGCACTGCTCCAATATAAACGTCATTACCACTAAGTAATGGTGAATTTACTCCAGGTGAGAATAAAATATCTCGTAAATGTAATTGTGCTTTAACAGTACCTAAGTTACCCATTGATGCCCCCATCATGAATGATGGCTTGCCAATCATCACTTTATCAACGCGGGATAACCAATCGATGGCGTTAACCATAACACCTGGCACTGTGCCATTATATTCTGGTGTCAGCCAAAGAACTGCATCTGCCGCTTTTACTTTAGCTTTAAAATCAAGTACGGGTTGTGGTGCTTCATTTTCGATATCTTGATTATACATTGGTAAATCTTTCAAGCTTGCTATTTCAAGATCAAATTTCTCTGTATAACGTTTTTGAATAAATTTTGCTAATTGCATATTATAAGATTCTTTACGGATACTTCCTACGATTGCTACTACTTTCATAATTTCTTCCCCCTACTTGAACATTACTTTATTATTTGGATCATCACCAAACCGTGTGGTCGATTTCCGTTCCAGCTGGCCGCTTTTTTTGATACCAAAGGAGTCACCCAACCTCCACTCCAATCAACCTATTTACAAAGTATACGTTTTAACAAAAGTAACCGCTTTTGGCTTCAAACCTATCATTTGTAAAATCACTTATTTTATACCACTTTTTAATAGAAAATTGCAAATTCTTCAACTGGTTTACGATAACCACGCAAGCGGCGACTACTTTCTTTTTCCTTCCCTATTGTAATCAATAGTGCAATTTCATGTGTTTCTGGCACATGAAAAAGTTCTCTCATTTGTTGCTGATCAAAACCGATCATTGGACAAGTATCCCATCCACGGTTTTTGGCTGCCAGCATAAATAACATAGCTGAAAGTGAAGCGTTACGAATAGCTTCCTCCTTCATAAATTCCTCGCCACGTTCTTCATAAAATTTAGTCGTTTCATCCACCATATTTTCTAACTCATGAGCATTAATAATACCTAAGTCTACCATCCCTTGATTAAGATTAGCCGTATTTTTATAGGCTTCTTTATCTCCTAAAACAAGTACCACCGCTGAAGCTGAGTGTATTTTATATTGCCCGTATGCCGCTTCTCTTACTTTTTCTTTTTTTTCTTCATCTAACACAACGATGTAACTGGTATGTTGTAAGTTAAATGCGGACGGTGCGAGCTTAACATCTTCCAAAATGGGACGTATATCTTCTTCGCCCATCTTGATGCCCTCTATAAAATTATTCACAGAACGACGCTTATCTAGTACTTTTGCAAATTCCATCTTATTGACCTCCAATCATTTTTTAGAAATCTAAGAGTATGTAATCCATTCAGCAAAAGCTAAATGTTTAACTACTGAATGGAAAAAATGATCTTATTAATATTCTTTATCGAACGTAATCGTACTTCTTACAGTATCAATAGGACGAACTAGCATTTCAATTTGTGCACGTTTTGGCTCTAAAAATGGAGGTAACGACAATTTCTCACCTAAAGTTTCGTAAGGCTCATCCCCCATAAATCCTGGGCCATCAGTAGCTAGCTCAAATAAAATTTGTGGTGCTACTCGTGCATAAAGTGATTCAAAGAAATGACGATTTACATAACCAGAAGTATGGAAGCCAAAGCTTTCAAAACGTTCAGTCCATTCATCTAATACAGCTCGATCCTCTACACGGAATGCAGCATGGTGTACTGTACCGAAGCCTTGACGGGCTACCGGTAAAACTGTATTTAGTTCTACAACGATTTGTGCACCGTTTCCGCCTTCCCCTACCTCGAATAGGTGGAAGTCTCCTTCTTCTGCAACTTCTGTAAAGAGCATCACTTTTTCTAGTACTTCTTTGAAATATTTAAAATTAGCCACTCTTACAAAAATTGGACCAAGGCCTGTAATTGCATATTCAAGGGGAATCGGTCCATCTTGCCATGGCGTACCTGATGCAACACCTGTGTTGTTTTCATCAGAAATAAGTTGATATTGCTGATCATCAAAATCAACAAATGATAAAACTTTCTTGCCAAATTGTTCTTGAATACCTGTATGTTTGACATTTAATCGATCAAAACGTTTTAACCAGTAGTCCAATGCTGCATCTGTTGGCACGCGGAAAGAAGTTTTTGAAATTTCATTTGTTCCATGTACACCTTTTGGAATGTTTGGAAAATCAAAAAATGTCATATCCGTGCCGGCGCTACCTTTATCATCTGCAAAGAATAAATGATATGTTTGGATATCATCTTGATTAACCGTTTTTTTCACTAATCGCATTCCTAACACATACGTAAAAAATTTATAATTCTCTTCCGCACTACTTGTAATAGCAGTAACATGGTGAATCCCTTTTAAATGATTCATTTTTATTCCCCCTATTATCTCGATTTCGAGATATTTACGTAAAATTTTTTATTTTTCAACTGCATTCAAACCAACTTTTTTCAGAGACAGAATCATTGTGTCCATCTCCTGTTGATCTAATACTTCAAAAATCTCATTAATTTTTTGTTCATGCTTTGGAAATATTTCTTCCATTAACGTTTGTCCTTTAGATGTTAATAAAACATATGTGACACGACGATCCTTCGGACAAGCACGTCGATATACAAAATCTTTTTGTTCGAGCTTATCAATAACGTACGTAATACTACTGCTTGCGATTAATATTTTCTTTCCAATCACTTGAATTGGTTGCTCACCATGGTGATATAAAAACTCAAGTACCGAAAATTCGGTCTGATTTAAATCGTATTGAAGTAAATCTCTTTTTGTTGCATCTTGAATCGTTTGATAAGCCCTGAACAATACCGTAAAAGCTTTTAAATTACGATTATCTTCCTTCATACGACTTCCTCTTTTCACATACTTCGAATTAATTTATCTTTAATTCGAGATAATAATAACATATAAACTTCTAAACAGCAATCCTTTAGTTTACTGTAGTCAGCAATTTTGCCTCTGCGTAATTGCGTCCAGAATTAGCTTATAGATTGGAGACTTCTGTACCTGTCGCTACTAAAACACTTACTGAAAGAAGTTAAAAAGGACATCTCTCTAAAAATTAGGAGATGCCCTTTCATTTATAAATTAATAGTAATGTCGGCCGCCGTTTTCTTCATTAACAGCCTTTGCTAGACGCACTGTAGATATTGCTAAATCAGCATACGTCACTTTTTCAGTAGCATTGAATTTATTTTGCTGTCCATCCATTAATCCCATTGCACTTGCTAAAGCAATGTAACCTGCGTACGCTGGGTCAATTGAGCTTGCATCAGCAAAGTTTAATTTGTAAATGTCACTATGCTTAGCAGCATTCTCTAAATGTAATACACGTACTAGCCATTCTGCTAGCTCTTGACGAGTCAATGCTGTATCTACTGCAAATTGATCCGCCGGTTTTAAAATACCCATTCTTACTGCTTGTTCAACGACTCCGTATAATGGATGATTTTTATCAATGTTATTAAAGGATTGCTGATCGTCATCTCTTCCGTACGGACCAATATTATCATATCGGTATGATAATGATCTAACTAAAACTTTCAAAGCTTCTCCCTTGTTTACAGCTGTATCAGCATTAAATTTTGCTGGATCTTTAATCTCTAATACATTTTGGCGTAGTAAATAAGTTAATTCACCGCCAGCTGTTGGATGTGAAATAGCTGGTTTTTCTTTGGAATCATCCACTTTTTGAAGCCATTCACCAGTTGTTGCATCAATACCATTGAACAAGCTTCCATTATAAACTGGAGAGTATACTAAATCATAATGGTGATTATTCTTATCATCCTGTTTTGCATACTGTAGCTTCAACTTTACTCCCTCATTGAACGTTGCTTTTGCTTTATCAGCAGGGATAACTTTGTTTACAGACGGCCAATTATCAATTTTCCGATGATTAACATGTAAAGAACTCAATTTCCCATCTGCACTTATACCAACAGAAATTTCATCCCCTACTACGGCAATGCCATTGACAATACGTGGGAAGGAGAAATAATACTGTTTGCTGTTTTTGTTATATACTGTATCATCTATCGGCTTTGAATAGTTATGAATATATGACGGAGCCCACTCTTTTAAGTAGTCTATCGCCTTTCCTAACGCAGCATCTTTTGAAATTGGTTCTACCTTATCATCGGTCTCTACAAATTCGCTACGTATATCCTCGTAGTGGACTATTTCACCTGTTGCCTTGTTCACTTCAATTGACATGCCATAGCCATGATTTCCAGATTCATACATATAATCTACTGTATAAATCGTCTCGCCATTTTCGTTTTCTCTTTCTCTAACCGAATCAATTTGTAGCTTAACTTTGTCAGAATCAACTTTTAAGAAAGACTTCGCTAACTCTTCAACTTCTGCTAATGTAAGATTTTTCTTTCTTGGTTCTAGTGGTTTAGATGTTAGTTTTTCTACACCTTTTACCTTTGGTACTTCAGAAGTGAAACCATCCATTGTTTGCCACTTCCCGTTTATTGCATGTACACCGTTGAAGCTTGTTGGCGGCATATACACAAGCTTAGCAATAGCTTCTTCCGTTTGGTAGTTATAGTCAACCATATAACGTAAATCAACTGACAAGTTTTTACGAATCTGTGCAAGTATATCTGACTCATTCTTTTTCTGTTCTAAGCTATCAAATGTTGCCTTACTAGTAGAATCAGTATTACGATACATACCTGTTACTTCACCATTTGCTAGAACGTCAATATTAATATACTGATTACTCAATTCCACACCATTGTGTGTAGGTGAATAAGCGAATGAATACGTAATTGGTTCAGATAGAGGTCTACTAAAACCAAAATCATCATAAATATTGTCTTCAAGAAGCTTGTAATTCGCAGTATTCGGCAGTTTCTTTAGGAAGTCTTGGGCAATTTTTTTTGCCTCACTCTCTGAATACTTCACAGGGTACAATGCATCCGCTATATTGATAGGCTGATAGTGGAAATTCTCTAATTCTAAATTTTCACCTTTAAAAGTAAAATCACCATATACGTCTTTGCCATTGATTGTCTTATAGAAGCTTAAATCATAGCGGATTGTTTTGTCATCATTAAAGTAATGAGCTTCCCCCATTGAAAAATCTTTCTCTGTTACGAAATTGAACTTGTCTGGGAATAGTGTATTCAATTGCTTAATAAGCATACTTTTTGTTATTTTTGTTTCTGTTGAAGCCACTTGAATGGCAACTCTCTCTTGCGGTTCTTTTACGTTTGCTGAAGCTTGTGCCATTGGCGAAAGTACACCGACAGAAAATGCAGTTGATGTTAGTATGATACCTAACTTTTTAAATTTACCCAATATATACCTCCTAAAACATCGTTTTCCATCATTATAATATATATTTCCATAAATGGGAATATAATTTCAGATTATTCATTCTTGAAAGAAAATAGAGCTGTGATATAAAGCTATTTTCTTGTTCTTTAAGATTCTCATTTCTTTACTACATCAAAGTTTGACCCTATTAATAACCAATTTTGCGGGAATGGTAGACCCAACTTCCAATAGCCAACTCCTCGGAGTTTGTACTGTTTGATTAAATTAAACTTTGCTTGAATTGATCTTGCGTCCTCGAACCACACCACATGTGCTCTACCTTGCTCATCATAGTATTCAAAGAACGGAGCTTGAGACCTCAAATCAAACTGAATAGCAGCATTGTATTTCTTAGCAATTTCGATTGCTCTTTGTGGACTAAGTGCTTCTGCATTAGGTCCTCCCTGTACAAAAGGCAGTGTCCAGTTATACCCATATAAATTCTGTCCAAGTATGATCTTGTTCCGAGGTATCTCACTTACTGCATATTTAACAACCGCTTCAACCTCTGGAAGCGGCGACACTGCCATAGGTGGTCCTGCGGAATACCCCCATTCATAAGTCATTAACATAACAAAATCGACTATTTCTCCATGTGCTTTATAATCGTGCGCCTCTGTCCATGGGCCTCGCTCACTAGCACTTGTTTTGGGAGCTAGCGCTGTCGATACGGTATACCCTTGGGGATGGAATCGACTTACAGCTCTCCTTAAAAAACTGTTATACGCTTCACGTTGATCGCCTGGCAAATTTTCGAAATCAAAATGAATATCTTTAACGGTTCCTAAACGCTTTGCCTCTTCAAGAATATTATTGAAGAGTAAATCCTGTACGGCTGTACTTTGAAAAATATCTTTTGCTAAATCACCACTAAAACTAAAATTCTCCAAGTTTGAGACAACCATTGCTAGAGATGCACCTGTATCATTTGCAATTTGTGCCACGCCTTGGCTTGGAGGTCTCTTAAGCGTTCCATCTCGCCTTGCCTCATAGCTAAATAGAGCAAGATAAGTTAAAAATGGACCCGCTTCTCTCGCTTGATTCAGTAATGCCTCACTAACAAATGTCCCTCTCGGTTCTAAATATGCTAATGTTTCAGCTCTTGTTTTGGGTTGAGGTGGAATATAAAGTCGCATACCAATCGATAAAGGTTGACTCGGATTTATATTATTTACCTGAGCAAGGTTTAAATAATTGATGCCAAAGCGTTGACCGATTGAATATAGACTATCTCCTGACTGCACATAATAGAAATTTCCGACAATCGGTATCACAAGAGCTTGCCCGATAACTAATCTATTTGGTTCAGGAATTTGATTGGCATCTACAATACTTTGAACTGTTGTCCCGTACGACTGTGCAATACCCCATAAGGACTGTCCTGCCCGTACAACATGTATTTGAATGTCAGTGCCTCCTTCTAGCTTGATAAAATCACACCTATAAAGCTTATGAATTAGGAAAAGAAAAAATGTCATTGTCTATTAAGAACAGATTTCCTGAAATAAAAAAAGATCATTCGCTTGTTACAACGAATGAACCTTATTTCTCAAAGTATTCATGACATGTTCAACAAAGGTTAAAAGGCGATGAACGTTAGCTCTTCTGCAAAATGAGGGGGTGATTCTTGTTCCGATTAAGCGCTTTTCCTCGGGACATCAGAGCTACTGCGAAAGCGAAGATAAATACCCTCCAACAATTAATTGAGGACATGAACATTAACTGCCTAAGACTAATAATCATTGAGGTTGTACATCTGATTTAATCATTTCAAATAATAACGGTACATTCGTTCCGCGCTGTAACGAATTACAACCCTCCATTAAAAATGACCAGCTCATTTTCATTTTTTCTTTATACGGAAGCTCAGCGTTAACAGGAAGAAATTCTTTTAAAAATTCTTCTATGGAACCCGATAAACCTTCGATAAATTCATCAGCCTTTGGAACCTTTTCCGTTGCTACTTCATTGCGCTCATCCCATAATACATGCTCCAAATTTGTAGAAAAATAAAATAGTTGATAAGGTATTTTTAATCGATGAATGCTAAAATGATCATTCGCCACAAGGATTTTGGCATTATTCGCCTTCATTTCATTTCGTTGTTCAATTTGCGCCTTACGTTTTTCAGATTTCACCAATATTGCATCTTCTGTATAGTATAAATTTTGCTCAATATCTTCCTTCACCTTGACAAATTCAGGAGCAATAAAACAACCGTCTGCATCAGTAATATGAACGACAGCAGTTAAATCCTTCGCTAAAAACTTATACTTCTCCAAATAGTTCTGAATCACCCGTGCAACGCTATTTTTAATATTAGGTATTCGTTTATTGGCATCCCACTTCGTTAAAATATCCTCCCGTTGTACATCGAAGCGAATCGTTGAATTGGCAAAATGTTCATCTAGAAAATCCTCTAACACAATTTGCTCCGTCTGCCCCTCTACAATAATTAACAGAACCTTTTTAGTCACGCTGGACACCAGCTTTTCTAAAGGCACGCTTTATTTTAAATGTCTTCGTTTCCTTATAAACCTCTTCATCCTGTCCGCCCAACTGTATTGCACGTAAATAAACATCTCGAGCATTATTTACTTCTTTAATGCCCTTTAGCTGTAAATAACGACGATCCTCATTCGTTGTCGTAAACCATAAGTTTTTAATAGCTAACACCTCTAACACACGTAAATTATGAGACGTAAAAATAAGCTGGCCTTTTCCGCCCTCATCAATCACTGTTAACAACTCGCCTAACAAATATTCAAAAACCCCAGAATCTAATTCATCAATCACTACACAAGCATTTGGGTTATTGTAAACTGCAATAAGTACACTAAGCACAGAAATAATTTTTAAAATTCCTTCTGACTCTGTCCGTAATGGTAATTCGCGCTCCCCTCGCTGCGATAAAAATTCAAAACGGATTCCTTTTTCTCCATTATCCATTGTTTGTTTTGTCAGTACATGAATCTTTATAGACAGACCTGGAATAATTGCTGATAATACTTGATTACTTTGCTCTATTACTTCGCATAACACATAAAACGTGTCCTCTGGCAATAACGCTGGCCCCTTCAAATTGTAAGGGATTGAACCACGAGTTTTTTCAAGATGAATACTAAATGGCATACTGCGCTCTTCAAATAATGGTGCGATATTTTGATTATTAACGACATGTAAATCCTGATTAAAATCTATTGCTACATTATGAAGCAATTGCATTTCTAACGCTGATAACTTGTCCTGTAATAATGGCTTTAAATCTTTGTGGAAGACAAAGGACATATATTGTTTTTTAGATAATTGATGAGTGACTAGTAATTGGATACGTGTTTTTTCATTCATATCAGAAAGACTTGCTTTACGTAGTTGTATGTCTTCCTCTGTAACATTAATTAGAATCTTTGACCGCTTCCCTTTCTCATTTTCTCTGTAAGCTAAACGTTCAACTGTTGTGTACAGTCTATTTTCATCTGCTTGTAGCTCTACATAATAATTGAGAAAGAATGTGCCAAATTGATTTTCTACTAGAAAATCGAATTCAATACTTGCCGTATCCTTCCCTGCCATGATTAATTTCTTTTCCTGAGATGGTAATTTAATTTCAGCAATCCAGCCGGAAATAAGTGCTTTTAACAAGCCAAATGCATCAACAATAGTGGTTTTCCCTGAACCATTTTGTCCGTATAAGCCTACAACATTAGCCTTCAAAAACGTCTCGAAATCTACCGTTAACACCATTTCACCATGTCGTACATTTCGTAAATTTTGTACCTTTATTTTCTTGATTTTTATAATGGTCATTTCATTAACATCCTTTAATGATATTTCCTTCTATTATAATTAAATTTGATATATTTTATAACATTTTCCTTTTTAACATATTATATTTATCCATCAATACTAGTTTAATGCCTATGACATCCATAATAGTGGACATATGTTAGAAAAGAAAAAGCGAAGAAAGGTGTGTTTCATTGGTCAACCCTAGATTAAATCCTGAAGATCTTGATGTTAACATTCCGTTTCACCCTACAATGCCATCTGGTAGCCCTTATCCATCTTTAAACCCATTACCGTATCCACCACGCCCTTCGCAACCATATCCACCACATCCGCCACATCCATATCCACCGCGCCCTCCGCAGCCTTATCCACCACACCCTCCACATCCATATCCACCGCGCCCTCCGCAACCATATCCACCGCGCCCTCCGCATCCATATCCACCACGTCCACCGCAACCATATCCACCACGTCCACCACAACCATATCCACCACGTCCACCACAACCATATCCACCACGTCCACCACAACCATACCCGCCACGTCCGCCGCATCCATATCCACCACGTCCGATGCCATTTCCAGGCGGATATCCAGGCTTCCCTGGATTAAACCTACCAGGAATGTAGATTTGTCACCTAACATAATTGGGAGTTCATGATAACGACTATAGCAAAAAGGCTACCCAGAAGTTCTAAATGAACTATGGATAGCCTTTTTATAGTTTATAAAACAGGTTTGCTCTTCTTTATCAGCAGCTGTTGAAGGTTTATCAGCGATTCACTGAAAAATATTCACTAATGCATAAAAAAATCACTTCTCAAATTTGAGAAGTGATTTTTTGGGCTGGAGCCGTAGATTACATCATTCCTGGCATGCCGCCCATACCAGACATATCTGGCATTGCTGCGCCAGCTGGTTCTGGAATGTCTGCCACAACTGCTTCTGTTGTTAAGAATAGAGCTGCTACAGATGCTGCGTTTTGTAGAGCTGAGCGAGTTACTTTCGCTGGGTCTACTACACCCGCTTCAATCATGTTTACCCATTCGCCTGTTGCAGCGTTGAAGCCTACACCGATTTCTTCGCGTTTTAGGCGATCGACGATAATTGAGCCTTCTAGACCAGCATTGTTTGCGATTTGACGAACTGGCTCTTCTAAAGCACGTAGAACAATTTTCACACCAGTTGCTACATCGCCTTCTTCTGCATCTGCAACTTTTTCAACTGCTGCGTATACGTTAAGAAGTGCAGTACCACCACCTGATACGATGCCTTCTTCAACTGCTGCACGAGTAGAGTTAAGAGCATCTTCAATGCGAAGTTTGCGTTCTTTTAGTTCTGTTTCTGTTGCAGCACCAACTTTGATGACTGCTACACCACCTGCTAATTTTGCAAGGCGTTCTTGTAATTTTTCTTTATCGAATTCTGAAGTTGTTTCAGCAAGTTGAGCACGGATTTGACCAATACGGCCTTCGATTGCATCTGCACCGCCAACACCTTCTACGATTGTTGTATTGTCTTTTGTTACAACCACTTTTGCAGCGCGACCAAGTGATGTAACATCAGCTGTTTTAAGGTCTAAGCCTAATTCTTCTGTAATAACTTGACCACCTGTTAAAATAGCGATATCTTCAAGCATTGCTTTACGACGGTCACCAAATCCTGGAGCTTTAACCGCTACAGCATTGAAAGTACCACGTAGTTTGTTCACTACAAGTGTTGCAAGAGCTTCACCTTCAACATCTTCAGCGATGATTAATAATGGACGACCTTGTTGCACCACTTGTTCTAATAATGGTAATACTTCTTGGATGTTTGTAATTTTTTTATCAGTGATTAAAATGTATGGGTTGTCTAATACCGCTTCCATTTTATCTGTATCTGTTACCATGTAGTGTGATGCATAACCACGGTCGAATTGCATACCTTCCACTACATCAAGCTCAGTTGTGAAGCCTTTAGATTCTTCAATTGTAATAACACCATCGTTACCCACACGTTCCATTGCTTCAGCGATTAAGTGTCCTACTTCATCATCAGCAGCAGAGATAGCCGCAACTTGTGCGATTTCTTCTTTGTTGCTTACTGGGCGAGAAATAGCATGTAATTCAGTTAGAGCTGCTGCAACTGCTTTGTCGATCCCTTTACGAATGCCCACAGGATTTGCACCAGCTGTTACGTTTTTCAAGCCTTCACGAATAATTGCTTGTGCTAATACTGTCGCAGTTGTTGTTCCGTCACCAGCGATTTCGTTTGTTTTAGAAGCAACTTCTGCTACTAATTTTGCACCCATATTTTCGTATGGATTTTCTAGCTCAATTTCTTTTGCAATTGTTACACCATCATTTGTAATAAGTGGTGAACCGAATTTTTTTTCTAAAACTACGTTACGACCTTTAGGCCCTAGAGTAATTTTTACTGCGTTTGCTAATTTATCTACACCTTGTAGCATTAATGAACGAGCGTCTTCTGAGAATTTAATATCTTTTGCCATTTGAATTTACCCTCCTGAAATGGAATATTCGTTAAGCTTCATCAATATATTTATAGAAATTTCGCCATACTGTCATTGTCACCAATACATTTGTTTATCTGTGACAATCACTAACTTACAAAACTATTAACTTATTCAATAATTGCAAGAATATCGCTTTCGCGTAAAATTAGGTATTCATTACCTTCAAATTTAACTTCTGTACCAGAGTATTTAGAGAAAATAATGCGGTCGTCAACTTTAACGTCAAGCTCTACACGTTGCCCGTTCTCTAATATACGACCCGTCCCAACTGCTACAACTTTACCTTCTTGTGGTTTTTCTTTTGCAGAGTCTGGCAGCACAATACCGAATGCAGATTTTTCTTCTACCTCGATTAGTTCGATTACAATACGATCTCCTAGTGGTCTTAACAAGTGAAACAACCTCCTATTAGTGAAATATATGTTTTATGTTTATTAGCACTCTATCTAGTTGAGTGCTAATACAATTATTATGATAATCAATCACACTTTTTTTTGCAAGTCAGAACTTCGAAAAATTTTGTTTTCTTTCCATATTCCTCTACAATAGAAAGGTAGCATAATGAAATGGAAAGGATTTTGACTGTGACCAATTCTCAAAAAATAATTAAACATAAAAAAACAGCCCTGTATGTTTTACTGATCTATATCCTCATGCAATTATCAGGTACATGGCTGGTAAAACCGTTTCACAAGCTTGTTATGAGTACAACCGGTTTACCTAGTGAGCAAGCTGCTCTAATAACGCCAGGCTGGTATATCGCACTTAGCTTTGCCATTGCGTTAATTGTAAGCTTAATCATAACATCTCGCGATAAAACATTTTGGGATATTTATCAAGGAAAGAAAGAAACGATACCACTGTCAATTATGTGGGGAATTATTGGTTTCTTCTTAGTTTTCTTTGGCCAAATGATTGGCGCAGCAATCGAAATGGCTATATTCGGTATCCAAGGCGGGTCGCAAAACACAGCTGATATTGTCAATATTGCAAAAGGTGCTCCTATTGCGATATTCGCGATTGTCGTATTTGGACCAATATTAGAAGAGTTCGTCTTCCGCCGTGTGATTTTTGGATCGCTTGTCCAAACAACTAATTTCTGGGTAGCCGCTATCGTAAGCGCCATTTTCTTTGCACTTATTCATAACGACTTTACACATATTTTGCTTTATACAATTTGTGGATTGATTTTTGCCTTCTTATATCACAAAACGAAACGCATTTGGACGTCCATTATCGCCCACGTCATGCTGAACGGTTTTGTGACACTTGTACAAGTGTATGCAGAACCAATCCAAAAGTTTCTTCAAGAACTAGAAAAAATGCAATAAAAATCAGTGGGAGTTTTTCTTCCCACTGATTTTTAGTTAAAGTAAGCTGACGAAAAAGCCCGATGCCACTAATTAGCATCGAGCTTCTATTATTGTTGATTTAATTCTTCGATTTGACGTCTCTGCTGTTCAAGTGCCTCTTCAACTTGGCGTTTTTGCTCAGCTTCTCGTTCTTCTTTTAAACGTAACTCTTCTGATTTTAAATATTTACGATAGCCTATCTTAGCAACCCAAATACTAAACTCATAGAGCATAAACATCGGCACCGTTACGATTAAATGACTCATTAAATCAGGCGGTGTTATCATAGCCGCGATTACAAAAAGTGCAAAATAGGCGTACTTTCTGTTTTTTGCCATTATTTGTGGATTTAAAATTCCAAGACGAGCAAAAAATAAAAGTATAATCGGTAATTGGAATATAAATCCAAAAGGCAAAGTTATTTGAAATAAAAACGAAAAGTATTCATTTATTCCAATTGTTAACTTCACTCCGAGGCGAGCAGATAACTCAATCATAAAGTTTAATACATATGGAAATAAAATAAAGTAAGAAAAAACAATTCCAGATAAAAATAATATAAAAGTGAATGGTATATAACTTAATGTGACTTTACGTTCTTTTTCATATAGTCCTGGTGAAATAAATGCCCATAGCTGATATAAAATAATGGGAGAGGTCAACAAAAAAGCAATATAAAAAATCATTTGAAAATAAATTTTTATAGAATCTGTGATTCTGAAAGCGTTTAATGAGAAGCTTTGTGCTGTTTCACTGCTTTGTAAAAAATGAATAAGCGGCTCCGCTAAAAAAAACGCCCCGACAATCGCAATAACAAAGAAAACGACTGCGAAGTAAAGTCGTTTCCTTAATTCTTCTATATGCTCAATGACAGTTTGATCGTTTGCATTCATATTAGAAAGACATCCTTCAGTTACTTATCATCGTGTTCGATGACTTTCTTTTTATCTTTATCATTATCTTCATCTTCTACTAACCCTTTGGTAGCATTTTTAAACTCACGAAGTGTAGACCCCATAGCTTTCCCTAACTCTGGTAACTTTTTAGGACCAAAAATTAAGATAGCTACAATTCCGATAATGACCAAGCTCATAGGACCGATACCCATTTCAGCCACCTCCTCTTATATATGATACATTTTAACTCAAGTATGAGTATTTGGCTAACTAAATATATGTGAAATTTTTAAGACTAATTTTTTAAATATACAAATATAATAGTTCAAACTGTTTACTAAGTTTTCAATGCACTATGTAATTATTCACTCTTCCTGATTACGAATTAAATAAATAAGTGCCTGCAATTCTACCGACAAATCAATTGTTAAAAGTTGCATTTTATCTGGTACAGTAATACGCTCTGGCGTAAAGTTCAAAATTCCTTTTGCGTTCATGACCGCTAATCTATCAGCCATTTTCTGTGCAGAGCGTGGTGAAACTGTTAAAATTGCAAGCTCCGCCCCATATTCTGCATACTTTTCTTCCAATAAATCAGGATGAAAAACAGGAATATTGCTAATCATCTTCCCTTCCTTTGGGGCCTTTGAGTCAAATGCCACAACGATATGAGTATTATGATTTTTTTGAAAATTATATTTTAGTAAAGCACTGCCTAGATTCCCTACACCGATTAACGCTACCTTTGTCGCTTCATGTTGATCGAGCGTTTGACTAAAAAATTTTAAGAGATGCTGCACATCATAGCCGTATCCCTTTTTCCCAAGAGCACCAAAATAAGAAAAATCGCGGCGAATAGTTGCAGAGTCAATTTTCATTGCTTCACTCAGTTCCTTCGACGAAATGCGTTCCATGCCTTCTTGTGCAAAGTTTTGGATAAATCGATAGTAAAGAGGAAGTCTTTTCGTAGTGGCTTGTGGAATTTTTAATTCTTGTTTCAAACTTTTTCCTCCTTATAATGTATCTACTTATGATACATGCTTAATTTCTAAGTTTATACTATTCACTGGAGTATTTCCCTTTAGTTAATGGCGCTTTTACGCCACTAACTAAAGGGAAATCGTTTCAATCTTACATGACAGCTTGGAATAAGTAAAGCATCGACATTGCAAGGCAATCGCACATCTATTACACTAAGGAAGAATTGAGGTGTCAAGAATGATTGTTTTACAGGTCAATCAACTATATAAATCCTTCCTTGCAGATGAAATTTTAAGTGGCGTAAAATTAGAGGTTCAACATCGTGACCGTGTTGCATTAGTAGGTCGTAACGGTGCTGGTAAGTCTACTTTACTTAAAATAATTGCTGGCCAACTGTCCTATGACTCTGGCGATATTATTATCCCTAAAGGTATACAAATTGGGTACTTAGAGCAGCATGCTGGATTAAACTCAACATTGTCAATTTGGGATGAAATGATGACAATTTTTGAGCCACTTATTGCCCAAGAACAAACAATACGATCATTAGAACAACAAATGGCCGACCCAGCTGTTTATGAAAATCCAACTTTATATGCAAAAATAATGTCTGAATACGATCATTTACAGCATAATTTTAAAGATGCAGGTGGCTATCAGTATGAATCTGATACGCGTTCTGTGCTTCATGGCATGCAGTTCTATCCTAATGATTACGAAAAGCCAATTAGCTCACTATCAGGGGGGCAAAGGACTCGATTAGCACTTGCTAAGCTTCTTTTAAGTAAACCTGACCTATTAATACTCGATGAACCTACTAACCATTTAGATATTGAAACCCTCTCTTGGTTGGAATCATATTTAAAAGGCTATGAAGGAGCTATCCTAATTGTTTCCCATGACCGCTACTTCTTAGACCAGGTTGTTTCCATTGTCTACGAAGTCTCTCGTCATCGCGTCACAAAATATACAGGCAATTATAGTGCCTATTTAGATGAAAAAGCGAAAAATTATGAACGTGATTTAAAGCTTTATGAACGTCAGCAAGATGAAAAGGCAAAACTTGAAGAATTTATTCAAAAAAACATCGCTCGTGCTTCTACGACTAAAATGGCACAAAGCCGTCGTAAAATGCTTGAACGAACGGAATGGATGGACTCCCCTGATGGTGATGAAAAATCAGCAAGCTTCGGTTTTACAATTGAACGTCAAAGTGGTAACGATGTATTATCTGTCGATGACTTAGCTATTGGTTACGGTGATAAGAAAATATCAGACGGCATCACATTACGTACTTTCCGGGAAGATCGTATTGCACTTGTTGGACCAAATGGCGTTGGTAAATCGACTTTGTTAAAAACTATCGTCAAAGACTTGCTACCACTCTCTGGAGAGATTCGCTATGGTACAAATGTTCAAATTGGTTATTATGATCAAGAACAGGCCAAGCTATCAAGCAACAAAAGTGTTCTAAAAGAGCTATGGGATGAATGGCCTTTAATGAATGAAAAAGATATTCGCACAGTGCTAGGCCGTTTCTTATTCAGTGGAGAAGATGTAGATAAAATCGTGTCATCTTTATCTGGTGGA
Source organism: Lysinibacillus sp. BPa_S21 (assembly GCF_023337795.1). Taxonomy (GTDB): domain Bacteria; phylum Bacillota; class Bacilli; order Bacillales_A; family Planococcaceae; genus Lysinibacillus. Next base: position 5,293 of record NZ_JALIRS010000015.1, on the reverse strand, counting down.
GAAAAGGCTAGACTTGCATTAGCTAAGTTGATGATGCAAAAGGCAAATTTCTTAATTCTCGATGAGCCTACCAATCACTTAGACTTAGACAGTAAAGAAATACTAGAAAATGCACTGATTGATTATCCTGGAACGCTCTTATTTGTATCACATGACCGATATTTCATCAATCGAATTACTACTAAAGTAATCGAACTATCCGGTGATGGTTCCTTTGAGTACTTAGGTGACTATGATTATTATCTTGAAAAGAAACAAGAGCTCCTAGAAATTGCTCAAATGAAGGCTGCCTCTCAACCGCAAGTACAAGCTGATGTTCCTGAGAAACTCTCTACCTCTAAAATTGATAAAGAGGCTAAAAAAAGGGAACGCCAAATTAGACGCGCACTTGAGGAACTAGAGGGGGAAATGCAGCATGTCAATACTGAAATAGCCCGCTTAGAAGAAGCTCTTTGCGATCCTGAGATTTTTACAGATCACGAAAAAATTACTCAGCTTCAAGAGGAATTATCAACTGCTAAGGAACAGTATGAGTTGTTCGAAATGGAATGGCTTGAGCTAAGTGAGGAACTTGAAAATATAATTTTATAATATCCTTCCCTATGAGGAGGAATATTAATTGTAAAGCCATGCGCCTTGTCGCATGGCTTTTTACTTTACTCGTGTTGTTTTTTCATATATATTGGTCAAGTGCTATTTTTCGACAAAAAATGCCCACAACTTTATACACACTATAAATCTAGTAATACCAACATATCAACAGACTTTTCCACATTGTCCACAATTCAAAAATATTTTATTCACATTATTCTGTGCAAAATAGCCTACTATATATTGAATAATCACAAGTTATACACAAGTTATCAACATTTTGTGCATAAGTACGAATGTTCGCTCTTTTATTTCTGCCTTACCTGTGGATAATTTTCTGAAAAATTTGTCAACTGAACATACTCAAATTTTCTTATTTATAATGTTTTCTCTACATTTTTTTCACAAAAACAAAAGAGGTATTTTAGAATCCAATCTAAAATACCCCTTTCTATCTTACACCCAGGATTTTAACTCCATTCCAGGGCGACCATTCATTGATAAATTACCACGAATACCTGCTTCAAACATAGGTGTTGCTGCTGCCCCTATCATAGCGGCATTATCTGTACACAGCTTTAATGGTGGTACATACAAAGGAATACCTTCTTCCACAAATACAGACTCAAGCGATGTACGTAAGCCTTTATTTGCCGCTACACCTCCAGCTGCAATAACTTGTTTCACTTTATATTCACGTGCTGCCCGTAATGTTTTCGCTGTTAGCACTTCAACTACGCTATCTTGAAATCCTTTTGCAACGGCAGTCGGAGAAATCTCTTCACCACGCTGATCCATGTTATGCTTATAATTGATAACCGCTGATTTCAAACCGCTAAAGCTAAAATCATATGAATCTTCTTCTAACCACACTCTTGGGAAGGATACAGCCTCTTCTCCCTCATGTGCTAATTTATCGATTCGCGGACCACCTGGATATGGTAAATTTAAAACACGAGCTACCTTATCATAAGCCTCCCCTGCTGCATCGTCTCTTGTCTCACCGATGACTTCAAAAGAGCCATGTTCTTTCATATAAACTAGCTCTGTATGGCCACCTGATACAACAAGCGCTAACAATGGGAATTCCATTGGCTGCACAAGTGCATTAGCATATATATGTCCAGCTATATGATGTACACCTATAATCGGTAAATTGTTGGCAAATGCAAAGGCCTTTGCGGCATTAATCCCAATTAACAATGCACCTACAAGACCAGGTCCCTCAGTAACTGCCACAGCATCTAAATCCTCTGGCGCCATATTTGCCTGTACTAACGCTTCTTCTATGACCAATGTAATTTGCTCAACATGATGACGAGATGCAATTTCAGGTACAACGCCACCAAACCGTTTATGACTTTCTATTTGAGATGCAACCACATTTGAAACAATTTCAGAGCCATTTCGAATAATTGCTGCTGCTGTTTCATCACAGCTTGATTCTATTGCTAATATAATTCGATCTTCCATCATAAATTCACCCACATGACAAGGGCATCCTCCCCGTTATCTGTATAATAGCCTTTACGTATGCCGCCGTCCTGGAAATCAAGCTTTCTATAAAGATTTTGAGCAACTGTATTTGTTACTCGTACCTCTAAACTCATAACTTCCATAGTATGCTCTCTAGCAATACGCATTGCCTCACGCATTAAACCTTCGCCAATTCCGCGACCTCGAGCAGCCTCAATGACGGCAACGTTTGTAATTTGCGCTGCGTCTATAACCATCCACATTCCACAAAAACCTATAATGTTATTATATTCATCTATAGCAAGCACATAATGCGCATACTGATTTTCATGCACTTCATAATAAAAAGAATCTAACGTCCATGGTGCAGGAAATGTAGCAAGCTCAATTTCATACACTACTGGGACATCTTCAGATACCATTTTACGATATGTTACATTACTACTCATGTGCCTTCTCCTTTTGTTCCTTCAGCCAATTAGCCTCCGCCTCTGCAATACGTTTGTATTGCGGGACAAAATGATGAACTTCATCCACACTTGGTAGCTCCATTTTCGACGCTAATCGAACGGTTTCACTTGCTCGTGGTAAGTCATTACTAAAAGGTATACGTTGCGCATAATCACCTAGAACCTCTACGATTTTATGCCAAAAAATATCTACATCTACCCCAATAAATAAAATTGGTGCCTCTAAAGCCTGTAAACGCTCTAACAAGCCCTCAATATGATCGTGATAATCATCTATGACTGTTTCAAGCTCACGTCCTTTATAAACGGCCGTATAGACATTGCCTCTTCGTGCATCAAAAATAGGACAAATAAATCCATCATATATTGCTGCATTTGCAGCCAATGACTTTAAGCTAGATATTCCAACTAAAGGCTTTTTCAATGTCCAAGCTAATGTTTTAGCAAGCGTTACACCTATTCGTACACCTGTATAAGAACCAGGTCCCTGTGATACAGCAATCGCATCCAACTCGCTTGGCTTTATACCGGCCTTTGCTAGCACTTCTTCAATGGCCGGCATAGCACCTGCTGAATGTGTTAATTTTATATTTTGTACAATCTCCGCGATCACTTTCCCATCCCTTATTACCGCAATAGAAAGTGGTGCATTCGCTGTTTCAATCCCTAACCAAATCATTTCATTAGCTCCTCACATAATGCCTCATATCGCTTTCCACGAGGTGTTAATACAAATCGTCGTTGATTTTCTCCGATTCGGTAAATTTCTATTCCAAGACGCTCCTGTGGTAAATCCTGCTCAATCAAATGAGCCCACTCGACAACTGATACCGCATCACTATAAAATAGTTCGTCCCAGCCAAGATCTTCATCGCTTTCTGCTAAACGATAAACATCTAAATGATTAAATGGTAAACGCCCTTCATATTGCTTTACAATCGTAAATGTTGGGCTATTGACCGTTCTCGTCACGCCAAGTCCCTTCGCTAATGCTTTCGTAAATGTCGTCTTACCAGCGCCCAAATCACCCTCTAATGTAATTGTATCCTGGGCTTCTAATAAGCTTGCTAGCTTCAACGCAAAATTCTCCGTATCATCAAGTGAATTCATTATTTTTTCATACATCATCTCTTTTTCCTCTCCTAGCTCCATTACCTCTAGTTTACCGAAACTAGCGTAAATGTTCAAAACATCCAATGGGTTTCAAAAAAAACAATTACACCTTGGCGTAATTGTTCAGCTTGTCGACAAATATAAATTACTGTGTATCTAACAAAAAGATAATGGCATAGGTTTTTATACAAGACCAAACCTTGCCATATAAGATCGTTTCGACGCCACTTGCATAAAGCTTATGCAATTCATCATTAGCCTGAAACAGTAAGTCTTGGCTAACCAAACTTCGTTGACGATACTGAATAAAGATAAAACATGCTTATAAAAAGCGCGCTTATTTTTTATGCCCCTTGACCTCACTAACCTTTTTATCTACCAATTTATCATCTTTAAATCGCACTATATATGTTTTGGTCATAAGTATTTCATCATTCCAGCGGTATTGACCATCTTTTACTAATTCCCCTGCTCCCCCTGCAATTTTTACTACTTCCATATATGTCATACCTTCTTTTAATTTTTCAAATTCGGCTTGATTCATATTTTTCTGCCAGTGGTACGCATTGGACTCCTCTATATCTAAAATAGGATCTCCACAGCCTGCTAGTATTACAATAGCACCTATAAACAAAGTTATATTAAGACGTTTTATGTAAAAATATTTTCGCATACTAACACCTCCAAATTCTTCATACGAGAGGAATCGATATAAATAGTCACCCTTATTAACGGGCTGTTATTTTTCTGTACCGTTAGCGAAGCGTTAGGTACAAAACTCACCTCAAAATTCAGCGAAAGCAAAGAAGGTTTAATTAGGGGGTTAACCGGCCGTAAAACCTGATTATGAGTCTTATTGTTTAATGCTCTATTTTTCTTCAAGCGATCTGGTAACTGACTGCACGCCTTCATAGCGTGTTTACATAAACAGCCTAGAATCTTTGTTAACGAGATATTTTGGTTTAAGTGTTGGGACATTAACTTTGATCTACAAATCCATGCCCCTAAAAAAATATAATACTAAATTTATCGATATCCACTAATTTCCTTATATTAACAATAAAAAAAGTTCTTATGATTGAAAAGCATCATAAGAACTATATTATCGTTTATAATGGCGGTCCCGACCGGGATCGAACCGGCGATCTCCTGCGTGACAGGCAGGCATGTTAACCGCTACACCACGGGACCTCTCTAAGACATTTATAAATATATCATAGAAAAATAATACCTGCAATATTTTTTTATTGTTTTTTTATATTTTTTTCATTTTTATAGTCTCTATTTTTGTTAGGCACCACCTTTGATTAAGTAGATTCCACAAATCTTTGGAGTTTTGGATTTATTAATTTTTGATTCATAAGAAGCAGCATTATATGCTTAATTTTTAGAATACAGTCGAAAAAGAGCAACTACGATAACTAGTATTTGTAGTTGCCACTTACATTGTTTCACGCTTTAACTTTGTGTCCGTACTAACATTTAAATATAAAAAAAAAGCCAGCATACAGCTGACTGTCTAAATTGCCTAGCGACGTCCTACTCTCACAGGGGGAAGCCCCCAACTACCATCGGCGCTAAAGAGCTTAACTTCCGTGTTCGGTATGGGAACGGGTGTGACCTCTTTGCCATCATCACTAGAC
>NZ_JALIRS010000014.1 GCF_023337795.1 Lysinibacillus sp. BPa_S21 | reverse complement strand
AGCAACGGGTCCAACAGGTCCAACGGGTCCAACGGGTCCAACAGGAGCAACAGGCCCAACGGGTCCAACAGGTCCAACGGGTCCAACAGGAGCCACAGGTCCAACGGGTCCAACAGGGGCCACAGGAGCAACGGGAGCAACGGGTGCCACAGGTCCAACGGGTCCAACAGGAGCAACGGGTCCAACAGGTCCAACAGGAGCCACAGGTACATTAACGACCGTTCATGGCGTATTTAGTAATAACACTGATTTTGGACCGTTCACCGCATCCGGTGTTACTACTTTCGGCACAATTATACCTGTATTTATTGAAAGTCCGACTCCAATCAATACACCTGGTGCGTTTACCCTCAATGCTAACGGCACCATTACCATAAATGTAGCCGGTATCTATCTGGCATCGGCATTTGTTATAACAGCTATTAATAATACGGGAACATTCGCTATTCAAGTGAACTTTGGCGGTTCTGCCGTACCATTTATTAATTCATTCGCAGGAGCACATATCTCACCCGTAAACGGAACATCCGAATCCAGTATTACCACTATTCTTAATCTCAATGTGGGAGATAATGTTTCAATTGGACTAATCGACGGTAATCCTACATCTGTGACACTATCCACTGCACCTAATAATGCTGGTATAGGTGGAAATGCAGTAGTATTAACGTTAGTAAAGATCGGATAATCAGTTCCTTGAGTCTCTCCATTCTCATAGATGGAGAGACTTCTCTTTATATTTTGGTATCTATGTTATAACCTTGAAAGTCGCAAATCCTCCATTTCGGCAAAAAACGATTATTCACCATTACCCTTATCACACCGTTTACAAAGAGATAGGGTATGTCTTATGATTCCATAACTAATTTTCATGCCCTGTGGTACATATTCCTTATTTTTCTTTATATTAGTTGCTTGTACAAACATATTTTTTCGTCTCAAACCTTTGTTAAGTTTGGTTCGTAATCATTGATTCATTTAAGCATAAGATACTTATATACATATATTGGCGCAATCATGTATACATTAGCATATATATCGTAGTGTAGTTCTTACGAGGGGGGAACATTATGATATGGAGAAGATGCTTTCCCTACATGATTGTGAACAGTGAAGAGCCGTTTATCGGGAAATGCTTTGACAGTGTGAAACACATCTTGGATAAAATTATGATTGTCGATAACAGGGTCGATAATTTGAATATTTATATGCAAGTCCTAAGGCCAAAGGTATTTGAGATTCCTTGGAAAGAGAATTTTGCTAATGAAGGGAACTATAGTTTACGTCAAGCAACAGGGGATTGGATATTATGGATGGATGTAGATGAGGAGTTGGATCAAGGAGCATTCGGTGCTCGTTCGTGACATATTGACGGAAGAAGCGATATTGGGCTTTTACCATAAATGAATTATGTCGGTGATGGATTGTCTAACTTAGAGGATGACTATTTTGTTGTACAGCATCGCTTGTTACGCTTTCACATAGGATTTGTCTATAAAGGAGCCATTCGTGAAGCCTAAATGTACAGGAAATCGTAGGCGGCCAGGCACGTTTAATCCCCGATGGTTATGGAGAAATCAGTTAGACTTACTATTAAATGTGAAATATTAGATAGAAGGTTAGCTCTAATATAGCTGTGTCCGTAATAGCTTAAAAGGCGGCTTTTTATGCCGCCTTCGATGAGCTAATATATATTTTATGAATACATTAGGGAATAATATTTAATTCTCTGAGAATATTCTCTAGTTTAAATTGAAGGAGCATTTCATTCTTAACGACATTTTGCAATGTACTATTGATACTTGAATTTATTAGCAATAAATCAGAAATCGTAGGAGTAAAAGGTGGCGTTACTCCGGGCAATGTTCCCAAAGCAAATTGTAATTTTTCACCTTCTGCATTAATAATATGTGCTAAGCCAAGTTCCTCAAGTGCGATTGAGCTAAGCAATAGATTAATGGCAGTATCTCTCGAAATGGTAATTGATGGAGTTATGTTGGGTATATTTGGAACACTCAAAAGATTACCTCCTAAATAATTTTTTTATTTCGTTTACCTATGCATACTGGCAGTCTTGATTTGCTACAGTCCAGCGTTAATCCTAGTGAGGCTAATCATGAAATAGACTCTTGATATAATATGCAAAATTAATGAAAGTTGCTTGGGCTTGTAAGTACCAGTGAAAGGGGAATTTTCTTAAGGTTGTCAATTGATGATCGTATTTTGTCAGCAAATCAGAGCATCGGGATTATGGCGTTTTTGGCTCTGCTATTAAAATTAGAGTGTAGAAACATAAATACCAAAAGTACAGCTTTATCGTCAGATCGGATAATGGTTGCCCCAATTAAACTCCCTAAAAAAATGTTTCTTTTTCTCCGAAGAATGAATTGGCTTTCTGATGAATCAAGAAGACTTTTGGAGTTTTTCGAGTGCTTCTTTGGCAAGGGTATGAGAATGTGATTGCTGAATACATGCTTTTAGAGCATAAACTGCTTTTTCCATTTGACCTAATTTCATATAACAGTGTCCAATATAGTACCATGCTTGAAAGCTTCCTAATCCTTTTAAAGTAATATGCTGAAGATTTTTTTCGCCTAACATAAGACAATGTTGAAATACTTCAATGGCTTCTTCGTATTTTTCCATTCCCACAAAGATTAACCCCTTATAAAAATGAAGATCAACATAATCAGGATATAAAGCAATGGCATTATCAATAGCGGGCCATGCACCCTCAAAACTATTTGCTAATATTAGAATTTCATATTTTAATCTATATATTGGGGAAGGGGGGATTTGTTGCTGGAGAAGAAAATTATGAATAGCTTCGTTAAGATGATGAAATGCTTTGTTATACATTGATACACGAAAATATTCAGTAGCTAAATGATAATCGAGCCACGGATTGGAACTCATATCCTCTTGCATTTTTTCTAATAACCGGATATTTCGATTATGCTTGTTTTTCTCGGCGTTGATCTCATCCAAGTAACCATAATGATAGACTTTTACTGATAAGGTTTTAAGATGATCAACCTCGCCTACAACCTCATCAACATTTAACTGTTCATGAACGCGATTTTTAAATTGAAACCCCATTCCATTACGAAATAAGCGATGATGATTAATCAAATAAGCGTTGTCAGGATGTATTGGATACGAACCATAGTAATTAACTAATTGAATACCGACAATGGAATCTTCGGTTTCGGTAAGTACATCGCGCAATTTTGCTGCATCCTTTTTCTCGACTTCTTCGTCTGCATCTAGCCAAAAAATCCAATCTCCTTTCGCATATTCAAGACCCAAATTTCTTGCAGCTGCAAAATCATCATTCCATTCAAAGTCTAAAACTGTCGCGCCTATGGATTTACAGATTTCTTTGGTGGCGTCAGTAGATCCAGTATCGACAATAATGATTTCATCAACAACATCCTTCACACTGTTAAGACAGTTGCCGATAAATCTTTCTTCGTTGCAGACAATCATACAAAGGGATAATTGTTTATGATCACTCATTTATCTTTTCCTCTCTTTCCGTGGTTTAGTGCATATAGGGGGGATGATACAAATTTGAAACCCTCTATGTTTCTAACTTTTATAATATATGTAGAAAAAGAGTGATTGCTTTGATTTTCATTTCATTTTTAAATGCATATGCGTCACTATTAAAAGTGTGTACCAAACTACATAAGGACTTGGCTTTAACTCGCCCAATTATTTTGTCCAATAGCACTTTTAATGCTGAAAGGAGGTTTCCTTCCTTAGAAAAGCAACTCAGAGCCGTTACCACATTCTTTGTTAATTTATTTTGGTAATTAACACCAAGTTCGTACAACATTGTTACAATAAAACGTAATAAATATAGTCTATTAAAGAATAATGCTTGGACAATAAGAGTATACTGCTTTATAAAATTATTTTTTCAATAATTGCATTAGAGAAAATGGAGAGAATTGAGGTGATTATTCTTGTCAATGCCCAATATTCCTGATATCACTCCAAATATTAATCTATGTAAAAAGGACGTTACGAATTTATTACTTTCATCCATCGCTATGGAAGAAATAGGATTGGCTGAGATTATTAAAGCACAGGGGAGACAGCTAGATAAAATAACTAAAGAAACCTGTGATGTCAATACTTTGTTGGATGCAAATAATAATGTAAATCAATTATTAAGAACAATAGTAAAAAAAGAATTGATTTTATTAATGAAATTAGAAAGTGTTGTTGATTTCACGGAGAAACATAAAGTAGAATATCATTGTGAGTGTGGATGTGAGTGTGAATGTGGATGCGAAGATGATAAGTGAACAACAAGGCACCTCCGGTATGATGAAAAGCACCCTGTCAAATAGACAGGGAAAATAATAAAAGTGTTGTAAGCGACTTAAGCTCCACTGTATTCTAGGGGGCTTACTTTTTTTTATGCGTTTTTTAAAATATTCCATTTAAATAAAAAGGTGCTTTAATACATTAAGCAAAACCGAAACGATCAAAACTTTAAAAAAAATTAATGAATTAAGCAAACGAAATACTTCATTTTGATTGATCTTTTTTTCAAAATGGAGTATTTTTATTTTTTTAATCCAGCTTTAAAATGGATTCTTCATATTTATCGAAAAATATAGGTTAATGAGGTGTTTTTAAACAAAAAGCAACACCAAGCGGCGTGATAAATCGGCACGAATCTAACGCAAAAAAAGCCTCTGGTCCGATTTTGAATCACAGCAAAAAAGAGCTTCGATTAAAAATCAATCCAAAGACCTCTATTAATTGTCACCAAAAAGTTAGTCATCTATATTTTTCCTTAATTTATTGTGATTTAGCCAAATTTTATTGGTATCATTCTTATATTTCTTTTTCCTCTTCCTCCTATTCTTCCTATTAGATGGTAAATTTTTATCTTTTGAGCGAGCAATGCTCTCATTTGCATTGATCATATTAATTAAATTAATTGATTTAGGATCCAATTCAATTAAAAAAGAACTATAGGTATGTTGCATTCCTAATAAAAGAAAAATGAGATATGGACATTTTAAATCCTTGTGTACTTGATAGTGTTCTATTTTTTGCTTTAGAAGTTGTAGTAATTTATAGCCGATCACCAGCTGTTTAATTAGATTTTTCGTAATAGAAATGTCTATAACATCATTAAATTTGCCCATTATTTCTTTGTAAATATAATATTTTTGTATATCCGTTATTTGTTGAGCATGAATTTTTTGAAACCATAAAGCTAAATTTTTTACAATCAAATCATGTTGTACTTCATCTTCAATGGTAGTTTCGAGTATTTTTTTTGCTGTCCTATAAAGATAATGCCTTGAAATTTCCTTTTCGATACAAAATGAAATATCTATTTTTTTTGAAATGGCGTCATTTAATTGGCTCATTGGCATTCCCCTTTTTCATGTTGGAGTGAATTTTTGGATTTCCATTGCTCTAATTCTTTTAAATTTTCTCTTCTGTAAATATGAAAAGCAGGGTAAGTAGTCTCAACATACAAAGAAAAGCCGAGGACAGCTGCTCTTATGCAAAAATGACGATCCTCACCAGCATAAGAAATATTATCGATTTTGTTGAAGTTCACATCGGCATGAATGGCTTTCTTACCTATAAGTGTGCATGCACCTAGTCCCCCGACTTTATATATCCCTGGAGCTCTCATTTTTAAAATAAACTCTAAGGTTTTAAGTTGCATCTCATTTTCAGAAAGAGGACGATCTACTTCCTTAGTGAATAGCTGATATTCGTCTTGCAACCAAACTTGTGGCATTTCAATCGAGTCAGGGGTCCATTTGGTCCAGAATATATTTGATATAATATCCTTGTTTGCATTAATCAAAGTAGTTAGAGTTTTAGGATGCAAAATTAAATCTGAATCGATTAAAAATACATAGTCAAAGTTGTTTTCTTTAGAATAATTAAGGATATGATTTTTCATATATGACACATGCTGTACATTATTAGACGTCCAATGATGTGTTATATCGTCCTTAATATATTCATATTGATTCGTTGTTTCAATAATCGTAACGTCTCGGTTATTAGAGAAATCTTTAAGTAACTTCTTGGATGCCTTATCATCATTGTCGTCAAAGAAAAAGTAATGCAGCTGAATGTCACTGTTCTTTTCTAGATCATTCAATGATTGGAGGAAGTGAGTCAAAATATCACTATCTTGTTTAATGGGGCTTCCAATCAGTATTTTAAGTTTCCTTTTTTGATGGATTTTAGTAGTTTCTTTTTCCATTACATTCTCCAGTTCATTTTCTGCAGATACATTGTCAACATTAAATAGTTGATTCGCCAATATGTTTTCCACTGGTAATTCATTTTTTTCTTGTTGTGGGTTAAAAAGTCGATCATTAAAAATAACACTCGGATGTTCTGGTGCATAATATTTTGCAATTTCATTATGCAGTTTCGCTCTTTTAATATTTCCGAGCCTATAATATAAAACACATAGTTGTAGATGAGGGTACCATGTCCAATACTGTGGTTCTAAAACGGAATATTCCCCATTTGGTTTACCCATTTGAATAGATGTTAAATACCAGTATAAGGAAGCATCGATATCTCCTTTTTCTTCTAAAATATCTCCCAAAAAGCAACAGAATTTTGGAATAGGTTTAGTAAATTCTAAAGTACGTAATAAGGCTTTTAGCTGTGAATTTTTATCATTAAGTTGGCCATAACATTTGGATAAATTGATGCAGGCATTAATATTATCTTCAACCCATCCTTGATTGGAATCTAAGAATGCTTGATATTGTTTAATAGCTTTTTCATATTTTTTATGGTCTAATAACTCATTCCCAAAATAAAAGATATCTCTAGGTGAAAAATATTCTCCCCGTTCATAGCAATCCATATAAATTTGTAAATTTCGATCCGTGTATACTTTTTCTTTTTTATGTTGGATTGCTACATCGCTGTGTACGATGTTTCCGTAAACGGCTAAGTATTCATGTACCTTACCTATCCATGTAAATTTTTGCTTTCGTTTAACTAATCTGTGTCTACTAATCTGATAGGTGGCATCGCCAGATTCATTAACAGATAATATATAGGGCATACTGACGGCATCTACCTCTTCAGATAGGATTTCTTTTAGTTTAAGTAATTTCAATTGTTCCGTTTCTTCAATTACATCATCTGCATCTAGCCACAGAATATAATCTTTCTTAGCTAAATTAAATGAATAGTTACGAGCTTTAGAAAAGTCATTACACCATTCAAAGTCATCTATGTGAGCATCGAATTTTTTGGCGATCTCCTTCGTATTATCTGTTGATCCAGTATCTACAATAATTATTTCATCTACAATGTCTTTTACGGATTGGAGACATCGTCCTAAAACATCTTCTTCATTTTTTACTATCATACACAAACTAATTGTAATCACTATTCCCACTCCATTTAATTAAATTAGGGTTACTATCTAAAATTGACTGATATTGCTCAAGACATCCGAAAATTCCTTTACTATCTAGTTTCATATATCTCTCATACTTTTCTTTTCTATCTTTCTCTGTTGACCAACCGAAATGCTGAATTTTCACGGTGCTATAAAAGTGATGATATTGAGCAATAGTTAAAGGGAACCTTCCGCAATGCTGTGCGGTTTCTTTCCAGACGTAATTATCCGATGGTTTGAAACGAACCAGAAAAGGTCTATATGTTTTATGAGCATACCAATATTGATCGTCACGATAGTGCGTGTTATTCCACATATCATATAGACGGAAATATACGGCATCATACATTTGTTGATTTGTAATGATTTCTAATTGTGTAAGAAATGAAGATTCGAGTAGTTCATCACTATCTAGATTTAAGATCCAACTAGGATTTGTTTTTATTGTCTCATTCCATTGTTGCTTTCTAAGTGTTATTTCGTTAACAAAGCGTGATTCTTTGTTTTCAACAATCTTCAATGGAATGTCAGAGAGTACTTCTTTACAAACAGTAATCGTATCATCAGTACTGGCATCATCTATAATGACAGCAGCGTCTATAAAAGGTTTATGGTGCAACAATGCTCTTCTTAGATAGCGTTCTCCTTCATTTTTCACTACCATTGATAAAGTAATACTCAATAGAAATGCCCCTTTTTTATCTTTTGTGTATTCATATTCATAATGCTTTAAAAGTATACTTTTAGAGGAGGAGAATAAATTGGATAATTGTTTTATATCTTTGTGTATGATTGTAAAAAACGAGGAAGAATTTTTACCGGAGTGCCTTAGGTGTGTGCAGGAAATTGTAGATGAAATAATTATTGTGGATACGGGCTCTACGGATGCTTCCATTGAAATTGGGAAGAATTTTGGAGGAAAAGTAATCTCACATAAATGGGATAATAATTTTGCAAAGGCAAGAAATATCAGTCTTGAAAATGCAACAGGTGATTGGATATTAATACTCGATGCAGATGAATTTCTTGATAGTATTGATAGAGATGATTTTCATAAATATATCAAAGAATCAAATGCAGATATCTTATCTTTAGAACTAGTTAATTATTACGGTGATAAAAGAGATGAAAGTAGAACTTATACCATGGCTCAGTCCAGGCTTTTTAAAAATCACCTAGGTTTAAAATTTGAAAATAGTATTCATGAAACAATAAATTTAAATGATGTGAATACGGATGTTTATAAAACGAAACATTTCCCTATAAAGATTCACCATTTAGGATACCTAACATCTGTAACAGAGAAAAAGAAAAAAAATGAACGGAATATGAACTTGCTTCATGCAGAAATTAAAAACGAGAAACATAGCCCATGGATGGAATATCATCTTGCTAGTGAATATTACCGACAAAAAAACTTCGATAGGGCTTTTATATATTGTAATGAGTCTATTAAAAGATTTTTGATTGCTGGTTTAATGCCGCCGTCGCTTATATATAATCTTAAATATTCTATATTAATAACTACCGAATCCTTTAAAGAAGTATTAAAAGGGATTGATAAAGCAATTCTTCTATATCCAGACTATGTGGATTTATACTTTTATAAAGCCGTCGCTCTTTATCATGAAGGTATGGTTAATGAGTGTATTTTAACCCTAGAACATTGTCTTTCATTAGGAGAGAATAACCTAGCATATTTAACGATGTCTGGTACAGGGTCATACCAAGCTTTATTTTATCAAGCGTTATGTTTTAAAAGAAAAGGGAATCATGAAATGTATGAAAAACTACTTCTAAAAGCACTTGAAATATATCCTAATTATAAGGAAGCAACTGATGAATTAATGGGTTTGAATTAAAAGAAAATCGTTTTAGAAGTTCCATAGGAGAATTTGATTTAGATAAATAGGGGGTATGCTAATTAGAATGTTTCGATCGATTTTAGAAAGTATCGAAACGAAATGATGATGTTTTTCTTGCAATTTAATCGGTATCTAATTCCAATATGCCGAGGTAATTATCAAGTTTTCGACCTGATTTGACAATTTATATAACATAAATCGAAATACACGTCATACAATGAACAGTAATTATAAAATTGATAAGTGAAAGGGGTTTTTTATGAGCTTTCCGAATATACCGAATATCACAGCTTCAATTACAATTACCAGGGATAATGTTTTAAATTTATTATTAGCGTCTATTGCTTTTGAAGAGCTAGGATTAAGCCATATTATTAATGCAGAAGGTGAAAAGATTCAATATGCATTAGGCTTGATTCCAGGTTTAAAACATCCATCTTCTATTACGGATTTATTAAATGTTAATGATAGTGTACGTAGAACACTAGACTCTGTTACTAAAAAGGAACTGGTTTTACAATCAAAATTGCAAAATATCATAGATCTTTTAATGGATGAAAAAAAAAAAACCATTTGTAATTAAAGCTAAAGATAACAGCGAACCTCAAAATAATATCGATTTAGAAAAATAAATGTAAAAATTTTTCTTTTATATTCTTGTGTGAATAGTACACTGTGAAAGTTTTGCAAAGATGCAGCGGAACTTGGGATTGGGGAGCGCGATATTTTTTTGATCGTGACATTACGAGTGAAGTTCTCGTCGGCTCAAATGTGCTAACCGTTAATACAACAGTCGTACGAGTTGTCTAACTCGATTTGGATAAACAGAAAGGACCGGTTATTTTTCATAAGGCGAAACATAGTCGGTTGCCAAAAGGTCGCTTACCTATTTTGTTTAGGGGCGACTATCTCGTTTGCTGAAGAGATTGATGTATGGGAAAGAGTTGATAGGACCTTGGATTGCAGATTTTGATTTCAGAACATAGTATATTGGGAAAGCATGATGTCAAAAAAATTACGATAGAAGATTTATTAAGTGCTACATATGACAATTCGTTTGTCACTAGTAACGAGAACTATTTATTGAAAAATGAGAGCGCAAGAACATTTAGAATGGAAATAAAAAGATGAATGACAAGATTATTTCGATCTTTCCACCTATGAAATAGATGGAGATTCTAGGTGGTGCAAAATGAAGATACGATTCGAGAAGCAGCGCAAATGCTAAACACTAGATTCC
Source organism: Lysinibacillus sp. BPa_S21 (assembly GCF_023337795.1). GTDB lineage: Bacteria > Bacillota > Bacilli > Bacillales_A > Planococcaceae > Lysinibacillus. The sequence goes on along the minus strand of NZ_JALIRS010000014.1, from coordinate 86,948 downwards.
AAAGCAGTTATCATTGGTTTTTAAAACAATATGGAAGCGGTCAATCATAGGACATTATCAAAGTTGATTTAAGAAGCTTTATTAATGAAAAAGGAATTGCTGCACATATATTCGTGCAGGAAGTGAAGAGCACACATTTTAAAGAAAGTGGTATGAAAATTAGCTAAATCCTGTAAAATTAATGCAGGAGGGATCTAATGAAGCATTCAATTTATAATAGTGATAAAGGTAGATTGGAAATTTTAAGTCATTATGAACAGTATTTAAATTCTTTTGATTTTGAAGTTGAAAGAGCTTTTGTGGATACAGACATTGGAAAAACACATGTGCTAATAGCGGGTCCAAAAGAAGGAAAGCCATTGTTTATCTTCCAAGGTGGGAATTGCATTAATCCGATGACATTATCTTGGTTTAAGCCGTTAATACAAAAATATAGAGTATATGCACCTGATACGATTGGTCATCCGGGATATAGTGAGCAAAAGAGAATTTCAGCTAAGGATAATAGCTTTGCACAGTGGATAGCTGAATTGATGGATTATTTTAACGTTGCAAAATGTGCTTTCGTAGGGCCATCGTATGGAGCGGGTATCATTTTAAGGCTAGCTACTTATATGCCAGATAGAATTGATTGTGCTGCACTTGTTTCGCCAGCTGGATTAAAACTGGGCTCTAAAATGGAGATGATTCAACATATCTTAATCCCATTACTGCTTTTTAAAAAAACCTTGTCATCTAAGTATCTTGAGAAAATTGCCGATAAAATGTCTGCTCGTTGCATGAAGGAAGTGGATCGGCAGATTATTGGAGATATTTTTCGTTACGTAAAATTAGAACAAGAAATGCCAAAACTAACTGATAGAAAAGAATTAACAAATTACATTTCTCCTACATTAATTATCGCTGGAGAAAAGGATATTTTCTTTCCAGAAAAGATAATCAAAAAAAGAGCTGAACAAGTCATACCAAATTTGACTATTTTTCACGCATTTAATATGGGACATTTCCCTTCAGATGATTATTTAGAAAAAATAAATAACGTTATCATTGGTTTTTTAAATAAATATTATTGAATATGTTGCTAGCTACTTGTAATTGTGTAAATTTCCCTATTGACAAAATAATTTGTATATTTTATAATTTACAATTATTAATTATAAGTGTAAATTAGGATTCTCCTGGCCGGGAGAGTCCTATTTTTTTGACTAAGTTGAGTTACTGAACTAGAGAATCCAAATCAAAGAACGAATTATAACACTTGCTTTTTCTAGGAGATGATTGTCTTATGGAAGAATTACCTTGTAAAGGCTGTAGAGGGTTGTGTTGTGGGCCTGTTCCAATTACAGAACAAGAGTTAAAGAAAATTCAAAAGAAAATCAAAGAGATGCCTAAAAAGTTGAGCCTAGATTTAAAAAAATCAACAACGTTTTTATGGAACCTGTATTTTTTATGACGAAATAAAGGATCGATGTGGAATCCATTCGGCTCGTCCGTCTATTTGCAGAGCTTTTGGTTATTATAATAATCTTGTATGTTTCCGTAACCCGAAAGTAGCCTTTGGAAAAAACTATATAGCTAGCGAGCTTCCAATTGGTATATTAAGTATTGATTTTACGTGGAAAGATTTTAATTAACGGAGTTTAGAGGTTATAAGTAAACATAATCAGGCGAAATATTAACATTCTAATATAAAAGAGCCTGCTTTTTTCAATGCAGGCTCTAATTTCATACATAATTTTAAAGTTCTAATCGCATAGTACGGCTCGTTTCATTAAATCCATGTTTGTCATACAAGTTAATAGCGCCAATATTTTCTGCTAAAACGCTTAACTCCAAGTAATCTAATTTACGCTCTTCTGCCCATTTTTTTGCCTCTTGTAGCAATAGGGAACCGATGCCTTTACTTTGGTATTGGTTACCAACTATTATATCCATAATATATGCATAATTATGCTGTACGATACAAGAATATGGAGGGGTAGCTAATTCTTGAATTAATAAAAATCCGGCAATGTTGTTATCTAATTCAGCAACAAAAATGTCTGATTTTTCTCCCAAAATTATGTTTTTAAGAAACTCTACATCTTGTTTTGCAGGTGCTATGTATTGAGGTTGAAGTTTTGACATTTCTAAAAACAGTTCTTCATATAATATTTCTATTTGTGGCATTTCTTCTAATGTTGCAAATTTAATATTCATGTTCTACCTCCGATTCAAATTTTATACCATTTTATTCTACTATATTCTGTTATTATTGCAAATAATCTGTAAATTTTATAAAAACTCGTATAGTTAACACAGTATAAACCGCATAGAATTTCCAATACTAAAGCTGTTTTAAAAAATTCGATTTGAGAAAGGAGGCTTTCATCGGTGAGATTTTTAGCATGGGGCATTATAGGAGGCGCGGCTATTTTTGGTGTAATGAAACGCTTTGGGCTAATGGATAATGCACAACAAATGGCACAGTCTTCTCAACAAGGTACGACACCAGTACAATTGGTAGCAAACAGTAATCCACTTACCGCGAATACACCAAAACAGTAAAAAGCAATAATCAACAATGCAGCTTATAGACCTTAGACTAGCTAAAGGTCTATAAGCTTGTACATAATAACTGCACTGTTAGGATTTTATGCAAATACATTACTTGAAAGACTTATTTAATTTTTTACAAAAGTAATCAGAAATATGTATCTGACGATAAAAAGCATGTTTTAGTTGCACCCTTACAATATGCTTGTCCATAGTGCTAATTTAAAAGGGAGATCACGTTTATCGTGTTCTCCCTTAAAAAAATAAATTATCTACTTTGAGTTTGAAGTGCTAATTTAACGCCTAGACCTATATAAACGAAACCAACAGCTTTTTCAATCCAACGCGAACCATTGTTTGATGTCTTCGTAAAGATTTTTTCGCCAATAAAGCTTGTAATAATAGCTAACAATATAGTATACAAAGCACTCATCACAACAAAAGTAATGCCTAAAATTAATAATTGTATAGTGATGGATTGGCCATTATGCTGAACAAACTGTGGTAAAAATGCTAAGAAAAATAATGCAGTTTTTGGATTTAATATTTCTGCTAAAAAACCTTGTCGGAACGAAGTATTTGCTGGACTCTGTTCAACAGTTGGCTTTTCTATTTTTTGTGGTTTTGTTAGTAGCATTTGAATACCTAAATAAACAAGGTATGCAACACCGATATATTTCACTACCTCAAATGCAGTGGCAGATTTCATCAAAATTGCTGATAAACCTAAAACTGCTGCTAACGTATGAACTAAGTCACCAAGCCCAATGCCTAGTGCAGTGAAAATACCGTTCTTTTTTCCACCTTTTAGCGTTTGTGTAATCGTAATAATCACAGCAGGACCAGGAATTAAAAATAAGAGAAGAACTATTGCAATAAAAGATAACATGTTTATCCATCCTATTCTAATAAACTAAACATTCAGTTAAGAGAATAATAAAATTAACTTAATGAATGCAAAAAATATTATATGCTATCTTTTATATACCTGTCGATAATGAAATACCGAAAAGAATGAAAATATCTATTTGTAAAAATCAGAAAATGATATGGTTATATTTGTATAATGTTATATTGTTGAAATATTATATTAAATGCAGGATGTGCTATATGTCTCATCTAAAGGGAAGTGTCCTTTATTTTATTATTTAACTTAAATATAGTATCAACTACTAAGAATTAATGATAGAATTAGGTGATAATATTTTTGGAGGTTTTTAGATGCTCGAAATTCAACAAATACAAGAAGTTTTAAGACATAGGTATCCTTTTCTGTTAGTAGATAGAGTATTAGAATTAGAAGAAGGAAAGAGAGCAGTTGCCATTAAAAATGTAACAATCAACGAAGAATTTTTTAATGGACATTTTCCTAATTATCCAGTGATGCCAGGTGTGTTAATTGTTGAAGCTTTAGCTCAAGTAAGTGCCATTATTATGCTTACAAAAGAGGGGAATCAAGGGAGACTTGGATTACTAGCTGGTATTGATAATTGCCGCTTTAAAAAACAGGTTAAACCTGGTGATCAACTGCGTCTTGAAGTAGAAATTACCCGCTTAAAAGGTGCCGTTGGTAAGGGACGTGGTATTGCAACGGTTGACGGAGAAATAGTTTGTGAGACAGAGCTAATCTTTGCATTTGGAAGCTAAACCGATACCATTTAAGAGCACTGCAATCATATATTGCAGTGTTTTTGTTATGTGGATATTTCATATATTTGTTGAATATACATGATAAATGGATTGCTTTTTGAGTGGAGGTGTTGACATGAACCATTCCTTAGTTCTTTATATAGCAACTTGTCTCATGCAGCTTATAATCCTCACGAACATCACATTATTAAACGGTCAATGGGATGGCATAGCATTATGGCTATGTACAGGTATATTTATTTTTTCATCCGCGATTTTCGCCTTAAGTAGATTAGATAAGAAGATTTCTAATGACTCATGAAGGGTATCCGAAATTAGAATCAAGAGTTGGTCATCATAAACCAACTCTTTTTTTGACCATTTATCTTCAAACAGCAGATGTTTTCGAAAACATAGCAACAGAAACAGCGAGCCCCACTCCTAATGATGGTGGCATCAGTGTGATAATGGATGCAAAATAGACATAAAAAACCAAAAATAAAAAATTAAAGTAAATCTCTACAATGTATACTTAATTTAAAATAACGAGACTAATTATAAAGGGGAGATTTTATATGTCGGAAAATACACTATTTATAAAAGATGTTCCTGATAGAGATGTGAAATTTTCTATTATAATACCTGCTCATAATGAAGAAAATTATATTGGTGGGTGTTTAGAGTCAATAGCAAAGTCTGCACAACCTTATAAAAATCAAGTAGAAGTTATTGTCGTGCTAAATCGTTGTACGGATAAAACGAAAGAGATAGCACTGTCCTATAATTGCGTGACATTGGAAAATAACGATAAAAATTTATCCAAAATTAGAAATGCTGGAGCTGCGCTAGCAAAAGGTGAAATTCTAATTACAATTGATGCTGATACTCGAATGACAGAACACATGCTAACTGAGGTTGAAAAGCACTTAGCATCCAATCAATATATAGGAGGAGGTGTGAACGGACATTTTGAAAGAATGTCCTTGGGTATAGTAGTGTCTTCCATGTTATTAATTTTCCCCTTACTATTAAAGTATGGTTTTATCTCTGTAGGGATCTTTTGGTGCTATAAAAAAGACTTTCAAGCAATCAAAGGGTTTAACGAGAATATGCTAATGGCTGAAGATGCTGATTTTGCAAAGCGTTTAAAACAATGGGGCAAGAAGAACATGAAAAAATACGGAACAATTAAAAATGGAATGATTACTTCATGCAGACGATTTGACCATTACGGTGATTGGTTGTTACTGAAACGTCCTGATATGATTTTAGCTTATTTAAAAGGCACTAATGAGAAGGCTGCTAATGAAGCCTATTATGATGATCAAGCAAGGTAATGAAACCACCTTAATGACGTATATGTCAGCATACTAATTCTTTAAACCACTTCGTTATCAAACGAGTGGTTTTTTGTAATTCTTTAGATTTTCTTAAATAATAAGACTTTGCATGACAGTAAGTTTAACGGAATGATATGATGTTGGATGATTAGTAGAACCCTCTGGGAATATTGTTAAATCTAGGTTTTGAAGAAAAATGAATATTTGAATAAGGGTGGTGGTTATGAGTATGGATATAAATATTCTTGTAGTTGATGACGAAAAGGAAATTGCAGATTTAATTGAGCTTTATTTAAAAAATGAAAATTTTAATGTTTATAAATTCTATGATGCTCAGGAAGCGTTAGCGTGTATACACTCGATCAAATTGGATCTTGCTATTCTTGATGTAATGATGCCTGAAATCGATGGTTTTGAAATTTGCCGAAGAATTCGGGAACAATATCATTATCCGGTGATTATGTTAACAGCGAAAGAAGAGGAAATAGATAAAATAACGGGGCTTACTTTAGGAGCTGATGACTACATAACAAAACCATTTCGTCCATTGGAGGTTATTGCAAGGGTTAAGGCTCAAATTCGCAGATTTACCAAGTACAATCATCAGGGGATATTACAAAATGAAGCGATTATTGATTTTTCAGGCTTAATTTTAGAGCAAAAAACTCGAAAATGTATGTTAAATGAAAAACAACTGTCTCTTACTCCTACTGAGTTCTCCATATTGTGGTTTTTATGTGTAAATCGAGGGCGTGTCGTTTCATCAGAAGAACTATTTCAGGAAATATGGGGCGAGAAGTATTATAGCAGTAACAATACGGTAATGGTTCATATTAGGCATTTACGAGAAAAGATGAATGATTCCGCAGAGAACCCTAAATTCATTAAAACTGTCTGGGGAGTTGGATATACCATTGAAAAATGACTTTGGAAAGCTAAAAAGAACTATAATGCTTCAGATTTTGCTGATTTTAGTAATAGCATTGTTGGTTGGCTATTTTATAAGCTATGTGTTTATTGATGGTGTCTTACAAGCCCCTTTCGCAGATTGGTTTATTAGATTTTGTGAAAACGTGCTACAGCTTGACTATTATTCGGCACAGAGAGCCTATGGGATTTTATTTCAACAAAATAAGTCTTTTTGGTTAGCAATAGGCTTAATTATTTTGCTGTTAGTAATTTTTTATTTTGCACTTTCTCGATTTACGAAGTATTTTAACCAAATTGCCATAGGTGTTAATATGCTTTCAGAGGAATCGAATCAGGAAATAAGTCTTCCTTCTGAGTTAGATTTTATGGAGAAAAAATTAAATGATGCTAAAAATAAATTAGAAAAAAGGGCAAAGGATGCACAGGAGGCTGAGCAACGTAAAAATGATCTTGTAGTTTACTTAGCACATGATATTAAAACACCACTAACATCTATGATTGGTTACTTAAGTTTGTTGGATGAGGCAAAGGACATGCCTATAGAGCAAAAAGAAAAGTATGTGAAGATTTCATTAGAAAAATCATATAAGCTAGAACAATTGATTAATGAATTTTTTGAAATCACTAGATTTAACTTACAGACCATTATTCTAGATAAAGAATCCATTCATTTAAATTACATGTTAATGCAATTGGCAGATGAATTTTATCCCTTATTGGCCCCTAAAGGACAGCAAGCAATTGTGAATATCGAGGGAGAAATAAAGGTTTTCGCGGATGCTAATAAAATAGCGAGGGTATTTAATAATATTTTAAAAAATGCCATAGCATATAGCGATGATAACAGTATAATTCATATTAGCGCACACCTTCAAAATGACCAGACAATTATTTCATTTACCAATAAGGGGAAAATAATTCCACCAGAAAAATTAAAGATGATTTTTGAAAAATTTTATCGTTTAGATTCCGCTAGGTCGACTCATTCAGGTGGTGCTGGGCTTGGTCTTGCAATTGCCAATGAAATAGTCCATGCTCATGGAGGAACAATATCAGCTTCAAGTAATGATGAAAAAACAGTTTTCACTGTTATGCTTCCAACAATTTCTTAAGAAACCTTAAGAATTCTATAATAGATTATTAAAAAAGAGCTCCTTCTTTTATGTTTCAATAGAGGCATAGAAAGAAGGAGTTGTTTTTATGTTTAAAATAAAAGGATTTTATAGCTTAATTTTACTGATGATTATTTTTCTGGTGTACATGTTTGTAAAAGAATATCCATTTCAACATTCTAAGCTAGAAATAGATAATACTCAGCTGGAAATGCCAAAGAAAAGTGAAATAAATGTTGATGTAAATTTACATAGCTCCAATGCTATATTAGTGAACTTAGACACAAATAAGATTTTACTGGACAAAGATAGTGACGAAATCATTTATCCTGCTTCTTTGACGAAGATCATGACGGTTTTAGTTGCCATTGAAAATATCCCGAATTTACAGGAAAAGATTTTACTTCCTAAAAGTATATTTAAGAATTTATATGAAGAAAATGCTTCTATGGCAGGCTTTCTTCCTAATGAGGAGGTAACAGCAGAGGATTTACTTTATGGTTCAATGCTACCTTCAGGTGCGGATGCTTCTATTGGCTTAGCCGATTACATAACTGGGTCGGAGAGTAAATTTGTAAAGTTAATGAACGAAAAAGCTAAACAGTTAGGGATGAAAAACACACATTTTACGAATGCAACAGGACTCCATCATCCTAATCATTATACGAGTGTGAAAGATATTTCGATACTTTTACAATATGCTTTAACCAATAACACCTTTCGAGATATCTATACAGCGGAAAGATACTCAATAAAGTCAACAAATCTTCATCCAGAGGGAATGACGGTGACGAGTCGAATGTTTAAAAATTTGAATGCTATTGAAAATACGAGAGGTGAAATAATTGGCGGCAAAACTGGCTACACAGAGCAAGCAGGATTATGTTTAGCAAGTTTAGCAACAATTAAAGGCGAGGAGTATATTCTAGTAACAGTAGGTGCTCAAGGTGATTCACGAACAGAGCAGTTTAATATTACGGATGCATTAGCTGTGTATCAACAACTTTACTAAGGAACTTTATGTATGTTTCCTGCAGTTATTAAACTTACAATAAAATTTCACCCAAAATAACATACTACCTTTCCATCCCTTCATATAATTTAAATATCTGAAAAATTTGGGTGACTATGTTTTGACTATAAAAGAGTTTTCTATTCTTAATAAGGTCATTAAATCAGGTAAACCAGTATGAGAGGATGAGGGGTTTGAAGCATCCCGGCACAAATGTTTTTGAAAATAAAGAGGAACTATTCATACCTGAAAAAGCATTAGATAAAGATTTTTGTGATCGATTAGTGAGAAAAATTCATAAAAATATACTGAATGAAAATATAACAAACGATGTTTATATGTCATATTTCGTGATTTTTGATCAACAATATAAATTGAAAGAAATTCGATATTTACTAGATGTTTTGAAATTGCAAGCAAATGAAATTATTCGATCTAAGCCGATTTATATTACATTGTGTGGTGTAATTTTATCATTGATCACAATAATTGCCTCAGCAATCAATATTAAATTGATGACTGGAATCTCACTTGTCCAAATCGTTGCTATAGCAGTTTTGAGTTTTAATTTAGCTGTATTGTTTATTTCTTATAAAATAGAAAAAGAATATAAAAAAATATACGAAGTCATTAAATTAATTGACTATTATTTAAGTTTTTATAAGTAGGTAAAAGGACAACCTTTAATGACAATTTGATTTAAAGAACTCACCGTAACAAAAAAATCAAAAAAGAGCATTTTTTTTAGCATTCCTCAAATAATAAGGTACTAAATATTTTATTTGAGGAAGTGAAAATTTGAAAAAACTCCTGTTTTTATTACCTATTTGCCTTTTAGCTGTCTCCTTTTTTAATGTGAAAGTCGGTGCAGAGAAATATGAAAATAAAGGAAGGAAGTATTATGAAGAAGCGGGGCAAATTGTCTGGGAGATCAATACGGATGAAAAAATTGTTGCCCTTACTTTCGATGATGGACCACATCGGAAGTACACATCTCAGATTTTAGATTTATTAGCCAAATATAATGCGAAAGCTACTTTTTTTATTGTTGGTCAAAATGCGCAAAAGAATCCAGAGGTAATATCAAGAATGTATAAGGAAGGTCATGAACTAGCCAACCATACATTTTCGCATCCTTTAAGGACGAATGTTCCGAATTTACTAAAGGAAATAAATCAAACGAATGACGTCATTCAGAACATCACAGGATTTAAGCCTACTTTATTTCGCCCAGTAGAAGGGCAGTATTCAGATGCAATGATTGAAGCGATTGCTAAAGAAGGCTATAAAGTTGTTATGTGGTCATGGCATTTAGATACTTTAGATTGGAGAAGTCCAGGAACTACTAGAATTGTTAACACTGTGCTAAACGGTGTCAAAGAAGGAAATATCGTTCTTTTTCATGATGGAGGCGGAAACCGTCATCAAACTGTGCAAGCGATGGAAAAAATAATTCCTGAACTTGAAAGGCAAGGATATCGATTTGTCACAGTTTCTGAATTACTCGAAGCGCAGAGGAAAAAAGTCAAAAACAAATAAATTTCCATATTATTTAAAATAAAAAAATTTGTACTTTTACATTGTTTTTTTGTGCTATATTTCAAAATTTCAAAAAAATAATTGTTAAAAATTTATAAATTATTTTTCATATTGAAATCAGGCTAAAGATGTAAATAGCCTGATTTTTTTGTTTTCTAGGAATGATTTTTAATAGTACAAATACTATGAAGATTTGTTGATTGTAGTGGAGACTGACGCCCCCAGGAAGCTTTGCTCTGTAGCGAAAGCTAAGCTGCAGGGGGCAATGTTCTATCTGTGCGAAAGCGAAGCGTCAGCTACGAAGCGCTCAGTCGGAACGGAAATCAACCATACGTTATATTTATAATTCAAAAAGGGGTATAATCACCCTAATGAATAGGGGGGGATAGTATTGTCGTGTAATGTTGAATTAGTAGAATATAATAATGAACTTATAGAGGGAATGGGGAGTTTTTGTCTTAGGAGTAAGAAGAAATCAAGCGGATATTTAAATAAGAACAAATGGCTGAACAATAGATTTGAAGAGGGCTTGAAATATGTGCAAGTAATCGACAATAAAAAACAAGTAGGGTTTATTGAATATACAGAAGCTGAATTTTCATCTAGAGTGGTTCATGCGGATGGTTATTTAGTGATTCATTGTTTATGGGTAAGTGAAGTTGGGAAAGGGTACGGCACACGATTATTGAGTAAATGTATAGAGGATGCAAAAAAAACAAGCAAAAAAGGTATTGTTGTCATTACAAATTCAAAAACGTCTTGGGCGCCAAGTAAAGAGATTTTTTTGAATAATGGTTTTCAACTTATTGATACAGCACCATATGATTTTGAATTACTTGTTTACTCTTTAAGCAGCGAAGCCGAACAACCATATTTTCCGAATGATTGGGAAGAAAGATTAAAAAAATTTAACGGCTTAACGGTTTTACGTTCATTCCAATGTCCATATGTTGAAATTGCAACTGAAAATATTATAGCTGCTGCAAATAAATTGACTATACCAGTTGAACTTATTGAACTTAAAGATAGAGAAGAGTTGATGGAACTATCACCAACCCCTTACGGTATTTTTTCTGTTATTTATAAGGGGCAACTTCTTACTTTTCATCGACTAACAATACACTCTGTATTTAAAAAAATAAAAGCAATTATGTAAAAATACACCGTATAAAGTAAACAAACTTATATGGATTTTGTTAGAAAACTGTGGGGATTAATGCTTATAAAGACATAGAAAGAAGTTACCAAAGGGTCATATTATAGAGAGAAATAAATATTTATCTTTGATTCTTGTATGAAAAAATCGTTTGATTACAAGGTCAATGATAGGTTTTTTTATATGACAAAAGGAAGGAGGGTAAACCTTTGGTAACAATTCGCCAAAAACTAGTGCCAACTTCGCAAGCATTAAAAATGACAAATGGTAAAAATAATGCAAAAAAATATCTTGTCGTTCATGAAACGGATAATACTAGCGTTGGAGCTGATGCTGACGCTCATGCTCGTCTACAGATAAACGGCAACAGTAGGGAAGCTAGCTGGCATTGGCAAGTAGATGATCAGGAAGCTGTACAATCATTTGAACATTTTTGGGAGTGTTGGGCGACAGGGACTTATGTCGGAAATAGCCAAGGTATTCAAGTGGAAATTTGCGTAAATAGTGATGGGAATTATTTAAAAGCTGTCGAAAATGCGGCTAGTCTTATCGCAAAAATTATAAAAGATGAAAAAATTACAGTTCAAAATATTGTGCAACACAATCATTTTAGTGGGAAAAATTGCCCCCGTAATATACGGGCTGGAAAAGTATCTTGGACTCAATTCATGGACATGGTTAAAAAAGCTGGAGATGTTCAAATTCCTCCAGTAGAAACGCGCAAGTATCGTATTTTAACCGGAACGTATAGTACGCTTAAAGCAGCGGAAAGTGCAGCGCAGGTGATGAAAAAATCATTTGGCTGGCTTGTTTATATTGAGAAGGATGATCCATATTATCGAATAAAAACAGGCACTTTTACAGGGATTAATGCAGCAAAAAATGCAGAGATTAAAATAAAAAATGCTAAATTGGCGCAAGTTACGTATATTAAAGATGCATAAGAAGTTAATTTCTAATATACTTGAGGATTTTAGTTGACTGCATGGATGAAACGGGTAAAATAGAAAAGCAGTACCATTATATACCTTCAACTTAGCAGATCATAAAGGTGCCTTTAGAAAAGTGCTTCAAAGGTACCTTTACTTTTACAAAATCTAAGGCAATCACATCTACATAGAATAATGTACTTAACAATAAAATGTTTAAGAAATGCTGGATTTTAGGAAGATTGTTGTAGGACAAGATTTGTCGTGAAATTTTGACAGTCTTTTTCTTTTCGTCTTCCCTATAACCTGTTAAGATGGTAATAGTGTGACAACAAGTTAGTGTATATGAGAGTGGTGACAATCAAGATGGATGAACAGAAAAAAGATAGTATCGAACAGCAGCCAGAACAAACACCACCTGCTGGGGTCAAACCAGCAGGACGTTTTATACAAATGAAACCGTTTAAATTTATCATGCTGATGTTCTTTACAATCCTTATTACGGCAGGCTTAACGATATTTGCGTTAACATTCGGAGATAAGAAAGCAGTTGAAGTGAAAGTACCGAAAGGACGTCCGGAATTTTCAAAATTGTACGAAGCCTATGATTTGCTTAAAAAAAACTATTACAAAGATATCGACGATGCGAAAGTGGTCGATGGTGCTATTAATGGTATGTTTGACGCTTTAGGTGATCCGTATTCTGATTTCTTAGTGAAGGAAGAAGCAGATCAATTAAATTCTACTTTATCTTCTAGTTTCCAAGGAATTGGTGCGGAAATACAAGAGCGTAACGGTGCTATTACAGTTGTGTCACCTATTAAAAATTCACCCGCTGAAAAGGCTGGGCTATTACCGAAAGATATTATCTTAACTGTTGATGGGAAAAGTATCCATGGGTTAAGTGCATCTGAAGCGGTTGCACGTATTCGTGGTGAAAAGGGAACACCTGTAAAATTAACCGTGAAACGAGAAGGAAATGCTGAACCTCTTAATATGACGATTGTCCGTGATGAAATTCCGGTTGAAACGGTTTACGGGGAAATGCTTAAAGACGGTATCGCCCATATCCAAATTACGTCATTTAGTGAAAATACAGCAAAAGAATTTGAAAAAATTCTTTCTGACTACGAAGGTAAAGACTTAAAAGGTATCGTATTAGATGTACGACAAAATCCGGGTGGCTTCTTAACTGACGCAATCGAAATTTCGAATTTATTTGTTCCGGAAGGTAAACCGATTGTACAAGTGCAACAAAAAAACGGAGAGCCGGAAATTACAAAAGCTACTGCTGGTAAAAAATATAATGTTCCAGTGACAGTGCTAGTCGATAGTGGTAGTGCTTCTGCTTCTGAAATATTAGCAGGTGCACTAAAAGAATCTGCCGGTGCTAAAATTGTGGGTGAAACTTCGTTTGGTAAAGGTACAGTGCAAAATATCACGCCATTAAAAGATGGCTCTAACCTTAAATTTACAACAGCTAAATGGCTAACACCAAATGGTAACTGGATTCATGAAAAAGGTATAGCTCCAGATGTTAAAGTGTCATACCCATCTTATGCATCATTACCTTATTTAGATCCATCAATTGAAATGAAAACGGGCGTGCAGTCAAACTCTGTAAAAGCGGCACAAGAGATGCTAGAAGTTCTAGGATATGAGCCTGGGAAGGTAGACGGTATTTTTGATCAAAATACAGAACGTGCAGTGAAAAAACTGCAAGCTGCAAATAAACTAGAAGAAACTGGTGTTTTAACTGGCGATACAACGTATGCTTTAATGGAAGCATTACGTGCTAAAATAAAAGCAGAGGATCCTCAATTGTTAAAAGCAAAAGAACTGCTTACGAGTACACCAGCAAAAACAGAGTAAACTCAAACTAACAAAGTAGCTGTTGCATCAGGCGTCTCTAATGGCCTTTTGCGACAGCTTTTTATATGGAGGTAATAAATATGAAGGACGTATACTTATTTAGTGGCTTTTTAGGTAGCGGGAAAACATCCATGCTAACAGATGTTATTCGACAATTAAAAGAAAAAAATTTAAAGCCTGCAGTCATTATGAATGAGCTTGGCAAGCTACCATTTGACTCACAGGCTGTGGAAAAGGATATTCCACTCAAGGAAATGCTAGAGGGTTGCATTTGCTGTTCTGGCGCCGAAAAAACAGAGGCACAAATTCAATCTCTTCTATTAGATAGTGACTTTGATGTCCTAATTATTGAAACAACAGGTGCTGCACATCCTGTTGAAGCATTAGATGCCGTGTATTCACCGTTATTTGCGGAAAAGCTAAATGTCAAAGGAATTATCACGGTTGCCGACTCAAAGCTGTGGTTAAATCGAGAGACGTTAACACCGCAAGTACGCTCTTTATTTATGGAACAAATCCGTCACGCGCATTTATTGCTAGCTAACAAAACGGATTTATTAACAGAGGCAGAGCAGGCAAGGGTTGTTTATGAGCTACAAGGCTTTAATCCTCATGCCTTTATTTTGCAAACGACGAATGGGCGAGTACCGTTACATTTATTAGAAGGGTTGAAGGCAACAGCTCAGGTGGATCAACAAGATGTTATAAAGGCTCCAATCGCATCAATGAATCTCGGTTCACGATTAGTTGAATTTAAGGACGTTGATTTTACACAGGAGCAATTTGAGGATTGGGTATGTACATTGCCTGAAACTGTATATCGAATGAAAGGCTATGTGCCCATTGAAGGTATCAAAAATCCCATGCTGTTTCAATATGCGTATGGCATGGTCCAATGGCTTCCAGAGTACGTAAAAATGCCCGCAAAACTCGTTATCATTGGTGAAAATGTAAGTAACTTAAACATAATAGGTCTTCATTAAAAAATAGGCTTCTCTATATGGACATATAAATCTGCAGATTTCTACTTGTAAGACACGAATGTTTCTGTCGTCTTATAAAAGTTGTAATCAATGCAGATTTTTTTTGATAAGTGAAATAGAGGGAACTTGTTTTTGTATGAAACTTTCTATGAGAATGTTGAAAATAGTTGCTAGTTTTTTAGAGGTGTCAACCCTATTTGTAACGTAAGTATTTCATAGGCTGGTGAAACTTGCTAAAAATTATTGTTAACAATCCTCTATTTGATGCGAATTTATTTCTCTGATGGTGTTGTTAGCAAATGCTGGCAAGAAATTTATTAAATTTGTACTTTACGATTGGTTGCAGAGAAGGAGGAATTGCAAAAATGAAAAAAACACTAACTGCAATTTGTGCAACATTTTTATTAGCAGCTCCAATTCAAATGGCTTCCGCTGCAGCAAATACTACAGAGGGGAACACAACTACAGACTGTAATAAAGTTTATAATTATAAATGGTCAAATCAATGGTCAAACCAATGGCCAAATCATAAGTGGTTTGTAAATCAACCACAAACACAAGCACCATCAAAAGAAACACAAGCACCAGAAAATAATCAAGCAACAAATAACAATACACAAACAACTCAAAAAGATAATACAACAACTGCACCAACTCAATCTACACCATCAACAACTACTTCAGATGTGAATGCTTTTGAGCAAGAGGTAGTAAAATTAACGAATGCTGAACGTACAAAAGCTGGTTTAGCACCTTTTAAAACGGATGCTCAATTGATGGCAGCTGCTCGTGAAAAATCACAAGATATGCAATCTAAAAACTATTTTTCACACACAAGCCCAACTTTCGGTTCACCATTTGATCGAATGAAAGCTTTAGGTATTACGTATAAGAGTGCAGGTGAAAATATTGCACAGGGTCAACGTACACCTCAAGAAGTAGTACAAGGTTGGATGAATTCACCTGGTCACCGTGCGAATATTTTAAATGAGAAATTTACGCATATTGGTGTCGGCTATGTGAAATCAGGCAACTACTGGACACAACAATTTATCCAAAAATAATAATAGCTTCATTGAAGATAGGATGTCTACTAAGTTGTAAAAAACTTAGTGGGCATCTTTTTTTATGTAAAAAAGTTTACTTCTATAATAAAAAAGCAAACTAGAACGAAGTCTAGTTTGCTATTGTTGTTTTGGTTGTCCTAGAATATCTTTTTTGAACAAGTAATAAACGTATTAATAAAGTAATCGCTCCGGTTGTCAGACCTGCTACAAGCCCAATCCAGTAACCAAAAGGTCCCAAGTTTGTATGAGTGGCAATTACATACCCGACAGGCAAGCCGATCACCCAATACGAAATGATGGCCATAATAAAGGTTATTGTAACATCCTTATAACCTCGCAAAGCTCCTTGTACAGGTGCTTGGATAGCATCAGAAAGCTGGAAAATGGCGGCGTAAATTAAAAAATGAACGGCGTATTCTAGCACTTTACCATCGTTCGTATACATATTTGCAACAGGCTCACGAAGGATAAACAGGATACAAGCTGAAATAAAGCTAAATAAAATCGCGGTGCCAACACATAAATTGCTATAGAGTTTTGCATCGTGCATTCTGCCAGCGCCTATTTCAAAACCTACTAATATCGTAACGCCCATCGAAATACTAAGAGGTACCATATATAGGAGGGAAGTAAAATTTAAAGCAATTTGATGAGCTGCGATAATTGCTGTACTAAAGTTACTCATCATCATCGTCACAGCAGAAAAAATACTTGTTTCTGCAAATAAGGATATGCCAATCGGAACACCAATGATTAAAATTTCCTTCCAACGAAGCCACTCTAATTTTGGCCAGTCATGGAATAGGCGGAAGCGTTCAAAGGGCACGCGTTTAGCAATAATCCAAACTGTGATAAAGAAAACTAGCCAGTATGTAATCGCTGTTGCAACGCCTGCACCGATTCCGCCAAGCTCGGGTGCACCAAACTTGCCAAAAATAAAAATATAATTCAGCACAATATTAATGGGCGTTGTTAGTAAAGTAATAATCATCGTTACGCGAGTTTGTCCTAGTGCATCGATAAAACAGCGCATGACAAAAAATAAAAAGAGTGGTAAAAGACCGGCGCACATTGCGTGAATATATGATTTAGCAATAGTATGTACAGATGCTTCTAAATTCATTTTTCCAAGAATCCAATCCATTCCGACTAGTAATACTATAAAAATAAGTACCGCTAGTAAAATGGCTACATAGATTCCTTGCTGAACAGCCTTCTTTGCTTCTATCTCTTTTTTAGCTCCAACAAGTTGTGAGACAATCGGTGTGATCGCAAGAAGAATTCCAGATAACCCTATATAAATAGGCATCCAAATAGATGAGCCTATTGACACTCCGGCTAAGTCTGCGGTACCGTAGCGACTCGACATTAAAATATCAAAGAAAGAAATAAGATAAATTGCGACTTGCGTGACTAAAATGGGAACGATAATTTTCAATATCAATGCATATTTTTCTTTTAAACTAGTGGTTTGTTTCATAGTGTATATCTTCCTTCATTAACATAATTAATTAGTATATCATACAAAATGGAGGGAAATTGAAAAATAATTGCGTCCGAAGGTATTATACCAACAAATGTTTACTGTGCGAAAGCGAAGCGACAGCAACTGCACATTGTTAGTCACGCAGGATGTGAAGTTCTTAGCATGAGTTCCTTAATTTCAGCAGATGTTTAGAGGCCTACTGAAGAAAGTTAAAAGCTTCATCTATATCTTTTCGTTCGCATATAGTAAAATAAAAGACTGTAAACAAAAAGTAGTATGGTAGGAATAGGAGAATTAATGTGAAACAACAAACAATCATTTTAACCGGTGGAGGGACAGCTGGTCATGTATCGCTCAATCAAGCGATAATCCCGTCTTTACAAGAACTAGGTTATGATGTCCACTATATTGGCTCAGAACAGGGCATTGAAAAAGAATTAATAGGCGAGGCGTTTCCTGATATTCCGTTTTACGGTATTTCAAGTGGGAAATTGCGTCGTTATTTCTCAATGAAAAATTTTACAGATCCTTTTAAAGTGCTTGCTGGAATTATGCAGGCTTTTCGTATTATCAAAAAAGTGAAGCCACAAGTGATTTTTTCAAAGGGTGGCTTTGTTTCAGTACCAGTAGTTATGGCTGCAAAACTTGCAGGTGTTCCAGTAGTCATTCATGAGTCAGATGTTACACCGGGCTTGGCCAATAAAATTGCGCTACCTTTTGCCTCACACATCTTTACGATTTTTGAAGAAACATTGCAGCACTTACCGAAAGAAAAGGCCACATGCACAGGCTCCATTATTCGCCAAGAGCTATTTATGGGAAATCGTGCCGAAGGGTTATCGGTATGTGGCTTTACAACATTAAAGCCTGTTCTTCTTGTTATGGGAGGGAGTCTAGGTTCAGTTGTCTTGAATGATGCACTTCGTCAAAATTTACCTGAGCTTGTAAAACAATTTCAGATCATTCATTTGTGTGGTAAAGGGAATTATGACGAATCACTTGAATCGATGCACGGTTATAAGCAGTTTGAATATGTGACAACAGAATTACCGGATTTATTGCATGCGGCAGACTTTGTCGTGTCACGTGCAGGCTCTAATTCCATTTTTGAATTCCTAGCACTTCATAAACCGATGTTATTAGTGCCATTATCTGCACAAAAAAGTCGTGGTGATCAAATTTTAAATGCCAACTTATTTAAACGCCAAGGGTACGCGGAAGTCTTACAAGAGGAAGAGTTAACGAAGGAATCCTTTAAAAAATCGGTTCATGTGCTAACAGAGCGCAAAGTAGAAATGGTTGCAACGATGGAAAAAACACAAAGACCGAAAACACCAGATGAAATGGCGAAATTGATTTTACAATATAAAAAATAGACTCTTTTTAGCTAAAAAATCTAGGGAAGTCCAAAAATAAAAGCTATGTGCCTGTCATGACGACAGAACACATAGCTTATTTTTATGAAATAACAGTTACATCGCTTGTTCTTCGCCTTCTGCCATTTGATTGGCTGTTGTAAGATAGAACAAGTCTTTTGGAATTTTATATAAATTAAATTGTGCTTCGCCTTTATTAACTTGTGCTAATAATGTTGGGTGACTTTCATTCGCACTTATCACATAGGGTAGTTTTAAGGCTGCACGTTGTGATTTTATATTTTCAATACGAATACGGAGAAATACCGTATGGAAGTTATAATCAAAGAATAGTTCATTCAGAAAAAGCATTTTAGCTTTTTGGTTATAGCCCTGACCTTGGTAAGGGAGTCCAATCCACGTTCCTAAAAAGCCTGCACCATCCTCCACATCATGAATGCTAATGGTGCCGATTGGTTGACCCCAGTCATCAGTAATTGTTCTAGAAATAGCGAGTCCCTTCGATTCTTCTTCAATCAGTTGTTTTGTCATAAACCAATATTCATCAGCTGATGTGGCTTTTTGACGGACAAAAGGGAAAACAGAAGGGTGTGATAATAGCTCATAAAGCTCTGTACATTCATGTAGGTCTCGATGTTTAAGCATACGAAACGCCTCCTTTACTAGGGTAGTTAAAACAATTCCTTTAAAGCATAAAGAAGAAAACTAAAATTCGTACTGGAATTAAAACCCAAAGAACTAGACGTTAAAACTATGATATCCATAATCTCCCGCTGTCTTACTGATTTTTCGACCATACCGAAAAATGGCTAGTTTTTTTAATATAATATAACAATCATCCTGCTTTATGCAATCATTTTCCTCGCTCAAACAAAAAATAAGTTTATTAGTCAGCAAATTCCGAAAAATCAATAATTTTATCAATTGTTAAATTATGTTTATTTGTAATATTTAGGAGAAATAAGACTAAAATATCAATTTTGAATGTAAAAACATTTGAATTTTGTTTCTTTAGCATTATGTTATTTCTTTCATAAAGGTAAATTATCAAAAAATAGCCTTAAAAGGATAAAATTTTTCCAATTTTAGGAGGGCGGTTTTAAAAAATTATGTTATAATAGTAGTATTGATTTTTTTGTATAAACAAAAACTATATAAAAATTCTATATTAATATTAACGACTTAAGGGGGTGACAGCATGAAAGATCTTTTAAGCGAAGATTTATTTAATGAATTGTTTATTGGCAAAGATTTTGTCTTTTTAATGAAAAAAGTGGGAGACGATTATCAATATATTCGCTTAAATAAAGCAGCTCGAGATTTGTTATCACATGAGGCGATTGGGAAGATGCTTTCGACCCTTCCTTTAAGTCGTGAAAATATTTCTGTAATTCAAGAAAATTACAATCAAGCAATTACTAAGCATAGTCAAGTTGATTATGTGGATTATGCCTATTATCAATCAGAAGTTCGAAAATACGAAACGTCTGTTCGTCCCTTTGAATATAATGAAGAAAACTATGTCTTAGCCATCACTAAAGAAATTCTCTATGACCGAAGTATCGAGGATAAGTTTTTGTTTCTACGCTCCATGTTTGATCATGCTTTTTTTTCTACGGTCATCTTATCAGCTGATGGGGCTATTTATGAAGTAAATTCCAGCTTCACGGAAGACTTTGCATTAGATACCGAAACGGTTAAACAGCAATTATTCGTTGATCTACCGATTGTTCCTAAAGAGGAAGTAGAGAACATACAAAAGTATTTACAAAAAGCCGCTATGGGCGAAAACATTGGTGAAAAACTTATCAAGCTTCATACACTGGATAAAAAAGAGCGTGTGTATTTAATATCACTATCTCCAGTTATGCAAGGGGATAACTCTTTAGCTATTTTTCTACTTATGAAGGATTGCACACAATTCACTGAACAAAAAGCAGAGTTACGTTCAAAATCTCATGGTTTAGAGGTTTTTAAGGCTGCTCTTAATTCTGCAGCGTCCATTGCTGTGTTGGACAGTAATGCTAATATTCTAGAAGTAAATGATCTATTTTTAAATGCGACTGGTTTTAAGGCAGAAGAGCTAATAGGTCAATCGTATAAATTAATCGAGCCTCGTTACAATACGGAGGTTTTAATACAAATAATTCGTAAAACACTGCAAGCGGGGAAAGTTTGGCGAGGAGAGCTGTGCTACCGTACAAAATTCCATGCTGATTTATGGGTAGAAGCAGCGATCGTTCCATTAAAAGATGAGTTTGGAAAGACAGAACAATATTTATCCATTAACTATGATATTACGGACAAGAAAAGAATGTTAACGGAATTGAAAAATATTGAGCGTACATTTCGTCTTATTACAGAAAATACAAATGATTTGATTGTCATTACAAATGAAGATGGCATCATTATTTATGCCTCGCCGTCCTATCAGATTTTCTTAGGCTACGAAAACGTAGAATTACAAGGTCAGTTTTACAGCACCATTGTTGATGAACAAAGTAAGAATTCATGGCAAACGTTTCTAAATAATTATTCAGGTCAAACGGAAACCCAGTTTGAGTTGCTTTTAAGGGCAAAAGATGGAACGCCTGTTTGGACTGAAGGAAATGTAACGGTTGTTCATGATCCAAAGCGTGAAAAAGTTTCACAAATCATGATGGTATCTCGTGAAATAACACATCGTAAAGAACGTGAGAACGATTTATTATATTTAGCTTATCACGATACGTTAACACAACTACCAAATCGTCGTTTTTTACAAAAGGAATTTCCAAAACTATTGGCAGAAGCGCAAGAACGGAATGAGTGCTTAGCTATGCTCTATATCGATGGGGATGACTTTAAGCATGTTAATGATCAGTACGGCCATGACACGGGGGATGATTTTATCCGAAAGTTTGGCCAAGTTTTAATTACTGCTGTACGTAATCACGATTTAGTTATACGAATGGGTGGCGATGAATTTATTGTCGTCTTAACAGGTTTAACCCGTGATGAAAAAAAGAGAGACACACAGATGATGGATATTATTAATCGCATTCGAAATGAACTAAAAAAAGGTTGGACGATTGAAAGACATCACTTTGCACCAACAGCTTCCATTGGAATAGCTTATTATCCGGATCACGCTCAAACATTAAATGAATTGCTAGAATTAGCAGATCAAGCATTATATAAAGCGAAGGAATTCGGTAAAAATAATTACTATATTACTGACAACTAATTATTTATGTTTCGGCATCATTGCGTCCGTAATTCGATAGGTCAGTTAGCCGTTATCGCACAGTTGTAGCTGACGTTTCGCTTTCGCTACCAAAAACATTGCTTCTAGCAGTTAAAAAAGTCTGTACAAACAAGTATGTGCTTGTAGTACAGACTTTTTGTTTGATGTTATGCTATAACTGTATTTAAGAGGAAACTTCCTCTCATCGTTAATTTAGAATAGAAGGTGAAGAAATGCCTAAAAGAATACTTTTGGTGGAAGATGAGAAGCATATCGCTCGCTTTGTGGAGCTAGAATTAAAACATGAAGGTTACGAAGTATTCGTCGCTTTTGATGGACGCGAAGGACTTGAGCTAGCATCATCTGATAATTTTGACGTGCTGTTATTAGATGTTATGCTTCCAGGAATAAATGGAATTGAAATTTGTCGTCGAATACGCACGCAGTCAAAGGTACCTATTATATTGTTAACGGCACGAGATGCTGTAATGGATCGTGTAGCTGGCTTAGATGCTGGTGCAGATGACTACATAGTAAAACCATTCGCTATCGAGGAACTGCTAGCTAGAATTCGAACTATATTGCGTCGGATCACGCCTGATGAAAAAAAGGGTGAATCATTCCATTTTCGTGATATTGAAATCGATGTAGCGGCCTATGAAGTAATGGTACAAGGAAACAAGCTTGATTTAACGAAAACAGAATATGATTTACTGAAACTATTGATCGAACATAAAAATAAAGTATGTACACGAGAGCTAATTTTAACCTCTGTTTGGGGGTATGATACGGATATAGAGACAAATGTAGTAGATGTATATATTCGGCATTTACGAAATAAACTACCGGGTGATATGAATGCCTATATCGAAACTGTTCGTGGTGTTGGGTACGTGATGCGAGAATGAAAAAACTAAGAGATTATTTAGTCAATCAGTCCTTACAAAGAAAATGGATGCTAACATCTAGTGCTGTTATATTTTTTAGCTATACTATTATTTGTATTGTCGTATATATTTCGCTGCATACATGGCTAATAAATGATGAGCAGAGTAAGATTACACTTACGAGGAATGATTTGGTGTCCTTTTTAGAGTCGGAAGGACCTAGTCTTTCTATACAGCAAATTCAACATAACACGGGTCTTTTAAAGTCCATTGTAGATCGAGATCAAACCGTCCGAATGTTTAATGCAGATGGTATTGAAATTTTAAGCATTAATGAAACTTCGAAAGCAGCGCCGCTAACCGAAGTGCGTGAAATTATAGAAATGAAAATTGATAATAAGGATGCCTTTGTTATTAACGAACCGATAATGCTTGGCTTCTTCAAAGGGTATATTCAAGTTATTCATCCATTATCTAAGTTTCAGTCGCTAATGCATTATTTATTGACGGCCATGCTCATAGCGGGGATTGGGGGATTAGTGTTATCAGCCTCAATTGGCTATTATCTTGCTAATTATTTGACGAAACCGTTGCATGAGTTACGTTCATCTATGAAAACCGTTATGGATAAAGGATTTAATGAACCCATTCAATTATCTTACACGTCTCAAGATGAGATTGGTGATTTATTGAAAATGTACAATGCGATGATGAATGAACTGCAAATCTCATTTACACAGCAACAACAATTTGTAGCGGATGCTTCTCATGAGTTACGGACGCCTATTCAGGCAATTGAAGGACATCTATCCCTTTTAAAAAGATGGGGGAAGGATGATCCGGAAATTCTAGAGGAATCTATTGAAACCTCATTAACGGAAATTGCACGGATGCGTAAAATGATTGAAGAATTACTTGAATTAGCACGTCGTGAAGAAAAGGACATCAAATGTGAGGCTGATGCAGTAGCTGTTATAGAAGCGGTTATAGAGGAAACAAGAATTCTTCATCCAGAAGCTCGAATGACGCTGTCGAAAGATGAAGAAATAGGGCGATTATTTATAACAGAAAATGCACTTAGCCAAATTGTTCGTAATATAATAGAGAATGCAATTCGTTATTGTGAAAAAATTCCTGAGATTCAAATTTCACTATCTGAATTAGGGAAGGAAGTTTTGATTAAAATAGAAGATAATGGAATTGGTATAGCTGAAGAAAACATTCCATTTATCTTTGATCGCTTTTATCGGGTTGATGAGGCGAGAAATCGTCAAATAGGCGGTACAGGCTTAGGGCTAAGTATTACAAAAATGTTACTTGAAAAATACAATAGTTCAGTGGAAGTCAAGAGTGATAAAAATGTTGGAACCGTTTTCTTGATGAAATTCCCGCTGAAAAATTGAGAAAATTACATGCTTTATTTAATTATTTCATCCTTTGAGAATAAAATTGCTTAATTTGCTAAAAAGAGTTGTATTTTTTGTGAAGAGTAGTAAGATTGAGATGGAAAAAACGTTCTTTAAATATTGGATAAGATGTCAAACATCCTTTAAAAGAACGAAGAAATATTATATAATTAATTGTATTTTAATTAATGGAACTGCCGAAAGGCAAAATTTGGAGGTCATTTTTCATGTCGAACAACGTTACAACTGTAAGTTCTCCATGGTCAGCTTTCTCTGGTCCTAACCTAGGATATGTGATGGAGCAATACGACTTATTCTTACAGTCTCCTGAAGAAGTAGAACCGGAGTTAGTATTATTATTCCAACAATTTGGTGCACCAGTAGTAGTAGAAGGTGAAGTAGCTGTAGCTAGTAATGCAGCAGCTCCTGCTGGCGATTACAAGAAAGTGTTAGCAGCTGTGAAATTAGCAGATGCAATCCGTTCAAACGGTCATTTAGCGGCAGATATTTATCCTTTGAAAAACCGTGAACTACAAACAGCTCAAATTGAAGAAAGCGCGTTCAACCTAAGCGCTGCAGATTTAGCTGAAATTCCTGCAGCTGTCTTCTTCAAAGATGTGCCAGCAAACGTGAAAAATGGTAAAGATGCAATCAATTACTTAAAATCTGTTTATACAGGTAAAGTAGCGTTTGAATATAATCACGTAGGAACTACAGAAGAACGTGATTGGATTCAAGCACAAATTGAAACAGGTTCATTTAAACAATCATTAACTTCTAATGAGAAAAAAGCTTTATTAGACCGTTTAACTCGTGTTGAAAACTTCGAGAAGTTTATTCATAAAACTTTTGTAGGTCAAAAACGTTTCTCTGGTGAAGGTTTAGATACTCAAATCGTTCTATTTGATGAAATTTTGAAAACAGTTGAAGCAAATAACGTGGAAAAAGTACGTATTGGTATGGCTCACCGTGGTCGTTTAAACGTGTTAACACACATTTTAAATAAACCATACGATATGATGTTCTCTGACTTTGCACATGTATCTAATGATTTATTTATCCCAGAAGACGGCCGCCTTGAAATTACAAAAGGCTGGACTGGTGATGTTAAGTACCATATGGGTGCTTCATATATGCGTGAATCTGGTATGAATGTAAAGCTAGCTTACAACCCATCCCACTTAGAAGTAGGGAATCCTGTTGTTTTAGGTACTGCACGTGCAGCACAAGATGACACTTCTAAACCAGGGCAAGCTATTCATGACCGCACAAAAGGATTAGGTATTCTTGTGCATGGTGACGCTGCATTCCCAGGTCAAGGGATCGTAACAGAAGTATTAAACTTTGCAAAAACTGAAGGGTTCACTACTGGTGGTACAATTCACATCATTGCTAATAACATGATTGGATTTACAACTGAATTACAAGACTCTCGCTCTTCTGTTTACTCTTCTGACCCTGCAAAAGGTTATGAAGTACCAGTTGTGCATGTAAATGCAGATAGCCCTGAGTCTGTAGCTTTAGTAGGACGCTTTGCAGCTAACTACCGTCAAAAATTCGGTAAAGATATCATCGTTGACCTTATCGGTTACCGTCGTCATGGTCATAATGAAACGGATGATCCAACTGTAACAAACCCAGAAACATATAAATTAGTTTCTAAACATGAACCAGTTCGCGCTTTATACGGTGCTCAATTAGCAGCTGAAGGCGTAGTTTCTGCTGAAGAAGTAGCAGCTTTAGATAAAGCTATTTATGCAGAGATGCAAGCAGCTTATGATCATGTGAAAGAAATGGCAGACAAAGATGAGCATAAGCATCCAGAAATGCCTGAAGAATTAAAAGTAGAATTCCCACAAATTGATACAGCAGTTGGTGCGGAACGTCTAGAAAAAATTAATGAAGAGCTTTTAGTGTTTGAAGAAAACTTCGAACCACAGAAAAAACTTGGTAAAATTTTAGAAAAACGCCGTGATGCATTTGCTTCTGCAAAAATCGACTGGGGTCATGCAGAAACTTTAGCATATGCAACGATTATTCAAGATGGCACTCCAGTACGTTTTACAGGTCAAGATGCACAACGTGGTACGTTCTCTCAACGTCACTTAGTGTTACATGACAAAAACAATGGTAAGTTATTCACACCACTTCACCATATTTCAGGTGCAAATGCATCATTTACAGTACACAACTCTCCACTTACAGAAGCTGGGGTAGTAGGCTTTGAATATGGTTACAATTTAGAAAATGATCATGTGCTATCAGTTTGGGAAGCTCAATTTGGTGACTTTGCTAACATGGCACAAGTTATGTTCGATAACTTTATTTCAGGTGCACGTGCTAAATGGGGTCAAAAATCTGGTTTAGTTATTCTTTTACCACATGGCTATGAAGGTCAAGGACCAGAACACTCTTCAAGCCGTATGGAACGTTACTTACAAATGTCAGCTGAAAATAACTGGTTCGTTGCGAACTGCTCAAACGCAGGTAACTACTACCACTTATTACGTCGTCAAGCAGCATTATTAGGAACTGAAGGTGTTCGTCCACTTGTAGTGGTTTCACCTAAGTACTTACTTCGTCACCCATTAGCTGCAGCGAACGCTGAACAATTGGCAAATGGCTCATTCCAAGAAGTAATTGAGCAACCAGGTCTAGGTTCGAAACCAGAAGCTGTAGAACGTATTGTATTAGGTACAGGTAAAGTAATGATCGACATTGCAGACCGCATTAAAGACGGTGAAGGCTTCGATCACTTACACATTATTCGTGTAGAACAACTTTACCCATTCCCAAAAGAGCAAGTAGCTGATATCATTGCTAAGTATCCTAATGTAAAAGAAATCGTTTGGGTACAAGAAGAACCTAAAAACCAAGGTTCTTGGAATTATGCATTAGAAACATTACACGAACTTTCAGAAGGTAAAAAACTACGTTATGTAGGTCGACCTGCAATGAGTTCGACTTCTGAAGGTGATGCAGATTCTCATAAAGCAGCTCAAGCAGCACTTGTAGAAGAAGCAGTTGCTGAGCCTGTAAAGGTTAAATAATCACATATTAATTAATGAGAGCCGGGCTACTTGCTAAGGCGGTAGCCCTTCTAATGTGCACAATGCACGTTTATTAAAGGAGGAAATGAAAGTGGCTGAAATTAAAGTCCCTGAATTAGCAGAATCGATTACAGAAGGTAGTATCGCACAGTGGGTAAAAAAAGTGGGCGATCGCGTTGAAAAAGGTGAATTCATCGTTGAACTTGAAACAGATAAAGTAAACGCTGAAATCATTTCTGAAGAAGCGGGAGTTTTAACTCAAATTTTAGCTGAAGAAGGCGATACTGTACTAGTAGGTCAAGTAATCGCAGTTGTAGAAGCTGGCGAAGGCGCAGCACCTGCTCCGGCAGCTCCAGTTGAGGCAGCACCAGCTCCAGCAGCACCACAAGCGGCACCTGCACCTGTTGCAGCAGCACCAGTTGTAGAAGAAACTACTGGTGAGCGTGTAATCGCATCTCCAGCAGCTCGTAAACTTGCTCGTGAAAAAGGTATTGACCTTGCTGCTGTATCTCCAGTAGATCCACAAGGCCGCGTTCGTGTACAAGACGTAGCAGCTCATGGTACAGCTCCAGTTGCAGCATCACAAGCAGCTCCAGCAGCACCGAAAGCAGTTGCAGCAGTTGATGAATCACGTGTGACAGTTGAAAAAATGAGCCGTCGCCGTCAAACAATTGCAAAACGCTTACTTGAAGTAAAACAATCTACAGCAATGTTAACAACATTTAACGAAGTAGATATGACAAACGTAATGGCTTTACGTTCTCGTAAAAAAGACCAATTCTTCGAGTCAACTGGCTCAAAACTTGGTTTCATGTCATTCTTCACAAAAGCTGTAGTTGCAGCACTTAAAAAATACCCATATGTTAACGCACAAATCGTGGGTGATGAAATTCACTTAAACAACTTCTTTGATATCGGTGTAGCTGTATCAACAGAAGAAGGTTTAGTAGTACCAGTTGTACGTGATGCTGACCGTAAAAACTTTGCAGAAATTGAAGATTCAATTGCAGACCTAGCGAAAAAAGCACGCGATAAAAAATTAGGTTTAGCAGATCTTTCAGGTGGCTCATTCACAATTACAAATGGTGGGGTATTCGGTTCATTAATGTCTACACCTATCATGAATGGTACACAAGCTGCTATCCTTGGTATGCACACTATCAAAAAACGTCCAGTTGAAGTGAATGGTGAAGTAGAAATTCGCCCAATGATGTACTTAGCACTTTCTTATGACCACCGTATTATCGATGGTAAAGATTCTGTAGGCTTCCTTAAAACTGTTAAAGAATTACTTGAAAACCCAGAAGATTTATTATTAAATTCTTAATTCCTGGGCTTATAAAAACCTTGCGAACATTGTTTCGCAGGGTTTTTTATCTTTTTATGGATCAATTTATAAAGAAGTGATGGATAAAAGAACCGAAGCGACGGAAACAGCACTTAAAACGAAGGAAAGAAGAGTCAAAGTGACGGATAAAACAATCGAAGCGACGGAAAGATTGACCGGAACGACGAAACGGACACAAAGCGACGGAAACAGCAGCAAGAACGACGGAAAAAAGAGTCAAAGCGACGGATAAAACGGCCGAAGTGACGGAAAGATTGGCCGGAACGACTTGAACAGGCACGAAGCGACGACATACGCTTTTATCGAAATCTCATGGCTAAGCGGAGTTATCATTTTCAACATTGTAAGAGTGTATATTTGGCTATAAAATAGATAAAAAACCCTAATATTGTAATTAGTCTGAAAAGTAATAAAATTATCTTGACGAATAAGTTACTTTTATAGTAGTATCTTAATATCAATTAAATAAACAAACCTCACATTTATCCTATTGTGAGGTAGAGGCGCGGTATTTATTAGTTCATTGTTGAGTACAAGCAAGCGAAGACGCAATGAAGAAGGAACTATCGCCGAAGTATAAAAGGAGCTCGTACTTTTATGCTGGGTCTGCAGTGAATAAGTGCAGGACTGTCCTAGAGAATTATTTTCCAGGTTTACTAGGTTGTGCTATCTCGGAATGATGGAATTATAGTGAGGATTTGGGCAACTGTTAAAAAAAGTAAGACCTAAGTTCAGTACTTAGGTCTTTTTTTGTACAGTTGTCTTATTTTTTTATAGAAAAGGGGAATATTTGATGAAAAGAAAATTGTTAGTATTTATGTTGGCCGTAATGACCGCAATTTTGCTCGCAGCTTGTGGTACGAGTGACAAGAAGGATACGACATCATCTAGTAAAGGTACTGCAAGTACTGATACAAAAGAGGGTGGCGGTCAATTCCGTATTGGGATGGAAGCAGGTTATGCTCCGTTTAACTGGACGCAGCAAGATGATGCAAATGGCGCAGTAAAAATTGCCGATAATGCAGAATATGCAGGTGGCTATGATGTACAAATGGCAAAAAAAATAGCGGAAGGTTTAGGAAAAGAATTAGTGATCGTAAAATTAGAATGGGATGGTTTAGTACCAGCTCTACAATCAAATAAAATCGATGCAATCATTGCTGGTATGTCACCTACCGATAAGCGTAAGCAAACAATCGACTTTACAGAAAACTACTATACATCTGATTTTGTCATGGTTATTAAAAAAGGAAGCAAATATGAAAAAGCAACATCCATCCAAGATTTCTCTGGAGCTAAAATCACATCACAATTAAATACTTCTAACTACACAGTTATTGATCAAATCAAAGGTGTAAAAAAACAAACTGCAATGGATAACTTCCCAGCTATGCGTGTAGCTTTAGAAGCTGGAAAAATTGACGGCTATGTAGCAGAACGTCCAGAAGGTATTTCGGCTGCTGCTGCAAATGATAAATTTACGTATGTAAAGTTTGAAAAAGGCTTCAAGACAGATATTTCAAATACATCAATCGCAGTTGGTGTACGCAAAGGTGATGCAGATCTTGAAAAAATCAATGACATCTTAAAAGGTATTTCAGAAGATGAGCGCCAAAAAATTATGGAAGAAGCCATTAGCCAACAACCAGCAGCTCAATAACATAAACTTACATGCACGGGCTATTTGCTAGTCCGTGCAATCACAAAATCTCTCAAAATATTTAATAATGTCTTAGCTAAAAGTTTCATAAGATACTGTAACAAACAAGCAACACGACGTGGTTAGGAGGAACATCATGAGTCTTGAATGGATTATTTCTATTGTTGAGAACAACTGGCAAATGTTTTTACGAGGTACTTATTATACATTACTTATTTCAATTAGTAGTACAATTATTGGTGCACTTATCGGATTTTTCATTGGAATTATGCATACCATCAAAGTTCGTAAAAAGGGTGTAAAATTTTATTGCTTAAAACTCATTAATTTTATACTTACTTGCTATGTCGAATTCTTCCGTGGTACACCAATGATTGTACAAGCAATGGTTGTATTTTTCGGATTAGATATAGCATTTGGTATTGATATGCATTTTATTACAGCGGGTATTTTAGTGGTTTCACTCAATACGGGTGCTTATATGGCAGAAATCGTGCGTGGCGGTATTGTTTCCATTGATCAAGGGCAGTACGAGGCTGCATCGGCCATTGGTATGAATCATGTTCAAATCATGCTACATGTTGTTTTACCACAAGTTGCCCGAAATATATTGCCGGCAACTGGTAACCAATTAATTATGAACATTAAAGATACAGCCGTTTTAAACGTTATTGGAGTTACAGAATTATTTTTCCAAACAAAGTCAATTGCAGGGAATAACTTTCGTTATTTTGAATCCTTCTTTATAGCTTGTGTTCTTTATTTCATCATGACATTCACAGCATCAAGAATTTTACTGTATATTGAAAAACGACTGGATGGACCAGATGCCTATCAAAAAGAACAGAGAGAAGCAATATAGGGGGACGAGTAAATGACAGTTATTAAAATAGAGCACTTAAGTAAATCATTTGGTCGTAACGAAGTGTTAAAGGATGTAAATTTTCAAGTAGAAAAAGGCGAGGTTGTGTGCTTGATCGGTTCTTCAGGATCTGGTAAATCAACATTATTACGCTGCATTAATTTACTGGAAACCCCAAGTGGCGGCCAAATTATATATAAAGGTGAAAACATTTTAGATGAAAAGCATAATATCCAGGAATATCGTACACATTTAGGTATGGTATTTCAACAATTTAACTTATTCAACAATCATAATGTGCTTAAAAATTGCACAGTTGGTCAAATGAAAGTTTTAAAGCGTTCGAAGGTTGAAGCAGAGGAAGTTGCTTTAAAATATTTGCAAATTGTAGGTATGGATCAATACGTTAGTGCAAAGCCACGACAACTTTCTGGTGGTCAAAAACAGCGGGTAGCGATTGCGCGAGCATTGTCCATGAGCCCGGAAGTCATGCTGTTTGATGAACCGACGTCAGCCCTTGATCCAGAAATGGTAGGTGAAGTGTTGAAAGTAATGCGTCAGCTAGCTGATGCCGGGAATACAATGTTAATTGTTACACATGAAATGGAATTTGCTAAAGAAGTAGCAGATCGTGTCGTCTTTATGGATAAAGGTGTTATTGTAGAGGAAGGGTCACCTGCACAGGTTTTAATCACCCCTCAACATGAACGGACAAAAGAGTTTTTAAAACGAACATTAAAATAACTTGCAACTAGCAATCAAAAAAAGTGAGTCCAAATTAATGGGCTCACTTATTTTCTAGAATTCCATTCTGCGTATAAAATAAAGCAAATTGCAAAGGCAACGGCCAGTATAAAAAACCATTGCGGTACACCACCAAAGCTCATATATTAACACCTCTAGTAATTTTTTATGAAGGATATGGGTATAAAACGGATAGTTCTGGAGAAAATATGGTCTTCTATGGTTTTTTTCTCCACAAGCGTACAAAAATATTATAAAATAAGTTGTAGACATTACATAGTGCTAGTAAAGAGAGGTAGAGAGATTATGTTACATTTAAAATGGAAAGATGCACCGACAGTACGCACAGTTACTTGCAAGCATACAAATGCATCAAAATATTTAGTTTCAAACGTATTAACAGTAGGGAAACAATATGATGTAAAAAATGAAACAGAAGAATTCATTTTTATTATCGATAACACTGGTAATATTGGTGGCTACTATAAAGATTATTTCGAATGACTAGATCGATTTCACCATGGCGTCATGAATGCTATCATGTACATAAACAATACGTCCTGGTGTTAAATAGTGCTAGCACCATTCATTCCTTTAGTCGGTATGAATAAAAATAAAGGGTGGTTCAGATGATTTCTGAGCCACCCTTAATTGTTGGAAAAACAGAATCATGATTGCTTTGTATTCTTTAATTCAGCTACTTCTTGCAGATGCTGTTTTTCTTGTTCGGTAGCTGTATGAAGAGCAAAGACGTCTTTAATTGCTGTTTTAAGCTCATGCTGTGTTTCTCTAAATTTTGATACTTGTTGTTCAAAGGAAGGGCTTGTGAAACGATCGTTTGTACGAGATAATCGTTCTTCAAGTTGCGCGTAGTGATGATCCATGTGCATAGATAACATCATAGCTAATTGATTTTTCCAAAGTGGAATAAGGGTGACGATAGAAAATTCAATTTTTTCAGCTAGTGTTTGGTTGGACTGCTGAATCATGCGTATTTGTGGCGCGGTTTGTAAGGCAACCTGTTGCGATACTTGTAAGTCATAAATACGTTGATCTAGACGTTCAATTTGAGCGGCAAAGTCATTAAGCTGTTGGATAGCTAGTGGCTGTTTGTTTGCCTGTACATGCATCACTTTTTCAGGAAGCTCCACCTCAATAGCTTGTTGCTTCTTCATTTGACCTGCTGCAATGGCAGTCGCTAACTCTTCAAAAAATCCTCTATTATGTCCATAAAGTCCTTCTAGCATTTCTATATCTTTTATCATTTGCAGCTGGGCACGTTCAAGCTGAACACCAATTCGCTCTACTTGGATACTAATACGTTCAAACTCCGTTAATGTTTGCTTCACAGTAGGTTCAATTTTTCCAAACATTTTTTTAAAAAAGGACTGTTTTTTTGGCTCTAATGCGTTAGGATCTACACGATCTAACGTTTGCATTAAAGAGTCTAGCATTTGACCGATTTTTGAGACGTCTTTCTGTTTTACTTGTGCAAGCATTCGATCGGCAAATTGAGATACTGATCGTTGTGAATCTTGCCCTAAAGACAGGATTGACTCGAAGTTTGTCAGGTCGAGCTGACTGGCAAATAGAAGTGCACGACTTTGTGCAAGAGGCGATAGCGTTTCATACGTCGCCATCGCCTCATTATTTGTAGTTGTTTCTAAATAAGATTGCACAAGGGGGGAAACACCTTGTAGTGTATTTAATTGAAATGCGTGTTCATTTGCTGTCACTTATCATCGCCTCGCCATTCCAATCGTTCTTTTCGTCTACTATTGGAGCGATTCGCAAATTCGATTTCCATTTGAAGATGGTCGATATCGTTGGAAAGCGCATCCTTTAAATCAACCTGAATCGTATCATTTAAATCAGTAAGTGTTTCTCGTGTCTGTGATAATGTAATTTGAATTTCCTTATCCTTCACAGGCTGCCTCGATAACATCGTATATTTATCTGTTAATTCTACAGCAGAAGGGAGGTGTGCATAAAAAAACTGTTCTACATTATAAAATTTTTGCGGATCTGTTTTAACAATTTTTACGATATTTTTTGAAATTCGTGTCATTTCGAGCAATTGCTTAAATGCAGAAACAGAACGTACACGTAAGTAGTTTTGACTTAATGTTTGTATGTGTTTATTGGCTGCTTTTAGTTGTGTTTCAATATGTTTGTATTCTTCTTTTGTTATACCTACTAATTGCATGAATTTCTTTTTCTGTCTATATTTCAACACTGCAGTACTCGCAGCGTATGTTCCAGCAAACAATAATCCACCAAGGAAGAATCCTGGATTTGCTGCTATGGCTGTAATAGAAACAGTAGAGAGAGAAATTAAGAAGCTAGCGGTATGTCTAGAGAAAAACTTTCCGACACTAAGCATGTTTCTTCCTCCTAGCATTTAAATATGTCTATATTCTTATACGAAATAATCGACATAAAGTTTCAATGAAAAATGAAACCTTACATAAATTTTACTGCTATTTGTAAAGTTTCTCAATGATATTACATTAGAACAAGAAATTCCTTTGCTTTTATTTAGGAAGAAAAGAAGTCAGATCTTGCTATTACATCTATAATGGCCAATTGCCGATCTTCACAATGTGATTAGCGCATTCTTCACAAGTGGTAGGTCAAACATTAGTATTGTTTTTTCATCTGTTGTTGATTCCTCGCCATCAGTTTTCTTGCTAAAAATAATAAGCGTATTCGAGAGTTTATTCTCAAAATACGCTTACATAATTAATCGTTAATGATCCTAATGCTTCCTTAATCGACGTTCTTGAATTTATAGAGATCTTTTAATTTTATTTCTTCGGTATTATTTTTAAATTGAATTGTTATCTTGTCCGCATCCGTTAATTGTTTTTTTTCGCCGTTGTTGAGTAATAAAGTATTTTCATCTAAGAAAGTGTAAGTGATGTTAACACCGTCTTTATAGGACATTGCTACTTCAGAAAATAAATTCAGTTTTTTATCGGCTAAAATATTCCAATTTTCATAAATGATAATATCATCTGTATAATTATTATTCCTTGAATTTTTCACAGCTAAAAGGTATCGGTTGTTACTTTTCGTTTGGTATGTCAAGGTAACTGTTGTTCCATTTTGTTGAATGTTTTTTTCCACATTATTTTCATCTGCTATCCACATATGGACAAAAAGAAAATAATAACTCATAGATAAAATAATAAAGAAAGCAAGTAAGGATCCTGCGACCATAAAAATTTTTCTTCTATTTTTAGAACGCACCTTTTTAAAATAATCAATATTTTCCTTTTCCTTATTATGTACATGTGTATTATCTACAAAAAGACCTTCTTGCATTTCCGTTACATATTTTTTGCATTCTTCACATTCCATCATATGTTTTTCCATCTGTCTAGTAGTTTCTTCGCTAGTCAACTTTTCTATATAGCTGGGTACTAAATCTTTAAAAATATTATGGTTCATATCTGATAAC
This sequence comes from Lysinibacillus sp. BPa_S21, assembly GCF_023337795.1. Classification (GTDB taxonomy): domain Bacteria; phylum Bacillota; class Bacilli; order Bacillales_A; family Planococcaceae; genus Lysinibacillus. Next base: position 51,336 of record NZ_JALIRS010000014.1, on the reverse strand, counting down.
ATCCTTTCTTAATTCTTGTTTTGCACGATAAAAAGTAACTCTTGCCCAATTTTCAGTTTCTCCAACAATGGAGCCGATTTCCTTAAAAGAAAGATCACCTAATAACCGTAAGTAGAGTATTTCACGCTTTTTTTCACTAAGTTGATGAGCTTGCTTAAAAAAATTTACCTTATCTTCATTTCTAAAAAACTCTTCTTCTAAGTTGGAGGTTAATGTTTTCATATCATTTAATGACTCTGTTAGTTGATGTCTTTTTTTATCATGATTCAATTCTTGTAACCAAACATTTTTTGCGATAGAACATAGCCATGTAGAAAATTTCACAGTTCCATCATCATGAAATTTGTGTATAGACTTAATCGCTTGATAGAATGTCTCCTGAGTTAACTCTTCAGCAATTTGATGTTTATTAGTTAAAGTCAATAAATATCTAAAAACAAAATCCCCGTATTCTTGGTATATATTATTTTTATTCACAGTTTACCTCCCTTCAAATGAAATTAGATTACTTTAAATAGCTTGAAAAACCCCAAATAAAGTTCGGTCGGTTGATCAATATAAGAAAACGGCATGTTTTTAAGTCAAGCTACTTAAAAAGTTAATCATTCATATATCCAAAATTTCATTGATTCGTTACAGTTTTTATAAAAATTCTTTACCTTTTTGTCTCTATCAAGTCTACTTAATTTTTTCCTACGAATAATCATTCGGTTCATTGAAATAAAATACCCATCTATCAGCATAATAGATAGATGGGTATTAACAACTAAAGATTCTACTTATTGAATTTAAGTTTCAGTAATAAAAACGGCCTTAAGCATTTTGGTAATTTGCTAACATAATCATTGGGCGGCAAACCCCAACTCTTCTGATTTTAAATTCATCCTGTCTATCATCATTTTAGTATTATTTAAAATGTATTCCATCTAGAATATATATAAATCAAATAGTAATACCTTTTGTTATATTTTTCAAATGGTGACACATCATCCCGTTAACATAATGATTGGTATAGGAGTGCGTACGATCTTTAATTTTGATAAGTACCTTTGACTTTTATTTACCTTCGTAGTTGAAAGATAATTTTGAACATTCTATAATTGTGAATAACAGGTATTTAAACGAATTATAGGGGGATGAATTATGACTCAAGTTTGTGTTATCAGCATTTATGTACCTAACATCGAAAAAGCAATTGATTTTTACACTACTGTTCTAGGTTTTGAAGTTAACAAACAATACGGACCTAAAATCGTAACACTCGTTCATGGTGATTTACCATTAGTTCTAGAGGAATCAAAAGAATCTAATTCTATTTCTAAAGATTTCTTAGGCGTGGTTTTAGCTTTAAAAACAGATGACATTCATCAAACAGTTAATAAGTTAAGAGAACATAATGTTGAGTTCATTGTAGATGAGCCGATGGATTGCCCTCCAGGAAAAGTAATTAGCTTCAGAGATCCTTTCGGGAATGTTTTAGAGTATTTACAATTTATGTAGATAGATATATGTTACAGAAAGTCACATCTAACAAGGTGTGACTTTTTTTAACTTCGATTAATTGAAAATAAGATTGTTAAATAAGTTAAACAACATTATAATGGTGTTAATTAAATCCAATTCTTTAAAAACTTACATGTGCAAAGGTGATTTTCAATATCTCATGTAACTAAAAATTTAGCCATAAAGATGACTTTGTAAGTAGAAAGGATGAGTTAGTCATAAAACATACAAACAATAAAATTGAGATATTGGATACTAAAATTGTTTTAGAGAAATACAAGGAAAATATAGAAGATATTCAAAAATCACTAAAACAGCTTGAATTGGAAATTAGTCATTTACAAAGGGAAGGATTAGTTGAATTAGATAAGTTGGCTAACGAATTAAGTACGTTGCAGATGCTTTCAATGAGTATAAAATTTAAAGCAAATAGTCTTAGCTGTAAAAGCAGTAAAACGATTGGGATATTAACGACTGAATAAATATGGTAGGTTGTCTCATCCATTTCTGCAATGTTAATTTGGGCAATAATAGAAAAAGTAAAGTAACGTGCAAAGTCATATCCAATTGGGTATGGCCTTTTCTTTTTCTTGTAAAGTCCAGTGGATGTTTTGAGTGGATTATAGTACTTTGTGTAATGAATAATAAAAGGGTCACCTGAGAAAAGTGACCCTTAGAAAAGAAATAGAGGTATAGGATTATTTGTATTGTTATGGATTAATAGATATGATTTATGATAGAAATATTAATATGAATTATAGAAGAAAGCAGCACCAACAATAATTAGAAGAATGAATAGTACAACAAGTAGCGCGAACGCTGAACCACCGCCGTAGCCACCACGGTTACCACAATATTGAGACATATTAATTCTCCTCCTTTCTTTCCTGTATAATATGTATAGTTTTCAAAAGTGAGTGCGATATATATCCTATATCGGCATAGAAAAATTAATTTTTTTATACGATGAAAATAATATGTGCAAATATGCAGCTTAATTTCGTATAGTACGACTTTACAGGGAGTGGCGTCGTTAATTAGACCAAATTGACAGGGCTTTTCAGTAGGCAGCAGAAGTGAATAGCAAGTTAATTAAAATTATAAAGGTAATGATAGAAAGGAAGTACAGGACTATGGATTTCGAAACAATTATGAGGGAGCTTGAATCTCTAGGTAAAGAACGAACTAAAAAAATGTATATATCCAATGGTGCGCACGAGCCTCTTTTTGGTGTTGCAACAGGAGTGATGAAACCTATTGCAAAGAAGATAAAAATAAATCAACTTTTAGCTGAAGAGCTTTACGCTACAGGTAATTATGATGCAATGTATTTTGCAGGCATTATTGCAGATCCAAATGCTATGACTGAATCCGATTTTGATCGATGGATGGATGCAGCGTATTTTTATATGCTGTCTGATTATGTAGTGGCGGTAACATTATCAGAGTCAGCTATTGCACAAGACGTTGCTGATAAATGGATTGCAAGCGGCGACGAGCTAAAAATGTCAGCGGGTTGGAGTTGCTACTGCTGGCTTTTAGGGAATCGAAAAGACCATGAATTTTCCGAAAGTAAGATTTCTAATATGCTGGAAATTGTGAAAAGTTCTATTCATGATGCCCCAGAAAGAACGAAGTCTGCTATGAATAATTTTCTATACACAGTGAGGATTTCATATGTACCATTACATGAAAAGGCTGTTGAGACCGCAAAGGAAATAGGAATAGTAGAAGTCAAACGGGACAAGAAAAAACCTAGTCTTCTAAATGCTTTTGAAAGTATTCAAAAAGAAGTAGATAAAGGGAGAATCGGTTTCAAACGTAAGTATGTAAGGTGTTAAAACGGATCGATGTATGGATCCAGACGAATACTATCCAAAGTCACATCTAACAAGGTGTGGCTTTTTATTGTACATAGGGAAATGAATTTTGAGCAGTAGAGGACAAAAGCATAGAGAATGTCCAGTCGTTTTATTGGCTAGAAGGGTAAATGTGAATAAAATAGAAAAATTAATAAGAATATGGAATGATTATCGGTTCTATTGAATATAAGAAAAAGTTGAACAAAATTTTATCAATGTAAATGTCAAATAACAATGTACATTTTTGCTCGTTTAAGCATGTACACTTTCGATGATGGTTAACTACTTTTCTATATAAGTGTGTGAATAATTGCGACTTGACAAGGAGCCTTTACACATATGATTCGATAAAAACTAGAATTCATTTGTAGGAAGGGTTGGCTAACCGGACAAGGCAATCATGCCCGCCGTAAAGGCTAGACTACTTTTTTAATAAAAAATAGACACGCATTGTTATTAATCAATGCGGAGGTGTTTTACATTCGCTAACGATTGCATACAGTGTTTAGGAGCATACATTTGAAAGGAAGTGGAGGCAAATGAAAGTAACGGTTAAAGAATGGCGTATAATGTCTGATCGCAACAAACAATTACTTTTAAATGCGGTAGCAACTAAATAAAACATAGATGAAAAGAGAAATGAGACCAAGCAGTAACAACTACAACAAGTAGAAAAAGGAAGCAGTACTAGGAAAAAATAACAATATTTTAGTTCAAATTATGAGTTGTCCCACAGGCAACATCTCATTTAATAGATAAAATTAAATTGTCCAATAAAATGAAAAAAGGCAAGCAAAAAAACAAAGCTTATGCTTTGTTTTTTTGTCGATTGCATATGAGAAGAGGAATAATACATAACAATCCAAGGAAAATGAACAGAATGAAGTTGTTGATTGGATTATCTTTTAAAATAGTATCTTCTTGGTGTTTTTTTTCAAATTCTCTTACCTCGTCTGTTGCACTTACTTTATTATTTGGAACAAATTCTTTTTTAGTTACATCATAGTAATAAAACTTGTGTTTCTTAAAGGTGAAAAAGTCATCCATAACCGTTTTATATGAACTTGAAATCATCGCTAAGTTTACTTTTTCCGTATCAATCACTTTTTTTACATATTGTTCGCTTTCTTCTTTAAACAATTCTTTTTCTTTATTTAATAAGTTAGCTGCTTCACTTTTTACTTTTTCTACATCTTGCAGCGTTGTTGCTTTTTTCAATCCTTCTTCAATAAAGGCTTTTTGCTCGATTTTCATTTTTTCTTCAAATTCTTTTGATTTTTGCTCTAATAATGATTTATCATCTCTTTCAGTTTTAATCATCACCGTTTTTGTTTCTTGTGCTACTATTTTGGCGGAATCGCTTTTGTAATTAGGAACTTCATTTTTGATTTTTTGATTGACTGAATTCAGATACTCTTCTGTATCGATTTTTGTTGCCATGCTGGTAGATGAAAAAACGATACTCAATATACATAATGACAGTCCGATCACACTTAATTTTTGTATAAATTTCATTTGAATCACCCCCGTTTTTTTATTTAAACAGACAATTCTTTTTTCCATTTTCTTCATTTAGTCAAATTTTTTCTATTTTATGATTAAACAAGGAAATATAGAATAATCATAAACAGTATTTAAAAGTGGCAGAGAACTATTGGAAAATCAAATTATGGATAAAGTCCTCCCATTCATTTTTTGATTGAAACTTCCAAAATGGGTTATACAATTAAAAATTGGGTAATAGGGAGGTAAAGGGATACTAATTTTTCAATAGAGGGAATATAGAGGAAAAGACGATAGGAGTTTATTTATGGAAGGGAAAATAAAAAGGACTGGGCTTATTCCCAATCCTCATTAACCAAAAAGGAGGAGCCAGACTAAACAATGTCTGACAACACTGTTTCATCTAGGCTCAATGAGTGTCAAAATCCCTTTAAATCAATGAACTTTCACTTTTACAGCTTGCATGAAACTTCACTAAGTCGTATTCAACCGTATTCAAAATCGTATTCAAACTAACTAGATATTAATGTAGTTGGCGAATTTTTGAATTGCTTCACCTTTTGCTTTTTTGGTAACATGAGTGAAAATATTTAAAGTTGTATTGATATTGCTATGTCCTAAACGTTCTTTTTGGACCGACAGCATCCATTTTTGTGGAATGGCGAGCTGCAAATATTCGTTGTACTTATTACTAAATACAAGTTGGTCTGGTTTTAATGTGTTATAGCCTAATTTAAAGTAATCATGTTTTTGTCTTTTTTTCCATTCATTTAAAATATCTATTGTTTTTTGATCCATCTCGATTGTACGGATGGATTTTTTTGTTTTTGGCGGTTTTACTAAAAGGCGGCCTTTTAAACCTCGTGACAAAGTTTTATTAATACGAATTTCGTTTGTTTTGAAATTTATATCATTCCATGCAGCTGAAACATTATTAAAACAGTTTAATGAAGTAGCTGATAACATAACTCGAAATCAATGTGCTGTATCACTTGAAAGTCTCGTGAAGAAAGTAGTTGCAATGTATATTATAGAGAACGATGATAAACTACCAACTCGATTAGAAGGCAGCGAATAACTAAATAGGTTTTCGATTGTACTTTACAAATCCAAAAATCAAATTCAAAAACTGAATTACGATTAGCAATCAACTTATCAGTATTCAATATCGATTTAACCAACGCAAAAGTTAAACCGCAAGAACATAAGCAGAGGTTGAATATTTACCTAAGATAGAAGCGAAAGTGGAAAGGGATGAGTAACATGGAACCAATCTACGCAAGGTGTGACAAGTCATGTGGTCACAATTTCTATGTCCAACACTTCAAGGAAGATAAACTGCATAACACTATCGAAAAGACATACTTCAACTGTCCTAATTGCGGACAAGAGTATGTCTGTTTTTATACCGATGAAGAAGTGAGGAAGCTACTGAAGAGGCAACGTGAACTACAGCGTAAGCTAAAGTGGATGACTGATGACGCTGAAGTAAAGGCGCTACTGATAGAGCTGGAAGGGATACGTGCAGCTACGAAGGAACGTATGGATGCAATTAAACAAGAGGCTGAAAAGCAACATGAATAGTAAACCTCTACGTCCATGCAACAAGCCTGGATGTCCTAACTTAACGCGCAGTGGTTATTGCGAACAGCATAAGGAAACGAAATCAGAAAACAATCGTTACTACGACAAATATCAACGCAACAAGAAACATGATCGCTTCTATCATTCAGCTTCTTGGATTAAATGCCGAGACTACATTAAGATTCGTGACAACGGATTATGTCAGCATTGCAAAACGGAAAAGTGAATTACAATTGGAGTTTTAGTTGACCATATCATTCGATTATCTGTGGATTGGAACAAAAGATTAGACGAAGACAACTTACAATTGCTTTGCCAATCTTGTCACAACAAAAAAACAAACGAAGATGTACAAAAGTACGGAAGAAAATAGGATAGCCCCCCTCCTTTTCACTTTAGTGAGCGAAAGCGTCCTACACCGACTGCCCGTTTTCTGCGCAAAAACCCGTTTTTGAATATTTGTTTGGAGGACCTAGATTAATTGAAAGTGAGGTGATAGTATGGCAGGTCGAAATAAGCAGCCATTGCAAGTGATTATAGGAAATGGACGCTCTAAGCATTTGACAAAAGATGAGATGAAAAAGCGTCAAAAACATGAAGAAAAGATGCGTGGACCGACTGAAAACATTGAAATTCCATCGTATTTAACAGCTGCACAAAAGAAGGAATTTACAGAGATTGCTGAAAAGCTAGTAGCACTTGAAATTTTCAGCGAGCTTGATGTGGATTTAGCGAGGTATTTGGACTCGAAACATCAGTATCTACAACTGGTAAAAGATATACGAAAAATCAAACCAACAGAGACAGTTGAGCAGGAAAACGGCAAAAAAATCACAATTGTCAATGACGATTATCCAAAGTTACAACGTACAAAAAATACATTGTTTAACGAATGTCGTTCTGCAGCTGCTGATCTTGGTCTTACTATTACATCACGTTTGAAATTAGTCATTCCTTCCCCCTCAACTGTGGAAGGCAAAAGCGAGGCACAGAAGCGGTTCAAATGCATCTGACTTCATAAAGGCTAAGAACGTTCTATTCATAATTGCTATGGACATTAAAGAAGGTGTGCTTACAGTTACAAGTACATTAAGAGCTGTATTTGTAGGTGCACATAACAAGGCTGTAGAGAGATTAAATAATAAGTCGACTAAATCATCATCTGTGGAGGGCGAACCGCATAAAGAACGTCCTGTACCTTTCTATAATTGGTTAGAGGAAAGAATATTCATAAACAATAAATAAGCGCATGACTCAATTTAACCTTTTTTAAATCATACACTTATTTATTGTATTAATAGTAGATGGAATTCTTTATACAATATTAATACCCGCGCTCGCAGTACCTTCAACTGAAAAATTTAATGCAGGAGGATTTATTATTGATGAAATGTAAAATACCATTAATAAACGATCCCCAACCGATACTGGTACAGGCTCAACATTTGCTGAACCAAAAGTTATTCCTGCTGGAACTCCAGCGACAGGTGGAGCTAAATCAACACGTACATTTGTAGCAGTGAAGATGTTACTTCCTACAGGCGCACGATAGATTTGAGCTGTTATAGTAGTAAGCCCTCCTCGGTTAAGATCTAAAAAGTAATTAAATGCTGCGGAAATAGCAGTAATATTACCATTGCGTGGAACTGAGAAGGCTTCGCTTAAAAGTCCAGATAAGTCTATAGTATTGTTTAAGATAGGCACACCATTAATAGCAGTACCGAATCCTATAAGGCTAGACGTTAATCCAAAGTCAGGTCCTATAGTAACTACAGAAGTTGAAATTCCCGAGGTAAAAGGGATTATTGAACCGCTGTCGTTTTCTTTGCCACTTTCAATTTCCGAGTTTATACAGTTTATATTTTTTGCCACAAAAGGTCCAACATTTTTGCATTCTACTCGCGGTGATAAACAATTACAACTTCCATTATTTATACACATAATTTACCCTCCCTTCATCTTATGTTATGTAAAAAAAAGTGAGAGAGAAGGGCTATTAACTATATGAATATTTTTTATTTGTAAAGATCCAGTGCCTTTTTATAACTGGTTAAATGAGCGTGATAGCCATCCACAATCAATGAGTAATAGTCCATATAATTTAGATAATTTGGTAGAATGGTAGATGGATGAGATAATGATATGGAAAAACACTCTACTTGTTGTATTTTTAACATTTGTTGGTAGAATATAAGATTTCAGGTATATAATACAAAGATAATATGTTCTTTAAAATAAAACTGAGTAGGAGGAGAATGATGAAAAAATTATTTATTGTGTTACTAGCAGCATTTGTATTTGCGATAGTACATCCAACAAAATCAGAAGCAAAAGTGATGTATGATGGAGCAGAAGTTGTAAAAGGGCAAACAGGGAAAATGACCTTTAAAAAAGATATCAAGGTGTACAAGAAAAATCCAAATGGCACATTTGATTCGTTAATGGTTAAGCGAAATAAATTCTTTAGAACGTATGATATCGAAAAATATGATGGCAAAATATTTTACCAGATGGGGGAATACCGCGTTCAAGCAACGGATTTGGTAGTTTTCAAAGAAGTACCAATAAAAATTCGTTCATCTTTCTATAACGATCCAATTTACATTCATATAAATCGTGATAATGGTATGGGTTCGTATGGATATTATTTTCTTAGACATCAACTTACTTTCCTAGATAATGGTCGCGTTGACCATTGTTTTAGTGATGGTGATGAGGGAACATATTGTGACAGGTATCTTAGTACAGATTTTAAAATAACTGAGAAGATAGAAAGAGAATACGGAACGCGTTACGAGATAACAAAAAATGCAGAAGGTAAAGGCGTTCCATTAAAAGAATCTAAAACTGAAAAAATTATGGAAAAGGGAAGCATTGTTTATGTAAAGGGTCTTGAAATGAATGGGTATCTATATGTAGGCTTAGAAGGAAATGACGCTCCAAATATTTGGCTTCCAGTGAATGTATTAAAGCCAGTTGTAGATAAGTGATAGATTAAGAATTTATAAAGCCCTCTTTTTTATTTGATAAGGGGGCTATTTTTTATGGTTGATTGACATGCGGATAGGATGTTTGTCGATGGTCTTGGGCTTAGATGAAGAAAATATATAAAGACCACTCCGTGATGGGTGGTCTTAATGTTTTTTGCCACCGTCATCCTCCGATTAGCTGAACTATCTAAGTCGAATCCAGAAAAAGCACTGGAACTTTTGCAAGCTTGGGGTGAGGGTACAAAAACCATAAAAAAACTGTTGGATGAGGTCACTCAAATATGTGGGTGATACTATCTGCACTTCATAGCTAGATAGAGACAAAGAATAGAGAGATAGGAGGGAATGTACTGAAAACCATACCATCTATTGAAACGCAACAACGTATGCATGCTTTCTTTATGAAAACATCAGCACCACGTATTTATAAAAAACGTTTGGAAGAAGAGCAAAGACGAAAAGAAGTTGAATCCCAACAATATGCGAATAAAGATAAGTAATAAAATAAGCACTTGCTACGGCAGTTGCTTTTTTGGAAGGCAAAATAAAAAGGACTGTGGAATTTATCCCAATCCTAATTAAACTTGCCCCCAGCAACGTCTTTTTTTATAAACCGTATTCAAAACCGTATTCATTCAATAATGTAAAGAGCCGAAAAGCTTGATAAACCTTGGTATTACTGCACTATAAAAATAATGAAGCCAGACTAAACAATGTCTGACTCCATGCGTGCATAACCTTTTAAATTGTCAAAAAGCTCTAATGTAAATGAATTGGAATCTGCTTGAGGGCTTACACCCTTTTGAACAAATATTAAAAATTCATCTATCGCTTTTTGAGATCCTTCAATTTCAACCTCAATTTGATCTTGATCATTTAGTTTACAGTATCCTTTTAATCCTAGCTCAATCGCTTTTTGTTTTATGAAAAAACGGTAGCCAGTTCCATAAATATCTCCGAAAAATTGAATTCGCGCTCGTTTGTTCAAGCTAACACCTCCTACTAGTGAAGGGGGAAAGAGCCCCCTTTGTGCTTAGTGCATCACACGTTCTTTTTCTAAAGACGCAATTAAATTATTGATATAATAGAGAACCTGCTGAGAAGCTTGATCTACTTCTTTTAAATGAACCTCAGCCTGTTGAATATTGCCCAACTTGTACGCCTCTGCTGCTAACTTCGCCGATTCATGAACACGTAAATGATAGGCATCTAAATCACGATACTCCTGCAAGTGTCCGAAACGTTCTACTGCGCGAGCAGATGTATACCATTTACCGAGACGACAATCAGTATGCGAAGAAACGTCACTTGGTTCAACGTTTTCAAGACCTAAGAACATATTATAAATTCGCCATTTCCATAAAATATGATCGGCCTTTGATAATTGTAAAAGTGCTATAGATGATAGTTGAACATTATTATTCGAAATAATGTCATTTCGGAAACGATTAATTTCTTTTCCTAAAGCGTGAATATCTCTTGATGTATTATGGCTATAGTCGCGAATATCATCTTGAAGATTAGAAATTTCAATCATTCTTGCAGAGACTTCATCAATAGCTGCTGCCTGCTCCTCAGATATCGCAGCAGTATTTGTCACATCTAGGTTTATATCTTCAATGGCATTAACAATCGCATTTAATAATGGTAACGATTCTTTAGCTTCCACTGTCGCTTCTTTAATAATTCCTGTCGTTTCTGTAATCGAGTTTGACACATCATTTGAATAGCTCTTTAAATGATGAACATTTGTAGTGACTTCACTAAGCGCTGATACCGTTCCCTCAGCAAGCTTTCGTACCTCCTGTGCAACTACGGCGAAGCCTTTTCCATGTTCACCTGCACGTGCTGCCTCTATAGATGCGTTCAAAGCAAGTAAATTTGTTTGATCGGCAATTTGGTTTATTAACGTTACAACATTTTCGATATCATTTACCCGTTTTTGTAATTCTGAAAAGGACTCAACAATCGATGTAAATGTCTCTTCAGTTTTAAAGATTTCAGAAAGGGCATGCTCAATTGCATTTTTCCCTTGAACAGCATGATCAACAGATTCAGTTGTTTTTTCAGAAATACGGGAAGACATTCGAGCAACTTCGTTAATAGAAGCGGCAATTTCTTCAGTTGCTGCGGTAGAGGACTGGATTTCTTCGTTTTGTTGATCTAAGCTATATACTAAATCTTTCATATACATGATTTTTGCGTTGACATCCATTAAAGAGGAAATTTCAGCGACTACATTTTCAATCGTGCGTTCTGTTAATACTTCGATGAGTAATTCCTGATCAACATTGACAGCAGATTGGAAAGATTTCATGTATTCAAAAGCTTTATTAGGTTTTAAACCAAAGTTATGTAGAATGTATGTAGTAATATAAAATGCAAATTGATTGAAGACGACGATTAGTTTACCAGGCTCATATTGATTCTTTCTGAATAAATTGAAAAATTTAACGGTTTCTTCCACATATTCATCATCTCGATTAGCTAAGAAAAATTGCGTTAAGTATCGATTAATATTTTCTTCACTAATTGTTAGTTGAGAGGAGAGAGAGAGTTCACTTAAATAATTATTAAAAATCGCGTTCATTGAAGGCGTGATATCTTTTAATTTAGTGTAGAGAGTTTTTAAATTCTCTTCATCTTGAGAATTGAAATGGTTAAATGCTAATGTTTTATTAAATCGCCCAGTAGCATTTAAATTTGTACCACGCTTTAATAATTCCTCGAGTTCGGCCTTAGGTCGAATACTTGAAAACATAAAAAAATACCTCCCAAAAATAATGAATAATAAGGTAATAATAGCATATTACAGGGTGTTTTAATAGACATTTCAAATGTCTTTGCTAAAATGAAAATATCTAATACAGCAGGGAATGTGGCAAATATGTATACAATTATTTACATGAAAGCTGATTATGAGCCTTGGTGGAAGTTTGAAGGCTGGGAGGCTTTTATACAAACAAATGAAACATATGAAACGGAGGAGCAATTTAATGCAGCATTGCAAACAAAGTTACAGCACTTCCGATTAACATATGACAATGAGGTAACGAAAGAAGGAGGATTTTGGGCCTTCTGGTCAGAAGATGAAAGTGTTTTTTGTGATGCTTGTGATGATGATGTCCAAATATATCACGGTATTATCGTTATAAAACCTGAAAAACAGAAATAAAATTTAAAAATTTGAAAAAAAACATTTTTCTTTATTTGACAAAATTATGAATGACGGTTATACTTAGTTTAACAATTTAATTGCTTCACCGGAAACATGAATTCACATATTACAAAAAGTGATCGCGTTAGTTCGGTACTCTTTGTAATATGTGAATTTTTTCATTCGTTGAAGAAATTACATATTGTTCACTTTTATTTTTTGGAGGTTTTCTTAAATGAAACAAGGTACAGTAAAATGGTTTAACTCAGAAAAAGGTTTTGGATTCATCGAAGTTGAAGGTGAAAACGACGTATTCGTACACTTCTCAGCTATCCAAGGCGAAGGTTTCAAAACTCTTGACGAAGGTCAAAAAGTGGAATTCGAAGTTGTAGATGGCAACCGCGGACCACAAGCTGCTAACGTAACTAAACTTTAATTCTCAGTAATTAAAATTACTTCCGTTAAACTAAGACATCCTATTGATATAGGATGTCTTTTTTTACGTGCTTTGAATTTCAAGAGTTGCAATAGGAACAACAATAGTATGAAAGAGTATAGATACTACTATTATTACAATACAAAAGTTAAAAAAGAATTGGACATGGAGACAATAAGCCTTTCAATACATAATAAAATAAATTTATTATGTAAACTGAACCTAAATGAATTGCTTGTCTCGATTACATTCGGGACAAGCACCTTGACGTATAATTATTTACTTACTAAATGCTGTAACAACTTAACGGGAATAAACAAACCGACACGACCATACGGATCTACATTCGCCGTTGCAAAGACGATTCCTATAACCTCACCATCCAAATTTAAAACAGGACTCCCACTATTTCCGCGATAAACAGGGGCCTTCATCATCATAACTGGTTCCTGCCAATCTTCAAGGTGTGTTGATTCAAGTAGAGTCCCTTCATTTGCAATGCCCGTAAAGGCTAGTGGATTACCGATAAAATAGACATGCTCATTTTTGGTATAGCTAGGATTTTCAGCAAGTGAAAGGGAAGGAAGCTTTTTACCAGTTACTTGCAATAATGCTAAATCTATATCTGGGTAACTTTGCACTAAGTTAGCGCCCATTAATCCTTCCTCAGGAAAAACGACGAATATAGATTGGGCATCTTCTACAACGTGTGCATTAGTTACGATCAGCCCATCTGAAGAAATCGAAAAGCCTGTGCCTTTACTAGAACCTGTAGAGATCTCTACAACTGCTTTTTTATAGGTTTTTATATCCTCTTGCGCTGATAGCCGAGCAGACACCTTCAAAAATTCAAGAGCTGGGATGGAGTAAATTTGAAAGATAAGGGCAAATGTATTCAAAAATAACACAAATGCCATACTCCAGACAATCCATTTGACAATTGGTTTTCGTTTTTTAGGTTTTTTACCTTGCAGTTGTTCTTCTTGTTCCTGCGCTAACGCTTTTTGCTGTTCAGCGAGAACAAGCTCGATCAATTCTTCTTCCGTCAGTTCTTCATCTGTTGTTGATCTATGTAAAACATTCATCAAAACTTCCTCCTTACTCAAAATGAAAGCGCCCAATCTGGACGACTGAATAACTAAATTTCATTCAATTTTCTGTGGCAAGTTTGGCACTTTCAGTTGTTTGATGTTCAACAGGACTAATTTGACTACTGGTGTTTTGCCCTCTGTCCCAGTATGGTTTACCCCAACAAGTAGTTCCAAAGAAAGACATAGTGAAGCTCCTTCAGCTATTTTTTTCATTATACTTGAAGTTCCTAGGTTATACGACTGTTTGGGAAATCGAGTTTCTAGACAATTAATGTTGCATCGATAGATAAACTTAAGTGGAATGTTATAGAAATATATACCAACTATTGATTTTTGGAAACGGAACATTCATCAATTTATTAAAGCTACATTGACTAATATGGATATTCCGCTTAAAATGGATAATTATTACTTATTGTATTTTTTTACCTATAAATACATTTGAATAATATGTAGTGTTTTGAGAGTACAGATAGTTTCTAAATATATCGAATACCTCCTAACCCTTTTGTATCAATGTTTCATGAAATTTTTACTAAACTAATATAGAGAACAGTTACATACAATCGATAAAGGCTTTATAAGAATACAAAGGTATTAAAGTTAATATGAAAATATAAAAAATCATATAAATCACAATGTTGCGTTTTACAAATGCAGGGGAGGAAAGGTAGAAAGGCGGTCAAGATAAATGAAAATTACCATGCGGTATGGGGTTGACGCTCCATTTTGGGTTGCTCTTTTAACTATTATCGGGCTAGTATTTACGTTATTGGGTATGTTTGGTTCAACAAATGGATTTGTATTGGGCTATGGTTTGATTTGTCTTGTGACGGGCCTATGGATGTTTATATACTCAACAACTATTAAAATCGCACACAGAGAGGTGATTTTGAACCTTGCACAAGTTAAAGCAGGTGATGAACTTCTTGATGTGGGAACAGGTCGTGGACTTTTGGCTATTTCGGCATCTCAAAGGGGTTGTAAGGTGACAGCCACTGATATTTGCTCAAAATGGGACTTGGGGGGGAATGGAAAAGCTAAACTGCAAGCTAATATAGTTGCTGAAAATGTAGCGGCAATCGACATCGTGGATGCTGACGCTCGGGAACTTCCATTTTCGGACGGGAGTTTCGACGTTGTGGTTTCAAACTTCGTAGTCCATAACATTAAAAGTATAGAAGGAAGACGGAAGGCGATTCTTGAAATGTGGCGAGTTTTAAGCCCAAATGGACGATTAGTCATTTCTGACTTCAGTAAAACTTCAGAATACATTCAAATATTAAATACAGTTTCCAATTGCGTAGAAATAAAGCAATTTTTTTATACATTTCCGTTTTCAAAAGCTATTGTTGTGAAAAAGATTTAAGAAATCAGTAAACAGCAAAGATGTAAATCTAGAATGTACTTCTATCAGGGGGGCAGAAAAGGGGAAATGATGATTTTAAGTTTTCTTTTAACTGGTTGGATAGTCAGTTGGTTTAAGTTTGACGAATTGTTTATTCTAGCGCTAAAGGAACTATTTAACAAAAGGGTGACAATCGCAAGTTATTATTTTACATTTTTTCGTATTGGAGCAATTGGAGACTTAATCTTATTTTTCAACGGAAATTACATATCCAATTTATTCAGCTAACGACCAGATGGCGGAATAAAGTAAGCAGCTTATAACAATAAAAGCATAGAACTTTGTGCTTTTTTTCTTCCTTCAATCTAATGATAATGAAGACCTTCTGGTTAATTTGAACCGACCTGAACCATAAAGTATTTGTAAACGTTGGTATATCAATCCTATTAACGTTTTGAGTGTTATTGGAATTTAATAATCGAAAATAACTTAGCAAAGGAAAATCATATAATGTATATATTTAATTGTAAATGCAAAAAATCATCGTTTTTTACAGCAATAATTTTATTATCTTTATTGGTTCTATTGTTTGGATGTCAAGAGAAAGAAGACGACAGTACACTTATGAAAAAAAAGGAAGAGAACAGTACGATTAGTAACGAAAACGAAAAACTCATTGTTTCTATATTTAATAACGAAGGCAAAAGTAGCGTAGTGGAACTAGATGCTGAAAAAATTGTAGAGGAAGAGTTAGTGACTAATGAAACGGTTTGGTTGCATGCAACACTTTCAGGCAATAAACGATACCTTGCCTATACAAGTGCAAAAGGTGATGGACCTTGGGAGATTTATTTATTAGACAGAAATGATAAAAAAACTCATCAAGTCACAAATGATACTTTAGGACAACTTATGCCTAGATTTGGTGATAAGGAAGGTAAAACAATCTATAGTGAAATATTAGGGGAAAAATACCCTGTTTCAAAGATTGCAAAAGTAGATGTGGAAAAGAAAGATTCTATTGTATTTGATACTGAACAAGCTGATCGTGCTGTAGAAATGTATGACATTTCTACTAACAAAATCATTGGTGCATTTGTTTCTGAGGAAGAAAACAAGGCAAGATTTAAAGCAAGTAATGAGACTGGAGAAACTCTAGAGCAAATTATGTATTCAATATATGAAATGAATTTAGATGGATCCGACATGAAGTTGATCACAAGTATAAAAGCTATCAATATTGATTCTATTGCTTATGGACCTGATGAGAAGTCTATAATTCTTGGAGGTGAGAATGTAAATGAAGATGAAGGAAGTGGTATATATAAACTATCTCTTACAAGCAAGACATTAACAACCATATTAACGGATCAAATGATTAAAGAAAGTCCGAGTCCTGTACTAGCAGAGATTGGCCAAAGAAGGTTAGCGGTACTTTCCAAAAATGAACGGTTCATTTATTTTGCAGGTATACCTAAAAATGAAGAAGTTAATTTTAACGGTATAACTACTAAAATACAGTGTATCTATAAGTATGACTTAGATAATAAAGAAATAACAAAAGTATATGAGTATAAAAAACCTGCTTTTGTTACGGATATGACGGTTACATATTAGAATATGCTAATTGATTATTTAATGTCTCTTTGAATCGAACCCTGAATAGAGGACACACTTTATAAAAAAGTGTCTCTGTTCGGGGTTCTGTGTTTATGGACAATAGCTTGGTAAAATACTAGGTATAAGTCGAAAAATCCAGTGAAACATGAGACATGCGAACAACACTATGCTGCATTAGCTCAATGGCTAAATCTGTAACTAGTATACAATTTTATGATTCGCATACTAATTTTTATGAAATAATTATATTATGTAAACTTATAGGTGGAAACTTGTAAGAAAGTTTCATATTTAATATGATAGAAGTGAACTTACGAAAATGGGAGGCGTTTAGATGTATCGACAAGTAGATGATTTTTTAAGTGAGTGGGCAGCATCAGCACATGGCACTATTCAAGTATTAAAAGCCGTAACGGATGAAAAGCTTGAGCAAAGTATCGTAGAAGATCACAGCACACTAGGCTGGCTAGGCTGGCATTTAGTTGGTGCGGCTGGTTATTTCAGTTATTTAGCAGGTTTACAGGTTCCTATGATTCGTCAAGAAGACTCAATTCCTTCTACAGCAGCTGAGATTGTAGCTGCTTACGAAAAGGTAGCAAATGATGTGAAAGAGGAAGCGGCAAAGCTATCAAATGAAGATTTGCTAGAGGAAGTAAAAGGCTTCAATGGACCAGTTAAAAGAGGTGCATTATTGCGTGTCCTAATCGATCATCAAACACATCACCGTGGACAAATGACAGTGCTCTTACGTCAAGCAGGCTTACCAGTTCCGGGTGTATTAGGTCCAACGAAAGAAATGCAAAAATAACCGTAAACGGCAGATACTCGGTGTATCTGTCTTTTTTTACTGAATATAATGACAGAATATGGGACATCACCCTATTTATTTGGTGTATTAATGATAACGGGGCTACTGATGTCACTGCTACTGGCAGTATTTTCCCCTGATACACGGACGATCACTGAATATGAGGAAATTGTCGAGAAAGTACAAGAAAGTGAACAGATGTCAGATGCTCAAGTAGAAATAGCAATGACCTCGACTAAATCGTAGTAATGGCAAGAGAAGTGGGAATCATAACTGGGGCTGCAAATGGTATTGGTTAAGCAATTGCGATAGCTTTATCTCACAAGGGGAGACTGAAACATGTATAACAAAAGGCGTCAATTACGAAAGTTGCAATCAGCCAATTCAACGTATGGGGCTACCAAGTGAAATAGCTGCTGACTTTGCTTTTTTAGCAGTGAAGAAGTAAGTTATAATACAGGACAAGTACATTGAAGATATCCTTCATCAAAGAAACAGGGTTCTCCTTTTGAATAGGAGAACCCTGTTTGTTATTAGTTTAAACCTTGGCTATCTTTCCACTCTAGGAATTCATCATAAGTTAATAGTTTATCTAAAATTGTGCCGTCTTCACGGATTTCAATGACACGGTTCGCAATTGTTTGGATGAACTGATGGTCATGAGATGTGAAGAGCATAGCACCTTTGAAGCGCATAAGTCCTTCATTTAGTGCTTGAATAGATTCAAGGTCAAGGTGGTTCGTTGGTTCATCTAGTAAAATAACGTTTGCAGTTGCAAGCATCATTTTAGAAAGCATACAACGAACTTTTTCGCCTCCTGATAAAACTGAAGGAGATTTTTTCACTTCTTCACCAGAGAATAGCATACGTCCTAAGAAGCCGCGTAAGAAGCTTTCTGTTTCATCATCAGGAGAATATTGGCGTAACCATTCTACTAATGATTTCTCAGTACCTTCGAAGTATTTATCGTGATCATTTTCAAAGTAGCTTTGAGATGTTGTTACGCCCCATTTGAATGTACCAGCATCTGCTTTTCTTTCATCCATTAGAATATCAAGAAGAGCCGTTTTTGCCATTGGATTACCAAGTAAAATGATTTTATCCTCTTTGTTCATTGAAAAGCGAATATCTTTAAATAGTATTTCGCCTTCATTGCTTGCTGTAAGGCCTTCCACTGTTAACACATCGTTACCGATTTCACGTCCAGTTTGGAAGTTGATGAATGGGTATTTTCGGCTAGAAGGTTTAATGTCGTCAAGCTCGATTTTATCCAACATTTTCTTACGAGAAGTCGCTTGGCTTGATTTCGAAGCGTTCGCAGAGAAACGAGCAACGAATGCTTGTAGCTCTTTAATCTTTTCTTCTTTCTTCTTGTTTTGGTCTGCCATCATTTTTTGTGCTAATTGGCTAGACTCATACCAGAAGTCATAGTTACCAACATATAATTGGATTTTAGAGAAGTCTAAATCCGCAATATGCGTACACACTTTATTTAAGAAGTGACGGTCATGGGATACGACAATAACTGTATTTTCAAAGTTAATTAAAAATTCCTCTAACCATTGAATTGCTTTTAAGTCAAGGTGGTTGGTAGGCTCATCGAGTAATAGAACATCTGGTTTACCAAATAGAGCTTGTGCTAATAATACTTTGACTTTGTCAGAACCTTCAAGGTCGGCCATTAGCATATAGTGAAGCTCGTCGCCAATCCCTAACCCGTTTAATAATGTTGCTGCTTCTGAGTCAGCTTCCCAACCATTTAGGTCAGCGAATTCACCCTCTAATTCAGCAGCACGCATGCCATCCTCATCAGAAAAGTCTTCTTTTGCGTAGATAGCGTCTTTTTCAGCTTTTACTTCCCAAAGACGTTTGTTCCCCATAACAACTGTATCTAATACATTGAATTCATCGTATTCAAAGTGGTTCTGTTTAAGGACAGATAAACGTTCGTCCTTACCCATTGATACGTGACCTTCCTGTGCTTCAATTTCACCAGAAAGAATTTTTAAAAATGTTGATTTACCAGCACCATTAGCTCCGATTAAACCGTAGCAATTCCCCGGTGTGAATTTTATATTTACGTCTTCAAATAGTTTACGATCGCCATAGCGAAGACCTACATTACTTACTTGAATCATGCAAGTTCCTCCTTTTTTCACAATGGCACTAGTATATCATGAAATATGTACCATAGTCTATAAACATTATTAAATCAACGTTTAGCGTTATTTAAATTTTTATAAAACATGAGTTCTTCGTCGCTTAATACAGATTTTCCTTACGAGAAAGCTAATACACTTTTAGATATCGGATGAAAAAGAGGTCAGACAATAGGGAAAAAAGTCTTTAAATACACTAAAACACATTGATTTGCTTTGGTAACAGTTGGACTGCGAACGCTTAGTTACTCAGAAATTCCACATACAAAAAATAAATTGTTGGTAAAATGAGAGAAAAATTCTTAACAATATTTATTTCTACATAAAAAAAGCAACCTTAATTGGCTGCTTTTATATCGTTTTGTTCTAATCCTAAAGCATCTTTAAGTCTTGTAGAATATGAGAAAAGTTTAATTCAGCATCCCTTATCCAGCATGGAGAGTAGTATCAACTAAAGTAGCGGTTCCTAGGAAGTAGCGGATTAACGGATGTATCCAATTAGTCCTAAACAGTTTTCAAAGCCATTTAATATCAAACTATTAAATATATGATTTCCTGCGATAAATACTAAGTGTTAAGCCAATTGGAACGCTTCCTATAAGCATTGGGAAAACACCATGGCTAATGAATGGGAGTGGCATTGATATAAAGGGTACAAGTCCGAAAAGCATAAGTATTTGATAGGCAATTTGCGTTGTAACATAAGCAAGACCACCAGTAATTAATAACCGACCGTATTCGTTATGAATGTAACCAAGTGTATGTGCTAAACGATAAATGATGAAGCCAAGAATGCATATAATGATAACACCTGCAAGTATCCCATACGTTTGTAAAATTGTGAGTAATGCAAAATCAGTATGCGCTGCATTAGCAAAAGGTTGAGAGCTAGTGCCAAACCAAGTGAGGTGCTTCATCACAGTTGAACTAAGTGCAACAATAGAATTCTCATCTAAGTCTGTTCTAAAGATGGTCTGCATTCTTTCAAGTTGATACGATTTTAAAGGTGCAAACATTAAGTAGCAGATGAATGCTACAAACAGGAGACTAAATGCTATAGTAATTGCTAGCTTTTGCTTGCGAGAAAAGCTGCTCGCATAAAATAATGTGGCAACAATCGCTGAATATGAACAAAATAATGAAATATCTGGTAATCGCAAGTAGCAATATGAACCGATTAAATAAAGAGTGAGCAGCAACCATAATGGTTTTTTTTGTTTAGCGAAAAGCCCTGCAAACGCAATTAAAAAGAGGGGCATCGTCATCCAACCTTTAAGTTCTAGGGGGCCAACTCTAAAAAAAACAACCCCATTAATTGTTTCATTACCATTTAAAATAATAAGAAATAAGAGACATCCCAGTATATACATCTGCGTGGAATAGCGCTCTAGCTTGCGAAAATCGAGTCGCATTAAGAAGATTGTCAAAACAATTCCACCAATAACAATCACGATATTACGGATGATAGAATCTCGTAACGAGAGCTCAGCTGGTAGAAGTGGTAAGAAACTACACATTACTGCAAGCATAAATGGAATAACGAGTAGCCAATCGATTTTCGGCTGATGAATCTGATTAAGTGAGACGCCGAGGTTTGTAGCATTGCCCATTTCACGTACAGCCCGTAATTCCGCATCTGTAGCTTTATAGCCCTTTTCTTGCCAAGCATGCTTTGACTTCGCTAAATGATAAGTTAGCTCTTTTTCAACAGCATCATGTGCCTCCTTATTACGAATATGTCCCTTTACGTGTTGAGTAAATTCTTTAATCGTTCGCATAGCGTACCTCCTTCAGTAATTGCTCAAAAACAGGGCGTTTGTCCGTTTCTTTGTGAAGCTTTGTTAACAGCTTAACGCCCTTACGTGAAAGAACATAGCGCTTTTCATTCCCATACCACTCACTTACGACGAGTTGTTGCTGTTCAAGGCGATGTAAGGAAGAATAGATCATTCCTTCATTTAAATGAATGACCTCTTTGTTTTTTGCATAAAGAAGTTGCGTAATTTCAAAACCTGAGCGCTTCGTTTGTAGCATCGTTAGTAGCGACTGATCTGAAAGTTCCTCTTGAATCCCTTTACGTACAGCTTCCTTATGCATTTCTGTAAACTGCATCTTTTTAAATTGATTTTTCATAGCTTGTTTAAAACGTGTTTCCGTCAAATGGATTCCCTCCTAACGCTTTTTGCAACAAAGAACGGGCCTTACGAAGTCTTGTTTTCACCGTATTGTTATTCAATGATAAAATGTTGGCAATCTCTTGGATCGAATAGTCTTCAAAATAATAAAAATAAATAAGTTCACGATACTTAACGGGGAGAGTCATCACTATGTCAAACAATGCCTCGTCCTCACTATTCTGCACAACTTGCTCAAGCAAATCTCCCGTTTCTAATGCTTCCGCTAACACCTTCGTTTCCGTTACATCGACGTTTTTCTTATACCAGCTTTTTATATAGTCCTTTGAATGATTAATAGCAATACGCCACAACCATGTTTTCAAGCTGGAATGACCTTGATATGTTGAGAGAGCCTTATAACACTTGATAAAAATCTCTTGCGTCAAATCCTCAGCAAGAGGGGCATCATGTACATATGTATAAACAAGCTGCAGTACCTCTTGACCATAATTTGTCATTAGCTCCTCAACCACCTGATCTCGTGATAAGCTACTTGCTGTTATTGTTTCCTCCATATCGTCCCTCCTAACGTGTTCATTCATTAGACGATTGCCAAATAGTACAGGTTTTCCTTGTATGATCAAAAATATCAATCATTTAAAAATAATGGTAACACACCGTTCACAACCGTTTTTTTATTACATTGCAAAAGCACTATTGACTTTAATCGAGGTGTTGTGTAGAATATTTCGAAATTACAGTTAAATTCAATGAAAAAGAGAGTAATTTATGGATCTACTGGAAAGCGAATTAGGGATGGTGTGAGCCTAATGCAGGGGCCATAAATGAAACGCACTTTGGAGAAGGTTCTCGAATTAGTAGTAGAGAATAACGGGGAGTCACCTCGTTAACAACAGAAAGTGGTCATATTATATGGCAACTAGAGTGGTACCACGGGATAACTATGCTCTCGTCTCTATTTTTTAGAGACGGGGGCTTTTATTATGGAAAGGAGAATGAACATGCATACACAAATTGCGAAAAGCATCGCTATGGCATTAAATAATGAGTTAACTGTCAATGACATTCAAAATTTACTAGAGAAACCGAAAAATTTGGGCTTAGGGGATGTAGCATTGCCGTGCTTTACACTGGCAAAAAAATTAAGAAAATCTCCAAATAGTATCGCATCGGACATAAAAAACAATTTAAGTTGTGATGTAATACAAGAGATTCAAGTAGTAGGCGGGTATGTCAATATATTTTACCATCAACCAACGATTACACAGCAGGTGCTTAGTCAAATAGTAAAAGAAGAAAATTTATACGGGACTCAGCAGGAATCGAAGGGGAATGTTGTGTTGGATTTTTCTTCACCTAATATAGCGAAGCCTTTTTCCATGGGTCATTTACGTTCTACAGTGATCGGCAATGCATTGGCAAACATAGCAGAGAAAAATGGCTACCAAGCAATCCGAATTAATCATTTAGGAGATTGGGGAACACAGTTTGGGAAATTAATCGTGGCCTATCGAAAATGGGGAGATCAAAAAACAATTGAAGCTGCTCCAATCGAGGAACTTTTAAAAATCTATGTGAAGTTCCATGAAGAAGCGGAGCAGGATGAAACACTCAATGAACAGGCACGTGCTGCATTTAAAGCATTAGAAGATGGCGATAAAGAAGCGTTAGCGTTATGGCAATGGTTTAGAGATGCATCACTAGAAGAATTCAAGACTATTTATCAACTGCTTGGAATTAACTTTGACTCTTTCGTTGGAGAAGCGTTCTACAACGACAAAATGGCTGCTGTTGTGAAAGAGTTGGAAGATAAAGACTTACTTGTGAAATCCGACGGTGCTTATGTCGTTGAAATAGATAATATGCCACCTTGCTTAATAACTAAAACAGACGGGGCTACACTCTATGCTACCCGTGATTTAGCAGCTGCTTTTTATCGTCAACAACAATATGACCCGAAAAAAATATTTTACGTTGTAGGGAATGAACAGTCACTTCATTTTAACCAGTTATTTAAAGTCATTGAAAAGATGGGGTATGATTGGGCAAAAGACTTACGACATGTACCTTTTGGCATGATTCTAAAAGAAGGTAAAAAAATGTCGACGCGTAAAGGTAAAATCGTTTTATTAGCAGATGTACTTACAGAAGCGATTGCTACTGCAAAGCGAAATATCGAGGAAAAAAATCCAAATCTAATGGATAAAGAGAACATTGCACGTCAGATTGGTGTAGGAGCGGTTATTTTTAACGATTTGAAAAATGATCGTCTTCATGATATTGAGTTTTCGATTGAGCAAATGATGCATTTCGAAGGCGAAACAGGGCCATATATTCAATATACGTATGCACGTATTTCATCACTTTTGGAAAAAGCCGATGAACAAAGTTACGAAGTATCGTTTGAAGCATTAGGGGAGCAAGCATGGCCAGTTATTTTATTACTGGAACAATTTCCGAAAGTAATTGCTAACGCTTTAGAGCAAGCAGATCCATCACAAATTGCTAAATATGCTTTACAATTAGCCCGCCAATTTAATAAATATTATGCGCACAATAAAGTATTGGTCGATGACAGCCAAAGAACATCTAGATTAGCATTTTGTCATTGTGTAGCCGTTGTTCTAAAAGAATCGTTAGCACTGTTAGGAATTGCAGCGCCAAAAAAAATGTAAGTATCGTAAGCTGCAGCTATTTCTTGATACTAGCTATATCTTTTCATCAATAATTGCCATTAAATTGACCGATACTAGAAAAAATGGTAAAAGGATATAGTGAGAATTCAAAGATCTAACAAATTTAGTTGAATTTTTAACTGTATCAATAGAGAGAAGGTTTTTTGAAAGTATGCAGAAAAAACAATGGCGTCTTTCCATGGTACTTGTGGTTGTTTGTATTTTCTTGGTTGCGCTCAATATGCGACCAGCAGTCACAGCAATCGGACCACTATTTAATGTACTTTTGGAATCACTCCATATATCAAATACAAAAATGAGCTTTTTAACATCTATTCCGGTGTTTTGTATGGGGCTCTTTGCCCCATTTGCAGTGCCATTACAAAGAAAACTCGGAACAAAAACAGCCATTACGCTCTTAATCATGATCCTGGCATTAGCAAATGGGCTACGCTTTTTACAAGAAAGTTATGTTCTACTTGTAGTCACAAGCTTTGCTGCAGGATTTGCAATTGCACTGATTGGTCCCATATTAAATGCCTATATAAAGAAAAAATTCCCAAAGCGTTTTACGACTGTTGTAGGCATTTATTCATTTGGAATCGGAACAGGGGCAACATTGAGTGCGGCACTAACAATCCCATTTTATAATCATTTTCATGAGAGCTGGACAATGGCGATTGGCAGTTGGGGAATACTTGCTATTATTGCCATTTGTATATGGTTACTTGTCATACAAAATCAAAACCTGCCAGAAACAGGTGCATTGGCTGAAAATGCTGCACGAAATCCGTGGAAAAATGTCCGTGCGTGGATCATTTTAATTTACTTTGGCATCCAAACATCTTTGTTCTTCTCCATAATGTCTTGGCTAGCACCGATCTTGCAGGATAAGGGCTTTTCTCTTGTCGCGGCAAGTTCGATGCTAACATTTATGTCTATTATACAAATGATTGGTAATATTTTGGTGCCCATACTAATGGAAAAATGGTCAAATCGAATCGGTTGGCTATTTTCTTTAGGGTTTTTAGGGGTGATTGGCTTTGTGATGCTTTGGTTAGGCTCAGGGTCATTGTTATGGATTGCTGTATTCATCATAGGTTTCGTATTAAGTGGCTTATTTCCAATTGGCTTATTGTTACCATTGGATGAGGCAAGAAATGATGAGGAGGCAAATAGCTGGTCATCTATGGTTCTTTCAGGTGGCTTTATGATAAGTTCCGTGATCCCTATACTTATTGGCTATTGCTATGATAAGACTGGTAACCATACATTTACCTATATGATTTTTATACTATTAATGTTGGGCATTTTAGCTACAACAATGATGTTAAAGAAGAAATAATGGTAAGACATGCGCGAAATGACGTGCATGTTTTTTTATCTTTTTTTAAGGCTGTTTTCGTAAAGATTGTTGCTCTTCAACTAACGAAGTAGGTTAATTGAAGATAAATATATTACAAACAGATAAAAGGGAGCGTACGTTCGTGTTATAATTTATTTGATAATACTGATAAAGGGGATAATTGTGAAATTGGAGAACATTCGCATTGTAGAACGAATGAAACATTATAATGTACAAGGTCTAAGTATAACATTGCTTGAGGGTGGTGAAATTAGTGGAACAGAAAATTACGGCTTATTAGAAGCGAAAAGCAATAGAAAAGTAAATGAAGATTCTATTTTTAGTGCGTGTTCAATTAGCAAGTTCTTAACAGGAATACTTGCTATGAAGCTAGTAGAGGAAGGACTTCTTGATTTAGATGATGATGTGAATGAAAGTCTTGTATCGTGGAAAGTACCAGAAAATGATTTTACTAAAAATAAAAAAGTGACATTGAGGAACTTACTAAGTCATCAATCTGGAATTAAAGACCCTGAGGGTAGTTATCCTGAACTAAATTCGGAAATAGGGTTTCCTTCGATGGTTGAATTATTAGAGGGGCAAACTCCATATTGTAACACTCCTATTGACGTCAAGTGTGAACCAGAAAGTGAATTCCATTATTCCGATGCAGGTTTTTGTATCATTCAACAACTAATAGAAGATGTTACTGAAAAACCGTTTCATAAAGTTATGAATGAGCAAATATTTGAACCATTAGGAATTGCAAATAGCCAATTCATTACAACAATGTTGGAAGTAGATAGACAAAACTTTTCTTGCGGTCACAATAAAAACGGTGAGTTAGTAGATGGGAAATATCCTATATATCCTTATCCAGCGGCGGCCGGATTATGGACAACTTCTTTGAATTTAGCTGAATTAGTTCTTGAGTTAATGAATGCTGTAAAGGGAGAAAGCAAGGTTGGCATTTCGGAAAGGTTAGCAAAAGAAATGATAACCTCCCAAAGAGATAAAAGTTGGACTGGATTAGGTGTGTTTCTTGAAGGCTCAGAAAAAGAACTAGAAATCACATCACTCGGTTGGGGAGTGGGTTTTCAATGTATGATGGTGGTGTTTCCGTATTTAGAGAAAGGTGCGGTCATAATGACCAATGCAGAATTGGGTGTTCATCAAATGGAAGGTATTATAGGAGAAATATATAAATCTCTTTTATTTTAAAAAGTGTTAAGGGAGGAGAAACATGCAGATAGCCTTAGCAAATCCAACTCATATATCTGAAGTTGTAACGTTCTTCAACAAAAATATAGAACGCAATAACAGTGCGATCTATTCTGAAGAGTTTTTATGGAGTTAAAGCAGCTATAAGAAGAAAGCAAATGATAGTGGCAACAGTAGAAGGCCAAGTAGTGGGGGCATTTCGGTTTTACCGAAAAAAAACACAAAACAAAATTTCTTTGTATCAATTTGCGATAAGCGAGGTTTATCGTGGTCAAGGGTTGTTAAAAAAGATGTTTAAAACGATAAATGATTTACCTATTGTCGCACTATGTCCGACTGATTCCGATTTTAATGAATATTATTATAAATCGGGTTGGATTTTACAAGAACTAAGTGACGAGTTTAAAATCTGGGTTTTTAGTAACCCTAATTAAGTTTTGTAAACTTCTTCACTTAAAGTAACGGGGTGCTTTAGTTAAATATTCGATTTACAAAATATCAAACATAAAAACAGAGTTGATTCTACACATTTTGTAGATTAACTCTGTTTTTATGTTTTAACAGCAACAATCTTTTAGAAAACAGCCTTTGCTAAAGACCCTGTTAGTCTAATAAAAACATATTTAATCAATCAAATGGATCTTTGCGATTTTCTTTTCATATTGGAATCTGTAATTAATATCAACACTAAGATTATAAGGCATATTCCAAGTAAAATTGCACCTAGCATACTTACTCCCATTCCTTCAAATCCCCTAATTACCTTCAAACCAACAAAATGCGTTATGATACTTAGATTTACAAGAATCAATGGAGGAACATATATATTTCTCTTGTTCTTGATTGCCCAAAACAATCCCCAAATACTTAGTAATGAAATAGAAATAGGCAAATAGATAAACAGAACGGAAGCAAACAAATCTAACCCCCCTGACATTTATGTTTTATCTTATAATATGTACCTTAACACAAATTCCCTTAATTTAACTATCTTGCTCCGTTAGCCTAAGAACGTTCCTAAATTGAGACAAATTTTTCGGTCCGTATTAAGTCACTTAAGTATATTACCAAAACTAGGTATAACTTCATACAAGTTTTTTGAAAATAGCCTTATGTTTTTATAGCAACAACAACATTTTCAAGGAATCACAAATATTACTCTGCAAAAAAATCAATTTTTATAGTAGAATTTTCATATAGAGGAGAGGTAGTTAATGGAAAAGTATATTTTTAACTGGAAAACAGCGTTGTTAATAGGGGTTTTACTCCTTATAGGAGGATGCAGTTCCAAGAGCAACGCAGTATATGAAGAATCCATTCAAAAAGGGTTGGACGCCATCGCTGAAGATAACTTTA
The DNA here is from genome assembly GCF_023337795.1 of Lysinibacillus sp. BPa_S21. Classification (GTDB taxonomy): domain Bacteria; phylum Bacillota; class Bacilli; order Bacillales_A; family Planococcaceae; genus Lysinibacillus. The sequence goes on along the minus strand of NZ_JALIRS010000014.1, from coordinate 22,540 downwards.
GTAAAGCTGAAGGACTTTTTGAAATGGCAACAAAGGCGAAAGAAAAGGATCCAAAGGCAAAAGCTTTATTAAATCAAGTGCAATTGATATTAAAATCAGATGATTTAATGAAAGAGAATAAAATAGACGAAGCCTTAAAATCGCTTGAGCAGTCGATAGAAGTCGAAGAAGGCTCTAAGGTAATTGTATCTAAAGCACGAGACAAAAAAGAAGTATTGCTCTCACATCAGAAAGGCCAAACTCACTACAATACGTTATTAACAGATGCCAAGAATTTAACCCAATCTGGCGACTATCAAAAAGCCAATGGAAAGCTAGATGAATTATTGAAAGCTGATTTATCTCAATTCGCATCGATCAAGGATGAAGCTACAAAATTAAAAGAGTCTAACAATACGATTATTAGAAATGCCGAAGTTGCACAAGCACAAAAGAATGCACAGGCACAACAGAATGCTCAAGCACAAAAGAATGCACAGGCACAGAATGCTCAAGCACAAAAGGTGGCACAGGCACAAAAGGAAGCTCAAGCGAAGGTTGCTGCAGCCGAAAAAGAGGCTAAGAAAGACATTCAACCGAATACACTTTCAGCGGACGATGTAGTTGTCCATTATTCCATTCTGGCGAATGGAGAATTGGAACTTCTTTCTCAATCCATAATACTGAAAGTCGGACAAAGATTAGTCCTTACAAGGGATGATCATAACAAGATATCCGAACGGACGATGTTTAGTAGTGACGGCGTAATTGATACATTTCATAATACAAATGGATTTATAGCAATAGCACCAGGCACTACAGATATATCGATATTACCTGGCGATGATTGGGATAGATCTAAGGTGATAACTGTAACTGTAATTAATTAAAATGCCATCATTCACTTTTTGCTATTAAAAATTACGATATAAGGAGATTTACAGGATGAAGATTTATAACTTCAAAGCGGTAACGATGGTTCTCATAGCTTCACTATTGATCCTTGGAGGGTGCAGTTCAAAAACAGACGAATTATATCAAGAGTCCATCCAAAAAGGGCTGGATGCAATCGCAGATGATCAATTCAGCAAAGCCGAAGGACTGTTCGAGGTAGCATTAGAAACGAAGGAAGACGATGTTTCAGCGAAGGCTTATTTAAACCAGGTACAATTGATTTTAAAAGCAGATAAATCAGTGGAACAAAATAATATAGCTGAAGCTGTTAAATTACTTGATGAATCAATAAAAATCGAAGAAGGATCGAAAGTAATTTCCTCCAAATCGCAAGATAAAAAAGATACACTAATCGCATTTCAGGAAAATGAAAAGAAGTACAATGCTCTGTTAACAGAAGCGAAGAATTTATCTCAATCAGGCAACTATCAAAATTCTAACGGGAAACTTGATGAACTTTCGAAAGCGGATTTAACCCATTTCGCTTCTATCAAAGATGAATCTTCTAATTTAAGAACTTCTAACGATGAAGCCATAAAGAATGCCGAAATTGCACAAGCAAAAAAAGAAGCTGAGATCGCACAAGCAAAAAAAGAGTCTGAAATTACACGAGCAAAACAAGAAGCTGAAATAGCACGAGTAAAACAAGAAGCTGAAAAAAAGGTCGCTGCAGCCAAAGCATCAGCTCCGTTTGAATGGGCTCCAGGCGTAAAAGACACCTTCGAAAAAGCAATGGTTGAAGCGGAATACGTGGATTCGCGCGACAACATTATCTACAAAAAAGAGGGCGTTACTGATAACGAAGGTTTTTACAGCGTATACACTATGCGCGATGGCGAAGAAGCATATGTCGTGGTTGTTAACGTAAAAACAGGTTGGTACCACGGATGAGTAATTTCATATTCTAAAACATCCTAACAGCCAAAAACAAAAAGAGAGTCGGTTCCATAACTAGGACCTGCTCTCTTTTTTATGTAAATCGTCAGAGCAAGGACCTTGTATAAGAAAACGTTCAATAACACTTCTCATTCAGTTTTTTGAAGTGTTATACTCTCCTCATTGCCATCTACGACAACCACAAAAGCAAGTTCAGAATCATCGAACGCTGAATAGGAACATCCATTACCGCAACTTTTCTTAAACGCATTCCCTTCTAAAACGCCATTATCTGATAAATATGTACTTCCACCAGAAGATGAGGATTTATAGTGTACCTGGTTTCCAATTTCCTTCTTCAATAGATTCTCCATATTGTTCCCTTTGTATTTTGCAACATAAGAGCCTTCAGCTAGTTTCCCATTTTCATTTACATTTACTGTTACAGCCCAACTGTTATTTTCTCCTATGAATGTTGCTGAAGTTTCCTTATTGCCAGCCCAAAATGCATCAACTGAATAATAAGAAATTAAGACCAATGCCAATATAAGTACAATTGTAGAAAGTAATTTTGTTTTTCTCGATTTCATAAATACCTCTCCCAAAACTAGTTTCCTTGTTATTTCTATAGGGGAGATGACAATCCCTTCTTTTACCAAAAATACTCGTTAGATTAATAAACAATCTTTTAGAAAGGCTGTTTTCTCAAAGATTGCTGCCTCTGGCTTGGATATCTTCTTCAACTAGAGCACCCGTTAGCACAATGATAGTTGAACTATATAATATTTACGGAAATTATTATTGATAATACAATAAGTATTAACATAATCCTGATTTTACTTTCCTTCGACGTAGTTAACGCTGAAAAGATTCCTCCTAAAATCATTAAAGGAATACCAATTATTCTAATTATGCTTACGGCAAATAACATACCTAAATGTGTAAAGAAAAACCCTATTACTATAAATCCAATTGTAAAAATAAAATGGCGCGACCTAAAATCATTAATTGCGGATTTTTTATCGTCGGTATTCATTTTTAAATAACCTCTAACAACCATAAACGCTGGTATTCCCCAAACAATCATAAAGATCACTACGGACATTGTACCTATAATCAATAGTTCCACCCCTATACAGCAATACAATATTACCATAAAAAATCATACACTTCCTCGACTATTCTGCACCGTTAGTTGAATAGTAACAATCTTTTCGAAAACAGCCTTTTTTAAATAACATTTTAACCGCAAATCACAAGTCATTTTTTATAGCAAAGCCAACATAGAGCCTTTTATTATAGGTATAACGAAGTGTTTAAAAATGAGAGCAGTATTTAAATAACATACATAAATTAATAATAATATTATGTAAACTTGAAACGAATGGTAACGTTGTTTATGATAGTAAGGGAAGATCTAAAGAAAGTTTTGGTGAATGTATGCGGAAAAAGATGCTCATTATTGGAGCAACAGCTTTATTATTAACGGGCTGTAAAAATGAAACATCGGCAGAGGTGTTTGATACGAAAAAGACCGATGTGAAATCGGAAAAGGCTGTGACGAAGCAGCAAGAAAAAGTGGTACCGGAAGTTAAAGTAGTTGGTGAGAATGGAATCGGTGCAGGGATTATTGTAAAAAAAGAGGACGCTAAGCTTTATATTTTGACAAATGGTGCGCTTGTAGCATCAAAGCCGGCTGCACTTGTACAATTTAATAATGATAAATTAATGGAAGCCGAAGTGCATTATATTTCAACAGCTTATAATATCGCCATTTTAGAAGTAGCATATGACGCATCGGTAAAGTTGCCGACCGTCTATAATGGTGAATTAAATCAGTTAGCTGTTTATGTTAATAGCTTACCGCACATCATTAAAAAATATAGTGACAAGGTAGCAGCTTATTACATAGATGCAGAACAAAATACACTTATTGGGAGCCCCGTCCTAGAAGCAGAGAATGGTAAACTTGCGGGCATCTATTTTAAACGCAAGCAAAACGGGACTTCACAGCCGTTTATATTGCCATATAAAGATATTGCGCAGTTATTGGATGAATGGGTCGCAGGTAATATGAAGACAAGTGATCGATTATCTCAATCAAAAAACCTATACCCGTATATAGAACAGCGTGATCAAGAAGCAGTACAGCAAGCGGTTGATCAATTCGGAAAGAATATTTTTGCCTATAATGTCGATGAGATCAAACTGTTTTTAGATACTTTTTTTAAGCATTTAAAAGCGGCAGTTGATATTCAAGATGCTAGCGTTATGAAGCCTTATGTAGGAGGAGACGATTTACAAAGCACATTGGATAATATGGTGGCGTATTATGCATCCAAACAAGCGAAAATACGTTTTAACAATACGTCAATTAAAAACATTAGCATGGATGGGCAAAATATTGTTGTTCGTGCCAAAATAGAATATGTATTAACAAATTCTGCTGGTCAAGAGGCACTTGCTAACTCTATGATGGTATATGAAATAAATAAAAATGAACAGGGCGAATATCAGCTTATTCGTCTAATAACTGAGGAGTGAAAAGTTGGATGGAGCAAGCAAGACAAATGCTACAACATCATTTTGGCTATGATTCATTTCGCAATGGACAAGAACCAATTATTGAACAAACATTACGAGGTCAATCAAGTCTTTGTGTGATGCCAACTGGCGGAGGTAAATCAATTTGCTATCAAATTCCGGCGCTCATGCTAGATGGCCTAACAGTCGTCATCTCTCCTTTAATTTCTCTTATGCAAGATCAGGTAGAAGCATTACGTGCTGCAAATATCCCGGCTGCGTATATAAATAGTACCTTAACCGTGCAAGAAGTGAATGAAACGATGCAGTTAGCGAGTGCAGGTTATTTAAAGCTGCTTTATATAGCGCCAGAGCGATTAGAGAGTGCAACATTTTTACAGGTATTATCGAATTTATCAGTACCGTTGCTTGCTGTAGACGAAGCGCACTGTATATCCCAATGGGGGCATGATTTTAGACCAAGCTACCGTGCAATTCAAAAATTATTTACATTGTGGCCGCAAAAGCCAACTGTCTTAGCACTTACAGCAACAGCTACACCAGCTGTGTGCGATGATATTAGACAATTATTGGGGATTGATGAGCATTCAACAGTAATTACAGGGTTTTCACGTGATAATTTAGCATTCTCTGTGTTAATCGGTGAAAACAAAGAGCGCTACATTAAAAATTATTTAATGAAAAATAAAAATGAAGCGGGCATTATTTATGCGGCGACCCGAAAGGCTGTAGACGCAATCTATGAGCTATTAAGTCGTTCGGGCGAAGCGGTGGCCAAATACCATGCGGGATTGTCAGAGGACATGCGTATGACAGAGCAGGAACGCTTTTTAAAAGACGAGGCGCGCATTATGGTAGCTACCAATGCATTTGGCATGGGTATTGATAAAAGTAATGTACGCTTTGTTATCCATTATCAAATGCCGCGCAATATGGAGAGCTATTATCAGGAAGCGGGGCGTGCAGGACGGGATGGCTTGCCAAGTGCCTGTATTTTGCTTTATGCATCAGGTGATGTTCAAACACAGCGCTTTTTAATTGAACAGACGCAGGATGAAACAAGAATTGCCCAGGAATTGGCAAAGCTACAAACGATGGTTGATTATTGTCATACAGAAGGCTGCCTACAAAATGCGATCTTAACGTATTTTGCTGACGAAGCAGGGGAGCCTTGTAGTCGTTGTAGTAATTGTAATGATGGCCGAGAAGTTAAAGATGTGACCGTAGATGCACAAAAGGTATTAGCTTGTGTTGTAAGGATGGGGCAAAAATTCGGTAAGACGATGGTGGCCCAAGTGTTGATTGGTTCCAAAAATCAAAAGGTCACTGAATTTGGTTTTACAAGGCTGTCGACTTACGGCATTTTAAAAGGTCAATATTCTTCAAAGGATGTTTCAACCTTTATTGAATTTTTAATTGCAGAGGGCGTACTTGCCGTTAAACATGGCACGTTTCCGACCATTTATGTCTCAGAGGAAGGCAAAGAAGTATTAATGGGGAATCGACAGGTCATGAGAAAAGAAGCTGTTACTGTACGTAAGCTTGTAGACAATGATCCGTTATTCGAGCATTTACGATTATTACGTAAAGAGATTGCAGATGAAGAAAAGGTACCACCATTTGTTGTGTTCTCTGATAAAACATTACGTGATTTATGTGATAAAAAACCGACTGAGCTTGAAGAATTAAGACATGTTAGTGGAATTGGTGAAGTAAAATTCGAAAAATATGGGTATCGTTTCTTCGATGCTCTTCAGTCTTTTTTGAAAGCAACATGATATAGGAGAAAAGGGAAGTGCTACATTCACAAGAATTAGGCACTTCCTTTTTACAACCCACTATTTTTCCCAAAGCTCGATCAATCGACCTTCAGGATCCTTAATCCAAATAAACTTTCCGAATTCGCTGACTTCTTTTTCTCTTTCAAGAGGTACGCCAATATGTTCAAGATGGTTAATAGTCTCGTTTAGATCATATACTTGGAAATTTAACATCACTTGTTGTTGTGTTGGAAAATAACTGTCATTTCCGCTAAAGAATGAAAAGATCGTCTCATTTCCTAATTGCGGTTTAATTACAGTCCCATTCCAATCTTCTATGTCCATCTTCAACACTTCACCGTACCACTTTTTGATAACATCAAGATTGTTAGTTCTCCAAAATATTCCTCCAAAACCTTTTATCATCGTATTTAACCCCTGTCTGCTTTAAATTTTTTACTTCCTTCTTGAACGATAGCGCTCGAATAGTTCTAGTACAATTTTTCACATCGACTATTTGGGTGGGCTACTTCATGTAAAACGATCGTTAGTTGAAGGATTTGATTTCATACTTATAAGATATACTATTATCTAGAATTGATAATATATCGTCTAAGTCAAAAAGCTGTTCTATGTAGTGTACACCTGCTGAATAGTTATTTTCGATTAACTTATTCCCTAATATCGAGGCAACATTACCTGTTATCTCGGTATTATTTGAGCCAAATAAAACAGATTCAATAGTTCCTTCTTTTCCCTCGATTTCCCCATGTACTTCCGCTTTTATTAAATAATCATTTGAGCCAATGTTTAATTTATCAAAAATATGCAAAGCTCCCACAAATATATTTTTTAAAATATTTATAAAGAATTTATATTTTAATAGCTTAAAAGCTCCCAACTTTTTCAGTATCGCTATCTCTTTTGTTGTAAAGGCCGAGTCATAAAAGAAGCGAGAAGATACATTTTCTAAATGAAGCGTTTTAGTGAGAATATGTTGGTCGGCCAGATTAAATCTATAAGCAATCCTTTTCCCATATTTATTAGGTAACTCTACATATTTTCCATCGGTAAAACTACTTACATACTTATTTTGACCATTTTCAAATATTGAATAATTATTATTTATATTATTTAGCAACCATTGAACTCCGTCATTTCCGTGCTTTTCACCAATCCCAAGCATTAGATAAGTGTCCGTACTGTTAACTTTAGTAACCTGATTGACTAATTTTTTGACCATCAAATTTGATAAACCTGGAGCTAAACCTACACCCAATACTAAAGTTGATCCCTCTTCAAGTGCTTTACTATGTAAACTTTCAATTTTTGATAAGATAGAATAGGAAGGAGAAATATCTATATAATGAACTTTATTTTGTATACACATTTCAACGAAATTAGTGTCTTTTTGGTCAAGGCACATTATTACTAACTGGGTGTGTGTAAATACTTCATGGGATGCCTCCAAATTATAAATGTCTAGTTTCAACGGCAGAACTTTGTCATTCATAGACAAAGAAAATCTTTTTGCCTTTTCAAAATTTCTACCAGCCGCGATAACTTTTCCAGGATAAATTTGGGATAAATTTTTACAGATCACGCTACCAACTTGACCATAACCGCCGACTACTAAAATATTTTTCACTAGAAAACCCACTTTCTCATAGTTAAATAAAAAATACCGTATCACGATACTATCAATAATTGTTCTTCAACTCTTCGAACGTTAAGTAAATTTTTCTTTCTTTATCTTAACATAAATATCCATTTATCCTTTGTGATGGGCACCGAAAACGGAACCATTAAAAAAAACCATTTGGGCTTATCAAGATCCAAACATACTGTCATTTTTTAGTTGCTATTTAGGGGGAACTATGTTTTTGGCTTTTTTTGTGTTTAAAGATTTTTCTGAAGGTATTCCCAGTAGAACCAAAACAAAAGAACCCGGAATTAATATTCCGGGTTTGATTCTCACTTACTTAAAGTGCTCCATGACACACTGCCTCGCTTCCGCATTTACGCTTTAGCTTCATTCAGTTTTGATGGTCCTTCTGAGTTACCGGTCAGCCCCACTCATCGGGTTAACCCTCCTTGTCATTGGATTTGAAGTGAAATCTTTAATAGTATAGGTCATTTATTATTTTTTATACACGACTATTGCAAAGTAGTGAATTTGTAGGACAATGCAAAAAAAGAACCCGGAATATGAATATTCCGGGCATGATTCTCACTTACTCAAAGTGCTCCATGACACACTGCCTCGCTTCCGCATTATGCTTTAGCTTCATTCAGTTTTGATGGTCCTTCTGAGTTACCGGTCAGCCCCACTCATCGGGTTAACCCTCCTTGTCATTGGATTTGAAGTGAAATCTTAAATAGTATAGACCGTTCATTGTTTTTTATACACGTTCATTAAAAAAAGAAAAAAACCATTTTGAAAAGCATTCGTCAATCAAAATAGAATTTTCTATAAGTTATTTCTCCCAATGTTCAGTAATGAACTGATCTCTGCCAGAAAGCGCTCGGTCTTTCTGATAATGCTCCGACTCTTTTTTATAAAAGTCTTGATGATAATCTTCTGCAGGGTAGAAGGGCTTGGCATCGCGAATTGTGGTTACAATAGGTTTATCAAAGCGACCACTGTTTGCTAGCTTTTCCTTGGAAGCTTCTGCAATGCGCTTTTGTTCATCAGAATAGGTGAAGATTGCTGTCGTATAAGATTCACCACGGTCATGAAATTGACCATAAGCATCCGTTGGGTCGATTTGCATCCAGTAAATATCAAGCAGCTGCTCATAACTAAAAATGCTAGGGTCGAATTCTATTTCGACTACTTCTAAATGGCCAGAAGTCCCTTTTTTTACATCCTCATAAGTAGGATTGTCTAAATGGCCACCCATGTAGCCTGAAGTAACCTTATGTATACCGTCCCACTCAACAAATGGCTTTACCATACACCAAAAACAACCGCCAGCAAACGTAGCTTTCTCGATCATGTTCATCATCCTTTCTTTCGTGAAAATATTATAGCATTATTTTGTTCATTACTGGCAAATTAGGTGTAAAATAACCTATAAGTAGTTGTTGATAGGATTCGTAACATCATATAAAATGAACCTTTCGTTATGTGAAATCGTTACATTACTATAAAAAATAGAGGAGTAAACAGGTATGGAAGAGCAAGATTATTCAAGACGCTCGCAACGTCCAAAAAAACGTCGCTTGCGTAAAGGGAGAGCATTCTTCACATTGCTATTACTTTGTGTCATTGTCATTGCAGGTTATTCTGTTATGCAATATCGCAGTGGACTAGAATTGGCAAGTGATACAAAAGTAGTCCAAGAAAATTTCAAAGGTGATCCTGTAAAAGGTGATGTTGAAAACTATTTATTATTAGGAATCGATACTCGTGGTGAAGAAAAATCACGTACAGATACAATGATGGTATTATCTTGGAATAAGAAAACAAATGATATTAAGCTCGTGTCATTAATGCGAGATATTTATGCAGATATTCCAGGTTATAAATCCTATAAGCTTAATACGGCTTACTATTTAGATGGTGTTCAATTATTAAAAGATACGATTGGCAATATGTTTGGCCTACCAATTCATCATTATGCCATTATCGATTTTAAAAATTTTGAATCTCTTGTAGATATTTTAGCGCCAAATGGAGTTGAAATTAATGTAGATAAGGATATGTCCGAAAAAATTGGTGTTTCATTAAAACAAGGTGTTCATAACTTAAATGGTAAAGAATTACTTGGTTTTGCCCGATTCCGACACGATGAAAAAGGAGATTTTGGTCGAGTAGAACGTCAGCAAAAGGTGATTGAAGCGTTAAAAAATGAAGTTTTATCACCCCAAAATATTTTGAACTTACCAAAATTCGTCGGTGCAGCACAAGGCTATGTAACAACGGACTATTCATCAGCAGGTGAGATTCAACAAGTGCTGAAAATGGTGTCGAAAGGTAAAGTTAAAATAGAAAAAGCAACGATTCCAATCGAAGGTAGTTATAGGTTCCAAAGCATTAGTGGTGTTGGTGATTCAATTATTGTTGATGTAGAGAAAAACAAAGAATTTTTACGTAATTTTTTAGGCATTTCCCTAGAGTGATTTTTCGCAAAATCCAACATTATCCTGTACTATAGGGATATAGGATTTGTATTGAGGTGAGTAGATGGAAAAAGAGAGGCCAAGAGAGCGTTCGAATTTCTTTTCAACGAAATTCATTCGCTTTTTAGGTGGTAAAAACTTATTTTTTACACTGATTATTTTATTATTACTAGCGTGCGTTATTTTTATGTTCCAAAAAGTTTCCTTTATATTTACCCCGCTAAAAGTTTTATTTGAGGTAGTTATTCTACCAGGGGTACTTGCCAGTATTGGTTATTATTTATTACGTCCAATAGTAGGGCTTTTTGAAAGATGGCGGATCTCAAGAGTTTGGGGTATCTTCCTTCTATATATCATTCTGATTGGCATAATAACGTTATTAGTAGTATTAGTCTATCCGTTTTTGCGAGACCAATTTACTAATTTAGCACAGGAATTTCCGGGATATTTTATGGCGTTAACGCAAAATATTGCTGATTATCTCAATAATTCACGCTTTAATGAATACCTAGATAAAATAAATTTAAACTACGATGCAATGGTGAAGAATTTTACTACGGATATCGTGGAGACAGTTAAAAACACAGCTGCGAATTTAGCTCAAGGCGTGGCATCTGGTATTACTGGCTTCGTTTCAACGTTAACAGGAATTGTTTTATCATTAGTTACAGTACCGTTTATTTTATTTTACTTACTTAAAGATGGTGAAAAACTACCGAGCTTTATTTTAAAAATGTGCCCACCACGTATGCGTAAAGAAGTGCACGAAATTTTCCATGACATGGACAAGCAAATTAGTTCTTATATTCAAGGACAAATTTTAGTGTCAATGTGCATAGGTGCCATGGTGACAATTGGCTTTTTAATTATCGGTATGAAATATGCTTTATTGCTTGGATTCCTTGCCATGATTACGAGTGTTGTTCCTTACTTAGGGCCAGTTATCGCCATTACACCAGCGGTTATTATCGCACTTGTCACATCGCCATTCATGCTTATTAAGCTAGCCATTGTATGGACGGTCGTTCAGTTAATTGAAGGGAAATTCATTTCTCCACAAATTATGGGTAAATCACTAAGTATCCATCCAATTACAATAATTTTCGTTTTATTGACGGCAGGTTCTTTATTTGGCGTTCCAGGTGTCATTTTAGGGATTCCGGGCTATGCCATTATTAAAGTGCTTGTGACACATTTATTTAAGTTATTTAAACAGCGTTATAATCGTTACGAGGATGAGAGTCATCAAAAATATGATGTGTAATGAAGAGACAGCTACTGCGAATGTGCAGTAGCTGTTTTTTATTAAAATTGCACAATACCGATAAGAATGAGGTCTCAATATGTTAACTTTGGGTCGCAAGGAGGGAACAGAAACTGAATTTCGTGCCGATTAATTTACAAGAGAGAAATTAGCTAAATTCCAAGATCACTGGTCTCCAAAGGTACTTGCGGAAATGAATGATCATCAATTTTAGCTAGTCAAATTACAAGGGGATTTTGTTTCGCATTAACATGATGATACAGAAGTTTGGAAAAGTAATTTTGAAGGAAAGGGAAATGTTTGTTGAGCCTAAAGGTGTTAAGATACTGGAAACAGCAGAAATGATGTTTGGATTTAACTTTTCATTATGATAAATTAATATACGCAACATAAACCCTTCCAACCGTTAAAGTTAGAAGGGTTTATGTTGTTTATATGATTTTTTTTGTGGCGTAACATCATCTGATCAAATAGTTTCAAAGAATTACTTAACATTGAAATGGAGGCTACATATTTTGAAACTGGAAAGGTTATTATCTATTATTATTATTCTGCTGAACCGTCGAAAGGTACAGGCTAAGGACCTAGCAGAGCAATTTGAGGTATCCATTCGGACGATATACCGAGATATTGACTCCCTTAATGCAGCTGGCATCCCAATCGTCACCTATCAAGGAACAAACGGTGGCATTGGTTTGTCAGAAGGTTACCGTTTGGATCGAAATTTGCTAACAAATGACGAGCTTGCTACCATTGTTACCGCTCTTCGCAGTATCTCCACTTCATACGGCAAAGAGCAAAACCAACGACTTGTGGAAAAAATAAATAGTGTCGTACTACCTGCACATGAAGAAGAATTTCAACATAAGACAAATCGCGTACTAATCGATTACTCTCCTTGGGAAGGTATTGAACGTCTCCGTCCGAAATTACAACTATTAGACGAAGCAATAGATAGTTGTGTATTAGTGTACTTCACCTATTCGAATGCAGAAGGTGAAGTTTCCAAGCGAATAGTAGAGCCGCATATGCTCAGGCTTAAAGGAAGACAATGGTATTTATAAGCTTTTTGTCTAGAGAAAAAAGAGTTTCGCCTTTTTAAACTAAAAAGAATGAAAGGACTCGAGGTAGATCGTGAAAGAAACTTCATTCGTCGAGATCCTGCTACTGAGAAGCAGGTCGAAAGCAAACGCAAATTAATGCCATCCGATGTACCAGAAGTTGTCCTTCGATTCCGAGATGAAGCTCGGTATTTAGCAGAAGAATGGTTTGGAATTGAAGAACTTTTGCCAGCTGAGGATGGTAGTTGGCTAGTGAAAAAGGCGTATCCAGAAAATGAATGGCTCTATAGCTTCATTCTTAGCCTGGGACATCATGTAGAGGTGCTTGAGCCTCAACATTTGCGGGAAATCATAGCTAATCGCGCGAAAAAAATAGCGATCATTTACAAAAATGACAAAGCAACCTGACAATCAGTTGTCAGGTTTATTGTTTTATACTGGTTTTATTCTATAATAAGGAGAATGATTTAGGATGAAACAGAACGAAGAAAAAAGTATGACTGAATGGACTCAAGTATCGTCTGAAGACAACATTACTACGGAACGAATCGAACCTAGCAGATTTGAGGTATTATCCCCCTTCACGTTAGCTGGAATTAGTGCAGTTACAACAAATGAAGCCGAACAAACGCAAGATGGCAAAATTGGTCAGTTATTTGAAAAGTTCCATTCTCTAAATATTGGTAAAAAGTTAGGTGTTGATATACAAGAAGATGGTCATTATAGCTGTTACTTCAACTATGAACAGGGGTATGCAGGACTTTATGAAGTAATGGTCAGCGTTCATATTAAGGAAGAATTACAACTTCAAAACCTAGAAATGATAAACACATTTACTGTACCTGCTGCAAAATACGCTGTATTCGTCACAGAACGTGGACCAATTATAGAGATGGTTCAGCGTACTTGGGCTGATATTTGGCAATGGTCTCAACAGCCAGGCAATAACCGAGCATTCACAGGTGATTTTGAATATTATAGCAAGGATATTAATCCAGAGGACGGACAAGCAGAAATTTATATTTCAATAAAATAGGTATCATGTTGAATCGCTAAATCTGTCCGAGTTAGCATCTAGAGATATTTATTATTTTAAAAAAGGAATGAATACTATGAGTGCAATTGAAAATAGTAAGGTTGAGGAAGTATTCAAACAGTATCCAAAACACATTCAGTCGAAACTTTTGATTCTTCGCCAGTTAATTTTGGATACGGCATTAGAGACAGAAAGTGTAGATCATATGGAAGAAACGTTAAAATGGGGAGAGCCTAGTTATATCACAAAAAAAGGGAGTACAATTAGAATAGGATGGAAACAATCACGTCCAGATCAATACGCCATGTATTTTAACTGTAATACGAAGCTAATAGATACGTTTAAAGAGGTATATAGAGATGTATTCAACTATGAAGGTAATCGAGCGATTGTATTTGATGAAAATGACGAAATACCAGTAAATGAAATAAAACAGTGTATTGCATTGGCACTTACATATCATACTCGAAAGCATCTTCCAATGCTTGGTTTATAATGAATAGATGTTTAACATTTTATATGAAATTAATTTACTTAACCCCTTCCGACCATAAAAGTTAGAAGGGGTTGCATGTTGTTTAGATAATTATTTTTGTGGTGCTACTTGCACTTGTGCTAAACGATATCAACAGTTGCCTGTAAAAAATTCTTTCGATTGTACGAAAGAGCTGCATCTCATCCTAATTCACGTATGCCGTTCAATATGGCGTTCTGAGAATGGCTGCAAAAAGGTAAGCAGGAAAGAATAAAAAATACAACGACAATTACATAAAATACTAAAATGAAGGGTAGAAGCTTACCACATATTTGTCGATAAGGTAACCGGAGAAGATTTTATCCTCCGTAGTATTGAGTAGAAAAAATAATACTGGACTATTCGTTCCGGAAATAGTATATTATTCATATTCAAAGGAGGAATTTACCATCGGACGTTCAAAAGAGTTTGACAAGGAGCACGTACTCCATAAGGCAATGTTAGTATTTTGGGAAAAAGGCTACGATGCAACAAGTATTCCGGATTTGTTAGAAGCTATGGAGTTAAGCAGATCAAGTTTGTACGAAACTTTTACGGACAAACAGACACTTTATGTTGAGGCAATACACCAATACAAAAAATTCAATCAAAATAAACGCAATTTTTTGGTAAATGCGCCATCTGCAAAAGTTGGAATACGACAGTATTTTGATAAGCATATAACTCAAGCATTTGATGATGAATTGCCCAAGGGATGCTTGATTACAAACGCAAGCATTGGCTTGGATTCACCGGATGAACAACTACGTAAATTGATACGAGATAGTTTTGAGGAATTAGAACAGTCTTTCTATGAACTATTAAGTAAAGGACAGCAAATGGGAGAAATTGACCCAAAGAAAGATATAAAGGCTCTATCACATCTATTGCTTAACCTTAATCATAGTATCAAAGTAGTATCCAAGGTGAAAAACAATAAAAAAATTATTTATGACATGATGAATACTGTCATAGAGATGATATAGACAAATTTTTTTACGTTTTCCGGAACGATCATTCCGGAAAATGCGACCTAAAAAAAGTGAGGGAGAATTTCTATGAGTTCAATCGCAAAACCGAAAATGGAGAAACCAGTTTCATCGTGGATTATGCTTGTTCTGGCTATAGCTTGTGGCGTGATTGTTGCTAATCTCTATTATGCGCAGCCTTTAGTAGGACCCATCAGTTCTACACTAGAATTATCTTCCGGAGCAGCGGGCCTTATCGTGACGCTGACTCAAATTGGGTACGGAATCGGATTGTTATTGATCGTTCCTTTGGGAGATATCCTTGAAAACCGGAAACTTGTTGTTACTTTATTGCTCTTCACTGCAGTCGTGTTGGCGATTGCTGCAGTAGTCAAAAGCGCTACGCTACTCCTTGCAGCTTCACTGTTTATCGGGTTAGGCTCAGTAGCAGCTCAGGTACTTGTACCGTATGCAGCTCATCTTTCACCCGATGCCACACGCGGCCGAAATGTTGGTAATGTTATGAGTGGTTTGTTACTTGGTATTATGCTCGCCCGTCCTATTTCAAGTATTGCGGCGGAGTATATGGGCTGGCGCGCTATATTTGTCTTTTCGGCTGCAATAATTTTTGTTCTGGCTCTTGTATTAGGTAAGTTATTGCCTCCAAGGCAGCCAATGACAACAACACAATATCCAATACTGCTGAAATCTATGCTTCATTTACTTAAAACGACACCAGTCTTACAACGTAGAGCAATTTATCACTTTTGTGTGTTTGGAACTTTTAGTTTGTTCTGGACAACTGTTCCTATGTTATTGACCGGTCCAATTTTTAATTTTTCCCAAAAGGAAGTGGCACTGTACGCATTGGTTGGGGTGTCTGGGGCGGTAGCTGCACCTGTGGCAGGCCGTTTTGCTGATAAAGGTTGGGTTCGACCAGCAACCGGATTCGCTTTAGCTTTAGTTATTATTTCTGTAATTTTTCCCCTTATGATCCAAAGTGGCTCGACGTTATCATTAGTAATCTTGGTTATTTCCGCCATTCTTTTAGATATGGGGGTTTCTGCTAATCTGGTGCTTGGTCAACGTGCTATTTTCTCATTAGGAGCAGAATTTCGAAGCAGACTTAATGGTTTATACATGGCCATATTTTTTGCTGGCGGTGCTATAGGTTCTGCGACAGGAGGATGGGCATATGCCGTGTTTGGCTGGAAAGCGGCATTAGTGATTGGAATAGCTTTACCGACCATGGCGATGATTTATTATGCGACGGAGAAAAAGTAATGGAACTACTGGTGTTGATAGTTGAAAAATGATGCTACACAATAATAATGGGTCGTAGATGAAAAAAAGACCAGTTTATGATAATGGGTTCTGTTTTTGAGTACAAAACATAAAAACACAATAAAAAGGATTTCAAAACGAAATAATTTGGATATCCTTTTTTATTGATTTGTAGCGGCTTTTTAACAATTTTCATACGAATTAAAATAGGTACATAATTTTCGCTTTCTAAGACATTTACCATCCAAAATTATATAATATAGTAAATGAAATTTTTGGTATTAAGCACCTCTCAACATTAAAAGATAAAGTGGTAGTTGTTATGAAGGAATGTTTACGAGCCTTGAGGGATTTCAAATCGTATTACTAGCATTGATTTTACGCGTAAGTTTTCTAGTCTTTAGTACCAGGATCCATGAAGGAACCATTAAAGAGAAATAAACAAAAATGAATATGTTTTAAGGTGGTGTATCAATGAGAAATGTAAAAGACGCTGCGGCCATAGCTTTGACTATCATGATTATCAAGTTAGTATTCAGACTGATTCCACCTTATACGAGGCTCGATAGACTCGAAAACGGCATCTGGGTTGAACTTGGAATTATTTTAATTGCTTACATAGTTTTATTTGTGATCGTTTACCTAATACTTATAGTAAAAAGAAGGAATAAGTAAAAAGATGTAGAACGTTAACTTTTGATTATTTTGACTATAAATGAACCTATTTATAAAGGAGATTTTTATGGGATATATAAAAGATATACGTAAAGAAGTTGGAACTAGACCATTAATTATGTGCGGTGCTTGTGTTTTAGTCATTAATAATCATCAACAGGTTTTATTACAGCTTCGAATAGATAATGAGTGTTGGGGGTTAATTGGGGGCTCAATGGAACTAGGTGAAACATTAGAGCAAGTTGCACATCGAGAATTATTGGAGGAAACAGGACTTACAGCTAAAAATCTAACATTAATCAATACGTATTCGGGACAAAAATTTTATTATCAATATCCGCACGGTGATGAAGTATATAACGTTGTTACAGCGTTTGAATGTAAAGAATATAATGGCTTACTTATTCATGATCAAGAAGAGGCAACAATGCTACAGTTTTTCTCATTAAATGATTTACCTAAAAATATTAGTCCGCCTGATATACCCATACTTGAAGATTACATAGTCAACTATAGCAAAAACCCTTCTAACCATTAAAGGTAGAAGGGTTTCATATTGTTCACATAATTATTTTTGTGGTGTCACTTGTACTTGTGCTAAACGTTCAACAGCTTCTTGTAACAATTCTTTCGGTTGTACTAAAGCTAAACGTAAGTATCCTTGTCCAGCTGAACCAAATACAGTACCAGGGACTGTCACGATACCAGCTTGTTCAATTATTTTAAAGGCAAGCTCTACGCAGTCAATATCGTATGGATATTTTGCCCAGACAAACATACCACCGTCAGAAGGGGCTGCATCCCATCCTAAATCACGTAAGCCGTTCATTAATGTTTTATGGCGTTCTGAGAATGTTGCACGTAGGCCTGCTGTAATTTCCTCTGCGTTATCAAGCGCTACGACCGCAGCGTCTTGAATTGGCTCGAAAATACCGAAATCTAAATTTGATTTTAATTGTTTCAAGATTGCAATCATCTCGGCGTTACCAGCGATATAAGCGATACGTGTACCTGCTAGGCTAAAGCTTTTCGATAAAGAGTTAATTTCCATTCCAACTTCTTTTGCGCCAGGCGTAGATAGGAAGCTAATCGGGCCATCACCTGTAAAGTAGAACTCAGAGTATGCCGCATCATGTAGCACGATGATGTTATATTTTTTCGCAAACGCAATGACTTTTTCAAAATAGGCTAATGAAGGCATTGCAGGAACAGGATTACCTGGTAAGTTTAAAATTAGTAGTTTTGCTTTTTGTGCAATATCTTCAGGAACAGCATCTAAGTCTGGTAAATAATCGTTGTCGGCTGTTTGAGGCATATAGTAAGGAGTTGCCCCTGCTAAATGAATTCCTGCATCATAGGCAACGTACGCTGGGTTTGTGGATAAGACGATATCGCCTGGATCGCAAAAGGCGATTGGTAAATGTACTAACCCTTCTTGGGAGCCGATTGTTTGAATGATTTCAGAAGCGGGATCTAAATCAACATTGCTACGACGTTTATAATAGCGACTAACGGCTTCATAAAAACGTTGTGTGCCGGTTAATGTATATCCGTAAGATTCAGCTAAACCCGCTCTATGCGATAAATGCTCGCGAATTTTAGCGTCTGGGGGAAGGTCTGGGCTACCTAGGCTCAAATCAATCATTTTCATGCCTTTCGCTTCTTGTTGTTTAGCATGATTTTTTAAATCTCCGAAAATTGCTGGTTTAAATAATGACATTTTTTTAGATGGTACGATTTTCAAAACTAGTACACTCCTTATAGTTGTATAACAGAATAGTAGTTCACATTTTATCATACTAAAGAACATAAAGGGAAAGTTATTCTGAAAAAAGAATATATTTCTATATTAAAGAAGATGTGTGCGTAGGCTAGCGGAAATGATTTACCTATTGCTAGAAATAATAATATTAACAGAAAAAATGTTATGATTCTGCTATCATAAAAGGAAAGGAGCTGGAAGTCATGAATGTTTATTCTTTAAGTGGTCCAAGTGGAACAGGGAAAAGTACAAGTGCCCTTGTTTTCGCTCATAAAATCGGGGTAGACGCTCTTATTGATGATGGTCTTCTTATTGTCAATGGTGTGAAAGTAGCGGGTATCTCCGCAAAATTTGAGAAAAATACGATTACTGCTGTTCGTCGAGCTATTTTTACAGACGATGCACACCGTGAGGAAGTAAAAAAAGCACTTGATACATATAAGGTACAGTCGATTTTACTAATCGGCACATCCGATAAGATGACAAAAACGATCGCTCGTCAGTTAGAGCTTGGCGCAATCGATCAATATTACTATGTCGAGGATGTACGTTCTCAAAAAGAGATTGCAAAAGCGCGCTTTATTCGACAGACACAAGGTAAGCATGTAATGCCAATACCGTACCGTCAAGTCGAGCAAAATTTTTTTAAACGTCTTGTTCAAAAGGGGATGGAGATTTTCTCTCCAAAGCGTGAAAAAATAGGGGAGACGACGATAGTTCGCCCTGATTTTCAACAGGAGTATATAGATATTAGTCGGCATGTTTATGTGCAGCTTTTAACGTTTTGCTGTGCAAAGCAAGATATTGTACAGAAAGTAGAGCACGTACAATTCATATTAGGGGATATGGCGCAAGCAACGATTACATTACAGCTAAAGCTACCTATTAATTATTCTTTACCAGATCGCTTATACACATTACAAAAAACGATACAAATGGAATTTCTACAGCATTTTGGTTATGAATTAGATGCAATCCATCTCCACATTAAGTCAGTTGTGTTAAAGCGAAAATCCTAAAAAACAGGTACTCCATTCGCGAGAGGGGCGAGCAGAGTACCTGTTTTCTATTTTGATTGGCGGGTAAATTGTGGTTGACGCTTTTCTACAAAGGCACGGCAACCTTCTGCAAAATCCTTTCCGACAAACGGTGTTGAACCTTGCCATAATGTTGGAACACTGTCCACGCATTCTTGAACAGATTGCTTCACAGCTAATAAAGATTCAGGTGACATTCCTGCAACAAGCTTACCCATGCGAATCATGTATTTATTTAAGTCTTTTTCTGTTACTAAATAGTTAAGCATGCCTAACTTGAAGGCTTCTTCAGCTTTAAACATACGCCCCGTAAATACTAAATCCTTCGTAGTAGAAGGGCCAACAAGTTGAACTAAACGCTGTGCAAATTTGTTATTTAAAGTGATACCTAATTTACCAACAGGGATACCGAGCTTTGCTTTTTCAGAGCCAATGCGGATATCACAAGCTAATGCAAGCTCTAAACCAGCACCCATTGCAGGGCCATTAATGACGCCAATCGTTGGTATTGGTAAACGTTCAATGGTGGAAATCGTTTTTTCCATATGTACAAATGCTTCTTCGGCTTTTTCAAGAGAGATAGCGTTGAATTCTTTAATATCAGAACCTGCCGTAAAGTTTTCGCCAGAGCCACGTAAAATCAACACTTTATTTTTCGGATTATCCAATACTTGTAGAGCAATTTTAGCTAATTGATCCCACATATTTGCTGTTAATGCGTTTTTAGCCTGTGGGCGATGGATTGTAATAATTGCTAGCCCAGCTGTTTCCTGATAAATAATTTTTGCGTCTTCTGCTTCAAGTCGAGTTGTTTTTACTTGCATACTTGAAAAGCCCCCTACATTTTATAGTTGATACACTTATTATATAACACAAACAACAATAAACACTAAATTATACGAATTTTCATGTAAATCAGCTTTGTTATACAAGAATTCAGTCATTTTAAAGAAATTGTACTACAACAGGAAAAAGGGATATTACTATTGTAAGAAAACAAAAGGTATGAGACACTGCTACAGAAACATTTGTTTCGATCACTGAAAGCCGTGAAGTGTATGAATACTACAGATTAACCGACATTATAATTTATAAAATTATTTATAAACGTACGCGCCCAAAATATAGTAAACTAAAGATACAACACGCACAGTTATATAAGGGGGGTAGCCAGATGGTCGCATTAAAAGAAGCATGGAATAGCTATGTATTATTTTTAAATTCTTTAAAGAAAAGCGCTGCTACTAAAAAGCAATACAATATAGATGGGCAGCAATTACTAACATTTGCTCATGAAAATAACTTCTTAAATGTAGATCATCAATTGAAAGAATTATTATTTGTGTATAGTAATTATTTGAAAGAGACCTATGCCAATGTCAACACGTTTAATCATAAAATTGCAACATTACGAGGCTTTGTAGACTTTGTCTTTTTAAGAGAGTGGGTTGAGCCTTTTGACTATGAGACCATTTTACAGCCAAAAAAGAGGCAAAAAGAGGCTTTGACATTACTGACAACTAAACAATTGATGCAAATTGCAAATGTTTGGCCAACCTATTTTCAATACGCTAAAACCTTGGAGCATGCATGGCTAGCTAGACGTAATGGCTGTATCGTCCAAATGCTTATGGAAACTGGATGTAAACCAGCAGAGCTTGTACGTATGAAATGGTCTCATATTAACTTCGACTCAGCGATGATATATATTTCTAACCAAAATGGGCGTAGAGAAATAAAACTTTCTCCGCTGTTAAAGGGTATGCTAATGAATTATAAAGAAGCGACAGAGGAATTACACAAAGAAAAAATGGGAGAGTGGATTTGGGTTAGCGAAGCTAGTCAATCAAAATCAATCTCAACGAAAACAATTGAGCGAATTTTCCAAACGTTGTCAAAGGAGATAGGCACAAATGTTAGAGCTACGGATTTGCGCTACACCGTTATGCAAAAGGCATTCCAAAGTGAAAAAACAATTGAAAATATTCAAGAAAAAATGGGCTATGTCCGAAAGTGGGTGCTAACAGAAAGACAGGGGCGTTTTGAATAAAATTGTTGTTTATAAAAAAGATTAGAATAGTTTTTCTCCTTTATTGAATTGTTATCGAGAGTATCAATAATTTCTTAGATTCTTAATCAGAACAGTCAATTTATTTTCTAATAATGAACAAATAAAAGCGTTTCTACAATAGTAACGCTTTTTTCTAATGGAACATGTTACATACAAAAGAGACATTGTGTTTTTTATGACTTTTGCAGAAATACAATTATACCTTCTGATCAGGTGGGATTAATTGTTAAAAAGAGTAGGTAGGAACAAAAAACCTATATTTACTAAAGAAAGACTAAATCAATATAGATTGAACAAGGTAACAGAAAAAATACATGCAAAATATAAAATAAAATTTGAAGGGGGTTGCCAAACCAAAGTGGAAAGCACACAAGCAAATTGATTTATCAAATACCTTTTTTGAAATCAAATTATCGTCTTTGTCTTGTTATAAATGGGCGGGATTAATAGTCTGAATTATAGAAATTTAAAAGATTTCTATAATTAAAAGACTTAGAAAATTCCTATATCTCACTTGATAATCTAAAATTTTTTATGCTTACAATATGTTATTTTGACGTCTCTATTAACAAATTTAATAGGAGTTCATTCTATTATTAATATAAAAAAAACCTGAATGTATTATTATTC
>NZ_JALIRS010000013.1 GCF_023337795.1 Lysinibacillus sp. BPa_S21 | reverse complement strand
AAAAACAAACAAAATGAAATCAACAATAGTGAAATAGATCTGGTCATTTTCTAACACCTCAATGTATTTTAGGTGTAATATTCCCAGCTTCATTAAAATTAAATTGACATTGCTTGTTCAACTAAACTGCTTCGTTAGCTCAATAAGAAAAAAGAGCTGTCTAAGCAGCTCAATTCTCTTCAAGTAAAGCCCCCGTTAGTTGAACAAAGACCTTTCTATTCAGTTATTTTTTGGCCTTAAGAATAGTGATTTATCAATAACATTAGATAAATCAATAGTTGGGTACTCACTTTGTATTAATTGATAAATTTCCTGTGTAATTACTTCTAATTCTCTTACACTATTTTTAGGGTGTCCCAATAAAATAGACGTAAGTCGGTTCGATAAATTTTTGGGGGAAACTTCCATATTCTCTAAAGAATGTTTTTGCCATTTGAAAGCTGGATGATGAACATATAATCGATTTATTCCAAAAAGAATTCCCATTATATTTGTCTGTACTGAAACAATTACCTTATAGAGCATTAGCCAATCTTCCCGTGCAAGCAGTGCCTCACGATTATTCCACCGGTTACCCAAATTGAAATGATTTCTTATCATTGCCTCACTCAATTCTCGTGGATAAACCGCTACTTTTTCCTTTAGTTGACTAATAATTTTCTCGCCACCAAGCGATATTCCATCGTAAATTGAAGCTACAAGACATTGTTTATCTAAATTAGTATCAAAAGCCAAAGTTACTTCATTAATAATTTTTTGGATTGTAGATGTTAAAAAGTTACTTATTTCTAATTTAACTCCTTGAGTTATATATGTTTCAGACCATTCCTCTTCCTCATAAGGATGAAAATCAATTATACTTCCATTAACTGTATTAATAGAAGCTTGTCTATCCTCTTCCGTTGGACTATCTTTCCAAAATATAAATAACTCTATATCAGAATATTCATCGTGCCAATTACGTGAAATAGATCCCCCAAGCAGTACAGCCTCAACCTTAGAATTTTGCATATAAATTTTAGAAATTTCTGAAGCCAATGACTTTAAATTCAAATTTATACCTCCCTATTTATTTTTGTATTTATAACAAATTCTAACAATCCCTTTCTTCAACTAACCTGCGCCGTTAGTTCAATAAAGAAAAAAAGAGCTGGATATGCAACTCAATGATCTTCAAGTAAAGCCCCTTATAGTTGAATCCCCACCCTTTTACTCAACTGTTTTTAGTTTCTTATCCAATATCTCTTCTAATTCTTCGTACTTCTCGTCACAAGCCTTAGCTGTATCACCTACTGGGATAGACATCATAGTAATTTGAATTCTTCCATTTTGACTATAACTACCTAAAGAGACAAATCCGATTTCACTTTCAGGGATTTCATTTATTTTCTCGCCGTTCTCGTTTACGTAGAAGTATTTGACATCATGAAACCCTGAATTTTCTTTCCCTTCCCAACCAAAATCTTGAGGAGAAGTAGTAAGCACTAAACCATCTTCATCAAAATGGTATTGTATGGTGTTATCTTCAATTTCTAGTTGAGGAGTACCTTCTATATTGTATACAACATAGGCACAACCTTCGTAACCTTTTGGGAAATAGAAGGCTTCGTCATAGACCTTGTGAGTGATTATCCAATACAGACCGAATCCGATAGCAATTCCTACTATCATTCCTGAAATGATTTTTTTCATCCTGTTCCTCCCAGGCTACTATATAATTACTTCAACTAATTTGCTCCGTTAGTACAATAAGAAAAAAGAGCTGTCTAAAACAGCTCAATGATCTTCAAGTAAAGCACCCGTTAGTTTAACAAAATTATTTGTTTATTTTTCTCCAAATTAATGATGCAATAAGAAGTACAATACCAACCGAAGCACCAATAATTTGGTCTAATAAAAATTCACCTGTTCTAAGATACCGAAGGGTAAAAATCCCTCCAAATATAACTATTATCGTAACTGCCAATTGAATAAGATATGTATTAATTTTCATAAACAATCCCCCATTTATAACTTTACCATAAAATCATAACTCTTCTTACACTAAACCGCCCCGTTAGTTCAAAGAAAAAAAGAGCTGCATTATGCAACTCAATGATCTTCAAGTAAAGCACTACGTTAGTTGAATAAGGAAAAGTTAATTTATGTTATGGTATGCCCTTATGCCCTTCCCCTGACTTTATATATTTTATTTGGTCTGAGTTAATAGCGGAAGTATCTCTTTAATAAAAGAACCGTTTTTAAACTCCTTAATTCTTATACCAAACCCATTGTCAGACTCATAACCTCTTATATGGTATTTAATTCTTATTGATGTGTTTTTTTGTAATACAATAGCTGAGAAATCCCACGGAAATACCTTTAATGTTTTTCTAATATCCATAGTTGTAGCTGGACTATGTAATATTGATATTTTATTTTCCTGTTCTTTATACAGACGGCATTATCCAAGATTTTAAAACGATAGTTATTAATAAATAAAGCGGCCACATCTTCTTCATAATATAGTTCTAAAAAAACAAGTTTATTTCCTTTATCTTTACAAAAATTTATTGAGAATCTTAGCCTCATCTTCAATGTTTTCGATATAGATGTATGATGAATCATATCTTATGTCCAAATAAAACACTCACTTTTTTCTGTTATTTAACAAAAAGATTACCATAATCTTAAGTATTTAACCTGCCCCGTTAGTACAAGAAGCGACTACTTATTTGATGCAATCTCTTCAGTTATTCACCCTATTGATGCCACTCATATTTATATAACTGTTGTGTTTGTGTTTTATATAACAAAACAATCGTATCAAAGCCATTATTTTGTTCTTCATAATAGTAATAATCATTAACTTCTGCCTTAACATCATAGGTCTTAAAAACATCGACTACCGTTTTATCATTTTGACGAATTTCAAGTGTTCTTCGTTGAAAATTGGCTATTTTGTTATTTGCATTAGCTATTTCTTCTAATGAAAGTTTTACAAAGTTACTTTCTGTTAAATCAATCGGTTTTGAATATTCAAGCAATGTAAACCATTCACCATCTCCGTGAAAACTGTTTTCTGTCGTAAGTAAATCTTTAACTTCTGTTGCTTGCGGTAATTTAATTCCCCAGTTTGCTTCAAGTACCTCATATTCATTATAAAGTAGACTACTTAGCACCCAAATTGCCAACAAAAAGAATAATCCAATTACTACACAAAAACCGATTAACCATTTTTTTACATAACCACCTCATATTGTAGACGCAGTAATATTCGAATTGTTGCACTATCCTACCCGTTAGTTCAATAAAGAAAAAAGAGCTGCATTATGCAACTCAATGATCTTCAAGTAAAGCCCTCGTTAGTTAAGAACTATGATTTCAAGGTATTGATTAGGATTTTATTTGTTTATCAATTAAAAGCAATAACTTTCTTCTAGCTACTTCACTACGAATAATTTTTTTAATACGAGTTCTGCTTTGTAAATAAGCTCTAATTTGTCTATTAGTAACAAATAATCTGTGGTATTTCTCATCTTCGTAAATATCTTTAAACCATTCTTGCTGTTTTAAATGCTCAATATTATTGTCAATTTTTTTTGTATTCAAAGCACCTGTGTTTACACAGATCATACCTGATAATAAATCGGATAAGAAATCAAACATTAAATAAATCCCTTTCTATTTTTAATTTACTTAGCTTAATTTCTTCAAGAATATACTGCTTCGTAGTTCAATAAGAAAAAGAGCTGCCTATGCAACTCAATGATCTTCAAGTAAATTAAGAAATACTTATTTTGACAGGAGATGTAATAACAATCTTCTTGTTTGTTCAAAGTTTTTATATTCCCGAAAGAATTCGTTATAGGTTTCAATTTTGTCTACAAAAAACTTATATTGTTTAAAGAAATCAAAGAAAGACTTCTGCAACATCTCGATTTGACCTTGGGGGATATTATTTGTCTTGCCTGCTAAAACATAACTTAGAGTTCCGGCTATATTCATACAGTAAGTGTTAAAATCACCCGTGAGACAGTTTTCGTCATCTGATAAATTTTAAAAATTCTGCTCGAAAATCTTCTTGTATTTTATAAGTATCCCTGTATGGAAATGGATTATCTAATTCTTTTTTAATTTCAATTAATTGTTTTAAGATACTGTCCATATTTTCACCCATTTAAGTATGTCATTTATCTATTTTATCACATTTTCTTATTCAACTATTCTGCGCCGTTAGTTGAAGATGAAAGAACAATGAGGTTTATCATAAACACAAGTCCTGTTCTTTTTAGACTGATACACTCCTTAGTTGAGGAACTACCATTACCCGTTGATATTAATTAATGCCCACCTTGTATGGTCTTCCCAACTTCCATTTACCTTTATAAATTTTTTAGAAAGACCCTCATTTTCAAATCCTAATTTGCTTACAACCTTTATAGAAGCAGTGTTAATGGGCATAATAGGTGCTTCTATTCTATGTAGTTTTAACTCTTCAAAAACCACGGAAATGGCTTTTTTCATTCCTTCCGTTATTAGACCTTTATTAATTTCCTCTTTGTCTAATTTATAACCCAAAATACAAGATTGAAGAACACCACGCACAATCAAGTTAAATGATATACACCCTATAATCTTTCGTTCGTCATGTTTATTAGTAATCCATAACCTAAATATTGTACCGTTTTCATTAGACTTGAAATCTTCTTGAAGGAACTTCTTCTGAAAATCAAGAGTATAAAATTCCTCTGAGCGTAGAGGTTCCCATTCAGATAAAAAGAAGCGATTTCTATTGTAGTATTGAAGAACTTCCTCTGCCCAACTATCATCAATTTGTCTTAATATTAACCTTTGTGTTTCATACATTTTCATAATCTACACCCCTTTTATTCCAATCTATCTTATTCAACTATTCTGCACCGTTAGTCGAAGAGCAACAATCTATACGAAAACAGCCCTAGTTTAAAATAGATTCAATAAATCTATTGGCTTTTCGATGATATAGTCATACTCCTCTGGCTTACCGAAACCATAGGAAGCAAAAATAAAAGGAATCCCTGCAAACTTTGCCGAAACCATATCTCCCTGTGTATCTCCCACATAAACAGCGTTTTTTATGTGATTTCTTTCCATAATTAATTGAATGTTTTCACCTTTTGACAAACCGGTACGCCCCGGATTTTCAAAGTCGAGAAAGTATTTTTCTAGTTTATGATAAGCATAAAATGTTTTCAATGTAGCCCTTCTGACAATTTTTTTCGAAAGGCTTAGCAAAGTTTCTTCTAACTGCGGATATAAAATACCAACATAACGTAATAAATCAACTTTCTCTTGCTGGCAGGATGCTAAAATAAAGCTCCATCTGCTTTTCTTCATCAAGATCATCAAATAATACAGCGGCTATTTCTTTAATTTGTAACCCCATCATTTTAGATAATTCTTCGATTATCTTGCCTTTACCGAAAGGAGACGCCGAACTACCTACGCCCATGACTCTGCTACTGTTTTTCTTGAATAACAAAGTGTCCCATCCAAATCGAAAATAATGCTATCTTTGTCCATATGCAACCTCCTTCTTTCATGCGAAATTTTCTCAATACCCTACAACATATACATGCTTCTACATTGATCTTAAGGACCTGCTTTGAGCGTTAAGATTTTGTATAAACTGCATATTTTTGAGGATTACTAAAGCCTAGCTTTGTGCCTAATTGATAGGATGCATGATTATGAATATCGCAATCCCAACAAGGCTGAATATCATTAAAAAGGCAATAATCAATGAATGTCTCGGCAATGAAGCTTGCTAACCCTTTTCCTCTATAACTAGGATCAGTTACTATATCCACCTCTGCCAATTGATGCGATTTAAAAATAGAGACCGCTTCGCTAATAATCTTATCTCCATGCTGCAAACAAAAACCAAAGCCATTTTCAAGGAAATTATTAGTAGAATCCCAATATTCATCATAATATTGATTGTCAAATTCTAAACTATGCTCAATTTGAGGTTGCTTGATTTTAGTGATTTCGTAGTCAAGTAACTCTCTTCTTTCTCTATCGTTATAAGCATTTTTAGCAAAAGTAAAAGTGTATCTTTCTAGTTTTTTTACATGACCATCTAACTGTTGTTCAATTTTAGCGTTCCAATCATCTGAAAAAGAAAATAATGTGAAACGTTTCCTTTCTTCAATAGATTGTTGTCGTAAAGCCGCAAGTTTACTTACGACTTGTTCGCTGGGCGAATCGCCATAAACATAGTATATCCCTGATTTGGTTTGAAACAGTAGTGATTGTAGGCTTTCATTGTCGGCATAGATAGTACCTTCTATTACCTGATCTAGTATGCTGTAGACAAATGTTGGCGCCCTTTCTATTGTTTCTTTTATAATCGAATAATTCGTGGCCGCTACTTTGATCATTTTCATTTCTCCTATTCTTTTTGTATACATTATAACGTTTTTAGCAATTACTAGAACTATTGTTTAATATTGAAATATTGTATAATCGCTATAGAAAATTTGAAGGGACTGAATTATGCGCAGATAGCAATATTTTTCATCCAAACTTAATTAAAACCTTGGAGGGATAAGTATTGATTGAACAAATTTACACAAAAAGATTATATTTAAGAAAAATGAAGATGTCGGATGCACACAGTCTATTTACTATCTGGTCGGACCCAGAAGTTACAAAATTTATGAATATCACTAATTTTACGCATGAAGAACAAGCGAAAGAAATGATTGCTCTTTTTGATCAATTAGCTGCGGAGCGTAAGGCTATTCGCTTTACAATGATCAAGAAGGAATCCAACGAAATAATCGGCTCTTGTGGATTTAATTCATTTGACGTAGACAACGCCTCAGCAGAGATTGGCTATGATCTTGCTAAGGCCTATTGGGGAAATGGCTATGCGCAAGAAGGTATTTCGGCTTTAATTGATTATGCCTTCACCACTTTAAACCTAAATAGTATTGAAGCAAAAATTGAGCCTGGTAATGTAAATTCTATAAAAGTTGTAGAGAAATTGAATTTTACTTTTAAAGGAACTTTTCAGGAATATGATGAATCCAAAGAATCTTTTAATGACCTAAATATTTATACTTTACTAAAAAAATAAGCCAAGAATGAACATTCTTGGCTACTTTCATTGCTGTTACTTAATCGGAATCCAAATTTCAGAGTAAAGGTCAGGACTAAATGGATCTTCGTCAGAGTATACTTCTAGCTCAGCCGTTCCATTAGGTTCATATGGATTGGATGGGAACCATTCTGAGTATATTTGTTTCCAAGTATTTTGCATCGCATCTGGCATAGGGCCATGCACTTCAAACACTACCCACTTTGATGCAGGTACCTCCAGCGCCCATAGATTTTCTTCCACATCCCCTACATGATCCGTTGCAATCCAGTAATCAATGAAACCACTTTGTCCTTGGTCTGTATTCGGTACACAAACACCGAGCACTCCTTTGATACTTCCGTTATTTAATTGGATAAGTTGATGATCGAAGTTTTTCGAATTCATCTCATTCCAAAATTGAGGAATGCCTTGCAGATTCTCACCATTTTGACAATTGTATGTTCTTTTTACCCCTACCACTTGAAACTTTTCTTTTTCTACGATTTTATACTTCATTGGTTCTGCTCCCTTCAGTCTTACCTGGATGACCAGGCGATTGTATGATTGTAGTTGTCCTTGCTTCTTTCTTGCTTCACTAGGCGTTACGTTATGCTGCTTCCGAAATGCCTTGGTGAAGGCTTCAGGAGAGTCGTAGCCGTATTTGTAGGCGAGATCGATTACTTTTTGCTCTGTGTTTATTAACTCCTGCGCTGCTAATGTTAGCCTTCTACGTCTTATATAATCAGCAATAGACATATCCGTTAAAATCGAGAATGTCCGTTGAAAATGAAAGACCGAAGAATTTACCTCTCGTGCGATTTGCTCCATTGTGATGTCATCTAATAAATGCTCCTCGATATAAATTATTGCTTTTTGAATCGACTCAATCCAACTCAAGTGCCCTCACTCCTTGCTTATAGCATAAACCATCAAAATTAGTTATTCCTGTCTTTTTATGCTAACGTTGGACTGGTAAAAATGAAAGCTATATTTTTACCATCGTGTGGGGTTAATTTCCGTTCCGACTAGGCGCTTTATTGCTGTCGCTTCGCTTTCGCTACAGAGCAGAGCTTCCTGGGGGCGTCGGGGCAACACGATGTTGGTCACGAAGGCGTTATCACAGGATATGATGGTTTTAGCCTTCGTTCCTCTGACGCTGATCCCCAAGAGTCGCCTAGTCTCCACTCCAATTAACCTATTTACATAGAAAACATTTAAACAAATGTCATCTCAACTTTTAGATACTATAGGTTAAAATTATTATTAAATAACACAATTAGATTGGAGATATTGATATTGGGTAAATGGCAAGGGGCTGCAGGAATTTGTTTCAATGAGGACAATCAATTATTAATGGTTTTGCAAGGTACGAAAGAGGAAGTAAAAACATGGTCAGTACCGTCGGGAGGAAAAAAAGCTACTGAGAATTATGAGACATGTTGTATCCGCGAAGTGTATGAGGAAACAGGATATGTAGTAGACATCGTCAAAGAAGTATTACATAAAAATAATGATTTAGTAGAAGTTCGTTATTTTGAAACAATTATGAAAGGTGGACAAATGATAATCCATGACCCTGATGAATTGATTTATGAAATTGCCTGGAAATCAAAAGATGAATTACTAAATTTAACGTTAACCTTTCCTGAAGATAGACCATTCCTATTATCATTTTTTCAATAATAGAACCATCATGACATAGGATAAGAGCATCCTATTTGAAGTCCCCCTCACACATATCCACAACCGCGGGTATTTCCCTACCACCCGCGGGTAAACTCTTACGATGAATTATTTCATTTTGACTTTTTCAACGGCCGCTTCATAAATCAATTCATCATCAATTTTAATATATTGATTTTTCGCTGCCTTACAGTAGCCTTCTCTTTCTAGAAAATCCTTTAATTCTGATTTCCTCGCAAATATTCTTTCAATGATATTCTGCTTCACTTCAGGTTCATCTGTTCTTTTAGCAATGGATACCCAATATATTTTTGACAAGGTATGTCCCCCTTAGAGTCAATTATTTATAAATAATTAAAGCTGAATGTATAACTGTATGCTCTCCTATATATAACGTATTATATTTAATATCAACAATTAAATAATCGCTTAAATCTAATAGAGCGTTATTAATATCATGTTCAAATTGCACAATATCATTATTTTGTATCGTTACTACTTGAGTCGCTTGCACCATACATTTTCACCCTTTTCTTCTAATCATAGTGCAAAAGGAAGTATTTGTCACAACAAATTATTTTTAGTAAATTGATAAAAACAGGCAAATAACCATTTATATGGTAAAATATAAGCACTGAATATTGTCCATTGTAGAATATCTAGCATTCATTAGAAAGTAGGGGTTTTTTTGAAAATTACTGCTATCCTCGAAAATTCGAAATCAGATAAAAAATTGACAGCCAAGCATGGTTTATCCTTGTATATAGAAACCGAACAAATGAACATCATTTTTGATTTGGGCCCGGATCACTCCTATATCAAAAATGCACAAGCTTTAGGTATCGATTTAAACAAAGCGAATGCAGTAATTATTTCACATGGGCATTCTGATCATATTGGAGGATTAAGTTATTTGGATGAAGTAAATAAACATGCTCCCATCTATTTGTCTTCGAATGCCTTAGAATCACATTGGATAAAAATTGGACCTTATTATCATTATGTAGGGGCAAAGGATACAATAAAAAACTTCGATAATCGTTTGAAGTTATTTTACGATGATATAGAACTTACAAAGGGCATTCATATTATTCATTTAGAGCCTACGAATGAATATACGAACAATCTTTATAAAGGGGATAAGAAGGAATTAGACGATTTTAATCACGAAATCGTGTTAGTGATCGAAAACGACAATGAGTTAGTATTATTTAGCGGTTGTAGTCATCACGGAATTGTAAATATAACTAAAGCTATAACTAAAAAATTTCCAAATAAGAAAATCAACGCAATTATTGGGGGATTTCATTTAATTGGTCTACCCATAGTTAACACTTTAGGAAAACCAAAAGAAGAAGTGATCTCCATTGGCAATACTTTAAATGAAATGAAAATAGATTGTATTTATTCTTGCCATTGTACTGGAGCAAAAGGATTTAACATTCTCAAAACCGTTTTAAAAGAAAAATTACAATCTTTTAAAACGGGGCAAATGATTGAGCTTTAGTAGATGTTACAAAAGTTATAACCTTAGTCTAAATGGGGAGATTCATATTGAAAATAATAAAGAGAACAATCATACTGTCATGTGCAGCTATATTCGTATTCATTGTTTGTAAAGCCGTCTATAATAATGTATATATTAATAGTTATAAAGCTAAACCTAAAGATTCAGATTATTACCAAATAATCGATAAAGATTTCAATAAAACAGATGACGTACCTTTTACAAGTATCACCTCATTTAGAGGTAATGCTGACTATATTTATATGAGTGTAGATCAAGAGAGTCCTTCAAGTCTTGATAATAAAATTATTCAATACGATCGAAAAACCCAAAAATACACATCCATATTTAACAGTAAATTCAAAATGCCATCAGTTCAAGGTGTAGAATTAAATGATCATTGGTTAGTATGGGTAGATGCCGATGAAAGTGGATGGCAGTTGAACCCTTATTTTATGAATTTAAAGACGAAAGAAATTCAACCATTAACAAAAGAAAATGAAGAAAATGTCTTTAATGATTTCCCTGTCCTAATTGGGGACTATGCAGCTTGGATTAAATCGGATAGAAAAAATGAAAAAGCCGAAGTACTGCTAAAGAATCTAAAAACTAATGAAACCGAAAGTATCTTTGATTTAAACACGTATACATTTATGAATATGCATCTATCTTCAAAGGATGGAAAAATATTATTCACAGATAAAAAAAATAATGTTGGTTATTTGTATTTATATGATGTAGAAAGCAAAAAAATAGAAGAAATTAAAACTGACTATGAATTCATTGGTTGGGCAAGTTTGCTAAATGAACAACAATTTATTTATCTAACCTTTGATAACCCTAGTGAATCTTCAATTAATGACCAAAAGCTTCTTTTTTATAATCTTTCTACTAAACGTACCCAAGAAGTTGTTTCGGATGTGTTAACTGTAAATTCCTATTATACAGATTTTAACAATCAGGTGTTTTTTTCTTATAACGATGAAGGGATGAGAACATTTAAAGTGAATAATAATTTATTAGTTGAAGATGGGGAATTGAATGAGGCATTAAACACGCCTAACTTTTATAAACTTTCTGCTGACAATAATGTCTATATTATTAACCAGGATTTTTCAGATAAAAAACGCAAAAGCACATTAATGATCCAAAGTGAACTACCTAACTAAAAAATGGCGATCCCTATCAAGACATGATTGGGATGGCCTTCCTTTTGTAACATTTTATAGCTGTTAAGACGATGGAACAAGCTCTCTATCTATGGACTGATAAAAAAAAGTGTTGGAGCTCCAAAGCCCCAACACTCCTTTCTAATACATTCTTAAATATTCTTCCCGCTCCCAGTTATGGACACGTGTCCGATATTTATGCCATTCTATTTCTTTAGCAGCCGTGAATTTTTCAAAGATATGGTCTCCAAGTGCATCTCGTACAACATGATCCATTTCTAGTTCAAGGAGTGCAAATTCCAATGACGATGGCAGACTATCGATCCCATTTATTTCACGTTCTGCTCGTGACATTTTATAAATATTTCGATCTACAGCATTCGGCAGTGTGAGATCTTTTCGAATGCCATCAAGCCCAGATGCTAAAATTACGGCCATTGCTAAATAAGGATTTGCTGCTGGATCGACAGAACGAAGCTCGATACGTGTGGATAGTCCTCGGGCAGCTGGAATTCGAATAAGCGGTGAACGATTTTGTGCAGACCATGCCACATAGCAAGGAGCCTCATAGCCAGGCACTAATCGTTTATAGGAATTAACAAGCGGGTTCGTTACAGCTGTAAAGCCGTGTACATGCTTTAATATCCCTGCCATAAAGCTACGCGCCGTTTGGCTTAATTGCAATTCTGCCTTTTCATCATAGAATGAATTGTTATCCCCTTCAAATAATGATAAGTTAAAATGCATGCCAGAACCGTTAACACCAAATAGTGGCTTTGGCATAAAGGTTGCGTGCAGTCCATGCTGGGCAGCGATCGTTTTTACAACGAGCTTAAACGTTTGAATATTATCACATGCTTCAATAGCATTTGCATATTTAAAGTCGATTTCATGTTGACCAGGTGCAACCTCATGATGAGATGCCTCAATTTCAAAGCCCATTTCTTCTAGCTCTAATACGATATCACGTCGACAGTTCTCTCCTAAGTCTGTTGGGGCTAAGTCGAAGTAACCACCACTATCATTTAACTCCAGTGTTGGATGCCCTTTGTCATCTAACTTCAATAAGAAAAACTCTGGCTCTGGCCCTAAATTAAATGAGCTAAACCCTAATTCCTCCATCTCCTTTAAAACTCTCTTCAAATTGGTGCGGGGGTCCCCTTCAAATGGAGTACCATCAGGTCTAACGATGTCACAGATGAAACGAGCCACCTTGCCCTTTTCAGCAGTCCAAGGAAAAATAACGAATGTATCACGGTCAGGGCTCAAATACATATCTGATTCTTCAATGCGGACAAAACCTTCAATTGATGAACCATCAAACATAATTTTATTGTCCAATGCTTTTTCCAATTGGCTAACAGGTACTTCAACATTTTTTATTGTTCCTAATATATCCGTAAATTGCAGGCGAATAAATTTCACATTTTCTTCCTTCATACAACGTTTAATATCTTCTTTTGTATAATGTTTCATTTTTCACCACTCCCACGTAATTTTAATTAACACAATTCCTTTGTAACTGTTTTTAAAATACATCACAACGATAAAAAACACAATATCTATGTAAGGTTTTATAACATGCGCTTTTCCGAATATATTAATCTTTTTTTCAGATGAATAGAGTCATCTATCTTTCTTTAAGGCCTTTAGACTTACTAAAATGTGATTTCATTAAAACTTTTTCGACTTTATTACAAGAAGCAAGAACTTTTTTCCACATTTTATATCACAATAGTCTTGTATAATGTCATAATTATTGGTAAATTTATAGCAAATTAGAATTTCTGAATTATTCATTAGATAAGTAAATTAGGCGTATATAATAATAGGCGGGAATTATTATATCGATTTCGCCTCTGCGTAATTGTGTCCAGTGGCTTTATCTTTGTTAAAGATACATAAGGCGGTGAATGGGAGAAGGTATGTCAGTATTAATTATTGGCAGCGTAAGTAATGATGTATTGCGTCTGCAAAAATATTTTCATCGTATCGACATCAAAAATATTCATTGCTTCACAACAACTGACGTAGCAATGAATTATTTATCAGATTCTTTGAAAGAAGAGCTGGAATTAATTATTCTTGATGCAAAAATGACGCTTAAAAATTGCGAGAACATTTGTCAACAAATTGACGAACTAAAGAATTGGCTTGACGCCCCTATCCTTCTTTCTACTACTTACGAAAAAAGTATGACAATTGATAGGGTTTTTGAAGCTGGGATTTTCGATTTTATTTTAAAACCATTTGATTTTACTCAGTTTAAAACTCGGATTCAAGTGGCCCTTAAATATCAAAAAGAAACCAAGCTGCGAAAACAGCAAGAAAGTAGTATTCAAAAAGATTTAATTGTCGCAAAGAAGTTTCAAAAAAATGCATTATCTCCTTCATTGAATCTTGAGTATATTCAGATTGATGGACTCTATGTTACATCCAACACATTAGGAGGTGACATGTACTGCTGGTTTAAGATTAATGAACATTTAACCGCTATTCTTCTTTATGACGCAATGGGACATGGTATTGCCGCATCGCTCGTTACAATGTCCATTAGATCTTTGTTAAAAGGAATCATTACGAAATTAATTGATCCAGTATTAGTCATCCGAGAACTTAACCGCCAAATTTACGAGTTATTTTCTGATGAAGATATAGACAGGTTTTTAATGACAGCCATCTACATACTTATTGATACGAAAAACGGAACTGTAAACTATGTTAATGCGGCTCATCCATCTGGGTTCTTATTTGGAAAATACGGCGAGACGGTGTTCCTTCCAGCAAATACACCTATCTTAGGGCTATTCCCAACCATTCAAATCAATAAAAAAACGATCCCTTTATCCGGATGGCATCGCATAATACTTTATACAGATGGATTATTGACAATCAATGAGCAACATGTTGTCGATTTGGACTTTTTCCATTCTTATGCTTCACAAGATAATGGCTACGCCTTGCGGAAATTTTCTCAAAAATATGATTTATTCGATAATGATTACAGCGATGATATTACAGTAGTTTCAATAACAATTACATTACAGGGTCGGTGATTGATGATGGAATTCATACTCAATGTAAATCCTGATACACAAGCAATAGCTTACGTAGATCAAGTTATGGAGAATTATACAGATGTATATAATCTACCTTTTAAAAGAGAATTACGATTTGTCGTACATGAATTAGTGATAAATGCTGTGGCAGCTGTTGAAAAGATTGGGCCATACTGCAAAAAAGCAATTCAAGTACACGTATCCCACTCTAATAAAGAAATTAAAATTACAGTTACTGATGAAGCGAAAGGAATCGCAGAAAATGATTGGGATAAGGTTCTACAATTTGATTTAAACGAACTGGATTATTCAGATCGTGGGCGAGGTTTATTTTTTGTAAAAAATATGGTTGACCATATTTGGTTTGAAAATATATCTGACACAAAATTTTTAGTTGGAGTTTCAAAAAAGATTCGTGTATAAAACGTAAAATTGGAGGAGTTTTCATGAAGCTGTCAATCCGAAAGAAAATGAGTTTGTTAATATTCGGGTGTATTTTGCTACTTACTACACTTTTAGCAGGAATAAATTTTTATGTTGCCAAAAAAAATCTGTTAGAAAGTGCAAATACAAAACTTTTATCAGATATTCAATTGGGCTATGAATATTTAGATGCTACATTCCCAGGAGAATGGTCTATTAAAGACAATCAATTGTATAAAGGCGACGTCAAAATGGTAGACAATTTTGAGATAGCTGATAAAGTTGGGGAGCTAACAAACGGAAACGCTGTATCAATCTTCCAAAATGATACTCGCATTAGTACAAATATAGTCGAAAATGGCGAACGTGCATTAAATACAAAGGTTTCTAATGACGTTGCGACTGTTGTGTTGGGAGAAAAAAAACGCTATATCGGATCAGCAAATGTCTTAGGTAGTATGCACCAAGGAGCCTATGACCCAATTTTAAATAGCCAAGGAGATGTTATTGGTGTATGGGCGACAGCCGTTCCAACCGCTCCTTATATAAGTATTGCTACAAAGTCTGCACTGGAAAATGTAGCGATTTCCTTAGGAATTGCCATATTAATGATTGTCGGGATTAGTTGGTTTTTACAGCGACAAATCATTAACCCTATTAATATTTTAAGTACAAATGCCAAAGAGTTATCAGCTTTAAATTTAAATGTTAAGTTATTAAACCCTAAAGGTAAAGATGAGATTGCTGTGTTAGCAAATGCCTTTAGTGATATGAAAAATCGTTTAACAGAGACGGTAACAATCGTAGCTGGCAGCGCCAATCAAATAGCTAACTCATCGCACTCATTAGCAGAATCATCACACCAAACAAGCGAGGCCTCTAACCAAATCGCACTGACGATGAATGAAATTGCAGTTGGCACTACGACTCAATCTGAGCAAGCTGAGCAAATAGTATCAATGATGCAAAAAACAATTGAAGAAGTATCGAGCAGTTTACAAAAGGCCGAAAACACGTTAAATAGCGCTATACAATCGACCCATTTCGCACGTCAAGGTGAAGAGGCGATCAATGAGGCGATTAAGCATTTAAGCGACGTCACACAAACAGTGTCTTACGCAACAGATTCTATCCAAAAACTTGGTAAACGCTCCGAAGAAATTGGTGGCATTATTACCGTTATTACCGGTATTGCAGAGCAAACAAATCTACTTGCCCTCAACGCAGCCATCGAAGCAGCACGAGCAGGCGAGCAAGGAAAAGGGTTTGCCGTTGTTGCATCGGAGGTACGCCAGTTAGCC
Organism: Lysinibacillus sp. BPa_S21; assembly: GCF_023337795.1. Taxonomy (GTDB): domain Bacteria; phylum Bacillota; class Bacilli; order Bacillales_A; family Planococcaceae; genus Lysinibacillus. The sequence goes on along the minus strand of NZ_JALIRS010000013.1, from coordinate 86,809 downwards.
GAACAATCAAGTTTAGCATCAGGGCAAATTACAAATCTTATTAAAGATATTCAGGCCGAAACCTCTGTGACAGTTCGCACGATGGAAAGTAATCTACTAGCAGTAGAGGAGCAAGTAACAATTATCAATAAAGGAGGCACCGCATTAAAGGAAATTGTTGAAAAGGTCGAAGAAACTGAAAAAGGCGTTGAGCAAATGAAGACGGCATTTACCCTTGTAAACAATAACTCCTTAGGGGTTCAAAAAGCGATTCAAGATATTTCCCGCATCATTGAAGACTCCGCTGCAGCAACGGAGGAAATCGCCGCAACATCGGAAGAACAATATGCAACCATTGCAGAAATTACACAAAGTTCAGATGAATTAGCATCTATTGCTGATAAATTACAAAATGAAGTCAATAAATTCAAGTTTTAACTTCTAATAAACTAGAAGAGTTCCCTAACACGAAAAAGAAAATGGAGGCGCTATAGTATGAATCAGAAAAAAATTGCGATGGATATTGACACAAAGGCTGATTATATTTTAATTGCGTTTACTGGCGATTTAGAATATGGGATGATCGAAGAGATAAAAATTGAACTTCAATCGTTAAGCTTGGAAACTAAGCATGGATACATTATCGATATGCAGAAGGTTACAAATATTGATAGTACCGGCTTTGGCATGATTGTCAATTTCGCAAAGAAAGTATCTGTAAAAGAAAAGAAAATCGCTATTATTGTCATAGATGATTTCATTCACAGCTTGTTTGCTATTTCACAAGTCGATAAAGTGTTCCCTATTACTAAAAGCGAAGAGCAAGCGAGACAGATCATTAAAGAAGGCTGGCTAGGCGAGCTTTCACTTAGCGAATATTAACTCTATTGCTGCCCCCATCATTAAAATAAGGTTGCATTCCTTAAACGGAACGCAACCTACTCTCTTTAATATTGTAAAAGCATATTGACGAAAACAACGATAATGACAAGAGGTACAACTATTAACATTAGTAGACGATAGGTTGAATAGAACCCATGTCCCATTTTACTCCCTATTAATAATTCCTGCTTCACAAATTCTTTATCGACTACATACGCAATAAAGATCGCAATCAATAAGTTCCCTAATGGAAGCATTAAATTCGACACTAGAAAGTCTGTTGCATCAAAAATCGTTTTCCCAAATATCGATACATCCGCTAATGTACTTGATGAAAGCGCTGCAGGAATCGCCGCCATAAAGACTACTACACCTAGAAGCATAGTCATTGCAGAACGAGACATACGCCCCTTCTCCATAAATGCCGCTACGATAATTTCATATAAACTGAAGGAAGACGTTAACGTTGCGAATAAAAATAATAATAAAAACATCGCTAAGAATATTTCACCAAATGGCATTTGACTAAACGCCGTTGGCAGAACCATAAATAATAAGCCCGGTCCAGATGCTGGTTCTAAATCAAAGGCAAATACAACAGGGAAAATTGCTAATCCTGCTAAAAACGATACAAGCACAGTAAGTAGAACAACAGAGCCTGCCGAATTAGGTAAACTCACATCTTTCTTTAAATAGGAGCTATACGTCACAAGACAAGAAAACCCTACCGCTAAGCCAAAGAAAGACTGTCCTAACGCCTCTAATATAGCTTTTCCAGTAATATCGGAAAAGTCAGGCCACAGGAAGAATTTAACCCCTTCCATTGCTCCATCTAACGTTAAAGCTCGCACAACAAGGACAATAAACATAATGAATAATAAAGGCATCATCCACTTATTGGCCTTCTCAATGCCATTTTGTACACCCAGTGAAATAACTAATACATTAACCAACGTAAACAGTCCTAAACCAAGTAATGTAATCCAAGGCGTTCCTACAATCTTTCCAAATAGCTCACTCGGATCATTGGCAGGATCAATCACAGCCCCAGTCACACCAAGGCCACTATATATAAAAATCCAACCTCCTACAACACTGTAAAAAGTTAATAATAAAAAACAGCCGAGCACACCTAAACGACCAACCCAGGCCCACCCGGTTTTCGTTGGTGCCACTTTTTTATAGGCCGTCACAGCCTCAGACTGTGTACCACGACCTAAAACATATTCTGATAATAGCATCGGTAATCCAATCAGCAGTGTAAATAGAACAAAAATAAGGAAAAACGCTCCCCCTCCACTTTGCCCAGTAACATACGGAAGCTTCCAAATTGCCCCTAGTCCGATTGCAGCTCCAGCCGATGCTAAAATAAAGCCTAGTTTACTAGACCACTGACTCTTTTTTTCGCTCATCTCTTCAAACTCCTCTAACACTCTAAACTCTTTCTTATTCTACATGAAAATACTAAACTCGACTAGATTAATTCTTTCCATTCTTTCCGTCGCTTTGACTCTTCCATCCGTCGTTCCGGCTCTTCTTTCCGTCACTTCAGCCCTTCTTTCCGTCGCTCCGCTCTCTATCCGTCGCTTCGACTCTCTCATCCGTCGCTTCAGCTCTTCCATCCGTCGTTCTGGCTCTTCTTTCCGTCGCTCTGGCCCTTCTTTCCGTCGCTCCGCTCTCTATCCGTCACTTTGACTCTTTCATCCGTCGCTTTGACTCTTCCATCACTCCGACCTTTCTTTCCATCAAAAAAACCTCGAGCGCTTAACGTAGCTCGAGGTTTCATCCTAATTATTTTGTTAAATACATTGAACGCTGCTGATGTATCCATTTACGCATTGTTGTGAATAGTAATGCCATGAGAATAGTAATTAAAATACCTTTTACAATGTTAAATGGCAAGATACCAGCTACGATCATTTTATATAGTGAATCACCTACGACAGGCTCCATACCTAAAAAGTAAGTGTACATTGGTAAAAATACTGCATAGTTAAGGACGCTCATTCCCACTGCCATGATGATAGTTCCAGCAGCTAAACCTCCAATAAGACCTTTAACTGTTTTCACGCGATTAAAAACAAAGCTCACTGGTAGAATAAATAAAATACCTGTTGCAAAGTTCGCGATATGCCCAACCGGTACTCCCGTTGGCGTTCCAGAGAAAATCCAGTCCAACACATTTTTAAAGAACTCTACTAAAATACCAGCTACAGGTCCCATTGTGATGGCAGCTAGTAATGCTGGCATATCACTGAAGTCCACTTCCAAAAACGCTGGAAATGGCGGAATTGGGAAATTAAAAAGCATTAATAAAAACGAAATACTGCTCAGCATACCAATCGTAATAAACGATTGAAGTTTAACATTTTTCTTCATAGAAAACTCTCTCCTCTTTGCTGATTCAATCTCGCAAGAAGAAAGGTTACGACCTCATCACTTATTATCATGAAAAAACCCTTATGCAAAAGAGCATAAGGGAGAATAGGCATGATTAAAAAACGCCAATACTTAACTATTTTTGAGCAGATACGGTGTGAAGTCACATCGAAAAAACGCTCGTACATAGCTAAATTCATAACAATGAATGACGATCGTACCTCCATCTTCTCCCATCCAGACTATAACTGTCGGCCTTGGAATCGCACCAAGTCAGCCATGCAAAAAACTATTTGCACAGGTCGCGGGCTGAAGAGTCTTTAGTAAATCATTCGAGCTAATGTATCGTAAAAGAAATATTAGCGATTTACAACTCTATTACCGCCGGTCGGGATTTTCACCCTGCCCCGAAGATGAATCAATATTTTTTTATTTCATAGCCTTACTATAATGAATTATTAGCGAAAAGTAAATAGCTTTGCATCAATTATGTTTGTGCCCTAGTTCGGTTTTGTGCAAAAAACAAAGCCGCTTCCGATTAAACTTGTATGTTTATCGATGCTCCTAATAGCCGGTTTACTGTCCATGAAATTAACAAGAGCATTCACGCACATATGCGGCGAGAATGCTCCAAAAAAATGTATTTATGTTCCGTTCGTTTCGTTTATGGCATATATCGTTTATTGGCTCCCACAGGCTTCGGCAAGAATTTTTTCAAATTAAATCCTTCCCAGCTTTCCTGTACAACATTGTCTAAACGTATTTGTTTATCAAAGCTTGCAGCGGTGAGCATCATTGCTTCAATTAATTGCGTCGCACGAACAGCATCCATCGTCGTTAAGTCAAGCGGCTCATCAAATGTAACAATGACACCTTCCGCCACCTCTTTGACAGTGTATGTTATATTTTCCGGTACAACTGGAACGTATACATCATCATTTTTATTCCGCATACCAGTAAGTGCTTCTGTTACAGTGGAAAAAGTTTTACGAGAATCAGGAGATAAATATTCTTCTCCATTTTCACCTTTATATAAATAATAATTAAAATGATTGGAGCTAGTTAATACCATAGGCTTTTCTTCCTTGGAAATTTCGTCGGCTTTATCCTTTGGTTTTTCAAACTCAATATTTTTATACTCTGAGTCTGAGAATGTATCCTGTAACGTCCCTACATATTCGCTATTATCCGCCGAAGCGACATCATAGTCATTCTTCTCCGGCATTACATGCACTAGTTTATCGCCCTTCTCTTTTAATTCTCCTTTATAAGGATGATAGTTCGTAAAACCATTTGCTTCCTCATCAATTTGTGGCGCATATTTTTCATACATTTGTAATGTGGAAGGCTTTTTCTTCCCAAAATCAGTAGCCACTCGTTCCTTTGGAATGATATACGACATCGGTACACTTTCCTTTTCACGATTTGCCAACCCTATATGGAATACTACTGCATCTTTTAAATCATCTGTATAAACAGAAGATCGTAGAGACATGATCTTTGAATGTTCTGCTACTATGTTGGATTCCACAATCCGATCATGGTTGACATAGCTTTTCGCTGCCTGACTTTCCTGCACTGTTGAATATGGAGAAACTTCCGGAGCATTAGCTTGTTTCATTTTTGTATGATTATTTAACTCGGAGCCTGTAAGTACTGTTAAGGCGAAAACAGCTGCTACACCCATAAAGATTGGCCATTTACGAACTACCTTCTTTGTTTTCTCTGGCTGTTGTTGCTCTTGCATTAGTATTTCATCATTTGTTGGTTGTTGTGCTTCTTGAAGATGGACATTATCCTGTAAACGAGCATCTGCCAATAATCGATTTAACACTTCCTCTTTAGAGCGGTGATCAGAAAGCTTAGGGGCATTATTTAATAGATGATCCAGTTGGTCATCATCAAATGGATTATGTGTCATTGCCATTTCGCCTCCTGTTCTCTAATCTGTTGTAGCTGTTGCCTTAAAAATTTAATGGCACGATGCTGAGTGGTTTTTACCTTCGCTTCTGTCCAATCTAGTATTTGCGCAGTTTCTGCAATGGATAAATCTTGAAAGTAGCGCATAATAATGACCATTTTTTGATCACCCGTACAATGTTCAAGTGCTAATTGCACTTTCATAAATTCATCACTGGCCTGCAGCACATCTTCCGGTGATGGTGTGGTTGAATGTAGTTGTTCCGTTTCCCAATCAAAAAAATCAAGTGAATGTTTTTGGCGTACAGTCTGCTTTCTAAAATGATCAATCGCGACATTTTTAGCAATAGCAAAAAGCCAAGTCTTTTCGCTACTATTTCCGGCGAATTGATCATATGAGCGCAATACGCGGACATAAACCTCATGCGCCAAATCTTCAGCAACTGTACGGTTTTTTACTAAATAAATAAGAAACTGGAACACGTCTTGATGATATGCATCGTATAAACGATGGAACACGGAGTCATTCAAAGCACTCCACCCCCGTTCTATTTATATTTGTCGTCTAAATGTTCACAAAAGTTACATCCAATAAACACCATTCTAATCGAATGGTAAATAAAACGTGAAGGTAGTCCCTTCTTTTAGCACACTATCCACCATAATATTGCCTGAATGTGCTTTGACAATATTTCTCGCAATAGCTAAACCTAGGCCAGTCCCACCTTTAGAACGCGTACGTGCTTTATCTGCTTTATAGAAACGTTCAAAGACATAGGGTAAGTCCTCTTGTGGAATACCGTGCCCTGTATCCTGGACAGAAATCTTGGCAAAGGTTGGCTCCTGCTCAACCTTCACGGTGACTGAACCTTCATCCGTATGACGTAGAGCATTATCAACTAAATTTGTTAACACTTGTTCAATCCGATCCTCATCGATACTAATCCAAGCATCGTCATTAAATTCACTGTCAAATATTAGACGAACATGCTTCTCTTTTGCAACCTGTGCAAATTTTTGCGTAATACGTTCGAATGTTGAATTAATAGGGAGCTCATCCTTGTAAAGCGTCATATGCCCCGATTCCATTCGGGCAAGGTCTAATAAATCTGTTACGAGACGTCCCATACGCTTTGATTCATCATAAATAATTTTTGTAATCTCATTACGTTCTTCTTGATCCTGAATAAAATCATCATCCATTAAAGCCTCTGAATAACCTTGAAGCATCGAAATCGGCGTCCGTAGCTCATGTGAAACATTAGCAATAAAGTCTGAACGCAATTTTTCTAAGCGATGCTGCTCCGTCATATCACGAATAACCGCAACCGCTCCACGTATCGATTCCTCACTGTAAAGAGGGCTAATCGTAAACGTATAGTAACTGCCATCCATTTCAATCTCTTCTTCAAGCTTATCTTCGAACATCAGTACATGATCGAGCATATGATAAAGCTCTGGCGGAATGGGCTTCGCACTTTGTGACCCCTTATTGACAAACCACTTTTGCATTAAACGGTCCGCTGGCGGATTACTTAATAATATTGTACGATCACGATTAAACGTAATCACGGCATCTGTCATCGATGTCAATATATTCGAAAGCTGTTCATTTTCTTGATTGATCACTTCTAGATTATGTTTCAATTGACGGCCCATTTGATTAAAGGCAACTGCAAGCTGGCCAATTTCGTCATTTTGTGTCGTTGGCATCTTCGCTTCAAAATTCCCTTTCGAAATTTCAAACGCCAATTCACGCATTTTACGTAATGGTGACGTAATACGTGAGGATAGGAAAAATGCAAAAAATGTCGTCAAGACAAAGGCAATGAATGCAGATAAAAAGACAATTTTCGTCGTCTCTTTCGATGTTTTATGTAGCGCATCTGGACTTTGATAAATAAAGACAGCCCCATGCACTGCATTTTCCACATTTAAGGGGAAACCAAGCACAACATACGATTCCAATTTTTCTTTGTCTGTGGAAGACGGCATCATCATTTCCTTAATAATCGGTTTATCTGATTGAAAAACTTCTTTGAACGATTTATTGGCTAAAATCATATCCTGGATTTCTTTTTTATTGACACCTTCCTGCATAGCGAAAGAAACGCTATCTTGGTAAGTAGCAATAAGTGCATTTGTACTTTCAGGTAAAATATCTTTTAATAGTTCCGAAGTAGATTCTGCCGTTTCATTATCATCTACTATACTTGCAACTGTTGCTGCCGTTTGACGCAAAGAGCTTTCTGCTTGTTGCATATGGTAATTCTGAAGAAACTCAAGCATTAAAACCGTGAAAACAAACAATACAAATGAAACGAGAAGCAATATGGTTACCCATAGCTTCCCGACAACACTGTTCCATATTCTATTCATTGACAACCTCAAATTTGTAACCAACGCCCCATACAGTAACAATCATTTTTGCAGCGTTTTCAGATACACGGTTGAGCTTTTCACGTAAACGTTTTACATGCGTGTCAACTGTACGTAAGTCCCCAAAGAAATCATAATGCCAAACTTCTTTTAGTAATTGTTCACGGTCAAATACTTTATCTGGTGATTTAGCTAGGAAATAAAGCAATTCATACTCTTTAGGCGTTAAATTCACTTCAATACCCTCTGCTGTTACACGGTGCGCATCATGATCAATCATTAAATGTTGGAAGACAACTAAATCTTTTGAAGAAGATGCATTTGTCGAAGGTGAGAATGCTTGTGAACGGCGTAATATAGCTTTCACACGTAACACAACCTCACGAGGACTAAACGGTTTTACAATATAATCATCTGCGCCAAGCTCAAAACCTTGTACACGATTCGCTTCCTCGCCTTTTGCAGTTAATAAAATAATCGGTGTTGCTGCTCGTTCACGGATTTCCGCACAAACTTCAAGCCCGTCTTTTTCAGGCATCATAATATCTAATAAAATACAGTGATACTCTTTTTCCAAAGATTTTTCGATCGCTTGTTCACCATTTTCTGCCTCGTCAACAAGGTACCCTTCACGCTCTAAATACATTTTTAATAAGCGTCGAATACGATCCTCGTCATCTACTACTAATACTGAAATATTTTCTGACACTTTCACGATCCCTCTCTTCTAATCTTTCTCTACTTTCTATTGTACATTGTACAGCACATATTGAAAAGAAAAGAAAGCCTTCTTGCCACAGCAAGAAGGCTCTTCTTTCAAATACTAGCGACATTAAAAATCTATGTGCTCAAATTAACCAATTTAAGCTGAAGCGTATGAGTGTAAACCTGCAAGAATCAAGTTAACAGCAATTAAGTTAAATAAGATAATGCCAAAACCAATCAATGCTAACCATGCAGATTTTTCACCTTCCCAACCTTTTGATAAACGTAAGTGTAGGAATGCTGCATAGAATAACCATGTAATAAGTGCCCAGACTTCCTTCGGATCCCATCCCCAGAAACGACTCCACGCTAGTTGTGCCCAAATCATTGCAAAGATTAAAGCCCCTAACGTAAATACTGGGAAACCAATTATAACTGAACGATAACCAATTTCATCAACTAATTGTAAATTTACCCGTTTGACAAAAGGTTGGAAAATCGCACTAATTCGACGTCGTGCAATTAATCGAATGAATAAATATAAAACAGATCCTACCAATAACGACCAGACAACTGTTGTTAATTTCTTTGCATTAATAAGCGCGGGCATTTCTACTAACGGAGACATGCCATGTTCTTCCACAGCCTTATATTCATTCATACCAAATAGTGGTGGCATTTGGTATGCAATTTGACGTTCCTTACCCTCTTTATCAACATACGTATATGTTGAATCGTAATCCATCATATTAAAGATTGATGAAGCAGCAACGAAACCAACGACTACCACAAGGAAGAACATTACTGCTTCTAACCAGAAACGTTGTTTAGAAGCTTTCGTGAGATCCACTACTTTTAATAAATAAATAAGCCCTGCTACAGCACTAATTGCTAAAATGGATTGACCTAAAGCAGCCGTAATAACATGAATTGTTAACCAGTAGCTTTGTAAAGACGGCACTAAAGGGCTAACTTCTTTCGGGAACATCGACGCATAGGCTATTATTAATAACGCCACAGGTAATGCTACTAAGCCTAGAGCTGTCACGCGATAAATAAAATAAATTAAAATGAATGCCCCAACAATGAACATACCGAACGCAGTCGTAAATTCAAACATATTACTAACAGGTGCATGCCCTGCATAAATCCAACGAGTGATAAAATAACCAAGCTGCGCAAGTAGACCAATAATTGTTACAACAATTGCTACCTTGCCCCATTTTTCGGTATTTTTGCCTGTTGCATTCGATTGCTTTATCGAACCACCAAACAATAAAGTTGCCACAAGGTAGGCAATGAATGCTACAAATAATAGGTTTCCACTGATGTCAATCAAACTCATAAGGTGTTGTCACCTTCCTCTTCCTTTGTGGATTTCTTGCCATTCTCTGACTCTAACTGATCTTCATATGGTGGTAGACCAGCAAATGTAGTGACTGTATCTAAATCCTTTTTCATACTGAACATATTTTTATTCACATGGGCAGCCATCAACACTCGACCGTCTGGCTCCACCTGTAACCATAAACGTCGGTGGTTCCAATACGATCCAATAACTACACCAATCATGAAAATAATACCGCCGACAAATAAAATTGGTATCGTTCTGTCCTTACGAATTGTAAAGTTTGAAGTATTACGCATTTCTGCTCCAGCGAATTTCATTCTATATTTATTTTCACCAAGTGGTTCAAGTGGTGGCTTCCTAATCTCTACAAAGCTTACTTCACCTTTTGGCGTTTCTGGTGTTGTCATTCTGAATAAAAATGCTGGATTATTTGGTATGGATGATTTTGTCTGTGGTTCACCATCTTTAAAACCATCAAAATCCGGTGTATAAATTAGAATCTGTACGGAGGAACCATTTCCTAAATCATATTCTTTTTTAGGATTCGTTAAATCAATTTCAATTTGACCTAGTGAATCTTCTTCTGTTGCTTTATTCACTAAATTAAAGTTCATCTGTCTCAATTCGTTAAGACGATAATTCATTTGGTACAGCGCAAAACCGCTTTCTTTTAACGGATGATTGACACGAATAGAGTAATCTCTTAATTTTTCAAGATTGTCTATATCTCCAGGGAGAGCTCCGTCAGGTTGTTTGTATAATGTGACGTCTGTTTGATAGTTTTTCGCCATAGCATTTACGCCTTGGTTCATTTGCTCGTCCTGCGGCTTATCACCATGAGTTTCTAAAATAAATTTATTATTTTTAATAAAATAGCCGTCCATACCTGGTACAGCTCGTGTCTCACCTTCACGGATCCAAATTGTCTCATCCACATAAAAACCAGGTACCAAGCGCAACATAACACCTGCTAAAAAGATAATGAGACCGACATGATTTATGTATGGGCCGTACCGAGCAAAACGGCCGCGCTCTGCCAGCAGTGCACTTCCATCACGGCGAACACGATATTTTAATTCAGTCATTTTTTGCTCTACTTTATCTAGCGTTTCATCAGGGTTTGGCACTTGTCCTTCCGCAACGATACGTTGACGCTTCATGAAACTTTCATGACGTTTCACGCGTTGATTCTTAAGCGACTTATGCAATGGTAAACCACGGTCTAAACTCGCAACAATAATAGAGATCGCAAGCATGCCCACTAAAATTTGGAACCACCAAGTGCTATACAAATTAGAAAGGCCTAAATTATTATAGAGTTTACCCAAAACACCATACACTTTTTCATAATACTCTGCTTTACTAGGTTCTGGGGCATTCACATACATCGCTTGCGGTAGTATTGTTCCAATTGACGCTGCGACCAACGTAATAATAATGAGGGCAATCCCCACTTTTACATTCGAGAAGAAATTCCAAATTTTATCTACAATTGTTGTATTATACGTTTTTGAACGAATCGCCGTTCCATCGTAGCGCATATCAACAACTTTTGTCTGTTTACCTTCCTCAGTTAAAGGGCGACCACATTTCTCACAAAGCTTCGTGCCATATGGGTTACTATGACCACAAGCACAAATGATGTTTTCCATAGTCATTTTCTCCTTATTTTGGCTTCACTAATTCCATATACGAAGCAATATCTCCCTCCGTCATTTCACCAGTAATAATTTTAGCTACTTTACCATCTGGATCAATAAGGAGAGTTGCTGGTAAATTACCTACATTGTAGGTAGTCGTAACGCTTTTCGTTTTGTCAATAACTACTGGGAACGATAACTCGTGTCTATCGACAAAATTTTGTACTTCAAAATCTGTTTGCGCAACATTGACCGCCAACGTTTGTACACCCTGATCTTTAAAGACTTTATACTGACGGTCCATTGCAGGCATTTCCTTCTCACACGGAGCACAAAAAGTTCCCCAGAAGTTCAAAAATACGCCCTGCCCTTTATAATCAGACAGCTTATGTTTCTCACCGTTTAAATCTACTAACGTGAAGTCTGGTGCTTTAGAGCCTACCTTTATTAACTCTACTTTATCCTTTGTCGCTGTTCCATATACTGTGTAACCAATTGCAAAGACTAAAACAGCCAAAATAATGGTACGAATGACGAGACGTTTTTTCTTTTTCTCCATGTTAATAAACCCCCTATCAATTACAGCTTTGAGTAACTCCTACTGACGCTAAGTCTTTTCAACCAAACATTATGTATAATTTTCACCGTCTAATTTACAGCATTTACATGTTTGTCAAATTTTATAGTAGTCATACACTTGTGCGTCAAATACTACCTTGCAAATCATGGGAACGATTTCATTTAGATGCAACTAATTAAGGTGAGCCATTCTCACCTATTATAGCAAAACGAAACACAAACACTTAGCTAATAATTATGAATGATTTATGAACGATTTCACTAATAAGAAAGTGAATACATTACTATTACACATAGACGTATTCACTTTCTCTTAGTTATTGCTTATTTATCCGATTTTCCCTGTCTCTGCTAACACTCGCAATTGCTTCACTTCATGCTTCGTTAATTCACGATATTCCCCCGGAGCTAGTCCGAATAAATCTAAAAACGCAAAGCGTTCACGTTTTAGTTTCACAACAGGCGTACCAATCGCCTCGAACATGCGACGCACTTGACGGTTTTTCCCTTCGTGGATCGTAATTTCACAGATTGCTTTACCTGCTTTCTCATCAAACGAAGTCATACTAACTTTTGCTGGGGCTGTTTTACCATCTTCAAGTTTAATTCCTCGTTGTAGGTTTTTTAAACCCTCAATCGTTGGAACTCCTTTAACACGAGCAATATAGGTTTTGTCGATTTTAAACTTTGGATGCGTCAGCATATAAGAAAATTCACCATCATTTGTCAATAGCAATAACCCAGATGTATCATAGTCCAGACGGCCAACTGGGAAAATTCGCTGCGGGATATGCTTAAACAAATCTGTGACAGTTTTTCGTCCTTTGTCGTCTGTTACAGCCGATATCGTTCCACGTGGTTTATATAATAAATAATAAACCTTATCTTCTTTCTCAAGTTTCACGCCTTCTACTTCTATCGTGTCTGAGTTAGAAACTTTTGTACCTAACTCACGAACTACTACTCCGTTCACTTTTACTTTACCTTCTAAAATCATTTGTTCTGCCTTACGCCTAGACGCCACACCAGCATACGCAATGACCTTTTGTAATCTTTCCATTCTTTCACCTCTAGTTTTCATTCACCTTGGTTTTGACACCAATCTTTAAACCTCATTCGCACAATATGAATAAGGTTATTTTTCCCGCTAATCTGTGAAAATTATGTCATACTTTTATACATTATTAAAGAAAAACTAATTATGCATAAGTAATTAAATTATTTGCAATTGTTTTTATCAACTATTTTTTGGGTGTTTTTACACATATTTAGATAGAAATTAAAAGTTAGGGGATGACATTTATAAAGCCGTATGCCATGTATATTCATTCAGTAGAAGGCTCTTACCTCTGAAAGCAATGAGATGAATGCGGGTGTGGTTCACTTTCAGTAGGCATCCAAATACCTACTGAAATAGAGGAACTCAATCTAAAAACGCCACGTCCTTGTTGGATTTTATCTGTGCGACAGCTACAATATATACGCAAAGGGCTAACTTGATATAAGTTGATTGGAGTGGAGACTGGGCGACTCCTTGGGGATCAGCGTCACAGATGAGACCCTGGAGCGAGCAACGCGAGTGAAGCGGCTCATCGGACGCCCCCAGGAAAGCGCCCAGTCGGAACGGAAATCAACCACACGTTATGATGATGAGCTTTGTATCAATAAACAAAGATTGATATTCAAGTTGTCGCTTTTAATCTCCCCGTCAACGGTACAACGAGACTTTTGCATTAATGTGACACCAGCAATTAAAAAACATAAAAAAATCAGCGGATCGCTTTTAACGATCCGCCGATTCAACTTTTACTGGTACTGCATAGATACGCTCTTCACCTAAAAAGATGGACAGTACACCTTCCTTACGTTTTCTAGAAACATGCAAAACTTGCCTTACACTTTCTTTTTCATCTTTATTTAACTGCAAATGAATTGGTTCCTCTAAACGAATGGAAAGGTTTTTATTCACTTTATATTTACCTTTTTTCACTACAGTCTCAAGGCTGTAATCTTGCCAAACCTTGTTGGCTAAACCCCGATGTACATTCCAGTCATCGGATTCATTCAAAGTGACGACAATACATGTCTGCCCGTCCTTTTGGAAGGCAGTCGCAAGGGTTCGACCTGCTACCTTCGTAAAGCCTGTTTTTCCGGCAAAAGCTGAACCTTTTGCTGATTTTAGTGCATTAACAGGTTGTTGTGTTTCCTCGCCTATTTCGATCGCAACCCCTGAGCCCTCTCGTAATAAACGGTGTTTATTTTCCCATAACATTCCGTTTTCAGTATTGGCACGAAATAGAACTGTGGAGGCAATCTTCTTGAACGTTTTATTCTGAAGAGCAATCCTTAACATTTCAGCTGTATCTCGCGCTGACGATAAGTGTTCATCATGATGCAAGCCAGAAGGGTTCATAAATACTGTATTTGTGAGTCCAGCAACAACAGCACGCTCATTCATTAACTTGACGAACCCTTCTACCGATCCGCCGGCATGCTCTGCTAAAGCTGTTGCTGCATCATTACCCGAACGAAGCATCAAACCATATAACAGTGTTTCTACCGTAACTTTTTCACCTGCTTGCAAGTAAATGGACGAGCCCTCAGCCGTTGCAGCCCTTGGTGAAATAACCACTTCATCTTGAAGATTGCTATTTTCTATTGCCACAAGAGCTGTCCAAATTTTTGTTAAGCTAGCAATTGGTAACCGTGCATCACTATTTGATTCGAATAAAACACGGCCCGTATCACCATCTAAAACAGCATATCCGCTGCCCCCTCGCGCTAGACTGGTTTGAGGAAGCATTACTATTACCACGACTATCATGAGCAATATTAAACGTACTATCCGAAGCAACGAGCCACTCCTTATTAAAAGTAATAGGAAAATATAACTTATATTTATGTTTCAAACAAAGCATTATACCTTGCTCATTCACTTTACTCCACTAAAGGTTTCTTGGAATTTCGTCATAAATAAATCTGTTTCTTGCTCTTGTTCGACTAACTCTTCTTCAGGTAACGGAGGCATTTCTTCTATACTATTTAATCCAAAATAGTTTAAGAATTCTTTTGTCGTTCCATATAAGATTGCACGTCCTGTTCCTTCCGAACGACCAACCTCCTTAATTAACCCCCTAGAAACGAGCGTTTGAATTGGTCTTTCACATTTCACACCACGTAAATCTTCAATTGCTACACGTGTAATTGGCTGTTTGTATGCAACAATAGCCAATACCTCAAGCGAGGCTTGCGATAATGATTGAGCAGTTGGATTTTCTACTAATCTTTGAATAGTATCTGCTAGCTCAGATTTTGTGATAAGCTGATAAACTCCAGCTATTTCTTTTATACTAAGGCCTCTTGCTAAATCTTCTTCATATGTTGTTTTCAACACTTCCATTGTTTGTACGACTAACTCTTCCGGTTCGCCTAAAAGTTGTGACAATTGTTTTATGGTTAAACCGTCATCACCAACAACAAATAATAAGGCTTCTATTCTACTCTGTAGCATCATTGTTTTCGGCATCATCCCATTCCTCCTTCTGTAATGTAACTGTTAATTCTTCAAAGTTACCGTCTTGCTCTACGATGATGACCTGACGTTTCATCAGTTCAAGAATTGATAAAAACGTCAGAATAAGTGTTGGCTTATCTTCATAGGGAAAAAGCTCGAAAAATGATGCACGTCCACCTGTAGTTCGTAATGAATCGACAACCGAACGCATTTGATCTTTCACTGAGCGTTCTTGTCTCGCTACAGTTGTTTTTAGCGGTTTTTTTAATTTTTTTCGACGCATCAGTTTTTGAAAGGCGCCAAGCATATCATAGATATTGACGTTCAAATCAAATAACGCCATTTGCTCATCTGATGCTAACGCTGATAAATCTGCTGGGGGCCTTGTAAATACCTGTGCACGATCTGTTTCAAGCTCTTGCAGGCTGCTCGCTGCTTCTTTATATTTCTTATACTCTATTAAACGTTGGACCAGTTCTTCACGAGGGTCAGGACCGTCAACCTCTAATTCGGCATCTTCAAGCTCACCTTCATGAATTGGTAGGAGCATACGACTTTTAATGGCTAATAATGTAGCAGCCATCACTAAATATTCACTAGCTTCATTTAACTCCAGTACCTGCATTGCATGTATATGGTCGATATATTGTTGAGTTATTTCAGCCATTGGGATATCATATATATCAATTTCCAATCTGTGAATTAAATGCAATAATAAATCAAGAGGCCCTGAGAAGGCTTCTAATTTTACTTCATAAGACATTGTTTTACCACCCTGAGATTCTATGTTCTTTTAGTATAGTAGAAAGGAGTCCAAAATGCATCCTCAGCACCATACTTTATTTATCGACTACTGTGCTTTTTTCAACGGCAATCAAGATTTTTTTGAATGCCATGAAGTCCTCGAGGAATACTGGAAAATTATCGCTCCAGGTGATAAAAAGCACCCTCTCGTTGGATACGTACAGCTCGCAACAGGATTTTATCATTGGCGGCGAGACAATGATATTGGCGCTGCGCGAATCTTAGAAAAAGCACTCAATAATTTTCAATATAACATGGGACATATCTTTTTTGATGAAATCGACTACGAAAAACTACTAACACAACTAACAGATACACTTGCTGCTATCCAAATAGGCAAGTCCTTTCAAGCATTTCAACTTCCTCTTTCACCTATATTAGAAAAATTAGTATTTGCTCGCATACAGCTTTTACCAGCAAGTAACGCTAATTATCTTCTTCATAAACATATGCTTCGAGATCGCTCACATATTCTTGCTGAACGTCAAGAAAGCAAACAAAGAAGAAGCAGACGTCAATGATCGTCTGCTTCTTCATCCATACAATTTATACATTTTTGAACAATATTACGCGTTTCCTCCGTTGCACTTACACTTTCATACTGGCCAAGGTCTGCTACTTCCTGTAGCATTTCCTTCGCAACACCTTCACCTCTATAAGAAGGTACCACGGAAACATGTTGAATCGTAGCTATATTATTACTGTCTGTTACAAGTCCAACAATGCCAACATACTCATCGTTCTTTTTCCATAAATATAAAACCCAATTATTATCATTTTCATAGGAGTGGATTGTCTCTTTGAGCTTTTTTATGTCTTTTTCGTTAGGCATAAACGAGAGTAGCCCCATTGCTATTTTCTCGAAAGCTTTTTTATATCGAATTAACATATTTGTCTATTCCCTCATTTTCTAGCTGTACATAATCTTTGATTATCCTACACGATTTGTACTTTTACCGCAAGTCAATTTCTGTCTTACGAACCAGGTCCGAGAATACCTTTAGACGCTAATACCCAATAGACAACGCCCCACAACAAAATAAAAGTTGAAATGGACGCTAGTAATACCCATTTGTTTTTTCTCATATTTACTCACCCTTTTTTAACGTTAGCGGGAGATCGTTTTGGACAATATCTTCATAACTTTCGCGTCGAATAGCTAATTGATGATGACCATTTTCTACAAATACAACTGCTGGTCGTGGCACACGATTATAGTTACTCGCCATAGAATATCCATACGCTCCAGTACAGAAGATTGCTAGCACATCTCCAGAAGCTGCTTCCTGTAGCTTTGCATCAATAATTAATTTATCACCAGATTCGCAAAGTTTTCCAGCCACTGTATATGTTTCACTTTTTGATTCATTTGCTTTACTTGCAATGACTGCCTCATACTTCGCATCATATAAAGCTGGACGGATATTATCACTCATACCACCATCGACTGCAATATATTTACGAACATTCGGTACTGTTTTTTGTGAACCAATCGTATAAAGTGATGTTCCTGCATCGCCTACAAGTGAACGTCCTGGTTCAATCCAAATTTCCGGCATAGTTAGACCGAGTACAGTCGCCTTGTTCTTTACAACTGTAATCATATCCTCTACATATACTTGCGGCTCAAGCGGTGCATCTTCCTCAGTATAACGAATACCGAAGCCCCCTCCTAAGTTTAACACAGTACATGTAAAATCGTGAGTCTTGTTCCAATCAGAAATCTTTTCAATTAATTTTTCTCCTGCTAAGCCAAAGCCCGCTGTGTCAAAAATTTGTGAGCCGATATGGCAATGTAATCCAAGAAGCTCTAGGTATTCATGGTTAAACGTTCGTTGGAAAGCTTCATCTGCTTGACCATTATTTAAATCGAAGCCAAATTTAGAGTCCGCTTGACCTGTCGTAATGAAATCATGCGTATGTGCCTCAACACCTGGTGTGACACGTAGTAAAATACGCATTTTTTGTTGACGGCGCTCTGAGATTTCTTGTAAAAGTTGAATTTCATAGAAGTTATCCACGACAATACAACCAATTTTCGAGTCAAAGGCTAATTCTAATTCAGCCATGCTCTTATTATTACCATGGAAATGAATGCGCTCTGCTGGGAATCCAGCTTTTAAAGCTGTAAATAATTCTCCACCAGAGACAACATCTAAAGATAAATTTTCTTCTGCCGCTAATTGGTACACAGCTACACATGCAAATGCTTTCGAAGCATAAGCTACTTCTGCTTTTACACCTAGTTTTTTAAACGTATCCATAAAGCTGCGTGCACGCTTCCGAATAAGCGCTGTATCGTACACAAATAAAGGTGTACCATATTCTTTTGCAAGCTCTAAAGTATCTACCTGTCCAATCGTTAAATGACCATTTTCAGAAATCGCTTGTGTTCCATATAAATGCATGTGCATCTCTCCCTTTTCACATCGTTCCATCTTGTGATAAAAATTGCACCTTATGTTACATCTAACAATAGTTCGACCAGTACACGTGCACAAATACCTCGTGTCGTGGTGGAACCTTGTGTTGAATGAAGATAATTTTCGCAAAAATCACAAAATACTATATGTGAACTTTATCACATGAAAAAAACGAGTGCAACGGCTCCTATGATCTTTTTCGTTGTGCGGAATCGACTACATAAGGTCTTAATGCATCTGCTGTCATTGGGAAACGGATAAGTACGCGAAGCATCGCATTTGGAAAGAACGGAATAAGTGGCCACAAATATGGCGCTTGCATCGGACGTAATGAACATAAATACGTAAATAATATAAAGAACCCGATAAATAACCCATTTACTCCCCAAATACCAGTCATTATTAACAACACTAATCTAAAGAGTTTAATGGAGATACCTAGCTCATATGTCGGAATAATAAAAGTTAAAATGGCTGAAATTGCTGTATATAACACTACTTCTGGTGAAAACACCCCAACATCAATAGCAATTTGACCAATAATTACACCCGCTACCAAACCCATCGCAGTGGATAATGGGGACGGGGTATGAATGGCGGCCATCCTCAAAAATTCTATCCCAATATCTCCAATTAATACTTGTAGTAAAAGTGGGATATGCGATTTTTTCTTTGCTCCTAAAAAGGCTAACTCATCTGGTAAATGTATCCCATGCGTTGCACATAAATACCATAAGGGCAATAATAGTAAACCCATAATTGCTCCGAAATAACGCATAAAACGGACGAAGGTTCCGACTGATGGTGCCTGCCTATACTCCTCTGCATGTTGCAGTAAATGAAAAGCCGTAGCTGGCACAATAATAACAGAAGGAGATGTATCGACAATAATGGCTATGTGGCCCTCAAGTAAATGCGCTGCAGTAATATCTGGTCGTTCCGTATAACGTACAAAAGGAACTGGATGAAACTTTTGTTTAAACAGCCATTCTTCTAGTGATTTATCAGTCATCGTTAAACCATCATGATGAATTTGTTCTATGCGCTGTCGTAATTTATCGAGCGTTTCATCACTCGCAATACCCTTTATAAACGCTAGCGCGACATCGGTTTGACCGATTTCGGATATTTTATGTAGCTCGAAACGTAAATTACTATTGCGAATTCGCCGACGAATCAAAGCAGTATTTTGCGAAATACCTTCTACAAAGCCGTCCCTAGAACCACGAATAACCTTTTCATTATCAGGCTCCGCAGGGGTACGTCCTGGATAATTTCGAATCTCAGCAACATAGCCATAACCACTTTTCGTTATAAAGGCTACTTGTCCACTTAATATTGATAATAAAATGGCTTCACGTTTGGTTTCCTCAGAACGCCCCTGAAAATTGAAATAGGCTTCAAAATACTCTTTTTCATCCTCAATATCAATATCCTCATCAGGCAACATATTAGAGAGTAATTGTGTTAAGACTATTCCATCCACAAGTCCGCTTATATATGCGCAAAGAACCGGCAAATCTTTGACGAATAAATGCTTAATACTTATGTCAAATGATTCGCCGTCTCCAAATTGTTCTTTAAGAAAATTTTCGGCTTCTTCTAAGCTGTTAAATAGTTTATCTTCTGTCATGCTGTCACCATTTTCTTAGATGTCTTTTTTTACTTCTTCCTCTTCAACTGTGGCACTTGTAGCCATCCAATTTTTTAATTGAGCAAGAATTTTTTTCTCTAATCTTGATACCTGAACTTGTGAAATGCCAAGCCTGTTAGCAATTTCAGTTTGGGTACAATCTGAGAAGTATCGTAAATAAATAATGGATTGCTCCCTAGGCTCAAGTCTTGTGAGCACCTCTTTTAGTGGAATATAGTCAAATGGCTGCTCAGATTTTTCGTCCTTCATCTGATCCATTAAAGTAATAGAATCCCCTTCGCTCTCATACAATTGTTCATGCAAGGAAGCAGGATCTCTTAATGCATCTGAAGCTGTTACAATTTCCTCAGTTGTGACACCAAGAACCTGCGCCAATTCATGAATGGTCGGTGGATGCTCATTATTTTTAATGAATTCATCAGTGGCATGACGAATTTTAAAATTAAGCTCACGAATAGATCGACTAACCTTCACCATACCATCATCCCTTAGAAAACGCTGAATTTCACCGATGATCATTGGTACAGCATATGTCGAAAATTTAACATCATATGTTAGATCGAATTTATCCACAGACTTCATGAGCCCGATACAGCCAATTTGAAATAAATCCTCGAGCTCCACGCCCCTACTTGTAAAGCGCTGGACGATAGACCACACAAGCCTCGTATTCCCTTCAATCATTCGTTTACGAGCCTCATGATCGCCCTGCTGTGCACGCGCAATTAAATCTCGCATTTCTCCCTGTGACAATAGCTTATCGGACGACTGTTCTAGCGGCTTCACAATCGTAGCCTCACATTACCGGTGTGCGAACCGAGTAAAATTTCTTCGTAAATGTGACAGTTGTACCCTCTTGCCACTTGGACATGACTGTCAACTGATCTGAAAAACTATCCATAATAGTAAAGCCCATACCCGAACGCTCCATCGCACTTTTCGTCGTAAATAATGGCTCCATCGCTCGACTTACATCCTCAATACCAATCCCTTTATCCATAACAGACACCGTTACAACATCATCCTCACGTTTTGCATGAACTGTAACAACACCTTTACCATTCTCTTCGTAACCGTGAATAATGGCATTAGAAACAGCCTCCGAGACAACCGTTTTAAATTCAGATAGCTCATCAATTGTTGGATCTAATTGTGCAATAAAACCAGTCACAGCTACTCGCGCTAATGCTTCATTTTCACTAATTGCTAAAAAAGTTAATGTCATTTCGTTATCCATTTACAATCCCCCTAACTCGATCAATCGCTTCTTCTTCAGTTGCATCCATCATCCACGGCCCTAACCCTGAAAATTGAAATACCTTTCGCATTGTCGGCGATGGATTCAATAAAATTGTTCGTCCAGCGACTGCTTCTAACTCACGCATTCGCCCAAGCACTAAACCAACACCTGAACTATCCATAAAAGAAAGCCCCTCTAGGTTCCAAATGATAGTCGTAACAGTCCCCTGAAAAATTGCTGTAGAAATTTTAGCTCGAATTTGCTCAACTGCATGATGATCGAGCTCCCCAAATAAACGTATAACTACTGTCTCTCTTGTTACCATTTCTAATTGAAAATGCATGAACATCGCCTCCTCCTCGTGCAATTCCACATTCACTGTGGTGATTCCTTGCGGCTGACAGAACTAGTGCAAAGTCTTCCGAAATAGTGGCAAATCGACATACTCATAGCCTTTTAGGTTAATTGCAGTATGGGATATATCAACATTTTTTAAACCTGGCTGACACTTTTCACAAGAATTATTATTATGCTAACGGCCAGCAAATGTTTACGCTCTTCTTTCTGTCGATTTGGCGGGGCTACCCGTCACTTTGAAGGTTCTATCCACGTTTGACGGTTCTATCCACTTTTTTTGCAGTTCTATCCACGATTTTGGGTGGCTCTATCCACGAATTTGATAGTTCTATCCGCTATTTTGACGGTTCTATCCACGTTTGCCGGGGCTATCCGTCACTTTGGAGGTTCTATCCACGGATTTGGCGGGCCTATCCACGGAAATTGATAGTTCTATCCATGATTTTGGCAGTTCTGTCCATGTTTGTCGGTTCTATTCATCGCTCTGTCTTCTTTCCGTCGCTCAGACTATTCTTTCCGTCTCTTCAGCCATTCTATCCGTCGCTCTGATTTCTTTCCGTCACTTTAGACTTTCTTTCCGTCATCTTGACCATCCTTTCCATCGCCTTGGCCTTTCTTTCCGTCGCTCTGACTATTCTTTCCGTCACCCTGGCCCTACTTTCCATCGCTCTGTCTTCTTTCCGTCGCTTCGGCTCTTCTTTCCGTCGCTCTGACTATTCTTTCCGTCACTTCGGTTCTTCTATCCGTCGCTCTGTCTTCTTTCCGTCACCCTGGCCATTCTTCCCGTCGCTCTGGCCATTCTTCCCGTCGTTCTGACCATTCTTTCCGTCGTTCTGACCATTCTTTCCGTCGCTTTGCCCCTTCTTTCCGTCACTCTGGCCCTTCTTTCCGTTGCATTGTCTTCTTTCCGTCGCTCTGTCTTCTTTCCGTCGCTCTGTCTTCTTTCCGTCGCCTTGGCCCTTCTTTCCGTCACCTGGGCCATCCTTTACGTCGCTCTGGCTCTTCTTTCCGTCATCTTGACCATCCTTTCCGTCGCCTCGGCCTTTCTTTCCGTCACTTTGCCCCTTCTTTCCGTCACCCTGGCCTTTCTTTCCGTCGCTTCGGCCATTCTTTCCGTCGCCCTGGCCTTTCTTTCCGTCGCTCTGACTATTCTTTCCGTCACTTTGCCCCTTCTTTCCATCGCATTGGCCCTACTTTCCGTCGCCTTGGCCCTTCTTTCCGTCGCTCTGTCTTCTTTCCTTCACCCTGGCCCTTCTTTCCGTCGCTCTGACTATTCTTTCCGTCTCTTCAACCATTCTTTCCGTCTCTTCAACCATTCTATCCGTCGCTCTGATTTCTTCCCGTCACCCTGGCCTTTCTTTCCGTCGCTTCGGCTCTTCTTTCCGTCGCTTCGGTTCTTCTATCCGTCACCCTGGCTCTTCTTTCCCTCTCTCTGATTTCTTTCCGTCACCCTAGCCATTCTTCCCGTCGCTTTGGCCCTTCTTTCCGTCACCCTAGCTCTTCTTTCCGTCACTTTGCCCCTACTTTCCGTCGCTCTGGCTCTTCTTTCCCTCTCTCTGATTTCTTTCCGTCACCTTGGCCTTTCTTTCCGTCACTTTGCCCCTTCTTTCCATTGTCTGGGCCATTCTTTCCGTCGCTCTGTCTTTTTCACCTCGCCCTGACTATTCTTCCCCCGCTTTAACTCTACGTTTTTTTAGAACACAAAAAAGCGAGAGCCCCCTTTAAAGAGAGTTCTCGCTTCCATTCATCATTTATGCAATTGTATAAGCTTTTAGTACTTTTTCGATGGTTTCCTCATCGATTTGACGATTTGAATATAGATAAGCAATCGTCTCGCCAGCGCGAACATGGTCACCTTTTTTAGCGATTAATTGAATACCAGCATCGTAATCAAGCGCTGATTCTTTTGTTAATCGACCTGCGCCAAGACCAACGCTAGCTTCTCCGATTAATAGTGCATTAATCGTCCCTACAGTCCCTTCAGTAGGTGCTTTGACAGCTACTTTGTTAGCTGTGTCTTTTTGCACGATATCAGCTAAATCGCCACCTTGTGCTACGATAAATTCCTCGAATTTTGTAGCGGCTGAACCATCCTCTAATACTCGTTTCACAGCTGCTGTTGCTTCCGCCTCATTTACGCCTGCTGCCACTTGGTACATTAAAGAAGAAATAATAATACATTCCTCCAGTAGATCCTCATGTGTTTCATCCATACGACCGCTTAATAAAGCAAACGCTTCCACTACTTCAAGCTTATTGCCAATCATTTTTCCAAGTGGATTGTCCATGTCACTAATATGAGCGACTACTTTACGCCCCAGCTTTTCACCGATAGCAGTCATCGTTTCAGCTAAAACCTGCGCTTCTTCTTCTGTTTTCATAAATGCACCTGAGCCACATTTGACATCAAGTACAATGCCGTCAGCACCACTTGCAATTTTCTTACTCATAATAGATGCGGCAATTAGTGGGGTAGAATCGACAGTACCCGTCACATCTCGTAACGCATATAATTTTTTGTCAGCTGGTACAAGATTGCCTGTTTGACCAGCCACTGCAATTTTATGTTTATTGACATTGTCGATAAATTCTTGTGATGAAAGCTCTGTTTTTAAGCCACGAATGGATTCTAATTTATCGATTGTACCACCTGTAATACCTAGACCTTTACCACTAAACTTCGCTACCGGAATATCTAGTGCAGCAATGATAGGCGTGACGATTAGTGTCACTTTATCTCCTACACCGCCTGTTGAGTGTTTATCAATTTTAAAACCTTCAATAGATGATAAATCAATGACATCTCCAGATTCAATCATTGCCTTTGTTAAATAAAATGTTTCATCATATGTCATACCCAATAAACGGATTGCCATCAGTAGTGAGCTTGCTTGATAATCAGGAATTGTACCAGTCGTATAACCCTCTACAAAATACTGAATTTCAGCCTGTGATAGCTCCTTGCCTTGTTTCTTCTTTTCAAATAGCTGCGCCATATTCATATCGATAATCCCCCTTACTTCAGATCATTTAAGAAGCTTTTGCCAAACGCTGGTGCTTCTACTTTGAAGTTTTCAGCTACTGTTGCTGCAATATCTGCAAACGTTTCACGTAGTGCTAGTTCACTACCACCGTTAAAGCGTGGTGAATAGATAATTAACGGTACATATTCACGCGTATGATCTGTCCCTGGGAATGTTGGATCATTCCCGTGGTCTGCCGTAATGATTAGTAAATCATCCTCTGTCATCGCTTCAGTAATTTCTGGTAAACGTGCATCAAATTCTTGAAGTGCGTTGCCATAACCTATTGGGTCACGACGATGTCCAAAATTCGCATCAAAGTCCACTAAGTTTAAGAAACTAATACCATGGAAATCACGGCGCACTACCTCTGCAAACTTATCCATACCATCTGTATTATTTTTTGTACGTACAGCATCAGTAACGCCTTCACCGTTGAAAATATCTGAGATTTTTCCGATTGCGATAACATCTAACCCTGCATCCTTTAAGACATTCATCGTTGTACGACCAAACGGCTTTAACGCATAGTCATGACGATTAGATGTACGCGTGAAGTTTCCTGGTGTACCGATAAATGGACGAGCAATAACACGGCCAACTAAATATTCTGGCTGTAATGTTAGCTCACGAGCAATTTCACAAATTTTATATAATTCCTCTAATGGAATAATTTCTTCATGGGCAGCAATTTGCAAAACAGGATCAGCAGATGTATAGACAATAATCGCTCCTGTCTCCATATGCTCCTTGCCGAAGTCTTCGATTACTTGTGTGCCACTTGCAGGTTTATTGCAAAGTACTTTGCGGCCTGTACGTTTTTCCAATTCTGCAATAAGCTCAGCTGGGAATCCCTCAGGGTACACCTTAAACGGTTTATCGATATTCAAACCCATAATTTCCCAATGCCCTGTCATCGTATCTTTCCCAACAGATGCTTCTTGCATTTTTCCGTAGTATGCCTTTGGTTTGTCAGTAGCCTGCATACCTTGTAATGGTTCAATGTTTGCTAAGCCGAAAGACTCCATATGTGGCATTGTAAGCCCATTCATTTTTTCAGCGATATGTCCTAGAGTATGTGAACCCACATCTCCAAAATTTGCTGCGTCTGGAGCTTCACCAATTCCAACCGAGTCCAATACTACTACATGGATTTTTTCAAATGGTTTATTCATTCATTTTGCCTCCTACTCTCTTGTCTCTATTTTACCAAAAAACAGCGAAAAATAAAGGTCAGACATCCGACTAACTAATAATTTTCAAGCGCGTGGATGAAATTGCTTATAAACCTCTGATAGTCGGGATTTACTAATATGTGTATAAATTTGTGTTGTAGAAATATCGGCATGCCCTAGCATCTCTTGTACTGCTCGCAAATCCGCACCGTTTTCCACTAAATGTGTTGCAAAAGAATGACGTAATGTATGTGGCGTTAATTCATGTTGGATGCCCGCTTTTAAGGCGTGCTCCTTCATTAATTTCCAACAACCTTGCCTTGTTAAACGTTTTCCTCGTTGATTGATAAAAAAAGCTTCTGTTTTGGGAGATTTCCCTTGTAATTGACTTCGTGCGCCATCTAAATAAGTACTTAATGCAAAAAGGGCACTTTTTCCAAGTGGAATGATACGCTCCTTGCCTCCCTTACCAAAGACGCGGACAAAGCCCATCGTCAAGTGAATATCCGCTAAATCCAATGCAATCAGCTCACTAATGCGCATTCCTGACCCATATAACAGCTCTAGCATCGCTACATCGCGGATACCTTGTGGTTTGCTGCGATTTGGTGCCGCTAATAAAGCTTCTATTTCCTCGATAGAGAGTACATTTGGTAGCTTTTGCTCAATGGTCGGCATTTCTAAATGGACAGTCGGATCTGTTTCAGCTCGTTTTTCCCGTAGTAGAAATTGATGGAAACTACGAATGGAGGAGATGTGTCGAGCCACAGTACGACTTGTCTTTCCTTGCATTCGCAGCTGCTCTAAATGGCGTAAAATGGTCGTCCTATCCACTCTTCGAAAATCAGACATTCCCTCTACTTCCCGCAAAAAATTCACGTAATTTTCTAAGTCTCGGCGATAGGATGCTAATGTATTATCGGATAATTGTCGTTCAACTTGGATAAAATGGATATAATCCTCTATGGCATATTGGAATTCATTCATCATAACGCCCCCTTACTGTCAATTATTCTCTATTTTAGCACGGCAATTTGAATTGTGCTAAAACGGTCCCCTATTCTACATTGCTAATTTCATATAAAACAAAAAACTGCCCGATTAATCAAAAGATTAAAACAGACAGCTTCTTGTTATTTTTCTTCATTCGATTCGTCGTTTTTATCATGACAGCGCCAGCAAATACCGTGGAATGTTAGTCGGTGATCTTTTATGATAAAGTTCCAACGTTTTTCAACAACGGCTTCCACATCTTCAAGTAAATCTTCTTGAATTTCATCAACCGCACCACATTCGATACAAACTAGATGATGGTGGAAATGCGCAGCTCCCTCTTGGCGTAGATCATAGCGCGAAACGCCATCGCCAAAGTTGATTTTGTCGACAATTTTGAGCTCAGTTAGTAATTCTAACGTTCTATAGACAGTAGCAAGACCAATTTCAGGTGCCTTTTCTTTTACTAAAAGGTAAACATCTTCTGCACTTAGGTGGTCTTCCTCGTGCTCCAGCAGTACAGCAACTGTTGCTTCTCGCTGCGGCGTCAGCTTATAACTAGCACTATGCAACTGTTTTTTTATACGATCAATTCGGCTCTCCATGTGACGCCCCCCTAAACTCTTTCCATTATACCAAAGGAGTAAATCCTATTACAAGATAGTGAATAGATTTCGAATATGCTTTTGTATATTTTTACCTAATGCTAAATTTCTGTAGTTATCAATTTAAAATATAAGAAATAACAATAAACTCAGCCACTATTATGATGAAAAATCCGATAAAATTCAACAAAATTGTCCGACCATTTATCATTTTTCCGATTTTTCGCTTTGACCATGCTGGCACAAGTAAATTGCATAGGTTTAGCAACAATATACAATAGATAAGCTGAAATGGAAACCACCAAATCGTATAAACCCAGAACGCCTCAAGCTTTTGTAATAAAAAAACCGAGCTAAAGCCAAAAAAGGTTGCACGCATTGCCACTGTAACACGCACTAGAACCTTTAGGACATTATGTGTTGCAAGCAATATTACGAGAGCGATTGAAACAGCAACAGGTAACACTAAACGAAACAGAGAATGCCTGTCCCCATTTGTTAAACGAGGCTCTATAAATGAAATAAAAGGCTCTGCTTTCGGCCCACCAATAATATGAAATAAGATAACGCCGCAAACGAAACTCATAGCAATAATGGAAGCGTGATAAAATATAGACACCGTACGAGACATAAACATGCTCCTTTTCTATCAAGGTTTGTACAGCTTATGCTCGTCCGCTTCTATTATGCTAAAGATTATGATCTTATTGTGTTGCAAGCCAAAGTACTGCAAACGCTGTCTTGGCGTCGTATATACGCTCATCTGCCACCATTTGCCCCGCCTCTTCCAACGAAACTTCTATTAATTCGACAAATTCATCCTCATCTAGATCTGCCTTATTGTCAATTTTATATAAATCTTTAGCTACAAATAGATGGATGATTTCATCTGCGAAGCCTGGGGATGTTGCAAACGCTTGTAAATAAGTTAAGCTCTGTGCTCCGTAACCTGTTTCTTCCTCTAATTCACGGCGCGCGGTTACAATAGGTTCCTCCCCTGGTTCAAGCTTACCAGCTGGAATTTCAATAATTGAACGTTCTAAAGCTTTGCGATATTGCTCCACTAATACTAATTTGCCTTCATCTGTAACAGCTATAACCGCAACTGCGCCTGGATGCTTAATAATCTCCCTTTTTGCAACATTACCATTTGGTAAAGTGACATCATCAATTTGTAGTTTTACAATTTTCCCGTCATAAATGGGTGTAGTCTTTATCGTTTTTTCTTCAAACTTTTTCATTGACTATAACCTCGCTTGTTCTTCAGATATGTTCATTGTACCATTACAAGTAGAGAAATCGAAGGAGGGCATTAGCATGAAAAAAAGACAGCTTGGCTCAAGTGAATTGTTCATTTCAGAAATTAGTTTAGGGGGCATGTCTCTTTCGACAGATAAGAAAAAGGCTGCTGCAATCGTCGATATGGCGCTAGATGCTGGCATTAATTATATCGATACAGCCGATTTATATGATTTTGGGGCCAATGAAGAAATGATTGGCGCTATTTTAGGGAAACGTCGTCAGGATGTTCTAGTTGCTACAAAAGTTGGTAATCGTTGGACAGAAGGTGTAGACGGTTGGCATTGGGATGCATCCCCTTCTTATATAAAGGAAGCTCTACACGCTAGCTTGAAACGACTAGGTACTGACTATATTGATGTTTATCAGTTACATGGTGGGACGATAGAAGACGATTGGGATGGCATTATCGACACTTTTGAAAATTTGAAAAAAGATGGATTGATTCGAGAATATGGTATTTCCTCGATTCGACCAAATGTACTAAAGCGTTTTTTACCCGCAAGCTCTGCCAAAAGTGTCATGATGCAATATAGCGCTTTAGATCGTCGCCCAGAGGAATGGTTAGACTTTATTGCAAGTGAAGGTGCTTCCGTCGTAACACGTGGGACTGTTGCAAAAGGTTTACTAACAAATAGCTGGAAAGAACGTTTACAACGTGTCAACGGCTTTAACACCTATACAGCGGACGAATTAACAGTAGTATTAACAGGCTTATCCTCACATTTTGACGATTTACATGCACTAGCTATCGCCTTTAATCTAAAGGAACCTGCTATCGCTTCAACCGTGATTGGGGCTAGCTCACAAGAACAGCTGGCGCAAACACTTGCCGCCTATGAAAAAATGAATTTGATAACAGATTTTAAAGCAGCAAAAGAGCTAACAAAAGCCGAACAATATATGGATCACCGATGAAAAAATGGCTTATCTTACTAGTGTTTTTAGTAGTACTTGTCATATCCTCTAGTATGACCTATGAACAACAGTCTATTATTCCTGA
Source organism: Lysinibacillus sp. BPa_S21 (assembly GCF_023337795.1). GTDB lineage: Bacteria > Bacillota > Bacilli > Bacillales_A > Planococcaceae > Lysinibacillus. The sequence goes on along the minus strand of NZ_JALIRS010000013.1, from coordinate 56,905 downwards.
ATTGGAGCAAATATTAGCAAATAAACCATTTGAAAAGCAATTATCGGTTTTAAAAATTCCTTATTGGGACACAGTTGTTTCTGTAGAAGAACGGGGTTACTTTAAGTTTGTAGAATTTTTAATTCGCAAATTCACGCATTTCGCTGGATTCGGCTGCATCGCACTCGGCATTTACTTCGCATGGGGTAAACGTCGGTTCGCCGCAGTTGTCGCTATTGCCGGGACAGCTCTTATAGCAATGCTTGATGAGTTTCGCCAAAGCTTTACACCAGGACGCACAATGAGCGGACAGGATGTTATGGTGGATACAGCTGGTGCCATTGTTTTTGTTGGGATTGTCGTGTTGGTGAGGAAGATTTTTAAAAGGCAAAGGGCGCTTTAACCCTTTGTCTTTTATTTGATGTCAAACGAATCTCCAAAAAAATAGTTCTTCAGATTCTGAATATAACATTGCCCCTGCTTTTTGTAAGACTTTATGTGAGGAGATATTACTTTTTTCAGTGTCAGCAACCACATACTTAACATTTGATTGACGTAGTAACCAATCTTTCATCATCCTAACAGTTTCCGTCATGTATCCTTTTCCCTGATATTGCGAAAATGTATAATATCCGATCACGACTTCTCCCTGTTCATTTGGTAGACCTTTTAACATAATGCCACCAACGATACAGTTTTCTTCTTTCGATACGATTATCCAATTCGTGTACCAAATATAATTTTCCTCATTCTCTAATACTTTCGATCGTCTAAACTTCAAAGCTTGTCTAAGTTCTTCATCAAGAAAGATTTCTTTACTACTTAATGGCAACTCTATTTCAAATGTCTTTTCTTCATGAATTAGTAAATCTAAATTCTTTGCGTTTAATGGGATTAGTTTTAATCTATTAGTGCTTAATTCAATCATTTTTTCTCTCCTATCTTAGATTTATCTAAAACTATTAAGAGATATATGTATTGGCAACGTCTCCTGTTTTTTATTTAGGCTGTTTTCTTATAGATTGTTGCTCTCTTGAAAATACAGCAATAATCTTTGAGAAAACAGCCTTCTTTTTAAATGACTTTTAACTTACAATATATTGTGATTTGTGTTCATACTTTACAAATTCGCTTCTTCTACTAGCTTTTCGAGCAAATCCTTCACTGGTAGTACCTGAATCATCTTAAACCCCGTGACTGCCCACAATTAATGAAAGACTCTACTAGGTTTTGTCAATTTCAATTTATTAATCCCTATACCGATGAAGTGTTTTATCATTTAAATAATGAACCGGCCTGGACTACCATTCATCAAGCTGCGAATAGATTAGCATTTTACAAATCCGAATTGAATATGTTTCATCCTTTTCGAGAGGGAAACGAGCGAACTATTCGTATTTTTGTGCAAGCATATACACTTTCTAAAGGTGTTAAAGAAATTTATTTAAACGCAATGATTCAATCTGTTACCAAAACAGAACTACTAGAAAGGCTATTTTTTAATACTATCGAATTTATCTAATTAAAATCCGATAAAACAAAAAACAGTGAATCCGCATTTGGATCCACTGTTTCTCTTTTAGAATTTTGAGCCTTTATCGCCATATTCGTTTAGTAGTTCTTCAAACGATTTGTTTTTTTCGCGTTGCTTGCGCTCAAAGGCTAGCTTTGCTTGGCGTTCTTCTTCTGCAGCTTGCTCTTTCACCGTTAAATCTTGCTTTGCCGCTTTTAATTTGGCAAGCACGTCACCGCCTAATTGATCGGCTAATGTGACTGCCTCCTGCTTCGGTAGACTAGATGTCACACTATTATCTACTCGTTGCTGCTGTTTTCGTTTCTTTCCCATTGCATTTCACCTTCTTATTCACTTCAAGGGCGCTTGACAACTGTTGCCACACCTTGTCCTCCACCGATACATAGTGTTGCGAGACCAGTTTTTGCATCAAGCTTTTCCATCTCATGTAAAAGCGTGACTAAAATACGTGCTCCACTTGCACCAATTGGATGGCCAAGAGCAATTGCTCCCCCGTTCACATTTAGTTTATCATGATTAAAGCCTAATTCGCGATCTACAGCAATAGATTGAGCTGCAAAAGCTTCATTCGCTTCAATTAAATCTATATTATCTAGTGTCACATCAGCCTTTGCTAATGCTTTTTTCACTGCCGTTACTGGGCCTGTTCCCATAATAGCTGGGTCAACACCTGCGCTTGCATTCGCTGTAATGAATGCCATTGGGTGAATCCCTAACTCTTCCGCTTTTTCTTTCGACATAACCACGACAGCTGCTGCTCCATCATTAATACCAGATGCGTTTGCTGCTGTCACGGAGCCATCCTTTTTAAAAGCAGGACGAAGTTTAGATAGCGACTCAGCTGTAACGCCTTGACGTGGGAATTCATCTTTATCAAATATAATAGAATCGCCCTTGCGCTGAGGAATTTCCACTGCTACGATTTCTTCGTTAAACTTCCCTGCTGCCATTGCCACTTCTGCACGCTGTTGAGAACGTGCTGCAAAGGCATCTTGCTCCTCGCGAGAAATCTCATAAACATCACATAAATTTTCAGCTGTAACGCCCATATGATAGTCATTAAAAGCACACCACAATCCGTCATGAATCATTGTATCGACTACTTTTTGATCCCCCATGCGGAAGCCTTCTCGTGCATTTTTTAATACATACGGTGCTTGGCTCATATTTTCAAAGCCACCTGCAACGACAATATCTGCATCACCTGCTAAAATGGCTTGTGTCGCTAAGTGAACTGCTTTTAGCCCTGAGCCACAAACTTTATTAATAGTTAATGCCGATACTTCGTGTGGCAAGTCTGCTGCAATCGCTGCTTGACGAGCTGGATTTTGACCAAGTCCAGCTGATAAGACATTCCCCATAATGACCTCGTCAACTTGTTCACCTGCTACACCAGCACGTGCTAATGCCTCTTTAATAACAATACTCCCTAGTGTTGTCGCTGGTACGTCCTTTAAAGTTCCTTGGAATGAACCAATAGCTGTACGTACAGCACTTACTATTACTACCTCTTTCGTCATAAACTTTCTCCCCTTTTCCCCGTTCAAAAATGAACACTGCATGCATATGCTACTAGCAGATATATCTATTTTAACAAATATTTTGACGATTTTCGATAGCAGAAATAATCGCAGTTTTGCCAAAGATAATGTAAAATGTTGACGTGTTTTAAACAATCTCAGTTGGGAACATTACAATTAAGAAAAGTGCATACATTTCGCTTGTATGCCTAGACAACAAAAGAAACAGGACGTGGAGGTGTTAATAATGAAAAAGAAAATGCTATTATTTTCAGGTATAACGACGACGATTGCTGCAGCAGCAACTGGTCTGTTCGGCTTCGCGCTTTCCAATAAATTAATGTACATTAAACAAAAGGATCCTGAATTTGTTCGTGAACGTGAAACTACCGCAAAACGCTTTGATGAAGCTTGGTACAATAAAAACTTAAAATGTGAACTAAATATTGACTCTCCAAATGGCTATACCATTCGTGGCATCATGTTTCAGCCATTGGAAACAAATAATACCATCATTATTTGCCACGGAGTAACAGAAAATAAAATCAACTCCGTTAAATATGCTCGACTTTTTGAACGACTTGGCTATAATTCCGTTATTTTTGACCATCGTCGACATGGGGAGACCGGTGGGAAAACGACTAGCTACGGCCATTATGAAAAAAATGACCTTGATGCAGTAGTCAAAACTATAAAGGCTATGATTGGTGAAAACGCCATTCTCGGTATTCATGGTGAATCAATGGGAGCCGCAACAATGTTACTATATTCAGGAACTGTAGAGGATGGTGCGGATTTCTATATTTCAGATTGTGCGTTTTCTGATTTTTCAATGCTGCTGAAACAAATAGCGAAGACGGAATTTAAATATGGCTCGATTATTCCAATTCGTTTTGCCGATTTCTTTGTCCGCTTGCGAGACGGTTATTCCTTTAAAAGTGTGACACCTTCTGAGGCTGTAACAAATATTGAAAAGCCGGTACTCTTTATCCATAGTATTCCTGACACATTTATCCCAGCTTCCATGTCACTGGATTTATACAATAAAAAAACTGGTCCTAAGAAGCTGAAGCTATTTGATAAAGGTGCTCATGCACAGTCTTTTAATGAAAATATGGCTGAATATGAGGATTTAATCCACGACTTTTTAGAAAATTTCATTTATCAAAAAATTAATCGTGATTCTTCTTCGTCTAATGTCATTCCATTTCATTTTTAGGGCAAATGAAAACAAAATATAGTTCTTCTGCAAAGCGAGGGGTTGATTTCCGTTCCGACTGGGCGCTTTCCTGGGGGCGTCGGGGCAACACGATGTTGGTCACGAAGGCGTTATCACAGGACGTGATGCCTTTAGCCTTCGTTCCCCTCCCGCTTCACTCGCGTTGCTCGCTCCAGGGTCTCGGACCAACACGAGGTTGGTCACGAAGGCGTTATCACAGGATGTGATGTTCTTAGCCTTCGTTCCCCTATCTCTAAACCCCAAGGAGTCGCCCAGTCTCCACTCCAATCAACCAATTTACTCACATGTCATTATAATTTCTTCAACAATGTATTTGTGTGAAAGCTAAGCGGCACGACCCTCAATATAAAACCTTGCGACACTGAATGAGCTGCACGCAAGGTTTATATTTTTTATTCTGCAAAAACAATATGCCATTCATCACGTTTGGCTAAAAATTCTTTAGCTAACGCTTGTGCACCTTCTAAACTATGGCTAGCTGCCCAGCCACATTGCACTTCGTTGCAGGCTGGGACTGCAGTGGCCTTTGTTACATCTGTAAATGTTTTTTCTAAAATATTTAATAAGTCTTCGTAATCATTGTGATTGATTAGCGATACATAGAAGCCTGTTTGACATCCCATCGGACTGAAATCAACAATATGGTCGGAGTAATTGCGGATAATGTCTGCCGATAAATGCTCTAGGGAATGTAATGCAGGCATTTCCATATGCTCTTTATTTGGCTGTTTAAAACGAATATCATATTTGTACACTTCATCGCCATTTTTTCCTGCTTTCACACCCGCTAAACGTACATATGGTGCTTTTACTTTCGTATGATCTAGATCAAAGCTTTCAACATTTGTTTTTTCTTTCTGCAACTTACACAACTCCTTTTATATAGAATATTTCCATTATAACGAGTTTTCCGATAGAATTGTATGATTTTTGCGAATTGTCCCACTCATTTCATCAAGTACCCCCGACAATGAGTAAATAAAAAACAACTAGTCAAAGCTTGGACTAGTTGCTCTTTAAACATTCCAATTATTTTTGGAATTTATTCATTTGTGTCATCATTTGACGTACTTGCTTTTCAGACGGCGTACGACCCATTTGCGCCATCATCATACGAATCATTTGTTCGTTAATTGGTGGGTTTTCTTTTAAATATTTCATCATAGCTTGACGAGCTAAATAGAAACCAAGTGCCGCGCCCGCTGCTAATGCGATAATTACGATAATAATCCAGCCCCATGTAGGCATACAACCAACCTCCTCCACTACAATATATACCGAGAAAAAACTCTCCACGCTCCATTATACACAAAATAGTAGCGTGTTACTATATATTGTAGTGAATTTTCCTAATGCATTGTATATTTCATTGGCTTTAGCCACCCACACTCATTATCTTGTTTATTAAACGCAATAAAGCGCTCGCTCATCTTCGCAAGCATTTGGAATAGATCCAAATCAAGCATCCGTGAACCCTCACAATAAACACAAATTTTACGTTCCACTAAATATATAGCCATTTTTCCTTTTATAGGATGTTCTAAAAATAAAGCATTACGAGCTCTCTCTAAATGTGCATATTTGGAATCTAGTTGCGCCTCTAGCATCGTAGCGATCTCCTCGAAGCGAACGGTTTCACATATATATGCAAGCTCTTTTAAGGATTTCTCGTTTGCGTCTTCACAGCCTTGCATCATCTCTAATAACTTACGCTCTCTGCCGAAAATAAACGTTAAATGCTCTTCTTTTATTTTATATATGGAATAGGTTCTCACTAGAAATCCTCCTTCGCTCATTTCTTTTTCATAAGTATAGCTCATCCAAACTCTTTAATTTGTCAAACGAAGGAGGCTTTCATCTTCTATTTTTGTCGAAAACTTTCTACTTTCGGATCTTACAAATACTTTTTGAGCTATCTATTTTTTACAAATTTAAGCTTCTGCAAAAGTACCTAGAATATTCTCAGCCTCAAGACCTAGAGCAAAATCAATTTCCAGTCCGTTTTAGCAAAGCTCGCTAACAGGTACTATAAAAGTACAAACGAAAGGAGCTAAAACATATGAGAAAATTTTTTCTACTAATAGGAGGCTTTATCGCAGGATGTGTTGCACTCGCTTTAACTGGACCGCTTGCAGGTCTACTATTTTCAGGATTGTTTGTAGCACTCGGTATGCACTTCTACTCTGCAAGTAAATCGACATTCGGCAAAATCATATGGTTCACAGTAGGTCTAATCGGTGTTCTATCAGCAATCTCTAATATCCCTGCAATGATAGGATTAGCAGCAATCGCTGTCATCTATGTGATCTACAAAAAATGGAACAACGAAGATGTAAAAATTCCAACAATTGAAGCTAAAGAAGAAGATCCATTTACAAACTTTGAAAAAGAATGGTCTAACTTAACAAAATAAAAGGAGCGAATTTTCATGAATTTATTTCAACGTTTTAGATATACAATAGAGGCAGATTTACATCATTTATTTGATAAGAAGGAACAAAAAAATCCAATTGCGATGTTAAACCAATACATTCGTGAAGCAGAAAAACAAACAGAGCAAACTGGTAAATTATTAGAGCGTCAAGGTCAGTTAAAAGAAAAACTAGAGCAGGAATTCAAACAAAATGCGGAATTACTAGCAAAACGTGAGTCTCAATTAACATTAGCAACTGCTAGCGGCGAGCAAGATTTAATCGATTTTGCTACTGATGAAGTTGCTGCTTACACAGCACGTAACAATACATTGCAAGCTAGTATCGAGGCAAGTACACGTGAATACTTCGAGCTTGAACGCAAATTTGAAACAATGAAACACAAAATTAAAGACATGAAAGTGCGCCAATTACAGCTGATGGGCAAAGAAAATGTCACACGCGCTCACCATCAAATGGACGGAATGATTGCAAAAAACAACAAAACCAACTTTGAAGATTTAGAATCCTATATCGATAAGCTTGCTTACCAAATCGACAAAGATCATGAAGTAACATCTTTCGAGTCTCGTCTTGCACAACTAGAAAAGAAATCCGTAGAAGATAGCGCACCACTACTAATTGAAAACAAATAAGAAATAAGGGATGCCTCAATTATTGAAGCATCCCATTTCTTTGAAGAAAAAAGCTCCCTCCCCTTTTTGAAGGTAGGAGATGAAGGATATGGTAAAATGAATTTACTATTAAAAAGAAAGTGGTTTAGTCCTATGATTAAAATATTTCTTTTTGCTTTTTTTATTCTTATAGTACTTATAGTCATGTTATTAGGTTATCGCTTCATTGTCCAACAACAAATTAAACAAAAAAGTGCTGAAATTATCGAAAATGGTGGTATTAGTGAGTTAAAGGAACTCGATGTAAATGGAGATAAACAATATATATTAGTGGAAGGAAAAGATAAGGAGAAACCATTTTGTTTATTCTTACATGGCGGTCCGGGGTCACCATTCCCCTATGGTGTGAGTGCTCGAACATTGTATCCCGAAATAACCGAGAATTGCGTAGCAGTTTATTATGATCAAAGAGGTTCCGGAAAAAGTTTTAACAAGAAATTAACGAATAATACACTGACCCTTTCTCAATTTACAGAAGATGCTAATATAATAGTTGATTATATTAAAGAAAATTATCAACAGGAAAAAATATTTGTCATAGGTCAGTCTTTCGGTACTATAGTTGGCACTCAATTAGTATCCAATTATCCTGAGAAGTTTCATGCCTATTTAGGGATTTCTCAAGTAACTAATATTAGTAAAGGCCAAGAACTTGGCTACAATTGGTTATATAGTGAAGCTCTATCTAATGGAGATAAAAAGACTCTTCGAATTTTAGACGATATAGGAGAAGGTCCTTATTTAGCAAAAGATGAGGATCAATTTAGCGATCTAATCAATCACTATAAAGGTATGAATTATTTTGATGATACGATCAAAAAAGTGAATCTCTTTGACTTGATAAAAGGGGCATTTACTTCCCCTGATTACTCTTTACAGGATCTGTATAAAGCATTTATTTCAGGCCCACAATTTAGCCTTATAGATAGCCAAGAACTAAAAAAAGAAATTATCCTTACTAATTTTTTTGATTCTGTAAAAAGTATAGATATACCCGTTTATTTTATACAAGGTAAGTATGATAAACAGACGAATTATGAATTAGCAAAGCAATACTTTGAGCTCTTAGATGCGCCGAATGGTAAGGAATTTATCACTTTAGAGCACTCTGCTCATTATCCAAATACACTTGATGCAGCATTGATGAATGATACATTCAAAAAAATGCTTGAACCAAAGCGCCCAGCTGGAACGGACATCACCCCACCCTAAGTTATGGTGGAGATAATAATTTTAAACACTTTTAAATGAAATATCGTATTTATAGAGAAGTTCGTCTTCTCTCATCAATTTGTAGAAAGAAGGGTGACCCTCTTGCAAAATTTCACAACTAATAAGCTCACATTTTGGGTACTATGCTTCTTTTTACTCGTTTTTATGGAGCTTACAATTTTTAATAACGGTGGCGCCTTTTGTCTATTGATTGGGGTAGGGCTTCTTTATTTAAGTTTCTCGAAAAAAAATCGTTTCTTTAAATGGACAGGAATTTTCTTTATCGCGATTGCACTCTTTACGATGTGGAGTTTACGTTTATTTATCGTCGTTATTCTCTTGTATATGCTCTATCAATACCTGCAAAGAGAAAACGAAGCCAAAGTGGTTGGCTCGGAGCTTTTCGAAAAGCTACCTGCTACGAAAAACGAATTATTCGGTACCATACCTGCACCTTTAGAAGCCTATAAATGGCATGATGTTCAAATTCAGCGATTAGCAGGTGACATTACGATCGATACAACTCAAACAATTTTACCTGCTGGCACAAGTCTCATTACTATTCGACAAGGGATTGGTAAAGTACAAATTTATATCCCATATGAAATACCCTTCCGCTTACACTACACGACATTGTTTGGTGAATTAACATGTATACATGTTGGACCACAACGCTTACTCAATGAAAGTGTAAGTTTCTCAGATGGAAATCCTGAGGATGCAAAGCGAACACTCGTGATACATGTTGCAACATGGCTTGGGGACTTGGAGGTGCTACGTAAATGATTGCCTTTATCTCAAGAATATTGACGCTACTTTTTATTTTGATGAGTGCAGCATTCGGTCTTCTTGTCGCTGTTTGGGGTGAGCCTAACGAAAAAACATGGGAGCCATTATGGCAGCAGAATTATCATAATATCCCACTTGGCGGTTTTATTGTCGTCATTCTTTTTGCGCTTAGTTTACTAATTGCCAGCTGGATTAGTATGACTGCCCGTGCAAGAGAGGCTCAGGCAACTCACATCGTGAAACAGTTAGTTGAACCTGATTTTGTAATACCTAAAAAACAACCTTTACCTAAACCTTTGAAAAAGGCTTTAGTTCAAACAAGTGAGTTAATTGATACGCAACGAAAAAGCTTACAGCGTTTATCCAATGAACGTGCAGAAGCTAATGATAAAATTATTCAAGAGCGCATTGTTGCTGAACGTCAACGCCTTGCTCGTGAGCTCCATGATTCTGTATCACAGCAACTATTCGCAGCTTCGATGTTGCTTTCCGCATTAACCGAAACTGATGAAAATGCTACAAGCCTAAAGCAGGTCGAAAAAATTGTCCAACAGGCACAGCTTGAAATGCGCGCATTATTATTACATTTACGTCCAGTAGCTCTGCACAATAAAACCCTCGCACAAGGACTTGAGGAGCTCATTATTGAACTGCAGCAAAAAGTATTTTTTCATATTGAATATGAGCTTGAAGAAATGGCTTTATCCAAAGCGGAGGAAGATCATTTATTCCGTATTGCACAGGAAGCATTATCGAATACGCTACGTCATGCAAAAGCCAGCGAAGTTGAATTACTGCTTGTTGCACGTGATGATTTAGCCATTTTACGTATTCAGGACAATGGCCTCGGCTTTGATGTCGAAGCTGATAAATCCACTTCTTATGGACTTCAAAACATTGCTGAACGCGCTGTAGAAATTGGCTGTATGTACAAAATTGTATCAGTGCCTGGAGAAGGTACAATTGTAGAGGTTAAAATCCCTCTACATAAGGAGGTTGAAGTGAATGATTCAAGTGTTAATAGTGGATGACCACGAAATGGTGCGGATTGGTGTTTCCGCCTATTTATCTGCACAACCAGATATCACCGTTGTAGGAGAAGCCGAAAATGGCAAAGAGGCTGTGGAACGTGCTCTTACCCTGCGTCCAGACATTATTTTAATGGACAATGTGATGCCAGTTATGACAGGAGCCGAGGCGACAGCAGAAATTTTAGCTGCATGGCCAGAAGCAAAAATTATGATGGTAACAAGTTTTTTAGATGATGACAAAGTCTATCCTGCATTAGAGGCTGGTGCAGTCAGCTATATTTTAAAAACATCCAATGCGAAGCAAATCGCCGATGCCATTCGTAAAACAATGGGTGGCGAAACCGTTTTAGAGCCAGAAGTAACATCAAAAATGATGCATCGCATGCGCCACGGCAATAGTACCCCACTGTATGAGCAGCTTACCGAACGTGAAATGGAAGTATTATTGCTAATGGCTAAAGGCAAAGCAAATCAGGAAATCGCTGACGATTTATTCATCGCCTTAAAAACGGTAAAAACACATGTCAGTAATATTCTATCGAAGCTCGATGTTCAAGATCGCACACAAGCAGTTGTTTACGCTTTTCAAAATGGTCTAGCGAAGTAGTTTTTCTTGGGTCGTTTGGTTTATCAGCGATTTAGCTGGGTTTATCAGCGTTTTTTACACTTTTATCAGCGTTTCTGCTTGGTTTATCAGCGATTTCCATGCTTTTATCAGCGTTTCTACCCGGGGTATCAGCGATTTCCATGCTTTTATCAGCGTTTCTACCCGGGGTATCAGCGATTAGTCTGTTTTCTAAAAAAAATACGAAACTGCATTTCTATCAATGCAGTTTCGTAAAAAATTCTTGTAGCTCGTTTACACTGTTCACTATGTATGTTGCTTGTGCTTCCGTCAACTCCTCAAGTGAACCATAGCCATAAGTAACACCGATAGAATCAATTTGATTTTCATGTGCCCCAACAATATCGTATTTACGATCTCCAATCATAATTAATTGATCGATATTCACTACATTAAAATGTTCGCGTACATATGCGATAACTTCACCTTTAGCTGAACGTGTACCATCCAAATTGCTGCCCGCGACAAGGTCAAAAAAATGTTCAAGGTTAAAATATTGTATAATTTGTTCTGCAAATACTGTTGGCTTAGATGTGGCTATTGCTAACTGATAACCATCCTTCTGTAAATATTCTAATAAAGATGATATATTTTGATACAATTTATTCTCATACATGCCAGTTTGGATAAAACGTTCACGGTAATAAGCAATTGCTTGCTCAATTTGAACATCATCCAATCCATATATTTCTCGAAATGATACTTGCAGCGGAGGCCCAATAAACGTTTCAAGCTGATCAAGGTCTTCTTCAACTATACCCATTTTTCCTAAAGCATATTGAACAGATTTTGTTATCCCTATTTTAGGATCAGATATTGTACCGTCTAAATCAAATAACACTACGCTATACTTTTTCATTACTAGCCCTCCTTTTATTGTTAAAGAATTGATTGATACACAGTTGAACCAAAATCATGAATATCCTTCATATAATCAAACCCTTCCGGAGAACCAAAGCTATTAAATCCACGAACTGCCACAATATTTTCATCGGGTATTACCAATATAGCAACACTTGTATAATCTAGTAATTGAAAGCTTCCTTGTGGCAATATTGGACTTAACTCTGTAATCCCCTCTTTCTGGTGAGGCTGAACAAACCAGAAAAAGCCATTAGTTGGTAGGTTCTTTGGTTTAGTATTTGGGGATTGAATTGTCGTTACTAGCTGTATGATTTCTTCAGGTATTATTTGTTTTCCGTTTATCCTTCCTTTATCAAGATGCACTTGCCCCCATTTAGCTAATTCACTTAATGAGCTATACATATTCATTTTGCTACCATCACATATGTCGCTTTCATACCAAAATGGACTATTATTATGTTTTACTTCAATATGTTGTTCGTTTTTTTCACTGAACCAATCTGTGTCAGTAAATGACAACTTCTGTAATACTTGCTCATCTACTATTTGCGCAATAGTTTTTCCAGTAACTTTTAATATGACTTTGGCAAGTAGTTCTACATTGATATCTCGATATGCCCAGTTATAGCCTGCTTTGAATTCTTTCATTACTATTCCATGTTGACGACGTAAACCGTGAGTATGTGTTAGAAGATGTCTAATCGACACATCCGCAAAGACTTTTTCATCGTCTAAATAATCGCTAAGTTCATCATCTATTGAGGCAATATAGTTATGGTAAATCGCATATGCTACAGCAAACCCTACATATGCTTTTCGAACAGACGCAAGATGAAAAAGAGTATGTGGTCCTACCTTTTTAGCGTCCTTTTGTTGTCCTTGCACACCAAAATATTCTTCTAGTATGGTTTGACCATGTTTTTTAATAATAACTCCGCCACCTGTACAATCTAATTGTGAGAAAGTTTTCTTTACTTGTGAAAGTATAGATTGTGGATTCATTTAAATCCCCCCAACATTTGTAGTTCAATTCCTACATTTATTATTGTATACCAAATGAAATTAATACTAGAAGCGTTTTTCCATCTGCGAAACCTTTTATTACCAAAATCGTTATTATTTTTAAGGAGGGATTGTGTGAATACTCTATTTACTTATAAGCATTTCTTAGATGAACATACGTTTTCACTTCTTGATCCTATTTTTGAAGCTACTCTACTTTTTGCTGTTTTGCTACTCATCATTGTGATGATCAAAAAAGTATCTATTTGGTTTTGTTTACTTTTTGCAAGCTTCTCAATAATTGTCTCAGGTCAACTGCTTTGGTTTAGTGGTATTATCGCGGATGAGCTAAATCTAGAAGGAAGTTCCAAGGGCTTTTATTGTTTTGTCGTGATGCTTCTTGTTCATTGTGCAGCTATTTGGATTTCTTTAGTGAAGGCCTCTAAACATGAAAAAATACCGCAGTACTCAGAGGAGATTTAACCTACTGAGTATTGCGGTATTTTAAGAATTATAGCGCTTTTACCTTCGCTACAACATTGTCTACTGTGAATCCGTATTTTTCCATTACTACTTCACCTGGTGCAGAAGCGCCGAACTTGTCAATTGCAAGAACGTCTCCTTCAAAACCAGTGTATTTATGCCAGCCGAATGATGAGCCCATTTCGATTGCAAGACGTTTTGTTACAGCTTTTGGAAGAACAGATTCTTTGTAAGCTGCGTCTTGTTTTTCGAAGCGGTCCATCGATGGCATTGAAACAACTGCTACATCCATGCCTTCAGCTTTTAGCGCTTTTTGAGCTTCAACTGCAAGTGAAACCTCAGAGCCTGTTGCAATTAAAATGGCATCTGCCACTTCTTTTGTCGCAGGAGATACTGTATAAGCACCTTTAGTAACACCTTCACGTACTGTATCAATAGATGCGTCAAGAACAGGTAAGTTTTGACGAGATAATACTAAAACAGTTGGTGTTTTTTCAGATGCTACTGCTAGCTCCCATGCAACCGCTGATTCGTTCGCATCAGCTGGTCGAACAACAGATAAGTTTGGCATTGCACGTAACGATGCAAGGTGTTCGATTGGTTCATGTGTCGGACCATCTTCCCCTACAGCGATTGAGTCATGTGTAAATACATAAGTAACAGGAAGACCCATTAGAGCAGAAAGACGTACAGCTGGACGAACATAGTCAGAGAATACAAAGAATGTACCGCCGAATACGTTAAGACCACCGTGAAGAGCCATACCATTCATAGCTGCACCCATTGCAAATTCACGTACACCGAACCAAATATTACGGCCAGCATAATCGTCTGCAGAGAAATCTCCAGCGTCTTTCATCGTCGTTTTATTTGAGCCAGCAAGGTCAGCTGAACCACCAAAGAATGATGGTGTTTTCTTTGCAATTGCATTTATTGCATCTCCAGAAGAAGAACGAGTAGCTACTGATTTACCTGCTTCATAGACTGGTAATTCTGAAGCGAAATCCTCTGGTAATTGTCCATTCATTGCATTTTCAAATTGTGCTGCTAATTCTGGGAACTCTTGCTTATATGCTTCAAACTTAGCATTCCAAGCTTCTTCAGGTTGTTCCCCTTGAACTTTAGCTGCTGCTGCGAATGTATCATATGCTTCAGCAGGAATTTGGAATGGCTCGTGTGCCCATTCATAAGCTGCTTTTGTTAAAACGACCTCTTCTTGTCCAAGTGGTGCACCATGAGAAGCAGCTTTACCTGATTTGTTTGGTGAACCAAAACCGATAACAGTTTTCACTTCGATTAGTGTTGGTTTGCCAGTTGATTTTTTAGCTTCTTCGATCGCTGCATTAATTGCTTCAACATCTGTACCGTCAGCTACTTTTAAATAGTTCCAACCATAAGATTCAAATCGCTTTTGGACATTTTCTGAGAATGATTTTTCTAAATCACCATCTAAAGAAATATCATTTGAATCGTATAAAACGATTAGCTTTTCAAGTTTTAAGTGACCTGCTAAAGAGATCGCTTCAGCTGCAACGCCTTCCATTAAGTCGCCATCGCCACAAAGTGCGAATGTATAGTGATCCACGATGTCATGCCCTGGTTTATTGTAAGTAGCTGCTAAATGACGCTCAGCCATAGCCATACCAACTGTCATAGCAATACCTTGACCTAGAGGACCTGTTGTTGCCTCTACCCCAACAGTATGACCATATTCAGGATGTCCCGGAGTTAATGAATCCCATTGACGGAAGTTTTGAATTTCTTCCATTGGTAAACCGTAGCCTCCAAGGTGAAGTAAGCTGTATAAAAGCATTGAGCCGTGACCAGCAGAAAGTACAAAACGATCGCGGTTATACCATTTTGGATTAGCTGGATTATGGCGAAGTTGTTTTGTCCAAAGCGTATAAGCCATTGGCGCAGCCCCCATCGGTAAACCCGGGTGACCAGAGTTTGCTTTTTCAATTGCATCGATTGACAAAGTTCGGATAGCATTAATTGCTAATTGATCCGCATGTTGAGTCATTATGTTGTGACATCCTTTCTCGTCCTATATATTGTTCTTATACAGTTTAGTCAACATTGCTTCAGAAAACAATGTTTTTGTTATACTATTAATGATTTGTTACATACTTTATAGAAATGTGTCACATTAATTTAGAAATTTATTTTTTTTCGCTTGTTTCACTTTTTCTGGTGTAACATCATTTCCTTCTGCATCTACCACTTTTACGTTTTCAATTGTATCACGCATCGTCGCTCTAAATGTATCTAGATATTCCTTACGAAGCGCTGTTCGTTCCTTCGCCTCTGCCTCTGTTAAAGTACCACTTTTAGCCTTAGCAGAAAGTTCATTGATTCGGTTAATTTTTTCTTTTGATAACATAATTACACACCTTTCAATACATATCATAATGAATATGGTATGCAAAGTATAGCATGTTTTCCCTTAGAATGCAGTTATACCAACCTTTCTAGCATCCTTATTTTTTTGAAATAAATACCATAAAATGCATGACTTTATGAAATTTCAAGTGTATAACTAATTTATAGGGTTCCAATCAAACCATCGATTTATGCTTGGAGGGATATAAATTGTTTATCAAAACAAACAGACTAGTAATAAGAGAATTTGAAATTCAAGATTGGCAAGCTGTCTATGAATATACGTCAAATCCAGATGTGATGAAGTATATTCCAGAGGGCGTTTTTAATGAGGAAGCAGCAAAAAAGTTTGTTTCTGAAAATAGCGGTGAAAAAGCAAAACACTATCCTGTTATTTTACAAAGCGAAAATACTGTGATTGGTCATATTGCCTTCCATCAATATTTTGGTGATCATACTTATGAGATTGGCTGGGTTTTAAATCCGAACTATTACAATAACGGATACGCCTCTGAAGCGGCAAAAGCTATACTGGACTACGGATTTAATGAAATGAAACTTCATAGAATTATTGCCACATGCCAGCCAGAAAATATCCCATCCTATCGAGTGATGGAGAAAATCGGTATGAGACGCGAAGGTTATTTTAAAAAATGCATCCCATACAAGGATGAGTGGTGGGATGAATACTATTATGCTGCCTTAGATGAGGAATGGGCTTAAGAGATTGATTGAATCAACTCAATTTTGTGGGTAAAGAGAAAATACGAGAAAGAGAGGTAGAAAAATCACTACTTCTCTTTTTTTCTATTGGAAACAGTTCTTTATCATTGCGATAATGGTATTCGTCTCTCGACTCGTTCCTGCTCGGTCCTTTATCTTTGTCTAGACCTTTAAACATACAAAAAATCAGTAGGACGATGAAACGCCCACTGATTAAAACGTTACTTTATTGATTCGATTCCCTTTTGATGTTCCCGATATCTCCTATGGACTGTAGCTTTGCTTACATCAAAGCCCAGACCTCTAAGAGTCATAGCAATTTCCTCAAAGGTAAAGCCTCGATTACGCAGGTTGACAATTTCCTCCACAGGTACATCCTTACGTTCCTGACCGTTTGGATTTCCACGGTTAGATAAATTATTTTCAGGGCGATAGCCATTTTCAACGGCACGACGCATACCACGACGTATTTTAGCATTATGGATTCTGCGCTGATACTCTTCAACAATTGCTAAAATTTCTAGGAGCATCGTATCCATTTCATTTAATTGTAAAGGTCCCGCATCTCGCATCGAAAAAACATCCGTTTCAGTTTTCTGCAATAAGTGCAACACTGCCATTCGAGCATTTCCACGTCCTAAACGTGTTTCATCCTGCACAAATAATGCATTTATTTCTTTTTCTTTTATGAAATCGAGCATTTCTAGCAGACCCTCACGTTCTACATCATAGCCGCTATGTTTGTCCTTAAAAACATGTTTAACTACGTAACCTTGTTCTTTAGCATAGCGCATCAACTCATCCTGCTGACGCTCTAACGAGGAATGTTGTGTCTCTTTTTCTGTACTCACACGGCAATAGACAACAGCCGATTGTTGATTATTTATCATTTTTCGTTTCTCGCAATTTCAATTGAATTTATAGGGTAAGGTTGGTCACCTACTACTGGGATTACTATGGATTTACCCGCAATAATTTGTACGTTCGTTAATTCATTTTCCGCCTTTACAAGCTTAATCCATTCATCCGTTTTCATTTTACCACGGTACTGTTCGGCTAACGACCATAAGCTATCACCATGTGCGATTTCAATTTCTGTGTACGTTACATCACCTGGGTCTGTTATAAAAAGGTATGCTGCAAAAAGTAGACAAGCTCCTAATAAAGTTGTAATATGTGGATTTTTTTTTAACCAGTTCATGTTTATAACCCCTTTTTGAGAATGTTTGTTCGGAATATATGTTCTCATAATAATACGAACAAATGTTTTTGTCAAACACTTTTCGAACCTATGTTTGCTTAAGTGTTCGCATTCTGTTATACTATTAATAAGTAGAATGATTAAAAAAGAGGTGAGCAATTATGAAAAAAGTTTCGAAAAGACAAGAGGCCATATTAGAATTCATTAAAGAAGAAGTGCGCTCAAAGGGGTATCCACCATCTGTCCGCGAGATTGGTGAAGCAGTTGGACTTGCTTCAAGCTCAACAGTTCATGGACATTTAGCTCGTTTAGAGCAAAAGGGCTTAATTCGACGCGATCCAACTAAACCCCGTGCAATTGAAATTTTAGAACCTGAGGATTCTATTCAAAAGCAACAAGTTATACATGTCCCACTAGTCGGGAAGGTTACTGCAGGTTCTCCGATAACTGCTGTTGAGAATATCGATGAATATTTCCCGCTACCAGATATTTATGGTACAAGTGAAGATCAATTATTCATGCTAGAAATTATGGGTGAATCAATGATTGAAGCTGGCATCTTAGACGGGGATTTAGTGATTGTTAAACAAAAAGCTACTGCTGATAACGGTGATATTGTCGTAGCAATGACTGAGGAAAATGAGGCAACTGTAAAACGTTTCTTCAAGGAAAAAAATCATTTTCGTTTACAGCCTGAAAATGTAACAATGGAGCCAATTATCGTAGACCAAGTTTCTATTTTGGGACATGTTGTAGGTCTTTATCGTCGTGTACATTAAAAGTATCTCAATATTAAAATATAACAAGAGGATATTATGTTCACAGATGGGCATATTCCTCTTTTTCTTATGTTTTGAGTGCTATTTACACTAAAAAAGAACCCACTTTAAAATGGATTCCTACACTTAGGGTTTATAGCTCATCCACGAAAAGTTGAGGTTGACATTTGTAAAAACATACTACATGTATATACGTTGATTGGAGTGGAGGCTGGGCGGACTCCTTGGGGATCAGCGATAGGGGAACGAAGGCTCATCGGACGCCCCCAGGAAGCTCTGCGCGAAAGCAAAGCGGCAGCTACAAATGTTTTATCTGTGCGAAAGCAAAGCGGCAGCTACAAAGCGCCCAGCCGGAACGGAAATCAACCACACGTTATGGTGATAGCCTTTAAAACATTGAATTAGCCATTTCAAGCAAATCCTGCATGGTGAAATCTTGTGTTATTTCACTTTCCATACGAATTGAATATTTTAGACTATCATGAACAAAAGTTAGTTGACTCTCGTTTGGCTGATATAATGCTTTTACCCCATTTTTTACAAATATTTTCATTCTCTGCTACTTCTAAATCCTCTTTTATGCCTCTACCTTAAACTTCAAACTTGCCTTTACAAATGCAGCAAATAGTTTCTTTGAACCTTCATCTCCTGCAATAGCTAGCTCTTCAGGATGCCACTGTACTGCTAGACAAAATGGTAAATCTTCGTGTACTACCGCTTCAACAATGCCATCGCTTGATTTCGCTACCACTTTCAATTTTTCTGCTACTACGTTTATGGCCTGATGATGAAATGAATTTACAGCTATTTTTTCTTCCTCAATAATCGTCTTTAATAATGTATCAGGTGTTAAATTTACATAATGTGTTGTAATGCCTCGTGCTGCCTGTTGCGTGTGCTTTATTAATTTTCTGCTATGATATTCACTTTCAATATCCTGATAGAGCGTGCCTCCAAATGCAACATTTAGTATTTGAAGCCCTCGACAGATTCCTAGAATCGGCATTTTGCGAATTTTGGCCGCGTTCATTAAAGCAAGCTCCACTGAATCTCGTTCTGGATGAACCTTCCCTAATTTTGGTGTAGGTTCTGCGTTAAAAAGGAATGGGTGTACATCATAGCCACCCGATAGTAATAATCCGTCTGTCAACGATAAAACTTGCGCTACATCCTCTTCCACCCCAAGCGGAATTATAAGTGGGACACCCCCAGCTTCAATTATACTTTTGCTATAAGCAGCATTTAATCTTGAGGACAAATCATCCTCCGCAAAAGCCGTTATACCGATAATTGGTTTCATCATATCTCCTCCATGATCATATCTTTGGAACTACCTGTAAAAGCTTATTTAGGGAAGACTATATTGAAGGAATCCCCCACGATTAATTACCAAAAACCGAGATACCAATTCATCAACGCATCCCCATAGAAATAGATAATAATAGCAGCTACAGCAATAGAAGGTCCGAAGGGTATAGGCGTTTTTCTTCCTTGTCCGCTTACCTTTAACACAACGATTCCAACAATCATACCAATCACAGCAGCTATAAACAGTGTAAGAATTGTATGTATTGAACCGAGTACGAGACCAAGTAAAATGAATAATTTAATATCGCCTCCACCCATTCCACCTTTTGATAGAACAGCTATACAATACAATATGCTAAAACCCACTACAGCACCTACTATACTGTCCCACCATGGAGACAAAGGAGAGATCACTCGTCCAAAAACTAGCAATGGTAAAAAGAATAATAACACCTTATCGGGAATAAGCATATAAGCAAAATCCGACACAACAATAATGACTAATAATGAAATGAATAAAAGCGCTACGAAAAATTCTGCACTAAAGCCTAATTGCCAATAAGCAAATGCAAATAATACGCCCGTGATAAGTTCCATCAATGGATACATCCAAGAAATTTTTTGTCCACAGCTACGACATTTTCCACCTAAAAATACATAAGACAAAACAGGCACCAAATCAAGCGCTGTCAACTGCCTTTTACAAGAGGTGCAATGCGATGGTGGATGGACAATGGACTCCTTCAACGGCACACGTAAGCCAACGACATTAAAAAATGAGCCAAGAACGAACCCAAGTATTAAAACTGTAACTGTATAAGCAATTTCCATTTCAGGTCCTCCTATACTAATAGACGCTCATACATTTAAAGTATTGCGTCTGGATTCGACTTTTTGCTTAGGCCTAAATTTATGGTTGTCCTTCATTATCAAACGTCGTTACTCGTACGGATACGCAAGAACAGCTAAATGTTATTACATGCTGTATTCGAAGCGCATGTATTTTGAGGCTCTACCGTTAATTCAGGTTCTATTCATTATACTAATAATTACAAATATTCTAACTACTCTTTATTATCTATCATAATCTAAACTTCCATTTACCTCAATATTCGATGTATACAATGCTATTAAACAATAAAGAGTTATTTAGAGTATCGTAATTGAATGATACTCTAAATAACTCTGTTTTATTTCCTTAACAACCTACCCGACAACAGCAACCCTATCCCACCGATCGTGATAAATAGAACAGCCCGTATTAGTAAGTCTAGTGCTGACAAATCAAAGAATATAAGCTTAATAAACGCAAAGACTAAGATGACAAGACCTGTCATGCGTAATGTTCGTAAGTCACGCACGGTGCTAAGCCATAGTGAAATACTGGCTGTTAGGAATAATGTAATCGTTGTGAAGGCAATGCTTAGTTTCCAATCAAGCAAACTGTTGTAGGAAAGCTGTGATATGAGACCCCAAATGGATATCATCGTAAATACAACACTTGCACTTACGATCGGGTCTAGTAACTTCTCCATTTGCGCATGATAGGTCTGATAAATGCGTCCCTTCATCAGTAAATCAATCATAATTGCTACGATAACAGCGATATAGACGATTCTCGTTACTATATTTAACCACTCGATACCCTGCATATTATACGGAATAACTTCAAGCATTAGTGTAAAAAGAATGAAAAATACACTAAGGACAGGTGTTAATGCACGCCCTTTGTATTTTGTTGACACTAAAAGTGATCCTGTAAAAAGTAAAGCTAGGATAATACACATTAGATGTGGAATATGACCAACACCTGCAAAGTACGTTACATCGAGCTTTCCGATATAGGCTAAGAAATAACCAGTCGTCAGAACTGCCACAATATCTACCATAAACATTTCTTTCATAAATTTTTCAAAGGATGTCAGTGTCTCTTTTGGACGTCTTGCATATAGATAAATAATCAGGAGATATATTCCTGGCATGATCAAACTAGCATGATCTATGCTGAAAAATGGTGTTGGCTCATGAATTATAAAGCTTAAAGCGAGTGTAATCATAAAAGAAAATGAGCTGACAACCTTCATCATACTAATTCGTAAGCGTAAACTCATCATAACGCCAGCAAAGGTAATGAACGGAATTAGCAAATAATCCACTTTCTCCGGCAAATTCATAACTAGTAGCGTATTACATAATGTCATAAATGCGAGTGTTACGGCACTATCAAATGCCTCCTGCCATTTTTGCTTATAGCCATAACCCGCTAAAGCTGCAAACAAGCAAACTACTATGAGTAAAAGTGCCTCACTATAATTAATGGGACGAATAATAAAGTTTAAGAGCAATAAACTAAAGGCTCCTATACTAAATTGAAGTCCGACATGCATATATTTCAATTTCGATTCTGCATTGTATAAACGGCACCAACTCGTGTAAAAAATAGATAGAACAATCAGGAAACCTATTGCAAAAACAACTCGATTATCCTGGTTCATAAACGCTATAATGCTGACAGCTAGCACGGAGAAAAAGGAAGCTATATAGAGTGCCAATTTCTGCTTATGTTGATAAATGACAAATTGCAGCATCGTAAAGAGCACAACCACATAGATTAAGATAATTATAGGACTAAAGTTCATATATTCTAGTAAATAAGGTAGCAATAATGAGGTAAACGCTACAAATATAGTTAGTACTTCGTTTTTCTTTAAATAACTAATAACAATACCATAGCCGATATAAACTACGGTAATGCAAAGTGCCATCGTTAAACCGATGATTTCATACAATATCGCACTAGCAGCTGTTGTTAAGATTCCAACAATAAATGCCCCACCGTATAAAGAAATGGTCACGGCCGATGAGCCAATCTTTTTACGCTCTAGCATATAAGCTATTGCAGCTAAGGCAAGCGATAATGTGTAGGCGAGGATGATTTTAACCTCATTCGATAAATAGCCATAATCACTCACAAGCTTAAGACCCCACAGCACACCCATCACTAAAATGACCATAAATAATTTTGGAAGTGCCCACATCATACGCTCTTCCAACGATCGCTGTGGTTGCACCTTTTTTTCTGGATCTGTCATAGTTCTTGGCTTCGGTTTCAACTCTGAATTTGGCTTTAGGTTTTGCGCTGGTTTTGGCGCAAATTGATCAATCATGGGTTTCTTGGCACTTAATGTACTAGGTTTTTCAACATTTTGCTGACGCCTTAAGCTCTCTACTTCCTGCCGTAAATCCATCATTTCTTGCTCGAGCTTGGCAACCCTCCGCTCCATTTCAAGTGACACTCAATCATCCTCCCTGCTTTATCAATTTTTTACCATTATAACACATTTATTTATATTGTAAAATTACACTTTTAATTTAATTTTACTTTTTATTATCTAGGTCTTCGATACATTAAAGCACGTTGACTATCGCTGGTTCCCCGTGTAGTTGGATCTATGACAACTCCTATTAAAACTAAAATTGATAATACGGTATTGACGATCGTCATTGCTTGCTCACTCATTGCACTTGTTATATCGTAGCCAAAAATAGCAGCTACTTGCTGAGCGAGTAATACAATCAACGAAAAAAACGCAATTAAGAATGGTTTATGCTGAAAACGGATCTTCCAGTTAATTCTCATAATTGCTCACCTCCCCCCCTTCTCACCCTAGTATATGTTTCACCTTCATATGGCACATATGCAAAAATGGAGCGATAAACGTGGAATAACAGAGATTCGATGAGCGTTCCATCAACTTCAGAGCAGATTATGTAACTCGGAACCTGTTATAAAAAATTTCCAAACTTATATATCAAATGGTTTTACGATGAGTACTTTAGTCATATAGATTTAGGGTGCATCTTGTTGATTGATGCCTTCAAACTTGACATATGTGAGTAATGAGATGGTAAATGCGCGGAATGTTTTGAGGGCAATTGCCTGCTTATCGATTGTGTTATTACCTGTTACAACGAATACGGAAATTATTAATGGCTATATCAAAAATTCGTACTATCAATTTTTTAGGATACTATTATGTTTCGCGACGACAGCATTTATATTATTTTAGCAAAATGCTATTAAGTTAAGCTTCCTCCTAAATTTTTTAGATCAATTTGTTATATTCCATTTGTAGTAGTAAGTATTTTCTATGCAGCAAACACAACACTTCATGATGATGAATCCACTTATAATTTCAATAACTTTTCATTCTAAAAATACTTTCGTTCTTGCCTTTTAGTGCTTATTTAATTGGCAAGTAAAAGCCATCTCAGTATTGAGATGGCTTTTGTTGTCGAGATATTATTAAGTCAAAAATTATAGCGATAAATTGAACCGGCATTATTTGGCAGAGTGATGACGAAGCGATAGAAACCATTTTCAACACTTTAGTAATGAGAAGGTTCTAAGCCTTTACGTTTTCTTGCAACGAAAACTAACCCATAAACAAGTGGTGTTGCTACAATAGACGCTAAAAATTTAAACAGATATTGTGTGATAAATAATGTCAGTAACATTTTAAATGGCATTATTCCATAAAAGGCAATCGAAATAAATATGACCGTATCGATGAGTTGGCTTAACATCGTAGACGCATTGTTTCTAAGCCATAGCTTACCGTTTCCATGCTTTTCTTTTAGTTTATTAAATATGACTACATCCAAATTAACACTGACCGTATAGGCTACAAGACTTGCAATAATGACACGCATACTCCCACCGAGAATTATCTCAAACTCCTGCTGATGAGCAAAAGCTTGTGCTGGTGGTAGTTCAATGGCAATAGCGATAAAGCATACTGCAAACACTTGTGCCATAAGCCCAGTTCTGACCGTGCGACTGCCCGCTTCTTTACCATATACCTCGCAAATCACATCAATAAGAGGATAAGTGAAAATGATTAAAATTGCTGCACCCGGAAGTACTATCCATTCACCTATACTAAACACTTTAACAGCTAACACATTAGCTAAAATTAAAAAGCCAACAAACAATCCGTTTAAATAGTAAAGCATCAGCGATTATCCACCTTTTCAGGATACATATCGTGGTTCATCAAACGATGCTCTGCCATTTTTTCATATTTTGTACCTGGGCGACCATAGTTACACCAAGGGTCAATGGACAAGCCACCACGCGGCGTAAACTTACCCCATACTTCAATATAACGTGGCTCGATTAGTTTTATTAAATCATTCATGATGATATTCACGCAATCCTCATGAAAGTCCCCATGATTACGGAAGCTAAATAAATAGAGCTTTAATGATTTACTCTCGACTAGCTTTTTATCTGGAATAAACGATATATACATTGTCGCAAAGTCAGGCTGCCCTGTCATTGGACATAGACTCGTAAATTCCGGGCAATTAAATTTCACAAAAAAATCGTTTGTCGTATGTAAATTATCGACTGCTTCAAGTATTTCCGGTGAGTATTCAAATAAATATTTTGTATTTTGGTTACCAAGGAGTGTTAAGTCCTGTAAGCCTTGTTCTTCTTTTCTTCCTGTCATAAAAAATGCCTCCTCAATTGTGAGAAGTCCATTGTGCGTGAATCCTAATAAAAAAAAATCGCCATATCCGCATTTTTGGGATATGGCGTAGATGACATCATCCATAGTTTTTTATAGAGGGTATGCGCTATGAACCTCTTTCTTATTCGCTAGTTATATTAACTTAATAAACGCATTCAGTCAACCAATTTTTTCACAATATGGCATTGACAAAAATATCCTCACGTTATACAGTTAGTTACACAAGTAATTAACCAATTAACACAAGGAGGTGGATTGTGATTCACTCTTTAAACAATGAAAAGCCCATTTTCCAACAAATTCGCGAACGAATAGAGGATGGAATTTTAGATGGACACCTACAACCCGAAGATCGCATTCCATCCACTAATGAATTTGCAAAGGAATATCAAATTAATCCTGCAACAGCTGGAAAGGGAGTGAACGAATTAGTAGATAAAGGGGTAATTTATAAAAAACGTGGCGTCGGCATGTTTGTTAGTACTGACGCACGTGACATATTAATTGCGGAGCGCAAGGAAATTTTTTTTAAGCAACATATAGAGCCATTGAAAAAAGAAGCGATACGATTAGGTATTTCAGATAAAGAATTACAAAATATGTTACAAAGGGGTTAACTTATGAAAATCGAAGCGAAAAATGTTAGTAAATCCTATAGACAAAAGGAAGCTTTAAAAAATATCTCTTTTACAATTGAAGGACCTAAAATTATAGGATTTTTAGGTCATAATGGTGCTGGTAAAACCACATTCTTAAACTTATTATCAGGGCTTATTACTGCAACTAACGGTAACCTATCTGTCAATGGAGAGAATGTTTTCAATGTACCTTTAACGCTACGTGATATTTGTTTTGTTGCAGAGAGCGGAAACTTTCAAGAGGAAATGACAATTGCCCAAACATTAAAGGCGAATAGCTTCTTTTATCCAAAATGGGATGAGAATCTTGCAATGGAGCTACTAGAGGTTTTTGCGCTAAATCCAAAGGATAAGGTTCGCAGTTTATCGAAAGGAATGGTGTCTGCGTTAGGCATTATCACAGGCTTTGCAAGTAATGCAGGGATTACGATCTTCGATGAACCTTATATTGGACTTGATGTAGCTGCACGAAATACTTTTTATGATTTATTGATTGAACAACAAACCGAAAATCCAAGACTTTTTATTTTATCTACCCATTTAATTGATGAGGCGAGTGAGCTATTTGAAGAAATACTTATTTTACACGAAGGACAATTATTGCTTCAGAAAACTGCTGAGGAATGGCATGAGCATATTGTTGCAGTAAAAGGTAGTCCTTCTGATGTTGAGCAGGCAATTAATGGTCTAAAGATTATTTATAAGCATACGTTTATGCAGGAGCTAACGGCAATTATCTTCACTGATGGTCAATCCATTGTAGGACAAAATATTAGGCTCGAACGTGTTTCATTACACGATATGTTGGTGTATTTAAGTAAACAACAGAAAGCGGGGACTAGTAAATGAATACAGT
Source organism: Lysinibacillus sp. BPa_S21 (assembly GCF_023337795.1). Taxonomy (GTDB): domain Bacteria; phylum Bacillota; class Bacilli; order Bacillales_A; family Planococcaceae; genus Lysinibacillus. The sequence goes on along the minus strand of NZ_JALIRS010000013.1, from coordinate 30,096 downwards.
AAAGGGCAGTTTGTATGTATTATTTCAAAGCTATAAAAAACAAATTATAACTTTTTGGTGCATTTTATTTTCAATCGTCCTATTTTCACTTTTCATAGATACTTTTTTTGAACTGCATGTTTATTCTTTTTCCATCATGATTTCTATCCCTGTTTATATTTTTTCCTGTGTCATGACAGCAAAGTTACTAAATAAAACCTTATCCTATTTTTTAAGACTTGGTTTAAGTCGCTTACAATTTATGTTGAATGTGGGGCTCTTTTTCATCTGTTGGAGCTTAATTGGTTCTTTTATGATTGGTTGTATTCAAAAAATAATTACTTCCGTCTCTGAAATTTTCATTATTCATCCTATTTTACTTTTAAATCATTCCCCATCATTTTTTCAAACGATGGCATTAGACTCTATTTTACTGATTTTCTTCCTAACTGCTGGCCTTTTGCTGAATGTTGTCTTTTATCGTTTAGGAACTATTGGCGGTTACAGTTTTGTAGGATTACTCGGCTTAACGACAATTGTTACAATCATTTTCAAGTGGTATTCTTCTTTGTTTGATTTCCTATCAAATATATCAGGCTTTGCTCTATTAAGTGGTTTATTAGTTATTAGTACATTACTCTACTCTATCATAACAATGGCAATGCGAAATGCTTCAGTCAATCCAGCATAATGATTACTGAATGAGTGGATAAAGGCTCCTTTATTGCTCGATGTTTACTCGTGGTCAAATACCATTAAAAGTATCTCCTAATTTTATATAATGTGTAACACCGAATAAAAAGCATTGGGAAATTAATACCCAATGCTTTTTTACAAAGTACATCTTGAACTTGGCATTTTTTATATTAATCCTGTTCATCCTCTTGCGTTGTATAGTCAATAGAATTGGCAATGTCCACTAACACTTCAGGTGTCACCTTATTTGAAACTCTCTTGTCAATCCACAACATATATTGCCATTCTTCTCTTTCGAAAATAAGTACATTAAAACCTGAAATTTCCATATAAATTGAAGTCGTTCCATTTTTCAAAACGAAAGTGTTGACGACACTTTCCTTTTTAACTGGAAACTTATACTGAATAGGTCGAACCGTTATTCTATAATGATGCTCCGGAAGTTGATGATTAATAAATGTCACTTCAAAAAAATCGTTCATGTCACCATCAAGGTCATTAAAGCGACCAAAATGATGTGTAAAACTAATAGGAGGTACTCGAAGTGGTAGCTTTAGTCCTTGATGAAAGTGCCGTTCAAAATCGGAGGCAGCTCCTTCAACCGTTTTATAGCCTATTTCAGGATAGACTTCTTCATATGAACTGGGCGAGTCTTTTATATAGGCATCACTAGGTTGAGAAAATAACAAATAACAGGAACTTAAGCAGAGAGAAAAAATTCTGTCCATTTTATCACCTCAGTATCACTTTAAGCGTAGTTTTTCCCAACTCCTTGAATTTATGTGCAAGTTGTCTTTTGTTCACTGTTATTTTTTTATATACTCTCCTTTTTCGTATGAATTTTACTATAGCAAAAGGCAATTGTTCGGGTTAGTAAAATTCGAACAATTGCCTTTTTAGTCTAAAAGAGTATATGTGCAACTAATGCTGCGATTGGTAGTGAAATAATTGTACGCATTAAGAAAATAATAACTAGATCTAAAAACTTCAGTGGAATTTTTGTACCTAAAATAAGGCCACCGACTTCAGACATATAAATAAGCTGTGTCACAGAAACAACAGCAATCACAAAGCGTGTAGAATCAGCCTCAATTCCTGCTCCTAAAATGGAGGGTAAGAACATGTCAGCGAAGCCAACAACCATCGTTTGTGCTGCCTCAGCTGCTTCTGGTAAACCAAGCACAGTTAAAATTGGTTCAAACGGCTTGCCTAAAAATGCAAAAACATTCGTGAATTCAGCAAGCATTAAAGCAACCGTACCAAATGCCATAACGACTGGTGCTACACCAACCCATAAATCCAAGACATTTCTAATCCCATCTTTTAAAAATTGGCGTGGGTCACGGTTGGCATGCGCAACGGCTAAAGCATTTTCTAAGCCATGGGACACCGAGTTATAACCTTCAGGTAATTCCTCACGTGATAAATCTACTGGTGTACCGTCGATATAAGTATCTTCTTTGTTAGCAAGCGGGAAAATTCGTGGCATCACTACTGCTAACACAAGACCACAAAGCACAACCGTTAAGTAATATGGAATAAAATAGCGTGCTAAATCCACTGTATCTAATACTACGATACAAAATGTGATAGATACTACAGAGAAGCTCGTTGCAATAATGGCAGACTCTTTCTTTGTGTAGTTCCCCATTTCATATTGCTTACTCGTCATCAGAACACCAATTGTTCCGTCACCAACCCACGATGTAAGTGCATCAACCGATGAACGACCAGGGCTTTTAAAGAGCGGACGCATAATTTTTACCATCATCGTTCCGAAAAATTCAAGTAATCCGAAGTTCGTTAAAAATGGTAATAGTATTCCAGCAAATAAGAAAATCGTAAATAAAAATGTAACTAAACCATCATCTGGATTCATTAATAATCCACCAGTATTTTTATTATTAATCATTGATGGTCCAAAATCAAACACTACCATTGAAGCAAATACTAAACCAATGACTCTTATAATTGTCCAAAACCAATTTACATAAAATAATGTAGATAAAATACTAGGCTCTTTTGTATGATTTCGAGGAATAAGTTTAGCAATGAGTGAACCAATTGCCGAAATCGCAAACATAATTATAGTAAAATAACTAATAACAGGCGCAACAAAACCTGCTAATAAACTTGCTAAAATAGCAATTGGAACTTTCCATCCATCTTCCGTTAAGATTGGTGTCATAAATAAAAGTACACCAATAAGAGACGGAATTATGAAGAAAAAGTATGAAGAAGTAGGATATTTTTTCATCATTTAAAGCCTCATTTCTTTTGGTTTTTTCGAAGTTTTATACATCTAGCTTGTTAGGTACTGTAAAACCACCAAGAAATGTATATCTGTATAAAATGTTTCATTCATCAATCGGGCATTTACGAGTAGTTAATGAAGGATAAAATAAAAAACATTCCTTTAAAAAGTAATAAAGGAATGCCCAAACACTACTTTTTATAATTAACATCCTCAATGCAAAATTTTATGCATTAAGTCTTTTAGAATAATCATTATCTTTCATTTTTATGAACTTAAAAAATATCGTAAACCTACAATACTTCGGTTAATTCTACAACAAAATGCATTTTTATTCAATCAAAAATTTTAATATTATTATTATTCTCTGCTAATATTATTTGCATTTCTTCTTTGCACCATTCCCTTTCAACAAAGCTCAATTTTACAGTAACTGAAGTCTAAAAGAAGTTAAAATTTGGTGAAACCCTCCATGAATCATATCTATTTTAATTGCCTAAGAGATTTAACCAGCCCTTAATAGGCATACAAATAGACCACATTGTCTTTCATCTCATATGTTAATTATGAACCACAACTTATCAAAACAGGAGGTTTTACCATGGATAGACGTATGCATCATATGCATCATATGCAACATATGCAACATATGCATCACCATCATCATGCAAAAGGTCCACATTGTTGTCCACCAGTTACATGTCCAACTCAATTTGAACCACCACATTGTTGTCCACCGGAGGAATTTGTACGCACTAATTACATCCATACAGTTGTACCACATGTACAGCCAGCACATGTCACAACAGTAAATAAACATATAATTGATCATCAGTATCATTTCCCTTGCACGGAGTCTGTAGTGAATGAATGTTGCGAAACTCATACACTTTGTGAAATGCCACCTGATCCTTGCCATATGCATCATCATCACCATATGGGACACCATCACCATCACATGGACCATCATCATATGGGTCATCATCATATGGGCTATTAATAAATATGCGATGAGGATAAAAATACCTCATCGCATATTTACTCTATAATGTGGTTTACTATTTAACGCTCATTTCATTAGAAAAACCGAGCACCTTTTACTAGGTACTCGGTTTACTAATTTTAGTACATTTTTAAATATTGATCGCGTTCCCATTGGTGTACTGTTGTACGGTACATGTCGAACTCGATTTCTTTTGCTTCTTTAAAGTTTGCATAGATATGCTCACCTAAAGCTGCTTGAGCTACTTCATCCTTAGCAAGTAATGCTAGAGCATCATCAAGTGCTGGTGGTAAGTTTGCGATACCATTCGCTTTACGCTCTTCATCAGACATCACATAGATGTTACGGTTAATAGCAGCTGGTGGTGTTAAGCTACGGCGAATACCTTCAAGTCCAGCTTCTAAAATAACAGCCATCGCTAAATATGGATTAGCAGATGGGTCCACTGAACGTACTTCTACACGAGTTGAAAGACCACGTGCTGAAGGGATACGGATAAGTGGTGAACGGTTTTGAGCAGACCATGCTACATAACATGGTGCTTCATAACCCGGTACAAGACGTTTATAAGAGTTAACTGTTGGGTTTGTCACAGCAGTGAAGCCTTGAACGTGAGCAAGGACACCTGCCATGAATTGCATTGCTGTTTCTGAAAGACCTAGTTCAGTAGATTCATCGTAGAATGCATTCTCTTTCCCTTTGAATAATGAAACGTTGAAGTGCATACCAGAGCCAGCTTCACCGAATAATGGTTTTGGCATAAATGTAGCATGTAGACCGTGTTTACGAGCAATTGTTTTAACAACTAATTTGAACGTTTGGATATTGTCACAAGCTGTAATTGCGTCTGCATATTTAAAGTCAATTTCGTGTTGTCCTGGAGCTACCTCATGGTGAGATGCTTCAATTTCGAAGCCCATTTCTTCTAGCTCTAATACGATATCACGACGGCAGTTTTCACCAAGATCAGTTGGTGCTAAGTCGAAGTAACCACCATGGTCATTTACTTCTAATGTCGGTTCACCTTTTGCATCTAATTTGAATAAGAAGAATTCTGGCTCAGGTCCTAAATTGAAGCTTGAGAATCCCATATCTTCCATTTTCTTAAGGATGCGTTTTAAGTTGTTTCGTGGGTCACCAGCAAATGGCTCGCCTTTAGCAGTGTATACATCACAGATGAAACGTGCTACTTTCCCTTTTTCAGAAGTCCAAGGGAACACTACGAAAGAATCTAAATCAGGATATAAATACATATCTGATTCTTCGATACGTACGAAGCCTTCAATGGATGAGCCATCAAACATCATTTTGTTTTCTAGTGCTTTGTCTAATTGGCTTACAGGAATCTCAACGTTTTTGATAGTGCCAAGAATATCTGTAAATTGTAGACGAATAAAGCTTACGTTTTTTTCTTCGATTAGACGTTTAATGTCCTCTTTAGTGTATTTACCCACAGTTTTCCACACTCCTATAAATTGTCTAGCTTTTTATCATTACCCTACTCTATTAATAAAGACATGAATAATATTGCCTTTTTATTGGATCATCACCAAAACGTGTGGTTGATTTCCGTTCCAACTGGGCGCTTTGCCGCTGACGCTTCGCTTTCGCGCAGAGCAGAGCTTCCTGGGGGCGTCCGATGAGCCGCTTGGGCCAACACGAGGTTGGTCACGAAGGCGTTATCACAGGATGTGATGCTCTTAGCCTTCGTTCCTCTATGTGCTCGCTCCAGGGTCTCATCTGTGACGCTAATCCCCAAGGAGTCGCCCAGCCTCCACTTCAATCAACTTATTTAACAAAAGTCATCCACTACTTTTGGTGATGTTGCCTTTTATTAATAGAATCGAGATAAATCCCCACGACGGATGGATGATTTTTGCATGCGTTGTGCTTGAAGCATTTCCTCACGCATAATGCGACGTAATTCTGAGTCACTTAAATTAGGTTCATCTGTTGAAACAGGTTCATTCTTTTTAGCGAACAGCTTTTTAATTTTTGCCATGTTCATGCCCTGTTCCAAGTAATCTTTAATTTCCAGCAATGTATCGACGTCATTTAATGAAAACATTCGACGGTTGCCTTCTGTTCGGTGCGGCTCAATTAAATGGTGTTCTTCATAATAACGAATCTGACGTGCCGAAAGCTCGGTCAATTGCATTACGATATTCATTGATAATAACGGCATAGTTCGTCTAATTTCACGACTCATTTAAGTCCCCTCCAATACCTGCTAATAATATAACGAATAATTCACACTGTCAACAGTTCATGTAAGGTTTCCTAACATGGAATAAAATAATTTTTTTGAAATGATGAAAAATTGTAAAAAACTAAACTTACTATTCTAGTGTGGGGTTGATTTCCGTGGCCAACACGATGTTGGTCACGAAGGCGTTATCACAGGATGTGATGCTCTTAGCCTTCGTTCCCCTAACGCTAATCCCCAAGAAGTCGCTAAGCCTCACTCCAATCAACTTATATAAATGACATTTATAAAATATCATCTTCTTTCATCCATAAGAAAAAACTATTCAAAACGGAAATTTTGAATAGTTTTTCGTTACTTATTTTTGGATTTTTTGAACAGCACTGCAAATAGCAAACTTTACGTGCTCGTATGTTAACCCGCCTTGAATAAATGCTGTAAATGGCGGACGAATAGGACCGTCTGCCGTAAGCTCAATACTTGAACCTTGGATGAATGTTCCAGCTGCCATGATGACATCATCCTCATAGCCAGGCATATACGCTGGCTCCGGTGCATAATGCGCATTAATTGGTGAATTTGCTTGAATTTCACGACAAAAAGCAATCATTTGTTCCGCAGTTTGGAAAGAAACCGATTGAATTAAATCCGTACGATTAGCATCATATCTTGGTGATGTATTCATGCCAATTTCTCCTAGCATAGCAGCTGTGAAAATAGCACCTTTTAAAGCTTGCGATACAACATGTGGGGCAAGGAAAAATCCTTGATAGAAATCACCAAGTGTATTTAATGTTGCTCCTGCTTCAGCACCAATACCTGGTGATGTCATACGATAAGCACATTTCTCTACTAAATCCGCACGACCCGCAATATAACCACCAATTTTTGCTAAGCCTCCACCAGGATTTTTAATGAGCGAGCCTGCCATTAAATCAGCCCCAACTTCTGTCGGTTCCTGCGCCTCAACAAATTCACCGTAGCAATTATCAACAAAAATAATTGCATCTGGTGCTAATTCACGGATCTTTACACACATTTCTGTAATTTGCGAAATGGTAAAGGATGGGCGTGTTGCATAGCCTTTCGAACGCTGGATAGCAATCATTTTTGTGTTTGCTGTAATGGCAGCCGCAACGCCTTTCCAATCGATCTTTTGATTATCGATTAAATCCACATGGCTATAACCGATTTTATAATCTTTTAACGAGCCAGTATCCTTGTCTCCACCATCGACGATTGATTGCAATGTATCATACGGCTGACCCGAAATATAAAGTAATTCATCACCAGGACGTAACACTCCGAATAAGCTAAGTGTGATTGCATGTGTACCAGAAATAATTTGCGGACGTACAATGGCAGCCTCCGCTCCAAAGACCTCTGCATAAACACGTTCTAAATTGTCACGCCCCTCATCATCATAGCCATAACCGTTAGATGGGTGCAGATGATAATCACTTACTTGATGCTTACGGAACGCAGCAAGCACTTTTTGTTGATTGAAGAACGCCATTTCTTCTACCTTTGCATGAAAAGGGCGTACCTTTGCTTCTATTTTAGCAGCTAATGCTAATGTCTCTTCTGTTAGATTGGTTGTAAAAGTCATACTGTTCTTCTCCATTTCACATTTGTTCAAATCTTATCTTAACAATTTGTGAGCCTGCCTGCAAAAATTGCTTTCGTTTCTGATTGCATTTCTTGCAAAGTTCAAATTGCAAACTTAAACTATTTTTCTTTGTTATAATAAGTTATTTAATTAGGTGTGTTAAAAACCATTTTTTATACATCCAAATTAATTTGAAGAGGCTGATTTCCGCTACGGGCTACTCGCTTTGTCGCTGACGCTTCGCTTTCGCGCAGAGCAAAGCTTCCTGCGGGCGAGCGTCGAGTAGCCCTTCGCTACAATCAGTTAAAATGGGAATACATAATAAACCTATTTTTTCCTAATCAACACGCCCGTTATTTAATGTCGGATAATTCCAAATTATAAGGCGTTACTTTCTTTGTAATAACTCTTATATACCAAAAAGAAGTATTTCCTGATTTTTATTTACAACAACATCAATTTTTTCTGGACGAAATTGCGTACGGAGGCTTTATCTTCATTCAGTAGGTGTCCAAACACCTACTGAATGAAAACAAAATGATTTATTCAACTAAGGGGTGACAGGGTTGGCTTGGGAGGTTTTTAGTATCATTGGAACAATCGCCTTTGCTATTTCCGGGGCAATAATTGCAATGGAGGAAGAATACGATTTATTCGGTGTCTATATACTCGGTATCGTAACCGCATTCGGTGGTGGAGCTATACGAAATCTATTGATAGGGTTACCTGTAACTACACTGTGGGGGCAGGATATGATGTTTCAAATTGCCATTGCAGCCATTACAATTTTTTTCTTATTTCCGCATCGACTTATTCAACATTGGCATCGCTGGGGCAATATCACTGATGCTATTGGATTATCTGCATTTGCGATTCAAGGTGCTCTGTATGCTGTAAAGCTCGACATGCCAATTAGCGCGGTTATTGTAGCTGCTGTCTTAACAGGGTCAGGTGGTGGAATTATTCGCGATTTATTAGCTAGACGACAACCATTAGTCCTCCGTGATGAAATCTATGGTGTTTGGGCAGCACTAGCTGGGCTTATCATCGGACTTCAACTATTTTCAGGGGATCTCTTTTTATATGTATTATTTGGTGTGATCACAGTACTAAGAATACTTTCCTATATGAAGAAATGGCGATTACCGTTGCGGAGGTTGAATCGAGCATAGTTATACTGTTGCATAATAACAAGCCCAAATATCAAATTTGGGCTTGTTATTTCTTATTTATCTATCCACGGCAGCGACAATAAGCACCCGAAAATTAATAAAGTTACTTTTTCAACAACAACGTAGCTTCTTCTAAAGTAGCCATATTTTTCATCATCGAGCAAGCTGCGTCCAAAATAGGAAAGGCTAACGCTGCACCAGAGCCCTCTCCCAATCGCATATTCATTTGTAGCATCGGTTCAATTCCGAGCATTTCAGCGGCAATTTTAGCACCTGGTTCTTCTGAGGCGTGCGAAGGAATAATATAGTCTTTGACGTTTGGTTCGAGTTCGAAAGCGATAAGGGCAGCGATGGTAGAAATAAAGCCATCAATAACAACAGGTTTGCGATGTGCAGCAGCAGCAAGTATTACCCCAGCCATAGCACCTATTTCTAACCCTCCGACTTTCGCAAGAATATCTATTGCATCCTGACGATTTGGTTTGTTTAATGCAATAGCATTGTGAATGACTTCTACTTTATGCGCTATTCCCCCTGGTCCAACACCTGCGCCAAAGCCTGTTACTTCATTCGGATGACATTCGCGAAGAACCGATAATATGGCAGCACTCGGTGTTGTATTACCAATGCCCATTTCACCTGTCCCGAGTACATTGACCCCTTTTTGGATTTCTTCCGAAGCTACTTCAATTCCTACTTCAATGGATTGAATGGCTTCTTCCCTTGACATAGCAGGACCTTTTGCCATATTGTCCGTTCCGTATTTAATTTTTTTAATAATGACACCCGCATCATGTGGAATATCCTCTTTTACGCCAACATCTACTGTGACAATTTTAGCATCTGTGATTTTTGCGATAGCACAGACACCAGTTCCTCCTCTAGGGAAGTTTAATGTTTGAAAGACCGTCACATTTTGTGGATTTGAGGTCACCCCTTCATCACAAACACCATGATCTGCGGCACAAACAATCATCGCTTTATGATCAATTGCAGGAAATAGTTCGCCTGTAATTCCTGATAATTGCACAGCTAGAGTCTCCAGCTTCCCTAAACTACTAGGCGGCTTGCAAAGTGCATCTATGCGTTCCCTTGCTGCCTCCATCATTTTGTGGTCAGCACTTTGAATGTTTTGAATCGTTTGTTGTAATAATTGCATGAAAATTTCCCCTTTCTTTTTTGCCCTTGTTACTCGAAGAATGATTTAGAGAAAAAAATAAAAAGCCTGTAGTTTATTCATAACAAATAAACTACAGACTTTTCCATCGTCTATATAATACGAAGCAGATAGGCAGGTCTCCTGGCTCAATTTCAACATTTCATAGAACCTTCCCAGCACGATGCTAGTGGCATTCTCTATGAAACTCTCTTTTACAGTGGTGGGACCGCTAAAGCTTTTCACTTTATTCCCTATTCTCCCGCAATGGGCACCTAATGCTTTTATGCAATTACTTTAAATCTACGGCAAAGTGTTTTTTGTGTCAATGTTTTAATTTTTCCGAAAACCTAAACATCAAAAATATTTCTAAATTTGGATATCTACAAAAGGCTTCTTGTTAGTTTACTATTGTGAAATTCGCTTTGTTTTATCTATTTCACTCAGAAATGTTGCGCCAAGTAAAAGGATAGCGCCTAATATTTGTAGGGCCGTCATTTTCTCTCCTAGAATCATCGTCGAAATTACTAATGATGTTAGTGGATCAATATAGCTTAAAATAGCTATACTTTGCCCTTTTAGATGACGCATTCCAAAAAAGAACAAATAGAAGCCTATTCCAGCATGGACAATGCCCAATGCTATAAGTAAACTAATTGATTTTATATCGATTTGAACTATTTGGAACCCATTAGTCCCAAAAAGATAAATGGCAAGAAATAACGCTGCTAAAGCAAGTTGAATAATCGTATTATTTGGCTCTTTTAATCCACGAATATACTTATTGGTGAATGTCACTATTGTATAGAAGCAAGCTGCAATAAGCCCATAGATAATACCGATATAATGTCCACTCGTTTCGGTAGTTTGACTTTGGACAATAAAAAACAGCCCTACTAGTGCAACACAAACATAAAAAATTTTTCTTACTACTATTTTCTCTTTCAAAACGATCGGTGATAAACAAATCACTAGTACTGGAGCAAAATAGTAGCTAAGAGCTGCATTTGCGATGGTTGTTTCCTTGTACGCTTGGAAAAGAAAAATCCAATTACCACATAAGGCTAAGCTCGAAAGTACTAATGGCCATTTGTTTTGCAAAACTGTAGTTTTCGTAAATCTTTCTTTTTTATAAAAGAACATCAATAGTAAAAAACAAGCGCCAATGAGACTCATCCAAAAGGCAATTTCACTTGAAGGTAACTTAATATATTTTGCAAAAACACCGACAGCGCCAAAAATAACCATTGATAAAATAAAAGATAGTTTTCCGCTCATTTCTAATTCCTACTTTCTACATGTATAAAGTCTTCGATATACAGTAGAATCTATTGAGAATTAGCAAGCATTTATCGAATGCCTAAACAGTAGATTCTACTGTAAAGACATTGCTGGGGGTGCAATCGTTCGATACATACTTATCCCTCCTTAACGGATTTAATTGTAACATATTTCTGAATATTCATGCACAAGAATATTAATGCTAGATAAGTTTGGGCGTTCATACAATGTAAGGGTAGGACAAAATCAAAAGATAGGAGAAGAGACGATGGACACAAAAGAGCTAAGAAACGCAATTGCTGAAACATGCGAAAATTATGATAGCCTATATGCTCAGCTAGTAAAACCGATAAACCAAATATTAATCAATGTAGACGCTTCTATAGGAGAAGATACGGCAAATAAAATCATTGAAAACTTAAAGTTATTTCACAGTGGCGATAAAAACATTACTGAATGTCACTTAGATGAGAGCGAAAACTTCTTAAAGGAAGGTATTGAACTTCTTAAGAAAGGAGATCTTGCGAATGGCGCATTACAAATTTACGGTGCTGGTTTAAACTTTGCTAGTTACACTTCAAAGATTCGCGGGCAAAAAAATGTTAATCCATACAAGAATTTCGAAAAAAACTTTAGCCTTATCATGAACTCACTAAAAAAATAAGAACAAGAAAAAAGAAAGAGCAACTATTGATAGGCTCTTTCTCTTTACAGTACGTCATTATTTAAATTCTAACTCTCCATCATAAGCAAGCATGCCGCCTTCAAGGTTTGTTACGTCAAAGCCTTGAGCTTCAAGGTATGCACAAGCATTTGCTGAACGACCGCCTGCCTTACAAACGATAATGTATGGCTTAGAAGCATCTAATTCATCTAATCGCTCTGGGATTGTCCCAAGTGCAATATGCTGAGCACCAGGAATCATGCCCTGTGCCACCTCTTCATCTTCACGAACATCAATAATATATAGGTCTTCGTTTGCATCTAATAGTGCTACTATTTCAGTTGTATCCATTGATTTCATTTGTGTTGTCCTCCAATATGTCGATTTCCTCTTACATTATAGCCTGTAGGCAAAAAAACAGCTAGTGTCAAGAACACTAACTGTTTTAATCTAGTTTTTTAAGGCCCTTCATCATAACGTGGGGTTGATTTCCGTTCCGACTGGGCGCTTTGTAGCTGACGCTTCGCTTTCGCACAGAGCTTCCTAGGGGCGTCGCTAATCCCTAAGGAGTCGCCCAGTCTTCACTCCAATCAACTTATACACATAGTAAACGTTTTATAAAATCTGATTCCAAAACTTTTGATGATGAATGATCTATTCATCTGTCTCTAAAAAATCCACTTGCTTTCCTGGAACAAATGTTGAAATAGCGTGTTTGTAAATAAGATGTTGTTTGCTATCAGCATCTAGTAATAATACTGTAAAATTGTCATAGGATTTCACCGTTCCTTTTAATTGAAATCCATTCAACAAAAACACAGTTACAAAAACATTATTTTTACGTAGGTGGTTTAAGAATGTATCTTGCAAGTTAATTGATTTCATCAAAAATGCCTCCCTATACTCTCTTTCTACCTCTTCATTCCTATAGTAGCATGTTCTCCCAATTTGGCAATTAGTAATTTTTAGAAATTAATTAAAGTTTTTCGTCATTTTTAACAAAATAGACATCCATTTTATTACGGAAGTAAGTTAGTTGTCTTTTCGCATAACGGCGAGAATTTTGCTTTAAACTATCAACGGCTTCTTCTAATGAACATTTTCCATCAAGGTAATCATATAATTCCTTGTAGCCGATTGCTTGGATGGACTGCACGCCGCGAATATTTTGCTGCCATAAGCCCTTTACTTCTTCTAAAAGCCCTTTTTCCATCATGATATCCACGCGAAGATTAATACGATCATAGAGCTTTTCACGTGACATATTTTGCCCAAGCCCTATAATCACATGATTGTAAAGTGGAACTTCTCCACGATTTTGTGCTTCAGAAGCCTTTGAAACGCCACTAAGCTCAATCATCTCTAATGCACGTATAACACGGCGGGTATTGTTTGGATGAATTGCCTCAGCTGTTTGTGGATCAAGTTTTTTAAGCTTAGCATGCATGGCCTCTGGACCTAATTTCTCTAGCTCTTCATAATAGGCTTTCCGAGCTACCTCATCTACCTGCTCCTCCGTAAATTGAAAATCAAAGAGAACTGCCTGCACATATAAGCCTGAGCCCCCTACAATAATCGGTAGCTTTCCCCGCTCTTGAATTTCCGCAATTTTAGCTCGTACTAATTTTTGATAGTCTGCTACTGAAAAGGACTCCGTTGGCTCTTTGAAGCTTAATAAATGATGGGGGACACCCTCCATCTCTTCCTCAGTAATTTTCGCTGTACCAATATCTAAGCCTCGATAGATTTGCATGGAATCACCGTTGATGATTTCGCCATTATATTTTTTGGCTAATTCAATGCTTAATGCCGTTTTCCCAGAAGCAGTAGGCCCTACGATTGCTACGACCTCTGCCTGCTGTAATTTATCTTGTATCATATTTTTCTAACCACCGTAATAAAAGTTGATAGACTGCCTCTCGGTTATCTTCGTTTAGGATTTCATGTCGCTTATCCTCAAATAGGTAAACCGTCACATCTTGTAGACCCGCTTCTGCAAATTGTTCAGCAACAGCATACACACCTTGGCCTTGTTCTCCGACTGGATCCTTGCTACCACTTATCAATAATATCGGTAAATCTTTCTTTACTTTTGCTATCTCACTTTTACGATTTAACGACATAAAACCTGTTGTTAAATCGACAAAAAATTGATTTGTTGGGATAAAACCGCAATATGGATCATCGATATATTTTTCCACTTCATCCTCTACTGAACATAACCAATCATATGCAGTCTTCGAATTTGGAAACTGTTTATTAAAGCTACCAAAGCTCAGCTTATTTAATAACTTGCTCTCCGTCTCTTTACCGGACTGTTTGGCCAATACTTTTGCTACTAAGTTCCCCATCGTATGCAATGCTGTAACATTACCTGTTCCGCATAAAATCACATTGTCTACTTGATCACCGTACAATTGAATATACCTTCTAGTAATGAACGACCCCATACTATGTCCAAATAAAATCAAAGGTACATCAGCAAATTGTTCATGCAATATTGTTACTACTTCATGCGCATCCTTTACGACACGTTCAAACCCATTTTCTTCAGCAAAGAAACCTAGTGTGCCATTATAGGCTGCCGTTTCTCCATGCCCTCGATGATCATGCATTGTCACTGCATAGCCAGCTTCATTTAGGCTATTGGCAAATTTAACATAACGTCCACTATGCTCCGCCATACCATGCAGAATATGAATATGGCCAATACATGGCTTCGTTGGCTTTAATGTTCGAGTAAACAGAAAATGGCCATCTGACATTTCAATATAACGCATTACTTACACTCCTTCTTCCGCAAAATTTGTTGCATCTAAAATGGCTTGCTCTAATTGAGCTATATAAGTATTTCTTTGTGACTCTGTATAGTGAAAATGTTGTTGCATCACTTGAATGACCTGCTGTTTATAGCGTTTTACTGCATCAATATCAAAGTATAATAAGCCTGTTCGACGAATAAAGAAATCACTTGGTGTGTATACCATTTCCGCTTCTATGGCATAAAGTAGCATGGCATGTAAGGCTAATGGCATCGTACTTCCGTGCTCATGTAAGTATTTCACTTGGTTATATAAGGCATCAACATTTGTACCATATTTTTGTACAAGCTGTTTTGCTTCATCATAATTAAGACCATACTGAACGCCCTCTTTAGCTTTATAAGTACTATAATCAGAGAAATTGATGGCATTAATACCCTTTGCACCCGAAAGCGATAACTCACGTGTTACACATGGACTTACGTGCTTAAATTTATGATTTTTCACAATTTTATCAACGATTGTTTCTGCCATTTGACGGTATCCCGTTAATTTACCACCAGCGATCGTCATTAGTCCACTTGGTGCCATCCATATCTCATCTTTGCGTGAAATTTCAGATGGATCCTTGCCTTTTTCAAATATAAGTGGACGCACACCTGCCCACGACGATTCAATCGTATCTCTTGATATATTTGCAGTTGGAAAGACTGTTTTTGCAGCAGCAATTAAATAGTCAACATCCTCTTGGGTAGCGACAGGATGAACAGGGTCTCCCTCGTAAACTGTATCTGTTGTCCCTACATAGGCTTTACCATCACGTGGTATAGCAAAAGCCATACGCCCATCCACTATATCAAAATACACTGCCTGCCTTAATGGAAAATCCTTTTGATCAAGGACAATATGGACCCCTTTTGTCAGACGTAATTGTTTTTTATCTACTACTTTATCCTTGTGGCGGACCTCATCTACCCAAGGTCCAGTAGCATTGACGATTTGCGCAGCATGCAATTCGATTGTTTTCCCTGTAACATGATCCTTCACTTGTACCCCAACAAGCTTTTTCTTCTCATATAAAAATTCTGTCATCTCCGCATAATTTAAACAAAGCGCCCCATATTCCACAGCTTTTTTCAGCACTTCAATTGTCAAACGGGCATCATCTGTACGATATTCAACGTAATACCCTCCACCAATAAGCTCATCTCGATTGAGTAAAGGCTCTAGCTCTGCCGTTTCCTGGGCGTTTAACATTGTTCTACGTTCATGCTTTTTAACACCGGCTAATCGATCATATACCTTCAATGCCATTGATGTAGTAAATGGTCCAAGTGAGCCCTTCTTATATAATGGTAGTAACATTTTTTCAGGGGTTGTCACGTGAACAGCATTGTCATAGACAATTTCACGCTCACGCCCAACCTCAGCTACTACACTAACATCCAGCTGCTTTAAATAACGAAGTCCACCATGAATAAGCTTTGTTGAACGGCTTGATGTGCCAGCAGAAAAATCCTGCTTCTCAATCAAAGCGACTGATAATCCTCTAGATGCGGCATCTAGCGCAATACCAGCACCCGTAATGCCTCCACCAATAACTAAAACATCAAAGCTATATTGCTCTAAAAAATTTATAATTTTAGGACGATGCTCAAATGAAAACATATCTTTCTCCCCCCATTAGCTATAATTTGAAAATACGTGTAACCTCTATTGCGTATGTTAGCCTATTAACTAGCAATGACCTTAAGCATAGAAATTCTAATGTCATTTTTATAGCTCATCACCATAACGTGTGGTTGATGTCGCCTTGGCGTAATTACGTTTGGATTTTGAATTGTATCCGCACAATTCATCGCTTTAAAAATCCGTGATATCTGCCGGAGCCTTTGGGCCAACGTGATGTTGGTCACTCAGTCGTTGCAACAGGACGTGGCGTTCTTAGACTGAGTTCCTCTATTTCAATAGATGCTTGGATGCCCCACTGCAAAGCATATCCACATTCACCTCATTATTAATGAGGTAGAAGTCTCTACTGAATGAAGATAAACGGCATACATTTTTTAAAATGTCATTCACAACTTTTGATGATGAATCATTTGTATATGCTTTACCTACAAAATTCCTTTTATGCGCATGATCTATTCATTTTGCTCTTGAACCTTTGTTAGGCGTCCCAACTACATTACCCGTTTAAACATTTTTTCTACTTCATACGTTGTAAAATGAATCAGTACTGGACGTCCGTGAGGGCATGTAAACGGATTGTCGGCATTGCGCAAATCTTGCAATAACGTGTCCATTTGTTCTTTCGTTAAATAATGGTTGGCCTTTATCGACTTTTTACAGCTCATCATAATCGCTGCTGCCTCCCGTAATTTTTTGACGTCTGCCTTTTTAGTTGTCAGCACCTGTTCAATCAAGTCTTCAATAATTTCCTGTTCTTCTCCTTTAGGGAACCAGCTAGGATGCTCTCTCACGACAAATGAAGCCTGTCCAAATTCCTCTAAAAATACCCCAACAGCTTCTAACTCCTGCCTATTTTCTCTTAATATAAGAGCCTCGTCAGCAGCATAGTGGAAGGTCAATGGAAGCAATAAAGTTTGGCGTTCATTTGGGTTCACCTGACCGACCTTTTCACGGAAAAATTCATATTTGATGCGCTCCTGAGCGGCATGCTGATCAATTAAATAAAAACCATCCTCCATTTGCGCAACAATATACGTACCATGAATTTGTCCTACCACTTCGAGCGTAGGGAATGGTTCCTTTTCTGGATCATCCTGTAGAACTTCTATTGGTTCCTCTAGCTTCACTTCTTCTGGAGGATTTACTCCCTCGGGACTATTTACTTCCATCACCGGTGTCGGTTTCCAGCTATCTTCAATGATAGTAGGGGAGGATTCAGGTTGTGGCACTATAGGATCTAATGTGTTCGATTCCTGAACTGTTTGCACATCATAAAGTTTTTCTACAATAGCATTCATTTTCTCCACACTCAGCTTTGGTGCTGGTTTCCAAATATTTAACTGCTCTGTTGCAGGTTTTGCCACCTTCTCCTTCTTCTCCATTTGAGGGACTCGAATAACATTGCGGATTTTCTCTCGTATCGTTTCCTCAATTAACTTAAGAAGTTCAGGCTCTTTACTTAAACGTACTTGATGCTTGGCAGGATGAACATTGACATCTGTTAAATAAGGGTCTCCCTCTATATAGAGCGCGACAATTGGAAAACGTTCGATGGGCAAATACGTATGATAAGCATCTACAATCGCTTTTTGCACCAAATAATGCTTCACCCAGCGACCATTCACAAATAACGACATATAGTTTTTTGAAGCACGAGTCACCTCTGGTAGAGTGACGTATCCAGAAATTTTATAATCATGTGACTCTCCATTGAACGCCACCATTTTCTTAGCATTATGCACACCGTAAATTGCAGCTAATACTTGCTGCACGTCACCACGTCCATTTGTTTGTAACAATTGCTGGCCGTTATGCAGCAATCTAAAGGCAATTTGTGGATTTCCGAGTGCAAGACGGTTCATTAGATCAATTGTATGTCCAAGCTCGGTTTGTATTGTTTTCATATATTTTAACCGCGCGGGTGTATTGAAAAATAACTGTGCGATTGTTATATCTGTTCCCTTACGCAAAGGGCCTGGTTTATGCGTAGCGACATGTCCACCCTCAAGCTCTAAATACGTTCCTGATTCTCCGTTTGATGTAATGAGTGTCATTTTAGACACAGATGCAATGGATGCTAATGCCTCACCACGGAAGCCAAGCGTACGAATTCGAAATAAATCATGTTCCTGATGAATTTTACTTGTTGCATGGCGAGAGTATGATATAAGTGCATCCTCTTCATCCATACCACTACCATTATCAATGACCTGAATTGAAGTGAGGCCCGCTTCTAGTAAAAAAACATCAATGGACGTACTCCCAGCATCAATGGCATTTTCAACAAGCTCTTTAACGACAGAGGCTGGTCTTTCAACTACTTCCCCTGCCGCGATTTTATTGGACAGCCACTCGTCCATAATTTGTATTTTTCCCATAGCGCTTCACTCCTTTATTTTTTTATGTTTAATAATTGCTGCTGTAATTCATATAAAATATTCATCGCTTGCATTGGTGAGGTACCTAGAATATTTACTTTTTCAAGATTTTTAAGTACCTCTGCCTCTGCCGGAGAAGTTTGAGAGGTTGGTTCTTCCTCTGTAAATAGTGACATTTGCATTGGCTTTTCAACAACCTCTTGTGCCACAGCTACTTCGTTTCCAGATTCGAAGTTTTCAAGTAACACTTGTGCTCTTGTTAAAATTTCCTCTGGTAATTGTGCAAGCTGCGCTACATGAATTCCGTAAGATTTATCGGCAGCCCCCTTTTTCACCTTATGCAAAAAGACAACTGTGCCATTTTTTTCAGTAGCAGATACATGTACATTTTGCAGTCGTGGTAGCTCGTTTTCGAGTGCCGTTAATTCATGATAGTGCGTTGAAAACAGTGTGTTTGCTCCGATTTTGTCATGGATGTATTCCATCATGGATTGAGCAAGACTCATGCCATCATAAGTAGATGTCCCACGGCCAATTTCATCAAAGAGCATTAAACTATTTTTTGTAGCATGCGTAATCGCGTGCTGAGATTCTAACATCTCCACCATAAATGTTGATTGTCCTGCAGCTAAATCATCCGCAGCACCGATACGTGTAAAAATCTGATCTGTAATTGGTAATCTAGCTTTTTCAGCAGGCACATAGCAGCCCATTTGTGCCATCACAACAATGAGTGCAACCTGACGCATATACGTACTTTTACCGGACATATTCGGACCTGTTATAAGCATCATATTGTTATTATCCTCAAGTACACAATCGTTTGGTACATACATTTGCTTATTAAGCATTTTCTCAACAACTGGATGACGTCCTTCGATAATTTCTAGCGAACGCCCGCCATGAAACTCAGGCTTCGTAAAACGATATTTCTCTGAAACACTCGCAAAGCTTAATAACACATCTAACTCACTAATGCTTGCCGCTAACGCTTGGACACGTGGAATAAACACCTTTAATTCATCACGTATGGCCACAAATAAGTTATACTCTAACGTTAAACTTTCTTCCTCAGCATTTAAAATTAACGCTTCTTTTTCCTTAAGCTCCTGAGTAATATAACGCTCAGCATTTGCCAAAGTTTGCTTACGTTCATAGCGCGTTAAATCGGCTAAATGGATGTTAGATTTCGTAATTTCAATATAGTAGCCGAAAACTCGATTGTAGCCGATTTTTAAGTTTTTAATGCCTGTTTTTGTCCGTTCCTCTTGCTCTAGCTGTGCGATCCAATCCTTCCCATTACGAGAAGCATAGCGTAGTTCATCTAAGCGACCATCATAGCCATCACGAATGACGTCACCCTCTTTAATCGCAATTGGAGGATTGTCTGTAATCGCACGAGCCAATAGTTCCTCAACATCCGCACACGTATCAAGCGCTGCGCCTAGCTTTTGTAATGTTGCTTTATTGGAGCTAAGTAATTGTTGCTGAATGGTAGGTACTTGACGTAATGAATCGCGTAGCTGTGCTAAATCACGTCCACCTACATTACCAAAAGCTACACGCCCAGCTAAACGCTCTAAATCATATACTTGTTTTAAAGAAGCTTGGAGTTCTGTTCTTACAAAATATTCCTCCAATAAATCAGTGACAGTTGCTAGTCTCTCTTCTATCGCAGAACGTGAAGCAAGAGGTTGATGTAACCATTGCTTTAACTTTCGCCCTCCCATTGCCGTCACGGTGTCATCTAATAACCATAAAAGTGTACCCTTTTGATCGCCACCGCGAATAGATTGAATAAGCTCTAAATTACGCTTCGAGCTAGAGTCTATACGTAAATAATTTTTCATTTCATTATAAGTAAATGCTTGAATATGTGTTAATGAACGCATTTGTGTTTTATCGATATAAGCTAGCAAACGCAAGCAAGCAATTTTTAAATCATTTGGTACCGCTTCTAAATAATGTGTAGCTTTATCCGACATCATTTCATCTGTTTCAATAGAAAGGACGATACCTGCGTTTACTGCATGCTCCGCTAATAGAAGCTGTAAACTTTCTGTGACAATTAACTCACGAATACCGTAAGCCTGCATTTGCATTAATAGCGCTTTACCGTCGCCCTCCATCGAGGAGGCTACTGCTTCACCTGTAGATAAGTCTAAATAAGCGTAGCCAAATGTCGTATCGTCGAATTGTTCCGCAGCACCAATAAAATGATTGGATTTACCTTCAAGCGACTTACCTTCCATGATTGTACCCGGTGTAATAAGCTGTACGACTTCACGCTTCACTACACCCTTTGCTTGTTTCGGATCTTCTGTTTGCTCACAAATTGCAACCTTATAGCCCTTTTGCACAAGTGTTTCTATATAATTTTTTGCCGAATGATGTGGAACACCACACATTGGAATACGCTCTTTTGCTCCCGCATCCCGGCTCGTTAATGTAATTTCTAAAAGTTGAGAGGCATTTATAGCGTCCTCAAAAAACATCTCGTAAAAATCGCCTAATCTAAAAAATAAAAAGGCATCCTTGTAATCTTCTTTTACCTGCAAATACTGTTGCATCATTGGTGTATACGTTGTCATTTAAACATTTACCTCGCTCTAACAATATAGATATTTTTATTATAACAAAAGATACATGCGAAACGCTTCATTCACCTTTTAAAGATGTTAGCGCTTCGCATGTATAAAATCTTTCGTATTATCTTGGTCTTTCATCAGGAAACGATGAGGACTCTAAAGCATACCTTCCTTCACCACTTGAACTAGACGATGAGCTGGAACTAGAGCTAGATGAAGACGAGGATGAGCTCTCATCATCAAAGTTCCATTCTTCTTCGAAATCTAGTGGATGTACACTAATACAAATCGTCGTTTCTCCCATTACCTCTACAATGACTTCGCGTTCTACAACGATTTCAAATTTCGTTCCACATGGAGAGATGATTGCCTCTATGCAGTTAGGCTCTTGAATAACGCGTACACGAACATCATCACCAACACTCACTTCACCGTCTCTAAAAGAAAGCTTCACTTTGTCTTTATAGTGAACCGTTTCAGAAAACACTGCTGTTTTCGAATGATTACTATAGGCATACCATACATTGACATCAAATTTCCCTGATACTTCTACAAATTTACCGACTTTTTTTGCGGAGCAAGTATGATTGATCACCCAGCAACCGAGAATACTCGTCGGCTTATTTGATGGACTTAATGTTACTCGTTCTTCCGTTCTCTTCTTCCCTTTGGCAACTACTGCTCTCGTCACGATTTGTCGTAAACGTTTCAGCGCAATTCCTCCTTCGACTCTTTTCACTCCATCATATGCAGGTAGCGCCTATTGGGTGAACATATATTTTTATAGAATCGAATTGCGGATTTTCATATGATCATAAAAATAGCTCGAATGAAATCATTCATTCGAGCTATTCCTTCTATTATTTTTAAGAGCAGCTGCCTGGGTTTCTATTTGCTACTTGTGAGCCAGTTTCACCATAAAGTAAATCCCCACCAGTTGAGCGAACAATCTCATTTGTTACATTGTTAGCAATTGTATTCGACACTAATTGCAATAAATCATTGACATCACCTTGAGATTCTTTAAATTGTTGAACCACTGGGATTGCGTTGATTTCTTCTTCGATTTTTTCGATTTTGTCTTCAATTAATTTAAGCGCTTTTTCTTTTCCCAAGTGTTGGAAGTTAACAGCTTGTTTTTGTAGGCTTTTTAGACTTGCAATACGTTCACGTACTAGTTGGTTTTCATTAATTTGTGCTTCTGCTTTTTTGAAAAATTCAACTTCTGGCGTATTGGCAATCATATGCGCAATTTCGTGTGACTTCTTGATTAAATCATCTTTTGTATATAATACTTGTGACATTTACGCTTCCACCTTTTCATTTTTTACTACTTCTACGAACTCACCACTAAGTGAATACGAAGTAGCTTCAACTATTTTTACCTTCACTAATTGACCAATTAGATCTGCTGGAGCTTTGAAGTTTACAAGACGATTTTTACGCGTATATCCAGCTAACACATCTTCGCGTTTTTTACTTGTACCTTCAACTAAGACTTCTACTACTTCACCCTTCATGCCTTCTAATGCTTTGCGAGAGTATTCCCCTACAACCTGATTTAATCGGTGAAGACGTTCTTTTTTCACTTCTTCAGGTACATTATCCACCATTTTGGCAGCAGGTGTACCCTCACGAGGAGAATAAATATAAGTAAAGGCCATTTCAAAGCCGACTTCTCGGTACAAGGATAATGTCTCCTCAAATTGCTCCTCTGTTTCGTTAGGATAACCTACGATAATATCAGTTGTTAGCGTTACTTCCGGAATAGCCGCTTTAATTTTTGCTACTAATCCAAGGAAATGCTCACGTGTATACTTACGCGCCATAATTTTCAGCACGTCATTTGAACCAGATTGAACTGGTAAATGAATATGTTCTACTAAGTTACCACGTTTTGCAAGAACCTCGATTAAATGATCATCGAAGTCGCGTGGATGACTCGTTGTAAAACGAATACGTGGGATATCAATTTTACGTAATTCATCCATCAAATTACCAAGTCGATATTCAATATCCTCAAAATCTTTGCCGTAAGCGTTGACATTTTGTCCTAGTAGCATAATTTCTTTATAGCCCGCAGCCGCTAGCTCACGAACTTCAGCAATGATTTCCTCTGGACGGCGACTACGCTCCTTACCACGCGTATAAGGGACAATACAATACGTACAGAATTTATCACAACCGTACATAATATTTACCCAAGCTTTGATGGAGCCAAGACGTTTTTTCGGCAGATTCTCAATAACATCGCCTTCTTTAGACCAAACCTCAATGACCATTTCCTTAGACATATAGGCTTCCTTTAAAATGTTCGGTAAACGGTGAATATTATGTGTTCCAAACACCATGTCAACATGCGGATAACTTCTTAAAATTTTATTGACCACGGATTCTTCCTGTGACATACAGCCACAAACCCCGATCAGCATTTCTGGATTTTTACGTTTATATTTAAGAAGGAAGCCCAGTTCCCCAAATACTTTATTTTCTGCATTTTCACGAATAGCACAAGTATTCAGTAGCACGACGTCAGCTTCATCAATAATATCTGTAGGCGTGTACCCTAGCTGCATAAAAATCCCAGCCATCACTTCCGTATCATGCTCGTTCATTTGGCAGCCGTACGTACGAATATAAAAAGTACGCCCCGTCCCCATACCAGCAAACTCTTCAGCAATGTTAAAGTCCTTATGGTACTTAACTTCTTCTTTCCCACGTTTTTTAGCATCTTTTAATGAAGGTGCTGTAAAAACCGTTTCAAAATATTTACTATAATCCTTTTCAGGCTTGTCTTCTTTTTTTGGTTGATTGACTTGTTGATTAGCTAAGCGTTGTTCCTCATTCATCGCAATCAGGTAACTCCTTTCAAACGAATTCCATACATTTGAAATCCCATTTCACTATTATACTGAATAATGGCAACATCCTACAAGGCTTGTGTACTAAATGTCGCGGTTTAGACTTAATTACTCTTAGCTAGATGGCTATTTTCATTTGGTTGCGGGGGGCGTCAGTTTTACGGGAGGGGCTCTTTGTCGGCTTAACAGTTATTTTCACCATTTTAAGGACTCTATCCGTCATTTTGATGGTTCTATCCACGACTTTGCCGGTTTTATCCGTCGCTTTGACTTCTCTTTCCATCAATTCGTCGGTTCTATCCGTCGCCTTGAATTCTTTCCGTCGCTTCGCATATTCTATCCGTCACTTCATCAGTTCCTATCAACGACTCTAGTCGTCCTCCAAGGAATCTAGCCCTGTATGCGCACGTTTATGTAGCTTTCCAAGACGTGCACATACTCTAGATTAATTTTGTAAACCAAGAAAATCTGCATATGTATGCGGCTCGTTCTCCTTTAAAATTGTTAAAAATGTAAAGGCAAGCTGTACAACTGACCACCATCTCATATTGTAGGACATCTCAAAGCGAGCAGGTTCTAATGTAAAAACATCCTGAAAAATATCCAGTGGATCAATCTTTTCATCTTTTAATATTGAGAGAAAACCTAAAAACAACGAATGATCCTTGATTTCAATCACTTTTCCTTCAACTAGTGCATCAATATTTTCTGGTTGTTGGAAATTACATTGTGTCGCAACATACCTTTCTAAATCCTGGGCGCGCTGTCTTTCTTCACGTTCTTTTTTCTTCGCAACAAAATCAATGACGTTATCCACGTGCATCGCCTCTTCTTTTTTTCTTTTATTGTATCATTTTTTACAATACTATTGCCCGAACACACTCCCCATTTTTTCCATTTACCAAAACAAAAAGAATGATCGTAGCAAATTTGCCATAATCATTCTTTTCTCAAGGTATTTTATCAGGTGTGCTACCCAACCATTTTTATTAATTAAAGGCTCGTCATCATAGCGTGGGGTTGATTTCCGTTCTGGCTGGGCGCTTCTTTGATTGGGGTTGGGATTGTAATGGTCACTTTACCTCCACCAGCTGATGAATCATTGGAAATTAGCAGTTTTCCACCATGACTCTGAACAATTGATTGGGCAATATAAAGTCCCATCCCATGATGATTTCCCGCATTTCTGCTTGGATCTCCGCGATAAAATTGTTTGGTAGCCTCATTTAAATCTCTCGGAGAAAATCCACGGCCGCTATCGGTAACGGTAAACTGAATAAAGTCAGAAGCGCTTTGAACAGTTAATGTCACCTTTCCGTTTTCAGGTGTGTGCTCTACAGCATTAGCAATAACATTTATAATCGCACGATAGAACTGCTCTTCATCGATAAAAATACATACAGGAAGGGATTCCTTTTGAACATCTACTTGAAGCCTTTTTTCCAACGTAAGAGCTCTCATTTGATCTTCTACACCTGTTATAAATGCATCCGTTTTAACATTCGTTTTTTCACGAACGATATTTTTCTCCATTTTCGATAAATCAATTAGCTCTTTCGTGAATTTTTCTATTTCCATTGTATTTTTCAAAATATAGTCATTATATTCTCTTTGACTATCATCTTGATCGGTATCCTGCAAAAGCTCTGCATTCCCCCGAATAATTGTGAGCGGTGTTTTCAGATCATGAGCAAGAGCAGAAATTTGTTCTCTACGGGTCTGCTCTGTTTCCCATTGCTGTTTTAACGAGTTGTTTAAGGCTTCTTTCATTTGCTCAAGAGAAATCGATATTTCATCTATTTCACGAATTCCTGAATGGTGAATCGTAAAATCCAAATTTTGATTTTGTATTTTTTCAATCGCTTCCTGCAAGCCAAACATTTTTTTCTTTAAACTTCTGCCAAAGTGAATAGCAAGCACAGTTGCATAAGCTACTATTCCTATAATAAATAGTAGAAATTCTAACATTTGCGGATTAGGCAAGTATTTCCTTAAAATTTCTGAACGATATTGGGGTACTAAATAATATCGTAATATACAAATCTCATTTTCTCGCTCTATAAACGAGTAAAATTGGGAACCACTTTGAGTTTCCCCTTTTTTCATTACATCCCAGGCTTTAAAAGCTTCCTTTTCTGAAAGATTCCCTGCAAGAAATTGTCCATTTTTAGAATAGACGGCATAATCAACAAGGTCTGGAATAATATCAGCTGTTACCGAACTACTAGATGCAATGCGATCCTTAGATAATGAAATTTGATTTTCTGCATAATTTGCTGGCAACACGATGTTGGCAGAAAAGGTAAATAAAAATATACTAAACAGTAGTACTACTAATAGAATAGTGCCTAAACACAGTAAAAGGAGATATCGTAGAAAAAAAGTATGTAGTCGAGTTCCTTTAGTTGGCTTTATTGTCTCCATTTATATCCGATCCCCCAAACAGTGTCAATGGCGTCAACATGAAAGGTATGTAACTTTGAACGAATATTTTTAATATGCTCGGTAATAGCGGTACTGTCACTCTTCCCATCAAACCCAAAAATAGTTTCATAAATCTTTTCTTTCGAAAACACCTGTCCTCGGTTTCGAGCTAAAAATTCGCATATTTCATATTCGCTTTTTGTCAGCATAACCTTTTCATCATTTACAAACAGCTCTTTGCCAGATAGATTGAAGTGAATGTTATCTACAAAAAGGATACTACGTCGTTCTCTTTTTTCGCGCCTCAAATGTGCATTCACTCTTGCACGTAGCTCCCCAATGCCAAACGGCTTGATAATATAATCATCAGCGCCGAGACCAAGACCATACATTAGATCCTCCTCCAATGATTTAGCCGTTAAAAAAAGAATAGGACAATCTACCGCATGGCGTATTTGGCCACATAGAGTAAACCCATCTATTTCAGGCATCATCACATCCAGTAAAATTAAATCGAAGGCACCAAGATCCATTTTACTTACTTCTGTTGCATCAGAGACTGCCGTTACTAAATGTTCATCTTTTAGTAATGCATTTTTTATCAATACTAAAATACCTTTTTCATCATCTACTGCTAATATTTTTGCCATATTTCTACCCTCATCATTTCTTCATACCCTAATTATCAGACTTTCTACCTTCCCATTTCCAAAACCACAAACAAGATAATACTAACGCTAGCAATGTTCCGCAAACGGAAGTAATAATACCTTCTGGTAGTCCTAATTCCACCGTTGATAGGTCAAGCCCTGACGCCTTCAATGTCCATAACGAAACAAAGTGACCACCCCAACCATAAGGTATAAATGACCAAATCCCATCACCTAGTCCAGTGAGTAGTAAGGCTACTAATAGCGATCCCACAATACCTAATCCGATTGAGGCACCTTTACCAAAATGAAGACTAACAAAAAAATGTAAAATATATAAAAATGCATAGCCTACAAATAAAATACATCCCGCTATGAAATAAAATTGATAACCAAAAGTATCTTCATGCAACAGTTCAATAAAACCAACACTAAAAATACCGAAGGACAGTAATATTGCTCCAAAACTAAATAACAATAACAGTATCAACTTACTTAAATAGACCACTATTTTTGTTTTTGTAGCTGTTAGCATTTCCTGAAAATGTCCTGCAGTTGCTTCTTGCTCCGCTGCCATTGCACAAACTAATCCAATAATAATCGGAAACCCACATGAAAGAGCCTGAAAATAACCGGATATTTTCCAATCAAAATTCCATGGTGAATAAGAATAGTATGCTAAAAACATCCCTGAAATAATAATAGGTACTATTAAATGCGTAAGCAAAAATGGCGTTCTTTTTGTTTTAAGAAACTCTGCTCTCAGTAATCTTAACATTACCATGCACTATTTCGCCTCCCTTTTCTGAAACCAACGGGCAGTAAGGTAGCTAATTATTGCAAACCACGCTAAAGCAATTAATATACCCGGAACTATCACCGACATACTTAATAACGGGCTGCCTTCAGGTACTGGCAGACCATTTGGTAAGATTTTTAATGTTGGACATATTAGTCTTGCTGTAATGGCGTAAGGAACACTATACCAATAATTCCCATTCGCAAATGCAATCATACCAGCAATATTGCCGACTAAATTTATTAAAATAGCCATATAAGTTCCTAATTTTGCCGCAAGGAATAAACAAAGCGGAATTTGCCATAAAAACGTGACAAAAATTAATAAACTACCTGTCAGACTATTTATGAAAGAATAGCTATTGCCAAATAGTATTCCACCAGCAGTTATTCCTGCAAAGAAAATAAGTATAATTACTAACAACCATGTACTACATGCAAGTATTTTACCAAACCAAATCTTCTTCAGATCGAGTGGCATTGCGAGAATACTATGATATTTCAATTTAGAATCTTTTTCGATCACCAATGCACAACATATCGTTAGAGCACCTGGTAAGAGCATTGTATACCACCAATTATAAGCGCCACTTTGAAAAAAACTCCCTCCCATTAATAATGCAGTTAGCAAGATCGTCACAATGGGTGCTAGCCAAACTAATTTAGGAATAAAAGTCTTTTTCCACTTTAATCTTTCAGCCTTCATAATTGAAATCATGTTACATGCCTACCTTTCTATTAGCAGACACTACTTGCATAAACAATGATTCTAATTCCTGACCTTGTGGAGCAACTCCCTGATAGCCTAATTTCCCTCCAGCAATGATGCCGACTTCATCAACAACCTGCTCTACCTCTGATAGTATATGGCTAGATAAAATGACTGTAATGCCTTGCTCTGGAAAAGAACGAATTAGTTTACGAAGCTCTTGAATGCCGATTGGATCGAGACCATTTGTTGGCTCATCAAGAATTAAAAGCTTTGGATAGTTTAATAGCGCAATTGCTATTCCAAGACGTTGTTTCATCCCTAACGAAAACTGTCCTGCTCGTTTTTTTCCTGTATTCGTCAAGTCTACGATTCTTAATACTTCATCAATACGTGACTGTGGCAATCCGAGAGCAATTGTACGAACTTTGAGGTTTTCTCTTGCCGTTAAATTTTCATATAAAGGTGGTGTTTCAATTAATACACCAATGTCTTTTAAATCATTACGATTCCACTCACGCCCATTAAAAAGTATCTTTCCTGCATTCGGACGCAGCATCCCTGTTATCATTTTTAACGCTGTTGATTTCCCAGCACCATTCGGACCAAGTAAACCATAAACAGTATTGCGAGGTATCGTTAATGACAGATCCTCTACAACTTTTTGTCCTTTAAAACTTTTACTAAGATTTTCTGTTTGTAAAATAATATCTTCCATCTGATAATCATCTTCCTTTCGATGATTATAGTGTAGAAAATGATTATAAGGATTTTATAAGGATATCGAAAATTTTTTGAAGAACAACACTATAAAAACCAAATTGGTCGGCAAAACGAGGGCGTTGAATTTCGTTCCGACTGAGCGCTTTCCTGGGGGCGTCCGATGAGCCGCTTTTGTTGCTACCGCTACGTTAGCACTACGCTTTCGCACAGAAAACATCCGCTGCGCTCCAGGGTCTCGGGCCAACACGATGTTGGTCACGAAGGCGTTATCACAGGATGTGATGGTTTTAGCCTTCGTTCCTCTATTGCTAATCCCCAAGGAGTCGCTCAGTCTCCACTCCAATCAACTACTTCACAGTGCATGTATCTACTCATTTATAATGATAAAACTAAACTTCAGCAACAAATGTTTTATGTGCGAAAGCGAAGCGACAGCAACAAATGTTTTATCTGTGCGAAAGCGAAGCGACAGCAACAAATGTTTTATCTGT
>NZ_JALIRS010000012.1 GCF_023337795.1 Lysinibacillus sp. BPa_S21 | reverse complement strand
GGTTCGATTCCGTCCTGACCCACCATATGCGGGTGTAGTTTAATGGTAAAACCTCAGCCTTCCAAGCTGATGTCGTGAGTTCGATTCTCATCACCCGCTCCAAAAATAATGGGCCTATAGCTCAGCTGGTTAGAGCGCACGCCTGATAAGCGTGAGGTCGATGGTTCGAGTCCATTTAGGCCCACCATTATTCCGAAGTAGCTCAGTTGGTAGTAGCACCTGACTGTTAATCAGGTTGTCGCAGGTTCGAGTCCTGCCTTCGGAGCCACGGCCCGTTGGTCAAGTGGTTAAGACACCGCCCTTTCACGGCGGTAACACGGGTTCGAATCCCGTACGGGTCATCAAGCATGTTGCACATTAGTGCGACATGCTTTTTTTATGCCAACTATACTGACAACAAGATACCATTCATGAATGAAATTGTATCTCTAATTCCCAGGTAGTAACGTCTACTCTTAAATATTGAGATGGGGATAATGACTGAAGGCTTCTCTTGTCTATACTTGGGCATAGAAGTTAAAGCCTTTGACGGATGTCACGGAATCGGAAGGGATTTCATGTAGGGTGTTAGCCTAAAATCATCATATCCATGCGGTAACGGCTAATTGATTGTAACAGTAAAATGCCACGTCCTACGGCATTACCAAAATCAACGACATCGTGTCGATCCTCAATACAGGCTAAGCGAAAGGACAATTCCGGACGCAATTATGCCAAGATATAATTCATTAAAAAACCATGCTCAATAGTTTTTCCTCTGTAATTTCCTCTAATTTTTATAATGTCTACTCAAAATGGGAACCCTAATCCATAAATAAATTTAGAAAAATAAAAGAGATGATATTAAATATTGAACAAAGTATTTCATATATAAAAGATGTATGTTTTCTAGCAGATATTTTCGTGGTGAATATAGTTCTATTCCTCTAATATGAGGGTAGATGGAGGAATTCGATATGAATTTACATGAAGTACAGCAGTTTTTAGAACTTTATCAAGTAGAACAAAATAAGTCGAAAACATGGCTAGAAAATAAATTACAGCAAATTAAAACAGCAGGCGAATATATACCGACAACAGAAGAATTAATCTTTGGTGCACGAGTGGCTTGGCGCAATAGTAATAAGTGTATTGGTCGATTGTTTTGGCAATCGCTACATGTTGTAGATGCCCGTGATATTTCAAATGAAGAGGGTATCTTCACTGCTTTGCTTGAGCATATTAAGTATGCAACTAATGGTGGGAAAATTCGCCCAACAATAACGGTTTTTGCACCAGGGCGAGTTCGTATATGGAATCATCAGCTAATTCGTTATGCTGGCTATGAAACGGAGTCTGGGATCGTTGGTGATCCGCATTCAGTTGACTTTACAAAAGTATGTGAATCACTTGGCTGGCAAGGTGAAAGAACAGCCTTTGATATCCTTCCGCTTATTGTACAGGTGGATGGAAAGGAGCCACAGGTGTTTATAATTCCTGATGAATATATACTCGAGGTACCAATTCGTCATCCAGGATCTCCTCAAATAGAGAAGTTAGGATTGAAATGGTATGCAGTGCCGATTATTTCAAGCATGCGCTTCCAAATGGCAAGTATTGATTTTGAGGCCGCCCCATTTAATGGTTGGTATATGGGTACAGAAATTGGGGCACGTAATTTAGCGGATCAAGAACGTTATAATATGCTTCCTGCTATTGCGGAAATTTTCAATCTCGATACAACTAGACAGGCTTCTCTATGGCGTGATCGTGCATTAGTTGAGCTGAATATTGCAGTTCTACATTCCTTTAAAGAGGACGGTGTCAGCATTGTAGATCATCATACAGCTGCACAGCAATTTAAATTGTTCGAGGAAACAGAAGCAGCAATAGATCGTAAAGTTACAGGCAATTGGACGTGGTTGATCCCACCTCTTTCACCAGCTACAACGCATATTTTCCATAAGCCTTATGTTAATGTTTATAATACACCGAACTATTTTTATCAGAAACCAATGTATGAATAGAACTGTTTTATTTATATACTGAATGTTGTCTTTCGCAAATAAAAAAAGCACTGGTTTGTTTAAAACTAGTGCTTTTTAACTTCTTTCAGAGGATATCCGAGCACCCGCTGAAAGAAGTTAAAGCCTCCGGCGGATATTAATTCACATATTCATTTTTAGAAGCTCTAAATGAACATATGAAGAGTATTAATACTACGATGACAAATAACCAACCCGCGGTATTCCAGCCGCCGAATAAATCATGCAAATAACCAAATAAGATTGGACCGATTGCGGCTAATAAATACCCTAATGATTGGGCAAACCCTGATAAATCAGCTGCCTCAAAAGCTGTACGGGTACGTAGTGTAAAGAACATCATTGCTAAAGCGAATGAAGCCCCTCCAGCTAAGCCTAGTAGCACCATCCACAGTACAGCGAGGCTCTTCCATTCCATCACTACTCCGATAAAGCCAACTAAGTAAAATACAGTAAACATTAATACGAGAGGTCGTTGAGATGTCATTTTACTAGCGATAATAGGCACCACTAAAGCCATTGGGACTTGTGAAAATTGCATGATGGAAAACATCCACCCTGCACGATCTGCAGCTAATCCTTGTGATATATATATTTCAGGAATCCAAGCGGCGGTTGTGTAGAATAATAATGATTGAAACCCCATAGCGCCCGTTACTGCCCAAGTAACAGGAGATTTCCATAATGGTGTACGTTCTTTCGTTGTTTTAACAGTCGGTTCAGGCTTATTAAATTTCAACTGCGGAATCCAAATTAAAATGGTTAACACGACAAGAACAAGTGCGATTGCCAGCGCTCCTTGCCAGCCAAGTGATGAACTGGCAACAGGATAGCTAATGCCAGCACCGAGTCCAGCTGTTAAATTCATCGACATTGTGAAAAATGCCATAAGTAAACCTACGTGATAGGGAAACTTTAATTTAAGTAATCCCGGAATTAGTACATTACCGAATGAAATGGCTATGCCGATTAACATAGTACCGACTATGAGTAAACTAGTTGTGCCAAGGGAGCGTAGTACAATTCCTAACGCTAAAAGAATAGTTGATAAAAATAATGTTATTTCTAGCCCCAATTTACGTGCGACAATTGGTGCGAATGGAGAAATGATTGCAAATGCTAGTAGTGGGATCGTTGTTAGAAAGCCCGCTAGTATATTAGATATGCCGAGATCTTCACGGATAAAGGAAATAATAGGTCCAACCACTGTTAGCGGCATCCGTAATGTCGAAGCAATACAAATTACGCCGATAACTAGTAATAAGGTTGTACCTTTCCAGTTAATTTTCCTGCTTGAATAAGTATCGGTATGTTCATGTGTAGTCAAGTAAATCCCCCCCTGTTAGAACAATTTTGATTGAATTACTATACTACTTTATCACACTAATCAAAATAGTGGAAAATTCACAAAATACCGAACATTGTTCGAGTTATTGAAATGGCATAGGTCGTATGTTAAACTAAAACCCATCATAAATTTAATATTTATATGCCTCATGTTTATAGTGAGGTAGAGGTCGCGGTATTTAAGAGTATGCTAATGGAAATGACAAGCATTAGAGATATTAGTTGAAAGGAAATACTGCCGAAGTGTGAGGGGAC
This sequence comes from Lysinibacillus sp. BPa_S21, assembly GCF_023337795.1. Taxonomy (GTDB): domain Bacteria; phylum Bacillota; class Bacilli; order Bacillales_A; family Planococcaceae; genus Lysinibacillus. The sequence continues at coordinate 108,594 of NZ_JALIRS010000012.1, read as the reverse complement.
TTGAAAACCTCATGCTGGGGCTGTCTCCGAAAGGAACAGAACTGTCACGTTTGAACAACGTGTTGAGCTATCATTTTGAAAGAACAGAGGATTTACTTAGCCATCACAGTAATGTTCATGTGATGGCATTTTTTTGCCTCTTATAAAAGGAAGGAAGCTATAACGTGAGTGAGATAAAAGTCAATCAGCTCGGTCATAAAGCGCCGAAGTTGAAAAAAGAATTAAAAAGCCGTCATATTACAATGATTTCATTAGGCGGTACAATCGGTACAGGATTGTTTTTAGCTAGTGGAGGTGCCATTGCGCAAGCAGGTCCTGGAGGTGCACTACTCGCCTACGCATTAATCGGTATCATGGTGTATTTTTTAATGACGAGCTTAGGAGAAATGGCAGCCTATATGCCATCATCGGGTTCATTTAGTACGTATGCTACCAAATTTGTAGACCCAGCTCTAGGCTTTGCACTTGGTTGGAACTACTGGTACAACTGGGCAATAACAATTGCGGCAGAGATTTCTGCTGTGTCATTAATTATGAAATATTGGTTCCCAGATAGCTCATCAGCACTTTGGACTGTTTTATTTATTGCGGTCGTTTTAACGTTTAATCTATTATCGGTAAAAAGCTATGGTGAAAGTGAATATTGGTTTTCCATGATAAAGGTTGTAACTGTCATTATCTTTATAATCATTAGTTTCTTAATGATTTTTGGTATTTTAGGAGGAAAAGCTCCTGTAGGCTTTACGAATTTCTTTATCAGTGATGGACCATTCCACGGTGGCTTCCTTGCTACATTTGGTATTTTCTTAGCTGCGGGATTCTCGTTCCAAGGAACAGAGCTACTTGGAATAACAGCAGGCGAGACAGATGACCCTGGAAAAAATATTCCGAAAGCAGTTAAGTCGGTTTTCTGGCGCATTCTTTTATTTTATATTTTAGCGATTGGTGCAATTGGCATGCTGATTCCATTTACAGACGCACGTTTGTTATCTGAAGATATTGCTGTGTCACCATTTACACTGGTGTTCGACCGTTTAGGAATTGCCTTTGCTGCTTCATTGATGAATGCTATCATTCTAACAGCGATGCTATCAGCAGGGAATTCAGGGCTTTATGCATCGTCACGTATGCTTTGGCAATTAGCGGTAGATGGACATGCACCGAAATTTTTCACTAAACTAAGTCGTCGAGGTATTCCAATTTATGCATTATTGGCGACTTTAGCAGTAGGCTGCCTAGCATTTTTAGCTTCATTCTTTGGTGATGGTGTGGTCTATATGTGGCTTCTAAATGCTTCCGGGATGTCTGGCTTTATTGCCTGGCTAGGAATAGCATTTAGCCATTACCGTTTCCGTCGAGCGTTCGATGTACAGGGCTTAGATCCGAAATTGTTGCCGTATAAAGCAAAGCTATTTCCATTCGGTCCGCTGTTTGCCTTTACGGTTTGTATGATTGTTGTTATTGGACAAAACTACAATGCCTTTATGGGTAATACAATAGACTGGTACGGAGTCCTTGTCTCGTATATCGGTATTCCACTGTTCTTGCTGTTATGGCTTAGCTATAAAATTAAGCATAAAACAAAAATGATTCCACTAGAGCAATGTGATTTAAAAGTCGAATAATTAATAAAAAAGCTGTCCTGTGAGTTATAAAAATGCTCGCAGGACAGTTTTTTTAGGTATGAAATATAGAAACCTCAAAAATTTGTATAGATAAAATTTATTTATTCAGATTTAAACGGAGGGTTTCTAGTTTCCAAAATTTTTGCCTACTTTTGGTGGTAAGTCCGAATGTGGTAGACTGTTGTATAAATGGCAATCAATAGATATGTTGGAAAGAGGTGCGTGAAGGTGCAAAAGCATATTTTATTAGTAGAAGATGACCAAGCCATTCGTGAAATGGTAGAAAGCTATTTAACGATGGAGGGGTTCCTTGTTACCTCTGCCGTAAATGGAGAAGAAGCACTACAAAATTGTTTAAACAATCGCTTCGATTTAGTAATTTTGGATATTATGATACCGAAACTTAATGGATTAGAAGTTTTAAAGATTGTACGAGAGCAAGCATCACTTCCGATTATCATCATGTCAGCTAAGGATAGTGATGTCGATAAAGCGTTAGGCCTAGGGTTGGGGGCAGATGATTATATTGCCAAGCCATTTTCGATGCTGGAATTTTCGGCGCGTGTCAAAGCCGCAATTAGAAGAGCTACAAAATACGCCAATCAAGAAGAGGATAAGAAAGATATAGTAGAGGTAGACAACTTATTGATAGATCTTGTTAATTTTTCGGTAGAGAAGAATGGACAAATGCTAAAGCTAACGTCGAAGGAATTTGCCATCTTAAAATTATTTGTAACAAATCGTAATCGTGTTTTTACAAAGCAGCAAATTTATCAATTGATTTGGAATGATGCTTACTATGGGGATGAAAATATTATTAATGTACATATAAGAAGATTACGTGAAAAAATTGAAGAAGATCCATCCAATCCGCAATATATTAAAACGCTTTGGGGCATCGGCTATAAATTTGAAGGGTAAACGCTATGATTATATTTTTATTACTGATGATGGTGTTACTCGTAGGAATTATTATTTTTCAGGTGAGAGCAAAAAGGCAACAGGACACTACGATTCAATACATGCATCAAAAACTGCAAGTAATCATTGATGAACAATCGAACGAAAAGATTTTAGTGTCGACGGTCAATCAGGAATTGCAGCAGCTACTTATTGTGATGAATGCGTTGTTAGATCACAATCAAAAAGTGCGGGCAACACATCGAAAAATGGAAAGCTCCATGAAAAAGATGCTGGCCAATATTTCGCATGATCTTAAAACGCCTTTAACAGTTGTACTAGGTTATTCGGAAATGCTGCAGCTTAATCAGTCACTTAGTGATGAAGAGCGGCAAAGGTTACTCATTGGTGTTCATTCTAAAACATTGGAAGTATTAAAAATAATTCATACATTTTTTGACCTGGCAAAATTGGAGGCTGGAGATACAGATTATCCAATGACGAAAATTAATGTAGGTGAAATTTGCCGAAAAAATATTTTATCATTTTACGATATGGTCACGTCTATGGGATTAGAGATTGATATAGAAATACCAGAAATGTCCATGTATGCCCTTGGTAATGAAGAAGCGTTAGATAGGGTGCTGAATAATTTATTGTCAAATGCTATTGCCTACGGTGCTGCAGGAAACATCATTGGGCTCACGGTAAGAAATGATGATACTACTATTTTTATTGATGTTTGGGATCGTGGTAAGGGGATTGACGAATATCATATTGATAATGTTTTTGAAAGATTGTATACGCTTGAGGATTCTAGAAATAAATCCTTTCAAGGGAGCGGTCTTGGCTTAACGATTACAAAACGTCTTGTAGAATTAATGGAGGGCTCTATCCAGCTTTCTAGTATCCCATATGAGAAGACTATTTTTACAGTTTCTTTAAAACGAATGACATACTGAGCAGCCGCGCTTGTAGAGCAATTTTATGGCTTTACAAGCTTTTCTTCTGCACTTAAGAAATTTGTAAGAATCAAGTAATAAATTAGAGAGCTTCATTTTTTATAATAAGGGTAGCTAAATTTAAGGGAGAGATCTACATGACATATATTGTGAAAACAAATCAGCTTACAAAGGTGTTTGAGGGAAAAGAAGTCGTTTCTGCTGTGACTATGCATGTGAAAAAGGGAGAGATATACGGGTTTTTAGGTCCTAATGGTGCCGGAAAAACGACAGTCATGAAAATGCTAACAAACCTTACGAAGCCAACGAGTGGAGATATTGAAATCTTTGGTGAAAAATTAATGGACCGCTCATACGATGTGCTAAAAAGGATGGGAACGATTATCGAATACCCGATTTTTTATGAAGATTTAACAGCAAAGGAAACATTAGAATTACATTGCGAATATATGGGCTATTATGACAAGAAAGAGATAGCTCATGTTCTAGATTTAGTAAAGCTAACAAATACGGAGAATAAGCGTGTGAAAGACTTTTCTCTTGGAATGAAACAACGATTGGGTATTGCACGTGCAATTATTACGAAGCCGGAATTACTTATTTTAGACGAACCGATTAATGGACTAGATCCGGTTGGCATTAAAGAGCTTCGAGAGCTATTTAAGATGCTTTGTAAAGAGTATGGAATTACGATTATTATCTCTAGTCACATTTTGGGTGAAATTGAACAATTGGCAGATACAGTTGGGGTTATTAAAGATGGAAGATTAATTAAGGAAGTATCAATGGACGCTGTCAACCGTAGTCAAGCAGATTATATTGAAGTGATTGTTAATGATGCGAAAATGGCTGCCTTTATTATAGAAAGTAAATTGAACATTACTAACTTCAAACTAATGGATGATTATTGTATTCGAATTTATGAATCAACGGCTTCCCAAAAGGTGCTATCTAAAACATTGATTGAGCATGATATTGAAATTGAGGGCATTAGCAAAAAAACAAGCTCATTAGAGGATTATTTCTTGAAGTTAATCAATGGAGGTGTAGCTAGTGCTTAATTTAATGCGGCTAGAAATGAAAAAATACCATATTGGTTCATATATAAAAAAAGCCGTTTTAGCAAATTTTATAATACTAGGTGTTATATTTCTGCTTATCTTTATTACTAAAGTAGAAGGGGATCAAGATCTCAGAAATTATCAGGCGGCATTTGGCTTTATAGATTCAGGTGTAAGAGCAGTATTTATTATTTTTGCTAGTGTGTTAATCGCTAAATTCATTATTGGAGAATTCAAATATAGAACCATCACTGTAGCATTTATGTATCCATTAAGTAGAAAAAAATTAATTGCTTCAAAGCTAGCCATTGTTGTTCTTTTTACTTTTTGTGCAATTATTTTATCGACTATTTTTGTAACAGCAGTTTTTTGTACTGTTAGTGAGAGTTTCCAATTGCTTCCGGATACATTAACGCTTTCTTTCATAATACAACGAATTCCCGCTGTGATTATGAATGCAGTTTCATCATCATGCATCGCATTAATACCATTGTATTTTGGTATGAAAAAATACTCTATTCCGGCAACGATTGTATCATCTATATTAATTGTATCAGTCGTATCATCGAATTCAGGCAACTTCACCCTGTATGATATAATTTTCATACCAATCACTTTAGCTATTATCGGTATAAGCGTAGCCTATTTATCATTCCGAAACATTGAGAAAATAGATATTTAAAGTTGAAAAAATAGCGCATCGTAGTAGGGGTGACAATTGTATACCATATAAAAGTTGATTGAAGAGGAGACTTGGCGACTCCTAGGGGATTAGCTATAGGGGAACGAAGGCTAAAGGCATGGCGAAAGCGAAGCGACAGCAACAAATGTTTTATCTGTAGCGAAAGCAAAGCGGCAGCTACAAATGTTTTATCTGTGCGAAAGCGAAGCGACAGCAACAAAGCGCCCAGTCGGAACGAAAATCAACCGCACGTTATAGAGAGTATGCCCCTTACATATAGAAATGCCAGACACAAGACCACATCAAGGTCTTTGTATCTGGCACTTTTTTTAACCAAATACCGTTTGCCATAATAAATAAAGATTTAAAGTAACTACAATTACCACGACAATCCATCCTAGAATTGTTGTCATACGACGATTGACTAGGCTGCCCATAATGTCACGCTTACTTGTAAACAGTACAAGTGGTACAAGAGCAAACGCAATACCAAAAGATAAAATAACCTGACTTAGGACAAGTGCATAAGTCGCATTTACGCCAGCTGCAATGATGACCAGAGGAGGTAGCATTGTAATAGCTCGACGTAAATAGAGCGGAATTTTCTTTCGAATAAAGCCTTGCATCACAACGTCCCCGGCAAGTGTACCAACTGAAGAACTAGCAAGACCTGCAATGAGAAGCCCTAAACCAAAGGACACTGCCGCCATCGGACCAAGCGCCTCTTTTAATCCGTTATAAGCGATATCTAAATCTTCAACTACTACGCCTTGTGTATGGAATACTGCCGCAGCAATAACAAGCATACTCATATTGATGGCACCAGCAATGATCATTGCGATGATTATATCAATAAACTCAAAACGGAAAATCCGTTTCTTCTCTTCATCATTTCGGCCAACGATGCGGTTTTGGGTTAATGAAGAATGCAAGTAAATAGCGTGTGGCATAACCGTTGCTCCTAAAATACCTGTTGCCAGTAAAATAGAATCTACTCCCTCAAAGCGAGGTGTGAACATGCCTATTGTTACTTCGCCCCAATTCGGCTGTGCTAAAAATGTTTGGAATGCAAACGCTAATACCACAATAAGCACCATGCCAGAAATACCTGCTTCAAACGCTCTAAAGCCTCTGCGCTGTAATTCTAAAATAGCAAATGAGCCGACTGCTGTAATAAGCGCTGCAGGTAACATTGGAATATTGAATAATAAATATAGCCCAAGTGCAGCGCCAATAAATTCTGCAAGGTCTGTTGCAATAATGACCAATTCAGCCTGTATCCATAAAAATATAGAAGTTTTTTTAGAAAAATGTTCACGTGCTACTTCAGGTAAATTTTTACCTGTCGCAATACCAAGCTTTGCCGATAAGGATTGAATTAAGACCGCCATTAAATTAGATAAGGCGATTACCCAAAGCAGTAAATATCCATATTGTGAACCTGCTGTAATATTCGTTGCGAAATTGCCTGGATCAATATAGGCAACCGCTGCAATGAAGGCTGGGCCGAGAAACGGTAAGATTCGTCGCCAACCTGTTATATCTCCATCTAAAACCGCCTCAGCAGACGATTTTGACATGCGTTTGTAAACCATGTTGTTCCCTCATTTCAAAGAGTATCGCGAGTGAAATAAAGTTTCCTAGAGGAAAATGTTATATTCCTATTTTATAGCTAGAATGAAAAAATGTGAAGGAGTTTGCTCAATTTTTTACTTAATTCGAAATGTTTTTGTAAATCACTTCAATGGAAGAATTCTGTTTGTGTACTAATGTATTGAAGCAACATAGCAAAATATTCGATTCTTTGAAAATGATTAAGGATTAATGTACGTAGCTTTTTTTTATGCGGGAATATACTTATAAGGTGGCTTTTTAATTGATTTCCAATTCGGATATTCACATATTTTCTACTCTTATTAAAATAATATTCCTCAAACAAAAATTCATCGCCGAAAGTTAAGGATAATATTTGCCAGGAATATAAGTTATTTGGAGTGAGGAGCATGGAAATTAACCATACGTAATGGTAGTGAAGCATTCTAAAAATAGTCGAAATAGCAAGTGAAAAAAATTTTTTGTAACTGCTCTTTTCATCTTTACTTTTTTTAATTACAGGCGTAATATGACATCATTATAAAAGTTTCAAATTTCTAAATCGCTGAAGCAATTAGACGCGGGGGACCCAATTTTTACGGATTACATAGGTAATCCTTGGGGTGAATCTCTTCATTTATGGAAGGGTAGGGCTACTCAGGCCCGAATCCGACAGCTAACCTCGTAAGCGTTAAGAGCAGAAAAGTGGAGCTTGGCAGACGAATGAACGTCTACAAGTCTTATTTAGTGATGACTTGTAGACTTTTTTTTCTCTTGTTTAATGAAATAAGGCCACAGCGATAGCTAAAACCGATTATGCACAAGTGTAATCGATTTAGAAATGCGGAACACATTCTATGAAACTAGAAGGTGTAGAATATGAAATCCTCATTAAAACGTTATATTATCGGTAAACCATTAAAATCTGATGCGTTAGGGGAACAAAAGCTTAGTAAAACAAAAGCGCTTGCCATACTATCGTCTGATGCTTTGTCATCGGTAGCGTATGGTCCTGAGCAAATTTTAATTGTACTCATGACAGTAAGTACGGTTGCCTTTTGGTATTCACTACCGATTGCTGCTGGAGTAGTGGTGTTACTGACAGCACTTATTTTCTCGTATCGTCAAGTTATTTTTGCGTATCCGCATGGTGGTGGAGCATACGTAGTTTCTCGGGAAAATTTAGGTGTCAATGCTGGTCTAGTCGCAGGGGGATCATTGCTTGTCGATTATATTTTAACCGTTGCGGTAAGTGTGTCTGCTGGGACAGATGCTATTACTTCGGCATTTCCAAGTTTGCATCCCTATAACGTGGTAATCGCTGTGTTTTTTGTGATTTGTTTAACGATTTTAAACCTACGTGGAGTTACAGAATCTGCTTCCATTTTAGCGTATCCAGTTTATTTATTTGTAATCGTGATGTTGATGTTAATCGGGGTAGGGATTTATAACGTAGTAACAGGGCAAGTTCCTGCACAGTTGCATCCAAAGGTTGGTACACCAGTTGCAGGTATCAGTCTATTTATCTTATTAAAAGCATTTGCATCGGGAAGCTCAGCTTTGACTGGTGTTGAAGCAATCTCAAATGCTATTCCTAATTTTAGAGATCCAGCGCCGAAAAATGCGTCTAAAACGTTATTGGCCATGGGTAGTATTTTAGCAGTGCTATTTATCGGTATTGTGAGCCTAGCTTATTTTTATGGAGTTGCTCCAAATGGGAAAGAAACGGTTGTTTCACAAATAGCGGAGGCAAGTGTAGGTCGTAATATCTTTTATTATATCGTGCAAGGAACAACAGCGATGATATTAGTGCTTGCTGCGAATACAGGTTATTCAGCCTTTCCTTTACTGGCTGTCAACTTATCGAAGGACGGTTTTATCCCAAGAATATTCCAGATTCGTGGGGATCGACTTGGTTATTCCAATGGCATAATGATGCTTGGTTTAGCTGCCATTGTTTTAATCATGTTATTTGATGGAACAACAGAGCATTTGATTCCACTTTATGCAGTTGGTGTATTTATTCCGTTTACTTTAGCGCAGGCTGGAATGATGAGAAAATGGTGGCGTGAAAAACCAAAAGGTTGGCTTGCTAAATTTACAATCAATACGGTTGGAGCGATCATTTCCTTTATTGTAGCGATGATGTTTTTCGTGACAAAATTGCCGCAGGTATGGCCAGTGTTTATCTTTTTACCAATTATTATTTGGACGTTTCACCGTATTAAACAGCATTATAAAACAGTTGGTGAACAACTTAGATTAGATCATGAGAAATTACCGGATGTTGAGGGGAATGTTTTCATTGTACCTGTTGCTGGTATGACGAAAGTAGTCGAAAACACATTGCATTATGCGCAGTCATTAAACGTTGATAAAATTATTGCCTTTTACGTAGCCTTCGATCAAGCAGATGCCAAAGCGTTTGAGGAGAAATGGAAAGCTTGGCAGCCAAATATACGGCTTGTCACATACTATTCGCCCTATCGAAGTATTACGCAGCCGTTGATGAAGTTTATTGATAAGGTTGAACATCAATGTATAAAATCAGGCTACCAAGTAACAGTGATCATTCCACAGTTTTTACCGAAAAAAGGGTGGCATCATATGTTACACAATCAATCGAGTTTATTAATTCGTACATCGCTGTTATTTCACAAAAATATCGTCATTATGACAGTACCATTCCATTTATCAAAATAATGACTAGCAAGCTCGAAAATTGTCTGATATAATCATAACGTAATTGTAAAACACGAACGTTTGCAATTGAAATTTACTAGAATGACAGTAAATTCCGAAAAAATAGACTTTACTATGTGTAAGATATAGGCACATACCGAATAAAGTACCATTTTTGGAAATGACGCCATGGCGTGATTAACATAAAGAAGTTTTTACAGCTTAATACTATTTCACTCATATAATAGCAAGAATACGGCTTGCAAGTTTCTACCGATTTACCGTAAATAAATCGACTATGGGTAGCAATGCTTTAGAAGACTGCATATCGTATGTTTTCTATTCGTTTCGACGTTTTTACGCTGAATGCTTTGCTCCACTCGTAGATGATTGGAATCAAAGTATTCAGCGTTTTTTATTACTTGCATTACTTCTGGCTTTTGCCTGTATCGTAATGTAAGTCGCTCATAATGAGTTATTACTATAAGAAAGAAGGATAACAAGAAAATGAAGTTATTACACGAAAAAATTATGCAAGAGGGTAAAGTTTTATCTTCATCTGTATTAAAAGTAGATTCATTCTTAAATCATCAAATTGACCCAATGCTTATGAAGGAAATAGGCCATGAGTTTGCAAACCGTTTCTCTGATCAAGTCATTACAAAGATATTAACAATTGAATCTTCAGGTATTGCTCCGTCTGTCATGCTAGGTCTTGAAATCGGTGCTCCTGTGGTGTTTGCACGTAAACGTAAATCATTAACACTATCAGATAATCTGTTCTCTTCAAAAGTACATTCTTTCACCAAAAATGAAACAAACGATATTTCAGTATCACGTAGTTTCTTAAATGAAGATGATAACATTTTAATTATCGACGATTTCTTAGCGAATGGGGAAGCTGTTAAAGGTTTGCTTGATATCGCCGCTCAAGCTGGTGCAAATGTTGTAGGTGTCGGCATTGTGATTGAAAAAGGCTTCCAAGACGGTGGGAAATTATTACGCCAGCAAGGGGTTCGCATAGAATCATTAGCAATTGTAGATTCTCTTGAGGATGGCAAAGTAACATTTGCTGCGGAGGCTAATGCGTAATGAATACCGTTAAATCGACGACGCTAGCTATTCAACATTTACTTGCGATGTATGCTGGAGCCATTTTAGTGCCACTGATTATCGGTGGAGCAATTGGCTTTGATTCAACACAAATGACGTATTTAGTAGCGATTGACATTATGATGTGTGGGATCGCAACGCTTTTACAAGTGTATTCAGGTAAGTTTATCGGTATTGGTTTGCCAGTAGTACTAGGCTGTACATTTACAGCAGTTAGTCCAATTATTGCAATCGGTACAAATCCTGAACAAGGTATTACTGATATTTATGGATCTATTATTGCATCAGGTATAATCGTTATGATTATTGCAGGCTTTTTCGGTAAGTTAGTAAAATTCTTCCCTCCAGTTGTTACAGGCTCGGTTGTGTCGATTATAGGTATCTCATTACTACCAGTAGCTTTAAACAATATGGCAGGTGGACAAGGGGCAGCAGATTTTGCATCTGGCTCTAATGTAACCTTAGCGTTTATTACATTGGTCGTTATTTTAGTCGTTTATCGATTTTCTACAGGCTTCGTCCGTGCAATTTCCATTTTAATCGGTTTAGTTGCGGGGACAATCCTAGGAGTATTTATGGGGAAGGTTGATTTTAGCCCAGTGTCAGATGCTGCCGTAGTACACATGGTGCAGCCATTCTACTTCGGGATGCCAACATTTAATGCATCTGCAATCATTACAATGACACTTGTAGCAATGGTTTCTTTAGTAGAATCATCAGGGGTTTATTTTGCGCTAAGTGATATTTGTAAGAAAAAATTAGATTCAAAAGATTTATCACGTGGGTACCGTTCAGAAGGTCTAGCCTCTGTGATTGGCGGTATTTTCAACGCTTTCCCATATACAACTTTCTCACAAAACGTGGGACTTACACGTATGTCGGGCGTAAAAGATCGTAAAGTCATTTACATCACAGGTGGTTTGCTAGTAGCACTTGGTTTCCTACCAAAAATCGCAGCATTAACTACGATTATTCCAACACCAGTACTTGGTGCGGCAATGCTAGCGATGTTCGGTATGGTTATTACGCAAGGTATGGGCATGCTAGTACCTGTCATGAATGAATCAGCGGAAAACGCGATGATCGCTGCAATTGCAGTCAGCCTTGGTGTTGGTGTATCAGTTGTACCTGGAATTTTCGATGCACTGCCAGAAAAAGTATCTCTTTTAACATCTAACGGTATCGTCTGTGGTTCGGTTACAGCGATTATCCTTAATATTTTATTCAACATGATTGGGCCGAAGCATAAGGAAGACCCTATGCATGGGGAAGCTTAAAATAATTTAATACATTCATCAAAATATACAATATATTTTGATGAAAAGAACGTTGTCACCTCCTTTAATCTATTGATTTAGATTTGAGGAGGTGGCATTTTTTATGCGGGATACGATGGGCAATAAGGAAATATTTCGAAGTCGGTTGGAGATGGACGGCTTTTTTAATTCATTTGTCCTATGTTGAATTCTATTTGTAAGTGTAACTAAGCAAGGGTATAAATGGGTGGTTATAGTTCACCAGCAATAGCTAGTTGTCTCATTTATTTCATAATGTTATCCTATATAAAGGTAAAAATGGCTATTGTAAAGTATCTGTATATAGAATATTATGAAACTTGTGGAAAGGGAGGGTATAAATGAATTTAAAGACTGCTGAAGAAGTTATTAAAGAACTACAAGTAACTATGAAGTCACATATGTGTCAAGAAGAAAGAATGAAATTAGAAGTTTGGCTTAAAGAATATTACATAGATGAACTAATCAAAAAGAAAATACAATAAAATTTGGGGGCACTTCTTTTCGGAGTGTCTTTTTTATATCCATCACTGTCGGTCGTTCCTGACATTGATGGACCTTCTACAAAGTACTATCTAACGGTAGCAGCTATGGCTCTGTGACTATGGGGAAGCATACAAAATGTCATCTACTTCTATAGTAGGTGACATTTTTTTTAAAAAGTAAATGTTTAAATTCTTATTGTTGGGGAATGAAGGAAATAGCCGCATTTTAATTTCTTTGAGCAGATTTAGCCGAAATGTGACGAGGCATATTCGATTGGAATGCAGGTCGATATCACAACATATATTTAGAGTATATAAAACTACTTTTTGAAAGGTCTCTTACAAATGAAGAGTATATTTTTGATTGTAATACTTCAATTAGTTTATGTGCCTTTTTTAACGTTACGTACAATATTTTTAGTGAAAAACATTACGTTCCTTGCTGCCATATTCGGGATGCTGGAAATGCTAGTGTATGTATTTGGCCTTTCTCTTGTCTTTAATGGAGACCAAAGTATTTTAGCGATGGTTGTTTATGCTGCTGGTTTTGGTTTAGGTATTTTCCTCGGTGCTAACATTGAGCGGAAACTGGCCATTGGCTATGTCTATGCGACGATCAATACACAAAATAAGAATGAAGAGCTTGTAAAGTTTCTTCGTAATGAAGGATTTGCTGTGACAATCTATATTGGGGAAGGTAGAGATAGTAATCGCTATAAATATGAAATCTTAACAAAGAGAAACCGTGAGACGGAATTGTTCCAAATTGTTGAGCATTATGAACCGAATGCTTTTATTATTTCGTACGAGCCTAAATCATTTAAAGGTGGATTTTTGCTAGATCGAATGAAGGTAAAACACAAATAGTTGCCCCAAACATTGCCCTTTTGTTTATATGCAGAAGGGCATTTTTTTGTTCATCACCAAAAGTTGTGGATGACTTTGTTAAAACGTCTATTATGTAAATAAGTCGGAACGGAAATCAACCACACGTTTGATGATGATCCATTTTTTGTATTGTATTCACACAATTTATAGAGAAATTTAGCGACCAAGCTCGATAAAAAATAGTAGTACTATTACACCGACAGACGTGAACAATAACATGTTCAATTCGATTTTTTCATACTATAAAAACATGCTAAGTCTCGGAGGGGGGTTTTATGTATTTTTTTACGAAAGGCTTGGTCATTGTTATAGGAAGTGCCGCGGTATCATTAGGAATTAATTTATTCTTAACACCCTATCAAATTTTAGATGGGGGAGTTGTAGGGATAGCGCTTATTTTACACTATATATATAAGCTTAAAATAGGTTTAATGATCATCATTATTAGTATTCCAATCTTTGTGATTTCTTGGTATAAATACAGAGCTTATTTTTACAATAGTATACATGGATTAATCGCATCTTCACTTAGTATCGATTTATTAAAGCCCGTTCGGAATCTTATTCAGGTAGACGCTATCTATAGCGCTATATTTGGAGGGGTGCTTATGGGTTTTGGTGTGGGCTTGATGCTTAGATTTCAGACAAGCACTGGTGGTACAGATTTGATTGCACAATTTCTAAGTGATAAAACCGGAATTAATGTCGGGATACTTATTTTCGTGATAGATTCAATCGTCATCGTCATTGGGGGACTGCTTTTATCTTCTAATACATTATTGCTTTCGATTATTACAATTTTAGTAGTAGGAATTACGACAAGTATCATGACTAGTCGTGTTTAAAAAAATAGCTTCAGTAGGACTGAAACTATTTTGGAATTCGCTATCGAGAGCTTTTCATCATTCTTTTTTTAGGGTGTGCAGGCTTTACTTCTGCAATTAATATGGCGAGTAAAATCATGACAGCACCTACGACCATACGACTAGTTAATACCTCGTGTAAGAATATAACGGATAGTATCATGCCGAAGAAAGATTCTGTAGACAGGATAATTGCAGCCTTTGTAGCAGATGTATATTGGTTCGCAATATTTTGAAAAAGATAGGCGAGCGTAGTTGAAAAAATGGCTAAATAAATGATTGAATAGATAGCTTCTTTTTCAAGAGTGGTCGGGATATCGCCTTGACTGACTACGACCAAGATACCTAAAACAGATGCTGTGATAAATTGAATAATCGTGAGAGCAATGGCATCTTCCTTTTGTACAAAAAGGTTTGTGCAAAAAATATCAAAAGCGAAGGCGACGGCACATGCTAAGGAAAGTGCATCTCCAATATTCATTGTTAGCGAGCCTTGCAGAGAGAGCAAGCCGATACCAACAATAGCTATAATCGAACCGATAATCTCATAGCCATCTATACGGCGCTTGTAAACCGCAAACGCAATTAATGGGACAATAATGACATTGACAGCGGTTAAAAATGCATTTTTAGAGGGTGTCGTATATTGTAATCCTACTGTCTGAAGGGCAAAAGCAATATACAAAATGCTTCCTAATAAAATACCTTTCCAAATAACCGATTTTGAGGCATTTTTTAATCTAGCACCGAATAAGACCGTCAATATAATGGAAGCTAATAAGAATCTACCTGCCATTACTTGATAGGCTGTTAAATATTCCAATGCAATTGCCGTTATGACAAAACCGCTACCCCAAACGATTGCAGTGACTAATAGCATACCATCAGCTATGTATTGTTTCATTATTCTTCCTCCTAACTTCAATAGAATAGCATGAGATGGGAGAAAATAGGTTGATTTTAATTCTAAAAATTCAGGCGTTTTTTTGTACTTATTCCAAAGCTGTCATTCAACATTCGTTTTGCTATGTAATAAGTACAATTTAACGGCTGCAGCTATACGCTCATAAAAAACATAATCATTTTCTAAAGGTGCTACTAGCTGACGTATTTTTGACAGACGATAACGGATTGTGTTTGGATGACAGAAATGAGCAACGGCTACTTCTTTAATATTTCCTTGTTTTACGACATAGGTGATAGCGGTTTTCATTAAATCTGGATCAGCCTCTTCTATAAGTAGGGGACCGAGATAGCTATTTACATAGTCCATAGCAAATTTAGCGTCCTTACGATGCAATTCAATTAACAACCAATCGGAAGCAAGGTTCTCATAGTGACATATAGAAGTTGTGTTAATTTCAGCCATGATACGTGCATAAAAGGCTTCACGAACAGCAATAGGGAAGTCTGTTTGTGTTACGTGACAGCGGCTATAGCCAAAGGTCAATGAATCCGTTGAAATTGCATACATCGTTAGCCATTCATTGAGAAGTTTTTCAAATCGAAAATGTTGGGATGGATGGGTCATTACAATAAAGAGGCTCTTTTTATAGGTACAAATCATCCCCAATTTCAATAGAGGCTCTAATTGAAAAAAAGATTGCATCCATTGATTATTTACGTGATCTTGCAATTGAATATTAGCAACAAATACATATTTTTCAAAAGGTTTATTGATTTGCTGTAAAATTGACTGTATCTGCTCAGCAGTTAGTTCTTCCTCCATAAGGCGTCGCATGATTGTATCTAAAAAGAATGAATAATCCTGCGTTTTTGCATAGGCCATCGTTTCTAAAATAATCTTTTCAAAAAATTCATCTCCGCCAAATCGCAATATCGGGAAATTTTGTTCATCTGCATAAGCGATTACTTCCTCTGGTAAATCCTTATAAATAACAGGTTTATAAGCTAGAGCGCTTGCGCCTAGTTCAATAAGGTTTTTCACGGCATTCCATAAATATTCAGGTGTTTGCTTTGCGAATAATAAACTGCTTAAAACAACACTATTCGGTGAAAAAACCGTTTCTCTCACCGTTTGGATATCAGGTGAAAATTCGAAGTCTAGAATTTCCACATTTTGAACGGGTTTATGTAATCCATTGCGACCAGCAACGACAGTAAAATCTTTTGTAATAGGCAATTGTAAAAAGTTCTCTACGTTCATTAGGCTATCAAACAACCTTTCTTGTAATTGAGCTTTTACTTCTATGACTTATTATAACTGATAAAACACAGTGAAATAGCGATAAGGCAATTCGAATCGTTGATCAATTAGCCAATTAAAAAGAATCTGCTGAAGTTCTACAGACAAAGTCCGGAAAGCAAGCAGATTCTTTCACTTTTATCAAATTTAGATGTTAGCGAAAATATTAGGTTTTCTATTTTTCATCGGATTCGTTTGTTCAATAGCGTAACCAACGTTAAGAATACGACCTTCTTTAAAGGCTGGACCAATGATTTGCAGGCCTACTGGTAAATTATCTTTAAAGCCACAAGGAACGGAAAGGGCAGGTAACCCTGTTAAGTTACTCGGGCCTGTAAAACGAATGATATTATCAATTAAATCAACTTTTTCACCATTTAAATAGGCAAAGTCATCACCAATAGTACTTGCCACTACAGGTAATGTAGGCGTAATAAGTACATCAACCTGCTTAAAAATCTGTGTGAACTCTTGTTTTATTTGTCGTCGTACCTGTTGAGCTTGTAGGTAATCAACGGCAGAAGGTAATTCACCTAGCTCAAATAACAGACGAATATCATCTCCGAAATCCTGTGGTCTTTTCTGTAAATCAGAATGATGGATAGCAGCTGCCTCCGAAAGGGAAGTAACGAGCTCTGCCCATTCTGCATATTGCAAGGATGGGATGCGAACGATTTCAACCTTGGCTCCTTGATTTACTAAGCTTTGAATACTTGCTCGAACAGCCTTTTCTACATCTGAATCAACGCGGTTAAAGAAATATTCTTCGTTGATGCCGATGACTAAGTCCTTCACATTGCCTGAAATTTGCTGTACATAATTTTCTGTTGGCACGTCTGTACAAGTAGGGTCTCTATGGTCAAATCCAGAAATAACCTCAAGTAAGCCAGCTGCGTCTTTTACTGTCTTTGTCATTGGACCTATATGGTCTAAGCTCCAAGCAAGAGGGTAGCAGCCATATTTACTGACACGTCCATGAGTAGGCTTTAAGCCGACAATCCCACAGGCTGATGAAGGGATTCGAATAGAGCCAGCTGTATCTGTACCTAATGATGCAACGCTTGCCCCTGCTGCAACTGCTGCGCCAGAGCCGCCACTAGAACCACCAGGAATTTTATCTAAGTCCCATGGATTGCGAACGGGTCCGTAATGAGGGTTATTATTCGTGATGCCCCATGCGTACTCATGCATGCTTAATTTACCTGTGAAAATAACACCGGCATGACGAAGCTTTTCTACAACCGTCGCATCATAATTTGAAACGAAGTCCTTATGAATCTTTGATGACATCGTTGTTATCTTATCTTTAAAGTACAAATTATCCTTTAGTGCCATAGGAATTCCGTGATACATTCCTCGATACTGTCCATTCAAGATTTCTTTTTCTACCAGTTGTGCTTGTGCTAAGGCTTCTTCACGATAAAAAGCCATATATGAATTAATTTTAGGCTGACTTTCTTCAGCAAAATCTAAAATTGCTTTCGTTAATTCGACAGGAGAGAGTTTTTTAGTTTCAAGTAAAGGTGCTAGCTCTTCAACAGATTTTAAGTGTAAATCAGTTGTCAATGTGGTCACCTCCAGGGATGCTACGGATAGCGATATCAGCATCATCAATAGCGATGCCTTCTAAATTACCACGAAGGGATTGCATACCTTCCCAACGTGCTTTTAGAAGTTCAAGGTGTTCAGATTTTGGTGTAATTCCTTTGTTCTCCAATAATTGTTGAATCGACAAACTCATTAACAGGATCCTCCCTTGAAAATAGTTTTTATCTAAATAGGTCTCCCTATAAAGAACAGATTTTTTATTATAAAAAATCATCGCCATAGAGTGGGATAAGCTCTGATGCTTCCCTGGAGTTGGAGATAATTAATTATTTCACGATAAAAATAATAAATTCTTGCAAAAGGTAATAAAATACTATTATTACAAGCATACACTATTTACAATATATATCAATGAATTGATTGAATATATAATTTATTGCGAAAAATATACTACTCTATCAAGTAATTAAGAGTACTTTTAATAGAGCGGTGTTAACTATTGAAAAGGAATTCTAGTGCTAGAGCCACCTCTTTTTACATATTATTCACAGTACATTTACAACCAAAGCGTACAATAGATCCTAATAACCAATTTAAGAGGTGCGAAAATGGAGTCTGTTGTGAGACAAAGCATAAAAACAAGTAATTTATTTTCTTATTTAAAGTATTTATACGGGCAGCATCAAAACAATACGCTCTATATAAAACGTTTAAAAGCATTGAAGCAAATTATGCAGGACAAGAATTTACATACTTATTTTCAGCCTATCGTCGATTTACAGACGAGGCAGACGCTTGGTTTCGAGGCACTAAACCGTCCGGAGCCTTCGGAATTGTTTAATAGCGTCGATCAGTTTTATGAATTTGTTGGGCAAACGGACTGTGTATTTTTATTTGAATGCTTTTGTCGTAATCTTTCATTACAGCGTTTTAAAGAACGACTGCATAGAGAATGGATAAACGAGAGTTTTTTAGTATTTGTCAATATACATCCTAATGTGTTACTAGATAAGAACTACCATAGTGGTGAAACCTTGCAGTTATTAAAGGAGCTTGGCATAAAACCACAGCAAGTAGTGTTTGAGCTAACTGAACGTAGTGCTGTGATAGATTTTGTAGAGTTTGAACGTGTATTATCACATTACCGATCACAGGGCTATCGAATTGCAGTGGATGATATGGGTTCAGGCTATAATAGCTTGAAAACACTTATTTATTTAAAGCCAGAGTTTATTAAACTAGACCGTTCCTTAATACAATTTATTGATAAAAACAGCGAGCAGCAGCAGCTTGTTACATTGCTGATGCGATACGCAGAGCAGGCTGAGACCAAAATTATTGCAGAGGGTATTGAACGTCAGGAAGAGCTTCATTATTTACATGATATTGGAATCCACTACGCGCAAGGTTATGCGATAGGGAAACCCGCAAAGGAAATACAATTGGGGAAAATAAGGATGGATGGCCATGAAGATAGGGGAAGTCATAGAAAACGTTCCTTGTATTGATGAATTCGTGAAAAATCAAGAGGTGGATTTACTGTTTACAAGTAATCCGTCATTACGTAGTGTGGTTGTTGTTCGAGATGACAAACCAATTGGGCATATTACACGTACACATTTCTATCAAAAAATTGGTACACGCTATGGCTATAATTTATTTATGGGACGGCATAATCAGCTTATTATTAAAGAGAATCCTTTAATGGTAGATCGCAATATACCAATAACAGAAGTCAGTACGTTAGCAATGTCTAGACCTCCAGAGGACTTATATGATGATGTGATTGTAACGAGAAATGACTTATATTATGGTGTAGTCAGTATTCGAGAGCTATTGTTAAAGCTCGTAGAGACACAAGTAGCTATTGCTAGTTTTTTAAATCCATTAAGTAGTCTTCCTGGCAATAAATTAATTGATGAAAAGCTAGAGGGAGCATTACAGCTATCACAATTTAGTTTAATATATTTTGATTTAGATCATTTTAAATCATACAATGACACGTACGGTTTTAATAAAGGAGACAAGATTTTACTGTATTTAACAGATATTTTGAAAAGAAATATAGATTGTACAGAAGATTTTTTAGGGCATATTGGTGGAGATGATTTTGTTGCAATTCTTCCGCATTATGAAGCTGCGCCAATCTGTCAAAGGATTATTGATGAGTTTGAAGCATGTATTTTAAGCTTTTA
Organism: Lysinibacillus sp. BPa_S21; assembly: GCF_023337795.1. GTDB lineage: Bacteria > Bacillota > Bacilli > Bacillales_A > Planococcaceae > Lysinibacillus. The sequence continues at coordinate 88,496 of NZ_JALIRS010000012.1, read as the reverse complement.
TGATGTAGAGGATTTAACCCATTTACAAGTACGAAATAGGGCTGGTAAACTAGAGCCTTTTTCTTGTACTTCGCTATCCATTGCGGTTATTACTAATCAATATCAGCAATTTGAATCTGTTGATCAATTGTCGGATGCGGTGACACGTGTGAAAAAACAATGTAAAAGAATTTCGGGAAGCTGTTACCTTATTAATGACCATGAAAAAGAAATTTACCTCGTTCATTAAATGAAGTATTTCAGACTGTGGGCAAGCTCGTAATAACTTGAGCTTACCCACAGTCTTTTTTTATAACGGATCTTTCTACAACGGAGATGGGCTGAATTATGAAATTCGATTTTAAGGGCATAATCAAAAGAAATAAATCGCCTTACTTTAGGAAATTATTAATCTAAATAAAACATACTTGAATTATAGGGATTATAGGTATATAATTCGATTTACATTATAATTAAACTTCTTAGGAGGCTTTCAATTGTCAACATTACAAATTATTCTTAACGTTGCCGTTTTACTCGTGTTCGTTGGAATTTTATATTTTATGAATAAAAAGCACGTTAAGTTTTCAAATCGTGTTTTTACGGCTCTAGGCTTAGGTATTGTACTTGGTCTTGGACTGCATTTAATATATGGTATTGATTCGGATGTATTAGCAAAAACAACAAGTTGGTACAATATTATCGGTACTGGGTATGTTAAATTATTACAAATGGTTGCGATGCCATTAATTTTCATTTCCATCTTAATAGCCTTTACGAAAATGAAGGTAGGTAAAAACTTCGGTAAAATGGCCGCTCTTATTTTAGCTATTTTAATCGGCACAACCGCTGTATCAGCTGCTGTTGGTATTTTTTCAGCAACAGTGTTTCATTTAGATGCTTCCCATATTATGCAAGGTGCTGCTGAGGCAGAGCGCGGAGCATATTTAGAGGAAAAAACTTCTGGATTAACTGCACCGGATTTACCAACGCAAATTATTGAGTTATTCCCAGCAAATCCATTCTTAGATTTAACAGGTGCTCGTTCTACATCAACAATTGCTGTTGTCATTTTTTCAGCATTCTTAGGTTTTGCTTACTTACGTGTAGCACGTAAGGATGGAGATACTGCAGCTACTATTAAAAAAGGCTTGGATGCCATCTATGCATTAGTAATGGGCGTTGTAACAATTGTTTTACGTTTAACACCATATGGTATTTTAGCAATTATGGCACGTACAGTGGCAACATCTGATTTCGGGGCAATCTATAACTTAGGTAAGTTTGTTGTAGCGTCTTATGTAGCGTTATTTATTGTGTTATTAGTACACTTACTCATTCTTACTTTAAGTGGTTTAAATCCATTTACGTACTTAAAGAAAACTGCGGAAACATTATTGTTTGCCTTCACTTCACGTTCAAGTGCAGGTGCTTTGCCAATGAACATTAAAACACAAACAGGTCGTCTTGGCGTACCAGAGGGTATTGCAAACTTCTCGGGCTCATTTGGTTTATCTATCGGTCAAAATGGCTGTGCTGGTGTTTATCCTGCAATGCTAGCGATTATGATTGCACCGACAGTTGGGATTAATCCGCTTGATCCGGTGTTTATCATTACTGTTATTGCAGTTGTAGCTGTCAGCTCATTTGGTGTAGCTGGTGTCGGTGGTGGTGCGACATTCGCGGCCATTCTTGTATTATCAGCACTTGATTTACCGATTGCACTTGCGGGTATATTAATTTCCGTTGAGCCATTAATTGACATGGGCCGTACTGCTCTTAATGTAAGTGGTTCAATGACTGCAGGTGTGACAACAGCACGTATTACAAAAGAATTGGACACTGAAATGTACAACAATAAAGAATTAGGTGCCCAAGTATCGGACCTATAATAAAGCAGAGCTACTCTTAATTTTTAGAGTAGCTCTTTTTTCTATATTATTTTTACGTAAAAATCTTTGCCATTAATTAGTTCGTTAATTTCAATGTCATAATTAGTTTTATAGTAATTATAGATGCTTTGCGCTAATCCAGAGTGTCCATTTAAATAGGTTCCTTTTTTAATCTCCCTACGAGGATTATGAAAATCAAAATACAAGCGAGAATCGTGACACATTGAATCTAAAATAGCTCTAAACTCTTGTTCTTCAATATGAATTCCACGTGTATATCTGCACTCTCTTCGGTACGTATCGTGGGAAACATTCACCGGCGACGACTCAAGAACCATTTCGATTTTTTTACTCAAATGTTATCAGCTCCTTTTTAGAAATTAGCACTGAAGGGTAGAAAAGAAAATGTTTATATTCGTTAAAAGAAATACTATTTTTATACAAGTTGATTGAAGTGGAGGCTGGGCGACTCCTTGGGGATCAGCGATAGGGGAACGAAGGCTAAGAACATCACATCCTGTGATAACGCCTTCGTGACCAACCTCGTGTTGGCCCGAGACCCTGGAGCGAGCAGCGCGAGTGAAGCGGCTCATCGGACGCCCCCAGGAAAGCGCCCAGTCGGAACGGAAATCAACCACATGCTATTGTGATGATCCATAATATAGTTCAAGTATATAATTATCAGAAAATTATAGCAATTTTTTCTACCAATCTTGTTGCTGCATTTCTTCTGCTACTACTTGTAAATCATACGCAGTAATCATTAAAAGTGTATAGTCGTGTGTTTCCATATACTTTTCTGCAAGACGTTTCATATATTTAGGGGAGCCTTCATTCTCTTCATCATAAATAAGCAGCAGACCATCTGTGTTTTGGATAATGAATTTGTCTTTTTCGATAAATTGCCATGGAGCCTCGTATGGCTTTTTCGTTACGCTTGTTACAAAATCTGCTTGAGCTATTAATGCTTGATATTTTTCTTTTTTATGTTCTTGCCAATTTTTCTCTTGCTCTAAAAAAGGCGTGATAACAGAATATTTTAAGTGAGGAAACTCCTTTCGTAACATAAGAGTAACCTCGGCACCCCATGTTTCTACACCTTGCTGACCACTAATAATCACCCATTCTAACCCTTCATCGATTAATATACGTAGACGGTTTTCTAGTGCTTTCTTTATAATGGCAATACCAGGGTGCTTGTCATTAAAAATGCCTAATTCATGTGGTCTATAGCCAGTAATAATAATCCGCTGTAGCAAAAAAACGCCCCCTAAGCTGTATAGTATGTGTAGTCATAGTATACAGTAGGGGGCAAGTGAAAACGAATTCCAAGATAGTGTTGTATAGTTGTTCCCAAGTAAAGTTTATTGTGTTATGAAAAAGCAAATAGTGTTAAAACTACAGCTACGGCAGTACAGATTCCTAAGAACCACCATGTATCTGTAAAGTCCTCTTTGGAGTCACTATTCATGTAAAGTACTTCCTTTCTTTTTTACTTTAATCTGTCCGTTCCAAGACCAATTCGTCCATACACGCAATACAGTTTCAAATGGTCCGCGTTTAAATTTCTTGAAATAGGCAAGGCTGAAAACACATTGCAAGCTATATAAGGCGATTCCAAATAAAATACCGCCAAATACACCGAGCTTGCCGTATAAGCCTAGACCATATCCATAAAATACTGTTGTACAAATAATGGTTTGCATTAGATAATTGGTTAAAGATAGTTTACCGACACTCTCGAAGGCAGGAGCGAGACGTTGTACAGGGCGAGTTTTATATACTAAAGCTGCAAGGCAGACATAGCCAACTGCTAATAATTCAGATCCACCTGTTAATAACATTCCGGAAAAATTGCTTTCTATAAAACTAAGACTCTTACAAGCTAGCCCTATTGGAACAAGCAGAGCGCCGAGCTTATACCATTTCTTTTCGTCATCCATATTCATAAAAGCTTGCTTCTTCGCGAGCCCCATACCGAAAAGAGTCAATGAAGTGGTAACCATTGGTGCGAGGAAAATTAATAAGAAAATGACTAAACCTGCATCATCCATGCCAGGAGGTAGAGTATTTGCACGGAAATCATAAATGTCTAAGTAGCTTCCATTAGCGTATACATTGTCGGCTTTCTCAACAAAGGTTGCTATTTCTTGCTGTTCTTTTTTAGTTTTTTCAACGGAACCAAATGTTAAGCTGGTAATCAGTATTAAGAAGATGCCAGACCAAATAAATAAAGTTTTTGGTTTGCGATTAATAAATGGGATTAAACACAATATCATAAAGCCGTAGGAAAATAATATATCGCCTTCCCATAAAAGCGTTGAATGTAGTAAACCTAAGGCGATTAACCCAGTTGCACGGCGTAAAATGGACCATCGACTCTTATCTTTTTTTCTACGAATAGACTCTATAAGTTTAATAAGAGAGAAGCCGAATAAAATGGTGAAGGTCGGCATAAAGGAACCTTCAATAAAGATTTTTACAAAGTACCAGGCTCCATTATCGAGGGCGGACAGATCTTTTAGTTCATCTTTGCCATACATGCCAAACTGGAAAATCAATAGATTTGCCATTAAGATGCCGAATAAGCTAAACCCACGCATTGTATCTATGAAGGTAACACGGTTAGTTGTCATTGCGTTTTATCTCCTTAATTGGTTATCTTATACATAGTGTATTTGGGAAAGCTTATGGTGAAATAATGGCTACCTTAAAGTAATCTTAAAAGAAGGTGATAGCATGCAAGACGCATCAATTTTAGTATTAGAGGACGAACATGCAATTGCAGAAATGATTGAAATTATCTTAAGAAAAGAAGGGTTTTTAAACATTACTCTCTGCAAATCTGTTCAAGAAGCAAAGAAGAAAATTGAAACGCAGGTTTTTGATTTTTATCTATTAGATATTATGCTCCCGGATGGTAGTGGACTTGATATGGCGAATATGATTCGAGAGCAAAGTGAAGCGCCTATATTCTTTTTAACTGCAAAAGGTAGTGATGCGGATAAGCTTCGTGGTTTTATGAATGGGGCTGACGATTATATTACGAAACCATTTAACCCACTTGAGCTTGTTGCAAGGGTCAAGGTCCAGCTTACAAGATATTTGAAGAAAAAGGATGTGCCTAAAAGTCATTTGTTTTCATGCAGTCGATTTACATTCGATATCGATGCGGCAGAGGTGACTGTAAATGGCACAAAGGAAATTATTAGCGGTAGGTTATTTTATTTATTGAAATATTTATGTGAAAATGCAGGGCAAGTGTTATCGAAGGAACAAATTTACGAACGCGTATGGGGTGACTGTTTGTTTGATGATAATACCGTAATGGTACATATTCGAAAACTGCGAGAAAAAATAGAAAAGAATCCAGGTAAGCCAACCTGCATTATTACTGTAAGGGGTATTGGTTATAAACTTGTTGGAGACGTTCAATCATGAAGCCAGCTAGAAGATTAACGCTTCGTTTTGTATCTTATTTCATCATATTTTATTTACTAATCATTTCTGGCTTTATTATTAGTTTTGTGTTTTTTGCTAGCTTTATTAATGGTCATGTCGGTGATGATATTCATATCATGTCTTCCTCTGAAATTAAAGATGATGCTATCGTTGAAAATGGGGAATCCATTAAAATTGCTGATTATTTAGTGGAGCGAGCTGAGGAGAACTTAGGGCAATTATATTTGTTCAATCGATCGATGGACATTGTTGATTACACAGGAGACAAATGTGAACTATGTAGCTTGACAGATAACGAAATAATGTCTCTTAAACGGCCAGGGATGCACACGTGGGCGATTCCTAAATACCATTTATTATTCCTCCCGGCTTTCCCCGTACAACCGCTTTTTGAAGAAGCGGTTCAGGATTGGAAGGAAAAAGGTGAGATTTCTTCAGAGCTACTCCAACGTTTACAGGATAAGAAGGCTTCTGTTGAAATCTATAATGAACAGTGGGATCGTGTAGAAGTCATTGGTGAGCGTTATAAAAAGTTAAATAAGCCTCAGTTGATAGAAGAAAAATACGATATTTTTGAGAATAAAGAACTTACACAAAATGTAGCGTTAGAGGATGGCTCGACATTTGTTGTACGGATGCCAAATCCAGCGTATAAGCCATTTGACGAGCCTTTTAATAAAGCGATGGTGCTATTCGTTTCCGTGTTCTTTGGTGGACATATTATTGTGTTAATAGGGATCCTCTTTTTATCGATTAGTATTTCCCGTCAATTTGTTCGTCCGCTTGTTTATGTAATATCTCGTATCGAGCGACTAACGCAATTTAACTACAGTAAAGAAAGGGATAAAAGTATCCATCATCGGAAGACAGGGAAGCTAAAGAGGAAGTTTAAATTATTCCAGCCTGTCGATGAATCGATTAATAACTTATCAGAACGTCTTTCCTCCAATGAAAGACAAATTAAGCATGCAGAGCAATTACGCGAGGAATGGATAACGGGCTTATCGCATGATTTAAAGACACCTTTAAGCTCGATTTATGGCTATTCAACAATGCTTGCTTCTGAGGATTATGAGTGGACGAAAGAAGAAATGCGCGTCTTTGCCACTACGATGCAGGAGAAGGCAACGTATATGGATGCCCTTATAGGAGACTTAACCTATACGTACCAACTGAAAAATAGAGCGATACAGCTTGAAAAAGTGTTGATACCACTCAATGTATGGTTACCTCAATTAGCTGATGAGCAAGTGTCTGTAAAGGTTTATGGGGATGTTATGCTTGAAGCGGACGAGCTTTTATTAAAGCGCATTTTAGATAATCTTATAACCAACGCTAAAAAATATACGCCTGAAGGTACAAAGGTAAACGTAGAAGCGCAAAATGTAGGCCAGGAGATCATGCTAACCATTGCTGACCAAGGTCCTGGGATTCCTCAGGAGGAGCTCGATAACCTTTTTGAGCGATATTATCGTGGTACTAATACAACGGACGATACAACGGGTACAGGTCTAGGATTGGCTATTACTAAGCAGTTAATTGATCTACATAACGGTACCATTAGTGTTCAATCAGGAGCGGAAGGTACAGTCTTTGTAATGAAATTTAAATGTAAGTAGCAGTTTCTGGCCTAAAAGTTGGGGTATTTTTTGAAGATTTATCAGAATTAAATCTCGTTTTATCGGAAAAATTTCAGTTTTTATCGACTAGGGCGATTCATCGGACGCCCCAGTGCGAAAGCAAAGCTCTCAGTCGGAACGGAAATCAACTCCACGTTATGGCTGATGGCTAGTTTTTGATTGAAGAAGTAAAGTAAAACACTGTTATTTAGGGCAGTACAAGTGATGAAACATTCACCTTGTACTGCCTTTTTTGCGCTATTTGAGTATTAGAGTGTAATTTTTTAGGGGATTACCCCTATATGAACGGCTCACTCTTAAACCTATTATTAAGGTGTAAAAGTTGTATACGAAAGACAGCATGATAAGGAGGATATACACATGAAGACTTCTTTTAAAGTAGTCATCGTTGGAGGAGGAACTGCTGGTATTTCGGTAGCGGCACGCTTACTCCGTCAATCTCATTCGCTTCAAGGGGAGATTGCCATCATAGATCCTGCAGAAAAACATTATTATCAACCACTTTGGACATTGGTGGGAGGTGGTGCAGCAAATAAGTGGGACTCTGAACGTGAGATGCTTTCTGTTATCCCAGAAGGAGCTGTTTGGTTAAAAGAGGCTGTTAGTAGTTTTGACCCCAATCAAAATCAGGTAATAACACTAGATGGTACAACATACACGTATGACTTTTTAGTAGTTGCTGGTGGGATAGAAATTGACTGGGGAGCTATTAAAGGGCTGAAAGAGGCGTTGGGGACTAAAAGTGTATGTAGTAATTATTCTTTTAAACATGTGGATTATACATGGGATACGATCCGCAATTTTAAAGAAGGAACTGCATTGTTTACACATCCAAACTCTCCGGTAAAATGTGGCGGTGCTCCACAAAAAATTATGCATTTAGCAGAGGACCATTTTAATAAAGTCAATGTTCGTGACAATATTAATGTTATTTTTGGCTCGGCCAATCCAGCTATTTTCGATGTTTTGAAATATCGTGAAGCGCTTGAAAAAGTTATAGAGCGGAAAAATATTGATGCTCGATTCCGTCGTAATTTGATTGAAATTAAGGCTGATGAAAAAATAGCTATTTTTGAAAATTTAGATACGGGCACAGTTGAAGAAATTAAATACGACATGATTCATGTGACACCTTATATGTGTTCACCCGAGTTTATACGAACAAGTGCATTAGCAGACGAATGTGGCTGGGTAGATGTTGATAAATTTACTTTGCAGCATAAAAAGTATGGCAATGTGTTTGGAATAGGTGACAATGCCAATCTACCAACATCTAAAACGGGGGCAGCTATACGCAAGCAAGCTCCTATCGTTGCACAAAATCTTATTGCTTTAATGAGACAACAGCCAATGACGCAAATGTATGATGGCTACTCTTCTTGCCCAATTGTAACAGGCTACAACAAACTGATATTGGCGGAGTTTGACTACAGTAAAGAGCCTGTCGAATCTATGCCTTTCAACCAGGCAGTAGAAAGATCCAGTATGTATTTCATGAAGAAGGATTTACTACCTGTTATGTACTGGGATGGAATGTTGAAGGGCACTATGTAATTACGAATGAAGGGAGGCGACAGGCGTGGCTAATGCAACGATAAGCATGAGCGAGGAATTATTTCAAATACTCGAAACGCTTGAAAAACCAGATGTTCGACACTCTTTACAGCGATTGTTAGAAAAATTACCGAATGTAGAGCAAACGATAGAATCAGCAGAAAATGTAGTGGATTTTGGAAAAACGGTGCTAACGGATGAAAAGATAATAAATCGATACGAGCAATTTGTCTCTACGTATAACGTAGGCTCAGAAACGATAACGGCTATTGTACAGCTAATGGAGAAATTGCCAAAGCTTGTTCAAATCATTCATCAGTTAGAAAACATTATTGATTTTGTCACAGTAGTACTTCAGGATAAGCAAACAACAGACTATACAATGAATAATTTAAAGGGCTATGTCGATCCATATGTTGAAAAAGGAAAGACAGGTTTGGATTTCTTGAAAATGGTACAGCAAAGAGCAGAAGAAAAGCCTCAGCATATTAATGTTTTTTCAATTGTTAAATGGATGAAAGATCCTTCTGTTCAAAAATCACTTAATTATGTCCAATCTGCATTAGATATTTTAAAAGAAAAAAACTAATTATAAAGGGGAGTTTTACACATGTTATTACGATATTTTTACGATGAAAAATTAGCACACGCTTCTTATGTTGTGGGATGTCAGGCGAAAGGTGAAATGGTCATTATTGACCCGATGCGTAATATTGAGCCCTATCTTGCATTAGCAGAAAAAGAAAAGATGCAAATTGTTGGTGCGTTAGAAACGCATATCCATGCCGATTTTGTAGCTGGGTCTCGTGAGTTAGCAGACCGTGTTGGAACAACGATGTATATTTCTGACGAAGGGGATGCTGATTGGAAGTATCAAAACCTTGAAGGAATTCCTCATCAATTATTAAAAGATGGTGATGAATTTACTATAGGTAATCTTATTTTTAAAGTTATGCATACACCAGGACATACACCAGAAAGTATTTCTTTCTTATTAACAGATCGTGGCGGCGTAGCAAATAAACCAATGGGGATTTTTACAGGTGACTTTGTTTTTGTAGGTGATATCGGACGCCCTGATTTGTTAGAAAAGGCTGCTGGTATTCAGGGTACATCACTATCTGGTGCAAAAGCGATGTTTAAATCATTAGAACGTTTTAAGGCTTTACCAGATTACATGCAAATATGGCCAGCTCATGGAGCAGGAAGTGCTTGTGGTAAAGCATTAGGAGCTGTGCCATCTTCGACGGTGGGGTATGAGAAGCAATTCAACTGGGCTATGCAATTTGATGATGAACAAAAATTTATTGACGCGTTACTAGATGGTCAACCGGAGCCTCCTTATTATTTCGCTGTTATGAAGCGTGTTAATAAAGTAGGGATAGAACTTCTTAAGAATTTACCACCAGTAAAGGCAGTGTCCAACTATGAAGAGATTACTCAACTTCTTGCAGATGGAACGCAAGTGATTGATACTAGACCGGCTGAAGATTTCTCACAAGAATTTATCGCAGGTACACTAAACATCCCTTACAATAATTCATTAACCAATTGGGCTGGTTGGCTAGTAGATTATACAAAACCATTATATTTATTGATTAATCCTTCTCAACTAGATGATATTTTAATAGCATTACGTTCTATCGGTATAGACAATGTTGTTGGCTATGGAGACGTGACAAAAATATTGGAAGAGGCTAATTCTCTAGAAAGTTATGAAAATATAACTCCTTTAGAAGCGAAATCATTAATTGAAAGTGAACAAGTTCATGTGCTTGATGTGCGCAATCAAACAGAATTTGATGCAGGGCATATTGAAAATGCTCAACATATTATGGTTGGTACACTAGCTAAACGTTTAGATGAATTGCAAATAACTAAAAAAATTATTGTTCAATGTCAAGGCGGTGCTCGTTCTGCAATTGCTGTAAGTGTACTAAAAGCAAATGGCATTCACGACGTTGTAAATTTAACGGGTGGCTATATGGCTTGGCAACAAGAGGCAGTGACTAAATAAATGAGGTTGTTTTCTAAAAGAAAAATAGCATACTAGTAAGCCTAGTCTGCTATTTTTTCTTCGTTTAGTGCTTTATAGAGGCATCTTAGGAGGAAATTCTTATTTTTAATTAAAGGTTTTAATAAGGTGTTATGACACTTATACATGGTCGTCAGTAGAAAGCAAAACGGATTTAGACAACCTTTTTTCTCGGTAAAAGGGGTTAAAAAATGATTATTGTAAGTTTGAGTATATTCCTTCTTATTGTTGGTAGAATTATTTATAAACGACGTATCCCGGTACGTCAAATACAGAAGTGTTTACTACAAGAGTTGAATGCGGGAATGGCGATAGTGGATGTACGTGATTATAATGACTCTTATAAATCACCTACACCAAATGCATTAAATTTACCAATAGCTTATTTAGTACGTCATATACATGAACTACCAAAAAAACCCCTTCATATTATTGCATCAACACAGCTAGAAAAAAATATGAGTGTTCGTATCATTCGGAAAGCAGGGCATGAAGTGAGGAGTTATAGCTTGATAGAAGAAAAAGTATAGGGTCAAGTATGCTGATTGGTAACAAGTAAACTTAAAGGGAGGCTTTATGTCTTTTTTAACTTCTTTCAGCTGAAGTTTCCCACTTCTATAGGTGGTGAGTTGAATGCAGTTTTAAGTCACTTTTCAGCAAGTGTCCAAACATCCGCTGAAATAAAGGAACTCAGTCTAAAAACGCCACGTCCTGTGGCAACGACTGAGTGACCAACATCGTGTTGGCCTAAAGCCTCCGGCGGATGTCGCGGAATCGGAGAGGAGTTCTTTGTGCAAGCACAAAGCCGATTCCGGACGCAATTATGCCGAGGCATAATTGATCTAGGAGTGTGTTTAAATTGGAGAAAGAACAGCTGAAAAATAAATATTTACAGCAAATATTTCAATATATTCAAGATGGCATTATCATAATGAATCACAACCGTGAAATTTTAATGATGAATCCCTCGGCGAAGCGGTTAACGGGATGGAAATTAGGAGAGCGAGTGCCCTTTTGTTCATTTTGTGAAAACCGTCAAAAGTCTCCAAAAGAACATACATGTTATTTAATAGAGCATAATGAGGTTCCCTACTTTTTATCGAAAATGCCGACGTATCATGGCAGTAAGATAGATGTTGAAATGAGTACGGCACTGATGTATACAGACGGTAAAACAAACGAGCAAGAGTTTCTTCTTGTTTTGCGCGATCAAACTCTTCAACTAAAGGAAGAAGAGGCTCGGATTTCGAAGCTTATTATTAAAAAGCTAATTGAGGCCAAGGAGGAAGAACATAAAAGGCTTGCGCAGGAATTACATGATGGCGTAGGTCAATCATTATATACAATATCTGTTGCTCTACAAGCGATTGAATCTTATGTCAAAGACAATGAAAAGCTAAATACTTATATTGAAGAAGTACGCAATGAGCTAGAGCAAGTAATGAGTGATATTAAATTGTATTCCTATCAGCTTCGCCCCCATAGCATAGATCAGTTAGGGATTTCGCCTACATTAGACACCCTTGTCGATTCAGTGCAAAAGGTACATCCTAATATTGCGATAATGTTAGAAACAGATTTTGAAGAACGGTGTCATCCTTCTGTAGAAATCAATATTTATCGCGTCGTGCAGGAGGCTTTACACAATATTATTAAATATGCGAAGGCCTCTAAGGTCGTCATACGACTCGAAAAGAAAGCTTCGAATTTATCACTCTATATAGAAGATAATGGCGTAGGGTTTGATCTGCAGTACGTGAAAAAAGAAGGACTCGGTTTAAAGCATATGGAGGAGCGAATTACACTGTTAGGTGGATCTTTTAATATTAATTCGGCTCACAATAAAGGTACTCAAATTAGCATTCAAGTACCTAATTGGAAGGATGACTTTAGATGATTCGTGTTTTAGTAGTAGATGATCATGTGCTAATCCGTAAAGGGATTGTTCTTTTATTGGAAAATTATATAGATATAGAGGTTGTAGGTGAAGCGGGTGATGGAGCAGAGGCCATCATTCAGGCAACTTCATTAAACCCAGATGTCATTTTAATGGACGTATCCATTCCGAATGGGTTAGATGGATTTACGGCTACTCAAGAAATTCATAAGCAAATGCCTAACGTGAAAATTATTATGTTAACAATGCACAATGAAGTTGCTTATATTCAAAAAGCGATTGCTGTTGAAGCCAATGGCTATATTTTAAAAAATAGTCAAGGTGGAATTCTATACGAGGCTATCCATGCTGTATATAGTGGTCGCATATATTACAACGTAGGTATTCCTCAAGAACAGCTGGATAAATTATTTGAACATAAGGGGCATGAAGATCAATGCATTTTAACTGTGCGTGAGCAGGAGATAATGAGGTTAACAGTTCTAGGGTATACGAATATCCAAATTGCTGGGCAGCTATATATTAGTAGTAAAACGGTTGAAAATCATAAATCAAATATTATGCAAAAGCTCAATTTAAGTAATAAAGCTGAGCTTATTCAGTATGGGCTAACAAATAACTATATGTAACAACTTGTTACTGTGCAGTATGTAATTGAAATATGTCTCTTCTGCAACATTAACATTCCGGCTAGGCGCTTTGTATGCAAGAAAAGCGACAGCTACAATTAAGCCAAGGTGAAATTGAAGGATACACATTTTTAAAATTATTCCTTTGCCAACAAGCTAAGATCACTTGAAATATGAGTGATCTTTTTTTGTTTTTTAGGAATAATTTTTAATATTGTCACAGTGAGTAAGCTAATAGTGGAAAACCCCTATATGTCTGAAATTGCAGCAGGACTATACTGAAAGCACATAAATAAAAGGAGATGCAAGCACAGTGGATATAACATTTATAATTGTGATTTTCCTGATTGGATTCGTTGGATCCTTTGTGTCCGGTATGTTGGGGATAGGCGGTTCAATCATTAAATACCCAATGCTGCTATATATACCACCACTCTTTGGCTTAGCGGCATTTTCCGCACATGAAGTTTCAGGTATTAGTGCGGTACAAGTGTTTTTTGCTTCGATTGCAGGGGTTTGGGCGTATCGAAAAGGTGGATATCTTAATAAGCCCCTCATTCTTTATATGGGGGGAGCCATTTTAGCTGGTAGCTTTGTTGGGAGCTACGGATCACAGTTTTTGTCTGAAAGTGGTGTGAATGTCGTATACGGGATTTTAGCCTTGATTGCAGCTGTGATGATGTTTATTCCTAAGAAACAAATTGATGATAAGCCGATGAATGAAGTAACTTTCAACAAGCCGTTAGCCGCTATTTTAGCATTTATTGTTGGGATTGGCTCAGGGATCGTTGGTGCTGCAGGTGGTTTCTTGCTTGTTCCGATTATGCTTGTAGTACTTGGGATCCCAACGCGCATGACGATTGCTACTAGTTTGGCCATTACGTTTATCTCTTCAATCGGCGGAACAATCGGTAAGTTAATGACAGGGCAAGTCGAATACTATTCCGCAGGTATTATGATAGTGGCAAGTTTACTGGCGGCGCCTCTAGGGGCAAAAGTAGGTAAAAAAATGAATACGAAAATTTTGCAAAGTATATTAGCCGTACTCATCTTAGCGACGGCGATTAAAATTTGGGTTGATTTATTATGATGAAAAAACAAAAAGTGGTTGCCTATAAATCACATGAAAGAAAGCTAATAATTATAAGTTTTTTAGTAGCGGGGATAATGTTTCTTTCAATCATTGGAAGAATTTTTGGTACCTAGGAGATGAAATAAAATGAATGATTCAGCTGTAATGTGGAGTCGGGCCTTAACGGAGTTAACATTATCATTCCATATCGTTTACGCAACAATTGGCGTCGGTATACCTTTAATGATTATGATTGCTCAATGGGTGGGATTAAAAAATAATGACGAACACTATTTATTACTCGCAAGAAGATGGGCAAGAGGGTTTGTGATTACTGTGGCAATCGGGGTTGTCACTGGTACTGCCATTGGATTGCAGCTATCACTACTATGGCCAAACTTTATGGAGTTGGCTGGTCAGGTGATCGCATTACCATTGTTTATGGAAACATTTGCGTTCTTTGTTGAAGCAATTTTCTTAGGGCTTTATTTATATACATGGGATCGATTTAAAAATCCGAAGCGACATCTATTATTATTGGTCCCAGTAGCGATTGGTGCTTCTATGTCGGCTGTTTTTATTACGATTGTGAATGCCTTTATGAATGCACCGCAGGGCTTTGACCTTGTAGATGGAGAGCTTGTAAATATCCAACCTGTATTAGCGATGCTAAATCCTGCAATGCCAACGAAGGTAGCGCATGTATTAGTAACATCTTATATGACGGCAGCATTTTTATTAGCTTCTATTGCAGCTTATCGTATGCTGCGAGGGTCGAAGCATGTGTATCATAAAAAAGCATTACATCTTTTACTGAAACTTGGACTAGTATTTTCGCTAGCAGCACTCATTGTAGGTGATTTTTCTGGGAAGTATTTAGCGGAATATCAACCTGAGAAATTAGCTGCTGCTGAATGGCATTTTGAAACAAAAGAGGATGCTTCGCTTGTGTTATTTGGAGTATTAGATGGGGAAGAAGTAAAATATGCTATCAAAGTACCGTACGCATTGAGCGTATTGGCGCATAATAATCCTTTCGCAGAAGTAAAAGGTTTAGATCAATTTCCTGAGGACGAACAGCCGCCACTTTATATCCATTATTTGTTTGACATCATGGTAGTTATCGGAACTTTCCTAATTGTCGTTGCAGCTATTTATGTGCTAGGTAAGTTGCGAGGGTGGAAGTTTATTTCTTCAAAAAGTTTTAAGAGAATAGTATTGGCAGGTGGACCGCTATCGCTTATTGCTGTTGAGGCAGGATGGTGGTTTGCGGAAGTAGGGCGTCAACCTTGGATTCTTCGTGGTTATATGAAAACGGCGGAAGGTGCTACAACAAGTGGTCAAGTCGATACTATGCTAATACTATTTGCAGGGCTGTACATTATTTTAGCAATAGGGAGTATCGTAGTGCTTATTCGTATGTTCCGTAACAATCCGATTGAACGTGAGATTGAAGAACATAAACAAGTGGAAGGATGTGCAGGGCAATGAGCTTAGAAATATTAGGAATTTCGGTATTGTGGTTATTTCTATTCGGCTATGTCATTGTTGCGTCCATAGACTTTGGAGCGGGCTTCTTTAATGCTTATAGTGTCTTAATAAGTAAAGATCATATATTAGCAAATGTGATTAAGCGCTATTTATCTCCGGTGTGGGAAATTACGAATGTCTTCCTTGTATTTTTCTTTGTTGGAACGGTAGGTTTCTTTCCTCAAACGGCATATTATTATGGCACAATTTTGCTAGTGCCAGTCAGTATCTCATTAATATTAATTGCAATTAGAGGGAGTTATTATGCATTTGAATCCTACAGTGGAAAAGGCGGTCATATCGGATATACAATGATGTACGGAATTACTGGTTTATTTATACCTGCATCCCTTTCTATTGTATTGACGATATCTGAGGGAGGGTTCGTAAAAATTGTAAATGACGAACCGCATTTACAATTTGCAAAACTTTTCACCAATCCGTTAACGTGGTCTATTGTGCTATTAAGTATAGTGGCAGTTTTATATATTTCAGCTGTTTTCCTAACATGGTATGGAAAAAGAGCACAAGATGAACATGCTTCTAATTTAATGAGAAAGTATGCACTCGGTTGGTCTTTGCCGCTCATAATAAGTGTAATAGGGATTATGGTGGAGTTAAAGGGACATGTGCCCGAGCATTACGAAAATATGTTAGATCTGTGGTGGCTTTTCGCCATTTCAGGTGTGCTATTTCTTATAACGCTAGTTCTTCTATTTAAAAAGAAAAACTATGGCATAGCTGTCTTTTTAATGGTTGCCCAATTTGGATTTGCATTTTTCGGCTATGGTATTTCGCATTATCCGTATTTACTGTATCCGTATATCTCAGTCTATGATAGCTTTACAAATGAAACAATGGCAATTGCATTAGTGATAGCGTTTGTTGGAGGATTAGTTCTACTCATACCTTCACTATATTTAGTAATGAAATGGTTTGTGTTTGATCGTGATTATGCTTGCGGTAAACACGATCACCATGTATAGGGGGAACTATAATGAATCAATTTATTATTTTGTATGCACCTTTTCTCGTAGTAGCTATTAGCATTATGATTGGCTTTTGGATAGGACCGAAAGATCGTCAAATTAAATAGATTACAGACGCTAATCCTAAGGAGTCTGTTTTATCGTATAAATTAATTAAATAGGATAGAAGTTCAAAAAAGGAGCTATATGGAAAGTCTGAGTGATTGACTTTCTATATAGCCCCTTTTGTTTATCTGTTATTTTACTTCATGCAGCGCTCTGATGGTCGCTCGATTTTTACATAGCGCCACAAGCTATTAGCGATATCACGTGCCTCTTCTGCGTGTTCGGTTCCAACGAATGCTTTACGGAAAGGTGTAAGAAGTGATTCGATGATAAAGAGCTTTGGCTTTTCGCGCTGTAGTTCCTCTAATAAGAATTCTACATATTCTAAGCCTTCCGCTGTTTCATTCTTAGGCAATCCTTTTTTAAAGCCTGTTAATTGCTCGATGACCGTCGCCTTGTCTACAGTTTTATAGTTCGCGACGTTTTGTATCGTGTTGATCATTTCCGTACTAATGAGGATTTCTTTTGATTCAAGCATAACGGGTATAATTACGCTAATATTGCGTAATGCTACACGTACAATGGCTTCGCGATTTATATATTTATAATCAGCAATTAAGACAGCACGTATTGATAGGTTAATCATACCAAGTGTCTGCACAGCACATTCGTAGCTAATTGGACTAACTTCTTCTCCGAAAACTTGTACAAGTCGATTAGCAAGCCACTCCAGTTCTTGTAAATGATAGTTTAAAATAATTTTTTTCAGTTCATTATCACGAGAATGGAAAACCGATTCAAAAATTTGAATTAAATTATGTTCTCGATTGACATACATGAGTACTGCAACTTGTTGAGTTAATACTTCCAAATCAGTAGGGTCTTTGCCATAAAGAAGTTCGTGGCGGCGATTACTGGCCTCCTCGCGCCCTTCATCTAATATGGCGATTAAGCATTCATTTTTAGAAGAAAAATGATTATAAAATGTACCCTTTGAAATTTTAGCTGCACTAATGATGTCGTTAATCGATGCATCTACGAATCCTTTTTCAATAAAAAGAGCACGGGCAGCAGTAATGATTTGTCTTTTTCTTTTGTTCATAACCTCACCTTTTTTAAAATATTATACTCTTATTCTATATCTAAAACGCCTATATATCAATGTTTTAAAAATTTATAGACTTAATTCTTGAAAAAAGTAGACTGCGAGTATAAAATAAGTTTTATCGAAAAAAACAAGAAAGAATTGAGGGATATAAATGAATAGTGGTCAAACACTGAAAAAGCCCCCCTATGGAATGATTTCAATTTTATTTGTGGGTGCTTTTGTTGCTTTTCTTAATAACACATTGTTAAATGTTGCATTACCAACAATCATGAAAGATTTTGATATAACGTATTCAACAGTACAATGGCTTGCAACAGGTTATATGCTTGTAAGTGGTATTTTAGTACCTGCTTCAGCATTCTTCGTAACACGCTTTAAAAATAGACATTTATTTATTGTAGCGATGTCAGTCTTTACAATCGGTACGATTATGGCTGGATTTGCACCTAACTTCGGTACACTTTTAGCAGGTCGTATGGTGCAAGCAGCAGGTGCTGCAAGTATGTCACCACTTTTAATGAATGTAATGCTGATTAGTTTCCCAAAAGAAAAACGCGGTGCAGCAATGGGGATTTTCGGTTTAGTTATGATTTCCGCGCCAGCGATAGGTCCTACATTATCTGGATATATTGTTGAGCACCATGATTGGCGTATGCTATTCCAAATGATTATTCCATTTGCTGTAATTAGTTTATTATTTGGTATTTGGAAATTAGAAAACGTGATGGAAACACGTGAAGTTCATTTGGATTTCCCTTCAGTCCTATTATCAACAATAGCGTTCGGTGGTATTCTATATGGTTTCAGTACTGCAGGGGATAAGGGCTGGTCAAGTCCTTGGGTATACGGCACAATTTCAGTTGGCCTTCTTGCTTTAATTATCTTCATATTTAAACAACTACGTATGGATCAACCTTTACTTGAATTACGTATTTATAAATATCCAATGTTTGCACTTGGATCTGCTATCTCGGTTATCGTATCAATGGCTATGTTCTCTGGGATGATTTTAACACCTGCTTATGTACAATCGATTCGTGGAATTGATCCATTTAAAGCGGGCTTAATGATGCTTCCAGGGGCACTTGTAATGGGGATTATGTCGCCGATTACAGGGAAACTTTTTGATAAATTTGGACCTCGTGTATTAGCGATAATTGGTTTAGCGATTACAACAATTGCAACATTCGGTTTAACAAAGTTAGAGTTAGATTCAAGCTATACATTTATCGTGTCTATGTACACAATTCGTATGTTCGGTATGTCAATGGTTATGATGCCAATTATGACAAATGGTTTAAATCAATTACCACAAATGATGAACCCACATGGTACTGCCATTAATAATACTTTACAGCAAGTGGCTGGGGCGATTGGTAGTGCTGTAATGGTAACGCTTATGAATAACCGTACAAAAGCAAAAGCGGAAGAATTAATTGCAGACGCAAAAGCTAATGCAGCGCAATCAGGTGTTGCCCCAACGCCAGAACAAATGCAACAAATGCAGGATCAGATTACGCAAAATGCTTTATTAGAAGGTATTACACATTCATTCTTCATAGCAGCTTGTATTACAGTTCTTGCACTAGTGCTTGCGTTCTTCTTAAAACGCGTTAAAGTTGAAAGCGCAGCAGCTTCTATGGATTTAAAAAAACCAACTAAATAAATTTGATGTTTAGACCTGTTAGTGGAATTTTTCCTTCTAACAGGTTTTTTTAAATAAAAGCAATGAGGTGGTTTGGGCATAACTAAAAAATGTAGTATTACACGAACGATTGCGGGGAAGTTTAAATAGACCAAATAAAAGACATTTTAAAGATTCGAGATGGCTCATCAACAAACGTTGTGCCCGGGAACGTTTTGGTGTAATGTACCTTAAAACTCGAAAACATTGTATTTTTTTTACAGTAGGGACAAAAAAGCAAGCTTAACTACGATATATAGTTACAAAATCAATGAATTTTGAAAAGATTGTCGAAATTGTGATTTAGCTCATTGAAATAATATGTAAACAGTCTTATAATGGAGTTTGTAATGTCACCAAGACAAGATAAGGATGGAATTATAATGCACTTTTTGCAAAATAAAGTTAACATTGTAATAACAAGTTATACGAATTGCTATCCAGCTCTTGAGACTGGTGATTTGTAAGATATACGCGCTGTAACGACTGTTAAGAAGTGCCTTAATGGTCTTTTTTACATGGAAGCAATAAAATTAAAATAGTAATAGTGATGGCAAAGGAGAGTTCAAAATGTCAGAAACGAAAAACCAAACACAGTCTGAACAATTAACTGTGAGTCAAGAACAACTGGATGTGCTAGATCAATTATTAAAGCCTGAGGTTCAGGAATCACTTACAACTTTAGTTGAGCAATTACCTAAGTTAACTGAAATGATGACGCTATTAACAAAATCATATGAGTTTGCTCAAGCTGTTGCAACGGATGAAGTGCTTAAAAATGATACTGTTGGTGCTGTAACAGAAATGGCAGGCCCTGTAGTAGGATCGGCTAAAAACCTTGCAGCTACTGCAATTGAAGCGAAAGATCGCGCTTCTGAAAGCCAAGAAGTAATTGGCTTATTTGGTCTTATGAAAATGTTAAAGGACCCACAAGTTCAAGGTGTTTTCCGTTTTGTTAATGCTTTCTTACAAGTAAGCGCTGAACGTAAAGCTAAATAAGACTTGACTCGAGATATATTCAAAACGTAAGGACGGAGGATTAATTAATCATGTCAAAAGAAATCGTCATCTTAGGTGCTGGTTACGCTGGCGTTTTAACTGCATTAACAGCACGTAAGTATTTATCAGCTGATGAAGCTAAAATTACTGTAGTAAACCAATTCCCAACACACCAAATCATCACTGAACTTCATCGTTTAGCTGGTGGTACTATTGCAGAAGGTGCTGTTGCTTTACCACTTAAAAAAATCTTTAAAGGTTTAGATATTGATTTACAAATTGCTAAAGTAACAAAATTCAATGTAGACACTAAAAAAGTGGACCTAGACAATGGTTATACTTTAAATTACGATACTTTAGTTGTATCTTTAGGTAGCCAAACTGGATTCTTCGGTATCCCTGGATTAGAAGAAAACTCTATGGTACTTAAATCAGTGGACGAAGCAAACAAAATTAACAAACACATCGAAGATCGTATTAAAGCATATGCACAAACAAAAGACGAAGCAGATGCTACGATTGTTATCGGTGGTGGCGGTTTAACAGGTGTAGAGCTTGTTGGTGAAATCGTGGACAACTTCCCGAAAATCGCGGCAAAACACGGTGTTAACTTTGCTGATCTTAAAATCAAACTTGTTGAAGCTGGTCCAAAAATCTTACCAGTACTTCCAGATGCACTTATCCAACGTGCTACTGAAAGCTTAACAAAACGTGGCGTTGAATTCATTACAGGTACTCCTGTAACAGGCGTTGATGGAAATGTCATCTCTCTGAAAGATCGCGAACCAATCGTTGCTAATACGCTTATTTGGACAGGTGGGGTAGCTCCACTTCCAATCGTAGGTGAGTCTGGTCTTGCGGCAGACCGCGGTAAAGCTACAATTAACGAGTTCTTACAATCTACATCTCACGATGATGTATTCGTAATCGGTGACGCATCTGTTGCATTACCAGCTGATGGTGGACGTCCACTATACGCACCAACTGCTCAAGTTGCATGGCAAATGGGTGAGTGCGCTGGTTACAACTTATTCGCACAATACAAAAACCAAGAGATGAAGCCTTTCTCTGCTATTAACTCTGGTACACTTGCAAGCTTAGGCCGTAAAGACGCTGTTGCGACGATCGGTGCTAGCAACACAGAACTTAAAGGTCTTCCTGCAACTCTTATGAAAGAAGCGTCAAACATTCGCTATCTTACACACATTAAAGCGCTATTCGGCTTAGCGTATTAATATTTTTTTAGGGCATGAAACAATAGAAATATTGTATTCATGTCCTTTTTTTAATGGAGCGACGGGAAGAAGAGCAGAGTAATGGGAAGAAATTAAAACGAAGGATAGAAAATTCAGAGCGATAGAAGGAAGTCAGAGCGACGGATAGAACAGTCGAAGTGACGGATGAAAGAAGCAGGGCGACGGAAGGAAGAGCCAAAGCGACGGAAAAAAGTCAGCCTGATGGATAGAAAGGCTGAAATTGCGGATAGAATGGTCAAAAGCGTGAATAGAAAGGCCAAAAACGTGGATAGAATGGTCAAAGTCATGGATAGAATCGCCAAAACGACAAAAAAAGGTCAGTCTGATGGATAGAAAAGCAAAAATAGCGGATAGAATGGTCAAAAACGTGGATAGAAAGGCCAAAAACGTGGATAGAATGGTCAAAGTCGTGGATAGAATCGCCAAAGCAATGGAAGGAAGTCAGAGCGGCAGAAGGAATAGTAGGGCGACGGAAAGAATAGTCAGAACGACGGAAGGAAGAGCCGAAGTGACGGAAAGAAATCAGAGCGACGGAAAGAACAGTCGAAGTGACGGAAGAAAGAAGCAGGGCGACGGAAAGAATAGTCAGAGCGACGGATGAAAGAGGCAGGGCGACGGAAGGAAGAGCCGAAGCGACGGAAAGAAATCAGAGCGATGGATAGAACAGTCGAAGTGACGGAAGAAAGAGGTAGGGCGACGGAAAGAATATTCAAAGTGACGGAAAAAAGTCAGCCTGATGGATAGAGAGGCCGAAATTGCGGATAGAATGGTCAAAAACGTTGATAGAATGGCCAAAGTCATGGATAGAATAGCCAAAACGACAAAAAAGGGTCAGTCTGATGGATAGAAAAGCAAAAATAGCGGATAGAATGGTCAAAAACGTGGATAGAATGGTCAAAGTCGTGGATAGAATCGCCAAAGCAATGGAAGGAAGTCAGAGCGGCAGAAGGAATAGTAGAGCGACGGATGAAAGAGGCAGGGCGACGGAAGGAAGAGCTGAAGCGACGGAAAAAAAGTCAGTCTGATGGATAGAAAAGCGAAAATAGCGGATAGAATGGTCAAAGAAGTCAGAGCGACGGAAAGAAGATTCAGAGCGACGGATAGAACAGTCGAAGTGACGGATGAAAGAGGCAGGGCGACGGAAGGAAGAGCCAAAGCGACGGAAGGAAATCAGAGCGACGGATAGAACAGTCGAAGTGACGGAAGAAAGAAGCAGGGCGACGGAAAGAATAGTCAGAGCGACGGATGAAAGAGGCAGGGCGACGGAAGGAAGAGCCGAAGCGACGGAAAGAAATCAGAGCGACGGATAGAACAGTCGAAGTGACGGATGAAAGAGGTAGGGCGACGGAAAGAACATTCAAAGCGACGGAAAAAAGTCAGCCTGATGGATAGAAAGGCTGAAATTGCGGATAGAATGGTCAAAAGCGTGAATAGAAAGGCCAAAAACGTGGATAGAATGGTCAAAGTAATGGATAGAATTTCCAAAACGACCAAAAAAGTCAGCCTGATGGATAGAAAGGCCGAAATTGCGGATAGAAAGGCCAAAAACGTGGATAGAACCACCAAAATCGTGGATAGCCCCGACAAAGCCACGAAAGATAGAATCGCCAAAGTGACAAACAGAGCTATCGATACGAGATCAGCATACATTATGTCTTATCCAAACATTTATGTAGCACCTCTTATAAAAGAGGCGCTACTATTTTTATATCTTTATTCTTCCGATATCGAAGCGATAGCATCGATATCTCTTTTACTCATTGAGGTCAGAAAAACATTCCGATAAATTCGGAAATGATTTCGACATTATTGAAGATAAGCTTTAAGCGCTGTAAATAGAGACTGACAAATGATGATTGACGTTACCGTATTAGTAGCTATTTCAAGAGAATGGTCAGCATTTTCTACAATAGCAAGCTCGTGGGAAGAAAGCTGATCTAATCTTTCTTTAGAGTAGTGAGGATCAGCCGTACCGATTGCTAGAAAGGCCTGCTTTCCAAGCAAATTTTCCATCACATGATCAAGTGATAACAGGGGTGTCAAAAGCGCATAACGAGAAGGAATAGAAGAAGACTGCTGCATATAAAAATCTGTGATGGGCAGTGTTCCGAGTGATTTTCCAATGTATACAGCTTCTGTATAAGGTTTTGTGCTTAAAATATATTCCACAATAGGATTAGCTGCATTATAAACCATTTCTGAAATAGCTTTTGGCTCTTGTTCAAATTGCTTCGAATCAAATGTATAGCATACTTGTACTACATCATAGCCAAGCTCCAGCATTAGCTCAGTAGAATAATAAAGAAGTGGTTTTTCATACGTATAGCCTTTGCCAGAGAACATAAAGCACACCTTATCACTTTCTTTATCAAAGTAATTGTATGGTATATCGTTGTGCTGTTTTTTTACTGCTTTTATTTTCATCATAATTCCTCCTTGTCATACCAAATTGTTGAAAGATCGATGTGCCCTAAGTGGTTGAAGTCCAATTTTAAAATATCCTGGGCAAAGGGTATAGCATCGAGATGTGTAAATAATGGTATCAAAATAGCTTCTTCAATTAAATAGTGCTCTAAAGAATCGAAAAGGAACGGCCATTCTTCGATTGTTGCTAATTTAAATTTTTCAAAGATATTGATAAAATAAGCATCTTCTTTGCACACTTTGTAAATTGGAGAAACTGGGCTGAAAGCGGTATGCAATTTTTGAAAAGCACTATTTACAGTTGTGACATTCGTATAAACAAATGCATCGTACTTAAGAGGCTGAAGGCTATCTTTAATATATTGAGATAGTTTTAAGGATTCTATTTGTGGGTGATAGCCATATTTCGATAAAGATGAAAATAAGTGTTGGCCGAGATTGATTTTATCTTTAGGTACACCGATATTTAAAACCTCTTTTTTACATAGCGGGGAGATATTTTTACTAAAACTACTTAAATGATTTTGTAAGGCAGAATCATTTTCAATAACTTTATATAAATGTTTATGTATTATGTTTTTAATATGTTGCCTTTGCGCTTTAATTGAACAAGCTTCTTTATTTTTATTTAAAATAACTGCACAAACCCCGTTTTGGATATTAATTTTTTTATGATTAATGTCATTGGAGAAATTAGTTTGATAAAACGAATTAGATCCTTTTGGAAGTATGTTTAATTCTACCGTATGTAATAATGCTTTCATGCCAAAATAATTGTCATATGCCTCCAAAACAATTTGATGGGGTGTATGTTTTGATATAGCAAATGAACCTGTTCCGAAAACTACATTATCAACAATTTTATAGATACTTGCTTGGATATCTGTTAGTAAGTGTAGTGCGTATGTGCAAGTCTCCGAAAAAATAAAATCAATTGTCCACATATCAACAATGGTAATTTCTCGAATAGGCTGCCATAAAGGAAGGTGTAGTAATTGGCGTAAACACCAAGCTACATCACGTGCTGTTAGTAAATCGCCATTGTGGAATGCAACATTCTTCCGTAAATAAAGACGCAATGTTACGCCATTAATTTTCCAATGGTGCGCAAGAGAAGGGATGATAATACCATTTGCATCTGCTTCAACTAAACGATTTGTTAAATTGGATAGAAGTGCGGCACTATAAATATCGTTTACTTGATTCGGTTGTAAAGTATGAATAGGATGGTAGATTGGCACAATCAAATGCTCATTATATAGGATATTGTTTTTTATATTTTGTTGATATAGATGCTTAAATTTCACTGCTAAAGAATCCGTTAAATTAGGAAATGCGAATAATTCTTCCCAATCCAACATCGTCATTGTTGAGAGATGATATTTAAGCTTATCCACAATAATTTGTTCAATATCTCCTTGCCATTGGATTTTGGATAAGTGTCCACGTCCATTCCCGGCGTTATAAATAAGCCAATTGTGTTGCTGAAACAATTTAAGATAACGATTTAGTTGTTTAGGACTTATTTTTAATATAGTTGCTAATTGTTGATGATGAAAATTGTTGCCTTTCTGTTGGCAATAGAGTGTGAGTAAATAAAATAGTGTTTTATTTTTTGATAGAAAGGTGGACATTTAATATCTCCTTTTGTCTCTTTTTGTGAAAATTGTTTTATTTTATAATCTAACTATAACAAAGGGGGAGAAAATATGAAGGCTGTGATTATTAATGAGTTTGGTACTTCTGATGTTTTAAAGTACGTAGAATGTCCAAAGCCTACTATTTCAGCAGGGGAAGTATTAATACGTACGACTTATACGAGTGTGAATTTTGCTGATATTAAAAATAGAACAGGTAATAAGGCAAAAGCAAATTTTCCGATGATCCTCGGTTTAGATGTAGCTGGTGTAGTTGAAGCGGTTTTTGATGAATGTAGTACTTTTAAAGTTGGAGATATCGTAATTGCATTCCCGAAGAATGGTGCCTATGCAGAATATGTGGTGGCGAAAGAGCAGCTTGTCTTCAAAGTTCCGAATGATGTCTCTTTGGAAAAGGTAGCTGCTGTGCCGACAGTTTTGTTTTTATCCTATCTCTTAACACATCAAATTGCTCCAATTAGTACAAACGATAGCGTCTTGATTCATGCTGCAACTGGTGGGGTAGGGACAATGCTGATTCAGATGGCGAAAAAGCTAGGTGCCAAAAATATTATTGGCACAGTTAGTGATAGGAAGAAGGCGCCAATTGCCTTTGAACTAGGCGCACACCATGTACTGACATACGATGATTTTAGTGCTCAAGTCAATGAATATACGGAAGGCCATGGTGTAAACATAATATTTGACTCCATTGCTGGAAATATTACGGAAGAAAGCTTGAACTGTTTAGCTCTGTATGGAACGCTAGTGCAATTTGGAAATAGTGGCGGTAAGGCGGGAAATATAAAAACATCGGATTTACATAGTAGCTGCCGCAATGTGAAAGGCTTTAGCTTAGGAACGACTCGAGCTTCCAAGCCAGAAATGCTACATCAAGTTGCTCAGGAGATGTTTACCTTATTAAAGGATGAAAGCTTCCAAGTACCAATTGCTGAAATTTTTGCATTAGAGGACATGCAGAAAGCGCATGATTTGATGGAAAGTCGCCAGCATCAAGGGAAAATTTTAATTAAAATATAGAATGAACACCCCCTGTTAGTGATCACTATACAGGGGGTGTTTCTACTTTAGTGCTTGTAGTTGTGCCACGTAACTGTAATTCTGCGAAAGAGCTTACCCAATTAGTAAAGAATTTATTATTTCATCGACAATAAACGAGGATTTCCTTTTAATAGTTACCAAAATGAGGTATCATTATATGGATTTTTGTCTTTCTTTGACTGATTCTGACATATATTACAGTTCGACTTTTTACTAAAATAGTATATTTGGCTAAATTAAAATAGGTCATTAATTTTGATAGCTCTTCACCTGTTAAAATTAGTTGATTTTCGTTCAGACTGGACGGCTCAGAAAAAGCCAATCGTAACAGAAATCAACCACACATTATAATGGTGAACCATAGTATTTCATTAAGTAAAGGAATGGCTATTAGGGGAGTGGTGCAATGCTTTTTAATTCCTTTGAATTTATTTTTCTATTTTTACCAATAACATTTATTATTTACTTTTTATTAAATCGTTTCAGGAACCAGCAATATGCGATTTATTGGTTGGTACTGAGCTCTTTATTTTTTTATGGCTATTTTAAGTTAACTTATTTAGCCATCATCACTATTTCAATTGTTGTGAACTTTGCTTTAAGTCGGGTGATTAATACTAATAATCGTTGGAGAAAAACGTATATGATTATTGGGGTCGCCTTCAATATTTTAATTCTTTGTTACTATAAATATACTGATTTCTTTATTGAAAATATAAATAGTTTACTGGGTACAAATATTGCGCTGTTGCACTTATTGCTACCATTAGGACTTAGTTTTATCACATTTCAACAGATTGCTTTTATTGTTGATAGTTATCGTGATGGAACAGCTCATTATAAATTTAGTCATTATGCGCTGTTCATTTTGTTTTTCCCGCAATTAATTGCAGGACCAATTGTTCAGCATGATGAGATGCTTCCACAGTATGATACGAAGGAAAATCGTAAAGTTATTCATGAACATGTTGCACGAGGCATATTTATTTTTGCTATTGGTTTAGTTAAGAAGGTTGTTATTGCTGATACGGTTGGTATATGGGCGAATGAAGGCTTTGCGAATTATAGTAACTTAAGTTTTGTAGAGGCTTGGATTACGTCATTATCGTATACAGTGCAACTTTATTATGATTTTAGTGGGTATTCTGATATGGCGATTGGTTTAGCATTATTATTTAATATTAAACTGCCCGTCAATTTCTATTCTCCTTATAAAGCACGTAATATTCAAGAGTTTTGGAAAAAATGGCATATGACATTGAACAGGTTTTTAACTACATATGTATATTTCCCGTTAGGTGGTAACCGTAAAGGTGCTTTTAGAACCTATATAAATATATTAATTATTTTCTTCATCAGTGGATTTTGGCATGGTGCTGGTTGGAATTTCATTTTATGGGGGCTTCTTCATGGCTTTGCGTCTGTCGTAGTGAGACTTTTTAGTAAAACAGGTATTAAGCTTCCGTATTTACTTTCATGGTTTATGACTTTCCAATTTGTTAATATCGCTTGGGTCTATTTCCGTGCAACAAGTATGGAGCAAGCGAACACCATTATAGCCAAAATGTTTA
This sequence comes from Lysinibacillus sp. BPa_S21, assembly GCF_023337795.1. Classification (GTDB taxonomy): domain Bacteria; phylum Bacillota; class Bacilli; order Bacillales_A; family Planococcaceae; genus Lysinibacillus. The sequence goes on along the minus strand of NZ_JALIRS010000012.1, from coordinate 60,031 downwards.
CGCCAGATATGACAGCTATTAATAATTTCTTTACGGAGCCACACACGAGTTTTGCTCAAGCGGAAGCATTTAATATTTTGGGGCTATCATTAAGTGATCCATTAGTGATTGTTGTAGGACTGTTAATCGCACTTGTTATTGCATTTACGACCTTAAATTCTATTCAATTAATGGATAAGATGAAATTTAATTGGGGAGCAATCATTTATACACAATGTATGATTGCACTAGTGCTAGTATCGATTTATTATATGCAAAAAAATAGTATATTCTTATATTTTAATTTCTAAATAAAGGTGTGAATGAACTTGGATCCGAAAAAATGGTTAGTAAAATTGTTTGCCACATCTTTCATCGTAATAGGATTACCTGTTTTCGGAATTATGGGTTTCAATTATTATATTGACCCTCTTTGGAATTACACACATGCAAATGATTTTAATGACTATCAGCTTGGCTTTGATGAAAGACAATTAAAAACAAATTATATGAATAGCCATGATTTTAACTATGATAGTTTGTTAATTGGAACGAGCAGGATTACGTATCTTGATGAGAGAGCCTTTACCAAAGAAAATGTTTATAACTATTCATTGAGCGGGCTGCATATAGAAGAATATTTGCCTTATATGCAATATGCTGAAAAGAAAAATGGTAAGCCGTTTAAGAGGATTTTTATGGAGTTATATGTTGATTCAGCGAATGCTGAAAAATCGAATGCTTTGAATCCTCCGCAAACTTATTTTGAGACGTCTGAGGCACCGTTTTATGCAATAAAATCACTGTTTTCAGAAAGCACGATGCACTATGCTCTTTTTAATTATGATATTTCAAAAGCAAATCATTACGACGGCGCTCGTAGTTACACGCGTCATAATATTGCTCAAACGACGTACTCCAATGATGATATGGAGCAGGAATGGCAAGAATTCAAGAAAAAATTTAAAGCGGAGACAGCCAAGCCTTTTGTGTATGATACCGACTATCGAAAAAGGCTCCAAGCTATAAAAGATGCATTCCCAAATTCAGAACTAGTAATTTTTACAGAGTTAATGCCTGCAAAACGGCTGCAAACCATTTTGCATAACGATGATCGTTACGAGGCTTATAGTAGATGGATGAACGATATGGTGGATGTTTTTGGTACCGTATATAGCTTCCATGGTGTGAATGACGTAACAACAAATGAGAATAACTTTTTTGATTGGTTGCATTACTATCCAAACGTTGGAGATTTAATCATAAAATCTTTAGAGAGTAGGGATGAACCCTCAAATATTATGCAGGATGTAAATAGAGGGAATCTTGATGAATACCTTAAAAATGTAGTAGTAGATATAAATATTGATTAAACGATTCTAAAGATGACTCCGATTTGTACTGTCGGAGTCATCTTTTTTAAGTTTTTAACTTGAAATTATTTTGGTGTGGATGATTGCCAAACTATTGCAAGTAACGCGACGCCTTCATTGATTTGCTCAATGGTTAGCCCACCATAGCCTATAATGACCATAGCATGTTTTGAGGCTTGCTGATAGGAGGTTGAACATGGGTAGACTTTGATTCCTACCTCCTGGGCAAGCCTTATGGCATCCTGTTCAGAAAGCCTTTTTGGTAACTTCATAACAATGTGTAACCCAGATTTTTCACCAATTACTTCGAATTCCTTAGAAAAGTTTGCCTCAATCGCTGCTAGTAACGCTTGTTGCTTTTTACGATAAATAGTGCGCATTTTGGCTAAATGCTTATCGAATAAACCTAGAGCAATAAAATCAGCTAACACAAGCTGATCGATTTTGGAAACAACAGATTTTTGTTCTTGATTGAAAAGCATAAATTCTTCGACTAACGATTTGGGCAAAATCATGTAGCTTATGCGCAGCGCTGGGATTAGTGTTTTGGAAAAGGTTCCGAAATAAATAACGCGTTGAAGCTGGTCCATTTTTGCTAAAGAGGGAATAGGGAGCCCCTTATAACGAAATTCGGAATCATAGTCATCCTCAATAATATATGCCTTCGCAGAATTAGCCCATTGCAGAAGTTCTGCACGCCGTTCAACAGGCATGACCATCCCAAGCGGAAACTGGTGCGCAGGTGTTGTGTATAACATGTGGATGGACTCTTTCGGTATGGTTACCCCTAAGTTATCAACAGGAATAGCATGGGTTGTTAATCCACACTGTTGCGATGTTGCACGTACTCTTTTAAAGCCAGGCTCCTCTAAGCCAACGTGTGCTTTTTGGCCAAAAAAGTGACAGAGAGCTTGAAGCTGATTTTGTGTACCACTATAAACAAACACCTGTGATGCTTCACAAGTAACGCCTCTTGATCGTTCAACATAGCGAGCAATTTCCGTACGCAATATAGCCTCTCCTTGCCAAGGACTTGTTGTTAAATTATCCACATTGAAGTGCTTTTTCAACAGCTTATACCAGATCGAAAGTGGAAAAGCTTCCTTATCCACATGTCCGTTATTAAAATCAAAGGTTGTAGTATATGTAGTTGATGGTAGAGCTGTGGATAGGTGCTGTTTTCGCTGCTGTCCCCATTCCAATTCAAAAGTCGCGATAAAATAGCCAGAGCGTTCCTTACTATAAATATAACCTTCAGCTAGTAATTGTTCATAAGCTTCCTTAACTGTATGGACACTTACATCAAGCGTTTTAGCAAGGGTTCTTTTAGAAGGTAATTGCTCATGGGCCAGTAGTTTCTTACTTAAAATTGCTTGTTTTAAATCCTCGTAGATTTGCACGTATTTCGGTGTATCTCCAGTAAATGAAATCGATAACTCCAAAACATTGCACCTCCTGGTACGGTGAGTTTTTTGTGAATTGGTTCTATCTATCATATCAAAAATGCCGTTAAATATTAAAAAGGAGGGACACAAAATGAATTTTATAGCATTAGAAAATGAGGCAGTATTTCTGAAGCCATTAGAGCAGGAGGATAAGCAAGGGTTATTTGAGGCTGGTAGATATCCAGAGATTTGGTCACACATGCCCACAACAATAGAGAAGATGATCGATGTGAATAACTTTGTGGACAAAGCATTAGAAAAAAAACATGAAAAAACGGAGTTCCCATTTGTAATTGTGGATAAAAAATCTGGACAAATCATTGGGTCGACTCGGTTTATGGACATTGAAGAAACGCATAAACGACTTGAAATAGGTACTACATGGATTACACCTGCTTTTTGGCGCACGGCCATAAATACGAATTGCAAATATTTATTATTACAATACTGCTTTGAGGTACTTAATCTACAACGTGTGCAAATTAAAACAGACCACGAAAATTTACGGTCTCAAGAGGCGATTGAACGTTTAGGAGCAACAAAGGAGGGGGTCTTACGAAACCATATGGTGCGGAAGGATGGTACAACACGCCATACTGTGATGTACAGCATTACTCTGCAAGAATGGCCACAAGTGAAAAAACATTTGCAGCAGTTGCTAGTCGGCGCAGCTGAGAAATTGGGATAAAGAAATTATTATATAAAAAAAGAATGGTCATTAGTCGACCATTCTTTTTTTATAGATAAATCCAGTTACAATCCAAGCTACTAGTGACCATGCGATGATAGTAGCGATTGGAATAATAACATCCATTGTAGTGTATGTGCCTTCTAAAGACTCTGCTAATAACACTAATTGAGAACTTGGTAACCACTCTGCGATTTTTAAAATAGGAAAGTTAGATGAAAATGCCAGGGCAGAAGGACCAAACGGGAAAATAAAGATAACAGGTAGAATGATAAGAGATCCTTCCATAACTGTTTTGGCGAATAATCCACATAATGTCCCTATTGCAATATAGAACACAGTCGAAAGTATTAAAGTAATAGCTAAGATGAAAAGATTAGCTGGGCTATAGCCAACAATGTAAATAGTCAATGCTACAACTACCATTGTAAGTATAAGGACAAACAAGCTTTTACCAATTAAAATATCGCTAAGTGAAGCAGGGGAAAGCATTAGACTACGAAGCGTATTTTTTTCTTTCTCCTCTGCAATTAGACAGCATTGTACATAGGCAGTCACCATAGAAAATGCAATATTTATTGTAATGAAATAGGCGGCGATAGTAGTTGAGCCCGATTTATTAATAAAAAATGCCATAACAAGTGGCATAAGTACCATAACTGATACCGCATAGTTCCGTGAAAATTCCTTATAATCCTTCATTAAAATAGCCTGAATACGTGTCATTGAAATGTTCATACTAAATCACTCCCTGTTATTTGCATAAAAATATTACCTAGTGTAGGCTCGTTCGTATAAATACGAGAAACTTCGTTAGATTGCATCCAATGAAACAGTTTTTCTGCATCCTGTTTTCCATTTTGAATGACCTCACTAGTACCATTTTTTAATTCAACTGTAATCGATTCATCGCCAAACTCTTTTTTCAAATCCTTTGGAGCACCAATCGCTCGAATCTTCCCTTTATGTAAGAAGGCTACACGATCACAAAGTATTTCTGCTTCACTCATATCGTGGGTCGTTAAAAATATTGTTGTACCCATCTCGTTTAATTTGCGCAAGCCGTTATATATATGCTGTGTATTAACAGGATCGAGTGCTGAAGTTGGCTCATCTAAAAATAATAGTTCTGGTTTATGCATGATGGCACGTGCAAGCGTAACACGTTGCATCATTCCTTTAGAAAGCTGACTAATTTTCTTTTTACGATCACCATATAAGTTAACAAAATCTAAAGCCTCTTTTACGGATGATTTAGGCAATTGATATAAATTACTGAATAGTAATAAATTTTCCTCGATTGAAAGACGTGTATATAGTCCGCTATTATCTGTTAAAATACCGAAGCGTTTACGATTGTTACTTTGTTTCATCTCATTTGCTGGGCGACCAAACAGTAAAACGTCGCCATCCGTTTTTTCACTTTGTGCTGTTAATATTTTAATAGTAGTAGTTTTTCCGGAGCCGCTAGGTCCAAGAAAGCCGAATATTTCCCCTTTTTGAATAGTAAAGGAAACATCCTGTAATGCTGTTTCCTTATTAAATGTTTTTTTCAAATGCTGAACATCGATTACTGCGTTCATTTGAAAACCTCCCTGTGTTGTTGTTGATATCTACATTTTAAGGGACAATAAGGATCTCAACATTAAAATACAGGTGAAAGGCAGTAAAATGATCGTTAGTGGAGAAATAGTTTAGCTGACAGGAGTCGTTTATTTCCTGGGAAATCTACTAAATTCCGAGTATTTCCTTTAAATCAGCGAGTTTATTTTTCGACAAAGGTACGACGGTCTTTTCATTGCTATTTAGGGCTAGGCTGTAGCTATTGCGAGTCCATGTAATGATTTCCCGTACCTTTTGTAAGTTAACGATATAAGAGCGATGACTTCTAAAGAAGCCGAACGGTGTCAATTTTTGCTCAAGTTCATTTAGTGACAATGTACATGGATAGGATTCACCTGTAACATACAGTGAAACAACCCCCTCAACACTTTCGATATAATCGATTTCGGGAGGATTAAATAAAATGATTTTATCGTTCTTCTTTGTTGGGATTTTATCAAGTCGAATCGGTGCACTTTCAAGAGAGGGGGGCGCAAGTTCTGCCTCATCTTCGTTCACATCTAATGCATGTAAGCCCATTGCATCTAGTCTATGTATTTCTGTACTCGAAACGATTAAATCCTCAAAATTGTTAGATAGTAAAATGACTGTTTTATTTTGCTTTTGAAGGACATCCAATAATTGAATCACTTTTTGTTTGGAGAATTCATCCATATTTTGGAATGGTTCTTCTAAAACTTGTATCGGTTCCTGATTAAGATATGTATGAATCAATTTTAAACGTTGCTTTTCTCCATTGGAAAGTTTGCTGATTTTCATGCTTTTTTGTTCCATTAAAGCAAATAATGTTAATAGATCCTCTAGCTTTTTAGAAGAAGCATTGAAAAGCTTTATGCAAAATTTGATATATTCCCGAACTGTTAGTCGCTCATACAAGGCATTTTCACGATAATATGTATACGTATTGCTTTGCTTCGAAAACCACTGTATTAATGTATGTATTTTTGACACATCAGTGTGGATGCCAATAATAATGCCAGGCTGCATGGATAGGTGGAAGTTTGGATAAATTACATTTCCTCCTTCTATATAAGGATCAATAATAATGCTTTCATTTTGGTTCATTGTTTTGTCCTCCTTGACAGGTCTTAATTTCGAAAAATTGCGAGATTTCAGCATGTGCCTGTGAATAACTTTCATCACAATAGTTTGAATTATTGAAGTCCATAAAACCGTGCTGACCTGGATATTGTCTCGTATGAACAGACGGTAATGCATCGAGTGTTTTCTTTAATTCATGGACGTTAAAATTTTTCTCATGACTTGGTAAAATAACAAGTGTCGGACAAGAGGGGATTATATCCATATATTGACGAATGCGTGATCCATAAACGCAAACGATTCCTTGTAATGGTAGTATAGATAGTCTCCAAGCTAATGTTGCGCCCACACTAAATCCAATTAACATTATTTCATCATAATGAGTCCTATCTTCCAATATTTTTTCGGTCAGTTTTTCGAGAGGAGCATCAAATCCAACTTCGTTTATGAAATATTCATAGGCGTCCTGTTCTTGTTCGTATGGAAATATTTTCCTCTCTGAATATAAAGAAATGCATTCAACAGTAGTGTTGACGTTACTGAATGTTTCAGCTTGCAATTTTATAAAATCGTTGACGCCATAAATCTCATGTAAAATAAATACTTTTCTCTTCATTTTTACCTCTTTCATTTTTTAATAGTGTATCAAAGAATAATCCTATCGTATAAAATTTTTGTATTTCAAAAAGCGCTCAAAAGTAAAAAAATCCGCGCAGACTTATGTGATCTTGATTTGACCACAGAAATCGAGGCGGAGTTTTCCGTTGATATATCCCTTTATTTCATAACTTTAGACATAAAACCCTTCATTTCCAGACTAAGCGTATTAAGCTCATCAATAATTTCACTAAAGTCCTGAACAAGTTGGGCTTGTTCGTTGGTGGCACCATTTATTTGAGTCATGTTTTGTTTTAAATTTTCAAGATTATGATTGATGCTTCGAAGTGAGGATTCAATGTGATCAGTAGCAGTAGTTGTTTCTGTAGAAAGTTTGCGAACTTCTTGCGCTACTATATTAAATCCGGCACCATGTTGGCCCGCTCGTGCTGCTTCGATTGATGCATTTAATCCGAGTAAATTGGTTTGACGAGAAATATTTTTTATTAAATCGGTAATGCCGTTTGTTTTTTCAGCGTCCTCTAAAGCAAATTGTGTTTGTTTATTGATTTCCTCACTAGTTGCGGCTAGTTCCTCTGAATTAGAGGCAATTGTATGTACTTTATCCTGTAGGTTTTGAATAATATCATTCATGGTAAGAATATATTTTTCCATTTGGAGAGAATGATCAATAGGTAATCCAAAGGCTAGCGCCCCTACAATATGCCCATTTTCACGAACGGGAAAAGAGAATCCGTTAAAATCTATACCATAAACCTCTTTTGGTACAGGTGAATCAGTGCTTTTCCCTTTAAGCGGGAGACGTAAAATGGCATCATCTGGATTAATTTTTTGCCCGTTTTTATAACCAGCATCTAATCGTTTCCCAGCTAAATAAACAACAATACTTTCACTCTCTTTGTCTACTAATGCCATCATGGCCTCACCCTTCATAGCTAAATGAATGTAAGGCAATGACTTTGATAATGCTTCAATAATATTCATAATGACCTCCTTGGTATATGTAAACTTCGTTCAATGGGGTATAAAATCTCTCATTTATATAAACGTTATTTTTTGGAAAGTAATGCTTCTTTAATTGTATGAAAAAAGGAAGAGAATAAAAAGACTATCTTAATACCATTATTCTTTAAAAAAGTACGAAAATAAGGTCCTATATGTTTAATTTGTTTAAAAGGTTGGATTTACATGGTAACAAATATTGCAGGTTCAGTAATCATGGTGCATACGCAATAGAACTTTACAGAAAATAATACGGTATTACAACATAGATAATACTATGTAAAATGGTTGATTGGAGTGTAGGCTGGGCGCCTCCTTGGGGATCAGCGATAGGGGAACGAAGGCTAAGAACATTACATCCTGTGATAACGCCTTCGTGACCAACCTCGGTGCTGCTGCCGCTACGTTAGCACTACGCTTTCGCGCAAAAAACATCTGTTGGCCCGAGACCCTGGAGCGAGCAACGCGAGTGAAGCGGCTCATCGGACGCCCCCAGGAAGCTTTGCTCTGTGCGAAAGCGAAGCGGCAGCAACAATGTTTTATCTGTAGCGAAAGCGAAGCGCCAGCTACAAAGCGCCCAGCCGGAACGGAAATCAACTACTCGTTTTGCCGGAGTATACTTTAGCTATTTAATTTTTCTTTCGCAAAACCTTAACATAGCTTTCTCTTTTTTGGACAACCTAAACTAGAAATAATAGCATGAGGTGATGATCATGAGAATAGAAAGGTCGTCAGAATGGGAAGAAGGCTTTATCAATAAACTGAATGAACTTGGAAAATGGGATAGCTGGACATTGTACAAGATGAATTATGAAATTGTAAAAATGAAATTAATTACTGATTTCACAGGTTTACAGGCGACAAAGTATTTACCAAATTTAACACCGCTTAAGCATCAGTTGGAAGCAGCGGAAACAGTTATTGAACGTATGAATGGTAAAGCGATTTTAGCTGATGAAGTGGGTCTTGGTAAAACAATTGAAGCAGGTTTGGTTTTAAAAGAATATTTGATTCGTGGCCTTGTTAAGAGAGCATTAATATTAGCTCCGGCCTCGCTTATTAATCAGTGGGTTGAAGAATTAAATATAAAGTTCCACATTCCGGCAGTAGCTTATAAAAAAAATGTTCAGATTGAGCGCCATGATGTCCTTATTATGAGTATGGATACGGCGAAGAAAAGTCCTCATAAAGAGCGTATTTATGAGCAGAATTACGACATGATTATTATCGATGAGGCCCATAAATTAAAAAATCATAAAACCCAAATTTACGAATTCGTGCAAGGCTTAAAGAAAAAGTTTTGTTTACTATTAACAGCCACACCGATTCAAAACGATGTTTTTGAATTATTTTATCTTATTTCTTTACTTAAGCCTGGTCATCTTGGCAATTATGATACATTTCAATCTGCATTTTCGGCAAGTAAGCATGATTTAGAGCATAATGATTATTTAAAGGAATTAGTGAATCAGGTGATGGTGAGGAATAGGCGGGAGGACACGGGTATTGAATGGACGAATCGCCGTGTTCAAATTGTTCCTATCCAGTTCACTAAGGAAGAAGAGGAAGTTTATAATCTGCTCGGAACGCTTCAAAATACAGGCTCTTTTTCAATGATTACATTGCAGAAGGAAATGTGTAGTAGTAAAGAGGCTACAGCTTTAACATTATCTAAAATGATGGAAGACAATGCACAATCACAAGAAATTGAAGATATATTAGTAAAATTAATGGCCTTAGAAGTGAATTCAAAGGCGAAAAAGACACTTGAAATAGTTGAACAGGCCAAAGATAAAGTGATTATTTTTACAGAATATAGAGCTACTCAAATTTATTTGCAATGGTACTTACATGCTAACGGTATAACGAGTGTCCTGTTCAACGGTAAATATAATAAAAGCAAACGGGATTATATGAAGCATCTTTTTAAGGAAAGGGCACAGGTTTTAATCGCAACTGAGGCAGGCGGAGAGGGGATAAACCTTCAGTTTTGCCATCATGTTATTAACTATGATTTGCCCTGGAACCCTATGAAGCTAGAGCAACGGATTGGTCGTGTGCATCGATTAGGGCAAGAGCATGATGTTCATATTTATAATTTGGCTATTGCCAATACGATTGAAGAGAATATTTTAGCATTACTTCATACGAAAATTGATGTTTTCGAAAAGGTAGTCGGCGATTTAGATGCGATTCTATCTAACTTTAAAGAATCTGTATAGTGTAAGGGAGAAGGACCCATGTATCCACAGCAAGTTCATAGTTATTTACGACAATTTTTTAATGAAAATGATTGCCCTATTATAAGTGAAGAAGAACATTATCTTACAGTACAATTAACAGCTGATATCGATAAAAGAATTATGAATCGCCCTTTTTATTGGCAATACGTAGAAGCGACAAATAGTGAGGCAAATCCAGCTCAAGTAACTTTCATTACAAATCAGACAGCATCAACTGGGAATCTTTATGGTGAAGCCATTCATTTCGGCTCACCGAGAATGAACCAGCTTTTTCAAGCGACAAGGGAGCTAGGAGCGTATGTTCAGCTTTTTGAGAAGGTAGATAACGCAATAGGGCAAGTTATCCTTACGCCATGGCTAGGTGTTAATTTTAAAGTGTCGTATTGCTGCGACCAAACGAAAGAAATGCTTTATTCATTTGGCATAAACTTGCTAACGGGCATCATCAAAGAGGAATTTCAGGAGACGATATGTGCATCTGAATTTGACACTGTTCCAGCAGACAATGCTTTTCATGTTCAATTTATCATCAAGCCCCTTAGAGCACTCGAAAGATTACACGCTACTATTGAAAAGATTATTGAACAAGATGACCATTCATGGGCTACTGAAGCAAAAAAACGATGGCAACGGGATCAGCGAGTGCTCGATTATTTTTATGAAGAGGAAGAAGACAAACCAGAATGCTATGAAATTGAAAAGAAGGCATTAGAGGAACAATACGATACCAAAATTAAAATAGAAATTATTAATGGTGGATTATTTTATCTTTATTAAACGAGGAGCTGTCCCTACTATTAGGACAGCTCCTCGTTTAATTTTCTTCAAAAATATTTTGTAGTTGTGCCAATTTATTATCCCAAAATAAATCAAAGTACTGTAGCCAGTCTTCAATTTCCTTTAGTTTTTCTGCATGTAATGTGTAAACTTTTTCCCGTCCCTTTTTTTGAGCAGAAACTAGTTCAGCCTGTTCTAAAATGTTTAAATGCTTCACGACAGCAGTTCGGCTTATAGAAAAATTCTCAGAAATAAGTGATATGGGTTTATCACTTGTGGCAAGTAGCTGTAGGACATGACGTCTTGTTGGATCAGCAATTGCTTGAAAAACATCATACTTTACAGCAAGCGGTGTCATTGTGATTCCACAACTTCTTTTAATTTTTTGCCGATAAGCATTGTCCAGCCGCCATCCATTGTTGTACGAATAGCTGCAGCAGGCATATTAGCTTTAGGAATGATGTGCGAAGCTTCTTTCCAGCCACCATGTGTTAACGTAAATTCTGTTTGCTCACCAATTTCTTTCAATTCAAAAGTGACAAACCATCCATCAGTATCCCATGCAAAACGAACAAAATGTGGGGCATCTACTTGTTCTACTCGACATGGTGAAGGGCCAAACGGTGATTGTATTGTAAATTCGTGACCTTCAATTGGCTTAAAATTATTTGGCATTAGCCAAGAAGCAATTTTTTCAGCGTCCGTTACAGTTTCCCATACTTTTTCAATCGGTGCTTTAAGTGTAACTGTCTTAACAATATTCTCTAGTTTTTCTGTCATTTAAAATGAACTCCTTTACGAAGAAATGTAACCTTAAGGTGTTATGAATATATAACACCTTAAGGTTATATGTCAATTATAAATACATTGGATAAATTTTCCCTCGCGTCTTTTTGTATGGGCATACATATGTTAAAATTATTTTTATAATTTTCTGACTGAAAAGGAGGCTTTAAAATGGTGAACATATCTGTCTTTTTATTAATGTGCATTTTATTAATTATTTTGCCTGGTCCGGATACGGCGATTGCCACAAAAAATACACTCACCGTAAGCAGAAAGGGAGGCTTACAGACTTTACTCGGTTCATGCTGTGGATTATTGATTCATACTTTTGCAGCGGTTATTGGACTTTCTGCGATTATTGTAAAGTCAGCATATGTATTTGCCATTTTAAAATACGTCGGAGCGGTTTATTTATGCTATTTAGGTGTTAAAACTTTATGGGCCTTACGAGCAATACGTACGGAGTCTCCTGTTGTGCAAGACGAAACTCAAATTGATAACAAATATTCACAGCAATCATGCTTTAAGCAAGGCTTCTTAACGAACGTTACAAACCCAAAGGTGGCTGTCTTTTTTCTAACATTTTTACCACAGTTTGTAGATGGTAAGAGCGGTACATTTATGCCGTTTCTTATCATGGGGCTTATTTATACTGCGTTAACAGGATTTTGGTTTGTATTTTATGTTTACTTGTTGGATAAAATTAGTGCATTTATGAAAAAGCCAACGACGAAGGCTATTATCGAAGGATTGACAGGTGCAGTGTTAATTGGTTTTGGCATTAAGCTAGCATTAGAAAAAGCCCACTAAAAGGTAACGGGTTCTGTTTTTTTAGTACAAAAAGCAACATTGCAGGTTAAAAGGTAAATTAATTAGCATACAAAAAGGTACTGCAATTCGCTAGTACCTTTTTGTACAACTTGTGTTGATTTTCCGTGAATCGGAATTTAACGAAAGCCCTTTGTTAGAACAGTAAGCTAAAAAGTTAAACGCCTAAAATTGATTTAATTCGCTCGTTTTCTTCTTTCTTATCCAAATATTCAAAGAGGCCAAGTCGATTTTTATGATATCGTCATTTGAATAAAACCTTCTACCAGCTGCAGATGTAAAGGGTGGCTTCAATAAATCAATTTCATCGTAGTAATGCAAAGTTCGAATGGTTACACCAGTTTTTTTAGCAAACTCGCCAATTGAATAATGTGTAGACAATTTATTACCTCCTCGTACTTGTTGTTATCTACATTGTAAAAGATAACGTAACGTGAGGAGCAAGAGGAAAAGTAATTTTTACGAAAGGGCAATTCTTTTAAAACTTGCCCGAACAACATTTTAAAAGGTCTCTTTGACTGCACTCAAAGAGTAAATAAAACTTCACGGATATACAATCCGTGAAGCTTGAACACTCTATATCTAGTTAGAAGAAAAGGAGGCCGATGCTAATAATAATGCCGGTGAAGATTAAAATAAATAAGCAGAAGCCCATTATATCTCTAGCCTTTAAGCCGGCAATTGCAAGGGCTGGGAGTGCCCAAAATGGCTGAATCATATTAGTCCAAGCGTCACCCCACGCAATAGCCATAGCTGTTTTAGCATAGTCGGCACCTAATGTGGTTGCAGCATCTAGCATAATAGGAGCTTGCACCGTCCATTGTCCACCACCTGACGGAATAAAGAAGTTAACAAGCCCTGCTGAGAAAAATGTGAACAGATAGAATGTATGTTCATTAGAAACATTAACGAACCATTCTGAGAATACAGTCGCTAAACCAGAAGCGGTCATCATGCCCATAATTCCCGCGTAAAACGGAAATTGAAAAACGATGCCTGTTGTTGTTTTAATAGCATCTTGTGCAGCAGCAAGGAAGCTTTGTGGTGTTCCATGGAAAATGATACCCAACACAATAAAAATCGTATTAATGACATTTAAATCAAGAACAAAGCCTTTCGTAGCAAAATGATGTACTAAATATACAAGGCCGATTATGCCGATTAAAATCGTTAAAATATAGCTACGCTCAGAGCGGCTCGCGAAGTTGTTCTCGGGCTTAGGTAGCTCTGTTTTTTCTTCCGCTAATAAAGCAGGGTCAACCTCTATTGTATCTTTGTCCTTTGGCATCATCCAACGATTAAACAACGGTAAAGTGAAGAGAATCACAATAACTATAAACAAGTTATAGGTTGAAAATAATGTAACATTTGTGGGCACGATGCCCATAGTGTCAGCAAACTTATGGCCTTCAGTCGCAATGGATAATGGAATTGAACCAGCTAATCCGCCATGCCAAATAACAAAGCCTGAGTAGGCACTGGCGATTAATAAACGATAGTCTACTTTTTTAACATGACGAGCTATTTCTTTTGCAAAAAGGGCACCAATTACAAGTCCGAATCCCCAGTTAATCCAGCAAGCGATTAGTGAAACGAATGTAATAATGATAATTGCCATGCCTGGTGTTGTTATTTTACTTGCAAAGGCTGATAATCCTTTTTTAAAGATAGGACTATTCGCTAAAATATGACCCGCTGCTAAGACAATCACCATTTGCATGGTAAATGCTAAGAGTTCCCAAAAACCATCTCCCCAATATATCACCATATCGAGCGGAGAAGAATCTGTTAATGCAACCCCTAAAAGTAATACTAATACTGTGAGTATCGTGACAAATATGTATGGGTCAGGTAAATATTTTTCCATAATTGCATTCGAAATTCTTGTTAACGTTTTCATGTTAGAAATCCCCTTTCCTTTTCTGCCATCCCTTATTGCTAATTTTACATAGAGAAATGAATAAATAAAGATAAAATAGGAATTAAGTACAATAAAATCAACGTAATGTAGAAATAAATTTGCGGTGACTATTGTGAGTGTAAATTTTGTTTAACATTATAAAAAGCCTTACTGCTCTTGTACTTGATGTACAAATTTTCAAGAAGGAGGATTAGTTGAAAATGAGGAGAATTTATTACTAAATAAGGATTTTAGGAATATTTTTTATAACAAATTAGAATAAATAGGGGGTATCTATATGGAGTTGCGAGATTTAAAAGCTTTTATGGCTGTTGTTGAATATGGGAGCTTTACAAAGGCAGCTAGCGAATCCTTTATATCACAGCCTTCATTAAGCAAAAGTATTAAAAAACTAGAGAATGCTCTTCATGTAGAGCTATTAAACCGATCTACCCGCAACATAGAATTAACAGACGCAGGTAGTATCGTCTATAAACAAGGACAAAAAATAACACGCTCTATACATGATTTACATATACTACTGGATGACTTGTCGAACATCAAAACAGGTACGATTAAATTAGGGATTCCACCGCTAATTGGGACCCTATTCTTTCCTGAAATCGCACGGAAGTTTCATAAGCAGTATCCAAATGTGCATTTAGAGTTAGTGGAACGTGGAGCTAAAATGATCGGGACATTAGTAGAAAACGGCGATGTTGATATGGGAATCGTAGTTATACCTACAGATGAAAGGAAATTTTCTGTCCAATCATTTGTGGAAGACCAATTTTTTGTCTTTATTAATGAGTCGCATCCATTAGCTCAGCAAGAACGTATTCTATTACAAGATTTAAAAAATGAAACATTCATTATCTTTACAGAGGAATTCACATTGCACGATTATGTCATTAAATCATGCAAAAGCGTAGGATTTACGCCAATAGTTGGCTATAAAAGCTCCCAATGGGATTTAATTGTGGAGCTAGTTTCCTCGAATTTAGGGGTGACGCTTTTACCATATTCAATTGCCGCAAAGCAGACAAACAAAAATGTCAAAATTATACCGTTACTAAATTTTGATATGCCATGGCGTTTAGGTGTTATTACAAAGAAAAATACATATCAATCTTTTGCATTAAAGCAGCTACTCCATACAATACGTTCTGAAAATTGATTTATGCACTTTTAGAATAAATAGTATTCTAATTAATTCCTTTACTTGTAAAATGATAGTAAGGTAGAATTTTTCTTAATAAACGAGAAATTTTAGGGGGTTTCGATATGGGGAAGGGAAAAGTGTGGAATTCGTTTGAGGAAGCCGTCGCAGATATTAAAGATGGAGATACATTAGCGGTAGGAGGCTTCGGGCTTTGTGGTATCCCTGAAAAATCAATTGCAGCGCTAGTCCAAAGGGGAACAAAGGACTTAACAGTTGTAAGCAATAACTGCGGTGTGGATGATTGGGGTTTAGGGCTTTTATTAGCAAATAAGCAAATCAAAAAAATGATTGCATCCTATGTAGGTGAAAATAAAATTTTCGAGCAGCAATTTTTAAGTGGGGAGCTTGAAGTAGAATTGACACCTCAAGGTACATTGGCGGAGCGTATGCGAGCAGGCGGTGCTGGAATTCCAGGCTTTTACACAGCTACTGGCGTTGGAACACCCATTGCTGAAGGTAAAGAAGTAAAGGTTTTTGATGGCAAGGAATATATCTTAGAAAAAGGGATTGTCGCAGATTTTGCCCTTGTCAAAGCATGGAAGGCAGACAAGCTAGGCAATTTAGTTTTCAGAAAAACGTCACGTAATTTTAATCCTCTAGCTGCAATGGCGGGGAAAATTACAATTGCAGAAGTAGAGGAAATTGTTGAAGTAGGAGAGCTAAATCCAGATCATATTCATACGCCCGGAGTGTTCGTGCAGCGCGTTTTACTAGGTGGCAATTATGAGAAACGTATTGAGCGTTTGACGGTGAAAAAGGGGGATGCGTAATGGCTGATACAAGACAACAAATCGTAAATAGAGCGGTAAAAGAAATACAAAACGGCATGAACGTCAATTTAGGAATTGGTATTCCAACGCTTGTGGCCAATGCAATTCCAGCTGATTATGACGTTCTTTTACAATCAGAAAATGGTCTTCTTGGCATTGGTCCATACCCAGCCGAAGAAGCGGTCGATCCTGATTTAATTAATGCGGGTAAAGAAACGGTGACTGCTGTTCCTGGCGCTTCTTTCTTTGACAGTGCTGAATCATTTGCTATGATTCGTGGAGGTCATATCGATCTGGCTATATTAGGTGGCATGGAAGTATCTGAAACAGGCGACCTTGCAAACTGGATGATTCCAGGGAAAATGGTGAAGGGTATGGGAGGCGCCATGGACCTTGTAGTCGGGGCGAAAAGAGTCGTCGTCGTGATGGAGCATGTCAATAAAAACGGTGAGTCAAAAATAAAAAAACAATGTGAGCTACCTTTGACAGGCAAGGGCGTTGTGCATAGATTAATAACAGATTTAGCTGTTTTCGACTTTACGGAAGAGGGCATGCAGCTGATAGAATTAACAGAGGGTGTCACGTTAGAGGAAGTAAAAGAGAAGACAGCTGCTTCATTTAACGTTGCCTTAGCAATATAAATGGAATGGAACCAGTTCTTTAGAAGAGCTGGTTTTTTCAATAGGAGTGTTGATCATTGGATATACATGAACTAAAAAGCGATATTATAAAACAATTTAAAGTGAGATCTAGTACGGAGAGGCCGTTCATTGTAGCGATTGATGGACTAGGTGGTGCAGGAAAATCCACTGTAGCTAACAAATTAGCGGAGGAGCTACAATCTATTTGTGCAGTAGCATTAATTCATATAGATAATCATATCGTAGAAAGAAGTAAACGCTATGATACTGGCTACGATGAATGGTATGAATACTATTATTTACAATGGGATATTGAGTTTATTAAAAATAATATGCTGTTGCCGTTACATAATAATAAATTACAACTTTTGCTTCCGTTTTATAATCAATCAGCAGATACCCTTAGCGATAGAATAATAAAATTAGATTCCAATAGTATTCTTCTTATCGAGGGGATATTCCTTTTGAGGCATGAATGGAGAAACTTCTATGATTATCGTTTATTTATAGATTTACCCCGAAAAAACAGAGAGGATAGAGTATTGCGACGGGATGCCTATATAGGAAATTATGAGGCACGATTAAGTAAATATAAAAGACGGTATTGGCCAGCAGAGGACTATTATTTAGAGAAAGAAAATCCGTTAGCTTGTGCAGATATAGTGATTTTCTAAAGCAGTATTGTCGCTTCGCGGGTATTTCAACCAACATCGCGGGTATTTGGCCTTCTTCCGTGGGTATTTAAGACGAGCGTGAAGGTTATTATTATTTTTCAGACTATTGGCTGTTTTTTAGAGCTATTGTGTCATTATACAATCATAGAAAAGGAGAAAAATAACTATGAGACAACAATGGTCTGATGAATTACAGGTGGCACAGGTACGTATAGCAAGGCCGACAGATAAATTAAAGGAAATTGAAGAATTTTATTGCGAAGGTGTAGGGTTAGAAAAAATAGGCTCTTTTTCAGGACATCGAGGCTACACGGGTATCATGATTGGCCTTCCGAATGCTAACTATCATTTAGAATTTATAGAGCATATTGACGGAAGTCCTTGCCTAGCGCCAACAAAGGATAATTTGCTCGTACTTTATATTCCAAAGCGTTCAACTATCCAGCTTATTGCTGAACGTTTATTGCGAATGGGCTATCCAGAAGTGGAGCCAGAAAATACATATTGGGCTGAAAAAGGTGTCACAATTGAAGATCCAGATGGTTGGCGTCTCGTATTAATGAACACAGAGGGGATTTAAATAGATAGGTGAACGTCCTTACAGTGTTGTTGCCTCATGGTTTATATACCCTGTATAGTATTCGTTTGCTATCTTGAGTAGCGAAAGACGAAATAGGTGGTTGGCAAAAAAACTTTTGTTAGAGGCAATAAAAAAAGATACCTCTCCACTATACGCAGAGGGGTATCTTGTCGTTGGAATGGTCTATTGTCCTAAAGAAGCACTTTGATGATAATGAGTAGCGATGGATTCAATATTTAGTTGGGTATAATTTGCCCAATTAGTCTTTTTAAAATCTTCCTCACTAAAGTAAATATTTAAAAGCTCAGTCATAGATTGATTCCCATTAGGTTTCGTTAATGGAGCATACCATTTAATAGCTGGAGTTTTCACACTTTGTAGCTTAGACAGCTCTGCGAATATTTTAGTGGAATCCTTCAACATTTGACTTTTCATACCTTTGTTCACATCAGTATCCTGTATAGAGATTGTTACGATACCATTCTTTTCTTCAACAGTGAATTTATTTTTAACGATAGCGCCTACTATATCTTCAATGGAAGTATTTTTATCGACTGCAACTTCCTTTGGAGCGGTATTTTTTCCGCAAGCTGATAATAAAAGTGTGGCTAGTAAAAACAAATAAAATAACTTCTTCAATGTGATAACCTCCCTTGTTACTACCATATATGCGCAAAATGGCGGTGAATTATACAAAAAAGAAGGAAGGTTAAAAATTTAATTAAAATGGAGTTGCATAAATAGATAACAGACGTTAGTCATCTGTTCCAGTATGTCATAAAATCAAAACTAGCCTTATCTTATTTTGTATTAATCAACATCTATGGGAGGCATCGAAAAAATGAATTTTCCAGAGTTTAAAAACTGTCTTTTGACATTAAGCGAAATAATTTATTTTGATAGCAATGAGTATCTTCGTGAAAAAACTTCTAATCCATTAAGAATAAAAGAAATTATAGACATTGCTGAAAATTTACTAGCAAATATAACGAATGAAGATGAGAAATATTTTCTAAAGGGCACGCTGGGGAATTTATATAGAATTTATGAGGAACCACAAAAAGCCGTTAACATTTTAACTGAATGTGTTACTATTGCTAGCAATCAGAACAACAGCAATCGAGAAATCATGTCATTAATACGCCTAGGAGAAGCCATTAAATATAACGGTAATCCAATGAAAGCATTAGGAATCTTCAACGAAGTTTTAGATAAAAGTAAAGCAAACAATAATTTGTTATATTTGGATTTTGCCATACAACATAAAGGAAAGTGCTTATTAGAATTAGGAGAAATAGCGGAGGCAGAAAAATGCTTTAAAGAAGCATTGAGGTTAAGGGAACTTAAAGAGGATATATTACTTATTGAATCTACCCAACAAGCATTAAATTTTATAAAGAAACTGAAATGTTAATGTTAATGCCTAAAATCTTTTATAATAATCAATTTCGTATGTAATGGATGGTCAAGTATTTATGGACAGCAATTTATCTTTATAAATCAGTATAAATTGAATAAAGTTTACAAAAACTTGTAGGTAGCTGAGACCATCATTTATGATGGTCTTTTTTTATAACGATTTTTGTAAGCGTATACACTTTTCGCGTAGTTTTTTTCTTTTAACTATTGAATTGCTAGTGAAAACAATGTATAGTGAAGTGATTTGTCTGACGTCTGACTATCTACATATTTTCGGTTTTAAGATCTATGGCTGTTATTCAAGTTTCAATACTAGCACATAATGAACGGAAAGACGGGTATATAGTTTAGGATATCGAACGCCAAAAAAATTATCATATATATGGAGGAACATATGAGATACTTAATATCCTTTTGTGGATTGTTACTTGTTTTTGGTTTAGCTCTGTTAATGAGTAAAAACAAAAAAGAAATAAAATATAAAAACATAATTATTATGTTAATCATCCAATTTATCTTTGCAGCATTACTGCTAAATACAAAGTTTGGTTATGTTCTAATCAAAGGATTTACAAAAGTATTTGATCATTTACTGGCTTATGCAAGTACGGGCGTAACTTTTGTTTTTGGTGGTTTAGCGAATAAAGGAGAGTATTCCTTCTTCCTAAATGTATTATTACCAATTATTTTTATATCTGTATTGATAGGGATCTTACAGCATTTCAAAATTCTTCCTTTCGTCATGAAATGGATAGGTTTACTTTTAAGTAAAGTAAGTGGTATGGGGAAATTGGAATCATATAATGCTGTTGCTTCTGCGATGGTAGGTCAATCAGAAGTATTTATTACTGTAAAAAAACAATTAGATAAGATTAGTCCACAGCGAATGTATACATTATGTGCATCAGCAATGTCGACAGTTTCTATGTCAGTTGTTGGAGCATATATGACGATGATCGAACCCAAATATGTTGTAACGGCCATTGTGCTGAATTTGTTTGGTGGGTTTATTATTGTATCGATCATTAATCCGTATACAGTAGAAGAAAGCGAAGATATTTTAAAAATTGAAGATGAGCATAAGCAATCTTTCTTCCAAATGCTTGGAGAATATATTATGGATGGATTTAAAGTAGCCATCATTGTTGGAGCTATGCTTATCGGTTTCGTAGCATTAATGGATTTAATCAATTCGTTATTTGATATGATTTTCGGTATATCCTTCCAAGATATTTTAGGTTATATCTTTGCACCGATCGCTTTCCTAATGGGTATACCGTGGGCAGATGCTATTACGGCTGGAGGAATTATGGCAACAAAATTAGTGACGAATGAATTTGTTGCAATGATAAGCCTTGGAGAAGTAGCCAAGTCTATGAGTGCGCATACACTGGCTATCATTTCAGTCTTCCTTGTATCTTTTGCAAACTTCTCATCTATCGGTATTATTGCCGGAGCAGTAAAAGGGTTGAACGAAAGACAAGGGAATGTAGTTGCTCGTTTTGGCTTGAAGTTATTGTATGGAGCCACACTCGTTAGTATCTTAACGGCTACAATTGTTGGTTTTGTTATTTAACACTGGAAGCCATTATGCTGAGGCATAATGATTTAAAATAAGCAGTTGACTGCATCCCAATAGACGTGTCTATGGGGGTGCAGTTTTTTTATGATTAAAGTGTGCAGTTCAATTTTTTTGCATTTCAGGAATGTCTAACGGTACAGTTTAGGGAGAGTAGAAGGGGATCGGTCAGGATAGACTTTTACTTGTACCTTTTCTGGCAAAATGAATAAAGATGAGTAACAGTAGTTGAAATAATACAACAAATAAAAATACAATTCCCAAAATAATGAATGATATCATTTTAACTTCAGGAGTTTGAACTACCCCTGCATAATCAACTTCTCTTACGCCTATAAATATCGCCCCAGCAGCAAAAATAAATAGCCATACAGTGTTTAAGGCCCACCATATTTTCATACTCAATATAAATATCTCCTTTCTTTTCTAGATTCGCCCAAGAGCTAAGATAAATGAGCATTCTAATGCGATGTTTAATAAATGTTATCCCGGGCTTTCGGTGATAAACTTTAAAGTTCTACTTAATGTTTTATGGTGTAATTGTAACACTTTTCCTTTTTTAATGAAAACAAACTTAAGGCGGTACTATCTCTCAGCCTTAAGACTGATTTCCCAATAATTCACAAAAGGAAAGAAGTACACTAGATTCATTTCTCCATAAAAAAAGGCGCCAGCTAACCGCAGTTAACCAACGCCTTATTCTTTATTGTTAAGAAGGTTTTATTTCCATTCCTTCTTTATCTTTGAATTTACCGATAATAATCATAATAAAATCGATCAATGTCCAGATACCTAGTCCACCCAAAGTTATAATCATTAAAATACCAGTACCAATTTTACCTGCGTAGAAGCGGTGTATTCCTAGGCTGCCTAAAAAGAAACATAGTAAAATCATTGCTATATAGCTTTTTTCTGAAGTTCGTTGTTGCATTTTTATTAATCACCTTTCTTTTTGTAGTAATTATTTACTACATTACCATTCAGAATTCTACCATTCTTTTATGTATTTCTCTACCTGAAAAAAGTGCCAACCATAGTTAACCAGGGCGTTATTCGTTGCTGTTTAATAGGTAAAGTTTATAACCTACTTTATCTTTGAATTTGCCGATAACAATCATAAACAAATCGATTAATACCCAGATATCCAATCTCCCTAAAGTCACAATCTTTAAAATGACGAACGGAGAATGATAAGTAATGTTGTCTAGGGAATAATGATAAATAAAGGTGAAAGGTAAAATAAGTATATTGTAAACAAATAAAGGGAGAGGGTGCATTTATCGTGTTATTTTAAATTTTTGCATAAAAAATCACCCTCCAATAATGGAGAGTGATTCGCTCAAAGCCTTGTGGCTGTATGATTAAATTAAAAAGCCGCGTATGCCGTAGTTATTATAGAAAGTTTTAAACCACCACTCCTCAAAGTGGGTGTTCGCAGAAGCTTTCCTGCTTATCCTCATGCACCTTAGTGTGAGGCCCGTCATTCCAACTCCAATAATAAAACTCCCTTTTACAGCTTAAAGGTTAAAACTTAATATTATACGAACAATGCAGCCTTTAAGGATATAATAAGGCATGTTAAACAAACTTGCAAGTAAGTTTGTTTGTACAAAAAAGTCAATGGGCAAGAGTTCCAAATGGTACATATCTCAGAATGAAATATTTTCAAAAGCTTGAAACAGATTCATACATTATTCACAAATGCGAACGAAAAATACGAACAATCTTTACTTAGTAAGGTGGAGTATGTAAGATAAAGGAGCATATATAGGGTTTACCTAGTAAATAAGGAAAGGGAGGAAGCAGAAATGGCAGCTTATCCAAATTGTCCAAAATGTAATTCTGAATACACATATGAGGATGGAACGAACTTTGTATGCCCAGAATGTGCACATGAGTGGAGCACAGATGTAACGGAGCAGGAGGCAGATACGCTAATAGTAAAAGATGCCCATGGCAATTTACTTGCGGACGGCGATTCCGTTACAATTATTAAGGATTTAAAGGTTAAAGGTAGTTCTTCAACATTAAAAATTGGGACAAAGGTGAAAAGCATTCGTCTCGTTGAAGGCGATCACAATATTGATTGTAAAATCGATGGCTTTGGTGCAATGAAATTAAAGTCAGAGTTCGTTAAAAAAGCATAATTACTGTAAAAAGAGTCGTGAAAGGAAGCGCCACAAGGCTATTCTAAACCGACTCTTTTTTATTTATATTCAGTAGGTGTCTAAACAACCTACTGAATAAATAAAGCGTCCGGCGGATGTCACGGATTTTGAAAGGGATGAATAAAGGATGTTAATGCCTCGGATATATCCTTATGTGTAGTGGTTGATTGGAGTGGAGGCTGGGCGACTCCTTGGGGATTAGCGATAGGGGAACGAAGGCTAAGAACATCACATCCTGTGATAACGCCTTCGTGACCAACATCCTGTTGGCCCGAGACCCTGCAGCGAGCAACGCGAGTGAAGCGGCTCATCGGACGCCCTTAGGAAAGCGCTCAGCCGGAACGGAAATCAACCCCTCGTTTTGCAGAAAGAAATTATTGAATAATCATTCAACAACTTCTTTCTGCAAGATGAAACATTATGTTGTAAACCTACGTAATAGAATCGCAAAAATAGCTCCGAATAGGGCAAAAATAGTATGTAAAAGTGCTATGTAGCTAGCGCCAATTAACAGTGTACCAATTTCCGTTAAGGAGTAGTGGGTGACATAGAGCGAGTTATTGATATTATTAATAATAGCCCATACGAAAACAGGTATAAAGCTGATGGCAAAAACAATCCAAATATTTTTATAAAAGAAATAAGTAAGACAGCCGAAAATCGCGTAAGATACTGCAAAGCCTGTTTGATTACCAAGCAAGGATGAGTTAATGGCAAACATAAAGGATAGTACGATAAAAACAAGGTGGAGAATTGTTACTGTTCTTTTCATTAGTAAATGATAGCCTAGTGATTGCTTTGAAGTAGCGAGCTGTCGACAATGCTCACAATTAGCTAAATGTTGTTCGATAAATTCTATAGTAGTTTCTTGGAGCGCTTGTTTTTTATACAAAGGTAATAAATCCTCTACAATTGAACAATCTTGTGACAAAAGTTTCCCTCCAATCGGTCTTCTTCCATTATACGACTTTTTGGGGAAAATAAAAAAAGCCTTCCGTATGCTAATTCGTTCGGAAAACTTGTACATGCACCTATTTAATTTGATGTTAATACTTCGTTTGTCAAAGCTTGAATATCGATGTGTGTTTTTTCCTTCACAGCATCCTTGAGAATCTCCGTACGGAAATAGTGAACCGAAGCTTCGAGAGGAATGACTAAAAGCTTAGAAAGAGCTGATTGATACATATGCACAAATTCTTTATCGGTGTTTCCGCGTTTTAACTCAGCAAAGGCTTCGTAGAATTGGTCAAGTTTATCAGCAAACTCAAGTAGGCGACCTTCGATAGTTTTATCCTTACCTTCTTTCATACGCTCAAAGAAGACTGCCTGAAATTCCTGTGGGATCTCATCTATAATAAATTTCTCCATCATTTTCTCTTCTACGTGTGCAAGCATTTGTTTAAGTTCTGGGCTCGCGTGCTTTACCGGAGTTTTAATATCGCCGATAAACACTTCAGCAAAGTCGTGGTTGATGGTTTTTTCATACAATGATTTCCAATTAATTGTAGCTCCGTTCATTTCCTCAAGTGTGGCAAAGAACATCGCATACTGTGATACCTTCCAAGAATGAGCAGCCACATTGTGCTCTTCAAATTTGAAGCGTCCAGGGCAACGAATAATACGCTCTAAGTCATTAAGACTTGTAAAAAATTGATGAATACCTATAAAAATCACTCCTTTTTGTACTATAAGTGCATGTTACTATAATCCTTTCCCTCTTTGTGCAAATTTCAAACAACTTAACAATGATTCATTTTACGTTTACAAAGGATTCACAATTGACGATAAAGCACACTTGTATTGAATGCTATAATGAGGGGGATTGATTAAAAGGGAGGAGTAAGCATCATGATTTCAATTTATACACTTCTTCTTTACATACATATTTTAAGTGCTATTCTTTCGATTGGGCCTTTGTTCGTTGTTTTAACAATTGTTAAGAAAATGCGTACAGCATCTCATGTTGAAATGCCACCATATATTGAGTCTTTTAAAGGAGCAATTACGATCGTCAAGCATTCGGGGCATGTTCTTGTTGCATCTGGTATTTTATTAATGTGGCATGTGGGCTATCATTGGAGTACTTCGTGGGTTGTTCTTACGTTTCTCGTGATGTTTGCCTCCATTGTTTTTTTAGCAAGAGCGTTCAAACCGACGCTACAGACATTTAATACACCTGCCTATGACCAACAAAGGTTTGTGTCCTTGTTACATCGCAAAGTATGGATGTACATTTGGTTATTGTTAATCATGTTATGGCTAATGGTAGCAAAACCTGTGCTTTGGTAAAGGACAAAAAATCGAACCCTAAGTTTTTTGAATGTTGCTGCCGCTACGTTGCACTGCGCTTTAGCACAAAAAAGATCAATTGGCTGAAGTTTCGTTTTTTTCCTATAAATTAGAGTGATAAACCAAAAGATACACGCTATGTGAAGTGGTTGATTGGAGTGGAGACTGAGCGACTCCTTGGGGATCAGCAATAGAGGAACGGAGGCTAAAATCATCACATCCTGTGATAACGCCTCCGTGACCAACATCGTGCTGCTGACGCTTCGTTAGCACTACGCTTTCGCGCAAAAGACATCTGTTGGCCCGAGACCCTGGAGCAAGCAAGTAGGGGAACGAAGGCTAGGAGCATCACATCCTGTGATAACCCCTTCGTGACCAACATCGGTGCTGCTGCCGCTTCGCTTTCGCGCAAAAAACATCTGTTGGCCCAAGCGGCTCATCGGACGCCCCCAGGAAGCTTTGCTCTGTGCGAAAGCGAAGCGGCAGCAAATGTTTTATCTGTGCGAAAGCGAAGCGACAGCAACAACAAAGCGCTCAGTCGGAACGGAAATCAATCCCTCGTTTTGCACAATAGTTTTTCAACAATATGCAAAAATCGCACCCTGAGAGGAGTGCGATTTTTTTCATCAATTACTTAGCAATCGTTTGAAATAGCTTTTGCGAATAAATAAGTAACTAACGAGGAACAAGGCGAAGAAGCATAAAGAGCTCATCATAGAGACTTGTAAAAATGCTGCGGAAACCATTGTTCGCATAGCAAATAATGTAGCGAATAGCATCGTAATTGCTATCGCGAATGGTACAAATATAAGGATTGCTAACTCCTTAGAGACAACCGTATATAACTCTTTTTTAGATAGCCCGAGTTTCCGTATACCTAAATACTTTTCTTTTTCCTGAAGGAGTGTCGTTTGTAAATAGAAGTAAAGTAAACTCATCGCCGCACTTAAGAAAATTAAGCTCAACATAGAACCGATAAAGAACAATACACTTTTTACAAACATCTCAGTGTTATACAAATCGATTTTTGAAGTTACATAACGCTTCTCATATACATTGGGGAAATCATCCATTATTTTTTTCGCCAGCTCTGTATGTGCTGTCCAATTATCTAGCTCAAATAAGTAGGCTTTGTAGACAGGGTATTCGATTTTGTTATAAACATCATCAGGTACAATGAAATATGTTTGTTGGAAACCTGTTGTTAATAGATTTTTGTCATTTACAGATACAAGCTTAAAGTCCTTCAGGTATTTATCATCACTTACATTAGTAGTTGGTAACATTTTGCGATCACCAGCAACCGCTATAAACTCGTTTGCACCTAAGCTAACCTTTTCATTGTGTAACAAGTTATAATCGGACATTGACATATAGCCAAAACGGCGTTCTTCATTCGATTTAAAGCCAATAAAATACTTTTGTGCGTCCACTGTAGATAATTGTTTGTCAAGATTTTCAATATCAGCTTCTACCTTACTTGGGTCAGCCTTAGGAGGAGCAATATACTGAAAGCTGTATGGATAATTTGCCTCACTGTCCTTTTCAACACTGTAGTAAGAGCTAAATAAAATGCTTGTACTTAAAAATACACCGCTTAATAAGAGCGTGATTAAAAAGAGCATATTTGCGTGCGATTTCATTTTCGCGTTTAGGTTGGAAGCCAGTAGCATATTTGTTTGTTTCAAATAGGCTGACGATCTCTCAAAAGCTTTTAGCAGGATGCGCATTCCTTGTGAGATGATGAGATAAACCGTAAAAAGAATACTTGCGAAAAATGCTAGGTAGTAAAGGATACCGAAACTATTTATAAGCTCATGATCAATTTTTAATAAATAGGCTAAAGTAGTTGAAATAATAAAACTAACGAATAATAAAAGATAATGTGGTTTTATCGATTTTTCAATAACAGCATCACTTTTTAATAGTTGAATGGACGCTTCCTTATTAATAAATCTTGTCATTATTCTAGAAATCACAACGAATAATAGAAGGAATAAACCAACCGTTAAAGCAATTGCTTTCATCGGCATATACATTCCGAAAGTTTCTGCTTTTAAAACAACCTTGGCACCTAGTAAGAAAAGGGGCGTAATGACAAGCCCAAAAATGATTGCTGAAATAATCGCCATTACACCGATTAGGATATTTTCACGAAAGACTAACGTACGAATCTGTTTCATCGAAGCACCTGTAATCATAAAAATACCTAATGTTTTTGTTTTTTTCTTTAAAAACGCCATTATTGAGTACGCAATGAAAAGAAATGAAAACAAATAAACGAGCATGCTTGCTAGTAATAATGAAATACCAAGTGTTGAGCTTGGATCTAAACTATTAAGACTTGGATGAAAGGCGATGACTGTAAATAAAAAGAAAATAATAATAGAGAACATACTACTAAGGAAATACGAAACATAAGTCCATTTATCACGTAAAATGTTTTGAACGACAATATGATTAAAGCTCATGATGTCCACCACCTAAGAAAGCGAGTGTGTCCATGATTTCCTGGTAAAATTGTTTGCGATTATGACCACGATGAATTTCGTTATATAATTTACCATCTTTGATGAAGATAATACGATTGGCGAAGCTTGCTACATAAGGGTCATGTGTTACCATTAAAATTGCAGTTTTCAGATCTGAATGAATAGAACTAAATAAGTTCATCACATCATTTACTGCCTTAGAATCGAGATTTCCTGTAGGCTCATCTGCCAACAATAAACTTGGCTCGTGAATTACCGCACGAGCAATAGCGACACGTTGTTTTTGCCCACCGGAAATTTCATAAATTCGTTTTGAAAGAAGTTCTTCAATTCCAAGAAATTGAGATATATGTTTAAGTCGTTGTTGCATTTTATCAGCAGGTAAACTATCTAAAGTTAACGGCAATAAAATATTTTCTTTCACCGTTAATGTGTGTACAAGATTAAAATCTTGAAAGACAAAGCCTAATTCTGAACGACGGAACTTTGCAAGCTCGTCATCATCTAGTGCATAAGGATTTCTACCATTGATAAGAATTTTGCCGGCAGTAGGGCGATCAATTGTTGATACGCTATTTAAAAAAGTAGTTTTCCCACTTCCAGAAGGTCCCATGACGGCTACGAATTCATTCTCGCCAAGCTGAAAATCTATGCCATTCAATGCCTTATAGGTGATCTCGCCGATATATTCTTTTTGCAGATTGGTCACTTGTAGGATTGAATTTTCCATCTTTGAACAACTCCCTTACTTTTATTGAATAGCTTAAGTATAAAGAAGGAGCGTCATTTTACCTATTTGGCTGTATGACATCAATATGACAAGTTTGTCATATTACGAGCATATAATCATGATTTTCTCACGCTCTTTGAAAAGTCTATGGAAAAGGTAGTGACGCGCTCATTAGACTGTAAAGTAAAAGGGTGCTCTAATACAGTTAAAATCTTTTTCACTAAATACAAACCTATACCAGTTGCTTCGCCACTCGTTCTACCTTTCACGCCTGTATAAAATAAATCAAAGACGCGTGAAATTTCACTCTCAGGAATCGTTTCTCCGTTGTTTATAATTTTTAAAGTAGCCCCATCATAAATGATTTGAATAGAACTTTGAGACTCACCGTATTTTATAGCGTTATTGATAATTTGATAAAGCACAATCTTTAACCATTTTCGATCTGAATAAATTATATTTTCAACTATCGTCACTTTTGGAAAAACTTCTTTGGCAATGAAATAATCCTTTAAATCATTAACAACTTCCTTCATAAGTTTTTTTAAGGAGAGTGCTTCTATTTTTAAATCAGCTACTAGGTTGGACGTGCGTTCATAAGTTAGTAGCTGATTGAGGGTAAACGTCAGCTTTTCGCATTCATGATCAATTGTTTGCAAGTGCTCTGATTGGCTAGTTGTATTAGATTGGATAATCAGCTGAATAACTGACAATGGCGTTTTCATTTGATGAGCAAAATGTGAAATCACAAGTTGCTTTTCCTTTTCTTGCTCTTCTAAATATTGCTGCTGTGTTAAGTATAAATATTGCATTTGCCGTAATTTTTGGCTATAGGCTTGCTCAATCCCGGACTGTGGTTCATGCAGATGGAGATCATTACTTGTTAATGTGTTGTTCTGTAAATGAGCATAGAGCTTTTTTCTGCGATAATAACGTCCAATTAGCCAAATAGTAAATATAAAGCTAACGAGAAAGATAAAATAAAGATAATGTGAAGAAAGATCATCTAATGAATGAATAATCCAAGGTAATAAAAGAAAGGATGCACAATAAAGAATGATGACACTTAGATGATCTCGAAAGAAAAGCTTCATTCTTCAGCCTCCGATAATTGATAACCAAGTCCACGAATGGTTTTAATTTCTAGTCTAGATTGGATAGCCTCGAATTTTTTGCGTAATCGGCCAATATTAACAGATAAAGTGTTTTCTTCAACAAAGGCTTCATCATCCCAAATAGCACTTAACAATTTTTGACGAGGGACAACATTAGGATAAGCTTCAAATAGTAATTTGCTAAGCTGCATCTCTTTTAACGTTAACAAACTCTCGTGTTGCTCCGTATAAATACGAACGGTATTCGCATTTAAAGTTGTATTAGCAATGGAAATTGAATTAGATTCGGAAGAAGCGTACTCCCCGTATGTACGACGAATAAGACCATTCACCTTGGCCATCAGCACATCTAACGAGAAGGGCTTCGTGATAAAATCATCCGCGCCATTTTCAATACCATACACTTGATCGATGTCGTTCACTCGCGCAGATACAATGATAATCGGGCATTTGGATAGCTGACGGATTTTGCGCGACCAAAAGTACCCATCATAGGTTGGTAGGTTAATGTCCATAACAACGAGATGTGGTTGAATAGCTTGAAATTCTTCTACTATATGATTAAATTGCTGGACGGTATAGCATTCGAATTGGTATTTTGATAAATGCTCTACAATAATCTTTGAAATATTGGGATCATCCTCTATTATGTATATTTTGTGCATAGTATCGACCTTTCTTTATTAATGTATCCTGATTTTTAAATATCCATAAATACGGCTCGTAAGCATAATGTGTGATTTCCATTCGGCCACTTCACTTGCGGAGACGCGCTAATCCTCAAGGAGTTGCTACTAGCATGTGCTTTAATAAATATCACCTTTTGGCGAAGAGCTAAAAGTATTTACTTTAATATAGTGATTGTACCCTGAAATTATAAAAAACAGCCACCACCAACCCAATTGGGAAGGTGATGACCTCTTAGATTTATTTTTTAGGGATATGGAAAGTGATATTTGTACCTTCATTTATCGTGCTTTTAATTTGTAACCTTTGTCCGTAAATCCTTTTAAGACGTAAATCTGTATTACGTAAACCAACACCAGATTTTGACGAATGGCTGCCGGATTGTAGCTCATCTATTATACTTGGATCAATTCCGACGCCATCATCTATAACACTTACAGCTACATAATCCAGAAAATCTTTAATACGGATACAAACTGTACCGCCTTCTTCCTGTTTCAATACACCATGACGAATTGCATTTTCGACTAATGTTTGTAAGGAGATAGGGGGGATTTCAATATTAATATGGTCATCAATATCCCATTCAATGTTTAATAAGTCCCCAAAACGCTGCTGGTTAATGTAGAGATATGATCGTACTAGCTCTAACTCATCCTTAAGTGGCACAACTCGCTGTAAATTCCGCACATCGAAGCTTGCATGGAGATACTCACCAAAATGATGCATTAAGTCAATCATTCGATCTGTATCGATCGTACTAAGGGATGCAATTGAATTTAATGTATTAAATAAAAAATGAGGCTGTATTTGGGCCTGAAGCCAAGCTGTTTCCAAATGTAGTCGTTGATTGATGCTATATTTCAAATCGATTAGGGCTCTACTCCTTACCTTTAACTCTAAAGAATTAATGGGCTTTGTCACATAGTCATTTGCACCATGGGCGAAACCGATATAAACATCCTCAGGATAATTTCGAGCCGTTAATATTAAGACAGGTAATTCAAGCAACGAGTAATGTTCTCGAAGAATTTCAGTTAATGCATAGCCAGATATATAAGGTAGCATCGCATCAATAATGACTAAATCCCACTCATCTTGCTGTAGCAATTCTAATGCCTTCTCACTGCTAGTAACAGTAGTAACAGCATATTCTGTTGTTGCAAATAAACTGCGCATAATTGTTAAGTTTACAGGGTCATCATCGACCATCAAAATATTAAATCGCTTTTCCATTATCGCTGGTACCTTATTTTCTTCAACAGGAAGTTCCATGTCCTTTTCCTCGAAAAAGGGTTGCTCCTCCTTAATATCTGCCTTGGCTAATGGCAATGTGAAATAAACATCCGATCCTTTGTCAGGTATAGAATGTATGTGCAAAGTGCCACCATGCAATTCGATGAGTTTCTTTGAAATTAATAACCCGAGACCGATTCCATTATTGTTGTCATTTTCTTGTTCGTAAGGTGAAAATAGTCGACTTTGGGTAGCATTATCCATTCCTAACCCAGTGTCACGGATATGGATAACAGCCATATTATTTTCTATACGGGCGCTAATTATTATTGATCCTGCACTCGTATATTTAATGGCATTGTGTAGGAGATTAAAAAGAATTTGAATCAATCGATTTTCATCGGCCACTACATGAGGAAATGACCTAGGAATCATTGCGTTCATTTGTATCTGTTTGCCACTTGTTATAAAGCGTAACATGTCAAAAACACCATAAACTACACTTTGAATGCTAACGTTCTTTTTATGAAGATGTAACTTACCTTCCTTTAAACGAGTAAAATCTTGTATGTCATTTAAAGTAAAGGACATGCTCCTCCCGATATCAATTAGATGCTTTAGGTTTTGTTTATCATCAGCCATGAGCTTATTGTTTGGATTATCATAAATGGACTGTCCTAGTGTAATCATTTTATTCATGGGATCCCATAGCTTTTGTGAGCTGCTGGATAAAAATTCATCCTTTAATGCATCGTCTTTTTGTAATTTAGCAATCAATTGATTAATTTGCCCCTGATTTTCAAAAAAACGTTTAAACCAATAACTCGCAAAACCGAGCATGATAAATAAATAATCAAATGGGTACGTTGGTATATCAAAATTATAGATGGATTTAAAATATCCCCACATGATGCCATTTATTGTTCCGAGAGCTGTCAGTGCTATAAAAGCAGTACTCTGTTTTTGATTTCCAAGATATTCTCTTAAAGCGAGTACTACTACAGATAAAAATGAAATGACATAAAGTATATAGTAAAGAGAGTTTATTGTGTTTAACCAATTAATCGGTAAGACGACAGTGAGAAATGCTGAAAGGGCATAGAATGCAAAGACCCACTGAAAGCATTTAGCATGACGATATTTGACTAGTAAAACGCGCATAAATTGAACAAAGAAAAAAGAAGCTCCGAGATAAATAATAGTGGATAACTTAAATGACCATACATAATTGAGATGTAACCAAGTGAGTATAGATCTATCATATGAAACTAATTCATCTGATAATGGCAATAGAAACCCTACTGTGAATAGTAAAACAACTGGTTTTGGATGTATAAACAAAAACACAAGAGTGCTAAAAAGTGCGAACAATATCAGCGCTATTGAAATTGTAGCAAGAGATAAATTATTAATCATTTGTTGATGTGCCATAGCTGCAGCAGAGCCAAATAGAATTCTTTTATCAATGACAGGGCCTGCTGATGTATCAAAATTAGATACATGTAAAATTAAGTCAATTTCAGGTTGCTCATTTGTAAAGTAAAACGTATAAGGAGCGGCTTGGCCTTGATGATTTTGTGAATCAGTAGCTACTGTTCCAGACTGTTCAACTAACTTCCCGTTAATATACAATGCTGAAGCGGTTGATACTGAAGGAATCTCAATGGCATAGCGATGATCTTTGGAAGCATTGTCATTGAGTAAGATTTTTAAACGGTATGAACCATATCGTTCTGCAGTTGTCTCAGAATCTCGTGTAGGAACCACTCGGGTAGCTTGTTCAAATGATCGGAGA
This sequence comes from Lysinibacillus sp. BPa_S21, assembly GCF_023337795.1. Lineage (GTDB taxonomy): Bacteria > Bacillota > Bacilli > Bacillales_A > Planococcaceae > Lysinibacillus. Next base: position 26,331 of record NZ_JALIRS010000012.1, on the reverse strand, counting down.
GACTTGTTATGATCAGTGTTTAACGGATCTATTAATAATCCGGGATAGTAGAGCCATTCACCGTCTAAGCTAAGACCTTTTTCATCGGGTAGCTGCTGATCCCGTATATCAAATACACCTTCCTGGATAGTTGGTTGATCATCGGAAGGGAGAAAGTATACTAGCCATAGTAAACGAAGTGTAGTAAGAACTAAAAAAATTAAAATAATGAAAAGTGAATGTCGTATAGTCGCTTTTTTCAACAGTGACATAAGAACCTCCAAATTTTCTTCTTGTAAGCAATTCTGCCTCGGCATAATTGCGTTTGAAATCGGCTTTGTGCTTAGGCCTGCATGACGCAGGGCAGTTAGCCGTTATCGCATGGATGCGATGATTTTAGGCTAACATCCTCTGTGAACTCCTTTTCTATTCCGTGATATCCGCTGGAGGTTTTAACTTCTGAAGCTGACGCTTCGCTTTCGCTACGAAAACACCTGCTGAAAGAAGTTAAAAGACCTATATTTACCATGCCATGAAATTTAGAAAATTGGAATAAAAAATTTATAAAAAAGCTACTTTCAGACTAGTCAGAAAGGACTGATTTCTACTCAGGACAGCTCGTCTTCCTCCTTTGTATTGCTGTCGCCATGCCTTCGCACAGGAGTAGAAACCAGCTGAAAATGAGCGCATGAAGTAAAATATCGATAAAAAACCCTGTTATCAATTAATGATAAATCTATAGTTTCAAGTTTTTAAGTTTTCTTTAAGAGGGGTAACGTATGATAAAGGAATTAAATATCAATGGGAGAATGGATCTATTGTGGGTAAATTCAAGTTAAAGTTATCGTTTGTTATTGTTAGTATGACGGTAATTGTTGTACTTGCGACTTCTAGTATTAGTATTTGGGGTAGCTACCGAAATTTTAATGATATACTTATGCAAAATAAAAATGTTATTCAAGAAAATTATGTGAAAGAAATCACTGTAATAACAGAGGGTTTCGTACAAGAAAAACTAAAAGAACCAAATCAAGATAAATCGATTGAGCCTGATGTGGCAAGAGTGGTTAACAAGTTACTTGATGAAAGAGTAGTTTCATCTAGCGCGTTCATAAAAAGTATAATTGTTCCCTCGTTAATAGGATTAGTCATAGTATTTGTATTAGCTGTATGGCTTACTTCCAAAATTGCACGACCTTTAAAAAATCTTTCTACTAGCATGGAGAGAGAAGAAATACAAACGTTTGAGGAAATTAATGACTGGTATTACGAAGCACGTAAGTTGAAAAAAGTAGTGCAAAACATGGCTACTAGCTCAGAAAGCAAAATAGGTAATTTAACAAATCAGCTGAATTTAGACGCCTTAACAGGAATTCCTAACCGTAGAAGGATGGATCAAATTTTAAATGAGTTAATCATCAATAAAGTGCCACATGTAATCGTTTTAATAGACTTAGATGACTTCAAAAGTATAAATGATACTTATGGACATATTGTAGGCGATGAAGTTTTAAAAGCTTTCGCCAACCATATGCAAGAGAACATTGAGCAACATGGCTTATGCTTTCGGTACGGTGGAGAAGAGTTCATGATGATATTGCCATCGATGACAATAGATGCAGCTTTAGCGTTAGCGGAGAATTTACGCGTTAAGCAGGCGATGTTAGATGCTACATGTGGGAGACCTGTTACAATGTCTGCCGGCATTACAGCATTTACAGCAAATATCAAAACTGCTAACCAAATAATTACAATTACAGATCGGGCGTTATATAAGGCGAAGCAGTCAGGAAAAAATCGTATCTGTGTCGCTGAAAATCATTTGAAAAATAATGAAATAAATATCGAAATATAATCCGCCCATAAACAGTAACAAATGTTTTTTGTAGCGAAAGCAAAGCGGTATCAACAAATATTTTATCTGTGCGAAAGCGAAGCGACAGCAACAAATATTTTATCTGTGCGAAAGCGAAGCGGCAGCTATAAAGCGCCCAGATGGAACAGAAATCAACCCCACGCTATGGTGGTAAGACCATGATTTCTATATTTGATAAAATGAATAAAAGATAAAAGGCATCGAGAGTTATCTTCTCGATGCCTTTTAAAGGTTGAAATTTTCAACAGATATAGCATTAAATAGTTCGGTCGTTTCTTGCTTTGGTAAAATATCGAGATCTGCTAATAAGGTGTTTTTAAAATTATGGTAAACCTTTACTGCACTCGCTCGATTATCCACTTCAATATAGTGCTTCATTAACTGTTGGATGGTTTTATCGGAATATGGATTATGTTCTATCGTTAAAAGTAAAATTTGCTCTCGTTTTTTTACATCGTGTATTGCTGTATAATGCTCTACTAAATCATGAAGCAAAAGCGTAAATTTGTTGTTCATAAAACTGGCTTTACTAGTCATCCAGGGATAATCTAATGAGGCCATATAGTCACCTTGGTAGCTTTGTATTAGTGCTTCAGCTCTCTCTATACTAATCTTTCCAGTCTCTGATTTAGCATTTAAAATATGTTCTAATTCATGGGCATCACATTGAAAATCCTCTAGTTGTAAAATATAGCAGCCGTTTGCATACTGTATGACTTCTGAATAGCCCAATGCTGAAAGCGTCGTTCTTAGATAGGAGACTGTTGTATGTAACTGTACTCTTGCCTTTTTGACTTCTGTATCTGCCCATAAAGCATCGATAATTGTATCACGTGGTACATGGTTATTAAGATTGGAAAAAAGAAAGGCAAATAATTCTTTCGTTTTAAGCGTTCTCCAATGAACGGCTTTGTTATTATGTAAAACAACGAATCCGCCAAAGCATTGTATTGTAAGCACAGGTTTATTTTGTATTTGTATGGGAATCGATTTATTTTCTAGGTGAAGGTCCTGGATTCTATTAATAGTTGTCTCTAGACGAGTCTTTGAAATAGGCTTTAGTAAATAATCAATGGAGTTAATTTCAAATGCTTGGACAGCATAGTCCCGATACGCAGTGACAAATACAATAAAGATATTCTTGTTCCACTCTTTTAATAGCTGTGCAACCTCTAAACCGTTCATGCCAGGCATTTCAACATCTAAAAAGGCTACTTGAAAATCCAAGCGTGGGCCCTCTGCAAGTAAATCCTTTACAGTTGTAAAGGATTTAACGACCTCAATTGAATTAAATTCCTTTAACTTTTTCTCCATGTTTACAAGAGCTAATGGCTCATCATCCATTACTATCACTCGAATCAAAAGGGCACCAACTTTCAAATATTTTAAATGGAAATATCAATGACTGACCCTTTGTACGGATATATGGTCACTTGCTGCTGTGGCAAAGCTTTTAATAAATCGGCAGCAGCTACAGTATTTAGAGTAAGCGCATTTTGCAAAACACTCATTTTTACTGTTTGTTGTAGCTCCATAATCTGAGAAGACATTATTGTATTAATTTCCATCATACATTCCTCGTTTACCATATTATCGTATAAAAACATCGATTTTCCAACATATAAAAATGGCAAGTAGAGTTCTAATGTTTTCCTTCAAAATGGCCAATTTACCAAAAATATCATTGAAGTTGTATATTTTTCCGTTTTTATAGAAATAATTCGTACTATCAGGTCCGTTAGCCTGAGTTATTGATTGCATTAGCTTGCATAAAAGTACCTAACTCTAGTGTGCTAGCAGCAGATTGCAAAATAATAAAATATGGAGGTTCAAAATATGAAAAAACAAGCTTTAGCTTTAGCTGTAACATTGACCTTGGGAGTATGTCTATTTATCAGTCCGTCATTTGCAAAGGAAAAACTCGCTTTTAATCCATACGACACATTGTGGGGAATCTCGAAAATTTACAATTTAACTTTAGGAGATTATGAGCCAATCATTGACTCAGATGCGCAATGGTTTTATCCAGAGCAAAATTTAAATGTAGTTGAAACGAAAAATGATAATCCAATGAAAGACCAACACTTTGTTGAGGCTGGGGATACATTATTTACAATTGCACGTGTAAATAGTGTGTCGGTGGAAGAACTAAAGGAATGGAACAACCTTTCATCTGATCTGATTTATGTAGGCGAAACATTAGCTATCAAAGCATCGTCGGCAAAACTTAAAACTGCTGAAAACAAAACGAAAAAAGTAGCAACAACAATAAGTAAGAAGAAAGTAACAACATCAAGCACAAACTCTGTAAGTGCTCCAGCGAATACGGGCAAAACGTTAACAATGCGGGCAACAGCCTATACAGCGTATTGTGAAGGATGTTCAGGGATTACGGCAAATGGAACAGATATAAGATCAAATCCAAACTTAAAGGTAATTGCTGTAGACCCACGTGTAATTCCTCTTGGTACAAAGGTTTGGGTTGAAGGTTATGGTGAAGCAATCGCAGCAGATACTGGCGGAGCGATAAAAGGTAATAAAATTGATGTATTTATTCCTACCGAGGGACAAGCTCGTCAGTGGGGCGTCAAAAATGTCACAGTAAAAATTTTGAATTAGTGTAAGAAAAGAGGGTGCTGTCATAGCGTATAGTTGATTTCCGTTCTTCTGATCTGCGAGGAGTCGCCAGGTCGTAACGAAGATCAATCTATATACATGGCATACGTTTGAACATATATCATCGACAACTTTTGGTGATGAGCTAAGTAAGGGATATCTCATTTGAATTGGAGATATTCCTTTTATTTTTTAAAGAATCAACATCCATTAAAATCTAAGTCCACAGTATTTACTCTTATACCAATTATTCGCAAAATCTAAGTGAAATTGCATAAGTGGAAGGATTATTGGCAACCATCTGAAATAGAGGAGGTATTTTTATGAAAAAAATGAGCTTAATTATTATTTCGTTATTAGTATTTGTCGGTGGTTGTGGTTTCTTTGAGAAGAAGGAGCAAAAAGTGGCAGTTAACGCAAGTTCAGGACCAACTGCAACCGCTAAAGTAATTGGTAAAAATAATGAAAGCTATGGCAATGCATATCTTGAGGAAGAGGATAATGGGGTTAAGGTTACACTCGCACTATCTGGATTGCCAGCTGGAACACATGGCATTCATTTTCACTCTGTTGGGAAGTGTGAGCCACCAACATTCGAATCGGCAGGTCCGCATTTTAACCCAACACATAAAGAGCATGGGAAGTTAAATCCTAAGGGATATCATTTAGGGGATCTTCCGAATTTAGAAGTTGGAGAAGATGGAAAGGTAGATCTGAATTTCTTAGCTGAAGGGTTAACTTTAGAAAAAGATGCTGCTAACTCATTGTTACGTGATGGTGGCACTACATTAATCATCCATGAATCAGAGGACGATTATAAAACAGATCCTTCCGGTAATTCTGGTGCAAGAATTGCTTGTGGCATTATTCAATAAATCAATAAATAAATCACTGTATCCAAAGTAAATCACTTTAGATACAGTATTTTTGTTTTAAGGGTAAAAATCGACAACAAATGATTAATGTTCCGAAATCCAATTTTAGCAGAGGAGTCGCCTAGCCTCACGTGAATCAATGGATCTACATAACATTCCTCTTAACAAATAACCCCTCACTTTAGAGAAGAAGGAAAAGGTTATTTCAATGATTGATATGCATTTTTTATACATATAGCCATAAAAAATGTTTTCTTGGAAAAAGAATTTAGTGTATTAATGTAGATAATCTTAGTGCGAAGAAGTTAATGATGAAATTCAAAAATGTAGGGTTTTTAAGGGGTATAGTATAATTATAAAAGACTGAATTTACAATAAATAGATTGACATTATTATACTATATTTGATAATTTTAAATAGATTATTATTTATAACCAAGGGGGGAAGGTTACTATGAAGAAAAAACAATTCAGGCTATTAATGCTAGTAAGTGCCTTTGCACTATTGATTTTAGCTGCATGTGGGTCTGATAGCGGAACAAGTTCAAAGGACTCGGATAAGGGTAGTTCGACAGCATCTGCTAAACCGAAATTTTTGAACTTATTAACAGGTGGAACACAGGGTACTTACTATGCATTAGGTGGGACATTTGCTGATTTAATTTCTAAAGAGACGGACATTAAAACAACTGCTGAAGTATCTCAAGCATCTGCTGCCAACATGACAGCTTTGCAAGAGGGTAAAGGTGAAATTGCCTTTGTTCAATCAGATATTGCTTATTACGCTACTGAAGGAACAATGATGTTTGATGGTAAAAAAATCGATTCAATTGCTGCTTTAGGTGCACTTTATCCAGAAACAGTACAATTAGTAACAACGGAAGCATCGGGCATTAAAACATACGCAGATTTAAAAGGGAAAAAGGTTTCTGTAGGTGCTCCAGGCTCTGGAACTTACGCAAACGCTGAACAATTACTTGAAATTCATGGTTTGAAAATGGATGATATCAAAGCACAAAACCTTGACTTTGGTGAGTCTACTGACGGTCTTCAATCTGGCCAAATCGACGCAGCGTTTATTACTGCGGGTACGCCAACAGCAGCTGTTGAGGCATTAAATGCAACAACTAAAGTAAATATCATCGGTATGGATGCGGGTAAAGCGGATGAGTTAATTGCTAAATACTCTTACTATACAAAAGATACAGTGAAAGCTGGTACGTATGGTCTCGCAAAAGATACTGAGACAGTTTCAGTACTTGCAATGTTAGCGGTGAAAAAAGATCTTCCGGAAGATGTTGTTTATTCTATGACGAAAGCTATTTATGATAATACAGGTAAAATTTCCCACGATAAAGGGAAATTTATCAAAGCGGAGACAGGTTTAGATGGTATTAGTATTGATGTTCACCCTGGTGCTCAAAAATACTTTGATGAAAAGAAATAACAGAACGTTCGGAGTTTGAATGTGGGTTTTCTAATACGAAGAGGCTCGGATTGCGTAAAGCTTCGAGTCTCTTTTCTTCCGTACGAATAGCTTTTTAAGTGGGGGAACAGATGTAGTGCGAAAGAGAACGTTAATAATTGTTTTAGCTTTTTTATGTATTTGCATTAGTGTAGTCATTTTTCTTCCTCTTCAAAAGGTATTCGCATTTACGGAAACACGTATAAATGACCCGGCAGTGCATTATATACCACTTACAACTGAGGATACATTTGAAATTAGATACACTCACTCCATCCATAAAACGGATGTACTCGAACATTATAAATGCGTAGACGGAACAAGTATTCAAATGTTAGGGATGGAGTATGAAAGTTTAGCAATCGGTATGCCAAGCTATGCAGAGAAAAATCAAACATTAACAGAACGAAACGGTAAATATTTTTTGCAATTTGACAATGAAATCATTGGAAATTTTACGATTTATATAGGCGATTTGGATTTAGATCTGGTATTAGATTACGAGAATTATGAATACGATTTAAAAAAAGACTTACAAAGGGGAAAATCCTATTTATTTGAGGTGAAGCGTTTATCGCTTTATGAACAATGGAAAGGAGTAAGGATGAAATGACAACTCAGCATAAATCAAACGACGATGTAAAAAAAGAAGAATTCGAACAAATATCGGCTGAAGAGCAACAAGCAATACTTGAGAAATATGATATTGAATCCAATGTCCGGACTGTATCAGGCATTATGAAACATGTCATTTTCTTTGGATTACTAGCATTTTCATTGTTTCAGCTTTACACAGCAATTAAAGGCCAATTCCCAGCGCAAATTCAGCGTACGGTACATTTAGGCTTTGGTTTGACCCTAATTTTCTTGTTATTCCCTGCTCGAAAAAAAGCAGCGAAAAACAAAATAGCTTGGTTCGATTATATTTTAGCTGTATTATCCATTGTAGTAGGTTCGTATTGGACGATAAATTATACAGAGCTTGTCAATAGTAATGGTACCATTACGCAAACTGATTTTATTGTAGGTCTCATAGCTGTCGTATTAGTGCTTGAGGCAGCTCGCCGTGCAGTAGGTCTACCGATTACCATCATTGCTGTATGTTTCTTAATATATGCCTATTTTGGACCGTACTTCCCGGATTTTATGGCACACAGAGGGCAAGATATAGAGAGTATTGTTAATCTCATGTACTTTACAACTGATGGAATTTTTGGAACACCGATTAGTGTTTCAGCCACATTTATTTTTGTATTTTTGCTCTTTGGGGCATTCCTTGTCAAAACAGGTGTGGGTCAATACTTTAATGATTTAGCGGTATCTCTTGCAGGTAAATTAATTGGTGGTCCTGCAAAAGTAGCGGTATTTTCAAGTGCACTCCAAGGTACGATTTCGGGAAGCTCTGTAGCGAATGTTGTAACATCTGGATCCTATACGATTCCAATGATGAAAAAGCTTGGGTACCGTAAAGAGTTCGCGGGTGCAGTAGAGGCAGCGGCGTCTACAGGTGGGCAGTTAATGCCTCCAATTATGGGTGCGGCAGCGTTTTTAATGGTTGAATTTATCGGTCGCGGAATATCATATTGGGATATTGCGAAGGCGGCGGCGATACCTGCATTGCTTTATTTTACAGGTATTTGGATTATGACTCACTTTGAAGCGAAACGTGTGGGTTTAAAAGGCTTGCGTGATGATCAAATGCCAAATCGTCGAGAGGTATTCAAGAAAATTTACCTTCTATTACCGATAATCTCTATCATCGTTTTAATGTTAACAGGTACACCTGTAATGCGTGCAGCGCTTTACGGTATTCTTATTTCTATTGGTGTTGCTATGTTTAATAAAGAAACACGTTTAAAACCTAAGGATATTATTGATGCATTAGTTGATGGGGCTCGTACAGCACTTGGTGTTGTAGCAGCAACAGCTTGTGCAGGTATTATCGTAGGTGTTGTTGTGAAAACGGGTCTAGGCCTAAGTTTAGCTAATAGTTTAGTACAATTAGCTGGCGGTAGTATTATTTTAACGTTAATTTTTGTTATGATTGCATCCCTAATTCTTGGGATGGGAGCTCCGACAACAGCAAATTATGTCATTACGTCAACAATTGCTGCTCCTGCGATCGTGGCATTATTGTCACCGAATACACCACAGGAATTAGTACCGGTAGTCGTTTTATTATCGGCACACTTCTTTGTATTCTACTTTGGTATTATTGCTGATATAACACCACCTGTTGCACTAGCTGCTTTTGCGGCTTCTGGAATTTCTGGGGGAGATCCGATTAAAACTGGTGTAAACTCAGCGAAGCTTGCTATTGCAGCGTTTATTATTCCGTATATGATTGTATTTTCACCTGCATTGCTAATGATTGATACAACTATACCTGAAATTATATGGGTAGTATTCACGGCCATTACAGGAATGGTAGCGATAGGTGCGGGAGTAATAGGTTACTGGTATCGTAAGTTGCTTTGGTTTGAACGCATTATTGCGCTTGCAGCTGGTTTACTTCTCATCTATCCAGAGAAACTCTCGGATTGGACTGGTTTAGCAATCTTTGTGGTTATGTTTGTTATTCAATATGTAACACAGCATAAAGGGAACGGTGATGATGATCAAAAAGGTAAAACTAGTGCTGTAGCTTAGAGGGGCTTACGTTTATAAGTCTTTCCTTGAAAGGAGATGTATCATAATTTGATACATCTCTTTTTTGTTAAGTCGAAATTGATCTAAAATGTAGATTGTTTTTATATGTTTTATGCATAATGAGCATCGTTTATTGCTTTTTTTCCAAAAGGCATTGTATAATACAATTATCAGAAAATTCTATCAAATTGAATAGAGAGGTGATTAAATGAAAAAGTTGTTGAACTCAAAATTTGAAACGTATCTAATGGATCAGGAAATGGAGCTTACTATAGAAGGGGAAAATAATGAGGAGCAAATAACGATGGTGCATTATGAAGAATATCCAGAAGGTTTTTTTACAAGTTTATAATAAATATTTGAAGGACTGTGCTAAAAGTGGAAATAACTTTTAACGCAGTTCTTTGTTTTTTGCATATACAATTCATTTTTGGATTATCAACATAGCGTGTGGTTGATTTCCGTTCCGATATTTGCTTGCTGCACTCTTATTTTTTATATACATAGTTCTAAATCCATATGTACTTTTAAGAAATCGTTTCATGTATAATGGGAAACAAAAATGCGTATAGAGGTGTAGTTATGTCAAATGCAGTATTAGAGGAAACGCTTTATCAATGGTTTGATCATTTTCATAAATACCCAGAGGTAAGCTGGAAGGAATTCGAAACTACTAAAAAGATTGCGTCCATTTTAGATGAGCTGAACGTATCCTATCGTTTGTTAGGGGATGTGCCAGGGTTGATTGCGGAAATTGGTACAGGTGATGAAATTGTTGCTGTACGTGCAGATATAGATGCTTTATGGCAGGAAGTAGATGGAAAGTGGCAAGCTAACCACTCATGTGGGCATGATGCAAATATTACGATGGTGCTTGGCGCTTTATTATTGCTGAAAGATCGACCATTGCAACATCGCGTCCGTTTTATTTTCCAACCTGCTGAAGAGCTTGGCAATGGAGCTTGTGCAGCCTTTGAGCGCGGGGCTGTTGATGGTGTATCGCATTTATTTGGTGTTCATTTAAGACCAATTGAAGAGTTACCACTTGGTCAGATATCGCCTGCTATCCATCATGGTGCTGCTTATTTTTTAGAGGGAGCAATACGAGGCACTGATGCTCATGGTGCTAGACCTCATCAAGGGAAAAATGCAATCGATGTGATTATGGCCGTACAACAAATGCTCAATAGTATACATTTATCACCCTTCGAGCCTCATTCTGCAAAGTTAACGAAAATTGTTGCAGATGGTGGTAGTACGAATATTATTCCGGGTACTGCAAGCTTCTCTATGGATATTCGCGCGCAACGTAATAACCAACTAGAATTACTCCGTAGTCGTATTGAGTTTGGTTTAACATCAATCCAACAGCAGTTTGAAATTGATATGGACTGGAAATGGATCGATTTTACACCTGGTGCTGAGGTTTCTTCAGTTGCTGCACGTATGGCTAAAGAAGCCATTATTGCAACGTTTGGGGAAGAGTATCTTGCAGGGGAAATTTCAACACCTGGAAGTGATGATTTCCATTTTTACACAGTTAAAAAACCTGAATTAAAAGCAACGATGATTGGTATTGGAGCCAACTTAGCACCAGGATTACATCATCCAAAAATGACTTTTGAACGAAGTGCATTAATAGATGCTGCGAAAGTACTTGCTTGTGTGTTAGAGAAAAAACCTGAATACGAATAATGATTGCAAGAGGGAGCTATATCAAAATCTTTTGATATAGTTCTTTTTTATTTTCTTTTTAGCGAAATGTATGAATATTTTGCATTGACCTTAATAGCTATTTGAAAACGTTTTTATACGCTAAAACAGTGGAAATTGCTAGAGAAGCATAAAATTTTTGCGTTGACTTTTAATTTTTTGAATATTATGCTAAAAAACATATAAAATTATTTGCGTCTATGACAACGGGGATTGGCAACTGGTGCAAAAAAGGGGATGGATTCATGAAAAAGGAAATTAATGCTGGTTGGGCTGTTCTGACTTTTGCAATAATGATTATAGCTATGTTAATTACAGTAGTTGCGTTAGAGCAAAGTCCTCACGTACCACTTATTATTGGAACAACTGTAGCAGCAATTGTGGCCAAAATGCATGGATTTAAGTGGATGGAAATTGAGGAAATGATGTATAAGGGAATACGTCTAGCTTTACCAGCGATTGTTATTATTATTTTAGTAGGTTTGACAATTGGCGCATGGATTGGCGGCGGTGTCGTAGCAACAATGATTTATTATGGTTTGAAATTAATTTCTCCGGCTTGGTTTTTAGTAACAATCATGCTGTTGTGTTCAATTGTTGCACTGGCAATCGGTAGCTCGTGGTCGACGATGGCAACAATCGGTGTTGCTGGTATGGGAATTGGTTTAAGTATGGGAATTCCTGCAGCAATGATTGCTGGAGCGGTTATTTCGGGCGCATATTTTGGTGATAAGATGTCACCGTTATCGGATACTACTAATCTCGCTGCAGGTTTAACAGGTACCGACTTATTTGATCATATTAAGCACATGCTTTACACAACAATTCCAGCTTTAATCATTGCGATCGTTGTATTTGGAATTATGGGTAGAAGCTTCGCTGACATCTCAATGCAATCGGAAAGTATTTTAACAACATTAAAAGTAATGGAGGATAGTTTCGTTATTTCTCCTTGGTTATTACTTGTTCCAGTTGGTGTAATTGTATTGGTAGCGAAAAAAGTACCTGCGATTCCAGCTTTAGTTGTCGGAATTATCTCAGGATTCTTACTACAAATCTTCGTACAAGGTGGTACACCTACAATGGCTGTACATGCTTTACAAGAAGGATTTGTGATTTCAACTGGCAATGACATGGTGGACAACCTATTTAACCGTGGTGGCTTAGATTCAATGATGAATACGGTTTCAATGACAATTGTGGCAATGACATTCGGTGGGGTATTAGAATATTCCGGCATGTTAAAAGCACTTATGGATGTCATTGTGAAATTTGCTAAATCTACAGGAAGCCTAGTTGCTTCAACGATTGCAGCATGTATTACAACAAATGCTACATGTTCTGAGCAGTATATTTCAATTGTTGTTCCATCACGTATGTTTGCGAATGTGTATCGAGAGCGCGGCTTGCATTCGAAAAATTTATCTCGTGCGTTAGAAGATGGGGGAACACTAACTTCTGTATTCTTCCCATGGAATACTTGTGGAGTCTTTATTTTAGCAACATTAGGTGTAGGTGCAATGGAATATGCGCCATATGCTATTATTAACTTCTTGGTACCTATTATTTCAATTTTTTATGCTTATATTGGATTTGCGATTGTAAAGCTGACACCTGAAGAAATGGAAGCGGAAGAGAAGCGCAAAAAAGAGCAAGAAATAAGTGATGCTAATATGGTTATGGCTGACTAAATTTTGAAGCTTTAAATGCACTCTTTTCTAATAGGTAAGCTCTCGCAGGAGCAACAGCATCTGCGAGGGCTTTTCAACCTTCAATAGACCGCAAAGTTTAATTCATATATCGTACGTGGGCGCCCTTGTTGGTGAGTCATTTCTTCACCAACTACGTTAGCATAACCATTATCCACTAATTTTTTAATAATGCGCTCTGTTGTGCGGCGTGTTACTTGTAAGTATTCTGCAAGATTATGAGAAGTAAATTGAGCTGATTGTCGCTCTCGGCTAAAATGGATTATCTTAGAAATATTCAATGGACTTAAGCTTGTCTGCTTTGCCATTTGTAAAACGTAGGGGTCATCTGTTTTTAAAGATAGTCTTACTTCTGATTTTGGGAATGGGCCTAGCAAGTTTTTATGTTCATCAAGTATATAAATTTCACAAGGTTTAGCAAATGTTAATGCGTGCTTAGCATTTTGGTTAGCCTCAACTATTGAATGCCCATAACCAAATGCAAGCTTAAATGACTGATCGGTTTGTTGTAATAAGTTCTGTAAGTTCTCTTTTTCGAGCGCTTTTTGCAAATGCCCGGCTGTCGTATATAGCTCAAAAGAATACGGTGAAATTTCTTTATAAGTTGAATGCGTGGCTGCAGTGATTTGCGTTAACATGTTATCGTCTATCGGTTTATCTTCAGGAGCTTCTAATAGTCCAACGACAGCTTTCACAGATTCGGATTTTGTAAGAAGCGATTGGGATTTCGTTTCCTCTAAGCATTGTACAATGGAATTAGTTGCATCTAACATGCGCATTGCAGGTATTTGAAGAGCCTGTAATTCATCAAACACACTATGAATACTTGTTATAACAAAGTCAATGCTGTTAGCCTCCCACAAAGCGATATGATGATGCAATATAGATTGAGTAGGTTCCGTGATAGAAATAGGCTGGATATATGGTTTTGGACCGAAATACTCTATTTCTGTTAAAACATTTTCGACAATAGCTGGATTCATAACATCAATAGAAATTCTATTTAAAGGTACAGTATGATTGGCTATAAGCGATAATAAAGTTGTAGAAACTGCCGTCTCATCTTGTTTTATATAATTCCAAGGTATGGGCAGTTCGGACAGTGCGGATTGGGCATGTAAATAGGGTAGCGTTCCTCCGAATAAAAGGGCATCACATGGCTTCATTTCCTTTAACAAAACGGGCGCCTCTGTAGGTTGCTTGTAGAGGTAAAAATCTATTTGAATATTCTCTATGTTTTGTGCGATACTATTTATACGCTTCATAAATGCTTTAGAGCAGATAACCGCTATTTTAGTAGACATGGGTAACATTCCTTTTCTATATTTTTTTGATAATTAGCGACGTATTAGCGACAACTTTATTATACAGGAGACTGATCAAAATGAAAATCCAACAAGTAGAAATTTTTGCAATTCATTTACCACTTATTGATCCATTTATCATCAGTTATGCTACATATGATACAATGCCTTCTATTATTTTGAAGGTTACGACAGACACAGGTATTGTAGGCTATGGTGAAGCAGTGCCGGACGAGCACGTAACTGGGGAGACGTGGGAAAGCACATATGCTGTATTAAAGAACCAGCTTGCTCCTGCAATTATTGGGGAAGATCCAATGGCCTTTGAAAAACTTCACGATAAATTGAACAAAGCTGTGAAGGATGTGCCAGCAGCGAAAGCGGCAATTGACATTGCTTGTTTCGATATTGCAGGGAAAGCGTTACAGGTTCCAGTGTACCAACTACTAGGTGGTCGTTATCATGAGAAATTCCCGATTACCCATGTACTGAGCATTGGAACACCTGAGGCAATGGCAGAAGAGGCGGTAAACCGTGTGGAGATGGGCTATCGATCATTTAAAATGAAGGTCGGAACAGAGGTAGCTCGCGATGTTGCTCGTATCAAAGCGGTGCGTGAACGTGTTGGTGAAGACATCGCCATTCGTGTAGATGTAAATCAAGGATGGGGCAATGCGTCCACTACATTACAAGGTTTACGTGCATTAAAGGATCTAAATATCGATTGGTTAGAGCAGCCAGTAGATAGTGAAGATATTGATGGAATGGTAGAGATCAAGTCAAAATCTGATGTTCCATTGATGATTGATGAAGGTCTTCGCGGTGTACGTGAAATGCGCGAAATTATTGCAAAGCGTGCTGCAGATAAAGTAAATATTAAATTAATGAAATGCGGTGGTATTTATCCGGCTATGAAACTAGCGGTTATGGCTGAAATGGCAGGCATTGAATGCCAAATCGGCTCAATGGTCGAATCTTCCGTTGGTTCAGCAGCTGGCTTCCATGTAGCATTCTCTAAAAAAATAATGACAAGTGTAGAATTAACGGGCCCATTAAAATTCTCTAAGGATGTTGGGAACTTACACTATGATGTTCCATTTATCTGTTTAAATGAGAAACCAGGATTAGGCGTAGACGTTGATGAAGAGATCCTTAAAGAATTATGTAAATTCTCAACAATTGTAACAGCTTAAGGAGGCGGCGACATGGAGAAAATTTATGAAGGTATGCTTGGAGAAACGCCGTTTTTTGTTACAACATTAAATCTTCAGCATTTGCAAGAAATTGAAAAATTGCAGCTTGAGGTTTATGAATATTTAGCAGACAAAAGTATTTTACAACCTTTAAGTACTGAGGAGTTTGACTATATTTTAAGCGGCAATGGCATGATGATCGGAGCTTACGTAGGGGATGAGCTAATGGCCTTTCGTGCACTATTGAACCCACCTGTTGATGACGAGCACCTTGGCTACGATTGTGGGATTGCCGAGGAAGAATTTCATAAAGTTTTATATCAAGAAATATCGAATGTCTCACCAACATACCGTGGCTATGGATTACAAAAAACATTAGCCCAAGTTATCATGGGCCACATCGATTTAAAAAAATATGATTACGTATGCTCAACAGTAAAGCCATATAATATCCCTAGCTTGAAAGATAAATTTTCCCAAGGGCTAGTCGTAAAAGGATTGAAGATTAAGTATGTAGATAAGCTCCGGTATATTTTCTATAAAGACTTGCGACAAGAGCAATCAGCCTTTACAGAAAAGAAGTCGATATCGATGGGGGATACAGTAGGTCAGCAACAGCTTTTAAAACAGGGTTATACAGGTACTTCTATGTATGAGGATCAAGGTGATTGGTTCGTCGTTTATGAAAAATAAATAATAGTAAAAAGCCTTACCTCCTCGACAAAAGAATAATATATAAATTAAGGTGAATCAATAAACAATAGTTGATTTTCACTCCGAGTTGGCGCTTTCCGTGGGCTTGGCTTCAATCTTCTCTTCACTACGTTCCTGCGGGGCTTTCAGCTCAAGCTAATCCCGCAGGAGTCGCCACTCTCCGTGAAAATCAACGATTCCTTTTCATTAAGTTAAATAGACAAGCTGAAACAAATAGTATTATAGCTATTGATGTGAAATTATAATAAGTTCTTTCATTCCGCAAATACTTGTAATGCTCCTCGTAAATCTCTTCAATCACCTCAAATGGATTTTGATTAATCATTTTTATCCTCCGTAAGATATCGAGCACACTCAAGTTGGATAGCAAAAAAATAAAAAGAATCCAGTTTGAATAGAAAATTGATCAAAATGGATTCTTTTTCATTATATTTTTTAATAGGAGAGGTAAGGCTGTTTTTCATTTCATCGGGCAAAAGCCACAAGCCATTAAGCCTGGAATGTCTTTAGAAAAACAGCATGATTTTCGGACTGGTACGTTCACTAAATTAGTGGGGCTCTGACCACCTGTATATTGTGCCCACCAAGATTTGTTTGAGAAACGAGCCCATGTTTTAGGGTCCTCTAAAGCTTCAATATCCTCCATCGCCTGATCGGCTAGACCAGGATTAGAAAGCAATATGTGATAGTGCCAAAGTAAATATCCGAAGAAATTTTCCCAGATAGTTAGTGGGGAAATAGATGTCACTTTACGAAGCTGTTGAACGATAACATGCCCATCATAGAGAATCTTCTCAATAACAGCTTGACGCTCATCCTCGTCGACATAACGCCAATCGTTTGGGTTCACGAACATTGCAACAGTAAAACTATCGAATTCTTTTGCTGCATCAAAGCGTAGCTCGATTGGTTTACCATCCCAGACTTCGTCATAGGCGGCAAGCATGTAAAGTTGCATAGCAAAAAACATTCCGTAGCGGCGTGCAAAGTGAGAAATAGCGGCCGTTTCAGTTGCTGCATCTGTAATCCCCATCATTAGGTTTAAAAAATCAGGATGGTAAAAGTCTTTATGTATATCAGCTAATGTAAATAATGTCCGCTTTGGTTCCGTCGTATAAATGCTATAGGAATTCAATTGACGAACTTGATCCATCGTTAATGCTGGCATTGTCATCACCTTTTCTTTCAATCATCTGTTACGTTTATTATAAATTAATCATTTTTGCTTCACAAATGGAATGCAATATAGTAAAATACATTAAACATATCTGAAAGGTAGGTTTTAAAATGTCACAGCCTCATGCAATTCCAAGGCCGCTTGTTCGACTTAATCAATGGACGATTCTTGTAAGTGTCATTCTAACATGGATAACAGGTGTCTTTTGGATTTTAGCCATTCCTTTAGTAGCAAATTTACTTGGTGTTTTATGTAATTTTAATCCTATTATTCGAGTAGGGAAGCTGTTTCTGAAAAAGGCGCCATCTACTTATATACCAGAGGATGCGCAACAGCAAAAGTTCAATTCTAGTATTGCTAGCTTTTGTTTAACTGGTGGATTTATAGGTTTCTGGCTAAAATGGCAGGTGGTAGGCTATGTCTTTACAGGAATGGTTGCTGTAGCTTCATCGCTAGCAATTGCAGGATTTTGTATAGGTTGTTTCCTACATTTTCAGTTAAAGCAATGGCAATATCGTCGCTCGCTGAAGAGTAGTCAGTAAAAAAACTTAAAACAATTTTCAGATTAATGTTGACATTTTAATTGATAATGATTATCATTATCGTATAAAGATTATTCCTCCTCTACAATACAGTGTAGAGAGGATGAACTTTAGCTACTTTTCTCCAGAAGTTTGCTAGTTCATGATAACGCTCCTAAAACCCCCCTCATTTTTTGGGAACGTAAAAATCTCTAGACGACTCACTCCATTGTGACTGAGTCGTCTTTTTTTGATAGAAACTGCAATTGTGTCGATAAATCAGCAAAGTATTCCTATAAAGAGAATATCTCAGAGACTTATGCCAATATGGATAAGTTTCTCTTTTTTCGATCCATAAATAGGGTAATTAGTTAATCAGTAACAAGGATTAGTATAGTATAATTAAAAATAGGAATTTACTATAAAATTAGTGGAGGGGATTAAATGAAGAAATATGTGATCACTTTACTCATCGTTGTGGCCTTTTTAATCAACCCATCGTCTTCTAAAGCAGATGTACAGTGGGATGGGGCACAAATTGTGAAGGGTCAAACGGGAAAAATGACCTTTAAAAAAGATGTAAAAGTGTATAAGCAGAATGCAAACGGTACATATAGTTCGATGATGGTCAAACGCAACAGCTATTTCCGAGTATATAATATCGAAAAGTATAACAATAAAACATTTTATTGGATGAGCTCGGGTTACCGTGTACAAGCAACGGATTTAGTTGTTTTTAAGAAAATACCTTTGAACATCCGTGCTTCTTTTTATGATAATCCAGGCTATATCAACATCAATGGTCAACCCTCCGCCTTTGACTATGGAACACATTACTTGGAAGGGTATGTAGATGGGGGCCCTAGTTATGATATTTCTATTGGTGAAAATCTATATTACGATCGTACGCACCCAACTGAAGGAAAGTTTAAAGGGGGCTATATTGATGCCACGGATATTCGCATTGCAGAAACGATAAAAAGAGATAAAAAACTCTATAAGCTAACAGCTAATGCACAGCATTTAAGAGGTCCAATGGCTGGAGCAGGTACAGGAGGGAAATATTCAAAAGGCACTGTTTTTCAATCGTTAGGACTTGAAATAAATGGATACCTTAGAGTGCAATTGCTCGGAACATGGGGAGAAGATTTTATTTTTACTTATATTCCTGTAAAATCACTCCAACCTGTGCAAACCCAAGGGAAACGCTATATCCGATATGGTGTTGTTGGTGAAGGTAATGGAAAGTTAAGAGAACTAAAACGTTTTGATGAAGTAATGTTTTTGACAGAAAAAAATACGACAGCTTGGATTGAGATAGGTGGGGAAATGTATCGTGTACCGAAAAAAGCCCTAGCTACCATAAAACCGAACGAGTCACCAATTATTACAACATCTTTCTTGCCAAATGATACGCTTCAGCAGTTAGTGTATGGGAATGGTGTATATAAGAAAACGGCTAATAATCGTTTTGAAGCGCAGAACGAAAAGTTCATTAACTATCATGAGACAGAACAAACTTTTAATTATGAAAAGGATGATATCAAATATATATTTGAAAAACCAGTTACAGAAGGCTCGAAGGTGACTAGAATGGAGTATGGAATGAAAGAAGAAGGGTTTGTTCGTGCCATTCATTTCACATTCACAAAACCACCGTACGGTACGTTTAACAATGTTGTGGAAACGTCTTTTGGTGAATTATTTGCACCAGGTTACGGTTATATCGATGGACGTAACAACATACTAATGTCTTATGAATAAGTAGAAAAACAGGTGTGGAAAAAGAATTATTTTTCCACACCTGTTTGATTTTTGATGGAGTTATCTTTTTTGATAGAAACTGCAATTGTTCCGATAAAACGAGATAATATTCCGATAAATCAAGACATTCCTATAAAAATGAACTCATCACCATATCATGGGGGTGAATTTCGTTCCGGCTGGGCGCTTTGTCGCTGCCGCTTCGCTTTCGCGCAGATAAAACATTTAATTAAAAATATATAACCTTCTATAGTTATACCGATAATTACAATTTAATATATAATATACCTTGATAAGAAGGGGTGATTATTTCATGTTTTACATTAGAAATTTAGAGAATGAGTTTGAGTTCTTTCTAGATATGTTATATGAGTCTATACATATTCCAGAAAGTAAACCATCAAAAGAAGCTTTACTAAACTCGCCTGACATAAGAAAATATCATGAAGGTTGGGGGAGAAGGGGAGATAGAGCTTTAATTGCCTTTAACACAAAAAATCAAGCTGTTGGTGCTGTCTGGTACAGATTATTTGATGACAATACTAAAAGCTATGGTTTTATAGATTGCAATACTCCTGAAATCGGAATCGCTGTTTCAGAAGAAGTAAGGGGAAAAGGGGTAGGCACTTTACTGATGCGTAAAATAATTCAACAAGCAAAAGATGAAGGATACATTAACATTTCACTTAGCGTAGACCTCGAAAATGACGCGGCCATTAATATTTATAAAAAACTTGGCTTTAAAGATTATGAAGTAGTAGGGACATCTAAAACAATGATTTACAAATTATAGTGTTCGCTAGAATAAAAAATGTACATTACTAAAATGTGATTTAGTAATGTACATTTTTATTATTGAGTAGGACTACTTTGAACAGCACTCTTTTTCCCAAGTATCATTGTATAGTAGCTATGTAATAGCATGCCAACAATGATGACCCCTAGACCTGCTAAAGCAATTCGATCTGGGAATGCAATGTCGAGCAACAATACTTCACCAATAATGACAAAGAGTATTTCAGTTGATTGTGTTGCTTCAACAGCTGCGAGCTTGCCTTGATGATCGCGAACGCGGTCAGTTGCAATGAAAAATAAAGTTGTGGCGATGACACCAGAGCTTATACCAACTAGCAACGATTGCATTACTTGGCTGCTTGAAGGAAGTCCGACTGTTGCCATTGCATAAATGGCTAGAATAATCCATGCGGGCATGGAGGCGATGGTCATTCCGAGAACTCGTTGATATGTATCGATGCGTCCGCCACAGATGTCCATCATTTTGCGGTTACCAAGAGGGTAGGCAAACGCTGCAATGACAACGGGTAAAATGCCAAGCATTAAACTTTTAAACGGAACTGATTGTGCCTGTGGTATTTGAATAAGTAAAATGCCGGCTAAAATGACACATGAAATAAGTAATGAAATAAGCGGTATTTTTTGACGTACTGTTTTCCCGGCCACTACTGAAACAAATAGGGGAGCTAGTAATACGCCAGCGACAATTGTGAATTGCCATGTTCCAGAGACGAGCCAGCCTGGACCGAATGCTGCTGCAAATGTCAGTGGGGCATAGAACAGTACGAACCCAATAAAGCTCCAAAGCAGCCAAGCTACAGGCTGTGCTTTCATCTCACCTGATAATTGGGAAAAGCCTTTGCGATAGAAGACGATCACGAGTAAAAACGGTAGCATAAAGAAATAGCGCAGGGATGCACTCCATAGCCAGCTACCACCTTGCATTTCCATTGCGTGGTTTAATATAAATGTAACAGCGAAAAAAAGTGAGGCTAAAATGCCTAATGCAATTTCTTTCATTAAAATCACCTCAATTTATGTAGTTTGAAAATTCAGTCATCATCTTCAAAAAATTTACGAAGAAGGGGTAAACCCTTCTTCGTAATTATTTTCCTTGTTGTTCAAAGAGCTGTACGATTTCGATAATCACTTGTGTTGCTTTTTCCATTGTTTCTGCAGATACATATTCAAATTTACCGTGCATATTTTCACCACCTGCAAAAATGTTTGGTGTTGGTAAGCCCATGTAAGAAAGCTGAGAACCATCAGTACCGCCACGGATAGGTAGTGTAATTGGTGTAATCTCTAACTTTTCCATTGCTGTACGTGCGATGTCGACAATTTCCTTTACAGGTTCAATTTTTTCGCCCATATTATAGTATTGATCTTCGATTGTAATGCTTAAAGCATCCTCGCTGTATTGGGCTTTAATTTTTGCTGCAGCATCAAGCATTAATTGTTTTTTCGCTTCAAACTTTTGACGGTCATGGTCGCGAACGATATAAGAAAGCTCAGTATGCTCGATCGCACCGCTAAAGCCCATTAAGTGAATAAAGCCCTCATAGCCATCCGTTTTTTCAGGTACTGCATCAGTAGGCATTTCATTTTGGAAGGCAATCGCCATTGTAATGGCATTGACCATTTTATTTTTCGCAGAACCAGGGTGTACACTCGTACCTTTTGTCACAACCTTTACGCCTGCAGCATTAAAGCTTTCGTATTGTAGCTCGCCAAGTGGTCCCCCATCCATCGTATAAGCATAGTCGGCTCCAAATGCAGCCACATCGAATTTATGAGGACCGCGGCCAATTTCTTCGTCAGGTGTAAACGCTACACGTAATTTACCATGTTTAATAGAAGGATTATTTATTAGGTATTCCATAGCCGTCATAATTTCAGCGATACCAGCTTTATCGTCAGCGCCTAATAATGTAGTCCCATCCGTTGTAATTAACGTTTGACCTACATAATTTTTAAGCTCAGGAAAATCTGTTGGCGACATCGCTAAATTTTCGTTTAGCTGGATCACTCCACCATCATAGTTGTTAATGCGTTGTGGATTAACATTTGTGCCAGTAAAATCTGTTGTAGTGTCTACATGCGCTAAAAAGCCAATAGTAGGCACTTTTTTATCTGTATTTGCTTCGAGTGTTGCAAATAAATAACCATTTTCATCTAATGTAATATCAGTTAAGCCTATTGCAGCAAGTTCATCTTTTAGTACATGCAATAAGTCAAATTGTTTTTGTGTTGAAGGAGTTGTTTCGCTTGTGAAATCAGATTGTGTATCAATTTTTGCATAACGAATTAAACGCTCGATTACTTGTTCTTTCATAAGTATGGCCTCCTAATGTGTATGTTTAACTTCTTTCAGCCTCCTGCAGATGTCACGTAATTGTGACGAGGCATAATTAGTTATTATTGTAACACTTTACTTCGGATTTCGGAATATTGAGAAATACTTAAGGCAATT
This sequence comes from Lysinibacillus sp. BPa_S21, assembly GCF_023337795.1. Classification (GTDB taxonomy): domain Bacteria; phylum Bacillota; class Bacilli; order Bacillales_A; family Planococcaceae; genus Lysinibacillus. Next base: position 3,509 of record NZ_JALIRS010000012.1, on the reverse strand, counting down.
AGTAGTTGGGCACTGTAATATGTCAACATAATAAACTCATGTGAAAATGGTAAAGGCATCATAAATTTATTAATAGCTAAATAGGAATCTGATGAGATAAATAGTAGAGCTCCGATCGTCGCAAAGGTAGAACCAGTCCGAATCGCAGTCCAACCCATCGTTAATATCACTGAAATATAGACAATTACTGCGATACCAAGTACGACTTCTCCTGATGAAAACACCGTACCTGCAATCCACACAGCCATACTTGCACCGTAAACGAGCAATACAATCTTTGTCCAGGTAGGTACTTGTCGTTCATTCGTAGAAAAAAAGGCAAGGATATAAAAAATATGCCCTATTAGGAAGCTAGTTAGCCCAATTAGAAACCACTGTAATGTATAATCACCGACCATACAAAAGACAAGTCCAATAACAATTAGTATTTGATACTTTTTAATGCCTACATTTTTTGATGTAGCGGCTAAAATAATGATGAAAATCATTGGGATGACTTTAAAGATAAGTATCAGGCTTTGTGGAATATGGGAAAGGAAAAAAATATAATATAGACCAAACAAAATAATAAATGCTATTAAAAATTTTTTAGACAAAATTCTCATCTCCTTTTCTTTGAAATTCTTTATCTATGTTAGAATTTCCTTTATTCTTTCGTATAGGAAATGCATAAGAGTGTACTCATTCATCTTATGTATGAAACTTTTTTAGTATGTAACCGTAAATAAGTGGACAGTAAGGTAAGAGAGGGTGAGCGAAATGACCAAGCTATTAATAGCTTCGGCAGTTATTGGACTAATCGCGAGTGTTTTATTAACACCGCTTATAACGAAAAAGCGAGAAGACGGATCGAAAAAGGTAATCGGATACTTCTTTATCGGTGTATTTGTACTAGGATTTTTAGCTACTGGTATAACCGTATATGTGACGAAAATGGATGTAAACTGGCTTGCTTTTTGGCCCGCTATTATTCTATTAACATTAGGTGGCGCGCTTCTTGCAAGTGGTATTGAAAGAAAAATAAAAGGTGTCTTATTTTTGGCAAGTTTAGGTGTTGCAGTGTTTGTATTATCAGCTCCTTTATGGAATGCTAACGAAAAATTCAAGTCAGCTGAAATGAAGCAAGAGGTTGAAATAAAACCATTCGATGAAACACAAACACCAGCTAGTGTTCCGCCTAAATTTGCACGTAATAAAATGAAAAAAGCGTTCGGGCAAGTACCGAATACGAGTTATTATGAGCTAGGGCGCTTACAAATTCAAAAAGTGAATGGTGAGTATGTTTATATTGCGCCAGTTGAGTTCTCTGGCTTCTTTAAATGGATGAATGGTGAGACGACTCCTGGTTACTTTATGATGAGCGCAACAGATTCAGCGGACAATCCTAAATTTGTTAAGCAGGAAATGAAGTATGTTCCTTCTGCTTATTTAAATTCAAATTTAGAGCGTCATATACGTTTACAACATCCATTCCTTGTTTTTTATGGAGATGTTCAACTTGAAATAGATGATGAAGGTAAACCATACTACATCCGTTCTTATGGTGAATTTATTTCTGCACGTAATGGCTTCGATGTAAAAGGGATTGTGCTTGTAGATGCACTAACAGGGAAATCAGAAGTTATGAAACTGGAGGATGTCCCGGAATTTATTGATGGAGCGGTTTCTCCAGAGACAGTAAGCTTGCAAAATAGTTATTTCGGTAATTATGTACATGGATTTTGGAATAGCAAGTTTGGTAAGAAGGACGTTAAACTACCTTCAGATGAGGGAACAGAGGCAAATGTTAGCCCAATTTTTGATGAAAAAGGCGATATGTATTATTTCACAGACTTTACGAGCCCTAAAGAGGGTGTCGATTCCATGCTAGGCTATTCCTTAACAAATGCCCGAACAGGTCAAGCAACCTATTATACTGGAAATCAAGACGCTTCTTATATGGATTCGCAAGGTAACTTGCAAATTATCGAGAAGAAATTTATCGAGAAAAAATGGTCTGGGGAAATGCCGGTATTGTATAACTTTTACGGTGAGGCAAGCTGGTTAACTGCAGTGCTTGATTCAAATGGTTTCTTACAAAATTATTTCATCGTATCTGCAGCGAATCCTGAAATCTCCGCTTATGCGACAACTCCTAAAGAGGCATTAAAATTATATAAAACAGCCTTAAGTCGCGGTGGAAATACAGTCGAAGGAAGTTCACATGCAGAAGAGAAAAATGCAAGTGGAAAAGTACTTCGCGTATACAAGGAACGTCTAGGAGACTATACAGTTGTATCATTCTTACTAAATAACGGTAAAAACTATTTGGTAAGCTCGGAAACAGAACCACTTGCAATTTATTTACAAGAAGGCGATGAGGTCATTCTCACTTATGGTGATACAGGAGAGCAGTTTTTACCAGTTCGATCAATGATTGTTAAAGGATTAGTAGAAGAGAAAAAATAATATAAAAGACGATCAAGTAGTAATGCGCTACAAAGATCGTCTTTTTTATGTTGGTTGAGATTCTATATAGAGAAGCATCTTTTCCTGGTGATTCGTATAAAGTGCTTTTGCATGATCGTTTAACGTAAATATTTCATGAATATACCCTTGAAGTAAGTTATGTTCATATTCAAAAGTATAAGAATCTTCGTTTTCTATTATATGTGCTAATAAAAGTGCATGTAATACAACGACCTCTAGATTTTCTGTATTTGTAATGAATTTAAGATTGAGAATGGAAGTATGAGAAACGAATTGATTAACGTAATCAATAGCATGCTTATAAACGGTTAAGTCGATATGTGGCTCAAGTCGTTTTCTTAATAATGTACAATTATTATTTAAGTCTTGGATTTTTAAAAACAAACCTTTTACACTTCGCTTATGTTGTTGTTCTAATGTACGAGCAAGATCTTTGTTCATATAGGGCATTTTTATATAACTCCTTTCCGCATAGCGGTCTTCTATTAGTATTAATGGAATTCTATCAAATGGAAAGAGTCTTTTTGTTTAATTTATATGTAAATTTAACTTATTTCAGAGGCTGTTGAATATAGGAACTCAGTCTTAGAACGCCAGTGAATTAGGGGAGGTGTCCATTTTTTATTGTTCTAGAACTTAGGATACGAAAGATATTAAACTAAAATGAACTCAATATTTATATAGGAAGCTTTTCAACGAAATGATAAAGTGTAAATTTTTATTAGAAAAAGTGTTGACCTTTTTGGATTAAGGGTGTAATATTATACAAGTCGTTAAGATAACTTCTGAAAAACAACAACTACATTAAATAAATTAGCTGTTGACATCAAGTTTACGACATGATATTATATAAGAGTTGCTGTTGAGAAAACAGTAACGAAATGAACCTTGAAAACTGAACAAGCAAAACGTAATCAATAAAGTTTTTAGTAGCTAACCTTGAGTTAGTGAACAAAACAAAATTTTGGACATCAAACATGATGCCAGCAAAACAATTTGAGCTAATCAAATTTCTTTTTATGGAGAGTTTGATCCTGGCT
>NZ_JALIRS010000011.1 GCF_023337795.1 Lysinibacillus sp. BPa_S21 | reverse complement strand
AGCCAGGATCAAACTCTCCATAAAAAGAAATTTGATTAGCTCAAATTGTTTTGCTGGCATCATGTTTGATGTCCAAAATTTTGTCTCGTTCACCAACTCAAGGTCAGCTACTAAAAACTTTATTGATTACGTTTTGCTTGTTCAGTTTTCAAGGTTCATATCGTCGCCGTTGTTTTTCAGCGACTTCTTAATATTAACATTTAACTCAATTCATGTCAACAACTTTTTTAAAAAGTTTTTTTCGTTCGTTGAGTTTTTCGTTATGTCTTAGCGACAATTAATATAATACAATATCAACAAATTAAAAGTCAACAACTTTTTCAAAAAAATATCGAGGTATTTTTCATACCTCGATAACTAGCATACTACAGTCCTTGATCGATTTCTAGAGCTTCTTTATTTACCTTATAATGACGGTGGAATATCATTTCACTTTTCGCAACGATAGGTTCAATTTGAATGTAGCCTTTGTCCACTAGATATTCAACAAATACTTCTAAATCTACTGAGTAGTTCATGAGCTCCTCATGATCGTGCAATTCCTGAATCGTCCAAGTCTCTTTTGTTTGCATGACTTCTAAAATATGTTGAGCTCCGTCTCGAGTACGTGAATGTATTAAAAACTCACTTGCTAAAAACAATAGCTCTAACCGTTTTTCTATCGGTTCATTACTTGTAACAAGCTCTTCGTATAATTTATAAATTGCCGGTTCTAGTTTTTTCACCTGTGCCCAAACGGTTACTTCAGGATAAAGTCCACTATCAATGATAGATAAACGGCCCAAATGATGTAACGAATCTACAACATGATTATAAGCATCGAGATAGCTCCCCTTATCAAAGTATTCTTTTCCTTCTAAGTAACGTCGAATTAGCTTTGAAAATTGAATGCCCGTTTTAATTTTACGACCACTAAACGGAAACTCCTGTAATTCAATTTTTAATTTATGAAGAAATTCATTACGATCAAATAATACTCTACCAAAGAAAATCCAATCGACTACTTTTTTATTTGAGCCAATTAGTAGCCATTTTCGTATTGTTTTCTCAGTAACAGTATGTAAAGCTACTTTATTTCCTTCATATAGATAATGTTTCGAAAAGACTGGCTTTTCCGCTTCCTTTACAATAATAAGTAAAATTGTATCAAAGGTATCTGTAACATTACTTTTTTCCTCGCGTTTTTCCACTAAAATAACGCCTAGTGTATTCGACTGACTTGCTCGTTCCTGGTATATTGGACGCAAAACTTGTTCCATGTTCAGTCCCCCTCTATTTGCTTGTGACCTTTTATCTTCATTCAATGGGTGTCACGGATTTTCACCGGACTCAATGACGCCAAGGCGAGATTGATTTCGTTAAAATTTCGACATACTCTAAAAGTATTCCTTCTTTCCACGTTATCAAAGCTAAAATACTTTGTTCTTATATGTTATAGTAGATTTTAGATTGGGAGGCAAGATGATAAATGAAACCTTACAAAAGTAAAATTAATAAAATCCGTTCATTCGCATTAGCACTTATTTTTATCGGCTTTGTAGTTATGTATGGGGGAATCTTCTTTAAAAACTATCCTATTCTAGTATTAATTTTCATGACCCTTGGTGTACTTTGTATCATTGGTAGTACAGTTGTTTATGCATGGATAGGGCTGCTCTCAACAAAAGCTGTTCAAGTGGAATGCCCTAATTGCCATAAGCACACAAAAGTATTAGGCCGTGTAGATATGTGTATGTACTGTAATGAACCATTAACGCTGGATCCAACTCTAGAAGGAAAAGAGTTCGACCAATCTTATAATAAGACAAAAAATTCCTAGCCCTCATTGAAGAGCTAGGAATTTTTTATTGTACTTTTGCAGGTACATCTTTACACGATGGACAAGTGCCGTAAATTTCTAAACGATGTGCATGCACATCAAAGCCTGTTACTTGTGATGCAAAATGTTCAATTTCGTCGAGACCAGGATAATGGAAGTCGACTATTTTGCCACAGCATTCACAAATCATATGATAATGATCATTTGTAACGAAATCAAAGCGACTTGAAGCATCACCAAATGTTAGTTCTTTCACTAGACCCACTTCACGAAATACGCGAAGATTATTATAAACAGTCGCAACACTCATATTTGGGAATTTCCCTTCAAGTGCTTTATAAATTTCATCGGCAGTTGGATGTGCCATTGTTTGAATTAAATATTCCAAAATAGCATGACGCTGAGGAGTAATACGAACACCAGTTGTTTTTAACGTGTCAAGTGCATCCTGTAAATGCGTTTCAGACATCGTCATGCACCTCTTCCATAAAGATTATTAATTTATAATTGTTATAATTAGTGTATCGAATTTCTCTTACTTCTGTCAACATTCATACACATTTCAATTTAATTAGAATTAAGTCAATAACCTCTAGATAAATCCATCCTATTTTCTAAATCTGTTTCACCACGTAACCATTTCTCTAAGCTTGGTTTAAAGATCTCTAAACTACGTTCAACATAGCGAGATGAATGACTCGAAACATGCGGAGACACAATGACATTCGGTAATGTCCATAATGGGTGATTCTCAGTTAAAGGCTCTTGTTCAAATACATCTAATACGGCATGACCAATTTCACCTGCTTGAATGGCATGTATCAAAACCTTTTCTTCTACTAAGTTTCCACGACCAAAATTCATGAAAATGGCGTCATTTTTCATCGCTTTAAAATGTTCTTCTTTCAATAAATGTGTGGTCTCCTCTGTTCTAGGTAGTACAGAAATAACAATATCAGCCTTAGGCAAAGCTTCTATTAATTGATCAAAGTTCACCATCTTATTCATATATGATACTTCATTCCCTGAGCGGTTACAGCCAATTGTCACAACACCAAAAGCTTGTAATAATCGACCTACTTCTGAGCCAATAGCTCCAGGTCCTAAAATAAGCGCTGTACTGTCCCGTAACTCGGTTTGTTTCGCTTTTTTGGACCATTCACTTTTCTTCTGCTGTCCATACATCCAAGGCAGTGCACGTTTAATCGCCAAAATATGGGCAAGCATTGATTCTGCCATTGGTGTTTTATGAATGCCGCGCACATTCGAAACGAATATTCCCCGTTCAATAATGGCTTGAGCAGGCATTTTTTCGATCCCCGCTGAAGCTACAAAAATCCATTTTAGTTTTGTCGCACACTGAATATTTTCATCATTTAAATCTTCACCGTATGTGACAAGTACATCTGCTTGTTGCAGCTCTTCGTTTGATAAGCCATTTTCAAAAATAAAATCAACTTGAGGAAATTTTGCTACTAGTGGCTCACGTAAATCTGGCCTTGGTTCAAACGTAAAATATATTCTCATTGTGTCGCCTCCCATTCTGCTAAATATGTATACACTTCTTCAATATGATTTTTGACACGTACTTTACGCCATACCTTTATTAGATTTCCTTCTGTATCGATTAAAAATGTCGAACGTTCTATCCCCATATATTCGCGTCCATACATCTTCTTCAGCACCCATACACCATACGCTTCTGCTACGGCATGATCTTCATCCACTAATAGAGAGAATGGTAATCCATGCTTATCTATAAATTTGCTATGTTTTTTTTCATCATCAGGGCTAATACCAAGTACAACTGCATTTAATTGACTAAAATCCTCATGCTTATCACGGAAGTCACAAGCCTCTGTCGTACAGCCTGGAGTCATATCTTTGGGATAAAAATATAAAATAACATATTGTCCTTTGAAATCTGCTAACTTTACTGTTTCTCCTTTTTCATTTATAAGGGAAAAATCAGGTGCTTTTTTACCTTCTATTAAAGCCATATCAATCTCCTCCTCTGTACGCTCTATTTTACTCTAAATAGTAAAACAAATCATATCCCTTAATTTCTTTGGATTTCTTGCACTGATAGGTCTACAATAGATGGAGTATAAAGATTTAGGAGGCAATATATATGAATCACACAAAATCAGAAGCAGTACACGCAGAAGCGCTACAGCATATCGTTGGTGGTGTAAATAGCCCTTCTCGTTCTTATAAAGCAGTTGGCGGAGGTTCACCTGTTGCAATGGCTCGTGGGAAAGGTGCTTACTTTTGGGATGTTGATGGCAACCGTTATATCGACTATCTAGCAGCTTACGGTCCTATCGTTACTGGTCATGGTCACCCACATATCGCTAAGGCTATTACACATGCAGCTGAAAATGGAACTTTGTTTGGGACACCAACTGAATACGAGGTTACTTTTGCTAAAATGCTAAAAGAAGCAATCCCATCTATGGATAAAGTACGCTTTAATAACTCTGGTACTGAAGCTGTCATGACAACAATTCGTGTTGCACGTGCTTATACTGGCCGTACGAAGGTTATGAAATTCGCTGGTTGCTACCATGGTCACTTTGACTTAGTATTAGTAGCCGCTGGTTCTGGTCCTGCAACATTAGGTACGCCAGATTCGGCAGGTGTTACTACTTCAACAGCAGAGGAAGTCATTACTGTACCATTTAACAACCCAGAAGCATTTACAGAAGCTATGGATCAATGGGGCGATCAAATCGCAGCTATTTTAATAGAGCCTATTGTTGGAAACTTCGGTATTGTCGAGCCTAACCCTGGCTTCTTGGAATTAGTTCATGCTACAGCAAAGGAAAAAGGAGCACTAACTATTTATGATGAAGTTATTACTGCTTTCCGCTTCCACTACGGTGGTGCCCAAAACTTATTAGGGTTAACACCTGATCTAACTGCACTTGGTAAAGTAATCGGCGGTGGTTTACCAATCGGAGCATATGGTGGTCGTAAAGAGATTATGGATACAGTTGCTCCACTTGGACCTGCCTATCAAGCAGGTACAATGGCTGGAAACCCTGCATCTATGCAAGCTGGTATTGCCTGCCTAGAAGTATTACAAACTCCAGGTATTTATGATGAAATGGATCGTCTTGGGGGCATTTTAGAGGAAGGTATCCTGGCTGCAGCACAAAAACATAATGTAACAATTACTGTTAATCGCCTTAAAGGGGCCCTTACAATTTACTTTACAGATGTGAAAGTAGAAAACTATGAGCAGGCTGAAAACTCTGACGGTGAAATCTTTGGTCGCTTCTTTAAATTAATGCTTGAACAAGGCATTAATTTAGCACCATCTAAATATGAAGCATGGTTCTTAACAACAGAACATACAGAAGCTGATATTCTAGAATCCATTAAAGCGGTAGACTTTGCATTTTCTCAATTGTAATTTACAAAGGCTAATGCTTAGTGAGAAGAGCATTTTAGAACAGTAATTAGATATTAAACTTTTAAGACGACTCCCTTATGAGTCGTCTTTCTTTGTAAATGACATACAAATTTATGTATTTTATGAGCACTTCCTTCTATAATGTAAAGAAGCATTAATTATGCTTCGTCATAATTGTGCAGGATTCGGATATGTGACATACGCCGGAAGCTTTTGCTTATCGGATGTTTGAGCACTTACTGAAGAATCTATAACTGTATTTATCTCGCCACCTGTTGAAGGGGGAGATTTATACTGAAAGAAATTAAAATTTTTTAACAGAAAGGACATCCATTTTCTATGAAATTAGGTGCCCGTGTATTTAAGACTGGTGTCGCCATCGTATTTGCACTTTTTATCGCTGAGCTGCTAGAGCTACCTTCACCTGTTTTCGCAGGAATTGCAGCAATCTTTGCGATTCAGCCATCTATTTATCGCTCCTATCAAACAATTGTTGAGCAAGTACAAGCCAACATTATAGGAGCAACCATCGCGGTCATTTTTGGCTTGCTTTTTAGTCACCATGTAGTAGCAGTCGGCATTGCAGTCATTGTTGCTATCGGTATAATGTTGAAATTTAAACTTGAAAAATCGTTGTCTCTTGCATTAGTTACAGTAGTAGCTATTATGGAGATTCAAGGAGATGACTTTCTTACATTCGGTCTTATTCGCTTTGTTACAATATTAGTTGGGGTGTTGGCAGCATTTGTGGTCAATCTGTTCTTCCTACCGCCAAAATATGAGGTAAAGCTTTTCCGTAAGATTTACTTTTTACAGGATGATATTATTCGATGGACGCGACTTGCCGTTCGTCAAGCATCTGAACATACTTCTACAAAAGAAGCTTTAAGCAAATTTAAGTCTCGTATGCAACGTGTGGATACACTGTATTCTTTTTATAAGGAAGAGCGTAATTACTTTAAAAATAAAAAGTATATAAAAGCACGTAAATTAGTTGTGTATCGTCAAATGATCACAACGTCAAAGAAAAGTTTAGAACTTCTTCATCGTCTTCATAATCATGAAAATGAATTATCACAGCTACCGACGCAATTTCATTTAATGATTCAAGAGCGACTTGATTTCTTGCTAACTTACCATGAGCAGCTCCTGTTAAAGTATACGGGGAAATTAAAGCCCGAACATTCGGAGTGGAGTAAAAACATCGATTATGTTCAGCGCAACGAGTTAATGGAAATATTCATTAAACAGATTAGTTACGCGCATGAGGAAGGCGATACAGAGTTCTCGAGCTATCACTTACTTTATATTTTATCTCGTATTTTAGATTACGAAGAAAACCTAGAGCATTTGGATACGCTCATCGTGTCGTATCAGACTCATCATGGGCATGAAATTAATGTGGAATTTGAAGAGGAATTTATTTAAATAGAAGAACTCAGTTAAAAGGGCGAAGAGTTGGTATTATCCATCTCTCCGCCCTTTTTTTATTAACTTTTCATTTTCGGATCAAGCGCATCACGCAGACCGTCACCCATTAGATTAAAACCTAGAACCGTTAACATAATAGCTAAACCTGGGAAAATCATCGTCCACGGTGCCTTCAATAAAAATATGCGGGCATCCGCTAACATTTTCCCCCATTCTGGTGCCGGTGCTTGCGCTCCTAATCCAAGGAAGCCTAGTGCTGCCGCTTCAATAATCGCTGTCGCTATCGCTAGCGTTCCTTGTACAATGATTGGCGTCATTGAGTTTGGTAAAATATGCGAGAACAAAATTCGTGAATCACGCATTCCAATCGCCTTTGCTGCTACAATATATTCCTCTTCTTTAACACTCAATACTTTCGAACGAATTAAACGCCCGAAATTCGGTACGTTAATAATGGCAATGGCAATCAATGCATTTTGTAATGATGGTCCAAGTACTGCTACTATTGCAATAGCAAGTAAAATACTAGGGAATGCTAACAGAATATCAAAAATACGCGAGATTATCGTATCAATCCATCTTCCGTAATACCCAGCAATAATGCCAAGGAAACTACCTACAACAGCAGATAGAATAACTGAAAAGAAGCCTACCTTCAATGAAATACTAGCTCCATGTATTACTCTAGAGAAAATATCCCGACCAAAGTCATCCGTGCCAAACCAATGCTCACTTGAGGGTGCTGATAAACGCTTCGAAAAATTTTGTTCATTAATTCCTTCGGGAGCAATCAGTGGACCAAATATAGCAAGTATAACAAAAAATAATACAATGCCTACGCCTACTAGGGAGATTTTGCTCTTTTTAAAGCTACGCCAGCCTTCTCTCCAAGGACCTACCGCTCGTTCACGACTTGGTGCTACTTCTGTTTTAATATCTATTGCTCCAGTCATTATCGCTTCCCCCCTCTACTTGTATTTAATCCGTGGATCTATCACCGTATACAGTAAATCCACAATTAAATTAATCATGATAAAAATAAAAGCAATTACTAATATACCTGATTGAATAACAGGATAGTCTCGGAAACCAATGGCATCATAAATATAACGACCAATTCCAGGCCAGCTGAAAATTGTCTCGGTTAATATGGCTCCACCTAGCAGTAATCCTGTTTGCAAACCGATTACTGTTAACACTGGAATAACTGCATTTTTTAAAGCATGCTTGTAAACAACAATAAACATTTTTTGTCCCTTTGCTCTAGCGGTGCGTACATAGTCGGAGCGCATTACTTCAAGCATTGACGACCTAGTCATTCTTGCAATAATTGCCATTGGAATTGTCGCAAGTGCCATACCCGGTAATACTAATCGCTTTATTACTTCAGTAAATTGATCAAAGCGGCCTTGTATTAGCGTATCGAGTAAGTAAAAATGAGTAATGGCGGTTATTGGATCCCTCACATTTTCGCGCCCAGATGTCGGAAACCAACCAAGCTGATTACTGAAAGCCCATTGTTCCATTAAACCGAGCCAGAAGACTGGTACAGACACCCCAATTAAAGCAACTACCATTGCCACATAGTCGAACCAAGAATTTTGGAACCATGCAGAAATAATACCTGCATTTACGCCAACTATTACGGCGATAATCATTGCAAATAATGCTAGTTCAGCAGTTGCCGCTAAATAAGGGAAAATTTCCTCAGATACAGGTAATTTAGTACGTAATGATACCCCTAAATCCCCCTGAAAAATGCCACCTAAATAACTAAAATATTGTGTATACCATGGCTTATCTAATCCTAAACTTGCGTTTAACGCTTCGACCGCCTCTTTCGTTGCCTGCTGTCCTAAAATTACTTGTGCAGGATTACCAGGAATTGCACGAATTAACATAAAAACGATAAAAGTCATTCCAAGCAAAACTGGGATTAATTGAGATAAACGTCTTCCCATATAGTGAAGCATTTTCTTCACCCCTCTGTTATTTTCAAAATATACTTTTGCATGAAAAGCATTGAAGTCTTTACACATACTGTAGAAAGGGTCAGCCTTCACCAAACGGTTTGATTGGTCTTTCATACAGAAAAAATACCTCTAGCTAGTAAAAAGAATCCGCTAACTTTCTACGGCTTACCCGCAGAAAGCAAGCAGATTCTTTAAAATTCCTTTTAAATTAAAACCTATTAGGGCAGCTCTTCATGCCTACTTCATATCTACTGCTTCTAAACGGTCAGAACCTGTCGGATGTGCAATATAGTTTGTCACTTTAGTGTTAGCAGCTAAAATCGGAGTAGAGTGAGCAATCGGAACCCATGGTGCATCTTTAGAGATAATCTCTTGAGCTTGCTTGTAAAGAGCATTACGCTTATCTTCATCCATTTCAGTTTGTGCTGCAACTAATATTTTGTGTAAATCTTTGTTGTCATAGAATGTATAGTTGTTAGAACCAATGTTATCCCCATCTAATAAAGTATAAAGGAAGTTATCCGCGTCGCCGTTATCACCTGTCCATCCAAGTAAGAATGCATCCGCATCTCCTTTTTCCGCCTTCTCTAAATACGTAGCCCATTCAAACGATACAATTTTAGATTTCATACCAACGTCTGCTAAATTCTTTTGAATAGCTTCTGCTATTTTTTGACCATCTGGCATGTACGGACGTGGCACAGGCATTGCCCATAGCTCGATTTCTTTACCGTCATAGCCAGCCTCAGCTAATAATGCTTTTGCTTTTTCTGGATCATATTCATAGCCTTTAATGTCATCGTTGTAGCCTGCAACTAGTGGAGGCATTGGATTTTTTGCTGTCTCGCCTAAGCCTTCAAAAAATGCATCTACTAATGTTTGCTTATCGATTGCATAATTGACTGCTTGACGAACTTTTACGTTATCGAAAGGTGGACGAGTTACTGTTAATCCAAGATAGCCAACATTCATAGATGGACGTTCGATTAGTTGTAAATCTGTATTTGATTCGATTGAAGCTTTATCTGATGGACTTAAACCATCAACTATATCGACATCACCGTTAGTTAATTCATTGAATCGTGTGGAGTTTTCTGGAATAGAACGGAATATAACTTTATCTAATTTCGGCAAATCTGCTATACGATAATCTGGGTTTTTCTCTATTGTGATGGAATCATTTCGTTTCCACTCTACAAATTTAAATGGACCAGTACCTACTGGATGATCCTTTAGTGAATCATCATCTTTTTCAAATGCTGCTGGTGAAGCAATAGCAAATGGAGACATCGCTAAATTTTTCAAGAATGTTGCTTGTGGTTGAGATAATTTAAATATAACTTTATAATCACCATCTGCAGTAATCGACTCAATTACTTGCTTTCCACCTACCGTAAATTGAGAGGAGTAATATGGGAATTTATCAGCACCAGCTTTCCAGCGCTCAAAATTTTTCACGACTGCTTCAGCATTAAAATTAGTACCGTCATGGAACTTAACCCCTTCTTCAAGTTGCATCGTATACGTTAATCCATCTGCTGAAGGTTCCCAAGATTTTGCCAGCCCAGGCTGCAATGTTACATCTTTCTCTCCAAAGTTAATTAGAGTCTCATAGATGTTAACCGTAACTTTAAACGATTCACCTTCTGTCACTGTCGCTGGGTCGAGTGCAGTTGAATCGGTACCACGCCCATATACTAATGTTTTTGGTCCGCCGCTAGCTTTATCGCCACCACTTGAAGTATCTTTACTACCCGTATCCTTAGTATCTGAACCGCCACAAGCGGCTAAGATTGTCGAAAGAACAAGGATAAGCATTACACCCAAAGTCCAAAACTTCTTTTTCTTCATTGAATTTCCCCCTAAGTTTTTTTATATCATTGAATGTTAGATTGCATCGTATAGATGACAAGCAACATAATGACCCGGTTTGACTTCTTGCATTTTCGGAACTACTTGAGAACATTCTTCTTTTTTAAATGGACATCTCGTATGGAATGTGCACCCGCTTGGCGGATTTGAAGCACTTGGGATATCTCCAGAAATAATGTGCTGTTCACGTTCAAACGTAGGATCTGGAACAGGTACCGAGGATAATAGTGTCTGTGTATAGGGGTGAAGTGGCTCAGCATATAAATCCTCGCTTGCTGTTAACTCCACTAATTTCCCTAAATACATCACACCTACACGATTACTAATATGGCGTACAACCCCTAAATCGTGGGAAATAAAAATATAAGTTAGCTTTAAGTCCTTTTGTAAGTTTTGCAATAAATTCAATACTTGCGCCTGTATTGATACATCCAGTGCAGAGACAGGCTCGTCAGCAATAATTAAACGTGGATTCGTCATTAAAGCACGGGCAATCCCAATACGCTGTCTTTGACCACCACTAAATTGATGGGGGTAACGTTTTACATGATATTCATTTAACCCCACAATTTCGAGAAGCTCTAAAACCTTCTGTTTCCGTTCCTTAGCATTGCCCATGCCATGAACAATAAGTGGCTCCTCCAGTATTTTTCCAATATTATGTCTCGGATTAAGAGAGGCATAAGGATCTTGGAAAATCATTTGAATGTCTCTACGGGCTTTACGCATCTCATTGTTTGATAATTCCGAAATCATTCTGCCTGCGAATTCAATCTCACCCTCCGTTGGCTCAAGCAATCGCATTAAAAGTCGACCAGTTGTTGATTTACCACACCCGGACTCACCTACAATACCTAATGTTTCTCCTTCAAAGACTTCAAAGGAAACATCATCCACTGCCTTTACGTCCCCAACCTGTGTGTTCAAAACACCCTTCCGAATGGGAAAATATTTTTTCAAACCATCAACTTTCAACAACACTTTCGACATGTTGCTCCACCTCCTGTTTCTCTAGTAAAAAACATCTTGATTTATGCTGCTCTGCTGCTTCATATAAAGGTGGTGTTTCTTGTACACAGCGTTCCATTGCAAATTCACAACGGGCCGCAAAACGACAACCTTCCTGAATACTTCCAGGCTTAGGTACACTACCAGGTATAGAGTAAAGATTGTCCTTTTTATAACGCATATCTGGTACAGATTTAATAAGCCCTTGTGTATAGGGGTGCTTTGGATTCACGAATATTTCCTGAATTGGTGCCTCCTCTACAATCTGACCTGCATACATCACGATAACTCGCTCGCATGTTTCTGCAACTACTCCTAAATCATGTGTAATTAATAAAACAGCTGTGTTTAGACGTTTATTTAAATCTTTCATAAGCTGCAAGATTTGAGCTTGTATCGTCACATCTAGAGCAGTTGTCGGCTCATCAGCAATCAATACCTTTGGATCACAGACAAGTGCCATTGCAATCATGACCCGTTGTCGCATCCCTCCAGATAGTTGATGTGGGTAATCTTTTAATAATTCCTCAGCACGCGGTAAACCTACTAGCTTCATTATTTCAATTGCCCTTGCAAAGGCTTCTTTTTTCGACCATTTTGGATTGTGAATTAATATGGCTTCTTTTAACTGATCCCCTATTGTAAATAAAGGATTTAAGGATGTCATAGGTTCCTGAAAAATCATCGCCACATCTTTCCCACGAATTTTCTGCATTTGTTTATCCGATAATGTTACGAGATTTTGATCATCTAATAGTATTTCCCCACCCGTTATTTTTCCAGGTGGCGACGGTATTAACCCCATAATGGACAGTGATGTGACACTTTTTCCACTTCCTGATTCCCCTACAATCCCTAAAATTTCGCCTTCATGAACAGAAAAGTCGATATCATCTACGGCAGGAATTTGTCCATCATCTGTAAAAAAGGTTGTCTTTAAACCTTTTATTTCTAGCAGCTTTTTTCTCATGATCAATCGCTCCATCCTACCCATATTTTTATTTAGTTGAAATAACTATCGCTCAATTCCCTATTTTCAGATAATTCTAACCAAAAACCATTGCTCTTTCAATCATTATTATTCTGCAATTAACATATATTTTCTACATTGTTCGAGTTTCGTATTAATAATATCTTATTAATTAATAAGATTTTATAATTAAGACAAAAAAATAGCCTTCCATTTATGTTAAACGGAAAGCTATTTTTAGATTATGACTCATTAATAAAATATAGAGATGACATTTTGTTAAAACATATATCATGAGAATAACAAAGCGCCTGGCCGGAATGGAAATCAACCCCACAGTATGGTGAGCCAGATTTTTCTATTATAACGTTGCACTTCAATCTAAATGTTGCACCTGGAATAAATTAAAGTAAGTCCCCTCTTTTTGCATTAATTGCTCATGCGTACCACTTTCAATTAATTGTCCATGATCGATAACGAAAATTTTATCTGCATGTGTAATCGTAGAAAGTCGGTGAGCAATTATAATAGTTGTACGTTCATGGGCAAGTACATCCAACGATTCTTGAATAAGTGCCTCGCTTTCTAAATCCAATGCAGAAGTCGCTTCATCAAGTATTAAAATAGGAGGATTTTTTAAAAATACACGAGCAATCGCCACCCGCTGCTTTTGTCCACCTGATAACTTCACGCCGCGCTCCCCAACCTTTGTGTCATAGCCATTTGGCAAACTCATAATAAAATCATGTGCATTTGCTGCTTTTGCCGCAGCAATAACCTCTTCATCGGAAGCACCTGGCTTACCCATTAAAATATTCTCTTTTACTGAATCACTAAATAAGATATTATCCTGTAGGACGATGCCAATTTGTGAGCGTAAAGAATGTAATGTTACATCTCGAACATCATGGCCATCAATACACACCGCTCCACTTGTAGTGTCATAAAAGCGAGGGATCAAACTAATAATAGTTGATTTTCCTCCGCCACTCATTCCTACAAATGCAACTGTCTCTCCAGGTTTAATAGTAAAATTGATATTGTTTAAAATTCGCGCGCCATCTTCTTCATATTGAAAGTTCACATTGTCAAAGCGGACCTCCCCTTTTACCCGAGGTAGCTCTAACGCATTAGCTTTGTTTTTTATTTCATAGGGTTCATCCATTAATTCAAACATTCGATCCATTGATGCAAATGATTGTGTTAACATCGTTGATGAACTAACAAGACGACGAAGTGGACCATAAAGTCGTTCGATATAGGCAATAAAGGCCACCATTGTCCCAACTGAAAGGGGACCATTAATAACTTGGTAACCTGCATAAGCAATTACTAGGAGTGGTGCTACATCTGTGATGGTATTGACCACCGCAAATGATTTTGCATTCCATTTCGTATGATCTAGTGCCTTTTCTAAAAATTCACCATTTGCTTCATCGAATAATTTTTGTTCATGTTTTTCTAGCGTGAAGCTTTTAATAATGCTCATTCCAGCTACACGTTCGTGCAAATAACTTTGCACACCTGCAAGTGCTTGTGATCGTTTACGTGTTAAAGATCGAAGTTTCCCAAAGAAGTACTTCACACTAAACGCATAAAACGGGAACGCAACTAATGCTACTAGCGTAAGCTTCACATCCATGGCAAGCATAATACCGATAGCAATAACAATTGTTGCAAGGTCGAGCCAAACATTCATCAAGCCTGTCATGATAAAGTTTTTTGTTTGTTCCACATCATTAATCACTCTTGAAATTACATCGCCAGCTCTTGTATTGGCATAATATCTTAAACTTAGTCGCTGTAAATGTGCGTATATTTGTTTTCGAATATCGAAAAGCACCTTGTTGCTGACATGTTGAGCAAAATATTGACGGTAATACTCAATTGGTGGTCGAATAATAAAGAATACAATGATCGTACCACCTAACCAATAAAACAGTTCTTTTGTCTTCTCTGCATCCGTTAGATGATCTGCAGCGATAATATCATCTAACACAATTTTTATGAGTAATGGAATAAATAACGGAATCGCAAATTTCACTATCCCAATTAAAACTGTTAAAATAATTTCCCATGTATATGGTTTTACAAATCTCATATAACGCTTTATACTGCTCAATTTTTTATCACATCCTTATCAGAAAACATATTTAGCAAATAACCCCTTCTATCTTTTCATACAAAAAAAGAAACAGACATCCATAAAAAATGAATGTCCAAACGTATTATAGCAATATTTTGTTTGAAGTACAGTTAATTTAGCTTAGTCACGAACTATTTTGCAACTAGCAATCCTTTTTACATTTTTTCCTTTAATCTTTTTGATACATATTCTAGTACTATAAAAACCACACCTACTAGTATGAACCCAAAAGAGGGTACGTATAATTCATTATTCATATGTATAGTATCATTCACAAAGTGACCCAAATAACGGACCGCCTCGGCTACAAGTCTGTGCATAAACAACATAAAACTACCAGTCAAAAAAAATAATGTACCTATAATATAGCCTGTATTCATAATTCACCCCTAAATATTTGTAATACATTACAATATTACCATAACAAGTTACTTATTTTTCGATAAAAAAACACCCATTAGTAAAACTAATAGGTGCAACTAACAATCATCTGCTTGCATATCGAGCTGAAACTTATAACGACTTGTCCAGGCATCGATGAAATCAGGTGCAAAAGGTCCTCTTTTTTGTTGAATCCAGCTAATTAATTTATCGACATTGCGCTTTAAAATTTTATCAATGACATCTGGATAAGACATTTCCTTACTATGTAGCTCATACTCATCCTCATCTAAAAGTGAATAAGACATATCAGGGAAAACTTTAATGTCCAAATCATAGTCAATATATTTAATGGCATTATTATCGAAAACAAATGGTGAGCTTAGATTACAATAATAATACACACCGTCCTCACGTAGCATGCAAATGATATTAAACCAGTGCTCCGCATGGAAATAACAAATAGAAGGCTCTCTCGTTAGCCACGTACGACCATCGGATTCTGTCACAAGTGTCCGTTCATTCGCACCGATAATGATATTTTTCGTTCCTTTTAAAACCGTTGTTTCTTGCCAAACACGGTGGATACGGCCATTGTGCTTATAACTATGTATTTGTATCGTTTCTCCTTCTACCGGTATTGCCATCTTTGAAGCCCACCTTTTCGTCTATGCTACCTAAATCTAGCAGTCTCTAGTATATTATAGCAATGTGTACGCGAAAGGTGTAGTTAGAAAACCACAAATTTCCCTGCGCTCTTTAAAATTTGTATAAAATTTCGTTAATTTGAAGCGAATTTTATCACAATAACAACCCAATGGGAATTTTTTTGCTTATATTTATATAATCAAATCGGATTTTTTTCTGAATTAGAGCCGTTCTTACTCGCATCAGATCAGTTCTCTGGTCTACCTGAGCGCTTTTTTGACTACCTGATCAGTTCTTCGTTCTACCTGAGCAGTTTCATCGGCCTCCCGATCAGTTTTCCGTTCTACCTGAGCAGTTTCCACGGCTACCCGATCAGTTCTCCGGACTACCTGAGCAGTTTCATCAGCTACCCGATCAGTTCTCCGTTCTACCTGAGCAGTTTCCTCGGCTACCCGAGCAATTTTCTCCTCTTGCTATATAAAAATTAAAAAGGAGCCGCCTTTTTTAATCTTTTCGATTTTAGACAGCTCCTTAGAGGTAAATGCAATTATGCAATTACAAAGTGTTATTCACCATGATCTTGGTTAGTTTTGTTGAAGTTACCTGAAGCTTGAGCTTTTTTTTGCTCCGCTTTAGCATTTTGCTTTTGCACTTCATTAACATCTGTTTCATAACCAAATTCTTGACTTTGACGTTGCATGTTTTTATTCGGTTGGAAATTTTGGTTGTTTTGCTTTTTCATGATTCATTCACCTCCACGCTCATTATTGTGTACCGAGGTGAATGCTTTTATGCCTATAAATTTTTAATAACTTAATTTTCTTGATTAATCCTTAATCTCTTGCCAAATTTTCAGCATTGGGACGGACATTGGCAATACTTCTATTTGTTCGCGTGTTAGCCATTCGCCCTTTACTGCTGAATTACATTTCATAAAATAGCTATTTATATGCCATGTTAAATGTGAAAAAACATGTTTAAATGTTAGCAAATCCTGTTGCGATTGAACATTCATAGCATAATCATTTTTTAAAGTATCTATTGAATCTTTACCGTGTTCAAGCATTGGAAACTGCCATAGATTAGCAAGTAAACCCTCTGCAGGACGCTGCTCCAATAAAATTCGACCTTCGTCATCTTGGCAGACAAGTACATCATAAGTGATATGCTTCATCTTTACTTTTTTAGATTTGACAGGTAACTTTTCGGGCTCACCTTTATTAAAAGCAGTACAGTATTCGCGAACTGGACACAATAAACACTTTGGTGAAGTTGGCGTACAAATAAGCGCACCAAGTTCCATTAGGCCTTGATTGAAGGACGATGCATTTTCAGGATCTATCAGTTCCTCAACTGCCGCTTCAAAAATCTTTTTAGTCTTTGGAGCTGCAATATCATCATGAATAGTAAGTACACGACTTAAAACGCGCATAACATTGCCATCAACCGCATGTTCGGGCTTATTATAGGCAATACTTAAAATAGCTCCAGCAGTATAGGGACCTACGCCTTTTAATTTTGAAATCTCATGGCGATTATCGGGTACTACCCCACCATAGTTTTCTAATACCTCACGAACACCCGCTTGTAAGTTACGTGCACGGGAATAATAGCCGAGGCCTTCCCAATGCTTCAATAAGTATTCTTGTGGTGCTTCCGCGAGTAATTCTATTGTTGGAAAGCTTTCCATGAAACGATTGTAATACGGAATAACTGTGTCGACACGTGTTTGCTGTAGCATCACTTCTGATACCCAGATTTTATAAGGATCAGTAGTATGCCTCCAAGGTAAATCACGTTTCTCAACATTAAACCATTCGACTAAAGATTGTCGAAATTCTGTTACATATGGATAATTCACAGTGACCTCCTGCGTCTTTACAATTTTATTTATGGTAAAAAGAGTATACAATTAAGAAAAGATCATAAACGACAAAAAGCGCCATCATTTTTTCTAGGTTTAAAATTTAGACGACAGTCTAAATAGAGAAATATCAGTATTACGATTATTGAAATATACATGTATGCAAATTGTACTCTATTTTGATGCATACAAGGAGTGGATATTTTTGGATTCAGGCACACATTTCGTTATGGGTATAGCTCTCGGTGGTCTTGCATTAGCTGACCCCGTTGTAGCAAATCATTCTTTAACCTTTACCGCAGTAATGGCAGGTACGATTATCGGCTCACAGGCACCTGATGTAGATACAGTTTTAAAACTGCGCAACAACGCAATTTATATTCGACATCATCGCGGAATTACACATTCACTCCCTGCAGTAGCTATTTGGCCTATCTTAATTACAGCGGTTTTAGCCATTATTATTCAAGACGCAAATGTGTTTCATTTATGGCTTTGGACATTTTTAGCTGTAGCACTTCACGTCTTTGTTGATATCTTCAATGCTTACGGTACACAAGCCCTTCGACCATTCTCTAGAAGATGGGTTGCACTGGGTGTCATTAATACCTTTGATCCTATTATTTTTACATTACATTGTCTCGGCATTTTACTTTGGGCATTTGGTGTAAATCCCGTTTGGACATTTAGTATCATGTATCTTATTATTATCGTTTATTACATTTTACGTTTTGCAGTCCAAAAGGCCGTGAAAAATGCTGTGCATAATACCATTCAAGATGAAGAGTATGTGATTGTAGCCCCTACAATGCGATTCTTCCACTGGCGAATTGCAGCAAAATCAAAAACACATTATTACGTGGGCCGTGCATATGGGCGAACTGTTAATATTTACGATAAATTCGAAATAAAACCTTTACCGAAAACGCCCCTTATTGATATAGCTTTGAAAGATCCGAATCTTGCTGCTTTCGTGTCATTCTCACCATTGTACCGTTGGGAAATTTCGGAACTTGATAATGGCTTAACAGAAGTAAGATTAATTGATCTGCGTTACCGTAGTGATAATCGCTATCCTTTCGTTGCTGTCGCTCATTTAAACGATGACAATGAGATTATCACTTCATACACTGGCTGGATTTTTACAGAAGATAAACTTCAGAAAAAATTACAGGTTGGTGCAAGTAATTAAACATCAGCAAACCCTGACCAAATGTATGGTCAGGGTTTTGTTATTGCATTATATCATCACTAGCATCAAGTAAATGTGCGTATTTTGGATTACGTCCTGCAAATGCATGCAGTTTATCACCATAGCTGGTAATTAATTGACGCACTAAATTTTCAGTGTAATCAGCACCACGGTAAGCATAGCCAGCTTTTGCAGAAGTTGATTCAAAATCACTCCATAATAGCTCAATCCAAACTCGTGCACGTCCTACTGACATTTGCGGGTTTTTTGCAAGTAACTCAGCCGTTAGTTTCTCGATTATTTCTTCCATTTATTTGCCCGCCTTTACAGGAGATAGCATTGAAACAGGTAACGCCTCTTGGTATTTTTCGCCCCCTAAGCGATGTCCCCAGGCAAAGCGTCCTTTTAAATAATCCACTTGGAAAAATTCATTTGCAGAACCGTCAATACGATACATTTCTCCAGGAATTATTGTATCCAAATCCACTAAATAAGCTGCAGCCATTAAAGACTTACGCTCGTATACAGCGAATTCATTAATAATACCTAGCTGTTCCGCCTTACGTGCCTTTTCCTTTAACATGGCTATTTCCTCACGTAATTCGTGCTCTGACATTGCAGCATAATTTTTTTCGTTCATTCCTCATTCTCCTTCTCTTCTATAAAACGATCTATAACCTCTATAGGAAACCCCTTTTGATAGAGTGCCTGCTTTATTTTCATTTTCAGTTCATAACCAGTATACTTCGATGAATACTTTTTCCAAACTTTTTCGCCTTGTACATCCAGAAGCTGTTGCCATTCATCTTCAGCTTGCTCGATCTCTATTTGACCAAGCACCTCATCAACAACACTAAAAGAATAACCTTTTCGCATTAAAAAATCTTGAATTTTAGCTTTTATTTGTGTTGGAGTTTTCTTTTTTTCTGATCGAATGACTTTCTCAGCCAATTGTGTCGCAAGCTTCACCTGTTCCGCATGACTATATGTAGCAAGTACCTCATCCTGTAAGCTTTTATCAATCCCTTTTTTCATAAGGTCTTGCCGAATTGCCTTTGGTCCCTTTTTCATCGTAGCTTTTTTCGAATCGAGTAACGCCTTGGAATAAGTTTCATCATTTAAAAAACCGTATGATTTAAGCTTTTGTATCGCTTCTAAAATAACTGCTTCGCCAAACTCTAACGCAAGAAGCTTTTTCTTAACCTCATGCTCACTGCGCATTTGATAAGACAAAAAATTTAAACCTTTGTTAAAAGCTTTTCGAATCTCATCCTCATAGGCAATTTCCTGAATATCAAATTCCTCAAGAGCTTTTCCCTTCGTTAATCCAAATTGAAGGAGAATTGCCTCATCTACAGGAAAAGCGTATTCTTCATTCAAATATATATTATAACGTTCTGGATTGTTTTTTTGACGTGCAATTTTCGTAATAATACGCATTCGTAACACCTCACTATGTACCATTATAACATCTTTCGTGGGTATTGCTTTTTAGGTATTTCGGTGTTCGCCGGTATTTTTCATTTCGCGCGGTTTTGTCCTTTTTAATATTAGAAGATCAACATGTACAACCTACTGTTTTAAAAAAATTATGCGTTGCGTCGGCATATTTTCATTCAGTGGCTTTAATTCCTTCATTTAAAAGAAGCAATTTTTGAATAAAATCAACAAGGATAATTCTTTAAAAATAACGCATTCTAATGAAAAAGAAAGGATGCGTTTTTATGTGGAAACAGCATATTATAGGATCGGTCATCGCTACTTTTATTATTGCCGCGGCAATTAGTTATAATCCATTTTCGGCCTCCGGTTCTGATGAACACAATTGGGGCTTTAAACGCGCGAAAAACGGTGAACAAGCAGAGGCTGGTGCACAGCTTGATCAGCTAGTTGAGAAGTATGGTGCAATTTATAAAGGAAAGCCTGATAAAAAAGTTGCTTATTTAACCTTTGATAATGGATATGAAAATGGGTTTACAGAAAGCATTTTGGACACATTGAAGAAGGAACACGCACCAGCTACCTTCTTTTTAACTGGTCATTATTTAGATAGTGCCCCCGATTTAGTAAAACGTATGGTTAAGGATGGCCATACGATCGGCAACCATTCATGGGGGCACCCAAATATGGCGAGGCTTACGCCAGATGGTATGCGTAGTGAATGGAAGAAACTCGATGATAAGTTACGTGAATTAACAGGTATTAAACGTACATCATATGCTCGACCACCTGAAGGTACATTTAATGCGAAATTATTAGAGGTAGGCAATGCTGAAGGCTATCGTCATATTTTCTGGTCTGTTGCCTTTAAGGATTGGGAAAGGGATGTCCGTCGCGGCGCAGATTACGCATACAATGCATTAATGGAACAGCTACACCCTGGTGCTGTTATTTTAATGCATACAGTTGCACAAGATAATGCAGAAGCTCTTCCAAAGTTTATTGCCGAAGCGAAAAAACAAGGCTACACATTTTTATCCCTTGACGATTTAGTTTTAGAATACGAAGATTTCCCTGTCGCTTTGCAATCGTCTGCTCCTTAGTTATAATGGGGAGATGATATTAAAAGAACAGGGACGTGGAACGCTTGACGCAGCAAACAACAATGGAAGTAGGACAAAAATTTCCTCTAACAATAAAAAGACTTGGTATTAACGGTGAAGGTGTAGGCTTTTATAAGCGTAATGTTGTATTCGTAAAAGGCGCTATTCCTGGTGAAGAAATTACAGCACAAGTGACTAAAACACAACGAAACTTTGCCGAAGCAGAAATAATCACTATTCGCAAAGCTTCAAAATATCGTCAGGAAGCACCTTGCCCAGTTTACAATGAATGTGGCGGCTGTCAGCTTCAACATATGACATATGAAAAACAGCTAATTGAAAAGCGTGATATCGTAATTCAAGCACTAGAACGCTATGCTAAGCCTTTAGCGAATACAGTTAAAGTTCACAAAACGCTAGGGATGGATAATCCATGGAATTATCGTAACAAAAGTCAATATCAAGTACGTAAAGAAGGTAAGCGTGTCTATGCAGGGCTTTTTGCAGAAGGTAGCAACAAGTTACTGAACATCAATGATTGCCTTGTGCAACATCCAATTACGTCAAAAATTACAGTGGCCACACGTAAAATTTTACAAAAACTGAATATTACTATTTACGATGGTCGTACGCTTGATGGCCTAGTGCGTACGATTGTTGTACGTACAGGGGTTCGTACAGGTGAAACGCAGGTCGTGCTTGTGACAACACGCAAAGAAATTCCACATCTAGCTGAACTCATTGCACGTATAAAGAAAATCGACCCAAGCATCGTATCGATCGCCCAAAATATAAACCGTGAGAAAACATCGTTAATCTTTGGCGATGAAACGATTGTCCTTGATGGCAAAGAAACAATTCACGAGGAGCTTGGCGAATTAGCCTTTGATTTATCAGCTCGCGCCTTTTTCCAACTGAATCCAACACAAACCGTTCATCTCTATGATGAAATTAAAAAAGCAGCAGCATTAACAGGCAAAGAAACAGTTGTAGATGCTTACTGCGGTGTTGGGACAATTGGTTTATGGCTAGCTGACAAAGCAAAAGAAGTTCGTGGGATGGATGTTATTCCAGAAAGCATTCAGGATGCACGTAAAAATGCCAGAAATCATGGCTTCAAGCATACAAAATACGCAGTCGGCACAGCCGAAAGTGTCCTAGCAAAATGGCGCAAGGAAGGATTTACACCAGATGTTATTACAGTAGATCCACCCCGCACAGGTCTAGCGCCAGAATTCATCCGCACTGTGTTGAAGCTAAAACCGAAGCGCTTTGTTTATACGTCTTGCAACCCATCAACTTTAGCAAAGGATTTAAATGAATTGTCGAAGTTTTATGATGTAGAGTATATTCAGCCAGTGGATATGTTTGCACAGACGGCGCAGGTAGAATGCGTTGCTCAACTTATATTAAAAAAAGTACATTAATCCTTTAAAAGAAGGCAACTACCCTTCCAGGTTGTTGCCTTCTTTCTTTATTTGCAGTGAATTTTCAAAGTTATATGAAATCGCAATTCACCATTTTCTATATATATCCTTACCAGCGATTCTTCGCTATTTTCACCAAGACAACGTATAATAAGAGAAGCAGAAGAAGAATTCATTTTTCCTCTAGTTAAAAAAAGAGGTGCAATTACTTGAAACAGTTTGAAACAGCATTACCTGAGCAGTATGAAACATTAAAGAAACAGGCCAATTATACGTCTAGCTGGCGAGAGCGTTTAGACGCAGTCGAAAAGTTATCGGCTTATCAACATGACAAAATCATAGATTTATTAAAAAATCGTATGCAGCATGATACTGTCAACAAGGTGCAATTAGCAGCCTATGAAGCACTTGTGGCGCTTGGCGAGGACGTAGAGAAGCCATTACCTGCACGTTTTGATATTATCAAAGGAACAGACAAAATTTTCCTGCGGGTTAAAAAGAGCTTGCCGAAGGACCATACAGTGGCAGACTTTGCAGATAAACTAAAACGTATGCGTTTAGATGTCTTTGATGCGTATGAAGGCGACAAAGGTGTACAATTTATGAACTGGTTAGAGGAACGTTGGGCGAAACTGTAATCAGTAGTTTTGCGATTTATGAAGGAAAGTCATTCTCTCCGCTTGTGGAGGGAATGGCTTTTTCTTATCTTACGCTGCGGTTTATCGAAACAAATATTAAATTGTATTACTTCTTTTCTTTGATCATTTATCTTTATTGTTTAATGATAAAACAAACACCTTATTAATCAACTTAACTGCCCTATAGCTACAAAAAAAGAGTTAATCTCAATTCTTAGTATTTAAGTAAATCTCACTAAACTTTAATTAAATTACTCTAAATTTAAGACTCAATATTTTTTAAATATCTTTACAAGCCCAAGCATCAATTTCTACTTTATATACTGGCGCAGCTAAAGCAACTACATATATCATTGTCGTGCAAGTGAGATGTTCACCTAAAAAATCCGCTATAATAGTTCTTCTTCTCTCTGCTTCAAAATCACCCACTAAATAAAAAACCATTTTCGTCAAATCACTAACTTGCATATTAGCAGATTCCAGATTTCTTTTTATGTTGTCCAAAGCTACCTGCAATTGCTCTAAGGGATTCTCTGGTACTGTTCCGTCCACTTCCATTCCTAATTGACCCGACAATGTGAGCCACTTACTAGGGCCTGTAACCTCTATTTGGTGTATGTACGGTGCTACTGGTGTATGTACAGTTTCTGGATTTCTTGATATTTTCAACCTTTATCTCCCCTTTGTTTTTTATTTCCCAATTATTCATAATATTTTAACATCACTTTCTCTTTTGAGTAAATATACACAAAAAACATAGCGTCGAAGCGCCAAAAATCAACACTTCACCCCAGAAAATGAAAGATGATTAAGTTCTTTCATGGGAGTTGAAGTTGAGTAGCCGGTTGAAAAATGCAGATTTACAGCGTTAATAAATTGTCTATTTATACTCGTTTTTATTCGGACAGCACACCCGCAGCGTTTTCCGCAAAATCTTGAAAAGTCTTATTGTGACTATGTTCATATACCTTTGAATAAAAATTTGTAAAGATAATATTCATACAAAAAGCCACAAAACACTGATTTAACAGCATTCGTGGCTTTTGAAAGTATTACCAAACTTTGATTTGAGAACGTTATTTAAAATTTATTTGCATACTATATAATCTTAAGCGAGCTAAGGTGCTTTTAAATTTAATAAAAATAGAGGTGTTGGTTATTTTGAGATTATATCTACCTTATCCAACCCACGTTGAGGGGGATTAGAATCTAATTGGGAACCGTCCCAATATACAATTACATGGGTTCCAACTTGGAAATCCACATATTTACCTATTTCAAAACTATAATATGCTCCCCCCTTTTCTTGAGCAAGCTTTATTAATTCGTCCAGCTTCTTATTAGAAATATCTTCAGGAAGTATATTTGGTATAACCAAAATTTGGTTTATCCCATCTGAAAGTTCTTTTATATCTACAATAACGCCTTCCTGATGTTCCAAATTTGTATCCTCTTGTCCACAACCAGCTATTAGGAAACTCAGTGCAATTGCTAAAGCAAGTAGTTTTTTCGTAAATCTCCCCTCCTATTGAATTAGACGTTTTTTAAATAGTTTAAGTTAGAATTTATAATAAATAAAGCTCCCAAAGCGTCGTTTGGTAATCTTTCACAAAAAGTTGTTATTCAACAATCTGGCCCGATTGTTGGACACAAGTTAAGCATCATTGTTGAACTAATCTGATTAAAGGGACAAGTAATTGACATGATTTAGTTAAATAAACAAATATAAAGTTTAATTTATTAATTAAAAAGCGACTGATTCAATGGTCTTAAAAATTTGAGTGTATACTCTATACGTAAATATCCTGTACTATTGACTATAAAAGTTTCAAAATCACTTTTTTTGAAACTTGAACAAAAATTTATAAATATCAGAATTGTTGCGCACCTCCAATCTTTCTTCATATAATTTAATATTCTTTGAAATTTATTTTGTTTTGCATAAGCGGATTATATAATAGTGCTTTAAACCGAATATAAAAGTATAAAAAGGCGTCTCCTAAAACTAAGAGACGCCTGTTTTGTATATTATTTTTCTATGTAATGCACAGCTCCAGCTGCCTGGTGGATGACGGACGGTCCAGAAAAATCAACACCTTAACCAGTAATCCAGGATTTAAAAGATTTTTAAACGTTAAGTTTTTAACTTTAATACGAAAGATCTTTGAAACGTAAACTTTGGACTTTTATCTTTAATCTTTGAGCTTTTACCTCAGATTATTAAACTATCCATTTTGTAGTAAGACATGTTTCAGGTTTTAACTCGCACACATGTCTTGAAGCGCGAGCGACTTTTCGTTTTCCGTTTTCGCTAGGCCATGCATATTTAACTAAGCTTTCACTTCAATAAATGTCGTCGCGTTTGATTCCGATAATACAGCGTCAACCTCTGACTCGAATTCTTCAATTCGATTACTTAACGTCTCTATTTTCTTTTTAACATTCATCGGATCAATTAATTCATACTCGTTTCTTTTCATAAAAGTGTCTGTATGTAATTTGACTTCCTCTGGAGATTGTTTATCTTTATTTCCTAATATATTAACTAAATATGTTTCTAGCTTTGCTGGAAGCGCATCATTTTCTTTAGCAACCGTATTTATCGCTGAACGATACTGCTGTTGCATGACTTCTAACAGTTCCTTTTCATATTGAATGGACTGTTTGCGTTCAATTGCTTCTGCTACAGTCATTTCTTCTTTTCCTACTATTACTTTTGTTTTAGCATTGGATTCTACAACTAGTGCCTTAATTTGATTGCGATAATCAATTAAGCTAACTACTTTATCGAATGAGGCTTGCATTTGCTTTTCATATTCTTGAATCTCTACACCATTAATTTTGCTATTGCTTTTACGATTAGCTAACACTGAACTCACTTCATTCGTTGCTGCTTCGATACGGTGATTTAGCATCTTTAATTCTGTTAATGCACGATGAATCGATAATTTTTTATACTCTGGCATGTGATAATCTCCTCATAAATTAGTAATCCTAGCTAGTGTTCTTCTATTATATATAGATAAAAATCCAAAGTCCAAATATTGCTATCTCAAATAGTATTTGATTTTATGTTTGCTTGTCTGTATAATATCATTCTAGGTGCCAAACCTATGTGACTTGGACGGAACATCCTTGTCACGCAAAAAACGCCATAACAGCACGGATTTGCTGGGCGTTTTTTGTTTTATGAGCGGGAAGATGAGCCCCGCTCTTTTATTTTGCCCAAAATTAGACATTGCGCAAAAACTTCCGAGCCGAGCAATTACATCGTCTAGCTCTTCATTTCTTCTGCTTACCCGAGCGACCCTGCTTTAAGGATAATATTTACATCGTCATTGGTCCCTTATTTTTATTCCGCCCAAATACTAGCAAAACAATGGCTATAGCTAGCAAAAGCAACGCCATTAATAAAAGAAAGCTGTAATTTACATATTCTAAATAAACGCCTCCTAAAAATGGCCCTGTTAGGCTACCAATGCTAAGGGCAATGCCGCAAAGAAGATTTCCTGTTGGTAGTAGCTCCTTTGGTGTTAAATCAGCCATATAAGTAATGCCTAATGAAAACATCGATCCGACTAATGTTCCTGTAAAGAAAAACGCGACCGCTACTGCCATTTGTGAATGCTCTAAAAAACTGGCAATCCCAAAAATAGCAGCCCCTCCAAACGAGCCGATCATCAAGACATAGCGTCGTCCTATTTTATCAGCTATTGCACCAAGCGGCACTTGCGTTACAATTCCACCAAATGTAAAGACTGATAAAATAATAGGAATCATATTCACGTCAAAGCCTTTACGCAAAGCATATACAGGGAACAAAGCATTTAATGAAGACTCTAAAAAGCCATAAACAAATGGCCCTAAAAATGCAATCCATCCAAATACAATGGCCATTTTATAACGATGCCAGCCCCTCGCATGTAGGTCTCCCGTTAAACGCTCTGGCTTTTCATTTTGTAAAAGGAATACAAAAGCCCATGCAAATAAGCACATAATTGAAGAAATAATAAACGGTAATGCCTCTGAAACTTGTATAAGTTTCACCATCAAAGGTCCGACTGCGAAGCCTGTACTAAAGGACAAGCCATAAATAGCCATACTCTTTCCTAAGCTTCTATGATCTGTGGTGCTTGTAATCCACGTTTGTGTTGCAAAGTGTAATGCATGGTCCCCCACACCAATAACTAAGCGGAGGATAAACCAAAAGGTCACACTCTTCCATAAAGGAAAAGCTAACAGCGAAACGAAGACAAGCGCCCCGCCAATTAAAATAATAGGTTTGTAGCCCCATTTTCGTAATGGCTGCTCGATAAACGGTGAGATTAATAAAGTTCCTATGTATAGACCTGTTGCATTCAATCCATTCAACGCAGAGGAAACTCCATCATGTTCGAAAATAATTGAAATTAGCGGTAAAAGCATCCCTTGTGAAAAGCCTGAAATAGATACAATTAACACTAAAATGGCAAATCTTTTTTTGCTGTAATCTGAGAAGTATGTCATCTTTTCCTCCAACATCAAATCAATCTTCCAAATAACAGCATATCAAAAAGCCTTAGCGCTCACCACATGTGATTTTACGCTAAGGCCTAACTAACACTTATCTCCATTTAATTGTATAAACACGAATTTCGGCTTTTTTATTGGCCGAGTACTTGTTTAAACTCCCTCCTTTTCGAGTTAGAGTTTTTTGACCTTTTAAATCAGCTCCTTTACTTTTTCTTAATATTAATTTAACACACACGTTTAATATTGTAAATATTCTGTCTATTGATTTTTGCAAAATAATCGCTAAGTCCTAGGCGTTTACCTAAACATTGAAATTTAGTCCCAAATCAGCTAAGATGGAGGGGATGAAATGAGGTGTATGTATGTCAAATCCAATCACTGATAAAAAACAGCAAATGAATTACTTAAAAGAACGTCTTGAAATGTTTTTAGAAGTTTTAGATGCCATTGATCCTGAAACAACTGAATTAGAGGATATTGATCGTTTAATTCAAATGATGGATGATCTAGAAGACAAAATGGAGCAATTTAATGCTCGTGAACAATAATTACTAATGAAGATAAAAGCAAGTGGAGGCTCTAATCATCCACTTGCTTTTTTGTTAGTAACAGTCCCAATTATATAGAACTTTACTAAAATCTTTACGTTTCAACTCATCCTCTGTGATGAAAAAATTGCCGACCCCGACATCCCCCCACAGAATATGATCGCCTACACTGTCAATTTGCAGCAACAAAATTGTTGAATCTGTATAATCACCATAAGCTCTTGGATCTTCTTGCGTAAAGAATGGGTATCCCCCGATTTTATGACCTGTACTATTTAATGTTTCATAAAATGAGTCTACTAAATGATCATCTTCTTCTATATTAGCAAGAATCTTCGCATATCGTTTTTCACTTCTGAAGTCATTTGCTGATAATGGTTCATAGCCTGCTCCAAAGGACAATGCCATTTCTTTTTCCACTGGAAAGTATAATTCTTCTTCTTTCGCTTCAACAAATGAGAAATCTTGTATTAACTGTGATTCATCACTAACAATATGTTCGTGGAAAACAACGCGGAAGCCCTCCTGATTTTGACCATTGTCAAAATCCATCCCTAATACATCGTCGTAGCCATCAATATAAAACTGCAAGATTCCCTCTTCAGGAAAGTTTGGTAAATGCTTCGGTACATCTGCAAAATTAATTTGAGCCAATAATTTTAATGGTCGCCCTTCTGGATTTTTCGGGTACTCCATTGCTAGCGGAAAATATGGATTGCCTTCAAACTTACTTTCAAATAAAGAAGTTTTTCGTTCTTCCGTTTCAACAAATACGGTAGGCTGTATCGTTTCCTCGATTACTGCCCTATATTGTTCAAATGCTTCAGGTAAATTAAGTAACTTCATACTGACCCCCCTTAAAGAAATTTTACATTTATTATAGAACAAATGTTCTTTTCTGACAATCTTTATTCCTATGAAACTTGAATAAGGCAGGAAACCTACGTTAAACGGTAAAGATGATCAAGCAAGAGCATAAATCAAGTGCTTTTCGTAGTTTGATCTAGCCGGTTCTTGATTTGATCGGCTTCGCTTCAAAACTGATCGGCTTGGCCTCCCAAAACTATTTACCTTCTGGACGATTCGATTGGCTGAACTCTTAATGACCAGCCTCCCGAGAAAATGTATTCGATTCCTACTATATTCGTCTTAAGATATTATTTATTCCCCTGCTTCCATTACCTTATTAAAACCTTAACAATAGATCGGTTTACATAATTTCACATTAAAATGACCTCTTTTTAAGAATAGACCTTTAATTCCGACCGCAATGAGTTGAACTCTTTTTTTCATTAGTTGAAAAGAGTATAATGTAACGTGGAAATAATCAAATTTTCTATGGGGGGCAATACTAAATGAATATCCAAACTTTGGAGAAAAGTCTTTACGATTTAATTACTGAAACATCTACTAATCTACCAAAAGACGTACGTCGTGCAATTAAGAAAGCTAAAGAAGCTGAGAATGCTGGTACTCGTGCTGCAATGAGCTTAGACACAATCTCAAATAATATTATTATGGCAGAAGATAATGTATCACCAATCTGTCAAGATACTGGTCTACCAACATTCAAAATTTATACTCCTGTTGGTGTAAACCAATTAGAAATTAAAGAAGCTATTAAAAAAGCTATTAACGATACTACAGCAGATGCAAAATTACGTCCAAATGCGGTTGATTCTTTAACAGGCGCAAACAGCGGTAATAACCTTGGTGACGGTCTTCCTGTTATGAAATTCGAACAATGGGAAAAAGACTATATTACAATCAAATTAATCCTTAAAGGTGGCGGCTGTGAAAACAAAAACATTCAGTATAGCCTACCTTGCGAGCTTGAAGGTCTTGGCCGCGCTGGTCGTGATTTAGATGGTATCCGTAAATGTATTATTCACTCAGTATACCAAGCACAAGGACAAGGCTGTTCAGCTGGCTTCATCGGTGTAGGTATCGGTGGAGACCGCTCTTCTGGTTACGACTTAGCGAAAGAACAATTATTCCGTCATGTGGAAGATACAAATCCAAATCCTGATCTTGCTAAATTAGAAGACTATGTAGTAAAAACTGCTAACACATTTGGTATCGGTACAATGGGCTTCGGTGGTGAAGCAACATTACTTGGCTGTAAAATTGGTGTTATGCACCGTATCCCTGCATCATTCTATGTATCAGTAGCTTATAACTGCTGGGCTTACCGTCGTATGGCAGTGGACATCAACCCTCAAACTGGTGAAATTATTAATTGGCATTACCAAGAAGGCGAAAAAATCACATTTAAAGAAGATGAAGTTGCAGCAACAACAGAAGATACTTCTACAGATGTAGTGGAACTAACTGCACCAATTACTGAAGAACAAATTCGCTCTCTAAAAGTGGGTGACGTTGTTTCAATTACTGGTCGTATGTATACTGGCCGTGACGCCATCCACCATCACTTAATGAGCCATGATGCTCCAGTTGATCTTAATGGACAAGTTATTTATCACTGCGGCCCTGTAATGGCAAAAGACGAAGAAGGCAACTGGACAGTAAAAGCAGCTGGTCCAACTACTTCTATTCGTGAGGAGCCATACCAAGGTGACATCATGAAAAAATTCGGTATCCGCGCTGTAATTGGTAAAGGCGGTATGGGACCAAAAACACTTGCTGCATTAGAAGAGCACGGTGGCGTTTACTTAAATGCAATCGGTGGTGCTGCACAGTACTACGCAGACTGCATCAAAGGCGTTGAAGGTGTTGACCTAATGGAATTCGGTATTCCAGAAGCGATGTGGCACCTAAACGTTGAGAAGTTCACAGCTGTTGTAACAATGGACTCACACGGTAACTCACTACATGCAGACGTAGATAAATCATCCCTAGAAAAACTTGCACTACATGCAGAACGTGTTTTCTAATCGGGAAAATTTCTTTTATAAAACGTTACATTGATAAGTAGTAATGTTTTTAAGCTATGGCGATAGCAAGGAATGCAAGCATTCCTTAAGAAAGGCATTTTCACTGCACAAATTTAAAAAGCACAGAATATTCCTATGAATAACTGTGCTTTTTCTTATGTTCAAAATTATTTCAAAATACATCAATTAACCCCCATATCAATATTCTTGGACTACTTCTATCCCCTTTTATTAAAAATCCCTTCAAATTTCTTACTTTCTTTTTTTAAATTCCTTTGTTATAATAATTCTAAATTAAGAAGGGATTGATTGAAATCTATTTTCAATTAGAAGCAGTGTATACACATTGATTTATATAGGTTTTGATATTGATTTTCATTATCAGGAGGGATACAAGTGGAAAAGATTAATCGAGAAAATATAAGCTTAATTGAGAAAATCAAGGAACATGCTGAATTAATCGCTGCCCTTATAGCAGGTTTGTTTATTTTGCTTGCATGGCGTTTAGATACGAACGGGCAAACAACAGCTTCTATTATTTTATATATTGTTGCATTTTGTGTTGGTGGGTTCGCTAAAGCTAAAGAAGGTATTGAAGAAACCATTGAAAATAAGGAGCTTAACGTTGAGTTATTAATGGTATTAGCTGCAATCGGTTCTGCAGCAATCGGTTATTGGACAGAGGGCGCTATTCTAATTTTCATTTTCGCTGTAAGTGGCGCTCTTGAAACATACGCAATGAATAAAAGTCATCGTGAAATTTCTGCACTCATGAATTTACAACCCGAAGAGGCTTGGCTTGTTCGCGGTAATTT
This sequence comes from Lysinibacillus sp. BPa_S21, assembly GCF_023337795.1. GTDB lineage: Bacteria > Bacillota > Bacilli > Bacillales_A > Planococcaceae > Lysinibacillus. Next base: position 100,172 of record NZ_JALIRS010000011.1, on the reverse strand, counting down.
TGAACCAATGAAAGTTTCTGTCTCTACATTACAAATCGGAGATCACCTACTCATAAAACCTGGTGAACGTGTACCAGCAGACGGAATAATCTTTAAAGGACAGTCTTCTATCGACGAATCTGCGATAAGCGGCGAGCCTCTGCCAGTGGCAAAACATGAAGGCGACGAGTTATTTGCAGGTACAGTGAACTTAAATGGTGCCATTACGATGGAAATGACAAAACCAAACTCTGAAACACTATTCCAAAAAATTATCCAACTTGTACAAAGTGCTCAGAGTGAAAAATCACCTTCTCAACAGTTTATCGAAAAATTTGAAGGTACTTACGTAAAATTTGCACTACTCGCTGTTGCGCTAATGATGTTTTTACCCCACTTCGTACTCGGCTGGGACTGGACAACAACTTTCTATCGCGCAATGGTCCTTCTAGTAGTTGCTTCTCCATGCGCACTTGTTGCCTCCATAATGCCCGCAACACTTGCAGCCATTTCAAATGGCGCAAAACACGGTGTGCTATTCAAAGGAGGCTTACATTTAGAGCATCTAGGCGCATTACGTGCACTAGCAGTAGATAAAACAGGTACTTTAACACAAGGTAAACCAACTGTTACTGATTTTATCGTTCGAGAAGGATTAGACCGAGAAAACACACTGGCAATCCTTGCAGGTATTGAAGCACAATCAAACCACCCTCTTGCTCAAGCAATTACTTTATTCGCAAGAAAAGAGGGTATCACAAAGTTTCCACAAACCACTATTGAAGATATCCCAGGTTGGGGTATTAAAGGTTACGTTAATGAAATAGAGTATCTTGTTGGTAAACCAGACTTTGTTGGATTAGACGAGGCAAATGAATTCGCAAATAGCGTAGCAGAAAGCCTTGCCTCAGAAGGAAAAAGTGTTATTTTCATGCGTGACAAAGATGGTATCGTTGCATTAGCAGCCTTAAAAGATACCGTTCGTAGTGAAGCAAAAAAAGCAGTGTCATTATTAAAAGAGCTTGGTATTAATGTAGTCATGTTAACAGGAGACAACGAGAAGACAGCAAAGGTTATTGCCAAAGAAGCAGGCGTGACAGAGTATGTTGCTGAATGTCTTCCTGAAACAAAAGTGACTGAGATGAAACGACTTCTTTCTCAACATAAATTTGTAGGGATGGTCGGTGATGGTATTAATGATGCACCCGCATTAGCAACTGCAACTACCGGAATTGCTATGGGAGAAGGAACAGATGTAGCTTTAGAAACAGCAGATGTCGTTTTAATGAAAAACGACTTATCAAAAATTGCCTATGCAGTACGTTTATCACGTAAAATGCAACGCATCGTTAAACAAAACATTTTCTTCTCAATCGGCGTTATCGTTTTATTAATTGCCTCAAACTTTTTACAAATTGTCGATTTACCTCTAGGAGTAATCGGACATGAAGGAAGCACCATTTTAGTAATTTTAAACGGCTTACGTATGCTTAATAAAAACATCTAAAACAAACAGCCTCGTATCACAAAGCGTGATACGAGGCTGTTCTTTTCGATATTCCTAACTTTTCGTTCACGTCTTCTGCTTCATGAGTTCCTTTTGCAATACTTTTTTCTGCATCGTCGCATTTAAAATTCCACCAAAAATTAAAATAATCCCCGTGAAATATAGCCAAAGCATTAAAATAATTACGCCTCCAATACTGCCATATGTAGAGGAAAAATTAGCGAAATTATTAATATAAAAAGAGAAAGCAAATGTTACTGTCACCCAGGCAAGAGTTGAAAACAATGCCCCTGGCCAAACGCCCATTATCTTCAATCGAGGATTTGTATTTGGAACAAATCTATATACCCCCATTAAAACAATAAAAATAAGCAGCGGTGGTATTGACCAACGCATTCTATACCAGATGATTTCAAATTGCTCCTCAATGCCAACTATCGAAAATAAGAAATGCCCTACATGTTGCCCAAAAATCGGTAAAAGTAGAGCGACAGCAATCACAACGACAAATGCTAAGGTGAAAACTAGGGATAATCCTCGATCCAATAGAGTAGCCCTAGTTTCTGTATCATAGGCCTTATTCAAGGCTCTAATTAATGCATTAATCCCCTTGGACGCAGACCAAATTGTTCCAAGCACCCCTACGGATAATAAACCACTATTTCTATTTGTTAAAATTTCATTTAACGTATTTTCAACAAGCCTATATACCTCGTCCGGCATTATGTTCACTAGAAATGAATACACTTGCGTCGTCTTCAAATTCAAATACGGTAGTAGTGTAACTAGAAAAATTAATAGCGGGAAAAAAGACAGTAAAAAGAAATAAGCCAATTGCGCCGCAAGAGCTGATATTTCCACTCGCCGTAAGCGTAGCACTAAATCTTGCATAAAGCCTCTTGATGTCATCACATCTACAGTGTCTTCTTCTGGTGAGACAAATGATTTCACCACACCAACTGCTGAATGTATCGATGCTTTTTTCTTCTCCATTCAAATCCCCTCCCGAACGACAACTATTCTTTATTAGGTAAAGCAAAGGCTGATTTCGTATCATTAATCATGCCTTCGATTGTGGAAGGTAATTCTTTAAATTCATCAACTTTATCAATGATCGAGTTGACATTTTCTGAAACATTTTCACACATCACTTTAGCAGCCAGCACCTTTTCCTCAACCAGTACTTGTAATTCCTCTCGATTAGCTGCATAATACGATATTGCTTCTTTCATTTTTTTCGTTGAAGCAATTGTTTTTTCACGCGTTGAACGGTCTAACATGCTTAATGCAGCACCTACTGTGGCACCAACTACGATGGATGCTAATAATTTACTTCGTCCCATATTAAATACCTCCTGCTTGATAAGCGTATATTCCTTAAGGATAATTAAGACTCATCACCAAAAGTTAAGTATGATTTACGTATGCCTTTATATATAAGTGGAGTGAAGACTGAGCGACTTACGCTTTCGTACAGCCCCGATGCGCATCGTCCAAACAGAAATCAACCACAGCTATGGTGATGAACCATAATTAAACTGTTACTGCCCTTATTCTACCCAATAACAGTCTATTTTTAAAGCAATGCCCAAATACGTGTTGACATTTTTTTTATTCAATGAAATGATATTTTCGAGGATTACGAAAGGTAGGTTTAAATAATGGATTTATCGGTACCGTCAAAAGAAAACGTTATTTATATGGTTGATCAAATGAAAGATAAGCTTCGCATGGTTAATGTTGATGCGATGAAATCGGAAAATTTCGATGAAGCTAACTACGAAGACCTAGTCTATTTATACGAAATGATCATGAAGCGCGATACATTTAGCCCAAGCGAGATGCAAGCAATCGTTGCTGAATTAGGATCTTTACGTAAATAAATAGGGTTTTGTAAATAAAAAGCTATTAGCAATGCAGGCACCAAAGCCGTTTGCTAATAGCTTTTTTCTATTTAGTATTTTTTACGGCAGAACCATCCTCAGTGACAAGTGGTTGTATCAACACTTCTACACGACGATTTTTCGCACGTCCTTCTTTAGTATCATTTGGCGCAACGGCACGATTCTCACCGAAACCTTGTGTACTAAAGTTTCGATCATCTAAATTCGAGTTACTCTGCAATAAAATTTCCGCGAAGTTCACTGCACGCATCGCTGATAGTTGGAAATTAGAAGAAAAGTTTGGACCTGCTGGAACATTATCCGTATGACCAGTAATAATAATATTTCGTGGTGGATTAGATACCAATACATCTGCAAGCTCTTTAGCTATTTGCCTATATTCTGGTTTAATCTCAGCTTTCCCTGGATCGAACAGGATACTATCACGAATTGTAACAAGTAAACCCTCATCAGTCATCTCTGTTGCGAATTGACCTTCCATTTCATGAACAGCGATGAAATTATCTACACTATCTTTAATTTGAGCTAACTCCTGCTGATCCTTTAAGTAAGCCGAATTTTGCTGCGTTTTTGGTGTTTGGTCACTTTCTGCATTCGGACTTTCTAACGGTGCAGGCTGCTCTAAAAAGCTTGTACCACCATCAAACACCTGATTAAACACCGCCGACATTCTATCTAGCTTCTCTTGGTCTACTGAACTAGAGGCAAACAGTACAATAAACAATGCTAGTAACAGCGTTAAAATATCCGCATATGGCACTAACCAAGACTCATCAACATGCTCTTCATGCTTTTTTTTCTTAGCTTTCCTTGCCAAGGCCGTCCGCCCCGCTTTCATTCGAAATTTGACGACGTTCTTCCATCGTTAAATAAGAAGATAGTTTTTGTTCGATAACACGAGGTGCCTCCCCTTCTAAAACTGAAAGGATACCTTCGATCATCATGCGTTTTTGTTTTACTTCTACAGCAGATTTACGTTTTAATTTATTGGCAAATGGATGCCATAATACGTAACCTGTAAAAATACCTAATAATGTTGCCATGAAGGCTGCTGAAATGGCATGCCCTAATTTATCTATATCGTTCATATCTGCTAATGCGGCAATTAACCCTACTACCGCACCTAGTACCCCTAAAGTCGGGGCATATGTACCTGCTTGCGTGAAGATTGCAGCACCACTAGCATGACGTTCTTCCATCGCTTCGACTTCTTCTGTCAAGACATCACGAATATAGTCAGCATTTTGACCATCAATTGCTAGTGTAAGTCCATTTTTTAAAAACGGGTCTTCTACTTCTGAAGCTTTACTCTCAAGCGCTAAGAGACCTTCACGACGAGCCAAATCTGCCCATTGTGAAAACATCTTAATAATTTCAATATCACCTGCTAATTTTGTTTCTTTAAAAAGAATTTTAAATAGCTTTGGTACACGCTTTAACTCCTTCATAGGGAAGGCAATTGTTACTGCGGAAATTGTACCGAAGATGATAATTAGAATAGCTGCTGGGTTATAAAACGCACTTAAGTTTACACCCTTCAGCACCATTCCTGTTAATAGCGCGATAAACGCTAAAATTATCCCTACTACCGACGACAAATCCATTTTCAAACCTCCAAATCTACTATCACAATGTTATTTTCGTCTAATTTTCCATATTTTAAATATAGTATAAATGTATTTCACATTTTTTTCGATGTAATAATTACTTTTTATTCACTTTTCGACCATTTTTGATTATATTGAATTAAGAATAATACACTAAATTGTCTTTATTTGAAAAAAGTTAAGAATTTGTTATTATCCTTCGACACAAAATTACTAAAATATGTTGAGATTGTCTGTAAAATAGGAGTAAATAATCAAAAAAATCCACACTTCCATTTAAGTAATTCGACTGATGATTAAAAACGAGTTCAGATAATTACTAAAATATCATATAAAAATAATGAAAAAACAGTTTAATGTCGATTTATCAAACAAAAAACATTTTCACACTCGCTATGAAAACGCACCGAAAGACTCATTTAATTTCTCCACATATTTAATCAATTTTACCCCGGCATAATTGCGCCTAGATTCGGCTTTATGCTTGCACAAAGAACTCCTTTCACCAACTAAAGACCGAGACTAATGTGACGCTTCTCTTTTGTGATAAAACAATTACTAAATGAAGTTAAATTATATAATAGGCAAATTGTTGCGCTAATGCTGGGAAAAGACTAGAAATTGTTTTGAAAAAAACAGTAGTACCACACCAATCACCAATTTCATAGTGGTATAGAGGGTGGGCAGGAAACGTTCTTTGAAGAGTTATTGAAGATTGAGTTCAACAGAAGTTTGGCACATAATTTTATAATCATTAATAGGCAAATTAATATATAAACCTTTGTCGATTACAGGTATAAAGAATCTGTTTTTAACATTAAAAACTGGACAATTCAAGCAATTTATCCCTACTAATAATAGTCTAGACTAGGTATGTTATGGATGTCATAAATTCTCCTTAGATTTTCCTAGTAACCTATTGTATAATTACTTTAGATAATATTGTAGATTATTTTAGTAGAGGGGAGCTTTTATTATGTTCATTACGACTGTACTAGGCTTTTCAGCCGTTTTACTAATTTCATTGGGATTCTTCATCCACTACCTACAAGTCGGTTTAGATACTAAGTCTTCAGTAACTGTAGATCCAAAACCAAATGAAAAATTTTAATTTCGTTGAAAGAGGCTGGGACAGAACTCGGTTATATTGAAAAATAGCGATAATGGGTAATAACTTTTTCACTTCACTGAGTTAAATATTCCTTCCTAAATCAAAAAAATGTTAGGCCGTGTGCATCTCGGTCTAACATTTTTTCTTTTTGTATCAGCCTCTTTTTTTATCGTCTAGCAGTTGTCACTGATTTTTAATTATTTTGATTTACTAAATAAATTATCAAACTTCTTTTTTTTTCAAAAAATTGCGCGAATATTGTCATTATTATTTGCATATTCATCATTTTGCTCTAAAATATTTTATTAGGGAAGGGAGCAATCTTTCATGACAATGTTACAAGATATTCTAAAGTTTAATGAAGATTTCGTTCAAGAAAAAAAATATGAGCCTTTTATTACTACAAAGTATCCTGATAAACGTATTGTTGTTTTATCTTGTATGGATACTCGACTTGTAGAGCTGTTACCTAAAGCTATGAATTTGCGTAATGGCGACGTTAAGATCGTTAAAAGTGCTGGTGCATTAGTTAGTCACCCTTTTGGTGCAATTATGCGTAGTTTACTTGTAGCTGTTTATGAACTACAAGCAGATGAGGTATATGTTGTTGGACATTATGACTGCGGTATGAGTGCAGTTGACCCAGAAGCAATGCTAAGCAAAATGGTTGCCAGAGGGATTACCCCTGAAACTATCAATACGATAGAATACTCAGGTCTTGATTTGAAAGAGTTTTTACGTGGCTTTGGCGACGTATCAACAAGTGTAAAGAAAAGCATCGATACAATTCGTAATCACCCGTTAATGGTTAAAGATGTGCCTGTTCATGGATTAGTGATTGATCCTAATACAGGTCGCCTTGATTTAATTGTAGATGGTAATAAACAATAGTAAAAAAGAAGCGTCTAACTTTCATCTCTTTGAAAGTTAGACGCTTCTTTTTATTGGCCCTCTAAACGTGCATAAATATAATGATCCACCCATTTACCGTTAATATACAGCAGCTTTCTCAAAAGACCTTCACGCTGAAACCCAGCCTTTTCTAAGACTCGGATAGAAGCATTATTTTGTGTTGAAACATAAGCCTCCACTCGATGTAAGCCTACTTGCTCGAATGCAAATTGTACGACCATATTAACCGCCTCTGTCACGATCCCTTTTCCAACATAAATTTCATCCATCGCATAGCCCACAAACGCACTGGAATACGGTAAACGTTTTACTGCATAAATAGCTATATGTCCTATTAGATTATTTGTACCTGGCTCAAAGATACCGAAAGTAAATTCCCTTTTTGAGTCCATTAAATATAAGCTGTCTTGAATTTTTTTATATTGAGCATTAATTGTATAATATTCCGGTCGTTGTAACGGTTCATATGTAGACCAAAAGTATTTATTGCGACTTACGAGATCGGTTAAACTTTGTGCATCTTTTTCATAAAATGTGCGAATGTAGCATTTCCCACCTTGAATTGATACCACATTTTCACCCTTTTTCCTCAATAATCTCCAAATTTTAAGCACCATTTTCCACACTAACCTTCCGATAATTATCAATACATTTTAATGCCTGCGTTCATTCAATTTGTGGATCATCACCAAAACGTGTGGTTGATTTCCGTTCCGACCGGGCGCTTTCCTGGAGTCGCCAGTCTGAACGGGCTTATAGTAGACGTTTTAACAAAAGTCATCCGCAACTTCTGTTGATTAACCCAATTTATAGGGAAACCACCACTGAATTGAAGTTTTACTTTACCCCGCTTTAACGGTCAGTAAACAAAAATGTCTTCCCCGTTAAAACGGGATTCAGTTGACATAGTCGTCGATTAACTGACCGTAAAAGCCCGATTGGTTCAACTAACAATCAGCGGGTAAAACGCCCACTGATTGAAGTTTTACTTTATCCCGCTTTAACGGTCAGTAAACAAAAATGTGATTAACTGACCGTAAAAGCCCGATTGGTTCAACTAACAATCAGCGGGTAAAACGCCCACTGATTGAAGTTTTACTTTATCCCGCTTTAACGGTCAGTAAACAAAAATGTGATTAACTGACCGTAAAAGCCCGATTGGTTCAACTAACAATCAGCGGGTAAAACGCCCACTGATTGAAGTTTTACTTTATTGTATGTAAAAAAAGATGCTGCTACAACTAAAACATATCGTCTTGTTGTTACAGCATCCCTAACATTATTTCATTTTTTGTTTTTGTTTTGATTTTTGTTTTTTAGGTTTCTCTTCTAACAATTCAAGGCTAGACGATTCAGCATCTTCTAAATGGGCTTTGCCTAATACATTCGTTAAATGAAGGCCTCGTTTTTGTGCCTCGCGTTCGATATGAGCTAGTGTTTCTTTTAGCACTTGTACACGGGCATATTGTTTATCGTCTCCTGGTATTAGAACCCATGGCGCATTTTTCTTATCAGTCTTCTCAAACATGTCATTCGCAGCTTCTATATACTGAGGTGTTTTTTCACGATTTCGCCAGTCTTCGTCTGTTAGCTTCCAAGACTTATATGGATCTTCCTCGCGTTCTTTAAAACGTTTAAGCTGTTCCTCATCAGATACTTGAAGCCAAAACTTAATAACAATATAATCTCCTGCTGTTAAAATCTTTTCGAAATTATTTATTTCTTCGTATGCACGAGACCACTCTTCTTTTGTTGCAAATCCTTCAATACGCTCAACTAATACACGACCATACCACGAGCGGTCAAAAATAGCGATTTGTCCATGCTGTGGCAGCTTTCTCCAAAAGCGTTGTAAATAATTGTAGCGCAATTCATGAGGCTGAGGTGCTGAGATTGGGTGTACAATATAGCCACGTGGATCAGCACGTTCAATGAGACGCTTAATAGCGCCACCCTTGCCAGCAGCATCCATACCTTCAAATACTAGAATTAGCCCAATCTTATTGTTTAATAAAAACTGTTGAGCATTTAACATTTCATATTGGAGTACTTTTAATTTCTTTTTATACATCTTCTTATCCAGTTTAACTGATAAATCTAGATCATTTAAATTTTGAGTCATTAAAACTTCACTCCTTACTTTTAATAATCCTATTGTACTAAAGAAACATATAAGTGCATATCCAAATGGTAAATTGTAGATAATTTTAGCGAAACAACACGATACATTGTTGGAAATTTCCGTTATAATGAAAATATAATGTGACAGTCCTATACTTATTTGTCTTTTCCCTATACAATTTAACACGAAGGGAGAGGAAAACATGCCTCGATTTTTTTTGATGACAATCACTTATATTGTCTCACTCATCCTAACCTTTTCATCCTATTTCATGAAAATAAACGGTCAAACTTCTTTAGAAATTTCAAATCGTTTTCCAGTAATATTTGCACCTTTTAATGTTAGTTATGTGATTTGGATTGTAGTTTACGTGTTACTTGGTTATTGGTTAGTAATGAATCTAAAAAAGACATCTATGAAACAGACTGTTCTCTTTAGTAGCATATGTATCATGCAGGCGTTAGCAATTGTGGTTTGGCATCACGAACTATTTATCGTATCCATTGTCAGTTCGTTTATTTTAGTACTGTATTTGTTTAAGTTGTACAAGACGTATCCTCTTAGCAATAATTCACCCATAGGTCGTTTACCCTTTTCGATTTACTTCGGATGGGTTACATTTAGTCTGATGACAAATGTAAGCTTTATGCTAACATCTTATCAATGGAATGGTTTTGGCCTTAGTAATCCACTTTGGGCAGTTATTTTACTAACAATTGGGGTAGCAATCGCGCTACATATTCGATTCCATTATTTTGATATTATCTTTCCAAGTGTATTTATCTGGTCCTATATTGGGGTCGCTTTACATAATGGTTTTGATGAGCTACTTGTCACAACAGCAGCCTTATTTTTATGTGGAGTTCTTCTTGTCGGTATATTATTTATTAAAAAAAATCCTGCCTACCAAAAATAAATTGGTTAGCAGGATTTTAACTTTTTTATTGTTCTTCAAGTGAAGTTAAAACAATTGGTTTGTCTTTCGTAACGATGATTGAATGCTCAATTTGAGCAACGAATGATTTGTCAGGCGTAACGAATGTCCATCCGTCACCAGCTTCTACAATATGCTCCGCTTTCGCTGAGATAAATGGCTCGACTGCAAGCACCATGCCCTCTTTCATAATTGTAGAATCCCATGCATCATAATAGTTTAAAATGTGGTTTGGCTCATCGTGTAATGAACGACCTAAACCATGACCTGTTAGATTCATAATCACTGTTAAATCATTTGCATATGCTTCACGTTCAACAGCTTTACCGATTTGGTTTAATTTTGATCCGGCTTTTACTTTTGTCATCGCACGGTCGAAAGCACTTTTGGCTACGCGACATAGCTTTTCTTTATCCTCATAGCCTTCACCTACTACAAATGAAATTCCCGTATCAGCAAAGTAGCCATTTAATGAACCAGATACGTCAATATTGACGATATCTCCTTCTTTAATCACTCGTTGACCAGGAATACCATGTGCAACTTCCTCATTAACACTAATGCAAGTGTATCCTGGGAAATCATACTCTCCTTTAGGTCCAGAAACCGCTCCTGCCTCAGCAAACATTCGGCCAGCGATTTCATCTAATTCAAGAGTTGTTACACCTGGTTTTGTAGCAGCCTTCATTGCCTCACGAATTTCAGCACAAATACGGCCAATTTTTTTAAAGGCTTCAATCTCTTCTTGCGTTTTTACAATCATTTTTAACGTCCCTTTCATCTAATATCTCTATTTAATATAACATAACTTTTTATACATAAAACGCTAAACGCTTTAAATATTATATGCCGTCATAAATTGTAAAGTGCTGAAAACAGGCTTATCTCCATAACGTGGAGTTGATTTCCGTTCCGGCTGGGCGCTTTGTAGCTGACGCTTCGCTTTCGCTACAGATAAAACATTGTTGCTGTCGCTTCGCTTTCGCACAGAGCAGGGCTTCCTGGGGGCGTCGGGGCAACAGGATGTTGGTCACGAAGGCGTTATCACAGGACGTGATGCTTTTAGCCTTCGTTCCTCTATATCGCTAATCCCCAAGGAGTCGCCCAGCCTCCACTCCAATCAACTTATTTACATGACATACATTTTAATATATGCAAGTCCTAACTAGCTAAAAAAGCAACAATCTTTCATTCAATTCAATAAAAATAAAGCCCTCCACTCATGTGAAGGGCAAAATAGTTATGATTTTCGTTGCATTAATTGAGGTGCTGCTGTAAATAACAGGACGCCGACAACTGCTGTTAAAATCGTTGCTGGTAGCATATATGTTCCATTATAGATAATTGAATAAATCCACGCATTTTGATCACCAGCATACTCTTTGAAAAATACAGCGCCTCCAATAGTATGTGCTGCATAACGTAAAAAGCCTGCTAATACAGTCCCTAAAATAATATAAAGCGCCATTTTCTTTTTGTTTAAATCTTTTGCAGCCTCAAGCACCGGTCGACGCACAACGGCCGCTAAGCCTACTACTGTAAAGGCAATGCCATAATCTAGCGTTCCTTGAAGCCAATGCACTATTGTAGCACCAAACATTGTTTGCATTACACCAATGAGTAAACCCGTTGTCATGCCTGGAATAAGGCCCCATCGGAATGCTATTAAAATTATTGGCACCATCACTAGACTAACAGAGCCTCCTTGTGCCCATACTTTAAAGGAAACCTGATCTAGCACAAGACCAATCGCTGCGAATATCGCAATCTCCACTAGCATTAAAAGTTTTTTACTGTCCAAAAATATTCTCTCCTTTGTTCCGATGTAGGATACAAGAGCAGGAATAGAAATCAGTTGGCAAATATGTCCCTATCTGGCATCAATAAAGATAAAAAAACGATGCCAGGACAGAGCCTCACATCGTAATAGTGTCGGTTTCTATCCACATCCCTACGCAAGCGTTAACTTACAGGTTCAAAGAGTCAAGGCATCACGTGCCCAGTCTCAGCTGACATCATCAGCTCCCCTTGTGGTCGTTACATCTTAATTTAGTTGAACAACCTCATTGTACGCAAACACTGTTATGATTACAACCTCTTCCACAAAATTTTTTGAAACTTTACTGTTTTTCATGCGTAAATATTAAAAAAGGAGGTACTACTATGGAGAACCAAAAAATTTTATCTGCCTTTAGTTATCTCAGTATTTTATTCGCACCGTTTATTGTGCCATTAATCGTTTACTTTGTTGCAAAAGATAGCGATGTAAAGAGTCACTCTATTCGAGCACTAATATCACATTTAATCCCAGTCGCTTTCGGAATTATTTTATTTGCCGTCTTTATCTTCTCAACTTTAACATTCAACAATCTTGACCCTGATTTAGGTAGTAATAAGTTTCTTATCATTTGGTTAGTTTCATTCGGAATTTACTTTCTTGTTTCAATAGGAGTTGTCATCTGGAACATTATACAAGCTGTTCGCGTTGTCCGATAAGTTTCATTCCAATCTCACCTTGAACGGAAAGTACTAAAGGAGCTGTTATTTTGTGAAAGTATCTAAAGTTGTTAAAGTCGCCGTAAAATTAGCACCTATCGCTATCCCAATTGTAAAAAAAGTAATCGCTGCAAAGAAAAGAACTAATCCTAACGTAACTAAAAAATGATAAAGAGGCGTTTTTCCACACAATGGAAACACGCCTCTTTGTTATTTCACTTCAAAATATGTTTGACTATGACCGTTCATTGCTTTTTCAACATGCAACACAGCAGGCATTGTAGCTTTTAATTCCGCAACGTGTGAGATGACTCCAATCATACGTCCGGAATCTTGTAAATCAATAAGCGTATCAATCGCCTTATTTAACGCTTCTTCATCAAGAGAACCAAAGCCCTCATCAATAAACATCGTTTCAATGCGAATATTACCTTGAAAACTTTGAATGACATCTGCCATCCCAAGGGCAAGACTTAATGATGCATTAAACTTCTCTCCCCCTGATAATGTTTTAACATCTCGTAATTGATCCGTATAGGCATCATACACATCTAGTCCAAGCCCACTTTGCTTAGCATGCTTTTCTAAGCGATCTGAACGCCGTAGCTCAAATTGACCGTTAGATAAATGATAAAGCCGGACATTTGCTGCCTCTGTAATTTTATCTAAATAATTGATTTGAATATAACGCTCAAAGGATAGTTTTTTCACATTTTGCCCATTTAGCATTGCATACAGTTCCTTAACTTGTCCCGCCTCTTTTTCAAGTAAACGAATCTCCTGTTCGGTCTCCTCAACTTTTTCGATAAAGTCCGCACAAGCCTTCGCAAATCTTTCCATTTGTTGCAATACTTTAAAGGCTTCTTCATAGGTTACACGAAGCATCTCTAACTTTTCTTCCATTGCCATTAAATCTTGTTTCTCTTGGCCTTTTAGATGCTTCTCTCCCTCAGTAATTTGTACCTGTAATGTATGGATTTGTAGTGCATACTCATTGCAAGCCTTCCTTAAAGCTTCTATTTGCAACACGCTTCGCTTCCCAGTAGCAAATTCTTCATAGCTTTCAAAGCCTGCTTCGGCCATACTTACTGAAAATTGCTCGCGCTTTTCATCCATTTTCAGCTTTAATTCCTCAAAAGCTTGTTTTGCTATTTCTACGGTCATTCTAGCATTATTCGCCGCTTCCTTGGCAGATTGTAAGTTTTGTTGACTGAGATTCCAGGCAGTTTGTAAGGCAATCTTTTGTGAACCTATATTCGCAATTTCCTGCTTTAATGCTTGTAACGTCGTAAGGTTTTCTGGGATATGCTTTTGCTGCTCTTCCACAATTGCTTGTTGTTTCGTTAATTCCTTCGTCTTCTCAGCTAAATATTGCTCTAGTTTTATTTGCTTTTCTTGTTGTTGTTCCATTCGTGCACGATGATCCTTTTGTTGCATACGTACATCAGACAATTGATTGTTCACTACTTTTAAGATTGTTATTTGTTGTTCTACGTTTTGCAAGGAAGCTACAATTTGTGCTTGATTGGATTGTTCAATCTCATTCATTTTTAACTGTCCGAGTGCTTCTTGTAGAAGATGCTTTGTAGAATTTAATAAAGCTTCTTTCTCTATAAACTTGCGCTCATCAGTACTTGCCTGTCCTCGTAAATCTTCTACTTGCGCTAATTCGATCATCTCTAATTGTTCACGATGTGTTTCGAGATGTGTTGTACTACCGCATACTGGGCAAGGATCTCCGTCCTTCAGTTGCTGTGCTAAAATACTTGCCTGACTCGCAATCCATTGCTGCTCCAACTTTTGAAGAGCTTGCCTACTTTCTTGATAATGGACATTAGTAGTGACTACTTCCTGCTCCGCTGTTTCAACTGCTCTAGTATATTTCTCAACTTGCGCTAATAATGATACTTGCTCTTTAAGCTTTGGTAGCTGTTCTAAATAACTTTCATATGGCTCCAGTTGTTTTTCATACTGTTCAATTGTTTTTGTTAGTTGCTGAACTTGCTTTTGTCCAGCTTCTACGATTTTACGATTATCTTCTACTGCTAGATTTGCAGTTGCAACATATTGTTCAGCTATTCGCATTTGCTGCAAATTATTTTCATATGCCTCGAATGTTGGTAATAATGCTTGCAACTGTATTTCATGTTGTAGAATTTGCTGACGTTCAGGTTCTTTCGCCTCTTCAACATTAAACTTTTCTTGTGCTATTTTTAACTGAGCTTCTGCGTTTTGTTGCTCTGTGATAGCTTGCTGATAGGATTGTTCTTTACGATTTTGCTCGGCACGTAAATCGATGCATTGTTGCTCAAGTGCGACAAGTCGTTGTGCTTTCTCTGCTAAAGCAATTTCACGTTCTTTTGCGCTATATAAAGCTTGTTCTTCCAGCAATGCTTGTAGGCGTTTCTGACGATTAGCTTGCTCATCAAATTGTTCATTTAATGTTTTTGCTATACTATAAAATTCTTGCTCTTTTTGATGATGCGCATAAGCTTCTTTATAGCGCTGCTGCTCCAATTGTATACATTCCGTATAATAAGTTTGCTCCTCTTCCAAAGCCTTCTTCAACTGATGCATATTTTCAGTATTATTCGTAATGCAAGTAAATAAAGATGATGAACGCTGTGGTAAAGCCCCAGCAATTTGGCCAAGGAGATGCTCCTTTAATTGTTTAGCACGCAATAAATCACTTTCCGCTTCTTTTCGTTTTGCATCAAGTCTTTTAGTCATGGCACCAAAGCGGTCTGTTTTAAAAATTTTGCGCAAAATCACTTCTTTATTCGTAGAATCTGAGGTTAGTAGCTTACGAAATTCTCCTTGTGGTAGCATAACAATTTGACTAAACTGATCCTTTGTAAGGCCTATTATGTCCTGAAGCTTTTTATCTACCTCTAGCGTTTGCTGCTTTTCTACAATACTATAATCAAGCGTGTCTCCTTTGATTTCAGCCAGCTCAATTTTCTTACCCGTAACACTTTTGTTTTTTGCTTTAATATGACCTGGCTGACGTAAAATTTGATAGACTCTATCATGCATTTCAAAAACGAGCTCTACAGCCGTATACACATCATCGTCCGCAAACCCACTTCGAAGCATAGCAGTATCCTGACGATCTTCACCGCTACCGGATCCGTAAAGTGCATAGCATATAGCATCAAAAATCGTCGTTTTCCCGGCACCTGTTTTTCCGGAAATCGCAAATAGGCGATGTTCACCAAGCTGTTGAAAATCAATAACCTCTGTATTTTTATATGGACCGAATGCAGTAATTGTTAACTTTAAAGGCTTCATTTTACTGTCTCCCGCTCCTCATCTAATAATTCTTGTAGCATCTCTGTAAATAGACGCTCTGTATCTTGATCTGGCTGTACGCCAATGATATCTGTAAAAAATGATCTAAATAAATCGATGTCTTCTACCTTCTCTGTCTCAAGCGCCTGAATTTCATGCGGTACCTCTTGGCGTATTACTTTACGCTCAACATGCATCGCATGAGGAAACACTGTACGAATACGTTCCATCGGCGAAGTTACTGACGTTGTATCTGTTAAGCGTACAAATACATAATCATCACTTGGCGGCAGCTGCAATATATCATCCATTAAGCCCTCCACCACACGTAAATCCCGTCTTGCTATAAGCTTTCGCTTTGTGACGTTAACTTCTCCCTGCTCATCTAGTTCAACTATTAAAAAACCCTTCTCATGTAAGTGCTCAGATAATGAATACTTCAATGGAGAGCCAGCGTATCGTATCGTTTCATTCAACACAAAATGCGCTTTATGCAAATGTCCAAGCGCTGTGTAATTAAAAGGCTTAAATAACGCTGCATTTATGCAATCCGAGCCGCCTATTGATAAAGGTCGCTCAGAATCACTCGTATTCGCTTCCTCTTCTCCATACTTCGTCACAAAGGCATGTCCAATAAAAACATTACGCTTTGTAGTATCTATACTTTGCCCAATATGCTCAATAATTCTTTCCATCGCATCTTGATGAGAACGAATGGAATCATCCTCTAAAATTGTCCGTACTGAAGCCGGTTCTGCATAAGGTACAAGATGAAAATGTACTTCTCCATACTTATCATGTAAAACTACCGGTGCATGTTCTTTCGTAAATTGGCCTTTAATATGTAAACCACTATCACTCATTAAACTACTGCCAAAATTCAATCGACCTGCACTATCGTGGTTCCCTGCAACCGCTAACACAGGGATTTTTTTATCGAGCACTATTTCCGCCAAAATATCATTTAGTAAATTCACTGCCTCAATCGGGGGCATCGAACGGTCATATAAATCACCTGCGATAACGATAACATCTGGTTTTTCCTCATCAATGGCTAGCATAAACTGCTGTAAAATATAATGTTGATCCTCGGTCATATAGACGCCTTGTACAAGCTTTCCTAAATGCCAATCTGCTGTATGAAATATTTTCATTCTTTGCGCCTCCTGTCTATTTCATTTTATCATGGCTGATGGATTGATTGTTTTTCCTTTTATTAGTTTGATAAAGGTTCCTCATCCCAACGTGGGGAACTGACGGGGCGGGCTATCCGTCGCTCTGAGGGTTCTTTCCGTCGCTTCGGCAATTCTATCCGTTGCTCCGGATTCCTTTCCGTCACTCCGACAATTCTATCCGTCGCTTATATTTTTATAGATATTCAATATAAAAAAGAGCATCATCGCCGATGCCCTGTTACAAATATTTAAAATGTTCTTTAATAGCTCTCGCCTTCTCTAGAAAAGAAGTATAGCCAATAAAACCTTGAATGACGCGTGCAGTTGGAGTTGACTGTTCTTTTTCTACTTCTTGTTCTTCTTGTTTCTGCTGCTCTAAAATCTGTTCAAATGAAATAGGGTTCGGCTTAGGCAATTCGTTTGAAGAAATGGCTAAAGCTTTATTGCCAGTGTATTCTCGCAAAAATGCATTGGCCATTTGACGATAGCCTTCAAAATTTGGATGAACGTCAGAAGTATTGGGTAAAAGGTTTGCAGCGTTTAACCCAAAAGCATCATAGACGTCTACATAAACTGCCCCAGCATGCTCTGCCTGTAGCTGTAAAATCTTATTTAGCTTTACAAGTTGTGCATCTGTGCCTACCTTTTGCGTAGCGTGAGCGTTTGGATAAGCAAAATAATAGCCCATTACATAGACCTTTGCTTTAGGCGCTCGCACTTTTAACTCCTCTAAAATCTCCACCATATTTTTTCTGGCAACGTTTAATGCGAAATCCGTTTGGAGCTGCGAAAAGGATAATGTACCGGCAGCAGGATTGACCTGGACTAGCCGCAGTAAATCGTTAGCACCTGCCGAAACGGTAATAAGTGTGGCATTCGCTAGTAAGTCATTTGCTTCCTCTGATTGTACTCGTTTTAAGACATCAGCTGTTGTAAAGCCTGGGAAAGCGAGCTCCTTCGTATAGGAACTCAGTTGCCCTGTCATCCCCAATTTCATGGCGATTAAATCACTGTAGCCTGTATCAATCTGTTGATAAGGTGTTTGCCCAGCGGCCAAGGAATCTCCAATTGACAAATAGTTTTCAGTCTGAGCAAAAGCAGATGAAACACTAAACGCCATCATGAGTATAACTGTACCAATCAAGCCGAGTAA
Source organism: Lysinibacillus sp. BPa_S21 (assembly GCF_023337795.1). GTDB lineage: Bacteria > Bacillota > Bacilli > Bacillales_A > Planococcaceae > Lysinibacillus. The sequence goes on along the minus strand of NZ_JALIRS010000011.1, from coordinate 81,981 downwards.
TCGTTTCATCTGCCCTACTCCTTTCTTATTGAGAGCTTAAAATGCCCAGCTACCTTTACGGAAAATTGGCTCGACAGTTCCATCAGGTAAGATCCCGTCAATGTCCATCTCACCGCTACCAATCATAAAGTCCTCATGTGTTACTGAAATATTTGCACCTAACGCTTCAAGCTGACCGTTTTCTAAATCTCTTCCGCCTTCTAAGCAAGTTGGATAAGCTTCGCCAATTGCTAGATGGTTCGATGCATTTTCATCAAACAAAGTATTAAAATATAAAATTCCCGATGCGGAAATTGGTGATTCATGCGGTACAAGTGCTACCTCACCTAAATAGCAAGAGCCTTCATCCACATAAATAAGCTCCTGTAATAAATCATGTCCTACCTGTGCTTCAGCTTTAACAATTTTTCCTTCTTCAAATGTTAATTTAAAGCCATCGATAATATTGCCTTGATAAACTAATGGTTTTGTATTGCTTACATAGCCATTAACACCTTGTTTCATCGGTAATGTATAAACCTCTTCTGTCGGCATATTAGCAATAAAGATAGTATCATCTGGCGTTTTACTACCCCCAGTAAGCCATTTATGTTGTGGTGCTAAGGCAATTGTTAAATCAGTACCTGGTGCTGTGTAGTGAAGTTTCGCATATTTTTTCTTGTTCAATAGGTCCGCACGAGATTCTAAATTCACTACGTGATCACGCCAGTTTTCAACAGCATTGCCTTCACCGATACGAACAGTTTTAAAAATAGCTTCCCATAATGCTGGTACTTGTTCCTCAGCTGCTAAGTTCGGGAATACTTTCGATGCCCACTTTGGCGAAGGGACCGCAACGATTGACCAAGCGATTAAATCTTTCATTACAGCGTTGCGATAGTTTTTCAGAGCAGCTCCCGATACCTTTTGATGGGTAGCTAGACGGTCTGCCGAAATCCCTGTTAATTTATCAGGGTCCGCAGCATCAATCCATAATAGGGCTCCTTTACGTTCGATTACCTCATCACGCATTTTAACTACCCATTCTGGGAAACGATTAAATTCCTCATCTGAGGCATACTCAAAATAAGCTCGATCTATTTCATCATCTGAAAAATTAACATGAACACGTCCTGCCCCAGCTTTATAAGCCTCTTTTACGACTAAACGGGCGAAATCTAATGCATCCAAGGATGTATTCACTAATAAGTATTGCCCTGGTTGAATATTGACACCGACTTTTACCGCAAGTTCTGCATATGCTTGTAATTTTTCTTCAAACGTCATATTATTTACCTCGCTTTTGTCCAATTGTTTTTGAATTTCCCTCCACTAACTTACCTTCATGCCAAACTTTCTGTACTGGTTTCCCAGAAATTTCTCTTGTCCATTTTTTATACGTTTTTTCATCACGATAAGATAATAACGTTAATACTTCACCATCCGCCCCAGCACGACCTGTACGACCAGAACGATGCAAATACTGTTCAATTGTTCTTGGGACATCGACATGAATAACATGTGTTAAACCTGCAATATCTAAACCACGCGCAGCAATATCTGTAGCAATTAAAATACGCGCCTCTCCTTTACGGAAAGCATCTAAAGCCTTTTTACGTTCTTCCTTCTTCATGTCAGAATGTAATGTCACAATCGGCGCCGTACGATATTGTAATTTCGTTTCCTTCATTAGCAATTGGTCTATATTGTTGACGAAAGCCAATCCACGTAAACCTTCCGTATGTGATAGTCGGCGTAGGAAATCAGTTTTATCTCGCTCCTCGACTTTCACGAAAGAGTGTACAACTTTACCAACCTTCAACATATCCTCCGGTTTAATTTTGAAGCGTACTGGCTCAAACATCATGCGACTTGCCACTAATTCAATTTCCTCGGTAATTGTTGCCGATACAACAACTACTTGTCGCCCATAAGCTGAACCTTCGATAAAAGATTTTACTACGACACGATATTCACGACTAAGTAACTGATCACACTCATCCAAAATAACCGTTTCAATTTCTTTTAGCTTTAATTTTCCAGCGCGTGCTAATTCATTTAAACGGCCTGGTGTTCCTACAACAATCGTCGGTTTTTTCTTTAACTTCTCGATTTGACGTGCAGAGTTTGCGCCACCAATTAGTTGTTGAACCGTAATATCTGAACCTGCTGTCCATTCACGGATAACCTCTACAATTTGCATTGCTAGCTCCTGAGACGGTGCTACGATAAGTCCTTGTGTTTGTTTTTTTGAACCGTTTACTTTATTCAGTAAAGGAAGTACGTATGCTAAAGTCTTCCCCGATCCCGTTGGCGATTCGGCCACAATATCTTTGCCCTCAAGCATTGCTGGAACCATTTCTTCTTGAATTTTCATCGGCTCTTCAAATTTCCATTTTGCTTGTAAATCTTCATTTAATAAATTTATTACTGACATGTAATTTCCCACCTTCTATCTGCTTGACACTAGTTTAACACACTAATCACGTTCCTACTTCATATGTACGTAAACCCTTATATAAACGTTTCAATAATGAAGCTTTTTCAATTTTTAGAGATGAGCATCTTCCTGCCCTCCGTCTTTGCGGATAAAAAAAACTGCACGACTAATGCAAGGGGGGGTGTCAGTCTTTAAGCCCTCATGAGCTTCTTGGAAGGCTGACAACTTACCTGCGAAAAGCGAACAGATTTTTATTTCGTTCATTCAATGTTAATTAATTTCATAACCACATGCTAAAATAGCACGTTCTGCTAAAACGATTAATGAGTCGAGATATTTGTCACTTAATTTTAAATCTCGATTGACGATGGATAATTCTGTACATCCTAACACGATACGATCACAATTAAGGGCAAGCATCGCCTCTTCTATCGGCTGCCAATCCTTCTGTGAGACATCTTTTCCAGCCTTTACATAATCGTAAATAATAGACATGACTTTTTCTTTCGTCATATCGTCTGGAACAACTGGTGTTATACCAAATTCCTCTAAAGCATCTTGATACATACCTGAGGTTAATGTACCCGTTGTCGCTAAAATCCCTACACGCTTTGCCCCTAAGTCAGAGGCACGCTTTGCTGTTTCTCTGATCATATGTAACACAGGAACTGGGGAACCTTCAACAATCTCATCATAAAAGGTATGTGCCGTATTACATGGAATAGCAATTATGTCTGCTCCAACAGAAGCAAGCTTTTTAGCATCTGCGACTATCACGGGTACAGGGTTTTCCTTTGTACTATCTAAAATAAAGGCCGTACGATCAGGAATATTTGTATCATTATCAATGATTGTATGTAAATGCTCCTGATCCTTCGTTGCCTTCGTACGTCTTACAATCATTTCACCGATAAACATCGTTGCAAGTGGACCAACGCCACCAATTATACCTAAAGTTTGTTTTTTCATTAGTTTGACAGACCTTTGTTGTTAAAATATTTCTTATATTGGCGATAAAAACTTAAATTATCTAGCGTTATATTTAACCAACGCTTCGCATTCATATCCTTATAATTAAAGATGGAATCCGTAGCCATTCCTTGGCGAATAAGGCTCTTTGCTTCCATCACAAGCTGTTCATTTTGCACATATTTAAAGAGTACACCATTCGGCACAATTGTCCAAAGATGCTTGTTCTTAACATACGTTAACTGTTGTTTGCTTCCACGGATAAAATCATCCGCAACATATTGCATTAAATTATAGCCACTAGCTGTCACATAATAATTTGAAAGTTCATTATGTAATTCAATACTCAATAACTTATATTGACCGTCACGTTCATCATACTTCATATCAAACGCGGCAAAGCCTTGGAAGCTTATTTCCTCCAAAAACAATTTCACGCGGTCCATTAAGTCTTTATCGTATGCTGTCATGATGGCTACATAGCGACCAATCCCCTCGGGAGAATGCTCTTCTAAAATTGGGTTACCTACAGATAGCAGTTTTACCTTTCTATCTTGCCCAACATAGGCATTGACGACGCGCATATGAGCATCTTCGCCAGGAATATATTGCTGAACCATTAAGTCATCTCGGTACGCCGATTCCTTATAAATGGCATGGAAAATAGCATCCTTTTCATCGTTATCTTTTGCGATATACACTTTCTTCTTACCTGGAAAAATACATGTAGCATACTTTGTCATATTCATAGGTTTAATGACTACTGGGTATTCAAAAGGAATGTCAAATTCCTCATAGTCATTGACGGTACAAACATGCATTGCCGGATAATGAAAGCCGAACTTCTCACAGAGTGCATACATGCTCTCACGCGTTAATAGCTCGTCAGCAAGATTTGCATCCACATAAGGAACTAAAAAATACTGCGCTAATTCCTCTTTATGTTGTACAATTTTTTTTACGTAAAATTCATCGCAGGCTAATAAAAGCAATTTTTTACCTGCAAATTCCTCTACAATTGCCTGTAACGCAACGACAAAACGTTCTTCAATATGGAGTCTTGGAACTTCACGAAATATTAATAAATCACTCTGATGTATTTTCTCCATATTCGTATGATTTAATGCAAGTGGTTTAACGCCATAGGACTCGTAAAATGCTCTAGCCATGCCGTAAGCATTCATTTCATCTCCTAATAAAACCGGTAAAAAAGCGTGCTCAATAGCCATTCTACTCAACTCACTTTAGCTTTTTTTAGACTTTCATCATAACAAGGTTTCATCCTAAAATGTTAGTGAAAAACCTTTTTATAAGTGTAACATACCTTCCTTGTACTCCTTATAACTCTCTTTGAATCATTTATGAACGGCTACAGCTTGTTTACCTAACTCTCTATAGCTTTTAAAAAACTGATCCACATTATAAGTGACAAAGCCTTTTAATGGGTCCATGACAACAACTTTATCACCTAAATGTCCTGTTAAAACAACAGCATGTAAGTTCATAAACGCTTCATGCTGTACTGTTTCACCTTCATAAATCCAACCCTTTTTTGGACTTTTTTTGGGCTTTGATAAATCCAATGTAACCCATGTCACAACTGGGACTCCCTCCCGAACAAGCTGTAAAATTTCGTCCTGCGTGGCACCACTCTTATTTGTCACTCGTAAGTCTGCCTTTTTATCTGCTAGTACTGCCTGTGCTGCTTTGACAATAGGAGCCGCAAAGACATACATACCGTGGGATTTATCACGAGGATTACCTGCAAAAGCCTGATTCGGATTTGGGCCATAGCGTTGTCCACCTTCAGCTCTAATTTTTTGCTTCGGTAAATAGTTATCAGCCATTTCTAGCTTCGTAACATTTAACCCATAATAATTTAATACAGCTGTTAATGATGTTATTTCACAGCCATGTGGTAATTCAGGATTTTGCATAACCACTGGTACATCCAGCTCTTGGTCGTCCCTTGAAAAATGTGTCTCTAATCGATAATACGGTTTTGTCGCATCATATGTAAAATTTTCGATTGTCGTATAACCATCGTTCTTTGTACTATTTTCAAGCGTAGTTGCAGCGATCGCATATTTGCGTCCCTCTATAAGTTTCGAAAATGTTGCTTCACCCTCTTCAGAGCCAATCGCATCCTCCACTATCTCACCTTTCTCTACATCTGTAGCAGTTATAAAAAGATTAGGTATGGGTGCACCACTATTAAACTCTACCGTTAGTACAGTTAATCCATTTTTTTGCGTATCCTGCTGAGAAAACGGATTACAACTCGAAAGTAGCATGACTATCATCATACCTATTAGTAAAAGGCGTTTATACCTCGTCCACAAGACAAATTCCGCTCCTATCTTGTTTGAAGACAATAACTTCAATTCTATTATTTCAATTTAACGCAGACTCTATTATACGCTAATTTCATAGACGTTCCTATTTTAACTTCTTGCCGCGATTGTCCAAACATCTAACTAAATAGAGGACCTCAGGTATGCAACCAAAAAATCACACACGGTGCACATCCGATTTAAGGTTTACTACATTTGCTACTTTCGAGTTTCATCAAACCGTTTTACTCATTTTAGGTTATGACGTACTAACTTTTGGACGTAATGTATGCTTCAAAACTTTACCCGAAGCATTACGTGGCAATTCCGTTAAAAATTCAATTTCATGTGGCACTTTATATTTGGCAAGCTGCGTTCGACAATAAGCCAGAATCGCCTCTTCATCGAAAGACTGGCTTTCCTTCAATACGACAAATGCTTTAGGGACTTCGCCATACACTTCATGAGGTAAACCTACAACGGCTGCCTCTAAAACTTCCGGCAGTTGATATAAAACTTCTTCAATCTCGATAGGATAAATATTTTCGCCACCTCGAATGATCATATCTTTTTTACGATCTACAATATAGAGGTATCCTTCTTCGTCAAATCGTCCTAAATCTCCTGAGTAGAGCCAGCCATCTTTTATTGTTCTAGCTGTTTCTTCAGGATTACGTAAATAACCTTTCATGACTTGGGGTCCTTTGACACAAATTTCTCCGACTTCGCCTGCTGGCACCGTTTCACCAAAGCTATCAACCACACGGACGTCTGTTTGTGCTAGTGGCTTTCCTACAGATCCAATTTTTGTCAATGCATCAGCATCTAAAAGAGAGGTGGCCGCAGGAGAATTTTCAGTTTGTCCATACAGGTTTTGTACTTTCACATTAGGGAATACCTCTTTCACTTGCTTAACAAGCTCATAAGGCATCGGTGCCGCCCCGTAACATAATAAACGTAAATTTTTAAATGTATGTTCCTTAAAGTTAGGTGTGTTTAAAATAATTGTATACATTGATGGAACGCCAAAGAAAATTGTGGCGGCTGTAGCAGCAAGCTGCTCTAATGTCTTGGTCGAAGAAAAAGCCTCTTCTATAATGATCGTACCGCCTTTATAAAACATCGGCATTGCAAATACATGAAGACCTGCACAATGAAATAATGGCGTACAAACAAACATTCTATCCTCATTGGTCATTCCCATTGATGACGACCATATTTTTGCAGTTGATACAACATTTTTATGTGTTAGCATTACTCCTTTTGGTTTTCCAGTCGTTCCAGAAGTATACATAACAACGGCTGTATCATGAGGGTCCAATTTGACAGCTTTTCTTTGACCTGGATAGTTTGTAATGATGTCTTTCATTTCTTTGAGCCCTACAATATGTTGAAATGAGAATGTAATAGTTGCAAGTATATCCTCTAACCTTTCATCATAAATAAGTCCCTTAGCTTCGGAATGATTAAAAATAAATTCGACCTCTGGAGCAGCTAGTTTTGTATTAATAGGCATGACAACATAGCCCGCTAACTGAACACCTATATAAGCGATTAAAAATAGATCCGAATTGAGTGTATAAAGTGCAATTACATCATCTTTTTCAAAACCTTGCTCTTGTAAGTACGCTGCGAATTTTTCTGCACTTTTGTAAAACTCGCTATAGTTTAGCTTTGTCCCATCGTATACCGTTGCAATCCCATTTGGTTGCTGCATAGCATAGTTTTGTAGAATGTCAGTCATTAACATCGTCATCATAAGCCCCCCAAATCTTTCATATTCATTACCATCACACCATGTGTAATTACTCCAAAAATTCAGAAAATTACAATTTTATTTTATCAATCTATGAAAATGTTGGCAATTTTTTTCTACACTAAAAGTACGCAACCGAAAGCGCAAGCCTAGAAAACACTCAGTTGGAACGGAAATCAACTCCACATATTGATGATGAAATGAACTATAACCAAATAAACTTATACATTTTACTTTTCTAACAATTTCTGTTAGGTGTATGATATTTATATAACTTCTTTCAGCAAATGAAAGCGCAGCGGCAGCTACAATTGTTTTGTGTAGCGAAAGCAGAGCGGCAGCTACAAATGGTTTGTGTAGCGAAAGCGGAGCGGCAGCTACAATGATGCCGAGGATAATTGATTTTAAGAAAGGCCTGATTATAATGCTGTATGCACTTTTAGGAGATTTACATTCTAATATAGAAGATACTAAGGCCGTTCTAGCCCATATTCAGCAATCTGCGAAAGATGCAAAGGTATTGGGATTAGGCGATTTATATGAATGTACTGTAAGTAAGAAAAAGGCTCAAACAATATCGGGTATACCACTACAAAAAGCTGCGATAATAGAAAATGATTTTGAAAATTTACTAACATTCCCCTCTATTCGTGGCAATCAGGAAGAACGCATTACACGTGTAACTGGTATCAAACGTTTTACAGAGCTACCTGAAACAATGGAGATTGATGGAGCAACACTGATGCATGGGCATCAATTTAAATGGAGTGTGACGTGGAAGCCTACATTTCCGCCATTCAAAAAATCGCTCCTTTTCTTTGGACATAGCCATGAATCAGGTCTTTATCATCGCAATAAAAAGTTACCTATTCGTATTCGCTTTGGCCAACCAATCGCATTACAAGAAAAACAATATGGCATCAATGTTGGATCCGTTGTTAATCACCGCGAGTGGTGTCTTTACGATAGTAATAAACGAACAATAACATTTATGTGTGCTCCTTCTGTTGAGAATGTTTAATTAACGTTGCTAAAAATACTCCGAGTCAAAAAAACGCTAAAATCGATTTCGATTCTAGCGTTTTTTCCTTTATAGTTTGTCAAACTAACAATTCTCGCAATCCTTTAATGCATCTAGTAATTTTTCCATATCGCAAATACGATCGCACATCGTTTGAATCATATTTCGAAGGATTGGTATTAATTCTTGGCAAATGCAGAACCTTAACACATTTTGCGCTAGTCGAACCCCTGCCTGATGGTGAACAATCATTGCTCGTAAAAAGTTTATATTAATATTATTGGAAACTGGCGGTAAACTCATTGCTTGGAACATAGCCCCAGTGATTTCTTTATAGGCACACATATATTCGTACAATTCACATTCCGAATTTTGTACGATACAACACCTATTTTGTATCGCTTCGAGGCATTCTACAGTCTCTGTAGTTGTTGCTATTATTTCTAATGCAAGATTTTGTACAGGTATATTAGTGGTGTATCGCAAAACATTTTCCGACAATCTAATAGCAGCTACTTGATGCGGCAATATTTGCTTGATAAAATTTTCTGAAATACTACATGTAATTGTCACATAGGTCATGCCTTGCATCATTTTATCGATAATCCTTTGGTTATCCTCTAAATAAGCCTTTGTAACATTACTAAGTACAATTGTTTTAGTCATTAGACACACTCCTTTCAGAGTAATATATGCCTGATAGGTTGTTATGCGGTAGACAATTGTACCAACTGATTTCTATTGTTCCGTAACAGCGAAAGAAGGTATTTTCAAGGCAAAACGATTAATCTTTTTGATATGTATCCAAGCATTTTTGACAAATACATTGCTCTTTAGTTACCGCTTCAAGAATTTCTTTAGGAAAACTTTCTGTCATACACCAGCAATCTTTTTTTCCATTTACTACACCGCAATGATTTTCTTCCCCACATAATGGACAACATTTCTCCTTCAAAATTCGTACACCTCCTTACATGTACTTTACATCTTAATAAATAAAAAGAGGAGTACTTCATTTCATACTCCCCTCAAATAGCTTATTGATTTTTTCCATGAATCTGTTGCTTTACTTCTTCGACATCTGTATCACTATATATTTCCGTACCAACCCCACCTCTTTGGGCTAGCAACTTTTTCACCTCATTGTAAGATAAACCACTTTCTGCATTTTGCCTTTTTACTTCATTAATATTTGTTCCAGCAGAAGTATACTGATTTTCGTTATGGTCTGTCATGCAAATACCTACCTTCTATAATTCATCCGGCTGCAATTCGATCAATTCATCGCCCTCACGCTCAACTCTTTTATTGAGCTCTCTAACTGGTATAGCATCAACTGTTTGCATATCTTCATGCAAATCAAAAAGACTTATAGTATCTGATTCAACCATGTCTGGCTTATCTTTACTGGCTAAGTTCATAAATATTTTTTTCTCATGTGGTATGTTTTCTATGTCCATCATTGCTCACTCCTTTACCTATAGTATGTGCAATGTTGGACAATTCATGCACCTTTCGTTTTCGAACTTTTATCGATGCGATGATGTTCAGATATTTGAATGACCCGAACATTTCTTGTATGCAGTTCATGATACATCCCTCTACTATCTGTAAAAGATATATACTGATCCCGTTCGCTTCGAACTAATGCCTCGGCCTTATCCTGTGATTCGATATGGATAAATCTCCTTATATAATGCATTTCATCAAAAAAATAAGTAATTTTAAATTCTTTCATAAAAAGCTCCTCGATTACTGGATTTGATTGGTTATTGCTTATCATATCCAACTAACCAAAAATCAATTATGTCTCGACAAAATTGCCAAAGGACGTGGCGTTTAGACACACTGAAGAAGTTAAAGGTATTTTCTACATCTACGGCATAACCTGTATTAAAGCAATTATTTTAGGCATCACCATAAAATGAGGTTGGGGCACTTTCCAGAGGACATCCAGTCTTCACGCTAATCACTTATGTAAAGGCATCTGTTATTCAATTTTGGTGGTGGTTCTTATTTTATAGGAGGTAAAAAATGTGATCCATACAGTTAAAGCGGGAGAAGCATTGGCCCAAATAGCAAGAAATTATCGTACGCCATTATCGTCTATAATGGCTGCGAATCCCGGGTTAGATCCGAATGTAATTTATATTGGACAACAAATTGTTATACCTGGATTTCCTAATCCAAATACGATTCCTTATAGAATAGATATTTCTACTGAAAATCGATGGCTACGGTTATATAAAGATAATATTCTTCAAAAGCAATACCCTATTGCAGTTGGTAGGATGTTACATGGTACACCCACTGGTAATTTTATAATTATTAATAAGGATCCAAATCCCGGTGGTCCGTTTGGGACAATGTGGATGAGTTTATCTAAAGAGCACTATGGTATTCACGGAACTAATAATCCTAGCTCTATTGGTCATGCCGTTTCACGTGGCTGTATCCGTATGCACAATAAGGATGTCGAAGAGCTTGCAAGCATTATCCCAATTGGCACTGGTGTTTTTATTCATCCCTAAAAATCAACATCCCATAATTCTGACTAAAGTTTTTTAGTTTATCGGAACAATATAAGATTTATCGGAATGTTTTCTAGTTTTATCGGAATAAGGCAACCTGAAAACCTCAGATTGCCTTCACTTTTTGCTAAGAATCCCTTTTAACCTTCGCCTCTAGATTGGGCAAGCTTCGATAAGTAGTATTGTTCCTCTCTCAGCATATGATCTGCCATTAGGGCTGTAAAAGTGCCTAATACCTCTGCACTTAGCTCCATCTCCTCTAACTCACGTAAAAAAATTTTGAATAACCCCATTTCTATATCCACATCACGATTAAAACGAGTTAATGCGGGGAATGAGCTTATATTTGAACGCAAATATCCTGTTAGCTCAACTGCTTTTAAATAAAATTGTTCAAAGTGTTGAGCAAAGGTAGTACTTTTCTGCCTCAATCTTCTTTCTACACCATCTAAATCGTCATGAATGATACCTGCATGTCCTGATGCATCTAACAACCAGAGTAAGTGATGATGTAGCTCATGAAAGATTGGTGGGACTTCCCCCTTCTTCAGATAACTAAGTACATTCTGATACTCCTCTAATTCATTCACCATATGATTAATAAAGGTAGGTGATAGATGAATATTAATATTTCCCGTTAATTGCTTTCTAAGGAGATAAAATTTAAATTGCTTTAGTTGTTCTACAGCTTCATCAACTGTAAGTGAAAAGGAAACCGCATTATTGGCATCTATCGAATTAACATAGGCAAGAAGCTGAGAAAATTGAAGAATAAATGAATTCGCTCTTTTAATATCCTCTGTTTCTGATGGATACAATGAATCATGAATAAATTGAGAATGGTCTTTCAGTATCCTTAACCAAAACTTATGTTCAAACACCGCATGTTGTAAGTAATTCGACAACCCGCAACATCCCCTTTATCTATACGTTCCTCTATTCTATTCTTATTGAAAACCTAATATTAATACTTAACCATCAAATATGCCTGTCGCTTTGCTTTCGCTACTAAAAACATTTGTAGCTGTCGCTTTGCTTTCGCTACTAAAAACATTTGCTGCAAGAAGTTACATTGTCTTTTCGTATAGGATGAAACGCTTAAAGCTATACTACATAATGCTGAAGGAACGAAACCAAATTTACCTAAAATCAGGAGGGAAAAGGCTTGTCCACAAAAGACAATACATTATCGATTTTCGCCTTAGGTGGCATTAATGAGATTGGCAAAAATATGTATGGAGTACAGTATGGCAATGAAATTTTAATTATCGACTGCGGGGCTAAGTTCCCAGACGAAAGCTTACTAGGTATCGATTTAATAATCCCTGATATTACGTATCTACTGGAAAATAAAGAAAAAATCAAAGCATTAATTGTGACACATGGTCATGAGGATCATATTGGCGGTATCCCTTATCTGTTAAAAAAAATAAATGTCCCTATTTATGCAACACGTTTTACCCTTGGATTAATCGAGCTAAAGCTAAAAGAACATAAACTTTTAAGAGAAACCGAATTAAAAGAAATTCATTCTGATTCATCTTTAAATTTCGGACAGGTAGATGTTAGTTTCTTTAGAACAAACCATAGTATACCTGATTGCTTAGGAATCGTTATAAATACACCTGAAGGAAATGTTGTCCACACAGGAGATTTTAAATTTGATTTAACACCTGTCAATAATCAGTTTGCAGATATTCATAAGATGGCTGATATAGGATCAGAAGGTGTGCTATTACTTATTTCTGAAAGTACGAATGCCGAACGACCAGGGTTAACTCCTTCTGAGAAGCTTGTAGGTAATCATATCGAAGATGCATTTTTACATGCCGAGCGTAAAATCGTTATCTCTACATTTGCTTCTAATGTTAATCGCATACAGCAAATTGTAAATGCAGCGATTACTACAAATAGAAAGCTTGCTTTACTTGGCCGTAGTATGGTGAATGTTGTAGATGTTGCACTTGAACGAGGCTATTTAAATATTCCAGAGGATATGTTAATAGATGCACGTGAAGTAAAATATCTTCCACCAGAAGACGTGGTTGTACTTTGTACCGGTAGTCAGGGTGAGCCATTAGCTGCACTCTCTCGCTTGGCAAATGGAAATCATCGCGAAGTCAAAATTTTACCAGATGACACAGTTATTTTAGCTTCATCCCCTATTCCAGGGAATGAAAAGGGTGTATCACGGATTGTTGATAATTTGTTCCAGCTAGGTGCAAAGGTTATATATGGCTCGGCTAGTCATACAGGTATGCACGTTTCAGGTCATGGCTACCAAGAAGATTTAAAACTAATGCTAACGCTAATGAAGCCTAAATTTTTCATTCCGATTCACGGTGAATTCCGTATGTTACATCAGCATCGTTTGCTAGCTGAGTCCGTTGGTGTTAAACGAGGGCATACGTTTATTATGAAAAATGGGGATGTTGTTGATATTGAAAATTCAATGGCTAGACAAACACGTAAAATCCCTTCAGGTGATACTTATGTCGACGGTATCGGTATCGGAGAAGTCGAAGGAATTGTCTTACGAGATCGCAAACAGCTGTCAGAAGACGGTATGCTTGTTATCGTTATCACACTTAATAAAATAGATGGTGCTTTTATTTCAGAGCCAGATACTATTTCCCGAGGCTTTGTTTATGCCAAAGACTTTGAGGACCTTTTAACTAAAGTAAATATTCTAGTCAAAGAGACGGTACATGAACTTCAGGAAGAGAGTAAGCAGCCAATCCATGTCTTAAAAAGAGAAATAAAAAGGGCTGTTGGTCAATACCTATTTACACAAACAAAACGAAAACCAATGATTTTACCAATCATTATCGAAATTTAAAAAAGTCGGTGTACTAGGGGTTACCTTTACACCGACTACATTATTTTACCCTGCATTAATCTTGAAAATTTTATGTAACAGATCATTGTAAAGATACTGAGCCTGACTAAACCCATTTTGTAAACTTTCCGAGTGATTGTCTATTTGATTCGAGAGATTTTCAAAATGCTGCGGTAACCCCTCTACTGCTGTCATCAAAGACGCTCTCTTTTTTAATAAGAGCTGAATCGTATTTAAAACTTGCGCCACATGATGTTGGATATCAATCATCGGAAGATCCATGGATATATGGTACAAATGATGCCATTCTTTATTTGTTTGATACCATCTAAGGAAGTGCAATAAATAATCACTAAAAATAATTGTTTCATCCGGAATAATAGCGATGACATCATTTGCAATACATACTTCAGTTTCGCATTGATAGATATATTTATTTGTTTCCTTCAAATTAGCTTTCGTAAGAATGATGGTTTTAGCCGGTACTGGTGCACACTTAAAATGTTTTTTAAATGTAATATTAACTTTTGGTAATTGTTCAATATCACCATTTAGCATTAGCTTTTTTAAATTTTCTGCTGTAATTAGGGGTACTCCGACGTTTGTAAAATACTTTTTCTTCGGTACTATTTTCCCCTCTTCTATTTTAGCAACCTCATCTAATCGATAACGCTTTACCATGCCTGAATCCTCCAATCCTTAACTTAATTAGCTATACCTTACTGAAGAATCATCAACGCTTTTTTACATAAGTCTTTTCTCTTAATAAACTCTCTACCAAACATTGTACCATTTTACCGTAACTTTATCTCTATTATACCACTATAATGGTATAGGCATTTTCAATGTTTTTCACTAGTTTTTTACATAGAGGTGAATTATATGTCAGACTTTTTAAAGCTAGTAGGCGAACAACTCCGTATTATTAGGGTTTCCAAGGGGCTTAGTCAGGAAGAAGTAGCAGAAAAAACGGGGAAGCTAGGTTTTAGTAAAGGACGAATCTCAAACATTGAACACGGGCAATCTAATATTACATTAAGCACTCTAGAAACTCTGATGAAAGCATTAGATATTGCACCCGAGGAGCTTTTTAATTTTCAAAAATTATCTGGTGTTACTGATATTGAAGAAAAGAACCTTATGCTTGACATACATCGATCAGTATTAAGGGAGCGCAATTTAGACGAGGTGAAATACGTAGTACGCATTACGAATGATTTTTTAAATACTATTGATTCACAATCAAAGAAAAACAGCTCCAATGGTCAGTAACGTTGGCGCTGTTTTTGATGATTAGCTACAAACATATAAAAAATCCATTTAGTCTATAACCAAATGGATCTTTCTATTACATGCCAAATTTTTGACGATAACCACATTTTCTACATAGCTCTTCGACTGCTTCTCTACGTGAAAATCCGTCGACAATATTATTTGCACGTTCTCCTTGAACAATATCTGTGAAGGATGTCTCGTTCACATTCCCTAAATTTATAACGCCCTCGCCATCAAGACAGCATGGCACTACTGTACCGTCCACTAAAATAGCGGCTTGGCTTCTCAGTGCATGGCAAAAGCCTTTGCCTTCATCCTCAGGTTCCAGTAAGCTTGGCCATTTGAATTCATGATCCTGATTTAAATAAACATTATTAGCGATCTTTACACCTTTACCAGGCTGCACTTTTTCTTCGATGCGATAATCAAGATTATATTCATTTTCTAGAATTTCAAGCGTTTCACGATTTCTTCGTGCCGCAATATCTGTCACATGATCCTTTTGTAAATTCCATAAACGATAGGAAATAATTGTATTATATTCTTTTGAATCACGCACAAAGTCTAATATATCCCCTAAATATTTCTCACGATTTTCCGATCCCTCATGACCATCGAAACTGTGCAAAGAAAAATTGATTTGGCGTAATGCCGGTTTCCCTAGTATCTTGTCACGATTCTTTTTAATCAGTGTACCGTTCGTTGTAATGTTAACTTTAAAGCCTTTCTCATGAGCCGCGTCAAGCAGCTGATCAATACGTGGGTGTAATAGTGGCTCCCCTTTAACATGCAAATAAATATATTTCGTATGAGGACGTATTTCATCCAATATTTTATTAAACTGTTCTACTTTAATAAGTCCCTTTGCACGAGCAGTTGGCGGACAAAAACTACATGCTAAATTACAAACACTCGTTATTTCTATATAAACCTTTTTAAATGTTCTCAACGTTGATTCACCGTTCCAGTTCTTCTTATATTCAAATCCTATTCATTTTAACAAATTTTGCGATAAGGAACATTTTTTCAGTCTCCTTCCCTTCAAATTATTTATACATTTTAGGGCTACATAAACAAGTAAGCTAGAGAAAAATTAATAACTTAGTAGTATTGCTGAAATGAAGGAGGTGAAAACGATGCCTGATAAAGAACCCTCAAAGGAACCATCTAAAAATCATTTTATTATCAATCTTACTTTTAATATTGGCAATAAAGAAATCCACTTTGAACAAAGGGCTGGAGGTAAAGGGCAAATAAATAAAGATGTAGGTACTAATGCCAACGAAGGAGGCCAAAATGCCATAAACGGGAGAAGCGGTATTACAGGTGACAATAATGACGAAGTTGGCGGACAACAAGGAATAAAAGTAAGAGACAGTGACACCCCTTTATCTTCGAATCATAGTGAAAGTAGTGAAGATGAAAATGAGTTCTCTCCATTGTTAGATGAAGAAAACGCATAAAGTTTATTTGGGCGCAGCATCATAATATCTGTAGCGAAAGCGAAGCGACAGCAAAACGCCCAGCCTGAACGGAAATCACCCCCACATTATGGCGATGAACCTTTATGTAATACTATCAAAAATTAAAACTTCTATCTGCTGGAATATTTCAACCCAACAGATAGAAGTTTTTTTGATTTGGATTATCCACCTAGGAATCACGCCTCACATATTCCGTTTATAATTTTTGGTACCATCATATGAATAAAGCATTGGTTTTCCATCCACATATGTTTCTAAATGAACAGGACGACCCCATAGCTGATAAATATATGGCAAAACATTTTCTAAATAGTGCGGATCAAGCTCCATCCCTTCATATCCATGAACTAAATAAAGCTCTCCGTTACGAAGGTAATCTCCATTTTTAACGACGATATATGGGAAACCTCCGTTTACGCGCATTGATACGAGCTGATCTCGTACCATTTCATGCTCCTTGTCTGTAATACGGTATTCATTTCCCTTTTTCTGGAATAAATAAAGGTCCTCTCGTTTTGCTAAATCCTTCGTTAAATAGTTACGGATAAAGGATATATCCGACTCAATCTCCCTTACCTCGAACATTTTCTCTCGACCTGAGTTCGGTTGAACACCTAGCTTCCTCATCTCCTCTGTCGGATGATTATAGCGGTTTTCTATATCCTCGAAAATTTTCACACCAAGGTAATAAGGATTAATAGTTGTCTTTGAAGGCTGCACAACACCTGCATTTAATTTCGCGTATTCAATTGTTTCCGCTGTCGTTAACTTAAGCTCACGCATAATGCGTTGATGCCAAAAGGAAGCCCAACCCTCATTCATAATTTTTGTCTCTAGTTGTGGCCAAAAATAAAGCATTTCCTCACGCATCATTGTTAAAATATCTCGCTGCCAGTCCTCCAGCTCGCGACTATGTTCCTCTAAAAATAGCAGCAAATCTTTTTCGGGCTTTGGCGGGAAGTTCTTTATTTTTCGCCTTACCGATTTATACTCCGTTTCCTTATCATCTAATCTCCATAGATCATCATACGGTGATCTTGCTTGAGGCATATCTTCTTCATGTTCATCCTCCGTATTCCAAGACAATTTAGGCCGTAAAAGAGATGGATCGATATGCTCCTGAATCGCTAAAACCGCATCTAAAAACTGTTCGACCTCATCCTTTCCATATTCTCTTTCATAGCCAGCAATCCGTTCAGCTGTTGCAGTCATACTCTCCACCATATCTCTCCTAGTATTGGAGAAGCGTACATTATTTTTAAAGAAATCACAGTGCGCCAATACATGCGCAATAATTAATTTATTTTGTGTTAACGTATTTGTATCAAGTAAAAATGCATAGCACGGGTTTGAGTTTATCACTAGCTCATAGATTTGACTTAACCCTAAATCATATTGAAGCTTCATTTTGTGAAATTGTTTACCGAAGCTCCAATGTGAAAATCGAGTAGGCATACCATATGCGCCAAATGTATAAATAATATCTGCCGGACATATTTCATAGCGCATTGGAAAAAAATCTAAGCCAAAGCTTGAGGCAATTTCTGTAATTTCATCAATCGCTCGTTCAAGCTCGTTCATCTCCACTTTTCCGTCCCCTCCCTTGAACATGATTTACGTTTCACTTTTTTTGAAAAAGCTCTTTAAGGCATCGTACACATCACCTTTTTTTCTCAAAATATGATATCTAAATTTAGGGTCATCTATTTTTTTGTAAGTGTACATAAGTGTAGAGAAGCGGTTATGCTGATTGACCTCACCGTATCCAAACATGCTCGATACTTCCATTAACTCTGCCACTAGCTTCAAGCACTTTTCATTATCCATTGATATATTTTCACCATCTGAAAAATGTACAGGATAAATATTATAGCGAGCAGGATTATACTTTTCGTGAACTAGTTCCAATGCCTTTTTATAAGCAGATGAACAAATCGTTCCACCACTTTCTCCCTTCGTGAAAAACTCCTCTTCTGTCACTACCTTTGCCTCGGTATGATGCGCAATAAACTCAATTTCCACTGTTTCATACTTAGAGCGCAAAAATTTAGTCATCCAAAAGAAGAAGCTCCTTGCGCAATATTTTTCGAAGGAGCCCATCGAGCCACTTGTATCCATCATGGCAAGGACCACTGCCTTCGACTCCGGTTTTTCTACTTCATCCCACGTTTTAAAACGTAGATCATCATTATGAATTGGCGTAATTTCTGCTTTTCCTTGCATAGCGTTACGCTTTAGCGCATTGAGAATTGTGCGCTTTTTATCCACATTTCCCATTAAACCTTTTTTCCGAATATCGTTAAACTCAATTTTTTCCGTCTTAATATCCGCTTTTTCTTTTTGCTGTAAGTTTGGAAGCTCAAGCTCGTTAAATAACACATTTTGAACCTCTTCGATGCTTACTTCAGCTTCATAATAATCATGACCTGGCTTGTCACCAGCTTCTTTTCCTTTACCATTAGCCTGATTGCCTTTGCTGGCATCGCGCGCAACTACATCACCTACATTACTGTCTCCTTGACCTTGGCCAACATGCTTGGAATTATCATAGTTATATCGAATTTTATATTCATCAAGTGAACGAATAGGTATTTTAATTACCTCGCGACCATTGGACATGACAATACTTTCTTCACTAACTAAATCAGGTAAATTATTCTTAATAGCATCTTTTACTTTTTCCATATGCCGTTGCTGATCTTGGTGCCCTTTACGATGGAGGGACCAATTTTCCTGAGAAATGGCAAAGCGTTTATTTTCGTTTTCAGTCATTTTTATCCTCACCCATCTATCAAATTCGCTTTTTTCTATACTATGCTGGTGATTCACTTTCATGAACTATCAATTATGCCTCAGCATCATTCCGTAACATCCGCCGGAGGCTTTAGGCCAACGTGATGTTACTTGCAAAAAAGTTAAAATGAAGATAAAAGGAGTGCCCTAAAATGGGACACTCCTATTCATTCCTATCAATAGTCTTATAGTTTCCACTGAATAGGTCAGTCAAAGTCATTAACGATTTAACAGACTACCTACATACTGCAATAACTCATTAGCAGAAGTTGTATTATAGCCATGCTCATCAACAAGTCTCGCCACAACCTCATTAATCTTCTTAAGCTGTGACTCATCCGGCATTTTTGAGGATGTTGTAATTTTTACGACATCCTTAAGATCCGCAAATAGTTTCTTCTGTATGGCTTCTCGTAATCTTTCATGAGAATTATAATCAAAACGCTTCCCTTTTCGAGCATAAGCAGAGATACGAATTAATATCTCCTCTCGGAATGCTTTTTTCGCATTTTCCGAAATGCCAATTTGCTCCTCAATAGAGCGCATTAATTTTTCATCAGGATTCATTTCCTCACCAGTCAATGGATCGAAGATTTTATTTTTATTACAAAACGCTTCTACATTATCAAGATAATTATTCATCAATGTTTTTGCAGACTCTTCATACGAATAAACGAATGCTTTTTGCACTTCATTTTTGGCAATTTCATCATACTCTCTTCGAGCAACTGCAATATAGTTCATATATTTTTCTCGATCTTCCTGAGAAATGGAAGCGTGCTGGTCAAGCCCATCCTTAAGTGCACGCAGAACATCTAACGCATTGATAGATGGTACCTCTTTTCGGATAATAGCAGAAGAAATACGATTAATAATATACCGTGGATCAATACCGTTCATGCCTTCGTTCGGAAACTCTTTTTTAAGCTCCTCTAAGTCAACGGAATTAAATCCCTCCACATTTTCTCCGTCGTACAGTCTCATTTTTTTAATAAGATCCACACCTTGTTTTTTCGGTACTTCAAGTCTTGTTAGAACCGAAAAGATTGCTGCGGCCTTCAATGCATGCGGCGCAATATGAACATGTGACATATCGCTTTCTTTAATCATTTTTTCGTAAATCAATTCTTCCTGACTTACTTTTAAGTTATACGGAATCGGCATGACAATAATTCGTGAATGTAACGCCTCATTCTTTTTATTTGAAATAAATGAACGATACTCTGTTTCGTTCGTATGCGCAACAATTAACTCATCTGCACTAATTAATGCAAACCTACCTGCTTTAAAATTTCCTTCCTGCGTTAAAGATAATAAATTCCACAAGAATTTCTCATCGAGCTTTAACATTTCTTGGAATTCCATCATACCCCTATTTGCCTTATTTAGTTCACCGTCAAAACGATAAGCACGAGGGTCAGATTCAGAACCAAATTCTCCAATTGTTGAGAAATCAATACTACCTGTTAAGTCAGCAATATCCTGCGATTTTGGATCTGATGGCGTAAATGTTCCTATACCCACACGTTTGTCTTCAGAAAAAGTAATACGTTCAATCATTACATTTTCGATACGTCCGTCGTACTCCTTTTCAAGACGCATCGTATTTAAAGGCGATAAGCTTCCTTCAATTCGTATACCATACTCCTCATAAAATTCATTACGTAAATGATGCGGAATTAAATGTAAGGGATCCTCATGCATTGGACATCCCTTAATGGCGAAAACTGCGCCTTCATCTGTTCTCGAAAATTGCTCGAGTCCACGTTTCAACAAGGTCACTATTGTTGATTTACCACCACTTACTGGTCCCATTAATAACAAAATACGTTTTCTAACATCCAATCTTCGCGCTGCTGGATGGAAATATTCCTCCACCAGTCTTTCAATTGCTGTTTCAAGCCCAAAAATTTCCTGACCGAAAAATTTATACATTTTTTGCCCATCGCGTTCCTCTACACCAGCACTTTTTACCATATTGTAGACGCGTGAATGGGCTGTTTGAGCAACTTCAGGTCTTTCCTTGATGATGTTTAAATAATCTGCAAATGTTCCTTCCCACTTCAGCCGATTTTCTTCTTCGCGATAGCTTTTCACTTTATCTAAAATGTTGATAGCCTTCCCTCCATTCAGGGCTTGATTTATAACATAGTATGAAGGAAAAGACATTATGATACCCATTACTTTTTCTTTGTCAAAGTTTCTTCTTATATTGCCTATATTTTTTTTGCTGAACGAAAGAATGAATTGAAACATTATTCATTTCGACTGGCATTTTATTGGCACATCACCAAAAGTTTGGGATGACATTTATTAAAACATTTGCTATGTATATAAGTTGATTGGAGTGGAGGATGGGCGACTCTTCGGGGATTAGCGTCACAGATGAGACCCTGGAGCGAGCACATAGAGGAACGAAGGCTAAGAGCATCACATCCTGTGATAACGCCTTCGTGACCAACATCCCGCTGTTGCTGTCGCTACGCTTTCGCACAAACAAAACCCTCTGCTGCCGCTGCGTTAACACTACGCTTTCGCGCAAAAAACATCTGTTGGCCCAAGCGGCTCATCGGACGCCCCCAGGAAGCTTTGCTCTGTGCGAAAGCGAAGCGTCAGCTACAATGTTTTATCTGTAGCGAAAGCGAAGCGTCAGCTACAATGTTTTATCTGCGCGAAAGCGAAGCGTCAGCGGCAAAGCGCCCAGCCGGAACGGAAATCAACCACACGCTATGAGCCAGGTTTTTTTACAAAAATTGCTCATTTCTACATCTTTGTATTCCCACAAAAAGTACTGAATGAAGATAAAAAATTCGGTTATTCTAACGTTAGAAAGGAGGTCCATTATTGAATCGCCATTTTTTATTCCTTTTCTCATGGATGCTATTTTGGAGTTTTACTCTCCCCACTTTTGCTTTTGCAAAAGAAGAACCCAATCAAGAAGAAATTGTGCAGCAACGTATGGCCTATTACGTACAATTTGACGAATTACTCATTCCATGGCATTTCTTAGCAGCCATTGACCAATATGAACGCAATTTACAATCAGTTCGTAAAGATATTCCGAAAAGGGATGGTATTATCGCCATTCAATTTTCTGATGAATATTGGTCAGGTGCTTTAAATCCTGTACGAGATGATACCCGCCCAGAAACAATTAGTTACTTTGGCGGAATGGGACTAGACGGCAATGGTGATGGAGTTGCCAGCCCAAAGGATGATGCCGATACCATATTCTCCATGGCTACTTTTTTAAGTAAATTTGGAACGACAGATGAGGACTTTAAATTAGCTTTATGGGAGTATTACGGGAGTGAACAAGCCGTAAATCAAATCTTCACCATTTCCAAAATGTATAGTCATTTCAAAACAACTGAGCTCGATAATCACACATTCCCAATCCCTACTAATTACGATTACAGTTATCGGAGCACATGGGGTGACAATCGGGGCTGGGGTGGACGCCGTATTCACGAAGGGACAGATATTTTCGCTAGCTATGGTACTCCAGTACTTTCTACTTCTTACGGAATAGTCGAAATAAAGGGCTGGAACCAATTTGGTGGTTGGCGCATAGGAATTCGAGATAACCATAACTCATATCATTATTATGCCCATCTTGGTAGTTATAATAAGAAGATTAAAGTAGGAGACCTTGTCGAACCTGGAACTGTTCTCGGTTATGTTGGTAGCTCTGGCTACGGAAAAGAAGGAACGTCAGGAAAATTCCCACCTCATCTTCACTATGGAATATACAAGTTCAATGGACGTACAGAATGGGCATTTGATCCATATCCATCATTACTACAATGGGAGCGAATAGCTAAAAAAGAAAAAAAATAAAATTCGGAGCGCTTGGTGCAGCAAGTGCTTTTTCTCATTAAGTAGGAAAAAATACATAAATGTATTAAAAAAACTCCATAATTACACTGTAGACATATATTTTTAACTACCTATCTCATGAACACGAAAATGTTATTGTACTAAAAAAAACCATTTTTCATTTTTCCATTAAAAGGGCTTATTTATATAAAGATTTAGTTATAAAATAATATTTGTACTATAACAATTTATTTTGCAAAAACCATTTAGCAAAGGGTGGGAAAAGATGAAAGGTTTTTTTCAGTTTAAAACACTTAAAGCTCGAATATTAAGTGCATTTATTCTTTTATTAGTATTAGTTGTTTGTTTTACAACCTTTACTTACATTTCTAATAATAAGATGGAAAAACAAGCAGAAAGTTTAGTGCAAGAAGATTTACTTGTCTTAACTGCTAGTAAAAATTTAGCTATGTCAATGAGTGTTCGTCTCTCTGCAGCTTTAAGTTATGTCGTATCTGGTGAAGAAAAATACATAGAAACGTTTAATGAATATCGTCAAGTTGCTGAGGAAAACAATAGTATTGTGGAGAAATACGAAAATACACCTGAGCGTGCGGCGCTAGTAGAAATGGCACGCACATGGAGTAATCGCGTGAATACCGAAGTATTCGATGTTTATAAAAAAGGGGATAAACAATTAGCATTAAAAAATTTAACAGCTATCAATAATCTTGTAACCGACGTGCGTGTTGGTTATGAAGAATTAGCCAATAAACGCTCAGATGCCATTACTCAAGTAGGAGATGACGTAGTATCAACAAGTTTAAACAATAAAATAGTTGGACTGATTGTTAGCATTGTATTGACAATCGCAGGTGTCTTAATCGCTATTGTCACTGCTAGAGATATTTCTAAGCCTATTACCATCGTTTCAACGCGTATGAATGAATTAGCGGACGGTAATTTGCAACATGAACTACTTCCAATAACTCATCGTGATGAGATTGGTCAATTAATGCGTTCCGCCAATGAAATGAATGAAAAATTAAAGCAAACCATAAGCTCCATCCATACGGTTTCTCAAACAGTAGCAGCTAGTAGTGAAGAGCTAGCCCAATCTTCTAATGAGGTACAGTCAGGCACAGAACAAATTACCGTGACAATGCAGGAGCTAGCCTCAGGCACAGAAACACAAGCATCTACAGCAGGTGATTTAGCCGAAACAATGGCTTCTTTCCAGCGCAGTATCCATGAAACAACACAGGAAGGTATTGAATTAAAAGAGCATTCAAGTCATGTACAAGAACTAACAACAACAGGTAAAGACTTAATGAAACAATCAACACAACAAATGACTACTATAAATGAGATCGTTTTAGATTCAGTGAAAAAAGTAGAAGGCTTAAATAGGCAGTCTGCTGAAATTACCAAGCTAGTTTCTGTCATTGATGATATTTCAAATCAAACAAATTTACTTGCCTTAAATGCTGCCATCGAAGCAGCTCGCGCAGGAGAACATGGTAAAGGTTTTGCAGTTGTAGCTGATGAAGTTCGTAAGCTTGCCGAACAAGTACAATTCTCTGTCACTGATATTTCAACAATCGTCAACCGCATACAAGGTGAAACTAGCAATGTAACAACCGCTCTACAATCCGGGTATAATGAAGTAAAAAGAGGAACAGCACAACTAAATCAAACAAATGAAACATTCGACCAAATTTCGGATGCAGTTGCAGAAATGATTCTTAACATAAATACCATTTCAAGCAATATAAATAAAGTAGCTCAAAATTCACAGTCTATCAATACCTCTGTTGATGAAATGGCTTCTATTTCTCAAGAGTCTGCAGCTGGTGTAGAACAAACAACAGCAACTGTAGAGGAAACTGCCGCTACGATGGAGGAAATTTCAAGAAGTGCAAATCAGCTTGCTAGTATGGCGGAAGAGCTAAATATCCAATTACAGCAATTTAAAATTTAAATTAGGATTCTTAATTTGGAGAACGTGAATGTGTTGAGTCTCTAACGGAGTTCTTTGGTACCCCGACCGGTTTGGAGTTGAGCGGATCACTTTTTGAGCTTACCCGAGCAGTTTGGAGTCAGAGCGGATCACTTCTTTGGCTTACCCGAGCACTTTGAGAAGATACCGGATCACTTCTTTGGTTCACCCGAGCACTTTGGTTCACTACCTGAGCGTTTAGAATCTCTACCTAAAAAGCTATCTCGATATTAATTCGAGATAGCTTTCTTACTACATATTCGTTTATTGCCACTGTCTAATTGGCACCCTTTCAAGCTCATAACGTTTTATAATAACACTGATCTTCTGAAACCATTCCTCACATGACTCTAGCGCCTCTTGATACTCATCTTCTTCTCTTGATAAAGGCTCATCGCTATCCAGAAAAACATATTCTAGAATAGGATCAGATAAGTTATCCGCTACAATTTTTAACGTCAATTGAGACACAGTGTTATACTCAGGGTCCTTTTCATCGTATTCGTATTCCTCTTCTTCTATATCCAGTTCTTCTCCAAGTAATGAGCCACTTATTAAAGTATTGCTAGTCCTAGCAATATACATTTCGTCCTCTACTATAGCAACTTCATATATTTTATTGAATGGAATTTCTTTTTTTATCAAATCTTCTTCTAAATCTTCTCTACTTACGAGAAAAAGTTTATTTGTAGGTTCATTTAATAATAAAGCATTTAAACAATCATTTGAGATGATGCAATGTGTATGAGGAATTGCCTTAAGCTCCTCCTCACTTGCCTCTTTCATTGCATTAAATAGATTGTTATAGATATATTGTTCTTTTACAAATCGAATAATCCCTGCGATTAAAAGTCCTAAACCAATGATAAAAAAAACTTTACTAAAAATAGCAGATTCGAATGACTTTGCTAGTAATAAATAGATTATCCCTAGAAAGAAAAGAAAAAAGGTTTTCATCCATATCCCACCCTCAAAAAGATCATCGATAGAATGATTTCATTCATGTTAATAGCAATTTTATTCTAATAATTATCTTTTCATTCTTAAATTTTGTGGGAATTATTTGTGTTTTTAGCGTCTACTTCAAACTTTGAAACGGACTTTTCTAGTTCTTCTGCCATTTTGTTCAGTTGTAAAACAGAATGGAGGATATCTTGATTGTAACTTTCTTGCTCCATCGTACGCTCTACAACATTTTCTGTTGCCTTTGCAGCCTTATTAGCAAGCATCGTTGTTTCCATAACGCCTGCTGTAATCTCCTCAGAAAATGCGGACATTTCTTCTGAGGTTACAGAAACTTGTTTGGTGTGAGATACTACACCCTGAATAGAGTGGAGAATACTTTCAAATGATTTTCCAGCTTCTTCAACAGCCTGTAAACCGTCTTCTACATTTTCTGTTACTACATTCATAGTTTGCACCGTTAAGCTTGTATCCTCATTTATTTGGGAGATCAAATTGGATATGCTATTCGCCGATTTTTCTGATTGCTCCGCGAGCTTTCTTACTTCTTCAGCTACTACGGCAAAGCCCTTTCCAGATTCGCCAGCTCTAGCCGCTTCAATTGCAGCATTTAAAGCAAGTAGATTCGTTTGTGTAGCAATTTCACGAATCATATTGATAATAAGTGATACTTCATTTGATTGATTCTCTAGTTTTTTAATAGCATTTGCAGATAATTGGACGGAATCATTAATAATATTCATTTGCTGAATTACTTTTTCAATGTTCCCATTTCCAAGCTCTACGTTTTGTAAGCTAATAGATGATAATTGAGATACATTGGAAGAAGCCTCGGCAATATGTTGAATACCCTCCGACATTTGCTCTAATGTAGCAGAGCTTTCCTCTGCGCTTTTATACTGTGCATGTGCTCCAGCCGACACTTCTTGGATGGAGGCAGAAATATGACTAATCGCCTCATTTGCCTGTTCACTACTTCTTGCTACTCCGTTCGTCGTATCGATTAACTGCTTAGAGCTAGAATTGATTCCAATAATAATTTTTTGTAAATCTAGCACCATTTGTTGGAATGCATTTGTTAAAGCGCCGATTTCATCTTTTCGATCTGTTTCTATTTTTATCGTTAAATCTCCATTGCCAACTTGTTTTACTTGCGATGTTAAATTTCTTATTGGCTTCGTTAAATAATCTGTGAAGAAATAAACAATACAGATGCCTACTATTAGTACAATTAGCGTAATCAATATGATTTTCATTTGATTAGCATTCATATCTGCATAAACTTCTGTGGCATCTAAATCTGCCCCTAGTAATCCTACTACTTCGCCAGCATCATTTTTTATTGGCGCGTAGATGGCAAGTACAGCTCCGTATTGTGAATCATTTGAAAGCTGAAATTGTATTTGCCCTGTTTCAAATACTTGCTTCATTTTAGGGTAAGAATCTGGTGAGTCCTCTTGATTACCAATCGTTTCATCATCATTCGGTACACTATCTATCATATAGTAGTAGTCATATCCCTCACCATTTTGTATGCGAGTCATCGTATACAAACTAGATACTTTATGAAGCTCTTTAACAGTGCTCAATTCTTTTTGTAACTCATAGTAATAGTCATCTTTTTTGCCACCGATTTCTAATTTTTGATAGCCATTACTATCTATCTTTGAGATTGCCTGATCAATCATATTTACATTTTGCTGACCAACTGTCTTTTTTACCAGCTCCAATGATGAACGATAAATAAAAAAGCTAATCAGTAAACACGAGATAACAAGTAAAATAGAAAATACCATTAACATTTTAATTTTTAAGCTACTTCTCATCGTAAAACTCCCCAAAGTTATTTTTTATTTTCTATGTGAATGCTTACTGCAAAACATCAATGATGCCACTGTCTAATTGCGCCTAAAGGTGAGAGGCTTCTGTAACTTCCGTTGCAAATTTCTAGCTGTCGCTACTGAAAACATTTGTAGCTGACGCTCCGCTTTCGCTACAGAAACCCATTGCTGAAAGAAGTTGAAATTTTAGTAACAATAAATTTTACAACATTCCCACTAGTACAATGTTGGTATTTTCTAAATATCGATTTTTATTTGCCAAAACTAGCTAAAAATGGCCATTTTTAAGGTAATATTCTAAAAAAACACAAGGGCATTGAAAATAATGCTCTTGTGTTTATAAATTTTTTATTTTATTGTTCCTTTAATTCCTCTTTACTACCGACATTGTCCAAAGTCTTATCTTTTTCAATTTTATGCATCTCGAGAACGTGTTGTGAAGGTGGAATAAGCAAACTAACGATAACAATTGTTAGACCTGTAATCACAACTCCTGAGAATACAGGTGCCTGCCATAGCTCATTTAATAAACCTAAAAATCCTTCAGATTGAATATCAAAACTAGGTACATAGGTTAGAGATGTAACGATGTAATATACTAACCCGACAGATATACTTGTCCAAACTGCAGGTGTACTTACTCGCTTCCAAAACGGTCCCAAAACGATAGGCCAGAAAATTGTTACGAATACAATATCCCATGCCAAATAGGCTAAATCAATTACTTTCTGGAAGCTGACTGCTAGAACTAAGCCTAGCAAAGCGCTTAAAATAATAATAAGTCTTGAAAATCTTAATAGTTTTTTAGGATCCGGATTACGATTAATAAAGTCTAAATAAATGTTTTTGGTAATAATCCCTGAAGTCGCAACATAACATGCGGCTACAGTAGACATCCCCATCGCCGCCATTGCCGTTAAAAAGATCGCCGCTAACAACGGCGGGAAATATCCTTGTGCAAAGGCAAGCATTAACGTCTCTGGGTTTGAACTATCCGGATAAATCGTTTTAAACGCTTCTCCTAACATACCCGGAATCCAGCTGATTGCGATAATAATGATGCCAGCTATAATCATACTACGCTGTGCTACTTTTGGACTTTTCGCAGCGGCTACCCTTTGTCCTAAATCCACCGCTGGTATATCACCCAATGCTAACACAAGATATAGTGTCCAAAACTCTGCTCCAGCCTTATTGAAGAGTTCACTAATATTCCACCACTCTGGGTTAAATGTTACGTCAGGATAATAGAATAAGATAAAAATTGTAATCCCCAATATACCCGCTACTGCTAGTGCTCCCTGAACAATTTCCGTATAGGCTACAGCCCATAAGCCACCAATAACAGAATACAAGGCAGTTAACGACACAAAAAGTAATGCCGCTGGAACGAAGTCAATTTGCAATAGCTGCTGAATAATATACGTGCCACCTACTGTTAACGCTGCAGCATTAAAGACACCAAAGGCAATCGCCATTACAGCGCCTGTATAAGCACCTAGCTTTTTACTACCATATCTTAATCCGTAGTAGTCTGCTAATGTCCAGCCCTTTAATCTACGTAGTGGTTTCGTCCAAATGAGTGCTCCAAGAATCATACAAGTTCCTAAACCGCCCATTGTTGCTGAACCTTCAAAGCCACCACTTGTGTAACCAGAGCCTACTGCAGCAAAAAAGAATGGAGCTGCTAATAAGGCCGCTACTAGACTTCCTGTGACAACAGATAAAGGCATACTCCACCCAGCAACAATCAAATCCTCCGCAGTATTTACTCGTTTGTATCCTTTATATCCAATGTAATAAATAAAAATTAAGTATAAGCTAAAGATGATTAAATTTAACATAGTATTGCTCCTCAGTTCTCCACATTAACCGTTCATAACGACTCCGCCATTAGGCGTTAATACTTGCCCCGTATAGAAATTCGCATTTTCTGAAGCTAAAAATAACACAGTCTTCGCGATTTCTTCAGGTTGAGCTAATCGTTTTAACGGATATTTAGCAGACTCTTCCTCTACATAATTCTCCCCAAATTCCTTTAGGATGTCTGTAAAAGTACCACTAGGAGCTACTGCATTGACTAATATCGAAGGTGCTAACTCTCGTGCTAAAGCCTTCGTAAATGCATTAATGCCACCCTTTGCAGCTGAATAATGCGTGAATTCCTCACAACCTAAACTACCAATATCAGAAGAAATATTAATAATTTTCCCATTGTTTTGTTCTTTCATTCTTTTTGCGGCTTCTCGGCAATTGTAGAAGCAACCATATAGATGAACTTTAATCATTTTATCCCACTGCTCATCTGTTAAATCCGTAATGCTTGAAGCCTGTGCGAAGCCAGCGTTATTGACAAGAATATCAATTTCGCCTAACTGGTTGTCCATATATTGATACATAGCTTGAACTTGCTGAGAATTCGATACATCTGCATTAAATTTGATAGCCTGTCCACCAAACTTTTCTGCTTGTGCACGAACCTCCTCTGCCTCGTTGTCATCACCAATATAATTGATGCATACGTTGGCCCCTTGCTCGGCAAAGCCTAAAGCAATGGCTTTGCCGATTCCTTTACTTGAACCTGTAATGAGTACATTTTTTCCTTTAAAATTAATTTCCATTATTGATCGTTCTCCAATTTAAATTTTGCTACAAGTCCCTGCAATTCTTCCGCTGTGTTTCCTAATGAAGAAGATGCCTCTTTCACCTCTTGCATAGTCGTCAATTGCTCTTGCGTTGCATTTGACACATTCGCAGAGAATTCAGATGACTGCTCCGCAGATTGCTTAATATTATTGACAGATGCTGCTACTTCCTCAGATGAAGCAGAAATTTGTTGTGATGCAGCTGAAATTTCGCGAATCTGACTTGCAACTTCTTCTGATGAAGTGAGAATCTCTTTAAAGATTTCCCCTACTTCATTTGTAAACTCCATACCAGCCTTTACATCTTCTTTACCTTTTTCCATAACATTGATAGAAGCGTTAG
Source organism: Lysinibacillus sp. BPa_S21 (assembly GCF_023337795.1). Taxonomy (GTDB): domain Bacteria; phylum Bacillota; class Bacilli; order Bacillales_A; family Planococcaceae; genus Lysinibacillus. The sequence goes on along the minus strand of NZ_JALIRS010000011.1, from coordinate 50,951 downwards.
AATCAGCTTGTATTGTACTAATTAAATTGTATATTTCCGTTGCAGATTGTGATGATTGCTCTGCTAATCGTCTCACCTCATCAGCGACAACCGCGAAGCCTTTCCCATGCTCTCCAGCTCTAGCAGCTTCGATTGCCGCATTTAATGCTAGTAAATTTGTTTGATCTGCTATGGCTGTAATAAGATTGACAATATCGCTAATTTTTTTCGTATTGATATGTAATCCGTTGATCGTTGTACCGATTTGTTCAACAGAATCATTAATCAACTCCATTTGTGCAATGACTTGCTGAACCACATGATTTCCACGTTCTGATGCTTGTGAAGCAGAAATAGAAGATTCAGCGGCAGTATTTGCAGAGTCAGCAATTTGCTGGATGCCTGTCGCTGTTTCCTCCATAGCGGCAGCTGTTTCCTCAGTCATAACCATTGAAGCCTCGGCATTTTGCGTGATTTGCCCCATGTCTTGAGCAATATTTGTCGCACTATTATACGTTTCTGCAGCATTAACAGTTAGCTGATTAGCAGCAGAAGATACGTTATCAGATGTGTTTCTAATATTTAAAATGATATGCTGTAAATTTGAAACCATCGTATTAATGGATTTAGATAAATTTCCAATCTCGTCCTTCGTTATTTCTAAATCTACATTTACTAATTCCCCATTCGCTACTTGATTTGCAGCATTAACTACCTTATTAAGTGGCTTTAATAGACGATCAATAATTATGTAAAGTAAAATTAATAAAATTAAAATTCCAATAACAGCTATAACAATTTGTTTAATGACACTTGTTTTAATGATCGTTTTTATGTAGTCCGCAGAATAATCAATTCCTAATAACGCAATGAGTTTTCCATTGTCATCTTTAATAGGGCTAAATACAGTTCGCCATGAACCATATGGATCTTTGAAAATATTAGTTACCTCAGTACTGTTATTTTCAATTGCTAATTTAGCTGTTTTCACATGTTCATCTGCTAAATCAGTAAAGAGTTCACCCGCTTCATATACATCGTTCAAATTCGAAGTATAGCCTATCGGGGTAACGCCCTCTGTATCCTTTACATCCCAAATATAGCTCCAACTCATAATTCCTTGTTCTTCTTGAATCTTATCGAGTTGTTTTTGAATTTTCTTGAATTCAGCGCTAGTCTCTCCCTTGTTATCCAACAAATCTTTAATATCATCACTATCAAGATTCATAGCTGTCAATAAACCAACACTTTTCAATTCTTCTTCTAAATCAACAGACATTCGATTGTTTAATTCTCTAATACTTTGCGTCGTAATAATAGCAATTAAAAGCAAAACAATAATAGAAACCGTTAATAAAAGTTTGTTTTTTAATGATGCATTTTTTAACAACTTCATGATTATTACTTCCCCCTTTATCATGTTTTTAGCAAAAAAATAACCTATTTCAAAGAAATAGGCATCAAAGAATATAACTAGCAATATATGTACTTAACTAGTACTTCTTTGCAGCTCAGCCATCATAGTATTTATTACCTTAGACCTGTTGCTTTGCGTCTCTACCTTTCAGTAGATTTGCCCATCTTTTTCCTCCTCAAATTAACACAATGGGTAAAAGTAGTCAATGTTACAGAAGAAAATACACATAATTTTTACTATTTCACTATAGGTATGAAATGAATATTTTTACATTATTTTCTCATTTCATTCACAATTCTCTTCAGTGCAATAAAAAACAGCTACAACGTAATAGTGTAGCTGCATGCTTGTTGGCAAAAGAATAAATTAAATTTTTACGTATCCATAAACACAGGTCGTCTTCACTTTCGCCTCGGCGCTTTCCGCGAGCTTGGCTTCAATGTGAAACAAAATAGTGAAATAGCAATTATTAAATGCCAAGACAGGGATCACCACATCAACATGCTAAACGGTGTCTGCCCATTAATAAAGTTTTTATGTACGAGTAAGTATTTGTCTACAGTAAAACAGCTACAATGTACTATTGTAGCTGTTCCTATAATTTTAAATAATCAATTACCCCTAAATGATTATTCATATTAAAGATATCTATTTTAGTGTCATGTATAAGACTGATGGTATGAATGATACAGCAAACATGCAGGAATACCACATAGATGTACGGCGTAATGAAAAACGAACCTGTTTCTTTTCTGCATAAAAAATGTCTACCATAATTGAAGCAACAAAAAGTGGAATCGTAATACATGCGATAGCAACTAATAAAATGTTTAAACCAAACATAAAAGCACCCCTCTGTTCGTGAACATTTATTTTCCTCTTTGTGACAACTTTGTGTCACTTAAAGTGTACACAATTTCGTCACAAACTGTCAACTAGATTTAACTAAGAAAAATTAGTTTTTTTGCAGATATTTTTTATCACAAAGGAGAAATATATGTAAAATTAATCATAAAAAAAGCAACTGCACAATTGCAGTCGCTTAGATAATCATTAATTTATTGGCTTTTACCAAAATTTTCGCTTGACTATTCCAGAAGTGCGACTTTTTAATCAAGAACAGACTTTAGTATGAAGCCATTTTATTCTCTGTATTTATACGTTAGCCCTCTTAAAAAATTTCTAACAAAGCGATCGCCACATTCTTTATAGTTACGATGACTTGGATTTCTTAAAATAGCTCCTAATTCACCTTTTGAAACATTAACGCCTCCATCATATAAAATATCAAGCATCTCCTCACTCGTTAAGGCTAGCGCAATCTTCACTTTCTTCAACAGCATATTATTAGGGCTTTCTTTTCCTGAAACAGCTGGTGGTCCTTCTGGTTGTCCAGGCTTAGGCTTTTGCGGACCTCGTTTAAATGTAATAAATCCATTTAAAAAAGCCTCTAACATTTTATTATTACATTTGATGTATTCTTCTGGTGCTTCTTCCTCATCATTAACCTTCATAAGCATGTTCAAAACTTCTTCCTTCGTAAAGTCCATGCCACCTAGTTTAAAAATTTCAACCATATCTTTATTTTTGATATCTAATGCATATCTTAAACGAATTAATATATCATTGTTTGTCATTTTAAAAAAACCTCCATTTTGACTGTAAAAGCGCTTCTAACCATCATGCCACGGGATTGAAGCATTACTTTATTATAGCAGAGACATTCACAATTTTAGCTAGCTTTCCAAAAGTTACTTTACAATAGTATTTAGAATGTGCATTTTACTTTTTAACATGTATGATTAGCCAACTCTCGACCATTCTAATCACAAGGAGGTGAGAAAAATGGCTAATCGTAGTTCAAATAAACTTCTAGTTCCTGGCGTACATGAAGCTGTTGATCAATTGAAATATGAAATCGCACAAGAATTTAATGTACAATTAGGGCCAGAAGCCTCTTCTCGTGCAAACGGATCAGTCGGAGGAGAAATCACAAAACGCCTCGTAGAAATGGCTGAAAAACGTTCAAAAGGTTTATTATAATAATAAATTTAAAAAGAACGAATCCCTTTTTTAAAATTGGAATTCGTTCTTTCATGTTTTAACTTCTTTCAGCGGGTGTCACGGAATCAGAAAGGAGACCTTTGTGCAAGCACAAAGCCGATTCCAGACGCAATTATGCCGAGGCATAATTGATTTAATTAATTTCAACTGGTTGTAAAGCCTCGTTTGCTCCTTTTTTAAAAGTCAGCATCACGATAAAGGAAATGCAATATAAGGCAGCTAAATAGACCATAACGACCGTCATATCATATCTTTGAAGAATATAACCTACAAAGGTCGGCGAAAATCCTCCAATAGCTCTACCGAAATTAAAAATCGTATTTGTAGCTGTACTTCTGATTTGCACTGGATAGAAGCTACTAATTAAAGCTCCAAACCCCGCGAACATACCATTCGAGTAGAAACCGACAATTGCTCCACCGATTTAAAAGAAAGTTGAGATATGATGTTTCATTTCTCCTGAATTAAATGAGATAACATCTTTCTCTTTGCAAATAGATAAAATCCTATTTGAATGATCAGGTAAATTCCTGAAACACTAAAGAACTGCCATAGTATTTCTGGATTCCTCAAGATACCACCTATTTTATTTGTCATAGAAATAACATATAGAAAGGCTAAGCCCATGCCTGATAGTGTTGGGATAAAAAATGTGATTGTTATCTCCCTACATATCATCCGCTTTACTTCTGTAGTTGTAACCCCTATATTATAAAGTTTTTGATACTTCGCTTTTTCTTTATCAATCTCTGAAAAAAGATTTAAATATAATAAAATAAATGAAGCAAAAAAGAATATAATACTCAAAAAAGTCGTCACAAAAAATGCCATACCATTAGAATGGATGTTACGATTATGGCCATCTATTTTAGAGGCAATTTGAAATGGGTTCTCTTGTGATATATTCTCTCCTCTAACATCTAAAATTGGCGGAATCTTTTCGTTATCAAATATTCCCTCTAAAGCCTCAACAGTCTTTCTTGTCTCTTTCCAGTTGACCACATTTATCAAATGAAGTTTCGATGCAAAACCATTTACGTTCGCTTTAAGAAACTCTAATTCTGATTTACTGACAATGATAAAATCTGATAGACCTAAAAAAGAATTAATATTACTTTCAATAATAGTTTTTTTTAGTGAATAAGTGATATCGCCTTCTCTACCTGGGATTATCCACTCTTGAATAACTTTATTCTCATCCCCAGCATACTCTGGTTCTACATTCAAATAGTGAAGATATTCTCGCCCTTGTAATTTTACCTCTTTAGAAGTTAACTCATTAAAATGTTCAACGGTCATTATGTTATAAAGGTTATACCAACCATCGTACGTTTTCTCATAGTAAGAATATAATGGAATCACTATATGCTGTTGAACAGGATTTTCCTCATTTTTTAGTATTGAATCAAGGTCTGCTATAGATAAATTATCTTTCGTTTCCGGTTGGAGAAATGCTATATCAAAAGGATTTCGACTCAGCATTTCCTGCTCATTTAACATATATGTAGATACTATAATAGTACTGTACAAAATGGTGATCATAATCATCATTGTCACCAGCATTAATATAGAGGTGAGCTGCCTTAATTTATAGTCAATACTCGTCAATAACAATAACCGTTGATAATAAAATTCATTATTTTGCTTCGCTAGCTCTAAAAAAAAGCTCATAAACTGAGAAAGACAAAGATATAAACCTACAGTCGTTATGGTGAACCAAATATATAGAAATTCACCAGCATGTGGACCACCATACGTAATAAAAAGCCCCAGAACTGAACCAATAATTAACACAAGTCCAAGCACTCCAAGCTTCGGACTTTTTAATTTAATTGATTCTGCAACCTTATTGCTTTTTAAGCTTTGTAGAAGATTTTGTTTTAATATCAAATAAAGTGATTTCCCCACAGCAAAAAAGTAGATGATGATGAAAATAATAATTGGGAAATAAAACATCTTGCTATTTAACTGAAAAGAAATTCTCTCTAAACCCACACTATTTATGAGGAGTAAAAAGAATAGCCTCGAAAATACGCCCCCTGAAAGAAGTCCGATTACTATAGCAAGAAAAGCAATAAGAGTATTCTCTAACGATAATAATTTACTAATATCGCGATTGGTCATACCCAACTTTATGAATAGTCCAAACTCGCTTTTTCTTCTTTTGATAAAAATACCATGCGCATAGGTAATGAAAAACATCGAAAAAATGATCAGGGCAATTGCTGGTATATTCAACACATAATCTAAGGATTCCAGCTTTTTAACTTGTTCAATTTGCTCATTGAAATAGAGGGTAGAAAACATAAAGAAAAACATAACGACAAAGCTATTACAGAGCAAGTATAAAAGATATTTTTTATAATGCACCTTTGCCATTTTCCATACAACTTGCTTAAATGTCATGGCAACTTCCCCCTAAGACTGCTAGATTATCAATGATTTGATTGAGAAATTCTTTCTTATTGCCCTTTTTCACAATGTAAGAATGAATAACACCGTCTTTTATAAAGACTACTTTTTGACAATAGCTAGCTGCAAAGACATCATGGGTCACAAGAAGAATGGTTGCCTCAAGCTCTTGAACGATCTTTTCAAAGCATTCCATAATTACTTCTGATGTTTTCGAATCCAGGTTTCCCGTTGGTTCATCAGCAAAGATAATACTAGGCTCGTTAACTAGGGCTCTACTAACAGCCGTTCGCTGCCCCTGTCCCCCCGATACGTTATAGGGATATTTATTTAAGATTGTATCAATGCCAAAAAACTTAGATAAGCTTTGTACCTTCTCCTCCATTTCAGCTGCACCTTTTTTCTCTAAGATCATAGGTAACATAATATTTTCTTTTACCGTTAAACTATCTAAAAGGTTAAACTCCTGAAAGACGAATCCTAATTGTTGTCGGCGGAACAACGCTAATTCGTCTGTGCTCATTTCACTTATAGCTTTGCCTTCAATTACAACTTCACCAGAGGTCGGCTTATCAATTCCACTTAATATATTAAGTATTGTTGTTTTTCCGCTTCCGGAAGGTCCCATAATGGCAACAAACTCCCCTTTCTTCATGGATAAGCTTATTCCTCCCAGGGCTGTCGTGGAACCTTCTTCTAGTGATTCTCCATATATTTTAACTATATTTCTCGCATCTAAAATAACCATTGTTCTCCCCCCACGGAAATCGTTATTAAATACATTCTAAGTCTCAAGTGGAATTGCACAAATTTGATTCACTAAAAAAACCTTACAACTCTGTAAGGTTTGGTTATAACTGATTCTCTGCTGCTTGACATCGAATCGTTACCGTTGTACCTGTCGACACTTCAGATTGTACGTCAATCGTTTGCCCAAGCTTGTCTGCTATTTTTTTACTAATATAAAGTCCGATACCTGTTGAATTGGGCATCTTCCTCCCATTTTCTCCTGTAAAAAATGGTTGAAATACTCTATCGACATCATAAGAAGGCATGCCTATTCCTTCATCAATAACAGATAATGTAATGTGTTCCCCTAGTCGTTCAATTTTAAAAACAAGCTGCTTCTTCCCGCTTTTTAAGCTTGAATATTTAATAGCATTAGAAATGATTTGGTCTAATAGAATTTCATTCCATTTTACATCAGTAACAACCAAAGCTTCTTCTTCATCAAATTCAATAATCGGGAATACGGAATGGTAAATGCATTCCCTTTTTCGCTCATTAATGACTTTTCTCAACGTAGTAAGTAAATCTACTGCATGTATGTCCAAATCGTTTTCAAAGCTTTCCATTCTCACCATTGTTAATGCTTGCTCTATTGATGTATGTATTCGTTTGTTTTCCCGCTGAATTTTTTCAAAAAGGACTGTAGCATCCTCTGTTTTTTCTTTACTAATGATCAGTTCTATTACAGAAACAGGCGTTTTTAAAAAGTGCATCCAATGGGATAAAAAATATAGACTTTCATTTTTCTGTTCCTTCATTGTGTTGTATTTGCGAGTGTGTTCACTTATATTATTCTGTAGCAATTGATAAAACGCCTTCTGTTCCTCTGTATGTGGGTTTATTTCGACAAATCGTCCTCTCAACATAAGCTCAATGGCTTTATTCGTTTGATAATAGTTAAGCCAATCAATTACTAAATACACAGTTAATAAAAATAATCCTATCGATACTGGATATAAAACTTCATCATTTGCTGGCTCATTTAGATGAAAAAAGGTAATAACGCAAATCATATTTATTAAATAAAACATGATTAGTAGAAACCTGTCTTTTAAGAATTTTATTAAAATATGCTTTAACATTGCGAACCCCTCGTAGAATTAGAATAGTGAAACATGTACCCTACTCCTCTTTTGCTTTTGATTACATCATCAAATCCTAATTCAGATAGTATATGCTTTATTCTTGTCATATTAACCGTTAATGTATTATCCTCTACAAATGTAATCGAGTCCCATACTTCTTCGATTAGTTCTTCTCTCGAAATAAATGTATTCTTATTGTCTATTAATTTTTTCATTAATTTGAATTCATTTTTGCTAAGGTTAATCTTTTTTTCACGGAAAGTTAAAACAAGTGTATCGGCATTAATACATAGCTGACCAGCACACGTAAGATTTTGTCCATTTGCTGCATATTCTCCATATACTCTTCTAGTCGTCGCTTTCACCTTCGATTGCAGTATGTCAAACGTAAATGGTTTCGTAATATAGTCATCAGCCCCAAGTTCAATCGCCATAATCTGATCCAGCTCTTGATTACGAGCAGAGATAATTAAAATAGGTACATTCGATTGCTTACGAAAAGCCCTGCATAAATAATAGCCATCATAATAAGGTAAATTAATATCCAATAAAATTAAATCAGGTTTAATTCTCGTAAACTCATCCTCTATATTCAAAAAGTTTTCAGGCTGTACAACAGTATACCCGTAGCGCTCCAGGTTTTCTTGAATAAGCGCACTTAGTTCAGTATCGTCTTCAATAAGCATAAGTTTGTACATAGTTAATTCTCCTTTTAGGAAATGTGTAACACTATTTTAGAAAGAGTTATTTAAAGAATCACACTTAGGAACACTAAATAACCTGTTACATATAATACCATTTTATAATATACAATGTATAAATAGTATCAAGATGTGGAACCCGCATAGCAGGCTGCGAAAATCCCCTACTACTGATAGGGGGATTATTTTGAGTCAATCATCAACAGAAATTTTCATTCGTAACTTCGAACATGGAGATATGCCTTTACTTGGCGAGTTGTACCGATCCGTAACTGCTAAAGAAAACGCGACATTTTGGTGGGTCGGGGACGAAGATAATTGGGGTAACGTTTATTGCGCATTTGAAGATGGGAAGATGGTCGCTAAGGGGCAAGTTAGCATCATTAACGTTGTACCTCCCGGACGTTCAAAAGAGAGCAATCACTCCATATACGTTAATCTGAAAACCATTTCTGAAAGAGAACATGACATGGCTCTGCTCGACAAAGTATATCAATATCTTTTCACAAGAGCACATCAGTTAAAGGAAGCTTTGCCTAAAGAATACGGAACAATACTTTGTGTTGGTAATGATTCGGAAGAAACAGCAAACAATCAGTTTTTTATCAAAAAAGGTTACCTCCCTCTGAATAGTTTATATCGCATGAATCGGGATTTGAATACACCGATTCCTGATTTAAAACTACAAGAAGGATTTCAATTTTCATATTGGAAGATGGGTACAACTAGCGAAGAAAGTGATTATCTTGATATTGAGGCTGAAATTTGGCCTGACACTCCCCTTGGTCTTAATAGACTAACTGAATACAAGAATAACAAGCTGTGGACATCCATGGTCATACGTTAAACAGACGCTATTGCTGGCGGATTGATGGCATGGCAAGAAGAAGACTACGGTGTAATAGAGGACGTTTTTGTTCGTGAACCATGGAGAAAGCGAGGTATAGCCAAGTATTTACTTACACAGGCTTTGAAATATCTTAAGTCTCATCAGCTAGAAAAAGCTACTCTCATGGTATTAACTACAAATAAATCAGCCTTAACTCTATACGAATCTGTTGGCTTTTATACGGATAAAGAAGAGATAAGATACTTTACAAAACTAAATTAGGCAACAAAAAAAGAGGGGTTCTTTGCCCCTCTTTGCTATCTACCGTCCATCGTCATCAACATTATTTGATTCAAAGTGATCAAGCACAGCACGCACTTCATCTGTTGATTTCGTGTTCATCAATTGATTTCTTAATTCACCGGCTCCACGGAATCCTTTAACATATATTTTGAAAAAGCGATGAAGCCCAGAGATAGAACGTGGTAGTACTTCCGCATATTGATCTTGAAGATCAAGCTGCAGTCTTAAAAGATCAAGGTACTCTTTACTGCTATGCTCTTTTGGCTCTTTTTCAAAAGCAAAAGGATTTTTAAAAATACCACGTCCGATCATCACGCCATCAATCCCATATTGTTCTGCAAGCTGCAGACCCGTCTGACGGTCAGGAATATCTCCATTGATGGTTAGTAGCGTATTTGGTGCGATACGGTCACGTAATTTTTTGATTTCCGGAATTAGCTCCCAATGCGCATCTACTTGGCTCATTTCTTTTCTTGTCCGTAAATGAATAGAAAGGTTCGCTATATCCTGTTTTAAAATATGCGTCAGCCATTCCTCCCACTCATTTACCTCTGTAAAGCCAAGTCGTGTTTTTACGCTGACAGGTAGTCCGCCAGCTTTTGCTGCTTGAATAAGTTCTGCCGCAACGTCTGGACGCAGAATAAGGCCACTGCCTTTCCCTCTCGATGCCACATTCGGTACAGGGCAGCCCATATTAATATCGATGCCTTTAAACCCTAGCTCTGCCATACCAATACTCATTTGACGGAAATATTCAGGATTATCCCCCCAAATATGTGCCACCATCGGCTGTTCATCCTCTGTAAAAATCAAACGACCTCGCACACTTTTCATGCCCTCTGGATGACAATAGCTATCCGAGTTTGTAAACTCAGTGAAAAATACGTCCGGTCGACCGGCTTCACTTACTACGTGACGAAAAACAACATCCGTCACATCTTCCATTGGTGCAAGTACAAAAAATGGTCGTGGTAAATCACGCCAAAAATTATCTATCATGTCAAACTCAAATCCTCTCACTATGGATACCACTTCATACTCTCGATGAAATATAAAGCCAAATGTTCCACTTCCTTTACACTTATATCATGCTTAATAACTGATTATCAAATACAAGTGCATTTGGACATTTATAAATTGTGAAAATCGGCAATGTCTATTTTAACGAAAATCGTCCCTGAATGGAATTTTATCAACAAAAAAGCAGGTGATATAGATTTTTCTATATCATCTGCTTTTCAATTATAGCAACTTCACTTTTAAATACGGGTTTCGCCACTGCCTTCTTGAATATGCTCATTAGACGGTATCTTTACGTTCTCTGGTTTCTTCGACCAATATGTGGCGAGAATCGGACCAGAGATATTATGCCAAACAGCGCCAAGAACACTAGGTAAGGCAGCTAAAGGACCAAAATGGGCAGTCGCTAATGCTACACCTAGTCCAGAGTTTTGCATGCCCACTTCAATAGAAATAGCCCTTCGATTACTTTCATCGAGTCCTAACGCTAGAGCTGTTAAGTAGCCCAATAACAATCCGAATGCATTATGAAACACTACTGCCATAAAAACAAAGGCCCCAGCCGAAGCGATGCTATTGACATTACCAGCAACAACAGCAGAAACAATGATCATAATAGCCACTACTGAGATAAGTGGAATGACATTAATGCTCTTTTCTACAACCTGAGGGACAAATTTCCTTATAACAATACCTAGGATAATTGGGAAAATGATTACTTGAATAATGGAAGTAAACATTGCTATTGGATCCACTGGCATCCATTTACCTGCAAGTAATAACAGTATAAATGGTGTTGCAATGGGGGCTAATAAAGTCGAAAAAGATGTCATTGTGATTGATAATGGTACATTACCTTTAGCTAGATACACCATGACGTTTGAAGCGGTACCTCCAGGCACAGAACCAAGAAGGACTAGCCCCGCAGCTAATTCTGCTGGCAAGTTCATAATATAAGCAATTAGAAAAGCTGTAAGTGGCATGATAATATATTGGGCACAAACACCAATGATGACTGGTACTGGATTCGTTAAGATCAGTTTAAAATCAACCGCTTTTAACGTTAGCCCCATGCCAAACATAACAATACCTAGCAAAATGGTGATGTATCCCCCAAATATTAAAAATGGATCTGGAGCTATAAAGGCAATCACAGCAATACAGATGACCCAAACGGCAAAGTATTTTCCAGCTATCGTACTAATGGCTTCTAAGACTTTCATATTTTCACCCCTATTTCTTTATTTTTAATATTTTATTTGGATTTAAAAGTGAATCCGGATCAAGCACTTGTTTGATCTTTTCCATTACAAGCAATGCTTCTCCATGTTCTTTCTCTTGATATTTCTGTTTACCAATACCGACACCATGTTCTCCTGTGCAAGTCCCCCCTCGTTCAAGTGCATACATTACAATCAATTCATTAAACTCATCTGCTTTTTTTATTTCATTAGAATCATTCATATCAATCATTAAAAGAACATGGAAATTGCCATCACCGACATGGCCAACAATTCCCCCTGTAAGTGCTAATAAATCAAGTGCTTCTCTCGCATGAGCAATTGCACCTGCTAATTCGGAAATCGGTAAACAAACATCGGTCACCATTAGTTTTTTCCCTGGGTGTCCATGGACATAGGCGTAAGCTAAATTATGGCGCGCTTCCCACAGTTGATTTCGTGCTGCATTATCGGTTTCAAATTCAATATTTTCGCAATTGTGAGATGCGACAATTTCTTTCATAAATTCAACATCTTGCTTTAGGCCAGCTTCATTTCCATGAAACTCTAAAAATAAGGTTGGTTGTTCTTTATAAGTTGTTTGACTATGTAAATTTACTTGTTTCATTGAAAGTTCATCTACGAGTTCAACTCTTGCAATCGGGATTCCCGCTTGTAAAATACTAACGACTGCTTCGATAGCATCATTGACTGTTTTGAAGGATGCTCGAGCAGCCATAACATATTCAGGAATCCCATAGACTTTTACCGTCAATTCAGTAAAGCAACCAAGAGTTCCCTCAGATCCTACAAATAAACCGTTTAAATGATAGCCGGATGAAGATTTTTCTGCTAAATTCCCCGTATGAATCACCGTACCATCTGAGAGAACAACCTCTAAATCTCGAACCTGATCGCGCATTATCCCATATTTCACAGATGTTGTTCCGCTAGCATTTGTTGCTGCCATCCCCCCAAGTGTTGCATCTGCTCCTGGATCCACAGAGAAAAACAAGCCATATTTTTTTAGCTCCATATTCAACTGAGAACGTGTCACTCCTGGTTGAACTTTCACAAGAAAGTCTTTTTCCCTAACTTCTAAAATTTTATTCATGAGGGAAAAATCAACCGTAATCCCATGTTCATAAGGAATAACATGCCCTTCTAAGCTTGTTCCTCTTCCATATGGCACTATCGATACTTTATATTGATTTGCGATGTTTATTATGTTCCTCACTTCTTCCGTCGTTGCCGGAAACACTACAATATCTGGTAGACTGTCATGATGATACGATTCATCACGACTATGTTGTTCTAAAATCGTTTGATTGATCGTTACTTGGCTATCTGTAAGAACACTCCGTAGAGCAATCACTAATTCTTCAGTTGTTGTAATCATTTTATTCTCCCCCTTTTACGCTCATTCTTTCAAAATATTTAAATGATTTAAGTTGTTAGAAAATGTCATACCAATTTATTGAACTCTTCAAATTGGTCCAACCTCTTTTTATTGTACTAAATATTCTGAAAATATCAATAATTATAATTATATTTTTATTAAATTGATAATCATGTATGATTAAAACGTTTACAGTACTCTGTATTTGAAGGGAGTGACATTGGTCATGCCACAACCAAAGAAAAAAGCATATCAAGTAATTGTTGATCAAATAAGAGAATATTTTTTAAATGGGGAATTACAGCCTGGAGATAAACTCCCGACGGAAAGAGAATTAGCGAGTCGTTTTAATGTAAGTAGAACATCGGTTAGAGAGGCGCTTCGCAAACTTGAAATCAATGGAATTATTGAAATTAAACAAGGCAGTGGCAGCTTTATCAAAACACCAGAATACCATTCGTTAGGAGAAGAACTTTCAGCTACAATTGTAAAAACTGAAAAAAAACGAATATATGAAATGTTAGAACTTCGTCAGGCACTTGAAGTTGAATGTGCTTTTTTAGCTTCACGACGAGCCACTTCCGAAGACTTAGAACGAATTGGGAAAGCATTAGAAATGATGGATCTAGTTAAAGATGATGTAGAACTAGGAATTCAAGCTGACCTAAGTTTCCATATTAATATCGTTCTCGCGTCACATAATTCAATATTTTTACAATTACTCCAAACCCTAAGTGAACATATGCAAGACACAATACGTGTTACCCGAACACAACGCTTGAAAGATCCTGAACGTATGCAAGAGACCATAGATGAGCATAAGGAAATTTTCCTAGCAATCGCAGCTGGTGATGCCAATCAAGCCAAACAACTCATGGAAAAACATATTACGCAAATAAGACGAGAATTGACAGAATCGCTTTTAAGTCATATTGGAGAGCAACACGACTACTCTTGATCATTTTCATAATGCGAGCGGTTTTAAATTGTTCTTGTCAGCGTGATTTGGTAATAAAAAAAGTGAAAGTTTAATCACTGCTTTTTTCCGAGCACGAGACATTCAGTGTCGTCAAAAATTTTTACGAGGAATAGCCTTAAAAGTAAGACATGACGTATTTACGGATAAAACTGTTGAATCTTTTCTCTAACATCCGCTAAAAGAAGTTCAATCATGCCAGAAAAAGACCCGGATTCGTGTGGAACAAATCCGGGGTGTTTTGGATATTTTTATTATTTTGTTGATGAGATTTTTACTTTTATTTTATTATACTAACTCCAACCATGCGACTGCTTCACAATGCGTCGAATGCGGGAACATATCCACAGGTTGAATCTCCTGTGTTTGATAACCCCCATCCTCCAAAATTCGAAGGTCACGCGCTAGTGTAGCTGGGTTACAGGACACATAAACAAAGTTCTATCATTTACTAATCAATCACCCGAGCAACATCCCTACCACAAGTCTTGCATTTCCCCTTCAATACAGGGGCATATTCTCCATCTTCTATCGTGTACTTCACAATTGCCGTTACACCACAATTGCCACAAAATACGTTTTTCACGATCATTTCTCTGATATCTTTCGGTATAGAGAGCCATTTTTTTGCTGCGTCCATTATGATCGCTCCTTTAGAGTTAGTTCCGTAACAACCTCTACATGCGTCGAATGCGGGAACATATCTACAGGTTGAATCTCCTGTGTTTGATAACCCCCATCCTCCAAAATTCGAAGGTCACGCGCTAGTGTAGCTGGGTTACAGGACACATAAACAACACGCTTAGGACGTTGCTCTAAAATTGTCGTTAGCAGCGCATCATCGCAGCCTTTGCGTGGTGGGTCGACTACTAAAACATCCGCTTCTTTGCCTTCCTTATACCAACGTGGAATAACTTCCTCTGCTGGTCCCGCCTCGAAATACGTATTCGTAAAGCCATTTAGTGCGGCGTTGCGTTTTGCATCTTCAATGGCTTGCGGTACAATTTCAACCCCCATAACAGCCTTTGCTTTTTGTGCAAGGAATAATGAAATTGTGCCGATACCACAATAAGCATCAATTACTCGTTCATCACCCTGCAGGTCAGCGTAGTCTAATGCTTGTTTATATAGGACTTCCGTTTGTTCAGGGTTTACTTGATAAAATGAACGTGCTGAAATTTCAAAGCGAACGTCGCCAATTGTATCAATAATAACGTCTTTGCCCCACAGGTTTACGGTTTCATCACCGAAAATAACGTTTGTTTTGTCGCTGTTAACATTTTGCATAATGGATGTTACATTTGGGACAAGCTTCTGGATTGTCCCAACAGCAGCTTCTTTTTGCGGGAATTTTTTCTTTTTAGTTACAAGAACAACCATCACTTCACCAGTTGCTCGTGCTTTACGAATCACTAGGTGGCGCAGCATTCCCTCATGTGTTTGCTCGTTGTATGGTTGAATTCCGATTGTCGCTAGTTCCTTTTTCAAGCCAGCAAGAATAGCGTCCGCTTCCCCTGTTTGAATCAAGCAACGCTCCATATCAACAATGCTATGAGACTTCGTTTTATAGAAACCAGCAATTGCTTGTCCTGCTTCATTCGAGGAGAAAGGAATTTGTGCTTTATTGCGATATTGCCAAGGCTCTTCCATGCCTTTCACAGGTAGAACAGGCGCATCAATTTTACCAATACGTTGCATAACATTTCGCACCATATTCTCTTTCCATTTTAACTGGCCTTCATAAGACAGATGCTGTAATTGACAGCCGCCACATTGCTTGAAATATTCACAAGGTGCCTCTACTCGATCTGGCGAGGGCTTGAGAATTTCTACAACCTTTGCAAAGCCGTAATTTTTTAATGTTTTTAAAACGTGTACTTCCGCCGTTTCATTAGGAAGTGCACCTTGGATAAATAATGGATAGCCATCGACCTTTGCGACGCCATTTCCATCATGTGTTAAATCTTCTATATAAACTGTTAGTCGGTCATTCTTTTTCACGGGTGCTGACATTCGTACATCCTCCATTTCAATCTCTTTATTGTAGCATGTTGTGGCGGATGAAAAAAGAACAAGGCTTCATATTAACTGCTTGGGTGTGTAGAGGAAGTGATCCGCCCTGACTCCAAACTGCTCGGGTAGGTCAAGAATGTGATCCACTTTCCTCCAAAACTGCTCAAGTATGCCAAAAATGTGATCCGCTCTCCTCCCAGACTGCTCAAGTATCCCCAAAATGTGATCCGCTCTGACCCCAAACTGCTCGGGTATGCCACAAATGTGATCCGCTTTCCTCCAAAACTGCTCAGGTATCCCCAAAATTTGATCCGCTCTGACCCCAAACTGCTCAGGTATCCCCAAAATGTGATCCGCTCTGACCCCAAACTGCTCAGGTATGCCCAAAATTTGATCCGCTCTGACCCTAAACTGCTCAGGTATACCAAGAATGTGATCCGCTCTGCTCCCAAACTGCTCGGGTATACTACAAAAGTGATCCGCTCTAATCCCAAACTGCTCAGGTATGCCCAAAATTTGATCCGCTCTAATCCTAAACTGCTCAGCTTGCACCAAAAGTAATCTGCTCAGCTTACCCGAATATCCGATTTACACGAGTAGAAAAAAGAGTCGCTAGTCGCGACTCTTCCCCTCTTTCCTTACTGTATGATAATCTCTTGGTGCCCACCAGAAAGCAGCGACTACCCCAAGGATGACGACTATAAATGGCGCATAAAAAATTAAAAAACTTGCCATAGTTTATCCCTCCTATGCGTGATTGTCTTCTTTTCCAGTCACATAATTTTTGTTGAAGAGGAATAATTTCAACAACAAGAACAGTGATGGAATCAGTAGACACAATCCTAAAATAAACGCAATGACGAGTGCAATCGCCATTTGAGTACTTGTAAAGCTATCGTAAATTGTTAAATACGGATATAGTAAATATGGATATTGTGCGATACCATATGCAAAGAACGCCACTGCAAATTGGGCAATCAACAACCCAACCGCAAAACCATAATTTTTTCGCATCCATATGAACACTACCGTAATTATAAATAATACGCCCGAAACGGCGAACATCCACCACAAATTCACCATATGATCGTAACTTTCTGGGTTGATGAATTTCATTTCGTACATAATGCCAAGCGCACTAACCATTAATGGTGCTGCCCAAGCAAGTGCATATTTTCGCATTAAATTTGTTGCTTCTCGATCCTTTGCTTTATGCGCATACCAAGTTAAAAACACGGCTGAAATATATAGTACAGCCGCAATACTCAACACGACAATACTCCAAGCAAATGGACTCGTATACAATGTCCAATAGTTCAAAACAGGTTGCCCGTCAACAATATCCACATAGCCCCCAGCAGCAATCGCGAAAACAACAGAGAGTGAGGCTGGAATGAGCAAACCTGTGATTCCATATGTCAGCGTGTAACCAATATGTCCACGTGTACCATATGATTCAAACGCATAGTAGGAGCCTCGAATGGCAAGGAGCACTAGCGAAATACTAACTGGGACAAGTAAAATCGTTCCATAATAGAAAGCTGTTTGTGGGAAAAATCCAACAATCCCAACAAAGAAGAATACTAAAAAGACATTGGTTACTTCCCAAACAGGTGATAAATAACGCTTAATAATATTCGTTAAAATGTGATTTTTTCCGATCAGTAGACTGTAAGCATTAAAAAATCCTGCACCAAAATCGATTGACGCAACAATGACATAGCCGAATAGGAAAATCCATAAAACTGAAATACCTAAAATCTCTAATGTCATATGATGTCACCGCCCTTTTCAGCATGGCGGTCTTCTATTTCTCGTTCAATAGGATTCTTTTTAAACATACGAACCAATACCACCATACTTCCTATTCCTAATACGGCATATACACCTGTAAACAACAGCATCATTAAATCTACATGATCACTCGTTGTGGCCCCTTCTGGTGTTCGCATTAATCCATATAAGATCCAAGGCTGTCGTCCAACTTCAGCAAGCCACCATCCCGCTTCAATCGCAATAATGGAAAGTGGCCCACCTGCTACAACAATCCATCTAAACCATCGTCTATGAATAAACTGCCAATCACGTGCTTTCCCGGTTACATAAAGCAGTGAAACCAATGCCATGAACATGCCAATAAACACCATGATATTAAATAGGTAATGAATATACAGTGGTGGTCGATCTTCTTTAGCAAATTGATCTAAACCAATTACCTCTGCATTTGGATTATTATGTGCTAAAACACTCAAAGCATAAGGTACTTTTATAGCATATTTTACTTCTTCACCATTTAATACACCAAAAAGTATAAGGGAAGCTTTGTCTCCCGTTTCAAAATGCCACTCTGCTGCAGCTAATTTTTCTGGCTGATATTCTGCTAAATATTTTCCTGAAAAGTCTCCAATAATCGCTGATGCAATGGAGAATATCAGCCCGACTTTCATAAGTAGGTATAAAGATTTTTTATGGTATACATGCTTAGAACCTCTAAGTAGACGATATCCTGCAATGGCTGCTAACACAAATGCAGATGTCATATAGGCTGTAACAACAACATGCGCTACTTTTGTCGGCATTGCTGGATTAAACATTGCTAAAAAGGGTTGAATATTCACAAGCTGGCCGTCCACAATGTCAAATCCTTGTGGTGCATTCATAAACGCATTAACAATTGTTATAAACACAGCTGACATCGATGCACCGACAGCCACCGGAATTAACAGCAGCATATGCTTTTTCTGACTATCGAAGCGATCCCAAGTATATAGATAGATGCCTAGGAAAATGGCTTCAAAGAAAAATGCGAACGTTTCCATAAAAAGTGGTAATGCAATTGTTTGACCGGCAAGCTGCATAAAATTCGGCCAAAGTAAAGATAACTGTAAGCCAATTGCTGTCCCTGTGACAACTCCGACCGCAACAGTAATAACAAAACCTCGTGCCCAACGTCTTGCCATTAAAATATAGTGCTCATCATTCTTTTTATACCCAGTCCATTGTGCAATCATAATCATTAACGGGACGCCCACACCAATCGTTGCATAAATAATATGGAACGATAAAGTTAGCTCTGTTAATGCTCTACTCCAAAAGACTGCTGATTCATTCACCATTTCATCGCCCCCCTAACTTCCAAATATTCTTCCCAGTATGGAAAGAAGCATAATAATTGCAACACCAAAGCTTAGCCAAATGAGCTTTCTTTCTTGTGATTTATACAAAGGCAACACTTCCTTTCCCTTATTCATACCCCCATTTTCCACTATTACAACGAAAAAAACCTTTATAACGGACCGAGATTTCGGTCTATTATAAAGGTTTCAAATTTTGTTCAAGTAATATACGCACATTTGCCAAACATTTTTCTTAATTCATTCACAATACCAATTACAGGTAATATTTATACCTATATATAGAATTTCAACCAATTTAGGTCATAAAATTTCCTTCAAAATTGGCGACTCGATCAAATTTGAGGCCAACCCGAGCAGTTTGAGGCACTACCTGATCACTTTCAGGCCAACCCGAGCGGAATGTACAATTACATACGGTCTTCCTCACGAATATCTGCTAGTGGAACAAAGATTTCAATGTGGCGCTTTAAGTTTTCAAATGTAGCAGGTGCATCTCCACCATACTCACCATCTAAGTTTAAATGTATTTCATCTTCAGTAGATACTTTCACGACACTTGCCTTTTTATAAATTACACGATCATCATTTAAATGCTCGCCTCTTAAAGCCATTGCGGCAAGCTGAATAAATTCAGGCAAGCTTACTTTTTTCAATACTAATAAAGTAAAGTAGCCATCGTTAATACTTGCGTCAGGTGCAAGCTTTTCAAAGCCACCCACTGAATTTGTTAAGCCGCATAAAAACATCATGGCATCCCCATCAAACACTTCGCCATCATATTCGATACGCATATGGGACGCTTTAATGGATGGGATCATTTCTACTGCTTTTAAATAGTAAGCTAACTGTCCTAGCATTGTTTTCATTTTACTTGGCACTTCATAAGTTAACTCTGTAATACGTCCGCCAGCGGCAATATTGATGAAATAGCGTTCCCCATTTAATAAACCAACATCAACCGGCAACGTTTCGCCTTTAATTATGATTTCAACGGCAGCTTCGATATTACGGGGAATATGCACTGCACGGGCAAAGTCATTCGTTGTACCCATTGGGATTAAGCCAACTTTCGGGCGCTTCTCGAATGCACTCACACCTGAAACAACTTCATTTAATGTGCCATCTCCACCAACTGCAATGATGATATCAAAGCCACGTTCAACTGCATTTTTTGCTGCAATAGTTGCATCGCCTTCACAGGTTGTTGCGTGACAAGATGTCTCATAGCCTGCTACCTCTAATTTTGCTAATACTTCTGGTAGATGCTTTTTAAACACTTCACGCCCAGATGTAGGATTATAAATGATTCTTGCTCGTTTCATAACATACCTTCCTGCTTCATAAGATTCTATTTCTTTCAACGAATTTTTCGTTTAAATGTTGCATTAGCTTCCAATCGTCAACCCAAACAAGGCATGTCCTCCATTCTCTGACATGTAGCCTTACGACTTATCATTATTGCAATGCAGCTGTTATTTGCTTTTTAAAATCCTCATAAACAAATGTCCAATAGGATTTGTTCGTCATATTCTCTTCACGAATTTCAGCATAAAGCGCTTTTTGTGCATCTTCAAATGTAGGATCTTCATTAGCAGGTAAACTAGCTCGTTTACTCACTACTAATTCCTGTAACTCTGGTGCACGGGGGCCCCATTTTCCAACAACTTGACCAGCATCATCTAATAAAATATAAACCGGAATTGCTCGGCCACCATTTGTTAAATAGCGATCAATTAAATCTGTGTCCGCGTCACGAAGTACTGTGCGCATGTCTAATCCTGCTGCCTCTGCAACTCGACGAATAATTGGATTGTTTAACATTGCGTCTCCGCACCAGTCCTCAGTAATTGTTAAAATTTTTGGTTGCTTGTCCTTCAGTAGTTCGACAAAGCCATCGTTTAATGGCACTTCGAAGGCATCATAAATACGAAAGCTTTCTTCTTTTAACGTCGTCATATTTTCCATATATTGTTGAATCGAAATCGCATCATTGAAATATTGTTGTTCAGTTTTCATTGATTGACCTCCTAAAGTTTTATCATGTTCTATTCTATATTTTGCTATGAATACTCTTTTAAGACAACTATTAAGTGCTAATTTGGTAATTATTAGCCATATTAAGTTAATTTATGTTCCATTATGGACGTTCTGGTCACTCGCTTACCAGGGTCAGCTGCATCTCATTATCCCCGAAGCGGAATGGTCACACAGTAACTTACCTAAGCACAATACTGACACTTACCTTGTTTTTGTATGTATAGAAAAAGCCAAGAAAACAAATTTGCTCTCTTGGCCTTTTGTTGCAATTGTCATTAACGTTTTGCAATCTCTTGTTGTAATAATTTGTTGACCATTGGTGGGTTCGCTTGACCTTTAGTGGCTTTCATAATTTGACCTACTAAGAAGCCAATAGCGCGATCCTTACCGTTTTTGAAGTCTTCGATTGATTGTGCATTATTGTCTAGAACTTCTGTAACGATAGCAAGTAATGCACCTTCATCAGAAATTTGAACTAAACCTTTTGCTTTAACGATTTCTGCTGCCGAACCGCCTTTTTCTACTAATTCAGCAAATACCTTTTTACCGATTTTAGAAGAAATAGTACCGTCCGTGATTAATTTCACCATTTCCGCAAGGTTTTCTGGCGTTAATGCAGTATCTTTTAGATCTTTTTGTTCTGCATTTAAGTATGCAGAAACATCACCCATAAGCCAGTTTGCAGAAAGCTTAGCATCCGCATTGTTAGCTACCATAGCCTCGAAGAAGTCTGAAATTTCTTTTGAAATAACAAGAACTCCTGCATCATATGGCGTTAAGCCTAGTTCTTCAACATAACGTTTTTTACGAGCGTCTGGAAGCTCTGGAATTTCTGATTTTACTCGCTCTAACCATTCATCATCGATGGATAGACGTACTAAGTCTGGCTCTGGGAAGTAGCGATAATCGTCTGTTCCTTCTTTAACACGCATAAGGATTGTTTTACCTGTTTTTTCATCAAAACGGCGAGTTTCTTGCTCAATTACCCCACCTGAAAGAAGAACATCCGCTTGGCGTAATTCCTCGTGCTCTAAACCACGACGAACATAGTTGAATGAGTTCAGGTTTTTAAGCTCTGTTTTCGTACCGAATTCTTCTTGACCGTATGGGCGGATTGAGATGTTGGCATCACAACGTAAAGATCCCTCTTCCATTTTACAGTCTGAAACATCTGCATATTGGATGATTGATTTTATTTTTTCAAGATACGCATACGCTTCGTTCGGTGTGCGAATATCTGGCTCAGAAACGATTTCTACAAGTGGTGTACCTTGACGGTTAAAGTCAACTAAAGAGTGATCGCCACTGTGAGACAGTTTACCCGCATCTTCTTCCATATGAAGACGAGTAATACCAATACGTTTTGTGTAACCATCTACTTCGATATCAACCCAGCCGTTTTTACCGATTGGTTTATCGAATTGAGAAATTTGATAAGCTTTCGGATTATCTGGATAGAAGTAGTTTTTACGGTCAAATTTTGTTTCTTGTTCGATTTCCATGTTAAGTGCAAGTGCTGCACGCATTGCGAAATCTACAACATTTTTATTTAGTACAGGAAGGACACCAGGATAGCCTAGGTCGATAACTGTAGTATTTGTATTTGGTTCAGCACCGAAATGGGCTGGTGCTGATGAGAAGATTTTTGAGTTCGTTTTTAACTCAACGTGTACTTCTAAACCAATGACTGTTTCAAAGTTCATGTTATTTTCCCTCCCAAATTTGAGGAACTTGTTTATGGAACTCCGTTGCTTGTTCAAAAGCATGAGCTACACGGTAAATTGTTGCTTCATCGAAATATTTACCGATAATTTGTAAGCCTAATGGTAGACCATTTTCCATACCGCATGGAATTGAGATGGCCGGCACACCAGCTAAGTTCATAGGAATCGTTAAAATATCGTTCGCATACATCGTCATTGGATCATCGACGTTTTCACCAATTTTAAATGCTGGTGTAGGAGATGTTGGTCCAATGATTACGTCAAAGTCTTCAAATACTTTGTCGTAGTCTGCTTTGATCAGTGTACGTGCTTGTTGAGCTTTTTTGTAGTAAGCATCATACGTACCTGCGCTTAGTGAGTAAGTACCAAGCATGATACGACGTTTTACTTCATCGCCAAAGCCTTGTGCACGTGTTTCTTTATAAAGGTCCATCAAATTATTAACATTTTCTGCACGGAAACCATAACGGATACCATCAAAACGAGAAAGGTTTGAAGACGCTTCTGAAGAAGAAAGAATATAGTACGCTGCTAATGCATATTTCGAGTGAGGAAGTGATACTTCTTCTACTGTCGCACCTAAGCCTTTTAATACTTCTAATGCATCAAGCACTGATTGACGTGCTGCTTCGCCCACACCTTCACCAAGGAATTCTTTTGGTACAGCGATACGTAAACCTTTTACATCACCAGTAAGGGCTGCTGCGTAGTTTGGTACTTCTACGTTTGCAGAAGTTGAATCGTTTGCGTCTAATCCTGCAATGGCTTCAAGTAAAAGAGCGTTGTCTTCAACATTACGTGTAATTGGTCCGATTTGATCTAAAGAAGATGCAAAGGCAACTAGACCAAAACGAGATACACGACCATATGTAGGTTTCATCCCTACAACACCGCAATAAGCTGCTGGTTGACGGATTGAACCACCTGTATCAGAACCAAGTGAGAATGGTACTTCGCCTGCTGCTACTGCTGCTGCAGATGCACCTGAAGATCCACCTGGCACGTGGTTTAAGTTCCATGGATTCTTTGTTGTTTTATAGTATGAGTTTTCATTTGAAGAACCCATTGCAAACTCGTCCATGTTTAATTTACCGATAGTGATCATACCAGCTTCACGTAGTTTTTTTACTACTGTTGCATCGTAAATTGGCATAAAGCCTTCTAGAATTTTAGAAGCACAAGTTGTTTCTAAACCTTCTGTAACGATGTTGTCTTTAACACCGATAGGAAGACCGAAAAGTGGTCCACGCTCTTCAAATGGAACTTTGTCCATTTCAGCTGCTTGTGCAGTTGCTTTTTCTTCGTTTGAAGCAAGGAATGCTTGTACATCGCCGTCAAGCTTCGCCACTCGTTCGTATGCTTCTTTTGTTAAGTCAGCGATTGTTAGGTTACCCGCTTTAATGTCAGCTTGTAGCTCCTTTGCTGAACGTTCAAATAACGTCATGAGGAATCCTCCTATGTTTTAGTATTACATGATAGCTGGTACTTTTACTTGACCATCTTCTTGTTCTTTTACGTTTAACATCATTACTTCGCGGTCTAAGCCTTTTGTTGCCACATCTTCACGCATTACGTTTACTAGTGGTAAAACATGAGTTGTTGGTTCAACATTTGTTGTATCTAACTCGTTTAGCTGCTCTGCGAAGTCTGTAATTTTACCAAGTTGTTCCGCAAATTTCTCTGCTTCTTCCTCCGTAATTGCAAGACGTGCTAAATTTGCAACGTGCTTAACTTCTTCTTTTGTTAATTTTGCCATTTTTCACACCTCCGAATACTCATTCATATCATTGTTTTTGTCGATAACAATAGGGTTGAATAAAGTTAACCATGCAAATAATCATAACATTTTTCATATTAAAAATCACAACTTTCACCAAAAATAAAGAAACTTTCACTACTATGACGAAGTGTTGTCTTTAGGGACTGTCTTAAGAGTCCTTTTTATAGACTTCGCTTTTCGGGAGTAAGGCGTGGATTGTGTCGCTGTGCTTTCTTTTATTTGTCGAGTAGGGGAGGCTATCCGTCGTTTCGAGGGCTTTTTCCGTCGCTCCGAGGAATCTTTCCGTCGCTTTCGCTTTTCTATCCGTCACTTCGGCCGGGCTTTCCGTCGCCTTTTTTCTTTCCGTCGATTCGAAGACTTTTTCCGTCACTCCGAGGAATCTTTCCGTCGCTTTCGCTCTTCTATCCGTCACCCTAAAGAGTCTATCCATCATTCTGATTAATTCTTCCAACGAATATTATCAAATCTCTTTTTTCTTCCACAAAAAAATAGTCAGCACAAGGCTGACTATACTTTAATAGATATGGACGTATGGTTCCTTTTCGTTGGCATTCTTTACGATTAATGCCTCCGGACCATTGATTGAGGTAATACTTACTTCAACATTGATGTTATCAAATCGTTTGATAAGAGCACCTGTTAAATATTGAGTAAAGCCTATAATTTCAAGCTTACCGAAGAATTGGATTGGCACTTCAATCGTTAGCTTTTGAATTGATTTATTTTTATAGAAGCCCGTTCCTACTACACTAGTATAGTTAGAAAAGTATTTATCTACATCTAGCTTAAAATTCATAAAGTTTTTACTATCATCTCGGTATACATCCTGTGTTTCGCTCGTTGGGAATAGTACATACTCTTCGTCAATCCCTTTCCAATCAGATACATCGTTTTGACCTGCTTTTGCTACGCCATAGGTAAAGTATGTTCCTGGGATTACGTCATTGCGAGCTTTTTGTTTAAACAAGCCTACTACAATCGGTATATCTTTCAATTCGTCACGACTTCTTAGGCGGGACACAATTTCAGCGGCCATTTTCTTCCCTTGCTCAACGAGTTTTGACTCCGGAATTGGTTGCTCAAAATAATCTCCGTATTTTTCTTTTTGGTAGTAATAAATAGAGTTTAAGGAAAGGCCTATCGATATACCGCCTAATTTTACTTTGTTATCACTAGTTTTTGTTAAATAATTTTGCTCAACAATATGTGATAAATAAATTGGGGCCTTTGTTGCACGTTCTTCTGCAGGCATTGAATCCGTCGTTGGGGGATTTAAACCTTCCTTCTTTTGTGAACTACGTGAAAGCCAATTTCCCACTGTGTTTTCCGCTAAATACTGCCCCTCTTGGAAGAAGTAGTTTTCTGTGTCAAACTCATTTTGAGAAAGACGCATTAAACCTGTTTCAACTTCCTTCATATCATATTTTGTAAAAACATTTGAAACTACTAATCCTCTGCTGGCACTTGGTTTGTAAGGAGTTAGTGTTCTATAATATGATTCATCAATCTGTAAGCTTGGAATAATAGTTGTTTCCGCTTTTTCCTGTTGCGTATCCTGTGTAAGCTCTGTTCCCTTCTCTTTAGAAGGCACACAGCCGACTAGCATTGCAGCAGCGACAATTGCTGGAATGAGTCGAAATGACTTCATTATTTTAATACTCCTTTACTGAAATTTCATACCTACCTCTTGGTAGAAAGAGACCTCTAAAATACCTCTACTTTCCACCAAGAAGCTAGGACAATTCATCTTACTTTACTATAATATTTGGCTCATCACCATAACATGTGGTTAATTTCCGCTCTGACGGGCGCTTTTCCTGAGCGTCGTACCAAGATGTGGTTGGTCACGAAGGCATTATCACAGGTGAAGCTAAGCCTTCTTTTCTCTATTAGTAATCTCCATGCATCCCCGTCACAATTTTTGGTGTTGAACTTTATATTTTTCATTATTTGGCGAGGTTAAATTGTTCGACAAGGCTGTCTTCATTCCAAACTTCAATACCTAACTGCTCAGCTTTTGTTAGTTTAGATCCCGCATCTGCTCCTGCAATAACAAGATCAGTTTTTTTGCTGACACTACCTGTAACAATACCACCTAACTCTTCTATTTTCGCTTTTGCTTCGTTACGTGTCAATTGCTCAAGTTTACCAGTTAATACAATTGTTTTACCTGCAAAAGGATTATCCCCTACAGCTACCTCTACTTTTTTACCTTTATACGTCATATTGACGCCTACATCAGCAAGGCGCCCGATGACTGCACGTGCATCCTCATTTGAGAAATATTCGACAAGGGATGAAGCCATCTTATCGCCGATTTCATGAATCGCCACTAGTTGGTCCTCTGTTGCTGCCATCACCGCTTCTATCGTACCAAACTCCTCTGAAACAATTTTTGCAGCTTTTTCACCAACATGTCGTATACCTAATCCAATAAGTAAACGCTCCATCGAATTTTCCTTGGAAGCCTGAATAGCATTGACTAAATTCGCCGCTGACTTTTCTCCCATACGCTCCAGCTCGACAAGCTGTTCTACAGTTAAGTGGTACAAGTCAGAGACATCATGAATTAAATCTGCACGTAATAATTGCTCAACGACTTTATCGCCAAGACCGTCAATATTCATAGCATTTCGTGATACAAAATATTTAATGCTCTCTGCAATTTGTGCAAAGCATGCAGGATTTACACAACGTAATGCCACTTCTCCTTCGATACGAATAAGTTCACTATCGCAAACAGGACAATTTTCAGGCATTTCATATGGTACTGAGTCCTCTGGGCGCTGCTCCAGTATGACACCTACAACTTGTGGAATAATATCTCCTGCTTTTCGAATAATGACTGTATCTCCTAGTCGAATATCTTTCTCTCGAATTAAATCCTCATTGTGTAATGATGCACGTTGAACCGTTGTACCTGCCACTTGTACAGGCGATAAAATAGCCGTTGGTGTAACAACGCCTGTACGCCCAACCGTTAAATCAATATCAAGTAATGTTGTCACTACTTCCTCAGCAGGGAACTTATAGGCAATTGCCCAACGTGGACTCTTTGCTGTATAACCAAGCTCATCCTGTTGCGCATAGCGATCCACCTTAATAACAATACCGTCAATTTCATAGGCTAAATTCGGACGGTTTTCTGTCCATTTTTCGATAAAGGCTAGTACATCTTCAATCGTTGAACAGCGTTGGCGCTCTTTGTTCGATGGAAAACCTAGACCCTCTAAATAATCGAGCATCTCTGCATGACCGTCGATACCGTATGCCTCACCATCTCCCCCAATTGCATAAATAAAGGTTGATAGCTGACGACTTGCTGCTATTTTAGGATCTAACTGGCGTAAAGAGCCAGCAGCTGCATTTCTAGGATTAGCAAATAATTCTTCTTCATTTTCAGCACGGAGGGTATTCAATTTTTCAAATGACTTTTTAGGCATATACGCTTCGCCACGTACTTCAATTGTAATTGGTTCCTTCAATCGAAGAGGTATTGCTCGAATCGTTTTTAAATTTGCTGTAATATCTTCCCCTACAACACCGTCTCCTCGCGTTGCTCCTTGTACAAAAACGCCATTTTCGTATTTTAATGAAATGGCAAGACCATCAATTTTTAGCTCGCAAACATAGGAAAAGTTATCACCGATTGCTTGACGCACTTTACGGTCAAATTCGCGTAAGTCTTCTTCATTAAAAGCATTTGATAGGCTGAGCATAGGGTAATCGTGCGTCACTTTTTTAAAGCCTTCTACCACAGCCCCACCAACACGCTGTGTCGGTGAATCTGGATAAATAAGTGATGGATTTGCTTCCTCTAATGCAATAAGCTCATGTAATAATTGGTCATAAACACTATCTGCTACGACAGGTTTATCCAGCACGTAATAGGCATGACCGTATTCGTGCAATAATTTATTTAACTCCGCAATGCGCTGTTCAATTTCGTTCATTTCATTTCCCCCGCTTACCCTTTTTCAATAGGTGCAAATTGTGCTAGTAATCGCTTAATACCAACAGGTTGTGGGAAGGCAATATCTAGCTCTGTACTATCACCTTCACCTTTTACACTAACAACCATACCTGTTCCCCATTTTTTATGGATCGCCTTGTCTCCGGCCTTCCAGCCAAATTGGTCTCCACCAGTTGTTTGTAAACGAGCTGTTGCAGGCTGTGTTTTCTGAATTGCTCCAAGTGTACGTTTTTGATAGCCACCTGCCGAACGATTACTAGAAGCAAACGGAACTTCAGGCTTAGAACCTCCTTTGGATATTGATTCTGTAATATCCTCCGAAATTTCACCTAAGAAACGTGAGACATTATTATAGCTAGAACGCCCAAAAATTGTACGACTTTGTGCACTTGTTAAATATAAACGTTCCTCTGCGCGAGTTATACCTACATATGCTAGACGACGTTCTTCTTCCATTTCATCCATATCATCTAGTGAACGAGAATGCGGGAAGATATTTTCCTCCATTCCAATGATAAAGACGATAGGGAATTCTAAGCCCTTAGCGGCATGCATCGTCATTAAAATAATATTACCCTTCGATGCATCATCTTTATCAAGTGCATCAATATCTGCAATTAGCGCTAGATCTGTTAAAAAGGCAATTAAGCTCTTATCATCACTACGCTCTTCAAAAGCCTTTGTTACTGATAAAAATTCTTCAATATTTTCTAAGCGGCTTTCTGCTTCAATCGTCTTTTCGTTTTGTAACATTGCACGATAACCAGATTTATCAATGACCTGCTCCACAATTTCTGTCACCGATAAATACTCTTGCATTTCTGTAAAGCCTTTAATCATCGCATAAAATTGCTCGGCTGAATTAGCAGCCTTCCCTGTAAGCCCCATGAATACAAGATCGTTCATGGCATCAAAAATAGAGCGATCTTGTTCAATCGCATAGCGCGCCATTTTTTCAAAGGAGGTTGCACCTATACTACGCTTTGGCTCATTAATAATACGCGCAAGTGATAAATCATCATCATTATTGGCAATGAGGCGCAAGTAGGCAAGTAAATCCTTAATCTCTTTACGATCATAGAACTTAGTACCACCAACTATTTGATAAGCCATATTGGACTTAACAAGTACTTCCTCCATCACACGAGACTGAGCATTTGTACGATATAGTATCGCAAAGTCATTAAATGAACGATTTTCTTTTTGAATAAGCTGTTGGATTGTTTGAACAACGAATTGCGCTTCCTCTTGCTCGTTATAAGCTTTGTACAATACAATTTTTTCACCATCGGCATTTTCTGTACGCAGTTCTTTTGGATAACGTGTTGTATTATTTTGAATGACGTCATTTGCCGCTTGTAGGATGCGTTTTGTTGAACGATAATTTTGCTCAAGCATAATGACTTTAGCATTTGGATAATCCTTTTCAAATGAAAGAATATTACCAATATCTGCACCACGCCAACGATAAATCGATTGGTCTGAATCACCTACAACACAAATATTTTTAAATTTCTTAGCAAGCAACTGAACGAGTAAATATTGGGATTTATTCGTATCTTGATATTCATCTACGTGAATATATTGGAATTTATTTTGATAGTATTCAAGCACTTCTGGTACACGCTTGAATAATGTAATAGTTGTCATAATTAAATCATCAAAATCGAGTGACTGATTGCGGCGTAGTCTTTTTTCATAACCTTTATAAACACGGGCAATTGTTTTTTCATAAGGATTATTTTCATTCATTTGACCTGCATAATCGTCCGCAGTTTTACATTCGTTTTTTGCTGAACTAATCGCATTTAAAATCGCACGTGGTTCAAAACGCTTCGTGTCAAGATTTTCATCCTTCATCACATTTTTAATAACGGATAGCTGATCAGTAGAATCTAAAATTGAAAAGTTACGTGATATCCCAAGCTGATCGATATTGCGTCGTAAAATTCGTACACACATTGAGTGGAATGTTGATACCCACATACTATCGCCAGTTCCATTACCGAGAATACCATCTATACGCTCTCGCATTTCACGTGCAGCTTTATTAGTAAATGTGATAGCTAAAATCTTTGATGGATATACTTCTTTTTCGATTACTAAGTATGCTATACGATGTGTCAATACACGTGTCTTCCCTGATCCAGCACCCGCCATAATAAGAAGCGGTCCTTCAGTTGTTTTAACTGCATTTTCCTGCTCAGGGTTCATACCTGCTAATAAGTTTTTCGTTAACTGCTCCATTTCGCACCGCCTTACAAACATTTGTTCTTATATGATTTATTATATATTATTTTTTACAGCCTTAACAGTCGCAAGTGCAGCTTTTAAATCTTCGTAAATAATATTACCCACTACTACTGTATCTGCATATTTTGCCATTTCCGCAGCTTGCTTAGCAGATGTAATACCTCCACCGTAAAACAGTCGAGTATTTTTCAGTTCATTTTTAACAGCACTTACAACCTCAATATCTCCATAAGTACCGCTATATTCGACATAAAATACAGGTAGTCTAAAGAAATTTTCAGCCATACGTGCGTAGGCAACAACATCATCAATAGATATATCCGTTTTTGCATTTGTTACTTGCGCTACTTTACAATTTGGATTTAAAATACAATAACCTTCAGCGACTAATTCATCCCATACCATAATATCTCCATATTCTTTAATGGCTTCGTGGTGTAGATTTTTAATCCACTTTGGATCATCACTATTCAACACGGTTGGAATGAAATAATAGTCATAACCGGGTGTTACCGAATCAATCGAAGAAATTTCAAGCGCGATTGGTACTTCAAAGCGTCTTACACGAACAAGTAAATCTAATACACCATCTAAAGTTACACCGTCAGTTCCACCAACTATAATAACATCTGTACCTGATTCACAAATTTTTTCTAGTGCTTCATCTGAAATATCTTTAGCTGGGTCTAGCTTGAACACATGTCTCCATTCTAAATAATCCATCTATTTTACCACCTATCATTTTCTATCTATTCGTTTACAAGTATAGCTTATGACTGTCTACAAAAAAATGAAAAAGACTGAGCAGAACCTCTACCCAGCCTCTTTACCTACTATTCTTTTGGTGCTTGAAACGGCTTTTCATCTGGATACAAACGACCTAACATTTCATCATAAGTATCATTCCCATAATCAAAACAACGACGTACACGCGAAATAGTTGCTGTACTTGCACCTGTTTCCTTTTTAATGGATTCATAGGTTTTCTTTAAACGTAATAAATGCGCAACCTCAAAGCGTTGTGCCAGCGATTGAATTTCACTAATCGTACATAAATCATCAAAAAATTTATAGCATTCTTCAATGTCTTTCAGCTCTAACACTGCTTTAAATAATTGATCTGTTTGATGCCCTCGAATTTTTTCGATTTGCATGCAATTTTCCTCCCTTTAAGGCTGCGTTTTCACCATTGCTTTTAATCCTGGTGAAGTTGGTACGAAATTAACCCAAGACTTCCCGGGTACTAGCTTCACAAGCTCCCCAGACTCTTCAACAGCCATTGGTATTCCATCAATATTAGCCCATTTAACTTCCCTCATATAGCCATTTTGAAATACATACGCATTTCCACCAGAAGTTAAATCAATTTCTTGGCGCCCCTCATTATCAATAGTTCGATGTTTCATTTCAAAAAATAGAACATTTGCAAATGATAATGTGTCACCTGTTAACATATCCTTTGTGTCAACGCCAGCCGATTGTCGTCCATAACGATTACTTTGCTTATCATATAAATACGAATTATGGAAATACTCACTATTTCCGTAGTAAATGTCAACTCGACTTGTTTCATTGCCTATTTTACCACGTTCATCGGGTTCATAAAAAGCCTCTTGTACTTTTTCACGGTAACTCATTGAAGCGCCCACTTTTTTCGCTCCGTCTACTATATTTTCAGATGTAATATACGAGTTATGTGGAGCAACACGATCTTTTGAACGTTTAAAAAGTGTACCATCATAATCCATACCATTTATATTGTCGACTACATGATTAGTAAGCATCGATTTTGCCTCTGGACTATAGCCATGTGCTACGTAAAATGCATCAAAGCCTTTCGCAAGATCAACAAAATAAGATCGAGCACTACGAACAGGCCCTATATTTTCTGGCAGCTCACTTTGATAAACTGCTAATAAACGCGTAACATCGCCTTCTGCCAGCATTTCATAAATGATATCTGCCGCTTCTATTCCCGATTGCGGACGTGCTTTCGGATGATTATTAATGGTAACAATAATTGGGCGTTGCGTAATTTCTTCCTTCACAGCTTCACCTGTTAACGGAGCAACTTTCGTTCCTTCTTGTACAGGCTCTTCAATTGCAGTCCCATCGTCAACCTTGGTCGTATCATCTTCCTTCACTTCCGATGAATCTTTGGAACATCCTCCTATCAACAAGGTACTAAAAGCCATGGCGATAAATAGTTTCTTTGATTTGAACACAAGCATTACTCTCCTTTAGTCATTACAACTGTAATTTCTGTGGCTATACCGGTAGGGAAACTTCAACTAACGCATCACTGCTGGTAATAATAACTTATTCTTCATAACATCAAAAATCCCTTTTGGCGTTATACGGATATATGGTAAATGTGTAGATTGTAAAAATAATAGTGAATAAATTGCATCCCCTAATTGGTAACCACGATCCGCTAATGCTAGTTTTAAGAACTTCTCTTTTTCTGCTAGCTCCTTAACATCTCCATCATATAAAAGACCGCCAATTGTTAAAGGAATTGCAGTAATTACTTCTCCTTTTTCAACAAGGACAATACCACCACGCATTGCCTTCATTTCTTCAAAGGCTTTGAACATATCGTCTTTATTTTTTCCGATCAGTAAAATATCGCCTGTGTTCGAATAAGAGGAGGCAAAGCCTTG
Source organism: Lysinibacillus sp. BPa_S21 (assembly GCF_023337795.1). Lineage (GTDB taxonomy): Bacteria > Bacillota > Bacilli > Bacillales_A > Planococcaceae > Lysinibacillus. The sequence goes on along the minus strand of NZ_JALIRS010000011.1, from coordinate 17,177 downwards.
AACACTAGTAGCAAAACCTTTAATCATCGTGTTAACATGCCAATTGCCCTCTCTATTAATGAGCATTAAATAACATTCATCATGATCTGCAAGCTGCCCTTCTCTAGTAATTAATGAGTTGTAGGGTTTCGTAATAACATCATTCACCATTTCAATGCCAAAAGGCATGGAGAATTGAAAATCATGAGACGTTAACGAAAAATCTAAGTCAAATGCAGGGAAAGCTGAATAATCAATTTCAGCAAGTCTTTGCACTCGCTCTCCGTCGCGTTTTAACCAAACACCCTTCGATAATACACTCTCAGGAACTGGATGCCATTCATCTTGTAAAATATTAAGAGAGGCAAATCGACCCGTTGCGATAAAGCCATGTAAGTTGGACATATTATAATATCGTGCCACATTATAAGAAGCCATTTGATAAGCATCTATTGGTGCTACACCAGCATCTAATGCTACTTGAATACATTTATCCATCACACCATCCACATGAAAAGAAGGTGTTGAGCCATCTGTTGTCATCATTAAATGATCAAAAATCGGTAGCTCTTTTTCAACTATTCCTTTTAATAAATGTGGTAAGTCTGGGCGGATTGAAGAATGACGCAGCGTTACAGCATACCCTTGCATAATACGTCGCTCTACTTCTTCCACTGTCATAGCTTCATGATCACCATCTGCACCAAGTAGCTTCATACGTGCTAAAGTTCGTTCGGATGCACCAGGGAAGTGCCCTTCAATTTTTTTCCCATAGATTTTAGCCATTTGCATCCGATAGAGCATTTGGTCATCACCATGTAACAACTTTGGCCAGCCCGTTAATTCGCCTCCAAGTAAAACATCATCTCGTTCTAGCCATTCTAAAATGGACGTGTTTGAAAAAATTTCTTCCTCCTGTTCCATTTCAGTTTGCGAATCAAAACGAGCCCACCAATAAAATGAAAACGGCAGCTTTTTCAAATTATCTAGTATTGAAAACGCTTTCTTATTTTCTAAAGATAAAAAGAAGCTTAAATTATCTGAAATGAACGTTGTCGTTCCTAGCTGTCCACAAAAATCAGCAAAAGATTGCGGATGGTATAACTGGAACGGATGAACATGTGGCTCAATATATCCTGGTACAATTGTTTTATGCGTACAATCAACCACCTCTGTCCCATCTAATAACGGAGGCATTCTATCACCAGCATAGACAATACGATCCCCTAAAATCCAAATGTTCCCTACTATCCACTGTTTGAGCATGCTATGTAAATAACGTGCATTTTTTAATACTATATCCGGTGCTTTTTTACCATCAATAACAGCTATTTGCTGACGTAATTCTGTAATTTTCCATACTGGATCCATTCTATTCGCCCCTTCCTAAATTACGTAAAATTTCATTGAGTAAATCTTACTTGAAATCACATACTACTACTGCATAAACGCTTTTTTTCATAAAATTAGTGCTTTATGTAATCATCTTGTTTCAATCGTAACACAGCACTTTCATAAAGCAAAGTGCACCCCGCTTTATTTTTTCCACAATGACTAAAGGAGGAAATATTATGATGCAAGAAACGAATTTAAGCGAAAAAAATTCCTTTTGTCGTTTTGCCATGGGGGCAAGTTTAACGGCATTTGGTATCGCTAAGATCTCAAGAAATCCTGAGTGTACGAAAGGTCGATTGATGATTGCATTTGGTGCCATGAAAATGGCTGAGGGTATCTTTAAATATTGCCCAACTAAAGCCTTACTGAGCTCCTATATGCAGAATGGTATGAATAACAGCAATAACCATAGCAATAGCAGTGGCAGTGGCAACTCTGTTATGGAAAGTATGCTCGGCGGCCAAAATTCTATGTCATCTGAACAAATCGAAAAACTCATGAAGGATTTCTCCTCTGCTATATCTGGAACTACGTCAGGATCAAACGCAACAACATCAAAGCAATCTGACGCCAGCACTTCCAATCAAAATTCCTCAGAAAGTAAAAGTTCTGCACAAAATCCTTCTTAGTCAAAGGAGCCGTCTCAATTGTATTATTGAGACGGCTCTCACCCTTTTAAATCATACGTTTGAAAACAATAAGAAGTTTCAAAGTATATATTTAATTATAGTGACCATCACCATTGCGTAAGGTTGATTTCCGTTCCGACTGGGCGCTTTCCTGGGGGCGTCCGATGAGCCGCTTCACTCGCGTTGCTCGCTCCAGGGTCTCATCTGTGACGCTAATCCCCAAGGAGTCGCCCAGTCTCCACTACAATCAACTATTGCATTGCATACGTTTTAACAAAGGGTCATCTCTAAATTAAAATATGGATCAAAATTTACTATAAATCACTCGTATCGTACTTCAATCAAGTTATACACATAGCATATATTTTAACAAATTTCGTCTAACATTTACTCAACTACTACTTAAACGTACGCCAGCCGATATCTTTACGGTAGAAGAAGTTGTCCCATTTTTCTGTTGCAATGCCTGCGTATACTTTTTCTTGTGCTTCTTTTAAAGTAGATGCCTTTGCTCCAACTAATAAAACTCGGCCACCATTCCCAACATACTTCTTATCAACAAGTTTTGTACCTGCATGGAATACTGCGTGTGAAGATGATAGAGCCTCTAAGTTAGGTAATGCATGTCCTTTTTCAACGTCCCCTGGATAACCTTCTGCAGCAATAACTACACCAAGCATCGCTTCTTCAGACCATTGCAAATCAAATGGCTTTTCATCCATCAAGGCTGTCATAAATGCACCAAAATCGGATGCCATTCGTGGTAAAACTACTTGTGTCTCTGGATCTCCAAAGCGTGCATTAAACTCAATCACTTTTGGGCCACTTTTTGTTAATATCAATCCTGCATATAAAATCCCTGTAAACGATACACCATCTGCCTCCATACCTGTCACAGTGGGTTCAACAATCGTCTTATAGGCAATATCCACTACTTCTTGAGAAATTTGAGGTACTGGCGAATAAGCTCCCATCCCACCTGTGTTTGGCCCTTTATCGCCATCATACGCACGCTTATGGTCTTGAGCAATCACCATTGGATAAATCTGACCTTTATGGACAAAGGACATAAAGGAGAATTCTTCTCCGTCCAGGAATTCTTCAATGACAACACGAGAAGATGATTCACCAAAACGTTGGTTCCCAATCATATCCTCCACAGCTTCAATCGCTTCATCTTCAGTCATTGCGACAACTACACCTTTACCAGCTGCCAAACCATCTGCCTTGATAACGATTGGCGCACCTTGCTCCTTAATATAGGCTATAGCCTTGGCTGCTTCAGTAAACGTTTCATGGGCCGCTGTTGGGATATTATATTTATTCATAATATCTTTCGCGTATGATTTACTGCTTTCGATTTGTGCTGCTATCTTTGTTGGACCAAACGCTCGTAATCCGCGAGCAGTAAAGAAATCTACTATGCCTTCAGCAAGTGGTTGCTCAGGCCCTACAAATGTTAAATCTATTGCATTTTCTTTTGCAAATTGTGCAAGACCAGCAAAATCCATCGTATCAATAGCAACGATTTCCGCATCGCCCTTCATACCATCATTACCAGGTGCTACAAATACTTTATGAACAGATGGTGAAATACTAAATTGTTTGGCGATAGCATGCTCACGACCGCCGCTTCCAATAACTAATACTTTCATTTCAGGAAATCCTCCTCTTTGTGCGTAAGACCGAGATGAGCCAACATCTCGGTCTAGTTTTTGATATTTTAGTGTTTGAAATGACGTACGCCAGTGAATACCATCGCAATGCCGTATTCATTCGCTTTATCGATTGAATCCTGATCTCTGATAGAGCCACCTGGTTGAATAATGGCTGTAATACCTGCCGCTGCAGCTGCTTCTACAGTATCGTTCATTGGGAAGAATGCATCTGATGCTAGTGCTGCACCTTGTGCTTTTTCGCCAGCTTGCTCAAAGGCGATTTTAGCTGCGCCAACACGGTTCATTTGACCAGCTCCAACTCCAAGAGTCATTTGCGAATCTGTTACAACGATAGCATTAGATTTAACGTGCTTCACAACTGCCCAGCCAAGTTGTAATGCCTCCCATTCCTGTGCTGTCGGTTCACGGTCTGTGACTACTTTAATATCTGCATTAGAAAAACCGTAGCGATCTGGTTCTTGTACAAGAAGTCCACCTTCAACTGATACAACATTGAATTTGTCTTGTTTTGCTTGTTCGAAAGGAATTGTTAATAAACGAATATTTTTCTTCTTCGTTAAAATATCAAGCGCTTCTTGAGAGAAAGTAGGCGCAATGATAATTTCTAAAAAGATATGGCTTAGTTTTTCAGCAGTTGCTGCATTTACTTCCATATTTAAAGCAATAATGCCACCGAAAATAGACGTTGAATCTGCTTCGTATGCTTTATCAAACGCTTCTTCTAATGTTGCGCCCGTTCCAACACCACAAGGGTTCATGTGCTTTACAGCTACTGCTGCAGGCATCTCAAACTCTTTGACAATCTGTAATGCTGCATTCCCATCTTGAATATTGTTGTATGATAATTCTTTACCATGTAATTGCGTAGCATAAGCTAATGAAAAATCCGAGCCTAGACGTTTTTGATAGAACGCTGCTTTTTGATGAGGATTTTCACCGTAGCGTAAGTTTTGTTTTAATTCATATGTCATTGTTAAGCTCTCTGGGAACTCTTCTTCTGTTAAGTGGTTTGATATATATGAATCATAAGCAGCTGTGTGACGGAAAACCTTTGCAGCTAACTTACGACGTGTTTCAATTGTCGTTGCACCATTAGCTTTAAGTTCCTCTAATACGTTCGCATAGTCATTGCTGTCCACAATTACCGTTACATATTGATGGTTTTTTGCTGCAGAACGTAACATTGTTGGACCGCCGATATCGATATTTTCGATCGCATCATCCAATGTTACATTAGGCTTTGAAATTGTTTCAACAAATGGGTAAAGATTGACACAAACAATCTCAATTGGCTCAATTCCATGCTCATTCATTTGCGCTTGGTGAGACGCATCGTCAAACTTTCCTAATAGTCCACCGTGAATCATTGGATTTAAAGTTTTTACACGACCATCTAAAATTTCAGGGAATTTAGTTACTTCATCTACTGCTGTTACGGCAACATTATTGTCTTGTAACATTTTTTTCGTACCACCAGTTGATAAAATTTCATAACCTAATACTACTAGTTCCTTTGCAAATTCTAAAATACCATCTTTATTGGAAACACTAATTAATGCACGTTTTGTCACAACAAAATCCTCCTAATTTTTAGAATCATCACTAAAACGTGTGGTTGATTTCCGTTCCTGCTGGGCGCTTTGTAGCTGACGCTTCGCTTTCGCGCAGAGCAGAGCTTCCTGGGGGCGTCGGGGCAACAGGATGTTGGTCACGAAGGCGTTATCACAGGACGTGATGCTCTTAGCCTTCGTTCCCCTATCGCTAATCCCCAAGGAGTCGCCCAGCCTCCACTCCAATCAACTTATTTACATAGTAGACGTTTTAACAAAAGTCATCCATAACTTTTGGTGATGAACCAATTTTCATCGTGTTTGCCACGAATATGTCTTGCTATTATTGATAGAGTAGAGTTAGGCTGTATTGTTTCATAAGACCTAACTCCTCACCACTGAATTACTTTAATAATTGCTGTAAAGCTTTTGTATATAGTTCATGCTCTTCCTTATGAATGGCCGTTTCTGTTGCCTCACGGTCACCTTCAACAACTTGAACTGCCGATTGGGCAATAATAGGCCCTGTGTCCATACCTTCATCTACAAAATGGACTGTTACCCCCGTTATCTTAACGCCATGTTCCATTGCTTGACCAATGGCATCCTTACCAGGGAAAGCCGGTAATAGTGAAGGGTGAATATTCACGATGCGCTGTGGGTATGCCGCTAGCAATACTTCACTAATTAAGCGCATATAACCTGCAAGGACAATCCATTCTACATGACGTTCATGAAGAGCCTCAATAATAGCAGTCTCGTAATCTGCCTTTGATGAAAACTCTTTTGGACTTAAAGCTAGCACTGGAATACTATAGTTCTCAGCACGTGTCACTACAAATGCGCTAGGTTTGTCTGTCACAACAAGTTCGATCTTTCCATGTAGTTCGCCACGTTCAATGGCCTCTTGAATAGCTTGAAAGTTACTGCCGCTGCCTGAAGCAAAAACGGCAATTTTAGTTGGAGCAGTCATTACACTAAACTCCCATCATGTGAGCCATTGAATACAACGCCCTCGCCTTTCACAACGCGACCAATTTTGTATGCTTTTTCACCATTTGCTTCTACTGTAGCAAGCACTTTATCTACTGCATCTGCAGGTACAGCTAACACGAAGCCAATACCCATGTTAAAGACATTATATAAATCCTTGTCTTCTAACTGTCCTTTTTCTTTTAAAAACTCAAAAATGCGTAAGACCGGCCAAGAACCTAAGTCAATTTCAGTTGCTAAACCTTTAGGCATCATACGTGGTAGGTTTTCATAAAAGCCGCCGCCAGTTACATGTGCACAGCCATGAACGTTTGCTGCTTTTAAAGCTGCAAGTACAGGTTTTGCATATAATTTTGTTGGCACTAACAAGGCTTCTCCGATAGGACCAAGATCCTCGTAGCCTTCCACAATCGAATCAACTGCGTAATGATTATCCGCAAAGACAATTTTTCGAACTAATGAGTACCCGTTTGAATGCACCCCACTAGAAGCAATCCCAACAAGTACGTCACCCTCTACGATTTGCTCACCTGTTACGATGGCTGATTTTTCACAGGCTCCTACTGCAAAACCAGCTAAATCATACTCATCTTCTTCGTAAAGACCAGGCATCTCTGCAGTTTCTCCACCGATTAATGCCGCACCAGATTGCACACAGCCATCTGCAACTCCCTTTACAATTTGCTCAATTTTCGCTGGCTCTGCCTTGCCAAGGGCTACATAATCTAAAAAGTACAATGGTTCCGCACCTTGCGCTACGATATCATTGACACACATCGCTACACAGTCCACACCAATCGTGTCGTGCTTGTCCACCATAAACGCTAGCTTTAGCTTTGTCCCAACACCATCTGTACCTGAAATAAGAACAGGTTCCTTAAGATTTAGTTCTGACAAGTCAAACATACCGCCAAAACCACCAAACGTACCCATCACACCTAGACGGTTTGTTCGTTCAACGTGAGACTTCATTCGTTTTACGGCTTCGTAGCCTGCTTCAATATTTACACCTGCTTGTTCATATGCTTTTGACACGCAGAGTTCCTCCTTATCATCCAAATCGACTTGGCACATGTGCCATCATTACTAGTTGTGTTTAGATGTTTTTCTTAACGTAATAGTTCTTTTTCATGTGGTAAAATCGTATCTGGGAAAATTTCTGTTGGATATTTACCCGTAAAGCATGCTAAGCATAATCCGCGATTTTCATCTTCATATGGTCTAGCAATCGTCTCTACCATGCCTTCAACTGAAAGGAATGTTAATGAATCTGCTCCTATAGCATCGCGGATTTCATCTACACTGTGACTAGATGCAATCAATTCTTCATGTGTTGAAGTATCAATCCCGTAATAGCAAGGATCCGTCATCGGTGGTGAAGAAATCACAACATGCACTTCAGTTGCTCCTGCATCTTTTAACATTTTTACAATACGTCTTGAAGTTGTACCGCGAACGATTGAATCGTCCACCATCACTACTCGTTTACCTTTGACAACTTGAACAACTGGAGAAAGTTTCATTTTCACACCGCGTTCACGTAATTCCTGTGTCGGTTGGATAAATGTACGACCTACATAACGGTTTTTTATAAGACCTAGCTCATACGGAATACCGCTTTCCTCTGCAAAGCCGATTGCTGCTGAAATACTTGAGTCAGGGACACCTGTTACAACGTCAGCTTCAATATGTGCACATTCACGAGCAAGCTGTTTGCCCATACGCTTACGAGCCATGTGGACGTTAATACCATCAATATCAGAATCAGGTCGTGCTAAATAAACATACTCCATCGCGCACATTGCACGTTTATCCATTTCTACAAAACGATCAGATTTTACACCTTCATCGTTAATAATTAATAATTCACCCGGTTCAACAGATCGAACAAATTCTGCACCTATTAAATCAAATGCACAAGTTTCAGAGGCAACAACCCAACCATCTCCTAGCTTTCCAAGAGATAATGGACGTAAACCATGTGGATCACGTGCGACAAGCATTTCATCTTTAGTCATAATTAAGAACGAGTAAGCACCCTTTAATAACGAGAGGGCATTTTTCACCTTTGCACGGAATGGTGAATGCGAGCTTTTCTTAATAAGATGTGCTAGTACTTCAGTATCGGAGCTAGAATGGAAAATACTACCTTGGCGCTCTAAGTACTGTTTTAAGTGCGTTGCATTGACTAAATTACCGTTATGAGCAATTGAAAGGCTACCAGTTGACGAGTGGAATAATAACGGCTGTACATTTTCAATACCGCCTCCTCCAGCAGTCGTATAACGGACATGGGCAATTGCTGCTTTTCCGTCCACTGCCTTTAATTTCTCTTCGTTGAAAACATCATTAACTAGTCCTTCGCCTTTCACCGCGCGAAGATGCTGGCCGTCAGAAACGACGATTCCAGCGCCTTCTTGGCCACGGTGTTGAAGAGCATGAAGCCCGTAATAACTAAGGTGTGCTGGATTCGGGTTGCCCCAAATACCAAACACCCCACATTCTTCGTTTAAGCCTCTGAGTTCAGCAAGCATGGGATTGCTCCTTTCCAATTAGAACGGAATTCCTCCACTGTACCTTCTACAAGCACACCGTTGTCACCGTTGATTTTAACAAGCGCATCGTTTGTTACGACACCAATTTTCTTTGCGTCTTTTACAATTTCTACAAATGCAGCTGCATTTTCTTCTTTCACTGTTACAACGAAGCGAGATTGTGTTTCACTGAATAATGCTGTTGTAGCAGAGCCTGTTAATGTCACATCAAGACCTAAACCATTAGCGCCAAATGTTGTTTCGGCAAGCGCCACCGCAAGACCACCTTCTGCTACATCATGTGCAGATTGTACGATTCCTGCTTTAATTGCTGTAAGTAAAGCTTGTTGACGTGCAGCTTCAATCTGTAGATCAATAGCTGGTGCTTTCCCTGAAATAACCCCGTTGTTTACTAATTTTTGAAGCTCCGAGCCACCGAATTCAGTGTTTGTATCACCGATCACAAATACTACATCCCCACTAGCTTTTACTTCTTGAGTTGTCACATGTGCTAAATCTTCAATTAGTCCCACCATACCGATGGTTGGTGTTGGGTAAACCGCTTCACCAGAACGCTCATTATAAAGAGATACGTTACCACCGATTACTGGTGAATTCAGTGCAGTACAAGCCGCTGAAATACCATCAGCTGATTTTTCAATTTGCCAGAAGATTTCTGGTTTCTCAGGATTACCAAAGTTTAGGCAGTCAGTAATCGCTAATGGTGTACCTCCAGTTGCTACGATGTTACGGGCTGCCTCAGCTACTGCAATGGCACCGCCTACCTCTGGATCTAGGAAAATATAACGAGAGTTACAATCAGTAGTCATCGCTAATCCTTTGTTCGTACCACGTACGCGGATAACGGCTGCATCAGAACCTGGTGCAACGACTGTTGATGTACGTACTTGATAATCATATTGATCGTAAACCCACTCTTTTGAAGCAACTGTTGGCGCTTTTAAAAGTGCATTTAATGTTTCTTTGTAATCAGTTACCTCTGGTTCTGTATTTTCCATCGCCTGGAATTCAGCGTAGTAAGCAGGTTCTGCTGATGGCTTGTGATAAACTGGTGCATCTTCTGCAAGTGCATCAGCAGGTACTTCAGCTACAACTTCACCATTATGTAAAAGGCGTAGCATTTTATCATCCGTCACGCGACCAATTGCCACCGCATCTAAATCATATTTATCGAAAATCGCTTTAATTTCATCTTCGCGACCTTTTTTCACAACAAGTAACATACGCTCCTGAGATTCAGATAACATCATTTCATAGGCTGTCATGCCTGTCTCACGTTGAGGTACTAAATCTAAGTTCATTTCTACACCAGAGCCAGCCTTAGAAGCCATTTCTGCTGATGAAGAAGTAAGACCAGCTGCACCCATATCTTGAATACCTACTAGAGCGTCAGATTTTACAACTTCTAAACATGCTTCAAGTAAAAGTTTCTCCATAAATGGATCTCCTACTTGTACTGCTGGACGTTGGTTATCAGATTCTTCTGTTAACTCCTCAGATGCAAATGTTGCACCATGGATTCCGTCACGACCTGTTTTAGCGCCAACATACATGACTGTATTTCCTACACCAGCTGCGATTCCACGTTGAATATCTTTGTGATCAATTAAACCTACACACATTGCATTCACTAGTGGATTGCCTTCATAACAAGGATCGAATTGAATCTCGCCACCTACTGTAGGAATTCCGATACAGTTACCGTAACCTGCGATACCAGCAACGACTTCTTCAAATAAATATTTTCCACGCGCTGATTTTAATTCGCCAAAGCGGAGTGAGTTCAGCATCGCAATTGGACGTGCTCCCATTGAGAAAACATCGCGGATAATACCACCAACACCTGTAGCAGCACCTTGATAAGGTTCAATTGCTGAAGGGTGGTTATGGGATTCCATTTTAAATACAACGGCTTGTTCATCACCAATATCGACGATACCAGCACCTTCACCTGGACCTTGTAAAACTTGTGGACCCTTAGTAGGGAATTTACGTAACACTGGTTTTGAATTTTTGTATGAGCAGTGCTCAGACCACATTACCGAGAAAAGACCCGTCTCTGTCCAGTTCGGAAGACGTCCAATAATACCTTCTACCATTGCAAATTCTTCGTCTGACATCCCCATACCAGCGTATAACTTCTGATCTTTAATTTGCTGTGCTGTTGGCTCAAACTTAGTTGTTGACATGATTTTCCCTCCACTGCTTCACAATTGATTTAAATACTGCTAGACCGTCTGCTCCGCCCACCAGTGCATCAACAGCTCGCTCTGGGTGAGGCATCATACCTAGTACATTGCCGCGCTCGTTTATAATCCCTGCGATATCTTCTAAAGAACCGTTTGGATTTTCGCCTGAGTATGTAAACACGATTTGATTGTTATCTTTTAATTGTTGTAAAGTTTCCTCGTCACAGTAGTAGTTACCTTCACCATGCGCAATTGGAATATTGATCATTTGACCTTGCTCATATTGGTTTGTGAATAAGGTATTATTGTTTTCAACTTTAAGTTGGATTGTACGGCACATGAATTTCAAATTTTTGTTACGAAGTAATGCACCTGGTAACAAACCCGCTTCAGTTAATATTTGGAATCCATTACAAACGCCTAATACTGGCTTACCTGCATCTGCTGCCTTCTTGACCTCTGCCATAATATTAGATTGGTTTGCCATCGCACCACATCGAAGGTAATCCCCATATGAGAAGCCTCCCGGTACTAAAATGCCATCAAAGTCACTTAAATCTGTTGCTGTATGCCATACATATTCTACTTCTTCACCTAGCTCGTCTTTAATCGCATGATACATATCGATATCACAGTTTGACCCAGGGAAAACGAGTACTGCGAATTTCATGATTAGTTAGCCTCCTCGACTTCGTAACGATAGTCTTCGATTACAACGTTAGTTAAAACCTTTTCACACATTTCTTTTACTAGAGTATCAATATCACGTTCTGTATCTTTAATAGTTAGTTCAAGATATTTACCGATACGTAAATCTTCTACTTCAGCGTAACCCATGTTCACTAAAGAACCTTGTACTGCTGAACCTTGTGGATCAAGAATGCTCTCACGTAATGTTACGTAAATTTTAACTTTTTTCATTGTTATTTGCCTCCGAGTCTAGAAAGTATAATAGTATAAACTTCAGTTAAATTACCAAGGTCTCTACGAAAGACATCCTTGTCTAACTTTTGCTTTGTAGTTGCATCCCAAAGTCTGCATGTATCTGGTGAGATTTCATCTGCCAGTAGTACATTTCCGTCATTGTCACGTCCAAACTCTAATTTAAAATCAATGAGTGTAACGTTGACATCCGCAAATATAGGCTCCAACACTTTGTTCACTGCAAGTGCACCCTCATAAATGGCTGTCACTTCCTCTGGTGTTGCAAGATCAAGTACGTCAATATGCTCCGTCGTAATGAGCGGATCGCCTAGTTCATCGTCTTTAAAATAAAACTCAACGATCGGACGTTTTAATGGTGTACCTTCTTCTAAGCCAAGGCGTTTCGCTAAGCTGCCTGCCGCTATATTACGAACAACAACCTCAATTGGAATAATCTCTACCTTTTTCACAAGCTGTTGCGTATCAGATAATTGTTTTACGAAATGTGACGCAATTCCGTTTGCTTGTAATTTTTCGAAAATTACAGAAGTGATGCGGTTATTTAATATGCCTTTGCCTTCAATTTCTTCTTTTTTCTCACCATTAAACGCTGTTGCACTATCCTTGTATTCAACGAGTAACACATTTGGTTCCTCTGTTGTATACAATTTTTTTGCTTTACCTTCATACAAAAGTTGACCTTCAGTCATTTCGTTACTCCCCCTGATATTATGAAATACACGCGTATTGTTCAGAATTGAATCGTACGTATACGATTCAATTCTGCAACATCCGCTAGTGACTCTATTCCATCAATTTAGCTTAGTTAAGTCCAAGACGTTCAAAAATCATATCTACATGCTGTAAATGGTAGTTGTAGTCAAAGCACTCATCTAGCTCTTCTTTCGTTAAATACGATGTAATTTTTTCACTTGCATCGACTAACGTACGGAACTGAACTTGCTCGTCCCACGCCTGCATCGCTAAAGGTTGTACTGTATCATACGCTTCCTCACGCACTAACCCTTTATCGATAAGTGCTAATAAGATACGTTGAGAGTAAATTAGACCAAAAGTGCGACCCATATTACGTTTCATGTTTTCAGGGAATACTGTTAAGTTTTTCACAATGTTACCGAAGCGATTTAACATATAGTTAAGTGTAATCGTTGCATCCGGTAAAATAACGCGCTCAGCAGATGAATGTGAAATATCACGCTCATGCCATAATGCTACGTTTTCATAAGCTGTTACCATATAGCCACGCATTAATCGTGACATACCAACCATGTTTTCAGATCCGATTGGATTACGTTTATGAGGCATCGCTGACGAGCCTTTTTGTCCTTTTGCAAATGCTTCCTCAACTTCACGTGTTTCAGATTTTTGCAAGCCACGAATCTCTGTTGCAAATTTCTCTATTGAAGTTGCGATTAATGCCAACGCTCCTAAATATTGAGCATGGCGATCACGTTGTAAGGTTTGTGTTGAAATAGGAGACGCTGTAAGTCCTAATTTATCGCATACATATTGCTCAACTCGAGGGTCAATATTGGCATATGTTCCAACTGCTCCAGACATTTTTCCTGTTTCAATTACTTTTGCCGCTGCATCAAAGCGTTCTAGGTTACGCTTCATTTCTTCATACCATAAACCTAGTTTTAAACCGAAAGTTGTTGGCTCAGCATGAACACCATGTGTACGTCCCATCATAACTGTATGCTTATGCTCTTTCGCTTTAGCAGCAATAATATCAATGAAATTCACGATGTCTTTACGTAAAATATCATTCGCTTGTTTAATCAAATAAGAAAGGGCTGTATCAACTACGTCCGTAGAAGTTAAACCATAGTGTACCCATTTGCGCTCTTCACCAAGTGTTTCAGAAACGGCACGAGTAAATGCAACTACATCATGACGTGTTTCTTTTTCAATCTCTAAAATACGATTAACGTCAAATGAAGCATTTTCACGAATTTTAGCTACATCCTCTTTCGGAATGTCTCCAATTTCTGCCCAAGCTTCACATGCTAAAATTTCAACTTCTAGCCAAGCTTGATATTTATTTTGTTCTGTCCAAATTGCGCCCATTTCGGGTCTTGTGTAACGTTCGATCATTGCGTTTCTCCTTCTATTCTGACCAAATGCCAGAACTCTCGATTTGTTGTAGTGTTTCCTCTAAGTTTTTTGTCATAATCGTTACGTGGCCCATCTTACGGTTCACCTTAGCTTCAGCTTTCCCATAAAGATGTATAGACCATTCAGGATATTTAGCAATTGAGTTACTAAGTGGCATGACATGCTGCCCTAAAACATTAACCATTATAGATGGTGCCCAAAGTTGTGGTTTACGTAATGGCCAACCACAAACAGCGCGTATATGCTGATGGAACTGTGAAACATTACATGCTTCTATTGAATAGTGACCTGAATTATGAGGTCTTGGTGCTAATTCATTAATAACAATTCCACCATCTTCTAACACAAACATTTCTACAGCTAATGTCCCTACTAAATCCAAGTAGTCAGCAATTTTTCTTGCTTCACGCTCTGCAGCTTTTGCTGTTTCCTCTTTTATACGAGCTGGAACAATCGTTTCATGTAAAATATGATGCACATGAATATTTTCTCCAACTGGCTGACAATATGATTCACCATTACCGTTTCTTTGGACAATGACGGACACCTCTTTAGCGAAAGGCACAAATCCCTCAACAATACATTGCGAATGAGAGAAAAGCTCCTTTGCCAACGATAGGTCTTCGGCAGATTTTAAAAGCTGCTGCCCCTTGCCATCGTAACCACCTCTTGCTGTTTTGACTATACAAGGATAACCAATCCTATCGATATTGGCTAGTAATTCTTCATATGTATTTACAACCAAATAAGGGGCTACTGGACAACCTGCATTCACAATTGCTTCTTTCTCAGTCACACGGTTCTGTGTGATGCGTACAAGCTCTGCTCCTTGTGGAACGTAAGCCATTTGTGTTAAACGTTTTAAGCCATCATAATCGATATTTTCAAACTCATACGTTATAACATCACTAACCTCTGCAAGCTCCTCTAAAGCTGCTTCATCATCATATGGTGCTACAATACGTACATCCGCAACCTGTCCACATGGTGAATCCATTGATGGTTCAAGAACGGCAACTTTAAAGCCTGCCTCTTTAGCAGCAAGTGCCATCATACGGCCAAGTTGCCCTCCCCCGATAATGCCTATCATCTGCCCTGGATAAATTATCTTTGTCACACTAAGTCACCTGTGCTTTCCAGTACTTGTTGTTTTGTGGCTTCACGTCGAGCATCTAATTTTTTTGCAAGCTGTGCATCTGTTGTCGATAAAATTTGCGCTGCTAGCAAACCTGCATTTGTCGCTCCCGCTTTGCCAATCGCTACTGTTGCTACAGGTACACCACCAGGCATTTGAACGATTGATAATAAAGAATCAAGACCGTTAAGAGCACGGGATTGCACAGGTACACCGATTACCGGTAGCGTTGTTTTAGCTGCTACCATTCCAGGTAAATGCGCAGCTCCACCTGCACCAGCAATAATAACTTGAATACCTCGCTCACGTGCTGATTCTGCATACTCGAACATTAAATCTGGAGTACGATGTGCAGACACAACCTTTTTCTCGTACGGTACTTGTAATTCATCTAAAATATCACATGCATGTTTCATTGTTTCCCAGTCACTTGAACTCCCCATAATGACACCGATTTTCGGATTCATGATTGTCGCTCCTTTTTAACGTTAGAAAAATGATCTAATATTGTGCAAGCCTCTATTCCTCATATAGCTACTACAATTCTTTTATAACAAAGAAAGTCCCCAAATAAACTACTCCCTACCATACACGTGAAAGCAGCTTACTTGAGGACTTATTATGAAAAGAATATGCAAATGTACATTTCTGCACATACACCTTCCCGTAACATGCCAAAAGTGCTTTCCCGCATAGTCCAGCATTTACGGTGCTGGGTAGAGACACTAGAGCCAATCCTCTAGCATATATGTGGGATTTATTTGTTTTTCCTTCTCACATTTTAACAAGTCATTCCTCTATCGTCAATGCAAAAATGCGAACATTTTATTTTAGCTATTTATAAACGTTCGGATTTCGGTCAAATTTACTCGAATTCTTGCCATAACATGGCTTTGAATTGTATTTTTTGACGTAAATACGTTGGTTCTCCATTGACTAAGTGGAAAATCGGTTCTTCTTTTCTTCCCACTGCCATATAACCATCTCGACGCATTCTTGCCAAACAATCTTCAATTGTCTCGTTTTCTTCTACTTCATACCAAATTTGCTTTTTTCCCAAATCTTTCTTCCTTTCGATCTTATATCCAAAATTTTTTCTTCATTTGAGTTTCATTATACCTTTTATATCTATGATTTATTAATAAAATATTTTTCACATAGCGTGAGGTTAATTTCCGTTCCGTCTGGGTGCTTTCCTGGGGCATTGGACAACAAATGTTTTTTGCGCAAAAACGTAGTGCTTACGAAGCAGCAGCAATGTGTTTCGTTTGCGCGAAAGCGTAGCGACAGCGGCAATGTGTTTTGTCTGTGTGAAAGGGTAGTAGCAACAACATCACGTTTTTTTCTGTACGAAGACGAAACAGCAACAGGATGCAGGTCAGTTAGCCTAAAATCCTATGCGAACGCCTTTCCGATTCCGTGACATTAGCGGAAGTTTTAACTTCTTTCTGAAGAAGCTAAAAAGGAATTATATCTTATTGTTACAAATCGAAGACATATTAAAAGAACTGCAGAAAAATATAAACGCTGCAGTTCTTTATTAAGGATTTTAAAACCCGAAGATTCCCATTAAATATGCACCAAGGAATAGGATCATTAAAAAAGCATTGAGCACAATCAAGACCATACGGATATCACCTTTTAAGCCAAAAATTGCGCTAATTATTCCTAGTCCTCCTAATACAAATGGCGTAAAAATACTTAGCTCGCAAAGGAAATTAAAAAAAATACCATACCATTTTGATGTATCATAGCCAAACATTAAAAATGTAATCAAGAAGGATATGATGGATATAGTAGAAAAGAGATTACGCCTCATTTTTAATTCCCCCATTAATCAACGACCATCATGTATATGGTTAGGCAATTGTACCATTTTTTTATTTTTCTATAAAATAAAAAAAGCCGAGGAATAAATCCTCGACTTTTTCAGGTGCCTAGCGACGTCCTACTCTCACAGGGGGAAGCCCCCAACTACCATCGGCGCTAAAGAGCTTAACTTCCGTGTTC
>NZ_JALIRS010000010.1 GCF_023337795.1 Lysinibacillus sp. BPa_S21 | reverse complement strand
AGCCAGGATCAAACTCTCCATAAAAAGAAATTTGATTAGCTCAAATTGTTTTGCTGGCATCATGTTTGATGTCCAAAATTTTGTTTTGTTCACCAACTCAAGGTTAGCTACTAAAAACTTTATTGATTACGTTTTGCTTGTTCAGTTTTCAAGGTTCATTTTTTTAATTTACTGTGTCACCTCTTGGCGACTTATACATAATAACATCGATTGTTCATGAAAGTCAACACTAAATCATAAGTTTTTTTAAGGACTTTATTTTTTCGTTTAAAAACATAGAAACGAGGTTGTTATAATGGTTCGCAAAACGTTGATTTCACTGATTTTCATCGTAATACTGTTTGTCTTTATAAAACCTATAAATTCTACTATGATTTCTGTATTTAACATTGCCGATGCTCCAGCAGTTGTGACAAAAGGACACTATGGTACATCACTTATTGTCGAAATTTCTTTCTCTGATGAAGCCTTGTTGGACTGGCTTAAAACTGTAAAAGAACCTTATCCGCTTCTATTGCTAGATGCAGCATGGATTGAACGTTCACCTGATCACCTGAAAGTAATTCAAGAGCGAAAACTACCTACAGGACTATTAGGGTCTGAGGATTCAGTGGATAAACCAATTGATCTTGCCGTCGTTCAAAAAGATATAAAAATTTACGAAAAGCATTTTCAAGAAATACCACTTTGGTTTGCAACACGAAATCACCAGTATTCGCAGGATTTACAAAACAACTTATTTCAACAGCAGATAAATATACTTTCTCCCTCTCTAATCTGGAAAGGTGAGAAGACACCTAAATTACAAAAGGGAGATTTTGTGTTTATGACTTTACACCAAAATAACAAAATCTCGATTAAAGAGATGAGTACATTTCTACAACAAAATAAATTTATGTCGATTGAGGAAAATATATTCGGCTATAAAGTTCAAACTAAAAAATCACCGTAAAAAAGAAGTTGCCTCCAACGTGTTACAGAGGCAACTTCTTTTTATCAATTATGCCTCGGCATAATTGCGTCCGGAAACGGCTTTGTGCTTGCACAAAGTACTCCTTTCCGATTCCGTGACATCCGCCGGAGGCTTTAACTTCTTTTAGCGGATGTTTGAACACCCGCTGAAAAGTAACTTAAATCCGCATTCATCTCACACTATAGAGGTGGGATTCTTTTGCTAAAAGAAGTTAAATTATTATGCGTTTTTAGCTTGTTCACGACGAGCTTTGCGACGTGCTTCTAATCTTTGACGATCTTCTTCGGATTTTGCATTATATTTTGGTAATACTAATAATTGATAAGCATTTACAGCGAGTAGTGGGAATAGTAATAGTGCAACATACTCGTTAATGTTTTCATCGCGACCCATTAATGCAATTGTCCATTCTAGCGAAGTAACAACAATCATAAAAAATAATGCCGAAATGAAAACATGTTTTTTTCCTGTTAATTTTACTTTTTGAATAGCCGTTACTATTGCACTGAATATTAATGAAATTAACAAAACACTATAGAATACCCAACTTTGACCATCTTTTACACCTGGAATAAATCGGAAAAATATAATATCGAAAATAGTAATAGCAATTAATACTAGCTGTACCCAATTCCATAATGTAAGTGTTCTAAAAATATTAACCCCCACTTGATGGATTGTTAAATAAGCAAAAAAGCCCGCTTGTGCAATAACACTCATTGTAAACCCTAAGAAAACCATCCATAAAAGCCCAGCCAAAAATTCACCCCAGTGACCGTTTGTTATATATGGTTGGAAGAAATCCCATCGAATAAATAAACTGCAAATTCCGTTGACTGCGCCACCAACGAGCATTGCAAAGAAGAAAAACTTTGCCCAATTTCGTATCGTCACAACTAAAAGTCCCCCAATTTCTTATGTATATCTGTACTTATTTTAACAATGCATTGTTAAAAAAGCTATTTCTCATCCTAACCAATACATAAAGTCATCATAAATGTGAACAATAATTGAAAGAGTCTATCTATAGAAAGGACTGATTATTGATGCGAAAAATCTTCTTACTACTAATTCTAATGGTGTTTCTTTCTGCCTGTTCACAAGAAAAAGCTTCTACCATGTCCTATGAAGAAATAAAAAAAATAATGATCGACTCTTTACAAACTGAGGATGGTAAAAAGGCGTTGCGAAAGCTTTTAGAGGACCCAAGTTTCCGTGAATTATTAGTTTTGGAACATGATGAAGTGAAAAAGGCTACTGAGGCTACCTTGCTTTCCAAAGAAGCAGAAGACTTTTGGAAGAAAACTTTTGAAGATCCAAAATTTAAGGAAACCATTGCTAAAAGTATGCAAAAGCAACAACAGGATATTATGAAGGAATTAATAAAAGACCCCACTTTCCAAAAAGATATGGAGGCTTTCTTTGGTCAACCAGATATGCAAAAGCAATTAGAGACTATTCTAAAATCCTCCAATATGAGAAAACAAATGGAGGAAGTCGTCAAGGAGACGATTGAAAGTCCGCTTATGCAAACGAAATGGCAGGAGCTTATTAAGAAGAGCGGTGGCGAGACAGGTAAGGCTGGCGGTGGTAAAAAAGAAGCTGGCGGTGGTGAGACAGGTAATGAGCAAAAAGGTACTCAGTAATGTAAAAACGGATTTCCTCCATTGTTTGAGGAAATCCGTTTTCATTATTTATTCAATTTACTGATGATTTTCGTCGCGATGTCTAAATATGTTTGTCCTGTTGTGTGTTTTTCAGCATAAACAGAAGGTGCAAAATCTTCTTCTGACCAGTCAGGTTGACCAAGAGGAATTTGTCCAAGTAGTTCTGTACGTAGCTCTTCCGCTAACTTAGGTCCTCCACCTTGACCGAATACGAATTCACGGTCACCTGATTTCGATTCATACCATGCCATGTTTTCAATAACACCTAAAATTTCATGATCTGTTTGTAAAGCCATTGCACCTGCACGAGCAGCAACGAACGCTGCCGTTGGGTGTGGTGTTGTTACGACAATTTCTTTAGATGAAGGAAGCATTTGGTGAATATCCAATGCAACGTCACCTGTACCTGGTGGTAAATCCAATAGTAGATAGTCTAACTCGCCCCATTCTACATCACGGAAGAACTGATCTAACACTTTACCTAGCATTGGTCCACGCCATACAATCGGTGCGTTATTTTCAACAAAGAAGCCCATTGAAATCATCTTTACTCCTAAACGATCCACAGGGAAAATTCGATTGTCTACCACTTTAGGCATATCAGTAACACCCATCATATCAGGCACACTGAACCCATAAATATCAGCATCAACCAAGCCAACTTTTTTGCCAAGGCGAGCTAATGCAACAGCTAAGTTAACCGATACTGTAGATTTCCCTACACCGCCTTTTCCAGAGGCAATTGAAATAACTTGTACTGTGCTCAATGGCGATAAAATATCTTGTGCCTCAGCCTCAGTTGCTACGCCACGGAAGCTCTGTAGCTTTTCTGCTGACAGCTCTTCGAAACGAATACCAACTGTATTTGCACCGGCTTCTTTCAAAACTTCAACAATTTTCATTTGTAGCTGTAATTGTTCAGGTGTATTTGTTTTAGCAATCGCAATTTTTACACTGACATGATTCTTCTCTTCTTTTATCGCTACGTTTGTAATACCGTCTGTTTCTGCAAATGATTTATGTAAAAATGGATCTTGTAGTTGTCCCAGTATTTCTCGTACTTGTTGTTCAGTTATCACGACGAACACTCCCCTTATATTATCTCAATGTTAGTATATCATAATGAGTTGATTTACGTTGTGTTGTTGCTCTATTCAATTTTAGCTAATAAATACTCTTCTATACCTTCAACAATGGCGTCTCCCATTTTTTCTTGGTATTTCTTATCAGTTAAAAGTGCGCGTTCCTCATCATTACTTATAAACCCTGTTTCTACTAGTGCAGCAGGTACCTCAGCTTTTTTCAGTAAATATATTTGTTTTATAGACATTGCTTCCCTGTCAGTATTTTTCAAATTAGTGCGAATGGAATCTTGAATGCTCTTTGCTAAAAATTCACTTTCAGCATGTCCTTCTTGATGATAGAACACCTGTGCCCCACGCCATTTTGTTTCAGGAATGGCATTTGCATGAATGGTAATAAAAATATCCGGTTTTTCTTTTTCTACAATGTCTTTTCTTAAAAAGATATCCTGCTTTTTGCGCTCTCTCAATGTTCCAAACTTTTCTGATGACGCATGTTCATCGATAACGTCTCCATCTTTTGTACGCGTCATCACGACTTTTGCGCCTTTTTTCTTCAATTGCTTCTCCACATGCTGGGCAATTGCAAGTGTAATATCCTTTTCAATTACTTCACCCTTAGAAGCCCCTCCATCCTGACCTCCGTGCCCCGCATCAATGACAATTTTTATGCCACCAAGTGGGTCCGGTAAGAAGAAGTTTCGGTTCGAAGCATTCGTTTCATATGCCACGACCACTATACTCATTAGCATAATTACTCCTAGTGCAAGCCAGCGCTTCACCCATATCCACCACCCTTTTACATTTAGTGTACGAAGTTAGTGATTAAACTATGCCAGAAAGTAAAAAAAACTCTCACTTTACACCTCGACATAATTGTGTTCGAGACTGTAACTTCTCTCAGTAGCTGCGAGAATTACAAGTGAGAGCCCTAAAAGATATTCCTATGGCATTGATCCATTTATTTGAGTGTAAATTCTGGTTTAAACTTACCCGTATAAGGTTCATGCTCAACGAATATTGGTATGTCCTTACCATCTTTATCTTTACCAGTTCTTATATACGTGAATTTCTTATTATTTAACTCAGTAATTTCGAGCACAGCCCCATATTTATTTTCGCCAATAGAAACATGAGCTCTTAATTTATTTCCATCGATCACATTGAAGTAACCATAGTCACCGCGGCTTTTACCTGTTTCAGGACTGAAAAATTCATATCTATTCGTATTAGCATCATATTTTGCAATGCTAATAAAATTTGTATTATATTTTGTTACATCATTTTTGTTGATATCTAATACAACTGTCCCTTGCCACAGCGTATCAGCTAAAATATTATCTCCATCTATGTCCTTAACAATAGAGCCTGTAGAATGATTTAAAGTTTTATCTGGTGCTGTAAATGTTAGGTGTCTTTCCTTATAAGGAGTATGCTCAACGAATACTTCTACATCGTGACCGTTTGCATCTTTCCCCATCCGTTTATAAGTGAACCTTGCATTCGTTAGCTTAGTAATATCCACAATTTCTTGGTAATTTTTCGTTTCTGAGATCAATATTCTACGCTTTCCGTCATTTGTAATAAAGAAAATTCCTTTATCGTCGAGGCTTCCAGCTGTATTTGGATCGAAGAATTCATAGCGACCTGAATCAGCGTCATATTTCGCAAGACCAAGTAAATTTGAATTTTCTGCAGTTAAATCTTTATTATTTTTATCGTAAACTTTTGTGGCTTGCCAGTCTGTACTACTAAGAATTTTGGCATTCGCTTGACCGTCTGTTATTTCTACCTGTCTTTGAGCTGCCGTATTTCCTGTTCTTACTTCCTCGGTTTTTTTCACGTCAGTTTTATTTTGACATGCACCAAGAAGTGCCATTGCTGCAACTGATAATATTAATAGCTTTTTCATCTATTGACCTCCATTTTCAGAATAAACAACCTAAAAATAGTATCAGCCATTTCTATCTAAAATACACATCTCAATGGCTATTAATATTCCAGACAAAACTGTGCTCGTAAGTTTAAAGAACCAAAGCGCAGCATTTTCCACAAAAAAACCCTTTCTCGAAAATTCGAGAAAGGGTTTGAAACGTTGATATAACAACGATATTAACGTTTTGAGAACTGAGGTGCACGACGAGCGCCGCGTAGACCTGGTTTTTTACGTTCTTTCATGCGTGAATCACGAGTAAGTAATCCAGCAGATTTTAATGCAGCACGGAAATCAGGGTCTACTTGAAGTAGAGCACGAGCGATACCGTGACGTACTGCTCCAGCTTGACCAGTGTATCCACCACCGTTAACGTTTACGTGGATATCGTAGCTTCCTGTAGTTTCAGTAGCTACTAATGGTTGCTTAATTACTTCACGTAATGCAGCGAATGGTACGTATTCTTCGATTTCACGTTTGTTGATAACAATTTTACCTGTACCTGGTACTAAACGTACACGAGCTACAGAGCTTTTACGGCGACCAGTGCCGATGTATTGAACTTGTGCCAAAGTAATATCCTCCTCTTAATTTATATTATCCGCGAAGCTCGTATGCTTCTGGTTTTTGTGCAGCATGTGGATGCTCTGTTCCAGTGTAAACGTTAAGTTTAGTGAACATTTTGCGACCTAAAGAGTTTTTAGGAAGCATTCCTTTAACTGCTAATTCGATCATTCTTGTTGGGTACTTGTCTAGCATTTCACCAGCAGTACGAGTTTTTAAACCACCCGCAAATTGAGTATGGTGACGGTAAAGTTTACCCTCTAATTTGTTACCAGTTAAATGGATTTTGTCAGCGTTGATGATGATTACGTGATCACCTGTGTCAACGTTTGGTGTGAATGTTGGTTTATGTTTACCACGTAAGATAGCAGCTACTTCAGAAGCTAAACGTCCAAGAGTTTGGCCTTCTGCATCAACTACTAGCCATTTACGGTCTACTTCGTGACCTTTAGCCATGAATGTTGTACGCATGTATATATCCTCCTAATCGATTCGATTACCGTTATTTTTCATTAAACTACACTATAAGTTTTCGGGGCTTATTTGTGGTGGTAATGAAAATACCATCTGTTATCATATAATGAATGACTTTTAAAGTCAAGCAATTTCAATAAACACCTGGAGAAGTTGTTCAGATTCCTTGATTGGTTAAATTAGGGCTTCTTTTAGCCTTCATTTTTAAAAATATAATGATATTTCGTGTCAAGATTTCTATAGCATTCGCCAGTTAAAAAGGATCATCACCATAACGTGGGTTGATTTCCGTTCCGACTGGTCGCTTTGTTGCTGTCGCTTCGCTTTCGCACAGAGCAAAGCTTCCTGGGGGCGTCCGATGAGCCGCTTCGCTTCGCTGCAGGGTATCATCTGTGACGCTGATCCCCAAGGAGTCGCCCAGTCTCTACTCCAATCAACTTATATAAATTTTATACGTTTTAACAAATGTCACCTCAGATGACGGGTTAATAGAAGACTTTCTCAAGATATAGACCTTGCGGAGGTGCAGTTTTTCCCGCCTTATCACGATTCATAGATTGAACGACTAACTCCACGTTCTCTATGTCACGACGTCCTATACCCACTTCCCAGAGTGTGCCTGCGATAATACGAACCATATTGTATAAGAAGCCAGTTCCTTCAATCACCATATGTAGCTCCTCACCATGCCATTCGAATTGTAGGGTAGTCACTGTGCGGACCTTATCTTTGACACTTGTATTGGCTGCACAAAAACATGAAAAATCATGTGTACCAATTATAGCCTTTGCCGCCTCCTGCATTGCCTCAACATTTGGTTTCACACCATTAGTCTCAACAGTGTAATGTCTACTAAACGGACTCTGTACAGGCTCACATGACCATTTATATCTATACCGCTTTCCTGTTACACTGTAGCGCGCATGAAAATCATCTGCTACTTCTTCTATTGACATTACCCGAATATCTCTTGGCAGTTGAACATTTAATGCCTTCATATATTTATCTACGGGAATCGCAAGTGGTGAATCAAAATGCAATGTTTGACCGGTAGCATGTACTCTTGCATCTGTACGTCCAC
Source organism: Lysinibacillus sp. BPa_S21 (assembly GCF_023337795.1). Taxonomy (GTDB): domain Bacteria; phylum Bacillota; class Bacilli; order Bacillales_A; family Planococcaceae; genus Lysinibacillus. Next base: position 173,820 of record NZ_JALIRS010000010.1, on the reverse strand, counting down.
TAGCTGTCACCTTTACCTTTTCCCCTTTATGCATAATGGCTAGAACACGCTCAATCTCTGCTTGTACTGTGCGCTCTCCAGGCTGCACTTGATAGCCAGAAAATTGCGTTCCATCATAACTTATAATTGCTTTTAATCGTCGCATCAAGCTTACTCCTTTTAACTTCTATAGAAGAATAGTAAAACGGCCATTGCTACTAATAACACAAGTGAGAACGTATCACTCATATCCCACTTTAGCTTACGATATCTCGTACGCCCTTCGCCTCCACGGTAGCCTCTTACTTCCATAGCTGTTGCTAAATCCTCGGCTCGTTTAAAAGCACTTACAAAGAGAGGTACCAGTAATGGCACAACCGCTTTAATACGATCCTTTATTGGTCCAGAAGATAAGTCCGAACCTCGTGCCATTTGTGCTTTCATAATTTTATCTGTTTCATCCATTAACGTTGGAATAAAGCGCAATGAAATAGACATCATCAAGGCTAGTTCATGTACTGGCACTTTTATCGCCTTTAATGGATTTAGAAGTACTTCAATGCCATCCGTAATGGAAATCGGTGATGTTGTAAGAGTTAAAATAGATGTCATAAACACTAAAACTAGAAAACGTATCGAAATAAAGATCCCTTGTCGGATTCCTTCTTCATAAATAGTAATAAACTTCCACTCAAATACTACGGCCCCTTCTTTCGTCATAAATATATGAATTAAGAAGGTAAATGCCATTAAAAAAATGACTGGCTTTAGACCATTAATTAAAAAATATAGACGAATCTTCGAGATTAGCACAATGAGTAAAGTAAAAGCTAATAGCAAGGCATATGTTACTGTGTTGTTTGCTAAAAATACAATAATAATGAATGCAAACACAAATATAAGCTTGGATCGTGGATCGAGCTTATGAACTGGAGAATTCCCTGGAAGGAACCGACCAAATATCATTTTCTCCATCATGACTGACCACGCTCCTCTCTTAGGACCTGGGCAATTTCAGTTGCTAGCTCTTCTTCGGTTAGGCATATCTTTGAGAAGGATTTGTTTATCATTTTTTCGATTCTTTGTTGAAAGCGTACAATACGAGGTGGTTCTAAGCGGAAATTCTTTAATGTTTCTACATCTTTAAAAATTTCTTGTGGTGTGCCACTTAGTACATTTTTCCCTTCATGCATAATAACAATATTATCTGCATAACGAGCCGCGTCCTCCATACTATGCGTAACAAGAATCGTCGTTAGACCACGTTCCTTGTGTAGCTTATAAAACATATCCATTATCTCTTTCTGACCACGTGGATCAAGCCCTGCTGTTGGTTCATCTAAAACAATTACTTCAGGTTCCATCGCTAAAACGCCAGCAATGGCTACCCTGCGCATTTGACCACCCGATAAATCAAAAGGTGATTTTTCAAGTACATTCTCTGGTAAACCTACTAGGTCTATAAGTTCTTTTGCTCGTACTTCTGCTTCTTGTTCCGATACACCAAAGTTCATAGGACCAAACATAATATCCTTTAATACTGTTTCTTCAAACAGCTGATGCTCTGGGAATTGAAATACAATACCAACCTTTTGACGTACAGCCTTTAAATCCTTCGCCTTTTTTCCAGCTACAACAACTCGATCTCCAATATGTACTTCCCCAGATGTTGGTTTCAGAAGTGCATTAAAATGCTGAAGAATTGTCGATTTACCAGAACCAGTATGCCCAATAATTGCCTGATACGTGTGTGAAGGAATGTCAAAATCTACATCAAATAATGCCCGTTTTTCAAAAGGTGTACCCTGTGAATAGGCATAGCTTACTTGTTGAAGTTTGATGTCCATAAATCATTCACCAACTCTTCTTCTGTCATATGTTGCCCCATTAACGGAACACCTTCCTTTTGCAATAACTTTGATAACTTCATGGCAAATGGTAAGTCGAGTCCAAACTCAACTAGCTTGTCCCCAAATGCAAAAATTTCAGCAGGTGTACCCTCAGCAAATTTCTTTCCATCATTCATAAAGAGAACACGATCTGCAAGCATGGCTTCCTCTAAATCATGCGTAATAGATAATACCGTTAACCCTGTTTCAGCACGTAAAGTTTGAACGGTTTGTAATACCTCAGCTCGCCCCTGTGGATCTAGCATAGAAGTAGCCTCATCTAAAATAAGGAGCTTAGGTTTCATCGCAAGTGCACCTGCAATGGCAACACGCTGCTTTTGTCCACCTGATAAATGGTGTGGCTCATGATCTAAAAAATCGTTCATTTTAACTTGTTCGAGTGCTGCATGTACACGATCTACCATCTCTTCAAACGGCACTCCATTATTTTCAAGAGCAAAAGCAACATCATCCTGCACTGTGGCTCCAACAAACTGATTGTCTGGATTTTGAAAAACCATTCCTATCTGTGAACGGCTTTCCCAAAGGTTTTCTTCACTTAATGGTTCACGTAATATCCGTACATCGCCCTGTTGTGGGTACAGTAAACCATTCATAAGCTTTGCAATGGTGGATTTACCAGAACCGTTATGGCCAACAATGGCAATCCATTCTCCTTCTTGAACCGCAAAGCTTACATTTTCAACAGCATTGCGACCTTCCTTTTCTTCTGGTGTATATGAAAATGTCACATTATTTAATGATAAAATTTCTGGCATTTCAGTACTCCTCTCTACATGCTCAGCTCTACTAACTAACTTACACTTTTTTATGTATGAATTCTACTACAATCATTATGTCGATAAAAGAAAAGTGCTATAACACTTATCATTCTTTTGTTTTTTCTATAAAGGCTATCATATACGAATACACCAAATATTGGGGTGGAGATCCCGAACATCTGGTGATCGTCATTCTAAAATCAGACTATAAAAAAAAGCACCATAAAATTGGCGCTACCATACTTCCCTAAAAAATAAAAAAGCGCGCACCTCATTCGATAGAAATGCGCTAGTCGTTACATTTTCAAGAAACACGGGTGCTCAAGCCCTAGTTTCGTCTGAATGAGGTGCGGAGAGCTAAACGAGACGCCACACAACAGTGTCCGCTCATCATAACGCTCAGCTTAATTATTTGTCGTATAAATCGTTTATAAAGAAAGAGGGTGGTGATTCCACCCTCTTCACCACTTGTTTTCTCTTATGATTAAACTAATTCAATCACTACAACAGGTGCACCGTCACCACGACGAGGACCTACTTTAAGAATACGAGTGTAACCACCTTGACGCTCTGCATAACGTGGTGCAACATCATCAAATAACTTTTGAAGTGCAAATGAAGTTGTTTCGTTACCTTCAGCATCAGTAGTTGTTACTAGTTCACGACGGATGAATGCAGCAGCTTGACGGCGTGCATGTAAATCACCGCGTTTACCTAAAGTAATCATTTTTTCAACAGCTTTACGTACTTCTTTAGCGCGAGCCTCAGTAGTTTCGATACGCTCGTTGATGATTAAATCAGTAGCTAAGTCACGTAACATCGCTTTACGTTGAGAACTTGTACGACCAAGTTTTCTGTAACCCATGGATGTTTCCCTCCTTTATAAAAAATATCTGATCTTGTAAGTTTTGTTTAAATCGCTTAGTCTTCTTTGCGTAACCCTAAACCAAGCTCTTCTAACTTCGCTTTTACTTCTTCTAGTGACTTACGTCCAAGGTTACGAACTTTCATCATGTCGTCTTCTGACTTATTCGCAAGTTCTAGTACTGTGTTAATACCAGCGCGTTTTAAGCAGTTATAAGAACGAACAGAAAGATCAAGTTCTTCGATAGTCATCTCTAAAACTTTTTCTTTTTGATCTTCTTCTTTTTCGACCATGATTTCAGCTGTTTGTGCCTCATCTGTCATGCCAACGAAGATGTTTAGATGCTCGGTTAAAATTTTTGCTCCGAGCGAAATCGCCTCTTTCGGACCGATGCTACCATCTGTCCACACATCAAGTGAAAGTTTATCGTAGTCAGAAGACTGACCTACACGAGTATTTTCCACTTGGAAATTGACGCGTGATACTGGAGTGTAAATAGAGTCGATCGGGATCACGCCGATAGGAAGATCCTCACGTTTGTTTTGATCAGCAGGAGTGTAACCACGGCCGCGTTGTGCGTACATACGCATACGTAAATGACCGTTTTTAGCGATTGTTGCAATATATAGATCCGGGTTTAAAATTTCTACATCACTGTCATGTGTAATGTCAGCAGCTGTAACTGTACCATCGCCTTTTACATCAATCTCAATAACTTTTTCTTCGTCAGAGTAGATTTTAAGAGCTAGTTTTTTCACGTTCAAAATAATTGAAGCTACATCCTCTACAACGCCTTCTACAGTTGAGAATTCGTGAAGAACACCGTCAATTTGAATTGAAGTGACAGCAGCTCCTGGTAATGAAGACAGAAGGATACGACGTAAAGAATTACCCAAAGTGTTTCCATATCCGCGTTCAAGCGGTTCTACAACAAACTTTCCATATTTGGAATCTTCGCTGATCTCCACCGTTTCAATCTTTGGTTTTTCAATTTCGATCATTTTATTTACCCTCCTTCAAAACATCGAATGTATAGGTTCTTTCCATCATAGATTCGATCGTCATTGACGTATCGTTTATTATCTGCACAAGACAGTCTGTACAAAAAATGATGTTCTCATACAATATGAGACGCACCCATTACACGCGACGACGTTTTGGCGGACGGCAACCATTATGAGGAACTGGAGTAACGTCTTTAATAGCAGTTACTTCTAAACCAGCAGCTTGAAGTGCACGAATTGCAGCTTCACGACCTGCACCAGGACCTTTAACAGTTACTTCCAACGTTTTCAGACCATGTTCAAGGGATGCTTTAGCAGCAGTTTCTGCAGCCATTTGAGCAGCGAATGGTGTAGATTTACGTGAACCACGGAAACCAAGAGCACCAGCACTTGACCAAGATACAGCGTTACCTTGCATATCTGTAATCGTTACGATTGTATTGTTGAATGTAGAACGAATGTGTGCAATACCAGATTCGATATTCTTTTTCACACGACGTTTACGAGTTTGTTGTTTACGAGCCATGTTAAGAAGGAACCTCCTTTACTGATTATTTTTTCTTGTTCGCTACTGTTTTACGAGGACCTTTACGCGTACGCGCATTGTTCTTCGTATTTTGACCACGAACAGGTAAACCACGACGGTGACGGATACCACGGAATGAACCGATTTCCATCAGACGTTTAATATTTAATGAAGTTTCGCGACGTAAGTCACCTTCAAGTTTGTATGAGTCTAATTGTTCACGGATTTTGTTTAACTCATCTTCAGTTAAGTCGCGTACGCGTGTATCTTCTGAAATACCTGCGTCAGCTAATACTTTCTGAGCTGTAGTTTTACCAATACCGTAAATGTAAGTTAATGAAATTACCACGCGTTTGTCGCGAGGAATGTCAACACCAGCAATACGTGCCATGTACGTTGTGCACCTCCTTTAGAATTAACCTTGTTTTTGTTTGTGTTTAGGATTTTCACAAATTACCATTACTTTACCGCGTCGGCGAATTACTTTACATTTTTCGCAGATCGGTTTTACAGATGGTCTCACTTTCATCTAACCTAACCTCCTTAGTAGTCCGGAGCGCAAAAGATTATTTAAAACGGTATGTGATACGACCGCGAGTTAAATCATAAGGAGATAACTCGATAGTAACCTTATCTCCAGGTAGAATACGGATAAAGTGCATACGAATCTTACCAGAAACGTGTGCTAGAATCACATGTCCATTTTCTAATTCTACCTTAAACATCGCGTTTGGCAAAGTCTCAACAACTGTCCCTTCGACTTCAATTACATCATCTTTCGCCATCTACTCTGTCTCCTCTCTATATGCAAATTAAAGTTCTCATCGTTACATCAAACGGATATCTGCTGCAACTATAGAAGCAACCTCGTTTCAACATATGTTTGGATTGTATGAGAGATGTTTGAAAGACGCTCGTCTGGTTTCGCTTCACACAATCCACGGAATATACAGAACCATTAAGGGTGCTGAACCTCCCATGTTTACACGAATACCGGAATGTCTTTGATGAGATATTCATACCCGTTACACAGATGCTTCCACGAAACCCATTATACTCTTTCAAAAGTAATGTTGCACTTTTTAAAAGAAATATATACCGGGCACAATATGCTTTTGCAACTCTCAAAAAATTATGTTTCGTTGTTGCTCCCGCATGCCTCCCGCGGAAGCAGTATTCTGCGCCCGGAGCCGGGTATCAGCTGCGGCTGCCCTGTAATAGAGCATCAAGATCAGCAAACACTTTGTTAATATCTTGCTGTCCATCTATATTAGTTAACACACCTTTTACTTCATAGTAGTCAAGTAAAGGTTGTGCTTGTTTCATATTTACTTCCAGACGGTTTGCAACCGTTTCAGGATTATCATCCGCACGTGTATAAAGCTCGCCACCATCTTTATCACATTTTCCTTCCTCAGCTGGAGGATTGAAAACAAGATGATAAGATGTACCACAAGTTTTACAAATACGACGACCTGACAGACGAGCAACTAACTCATCTTTTTCAACTTGGATGTTAATCGTATGTTCAATAGCTTTACCAAGGTCAGCAAGAATGTTGTCCAAAGCTTCAGCTTGAGGAACAGTACGTGGGAATCCATCTAATAAGAAGCCCTTTTCACAATCATGTTTAGCAAGTCGTTCACGAACAATACCAATCGTTACTTCATCCGGTACTAGAGCACCTTGATCCATAAACGATTTAGCTTGCAAGCCTAGTTCTGTACCATCTTTAATAGCAGCACGGAACATATCGCCTGTAGAAATATGAGGAATCGCGTACTTCTCAACGATTTTATCTGCCTGAGTACCTTTACCAGCACCTGGCAGACCCATTAAAACGATATTCATACGGAAATATTCCTCCCACAAAAGGTTTGCTGATTTCAGGAAACGGTGAAACGTTCCCTAAAAACCAACATTATTTCATAAAGCCTTTGTAGTGACGTTTAACAAGTTGAGATTCTAGCTGTTTCATCGTTTCGAGCGCAACGCCGACTACGATAATTATACTAGTACCACCGATCTGCACTGTGGCAGGTAGATTCATAAAGTTTATGAATATAACCGGCATTACTGAAATAACAGTTAAGAAAATCGCACCGACAAATGTCAGACGATATAACACGCTTGTTAAATACGTTTGCGTACTTTCACCAGGACGAATACCTGGAATGTAAGCACCTTGCTTTTTCAAGTTATCTGCCACATTTTCCGGATTCACTTGTACGAATGCATAGAAATATGTGAACGCGATGATCAATGCAACGTAAAGAATCATCCCAACAGGTTTTGTATAATCAAACGTGTTTTGAATGAATGAAGCTACGTTACCTTCACCAAAGAACGGAACTAACGTACGTGGTGTCATCAGGAACGCTGATGCAAAGATTACCGGAATAACCCCCGCAGCATTTACTTTTAACGGTAAGTGCGTTTGTTGAGCACCAGTTTGTTGGTTGCGCCCAGTAACTCGTTTTGCATATTGAATTGGAATTTTACGTAGTGCTTGTTGCACGTAGATAACTCCAACAACAACTGCAAGCAAAATTAAAATAAGTAAACCAAGAATCACTAGATTGATAAATAATTTATCCCCAGCACCCTCGATTTGCTGTGCATAGATTTGGTTAATGCCATTCGGTAATGCCGCAACGATACCTGCGAAAATTACAACTGAAATACCATTACCAACACCATGCGCAGTAATTTGTTCAGCAAGCCATACTAGGAATGCTGTACCCGCTGTTAATACAATAGAAATTGTAACGTATGTTAAAATTCCTTCTTCTTTAATCAATGATCCGCCATACATTTTGTTAAAACCAAATGAAAGTGCGAATGATTGGATTAAGGCAAGAATAATTGTAAAGTAACGAGTAAATTGAGCAAGTTTTCGTCTTCCGACTTCACCTTGCTTTGCCCATTCAGCAAATTTCGGTACTACGTCCATTTGCAATAACTGAACAATAATTGAAGCAGTGATGTAAGGCATAATTCCCATCGCAAAGATAGAGAAGTTTTTCAAAGCACCACCGCCAAAAGTATTCAGGAAACCAACGAGATTGAACTCATCAGTTGCCTTTAATACATTAGCGTCAACGTTTGGTACTGGTACAAACGTACCAATACGGAAAACGATTAACATTAAAAGAGTGAAAATGATTTTATTTCGTATATCTCGAACACGCATAAAGTTAGAGATCGTCTGAAACATTAAATCACCTCAGTAGTTCCGCCGGCATTCTCGATTGCTTCTTTAGCTGAAGCAGAGAATTTATGAGCTTTTACTGTAAGCTTTTTGTTAAGAGTTCCGTTTCCAAGAACTTTAATTCCAGCTTTTTCATTGCTCACAAGACCAGTTTCAAGTAATAATGCAGCAGTTACCTCTGCACCGTCTTCGAAACGGTTTAAAGTGTCAAGGTTAACGATAGCGTATTCTTTACGGTTAATGTTCGTAAAGCCACGTTTTGGTAAACGACGGAATAATGGGTTTTGACCGCCTTCAAAGCCTGGGCGTACACCGCCACCAGAACGAGCGTTTTGACCTTTATGACCTTTACCTGCTGTTTTACCGTTACCAGAACCGATACCACGACCAACGCGGTTGCGTTGTTTACGAGAACCTTCTGCTGGTTTTAACTCATGCAGTTTCATAGTGGGTGGCACCTCCTTGTTCAATAATTGGAAATTAAATTTCTTTTACAGTAACTAAGTGAGCTACTTTATCAAGCATACCGCGAGTAGCTGCATTATCAGCTTTCTCAACAGTTTGGTGTAATTTGCGTAAACCTAGAGCTTCGATTGTTTTACGTTGCGCTGGTTTAGTACCAATCACAGATTTTGTAAGGGTGATTTCTAATTTGTTAGCCATTATCTTTCCCCCCTTATCCTAATAATTCTTCCACTGATTTACCACGTAATTTAGCTACGTCCTCTACGCGTTTTAATTCAGTTAAACCTTGAATAGTTGCACGCACCATATTGATTGGTGTGTTAGTTCCAAGAGATTTTGAAAGAATATCAGTAATACCAGCAAGTTCTAGTACTGCACGTACTGGACCACCAGCGATAACCCCTGTACCAGGAGCAGCAGGTTTAATTAGAATTTCTCCTGCACCAAAGCGACCTTGCACTAAGTGTGGAGTTGTTCCACCTACGCGTGGCACTTCGATTAAGTTTTTCTTCGCATCTTCAACAGCTTTGCGGATAGCATCTGGCACCTCTTGAGCTTTACCAGTACCGAATCCAACGTGACCGTTTTTATCGCCAACAACAACTAATGCTGTGAAGCGGAAGCGACGTCCACCTTTAACAACTTTAGCAACACGGTTAATAGTAACTACGCGTTCTTCAAGTTCTCCAAGTTTGTTTGCGTCAATTCGACTCATGAAATGTGTCCCTCCTTTTTATTAAAATTGTAAACCGTTCTCACGTGCTGCTTCAGCTAAAGCTTTTACACGTCCATGATATAAGTAACCACCACGGTCAAATACTACAGCAGTAATATTTTTTTCCGTAGCGCGTTTTGCGATTGTTTCACCGACTTTAGTTGCAGCATCAACATTGCTACCAGCGCCTTCAAAACCATTTTCTTGAGAAGATGCGCTAACAATTGTTACGCCTGCTACGTCATCGATAAGTTGAGCGTAGATGTTCTTGTTTGAACGGAATACGTTTAAGCGTGGACGCTCAGCAGTACCTGTAATTTTAGAACGTACGCGTGCATGACGTTTTTTACGAACCTGATTTTTATCTTGTTTCGTAATCACAAGGGTCACTCCTTTCTAATGCTTAGGAAGCATTATTTACCTGTTTTACCTTCTTTACGACGAACATATTCGCCTTCATAACGGATACCTTTACCTTTGTAAGGCTCTGGTGGACGCACGTCACGGATGTTAGATGCAAGAGCACCAACACGTTCTTTGCTGATACCTTTAACGATGATCTTAGTGTTAGAAGGAACTTCTACTTCTAAACCATCTTCAGGTGTGAACTCAACTGGATGTGAGTAACCTACGTTAAGAACAAGTTTTTTACCTTGTAATTGCGCACGGTAACCGACACCGATTAGTTCTAATGATTTTTCGAAACCTACAGAAACACCAGTAACCATGTTCGCTAATAGCGCACGAGTAGTACCGTGGTTTGTGCGGTGTTCTTTTGAGTCAGAAGGACGTGATACTGAGATTACGTTACCTTCTTGCTCAATTTTCATATCTTGGTGGAAAGAACGAACAAGTTCGCCTTTAGGACCTTTAACAGTAACTGTGTTGTCAGCTGCAACAGTAACAGTTACGTTAGCTGGTACCTCGATAATTTTTTTACCTACACGAGACATTTAGTTGCACCTCCATTCATTTATTGCTAATTACCAAACGTATGCTAGAACTTCGCCGCCAACTTGTTTAGCGCGAGCTTCTTTATCTGTTAATAGACCTTGTGAAGTTGACACTAAAGCGATACCAAGACCGTTCAGTACTTTAGGCACTTCATTTGTTTTAGCATATACTCGTAGACCAGGTTTAGAAATACGTTTTAAACCAGTGATAACGCGCTCGTTATCTTTACCGTATTTTAAGAAGATACGGATGATACCTTGTTTGTTATCTTCCACGTATTCTACGTCACGTACGAAACCTTCACGCTTTAAAATTTCAGCGATTTCTTTTTTCACGTTGGAAGCTGGTACTTCTAACTTTTCGTGACGAACCATGTTCGCATTACGAATGCGAGTAAGCATATCTGCAATCGGATCAGTCATTGTCATTACATTTACCTCCTTCCCAAATTAGGGGATTACCAGCTGGCTTTTTTCACGCCAGGAATTTGTCCCTTATATGCAAGTTCTCGGAAACAAATACGGCAAAGTTTAAATTTACGATATACAGAGTGTGGACGGCCACAGCGTTCACAACGTGTATATTCTTGCACTTTAAACTTTTGCTTACGTTGTTGTTTAACGATCATAGATTTTTTAGCCACGTTTTCGCCCTCCTTGTTTAATTACTTTTGGAACGGCATACCGAATTGTGTCAATAACTCGCGAGCTTCTTCATCAGAATTCGCTGTCGTTACGATCACGATGTCCATACCGCGTACTTTTGAAACTTTATCGTAATCGATTTCTGGGAAAATTAATTGCTCTTTAACACCTAAAGTGTAGTTACCGCGACCATCGAATGCTTTTTTAGAAACACCACGGAAGTCACGTACACGAGGTAGTGAAATTGAGATTAATTTATCCAAGAATTCATACATACGCTCACCGCGTAATGTAACTTTAGCACCGATAGGCATACCTTCACGTAGACGGAAACCTGCAATCGATTTTTTCGCTTTAGTTACTACTGGTTTTTGACCAGTGATAATTGTTAGTTCTTCTACAGCTGCATCTAATGCTTTTGAGTTTTGAACTGCGTCACCAACACCCATGTTGATAACGATTTTGTCAACTTTCGGCAATTGCATAACTGATTTATATCCAAACTTGCTCATAAGAGCAGGTGAAACTTCATTTAAATATTTTTCTTTTAGGCGGCTCATTTGTGTACCTCCCTTCTTTTATAAAAATTAGTCGATTACTGCACCTGATTTTTTTGCAACACGAACTTTTTTACCGTTTTCGATTTTATAACCTACACGAGTCGGCTCGCCAGATTTAGGATCGATTAGCATTACGTTCGAAACGTGAATTGCAGCCTCTTGGCTTACAATACCACCTTGTGGATTCAATTGGTTAGGTTTTACGTGTTTTTTCACGATGTTCACACCTTCAACAAGAACGCGATCTTGTTTAGGGTAAGCAGCAAGGATTACGCCTTCTTTGCCTTTGTCCTTACCAGTGATAACCTTAACCTTGTCACCTTTTTTTACATGCATGCTGTCGCACCTCCTTGATTGGCACTGTCATGAAATTAAAGAACTTCTGGAGCTAGAGAAACGATTTTCATGAAGTTGCTGTCACGTAATTCACGTGCAACAGGTCCGAAAATACGAGTTCCGCGTGGTGATTTATCATCACGAATAATTACACAAGCATTTTCATCAAATTTGATGTACGTACCATCTTTACGACGTACGCCTGATTTAGTACGAACGATAACAGCCTTAACAACGTCACCCTTCTTAACAACGCCACCTGGTGTTGCTTTCTTAACTGTACAAACAACGATATCACCGATGTTAGCAGTTTTACGGCCAGAGCCACCAAGGACTTTAATTGTAAGAACTTCACGTGCACCTGAGTTGTCAGCAACTTTCATACGACTTTCTTGTTGGATCACTTAGGTTACCTCCCTTCGGAAATTGGTTGTTCCGAAATAGTTATTAAATAATAACCGCTTTTTCTACAACTTCAACTAGACGGAAACGTTTAGTAGCTGATAGCGGGCGAGTTTCCATGATACGTACGATATCACCGATTTTCGCTGTGTTTAACTCATCATGAGCCTTAAACTTTTTAGAGTACTTTACACGTTTACCATAAAGCTTGTGCTTTTTGTGAGTTTCAACTAGAACAGAAATTGTTTTATCCATTTTATCTGAAACAACGCGGCCCGTGTAAACTTTGCGTTGATTACGCTCAGTCATACTTGAAAACCTCCTTTATCAGTTATTTGCACTGATTTCTCTTTCACGAATAACAGTTTTCATACGCGCGATTGCTTTACGCACTTCACGAATACGAGCTGTGTTTTCTAATTGACCAGTCGCCAATTGGAAGCGAAGGTTGAAAAGCTCTTCTTTCAGTGATTTCACTTTTAATTCTAATTCAGAAGTGGCAAGGTCACGGATTTCATTAGCTTTCATTAGATTCACCACCAGTTTCTTGACGTTTTACGATCTTACATTTAACAGGAAGCTTATGTGATGCTAAACGAAGTGCTTCACGTGCAACCTCTTCAGATACACCAGCGATTTCGAACATAACTTTTCCTGGTTTTACTACTGCAACCCAACCTTCAGGAGAACCTTTACCAGAACCCATGCGGACTTCTAGAGGTTTTTTAGTGTAAGGTTTGTGTGGGAAGATTTTAATCCAAACTTTACCGCCACGTTTCATGTAACGAGTCATCGCGATACGTGCAGATTCGATTTGACGGTTAGTAATCCAGCTAGCTGTTTGAGCTTGTAGGCCCCATTCGCCGAAAGATACTTCTTTACCGCCTTTCGCTTCGCCACGCATGTTTCCGCGGTGTTCACGACGGTATTTTACGCGTTTAGGCAATAACATATTATTTGCCTCCTTCCACAGATTTCTTCGTAGGAAGAACTTCACCACGGTAGATCCATACTTTAACGCCTAATTTACCGTAAGTAGTGTCAGCTTCTGCGTGTGCATAGTCGATGTCAGCACGTAGAGTATGAAGTGGAACAGTTCCTTCACTATAGTGTTCAGCACGCGCGATATCAGCGCCACCTAAACGACCAGATACTTGTGTTTTAATTCCTTTTGCACCAGCACGAATTGTGCGTTGGATCGCTTGCTTTTGCGCACGACGGAATGATACACGGTTTTCTAATTGACGAGCGATGTTTTCAGCTACTAGACGAGCGTCAAGATCAGCACGTTTGATTTCGATAATGTTGATGTGTACACGTTTACCAGTTAAATCGCTAAGGTATTTACGAAGGTTTTCAACTTCAGAACCACCTTTACCGATTACCATACCTGGTTTCGCAGTGTGAATTGTAATGTTTACACGGTTTGCAGCGCGTTCGATTTCTACTTTAGAAACAGAAGCGTCTTTAAGAGCCGTTTCAATATATTTACGCACTTTGATGTCTTCGTGAAGTAGAGTTGCATAGTCTTTTTCAGCGTACCATTTTGACTCCCAGTCACGAATAACACCAACGCGTAGTCCTATTGGATGTACTTTTTGACCCACGGATTAACCCTCCTTCTTCTCAGATACCACTAGAGTAATGTGGCTTGTGCGTTTGTTAATTGCGCTTGCACGTCCTTGTGCACGTGGACGGAAACGTTTTAATGTTGGACCTTCATCAACGAAAACTTCAGAAACTACTAAAGAGTTGATGTCAAGATCGTAGTTGTGTTCAGCGTTAGCAACTGCAGATTTTAATACTTTTTCAACGACTGGAGACGCCGCTTTTGGAGTATGACGTAAAATTGCAACTGCCTCACCAACTTGCTTGCCTCGGATTAAGTCTACAACTAGACGTACTTTACGAGGAGCAATGCGAACAGTACGAGCGATAGCTTTAGCTTGTGTCATTAGGATTTACCTCCTCTCAAAATTAGCGTCTTGTTTTCTTGTCGTCTGCACCGTGACCTTTGTAAGCACGTGTCGGTGCGAACTCACCAAGTTTATGGCCTACCATATCTTCTGTTACGTATACAGGAACGTGTTTACGTCCATCATAAACAGCAATCGTTAAACCAATAAAGTTAGGAAAGATTGTAGAACGGCGTGACCAAGTTTTGATAACTTGTTTTTTCTCAGAAGCCTCTTGTGCTTCCACTTTTTTCATTAAGTGACCATCAACAAAAGGTCCTTTTTTCAAGCTGCGACCCATGTAGGAACCTCCCTCCGTGATTCCACCACGGCTCTCACATAGAACCGTAGTTTAACCACATTATTTTTTACGACTACGGATGATGAATTTATCCGATTTGTTTTTCTTCTTGCGAGTTTTGTAACCAAGTGCTGGTTTACCCCAAGGAGTCATTGGTGATTTACGTCCGATTGGAGAACGTCCTTCACCACCGCCGTGTGGGTGATCGTTAGGGTTCATTACAGAACCACGAACTTCTGGGCGTTTACCTAACCAACGGCTACGACCTGCTTTACCGATGTGTACTAGTTCGTGTTGTTCGTTACCAACTTGACCGATTGTAGCGCGGCAAGTAGCTAACACTAAACGAACTTCACCAGATTGTAGACGAACGATTACGTATTTGTCTTCACGACCAAGTACTTGCGCAGAAGTACCAGCAGAACGTACTAATTGTCCACCTTTACCAGGTTTTAACTCGATGTTATGGATTGTTGTACCCATTGGAATGTTTGCTAATGGTAATGCGTTACCTACTTTAATATCAGCATCTGGACCAGATACGATTGTTTGACCAACCTCTAGACCTTTAGGTGCTAAGATGTAAGCTTTTGCTCCATCAGCGTAGTTGATTAATGCGATATTCGCAGAACGGTTTGGATCATATTCAATAGTAGCAACTTTAGCCGGAATGCCATCTTTTACACGTTTGAAATCGATAACACGGTATTGCTTCTTATGTCCACCGCCATGATGACGAACAGTGATTTTACCTTGGTTGTTACGACCAGCTTTGCGTTTAGTTGGTTCAAGCAATGATTTCTCAGGCTTGTTAGTTGTAATTTCCGCAAAGTCTAAAGACGTCATATTACGACGACCATTAGAGGTAGGTTTATACTTTTTAATCGCCATTGTGTTTCCCTCCTTCTTGAGTGTTCAAATCATAAATCCTTAAAGGATTACATTTCGAATAATTCGATTTCTTTGCTATCAGCAGTTAATTTAACAATCGCTTTACGACGTTTGTTAGTGTAACCACCGTAACGGCCAACGCGTTTGAATTTACCTTTGTAGTTAAGAACGTTTACTTTCTCAACTGTTACACCAAAGATTTCTTCTACAGCGTCTTTTACTTGAGTTTTGTTAGCGCGAGTGTCTACTTCGAAAGTATACTTTTTCTCTGCCATAAGTTCTGAAGAACGCTCAGTAATGACCGGACGTTTTAAAATATCACGTGCTTCCATTATCCAAGCACCTCCTCAACTTTTTCTACTGCAGATTTTGTGAATACAACTTTTTCATGACCTAAAAGATCAAGAACGTTGATTCCATTTGCAGTTAAAACTGTTACACCAGGGATGTTACGAGCAGATAATGCTACGTTTTCATCTAGGTCAGCAGTTACGAATAAAGATTTTTTCTCTAAAGAAAGATCTTTAAGAATTTTTGTGAATTCTTTTGTTTTTGGTGCTGCTAATGTAAGAGCATCAAGAACTAAGAAGTTTTGTTCTACAACTTTAGCTGATAAAGCTGATTTAAGAGCTAAGCGACGAACTTTTTTAGGTAATTTGTAAGAGTAGCTACGTGGAGTTGGACCGAATACGATACCACCACCGCGCCATTGTGGAGAACGGATAGAACCTTGACGAGCACGACCAGTTCCTTTTTGACGCCATGGTTTACGACCACCACCAGCAACTTCAGAACGGTTTTTAACCTTGTGATTACCTTGACGAAGAGAAGCACGTTGAGCTACTACAGCGTCGAATAATACTGCTTCATTTGGCTCGATTCCAAAAATCGCATCGTTTAATTCGATTTCACCAACTGAAGCACCTGTTTGACTAAGTACAGATACTTTTGTCATTCCTGTTTCCTCCTTTCCTTAGGTGATTACTTAGCTTTAATTGCAGTTTTAACTGTAACTAGAGCTTTTTTAGAACCAGGAACATTACCTTTAACAAGTAGCAAGTTACGTTCCGCATCAACTTTCACGATTTCTAAGTTTTGGATTGTAACTACTGTGCCACCCATTTGACCAGGTAATTTCTTTTGTTTGAATACGCGGTTCGGAGCAACTGGACCCATTGAACCAGGACGACGGTGGTAACGAGAACCGTGGGCCATAGGACCACGAGATTGACCATGGCGTTTAATTACACCTTGGAAACCTTTACCTTTAGTAACACCTGTTACATCAATTACATCGCCTTCTGCGAAAATTTCTACTTTGACTTCTTGACCAACTTCGTATTCTTCCGTATTCACGTTGCGGAATTCACGAATGAAGCGCTTAGGAGCAGTGTTCGCTTTTGCTACGTGACCTTGTTCTGGTTTGTTAGAAAGCTTAACACGCTTGTCTTCGAAACCAACTTGGATAGCTTCGTAGCCGTCTGTTTCAACAGATTTCTTTTGAAGTACTACGTTTGGAGTAGCTTCGATAACTGTTACCGGGATTAAATCGCCGTTTTCAGCGAAAACTTGTGTCATACCAATTTTTCTACCTAAGATTCCTTTAGCCATTTGTCACACCTCCTGTAAGTTTTAAAAAAGTTATATTTTTTACCATTAAAGTTTGATTTCGATATCAACGCCAGATGGTAAATCAAGTTTCATTAACGCATCAACAGTTTGTGGTGTTGGGTTAACGATATCGATCAGACGTTTATGCGTACGCATTTCGAATTGTTCACGAGAATCTTTGTACTTGTGAACAGCACGAAGAATTGTGTACACAGACTTCTCAGTTGGAAGTGGAATCGGACCTGATACACTTGCACCTGAACGTTTTGCAGTTTCCACAATTTTCTCAGCAGACTGATCTAAAATACGGTGATCATACGCTTTTAAACGAATACGAATCTTTTGTTTTGCCATTATTTTCCCTCCTTCTCGCCTATTTTCTAGACATTCTCCACGAAAATTCTCCCACACACCGCCATGGCAAAGCGGCCGGGTGTGTCGGCAACCTCTCGTTTCATCGCAGTCAAAGACCAACATTCAACATTATATACAATAAAAAAAGAATAAGCAAGTCTTTTCGCTAAATTCTTTTAAATGTTGCAGATATTCTTTAGTACTACTATTTTCACTAATATTTCTCGCTTTTCTAAGCCGTTTATTAGTATATAAAATTCCTTTGCATATTGCAACACTTAAGGCTGTTATATCAACGTTTTTTAATATTTCTAACAATTAACTAACCACAAAAACGAGTACTGTTGAACTCACTTCAGGAATGAAATGAAAATTACCTTCTTATTTTCTATCAATTTATTGAGATGGGAGACTTCTGTTTGCTGTCGCTTCGCATTCGTTACATATTAAAGAAGCAATTTAATAAAAAAAGCAGCCTCTTTTATAAAGAAGCCGCCCATTCTATCAATTTATAAGAAAAACACACATGCAACCCAGCCAAATATAATAAGTGGGATGTTAATGAACGTAAACGTTGGCACACAGGTATCCCAAATGTGATTATGCTGTCCATCTACATTTAAACCAGCTGTTGGTCCAAGAGTAGAATCTGAAGCAGGAGAGCCTGCATCTCCTAAAGCACCAGCTGTGCCTATTAGACATAAAATCGCCAACGGACTCATTCCTAACCCTTGTCCAAGAGGAACAAATAAAGTTGCTATAATAGGAACGGTTGCAAATGATGAACCGATTCCCATCGTCACAATTAAACCAATAACCAACATAATAAATATAGCAAGACTCTTATTCCCTTGAAGAATGTTTATAGAGCTATTAATTAAGCTATCTACATGACCTGTTGCGTTAATCACAGATGCAAAACCATTTGCAGCGATCATAACAAAACCGATAAAGGCCATCATCTTCATTCCCTCAGAAAGAATCTCATCTGCTTCCTTCCATTTAAGTGCACCAGTGAAATACATAATCATAATGCCCGCAAAAGCACCTACAATCATTGAATCAGTATAAATTTGGGCACATAGAGAGACAATTAAAGCCACAGTCGTAGAAAAAATAACGAACTTACTAACATTAACGTTTAAAGAAGCTGTCTCCACATCATTATTTTGATATTGTCGAGGCTTACGGTAAACGAAAAAGGCTACACATAGCCCAATTAACATCCCCAGAATAGGTATAGCCATCGCTACTGGCACATCACGTGAAGATGCCTCCATACCAGCCTCAGATACTTGAGTAGAAACGATATCTTGGAAAATAGCTCCGAAGCCAGCAGGAACGAAACTATATGTCCCTATTAAACCAACAGCAATTAACGTTGCAATAATCCGGCGGTCAACCTCAAGCAAATTTAAAACCTTTAAGATTGGCGGTATCAATAATGGAATAAAGGCAATATGAATCGGAATTAAATTTTGTGAGAAAATAGACATCATAAAGATTAATAAGAAGATGAGCACCTTTACTAAACCTTTTCGATTACTTGTACCGTTTTTATTTAATATCTTTAAAATCCCTGCAATCATTAATTCAGGAATTCCCGTTTTTGAGATGGCAATAGCGAAACCACCAAGCAATCCATAACTTAAAGCAATCGTTGCGCCGGCTCCTAGGCCTTCTGTAAATGACTTTACAGTTGCTTCAATACCCATACCACTTGTTAGACCTCCTGCAAAGGCCCCCAACACAAGGGAAAGAACAACATTGATACGGAGCAAGCTTAATATTAGCATGATAGCCACTGCCACAATTACTGCGTTCATTTCAACACTTCACTTTCATACACTAGATTACTAATACGTTAAACTTTAATCCTCTAATAATTAAAAGTCAAGATATTTTTATACCCCTATAATAATCTTCCGAATTTAAACGACAAAAACAGTATGATCTTAAATAATCATACTGCTTTTAGATTTCTTCCTATTATAATGATTCACGAATAACTTTTTTATAATAGCCAACGGAAAGTACAGCGAAGATAGCGTATAACGCAATATAACAGCTCATAGCAATCCATAATGGTGTAGTTAACTCTGAGCCGAATAAAAACCATCCAGACTTCACAGCAAAGTAACTATGGAGCAGCCCTATTATTAATGGGACGCCAAAATTAAAGGCTTGTTTCATATATATGCCTTTCATAATATCCTTTTCAGCGAAGCCAATCTTTCTTAATATCGTATACGAAGCTCGCTCCTCTTCAGCCTCAGACATTTGCTTAAAGTATAAAATACTACCAGTTGTCATTAAAAATGCTAAGCCTAAAAATGCTACGGTGAAAATTGATAAACCTAAAGTTTCTAAATTCTCTTTACGTTGTTTTTCATAGGACTGTAAATAGAATGAATAATCAACTCCATCTTTTTTCACACTCGAACTCTTTGCATATAAATTCTCCGCTAGAGCTAAATCACTTTTATTCTTTAGGTGAATAGAAGTTTGTTTATGCAACATATCAATATCTTCGTGAGCAGCTATTTCTTCAAACAATGCATCTGAAACTACGAAAACAGGTCCCCCAGGCCCACCAGTCACAGCACCACTTATAATACTTTCATGTCGCACATCTGTTACATGAAGGGTTTTTTTACGACCTTCCTCTGGACTTCCTATAGTAATATCTACATCACGATCCTTTTCAAGCGGAAACATTTCTGCCATATAGCCACTATAGTTTGTTAAAATAACATCGTAACCCGATACAGAAGCTTCAGGAGCTATTTGTTGATAGTCAGAAATCGGAATTGTAGTAATGATTCCTTCTGCACCATAAAGGGGATTATCTTCATTTTGCTGACTTTCAGACAATAATTGTGAAAAAGAAGCTGAAACACTCTGTAATCGGTAATCTACTTTTTCAAAAGCAATATTATTTTCTTCAAGCTCCTTTAAAAACTCTTGGAAATGGTCTTCAAGTAAAATATAATCTGCAGGTACTTGACTATATGACGACGAGCCTGTTGAATAATACGCTATATATGCTAATGTTGTAACCCCAAGTGAAACACCCGTTAAAACTGTTATAAGCGTTAAGGATTTCGCATTACCTTTCATGCGATGCATAATCGGTGTTAGTGCTAATACATCACGGACAGTTAGATGTCCATTTTTCTTAAGACGAATAGAATTCATAATAAATGCTACAGAGAAACGGAAAACAAGGAACGTTCCGCCGATGGTAGTGGCTAAAATAATAATCATATTAAGCGTTAAATTACCCTGAGAATTAATATCGAAAAGCTTCGTTGATGCATAATAGCCATACGCAATTAGCACAAGTCCTAAAAAACCAATAACCATTTGTAATGGGTTGAAACGCTTTACGCGCTCATCGGCTTGCTTAGAAGCACTGAATAATGATAGTAATGATACGCGATAAATCATCCAAGCCATTTGCACGAGTACTATGACTAGTAGAATGGCAAATACTACGATAGACTGTTGCAATGCCTCTGTACTAAATGTCATCGTCACAAGTGCCTCTTTTTCCAGTACACGTAGTAAAATCATTGTAAATAAACGTGAACTAAAGAACCCAGCAAGCATACCTAAAATGACCGCGCCTACAAACAATAGGATACTTTCTACCGCTAATAAGCGTACGATAAGCCCCTTTGTCATCCCTATTAGCTGATACAAGCCAATTTCCTTACTACGACGCTTCATAAATAGATGGTTTGCATAAAGTACGAAAAACAAGACAATAAAGTACAGCATATAGGTTGCTGCAGCGAAACCTGCTGTGGCAGTACCGCTCTCTTGTACTGTAGCCAGCACTTCAGTATTATTCTGCAGTGTCACAAAAGAAAAATATAAAGTAACACTAAAAATAAGTGCGAAAAAATATAAATAATAATGCTTCATATTTTTCTTCATACTGCGTAACACGAGCTTACTAAGACTCATAGCCGTCACCGCCTAGCACACTTTGCGTATGCATGATTTCTTGGAAAAATGCTTGTCTTGTTTTATCTCCTTTATATAGCTCACTATAAATAAGTCCGTCCTTCAAAAATAAAACACGTGTGCAAAAACTCGCTGCTACTGCATCATGCGTAACCATCATAATCGTTGCTTTTTTTGATTCATTAATACTTTGTAGATTTTTTAAAAGTGCAGTGGCTGATTTTGAGTCAAGTGCCCCTGTAGGCTCATCAGCAAATACAAGAGACGGATTTGTAATTAGCGCTCGAGCCGCCGATGTACGTTGCTTTTGGCCACCTGATATTTCGTTAGGATATTTATTTAAAATCTCCGTAATACCTAACAAATGTGTTAGCTCCTTAACACGGCTCTCCGCGACAGCCTTTGGAAGCCTACCAATAGCTAATGGTAGTAGAATATTTTCTTTCACCGTTAGTGTATCTAACAAATTATAATCTTGGAATATGAATCCTAATTGTTCACGACGGAAATTAGCTAACGCCTTCTCCTTCATACCACGTAAGTTTTGACCATTTATTTCAATAACACCTTCTGTTGCAAAGTCAATCGAACACAAAACATTTAAAAGTGTTGTCTTCCCAGAGCCTGAAGGTCCCATAATACCAACAAATTCACCTTGATTTACTTCTACATCAATACCCTTTAACACCTCTTGGGCTGTTGATTTTTTACCATATACTTTTTTTACTTTACGACCAATTAAAACCGCCACTTGTAAACGCCCCTTTCTATAATTCAAGTGTACCCTGTCCTCTTCGATAATTCGTGTGTTTTACATGACAATATAAAAAGGTAGGTGACAATTTCGTCATCTACCTGTTAGTTGGACATATTCATTTTGCAATGGGAAACGTAATGTAAATATCGAACCTTCCCCCACGATAGATTGGACAGTAATACGAACCCCAATTTTCTGTGCCACATTATGCGCTAAGTATAGACCCATACCTGTAGATTGTGCAGACTCTCTCCCAGCTGTCCCCGTATACGATTTATAAAAAATACGGGGTAGATCCTCCTTACGAATACCAATACCTGCATCTTTTATATGTAGTAGTGTTGCTCCAGTAGCATCTACTTCAGTAAAGATCAATACCTCTGAATTCGCGGGACTATATTTAATGGCATTGGACAAAATTTGACGGATAATAAAGGCTAGCCATTTACCATCCGTCACCACTGTTTCAGCTAACTCTTCAATCTCAAAACCGATACCTTTTTCAATGCACCATGCCTGCATAGCTCTTATTTCTTTATAGACCACAGTTTTTAGCTCGATCTCCGTCATATAATTATCTTTTTCAATAGAAGCTAACCGTGTTTGGTGGAGCTGCTGGTCAACTAATAAATGCAGTCTTAGCCACTCAGTCTCTAATTTACGACGTAATGTCAAATCATCTATATGATCCAACATTAAATTAATTGAAGTCAGAGGTGCCTTTACTTCGTGCACCCATGCTAGGAGCTCATCCGAATATTCCTGTAGCTGTACCTTTGCTTGATTTAACTCTGTATTTTTATCATAAAAAAAATCTTCAATTTTCGTAAGATATGCTACTTGAAAAGGTGATAACCCAAAATTTTTGCTATGCACATCATCGATTTGACTTTCCACATTTCCCAGGAAAACCTTCACCTGCCCCACTTCTACTACATATCGCCAAAAAAGGAAGATCATAAAACTAATAAGCATGCTAATATTTATATACCAAATAGATATTCCTTCTAATCCAGCATCTAAAGAAAATAAAACATTGATCATGATGATGATAAAAGCGAAAAATCCTATCCAAGCGAGTCGTTCTCTTAAAAATAAAATTAGCATTATCACTCACGTCCCTTGTGTTACAGCCATATAACCAAGTCCCTTTTTAGTTAAAATCGCTTCTTGCAAACCTATATCCTCTAACTTACTACGTAATCGATTAACATTTACCGACAAGGTATTATCATTAACGAAACGCTCATCATCCCATAACTTTCGCATTAAATCATCTCTAGAAACTATTTGATCGGCCTTTTCCACTAAAATGCGTAAAATAAAGAGTTCATTTTTGGTCAACGAAGCAAGATTACCCTCATACATAATTTCACTGCGTGCATAATCAATAACCGCACCATTAAAACGTGTAACATCCATTGATTCTTCTATATAGTCATAGGTCCGGCGTAAAATTGCTTGTACCTTTGCTAGTAATACCTCCATATGGAAAGGCTTTTGCA
This sequence comes from Lysinibacillus sp. BPa_S21, assembly GCF_023337795.1. Classification (GTDB taxonomy): domain Bacteria; phylum Bacillota; class Bacilli; order Bacillales_A; family Planococcaceae; genus Lysinibacillus. The sequence continues at coordinate 150,142 of NZ_JALIRS010000010.1, read as the reverse complement.
CAAAATCATCTGCTCCCATTTGCATGGCCATTACCATATCCATTGGATGGTCTCGTGAAGATAGAAAGAGAATTGGTACCTTTGAGATATGACGTATTTCACGACACCAATGAAAGCCATCATAAGCAGGTAGCTGAATGTCAATTAATACAAGCTGCGGCTTTTGCTCAATAAAATCATCCATCACCTTTTGGAAATCTGTAGGGCCTACAACCTGAAGGGACCATTGTGCAAAACGTGTTTGAATCATTTCGAAAATGGATGGATCGTCTTCAATCAGTAGTATTTTCATCTCCATATGCAAATTCTCCTTCCATAAATATTGATATGTATTAAATAGTTCTATCACCAAAACGTGAGATTGATTTCCGTTTTCGCACAGGGAAATTCTATTTACTTTTATCGTGTTAAGTAATTTCTGTTTTTTGGTATTTCATTTGTTATGTATACATAAAATAAGCTAATTTAAACGAGTTTATCAAATGCTCTTTACCTATTTTAACATAAAAAACCAATCTGTAAGCGTCCCTACAGATTGGTTTTGAAAATAAGCTAAATGCTTAAATTATTTTTGGATAGAAGCAACTACGCCAGCGCCTACAGTACGGCCACCCTCACGGATAGAGAATTTAGTACCTTCTTCAAGAGCGATTGGAGCGATAAGTTCTACTGTCATTTCGATGTTATCACCAGGCATTACCATTTCAACGCCTTCTGGTAAGTTACAGATACCTGTTACGTCAGTTGTACGGAAGTAGAACTGAGGACGGTAGTTAGAGAAGAATGGAGTATGACGGCCACCCTCTTCTTTTGATAAAACATAAACTTCAGCTTTGAAGTTAGTGTGTGGAGTGATTGAGCCTGGTTTAGCTAATACTTGACCACGTTGGATTTCTTCACGAGCTACACCACGAAGTAAAGCACCGATGTTGTCACCAGCTTCAGCGTAGTCTAATAATTTACGGAACATTTCTACACCAGTTACAGTAGTAGATTTTGCTTCTTCAGAGATACCAACGATCTCAACTACGTCACCAACTTTAACTTGACCACGTTCAACACGGCCAGTTGCAACTGTACCACGACCAGTGATAGAGAATACGTCCTCTACTGGCATCATGAATGGTTTGTCAGTTTGACGTTCTGGAGTTGGGATGTAAGCATCTACAGCGTCCATTAATTCAACGATTTTTTCTTCCCATTCTGCTTCACCTTCAAGAGCTTTAAGAGCAGAACCTTTGATTACAGGAAGATCGTCACCTGGGAATTCATATTCAGATAGTAGGTCACGGATTTCCATTTCTACTAATTCTAATAATTCTTCGTCGTCTACCATATCACATTTGTTCATGAATACTACTAAGTATGGAACACCTACTTGACGAGATAAAAGGATGTGTTCACGAGTTTGTGGCATTGGGCCATCAGCAGCAGATACTACTAAGATACCGCCGTCCATTTGTGCAGCACCAGTGATCATGTTTTTAACATAGTCAGCGTGTCCTGGGCAGTCAACGTGTGCATAGTGACGAGTATCAGTTTCGTATTCTACGTGAGAAGTATTGATTGTGATACCACGTTCTTTTTCTTCTGGAGCGTTATCGATATCAGCGTATGATTTAGCTTCCCCACCCATTTTTTTAGAAAGAACTGTTGCGATAGCAGCAGTTAAAGTTGTTTTACCATGGTCAACGTGTCCGATTGTACCAATGTTAGCATGCGTTTTTGAACGGTCGAATTTTTCTTTAGCCATTAGAGATTGCCTCCTCAAAATTATATGTTTATATTTTTTAGAAAATTTATAGAATGATTGCTGATGGCGAACGGGCCCATCCACCATCCCACAATCATAGCTTACAAATTAGTTATACTTTATGCAAGATGAAAATTCAATTATTCACCTTTATTTTTTTTGACGATGTCAGCAGCGATCGATTTTGGTACTTCTTCATAATGATCGAATGTCATTGAGAATACACCACGACCTTGTGTTGCTGAACGTAGAGTTGTTGCATATCCAAACATTTCCGATAAAGGAACCATTGCACGAACAACTTGAGAGTTACCGCGAGCTTCCATACCCTCAACGCGTCCGCGACGAGAAGTAATGTTACCCATGATATCACCAAGGTATTCTTCTGGAATTACAACTTCTACTTTCATCATTGGTTCTAAGATAACTGCATCACATTGTTTAGCAGCTTCTTTAAGAGCCATAGATGCGGCAATTTTGAACGCCATCTCATTCGAGTCAACGTCATGGTAAGAACCGAATACTAATTTCGCTTTAATGTCGATAAGTGGGTAACCAGCTACTACACCGCGTTCAAGAGAGTCACGAAGACCAGCTTCAACTGCAGGAATGTATTCACGAGGTACTACACCACCAACGATAGCGTTTTCGAATTCAAAGCCTTTACCTTCTTCATTTGGAGAGAACTCAATCGTTACGTCACCATATTGTCCACGACCACCAGATTGGCGAGTGAATTTACCTTGAACTTTTGCAGAGCTACGGAATGTTTCACGGTAAGATACCATTGGAGCACCTACGTTAGCTTCTACTTTAAATTCACGGCGCATACGGTCAACTAAGATATCAAGGTGAAGCTCACCCATACCTGAGATGATTGTTTGACCAGTTTCTGTGTCAGTGTGAGCACGGAAAGTTGGATCCTCTTCTTGAAGTTTTTGTAAAGCTTGACCCATTTTATCTTGGTCAGCTTTTGATTTTGGTTCTACAGAAAGAGAAATTACTGGCTCAGGGAATTCCATTGATTCAAGAATAACTAGGTTTTTCTCGTCACATAGAGTATCACCAGTAGTAGTATCTTTAAGACCTACTGCTGCTGCGATGTCCCCAGCATATACTTTAGAAATCTCTTCACGAGAGTTTGCGTGCATTTGTAGGATACGTCCTACACGCTCACGTTTACCTTTAGAAGAGTTTTGTACGTATGAACCTGATTCTAAAGTTCCAGAGTACACACGGAAGAAAGTTAATTTACCTACGAATGGGTCAGTCATAACTTTGAATGCAAGAGCTGAGAATGGCTCTTCATCTGAAGAATGACGTTCTAATTCTTCTTCACCATCAACATCAGTACCTTTGATTGCTGGTACATCTAATGGAGATGGTAAGTAATCGATAACTGCATCTAACATTGGGCGTACGCCTTTGTGTTTGAATGCTGTACCACAGATTACTGGGTAAAATTCTACTGCGATCGTAGCACGACGGATAGCCGCTTTAAGTTCAGCAACAGAAATTTCTTCGCCTTCTAAATATTTTTCCATGATATCTTCATCAACACTTGCAACAGCATCGATTAATTTTTCACGGTATTCTTCAGCTTGTGCGCGGTGCTCTTCAGGAATTTCACCTTCAGTTACTGCTGTACCTTTTTCGTCGCCGTAGAAAGTAGCTTTCATTTCCACTAAGTCAATGATTGCTGAGAACTGATCTTCAGCTCCGATAGGTAATTGGATAGGGTGAGCGTTTGCTTGTAAACGTTCGTGTAGAGTGCCTACAGAATATAGGAAGTCTGCACCTGTTTTATCCATTTTGTTAATGAACACGATACGTGGAACGCCGTAAGTTGTAGCTTGACGCCATACTGTTTCAGTTTGAGGTTCAACACCAGATTGAGCATCAAGAACTGTTACAGCACCATCAAGTACGCGTAGTGAACGTTCAACTTCTACAGTGAAGTCTACGTGTCCAGGAGTATCGATGATGTTTACACGGTGGCCGTTCCATTGAGCTGTTGTTGCAGCAGAAGTGATTGTGATACCACGTTCTTGCTCTTGCTCCATCCAGTCCATTTGAGAAGCGCCTTCGTGAGTTTCACCGATTTTGTGAATCTTACCTGTGTAATAAAGGATACGCTCAGTAGTTGTTGTTTTACCAGCATCAATGTGAGCCATGATCCCAATATTACGAGTATTCTCAAGAGAGAATTCGCGTTTCATGAGGTATTTCTCCTTCCATATTGGGCTTATGCGATGTTTAGATTACCAACGGTAGTGAGCGAATGCTTTGTTCGCTTCTGCCATTTTATGCATATCTTCACGCTTTTTAACTGATGCACCAGTGTTGTTAGAAGCATCAAGGATTTCGTTAGCTAAACGCTCTTCCATTGTTTTTTCACCACGAAGACGAGCGTAGTTAACTAGGTAACGAAGACCTAAAGTTGTACGACGTTCTGGACGTACTTCTACTGGCACTTGGTAGTTAGAACCACCAACACGGCGAGCGCGTACTTCAAGAACTGGCATTACGTTATTTAGGGCAGCTTCGAATACTTCAATTGGATTTTGACCAGAACGTTCTTTCACTAGATCGAACGCACCGTATAAAATCTTTTGAGAAGTACCTCTTTTACCATCAACCATCATTTTATTAATTAAACGAGTTACTAGTTTTGAACTATAAATTGGATCTGGTAACACGTCACGTTTGGAAACAGGACCTTTACGAGGCATGTGTTTTCCTCCTTTCGAATAGTTATCGATTTATTTTAAAAGAATTGTCTTGCCATATTTGCCGCAAAAAATTCCAATCTGCTAGCAAGATTAGAAATTTGCGACAACTACTTATGTTTATTATTAAGCAGCGCTTAATAATGTTAAATTATTTTTTTTCTTTAGGGCGTTTTGTTCCGTATTTAGAACGTGATTGTAAACGACCGTTTACACCAGCTGTATCAAGAGCTCCACGTACGATATGGTAACGAACACCCGCTAAGTCTTTTACGCGTCCGCCACGGATAAGAACAACACTGTGCTCTTGTAAGTTGTGGCCTTCACCTGGGATATAAGCTGTAACCTCGATTTGGTTAGTTAAACGTACACGAGCGTATTTACGTAACGCTGAGTTTGGTTTACGAGGTGTCATTGTACCCACACGAGTACAAACTCCGCGTTTTTGTGGAGACTTAACATCAGTTAAAGATTTTTTAAATGAGTTATATCCTTTGTTTAACGCTGGTGATTTTGATTTCGTGATTTTAGATTGACGAGGCTTACGTACTAATTGGTTAATTGTAGGCATCGATTTTTCCTCCCTTCATTTATTCCTTGTTAATACCACACATCCAGGTGGTTCATTTTTTGGGTAAAAACAAAGTCTTTGTGTTTAATACACAAAAACTACTCTACAGTAATCGCAACTACCGCAGCTCCAACATGGATTCCACAGGCCTTGCCCAGTTCCTTTTTGGACTCAACAAGAATAACTGGTATACCGATTTCTCTCGCGAAAGATATGGCCGAATCGGTTACCCAATTGTCTGCATCGAGTGCCACAAAAAGTTCTTTCACTGAACCAGCTTGCATTGCTTTTACTGCTTGCTTTGTACCTATGATTGTTTGACTTGCCCTTACTTTATCATAAGACATTTTCATATCCTCCGAAGTACAGACAGTTAACTATCAACCTTCAATATATTATCATTACCAATTTCAACTGTCAACTAATATCTTTAAAAAGCCCGAAGAGATGCTAAAAACACACCTCTTCGGTACTTATTTTAATGATTATTCAGCAGAAACTAAGTCTTCTGTGTCAAGCTCATCTTTTTCAATACGGATTTGACGGTAACGTTGCATACCAGTACCTGCAGGAACAAGTTTACCGATAATTACGTTTTCCTTCAGACCAAGAAGTTCATCACGTTTTCCTTTAATAGCAGCATCCGTTAACACACGAGTTGTTTCTTGGAATGATGCAGCGGATAAGAATGATTCTGTTTCAAGAGAAGCTTTTGTAATACCTAGAATTACAGGGCGGCAAGTTGCAGGGTTTTTGCCATTCATAACAGCGTCTACGTTTGCCTCTGTGAATTGGTGAATATCTAGTAATGAACCTGGTAATAATTCAGTGTCACCAGCTTCGATTACACGAACTTTACGAAGCATTTGGCGAACCATTACCTCGATATGTTTGTCTCCAATTTCTACCCCTTGCATACGGTATACTTTTTGTACTTCTTTTAGTAAATATTCTTGAACTGTTGAAACGTCTTTTACTTTTAATAATTGTTTTGGATCGATAGAACCCTCTGTTAAAACTTGACCACGTTCTACTGTGTCACCTTCGACAACTTTTAGACGTGCATTATAAGGTGCTTGATATTTACGAGTTTCTACGTCACCTTGAATTGTAATTTCTTTTAGACCTTCACGGATTTCAGTGATATCCGAAACAGTACCAGTAATTTCTGAAATAACAGATTGACCTTTTGGATTACGTGCTTCGAAGATCTCTTGGATACGTGGAAGACCTTGTGTAATATCGTCACCGGCAACCCCACCAGTATGGAATGTACGCATTGTTAACTGTGTACCTGGTTCACCGATTGATTGAGCCGCAATGATACCCACTGCTTCCCCAACTTCAACCTTTTCACCTGTTGCCAAGTTCATGCCGTAACATTTTTTACATACACCATGTTTTGTATTACATGTGAATGCTGAACGGATTGTTACTTCCTCGATACCAACCTCAATAACTGTACGAGCGATATCTTGATCGATTAAGCCATCTTTTTCTAAGATCACTTCACCTGTTTCTGGATGCACGATTGTTTTCTTCGTATGACGACCGATAATACGTTCATCTAACGCTTCAATTAACTCTGTGCCTTCCATTAACGCACCGATTGTTAAACCTCGGTCAGTTCCACAGTCATCCTCACGAACAATTACATCTTGTGCAACGTCAACAAGACGACGTGTTAAGTAACCTGAATCGGCAGTTTTTAGGGCTGTATCGGCAAGACCTTTACGAGCACCGTGAGTTGAGATGAAGTACTCTAATACCGTTAAACCTTCACGGAATGAAGATTTAATTGGAAGTTCAATGATACGACCAGCCGGGTTGGCCATCAGACCACGCATACCAGCTAACTGTGTAAAGTTAGATGCGTTACCACGGGCACCTGAGTCAGACATCATAAAGATTGGGTTTGTTTTCTCAAGAGACTTCATTAGCTTAGATTGAATTTCATCTTTCGCAGCACTCCAGCTTGAGATAACGCGATCATAACGCTCATCTTCAGTGATGAAACCACGACGGAATTGCGCTTGAACTTTATCTACTTTTTCTTGAGCTTCCGCTAAAATTTCACCTTTGTCTGGTAATACGACGATGTCAGATACACCTACAGTGATACCAGCGCGTGTTGAATATTTGAATCCTAGGTTCTTCATACGGTCAAGCATTTTAGATGTTTCAGTAATGTGGAAACGTTTAAATACTTCAGCAATGATATTACCTAAGAATTTTTTACGGAATGGATTTACAACTGGAACTGATGCAAAGTGTTTGCGCAGTACAGCTGTGCGTTGTGCTTCAACTTTACCTTTTTCATCAAGACCATTATAAGTAGCATCTGCTTCAAGCTCTTTTAACGTTTCTTCATCAATTGTTAAGTTAACAAAGTATTTGTCAGGTGTTTCTTGTTCTAAGTTGAATGCAGTTGGCTCATTAATATATGGGAATGATTTAGGTAAAATTTCGTTAAAGATTACTTTACCAACAGTCGTTAATAGGAACATATTATTTTGTTCCTCAGTAAATGTTGGGTTATTTAACGAACTTGCTTTAATCGCAATACGAGTATGCAAATGAACATGACCTGTATCATATGCAATTAATACTTCGTTTGGACCATAGAAAGCTGTTCCTTCACCGCGAGCTGCTTCACGTTCAAGTGTTAAGTAGTAGTTCCCTAATACCATATCTTGAGATGGTGTTACAACCGGTTTACCGTCTTTCGGGTTCAGGATGTTTTGTGCAGCAAGCATTAGAAGACGAGCCTCTGCTTGCGCTTCCGCTGATAATGGTACGTGAACCGCCATTTGGTCACCATCGAAGTCAGCGTTGTAAGCTGTACATACTAATGGGTGAAGACGAATAGCACGACCTTCAACTAATGTTGGTTCAAACGCTTGAATACCAAGACGGTGAAGCGTTGGTGCACGGTTTAGTAATACTGGATGCTCACGAATTACATCTTCTAAAACGTCCCATACATCGTTGTTTAAACGCTCGATTTTACGTTTAGCAGATTTAATATTATGTGCAAGACCACGTTCTACTAACTCTTTCATCACGAAAGGCTTGAATAATTCAATTGCCATTTCTTTTGGTAGACCACATTGGTACATTTTTAAGTTTGGACCTACTACGATAACCGAACGACCAGAGTAGTCAACACGTTTACCAAGTAAGTTTTGGCGGAAACGACCTTGTTTACCTTTCAGCATATGTGAAAGTGATTTTAATGGACGGTTACCAGGACCTGTTACAGGACGACCACGACGACCGTTATCGATTAATGCATCAACAGCTTCTTGTAACATACGTTTTTCGTTTTGTACGATGATACTTGGAGCACCAAGGTCTAGTAAACGTTTTAAACGGTTATTACGGTTGATGACACGGCGATATAAATCGTTTAAGTCAGAAGTTGCGAAACGGCCACCATCTAATTGCACCATCGGACGAAGCTCTGGTGGAATAACCGGTAGTACATCTAAAATCATCCATTCAGGAGAGTTCCCTGAGTTACGGAATGATTCAACAACTTCAAGACGTTTAATGGCACGTGTACGACGTTGACCTTGCGCTGATTTCAACTCTTCTTTTAAAGATTGAGTTTCATCTTCAAGATCAATTTTGCCTAATAATTTTTTAATTGCTTCTGCACCCATAGATGCTTCGAATGTGTTACCGAATTTTTCGCGATATGCGCGGTACTCTTTTTCAGAAAGTAGTTGTTTACTTTCTAAGTTTGTAGCACCTGGTTCGATTACAACGTATGAAGCAAAGTAAATTACTTCTTCTAATGCACGTGGGGACATATCTAAAATAAGACCCATACGGCTAGGAATACCTTTGAAGTACCAGATATGAGATACTGGTGCCGCTAATTCGATGTGGCCCATACGTTCACGGCGAACTTTAGCGCGTGTTACTTCTACTCCACAACGATCACAAACTACGCCTTTATAGCGTACACGTTTGTATTTACCACAATGACACTCCCAGTCCTTAGTTGGACCGAAAATACGCTCACAGAATAAACCATCTTTTTCTGGTTTTAAAGTACGATAGTTAATCGTTTCAGGTTTTTTAACTTCACCGTATGACCAAGAACGGATCTTGTCAGGAGAAGCTAAACCAATTTTCATATATTCAAATTCATTAACGTCTATCAAGGAGCCTACCTCCCTCTAGTATAGGTCTTTATAAAGACTCTTTTACGCAGCTCGATAATCGTTTGCAAGAATCATTGCTCTTTAGCAAAAGATTAAAAATAGAATGATTTATTGAAAGAAAAAGTCGGACAGGGCGTTAAATCCTGCCCGACTAATTTGAAAAATAACTTTGACCGTGTTCACAAAGAATGTGAATTAACGTTTTCCATTATTCAAAAGACTCTACTGGCTCTTCTTCTGTATCTTGCTGTGGTGCAATGTTAAGTGCATCAGCTGGTTGAAGATCGTCTTCCTCGTCTAAGTCGCGAAGCTCTACCTCTTCATCATTGACTGTTAGCATCTTCACATCCATACCAAGAGATTGAAGTTCTTTAATCAATACTTTGAATGATTCAGGAACGCCTGGCTCTGGCACACTTTCACCTTTAACGATTGCTTCGTATGTTTTCACACGACCAACAACGTCGTCGGATTTAACTGTTAAGATTTCTTGAAGTGTGTATGCAGCACCGTATGCTTCAAGTGCCCATACCTCCATCTCACCAAAACGTTGTCCACCGAACTGTGCTTTACCACCAAGTGGCTGTTGAGTTACAAGTGAGTAAGGACCAGTTGAACGTGCGTGAAGTTTATCATCAACCATGTGAGCAAGTTTGATCATATACATGACACCTACTGATACACGGTTATCAAATGGTTCACCTGAACGTCCATCATACAGGATTGTTTTACCATCACGGTTCATACCTGCCTCTTCCATCGTTTCCCAAACATCTTCCTCGTTGGCACCATCAAATACTGGAGTTGCCATATGAACGCCTAAGTAACGAGAAGCCATACCTAAGTGTAGCTCTAAAACTTGTCCGATGTTCATACGAGAAGGTACACCAAGTGGGTTTAACATGATATCAACAGGAGTACCGTCTGGCATGAATGGCATATCCTCTTCCGGTAAGATACGAGAGATAACCCCTTTGTTACCATGACGTCCGGCCATTTTGTCCCCTACGCGAATTTTACGTTTTTGAACAATGTAAGCACGAACTAATTGGTTAACACCCGGTGGTAATTCATCGCCATCTTCACGGTTAAATACTTTTACGTCAAGAATAATACCGCCAGCACCATGTGGTACACGTAATGAAGTATCACGAACTTCACGAGCTTTTTCACCGAAGATAGCATGTAATAAGCGTTCTTCAGCTGTTAATTCTGTAACCCCTTTAGGTGTTACTTTACCTACAAGAATGTCACCGTCACGTACTTCCGCACCAACACGAATGATACCACGTTCATCTAAGTTACGAAGTGCATCTTCCCCGACGTTTGGAATATCACGAGTGATTTCTTCAGGTCCTAATTTTGTATCACGAGACTCTGATTCATATTCTTCAATATGAACAGATGTATAGACATCGTCTTTTACAAGGCGTTCGCTCATGATAACAGCATCCTCATAGTTAAAGCCGTTCCAAGTCATGAACGCAACAAGTACGTTACGACCAAGAGCAAGTTCACCATTTTCCATAGATGGACCGTCTGCTAAAATGTCACGAGGTTTCACACGTTCGCCAACTTTTACAAGTGGACGTTGGTTGTATGAAGTACCTTGGTTAGAACGAATGAATTTTTGTAATTTATATTTTGTTAAATCGCCTTTAACCTCTTTACCGTCAACGACTTCAATACGGCGAACATGGATAGAGCGAGCTTCAACATGCTCAACAATACCGTCATATTTCGCTACTACAGCCGCACCTGAGTCACGCGCATCAACATGTTCCATACCAGTACCAACAAATGGTGCTTCTGGGTTAAGAAGAGGAACTGCTTGACGTTGCATGTTGGCACCCATAAGTGCACGGTTCGAGTCATCGTTTTCTAAGAACGGGATACATGCAGTCGCAGCTGACACTACTTGTTTAGGAGATACATCCATGTAGTCCATTTGCGATTTATTAAATACTGTATTATCCCCACGGAAACGACCTACTACTTCGTCTTTAGCGAATGTGCCATCAGGATTTAATAGTGAGTTCGCTTGTGCTACATAGTAGTTATCTTCTTCATCAGCTGTTAAGTAATCAATTTGATCCGTTACTTTACCTGTCTCATGGTCAATACGACGATAAGGTGTTTCAATGAATCCGAATTTATTTACTTTGGCAAATGAAGATAATGAGTTGATTAACCCAATGTTTGGACCCTCTGGTGTCTCGATTGGACACATACGACCATAGTGAGAATAGTGAACGTCACGTACTTCGAAACCAGCACGCTCACGTGTTAAACCACCAGGTCCTAACGCAGATAGACGACGCTTATGCGTTAACTCTGCCAATGGGTTTGTTTGGTCCATGAATTGTGATAATTGAGAGCTACCAAAGAACTCTTTAATTGACGCAATTACTGGACGGATATTAATTAATTGCTGAGGTACGATAGCAGCTGTATCGTTAATAGACATACGCTCACGTACTACACGTTCCATACGGGATAAACCGATACGGAATTGATTTTGTAAAAGCTCACCAACAGAGCGTAGACGACGGTTACCTAAGTGGTCGATATCATCCGTTGCCCCTACTTGGTAAAGCAAGTTGAAGAAATAACTTACTGAAGATAATACGTCAGCAGGCGTAATATTCTTCACTTCTTCATCGATGTACGCATTACCAATAATATTGATTTCTTTTTGCGCTTCATCTTTTGGTGCATAAATTTTAATAGATTGGATTGTTACATCATCCTCAAGCACTCCACCTACTTGTGATAAAGTGCGGTAACCGATTCCTTTTGATGAATCTTCTAGATACGGTAAGATTTTATCTAAAGTACGGCGGTCAAGAACTGTACCCTTCTCTACTAAAATTTCGCCTGTTTCTGGGTCTACAAGCGTTTCAGCAATCGTTTGGTTAAATAAACGATTTTTGATATGAAGCTTTTTATTCATTTTGTAGCGACCAACATTCGCTAAATCATAGCGTTTTGCATCGAAGAAACGAGAGTATAATAAACTCTTCGCACTTTCAACTGTTGGTGGCTCACCTGGACGTAAACGTTCATAGATTTCTAAAAGTGCTTTTTCAGTACTTTCAGAGTTATCTTTTTCTAACGTATTACGTAAATATTCGTTGTCACCGATAATATCGATAATTTCTTGGTCTGAACCGAAGCCTAATGCACGAAGTAACACTGTTACTGGTAGCTTACGAGTACGGTCAATACGCACATATACTACATCTTTTGCATCAGTTTCATACTCTAACCATGCACCACGGTTAGGAATAACTGTCGCTCCGAAACCTTTCTTACCGTTTTTATCAGTTTTATCATGGAAATACACACTTGGTGAACGGACTAATTGTGAAACGATAACACGTTCAGCACCATTGATAATGAACGTACCTGTCTCTGTCATTAATGGGAAGTCACCCATGAAGACATCCTGTTCCTTCACTTCGTCTGTTTCTTTGTTGTAAAGACGTACTTTCACACGTAATGGAGCCGCGTAAGTAACATCTCGCTCTTTACATTCATCTACATCATACTTAGGATCTCCTAATGAATAATCGATGAATTCTAATGAAAGATTACCTGTAAAGTCCTCGATCGGCGAAATGTCACGGAACATTTCACGTAAACCTTCTTCAAGGAACCACTCGTAAGACGCCGTTTGAATCTCAATCAGATTTGGAAGCTCAAGCACCTCGTTAATACGCGCAAAGCTTCTACGCTGGCGGTGTTGTCCATACTGAACTAGTTGACCTGTCAACTCATTCACCCCTCAATAAAGCGATATTAGGTCTTTGCAAAATCATACAAATAGTGTATGATTTCGAAAGACAAAAAGAAAACGAGTCTTCAAAAAGATCTCATTTTCGGTTAACTAAACTTATCTTGGCAAGTATACCCACATTATAACAATCATATACAAAAAGGGCATACGACCTCAAAATAATATTTTTGCATTGTATCATATTATCATAGCCGATTTGTCAAGTCAATAAATTATGCATATTTCACTTATTTTTTCGCACGTACTATCCAGTACCCTTTTTTCTTCTCCACAACATCGACTTCAGAAAATTTTTCTTCTAGGTAACTTACCGTTGATGGTGCACCTTGCTTCTTCTGTATGACTACCCACAGCTCACCAGATGACACTAACTTATCATAAGCTCCGTCGTAAAAGCGGAAAATTGTTTCCTTTCCTGCGCGAATTGGAGGATTGGTTAAAATAGCTGCGGCGTTTACATCATTGCCAACCTTCGATAGTCCGTCACTCACAAATATCCGTACATTTTGAACTCCGTTTACTTGCGCATTTTTTTGTGAGAGTGCAACAGCACGTTCATTGATATCCATCATAAAAACGGTACGGTCTGGGTTTGTTTTAGCAATCGATAATCCGATCGGTCCGTACCCACACCCCACATCAAAAATCGCACCATCAATATCAGGCATTTGAAAAGCATCTATTAAAACACGGGATCCAAAATCTACTTCGCTTTTACTAAATACACCTGCATCCGTTTCAAAGGAAAACGTATGCCCTAACAACTTGAATGTCCAGTGACGAGGTTTGCTCTCAGTTTGAGGCTTATTCGTATAATAGTGATCTGACATTTCCACGCCTCCTCAGAATGAAGAAAAAAGCTCGCCACAATGACGAGCTTTCCTTTTGTTTAAAAGTAATGCGAGATTACTTAACTTCTACAGATGCGCCAACTTCTTCAAGTTTAGCTTTGATTTGTTCAGCTTCATCTTTAGAAACGCCTTCTTTAAGAGCTTTAGGAGCGTTATCTACAACTTCTTTAGCTTCTTTAAGACCTAAACCAGTGATTTCACGAACCACTTTGATTACTTTGATTTTTTCAGCACCAGCAGATGCTAATACTACGTCAAACTCAGTTTTTTCTTCAGCAGCGCCAGCAGCAGCACCTACTACTGCTACAGGAGCAGCAGCTGTTACACCGAATTCTTCTTCGATAGCTTTTACTAAATCGTTTAATTCAAGAACTGTCATAGCTTTGATAGCTTCTAAGATTTGCTCTTTATTCATTATAATTTCCTCCTAATTGGATAATGTTTTTATTGTTGCGGTCATGCCGCGGAAGTTAAAGTGCGTACGAAATTACGCGCCTTGTTCTTCTTTTTGGTCTGCAACAGCTTTTGTTGCAAGTGCGAAGTTGCGCACTGGAGCTTGAAGTACAGATAAAAGCATAGATAGAAGACCTTCGCGTGATGGAAGTTCTGCAAGTGCTTTAACATCTTCAACAGAAGAGATTGTACCTTCAATAATACCTGCTTTAATTTCTAAAGCTTCATTTTTCTTAGCGAACTCGTTGATGATTTTAGCAGGAGCTACAACATCTTCATTTGAGAACGCAATTGCGTTAGGACCAACTAATACATCGTTGATTCCTTCAAGGCCAACAGCTTCAGTAGCACGACGTGTTAAAGTGTTTTTGTAAACTTTGAACTCAACACCAGCTTCACGAAGTTGTTTACGAAGCTCAGTTACTTGTGCAACGTTAAGACCACGGTAATCCACAACTACTACAGAAGCAGCGTTTTGGAATTTCTCAGTAATCTCTTGAACTTGTACTTGTTTGTTTTCGATTGCTTTGCTCATGATGACACCTCCTATTAGAATGGGTCATTTATACCGACAAAAGAAAAGCCCCTGGGTCAAAATAGACACAGAGGCTGAAAGTCATCATCTTTAAATAAGAATCCGAATTCCGATGTCCTCGGTAGGATCATTAAGTGACAAGTCACTCCTACTGTCTACGGTACAAATGGATGATTCACAACAGCAATCATCTTATCATAGATAGACGACGCCGTCAACAGATTTATATAAAAACGTTAATTATTTTACTACTACGCTTGAAGCATCAACTTTAATAGCTGGACCCATTGTAGTTGTAACGTTTACAGATTTCATGTAAGTACCTTTAGCTGCAGCAGGTTTTGCTTTTTGCACTACATCAAATACAGCTAAGAAGTTTTCTACTAATTTTTCTGTAGAGAATGAAGCTTTCCCGATAGGAGCGTGGATGATACCAGCTTTATCAGCACGGTATTCTACTTTACCAGCTTTGATTTCACCGATAGCTTTTGTTACATCGAAAGTAACTGTACCAGTTTTAGGGTTTGGCATTAAACCTTTAGGTCCTAATACACGACCAAGTTTACCAACTTCACCCATCATGTCAGGAGTTGCAACGATTACATCGAAATCGAACCAACCTTGTTGGATTTTTTGGATGTATTCTGCATCGCCTACATAGTCAGCACCAGCTGCTTCAGCTTCTTTAAGTTTTTCACCTTTAGCGAATACTAATACGCGTTGAGTTTTACCAGTACCGTTTGGTAGCACTACTGCACCACGGATTTGTTGGTCATTTTTACGAGTATCGATTCCTAAACGGAAAGCAACTTCTACAGTAGCGTCGAAGTTCACTGTGCTAGTTTTTTGAGCAAGTTCGATTGCTTCTTGCGCACCGTATACTGCGTTACGGTCGATTAATTTTGCTGCATCTTGCAGTTTTTTACCTTTTTTAGCCATTATATAATTCCTCCTTGATTGTGGTTATAGCGGATTTTACCTCCCACGAATAAAGGTTGCGCGTTCACAAAGAAACTCCGCAACCTTCCAAAAAACAAATACATCATCAAGTAACTGGGATTAGTCTTCGATAACAATACCCATGCTTCGTGCAGTACCTTCAACCATTAACATTGCAGCTTCTACTGAAGCAGCGTTAAGGTCTGGCATTTTAGTTTCAGCGATTTCGCGAACTTTATCACGTTTAACCGTTGCCACTTTTTTACGATTTGGTTCACCAGATCCAGATTGGATACCAGCTGCTACTTTAAGTAGAACTGCTGCCGGCGGAGTTTTTGTAATGAAAGTGAATGAACGGTCCTCAAATACTGAAATTTCAACTGGAATAATAAGACCAGCTTGGTCTGCAGTACGAGCGTTGAATTCTTTACAGAATCCCATGATGTTCACACCTGCTTGACCTAATGCAGGACCAACTGGTGGAGCTGGGTTTGCTTTACCTGCAGGGATTTGAAGTTTAACAACTTTAATAACTTTTTTAGCCACGAGACACACCTCCTTAAGTCCGTGATGTGGTAATTGGGTTGCCCCTCCCACTCAATATCTGTCTGTCAGCTAAGTGCCGATAACATTAAAATTATCATAGCAGACGTCAAACCAAAGTATGACAGTCTGACCTTTGAAATGATACCACTTTTAATTTTTTTAAGCAAGTAGTAATTAACAAATTCTGCGACATACGTCTTAGACATATGACACTTTAGTTACTAGAACTATAATTTTTGTACTTGCTCAAAATCTAGTTCCATAATTGTTTCGCGACCAAACATATCGACAGAAACTTTTAGCTTACCTTTTTCAGCGTCAATCTCTTCAACGCGTCCTTGGAAGTGCGCAAAAGGTCCTTCCAATACTTCTACTGCTTCTCCAACAGAAATATCAATTTCGACAACTTTGTCAGTCATACCCATTTGTTGTAGTAGACGGTCCGCTTCTTCAGGTAATAAAGGTGTCGGCTTCGCACCGCCACCAGATGAACCGATAAAGCCAGTTACACCTGGTGTATTACGTACAACATACCATGAATCATCCGTCATAATTAGCTCTACTAAAACGTAACCAGGGAAAACTTTACGCATCATTGTACGCTTTTTCCCATCCTTCATTTCTGTTTCTTCGTGTTCAGGCACAATAACACGGAAAATCTTATCCTGCATACCCATTGTTTCTACACGTTTCTCTAGGTTTGCTTTTACACGGTTTTCATACCCTGAATACGTATGAACAACATACCAATTTTTCTCCATAACTACTAGGACTCCTCGTCCGTCCCTCCCTTACAAATAAAAGTGAAAACGAATCACGATATGCTAAACGCAACCTTTACTCTTTTCACAAACTGCTCATTAGAAAAACATAGCTTTCGCATTGCTAGCGAAAGCCTGATGATATATACCAAATCTAGCATAGTCATCTATCGCTACCCTCATACTATCCCTAGTAGCATATTTATCACATTGAGAATATTTTACTGCTGTTCGTTTCTTCAATTTCTCCTTGGCGTAATTGTGTCATTGAATTACGCTCGACAATTCATTCCTTTTAAAAACCGCGACACCCGCCGGAGGCTTTACCTTCATTCTGACTGAAGATAAAGCAAACGAAAAAACCCGTTTATTGTAATGACGGGCTATTTCAGAAGTATTAACATGCTATTTACTAAATTATAGATCTAAGTACCAGCGGAATAATGATGAAATACCTAAGTCTGCTAACACAAAAAATAAAGCCATAATTACAACAGTTGAAATTACAACGACTGTATATTTCGTCAGTTCTTTACTTTTTGGCCAGCTTGTTTTGCGCATTTCCGACATTACATTACTGAAAAAGCCTTTAATCTTACCCATTCTAGCCTAACCTCCGAATCAATCATATCTGTCTATTTACAAATTATTTTATAGCGTTTGTTTATGCACTGTATGTTCATTGCAATGCGAGCAAAATTTCTTTAATTCGAGGCGTACAGTTGAATCTTCCTTAGCTGGAAACGTATAATTTCTCGATCCGCATTTTTCGCAATTTAGAACGACTTTTTTTGCCATTTTATCACCTTTTCGGCACTTTGTCTTTTCAAGACTAACACCTATATTTGTCAATGTCAATAAAGGCATAAAACCACTAAGACATTTCTTCAAGAACTAAATGTCGCTCTAATTTACGCTTTACTCGCTGCAATGCATTGTCAATAGACTTCACATGACGATTTAATTTCTCAGAAATTTCATGATAAGACTGTCCATCTAAGTATAGAGCTAACACTTGTAGCTCTAATTCACTTAAAATCTCACCCATCTTTTCTTCTAAGTAGCCAAACTCTTCTCTATGAATCATTAATTCTTCCGGATCATCCATAATAGCGCCGGTTAATACATCCATTAATGTACGGTCTGACTCTTCATCAAAAATAGGCTTGTCCAAAGAAACATAAGAATTTAGTGGTATATGCTTCTGTCTTGTAGCTGTTTTAATAGCCGTAATAATCTGTCTTGTAATACACAGTTCAGCAAAAGCTCGAAAAGAAGCAAGCTTATCTCCCTTAAAATCACGAATAGCTTTATACAAACCAATCATGCCCTCTTGGACAATGTCTTCCTTATCTGCACCAATTAAAAAATAAGATCTAGCCTTTGCTCTCACTAACAAACGGTATTTCGTAATTAAAAAATCCAACGCATCTGTATTACCTTGATGCACCATTTCAATAAGTTCTTCATCATTGAATCGTTCAAAATCTTGTGTCACTTGTACAATACTATTTTTAAACATGGTATCACCTCAGCTACAACAGATAATTAGGAACAGTATAACGGAATTGGAAAATATGCGTCAATCAATCATTTCAAACCACGCCGCCATTTTTCAAAGGCCAAAGCAACATCGGGCCTTAGCTCTATGCGAGAAGGCGGCTTGCTATCTTGCTTTCGTTTCACATCATGAGAAATTTTATGCTGGATAATACCCAGATCAATTTCTAGCTCTCTTGCCGATTTTCGAAGAGCACCGTTACCAAAAATAACATTTTGCTCTGCCATATCAGAGGTTGCTACGTGAATCTGCACATTTCTAGCTTTTAGTTCGTGCGTCATTTTTTCAATACGTTCATCTGCTGTTTCGTTTTTCCGTGTATAAATGACTTCAACATCATTTTCTAAATAAGTTTGCTCGACACCCGGTACAAGATGTGCGTCAAAAACTATAATTACGCGCCACCCCATAGCTGCTTTATACTCAGCCATAAGCTCAATTAATCTTTTACGGGCATCTTCAAAATTAGTATCACGTAATGGTCGTAGCTCTTTCCAAGCTCCTATCATATTATAACCGTCAACAAGCAAAATGTTGTTCATCGTCAATCATTCGCTTCTTGACGTTTACGATACACTTCGTACATTAAAATTGCAGCAGCTACTGATGCATTTAGTGATGTGACATGTCCAACCATTGGTAAATGATATAAAAACTCACATTTCTCTTTTAATAAGCGGCCCATTCCTTTACCTTCACTACCAATAATAATCGCAAGTGGCAATGTGGCATCCATTTTACGATAGTCTGCAGAACCTTTTGCATCTGTACCCGCAATCCATACCCCTCGTTCTTTCAGCTCATCAACCGTCTGTGCTAGGTTATTAACACGCACTACAGGCACATGTTCAATTGCTCCAGTTGATGCCTTTGCCACTACAGCTGTCAAACTCACAGAACGGCGCTTTGGAATAATAATACCATGTGCACCAATCGCATCAGCAGTTCGCATAATAGAACCTAGATTATGCGGGTCCTCCAACTCATCTAAAATTAAGAAGAACGGATCTTCTTGTTTTTTTGCTGCCGCAGCAAATAAATCCTCTAGCTCTGCATATTTATATGCTGCAACAGAGGCAACTATTCCTTGGTGATTGGCACTCGATAATTGATCTACCTTTTTTTTCGGAACAAACTGAACGATGACTCCACGTTCTCGTGCTAAATCGAGCAGTTCATTAACCCCCGATTTTTTCACACCTTCTGCAATCCATACTTTATTCATATCGCGGCCTGAACGAAGTGCTTCTAACACTGGGTTTTTACCGGCAATAATTTCACCATTTTGCTCTGCCATTAATTTGACACTCCTTTCGATTCCTCGATTATTTGAATAGCGTATGCAATGATTGCATAAACGCGTTCTAATTCATTTAATAAATATAAACTACCAAGCACAGCTTCAAAGCCTGAGCTATTACGGTATGTTTGAACATCCGTATTTTTTGGCACAGAGCCGGATTTGGCATTGCGTCCACGACGGAACACAGCCAACTCCTCCTCTGTTAAAAATCCTTCATCCATCATTCGATGTACGATCATAGATTGTGCTTTCGCTGATACGTAACGTGTCGCTTCTCTATGAAGTGTGTTGGGTTTGACACGGCCAGCACGTAATAAATGCTCTCGTATCTTTTGTTCTAAAACTGCGTCTCCCATATAGGCCAACGCTAATGCATTCAATTGCTTAACATCTTCGTTGCGGAGTTTATCCAAGTTACTTACCCTCGTTTCCATCTAGTTCCTTGTCGCGTATCTTCTAAAATGATACCTTGCGCTTGCAAATGGTCACGAATTTCATCCGAACGAGCAAAATCACGATTTTTACGTGCTTCTACACGCTCCTGTAAAAGTGCTTCAATTTCTTCGTCTAATAGCTCTTCTTCTTTTGCAAATTCAATACCTAAGACGTCACCTAGCACCTCAAAAGTTTCAGCAAAGCTTACTAATACTTTTTCATCAGTATTTGTTTCATTTAGATAAATATTTGCGATACGCGCTAATTCAAATAATACAGAAATGGCATTGGCTGTATTAAAGTCATCATCCATTGCTTCTTCAAAATAAGCTTTTTGTTCAGCAATTTTTTCAAGCCATTCTTCTGAGTGATTACCTAAGCTCGCAGTTGCTGTTAAACGGTGTTTCACATTGTTATAGGCTGTATGAATTCGTTCTAAACCATTTGCTGCTGCATCTACTAAATCCTTCGCAAAATTAATCGGATGACGATAATGCACAGAAAGCATAAAGAAGCGTAAAACTTGTGGGTCAATTTGTTTACGAATATCATTGACGAGTATAAAATTACCAAGTGATTTGGACATTTTTTCATTATCAATATTAATATACCCATTGTGCATCCAATAACGAGCAAATGCTTTATCATTATGAGCTTCTGATTGTGCAATTTCATTTTCATGATGCGGGAATGTTAAATCTTGCCCACCCGCATGAATGTCAATAGTATCACCTAAATGCTCACGTGCCATTACAGAGCATTCAATATGCCAACCTGGGCGCCCTTTTCCCCAAGGACTTTCCCAGTAAATTTCACCCGGCTTCACAGCTTTCCATAGAGCAAAATCTAACGCATCATCTTTTTTCTCGCCCGCTTCTATACGAGCACCAATTTTTAAATCATCCACCGATTGATGAGACAATTTACCGTAACCATTGAATTTGCGAGTTCGATAATAAACATCACCAGCTGACTCATAAGCATAGCCTTTATCGATTAAAACTTGAATAAATTGAATGATATCATCCATATGCTCTGTCACGCGTGGATGCACATCCGCTTTCTTGCAGCCTAACGCTGTAACATCTTCAAAATATGCAGCTATGAAGCGTTCCGTTAATTCATGAACTTCTTCTCCTAGTTCATTTGCAGTCTTTATAATTTTGTCGTCCACATCTGTGAAATTTGAAACAAACTTCACATCGTAGCCTTTGTATTGAAAATAACGTCGCACTGTATCGTAGACAATTACAGGTCGTGAATTCCCAATATGAATATAGTTATAAACTGTCGGGCCACAAACGTACATTTTTACTTTGCCTTCCTCCAGCGGTACGAAAGTTTCCTTTTGTCGTGTTAATGAGTTGAAAATTTGAATACTCATTGTGTTTCTCTCTCCTTTTGTAAGCGTTCGATTTCCTGATTCAATGTTGCAATCTGCTTCTCGAAAGCTTGACAACGTTCTTCTACAGGGTCAGGTATATTTTGGTGGTCTAGTTTTTTCTCTAGACGGACTCCATCCTTAATCACTATTTTACCAGGAATACCGACAACTGTTGCATTTGGCGGTACTTCTTTTAAGACTACTGAGCCTGCACCAATTTTACTATTTTCGCCAATTGTAATAGAACCTAAAACTTTTGCACCTGTTGCAACTAGTACATTATCCTCCAATGTCGGATGGCGTTTTCCCTTTTCTTTCCCTGTACCACCTAACGTTACACCTTGATACAACGTTACATTATCACCAATCTCACATGTTTCACCAATAACAACGCCCATCCCATGGTCAATAAAGAAACGTCGACCGATTTTCGCTCCAGGATGAATTTCAATTCCAGTAAAGAAGCGACTAATTTGTGAAATAGTACGGGCTATAAAATAAAAACGTTTCTTAAAGAACCAATGAGCAACTCGATGTGCCCAAGTAGCGTGCAAACCTGAGTATGTTAATATAACTTCAAATACACTACGCGCTGCCGGGTCATTCTCAAAAATCGTTTCTACATCTTCCTTCATTCTTTTAAACACAAAAGCTCCCCCTTTTCATGTTGATCTACCTTGATCTTATCAAGTACCGGTCTTTGAAATACTATTGCGGACGTTGATTTCACCGCAGAGTTATTCGAGTAGAATTTGACATATGTCAGGAAAATAAAAAGCGCCCCTATCATCCCCAAAAAGGAATGACAGAGACGCTAAATTTGCGCGGTTCCACTCTGATTGAAGGCCAACACCTTCCACTCTGGACGTTCTGTAACGGGAACGAATCGACAAAGCCTACTATTTGTTCAGCTTTATGCTCAAAGGTGCATTTCAGTTTTACCTAGGCTCAGACCACTTTCAGCCGGTGATGGTCCTCTCTTTAGAGCATGCGCCACTTACTTCTCCTTATCAACGCTTTCTCAATGTAAATACATTTTACAACGAACTATCAAATTGTCAATCAATTTCTACTTATTGCGCAAATTTTTCTACACGGTCAATTGTTTTCTGTTTGCCAATTAGGCAAATTGCGTTCGGAAGTTCTGGGCCATGCGTTTCACCCGTCGTTACAACGCGAATTGGCATAAATAGATTTTTACCTTTATGACCTGTTTCTTTTTGAACAGCTTTAATAGCCGCTTTGACAGTATCAGGTGTCAATTCCTCTAAACCTTCAAGCTGTGCTTTAAATGCAGTCATTACCTCAGGTACCTGCTCACCAGCTAAAACTGCTTTTGCTTCTTCATCATATTCAATATGATCGTTAAAGAATAGGCGAGATAGTTCTACAATTTCAGCACCAAAGCTCATTTGATCATGATAAAGTGCAATTAAATCTGTAGCCCATGCACGTTCTTCTTCTGTTAGCTCTTCTGGTAATAAACCAGCTTTTTGTAAGTGTGGTAAAGATAATGCCACTACTTCTTCTAAAGATAATTTTTTAATATATTGGTTATTCATCCAAGTAAGCTTTTGTTTATCAAACATAGATGGTGATTTTGAAAGACGTTTTTCATCAAAGATTTTAATAAAGTCTTCTTTTGAGAAAATCTCTTCTTCCCCTTCAGGAGACCAACCAAGTAATGCGAAGAAGTTGAACATCGCTTCAGGTAAGTAACCTAAATCTTTATATTGTGTGACGAATTGAATAATGGATTCATCACGTTTTGATAATTTTTTACGATTTTCATTAATGATTAATGTCATATGACCAAAGCGTGGATATTCCCAGCCGAATGCATCAAAAATCATCATTTGTTTTGGTGTATTCGATAAATGCTCTTCACCACGGAATACATGAGAAATTTCCATAAAGTGATCATCTAGCACTACCGCATAGTTATATGTCGGAATACCGTTTGCTTTAACAAGTACCCAGTCGCCAACATCTTTCGACTCAAATGCTACTTGTCCACGTACTAAATCTTCAAATTCATATGTTACATTTTCAGGTACGCGCATACGAATTGTAAATGGTTCACCAGCAGCTTCTTTAGCAGCCACTTCTTCTGCTGATAAATGACGACAAGTACCGTCATAAGTTGGAGCTGCTACACCTCGTGCTTTTTGTTCTTCACGAGACGCTTCTAATTTCTCAGAAGAACAGAAGCATTTGTAAGCTAAACCTTGCTCTAGTAGTTTTTCAGCGTGCTCTTTATAAATATCAAGACGTTCCATTTGACGATAAGGTGCATATGGTCCACCGATATCGATTGACTCATCATATTCAATACCTAACCATTTTAAGTTATCTAGCTGAGATGCTTCTCCGCCCTCTACATTACGCTCAATATCTGTATCCTCAATACGTACGATAAATTTACCGTTATGATGTTTTGCATATAAATAGTTAAATAACGCTGTACGCGCTCCACCGATATGTAAGAAACCAGTAGGGGAAGGCGCGTAACGAACACGAACTTCTTTCGCCATAATTAAAAGCCTCCTAAATTTTCGATCAAAAAATTGACTTTGTTCATTTTACCACTCTGTTACAGGAAATAAAAGCATCGAGAGCTTGCTTTTATTTCTTCATCAATAGGATTGTCGCCATCGCAGCAATCCCTTCCTCGCGACCTGTAAAACCTAAACGCTCCGTTGTTGTTGCTTTAACATTCACCTGAGAAGGCTCTGCATGAAGCAATTCAGCAATACGATTTTGCATTTGTTCAATATAAGGCGCCATTTTTGGACGTTGTGCCATAATCGTACAATCCACATTACCTAGAACATAGCCTTTATCCTCAACAATCTTCCAAATATGCTCTAATAATTTCGCTGAATCTGCATCCTTGAATGCTGGATCTGTATCTGGAAAATGACGACCGATATCTCCCTCACCAATAGCCCCTAACGCTGCATCTGTTACAGTGTGTAATAAAACATCTGCGTCCGAATGCCCTACTAGCCCTTTTTCATGAGGAATTGTGATACCTCCAATAATTAATGGTCGTCCTTCTTCAAATGCATGCACATCAAACCCTTGTCCCACTCGAAACATATGATTTTGAGACTGTCAAATAAGATAAATAAAAAAAGAAAATCCACCAACTGAAGCAGACTTAAAAAGCTTCTATTCAGCTTATAAGGCAGTCTCATTCACCTTCCTTCACTTATATATTTACTCTATATTATACCCTCACATTTTAACATATTTCCTAGGAAATGAGTGTCTCGACAAAGCTTTATAAAATTCGACTTCTAGTTTCCCTCACATTTGTTGTTACGAGGGCGCCGTATTCGTGTCTACTCATCTCCTACCTATAGGGGTGGGAGACTTCCATAGCTGACGCTTCGCTTTCACTACAGGTTAAAATAAAATCCCGTAGAGAAGTTATAGCGCTACTTCTTTACGGGATTTTTTACTTTTCATTCACCTATTGTCTCACTTCAACTACTCGCATTCAAAGCACGTTTACGCAATATCGCTTCACCAAAAACTAAATCTTCTTGCGTTGTCATCTTTACATTTTCGTAGCTACTTTCTACAATATGCACCTCATGACCGAGACGTTCAACAAGCATTGCTTCATCTGTGCCAAGAAAGCCTACCTTCTCCGCGACATCCTCTGCCTCCACAATCAAATCGAATTGAAATGCTTGTGGGGTTTGAATCATCCATAAGCTTTCTCGATCAATTGTCTCTTCAATAACACCATTTCGTACTTTTTTCATCGTATCCTTCGCACGAACACCCGCAATTGCAGCTCCAAAGTCATACGCACTTTGTACAAGATTCGCAATAATGTCATGCGTAATAAATGGACGCGCAGCATCATGCACAAGCACAATATCAACCTGCTTCATTTCTTTCATGCATGAATGCACGGAATGCTGTCGTTCTGCACCACCATCAGGTAAACCTTTAACTTTAGTAATTCCATACTGCTCAAGCATTTCTTGAATAAATACACGCTCTTCTGGCTTTACTGCAAGCCAAATACCTGTACACTGACTATCCTGTTCGAATACCTCCAGTGTGTGGATGAGAATTGGTTTTTCTAAAAGATTTAAAAATAACTTATTTTGTCCTGCACCCATTCGCTTTCCGCTTCCCGCAGCAGGTAATACTACTTCATATTGCACATTTACCACTTCCTAGTCATCCTTTGGTTTAGCAAAAATCATACGACCTGCTGATGTTTGAAGAACACTTGTTACAGTTACTGTAATTGCCTGTCCAATATAGCTACGTCCACCTTCAACAACGATCATTGTGCCATCATCTAAATAAGCAACCCCTTGATTATGCTCTTTCCCATCTTTAATCACCATCACTTGCATATCTTCACCCGGAATAACGACAGGCTTTACTGCATTTGCTAAATCATTAATGTTTAAAACCTTCACTTGGTGTAGCTCGCAAACTTTGTTTAGGTTAAAGTCGTTCGTCACAATTTGTGTATCATTACCCATTTTCTTCGCAAGACGCACTAGCTTTAAATCAACCTCTTGCACATCCTCAAAGTCCTCTTCTGTAATCTCTACCTTCGTCATTCGCTCATCTTGTAATTTTTTTAAAATATCTAAACCACGACGACCTCTTGTACGCTTTAATGTATCCGAAGAATCAGCAATATGTTGGAGCTCAGTAAGGACAAATTGGGGTACAACTAATGTACCTTCGATAAAGCCAGTTTCAGAAATATCTGCGATACGACCATCAATAATAACGCTAGTATCTAACAGTTTATAGCTTCCTCGTGTTTCTTGAGGTTCTACACCTTCCGTTACTTTTTTCTTCGTATTGTTACCACGCAATGTAAATAGCTGGATTAATTCATCTCGCTTTTTAAAGCCTACGCGGAACCCTAAATAGCCTAGTACAAATGACAGTATTATCGGTAAAACCTTTGTGAACTTCGGCAAATCGATACTATCAATTGCAAAGCCTAAGAAATAAGCAACAATTAGTCCGATAATAAGGCCGAGTGTACCAAATAGTAAATCCCCAACAGGTACTTTAAATAACACCTCTTCCATCCAACTAATAAGCCTTACAAAATAATCTGAAAAGGCAAATGATAATGTAAACAGTAAAAGCGCTCCTAAAGATACTGATACATAAGGATTATCAAGCCAAGGATTAGATGATAAATGAAGCAATTCGTATAATGGCGGTAAGAAAACAAGGCCTAATGCTCCTCCAATCAGTAAAAAAGCAATTTGAACAAATTTTTTCATAAACTGTCACCTCCTATTTTTAATATATAATTATACATAGTTTGCTGTAGAAAATCTTTTATGAACCCATCAAAGTATCGTTCATTCCTCTTCTATCGAGACTACTGAAAGAAGAAAAATCAATTGCCAAAATCCTTCATTCTAACTATTCTTTTCACAGACGTTATCTTAGACGCCATTTCCCCTCTTTGAGTTTCCTACCTTCTATCTAGGAATTCCACTCATGCAATTAAAAGTGCATGTCAGAACATTGTCCAACATGCACAAGCTTCTTTATAGCTCTCTAAAGCAAGCATTTAATGCATCCTTTATTGTTTCCACACCAACTATCTCAATACCTTGTGGGAAATCCCATCCACCTATATTCGAGGCTGGTATGAAGGCTCGTTTAAATCCGAGTTTTGCTGCCTCAATCACACGTTGTTCAATACGAGATACACGACGCACCTCACCTGTCAAACCTACTTCACCAATGAAGCAATCCGTTGCCCTGACAGCTTGATCCTTAAAACTTGAAACAATGCTTGTCAACACAGCTAAATCAATTGCGGGCTCATCAAGCTTCACGCCGCCAGCAACTTTAATATAGGCATCCTGGGCTTGTAGCAAGAGGCCCATTCTCTTTTCAAGAACGGCCATAAGCAGTTGCACGCGGTTTTGATCGACACCTGTTGCCATTCGTTTCGGATAATTAAAGCTTGTTGGTGTTACAAGTGATTGAATTTCAACTAGAATCGGTCGTGTACCTTCCATCGAAGCTACGATTGTTGACCCTGCCGCCCCCTGTGAACGCTCCTGTAAGAACAACTCAGATGGGTTTAACACTTCCTTTAAGCCCCCCTGCAGCATTTCAAAGATAGCAATTTCATTCGTAGAGCCAAAACGGTTCTTTTGGCTACGTAAAATACGGTGATTATGATGTCGTTCTCCTTCAAAATACAATACCGTATCAACCATATGCTCCAAAATACGTGGCCCTGCAATTTGCCCTTCTTTTGTTACATGTCCAACTAAAAAAATGGCAATACCCTTTGTTTTTGCTATTCGCATAAGTTCTGCTGTACATTCACGCACTTGTGATACACTACCCGGTGCACTCGTTACCTCCGGATGAAAAACAGTTTGAATAGAATCGACAATAACAAACTTTGGCTGCACATCGTCAATGGTCTGATTTAAAAACTCTAAATTCGTCTCAGAATATATATAAAGCTCCTGGGATACTACTCCTAAACGTTCTGCACGTAGCTTTGTTTGACGGATGGATTCCTCACCAGAAATATAAAGCACACGATGTCCCTTATTCGACAGCAACGCAGATACTTGTAATAATAATGTTGACTTCCCAATCCCAGGGTCTCCCCCAATTAACACAAGAGAACCTGGCACGATGCCTCCACCTAACACACGGTTTAGCTCACCCATTTCTGTTGCAACTCGTGATTCTTCAGTAGCTTCAATCTGCATTATAGGGAGAGCCTTTTGGGTAACCGTAGCAGAATGTTGGAATGCCCCACGCGGCCCTTTTGCAACTACCTCCACCTCTTCAACCATCTTATTCCATTCTCCACACCCTGGACATCTACCCATCCATTTTGCAGATTCATAGCCACAGCCTGAGCATACAAATTTTGTTTTTTTCTTCGCCAAATTGCATCCACCTCGAATATTTGTTCTTATATTTATTATTGTACATAAAAAAAGACAGCTTGGCACTTAAAGCCTTGCTGTCTTTTTCGGGAAAATTATTTAGAAGTAGAAACTTCCTCTTTTTTCTTCACAACAAACTCATCATTTACAAAATCAATGATCACTTGATTGCCCTTCTCTACATTGCCTTTTAGCAGTTCTTCCGATAAACGGTCTTCTACTTGTTTTTGTAATGAACGGCGTAGTGGTCGAGCACCGTATTGAGGATCGTAGCCTTCCTCTGCAATTTTCTCCAAAGCAGAATCCGTTAACTCTAACGAGATGTCTTGCTCTTGCAAACGTTTTGTTAAAGCATTCGCCATCATCGCTACGATTTCTTTTAAATGCTCTTTTTCTAGTGAGTGGAAGACGATCATTTCATCGATACGGTTTAAGAATTCTGGGCGGAATGCTTTTTTCAGTTCCTCCAGCATTGTACCCTTCATATCTTTATACTTCGTATCTGTACCACCTACATTGAAGCCAAGGTTTTTCTGATATTTTAAAGCATCTGCACCAACATTTGATGTCATAATAACAACTGTGTTGCGGAAATCTACCACACGACCTTTAGAGTCTGTTAAACGGCCATCTTCAAGTACTTGTAGTAAGATATTGAAAACATCTGGATGAGCCTTCTCAATTTCATCTAGTAATACTACTGAATACGGTTTACGACGAACCTTTTCCGTTAGTTGACCGCCATCATCAAAGCCTACATAACCTGGAGGTGAACCAACTAAACGTGAAGTCGAATGTTTTTCCATGTACTCAGACATATCAACACGAATCATTGCGTCCTCATCGCCAAACATAACCTCAGCTAGTGCTCTAGCAAGCTCTGTTTTACCAACCCCTGTAGGGCCTAAGAAAATAAATGAGCCAATTGGTCGTTTCGGATCTTTCAAACCAGCTCTTGCACGACGGATTGCTCGAGAAATTGCCTCTACGGCTTCCCCTTGACCTACAACTCGTTTGTGTAGCTCCTCTTCAAGTTGTAATAACTTAGAAGATTCTTCTGAGGCTATTTTCGATACCGGAATTCCAGTCCACATAGATACTACCGCAGCTACATCATCTACTGTAACTTTTGATTCGGCTTTACCTTGCTCTTCCTTCCAATTTTTTCTCGTAGTTTCAATTTCATCTTTTAGTTTTTGTTCTGTATCCCTTAAAGATGCTGCCTTTTCAAATTCTTGCCCTGAGACAGCTGCATTCTTTTCAGAGCGCACATTTTCAAGCTTATCTTCAAGTGCCTTTAAGTTTGGTGGCACTGCGAATGAGCGTAAGCGTACTTTAGAACCCGCTTCATCAATTAAATCAATCGCTTTATCTGGTAAGAAACGATCAGAAATATATCGGTCGCTCATTTTTGCCGCCGCTTCAATTGCTTCATCTGTAATTTTCACGCGGTGATGCGCTTCATAACGATCACGTAAACCTTGAATAATTTGAATCGCTTCTTCTACAGTTGGCTCATCAACTTGAATTGGTTGGAAGCGGCGCTCTAATGCCGCATCCTTCTCAATATATTTGCGATACTCATCTAGTGTCGTTGCACCAATACATTGAAGCTCGCCACGTGCTAAAGACGGTTTTAAAATATTTGAAGCATCAATGGCACCTTCTGCACCACCTGCACCGATCAATGTATGCAATTCATCGATGAATAAAATAACATTACCAGCTTGGCGAATTTCATCCATTACTTTTTTCAAGCGATCCTCGAATTCACCACGATATTTTGTTCCAGCAACAACTGTCCCCATATCAAGTGTCATAACACGTTTATCGCGAAGAATTTCTGGCACTTCATTATTAATAATTTGCTGCGCTAAGCCTTCAGCGATTGCTGTTTTACCAACGCCTGGCTCCCCGATTAATACAGGGTTATTCTTTGTACGACGTGACAGCACTTCAATAACACGTGTAATTTCCTTGCTACGACCAATGACTGGGTCTAATGTACCTTCACGAGCAATTTGCGTTAAATCACGCGCAAGGCTATCTAATGTTGGTGTATTGGCAGCCTGGGCAGCTTGTTGACCAGATTGGGCATTATCGTTATTACCTAATAACAACAGCACTTGCTGACGAGCCTTATTCAATCCAACACCAGCATTATTTAATACACGGGCAGCTATACCTTCACCTTCGCGAATAAGCGCTAATAGTAAATGCTCTGTGCCAATATAGGAATGACCTAATTTACGTGATTCATCGACTGATAGTTCTATTACTTTTTTTGCTCGAGGTGTATAGTGAACAATTGGCCCAACATCCTCTTTGCCTTTCCCTACAAGTTCTTCAATACCTGTTTCAATCATTTGAGGACTAATATCAATGGCTTCTAATGCTTTTGCAGCAATACCGCCACCTTCACGGATAAGCCCTAAAAGAATATGCTCTGTTCCAATTGATTCGTGTTTCCAACGAATTGCCTCTTCTTGTGCAAGCTGTAATACTTTTTGTGCGCGTTGTGTAAAACGATTAAACATCAAATGAATCCTCTCCTTTTCTCCGAATAATAGGCTTACTCATATTTTCTCGAGATAGTGCCTCACGAAGCATTTCAGCTCGTACGCGATCTCGCTCAGCAGGCGGCAAGACGTCACCTGCATAATTCTGTAAAAAACCAGGTTGCATACTGACTACACATTCGTTTAGTTTGGTCGCTTTGACACCATCAATTAACTGTAAATCTACTCCCAAACGAATATTAGATAGACAGGTAGCGGCTTCCTCACTCGTTAAAATTCGAGCATGTGTTATAGTCCCTAAAGCACGGTATACACGGTCTTCTAGGGCCAGCTCTGCTTTTTCCAGTAACTTGCCTCGTGCATGTCGTTCTTTTTGAATTATTTTTTCAGCGACACTTTGAATGTCCGCTAAAATATCATCCTCTGTTTTCCCTAGTGTAATCTGATTTGACACTTGGTAAACATTCCCTATATTTTCGCTACCCTCTCCATATATTCCTCTTACCGTCATTCCTAACCGTGTCATTGCATTAATGATTTGATTCATCTGACCTGTAAGTGTAAGAGCTGGTAGGTGCATCATGACAGATGCTCGCAACCCAGTACCAATATTTGTTGGGCAACTTGTTAAATAACCAAATGTATCTCGAAATGCATAGGGCAAAGTTTTCTCTAAGGTACGATCAATTGTATTGGCTTGCTCGTATGCCTTTTGAAGTTGAAAACTCGCTGTCATACATTGAATGCGTAAATGATCTTCTTCGTTCACCATAATGCTAGTCGATTCGTCATCAGATAAAAGCATTGAGCCCACCCGCTCTTTTTTGGCAAGCTGAGGACTAATTAAATGTTTTTCCACGAGTATTTGACGCTGCAAAGGCGTTAAATCCTTAATAGCAAAATATGAATAATTTCCTCGAAGTTCTGTACTATCCTTGATTGCATGTGTAACTGCCTGTTCCACCTGTAATGCTTCGTCCTCTGTAAAGGCTAACGGAAAACGATAACCGTCTAAATTTCGAGCAAGGCGGATGCGTGTACTAATGACAATATCTGAATAATCGTCCTCCACACTCATCCATATTGGTGTAGCACGTTCTAAAAACGATTCAATCATCACAACACATCACCACCTTCGAATTGTAGCTGCTTCTCAAGCTCTTTCACTTCATCACGGAGCTTAGCTGCCTCTTCAAATTGCTCTGCATCTACTGCTACCCTCATACGTTTACGAATATCTTCAATTTGCTTTTTGATGACATAAACATTGTTTCGGGCACCGGGCATTTTCCCTATATGTTGAGGACCAGCCTGTATACGGTTAAAGAGCTTCGGTAAGTGCTCGCTAAATGTGTCATAGCAACTTGGGCACCCAAATTTACCTTCTTTTAAAAACTGTTTATACGTAAATCCACATTGCGGACATGTTTGTGGTTGTGGTGGCGCCTGTTGTTTTTCACCCACTTGTTGTTGCTGCCATGAAGGTGAGCCAAACCAATTGGATAATAACTGTTGAATAGAGATTGGCTCTTGTTTAAATTCAGCATGAAATGGATGGAATTGCGAGGCGCAGACGTCACAATAATGGTGCTCCACCTTTTGACCACTTTGAACTTGTGTTACGGTAACTGTCGCATTTCGCTGCTTACAATGTTCGCATATCATTTCCATCACCTCTTTTATTTTTGCTGTTCATATTTAATCGTCGTTAGCATCGCTCTTAAAATTTTTGATCGAATATGATCACGTAACGGGAGTTGCAAATCAATCGTTGAACGATCAACTGCTGCTAACATTATTTTCGCTTCTCGCATTGAAATTACCTGCTCATCAATTAATCGATACACTAAATCTTCTGCCATTGTTTGCGATGCCCCACCTTCTATTTGCCTGAGGACATCATCAATTAGATCAATTTGTGAATTCGCGCGGACACGTAAAATTCGAATGTATCCACCACCACCACGTTTGCTTTCAACAAGGTAACCTCGTTCGGCAGTAAATCTTGTATTAATTACATAATTTATTTGTGAGGGCACGCATTGAAATTTATCTGCGATTTCACTACGTTTAATTTCAATATGCCCTTCTCCACCTAATTCAAGTACTTGCTTTAAGTAGCCTTCTATGATGTCTGATATATTACGCATTTTAGGAATACACCTCGCTTACTCCACTGACTTTGACTATCTTTGACTTTCTTTGAGTATATTATACAAAACGCTTGAAAATAATTGCAATTAATTCGCACACAGAAAAAATCCTTAGCTTTAAGATACCCTTTTCAGCAATAGAAAAAACGCAAGCACATGCAACTAGCATATACTTGCGTCTATAGAAATTATACCCAGCGACCAACAATTGGATAACGCCAAGGCTCATCAGATAGAGCCTTCACAATACCGATAATTGGCACAATAAAATACATAATACCAAAAACAATTAAAAACGGTATACCAACGAGTAGGAAGCTTAAAATACCCGAAATTGTAAGTAATACCACCATCACAACTTGGAACAATAAAGCTTGCACTGAAATACTCTTTATCTCTTCATCCGAGCCAATTAAGAAAAATAAAATTGGTACTAACCATGGCGCAAAAAACGCACTTGCGTGTATGATTACCTTA
Source organism: Lysinibacillus sp. BPa_S21 (assembly GCF_023337795.1). Classification (GTDB taxonomy): domain Bacteria; phylum Bacillota; class Bacilli; order Bacillales_A; family Planococcaceae; genus Lysinibacillus. Next base: position 116,266 of record NZ_JALIRS010000010.1, on the reverse strand, counting down.
GACCATTTAGTTTCCATTTATATCAACCCTTCCTTTAATTTTTTTATTTTATGTACTTTTATTTACGAAACTATACCTTATATAGTTTCAATATAAATTCGATTTATAAAATTTTTTTGAAAGGCATGTGATACCTGATGGAATTTAGTAACAAACTTGCAAACGAATACGAAAAAGGTATTCGTCGCACGCTACCAAGCTATGATGCCATGCTACGTTTAATACAAACTTTTTACCAGTCTGCATTACATGAGAAAGCTGAATTTTTAGTAGTTGGTTCCGGAAGTGGCAATGAAATTTTACAGCTTGCCGAGAAAAGACCGCACTGGTCATTTGTTGGCATAGATCCGTCAGAAGCAATGCTAGAAATAGCTGGCGAACGTTTAAAATCCCTACCTAATAATATTTCTTTATATCAAGGAACTATACTGGATACGCAGCTACCCGCAGTGAAATTTGATGCAGCAAGCTGTGTGCTAGTGCTTCATTTTATACAAGATGACCAAGAGAAGCTTGCAACATTAAAAGAAATAGCAAATAATTTAAAGCCTGGTGCTCCATTTGTCCTCGTCTCAAAATACGGGCAACTCTGTTCCTTAGAAACGGAGCTCCAATTTGATTTATGGCGTGCTTATTGGCTACAACACACAAAGCTTACATCATCGGACGTAGCAGAAATGGAGAAATCCATACGTTCTCTTTCATTTATGTGTGAGGAGGACATTTTATCACTATTACAGCAGGCAGGCTTTACAAAACCATCTAGATTCTTTGCGACTACTCTATTTGGTGGTTGGATATGTTATAAAGAAAGTTGCTCGTGAAGATATATACACCTGTTAGGATAGAATGAACAGAATTGAGGTGAATGCTGTGATACGCACATTTGGCATTACAAAAGATCAAAAGCTTATAAAGGAATTTCCGCTTGAAGATATACACAAAAACGAATTTGAATGGTATTGGGTCGATTTTAATTGTCCGACCGATGATGAAGAACAATTGTTAGATACGTTTTTCCATTTCCATCCACTCGCTATAGAAGATTGTTTAATGCGTTTACAGCGGCCAAAGCTCGATTTTTATGATAATTTCCATTTCTTTGTTATTCAAAGGGTTAACGAAGAATTAACCGCTGAGGAAGTAAATATTTTTGTTTCTAATAAATTTATTGTCACATTTCATAAAAACGAAGCACCTGAAATAGATCGAGTACAAAAGATGTTAGAAAAACAGCCAAAGAATTGGGAACGTGGCACCATATATTTAACATATCAGGTTATAGATAAAATCGTTGATAGCTATTTCCCACTTGTCTATAAAATTGAGGATCATTTAAACGCACTAGAAGATGAGCTTACCTACCAAAGTAACCTCAATGCTATGAAAATTGTGTTTGAATTCCGTAGTGATTTGCTTGATCTACGACGCACCATTTTACCAATGCGTGATCTTTTATATCGAATCCTTAATTCTTACCGATTTTCACTTAAGAAATCGGAACGTGCTTATTTCGGAGATATTTATGATCATTTGCTTAAACTCACCGAAATGATCGAATCTAACCGTGAGCTCACAGCGGATATGCGTGATAGCTATATGGCCATGAGCTCTAGTCGCATGAATGGCATTATGATGACCTTAACAATTGTTTCAACAATCTTTATTCCTCTAACATTTATTGCCGGCGTCTATGGGATGAATTTTGACCATATGCCAGAGCTACATGGGAGATTTAGCTACTTTATCGTACTCGGCATTATGATTTTTATCGCGTTATTTATGCTAGCAGTCTTTAAGCTTAAAGGCTGGTTCAATTTATTTAAACCTTAGTTATGACGCAGGAAACCAGCGGAAATTTGAAATCAACTATTTATTTTGTCGACAAGCTAAAGGCACCTTAGAGATTTTTCTAAGATGCCTTTTCACTGTCAGTAAGGTCCACGATCATCAACTTTATCTTCGCCCTGCTGTGGAAATAAAAAGTATGCGAGTACCCCAGATACTAATGTTGCACAGATAGTAATTAATAGTTGATCTAAGTCGGGTACCTCAGTATAGTAGTTTCGCAACATGTAAACCGATCCTATTGCTACAATTACCATAACCGGAATAACAAATTTGAAACGTTTCTTCTCCATGTAATACCTCCTCAAAACTATTGTTACGATCAATCTAAACAGTTCGTATTTTACAGGTTTCCTATTTCAAATTCAATTTACCTATTACCTTTTTAATAGTCTATTTCATGACTTTTATTCGACAGTCGTCTATAATGCCTATAAAAAAATAAAGAAATACACTAAAATTTTAACCAAATTCACTACAAAAAATAGTAGAATAGACTAAATACCATATATTCCGAAAAATTAACAAAATAAGCAATTCGATTTTTTATATACTACTATGCATTTATAAAGAATGGAGCAAACAACAATGAGTTGGTTTACAAAAAAGAACGATTCTCGCTACTCAATTACATTAGTACCTGAAAATTATAAGAACGATGTGCAATTGGATGTCTCAAACCATCCAAAACTTGAAAAACAGTTACAGCTTTTGGATTTAACAATTGAGGATTTAGCCATCATTAAACAACTACAGCCTTTCGCTAAGGATTTAGTTCCTGAAATGGTGGATCAGTTTTATGCAGCCATTAGTTTGAGCCAAGGTTTATTAGACATTATCAACAGAACGTCACAAATCGATCGTTTAAAAATTACTTTACATAAGCATTTGAGTGATATTTTTGAAAGTCATATTAATAACGCTTATATTATTGAACGGAAGGCAATTGCCGAAACCCATGTCCGAATTGGTCTACAATCGAAGTGGTATATCGCCTCATTCCAATCATTAACAACAACATTTACACGCTTTACAAATGAGTTAGATATATCAAAACATGATGCAATACGTGCTATCAATGCTTTCTGCAAAATCATTAACTTCGAGCAGCAACTTGTAATTGAAGCCTATGAAAAAGAAGAAGAACGCATTCGTGCAGCAGCTGATGAAACAAAAAATGCACTTGTTACGACCATTCAAAAAACGGCAGAGGAACTCAATGGGATTAGTGAAGAAACAGCAGCTTCTTTATTAGTCATATCTTCTCAAACAGATGATATCGCAGTAGCTACTAAACAAGGTTTAAACTTCGTTGCCGATACACAGGAAAAATCTCGACGTGGACAGCAGCAGCTACAAGGTCAAAATGATTTAATACAGGTTATTTTACAAAGTGTAAACAGTCTCGAAGTGACGATGAACCAGTTGCGTACATCTTCTCAAAAAATATCAGAGATTGTAGGGCTAGTTACAGGAATTGCCGATCAAACTAACTTATTAGCATTGAATGCTTCTATCGAGGCAGCTCGTGCAGGTGAGCATGGTAAAGGTTTTGCTGTTGTTGCAGAGGAAGTCCGTAAGCTTGCAGAAGAAACAAAAAATGCTGTACAAAATGTTTCTCATCTCATTAAAGAAACAGAAAGTAATATTACAACAATGTCGAATTCAGTGATAAATGTTGATGAAAAGATTCAACTTAGCGTAGATACACAAAACAATTTATCTAAATCATTTAATGATATCGCCGATGCTGTTTCTGGAATTCAACAGCAGTATGTAAATACATCAAGAGATATTTCAGCGATCTCTAACTTGATTACCGAACTGTCACAAGGGGCTACCTTAGTTTCTTCTTCTTCCGATTCACTTATTAATGTGGTAAATGAGTTAAAAATGTAAGCACGAATAAGAGCCTAGGAATAACTTGCTTCAATTAGTGGGAAAAGTCAAACCATCTATACGATAAGCTGCTTGAAAAAGAAATCATGCCAAAAATTGAACGGAAAAATGAAAAGGAATTAGCATCGGAAGACCCCGCTTAAATGGTCGAAAAAGTAGATGAAGTGAATTGATTCATGTTATAATCTTTAAACATAAGGATCCTTCTTTCTGTATAATTTTGTTGTGGTGACTTAATTTTATCAGAAGTGATCCTTATTTTTTTATGAAATAAAATTTAAAGCCAGTGTAATTTTACTGATCGTAAAATTACACCGGCTTTTTTAGTTTAGAGATGGGTTTTGTCCATTTTCAATGTGGTAATTCGCGTTTTTGTTTGCGATGTTCTCGTCTTGCTGGCCCCGTTTCAAACAGACGTTTTTCTGCATCTGTTTCAGGATAAATTGCAGGAACTGGCTTAGGTTTACCTTCATCATCAACTGCAACCATCGTTACAAAGGATTCCGTCGTTAATCGTTCCTCACGAGTTTCAATGTTTCGTGAAATAACTCGAACGTAAACTTCCATTGAAGAACGTCCAGTTGACGAAACAATACTTTCTATTTCTAAAATATCCCCTACATGTGCTGCCGATAAAAAATCAACTGAATCTATAGAGGCTGTGACTACGTGCCCTTTTGCATGCTTCATTGCTGTAATAGCAGCAATTTCATCAATATAAGCTAACACTCTTCCACCGAAAATGGAGTTGTGATTATTTGTATCTGGCGGTAATACAAGACGCGTTTGAACAGTACGTGACTGGCCCATCGGTATTGCGTTGTTTGTCATAGTTCTTGCAACTTCCCTTCATGAATGTTCTTTCGTCATCGTATCGCAGAAAAAGAGCTGATGCAAATTAGAACGATTTTTTCATCGTAATAAATTTCATATCTGTCATTTCCTCGATTGCCCACTTAATGCCTTCGCGTCCATAGCCACTCATTTTCACGCCACCATACGGCATATTATCAACTCGGAATGTCGGAATATCATTAATAATAACAGCGCCTGCTTGTAATTCGTCCGCTGCCCGTAATGCATCTGGTAACACATTCGTATAAATTCCTGCATTTAAGCCAAGTTCTGACTCATTCACTAGTCGAATAGCGTCGTCTAATGTTTCATATGAAACAATTGAGACGATTGGTGCGAATGTTTCCTGACAAACAATTCTCATATCCGCCGTCACATTCGTCATAACAGTTGGCGTTAAAGTACGTTCCGTAAATGTACCTCCTGTTGCAACTACCGCACCTTGTGACTTTGCTTCCTCAATCCATTGACGAATACGTTCAACTTCTTTTGGATTAATCATTGCACTCACATCAGTATTTATATCTAGTGGATCACCTACCACTAATTTCTCTGTCTCAGCTACAAACGCTTTTGTAAAATCATCAATAATCGATGCATGTACATAAATACGTTGTAAAGAGATACAAACTTGTCCAGCAAAATTAAAGGCTCCTCCAACACAACGCGAAATAATTTTATCAATCGGTGTCGAAGGCTCGACAATTACCGCTGCATTGGAACCAAGTTCTAAAGTAACCTTTCGTAAACCAACTTTTTCTTTAATGCCCAATCCAACCTTACCACTTCCCGTGAATGTCACCTTTTTCACAAGTGGATGGGTCACAAGTGTATCACTTAACTCACCACCGCTACCTGTAATAATTTGAAGTGCACCATTAGGTAGGCCCGCTTGTTGGAAAATTTCCGCCATCACGATAGAGCTTAATGGCGTTTGCGTTGCTGGCTTTAAGACAACCGTGTTTCCTACTGCAAAGGCAGGGCCTAATTTATGTGCCACTAAATTAAATGGGAAATTAAATGGGGAAATGGCTGAAATTACACCTAGAGGTTCTCGTTTAGTCCAGCCAATACGATCCCCAGCTCCAGGTGCAGCATCCATCGGTACCGTTTCACCCTTTGCTTGCTTAGCCCCCTCAGCAGCAAATTGATAGGTTGCTATTGTGCGCTCTATTTCGGTTAAACCAGCTGATATTGGTTTACCTGCCTCTAAGGCTAAAATTTCAGCTAATTCCTCTTTACGCTGGCGCATGATGTCGACCACTTTATATAATATTTCGGCACGTTCGTAAGCCGTTGTCTTTTTAAACGTTTGGAATGCCTCGTGTGCACCTTCTATCGCTTGCTCAACGTCAGAAACTGACGCCTTAGCTACCTTCGCAATAACCTCCCCGCTATAGGGTGATTTCAATTCATATGTTGCCTTCGCGTTCTGCCACTGTCCATTAATCCATAGCTTTGTTTCTTTCATGCTTCCAATGCACCTCCAAAAATCAAGTTCTTCTTTATTTTATCACGAAGAACTTGATGCTACAGCTGCTGCGCTTACTGCTGCGAACATTGCTGCTTGCTGTGCCTGAATTAATAATTCAATCGATGACATAATTGACATCGATAAAGATTGTTGCACCTGCGCCATATCATAAACAGCAATTTGTATAGCCATAAATAACACGAATTCACGATGCCATTTTAAAAGTTTCATCCCCTTTAACTCATGATATAAATCAATAATCTGTTGAAGCTGTGCTTGATTCATTTCAAGGATTGCTAAAAAGCCCAGTAATGGATAGTGCATCGTTTTGACCTTTACATCCTGATTTTTTAATGCGTCACGGATTGTCACAACATTTGACACTAAATTATTATCATATTGAGGTGATAATAAAGTCAGTACTTGCGACAGCCATTGAAGCTCATTGCCTGCATTAAAATTATATGTACGTAATTCTTTATAATAACGATTCATTGTTTCCGCGCGTAGCTCTACGTCATCAGATGGGCTACTTAACAGTACAGCATAAGGAATGTCATCGTATGATGTTAAAAAACGATGATGTTTGCGGATTGCATCAAATAATGCACGTGCTTTCTGTGCATGTGCACGTTTCTCACTTTTCTCTTCCGTTAAAAACTGTGCACCAATAAAACTAAAGTTCCCACTTCTAAATTTTACTTCCTTCATTATATTAGCGTTAGTTAGTAAATTTTCAACTGCTTGTTCTGTATCCTCTTGCTCCATTAAATTTGCAGCAATACTATACCCTACCGCTGTTCTTAGCGGAGATGTCCATGACGTTTGCTTTTTCATTTCTTGTAATACTTCTTTATATTTAACGGCATCAAAAGATTTCCCTGATGCCACATATTTACTAGCAATGGCTAACACGATTTTACGATCTACCGTCCTACCTGCAGCCTTCGAGACATCCTCTACCGTATTTGTAAACTGATTTTCGATCATAACAAAGTCCATGTTTAACACACTCCTTTTTCCATATTTACGTAATATATCGTCGAAAAGATTCAACTGTTTTTTAACAATGAACATAAAAAACAGCGGCATTATTTTTGCCGCTGTCCATAAATGTATACTACATTACACCTTAATTATCCTTATATTGCTTATTCGGTGCACTTAAATTAACCTTAATTCTTTTAATTCCTCTGCGGAAAAGGCTCTTGATCTTGTTAAAAATCTCTTACCTTCAACGCCTTCCAACGAAAACATACCGCCTCTACCATCGACAACATCCAAGATTATTTGTGTATGCTTCCAATAGTCATATTGATTTTTATGCATGTAGAAGGAAGCACCACCAATCTCTCCAAGGCAAACATCCTGATCACCTAATAGTAAGTCTCCCTCTGGATAACACATCGGCGAGGAGCCATCACAGCAACCACCTGATTGATGGAACATAATAGGTCCATGCTTTTCCTTTAATAATTCGATTAGTGCTAGCGCTCCTTCTGTTGCTAAAACACGCACGACCACGCTCATGCACCTCCCTACTAATTAGAAGAAACCAAGTTTGTTTTCGCTGTAGCTAACCAATAAGTTTTTCGTTTGCTGATAATGCGCTAACATCATCTTATGGTTTTCACGACCAACACCCGACATTTTATAGCCACCGAACGCTGCATGTGCAGGATAAGCATGGTAGCAGTTTGTCCAAACACGCCCTGCTTCAATACCACGACCGAAGCGATAAGCTGTATTCATATCACGTGTCCATACACCCGCACCTAAACCGTATAATGTGTCATTAGCAATTTCTAATGCTTCTTCTTTTGTTTTAAATGTCGTTACAGCAACAACTGGCCCGAAAATTTCTTCTTGGAAAATACGCATTTTATTATGTCCCTTGAAGACAGTCGGTTTAATGTAGTAGCCATTTTCGAAGCCTGCCCCTACACTGTTTTTCTCTCCTCCAATTAGACATTCTGCACCTTCTTGCTTACCAATATCTAAGTAAGAAAGGATTTTTTCCATTTGCTCACTCGAAGCCTGCGCTCCCATCATCGTATTCGGATCAAGTGGATTCCCAAATTTAATCGCTTCAACACGCTGCAGGACGCGTTCCATAAATTTATCGTAAATAGATTCTTGGATTAGTGCACGAGAAGGACATGTACATACTTCACCTTGGTTTAGAGCGAATAATACAAAGCCCTCAACTGCTTTATCTAAAAAGGCATCATCTTCATCCATAATATCCTCAAAGAATATGTTTGGCGACTTGCCACCCAATTCTAATGTAACCGGAATAAGGTTTTGTGAAGCATATTGCATAATTAAGCGACCAGTTGTTGTTTCACCAGTAAAAGCAATTTTACCAATTCGTGGATTTGATGCTAGCGGCTTCCCTGCCTCTAAACCAAAGCCATTGACAACATTTAGTACACCTGATGGCAATAAATCTTCTATTAATTCAACGAGCACCATAATCGAAGCTGGCGTTTGCTCTGCAGGTTTCAACACTACACAGTTTCCAGCTGCAAGTGCCGGTGCTAGCTTCCAAACAGCCATTAATAATGGGAAATTCCAAGGGATAATTTGACCTACTACCCCAATTGGCTCATGGAAATGATAAGCAACTGTATCATTATCGATTTGGCTTACTGCGCCTTCTTGTGCACGTAAAGCCCCCGCAAAATAACGGAAATGATCAATCGCAAGAGGGATATCTGCATTTAATGTCTCACGTACCGCTTTCCCGTTATCCCATGTTTCGGCAACGGCTAGCTTTTCTAAGTTTTGTTCTATGCGGTCCGCAATTTTAAGTAAAATGTTCGCACGCTCTGTTGGGGATGTTTTGCCCCATTCTTCTTTTGCGGCATGAGCTGCATCAATTGCAAGTTCAATATCTTCAGCAGTAGATCGAGCTAATTGTGTAAAAACTTGTCCAGTAACAGGTGTAACATTATCAAAGTATTGTCCTTTCACTGGAGGTGTCCATTCCCCACCAATGTAATTTTCATATTTCTCCTTGAATTGAACTACCGATCCTTCAGTGTTTGGAAATGCATAAACCATTTTACTTCTCCCCTTTACACAAAATAATGAGAACATACTCTACAAAAATCATCATTTTCATCGAAAAAACGATATTTTCATAGAAACCCTCTTACCCAATATATTGTCAGAAACGAGAAAAAATTTCAACTTTTTAAAATTTTTTTGAAGCAGTTGATATGAAAGCACATAGAGCGAAGAGGAGACTCATGAAAACCATTGTTCGGAGTGGACTATATAAGCTATGGCGAAAGGCTATTTTTGCTAGAAAAGCTTCTAGGATTCACGGTGTGACCAACAATAATGTATACTTAAAAATAATATACATGTATAGGAGAACAGTATGCGCATTAATAAATATTTGAGTGAAACAGGTATCGTATCTCGTCGAGGTGCTGATAAATGGATAGCAGAAGGTAAAGTAACGATTAATGGTGAGCTTGCAACAGTAGGAAGTCAGGTTGAGGCTGGTGATATGGTTTGCGTTGATGGAAAAGAGGTAAAGAAAGAAGAACAGCTCGTATATATTGCCTTAAACAAACCAGTAGGAATTACAAGCACAACTGAACGACATATAAAAGGAAATGTCGTTGATTTTGTCAATCACCCGCTTCGCATTTTTCATATTGGACGGCTAGACAAAGAGTCAGAAGGGCTATTATTACTGACAAATGATGGTGACATCGTCAATAAAATTTTACGTGCAGAAAATCATCACGAAAAAGAATATATCGTGCAAGTCGATAAACCTATTACGGAGCAATTCATCAAAAAAATGGGAGCTGGTGTAGATATTTTAGATACGACAACCCTACCTTGTCATGTTGAAAAAATATCTGATAAAGTCTTTAAAATCATTTTAGAGCAAGGCTTAAACCGTCAAATACGTCGTATGTGTTCGGCACTTGGCTACTCCGTTAAGCGTCTACAACGCATTCGTATTATGAATATTAAGCTTGGCAACTTAAAGGTTGGACAGTGGCGCGATTTAACAGATAAAGAACGAACAGAACTATTCAGACTACTTAAATACACACCAAAATAAAGTAATTTAAGGGGATGGAACGATGCTGTCAATTCAAAGTACTGAGCAGTTAACCGGGGCACGTATAAGTGGTGATTTTTGGGATATAGATGAGCTGATTAATGCCATTTACAAAATAACTGGTGATGAAAACAAGTATTATGATTATCAAGGAGCGCGCCTTCGCATTCTTAGTGTTTGTTATAATCTACGTCAAGCTTCCAAGGGGACACATCAGCTTGAGTTTGTTAGCAATGGTATCAACAAAAGTGTTCTGACACAGCATGAACTAATTTTCCCAAACAAAAATGTTTATTTCGCAGCAGAGGTTCTTTGGCCAGAGCTGATCTTTACCGCTATTGCATTAAACGATTTCATTCGCCTACATCAAGAGCTCATTGATTCTTCTGATTGGAATATTGATGTTGCGACAATTCGTAAATTCCAGGCAGCGGTTGCTGATTGCTTAGAGCAGGAGATGAATGAAGAACAATACTTAGTATTTCTAAGAATGCTACACACTAAAAGTCCATTAACATTCCGTTATGCAACGCAGTACGTAGATGTTTTGAACCTAGAGTACATTCAACTAAGCTTGGAGGAACGTAAAACTCATTTAGCAGCGTTTGCACTCCGATTAATGTTAGAAGACGATGAATATATAACGCTTAAATCGCAACTTATGGAGGCTGCGATTACTACCAAAAAATCATTACATGAAATTGAAATTAAAGCTAAATACCCCGAAACAATTTTTTGGTAAATAAAAAGAGCCGTCTCAAAATTAGTCGAGACGGCTCTTGTAAATAAAGTATAGCCCCTAAGCAAAACGAGGAATTGATTTCTGTTGCGACTGAGCGCTAAGTAGCTGAAACAGAAATCACCATCATTCCAATTAATAAATATCACCTTTATAAGGCAACTACTTTTCTTCTATTAAATCTTCTTATAAGCCATTTTCCGAATAACTTCCTCGTGCTGTGGATAGTCAGCTAAAAGCTCATCTTGTGTAAATAATTCGAAGTCTTCAAAATCAAAACCTGGGGCAACCATACAGCCTACTAAACTAAATGTTTCTTCATCCTCCACAGATGAGCCAAATATAGTATTTTTCGGGACTGCTATTTGAGGTACTTCTCCTGCCTCAATATTTAATCCAAGCTTCCTCGCCTCATATGTACCATCAGGGAAAATCATATGAACTGTTAGCGGACTGCCTGCATGATAATACCAAAGCTCGTCCGATTTCAAACGATGCAAATGAGATATATCCTGTGAACGTAATAAGAAATAAATACTCGTATAAACAGGTCTCTGTACATCCCTGACAGCTATATCCTCAGCTGCTCGAAACGAGGATATATAATACCCGCCCTCTGGATGCTCTGCCAAGTTTAATTTCTCAATAAAATATTGTGCTGAATACTTCATAAAACTTCACTCCTTTCGTCCACATTACCAAATAATAAAAGACGAATGCTACTATAATTTCGTCGATCTGATTATTCTGCTTCGTTTTGGCCGTTCTTTCTGTTGCTTTAGTCTTTCTTTCCTTTGCTTTGACTTCTTTCCGTCACTTCGATCATTCTATCCGTCGCCTTGACTGTCCTTTCCGTCGCTCTAGTCTTTCTATCCGTCGCTTTGACTTCTTTCCTTCACTTTGATCATTCCATCCGTCGTTTAGCCCTTTCTTTCCGTCACCTTGACTGTTCTTTCCGTCGCTCTAGTCTTTCTATCCGTCTGCTCACTCCTTTCTCTCACAAAAAAAGACGCCTCAACATCGAGACGCCTTCTCCCTCTATAAACCACCTAAATAAGCAGCCTTTACTTGTTCGCTCTCTTGAAGCTCTTTGGCTGTACCTGATAATACTATACGACCCGTTTCAAGTACGTAAGCACGATTTGCTACTGATAAGGCCATATTCGCATTTTGCTCAACAAGCAATACGGTTGTACCCTCTTTGTTGACTTGCTCAATAATATTAAAAATATTTTTTACCATGAGTGGTGCAAGTCCCATTGACGGTTCATCCATTAATAACAATTTCGGTTTTGCCATTAATGCTCGCCCCATCGCTAGCATCTGTTGTTCACCACCAGATAATGTACCTGATTGCTGTTTCCGACGCTCCAAAAGACGTGGGAATAATTCATACACATGATCTAAATCTTTTTTAATGCCCGCTTTATCGTTACGAAGATAGGCTCCAAGCTCTAGGTTTTCTTCAACAGACATATTGGCAAAAACACGACGCCCCTCTGGAACATGTGAAATGCCCGATTTTACAATTGTCTGTGCAGCCTTCCCTGCGATAGAGAAGCCTTCATATTCAATGATGCCACCTTTTGGTTTTAATAAACCTGACAATGTTTTTAATAAAGTACTTTTACCAGCCCCATTGGCGCCAATTAGCGTGACAATTTCACCCTCATTTACTTCTAAAGAAAGGCTCTTTAATGCTTGAATATTACCGTAGAATACATCTATATTTTGTACTTTTAGCATTAGCTGATAACCTCCTCACCAAGGTAAGCCTCGATTACCTTTGGATTGTTGCGAATTTCTTCTGGTGTCCCCTCAGCGATTAATTGACCGTGATCAAGCACATATATACGTTCACATATCCCCATAACTAAGCTCATATCATGCTCAATTAGAAGAATTGTTAGGCCAAATTCTTTACGAATAAATGCTATTAATTCCATTAAATCGTGCGTTTCCTGTGGGTTCATTCCCGCCGCTGGTTCATCCAATAGAAGTAACTTAGGTTTCGCAGCTAGGGCACGAGCAATTTCTAATCGGCGCTGCATCCCATAAGGTAAATTTTTCGCAAGCTCATCCTTATAAACATCTAAGCCAAAGATTTTTAGAAACTCAATAGATTGATGCTCCATTTCTGCCTCACCTTTAAAATGATTCGGCAAGCGGAAAATGGAAGACCACATGGAATGCTTTGCAAGCGAATGGTTTGCTACCTTAACATTATCTAGAACGGATAACTCTTTAAATAGACGAATATTTTGAAACGTACGGCTAATGCCTTTTTGTGTTACTTGATATGGCGCGAGCCCGTTCAACTTTATACCGTCAAATGTAATCGTGCCTTCAGTTGGCTTATACACCCCGGTAAGCATGTTAAAGCTCGTTGTTTTACCAGCACCATTTGGCCCAATAAGACCTATTAGCTCTCCTTGATTTAGGTACATATTAACGCCCTGTACCGCCTTTAAACCACCGAATTGTATGCCCATGTTTTCAACATTGATAAGAAGGTTTCCAGTCATTATTTTGTACCTCCTTTTTTACCAAACTTAAATAAATCCGTAACTTCTTTTGTTCCCATCAACCCTGTTGGTCGGTACAACATTACGACTATTAATACTAAACTGTAAATAATCATACGTGTTTCTGGGAAGTTTGCTAGATATGCTGAAACTATTGTTAAAAAAATCGCAGCTAGGACCGATCCTGAAAGACTCCCTAAGCCACCAAGAACTACATAGATTAAAATGTCAAATGATTTTAAGAAACCAAAAGTCGTCGGTTGAATAATGTAAAAGTTATGTGCAAAGATGGCCCCTGCAAGACCGGCAAAGAAGGAACCAATCGCGAAAGCGACAACTTTATAGTAGGTTGTATTAATACCCATTGCATCTGCTGCAATTTCGTCCTCACGAATCGAAATACATGCACGTCCATGACGAGAATTCGTAAAGTTTGAGATGACTAGAATTGTTAGAACAACACCCACGAATGCATAAGTCCAGTTTGATAAATATAGAACCTGCATCCCTGCTGCTCCACCAACATAGTCGGTATTTAAAAAGATAATACGGATAATTTCCGCAAAACCAAGCGTTGCAATTGCTAAGTAGTCACCCTTTAAACGTAATGTCGGAATGCCTACGATTAAACCTGCTATTGCAGCTGCCAGTGCTCCTAAGAAAATTGCTAATGGGAACGGAAGCATTAATTTAGTTGTAATAATGGCGGAAATATATGCCCCTACTGCTAGGAAGCCTGCATGCCCAATCGAGAATTGACCCGTAATACCAATGACAATGTGCAAACTAACCGCAAGCATAATGTTAATACACATTGTGATCAACATATTTTGATAGTAAATATCGAGCACGTTCGTTGAAATAAGCACCTGCACAACTGCATAGATGACTAGCGCTAATACGGCATAGCCCCAGAAAACTTTAGACTTTTTCATAATTACCGCTCACCTACACTTTCTCTCGGGCGTTTTTACCAAAGATACCCGATGGTCTGAAGATTAAAATTAAAATTAAAATAACGAATGCCGCTGCATCGCGCCATAAAGAGAAACCAAGTGCACTTACAAATGATTCCACAACACCAAGCAACATACCGCCAACCATGGCACCAGGAATAATACCAATACCACCAAGTACTGCCGCGATAAATGCTTTAACCCCTGGAATAACCCCCATTAATGGATCGATCTTTGTGTAATATACGCCGAAGATTACACCCGCTGCACCCGCTAAAGCTGAACCAATTGCGAATGTTGCAGAAATTGTATTATCTACATTAATACCCATTAAACGAGCTGCATCTGCATCATGAGAAACCGCTCGCATGGCCTTACCGATTTTCGTTTTATGTACGATGAATTGTAAAAGAATCATCAGTACAATTGTGACAGATAAAATTAATATGGATGTACTACTGATTTGAACGCCAAAAACATCAAATGATTTATTTGTAATGACTTCAGGATATGCTGCCGGTTGCGCACCTCTGAAGAAAATAGTCGTATATTCGATTAAAAGTGATACACCGATTGCCGTAATTAAAGCTGCAATACGTGTGGCATTTCGCAAACGCTTATACGCAATACGTTCAATTAAAACACCAAAGATTGCACAGACCGCCATCGCCAATAACAGTGCCGGAAAGAAGCCAAGCTCCCATTTAGCAATTGCATAAAAGCCAATAAATGACCCAATCATGAAGACATCGCCGTGGGCAAAGTTAATCAGCTTAATAATCCCATATACCATCGTATACCCTAGCGCTATTAATGCGTAGATACTACCTAGTGAAATACCATTCACAAGCTGCTGTATCCATTCCATGAGCGTTCACCCCTTTTTATTTTTTGAAAAATGCAAAAATATAACTTACTTCTATATGTTATTATTGAAAATAGCGTAAATTGTGTCCTCTTAAAAATTTTTTCCATGTTCTATCGATTTCGCCTTGGCGTAATTGTAGCTGTCGCTACAGATAAACAATGCTTCCGGATTTTGAATTGTGGGGGTCTTTACACATAAAAGGGAAGGCGTGTTTACCCGCCTCCCCTTGCCTAGAAAACATTAAGGATTAACTTTAGAGTTGAACACTTGTTTACCGTCTTTAAATTCAAGAACTGTTGCTGTTTTAATTGGGTTATGATTTTTGTCAACTGTAAAAGTACCTGTTACTAAAGAAAGATCTTTCGTGTCAGCTAATGCATCTTTAATAGCTTCCCCATCCGTAGAGCCTGCACGCTCAATAGCATCAGCGATGTAGTAAATTGTGTCATAGCCGAGTGCATTGAAAGCATCTGGTGCTTTATCGTCGTTCGCTGCTTTAAACGCCTTTACGAAGTCTTGAATTTTTTGATCTGGGTCTTCCGCAGAGTAGTGGTTTGTAATGTACGTGTTATTCAGCGCTTTCTTACCAGCTAGCTCTACTAATGTCGGTGAATCCCAACCGTCAGCTCCCATCAGTGGAACATCAATACCCATATCACGCGCTTGTTTTACAATTAAACCAACCTCTTCATAGTATCCCGGGATAAAAATGAAGTCGGGCTTTTCTGCTTTAATAGTTGTTAATTGCGTACGGAAATCAGTATCCTTCGCTACATACGCTTCTTCCTTTACAACTTTCCCGCCGTTTTTTGTAATGGTTTCTTTAAATGATTTCGCTAAACCTTTTGCATAATCAGATGCGTTGTCCGCAAAAATAGCTACATTTTTTGCCTTCAATTCATTAGAAGCGAAGTTTGCAGCCACAATCCCTTGGAATGGATCGATGAAACAAGTACGGAATGCATAGTCATTAACGCTACCATCATCATTTACTGTAATATTTGGGGCTGTCCCTGATCCAGTAACGATTGGAATTTTTTTGTCGTTAGCAATTTGCACTGTTGCAACTGTATTACCAGAAGTTGCAGGAGCTAGCATTGCTACTACCTTATCCTGTGTTATTAGTTTAATAGCTGCTGCAGTAGACTCTGAGTTTTCAGACTTGTTATCTACTTTAATCAGTTCAATTTTTTTTCCGTTAATTCCGCCTTTATCATTAATTTCTTTCTTTGCAAGTTCTGCTCCTAGAGCAATCGAAGAACCATAGGAAGCTACGCCACCTGAAAGCTCTAAGTTTGCACCGATTTTAATCGTATCACCGTCAGAAGAACCGCCACCGCCTGATGATGATCCTCCCCCTGAACTTGAACTATCTCCGTTACCACAACCAGCAAGAACGCCTGCAAGTAGTGAAGATGCCACTAAAAGTGAGCCAAACTTTTTAAGCTTTTTGTTCTCTCTCATAATTTTATTCCCCCTAAGTTTTTTCAAATGTTAGATATTTCTGATAATTATAAACAATTCATAGCATTTCCTCAATAACAAAAATAGCCAAAATTACAATTTATAACTATCTATACGTGAATCAACATATTATTCGTCTAAGCCTTTTACATTGTAAAACATTCTTTATATTTAGTCTAGAGTGATTTTTCAGTATAATTAGTAATTTAAGAATTTTCTATTAATTGTCAATAGATATTACTATTAAAACTATTATTTTTACGCTAAAAACTCTTTAAAAAAGACCTTTTAAGATTGCAAGATTTAAGATATAAGGCAACAACGTTGTCAGGAAGTATTCAATTGGAATTGCTAATAATTATTTATTTCCTAGAAAATAAAACCATAAAAAGAAATAATCTATAGTAAGTTTTTTCTTTGCTGCTACATTTTATTAAAAAAACTTAGAGCTGAATTATTTCCACAGCTCTAAGCTTTTTTCAATGCAAACACACAAAGGCGTTCGTTAATATTTGTTTCATTTTTAAGATGAACCTCATGGATTAATTCAAACGGTGTCCCATGAAGTAAAAATTGTAAATAATCATACGGTGGGTAATATAAAATAATATGAATTTCACGCATATGCTGTTCATAATATTTCCATATATTATGAATGACTGTACGGAAAATATGAATTGAAAACGGATTGAAAAAAAAGAAAACCGTGTCGCTCGGCTGAATAGCATAGTCCTCCGCTATTGAATGAATAAAGGAAATCGGCACTTGCGCACTCTTCTTTTGAAGATAGCTCCTTTTATTATTCTCAGCCTCTCCATAAAAACCTGCATCCATTTCTACCCCAATTGTCGGAATATGAAATTTATGATGTACATAAATAGGGACTCTCCCTTTTCCACATCCCATATCGATAAACACTGGATTATCAGGCATTTCATACTCTGAGAATAATTGTTCTAAACCAATATACGGTGTAGGCTCATAACGATGATAATGAGCTAGTTTAGGAAAGCCGTATTGATCACCGACTGTATTAATATGTAAATATTTATCAAATTGATGTTCATTCATACTATTGCTCCTAAAAAAAGAATGATTAATTTTAGCACGATAAATAGGAAAAACCATACCCAAAAGTTTTGGATATGGTTATTTTTTTAACGACCTCTTCGGTTAAATTTTAAAACAAAGAGCAGTGCAACTATTAATAAGGCAAAGCAAACAACCGCTGTAAGAATTGTATTTTTATCAATAACACTTCCTTGCTTTAGTTGCTCATCGCCTTGGTTAGGCCACATGGCTCCTCCGTTTTGGTCAGGTCGTTGCATTGGGCCACCACCATTTGGTTTTTCTCCCTGCTTATCACCATTTTGATTAAATGGAGGAGCTTGCGAAGGATCAAAGTCATCTGGTCTTTGCATCGAAATGTTCATGTCACCCATTTCGTCTGGATTAGGCATTGCCATATTCCCCTGTGTTGTTGCTTCCACAACAAGTTCTCCAGACAGCTGCTTTAAAATAGATTCGGAGCGTTGCTTTGCAAATTCAGGGAGACTTTTTTCTCCTTCTACCGCTTCTATAAACTGTTCTGTTGTAGAGAATTTCGTAGGGTCTGCTTCCACATACGTTGTTAATAACAATGCTAATTTTTTGGTAATGTTTTGTATGTTATCTTCTGTTAAGAAATTAGTCGCTATCTCTTCTAAATAGCCTTCATATTTAGCACGATACTCTTCATTTAAAAGTAAGGCGTTTAATAGCGGCCGCTCTTCAAAAGTTGTGCCAGATACAGGTGTAGTCACACTAAAGTTAATAGAGCTATCTTCCATCAGATCCCCAGACAATCCAAATCCCATATCGAGTCCACCCTGTTTCCGGTCAGCATTTGGCCGTTGCTGGTTACCATTATTCGGAGGCTTCATTTCGGATTTTTCATTTATCAGTGCATCATTAGGTGCTTTTATATCGGCATTGTTGCCACCCATTCTACCACCAACACCAAAGCCGCCAAACGACATATTAAAATCCCATGGTATGATCGAAAACATACCATTTTCCTCATACAAATAGTAATTGTGTTTCATAGTTCCCTGATAACTATCAAGATTTACGAGCGCTGTATTCATAGCAAAGTAACGTAGCATTTCATCGACATCAATATATTTTTCGATATTACCGCCATTATTGATTGCTTCAATCATGTCAATGAATTTTGATTGATCAACATTGCCTTCGTTCGTTTTTAAGCCAATTCCCGTATAATCAGCAATATCATCACTAATATATTTTAAATCACTGCCTGTCCCATCTGGCTTAAACAAAAATCCATCATTAGAGCCATAGTTATTTGCCAGGAATGTTTCATCCACTGCTTCTACCCCTAAAAATAAACCTCGATCCTTACCATTCACTGTGACATACATATATGAATGAGCAGGTGTAGGTAATCCCATTTGTTCCATGAGCTCATAAGAAATATATTCTCGCATTAATGTTGTATCACTGAAATTATTGTTTAAATTTAATTTTTTCAGGCCATATAGGCTTTGTGTATCATCGTAATAATCGAAATCTAATTTTAAGCTATATCGATCCGAGTCGCTATTTACAACCGAGTTCAGTGATGAACTTCCTTTTGTACGAATAGCTACATTCTCTATTCTCTTGCCATTTACCGTGATATTAGCTTGCTTCAACTCCTTATCTGCTGCACTTTCTAGCATGTCAGCCCAATCTTCCTCGGCTATTTCAATATCTACCGTTGTTACTTTATTTTCGTTAAACACAATAGACTCATAGGAAAACTCGGTATTTTTTGTTTCAATGCCTGCGTTTGGAAGCACAGCAAATACAACAACAAAGAGGAGTAGCAGAATTGCCATACTAATATAGACAACCCGTGTTTTAATCATTATCTGCACCTCTCTTCATAGTTAGAAAACTCCTCTAGAGTGGTTACTAAGCAGTGAAATTACCATCATAGCTAAGCATTACTGCTGATTTTACTCCAGGTACTTTTGTAAGATTGTCCATCAATTTTGTATCATTTTGTTTAACACGAATTTCATAGGTTGTTTCAATTTCAACATCCGACATAATAGATTTTGATTTTAAAGCGAATTTTTTAGACTGTGCCGCAATAATATGCTCCACTTCCTCACAAGCAAAATCTTCTTCAAATTTCACAATTAAAAGATATGGATTTTCCACAGTAATTTTGTTTACAAACACTAGTAATACAAGACCAATTAAAACTGCGCCAATAATAACAAGCGGAATAAATCCTGCACCACAAAGAATCCCCGAAACTATTGCCCAGAAAATATATACTAAATCCATAGGATCTTTAATAGGTGTACGGAAACGCACGATTGATAGCGCACCAACCATACCTAGCGACAACAGCACATTTGAACTTATTCCCATAATCACTAGTGCAGTTGCCATTGTCATAATGAGCAGCGAAATATTGAAGGAATGAGAGTAAATCACTCCATTAAAGGTTTTCTTGTAAACAGTGTAAATAAACAGCCCCACAAAGAACGCTACAACTAACCCTAAAAGTGAATCTATTAATGAAAATGATGTTGTTTTCTCTAAAAAGCTAGATTTAAAAATATCGCTAAATTTTGTAGTATTCATTGTTCAATTCTCCTTTATACGTACATACGACTAAGCTGATATTTCGAATATGCCTCAGCACGTGTATCTACTGATTGTAATAAGTACTTAATAATATCCGGCAAGTACTCATCATATTTCACTTCTAAAATAACTAAGTTTGGCTCGAGTACATCAACCATCGGCAGCTTCGGATTAAACATATCTGTATTACGTAGGCTCGACTGTACTTTACTATCAAATGTGACACGCACATTTCCAAAGGGATAGATGTAAGCCTCACGCTCATAATCGACAACTGTCATTGGTTTCAATTGGTTATACTTCATGTCCTTATATAAATCTTGAATTAACGCTCGTTTGTCTTCCTCCATCCAAGCGATATCCCCACCACGCATTTTTTCATATTCCTTTTGGGATATAGCACACTTCGTTTTAAAGGTTAAATTATTTCGTTTACTTTTTCTCTCCAAATTTATAGTCGTAGTGGATTTACCGTAAATTCGTACTCGATATTTATCTCGATTGATATAACCCTCTTTTTTTTCATTTAGAACTTTGTTTTCAAAATTATCGAAGTATGTGCTGCGAATTAAATACTTACCATTTATCCCAGCATGCTTGTCTCGCTGCATTACATGTTGTATCTTAGTTTTTAATAATGCATAGTCCGGATAGGAGATAGCCTGTTTAATCTCCTTTCGACCGTTAGGATTAAACGAAGTAAGAGTAGGCATACAGTTCACTCCTTACATTTTTTCTATTTTGTATTGCTCTTGTTTTTCTGCTAACCAAGTTTCGTATTCCTCATTTATGCGATCCTCCAGCACAGTCTCATAAACTTCATCTTTTACATCCTCGAATACTGCCTCTTCTGCAGGTACTTTTTCGGTTACTTTAATGATGTGATAACCTTCTGACGTTTGCACAATATCACTGACGCTACCTTTTGCAAGGTCAAATGCAGCTTCTTCAAATTTCTCATCCATTTGTCCTCGACTAATATAGCCTATTTCCCCGCCAGCCTCATTCGTTGATGAATCGATTGAATATGTTTTTGCTAGCTCTGCAAAATCCTCCCCAGCTTTTACTTTTGCTAGCACATCCTTTGCTGTTGCCTCATCCTCCAATAAAATATGGCTAGCTACCACCTCTTCCTTTTGTCCATAGCTATCCTTATTGTTTTCAAAATATTGAGCTACTTCTTCATCTGATATGTCGATGCTTTCAGCAATGACATTTTTGGTAAGTTGATATATGCGAATATTATCCTTCACACTCTGCTCTGTCAGTCCATTCTCCTTTAATGCCGCTTGTAATGATTCCTCCCCACCATACGACTCGGCTAACTCCTTATACTCTTCCTGAATAGAGTCCTCGGATACAGAAACACCCACTTTCTTCGCCTCTAGCTCAACTATTTTATTGGTAATTAATGTATTCAGCACCTCTGTACCATATTGTTCACGCAATGCGTCATCTAGTTCTGTTTGTAAAATCTTTTCACCATCAACCTTCGCTACATAATCGCTACTATCACCACAACCTGCTAGTAGTATTAATAATGCAGCGGGTAAGGCCATCTTTCGGAAAAATCTGTTGTTTCCGGTCATCCTTAATCCCGTCCTTTCCTTTTGGTTTCTCGTTTACAATGCTTACTATAAAGGCCTAATGTGTCAGTCAGATGTCAGCTTTACATTTCCTTCAAAAAATCTTTACAAAAAAGCTACTACGCCCTTAGAGCGTAGTAGCCTTCTTTAGTGTTATTTCAAAGCATGTTCCTGATGAATTACTGTCAAGTAGTCGTAAATCACCGCCTATAGATTGCGCCATGATTTTACTAAGTGATAATCCTAAGCCTAAGCCACGGACCGCATATTTTTTATTTTCTCCTCTATAAAAACGTTCAAAGATAAATGCCTGATCTTCCTGAGGAATACCATGTCCTGTGTCCTTTACAGTAATGAAGATAGCACCCTCTTTTTCCACCAGCGTAATGATAACGATCCCTTCCTGCATTGCCTGCTTTGCATTCGTCAATAAATTAGTAACTATTTGCTGTATACGTACAACATCTACCTGAACATCAACGGATTGTGTAAGATAATCCATTTGTATTTTTACATTTTCGTCATCCTGCATTATTTCCCATTGTGCTACAGCATCACGTATTAACTGATTAACATTCATTGTTTCAAGCTTTACCGGAATGGCATCTACCGCAAAATGATTATAAGCTAGCAAATCACCGACCATCGTTTTCATTTTCGTCGTTTCTACTAATGCCATTTGAATAAATTCGCTAGCATCCTGACCTGTAACGACTCCATCTTTCACCGCCTGCAATAATCCACTAATTGACGTAACCGGTGTTTTTAGCTCGTGGGTGACACCTGCTAATAATTCTGTTCGAGTCTTTTCCAATTGTTCTAGCTTATTCGCCATTTCCTTAAAAGAAGTAACGAGCTCATAAATTTCTTCTTCCTTACTATTTTGAGGCAAATCAACTGTATAGTTTCCTTCTTGTACTTGCTTTGCGGCTTCGGCAACTTGTTTTATTGGATGTGCTAATCGTTTTGATAAAAAATAAATAGCACCCCACCCCAATACAGCTAGTGCCCCAATAAGTAATGCCAGTAACCCGTATGCTTGGTTAACCTTCGTTAAATTTTCCTTTTTCTCTAAGACAAGCACCCAACCAACGTCCTTATTGTCCCTTTGAAGTTTTCTTTTTACGACATATTGAACTAACTCTTGTCCCTCACTCGTTACAGTTATTTTCTTTGTCCCTTCTTCACCGTCCAGTAAGTTAGCAACATTTTTTTCACTCCCTGGAGGCATCGGCCGATTGCTACTTACTATATTGCCTGCTGTATCTACAACGTATAAAACAGGATCAATTTCTCGCATAGTAGATCGCTCACGATTACCAATAAACCTTGCAATATTGCTCATAGGCCCATTATTTGGGCCAGAAGTATCCGTTAGGCGAAATACAGTCTCGTCTGCTATAAATTCCATCATCTCTAGTCGATTTTGAAGCGTCGTATGCCGAATCCATGTCGCAGAAATAAAAGAGATAATAGCTAGACCTACAAAGAGAGTTAATAAGTAGCGGCTTGTCCAATAGTTGCGTAAAGATATTCGCTTATTTTTTTTGAACACTTAGCTGATACCCCAATCCACGTAGTGTCTTTATTTCTCCCTCTTCTTCATCCCATTCCTTAAGTACCTTTCGTAGTCGCTTCACCGCTAAATCCACTGCTCTATCACTACCTTCATACTCCCAGCCCCAAACTTGATCTATAAGTTGGTCACGTGTAAATGTTTGGTTTGGATGCTCGGCCAAAAATAAAAGTACAGATAAATCTCTAGGCGTTAAGATGATTTCTTCTCCCTTAAGTAGCACTCGATGGGCTTTCATATCAATCTCTAGCCCGCCAAAACGTTTTATTTCTGAAGATTCATGGCTTCCTTTAGCGCGCCTTAAAACCGCCTTTACTCTTGCCACTACCTCATCTGCTATAAATGGCTTTGCAATATAATCGTCTGCTCCTTGATCGAAGCCCTCTAATCGATAATTTACATCGCCTAATGCTGTTAGCATGATAACTGGACAAGGGCTAACTTCTCTAATTTCCTTTAAAATTAACCAACCGTTTTTTTCTGGTAACATGATATCAAGTAATACTAAATCAGGTTGAACCTCTTGAAATATATCCAATGCCTGACTCCCATTAAAACATTGCATAACATCATAGCCTACTTTTTTCAAATATGCCTTTAAAACCTGGCTTATTGCATATTCGTCTTCTACTACTAATATTTTAGCCATGCCCTTTCACCTCGTCACCAGTTCATTCGTGTTTTCATTATATCATCGGATTATGTCAGTTAAATGTCAGGGCCTAGTGAGTCTATTCATTCTTGTAGTGGCGTATCAAATATCAAGCTATGTGCAATTTACATTGGTCTTCTATTGACAATGTCTTCCTATGCGAATTATCATTGATTGCGAATGATAATCATTGATAATTCATTCATATAGTTAATTAAAAAATGATTAGGGGGGAAAGTATGATTATTGTTACAAATCGAATTCAAGTCAAACCAGGCTTTGCTGCAAAAATGGCACCGAACTTTACAAAACCAGGACCTCTACAGCAGTTTGAAGGCTTCCATAAAGTGGAGGTATTAGTTTCAACTGATGACCCGACTTATGACGAAATGAGCGTCAATATGTATTGGGAGTCTAAGGAGCATTTCCAAGCTTGGCGTAATAGCGATGCTTTCGCTGCAGCTCATCACCGTCCTGGACAAAGCTCTGAGGGAGGAAAACCTGAAAACAGTCCACTTATCGGTAGCAAAATAGTTATTGCTGAATTAGCTTCTTCGATTGAAGCATTACGCTAAGTTGTAACTTTTTTTTGCAGGCTGAAAGAAGTTACAACTAAAATATCTTCTGATTCTATCTAAAAAAGATCCTGCATTTTTGAAAATGCAGGATCTTTTTGAATTATTGCATGAAAACAACTAAAACATAGCCAAGTATTGATAAGCAAATTGAACCGATAAATCCTGCAATAAACGCTTTTACGCCTAATTGCTTAAAGGTTTTTATCTCTACATTTAAGCCTAATCCAGCCATCGCCATGCCAATTAAAACATAGGCGATATTAACAAATGCTTGTGCTACATTAGCCGGTACAATCCCTAATGAATTAATAGCACTCATCGCTAAAAACCCAAGAATAAACCACGGAATAATCGATAGTGAAAATCCTCCATTATCCTGCCCCTTATCAATTCTTCGATATAAAATACCGATGACGATGGCTACCGGTACGAGCAATGCGACACGTGTTAGCTTCACGATAACTGCCATATCAATGGCTTCATTTCCACCAGCTGAGGCTGCTGCAATAACATGAGCAATTTCATGTAGGGTGCCTCCCGCAAAAATACCATATTCAGTAGGCGTTAAGTGAAATAGTGAATATAACACCGTATAGACTAATGTGAATACAGTCCCTAACAATGCGACTATTGCTGCGCCCACTGCCGTTTCTTTTTCATTTGCTTTAATTTGAGGAGCAATAGCAACAACAGCAGCAGCCCCACAAATTGCTGTACCACAAGCTGTTAATATGCCTAGCTTCTTATCAACATGAAATACCTTCGTTAAGCCATATACAACCACTAAAGCAAATACCAGGTTAATAAAAGCTATAAGGAAGACACTCGCTCCGGCATTGTAAATATCCATTAAATTTAAACGCATACCTAATAAAATAATACCGAGACGTAATAATTTTTTACTTGAAAACGTTATGCCTGTTTGCCAAGCTTCCTGCACCTTAAAGGTTGCTCTCCAAGCCATACCTAATATAATGGCAATGACAAGTTGCCCTAATATGGAGAAGAACGGAAATGTCGAAATATACTTTGCTACTAAGGCAATAATGAGTGTCAACAATATCCCCTTCATAAACGCTGGGGACAGGAAACTTTTTAACCTATGCTGGCCATTATCCATGTTGTTCACTTCTTTCATCCTTGATGATTATTACTTTATTAGAAAGTTAATCATCAGTAAAATACATATATATAATCGTAATTATTAATATTTCTAATGATAGGAGTGATGATATGCAATTTGATGCTTTACGAACGTTCATCACACTGGTGGAGGTCAATAATTTTACGAAAGCCTCTGAAATACTTCATATTTCACAGCCAAGTGTCAGTTTACACATTAAAAATTTAGAGCAAGAATTTCAAACGACTTTATTTATACGTTCGCCAAAATCTGTACAAATCACACCAACTGGAGAAATTTTATATAAACGAGCAAAGCAAATGATGGCCTTTGCCGAGGCAGCTAAGGAAGATATTTTAACCTATCATCAAGAAATTCAAGGTACACTTGTGATTGGCGCTAGCTTTACAATTGGCGAATATATATTGCCTCCGATCATAGCGAGCTTGCAACAGCAATTCCCACAGCTAGAGCTTCAAGTTATTATTGGCAATACAAAAGAAATCATTCAATATACAAAATTATTACAAGTCGATATCGGTCTTATCGAAGGACAGGCACACGACCACGAACTTCTTATTAAACCGTTTATGCAAGATGAGTTATTTATTGTCAGTGCGAGTAATCACCCCCTTGCAAAGGAGTCAACGATTACGATTGCGGACCTGCAGCAGCAAAATTGGGTTGCACGTGAAGAAGGCTCTGGTACACGTTATTATTTAGATCACTTATTTAGAGCAAACGGGCTCCAAGTACGTTCACTTCTTACTATTAGTAGCAATCAAGGTGTGAAAGAAAGCGTTATTCAAGGGCTTGGACTTTCATTACTATCTGCTAGTGTCATTGAACGTGAATTAAAAAACAATGATATAAAAATCATACCTCTCGAGGATCAACATTTTACACGAACATTTTCTTATTTGTACTCACCTACAATGAAAAACAAACGCAATGTTGACATTCTTTTAGAGGCACTATTAAAAAAAGCTTAGCGTTTACTACTCGCTAAGCTTCATGTTGTTGAAAAGCTATTATATGTCAGAAGATCCATACTATATGAAGTGGTTGATTGGAGTGGAGACTGGGCGACTCCTTGGGGATCAGCGTCACAGATGAGACCCTGCAGCGAAGCGAAGCGGCTCATCGGACGCCCCCAGGAAGCTCTGCTCTGCGCGAAAGCGAAGCGTCAGCGGCAAAGCGCCCAGTCGGAACGGAAATCAACCTCTCGTTTTGCGGAAGAGCCATACTTTATTTAATGGGACACCTATAGATTCCCTTCACAATTTTGTTTTTCAACACTACCCGCTAAGCTCACTTTATAATTCTTGGATTTAAACGTTTGCGCTCCTGCTTATGCTCAATAATTTCGACGAATTTCAACGCTGCTCGGGATAAAGGTACACTTTTCAAATAACACATGCCAATGCTTCTTGTTGGAATACTCTCTGTTAAGGTTAGTTCATATAAAAGTCCTCGCTGCAAATAATCCTTAGAAAATTCTTTCGTTACACAGGCAATCCCTAAATTACTACGTGCAAATTCAAGCACTAGATCATGTGATCCAAGCTCAAACTCAGGCTCAATACGGATTCCCTTTGCAAATAAATAATCTTCTACATACTTTCTTGAATTTGATTTTTTCTCTAAAAAAATTAGTGGAAACTTTAACAAATCCTCAAAGCTTATGCTTTTTGAGGCCAACGTTTTGTACTTCTCACCACATACAAAAATATCTTGAACTTCTGTGCAAGCAGTTAACTGTAATGTCGCATCTTCTATCGGAAAATTACAAAGCCCTATATCAACCTCACCTGATTTAATAAAGTTACAAATTTCCGAAGTTGTTCCATTTAACATTTGTAGTTTTATATTTGGATACATTGTATGAAACGCCTCTAGATAAGGCATTAAAAAGAAACGCGAAATGGTGTCCCCAACCCCAATTTTCAACTGGCCTGTTGTTAAATTTTTAAATTCGAGCAACTTCTCCTCACCAGCATCTAAAAGGCCTAACGCTGAATTTGTATACTCATATAGAAGTCTACCCTCAGTTGTTAACGTCACCCCTTTAGGTGTGCGATTAAAGAGGCGTGTACCGAGTTCCTTTTCTAATTGCATCATAGCTTGACTAATAGCTGGTTGAGTCATATATAAATCTTTAGCCGCTCTTGAAAAGCTACTATTTTTTGCAACAATACTAAAAACACGATATAAATCTAATTTCCCTATCATATAAGCACCTCTTATAGCTATTATACGAACTATTAATTTTACTTATATCATTAAAGGGGCGTATAGTAAAACTATATTGGTTTTATTTAACATACATTTACCTGTTTAATAAGGAGAGATTATTTTGGAACGTGTAGTTGGTACAGTAGTAAGAGGTCTTCGTGGTCCAATTATTAACGAAGGCGATAACATTGAACAAATCGTTGTTGATACAGTATTAAATGCAGCAAAGGCTGAAGGCTATTCCATTGAAGATCGTGACATTGTCACAGTAACAGAGTCTGTCGTAGCGCGTGCACAAGGTAACTATGCATCTATTGATGATATCGCGGCTGACGTAGCAGCTAAATTTGGTGATGATACTGTTGGTGTTATTTTTCCAATTCTAAGCCGTAATCGTTTCGCTAACTGCTTACGTGGTATTGCAAAGGGTGTAAAAAAAGTTGTTCTTATGCTTAGCTATCCATCCGATGAGGTTGGGAATCACCTAGTTGATATTGATGAACTAGATGTTAAAGGCATTAACCCTTGGACAGATACGTTAACTGAAGTTGAATTCCGTGAGCATTTCGGCTATAAAAAACATACATTTACAGGCGTAGATTATATCGAATATTATAAAGAACTAATCGAAGCTGAAGGCGCTTCTTGTGAAGTAATCTTTTCAAATAACCCAAAAACAATTTTAGACTATACGAAGAGTGTATTAACTTGTGATATTCATACACGCTTACGTACAAAACGTATTCTTACGGCAAATGGTGCTGAAAAAGTATACAGTCTTGATAATATTTTATCTGAATCTAATAACGGTTCTGGCTTTAATGCAGAGTATGGTCTTCTTGGTTCTAATAAAGCTACCGAAGATAGCGTGAAATTATTCCCTCATACTTGCCAACCTATTGTTGATGGCATTCAAGCAAAAATTAAAGAAGCTACAGGTAAAACAGTTGAAGTCATGGTTTATGGTGATGGTGCATTCAAAGATCCTGTAGGTAAGATTTGGGAGTTAGCTGACCCAGTTGTTTCACCGGCTTTCACCGCTGGATTAGATGGCACGCCAAACGAAGTAAAACTAAAATACTTAGCAGATAACGATTTTGCTGATCTTCGTGGTGACGAATTAAAAGAAGCCATTTCTGCGTATATCCAAAATAAAGATGAAGATTTAACTGGAAAAATGGCTGCCCAAGGTACAACACCTCGTCGTTTAACAGACCTTATTGGTTCACTATCTGACCTAACTTCTGGTTCAGGCGATAAAGGGACACCGATGATTTATATTCAAGGTTATTTCGATAACTATACCAAGTAACTTTCAAAAAAAGTGCGAGCTGATTGCTCGCACTTTTTCTATTAACATATTCATATTTTTATATACTAATTTACTTTGGAAGCACTAAATATTACACCAGTAGCTTCATCATATTTTAGGTTATAGCGAATCGTATCTTTCTCGACAGTTGTTTCATTCTTTTGATATTCATAACTTTCGTCAAACAAACGTAAATCCTTCAAAACATCGCCAATCTCGTTTTGGTTTAAGTCCGGGTTTGTCATACCGATTAACAATCCCATAGAAAGTATGATATCCACCCCTTCACCTTGCCCCACCATAACCAACTCATGTACTGCGCCTTTTTCATCAACGCTCTCAATTAAAGTAATATCCTTACCCAACTTCGAAGTAATTGTTTCTGCATCTTTCTTTGTATTTTCAAGGGAATATGAGAAGTCTAGTTTTTTTACTTCTTTATTGAATGCCTCTATAAATTCTTCTTGATTATTATAAAGAGGCAGCGTCATTGCCATTCCAATTATCATTGGAGAGACAAAGTAGATACCCGCTATGCCGGTAGCTATAGTACGTTTCTTCTTAGTAAGCCTCCCCTGTTTCCACATAAGAAATACGCCCAAAGGAGGAAAAATAATTAACCAAAACCACATAAACCAAGCTGTTTTAAAAAACGGGGTTCTAAGTTTTGACTCTGGTTTATGCATCATCTTTCTTTCCCCCTTTTAACAATTCTTCAATTTTAATATTAAATATAAATTTCCTAGCGTTATCTGTACCTACATGTAAGGAGTCTTTTAATATATTTACAATATTTTTATCATACTGTGTATTGTTTTCATCTTCCATTAAATGATTAAAAAGAGACCTCCCTTCAATATCAGCCGTCTTAATATCAAAGCTTTTTTGTAGTAATTGTTCCCCTTCTAATCTTTGAAGTTTCTTTTGATATTGTGAGATTACTGTTGGTGTGTCTGTTTTTTTGACCAATAATTTATAGAGCTTTTTAGCATCCTTATATTGCTTTTGGTGAAATGCTTCTTCTGCATCGCTCGTTAAAGACTCTACCGTTTCATTATAAAAAGATTTAATCTTATCCAACTCTTTTATCTTCTGAGCCTCTTGGATAATGCCGAAGGTTTCTTCGTAATCTTTTTCATCCCTAGCATTTGTTGCTTTATAAAGTAATTCATCTATTTTTTCATTGTCTTCCATTTGTTTTAATAAACCATTAGCTTTTTGCTTAATCACATCATTAGAATGTCGATTTTCTTTGATATAAACTGCATAATCTTTAGCTATCGAATATTCCCCAGTATTAGCCTTAGATTCAGCTAATTCATATATAGCATACACAGACTTTTGTATAAGACTATCTGTTTTACTACTATCTTTATTTAATTCGTAAATCTTTTCAAGTTCACCAATAGCTTCCTTATAATTTTTACTGTTATATAGATTCGTTGCCACTGTATAATAGTTTTCCGCCTTCACTTGATCCTCATCTATTTTGGGCTCCGGTGTTGAAGGAACTGGTTTTGATATATTACTACTACTATTAGATGTACTACCACCATTATGATAATGATATTCTCCGTATTCTAATCCCCATTTTTCACAGTTAGTTCGACAAGTATGTCCTCCATTACTATCCGTTCTACCTGGATGGGCACTTGCTGTAAACGGTAATAGTAGTAGTAAAAAACCGCATACTAAAACACTAATTTTCGACAAATAACCAACTCTCACCATTTATTCCTCCTAATTATAATAATTTACATATTTTATCTTATATCATATTTCCCATGAAGCATAGTACGATTTTGCTATTTCCGTTTTTGTTATTAAAAAATCAAAGATAAAAGAGAAAAATGGGAGTAGGTTTAGTTTTAAAGCAAATATTCCAATTAAGAAGACGATTGTAACCCCGTTCATAGAAAAATCCCCTAAGTATCCTTTTTACACTGTCTACTTAGAGGGGATCAAATCAATCTCAATTTTATTTATGGGGTTCATTATAACATTCACAAAAAGAGGACTCATAGACCCGTGAAACTTGTCAAAAGACAAAACTAATTTTATCTATTATTTCATTAAGTGAGGAAGACAGGAATCGAAACTGTAAGTTCCCTATTCTGTAAAGGGATATGCTACCACTGCATGCTTACTCATATTCATTATATAGTACTAATTTCACGTTAAAGAATTACAATTTCCTCAGTCCTTTTGTTTTCTATTAGATTAAATCCTTTCAAATCACACTTATTTCAATTATTAGGTTTTACTTCTTCATTTAACCAATGTTCGGTTATTTGAACATGATTCTGTCTCACCAATTTCCCTAGGTTTAATTGAAAATCATAATGGAAGGCAGCTGCGTTTCTAATAACATACCCTCCCTGCTCACCTCAAAGAAGTAATTTTCCTGTAACATCTTCTTTATTTTCTCTTCATCAAAAATACCCCGATATAATACTGGCACCTTTTTAATTCCTAGTTTAGTTGCATAATGCACTGTTTTCTTTCATATATTTATAAAAAGCTCCTCATATTTGGGCAGGCTCTGGATTTGTGAAAGAAATTGCTCTTTTGAGATTTAATACAGGCTCCTTCATGTACATTATGAACCTCTTCTACCCCTCCCCCAATATCAGAAAATCTATAATCCCCTCTCATTTTTTCCATCATCACTATCGGAAACCCCTCTTTATTTATTAATTTTACGATATACAAAACAAAAATATAATATCAAAATAATAATATACAACTTTCGCACAACACAACAATTTACCTAAAAAAATACCCACATCCCTACCCAATATTTGTCGCATCAACAATAACAAATTGATCATCAGCCACATTAAAACACTCACACAAAAAACAAAATACCATTTGCGATCCTACCTTGCAGCATCACCAAATAATTTCTTGACGAATGGCATCACTTGAAGAATAAGCGAACTTCCGCTTTTTGCTAACCCTTTAAAAAACACGCTCTAATCGCTATATCCTTCATTTCTTCCTTATAAAAATATATTCTTCAACTAAAGATTAACTTCCATTCTTTTTACTTATCGAAAATTAACCACCGCCTTAGTTTTAAAGTATCGAGATTAAATTTCGGGGTTTGAGGGTTAAAATGATGTAAATTATGTATAACATTTGTTAGAACGTGAATATAAGCTGATTGGAGTGAAGGCGGGGCGAATGCTTGGGAATCAGCGTCAACAGACGAGACCTTTAGAGTGAGCAAATAGGATAACACCTTTGTGATCAACATCATGCAAAGTGTGCAGTCGGAACGGAAATCAACCTTACGTTATGATAAAAAAATCACATGCTAAGAGGTAAAAAATCAGAAATCAAGCTACAGAAAAAGGACTGTTCCTGCTTTCGCAGAACCGCCCTTTTTATTAAAAAATTGATTTTCTTTTGTGATTTTATTATATCATAAATTTGCCAAAATTACTAGACTATACTTCTTTCTGAACTAGCTGTATGATAAATTTCCCGATTAAAAAGCCATACAAATAATTATATGGAGAGGAATGTGAGGAGCGTTGGAAAAGCAATATGAATGGACAGAAGAAAAGCAGAATCTTGTTCTTTGTTTAAACACAGTTGGTCACAAAAAAGAGGAGTTACTTCAAAAGGAAAAGGATGTTAGAGACACTGCTTTAACGTTAAAGAAAACCTTTTGGGATGACGTCAGAGTGAATTTAGATACGCCAGAGGACATAGACGAGACCTATTATGCTATTAAACAACAGGCAGAGCTTTTATCCGATTCCCAGCATGCTCAGCAGCGTGCCATCAAAGATATCAAAATTTATGACCGTTTACTGCAATCACCTTACTTTGCCCGCATTGATTTTTTACAGGATGGTCATAATGAACCGTTAAAGATTTATATCGGTGTAGCGACCTTAATGGATGAAGAGAATGAAAACATATTAATTTATGATTGGCGAGCCCCTATATCAAGTATGTATTATGACTTCACGCCTGGTCCAGCTACTTATGAAACAGCGACTGAAGAAATCGAAGGTGAAATGCTTTTAAAACGGCAATTTATTATTAAAAATGGACAATTACAATCGATGTTTAATACAGGTTTAACGATTGGTGATGATTTATTACTTGATATACTTGCCCAAAATGCAAACGAACATATCCGAAGTATCGTAGCAACGATTCAAGCTGAGCAAAATCAAATAATTCGACATGTCAGCACTCCTTATCTAATTGTAGAAGGTGTCGCGGGTAGTGGAAAAACGGCAGTTGCACTCCAACGTGTTGCTTATTTGTTGTATCATTATCGAGACCAAATTACTGCTGATCAAATACTATTGATTACACCTAATCAACTCTTTAATCAATATGTTCATACGGTTTTACCTGATTTAGGTGAAGATAATATGCAGCAATTAACCTTCTCCGAATATGCAACAAAACGTTTAGGTCGACAGTTCCAATTGGAATATCCTTATGAGCAATTGGAGTCACTTTTAACAGAGAAGGATGACTCGCTTTATCAAACGAAGCTTACGATTATTTCGTTTAAAGCTAGCCTCCAATATCGAGAATTAATGGACAAATATATTGAGTACCTTGCACGCGAAGGTTTGCTATTTAAAAATATTGTTTTCCGCGGAGAAAGAATAATTAGAGCTCAAGAAATTGCTGAGTACTTTTATTCGTTCAATGCCACAATGCCCATCCCAAATCGACTGCAATTAGTGAAAGAATGGTTGTTACAACGTTTATCGACAATTGAAAAAGCAGAACGGGCGAAAGAATGGGTAGAAGAAGCTAGTGAGCTTTTAGACATTGAAGAGTATACAAAAACCTATAGCGAGCTTTTACATGAAGGTCGGTTTTCAGAAAACTCCTTTGATGATTTTGAGCAAGAGCGTAAGAAAATAGCCATCCAAATTGTCCAAAAAAAGTTCAAGCCACTTCGTCAATCTGTAAAACAATTAAAGTTCGTTCATATGTTAGGCATTTATCGACAATTATTTGATATGAACAACTCTATTCATCAGCAATTACAGAATCTTTTACCCGAGCAATGGGAAGACATCTGTCAACATACACTACCTAATTTAGCAAAACGCATAATTTCATATGAAGACGCCGCTCCATTTTTATACTTACAGGACAAAATAGAAGGTCAACGAACAAATACGATGATTCGTCATGTCTTAATTGACGAAGCACAAGACTATTCTCCATTTCAGCTATTTGTATTACAACAATTATTCCCACGTGCACGTATGACTATATTGGGCGATGGACATCAAACCATCCATCCTCATACCTTTAAAAACCCTTCACTGCTAACACCACAATTGTATGGTGAACAAGCAGAAAAAATGATATTAACGAAAAGTTATCGCTCAACAAAGCAAATTATTCACCTTACCTCGAAAATTTTACATGGGGACGCCAAAGTAGAAGCCTTTAATCGAACTGGTCCCGAACCGACGATCACGATTGTTCCGAATGAACGAGACTTAACTGAACAGCTTGTCGAAAAGATAAACAGCTTGTCCCTAAGTTTCGAAACGATCGCAGTCATCTGTAAAACAGAGCAAGAGTGTACGATGGTTTATGATCAAATGAAAGACCACGTAGATATTCAACTCATTACGCGTCATACAAAACAATTTAAAAAAGGTATTCTACTGTTACCTGCTTATATGGCAAAAGGAATTGAATTCGATGCTGTCTTGATCTACAATGCCTCCGCAGCTAATTATTCTAGAGAAACAGAACGTAATTATTTCTATACAGCTTGTACACGAGCTATGCATGAACTGCACATTTATTCACTGAACGAGTTAACACATTTTTTAAAGCTTTAAAAAAAGAGAATCTGCATGCTTGCAGGTTCTCTTCTTTTTCTTTCATTATCTTTAAATGTAGTACGTATAATCCTCTGGAATAACACGCTTTAAGAATTTCTTCGTGCGCTCCTCTTTTGGATTCACAAAGATATCATGAGGACTTCCTTCTTCTATTACGACACCACCGTCCATAAAAATCACCCGGTTTGCTACATCTTTCGCAAAACCCATTTCATGTGTGACAACAAGCATCGTTGTTCCTTCAGCTGCAATGTTTTTCATAACCTGAAGGACCTCTCCTACTAACTCTGGATCAAGTGCAGAAGTCGGTTCATCAAATAAAATAATATCAGGATTTAACGCTACTGCTCTTGCAATACCAACTCGCTGCTGTTGACCTCCAGATAATTGACTTGGATAGGCATCATATTTTTCTGATAAGCCTACTTTATCGAGCGCTTTCTTGCCAATTTCTATCGCTTCTGCCCTTGGAACTTTACGTCCTATGATAAGCCCTTCTGTCACATTTTCAAGTGCTGTTTTATTCGTGAAAAGATTATAGTTTTGAAATACAAAGGCCACACGTTGACGAATTGAATGTACGTCCTTCTTCTTCACATTTTGAAAGTCTACTTGGATATCGCCAAATGTCGCATGCCCTTGGTCTGCTTTCTCTAAAAAGTTAATGCAACGTAATAATGTTGTTTTCCCTGAGCCGCTAGGGCCTAAAATAACAACAACATCACCTTTATCAATAGCTAAATCGACACCCTTTAAAATTTCATTGTCACCGAATGATTTATGGATATTTTTAATTTCTAACATACTCGTTCACCCCTTAGGCTTTTGCCACTTTGAACTTACTTAAATGTTTTTCATAGCGTTTAAAAATGTATTCAACTGTACTACATAAAATTAAGTACACAATGAAAATATCAATATATGCTTCTACATAATTGTAGCCAACGTTTGCAGCTACCTTAGCCTTTAATGTAATTTCGGGTAAGGACATTGCATAACCTAAAGACGTCGCTTTAATAAGATTGACTGTAGCCGTACAAATATTTGGCATCGCTACTACTAAAGCCTGCGGAATAATAATACGGCGATAGGCTTGAAATGTTGTTAAGCCTACTGCATGGGCAGCCTCTAGCTGACCTTTTTCAATCGTGCTTAAAGCCGAACGAAATACCTCTATTAAAATTGCGGTTGTACTAAATGCGAAGACGATAAATGCATACCAAATCGGATTGATTTTATAAATATCATAGGCAATATTATATTTTTCCAAAATAATTTTTAGTAGTAATGGGATACTACTATAAATAATAAAGATTTGAATGATTATCGGCGTACCTCGGACAAAGGAGACATAAATTTTCGCCATATGATGGATCACTGGTATTTTATTGATCCGTGTTAGCGCTAGTAGAAAGCCTAGTGGTAGAGCGACAAACATAGCCACAATTGTCACAAGGAGTGCGATAGGTACACCTGATAATGCAACGAAAAATGTTTCAACTAAAAATTGATAATTCACGATTACGCCTCCTTACGATGTTTCTAATGTCTTTTTCCCCTTACCAAAGAACTTTTCCAGCATAGCAAAGAATTTTTCGATAATAATCGACAGTACCCAATAAACAATCGCTAAAGCAATAAATATTTCTAATGCATGTGCATTAATATTACTTGCGATAATTAAATTTGCCTTTCCAACAATATCAATTAAGCCGATTGTATAAGCAAGTGCCCCTTCCTGTAATAAGGCAATCATACCGTTTCCGAAGTTCGGTAAAGCAATAACGAGCGCCTGTGGGAAAACAATACGGCGATAGGCCTGAAGTGGCGTTAATCCAACACTAACAGCCGCTTCAAATTGCCCTTTATCAATTGCTAAATAAGCGGAACGAATAACTTCTGACATAATCGCCGCAAACTGCAAAGTGAACGTTACGACTACGAAAATGGCCGTTTCAATTGAATGGAGATTTATGCCGAAGTTTTCGGCTAACGCTGGAACACCATAATATACGAGGAATAATAAGACGATAGATGGTGTACAACGCATAATCGTAGTATATAGGTTTGCTAATCTTTGTAGCAATTTTATTGAACTTAGCTTGGCAGCCGCTAATAGTAAACCAAATATAGTGCCTAGTACAATGGAAGACCCTGCGACTAAGAAGGTAACTTTTAAAAACGGCAATAATACAGGAATCGAGTTCCAAATGTATGATGCATCAAAATACTTCTCCATTTCCTCACCAACTTCTATATTTCTATAATTTCCTTTGTATGAATAAAGACTGCTGAGTATACTGACTCAACAGCCTTTTATTTGGTAGAACACTTTCTCTTCCTAAGAGAAGTCTTCTTTGATCAGCTACCGCTATTAGCGCTTCACAGAATCTAACACTTCAAATAAATCTCGACCGTAAAACTTAGTGCTTAATTCATTTGTTTTCTTTTGCTCTTTAATTTTCGCTATAGCTTTATCGTAAGCATCTGCAAATTCTTGTTCCTTTTTATTGAACAGCGGCCATGTTTTAATAACGGCAAATTCGTTGTAAACTACGTCATCCTTTAAATTATGATAAGGGCCATCTTCTGCTAAAACTTGTTGTTTAAATGGACCTTCAATCATAATACCGCCATCGACACGTTTTTCATTTACCCATTGCACAACATCGACAGTGAACGCATCTCCAGCCTGTAATTTCACTTTATTGTCAGGGTTGGCTTTATTATATTCATCAATAATTGTGTATTGAGCATTATTCGCAGCAATTGGTGCTAATGAATAACCTTTTTTCGCAAAGTCGGCTAATGTTTTAACACCTTCATCTTCTTTACGTAAGACTAAACCCGCACTACTTAAACCTAAAAATTCTTTAGGGAAAATAAACTTTTCTGTACGTTCTTGCGTAAAGAAGGCATTTTTTACCCCTACTTGATATTTCCCTTGCTCAACGCCAATTAGTAGATCGTCACTAGTCGTCCCTACAAATTCAAACTTATAATCAGGTAACATTTCATCCACTAGCTTCATGACTTCCACATCGTAGCCTGTTGGATTTCCGTTATCATCGATATAACTAATAGGCTTAGATGCCTGATCATATGCAACCTTCACTGTACGTACTTTCGCGCCATCCTCTGAGTCTTTATCTGATGCTTCACCTGAATTACAGCCCGCTAAAATAGCAAGTGAAGCAAACCCTATTGCTGCCAATTGAAAAATCTTTTTCTTATGTTTAAACATATATCATGTCCCCTTATATGGTTTTTGTCATTGGTTTTCAGTCGATTTCTGCTGTTCGATTGCGGCATTTGCCAATTTAATAATAGTCATATCATCCATCGGTGGATTATGAAGTCCTGCACGAACATTTCGATAATAGCGCTGCAATGGATTGGTTAATTGTAAGCTTTTCGCACCTACTACACGCATTGCCTTATCGACGATTTCAATCGCCAAATTTGTTACTGTATGTTTAGCAACTGCCATTTCATTTGCTAAAAGTTCACGTCTAGCAGGGTCATCATAAGCCTCAGCAACTCCATACAGCACAAAGCGTGCTTGATATAGCTTCAATTCAATATCACCTAGAAGTTGCTGCACATTTGGTAATGTACTAATTGGAGCATTTAAACTATTAGGTTGATAATGATTGGCAAAATGCAGTGCATAATCGCGTGCTGCCTGCGCAATTCCTAAGTATGTTGCCGGTATATGTAGAATCCAACCATTTATCTTGCCACCACTTGGGTGACCTGGTAACTCTACTAAATGATTTGAAGGGACTATTACATCTTTTAAAACTAGATCATGGCTACTTGTGCCTCGCATTGCAGACATTTCCCAGTTTTCCTCAATTGAAAGCCCTTGGGCATCTTTATGAATAAGGAAGTAACCAATCTGATTTTCCTCCTCAATCCACGCTGATGTTAAGAAGTAATCTAGTACCGGAGAGGCTGTCGTAAAGATTTTACGTCCATTTAAGAGCCACCCTGCCTCTTTTGATACAGCATTTGTCCCTGGTCGTCCTCCTCGTGTTGGACTACCAGTTGCCGCTTCACTCGCAGCCCTATTGATAATGGCACCGTTCATTATTTCCTGAGCAAATGAACTAAGTAAATCGTCTGACCATAGCTTTTTCTCATATAGTTCACCTACAACACCTAATGTCCACCCTAGTGAGAGCGAAGCATTTTCGTCATAGCTTGCTAACGTTTCTTGAACGAGTACCATATCATAGACTGATAATCCTTCTCCTCCATACGCTTTCGGTAAAGTTAGTTTTGGATAACCAATTTGCAGAAGTAGCTTATGTGCTTCGAATGGAAAACGAGATTGTTCATCTACTTCTTTGGCTTCAGCCTTGATTGGTTCAGAAATAGATGCTAGCTGATTGAGCCAATACTGCTGTTGCTTTGTTTTAACAAATAAATTCTTCAAAAAATCTCCTTCTTCCCAAAATATATAAAACATATATACTTACTAAGAATTAAAATTGTAAAAAAATCTCTAACTACGTATTAGTAGCGAGAGGATGAGTGGTACTGAATTTTCTGATTCGTTGACATTTATAATACTTTTCACTTTTAAAAATGTCAATGGGTTAATAACAAGTTTTTTTATAAGTTTTATACACATTATGAACACGTCTTTTTTCACCAAGTAATATTTACAACATATGCTAAAACTAAAGAAAGAGGTGCATGTATGACGAATAATATGAATCCATCCTTAAATAATATGCCTATTTCAACTATGGCCCCTCAGGTTATTCAGACGAAATTTGGAGATATTAATGGAGATGGCTTACTTGAAACAGTTCTTTTGATGGGGACTAAAACACCAGATAGCCCTTTGTGGAAAAACCTAACGCTTGCTATCTTTTACGGACAGACGCACCAATTCGAAAAAATAATGCTAAAACAAAGCGTCGGCTATAACCCAACTATTTTTTTAGGTGACTTTACCGGAAATCATCTTGAAGATATTTTAGCTATTTCTGATACAGGAGGTAGCGGAGGCATTATTAACGGTGAACTATTTGCCTCTATAAACGGCAACATACGCTCAATTTTTGATGCAGAATCATTTAATAATAAGCTAAAGTACACGGTCAATTATCAAAATCAATACAAAGTAGCTGTTCGTAGTATGAATCCAAAAAAGCAATATATTATCGATTTACAATACAAAGGTCCGGATTATTTAGCGGAAATTTATAATCAAGATGGTACACTGAAGCAGCCAATTGAGGGGTGGGTAGATCCAATCAGTGGATTGTATCCAGTGGACTATGAACGAGATGGAATATATGAGATTTTAGCTTATCAGGCTATAGCCGGTAGATTTCATGCCGATGGATTAGGCTATGTAGAAAATATTTTGAAATGGGATGGCAATGAATTTATCGTTGACCGTCAAACTGTAGGGATTTTTGGAGAAGATTTAAAATAAGTTACTGTGCACTTATATAAAGAAAAAGCAAGGATCTGTAAGATTTCCGCAGAACAATTGAAAAGAAACAGATTCTTGCTTTTTAAAGATTTATTTTTCTACTAAGGCAAAGTAATTATTTTCGTGATCAGCAAAATTAAATACCCTACCCATTGGCATCATGACTAAATCTCCTACTTTAACGCCCTTTGCTTGAAAATCCTGATAGAGATCTTCTATATGATCGGCATAAAACATAATAGAAGGTGTCCCTAAATTTAAATCAGGCTGCATTTTTGCAATGACTTCTTTATTGTGTAAAACAAAGGTAGTTTGGGCTTCTTTCGTTGGAGCAATTTCAATCCAACGTACGCCTCCCTCTTCCTGGTCAGCAAGTACAACAAATCCAATTTTCTCCGTC
Source organism: Lysinibacillus sp. BPa_S21 (assembly GCF_023337795.1). Classification (GTDB taxonomy): domain Bacteria; phylum Bacillota; class Bacilli; order Bacillales_A; family Planococcaceae; genus Lysinibacillus. The sequence continues at coordinate 75,137 of NZ_JALIRS010000010.1, read as the reverse complement.
CAAAACTTCACGGCAGTATCTTGATCATTTACATACAACATTACTTGTCCAATTTGTCGAATCATGAACAATTCCCTCCTCTTTTGAGCATTAGTATACATCAAAAAGTAGCTTTATATGTCATCTAAAGGTTATGGTTTTCAGAGGAATTTCAAAATATCAGTTTATTTATATTTACAATTAACGAACAGTTATTACAAAATACTTAACTTTTATTTTATTTTTGATAAAATAAGCCTAGTCATCTATTAGTTCCCTCAATCGGTAAAGCACACACTTTTCACCATAATATGGGGTGTCATTATCCGATGCGCCTCCTAGGATATAGGAAGTTGGTCACGAAGGGCGTTATTACATAAGTTTAAAATACAAATATTATAGTGAGGATAATTCAAGTGAAACAACTAAGTTTAAGGAAAAAGCTCATTTTTTCATTTTTAGCAATGCTTATCATCCCAACACTGTTAATTGGAATTGTGTCTTACCAAAGTGCTGGAAAGCAGATTTCAGAAGAACAACAAGCAAGCGCAACCGAAAGTGTTCGCATGCTTAATGCGAATATTACCAACACAATTGAACCAAAAGTAAAGGACGTTCAATATTTTTCAAAAAAGCTCAATCAATCTTATTTACAAAAAGGTAACATTACAGAACTTAAATCTCTTTTCCACGAATATATCAATATGCATCCAGAGGTGGAGCTGATTTATATTGGAACCTCTGATGGCAGACTACTAGATGAGCCTGCTCAAAAATACCCTAGTGGGTTTGATCCTCGTACGAGACCTTGGTATAAACAAGCTTTAGATAACAACAACCAAGTATCGATTACAGCTCCATATATTACACAGACTACAGGTGATATCGTTCTTACGATTACTCAGGCATTACCAGATGGTTCTGGGGTAATAGGGTTAGATTTAAATATATCTACACTAAGCACTATCACGAATGATATACGCATTGGAGAAACTGGCTTTGCTTCACTTTTAGATAGCAATAAAATTTATATTGCCCAGCCAGATAAAAAAAGCGGCTCCGAAGCAACAGAAAACTATATCGATAAAATCTATGAACAAGATAGTGGTCGCATTATAGAAAAAGATCGTCAGTTACAATTTGTTACAAATAAGATAACAGGTTGGAAAGTTGTTGGTACAATGTTTACAGCCGAGGCTGCAAAAGCCGCTGCTTCGACCTTTAATATCAACTTAATAATCATCGCTATTTCTATTATTATTGGCATTATTTTTATGCTATTCATGATAAAATCGATTGTTAATCCGATCAATCGACTTAAACAAAGCGCTATCAAAATTAGTGAAGGCGATTTAACAGAGTTTATTGACATTCATTCTAAAGACGAGATTGGACAGCTTGGGGAAGCCTTTATCGCAATGAAGGTTAACTTAAAAAGACTTATACACAACCTTGATCAAAGCTCCCAACACGTACAGACTTCGGCATATGGATTATCTGCGAATGCCGAACAAAATATAGCTGCTTCAGAACAAGTTACTAACGCTATGCAACAAGTTGCTATTAGTACAGAAAAACAAACAACCAGCATTGACCAAAATGCAGTTTCTATTGAAGAAATCGCTAAAGGTGTCGTCGAGATTGCTGATAGCTCCATGCAGGTTTCAGATTTATCTAGCTACGCTATAAAATTGGCCGATGAAGGTGGTCAAGCAGTAGAACAAACTGTGAATCAAATGATTTCTATTCATGAATCTGTGACACAATCAGATACGATGATTAAATCTCTCTATGATCGAACGAAGGAAATTGGTTCTATATTGGAAATTATTAGCGCTATTTCAGATCAAACCAATCTGCTTGCCCTTAATGCTGCTATTGAGGCAGCTCGAGCTGGAGAGCACGGAAAAGGCTTTGCAGTAGTCGCCGATGAAGTGCGGAAGCTAGCAGAGCAATCCCATCAATCAGCTGAGCAGATTTCTGCACTCATTGCTGGCATTCAGCAAGAAACGGCTAAATCTGTTCAAACAATGATTAAGGCTTCAGCGGATGTCCAGGATGGTTTACAACTAACAGAAGATACAAGTACAAAATTTGCAAGCATTATTAAGAGTCTACGCGATATTGCTCCGAAAATGGAGGATATATCTGCATCTGCTCAAGAGATGTCAGCAGTAGTCGAGGAAGTTTCTGCAACTGCTATTGAGCTAACAGATCATGCAAAATTAAATGCAGCTGCGTCAGAGGAAGTTGCCGCTTCGACTGAACAAACATTATCTTCGATGCAAGAAATGGCCGCAGCCTCAAAAGCACTTCTCGACATGGCAGATGAATTACAAAGCTATGTAAATCGTTTTAAATACTAAAAAGAAAAGCACGATGTGAATGGATAATTCCATACATCGTGCTTTTTAATTTTAACTTCTGTCACAGAATTATGCCGAGGCATAATGGAACTTTATTTATTTTCCTCATAACTAAATTGCCATTCGACACCAAATTTATCAGTAAGGGAGCCGTAACATTTACTCCAAAACGTTTCTTGCAGCTCCATTTTAACCTGGCCGCCATCTTTAAGACCGTCAAAAGCTTTTCGCATTTGAGCCTCATCGTCTGAGACAACTGCTAGCGTTATATTGTTTCCAATCGTGAATGGGTGCCCTGGAAATGTATCTGAGAACATTACAGTGCTACCAAAAATCGAAAGTCGCGTATGCATGACAAGATCCTTAGCTTCCTCTGGTAATGGATAACTTGGATTCTGTGGTGAGTCTCCAAATGTCATAATTTCAGGTTTGTTCGTGCTAAAAACCTTCTCATAAAAAGATACAGCCTCTCGACAATTCCCATTAAAAATTAAGTAAACCTCTACTGCCATTTCCAACACTCCCTTTATCATTTTTTGAAACAATTCTATTTTACCTGGATAGTAAATAATAATACAAATTTAAGATAAAACTGATTTACAAACTACTTTTACTCCCTTGGGAAAATTTATCGCCCTAAACTAATCCACGGCTATATTTGTAAATTCTGCTTAATTCCTGTTCTTTCCTGCCAATTTTTTATTTATTTAGATAAAAGCTTTGACATTTACTCGAAAATAATGTAAATTACCAAATGACGAACGATTTAAAATAAAAGTTAAAAAATATTCGTATTTTAGGAGTGTTTATAATGGATAACGTATTTGACTATGAAGATATTCAACTAATTCCCGCAAAATGTATAGTAGAAAGTCGCTCAGAATGTGATACTTCTGTTACTTTAGGCGGTCATACATTCAAACTTCCCGTTGTACCGGCAAACATGCAAACAATTATCGACGAAAGTCTTGCTATGAAGCTTGCTGAAAACGGTTACTTTTATATCATGCACCGTTTTAATCCAGAGGCACGTATCCATTTCATCAAAGATATGCAAAGTCGTGGATTAATTGCATCTATTAGTGTTGGTGTGAAAAATGAGGAATATCCTTTTATCGAAGAATTAGCAGCTGCTAATTTAGTGCCTGAATTTATTACAATCGATATTGCACACGGTCATTCAAATGCTGTCATTCGTATGATTCAACATATCAAAAAGCATCTACCAAATAGCTTTGTGATTGCTGGTAATGTGGGTACACCTGAAGCAGTACGTGAGCTTGAAAACGCTGGTGCAGATGCTACAAAAGTTGGTATTGGACCAGGTAAAGTATGTATTACTAAAATTAAAACTGGTTTTGGTACAGGTGGTTGGCAGCTAGCTGCATTACGCTGGTGTGCAAAAGCTGCAACGAAGCCAATTATCGCTGATGGTGGTATTCGTACACATGGTGATATTGCAAAATCGGTTCGCTTTGGTGCTTCAATGGTAATGATCGGATCATTATTTGCAGGTCATGAAGAGTCACCTGGCGAAACAATCGAAATCGACGGTAAAACTGTGAAGGAATACTTCGGATCTGCTTCTGAATTCCAAAAAGGCGAACGTAAAAATGTTGAAGGTAAGAAGATGTTTGTTGAACATAAAGGCAGCATCAAAGATACATTAATTGAAATGCAACAAGACCTTCAATCATCTATTTCCTATGCAGGTGGCAATAAACTAGATGCCATTCGAAATGTAGATTATGTAATTGTGAAAAACTCTATTTTTAATGGCGATAAAGTATATTAACAACTAGGGAACCCCTAACAAAAATGGCGCACATTCTTGTTAGGGGTTTTTCTTTGGGTTAAGTTTCCCTATTCTGTAGGAGTTTTATATTGGGAGAGCAATTGTGATTCTTGGTTGATCGGTTCTTCGTACTACCTGAGCGGTTTTAGCCCTTACCTGATCAGTTCTTCGGGCTACCTGAGCGCTTTTGACCCTTACCTGATCAGTTCTTCGGGCTACCTGAGCGCTTTTGACCCTTACCTGATCAGTTCTTTGGGCTACCCGAACTGTTTTGACTCTTGGCTAACCGTTCTTTTATTTTAAAATGGACCTTTCCAACAAAAGAAAAAATGCTACCAATTAAGCGTAGCATTTTCCTAAAGATTATAGTTTGTTAATAACAGCGTGGATCGTTTCTTTTAATTCTTCATCATGATCAGAAAGGTCTACAAGGTTTGCTACACGCTCACGTAATACTGGACGTTCAATTACAAGTTTTTCATCAAGTACTTGTACTAGTAACTCGATAATAAGACGATCACGAACGTTTAATGCTTCTTCTAAACGCTCTGGTGTAATTTTTCCTTCTTTTGCTGCTTTAGCCATTTTAAAAACCCCTTTTACATTTTATATTCATGCACATCTATTTTAGCATACAGCTAATTTATTTTGAAAACTTTCTTTCATGAATATATACCAAAAATTTACAAATAAGCGCATTTACATTTACGATAAAATGTTATATTCAAATCATAAAATGATGACACTGTACCATATGATTATGTGTTCCCTATTAGTTTTACATTCACTAAGGACAATTACATGATTGGAGGAATTCTGTGAACCCAAAGAACTCGACTTATTTACAATTAATCAAAGCTATACCGAAATCTTTACAATTGTTTCTAAATGTTTGCCTTGTACTTCTAGCGCTTATTTTGTCCTCACTACTTTGCAAAGAACTTATCCAATTTCTTAACATATTAATTTTTAACAACGATGGTGGAGACTATAAGCTTTTCCTCGCTAATATTCTTATTTTCTTTTTGTATTTTGAATTTATCACGATGATTATTAAATATTTTAAAGAGAATTATCATTTTCCGCTAAGGTACTTTATATATATAGGAATTACGGCTATGATTCGATTAATTATCGTAGAGCATGATCATCCGATCAACACCTTAATTTATTCACTTATTATTTTAATATTAATTATAAGCTATTTTATTATTAATATTACGCCACTGGAACGACCTGTACGCTCATCACTCTTTATGAATAAAGAACAATAGCGCTTTCGATTATGGCATGGATGTGTGCCTTTCTCTGCCCTTTTGTGGCTGGATATCAAAAATCCTCTTCCTTCAATAATTTCTCAGCGATGCTCATATACATCCCCATCCTACACTAAATTTATTTTAAGACGTACGCTCTTTTCATCATTTTTTTCACATTAATTTCAGCTCTTAGTAATAACATGTATTACCACGTGTGAATAGGGCTGTATGTTGACAGTAGGTAAAGCTATGATGTTGTGTTGAGTACATATGGCTCCATTCATAAAGAAATGAACTTTGGACTGCATGAAATATTGAAGGGAGACGAAAAGAGTGACTCTGATTGATGTATATATTCATGAAGTAACTAAAAGGATAAGCAAAGAAAAGCGTGATAAAACTAGTCTAGAACTTAAATCTACTATTGAAAATATGTTACCTGAAGATTATTCAGAATCAGATATAAAGGAAGTGCTTAAAAAGCTTGGAAATCCTGTAGAAGTTGCAGCAAACTATCAAAAAACATCACGATTTATAATTGGTCCAGAAGTGTTTGATACTTATATTAGAACAATAAAATTAGTCATTCCCTGGGCAATTATTATAACAATTATTGTACAAATGATAGAAAGTATTGTGCTCTATAACGGAGAAGGTGCACTCCTGACTGCTATGATTAAAACTATTTCTATCACGATCTCACATATTATTTCAGTAATCATCTACGTACTGTTCTGGATTACAATTGCTTTCATTGTCATCGAACGATCTGTAGGAAAAAACATTCGAATCCCCCTTATAAAAAATCATCCAGAATGGACACCAGATGATTTAGCAAAAGTTAAAATAATCACTAAAGAAAAAACGATTTCACTTTATGATAATATTTTCAGCCTCATAGGTATTGCTATTTTCTCCTTTGTCTATTTCAACGCTAATCACCTTTTAGGCATCTATACCTCTCACAATAAAGGCGGGTTGAAATTTATTATGCCTATATTCAATCAGGAGGTCTTACTCTCCTTTGCTCCAATCGTTTTATGTTGTATCGTTTTAAGCGTAGCTTTAACATTATGGAAATGGAAGTCTGGCCAATGGACAATGTTAATTGCCGTAGCTAATGCACTTCTTCAATGTACAGGAGTCATTGTTTTTATCCTCCTGGCTATTCACCCTGATCTCATACACAGTCCCGCTATTCCTTATATCGCCGCAATTACGGATACGACTTCTGCTAAGATTTTGTTTGCTATAGACCGAATATTATTCGTAAGCATTGCTATTGCCATCATCGCAAATGCATTTGATATTTATAGTGGCTTTAAAAAGGCTAGAATTTAAAAAGTAATATACGTTCTTAGAGCTGACTCTTCTTGTTGGCTCTTTACTTATTTATATACGCCTTCAAAAATATCGTTATTCCCCTATTATTTTGTATAATAAAGTTGAGCGTTAATCAATTATATCTCTCGGCATAATTGCACATGTTTTTTTGTGCGAAAGCGTAGTGCTAACGTAGCGAAGCGACAACATGAGGGCTGGCACGATGTCGGTCATTTCGGCAATGCCACAGGACTGGGCGTTCTTATACTAAGTTCCTATAGTTCAGTGGATGGTTGGACATCCGCTAAAAAGTAATTTAAACCTGCATACAGAAATAATCTCAAACGGAATAAGGGGAAATCATTATGACCATTCTTCTTGTAGATGACAATCAGGTCAATCTATTTGTAATTGAAAAAGTATTAAAAAATGCAGGTTATGATAACTGTGTTTCTCTAACATCTGCTTATGGGCTTTTTGATTATTTACAGTTAGATGCACCAAATCCAACTGGAAATTCAGTGGATTTGATTTTATTAGATATTATGATGCCTGAAATTGACGGCATTGAAGCTTGTAAACGTATTAAACAAAATGAACAATTAAAAGATATTCAAATTATCTTTGTCACAGCTCTAGAAGATAAAAACAAGCTCGCAGAAGCACTTGATATCGGCGGAGTAGATTATATTACAAAGCCGATTAATAAAACCGAGCTTCTTGCTAGAATTCGAGTTGCTTTACGATTGAAGGCTGAATTAGATTGGCATACTCAGCAAGAAAAGAAAATACAATACGAATTAGATCTAGCAACACACGTACAAAGAAGCCTTTTGAGCGCTCCTTTAAATGAGGCTAATATTCAAATAGAAGTATCTTATCTACCTTCTTCTAATTTAGCAGGGGATATGTATTATTGGCATAAAATAGACGATCACCGATACGCCATCATTTTGCTTGATATGATGGGGCATGGGATCTCTGCAGCCCTTGTTTGTATGTTTATTTCCTCTGTCCTAAGAGAAGCTGTTAAACAATTAGTAGATCCTGAATTAGTTATAAAAGAGTTAAACCGTTATATGACACTTTTGCGAAACGGAAAAGAGGATAATCTTTTTTACTTCACAGCTATTTATTTAGTGATAGATACCAAACAAAAAACAATTGAATATGTGAACGCTGGTCATCCTTCTGGCTATGCTCTAGTTGACGAAAAAACGCTTGTACCATTAAAACGGGGAAGCTGTGCTGTCGGCTTTTTCGACGAGATCGACGTACAAAGGCAATTTATTCAATACAATGAAGATGTGCAAATCATTTTATATACGGATGGTGTGTTAGAGGCAATGGGACCATGTGAAATGGAATCCGAGAAGCATTTACAAACATTAATATCTACGGAATGGGATTATTCTCAACGTATAATCGACAATCTACTGTCTAAGGAGAAACAAGAGAATCAAACAGATGATATGTGCGTATTAATGATTCAAGCACAGGCTACATAAATAGGGCCGTTGCCTAAGCCACTATTGTGGGGAACTTAGGTAACAGCCCATTTTTTCTTACTCTACCTTCTGAAATATTTTTTCATTGCCTACGATTTCTTTATATTTCGAAATAATATCTTCAAATCCTATTGTTTCTTTATCTCCTAGGCATAAAAAACCATTTTTACTTAGACTTTCTGCAAACAAATAATGAACCTTGTTTTGTAACTCTGGTAAAAAATATATTAAAACATTTCGGCACATAATGACATGAAATTCATTAAACGATTGATCTGTTACTAAATTATGCTGCGCAAATATAATGTTTTTTAATAGTGATGGATGGAAATAAGCATATTGATAATCTGTTTTATAGTATTCGGAAAAAGCCTGAATGCCCCCCGCAAGCATATAGTTTTTTGTATATGCCTGCATTTTGTTAATCGGGAACATCCCTCTTTTTGCTTTTTCCAATACTTGTTCGTTCATATCCGTAGCGTAAATAACTGCTTTATCCATTAACCCTTCTTCCTGTAGCAAAATAGCCATGGAGTATACTTCCTCACCCGTGGCACATCCTGCGTGCCATATCCGAATTTCAGGATAATCTCTTAAATACGGTACAACCTCTTGGCGGAAAGCCTTAAAAAAACTAGGGTTGCGAAACATTTCAGTGACATTTATAGAAAAATCATTCAATAATTGCTCTAAAAAACCATCTTCGTGTATGACATTTTCAATGACACGAGAAATCGTTGGGATATTATTCATCCTCATCCTATTATTAATTCTTCGTGATATAGAAGAACGATTATATTGTCGAAAATCAAATCCAGATAAACGATAAATAGCCTCAAGTAACAAGTCTATTTCTAAATCTGTATACATTTTTTGCTGCAAAGGAAATCGTTCCATCTTATTAACTCCCTTTAGAAACTAGCCATACTCTTAAAACAGATACTAATTGCTCTAAATTTAATGGCTTACTTATATAATCTGAAGCACCAGCCTCTATTGATTTATCTCGATCCGTTTTCATGGCCTTTGCTGTTAAAGCGATAATCGGTAAATCTGTAATCTTCATTTGTTTTCGTATAATCGACATCGTTTCATAGCCATCCAAATTCGGCATCATAATATCCATCAGAATAAGGTCAATTTCATCATTCGTTTGCAAAATATCTAAACACTCTATTCCATCTTTTGCAACTAAGATATTCATGCCTCGTTTTTCGAGTGCATTTTTTAATGCATAGATATTACGATAATCATCATCTACAATTAAAATATTTTTCCCTTGAAAAATTTCTACCTCATGTTGAGAAAATTCCTGGATTTCAGATGGCTGCTCTTCCGTTAGCTCTTCTAACTCACGTACTTCATTTGTAGCTACGACCTCATGAACAGCAAGTTCAAAGTATTTTTGTTCTTCGATTCCATTTGGCAAGCTTGGGATTGTCAGTGTAAATGTACTACCTTGCCCCTCTTCACTTTGTAAAGAAATCCAGCCACCGAGTAATCTTGAAAGCTCTTTACAAATAGACAAACCTAGACCTGTTCCACCGTATTTACGTACAGTCGCCCCATCAGCCTGTTGGAATGATTCAAAAATTAGTTGGTGCTTGTCCTTTGGAATCCCTATACCTGTATCTGAAACTTTAATTTCTAACCAGTCAGCACTGACATTCTGCATATTACTTGTTAAATGCTCTTGACCTAGCTGTTTGATTTTAAGATTAACTGCGCCATGTTCTGTAAATTTAAAAGCATTTGATAATAAATTTTTCAATATTTGCTGGAATCTATTTTCGTCTGTATAGAAAACATCTGCTACATTTTTGTCTTTCGAAATATGGAATTGTAGATTTTTTTTCGCTGCTACAGGTGCGAAGATTTGCTCAATTTGTACAGGAACCTCACTCATATTCATTTCATCAAAACTAATATCTAGCTTGCCTGCCTCAACTTTTGATAAATCTAAAATATCGTTAATTAACACAAGCAAATCTTCACCTGAAGAATGGATGACCTTTGCAAATTCAGCTTCCTCTTCTAATAGTTTATGCTGACTATTTTCAGCTAACATTTCAGATAAAATTAAAATGCTATTCAGTGGTGTTCGCAATTCATGTGACATATTGGCTAAAAACTCAGATTTATACTTTGAATTTAGTAACAGCTGTTCCGCACTTTCTTCTAATTCTTTTTTAGCTTGTTCTAATTCTCTGGATTTTAACTCTGCCTCTTTTGTTCTTTCTTCCAATTGCTCATTAATCATTGTCAGTTCCTCTGTTTGCATCTGCAATTCTTCTGATTGTGCCTGAAGTTCTTCTGATTGCATCTGTAATTCCTCTGTCATAGCTCTTGATTCATTTAGTAAACGGACAATTTCCATACGCCCTAGAACACTATTGACAGTTAGTCCAAAGGTTTCGATCACTTGCTTCACTAATTCCTGCTGCAGCTCACTAAAGCTAGTCATTGTAGCTAATTCAACGACAGCTATCACATCATTTTCAAATATAATAGGAACGATAAAGATACTTTTTGGCGATACCACCCCTAAGCCAGTGCCGATTAAACGGAAATCCTCTGGAATATCGTTATACATTAAAACCTTTTTTTCTAAAGCACATTGTCCAATTAAGCCTTCCCCAAATTTAAAGCTCTCAATTCCAACGTCATCCCCTGCCTCTGCAAAAGCAGCTTTTTTTACAAACAGTACATTATTATCAGTAGTTTCACGAACATAAAATGCACCTAGGGAAGACTGAGTTTTTTGCGCTAATTCTGAAAGAAACGTTTCCGCTAATTTGGTGACGGCAGAAATGCCTTGATGTTTTGTGACAATTTCTGCGATATTCACTTGTAGCCATTCTCTTCTCTCAAGTACATCCAGCAACTCATTCGTAGCAGCTACAAGAGCATTGATTTCATCATTTGTCTTAACATGAATCCTTCCTTTTTTTCTACTTTTGGAAGCTGCGATTTCTTGAATCGTTTGAGTAACCTTTGTTAACATGTTTACGATTGAACGAGAAATACCATTTGCAATGAAAATCGCAATAACTGAAATAAATACAAGTATGCCAAGCAGTGTAAGTGTTACAATACTATTCCTCTTGTCCAAGTCGTTTACTTGAGCTTGCATATTTGCATATATCACTGAACGCAGTGACTCAAACTGATCTCGTACAGCGTCCATGTCTTTACGACCTACATCTACTTTATAGATTTCCTTTAACGCTTCTGTATTGTTTTCTTTTTTAAGCTTAATGGAAGGTTCACCTGATGTTGTAATCCAATGCTCCATCGCTGTTTTTATCTCAACTAACTTCTGTTGTTGTGTTGGTTTATTTTCTAAAACACGATAAAGTTCATCATAGGCGTATTCCCAATTTTCACTGGCTTTATTATAAGGCTTTAAATAGCTTGATTCACCAGTAATAATAAAGCCCCTTTGGCTCGATTCCATATCTAAAATGTTTCTTTCTATACGATTGGTTAGTTCAAGTGTTTTTGTATCATTTGTGATAATATAATTTCTTTCTTTTTGTAGAAAAGTAATTTGATTATTTAAGATGATGCCTGATACGAGTAAACAAAGTATGATAACAATATAGCCTAACGTAATTTTAGTTCGTATACCTATCTTTAATTTATTTAGCATTTGTTCCCCTACCTTTATCTGTCCTAAACTCTATAACTATTATCATTGTACATCATAGAGTAACAAAGTTTCTTCCTCTTAAATTAAGAGAATAACCTCTTTTCGAGAAATACCATCACATGTAGTTGATTTCTGTGGTGACTATGTGCTTTCCTAGAGGCCCTCCAATATAAATGGCCTACAAAAATGTCATCAATAACTTTTGGTGACATTAATAAGTACCTTATTCTTTTCATATATATATATTATATTGGCCGCTTTTGCCGAGGTATAATTGATAATAAGGAGGGAACAATTGTGGATATTTACGTAAGACCAGGAGATTCACTTTGGCATTTTAGTGAAGTTTTTAAAATCCCTCTTCAACTCATTATAAATTCTAACCGAACGATTAATCCTCAATTTTTAAGGGTCGGACAACGCATTCGAATTCCAGGGTTTGTGACAGTCAATTATCAAATCAAACGAGGAGATACTTTTTGGCAAATAGCCCAAAGCAGAAATCTCCCATTAGTAGCCATCTTGCTTGTTAACCCTGGTCTTAATCCAAATCAATTACCCATTGGGCAGTCCATTCGCATTCCCCAACGAATCACATGGCGGCTCATCAATGGTCAACAAAATTATACTTACACCATCATGATGAACGATATCAAAAAACTACTCGATGCTTATCCATTTCTACAAAGCTCAGCGATTGGACATTCTGTTTTGCAGCATGAAATCCCAGAGCTTCTAATCGGGAACGGAGCTAAGCGTGTCCATTATAACGGCTCATTTCATGCAAATGAATGGATTACAACTCCAATTATTTTAACTTTTATAAACGACTATCTACTCTCACTTACCAATCAAAGTACCATTCGCGGCTTATCTCCATTACCACTTTATCAGCAATCAACCCTTTCTATAGTTCCAATGGTCAATCCAGATGGTGTCGATTTAGTAGTTCAAGGACCACCTAATGACGAAGCATTAAAAAATCAACTTATTGTTTGGAATAATGGCAGCACTGATTTCTCTGGTTGGAAGGCAAATATACACGGTGTTGATTTGAACGATCAGTTTCCTGCAAAATGGGAGCTTGAAAACGCACGAAATCCGAAAACACCTGGACCAAGAGATTTTGGGGGACAACGGCCTTTGTCCGAGCCAGAGGCTATTGCTATGGCTGATTTAACAAAGAAGCGAGACTTTGCCAGAGTTCTTGCGTTTCATACACAAGGTAGAGTGATTTATTGGGGTTTTGAAAATCTCGAACCACCAGAGTCAGAAATCCTTGTTAATGAGTTTAGCCGAGTTAGTGGCTATAAGCCTATCAATTCGGCGGGCAGTTATGCAGGCTATAAAGATTGGTTTATTCAAGATTGGCGCAGACCTGGCTTTACTGTTGAGTTAGGTAGTGGTACAAATCCACTTCCACTGAGCCAATTCGGTGATATTTATGAAGAGACATTAGGTATATTCCTTGCAGCATTGTATATGTAATAAAAAACGAAGGATTTCATCATCATTCAATTCTAAATAAATAACCCCAATCCCCTTTTACTTCTAAGTGAATGGGGATTTTTTAACCTCTAATTGATTGCTTCTTGATAGTTCATCGCCAAAAATCGTTCATGACTTTTGTTAAAACGTCCACTATGTAAATAAGTTGATTGGAGTGGAGACTGGGCGACTCCTTGTGGATTAGCAATATAGGAACGAAGGCTAAAATCATCACATCCTGTGATAACGCCTTCGTGACCAACATCCTATTGCCCCAAGCGGCTCATCGGACGCCCCCAGGAAGCTCTGCTCTGCGCGAAAGCGAAGCGTCAGCGGGCCCAGTCGGAACGGAAATCACCCCCTCGTTTGATGACAATCCTTCTTAGTAGGAATATGGACGTATTTGGAAAAATTACTTTGACAGATAGAGTAATGTTTGTTACTATTACTCTGACAGATAGAGCAATAAAAATAAGTAGGTGACTTATGGTTCGAAGTGACATCATCCGCGGACACTTAGATTCCATTATTTTAAGGTTAATTTTAGAGAAAGATCGTTATGGTTATGAAATTTCTCAGGAAATAAGTATCCGCACAAATAATCGTTTTCAAATTAAAGAAGCAACTTTATATGCAGTTTTTCAACGTCTTGAGAAGAAGGAAATTATTGAAGCCTATTATGGTGATGTTTCACACGGAGGCAAAAGAAAGTATTACCGTATTACCCCATTAGGTAAAGCTTATTTAAATGAGCTAGTTAAAGAGTGGTCGGAAGTAAAAGAAATTATCGACTTATTTATGGAGGGCTTAGAATGAAAAAAATAAAAAATCATATTGATGAGCTTTTTAAAGATATTCCTCGTAATAAAGAAACAGAGATGGTGAAACAAGAAATCATTCAAAACCTTGAAGAAAAAGTATTTTATTTGATGGATCAAGGGAAAGAACAAGAGGATGCCATCAACAAAGCCATCGTAGAGTTTGGGGATATCGAGGATTTAAAAAAGGAATTAGGTGTTAAGGAGCCCGAAAAGAAAAATATGTCTAAATTAAATTTGGAATTCTCTATATGGGGTAGTGGCTTAATTATTGTATTTTTTGTTTTTATTAATCTTTACTATACGCCACATACAATATGGGCAATCTATCCGATCTTCGCAATACTATGGTGGCCATTATCTATGTACTTCGTTTGGTCACGTAAGAAATGGAGTGAATAAAACATGAAGAATTTGATTAGCTTTTCGATTGTTGGTAGTTTGATGACAATGATTTTTTTAGGAATCGTCAATTATACGACGACCCCCCAGGAAATTTGGTTTATTTACCCGTGCTTTCTAGTTTTGCTATGGCCGATAACGTTATTCTTTATGTCTAAAAGAATGTATAAGCAATACTCTCTTGTTTGTAGTGCCATGATTATCGCTTTCCTTATCATTGAAAATTATTTATACTCACCCGAGTATATATGGTTCATTTATGCGATTTATCCAATCATCTGGTGGCCAATCCTTATGTATTTAGAGGAAAAAGCCAAAACATTAAAAATTGCACTGATTGGCTGTGCAAGTACCATTATCTATTACTCCATTTTAAATATTATTTTATCCCATCCATACCCTTGGGCGATCTATCCAGCCTTTTTAGTAATTTGGTGGCCTTTAGCTTTATACCACGCACAAAGAAAAACATTTGTAGCTTTCTCTGTAACAGCTACCGTTCTTATCAGTATCTTTTTTATTACCGTAAATATTGTCTCTTCACCAGGCGTAATATGGGCGTTTTATCCAATATTTGTCGTTCTATGGTGGCCCTTAAGCATGTACTTTTATGTTTATAAAAGAAAAATGTACAATTCAACAACGCTATCAAAAAGAGTCTAAAAATTCAGATTATACATCATGTCCGCAGGGGGAATTAGATGAAAAAGAAAATGAAATTTATAAAATATACTGTAATAATGACAATCGTATTAGTCATAACAGCGCTTTTATTCCCTACATGGACTTCACATATTCATTTGAAGAGAAGGAAAAATTTTATGAATGGATGTGCGATACTTTTATAAAATAAATGCAATTGTGGTAATAAAATTATATTAATGATATTAACTAGATGAGTGGCTCACCACCATAACGTGTGGTTGATTTCCGTTCCGACTGGGCGCTTTCCTGGGGGCGTCCGATGAGCCGCTTCACTCGCAAGGCTCGCTCCAGGGTCTCATCTGTGACGCTAATCCCCAAGGAGTCGCCCAGTCTCCACTCCAATCAACTTTTAGCCAGGGCATCTAAAAAAATGGATTAATCAAAACATGCTCTTATTAAATAAATAGGGCATATTAATTTCTTAAAGAACCTCAAGATTATGAAATTAATCAACAGCAATCGAAGTTATCGATATAGTTAAAAGCAACGATTGCTGTAGCTCACATTATTTATTTACTATATAATTTAGTTATTAAATATTTTAATGGGCTGTGATATTATGTCAAAAAATGATCAATTGCACAATGTAGAAATCATTATGAGTGAGATGTTTGAAATACAGCATACATCGCGAATGTTTGTAAACCTCCTATCTGAGGGAGAATCATTATCTCAAAACCAACTAATCCTCCTACTTCAGCTAAAGATTAATGGTGGGATGAAAGCAACAGAAATTGCTGAGTTCTTTAGTGTGACACCAGGAGCCGTTACATCGATGTGCGATAAACTAGAAAAGTTGGAATTAGTAGAGCGGATTAGAGAGAAAGAAGATCGTCGTGTTGTAAAAATGATTTTAACTAATATCGGTGAATTGAAGGTTCAAGATTTATTTTTAAAGTTTCCACAAGAAAGACTGATAGACATGGCAAAAATATTGCGTGAGGTTAATCAGTTAATGAAAAAAATTTTTTAGGATTTCATAAAATTGAAATCCTTTTTTTATTGTCCAAAAAATATGCGAGAACTAATTTAACACAAAGGTTCTTGACAAAATGCAGTTACATATATTTTAATTAATATATGTTTTAATAATTAAAATATTTATTAACTAAAATATATGAGGTGATTTATTTTGATTCAAAAACTACACACTGTAACGCTTACAAATGGCAATATTAAAGATTTGGCAGCAGATTGTGAGCAAGTAAATATCCGTGGATTTGTTACTTTCCATCAAAAGGTACGCGTAAAAAAAATCTCTACTCATGGCCATAGTTCTTTTTATTCCCGCGTTGAAGCACAGATTTTAAATAGTACAGGATCCTGTACTCTAAAAGATTTTTGTGAAATTAATGAAATTAAAAGTGCCGGGAGCTTAAATATGCGAAATGGGCAAGTAACAAAATTGAATAGTTCTGGGAAGTTGACCATTGAACAAAATTTAGAGGCTGAAACTGTAGATGCAATTGGTATTGTGAAAGCAACAGAAATACTAGCCAAGCTTTTTCATTTAAAAATGTCTGGTCAAAGTAAAATTGGGGAGCTTATTGCAGATGAAATATGCATAGAAAAGGATAAGATTTCTGTTCTTCCTTTATTAAAGAGAAAATTAATTTGTCATTGTATAAAAGGGAAAAATGTACGTCTTTCCGATACAAATGTAGAGGTTGTCAAAGGGGATGTTGTCATCGTGGGAAGTAATTGTAGAGTAAAAACACTTTATTATACGGATAGCTATTCAATCGCTCCCACTGCTAAAGTGCAACAAATTGTACGGAGGGAGAAGGAATGATATTTAGAAAATTCATTCAGACCTTTGTTTGCTCGCTGGCTCTCTTTGTGTTATCTATCCTCTATGTTAGTTTGGTCTTATGTGCATTATTGTCAATACTAGCAGGTATTTTACGAACATTAGGTCTTGAGCAATTGAAGATGGGTATTTGGTATGGCGTTGAGCTTCCAGTCATCTACAGCATTCCCCTAGCTCTCCTTGTATCCTTATTCCTGTTCTTTTGTTCAATATATGTTAAACGCTCTATCCGATTCTGTCTTTCGAAGCTTAGCTTTTAAAATAAATGCTGAACTAATTTCAATTCACGAAAATCCAACAGAAAAAAGGCAGATTTATTCTACACATTGTAGATTAAATCTGCCTTTTAGTTTTAATCTTTGGAAAAGCAGCCAAAAAACTAGAACCTTCCATCCGAAAGGTTCTAGTTTCATTTAATGTTATTTTAAACGAAGCGCTTTGTCTGTCGATTCATTAATTTCTTTAAGAAGCTCTGGGTTTTCTGCTAATGACTTGCCGTAAGATGGGATCATTTCTTTAATTTTTGACTCCCATTCGTTAACATGTTGAGGGAAGCATTTATTGATTACCTCAAGCATAACATGTACAGCAGTGGATGCGCCTGGAGAAGCTCCAAGTAATGCAGCGATTGAGCCATCAGAAGCACTTACAACTTCCGTACCAAATTGAAGTGTTCCTTTACCACCAGCTTCAGTATCTTTAATAACTTGTACACGTTGACCAGCTACGATAATATCCCAATCATCGCTCTTAGCATTCGGGATGAACTCACGTAGCTCTTCCATACGTTGTTCTTTAGATAGCATAAGTTGTTGGATTAAATATTTTGTTAATCCCATCTCTTTAACTCCTGCCGCTAATAACGTTGTAATATTATGCGGTTTTACAGAAGCAAATAAATCCATATTTGAACCTGTTTTTAAGAACTTAGGTGAGAAACCTGCGAACGGTCCGAAAAGTAACGATTTTTTGTTATCAATATAGCGTGTATCAAGATGCGGAACAGACATTGGTGGAGCACCAACTTTAGCTTTTCCGTATACTTTCGCATGATGTTGTTCAGCAACTTCTTGGTTTTTACATACTAAGAATAATCCACTGATTGGGAATCCACCAATGTGTTTTCCTTCAGGAATACCTGATTTTTGTAGTAATTCTAGGCTTCCTCCACCAGCTCCAAGGAAGACAAATTTTGCTGTATGGTATTCCATTTTACAGCCGTTTTTGTCATGCACTCGTACTTCCCATGAACCATCGCTAGTACGTTTCATGCTTTGAACACTATGATTGTAGTTGATATCAACGTCTTTATTTTTTAAATGGTCGAATAACATACGTGTTAATGCACCAAAGTTAACGTCTGTACCAGTGTCAATTTTCGTCGCAGCAATAGCTTCATCAGCTGGACGATCTTGCATAATTAGAGGAATCCATTCCTTTAGTTTTTCTGGGTCATCAGAAAATTCCATACCTTGGAATAAAGGGTTTTTTGTCATCGTTTCATGACGTTTTTTTAGAAACTCTACATTGTCTTTCCCTTGTACTAAACTCATATGAGGTAAAGGCATAATAAAGTCTTGCGGATTGCTGATTAGTTTATTGTTCACAAGATAAGACCAAAATTGTCTTGAAACATGGAACTGTTCATTAACGTTAATCGCTTTCTTGATATCGATTGTTCCGTCTTTTTTCTCTGAAGTGTAGTTAAGCTCACAAAGTGCAGCATGTCCAGTTCCCGCATTATTTAATTCGTGAGAACTTTCTTCACCAGCTTTATCAAGCTGCTCAAACACTGTAATTTTCCAATCTGGCGCTAATTCTTTGAGCATTGTCCCCAAAGTAGCACTCATGATTCCGGCACCAATTAAGATAACATCTGATTTAATTTGTCTGTTACTCATTTTTACCTTCCTTATATATTAAGATTTGCAGAAAGGATGTAAAGCTCTCCTGCTTAGATGAGTACACCTTTTCTGTATCAATTATTACCTTATTGCAGTGTATCATAATTACATAAAGATTAAAATATCAACTATCTATATGAGAGTTATGTGCATTATTCGAGTCTTCCTCTTAATAAATCAAGAGAAAAACCTCCTATTCCCTCATTAAGAAAACTAACCTTCATTTAAGTTTTATGGAATAATTGACCTAAAAATGGCTAGCATTTTCATATAATAATGAGGTTCTTTTAATTATTATATCTATATAATAACATAAAAACATGGAACCAGTCTTGTTTTTACACCAGCTCCACTCCATATAAAAATATATCGAATTTTCTAACTATTTTCTAGTGATATTTTAAAATTATTTTTTTCAGTTTAACCAAAGAAGTCACATCTCATCCTACTCTTCGACAGGACTTTTTAGTTTCCATCCATCTATCTTAAAACCGCCCATCTGATTAAATACATGGTTTACTAACTCTTCATATGCATCCATCATCCTTTGTTTGTCCGCCTCTAGCAATGCTTTTAAAAACATTTCCTTAAAGATTAAATCCGGAAAAACATCTTTTAGATATTTTTTCATATATGCAGGGTCTATAAGATAAGCATGTACTTGATGGTATGGAATGCTTTCTAATCTTAAAAACTGACAGTATTCAGAAAATAACTTAGCTAATGAATTGAAATACACAAAGGGGAAATCCACTCTTTGTTGTTCAAAGCAATCCTTTAAATTATCTAATGAATCCCATAGTGTATATTTTTTTATTTCTAATATTGTTTTATTCAATTCATCATATTCATTGTTTAGCCAATGTTCCGCTTCAATTTTTAATTCATTAAGTATTCCTGTATTATCAAATAAAATCTTTCCTGTCATAAATTGAACCATGGACATTGTTCTTTGGATTTGAAAATCTCCTTGAAAGTATTGCCGAATTTGTTTTGGCGGATTCGCAAAATACTCTATAAGAAAGCCATTAACAATTCTATTCCCTCTCTCCCGCCAATCAACATCTTCAGATAAAATAATATGTACATCTATATCGGAACGCGTTGAAGGATCTCCCGTTACATAGCTCCCACATACAAGCGCCCCGATAACATCATTTCGGTTCTTCCAATCTTTTAAAAACTCTTCAAGTGCTCTCTCCCATTCTTTCATAAAATTTATCATCACCTTTCTTAAAAATTGAGCTTTGGAATATCTCCATTTCAATATGTATAAAAAAATTCCTTTCACTTTATAAATGAAAAAACACAGCCCATTCGCTGTGTTAAATGATAAAATATTATTTTTTTAATTGATGTTCCCTTTGGTTATAGGGAAATGAATTAGATGATTATCTCAATTGTCTTTAAAATGATGCCGTTATTATCTAATCTTTATTTTTTTCTAGTAATTGCTCCATTTTATAATCAGCACGTTGTAAAACTTGTTTTATTTGTTTTATTTGTTTAATCTCTTTTTCTCTTTGAACCATCTGCTTATACTTATTTTGAAATAATATTTTCAGCTGTTGAACGTTTTGGATTTCTGCTTCTGTCAATTCATCATTTTCATCCATATTTTGCGACCATTCAAAAAGCAGTTTTATCTCTTGAAGCGAAAAACCACATTGCTTTAGTTTAAGAATTGTACTAATAATTTCGATATGATTTTCGTTATACTCGCGATGTTTGTTTTTTATTTCCGGATGTAATAGACCCATTTTTTCGTAATAACGGATAGTGTCTTTACTAAGATTAGTACATGTAGCGAATTCACCGATTTTTATAATCATCACCTACTATTATATAAATTTATAAACAATTAATAGCAATATACAATGGAATATGAAGCGAACGATATGGTGACTATATCTAAGCTGTTTATTCGTTAATAGCCCTTCAGCAATCGCTAATACATGTAACAGAACAAATTCAAAAATTAGCAACAACAGAACCAGAGCTTTGTTTGGTATCAATATCGTGACAAGAATACTGATAGCTACGACCATAAATAAGAATGTTCGTACTTGAAATCCGTTCTCCTTCAATTGATGCAAACTGGCAATCCCCGTTAGTAATGCGTATACCCCTATCAATACATAAGCAATAATATCCATTCACATCACTCCATTCTTTTATACTTTCACTTTAAAAGATGGAGTTAACTCCATGTCAACAGATTTTAAACCCTAAGAGAACAATTCAAGAAATATACTGCGGTCTAACGGTCATAAGCCAATTCCAACTATGAATTGACAAGTTATTAGAACATATCAGCTAAACGATTTTGAATAGACTCTGGCAATAGTTGAAAGAACAATCCTTCATACTTAATATCGAGTATCCCAGCAATCAAAATAATCACAATGATAATGAATAAAAGGGGTTTCTTATTTTTAGAAATCCACTTCAATAGGCTCCCCTCCTCTAGAAAAATAACGTTTATAGTCTGCTAATTAAGTATATATAAACTGTCCTTTTGAATATACAATCATTCCCTGTCACCCAAATTGGAGATGTTACATACATTAAAAAGTACTGATTATAAGATTGGTTTTCTTTTAGCAATTGAATTTAAATCAGTTCCTTCGGGTAAACCATACTACATTGGAAAGGAATAGCCATGGTAAACTTTCAATCATTTCGTGGAGTCGTTACTCAAATTGATGATTTTCCAATCGGGCAAAACGGAGACAAGGAAGGTTGTTATAAACTGATGACGGTAGAAGATCGTACTCAAGGTATCGTCAATTTTGTCGTTTCACCTTCTACTTACTTTGTAAATCAAGAAATTGTGAATCCCGGCGATCAGGTTACCGGATATTATGATGGGAATGCACCTGTACCGTTAATATATCCACCTCAATATCGAGCACTTGTTGTTGTAAAGGACAATTACAATCAAAATGTTAAAGTCGACTTTTTTAATAATCAATTAGTGAGTAGTGATGGCCAATTACAACTAAATCTTTCTCCATATACATTAATCTTGCTCAAAAATGGGCAGCCTTTTTCAAAAAGCCCATCCAATCGAAACTTAATTGTGATCTATGGCCCTACTACAAGAAGTATCCCTGCTCAAACCACACCGTATAAAATAATTGTTTGGTGTTAACAAAAAAATAGGCTCGCCATCACAAAGTAGGGATATTTCCCAGGAAAGGTAATCGATTATTACGTTTATCTTCGAGATATTTCACATAAAAAATCGATAAAATTAAGCGGCTTAAGTCCTTTAAACTAGGTCTTAAGCCGCCTTTTATTTCTTCTGTCTACTGTTTGCCTTGCATTTCGTGCAATTGCTGCTTGATCTGCTCTAAGTATTCTTTATTTTGTTGGACTGTATCCAAATGCTCACCATATTCCTTTGCATTCATAAATGCATTTTCTGCATGTTCGATTTGATTGAAAGCATGCTCAAGCGCTATCTCCTCCGGATGTGACTTGGCATGCTTTAACAAACGCTCTGCCTTCTGAACAGAGTTCCCAAACAAAGTGCTTGGATGATCTTGTTTCCAGCTCATATCTGAGTGCTTAGCCAATCTTGCTCCTCTTCCCTTCCTGCCAATTTGATAATAAACCTAGATATAGTATTGGAAAATGTGCAGAAAATATGTACGGATAAAGTAGAGAATATCTATAATCTTATGAATGCATTCTTGTATACAGCTTTGACTTTAAACACATAATCAAGATATTCATTCATTTGAATCCAAACACTTACGACTCAAAAACGTAAAAAAGGAGCACCATTACAAATTTTCTTTAGCTATCTTCTTATTGTCATTGTGGATGCTTTTCATCCCTTCAAAAAATGAATATTCTTCACTTAAATATCTTTCTAACTCTCCATTATCATGAAGAAGCTGCTCTAAGTAATATTTTGAACCATCTACCCTTTTTCGAATTTCCTGTTGATTTTGCGTTGTCGTACCATGTCCAGGTATGTGGGTCGTTATTTGATGATTTAGCAAAATATTTTCAGCCGTATGAATAGTATTTACATAATCTTTATAGCTGCTAAAAATAAACGGAAACTCAATATCTGACAGATAATCACCAGAAAGAAACAGACCGTATGGCTCAATAACTGTAAATAAACCATCATTCGTATGACCAGGCGCTTGATAAAATGTCATGGTTAGGGAGTCTAATTCTAATTTATACCCATCCTCTGAAACAACAATATCGACAGTTGGATATATCGGTGCATAACTTCTTTTCAAATAATATCCTTGGTCAAATTGTTTAATTTTTTGAATGCTTTCTTCTTTGTTTGGATTGTCAGCGAATTGTTTAGATGCAATTACCTTAGCTTCTGGGAATGCCCCAGACCCAATAATATGATCAAAATCGCTATGTGTATAAATAATATAAAGTTGTTTATCACCTTTAATCTTGTTTATATAGCCCTTAATTTCTTCAATTTCAGTAGGTAACCAATTCGGATCTGTCATAATTACTGTTTCATTAGCTTGAATGATTGCCGAGGTAGTCATATATAATGCACTTTGAAAAACTGTAATATTATTTTTTTGGAATTGAATCAACGTGAACCATCCTTCCCCCTGATTTTTGGTGTGTCCCCTCTATTGCATAGTTCGAGCAATATTTATAAAATCCTTCTTTAGTTCGAAACGTATTCGTGAGGATCTATTTTTTAACTAACTTTCATCTAAAATACACCTTCACCTATGATACGATTCACCATAACTAGTTTAATGTAGAAGAATATCCTTCTATAATGTGTATAGGTAGAAATCTTTCCATACTATCAAGGAGAATCAACATGAACAACAATAAGGACAACACAGAAATCATCTTACTTTCTGACCCATCCGAATGCTTGATGCATCCGTTTTATCATAAACAAATCGTCTTTACAGGAGCCCTTTCTACTATGACACGTTCGGAAGCTGCGAAGAGAGTACGAGCTTGTGGAGGGATTTTGCAAGGGGCCATTACACAGGATACAGATTTCCTTATTCTTGGGGACAAACGTCGCGGCATAAGTTCGAAACAATTAAAAGCTGAGAAATTGATTAGCCTCGGCCAAGATATTCAAATTATTATTGAAGATGATTTTATGTGGCTCATTTCGATGAAAAATGAATAGCTATTATATAAAAAGGTATGTAAAACAACTATGTTTACATACCTTTTCACATATCTAAATAATTTTAGTTTGAAGGAATAGCTAGAATCGTTTAATGAAGCAAAGTTTAAAAATAAAACAGCTTAGTTTACTACACAATCAAGTACTCATAAAGAAAATATCTTATAGTATCCTAGCAAAAGGAGGTGATCAAATGGTGCAAATTCTTGATTACCAGGCAACTGAACCTCTAAGTAGTTTTAACCCAAATAATTCTTTTCCCATTCCGCAGGCTCCATTTAGAGTTCTTTTAGCTTCGATTCAAATAAACATCCCAGGCACGGCTTCAAGGAATAACAGCGTTGAGCTACTTTCAAGCATTGGTGTGTCAGGAGTTACAAGTATTTCACAAATTGTATTTAGAGTCTTCCGTAACGGGAAGGAAATTTTTAATACTCAAGATGGAGTAGAATCAGCTGGTTCAGAGCAAAATTACGTCTTTACATTCCAAGCTATTGATTCCAATTTAACAGCTGGCGCTAACTTCTATCAGGTTTTCGCTGAAAATATTACACCCAATACACAAGCAAACATTGTTGGACCAGTTTCTTTTAGTGGCCTAGCTATTAAAAGTTAACGATAATAGCTCTTTCTATGCACCTCGGCCATGTTTATGCCCCATACAAATTTGTGGCAAACATGATCGATTTTTTAAGCGTGTTGATGGATAGAATAGGATGCTTGTTATAAAGAATAAAAATAATAAGCTGTATAGAAGGTATGAATAACTTCTATACAGCTTATTTTAATTTATATTCACTTCGCAAAAATCATTCTCAATAAATCACAATTCCTTTGTCTAGAACCGATTTATTTTGCACCTGATTCCCTAAAATATAGAGCTTTTTCAAATTGGGCAAATTCACTAAAGGCTCTACATTGGAAATAGCGTTATTTTCTAAATGAAGTACCTCGATTTGTTGCCATTTTTCCATAAAACTTAATGACTGTAGTGAACTGTCCTGTAATGTGAATGAACGCAGAGCTGAAAAGCCAGCAAAGTAAGGCATAATCTTATCAACTTCATGCACCCAGTCACCATTATCTATTCGGAAGTATGCATCATTCAACGTTAAATGTTCCAGTATATTGTTGTTCAACGAATTTTTGCTATTCATTTGAAACTTACACTTATTACAATTTAATATTTTTACATGCTGTAAATTAAATATTTCACTCGTCTCTTCATAAAAATCTGTTTCATTTAAATTTATCGTTTGTAGTTTTGGTAAACGATTTAAAGAACGAATACCTGTAAAATCGCCGGACTCCATCACTGTAAGTTGTTCTAGCTGCGGGTATTTTAACAATTCTGCGCCATTCAAATACGACTTCGCCCCACTTATATAAACAGTCAAACCTTTTAAAGCAGGTGCCTCTAACTTAGGAATGAAAGAACTTGTTATTTCTGCTTTTTTTAAATGGGGTGCTACAATCGATGATATTTCGCCATGATAACCAGTTATCGATAAATCGGTCAGTGAAGTTAGGCTGTTCACAATATCAAGCAATTCTAATTTAGAAAGAAAAGATAAACGCAGCTTTGTTAACGAAGACTTATCTCTAAGGCGTTCTAAATTCGTAATAGCCATATTTTCAAGATCAAGTGATTGCAGGTTGGGCATGTTTTGTATAAAATCAAGCGTTTTTAAATTTTTTACCGCTGTAAGCTTCAATTCTTGTAATTGATTCAATGAATAGAACGAGCTAAAATCTGTCGCTTCACTCATATCTAGTGTTAACGACTCTAAATCAGTTAATGAAGATAACCACTTCAAATCATTGGCAGATCTTAAAGTCAATGATTTTAATGGCAGCTTGTTCAGAAGAGGGAAGTCTGTAACCGTCTCCGTGTGATACGAGATTTCAAGAGATTGAAGATTAGGAAACGATAATAATAAAGCCAATTCATCATTACTTCGAATTTGGACAGAGAGCTCTAAAACATTAGACTTATCGCTAAAATATTCAGCAATTTTACTAAATGATTCATTAAATCTACCTGTATAGCTTTTTAAACCTTCCAGATGTCGGAAGCTTACTTCTTCACTTTGTGATATTTCATAATCACCCATCAAATTCAACACCGTCAGACCAGTAAAGGCCTCAAAATCCTTTTGTTCGATTTTTTGTGTATTTAATAACTTATCCTTAATGATATAGTTAGAAATTTCGGCTTGCTTATTCGTAAACGGATCCTCAAGACTGTAATCAAAATGCCATTGATCTTCAGAAAAGTAAGCCTTCAAATAACGGATACTTGCGAGTTCTTCTTTAGTCGGCATTGCTTCACCTTTATCAAAAATATCTTTTAAAAAGAAT
Organism: Lysinibacillus sp. BPa_S21; assembly: GCF_023337795.1. Lineage (GTDB taxonomy): Bacteria > Bacillota > Bacilli > Bacillales_A > Planococcaceae > Lysinibacillus. The sequence continues at coordinate 48,612 of NZ_JALIRS010000010.1, read as the reverse complement.
AAAAGAACTTCACTTTCAGGCATTTTCCGAACAGGTACATTCTCATTGTTACCGTATTCTGTATGATTGCCACTCAAAAGAAAATAACCGAGGACTGCGCAAAGGAAAACAATCGGTATCACTAAAAGCGCTTTTAAATTCGGTTTTGGTTGTGTAGCCTTATTCGAAGAAGTTGTACCATAATAATTATTTATCGTCTGATCAACATAATAGACTTTGTTCTCTTTCAACATGATTTCAGTTCCACAAAAAGGACATTTCATTGATTGATCCTCTTTATAGTCAATTTTCCCATTACAATTCGGACAATTTAATTTAATGAATTCCACTGGCAGTCCCTCCCCAGCTCTATTTTCAATTAAGCTTAGTTGTCCGAAAAATGAATGTCAATATTTCTATGAAATACATATTATTTCCCATCTTTAGACCTAAACAAAAAGTCACCCAAAAGGCGACTTTTATTGTGTTTATTCATTCTTTCAAACAATAGGTTCAAATTTCTGCTTTACTATCTCTTGTGACACGGTTCTCCGTAACATGGATAAATGCGGTTTTTTTCAATCAGATTTATACTATAATCTAAGGATGTGATTGTAATGAATTTAAAGATTGGCTTTTTACCCAAAAAGTATTATGAAAATGAACCTTCAACTGGCGGCTATCACTTTTTTATAAATGAAGGCATTCAATATGCCATTAATATTGGCGAGATGTATTATCCAGACTATACAGACGAACAACTTGCTCTATTTACAGAAAGCTTAGCCCCATTTCCACTTTATTATTTATTCGAGCAGAGTGATAGAAAAATTATTGAAGAGATAAAACAAGAATTACATGATGCACAGCTACCATTTGAAGTATTTTATCAATCAAAAAAGAGCACGTATTTAATGATTACTGTCATAAATCATCAAGAACTAATACGCCTAATTCCTATCATGATTTGGCAGCATAATTATAATATGAGCTCTATTTGGTCAAATCGAAAAGACACGTTTATAATAGAGAGCAAAATTTGGGACGCGAAATGTACAGATGGGATAGATGCTTCGATAGAGGAGACCATTTGCATTCATTTTAACGAACCAACAACTGCTTTTTTTATTTAGTCATGACTTCAAAGGTACAGATATTTTTTCAAACGAAAATCGCTTTTCAACATTAGAAGATGTACAAAAGTTACTACCCTCATTTATTAAAACTGACATTATTGAATTTGGATAAATGAAAACCACCTAAAACGCTGACACTCCAACGTTCTAGGTGGTTCTTTTTTTACTTATTAAAATTAATTAGTTCACTTAAATATTGACGAACATCCCACTGCTCTCTAACAGCGGTGTTTCAACCTCAACACCCAGCTTTTACAATGTCTACTAGTTGCTGATAATCAATTCCAATCCATCTAGAACTCCCAAAAGTCGCTTCATTCGATTCTTTCATTTGGCTTTTTGGGACTAACCCCACAAGTAGAAACTTATCATCTTTAAAAGTCTCCTCAAATTTTCGTAAGTATTTATCGCATTGATTTACGTCCACTCTTGCATATACCTTTTGTTCTACAGCGAGGATTAATTTTTGTTCAGTATTTTTCTCTTTTTCATCAACGATATTTACTTTGAAAAAGACATCAAGCCTTCCTTTTTCATCATTTTTCTCCGATTCTTCCTCTGCTTCATATATATCTAGTTTATTTATATCCTTTTCTGCAATTACCTCAGGACTACGAAATTTATTTACATTTAGCATAGCAATATCGGTAATATCATCAATATTATCATCAGCCGACTCTGCTACGACCATTAAAAATCTTTGAAAAGGATAATAGCCTAACATATGTCTCTCTGTCGGATTTAAAAGCCACGATAAAAACCTCGAATGCCAAGTTTCAAGATGAGTCGCTCCGACAACATGAAACACATTCGGCCGATCAATTAAAAATTTTAACGCAACAAAATCTTTATCCATCGTAAGTTCATAAAGCATCCGTTTAAGGGATTTCATCACATTTTTCCTCCTACTAATTTTTATTGTAAATAGAAAACATAAAAAAAGCCCTTTTTATGGAATTAAGTTACTACACACAATTCGCAGAAAAAAGGACTTCCTTATGAATCAGTTTACTATAGCTGTTGTTACGTACTAATCAAAGATATTGACAAAAAAGTTTACGCTATTATTAATAGATAAAGCACTTACTTATGGTACGGTTCACCCTTCATAATCCTAAAACTTCTATAAATTTGCTCTACCAAAACAAGCTTCATTAGCTGATGTGGTAATGTCATCTTTCCAAAGGATTGTAGCTCATCAGCTCGGTTCAACACGTCATCGTGTAAACCAAGGGAGCCACCAATGACAAACGCGATTTTACTTTTACCGTAAGTCATAAGGGATTCAAGATCTGCCGACATTTGTTCAGAGGTTTTCATTTTGCCGTTAATAGCTAAGGCGATAACGTATGTATCTGGATTAATTTTAGATAGAATACGTTCACCCTCTTTTTTCTTTACGATTTCCATTTCTGCTTCGCTTAGCTGCTCGGGTGCTTTTTCATCTGGTACTTCCATTAAATCCATTTTTGCATAGCCACCGAGACGTTTTACGTATTCATCTATTCCCATTTTTAAGTACTTTTCTTTTAGTTTTCCGACTGATACAATCGTTATATTCACACGTTATCCACCTTTACAATTCATTTACAAACAAATTATCCACAAAAGTTATCAACATATCCACAGGCGTTTCCTATATCTTGTGTAAAGTTATTTACTTGATACAAGATATTCCGCAGGTAGTTCACAGTAGCTACATTTTGTGGATAACTTTTTACCCTCTTCTATTTTATCCATAATTGGGAACTCTTTTTGCTCTGCCACAAACATGTCTAAAGCGTGTTCTATATGGTTTTCACAGCTGTATTTTTCCATTTTTGCACCTCTTTTTATTTTCCGAAATTTCCACAAACTTATTCACAATTCAGTCTATGTTATCCACAATCTATTGTAACAAAGGACAAGCGAGTATGGAAGAATAGGCTTCCTACCGCCACTCGCTATGTTAATGTTATTATTCACAATTTTCTAGTTATCCACAATATTTTCTAAATCATTCTTAATAATTCAATCATCGTAGGATTAATTTACGTTCTGATAAGGGATATCCGCTGATCCCTAAAGAGTCACCCAGTATAAACTAATTAACATTAGCTCAAACTTAGATTCCCCAAAAAAAAATCAGTGGAGATCATATCATCCCCACTGATTTTTTATTTATAAAGAATCGCTATTTGTTAATGTTAGTGATAGATCCACTAATTTCCCTTGACGATATACTTTCATCGTTAATTTATCACCAATTTTTTTGTCGTTATATAGATGTTTACGTAAATCGATTGCTGTTTCGATTTTTTGCCCATCCATTTCAACAATTACATCGTATTGTTTAACGCCTGCTTTTGAAGCCGGAGAGTTCGTCACAACATCTGTAATTACTACACCTGTTGTTAAGTCTTTTGGCAATCTTAACGTTTGTTGTTGATAGAATGACGGAACATCTGTTAAGTCTAATAATGAAATACCCATTGTTGGACGTTTCATTTCACCATTTTTCTCTAATTCCTCAATAATTGGAATTGCTGAGTTAATTGGAATCGAAAAGCCTAAACCTTCAACAGAAGATTGTGCAATTTTCATGGAGTTAATGCCGACTAATTCACCAGCAAGGTTTACAAGTGCACCACCACTGTTACCTGGGTTGATGGCTGCGTCTGTTTGTAATACTTCTTGCTGCCAATCTATATTGCCATCACCATTTATGTCAACTGGTACAGAACGATCCTTACCAGAAACAACACCTGTAGTAACAGAGCCATAGAATTCTAAGCCCAGTGGGTTACCAATCGCAATTACTGTTTCACCTTGTTTTAATACATCTGAGCTACCAAATTTCGCTACTGTCTTAACATCTTTAGAGCTGATTGAAATAACAGCTAGGTCTGTCCAAACATCGCGACCAACTAATTGTGCTACTTCTTTTGTTCCATCTGGCATTGTTACTTCTAACTGTTTTGCCCCTTCAATAACATGGTTATTTGTCACGATAAAGGCTTTATCACCTTGAACTTTATAAATAACACCTGAACCGCTTCCTGCAGGCTGTTCTGATGAAGATGGTGGACTCCAGAATCCTCCACTTGTCACTTCTTGAATATTCGTAATTCCTACAACTGCCCCTGAAGCTTTATCTACTGCTTTCGTTACATCAGTTGTCACTTCAGTTGCAACTTGATTAATGGTTGTTTCATTTTTATGACCTGCGCTACTTGTCGTTGTACCTGGCATTTGATTGACAAGTCCAGGTAGCATGAGCCAGACGAGTAAAGCACCTATGATAACGCCGATAAGACCGGTAAATAAATAGCCACCTTTTCCTCCGCCACCGCCTCTCTTTTTATGACGCTTCTCCTGCGTTTCTCGCTCCTCTTGTTCGAGTCGCTCCTGAAGAGGTGTCTTCTGTACTTCATCATTGTTTATACGATCATCGTTTTTATCATCATCTTGAAAATAGCCCATTTTCCTCATCCTTTCCCTTATTAGTATTTGTTAGTTGTTACCCTAATATTACAATTCAAACATTAAAATCAGATGAAAAATAAATAAAATGGACATAAAAATGGCTGCTCAACGCATTTTCTATAAAATGTGATTGAACAGCCTCATTAAAGCTTTATTTTTTTATTGTATACGTGCCTCGGCGTAATCACGTTCGTAATAGGTTTTGTGCTGATGCTTCGCTTTCGCTACAGAAAACAATGCTTTTAAACGGTAACTAATTTTGTCGGCTCTTCTGCATCTGTATCAAATAAATTTAAATACTCACCGACAATTATGCCGCAGGATTGCAAAGTTTGTGTAACACTCATGCGCGCAAGCTCTTTCATATTATTATCCATACTTAAATGCGATAAATAAATATTTGTTGGTTTTTCAAATACTACGTCACTCATTGCTATAGCTGCATCCTCATTTGAAACGTGCCCTACATCACTTAAAATACGACGTTTTATAGACCATGGGTAACGCCCCATTTGTAGCATATTCACATCGTGGTTACTTTCAAATACAAAGGAATCTGCACCTCGAATGATTCCCTTCATACGGTCGCTAACATAGCCTGTATCTGTAATTACAACAAGCTTTCGCCCATTTTCATGAAAGCTATAAAACATTGGATCTACTGCATCATGTGATACGGCAAAGGATTCAACCGCTAATGAACCAAAGTGCTTAACACTATCCATTTCAAATTCAAATCGTTGTTCTAAAGGTATATCCCCTACTAGCCCATCCATCGCCTGCCAGGTTTTGGCGTTAGCATAAACAGGTACATTATATTTTCGTGCCAATACACCTATTCCCTTAATATGATCACTATGCTCATGTGTAACGAAAATGCCACTTAGCTGTTTCATATCGCGATCGATTTTTGTAAATAGTTGCTCCATTTTTTTACCACTAAGACCTGCATCAACAATAAATGCATGATCATCATTCTCTACATAAATCGAATTTCCTGTACTGCCACTTGCTAAAACACTAAATTGCATTATTCAACTCCCCAGTCTTCCTCTTCACCTAGTTGATTGTCTCCTTGGATTTCAATGATTTTTCCATCGATAGCATCAACAAAATACTCTTCTATTTCTTCGTCCGGTAACTCCACTTGTACTTCCCATGTTGGTATCAACACTTGTGTTTGTGTTTGTGTTAAATTACTAAATGTCGAGTAACCTAACTTTACTTGCTTAATACGTGATTCTGATTTTAATAGCCCTTTATTATAAAGTGTCTGGAAAATTTGAAGTGGTGGTATGACCGTTTCCTGTTGTTCCATTTCTTCGATATTATCAATCATTGTCTGCTCATACATGACCACTTCATTATCTAAATTCCACTGTACTTTTAATAGAGCACTTTCATTGTAATAAAAAATTCGATTATTTTTCCTTTGGAAGAAGATTGCGACTCGTTCCTCACGATCTACCTTCCATAATGCATAAGAATCTCCATCTTTAACGTTTGTATGGACAAAATCGGTAAGGCTTGCATCATCATTAATATTTCGTAATTTTACAGGATTGATAAAAATAGCTTTTAAATGCGCTTGTTTATCATCAAGAAAACTTACTCGCTGATTGTCATTGATAGCATTATTTTTAAAATGATGCGCTTTGCCTATAATGTAAGTAGCTGTTTCATTACTATTCGGCAGTGGTCCATACGTAATATTATCATCTTTTAAACGGGCTTCTATTGTTTTTTCACCTAGTATTTCTACACTCTGGGCTTCTTTATAGCGATTTACATACATTGAATATAAGAAGATATCTAAGATTAAAAAAACGAATATAAAAATAGATTTTGTTCTATTCCAATCCATTGTTGACACCCCCTAATAAGTCAGGTGTCAGTTTCGTCGATACACCGTTACGAATAACGAACCAGCATGGCTCTAATGTCACTATTGTACTTTGATTATTATGAGTTAAATAGAAACCCTCAACAATGTCATCTACATCTGATAAATCAATGTTATTTAGCTTTTTAATCTTTTCGATGATTTCCGGTCCTGACGGAAGTTCTTTCATCTCTTGTTCAATATCTTTCTCAAAAGAAAAGTATGGACGTTTGTAGCGGAAAATTCGATTATCTCCCCAAACAGTTGTAATTCGATTTATAGCCTGATCACTATAAATCGGTAATCCATGTAAATAGAGCTGATACTCTAATTGATTATTACTTGTACTTGTTGATACTAAGCGATAATCATCTGTAAAACCTCCGTGTTCATTGATAAATTCAAAGCTATCCGTCAAGAGCTTGGAAGGCTCTATTCTTACACTACTTTCTGCAGCCGGATTTACATAGGCCAATGATTTCACATTCGAATCAATGAGCATCCGCGACATACCATCCTGATATTTTTCAGTAGTTTCACTTTCATCAGTACGCAGGACATTATTTGGATTTGTAAATAACACATTTTTAAATACTTCAGGCTTTTCTTCGTTAAAATACGTATATTTTGCCGATTCAATTTTATCATTTGCAATATATAGTGAGGTAAAGCCATCTCGCTCTACTTCTTTAAATGTGCCGTATGTTTTCGCTGGCTCAATAATAGTTCTTACAAATTGATTAGCATTTTCTAGACTTACACGTGAACGCATTAATAATTCATTATTGCCACTAATGAAAAACACCTGTAACACTTTATTGTTAAAATTACTCCAATCTATAATCATACGGTTAAAGGTCGTTTCAGGTAGCTCCTTATCAGCGAACTGAAAAATGGAGTTAAAGGCAGAGTAAGGAATCTCACCAGGGAAAAAGACAGTCATGTATTTATTAGTACGAATCATCTCGTTTACAGTGTCGGCCTTAAGATTATTGTCAATAGGCTCTAAATCTAGGACATTCCACCCCTGAAATGCCTCCATAAGATCTACCATTGCACCATTAGATACTGTTCCGGTAAATTCCTTATCAAAACGGTAAATAGCTTTATAAGGACGAATAACATCTTCCATTCTTTTTTGTGGTCCAATGAGAACTTCTTTTCCTTCAGTCTGTTCAATAAATTTATAATCTGGCGTGTATGTCCAAATGATAAACGTTAAAACTACACTTAGAATAACGAGTAGGAATAAAACAACTGATTTAACTGGCTCTATATATTTCATTCCCACTCACCTGCCTCGTCAAAATCATCTAAATTAAGTGGTAATGTGAAGAAAACCGTTGTTCCATGTCCTTCTTCACTTTCAGCCCATATTTTACCGCCATGAGCTTCAATCATTTCCCTGGCAATAGCTAGTCCTAGACCAGTGCCTCCCATAGAGCGGGCCCGAGCACGATCTACACGATAGAAACGCTCAAAAATACGTCCTACATTTTCCTTAGGAATACCCATACCATCATCAGAAATCATAACCTTCAGCATATCCCCTTGTGCTGTAAATCCAAAGCGAATATTACCTCCATCTGGTGAATACTTAATAGCATTGGAAATGATATTATCGATGACTTGTGTCACCTTATCTGTATCAATTTCTACATAATAAGATGCCTCTGGGAATAAACGTTCAAACATCACTTTGTCAGACTTAGACATTTCAAAACGATCGATAATACGGTTAAAGAATGAATTGAATAAAACAATATCTTGATTCAACTCATAATCTGAACTATCCATTCGTGATAACTGTAATAAGTCATTCACTAAGCGGATCATACGCTCGGTCTCTGTTTGAGTGACATTCAAAAATGTTGGAGCAATATTTTCATCTTTCCATGCACCATCTGCTAACGCCTCTAAATAACTACGCATCGTCGTTAAAGGTGTCCGTAACTCATGTGATACATTTGAAACAAACTCCCTACGATCCATCTCTATTTTTTCCTGCTCCGTAATATCATGCAGTACGGTAATTAGACCATTAATAAAGCCTGTTTCTTTTTGAATAACAGAGAAATTCGCACGTAAAATATACGGTGCGTCTGCTGTACTGAAATTTAAATTCACCGCATCATTCATGTGAATTAAATCCTCAAAACTATACTCTTGGTCAATACCTAAAACAGATGCAATCGGACGACCTAATGTAATATCCCTCGAAATATGCAGCAGCTCTAGTGCAGGATCATTAATAAGAATGATACGGCCTTTTCGATCTGTTGCAATAACACCATCCGTCATATTACTAAGGACCGAATCGAGCTTTCGCCGCTCTGCCTCTGTAGTAGACTGTGCCTCTTGTAAGCGATTCGTTAAATGATTAAAGGTTATAGCAAGCTGCCCTATCTCATCTGTACCATAAACCCGCACTTTTCGAGAATAGTTACCCTTTGCCATCGCCTGAGCTTGCTTACGCATATCTGAAATTGGCTGTGTAATTGTTCGTGCCACTAAGATTCCTAAAAAGATCGTAATCACTAAGGACACGGCTGTACCACCGAGGAAAATACGATTAATGTCATTCACTTGTTCAAAAACAGATTCAATATTTGCCTCAATATAGAGTACCCCTATGATTTCATCATCAGGTCCTGCGCCATCTCGAATTGGCGAAGCTAACACCCAAACTCGATTTCTTGTTTTATTATCAAGTTTAATGTTTTCAAATAATGTTTCTGCAGAGATAGCACGGCGTACGAGGTCATTATTCGAGCGCTGTCCAATCAAACTTTGATTGTCTATCTCAGATGTGGCACGAATACGCTGCCTATTATCGATGACACGAATTTCTAAAATATCTCCTTTAGAAAGTTCCTTCAACCCTGTGGAAAATTCCATGACAATCGTTTTCAAGCTCTCTTCAAGAGATGGCATACTTTCATCGCGCTCTTTTAACATTTCTTCACGAATGCTATATTGCATTAAATCAACACGTTGAAAAATGGATTGTCGGAAGTTGTCTTTTAAATTTTGTTCTAATTCACGTGCGAAATAGATTCCTATTATTTGCAAAGCAAGTAGGATTAGTAAAATGTAAATTAGTACCAGCTTGACATGAATTGATTTAAAGAAGCTAACTTTCTGCATTCCTTTTTACTCCTGTTCAGGATTTCGTAAATAATACCCTACACCACGGCGTGTTACAATCCAAGCTGGATGACTAGGATTGTCCTCTATTTTTTCCCGTAAACGTCGAATTGTTACATCTACTGTTCGTACATCTCCGAAATAGTCATAGCCCCACACAGTTTGTAATAAATGTTCACGCGTCATTACTTGACCAATATGCTTACCTAAGTAATGTAACAGCTCAAACTCCCTATGTGTTAATTCAATTGCCTCATCACGCTTCAATACTAAGTAAGCATCTGGCTGAATAACAAGGGATCCTACTACAATTTCATTGGATTCTTCTTCAACCTCTTCAGCAGTAGGAGCTACTACCTGTAAGCGACGCATATTTGCCTTTACACGCGCAATAAGCTCACGTGTACTAAATGGCTTTGTCACATAATCATCTGCGCCCATTTCTAATCCTAATACTTTATCAATCTCAGAGCCTTTTGCGGTTAACATAATGATAGGAAAGTCATATTTTTTCCGTATTTCTCTACAAACTTCCATCCCATCACGCTTAGGTAACATTATATCTAAAAGCATTAAATCTGGTTGCTCTTCCTCAACCTTCTCTAGTGCTTCATCTCCATCATAAGCACAAATAACTTTGTAACCTTCTTTTATTAAATTAAACTGTAAAATATCTGCGATTGGTTTTTCATCGTCAACAACTAAAATGGTTTTGTCCATATTTTCTCTCCCTTTCGCTATTTATCTATTTTTAAACGATTGTGTATTTATCCATTTTGCCTTAGCATAATTTCATCCAGATTCAGCTTTGGGCCAACGTGACGTTCTTAAACTAAGTTCCTCTATTTCAGCAGACACCTGCTGAAAAATAACTTCAATTCGCATTCAACTCCCATCTTTATGGTGGGAGGCTTTTGTAACTGCCGTTGCACTTTCGCTACATAAAACATTTGTAGCAGGCTCTTCCTTTCGCTACCAAAACACTTGCTGAAATTAGTTAAAGTCACTACTCTAACTCTACCATGCTTTTAGCTTCTATGCATTATTCTAAATCCTATGACATTATAGATATTATATTAAACTACATTTCGACAAATATTTCTCGGGAAATAACATAGTTGTATATACAAAATATACAAAAAGACAGCCCTATTTTGGACTGCCTTCTACTTGAACTAATTAATGCCCTACATAAGATCATGGATTTTCTAATGAACTATTTTTATACACTTCAAAGTTCTGTTGAATCTCCAGTAGAGCCCATTATATCTATTACAGAACCCTTTTCACTACTTGCACATTAATTGATGATAGGCGTCCATAAATCGATGGTATGATTAATCCTCGTACGCTTACCGTAAATCCCATTCCAATTTTAATCTATGGTAGTATATTTACACGCATAGAATTTTTTCACTTCTATACTGTACCATAAAGAAAATAAGGTTCGACTTTTTTCACCTTTTTGTAATGTAAATGTATTAATCCTCTACTGATTGTTACATATTTCCCATTTTCGAGGCTATAAATAAAATATTGGACAATATAATTTTAGACTTTTTGCTTTTTTAATATTCTGATAAAATAGAGGTAAGAAGTACTAGTTGAATGGAGTGATTAATTTGAATGATTTGCAAAAGCAAACCTCTGAAATAACCCCTAAAGGAAGGAAACCCCAAAGTAAGAATACCGTTCGTAAACTTATAATTAGGACCATTATGGTAGCATTAGGTGCTGTTATTATGGCACTGGGGCTAGAGCTATTTTTAGTACCAAACCACATTATGGATGGTGGAATCGTAGGTGTTTCCATTATCACTTCTCATTTATTAAATTTACCTCTTGGTATTTTCATCTTCATTTTAAACTTACCTTTTATCTTTTTAGGTTATAAACAAATCGGTAAAACCTTTGCACTTTCCACAGGACTCGGAATTACAGTTCTCTCATTAACAACGCTTTTTTTACATAATCTAAACTCATTTACTCAAGATACGCTATTGGCCACAGTTTTTGGAGGCATGATTTTAGGTATTGGTGTCGGTATCGTCATTCGTTATGGTGGTTCATTAGATGGGACAGAAATTTTAGCTATTTTATTTAATAGAAAAACACCGTTCTCCGTTGGTGAAATTATTATGTTCTTTAATTTACTCATCTTTGCGGTAGCGGGGTTTGTATTCACATGGGAACAAGCCATGTACTCTATCTTGGCATACTATATCGCCTATAAAACCATTGACATTGTTATTCAAGGGATGGAGGAATCAAAATCCGTTTATATCATTAGTGATGAAATTGATGAAATTGGGCAGACCATTATGGATAGACTTGGTCGTGGCGTAACCTTCCTATATGGTGAGGGTGCTTATACAGGTAACGATAAAAAAGTTATTTTTACCGTCATTACCCGATTAGAGGAATCCAAGCTTAAAACAATTGTCGCTGAAATTGATGATCATGCATTCCTAGCAATCGGTAATATAGCAGAGGTTAAAGGTGGTCGCTTCAAGAAGAGAGATATTCACTAATGACAAAAAAGGGCGTACCGCATATGGCACGCCTCTTTAATATTACTAAAAAACTATAACCTCTACGACATTAAATTTGGCTTTTTTGCACAAAATGGGGGTGATCTCCGTTCCGACTGAGCGCTTTGTAGCTGGCGCTTCGCTTTCGCTACAGATAAAACATTGTTGCTGCCGCTTCGCTTTCGCACAGAGCAAAGCCTCCTGGGGGCGTCCGATGAGCCACTTCACTCGCGTTGCTCGCTGCAGGGTCTCGGGCCAATAGGATGTTGGTCACGAAGGCGTTATCACAGGACGTGATGCTTTTAGCCTTCGTTCCTCTATATCGCTGATCCCCAAGGAGTCGCTCAGTCTTCACTCCTATCACCTATTTCACTTAGCGTATCTTCTGCATATCACTCTAATATGCGAAATAATAGAGGTTGTAACAGTTGTCTTTGTACGAAAGCGAAGCGACAGTAACAGATGTCTTTGCAAAGTATAGCTTCTTCAAATGTAACATAACATCTACTTTCGAATACATAAAATATATCCTGCATTAACGGGCAATAAGTCATCTCTCACCTAAAAATTCAGCAACAGCAAAGAGATTTGGTATAAAAAAAGGACGTACCGTATGGCACGTCCTTTTTTAATTTCAATTATTATGCTTCCCAAACGTCCACTAAAACGTTCGTTTGTTCACGTGCAGGACCAACAGAGAAAGTAGCAATTTCAATACCAGTTAATTCACTCACGCGTTCTACATAGCGACGTGCATTCTCAGGTAGCTCTTCTAATGTTTTGCAGCCTGTAACATCTTCTGACCAGCCTGGAAGCTCTTCATAGATTGGTTCACATTGTTCAATAATATGAAGATTTGCTGGATATTCAGTAATCGTTTCATCTTTATATTTATACGCTGTACAAATTTTAACTGTTTCTAAGCCAGATAAAACATCAATTGAGTTAAGCGCAAGATGCGTAATACCACTTACTCGGCGTGAGTGACGTACTACTACCGTATCAAACCAACCTACACGACGTGGACGGCCAGTTGTTGTACCGTATTCACGACCAACTTCGCGAATTTGTTGGCCCACTTCATCGAATAATTCAGTTGGGAACGGACCATCACCAACACGAGATGTATAGGCTTTAGAGACACCAATAACACTTGTAACTCGTGATGGACCAACGCCAGCGCCGATTGCTACTCCACCGGCAACAGGATTTGAAGATGTTACAAATGGGTACGTACCTTGATCGACATCAAGTAAAATACCTTGTGCTCCTTCAAATAACACTTTGCCGCCTTCATCTAATACATCATTTAGGATTTTCGATGTGTCTGTTACATATTTTGCGATTTCTTGTCCATAGTTGTAATATTCTTCGAAAATTTCTTCGAATGTTACGCCTTCAACTTCGTAAAATTTCTCAAATAACTTATTTTTAATTGCTAAATTTTGACGTAGTTTTTCTTCAAATACATCCTTGTCTAGTAAATCAGCCATACGGATACCGATACGTGCTACTTTATCCTGATAACATGGTCCAATCCCTTTACAAGTCGTACCAATTTTTTGATCGCCACGGCTTTCCTCATCAGCGATATCTTGTTTTATATGATATGGCAAAATAACATGTGCACGATTAGAAATTCGTAAATTATCTGTATCAATGCCACGCTCTTGTAAACCTCTAAGTTCAGTCACTAATGACTTTGGATTAACAACTAGGCCATTTCCGATTACTGAAGTTTTTTCTTTATAGAAAATACCTGATGGAATTAAATGTAACTTATAAGTTTCGCCATCAAATTTAATAGTATGTCCAGCATTATCACCGCCTGCAAAACGAGCGATTGCATCGGCTTTTTGTGAAAGGAAATCCGTAATTTTACCTTTTCCTTCGTCTCCCCACTGTGTTCCTACAACTACAACTGATGTCATAGTCAGCACCTCCGTTAGATACGATTTGTATCTCAATTTTTAAGCCGTTAATTATTGTAACAATGATAGAAACGCCTAGTCAACAAAAATACTTAAAAACACGAACGTAAAATCAAAAAATATGATTCAACGTTCGTGTTTAATAACAGAATGGTATGAATATTATCTAACATTCAGATTTATTCTGTCTTGGTATACTCGCAAACGTTATGTTCCTCTTTTTTAATCAGTATTTTGGTCAACATAGCGTGAGGTCGATTTCCGTTCAAACTAGGCACTCCTACATGGCATACGTTTTAACTAATGTCATCTCTCACTATTGATGATGAACCAAATACATATTTAATCACGTGGAGGCGGTGGTGGCATTTGCGACCAGTCCACATTAATGAATTTATTGAATTCTTTTTTAAAAGCGAGTGTAACTGTACCTGTTGGACCGTTACGTTGTTTAGCAATAATAATTTCAATCATATTTTTACTCTCGGACTCTTTATCGTAATAATCATCACGATATAAGAAGGCAACAATATCAGCATCTTGCTCAATACTTCCCGATTCACGCAAGTCACTCATCATAGGTCGTTTATCTTGACGTTGCTCAACACCACGAGATAGCTGTGATAATGCAATGACTGGGACCTTTAATTCACGCGCTAATCCTTTTAATGAACGTGAAATCTCAGATACTTCTTGCTGACGGTTCTCCCCTGGCTTACCACTACCCTGAATAAGCTGTAAATAGTCGATCAAAATCATACCGAGCCCGTGCTCCTGTGCTAAACGTCGGCATTTTGCGCGAATTTCATTGATACGTACACCTGGTGTATCATCAATGAAAATCCCTGAATTCGATAAACTCCCCATTGCCATAGTTAGTTTACCCCAATCTTCCGTTGTTAAAGCACCTGTACGTAAAACTTGTGCATCTATATTTCCCTCGGCACAAAGCATACGCATAACTAGCTGCTCAGCACCCATCTCTAAGGAGAAGATTGCAACATTTTCCCTTGCTTGAACGGCAACACTTTGTGCAACATTCAATGCAAAGGCTGTTTTCCCTACAGATGGACGTGCAGCAACAATAATCAAATCGTTACGCTGGAAGCCAGCTGTTATATTGTCTAAGTCACGGAAGCCTGTCGGAATACCTGTAACATCACCCTTTTGGGATTGAAGCTTTTCGATGTTATCAAAGGTTTCCACCAATACGTCTTTTACATGCTTAAAGTCACCCGCATTTTTACGATTGGCTACCTCCATCATTTTCTTCTCTGCTTCACCTAGTAATGCCTCTACCTCATCTTCACGAGTATAGCCATCTTCTACTATTTTAGTAGCGACGCGAATTAAACGACGCAATAAGGCCTTTTCTTCGACAATTTTCGCATAGTGTGCGACGTTAGCAGCTGTAGGGACAGCATTGGCGAGCTCTAGTAAATACGATAGCCCGCCAACATCCTCAATTTCTTTTTTAGCTGATAATTCTTCAGTAACTGTTACGACATCTATCGCTTTTCCTTGATCACTCAAACGTAGCATCGTTTCGAAAATTTGCTTATGTGCATTATGATAAAAATCATCTGCTAGTAAAATTTCAGACGCAGTGATTAACGATTGAGGATCAAGAAAAATTGCACCGATAACCGATTGCTCCGCTTCCCGGTTATGCGGTGGAACGCGGTCCATCATCGGTTCGTTCATGGATCGTCGCCCCTTATTCTTCCGTTACATGAACTTTTAATGTTGCAGATACTTCATGATGTAGTTTTACAGGTACATTTGTAAAGCCTAGCGCACGAATTCCATCACTTAAAGTCATTTTACGTTTATCAATTTTTATGCCATGCGTTTTTTGAAGTGCATCGGCAACTTGCTTTGAAGATACTGAACCAAATAGGCGACCACCTTCACCTGATTTTGCTTTTAGTTCTACTGTTAAAGCTTCTAATTTTTCTTTTAATGCTTTCGCTTCAGCTAATTCTGCAGCAGCATTTTTAGCTTCTAATTTTTTTTGACCTTCTAATTGACTTAATGCTTGTGCATTTGCTTCAGCAGCATAGCCATTTTTAATTAAGAAGTTTTGTGCGTAGCCGTCCGCTACATTTTTTATTTCTCCTTTTTTCCCTTTTCCTTTAACATCTTTTAAAAATACTACTTTCATGATTCAGAACTCCCCTCGAGTACCTCATTTATGGCCTCTTCTAAATATTTTTTTACTCCAGCAATGGAATTTGATTCGACTTGGCAAGCTGCATTCGTTAAATGCCCGCCGCCGCCTAGCTTTTCCATCACAAGCTGCACGTTTACCTCGCCAAGTGATCTTGCACTTATGCCGATTTTGCCATCTGAACGATGTGCAATGACAAAGGAAGCACCAACATCCTTCATTGTTAGTAAAATGTCTGCTGTTTGCGCAATAAGTACCGAGTCATACACTTTCGCTTCCTCACCTACAGCAATAGCAATACCAGGCTTCACGAACTTAACAGTTTGCACTATTTTAGAACGCTCGATATACGTATCGACATCTTCTTTTAATAATCGTTGTACTAACACTGTATCGGCACCATTTGTCCGTAAATAAGACGCCGCTTCAAACGTACGGGCTCCTGTCCGCAAAGTAAAACTCTTCGTATCAACAATAATTCCTGCCAGCAATGCCGTAGCCTCTAGCATATTAATCTTCGCACGTTTTGGTTGATACTCGAGTAACTCTGTTACAAGCTCTGCTGTAGATGATGCATATGGCTCCATATAAACAAGCGTTGGATTTTCTATAAAATCCTCACTTCGACGATGGTGATCAATTACCACAACTTTTTCAGCCAACTTCAAAAGCTGTGACTCAATGACTAAATCTGGTTTATGCGTATCGACTATAACAAGCAATGATTTTTCTGTCATTCTTGCCGCAGCTTCCTCTGGTGTTAGGAAATTTTCATAGAAATCCGATTTACTCTCAATTTCGTTCATTAAACGTGTTACACTTCCGTTTAATTCGTCATAATTTATGATCACATAGCCCTTCACATCATTCATTTGTGCCATTTTACGTACACCAACAGAGGCACCAATTGAGTCCATATCAGGATTTTTATGTCCCATAACAAATACTTGGTCACTATCCTGAATTAGGTCTCGTAGAGCGTGGGAAATAACACGTGCTCTAACGCGTGTACGTTTCTCGACAGGATTCGTTTTCCCGCCATAGAATTTTAGTTTTCCTGTAGGTTGCTTGATGGCTACCTGATCACCGCCACGACCTAAAACAAGATCTAGACTTGATTGTGCTAGTTCACCAAGCTCCATTAATGAAGATGATCCTGCGCCAACACCAATACTTAATGTTAATGACATATTTTTTTGCGCTGTTTTTTCTCGAATTGTATCTAAAATGGCAAATTTCTTCTTCTCAAGCTCCATTAAAATGGATTCGTTTAAGACAGCTAAAAAACGGTCGGATGATATTCGTTTCACAAATATCCCTTGCTCAGCAGCCCAATCATTGACAATTGAGGTCACCATCGTATTCGTTAAACTACGTGGTTGGTCATCCATTGCTTGCGTAATTTCGTCATAATTATCAACAAATAAAATTGCAATAACTGTACGATCTGCATAGTATTGTTTTTCAATAGCTATCTGCTCAGTGATATCAAAGAAATATAGTAAATTCTCTTCTTTTTTATAATAAACTCGATATTTACGATCACGAAGCGTAATCGTATCTTCGTTTGTCTCCTCGGTCTTCATTAGCACGTAAATGTCATCAGATATATTAACGATTCCTTCACCTACTAAATTCTCCATATTTAAAACGCCCTGCATATATGGATTCGACCATTCTATTTCATATTGATCATTGACAAGTAAAATCCCAATTGGCATTTCTAGTAATGCCTCTTCCCCCACTTTTTTCATACGGAAAGAGATAGATTCAATATGTTTTTCTGTCTCATCAAAGGTAATCTTTTCTACCTTCCACGTATAGGCCATTAATAGAACAAAACCTATTCCATAACCAATACCTATCCCGATATTCCAAATACATAGAAGCACGAACGTTACAATGCCAAAAATGGAAAGAACAAAAAGCGGATAGCGGATTGGTCGTTTTCTAAAAGTCCCCATTACATCAGCCCCTTATTCTTTAGTTTTCCCCTTCACAAGTGAACGTACGTCGAAACCTAAATCTACGATACCTAGCAATATCATAAAGGATGATAGTGGTAAGGCTAACAAAGTAGCGATCCATTTGACACCATTAGGCAGCTCCTTTTTAGAAATAAAGTAATGTAAAAAGGAAATACCCTGCAGGATTAATAACATCCATAAAATATAAGAAACATTTAACACAATCATATCTACTGTAGATCCAGATTCTGGACGCATAAATAAATTTACGCATAAAACAATCATGTAATACCATAAAATAGATCGGGGTAGACGCATATTTTGGAATGATGCAAATCTCGGTACGTCTAAACCAAGACGTTTTAATACAGGTAAATTTAACGTTATGATAATAAATGCTGTCATAAATGCAGAAAGTGTTACTGTTGCAGGTATTGTCAGCTCAACTGTTTTTAACAGAGCCTCAATTAGCTCTGGCTGAAACGCTTCTTGACCTGTCATCGTTTTTGCAAGTTCATTTGATTGCTCATAACTATCGCGTAAAAGCTCTGTGCTCATGTTAATGATATTGATACCAGCAAATTGAACATAGGCTACATAGACAACCGCCATTGACAGAAGAACAGCAATCCCAGATGACATGAATAGGTAAAGTTTGCTCTTCTTTTGATTAATTGCACTTCCTATAACGACACCAAGTAATGCCAAAATAAAGGCAAATGGTAACATAGTTATGCCACTCGTTAAAGTGGTTAAGATACACCCTACTATTGCTACAAATATTGATGATGCACGCTTGTAATTTGCGCTATACCAAGCAATCGGTAGTGGAGCAAATATTAGACTTACTATAAATATGAATGGTATATATGCAGAAATAAGCATTAGAATCGTAAAGATTGCGACCATCATTGAGCCTTGTACAAGCGCCTTTGTTTGATTATTCGGCATTGAAAACCTTCCTTTTTTTCAGTCAAACTTACTGACCTTTATTGTACCATTTTTTCAGGTTATTGAACAAAAAACGCTAGAACAACTGAAATGCTTTGCCATTAATTTTGTAGATCCAATGACTAAAGGCGTAAAATACATTACTATATAGGAGATTTTTTACCGAAAAATCATAACAAATTCATCATTAATTATGTTCTTCTATATATTTTTTTAAAATTTTTCCAACAATAAAAAAAGCAACTTACAACAGTTACTAATACATGAAAAAAGGCTTTTAATCCAAATGATTATAAGCCGTTTTGTTTTTAAAAATGTCCATAGTCGATTGTTTCTCAATCTCTAACATTTCATCTTTTCTTTATTCATGTCTATCTAGAGTGTAATAAATTCTCATCATAATAGCAAACGGTAATTTATAGAGCAATTACTGAGATCAACCAAGCTCACCATGGGGCATCTGGTCTCGCACTCCAATCAACCTGACATGTATTTTAACCATACTCATCTTTTGTGATGTGAGCTATAAAACAAACAATATTACCATAGTTGGGATATCCACTCTCGATTCCCCTACCTATGTTATTTACAAGAGTCCCCCCTTATAAAATCTCCATATTGCGGTTACAAGATTAGTAATTCCATTTTTACAAATAAAAAAAGCACAACCAAAGCGATTAAACCTTGTTGTGCCTTTATTTATATCTTATTTATCTTCTGCAACGAATGGAAGTAATCCCATGATACGAGATACTTTGATAGCAGAAGTTAATTTACGTTGGTACTTTGCACTTGTGCCAGTTACGCGACGTGGTAAGATTTTACCGCGCTCAGAGATGAATTTTTTTAATAAATCCACATCTTTATAATCGATATGCGTAATGTTGTTTGAAGTGAAGTAGCAAACTTTACGGCGTTTGCGGCCTCCGCGACGTGGTGCCATAGTATGTCTCCTCCTTATCATTTTTTATTTTAGAAGTATTAGAATGGTAAATCATCCTCAGATACTTCTATTGGTCCTTTGCTATTAGCAAATGGATCCTCATCTACACGTGTATAATTCGGCTGATTCATAGGTGGTTGATTTTGCTGATAAGCATCGCCGCCAAATGAACCCTGCCCTGGCATAGCACCACCAAACTGTTGCTGTGGTTGTCCACCGCCATATGACGGTTGATTATTACCGTAAGTATTCTGCCCACCATATTGAGGAGCAGGAGCACCGCTAGAATTACGAGGCTCTAAAAACTGTACGCTATCTGCCACTACATCTGTTGTGTATACTCGTTTACCATCTTGTCCTTCATAGCTACCTGTTTGGATGCGACCTTCCACTCCAATCAAACTTCCTTTTCGCATGAAGTTCGCTAAGTTTTCAGCCTGTTTGCGCCAAGCAACACAGCTAATGAAATCAGCTTCGCGATCACCTTGTTGGTTTGAGAATGTTCGATTCACAGCAACTGTAAATCTTGTAGACGCAATACCATTAGGCGTATAGCGTAGCTCAGGATCCTTTGTTAGTCTTCCAACTAATACGACACGGTTTATCATCAGAAATGCAACCTCCTTTTTCAGCATTTTGTTAAAAATAAATGATTATGCTTCTTCGCGAACTGCAATGTGACGAATGATATCTTCGCTAATGTTAGCAAGACGAGTGTATTCGTTGATTGCTTCTGAAGGAGCGTTTACTTTCACGATTTGGTAGAAACCTTCGCGGAAGTCTTGAATTTCATAAGCTAAGCGGCGTTTGCCCCACTCTTTTGATTCGATGACTTCTGCACCGTTAGAAGTTAAGATTTCGTTGAAACGTTCAACTAAAGCTTTCTTCGCTTCGTCTTCAATGTTCGGACGTACGATGTACATTAATTCGTATTTTCTCATCTGTTTACACCTCCTTATGGACTTAGGCTCTCCTATAATAGGGAGCAAGGAGCAAGTAATAATTATTACTCACATCAATGAATTGTAACATATAGATACATGTCTTTCAAGTCGCAAACTAACAATTCATTCTATATAATGAACTTAATTCATGAAAGGAGGATCTCCATGCTACCTGATCAAGAACCAATCGTCATAGAGTTAGATATAAAAAAACTAATGATGGACAATATTGTTATCACAAGTGGTCTTGTCATATTATTTGTGGCTATCCAATATATTTGCTTTAAAGATTTTGATTATTCATTTTGGAATATGATTGTTGGGTCCATTCTTTTTGCCATTCTGTATATTGTTTTCATTGTCTTACATGAGGCCTTTCATTTAATTGGCTTTATGGTCTTTGGAGGCGTGCCCGCTAAATCGTTAAAATATGGCTTGAATTTAGAGCTTGGCATTGCGTACGCAACAACCGACCAACGTTTACCGAATCATGCCATGAAAAAGGCTTTATTACTGCCATTCTGGACAACTGGAGTTCTTCCGACACTGGCTGGTTTCTACTTTAATAGTACTGTTTTAATATTGGTGGGAGCTTTTTTAATAGCTGGGGCAGTAGGGGATTTCTCCATGTATAAAGAATTGCGCAAATATCCAAAGAATGCGTTCATACAGGATGATCCTCATTTACCTAAGCTTTATGTATATATGCCCGAGGAAAAGAAAAAGCTTTGAGTCACATACATATAGAATCTGCTTAGCTCCAAGCAGATTCTAATTTTTATACAATTTTAAGGTGTTATAAAACCATGCTGTGCAGCTGTATATAAATTTCTCCAAATACGATTTATCGAAGAGGTCTCTGTAATTGCATCCATACCAAGCCTACGGATTAAGCTATTAGCAATATCTACACAAGCTGCTGCAACGTCTTTACTCATGAGTGAAAATTGCTGTAGTTCTTCATCCGCCAACTCATGACCTTCTTGATGTTTTTGCCAGTATTCATGCAACATTGCATAAAACCGCTCTTCAAGCTGTCTAAAGTTCTTTTGTTGCTGCATCAATAAAAATTGTATTGCCCCCATATGTTCGGCACGACTTGAATCAAGGCTTCTTTGCTTCACTAAAATAGACGCCTCTTCTAAGAAATTTTCTGTTATTCCAAGGCAAACACTTAAAAAAGAAGCTTCTGCAAATGCACCAAACGGAAAACTATGTACCGCATTCCCATACGTGTTTTTCATTGTACCCAATTGGAACGTATCCTCTTGAGGCACCCAAACATTTTGCACTCGGATCGTATGACTAGCAGTCGCTTTTAAACCCATTGCTCGCCAATCATTTAAAACTTCTACATGATCACTATTTACGGAGCAACTAATTATTTCATCTGTTCTAATACCCTCTTTCTCAACAAAGCAATTCATCGTAAAAGTTGTAGCATAATCTGCCCCACTACAATACTTCCATTGACCTGTTACGCTATATCCCTCATCTATTTGTATGGCTATACCTGTAGGATATCCACTACCTGCTATGACTGCATTTCTTGGTGAAAATATTTTTTCACAAACCTCTTTGTTCAATGTTGGAATAAACGCGTTCCCCCCTGTCCCTATTGTGACAAGCCAACCAAAGTTACCATCAAGTGCAGACATCTCTTGGAATACTTTCATGCCCTTTAGTAAATCTAAATCTTGGCCGCCTAATTCCTTGGCTGTGAATAACTTAAACAATTGATGCTCATAAATAAGCTCTAATATATCTTCCGGTAGTCTACCTAGCTGCTCAATTTCTAAACCACGCTCTTTTATTTGTAATATGCTCATACTAACCTCCTGATCGAAAATTCAGATAAGTATATATACAAAAAAGGCAATCCCATAAAGATTGCCTTTTTGTATTTTACACATTAAAACGGAATAACATAATATCGCCGTCTTGTACAACATACTCTTTACCTTCAAGACGTACTTTACCAGCTTCTTTAGCAGCAGGTTGAGAACCAGCTTCAACTAAATCATCGAAAGCAACTGTTTCTGCACGAATAAATCCACGTTCAAAGTCTGTATGAATAACTCCAGCACATTGTGGTGCCTTCATACCTTTACGGAACGTCCATGCACGTACCTCTTGTACTCCAGCAGTGAAATAAGTTGCTAGTCCTAGTAAATCATATGACGTACGGATTAATTGATCTAAACCAGATTCTTTAATGCCTAGTTCTTCTAAGAACATTGCTTTTTCTTCATCATCAAGCTCAGAAATTTCTTCTTCGATTTTTGCACAAATTGTGATAACTTGAGCTCCTTCAGCAGCTGCATACTCACGTACCTTTTGCACAAATTCGTTATTATCTGCGTCAGCTACTTCATCTTCTGAAACGTTTGCCACATAAAGCATAGGTTTAATTGTTAAAAGATGAAGTCCTTTAATAACCTTTAGCTCGTCATCAGAAAGCTCTGCAGCACGTGCTGGTCGACCGTTTTCTAATTGTTCTTTAACTTTTAAAAGAATTGGTTCTTCAATCATTGCTTCTTTGTCTTTTTGCTTTGCCATTTTGCCGACACGTTGTAATCGCTTATCAACAGATTCTAAATCGGCTAGTGCAAGCTCTAAGTTAATAACCTCAATATCATCAATCGGATCCACTTCATCTGATACGTGCGTAATGTTTTCATCAACAAAACAACGTACAACTTGGCAAATTGCATCTACTTCACGAATATGCGCAAGGAATTTGTTCCCTAACC
Organism: Lysinibacillus sp. BPa_S21; assembly: GCF_023337795.1. Classification (GTDB taxonomy): domain Bacteria; phylum Bacillota; class Bacilli; order Bacillales_A; family Planococcaceae; genus Lysinibacillus. The sequence continues at coordinate 24,813 of NZ_JALIRS010000010.1, read as the reverse complement.
CTTCACCCTTTGAAGCGCCTTTTACGATCCCAGCAATATCTGTGAACTCAAATGCTGTAGGTACTGTTTTTTTAGGTGTTACTAATTCTGTTAATTTATCTAAACGTGCATCTGGTACTTCAACAATACCGACGTTCGGATCGATTGTTGCGAATGGATAGTTTGCAGCCAATGCGCCCGCTTTTGTAATTGCGTTAAATAATGTTGATTTTCCGACGTTAGGTAAACCAACGATTCCAGCTGTTAATGCCATGAATGGACACAACCTTTCTATGATCTGTTCAAATTTGCTCTTATTTCCCGTACTAACGGATACTGTGAGGTTTCAGAACGCCCTCACTGATGAATCACTGTATAACCCTATCTATTATATTGATTCACTCATAAAAAGTCTAATACACATGAAACTAGTCTTCACTAGCCGACATTAAAACCTTTTTCATTTTTTTCTCAAATTCTCGGCGTGGAATCATGACGCTATGCTGACAGCCTTCACATTTAATACGCACATCTGCACCCATTCGAATAATTTTCCACTTATTTGTGCCACATGGATGTTGCTTTTTCATTTCAACAATATCATTTAGACCAAATTGCTTCGCTTCCATTTTATTCACCATTCCCCTCGTCTTTTCCATTAACACCGTAGAACATCATTTTCGGCTGAGCCATTGGTATATTATTTTCTTCAAAGAGTTTTGTAACATCACGACGAATAGTACGGCCCACTCCATGTTGTTGTTGTGGTAATGTTTCTGCGGCTATACGAATCGTTACCTCTGTACCCTTAACATTTTGTACACCTAAAAAGACAGGTACTGCTACAAGTTCCTTATGAATATCAGGTAAAGTTTCTAAATACTTTTTAATAATAGATTCCGCTCTTTCAAAATTGGCATCCGTCGTCATTTGTAAATCTATATAAATTTTAGAGTTGTTAACAGAGTAATTGACAACATCACCAATCGAACCATTCGGAATAATAAACTGCTCTCCTGTAGAACCATTAATCTTTGTCGTACGTAAACCAATTTCTACAACCGTTCCTTCAGCTGCATTTATTTTTATATAATCGCCAACACCAAATTGATCTTCAAAAATAATAAAGAATCCAGTAATGACATCCTTCACTAAGCTTTGTGCACCAAAACCAATTGCTAAACCAACAATCCCTGCTCCAGCTAATAACCCTGCTATCCTAATCTCTAAGAGCGAGAGAATAGCAACAATTGCTGAAAAATAAACCACATAGGTAATGACGCTTTGTAATAATTTCGAAATTGTTTTTTGTCGACGTTCCGAATGGTCTAAAGGTGAACGCATACGCATTAAAAACACTTTTTTAATAAACTTTTTTCCTAATCGTACAGCTAGCCACGATGCAATCAAGATAATAATAATCTTAACAGAAACTATTGTTACATTTATCCAAAGCTCCTCTGACATTAGCTTGTTCCAACTGTTTTTTAATACTCTTTCACTAAACCAATCCATTATTACCACCTCTTGAATAACTTGCTAAAAATTTGCGTATACTGCATAAAAATCGAGCACTTCTTACAAATAAAAAGGAAAGCGAGTTTTTTTATGAATACTATACCAAAATTGTTACTTCCTTATTCTCTTCATCATGAAAGTAAAAATACCGTTTGGCAATTAAGTACATTATTTTTAGAACATATACCCTTTCATCATAAACGCCTTATTTTCTGTTGTATTGGAAGTGACCGTTGTACAGGTGATACGCTTGGGCCGTTAACAGGTAGCTTTCTAAAAAAGTCAGTTAGTTTTCCATATGAGATTGTAGGCTCTTTAGACAATCCTTTGCATGCTCTTAATTTAGACACTACAATGCAACAGCTACACAATCATACTATAAAACCTTTCATTATTGCGATTGATGCATGTCTTGGTAGTGAACAAAATGTTGGACATATTTCTGTACAGAATGGACCTATTTTTCCAGGAAAAGCTGTAAAAAAACAATTACCCCCAATCGGTGACATTTCCATTAAGGGGATCGTCAATGTTGGAGGCTTTATGGAAATGCTCGTTTTACAAAATACAAGACTGCATATTTCCTATGCAATGGCTGAAAAACTTTCAAGAGCTCTTTTGCTCGCTGCACATCGTTACTCACTGAAAAGTATAGAAGATAGCAACCACAATACCGACAACGATGATACCTGGCAACAAGTTAGCAGCTTTGATCTTAGTTAAGCCTGCTATATTTAAACCAATAGCAAAAATCATAACACCACCCACTGCAGTCATTTCATGAATAAACATTTGTAATGCGTCATCTGGTATAAAAGAGCTGATAACACCTGCAAAAAGTGCAATTAATCCTTGATAGACGAATACAGGTAATGCAGATAATAGCACGCCAATCCCTAAGGTAGATGCTAATATGATCGATATAAATCCATCGATTAATCCTTTCGTAATCAGTACATTATGATCGTTACGCAGACCACTATCGAGTGCACCAATGACGCCCATCGAGCCAACTACAAATATTAAAGAAGCTGATACAAAACCTTCTGCTATGCCAATTTGATTGTTATTAGTACGATTTTTACTGAATAGAGATTCTACCCATTTTCCAACTCTATTCATTTGCTTATCTAAATCTAACCACTCACCAATTACAGTACCTATGACTAAACTTATCATTAAAATAATAAAATTATCACTTTCAAAGCCCATTTTAATCCCTAAAAGTGCAACTGCTAAACCGATAATCGATAATACAGTGGTCTTCATCGATTCAGGAATATTTTTAAAAATGCGTCCTACCAATGCACCAGCCATAATAAGCAAGGCGTTAATGAATGCTCCTAGTAATACCACGTCCCAACCTTCCTTCTCTCTATAAAAATAGAGAGCGCCCTGCAATTCGGCGCTCAGATTATATTATCGATATTTCTCTTACTCTTCCTGCAAATTTAGTATTTCTAAAATACGTTCTAAATCATCTTCAGAGTAAAATTCAATTTCTATTTTCCCTTTATTATTCGTTTTCCTAATTTGTACATTTGTACCGAAATAATCACGTAATTGTGATTCCTTAGCTGCAACATATATATCCTTTTTCTTTGGTTGAGTTGTTTCACGTGAAACTTCCTCATTTAAGTTGTGCACTAACATTTCGACTTGCCGCACATTTAAACCTTGTTGAATGACCTTATTAGCCACTTCGGATATTCTTCTTTTATTTTTCAAACCAAGTAAGGCTCGTCCTTGTCCCATCGATAATGTTCCATCGTTCATAAACTCACGAACATCCTCAGGTAGTGCAAGTAAACGAACATGATTAGCAATATGCGGTCTGCTTTTCCCTAATCTTTTGGATAGCTCCTCTTGTGTTAAATGTAAGTTTTCCATCAAGCTTTGATAGGCCTCAGCCTCTTCAATAACTGTCAGATCTTCACGCTGTAGATTTTCTAAAATCGCTAGTTCCATCATTTGCGCATCTGATAGCTCTTTTATAATAGCTGGAATAACCTCTAACCCTGCTAATTGAGTTGCACGATATCGGCGTTCCCCAGCAACGATTTCATATTTACGTCCTTTTTTCCGTACGGCAATTGGTTGTAAAATACCATGTTCCTGTATAGAGTCAGCCAATTCCTGCAACGCTTCTTCATCGAAAATTTTACGAGGCTGAAATGGGTTTGCAACGATAAGTTCTAATTGTATTTCTTCCACTTGCCCACTTTGTTCTAAAGACTCCCCAGGAAATAACGCACTTATGCCTCTTCCTAAACCTTTAGCCATTTTTGATCACTTCCCTCGCCATCTCTAAATACACTTCCGCACCTCTTGATTTTGCGTCATAAATGATAATTGGCTGCCCATGACTTGGAGCCTCACTTAATCGCACATTACGAGGAATAATTGTTTTGTATACTTTATCTTGAAAATATTTTTTTACTTCATCAATAACTTGTAGGCCTAGGTTTGTTCGTGCATCAAGCATCGTTAACAATACTCCATCAATATATAATTGCTGATTTAAATGTTTTTGCACTAAACGGACAGTTGATAACAACTGACTTAGCCCCTCTAATGCGTAATATTCGCATTGCACAGGAATAATAAGCGCATCCGAAGCAGTTAAAGCATTAATTGTTAGAAGCCCTAATGAAGGTGGGCAATCAATAATAATATAATCATATTCTTCTTTTACATCTTGAAGTGCATGCTTTAAACGTACTTCTCTGGAAATTGTCGAAACTAATTCAATCTCTGCTCCTGCTAGTGAAATGGTTGCTGGAACAATTGCTAGGTTTTCAACATTTGTTTGTTGAATGACATTTTCAACGTTTTCATCATCAATTAACACATCATAAATACAGCCCTGAAGATCTCCTTTGTTAACACCCAGTCCACTTGTTGTATTTCCTTGCGGATCCGTATCGATAAGGAGCACTTTCTTCCCTAGATATGCTAGACAAGCGCTCAAATTGACCGATGTCGTTGTTTTTCCTACGCCACCCTTTTGATTGGCGATTGCTATAATTCTACCCATTTAAAAGCACCTGCTTTCATCTACCAAAGTTCACTTTGACAAATCATTTGTAAAATCACTGATCAATTATGCCTCGGCATAATTGTGTCCGGATTCGGCTTTGTGGGATACAGGTCAGTTAGCCGTCATCACATGAATGCGATGATTTTAAACTAACATCCTTTTATTAATTCCTTTCCGAATCCGTGACATCCGCCGGAGGCTTTAGGCCAACAGATGTTTTTTGCGCGAAAGCGTAATGCTAACGCAGCGCCAGCAACTGGTTCTGTCTGTGCTAAAGCGAAGCGTCAGCAACAGCACTGATGTTGGTCACTCAGTCATTACCACAGGACGTGGCGTTCTTAGACTGAGTTCCTCTATTTCAGCGGATGTTTGGACACCCGCCGAAAAGTAACTTAAACCCGCATTCATTACCAGACTTCTGTACCTGTCGCTACGCTTTTGGTACAAAAAACACTTGTAACTGCCGTTTCACTTTGAAAAACTTGTAGCTGACACTTTGCTTTCGCTACAGAAAATAATTACTAAAAGAAGTTAAATACCTCTATCTTACTTTTATTCTATCAAAAAAACAGAAAATAGTTGTATAAAATATTTAGAATATATGCAAAAAAGGAGACATCTCAGAAATATTACTGAGATGCCTCCTTCGTACAGAGCTTTAAAAGTGGCTCATCATCATAACGTAGGTCATTTTTTATTTTTCTAAAATAACTTCAATCATGACTTAAGACTTTTTCTTTTTAGGTATTTTCACTGTAATTTGATAATATTCCTCTGTATCTTCTTCTTCAGTCTTAACTGTTATACCGCTCTTTGTTACCATAGATAACGATTGTTTAATGGTATTTAAAGCAATGCGAACGTCTTTACTAATGGCCTTACGCTTCGGCTTTGCTTTCTTCGGCTCCGCTTCTTCTTCAGCTTCTGCCTCCGGATGCAATAGAGAATAAATCTGCTCTTCTAACTGACGAACATTCCAATCATTTTCAATCGTTTGTTGTAAAACTTCTAGCTGTAATGGCTGATCTTTAATTGCAATTAATGCACGTGCATGTCGTTCCGAGATTTCACGCTTCAAAATAGCTTGCTGCACTTCTTCAGGAAGCTTTAATAAACGTAATTTATTGGCTACCGTGGATTGTCCTTTTCCAAGTCGTTGGGCCAGAGCTTCTTGTGTCAGCTCGTGAAGCTCCAATAATTTTTGATAGGCAACAGCTTCTTCAATTGCTGTTAACTCCTCACGCTGTAAGTTCTCAATTAACGCGATAGAGGCTGTTTCCTTATCAGTTAAATTTCTTATAATTGCCGGAACTTCTGTCCATTGTAGCTTTTTCATTGCTCGATAACGACGCTCACCAGCAATGATTTCATATTGATTTTCTGCTGTTTTACGTACAACAATTGGCTGAATTACACCATGCGTATGAATGGTTCTTGATAATTCTTCAATTTTTTCATCATCAAAAATAGTACGTGGCTGAAAACGGTTAGGCACAATTTGATCAATAGGCAGCTTTATAACTTCTTCTGCTGCATGAACCGTCTCTGCTTGTTCTACTTCATTTTTCACAATAGGCACAGTTTTATTTCCGCCTCCAAAAAAACGTGAAAAAGGACTTTTCATCCAAGTGGCACCACCTTTAAGTAACTATCTTGCTCTGTCTCATTCTATTATTATTTATTATATTTCTTAAAATGTATATAGTTCGTAGATGTCATTTGCGTGAACCATCCATAACTAGTATGTATGCTCAAAATAGAAAAAATATTTTCTACTTTGAGAAGTTTCACATGGAACACTAATTATTGAATCGGTGATTTATTTGGTACACCTGGTTTACGCGGGTATTTTTTTGGTGTTCCTTTTATTTTATCAAAGATATATAAAATGCGGTCACTTTCTTCAACTGGTAGTAGGAAAGAAAACTCTTCTTTTAGTGCAACCCCTAATGTCGTTAATGCTTTTTTGGCATCTTTTAATTCTTCCGCGCCAGCTGCTGCTTTTAAAGCAACAAAATAGCCACCTTGCTTTGCAAGTGGTACACATAACTCCGATAAAACTGATAATCTGGCTACCGCGCGAGCTGTTACAACATCAAACTGTTCACGATATTTCACATTTTGTGCAAATTCCTCTGCACGAGCATGTACAAAATGCATATTTTCTAATTGTAACTCATTACTTAAATGATTTAAAAATGTAATTCTTTTATTTAATGAATCGACAATTGTTACATGTAAATGCGGGAAGCAGATTTTAATTGGAATACTTGGGAAACCAGCACCTGCTCCAACATCGCAAACTGTCGTCACTTTTGAAAAATCAAAATAGAAAGAGGCACTTATCGAATCATAAAAGTGCTTTAAATAAACACCTTCTAAATCCGTAATAGCCGTTAAGTTCATCTTTTCATTCCACTCAACAAGTAACTCAAAGTATTTTTTAAATTGAGCAATCTGCTTTTCAGAAAGTTCAATGCCCTTTTTCTTTAGAGCCTCTATAAATTGTTGTTCGTTCATGTAAAGTCTCCTTTTTCTATATGGCTTTACTATCCCTATATTGATTTGTAAGCAACTATTTACTCTCTCCTAAAATCAACTTTGTAAAAATAGCATAGCCACCAATTATACCTCAGCATAATTGCGTCCGGAATCAGCTTTGTGCAAGCACAAAGAACTCCTTTCCGATTCTTTGCCATCCGCCGAACTTTAGGCCAACAGATGTTTTTTGTGCGAAAGCGTAGCGACAAGAAGTTAAAAATAGGAAGCGGGCACAATGGTATGCCCGCCTCTTATTCACTTTACCCTTAATTATTCCCCGCTGACGCGTGCGATTTTACCTTGCTCAATATAAACAAGTAATATTGAAATATCTGCTGGGTTAACACCAGAGATTCGCGATGCTTGGGCAATAGAAAGTGGTGTAACTTGTTTTAATTTTTGTCGAGCTTCTGTTGCTAGACCTGAAATAGCATCATAATCAATGTTTTCAGGGATTTTTTTATTCTCCATTTTATGAAGCTTTTCAACTTGTTGCAATGCTTTTTCAATATAGCCTTCATACTTAAGTTGAATTTCAATTTGTTCCTTCACTTCATCTGAAAGCTCTATGTCTGCTGGAATTAACGAAGAAATTAATTCATAATGCATTTCTGGACGTTTTAATAAATCCGCTCCACGAATACCATCTTTTAACTCACTGCCACCTACAGATCGAATCGCAGCTTGTGTTGTTTCATTTGGTTTAATAATAACTTCACGAAGACGTGCAATTTCGTTATCAATCAGCTCTTTTTTCTCATTGAATTTTGCATATCTTTCTTCAGTAATCATTCCCATATTATAACCTTGCTCTACCAAACGTAAATCAGCGTTATCATGACGAAGTAGTAAACGATATTCCGCACGAGATGTTAGTAAGCGATACGGTTCATTTGTTCCTTTTGTTACCAAATCATCAATTAATACACCAATATAAGCATCTGAACGACTTAAGATTAATTCTTGTTTACCAAGCACGTTAGCAGCAGCGTTCATCCCTGCCATTAAACCTTGAGCAGCCGCTTCCTCGTAACCAGATGTTCCGTTGATTTGACCAGCTGTATATAAGCCTTTAATACGTTTTGTTTCTAAAGTTGGCCATAATTGTGTTGGCACGATCGCATCGTACTCAATGGCATAGCCAGCACGCATCATTTCTGCTTTTTCTAAGCCTGGGATTGATTTTAGTAATCTTGTTTGAACATGCTCTGGTAAGCTAGTTGATAAACCTTGTACATATACTTCACGTGTATTGCGACCTTCTGGCTCTAAGAAAATTTGGTGGCGTGGTTTATCGTTAAATCGCACAACCTTGTCTTCAATAGAAGGACAATAACGTGGACCTGTACCTTTAATCATCCCTGAGTACATCGGTGAAAGATGTAGGTTTGCCTCGATAATTTCATGTGTTTCTAGGCTTGTATAAGTTAACCAGCAAGGTAGCTGATCCATGATATATTCAGTTGTTTCAAAGCTGAATGCACGAGGAACATCATCTCCTGGTTGGATCTCTGTTTTATCATAATCAATGGTACGGTTATTCACTCGTGGTGGTGTACCTGTTTTAAAACGCACAAGATCAAAACCAAGCTCTTTTAAGTTATCTGCTAAACGAATAGACGGCTGTTGGTTATTAGGACCACTTGAATATTTCACGTCGCCAATAATAATTTCACCGCGAAGGAATGTACCTGTTGTGATAACAACTGTTTTGGCGCGGTAAATAGCACCAATTTGTGTAATAACACCTTTTACTTCCCCGTCTTCAATTATTAGCTCTTCCACCATTCCTTGGTGAATTGTTAAATTTTCAGTTTCCTCCAACACGCGTTTCATTTCTTGTTGGTATAAAACTTTGTCCGCTTGTGCACGTAATGCACGCACAGCAGGACCTTTCCCTGTATTTAACATACGCATTTGAATATGCGTTTTATCAATAACTTTCCCCATGACGCCACCTAATGCGTCAATTTCTCGTACTACGATTCCTTTGGCAGGACCACCAATGGAAGGATTGCATGGCATAAATGCAATCATATCTAAATTGATTGTTAGCATCAGTGTGTTAGCACCCATTTTGGCAGCAGCATGTGCAGCTTCAGACCCTGCGTGACCTGCGCCAATTACGATAACATCAAACGTGCCTGCCTCATAATTTGTTGGCATAGCTCGTATCTTCCTTTCTTTAGTAAAATTATTTTCCTAAGCAGAATTGTGAAAATAACTGATTGATTAGGCTTTCTTGTACTGTGTCGCCGATAATTTCACCAAGTATTTCCCAAGTTCTAGTGACATCAATTTGCACCATATCAACAGGTACACCAGCTTGTGCTCCAGCTAATGCATCCTCAACTGTTGCCTGTGCTTGATGAAGTAATGCAATATGTCTTGCATTTGAAACATATGTTAAATCGCCCGCTTCAATTTGCCCTTCAAAGAATAACGCTGCAATTGCTTCCTCTAGCTCTGCGATACCCTCTTCTTGTAAAAGAGATGTTGTCACAACGCGACGATTGCCTGCTAGCTCTTTGACGCGAGCGACATCAATTTTTTGCGGTAAATCTGTTTTATTGACAATAACGATGTAATCCATCGCTTGGATTGTTTCGAATAGACGCTCATCTTCGGCAGTCAATTCCTCTGCGTAGTTTAAAACAAATAAAATTAAATCTGCGCCACGCAACGCCTCACGTGAGCGTTCAACACCAATTCGTTCAACGATATCCTCTGTCTCTCGAATACCAGCTGTATCGACTAAACGAAGCGGAACACCACGTACATTCACGTACTCTTCTATAATATCACGAGTTGTACCTGCTATATCTGTCACAATAGCCTTGTTCTCCTGTACTAAACTATTTAAAAGTGAAGATTTCCCAACGTTTGGACGGCCTAAAATAACAGTTGATAGACCCTCTCGTAATATTTTTCCCTGAGAAGATGTTTGCAGAAGTTTAATAATTTCATTTCGTACCCATGTACATTTTTCTACTAATACTGGTACTGTCATCTCTTCTACATCATCGTACTCCGGATAATCTATATTAACCTCTACTTGCGCTAATGTCTCTAGTAATGCTTGGCGTAAGTCACCAATTAAACGCGATAATTTCCCATCCATTTGTCCCAACGCAACATTCATCGCTCTATCAGTTTTTGCTCTTATTAAATCCATGACTGCTTCAGCCTGTGATAAATCAATACGTCCATTTAAGAATGCGCGTTTTGTAAATTCACCTGGCTCCGCGAGTCTTGCGCCATTTGTTAATACTAGCTTTAATACACGGTTCACTGAAACTAGTCCCCCGTGGCAGTTAATTTCTATTACATCCTCACGAGTGAATGTTTTAGGTCCGCGCATTAACGATAGCATTACTTCCTCTACAACCTCATTAGTTTTTGGATCGACCAAATGTCCATAATGAATTGTATGAGAAGCCTTTGTTGTTAAACTTTTTCCACCAGGCGATCTGAATATTTTATCTGCAATTGCGACTGCTTCGTCCCCACTTAAACGAACAATAGCAATAGCTCCTTCACCCATAGGTGTGGATATTGCAGCAATTGTATCGAACTCCATTTAATGACCTCCTTAACGTTATCCACATGTGGATAATTAAAAAACCGACCAATACTTACTAACACCTTAGACTAACATATTTTTTGCAAAATCTAAAGTAAGGATAATTTCCAATTGTGGATAATAAGAAAGTTTTACATTATAGCACGGACTTCGACAAAAATTGCAAATGCTTGGACGTAGACGAAAACTATACCTTTGTTGTCCACAGTTAAAATCTTATAGTTAGTTGCTTTAACATATATAAAATTAAAATGGTCATTGAAATCTTTGTAAATATTGTGGCGCTTTAAATGAGGGTGATTTCCGTTCCAGGCACTCTCCTTCCGCATAGATAAAACATTGTTGCTGAAGTTTCAGTGACATGCCAGAAGATATATGCAAGTGTAAAATGGTTGATTGGAGTGGAGGCTGGGCGACTCCTTGGGGATTTGCGTCACAGATGAGACCCTGGAGCGAGCAACGCGAGTGAAGCGGCTCATCGGACGCCCCTAGGAAAGCGCCCAGTCGGAACGGAAATCAACCACTCATTTTGCCGAAGAACCATACTTTATTTAATAGGACACCTTAATTTCATTAGCATAATTGTTTTTCAACAACATAAAAAAGTCATTTTATCATGACGATAAAATGACTTTTAGCTTTGTCTGTATGTTTTTACGAAGTTTAGTCGTTTTTTACAGGTTCAATGACTAAATAACGATTAGGCTCCGTTCCTTCTGAGTATGTTTCAATATCAAGGCGATTTGCCAATTGATTATGAATAACTTTTCTTTCGTACGACTGCATCGGTTCAAATGTTACACGCTGATTTAAGCGAAGTGCTTTATCCGCCATACGATCTGCCAGTAACTCCAATGCTACTTGACGCCGCTCACGATAGTTTTCTACGTCTAATTTCACCATTAAGAACTGCTTGGCACTTTTATTTAACACAAGTTGTGTTAATTGCTGCAAGGAATTCAATGTTTGTCCACGCTTCCCTATAAGCAGTGCAGCTTTCTCGCTTTTCAGTTGAAATAATACGTTTTTCCCTTCACGTGTCGTTTCAATCTCAAGATCCTGAATACCCAATTGTTCAGCTATATTGTTTAAATAATTCTTTGCATCTTCAATTGGGTTTACCGAGGTTTCTTCTTCCTCTTTTTGTTCCTCTACGATTTGTTGAACAGCTTCGATATCACTTGGTTGTTCAGAAACTTGTGAACTTATTGTTTCAACATCATCTATTACTGTTGGTTCGACAAATTGAGTCGCATTTTGCTGTGCCGCTTTTTCTACTTCAATTGTTGATTGAACCAGTACTTCCTTTACTGTTACACGAACTTCTGCAGATCGTGCCCCAAAACCTAAAAATCCTTTTTTACCTTTTTGTAAAACTTCAACATCTACTTGTTCACGGGTTTTGCCAAGTTTCTGTAACGCCAATGAGATCGCTTCTTGTTCTGTTGCGCCTATTTGCGTAAGTTGTTTCACTTTTTAGCCCCTCCATTTTGAGCAGGTTGTGTTTTATTTTTTTCCCAAGGTTTGTAAATAAGCAGGTTTTGAATAATCGAAATAATGTTACCGATTACCCAGTATAATGATAGTGCTGCTGGTAATGCCATACCGAAAGCAATAATCATAAATGGCATAATGTACATCATTATTTTCATTTGAGGGTTATCCATCGCTGGGCCCGTACGTAAAACGATAAATTGCATTAAACCAGCAGTGATTGCTAGTGCTGGTGCAACTTCAGCTAACGGGAAAATAAAGAAATTCCCTAAATCAAAAGCAGGTGTAGCATTCATACGATTAATCGCATGGTAGAAACCCATTAAAATTGGCATTTGAATGAATACAGGTAAACATCCAGCAAGTGGATTAACACCAGACTCACTCATAAGCTGCATCATCTCTTTTTGATACTGTTGCTGTGTCTGTGCATCCTTAGAAGCATACTTCTTTTGCAATTCCTTCAATTTCGGCTGAATTTCTTGCATTTTTTTAGAGCTCTTTGTTTGTTTAATCATCAATGGAAGAATAGCTAAACGAATAATAATCGTTACAACAATGATCCCCCATGCATATGAACCAAGTAAATCAGCAAAGTATTTAATCGCTGATACTAACGGCCAAACAATGAATTCATTCCAGAAGCCTGTGCTTTCTTTGGAGATTGGTTCTTTGAATTCTGTACAACCAGATAGTAGTAATACTACTGATACTAGCGACAAAATTACCCAAAGTTGTTTCTTCAACCTTTTTCCCCCTACAAATACTATTCACTTTTTCTAAAACTATATGCGTTCTCTTCTTTATACATTTACAGTTTCCTGCTACTGAATAAAGTTATGAGTTATTTTATCATGTATATATCGTTTCACTCTACTAAATATTCTAACATTGCGCACATATTTGCTAAGTAATGTTACTAATTATTCATATATTGCAGTGAAACTTCATCATCCAATCGGAATTGGCTTTGTGCTTGCACAACGCACTCCACTCCGATTTCGGTGACATACGCCTGAGGCTTTAACTTTTTTCAGTTGCTGAAAGAAGTTAAAATACCCCTGCACGTATTTTATATTGTTTCACTTTCGCACAGAAACGCTTCTATTTCACCACTTTGGTTGCCATCCATATTACGCTTTCTTCAATACTTTTGCGATTCGTAGTACATGCTGCAAACTTTGTTTTACTTCTTGAAAATCCATAGTGGCCGCCGGTTGTCTGGCGATAATAACATAGTCCATATTCGGCTTAAGTTCATCCTTTAATTCATGAATACTTTGTCGAATATAGCGTTTGATCTGGTTGCGTGTTACCGCATTCCCAAGCTTCTTACTAACCGATAATCCTACACGAAATTCTGTTTGTCCCTCTTTTTCCAAAAAATATACGACAAACTGACGGTTAGCGAAAGATTTCCCCTTTTTAAACACCTTTTGAAAATCATCGTTTTTTTTCACTCGTTGGCGTTTTTTCATTACTTTCACCTGCTACTCGATTATTATCATTCGATCCTTATTTCTAGGTTTACCAAAAATAAAGAAAAAAAAGACCACTGATGTGTCTCAGTGGACTTATTTTATGCTGATAATACTTTTCTTCCTTTACGACGACGAGCAGCAAGAACTTTGCGACCGTTTTTCGTGCTCATACGTGCGCGGAAACCGTGAACTTTGCTGTGCTTACGTTTTTTTGGTTGGTAAGTACGTTTCATTTATATAGACACCTCCTGAATGAGTTGAATTTTTCAACATACAGACTTGAATATTATATAAAGTAACTAGTTATTTTGTCAATGAGTTTTATAAATTTCTTTCTGCTTGCAAATCTATGTCTATTATTTACTACTATCATCATCTATTGAATAAAAATAAATTATCCACAGAATGCTTGTTTTTTTTACACAGAGTTGTGTATAGTATTTTTTGCATTATTTTTTATCCACAACATTTATCTACACCTTTTTCACATAAGCAGACCTTGTGGACAACTTGGAAGTGCATAAATAAAAGGTGTGTGGATAAGTTTCATAAACTATTGAAATAGCGTTGTTTTTCTGATACGATATCTGTGCTTCACTTTGTTGAAAACTGAAATGAACTTTTATTTTATCCACAACTGTTGATATGCTGTGGATAATTTTTATCACAGCCTTTGGTTAACTTTTATCCACAACTTGTGAGTTTGTGGACTAGTTGTAAAATGAACGTATTTACCGTTTCTATAAATTCGCTGTTTTTTATTGTATTGAACTGTAAAGGAGATTAGCAGCTTGGAACATTTAGAAGAACTATGGAATAATGTCCTGGCTCAAGTTGAACAAAAAATTTCTAAACCAAGCTTCGAAACGTGGCTAAAGTCTACTAAACTACTTTCCTACAATGGTAGTGGTTCTACTGTGACAATTGCTGCGCCAAATTCGTTTGCTCGAGACTGGCTTGAAAATCATTATATTCATTTGATTACAGGTATATTAACGGAGCTTACAGGCGAAGACTTGCTTATTAAGTTTGTTGTTCAAAAAAACCAGGATTCGGACGATTTTGATTTGCCAGCGCCGATTATCCAAGCAAAAAATAACGATCACCATGATATTTCACCAGGTATGTTAAACCCGAAGTATACTTTTGATACGTTTGTTATTGGCTCTGGTAACCGCTTTGCACATGCTGCCTCGCTAGCAGTCGCAGAAGCCCCTGCAAAGGCTTATAACCCATTTTTTATCTATGGGGGAGTAGGGCTTGGTAAAACACACTTAATGCATGCGATTGGGCATTATGTACTGGAACATAATCCGAATGCAAAAGTGGTCTATTTATCATCTGAAAAATTTACAAATGAATTTATTAACTCAATTCGAGATAACAAGGCACTTGATTTCCGCAATAAATATCGCAATGTAGATGTACTGCTAATTGATGATATTCAATTTCTAGCTGGAAAAGAATCAACTCAGGAAGAATTTTTCCACACTTTTAATACATTGCATGAAGAATCGAAACAAATTGTTATTTCCAGTGACCGTCCTCCTAAGGAAATACCGACATTGGAAGATCGTTTACGTTCTCGATTCGAATGGGGACTAATTACAGATATTGCGCCTCCTGATTTGGAAACTCGTATCGCCATTCTTCGAAAAAAAGCAAAGGCTGATGGTCTAGAAGTGCCAAATGAAGTCATGCTCTATATTGCGAACCAGATTGACTCCAATATTCGGGAGCTTGAAGGTGCGCTTATTCGCGTCGTAGCCTATTCATCACTTGTTAACAAGGATATTAATGCGACTTTGGCTGCTGAAGCATTAAAGGATATTATTCCTAATTCAAAGCCACGAACTGTCACGATATTAGACATTCAAAATGCAGTAGGAGAGCACTTTAACATTCGTTTAGAGGATTTTGCCGCGAAAAAACGTACTAAGTTAATTGCCTTTCCACGTCAAATCGCCATGTTTTTATCGCGCGAATTAACAGATTTTTCGCTGCCGAAAATTGGCGAAGAATTTGGTGGACGTGACCATACTACTGTTATTCATGCACACGAAAAAATATCTTCTATGTTGAAAAATGACGTTCAACTACAGCAAGATATTAAACAAATTCGAAGCATGCTAGGGAAATAACTCTGTGGACAACACAAAGATTTAAACACAAACTTATACACAGTCTATCTACATGTGGATAGACTGATTTTATTCACCTAAAACCACTTATCCACAAATCCACAGGGCCTATTACTATATCTTTTTTATTTTATATAAATAAATAATATAAATATGTGAGGGAAAACGAATGAAATTTGATATTTTACGTGACCGTTTATTAGAAGGTTTAAATGATGTCATGAAAGCCGTAAGTTCAAAAACAACTATTCCGATTTTAACGGGGATTAAAATTGATGTAACAGATGAGGGTATTCGCTTAACAGGTAGTGATGCTGATATTACAATCCAAACATTTATTCCAGTTGAAGAAGATGGCCAACAAATAATTCATATTACAGAAACAGGATCAATTGTAGTACAAGCTCGTATGTTTAATGAAATTGTACGTAAGTTACCAACAAATGAGGTTGAAATTCAAGTAACAACTGGTTTCCAAACTCATATCCGTTCAGGTAAATCTGAATTCCACTTAATTGGCTCTGATGCTGCTGAATATCCTTTGTTACCTGAATTAACAGAGGATCAAAAATTTACTATTCCTGCAGATTTATTAAAGTCAATTATCCGTGAAACAGTATTTGCTGTTGCCACTTCAGAAAGTAGACCCGTGTTGACAGGTGTAAACTGGCAGATAAAAAACGAAACTTTAATCTGTGTTGCAACAGATAGCCATCGTTTGGCAAGACGTAAAGTTCAACTGGAAAATTTACCTGAAGTTGAACATAGTGTTGTCATTCCTGGTAAAAGCTTAAATGAGTTAAATAAAGTTTTAGAGGATTCTACAAATCTTGTGCAAATTGTTATTACAAGTCAGCAAGTGTTATTTAAAACTGGTGAAGTATTATTCTTCTCTCGTTTACTGGAAGGTAACTACCCAGATACATCACGTTTAATTCCAGAAGAGTACCAAACAAATCTAACGATTAATGGTAAATCATTATTACAAGCAATTGATCGTGCATCTCTTGTTGCTCGTGGTGATCGAAATAATGTTGTTCGTTTTGAGATTTTAGATAATCAAGCTGTCGAAGTTTCTTCTAATTCTCCAGAAATCGGTAAAGTCCAAGAGGAAATTCCTGTTGAGTCATTAGAAGGGGAGAACTTGAAAATTTCATTCAGTGCGAAATACATGATGGAAGCATTAAAAGCAATTGATGGTCAAGAGGTAGTCATTCAATTTACAGGAGCAATGAGACCGTTTATTTTACGTTCTGTTCATGACGATGCTATTTTACAGTTAATATTACCAGTACGTACGTATTAAGAAATCAATTATGCTGCTGCCTAATACGTTAAAAATTGGCTGAAAAATAAACAATTTTTGATGGAGAGTACAAACTCCATAATTTAAACTCAAAATAATACTGATAGTCGCTAATTGCGGCTATCTTTTTTTACTTATGGTGAATTATTAGGTATGATAGAGAGATAGACAGTCTGTATTTGGAGGGGAACTCAGCTATGAAGGACATTGAAATTGATGTAGAGTTTGTCACGTTAGGGCAGCTTTTAAAAATGACCGATGCTATTAGCTCTGGTGGCATGGCCAAGTGGTTTTTACACGAAAATGATGTATATGTAAATGGAGAAGTAGATGATCGCCGCGGTCGTAAATTACGTGATGGTGACATTATAAATATTCCTGGGTGTGGTCGATTTCGTATCGTTGGTACCGCTGGACAGTAGATTATGCATATAGAGCAATTAAAACTTACAAATTACCGTAACTATGATGCCTTAGCTTTAAACTTCTCTCCAAAAATTAATGTTTTCATTGGTGAAAATGCTCAAGGAAAAACAAATGTTATGGAATCTATTTACGTATTAGCGATGGCTAAATCTCACCGCACAACGAACGATAAAGAATTAATACGTTGGGATTCAGACTATGGTAAAATAGAAGGGGCCGTTCAAAAAAGGCATGGTATTTTACCAATCGAGCTTTCGATTACGAAAAAAGGTAAAAAAGGTAAGATAAATCACATAGAACAAAGTCGCCTCAGTCATTATATTGGCCAAGTGAATGTCGTGATGTTTGCACCCGAAGATTTAAATGTTGTAAAGGGAAGTCCGCAAATACGGCGACGTTTTATTGATATGGAGATTGGGCAAATTTCGCCTGTCTATTTACATGATTTATTAACCTTTCAAAAAATATTAAAGCAACGTAACCACTTTTTAAAAATGAATCAAGGTAAAACAATGCCAGATGACGTGATGTATGAAGTTTATAATGAACAATATATTCACGCAGCTACCCAAATTATTCGAAAAAGATTTCAATTTATGGATTTATTGCAGGAGTGGGCAGAGCCAATTCACGCAGGTATTTCACAAGGGAAAGAAACGTTAGTTATTAAATACCGCACAGTAGCTGGTATTGAAAAAGAACATACTTCCAGTGAAATTGAAAGCTTCTTGCATAAAAAGCTATTAGAAGCTAAGGCGCGTGAATTTGATCGAGGCGTAACACTAGTTGGTCCACATCGTGATGATTTGCAGTTTTTAGTCAATGGCTATGATGTTCAGACATACGGTTCACAAGGACAGCAACGTACAACCGCTCTTTCATTAAAACTTGCTGAAATCGAGTTAATTAAACAAGAAACAAATGAAACACCCATACTACTTTTAGATGATGTATTGTCGGAACTCGACGATTATCGCCAATCGCATTTATTAAATACCATTCAAGGTGAAGTGCAAACCTTTGTTACGACTACAAGTGTTGATGGAATTCACCATGAAACGATGGAGCATGCACAGCTGTTTCACGTGAAACAAGGAGCGATTGAAGAAAGTTAGCCCGGGGAGTTTTTTAGATTATAAAAGAATGGTAATAGTCAGCTCGGTTGACTGTTCATTCATTTACACACAATGATGTTATGAAGGAGTAGATGAAAGCCGTGGCTATAGAGAACGAAGGTTTACAAAATCAAGCTTATGAAGCCGATCAGATACAGGTATTAGAAGGTTTAGAAGCAGTACGTAAGAGACCAGGGATGTATATCGGTTCAACAAGCTCTAAAGGGCTGCACCATTTAGTATGGGAAATTGTTGATAATAGTATTGACGAAGCGCTTGCAGGATTTTGTACAGATATAAACGTAACGATAGAAAAAGACAATTGGATTCGTGTAGAGGATAATGGTCGTGGTATTCCGGTAAGTATTCAAGAGAAAATGGGTAAGCCTGCTGTTGAAGTTATTATGACTGTGCTCCATGCTGGTGGTAAGTTCGGCGGTGGAGGATACAAAGTTTCAGGTGGTCTTCATGGTGTAGGGGCATCTGTTGTAAATGCTCTATCAGTTGAGACGATTGTTCAAGTTCATCGTGAGGGTCATATTCATGAAATTAAATTTGAACGTGGAAAAACTGTTCAAGAACTAACGGTTATCGGCGATTCAGATCATAATGGAACAACTACGCGTTTTAAAGCAGACCCTGAAATATTTAAAGAAACAACGGTTTATGAATATGATATTTTAGCACATCGTATTCGTGAATTAGCCTATTTGAATCGTGGTATCAGAATTACAATTGCTGATGAACGCGAAGGTGAGGAACGTTCTACTACGTATCATTATGAAGGTGGTATTCGTTCTTACGTAGAGCATTTGAATCAATCTAAAGAGCCCATCCATGATCCAATAGATGTTCTTGGAGAAAAAGATGGTATTTCAGTTGAAATTGCTATGCAATATAATGCTGGATTCTCATCAAATATTTTTTCATTTGCTAATAACATTAATACGTATGAAGGCGGTACACATGAGTCTGGTTTTAAAACGGCTCTAACACGTGTTATTAATGATTACGCGCGAAAAAATGGGCTATTGAAAGAATCTGATACAAATCTTACTGGTGAAGATGTTCGAGAAGGTTTAACAGCTATTGTTTCGGTTAAGCATCCTGATCCACAATTTGAAGGACAAACAAAAACAAAGCTAGGTAACTCTGAAGTTAGCCAAATTACTAACTCCTTATTCTCAGATGGTTTTGAACGATTTATGTTAGAAAATCCAACTACCGCTCGTAAGATTGTTGAAAAAGGTTTAATGGCTGCTCGTGCACGTGTCGCAGCTAAAAAAGCACGTGAATTTACACGTCGTAAAAACGCACTTGAGGTATCAAGCTTACCAGGTAAATTAGCTGACTGTTCATCAACAAATCCATCTGAATGTGAAATTTATATCGTTGAGGGTGACTCTGCCGGAGGATCTGCGAAATCGGGTCGTGACCGACACTTCCAAGCAATTTTACCGTTACGTGGTAAAATCCTTAACGTTGAAAAAGCACGTTTAGATAAAATTTTATCGAATGCAGAAATTCGTGCAATGATTACAGCGTTTGGTACAGGTATTGGTGAAGAGTTTACTTTAGAAAAGGCTCGTTATCATAAAATCGTTATTATGACAGATGCCGATGTTGATGGTGCCCACATCCGCACATTACTATTAACATTCTTCTTCCGTTTCCTTCGACCACTTGTAGAGGCAGGTTATATTTATATTGCCCAGCCGCCTCTTTATCAAGTTAAGCAAGGTAAACATGTTGAGTATTGCTATGATGATCTTACTCTTCAAGCAATTTTAGAACGGTTACCGAAAATGCCAAAACCAAATGTACAACGATACAAAGGTCTTGGGGAAATGAATGCAGAGCAGCTTTGGGAAACTACAATGGATCCTGAGCACCGCACATTGTTACAAGTAGAATTAGATGATGCAATTAAAGCAAACCAAGCATTTGAACGTTTAATGGGCGATGAAGTTGAACCTCGTCGTCAATTTATCGAAGAAAATGCAGTATACGCTAATTTAGATATTTAATTTTTCTTGAGAGGAGGTCTACACTTTGTCAGAACAAGAACGCTCCGGTGTTAAAGGAGTTAATATAACAAAAGAAATTGAAACATCCTTCCTCGATTATGCGATGAGTGTAATCGTTTCTCGTGCATTACCAGACGTGCGGGATGGATTAAAGCCTGTACATCGCCGTATTTTATATGGCATGCAAGAGCTAGGAAATACAGCAGATAAAGCGTACAAAAAATCAGCGCGTATTGTTGGGGATGTAATGGGTAAATACCACCCACATGGTGACTCATCTATTTATGATGCAATGGTACGTATGGCGCAAGATTTCAGCTATCGTTACATGCTAGTCGATGGTCATGGTAACTTTGGATCTGTCGATGGCGATGGAGCGGCAGCAATGCGTTATACAGAATCACGTATGTCCCGTATTGCAATGGAAATGCTTCGTGATATCAATAAAGACACAATTGACTATACGGATAACTATGATGGTTCAGAAAAAGAGCCTATTGTCCTTCCTAGTCGCTATCCAAACTTATTAGTAAATGGAGCGGCAGGAATTGCGGTTGGTATGGCGACGAATATTCCGCCACATCAACTTGGGGAAACGATAGATGCAGTGATAGCACTTTCAGAAAATCCTGCTATCACAACAGAAGAATTGATGGAAATTATTCCAGGACCTGATTTCCCAACAGGGGGATTAATTTTAGGACGTAGCGGTATTCGCCGTGCTTATGAAACAGGTCGTGGCTCCATCATTATTCGCGCAAAGGTAGAGATTGAACAAAAATCAAATGGTAAAGAAACAATACTTATTCATGAATTACCATACCAAGTAAATAAAGCTAAGCTTATTGAAAAAATAGCAGAGCTTGTACGCGATAAAAAAATTGATGGTATTACAAACCTACGTGATGAATCTGACCGCCGTGGTATGCGAGTAGTTATTGAAGTTCGTAAAGATGCAAATGCCAATGTGGTTTTAAATAATTTATATAAACAAACAGCAATGCAATCGAGTTTCGGTATTAATATGCTGTCCTTAGTAAATGGTCAACCTAAAGTAATGGGCTTAAAAGAAATGTTGCATCATTATTTAGAGCACCAAAAAGTTATTATCCGTCGTCGTACGGAATTTGACTTAAGGAAAGCTGAAGATCGTGCACATATTTTAGAAGGCTTACGTATTGCCCTCGATCATATCGATGAAATTATTGCGATTATTCGTGGTTCACGTAGTGGTGATGAAGCGAAGCCTCAATTAATGGAACGATTCAATTTATCTGAACGTCAAGCGCAAGCGATTTTAGATATGCGTTTAGTTCGTTTAAGTGGATTAGAGCGTGAAAAAATTGAAGCAGAATATCAAGAGCTTCAAATTTTAATTGCTGAATTAAAAGCAATTTTGGCAGATGAGGCTAAAATTGTTGATATTATTCGTACTGAAATATTAGAACTAAAAGAACGTTTTAATGATACACGTCGTACTGAAATTACTTCTGGCGGTATAGAAATGATTGAGGACGAGGATTTGATCCCAGTTGAAAATTCGGTCGTAACTTTAACGCACAATGGCTATATCAAACGTTTAGCTGCTAATACATATCGCAGTCAAAAACGTGGTGGTCGTGGTGTACAAGGTATGGGCACAAATGAAGATGATTTTGTAGAGCATCTTATGAATACATCTACACACGATACAATTTTATTCTTCACTTCAAAAGGGAAAGTATTTAGAGCAAAAGGCTATGAGATTCCGGAATTTGGTCGTACAGCGAAAGGCTTACCGATAGTTAACTTACTCAATATTGAAAAAGGTGAGAAAGTAACAGCTATGATCCGTGTTGGTTCATTCGATGAAGATGCATACTTTATCTTCACTACTAAAACAGGTATTTCGAAGCGTACACCAGTATCTCAATTTGCTAACATCCGCACAAACGGTTTAATAGCTATAAGCTTACGAGAAGATGACGATCTCATTTCTGTTCGTTTAACTGATGGCGATAAACAAGTGATTATCGGTACTCGTGATGGAATGCTTGTACGTTTCCAAGAGGACGATATTCGTTCAATGGGTCGTACTGCAGGTGGTGTAAGAGGTATCAAACTACGTGATGGTGATGAAGTAGTTGGTATGGAAATCATAGAACCAGGACAGGAAATTTTAGTTGTTACTGCAAAAGGTTATGGTAAACGTACTTCTGAAGAAGAATATCGTTTACAGAGCCGTGGTGGTGTAGGATTAAAAACAATTCAAATTACTGATAAAAACGGTCCAATGGTAGCTGTAAAAACTGTAGATGGTTCTGAAGATTTAATGCTTATTACAATTAACGGCATGCTAATCCGTATGGATGTCAATGATATTTCGTTAATTGGCCGTAGTACACAGGGAGTTCGTTTAATTCGTTTAGGCGATGAAGAGCTTGTTGCAACTGTAGCGAAGGTTGAAAAAGAAGAAGAATCTAATGAAGAATCTAACGAAGAAAATGATCAAGTAGAAGAATAACAAAAAACCGATGACGACAGCTAGTTTGCCGTTCATCGGTTTTTTAGCATAAATCATGAAAAATAAGTAATTATTTTGAATTCCGTGCTAAAATAAACTTAAGCCTTATATTTTAGCAAGTGAAATAGTGAAGAGGAGTTAATTGCGTGGAAACTATACATGTCCCAATTTCAGAGTTACGCGTTGGTAAAGTAATTTCTGAAGATATTTTTGCTAATACACAATATCCAATCATTTTGAAAAATACGGTAATTTCCCATGAGCATTTACAAGTTTTTTTTGCTTTTAATATTTCGAGAGCCCCAATTTATAAAGATGATACAGAGGCTCAACCAGAGATAAAAGAAACAGGAGTAGTTGTTCCAATAGAGGCTGTCCCAACCTTTAAAAGAATGTATGATCATTCTATTGAACAATTCAAAAAGGAATTTAAAAATTGGGAAGCTGGTGCAAAGGTAGATATTACGAAAGCACGTAAAATTATTTTGCCATTAGTAGAAATGGTTTTAGAAGATCGTACAATAATTTTTGATTTAAATGAGTATTCAAATCCTAAAGACTATTTGTACCATCATTGCGTAGCAACAGCATTGATTTCTTCCGTGATTGCACAAAAATTAGGTTATGACAAAGGAATTACAATTCAAATTGCAATTGGAGGATTATTAGCTGATTGTGGGATGGCGAAAATTCATCCACGTATCCGCGATAAAAAAACAACCTTAACAGAGCTAGAGTTTGATGAAATTTATAAGCATCCAATTTATAGCTATAATATGGTTAAAGACTTAACTATATTAAAGGATACAATGAAAGAGGCTATTTTCCAGCATCATGAACGTTTAAATGGTAGTGGTTATCCGAAAGGGGAAGGAATAGCGAATATTTCCACTTTCGCACAAATTATCGCTGTTGCAGATGTATTCCATGCTATGACATGTGAGCGAGTGTATAGAGCAAAACAATCTTCCTTTAAGGTTATAGAGATGATTAATGAATCTGAATTTGGTAAGTTTGATATTAAAGTAGTTCGTGCTCTGATAGATATTGTTGCCGATCTTCCTATAGGGACAATTGTTGAACTATCTAATCTGGAACAAGGCGAAGTGATGTTTGTAAATAAGTTTGCACCAACTCGACCACTTATCAAATTAAGCCACTCAGGGGAGATATTTGATTTAGGTAAAAATCGTACCTTCTATATTTCACGTATTATAACAAATTTATAATAGTTAAAAGGCAACCCATTAACATTGGTAGTTGCCTTTTTTAATTGAAAAAAATTTAAGTTACAAAATCAAGGCATTAGCAAAGAGTCCAATGATTGATGTAATAAGCTAGGTACAAAAACTACTTAACTAAATCCTCTAAATATAATGGATGAGGAGGAGAATAATAAGTTTATAAAAACTATCGATTTTTTTTGAGAAAGTGTTGACATAGTTTCGTATTCTTGATATTATTAATGAGTCGCCAAGAGGTGACACTTAAAACAAAGTAATGAACCTTGAAAACTGAACAAGCAAAACGTAATCAATAAAGTTTTTAGTAGCTAACTTTGAGTTAGTGAACAAAACAAAATTTTGGACATCAAACATGATGCCAGCAAAACAATTTGAGCTAATCAAATTTCTTTTTATGGAGAGTTTGATCCTGGCT